>NZ_CP172004.1:0-4800000 GCF_044056785.1 Variovorax sp. UC122_21 | reverse complement strand
CCGGTGTCGGTGATCCGTATGGCGCTGCTGATGCTCAAGCGCCAGCTCGCCGCCGAGACCATCGACCGTGCCGTCAGCGAGGAACGCATGGGCCTGGTCGATGGCCAGGTGTCCGAACTGGTCGAAGGCATCCGCTCGTTGCGCGACTGGGAGCTGGCCACCACCGACGACGGCATCACGCGCGCCGCGCTCGTGGCGCGCTGCGTCGCGCTGATGCGCGCGGCCTTCGACCTGCATGGCGTGTCGCTCGAGGTCGACGATGCGCTCGCCGCTGGCGAGAACGACAAGCGCTGGCCCGCGGCCGCCGCGCTGCGCTATCTGTTCCTCGGCGCGCTCGGCTACCTGCACGATGGCGCGCCGGAAGCCGGCGCGATCCGCATCGAGGCGGACGGTGCCGAAGGCCTGCGCTTCGCGGCGCTGCCGCGCGAGGCCAGCGCCGTCAATCCCGTGCTCGATGCGCACCGCGCACCACGCGCGCTGGCCATCGACGCCATCGCGCTGCAGAGCCTGGCCGAGGACCTCGGCTACCGCATCGCGCTCGAGCGCGACAGCGTGCGCTTCTCGCTCGGCGCGGGCTGAACGCGCGGCCGCGCTGGCGTGGCCTTGCGCACGGCCAGCGGCGCGTGCTTCGATTTTTCCGACGATGTCGTCGGGCCCGATACGGGCTTCGCGCTCTTGCGCTGCCGCGTCGCGGCCTGCAGTTCGCGCCGATGCGCCTGCAGAAAATCCAGCAAACGCCGCTCCGCCGCATGCAGCCCGCGCGAGGGTCGCGCGCTGCGGCGCCCCGCGATGCGTTCGAGCAGGGCCGACGCCGCATCGGCCTCGGTGCTCGCGAGCGCGCTGCCCAGCGACAGCACGGCGGGATGCACATAGGCCTTCTTGCAGACCGCGGGCGTGTTGCCGAGCTGGCGCGCCACGGTCGCGAGGATGTCCTTCGCGGTGTAGCGGCTGCCGTCCGAGGCGACCCGGCCCGGCTCGCAGGCCAGCCGCGTGAGCTCGAGCGCCTGCACCGTGCCGTGCCAGGTGCGGAAGTCCTTGGCGGTGAAGCGCTCGCCGTCCAGGCCCTTCTGGCCCTCGACCACCTCGCCGAGGTAGTCGTTGACGTCGGTCGACGAGACGCTGTGCGGCTCGCCGTCCTCGCCCACGTACTGGAACAGCGCCTGTCCCGGCAGCTGCTGGCAGCCGCGCACGATCTTCGCCACGCGCGGGTCCTCGAGCGTGGCCTCGTGCATCACGCCGCTCTTGCCGCGAAAGCGCAGGTTCAGCGCCGCGCCCTTCACCGCCGCATGCCGGTTGCGCAGCGTCGTGAGGCCGTAGGAACCGTTGCTGCTCGCGTACTCCTCGTTGCCCACGCGCATCAGCGTGGTGTCGAGCAGCCGCACCAGCGCGGCCAGCACCTGCGCCCGGGCCGGCGCGCCCGTGACCTTGCCGGCCTGCAGGTCGCGCTGCACCCGCGCGCGGATGCGCGGCAGCGCGCGCGCGAAAGCCTCGAGCCGGTCGAACTTGGTCTCGTCCTTCAGCGCGCGCCAGTCGGCGTGGTAGCGGTACTGCTTGCGGCCGCGCGCATCGAGGCCCGTGGCCTGCAGGTGGCCGTTGGGCAGCGGGCAGATCCACACGTCGTCGTAGGCCGGCGGTATCGCCAGCATGCGGATGCGCGAGAGCTCGTCCACGTCGCGCACCCACTGGCCGCGCGCGTCGCGGTAGCGGAACTTCGCGCCGTGCCGCAGGCGCCGGATGCCCGGCATGTCGGGGTTCACATAGACCAGCCCGTTCGCAATCGGCGTGGGCTTGGACGGAGGCCGTCTCGCGGAGGATGCTGTGTCCGGCATGGTGGTTGCGTGGTGTAGACAGGCCTGTTGTGCCAGCGCCGACAATGCGCGGCTGTAGGACGCCGCGAGCGCCGCCGGTGCGATGGCCGCGCTTGCGTGTCCTGCCCTCGTCCTCGAATCCACGGAGTCCCCCATGCCGTCTTTCCCCTCCCTGCGCTTCGCCCGTCTCTCGGCACTGGCCGCCGCCGCGCTGCTGGCCGGTGCCGCCAGCGCCGCCACCATGCCGCCCGCGCCCGGCGCCGAAGCCCGCGCCGAACTGCCCGTGAAGGTGAAGGTGTTCGTCGCCGCCATGTTCGAGATCGGCCAGAACACCGGCGACCGCGCGGGCGAGTTCCAGCACTGGTACGAGCGCTACTGGAAGGGCGCGAAGCCGATGGCCGTGCCCGGCGCGTTGCAGCCCGTCTTCTGCAATGCCGACGGCGTCTGCGGCGCGGTGCTCGGCATGGGCAAGGTCAATTCCTCGGCCTCGATGCAGGCGATCCTCTTGAACCCGCAGTTCGATTTCTCGCAGGCCTACTACGTGATCTCGGGCGTGGCCGGCACCCCGCCCTCGCGCGGCACCATCGGCGAGGTGAGCTGGGCCACCTGGCTGGTCGACTACGACCTCGGCCACCGCTGGGCGCCCGAGGAGAACCAGCCCGGCGAGCCTACCTTCATGCCGCGCAAGGGCTACGAGTCGTACCGCCGCTTCAAGCTCGACCCCGAGCTCGTCGGCTGGGCCATGAAGCTCACGGCCGACACGCCGCTCAAGGATTCGGAATCGGCGCGCGGCTACCGGCTGCGCTATCCCGATGCCGCGGCGCGCCGCGCGCCCTTCGTCGGCACCGGCACCCACATGACGGGCGACACCTTCTTCCACGGCCCCGGCATGTCGAACCAGGCGCAGTACATCGCGAAGCTCTATGGCGCCGACGACTACGTGATCACCGAGATGGAAGCCGCCGCGATCACGCTCGTGATCCAGCGCACCCACGGCACCGACCGCGTGATGAGCCTGCGCGGCGCGGTCAACTTCGACCAGGGCAATCCCAACGAGACCACCTTGCAGCACCTCGACCCCGCGCCCGGCGAAACGGCCGGCGGCTTCGCCGAGACGGTGGAGAACATCGCGCTGGTGGGCACGCGCGTGGTCGACCACATCGTGGCGAACTGGGGGCAGTGGCGGGGCGGCGTGCCGCGGCCCTGAGACATAGGCGGCCGCGCTCAGGGCGCCGGCTGCAGATGCCAGGTCACCGTGAAGTCGAACGGCGTCCAGCGGCTGACCGTCACGCCCGCGCGGCGCAGGCCGCGGCCGGTCCAGGTGTTGCAGGTCTCGAACAGGTGGTAGGCGCCGTTGGCTTCGTAGAAGGCGTCCTGGGCGTTGTAGTGCGCGCCCGCGATGGCGGTCGCCTGGCCCGCGGGCAGGGTGCTTCGCACATGCTCGATCAGGCGCAGGTACTGCGGCATCGACAGCGGCAGCCGGAACGCGCCGGCGCCGAACTGGTCGCGCCGCAGGTAGCTCACGTGCAGCAGCGCGCGGTTGCGGCCCGACAGCGCACCCAGCGCGCGTGAGACCGTGAGGTCGGCCCAGGTCGGCGTGTGCAGGTAGAACTCGCGGTCGCCCCAGCCCAGCGCCACGTAGTCGGCACCGGGCGGCACGGCCGGGAAGTCGGCGAGCGGGAACAGCTTGCGCCAATCGATCAGCGTCGAGCGCACCGGGAACACGTAGTCGGTGTGCACGCCGTTGGTCAGCACCCAGGCCTCGACGTAGGGCGCTTCCGGCGCGGTGGTCTTCGCATGGCTGGGCCAGAACACCAGCGCGAACGCCGTTCCCGCATAGAGCCCGATCAGTACCACGAG
Source organism: Variovorax sp. UC122_21 (assembly GCF_044056785.1). Classification (NCBI taxonomy): domain Bacteria; kingdom Pseudomonadati; phylum Pseudomonadota; class Betaproteobacteria; order Burkholderiales; family Comamonadaceae; genus Variovorax; species Variovorax sp. UC122_21. The sequence goes on along the minus strand of NZ_CP172004.1, from coordinate 4,796,332 downwards.
GCCGAGCAGCAACAGCGAGAAGCGGCGCAGCCAGCGTGCGATGAAGGCCATGCCGTCAGAACAGCGAGGCCGTGGCCGACTCGGGCGCGGCGGCCGGGCGCTGCGTGCCGCCGGCCGGTGCCAGCGCCTCGGGGCTGCCCGCGCGCGCCAGTGCGCCCACGCGCACGCCCAAGAGGCGCAGCGGCCGTTCGAGCGGCACGCGCTTCAGGCACAGGCCGCCGGTGCGGCGGATGGTCTTCGCGTCGTCGGTGAAGCGGTCGATGGTCTGGTCGCGCGTGGCGATCTTGAAGTCGTCGTAGCGCAGCTTGATGCCGATGGTCTTGCCCACGTAGCCCTTGCGCCGCAGGTCCTCGGCGACCTTCTCGCACAGCCGCGTGAAGATCTCGCCGAGTTCCGCGCGGTCGCGCACCGCATGCAGGTCGCGCTCGAAGGTGGTCTCGCGGCTCATCGAGACCGGCTCGCTCTCGGTCACCACCGGGCGGTCGTCGCGGCCCCACGCCACCTCGTGCATCCAGGCGCCGGTGGACTTGCCGAAGTTGTCGATCAGCCAGCCGCGCTCGCAGGCCGCGAGCTCGCCGATGGTCTCGATGCCCAGGCGCTTGAGCTTCTCGTCGGCCTTGGGTCCGATGCCGTTGACCTTGCGGCAGGGCAGCGGCCAGATGCGCGTCTGCACGTCGTCCTCGTACACCACCGAGATGCCGTTGGGCTTGTCGAATTCGCTCGCCATCTTGGCGATCAGCTTGTTGGGCGCCACGCCGATCGAGCAGGTCAGGCCGGTGGCCTGGAAGATCGATTTCTGGATCAGCCGCGCCAGCGTGCGCCCGCCCTCGCGCTGGCCGCCGGGCACCTCGGTGAAGTCGATGTAGACCTCGTCCACGCCGCGGTCCTCCATCAGCGGTGCGATGTCGGTGATGATCGACTTGAAGCCGCGCGAGTACTTGCGGATCTCCTCGAAGTCCACGGGCAGCAGGATCGCCTGCGGGCACAGCTTGGCGGCCTTCATGAGCCCCATGGCCGAGCCCACGCCGAACTGCCGCGCCGGGTAGGTGGCGGTGGTGATCACGCCGCGACCCACGTAGTCCTTGAGCCGCGCGAAGGCATCGACCGGGATGTCGGCCAGCGTGCCGCCGGGCGGCAGGCGGCTGATGGCTTCGTCCACGCTGCGCCGGCCGCCGCCGATGACCACCGGCAGTCCCTTGAGCTGCGGATAGCGCAGCAGCTCGACCGACGCGTAGAAGGCGTCCATGTCGAGGTGGGCGATGCGGCGGATCGGGGGGGTGGCGGCGGGCTTGGAACTCACGGTAACGATTGTCTCGCGCTGCGCCGATGTTCGCCCGGGCCGGCGCAGCGTGCAAGAATGCATCGGAATCTCAAGCCCCCACGAGGGCCATGAACACGTTCTAGGAAAGGAATGCGCCATGGGTGACGACGAGGAAGGCGGCCTCTCGGTCGCGCTGACGCCGGTGCAGCTGGCGGCGGTGCTCGGTGGCGAGGACGTGCCCGAGTCGGCGAGCCTCAGCAACCGGCTCTGGGGCACCGCGGCGCTGGTCGGCGGCGTGCTCGAGCTGGTCGGCGCGGGCGTGCTGTGCGTCGCGCCCGAGCCCACCATGGCGAGCAAGGTCGGCTGCGTGGTGCTCGGCGCCCACGGCAGCGACGTCACCGCCACCGCCGCGCGCCAGGTCTGGACAGGCCGCTCGCAGCGCACCGCCACCTCCATGACGGCCGATGCCGCCGCGCAGGCCATGGGCGCCTCGCCCGAGACCGGCGCGCAGGTGGGACTCGCGGTCGACGTCGCGGTGCCGCTGTTCGTGGCCGGCGGCCTCGCCGCATCGCGCGTCATCGCGGTGCGCGCGAGCCGCTTCAAGCTCGAGCCCGTGCGCCTCATCGAGCACGAGGGCGTGGCCGGCTCCAAGGCCGGCGGCCACACCATCCGCGAACACGTCGGCAAGTCGGCGCAGGACCTGTTCGGCCGCTTCGCGAAGAAGCCCAGCCTGCAGAAGTCGTCGTCCTTCTTCGACCTCGCCACCGCCGAGTCGGCCATCAGCCAGACGGTGCGCGCCAATGCGCGCGCGATCCGCGCCTGGTCGCGCTCGGCGCAGGTGGGCTCCAAGCCGATGGCCTTCGAGCACGACATCGGCACCGTGGTCGGCATCGGCGTGCAGCGCGGCAGCACGGCCGTGAGCCAGCTCACCAAGGTGCGCGTGACGCTCAACATGCGCGCCTACAACGGCAAGCCCTTCTACATCCTCACCGCCCATCCGTTCTGACAGTCAGCACAACAAGACCCACGATGCGATTCGAACTGATCGACCACTTGACCAAGGTCTATTTCGGCCAGGACGCCGACATCCTCTTCGGCGAGACCGGCGCCGAGATCATGGCCTCGTACCGCGAATCGAGCACCCCGGCCGAACTGGCCGCGCTGCGTGCCGAGATCGCCGACTACCGGGGCTCGCACGACGACCTCGAGGCCGCGTTCGCGCGCGACTTCGAGCGCGACTACCTGCCCGAGGATTTCGGCCGCACGGCGGCGGAGTTCTTCGACCGCGTGCTGGCGGCGGTGCAGTAGCGCCCGCGGCTTCGCTCAGGGCGATTCGGTCGCGGGCACGCCGTCGGCCGGGTCGGGCGGCGGGGCCATCTCGCGCATCAGGCGGTCGACCGCCTCGGGATCCATCGGCGCCTGCCCGGATGCTGCCGCCTCGGCCGCGTCGCGCAGCCAGTGCGTGCTGACGGGCCAGGCCATCGCCGCGGCCAGCACCAGCGCGAGCAGCGCGAGATAGGGCGCCAGCGCGAGCGCCACCGCGCGCAGCGGCGGGCGCGGCACGGTCTGCCCGCGCGCGAGCACGAGCGCATAGCCGAAGGGCGGCAGCAGGAAGCCGGCCTGCAGCACCAGCAGCGCGAGCGTCGCGATCCAGGCCGCATCGGGAAGCTGGGCGAGCACCGGCGGCATCACGATCGGCACCACCAGGAAGATCAGCTCGAAGGCATCGAGCACGAAGGCGCAGGCCAGCAGGATGGCGAGCACGGCGCCCAGGCCGAGCATCGGATGGCCCTGCAGCGCGAGCATCAGCCGCATGACCAGCGCATCGGTGCCGAAGCCGCGCAGCAGCAGCGAGAAGGTGGTGGCCGCGACCAGCAGCGCATAGAGCGCGCCGGTCAGCGCCATCGCGTCGTCGAGCACCTGGCGCAGCAGCCCCGCGCGCAGCAGCTGGCCCGAGACCAGGCCCCAGCCCAGCAGCAGCATGCAGGCGGTGGCGGCGCCTTCGACCGGCCGCACGCGGCCGAGCGCGATCAGCACCAGCAGCGAGCCGATCACGGGCGGCACGATCGACAGTGTCCAGCGCTGCGCACGCGTGAGCGGCTCGCGCGCGGCGGGCGTGGCCGGCACGGCGCGGCGAGCGCGGCGCGCGCTCCAGGCCGCGATCGCGAGCCAGCCGACGAACAGCGCCGCGGCCGGCAGCAGCGCGGCCTGCAGGATGTCCTGCGTGTTGACGATGCGTTCGGCCGCGGCGCCCGGCAGGCCCAGGCCGCGCGCCATGTTGACGCCCTCGGTGTGGGCACGCAGCATCGCGTCGGCGAGCAGCAGCAGGACCAGCGAGGGCGGCACGATCACGCCGAGCGTGCCGGTCACCGCCACCAGCGCCGTGCGGCGCGGGGCCGACAGTCCTTCGCGCGCCCAGCCCTCGCCCGCGGTGCGCGCCAGCGTGAGCAGGCTCGCGCCGACCGAGCCGTTCATCGGCGCCAGCAACAGGCCGAGCGCCATGCCCGCGATCTCGGCCGCGACACGCGGCGCGATGCGCGCGAGCAGGCGGCGCAGGCCCTCGTACAGGTGCTGCGCGAGCGCGAGCCGGTTGAGCAGCGCACCCACCACCGCATAGAGCGCGAGCGCCTGCAGCAGGTCGTGCTCGAGCAGGCCGACGATGCGCCACGGCAGGTTCTGCAGCAGCGCCATGTCGAAGGCGCCGAGCGCCAGGCCCGCCACCGCGCCGAGCGTGGACACGCCGAGCAGCACCGCGTAGGTGGGCCAGCCCGTGCTCATCATCAGCGCGAGCGCCACCGCGAGCAGCGCGAGACCGAGCCAGCCGTCGCCGGCGCTCATCGCGCGCGCCTCCACGGCCAGGCCTGCCAGAGCTCGAGTGCCGCCTGCAGCGCGAGCAGCACGGCGAGCAGCAGCAGCGCGATCTTGACCATGAAGTAGCCCGCGTTGAAGGTGTCGGGAAAGCGCTCGAGCGCCGCCACCGAGCCCAGCACCGGCCGCGCCGACACGGTCACCAGGAACAGTGCCCACGGCAGCACGCACAGCGCGGCACCGGCGCGGCGCCAGCGCGCGGGGCTGCCCGCGGCGAGGTCGGGCCGCGCCACCAGGTGCACGCCGCGCCGGCCCGCGTGCCGCAGCGCCACCGCCACGTAGAGCGCGAACAGCCACTGCGCGAGGTCGTTGGCCTGCGTCGGTCCGAAGCCGGCCCCGGCGAGATCGCGCAGCGGCCACTGCAGGAACAGCAGCAGCGCGATCGCCAGCGCCAGCGGCATCGTCAGCCGGTCGAGGCGGTCGAGCAGACGGGTGGCGAGGCAGGCGTCGGGCGGCGTCATGGCGAGCGACGCTAGTTCCCGAACCTGACCAGCACCTGCGGCGTGGCGGGGCAATGCTTGCGCCGCCCCACGGCCCGGGCCATCATCCGCCCCATGCAAACCGTCGCTTCCATCCTCTGGCGCAGGCTCGACGTTCCGGGCCACGATGCCTGCCGTCTCGAACGCAATGCCAGCGCCTGGCAGCTCGACGGCGCCTCGGCCTTCCGCGCCGAGGACGGCCGCGTGGCGCAGCTGCACTACCGCGTGCGCTGCGACCTGCACTGGCACGCGCAGTGGGGCACGGTGCGCGGCTGGCTCGGCGACAGCACGGTCGACCTCTCGATCACGCGCGACGCGCAGGGCCGCTGGAAGCTCAACGACGAGCCGGTGCCCGATCTCTCGCACTGCGTCGACCTCGACCTGGGCTTCACGCCCGCGACCAACCTGCTGCAGCTGCGCCGCCTCAGCCTGTCGGACGGCGAGGGCGCCGACGCGCCCGCGGCCTGGATCGACCTCGACGGCGGCAGCCTCGGCGAGCTGATGCAGCGCTACGAGCGCCGCGGCGACAACGCCTACCGCTACGTGGCGAAGCGCTTCGACTACGAGGCGGTGCTCGGCGTCACGGCCGACGGCTTCGTGCACGACTATCCGGGGCTCTGGGTCGCCGAAACCTGAGTGCCCCGCCGGCCGCGCGATGCGGCCTCAATCGAACTGCGAGCGATCCCCCGCCACCAGCGCCCGGTTGCGCCGCCGGTCCAGCGCGATCTCGCGCGCGAAGTCCTCGCTGCTGCCGCCGGCCGGCAGGTTGTAGGCCTCGCGCAGCCGAAGCCGCAGCGTCTCGCCGCGCAGCAGGCGCTGGATCTCGGCGTTGAGTCGCTGCACCACGGGCTGCGGCGTGTGCGCCGGCGCGAACAGGCCGAACAGCGAATCGCGGTTGGCGCGTTCGTAGCCGAGCTCGGCAAGCGTCGGCACATCGGGCAGGGCCTCGATGCGGCGCGGCGCGCCGACCGCGAGCGCCTGGAAGCGGCCGTTCTCGATGTACTGCAGCTGCTGCGCCGCGACGTTGGTCGACAGCACCTCGAACTGGCCGCTCAGCGCGTCGTTGAGCTGCGGGCCGCCGCCCTGGTAGGGGATGTGCGTGATGTCGGTGCGGCTCTGCACCCGCACCTGCGCGAGCACCAGGTGGCCGATGGTAGCCACGCCCGAGCTGGCCCAGCGCACCGCGCCGGGCTGGGCACGCGCCTGCGCAATCAGGTCGCCGAAGCCGCGGCCGGTGAAGGCCTGGGTGCCGACCACCAGCACCGGCGTGCGCATCAGGCTGGCCACCGGCACGAAGGCGCGCAGCGGGTCGTAGGCCACGCGCGCGAGCAGCGGATGCAAGGTGAGCGGGCTGATGGCCGAGAAGGCCAGCGCGTGGCCGTCGGGCGCGGCGCGCGCGAGCGCATCCATGCCCACGCTGCCGCCGGCGCCGGGCCGGTTCTCGATCAGCACCGGCACGCCGAGCGACTGCGCCAGCGGCTCGGCCAGCACGCGCGCCATGCCGTCGCTGACGCCGCCCGGCGGGTAGACCACGATCAGCCGCACCGGCCGGCTGGGCCAGGCCGATGCCGCGCCGGCGCGCGACACGCCCAGCGCGGCGAGCCCGACGAAGGACGCGCCCGCGCCGAGCAGCACGCGGCGATGCAAAGGCCGCGTCATGGCCGGCCCTTCGCGTCGCCGGCCGCGAGGCCGCGCAGCAGCGCGGCGAAACGGCGCGCGGGCAGGTTGTCCTCGTCGGCGCGCGACACCAGCGTGAGCGGCGCGTCGAGCGCACCGCCGTCGGCCAGCGGCGCATAGGCGATCGCGTGCGCGTGCACGCCGGTCATCGAGGCCGGCACCACCGACAGCCCCACGCCCGCGGCCACGAGGTTGAGGTTGGTCATCATGCGTTCGACCTCGGCCACCACGCGCGGGCGCAGGCCCTTGGCATGGCACAGCGCGAGCAGCTCGGCATAGAGGCCGGGCGCGCCGGGTCGCCGCACCAGGATCAGGTCTTCCTCGCAGAGCTTCGCGAGCGGCAGCGGGCGGGAAGCCGAGCGCTGGCTGCGCGCGGTGGCGAAGGGGTGGTCGCTGGGCATCGCCACCAGCACCGGCTCGCGCAGCAGGGTCTCGAACGCCAGGCCCGCGGGCCGGTCGACCGGCACGCGCAGCAGGCCGCAATGCACGCGGCCCGCGGCCAGCGCCTCGGTGATCTCGGCGGCGTTGTTCTCGCTGAGCTGGAGCTCGACGTCGGGGTACTCGCGCCTGAACGCACGCAAGGCTTCGGGCACGAAGCGGTGCGCGGCGGCCGAACTGGTGAAGCCCACGGCCAGGCTGCCGGCCTGGCCGCTGGCCACGCGCGCCATGCGCTGCCGCATCGCGTCCATGTCCTGCAGCATGCGCAGCGCCTCGGCCTGGAACTGGCGGCCCGCGTCGGTCAGCGTCACGCCGCGCGGATGGCGCTTGAACAGCAGCACGCCGAGCTCGCGTTCCAGCGCCTTGATGGTCAGGCTCAGCGGCGGTTGCTGGATGCCCAGGCGCTCGGCGGCGCGCGTCATGTGGCCGGTCTCGGCGACGGCCACGAAGTAGCGCAGCGGTCTTATCTCCATACTTTTTTCATATTGAAAGTGCCTTGTTATTTTATTTGACCCTAGGTCAGGCTGCTTCTATCGTCCGGCCGCCCCTTCGAGCCGATGCGTTTTCCTGGCACGGCCGCAGGGCAACTTTCAATGAACGGCCCCGCGAGGCCGTGTTCCGGAGACAAAGACCATGCGCCCACACCGCTTACAGCGCCCCTTGCCCAATTCCGTGCCGACCCGACTCGGCCTTCCCTCCATGCTGCGCGCCGGTGCCACCGCGCTGGGCCTGTCGCTGATCCTGGCCGCCTGCGGTGGCGGCGGAGGAGGGGGCGGCGGCTTCCCGTTCCTGCCCGTCAACCCGCCCGCGAATGGTGGCGACGGCGGCAACCCGCCCGTGGAGCCGCCGCCGCCGGCGCAGACCGCGAAGGCCTGCGCCGAGCTCGCCGGCATGAGCCTGGCTGCCGCGCAGATCAGCCTGCCCACGCAGGGCGCCACCGTGACCAGCGCCACGCCGGTGGCCGCGGGCGAGGCCGGCAACAGCTACGGCGACTACTGCCGCGTGCGCGGCACCATCCAGCCGGTGGACCCGAACTCGCAGCTGATCAACTTCGCGCTGAACCTGCCCGAGAAGTGGAACCAGAAGACCATCCACTTCGGCGGCGGCGGCTTCGACGGGGTGCTGATCGACGGCACCGAGCAGATCCGCTTCGGCCCGCGGGACAAGCCCGCGCCGCTCGCGCTCGGCTACGCCACCTACGGCGACGACTCGGGTCACCAGTCGAGCAGCATCACCGACGGGAAGTTCGCGGCCAACGACGAGCAGCTCGCCAACTACGGCGGCCTGTCGCTCAAGAAGACGCGCGACGTGGCGCAGGCACTGGTGCTCGCGCGCTACGGCGTCAAGCCGAAGAAGGCCTACTTCCTCGGCACTTCGACCGGCGGGCGCGACGCGCTGAGCTACATCCAGCGCTGGCCGCTCGACTACGACGGCGTGATCGCCAACGAGCCAGCGCTCAACTACACAGGGACGCGGCTGTCGAACGTGGCGGTGGGGCGGGCGCTCTACAACAACGGCGGTGCGGGCTGGCTGACCAAGAAGAAGACGCTGCTGGTGCAGGACACGGTGAAGCAGCGCTGCGACAAGCTCGACGGCGCCGTCGACAACATCGTGAGCAATGTCGAGAGTTGCCGCCAGCTCAACGCGCAGATCCTCTCGGACCTGCTCTGCCCCGGTGGCACCGATACCGGCGACACCTGCCTGTCGAAGGCACAGATCGACACGGTGAAGGCCATCGAATCGCCGCTCGAGTTCAGCAGCTACGCCCTGGCCAATGGCGTCAAGCGCGCGGGTGGCTACAACCTGCTGGAAGGCACGCTGGTCGCGGGCCCCTACACCACGCGCGACCTGGGGACCGACAACCAGCCCGACAACCCTGCCGGCACGAACGATGCCAACATGTACGTGACGGGCGACCAGTGGGTCAAGTTCTTCGTCACGCGCATCACCGACTTCGATACCCTGACCTTCGATCCGCTCAACCCCGGTGCATACACGGCGCGCGTGACCGAGGTCTCGAACCTCACCGACGCCACCAACCCCGACCTGTCGCCGTTCTTCGGGCATGGCGGCAAGTTGATCATGCTGCACGGCCTGGCCGACGAGGTGATCAGCAACAACTCCACCATCGACTACTACAAGCAGATGATCGCCACCATGGGCCAGACCATGGTCGACCAGAACGTGCGCTTCTACACCGTGCCCGGCATGGGCCACGGCACGGGCGTGTTCATTCCCAACTGGGATTCGCTCGCGGCGCTCGAAGGCTGGGTCGAGGGCGGGCTGGCCCCGGCCACCGCCGTGGCGGTCGATGCGGTGCCTGCCACCTACGGCCGCACGCGTCCTCTGTGCCAGTACCCGAGCTGGCCCAAGTACGGCGGCAGCGGCAGCCTCGATGCGGCGATCAACTACAGCTGCGTGACGGAAGCCGGCAATCCGCTGGCCTGTCAGAACCTGCCGGCAGCCGTCACCACCTACAAGGGCGGCAACAGCTTCGGCGAGGAACTCAGCGTGCGGATCGATCCGGCCACGATGGCCTACACCGTGACCATCGATGCGAGCGTGCAGCGCAAGGACCCCGCCCCCAGTAGCGGCAAGCTGGTGTCGCAGGGGCTTTGCAGCTACACCAGCGACGAGGCGGGTGCCGTGTTCACGTTCGCGCCGGGCGGTGTGCTGCAGGGGGGCGTGAAGGCACCGGTCGGCGCCAGTTTTGCGCCGCTGCTCGCGTTCCAGAACACCTTCGACAACGTGCTCGACCCCACGGAGTTCAAGCCGGTCTCGGACATCTTCAACACGGTGGGCGTGCAACAGGGCGCGAGCGGTGCGAAGGTCTATGCCGGGGCCGTGCGCCTGCGCGATGCGGGGTTCCTTCCAGTACTGCCGCAGCGCGGCGGGTGACGCCGGCAGTTTCATGATCTACAACGCCTCCTGCACGAACACCGAGAAGGGCTACATCACCTACGACGCCACGCACAAGGCATTCAACGTGTTCACCACCGCCAGCACCGCCACCAGCGGAGGTGATCTCACAGGCTCGATGGTGATCGGCCTGGTGAATGGCGCGGCGGTGCCGCTGCACCTGGTGCGCGCATCGGCCGCCAATTTCGGCATGCGCTTCTACGCGCTGCAACCGAATGACGGCGAGGAGCTGCCCCTTGGCACGGCGGACGGCAGCTACGCCATGTCGAGCGTGTCGGGCCTGAACAGTGCGGCCACGGCGACCGGCACGGACTTCAATCTGGCGGGCACTGCGGCGACACTTGCCTATAACAAGCCTTTGCGCGGCGTGGTCGAATCCAGCGCCGGAACACCGGACCACTTCATCTTCAACAGCGGCGTCATCGGCTACGTGTCCGGCGCGGGCACGAGCGCGGGGCTGCAATTCGGAGTTCGCAATTGACGAAGAAGTCCTCTCGCACGTTGGCCTGGACGGCACGCCTCGTGTCGACGGCGCTCGCGAGCCTCGCTGCGTCGAGCGTTCTCGCACCCACCGCCCTCGCAGCGCCTGCCGGGCCCAGGGCGACCGCGTGTCCGACATCGGTGCCGCAGGACGCCCGCTGCTACACCGGCGCCGACGGCACCGGCGCGCGTCTACTGGATCGCGATCCCCAAGGACTGGAACCGCGGCGTGCTCGTGATGCACGCGCACGGCGGCCCTGAAACCGGACCGCCCAAGCTCGAGCGCAGCGAGGAGGACCTCAAGCGCTGGGCCGTGACCGTGAAGGCCGGCTATGCCTGGGCCGGTTCCACCTACCGGCGCGGCGGCTATGGCGTGACCATGGCGGCCGAAGACACCGAGCGCCTGCGCCAGCTCTTCGTGCGCCAGTTCGGCGAGCCGCGCCGCACCCTGCTGCATGGCCAGAGCTATGGCGCGGGCGTGGCGGCGAAGGCGGCCGAGCTCTATGCGCCGGCCGGCGGTGCCAAGGGTCCCTACGACGGCCTGCTGCTGACCAGCGGCGTGCTCGGCGGCGGCAACAGCGCCTACGACTTCCGGCTCGACCTGCGCGTGGTCTACCAGTACGTCTGCCGCAACCATCCGAAGCCCGACGAGCCGCAGTACCCGCTGTGGCAGGGCCTGCCGCTCGATGCGAAGCTCACGCGCAAGGAACTGGCCGAGCGCGTGCGCGACTGCACCGGGGTGGGCCTGCCCGCGGCGCAGCGCACGCCCGAGCAGGCCGCGCGGCTCAAGACCCTCCTCACCGCGGTGAAGATCCCCGAGCGCTCGCTGGTCGGCCACCTGAACTGGGCCACCTGGCTGTTCCAGGACCTGACGCAGCTGCGGCTGCAGGGCCGCAATCCCTTCGGCAACGTCGGCGTGAGCTACGCCGCGGCGCCGGCCGAGGCGGCCGCGCTCAACGCCGGCGTGTTGCGCTACGCGGCCGATCCGCAGGCCAAGGGCGCGCTCGCGGCCGACAGCCAGCCCACGGGCCGCACCGCGCTGCCCACCGTGGGGCTGCATGCCATCGACGACCCGACCGCCTTCGTCGAACTCGAGAACGCCTACCGCCGCATCCGCGACGCGGCCGGCACCGGCGACCTGCTGGTGCAGAGCTTCAGCGACGAGCGCGAGCACAGCTACCTCAGCGATTCGGAATACCCGGCTCTGTTCGCCGCGCTGCTCGACTGGATCGACAAGGGCGAGAAGCCCACGCCCGCGGGGCTCGCGCAGCGCTGCGCCGCGCTGATGCCGCGCTACGACACCGACGGCAAGAACGGCTGCCACATCCAGCCGGCCTGGCAGCCGCCGCCGCTCGAGCAGCGCGTGCCGGCGCGCGCGCCCTGATCCTCTTTTCGCATTCGACCTTTCAATACCCGGAGACTCCATGACCCAGCGTTCCGCTTTCGCCTTCGCCCTCGCCACGGTGGCCGCCGCCTGCGCCTTCACCGTGCAGGCGCAGGACTTCCCGGCGGGCAAGCCCGTCACCATCGTCGTACCCTTCGCGGCCGGCGGCCCCACCGACCGCGTCGCGCGCGACCTCGCCGAGGCGCTGCGCAAGCCGCTGGGCGGCGCCAGCGTGATCATCGACAACGTGCCCGGCGCGGGCAGCTCGATCGGCGCGGCCAAGGTGGCGCGCGCGGCACCCGACGGCTACACGCTGCTGCTCAACCACATCGCCATGGCCACCGTGCCGACGCTGGTGCGCAACGTGCCGTTCAAGGTCGAGACCGATTTCGAATACCTGGGCATCGTCAACGACGTGCCGATGACCCTGATCGCCAAGCCCAGCCTGCCGGCCAACAACTACGCCGAGCTGTCCTCGTGGGTGACGGCCAACAAGGGCAAGATCAACATCGGCAATGCCGGCGTGGGTTCGGCCTCGCACCTGTGCGGCCTGCTCTACCAGAGCGCCACCAAGACCGAGATGACGCCCGTGCCCTACAAGGGCACCGCGCCGGCCATCACCGACCTGATCGGCGGCCAGATCGACCTGCTGTGCGACCAGACCACCAACACCTCGCCGCAGATCGAGGCCAAGAAGGTCAAGGCCTATGCCGTGACCTCGCCCAAGCGCCTGACCACGCCGCTGCTGAAGGACCTGCCCACTCTGCAGGAAGCCGGCTTGAAGGACTTCCAGGTCACGATCTGGCACGGCCTGTATGCGCCCAGGGGCACGCCGGCACCGATCCAGAAGAAGCTCAACGAAGCCCTGAAGGCCGCGTTGAAGGACGCCGACTTCATCAAGCGCGAGGAAGCGCTGGGCGCCGTGGTCGCGACCGACGGGCGCATCGAGCCCGAGGGCCACAAGAAGTTCGTGGCGGCCGAGATCGCGAAGTGGAGCCCGATCATCAAGGCCGCGGGGGTGTACGCGGACTGAGCGCCGCGGGGTGCAGTCGGTGCGTCAGAGGTGCTGCGAGATCAGCACCGCGGCGCCCGCGAGCGAGATCGCGCCGCCGACGAGTTTTCTGAGGTTCCTGAGCGTCATGGTGGTTCTCCTGGCTGAGGCTCCATGGTGCCGTGCTTCACCCCGGCGCGGGTTTGGAAATCCTCATGCCGGGGATAGCCACGGCCAGTCGGGTCAATGGTCGTGGTGCAGATAGCTGGCCTGCCGCGGCAGCCGCAGGCTCACGAGGAAGGCGATCACCATCATCGCGCTCACGTACCAGAAGAAGGCCGACTCGTGGCCCAGCGACTTCAGGCCCAGCGCCACGTACTCGGCCGAGCCGCCGAAGATCGCGTTGGCCACCGCATAGGCCAGGCCCACGCCGAGCGCGCGCACCTCGGGCGGGAACATCTCGGCCTTCACGATGCCGCTGATCGAGGTGTAGAAGCTCACGATGGCCAGCGCCACGATGATCAGCACGAAGGCCAGCACCGGGCTGGTGGTGTGCTGCAGCGCGGTGAGGATCGGCACGGTGGCGATCGCGCCCAGGCCGCCGAACAGCAGCATGTTGTTGCGCCGGCCGATGCGGTCCGACAGCGCGCCGAACAGCGGCTGCATGCACATGTAGGCGAACAGGGCGCCGGTCATCACGTAGCTCGCGGTCTTGATCGGCAGGTGCACCGTGTTCACCAGGTACTTCTGCATGTAGGTGGTGAAGGTGTAGAAGATCAGCGAGCCGCCGGCCGTGTAGCCCAGCACGGTGAGGAAGGCCGGCGTGTGGTGCCTGAACAGGCCGCCGATGCTGCCCGCTTCCTTGTTCTTCTTCGCTTCGTCGCTCTGCGTCTCGTGCAGCGTGCGGCGCAACAGCAGCGCGACCACCGCGGCGATGGCGCCGATCACGAACGGGATGCGCCAGCCCCAGGCCTTGAGTTCGGCCTCGCTGAGCAGCTGCTCGAGCACCACGATCACCAGCACCGCGAGCAGCTGGCCGCCGATCAGCGTGACGTACTGGAACGAGGAAAAGAAGCCGCGCTGGCCGCGCAGCGCGACCTCGCTCATGTAGGTGGCGGTGGTGCCGTATTCGCCGCCCACCGACAGGCCCTGGAACAGCCGGCACATCAGCAGCAGGAACGGCGCCCAGGCGCCGATGGCCGCGTAGGTCGGCAGGCAGGCGATGACCAGCGAGCCGCCGCACATCATCGTGACCGAGATCAGCATCGAGGTCTTGCGCCCGAGCCGGTCGGCGATGCGGCCGAACAGCCAGCCGCCGATCGGGCGCATCAGGAAGCCGGCCGCGAACACGCCCGCGGTGTTGAGCAGCTGCGCGGTGGGATCGGACTTGGGGAAGAAGGCCGGCGCGAAGTAGAGCGCCGAGAACGCGTAGACGTAGAAGTCGAACCACTCGACCAAGTTGCCCGAGGAGGCCGCCATGATCGCGAACACGCGGTGGCGTTTTTCTTCCGCCGTGTAGTGGGGTGGGGAGGCGGAAGCCGCCGGGCTTGCCGGGCTCGCGTGGAGGGGCGTGGTCGCGCTCATGGTGCCTGTGGGCCACCGAACGGGCCGGCGGCCGTGTTGTTGTTGCCGGACCATTCTGCGCCGCACGATGACCGGGTCGTGTCAGCGGGTGCCGCATCGGCCTATCTCCGACGTGGCCTTGGATTCGGCCCGCCCCCACGGGCCGGATCCGTGGCAGCCTGCTAGAAGTCGTAGGTGCCCGGCAGCAGGATCCCCGAGTCCACGGTGTCGATGCTCGTGTGGCCGCAGAAGGCCATGGTCACGTCGAGCTCCTTGTGGATGATCTGCAGCGCGCGCGTCACGCCGGCCTGGCCGTAGGCGCCGAGGCCGTAGAGGAAGCTGCGGCCGATCAGCGTGCCGCGGGCGCCGAGGGCGCGCGCCTTGAGCACGTCCTGGCCGCTGCGGATGCCGCCGTCCATCCAGACCTCGATGTCGCGGCCCACGGCATCGACGATGGCCGGCAGCGCGCTGATCGAGGAGGGCGCGCCGTCGAGCTGGCGGCCGCCGTGGTTCGACACGATCAGCGCGTCGGCGCCGCTGTTCGCGGCCAGCCGCGCGTCTTCCGCGTCGAGGATGCCCTTGAGGATCAGCTTGCCGCCCCAGCGCTTCTTGATCCACTCGATGTCGCCCCAGTTCAGCGCCGGGTCGAACTGCTCGGCGGTCCACGAGGACAGCGAGGACAGGTCCTTCACGCCCTTGGCATGGCCCGCGATGTTGCGGAAGGTGCGGCGCTTGGTGCCCAGCATGCCGAGGCACCAGTGCGGCTTGGTCGCGAGGTTCAGCAGGTTCTTGATCGTGGGCTTGGGCGGCGTGGTCAGGCCGTTCTTGATGTCCTTGTGGCGCTGGCCGAGGATCTGCAGGTCGAGCGTGAGCTGCAGCGCCGACACGTTGGCCGCGCGCGCGCGGTCGATCAGGCGCTCGATGAAGTCGCGGTCCTTCATCACGTAGAGCTGGAACCAGAACGGATGGCGGCCGGTGTTCTCGGCGATGTCCTCGAGCGAGCAGATGCTCATGGTCGAGAGCGTGAACGGGATGCCGAAGGCCTTGGCCGCGAGCGCGCCCAGGATCTCGCCGTCGGCGTGCTGCATGCCCGTGAGGCCCGTGGGCGCGATCGCCACCGGCATCGCCACGTCCTGCCCGATCATGGTGGTGCGGGTGGAGCGGCCCTCCATGTTGACCGCCACGCGCTGGCGCAGCTTGATCTTCTGGAAGTCGCTCTCGTTGGCGCGGTAGGTGCCCTCGGTCCATGCGCCGGAGTCGGCGTAGTCGTAGAACATCTTCGGCACGCGCCGCTTGGCGACCACCCGCAGGTCTTCGATGCAGGTGATCTTGGAAAGGTCGGGCACGGGGAGTCTCCTGTGGAACGGGTTGTTGTCGTGGGCGGGCCTGGGGGCCGGGCCGCCGCCATTATTGGGCAGCAGCCCCTCCCGCAGCGCAACGCGCGGCGCCGTGAGTGTGGCCGCGGCGGGGCCCGGGCGGGCTGAAAAACGCTGGCCGGCGATCTGAAAAGAATTCAGGCGGCCGCTTCCCGCCTCGTCAGCCCTCGAGCGACTGCCGGGCCCAGGCCACGAAGGCCGCGCATTCGGGGCGCTCGAGCGCACCGGGCCGCCAGCACAGGAAGTAGTGGTTGGGCGAGGGCACGCTGACCGGCGACAGCCGCACCAGCCGGCCGCCGTCGATCCAGGCGCGGCCCAGGTGCAGCCGCATCAGCGCCACGCCCAGGCCCTCGGCGGCCGCCTCGAGCAGCAGGCCCAGGTCGGTGAACTGGGCGCCGCTGGCCGGCTCGGGCAGGCCGATGCCGTGGGCCGCGAACCAGATGCGCCAGTTCTCGAGCGGGGTGCGCAGCAGCTGGGCGCGTTCGATCTCGGCCCGGGTCGCGAAGCCCTCGAACGGGCCGTGGCGCTTCAGGTAGGCCGGGCTGCACACGGGCGTGAGCGCATCGGCCGGGAACTGCAGGAACTCGCGCTGGCGGAACGGCCCGGCGCCGAAACGCAACTCGATGTCGGCCTCGTCGAGCGCGTTCTCGCGCATCGGCGCCGTCACCTGCATCACCAGCTCGACCTCGGGATGGGCCTCGCAGAAGCGCGCGAGCTGCGGCATCAGGATCTGGCGCGAGAAGGTCGGCGTGACGGCCACGCGCAGCCGCCGGGTGTGGGGCGCGGCCTCGCGGCCCGGCACCTGCTCGAGCGCGAAGATGGCCTCGCGCACCCGCGCCAGGTAGACGATGCCGTCGGCGCTGAGGCTGAAGTCGCTGCCCGCGAAAAAGCGCAGGCCGAGCTGCGACTCGAGCTGGCGGATGCGGTGGCTCACGGCGCTGGGCGTCACGCTGAGTTCCTCGGCCGCCAGGTTCACGCTGCGCAGGCGCGCGACGGCCTCGAAGGCGAGCAGGCCCTGGGTCGAGGGGAGGCGCGTGGAAGCCATGAAGGTGTGGAGGGCGGTGCGTAGAAGGAGGTTGTACCCGAGGGCACGGGGCGGCCCACGGTTGTCCGCAGGTGGTGCGCCGCGGGGCCCGCGGGCGTACGATGGTATCGAAGCGCCGCGGGCCCGACCGCCCCGGCGCTTCGTTTCGCCGCGCCGCAATGCAGTGCAGAGGGGACAGGTGGAAGGAACAGGGGGTCTGAGCGATCGCAGTGTGTTGCAGCGCATCCGTCACATCGAATACCAACAGTACGGAGACAGACACATGGTTTGGCAACAGGTTTACAACCCGTTCGGGAGCATGGTGGTATCGACGGCGCTCGCCGCGATACCGGTGGTGGTGATGCTGGTGTGCCTCGGCCTCCTGCACGTCAAGGCCCACTTCGCGGCCGGGCTCGGCCTCCTCAGCGCGCTGGCGATCGCGGTCTTCGCCTTCGGCATGCCGGCCGACATGGCGGGCAAGGCCGCCTTCCTCGGCGGCATCACCGGGCTGCTGCCGATCGGCTGGATCGTGCTCAACATCATCTTCCTGCAGCAGCTCACGCAGCAGAACGGCAGCTTCCAGGTGCTGCAGGATTCCATCGCCGGCATCACCGAGGACCGGCGGCTGCAGCTGCTCCTGATCGCCTTCGCCTTCGGCGCCTTCTTCGAGGGCGCGGCCGGCTTCGGCACGCCGGTGGCGGTCACGGCCGCCATCCTGATCGGGCTGGGCTTCTCGCCGCTCGCGGCCTCGGGGCTCTCGCTGATCGCCAACACGGCGCCGGTGGCCTTCGGCGCGCTCGGCACGCCGGTGCTCACGCTGGCCAAGGTGCACGGCTACGACCTGATGGCCGTCACCGCGATGATCGGCCGCCAGCTGCCCTTCTTCTCGGTGCTGGTGCCGTTCTGGCTGATCTGGGCCTTCGCGGGCCGCAAGGGCATGTGGGAGATCTGGCCGGCGATCCTGGTGACCGGCGTCTCGTTCGCGATCCCGCAGTACCTGGTGTCGAACTTCATCGGCCCCGAGCTCGTGGACATCATCGCGGCCATCGTCTCGATGGTCTGCCTGGTGCTGTTCCTGCGCGTGTGGAAGCCCGCCAGGGTGTGGACCTCGGTCTCGCTCAAGGGCCACGAGGCCGACGGCGGCGAGGCCGCGCCGGTGGGCGCGCCCGCGAAACACCCCACGGCCGCGGTCGTGCGCGCCTGGACCCCGTGGCTGATCCTCACGGTGTTCGTGTTCATCTGGGGCCTGCCCTCGGTCAAGACCTGGCTCAACGGCATCTTCGCGCCCAACTTCCCGATCGAGGGGCTGCACAACATGATCGAGAAGGTGGCGCCGGTGGTGCCCAAGCCGACCAAGGAAGGCGCGGTCTACCAGCTGCTGCTGCTCTCGGCCACCGGCACCGGCATCCTGGTGTCGGCGCTCGTGGGCGGGCTGGTCATGAAGTACAACCCGGTCCAGCTCGTGGCCGCCTATGGCCGCACGCTGTGGCTGGTGAAGTTCTCGCTGCTCACCATCGTGCTGATGCTCGCGCTGGGCACGCTCACGCGCTACTCGGGGCTCGACACCACCTTGGGCCTGGCCTTCGCCAACACGGGCGTGCTGTATCCCTTCTTCGGCACCCTGATGGGCTGGCTGGGCGTGGCGCTCACGGGGTCCGACACGGCCTCGAACGTGCTGTTCGGCGGCATGCAGAAGGTGGCGGCCGACCAGCTCGGGCTGAGTCCCAACCTCATGGGCGCGGCCAACAGCTCGGGTGGCGTGATGGGCAAGATGATCGATGCGCAGTCGATCGTGGTGGCCTCGACCGCCACGCGCTGGTTCAACCACGAGGGCGAGATCCTGCGCTACGTGTTCTTCCACTCGATCGCGCTGGCCTGCCTGGTCGGCGTCCTCGTGACCCTGCAGGCCTATGTGTGGCCGTTCACCGCGATGGTGGTGAAGTAGGAGACGCCGCGGCGTCGGCCAGCGCGCGCAGCAGCCGGCGCAGGTCCTCGACCGCCTCGCGCACCAGCTCTGCGCCCATCTGCGCCTTGACGATCGCGCCGTCGATGCCGAGGGCGGCGGCCTGCGCGAGCGCCATGCGCTGCGGCAGCGTGGCGGGCAGCAGGTCGGCGATCACCTCGACCATCTCGCGCTTGTGATCGCGCGCGCGCTCGGCCGCGCCCTCCACGCTGCCGCCCACCTCGGCCACGGCGTTGATGAAGGCGCAGCCGCGGAACACCGGGTCGGTGAACCATTCGGCCATCACGTCGGCCAGCAGCAGCAGGGCCTGCGCGTCGCCGCTGCGCTCGTGCGCGCCGCGCCGCCCCAGCGCATCGACGAACCAGGCCATCCAGCGCGCATGCCGGTGGTCGAGGAAGGCGCGCACCAGGTCGTCCTTCGAGGGGAAGTGGCGGTAGAAGGTGACCTTGGTCACCGCCGAGGCCGCGATCACGCGGTCGATGCCGGTGGCGCGGATGCCGTCGGCATAGAAGAGGTCGTGCGCCGTGAGCAGGATGCGCTCGCGCGCGGGCAGGGCGGAAAGGTCCAGGTCCATGTCGCGATTGTAGGCACTCCCGCATCCATGTAGACAGGTCTGTCTACATGTGGCACATTGCGGCCGGGCTACACCGCCTTTCCCCTTTCCAACGTTTCCCTCTTCACCGAAAGACCGCCATGGAATCCGAATCCCGCCCGCCGCTGCCCCCGTTCACGCTCGAGACCGCGCTCAAGAAGGTCCAGGCCGCCGAAGATGCCTGGAACACGCGCGACCCGGTGCGCGTGAGCCTGGCCTACACGCCCGACACCGAATGGCGCAACCGCGCCGACTTCGTCAACGGCCGCGAGCAGGTGGTGCAGTTCCTGCAGCGCAAGTGGGTGCGCGAGCTCGACTACCGCCTGAAGAAGACGCTCTGGGCCTTCATGGACAACCGCATCGCGGTGCGCTTCGAGTACGAATGGCACGACGACTCGGGCCACTGGTTCCGCAGCCACGGCAACGAGAACTGGGAGTTCGCGCCCAACGGCCTCATGCAGCGGCGCTACGCGAGCATCAACGACCAGCCCATCCAGGAGTCGGAGCGCAAGTTCCGCTGGGAACGCGCCTGATGGCGCCGGGCCGGGCGGCGGCACGCCTGTTGCTTGCCCGTGTCCGGCACTCAAGGAGCACCTGAACATGAACCGCAACGACGTCACCGAGAAGATCATCGCCACCAAGGTGGCCAAGGGCCTGCAGTGGGCCGATGTCGCGAAGAAGCTCGGCCTCTCGAAGGAATGGACCACCGCCGCCTGCCTCGGCCAGATGACGCTCGACGAGAAGCAGGCGAAGATCGTCGGGCGCATCTTCGGCCTTAGCGCCGAGGAGCAGAAGTGGCTGCAGGTGGTGCCCTACAAGGGCTCGCTGCCGACGGCGGTGCCGACCGATCCGCTGATCTACCGCTGGTACGAGATCGTCAGCGTCTACGGCACCACCATCAAGGAGCTGATCCACGAGGAGTTCGGCGACGGCATCATGAGCGCCATCGACTTCAGCATGGACATCCAGCGCGAGCCCGATCCCAAGGGCGACCGCGTGCACGTGGTGCTCTCGGGCAAGTTCCTGCCCTACAAGACCTACTGAGTCAGAAGGCGTACTCGGCCGGCTCCTCGGGCGCGCTGTCCGAGCGGCCACCCGGCGAGCGCAGCAGCGCGGGCACGGGGTGCGCCGCGTAGTAGCCGCCCTCGATCGCGCCGGCGATCGAACGCGCCACCGCGTCGGTCGGCGCGAGCAGGCGCCGCCGCGTCGACATGCGTTCGCCCGCCAGGCCCGCGGCGATGCGCTCCAGGCGCGGATCGCCCGGCGGCGCGAGCTCGGGATGAAGCACGCTCACGCGCAGGCGGCCCGCATGCTCCTGGCGCAGGCCCTCGGAGATCGCGTCCACCGCGTACTGGGTGCCGTGGTAGACGGCCGACTCCGCCGTCACGCCCGTGACCGACACCGGCAAGAGATTGACGATGTGGCCCCAGCCCTGCTCCTGCATGGTCGGCAGCACGGCCGCGATGCCGAGCAGCACGCCACGCAGGTTGACGTCGATCATGAGCTCCCACTCCTCGATCTTGCGCATCCACAGCGGCGAGCGCGGCATCACGCCCGCGGCGTTGACCAGTGCGTCGATGCGGTCGTGGCGCTCGAGCGCCAGCTCGGCGAAGGCCTCCATCTCGGGGCGCAGCGTGACGTCGAGCCGCTGGAAGCTCGCCGAGCCGCCCGTGGCCCGGATCTCGGCCGCGAGCGCCGCGAGCCGGTCGGTGCGGCGCGCACCGAGCACCACATGCGCACCGCGCCGCGCGAGCAGCCGCGCGGTCGCTTCGCCGATGCCGCTGCTCGCGCCGGTGATGAGAACGACTTTGTCCTGGATTGCGGTCATGGATAACTCCTCATGCTTGGGGGATGCACGGTTGCCACGCGGCTCCCGGCATGCTTGGAAGTGTCGCGCCGCTGCCGCCTCGGGCGTTATCCGGATCGAACGCGGTTCTTGCCTTTTTCTCCGAAACAAGGGCGTCGCGCCGGTGACGCCGGCTGGCGGGCGAACTTTCTTCTCGCATGAGCCCATCTTCGGTGCGCGGGCACTTCGGGGCTGGCCGTTTCCGGCCGTGCGTTTGCCGGTTCTTGCCCGATCCTTCGGCGCGGCGGCGGCCTCAGCGCGCCAGCAGCTTCAGCATCCGCTCGGAGGTCTTGCCGTAGGGCGGCTTGAACAGGCCGACCCCGCTGAGGCCCGACTGGTGGAACACCGGCTTCATCTTCGAGAAGGTCTGGAAGCCGAACTCGCCGTGATAGGACCCCATGCCGCTCGCACCGACGCCGCCGAAGGGCAGGTCGTCCTGCGCGACGTGCAACAGGGTGTCGTTGACGGTCACGCCGCCGGCCACGGTCTGGGCCAGCACACGGTCGATGTCCGCGCGCTGCTTCTCGAACAGGTAGAGCGCGAGCGGCCGCGGCCGGGCGTTGACGTAGCCGATGGCCTCCTCGAGCGTGTCGTAGGGCACGAGCGGCAGCACCGGGCCGAAGATCTCCTCGCGCATCACGCGCATGCCGTCGTCCACGCCCGTGAGCATCACCGGCGGCAGCCGCCGCGACGCGGCATCGGCCGGCGCGTCGCCCAGCCGTTCCACCGCGGCGCCCGCGCCCGGGCCTCGTCCACCAGCGACTCGAGCCGCGCGAAGTGGCGCGGGCTCACGATGCTGGTGTAGTCGGCATTGCGCGCCAGGTCGGGATAGAGCGAAGCGAACACGCGCCGCGCGGCCTCGACGAAACGCGCCTGCTGCTCGCGCGGCACCAGCACGTAGTCGGGCGCGATGCAGGTCTGGCCGGCGTTGAGCGTCTTGCCCACGAGGATGCGTTCCACCGCCTTGTCGAAGGCCGCGCCCCGTCCCACGATGGCCGGCGACTTGCCGCCGAGCTCGAGCGTCACCGGCGTCAGGTGCTCGCTCGCGGCGCGCATCACGTGGCGGCCGACCTCGGTCGAGCCGGTGAACAGCAGGTGGTCGAAGGGCAGGCTCGCGAATTCGCGCGCGACTTCGGCGTCGCCGTTGACCACCGCGATCTCGTCGGCCGCGAAGGCCGTGCCCACCAGCCGCGCAAACAGTTCGGCGAAGCGCGGCGTGTACTCCGACTGCTTGAGCATCGCGCGGTTGCCCGCGGCCAGCGCGGCCGTGAGCGGCCCGGCCGCGAGGTACAGCGGGTAGTTCCAGGGCACGACGATGCCGACCACGCCGAGCGGCTGCGGCATCAGCCGCGAGGACGCGGGCCTGAACCACAGCCCGGTGCCGCGACGCCGCACGCGCATCCAGCGCTTGCCGTGGCGCAGCGCATGGTCGATGCCCTCGAGCGTGGGGAAGACCTCGGCCAGTTCGGTCTCCTGGCGCGGCCGGTTCGAGAAGTCGGCGCTGATCGCCGCGGCGATCGCGGCGCGGTGGTCGCGCACCAGCGCGCGCAGCCGGCGCAGGCGATCGGCGCGCACGCTCCAGGGCGGGGCCTGGTCGCGCAGGCTGGCGGCGCGCTGGGCGTCGAAGAGGGGGCGCAGCTCTGGGGTCATGGAGGCCTCGGCGTGTCGGGGTGGGGAGTATGCCGGCCGCAGGTTGTAGCGGGCTCACGCCGATGGGGTACTCCCCCTCCGCGAATGTCCCCCGCCTTCGGCTCCTCCTTGATTTCGCTGCGGGGAGTACCCCATCGGCGTGAGCCTGGACGCGGCGGTCGTTAGCCGCTGGCACCACCGCTGCGCCCACGTGCACAGGGCAGTGGGTGCTTCCCGCAGCGAAATAAAGGAGGAGGCCGAAGGCCGGGGGACATTCGCGGAGGGAAGTACCCGCTGTCCTGTGCACGCGCCCCGACCCGCAGCAAGCCCGCCCTAAGATCGCTTCATGCCCTCCCTCCGAACCTGGCGAACCGCCATTGCCGCCTTCTCATTCCTGGCAACAACGGCCGCGACAGCCGCCCCCACAGCCCAGGTCTTCGACCGCGTCGCCAAGCCGGAAGCGGTCGATGCCCAATGGCGCCCCACCTTCTGCGCGCTGCTCACGAAGCCGTGCAGCGCCGAGGAGCTCGGCCTCTACCGCCCACGCGGTGGTGCCGAGGGCGAATACGTGGTGTTGTCGGTGAAGCCGCTCGCGATGGCGCGCGTGCAAAGAAATACCGAGGGAACCTGGCGCCTGCAGCGGCTGCATGACTTCTCGGCCTACCAGGGCACGCCCTCGAAGCTCGGCGGGGGTCGCGAGGCGCAGCGCTCGCTCGCACCCGCGCTCTATCCGCTGGCCGACGGCCGCTGGGCGGTCGCGGTGCAGAGCGCCTTCAGCGACATGTACTCGGGCGGCGGCGCCAGCTTCGTCGTCGCCGACTTCGTGCCGCTGGAAGGAGATCCGGCCACGGCCAAGCCGGCCTACGAGGACATCCCCTTCTGGTGCTCGCAGATGATCCGCGCCTGCTTCTCCGAGAAGGAATACAAGACCTCGCCGCACTGCCACGACGAGACCTCGGGCAGCCTGCGCATCGCCTATGCCGATGCCGCGCGTCCCGGCGCCACGTATGGCTGGAGCTTCAGCTGGACCGAGAGCGAATGGCCCGCGCACAAGCCGCGCAGCGCCCGGCGCAGCGGCACCACGCGCTTCACCGCGGCCGACACCTCGGCCGTGCCCTTTGCGGCGGTCCGCAGTAGCGGGGTCGATCAGTCCGCGGGCGGCGGGGCTTCCCACGCGAAGCCCACGCCGTACACCGAGCGGATCCAGTCGGGCTCGGGCGTCACCGCGCCGAGCTTGCGGCGCAGGTTCTTCACGTGGCTGTCGATCGCGCGCTCGGTCACGTCCACCGTGTCGTCGTAGGCCAGCTCGAGCAGCCGCGCGCGCGAGAAGATGCGCCCCGGATGGCGCGACAGCACCTGCAGCAGCCGAACTCGCGCCGCGTGAGGTTCAGCGGCGTGCCCTCGAGCGAGGCGCGCCAGTGCACGTCGTCGAGCACCAGCCCGGGCGCCGCTTCGTTCGCGGCGCGACCCGGCGTTCCCTGGTCGGAGATGCCCGGCGCGGCGCGTCGCAGCACCGCGCGCACGCGCGCCACCAGCTCGCGCGGCGAGAAGGGCTTGCAGACGTAGTCGTCGGCGCCGAGCTCCAGGCCCAGCAGCCGGTCGACCTCCTCGATGCGCGCCGTCAGCATGATGATCGGATGGGCCGTGTGCGCGCGCGCGCGCCGCAGCACCTCGATGCCGTCGAGCCGCGGCAGCATGATGTCGAGCAAGGTCAGGTCGGGCGGCGCGGCCACGATGCTCTCGAGCGCGCTCTGGCCATCGGCGAAGTGGGTGGTTTCGTAGCCTGCGTGGCGCAGGTAGTCCTGCACCACCGAGGCGATGTCGGCTTCGTCCTCGACGATCACGATGCGGGTCATGGGGAGCTCATGGGCAGGTCAAGGCGAGTTGGCCAGCGGCAGGGTGAGGGTGACGCGCAACCCGCCCATCGGCGAGGGCGAGGCGTCGATGGTGCCGCCATGCGCCTCGATGGTGGCGCGGCAGATCGAGAGGCCGAGGCCCGAGCCGCCATGCTCGCGGCTGCGCGAGGTCTCGCCGCGGAACAGGCGGTCGAACAGGCGCGGCAGCTCGCTCTCGGGCACGCCCGGCGCGCTGTCGTCGAACAGCAGCGTGAGGCTGTGGCCGGTCCACGGTCCTTCCACCGTGACGTCGATGCGCAGCACGCCGCCGGGGTCGGTGTAGGCCAGCGTGTTCTCGAGCAGGTTCATGAAGACCTGGTGCAGCCGGTGCGCGTCGCCCTCGATCGCCGGCTGCTTGCGCGCCGCGATCAGGTCGATGGCGCGGCGGTCGACCGCGATGCCGCGCTGCGCGAAGCGGTCGCGCGTGTGGTCCAGCGCCTCCTTGAGCAGCGACAGCGGATAGACCGTCGTGGTCGGCAGGTCGCTCTGCGGCGCGCGCATGCTGCTGCGCAGGTCGTCCACCAGCTGGCCGAGCCGGATCACCTGGCGGTGCAGCCGCAGCGCCGTGCGTTCGTCGAAGGTGCGCACGCCATCCTGCAGCGCCTCGATCTCGGCGCGCATCGCGGCCAGCGGCGTGCGCAGCTCGTGCGCGGCATCGGCCAGCCAGGCGCGGCGCGAGGCCTCCACCGTGTCGAGCCGCTGCGCCATGTCGTTGAAGGTCTTGCCCCAGCAGCGCGAGCTCGTCCGAGCCCTGCACCACCACGCGCGTCGACAGCCGGCCGCGCGCCACGTCCTGCGCCGCCTGCGTCAGGTCGTCGACCGGCTTGAACCAGCGCCGCGCCAGCAGCCACGAGAGCGCGAGCGCGAACACCAGGCCCGCGAGGCCGGTGAGCACGATCACGCCCGACTGGCGTGCCAGGAACGCGCGGTCGGCCTCGCTCTCCAGGCCCTGCAGCGGTGCCAGCGCGAGGTAGCCGATGACGGCCCGGCCGCGCCGTATCGGCAGGCGCGCCGCGTTCTCGGGATCGATGGTCGCGCCGACCACGCGCGCGCCCTGCGCGTCGAGCACCGCGAGCCGCTGGTAGATCGAGTCGGCCATCGCGCGCGGATCGGCGAAGAAGAAGGGCGGCGGCATCGCCGGCATCGCGCGCCGCGGCAGCAGCTCGAGCTGGCCCGGCGGCATCGGCGGCGGGCCGTTGTCGGCCGAGCCATCGGGCGGGGCACCGCGCGTGCGGTACTCGTACCAGGGCGGCAGCCGGCGGTCGTCGGGTGTGCTCGCGTTGTCGAGCACCGTGGCCACGCGGCCCATCTGCAGCCGGTGCCAGGCGTCGTCGTTGTCGCGCAGGCTCTTCCAGTCGCCGTTGAGCACGTAGTGCTTGAGCACCAGCTGCGAGAGCCAGTCCATGCGGCGGATCTCGATTTCGGCCACGTAGGCGCCGAGGCCGCGCTGCAGCGCGAGGATCGACAGCCCCGCGAAGCTCAGCAGCAGCACGATCAGCAGCGCGGCCAGCGCCAGGAAGATCTTGCGGGAGAGGGTCAGGCGCAGGCGCGGCATGGTCTCGGGAGGTGAGGGCCGCATTCTGCGACAGGCGATGCGGGTGGCGCGGGCGGGGCGGACGGTGCGGCGAACGGGGGCGTCATCGGCAAGCCGCCGATCATGACCGCCAAATGTGGAGGAATCTGGGAGGCCCCGTCTCCCTTTTTTCTCCCGAATCGGCACGCACCATGGCGGCCATGACACCGTGCATCGACCTCCTGTGGCCCGCGCTCCTCGCGCTGTTCGGGCTGTTCGCGCCCGCCTGGATCTTCGCGATCCACTGGGCCGAGGGCCGCGCCACGCGGCCCTGCGTCGCCGGCGGCACGGCGCTCGAGGAGGAGTCGGCATGAGCCTCGCGGCGCCGCCGGAGCGCCGCACCCGGCGCATGCAGCGCCTGGCCGGCGCGCTGGCCTTCTGCGGCCTCGCGGCCGGCACGGTGGTCGCGGTGCGCGACGAATGCCCGCCCGAGGCCGGCGGGCGCGGCACGGCGCGGCGCATGCCGGTCTCCACGCTCGCGCCGATCATGGACGTCGAGCGAGCCGCACTGCCGCAGCAGGCCCGGCCCCGGCCCGGCCAGCCCCTCGACAGCTACAGCCCCGGCGCGCCGAGGCCGGGCGCGCGCCGCGGCGCGGGGGCCTGCCGCTACCAGGCACGTTGAAACTCAGGCCGGCCGCTCCGCGAAGCTGAAGCCCACGCCGTAGATCGAGCGGATCCAGTCGTGCGCGGGCGCGGCGGCCGAGAGCTTGCGGCGCAGGTTCTTGATGTGGCCGTCGACCGCGCGCTCGTTGACCTCGAGCGCCTCGGGGAACGCGGCCTCGAGCAAGGTCGAACGGCTGAACACCCGGCCCGGGTCGCCCGAGAGCGCGCGCAGCAGCAGCAGTTCGCGCCGCGTCAGCGCCAGTGGCCGGCCCTCGAGCACCGCGCCGCCATCGGCATCGGCGAAGGCCACGGCCGCCGAGGGCCGCGCCGCATGCCGGCGCTGCGCATGGCGGCGCAGCACCGTGTTCACGCGCGCCACCACCTCGCGCGGCGAGAAGGGCTTGCAGACGTAGTCGTCGGCCCCGAGGTCGAGCCCGCGCAGCCGGTCGGCCTCGCGCGTGCGCGCCGTCAGCATGATGATCGGATGGTCGCTCAGCGAACGCACCGCCTCCAGCACGCGCAGGCCGTCGATGCGCGGCAGCGCCACCTCGAGCAGCGTGAGCGCGGGCGGCGCATGCAGGATGCGATCGAGCGCGGCCGCGCCGTCGGCGATCTGCTCGACCTCGTGGCCGGCCTCGCGCAGCAGGCCATGCAGCGCGGCGGCGCTGCTGTGGCGGGCGTCTTCCACCAGCAGGATGCGGGCCATGGCGTTCAGAACGAGGTGCCGATCTGGAACTGCAGCCGCTGCGTGCGGTCGGCCGCGATGCCGTTGGCCGTGTCCTCCTTCTGATAGCGCAGCGGCACCGCATAGGCCAGCCGCAGCGGCCCGAGCGGCGAGATCCAGCTGATGCCCAGGCCGGCCGAGGCGCGCAGCCGGTTCTGCGCCTTCCATTGGGCATCGCTCATGCTGGCCGTGCGGCTCGCGAAGACGTTGCCCGCGTCGAGGAAGGTGTACAGGCGCAGCGAACGGTCGTTGCCCGCGCCCGGGAACGGTGTGCTGAACTCGAGGTTGAAGATCGCCTTGCGCGTGCCGCCCAGCGAGCCTTCGCTGACCGCGTCGCGCGGCCCGAGCGAGTTCTGCTCGAAGCCGCGCACCGAGCCCAGCCCGCCGGCGTAGAAGTTCTTGAAGATCGGGAAGGCCGCGTCGCCGAGCGCGCGCGCATAGCCGAGCTCGCCGTTGAGCGCCAGCGTGTACTGCTTCGACAGCGGGAAGTACTGCTGGTACTGGTAGTTGCTCTTGAGGTAGCGCAGCGCGCCGCCCACGCCCACCTCGAGGTTCGCGCTCTGCAGCCGGCCCCGGGTCGGGATCAGCGCGCTGTCGCGGTCGTCGCGCGACCAGCCCAGCGTGGCCGGAAACGCCACCATGCTGCGGTTGGCGCAGCTCACGCTCGGTGCCGTACCGGTGCACTGGAAGTAGTCGAGGTAGGCCTGCGGCGTGCCGGTATAGACGTAGGAACCGTTGACCAGCGTGTAGGTGCCGTTGCTGCCGGGCGTGAACGCATAGCGCTCGACGCCGATGCCGAGGTAGATGCGGTCGAGCTCGCCCACCGGGATGCCGAAGCGCACCGAGCCGCCGTCGCTCGCGAGCTTGTAGTTGCCGTCGGCCTCGTAGTAGGGCCGCGTGGTGGTGTGGAACAGGTTGAAGGTGCGCGAGATCCCGTCCTTGCTGAAGTAGGGATCGGTGGCCGTCACCGAGATCGTGCGGTTGTACGAGCTGGTGTTGACCTGCAGGCCCAGGTAGTTGCCGCTGCCGAACACGTTCTCCTGCGTGATGCCGAAGCTCAGCGAGATCTTGTCGGTCGACGAATAGCCGGCACCGAGCTGCAGCGAGCCGGTGGGCTTCTCGGCCACCGTCACCGCGATGTCGACCTGGTCGGGCGAGCCCGGGATCTCCTGCGTCTCGACGTTCACGTCGGTGAAGAAGCCCAGCCGGTCCACGCGGTCGCGCGAGAGCTTGATCTTGTTGCCGTCGTACCAGGCGCCTTCGTACTGTCGGAACTCGCGGCGGATCACCTCGTCGCGCGTGCGCGCGTTGCCGCCGATGTGGATGCGCCGCACGTAGGCGCGGCGCGAGGGCTCGGCCTTGAGCACCATCGTCACGCGGTTGTTCGCGCGGTCGATCTCGGGCTCGGCCCGCACGCGTGCGAAGGCATAGCCGAAGGTGCCGAAGTAGTCGGTGAAGGCCTTTGTGGTCGCCGCGGCCTGCTCGCCGTCGTAGGGCTGGCCGGGCTTGATGGTGACAAGCGTCTTGAATTCGTCGTCGCGGCCCAGGTAGTCGCCCGCGAGCTTCACGCCGGCCACCGTGAACTTCTCGCCTTCGGTGATGTTGACCGTGATCGCCAGGTCCTGGCGGTCGGGCGAGATCGCGACCTGAGTCGAGTCGACGCGGAACTCGAGGTAGCCGCGCGTGATGTAGTAGCTCTTGAGCGTCTCGAGGTCGGCGTCGAGCCTGGCGCGCGAATACTGGTTCGACTTGGTGTACCAGCTGAGCCAGCCGCCGCTGTCCTGGTCGAACAGGTCGAGCAGGGTGCTCTCGCTGAAGTCCCGGCCGCCGACGATGCGAACCGAGCGGATGCGGGCGCGCTCGCCCTCGGTCACGCCGAAGCTCAGGTTCACGCGGTTGCGTTCGGTCGGCGTGGCGGTGGTGACCACCTGCGCGTTGTAGAGCCCGCGGCCCAGGTACTGGCGCTTGAGCTCCTGCTCGGCGCGGTCGGCCAGCGCCTTGTCGTAGGGCCGGCCCTCGGCCAGGCCGACCTCGCGCAGTGCCTTCTGCAGCGCGGCCTTGTCGAATTCCCTGGTGCCGACGAAGTCGACGTCGGCGATGGTCGGGCGTTCCTCGACGATCACCACCAGCACGCGGCCCGTGACGTCGATGCGCACGTCCTTGAACAGGCCCAGCGCGAATAAAGCGCGGATCGCTTCGCTGCCGCGTTCGTCGCTGTAGGTGTCGCCAGCGCGCAGGCCGAGGGTCGCGAAGACGGTGCCCGCCTCCACGCGCTGCAGGCCCTCGAGGCGGATGTCCTGCACGGCGAAGGGCTCGGCGGCCCGGGTGGAAGGTGCGATCAGCGCGGCGAGCAGCGCCAGGCCCGCGAGGGACTTCGGAGATTTCATCGGCGCATGGTTTCGTCCAATGTCGGAGAAATTTGGGACGCCGTGCCGAGTTCACTTTCTCTCCTCTATTGCAGTCCGATGGCGTTGGCGGACAGCCGAGCCCGGGACCGCCAGCGGGGTCCGAGCGCCGGGCTCGCCGCAGGCGCGACAGTTGCGCAGGTGCGCCTCGAGGTCGAGGTCGCCCTGGATCTCGAGCAGCCGCTGCACCGTGCGCTCGACCGCCTGCGCGTCGAGCAGCGGATAGCTGCGCGCGGTGCGGCCGTTGTTGCGCACCAGCCGCGCGATGTAGGGCAGGTCCTGCTGCGTGATGACGGCCGCGGGCATCACGCCCTCGAGCTCCACGCCCTCGCAGGGCAGCAGCACGAAGTACTGCAGCCGCAGGTCGTCGGGCAACAGGCTGCGCAGCTGCGTGGTCTTGCGCCCGCCCTGCCACGCCGGGTCCTTCACCTCGCGCGCGCGGTTGCAGCCCTGCAGCCGCAGGAACCAGCGCGGCGGTGCCTGCTCCGATTTCTTGCGGTAGACGAAGGCGTTGCGCCAGGCCTTGATCTCGAACAGGTAGATGCCGGTCTCGCAGACGACCACCGCGTCGATGCGCGCGGTGCGCACCGCACAGCCCTCGGGCATCGGGATGATCAGGTTGCGAAGAATGCGCAGGTGGTCGAACGCCGGGCTGAATGCGCTGGCGAGCTGTTGCACGCCGAGCGAGGCGGCGAGGGTGCTTTGCAATGCGATGGTCATGGTGGCTCCTTCGGTGCGCGAGCATGGCGCTGCTTTTGGGAGACTTCTGGTAAGGCGAGCGATCGGGGATTGCGCGCAAAAACAACATTCGCCCCCATGCACCAGATTCCTCCGAATTTGGACGGGAGCATCCGTTCCGGCCGCTCGATGAAGAGCGCCGAAACCGGAGAAACCTGAATGAAGAAATCCCTCACGGCCCTGGCCGCGCTGACCGTCACCGGCCTGGCCTGTGCCCAATCGTCCGTCACCCTGTTCGGCGTCGTCGACGCCGGCGTGAGCTACCAGTCGGCCACCTCGCGCAACGCGATCACCGGCATCACCAGCAAGCAGAGCCAATGGAGCCTGGCCAACTCGGGCTACAACTCCAGCCGCATCGGCTTCAGGGGCACCGAGGACCTGGGCGGCGGGCTGGCCGCGAGCTTCTGGCTCGAAGCGCCGATCACCAACGACGACGGCGCGAACGGCATCGCCAACTTCAACCGGCGCTCCACCGTGAGCCTGTCGGGCGGCTTCGGCGAAGTGCGGCTGGGCCGCGACTACACGGCCACCTTCTGGAACGACACCGTGTTCGATCCCTTCGGCACCAACGGCTCGGGCACCAACGTCATCAGCACCGTCGGCGCCAGCACGGGCATCGGCAACAGCAATTACACGCGCGCCAGCAACATGGTCGCGTACTTCCTGCCGCCCAACCTCGGCGGCTTCTACGGCCAGGTGCAGTACAGCCTGAACGAGAACGTGCGCAGCACCGATGTCACCGGCACCACCAGCAGCAGCAGCGCGGGCCGCTACGTCGGCGGGCGCTTCGGCTATGCCAACGGGCCGCTCGACATCGCGCTGGCCGCGGGCCAGAACGTGGCGGTCGACACCACCGCGCTCACGCGCAAGGTGCAGACCGTCAACCTCGGCGCCTCGTACGACTTCGGCCCGGTCAAGCTGTTCGGCGAGCTCTCGAACGTGCAGAACAAGTTCGACACCGGCCTGGCCAACACGCACGACAGCTACAAGGGCTACCTGATCGGCGCCTCGGTGCCGGTGGGCCCGGGCCTGATCCGCGCCTCGTACTCGGCGGTGCGCTACAACGAGGGCGCCACCGGCCTCTACGGCGAGGACCCGCGCGTCAACAAGCTCGCGCTGGGCTACGTGCACAACCTGTCGAAGCGCACCGCGCTCTACGCCACCATCGCGCGCGTGAGCAACCGCAACGACGCGGCCTACACCGGCAGCCTCACGGCCGCCAGCACCACCGGCTACGGCACCACGGGCGTGGGCTACACCGGCCTGCCCAAGTCCTCGACCGGCTACGACTTCGGCATCCGCCACGCGTTCTGACGCCGGCGCGCATCCGCGTGCCTCGCGGCGCGCGGGTGCGCGGCCGATGCGCAGCCCCACAAGAACAGAGGAGAAGCCTGCATGACTTTCCACCCCATCCATGGCCTGGCCGGCGCGCTGGCCCTGGCCAGCCTCGGCGGCTGCGTCGTGCTGCCGCCGCCCGTGGCCTACGGTCCGCCACCGCCGCCGATGGCCGCGCGCATGGCGATGCCCGGGCCGATGACCGCGCGCCTGGCGGCGCCGCCGGCCTGGGACATGTGCGAGGGCGAGCGCCCCGCGCCGCCGGGTCCGCGTGGCGACGCGCTCGCGGGCCGCTGCGAGCGCACGCCCTCGGGCGCGCTCGAATACCGTCCCGGCGCGCCGCGCTGAAGCCGGCGCAGGCACCGATGCAGACCGGCAATCTCGGCCTCGTCATCGCCGGCGCCGTCGGGCTCGGCTTCGCGGGCGTCTTCGGCCTCATGGGCTCGCTGCTGGTCGCGAACCTGCGCGACGGGGCGCGGGCGCGCGAGGCCGCGGCACGCGCGCGCGACGAGGCGCTGCAGCGGCTCGACCGCAGCACGGTGCACGACCTGCGCGCGCTCCTCGGCGCGGCGCTGCCGCACCACGCCGCCATCGAACTGCCGCCGCGGGCCGTGCCCGTGCTGGCGGTGGAGAGCGAATTGCGCGAGCTGCTCGCGCAGGTCGCCGCGCAGGCGCTACCCGCCGCGCCGCGCGATGGGCTGCGCGTGCATGCGCGCATCGAGGGCGCGCAGGCGGTGGTGCACTGGCGCGACGTGGGCGCCACGCCCGCGCGTGCCTGCGAACGCATCGCGGCCAGCCTCGGCGGGCGGCTCTATGCGGCTTCGCATGCGGGCGGCCCGCTGGGGCTCACCTTGCGGCTGCCGCTGCACAGCGGCGAGTTTCACAAGGTGTGAAGAAACCGTAGCGAGCGCCCCGAGGTCGCGCCGAGGACCGGAGCCGTACCTTGTACGGTGAGGACCGCAGGTGCGAGATCGGGGCGCGCAGTAGGTTTATTCATACCTTGTCAGCCTGGGAGGCGCTGCGCCCAGGGCAAAACCTTGTCGAGCGGCATCGGCCGCGCGAGGTGATAGCCCTGCATCAGCGGGCAGCCGAGCGCGTTGAGCGCCTCGAGCTCCTCGCCGGTCTCCACACCCTCGGCCACCACGTCGATGCGCAGCGAATGGCCCAGGCGGATCACCGATTCGACCAGCACGCGGTTGCCCGGCGAGGCGGCCAGGCCGAAGATGAAGCTGCGGTCGATCTTGACCTGCCGCACGTACTTGCTGCGCAGCGAGGCCAGCGAGGAATAGCCGACGCCGAAGTCGTCGACCACGATCGCCACGCCCGCGTCGGCCAGCGCATGCAGCCGCGCGCTGGCGGCGAAGGTGTCGAGCGCGATCTCCTCGGTGATTTCGATCTGGAGGCGGTGCGGCCCGATGCCGTGGCGCGCGATCTCGCCGAGCACGATGCGGTCGAGCGCGAGCTGCGACATCTCGCGCGGCGAGACGTTCATCGCCACCGGCACGGCCTCGAAGCGCGGGTCGGCCGCGGCGAGCTCCTGCAGCCCGACGCAGATCTCGGCCAGGATGTGGCGCAGCAGCGATTCGGCCAGGCCGGTGCTCGCGGCCGCGCGGATCACGTCCTCGGGCGGGATCCAGCCATGGCGCGGATGCTGCCAGCGCAGCAGTGCCTCGAGGCTGTGCAGCCGGCGGCCGCCGTCGGCCAGGATCGGCTGGTACCAGACGCCGATGGCGCGCGAGGCGACCGCGCCGGGCAGGTCGCGCTCGACGTCGCGCCGCGTCACCAGGCGCTCGCGCAGGGCCTCGTCGAAGCGGCGGTAGCGGCTGCGGCCCGCGCGCTTGGCCTCGTGCAGCGCTTCGTCGGCCGAGCTCAGCATGTCGGCGATGGGCACGCCGCGCTCGATGCAGATGCCTACGCTCGCGCCCAGCTTGCCGCCGTAGTGCGCGGTGGCCGAGGCGATCGATTCGATCAGCGACTGCGCCACCTGCTCGGGCGAGGCGCCGCCGTCCTCGGTGATGAACAGGGCCGCGAACTCGTCGCCGCCCCAGCGGCCCAGGATGGCGTCGCGCCCGGCCAGCTCGCGCTGCAGCCACTGCGCCACGTCCTGCAGCACGCGGTCGCCCATCTTGTGGCCGAAGGCGTCGTTGACGGCCTTGAAGCCGTCGATGCCGAGGATCAGCAGGCCGTGCTCGCGCTCCTTGCCGCCGGCATCGATGCGCAGGCTCGAGGCCTGGGTGAAGCCCTCGCGGTTGAGCAGGCCGGTGAGCGCGTCGTGCGCGACGCGAAAGGCGAGCTGGCGCGTCGACTCGAGCGACAGCGCATGCGACTGCCGCAGCCGCGCGGCCATCGACACGGCCTCGTTCTTGAGCCGGCTGCCCTCGCGGAAGCCGCGCGCGCTCTGCAGCGCCGCGCGCATCAGCGCCGCGAGATAGACCAGCACCATCGCGGCCAGCATCAGGCGGTCGAAGCCGCCGGCCCAGACCAGGCAGCCCATCACCGACAGCAGGGCCGGCGTGATGAAGCTGATCGGCACCGGCGCATAGGCGATGCCGTAGGTGACCGAGCCGGCGCAGATGCCGCAGACCACGGTCAGGTAGAACAGGGTCTCGGGCGAGGTGTAGCCCTCGCAGAGGATCGGGATCAGGGCCCAGACCGAACCCGACAGGAGCGCGAACAGCCAGGCCAGCCGCAGCTCCTGGTCGACCGCGGGATCGCTGCCGTCGGCGGTGGGCGCGGGCACGAAGGGCCGGCGGCAGACGAAGATGCGCGCGAGATTGACGGCCAGCGAGAGCGCCAGCCAGGCCAGGCCGAGCGCGGTCAGGTCCGCGTGGTGGGCCAGCAGCGCCACCGTGAGGCTCAGCACCAGGTTGACCGGGATCGCGGCGAGCACGCTGCGGCGTACCGCCAGCATCTGCTCGGTGCGCACCATGCGCGACAGCGCAAGGCCGTCGGGTGAACCGGTGGCTTCTTCTTCCTGCGGGGCGGAGGAGGCGTTCATGAATTGGATCGGCGACGCATCATGCACCGGTCCGCCGCATCGCGCAGCGCGGCACGGCCGCCGTGGGCGGCCCGCGCGGTTCCCCTCGGGGTCACCGCGCGCGAGGGATCAGGCGGGGGGGCACGCTGTCAGCGCACCGTCGACATCACGGTCGCGCGGCAACGCGGCTGATCGCGCGGCGCGAGCAGGATGCAGTTGTCGAGCGCGCGCTGTTGCATGTCGCTGAGCTTCGGGGGCTCGCCGCGGTAGACCGGCGGGGGCGGCGGCGCGGCATAGCGCGGGCGCTGCTCGTACTCCCAGCGGCCGCGGTCGTCGCGGTTGCGTTCCCAGCGATCGCGGTCGCGCTGGCGGTCGAAGCGCAGCCGGTCCATGCAGGAGTGGAAGTCCATGCCCGAGCGGCCGCTCGCGCAGTAGCGGCGGTCGGCTTCGTAGACGTCCATGTCGCGCTGGGCCAGCGCGGGGGCGGTCTGGATCAGGCCCAGCAAGGCCAGGGCGGCAAGTTTCTTCATGGTGCGCTCGTCGAAGAGAAGCCGTGAGGCGGGTGGATCGGGGCGGTGCCTGCTAGCCGCAGTCTGACCGTCGGCATGGGACGAAGTTTCTCATGCTCCGGACCCATCGCTGTTCGGACGCGCGAGCTTCTTGCTGTAGGCGCGCGCGGACTGCGTGCCGCGTCGCGCCAGTACCACGCCGGGCGTCTCTAGCGCGCGACCGTGACCGCGCCCACGTGCATCGTGCGGCCCGCGCCGATGCCCGCGATCACCAGCGCGACGCCGACCGCGACGAACAGCCACGAGGCGGCGCCGAAGCTGCCGGTCCAGCCGTGCAGCAGCCCGGCCAGCAGCGGGCCGAAGGCCGCGATGACGTAGCCCACGCCCTGCGCCATGCCCGACAGGTGCGCCGCGACGTGCGAATCGGGCGAGCGCAGCACGATCATGGTGAGCGCCAGCGCGAAGGTGCCGCCCTGCGCGATGCCCAGCAGCACGGCCCAGACCCACACGCCGCCGAGCGGCGCGAACAGCTGGGCCAGCATGGCCGCCACGGTGAGCAGCGCGAGCGCCACGGCCAGCCCGATCTGGTTGCGCAGCCTGACCGCGAGCGCGGGCACCACGAGGCAGGTCACGACCTGGGTGATGACCGAGACCGAGACCACGTAGCCGGCGGTGTCGCTGGCCAGCCCGCGCTCGCGCAGGATCGGCGCGAGCCAGCCCATGACGATGTAGGCCAGCGCGGACTGCAGCCCCATGAAGCAGGTGACCTGCCAGGCCAGCCGGTCGCGCCACAGGCCGCGCACGGTGAAGCCGGACTCGCTGGCGATCGGCTTGCGCGCCAGCGCCTGCGGTGCCCACAGCAGCGTGACCAGCGCGGCCGGCAGCGCCCAGACCGCGAGCGCCGCGGTCCAGCCGCCGCCCAGCGCATGCTCGATTGGCACCGTGAGGCCGGCCGCGCTCGCGGCGCCGCCGCACACGGCCATGGTGTAGAGGCCCATCATCAGCGCCGCCTGCCCGGCGAAGTCGCGCTTGACCAGCCCCGACAGCAGCACGTTGGCGACCGCGATGCCGCTGCCGGCGATGGCCGAGGCGACGAACAGCAGCGGCACGTTCCCGGTGCCGCGCAGCAGCGTGCCGACCAGGATCAGCGCCATGCAGCCGAGCAAGGTGCGCTCGGTGCCGAAGCGCCGGCCGAGGCCGGGCGCGAGCGGCGCGAACAGGCCCAGGCACAGCACGGGCAGGGTGGTCAGCAGGCTGGCGGCGGTGGCCGACAGGCCGGTGGAACGGATGATCTCGGGCAGCACCACCGAGAGGCTGGCGAACACCGGCCGCAGGTTGAAGGCGATCAGCACCACGCTGGCGCCCAGCAGGATGCGGCGGCCGCGGCTCGGCGCCGGGGTGGGCGGCGGCGCGGGCTGGCTGTCGACCTCGGCGTCGATCAGCAGCTGGCCGGCATCGGCGGCGGGCGCGTGGCGCAGGGTGGCCGCGGCGGCGGGGAAGGTGGTGGTGGCGGTCATGGGCAGGACGGCGCGCGCGGGTCGCCGGTGGGGGTGTGGGTGCCGGCGGCGAGGGTCGCGATCATGGGCGTCATGAAGGCGCGCACGGCGGCGTCGGCGCGCTCGGGGTCGCGGCTGGCGATGGCCTCGACGATCGCGCGGTGGGCCGCGTCGTCGGGCTCGGGCAGCAGCGTGCCCATGGTGCTGGCGATGGTGTCCTTGATGTAGCCGCCGATGAAGCGCACAGTTTCGGCGAGCGCGAGGTTGCCCGCGATGTCGACGATGGCCAGGTGGAAGGCGAGGTCGCGCTCGATGAAGGCCGCGCCGCCGTCGCCGGACGCGGGCGTGCCGCGGGCGTCGAGCAGCGTGTGGAGCTGGCGCAGGTCCTCGGGCGTGTGGCGCAGCGCGGCGAGCCGCGCGGCCTGCACCTCGAGCGCGCAGCGCACCTCGAACTGGTCGAGCAGGCTGGCCAGGCGCAGCTTCTGCAGGCTGGCGCCGGGATCGAAGCCCGAGCGCACATAGGTGCCCGAGCCCTGGCGCACCTCGAGCAGGCCGCGCGAGACCAGCGTCTTGACGGCCTCGCGCACGGTGCCGCGGCTCACGCCGAGCAGCTGGGCGAGCTGCGGTTCGATGGGGATGCGCGCGCCGACCGGCCAGCGGCCGGCGGAGATCTCGGCGCGGATGCCGTTGGCGGCGGCTTCTACCAGGGAGGTGCGGGGGGCTTGGGCTAGCATTTGGGCCAATTCATTGAATCATCGGATGAATTGTGTCTGGATTCCGTAGACCTGCTGTTTGAGAGGGGCTTGACTGGGGGCGTTCGGGGGCGTGCGCAGGGCACCGGGTACTCCCCTCCGCGAATGTCCCCCGCCCTTCGGGCTCCTCCTTGATTTCGCTGCGGGGAGTACCCGGTGCCCTGCGCACGTGGCACCGCCGGGGGAGTTCGCTCGGGGTTACTGCTACCAGCTTCCCGAGGCGCCGCCGCCGCTGCTCGAGCCGCCCGAGTCCGACGAGGACGACGACGAGGAATCCGACGACGAGGAGGACGAGGACTCGTACGAAGAGGAGGACGAGGAGGAACTGCTGCTGCCCCATCCGCTGTCGCCGTAGTCGCCGTCGTGCCCACCCCCGCCGCCATCGGCCGGGAAGAAGGCCACGAGCAGCGCCACCACCGTGACGGCCGCCAGCACGATCCAGAACAGCTGCGGGTCGAGCTCGTCGTGCGCCAGCCCGACGAACAGGCCCACCAGCACGCACACCACGATCCAGCGCGAGACGAAGCTGCGCACGCCCTTGCCCCAGGCCTTGCGCATGCCGGTCACGATCAGCAGGCCGACCAGCACCGCCGCGCCCAGCGCCAGCATGCCGAGCAGGGACCAGCCCACGCGCTCCCAGCCCAGTTGCTGGCCCGCGATCACCACGGCCGCGATCAGCAGCGCGATGCCGGCGACGACGAGGCGCATGGTGCGCCACAGGCCGCAGCCATAGCCGATGCCGAAGCCCATCGGCACCGGCATCATCCCGAGCGCGATCGCGAACATCGGCTCGCCGAGCGTGGCGGCCGCGGCGACCGGCGCGACCGCGAGCGCGCCGAAGGTCCAGGGCCAGCGCCGCAGCGTCCTGCCGGGCGCGGCCTCGGCCACGGCCGAGGCGCTTTCGAGTTCGGCCGCGACCTCGGCCTGCGCGCGGCGCGCGCGCCTGGTCGAGCGGCGCGCGCTGCTGCGGGCCTGCCGCGCGCGCCGGCGCGCGAGCCGGTCGGCGTCGGTGCGCAGTTCGGCCGCGCTCTTCTTCTGCCGGCTCTGCCAGAGGCCGACCAGCGCCGACCAGCCGATCACGGCGAAGAAGGCCCAGCCCTCGGGCGTGACATGCGATCCGCGCGGTTCGGGCGGTGTCGATTCGACGGGCTCGCCCGGATCGATCAGCGGCAGCTCCTGGGCCATGGCCATCGGCTCGCCGCGGATCAGCTGCGCGATGCCATCGACCGCGGCGTGCAGGCCGCCGTCGAAATCGCTGGCGCGAAAGCGCGGCGTCATCTCCTGGTCGATGATGCGCGCGGCCTGGATGTCGGTGATGCGGCCCTCGAGGCCGCGGCCGACCTCGATGCGCATGCGCCGGTCGCGGATCGCCACCAGCAGCAGCACGCCGTCGTCCTCGTCCTTGCGCCCGAGCTTCCACTGCGCGAACACGCGCGTGGCGTACTGCTCGATGCTGTCCTCGCCGGTGGTCGGCACGATCAGCACCGCGAGTTGCGCC
This sequence comes from Variovorax sp. UC122_21, assembly GCF_044056785.1. Lineage (NCBI taxonomy): Bacteria > Pseudomonadati > Pseudomonadota > Betaproteobacteria > Burkholderiales > Comamonadaceae > Variovorax > Variovorax sp. UC122_21. The sequence continues at coordinate 4,757,337 of NZ_CP172004.1, read as the reverse complement.
TGGGTCTCGCGCTCGATGTCGGCGATGCGCTCGCGCAGCGCCTCGGCCTGCGCGGTGTCGAGCGTCCTGCTCTGGTCGATCACGCGCGACTTCATCGCCGGTACCGGCACGGGCCTGGCCTGCGCGCCGAATGCCGCGGCGAACAGCAGCACCAGACACAGCCAGAGGCGCGGGCCGGGTCGGAAGTCCAGGGTCGTCGCCTTCATCGTTGCGCGCTCTTCGTCACGACGCCCGCACCGCGCACCTCGAGCCGGCGCTGGTCCACCACCTTGCCGCCGGCATCGACCAGCTCGATCAGGTGGCGGCCCGGCCAGGGCAGCCACTGCGCGCTGTTGCCGCGCGCGAAGTGCTTGCCGTCGATGCGCCACTGCACGCCGCGGCCTTCCGATTCGAAGCGCACGCGCTGGCGCAGCGGCGGGATGTCGGGATCGAGCGCGATGATCGTGCCGTCGGCCGGCGCGGTGATGCGCGCGACCGCGGCCGCGCTCGCGGCGCCGGGTTCGTTCGCGAGCGCGAACAGCGGCTGCTCGGTGCCCTGCACGAACCATTCGTCGCGCGCGGCCTCGAGCGCGTTGCCGTCGGGGCCGGCGCCGAAGTCGATGTGCGTGCGCACCAGGCCCGGCGGCGGCGCCGGCGCGCGGCTCGGCTCGCGCGCGTGCAGGAAGCGCATGACCTCGGCCCAGACCGGCGCCGCGCCGCTGGTGCCGCTCACGTCCACATCGAGGCGCCGCTCGCGTTGCCGACCCACACGCCGACGGTGTAGCGCTGCGACCAGCCCACGGCCCAGTTGTCGCGCATGTCCTTGCTGGTGCCGGTCTTCACCGCGCTCCAGAAGCGGGTCGAGAGGATGCTGTCGAGGCCGAATGTGCGGGTGCGCGCGTTGGGATCGGACAGGATGTCGCCGACGATGAAGGCGGCGCGCGGGATCGAGCACCGGTGCCGGGGTGTTCTTCGCGGTGGCGGCGGCGGTGGTGGTCTTCTTCGACTTGTCCGGCGCGGCCGGCGCCAGCAAGGTGGTCGTGCCGTAGCGCCCGCCGTTGGCCAGCATGCGGTAGGCATTGGTCAGCGACAGCAGCGTGACCTCGGCGCTGCCGAGCGCGAGGCTGTAGCCGTAGTAGTCGCCGCTCTCGCGCAGCGGCAGGCCGGCCGCGCGCAGCCCGCGCGCGAAGGATTCGGGCGACACCATCACCAGCGTGCGCACGGCCGGCACGTTGAGCGAGGCCGCGAGCGCGGTGCGCGCCGACACCGGGCCCTTGAAGCGCCGGTCGTAGTTCTGCGGGATGTAGAGACCGCTCGCGGTGTTGATCTGCGCCGACGAGTCCTCGATCAGCGAGGCCGCGGTGAGCCGCCGCTCGGCGATCGCCTGGCCGTAGAGCAGCGGCTTGAGCGTCGAGCCCGGCTGGCGCATCGCCGTCACGCCGTCGACCTCGGCCGCCTGGCTCAGCGGCCCCGAGGAACCGACCCAGGCCAGCACCTCGCCGCTGGCGTTGTCGAGCACTACCAGCGCGCCGTCCTCCACGTGCCGGCCGCGCAGCTCGCGCAGGTGGCGCTGCAGGGTGCCGAGCGCGAAGCGCTGCAGCGGCGCGCGCAGCGTGGTGCGCACGCTGCCGTCGCCGCTGTCCTTGGCGGCCGCCTTGGCCTCGCCCGGCTGCGTGTCTTCCTGCCCGGGCTCGCGGCCCTCGCGTGCCTGGCGCAGCGCGCGCCGCGCGGCATGCGGCGCGATGCCCTCGCTGGCGTCGAAGGCGCGCCGCTGCACCGCGGCGCTGGTGAACATGTCGAGCGCCTCGCAGTCGGCCTTGCGCTGCGGCTCCATGGCGCGCAGCACCTCGCAGGCGCGCTGCGCGACCAGGGCCGGCCGCGCATTGGGCGCGCGCACCAGCGCGGCGGCCACCGCCGCCTCGCGCGCGTCGAGGCCGCTCGGCGCCTTGCCGAACAGGGTGCGCGAGAGCGCGTCGATGCCGACGATCTCGCCGCGGAAGGGCACGCTGTTGAGGTAGGCCTCGAGGATCTGGTCCTTGCGCCACTGGCGCTCGAGCTGGGCCGCGGCCACGGTCTGGCCGAGCTTCTGCGTCAGGCTGCGGCCGCCGCCGCCGCGCCGCAGGTCCTCGTCGAGCAGGCCCGACAGCTGCATCGTGATGGTCGAGGCGCCGCGCGTGCGCGTGTTCCAGAGGTTGCCCCAGGCCGCGGCCGAGACCGCGCGCCAGTCGACGCCGCTGTGCTCGTAGAAGCGCCGGTCCTCGCTGAGCACCATCGCCGTGCGCAGCGCGGGCGAGATGTCGGCCAGCGCCGTCCACTGGCCGCGCCGCACACTGGCGTCGGTGCGCACGCGCTGCAGCAGCTCGCCGTTGCGGTCGAGCACCGCGGTGTCGGACGAACGGAAGTCGCGCTTCACCTCCTCGAAGCTCGGCATGGCCCCCGCGGCCTGCGCCGTCAGCATCAGCGCGGCGAGCGCCAGCGCGAGGCGCGGGCGCGCGAAGAAAGGAAACAGGGCGGTGGGCGTCGGCATCGGGGCAGGGGTGCGCGCGGGGAAGGCGCCGGGCTGGAAAGCGGCAGCCATTCTCGGCCATGCGCGTCGGGCTGCCGTCCTGCCGAAAGACGTAGACGGAAGTTCGAACCCAGCGCTGCGCGGCCTGCGCCTACCCGCGGACGCGGGGCGCGCCGCCACGCGGGGGCCGGGCGCGTCGCTGACAGTCGGCTGCGGCGGCCACATCCGGTCACACAACTTCACCGAGGCGCAGCCATCGAGACACCGAGGCCCGACCTGCGTGGCCTTCAATGCGCTACCGCCGCGGCGCCCAGAGGCCAGCCGGTGCGGTGTTCCACAACCATTCCTAGGAGAGATGCATCATGAAGAACAACAGACTCGCCACCCTGGCCGTCGTGCTGTCGGCCTCGGCCGTGCTGGCCGGCTGCGTCGTCGCCCCCGGCTACGACCGCCCGCCGCCGCCGCCGCGCCATGGCGACCGTGACCGCGACGGCGTGCCGAACCGCTACGACCGCGATCGCGATGGCGATGGCGTGCCCAACCGCTACGACAGCCGTCCGGGCGATCCGCGCCGCAACTGATCGAGGCGCCGGCTCAGGCCGGCCGGCGCGCCATCAGCGCCCACAGGCCGGCCGCGCTCAGCAGCGCGCCGCCGCCGAGGTTGAAGCGGCGCTGCGCGCGCGGCGACGACAGCAGGCGCCGCGCCGAGCCCGCGAACACCGCATAGAGCGTGGCGTTCAGCGTGGCCATTGCAACGAAGGTCAGCGCCAGCACCCACATCTGCGGCGCGACCGCGGCCTTCTGGCTGATGAACTGCGGCAGGAAGGCCACGAAGAACACGATGCCCTTCGGGTTGAGCGCCGTCACCAGGTAGGTGTTGGCGAACAGCCGCCAGCGCGAGGCCGGCGCTTCCGGCGTCGCGATCTCGGCGCTCGACACGCCCGCGCGCAGCAGCTTGATGCCCAGGTACAGCAGGTACAGCCCGCCCACCCACTTCACCGCGTTGAACCAGAAGGCCGAGGCCGCGAGCAGCGTGCCCAGGCCCAGCAGCGACACCACCAGCGCGGTCGAATCGCCGAGCGCCACCGCGGCCACCAGCGGCACGTTGGCGCGGCGGCCATGCGACATCGAGTAGCTGATGACGGTGAGGATGGTCGGGCCGGGAATGATCAGCAGCACGGCCGAGGCGGCCACGAAGGCAAGCCAGAGTTCGAAGGGCATGGGGTGGTTCTCCTGGGGTTGTGTTCGTCTGTCAGTGATCGATCGCCGTGCGCGCCACGTGCCAGGTGCCGCGGTGGCCGTCGACGTAGCGCAGCGGCGAGTTGGCGAGGTCCTCGAGGTCCACATCGTCGAGGCAGGTGACGTTCACGCCGTAGGCATGGGCGCCGGTCTCGGGCGAATGGCCGACGCCGAAGGAGCGCACGCCGCAGAGCTTGCAGACGATGTAGTGGCTGTTGCGGCTGTCGAGCATCTGGTCGCTGAGCTCGGATTCGCCTTCGAGCAGGCGAAAGGCCTCGGGCTCGACGATGGCCGGCCAGAAGCGCGTGCGGGTGCAGATCGCGCAGTTGCAGCGCAGCGTGCCCAGGCTCAGGTCGATGTCGGCTTCGAAGCGCACGGCGCCGCAGTGGCAGCCTCCGATATAGGTCTTTCTCATTCGGTCGATGTCCGCGTCTTCTTTTGAATGTGTTTCGGCTTGCAAGGCACGATACCAAAGGCCTTTTGGGCCTGCGCCGCGGCAGGCGCAAAAACCGTGCGCGGCGAGGGCCGAACGCGGCGGGTTTGGGCGCGTGTGCTTGCCGCGGTCACGAAGGCTGCGTGCCGAAGCGGGCCGCCGAACGGGCCTTGGCGCGTTCGGCCTCGGTTTCGCGGTCGCGCGGTTCGGCGGTGGTCACCAACGATTCGAGCAGGCGCGCGGCGCTGGCGCTGACTTCTTCGACGGCGCGTTCGAATGCGGCTTCGTTGGCGCGTGAGGGGACGTTGAAGCCGCTGAGCTTGCGCACGAACTGCAGGGCGGCGGCGCGGATCTCCTGCTCGGTGGCGGGGGGCTCGAAGTTGTAGAGGGTCTTGATGCTTCTGCACATGGTGTCTCTTGTCTCCGGGCTCTTGTTGGGTTCGGTCAGTTTGCCAGCGCTCTTTGTTGAATTGAAGATGCTGTTTTTTGGTTAGGTTGTTGGCCGGGACTCGCCCCGGCGGGCGAGTCACTTTCTTTTGCTTCGCCAAAAGAAAGTAACCAAAGAAAAGGCGACCCACTGTCTGCGACCCTCCGCTTCGCTACGGGCAACCTGCGGTGCTCGCGTTTCGCGGGGTCTCGCAGAACTCGCTCCACTGCGTTCCGCTCAAACAGCTGCGAGCCCTGATCCGCGAAACGCTGCGCTCCTCGGCGCAGCCAGAGGGGGTGGGTCGGGCCTTTGCTTCGCTCGGCCTTGGAATGCCGCTCGGGCCATTGCTTCGCTCGGCCTTGCAATGTCGCTCGGGCCATCGCTTCGCTCGGCCTGGCAATGTCGCTCGGGCCATCGCTTCGTTCGGCCTTGTGTTTTTATTGTCCCCTCTCCCTCTGGGAGAGGGTTAGGTGAGGGCACCGGGCCTCACCGATGTTGCGACGGTATCCACCGCCCAGTGCCCTCACCCCAGCCCTCTCCCAGAGGGAGAGGGGGCAATACCAATGCCGAGCGAAGCGATGGCCTGTTAGTTACTCGCGGCCGAGCGCAGCGATGGCCCGTTGGGTATGCCAGGCCGAGCGAAGCAAAGGCCCGAATCACCCCCCTCTGGCTGTGCCGAGGAGCGCAGGGGAAAGCGGGATCAGGGCCGCAGCTGTCTGAGCGGAACGAAGTGCAGCGAGTTCTGCGGACCCCCGCTTTCCCCGAGCACCGCAGGTTGCCCGCAGCGAAGCGGAGGGACACAGACAGCGGGGTCGCCTTCTTTTGCTTACTTTTCTTGGCGAGACAAGAAAAGTAAGTCGCCCGCCGGGGCGAGACCCGGCCTACAGCCTAAAAAAAGAACCCAACTTCAATTCAACCGAAGCACGTCCTCAACAGCCAAAGCAACCCCAGCCAACCGCGAGTCATCCCCCCGAACAGACGAAAGCATCAACCCAACAGGCAGTTCCCCAGAAGAATGACAAGGCAAGCTGAACGAACACCCATCCATCAAATTGATCGCAAACGTGTTCCGCAACAACAGTCCGTTCGCCTGGAAGAACGCCGAATCCTCAGCCAGCGAATCGATGGCAGGCGCCACGATAGGCACCGTGGGACACAGCAACGCATCGAACCCCTCGAGCCGCCCTTCGACCCGCGAGATCCACTCCCGCCGCCGATCCAGCAGCGCGATGTAATCGGCAGCCCGCACCTCGGTCCCCAACGCGATCCGCGCCGCAACCCGAGAATCGAACGCCTCGCGCTTCGAAGCAAACCGTTCCCGATGCACGGCCGAAGCCTCGATAGGCGACAACCCCCCCGGCGCATTGACCGTCCCGATCTCCGCCAACTCGCTCAACGCAATCTCGACGATCTGCGCCCCGGCTTTGGACAGCGCCTGCACCGCCCGCTCGAAAGCCCGCGCCACGCCAGGCTCGATCGCATCGAACATCAGCGTCTTCGGCACCGCGAGCCGCAACCCCTGCGCCGGCCGGCGCCGCACCACGAGCGGCGCGTCGGCGATCGCGGCGTCGGCGATCAGGCAGTCCTCGACGCTGCGCGCCATCGCGCACACCGTGTCGAGCGAACGCGCGAGTTCGAAGGCGCCGGTGCGCGGCACGCGCGACTGCGTGCTCTTGAAGCCGACGATGCCGCACAGCGCGGCCGGGATGCGGATCGAGCCGCCGGTGTCCGAGCCCAGGCCCGCGACCGCGAGGCCCAGCGCCACCGACACCGCGGCACCCGACGAGGAGCCGCCGGGAATGCGCGCGACCTCGGCATCGGCCGGGTTGCGCGGCGTGCCGTAGTGCGGATTGATGCCCACGCCCGAGAACGCGAACTCGGTCATGTTGGTGCGGCCCACGATGGCCGCGCCCTGCGTGCGCAGCCGCGTCACCACGGCCGCGTCGCGCGCGGCCGCAGGCTCGCCGCGGCAGGCGATGGAGCCGGCCAGGGTGGTCTCGCCGGCCACGTCGTAGAGGTCCTTGATCGAGACCGGCAGGCCGGCGAGCGGCGCGGTCTGCACGCCGGCCTGGTGCGCGGCATCGGCATGGCGCGCGGCGGCCAGGGCGGCGTCGGCGTAGAGACGGGTGAAGACGTTCGCGGCCGCGGGTTGCGCGGCGCCGTCGAGCACCTGCTCGATCAGCGCCTCGTGCGTGAGTTCGCCGCGGGCGATGCGCGCGCGCAGCGCGCCGATGGTGGAGTCGTTCTGTGTCATGAAGGAGGAGAGGGCGTTCAGGCGATCACGGGCAGGACGCGCACCGCATAGCGGTGGACGATGCGCCGCTGCAGGCGCGCGTCATGCAACTCGATTTCCATCTGCGCGGCGGGGCGGATGGCCTCGCCGCGCGCGTTGGGCAGCGCCGCCAGTGTGCCGCAGGTCATGAAAAGTCCCTCGGGTTCCTCGGCAAGACCCGGCAGGCCGTCGCGCAGCGCGGCCAGCGGCCGGATCGCGGCCAGGGTGCCGCGCTGGTAGTCGACCCAGCGGCCATCCTCGAGGATGCGCGAGCGCAGCTCGATGGCGTCCTGGTGCGCCTCCACGTCGCGCCAGCGCCAGGCCGAGGCGGCCAGCGGCTTGGCGCACATCTGCTTGGAGACGGCGACCGAATAGCTCTCGACCTGGCGGTCGGTGTGGTCCGAGGCCACGCCGAGCCACCACTCGCCCTGCGAGAAGAACAGCAGCGGTTCGGCCTCGCCCGAGCTCTGGTCGCCCAGCGCCTCGATCTCGGCAGACTGCGTGAGCAGCAGCGAGGCCATGCGGTAGTACAGCGGCACGCTCGAAGGGCGCGGCACGCCGAGCGCGGCCAGCTCCTCGATGTGGTGCTCGATGGCGGCGCTGTCGCGGCCGGTCCAGCCGGCCACCACTAGCGCGCTGGGCGCGACGGCGTGCAGCGCGCTGCTGCGGGTGCCGTCCTCGGCGATGCTTTCGCAGGCGATGTGCAGGGTGTTGCGCGTCATCGCTTCAGGCCTCCAGCGGTTCGTGCGCGGTCTCGCGCGCCACCAGCAGCGCGACCAGCGTGAGGCACAGCGCGCCGGTCACGTAGAGCGAGACCGCGAGCGTGCTGCCGTAGGACTTGAACAGGCTGGCGATGATCAGCGGCGCGAAGCCGCCGCCGAGGATGCCGGCCAGCGTGTAGGCCAGCGACGAGCCCGCATAGCGCACGCGGTTCGGGAACTGCTCGGTGACGAAGGCGGCCTGCGGGCCGTACATCATGGCGTGGATCACGAGGCCGACCACCACCGCGGCGCAGATCGCGAGCGGCTGGGCGCTGTCCATCAGCACGAAGAACACGAAGGCCCAGACGATGCCGCAGAGCGCGCCGATGATGTAGACGGGACGCCGTCCGATGCGGTCCGACAGGCTGCCGAACCACGGCACCGAGATCGCGTTGCAGGCCGCGCCGATCATGGTCGCGGTCAGCGCCAGCGGTCGCGACAGGTGCAGCACGGTGGTCACGTAGGTGAGGGTGAACACCACCACCAGCGCATAGAGCACGTCGGAGCCGATGCGCGAGCCGCCGGCCACCAGCAGGCGGCGCCAGTGCTGGCCCAGCACTTCCTTGATCGGGGTCTTGGCGGTCTCCTGCTTCTGCTCCATCTCGCGGAACACCGGCGTTTCCTCGACGCCGCGGCGCAGCCACAGGCCGAACAGCACCAGCGCCACGCTCGAGACGAAGGGGATGCGCCAGCCCCAGGACTGGAAGTCCTCGGGGCTGAGCCAGGCCGAGACGGCGGCGATGAAGCCGGTGCCGATCAGCGTGCCGGCCGAGGGACCGACCTGCGTGAACGAGGCGTTGCGGCCGCGCTCGTTCGGCTTGCCGTGCTCCATCGACAGCAGCACCGCGCCGGCCCATTCGCCGCCGAGCGCCACGCCCTGCACGAAGCGCAGCGCGACCAGCGCCACCGGTGCCCAGATGCCCCAGCTCGCGTAGGTCGGCAGCAGGCCCATGAGGCCGGTCGACACGCCCATGATCACCAGCGTGGCGACCAGCACGAAGCGCCGGCCGAGCCGGTCGCCGAGGTGGCCGAAGACGACGCCGCCGAGCGGGCGCGAGATGTAGCCGACCGCGTAGGTCGAGAAGGCGAGGATGGTGCCGGTCAGCGGATCGAAGGAGGGGAAGAAGATCGCGTTGAAGACCAGCGCCGCCATGATGTTGTAGACGGTGAAGTCGTACCACTCGAGCGTGGTGCCGATGGAGCTGGCCATCGCGAGGCGGCCCATCTTGGCGGGCTTGGCGCCGTGCGCGGCGGGCGCGGCCGGGAGAGCGTGTTCGGTCATGAGAGAAGGTCCTGGGTGACGGGGAACGTGAAGGGGGCGGTGGGTCAGGCCAGCTCGCCGGCGTGCAGCTTCCAGCCGAGCGCGAGCAGCCAGCCGCTCGCGGGATCGGCATCGAGCGCGGCGGCGGCCGTGGCGCGCGCGGCGCGGGCGGCGTCGGCGCCGCTGGTCTCGACCACCAGCATCGGCTGCAGCACGCGGCTTTCGCTGCTTTCGCGCGGCAGCGGCGTGCTTAGGGCGACGTCGGGCTGCAGCAGGAAGGACTGGACGAAGCCTGGCTGTTCGGCGAGGCGGCGGCCGGCCTCGGCGGCGCGTTCGGCGATCGCGGCGGCATCGCTGGCCACGGCCAGCGGCAGCACCGCGATGTGGCTGCCGCTGCCGAAGCCGGTCACGGCGCGCACCGCGCAGACGCGACGGATCGGATCGCGCATGCGGTCGAGGTTGGCGATCGACCACGGCGTCTGGCGCTCGAAGGCGGCGCGGTAGCCGGCCGAGCGGAACACCTCGAGCGAAGCGGTGCGGTACAGGCCGAGGTAGCGGCGGCCGCCCTCGAGCGAGAAGTAGCGCGCGCCGGAAAGAAAGCCCGGAATGCGCACGCGTTCCTCGACGTGCTCGCGGTCGTACCAGCGGTTGAAGTCGGCCTCGTCGGCCGCGGGATCGACGTCGCAGGCGACGAAGAGCAGGCCGTTCTCGGCGGCGGAAGGTTCGGTGACGGAAGCGGTGGAGGTCATGGCGGCGGAAGCGGGAGCGGGCCTTCGAAAAAAGAAGGCGCGATCTTCCGTCGCGGGGTCAGGCTGTCACAAACGAGTTTTTCTGGGCGACAGCCACAAGAATTACTGGCCCCTCGATGGGGCGCCAATGCGCTGTTTCGAGGGTTAACCCTCTAGGGTCCCGCTCCAGATTGGTGCGACTGCCGCGGCCGTGAACTGGTCGGAGGCCCGGCAGGCCAGCTCGGCCACGAGCCGGATCGCATCGGAGTCGGCGGCCTCGAGATGGCTCACCACCAGCCGCTGCGGCGAGATCAGCGCATCGCATTCGACGATGCGCACGTCGCCGGCCGCCACGTATTCGTAGACCGGCGGCAGCGGCACCAGCGCATTGCCGAAGCCGGCCTTCACCAGCCGCGCGAGCGCCGAGATCGAGCTCACGCAATGCACCTTGCCCAGCGGGATGCCCACCGCGCGGTAGAGGTTCTTGAGCGCCTCGTGCGGCTGCGAGCCCGGGCTCATGGTCAGCACCGGCTGGCGCAGCAGCTGCTCCACCGTCTGCGTGCCCTCGGCGCTCATCTGTCCGACCCAGCCCATGGGCATCGGCAGGCAGGGCGTGCTCACGATGCCCGCGCCCGCGATGTGGTCGGTCTGCAGCGCGATGTCGAGCGCGCCCTCGCGCAGGCCGCGGTGCAGCGCGAGCGTGGTCTCGGAGGTGAGCTGCACCTCGATGCCCGGATAGGTGGAGCGCAGGTTGGTGAGGAAGCCCAGCAGCCAGGTGTGGACCACGGTCTCGATCGCGCCGATGCGCACCAGGCCCAGCAGGTCCTCGCGCGGGCGGCCCAGCGAGACGATCTCGCGGCGCAGCTCGAGCAGCCGCTCGCCGTAGTCCATGAGGCGCACGCCGACGGGCGTGAGGCGCAGCTCGCGCGCGTCGCGTTCGAACAGGCGCGCGCCGATGTCTTCCTCGAGCGAGGCGACGCGGTTCGACACGGCCGCCTGCGTGATGTGCAGCCGGTCGCTCGCGGCCCGGAAGCTGCCCAGCCGCGCGGCCCAGAGAAAGGCTTCGACGAATCGTGTGTTCATGCAGGTGTGTCCGCGGGGATTGTGCCGGCAATCGCGCGGCGGCCAACCCGGGGCGGCCCGCATGGCTACTTCGCGGCGAGGGGCAGCGTGAGCGCGTCCAGCACCGGCACCACCGCGGCCGCGTCGTTGCTCGCGAGCAGCACCAGCGCTCGCGCGTGGCCGGCGAGAACGCGAGCAGCGCGCGGTAGCCGCCGGTCTGGCCGGTGTGGAAATGGATGCGCCGCTGCGCGCCGCCCGCGGCCGGATCGCGCATGCGCAGCGCATAGCCGACGTCGTATTCGCCCTGCGCCGACAGCGGCTCGCGCAGCCGTTCGGCCGCGGCGCCCAGCGGTCCCGCGCGGCCGGCCATCAATGCGCGCGCGAACAGCAGCAGGTCGGGCGCGGTGCTGCGCAATGCGCCGGCCGCGGCCAGCGCGCCGAATTCCCAGGGCGAGCGCGCCGCATTGCCCGCGTAGCCCTGGGGCAGCCGCTTGGCGCGCGCCGCGTCGAGGTGCTGCACCGTGTCCTTCATGCCCAGCGGCACGGCAATGCGCTCGCGCACCAGCTGATCCCAGGGCTGGCCATAGCGCTCCGACAGCAGCTGTCCGACCAGCGCGATGCCCAGGCTGCCGTAGCGCGGCGCGCAGGGCGGCGCCTGCGCGAGCTCGAGCGTGGAGAGCGCCACCATCAGGTGCGCACGCGCGGGCCTGGCGAAGGGATTGGAATCGGGCCCGGGCGGGCGCGCCGGCAGCGTGGGCAGGTTCGGCAGGCAGGCCGTGTGCGTGATGAGCTGGCGCAGCGTGATCGCGGCCACGGGCGGCGGCAGCGTGGCCTTGTCGGCGAGCAACCGGCCCAGCGTGTCGTCGAGCGAGAAGTCGCCGCGCTCCACGGCCTGTGCGAGCAGCAGGCCGGTGAAGACCTTGCTGATCGAGCCGATCTCGAACACCGGTTGCGCCTCGCCGGGCGCCATCGCCTTCGCCTTGCCGACGTGCCCAGGCACATTGCGCTGGATCGCGTAGCGCGCCGCGCCGTCGTGCCAGGTGCCCGCGACGATGGTGCCGGGACGGTCGCCGAGGACCTGCGCGGCGAGCGATGCGGGAGGGCTGTCGAAGCCGGCGGGTGCCGCATGGCCGGCCAGCGGCAGCAGCAGCGCCGACAGCGCGAGGAGGGTGGCGGGAAGATGTCGCATGGCGCGCATCTTCGAAGCGCGCGGGCGCCGCGGCAACGCGCGGCGGCGGTGGCCGCGTCACCGCCGTAACGTGCGTAACGACAGCCCGTTTCTCAACGCTTCTCGGCAGGCAGCACGTTGCGCGCGTCCTGCCGCAGCACCAGGTCCCAGAGCTGCTGCCCCGTGGGCGCGCGCGATTCCTCGCAGACATGCGCGACCAGCCCGGCCGCGCGCCCGACCAGCGCGAGGCCGCGGCCCAAGAGCGGGTCGAGGCCCATGTCGGCGAGCACCGCGCCGTTGGCGCCGGCCGCGTTGAGCGGCAGGTGGCGGCCATGGTCCTCGCGCAGCACCTCGACCAGCGCGAGCGCGAGCCGCCAGTGGCGTCCGAAGTAGCCGTTGGCCTTCGACACGGCCATGAGCGTCGGCACGCGCGGATCGCCGTCGACGTGGATCGGATGCCCGATGCCCGGGATGCTGCGCCTGGCCTGCCGGCGCTCGCGCACCAGCGTGGCCGCGCGTTCGCGCACCTCGTCATCGCTCGCGTCGTCGGTGAGGCCCTCGGCAGCCGCGAGCAGCATCTCGCTGACGTTCTGCACCGTGCCGAGGAAGTTCGAGCCCGCGCCCAGCAGGCCCGAGGCCACCGCGCCCTGCAGCGACTCGGGCGCGCCGAGCCAGGTCATGCGCGTGGCGATCGCGCTCGGCGTGAGGCCGTGGTCGGCCGCGGTCACCAGCAGCATGTTGACCATCGCCTTCTCGCGCGGCTCGGGCAGCCGCGCCATCGCGAGCAGCCACAGCATCTCGACGAAGTCGAGCTTGCCGATGATCTCGGTGGCGAGGTTCATGCCGCGCACGTGGATCGCGTCGGGGGTCGTGTAGCCGATCTCGGTGGTGATCGTCATCGCCTGCCCTCAGCCTGCCAGGCCCACCGTGATGCCGCCGCAGACGTAGAGCACCTGGCCCGTCATGAACGAGGCCATCGGGTGCATGAAGGCGTCGACCGCGTGCGCCACCTCGGCGGGCTCGCCGAAGCGCTGCACCGGAATGCCCTCGGCGATGCGCCGCGTGCGCGGGCTGTCGGCGGGATTCGCGGCCTTGAAGGCCTCGGTGGCGATTGGCCCCGGCGCCACCGCGTTGACCGTGATGCCCTGCGCCGCAAGCTCGAGCGCCCAGGTGCGCGTGAGCGCGTTGAGCGCGCCCTTGGCGGCCGAGTAGCCGCTGCGCAGCTCCTTGCCGAGCGCGGCGCGGCTCGTGATGTTGACGATGCGTCCGCCGCCGGCCGCGCGCATCGCGGGCAGCACGGCCTGCACGCACTGCAGCGCGGCGCGCGCGGTCACGCCGATCTGCAGGTCGAAGTCGTCGAGCGAGGTGGTCTCCAGCGGCGCCGGGCGGATCGCTGCCACGTTGTTCACCAGGCCGGTGAAGCGGTGGCGGCCGCAGGCCTCGGCGAGCGCGGCCGCGAGCGCCTCGCGGTCGCCCATGTCCACGCGCAGGTGCTCGCCGCTGCGCGCGTCGGGCGGCGGCTGGATGTCGAGGCTGGTGACCTGCCAGCCGCTCTCGATGAGGCGGCGGCAGATCGCGAGACCGATGCCCGAGGAGCCGCCGGTGACGAGGGCGTGGCGGTCGGTGCTTGGCGGAGTCGGGTTCATGGCGTGGCGTGATGCGGTGGGGAGGTCTCGCTGCCGGCGCCCATGCGCCGCAGCACTTCGATGCGTGCGTCCTTCTTCGAGGCCTTGCCGTTCGCGGTGCGCGGCAGCGCGTCGAAGAAGTGCACCGCCTTCGGCGTCTTGACGGGGTCGAGCCGCTCGCGCACCCAGGCGACGAGCTCGGCGGCCTCGCAGGCCGCGCCCTCGCGCAACTGCACCGCGGCATGCACGGCCTCGCCCCACTTGTCGTCGTCGACGCCGATCACCACGCAGTCGTAGACGGCGGGATGGCGGCCCAGCACGTTCTCCACGTCGGTCGGGTAGACGTTGAAGCCGCCGGTGATGATCAGGTCGCGGATGCGGTCCTTGAGGAACAGGAAGCCGCGCTCGTCGAGGTAGCCGCCGTCGCCGGTGCGCAGCCAGCCGTCGTGGAAGGCCTCGGCGGTCTTCTCGGGCTGCTTCCAGTAGCCCGACATCACGAGGTCGCCGCGCACCACCACCTCGCCGCCCTGCCCCGGCGGCAGCAGCGCGCCGGCCGGGTCCATGATCGCGACCTCGGTCATCAGCGCTGCGCGGCCCACCGACTCGAGGTTGCGCGGATCGAGCGCGTCCGCCACCGGCATGTAGGAGATGATGGCCGGCGCCTCGGTCTGGCCGTAGCCGGTCTCCACATGGCCGAACACCTGCTGCGCCTCCACGATCTTCGCGCTGCGCATCGGCGCCGCCGCATAGACGAAGTGGCGCAGCGCGCGCCAGTCGCGCCCGCGCGCCGTCGGGTCCTCGAGCAGGCTGTAGATCAGCGTGGGCGGCATGAAGACCGCGGTCACGCGGTCGTGCTCGAGCTGGTCGAGCACCTCGCGCGGCCTGGTCGAGCGCGGCAGCAGCACCGTGCCGCCGCTGCCGAGCACCGGCAGCAGGAAGGTCGAGGTGCCGTGCGTGATCGAGGCCACCGCGAGGTAGCGCTCGTCGGCGTCGAGCTTCATCGCCTGCATGATCGAGACGATGGTGGTGTTCCACGCGCGGTAGCTCTGCATCACGCCCTTGGGCGCGCCGGTGGTGCCGCCGGTGAACTTGATCGCCTGGATCTCGGCCAGGTCGTGGCGCACCGGCGCGGGCCGGCTGCCCGCATGCGCGGCCAGCAGCGCCGAGAGTTGGCAGCCGGTGGGCGCCGTGCCGAGCGCGCCCGGCCGGTAGACGATGCGCGGCGCGCCGGTGGCCTCGAGCTCGGGCGCCTGCTCGTGCTCGGCGATCACCAGCGCGGCCTCGGTGAAGTCGACGATGCGGCACAGCTCGTCGGCGCCGGCGCGCGGATTGAGCGGCACCCAGATGCGGCCCGCGAGCAGGGTCGCGAACAGCGACACCACGTGCGCGAGGTGGTTGCCCGCGCAGATCGCGATGCGCCCGCGCGGATCGGGCACCAGTGCCTGGAACGCGGCGGCCAGCGCCTCGGTGTGGGCCAGCAGCTCGGCGTAGCTCAGCGCCCCCTCGGGGCCCGAGAGCGCGATCTTGTCGGGATGGCGGCGCGCGGCGCGCAGCAGGAAATCGATCGGCCGCATCCGCTCACTCCGCCTTCGCGCCCGAGACGCGCACGATCTCGGCCCACTTGTCGTACTCCTTGCGCACGAACTGGTCGAAGGCCGGCTGCGGCATCGGCAGGATGTCGGCGCCGAGGTCGCGGTAGCGCGCCTTCACGCGCTCGCTGCGCAGCGCCTTGTCGACCTCGTCGTGCAGCCGCGCCACCACCGGCGCGGGCACGCCCGCGGGAACGAACAGGCCCGACCAGGCGGTGGACTCGTAGCCCGAGAGGCCGGCCTCGGCCATGGTCGGCACCTCGGGCAAGAGCGGAGAGCGCTGCGCGCCGGTCACGGCCAGCGCGCGCAGCGAGCCCTTGGCGATGTGCGGCAGCGAGGTCGGCAGGTTGTCGAACATCAGGTCGATCTGGCCGCCGATCAGGTCGGTCAGCGCGGCCGCGCCGCCGCGGTAGGGCACGTGCAGGATGCTCACGTGCGCGAGGTGCTTGTAGAGCTCGCCCGACAGGTGGATGCTGCTGCCGTTGCCCGAGGAACCCATCGTGAGCTTGCCCGGCGAGCGCTTCGCGAGCGCCGTGAGCTCGGCCACGGTCCTGGCGGGCAGCGCGGGATTCACCACCAGCACGTTGGGCACCGAGCCCACCATCGCCACCGGCACGAAGGCCTTGCGCGTGTCGTAGGGCAGGTTGCCGTAGAGCGTGGGATTGATGGCGTGCGTGCCGACGGTGCCCAGCATCATCGTGTAGCCGTCGGCCGGCGCATTGGCGACCTCGCGCGCGCCGATGTTGCCGCCGGCGCCGGGGCGGTTGTCCACGATCACCGGCTGCCCCAGCGCCTGCGCGAGCTCGGTGCCCACGAGGCGCGCGAACAGGTCGGCCGCGCCGCCGGGCGGGAAGGGCACGACCAGGCGCAGCGGCTTGGCGGGCCAGGCGGGTGTCTGCGCCATGGCGCCGGTGGCGAGGGCGGCCAGCGCGAGGGCGCCGGCGCCCAGCAGGGAACGTCGTTTCAAGGCTTGTCTCCGGAAGCGGGAAGAAAGAGAAGCGGCTCAGGCAGCAGCGCCGGGTGCGCGCGCGATGCCGTGGCGCAGGCCGCCGTCCACCGGCAGCTCGGCGGCATTGATGTAGGCGGCCTCGTCCGAGAGCAGGAAGCAGGCGGCGTTGGCGATGTCCCAGGCGCTGCCCTGGCGGCCGAAGGGCAGCGGCCCGCTCGCGCGGCCCGGGCGCGCGGCGCTGGCGGCGCGGCCCATGGGCGTGTCGATCAGGCCCGCGCGCACGATGTTGGCGCGGATGTCGCGCCCATGGCCCTCGAGCGCGACGGCGCGGCACAGCGCCGACAGCGCGGCCTTCGAGCTCTCGTAAGCCGGGTTGCGGCCCGCGGGCATCAGGGCGGCGAGCGAGGAGATGAACACGATCGCGCCGCCGTGCTGCATGGCGGGCAGCGCCGCCTGCGCGCACAGCAGGTGGCCGCGCAGGTTCACGCCGAGGATCGCGTCCCAGCTCTCGGGCGTGACCTCGGCCAGCGGCCGGCGGTCGCTGATGCCGGCGTTGAGCACCAGCGCGGCGAGCACGATGCCGCCTTCGGCCAGCGTGGCGAACAGCGCGCGCACCTGGGCCGGGTCGCCGATGTCGGCGGCCAGGGCCAGGTGTTGCGCACCGGGCGCCTGCGCCTCGAGCGCGTCAACTGTGTGTCGCGCGGCCTCGAGATCGCGGTCGGCGCAGGCCACGCGCGCGCCGCGCTGCGCGAGCCGCAGGCAGATCGCGCGGCCGTTGCCCACGAGTTGGGGATCGCCGCCGGCGGCCTGGCCGCCACCCACCACCAGCACCGTGCGGCCGGCGAAATCGCGCCTTGTTTCTGAGAACGTTTCCATATCGATTCCAAGGTTAAAGTGAGCGCCCGGGAGGCCGCAATCCATGGAACGTTTACATAAGGGAAAACTATGAGCCGAACGCCCAGCCAGGCGGTCTCGCTGCGCGACGTGGCGCACGCCGCCGAGACTTCGGTGGCCACCGTCTCGCGCGTGCTCAACCACAGCGGCTACGTCAGCGCCGAGGTGCGCAAGCGTGTCGAGAAGGCCGCGCAGGGCATCGGCTACGTGCCGAACTTCAGCGCGCGGCACCTGAAGACCGGGCGCAGCAAGGCGATCGGCTTCATGGTCTCGAACATGGCCAATCCCTTCCTCTCGGCCTTCTTCGCGGCGGTCGAGGCGCGGCTGCAGTCCGAGGGCTTCTCGGTGCTGGTCGGCAGCACCTTCGACCAGCCGCAGCGCGAGGCGCAGCTGCTGCACCTGTTCGAGAACCGCCGGCTCGAGGGCGTGTTCGTCTCGCCGAGCCGCGAGGACCTGCCCGCGGCGCAGGACGCCTTCGCGCGCTGCAAGCTGCCGCTGGTGGTGCTCGACCGCGAGACCGGCTTCGAGGCCGACGCGATCTGCCAGGACCACCGCCAGGGCGTGGCCACGGCGGTCGACTACCTGGTGTCGCTGGGCCACCGGCGCATCGCGCTGTTCGGCCCCAATCCCGCGATCCGGCCCGGGCGCGAGAAGCTGCTCGGCTACCGCGACGGCCTGCGGCGCGCGGACATCGGCTACGACGAGGCGCTGGTGTGCATGCTGAGCTCGGCCATCGAGTCCTCGGCCGCGCAGATGGACGCGATGCTCGCGCTCGCGGCGCCGCCCACCGCCCTGATCGCGCTCGGCACGCGGCTGCTGTCGGGCGCGCTGCGCAGCGCGCGCGAACGCGGCCTGCGCATTCCGGCGCAGCTGTCGGTGGTCGGCATCGGCACCGACGACGCCTTCGCGCTGATGGACCCGCCGCTGACCACCTTGCGCTTCGACATCGAGGGCGCCGCGCATGCCGCGGCCGAACTGATGCTCGAGCGGGTGGAAGGGCGCGCGCCCGAGGCGCGGCGCAGCGTGCACGTGCCGCTGGCGCTCACCATCGGCGCCTCGTGCGCGGCGCCCGCGCGCTGACGACGCGCGGTGGTGCGGCGCTCAGGCCGCGTAGAAGAATTCCTCGCGCACGATCTTGCCGTCTTCCACCGTGTAGAGCGCCATCTCCTCCATGGTGAAGCGCTCGCCGCTGGTCTTGAAGGTGGCGTCGATCCTGAAGCCGACGATGAAGCGGTCGTCGTGCGGCCACGGGCCTGCGACGATCATGCCGTGCACCTCGTGGTTCGAGGTCCACCATTCGCCCTTGCCGCGGATCGCCTCGATGCCGCGCACCTCGCGCGCCATGTCGGGCGGGCCGCCGGCCTCGACGCTCACCGCGTCGCTCGCATAGAGCGCCAGCGCCTCCTCGTACGCGCCCTGGCGGCACAGCTCGACGAGCGTGTTGGCGATTTCCATCGTGTCCATCGTGGTCATGGGTAGCGGCCTTTCTGCGGATCGCAGCAACGGGGTGGGAGGGAAGCGAGCGTGTCGATGCAGTGTAGGCCGCCCGCCGCGCGGCGCCATCGGGAAAGACCGGGAATGACAGGCTCGCCGCCGCGTCTCAGCAGAACACGATCGCCGTGCGGTGCGCGATGCTCAGCCGCGCCGCCTCGTACAGCAGCAGCCAGGCCGCGTACTCGCGGTAGAGGCCGTTGTCGTCCTCGATCAGCGCGTCGATGCGCTCGGCCTCCTCGTCGCCGAGCTTGCCGTTCGACAGGTGGATGCCCAGCGCGGGCGCCACGTAGACCAGCTCCTCGAGCAGGCGGTACGAGGAGCCGAGCATGCCGCCGGGCAGGCCCAGGGCTTCGTCGTCCTCCTCGTCTTCTTCCTCGTCCTCGATGTCGTCCTCCTCGCGGCCGCGCGAGAGGTCGACGTCCTCGTCGTCCTCTTCTTCCTCTTCCTCGATCTCGTCGTCTTCCTCGCGCTCGTCGAACAGCACTTCCCTGAAGTCCACCGGCACGTAGAAGCCCTCGGCATCCGAATGGCACAGCAGGTGGCTGTCCTCGCTGTCGAGCAGGGTCTGGATCTTCGGGTCGGCCGTGGGATCGACGTCGTCGGCCAGCGGCGTGGCCACCCAGTCGGGCGCGAGCACGCGGTGCGCGTAGGCGCGGCGCAGGTAATGGATGAAGGAGTAGGGGAAGCTCTCGATCGAGGCGCGCGAGTCGAACTCGATCGCCTCGCGCGGCTCGGTGTGCGGCGGCAGGCCGGCGGCGGCCAGCACGCGGTTGACTTCCGCCAGGTCCTCCTCGAACGCCTCGGCGCCCTCGGGGTCGTCTTCGAGCAGCTCGGCAAGCATGCCGACGCAGATGGCCAGGCCCATGGATCACTCCTCGTGGTTCGTGGCGGCGATGGTGACGAACCCAGATGAAGGCGGGATGACGGCCGGCCGCGCGTTGCGCCGGGCCGTCATCCGCGCGGGCGGCTTCAGCGCGCCGCTTCGACCTTGATGCGCTCGTTCGGCACCTCGCCGAACATCTCGGGCGCGTACATCGCCTCGACGCGGCTCGGCGGCAGCGCGAAGTCGCCGACGTTGTTCAGCCGCACCGTGTACTCCATCTTCACCACGCCCTTGGGCAGGTACTGGTAGTAGCTGCGGAAGGCCTCGAAGCTGCGTTCCTCGAAGGCCGGCCAGCCGGCGCCCGACTTCTTCTCGCCCTGGGTGGCGATCTGCGAGTCGCGGCCCAGGCCGCTGCCGAGGATGGTGGCGCCGCCGGGCACCGGGTCGCTGATGACGACCCAGGTCATGTCGGCGCTGGCGTTGACCTCCAGGCTCACGCGCAGCACGTCGCCGCGCGTGTACTTGCCGGCCACCGCCTGCTCCACCGGCGTCACGGTCTTCTTGATGGCGTAGCCGGCCGCGAACGGCGCCTTGAGCTGCACCGCCGCGATCGACTGCATCGTGAGCCAGGGCTTGCCCGTGCCCTGCTGGGTCACGAGCAGGGTGTCGCGCACCGGCGCGCCGCCGGGCGAGGCCGCCCAGGGCAGGAACATGCCGTTGTTGCGCAGGTTGCCCGGCGAGGCCGGGGCGCCGAAGAAGGTGGTCTGGTTCGGCGCGCCGGTCGCGTCGCTGGCCTTCACGCGCTCGACCTTGCTCCAGTCGACCTGCGCCTTGGCCGCGCCAAGGGTGGCGGCGGTGATGCCGGCCACCGGCGTGCTCTCGAACACCTTGCTGAACTTCTCGAGCGCCAGCCCGCCCCAGAGGTTGGCGGTGGTGGTGTGCCAGGCGCCGTTCTGCTGCCGGCCGATGAAGCCGTTGGCCAGCTTGCCGATGTCGTCCTTCCAGCCCGGGTCGTCCATCACCGTCAGCAGCAGGCGCGCGGTGTTCACGTCGCCGTTGGTCATCAGCCACCACCAGTAGTCGTCGCGCTCGGTGCTGAAGATCAGCTTGGTGCCCTGGTAGGACAGCCGCGCCTTGAGCACGTTGTTGGCTTCGTCCATGCGCTGCTGGCGCTGCGGCACGTCCTGCACGCGCTTCAGGATGTTGAGCCAGTCGATCACCGCGCTGGTGGGCCACTGGTTCGGCGCGATGGTGATGCTGCCGAGCATGGCGCCCGAGGCCTTGCCGTAGCGCGACAGCGCCTCGAGCGCGGCCAGCTTGCGCACGTCCAGGTCCTTGCGCGGGCTCCAGAAGTCGCGCGTGAGGCGGCCTTCGACGAAGGCGATCAGGCCGGCTTCCATCGGCGCGCGCACGTCGTCGGCGAGCGCGAAGGCGGGGTCGAGCGAAGCCGCTTCGTTGGTGGCGGCCAGCAGGTACGAGGTCAGGATGTCGCTGCCGCCGTTGGCCTCGCCGTCGCGCGGCGGGAAGTAGCTCGCCAGGCCGTCGCTGTCGAGGTAGGTGGGCAGCTGCGCGAGCACGCCCTGCCACATCTTCGCGTCGCGCAGGCCGACCGACTTGCTGGTCTTCTGCTCGAGGCAGATGAAGGGGTAGTTGGCGAACCAGTCGCGCACGCCCGGCAGGCCTTCGGCCAGCTTGGGCTGCAGCGACAGCTTCAGGCCGCCGCGGCCGGGCAGGGCGTCGGCCGGCGGCGCGACGTCGATGGTGAACGGGCCGTCGACCTGCACCAGCGTGGCCTGCTGCACCGTGAGCGGCACCGAGGGCACGATGCGCTGGCGCACCTTGAGCGCGTCGCGTGCGCCGCCCAGCGTGTCCCTGGCCTCGATCTCCCACAGGATCGCCTCGGCGCGCGTCTGCGCGAGCTGCGCCGGCGCGGTCACGTTCCAGGCCACCTCGCGCGCCTCGCCGGCAGGGATGTCCACCGTCTGCGGCTGCAGGGTGAGCAGCGTGGCACGCGGCGTGGCTTCCACCTTCATCGCCTTCTGCGTGGTGTTGCGCAGCGTGATCTGGGCGCGGAACTGGTCGTCCTCGCGCACCAGCGGCGGCAGGCCGCTGATGATCTGCAGATCCTGCGTGGCCTGGATGCTGGCCTGGCCGGTGCCGAACAGGTCGGTGCCCGAGTCGGCCACCGCCACGATCTTGAAGGTGGTCAGCGCGTCGTTGAGCGGCACCGTCACCACGGCCTGGCCGTTGGCGTCGAGCACCACGCGCGGGTTCCAGATCAGCAGGGTCTCGAGCAGCTCGCGCGTCTGGCCCTTGCCGCCGCCGCCGCCCGCGGGCACGGCCTTGCGCCCGTAGTGGCGCCGGCCGACGATCTCCATCTGCGCGGTCGAGGTGCTGACACCCCAGCTGCGCCGCTGCAGCATCGCGTTGAGCAGGTCCCAGCTGTCGTTGGGCATCAGCTCGAGCAGCGCCTGGTCGACCGCGGCCAGCGCCACCTCGGCGCCGGCGGCCGGCTTGCCGTCGGGCAGCTTGGCGGTGATCGTGACCTGCGCCTTGCCGCGCACCGGGTAGCTGGGCTTGTCGCTGGCCACCGTCACGTCGAGCTGGTGGGCGCGCGTGCCGACGCGGATCTCGGCCATGCCGAGGCGGTAGGCAGGCTTGCTGAGGTCGACCATGGCGGTCGGCGCCACGTACTCCTTGCCCTCGTACCAGAAGGCGGTCCACCATTCGCGCGGCGCCTTCCAGCCCCAGCTGAAGAAGCTGTACCACGGCACCTCGCGCAGCCGCCCGCGCAGCGCGAGCACGCTCACGTAGGCGTTCGGGCCCCATTCGGGCTTGACCTGCAGCGTGACCGTCGGGTCCTGGCCGTTGAGCTGCACCACGTGCGTTTCGATCACGCCCTCGCGCTCGACCGACACCAGCGCGGTCGCGAAGCGGAACGGGCTGCGCACCTGGAACTTGGCGATCTCGCCGGGCTGGTAGCTCTTCTTCTCGGGCAGCACGTCGATGCGGTCGTTGTCCTCGCCCCCGAACCAGAGTTCGCCCTGCTTGGTCACGTAGACCGAGCTGGCGGCGCGGGCATCGCGGCCCTCCCCGTCGGTGGCGCTGGCGACCAGCTCCACCTCGCCCGCGTCCTTGAGCTCGGTCTCGCACAGCAGCAGGCCGCGCGCGTCGCTCTTGCCGCTGCAGACGGTGCCGATGTCCTTGGTCTCGGTCTTGTTGTCGTAGGTGTAGAAGCCGCCCACCATGCGCTTGCGGCTGGTGGTGGTGATGCGCGCCACGGCGCGCACGTTGAGCGTCACGCCGGCCTGGGGCTTGCCCGCGAGGTCGAGCGCGAGCGCCTGGAACTTGACCTTCTGCGCGGTCGAGACCCAGCCCTCGGTCTTGATGCCGGCGATCACGCCCGCGGGCCACAGCGTCTGCGTGCTGCGGATGGTCTGCACCTCGCCGTTCGGGTCGGCGTAGGTGGCCTCGAGCAGCAGCTCGCGCGCGGCCTTGACCTTGGGCACCTTGTCGATCGTGAGCTTGCCGGCGCCGTCCTTGTTGAGCGTGAGCGGCAGCTTGTCGGCGATCACGCGGGTGTCGCTGACACTGTTGAGGTCTTCCTCGCCACCCGTGGCCTCGGGGCCGGCCGCGGTGGCCGCCTGCAGGCCCGCGGCCTCCACCGGCCGCGGCGGGCTGAAGCTGAAGGCGTCGTAGTCGGAGAAGCTCAGGCTCTTGCCGCGCACCATGGCCGACACGCGCACCGGCAGGTTGGCCGCGCCGCCGCCGGCCACGTAGTTGATCTGCACGTCGGTGGGCACGGCCGTGGCCGCCACCAGCGGCTTCTTGTCGCTGGGCGCGATGCGGCCCTCGAGCACCGGCAGGCGGAATTCCTCGACGCGGAAGATGCCGGTCGCGAAGCTGCGGCCGCCGCCGTCCTCCTCGTCCTCGTCGCTCTCGTTGTTGTTCTTCTTGGCGCCGCCGCTGCGCAGCTGCACCTCGTACACGCCGAGCTTGGCCGCGGCCGGAATGGCGAAGCTGTTCTCGGCGCTGAGGCCGCCGGTGGCGGTCTTGCGCCAGGCCAGCGGCTGGGTGAACTGCTGGCCGCTGCCCTGGTGCGTGATGACCAGCGTGTCGGGCGTGCCGTCGGGCAGGCCGAAGCCCTTGCGGGTCTGGGTGCGGATCAGGCTCTTCATCGACACCGTCTCGCCGGCGCGCAGCAGCGTGCGGTCGAAGATGGTGTGGGCGATGCGGTCGGGCTCGGGCTGCAGGCTGGTGGGCACGTTGAAGCGCCAGGGCTCGATGCCGCGCTGCCAGTCGCTCTGGGTGAAGGCGAGGTCTTCCACGCCCTTCTCGTCCTTGGCGCGCGCGCTGACGAACCAGAAGCCCTCGCCGTACTCGTCCTCGCCGTTGCAGTTGGGCGCCTTCGAGGGCACGCCCTCGAGCATCACGGTGCCGTCGGCGCCGGTGGTGCCCGAGGCCACGGCCTTGCCGCGGCAGTCCGACACGCGCACCTGCGCGCCCGCCACCACCTTGCCCTTGTCGAGCGTGGTGACCCAGGCCATCGAGTTCTCGCGGCCCAGCTTGAAGTGCACCGCCAGGTTGGTGGCCAGCGCGCTGGTGCGCACGTACATCGTGCGGTTGGCGCCCAGGCGCTCGTCGAGCAGCGCGTCGCCGAGCTTCTGCGAGGCGATCTCCAGCACGTGGAAGCCCGGCGTCAGCGGGATGCCGATGACCTCGAAGGGGCGCGGGTCGCCGCTCTCGGCCTTGGGCATGTCGAGCGACTTCACGCCCGGCTGGCCCGAGAGCAGCGACAGCGTGCGGGTCTGCACATAGGTCTTGTCGCTGCTGTCGAGCACCGGCGGCAGCGGCGTGCGCAGGTCCTTGCGCGCCTCGGTGCGCGCGATGGTGTAGCTGTCGTAGCGGCGCACCTTGCGCAGCCATTCGATGATCTCGGCGTCGGTCTTCGGGTTGATGTCGCTGACCTTGCCGGGCGTGAGCGCCTGCACCATCAGCTGCGGCTCCACGCGGCGCACCGTCACCGGCATCATGGCCGGGGTGTCGGGCTCGGCCAGGCGCTCGATCACGCCGAAGGGCGAGGCCGCGAACTTGGCCAGCGGCGGCATGGAACCGGTCGCGACCTTGAGCGGGAAGCTGTCGGGCGAGGCCAGCGGTCGGCCCGAGGCGTCCTCGAACTTCGAGGGCAGCTCGATGCTGAAGGAGGTGCTTTCGGGCAGCGGCGCCGCGAAGTTGATCGAGCTCACGACATCGTCGGCGTTCTGGGCCGAGCCCTCGTCGTCGAACTTGGGCGCAAGCGTCTTGCCGCCGCCCTTGAGCTGGATCGCCGCGGCCATCTTGCGCGTGACCGGGGCGTTGAACTGCAGCGTCATCGGGCGCAGCGGCAGGCAGGCGGCCTGCGCGTTCTCGCGCTCGCAGGTGAACGAGGCCGCGAAGGGCTCGCGCACCTCGAAGCTCAGCCGGCGCTCGACGCTGTTGGCGATGCCCGAGGGCGTGGCCACGCCCTTGCCGTAGACGATCTGCAGCTTGCTGCCGGGCGTCAGCGTGCGGTTGCACTGCATCGTGACGAAGCGCAGCGGCTCCTTGGCGGCGGCCTTGTCGCGGCCGTAGGCCTTGAGCAGTTCGGTGCGCTGGGCGCCCTCGATCAGCTTCACGGGCACGCGCTCGCCGATGCCGTCGGCCGCGCACCAGACGTTCTCGCGCACGCTGTCGAGCGTGGCCGGGCCGTTGAGCTCGAGCACGAACATCTGCTGCTCGTCGATCTTGCCGTAGCTGCCGGGCTGGAAGCTGCGCACGAACGGGCCGCCGGTCGAGAACTGGTAGCGCTCGGGGCCGGTCAGCTCGCCGCTGGCGGGCTTGAACGAGGCGATGCGGCTGATCGTGCAGCGCACGCCGGGCGGCAGGTCGTTCTCGAAGTCGTAGACCCACTGCTTGGCGTCGGTCCAGCGGCCCTGGCCCTTGCCGGCCTGCGCGTCGGTGCAGCTCACCGACAGTGGCGCCGGTGCCTTCGGATCGCCGAAGTTGACCGCGGCCTGATCGAACTTGGCGACCACCTGCCGCACGCGCGAGACCTCGCCCTGCGGCGTGAGGCTGGTGATCTGCAGCGCGAACGCGGGAGCAGCCAGTGCCGCCGCGCCGATGGCCAGCCAGAGGGATCGCGCACTCATCGAACTGTTCACAACTAACTCCTCCTGAGGACAGCGCACGAGGGTAGCCGATTTGCATGGCGGCACGGCAGTGCCGTCCGTCATAGACCGAGGGCCCGAAGCCTGCGAAGTCGCCCCTTCTTCTTACAATCGCTCACCCCGGGCGAGCGTCGCGCGGACGAAGTCAGGAAACCGCCGCCAACCGATGAAACGCTACTGGGAAATCGACGCCTTGCGCGGGCTGATGCTCGTGCTGATGACCGTCACCCACCTGCCGACACGGCTGACGGACCCGCTGGGCCAGCCCTTCGGCTTCGTCTCGGCGGCCGAGGGCTTCGTGCTGCTGTCGGCCTTCGTCGCCGGCCTGGTCTACAGCCGCATCGGCCACGTGCGCGGCGTCGAGTCGATGCGCAGCGCGTTCTGGCGCCGCGTGCTCAAGGTCTACCTGTGCCAGGCGGCCACGCTGCTGTTCCTGTTCACCGTGATCACTGGCGTGGGCCTGCACATCGACCAGCCGGCGGTGAAGAACCTTGTCTCCTATTACCTGGCGGCGCCGCGCGACGGCTTCCTCTACGGGCTGCTGCTGATCTACGAACCGGCGCTGCTCGACATCCTGCCGATGTACATCTTTTTCATGCTCATGAGCCCCTGGGTGCTGGCCTTCGCGATGCGCCACGGCTGGCTGCCGGTGATGGCGCTGAGCGCGGCGCTGTGGGCGGCGGCGCAGTTCGGCTTCAGCGAATGGGTCTACGGGCTGGCGGTGCGCCACCTCGGGCTGCCGGTGCCGTACCACGAGATGGGCGCCTTCAACACCTATGCCTGGCAGTTCCTCTGGTTCGCGGGGCTGGCCATCGGCGCCAGCCGCAACACGCCCGGCGTGAAGCCGCTGCGCTTTCCGGCCTGGCTGCTGCTGCTGGCGGCGGCCGTGGCGCTCTACTGCTTCTACTGGCGCCACACCGGCATCAACGGCCAGGCACCGTTCGGCGGCGACGTGGAGCGCAACCTGCTGTTCGACAAGTGGCTGCTCGGGCCGCTGCGGCTGGTCAACCTCGTGGCGCTGGGCATCCTCGCGGTGCGCTTCGGCCCCTGGCTGATGCGCAAGCTGCCGCGCCTGGGCTGGCTCGAGGCCATGGGCTCGGCTTCGCTGCCGGTGTTCTGCGCGCACCTGGTGGCCGTGCTGCTGGTGCTGGCCTTCTACGGCGACAGCCAGACCGCGCGGCCCTGGTGGGGCGACGCGCTGCTGCTGGCGGCGGTGTTCACGGGCATGTACCTGGTGGCGCGCGTCTCGCGCGGCGCCGACGTGCCGCCGCCGGCCGACGAGGTGCCGACCGAGCCGGCGCGCGCCTGAGGGGCGCGGCGGCCGCGCCGACGCCTAGGCCTCCTCGAAGGAGCCCGCGATGTGGCCGCGCCATTCGCTGCGCTCGATCTCCTCGCGCGTCGGGTCGGTGGTCTCGTAGTCGCTCAGCAGCGTGAGGAAGCCCTGGGCCACGTCGCCCAGGCCTTCGGGATGCAGCCAGCCCCATTCGCATTCCTCGCAGTGCACGTACACCCGCGCGTTGGTGATGTCGTTCTGAAACAGGAGGCGGCCCTGGTTGCAGTTGGCGCAGGTGCTGGACCAGTAGAGGGTTCTCATTTGACGGGGTAGGAGGTGATGATCTGGTTGGTGCCGGGCACGAGCTTCATCTCGACCGAGCGGAAGAGCTCGCCGGTCGCCGCGGCGTTCCCGCCCGCGCGGCCGACGATCTCGTCCATCGGAACCCGGAGCATACCGGTGGCGTCCGGCTTGAGGCCCAGGTCCTGGGCCCGCTGCCAGGCCCGGTTGGTGGTGTCGACGCCGTCCTTGTAGAACACGCCGTGGCTGTCCTTGCCCGGCACGTCCTGGTTGTGCCGGCGCACATGGTCCTCGCGCTTCTCGCCCTTGTACGGACCCTTCTTCGGCACCACGGCCTCCCAGTCGAGCGGCGCGTACTTGCGCTGGACCACCGTGCCGCGCGCCGCGGCCGCGGGGTCGAGCGGCTCCAGCGGCGCGCCGCGGTTCATCTCGCGCGACCTGGCGAGCGCCTCGCCCGAGGCCGCGCGGCGCTCCGCCGCGAGCCGGGCGAAGGTGCGCGTGCGGGCGACCCCCACGAGGCTGCCCGAGAGCTGGTTCACGCCCGCCACCGCCTGCTCCGAGCCGCCGAGCAGACGCGTGAGCGCGCCCGGGCCGCCGTAGACCGGCCCGAGGAAGGCGATGCCCATGGTGTTGCCCCAGCGCAGGTTGCGCTCGTCGAGCCAGCCCTGCTCCTGCGGCGTCAGCGGCGCGCTGTAGCGGGGACCGGGCGTGTAGACGTCGCTGACGAAGTCGAGGTCGCGCCGCACCCGCAGCGATTCCTCGGGCGACAGCGGGGCCTTGCCGGTCAGGTGATCGGACAGCCGCTGGCGCTTGTCGTCGATCAGCGATTGCGGCACCTCCTCGGGCCACTTCTCGCACTCGCGCTGGAATTCCCTGGCGCGCATCAGTTCGTCAGTCGGCTCCACGCCGACGGGCCGGTCGGTGCCGGCGGTCCAGCGCACGTACCACGGCTTGGCGTCGAACTCGGCCTTGGCGCGCGCATAGGGCTCGCCGCAGATGCCGGGGCGGCGGCGCACCATCGGCCCCTTGGGCACCTCGAAGGTCAGCACGCGCCCGGGCGTGCCGTTGCCGAGGAAGGGCGGCGTCGTGAGCAGGGAGGACAGCGAGGGCGCGGGCACCGCCTGCCCCGGCGCCTTCTCCTCGTCCTCCGGGATCGAGCTCATCAGGCGGCCCCGTTCATCTCGCAGAGATCGCCATGGCGCGCTACGGCGCGGCTCTCGACGAACACCGTCTGCGAACCCGCGACGATCTTCACGTTGCCCGCGCCGAGCGAGACGCCCGAGCGCACGCCGCTGCCCGCGTTGCCCGCCACGCCCTTGACGATGCTGTCGACCATCAGCACCTTCTCGCCGCGCGCGAAAACGGTGTGCGAGTAGGCGGCCTGCTCGGGCGGCAGCATCGAGACGATGTCGAAGGGCACGACCTGGTTGCCGACGATGCAGAAGTCGGGCGCGACGTTGACCACCATGAAGCGCGACTCCGCGTCGGCGATGTGTTTCTCGGCGCTGATCCGGTGGTCTCCATGGCTGCCGGTGCGCCGGCGACGTCTTGCGGGAGCGTTCGTTCGAACAGGTCGACCGCGACCGTGTCGAGCGCCTGGTCGAGCGTGAGCCGCCAGGTCAGGTGCACGAGCATCTCGTCCAGATCGATGTGCACGGTGTCGAGCTTCATCGCCGTGCTGCGCTCGCCGCCGTCGCCGTCGCGGCACAGCGCCTCGATCCACAGCCGCGGAAGCCGGGCCTCGAGGCCGGGCGTCGAGGCGAAGAAGCCGCTCAGCCGCAGGGATTCGTCGCCGCGCAGGCCGCCGGCCACGACCTGGTCGGCCGGGGCGTACTGGAAGAAGCGTTCGTCGAAGTCCTCGGCATAGTCCATGTAGGGCTGGTCGCGCTGGCGCTCGCGCCAGGCATCGTCGTAGGCCCCGGCCAGCGCGAGGCGCGGCTGCCAGAAGCGCGCGATCGGCGCGAAGCCGGCCGGTCGCGCGTCCTCTTGGTTGGCCTGCGCGAGCGGCGCGTCGGCGTGCTCGATCTGCGGGCCGGGGAAGGGCCGTTCGAAGGCATGGCGCGCGCCCGGATGCTGCCCCTGCGCCGCGCCGCCGAACCAGCCGCTGCCGCACGGGTTGGCCGCGTGGGTGCGCGGCGCGGCCGATGCGTCGTCGTCGGGCTCGAAGCCCCAGCCGCCATAGGCGAGCTCGTAGCGCAGCGGTACCGCGAGCGCGGGCTGCGGCGCCGACAGGGTGCGCTGCGCGGCCTCGGGCTGCCAGTCCCAATGGCGCGGTCCGGTCAGGCGCAGCGTCTTGTCCAGCAGCGGCGTTGCGTCGCGATGCAGCTGCAGCCGCGCCTGCCAGGCGTCGCGCGGCGTCCAGTCCAGGGCGTGCGCGGTGCCCGTCAGATAGACGTCGGCGCCGGGCTTGACCAGCAGCAGATCGGTGGCCGTGCGCAGGCTCGACAGCGCAGGCTGCGCGGCGTCCCAGGCCTCGTCGGCGAAGACCGGGCCGCGGTGCGAGGCCGCGGGCTCGAGCCGGCCCGGCGCGAGCACGAAGCTCGCGCACAGCACCACCACGTCGTGGAAGCGCCGCCCCCGCGCCATCTTGTCGAACTGGAAGTGCACGAAGGACGTGGCGTTGCGCAGCTGGCGCAGACGCGGCACGGGGATCGGCGGCGCGGGCTCAGCCATGGGCGCCCGACGGATCGATCGCGCCGACGCCGCCGGCGACCGCGCTCGTGACCGTGCCCAGGACCTGCGTCGCATGGGCCGCCGCGTCGCCGCCGCCCGCGGCCACCTGCTGGGCGATCGATGCGAGCTGCCCGGCCTTGCCGAGCAGCTCGGCGGGGTTGCCGCCCATCAGCGCGCCGAGGCTGGCCAGCGGGCTGCCCGGCGGCTCGGCCGGCGGCGCGGTCGGGACCGCCGCGGGCTGCAGCGCCGCCGCGCCGCCGACCGGGTTGAGCCAGATGTGCTCGCCGTTGACGGTCACGTCGTCGCCCTGCGCGGTGATGTTGATCTTCTTGCCGGTGACCGCGATCGAGCCGTCGGCCTTGAGCTGCACCACCGAGGCGCCCACGCGCAGCGAGATGGTCTTGCCGTCCATCTCGATGTGGCTGCCCTTGTCGCCGCCCACCGAGAGCAGGTACTTCTCGCCCACCTTGGTGGTCTGCGTCTTGCCGACCATGGTGTTGTCGACCATGCCCACCAGGGTGTTGCGCAGCATGCCGACATTGAACGAGTAGGCCAGTCCGATGTTGACCATCTTGGCCAGACCCACGTTGTGCATGTAGGCCATGCCGATGGTGCCGAGCTGGTTGCGGCCGACCTTCTTGCTGCGGTCGCGGCCCACCGAGTGGGTCTCGTCGTGCTCGACCTCGATGTCCTGGTTGCGCTCGGCATGCAGCCACACCTGCTCGGCGCCCTTCTTGTCCTCGAAGCGGAAGGCGTTGGCATTGGCTTCGCTGCCGTCCTCCGTGCTGCGCGAGAGCAAGCCGCTCTGGGTGGCGTTGGCGGGCAGCTCCCACGGCGGCATGTTGTCGGCGTTGTAGACCCGGCCGGTGACGATCGGCCGGTCGGGGTCGCCGTTCTCGAAGTCGACGATCACCTCCTGGCCGATGCGCGGGATCTGGATGCCGCCGAAGTCGGTGCCGGCCCAGGGCGAGGAGACACGGACCCAGCACGAGCTGTTCTCGTCCTTCGAGCAGGTGCGGTTCCAGTGGAAGCTCAGCTTCACGCGGCCGTACTGGTCGGTCCAGAGCTCGCGCCCGGCCGGGCCGGTGACGATCGCGGTCTGCGGGCCGGTGGTGCGCGGTCGCGGCACGGTGGGCGCGTCGGCGCGGTAGACCTTGCTGGTGGGGATCACCTCGAAGTCGACGCGGCACTCGAACTGCTCCTGCCCCGAGGCCTCGCCGGGCTCCTGCAGGCGCAGCCGCGCGGCGGTGACGAGGTACTCGCGGTTGGCCTCGTTCTGCGGATGGCGCTCGAGCGTCAGGGTGCAGCCCGGCACCACCGCGCGCAGATTGCCCGAGCCGTTCGCGCGCTCGCCGCGGCTGCCGGTCTCCTCCATG
Organism: Variovorax sp. UC122_21; assembly: GCF_044056785.1. Lineage (NCBI taxonomy): Bacteria > Pseudomonadati > Pseudomonadota > Betaproteobacteria > Burkholderiales > Comamonadaceae > Variovorax > Variovorax sp. UC122_21. The sequence continues at coordinate 4,726,320 of NZ_CP172004.1, read as the reverse complement.
CGGCGGCGCACCAGCTGCTCGCCTTCGGACTCGACCGTGTAGTCGCCGGGCCAGCCATAGCGCTCGCGCTCGTTCTGCGCGGTCTTGCGCGGCATCGCGCTGACCTGCTGCAGCCGGGCCTTGGGCCGCTCGAAGTCGAAGTCGTCGGTGATCCAGCGACCGCTCTGCAGCGCCTCGAAGGCACAGAAGCTGTCGCAGTGCTCCTCGCGCACCGTGTCCTCGGCGGCGTGGAACGGGATCTTCTCGTAGCCCGCGTTCGCGAAGGGCCGGTGCGCGTCCATCTCGTCGACGATCACCAGCGTGTGCCTGTCCTCGGCATGCTCGAAGTGGAAGTACAGCCCCCATTCGTGCAGCAGCCGCGCGACGAAATCGAAATCGGTCTCGCCGTACTGCACCTGGAAATCGCGCGCCGGATAGCTGCGCGAGGCGCGGAGGTCGAGCGCGAAGCCGTAGGGCGAGAGCACCTCGCGCACGATGTCCAGCACCGTCTTGTGCTGGAAGATGCGGTAGTCGCTGCTGCGCGTGGCGAGCGTGAGCCAGGGCGCGATCTCGGCCTCGTAGAGCGCGCGGCGGTTCTCCAGCCGCAGGAAGCGCACCCGCGTGACCAACCCCGAGAGATGGCGCCACTCGCCGTTCGCGCCTGGACGGCCGTCGAGCAGGATGTGCACCGCCAGCGGTTCGCCCACGAGCTGCTTGATGGCGATGTTGGCGGCCTGACGTTCGTTGAGGCCGGGCTGCTCGCGCGTGCTCAGCGTGACCGTGTAGGCGAACAGCCGGCTCAGTCCTTCGTGTCCCTCGACCGCGACCGGCTCCAGCGCGGGACTGCCGCCCCATTGCGGCATCGCAGGCGAAGTGACTCGCAGGACGCGGTTGGCTCGCGAAGCGCTCGGCATGGGCTCTCCCTCTTCGTCCCGGCGTGGCATGGCGCTGCCCGGCGGGTGTTGACGACCATGCGGTGTTTTTACACGTCCGTTCGGGCGCCGCGATGACCGCGGGCAGGGCCTCGTCGTAGGACGACGCCGGCAATGGGCGAAGGTCGGCCGGAAAAGTGAGTCGAAAGGATTCGGGTCGCGCCCGCGCGCGCCGGCCTCGAGGGCGCCGGGACGAGGTGCGAGGCGATCACCGACTGCCACAGCCGGTAGCCCTCGTCGGTCATGTGCAGCCGGTCGCCGCGGAACAGCTCGGGGCGCGGCTTGCCGTCGGCGCCGAGCATCGGCGTGAAGATGTCGATGTACTCGCTGTTGGGCAGCCGGTTGAGGTAGGCCGAGACCATGTGGTTGGTCTCGCGGATCAGCGGCATCAGGTGCTCGCGCGAGGGGCTGGGCTTGACCGAGACGAAGCTGATGCGCGCGTCGGGCAGCTCGTTGCGCACCGCGTTGGCGAAGCGCACGAAGGCATCGAGCACCTGCAGCGGCGTGCGGCCCTCGGCGAGGTCGTTGTCGCCCGCGTAGACGACCACCTGGCGCGGCCGGTAGCGCACCACCAGGTCGTGCGCGAACAGGCTGCAGTCGGCCAGCGTGGAACCGCCGAAGCCGCGGTTGACGATGCCGGGCACGCCGGCGAAGTCCTGCGAGAGCCGGGTCCACATGCGCACCGTGGAGCTGCCCACGAACACCACGCCGCCGGGCGGCGGCAGCCCGTCCTGGTCGGCGCGCGCGAAGGCATCGAGCTCGCGGTGCCAGCGCACGCGCGCGGCGAGGTAGTCGGCCGAGGAGACGACCGGGTCGAAGCTGGCGGCGGGGGGCGGGGCGAGGGCGGGCGCGGCGGACGGGGTCTGGGCCTGGGCGGCCAGCGAGGCCGCCAGCAGGGCCAGCGCGGCGAGCGCGGTCTTCATCGAGAACATGGAGCGGGAAGGAGAAGCGGGCGGGCGGACCATCGGAAAAGCCGAAGCTGGGCAGGGAACGGGCGCCGCGCGCGGCGCCCGCCAGGCCTCAGATTGTCTTCTCGATCAGCGCGCCCTTGAAGAGCACCGGGCCGGTCGGCCCGCCGGCGCTCGGCACGCCGCCCTTGGGCTCGAGGCTGATCGCGAGCGTGGGCACGGCGCGGACGTCGGCTTCGCTGGCCGGCAGCCGCAGGCCCGGCGCGCGGTCGAGCACGCCCAGCGAGCGCGGCGCGCCGCCCGGCGGCAGGGCCCACAGCTGCAGCGACTTGTCGGCGCCTTCGCTGAAGCCGCCCACGCGCTGCAGCACCAGCTGGCGCTTCTTCGGATCGAAGGTCACGAGCATCGAGGCCGCGTCCTTGTCGTCGGACAGCACGGCCACGTACTGCACCGCGGGTGCATTGAGCAGCTGGTCGCGCAGGTTCAGGCCGACCGTGACCGCGAGCACCGTGGCCAGCGCGCCGGCCGCGGTCGCGCCGCGCCACAGCGCGAGGCTGCCGAGCCAGCCGCCCGCGGGCTTGCGCTGCTGGGCGGCCGTGGCCGCCTCGCGCTGGCGGGTCAGCGCGAGCTGCGCCTGCTCGGCGTCGATCATGTTGCGGATGCGGGTCCAGACGGCCGGATCGGGCACGACCGGGCTCTGCAACTCGGTCATGCTGGCGAGGCGGCCCTGCCAGACCAGCGCGGCGGCGCGCACCGGCGCCTGTTCGCGCGCGAGGGTCTCGAAGCGGCGGCGCGCGCCGCCGCGCAGGGTGCCGAGCGCGTGGCTCGCGGCCAAGAGCTCCAGCAGTTCGGGATGGGCGGTGAGTTTCATGGCAAGGCTACTTTCTCTGCGCCTACGCGAAGCGTCCCATGCAGACGCGCAGTTTCTCCAGGCCGCGCCGGATCCAGGTCTTGACCGTGCCCAGCGGCAGCTTGAGCTGGTCGGCCAGTTCGCCATGGCTGAGCTCGCGCAGGTAGGCCAGGCTGACCACCTCGCGCTGCCGGGCCTCGAGCTGGCTCAGGCACTGGTGCAGCGCCCAGGCCTGCTCGCTTGCATCGGCCGTGTCGGCCGGATTCGGCGCATCCGACTCGAGGGTGTCGGCCATCAGCTCGTCGAATTCCTGCGTGAGCTGGGCCCGGTCGGCGGTGCGGCGGCGCAGCAGGTCGAGCGCGCGGCTGCGCACGATCAGCCCGAGCCAGGCCAGCGGCGGACTCAGGCTGGCACGGTAGTCGCCGGCCACGCGCCAGACGGTCAGAAAACTTTCCTGCAGGACATCCTCGGCCCATTCGCGCTGGCGTACCACGCGCATCGCGAGGCCCATGAGCTTCGGGGCGGTCCGGTCGTACAGGAGGCGCAGGGCGGCTTCGTCGCGATGGCCGATCCGGTCGATCAGCGCCATCAGCTCGGCGTCGGGGCTGGGTGCGGTCATTCGCCGATTGTGGGGCATCGCTTCGCATCCCTGGAATACGCCCGCGCGGGCGCGCCGGATTCAACCGCTTTCTTCGCCGCGGCTGAATCCGTTGCCGCATCGCGCGCGTACAGGCACAAGAGGCCGTCGAAATCCACGACAACAACGGACCGCTTCTTTCTTTCTCCTCTCCCGAAGCCGATCTGAAAAAGGAAACGATCATGCACATCCGCACCCTGAACGCCCTGGCCGCCGCGCTGGCCGTGCTTGGGCTCGCCGCCTGCTCCGGCATGGGCGCCAAGCCCGCCGCGACGTTCTCGCAGGCCTCCCTGCCCGACGCGGTGAAGGTGCCGGCCGGTCACATGGTGGTCATGGAAACCGTGGGCACCGGCGACATCACCTACGAATGCCGCGTGAAGGCCAACGCCGCCGGCCAGTACGAGTGGTTCTTCGTCGGCCCCGATGCGAAGCTGTGGGACCGCGGCGGCAAGCAGGTCGGCAAGTACTACGGCCCGCCCGCCACCTGGGAAAGCGCCGACGGCTCGAAGGTCACGGCCACGCAGGTCGCCGTCGCGCCGAACGGCACGGGCAACATCCCGCACCAGTTGGTGAAGGCCAACCCGGCCACGGGCGCCGGCGCCATGCAGAACGTGAGCTACATCCAGCGCGTGGCGACGCAGGGCGGCGTCGCGCCGGCCGCGGCCTGCGGCGCCTCGAACATGGGCCAGAAGCAGGTCGTGAAGTACCAGGCCGACTACATCTTCTACCGCGCGGGCTGAGTCGCTCGCGCGCCTTGAAGACCGGGGGCTCGCCCCCGGTTTTCCGTTGCGCCGCCGCCCCTGCCGGCCCCCCTTTTGGGTGGGTCGTTTGAAACATTTGTGAACGTATACTGCCCCGCACAAAAACAGGAGCGGGAGCGCCGAGGCGCGCGGGGCGGAGCATGAGGAACATCGCGATCGTGATCGCGCTCTGCGTGGGCGCGTGGTATTACTTCATCGGCGGTCGCAAGCTCGACGAGCCGATGGTCCACCGGTACTACGAGCAGGAGGCGCACGCCATCCTCTCGCGCGACCCCGAGCGGCTGTGCAAGCAGCTCAGCAGCCGGGCCGTGGTGCAGGACCGCACCACCTTGCTCGGCCAGTCGCAGGACAACACCCTGAACCGCGCCCAGGCCTGCGATGCCGCGCGCGACAGCTTCAAGACCTTCGCGGCGATCGGCGAGGCGATGGGCGGCATCCTGACCATCGAGTACGACTACCACCTCGACTCGGTCGAGCTCGCCGCCGACCGCAAGAGCGCCATCGTCAAGGGCACCAGCCGGCTCAAGATGGGCGAGCAGGCGATGCAGTTCGTCTCGAGCTTCGAGCAGCGCATCGAGCGCGAGCTGGGCCAGGTGCGGCTGGTGCGCTCCGACCAGAGCACGCTGGTGCGCATGCAGGGCGCCGGCGCGATGCGGCAGAGCGATTTCTTCAAGAAATGAGGGCCGTGCCATGAGCACCCGAGACCGCCTCCGCGAGGACGACGACCGGCCCGCGCCGCCGCCGTTCTGGCACCGCCTCAACAGCTTCTTCGCCTTTCCGTTCCAGGTGCGCCCGCTGATGTACGGGCTCGCGCTCGCGCTGTGCAGCCTGTTGTACGAGGCGGTGTTCTTCCTGCCCGACGCGCTCGCGATCCTCTTGATCGAGCTGGGCATCGTGCTGGCCTCGAGCCGCTACGGCTTCAAGGTGGTCGCGCTGGGCTCGCGCGGCATCTGGCGCTCGGCCGACTTCCCGCGCTCGCTCGACGACGAATGGGTCAACCTGCCGTGGAAGCTGTTCGCGATCTCGCTGGTGCAGGGCGTCGCGATCGGCGCGCTCGCCAAGCTCGACCCGATGCTCGCCACGGTCGGCATGTTCGTCATGTCCTTCACCTTCCCGGCCGCGGTGATCGTGCTGGTGCAGTCGTGCAGCTTCTTCCAGGCGATGAACCCCGGCTACGTGTGGGAGACGATGCGCATCATCGGCTGGCCCTATGCACTGCTGTGCTTCTTCCTGTTCCTGCTGAGCGCCGGCGCGCAGATCGCGATCGGCATGCTGCTGCCAGTGATCGACGGGCGCATCGCGCTGCCGATCATCAACTTCGCCTTCATCTACTTCGGCTGGGTGATGGCGAGCCTGCTGGGCTACGTGATGTACCAGCACCATGCGGCACTGGGCATCGACCTGCTGCCCGGCGGCGGCGTGGACGACGGCGCGCCGGTGGACCGCCGCACGCCCGAGCAGATCGCGGCGCAGCGCATGGACGCCGAGGTCGCGCAGTGCATCACCGACGGCGACCTCGCGGCCGCGCTGGGCCTGGCCTACGAGGCGCAGCGCACCGCGCCTTCGGACGACCTCGCGGCGCAGCGCCGCTACCACCGCGTGCTGGCGCTGGTGCCCGACAAGAAGGACACCCTGCTCGACCATGCGCGCCGCTTCATCCCGTTGCTGATGCGGCGCGACCTCGCGTCCGAGGCGCTCAAGGTGCTCAAGACCTGCCGCGAGAAGGACAAGGCCTTCGTGCTCGAGGACCCCGCGATGGTGATCGCGATGGCACGCGCCGAATGGCGCGGCGGCGATGCCCACGGCACCTTGGCGCTGCTCTCGGGCTTCGACCGGCGCTTCCGCGGCCATGCCGCGATCCCGCAGGCCTACGAACTGGCCGCGCGCGCGCGTGGTGCAGGGGCTGGGCCGCTCGGACATGGCGCAGCCGATCCTGACCACGCTCGAGAACCGCTATCCGGACAGCGAGCAGACGAAGGAAGTGCGCTGGCTGCTGCGGCCGGCGCCGGGCGTGGCGGCTTCGGCCTGAGCCGCCTCAGCTCTCCTTCCAGCCCCCGCCCAGCACCTTGTAGATCGTGAGCCGGTTGGTCTGCTCGGTCAGCTGCAGGCCGATCAGCGTCTGCTGCGCCGCGTAGTAGGCGCGCTGCGCATCGAGCACGTCGAGGTAGCTGCTGGCGCCGCTGCGGAACAGCGACTGCGACAGCGAGAAGCTGCGCGAGGTGGCGTCGAGCAGCGAGCGCTGCGCGTCCAGCCGCTCGGCCAAGGTGCGGCGCTCGGCCAGCGCGTCGGCCACTTCGCGGAACGCGGTCTGCACCGTCTTCTCGTAGCTCGCGAGCTGGATCTTCTGCTGTGCCTCGGCCACGCGCAGGTTGGCGCGGTTGGCGCCGCCGTCGAAGATCGGCACGCTGATCGAGGGCGCGAAGCTCCAGGCGCTGCTGCCGCTGGCGAACAGGCCCGACAGCGTGCTGCTGGCCGTGCCCGCCGAGGCGGTGAGCGCGATGCGCGGGAAGAAGGCGGCGCGCGCGGCGCCGATGTCGGCATTGCTCGCGCGCAGCGCATGCTCGGCCGCGAGCACGTCGGGCCGCTGCTGCAGCACGCTCGAGGGCAGGCCGGCCGGCGGCACCAGCAGCCGCGCAGCGGGCGCGGGCTCGGCGGTGGCGGCGCTCGCCGTGGCGGTGCCCGGGTCGGTCGCGGCCGGCGTGGGCAGCAGCTCGGCCGGTGGCGTGGCGCCGACCAGCAGCGCGAGCGCATTGCGGTCCTGCTCGACCTGGCTGTCGAAGGCGGCCGCGTCGGCGCGCGCCGCGTCGACCGTGCTCTGGGCCTGCGCGAGCGCGAGGCCCGACTGCGCGCCCAGTCCATGGCCGCGCTGGATCAGGTCGAAGGAGCGGCGCTGGCTCTCGAGCGTGTGGCGCGCGAGCTGCAGCCGCTGCTCGTCGGCCGCGAGCTGCAGCCAGGCGGTGGCGACCGAGGCCACCAGGCTGATCTGCGTGCCGCGCTGCGTGGCCTCGGTCTGGAAGAAGCTCTGCAGCGCCGCTTCGCTGAGGTTGCGCACGCGGCCGAACAGGTCGATCTCGTAGCTCGTGAGGCCGAGGTCGGCGCTGTACTGCGTGGCGTAGCGCGGCTCGCCGCCGGTCGAGAGGCTGCCCGGCGTGCGCGAGCGGCTGCCGCCGGCGCCGGCGTCGATGGTGGGAAAGAGCCCGGCGCGCGCGATGCCGTACTGGGCACGCGCGCGCTCGATGTTGAGCGCGGCCACGCGCAGGTCGCGGTTGTTGGCGAGCGCGAGCTCGATGACCGCGCGCAGCTTCGGCTCGACGAAGAAGTCGCGCCAGCCCGCGTCGAGCGGCGTGGCGGCTTCGACGTTGGCCGAGGGCAGGGTCGCCGGCACCGGCAGCGCGGGCGCCTGGTAGTCGGGCGCGAGGTTGACGCAGCCCGCGAGCACGGCGGCGGCGATGAGCGTCAGCGAACGCAAGGGGAGGGCGTGTCGCATCAGTGGCCTCCTTGCTCGGCGGTCTGCGCGGGCGCCAGCGGCTCGTCCTTCGGCACGGCCTTGCGCCGTCCCGCGAGCCAGCCGCGGATCAGCGCGAAGAACAGCGGCACGAAGAAGATGCCGAGCGCGGTGCCCACCACCATGCCGCCGAGCACCGCGGTGCCGATCGACTGGCGTCCGCCCGCGCCGGCGCCGGTGCCGATGGCCAGCGGCAGCACGCCGAAGCCGAAAGCCAGCGAGGTCATGAGGATCGGGCGCAGCCGCAGGCGCACCGCCTGCAGCGTGGCATCGAGCACGCTCTTGCCCTGTTCCTGCAGCTGCTTGGCGAACTCCACGATCAGGATCGCGTTCTTCGACGACAGCCCCACGGTGGTCAGCAGGCCGACCTGGAAGTACACGTCGTTGCTCAGGCCGCGCAGGCTGGTGAACAGCAGCGCGCCCACGATGCCCAGCGGCACCACCAGGATCACCGAGAACGGCACCGACCAGCTCTCGTAGAGCGCGGCGAGGCACAGGAACACGAACAGGATCGAGATCGCGTAGAGCAGCGGCGCCTGCGCGCCCGACAGCCGTTCCTGGAACGAGGCGCCGGTCCATTCGTAGGAGATGCCAGGCGGCATCTGCTTCATCACTTCCTCGACCGCGGCCATCGCGTCGCCCGAGCTCACGCCCGGCGCGGCATCGCCCACGAACTCGTAGCTCGGGCTGCCGTTGTAGCGCTGCAGCTGCGGCGAGCCGTAGCTCCAGCGCGAGCTCGAGAAGGCCGGGAACGAGACCATCTGGCCCAGGCTGTTGCGCACGCTCCAGCGGTCGATGTCCGAGGGCAGCATGCGGAAGCCGGTGTCGCCCTGCATGTAGACGCGCTTCACGCGGCCCTTGTCGAGGAAGTCGTTGATGTAGGTGCCGCCCATGGCGCTCGACAGCGTGCTGTCGATGTCGGAGGTGGCCAGGCTCAGCGCGCCGGCGCGCGCGTCGTCGATGTCGACCGCGAACTCGGGCGTGTCGTCGAGGTTGTTGCTGCGCACGTTCATCACCTCGGGCCGACGGCCCAGCAGCTCGATGGCCTGGTCGCGCGCCTTCACCAGCGCGTCGTGGCCCAGGCCGTTGATGTCCTTCAGGTGGAAATTGAAGCCGGCGTTGGCGCCCAGGCCGCGCACGGCCGGCGGCAGCAGCACGAAGATGCGCGCGTCGCGCACCGTCGACAGGTCCTTGTTGGCGCGCCGCGCGAGCTCGGCGGCCGACTGGCCCTTGCCGGTGCGCTCGTCCCAGTCCTTGAGCTTGACGAAGGCGCGCGCCGAGCTTTGGTCGCCGTTCTGGCCGGTGAGCACGTTCACGCTCACCACCTCGGGCTGCTTCGCGAAGTACTGCTGCATCTGCTCGACCACGGGCTGCAGCCGCGCGTTCGAGGCGCCCGGCGGCAGGGTCACCTGCACCTGCAGGAAGGCCTGGTCCTCGTCGGGCAGGAAGGAGGTCGGCAGGCGCATGAACAGCAGCGCCATCACGCCCGCGATCAGCAGGTAGACCACGAGGCTGCGCTTGCCGCGCCGCACGATGCCGCCGACCACGCCCTCGTAGCGCGCGGCATTGCGGTCGAAGCCGCGGTTGAAGGCCGCGAAGAAACGGTCGACCCGGCCCAGCAGGCCGGTGCGCGGCGCGGCATGGCCGCCCTTGGCGACCGGCTTGAGCAGCGTGGCGCACAGCGCGGGCGTCAGCGTGAGCGCGACGAACACCGACAGCGCCATCGCCGAGACGATGGTGATCGAGAACTGGCGGTAGATCACGCCGGTGGAGCCGCCGAAGAAGGCCATCGGCACGAACACCGCCGACAGCACCAGCGCGATGCCCACCAGCGCGGGCGTGATCTCGGCCATCGACTTGCGCGTGGCCTCCTTGGGCGAGAGCCCTTCCTCGTGCATCACGCGCTCGACGTTCTCGACCACGACGATGGCGTCGTCCACCAGCAGGCCGATGGCCAGCACCATGCCGAACATGGTGAGCGTGTTGATCGAGTAGCCGGCCATCGACAGCACGCCGAAGGTGCCCAGCAGCACCACCGGCACCGCGATCGCGGGGATCAGCGTGGCGCGGAAGTTCTGCAGGAACACATACATCACCAGCACCACCAGCAGCATGGCCTCGAGCAGCGCCTTCACCACCTCGTCGATCGAGGCGCTGACGAAGGGCGTGGTGTCGTAGCTCACGAAGGTCTGCAACTGGTTCGGGAACAGCGGCTTGAGTTCCTCGACCTTGGCATTCACCGCCTGCGCCACCTGCACCGCGTTGGCGCCGTCGGCCAGCACCACGCCGAGGCCGGCGCCGGGCCGGCCGTCGAGCTGCGAGCGCACCGTGAGGTTCTCGGCGCCGAGCTCGACGCGCGCCACGTCCTTGAGCCGCACCACGGCGCCGTCGGGCGTCACGCGCAGCACCACGTTCTCGAACTGCTCCGCGGTCTGCAGCTTGCTGCGCGCGGTGATGGTGGCGTTGAGCTGCTGCTGCGCGGCCGCCGGCAGCGCGCCGAGCTGGCCGGCCGAGACCTGCGCGTTCTGCGCCGTGATGGCGGCGCTGACGTCCGAGGGCATCAGCGCGTACTTGCGCAGCTTGTCGGGGTCGAGCCACAGCCGCATGGCGTAGCCGGTGCCCAGGGTCTGGACCTCGCCCACGCCGTCGATGCGGCTGATCACGTCGACCAGGTTGCTGCTGATGTAGTCGCCCACGTCCACGGCCGAGGCGCTGCCGTCGCCCGAGTACATCGAGACGATCATCAGGAAGTCGTTGCCGCCCTTGGTGACGGTGACGCCGCGGCTCTGCACCTGCTGCGGCAGCCGCGACATGGCCTGCTGCAGCTTGTTCTGCACCTGCATCTGCGCCACGTCGATGCTGGTGCCGGGATCGAAGGTCAGCGACAGCCGGGCCACGCCCGAGGAGTTGCTGGTCGACTGCATGTACAGCAGGTTGTCCAGACCCTTGAGCTGCTGCTCGATCACCTGCGTGACCGAGTCCTCGACCGTCTTGGCCGAGGCGCCGGTGTAGGTGGCGTTGATCGACACGCGCGGCGGCGCGATGTCGGGGTACTGCTCGAGCGGCAGCGTGCGGATCGCCATCAGGCCCGCGAGCATGACGACGATGGAGAGCACCCACGCGAAGATGGGTCGGTCGATGAAGAACTGCGCCATGGTCCGGCCTCAGCGCGCCACGGGGTTGGTGGCGGCATCGGCCGCGTCGGGCGCGACGGCGGCCACCGGGCCGGCCGCGGCGCGCGCGCCGAGGTCGACCACCTTGACCTTGTCGCCGACCTTCACGCGCTGCGAGCCCTCGGTCATCACGCGGTCGCCGGGCGCGAGGCCGTCGAGCACCTGCCAGCGCGTGCCGATCGCGCGGCCGACCTGGATCGGGCGCTTCGCGACCTTGTTCTCGGCATCGATCACCAGCGCCGAGGCGCTGCCGTCGGGCGCGCGCGTCACGGCCTGCTGCGGCACCAGCAGCGCGGCGGCGTTCACGCCCTCCTGCAGCACCGCGCGCACGTACATGCCGGGCATCAGCAGCCGGTCGGGGTTGGGCACCACCGCGCGCAGGGTCACGCTGCCGGTGCCGGCATCGACGGTGACGCCGCTGAAGGTCAGGCGACCGGGGTGCGGGTACTTGCTGCCGTCCTCGAGCACCAGCTGGATGCGCGCCTCGGCATCGCTGGCGCGCTGCAGCCGGCCGCTGGCGAGCTCGCGCTTGAGCCGCAGCAGCTCGCTGCTCGACTGGGTGACGTGCACGTGGATCGGGTCGAGCTGCTGCACCGTCGTCATCGCGGTGGTCTGGTTGGCCGTGACCAGCGCGCCCGGCGTGACGCTCGAGAGCTCGGCCCAGCCGCTGATCGGCGAGACGATGCGGGTGTAGCCGAGCTGGATGCGCGCGGTCTGCTCGGCCGCGCGCGCGCACGCCGAGGTCGGCCTCGGCCTGCTGCTCGGCGGCCTGCGACTCGTCGAACACCTGGCGGCTGATGGCGTCGATCTTCACCAGCTCGGCATTGCGGCGCGCCACGGTGCGCGCGGTGGCGAGCGCCGATTCGGCCTTGCGCACGCTGGCCTGCGCGCTGGCATGGGCCGCCTGCAGCGAGGCCGGGTCGAGCTGGTAGAGCACCTGGCCGGCCTTGACCTGCGAGCCCTCGGTGAACAGCCGCTCCTTGAGGATGCCGCCGACCTGCGGCCGGATCTCGGCGATGACCGGGGCCGCGGTGCGGCCCGGCAGCTCGGTGCTCAGCGCCAGCGTCTCGTGCCTGAGCGTGACGGTGCCGACTTCCCGTTCGGGCGCCGCCGCCTTGGGCGCGGCGGCCTCGTTGCGCGAACAGCCGGCGAGCGTGATGGCGGCGGCCAGCGCGAGGGCGGTGATGAGCAGCGGGAAGGGACGGCGTGTGTGAGCGGGCATGGGCGGGGGGAAGTGACGAAGGCCCCAAATGGAGCGAACGGGCGCTCCCGAGTTCAATGCAGGAGGAGACCGGGAGCGAGCTTTACAGAGAGAAAGCCCTGCAAGTGCGATGCCAACCATGACAAAGTCGTGTGACAGCCGCTTGGCTGGAATGCAAAGTTAAGTATCGCTAGCGTTTGCCGAGCAAGTCCTTGCGAACTGTGTGGGTCTCCGACTCGCGGCCGGAAAGCTCGGAACGGCTCAGGCGCGCTGCAGCGCGCGCGTGACCATGTCGTCGGGCGCGAGCCGCAGCAGGTGCGGCAGCAGGCCGACCGCCTTTTCGCGCTCGCCCGCGTGCAGCAGGCCGTTGGCGCACACCGACAGCGTGTCGGCCAGCTCGGGATGGTCGGGCGCGGTCTTCAAGAGGATGGTGCAGAGCCGGCGCGCGTCCTCGAACTGCCGGATGCGCACGAAGCGGCGCGCGAGCCGCGCCATGTCCTCGGGCCTGAGGCGCACGCCGGGCTTCGCCTGGTCGAGGTAGGTGGTGAAGCTCGCATGCTGCAGCGCCAGCGTGTCGGGGTCGGTGGCGCTCAGACGGAAGATGCGCCGCGCCGCGGCATGGAAGTCGTCGCCGGCCGGCTGCAGCCGCGCGGTGTTGAACCAGGCGCGCAGGGTGTCGGCGTCGTTCGGGCGCAGCGCCGCGGCGGCGCGCCACTCGCTGCTGGCCGACTCGAACTTCATCGCCGCGCCCAGCCGCCGCGCGTTGGCGACGCGGCGCTGGAATTCGCCCTCGCCGCCGTCGTTGTCGCGCGCGCTCGTGCGCTCGGCCGCCAGGGTCTCGGGCGTCTTCACGCGCCCGAGCGCCAGCGCCAGCGTCATCAGCGCGGCGCCGCTCAGCAGGCCGCCCAGGTGCGCCATGTAGGCGATGCCCTGGCCGCCCGCCAGGTGCTGCAGCAGCTCGTTGGCGATCCAGGCCGGCAGCAGCAGCAGGGCCGGCGCGGTGACGTAGTTGAAATAGAAGAACAGCTGGTAGAAGAAGCGGATGCGCCGCAGCCGGTACATCACGGCATACATGCCCATCAGCGCCGACACCGCGCCCGAGGCGCCGAGCCCGTAGCTGCCCTTGCCCGCATAGGACCAGCCGGCCAGCGCCGAGGCACCGACGGCGCCCAGCAGGTAGAAGCTCAGGAAGGTGGTGCGCCCGAGCGCGAGTTCGACCGAGAAGCCGAACAGGAACAGGAACAGCATGTTGCCCAGCAGGTGGCCGGTGCTGGCATGCAGGAAGGCGGCCGTGATCCAGGTCCAGGGCCTGGACTCGGCGTCCTTCGCGTAGTCCTGCGCCCAGCGCTCGGTGAAGGGCGCGGGCCACTGGGCATCGAACGCCCGGCGCTCGCGCTTCCATTCGTCGAAGCGCGGATGCGCGGGCGTGATCACCTCGTCGGCGCGCAGCTGGCGCAGGAACGCGCGCTCGTGCTGCAGGCCTTCGAGCAGCTCGTCGGTGCGCTTGAGCTTGAGCAGCTGCCGCGCGGCCTCGGCGCGCGGCGACCGGGTGCGCTCGAGCCAGTCGACGAAGGCCGGCAGCTCGAGCGCCGGCAGCGAACTCCTCGCGTAGTAGCGCGCGGCGCGTTCCTGCGCGTTCTCCTCGCTGCGCTGCGGGCCCCAGAACACCAGCATGTTCACGAGGATCAGCAGCACCGTCATCCACGGCGGGTTGCGCCAGCTCGGGCGGTTCTCGAGCGGGATGGCGTAGAACATGGCGGGGCCCTGCGCTGCCGAGGGCCGCTGCGATCAGCCGAGGCGGGCGCGGTGGCGCGCGATCTGCGCCTTGACCTGCGCGGGCGCCGTGCCGCCGAGGATGTTGCGTGCGTTGAGCGAGCCGCGCAGGCTCAGCACGTCGTACACGTCCTTCTCGATCTTCGGGTTGAACTGCTGCAGCACCGCCAGCGGCAGTTCGGCCAGGTCGACCTTGTGCGAGGTCGCGGCCTTGACCGCGTGGGCCACGATCTCGTGCGCGTCGCGGAACGGCAGGCCCTTCTTCACCAGGTAGTCGGCCAGGTCGGTGGCGGTGGCGTAGCCGCGCAGCGCGGCCAGCTCCATCGCCTCGGGCTTGACCGTGATGCCGCCGATCATCTCTGCGAAGATGCGCAGCGTGTCCTTGAGCGTGTCGACGGTGTCGAACAGCGGCTCCTTGTCTTCCTGGTTGTCCTTGTTGTAGGCCAGCGGCTGGCCCTTCATCAGCGTGATCAGCGCCATCAGGTGGCCGACCACGCGGCCGGTCTTGCCGCGCGCCAGCTCGGGCACGTCGGGGTTCTTCTTCTGCGGCATGATCGACGAGCCCGTGGTGAAGCGGTCGGCGATCTGGATGAAGGCGAAGTTCTGGCTCATCCAGAGGATCAGCTCCTCGCTCATGCGGCTGATGTGCACCATGCACAGGCTGGCGGCGGCGCTGAACTCGATCGCGAAGTCGCGGTCGCTCACGGCGTCCAGGCTGTTCTGGCACACGCCTTCCATCTCCAGCGTCTTCGCGACCAGTTCGCGGTCGAGCGGGTAGCTGGTGCCGGCCAGCGCGGCGGCGCCCAGCGGCAGGCGGTTGACGCGGCGGCGCACGTCGGCCAGGCGCTCGGCGTCGCGGCTGAACATCTCGACGTAGGCCAGCATGTGGTGGCCGAAGCTCACGGGCTGCGCCACCTGCAGGTGGGTGAAGCCCGGCAGGATCACCTCGACGTTCTTCTCGGCGATGTCGACCAGCGACTTCTGCAGCGTGACCAGCAGCTCCGCGATCAGGTCGATCTCGCCGCGCAGCCACAGGCGCACGTCGGTCGCGACCTGGTCGTTGCGGCTGCGGCCGGTGTGCAGCCGCTTGCCGGCGTCGCCCACGAGCTGGGTCAGGCGGGCCTCGATGTTCAGGTGCACGTCCTCGAGGTCGAGCTTCCACTCGAAGGCGCCGGATTCGATCTCGGCGCGGATCTGCGCCATCCCACGCTCGATCTCGGCGTGGTCCTGCATGCTGATGATCCCCTGCGCGGCCAGCATGCCCGCATGGGCGAGCGAGCCCTGGATGTCGGCCTGCCACAGGCGCTTGTCGAAGAAGACGCTGGCGGTGTAGCGCTTCACGAGGTCGCTCATGGGTTCCGAGAACAGGGCGGACCAGGCTTCGGATTTCTTGTCGAGTTGGTTTTGGGTCATGGGAGCCGTTCGGGAGGCAATAATGGGCTGGTTACCCAATGTATCTGCGAATGCGCAAGCCGGCGATTTTATCGGCCACCCCACATGCCGCGTCCTCCGACCGCACGCGCACGTCCGCGCACGCGCAGGCGGTGCTGTTCGACGCCTGCCAGATCGGCGTGGTGCTGCGCACCGTGGTCTTCGTCGAGGCGGTGGTGGGCGTGGCCGCGATGTTCGTCTCGGGCTCGCCTGGCGAGTGGCTCGTGCAGGCCGCCACGGTCACGGGCGGCGCGCTGCCGGCCACCCTGCTGTGGCTGGTCGCGGCCTGCGGGCTCAAGAAGCCGCTGCGGCGGCTGCCGGTGCCGTGGCAGTACGCGGTGGGCGCGCTGCTGGGCGCCATCTCGGCGCTCTATGGCTGCGGGCTGCTGCGGCTCACGGGCGTGCTGGGCAGCGCGCCCTGGTTCGCGAGCGCGCTGGCCGGCGCCTTCTTCGCGGGCATGGTGATGGCGGCGATGGTGTTGCGCGCGCGCGGCCAGACGCCGGCGGCCACCACCGCGCGGCTCGAGGAGCTGCAGTCGCGGATCCGGCCGCACTTCCTGTTCAACACGCTCAACAGCGCCATCGCGCTGGTGCGAGAGGAGCCCGCCAAGGCCGAGACCATGCTGGAGGACCTGAGCGAGTTGTTCCGCCAGGCGCTGGCCGATCCCGGCGAATCGGGCACCCTGGCCGACGAGATCGCGCTGGCCGAGCGCTACCTCGCGATCGAGCAGGTGCGCTTCGGCGAGCGGCTGCGCATCCGCTGGGACCTCGATGCCGCGGCCAGCGACGCGCGGCTGCCGCCGCTCTTGCTGCAGCCCCTGGTCGAGAATGCGATCAAGCACGGCGTGGAGCCGAGCCCGGACGGTGCCAGGCTGCGCATCCGCACCGAGCGGCGCGGCTCGATGGTGGTGATCGAGGTGGTCAACAGCCTGCCGCCGCTGCGCTGGGCCGACGAACCGCTGCCGCGCGGCCATGGCATCGCGCTGGCGAACGTGAGGGACCGGCTGCGGCTGCTGCACGACATGCGCATGCAGTTCAGCGCCGGCATGGATCAGAAGAGCTACCGGGTGCGCATCGCGATACCCGCCGAATCATGAACGCATGCGATTGCGTGGGGGACATGAATGAGCCTGAGGACATTGATCGTCGACGATGAAGCGCTGGCCCGCTCGCGGCTGCGCACCCTGCTGCGCGACTGCAGCGCGCCCGCGGCCGAGGTGGTGGCCGAGGCCGCGCAGGGCGCCGAGGCGCAGGCGCAGCTGGCGTCGATGAAGCTCGACGTGGTGCTGCTCGACGTGCACATGCCCGGCATCGACGGCATCGAGGTGGCGCGCGCGCTGCGCGAGCGCGCCGACGCGCCGGCCGTGGTGTTCGTGACCGCTCATGCGGCGCATGCGGTCACCGCCTTCGAGCTCGACGCGGTCGACTACCTCACCAAGCCCGTGCGCGCCGAGCGGCTGCAGCAGGCGCTGCAGAAGGCCGAGCGCTATCTCAAGGAGCGCGCCAGCGACAAGGCGGCGCAGGAGAGCGTGCTGATCCAGGACCGCGGCCGCGCCGAGCGCGTGCCGCTGGCGGAGATCGTCTACCTGAAGTCCGAATACAAGTACCTCACGGTGCGCACGGCCGCGCGCAGCCACATCCTCGACGGTTCGCTCAACGATTTCGAGGAGCGCTATCCCGAGCGCTTCCTGCGCGTGCACCGCAACGCGCTGGTGGCGCGCAGCGCGATCCGCGCGCTCGAGCGCTACGACGACGGCGAGGACGCCGAGGGCTGGGCGCTGCGCCTGTCGACCGTGCCGGAGCTGGTCGCGGTGTCGCGCCGGCAGCTGGCGGCGGTGCGCGAAGTCATCAAGGACGCACGATGAACGACAAGGCGCGCGACGACGACGCCCCGCGGCCGCCGGCCGCGCAGCAGGAGGCGCCCGCGCCCGAGCCTGCCCCGCCCGAGGAGGTGGTGGCGGCCGCCTCCGTTCCCGCGCCCGCGCTGCAGCCCGAGCCGCCGCCCGTGCCGAAGTCCGAGGCCGACGCCGAGCGCGACCTGCCGGTGCTGCGCGTGCCGGTCGACGTGCGCAGCTTCTCGCTGGTGGTGCTCGCGGTGCTGGCCAGCGTGTTCGCGCTGCAGTGGGCGCAGTCGGTGTTCATCCCGCTGATGCTGAGCCTGCTGCTGAGCTATGCGCTGTCGCCGCTGGTCGACCGGCTCGAGCGCTGGCGGCTGCCGCGCTGGATCGGCGCCGCCGTCATCCTGCTCGGCCTGTGCGGCGCCATCGGCTGGACCGGCTATTCGCTCTCGGGCAGCGCCTCGTCCCTGCTCGACTCGCTGCCCGCCGCGGCGCAGAAGCTGCGCCAGGCCACGCGCACCGACAAGGGCAGCAGCGGCACGCTCGACAGCGTGCAGCAGGCCGCCTCGCAGCTCGAGCGCGCGGCCGAGGAGAACTCGCGCGCGCTGGCACGCCGCGGCGTCGCGCGCGTGGTGATCGAGCGGCCGCCGTTCAACGTGCGCGACTACCTCTGGACCGGCACCGTCGGCCTGCTCGGCGCGGCCGGGCAGCTCACGCTGGTGGCCTTCCTCACCTATTTCGCGCTGTGTTCGGGCTCCACCTTCCGGCGCAAGCTGATCAAGATCTCGGGCTCGAGCCTCGAGAAGAAGAAGATCACCGTGCACGTGCTCGACGACATCACGCGCAACATCGAGCGCTACCTGCTGGTGCAGATCTTCACCAGCGTGCTCGTGGGTGTCGCCACCGGCCTGGCCTTCTGGGCGCTCGGGCTGCAGAACGCGGCCGTCTGGGGCATCGTGGCCGGCGTCACCAACCTGATCCCCTACATCGGTTCGGTGATCGTGCTCTCGGCCGCGGGGCTGGTGGCCTTCCTGCAGTTCAACACCCTCGAGATGGGCATCGCGGTGGCCGGCACCTCGCTGCTGATCCACACCCTGGTCGGCAACCTGCTGATGCCCTGGCTCACCAGCCGCACCAGCCGCATGAACCCGGTCGCAGTGTTCGTCGGCGTGATCTTCTGGGGCTGGCTCTGGGGCGTCTGGGGGCTGCTGCTGGGCATTCCGATCACGATGGTGATCAAGGCCATCTGCGACCGGGTCGAGGACCTGCAGCCGATCGGCGAGCTGCTGGGCGAGTAGGGCCCGCTCAGCGCGCCGGCCGGGCCAGCCGCGCGAAGCGCGCGATCATCAGCGGCCCGAGCAGCGCGCCGAGGCCGACCGTGGTCCACGCCGCCACCCAGCCGTGCGTGCTGCCCGTGCCGAAGCGCGCCTGCCCCCAGTCGAGCGCGAGGCCGAACACCCAGGGGCTGATCGCGCCCGCGCCGAAGCCCATCACCGAGCGCACCGAATAGGCCACGCCCAGCCGATGCGGCGCCACCACGTCGGCCAGCGCGGTCGAGTAGACCGAGGAATCGGCGATGGCGAACAGGTTGTAGAGCGCGGCCGCCACCGCCAGCAGCCACAGCGGCCAGCTCCACATCCAGCCGAAGGCGAAGGACATGCACAGGCTCGCGAGGGTGGCGACCATCATCACGCGCGCGCGGCCCCAGCGGTCGGAAGCGGCGCCGCCCGCGATGCTGCCGAACACGCTGACCAGGTGCGCCAGCGCCGCGAGCGCGATGCCCGCGCCCTTCCACGCCGCGGGCACATCGCCCGACGCGGCCACGAGGTAGGCGGGCAGCCAGGCCCACAGTGCCATCAGCTCCCAGCAGTGGAAGGCATAGGCCCAGTTGCCGGCCATCGCGGGCTTGTCGCGCACCGTCTCGATCAGCGCGCGCAGCGTGCCTTCGCGCGCGGCCGGCGGCGGTGCCGCGGGCAGCCGCATGCGGCGCAGCGCGGGCACGGTGAGCAGCGCGCCCACCGCGGTGCACAGCGCCGCCGCGATCAGGCCGTGGCGCCAGTGCGCGAGGCTCGCGAGCGCGGCCACCACCGCGAGCGAGAGCGCATAGCCGAGCGACGAGGCGCCGAGGAACAGCCCCATCGCGCGGCCGCGCACGGCGAGTTCGGCATTGCGCGCGAGCAGCTGCAGCCCCGGCGTGTACGAGGCACCGGCGCACAGCCCCGCGAGCCCGTACAGCAGCAGCGCCGAGCGGTGGCCGCTCGCGAAACAGCGCGAAGCCCAGCGCCGCGATCGCGCTGACCGCGCTGCCGAGCAGGAACACGCGGTGCGCGCCGAAGCGGTCGGCCAGGAGGCCCACGGCGAACAGCGAGCTCATGTAGCCCAGGTGCCAGGCGCTCTGGATCGAGCCCGCCTGCGCGGCGCTCATCCGCCAGTCGACCAGGGTGAAGGGCAGCACGCCGGCATAGGCCGTCACGATCATGGCCTGCAGCAGCCGGCTCGCGCAGAGCATCGCGAGCCAGCCCGGCGCGGGCAGGGACGGCTGCGCCGCCATCAGGCCAGCGCGCGCTGCATCAGCACGGTGTCGACCCAGCGGCCGAACTTGAAGCCCACGTCGCGCAGCACGCCGACCCGTTCGAAACCCAGACTCTCGTGCAGCCGCGTCGAGCCCGCGTTGCCGCTGTGGCCGACCACCGCGACCATCTGGCGCAGGCCCCGCGCGGCGCAGCGTTCGATCAGCGCCGCGAGCAGCGCCTTGCCGATGCCGCGGCCGTGCTCGCCCTGCGCGACGTAGATCGAATCCTCGACCGTGTGGCGGTAGGCGGAGCGCGCGCGGTAGGCGCCGGCATAGGCATAGCCGACCACGCGGCCCTCGGCGCAGCGCGACCAGGTAGGGCAGGCCGAGGCGCAGCACCTCGACGCGGCGCGACCGCATCTGCGCCACCGTCGGCACCTGCTCCTCGAAGGAGCAGAGGTCGTGCAGCACGTAGTGGCTGTAGATGGCCTGGATCTGGTCCAGATGCTGGGGCTCGGCGTCGGCGATCGCGAGCGAGGCGAAAGAAGAAGAAAGGTCGGAAGAAGGCATGGCGCGATCTTGACGCGCGGCGATCGATAAATGAAGCTTAGATCACCTATGCAAGCCATGAGAAAAACTTTGGACAAGCCGCTGCAGCGCTCGCTCAACCTCGACCAGCTGCGCGCCTTCGGCCTGGTGGTCGAGACCGGCAGCTTCTCGGCCGCGGCCGAGCGCCTGGGCCTGACCCAGCCCGCGGTGAGCCTGCAGGTGCGCCAGCTCGAGCGCCGCCTCGCGGTGCGGCTGGTGGAGCGCGTGGGCCGGCGCGCGCGGGCCACGGCGGCCGGCAGCGAGCTGCTGCGGCATGCGCAGCACATCGATGCCGCGGTCGAGAACGCGATCGAGGCGCTGGCCGACCATGCGAGCGCGGTCGCGGGCCGCGTGCGGCTGGGCACCGGCGCCACCGCCTGCCTGCACCTGCTGCCGCCGCTGCTGCGCGCGCTGCGCGAGCAGTACCCGGCGCTCAGCGTGGTGGTGAGCACCGGCAACACCGACGACTGCGTGCGCAAGGTGGAGGAGAACAGCATCGATCTCGCGCTCGTCACCTTGCCGGCGACCGGGCGTTCGCTCGAGGTGACGCCGGTACTCGACGACGAATTCGTGGCCATCGGCCGCGCCGACCTCGCGCCGCTGAAGGCACGCGTGGGACCGGCCGACCTGGCGCCGCTGCCGCTGGTGCTGTTCGAGCCCGCGGCCAACACGCGCCGGCTGGTCGACCGCTGGTTCGCGGCCGAGGGGCTGCAGCCGCAGCCGGTGATGGAACTCGGCAGCGTCGAGGCGATGAAGGAGATGGTGGCCGCGGGGCTGGGCTACGCCATCGTGCCCGGCATGGCGATGCGCGGGCGCGGCGCCCATCCCGAACTCAAGATCAGCCGGCTGGTGCCGCCCCTGTCGCGCAGCCTGGCGATCGTGCTGCGGCGCGACAAGCCGGTGGGCAAGGGCCTGCGCGTGGTGCTCGATGCGATCGCGCGAGCCGGGGCCGAAAGCAAAAGGCCGGGCGCGCCACGCGGGCGTCCCGGCCGTTGAGGGAGAAGCTGCCGCTCAGGCCGCCACGGCGGCGCTGCGCGCACGGCCCAGCGTGACCACGATCAGCGCCGCGACCAGCACCAGTCCGCCGCTCATCACCATGGTGCTCGAGATGCCCCAGCCGTCGACCACGCGGCCGCCGAGCAGCGCGCCCGAGGCGATCGCCACCTGGAAGCCGCTGACCAGCAGCGCCTGGCCGGCCTCGGGCGCATCGGGCACGGCCTCGAGCATCCAGCCGGTGAGCGCCACCGGGATCAGGCCGAAGGCCACGCCCCAGATCACGACCACCACCGCGCCGGCCACCATGCCGGTGCCGAGCAGCGTCGACAGGATCAGCGCCGTGGCCAGCAGCAGCGCGGCCAGCAGGGTGGTGCCGCGCACGCTGCGCGCCACCATGCTGCCGCCGAGGAAGGTGCCGAAGAAGCCCACGGCGCCGTAGACCAGCAGCAGCGTGGTCACGCCGTT
Source organism: Variovorax sp. UC122_21 (assembly GCF_044056785.1). Taxonomy (NCBI): domain Bacteria; kingdom Pseudomonadati; phylum Pseudomonadota; class Betaproteobacteria; order Burkholderiales; family Comamonadaceae; genus Variovorax; species Variovorax sp. UC122_21. The sequence goes on along the minus strand of NZ_CP172004.1, from coordinate 4,704,771 downwards.
GGGGTCGAGGCCGAAGACCTGCTGCAGCAGCGGCTTGAGGTAGGTGTAGGCGGCGAAGTGGCCGGCGATGAAGAACAGCACCGCGAGCAGCCCGACCTGCGCCATGCGCCGCGTCAGCGGGATCAGCAGGTCGCGCGCGCCGATGGCGCGTGCCGAGGGCAGCGGCGGCAGCAGCCACAGCTGCACCAGCAGCACGGCCCCGGCCAGCGCGCCGGTGGCGGCGAAGGAGGCGCGCCAGCCGAAGGTGGTGCCGAGGAAGGCCCCGGCCGGCACGCCGAGCACGGTGGCGGCCGACACGCCGGCCAGCACCAGCGACATCGCGCGCGCCTGCTGGGCCGGCGGCACCAGTTGCGTGGCGGCCGGCGGCGCGAAGGTCCAGAAGCCGCCCACGCACAGGCCGAGGATCAGCCGCGCGATCAGCATGGTGGCGAAGTTGGGCGCGAAGGCCGCGAGCAGGTTCGAGGCGATCAGCGCCACCGTGAGACCGATCAGCAGGGTGCGGCGGTCGAGCCGGCCCGAGGCCACGATCAGGCCCGGTCCCGCGAAGGCCGCGAGGATGCCGGGCATGGTGATCATCAGGCCCGCGGTGCCGTTCGAGACGTTGAGGGTGCTGGCGATGTCGGTGAGCAGGCCGATCGGCATGAACTCGGTCGAGACCATGGCGAAGGAACCGACCGAGAGCGAACCGACCGCGAGCCAGGTCGAGCGCGAGGTCTTCGCGGAATCGGGCGGCAGCGCGTCGATGCAGGGGGCGCCGCTGGGTGCGTTCATCATGAGGAGGAAGTCCGGTGGGCATCGGCCGGCACGGCGGTCGATGCTTGTTGCAAGGGGCTTCGCAGTGTGGTCGCCGGGGCGCCCGCGACAAAGGGGGCGCGCGGCAGTTGTCAGTTTCCCCAGGGCGAACAATCGAGGGGTTTGCGTGCTTTCGGCTGCACGCAGGCGCCCGGGAGCGGCACTTTGCCGTCCATCGACGGCAAGGGCGCGCTCAGGGCTTGGGCGGCGCGGCCTCGGCGAACGAGGGCAGGTCCTCGCCGCAGGCCATCCATGGCACGTCGTGCGAGCGCCAGATGTGCTGGCTCGGCCGCACGCCCGGATCGTCGTCGAGCGAGCCCACGCGCAGGATCACCTGCGGCTGCGCGACCCACTCCGCCACGAGGTGGCTGCCGCAGCGGCGGCAGAAGTGGCGCAGCTTGCCGGGCGTCGATTCGAAGGCCGCGAGCGCGTCGTCCTGGCCGCGCAGCCAGCGGAAGTCGGCACGGTCCACGCGCGCCGTGCTCGCGAAGGCGGCCGCATGCGCCTTGCGGCAGGTCCGGCAATGGCAGTGGCCGATCGGGCCCGCGAGCTTCGCGGCCTCGTAGGCCACGGCGCCGCAGAGACAGGAGCCTTGCATGCGCGCCTCCTCAGCCGGTGTTGCGCAGGCCCGCGGCCACGCCGTTGATCGAGATGTGGATGCCGCGCTGCAGCCGCTCGCCGCCGTCGCCCGCGCGGTAGCGCCGCATCAGCTCGACCTGCAGGTGGTGCAGCGGGTCGATGTAGGGGAAGCGGTGGCGCACCGAGCGCTGCATTTCTGCATTGCCCTCGAGCCGTTGCTTGGCGCCGGTGATCAGCGTGAGCGCGTCCGAGGTGCGGTGCCATTCGGCATCGATCATCGAGAACACCTTCTGGCGCAGCTTGCGGTCGCTCACCAGTTCGGCATAGCGCGAGGCCAGCGCGAGGTCGCTCTTGGCGAGCACCATGTCCATGTTCGACAGCAGCGTGCGGAAGAAGGGCCACTGCGCGTACATGCGCTGCAGCAGCGCCTGGCGCTCCTTGCGGCCCGCGGCATTGCCGGCGGCCGCGAGGAACTGCTCCACGCCAGAGCCGAAGCCGAACCAGCCCGGGATGGTGAGGCGGCACTGGCCCCAGCTGAAGCTCCAGGGCACGGCGCGCAGGTCGTCGATCTTGTGGCTGGGGTTGCGCGAGGCGGGGCGCGAGCCGATGTTGAGCTCGGCGATCTCGCGGATCGGCGTGGCGCTGAAGAAGTACTCGCCGAAGCCCGGGGTCTCGTAGACCAGCTTGCGGTAGGCGGCCATGCTCGCGGTGGAGAGCTCGCCGGCCGCCGACAGGAAAGTGGCGGGCGCCGACTTGCCCTGCGGCAGCAGCGTGGCCTCGAGCGTGGCGGCCACCAGGGTTTCGAGGTTGCGCCGGCCGATCTCGCGGTTGGCGTACTTCGAGCCGATGACCTCGCCCTGCTCGGTCAGGCGGATCTGGCCGCGCACCGTGCCGGGCGGCTGCGCGAGGATCGCCTGGTAGCTCGGGCCGCCGCCGCGGCCCACCGTGCCGCCGCGGCCATGGAACATGCGCAGCCGGATGGGGTTGGCCTTCTTCTTGTTGAGCTCGTCGAACAGCGCCACCAGTGCGATGCCGGCGCGGTAGAGCTCCCAGTTGCTGGTGAAGATGCCGCCGTCCTTGTTGCTGTCGCTGTAGCCGAGCATCACGTCCTGCTCGGCGCCCGAGCGCTCGATCAGCGCCTGGATGTTCGGCAGCGCGTAAAAGGCGCGCACGATCGGCGCGGCATTGCGCAGGTCCTCGATGGTCTCGAACAGCGGCACCACGATCAGGTCGCAGGTCGCGTCCTTGTCCATCGCGCCGCGCAGCAGGCCCACTTCCTTCTGCAGCAGCAGCGCCTCGAGCAGGTCGCTCACGGTCTCGGTGTGGCTGATGATGTAGTGGCGGATCGCCGCGTTGCCGTAGCGCGCGCGGGCCACGCGCGCGGCCGCGAAGATCGCGAGCTCGCTCTTCGCGAGCGGCGAGTAGGCTGCATCGGGCACGCGCAGCGGGCGCGCGTCGTCGAGCAGCTTGAGCAGCAGCGTCTGCTTGGCCTCCTCGGCCAGCGAGGCGTAGGCGGGCTCGATGCGCGCGGTGGCCAGCAGCTCGGCGATCACGGCCTCGTGCTTGTCGGAGCTCTGGCGCAGGTCGACCGTGGCGAGGTGGAAGCCGAACACCTCGACCGCGCGGATCAGCGGCTTGAGGCGCGGCGCGGCCAGCAGGCTGCCGTGCTTCTCGCCGAGCGAGTCCTCGATGGTGCGCAGGTCGGCGAGGAACTCCTCGGCCGTGGCGTAGGGGTTCTGCGGCGCCACCGCGTGGCGCGCGGCCTCGCCGCCCGTGAGCTCGCGCAGCGTGGCCGCGAGCCGCGAATAGACGCCGGTCAGTGCGCGGCGATAGGGCTCGTCCTTGCGGTGCTCGCTGGTGTCGGGCGAGCGCTCGGCCAGCGCCTGCATCTCGACCGACACGTCGATCAGGGTGGCCGACAGCGAGAGCTCGCCGCCCAGGTAGTGCACCTCGGTGAGGTAGTGGCGCAGCGCCAGTTCGGCCTGCCGGCGCAGCGCGTACTCGAGGGTCTCGGCCGTGACGTTGGGGTTGCCGTCGCGGTCGCCGCCGATCCACTGGCCCATGCGCAGGAAGGTCGCGACCGAGGGCGTCTGGCCGCCCTGCGCCAGCGCCTTCTCGAGGTCGGCATAGACGCGCGGGATCTCGCGCAGGAAGGTGGCCTCGTAGTAGCTCAGCGCGTTCTCGATCTCGTCGGCCACGGTGAGCTTGGAGAAGCGCAGCAGGCGCGTCTGCCACAGCTGCGTGACGCGGATGCGGATCTGCGCCTCGTTGTCGGCGAATTCGAGCGGCGACAGCGCGTCGGTGCCGCCGGCATAGGCCTGCTGACGCAGGCGGATCTCGTCGCGCGTGGTCAGCAGCAGCGCGATCGCGCGCTCGGCGTCGAGGATGCTCTTGCGCTGCACCTCGGTCGGGTGCGCGGTGAGCACCGGCGACAGGTAGCTGTGGGCCAGCGTGGCCACGATCTCGTCGGGCTTCACGCCGGCCTTGCGGATGCGCGCCAGCGCGGTCTGCAGGTCGCCGTCGGCGCTCTCGCCGGCGCGCTCGGCCTCGGTGCGGCGGCGGATCAGGTGGCGGTCTTCGGCCAGGTTGGCCAGGTGGCTGAAGTAGCTGAAGGCGCGGATCACGCGCACCGTCTCGGCCGCGGTCAGGCTCTTGAGCAGGTTCTTGAGCGCGCGGTCGGCGGTCTGGTCGGCATCGCGGCGGAAGGCCACCGACAGCGTGCGGATCTTCTCCACCAGTTCATAGCTCTCCTTGCCCTCCTGCTCCCGGATCACGTCGCCGAGGATGCGGCCCAGCAGGCGGATGTCGTCGATCAGCGGCTGGTCTTCGGCTTGCCTGCGCTTCGGTGGGGCGACAGGGGTCTTGCTGGCTTTCATTCGATGGTGTTCCTGGAGACTTGGAGTGCTGTTGGAATGGAGCGTCGCCGCCGTTGCTGCGGCGCAACATGCTAGCATCCCGCCGGTTTCTGTTCATGTACTTTTCGGGGGCGGTTTTGAGCAATATCGTGATTGCCACGCGCGAAAGCCGGCTGGCCTTGTGGCAAGCCGAGCACGTGCAAGCGCTGTTGCAAGACAAGGGCCACACGGTCCGCCTGCTGGGCATGACCACGCGTGGCGACCAGATCCTCGATCGCACCCTGAGCAAGGTCGGCGGCAAGGGCCTGTTCGTGAAGGAGCTCGAGCTCGCGCTCGAGGAAGGGCGCGCCGACATCGCGGTCCACTCGCTCAAGGACGTGCCGATGGAGCTGCCCGAGGGCTTCGTGCTGGCCTGCGTGCTCGAGCGCGAGGACCCGCGCGACGCGCTGGTGTCGCCGCGCTATGCCTCGCTCGACGAACTGCCGCAGGGCGCCGTGGTCGGCACCTCGAGCCTGCGCCGCGTGATGCTGTTGCGCGCGCGCCGGCCCGACCTGCGCATCGAACCGCTGCGCGGCAACCTCGACACCCGCCTGCGCAAGCTCGACGAGGGCCAGTACGACGCCATCGTGCTCGCCGCCGCGGGCCTCAAGCGCCTGGGCCTCGAGGACCGCATCCGCATCGCCTTCGAGCCCGAGACCATGCTGCCGGCCGCGGGCCAGGGCGCGCTGGGCATCGAGGTGCGCGCCGATCGCGCCGACCTGATCGCACTGCTGGCGCCGCTGTCGCACCGCGGCGACTGGCTCGCCACCGCCGCCGAGCGCGCCGTGAGCCGCGCGATGGGCGGCAGCTGCTCGATGCCGCTGGCCGCGCATGCGCGCTGGCAACCCGACGGCAGCCTGCGCATCGACGCCGCCTGGGGCGACCCCGAGGGCGCCGAGCCGATGCTGCAGGTGAGCGCGCGCGCCGAGGCCGGCGATCATGCGCAGGCCGATGCGCTCGGTTTGCACGCGGCCTCGCTGCTGCGCGACGCGGGCGCCCACTGAAGCGCGTGGGGACCGTGGCGACGACCGCAGCGCCGACCGTCCTCGTGACGCGACCGGCGCGCGAGGCGCCGCCGTGGATCGATGCACTGCGCGACGCGGGCTTCGATGCGCGCGCGTTGCCGCTGATCGAGATCGCCCCGGTCGCTGATGCCGCGCCGCTGCGCGCGGCCTGGAACGAACACCACGCGGCGCGGATGTTCGTGAGCGCCGCGGCGGTCGACCGCTTCTTCGAAGCCAACGCCGGCACCGCGCTGCAAGCAGGTTGCCGCTTCTGGGCCACCGGCCCCGGCACCGCGCGCGCGCTGCAACGCAACGGCGTTCCGCCCGAGGACATCGACACGCCGGCGGCCGACGAAGGCCGCTTCGATTCCGAAGCCCTGTGGGCGATCGTGGGGCCGCGGGTCGTGCCCGGATTGCGGGTGCTGATCGTGCGCGGCGGCGATGCACAGGGCCAGCCCGCGGGCCGCGACTGGCTCGCGCAGGCGCTCGACGCCGCGGGCGCGCGGCGCGAGACCGTGGTGGCCTACCGCCGGCTCGCGCCCGTGCTCGATGAGGCGCAGCGCCGGCTGGCAGAGGAGGGCGCGACGGGCCGCGCGCTCTGGCTCTTCAGCAGTTCGGAGGCGATCGCCAACCTGCGCGCCGCGCTGCCGGCCATCGATTGGCGGGCCGCGCGCGCCATCGCCACCCACCCGCGCATCGCGCAAGCCGCGCGTGGCGCGGGTTTCGGAACGGTGCGCGAGAGCGCGCCGCTGCTGGAAGCGCTGGTCGCGTCTATAGAATCCCTCGCATGAGCGCCGTGCCTCCGTCCGACGAGTCTTCTTCCGCCTCCGCCGCACCCCAGGCACCCGTGCCGGCTCCGCTGACGACTTCTTCCACGTCTTCCCAATCGCCCGCCGCCCTCGCCGCGGCCGCCACCACCCTGACGCGCATCGGCCTCGGCCTGCTGGCCCTGGTCTCTCTGGGCGCACTGCTGACGTCGATCGCGCTGTGGCAGAAGGTCGGCAACATGAAGGAGCAGCTCGCGCGCCAGAGCAGCGAGGCGCTTATGCAGTCGCTCGAGGCGCGCACCCTGGCGCGCGAGGCCAAGGACACGGTGCGCGACGCCGCCGCGCGCGTGGCGCTCACCGAGACCCGCGTCGCCGAGGTCGCGCTGCAGCGCTCGCAGCTCGAGGAACTGATGCAGAGCCTCTCGCGTTCGCGCGACGAGAACCTGGTGGTCGACATCGAATCCACGCTGCGGCTCGCGCTGCAGCAGGCGCAGGTCACGGGCAGCGTCGAGCCGCTGCTGGCCGCGCTCAAGGCCGGCGACCTGCGCATCGCGCGCGCCGCGCAGCCGCGGCTGGCGCCGCTGCAGCGCGCCATGCAGCGCGATGCCGACCGGCTGCGCAGCACCGCCAGCGCCGACGGCGGCGAGGCGCTGCAGAAGCTCGACGAACTGATGCGCGGCGTGGACGACCTGCCGCCGCTCAACGCGGTCGCGATGCGCGGCACCGGCCTCAACGCCTGGCAGGCCGACCCGGTGCCGGCCGACGCGCCCTGGTGGGAGCGCGCGCTGCTCATGGTGCGCAACGAGGCGCGCTCGCTGGTGCGCGTGGGCCGCATCGAGCGGCCCGAGGCGATCCTGCTGGCGCCCGACCAGACCTACTTCCTGCGCGAGAACCTCAAGCTCAAGCTGCTCAACGCGCGCCTGTCGCTGCTGTCGCGCCAGGTCGACGTCACGCGCACCGAGCTCGCCAACGTGGCGGCCTCGCTCAACCGCTATTTCGATCCCGCCTCGCGCCGCACCCAGACGGCTGCGACGCAGTTGCAGCAGCTGCAGGCGCTGGTGAAGACCACCGAGCCGCCGCGCATCGACGACACGCTCGCCGCCCTGGCCACCGCCGCGGCCGGCCGCTGAGAGGGCAGGGCTTTTCATGCGCGCCGCACTCTGGCTCCTCGCGCTGTTCGCCGTCGCCGCGGCGGTCGCGCTGTTCGCCGGCAACAACCAGGGCACGATCACCGTGTTCTGGCCGCCCTGGCGGGTCGACCTCTCGCTCAACCTCGTGCTGGTGATCCTGCTGACGCTGTTCGTGCTGCTGCACGCGGCGTTGCGCGCGCTGGCCGCGCTGTTCTCGCTGCCGACCCAGGCGCGCCAGTGGCGCATGCAGCAGAAGGAACGCATGCTGCATTCGGCGCTGCTCGATGCGATGGTGCAGCTGATCTCGGGCCGCTTCTCGCGCGCGCGCAAGGCCGCGCAGGCCGCGCTCACGCAGGAGAAGACACTGGCCGCGCTCGGCGCCAGCCTGCCGCAGGCGCAGCAGGTGCGCGTGCTGTCGCACCTGCTCGCGGCCGAGAGCGCGCAGGCGCTGCAGGACCGCCCGGCGCGCGACGCCCATCTGCAGCAGGCGCTCAACGAGAGCGCCGACCGCAACCTGCTGGCCAGTCCCGAGACCCGCGAGGGCGTGCAGCTGCGCGCCGCGCGCTGGGCGCTCGAGGACCGCGATCCGGCGGCAGCGCTCGCGCGGCTGGAGGAATTGCCGCAGGGCGCGCAGCGCCGCACGCTGGCGCTGCGGCTGCGGCTGAAGGCCGCGCGCCAGGACCGCCGCACGCTCGAGGCGCTCGAGACCGCGCGGCTGCTGGCCAAGCACCGTGCTTTCTCGGAAGCCGCCGCGCAGAGCATCGTGCGCGGGCTCGCGACCGAGCTGCTGTCGGGCGCGCACGATCCGGCGCAGCTGCTGCGCGCCTGGTCCGAACTCGAGACGGCCGAGCGCGAGATGCCCGAGGTCGCGATCCACGCCGCGCAGCGCATGGTGCTGCTCAAGGGCGACCTGCCGGTGGCGCGCGGCTGGCTGCTGCCGGCGTGGGAGCGCATGGTGTCGGTGCCGCGCGGCCTCGGCGACGCGCTGCGCGTGAAGCTCGCGCTGGCGCTCGAGGCGGGGCTCGATTCGGTCGATGCCGACTGGCTCGCGCGCATCGAAAGCGCGCAGCGCAACAACCCGCGCGACGCCAACCTGCAGTACCTCGCGGGCATGGCCTGCATGAAGCGCCAGCTCTCGGGGCAAGGCGCAGCAGCTGCTGTCGCAGGCCGGCATGGGGCTGCAGGACCCCGAGCTCTACCGCCGCGCCTGGCTCGCGCTCGCGCAGCTGGCCGAGGACCGCGGCGATGCCGAGCAGGCCGCGCTGGCCTGGCGCAACGCGGCGCAGATCGAGAACCACCCCGGTCTCGCTGCGCTAGCTCAGGGGCGAGAGGCGCAGGCGACCGGGGGGCCGCCTGCCCCCGCCGTGGAAGGCCAGCGCGCTCAGTGCCGCGAGCACCCACACGCCGAGCGCACCGTAGAGCATCACCCCGCCGAAGCCCTGCAGCAGCGCGCCGTGGGCGATCGCACCCGAGGGATCGAGCGCGGCGAGCGCCGGGAACTCCCGGTGCAGCGTCGCGAGATGGCCGGCCGCGATCCGCTCGGCGAGCGCGGGCAGCGAGGGCGCCAGTTCCGGCAGCGCGCCGCGCAGCGCGGCCACGATGCCCGCGAGCAGCAGAAAACCCATCAGCGCGATGTTGATCGCCAGCGTGATGAGTCGCGCGCTCATGTCGATGCCCGAGGCCATGCCGGCGCGGCTCGCGGGCACCGAGCCGGTGGTGGTGTTGGTCACCGGCGTGTTGATCACGCCCAGGCCGAGGCCCGCCAGCAGGCATCCCGGCAGCAGCGTGAGCCAACTCGCCTCGGCGACGCCGCTGCCCCAGCGCATCAGCAAAAAGCCCGCGCCGATGGCGAACAGGCCGGCCGGGATCACGGCGCCGGCGCGAAAGCGCGCGGCAAGCCGCTCGCCCAGCGGCGGCGCGAGCAGGGTCGGCAGCGTGTAGGCCAGCAGCGCCGTGCCGGCCTGCACCGCGTCGTAGCCCAGGCCGGCCTGGAAGTAGATCGGCAGGTAGATCATGAAGGGCCAGAAGCTGAAGTTCATGCCGACCGAGCCGAGGATCGCGCCCGAGAACGCGCGGATGCGGAACACCGAGAAGTCGAACATCGGATGGGCGCGGCTGCGCTCGATCGCCACGAAGGCGGCAAAGCTCGCGGCCGCGGCGCCGATGAGGCTCAGCCCCGCCGCGCTCGCGAAACCGAGCCCGGGCCCCTGCGTGATGTAGCCCGTGAGGCCGAGCACCGCGAGCGACAGCGTGACGATGCCCGCGAGGTCGAGCCGCTTCGCCTCGGGGTCGCGCGGCTCGCCGATGCCGACGGCCGCCAGCAGCCAGGCGATGGCGGCCAGCGGCGCATGGACCAGGAACACCCATTCCCAGCGCCACAGCGCGGCGATCGCGCCGCCGACGATCGGCCCGAAGCCCAGGCCGACGCCGAACACCACGCCCCAGATGGCGAAGGCCCGGCTGCGTTCGCGGCCTTCCTGGAATTGATGCGAGAGGATGGCGATTTGGCAGATCAGCATGGTGCCGCCGCTCAGGCCCTGCAGGAAGCGCGCGCCGATCAGCAGCGGTGCGCTCGGCGCCAGGCCGCAGGCCAGCGAGGTGAGGCCGAACAGCAGCAGGCTGATCGCCAGCACGCGCTTGCGGCCGTAGCGGTCGGCCAGCGTGCCGGCCGCCATCAGCACCGTGGTGCAGGCGATGGTGTAGGCATTCATGATCCATTGCATGGCCTCGAAGTCGGCGTGCAGCGTCTTCTCGAGCGTGGGCAGGATCACGGGAATGCTGGAGATCTCGAGGCCGAACATCGCGGCGACGAGGCAGAGGGCGACCAGCGCGAGGCGGTTGCGTGCGGTGGGTGAGAGGGTCATGGGGCGTCCGGTTGAAGCGGCGCGGCGAGCAGGCCGGCCGTGAGGAGCGCGATTCTGGGCAAAGGGTCTTCATGAGGGAAATGATTTAATTTCGTGAGATTCATTAATCTCCGTCACTACTCGAACGACCCGCCCACCTTCGCCATGGACTTCGATCCCATCCTGCTGCGCGCCTTCGTCGCCGTGAAGGAGACCGGCAGCTTCACGCGCGCCGCGCAGCGCCTGCACCTGACGCAGTCGGCCATCAGCCACCAGATCCGCCGGCTCGAGGAGCAGGTGGGCCGCGCGCTGCTGCACCGCACGACGCGCCGCCTCACGGTGACCGAGGACGGCGAGGATTTCCTGCGCTATGCCGAGCAGATCCTGACGACGCTCGACGCCATGACGCAGCGCTTCCAGCCCTCGCCGATCTCGGGTGTGGTGCGCTTCGGCGCGCCCGACAACTTCCTGGGCGAGCGCCTGGCGCCGCTGCTGTCGCAGTTCGCGCGCGCTTTCCCGTCGGTGCGCATGGAGGTCTGCGTGAGCATGCATGTCGACCTGCGCGCGGCGATCAGGGCCGGCGAGCTGGACCTCGCGGTCGTGATGTCGCCGCCCGAGGTGGAGGAGGGCACGCGGCTGCGGCGCACGCAACTGGTCTGGGCCGCGGCCAGAACCTTCGAGCCGCCCCGGGGCGGCTCGCTGCCGCTGGCCTTCTTTCCGAAGCCCTGCGTCTACCGGCAGGTGGCCGGCTCGGCGCTCGACCTCGCGCCGATCGACTGGCACGTGGTGTTCACCTCGGCCAGTCCACAGGGCATTCGCGCGGCGGTGCTCGCGGGGCTCGCGGCAACGGTGATCACGCGCGAGGACGTGGAGCCGGGCATGAAGATCGTCGACGGCCGCTATGGACTGCGGCCCTTGCCGAGCGTGGACTTCTCGCTGATCTGGAGCGAGAACGGCCGCACGCCCTGTGCCTGCCGCTTCGGGGAGCTGATCCTCGAGATGCCGGCCCCATGAAAAACGGCGCCCGAGGGCGCCGTCTTCATTGCAGTCGAGCGGATGCTCAGAGCGTGCGCTGCTCCGGCTGCGCCTCGCCAGCCGGTTGCTCGAACGGCAGCGTCATCGCGGCCAGTTCGCGGCGGGTTTCGACCAGCACCAGCGGGCCTTCGTCGAGCACGATCACCGGCGGGCGTTCGCGCGGCACGTGGACCGGCTTCGGCTCGGCGGCAATCGCGGCGCGCGCCTGCGCGATGCGTTCGGCGTCGGAGTTGACCCACTGCAGGCCCGAGCTCTGCGCGATCTGCGCGAGCTCGTCGAGCGGCAGCTCGAAGGACTGGACCTTCGGCAGCGCACGGCCGTTGGCGGCCGGCTGGGGCGCGCTCGCGCGTTCGACCACGATGGGTGCCGCGGGCGCCGCGGGTTGCTGCGGCTGCTCGAAGCGCGCTTGCGGCGCGGGCTCGCGCACCTGCGGCGCGGCGGCCGGGGCTTCGGCGACGACCGCGACGCTTTCGGCAGCTTCGGCGACCGGGGCCACCGCTTGCTCCGCGAACGGCTGCGGCTGGCGCGCGACGGGTGCGTCCTGCAGGTTCTGCGCTTCGGCGGGCGCGCCGTCGAAGGCGGCCACGGGTTGCGCTTCGCCTTCTTCGCGCGGTGCGCGTTCGCGGCGGTCACGGCCGTAGCGGTCGCGCGAACGGCCGCGGCGCTCTTCGCCGTCGCGGCGCGGTGCCTGCTCGGCGCCGTCCTGCGGCGCGGCTTCGCGGCCGGCTTCGGCGTCGGCCGATGCGGTGGTGGCGGCTTCGCCTTCCTCGTTGAAGCGCGGCTGGCCGTCGTTGCGGCGCTCGCGGCGGCCGTCGTTGCGTTCGCCACGCGGGCCACGCTCTTCGCGGCCGTTGCGCGGTGCACGCTCGGTGCGTTCGCCCTGCGCGGCGTTGCCGTCTTCGCCGGCGGCGGCTTCGCCGCGCGGCGCGTCGCCGTTCAGGTTGCGCTCGCCGCGTTCGCCGTTGCGCTCGCCACGTTCACCGCGCTCGCCGCGTTCACCCCGTTCGCGGCGGGCGCGCGGTGCGCGTTCGCCGGCAGTGGTGCCTTCCTCGCCCGGCACCGCGTTCGGTGCGAGCTGCTGGGCTTCGAGGCTGACGCCTTCGAGCGCTTCGGCCGGCACGTTGCGGCCTTCGCCCTCGCGGCGTTCGCCACGACCGCGGCGCTGATCGCCTTCGCGCGGCGGACGGCCTTCGCGGTTGTTCTCGCGCGGCTGACCATCGGCGCGCAGCTCGGCGCCGCGGTTGTCGCGGCCTTCACGACCTTCACGGCCCTCGCGACCGCCTTCGCGGCGCTCGCCATTGCGGCCGCCGCCACGGCGTTCGCCGTCGCGGTTGCCCGAACGGGCGCCGTTCTCGCCACGGCCTTCGGCATTGCGGCCTTCGCCGCCGCGGCCGCCACGGCGCTGTTCGCCGTCGCGTCCACCGCGCGCTTCGCCATCGCGGCCCGGACGGCCGTCACGGCCTTCGCGGCGCGTCGGCTTCGGCGGCTCGACCGGAATGGCCGAGGGCGCGGGTGCCGGCGCGGCTGCCGGCGTACCGCCGCCGAACCAGCTCTTGATGCGGGCGAAGAAGCCCAGCTCGGCCGGCGCGGGCGCCACCGCCACGGGCGGTGCGACCGGCGCGGGTGCGGCGACGGGCGCGCGCACCGGCTCGGGCTTGACCGGCACCACGGGCGCCGGCGCGTCGGGCAGCACGCCCTTGATGACCGGCGTCTGCTTGTTGGTGGGCTCCTGCGAGCGGCGCGTGACCGAGGTCGGGTCCTCGATCTCGTCGGCCATCTTGTAGCTGGCCTCGATGTGGTCGAGGCGCGGGTCGTCGTGCTTCAGGCGTTCGAGCTTGTAGTTGGGCGTCTCGAGCGTCTTGTTCGGCACCATCAGCACGCTCACGCGCTGCTTGAGCTCGATCTTGGCGATCTCGGTGCGCTTCTCGTTGAGCAGGAACGAAGCGACTTCCACCGGCACCTGCACGTGCACGGCGGCGGTGTTGTCCTTCATCGACTCTTCCTGAATGATGCGCAGGATCTGCAGCGCGCTCGATTCGGTGTCGCGGATGTGGCCCGAGCCGCCGCAACGGGGGCAGGGGGATCGACGAGCCTTCGCTCAGCGCCGGCTTCAGGCGCTGGCGGCTCATTTCCATCAGGCCGAACTTGCTGATCGAACCGAACTGCACGCGCGCGCGGTCCTGGCGCAGCGCGTCGCGCAGGCGGCTCTCGACCTCGCGGCGGTTCTTCGACTCGTCCATGTCGATGAAGTCGATGACGATCAGGCCGCCGAGGTCGCGCAGGCGCATCTGGCGCGCCACTTCGTCGGCGGCTTCGAGGTTGGTGCGGGTCGCGGTTTCCTCGATGTCGCCGCCCTTGATGGCGCGGGCCGAGTTCACGTCGACCGAGACCAGCGCCTCGGTGTGGTCGATCACGATGGCGCCGCCCGAGGGCAACTGCACGGTGCGGGCGTAGGCCGACTCGATCTGGTGCTCGATCTGGAAGCGGCTGAACAGGGCGGCGTCGTCGCGGTAGCGCTTCACGCGGGCGGCATGCTCGGGCATGACGTGCGCCATGAACTGCTGCGCCTGGTCGTAGATGTCGTCGGTGTCGATCAGGATGTCGCCGATGTCGTGATTGAAGTAGTCACGGATCGCGCGGATCACGAGCGAGGATTCCTGGTAGATCAGGAAGGCGCCCTTGCCGCCCTTGGCCGCGCCGTCGATGGCGGTCCAGAGCTTGAGCAGGTAGTTCAGGTCCCACTGGAGTTCGGGCGCCGAGCGGCCGATGCCGGCGGTGCGCGCGATGATGCTCATGCCCTTCGGGTACTCGAGCTGGTCCATCGCCTCCTTGAGCTCGGCGCGGTCGTCGCCCTCGATGCGGCGCGAGACGCCACCGCCACGCGGGTTGTTCGGCATCAGCACGACGTAGCGGCCGGCCAGCGAGATGAAGGTGGTGAGGGCCGCGCCCTTGTTGCCGCGCTCTTCCTTCTCGACCTGGACGACCAGTTCCTGGCCTTCCTTGATCACGTCCTGGATCCGGGCCTGGCTGGCCGAGACGCCTTCGGTGAAGTATTGCTTGGAGATTTCCTTGAACGGCAGGAAGCCGTGGCGGTCCTCGCCGTAGTCGACGAAACAGGCTTCGAGGCTGGGCTCGACGCGGGTCACGACGGCCTTGTAGATGTTGCCCTTGCGCTGTTCGCGTCCCTCGATCTCGATTTCGTAGTCGAGGAGCTTCTGCCCGTCGACGATGGCCAGGCGGCGTTCTTCGGCCTGCGTGGCATTGATCAGCATCCGCTTCATGATGCGTTGTCCTTATATGTATCGTTCTACCGGCCCTGGAGGGCCAACGATGCACGGACGACGCCCGCGAAACTTGGGGAATTGCCGCTTGGCTCCGGATGCTGGGTGCCGCGGCGCGCGAGCGCGAGCGGCCGTCTCGAGCGTCAGCTCGGTGACGACAGCCGGAGTGGGGGCGCGTGGATGGGGGCGAGCCCTTCGTGGTGCTGAGAAGCTGTCTGTTCGACAACTCGTTGCGCAAGGGTGGCGCGCGGTTCTGGCGATTCGATGCCCGAGGCCGCTGGTCGGGACCAGGTCAGCCAGCGCAGGCACATTTGAATCAGCAGCATCAGCACAAAGGGACTCGCTTCGATCCGCCGGCAGCTGAAGGCTGTAGGCTGGTATTCCGTATCGGTGTTTCGTGGGTGTCGGCTTGACTTGGACGTCTGGCCTGCCACTTTGCGCAGTTGCGCGGGGTTTGCAGGCTCGTCGCCAAAGCGGCATCGACCTCGCAGCGCCGCCGGGGTGTTTGACAGCAGTGCTCTAAACTTCTGTCTAATCAAGCACTTACACGACCGCGCTGGTGAAAAACATTATAGGTGCGAAGCAAGCCCCCGCGGCTAAGGAGTTTGCCGGAGGGCCGGCGGCCATCCGCTTCCTCACGATCGACGCCGAGTCGGCCGGGCAGCGCCTCGACAACTTCCTCTTCCGCCATCTGAAAGGCGTGCCGAAGACCCACGTCTACCGGATCATCCGGTCGGGCGAGGTGCGCATCAACAAGGGACGCGCCCAGGCCGAGACCCGCGTCGAGACCGGCGACGTGGTGCGCCTGCCGCCGATCCGCGTGGCCGAACGCGCCGAGGAGGCCGCCAGCGCCGCGCCGGCGCGCGAATTCCCGCTGCTGCTCGAGGACGAGGCCGTGCTGGCCGTCGACAAGCCCGCCGGCGTGGCGGTGCATGGCGGCAGCGGCGTGAGCTTCGGCGTGATCGAGCAGTTGCGCACCGCGCGCCCGGGCGCGAAGTTCCTCGAGCTCGTGCACCGGCTCGACCGCGAGACCTCGGGCATCCTGCTGGTCGCCAAGAAGCGCAGCGCGCTGGTGGCGCTGCAGGAGCAGTTCCGCGAGCGCGAGACCGGCAAGACCTATCTGGCGCTGGTCGAGGGCGCCTGGCCCGCCAACAAGAAGGTGCTCGACGCGCCGCTCGCCAAGTACCTGCTGCCCGACGGCGGCGCCGGTGCCGGCGAACGCCGCGTGCGCGTGGTCGCCAAGGACCATCCCGATGCGATGCGCGCCGTGACGCTGGTGCGTCCGCTCGCCACGCTGTCGCTGCCCGGCGATGCCACGCCGATGTCATTGCTGGCCGTCACCATCAAGACCGGCCGCACGCACCAGATCCGCGTTCACCTGGCGTCGGCCGGCCATCCGATCGCCGGCGACGACAAGTACGGCGAATCCGAGCGCCGGCGCGCGCTGCAGAAGCTGGGCCTCAAGCGCATGTTCCTCCACGCCTGGCGGCTGCAGTTCAACCATCCCGCCACCGGCGAGCGTGTCGCGCTGCAGGCCGAGCTGCCGCCCGAGCTGCGCTCGCTGATGCCGCCCGCCGCGCTCGACGCGATGACACGACACCCCACGCCCACGACCCATGACTGACTCTGCAGAAACCGCCCGCCCCCCGCGCTTCGACCTGATCGCCTTCGACTGGGACGGCACCCTCTACGACTCCACGCGGCTGATCGTGCGCTGCATCCAGGCGGCGGTGGTCGACGTCGGCGGCGCCAAGCCCAGCGAGGACGATGCCGCCTGGGTCATCGGCCTCGGGCTGGCCGAGGCGCTGGCGCGCGCCGCGCCCGACGTGCCGAAGGAGAAGTACCCCGAGCTCGGCGCCCGCTACCGCTACCACTACCTGCAGCACCAGGACGACATCGTGCTGTTCGACGGCGTGCTGCCGATGCTCGATGCGCTGCGCGCGCGCGGCCACAAGCTGGCGGTGGCCACGGGCAAGTCGCGCCGCGGCCTCAACGAGGCGCTCAAGACGGTGGCGCTGCGCGACCGCTTCGACGCCTCGCGCACCGCCGACGAGACCTTCGGCAAGCCGCATCCGCGCATGCTGCTCGAGCTGATGGAGGAACTGGAAGTGCCCGCCGAGCGCACGCTGATGATCGGCGACACCACGCACGACCTGCAGCTGGCGGTGAACGCGGGCTGCGCCAGCGTCGGCGTGAGCTACGGCGCGCACGAGCCCGACAGCTTCGCCGAGTTCAAGCCGCTGCACATCGCGCATTCGATCGCCGACCTCGAGGCCTGGCTCCTCGGCAACGCCTGAAACGACAATCGCCTGCCATGAGCGACGACAGCATTCCCCTGTGCAATGCGGCCGACCTCGCCGAGGGCGGCCGGGCCGTGGCCTTCGACGTGGTCTACGGCGGCGAGACCTGCCGCGCCTTCGCGGTGCGCTTCGAGGGCCAGCCGCATGCCTATCTCAACCGCTGCAGCCACGTGGCGATGGAAATGGACTTCCAGCCCGACCGCTTCTTCGACGACACCGGCCAATGGCTGCTGTGCGCCACCCACGGCGCCGTGTACCGGCCCGACACCGGCGAATGCGCGGGCGGGCCGTGCCGCGGCGGCCTCGTCAAGATCGCGCTGAGCGAGCGCGACGGCGTGGTGCACTGGCATACTGCCTGGAACCTCCAACCCTTCAATTTCTAGCAGCGCCGCGCTTCGCGACTGCCTGTTCGCCCGCCGCTCCCATGAACGACCAGAACCGCACCGACCCCCGGGGTTTCGAGCCTTTCGAGCCGACCCCGCCCTCGCTTTCGTCCTCGACCGATCCCCAACGCACCATGTCCAACGATCCCACTCAGCGTCCCGGCTGGGAACGCGCCACGCTCGAGAAGCTGGCCTTCGCGGCCCTCAACGAGCAGAAGGCCACGCGGCGCTGGAAGACCTTCACCCGGCTGGCCTGGCTGGCCTTCTTCATCTTCCTGGCCTGGTTCGCGCTGTCGCGCGGCGCGCCGAGCACCGCCAAGACCACGGCCCACACCGCGGTGGTCGAGATCAAGGGCGAGATCGCCAACGGCGGCGACGCCAGCGCCGAGTTCGTCGTGGCGGCCATGAAGTCCGCCTTCGAGGACGAGGGTGCCAAGGGCGTGGTGCTGCTGATCAACTCGCCGGGCGGCAGCCCGGTGCAGGCCGGCATCATCAACGACGAGATCAAGCGCCTGAAGGCCAAGTACAAGAAGCCGGTCTACGCCGTGGTCGAGGAAACCTGTGCCTCGGCGGCCTACTACATCGCCGCCGGCGCCGACAAGATCTACGTCGACAAGGCCAGCATCGTGGGCAGCATCGGCGTGCTGATGGACGGCTTCGGCTTCACCGGCGTGATGGAAAAGGTCGGCGTCGAGCGCCGCCTGCTGACCTCGGGCGAGAACAAGGGCTTCCTCGATCCCTTCAGCCCGATGAACGACGCCCAGCGCGAACATGCGCAGAAGATGCTCGACCAGATCCACGAACAGTTCATCAACGTGGTGAAGGCCGGCCGCGGCGACCGCCTCAAGCTCGACACCCCGGGCCTGTTCAGCGGCCTGTTCTGGAGCGGCGAGCAGGCCGTGAGCTACGGCCTGGCCGACCAGCTCGGCAACGTCGACTACGTGGCGCGCGAGGTGATCAAGGCCGAGGAAGTCATCGACTACACCCGCCGCGACAACGTGGCCGAGAAGCTGGCCAAGAAGTTCGGCGCCGCCATGGGCGACGCCTCGATCCGTTCGCTGAAGTCGGTGCCGGCGCTGCGCTGAGGCCCGCGCCGCCTCAGCCGGCCGGCCGGTCGGCCGCCGCGTAGCGCGCCGAGGCCGCCAGCGCGACCGCGAACACCACCACCACGTAGAGCGCCGCCGTCAGCGAGGTGGCGCGCGCGATCAGCCCGATGACCGCCGGGCCCGCCATGAACCCCAGGTAGGCGATCGCCGAGACGGCCGCGATGCCGCGCGCCGGCTCCACGCCCGGCACCTTGGCCGAGGCCGCGAACAGGATCGGCACCACGTTCGCGAAGCCCACGCCCACGCCCGCGAAACCCGCCAGCGCGAGCCAGGGCCAGTCGGTGAGCAGCGCCAGCGTCATCGCCGCCGCGGCCAAGAGGCCGCTGCCGCGCAGCAGCACGGCGGGCGCGAAACGCGCGCGCAGGGCATCGCCGCCGAAGCGCGCCGCCGCCATGGCGGCCGAGAAGCTGGCATAGGCGAGGGCGGCCTGCTTCTGCGGGCTGCCCAGCTCCTGCTGCAGGTAGAGCACGCTCCAGTCGTAGATGGCGCCTTCGGCGATCAGCCCCAGCGCCGCGAGCACGCCCAGCACCGCGAGCGCGCCGCGCGGCAGGCGGAAGCCGTGATCGGCCTCGGCCGCGCCGGGCGTCGCGGGCGGCTTCGGCAGCATGCGCGTGGCCGAGAACGCGACCAGCGCCACCATCGCCGCCGACACCAGCAGCAGATGGTTCTGCGGGGCCAGCCCGGCCGCGAGCGCCGCGCTGCCGCTGGCCGCGCCGGCCATGCCGCCGAGGCTGAACATGCCGTGCATGCCGCTCATCAGCGGCTTGCCATCGCGCAGCTCGAGCTGCGCGGCCTCGGTGTTGATCGCCACGTCGAACACGCTCGTGACCAGGCCGAACACCGCCAGCAGGCCCAGCAGCGCGGCATAGCCCGGCATCGCGACCAGGCCGCAGAGCAGCAGCGCGTAGACGCAGCCGCACAGCGCGGCCATGCGGCGCGGCCCGTGGCGGCCGATCCAGCGGCCGGCGCTGGTCAGGCCGTACATCGCGCCGGCGCCGGCCGCGAGCATCGCGAGGCCGAGCTGGGCCTCGTCGATGCCGTAGTGCCCCTTGACCGTGGGCACGTGCACGCCCCAGGTCGCGAAGATGAAGCCCGAGGCGAAGAATTGCGCGCGCGAGGCCCAGCGCGTGGCCGCGGTCACGGCCATCGTCAGCGCCCGATCGCGAACACGGCGGGCAGGCGTTCGTCGACGCCGGCCTGCGGCTTGTTGGCGCGCCAGCCCTTGATGGTCTCGCTGCGCAGGTTCGCCTCGGCCAGCGTGAGGCCGCGCGCGACCGCCAGCCGCGTGTTGTGCTGCAGCGTCTGCACCAGGGCCTGCAGCAGGGCGGCGTTGCGGTAGGGCGTCTCGATGAACAACTGGGTCTGCCCGGTCTTGAGGGCCAGCGCCTCGAGCTCGCGGATGCGGCGCTGGCGCTCGTCGGCGTCCTGCGGCAGGTAGCCGACGAAGGCGAAGTTCTGGCCGTTGAGGCCGCTGGCGGCCAGCGCCAGCAGCAGCGAGACCGGGCCGATCAGCGGCACCACCGAAATGCCCAGGTCGTGCGCCGCGCGTGCCACCGACGAGCCCGGGTCGGCCACGGCCGGCATGCCGGCTTCGCTGAGCAGGCCGATGTCGTGGCCCTCGAGGGCCGCCGCCAGCAGCGGGCGGGCGTCGAACTGGCCGGCGTGGTCGCCTTTCTTGTGTACTTCGCGCGGCAGTTCCTGGATCGCCTGCGCCTGCAGCGGTGCCGCCAGCGGGGCCACCGCGTCGATGCGCTTGAGATAGGCGCGCGCGGACTTGGCGTTCTCGCAGATCCAGTGCGTGATGCCGGCGGCCGTCTGCAGCGTGCCGAGCGGCAGCGCGTCCTGCAGCGGGGCCTGGCTGTCGCAGCCGAAATCGAGCGGCGCCGGCACGAGGTAGAGCTTGCCGCGGCTCACAGCAGGTCGATCCCGGCGGCGCGCAGCATGCGGGCGGTGCGGATCAGCGGCAGGCCCACCAGCGCGCTGGGGTCGTCGCTGTCGATGGCCTCGAGCAGCGCGATGCCCAGGCCCTCGCTCTTGGCGCTGCCCGCGCAGTCGTAGGGCTGCTCGGCCAGCAGGTACTGCTCGATCGCGGCGTCGCTGAGCTCGCGGAACACCACGCGCACGGGCGCCAGGTCGCGCTGGACGAAGCCGGTCGCCTGGCAGACGACCGCCACCGCGGTCTGGAAGACCAGCGTCTGGCCGCGCATGCGCCGCAGTTGGGCGGTGGCGCGCGCGTGGTCGCCGGGCTTGCCGAGCGATTCGCCGGCCAGGTCGGCCACCTGGTCGGAGCCGATCACCACGGCGTCGGGGAAGCGGGTGGCCACGGCGTTGGCTTTCTCGAGCGCGAGCCGCTGGGCCAGGGCCTGCGGGGTTTCGCCGGCCCGCGGCGTTTCGTCGACTTCGGGCGCATGCACCTCGAAGGGCAGGCGCAGGCGGGTGAGCAACTCGCGGCGGTAGCGCGAGGTGGAGGCGAGGATCACGGTGCGTTGCATGCGTCGATTGTGAGGGAGGCGTCGCAACCCTTTCGGGGTCGGCCCGGCGGGCAAGCCGGCGTCGGCGCGCTAGACTGGGGCGGATGAAGAGAGAATTTGCCCCCGGCCGACTCGATGTCGCCGGTTTTGCCGCCGCGGCGGCCACCCTGTCCGCCGACGATCCGGTGCGCAACTACACCCGGCTGGTCGACGAGATGGCGGCCGAGGCTGCTTCCGATGCCGTGGTGCACTGGGAAGCCGACGGCGAGCAGCGCGTCGGCGCCGACGGCCGCGAAGAGCCCTGGCTGCACCTGACGGCCGAGGCCACGGTGCCGCTGGTCTGCCAGCGCTGCCTGTCGCCGGTCGACACGCCGGTCCAGGTCGACCGCTGGTTCCGCTTCGTGGCCGATGAAGAGACCGCCGCGGTTCAGGACGAGGAGTCCGAGGAGGACCTGCTGGTCGCCAGCCGCGATTTCGACCTGCACGCGCTGATCGAGGACGAGTTGCTGATGGAAATTCCGGTCATGCCGGTGCACGACGTGTGCCCGGCGCCGGTCCAGCTCTCGGCCGTCGATCCGGATTTCGAGTCGCCCGACAAGGCGCGCGAAAACCCCTTCGCCGTGCTGGGTGCGTTGCGTTCGCGCAAGCCCGGGCAGGGCGACTAGCCCGATCCGGGCAGTCTGGGCTATAATCATGGGCTTCGCGCGCGCCGCCGTACGCAGCAGTGCAGATTTCGGAAAAGACTTTCGGAGCTTTCGGAATCTGGGCATGTCCTTCATGCCGCCTCACTGCTTCAGCCTGAGCCCGCATCCTCTCACCCACCTTACCGTCCAGGAGCCATCATGGCCGTCCAGCAAAACAAGAAGTCGCCTTCCAAGCGCGGCATGCACCGTTCCCACAATGCCCTGGGCGTGCCCGGCATCGCCGTCGAGCCGACCACCGGCGAAACGCACCTGCGTCACCACATCAGCCCCAACGGTTTCTACCGTGGCCGTCAGGTGCTCAAGAACAAGTCCGAAGCCTGATTTCGCACTCCAAGGCCAAGGCCCGAAGCTACTTTTTTTGTAGCATCGGGCCTTTGTTTTGATGGCTACGCCTTCTTCTTCCCCGGCTTCCACTGCTGCGCCTTCGGCAATCACGCTCGCCGTCGATTGCATGGGGGGCGACCATGGCCCGCGCGTCACGCTCGCGGCCTGCCGTGCTTTTCTCGAGCGCCATCCCGAGGCCTCGCTGTTGCTGGTCGGCGCGCCCGATGCGCTGGCTGGCTTTGCCGCGCATCCTCGCGCCCGGATCGTTCCGGCCAGCGAAGTGGTCGGCATGGACGATCCGATCGAGATCGCGCTGCGCAAGAAGAAAGACTCGTCGATGCGGGTCGCGATCCAGCAGGTGAAGGACGGCGCGGCCCAGGCCGCGATTTCCGCCGGCAACACCGGCGCGCTGATGGCGATCGCGCGCTACCTGCTCAAGACGCTCGACGGCATCGACCGGCCCGCCATCGCGCCCCAGTTGCCCAACGTGAAGGGCGGTGCCACCACGGTGCTTGACCTTGGCGCCAACGTGGATTGCGATGCCGAGGACCTGCTTCAGTTCGCCGTGCTCGGCTCGGCGCTGGTGTCGGCGCTGACGGGCAACGAGTCGCCCTCGGTCGGCCTGCTCAACGTCGGCGAGGAAGCGATCAAGGGCAGTGAAACGATCAAGAAAGCCAGTCAACTGCTGCGTACGGCTGCCAATTCCAAGGATCTGAACTTCTACGGCAACGTGGAAGGCAACGATATCTTCAAGGGCACGACCGACATCGTGGTCTGCGACGGTTTCGTCGGCAACGTGGCCTTGAAGGCCAGCGAAGGCGTGGCTTCGATGATCGGCGAGTTCATTCGCGTCGAATTCTCGCGGAGCATCTTCACGAAGATTGCCGCCATCGTTGCTTATCCGGTTCTAAAAGCTTTCAAAAGCAGGTTGGATCACCGTCGCTACAACGGCGCGGCCCTGTTGGGCCTGCGCGGGCTGGTGTTCAAGAGCCATGGATCGGCCGACGAGACGGCTTTCGGCCATGCGCTGGATCGCGCTTATGATGCCGCTCGCAACAACCTGCTCGATCGCGTTCGGGCCCGCATCGCCCATGCCGCGCCTTTGCTCGCACGGCAGGAATCGGCGGCGACGGCCGACGCGGTCTAGCTTCACGTTTTGATGAGCCCATATTCACGCATCACCGGCACCGGCAGCTATCTGCCGCCGCGCCGGGTGACCAACGACGATCTCGCCAAGGAACTGGCGGCGCGCGGCATCGAGACCTCCGATCAATGGATCGTCGAGCGCACCGGCATCCATGCGCGCCATTTCGCGGCGCCCGACGTGGGCAGCAGCGACCTCGGCCTGCATGCCGCCCGCCACGCCCTCGAGGCGGCCGGACGCAAGGCAACCGATGTCGACCTGATCATCGTCGCCACCTCGACCCCCCGACATGGTGTTCCCCTCGTCGGCGGCGATCCTCCAGAACAAGCTCGGCATCGCCGGCTGCCCGGCTTTCGACGTGCAGGCCGTGTGCAGCGGCTTCGTCTATGCGCTGACCGTGGCCGACGCCATGATCCGCACCGGCAGCGCGCGCTGCGCGCTGGTGATCGGCGCCGAGGTGTTCTCGCGCATTCTCGATTTCAACGATCGCACCACCTGCGTGCTGTTCGGCGACGGCGCCGGCGCGGTGGTGCTGGAAGCCAGCGACGAGCCCGGCATCCTGGCGACCGATCTGCATGCCGATGGCAAGCACGTCGGCATTCTTTGCGTACCCGGCCACGTGTCGGGCGGCAACGTGCTGGGCACGCCGCTGCTGCACATGGACGGCCAGGCGGTCTTCAAGCTCGCGGTGCGCGTGCTCGAGGAAGCCGCGCGCGCCACCCTGACCAAGGCCGGCAAGACCGAGGCGGACATCGACTGGCTGATCCCGCACCAGGCCAACATCCGCATCATGGAAGGCACGGCCAAGAAGCTGAAGCTGCCGCGCGAGCGGCTGGTCGTCACGGTCAACGAGCACGGCAACACGTCCGCGGCCTCGATTCCGCTGGCGCTCGACGAAGCGGTGCGTTCCGGCAAGGTGAAGAAGGGCGAAACCCTCATGCTCGAAGGCGTGGGTGGCGGTTTCACCTGGGGCGCGGTGCTGCTGAATCTGTAGTAATTAGTGGGCGAGACAGCCGGTCCTGCCTAGGCGGGCCGCGCGATGCAACGCATACAACAATGAAATCCTTTGCTTTTGTCTTTCCGGGTCAGGGTTCGCAGGCGGTCGGCATGCTCGACGCCTGGGGCGATCACCCGGCCGTGGCCGAAACGCTGCGCGAAGCCTCCGAGGCGCTCGGCGAAGACATCGCCGCGCTGATCAAGACCGGCCCGAAGGAAGCGCTGGCGCTGACCACCAACACCCAGCCCGTGATGCTGGTGGCCGGTGTCGCCGCCTGGCGTGCCTGGCTGGCCGAAGGCGGCGCCACGCCGTCGGTGGTGGCCGGCCATTCGCTCGGCGAGTATTCGGCGCTGGTGGCGTCGGGCGTGCTGACGCTCGCGCAGGCGGCGCCGCTGGTGCGTTTCCGCGCCCAGGCGATGCAGCAGGCCGTGCCGGTCGGCACCGGCGCCATGGCCGCCATCCTCGGGATGGAGGCTGCCAAGGTCATCGCCAACTGCCAGGAAGTCACCGCCTCGTTCGGCGCCGGCAGCGCCGAGGTGGTGGAGGCCGTGAATTTCAACGATCCGATGCAGACCGTGATCGCGGGCAGCAAGGCGGCGGTCGAGAAGGCCTGCGAGACGCTGAAGGCCAACGGCGCCAAGCGCGCGCTGCCGCTGCCGGTGTCGGCCCCGTTCCATTCGAGCCTGATGAAGCCCGCGGCAGAGGCGCTGCGCGAGAAGCTGGCCTCGGTGCCGCTGGCCGCGCCGCAGATTCCGGTGCTCAACAACATCGACGTGGCGGTCGAGACCGATGCCGACCGCATCCGCGACGCGCTCGTGCGCCAGGCCGCCGGCCCGGTTCGCTGGGGTCGAAAGCGTTCAGGCCTTGAAACTGCGCGGTGTAGCCGCCATCATCGAGTGCGGTCCGGGCAAGGTTCTGGCCGGCATGGCCAGCGCATCGCCCCCGAGCTCGAAGCCGCGTCGGTGTACGACCCGGCCACGCTCGCCGACGTTCGACAATCGCTCGCCGGCTGACCGGTGCCAGGCCCCAAGACCTCCTTCTTCCTATGAGCATTCCCAAATTCGAAGGGCAAGTCGCCCTGGTCACCGGCGCATCGCGCGGCATCGGCGCGGCCATCGCCCTGGAGCTCGCGCAGCGCGGCCTCAAGGTGGTCGGCACCGGCACCACGGAAGAGGGCGCGTCCAAGATCACCGCCATGCTCAGCGCCTACGACGGCCGCGGCCGCGCGCTGAACGTGAACGACGGCGCGGCCGTCGAGGCGCTGATCGACGAGATCGTGAAGGCCTACGGCGCGATCCACGTGCTGGTCAACAACGCCGGCATCACGCGCGACACGCTCGCGATGCGCATGAAGGACGACGACTGGGACGCGGTGCTCGACACCAACCTGAAGGCCGTCTTCGGCCTGTCGCGCGCCGTGATCCGCCCGATGATGAAGCAGCGCTACGGCCGCATCATCAGCATCACCAGCGTGGTCGGCGCCTCCGGCAATGCCGGCCAGGCCAACTACGCGGCCGCCAAGGCCGGCGTGGCCGGCATGACGCGCGCACTGGCGCGCGAGCTCGGCAGCCGCAACATCACGGTCAACTGCGTCGCCCCCGGTTTCATCGAGACCGACATGACGGCCAGCCTGCCCGAAGCGCAGCAGCAGGCGCTGCTGCAGCAAATCCCGCTGGGCCATCTGGGCAAGCCCGCCGACATCGCGCATGCGGTGGCGTACCTCGCATCTCCCAGGCCGCCTACGTGACGGGGCAGGAACTGCACGTCAACGGCGGCATGCACATGTAGCCGCAAGGCGCAAGCTTTTCGTCGTGCCGGGCCTGCGGGGAAGCTCGCAATCCGCCCGGCTAAAATCCACCGGTTACCTACAACCCTCAGAGGGAATCAAATGAGCGATATCGAAGCACGTGTCAAGAAAATCATCGCCGAGCAGCTCGGCGTGGAAGAGTCCCAAGTGACGAACGAAAAGGCTTTCGTGGCCGACCTCGGCGCTGACTCGCTCGACACGGTCGAACTCGTGATGGCACTCGAAGACGAATTCGGCATCGAGATCCCCGACGAAGACGCCGAGAAGATCACCACGGTGCAAAACGCCGTCGACTACGCCACCAAGAATCAAAAGGCCTGATCGGCCCCAACTGACGACACTGCGGCGGCCGGCGGTCTTCTTCCAGAACCGCATGCGCCGAGCGCACGTCGTCCAGCGCTTCCAGAAAGGTTTGCCGGCATGACCAAACGCCGCGTCGTCGTGACCGGACTCGGTTGCATCGCTCCCGTCGGAAACACGGTGGCCGATTCCTGGGCCAACCTGTTGGCGGGAAATTCGGGCATCGCGAACATCACCGCGTTCGATGCGAGCGCCTTCGCCTGCAAGTTCGCGGGCGAGGTGAAGGGTTTCGACATCGCCCAATACATCTCCGAGAAGGAAGCGCGCCACATGGACCGCTTCATCCATCTCGGGATGGCCGCCGCGATCCAGGCGGTGCAGGACAGCGGGCTCAAGACCGGCGAGGAACTCCCGTACGAGGAAGCGGTCCGCATCGGCTGCAACATCGGTTCGGGCATCGGCGGCCTGCCGATGATCGAGGCCACGCACGGCGAGCTGGTGAACCGCGGCCCGCGCCGCGTGTCGCCGTTCTTCGTGCCGGCGTCGATCATCAACATGATCTCGGGCCACGTGTCGATCAAGTACGGCTTCAAGGGCCCGAACATCGCCGTGGTCACCGCCTGCACCACCGGCCTGCATGCCATCGGCACCTCGGCGCGCATGATCGAGTACGGCGACGCCGACGTGATGATCGCGGGCGGCGCCGAGTCGACGATCTCTCCGCTCGGCATCGGTGGCTTCACCGCGCCGCGCGCGCTCAGCACGCGCAACGACGATCCCGCCACGGCCTCGCGCCCGTGGGACAAGGATCGCGACGGCTTCGTGCTCGGCGAGGGTGCGGGCGTGGTCGTGCTCGAGGAATACGAGCATGCCAAGGCACGCGGTGCCAGATCTACGCCGAAGTCGCGGGCTTCGGCCTGACGGGCGATGCGTACCACATGACGGCACCCGACGTCGACGGCCCGCGCCGCTCGATGGTCATGGCGCTCGCCAATGCGGGCGTCAACCCCGACCAGGTGCAGTACCTCAACGCGCACGGCACCTCGACGCAGCTCGGCGACCTCAACGAGACGAACGCGATCAAGAACGCCTTCGGCGACCATGCGAAGAAGCTGGTCGTCAATTCGACCAAGTCCATGACCGGCCACCTGCTGGGCGGCGCGGGCGGGATCGAATCGGTGTTCACGGTGCTGGCGCTGCATCACCAGAAGAGCCCGCCGACGATCAACATCTTCAACCAGGATCCGGAGTGCGATCTCGACTACTGCGCCAACGAGGCGCGCGATCTGAAGATCGATGTCGCGGTCAAGAACAACTTCGGCTTCGGCGGCACCAACGGCACGCTGGTGTTCAAGCGCGCTTGAGTCTTCATCTCCCATGCACGGCGCACCGTCGGTGACCTACCCGGTGGGGCGCTCGCGTGGCGCGGCCCGCCTGCTGACCGTGGTCTGGGCCCTCGGCGCGCTCTGCGCGGGGGCGTCCTGCTACTTTTTCGATAGTGTCGGCTGGCGCCATGCGCTGCTGCTGCTCAGCGTGCTGTTCGCCGGAGCGGCCGCCGGCATCGGCCTGCGCCGCGACGGTGCCGGCTTTCTTCATTTCGACGGCCGCCTCTGGTCGCTGGCGACCGCGGCCTCCGACGCTTCGGATCCGGCGCGATCGGTGCTGGCCGCGCGTGCTTTCGTCGCGCTCGACCTGCAATCGCTGCTGCTGCTGCGCCTGAGCGAACCGGGTCGGCCGAATCGTTGGCTCTGCGTCGAGCGGCAGGCGATGCCTGAGCGCTGGCGCGATCTGCGCCGTGCGGTATATTCGCGCCCCCCCGCTGCCGAGACCGGCGGCGATGTCTGGCGCGCGACCGCACCCGCCGACGCACCCTGAAATCCCCCTCTCGATGACCACGTCCCCGCCGCCCGTGCCGCCGGATTCCGGCCTGACCGACGCCGCGGCGGCGCCGCGTCCGGGCGAGATCGACTTCCAGCTCGTGCAGCGCACGGTGGCGGGCGACCAGAAGGCCTTCGAACTGCTGGTCATAAAGTACCAGCGCCGCATCGAGCGCCTGATCGGCCGCATGGTGCGCGACGTCGACCTGGTCGAGGACATCGCGCAGGAAACCTTCATCCGCGCCTATCGTGCACTGCACCAATTCCGCGGCGAGGCGCAGTTCTACACCTGGCTCTACCGGATCGCGGTGAACACCGCGAAGAAGGCGCTGGTCGACATGAAGCGCGACCCGACGATCTCGGAAAGCGCCCTGAGGCCGTCTTCCGAGGACGACGATGAAACTTACCGTCCGGGAAACGAACCAACCACCGACGAAACCCCCGAATCCGTCATGGCGGCCAACGAAATCGCGGCCGCGGTCGAGTCCGCCATGGAAGCGCTCCCCGCGGAGTTGCGCCAGGCGGTCACGCTGCGCGAGATCGAGGGCATGAGTTACGAAGAGATTGCCGAAGTCATGGATTGCCCTATCGGCACCGTGCGGTCCCGGATCTTCCGTGCGCGCGAGGCCATTTCGGCCAGGGTCAAACCGCTGCTCGACAACCAGTCGGGCAAGCGTTGGTAAGCAAAATCAGGTGAACGAAATGAATCAGACGATGACGGTTCGAGAACAGGTGTCGGCGCTCGCGGATGGTCATTTGCAGGGCGACGAGTTCGCGCAGGCCATCGACAAGGTCTGCGGCGACGAGGAATACCGCGCGGCGTGGCAGGCCTACCATGTGGTGGGCGACGTGCTGCGCTCGAACTCCAACGTGGCGTGCAGCGACAGCAGCGCTTTCCTGGCCCGCTTCCAGCAGCGGCTGGCGGCCGAGCCGGTGACGATCCGGCCCGTGGCAGCCGTGCCCGAAGCGCAGGTGGTGCCGCTCCAGCGCCGCGCCGACGCGGCGAACGAGCCGGTCTTCCGCTGGAAGCTGGTGGCCGGTGCCGCCTCGCTGGTGGCCGTGGCCGCCATCAGCTGGAGCTGGGTCGGCAGCGGTGTCGTCAACGGCCAGGCCGGTGCCCAACTGGCGCAGCAACAACCCGTGTCGGGCCCGGTGCTCGCATCGGCGGCGCCCACTGGCGCGCAGCAGGCCTCGACGCTCACGCCCACGCGCGTGATCGTGGGCAACGGCAAGCCGCAGGTGATGCTGCGCGACCCGCGCCTGGACCAGTTGCTCGAGGCACACCAGCAGGCGGGCGGCGCCTCGCAGATGCCTTCCGGTTTCCTGCGCAACGCCACCTTCGAAGGACCCACGCGCTGAGCGCGCGACACCGCCGCCTTCCCTGCCAATGACCGTTCAGATGCCGATCTCCGCACGCGCGTTCGTGCTCGTGCTTGCCGCCTTTTGCCTTGCGCAGATCGCGTCCGCGCAGACCCGTTCCAGCGCGGCGAACACCCGGGGCGCGGCATCGGCCCAGACGGCGGGCGAAGCGCCCGTCATGAGCGTGACCGAGTGGCTGCAGCGCATGCATGCGGGGGCGCGGCAGCGCAACTACGTCGGCACCTTCGTGGTGTCCGCGCCCGGCGGCGACCTGTCGAGCGCGCGCATCTGGCATGTGCGCGACGGCGAGCAGCAGATCGAGCGCATCGAGGCGCTGAGCGGCCCGCAGCGCTCGACCTTCCGCCGCAACCAGAGCGTGATGACCTTCCTGCCCGAAGCCAAGGTGGTGAAGGTCGAGAAGCGCGAGAACCTGGACCTCTTTCCCAACCTGCCCGACAAGCAGGATTCGTCGATCGGCGAGTTCTACGACGTGCGCTCCATCGGCAAGGACCGCGTGGCCGGTTTCGACGCCGACGTGGTGCAGCTGACTCCGCACGACGGCCTGCGCTTCGGCTATCGCATCTGGAGCGAGCGCCGCACGGGCCTGGTCGTCAAGCTGCAGACGCTCGACGACCAGTCGCGCGTGGTCGAGCAATCGGCGTTCTCCGAGCTGCAGCTCGACGTGCCCGTGAAGGCGCAGGCGCTGGCGCAGATGATGGCCAACACCGCGGGCTACCGCATCGAGAAGCTGGAGCTCGAACGCACCAGCGCGCAGGACGAGGGCTGGACCCTGAGCGCGCCGGTGGCCGGGTTCAAGCCGCGCAGCTTCTTCCGGCGGCCGGCCGCGGGCGGCGACAAGAATGCCGCGATGCAAGACCGCACCGTGCAATGGATCTTCTCCGATGGTCTCGCCTCGGTGTCCCTCTTCATCGAGCGCTACGACGCCAAGCGCGCGCCGCGCGATGGCGTGCTGACCATCGGCGCGACCAATGCGATCCGCAGGCGCCTGCCCGAACCGGCCAACGACTGGTGGCTGACCGCCGTCGGCGAAGTGCCGCAATCGACGCTCGACGCCTTCGCCCAGAGCCTTGCACGCACGCGCTGATCGGCCTTCGAGGGTGGATGGACGCGAATTGCATGGAACCAAGTCCGTGGTTCGACTCATAGTCAATGTTGTTGCATCTGCTCTTTGATCTTTTGAAAGAAAACCCATGATGTTCAAAGTCGAGGGACACAAGCTCCGTTCCTGCCTCTTCGCATTCGGCCTGGCGTGTTCGGTCGCCGTGGGGTTCCTGCCGGCCGCGCCGGCCGTCGCGCAGACGCGCGGGCTGCCCGACTTCGCCGACCTGGTGGAGCAGGTCGGGCCCGCGGTGGTCGGGATCCGCACCGTGGAGAAGGTGTCGACGCGCGGCAGCGGCGAGATGGACGAGGAGATGCAGGACTTCTTCCGTCGCTTCTTCGGCCAGCCACTGCCCGGCAACCCGCGTCCGGGTCCGCGCCAGAACCGTCCGCAACAGCAGCCCCAGGAAGAAGAGCGCCCGCGCGGCGTGGGCTCGGGCTTCATCCTGACGGCCGACGGCTATGTCATGACCAATGCGCACGTCATCGAGGACGCATCGGAGATCATCGTCACGCTGACCGACAAGCGCGAGTTCAAGGCCAAGCTCGTCGGCGCCGACAAGCGCAGCGACGTCGCGGTCGTGAAGATCGAGGCCACGAGCCTGCCGGTGGTGAAGATCGGCGACATCTCGAAGCTGCGCGTGGGCGAGTGGGTGATGGCCATCGGTTCGCCGTTCGGCCTCGAGAACACCGTGACCGCGGGCATCGTGAGTGCCAAGCAGCGCGACACCGGCGAGCTGGTGCCGCTGATCCAGACCGACGTCGCGATCAACCCGGGCAACTCGGGTGGCCCGCTGATCAACCTGCGCGGCGAGGTGATCGGCATCAACAGCCAGATCTACTCGCGCTCGGGCGGCTACATGGGCATCTCGTTCTCGATCCCGATCGACGAGGCGATCCGCGTCAGCGACCAGCTGCGCACCACCGGGCGCGTGTCGCGCGGCCTGATCGGCGTGTCCATCGGTTCGGTCTCGAAGGACGTGGCCGAATCCATCGGCCTGGGCAAGGCGCGCGGCGCGCTCGTGAGCGCCGTGGTGCCGGGTTCGGCGGCCGAGAAGGCCGGCGTGCGCGAGGGCGACATCATCACCAAGTACGGTGACAAGGTCATCGAGACGCCGAGCGACCTGTCGCGCTCGGTGGCCAGCACCAAGCCGGGCGTGAAGAGCACGTTGACCGTGTTCCGCAACGGCGCTTCGCGCCGAGCTCTCCATCACCGTGGCCGAGGGCGATGCCGAGGCCAAGCCCGCGAAGAAGCCCGCCGATCGCGAAGAGCCGCAGGCGAAGCCGTCGGCGGCGGGCAAGTCGCTCGGCCTCGCGGTCAGCGACCTGACCGAGGCGCAGAAGAAGGAGCTCAAGGTCCGCGGCGTGCGCATCGACGCGGCCAGCGAAGCGGCCGCCAAGGCTGGCCTGCGCGAGGGCGACGTGATCCTGTCGATCGCCAACACCGAGGTGGGCAGCGTCAAGGAATTCGAGGCCGCGGTTTCCAAGGCCGACAAGAGCAAGCCGGTCAGCGTGCTGTTCCGCCGTGGCGAATGGGCGCAGTACGCGCTCATCCGGCCCGCACGCTGATCCCGGCGGTGCCGTCAAGTGGCCCCACCCGTCAGTCGGGTTTGGGGCCATTTTTTTGAGCTGTTTGCGACGCTTCGGTGCGCGGCTCTAAAAAAATCTGCATCGGCTCGGAGCCGGCGATTTGTTGGCGTTCACTAACTTAAAGAAGGGCTAAGGACCGTTTTCGGTAGAATAGCGGCCTCTCGGCGGCGAGTCGGCGCATAAGCGGGACAGTCTCCTCCACCATGCGAGATGTCAGGTGACAGTCCACCGACGCTCCACAGATCGCCCACAAGTTGTTCAGAGAGTGCTCCACCAAGCCTGTTGATAAGTTGTTTATAAGTTGCTTGTTGTTGACCCGCAACGACCCGTTTGGACCCTGTTCCCGGATGTACGCGCTTCCCTTTTTGCCTACAATGAAGTTCCAACTACTGCAGTTGCCATTGCTTGTTGGTTCAGGGCGCGTCTCCAGGAGACGCGCCCTTTTTCTTGCCTGTTGCCCTCTGTGCACGAGCCAATTCAAGTACTTAAGCGTTCCCGTTGATGAATCACATCAGAAATTTTTCGATCATTGCGCACATCGACCATGGCAAGTCGACGCTCGCAGACCGTTTGATCCAGCGCTGCGGCGGCCTCGCGGAACGCGAGATGGAAGCGCAGGTGCTCGACTCGATGGACATCGAGAAAGAGCGTGGGATAACCATCAAGGCACAGACCGCGGCACTGCACTACAAGGCACGCGATGGACAGGTCTACAACCTCAATCTGATCGACACGCCAGGCCACGTCGACTTCTCTTATGAAGTGAGTCGCTCGCTGTCGGCATGCGAAGGCGCGCTGCTCGTCGTCGATGCATCGCAAGGCGTGGAAGCGCAGACGGTGGCCAACTGCTACACCGCGCTCGACCTCGGTGTCGAAGTGGTGCCCGTGCTCAACAAGATGGATCTGCCGAACGCCGATCCCGACAACGCACGCACCGAGATCGAAGACGTGATCGGCATCGACGCGACCGATGCGATTCCCTGTTCGGCGAAGACCGGCCTGGGCATCGACGACATCCTCGAAGCGATCGTGCACAAGATGCCGGCACCGCGCGGCAATCCCGACGCCGCGCTGCGCGCGATGATCGTCGACAGCTGGTTCGATCCGTACGTCGGCGTCGTGATGCTGGTGCGCGTGGTCGACGGCCGGCTCGCGAAGGGCGACCGCATCAAGATGATGGCCTCGGGCGCCAGCTACAACGCCGACAACGTCGGTGTCTTCACGCCCGCCAACGAGCCGCGCGCTTCGCTCGAGGCGGGCGAGGTGGGCTACATCATCGCGGGCATCAAGGAGCTGCAGGCCGCGAAGGTCGGCGACACCGTCACGCTGATCAAGCCGGGCACCGGCGGCGCGGCCGCCACCGCGACCGAGGCGCTGCCGGGCTTCAAGGAAATCCAGCCGCAGGTGTTCGCCGGTCTCTATCCGACCGAGGCCAGCGAGTACGACTCGCTGCGCGACGCGCTCGAGAAGCTCAAGCTCAACGACTCGTCGCTGCGCTACGAGCCCGAGGTGAGCCAGGCGCTGGGCTTCGGCTTCCGCTGCGGCTTCCTCGGCCTGCTGCACATGGAGATCGTGCAGGAGCGCCTCGAGCGCGAGTTCGACCAGGACCTGATCACGACCGCGCCGAGCGTGGTCTACCAGGTGGTGCGCAGCGACGGCGAGGTCATCATGGTCGAGAACCCGTCCAAGATGCCCGACGTCGGCAAGATGAGCGAGATCCGCGAGCCGATCGTGACCGTGCATCTGTACATGCCGCAGGAATACGTCGGCGCCGTCATGACGCTCGCCAACCAGAAGCGCGGCGTGCAGATGAACATGGCCTATCACGGCCGCCAGGTCATGCTGACCTACGAGATGCCGCTCGGCGAGATCGTGCTCGACTTCTTCGACAAGCTGAAGTCGGTCAGCCGCGGCTATGCCTCCATGGACTACGAGTTCAAGGAGTACCGTGCCTCCGACGTGGTCAAGGTCGACATCCTGCTCAACGGCGAGAAGGTCGACGCGCTCTCGATCATCGTGCACCGCACCCAGTCGCAGTACCGCGGCCGCGCGGTGGTGTCGAAGATGCGCGAGATCATCTCGCGCCAGATGTTCGACGTGGCGATCCAGGCCGCCATCGGGGTCAACATCATTGCGCGTGAGACAATCAAGGCGCTGCGCAAGAACGTGCTGGCCAAGTGCTACGGCGGCGACATCACCCGCAAGAAGAAGCTGCTCGAGAAGCAGAAGGCGGGCAAGAAAAGAATGAAGCAGATCGGCTCGGTCGAGGTCCCGCAAGAGGCCTTCCTCGCGATCCTGCAAGTCGAAGACTGATCAACATGGCATTCATCACCTCCCTCATCCTCGCGGCATTCGCCGGCTACATCGGCGCCTGGTACTTCGGAGCGATCGAGGGCAACTTCGCCTTGCTGTTGTTCCTGGCCACGGTGGTCACCGGCCTCTACTGGCTGGCCGAGCGCTTCTACTTCCTGCCGCGACGCGAGCGCGCGGCCGCCGCGCTCGAGAGCTCGCTGGCCGAGCGCAATGCGCGGCTGGCCGGCCAGGGCATCAAGCAGGTCGACACCGCCGACGCCAAGGCCAGCGAGCGGCTGCTGATGCAGCCCTGGTGGCTCGACTGGACCGCCGGGCTGTTCCCCGTGATCCTGGTGGTGTTCCTGCTGCGCTCCTTCCTCTACGAGCCGTTCAAGATTCCCTCGGGCTCGATGATGCCCACGCTGCTCACCGGCGACCTGATCCTGGTCAACAAGTTCACCTACGGCCTGCGGCTGCCGGTGATCAACACCAAGATCACCGACGGCACGCCGCTGGCGCGCGGCGACGTGGTGGTGTTCCGCTACCCGCCCAAGCCGAGCCAGGACTACATCAAGCGCGTGGTCGGCATTCCCGGCGACGAGGTGGCCTACCTGAACAAGAAGCTGACCATCAACGGCCAGCCGGTCTCGAAGGAGGCCGCGCCCGACTACCTCGACGGCGAGTCGATGCGCCTGCTCAAGCAGTTCGACGAGAACCTCGCGGGCAGGCAGCACAAGATCCTCAACGACGACGCCGGCCCGGCCTTCGTGCCCGGCGCCAGCGACTTCCCGTTCCGCGAGAACTGCCGCTATTCGGTCGAAGGCGTCACCTGCAAGGTGCCGGCCGGCAACTACTTCATGATGGGCGACAACCGCGATAATTCGGCCGACTCCCGTTTCTGGGGCTTCGTGCCGGACAAGAACATCGTGGGCAGGGCCTTCTTCGTCTGGATGAACTTCGGCGACCTGGGACGCATCGGTCCATTCCAATAAGTCAGCAAATCGTTCGAGGGGTATGAGGGTATGAGAGCTGTTCGGTCGATCCGGAACAGTGCGGCGCGCCAGCGCGGCATCTCGTTCATCGGGCTGGTGTTCGTGGCCGTCGTGCTGGCCTGCGTGGGCGTCGTCGTCGCCCAGGTCATCCCGACGCTGATCGAGTACCAGGCGATCTACAAGGCCGCCAACAAGGCCAAGGAGGGCAGCACCGTGCCCGAGATCCGCGCCATCTTCGACCGCGCCCAGGCCATCGACGACTTCACGTCGGTCACGGGCAAGGACCTCGACATCAAGAAGGTCAACGACAAGGTCGTGGTGGCCTTCTCGTACGAGCGCGAGATTCCGTTGTTCGGCCCCGCCTACCTCGTGCTCAAGTACAAGGGCGAGACCAACTGAACGCCCAGGGAAGCAAGGTGGATGGCGGCCTCACGGCGCTCCAGTCGCGCCTGAAGTACACGTTCGCCGACCCGCGGCTGCTGCAGCTCGCGCTCACGCACCGCAGTTTCTCCGCCGACCACAACGAGCGCCTCGAGTTCCTCGGCGACTCGGTGCTGAATCTGGCGGTCTCGCACCTGCTCTACACCCGCCTCGCGGCCCTGCCCGAAGGCGACCTGTCGCGCGTGCGCGCCAACCTCGTGAAGCAGGACACGCTGCACCGGCTGGCCGTGGGCCTCGCGCTCTCGCCGCTGCTGCGGCTGGGCGAGGGCGAAGCGCGCTCGGGCGGCCCGAACCGGCCCTCGATCCTGGCCGACGCGCTCGAGGCGCTGATCGGCGCGGTCTATCTCGATGCCGGCTTCGCGGCCGCGCAGGCGCTGGTGCACCGGCTCTACGAAGCGGTCGAGATCAATCCGCGCATGGAGGCGGTGGGCAAGGACCCGAAGACCGAATTGCAGGAATGGCTGCAGGGTCACAAAATGAAGCTGCCCGTCTACCGCGTCGCGGGGACACTGGGGGCAGCGCACAAGCAGACCTTCGACGTCGAGTGCGAAGTGCCCGAGCTGGGCCTTCGCGAACGCGGCATCGGCGGTTCGCGCCGCGCCGGCGAGCAGGCGGCAGCCGCCGCCATGTTGATCCGCCTCAAGGCACGCGGCGGCGCGTGACACACGAAATGAACGACGCTATCAAATCAGCAGCACAACCCCAGGACCCGGCGGGCGAATCCAAAGCATCGGAAGCCACGGGCCCGCAGCACTGCGGTCTGGTGGCCATCGTCGGCAAGCCCAACGTGGGCAAGTCCACGCTGCTCAACGCGCTGGTCGGCCAGAAGATCAGCATCACCTCGCGCAAGGCGCAGACCACGCGGCACCGCATCACCGGCATGCGCACGCTCGGCGCCACGCAGTTCGTGTTCGTCGACACGCCGGGTTTCCAGACCCTGCATGGCAACGCGCTGAACAAGTCGCTCAACAAGACCGTGCAGGGCGCGGTCGGCGACGTCGACCTGATCCTGTTCGTGGTCGAGGCCGGCAGCTTCACGCCGGCCGACGAGCGCGTGCTCAAGCTGCTCGGCAAGGGCATCCCGACGATCCTGCTGGCCAACAAGCTCGACAACGTCGGGCGCCGCGGCGACATCGCGCCCTGGCTGCAGCAGATGCAGGCCAAGCACGAGTTCGCCGAGTTCGTGCCGATGTCGGCCAAGAACGCGAAGGACGTCGAGCGCCTGTTCGGCATCTGCGAGAAGTACCTCCCAGAGCAGCCCTGGTTCTACGACGAGGACGAACTCACCGACCGCAGCGAGAAGTTCCTGGCCGGCGAGCTGGTGCGCGAGAAGCTGTTCCGCCTCACCGGCGACGAGCTGCCCTACACCTCGACCGTCGTCATCGACAAGTTCGA
Source organism: Variovorax sp. UC122_21 (assembly GCF_044056785.1). NCBI lineage: Bacteria > Pseudomonadati > Pseudomonadota > Betaproteobacteria > Burkholderiales > Comamonadaceae > Variovorax > Variovorax sp. UC122_21. The sequence continues at coordinate 4,667,845 of NZ_CP172004.1, read as the reverse complement.
GGAGGAAGCGCCGCAGAAGAAGGGCCACAAGCGCCTGCTGCGCATCGCCGCCACCATCGTGGTGGAGCGCGACAGCCACAAGGCGATGGTGATCGGCGACAAGGGCGAGCGCATCAAGCGCATCGGCATGGAAACCCGCGTCGAGCTCGAGAAGCTGGCCGACGCCAAGGTGTTCCTCGAACTCTGGGTCAAGGTGCGCTCGGGCTGGGCCGACGACGAGGCCCGCGTGCGCTCGTTCGGCTACGAATGAAGTGGCCGCCGCCCACCGCGTTTCGCACGAACCGGCCTATGTGCTCCATCGCTACGACTGGAGCGAGTCGAGCCTGATCCTCGAGGTCTTCACCCGCCACCACGGGCGCATCGCGCTCGTGGCCAAGGGGGCGAAGCGGCCGAGCTCCAACTTCCGCCCGGTGCTGCTGCCGCTGCAGCCCCTGGAGATCAACTACGGCGGCGACGCCGAGATCCGCACCCTGAAGGGCGCCGAGTGGATGGGCGGCCACGTCATGCCCACCGGCGACGCGCTGTTGTCGGGCTACTACCTCAACGAGCTGCTGCTGCGCCTCTTGGCGCGCGACGACGCGCACGAGGCCCTGTTCGATGCCTACGGCGGCGTGGTGCAGGTGCTGGCCGGCGACCACGGCGGTGCCCAGGCCGCCACCCAGGCCGCCGCGCTGCGCGCCTTCGAGTTGCTGCTGCTGCGCGAGGTCGGCCTGCTGCCGCAGCTCGACGTGCAGACCCTCACGCTCGAGGCGCTCGAAGCCGGCACCCGCTACGCCCTGGTCGCCGAGGCCGGCCTGCGCGCCGCGGCCGACGACGAAGCCGCGCTGGCCGGCACCGACTGGCAGCGGCTGCAGGCCGCGCTCGACGACCGCGCGCCGTTCACGGCCACGCTGCGGCTGGTCGCGACCCTGAGCAACGGCAGCAACAGCGCGCTGCGCAACCAGCTGCGCGTGCTGCTCAACTACCATTGCGGCGTGTCCACGCTGCGCACGCGGCAGTTGATGAGAGATATTCAAGCACTATGAGCACTTCCTCTGCCTCGGCCGGCACCACCGCGCTGTCGGTCAATCTCAACAAGGTCGCGCTGGTGCGCAACACGCGCCACCTCGGCATTCCGAGCGTGACGCGGGCCGCCACCCTGTGCCTGCAGGCCGGCGCCCAGGGCATCACCGTGCATCCGCGCCCCGACGCGCGCCACATCCGCACGCACGATGTGCACGACCTGTCGGCGCTGCTGGCGAAAGACTGGCCCGGCATCGAGTTCAACATCGAGGGCAACCCGTTCCAGAACCTGATGGACTTCGTGCGCGAGCTGCGCCCCCACCAGGCCACCTTCGTGCCCGACAGCGAGACCCAGTCGACCAGCGACCATGGCTGGACCTTCCCCGACGACGCGGAGCGCCTGCGCCCGCTGATCGCGGAGGCCAGGGCGCTGGGCGTGCGCGTCAGCCTGTTCATGGACCCGATCCCCGAGATGATGGCCGCGGCCAAGGCCGTCGGTGCCGACCGCGTCGAGCTCTACACCGAATCCTTCGCGGCCTCGCGCGGCACGCCCGACGAGCAGGCCGTGCTCGAGCGCTACGCGGCCACGGCGCGCGCCGCGCTCGCCGCCGGCCTGGGCCTGAATGCCGGCCACGACCTGAGCCGCGACAACCTCACGCCCTTCCTGACGGCGGTGCCCGGCGTGCAGGAGGTCTCGATCGGCCATGCCTTCGTGGCCGACGCGCTCGAGCTCGGCTACGAGGCCGCCACGCGCGACTACCTGCGCTGCATCGCCGAGGCCCATGCCGCCGCATGATCTACGGCATCGGCACCGACATCTGCGACGTCCGCCGCATCGCCGCGACCTTCGAGCGCCAGGGCGAGCGCTTCGCGCGCCGGGTGCTCAGCGACGCCGAATTCGCGGTCTGGAAGGCGCGCAGCGAGCGCTGGCCCAAGCGCGGCCTTAGCTACCTCGCCACCCGCTTCTCGGCCAAGGAGGCGTTCAGCAAGGCCATCGGCATGGGCATGCGCATGCCGATGAGCTGGCGGCTGTGCGAGATCGCCAACCTGCGCAGCGGCAAGCCGGTGATCGTGCTGCACGGCGAGCTCAAGACCTGGTTCGAGGCGCAGAACCTCACGGCCCACGTCACCGTCACCGACGAAACCGAATACGCCGCGAGCTTCGTGGTGGTCGAACGCAAGGATGGGCCCGCGCCATGAGTGCGAAGACCGAGGAACTGCTTCTTTCGCCGCTGGTCGTCGACGTGGCCGGCACGGCGTTGACCGACGACGACCGCCGCCGTCTCGCGCATCCGCGCGTGGGCGGGGTGATCCATTTCGCGCGCAACTGGGAGAGCCGGGCGCAGATGACCGCGCTCAATGCCGAGATCAAGGCGATCCGGCCCGACCTGCTGATCTGCGTCGACCACGAGGGCGGGCGGGTGCAGCGCTTTCGCAGCGACGGCTTCACCCACCTGCCGACGATGCAGTCGCTGGGCGAGCTCTGGATGCGCGACGCCATGCAGGCGACCCAGGTCGCGACCGCGGCGGGCCAGGTGCTGGCCGGCGAACTGCGCGCCTGCGGCGTCGACTTCAGCTTCGCGCCGGTGCTCGACCTCGACCATGGCCGCAGCACCGTGATCGGCACGCGCAGCTTCCACCGCGATCCGCGCGTGGTCGCGCTGCTGGCCAAGAGCCTGATGCACGGCATGCTGCTCGCGGGCATGCGCAACTGCGGCAAGCACTTTCCGGGGCACGGCTGGGTCAATGCCGATTCGCATGTCGAGATCCCGGTCGACAAGCGCGGCCTCAAGGCGATCCTGGCCGACGACGCGCGGCCCTACGACTGGCTCGGCGGCGCGCTGGCGGCGGTCATGCCGGCGCACGTGATCTATCCGAAGGTCGACAGCCGGCCCGCGGGTTTCTCGCCGCGCTGGCTGCGCGAGATCCTGCGCGGCCGCTTCGGCTTCGACGGCGCCATCTTCAGCGACGACCTCAGCATGGAGGCCGGCCGCTACATCGACGGCGAACTGCTGAGCTTCGCCGACGCGGCGCTGGCCGCGCTGGGCGCCGGCTGCGACCTCGCGCTGCTGTGCAACCAGAGCATCGGCGAGGGCCGGCCGCTCGACGAATTCCTCGACGGCTTCGAGGCCGCCGAACGCGCCGGCCGCTGGCAGCCCGGTGCCGAGGCGCGCGCCAGCGAGGCACGGCGCCGCGGCCTGCTGCCGCAGGGCGAGGCCATCGATTGGCAAGCGCTCACGAGCTCGCGCGGGTACCTCGATGCGCGCCGCCTGCTCGACAGCTAGCGCCACATCATCGGCGCCCACAGAGGTCCGCCGCCCGGAGTGACCCATGCCCCGTGCCTCAGCCTGTTCCAGCGCGCGGACGAGGCGGTGCTGCGCAACCACGCGCACTACTGCCGCCTGTTCGGCTATCCGCACCAGTGGGTCGACATCGAGCGCATCGCCCATCCGGCGCTGCGCGCGAGCGCCCGGTACAGCCAGATCCTGCGCCACCTGCGCACGCTGGCCGAGGGTGACTGGCTGCTGTTCCTCGATGGCGATTCGGTGGTGTTCCATCCGGTCGCGGTCGAGGCGCTGATGCAGGGGCGCGACCTGGTCGCGCTCGAGGGGCCGTCGACCGGCGACCGCGCCGGTCCGGCCATGACCAACCTGCTGGTGCTGCGCAACACGCCGGGCAACCGCGCGCTGCTGCACCAGCTGATCGTCGACGCGGGCCACGTGGTGGCGCTCGAATCGCCACGCCTCGACGAGACCGCGCGCCTGGCGCCGGCGGGCCTGCTGCCCTGCAACAGCGTGCTGGCCGAGGCCTACGTCAACGTCTCGTGGCGCGTCTCGCAGTGGCACGAGGCGCGGGTCTTCGTGGTGAACCTCGCCGCGCTGCCGGTGCCGCTGCCCGGTGGCGGCTGGCGCGACGAGATCCTGCACGACCTGAACCTGCAGGCGCTGCTGGTGCGCGAGGTCAACGGCGCCCTGATGCAGGGCCGGCCGGTGCTGCAGCCGCCCGCCTATCCGGCGCTGTCCGACGACGCCTTCACGAGCCTCAACCCGCAGGCGCGCGTCGCCTTCGTCACTCTCTACACCCATCACATCGCCACCTACGCACGGGTGTCGGAGCACAACGTGCGTCGCTATTGCGAGCGCCACGGCCACGCGTACCACGTGTACCGCGCGCTGCCCGAGGCGATCGGGCCCGGCATCAACGGCTCGTGGGTGCGCACCTGGCTGCTGCAACAGCACCTGCAACAGCACGACTGGGTGATCTGGATCGATGCCGACGTGATCTTCCGTAATCAGGCACGCCCCATCGAGCCGCTGCTGGAAGGCCGCGAGCTGCTGCTGGCGAAGGACGTCGGCGCCTGGCAGTTCAATTCGGGCGTCATGGGTTTTCGCAACACGCCGGCCAACCTCGCGCTGCTGCAGCGCATCTGGGCGCGCATCGGCGAGGTGGCCGACAAGTCCCAGGTCTACAGCAGCCTCGGCGACCAGCACTACACCAACGAGGTGCTGAAGGAGGAGGGCCTGCTCGGCGAGCACAGCGTGCTCGACAACCTGAGCCTCAACACGCCGCCGCCGCTGGCCGACGAGGACACGCTGCTGGTCCATTTCGTGAGCCTGTCCGAGCCCTACCGGTCGGTGTACATGGCGGCCATGGACGCCGCCTCGCAGAAGAGCCGCTAGCCGCGGGCCGTGGGCCGTGGGCGATCAAAGCCCGCGCAACCGTGCAGTACCTGACAGCGCGGCGCCCGCCTCGCAAGGGGGGCTCCTGTAGCAGTCGTACGCCCCGGAACAGCAGCGAGCAGCAGCAGCGCCATGGCCGAAGCGAACAAGATCTCCCTGCGCGACATCGACCTCGTCGTGTCGTACCGCGAGGCCAACGAGGAGCGGCGCGAGAACCTCTACACCGTGCTCGCGCACCTGCGGCACACCTACACCGACTACCGGCTGTGGCTGCTCGAGGCCGCGGCCACCCCGAGCTTCGACTGGCGCCGGCTCGGCGATCCGAACATCCGGCATGTCTTCGTTCCGCACGACGGCCCGTTCCCCAAGTCGATGCTCTACAACACCGGCGTGCGGCTCGCGCGCAGTCCGGTGGTCTGCTTCCACGATGCCGACTCGATCGCCCAGCCGCAGTCGCTGCGGGCCTGCGTCGACGCGCTGATGGAAGGGCAGGACAGCGATGCGTTGTGCCCCTACTGGTCGGTGATCAACGTCGCCGGCGCGCTCAAGCAGGACTTCATGGCCGACCCCGACTATGGCCGCCTGGCCGCCATCGATCCGCAGCAGCTGCCCGAGGACGCGATCGTGCTCTACCCCAATGCCAATGGCGGCATCGTGCTGTTCAAGCGCGACGAGTACATCCGCGTCGGCGGCTACAACGCGCGGCTCGAGGGCTGGGGCGGCGAGGACGACGAACTGCTGCGCCGCGCCTCGCGGCTCGGTGTGCGCTGGCACTCGATGAACGTGCCGATGTTCCACCTGCACCACGACTCGGCCTCGCGCGGCGAGCACGTCGAGCGCATCCGCGGCACCGAGAACGCGCGCGCACCGGACGCGATCGCCGACATGTCGCAGCAGGAGGTCGAAGCGCTGGCCGCCGAGCTGTCGGCCTTCTTTCGCTGAGCGAAGGATGCCCGCGGCCGCCGCCGGTCAGGTCGCGGCGGTTTCCCACAGGCGCGCACCGCCCGCGTCGATGTGCGTCAGGTACAGCCGCAGGTCGAACTCCAGCTGGTGGTAGTCCGGCTCCATGTGCGTGCACAGCGCATAGAAGGCCTTGTCGTGGTCGCGCTCCTTCATGTGCGCGAGCTCGTGCACGACGATCATGCGCAGCCAGGGCGCCGGCACGGCCTTGAACAGGTTCGCGACGCGGATCTCCTGCTTGGTCTTGAGCTTGCTGCCCTGCACGCGCGACACGGTGGTGTGGGTGCCCAGCGCATGGCGGATCACGTGCAGCTTGCTGTCGAAGACCACCTTCGACAGCGGCCCGGCCTTGCGCATGAACTCGTTCTTGAGTCCGGTCGTGTAGAGGTAGAGCGCCTGGTCGGTCTGCACGGTGTGCGCGCCCTCGGGGTAGCGCTCGCGCAGCCAACTGCCCAGGCGCTCCTCGTCGAGCAGCTTGCGCACCTGCGCCTGCAGCGTCGTCGGATAGGCCGAGAGGTACTTCATGCGCGATGGCGCGACCGATGACGTGGAGGGCCCGGCGCTCAGCGCGCCGCGAAGGCCAGCCCCGAGGCCACGCCGCCGAACAGGTCGCCCTCGACCAGCGGCACGCCCGCGAAGCTCTTGCGCAGCGCCTGCTGGAAGGGCCGCAGCGCCGAGGAGCCGCCGGTGAGGTAGATCGCGTCGAGCTCGTTGCTGCGCAGGCCGGCGCGCTTGACGCAGGCATGGGCGCAGGCGATCACCGCCTCGAACTGCGCCGCGAGCTGCTGCGCCATGTCGGCGGGCGACAGGCTGGCCGTGAGGCCGGGCTCGGCGCAGTCGAGGTCGATGACGGCGGGTGCGTCGCTGACCGAGGCTTCGATCTTGGCCTGCTCCACCGCGCCGAGCACGCGGTGGCCATGGCGCTCGTCGAGCACCGCCATGAGCCGGTCGTGCAGCCGGGTGTCGGCATAGCTGGTGCGCAGCTCGCGCGCCTGCCGGGTGGCCTTGGCGAGGTACAGCCAGTTGATCAGGTGCCACGACGAGAGGTCGAAGAACACCTTGCTCGGCACCTCGCGGCCCTGCGGTCCGTGGTGGCCGAAGCCCAGCAGCGGCATCACGCGGTCGAGGTTGAGGCGCTGGTCGTAGTCGGTGCCGCCGATGTGCACGCCGGTGGTGGCCAGCACGTCGTCGCCACGCTCCTCGCGCGCGGCGCGCTCGGGGCCCAGGCGCACCACGGTGAAGTCGGAGGTGCCGCCGCCGATGTCGACGATCAGCACCAGCGATTCCTTGCGCACGCGCTGCTCGTAGTCGAAGGCGGCCGCGATCGGCTCGAGCTGGAAGGCGATGTCGCGGAAGCCCGCGGCGCGCGCGGCGGCGCGCAGGCTCTGCTCGGCGCGCTCGTCGCGCTTGCTGTCGTCGTCGACGAAATGCACCGGCCGGCCGATCACCACGCGCTCGGGCAGGCGGCCCATCTCGCGCGCGGCGCGTTCGGCCATCTCGCGCAGGAAGCGCGCGATGATGTCCTCGAAGCTCACGAGGCCGTCGAAGATCGCGGTCTTCTCCTGCATCAGCGGACTGCCCAGCAGGCTCTTGAGCGAGCGCATCAGCCGGCCTTCGACGCCGGCCAGGTAGAGCGCGATCGCGTCGCGGCCGAAGTGCGTGCTGCGGTCCTCGGCGTTGTAGAAGATCGCGGTGGGCAGGGTGGTGGCCGTGCCTTCGATCGGCAGCAGCCGGGTGGCGCCCGCGATGCGGCAGGCGACGGCCGAATTCGAGGTTCCGAAGTCGATGCCGATCGCGGTGGCGTTCGCGGTCGCGGTGCTCAAGATTCCCTGCGCAGCGCGGGGAACAGGATCACGTCGCGGATGCTCGGCGAGTCGGTCAGCAGCATCATCAGCCGGTCGATGCCGATGCCGCAGCCGCCGGTGGGCGGCATGCCGTACTCGAGCGCGCGCACGAAATCGTGGTCGTAGTACATGGCCTCGTCGTCGCCGCCGTCCTTGGCCGCCACCTGCGCGTTGAAGCGCGCGGCCTGGTCCTCGGCGTCGTTGAGCTCGCTGAAGCCGTTGCCGAACTCGCGGCCCGTGATGTAGAGCTCGAAGCGCTCGGTGACCTCGGGGCGCTCGTCGTTGGCGCGCGCCAGCGGCGAGATCTCGGTCGGGTGCTCCATGATGAAGGTCGGCTGCCAGAGCTTCTCTTCGACGGTCTCCTCGAAGTACATCACCTGGAGGCTGGCCAGGCTGCGCTGCGAGAGCTTGTCCTTCTCCTCGCTCAGGCCGAGCTTGCGCAGGGCATTGACGAGCCAGGCGCTGTCGTCGACGCCATCGCCCGCATCGGTGTGCTTGAGGATCGCCTCGCGGATCGTCAGGCGCTCGAAGGGCTGCGTCAGGTCGACGGGCTTGCCCTGGTAGGTGAGCTGCTGCGTGCCCACGGCCTTGTCGGCGATGGTGCGGATCAGCGTCTCGGTGAAGTCCATCAGGTCGCGGTAGTTCCAGTAGGCCGCGTAGAACTCCATCATCGTGAACTCGGGGTTGTGCCGCACCGAGATGCCCTCGTTGCGGTAGCTCCGGTTGATCTCGAACACGCGCTCGAAGCCGCCGACGATCAGGCGCTTGAGGTAGAGCTCGGGCGCGATGCGCAGGAACATCTCCTGGTCGAGCGCGTTGTGGTGCGTCTTGAAGGGCTTGGCGTTGGCGCCGCCCGGAATGGGGTGCAGCATCGGCGTCTCGACCTCGAGGAACTCGTTGGCCACCATGAATTCGCGCAAGGCGCTCACGGCCTTGCTGCGCGCGGTGAAGCGCACGCGCGCCGACTCGTCGGTGATCAGGTCGACGTAGCGCTGGCGGTACTTCTGTTCCTGGTCGGCCATGCCGTGGAACTTGTCGGGCAGCGGGCGCAGGCTCTTGGTGAGCAGGCGCAGCGCGGTGACCTTGATCGACAGCTCGCCGGTCTTGGTCTTCATCAGCGTGCCTTCGGCACCGAGGATGTCGCCGAGGTCCCAGCGCTTGAACTCGGCATAGACCTCTTCGCCGACCGCGTCGCGCGTGACGTAGAGCTGGATGCGGCCGGTGGCGTCCTGCAGGGTCGCGAAGCTGGCCTTGCCCATCACGCGCTTGAGCATCATGCGGCCGCCCACGCTCACGGCGACGTTCTGCGCCTCGAGCGCTTCGGCTTCGACGGCGCCATGCGCCTCGACGAGCGCGGCGGCGCGGTGGCCCGGCTTGAAGTCGTTGGGGAACGCGACGCCCTTGCCTTCGGTCTGCGCGGTGCGCAGCAGCTTGAGCTTCTCGCGGCGTTCGGCGATGAGCTGGTTGTCGTCGACGGCGGGCGTGGTCGCGGCCGGAGCAGGGGTGGGCGGCTGTTGTTCGGACATGGGGAGGCGGTGGGGGAGGCGCGCGCAGGGAAATTCGGCGCGAAAGGCGGGATTTTAGCCCAGGCGATGGCGCGCGAATTCCGGCGAACCCGTCGCCGGCCCTGCGCCATCAGCTATCAAATTCGAAGCGCGAAACGAAGCGGGGCGGGCGCTGTGGCCCTGTGCCCGCCGTTCAAGCGATGCCCGTGCGCGCCAGCAGATCGCCGACCAGCTCGAGCCGCATCAGCGGGCTCTCGAGCTCCATCAGCCGCTGCCGCAGCTCGAGCTGCATCGGCACCAGCTCGCACCAGCGGTTGGCGACCCAGCCGCAGTCGTCGTAGCGGTAGGGCGCGCCGATCGGCAGGCGCACCGGCGGCGAGCCGGTGGCGTCCTGCGCGCGCTTGCGTTCTTCGAGCGTGTCGACCAGGCGCCGCAGCGCGGTGGCGGTGTGCCGCAGGTCCTCGGGGATCTCGAGCGCGACATCGTCGGCGAGGATCGCGACGTCGGCGATCCACAGGCCGTGCTTCTGCAGTTCGCTGTGGCGCACGCGAAAGCGCTGCGTGCCCACGCACTCGATCTGCAGCAGGCCGCTTTGCGGCGATTCGAATTCGCGGATCACGGCCAGCGTGCCGACCTCGGCGAAGCGCTCGGCCTGCGCGCCGGCCTTGCGCACCTCGGTGCCGCTCGTGAGGTTCACCACGCCGAAGGGCACGCCGCCCTTGCGGCACTTGCCGATCATGTCGAGGTAGCGCACCTCGAAGATGCGCAGCGGCAGCAGGCCGCCGGGGAAGAGGACCGTGCCGAGCGGGAACAAAGGCAGGGAGTTCAGAAGGGGTTGTGTCGTCATCGAAGAGCCTTGCGTGGCTATCATCGCACTCCGCTCCACCTCGCGCGCCATGCTCTATCAGATCCCATCGTTCCTCCTCGACGTGATCGTCGGCCTGCTCGGCGGCGCCTGCCTGCTGCGGCTCTACATGCAGTACCACCGCGTGCCCTTCGGCAATCCGCTGGGTCGCTTCATCTTCGCCATCACCGACTGGATCGTGCTGCCGCTGCGGCGCCTGCTGCCGGCCGTCAAGAAGTGGGACCTCGCGAGCGCCGTAGCCGCCTGGCTGCTGGTGATCGCCAAGTTCCTCGTGCTGTGGCTCTTGATCGGCAACCTCGGGCGCATCGGCGCGCTGCCGCTGGTGTCGTTCATCGGCCTGCTGCAGCTCGCGGTGTCGGGCCTGACCGCGCTGCTGGTGGTGTACGCGGTGCTCTCGTGGGTGCCGGGCGCCTCGCCGATGCTGCTCGACCTGATCTCGCGCCTGGCCGAGCCGCTGGTGCGGCCGTTCCGCCGCGTCATTCCGCTGCTCGGCGGTGTCGACCTGTCGCCGCTGGCCGCGATCGTCGTGCTGCAGGTGATCGCGATCGTGCTGAACAACCTGCTGGTGCTGGCCTACCGGCTCTGACCGTTTGCGGGCCCCATGAAAAAAGCGCCTGGAACCGCGAGGTTCCGGGCGCTTCGTCTTTCGGGAAGCCGGGACTTCAGCTCACCGCATCCGCCGGTTGGCGCAGCAGCATCGCGAGCGTGCTGGCGATGGTCTTGCGCAGTTCGCGGCGGTCGCTGATGAAGTCGATCGCGCCCTTGGTCTGCAGGAACTCGGCGCGCTGGAAGCCTTCGGGCAGGGTCACGCGCACGGTCGATTCGATCACGCGCGGGCCGGCGAAGCCGATCAGCGCCTTGGGCTCGGCGATCACCACGTCGCCCATGAAGGCGAAGCCAGCCGACACGCCACCCATGGTCGGGTCGGTCAGCACGCTGATGTAGGGCAGGCCCTTCTTCGCGAGGCGCGTGAGCGCGGCATTGGTCTTGGCCATCTGCATCAGCGACAGCAGGCCTTCCTGCATGCGCGCGCCGCCGGTGGCGGTGAAGCAGATGAACGGCACCTTCTGCTCGATCGCGGTCTCGACGCCGCGCACGAAGCGCTCGCCGACCACGCTGCCCATGCTGCCGCCCATGAATTCGAACTCGAAGCAGGCGACCACCACGCTGATGCTGTGGACCGAGCCGCCCATGACGACCAGCGCGTCGGTCTCGCCGGTGTTCTCCAGCGCTTCCTTGAGGCGCTCGGGGTACTTGCGGCTGTCCTTGAACTTGAGCGCGTCGACCGGCAGCACTTCCTGGCCGATCTCGTAGCGGCCCTCGGCATCGAGAAACGCGTCGAGGCGCGGACGCGCGCCGATGCGGTGGTGGTGGCTGCAGCTCGGGCAGACGTTCTGGTTGTGCTCGAGGTCGGTCTTGTAGAGCACCGTCTCGCAGGCCGGGCACTTGATCCACAGGCCCTCGGGCACCTGGCGGCGCTCGGCGGGGTCGGTCTGGGCGATCTTGGCGGGTAGCAGTTTTTCAAGCCAGCTCATGGGCATTCCTAGGTTCGCGCGAAGGCGGGAGAGCCTTCGGGGCCGTCAGTGCCCCTTTCGTGCTTTTCGCATGACGAAAGGGGCCTGACGAGGGCAGCGGCGATTATCGGCCAGCCGCATTCTTCGCGGTAGCCGCCGGCAAGGCATCGAGCGCCTCGCGGATGCCGGCGAGGAATTCATGCACCGCGGGCACCACCTTCTCGCGCGGCTGGCCGTCGATCAACTGGATGATCTTGGTGCCGATCACGACCGCGTCGGCCGCCGAGCCGACCGCCTGCGCGGTGCTCGCGTCGCGGATGCCGAAGCCCACGCCGACCGGGATGCCCACGTGCTGGCGGATGCGCGGGAGCATGCGGCCGACCGCCTCGGTGTCGAGGTGGCCGGCGCCGGTCACGCCCTTGAGCGACACGTAGTACACGTAGCCGCTCGCGATGCGCGCGACCTGCGCCATGCGCTCGTCCGTGCTGGTCGGCGCCAGCAGGAAGATCAGGTCGATGCCCGCTTCGCGCAGATCGGCGGCGAACTGCTCGCACTCCTCGGGCGGATAGTCGACCACCAGCAGGCCGTCGACGCCGGCCGCGGCCGCATCGCGGATGAAGGCGTGCTTGCCGTGCACGAGGTCGTAGCGCTCGACCGGGTTGGCATAGCCCATCAGCACCACCGGCGTGCTCGTGTCCTTCGCGCGGAAGGCCGCGACCATCGCCAGCACCTGCTTCATGCCGATGCCCAGCGCGAGCGCGGCTTCGCCGGCCTGCTGGATCACCGGGCCGTCGGCCATCGGGTCGGAGAAGGGCACGCCGAGCTCGATCACGTCGGCACCGGCCGCGACCATGCCGTGCATGAGCTCGGGCGTGATGTCGGCATAGGGGAAGCCGGCGGTGACGTAGGGGATGAGCGCGCGGCGCCCGTCCTTCTTCAGCGCTTCGAAGGTGGCTGCGATGCGGCTGATCACTTGCCTCCCTTCACGCTCAGGCCGCGCATCGACGGCCGGTCGTAGAAGTCGACACCCGCGAGGTCGGCGACGGTGCCGATGTCCTTGTCGCCGCGGCCCGAGAGGTTGACCAGGATCGACTGGTCGGGGCGCATGGTCTTCGCGAGCTTCAGTGCATGGGCCACGGCGTGGCTGGATTCGAGCGCGGGAATGATGCCCTCCGTGCGGCACAGGTAGTGGAAGGCCTCGAGGGCTTCGGTGTCGGTGACGCCCACGTACTCGGCGCGGCCGATGTCGGCCAGGTGCGCATGCTCGGGGCCCACGCCGGGGTAGTCGAGGCCGGCGCTGACGCTGTGCGTCTCGGTGATCTGGCCGTCCTCGTTCTGCAGCAGGTAGGTGCGGTTGCCGTGCAGCACGCCCGGGCTGCCGCGCAGGATCGAGGCGGCGTGCTTGCCGCTGTCCAGGCCTTCGCCCGCGGCCTCGACGCCGATCAGCCGCGTGCCCGCGAACGGGATGTAGGGATGGAAGATGCCGATCGCATTGCTGCCGCCGCCCACGCAGGCGACCACCGCATCGGGCTGCCTGCCCTCGGCCTCGCCCGTGATGCCGTCGGCCGCCAGCATCGCGGGCATCTGCTCGATGCACTCGGTGCCGATCACGCTCTGGAAGTCGCGCACCATCATCGGGTAGGGGTGCGGGCCGGCCACGGTGCCGATGATGTAGAAGGTGTTCTCCACGTTCGTGACCCAGTCGCGCATCGCCTCGTTGAGCGCGTCCTTCAGCGTCTTGCTGCCCGATTCCACCGGCACCACCGTGGCGCCCAGCAGGTTCATGCGGTAGACGTTGGGGCTCTGGCGCTTCACGTCCTGGCTGCCCATGTAGACCACGCATTCGAGGCCGTAGCGCGCGCAGATGGTGGCCGTGGCCACGCCGTGCTGGCCGGCGCCGGTCTCGGCGATCACGCGCGGCTTGCCCATGCGGCGCGCGAGCATCGCCTGGCCGATCACGTTGTTGATCTTGTGGGCGCCGGTGTGGTTGAGGTCCTCGCGCTTGAGGTAGATCTGCGCGCCGCCCCATCTCGCGGCTGGTGCGCGCGGCGTGGTAGATCGGCGAGGGCCGGCCGACGAAGTGCTTGAGCTCGTAGTGGAATTCGGCCAGGAAGGCCGGGTCTTCCTTGTACTTCGCGTACGCGTCGCGCAGCTCGTTGATCGCGTGGGTGAGCGTCTCGCTCGCGAAAGGTGCCGCCGTAGTTGCCGAAATGGCCGGTGGCGTCGGGTTGCTGGTAGGTGCTTTGCATGGTTCTCGATCGTTGGGCCGCGGCCCGGTCGACAACCGGGTGCGGCGGCTAACTGGAGAAGGACGAGGCGTCGGCCGCTCTCACGGCGGCGACGAATTGCCGGATCTTGCCGGCGTCCTTCAGGCCCTTGTTCCCGGGACCGTCGATCTCGACGCCCGAGCTCACATCAACGGACAGCGTCTTGCAGCGTGTCCGCAGCGTGCGAATGCCATCGCCCACGTTTGCAGGTGTGAGTCCACCACTCAAGACGAGGTGAGCGTCGACGGCGGGTGGAAGAAGTGACCAATCGAATGCCTTGCCGCCACCGCCATAACCGTCGACATGGGCGTCGAGCAGGATGGCCTGGGCGTTTGAGAAATCGGATGCGTATTTTACGAGGTCGAAGCGGGCGCCGGCCTCGCCGAGGGGAATGCGGGCCGCGCGCATGAAGCGGAAGCGGCCGTTTCCGCTCGCCGCGAGGCAGTCGGCGGGCGTTTCATCGCCATGGAACTGGGCGATGGCGCCCGGCACCCGGGCCAGCGCGGCGATGGCCTCGGCGGGTTGCGCATCGACGAACAGCAGCACCGGCGTGACGAAGGGCGGCAGGCGCGCGGCCAGCACGGCCGCGCGTTCGGGCGCGATGGCGCGCGGGCTCTTCGGGTAGAGCACGAAGCCGACGGCATCGGCACCGGCTTCCACGGCGGCATCGAGGTCGGCTTCGCGCGTGAGGCCGCAGATCTTGATGCGGGTGCGCGGCGGGAGAGGGCTCATGGCGGGCCATCATAGGCCGCGCGGTCGGCCTGGAAGGTGGCCTCGGCCGGCAGACCCCACTTGGCGTCGTACAACGGGCCGAGGAAGTACAGCCCGTCGGGCGAGAAGGTCGGTGCCGCCGCGTCGCGGCTGCGTGCCGCGAGCACCTCGCTGATCCACGCGGGCGACTCGGCGCCCCGGCCCACGCGCACCAGGCAGCCCATGAGGTTGCGGATCATGTGGTGCAGGAAGGCATCGGCCTCGAACTCGAAGTGCCAGCGGCAGCGCTCGCCCTCGCCGTGGCGCGTGATCTCGATGCGCCGCAGGTTCTTGACCGGCGAGCGCGCCTGGCAGGCCGAGGCGCGGAACGAGCTGAAATCGTGTTCGCCGATCAGCAGCGCGGCCGCGGCGCGCATCGCGTCGCCATCGAGCAGGTTCATCGACCAGCCGACCCGGCCCGCATCGAGGCTGGGACGCACCGGCGATTGCGAGAGCACGTAGACGTAGCGCCGCGCGAGGGCGCTGGCGCGGCAGTGGAATTCGGCCGGCACCGGGTGCGCCCACTGCACCGCGATGTCGTCGGGCAGGTAGCGGTTGGTGCCGCGCATCCAGGAGAAGGGTTCGCGCTGCACCTCGGTGTCGAAGTGGATCACCTGCATCAGCGCATGCACGCCGGTGTCGGTGCGGCCGGCGCAGAGCGTGGAGATGCGCTGCGCGGCGAACTGGGACAGGGCCTTCTCGAGCTTGTCCTGCACCGTGCGGCCCGAGGACTGGCTCTGCCAGCCCTCGTAGGCCTGGCCGTTGTAGCGGATGCCGAGCGCCAGCCTCACGAAACCAGATGCAGGAGGCCGGCGCCGCGCGCTCAGCGCAGCTCGGCGAGCAGTTGCCGCGCCTGCGACTTGAGTTCGCCGGCGCTTTCGGCTTCGACTTCCTCGACCAGCGAGCGCGCGCCTTCGACGTCGCCGATGGCCTGCAGCTCGCGCGCCAGCGACAGCTTGACGGCATGCGGGCTCTCGTCGTCTTCATCGGCCGAGGCCGACGGCGCGGCATGGTCGGCGCCGTTGCCCGCGCGGGCCGGCAGGCCGGCCAGGGCGCTCATGTCGAACTCGATGAAGCCCGAGTCGGCGGGCAGGCCGGCACCGCCGCGCAGCACGGCCGGGCGGGCGTTGTCGGCGTCGTTGAGCGAGCCGGGCAGGGTGTCGAGCTGCAGCGCGCCGGGGGCGGTGTCGAAATCGTTCTCGAGATCGACCGTCGGTTGCGCGCCGAGGCTGGCCGACGGCGGTGTCGTCGGTTGCGCGGCCGGGGCGGGCGCGTAGGCCGACTTCGGCAGGCTGGCGCCGACCGGTGCGAGCGGCGGCGGCGCGGGCGGCTGGCTCAGGTCCAGGTCGAAATCCAGCGGTGCCACCGAGGGCACGAAAGCCGGAGCGGCCGACACCGGGGCCGGGGCGGGCGCGGGCTTGGCGGCGGCCGGCGGGCGTGCCGATGCGGCCGCCAGCGCGGTGGCCAGGGCGGCGCTCTCGGCGGGCGTGGCGCTGCGCGGCGTGCCGGATTCGTACAGCGGGTTGCCCGGATCGAGTTCCTTGCCCATGTCGACCACGCGGGTCCAGTCGGCGCCGTTGCCACCGGTCAGCTTGTGCACCTCGGTGGCCAGGCCCTCGTAGGCGCGCAGGTCGCGGCGCTTGGCGTGGATCTCGAGCAGCTTCAGGTGGATCGCGGTGCGGTCGGGGGTTCACGCGCAGCGCTTCGCGCAGGATTTCCTCGGCCTGCAGGTCGCGGCCATAGGCCAGGTAGACGTCGGCCTCGGCCACCGGGTCGACGTCGCCGGCGTCGAGCTGACTCGGCGAGTACGACAGCGACGAGACGGTGGAGTCGCCGCGGTTCTTGGTGTCGACCGATTCGCCACCGCTGGCGCCGAAGAAGGAGTCCTTGGGAATGCGGCTCTCGAGGAACACGCTCTCGCTCATTTCCTCGCGCCGGCGGCCCAGCACGCGGTAGAGCAGGAAGCCGATCAGCAGCGCGATCAGCGCGATGCCGCCCAGCATCAGCGGGTTGTCGAGCAGTTCGTCGAGGAAGCTGCGCTCGGGCGGCGGAGGTGGCGGTGCCACGACCTTCCTGGGGGCGGGCTTGGGCGCGGTCGCCGCGGCGCTGGCGGCGGGGCTCGGGGTGGGAGCACCGGTGGCTGCAGCGCCTTCGGCGGGGGTGGCGGCCGCGGCGGCTGGGGCTGGCGCAGTGGCTGGCGCGGCTTCGGCGGCGGGCGCCGTTGCGGCCGGTGCCGGCGTGACCGGCGGCGTGGCTGCCGCGGCGGGTGCCGGCGCGGGTGCTGCGGCGGGTGCGGGGCTCGGAGCCGCGGGCGCCACGGTGGCGGCCGGGCCGGCGACCGGCACCGGAATGCCAGGCGTCGCGGCGGGGGCAGCGGGAGTGGCAGCCGGTGCGGCCGTGGGCGCTGCCGACGGCGCCGCGGCGGTCGCGCCGCCTGCGGCCTTGAGCTTGTTGAGCTCCTCGATGTTCTTCGACAGTTCGGCGACGCGGTTGCTGCGATCCTGCGCCTGGCGGGTCTGCGCGACCTTTTCCTCGGCGGCGCGCGCGGAGGCGCCGCCTTGCGAGATGGTGAGCTTGTCGGGCGCGGTGGCCGTGGCGTTGCGGTCCTCGACATTGGCCTGTACCCGGCCGCCGGCGCGGCGGCTGGCGGCGGCCACGTTCGAGGTCGGGGCGTTCTCGGCCAGCCGCTGGCGGTAGGCGCCGAAGTCGCGGCTCTGGGCCGTGACCGTGCGGCGGGCTTCCGCGGCCGGCACGGCGCCGGCTTCGGCGGCGCTCGGCAGGTCGAGCACGGCGCCGGCCCGGATGCGGTTGACGTTGCCGCCGATGAAGGCATCGGGGTTGGCCATCAGCAGCGCGACCAGCATCTGGTCGAGCGAGATGTCGGCCGGCTTGTTGGCCGCCGCGATCTTGCCGGCGGTGTCGCCGCGCTGCACCGTGATCTGTTCGCCGCTGCCCGCGGGGCGGGGCGAGGACGCGGCGGGGGCGGTGGGCGACGCAGGTGCCGCGGAGGTGGCCGCGGACGGCGCCGGAGCAGCGGTGACGGGGGCAGGCGCGGTGGCCGGTGCGCGGCGCGTGCGCGCGACGACCGGGGCGGAGCGTTCGACGGGCGCCGCGACGCGCGGCGACACGGGGGCGATCGGCGTGCCGGCATCGGCCGCGGGACGCGCGGCCGGCGGATCGAGCAGCACGGTGTAGTCGCGCACGATGCGGCCGGTGCTGCCGTTGGCCTCGAGCAGCAGGTCGATGAAGGGATCGTTGAGCGGACGATTGCCGTTGAGGCGCACCACGTACTGGCCGCCGGCGCGGCGCTGCAGCGTGGCACGCACGTCGCTCAGTGCCGGGTTGTAGGGCACGCCGGCCGTCTTGAAGGCTTCGGCGGTCGCCACGTTGATCTTGAGGCTTTCGGCCTCGGCCGCCGTGATCTCGGTGACGTCGATCTCTGCCCGCAGTGGCTCGCCCAGCGCCGACTGCACCTTGAGCGGACCCAGCGCCAGCGCGCTGGCATCGGTGCTGGCCAGACCCATCGCCACGGCCACCGCCGCACTCAGGACGGACAGACGGACGCCGTTCAGGGGAAGGGAGGGGCGAGCGGCCGATGGGCGGGCCGCGGGCAACAGATGTCTTGTCATGCTGATAGGGGGCGGCTCAGGCCCAGAAATTGTAAGAGGACGTTAGCATCATCACCCCCTACTGACAAGGCAATGCGCCCGTTCTACCCAGTGCGCGCATACTTACGATCACATCTTCTGTCGCCTTTCGGCAACAAGGGGGTAGGCAACGGGCGCGAACTCCCCCCATCAGGCTTCCAGCAGGATGCGCAGCATGCGGCGCAGCGGTTCGGCGGCGCCCAGAGGAGCTGGTCGCCGATGGTGAAGGCGCCGACGTACTCCGGGCCCATCGCCAGCTTGCGGATGCGGCCGACCGGGATGCCCATGGTGCCGGTCACGGCCACGGGCGTCAGGTCCTGCAGGGTGGCTTCGCGGGTGTTCGGCACCACCTTCACCCAGGCGTTGTCGGCGGCGATCATGGCTTCGATGTCGGCCACGGGCACGTCCTTCTTGAGCTTGAAGGTCAGCGCCTGGCTGTGGCAGCGCATGGCGCCGATGCGTACGCAGAAGCCGTCGACCGGCACGGCCGCGGTGCCGAAGCCCGCGCCCTGGCCGAGGATCTTGTTGGTCTCGGCGCCGCCCTTCCACTCTTCCTTCGACATGCCGTCGCCCAGGTCCTTGTCGATCCAGGGGATCAGCGAGCCGCCCAGCGGCGCGCCGAAGTTGGCGGTCTCGGCTGCGCTCAGGTTCTGCTGCTTGTGCAGCACCTTGCGGTCGATCTCGAGGATGGCGGACTTGGGGTCGTCGAGCAGCGAGCGGACCTCGGCGTTGAGCGTGCCGAACTGCGTCAGCAGCTCGCGCATGTGCTGCGCGCCGCCGCCCGAGGCGGCCTGGTAGGTCATGCTGGTCATCCACTCGACCAGGCCGGCCTTGTAGAGCGCGCCCACGCCCATCAGCATGCAGCTCACGGTGCAGTTGCCGCCGATCCAGTTCTTGCCGCCGTTGGTGAGCGCGTTCTGGATCACGGGCAGGTTGACCGGGTCGAGCACGATGACCGCGTCGTCCTTCATGCGCAGCGTGGAAGCGGCGTCGATCCAGTGGCCGTTCCAGCCGGCGGCGCGCAGCTTGGGGAACACCTCGGTCGTGTAGTCGCCACCCTGGCAGGTGATGACGATGTCGCACTTCTTCAGGGCCTCGATGTCGTGCGCGTCCTTGAGGGCGGTTTCGTTCTTGGCCATCGCCGGGGCCTTGCCGCCGGCGTTGGAGGTCGAGAAGAAGACCGGCTCGATGAGGCCGAAGTCGTTTTCGGCCTGCATGCGGTCCATCAGGACCGAGCCGACCATGCCGCGCCAGCCCACGAGGCCGACCAGAGGTTGAGATGCGTTCGCCATTTGAGTGTGCCCTTTAAGAAAAAAGAAAGTCGCTGGTTTCTCTTTGCGCCCGACTCGTCAGGAGCCGGGTGGGCGTGACGAAGCGGGCTGCGGTTAGCCGGTAATCGTCTTTTTGGTGATCGAGGCCGAGAGTGCCGCCACCACGGCGTCGCCCATCTCGATGGTGCCGACCTTGCGGGTGCCCTCCGACCAGATGTCCCCCGTGCGCAGGCCGGAGGCCAGCACATGCTGACCGCCGACTCGATCCGGTCGGCAGCTTCGGCTTGGTTGAGGGAGAAACGGAGCATCATGGCAGCGGACAGTATTGTAGCGAGGGGATTGGCAACCCCTTTGCCCGCAATGTCGGGCGCGCTGCCGTGGCTGGGCTCGTACAGGCCCTGGTTGCTGGCATTGAGCGAGGCCGAGGGCAGCATGCCGATCGAGCCGGTGAGCATCGCGGCCTCGTCCGAGAGGATGTCGCCGAACATGTTGCCGGTGACCACCACGTCGAACTTCTTGGGCGCCTTCACGAGCTGCATGGCGGCGTTGTCGACGTACATGTGGTCGAGCTCGACGTCCGGATAGTCCTTGCCGACCTCGGTCACCACGTCCTTCCAGAACTGGAAGGTCTCGAGCACGTTGGCCTTGTCGACGCTGGTCACGCGCTTGCTGCGCTTGCGGGCGGCCTCGAAGGCCACGCGCGCGATGCGCTCGATCTCGGGGCGCGAGTAGCGCATCGTGTCGAAGGCTTCCTCGGCGCCCGGGAAATGGCCGTCGGCCGCGGTGCGGCGGCCGCGCGGCTGGCCGAAGTAGATGTCGCCGGTCAGCTCGCGGATGATGAGGATGTCCAGGCCCGCGATCAGCTCGGGCTTGAGGCTCGAGGCGTCCACCAGCTGCTCGTAGCAGATGGCCGGGCGGAAGTTGGCGAACAGGCCGAGGTTCTTGCGCAGGCCCAGGATGGCCTGCTCGGGGCGCAGCGGCCGGTCGAGCTTGTCGTACTTCCAGTCGCCCACCGCGCCGAACAGCACCGCGTCGGCCTCCTTGGCGAGCTTGAGCGTCGAATCGGGCAGCGGGTGGCCATGGGCCTCGTAGGCGGCGCCGCCGACCAGGGCGGTCTCCAGCTCGAACTTCAGGTCGAGCACCTGGAGCACCTTGACGGCTTCCGCCACGATTTCGGTGCCGATGCCGTCACCAGGGAGAACTGCGATTTTCATTGGGTGGTTGTCGAAGGAAGTGAAACGGGAACGCTCAGGCGTTGGCGAGCATCGTGTGCGCGAGCCAGGGCTTCTGCGCCAGCCGCTCGGCCTCGAAGGCCTTGATCTTGTCCTTGTGGCGCAGCGTGAGGCCGATGTCGTCCAGGCCGTTGATCAGGCAGTACTTGCGGAAGGCCTGCACGTCGAAGGCGAACTCCTGGCCGTCGGGCTTCACCACCACCTGGCGCTCGAGGTCGATGGTCAGCGAATAGCCCGGGAAGGCGAAGGTCTCGTCGAACAGCTGGGCCACCTGCGTCTCGGACAGCACGATCGGCAGCAGGCCGTTCTTGAAGCTGTTGTTGAAGAAGATGTCGGCATAGCTCGGCGCGATGATGGCGCGGAAGCCGTACTGGTCGAGCGCCCACGGCGCGTGTTCGCGCGACGAGCCGCAGCCGAAGTTCTTGCGCGCCAGCAGCACCGAGGCGCCCGCGTAGCGCGGCTGGTTCAGCACGAAGTCGGGGTTCGGCTTGCGGCTGGCCGGGTCCTGGCCGGGCTCGCCCGGATCGAGGTAGCGCCATTCGTCGAACAGGTTCACGCCGAAGCCGGTGCGCTTGATCGACTTGAGGAACTGCTTCGGAATGATCGCGTCGGTGTCGACGTTCTCGCGGTCCATCGGGGCAACGAGGCCCTTGTGCACGGTGAATTTCTGCATGGGGTGTCTCCTGGTCAGGCGAAGGTGCGCACGTCGACGAAATGGCCGTGCACGGCGGCCGCGGCGGCCATGGCCGGGCTCACGAGGTGGGTGCGGCCGCCCGCGCCCTGGCGGCCTTCGAAGTTGCGGTTGCTGGTCGAGGCGCAGCGCTCGCCGGGCTCGAGGCGGTCGGCGTTCATCGCCAGAACACATCGAGCAGCCGGGCTCGCGCCATTCGAAGCCCGCGGCCTTGAAGATCTGGTCGAGTCCTTCGCGCTCGGCCTGTTCCTTCACCACGCCCGAGCCGGGCACCACGAGTGCCAGCTTCACGTTCTTCGCGACCTTCTGGCCCAGCTTCTTCACCACGGCCGCGGCCTCGCGCATGTCCTCGATGCGACTGTTGGTGCACGAGCCGATGAACACCTTGTCGATGAAGATGTCGTTCATCTGCTTGTTCGGCTCCAGGCCCATGTAGACCAGTGCGCGCTCGATGGCGCCGCGCTTGCTGCTGTCCTTTTCCTTGTCGGGATCGGGCACGCGGCCGTCGATCGCCACCACCATCTCGGCGAGGTGCCCCAGGTGACCTGCGGCTTGACCTGGGTCGCGTCGAGCTCGACCACGGTGTCGAACTTCGCGCCGGGGTCGGACTGCAGCGTGCGCCAGTAGGCCGCGGCCTGGTCCCATTCGACGCCGGTGGGCGCCAGCGGGCGGCCCTTGATGTAGGCGACGGTCTTCTCGTCGACCGCCACCAGGCCCGCGCGCGCGCCGGCCTCGATCGCCATGTTGCACACCGTCATGCGGCCTTCCATGCTGAGGTCGCGAATGGCCGAGCCGGCGAACTCGATCGTGTAGCCGGTGCCGCCGGCGGTGCCGATCTTGCCGATGATGGCCAGCACGATGTCCTTGGCCGTGCAGCCCAGGGGCAGCTTGCCCTCGACCTTCACGAGCATGTTCTTCGCCTTCTTGCCCAGCAGCGTCTGCGTGGCCATCACGTGCTCGACCTCGCTGGTGCCGATGCCGTGCGCCGAGCGCGCCGAAGGCGCCGTGCGTGGAGGTGTGCGAGTCGCCGCAGACCACCGTCATGCCCGGCAGCGTGGCGCCGGTCTCGGGGCCGATCACGTGCACGATGCCCTGGCGCTTGCTCAGGAACGGGAAGAACGCGGCGGCGCCGAACTCGGCGATGTTGTGGTCGAGCGTGGTGACCTGCTCCTTGCTGGTCGGGTCGGCGATGCCTTCGTAGCCGCGCTCCCAGCCGGTGGTCGGCGTGTTGTGGTCGGCCGTGGCCACCACCGAGCTGATGCGCCACAGCTTGCGGCCGGCTTCGCGCAGCCCTTCGAAGGCCTGCGGGCTGGTGACTTCGTGCACCAGGTGGCGGTCGATGTAGAGGATCGCGGTGCCGTCTTCCTCGGTGTGGACGACGTGTTCGTCCCAGATCTTGTCGTAGAGCGTGCGTGCCATGTCGGTCTCTTCTCTTTCGTGGGGAAATGGATTGTCTTGGGTTTCAGGCCGCGAGCCGGTCGGCTTCGGCCTCGGCGGCGGCTGCATGCAGGTGATTCACCAGCGTGCGGGCCGCCACCGGCAGCGTGGAGAAATCGCGCGCCACCAGCCGGATCTCGCGCGCGGCCCAGGCGTCGGACAGCGCCACGCTGACCAGCCCGCGGCCGATGCCGTCCTGCATCAGCTCGAAGGCGCGCTGCGGCATCACGCCGATGCCCAGGCCGTTCTGGATCATCCGGCACATCGCATCGAGGCCGGTGACGTGGATGCGCAGCTTGACGCTGCGGCCGGCGAGCAGCGCGGCCTCGTGCATCGCCACGTAGATCGAGCTGTTGGTGTGCAGGCCCACGTGGTCGTAGTCGAGCGCGGCGATGAACTCGATCGCACCCTGGTCGGCCAGCGCGTGGCCCGCGGGCACGATCAGCGCGAGGCGGTCGTGCCGGTAGGGCAGGCTCTGCAACTCGCCCGCGCCGCCGGCCACGTGGCACACGCCGAGGTCGGCCGCGCCTTCCTGCACCGCGCGGATCACCTCGGTGCTCAGGTGCTCCTCGAGGTCGATCTTGATCGCCTCGTGGGCGCGCGTGAACACGCCCAGGTCTTCCGGCAGGAACTGCACGATGGCCGAGATGTTGGCGTGCACCCGCACGTGGCCGCGCACGCCGTCGGCGTACTCGCTGAGCTCGCCCTGCATCTTCTCGAGGCTGTAGAGCACCGAGCGGGCGTGGTGCAGCAGGCTCTCGCCGGCCGGCGTCAGGTCGACGCCGCGCGCATGGCGGTAGAGCAGGGTGGTGCCGAGCGTGGCCTCGAGGTCCGACAGCCGCTTGCTGATGGCCGAGGCGGCGATGAATTCGCGCTCCGCGGCGCGGCCGATGCTGCCCAGTTCGCACACGGCCACGAACAGCTGCAGCGACGTGAGGTCGATGCGGCGGGCGAAGTTGCGTTCGGACGTGCTCATGGGGGGGCTTGGGCATCGCATCTGGCGATGAGTCGGCTATTTTCTCCTTATTTTTTCGCCATGGTCATCGTGATGAGAGATGGCTTCATTGCCCGGAGGCGACGGGTGCCGTTCGCAAATGCGGGGTCTGGCATACCATCAATTGTTGGTAAGTGTTGCAAGGACGCCTGGGCATGACCCACTCCGCTGCCGACGACAAGCCGCCGCCTCATGCCGATCGCAGGATGCTTCCGGCCGATCCGACATCGGAGGAGGCCCGCCTGCGCTACGAGCTGCCGCCGGCAGGTCCGCGCGTGCAGCATGTGCGGCGCCATCTTCCGCCCACGCTGCTGGCCGAGCCGCGCGTGATCAAGGCCGTGCGCCGCATCGAGCAGGACCTTCCGCACGACCACCAACTGGCCGAACTCGCGCGCGCCAATGGTTTGAGTCCTTTCCATTTCCACCGCCTGTTCGCCGAGGTCATGGGGGAGGCCATGAGCGGCTTCATCCGGCGCCAGCGCCTCGACGCCGCGGCGATCCGGCTCGCGGCCAGCGAACTCTCGATGCTCGAGATCGGCACCGTGGCGGGCTACGGCAGCCTCGCGGCGTTCTCGCGCGCGTTCCAGCGCCAGTTCGGCGTCGCGCCGACCGTCTACCGGCCCGCCGCGCGTGCGGCGGTGCGGCCGCCGGTGCCCGAGCAACTGGCGATGGCCGACCGCGTGCGGCTCGAGCGCTGGGAGATCCGGCCGCTGGTCGGTCTGCGCTTCCACGGCGGCTATGACCAGGCGGAGTGCTACTGGGCGCGCTTCGCCGACGAGGTGCGGCTGCGGCTGGGGCTCGACCCCGATACGCTCGAGTGCTACGCGCTGATCCGTGACAACCCCTTGATCACGCCGCAGGGGCTGATCCGCTACGACTGCTGCTTCGCCGATCCGGGCTTGCCCGAGAAGTTGCCCGCGCCATTCGCGCGCCTGCCGCCGATGCAGATCAGCCGCTGTGCCACGCTGCTGCTCGAAGCACCGTACCGCAAGGTGTTCGCGGCCTATCGCGCGATCGCGAATGTCTGGACCGCGCGCCACGGCGAGCATTTCGCCGAGGCGCCAGCGATGGAGCGCTACCACGCGCCGCCGTGGCGGCGCATGGGACAGGTCCAGTCGTTCTCGATCATGGTGATGCTGATCTGAGTCGCAGCCACGGATTTCCGTCGTTTTTCCCCGACGACCGCAAGCGCGATCAAATCCGCGCGCGCACTCGTTCCCACACTTCCCGGCGTGCGGATCGTCCGGATCCGCACGCACCAGAAGCACAGGGAGCGAGGGCATGAACAACATCCATTGCAGCGTCTGGAACGCTGCGCTCGGCGCGTGGGTCGCCGTTTCCGAACTGTCGCGGCGACGCGGTCGGCGCCCTTCGGCGACACGGGTTGCGGCCGGTCTGCTGACGTTCGTGGGCCTGCTGGCCGATCCCGGCGCGGCGTGGGGGCAGCCGGCCGGCGGCGACGCGCCCGCCGTCAGCGGCGGTACCGGCGGGCGTGGCGGTCCTGGCAATGGCGGCGGCGCCGGAGGCGGCAACGTCGGCGAATATCCGACCAGCAACGGCCAGGCGTCGGCGACCGGACATGGCGGTGCCGGCGGCAACGGCGCGGCGGGCGCCGGTGGCGCCGGCGGGTCGGTCGGCGCCACCGCGGTGACGGCCGGTGCGACGAGCGGGGGCCATGGCGGCAACGGGCTGTCCGATCCCGATCCCTTCTATGGCGGTGGCGGCGGTGGTGGCGGCGGCGCGGCGGTCTACTACACGAGCGCCGGTGCCCTCACGGTGACTGGCGCGACCACCCTGCTCGGCGGCAATGGCGGCGATGGCGCGCCGGCCCGCCTCAGCGGCGGTGGTGGCGGCGGCGGCGCGGGACTGCAAGCCACGGCCGCGGGGCTCGTGCTGGACAACCTGGGCGGCCGCATCGGCGGCGGCAACGGCGGTGCGGGCGCCAACGGGCAGTGGGCCGGCGGCGGAGGTGGTGGCGGCGATGCCATCGTGCTGCAGGGCGGCGGCGCGACGGTTCGCAATGGCGGCATCGCCACCGGTGGCGCTGGCGGCGCCGCCCTTTGGGGCGGCTTCGGCATCGCGGCCGCGGGCGGCGAGGGCGGTGCCGGCCTGGCGCTCGATCGAACGGCAACACCCTGAGCAATACCGGCACCCTGGCGGGCGGCGCGGGCGGTGCCTCGAATGGGCAGAACGGGATCGGCGGCGCGGGGCTGCGCATCCGGGGCGACGGCAATGCCGTCGTCAACAGCGGCAGCCTGCTCGGCGGTCTCGCGGGCGACCGCGTCACGCGCGGCGATGCGGTGCGCATCAGCGGCAACGACAACACGCTCGAACTGCGCGCCGGCTCCGCGATCGCCGGCACACTGGTGGCGAACGGCAGCGGCAACCTGCTGCGCCTGGCCGGCGACGCGACCGACGCCACGACCTCGCTGGCCGCCGCGAGCTACCGCGGCTTCGCCGGCTACGAGAAGACCGGTGCCGGCACCTGGACACTGGTCGGCGGCACGGGCGAGCGCACGCCCTGGCGGGTGCTGGGCGGCGCGCTCTCGATCGCCGACGACGCCGCCCTCGGCAGCGCCGATGGCGCGCTCACGCTCGACGGCGGAACGCTGCGCGTGACCGGCGACACGGCGGGCACCCGCAGCGTCACGCTCGGCAAGGCCGGCGGCGTGTTCGACGTCGATCGGGGCCGCACGGTGGACCTGAACGGTGCCGTGATCGGCCCGGGCGGCCTGCGCAAGAGCGGCGCCGGGCACCTTGCAGTTGGGCGCGGCCAACGGCTACGCGGGCGGCACCGTAGTCGCGGCGGTTCGCTGCAGGCGCTGGTCACGGGCGCGCTGGGCACGGGGCCGGTGTCGGTCGCGGGCAATGCCTCGCTGGCCTTCACCGACAAGGCCGACGCGGGCCAGCTCGCGATCACCTTGGCACAGCGCGGCAGTGCGCCGACCGACAACGGCGGCTTCCTGGCGTTCAGCGACAGCAGCTCGGCCGGCAATGCGATCATCACGGCGAACAAGGACGCCGCGGTCGAGTTCCGCGACAGCTCGAGCGCGGGCAATGCGGTGATCGAGAACCGCGGCGGCATCACCACCCTGTGGTTCAACGCGAACGCAGGCAAGGCGCAGATCACCAACTTCGATGGCGGACAGATCAACCTGCTCGACGATGCGAGCGCCGGACAGGCGCGCTTCGTCAACGACAGTGGCGGCCTGATCGACCTGTTCGACCGCGTGAGCGCGGACCAGGCGACGGTGGTGAACAACGCGGGCGCGCGGCTGCGCATCGGCAACCTGACGAACGCGGGCGTGGGCATCGGCTCGCTCGAAGGCGCGGGCAGCGTGCTGCTGGGCGCGAAGGCGCTGACCACGGGCGGGTTGAACACCAGCACGACGGTGTCGGGCACGATCAGTGGTGCGGGCGGTTCGCTCGTCAAGGCGGGCGCTGGCACGCTGACGCTCACGGGCGCCAACACCTACACCGGTGGCACCACGGTTGGCGCGGGCACGCTGAGCGTGAACAACAAGAGCGGCAGTGCGACGGGCACGGGCGCGGTGCAGGTCCAGAGCGGCGCGACCCTTGCGGGCAGCGGCAGCATTGCTGGCGCGGTGACCATCGACAAGGGTGGCATCCTCGCGGCGGGCAACAGCCCGGGCACGTTGACCTTGGGTGCGCTGACCCTGGCCGGCGGCTCCACGCTGAACTACGAACTCGGGCAAGCCGGCGTTCCTGGCGGCGCGCTGAACGACCTGATCAACGTCACCGGCAACCTGCAACTCGATGGCACTCTGAACATCGCGCAGTCGGCGGGCGGCAGCTTCGGCCCTGGCCTCTACAGGCTCATGAGCTACGGCGGCAGCTTCACCGACAACGGCCTGGACATCGGCACGGTGCCTGGCTCTGCCAAGGTGGCCGACCTGCAGGTGCAGACCTCGGTGGCGAACCAGGTCAACCTGGTGAACAGGGCCGGCCTGTCGCTGAACTTCTGGGACGGCGGCGACAGCACGAAGTACAACGACGGCCAGATCGCCGGCGGTTCGGGCACCTGGCGCGTGGGCAACCCGCAGCCCTCGATGGATGCCTGGGCCGACATGGACGGCAAGCTCAACGGCAACTGGGCGCAGAACCAGTTCGCGGTGTTCGGCGGCAAGGCCGGCACCGTGACGGTGGATGCGGCTGGTGGTGCTGTGCGCATCGCGGGTGCGCAGTTCGCCACCGATGGCTATGTGGTGCAGGGCGATGGCATCGTGGTGGACAACGCCAACTCGGTGATCCGCGTGGGGGATGGCACTGCTGCAGGTGCGACCATGACCGCGACCCTCAATGTTGCGCTCAGCGGCACGGGCGGTATCTCGAAGGAGGATGCCGGCCGGTTGATCCTCGGTGGCACGAACACCTACACGGGCGGCACGACGGTGAAGGGCGGCGTGCTGCAGGGCAGTGCGACGAGCCTGCAGGGCAATATCGTCAACAACGCCGAAGTCGCGTTCGACCAGGGCAAGACTGCTGGTATCTATGCGGGCACGATGAGCGGCACGGGCAAGCTGCGCAAGATCGGCACGGGTACCTTGACCTTGAGCAGCGCCAACAGCTACAGCGGCGGCACGCTGGTGGATGCAGGCACGCTCGCCACAGAAGTGACAGGCGCACTCGGCAGCGGCGCGGCAAGCGTTGCATCGGGCGCCACGCTGCAGTTCGGCGGCAAGGCCGATGCGGGCAAGCTCGCGATCGCCAATGCAGGCACCTTGCGTCTGCAAGACACCGCGAGCGCTGCAGGCGCCACGGTGACCAATGCAGCGGGTGGCCAGGTGCGCATCGATCTGACGACCACTGGGACGAGCATCGGCTCGCTTGGCGGTGCAGGCGATGTGGTGCTCGGCGCGAAGACGCTGACCACCGGCGCCATTGGTGGTGACAACACGATCTCGGGCGCCATCACCGGCACGACGGGCTCGCTCGTCAAGGTCGGCGCAGGCACGCTCACACTCGCAGGCTCTGCAACGTACGCAGGCGAGACCCGCGTGACCGGCGGCACTCTTAAGGCCGGCGCCACCAACGCCTTCAGCGCCGCATCGAGCGCTGTGGTCGCCAGCGGCGCCACGCTCGACCTCGGTGGCTTCAGCCAGAAGATGGCCGGCCTGACCAACGCGGGCACGGTCTCCTTGCTCGGCACGGTCCCGGGCACCACGCTCACCTTGACTGGTCCCTACGTCGGCAACAACGGCGTGCTGCGCCTCGGCGCCAAGCTCGACAACCCGGGCATCGCAGACCGCTTGGTGCTCGACGGCGCCACCGCATCCGCCAGCGGCAAGACCACCGTGCAAGTCACCAACCTAGGCGGCCTGGGCGCACGCACCAGTGGTGCAGGCATCGAGCTGATCAGCGCGAAGAACGGCGCCACCACCACCGCGCAAACCAGCAAGGACGCCTTCGTGCTCTCGGGCGGCCGCGTCGACGCCGGTGCCTACGAGTACCGCCTGTACGCGGGCGACGCAGGCGGTGAAGGCGAGAACTGGTACCTGCGCACAGAAGCAGAGCCCGGAGCCTCGCTGCCGACCTACCGCGCTGAGGCCTCCCTCTTCGCAGCGCTTCCAAACCAGCTGCGCCAAAGCAACCTAGGCATGCTCGCGAGCCTGAGCCAGCGCATCGGCGACGACGACGTGCGCGGCAGCGGTGGTGCGAGCTCGAGCATCGATGGTGGCAACCGCCGAGCCTGGGGCCGTCTGATCTCCACCGACATGGACATCCGCCAGGGCGGCACCGTCTCGCCGCATGCCGAGGGTCGCGTAAGCGGGCTGCAGGCCGGTACCGACCTGTGGGCCAACGCGAACTGGCGCGCGGGCATCTATGTCGGCCAGCTCGAGGGCGACACGCGTGTCAGCGGCGCAGCCAGTGGCTTGCTCAAAACGGCCACCGGCCGCAACGACCTGCGCAGCCAGTACCTGGGCCTGTACGGCACCTTCACGAGCGACGACGGCTTCTATGCCGACACGGTGCTGCAGGCCGGCCGCCATCGCTACACGGTGCAACCGCAACTGAGCGCGGGCGTCACGGGCAAGGGCAACAGCTTCCTGGCCTCGATCGAGGTGGGCAAGGCCTTCGCGCTGGGCACGGGCGGCTGGTCAGTGGAGCCGCAGCTGCAGCTGATCCATCAGCGCCTGCGCCTGGACGATGTGGCGATCCCTGGCGCGCTGGTGCAGCAGGACGCCGACAGCAGCTGGACCGCACGCGCTGGTGTGCGCATCAAGGGCAGCTTCGCGACGAGCGCGGGCACGCTGCAGCCGTATGCGCGGCTGAACGTCTACCGCAGCTCGAAGGGCAACGACATCGCGCGCTTCGTGAACCCGGCGGCGATCACGCCGGTGGGCGCACCGATCGGCGGCACGAGCACCGAGCTGGCGGCGGGCTTCACGCTGGCACTGAGCCAGCGCACGAGCCTGTATGGCGAGCTGGGCAAGCAGTGGGCCTCGGGTGGCGTCGCTCGCGTGGGCAGCTCGGTCAATGCAGGGGTGGGTGTGCGCGTGAAGTGGTAACGGCCCGCGCCAAAAGAAATGCCGCCCGGCTTGCGCCAGGGCGGCATCGGTCCGCCCGGAGGCGGCATTCAGTCGAAGCGGATCAGCGGGCCGAGATCGGCTTCACGTCGCGCTTGGGCGAGCCTTCGAACAGCTGGCGCGGGCGGCCGATCTTGTACTCGGGGTCGCCGATCATTTCGTTGAGCTGGGCGATCCAGCCGACGGTGCGGGCCAGCGCGAAGATCGCGGTGAACAGCGGCACCGGGATGCCGATGGCGCGCTGCACGATGCCCGAGTAGAAGTCGACGTTCGGGTAGAGCTTGCGCGACACGAAGTACTCGTCTTCGAGCGCGATCTTTTCCAGTTCCTTGGCGAGCTTGAACAGCGGGTCGTTTTCCAGGCCCAGCTCGGTCAGCACTTCGTTGCAGGTCTCCTGCATCAGCTTGGCGCGCGGGTCGTAGTTCTTGTACACGCGGTGGCCGAAGCCCATCAGCTTGACGTTCGAGTTCTTGTCCTTGACCTTCTTGATGAACTCGCCGATCTTCTCCACGCCACCTTCCTTCTGGATGTCGTAGAGCATGTTGAGCGCCGCTTCGTTGGCGCCGCCGTGGGCCGGGCCCCAGAGGCAGGCCACGCCGGCCGCGATGGCCGCGAAGGGGTTGGTGCCCGACGAGCCGCACAGGCGCACGGTCGAGGTCGAGGCGTTCTGCTCGTGGTCGGCGTGCAGGATGAAGATGCGGTCGAGCGCGCGCTCGAGCACCGGGTTCACCTTGTATTCCTCGCAGGGCGTCGCGAACATCATGTGCAGGAAGTTGCCCGCATAGCTGAGTTCGTTCTTCGGGTACATGTACGGCTGGCCGATCGTGTACTTGTAGGCCATGGCCACGAGCGTGGGCATCTTCGCGATCAAGCGGATCGCGGCGATCTCGCGGTGCTCGGGATTGTTGATGTCCGTGCTGTCGTGATAGAAGGCCGACAGCGCGCCCACCAGGCCGGTCATGATGGCCATCGGATGCGCGTCGCGGCGGAAGCCGCGCAGGAAGAACTGCATCTGCTCGTTGACCATCGTGTGGTTGGTCACGAGCTTGGTGAAGTTGGCCTTCTTGGCCGTATCCGGCAGTTCACCGTACAGCAGCAGGTGGCAGGTCTCGAGGAAGTCGCAGTTGGTCGCGAGCTGCTCGATGGGATAGCCGCGATACAGCAGCTCGCCCTTGTCGCCGTCGATGTAGGTGATGGCCGATTGGCAGGCCGCGGTGGACATGAAACCCCGGGTCATAGGTGAACATGCCGGTTTGCGCGTACAGCTTGCGGATGTCGATCACGTCGGGACCGACGGTGCCCTTGTAGATCGGCAGCTCGACCTTGTCGGCGCCGTTGCTGAACGATAGCGTGGCCTTGGTATCGGAGGCTTTCATTTCGGGTTTCTTTCAGAGGATTGTTCGAGAGGGCGAGGAGGAAGAGGTCGTGGAGGCTGCGGGCCGCTGCGCACCGTCGGCGCGCATCAGCTGCAGAAGCTCGACCACCTCGGCCCCGGCCCATGCGGGCTCGGGCTCCTTTCTACGAAGGAGAAGATCGAGCAAATCGTTGTCCGAGAGGTCCATCAGAACCTCCATCGCGCCGGCCTGGCCGACGGTGATGCGAGATTCGTGCCGCTCGAAGAAGCGGGCGATGAACAGATCGTTTTCGAGCAGGCCGCGCCGGCAGCGCCACTTGAGCTTGCTGAGCGCCCGTTCTCCGAGCGGCTCGGCCGCCGCGCTTCCCGCAGGAGGCGCCGAGGGCGATGGGGTGCCGGGCAAAGCAGCCATGTCGGGTCAGATGGCGCGACGCACCATCAGTTCCTTGATCTTGCCGATGGCCATGGTGGGGTTCAGGCTCTTCGGGCACACGTCGACGCAGTTCATGATCGTGTGGCAGCGGAACAGGCGGTACGGGTCCTCGAGGTTGTCGAGGCGCTCGGCGGTGGCTTCGTCGCGGCTGTCGGCGATGAAGCGGTAGGCCTGCAGCAGGCCGGCCGGGCCCACGAACTTGTCGGGGTTCCACCAGAAGCTCGGGCAGCTCGTCGAGCAGCTCGCGCACAGGATGCACTCGTACAGGCCATTGAGCTCTTCGCGCTCTTCGGCGACTGCAGGCGTTCCTTCTCGGGCGGCACGGTGTCGTTCTGCAGGTACGGCTTGATCGAGTTGTACTGCTTGAAGAACTGGGTCATGTCGACGATCAGGTCGCGGATCACCGGCAGGCCGGGCAGCGGCTTGAGCACGACGGTGCCCTTGAGCGTGTTCATGTTGGTCAGGCAGGCCAGACCGTTCTTGCCGTTGATGTTCATCGCGTCGGAACCGCAGACGCCTTCGCGGCACGAGCGGCGGAACGACAGCGTCGGATCCTGCGCCTTGAGCTTCATCAGGGCGTCGAGCAGCATGCGTTCGTGGCCGTCGAGTTCGATCTCGATGGTCTGCATGTAGGGCTTCGCGTCCTTGTCCGGGTCGTAGCGGTAGATCTGGAATGTGCGCTTCATCGTTGTGACCTTGTGAATGCTTTTACGTGGCTGATCATTAGCTGGCGCTCAGAAGGTGCGAACCTTCGGCGGAACCGAGGCGACCGTGAGCGGCTGCAGCTTGACGGGCTTGTAGGAGAGGCGGTTGTCGGCGCTGTACCAGAGCGTGTGCTTCATCCAGTTGGCATCGTCGCGGCCCAGCGGCGCGACCGGATCGTCGGCCGGGCGCTCGTAGTCCTCGACGGTGTGGGCACCGCGGCATTCCTTGCGGGCCGCGGCCGAGACCATGGTGGCCTGCGCCACTTCGATCAGGTTGTCGACTTCCAGCGCTTCGATGCGCGCGGTGTTGAACACCTTGGACTTGTCCTTCAGGCCGATGGCCTTCACGCGCTCGCGCACTTCGGCGATCTTGACCACGCCTTCGTCCATCGAGGCCTGCTTGCGGAACACCGCGGCGTGCTGCTGCATGGTGACGCGGATCTGGTTGGCCACGTCCTGCGCGTATTCGCCGCCGGTGGAGTTCTGCAGTTCGTTGAGGCGCTCGAGCGTGCGGTCGGCGGCATTGGCCGGCAGCGGCTTGTGTTCCTTCAGCTTGTCGTTGAACTCGACGATGTGGTTGCCGGCCGCGCGGCCGAACACCAGCAGGTCGAGCAGCGAGTTGGTGCCCAGGCGGTTGGCGCCGTGCACGCTCACGCACGAGCATTCGCCACGGCGTAGAGGCCGTTGACGACGGCGCTGTTGTCCTCGCCCTTCTGGATCACGACCTGGCCGTTGATGTTGGTCGGGATGCCGCCCATCTGGTAGTGGATGGTCGGCACCACGGGGATCGGTTCCTTGGTGATGTCGACGTTGGCGAAGTTGACGCCGATCTCGTACACCGAAGGCAGGCGCTTGTGGATGGTCTCGGCACCGAGGTGGTCGAGCTTCAGCAGCACGTAGTCCTTGTTGGGACCGCAGCCGCGGCCTTCCTTGATCTCCTGGTCCATCGAGCGCGAGACGAAGTCGCGCGGCGCCAGGTCCTTCAGCGTGGGCGCATAGCGCTCCATGAAGCGTTCGCCGTTGCTGTTGAGCAGGATCGCGCCTTCGCCGCGGCAGCCTTCGGTCAGCAGCACGCCCGCGCCGGCCACGCCGGTCGGGTGGAACTGCCAGAACTCCATGTCCTGCAGCGGGATGCCCGAGCGCGCGGCCATGCCGAGACCGTCGCCGGTGTTGATGAAGGCGTTGGTCGAGGCCTGGAAGATGCGGCCCGCGCCGCCGGTGGCCAGCAGCACGGTCTTGGCCTGCAGGATGTGCAGGTCGCCGGTTTCCATCTCGAGCGCGGTCACGCCGACCACGTCGCCTTCGTCGTCGCGGGATCAGGTCGAGCGCCATCCATTCGACGAAGAACTGGGTGCGTGCTTCGACGTTCTTCTGGTAGAGCGTGTGCAGCATCGCGTGGCCGGTACGGTCGGCCGCGGCGCAGGCGCGCTGCACGGGCTTCTCGCCGTAGTTGGCCGTGTGGCCGCCGAACGGACGCTGGTAGATCGTGCCGTCGGGGTTGCGGTCGAAGGGCATGCCGAAGTGCTCGAGCTCGTACACCACCTTCGGTGCTTCGCGGCACATGAACTCGATCGCGTCCTGGTCGCCGAGCCAGTCGGAACCCTTGATCGTGTCGTAGAAGTGGTAGTGCCAGTTGTCCTCGCTCATGTTGCCGAGCGAGGCGCCCACGCCACCTTGCGCGGCGACGGTGTGCGAACGGGTGGGGAACACCTTGGAGAGCACGGCCACGTTGAGGCCCGCGCGCGCCAGTTGCAGCGAGGCGCGCATGCCGGAACCGCCGGCACCGACGATCACGACGTCGAACTTGCGCTTGGTGATTTGTTCTTTTGTGTAGGTCATGGTGGGAGGGGGTCGTCAGATTTTCCAAAGCACTTGAATGGCCCAACCCGCACAACCGACCAGCCAGACGATGGTGAAGATCTGGAGCACGAGACGGATCGCGACGGGCTGGACGTAGTCCATCCAGATGTCGCGCATGCCGACCCACACGTGATAGAGCAGCGACACGATGACGCAGAAGGTCAGGACCTTCATCCACTGGGCGGCGAAGATGCCGGCCCACAGGTCGTAGCCGATCGGGCCGCGCGTGAAGATCAGCTGCGCCAGCAGGATGATCGTGAAGAGCGCCATCAGGGCGCCCGTGACGCGCTGGCTGAGCCAGTCGCGCAGACCGTAGTGCGCGCCGACGACGATGCGTTTGGAGCCGTAGTTCACAGACATTTCAGGCTCCTTCTCAGTACAGGCCGAACAGCTTGGCGCCGAGCACGATGGTCAGCAGGACGCTCGCGGCCAGCGTGAAGATGGCCGAGCTCTTGCCGAACTCCTTGGTCACGGCCTTGTGGCTCACGTCCATCCAGAGGTGGCGCACGCCGGCGATGAAGTGGTGCAGGTAGGCCCAGATCAGCGCGAGCACGACGAGCTTGAAAAACCAGCCCGGAACGAAACCAAGGCCGCTGTTGAAGGCGGCCTTGAACTTGGCGAACGAATAGTCGGACGAGAGCGAGGTGTCGAACATCCAGATGATGAACGGCAGCAGCAGGAACATCAGCGCGCCGCTGACGCGGTGCAGGATCGACACGATGCCCGCGGGAGGCAGACGGTAGGTCGTGAGATCGGTGAAGGCGTTGATGTTGCGGAATTCGCGACGCCGTGGTGTGGAGGAGGATGCAAGCTCTGTCATGGAGGGGCTTTCGTGGCTTGTTGATTGACTTGTTCTGAGAGCGAACGCTTTTGTTTTCTCTTCGGGAAATGCAAACAACGCAAAATTCTATTGCAATGCACCATCGCGCATCGGTCGCGCTCGCGTCGACGCACCGCGGCAGTCGGATGCTCTTGACTTCATAGCATCTTGCGCGCGTCGCGCGGCGGCTCGAAGCGGATTCGTTACGTGGTCCATCGTGAGGCGCATTCAGCCGAGCTGGTTGCGATAGTGGTGCGTGTCTGTGCGATAGAGGCCGCGGCGCAGCTCCATCGGCATGTCGTGGTAGGTGTGGGCCACGCGTTCGACGCTCAGCAGCGGCATCTGCAGCGAGACGTCGAGCAGTTGCGCCTGCTCGGCATCGGGCAGCACCGCGCGGATTTTTCCTCGGCGCGCACCATGCGCACGCCGAACTCGGTTTCGAACAGCGCGTACATCGGACCGGGCCAGGCGCGCAGCCGCTCGGCCGTGAGGCCCTTGAACGGCGTGCCCGGCAGCCACAGGTCCTCGAGGATGGTCGGCACGCCGCCGTAGGCGAGCACGCGCCGCACCTGCAGCACGGCGTCGCCGGTGCGCAGGCCCAGCGCGCGTGCCACGTCGGCCGAGGCGCGCAGGCGCTTGCAGTCGACGATGGTGCGCTCGGCCGGGCCCTCGGCATTCGGATGGCCGGTGTCGGGTACCAGCTTCAGGAAGCGGTACTGCACATGCTGCTCGGCATGCGTGGCGACGAAGGTGCCCTTGCCCTGGCGCCGCACCACGAGGTTCTCGGCCGCGAGCTCGTCGATCGCCTTGCGCACCGTGCCCTGGCTGACGCGGAAGCGCACGGCCAGGTCCATCTCGCTGGGGATCGGCTCGCCCGGCTTCCACTCGCCCGCCTGCAGGCTCTGCAGGATCAGGGTCTTGATCTGCTGGTAGAGCGGGCTGAACGAGGGCGTCGTGGGCTCGTCGAGGGTGGTGGTGGGGCTGTTCATGGCAGGGCGTGGATAAGCGCCGTGGCGGAACCCGGAGGATATCTTATATAAGACATAAGACGGGCCTCATCGAATCGGCTTAAAATGCCCGCCGTTCCCGCGCCGCGGCCGACCGGCCCTTTTCGGACCTCCCGACCGCCCCGCGAGACTTCCGCCGCCGCGTTTCGCGCGTGCGCCGACACCGTCACATCACTTCTGGAGTCTTCCCATGAGCAAAAAGCCCGTCCGCGTTGCCGTCACCGGTGCCGCCGGTCAAATCGGTTATGCCCTGTTGTTCCGTATCGCGTCCGGCGAAATGCTCGGCAAGGACCAGCCGGTCATCCTGCAATTGCTCGAGATCCCCGACGAGAAGGCCCAGAAGGCGCTCAAGGGCGTGATCATGGAGCTCGAAGACTGCGCCTTCCCGCTGCTGGCCGGCGTGATCCCCAGCGGCGATCCGCTGGTGGCCTTCAAGGACGCCGACTACGCGCTGCTCGTGGGTGCCCGTCCGCGCGGCCCCGGCATGGAGCGCGCCGACCTGCTGGCCGCCAACGCGCAGATCTTCACGGCCCAGGGCAAGGCGCTCAACGCCGTCGCCAGCCGCGACGTCAAGGTGCTGGTGGTCGGCAACCCCGCCAACACCAACGCCTACATTGCGATGAAGAGCGCGCCGGACCTGCCGCGCAAGAACTTCACCGCCATGCTGCGCCTGGACCACAACCGCGCCGCCAGCCAGATCGCCGCCAAGACCGGCACGGCAGTGGGCGACATCGAGAAGCTCACCGTCTGGGGCAACCACTCGCCCACGATGTACGCCGACTATCGCTTCGCCACCGTCGGCGGCAAGAGCGTCAAGGACCTGATCAACGACCAGGTCTGGAATGCCGACACCTTCCTGCCGACCGTCGGCAAGCGCGGCGCCGCGATCATCGAAGCGCGCGGCCTGTCGTCGGCCGCCTCGGCCGCCAACGCCGCCATCGACCACATGCGCGACTGGGCCCTGGGCTCGAACGGCAAGTGGGTCACGATGGGCATCCCGTCGGACGGCCAGTACGGCATTCCGAAGGACGTGATCTTCGGCTTCCCGGTCACCACCGAGAACGGCGAATACAAGCTGGTCGAAGGCCTGGCCATCGACGAATTCAGCCAGGAACGCATCAACAAGACGCTGAAGGAACTGCAGGACGAGCAGGCCGGCGTCGCCCACCTGCTGTAAGCCAGGCACCGGCATGCTCGACTGGAACCCCGCGCTCTACCGTCGCTACGAGGACGAGCGCACCCGCCCCGCGCAGGAACTCCTGGCGCGGGTGCCTCTGGCGGAGGCGGCCCGCGTGGTCGACCTCGGCTGCGGTCCGGGCAACTCCACCGAGCTGCTGGTCCACCGGTTCCCGAAGGCCGAGGCCCTCGGCACCGACAACTCCGAAGCCATGCTGGTCAGCGCGCGCGAGCGCCTGCCCGGCGCGCGCTTCGAGTTGAGCGACATCGCGACCTGGGCGCCTTCCGCGGAAGCGGCGCCCGACCTCATCTATGCGAATGCGTCGCTGCAATGGGTGCCCGATCACGAAACGCTGATCCCGCGCCTGTTCGACGCGCTCGCCCCCGGCGGCGTGCTGGCCATCCAGATGCCCGACAACCGCCAGGAACCCACGCATCGCCTGATGCGCGCGCTCGCGGCCGAAGCGCCCTGGGCCGAACCCATCGGCGATGCCGACCGGCTGCGTACCAGGCTGCTGCCGCTGGGCGGCTACTACGACCTGCTGGCGCCGCGCGCGGCCAACGTCGATGTCTGGCACACGATCTACCAGCACCGCATGACGGATGCCGCCTCCATCGTCGAATGGGTGCGCGGCACGGGCCTGAAGCCCTTCGTCGATCGGCTGCCGCCCGACCTGCAGGCCAGCTACCTGGCCGAATACGAGCGCCGCGTGAACGAGGCCTACCCGGCACGCACCGACGGCAAGCGGCTGCTGGCCTTCCCGCGCATGTTCATCGTGGCGCAGAAGAAGGCGTGAGCACCGTGAGCGAACGCACCCCCGCCCCATCCCGCCGCCGTGCTGCTCGGCGCGCAGGCCGGCGCCGTCAGCCTGCCGGTGTGCGACCACTACAGCGGCGTCGAGGCGCGCATGAAGAAGAGCCTCGCGCTCCAGGCCGAGATGGCCGAGGAGTTCGGCGCCTGCGTGTTCGACGTCACCCTCGACTGCGAGGACGGCGCCCCGGTGGGCGGCGAGGCCGAGCATGCGGCGCTGGTCACCGAGCTCGCGCTGGCCGCCAGGCCCGGCATGCGCGTCGGCGTGCGCGTGCACCCGGTCGACCACCCGGCCTTCGCGGGCGACGTGATCACCATCGCGGGCCGCGCCGGCCAGCGGCTCAGTCACCTGATGGTGCCGAAGGTCGAGTCGGTGGCCGATGTCGAGCAGGCCGTGGCCGCGCTCGACGCCGCCGATGCCGAGACGCTGCCGCTGCATGTGCTGATCGAATCGCCTTTTGCCGTGCACAACGCCTTCGACATCGCGGCCCATCCGCGCGTGCAGTCGCTGAGCTTCGGCCTGATGGACTTCGTCTCGGCCCACGCCGGCGCCATCCCCGCCGAGGGCATGGGCGCCGCGGGCCAGTTCACGCATCCGCTGGTGGTGCGCGCCAAGCTGGCGATCGCCTCCGCCGCGCATGCGCACGGCAAGGTGCCCTCGCACTGCGTGGTGACCGAGTTCAACGACATGGACGCCATGCGCACCGCGGCTGGCAAGGCGGCCCGCGAATTCGGCTACACGCGCATGTGGAGCATCCATCCGAACCAGATCCGGCCGATCCTCGAGGCCTTCGCGCCCGACGAGGCGCAGATTCAAATTGCCACAAATATCCTGGTCAAGGCGGCGGCCGCGGATTGGGCGCCGACACAAATTGATGGCACATTGCACGACCGCGCGAGCTACCGTCATTTCTGGCAGGTACTGACGCGTGCCCACGCAACAGGGCGCGCGTTGCCGCCAGAGGCCAAGGCCTGGCTGACGCCCGCGGTCTCCTGAAACCTCCGAACCAGCCTCAAGGAAACCCTCACATGAAGAAAATCGCCCTGATCGCCGCAGTGGCCCTGGCTCTGCCGTTCGGTGCCCTGGCCCAGAGCAGCAGCACGCCCGCCAAGCCGGCCGCTGCCAAGCCCGCCGCCAAGTCCACCGAAGCCAAGAAGGCCCCGCCCAAGCGCCAGGTCACCCGCAAGGCCGCCAAGGCCGTCGAGGAGGTCACGCCGATCAGCGACGACACCAACGTCGTGCTCACCGAGTCCGACCTCGAGGTCGCCAAGCGCGTGTCGACCGGCAAGGCCCAGTGCGAACTCGGCGCCGACGTGACCGTGACCGAGGACGAGAAGAAGCCCGGCTTCTTCACCGTGACCACCAAGGGCCTGCGCTATCGCATGCACCCGGTCGAAAGCCGCACCGGCGCCATCCGCCTCGAAGACCCCCCGCGCTGGCGCCATGTGGCTCCAGCTGGGCAACAAGTCGATGCTGATGAACCAGAAGGCTGGCCTGCGCATCGCCGACGAATGCCAGACCCCGGCCCAGATCGCCTTTGCCGAAGAGATGAAGAAGAACCCGCCGAAGAGCCTTTTCGAAGGCGCTGACGGCGACAAGAAGTAAGTCGACCCCACGAGGGGCGGCGCGGCTCTTGCTTGCCGACCGGCGAAAGCCGGACGGCGGGTCGAACACCGCGCCGCATGCCCTCCAGCCCCAAGTTTCCGGAGAAAAGAAGATGTTGCAAGCCTACGTTGACCATGTCGCCGAACGCGCCGCGCTCGGTATCCCGCCGCTGCCCCTGAGCGCGAAGCAGACCTCTGAAGCGATCGAGCTCCTCAAGAGCGCGAACGAAAAGGACGGTGCCTTCCTGCTCGACCTGCTGACCCACCGCGTGCCCGCGGGCGTGGACGACGCCGCCAAGGTCAAGGCCAGCTATGTCGCGGCCGTGGCGCATGGCACCGAGAAGAGCGCGTTCATCACGCGCGCCCGTGCCACCGAACTGCTCGGCACGATGCTCGGCGGCTACAACATCAGCCCCATGATCGACCTGCTGGACGACGCCGAAGTCGGCGCCGTCGCGGCCGAGGGCCTCAGAAGACGCTGCTGATGTTCGACCAGTTCCACGACGTCAAGGAAAAGGCCGACAAGGGCAATGCCAACGCCAAGGGCGTGCTGCAGAGCTGGGCCGATGCCGAGTGGTTCACCAGCCGTCCCGAAGTGCCGCAGAGCATCACCGTCAGCATCTTCAAGGTGGCCGGCGAAATCAACACCGACGACCTGTCGCCCGCGCCCGACGCGACCACGCGTCCCGACATCCCGATGCACGCCCTGGCGATGCACAAGAACGCGCGCCCCGGCATCGTTCCCGAGGAAGACGGCAAGCGCGGCCCGGTGAAGTTCATCGAGGACTTGCGCGCGCGCGGCCACCTCGTGGCCTACGCCGGCGACGTGGTCGGCACGGGTTCGTCGCGCAAGAGCGCCACCAACTCGGTGCTGTGGTTCACCGGCGAAGACATCCCGTTCGTGCCCAACAAGCGCTTCGGCGGCGTCTGCCTCGGCGGCAAGATCGCGCCGATCTTCTACAACACGATGGAAGACTCGGGCGCGCTGCCGATCGAGCTCGACGTGACGCAGATGAACATGGGCGACGTGGTCGAGCTGCGTCCCTACGAAGGCAAGGCCCTGAAGGACGGCCAGGTCATCGCCGAATTCCAGGTCAAGAGCGACGTGCTGTTCGACGAAGTGCGCGCCGGCGGCCGCATTCCGCTGATCATCGGCCGCGGCCTCACGGCCAAGGCGCGCGAAGCGCTGGGCCTGCCGGTCTCCACGCTGTTCCGCCTGCCGCAAAGCCCGGTCGATACCAAGAAGGGCTTCTCGCTGGCGCAGAAGATGGTCGGCCGCGCCTGCGGCCTGCCCGAAGGCCAGGGCGTGCGCCGGGCACCTACTGCGAACCCAAGATGACCTCGGTCGGCTCGCAGGACACCACCGGCCCGATGACGCGCGACGAGCTCAAGGACCTGGCCTGCCTGGGCTTCTCGGCCGACCTCGTGATGCAGTCGTTCTGCCACACGGCGGCGTACCCGAAGAAGGTCGACGTCAAGATGCACCACGAACTCCCCGAGTTCATGGCCAACCGCGGCGGCGTTTCGCTGCGCCCGGGCGACGGCGTGATCCACAGCTGGCTCAACCGCCTGCTGACGCCCGACACCGTGGGCACCGGCGGCGACAGCCACACGCGCTTCCCGATCGGCATCAGCTTCCCCGCGGGCTCCGGCCTCGTGGCCTTCGCGGCCGCCACCGGCGTGATGCCGCTGGACATGCCCGAGTCGGTGCTGGTGCGCTTCAAGGGCAAGATGCAGCCCGGCGTCACGCTGCGCGACCTGGTCAACGCGATCCCGCTGTACGCCATCAAGAGCGGCCTGCTGACGGTCGAGAAGAAGGGCAAGAAGAACATCTTCTCGGGCCGCATCCTCGAGATCGAGGGCCTGCCCGACCTCAAGGTGGAACAAGCCTTCGAGCTGAGCGACGCCTCGGCCGAACGCTCGGCCGCCGGCTGCACGGTGCACCTGAACAAGGAACCGATCCAGGAGTACATCAACAGCAACATCACGCTGATGAAGTGGATGATTGCCGAGGGCTATGCCGATGCGCGCACGCTGCAGCGCCGCATCGCCGCGCAGGAAGCCTGGCTCAAGGATCCGCAACTGCTCAAGGGCGACGACGACGCCGAGTACGCGGCGGTCATCGAGATCGACCTGGCCGACATCCACGAACCCATCGTGGCCTGCCCGAACGACCCCGACGACGTGAAGACGCTGTCGGACGTGGCCGGCGCCAAGATCGACGAAGTGTTCATCGGCTCGTGCATGACCAACATCGGCCACTTCCGCGCCGCGTCGAAGCTGCTCGAAGGCAAGCGCGACATCCCGGTCAAGCTGTGGATCGCGCCGCCGACCAAGATGGACGCGCAGCAGCTGACCGAGGAAGGCCACTACGGCGTGTTCGGCAATGCCGGTGCCCGCACCGAAATGCCGGGCTGCTCGCTGTGCATGGGCAACCAGGCCCAGGTGCGCGAAGGCGCCGACGGTCATGTCGACCAGCACCCGCAACTTCCCGAATCGCCTGGGCAGAAACACCAACGTGTACCTGGGCTCGGCCGAACTGGCCGCCATCTGCTCGCGCCTCGGCCGCATCCCGACCCGGGAAGAGTACATGGCCAGCACCGGCGTGCTCGATGCGTCCAGCGCGCAGATCTACCAGTACCTGAACTTCGACAAGATCGAGGACTACAAGGGCGTGGCGGATTCGGTCACGGCCTGAGCCCGATGACGGCCGGACCGCTTCGGCCGGCACCCACGAAGAAGCCCGCATCCGCGGGGTTTTTTCATGGCGCGCGCGCCGGGGCTGCCGGGGCAGGGCGCTCAGAGCGCCGGCGGGCGGTTCGGGCTCAGGTACTGCGTGCCCCTGAGTTCCATCGCCGCGCCCGCGGGACCGCCCACCGCATTCGGCAGCGAGGTCATGAGCGAGGTCGCGAAGTCGCCGCGATAGAGCTTCGCGCCCTGGTGCGTGAGGTTGGAGTTGGCATCGATGTGGATCGCCTCGCCCAGGCCCGACCAGAGGCGGCAGAAGCCGTAGTCCTCCGAGAGATAGCGGCGCGTCACGGGGTCGACCATCACGTCGAAGAAGCGGTAGTGCAGGCCGAGGTCGGCCTCGCCGATGCTGTCGGGCACGTAGCTGAGCTCGGGATAGCTCGCCATCAGTCGCTCGAACACGCCGCGCTTGATCGCCATGAAGCCCGTGGGCGCCTCGGTCATCTTCATGAAGCCGTCGGGCTGCACCTCGAGCTCGACCTTGCCGCTGGCTTCCGAGGCGCCCGCGTTGACGGTGTAGCGCGTGAAGGAGGCATCGAACTGCGCGCGCGTGGTGCCGGCCGCGACGCCTTTCTTGCGGCCAGTCCTCGCGCTTGAGCGGATAGACGCCGGCCGCGATGTCGTGGTCCGAGAGCAGCAGCCGGAACGCCGCCTGCGCCGAGAAGCCGATGTCGGCGTCGATCCAGAACAGGTGGGTCCATTCCGGGTTGGCGAGGAACTGCGCCACGCAGTTGTTGCGCGCCCGGGTCACGAGGCTTTCGCCCTGGTGGAACAGCACCTGCATCCGCATGCCGGCGCGTTCGGCCTCGATCGCGAAGTTCATCATCGACATCACGTAGTTCTGGAAGAACTTGCCGTCGTGGCTCGGCGTGACGACCACGGGGAAGAAGCGTTGGAGAGCGGAGGGTTCGAGCATGGCGGCTCCGGTTATCGGGCGGGGCGCTGCATCAGGCCGAGCAGCAGCGTGTTGTACACCTCGGTGGCGGCCGCGCTGCCGGGCAGGTAGCGCGCGATGAGGCCGCGCTGGCGCTCGCGATAGTCGAGCGACTGCGCATCGTGCGCGTCGATCGCCTCGAGCACGCGCGCGCTGCCCGCGGCCACGTCGTTGTCCGGGTAGTAATAGCCGAGGTCCGCGCAGAGATGGGCGTTGTGCACCAGCGGATAGCCCTGCCAGCAGGTCTCGAGGTAGAAGTAGTTGAGCGGGTTCTCCCACTGGTGCGAGATCACGATGTCGGTGTTGTGCGCCAGGAAGGTCGGCGTGTCGTGCCGGCCCAGGAACACCGCCTTGTGCTCGCGCACCAGGTCGAGCTGGTTCATCAGCGTGATGAACTCCATGTTCTCGCGCGCCATCTTCTCGGCGTTGGCCACCTGCAGCAGCGCGATCGCCTCGGGCCGCGCGCGGTGGGCCAGTTCGGCGACCAGGATCGGGTAGAGGCAGAACTTCACCACGTTGATGTTCGGCTCCATCACGCTGAGGCGCCGCGGGCCGACGCGCGGCTGGTAACGCCGTCCTCGGGCAGCCCGCGCGTGCGTTTCTTCGAGGAACACCGGACTCCAGACGAAGGGCACGGCGCGTGCCTCGATCCGGCGCAGCACCTCGAAGTAGGGCTGGCTGATGCGCGCCACCTGCGGAACCATCCAGATGTCGTCGTAGCGCTGGTTGACGAACAGGTTGCGGCCCCACAGCGGCTTGTCGAACAGCATCGACTCCATCGCATGCACGTACTCGAAGCCGCAGCAGTACGACACCAGCCGCGCGCCGCGCTGCTTGAGGTAGTCGGTCTGCAGCGCGTCGATCTGGCCGCCGAGCTCGATCAGCACGTCGACCTCGTCCTTGGCGCCCTCGAAGTTCGTCGTGGGCCAGCGCGCCTGGTCCCAGGGCAAGGCCGGCGTGATCGGCGTGGCCGTGGTGTTGACCAGCACCACCGAGGCCACGCCGGGGCAGTGCTCGAGCGCCTCGGCCAGGAACACGGCGTTCTGCTTGATGCCGTTGTTCCAGAGGGTTTCGGCTTCATGGTGAAGACCGATGGTGATGCCGATGCGTAGGGAGCTGTTTGAATTCACTTTTGTTATTCAATTGTTAATTGGCGCCATGCCCAGCTTGGGTCGAGAAATAGATCACGGATGAATAAATTGATTCGTGAACAAGTT
Organism: Variovorax sp. UC122_21; assembly: GCF_044056785.1. Lineage (NCBI taxonomy): Bacteria > Pseudomonadati > Pseudomonadota > Betaproteobacteria > Burkholderiales > Comamonadaceae > Variovorax > Variovorax sp. UC122_21. The sequence continues at coordinate 4,622,969 of NZ_CP172004.1, read as the reverse complement.
CCATCTTTGGGGCGTATCGAGCGCGCTTTTCACCCACTGACCGCTACCAGTCTTCATGCCATTCAATGTGAATAAATTCCGCATCGTCGAGGAAAAAGTCTTTGTAAAACAAGGGCTTGTGTTGAGGAGAAAGACTTATCCAAGGGCTGGCGAGATTCTATGTTTTCGGGCGCTTCTGCCACCTTCGAGAGACAATTGTTAATCATTGTGGATGCTAATTTTTGCGTGTTTTTTGTGAACTAAATCATCGAAGCTTTTTGAGTGATTTAGTGCACTTCGTTCTGAATGTAAACAAGTATGTACATTCCACCGCTCTTGTGAACAGCGCGGTGATTGGGATCTCGACGACGAGTGCCAAGCACGACCCTTCCCATTTTTCCAAGGACCTCGCGCGCCGGTCCTGAGATTCCACACGCAGTTGGCAGTCAATGAATAAGTCATACAGAAGTATCTGGAACGAGTCGCTTGGCGCCTGGGTGGCCGCTTCGGAAATCACTTCCGCCCGGGGCAAGCGCAGCAGCTCGGCTGCGGTGATCTCGGGTGCCGTGCTGAGCGTCGCCCTCGCGTCCTTCGGCTTGATGGGGAGCGCGAACGCCTACATCGTCGGACCGCCGAACGGCGCCTGCAACACGGGCGCGAACACCGGTCCCGACGGCAAGGCCTACCCGGCGACGGTCGACCCGGTCGACGGTTCCGGCGTGTACTCGACCGTGGTCGGCGGCTGCTCGGCCAATGGCGGCGGCTTCCTGGGCGTCACGATGTTCGGGTCGTTCACGACGGCGCGCGGCAAGGGCTCCAGCATGTTCGGCATGGGCTCGACGGCCGGGCAGTACGCCTCGGCCTTCGGCCTCCAGGCCAACGCCTTCGGCATCGCCAGCATCGCGATGGGCCAGAACGCCCTTGCGGCGAGCAACAACAACATCGCCATCGGCGCGGGCGCGAACGCGGCGGCGATCAGCGCGGGCACGGCCATCGCGATCGGTGCCAACGCCGTCGCCTCGTCCAACACCACGGTCGGGGATTCGCTGGCCATCGGCACCGGCGCCAAGGCCACGGCGCAGGACGCGGTGGCGATCGGCGGCCAGGCCAACGCGAGCGGCACCAATGCCCTGGCCATCGGTGGCAACGACGGTGGCGCATCCGGCACCAATTCGTCGGCCATCGGTGTGGGCTCCAACGCAACCAGCAACTACGCGACGGCGGTGGGCGCCGGCGCGACCGCGAGCGGCACCGGCGCGACGGCCATCGGCGCCAGCGGCACCGCCGCGGCGCGCGCGCTGGGCAACAACTCGGTGGCGATCGGAGGCCAGGCCGTCGTCGGCAGCGCGGCCGATGCGGGCATCGCGATCGGCCTCAACGCCAATGCGCAGTCGAATGCCACCCTGGCCCTGGGAAGCGGTGCCAGCGTGGGAGCCGGCGCGGATTCGGGCATCGCCATCGGCGCGAATGCGAGCGCGACCAACAAGACGAACAACCTGGCGGTCGGTGCCGGCGCCAAGGCGAACGGCGGCGGCGCGACGGCCATCGGTGCCGGCGCCAATGCCGCCTTCGGCAACGACATGGCCTTCGGCACGAACGCGATGGCCCGCGGCGATGCGAGTTCGCTGGCGCCTTCCACGGCCTTCGGCAACAACGCCAACGCCTGGGGCGGCAGTTCCACGGCGTTTGGCGTGTTCGCACAGGCCTGGGGCAAGACTTCGGTGGCCTTCGGCTATTCCTCGAACGCCGGCGCGGAGAACGCCCTGGCGGTCGGCACCCTGGCGAACGCCTACGGCAATCGCAGCACCGCCATCGGCGCGGGGGCCACCGCCACCGGCGATTTCTCCTCGGCCCTGGGCCGCACGGCGAGCGCCACCGCCGCCGGCGCCCTGGCACTCGGAACGAATTCCGTCGGCGGCGCATCCGCCGCCGCAGCCGATGCGATCGCCATCGGCGGCCAGTCCAGCGTCGTCGCGGCGGCAACCTCGGGCATCGCGCTCGGCCGCGGCGCGATCGTCAACGGTGCCTTCGGCATTGCCCAGGGCGATGGCGTCGTCAGTGGCGCCACGGGGCAGAACGTCGCCATCGGTGCGTCGGGCACGACCGCGAACGCCGGCACGGCCGCGGGTGGCGCGGTGGCCATCGGTCGCGGCCAGAAGGCCACGGGCGACGGCGCGGTTGCCATCGGCGATCCCAATGTCTCGAACGGCACGGGCGCCGTGACGATGGGTGCCAACAACACCGCCGCCGGCAGCCTGGACGGCGCGACCGCGGCGAGCGGCGTGGTGGCCATCGGCAATGCCAACAATGCGATCGGGCAGGGCTCGGTCGCGTTGGGCAACAAGTCCAGTGCCAGCGCCGCCGGCACGCTCGCCGTCGGCGACGCGGCCAGCGCATCGGCCGCTAATGCCATCGGTGTCGGCACAGGCGCGAACGCCGCGGCCGCGGCCGCCGTCGCCATAGGACAAAGCACCCTGGCCTCGGGCAACGCCAGCGTCGCGCTGGGCTCGGGTGCGCGCTCGATCGCCGACGGCGCCATCGCCATCGGCAAGAACGCCGCCATCGGCTCGAACACCGACGTCAACACCATCGCGATCGGCACCAACGCGAACAGCTGGGGCGGCAGCATCGCGCTGGGCACCGGTGCGTCCGCCGACCAGATCGGCACCTCGGCCCAGAACGCCTCGATCGCGATCGGCGGCAATGCCACGACCGACGACCGCACGACCCGCAGCATCGCGATCGGCAACGGCGCCGTCGTCAAGTCGGCCGACCTGTCGGTCACCGACGCCGCCATCGCCTTCGGCGCCAACGCCGTGGCGCTGGGCTCGAACGCCGTGTCGATGGGCACGGGTGCCAACGCCGCCTACGCCAGCAGCGTCGCGCTGGGCGCGGGCAGCGTGACGGGGCGCCAAGGGTCCGACCGGCACCGGCTTCCTCACGGGCACCGCCGCCCCTGCCTCCGAAGTCTCGGTGGGCTCGTCGTCCGCCCTGCGGCGCATCACCAATGTCGCCGACGGCGCGGCGCTGCAGGACGCCGTGACGGTGGCGCAGCTGAGCACGGGCATGAGCACGACGGCCAGCAGCATCGGCAGCTTGTCGACGTCGACCTCGACGGGGTTGAGCACGGCCACGAGCAGCATCGGGAGCCTGTCGTCGGGGCTGAGCACGACGAACAGCCGGGTGTCGAGCTTGTCGACGTCGACCTCTACGGGGCTGAGCACGGCGGCCAGCAGCATCGGCAGCTTGTCCACGTCGACCTCCGCGGGGCTGAGCACTGCAACCAGCTCGATCGGTAGCCTCTCCACGTCGACGTCCACGGGATTGAGCACGGCCACGAGCAGCATCGGCAGCCTGTCGTCGGGCTTGAGCACGACGAACAGCAGCGTTTCGAGCTTGTCGACCTCGACGTCGACGGGGTTGAGCACCGCCACCAGTTCGATCGGCAGCCTCTCGACCTCGACTTCCACGGGTTTGAGCACGACGAACAGCAGCGTGTCGAGCCTGTCCACGTCGACGTCGACGGGGTTGAGCACCGCGACCAGTTCCATCGGTAGCCTCTCGACTTCGACTTCGACCGGCTTGAGCACCGCCACGAGCAGCATCGGTAGTCTGTCGACGTCGACCTCCACTGGCTTGAGCACGGCAAACAGCCGCATCGATGGCCTGTCGACCGGACTGAGCACCACGACCAGCAGCATCGGCAGTCTGTCGTCGGGCTTGAGCACGACGAACAGCAGTGTGTCGAGCTTGTCGACTTCCAGTTCCACGGGGCTGAGCACGGCTACTAGTTCGATCGGCAGCCTGTCGACCTCCACGTCCACGGGCTTGAGCACCGCCACGAGCAGCATCGGTAGCTTGTCCACCTCGACCTCGACAGGTCTGAGCACCGCAACCAGCTCGATCGGCAGCCTCTCGACTTCGACGTCGACTGGCCTGAGCACGGCAACGAGTTCGATCGGCAGCTTGTCGACCTCGACCTCGACGGGCCTGAGCACTGCGACCAGCTCGATCGGCAGCCTTTCGACCTCGACCTCCACAGGTCTGAGCACGGCGAACAGCCGCATCGACGGCCTGTCGACCGGACTGAGCACCACAAGCAGCAGCATCGGAAGTCTCTCGTCGGGCCTGAGCACGACGAACAGCAGCGTGTCGAGCTTGTCGACTTCCAGCTCCACCGGCTTGAGCACAGCAACGAGTTCCATCGGCAGCCTCTCGACGTCGACGTCCACGGGCTTGAGCACTGCGACCAGCAGCATCGGCAGCCTGTCGACCTCCACCTCGACGGGTCTGAGCACCGCCACCAGCTCGATCGACAGCCTTTCGACATCGACTTCGACGGGCCTGAGCACGGCAACGAGCAGCATTGGTAGCCTCTCGACCTCGACGTCGACCGGCTTGAGCACTGCAACTAGCTCCATCGGCAGCCTGTCGACTTCGACCTCCACGGGTCTGAGCACCGCGACGAGCAGTATCGGTAGCTTGTCCACGTCGACCTCGACAGGCCTGAGCACTGCGACCAGCTCGATCGGCAGTCTGTCGACCTCGACGTCCACGGGTCTCAGCACCGCAACGAGTTCCATCGGCAGCCTTTCGACTTCTACGTCGACCGGCCTGAGCACGGCGACGAGTTCGATCGGTAGCCTGTCCACCTCGACCTCCACGGGCCTGAGCACGGCAACGAGTTCGATCGGTAGCCTGTCCACGTCGACCTCGACCGGTCTGAGCACAGCGACGAGCTCCATCGGTAGCTTGTCGACTTCGACTTCTACGGGGCTGAGCACTGCTACGAGCAGTATCGACAGCCTGTCTACCTCGACGTCGACTGGCTTGAGCACGGCCACGAGCTCGATCGGTAGCTTGTCCACCTCGACCTCCACGGGCCTGAGCACCGCGACCAGCAGCATCGACAGCCTTTCGACCTCGACGTCGACGGGCCTCAGCACGGCAACGAGCTCCATCGGCAGCCTCTCGACGTCGACCTCGACAGGTCTGAGCACTGCTACGAGCAGCATTGACAGCCTCTCGACTTCGACGTCGACTGGCCTCAGCACGGCAACGAGCTCCATCGGCAGCCTCTCGACGTCGACCTCGACGGGTCTGAGCACTGCTACGAGCAGCATTCGACAGCCTCTCGACTTCGACGTCGACTGGCCTCAGCACGGCAACGAGCTCCATCGGCAGCTTGTCGACGTCGACCTCGACGGGTCTGAGCACTGCTACGAGCAGCATTGACAGCCTCTCGACTTCGACGTCGACTGGCCTCAGCACGGCAACGAGCTCCATCGGCAGCCTCTCGACGTCGACCTCGACCGGGCTGAGCACCGCGACGAGCAGCATTGATAGCCTCTCGACTTCGACGTCGACTGGCCTCAGCACGGCAACCAGCTCGATCGGTAGCCTGTCCACGTCGACCTCGACGGGTCTGAGCACGGCAACAAGCTCCATCGGCAGCCTGTCGACTTCCACGTCGACGGGTCTGAGCACGGCAACGAGTTCCATCGACAGCCTTTCGACCTCGACGTCGACCGGTTTGAGCACGGCCACGAGCTCCATCGGCAGTTTGTCGACTTCGACCTCCACGGGCTTGAGCACCGCGACCAGCAGCATCGGCAGCCTGTCGACTTCGACATCGACTGGCTTGAGCACGGCCACGAGTTCCATCGGTAGTTTGTCCACCTCGACCTCCACGGGCCTGAGCACCGCGACCAGCAGCATCGACAGCCTTTCGACCTCGACATCGACCGGGCTGAGCACTGCGACGAGTTCGATTGGCAGCCTGTCCACGTCGACTTCGACCGGTTTGAGCACGGCGACCAGCAGCATCGACAGTCTCTCGACTTCCACGTCGACCGGCCTGAGCACCGCGACGAGCTCCATTGGCAGCTTGTCCACGTCGACCTCCACGGGTCTGAGCACGGCGACCAGCAGCATCGGTAGCTTGTCGACTTCGACATCGACCGGGTTGAGCACGGCAACGAGCTCGATCGGCAGTCTGTCTACGTCCACTTCGACGGGTCTGAGTACGGCGACCAGCAGCATCGGCAGCCTCTCGACTTCGACGTCCACCGGCTTGAGCACGGCAACGAGCTCCATCGGCAGCTTGTCGACCTCGACCTCCACGGGTTTGAGCACTGCCACCAGCAGCATTGGCAGCCTTTCGACCTCGGCGTCCACCGGCTTGAGCACAGCAACGAGCTCTATTGACAGTCTGTCGACTTCCACCTCGACCGGGTTGAGCACGGCGACAAGCTCGATCGGCAGCTTGTCGACGTCGACCTCGACGGGCCTGAGCACGGCAACGAGTTCGATCGGCAGCCTGTCCACCTCGACCTCTACGGGTCTGAGCACCGCGACGAGCAGCATCGACAGCTTGTCGACCTCGACGTCGACTGGTCTGAGTACGGCAACGAGCTCGATTGGCAGCCTGTCTACATCGACGTCGACCGGTATGAGCACTGCGACGAGCTCCATCGGTAGCCTGTCCACCTCCACCTCCACGGGCCTGAGCACGGCGACCAGCAGTATCGACAGCCTGTCGACCTCGACCTCCACTGGCTTGAGCACCGCGACGAGTTTGATCGGCAGCCTCTCGACCTCCACGTCGACTGGTCTGAGCACGGCAACGAGCTCTATCGACAGCTTGTCGACTTCGACCTCCACGGGTTTGAGCACCGCGACGAGTTCGATCGGTAGCCTGTCGACGTCGACGTCGACCGGTCTGAGCACGGCGACCAGCAGCATCGGTAGCTTGTCGACCTCGACATCGACTGGCTTGAGCACGGCAACGAGCTCTATTGACAGCCTGTCGACCTCCACGTCGACCGGGTTGAGCACGGCAACGAGTTCGATCGGCAGCCTGTCCACGTCGACTTCGACGGGTCTGAGCACCGCGACGAGCAGCATCGATAGCCTGTCGACCTCGACGTCGACCGGCTTGAGCACGGCAACGAGTTCGATCGGCAGCCTGTCCACATCGACGTCGACCGGCTTGAGCACGGCGACGAGCAGCATCGACAGCTTGTCGACCTCTACGTCGACCGGTTTGAGCACGGCCACGAGCAGCATCGGCAGTTTGTCGACCTCCACGTCGACGGGGCTTAGCACTGCGACAAGCTCCATCGGTAGCCTGTCCACCTCGACCTCCACGGGCCTGAGCACCGCGACCAGCAGCATCGATAGCCTGTCGACCTCGACTTCGACGGGCCTGAGCACGGCGACCAGCAGCATCGATAGCCTGTCGACCTCGACGTCGACTGGCCTCAGCACTGCAACGAGCTCCATTGGCAGCCTGTCGACGTCGACCTCGACAGGTCTGAGCACCGCGACCAGCAGCATCGACAGCTTGTCAACATCGACTTCGACTGGCCTCAGCACGGCGACTAGCTCGATCGGCAGCCTGTCGACCTCCACGTCGACGGGTCTAAGCACCGCGACGAGCAGCATTGGCAGCCTGTCGACCTCTACGTCCACTGGCTTGAGCACGGCGACGAGTTCGATCGGCAGCCTCTCGACCTCCACGTCGACTGGACTGAGTACGGCAACGAGCTCTATCGACAGCCTGTCGACTTCGACCTCCACGGGGTTGAGCACGGCAACGAGCTCGATCGGCAGCCTGTCGACTTCCACGTCGACCGGTCTGAGCACCGCGACGAGCAGCATCGATAGCCTGTCGACTTCGACGTCGACTGGCTTGAGCACGGCAACGAGCTCCATCGGTAGCCTCTCGACGTCGACCTCGACAGGTCTGAGCACGGCCACGAGCAGCATTGGCAGCCTCTCGACCTCGACGTCCACTGGCCTGAGCACGGCAACGAGCTCTATTGACAGTTTGTCGACTTCAACCTCTACGGGCTTGAGCACAGCGACAAGCTCCATCGGTAGCTTGTCCACCTCAACCTCCACGGGCCTGAGCACTGCGACGAGCAGCATCGACAGTCTCTCGACCTCGACGTCTACTGGCCTCAGCACGGCAACAAGCTCCATCGGCAGCCTGTCGACCTCGACGTCGACCGGTTTGAGCACGGCCACGAGCAGCATCGGCAGTCTGTCGACCTCCACGTCGACGGGCCTGAGCACGGCAACGAGCTCGATCGGTAGCCTGTCCACGTCGACTCGACCGGTCTCAGCACCGCCACGAGCAGCATCGATAGCCTGTCGACTTCGACGTCTACTGGCCTCAGCACGGCGACGAGTTCGATCGGTAGCCTGTCCACGTCGACTTCGACCGGTCTCAGCACCGCCACGAGCAGCATCGATAGCCTGTCCACGTCCACTTCGACGGGCCTGAGCACAGCGACCAGCAGCATCGGCAGCCTCTCGACCTCCACCTCGACCGGTTTGAGCACAGCGACAAGCTCCATAGGTAGTTTGTCCACCTCAACCTCCACGGGTCTGAGCACTGCAACGAGCAGCGTCGACAGTCTCTCGACCTCGACGTCTACTGGCCTCAGCACGGCAACGAGCTCCATCGGCAGCTTGTCGACCTCGACGTCGACTGGCCTGAGCACTGCGACAAGTTCGATTGGCAGCCTGTCCACATCGACCTCGACCGGTCTGAGCACGGCTACGAGCAGCATCGGCAGCCTCTCGACCTCGACGTCTACCGGCCTCAGCACGGCGACGAGTTCGATCGGCAGCTTGTCCACGTCTACCTCGACGGGCCTAAGCACCGCCACGAGCAGCATCGGCAGCCTGTCGACGTCCACGTCGACCGGCCTCAGCACCGCCACCAGCAGCATCGACAGCCTGTCCACCGGCCTGAGCACCGCCACCAGCGGCGTCAGCAGCCTCTCGACGTCGACGTCCACAGGCCTCAGCACCGCCACGAGCAGCATCGGCAGCCTGTCAACCTCGACCTCCACGGGTCTGAGCACCGCCACGAGCAACATCGACAGCCTCTCGACCTCGACCTCGACCGGCCTGAGCACTGCGATCAGTTCCATCGGCAGCCTGTCCGTCGGCCTGAGCACCGTGAGCAGCGGCATCGGCAGCCTGTCGATCGGCCTGAGCACGACGAACAGCACCGTGAGCAGCCTGTCGACATCCACCTCGAGCGGCCTGAGCACGGCAACGAGCAGCATCAACAGCCTGTCGACGTCCACGTCGAGCGGCTTGAGCACGGCGACGAGCAGCATCAACAGCCTGTCGACATCCACCTCGAGCGGCCTGAGCACGGCAACGAGCAGCATCAACAGCCTGTCGACATCCACGTCGAGCGGGCTGAGCACGGCGACCAGCAGCATCAACAGCCTGTCGACCTCCACCTCGACCGGTCTGAGCACGGCCACGAGCAGCATCGGCAGCTTGTCGACCGGCCTGAGCACCGCGACCAGCAATATCGGCAGCCTGTCGTCGGGCCTGAGCACGACGAACAGCAACGTCTCCAGCCTGTCGACCTCGACCTCGACCGGCCTGAGCACCGTCACCAGCGGCCTCGGCAGCCTGTCGAGCGGGCTGAGCACGACGAACAGCAACCTCAGCAGCCTGTCGACGAGCATCAGCGGGTCGGTCAGCGGCATCGGCAGCCTGTCGACGGGGTTGAGCACCACCAACAGCACCGTCACCAACATCTACAACAACGGCACGAAGTACTTCCACGCCAATTCGACGGCAGGCGACTCGCAGGCCATCGGCCAGGAGTCGGTGGCGATCGGACCGCAATCGGTGGCCAGCGGCGCGAATTCCTTCGCCGCGGGCAACGGTGCGAAGGCGACGGCCGACGGCGCGGTGGCGGTGGGCTTCGGGCGCAGGCCACGGGCACCAACGCGATCGCGATCGGTACCGGAGCACTGGCCACCGGTTCGCAGGCGATCGGTGCGGGTGCCAGCGCGGGCGGCAAGGGCGTGGCGATCGGCGACGGCGCGGATGCGGGCGGCACCTCGAGGAGCGCGGCGTCGAACGTCTCGAACGGCACGGCCGTCGGCTTCAACGCGGTGGCCCAGCAGACCGGCGGCGTGGCCTTGGGCTCGGGCTCGGTGGCCTCCAGGGGCGCGGGCGTGGCTGGCTACGTGCCAGGCAGCGCCACCGCGGCGCAGGAGGCGGCGATCAAGGCCACCACCAGCACGCAGGGCGCGGTGTCGGTCGGCGATGCGGCCAACGGCCAGTTCCGCCAGATCACCGGCGTGGCCGCGGGCTCGGCCGACAGCGACGCCACCAATGTGGCGCAGCTCGAAGGCGGCCTCGGCGGCATCGAAGGCCAGCAGCGTGCAATACGACACCAACCCCGACGGGTCGGTCAACTACAACCAGATCACGCTGGGCGCCGGCCAGGCGCCGGGCGGCACGCGCATCGGCAACGTGGCGCCGGGCATCCTGCCGGGCGACGCGGTCAACGTGCAGCAGTTGAACGACGTGCGCAACCAGATCGGCGACGTGGCGCGCGTCGCCTACTGGGCACGGCGATGGCGTTCGCGATGTCGGGCACCTACCTGCCGACGCTCTACCCGGGCGAGAAGACCGTGGGCGTGGGCTTGGGCAGCTACAAGGGCTACAGCGCGGTGGCGCTGACCTTCAAGGCACTGTCGGACGACGGCAAGATGTCGTGGGGCGCGGGCCTCCGACCACGGGCAAGGAATGGGGCATCAACGCCGGCATCGGCTGGAAGTGGAAGTAGGCCACAGGGAGAGAAAAAAGCCCCATGGGAAGGCTCCCGCGCCAGGGGTGCGGGAGCCCTCTTTTTGAGGGACACTCACCGTCCATGCGCATCGGTACTCGGTCCTCACCCACGCCGGCCAGAACATCTGGGAGAACGGCATGGGGCAGAACGTGCTGTTCCTGGCGCGGCTGCTGCGGCAGATCCCCTTCGTCGAATCGGTCACGCTGATCGACGCGGGCGACCAGTCGGCGATGCCGCCGCAGGTCGACCTCGCGGCGCGGGGGCTCGCGATCGGCCGGGCGCGCGAGCTCACCGATGCGCTCGACGTGGTGTTCGAGATGGCGGGCGCGCTCGAGGTCTCGTGGCTGTCGTACTTCCGCGCGCGCGGCGGGCGCGTGGTGTTCCATTGCGTGGGCCAGCCCTTCGTGTCGCTGGCCGAGCCGATCGTGTTCTCCGACAAGGGCCACTTCAGCCGGCCCGACCGCTGCGACGAGGTCTGGCTGCTGCCCAAGGACGAAAAGCTTCGCGCCGATGATGCGCGTGTACAACCGCTGCCCGGTGCACGTGGTGCCCTACCTCCGGTCCCCGAGTTCCTCGCGCAGCGCGTGGCCGAGGTCGAGGCCGCGGGCTTCCGCTTCGGCTACGCGCCGCGCACGGCCGAGCAGCCTGGCTTGCGGGTCGCGATCTTCGAACCCAACATCTCGGTGGTGAAGGCCGGCACCCTGCCGATGCTGATCTGCGACGGCGCCTACCGCGCCGACCCGAAGGCGGTGAACTGGATGCATGCGCTCAACACGCTGCACATGAAGGACCACCCGACCATGCTCTACCTCGCGAACTCGCTCGACATCGTGCGCGAGCACAAGGCGATCTTCCATGGCCGGAACGACTTCGCGGGCTTGATGGTGCAGCATGCCGACGCGGTGGTCTCGCACCAGTGGCAGAACGACCAGAACTACAGCTACCTCGACGCGCTCTACGGCAACTACCCGCTGGTGCACAACTCGCCCTGGCTGCGCGACGCGGGCTACTACTACCCGGGCTTCGAGGTCGGCGCGGGCGTCGAGCAGCTGCTGAACGCGGCGCGCCATCACGATGGGCAACTCGACGATTACAGGGCGCGCTCGCAACGCGTGTTCGACGCGCTCGATCCGCTGGCGCGCGCCAATGTCGAGGGCTATGCGCAGCGGCTGCTGCAGCTCGTGGGCGGCGATGCGAACTTCCGCGCTGGAGGTGCCGCGCGATGAACGCCATGCCCGACAAGCTGCGCGTCGGCGTCTCGATCTTCATCCGCAAGGGCGAGCAGAGCCTGTGGGAGAACGGCGTCTACCAGAACTGCCTGTTCCTCGTGATGCTGCTGTTGCGCTCGCCGCGCGTGGCCAGCACGGTGCTCGTGGCCGGCGGCGGCGACGGCGCGCCGGCCGATGCGGCCGGCTTCCTGGCCGATTCGCCGGTGCCGATCATCGACATGGCGACCGCCGCGCAGGAACTCGACGTGATGATCGAGATGAGCGCCCAGCTCGGGCGCGACTGGGCCGTGGCTTTCCGCGAATGCGGCGGCAAGATCGTGTCGATGCGCGTCGGCAACGACTACGTGATCGACATCGAGCGCATGATCTTCGACAAGCCGCACGGCCTGCTGCTGACGCTCGCGCCCTACAACGAGGTCTGGACGCTGCCCGAGTACGAGGCCACCTGCAAACCCTATTTCGAGGCCGCGTTCCGCACGCCGGTGCGCCTGATGCCGCACCTGTGGAGCCCGATGGTGCTCGAGCGCGCCCTGGCGCGCAGCGGCGGCGGCAAGCCCTTCGCCTACGAGCCCGGACGCCGGCACTGGCGCGTGGCGATCTTCGAGCCCAACATCTGCATGGTGAAGACCAGCTTCATCCCGATGCTGGGCTGCGAGGCGGCGCACCGCGCGCAGCCCGACCTGATCGAGCGCCTGTGGGTCTACAACAGCTTCCACCTGCGCGAGAAGCCGCAGTTCGTCGGCTTCGCCCAGAGCCTGGACCTGGTGCAGCACGGGCTGGCCTCGTTCGAGGGGCGCTTCCCGGTCTACCAGGTGGTGCCGCCCAACGTCGACTGCGTGTTCGCGCACCACTGGGAGAACGGCCAGAACTACCTCTACTACGAGGCGCTGTACGGCGGCTATCCGCTGGTGCACAACTCGCACCTGATCGGCGACTGCGGCTACCGCTACCAGGGCTTCGACTGCGAGGAGGGCGGCCGCGCGCTGCGGCGCGCCTTCGCCGAGCACGACGCCGACCTGCCCGGCTACCGCGAGCGCGCGCGGGCGCTGCTCGAGCGGCTCGATCCCGAGGGCGAGGAGACGCGTGCATCTACACCGCCGCGATCGAGGCGCTCTACGCCTGAACGCGGCCGACTTCGGAACGACCCCCATGACCCCGACATCGCTTCTCCTTCGTCTGCTGCCGTGCGCCGCGGCCTGCACCCTGACGGCCACCGCCTTCGCGCAGGGCGTGCTCGTGCCCCAGGCACCGCCCGCGCCGCCGCAGGACGTGCTGACGCGCGCGGCCACCAGCGTGGGCGTGGAGCGCTGCCTGCCGGCGATCACGCGGCTGCTCCTCGCTGACCGTGCAGGGCAGTCGCAGCCACGACGTGCTGTCGACTGGGACCGCAAGCGCCCCGACAGCGGCCCGGTGTTCTCGCTGATCGGCATCGAGTTCCCGAATGCGGGCGTGGCGGGCTCGATCACCGCGATCCCCGACGACAGCGGCGCCTGCACCGTGGCGGCCGAACGCATCTCGGTGGCACCCTTCACCTGCGCGAGCATCGCCCAGCAGGAGCTGCCGAACTACCGCGCGACCAGGCTGCTGCCGGTCTACACGGTCTACACCGACGACAAGGAGCCGACCTCGTCGGTGTCGCTGATCGATTCGCCGCCGGGCTGCCTCGTGATCCGGCGCTATGTCGAATACGGCTGGCGCGAGCCGACTGCCGCGGCAGCGGCCCCGGCGGCCGCGCCCGCACCGGCCGCGCAGCAGGCACCGAAGCGGCGCTGAGCCGCGCGGCGCCGGGCGCGCCGGCAATGCAAGCCCGTCTCCGACACGCGCGGTCGTCCTCGGCCGGCCGTCCCGGGCCCCTGCGGCCGCACCATGGCTGAGCGCCGCGCGCCTGCCTCGCGGCGAAGGAGACACGCATGCCGCTGGCCTCGTTGATCGGCCGCTGGGCCATGAAGCCTTTTCTCGAAGGCGCTGCCGCCGCTGGGCGACACCGAACGCGCCGCGCTCGAGGCGGGCACCGTCGGTTTCGAAGGCCAGTTGTCTCGCCGGCCGCCCCGATTTCGACGCGCTTGCGGCCTTCGGGCCCAACCGCCTGACCGAGCGCGAACAGGACTTCATCGACCGGCGAGGTGCGCACGCTGTGCGCGATGCTCGACGACCATGCGATCGACGAAGCGAAGGACCTGCCGCCCGAGGTGTGGCGCCACCTGCGCGAAAAGCGCTTCTTCGGGATGATCATTCCCGAGGAGTTCGGCGGCCTCGGCTTCGGCCACCACGCCCATGCGACGGTGGTGGCGCGCATCGCCACCGTCAACGTCGCTACCGCGGTCACGGTGATGGTGCCCAACTCGCTCGGCCCGGCCGAGCTGCTGCTGCGCTACGGCACCGACGATCAAAAGCACCACTACCTGCCGCGCCTGGCCGATGGCCGCGAGCTGCCGTGCTTCGGCCTGACCTCGCCCTACGCGGGCTCCGATGCCGCCTCGATCCCCGACCGCGGCGTGCTGGTGGAACGCGAATTCGAGGGCCGGCCAACGCGCGGCTTCCTGGTCGACTTCGACAAGCGCTACATCACGCTGGCGCCCGTGGCCACCGTGGTCGGCCTCGCTTTCCACGCGGTCGACGAGAGCCGGCCCGAGGGCCAGCGCGATCTCGGCATCACCTGCGCGCTGATCCCGGTGCCGCACGCGGGCATGGAGATCGGCCGGCGCCATCGTCCGATGGACAGCGCCTTCATGAACGGCCGATCCACGGCCGCCAGGTCTTCGTGCCGATGGACTGGGTGATCGGCGGCGAGCCGCAGGTCGGCCAGGGCTGGCGCATGCTGATGGAGTGCCTGGCCGCGGGCCGCGCCATCTCGCTGCCCGCGCTCGGCTCGGCGATGCAGCAGACCGCGCTGTTCGTGAGCAACGGCTATGGCCGCATCCGCGAGCAGTTCGGCCTGCCGGTGGGCAAGTTCCACGCGGTGGCGGGGCTGGTGGCGCGATACGTCGGCCAGCTCTACGCGAGCGATGCCGCGCGCCGCTTCACCGCCTGCGCGCTCGACGCCGGCGAGCGGCCCAGCGTGGCGAGCGCGATCCTCAAGGTGCAGCTGACCGAGGCCGGCCGGCGCGCGGTCAACCACGGCATGGACATCCTCGGCGGCAAGGGCATCATCTCCGGCCCCTCGAACCTGCTGGGCGTGGCCTACAGGCAGGCGCCGATCGCGATCACGGTGGAAGGCGCCAACATCCTCACACGCGCGCTGATCGTGTTCGGCCAGGGCGCGGTGCGCTGCCATCCGCACGTGCTCGACGAGATGGCGGCGGTGCAGGCGAACGACGAGACCGCGCTCGGCAAGGCGCTGATGACGCATGGCGGGCACGTGGCGCGCAACCTCTGGCACAGCCTGTTCGGCGCGCCGGTGCTGGGCCGCCCGCCCGAGGCGCTGGCACCCGAGGCCCGGCTGATCGCGCGCATGAGCGCCAAGTACGCGCTCACCGCCGACCTCGCCATGGGCATGCTCGGCGGCAAGCTCAAGCGCATGGAACTGCTGTCGGCGCGGCTCGGCGACGTGCTGGCCCACCTGTACCTGGCGAGCGCCTGCGTCTGGCGCTATGGCGTGGAGGCGGCGCCCCAGATGCTGCCCTTCGCGCAGGCCGCGATCCGCGTGCAGCTCGACCAGGCGGCGGCGATCCTGCACGACCTCTATGCCGACCTGCCCACGCCGGGCCGGCGCTTCATCGGTGCGCTGGTGCTGCGGCGCACCGCGCACCTGGCGCCGCTGCGCGACGTGCAGCTGCTGGCGCTGGCCGAGACGCTGCGCACCCGGCCGACGTGGTCGAGCGGCTGGTGCCCGATCTCAGCGAACCCGCGGCCGGCGGCCTGCGCGACCTGATGAGCGCGCTGGAACTCGGCGACCGGCTCGGCGACGAAACCGCGGCGCTCAACAAGGTGCTGCGGCGCACGAACTCGCTCGAGGCCGCGGCCCGCACGGCGGCCGATCCGGCGCTCGCGCTGGCCTATCTGCGCGCGGCCGACAAGGTGATCCAGGTCGACGACGTGCCGGGGCCGAAGGCGCGCGACGAAGACGAGGCGGGGGAGGGCGCGCTCAGCCCGCGGCGCCAGCCAGCGCCTTCGCCTGCGCAACCAGCGCCGGCAGGGCCGCCGCCGTCTGCGCATCGGCCGGAAAGAACGACTCCACCGCGAGTTCCTGCAACGTGATGTCGACCGGCGTGCCGAAGATGGTGGTGGTGCTGATGAAGCTCAGCACGCCGTTCGGCGTCACGAGCTGGAACGGCACCACCACGCCGACAGCTCGCCGCCCGCGGGCGGGGTGTCGTGGCCCACGTGGGGCACGGGGTAGGCCGCGAGTTCGTCGTGCAGCTCGACCAGCACGCGGTCGCCGGTGGCCGCGATCTGCTGCTGCAGCCGTTCGAGCAGGTGGGTGCGCCACTGCGCGAGGTTGGCGATGCGCGAGGCCAGCCCGTCGGCCGCAGGCTCAGGCGCAGTACGTTGACCGGCGGCTTCAGCAGCTCGGCCGAGGCGCCTTCCATCAACAGCGGCACCAGCGCGTTGTAGGCCACGAGGTTCCAGTGGCGGTCCACCGCCAGCGCGGGAAAGGGCTCATGGCCCTTGAGCACCAGATCGACCGCGCGGCGCGCCGAGGCCATGGCCGGGTCGTCGAGCGAGCGCTGGCGGTACATCGGCGCGAAGCCCGCGGCCACCAGCAGCGCGTTGCGCTCGCGCAGCGGCACGTCCAGCCGCTCGGCCAGCCGCAGCACCATCTCGCGGCTGGGCGCGGCGCGGCCGGTTTCCACGTAGCTCAGGTGCCGGGTCGAGACCTCGGCCTCCTGCGCCAGGTCGAGCTGGCTCAGGCGGCGGTGCGTGCGCCAGTGCCGCAGGTGCACGCCGAAGGGGTCGCGCGCGCCCGGCTGGCCGGGCTTCGTGGGGTGGGGGCGGGGGGTGTTCATGGGCCGCATTCTGGCGCGCGGGCCGCGCATCGCCATGACCTGGCAGGTCATGGACGCTGTGCGCCGGTCCCGGAATCATCGACCCCAACGCAGCGAGATCCTCTTGCGGCGTACCACCCGAACCGAAGGAGAAACCTCATGACCGCACGTTCCACGCTCTTCGCCTCGCCGCGTTTCCTGCCCCGCGTGATGTGGGCCGACGCCGCCTCCTGCGCCGGCACCGGCGCGCTGCAGGTCGCTGTCACCGACACCCTGGCCCGCCTCACCGGCCTGCCGGCCGCGCTGCTGATGGGCACCGGCGTGTTCCTGCTGGCCTATGCCGCCGCGGCCGCCTTCATGGCCAGCCGTGCGACGCCGCCGCGCACGCTGATCGGCGTGGTCATGCTCGGCAACCTGGGCTGGGCCGTGGGCTGCGCCGCGCTGCTTGGCCGGCGGCCTGTTCCCGGTGACTGCGCTGGGCGTGGCCTGGGTGCTGGCGCAGGCGGTGTGCGTGCTGGTGCTGGCCGAGCTGCAATGGAGCGGGCTGCGCGCGAGCCGGCCGGCGGCGCGGATGGCGCTGGCCTGAACGCCCTTCGCCCTCAGGCCGTCGAGGCGCCCGCGAGGGCGCCTTTTTCATGGCCGTGCGGGAGGTCTTTTCGTCAATGGCCGCCATGGCCTTCCGCCCCCGCCGATGCGATGCCTGACTACAGCAATTGACATTCATCCCTGCTAACCTTTGAGGCGCTTCACGAACACATTCCCAAGGAGTTCCACACATGGCCAAAGCACCGGCTCACGCCTTTGCGTCCACCCTCAAGACCTTCAAGACCGCATCGGGCAAGTCCGGCAAGTACTGGTCCCTCAAGGAACTGGCCAAGCAGCATCCGAGCGTCGATCGGCTGCCGGTGTCGATCCGCATCGTGCTCGAGTCGGTGCTGCGCAACTGCGACGGCCAGAAGGTGTCGGCCAAGCACGTCGAGGAACTGGCCCACTGGGCACCGAACGCCGAGCGCACCGACGAGATCCCCTTCGTCGTGACCCGCGTGGTGCTGCAGGACTTCACCGGCGTGCCGCTGCTGGCCGACCTGGCCGCCATGCGCAGCGTGGCCGCCAAGCTCGGCAAGTCGCCGAAGACCATCGAGCCGCTGGTGCCGGTCGACCTGGTGGTCGACCACTCGGTGATGGTCGACTATTACGGCACACCCAAGGCGCTCGACCTCAACATGAAGCTCGAGTTCCAGCGCAACAACGAGCGCTACCAGTTCATGAAGTGGGGCATGCAGGCCTTCGACACCTTCCGCGTCGTGCCGCCGGGCTTCGGCATCGTGCACCAGGTCAACCTCGAGTACTTCGCGCGCGGCGTCTATTCGAACCCGAACGACAAGGGCGAGGTCCCGGTCTACTACCCCGACTCGCTGGTCGGCACCGACAGCCACACCACCATGATCAACGGCGTGGGCGTGGTCGGCTGGGGCGTGGGCGGCATCGAGGCCGAGGCCGCGATGCTGGGCCAGCCGGTCTACATGCTCACGCCCGACGTGGTGGGCTTCGAGCTCACCGGCAAGCTGCGCGAGGGCGTGACCGCCACCGACCTGGTGCTGTTCGTCACCGCGATCCTGCGCGCCGAGAAGGTGGTGGGCAAGTTCGTCGAGTTCTTCGGCCCGGGCGCCGCCTCGATCGCCGTGCCCGACCGCGCCACCATCGGCAACATGGCGCCCGAGTACGGCGCCACCATGGGCTTCTTCCCGGTCGACGAGATGACCGTCGCCTACTTCGAGGGCACGGGCCGCACCAAGGAGGAGGTCGAGCGCTTCGAGGCCTACTACAAGGCGCAGGGCCTGTTCGGCATGCCCAACCCCGGCGACATCGACTACACCAAGGTCGTGCGCCTCGACCTCGGCACCGTCTCGCCGAGCCTGGCCGGCCCGAAGCGGCCGCAGGACCGCATCGACCTGGGCCACCTGTCGACCAAGTTCTCCGAGCTCTACAGCAAGCCCAACGACGCCAACGGCTTCAACCAGCCGGCCGACAAGCTCAAGCTGCGCTACCCGCTCGCGCCGGCCGGTGCCGGCAACGACGAGGAGACCGCCGCGCCCGCGCCGGGCGCACCGCGCGACCTGGTCGAGATGGTGGCCAACCGCACGACCAAGGCGGCCGCGCACGTGAGCGCCACCGCGCCGGCGGCGCCGTCCAAGTCCAAGGGCGAGGTGACCATCGGCAACGGCGACGTGCTGATCGCCGCCATCACCTCGTGCACCAACACCTCGAACCCGAGCGTGATGCTGGCCGCGGGCCTGTTGGCCAAGAAGGCGGTGGAAGCCGGCCTCTCGGTCAAGCCGCACGTCAAGACCTCGCTGGCGCCCGGCTCGCGCATCGTGACCGAGTACCTCGAGAAGGCCGGCCTGCTGCCCTACCTCGAGAAGCTGGGCTTCTACCTCGCGGGCTACGGCTGCACCACCTGCATCGGCAACGCGGGCGACCTCACGCCCGAGATCAACGAGATCATCACGAAGAACGACCTGATCGGCGCGGCCGTGCTGTCGGGCAACCGCAACTTCGAGGCGCGCATCCATCCGAACCTCAAGGCCAACTTCCTGGCCTCGCCGCCGCTGGTGGTGGCCTTCGCGATCGCGGGCAACGTGATGGTCGACCTGATGACCCAGCCGGTGGGCAAGGGCAAGGGCGGCAAGGACGTCTATCTCGGCGACATCTGGCCCACGCCGAAGGAGATCGACCAGAACCTGCGCTTCGCGATGAACGCCAAGTCGTTCCGCGCCAACTACGACAAGGTCAAGACCGATCCGGGCAAGTTCTGGAGCAGCATCAAGGGCACCACGGGCCAGGTCTACGACTGGCCCACCTCGACCTACATCGCCGAGCCGCCGTTCTTCGAGGGCTTCAAGATGAAGCCGCACGCCTCGGACGCGGGCTTCAAGGGCGCGCGCATCATGGCGCTGTTCGGCGACTCGATCACCACCGACCACATCTCGCCGGCCGGCTCGATCAAGGAAAGCTCGCCCGCGGGCATCTGGCTCAAGGCGCATGGCGTGCCCAAGGCCGACTTCAACAGCTACGGCTCGCGCCGCGGCAACCACGACGTGATGATGCGCGGCACCTTCGCCAACGTGCGCATCAAGAACCTGATGATTCCGCCGGACGCCAACGGCACGCAGGAGGAGGGCGGCGTCACGCTGTTCCAGCCCGGCAACGAGAAGATGTTCATCTACGACGCGGCCATGAAGTACATCGCCCAGGGCACGCCCACGGTGGTGTTCGGCGGCGAGGAGTACGGCACCGGCTCGTCGCGCGACTGGGCCGCCAAGGGCACGCAGCTGCTGGGCATCAAGGCCGTGGTGGCGCGCAGCTTCGAGCGCATCCACCGCGCCAACCTGGTCGGCATGGGCGTGCTGCCGCTGCAGTTCCGCGGCGCCGATTCCTGGCAGACGCTGGGCCTCACGGGCGACGAGCAGATCGACGTGGTGATCGGCGGCGAGCTCAAGCCGCAGATGGACGTGAAGCTGGTCGTGCACCGCCCCGACGGCACGCACCAGGAGGTGACGGTGCGCCTGCGCATCGACACGCCGATCGAGGTCGACTACTACAAGCACGGCGGCATCCTGCCGTTCGTGCTGCGGCAGCTGCTGGCGGCCTGATCCGGTGACGCGCGTCGGACTGATCTCCGACACCCACGGCCTGCTGCGCCCGCAGGCCGTGGCGGCCCTGCAGGGCTGCGACTTCATCGTGCACGGCGGCGACATCGGCAGTCCCGCCATCCTCGACGCGCTGCGCGCGATCGCGCCGCTGACCGTGGTGCGCGGCAACAACGACCGCGAGGCCTGGGCCGAGGGCATTGCCGAGACCGAGCGCGTGGCCTTCGGCGGCGTGCATCTCTATGCCATTCACGATCTCGCGCAACTCGCCATCGACCCGGCCGTGGCCGGCGTGCGCGTGGTGGTCTCGGGCCATTCGCACAAGCCCAGGATCGAGGAACGCGGCGGCGTGCTCTACGTGA
The DNA here is from genome assembly GCF_044056785.1 of Variovorax sp. UC122_21. Classification (NCBI taxonomy): domain Bacteria; kingdom Pseudomonadati; phylum Pseudomonadota; class Betaproteobacteria; order Burkholderiales; family Comamonadaceae; genus Variovorax; species Variovorax sp. UC122_21. The sequence goes on along the minus strand of NZ_CP172004.1, from coordinate 4,602,206 downwards.
ACCCGGGCAGCGCGGGGCCGCGGCGCTTCAGCCTGCCGATCGCCGTTGCCGAACTTCGGATCGAGGGCGGCGCGGTCGACGCGCGCATCGTCGAACTGGCGGTCTGAGCCCGCCTGTCACAGGGCTTTCATTACCATTTGGTAAGAAAAGCCCATCAGATGAGAATGGTTCTTGTTTGATGGGTTATCCTCGTCCGCTCCTCCGTGGAGCCGACAGGCAGCGCCGCTGATCGCGACGGTTCCGGAGGGCTCCTCTCGCCCTGATTTCCGAAGCCGATGCTCATCCCCTTTCTCATCATGCTGCGCGAAGGCATCGAAGCCGCGCTGATCGTCGGCATCGTCGCCAGTTACCTCAAGCAGAGCGGACGCGGCGCGCTGATGCCCGCGGTGTGGGTCGGCGTGCTGCTGGCCACCGCGCTGTCGCTGTTTGCGGGCGCCGGGCTGCAATTGCTCGCGGCCGAATTCCCGCAGAAGCAGCAGGAGCTGTTCGAGGGCGTGGTCGGGCTGATCGCGGTGGTGATGCTGACCTCGATGGTGTTCTGGATGCGCAAGGCCGCGCGCTCGATCAAGGGCGAGCTGCAGGCCTCGATCGACCAGGCGCTCGCCAAGGGCTCGGACGGCCAGGGCTGGGCGCTGATCGGCATGGTGTTCCTCGCGGTCGCGCGCGAAGGCCTGGAGTCGGTGTTCTTCCTGCTCGCGATCTTCCAGCAGAGCAGCGGCTGGGAGGCGCCCGTGGGCGCGCTCGCAGGCATCGCGGTGTCGGTGGTGGTCGGCTACGGCCTCTATTCGGGCGGCGTGCGGCTCGACCTGCGGCGCTTCTTCCGCTTCACCGGCCTGTTCATCCTGCTGGTGGCCGCGGGCCTGCTGGCCGGCGTGCTGCGCAAGCTGCACGAGGGCGGCATCTGGAACCACCTGCAGACGGTGGTCTTCGACATGAGCGAGACCCTGCCGATGGACAGCCCGCTGGGCGCCGTGCTGTCGGGCCTGCTCGGCTACCAGGCCGCGCCCGTGGTGGGCGAGGTCGTCGTCTACCTGGCCTTCCTGGCCGTCGCCCTGTTCTTCTTCCTGCGTCCGGCCGTGCCGGCGCCGCGCGCGGCTGCGGCCGGCTGAAACCCCTCGATGTCCTCTTCCTCTCCCGAACCCAAGGCACCTTCCTCCCACCTGATGCGCGTGGCGGTCGCCGTGTCGGCCCTGCTGGCGCTCGCCGGCCTCGCGGCCTTCTGGTATGCCTCCAACCATGCGCGCCAGGCGCCGCCGAAGGCCGCCGACAACGCGGTCACCGTCACGATCCGCGGCAATGTCTGCGAGCCCAACGAGATCACGGTGCCGGCCGGGCGCACCACCTTCACCATCGTCAACCAGTCGAACCGCGCGCTCGAGTGGGAGATCCTCGACGGCGTGATGGTGGTGGAGGAGCGCGAGAACATCGCGCCAGGCTTCTCGCAGACCATGACGGTGAAACTGCAGCCCGGCGATTTCGCGATCACCTGCGGCCTGCTGAGCAACCCGCGCGGCAAGCTGCGCGTGACGCCCTCGGCTGCCTCCGAGGCCGAGGCGGCGCGGCCCTCGCTCGTCAACTACGTGGGCGCGCTGGCCGAGTACCAGACCTTCCTGCGCCTGGAGGCCGGCACGCTCGAGGACGCGGTGCGCGCACTGGCCGACGCGGTCCAGGCCGGCGACCTGCAGCAGGCGAGGGCGCTCTATGCGCCCGCGCACCAGGCCTACAAGCGCATCGAGCCGATGGCCGAGCTGTTCGCCGACCTCGACACGCGCATCAACGCGCGCGCCGACTACTTCGAGAAGCGCGAGGCCGATGCCGGCTTCACGGGCTTCCACCGCATCGAGTACGCGCTGTACGGCCAGAACGACCTGAAGCCCCTGGCCCCCGTGGTGGCGCAACTGATCGCCGACATCGGCGTGCTCAAGGAGCGGCTGCGCGGCCTGAACATGCCACCCGAGCGGCTCGCGAGCTCGGCCTCGAAGCTGCTGCGCCGCGTGGCCGACAACCTGCCCGCGGGCGGCGAGGACCACTACGGCCATGCCGAACTCGCGAACCTGCAGGGCAGCTACGAAGGCACGAAGAAGATCGCCGACCTGCTGCAGCCGCTGCTGGTGAAGGCCGCGCCCGCGCTGCAGAAGAGCCTGGACGAACGCTTCGCCGCCTTCGACGCCGCGCTCGCGCCCTACCGGGAAGGCGAGGGCTTCAAGCCCGCGCCGCTCGACGAGGCGCAGCGCAAGGCCCTGGCCGAACCCGTGCGCGCGCTGGCCGAGGAACTGGCCAAGGTGAATGCCGCGCTCGGCCTGGAATGAGGCTGCCGCCGACCGATCTCCCATGACCACGAAGAACGAATCCCTCCCCACCGACGGGCCACCCGCCTCCCGCACCGCCGCCGCATGCTCGGCGCGGCCGGGGCCGCCTTCGCCGGACTGGCCGCGGCCGCGCATGCCGCCGCGCCCTCGGGCCCGCCCAACGGCCCGATGCCGGCGCCCAGGTCACCGACGCACCGCAGAGCACCCATACACAGGACCGCGTGCCCTTCCGCGGCCGGCATCAGGCCGGCATCGTCACGCCGCGGCCGACGGCCGGCATGATCGCCTCCTTCTTCGTGCTGGCCGAGAACCGCGCCGACCTCGAGCGCCCTGTTCCGCACGCTGACCGAGCGCATCGCCTTCCTCACGCAGGGCGGCCCGCAGACCGATCCCGATCCCAAGCTGCCGCCCGCGGGCTCGGGCATCCTCGGGCCGGTGGTGCAGCCCGACGGGCTCACCGTCACCGTCTCGGTCGGCACCTCGCTGTTCGACGAGCGCTTCGGCCTCGCGTCGAAGAAGCCCAGGCGGCTGAACCAGATGCAGCGCCATCCGAACGACGCGCTCGATGCCGCGCTGTGCCATGGCGACCTGTCGATCCAGTTCTGCGCCAACACGCCCGACACCAACATCCACGCGCTGCGCGACATCATCAAGAACACGCCCGACCTGCTGGTGCTGCACTGGAAGCAGGAGGGCACGGTGCCGCCGATCCCGGCCGTGCCCGGCAAGCCGGCCGAGAGCGCGCGCAATTTCCTGGGTTTTCGCGATGGCTCGGCCAATCCCGATTCGGCCGACGACACGCTGATGGACCGCATCGTCTGGGTGCCATCTGGCGGCGACGAGCCGGCCTGGGCCGTGGGCGGCAGCTACCAGGCGGTGCGCATCATCCGCAACTTCGTCGAGCGCTGGGACCGCACGCCGCTGCAGGAGCAGGAAGCGATCATGGGCCGACTCAAGCCCACGGGCGCGCCGATGGACGGCGGCGGGACCGAGCACGACGTGCCCGACTACGCGAAGGACCCCGAGGGCAAGACGACGCCGCTCGACGCGCACATCCGGCTGGCCAATCCGCGCACCAGGGCTTCGGACAAGAACCTCATGCTGCGGCGGCCGTTCAACTATTCGAACGGCGTCACCAAGTCGGGCCAGCTCGAGATGGGCCTCTTGTTCATCTGCTACCAGGCCAACCTCGAGGACGGTTTCATCGCGGTGCAGACGCGCCTCGACGGCGAGCCGCTCGAGGAATACATCAAGCCCATCGGCGGCGGCTTCTTCTTCACGCTGCCGGGCGTGCGCGACGAGGCCGACTGGCTCGGGCGCGGCCTGCTGGCGGCCTGAGCGCGCCGCGCATCACCCAGTTCTTTCACCACCGTCATAACCCAAGGAGATCCATGACCGTGCAGTTTCGCCGTCGCTTCCTCGCCACCTTCCTCGCGGGCATCGCCGGCCTCTACGCCGCCGGCGCGCAGGCCGCCGTGTCGCCGCTCGAGCTGGTCGGCCCGATCTCCGACTACAAGATCTACGTCGCCGAGAACGTGCGCAAGCTGGCCGCGGACACCCGTGCCTTCACCGCCGCGGTGAAGGCCGGCGACATCGAGAAGGCGAAGAAGCTGTACGCGCCGACGCGCACGAGCTACGAGCGCATCGAGCCGGTGGCCGAGCTGTTCAACGACCTCGACAAGTCGATCGACTCGCGCGCCGACGACCACGAGAAGGCCGAGAAGGACCCGGCCTTCGGCGGCTTCCACCGCATCGAGTACGGCCTGTGGGTGCAGAAGAGCACCAAGGAACTGAACCCCGTGGCCGACAAGCTGCTGGCCGACGTGCTCGAGCTGCAGAAGCGCCTGGGCGCGCTGACCTTCCCGCCCGAGAAGGTGGTGGGCGGCGCCGCCGTGCTGATGGAGGAGGTCGCGGCGACCAAGATCTCGGGCGAGGAGAACCGCTACAGCCACACCGACCTGTGGGACTTCCAGTCCAACTTCGAGGGCGCCTTCAAGATCGTCGAGCTGCTGCGCCCGCTGGTGGCGAAGGAGAACAAGGCCTTCTCGGACAAGACCGACGCCAACTTCAAGGTGGTGTTCGACACGCTCGCGAAGTACCGCACGCCCGACGGCGGCTTCGAGACCTATTCGAAGCTCAGCGAGCGCGACCGCAAGCTGCTGGCCGGGCGGGTCAACACGCTGGCCGAGGACCTGTCGAAGCTGCGCGGCATGCTCGGCCTGAACTGATCCCGGGCTGCGCCGGGGCGGGCGAAACGGCCCGGCGGCCGGCGCGGTCGGCGCGTTTGTGGGGTCTTGGTCAGGTTTTCGCGATTGAGAATTGATAGCATCCTGGTTTTGCTAACTGGCGCTCCCGGGGTTCCGAGCGCACTCCCACCGTGCAAACCAACAACATCGCCGCCCAGGCGGCCACTGCGGCGGCCGCCGCGGGCCTGCGTCTCGACCAGCTTCCCGATCACCAGTGGGCCACCGTGCTCGACGTCGCCCGCCCCGAGGGCGCGGAGGATCGCGAGCTGGTGCTGCGCCTGACCGAGATCGGCTTCGTGCCGGGAGAGTCGGTGCGCATCGTCGCCAGCGGCATGCCGGGCCGCGAGCCGATCGCGGTGCGGCTGGGCCACACCACCTTCGCGCTGCGCCGCCACGAGGCCGCGCTGATCCACGTGGCGCCGGGCGCCGAGGTGGCCGGAGGTGCGCGCCATGGTTGAAGCCGTGATCCAGGGCCCGGGCGGTTTCGCCGCCACCGGCCAGCCCAACCGCATCGCGCTGCTGGGCAATCCCAACTGCGGCAAGACCGCGCTGTTCAACCTGCTGACCGGCAGCCGCCAGAAGGTCGCCAACTACGCGGGCGTGACCGTCGAGCGCAAGGAAGGCAGCTTGCGCACGCCCGCGGGCCGGCGCGTGTTCGTGCTCGACCTGCCCGGTGCCTACAGCCTCAACGCGCTGTCGGCCGACGAGGCCGTCACGCGCGACGTCGTCACCGGCCAGAGCCAGGAAGCGCTGCCCGACCTGCTGGTCTGCGTGACCGACGCCACCAACCTGCGCCTGAATCTGCGCCTGGTGCTCGACGCCAAGAAGCTCGGCCTGCCGATGGTGGTCGCGCTCAACATGACCGACATGGCGCGCAAGCAGGGCATCGCGGTCGACACGGCGGTGCTGTCGCGCGAACTCGGCCTGCCGGTGATCGAGACCGTCGGCGTGCAGTCCGGCGGCGCCAAGGAATTGCTGGCCGTGCTCGACACCCCCGTGGCCGCGGCCACGCCGCAGCCCTGGCATGCGCCCGGCCTCGACGACGTGCTCGCCACCCAGCGCGAGGTGCGCCGCATCCTCGGCCTGGCGGTGAAGGAGCCCGCGAGCAGCCTAGTCACCAGCGACCGCATCGACCGCATCGTGATGCATCCGGTCTGGGGCATGCTGGTGCTGGCGGTCACCATGTTCCTGATGTTCCAGGCCGTGTTCAGCTGGGCCAACGTGCCGATGGACGCCATCAAGGCCGCCACCGAGGGCCTGGGCGAGCTGCTCAAGGCCCACATGCCCGAGGGCATGCTGCAGAGCCTGCTGGTCGACGGCGTGATCGCGGGCGTGGGCGGCGTGATCGTCTTCCTGCCGCAGATCCTGATCCTGTTCCTGTTCATCCTGGCGCTCGAGGATTCCGGCTACCTGCCGCGCGCGGCCTTCCTGCTCGACCGCGTGATGGGCACCGTGGGACTGTCGGGCCGCTCGTTCATCCCGCTGCTGTCGAGCTTCGCCTGCGCCATCCCGGGCGTGATGGCCACGCGCACCATCAGCAACTGGCGCGACCGCATCACCACCATCATGATCGCGCCGTTGATGACCTGCTCGGCGCGGCTGCCGGTCTATGCGCTGCTGATCGCGGCCTTCATCCCGGCGCGCACCGTGGCCGGCGTGTTCAACCTGCAGGGCGTGGTGCTGTTCGCGCTCTACGTCTTCGGCATCGTCTCGGCGATGCTGGTGGCCTGGGTCATGAAGCGCTTCCGCGACAACACGCAGCGCTCCTCGCTGATGATGGAACTGCCGGCCTACCGCTGGCCCAATCCGCGCAACCTGCTGCTGGGCCTGTACGAGCGCGCATGGATCTTCATCCAGCGCGTGGGCACGATCATTCTCACGCTGACCATCCTGCTGTGGTTCCTCTCGACCTTCCCGTCGCCGCCCGAGGGCGCGACCGGACCGGCGATCCAGTACAGCCTGGCCGGCATGATCGGTCGCGGCCTCGAGCACATCTTCGCGCCCATCGGCTTCAACTGGCAGATCTCGATCGCGCTGGTGCCGGGCATGGCCGCGCGCGAGGTCGCGGTGGGCGCGCTGGGCACGGTCTACGCGCTCTCGGCCACCGGCGACGACGTGGCCGGCGCGCTCGAGCCGCTGATCGCCGGCAGCTGGTCGCTGGCGACCGCGCTGTCGCTCTTGGTCTGGTACGTGTTCGCGCCGCAATGCATCTCGACCCTGGCCACGGTCAAGCGCGAGACCGGCCAGTGGAAGTACGTGTGGATCATGGCGGGCTACCTGTTCGCGCTGGCCTACATCGCCTGCTTCATCACCTACCACGTTGCGGTGGCTCTCGGAGCGGGTTAAAACCGTCCCTGAAAGGCTGGTTTCCATGGCACAAGAACTCATCGTCGGATTGATCGTCGCGAGTGCCGCGTTCTACGCGGTGTGGCGCTGGATGCCCGCGGGCTGGCGGCGCAGCGCCGCGCGCAAGGTCGCCACCGGCACGCAGCGCGCCGGCCTCGTCGATGCCGAGCGCGCCGCGCAACTGGCGGCCTCGCTCGCCAAGACCTCGGGCTGCGGCTCGTGCGACAGCTGCAACAGCTGCGGTCCCAAATCCCCCCAGGCCCCGGCTTCCTCCTCCGCCTCTTCGTCTTCCGCGCGCTGAGGCCGATGCCCGCGCACATCCTCGTCGCCGGCGGCGGCATCGGGGGACTGGCCACCGCATTGGCGCTGGCCGGCGGTGGTCATCGCGCCGACGTGTTCGAGCAGGCCGCCGCCTTCGGCGACATCGGCGCCGGCGTGCAGCTCGGCCCCAACGTCACGCGGCGGCTCGCAGGACTCGGCCTCGAAAGCTCGCTCGCCCAGGTCGCCGCGCAGCCCGAAGCGCTGGTGGTGCGCAGCGCCGGCAGCGGTGTCGAGATCGGCCGGCTCGCGCTCGGCGCCGCCATGCGCCAGCGCTACGGCGCACCCTACCTCTGCATCCACCGCGCCGACCTGCATGGGCTGCTGCTCGAGGCCGTGCGCGCGCGCGGCACCGGCGCGCTCGTGACCGGCGCGCAGATCGAGCGCGTGGAGCTCAGCGACGAGCTCGTGTGCGTGTCGAGCAGCGACGCGCGCGCCTGGGAGGGCGAGGCGGTGGTCGGTGCCGACGGCCTCTGGAGCGTGGTGCGGAGGCGGCTCGACACGGCCTCGGCCGACAAGCCGCCGCGCATCACCGGCCACACCGCCTGGCGCGCGCTCGCGCGGCAGGACGCGCTGCCGCCCGCGCTGCGTCGCGGCGGGGTCGACGTGTGGCTCGGGCCGCAACTGCATGCGGTGGCCTATCCGGTGCGTGCCGGCGAATGGCTCAACGTGGTGGTCATCGCCGAATCGGCACCGGCCGGCAATGCGCACGACTGGGACCAGGCCAGCAGCCTCGCGGCGCTGCAGGCGGCCACGGGCCGCACGGGCGCCTCGCTGCAGGCGTTGCTCGAGGCCATGCCCGGCTGGCGCGCCTGGACCCTCAGCGATCGCCCGCCAATGGTCTCGGCCGCCGAGATGGCGCATGAGCGCCTGGCGCTGGTGGCGATGCCGCGCATCCGATGGTGCCGTACCTCGCGCAGGGCGCGGGCATGGCGATCGAGGACGCGATGGCGCTGTCGGAAGCGCTCGGCGATGCCGGCGCGGCCGCCGTGCCCGCCGCCTTCGCGCGCTACGCGGCCGCGCGCTGGCAGCGCAATGCGCGGGTGCAGGCGAAGGCGCGGCGCAACGGGCAGATCTTCCATGCCAGCCGGCCCGGTGCGGCTGGGCCGCGACCTCGCGATGCGCACGCTCGGCGAGCGCTTGCTCGACCAGCCCTGGCTGTACGGCGGCTAGCGCTGCGAAGGGTCTCTAGAGCCTGAACGACTGCAGGTGTTCGATGCGCTCGGCCAGCCCCTCGGGCCCGAGGTAGTGCCCCATCGAGCCGCTGCGCACCTGGATCAGCGTGCCCTCGAGCTCGGCCAGCAGCGCATCGCGGTCGACGATGAAGGCGGCCGGCACGTCGATGCCATTGCGCGCGCAGGCCTCGGCGATCAGCCGCGCGCTCGCGGGCGCGCCGCAGGCCACGCAGGCGACCACGGCCGTCATGTTGGGCTCCGCGCCATTGGCCAGCAGCGCGGTCGTGAGTTCGGGCGCGATCTGCCCGTCGATGTTCGCGAGCACCTCGGCCGAGACCGGCGCGCCCGCGCGCACCAGCGCGGCCGCGGCCGCGTAGGCGCTGCGGCTCACCGCCATGTCGGTGGCCAGTGCGCTGCCCTGCAGCGGCCCTTCGAAGCGCACGCCCGCGGCCGCGAGCTCGACCACCAGCGCCGCGTCGTCGACCGCGATCGCATGGCGCAGCGCCGTGCGCGCCACCGCGGGCTGGCGGCGCAGGCTGCCCTCGGCCAGCGGCGTGCGCCAGTCGACCACCGCGCGGCAGTAGAAGGTGACCAGCTTGTCCATCAGGTCGATGTCCAGCCCGTGCGCCTGGTGGCGGTCGTCGACATAGGCCAGCAGCGCGTGGCCCGAGTAGCAGTCGCCCGTGGGCGCGAGCGGATCCTCGTCGAGGTGCAGCGCGGCGAAGGCGCCGAACAGGTCGTTCGCGACCACGCTGAGGCCGTCTTCGTGCAGCGCATGGGTCCAGGCCGGCGGCAGGCCCTGCTTCCAGGCCACGACCTGCCCGTGCTCGGCGCCGGGCTCGACCACCGTGTAGATGCGGTCGCAGTATTCGAAACCGCCGAAGGGCAGGTGCGCGAGCTTGCCGCGCCAGCGCAGGCCGTGGGTCTGCGCGCCTTCCTCGGCGAGTTCCTGCTCGTGCTCGATCCAGCCCTGCAGGTCGCGGTAGCCGTCGCTGCCGTCCCAGAACAGCTCCGACCAGCTGATGTTCTCGATGTTGCCGTTCATCTCGAGCGCGAGGTCGTAGTCGAGGCGTCCGCCCGCCGTGAGCCGCCACAGCGCGAGCAGCGGTTCGGGCAGCGGGCCCGCGCACATCGCCTGGATCGCCGAGATGCGGTGCGCCGGCATCGGCGGCTGCGCATCGAAGATCACCCGATCCGCGAACAGCGCCACGCCGTGTTCGCGCAGGGTGTCGAGTTCATCGGCCGAAAACTGGATGTCGTTCATGGCGGCGCCTCCGTGGTTCCCAAAATGTAGCGCGCTGGGCGGGAGGGGCAAGGGGTGGCACCCGGGGGTGCCGCCGACGCCGCTACAGGTCGGTGCGCAGTTTCCAGATCTCGGGGAACAGCACCACGTCGAGCATCTTGCGCAGGTAGCTCACGCCGCCCGTGCCGCCGGTGCCGCGCTTGAAGCCGATCACGCGTTCGACGGTGGTGACGTGGCGGAAGCGCCAGAGGCGGAAGGCATCCTCGATGTCGGTGAGCTTCTCGCCGAGCTGGTAGAGGTCCCAGTGCCGATGCGGCTCGCGGTAGACCTGCAGCCAGGCGGCCTCGACGCCGTCGCTGGCCTCGTAGGGCTGGGTCCAGTCGCGCTCGAGGCGGTCGGCGGGCACGTCCAGGCCGTGGCGCGCGAGCAGGCGCAGCGACTCGTCGTAGAGCGAGGGCGAGCGCCAGGCGGCGTCGACCTGGGCCAGCAGGTCGGGTCGGTGCGCATGCGGCTTGAGCATGGCGGGGTTCTTGTTGCCGAGCGCGAACTCGATGCAGCGGTACTGCGCGCTCTGGAAGCCGCTGGAGTTCGCGAGGTAGGGGCGCATCGCGGTGTACTCGGGCGGCGTCATGGTCGACAGCACGGTCCAGGCACCGACCAGCTGTTCCATGATGCGGCTCACGCGCGCCAGCATCTTGAAGGCATCGGGCAACTGCTCGTTCGCGATGCAGGCGGTGGCGGCGCGCAGCTCGTGCAGCATCAGCTTCATCCAGAGTTCGCTGGTCTGGTGCTGCACGATGAACAGCATCTCGTCGTGCGCGGGCGAGAGCGGATGCTGGGCGTTGAGGATCTCGTCGAGATGCAGGTAGTCGCCGTAGCTCATCGACGCGCTGAAATCCAGCTGCGCCTTCTCCTCGTGGACGATCTCTTCGGGGCGCTTTTCGGTGCTCATGTCACTGCGTTCTTGCGGTTGAATTCGGGGCGTCGCCACTCGCCGGTCTCGAGCACCTGCACGAGCTGTTCGACGGAATTCCAGACGTCCTCGAAGCCCAGGTACAGCGGCGTGAAGCCGAAGCGCAGGATGTCGGGCATCTGCGTGTCGCCGGCGCGGAAGTCGCCGATCACGTTGCGCGCGATCAGCGCCTGCACGATCGCATAGGCGCCTTCGTCGCGGCTCAGGCACACCTGCGAGCCGCGGCGCGCATGCTCGCGCGGCGTGACCAGCGACAGGCCGTGGCCCGCGCAGCGCTCCTCGACCAGCGCGATGAACAGGTCGGTGAGCGCGAGCGACTTGGCGCGCAGTGCGCCCATGCCGCCGCGCTCGCCGTCGAAGGGCTCGGCCGCGAGCACGGTGTCGAGGCCGCATTCGAGCGCCGACAGCGAGACGATCGGCTGCGTGCCGCAGAGGTAGCGCGCCACGCCGGGCGCGGGCCGGTAGTGCGGCGTGAACTCGAACGGCGCGGCATGGCCCCACCAGCCCGACAGCGGCTGCTCGAAGCGGCCGGCATGGCGCGCGTGCACCCAGGCGAAGGCCGGCGCGCCGGGGCCGCCGTTGAGGTACTTGTAGCCGCAGCCGATGGCGTAGTCGGCCTCGGCCTCGTTGAGCGCCACCGGCACCGCGCCCGCGCTGTGGGCCAGGTCCCAGACCGCGAGCGCGCCGGCCTCGTGCGCGGCGGCGGTGATGGCCTTCATGTCGTGCATGGCGCCAGTGCGGTAGTTGACGTGCGTGAGCATCAGCACCGCGACCTCGTCGGTCAGCGCGCCGGGCAGCTCGTCGGCCTCGATCAGCTGGAGCGTGAAGCCGCGCTCGCGGCACAGCGACTCGGCGATGTAGAGGTCGGTCGGGAAGTTGCTGCGCTCGCTCACCACGAGCTTGCGGCCGCTGTCCTTCTGCTGCGAGAGCGCGGCGAACAGCACCTTGTAGAGGTTGACCGAGGTGCTGTCGGTGCACACCACCTCGCGGGGCGCGGCGCCGACCAGGCGCGCCACCTTGTCGCCCAGGCGCTGCGGCAGGTCGAACCAGCTCGCGGTGTTCCACGAGCGGATCAGGCCTTCGCCCCATTCCTTGGCCACCACTTCGGCGATGCGCGCGGGCGCGGCCTTGGGCAACACGCCGAGCGAGTTGCCGTCGAGGTAGATCACGCCTTCGGGCAGGGTGAACTGGTCGCGCAGGGCGCGCAGCGGGTCTTGCGCGTCGAGCGCGCGGCAGTCTTCGAGGGTGGTCGTCATGGGTCTTGGCGGATCAGAGTTCGCGCAGCACGGCGCGAACGGGGGAGGCATCGGCGCTCACCAGCTTGAGCGGCAGCGCGATGAGTTCGTAGTCGCCCTCGGGCACTTCGTCGAGCACGAGGTTCTCGAGCACGCGCAGGCCGCGGCGGCGGATCGCCTGGTGGCTGTCGAGCGTCTTGCTGTCGGCCGGGTCGATGCTCGCGGTGTCGATGCCGATGAGCTTCACGCCCATGGCCGCGAGGCGCTCGACCGTGGAGGGCGCATAGGCGGCGAGCTGGCCGTCCCAGCGATCGACCGGCATGGCGGCATAGGTGCGCACCAGCACGCGCGGCGGCAGCTGGCTCGTGACCGCGTGGGCGATGTGCGCCCACTCGATCAGCGGGCCGCGGCCGATGGCGTGGATCACGCGGCAAGGGCCGATGAAGGCGTCGAGCGAGACGTCGCCGATGGTCGCGCCCTCGGGGTCGTAGTGCAGCGGCGCATCGGCGTGCGAGCCCACGTGCGGCGACATCGTGATCGCGCTCACGTTGACCGGGCAGCCGGGCCCGATGGTGGCGCACCACTGTTGCGTATAGGGCGTGTCGCCCGGGAACACCGGGCTGCCCGCGTGCACGGGGGCGGAGATGTCCCAGAGTCGGCGTGGTGCGGTCATGGTGGCTGAATCGGTGTCACGAAGCGGTGTCACGAAGGGTGGGGTCCGGGTGGCAACAATGCCGGTGGGCCGAGGCAGCCAGTGTGGGCCGGATGCCGGCTTGCCACAAGCCGTTGCGCGGTGCCGGATGCTATTCGCAAGAGCGGCCATAAGTCGAGAAGTTATCCATGGGTTCGAATGAAATTGGATAATCCATTCTCAAACGACCGAATCTGGAAAAAATCATGCAAGCCGACCTCGATCGCACCGACCTCCAGCTGCTGCGCGCGCTGCAGGACAACGCCCGCCTGACCTCGGGCGAGCTCGCGCAGATGGCGCACCTGTCGCAGTCGCCGTGCTGGCGGCGCGTGAAGAAGCTCGAGGACGATGGCGTGATCGGCGGCTACCACGCGGGCCTGAACCGGCGTGCGCTGGGCTTCGGCGTGATGGCCTTCGTGATGGTGGGCATCGACCACCAGACCGAGATCTCCTCGCGCGCCTTCGAGGACGCGGTCTGCGCCATCCCCGAGGTGGTGATGTTCCACGGCATCTCGGGGCCCGAGGACTTCATCCTGGTGGTGGTGGCGAAGGACCTCGACGCCTATTCGGAGCTGCTGCAGCGCAAGCTGCACCGCTTGCCGGGCGTGCGCCACGTGCAGACCTATTTCTCGCTGCAGGAATTCAAGGGCCGCGTGGGCGGCCTGCCGGTGCCGGCGGCCTGAGGTTCAGTGCAGGGTGTCGGGCAGCGCGCCGAGCCCGTGGCGCAGCCGCGCGCGCTGGCATGCGTCGCTGCCGGCCTGCAGTTCGTGGCAGGGATTGGGCCGCCACTCGTAGATGCCGCAAGCCACCGACTGGCCGATCTTGCCGGTGAGGGCCGCGCAGCGCGCGGGTGTGTGGTCGGTGCCGCGCATGCGGCACAGCGCGTCGTTGACCTCGACGGCCAGGCCCGAAGGCACCCGGCCGCCGTTGTCGTCGAGCTCGTGCACGCTGAAGTCGACGCGGTAGCTGGCGCAGCAGGCGCCGCATTGCTGGCAGGCGTTCATGGCGGGGCGGTGCTGCGGAAGCGGAAGAAGAGGGCGGAGGGCGCTCAGAGCCTGCCGAGCAGCAGGAACTCCATCAGCGCCTTCTGCGCATGCAGGCGGTTCTCGGCCTCGTCCCAGACCACCGACTGCGGGCCGTCGATGACCTCGGCCTGCACTTCCTCGCCGCGGTGCGCGGGCAGGCAGTGCATGAACAGCGCATCGGGCTGGGCCACGCGCATCATGTCCTCGTCCACGCACCAGTCGGCGAAGGCCTTGCGGCGCGCCTCGTTCTCGGCCTCGTAGCCCATGCTGGTCCAGACGTCGGTGGTCACGAGGTCGGCGCCGCGGCAGGCTTCCATCGGGTCCTTGTAGACCTTGTAGCTGTCGCCCGAGCGGATGCCGGCGATCGACTGGTCGACCTCGTAGCCGCTGGGCGTGCTCACGTGCACGGTGAAGCCGAGGATTTCGGCCGCCTGCAGCCAGGTGTTGGCCATGTTGTTGCCGTCGCCCACCCAGGCCACGGTCTTGCCCTGGATCGAGCCGCGGTGCTCGATGTAGGTGAAGATGTCCGCGAGGATCTGGCAGGGGTGGAACTCGTTGGTCAGGCCATTGATGACCGGCACGCGCGAATGCGCGGCGAAGGCGTCGATCTTGGTCTGCTCGTAGGTGCGGATCATCACCAGGTCGACCATGCGGCTGATGACCTTGGCGCTGTCCTCGATCGGCTCGGCGCGGCCGAGCTGGCTGTCGCCCGTGGTCAGGTGCACCACGCTGCCGCCGAGCTGGTACATGCCGGCCTCGAAGCTCACGCGGGTGCGCGTGCTGGCCTTCTCGAAGATCATGGCCAGCGTGCGATCGGTCAGCGGCTGGTGCTTCTCGTAGGTCTTGAACTTCTTCTTGATGACCGCCATGCGGTCGAACAGGTAGGCGTACTCGTCGCCCGTGAAGTCCGAGAACTGCAGGTAGTGGCGGATGGCTGGCGTCGCGCTGGCACTCGTCATTTGGGGGCGGGCTCCGAGAGGAAGGTCTTCACGATCGGCGCGAGGATGGCGACGATCTCGTCGGCCTCGGCGATGCTCAGGATCAGCGGCGGCACCAGGCGGATCACGCTGTCGGCGGTCACGCTCAGCAGCAGGCCGGCGTCGCAGGCGCGGTTGAGGATCGCGCCGCAGGGACGGTCGAGCTCGATGCCCAGCATCAGGCCCTGGCCGCGCACTTCCTTCACGCCGGGCAGGCCGCCGAGTTCGCGCTCGAGCGCGGCCTTCAGGTGGGCGCCGACGTTGGCGGCGTTCTCGAGCAGCTTCTGCTCTTCCATGATGCGGATGGTCTCGATGCCGGCGCGCATGGCGAGCGGGTTGCCGCCGAAGGTGGTGCCATGGTTGCCGGGGCCGAAGATGTTGGCGGCCTTGGGGCCGGCCACCACGGCGCCGATCGGCACGCCCGAGCCCAGGCCCTTGGCCAGCGGCATGACGTCGGGCTTGATGCCAGCCCACTGGTGCGCGAACCACTTGCCGGTGCGGCCCATGCCGCACTGCACCTCGTCGATCATCATCAGCCAGTCGCGCTCGTCGCACAGCGCGCGCACCTGCTTCAGGTACTCGATGCGCATCGGGTGGATGCCGCCTTCGCCCTGGATGGTCTCGAAGAACACGGCGACCACGTTGGGGTTGCCCTCGGTGGCCTTCTTCAGGGCCTCGATGTCGTTGAGCGGCACGCGGATGAAGCCCTCGACCAGCGGGCCGAAGCCCTTCTGCACCTTGGGATTGCCGGTAGCCGACAGGGTGGCGATGCTGCGGCCGTGGAAGGCGGCTTCGTAGACCACGATCTCGGGGCGCTCGATGCCCTTGTCGTGGCCGAACTTGCGCGCCAGCTTGAGCGCGGCTTCGTTGGCTTCGAGGCCGGTGCAGCAGAAGAAGGCGTTGGTCAGGCCCGAGAGCTCGGTCAGCTTGGTGGCGAGCTTCTCCTGGCCGGGCACGTGGTAGTAGTTGGAGCTGTGGATCAGCTTGCTGACCTGGTCCTGCAGCGCGGGCACCAGCTCGGGATGGTTGTGGCCCAGCGTGTTGACGGCGATGCCGCCGAGGCCGTCGAGGTAGGCGCGGCCGTTCGTGTCCCAGACTCGGCAACCCTGACCGTGCGACAGCGCGATCGGAAGGCGGCCGTAGGTGTTCATGACGTGGGGCGAGGTGGGCTCGACGGTAGCGCTCATTCGGTTCTCCAGTAAGGGAAGGCGGATTCTAGGCGGCGAGTTTGACGCTGGCGTTGAGGATTCCGCATCACAGCAATGCCCTGCGGCGGGTGGAAGGCGGGAGGGCGCGGATAGAATCCTTGTTGCACCGCAACAGCTCGCTACGGCGTGCGGTCGCCTCTTCCCAAACGATGATTTCCCCCACCGCCACCGAGATCTTCATCCAAGGCATCACCCACGACGGCCGCACCTTTCGCCCGAGCGACTGGGCCGAGCGGCTGGCCGGCGTGATGTGCTCCTTCCGGCCCGGCGGGGCGTATCCGGGCAGCCACCTGAGCTACTCGCCGTGGTGCGTGCCGACCACCATCAATGGCGTGAAATGCGTGGTGGTGAACAGCGCGCTGCGCGAGGCCGAACCCATGGCCTGGGACTTCTGCGTGAACTTCGCGCGCGACAACGACCTGCAGGTGGCCGAGGCCTGCCTGGTGCCCGATCCGGACCACCAGCACAAGGACGGGCTCCAGCGGACCCCGCCGACGCCGGTCAAGAAGCCCTGAGCGGTCGACCGCTTTTCCTTTTTCGACAAACCGTTCGCCCATGAAAAAACCGCCCGAAGGCGGTTTTTCACTTTGCTGCAGCGCACCCCGATCAAACGGCGGACCGGCGCGAACCGGTCCCGGGCTTGCCTGACAGGTGTCAGGCGGCGGCCTTTTCAGGCGCGAGGGCCAGGGCCTTGACCTTGGCCGACAGGCGGCTCTTGTCGCGAGCAGCCTTGTTCTTGTGGAAGATGCCCTTGTCGGCGACCGTGTCGACGATGCTCTGGGCCTTGGCGAACAGCTCGGTCGCCTTGGTCTTGTCGCCGGCCAGGACAGCCTTTTCGACGTTCTTGACGGCGGTGCGGTACTTCGAGCGCAGCGAGGTGTTCGCTGCGTTCAGCTTGGTGTCCTGGCGGACGCGCTTGCGGCCCGACGCCAGGCGCGGGTTCTTCTTCTTGGGCTTGGTAGATGCCATGGTAGTGTTCTCTCAGTGTCTGAGGATGATGCAGCAAAGCCCTCCATTATAGGCCGGGCGGCGAAATCTGGCCAGAACCGCCATTTCATGCGCTTTGCGGGGCCTACACTCGCCCCGTGTCGCTGCTCAAATCCGCCTCCACCGTCTCCCTGCTGACCCTCGCCTCGCGCATCACTGGCCTCGTGCGCGACGTGCTGTTCGCCTCGGTGTTCGGCGTCAGCGCGCTGACCGATGCCTTCAACGTCGCCTTCCGCATTCCGAACCTGTTCCGCCGGGTGTTCGGCGAGGGCGCGTTCAGCCAGGCCTTCGTGCCGGTGCTGGCGGCCACGCGCACCGAGCGCGGCGATGCCGGCGCCAAGGAACTGGTCGACCATGTCGCCACGCTGCTGACCTGGATGCTGGTGGTGGTGTGCGTGGCCGGCGTGGTCGGCGCGCCGTGGCTGGTCTGGGCCATGGCCAGCGGCCTCGCGGGCTTCGATGCCGCGGTGGTCATGACGCGCTGGATGTTCCCCTACATCGGCTTCATGTCGCTGGTGGCGCTGGCCGGCGGCATCCTCAACACCTGGCGCAAGTTCGCGGTGCCGGCGGCCTCGCCGGTGCTGCTCAACATCGCGCTGATCCTGTCGATCCTGTTCGGCGCGCCGCTGTTCCGGCGCTGGGGCATCGAGCCGATCTATGCCCAGTGCGTGGGCGTGATGGTGGGCGGCGTGCTGCAGCTGGCGCTGCAACTGCCCGCGCTGCGCAAGCTGGGGCTGCTGCCGCGCATCGGCGCGAGCTTCAAGGCGCTGCGCACGGCGTGGTCGGATCCCGACACGCGCAAGATCGCGCGCCTCATGCTGCCCGCGCTGCTCGGGGTGAGCGTGGCGCAGATCTCGCTGCTGATCAACACGCAGATCGCCTCGCACCTGGCCACCGGCAGCGTGACCTGGGTCACCAATGCCGACCGGCTGATGGAATTTCCGACCGCCATGCTCGGCGTGGCGCTGGGCGTGGTGCTGATGCCGCAGCTGGCCGGCGCGCGCGCGGCCAAGGACGACGCGCGCTATTCGTCGCTGCTCGACTGGGGCCTGCGCCTGGTGCTGCTGCTCGCGGCGCCGTGCGCGGTGGCGCTGCTGCTGTTCTCGCAGCCGCTGGTGGCAGTGCTGTTCCACAACGGCGCCTACGGCGGCGAGGACGTGCGCCGCACCACCGTCGCGCTGATGGGCTACGGCGTCGGCCTGGTCGGCATCGTGGCCATCAAGGTGCTCGCGCCCGGCTACTACGCCAAGCACGACACGCGCACGCCGATGCTGATCGCGGTCGGCGTGCTGATCCTGACCCAGGTGCTCAACCTGTTCCTGGTGCCGGTGCTGCAGCATGCGGCGCTGACCCTGACCATCGGCATCGGCGCACTGGTCAACGCGAGCTGGCTGCTGGTCGGCCTGATCCGCCGCGGCAGCTACAAGCCCGAGCCCGGCTGGGGCCGCTTCGCGCTGCAGGTGCTCGCGGGGTCGCTGGTGCTGGCCGCGCTGCTGGCGTGGGCCTCGGGGCATTTCGACTGGATCGGCCTGCGCGAGCAGCGCTTCTGGCGCATCGGCCTGCTGGCGATGCTGGTGAGCGGTGCCGCGCTGCTCTATTTCGCGGTGCTGGCCGCCGCCGGCGTGCGGCTGCGCAGCTTCATGCGCCGCTGAGCCCCCGACGATCGGCAGCGCGGACCGCCTTGGCAATCCGCATGTCCCCCGCCTTGACGCTCCCGGCCCCGCTCCTCTACAAAGCCACATGACGACGTTCAGCTTCCAGGTCCCCACCGCACTCGAGTATTTCGAGTCGCTCGTGCAGAGCGACGAGCAGTTCCCGCTGCTCGAGGCCGCCGCCAGCATCGCGCAGGACGAATACCCCGACCTCGACGTCCAGCAGGTGCTCGGCGATGTCGACCAGCTGCTGGCCCGCCTCAAGCGCCGCCTGCCGGCCGACGCCGCGCCGCTCGCGCGGCTGCGCGCGCTCAACCAGTTCTTCTTCAACGACCTGAACTTCGGCGGCAACGTCAACGACTACTACGACCCCGACAACAGCTACCTCAACGCGGTGCTGCGCACGCGCCGCGGCATCCCGATCTCGCTCGCGGTGCTGTGGATGGAGCTGGCGCAGGGCCTGGGGCTGCAGGCGCGCGGCATCGGTTTCCCGGGGCACTTCATGCTCAAGGTGACGCTGCCCAAGGGGCAGGTGGTGATCGATCCCTTCACCGGCAAGTCGCTCTCGCGCGAGGAACTCAGCGAGCGGCTCGAGCCCTACAAGCGCGGCAACGGCCTGGTCGGCGAATTCGACGTGCCGCTGGGCCTGTACCTGCAGCCCGCGAGTTCGCGCGAGATCATCGGCCGCATGCTGCGCAACCTGAAGGAAGTGCACCGCGCGCAGGAGGACTGGCAGCGCCTGATCTGCGTGCTCGACCGCATCATCGCGCTGCTGCCCGAGGCCTGGGGCGAGTACCGCGACCGCGGCATCGCCCATGCCGAGCAGGGCAGCACGGCCGCCGCGGTGCGCGACCTCGAGGCCTACCTGGCCCATGCCGAGGACGCGCTCGACATCGACGCCATCGCGGAGCGCGTGGCCGCGCTGCGGCGCGCGGCCAGCTGATGGCCACCCGGGCGGGCCCCACCGGCGCGCCCGCCCTCGGCGCCGTGCACGGCTTCCATGGCATGGAGCCGGTGCTGCCGGTGGCCGACGTCGGCCGCGCCGCGCGCTGGTTCTGCGAGGTGCTGGGCTTCGAGCTCGACTTCATCGCGGGCGAGCCGCCGAGCTACGGCCGCGTCAAGCAACTGCCGGCCGGCACCGGCCAGCCGATCTTTCTGCGCCTGTGGCAGACCGGCACGCGCGAGCCGCGGCCCTGGCGCGGCGAGTTCGTGATCCAGGTCGGGCACGACATCGACGGCCTGCATGCCGCCTACCTCAAGCGCGGCGTCACGGTCATCGAGGCGCCGGTGTCGCAGCCCTGGGGCACCCGCGAGTTCGCGATTCGCGAGCCCGACGGGCATGTGCTGCGCTTCTGCGGCCGCCCGTAGCGGCCGCCTCGCCGGAGTTGAAACGCTTTTTTACAACTGGACCGGCCGATTCCTGTCGATCCGGCCGGTCGTCGCTCGACGTGTCAACAGGAGCAGGCAGATTCGAGACTTCGACGCCGTTCCCGATTTACTTCCAACCCCTCTAGGAGCAACGACATGCGATTCATGATTCTGGTCAAGGCCAATGCGGATTCCGAAGCCGGCGTGATGCCCAGCACCGAGATCCTCACCGCGATGGGCAAGTACAACGAGGAATTGGTGAAGGCCGGCGTGCTGCTGGCCGGCGAGGGCCTGCATCCCAGTTCGAAGGGCGTGCGCGTGCGCTGCGAGGGCCCGACCAAGCGCACCGTGATCGACGGTCCGTTCGCCGAAACCAAGGAGCTGCTGGCCGGCTTCTGGCTGTTCCAGGTCAAGTCGAAGGAGGAGGCCATCGAGTGGATCAAGCGCAGCCCGTTCCAGGAGGGCGAGATCGAGATCCGCCAGGTCTTCGAGGCCGCCGACTTCGGCGATTCGATGACGCCCGAGCTGCTCGCGCAGGAAGACCGCCTGCGCGCCGAGACCGAGGCCCGCACCCAGGGCGGCCATTGAGCGCCGCGCGCGAACCCCCAGGAGAACCGCCATGCGATTCATGCTGCTGATGATCCCCTACGGCTACGAGACCGCCGCGCCCGGCACCATCCCCGACGACGTCGACGCGGTGTCGGCCATGATGGCCTACAACGCATCGATGCAGGAGGCCGGCATCCTGATCAGCTGCGACGGCCTGCACCCGCCCTCGATGGGCGCGCGCGTGAGCTTCCCGGGCCGCAAGCCCACGGTGGTCGACGGTCCCTTCGCCGAGGCCAAGGAGGTGCTCGGTGGCTTCTGGATCATCGACGTGCCCTCGCGCGCCGCCGCCATCGAATGGGCCACGCGCTGCCCGGGCGGCGAGAACGAGGTCATCGAGGTGCGCCAGATCCAGGAGGTCGAGGACTATCCGGCCGAGGTGCAGGCGCTGACCGCCGAGGCCTTTCCCTCGATGCAGACCCTCAAGAAGCCCGCCAACTGAGCCGGTGAGCCAGAACCCGGGCACCGCCGCGATCCATCGCACCGTCGAGGCGGTGTGGCGCATGGAGTCGGCCAGGATCATCGCCACCGTCGCGCGCATGGTGCGCGACGTGGGCCTGGCCGAGGAGCTGGCCCAGGACGCGCTGGTCTCGGCGCTCGAGCAGTGGAGCGAATCGGGCGTGCCCGACAACCCCGCGGCCTGGCTCACCGCCGTGGCCAAGCGCCGCGCGCTCGACCGCCTGCGTCACCTGCAGCTGGCCGAGCACAAGGCCGGCGAGATCGGCCGCGAGCTCGATGCGCGGCACGAGATCGCGCAGGCCGATTTCGCCGAAGCGGTCGACACCGCGCTCGACGACGACATCGGCGACGACCTGCTGCGGCTGGTCTTCACCGCCTGCCACCCGGTGCTGTCGACCGAGGCGCGCGTGGCGCTCACGCTGCGCCTGCTCGGCGGCCTCGCCACCGACGAGATCGCGCGCGCCTTCCTGGTCACCGAGCCCACCGTCGCGCAGCGCATCGTGCGCGCCAAGCGCACCCTGGCCGAGGCGCGCGTGCCCTTCGAGGTGCCGCGCCGCGCCGAGTTCGAGCCGCGGCTGGCCTCGGTGCTCGAGGTGCTCTACCTGATCTTCAACGAGGGCTATGCCGCCACCGCGGGCGACGACTGGATGCGTCCCGCGCTGTGCGAGGAGGCGCTGCGCCTGGGCCGCATCGTGGCCGAGCTGATGCCCGCGGCGTCGGAGGTGCACGGGCTGGTCGCGCTGATGGAGATCCAGGCCTCGCGCACCGCCGCGCGCGTCGGGCCTTCGGGCGAGCCGGTGCTGCTGCTCGAACAGAACCGCGCGCGCTGGGACCACGTGCTGATCCGCCGCGGCCTGGCCGCGCTGGCGCGTGCCGAGGCGCTCGGCGGCGCGCTCGGCCCCTATGCGCTGCAGGCCGCCATCGCCGCCTGCCATGCGCGGGCGCGCACGGCCGAGCAGACCGACTGGGGCCGCATCGCCGCGCTCTACGACGCGCTGGCCCAGCTCGCGCCGTCGCCGATCGTCGAGCTCAACCGCGCGGTCGCGCTGTCGATGGCCTTCGGTCCGGCCGCGGGGCTCGAGGTGGCCGACGCGCTGGTGGCCGAGCCCGCGCTGCAGGGCTACCACCTGCTGCCGACGGTGCGCGGCGACCTGCTGTTCAAGCTGGGCCGGCTCGACGAGGCGCGGCGCGAGTTCGAGCGCGCGGCCGGCCTGACGCGCAACGGCCGCGAGAAGGCGCTGCTGGCCGCGCGCGCGCACGCGCCTGCCTCGGCTGACTCAGCCGCGCGCCAGCCCAGCCGCGTCCGACGGCGAACCCGGCAGCCCGAACTGGTGCCAGGCGCGGCGCAACTGGGTGTCGGAACCGAAGCCCGACAGCTCGGCTGCCCGCGTCACGCTGGCGCCCGAGGCCAGCGCCAGTTGCGCGGCCGCCAGCCGCAGCCGGCGCAGGTAGGCCAGCGGCGCCACGCCCGCATGCTCGACGAACAGCCGCGTGAGATGCCGCGCCGAGGTGTGGGCCACCTCGGCCATGCGCGGCACGTTCCAGTCGGCCTGCGGCCGTTCGCTGACCGCGTCCTGCACCCGGTGCAGCGCCGCGTGCAGGTGGTTGCGGTAGGCCAGGAAGGGCGAGAGCTCCGGGTCGTGCGGGCCGCGCCGCAGCGCCACCACCATGGTCTGCGCGACCTGCGCCGCCAGCGCCTCGCCGCAGGTGTCGGCGATGCGGTGCAGCACCAGGTCGATGCCGGTGGTGACGCCGGCGCTGCTGTAGACCGGCGGGTCGAGCACGAACACCCGGTTGCCCACCACCTCGCAGCGCGGCTCCACGGCGCGCAGCTCGTCGAGGTGATGGTGGTGCGTGGTGGCGCGCCGCCCGGCCAGCGCGCCGGCATGCGCGGCCAGCACGCTGCCGGCGCAGATGGTCAGCAGCTCGAGCCGGCCCGCCTCCAGCCGCAGGCCGCGCAGCCAGTGCAGCAGGTCCTGGGTTTCGGGCGTGTCGATCGGGATCGTGTCGCCCGGCATGCCGACCAGCACCACCCAGGCGGCGCCGTCGGAGCCATCGGCGCCGGGCAGGTCCGGCAGCGGCGCCAGCCCGGTCAGCGCGATGCCGACCGAGCCGACCGTGTCGGGCCGCGGGCTCGCGAACTCGATCGCGAAGCGCGGCGCCGCCCCGGTGGCGCGCAGCCGCTGGTTGGCGATGCGCAGCGCCTCGGCCGGCCCGGCCCAGTCGAGCACCAGGCTGTCGGGCAGCAGCACGAAGACGACGCGGATCAGGGTGGGTTGTGCGTCCATGCGTAGTCCATCTGGCGCGCGGTGCGCTCGGCCAGTTCGCGGCCGGCCAGGCGCTCGACCAGATGCAGGCTCATGTCGATGCCGGCGCTGATGCCGGCCGAGCTCAGGATCCGGCCGCCGTCGACCCAGCGCACGCCCTCGCGCACCTCGAGCGCGGGGAAGCGTTCGCGCAGATCGGCCAGGTCCTCCCAGTGCGTGGTGACGGCCTGGTCGGTGACCACGCCGCTGGCCGCGAGCAGGAAGACGCCGGTGCAGACCGAGGCCACCAGCCGCGCACCCGCGGCCTGCCGTGCGATCCACTGCAGCGTGGCGGCGCTCGCGAGCGGCGCGTCGACCACGCCGCCGGGCACGAGCAGCAGGTCGGCCTGCGGCGCGTCGGCCAGGTCGTGCGCGGCCAGCAGCTGCAGCCCGGCGCGCGCGTGCACCGGCCGCGCGGGCGCGCCCTCGGCCACGGCCGCGACCTCGAAGGGCGCCGGCTCGTCCGGCCGCAGCCGCCGGTGCACGCGACTCGCGGTGGTGAACACCTCGAACGGGCCCGCGAAGTCCAGGGCCTCGATGCCGTCGAAGGCCAGGATCAGCACGCGCAGCGCGGCGCCCGATGAAGAACTCATGCCGCGCGCTCCAGCGCCTGCGCCACGTTGCAGATGGTCGCGAAGCGCCCCGCCAGCACGGTCCCGGTGCGGGCCTTGATGTCGGCGGCCGAGAGCGGCGTGCCGTCGGGCTGCACCATGTCGAAGGTCAGCGTGGCGTCGGTCACGTAGTCGACCTCCCAGCCCAGGTCGGAGGCGTGGCGCGTTGTGGTCTCGCAGCACTGCTCGGTGCGGATGCCGCTCACGATCAGCCGGCCGATGCCCTGCTGGGTGAGCCAGATGTCGAGCCCGCTGTTGACCAGCGCGCTGTGGCGATGCTTCGTGAAGGTGCCGGCGGCCTCGAAGCCGGCCAGGCCCTCGATCGGCCGCACGAAGCCCGATTCGACCGCGAAGGGGTTGGCGGCGGTGCTCGGTCCGTCGACGTGGTAGACGCGCACGATCGGCAGGCCGGCCTCGGCCGCGCCGGCGATCAGCGCGTTCTGCGCCGCGAGGTAGGGCGCCGCGAGGCTTTCGTCCCAGTACGGGCGCTGGCGGAACGATTCCTGGGCGTCGATCACAATCAGACAGGTTTTCATGGCGGATTCCGAGGGGGCAAAGTGGATGATGCCCCCGATTCTTCAGCGATCGAGCCGAGCCGGCCGCTCGGGAGCGGACCAGAATCGATCAGATCAGGACATCGCCCGGCGCGCAAGGCGCCGCCGCCTCAGACCAGGCCGCCGGCCTGCAGCTCTTTCTTGAGGTAGGCGTAGAACAGCGGCGCCGCCACCAGCCCGGCCGGGCCGAACACCGCCTCGGCCACGAACATCACCGCCAGCAGTTCCCACACGCTCATCTGCGTGCGGCTGCCCACCACCTTGGCGTTGATCACGTACTCGGCCTTGTGGATCAGGATCAGGAACGCCAGGCAGGCCGCGGCCGTCACCGGCGACACCGACAGCGCCACCAGCGTGATGACCGCGTTGCACACCAGGTTGCCCACGATCGGCACCAGCCCGGCGACGAAGGTCAGGGTGATCAGCGCGGGCGTGTAGGGCAGGTGCGGGCCCCACAGCGGCATCAGCACCAGCAGGAAGATGGCGGTCAGCAGCGTGTTGAAGGCGGCGATCCAGAACTGCGCCGCGACGATCTGGCCGAAGGCCTGGCCGAACATCGTGATGCGCTGGTGCAGTTCCTCCGACAGCGGCCGGCGCGGTCCGCGCGCATGCGCCACCGCGGCCAGCCCGCCGATGATCAGCCCCACGTAGGCGAACAGCAGTGCCCCGAGCCAGGCCCGGCCGGTGAGCGCCAGCATGCCGGCCTGGGCGCGCATGTAGTTCGCCACCATGCGCTGGATCTCGGCCGCGCCCTCGGGCAGGTAGACCGCGATCTCGGGCGGCAGCTTCAGCCGCAGCTCGAGCACCGTGCGCGCCGTGTAGTCGAGCAGTTCGCGGTACTGGTCGGGCGCGTCGATGATGTATTCCCGCGCCTGCGAGAGCCCCAGCGTGATAAGCGCGATCGGCGCCAGCAGCACCAGCGTGACCGCCACCACGCGCGCGATGCCGTCGCCGCGCGCGCGCAGCGGCGCGACGCGCGCCAGGCCGCGCCCGATCAGCCGCGCGAAGAAGCGCGTGGCCAGGAAGCCGATGCAGGCGCACAGCAGGCCCGGCAGCAGGTGCTGCCACATCACGAGCATCAGGCCCGCGAGCATCAGCAGGTAGCTGGCGATCACCACGTTGCGCGGGGCGCTGCGTGGCGGCACGGGAGCGATGGGGGCGGTGGGCAGGGGCTTGGTCATCCGGGAGGGCGCTCGCGCGTCGAAACCCGGTTCGTTCAGGCGACGACCACGGCCGCGCCCTGGCCGCGCTCGACGATGACGCCGATCTCGTGCACCGTCTCGCCGGCGGCGCGCAGCGTGGCGGCGCAGGCGGCGGCCTCGGCCGCGTCGATCACCACCACCATGCCGATGCCGTTGTTGAAGGTGCGGTTCATCTCGATGTCGTCGATGCCGGCCACCTTCTGCAGCCAGGCGAACAGCTCGGTCTGTGGCCAGCTGCCCTTCTTCAGGTGGGCGGCCGTGCCTTCGGGCAGCACGCGCGGGATGTTCTCGAGCAGGCCGCCGCCGGTGATGTGGGCCAGCGCCTTGATCGGGTGCTTGCCGAGCGCCTCGAGCACCGGCTTCACGTAGAGGTGGGTGGGCTCCATCACGGCCTCGCGGAAGGGCTTGCCGTCGAGCGTGGCGGGCAGGTCGGCGCCGGCGCGCTCGATCACCTTGCGCACCAGGCTGAAACCGTTGGAATGCACGCCGGCCGAGGCCAGCCCCAGCACCACGTCGCCGGGCTTGACGTTCCGGCCGGTCAGGATCTTCGATTTCTCGACCGCGCCGACCGCGAAGCCCGCCAGGTCGTACTCGCCGGCCGGGTACATGCCGGGCATTTCGGCGGTTTCGCCGCCGATCAGCGCGCAGCCCGAGAGCTCGCAGCCGCGCGCGATGCCGCCCACCACCGCCGCGGCGGTGTCGACGTCGAGCTTGCCGCAGGCGAAGTAGTCGAGGAAGAACAGCGGCTCGGCGCCCTGCACCAGCACGTCGTTGACGCTCATGGCCACCAGGTCGATGCCGACCGTGTCGTGCATGTTCCATTCGAAGGCCAGCTTGAGCTTGGTGCCCACGCCGTCGGTGCCGCTCACCAGCACCGGCTCCTTGTAGCGCTTGGGCACCTCGAACAGGGCGCCGAAACCGCCGATGCCGGCCAGCACGCCTTCGCGCATGGTTTTCTTCGCGAGCGGCTTGATGCGGTCGACCAGCGCGTCGCCGGCATCGATGTCGACGCCGGCGTCCTTGTAGCTGAGCGGAGTGGGCAGAGGGGAGGTCATGGCTGGTTGGAGGCGAGAGGAATGGAAAGCGCACCGGCCGCGATGGCACCCCGGGGGGAGGGTCAAAGGGCGAAACGGCCGGGCCGATAGAATTCCGGACGATTTTACGGGCGTTGACCGCCCCCTCCATGAACCTTCCCGGGATGAAACAGCTCGCGCTCGATATCGGCATCGCGACGGGCCCCAGCTTCGACGCCTTCTTTGCCGGCCCGAACGAGGCGGCGCTGCGGCACCTGCAACTGTGGGTGGGCGGCGCCGGCAGTCCGGCGCTCCACTCGCCCGTGCCCACCTACCTGTGGGGCGAAAGCGGCAGCGGCAAGACCCACCTGCTCGAATCGGTGCGCGTGGCGCTGCGCGAGCAGGGCGCCAGCGTGGGCTGGCTGCACGCCGGCCTGCTGGAGCCGCCCGAGTTCGACGAGCGCTGGGTCGCCGTGCTGCTCGACGACGTGCACGTCTACACCGCCGTGCAGCAGCACGCGGCCTTCAACTGGTTCGTCAACGCGCAGAGCCTGCAGCGTGGCGTGGTGGCCGCGGGCGCGCTGCCGCCGGCCGACCTGCCGCTGCGCGAGGACCTGCGCACCCGCCTCGGCTGGGGCCACGTGTTCCACCTGCAGGTGCTCGGCGAGAGCGAACGACGCGCCGTGCTGCGCCAGGCCGCCGATGCGCGCGGCGTGATGCTGTCCGACGATGTCCTCGACTACATGCTGCACCGCTTCAGCCGCGACCTCGGTAGCCTGATGGAGCTGCTCACGCAGCTCGACGGCTATGCGCTGCAGACGCAACGCGCGATCACCATTCCGTTGATCCGCTCCATGCTCGAAAACGAATAAGAAGAACCCTTCTCAACCAATGATCAAGAAATTCATCGACAAGCTGCTCGGCAAATCCGCCGGCGGCGCACAGGGAAAGAGCCGCTTCGGCAAGCGCGAGGAAGTGCCGGCGGAGGTTCACCGGATCGATCCGGCCCTGGTCGACGAACGCGCGAAGAACGTGGTCACCACCCTGCAGCAGGCCGGTTTCGAGGCCTACGTGGTGGGCGGCGCGGTGCGCGACCTGCTGCTGGGCCTGCGGCCCAAGGACTTCGACGTGGCGACCAACGCCACGCCCGAGCAGGTCAAGGGGCTGTTCCGGCGCGCCTTCATCATCGGGCGGCGCTTTCGCATCGTGCACGTGGTGTACGGGCGCGGCCGCGAGCACGAGGTGATCGAGGTCTCGACCTTCCGCGCCTACATGGATGCGGCCGCGGCCGGCCAGGTCAGCGGCAACGAGCGCACCAGCAAGGGCGAGCTCGCGGGCATGACCCATGCCGTGGACGCCAGCGGCCGCGTGCTGCGCGACAACGTCTGGGGCCCGCAGGAGGAAGACGCCGCGCGCCGCGACTTCACCGTCAACGCGATGTACTACGACCCGGCGCGGCAGGTGGTGATCGACTACCACCACGGCATCCGCGATGCCCAGAAGCTGGTGCTGCGCATGATCGGCGACCCGGCCGTGCGCTACCGCGAGGACCCGGTGCGCATCATCCGCGCCATCCGCTTCTCGGCCAAGCTCGCGGCCCTGGGCTTCAAGCTCGAGCCCAAGACCGGCGCGCCGCTGGTCGAGTCGAGCAAGCTGCTGGCCGACGTGCCGCAGAGCCGCCTGTTCGACGAGATGCTCAAGCTGCTGCAGACCGGCCATGCGATCGCCACCGTCGAGCAGCTGCGCAAGCTGGGGCTCGCCAAGGGCATCTACCCGCTGCTCGACGTGGTGGTGGAGCGCGCCGACCTGCCGTTCGTGAAGGCCGCGCTGCAGGACACCGACCGCCGCGTCGGCGAGGGCAAGCCGGTGGCGCCGAGCTTCCTGCTGGCCTGCGTGCTGTGGGCCGACGTGCGCGACGGCTGGGCCCAGCGCCAGGAAGGCCGCAACGGCCAGCGCGCGCAGCCGCCGTTCCCGGCGCTGCAGGACGCGATCGACGACGTGTTCAACGCGCGCATCGGCGACGTCTCGGGCCGCGGCAAGCTGGCCGCCGACATGCGCGAGATCTGGATGATGCAGCCGCGCTTCGACAAGCGCACCGGCTCCACGCCCTACAGCCTGGTCGAGCAGGCGCGCTTCCGCGCCGCCTTCGACTTCATGCGCCTGCGCGCCGACGTGGGCGAGGTCAGCGAGGCCATCGCCGAGTGGTGGCAGGAGTTCAGCACCTCGGACGACACGCGGCGCCAGGACCTGCTGGACCAGGTGCGCGACGAACAGAAGACGCGCCAGCGCGTGCGGGTGCGCAACACCGCGCCCGCGGCCGAGCCGGTGGTCGCCAGGAGCACCGCCGCGCGCGGCGACGAGCGCGCGGACGACGAGACGGCCGACGGCGAGGCCGGTGGCGCCGTGCCGCCCGATGGCGAGATGGCCGCGCCGCGCAAGCGCCGGCGCCGCCGCAAGCCGCGCACCGGTGGTGAGGGCGGCGCGCCAGCCGCATCCGAATGAGTACCGCCAAGCGCCCGCCGGGCGGCAAGGCCGCGCCGGCTCGCAAGCCCGCGGGGGGCGGCGACGGTCGTCGCCAGCCACCGCGCGATGCCCGCGATGGCGATGGCAAGCCCGGCCGCGCGCCGGGCCGTGGCGCCAGTTCCGCCGGTCCCGCCCGTGGTTCCAACGCCGCCGGTCCGGCCCGCAAGGGTGCCGCGCCGGGGCGCAAGCCGGCCGGCCGCTCGGGCGGCTCGGGTCCTGCCCGTCCTCCGAGCCGGTCGCGCGACGAGTACCCCACGGTCCAGGCCTTCATCGCGATCGGCGCCAACCTCGGCGATGCCGCCGCGGCCGTGCGCGCCGCGATGCTCGCCATCGGCGCGATCGAGCGCACCACCGTGACGGCCAGTTCCTCGCTCTATCGCAGCGCGCCGGTCGACGCCACCGGCCCCGACTTCATCAACGCCGTGGTCGCGGTGCGTACCGGCCTCACGGCCGAGGCGTTGCTGGCCGACCTGCAGCTGCTCGAGCTCGAGGCCGGCCGCGAGCGCTCGTTCCCGAACGCGCCGCGCACGCTCGACCTCGACCTGCTGACGCACGGCAACACGGTCAAGGACACGCCCGCGCTCACGCTGCCGCATCCGCGCATGCGCGAGCGCGCCTTCGTGCTCAAGCCGCTGGCCGAGATCGCGCCCGACAAGGTGCCGCGCGCCGCGCTGGCGCGCGTGTCGAAGCAGGTCATCGAGCGGCTGCGCGACACAGACGCCAGCGCCTGAGCGAACCACCGGGGGAGGGGGGCGGGCCTGCCGCGTCGCCGGGCCTTCCACGCCGCCATCGCGCTGGTCGTGGCGCGGGTCGTGGCGCTGCGGCTCGGCGGCATCTGCGGCGGCCGGCAGCTGCCCGTGCTCAAGCGCGCGGCCTGAGTTCTTTTTCGGGCCGGAATGCGGCCGCGGCCGCCGTGCCTCGCGCATATACAACGAAAAGATCAACCCCCCAAGGTCCGGATCGCACGATCCGCCCGTTTAAACTTCGCGGGTTTTTTCATCAAGGCGTCATCAAGTTGTGATTGGCGTCCTCCAGGAGTCGCCATGTTCGGCAAGCTGCTGCCCCGCGAGGGCAATTTCTTCGAGATGTTCAACCAGCACGCCGAGCGCATCGTCGAGGCGGCCCGGGCCTTCGAGCAACTCGTCACCAACTACAACGACGTGCACCTGCGCGAGCAGTACAACCGCGACGTCGACAACGCCGAGCGCGCGGCCGACCGCGTCACGCACGACGTCAACCGGCTGATCCACAAGACCTTCATCACGCCGATCGACCGCGAGCAGATCCACAAGCTCATCAACACCATGGACGACGTGGCCGACCTGATCCAGGACTCGGCCGAGACCATGGCGCTGTACGACGTGCGCCACATGACCGACGAGATCGTGCGCCTCACCACGCTGAGCGTGAAGTGCTGCGACCGCCTCAAGGACGCCGTGAAGTACCTCGGCAAGATCGCCGACCCGGCCGTGGCCGAGGCCACCCTGAAGACCTGCGAGGAGATCGACCGCCTCGAGTCCGACGCCGACCGCGTGATGCGCAGCGCCATGAGCAAGCTGTTCCGCGAGGAGCCCGACGTGCGCGAGGTCATCAAGCTCAAGGCGATCTACGAGCTGCTCGAGACGATCACCGACAAGTGCGAGGACGTGGCCAACGTGATCGAGGGCATCGTCCTCGAGAACTCCTGAGCGGGCACGACCGATGGCAACGGTGCAGGTCGCCCTCTGGGTGGTGATGGTGCTGGTCGCGCTCGCGATCCTGTTCGACTTCATGAACGGCTTCCACGATGCCGCCAACTCGATCGCGACCGTGGTGTCCACGGGCGTGCTGCGGCCCGGCCAGGCCGTGGTGTTCGCCGCCTTCTTCAACCTGATCGCGATCTTCGTCTTCCACCTGAGCGTGGCGGCAACCGTGGGCAAGGGCATCGCCCAGCCCGGCGTGGTCGACGTGCACGTGGTGTTCGGCGCGCTGATCGGCGCCATCAGCTGGAACCTCGTCACCTGGTACTACGGCATCCCCAGCAGTTCCTCGCATGCGCTGATCGGCGGCATCGTCGGCGCCGTGATCGCCAAGACCGGCACCAGCGGCCTCGTGGCCTCGGGCATCTGGAAGACCGTGGCTTTCATCTTCGTCTCGCCGGTGCTGGGCTTCCTGCTCGGCTCGCTGATGATGGTGATCGTGGCCTGGACCTTCCGCCGCGCCACGCCCTCGCGCATCGACCGCTGGTTCCGGCGGCTGCAGCTGGTCTCGGCCGGCGCCTACAGCCTGGGCCACGGCGGCAACGACGCGCAGAAGACCATCGGCATCATCTGGATGCTCTTGATCGCCACCGGCTACGCCTCGGCCGGCGAGGCCGAACCGCCGACCTGGGTCATCGTGAGCTGCTACGCCGCGATCGCGCTGGGCACCATGTTCGGCGGCTGGCGCATCGTCAAGACCATGGGCCAGAAGATCACCAAGCTCAAGCCCGTGGGCGGCTTCTGCGCCGAGACCGGCGGTGCGCTCACGCTGTTCCTGGCCACCGCGCTGGGCATTCCCGTGTCGACCACCCACACCATCACCGGCGCCATCGTCGGCGTGGGCTCGGCGCAGCGCGCGAGCGCGGTCCGCTGGGGCGTGGCGGGCAACATCGTGTGGGCGTGGATCTTCACGATTCCCGCGTCGGCGTTCGTGGCGGCGATCGCCTACTGGGTGAGCTGGCAGATCTTCTGAGCCTCGTTCCTCGGCGCGCAGTTCGAAGTCGCATCGACTGCGCGCACCGTCGTCCCTCCTTCGCCATCGCTCGACCGCGGCTGTCCGATGCCGTGCGATCGCAGCGCATCGCAGTGCCTTTCAGCACAACTTTCTGAGCCTGTTGTTATCGCGCCAAAGAGTCCCGATGCCATCGACGGGCTCTAAGGGTTGTCACGGACTCTTCACCCTCGGACGAGACCATCGCTGCACCCGATTGCAGATGCATCGCGTGCAAGGTCGCTCGGAGCCGGTCCCACGCCGGCGCCGCATGAAACGCGATCCGATGCGCGCGAGAAACCGCGGCAAGCCGCCGCGGAATCCCCGGTGTCCCCCCGTTCCGGGGTGGTCTCTTCAAGGACCGCCCAGGACGCTTGTTGTGCTTAAGAAAGAGGAAGCTGAAATGAAAAAATCCCTGGTGGCATTGGCCGCCGTGCTGGCGGCCGGCGGAGCGGCTGCTCAATCGTCGGTGACGCTGTTCGGCGTGGTCGATGCGAGCGTGAGCAACTACTCGACCAAGAGCGAGTACCGCGGCACGAACCCGCTGCTGTTCGGCGCCTCGCGCAAGCAGAGCCAGACGGCCCTGGCGAACGGCAGCAGCAGCTCCAGCCGCCTCGGTTTCCGCGGCACCGAAGATCTGGGCGGTGGCCTGGCAGCGAGCTTCTGGCTCGAATCGGGCATCACCAACGACGACGGCAAGACCGGCGTCGCCGCGTTCGACCGTCGCTCCACCGTGAGCCTGTCGGGTGGCTTCGGCGAAATCCGCCTCGGCCGCGACTACACGCCCACCTACTGGAACGACAACGTGTTCGATCCCTTCGGTCTGCGTGGCGTGGGCACGAGCCTGATCAGCCGCGTCGGCGACTCGCTGTCGCGCAAGGGCGGCACCGCTCCCAACGGCGCGTCGGCCAGCGACAACTACGCGCGCGCCAGCAACAGCATCGGCTACTTCCTGCCGCCGAACCTCGGTGGTTTCTACGGCCAGTTCCAGTACGCGCTGCACGAGAACGTGAAGTTCGACGAGAACGTGATCGAGTCGCCGTCCAAGCGCGGTTCGTACTTCGGCGGTCGCGTCGGCTATGCCAACGGCCCGCTCGACGTGGCTGTGTCGTACGGCTCGGACAACAAGGACTCGACGCCGCTGACCGCGACCACGGTCCTGACCCCGGCACTGGCCGCGCAAGCGTTCAAGAACCGCATCAACACCTTCAACCTCGGCGCGAGCTACGACCTCGGCGCGGCGAAGCTGTTCGGCGAATACTCGTCGGCCCGCAACAAGTTCGACAACGTCACCACCCTGGGTGCTCTGAACTACGTCAACAGCGTGACCGACAAGTACGACGGCTTCCTGCTCGGCGTCAGCGTGCCGGTGGGCCCGGGCCAGATCAAGGCTTCGTACGGCTACCTGAAGTACAAGGCGGGCCAGAACCCCGTCGTGAACCCGGCCCTCGCGCTGTTCGGCAACCCCGAGCTGTCGACCAAGGCCAACCAGTTCGCGATCGGCTACGTGCACAACCTGTCGAAGCGCACCGCGCTGTATGCCACGCTCGCTCGCGTGCGCATCAAGGACGGTCAGAACAACCCGACCGTCTTCGGTCGCGTGACCACCGGTGGCGCTCCGGCCTACCTGGCCACCGCCGGCTGGGCACCGCGCTCGTCGACGGGCTACGACTTCGGTCTGCGTCACAGCTTCTGATTTCCGCGTCTTTTTTGTCTCCAAGGTTTGCCACCCGGCTCTGGTCGGGTGGTTTTTTTGGTTGGTACCCGGTGTCGGCGCCGGGTACCTCCTCCCGGATCTACTGGGAAATCTTCCGGCCCTCTTCGACCTGGTGCTCGAAGTAGCGCTGAAAACTGAACACGATGCTCGCCATGAGGATCGTGCTGCCGAAGAACAGTGCCAGCACCACCGCGCCGATGGTGGCCCAGCTCGTGCGCCCCGGTTCCGCGTCGAGGGCGGCGCCGGCGTTGTAGCGCGCGTTCCACTTCTCGGGCGTCATCAGGCCGTAGACGATGGCCGTGAGCGCGCAGCCGGCGATGGTGAAGCCGAGGCAGGGGATCAGCACCCAGCTCCAGCCGTCGTCGACGCCGTACATGCGCACGCGCTCGACGCCGTAGAGGCCCAGCGCGGTCGGGATCGGCAGCAGCCAGCCGAGCCAGTCGCCGAGTCCGCGCAGGTAGAAGCGGTGCAGGCCCAGCGGGCCGCCCAGGAAGGCCAGCCAGGCCGTGGTCGTCTTGCTTTTCATGCGGTGCTCGATCCTGCTTTCGTTGCTTCGTTCATTCGGGACGGGTGTTGCTGCCTTCGCCGATGCTCTTTTCCATCAGCACGACATCGCGCCACTGGCCGAACTTCCAGCCGCAGTCCTTGAGCACGCCGACCTGGGTGAAGCCCTGGCCGCGGTGCACGCCGATCGAGCCGGCATTGGCCGAGTCGCCGATCACCGCGATCAGCTTGCGCACGCCCGCGGCCTCGGCCGCCTCGGCGAGGGCGGCCAGCAGCCGCGCGCCCAGGCCCTGGCCGCGCGCGGCCTCCGCCAGGTAGATCGAGTCCTCGGCCGAGTAGCGGTAGGCCGGGCGCGGCTTGAACCAGTTGCAGTAGGCGAAGCCGAGCAGTTCGCCGTCGCGTTCGGCGACCAAGTAGGGCAGCCCCTTGCCCAGCACGTCGGCGCGCCGGGCGGCCATCTCGGTGGGCGAGGGCGGTTCGGTCTCGAAGGTGCCGGTGCCGTGCAGCACGTGGTGCGCGTAGATGGCGGCGATCGCCGGAATGTCGTCTTCGCGGCTGGGGCGGATCGTTGTCATGAGGGGAAATTGGGAGGCGGAAATGCCGGAAATGAGCCAGGGCAGGCAGGAATTCTCGGCCGGAACGCGGTGCGGGCTATAATCGTGGGCTTTTCAGCGTGTCGCTGGCCGGGTGGCCATGTCGCGTGTCTCGACGCTGGAAGAACATCGTGAGCAGGTTTTCATCTTCAAACACGAAGGCCTGCGACCCACCCGAAGGATAAATCATGGTCGTCATTCGACTCTCCCGTGGCGGTGCCAAAGGCCGTCCGTTCTTCAACATCGTCGTGTCGGACAAGCGCGTTCGCCGCGATGGCCGTTTCATCGAGCGCCTGGGTTTCTACAACCCGACCGCCAAGGAAAACGAGGAAAGCATCCGCATCGCTCAGGACCGCCTGACGTACTGGAAGAGCGTCGGCGCCCAGCCGTCGCCCACCGTCGCGCGCCTGATCCGTCAAGCCGCCGCTGCCGCTCCCAAGGCTGCCGCCTAAGCAGCGCGGCCACCGGCGATGCTGCCCGCGCTCGAAGCCGCCGAATTGCCGGCGGATGCGATCGAAGTAGGACGCATCGCCGATGCCTGGGGCATCAAGGGCTGGTTCAAGGTCCTGCCCCACAGCGCCCAACCCGAGGCGCTTTTTTCTTCCAAGCGCTGGTTCCTGCAGGCCCCCGGGGCTTCGGCGACCACCGCCTTCCGGCTCGCGATCAGCGAAGCCAAGGAACACTCCGACTGCATCGTCGCCTCGTCGCGTGACGTGCCCGACCGCAACGCGGCCGAGGCGCTGCGTGGTGCGCGGGTGTTCGTGCCGCGCTCGAGCTTCCCGAGCACCGGGGACGACGAGTACTACTGGGTCGACCTGATCGGCCTCGAGGTCGTGAACCGCGAGGGCATCGTGCTCGGCACGGTGCGCGAGCTGCTCGCCTCCGGCCCGCAGACCACGCTGGTGATCGCGGCCGAGCAGGACGGCAAGGCCGTCGAGCGCATGGTGCCCTTCGTCTCGGCCTTCGTCGACGGCGTCGATCTCGCGGGCCGGCGCATCACGGTCGACTGGCAGCCCGACTACTGACCCCGGCCCCGCCGCCGCGGTCCGCGCGCATGCGCTTCGACATCCTCACGCTGTTTCCCGAACTGTTCGCGCCCTTCATGGCCAGCGGCGTGACGCGCCGCGCCTACGAATCGAAGCAGGTCGAGGTGGTGCTGTGGAATCCGCGCGACTACGCACCCGGCAACTACAAGCGCGTGGACGATCGCCCGTTCGGCGGCGGCCCCGGCATGGTGATGATGGCCGAGCCGCTGTCGGCCTGCCTGGCCGCGGCGCAGGCCGCGCGCGGGCACGCCGGCGCCGGTGGTGCTGTTCTCGCCGATCGGCGAGGCGCTGCGCCACGAGGCGGTCGAGCGCTGGTCGGCCAGCGAGGGCGCGGTGCTGGTCTGCGGCCGCTACGAGGGCATCGACCAGCGCTTCATCGACGCGCACGTCACGCACCAGGTCAGCCTCGGCGACTTCGTGCTGTCGGGCGGCGAGATCCCCGCGATGGCGCTGCTCGACGCGGTGGCGCGGCTGCAGCCCGGCGTGCTCGGCGACGAGGCCAGCCATGTGCAGGACAGCTTCAATCCCGCGCTCGACGGCCTGCTCGACTGCCCGCACTACACGCGGCCCGAGCAGTGGAATGGGCAGGGCGTGCCGGCGCCGCTGATGTCGGGCCACCATGCGCAGATCGAGCGCTGGCGCCGCGACCAGCGGCTGGCGATCACCGCCCGGGAACGCCCCGAATTGATAGACGCGGCCCGCGCTGCCGGCCGCCTGAACGCCGCCGATGAGGCGGTGCTCAAAAAAAAGCTATAATCGCGGGCTCCCCGATCCTCTGGCCGGCCGCGTCCGGTGCGAAGTCATCCCGCATGACTGCGCCAACGACGCCTTTTGTGCAGCGCGGACACGATCGATATCAGGAAATCATGAACCTCATCCAGACCCTCGAGCAGGAAGAAATTTCCCGTCTCGGCAAGACCATCCCCGATTTCATGCCCGGTGACACGGTCATCGTCAGCGTGAACGTCGTCGAAGGCACCCGCAAGCGCGTGCAGGCCTACGAAGGCGTGGTGATCGCCAAGCGCAACCGTGGCCTCAACAGCGGCTTCACCGTGCGCAAGATCTCCAGCGGCGAAGGCGTGGAACGTACCTTCCAGACCTACAGCCCGCTGATCGCCAACATCGAAGTCAAGCGCCGCGGCGACGTGCGCCGCGCCAAGCTGTACTACCTGCGCGACCGCAGCGGCCGTTCGGCTCGCATCAAGGAAAAGCTGCCGGGCAAGTCGTCGAACGCCTCGGCCGCGTAAGCTGCCCGCAGGCTTGCCTGTTGCGAAAAAGCCGCCGCTCTGGCGGCTTTTTGCGTTCTTGCCTCCGTTTTCCTTCCGTCCATCCACCCTTCGCCTCACGATCGATCACTTGACCGCCTCCAGCGCCGCCCCGTCCATGTCCTCCGCCACCTCCGAACCCGTCAATGCCGTCGTGCCCACGATGCTGCCGCCATTCGACCCGCGCAAGGTCCCGGTGGTGGGCGGCGGCACGGCCGACGGGCTGCCGGCCGTGGCACTGGAACAGCTGACGGCGCAGGCCCTGCGCGCGCGCTTCGCCTCGCCGCCGGCCTGGGCGCCCGAGCTGCGCCGCGAGCCGCGCATGACCGGCCGCGAGCCCGCGCAGGCCGCCGTGCTGGTGCCGATCGTGCAGCGCCCGCAGGGGCCGACCGTGCTGCTCACCGAGCGCACCGCGAACCTGTCGACCCATTCCGGCCAGGTCGCGTTCCCGGGCGGCCGCGTCGATCCCGAAGACGCCAACATCGCGGCCGCCGCGCTGCGCGAGGCCTGGGAGGAGGTCGGCCTGTCGGCCAGCTACATCGAGGTGCTCGGCAGCCTGCCGACCTACACCACGGTGACCTCGTTCATCGTCACGCCGGTGGTGTCGCTGGTCGAGCCCGGCTTCGAACTCACGATCAATCCCTACGAGGTCGCGCAGGCCTTCGAGGTCCCGCTGGGCTGGCTCATGGACCCGGCCAACCATCGCCGCCACGCCGTGCCCGCGGGCGACGGCACGCAGCGCCACTGGTACTCGATGCCCTACCAGGACGGCACCGAGGAGCGCTTCGTCTGGGGCGCCACGGCCGGCATGCTGCGCAATCTCTACCGCTTCCTGAGCGCCTGAGCCGCCTGAAGAAAGGGCGACTTCTGCCCGTCTCATAGGCCCGCAAGCCCCGAACGACGGGGCTGTCTCGCTATCATCTCTGGATGAGCTTCTTCGCCATCCTGTGTGCGTTGCTGATCGAGCAGGTGCGGCCGCTGGCCCCGCACAACCCCGTGTATGGCGGCGTGCTCGCGTGGACGCGCTGGACCAGCCGCAACTTCGACGCGGGCAAACCGCACCATGGATGGATCGCCTGGGGCCTCGCGGTCTTCGTGCCCACGCTGCTCGCGCTCGGCATCCACTGGCTGCTGGTGCTCACGCTGGGGCTGCCGTTCGCGGTGCTCTGGAGCATCGCGGTGCTCTACGTCACCCTGGGCTTTCGCCAGTTCAGCCATCACTTCACCGACATCCGCGACGCCCTCGACGAAGGCGACGAGCCGCTCGCGCGCTCGCTGCTCGCGCACTGGCAGGGCGTGGACGCCGCCGAACTGCCGCGCAGCGAGATCGTGCGCCACGTGATCGAGCATTCGGTGATCGCCGCGCATCGCCACGTGTTCGGCGTGCTGGCCTGGTTCTCGGTGCTCGCCGCGGTCGGCCTGGGGCCGGCCGGCGCTGTTTTCTACCGCATGAGCGAATTCGTCGCGCGCTACTGGCTGCACAAGAATGGCGCGGCCGTGCAGCCCTCGAGCGAATCGGTGCAGCAGGCCGCCGAGGGCGCCTGGCATGCGATCGACTGGCTGCCCGCGCGCATCACGGCGCTGGGCTTCGCGGTGGTGGGCAGCTTCGAGGAAGCCATCGATTGCTGGCGCAACGATGCGCGCCGCTTTCCGAGCGAGAACGACGGCGTGATCCTCGCGGCCACCTCGGGCGCGGTCAACGTGCGCCTGGGCGGCGGCCGGCTGCGACCGATTCCCAGCGTCGATCCGCTGCCGCGCGCGCAGGCCGGCGAATCCTTCGCCGACACCCGGCGCACCGACAGCGGCAGCACGCCGGGCCGCGAGCCCGAGCCCGGCCACCTGCGCAGCGTGGTGGGCCTGGTCTGGCGCTCGGTCGTGATGTGGATGGTGCTGCTCGCGCTGCTGACGCTCGCGCGGCTGCTGGGCTGAGTCCATGGCCGATCTGACCGATCCGGCGGCGAAGCGCGCGCCTTCGTTCTGGAGCCCGCGCATCGCGGACCTCGAGCCCTACGTGCCCGGCGAGCAGCCGCGCATCCGGGACCTCGTGAAGCTCAACACCAACGAGAACCCGTATCCGCCATCGCCGCGCGCCATCCAGGCGATCCGCGAGGCGGCCGAGAACGGCCTCGAGCTCTACCCCGACCCCGCCTCGCTCGCATTGCGTGAAGCCGTCGCGCGCCGCCACGGGCTCGCGGTCGAGCAGGTCTTCGCGGGCAACGGTTCCGACGAGGTGCTGGCCCACGCCTTCTTCGCCTTCTTCCAGCAGAACGAGCCGCTGTTGATGCCCGACATCAGCTACAGCTTCTACCGCGTCTATGCGCAGCTCTACGGCATCGCCTGCGAGCAGCTGCCGGTCGACGAAGGTCTGCGCATCGACATCGATGCCATGGCCGATCGCGCGCGAGAAGGCTGCGCGGGCGTGGTCATTGCGAATCCGAACGCCCCCACCGGCATCGGCCTGCCGCTGGCGCGCATCGAAGAACTGCTGCGCGCCTGCCCCGAGCGCGTGGTGCTGGTGGACGAGGCCTACGTCGACTTCGGCGCCGACAGCGCGCTCTCGCTGATTCCGCACCATTCCAACCTGCTGGTGGTGCAGACGCTCTCGAAGTCGCGTTCGCTGGCCGGCCTGCGCGTGGGCTTCGCCTGCGGCCAGGCGCATCTGGTCGATGCGCTGGTGCGCGTGAAGGACAGCTTCAACTCCTACCCGCTCGACCGGCTCGCGAGCGCCGGCGCCGTGGCGGCGCTGGACGACGAGGACTGGTTCCGCAAGACGCGCGACGACGTGGTCGACACCCGCGAGGGACTGGTGCTGCAGCTCGAGGACCTGGGCTTCGAGGTGCTGCCCTCGCAGACCAATTTCGTGTTCGCGCGGCATCCCTCGCGCGACGCCGCCGAACTGGCCGCCGCGCTGCGCGAGCGCTCGGTGCTGGTGCGGCACTTCCGCCAGCCGCGCATCGCGCAGTACCTGCGCATCAGCATCGGCACGCGCGCGCAGTGCAGCGTGCTGGTGGAGCGGCTGCGCGAGATCCTGCAGGCTCAGTAGCGCGTCTCGCTGAGCTCCGCGAACAGGTCGCCGTAGATCTTGTAGCGCGAGGCGCTGATCGGCCCGTCGT
Source organism: Variovorax sp. UC122_21 (assembly GCF_044056785.1). NCBI lineage: Bacteria > Pseudomonadati > Pseudomonadota > Betaproteobacteria > Burkholderiales > Comamonadaceae > Variovorax > Variovorax sp. UC122_21. The sequence continues at coordinate 4,562,211 of NZ_CP172004.1, read as the reverse complement.
TGGCCGCCGATTCCACATGCGCGATCACGCCGCAGCCCGGCTCGTGCAGGTGGGTGCAGTTGTAGAACTTGCACTCGCCCGCGTGCTCGGCGATGTCGGGCATCAGGCCCGCGAGCTGCATCGGCGCGATGTGGTTGAGGCCGAATTCCTGGAAGCCCGGCGAGTCGATCAGCGCGGTGCTGCGCGCCGCGTCGACCCAGTACCAGGTGGTGCTGGTGGTGGTGTGCTTGCCCGAATTGAGCGCCTGCGAGATCTCGCCGGTGAGCGCGGTGGCGCCCGGCACCAGCAGGTTGATCAGCGTGCTCTTGCCCGCGCCCGAGGGGCCGAGCACCAGCGTGGTCTTGCCCGCGAGGCGCTGCGTGAGCGAGGCATGGTCGACCTCGCCCGAGGCCTTGAGCGAGAGCGGCAGCACGCCGTGGTGCATGCGCCGGTAGGGCGCGAGCTTGCGCCAGGCGCGCTCGAAGGGCTCGACCAGGTCGCTCTTGTTGAGCGCGATGATCGGCGTGATGCGCTCGGCCTCGGCCGCGATCAGGGCGCGCGCGAGCTGGTGTTCGGAGAACTCGGGCTCGGCCGCGATCAGGATCAGCACATGGTCGAGATTGGCCGCGAAGGACTTGGTGCGGATGTCGTCCTGGCGGTAGAACAGGTTGCGCCGCGGCACCACCTGCTCGATCGTGCCCTCGTCCTCGCTGGCCTGCCAGCGCACGCGGTCGCCGACCACGGCCTGGCTCTTCTTGCCGCGCGGATGGCAGATGCGTCGTTCGCCTTCGGGCGTCTCGACCAGGCAGTGGCGGCCGTGGCTGGCCACCACGAGGCCGTCGTTCAGCGCGTCGGCCGAGGCGCGGCCCTGCTGGCGCTCGCGGCCCGGCTTAGCCAAAGGCGATCGCTCCGGTCATGCCGTGGGCGCGGCCGCCAGCAGCGCGTCGGCCTGGCGTGCGCAATCGAAGTCGGTGACCGAGATGCCACCGACGTCGTGCGTGTTGAAGCGCACCACGCAGCGGTTGTAGTGCACCGACAGGTCGGGGTGGTGGTCCTGCGTATGGGCCACCATCGCCAGCGCATTCACGAAGGCGATGGTCTCGAAGTAGTTCGTGAAGCTGTAGGTCTTCTCGATCGCGACGTTCGCGCCGTCGCCGCTGAGCTTCCAGCCTTCGAGCCGCGCCAGCGCCGAGACGATCTCGGTCGCGCTCAGCGCCTTGCGGGGGATGGACTTCCAGTCCTTGATCTTCAACATGCTGGCGGTGCTCATGGCGCTGCTTTCGAAAGGGGGCGAGGGAGATGGAAAAGAGATGGTGCTCAGGCGGTCGCCAGCATGCGCGCGAGGCGCTCGGAGGCGGGCGGGTGGGAGTAGTAGAACTTGACGAACACCGGATCGGGCGTGAGCGTGGAGGCGTTGTCCTGGTAGAGCTTGAGCAGCGCGGCCGAGAGGTCGGCGCCGCTGGTCTGCGCGATGGCGTAGGCATCGGCCTCGAACTCGTGCTTGCGCGACAGCCGCGCCGACAGCGGCGCGACGAAGAAGCCGAACACCGGCACCGCGAGCATGAACAGCAGCAGCGCCAGCGCGCTGTTGGGCGCGGCCATCGACATGTTGGGCTGCACGCCCAGGCCGGTGTAGAACCAGGCCTGGGTCGAGACCCAGCCCAGCAGCGCGAAGCCCGCGAGGCTCAGCGCGAACATCGCGACCAGCCGCTTGACGATGTGGCGGTGCTTGAAGTGGCCGAGCTCGTGCGCGAGCACCGCCTCGACCTCGTCGGCATTGAGCTGGCGCAGCAGGGTGTCGTAGAACACCACGCGCTTGCTGGCGCCGAAGCCGGTGAAGTAGGCATTGGCATGCGCGCTGCGCCGGCTGCCGTCCATCACGAACAGGCCCTTGGCGCGGAAGCCGCAGCGGCTCATGAGCGCGGTGACGCGGTTCTTCAGCGTCGGATCGTCCAGCGGCTGGAACTTGTTGAAGATCGGCGCGATGAACATCGGATAGACCAGCATCAGCAGCAGGTTGAAGCCCATCCACGCGGCCCAGGCCCAGAGCCACCACAGCGTGCCGGTCGCGCCCATGATCCACAGGATCAGCGCCGCGATCGGCAGCCCGATGGCCGCGCCGACCAGCGTCGAGACCGCCGTGTCGCGCAGCCAGAGGCCCCAGGTCATCTTGTTGAAGCCGAAGCGTTCCTCGAGCCTGAAGGTCTGCCACAGCGTGAACGGGAGTTCGAGCAGGCCGCCGATGGCCGCGAAGGCCGCCAGCAGCACCAGCTGCTGCACCATGCCGCCGCCGAGCCAGGCCAGCAGCACCTTGTTGAGCAGGTCGAGGCCACCGAGCAGGGTCCAGCCCAGCAGCAGCGCCGTGCCCCAGGCCATCTCGATCAGTCCGAAGCGCGCCTTGGCCACCGTGTAGTCGGCCGCCTTCTGGTGCGCCGAGAGGCTGATCGTCTGCGCGAAGGCCTCGGGCACCTCGCCGCGATGCCGCGCCACGTGCCGCACCTGCCGCGAGGCCAGCCAGAACTTCACGAGCAGGCCGGCCACCAGCGCGGCGGCAAAGGCGATGGTGAAGAGGAGCGAATAGGACATAGGGGGCGGAGTTTAGTCCTCGCATCCAAGGCCCCAGGGCCATCGGCGACAATCCCGCGATGCCCGAATCCTCCGCCTCCACGCCCGCCGCAGCGCTCCCCACCCTGAAGAAAAGCGACCAGAACCTGGTCTGGCTCGATTGCGAGATGAGCGGGCTCGATCCCGAGAAGGAACGCCTGCTCGAGATCGCCGTGGTCATCACCGGCCCCGACCTCACGCCGCGCATCGACGGCCCGGTGCTGGTCATCCACCAGAGCGACGCCGTGCTCGACGGCATGGATGCCTGGAACAAGGGCACGCACGGCCGCAGCGGCCTGATCGACAAGGTCAAGACCTCCACCGTCGACGAAGCCACGGCCGAGCAGCAGCTGATCGAATTCATCGCGCGCTACGTGCCCAGGAGCGGCTCGCCGATGTGCGGCAACACCATCGGCCAGGACCGGCGCTTCCTCGTGAAGTACATGCCCAAGCTCGAGGCCTACTTCCACTACCGCAACCTCGACGTCAGCACGCTCAAGGAACTCGCCAAGCGCTGGAAGCCCTCGGCCTTCACCAGCTTCAAGAAGCAGCAGGCCCACACGGCGCTGGCAGACGTGCACGAGTCGATCGAGGAACTGGCGCACTACCGCGAGACCTTCCTGCGCCTGACCGACTGAGCTCTGGTGGGCCGAAACAACGGCCAAAAATCCCATTGCATTCGGGGATTAGGTAAAAACCCCGATGCATGTCATAATCGTGGGCTTCGCTGACCGGGGTGCCCGGCCATTCTCCAAAAGAGTGGCGCGTGCATGAGCAGAATCGGTTCCCCGCCGGCATATCCCGCATCTCCCTATCTTGCACACCGCGCCCGATCGCATGGATCGATCAAAAAGGGCCGCAGCCTCGGGTTTCAGAACCGGAAGCTGAATGTCGTTGGATGGTTGATGTTTTTAACCACCAACGGGGCGCCGCCCACGGCTGCGCTCGCGTTTGAAATTTGACATTCATGACCGACGCTTTTGAAGCGCAGGGCGAGCTCGCGCCTGTGCAATCGATTCACAACAACGAATTTTCCGCTGTCACCTCCGAAGTGCCCGTGCTCGAGGCGCTCGACGCCGCCAGCACCGAGGCCAACGAAGTCCTCGAGGTCGCCGATCAGGACGCGCAGACGTCCGACGCACCCGAGGCACCGCGCGGTCCCAACGGATTCATTCCGCTGGGCCTCGCACCCGAACTGATCGCCGCCGTCGAGGACCTGGGCTTCCACCAGCCCACGACCGTGCAGGAAAAGGTGATCCCGCTGGCCCGCGGCGACGAATCGGCCCGTTTCGTCGACCTGATGGTCTCGAGCCAGACCGGCAGCGGCAAGACCGCGGCCTTCCTGCTGCCCGTGCTGCACACGCTGATCCGCCGCCAGGCCGAAGCCGCCGCCGCCGAGCGCGCCGAATTCGACCGCCTCGCGGCCGAAGCCGCCGAACGCGGCGAAGCGCCGCCGAAGCGGCCCAAGCGCGTCAACCCGACCAGCAACCGCAATTTCAAGGCCGCCACCCCCGGCGCCCTGGTGCTGTGCCCGACGCGCGAACTCGCGCAGCAGGTCGCGCACGACGCCATCGAACTGGTGCGCCACTGCCGTGGCCTGCGCATCGCCAACGTGGTGGGCGGCATGCCCTACCAGCTGCAGATCGCGCGCCTGCAGAACGCCGACCTCGTGGTCGCCACGCCGGGCCGCCTGCTCGACCTGCAGCGCTCGATGCAGATCAAGCTCGACAAGGTCAAGTTCCTGGTGGTCGACGAGGCCGACCGCATGCTCGACCTGGGCTTCGCCGACGACCTGGCCGAAGTCAACCAGCTCACCATCGAGCGCCAGCAGACCATGATGTTCAGCGCCACCTTCGCGCCGCGCATCCAGCAGCTGGCCCAGCGCGTGATGCGCGAGCCGCAGCGCGTGACCATCGACAGCCCGCAGGAAAAGCACGCCAACATCAAGCAGTCGCTGTTCTGGGCCGACAACGCCGCCCACAAGCGCAAGCTGCTCGACCACTGGCTGCGCGACACCAGCATCAACCAGGCGATCGTGTTCGCCAGCACCCAGGTCGAATGCGACGGCCTCGCCAACGACCTGCAGCAGGACGGCTTCAGCGCCGTGGCGCTGCACGGCGCGCTGAGCCAGGGCCTGCGCAACCGCCGCCTGATGGCGCTGCGCCAGGGCCAGGTGCAGATCCTGGTGGCGACCGACGTGGCCGCGCGCGGCATCGACGTGCCGACCATCACCCACGTCTTCAACTTCGGCCTGCCGATGAAGGCCGAGGACTACACCCACCGCATCGGCCGCACCGGCCGTGCCGGCCGCGACGGCCTGGCGATCACCTTCGCCGAGTTCCGCGACCGCCGCCGCATCATGGACATCGAGCAGTACAGCCGCCAGCAGTTCAAGGCCGAGGTGATCCCCGGCATGGAACCGCAGCAGCGCATGCCGCAATCGCGCCCGCAGGGCGACTTCGGCGGCCGTGGCCGTGGTGGCGATCGTCGCCAGGGCAATGGCGGCGGTGGCTACCGCGGCGGCAATGGCGGTGGCAACGGCTACGCCAACGCCAGCGGCTTCAACGACCGCAATGCACGCGGCCCGGCCGGCGGTGCGCCGCGCGGCGGCTTCGGCGGTGGCCAGAACGCCGGTTTCGGCGGCGGCCGCGACCGTGACGAGTCGGCCGGCTTCGGCCGCAAGCCGGGCTGGGGCGACAGCGCACCGCGCGGCAATGCCGGCGGCAGCCGCAACGAAGGCTTCGGCGCCCGCAGCGGCGGTCCGCGCAACGAAGGCGGCTTCGCGCCGCGCAACGACGGCTTCGCGCCTCGCAAGGGCCCGGGCCACGCCGGCGGCCCCGGCAAGGTGTTCGTGCCGCGCGACGCGCAGAAGCGCGCCTTCAAGCCCAGCCGCTGATCGGCCCTCGAGTTGCTCGCAAAGCCCGCGTTCTCCGGAACGCGGGCTTTTTGCATTGGGGGTTTGCGAGCAGTCGAAGGCGCCGATTTTGGTTGACGTCTGAATTGATGAAAAGTAATGTATTGGACGCGTGCAGTCCTGCATTCCGGTTCCGCATCGTCGGTGGCCGGTTCATCAACCTCAGCTTTTCGACCCTTCGACCATGAAAATCGCGATCCTGGGTGGCGGCCATGGGGCCTATGCGGCCGCCGCCGATCTGTCCGAAGCCGGGCATGAAGTGCGGCTGTGGCGCCGCGACGCGGCCGCGCTGCAGCCGGTCATCGACAGCGGCAGCATCGTGCTCAAGGACGCGCGCGGGCGTGCGCGAGGTGCCCATTGCGCTGCCCACCGCCGACATCGGCGCCGCGCTGCGCGATGCGGAACTCATCGTGCTGCCGACCCCGGCCATCGCGCAGGACTTCATCGCGCGCGCCATGGCGCCGCACCTGGTCGACGGCCAGGTGGTGTTCCTGCCGCCCGGCACCTTCGGCAGCTACGTGATGGCGCGCACCGTGCGCGAGGCCGGCAATCGCGCCGACGTGGCCTGGGCCGAGACCGGCACCTTGCCCTACCTCGCGCGCAAGCATGGCGAGCGCGAGGTCAACGTCACGATCCGCGCGATCCGCCTGCCCACCGGCGTCTATCCGGCGCGCAAGGCCGCGCAGGCGATCGACACCATCCGCGTGGCCTACCCGAGCGTGCACGGCTGCGGCGACGCGCTCTCGGGCGCGCTGATGAATGCCGGCCCCGTCATCCATCCGCCGCTGATGGTGATGAATGCCGCGCCGCTGCAGCACTTCGAGCGCTGGGACATCCACAACGAAGGCACGCAGCCCGCGGTGCGCGCCGTGACCGACCAGCTCGACCGCGAGCGCATCGCGGTGCGCGAGGCCTTCGGCCACGGCGGCCCGCACTATCCGCTGGCCGACCACTACGACAACGATCGCTGGATGTACGGCGACGCCCACAAGCAGCTCGTGAAGTCGGGCGACTGGCGCGAGAACATCGACCTGCACGGCCACCGCTACATCACGGAAGACACCGAGCTCGGCCTGGCCTTCCTCGCCTCGGCCGCGCGGCATGCGGGCGTCGACGCACCGATCGCCCACGGCCTGCTCGCGATCGTCGGCGGCTTCCTCGGCCGCGACCTGCGCCAGGGGCCGCGCAGCTTCGAGGCCCTGGGCCTCGCGGATCTTTCGGCCGACGCGCTGCGCCAGAGGCTGCACGATGGCGAATGAGCCGGTCCGCTTCGCCGCGGTCGGCGCGGGGCGCATGGGCCGCGGCATCGCGATCGCCTTCGCCTACGCGGGCCACCGCATCGCGCTGGTCGACCTGCGCGTGCGCGGCGAGGAGGCCTGGAACAGGCTGCACGACGAGGCACGGCAGGAGATCGCGGCCAGCCTCGCGGGCCTGGCGCAACTCGGCGTGATCGATGCGGCGCAGGCCGAGGCCATCGCGGCGCGCGTGCAGTACGTGCGCGCGGAACAGGCACCGGCGGCGCTCGCGCAGGCCGAGCTGGTGTTCGAGGGCGTGCCCGAAACGCTCGAGGCCAAGCGCGAGGCCTTCGAACAGATCAACGCCCATTGCCGCGATGAGGCGATCCTGACCTCGACCACCAGCAGCATCCTGGTCACGCAGCTCGCGGCGCTGGTGCGCAGGCCCGAGCGCTTCCTCAACATGCACTGGCTCAACCCGGCCTACGTGATCCCGGTGGTCGAACTGAGCTGCCATCCGGGCACCGACCCCGCGGTGCTGGCGCGCACGCGCGAGATCATGGAAGCGATCGGCAAGCTGCCCGTGGTGTGCGGGCCCACGCCCGGGTACATCGTGCCGCGGCTGCAGGCGCTGATCATGAACGAGGCCGCGCGCATGATCGAGGAGGGCGCCGCCACCGCCGAGGAGATCGACAAGGCCACGCGCCACGGCCTGGGCCTGCGCTTCGCGGCACTCGGCGTGGTCGAGTTCATCGACTTCGGCGGCTGCGACATCCTGCACCACGCGAGCCGCGAGATGTCGGCCTCGATCGACAAGGGGCGCTACACCGCGCCGGCCATCGTCGACCGCATGGTGGAAGAAGGGCGGCTCGGCCTCAAGAGCGGCAGCGGCTTCTATGCCTACGAAGGCACCGACACCGCCGCCTATCGCCGCGACGTGCTCTCGCGCACGCTCGGCATGCTGCGCCACGCGGGCCTCTGGCGGCCCGCGGCCGAACGCACGCTGCCATGACGCCGACCATCCGCCGCGCCTTCGCCGATCTGTCGGTCGGGCAGGTGCACTGCGCGAGCTGCGGCGACATCGATGCGCCGCCGGTGCTGCTGCTGCACCAGTCGCCGCGCAGCTGGCGCGAGTACGAAGCGGTGCTGCCCCTGCTCGGGACGCGGCATCGCGCGATCGCGATGGACACCGTGGGCTTCGGCGATTCGGCCGCGGGCAGCGAGCCCGCCTCGATCGCGCACTGGGCCCGTGTCGCGGCCGAGCTGCTCGATGCGCTGCGCATCGAACGCACCGACGTGGTCGGCCATCACACGGGCGGCGTGATCGCGATCGAACTCGCGGCCGCGCTCGGCGAGCGCGTGCGCGCGCTGGTGCTGTCCTCGACGCCCTACACCGACGAAGCCTTTCGCCGTGCGCGCGCCGAGCGTCCGCCGATCGACGAGGTCGAGCCCAGCGAAGACGGCAGCCATCTCGCGGCGCTGTGGGGCAAGCGGCAGGGTTTCTATCCACCCCACCGGCCCGAGCTGCTCGAGGCCTTCGTGCTCGATGCGCTCAAGGTCGGCCGGCGGCTCGAGGAAGGCCATCGTGCCGTGGCCTCGTACCGCATGGAAGAGCGCATCGATCGCGTCACGCAGCCCGTGCTGATCGTGCGCGCGCCCGAGGACCCGTTCGCCTCGCCGCATGCGCAGGAACTCGCTCGGCATCTGCGCCATGCGGCCAGCGTGCGCATCGCCGACATCGAAGGCGGCATGGTGCCGCTGCCCGACCAGTTGCCCGAAGCCTTCGCGCGCTGCGTGGACGACTTCCTCGCGGGTCTCGCATGAAGGCCGTGCGCATCGCGCAATGGGGCGAGCCGCCGCGCATCGAGGAGCGGCCCGACCCCGTGCCCGCGCCGGGCCGCAGCCTGGTGCGCATGCAGGCCGCAACCGTCGGCCACATCGATCGCACCGTGTGGCGCGGCGGCTTCCTGCGCCCGCCGCCCTTGCCCTACACGCCCGGCGTCGAGGGCGCGGGCATCGTGATCCACAGCGAACGCTTCGCGCCGGGCCAGCGCGTGTGGCTGCGCGGCAGCGGCCTCGGCACTCTGTTCGATGGCACCTGGTGCGAGATCGCCGACGCGCCCGATGCCGCGCTCGGCGAACTGCCCGAGGGCCTCGACATGGCACTGGGCTCGGCCTTCTTCTCGCCCTGCACCTCGGCCTGGGTCGCCTTGCATGAAGTGGCGCGCGTGCGCGCAGGCGAACGCGTGATGGTCACGGGCGCGAGCGGTGCGGTCGGCTCGCTCGCGGTGCAGCTCGCGCTCGAGATCGGTGCGAAGGTCTGCGCGGTGGTGGCCGATGCGTCCGCCGACCATGGCTTGCCTTCGGGTGTCGACGTCGTCGAGTGGCGATCCGGCATCGAAGCGCCGTCGCAAGAGGCCGAGGTGCTGATCGACACCGTCGGCGGCGACGTGCTCGCTGCGCTGCTTGGCCGCGTGCTGCCCGGTGGCCGCGCGGTGCTGATCGGCTACACGGCGGGCGAGACCCTGTCGCTCTCGCTGCCGGCCTTCATGCAGCGCGACGTGAGCCTGCTGCCGCTCAACATGTTCCGGCGCGAGGCGCAGGGCCGCGCGGCCGTGCCTCGGTTGCTCGAGCGATTGAGCGACGGGCGTTTGCGGCTCGCGGTGCAACGCTTCGCGTTCGACGAAGCGGCACGGGCGCTTGAATGGATCGCGCAGCGTGGCCGTCGAGGCCGCGCGGTGCTCGTCGCGGACTGAGCTTCAGCGCTACGCGTCGTCCTCTTCCTGCGCCGCGTCGGACGGCGCATGCGCATGCAGCTGGATCATCAGCCGCAGCGTGTTCTTGAGTTCCTCCGCGCGCGTGAGGCCGAAGGGCTCGAGCACGCGTCGCTCGTGCTCGCTCGCGAGCTGCATCAGATGCTCCACCTTGGCCGCACCCTTGCGGGTGATGCGCACCAGCGTGATGCGGCGATCGCTCTCATGGGGAATGCGCTCGACCTGGCCCTGCGTCTCCATGCGATCGAGCAGTCGCGTCACGGTCGGCTGCTTGGTCACGGTGATCTGCGCGAGCCTTCCGATGCTCACCGCATCGCCGCCCGCCAGCGAGGCCATCACGCGCCACTCCGACACCGAGAAACCCTCTTGCCGCGCCACCTCGTGGAACTCCGAGGAGATCAGTTGGCTGGCCTGCGCGAGCAGCGCGGGCAGGTAGTTGTCGACGAAGCGCTGCGGCTTCTTTTCAGTGCTTCCCATGCGTTCCCCCGATGCACATCGAACGACCCGGAAGTGGCACGCGGCTTGCGTGTCTAGGGTTATTCATGATTGTGGATAGATTCATTTCTAAACAGTATACGTACCAAGGCCCGTCCAGGCATTCATCGCTTTATCGCAGGTGATGCATGAACGGGCCACCGCCCACACGGTGACGTCGATCGAGGAAAAGAGCAAGCCATGGCCGAGCGTTCGTTTGTCGAAGAAGTGAAGAAACTGCGGCTGTCCGCCGGTGAAGTGTTCCGCGGCGAAGGCATCCTCGCCGTCACCAAGGCACTGCTCGAATCGGGCGTGTCGTACGTCGCGGGCTACCAGGGCGCGCCGATCTCGCACCTGATGGACGTGCTGGCCGATGCGCAGGACATCCTCGCCGACCAGGGCATCCGTTTCGAGAACAGCGCGAGCGAGGCCACGGCCGCCGCCACGCTCGCGGCCTCGGTCAACTACCCGTTGCGCGGTGCCGTGACCTTCAAGGCCACGGTCGGCGCCAACGTCGCCTCCGATGCGCTGGCCAACCTCGCCTCGGGCGGCGTGACCGGCGGCGCGCTGGTGATCGTGGGCGAGGACTACGGCGAAGGCTCCTCGATCATGCAGGAGCGCAGCCACGCCTTCGCGATGAAGTCGCAGATCTGGCTGCTCGATCCGCGGCCCAACCTGCCGAGCATCGTCGAGGCCGTGAAGCAGGGCTTCAAACTCTCCGAGGCCAGCCACACGCCCGTGATGCTGCAGCTGCGCATCCGCGCCTGCCACGTGCACGGCCAGTTCATTGCCGCCGACAACCGCCGCGCCGCCTACTCGGTGCAGGAGGCGGCCGAGAACCCGCGGCGCGACGTCAGCCGCATCGTGCTGCCGCCCGCGAGCTTCGTGCACGAGCAGGAGAAGGTGAAGGAGCGCTGGCCCGCGGCCGTGCGCTTCATCGAGGAACGCGGCCTCAACGAGTTCTTCGCCGACGGCGCCGACGACATCGGCATCGTGGTGCAGGGCGGCAGCTACAACACGCTGGTGCGCGCGCTCGAGCGCCTGGGCCTGGCCGACGTCTACGGCAACAGCCGCATCCCGCTGTACGTGATGAACGTCGCCTACCCGGTGATCGACAGCGAGGTGGTGCGCTTCTGCGAAGGCAAGCGCGCGGTGCTGATGGTGGAGGAGGGCCAGCCCAACTTCATCGAGCAGAACATCGCGACCATCCTGCGCCAGCGCGGCGTGACCACTGCGCTGCACGGCAAGGACATGCTGCCGGTGGCCGGCGAGTACACGGCCGCCGAGCTGCTGCAGGGCGCGCGCGTCTTCTGCGAGCGCTACGGCCGTCTCGCGTCGCAACCGGCCGCGCCCGTGCCGGCCCCGGTGCGCAAGGTGATCCCGCTGATCGAACTGCCGAGCGAGCCGGCCGCGCCGCTGGCCGACAGCGTGCACGCGCGCCCGCCGGGCTTCTGCACCGGCTGCCCCGAGCGCCCGATCTTCAGCGCGATGAAGCTGGTCGAGCGCGAGCTCGGTCCGCACCATGTGAGCGCCGACATCGGCTGCCACCTGTTCTCGATCCTGCCGCCGTTCCACATCGGCAACACCACCATGGGCTACGGCCTCGGCGGCGCGGGCGCGGCCGCCATGGGCGCGCCGCGCGGCAAGCGCGCGATCGCGATGATGGGCGACGGCGGCTTCTGGCACAACGGCCTCACGAGCGGCGTCGCCAACGCGGTGTTCAACCAGAGCGACAACCTCACCATCGTCGTCGACAACAACTACACCTCGGCCACCGGCGGACAGGACATCCTGTCGTCGAAGGCCGTCAACGCCACCCGCAGCACCGGCCACGCGATCGAGCGCGCGGTGCGCGGCGTGGGCGTGAACTGGGTGCGCACCATCCGCCGCACCTACGACGTGGCCGGCATGCGCGACGCGCTCAGGGAAGCGCTGACCACCAAGGAGAAGGGCCCGAAGGTCCTGATCGCGCAGTCCGAATGCATGCTCAACAAGCAGCGGCGCGAGAAGCCGCTGGTGCGCAAGGCCATCGCCGACGGCAAGCGCATGGTGCGCGAGAAGTTCGGCGTCGATGCCGACACCTGCACCGGCGACCACTCCTGCATCCGGCTCTCGGGCTGCCCGTCGCTCTCGATCAAGACCAACCCCGATCCGTTGCGCACCGACCCGGTCGCCACCGTGCTCGAGAGCTGCGTGGGCTGCGGCAACTGCGGCGACGTCTCGCACGCGGCCGTGCTCTGCCCCTCGTTCTACAAGGCGCGCATCGTCAGCAATCCCACCGGCTGGGACCGGCTGCGCGAGCGCGTGCGCGGCGCCGTCATCGGCTGGCTGCAGCGCGGCGCGGCGCGCCGGCGCGAGGCCTATTCGTTCTGAGCGCGCCGATGACCACGCAACAACCGATCAAGATCGCGATCCTCGCCATGGGCGGCGAGGGCGGCGGCGTGCTGGCCGACTGGATCGTCGACATGGGCGAGGCCAACGGCTGGGTCGCCCAGACCACCTCCGTGCCCGGCGTGGCGCAGCGCACCGGTGCCACCATCTACTACGTGGAGCTGTTCCCCGAGGCCGCCGCGCGCGCCGACGGTGGCCAGCCGGTGCTGGCGCTGATGCCGCTGCCGGGCGACGTCGACCTGGTGCTCGCCTCCGAGCTGATGGAAGCCGGCCGCGCGGTGCAGCGCGGGCTGGTCACGCCCGATCGCACCACGCTGATCGCTTCCACGCACCGCGTCTATTCGATCGCCGAGAAGAGCGCGATGGGCGACGGCCGCGTCGACAGTCGCGAACTGCTCGCGCATGCGGGGCGCGCCGCGCACCGCTTCATCCGCTTCGACATGGCGCAGGCCGCGGAAGACGCGGGCAGCGTGATCAGCGCCGTGCTGTTCGGCGCGCTCGCGGGCTCGGGCGTGCTGCCCTTCGGCCGCGCCCAGTTCGAGGCCACCATCGAGCGCGGCGGCGTCGGCGTGAAGCCCAGCCTGCGCGCCTTCGGTGCCGCCTTCGCGCGTGCCCAGGCCGAGGAGGGCGAGGCGCCCGCGCCGGCCCTGCCGCCGGCCGCGCCGCCGCAGCCGCGCCATCCCGCGGTGCGCGCGTTGGTCGAGCGGGTGCAGAAGGATTTCGCGCCGGCGCAGCAGGCGCTTCTGCTCGAGGGCGTGCGCCGTCTCATCGATTACCAGGACCCGGCCTATGCGGGCCTCTACCTCGACCGCGTCGCTGCGCTGCAGTCGCTCGGCAGCCCGGCGCTGCTCGAGGTCGCGGCGCGCCACCTGGCGCTGTGGATGTCCTATGAAGACACGGCGCGCGTGGCCTCGCTCAAGATCCGCGCGACCCGCTTCGACCGCGTGCGCGACGAGTCGCGCGTGCAGGCCGACCAGCTGCTCGCGATCCACGAGTACATGCATCCGCGGCTGCAGGAGATCTGCGAGACCCTGCCCGCGGGCCTGGGCCGCTGGCTCATGCGCACCGGCTGGGCGCGCGGCCTGGTCGAGCGCTTCACGCAGAAAGGCCGCGTGGTGCAGACCAGTTCGCTGCATGGCTATCTGCTGCTGTCCACCGTGGCCGGCATGGGCCGCTGGCGCCGTTCCACGCTGCGCTATGCGGACGAGAACCGGCGCATCGAGGCCTGGCTGGCCGAGATCGCCGCCACCGCCGCGCGCAACACCGAGCTTGCGATCGAAGTGGCGCAGTGCCAGCGGCTGGTCAAGGGCTACAGCGACACGCACGAACGCGGCCTGCGCAACTACGACACCGTGATGGCGGCCCTGCGCCGCGCCGGCGATGCGCTCTCGCCGGCCACCTTGCGCGAGCTGCGCAATGCCGCGCTGGCCGACGAGCACGGCCACCAGCTGCAGGCGGCGCTGGTGCGCCACGCGCTGGCCTGAACGACGAAGAAGAGACGAACCCCATGGCCTCCGATCCCACGACCCTTCGCCTGCGCGTCGCCGAGGCGCGCGAACTCAATCCGCTGGTCCGGCTGTTCCGCCTGCGCGCCGACGATGGCGCCGCGCTGCCGGGCTTCGAGGCCGGCGCCCACATCCGCGTGCGCGTCGACCTCGGCAACGGCCAGTCGGACTGGCGCCACTATTCGCTGATCGACTTCGCTACGGGCGGCCAGCAGGCGCCGGCCGAGTACCTGATCGCGGTGCGCAAGGAGGCCGCGGGCCGCGGTGGCTCGCGCTTCATGCACGAGCGGTTGCGCGAGGGCGACACCATCGAGGCCGAGCCACCGAAGAACGATTTCCCGCTGCACGGCGGCGCGGGCCGGGCGGTGTTGCTGGCCGGCGGCATCGGCATCACGCCGCTCGCGAGCATGGCCGCGCACCGCCGCGCGCAGGGCCTGCCGGTGGAACTGCACTACGCGGGGCGCAGCCGCGCGCTGATGGCCTTCCTGCCCGAACTCGGCGAGCTGCTGGGCACCGACCTGCTGCTGCACGACGACGAGTCGAAGGGCGCGCCCTTCGACGTGGGCGCGCTGCTCGCGCGCTGCGACCCGGCCGACCAGCTCTATGTCTGCGGCCCCAAGCCGATGCTCGACACGGTGCTGGCCCAGACCCAGGCGCGCGGCTGGAACAGCGACCGCGTGCACTTCGAGCTCTTCACCGCACCGGTGGTGGAAGAGGGCGACCATGCCTTCGAGGTCGAGCTCGCCATGTCGGGCCAGCGCTTCACCGTGCCGGCCGACCAGAGCATCCTCGACTGCCTGATCGAGCATGGCTGCGATCCGATGTTCGATTGCAAGCGCGGCGAATGCGGCGTGTGCGCCGTGCCCGTGATCGACGGCGAGATCGACCACCGCGACTACGTGCTCACGGCACGCGAGAAGGCCGCGGGCAACGTGATCCAGATCTGCATCTCCCGCGCCAAGGGCCAGCGGCTGGTGCTCGACCTCTGAACCCAAGGAGTCCACGCATGACCAGCTACCGAGGCAATCCCGACGCGGTCCGCGCGCTGGTGCAGCCCGACCGCGTGCACCGCGACCTCTACATCAGCGAGGAGATCTTCGCGCTCGAGCAGGAGCACTTCTTCGCCAACACCTGGAACTACGTCGGCCACGAGAGCCAGTTGCCCAAGCCCGGCGACTACATCACCAACGAGATCGCGGGCCGCCCGCTGATCGTGGTGCGCCATGCCGACGGCAGCGTGCGCGTGCTGATGAACCGTTGCGCCCACAAGGGTTCGCGGCTGGTGAGCGCGCCCTGCGGCAACACCGGCAAGTTCTTCCGCTGCCCGTACCACGCCTGGACCTTCAAGACCGACGGCTCGCTGCTGTCGATCCCGCTGAAGAACGGCTACGAGGGCACGCAGCTGCACGACTGCGAGGCTTCCAAGGGGCTGGTGCCGGTGGCGGGCGTGCGCAGCTACCGCGGCTTCGTCTTCGTGAAGATCAACGACGTCGGGCCCTCGTTCGAGGAGTACTTCGGCGACTCGCTGAGCTCGATCGACAACATGGCCGACCGCTCGCCCGAGGGCGAGCTCGAGATCGCCGGCGGCTGCCTGCGCTTCACGCACCAGTGCAACTGGAAGATGTTCGTGGAGAACCTCAACGACACCATGCACCCGATGGTGGCGCACGAGTCCTCGGCCGGCACCGCCAAGACCATGTGGGCCGGCAAGCCCGCCGACGAGCCCAAGCCGATGGCGATCGAGCAGTTCGTGCCCTTCATGTCGGACTACAAGTTCTTCGAGGACATGGGCGTTCGCACCTACGACAACGGCCACAGCTTCACGGGTGTCAACTTCAGCATCCACAGCAAGTACAAGGCAATCCCCGCGTACGACGACGCGATGAAGGCCCGCTACGGCGAGGAGCGCACCGCGCAGATCCTCGGCATGGCGCGCCACAACACGGTCTACTACCCGAACCTCACGATCAAGGGCGCGATCCAGGCGATCCGCGTGGTCAAGCCGGTCTCGGCCGGCATGTCGATCGTCGAGAGCTGGACCTTCCGCCTCAAGGGCGCGCCGCCCGAGCTGCTGCAGCGCACCACCATGTACAGCCGGCTCATCAACTCGCCGTTCTCGGTGGTCGGGCACGACGACCTGCAGGCCTACCGCGGGCATGCAGGCCGGCCTGCATGCCAGCGGCAACGAGTGGGTGAGCCTGCACCGCAACTTCGAGGACGGCGAGGCCGAGCGCAGCGGCGAGGTCACCACCGTCGGCACCAGCGAGCTGCCGATGCGCAACCAGTACCGCAGCTGGGCGCGCTACATGACGGAGACGATGTGATGAGCGCCGCCGTCACGCACCAGCAGCTGGCCGACTTCGTGGTGCGCGAGTGCCGCCTGCTCGACGCCAAGCGCTACGAGGAGTGGAACGCGCTCTTCACCGACGACGCCTTCTACTGGGTGCCGCTGATTCCCGACCAGGAAGACGGCATCAACCACACCTCGCACATGTACGAGGACAAGCTGCTGCGCGAGCTGCGCATCGAGCGCCTGAAGAGCCCGCGCGCCTTCTCGCAACAGCCGCCGAGCCGCTGCCACCACCTGCTGCAGGCGCCCACGGTCGAGGAATTCGACGAAGCCGCCAATCGCTACGTGGTGCGCACGGAGTTCCACTACACCGAGTGCCAGGGCGACGAGCTGCAGTTCTACGTCGGCACCTTCTTCCACCACCTGCTGTGGCAGGACGGCGCGCTGCGCATGACGCTCAAGCGCGTGAACCTGCTGAACTGCGACGCGGCGCTGCCCGCGGTGCAGCTCTTCATCTGAACGGACGGACACCGCGATGACGCATCCCACCGTCCATGCCGCCTTCGCCGCCTCGGCGGCGCGCACGCCCGAGGCCGAGTTCCTGTGCGTGGAGCCGGTCACGGCCGCGAGCTACGGCATCGAGGCCGGCAGCATCCGCTGGCGCGAGGCCGTGGCCGAGGTCGACCGGCTGCGCGAGGCCTATGCGCGCGCGGGCTACGGCCATGGCCACCGCGTCGGGCTGCTGCTCGAGAACCGGCCGGCCTTCCTGTACCACTGGTTCGCGCTCAATGCGCTCGGCGTGAGCGTGGTGCCGATCAATGCCGAGATGCGCGCGGCCGAGCTGGCCTACCTGATCGGCCACAGCGGGATCGAGCTCGCGGTGAGCCTGCCGCAGCGCGCCGACGACCTGCGCGCGGCGGCGCAACGCGAAGGTGCCACGCTCGACGTGATGCAGGCCTCGGACCCCGAAGTGCCGCGGGCCCGCAGCCGCGCGCCGCGCACGGGGGAACCCGTCGGCCCGAACACCGAATGCGCGCTGCTCTACACCTCGGGCACCACGGGGCGCCCCAAGGGCTGCATGCTGGGCAACGAATACTTCGTCCGCGCGGGCGAGTGGTATGCGGGGCTCGACGGCGTGTGCGAGGTGCGGCGCGACCGCGAGCGGATCATCACGCCGCTGCCGCTCAACCACGTGAACGCGATGGCCTTCTCGACCATGGTGATCCTGGTGGCAGGCGGCTGCCTGATCCAGCTCGACCGTTTCCATCCGAAGAGCTGGCTGCACAGCGTGCGCGAGACCGGTGCGACCATCGTCCATTACCTCGGCGTGATGCCCGCGATGCTGCTGGCCGCGCCCGCGTCGCCTTCCGACCGCGAACATGCGGTGCGCTGGGCTTTCGGCGCCGGCGTGGACCGGCGCAACCATGGCGTGTTCGAGGAGCGCTTCGGCTTCCCGCTGGTCGAGGCCTGGGCCATGACCGAGACCGGTGCCGCCGCCTGCGTGATGGCGAACCACGAGCCGCGCCACATCGGCACGAGCTGCTTCGGGCGGCCCGAGGATTTCGTCGAGCTGCGGCTGGTCGACGAGGCCGGCGCCGATGTGCCCGTGGGCACGCCGGGCGAACTGCTGGTGCGCAGCGCGGGCCCCGATCCGCGCCGCTATTTCTTCTCGGGCTATCTCAAGGACGAGGCAGCGACCCAGGAGGCCTGGGCCGATGGCTGGTTCCACACGGGCGACATGGTGCGCCGCGAGTCCGACGGCAGCCTCTGCTTCGTCGACCGCAAGAAGAACGTGATCCGCCGCAGCGGCGAGAACATCTCGGCGGTGGAGGTCGAGAGCGTGCTGAACCAGCACCCGGCGGTGAAGAGCTCGGCCGTGGCCGCGACACCCGATGCGGTGCGCGGGGACGAGGTGCTGGCCTGCATCGTGCTGCACGAGGCGGTGAGTGAGGGTGCCCGTTCCGCGATGGCGCTGAGCATCGTGGCGCATGCGCTCGACCAGCTCGCCTACTACAAGGCGCCTGGCTATGTGGCGTTCGTCGATGCCTTGCCGCTCACGGCTTCTCAGAAGATTCAACGCGGGGAGTTGCGTGTGCTGGCCCAGGGGTTGCCTGGGCAGGTGCATTGCATCGATACGCGTGGGTTGAAGAAGAGGCAGGGGTGATGGACATGCGCTTGATTCGTTCGGGGCGGGCTCACGCCGATGGGGTACTCCCCTCCGCGAATGTCCCCCGGCCTGCGGCCTCCTCCTTGATTTCGCTGCGGGGAGTACCCCATCGGCGTGAGCCTGGACACGGTGGTCGAACCGGCTGCACAACGACTGCGCCCACGTGCACAGGGCAGTGGGTGCTTCCCGCAGCGAAATTAAGGAGGAGCCCGAAGGGCGGGGGACATTCGCGGAGGGAAGTACCCGCTGTCCTGTGCACGCGCCCCAGCCCGAACAAAGTGGAGCCCCAGCAATGACCCACCGCCAATCCTACGAAGGCGTAGCCGTAGCGGTCCCCGTCACGGTACCCTACCAGCGTTACTCCACGCTCACCGCCCATTGGTTCCTCGGCCAGGCCATCGAGGCTCTCGTCAAGGACAGCGGAATAGACAAAGACGCAATAGACGGCCTCTGCATCAGCAGCTTCTCGCTCGCCCCAGACACCGCAGTAGGCGTCACCCAGCACCTGGGCCTCTCGCCACGCTGGCTCGACCACGTACCGACGGGCGGTGCCTCCGGCGTGATGTGCCTGCGCCGTGCCGCGCGCGCGGTGCAGAGCGGCGATGCCGATGTCGTGGCCTGCGTGGCGGCCGACACCAACCATGTCGACTCCTTCCGCCAGACCCTCGGCAGCTTCAGCAACTTCGCGCGCGATGCCACCTATCCCTATGGATCGGGCGGGCCCAATTCGATCTTCGCGATGATCACCGCGCACTACATGCGGCGCTTCGGTGCCAAGCGCGAGGACTTCGGCCGCATCGCGGTGGACCAGCGCGCCAATGCGCTGCGCAATCCCAACGCCATGTTCAAGAAGCCGCTCACGCTCGACGAATACATGGACGCGCGGCCCATCGCCGAGCCCTTGCACCTGTTCGACTGCGTCATGCCCTGCGCGGGTGCCGAGGCCTTCCTCGTGATGAGCGAGGAGCGTGCGCGTGACCTGGGCCTTGCCCACGTCGCGATCCGCGGCGCCATCGAACGCCACAACGCCTATTCGGAAGACCCGGTGATGGTGCAGGGCGGCTGGCGCCGCGACCGCGACGACCTCTATGCCCAGGCCGCTGCTACGCCCGCGCAGGTCGACTTCATCCAGACCTACGACGACTACCCCGTGATCGCCATGATGCAGTTCGAGGACCTGGGCTTCTGCGAGAAGGGCGAGGGCCCGGCCTTCGTGCGCTCGCACACCATGACCTGCGAAGGCAGCTTTCCCAACAACACCAGCGGCGGCCAGCTGTCCGCGGGCCAGGCCGGCGCCGCGGGCGGCTTCCTCGGCATGACCGAGACCATCCGCCAGCTCACCGACACCGCGGGTGCGCGCCGCGTGCCCGACGCCAAGCTGGGCCTCGTGGCCGGCTTCGGCATGGTGACCTACGACCGCTGCCTGTGCACCGGCGCCGTCCTCCTGGGGAGAAGCCAATGACCATGCCCCTCATGCGCCCCCCGCGCAAGAACCCGGTGCTGCGCACGCGGCAGATGAACCTGCCGCCCTGGCAGCGCGGCCGCATCGCGCTGGGCATCACCGCCGCCGCGGCCGAGGGCCGCTTCGAGCTGCAGACCTGCGAGGACTGCGGCACCGTGCAGTACCCGCCGCGCGCGGCCTGCCACAAGTGCCTGTCGCCGCACCTCGTCTGGCGCGAGCAGGACGGCGCGGGCGAGCTGCTGAGCAGCACCACGCTGCATCACAGCAACGACCTGTTCTTTCGCGAACGCCTGCCCTGGCGACTGGGCCTGGTGCACCTCGATGCCGGCCCGACGCTGATGGTGCACCTGCACGGCGAGGTCGGCGAGGCGCCCTCGCGCGTCAAGGTGGGCGCGCGGCTCGACCGCGCGGGACAGGCGGTACTGATCGGATTCCCGAACCAAGGAAGTGCACACATGGCCGACGACAGGATGCTCAGAGAAATGACCAGCGACCCCAAGTTCCGCAAGGTGCTGGTGACCGACGGCAAGACCGAGGTGGGACAGGCCATCGTGCGCGCCCTCGTGAAGGCCGGCGCCGACATCGTCTGGGTCGGCCATGCCGAACCCTGGAAGAAGCTCGGCGACGGCCTCGACGACATCGGCGCGCTGCCGCAGGTCACGCTGGTGCCGCTCGACCTCACCAACGGCCGGCAGGTCACCGAGCTCGCGGGCTCCATCGGCGGCAAGGTCGACATCGTCATCAACAACGCCGAGGTGCACCGCACCTTCGGCATCGCCTCGCGGCGCGGCACCGACGTGGCCAAGGCCGAGATGGACATCAACTACTTCGGCGCGCTGCGGTTGGCGCAGGAGTTCGGTCCCGCGCTCAAGGGCCGCTCGGCCGACGGCGCCACCGGCGCCACCGCCTGGGTCAACCTGTTGTCGATCTACGCGCTGAGCAACTACCCGGCGCACGGCACCTTCAGCGCCTCGAAGGCCGCCGCCTATTCGCTCGCCCAGTGCCTGCGCGCCGAGATGCGGCCGGCCGGCATCCGGGTCGTCAACGTGTTCCCGGGCCCGATCGACGACGAGTGGAACCAGCACATGCCGCCGCCCAAGCTCGGCGCCCCGGCGCTCGCGAGCGCGATCGTGAAGGCGCTGCGCGACGGCGTGGAAGACGTCTACCCCGGCGACGTGGCGCAGGAATGGCTCGAGCGCTGGCGCGACAACCCCAAAGTGCTGGAACGCGAACTCGCGGCCGGCGGCAGCTGAAGACAGACAGAGACAGGAGCGCTCCCCGATGACCACCAGCAATCCCACGCTCACCCCGGCGCAGATCCTCGCGGGCCTGGCCGGCGCCCTGGCCGGCGGCGGCATCCGCGTGATCGACCTCACCCAGACCCTGACGCCCGAGTTCCCGCAGATCGCGCTGCCGCCCGAGATGGGCCAGTGCTGGCCGTTCCGCATCGAGGAGGTCTCGAAGTACGACGAGCGCGGGCCCGGCTGGTACTGGAACAACTTCTCCTGCGGCGAACACACCGGCACCCACTTCGATGCGCCGATCCACTGGATCTCGGGCCGCGACCTGCCGAACAACTCGGTCGACACCATTCCCGTGCAGCACTTCGTGGCGCCGGCCTGCGTCATCGACTGCTCGCCGCAGGTCAAGGACGATCCCGACTACCTGCTCACGCCCGCGGACATCGAGGACTACGAAGCGAAGCACGGCCGCATTCCGGCCGGCGCCTGGGTGCTGATGCGCACCGACTGGTCGAAGCGCCACGACCCCGAGGCCTACCAGAACTTCGACGAGACCGGCCAGCACACGCCGGGCCCGAGCACCGAGGCCGTGCGCTTCCTGGTCGAGCAGCGCGACGTGCTGGGCTTCGGCTCCGAGGCCATCGGCACCGATGCCGGCCAGGGCTACCACCTGCGCCCGCCGTACCCCTGCCACTACTACATGCACGGCGCGGGCCGCTACGGCCTGCAGTGCCTAAGCAACCTCGACCTGCTGCCGCCCGCGGGCGCGATGCTGATCTGCCCGCCACTGAAGATCGAGAAGGGCAGCGGCAGTCCGCTGCGCGTGCTCGCGCTGGTGGGAGCAAACGCATGAGCGACGCACCGAAGACCGCCGTCGTCACCGGCGGCAGCGCCGGCATCGGCAAGGCCATCTGCCACGACCTGCTCGCGCAGGGCTACGAGGTCGTCTCGCTCGCGCGCCGCAAGGCCGAGATCGACCATCCGAAGCTGCACAGCATCGAGGTCGACCTGGCCGACCGCGCCGCCACGGCCGAGGCCGCGAAGGAACTCGTGTCGCGCTTCGAGGTGACCACCGTGGTCCACAACGCCGGCGTGATCCGCGCCGCGCTGCTGCCCGAGGTCCAGCTGTCCGACCTCGACGCGCTGGTCGACCTGCACCTGGGCTGCGCGATCCAGCTCGTGCAGGCCGCGCTGCCCGCGATGCGCGCGCGCCGCTTCGGCCGCGTGGTGCTGCTGTCGTCGCGCGCCGCGCTGGGCCTGGCCACGCGCACCAGCTATTCGGCCACCAAGGCCGGCATGCTGGGCATGGCGCGCACCTGGGCGCTCGAGCTCGCGCCCGAGGGCATCACCGTCAACGTGGTCGCGCCCGGGCCGATACGCACCGACATGTTCTACGACGTGGTCGAGGCCGGCAGCGAGAAGGAACGCGCGCTGGCCGCCAGCGTGCCGGTGCGCCGCCTCGGCGAATCGGCCGACGTGGCGCGCGCCGTGCGCTTCTTCGCTGACCCCGCCAACAGCTTCGTCACCGGCCAGGTGCTCTACGTCTGCGGCGGCACCAGCGTCGGCAGCCTGGCGCTCTGAATCCCCACCACCGAGTTCCCGTCACCCACACCCTCACTCCAGGAGAAGAAGCATGACAGTCATGACCCGAATCCGTGCCCTCGCGGGCCTCGCCGTGGCCGCGGGTGCACTCGCGGTATCGAACGCCTGGGCGGCAGACCTCAAGGTCGGTTTCATCACTTCGCTGTCGGGGCCGGTGTCCTCGCTCGGCATTCCCTACGACAAGGGCATCAAGGCCGCGCAGGCCTACAAGTCCGAGGTCGGCGGGCGCAAGGTGCAGCTGATCGCGCTCGACGATGCTTCCGATCCCTCGACCGCCGCGCGCAACGCGCGCAAGCTGATCGAGGAGGACAAGGTCGACGTCATCATCGGCACCGCCGGCGCGCCGGGCTCGCTGGCCATCGCCGGCGTGGCGCGCGAGACCAGGACCCCGCTGATCTCCATCGCCAACGCCGACCTGCCGGGCGAGGAGGGCGCGTGGATGGTGACGCTGCCGCAGCCCGCGCCGCTGATGATGGGCGCGATGGTCGAGAAGATGAAGCAGGCGGGCGTGAAGACCGTGGCCTACATCGGCTATTCCGACGCCTGGGGCGACCTGGTCTACGACGCGCTCAACAAGGCCGCGCCCGCGGCCGGCATCAAGGTGGTGAGCAACGAGCGCTATGCGCGCAGCGACTCCTCGGTCGCCGGCCAGGTGCTGAAGATCGTCGCGCTGCGTCCCGACGCCGTCATCACCGGTGCCTCGGGCACGCCTGGCGCGCTGCCCTACCTCGCGCTGACCGAGCGCGGCTACAAGGGAAAGATCTACGGCATGCACTCGCTGATCAACCCCGACTTCATCCGCGTCGGCGGCCCCTCGGTCGATGGCCTGCTCGCGCCCACGGGCCCGGTGGTGGTGGCCGAGCAGCTGCCCGACACCAACCCGATGAAGAAGATCGCGCTCGACTTCCGCGCCGCCTTCCAGAAGGCCAACGGCGCGCCGCCGACCGACACCTTCTCGGCCTACAGCTTCGATGCCTGGCTGATCTACCTCGACGCCGCGCAGCGCGTGTTGTCGGCCCCCGAGACGCCTTCGGCGTCGGCCCCCCAAGGGGGCGCTGCCGCCTCGGGAGCGGCCCAGCGGCGGCCCACCAAGGCCGAGCCCGGCACGCCGCAGTTCCGCCTCGCGCTGCGCGACGCCATCGTGAGCACCAGGGAGCTGGTGGGCACGCACTCGGTCTACAACTTCAAGCCCGACAACCGCTACGGCTCCGACGACCGCTCGCGCGTGGTGGTGCGGCTCGACAAGGGCCAGTGGAAGCTGGTGCCCTGAGCACGGCCCTTCGCGCGGCGCATTCCTTCCTTTCTCCCCAAGACACCACCCACCCATGAAACTCGCTCGCATCGCCGCGCTCGCGGCCGTCTCGCTCGCCGCGGCCCAGGCCTTCGCCGCCGACCTCAAGGTCGGCGTCATCAGCTCGCTCTCGGGCCCGGTATCGGCGCTCGGCATTCCCTACGAGAAGGGCATCCGCGCCGCGCTCGCGCAGCAGCCGACCATCGCCGGCCACAAGGTCGAGCTGATCGTGCTCGACGATGCCTCCGATCCCACCACCGCCGGGCGCAACGCGCGCAAGCTGGTGACCGAGGACAAGGTCGACGTGCTGATCGGCACCTCGGGCGTGCCCGGCGCGATGGCGATCGCGGCGGTGGCGCGCGAGCTCGGCACGCCGCTGATCTCGCCCACGCCGGTGTCGCTGCCGGGGCCGGAGAACGTCTGGACGGTGTCGGTCTCGCAGCCCTTCGAGCTGATGGTGGCGGCGGTGGTCGAGCGCATGCAGCAGGCCGGCGTGAAGTCGGTGGCCTTCATCGGTTTTTCCGACGCGCTCGGTGATCTCGCCTACGACTCGCTGATGAAGAGCGCGGCCGCGGCCGGCATCAAGGTGGTGGCGAACGAGCGCTATGCGCGCAGCGACTCCTCGGTGGCCGGGCAGGTGCTCAAGATCGTGGCCGCCAAGCCCGACGCGGTGTTCGCGGGCAACTCGGGCACCCCCCGGCGCGCTGCCCTACCTGGCGCTGGCCGAGCGCGGCTACAAGGGCCAGATCTACGGCACGCACGGCCTGATCAATGCCGACTTCGTGCGCGTGGGCGGCAAGTCCATCGAAGGCCTGCAGGTGCCCAGCGGCCCCGTGCTGGTGGCCGAGCAGCTCGATGCGGCCAACCCGATCCGCAAGGTGTCGATGGACTTCCGCGCGGCCTACCAGAAGGCGCACGGTGCGGCGCCGGTCGATGCCTTCTCCTCGTACACCTACGACGCCTACCTGCTGCTGGCCAACGCCGCGGCGCGTGCCAAGGGCGAGCCGGGCACGCCGGCCTACCGCACGTCGCTGCGCGATGCCATCAACAGCACCAAGGAGCTGGTCGGCACGCACGGCATCTACAACTTCAAGCCCGACAACCGCTACGGCTCGGACGAGCGCGCGGTGGTGATCGTGCGCATGGAAAAGGGCCAGTGGAAGCTGGTGCCCTGAGCGCCCGCACCTGACGCACGCCATGAGCCGCTACCGCGAACACCCCGAGGCGATCCGCGCGCTGGTCGAGGACCGGCGCGTGCACCGCGACGTCTACCTGAGCGAGGAGCTGTTCGCGCTCGAGCAGGAGCGCTTCTTCGCGCGCACCTGGCTGTTCGCGGGCCATGCGAGCGAGGTGCCCAAGGCCGGCGACTACCGCACGCTCGAGCTCGCGGGCCGGCCGCTGGTGATGGTGCGGCAGGCCGATGGCGCGCTGCGGGTGTTCTACAACCGCTGCGCCCACAAGGGCAGCCAGCTCGTGAGCGATGAGCGCGGCAACGCCGGCAAGTTCTTCCGCTGCCCCTACCACGCCTGGACCTACAAGCTCGACGGCGCGCCGCTCGCGCTGCCGCTGAAGTCGGGCTACGAGAACACCGGCCTGGCGCAATGCGAGTCGGGGCGCGGGCTCTCGCCCGTGGCGGGCCTCGCGGTCTACCGCGACTTCGTGTTCGTGCGCCTGTCGCCGCAGGGCCCGAGCTTCGAGGACTATTTCGGCGGCGTGCTGCATGCCATCGACAACATGGTCGACCGCTCGCCCGAGGGCCGGCTCACGGTGGCCGGCGGCGTGCTGCGCAACATCGTCCACTGCAACTGGAAGATGTATCTCGAGAACATCAACGACACGGTGCATCCGATGTCGACGCACGAGTCGGCCACCGCCGCGGCCGAGGGCCTGTGGGCCGGCATCACGGCGGCCGAGCCCGAGGCGGCCAAGCCGATGGCGATGGAGCAGATCCTGCCCTTCGGCGCGGGTTACGACTTCTTCGACCGCATGGGCGGGCGCGTCTATCCCAACGGCCACAGCGTGCTGGGCATCCACTTCAGCATCCACTCGAACTACGCCCAGCTGCCGGGCTACGAGGCCGCGATGCGCGCCGCGCACGGCGAGGAGCGCGCCACCGAGATCCTGCAGCGCTCGCCGCAGAACTCGGTGCTGTTTCCGAGCCTCTCGGTCAAGGGCTCGCCGCAGGCGATCCGCGTGATCCGCCCGCTCGCGGCCGACCGCACGCTGATCGAGGCCTGGAGCTTCCGCGCCGAGGGCGCGCCCGAGCTGCTGCTGGAGCGCTCGATGAACTACAACCGGCTCGTGTTCTCGCCGATGTCGGTGGTGGCGCACGACGACGTGCACCTGTTCGAGAGCATGCAGAAGGGCCTGCGCGGGGAAGGCAACGAATGGGTGAGCCTGCACCGCGACTTCGATCCGGCCGAACTCGGGCAGGGAACGGCCGAGACCAACGGCACCAACGAGCTGTTGATGCGCAACCAGTTCCGCGCCTGGGCGAAGTTCATGGGCGAGCCGGGGGAGGGCGCATGAACGACGCCATCGATCTGGTGGTGCAGGAGGCGGCGCTGCTCGACGCGCGCCGCTTCGACGACTGGCTCGCGCTGTACGACGCCGAATGCCTCTACTGGGTGCCGCTGCTCGGCGCGGCGCAGTCCGATCCGCGCAGCCACAACGCGATCGCCTGCGAGGACCGGCTGCTGCTGCAGCTACGCGTCGACCGGCTGAAGAACCCGCGCGCGCATTCGCAGCATCCCGCGAGCCATTGCCAGCATGTGCTGCAGCGCTCGGTGGCGGAGGCCGACGAGGCCGGCGAGAGCGGCGAGGCCGTGCTGCGCACTCCATTCATCTACATCGAGGCGCGTGGCGAGTCGCAGGTGCTGCTCACCGGCAGCTACCGCCATCGACTGGTTCGCATCGAAGACGGCTGGCGCATCCGCGAGAAGCGCGTCGACCTGCTGAACCCGGGCCAGGCCCTGCCGGCCATCCAGCTTTTCATCTAGTTCCCTCCCTCGTTCCACTCCCCACCCTTTCCTCCAGGAGCTTCGACATGACCCGCTTGATGCAGTCCCTTCGCCACGCCGCCGTGCTCGCGCTGGCCGCCGGCCTCGGCGCCGCCGCCTTCGCGGCCGACCTCAAGGTCGGCCTGAGCGTGTCGCTGTCGGGCCCGAACTCCTCGCTGGGCGTGCCCTATGCCAAGGGCATGCAGGCCGCGCTGGCCTACAAGGGCGAGATCAACGGCCGCAAGGTGCAGCTGATCGTGCTCGACGACGGCTCCGACCCCACCACCGCGGGCCGCAACGCGCGCAAGCTGGTGGACGAGGAGAAGGTCGACGTGCTGATGGGCACCTCGGGCGTGCCGGCCGCGATCGCGATGGCGCAGGTCGGGCGCGATGCCAAGGTGCCGATGATCGGGCTCACGCCGATCCTGCTCGACCCGGCCGAGAACGGCTGGGTGATGACGGTGGCGCAGCCGACGCAGCTGATGATCGACGCGGTGGTCGAGCGCATGAAGAAGGACGGCGTGAAGTCGGTCGGCTACATCGGCTTCTCCGACGCCTGGGGCGACCTGGTCTACACCGCGCTGATGAAGGCCGCGCCGGCCGCCGGCATCCAGGTGCTGGGCAACGAGCGCTATGCGCGCGCCGACGCCTCGGTCACGGGCCAGGTGCTGAAGCTGCTCGCGATGAAGCCCGAGGCCGTGATGACCGGCGGCGCCGGCACGCCGGGTGCGCTGCCCTTTCTCGCGCTGCAGGAGCGCGGCTTCAAGGGCAAGGTGTACGGCCAGCACGGCTTGATCAACCCCGACTTCGTGCGCGTGGTCGGTGCCGCCGGCCAGGACGCGCTGATGCCCACGGGCCCGATCATCGTCGCCGAGCAGCTGCCGGCCGACCATCCCACGCGCAAGATCGGCCTGGAGTTCCGCAGCGTCTTCCAGAAGGTCAACAACGCGCCCACCAGCGACGCCTTCTCGGCCTATTCCTTCGACGGCTACCTGGTGTTCGCCGACGCGGCCGCGCGCGCGCTCACGAAGGCCGAGGCCGGCACGCCCGAGTTCCGGGTCGCGCTGCGCGATGCGATCTTCAGCACCAAGGAGGTCGTGGGCACCCACGGCGTCTACAACTTCAAGCCCGGCGATCTCTACGGCGTGGACCAGCGCGCGCGCGTGATCGTCAAGCTCGACAAGGGCCAGTGGAAGCTCGCTCCCTGAGCGCGCTGCCTCCGACCCTCCATCCACCCACAGCAAGCGAGAAGCGAGAGCGATGACGAAGCGAAGGACTGTGCAATGACCTGGGACGTGGCCCTCATCCTGGGCATCGACGGGCTGGCCAACGGGGCCATCTACCTGCTGGCCGGGCTCGGCCTGGTGTTGATCTTCTCGGTGACCCGGGTGGTCTTCGTGCCCTTCGGCGACATCGCGGCCTTCGCCGCGCTGACGCTGGCGGCCTTCGAGACCGGCAAGCTGCCGCCGACCATCGGCCTGGTGGCCGTGCTCGCGGCGCTGGCCGTGCTGACCGAGGTCGGCAGCCTGATCCGGCGCGGCGAGGCGCGGCGCATTCCGAAGGCCGTGCTGGCCTGGGGCGTGCTGCCGCTGGTGCCCTGCGCCATCGCCTGGGCCGCGGCGAGTGCCGGCGTGCCGGCGCCGGTGCAGCTCGCGGTGTCGGTGCTGCTGGTGGTGCCGGTGGCGCCGCTGCTGGCGCGCGTGGTGTTCCAGCCGATCGCCGATGCCTCGGTGCTGGTGCTGCTGATCGTCTCGCTCGCGCTGCACTTCCTGCTGTCGGGCCTGGGGCTGCTGTTCTTCGGGCCGGAAGGCTCGCGCACCAGCCCGCTGGCCTCGGGCACGCTCACGCTGGGCGACGGCTTCACCGTCAGCGGCCAGGTGATCCTGATGGTGAGCTCGGCGATCGTGCTCAGCGGCCTGTTCTTCCTGGTGTTCGAACGCACCGTGATGGGCAAGGCGCTGCGCGCCACGGCCGTCAACCGCGTCGGCGCTCGGCTGGTCGGCATCCGGCCCGCGCGCACCGCGCTGCTGGCCTACGGCTGCGCCTCGCTGCTGGCGGGGCTGATCGGCGTGCTGATCGCGCCGGTGACCACCATGTACTACGACTCGGGCTTCATCATCGGCCTGAAGGCCTTCGTGGCGGCCATCATCGGCGGGCTCGTGAGCTACCCGATGACCGCCATCGGCGCGCTGGCCGTCGGCGTGGTCGAGAGCTTCGCCTCGTTCTGGAGCGGCGCGCTCAAGGACGTGATCGTGTTCAGCCTGCTGATCCCGGTGCTGATGCTGCGCTCGTTCATGGCGCGGCACGTGGAAGAGGAAGAAGAGGAGGTGGACCAATGAGCCGCCGTCCACTGATCCTCTGCGCCGTGGTGATCGCCGTGCTGGCCGTGGTGCCGGCGCTGTTCGGCAGCTTCACCGTCTCGCTGCTCAACGACATCGGCATCGGCGCGCTGGTCGCGCTGGGGCTGGTGCTGCTCACCGGCGTGGGCGGCGCCACCTCCTTCGGGCAGGCGGCCTTCGTCGGCATCGCGGCCTATGCCACGGCCTGGCTCAGCACCACGCAGGGCTATTCGCCCTGGATCGGCCTGCTGTTCGCGCTGCTGCTGACCGGCCTCTCGGCGCTGGCCATCGGGCTGCTCACGCTGCGCCTGGGCGGGCATTTCCTGCCGCTGTCGACCATCGCCTGGGGGCTGTCGATCGCGATGCTGTTCGGCAACGTCGATGCGCTGGGCCGTCACACCGGGCTGTCGAACATCCCGCCGCTGTTCATCGGCGGCTGGTCGCTGGCCGATCCGCGCGCCATGTACTACCTGATCTGGGCGATCGTCGGGCTGGCCTTCCTGTTCAGCCACAACCTGCTGCGCTCGCGCCCGGGCCGCGCGATCCGCAGCCTGCGCGGCGGCGCGACCCTGCTGGCGAGCGTGGGCGCCGACGCCTACCGCGTGCGGCTGTCGCTGTTCGTGACGGCGGCGCTGTTCGCCGGGCTCGCGGGCTGGCTCTATGCGCACATGAACCGTTTCGTGAGCCCCTCGCCCTTCGACGTGCGCGCGAGCATCGAGTACTTGCTGATGGCGGTGGCCGGCGGGCTCGGCAGCCTGGTCGGCGCGCTGGTGGGCGCGGGCCTGGTGCTGGTGCTCAAGAACGGGCTGCAGGACGTGCTGCCGCTGATCACCCAGCGCGCCGGTCAGCTCGAGGCGGTGGCCTTCGCGGTGCTGTTCATCGCGCTGCTGCACTTCGCGCGCGGCGGGCTGATGGGCTTCGTGCGGCGGCTGCGCGGGCGCAAGGGCTCGGGCGCGGCGCGCCCACCCGCGGCGCCGCTGGCGGCGGTCGAACCGCTGCCGCATCGCGCGCTGCCGGCGCGCGGCGCGCCGATCCTCTCGGTGCAGGGCGCGGTCAAGCGCTTCGGCGGGCTGGTGGCGGTCAACGACGTGAGCTTCGACGTGGCGGCCGGCGAGATCGTGGGCCTGATCGGGCCCAACGGCGCGGGCAAGTCGACCATGTTCAACCTGCTGACCTGCACCCTGCCGATGAGCTCGGGCAGCGTGCGCTTCCTGGGCCAGGACATCGCCGGCATGCCGCAGCGCGAGGTGGCGCGGCTCGGGCTGGCGCGCACCTTCCAGCACGTGAAGCTGCGCCCGCAGATGAGCCTGCTCGACAACGTGGCGCTGGGCGCGCATTCGCGCACGCGCTCGGGCGTGCTGCGCGCGGGGCTGCGGCTCGATCGCGCCGAGGAGCGGCAGATCCTGCAGGAGGCGCAGCGCCAGCTCGAGCGCATCGGCCTGGGCGACCGCGCGCACGAGCTCGCGGGCAGCCTGCCGCTGGGCACGCAGCGCATTCTCGAGATCGCGCGCGCGCTTGCGGCCGACCCGGTGCTGCTGGTGCTCGACGAGCCCGCGGCCGGCCTGCGCCGCAAGGAGAAGATGGCCCTGGGCGAGCTGCTGCGCAAGCTGCGCGACGAGGGCGTGACCATTCTGATCGTCGAACACGACATGGACTTCGTGATGAAACTCGTGGACCGCCTGGTGGTGATGAACTTCGGCGCCAAGCTGGTGGAGGGCGCGCCGGCCGCGGTGCGTGCCGACGAGCGGGTACAGGCGGCCTATCTCGGGAGCGTGGCATGAGCACGACGACCCCGATGCTGGAGATCGGCGACCTGCACGTTTCCTATGGGCAGGTCGATGCGGTGCGCGGCGTGTCGCTCGCGATGCGGCCCGGCCAGATCGTCTCGGTGATCGGCCCCAACGGCGCCGGCAAGACCACGCTGCTCGCGGCCGCGATGGGCCTGCTGCCCTCGAAGGGCGTGCTGCGCTTCGAGGGCGAGGACCTGCACGGCCTCGACGTGGAGGCGCGCGTGGAGCGCGGCCTGTGCCTGGTGCCCGAGAAGCGCGAGCTGTTCGGCGAGCTCTCGGTGCTCGACAACCTGCAGCTCGGCGCCTTCTCGCGCCGGCTGCGCGGCAGCGTGCTCAAGGGCCGGCTGCAGGGCGTGTACGACCGCTTCCCGCGGCTGGCCGAGCGCCGCGCGCAGCGCGCCGACACGCTCTCGGGCGGCGAGCGCCAGATGCTGGCCGTCGGGCGCGCGCTGATGTCCTCGCCGCGCCTGCTGATGCTCGACGAGCCCAGCCTCGGGCTCGCGCCGCTGATCGTGCGCGACATCCTCGCGATCGTGCGCAAGCTGCGCGAGGACGGCGTGTCGATCCTGCTGGTGGAGCAGAACGCGCGCGCGGCGCTCGAATCCTCCGACCACGGCTACGTGCTGGAAACGGGCGAGATCGCGCTCGATGGCGCCTCGCAGGACCTGGCCTGCGATCCACGCGTGCAGGCCACCTACCTCGGCGGGGGCACGCACGATGACGACTGAGCCGCACGCGCTGCCGCCCGCGCGCCGCACCTTGCCGGCGATGCTCGAGCGGCAAGCGGCGCTGTTCGGCGACAAGCCGCTGCTGTCGATCGCCGGTCGGCAATGGGCGCATGCCGATGCGCGCGCGGCCGCCGCATCGCGCGCCGGCGCGCTGGCCGCGGCGGGCGTGGAACGTGGCGACCGCGTGGCGCTGATGAGCGGCAACCGGCTCGAGGTGCTCGAGACGCTCGGCGGCTGCGGCTGGCTGGGTGCTGCGATGGTGCCGATCAACACCGCCTCGATGGCGCCGCAGATCGAATACTTCCTGGCCGACAGCGCGGCGCGGCTGCTGGTGATCGAGAGCGCCTTCCTCGACCGGTTGGCCGGCGTCGACCTCGCGCGCACCGCGCTGCGCACGGTGTGGGTGATCGGCGAGGGCGAGATCGCGCTCGAGGGCATCGAGGTGAAGGCCTGGCCGGCCGATGGCGAGGCGATCGCCGCGGCCGAGGTGCAACCGGGCGACACGCTCGCGATCCTCTACACCTCGGGCACCACCGGCCCGGCCAAGGGCGTGACCTGCCCGCATGCGCAGTATTACTGGTGGGGCGTGAACAGCGCAGCCGTGCTCGGCGTGGGCGCCGACGACGTGCTGTGCACCACCTTGCCGCTGTTCCACATCAATGCGCTCAACACCTTCGCGCAGGCCGCGATCACCGGCTGCCGCGTGGTGTTCGAGGCGCGCTTCTCGGCCTCGGGCTTCTGGGAGTCGATGCGCGCGCACGAGGCCACCGTGGTCTACCTGCTGGGCGCGATGGTGCCGATATTGCTGGCCCAGCCCGAGGGGCCGGGCGAACGCACGCACCGGGTGCGCGTGGGCCTGGGGCCGGGCGTGCCGGCGCATGCGATGCAGAGCTTCCTGGTGCGCACGGGCGTACGGCTGCTCGAGGGCTACGGCTCGACCGAGACCAACTTCGTCATCAGCACCGCGCCCGATTCGCCGCGCGGCGGCGTGATGGGCTGGGTGCGCCCGGGCTTCGAGGCGCGCGTGGCCGACGCGCACGACGTCGAGCTGCCCGACGGCGAGGCCGGCGAGCTGCTGCTGCGCGCGAGCGAGCCGCATGCCTTCGCGAGCGGCTACTTCAACCTGCCGGCCAAGACCGTCGAGGCCTGGCGCAACCTGTGGTTCCACACCGGCGACCGCGTGGTGCGCGATGCCGACGGTGCCTTCCGCTTCGTCGACCGGCTCAAGGACGCGATCCGCCGGCGCGGCGAGAACATCTCCTCCTTCGAGGTCGAGCAGGTGCTGCTGAGCCATCCGGGCGTGGCGGCGGTGGCGGTCTACCCGGTGCGCTCGGAGCTGGCCGAGGACGAGGTGATGGCGGCGCTGATCGCGCGCCCCGGCACGGCGGTGGAACCCGCCGAGCTCGCGGCCTTCTGCGAGGCGCGGCTGCCGTACTTCGCGGTGCCGCGCTACATCGACATCCTCGAGGACCTGCCGCGCACCGAGAACGGCAAGGTCCAGAAGTACAAGCTGCGCGAGCGCGGCGTGACGCCCGGCACCTGGGACCGGCAGCCGGCGCGGCCCACCTAGGCCGGCGGCCGGTGTCCAGGGCGTCAAAACGCTAGAATGGTTTAGGACTAAATATTATTGCCATGCAAGCAAATTCTCTTTCCGGCCGCCATGCCCTGGTCACCGGTGCCGCGCGCGGCATCGGCGCCGAGATCGCACGCACCCTCGCGGCCGAGGGCGCGGTGCTCACGCTGCTGGGGCGCGACCGCGAGGCGCTGCAGCGCGTGGCCGACACGCTGCCCGCTTCCGCCTCGCACCGCGTGGTGGCGGCCGACGTGGCCGACCCGGCGGCGGTGCAGCAGGCCTTCGCGCAGGCGCGCGCCGCGCTCGGGCCGCTCGCGATCCTGGTCAACAACGCCGGCGCGGCCGAGAGCGCGCCCTTCCTCAAGACCTCGGTCGAGCTCTGGCAGCGCATGCTGTCGGTCAACCTCACGGGCAGCTTCCTGTGCACCCAGGCGGCGCTGCCCGACATGCTCGAGGCCGGCTGGGGCCGCATCGTCAACATCGCGAGCACCGCGGGGCAGAAGGGCTATGCCTACGTCGCCGCCTACACCGCGGCCAAGCACGGCGTGATCGGGCTGACGCGCTCGCTGGCGCTCGAGGTGGCGCGCAAGGGCGTGACGGTGAACGCGGTCTGCCCGGGCTACACCGACACCGACATCCTGCGCAACAGCGTCGCCAACGTGGTCGGCAAGACCGGCCGCAGCGAGGCCGACGCGCTGGCGGAGTTCTCGAGCGTGAATCCGCAGCGCCGCATCGTGCAGCCCTCCGAGGTGGCCGACGCGGTGCGCTGGCTGTGCGGCGAGGGCGCGGCCTCGGTCAACGGGCAGTCGATCTCGGTCTCGGGCGGGGAGGTCACATGAAGCACAACGATGCCTCGCATGCCGCGCTGAGCGACGCCGAGGAACTGGGCCACGAGGCGCGCGCGCGCCACCGAGGACCATGCGGCCCTCAAGCTGTGGCTGCGCATGCTGGCCAGCACCACCCAGATCGAGGCCGAGATCCGGCGCCGGCTGCGCGAGCGCTTCGGCATCTCGCTGGCGCGCTTCGACTACATGGCACAGCTCTACCGCCACAAGGAAGGGCTGAAGATGCGCGTGCTCTCGCGCTACCTCATGGTGACCGGCGGCAACGTCACCGGCCTCACCGACGAACTGGAGCGCGAGGGCGTGGTGGCGCGCGCGCCCAGCCCCGAGGACCGCCGGGCCTGGATCGTGAGCCTCACGCCCAAGGGCCGGGCCAGCTTCGAGGCGATGGCGAGCGAGCACGAACAGTGGATCCTCGAGATGTTCTCGGGCCTGGACATGAAGACCATCAAGCAGATGCATGCCCAGCTCGGCGAGCTGCGCGTGCACGTGATGCGCAGCGAACCCGCGGGCGAGGAGGGCTGAGCCATGGCCGAGACGCCCGCGCGCTTCGCCGAATTCAGCCGGCCGCGGCTGATCCGCTTCTCGGACTGCGACCCGGCCGGCATCGTCTTCTACCCGCAGTACTTCGTGATGCTCAACGGGCTGGTCGAGGACTGGGTCAACGAGGAACTCGGCATCGGCTACGACGCGCTGGTCACCGGCCGCCGCGTCGGCCTGCCGACCGTCAAGATCGAGGCCGATTTCCGCGCCGTGAGCCGCATGGGAGACCGGGTGGCGCTGGGGCTTTCGGTCGAGCGCCTCGGCTCGCGCTCCCTGAGCTTGCGGCTGCGCTGCTTCGAGCCGGTGTCGGGGGAGGTGCGCATGCAGGTCGGCCAGGTGCTGGTGACCACTTCGCTGCAAACCCACAAGGCGATCGAGATTCCGGCCGACCTGCGCGCGGCGATCCTGAAGGGCGCGCTGCCTTCCTAAGCCCCGGGAATGTCGATCCCTCCAAAGGAGGAGTTCCCCCGGCTTGTACTACCAGCGTACTGCTCCCACAATTCCGGGCCTGGGAAAATAAGGCGGAGTTGAATGGGAACGGTTGATGAGAATCCTGCTGGTTGACGATCACGGCCTCGTGCGCGAGGGCGTGGCACTTCTTTTGCGCTCGCTCGATCCCAAGATCGGCGTGCACCAGACCGCGGACATCCACGATGCCATCGCGGCGATGCGCACGCACGGCCCGTTCGACATCGTGCTGCTCGACCTCGAGATGCCCGGCATGCGCGAGCTCGATACGCTGCACCTGTTCCGCGGCCAGTTCCCCGAGCAGGCGGTGGTCGTGCTGTCGGCCAATGAAGACCCCAACACGGTACGCCGCGCGATCGACGACGGCGCCATGGGCTATGTCAAGAAGTCGCTCGATCCGGCGACCATGATGCAGGCGCTGCGCGTGGTGCTCGACGACGGCATCTACGTGCCACCGGTGTGCCTCGAGCCGCCGCGCACCGACGAGCCCTCGCCGGCCGACCGGCTCGCGAGCCTGCGGCTGTCGCCGCGCCAGGAAGAAGTGCTGCTGCGCCTGGCCCACGGCAAGTCGAACAAGGCGATCGCGCGCGAGCTCAACATCTCCGACACCACCGTGAAGTCGCACCTGAAGGTGGTGTTCGAGATCCTCGACGTCCACAGCCGCACCCAGGCCATGTACGAGCTCTCCCGCCTCGGCTGGCGCGCGATGGAAGCCGGATGAGGAACCGGGCCGCGGCGCTGGTCGCCGAGCAGGTCGGGTTGCTCGCGACCCAGTCGCGCAACGCCGTCCTCGGCTTGCTGGTCGGCTGCTCCTTCGTTTCCGCGATCCTCGCGCGGCATGTGTCGTGGGTGCTGATCGGCGCCTGGCTCGCGCTGTTCATCGGCGCCAATGCCTACCGCATGCGGCTGGGCGCGCGCCTGCTGAGCGACCGCGAGCCGCGCGACGCCGCGGCGCTGAGCAAGTTCTTCTACATCGCGCTGGTCAACGGCATCTGGATCGGCCTGCTGCCCGTGATGTTCTTCGGCGTGCTGCCCGACGAGTCGCGGCTCGCGCTCACCATCATCGTGCTGCTCGCGGCGGCCGGCGGCGCCGCCACCTATGCCTCGTTCGCGCGCGGCTACCTGTGCTTCCTGCTGGTCGGGGTGCCGCTGGTGGCGCTGGGCTGGGGGCTGCATGGCGGCCCGCGCGCCTGGGCGGTGGTGCTGTCGCTGCTGATGTACGCGGTGGTGATGGCGCGCTTCTCGACCTATCTGGCGAGCGTGTTCGAGCGCTCGGTGCTGATCCGCTTCGAGGCCGACGCGCAGCGCGAGCAGGCCGAGCGGATGCGCGTGATCGCAGAGGAGGAGCGCGGCAAGGCCGAGGAGGCGCGCCACGCGGCGGAAGAAGCGAGCGTTTCGAAGTCGCGCTTCCTGGCCAATGCCAGCCACGACCTGCGCCAGCCGGCGCAGGCGCTCGCGCTCTACACGGCGGTGCTCACGCACAACGCCGAGACCGACGAGCAGCGCCAGATCGCGCGCAGCATCGCCGAGGCCAGCCGCGTGCTCGGCGACCTGCTCGACAACCTGCTCGACATGTCGCGCCTCGATGCCGGCGCGGTCCAGCCGCGCGCCCAGGCGGTCGACATCGGCCAGATGCTGGCGCGCCAAGGCACCGAGGCGCGTGCCATGCTGGCCGGGCGCAACGTGCGGGTGGAAGTGGAGGGCGGCGCCTTCGTGGCCCAGACCGACCCGGTGCTGCTCGAGCGCGCGCTGCGCAACATCGTCGGCAACGCGGTGAAGTTCACCACCTCGGGACTGATCGCGATCCGCGCCCACATCGTCGGCCCGGTGATCCGCTTCGAGGTGGAGGACACCGGCCAGGGCATCGCGACCGAGCACCAGACGCTGATCTTCGAGGAGTTCTTCCAGGTCGACAACAAGGAGCGCGACCGGGCCCGCGGCCTCGGCCTCGGGCTGTCGATCGTGCGCCGGCTGATCCACATGCTCGGCGGCGGGGTGAAGGTGGAGTCCGAGGCCGGCAAGGGCTCGAAGTTCACGCTGACCATTCCCGCGCTGTTCACGCGCGCGCCCGACGAATCCGACCTGCGGCCGCGCCCCTCGGTGCCGATGCCCGACCTGCGCGGCCGGCGCGTGCTGGTGATCGACGACGAGCAGATGGTGAGCAACAGCCTGAGCGCGCTGCTCCAGACCTGGGGTGCCGACGTCGACACCGCCGACGGCCTGCATGCCGCGCTCGCGCTCGGGCCGCCCGGCAACTGGCAGCTGTGCCTGTGCGACCTGCGCCTGCGCGGCGGCGAGGACGGCATCTCCACGGCGGCGCGGCTCAACCGCGACGCGCCCGACCTGCCGATCGTCTTTATCACGGGCGACACGGCCCCCGCGCGCATCGAGCAGGCGACCCGCACCGGCCGGCCGCTGATGCACAAGCCGGTGGACGAACTCCAGCTCGCAAGGCAGGTGCGCGCCTTGCTCTGAGTCCGGATCCGCCCCAGGTCCACCGTCGGCGGGCCACGATTTCCTCTCTTCCCGTTCCCGCCGTCCCATGTCCTCGCCCACCGCGCAGCCGCTGTCCATTCCCTTCGACGAATGGAAGCCTCCCGAGCCGCTGCAGCTCGATGCCGTCGTGATCGGTTCGGGCTATGGCGGCAGCGTGGCCGCGCTGCGGCTCGCGCAGGCCGGGCGGCGCGTGGTGCTGCTCGAGCGCGGCTCGGAGTTCCTGCCGGGCGAGTCTCGCCAACGACGTGGGCCAGCTGCCCGAGTACCTGCGCTTCCAAGGGCCGCAGGGGCCGATGGGCAGCCCCTGCGGGTTGTTCGAATGGCGTCTCGGGCCGGGCATGGCTTCGATGGTGGCCAACGGCTTCGGCGGCGGCAGCCTGATCAATGCCGGCGTGCTGGTGCAGCCCGACGACGACGTCTTCGCCCAGCCCGCGTGGCCGGCCCAGATCCGCCATGCGCTCGACGACGACAGGCCCGGCCTGCGCCTGCCGTCGGCCTTCGCGCGCGCCCGCGAGGAGTTGCAGGGCACGCGCTTCTCGATCCGCGCCGCGGACGGCACCGAGGCCGGCCCGCTGCCCAAGTCGCGCGCGCTCGCGAAGCTCGGCGAGGCGCTGCAGCGCGACGAGACATTGCGCAAGCACGCGCCGCGGGTGCAGGCGGCGGTGCTCACCATCGACCCGGCGCGCTGCAGCCACTGCGGCGACTGCTTCACCGGCTGCAACACGCCCGGCGCCAAGCACACCCTGCCCACCACCTACCTGAAGCAGGCGGGCGAGCGGGGCGTGCAGTTCGTGAGCCGCTGCACGGTCTACGCCCTCGAGCCGCAGCGCGAGACCGGCCGCTGGCGCTTCACCGCGGTGGAGACCGAACGCAGCCGCGACCTGCGCAACATGGGCGACCTGGTGACGCAGCACGGCCGAACCTTCGAGGCGGCGCTGGTGGTGGTCGCGGCCGGCACCTTCGGCAGCACCGAGCTGCTGATGCGTTCGCAGAAGGTGCACGAGCATTTCACGCTGTCGCCCACGCTGGGCACGCGCGTGAGCGCGAACGGCGACAGCATCAGCGTGATCGCCGACCTCGAGACGCCGGTGGACAACGTGGGCCGCGGCGCGCTTCCCGAGGCCAAGGCGGGCCAGCCCGTGGGACCGACGATCACGACCCTGCTCGACCTGCGCGGCAGCGGCGACGACCGGCCGCCGCTGCAGGACCGCGTGATGCTGCAGGACGGCGCCGTGCCCGGCCCGCTGTCGCGTCTGTACGAGGAGATGCTGGCCATCGCCTGGACCCTGCGCCACATCGGCGCGCGGGCGCCGTCGCCGCGCGCGCACGGCCGCGGCATCGACCCGCTGGCCGCCTCGCCCGAACTCGCCGCCCACAGCCAGCTGCTGCTGGCGATGGGGCACGACAACTCGCAGGGGCGGGCGGTCTGGGTGCCCGAGATGGACGGCATCGCCCCCTACTGGCCGCGGCCGCAGGAGGCGCCCACCTACGCCGCGCAGCAGCGCATCTTCGACGCGGGCACGAAGCGCGACGGCGTGCACATGCACCTGCCGACCTGGCAGGCGCTGCCGCCGGGCGCAGCCACCTTGCTGTCGGGACCGAAGCCCGACGCGCTCGCGATGACGGTGCATCCGCTCGGCGGCTGCCCGATGGGCGACAACCACGACGCGGGCGTGGTCGACCACCTGGGTCGGGTCTGGCGCGGCGACAACGAGCTCTGGCACGGCCTCTACGTGCTCGACGGCTCGATCGTCCCGACCTCGCTGGGCTGCAATCCGCTGTGGACCATCACCGCGCTGGCGGAACGCGCGATGGCGCACCTGGCGCCCGGGCTGCGCGTGGCCGGCCCGACCGCCACGCCGACGCCCGTGCCGCAGCGCGGCCTGCCGCGCTCCACCGCGGGCTGGTCGCGGCCCGGACCGATGCGGGTCGAGGCACGCGCGCGCGAGCGGCTGGAGTGCCGCGCGCTGCCGCTGCGGGGGCCGCTGCGCCGCATGCTGGGCACGCCCACCGCCGACTGCGACATGGTGGTCAGCATGCACACCTTCGACTGGCAGCAGCTGTGGAACGATGCGCGACATCGCTTCACGGGCGTGCGCGGGCTGCTGCGCTTCGAACCCCTGGTCGAAGGCGTGGCGCCCGATGCCAGGCCCGCCGGCGAGCGCTTCGTCAACTACAGGATCCGCGGCGGCGAGGTCTCCATCCTCGCGGTGGAGCCCGGCGGTCCGCTCGCGACCCTGCGGCGCATCGCCAGCATGCCGCGCACCGTGCTGACCTTGTTCACCCTGCGCGGCTACCTCGACTGGCAGCGCGGCGACACCGAGATCACCCTCGAGCGCAGCCGCAACATGTTCTGGGCCTGGTGGGCCGCCACCGAGATCCGGCACGTGGAATACGACCTCAAGCTGACGCTGCGCCCGGGCGGCATGCCGACGCCCGATCCGGTTCGGCGGCTGCGGCTGCGCGGCACCAAGGAGGTCGTCTATGCCGCGAGCTGGGCGCAGCTCGCGGGGCACGGGCTGCGGCGGCTGCGGCAGTGGAACTGGCCCGCCGATCGTCCGGGCAAGGTCGTGCCGGCCGACCTGCGGCCCGACCTGTTCACCCAGCTCACCTGCCCGGTCATCACGCTCGATGCCGACGACCGGCCCGCGCCGTGGTGGTCGCCGTGGCGCAACCGTGCCGCGAAAGCGCGCTTCGCGTTCGACGTGGCGCGTGCGGTGCGCGACACCCCGATCGAACTGCTCGGCGGCGCCGACGCCAGCTCGGCCATGGGCACGCTGGTGGCCTATCCGGCGCTGCTGGCGCGCTTCGCGCTGCAGACACGCATGCTCGATTTCCGCCTGCCCGACTACGGCGGCAGCCCGCTGGTCGACATGGCCAGCCCCGAAGATCTGAAGCTGCGCGGCGAGGCCTGCGGCGGCACGCAGGGCGACGTCCATCCGCAGGCGCATTCGCTGTGGGTGCGGCGCGGCCGCTCGTCGAGCGACGACGGCACCGAGGCGGTGGAGAACGTGCAGCTGCGGCTGTGGCGCTACCGGCGGCCCGGTGCCGACGGGTTGCCCGAGGTCCTCGGCGGCCAGTGGTGCGGCGTGCCCGTGCGGCGCGTGCGCTCGGTGCTGCTGACCCATGCCTTCGGCATGTCGGGCCACACCTTCAGCTTCAAGGGCACGAGGCAGAACTTCGCCGAGCATCTGTACGGCCTGGGCTGGGAGGTCTGGGTGCTCGACACCCGCCTCAGCCCGCGCTCGCGGGCCTCGCAGGAGCCGGGCACGGCCGACCAGGTCGCGATGGTCGACATTCCGGAGGCGGTCGATTTCGTGCTCGACCTGCTGCGCGGCGAGCGCGACCGGGTCGTCGGGCCCGAGGCCGGACTGCCGCTGCAGCTCTATGCCTTCGGCCAGTGCCTCGGCGCGGCGGCCTTCCAGATGGCGCTGCTGGCGGGGCGGCTGTCCTATCCGATCGAGAGCGCCGGCTACGTGTCGGCCACCGGCGTGCGCCCGCTGCTGCCGAAGCTCGCCGGCCTGGTGAGCGCGCAGACGCACCTGTTCACGGTCGGGTCGCGCTCTTCTCAGGGCAAGACCTGGCTGCCGGCCTTCATCCGCAACCTGGCCGGCCGCACCACGGTGCCGCTGGCGGTGCGCGGGCCGGTGGAGTCGCTGGTCGAATCGCTGGTCGATCGCCTGTTCGCCGCGCTGCCGGTGCCGCCCGGCGAGCACTGCCCGGGCGAGGGCACGCTGGGCCGGCCGCACGACGACGATTGCGCGACCTGCCGGCGCGTGCGCTTTCTCGACGCCGAGCTGTTCAAGCACCGCAACCTCAACGCCAAGACACACCGCGAGCTGCCCAAGCTGTTCGGCAATGCCTCGGTGCGCGTGTTCGCGCACGCGGCGCGCTTCGTCGAATACGAGCGGCTGGTCAGCGAGGACGGCTTCAACGTCTACGCCAACGACAGCGCGATCGCGCGCCACATGGCGCTGCCGATCCGCTTCGTGCACGGCTGCGAGAACGAGCTGTTCGACAAGGAAGGGGCGCTGCGTTCGTCGCTGCAGTTCGCGCAGATCCATCCCGAGTGGGTGCCGCTGTTCGGCAAGGCGGCCGACGGACAGCCGCCGCACATGTGCGACCTGATCGCGGGCTATGGCCACCTCGATCCGCTGATCGGCCAGGCGGCGATGGATCGCATCGACGGCGAGGCCAGCCCCTACGAGCGGCTGGCCGCCTTGCTGAACCAGGCCTGGGGGGCCGAGGAACATGGTCCGGCCCTCTCTCCGTCGGAAGCTGGCGAGGCGCTGCCGCCGGCGAGCCCGCATCCGAACCACGAGGTGCGCTTTCCGCGCGCCGGCCCCTGGGTCGGGCCGATGGAGCCGATGGAGGTCGACCCGCAACTGGCCCTGTACTGCGCCATGCCGCCGGGCCCGGCGCGCAGCGTGCGCGTGGCCTTCGTGGTCGACGACACCGCCGCCGACGCGCTGCTGAGCCGCGGACTGGCGGCCAGCGCCATCGTGCACCTGGGGCCGCGCGCCTACCGCGTGCCGCTGGAGATCGTCGACTTTCCCGCGCCCATGGTGGCGCGCGACGGCTTCCTGCTGCCGCCGTCGCGGCGGCCCTGGGTGCTCGGCAGCGCGCAGGGCCGCACCGACGGCAGCAGCGCGATCCGCGTGGCCTGCGGCAGCATTCCGCTGCCCGAGGGCGGGGCGTGGGAGCGCGCGCGCATCGAATGCGTGTCGCATGCGCCCGCGCTCGACGCGCGAACCGCCAGCCGGCCGCTGCAGCGGCTGCCGGACGAGGTGGTGGAAGGGCCGCCGGTGGCGTTCTCGGCGGCCGTTGAGGCGGCGGAGCTGCTGGCGCTGCAGGGCTCGATCCGCTTCGCGGCCGAAGCGGCGCTGCGCGAGCGCGAGGTGGGGCGCGGGCCCTTTCCCGCCTCGCTGTCGCACCAGCGCCGCAACGCGCCGCTGGCCGAGCACCGCTGGATCCGCCTGCGGCCCCGCATGCTGGCCGCGCGCGACGGCGCGCTGTGCGTCGCCCTCGGCAGCTGCAGTTATCCGGGCTTCTCCTTCGACAGCGAGCCGGCCTCGGCCTCGTTCGAGCGGCTGCTGAAGACGGTGTGCAGGCTCGGGGCGGACGGGCCCAGATGCTGTTCATGCTCGGCGACCAGATCTATGCCGACGCGACCGGCGGCATTATCGATTCGACCAACCCCGTCGAGCGCTACACCGACCGCCACCAGCGGGCCTTCGCGCGGCCCGCGCTGCAGAAGCTGCTGGCGCGGGTGCCGTCGGTGTGCACGGTCGACGACCACGAGTTCACCGACAACTATCCGCTGGCCCGCCCGCTGTTCAAGCCGCATCTGGCGCGTCGCGGCTACAGCCGCCTGCGCGAGGCGCATGCGCTGCAGGCCGCGCAGAACGCGCTGACCGCCTACCAGCTCATGCATGGCAGCGAGAGCATGCGCCGCTTCGGCTTCGCGCGCTACGAGCGCGGCGGCGTGCGCTTCTTCGTGGCCGACACGCGGCGCTGGCGCAAGGCGGCGGCGCACAGCGAGCCGGGCAGGCCGGTCGCGGCGCGCACGCTGTCGGACGAGGCGCGCGCGGCCTTCCACGCCTGGTTGGAGGAGGGCCGCGATGGCGACGACTTCCATTGCCTGCTCACGGGCAGCGTGCTGCTGCCGGGCCTGGTGCCGGGCTGCGATCCCGCGAACCCCGGTCCGCCGGATTCGATGCAGGCCGCGCCCACCGAACGCGCCGAATTGCTGGGCCAACTGGCCGATGCGGTGCCGGGGCGCTTCGCCTGCATCTCGGGCGACTACCACCTGAGCTTCTCAGGCGCGGTCACGGTGGATGGCGTTCGCGTCGGCGCGGTGATGCTCGCGCCGGCCTTCTACGCGCCCCTGCCGTATGCCAACTGCTCGCCCGGCGACCTGTGGCTCGACGAGGCCTTGACGCTGCCCGGCGGCCGCACGCTGCGCCTCGAGGCGATCGACGGCGAACTGCCGCAGCGCGGATCGGGCTACGGGCTGCTGCGCTTCGAGCGGCGCGCCGAGGGCTGGTCGGCGGCGCTGTCGACCGACCTGCTGGTGCTCGAGGAGGGCGCGACCAGGAAGCGCTTCGACTGGCCCAGCGTCGACCTCC
Organism: Variovorax sp. UC122_21; assembly: GCF_044056785.1. Taxonomy (NCBI): domain Bacteria; kingdom Pseudomonadati; phylum Pseudomonadota; class Betaproteobacteria; order Burkholderiales; family Comamonadaceae; genus Variovorax; species Variovorax sp. UC122_21. The sequence continues at coordinate 4,518,376 of NZ_CP172004.1, read as the reverse complement.
GGTAGCGCCGCGCGGCGTTCTCCTCCAATTGGGGCATGCGCGCGGCACGACGATGAACTCCAATCCCCGCATGCCGTGACAGGGCCGCGTGGGCCCCGCGTGCGGCGCATTGCAGTCTTCAACGAAAGCGCTCATGCCGGGACGGTTGGTTTCGATCGATGTGCCCTCGATCTACAAGGTGGCGGGTCAGTGGCTCGCGCTGCCGCGGCCCATGGCCTGGTGCACGCCCGACACGCGGCGCGCGCTCGCCGGCATCCGCCAGGAGGTCGAGCGCCGCGGCGGGCGCCTGCTGTTGTCGGACCTGTTCCATGGCCGGAGTTCCGGCACCACCCGGTCGTCGTCCTTCGGCGCCTGCACGGGCGACGGCATGCACGAGGCCGGCCGCGCCTTCGACGTCGACCTCGGCGCGCTGCGCATGCCGCTGGCCGAGTTCTGGACGCTGGCGCGCGGCTTCGGCGTGGTGCCGATCCACCGCACGCCCGATCCGGCGCTCAGCGAGGCCTGGCACTTCGAATGCCGCGGCAGCCACCAGCGCGTGTACGAGCAGCATGCGTCGAGGTCCGCGGGCCTGTTCAGGACGCCGTACCTCGCGATGGCCGCCAGCGCGATCCTCGCGGCCGGCCTGCCGCACGACCTGTTCGTCCACAACGCCGACGAGGCGCGCCTGCAGAGCGGCCTGATCCGCCTGGGGTACGACATCGGCGGCATCGATGGCCTGATCGGCTTCCGCTCGATGCGCGCGCTGCGCGCCCTGGCGCTCGACGGCCTGTCGCTCGAAGCGCAACTCAGTGGCGTCGAATGGTGGCTGCGGGGGATGTACCCGTCGGAGTACGGGGACGAGGTGGCGGTGGAGACGGCGCTTGCGGCCTAGGCTCGGGGCGCTGCTACTTGTCGGCCGCGACGGGCGCCGCAGCTTCCGCGATCTTCTTCTTGAGCCAACCACCCAGTTCGCGCTTGCCCTTGGCATTGGCGGCGCGCCAGGCCTCGCGCGCCAGCGCGACGAAGCGCTCCTCGGCCTCGTCGGGCACCTCCGAGGGGCGGTCTTCCTCATCGAGCCAGCCGGCCTCGACCTCGCAATGCCGCTCGATCTGCCGCGCGAGGTTGTCGCCGATCGGCCGCGCGCTCTTGATTTGGCTCCACATGCTCGGCGACACCTCGATCTTCCGGGCGAAGGCCTGGTCGAGTCCCTTGGCGGGCAGGCCGGCGGCCACGGACGCTTCGAGGAAGCGGCGGTGCAGCGCGAGCACATTGCGGCGGCGTGCGACGGTGAGATTGGGCACTGTTCAAAAACAACAACAAGACAAAAAAAGATTGTCCCGGTTGTTGACGCGCTCGTAAAGACTCTTTACAGTGCAAGGCAATCGCAGGCCCAGGCCGCGAGAGGCCAGATCCCTCCACCCCTTTTCAAAGCGCGACAGCTTCAACCAAGGTCCCATCGTGAACACCGCACGCCAACTCTCCAGCATTCGACCCGTCTCGGGCCGGGCGCTCGTGCGCGCGGGTTTCAGCAAAGGATTCGACCTGCCGTCGCCCGCTGCGAACCTGGGTCGCTCGTACGCCATGCATTCGCCGAACCACGCGAAAGCGCGCGTTGATGCATTCGAGGATCGACTGCCACCGGGTGGAGGTTGCGCTTAGGCGCTTGCCCTCCCCAGCTCTCTCACCAGAGGCCCGGACACCGAAAGGTTCCGGGCCTTTTGTTTTTCGCGGCCATCGCGCCGCGGCGGTGGCATCCACGGATGCCGCCGGTGTTCTTCCACAACGTGCCGCGAGGCGCAGCCGTCACTGGAGCGGCGCGCAGCTTCGCCATTTCGGGTGTGCCTTCACCACACCGCCAGGATCAACCGCGTGGACGGTCTGGCGGGATGTGCAGGAGCGTGGACCACTCCTGTGCGGCGATGTCGCACGGGGCCTCGAGCGAGAGCGCGGGGCCTGTCGCGTGAGGACACAACCGAAATGGAAAGCGCCTTTTTCCCACGATCACGTTCCGCTAACTCAGCGGCCAGAGTGCCTCCCTGTCCAGGAGGAAGCCAGGGGTTCGAGTCCCCTGCGGAACGCCAATGCTGTCACCACATCGCTCAACCCATACAACAAGGAGTCATCGCATGCGCAAGCGCAACAGCCCCATCCGCATGGTCGCCGTGCATCCCGCACCGGCGCGCAAGCCCTTCGTGTCCGCGCTGGCGCGGCGCCTGGGCTTCGGTCGCAAGACCGCTGTCCTGCGCGAGTCGGGTTCGCGGCGCGAGCTGCGGCTCGATCAACTCGACCTCGACCAGCGCGTGCGAGAAGTCGGGGAGTGGTAGCGGGTCTTTCTCTTTTTTCCATGGTGCGCGTAGCTCAATGGCAGAGCCGCGGGTTGTGATCCCGCTGACGACGGTTCGATTCCGTTCGTGTACCCCAGACTTTTCTTGACTGTCGTTCGACATCGCCGCGAAGGGAGGCGAGCCATGCATTTACACGTCCTGCAACTCGACATCCAGGGCACGCCGCAAGCCTGGGTCTCGCTGGAGCAGGCGGTGCTGCACTACGCCTGCGACGACGTGGCCTGGGAAGACGGCGACGCGCCGCTGGCCACCCTGCGCGGCGGCTTCAACGTGGCGCGCGGTGTGCAGTCGCGCATCGAGGTCGCGCCGATCATCGCGCTGCGTGGCGCCTCGAAGATCAATCTCTTCGACGTCGTGCCCGGTCTCACCAAGCGCAAGCTGCTGCGCCGCGACCGCCACACCTGTGCCTACTGCGCGGGCGTGTTCCCGGAACAGGTGCTGCAATGCGAGCACGTGCTGCCCGCATCGCGCGGCGGCACTTGGAGCTGGACCAACCTCGTGACCGCCTGCGCCGCATGCAACGGCCGCAAGGCAGCGCGCACGCCCGAGGAGGCCGGCATGCCGCTCCTGTACCTGCCGTACGTGCCGAGCCGCTTCGAGAGCTTCCTGCTCGAGGGCCGCAACATCCGCGCCGACGTGCACGAATGGCTGGCCAGCCGGCTGCCGAAGGGATTGCGGCTGCAATGAAGCGGCGCCAATGCAAAGGCCCGCTGTCCTCGCGGACAGCGGGCCTTTTTCATGTGCGCCGCTCAGCGGCCGAGTCCGAAGTAGCGGTAGGCGATCGCACCGGCCGCCGCGAGGCCGCCAACGATCGCGAAGAGGACCCTGGCGGTGCGCCCGTTGCGGCGCCTGGAGCGCTGCCAGTGCTCCGGCCCGATCAGGTCGATGGGCACGGTGGGTTTGCCGATGTCGGGAGCCTTTTCCATGGGGCGGGAATATAGCGTAGGCCCCGAAGGCCGCCCTCGCGGCGGCCCATCGGACGGCATTTCGCCGACGCGTGCGCGGACAAAAAAATACCCGCCGAGGCGGGTGTGCAACGAGCTTTCTGGCTTCGGTTTCTGGTCCCTGTGGTCATTGTTATCGGGCGCTGTGTGACAGCAGCAGCAAGATGCCATGCGGTGCGTGAACCGCCACTGCAGGGGCAGGATCGGCGATGCAGCCGTCCTTCGAAAATGTGAAATAGTGCGGAAATGAACAAGGAAATCCTCCTCAAGGCGCTGAAGGCCGCGATGCAGAACTGGATCCGCAGCGCCTCGCCAGCGCAGCTGTGGCGGCTGCATCAGGTGGGGGACTCGGGGCAATCGTCGAGGTCGACGGCGACGACGTGCGCGTGCGCATCGAGCTCGACGGTCCACGCAGCATGCTGTCGGAGATTGGCATGACGGGCGGGCGGCTGCCCATCACCGAAGCCTTCCGCGGCGCGGGCAGTCCGGCATGGGGCACGCCGCCGCCGCTGGGCAGCGTCGAGCGCGAGCGCTGGTTCCTCGAGAGCGAGGTGGCGCAGGCGCACGCGCGGCAGTACCTGGAGTCCGAAGTGGCCGACGGGCCGTTGCTCGCGGCCTATGCGTCCGACTGGCTGGAGCGGCGATCGGTGGGGTGAGGCTTCGCGTATGCGAGGCCACGCGTGGATCGCACCGATGTCATCGCGCGGTCATGAATGAAAAAAGCCCGCTACCGGTGAGGTAGCGGGCTTTTCAGCGTTGCCGCGTTGTTGGTGGTGGGCCCTGAGTGACTCGAACACTCGACCTACGGATTAAGAGTCCGCTGCTCTACCAACTGAGCTAAGAGCCCTTGCGTTGAAAACATATTCGTTTTCAGGCAAGTCTGCGAGTATAGCGTAGAAATTCGGCTTTCTCAAAATTTTTGTGTGCGGCGTGTGTGGCGGATTAGCATTCGGCACCGACGAAGGGGGTTCGCCCCTTTCTCTTTCCCCATTCAGGAGAACTTCCATGAGCGATGCCAACACCGCGCCGCATGTCGTGATCACCGGCGCCGCGGGCGCACTCGGGCGCGCCGTTGCACAACACTTCCTCGCGCAGGGCGCGCGCACCGCGCTGATCGACCACCACGCCGGGCGCCTGTCCGAGGTGTTCCCAGGCCTCGACAACTCGCAGCACCTGCTGCTGGCCGGCGATGTGACCTCGGCCGCCTCGATGGCCGGCCTGTCCGAACAGATCGTCAAGGCCTTCGGCCGTGTCGACGCGCTGGTGCACATCGCCGGCGGCTTCGAGATGGGCGAGGCGACGCACGCGCTCACGCGCGAGAGCTGGGACCGGATGATGAACCTCAACGCCTGGTCCTTCGTGGCCGTGACGCAGGCATTGCTGCCCTCGATGATCGAGCGCCGCGCCGGCCGCATCGTCGCGGTGACGGCGAAGGTCGCGGCGCGCGGCCTGCCCGCGATGGCGTCGTACATCGCCTCGAAGAGCGCGCTGCAGCGGCTGGTGGAGGCGATGGCGGCCGAGGCGGCGCCGCATGGCGTCAACATCAACAGCGTGGCGCCCAGCGTGCTCGACACGCCGGCCAACCGGCAGGCGATGCCCGATGCGAATCCGGCCGAATGGGTGTCGACCTCGGTCGCCGCGCAGACCATCGGCTTTCTCGCCTCGCCTGGCGCGGCGGCGCTGCACGGCCAGCACCTGGCGCTCGACTGAGCTTCGGCGCTTCCAAAGCAAAAGGGCCTTGGCGGATGCCAAGGCCCTTTTCTGTCGGTTGGTGGAGAGGATGAGGATCGAACTCACGACCTCCGCATTGCGAACGCGGCGCTCTCCCAGCTGAGCTACCCCCCCAACGCGAGGCGAATTTTAGCCGGAACTCGCGGCGGCGTGCTCGCCGCATGCCAAGATGCGCGCCTTCCAGAAACAGCACCGGACCCCGGCCATCCCATGACTCCCACGCGCGATCCCGCCTGGCTCGAAGGCATGTACAACAACCTCGCGCGCGTGAAGGAGCATCCGGCGTACTTCGCGCGCTGGGCGCGCGAATCCGCCGCGGCGCGCGATGCGCTGCCGAGCCGGATCGACCTGCGCTACGGCGAGGGCGTCAACGAAACGCTCGACGTGTTCCCGGCGCCCGTGCCCGACGCGCCCGTGCTGGTATTCATCCACGGCGGCTACTGGCGCGCGATGGACAAGAAGGACCATTCCTTCATCGCGCCCGCCTTCAACGACCGCGGCATCTGCGTGGTGCAGCCCAACTATGCGCTGTGCCCGGGCACGCCCGAGCAACCGGTGACGGTGCCGAGCATCGTGCTGCAGATGGTTCGTGCGCTCGCATGGACCTGGCGCAACGTGGCGGCGCACGGCGGCGATCCGGCGCGGATCACGGTGGCGGGGCATTCGGCCGGCGGCCACATGGCGGCGGCGCTGCTGGCCTGCGACTGGAAGGCCGTGGCGCCGGACCTGCCCGAACACCTGGTGCGCAATGCGCTGTCGATCTCGGGCCTGTACGACCTCGCGCCGCTGCAGCGCACGCCCTTCCTCGAACAGGTGCTGCGACTAAGCGACGACGACGTGCACCGCGCGAGCCCCGCGTACTGGCCGGCGCCGAAGCGCGGACGGCTCTACGCGGTGGCGGGCGGCAACGAGAGCGAGGAGTTCATCCGCCACAACGCGATGATCCGCGAGGCCTGGGGCTCGCGGGCGGTGCCGGTGTGCGAGGTGCTGCCCGGCCTCGATCACTTCGGCGTGGTCGACGCGCTGGCAGATTCCTCGCACAGATTGCACCGGCTCGCGGTGCAGCTGCTGGAAGCCTGACGCCTTACATCAGCAGGTGTTCGCCTGCGTTGTCGCCGCCGAGCGTCACGTAGTTGACCTTGCGGATGTCCATCAGCGTGCGGCCGCCCGCATAGCTGATCGAGCTCTGCACGTCCTGCTCCATCTCGACCAGCGTGTCGGCCAGCTTGCCCTTGATGGGCTCGAGGATGCGCTTGCCCTCGACGTGCTTGTACTCGCCCTTGTTGAAGTCGCTGGCCGAGCCGTAGTACTCCTTGAACAGCGCGCCGTCGACCTCGACCGTCTGGCCCGGCGACTCCTCGTGGCCCGCGAACAGCGAGCCGATCATCACCATCGAGGCGCCGAAGCGCACGCTCTTGGCGATGTCGCCGTGGTCGCGGATGCCGCCGTCGGCAATGATCGGCTTGGTCGCCACGCGCGAGCACCACTTGAGCGCGCTGAGCTGCCAGCCGCCGGTGCCGAAGCCGGTCTTGAGCTTGGTGATGCAGACCTTGCCCGGGCCGATGCCGACCTTGGTCGCGTCCGCGCCCCAGTTCTCGAGGTCGATCACGGCCTCGGGCGTGCCGACGTTGCCGGCGATCACGAAGGTCGCGGGCAGCTTCTGCTTGAGGTAGCCGATCATGTTCTTCACGCTGTCGGCATGGCCGTGCGCGATGTCGATCGTCACGTACTCGGGCACCAGGCCCTGCGCGACGAGCTGGTCGACCGTGTCGTAGTCGGCCTTCTTCACGCCCAGCGAGATCGAGGCGAACACGCCATGGCCCTGCATGCGCTTGACGAGCGCGACGTTGTCGAGGTCGAAGCGGTGCATGACGTAGAAGTAGCCGTTCTGCGCCAGCCACAGGCAGATGGACTCGTCCACCACCGTCTTCATGTTGGCGGGCACCACCGGCAGGCGGAAGCTGCGGCCGCCGAGCGTGACGCTGGTGTCGCACTCGGAGCGGCTCTCCACGCGGCACTTGCGCGGCAGCAGCAGGATGTTGTCGTAATCGAAGATTTGCATGAAACCAAGCTCCTGGAGGAAGTCGTTGAAAACGAGTGAGCGCTTGGTCTGGCCGGCTTCGGCGGCGTCGCTGCGAAAGCCCCTGCGGGGGCGGGCGACGCGCACAAAAACCGGGCACAAAAACTTGGGCCCGGTGATTGATTCTACGCAGCCTCCCGTGGGGAGGTCTTCCGGAACTTCATATAACCCGCATACGCCGTGGTTTCTACAATCGACGGATGTTTGAAGAATTCGCGGCCGATGACCGCACCCCGCCGCCGGTCGACCTGCCGCTGCTGCACAACCTCAACGCCGAGCAGCTCGCAGCGGTCACGCTGCCGGCCGGCAACGCGCTGATCCTCGCGGGCGCCGGCTCGGGCAAGACCCGCGTGCTCACCACCCGCATCGCCTGGCTGCTGCAGACGCGCCAGGTGTCCGCCGGCGGCATCCTGGCCGTGACCTTCACCAACAAGGCCGCCAAGGAGATGATGACGCGGCTCACGGCGATGCTGCCGGTCAACGTGCGCGGCATGTGGATCGGCACCTTCCATGGCCTGTGCAACCGCTTCCTGCGCGCGCACTGGAAGCTGGCCAACCTGCCGTCGACCTTCCAGATCCTCGACACGCAGGACCAGCTCTCGGCCATCAAGCGGCTGATGAAGCAGTTCAACGTCGACGACGAGCGCTTTCCGGCCAAGCAGACGCAGTGGTTCATCGCCGGCGCCAAGGAGGACGGCCTGCGCCCGGACGCGGTCGAGATCCGCAGCGAGGACGACCGCAAGAAGGTCGAGCTCTACCGCCTCTACGAGGAGCAGTGCCAGCGCGAGGGCGTGGTCGACTTCGGCGAGCTGATGCTGCGCAGCTACGAGCTGTTGCGCGACAACGAACCGGTGCGCGAGCACTACCAGCGGCGCTTCCGCCACATCTTGATCGACGAGTTCCAGGACACCAACCGGCTGCAGTACGCGTGGATCAAGATGCTCGCGGGCAACACCGTCGCGGGCCAGTTCGTGCCGGGCGAGAACAGCGTCGTGGCCGTGGGCGACGACGACCAGAGCATCTATGCCTTCCGCGGCGCGCGCGTGGGCAACATGGCCGACTTCGTGCGCGAGTTCGACGTCACGCACCAGATCAAGCTCGAGCAGAACTACCGCAGCTACAGCAACATCCTCGACTCGGCCAACGAGCTCATCAGCCACAACAAGAAGCGCCTGGGCAAGAACCTGCGCACCGATCAAGGGCCGGGCGAGCCGGTGCGCGTCTACGAGTCCTCGAGCGACCTCGCCGAGGCGCAGTGGATGGTCGAGGAGATGCGCCAGCTGGTGCGCGACGGCATCGACCGCAAGGAGATGGCCGTGCTCTACCGCAGCAACGCGCAGAGCCGGGTGATCGAAACCGCGCTGTTCAATGCCTCGGTGCCGTACCGCGTGTACGGCGGCCTGCGCTTCTTCGAGCGCGCCGAAATCAAGCATGCGCTGGCCTACCTGCGCCTGCTCGAGAACAAGGACGACGACACCAGCTTCCTGCGCGTCGTCAACTTCCCGCCGCGCGGCATCGGCGCGCGCACGCTCGAGCAGCTGCAGGACGCCGCGCGCGCCGCGGGCCGCTCGCTGCACGACGCGGTGCACGCGGTCGGCGGCAAGGCCGGCTCCAACCTCACGGCCTTCGTCGCCAAGATCGACGTGCTGCGCGAACAGACGCAGGGCGCGAGCCTGCGCGAGATCATCGAGCTGGTGCTCGACCACAGCGGCCTGGTCGAGCACTACCGTGCCGACCGCGAAGGCGCCGACCGCATCGAGAATCTGGAAGAACTGGTGAATGCGGCCGAGAGCTTCGTCACGCAGGAAGGCTTCGGCCGCGATGCGGTGGCGCTGCCGGTCGACGAGCTGCGCCAGTCGCCCGCGAGCCAGGGCATCGACCCGGGCCGTCCGCTGCTCGACGAGCCGCTGGCGCCCGACGCCGAAACCGGCGAAACGCTGAGCCCGCTCGCGGCCTTCCTCACGCACGCGGCGCTCGAGTCGGGCGACAACCAGGCCCAGGCCGGGCAGGACGCGGTGCAGCTGATGACGGTCCACGCCGCCAAGGGCCTCGAGTTCGACTGCGTGTTCATCACCGGCATGGAAGAGGGCCTGTTCCCGCACGAGAACTCGATGAGCGACTACGAGAGCCTCGAGGAAGAGCGCCGCCTGATGTATGTCGCGATCACGCGCGCGCGCAAGCGGCTGTACCTGAGCCACTCGCAGACCCGCATGCTGCACGGCCAGACCCGCTACAACGTCAAGAGCCGCTTCTTCGACGAGCTGCCCGAGGGCGCGCTCAAGTGGCTCACGCCCAAGAACCAGGCCTTCGGGAACTCCGCCTTCGGCTATGGCAACGGCTACGGCAGCACGCGCGGCGCGGGTGGAGGAGGCGGTGGTGGCTACGGCGGCGGCAAGGCCTATGGCGGTGGTGCCGCCAAGGAGACCTTCGCGAGCCCGCCGGTGCCGCCGCAGAAGAGCGCGCCCTCGCACGGCCTGCGCTCGGGCATGCAGGTGTTCCACAACAAGTTCGGCGAGGGCACGGTGACCGCGCTCGAGGGCACCGGCGACGATGCACGCGCTCAGGTCAAGTTCACGCGCCACGGCGTGAAGTGGCTGGCGCTGTCGGTGGCCAAGCTCACGCCGGTCTGAGCCGCGGCGCGGCCCGGCTCAGTTCGGGTCGAAGCTGTCGCGAAAGGTGAACCAGGTCGAGGCCAGCGACATCGCCGCCAGCACCAGCGCCGTGCCCACGATCAGCACGGTGCCGATCGCGGTGGCGCCCGAGCCCGCGCCCACGGCGCCGACGCCCACCAGCACGGTGGCGATCAGGCCGACCGCGATGCCGGCCAAAAGGAACACGCCGAACCAGGCGATGCCGAACAGCGCATAGGCGCCGAAGTTGCGGAACAGCGCCACGATGCTGAAGAAGATGCTCTTCACCGGCTCCACGCGGTGCCAGTGCACCAGCGCGGGCGCATGCCACATCGCGAGCGACAGCGGCAGGTTCAGGCACAGGTGGACCATGCGCGCGACCTGGAACTCGCTGCTGGCCAGCACCTCGGGCGAGAGCGCCTCGTCGAGCAGGTAGGCGCGCGCGAGCTGGCCGCCGTCGACCAGCGCGGTGGCCAGCACCGCGAGCACGAAGTACACGGCCGAGATCAGGCCCAGCACCACCAGCGGACGCCATTCGGCGCGCAGCGCGGCGAAGACCTCGACGAACATCGCCGAGCCGGTGGGCCGGCGCGCGCCGGCCACGCCGTCGTTGCCGGCCTGCTCGTCGTTATAGGCCACCGCGGTGGCGACCATCAGCCCCAGCGTCATGAACGGCAGCAGCACCGGCGCCAGCACGCTGCCCAGCAGCGGCACCACTGACAAGGTCGAGATCAGCGCCATCAGCAGGAAGAACAGCGACACGAAGGCCAGCGGCTGCCGCCAGAAGGTCTTGAGTCCGAGGCGGACCCATTGGGCGCCGGTCTTGGCCGGCACGAGATGGAGTTTCATGGGGTACGGGTCAGGCGGCCACGGGCTCGAGGGCGCGGGCCATGACGTGCGGGCGCCGCACGCGCTCGCGCAGCACGCGCTCGAAGTGCGTGGGATCGTGGGGCTTGAGCATGCTGGCCTCGCGCGGCAGGTGGAAGTCCCAGAGGCGGGAGATCCAGAAGCGCAGCGCCGCGGCGCGCAGCATCGCGGGCAGCAGGGCGCGTTCCGAGGCGTTGAGCGCGCGCACGCTCTCGTAGGCGGCGAGCAGCGCCTCGGCGCGCTCCTCGTCGTGGCGGCCGGTCGGCAGGTCGATGGCCCAGTCGTTCAGGCACACGGCCAGGTCGAACAGCCAGGTGTCGGTGCCGGCGAAGTAGAAGTCGAACACGCCGGTCAGGCGCGGCGCCGCGCCTTCCTCATGGCCGGTCTCGAACATCGCGTTGTCGCGGAACAGGTCGGCATGCACCGGCCCGCGCGGCAGGGCGGCATAGGCCGAGGACTCGGCCACGTGGTTCTGGTACGCGAGCTCGCCGCGCAGCAGGGCCGATTGGGCCTCGTCGATGTGGGGCAGCACCACCGGCACCGTGTCGTTCCACCACGGCAGGCCGCGCAGGTTGGGCTGGATGCGCGGAAAGTCGCGCCCCGCCAAGTGCATGCGCGCCAGCAGCGAACCGAGTTCGGCGCAGTGCGCGGTGCCCGGTGCGAGCTCGCTGCGGCCCGCGAGCTTGCGCACCACCGCGGCCGGCTTGCCCGCCACCTTGAGCAGCAGCTCGCAGGGCGCATTGGCCGGCACCGACAGCGGATGCGCGCCCTGGGCGTCGATCGGCTGCACGGCCGGGTCGGCCACCGGCTCGGGCACCGGCAGGCCGCGCGCGGCCAGGTGCTGCATCAGGCACAGGTAGTAGGGGAGCTGCTCGGCGCTCAGGCGCTCGAACAGCGTGAGAACGTACTCGCCCGACTCGGTGGTGGCGAAGTAGTTGGTGTTCTCGATGCCGCCCTCGATGCCGCGCAGCTCGCGCAGGGGGCCCAGGCCGAGGCGCTGCACGAGCGCGTCGGCCTCGCCGAATTCGACTTCGGTAAAGACTGCCATGGAAAGCGCCCTCAGCGCGGTTGGGATGCGGCTGCCGCTGCGATGCGTCGCACGGTCAGAACTTCATGACGTTCCAGACCCGGGGCGAGGTGCCCGCGGGGCCGTCGGCCGCGTTGGGACGCGCGCCGGACGGATCGTTCGGCAGCACCTGGTAGCCGGGCATGTTGGCCTTGGGCGTCACGTTGATGCTCTGCGTGCGGCCGCCGTAGCGGACCTCGTCGACCGAGGCGCCGCTGTCCTCGGTGTGCAGGTGCTCGATCTTCTGGTTGCGCCGACCGTCGGCCTGCTGCTCCTGATTCTGTAGCGAGGGATCCGCTGCAGCCGGTGCCGCCGCGGGCGCGTTCTGCGCTTGCACGGCGGCGAAGGGGGTGGCGAGGGCCAGCGCCAGCAGGAGGCGGCGGGCAACCAGGAGTGTGGAGTCGGGCATGCATGGATTGTAGGCGGCGCGCCGTGCCGGGGTTGTCGTCGCAGGGCCCGTGGCGGCGTGGTCCGCAAGGACATTCGGGGGCGCGTGGAGGCAGGCAAAATGCCCCGATGACCGACAAGAAAACGCTGCTGCTCGTCGATGGATCGAGCTACCTCTATCGCGCCTTCCACGCCATGCCCGACCTGCGGGCCGTGCCCGGCGATCCGAAGAGCCCGGCCACGGGCGCGATCCGGGGCATGATCAACATGATGACGGCGCTGCGGCGCGAGGTGCGCGCCGATTACGCGGCCTGCATCTTCGACGCCCCCGGCAAGACCTTCCGCGACGACTGGTATCCCGAGTACAAGGCCAACCGCTCGCCGATGCCCGACGACCTGCGCAGCCAGATCGACCCCATCCACGAGGTGGTCAAGCTGCTGGGCTGGCCGGTGCTCAGCGTGCCCGACGTGGAGGCCGACGACGTGATCGGCACGCTCGCCAAGATGGCGGCCGCGCAGGGCATCGAGGTGATCGTCTCCAGCGGCGACAAGGACCTGAGCCAGTTGGTCGACGAGCACATCACCATCATCGACACGATGAACGGCAAGAAGCGCGACGTGGCCGGCGTCACGGCCGAGTTCGGCGTGCCGCCGAACCTGATGGTCGACTACCAGACGCTGGTGGGCGACTCGGTCGACAACGTGCCCGGCGTCGAGAAGGTCGGCCCCAAGACCGCTGCCAAGTGGCTGCTCGAATACGGCTCGCTCGACGCGCTGGTCGAGCGCGCGGCCGAGGTCAAGGGCGCGGCCGGCGAGAACCTGCGCAAGGCGCTCGACAAGCTGCCGCTGAGCCGCCGGCTCGTGACGATCCGCACCGACTGCGACCTGGCCGGCCATGTCGAGGGCCTGCCCTCGCTCGAAGGCCTGCCGGTCGGCGCGCCGCAGACCGACGCGCTCAAGCCCTTCTACGAGCAGTTCGGCTTCAAGAGCCTCGTCAAGTCGCTCGAGGCGCAGGCGGTTCCGCCCGAGCTGATCGAGGAGAACCTCAAGAAGAGGGCCTCGAAGGCGGCCAAGGCCAACGACGACCAGAGCGGCCTGTTCGACGAACCGTCGGAGGAAGGCGCCGCGATGGAAGCCGCCGCGCCCGCGAGCAACCTGCAATACGACACCATCTTCACCTGGGAGCAGTTCGACGGCTGGCTCGCGCGCCTCGAGGCCGCCGAGCTCGCGGCCATCGACACCGAGACCACCTCGCTCGACGAGATGGTGGCGCAGATCGTCGGCATCAGCTTCAGCGTGAAGCCCGGCGAGGCGGCCTACATACCGCTCACGCACAACTATCCCGACGCGCCCGCGCAGCTGCCGATCGACGAGGTGCTCGCCAAACTCAAGCCCTGGCTCGAGAACGGCGCGAAGAAGAAGCTGGGCCAGCACATCAAGTACGACCGCCACGTGTTCGCCAACCACGGCATCGAGGTGCAGGGCTACGCGCACGACACCATGCTGCAGAGCTACGTGCTCGAGGTGCACCGGCCGCACGGACTGGCCAGCCTGGCCGAGCGCCACCTGGGCCGCAGCGGCATCTCGTACGAGGACCTCTGCGGCAAGGGCGCGCACCAGATCCCGTTCAGCCAGGTCGACATCGCCAAGGCCGCCGAGTATTCGTGCGAGGACAGCGACCAGACGCTCGACGTGCACGGCACGCTGTGGCCGCAGCTCGAAACGAACGAGCAGCTGCGCTTCATCTACCAGCTCGAGATGGATTCGAGCGAGGCGCTCTACCGCGTCGAGCGCAACGGCGTGCTGATCGACAGCGCCACCCTGGCCGCGCAGAGCCACGAGCTCGGCACGCGCATCATGGCGCTCGAGCAGGAGGCCTACGAGATCGCGGGCCAGCCGTTCAACCTCGGTTCGCCCAAGCAGATCGGCGAGATCTTCTTCACCAAGCTCGGCCTGCCGGTGGTCAAGAAGACGCCGAGCGGCGCGCCCAGCACCGACGAGGAAGTGCTCGAGAAGCTGGCCGAGGACTATCCGCTGCCCGCGAAGATCCTCGAGCATCGCGGCCTGTCGAAGCTCAAGGGCACCTACACCGACAAGCTCGGCCAGCTCGCCAATCCGCGCACCGGCCGCGTGCACACGCACTACGCGCAGGCGGTGGCCGTCACCGGGCGCCTGTCGAGCAACGACCCCAACCTGCAGAACATCCCGATCCGCACGCCCGAAGGTCGGCGCGTGCGCGAGGCCTTCGTGGCGCCGGCGGGAAGCGTGATCGCGAGCGCCGACTACTCGCAGATCGAGCTGCGCATCATGGCCCACATCAGCGGCGACGAGTCGCTCTTGCGCGCCTTCACCGAAGGCATCGACGTGCACCGCGCCACCGCGGCCGAGGTCTTCGGCTCCACGCCCGACCAGGTGTCGAGCGAGCAGCGCCGCTATGCCAAGGTCATCAACTTCGGCCTGATCTACGGCATGAGCAGCTTCGGCCTGGCGAAGAACCTCGGCATCGAGACCAAGGCCGCGGCCTCCTACATCGAGCGCTACTTCGCGCGCTACCCGGGCGTGAAGGCCTACATGGACGAGACCAAGGCCTCGGCCAAGGAGCAGGGCTACGTCGAGACCGTGTTCGGCCGGCGCCTGTACCTGCCCGAGATCAACTCGCCCAACGGCCCGCGCCGCGGCGGCGCCGAGCGCGCGGCCATCAACGCGCCGATGCAGGGCACGGCGGCCGACCTCATCAAGCTCAGCATGGTCAAGGTGCAGGACGTGCTCGATGCCGAGAGGCGCGGCACGAAGATGATCATGCAGGTGCACGACGAACTGGTGTTCGAGGTGCCCGAGGCCGAGGTCGAATGGGTGCGCACCGAGATCCCGCGCATCATGGCCAGCGTGGCCGATCTCAAGGTGCCGCTGCTGGCCGAGATCGGCGTGGGACCGAACTGGGACAAGGCGCATTGAGCCTGGCGCGGGCCCTCGTCGCGGCGGCCGTTCTCACCGGGTGCATCGCGTCGCCCGCGGCCGCGCAGCCCGTGCCGTCCAAGGTGCCGCCCACCGGCGTGCGCATCTGCCTGGGCTTGACGAAAGGAAGGCTGGCCCACGCCCCAGGCCTGCACCGACGCCGGGCCGCTGGCCCTGGTTCCCAAGCAGGACGGCCGGCAGGGCGCTGGTCCGCTGGCCTACGAGCCCGTGCCAGGCCAGCCGAGAACAGCCTGCGTGCGCGACCGCGTGTCGGGCCTGGTCTGGGAGGGCAAGCGCGACAACGGCCGGCCCGCCGATGCCGTGGCCTACGTGGCGCAGGTCAATGCGAGCCGGCTGTGCGGCTACGCCGACTGGCGCCTGCCCAGCGTGGCCGAGCTGCACGGCCTGGTCGACCTGGGTAAGGAACGCGTGCCCGAGGTGCGCGCCGACCGGCCGCTGGCGGAGCAGTCGGTCATCGACGCGCGCTGGTTTCCGAACACCGTGCCGGCCCTCTACCTGACCTCCGACATGCGCGATCCCACGAGTCCGTGGTGCGTGAACTTCGCGAACGGCTTCGTCTACGACTGCGACCCCGACATGTCGCGCGAGCCGCCGCTCTTCGTGCGCCTGGTGCGTGGCCCCGAGGCGCCGAAGGCCGGGCGCTGGCGCGAACTGCCCGACGAGCGCGGCGTGGCGGGCGGCGCGGTCGAGGACCGCCACACCGGCCTGGTGTGGCGCCGCTGCGAGGAGCCGCAGACCTGGAACGGCAAGCGCTGCACCTGGAGCGCGAAGCGCTACGACTACGTGCAGGCGCTGCAGCGCGCCGGCGAGCAGGCCGGCTGGCGCCTGCCCACCATCAAGGAGGTCAACAGCCTTGCGCAGCGAGAGGTCGATCGCTTCGAGCTGCCCCCATCGGACTTTCCGGCGCAGGGCAAGGAGGCGTTGCGCGCGGGCCAGTGGTCTTCCACCGTCTGCAACTCGAGCCCGGAGACATCGACGGCCCGCGCATCGATCAGTGCCTGGGTGCTGAGCCGCGAGGGCGCCATCTACTGCGAGGCACGCATCATGCATCTCGGCGTGCGGCTCGTGCGCGAATGAGAGGGTCGCGTCGCGACCGCGCCCGTGCTTGAATCCGCCGTTCGACCGCCATCATCGTCAGGAGACCAGAACATGCATTTCCACCCCTCCCGCTTCTTCGCGCGCGCACTGCTGCCGATGCTGCTGGCCGGTGCCGCCGCCACGGCCGCCGCCGCGCCTGACGCGCGCATCGCCGAGCTCGCCGCCGCGCAGAAGCAGCCGCTGCTCGATTCGCTCTCGCAACTGGTGGCCATCGAGTCCGGCAGCCGCGACCTCGAGGGCCTGGAAAAGATCTCCGACCTGATCGCCGCCAAGCTCAAGGCGCTCGGCGGCGAGGTCGAGCTGATCGACCCGAGCGCCGAGGCCTACCGCATGGAGGACACGCCCGAGAAGATCGGCCGCGTGGTGCGCGCCACCTTCAAGGGCACGGGCACGAAGAAGATCATGCTGATCGCCCACATGGACACGGTCTACACCATCGGCATGCTCAACAGGCAGCCGTTCCGCGTCGAGGGCGACAAGGCTTACGGCCTGGGCATCGCCGACGACAAGCAGGGCGTGGCCGTCATCCTCCACGCGGTGGCGATGCTGCAGGCGCTCAAGTTCAAGGAGTACGGCACGCTCACGGTGCTGATCAACGGCGACGAGGAGATCAGCTCGCCCGGCTCGCGCGCGCTGCTCACGCGCCTGGGCGGCGAGCACGACGCGGTGCTCTCCTTCGAGGGCGCCTCGGTCAAGGACGACAAGCTCTCGCTGGCCACCGCCGGCATCGCCTCGGTCACGCTCAACGTCAGCGGCAAGGCCTCGCACGCCGGTTCGGCGCCCGAGCTCGGCGTGAACGCGCTCTACGAGCTGTCGCATCAGATCCTGCAGATGCGCGACCTGTCCGACCCGGCCACCGGCCTCAAGATGAACTGGACCATCTCGAAGTCGGGCAGCAACCGCAACGTGATCCCGGCCTCGGCTACCGCGGGCGCCGACGTGCGCGTGCTCAAGGTCGCCGACTACGACCGCATCGAGCAGCAGGTCAACGAGCGCGTGAAGAAGCAGCTGATTCCCGAGGCCAAGGTCGAGCTGAAGTTCGAGCGCCGCCGTCCGCCGCTCGAGGCCACCGATGCCTCGCGCGCGCTCGCCAGGCACGCGCAGGCGATCTACAGCGACGAGCTCGGCCGCCCGCTGGGTGCCGACGACAAGGCCGCCGGCGGCGGCACCGACGCGGCCTTCGCCTCGCTCAAGACCAAGGCGCCGGTGATCGAGCGCTTCGGCCTGCAGGGCTTCGGCGCGCACTCGGCCGATGCCGAGTACGTGCTGATCGATTCCATCGAACCGCGGCTGTACCTGGCCACGCGCATGGTGATGGACATCGCGCGCGGCAAGACCAGCGTGCGCTGAGCCCGCCATGCGGCTGCGCCACATCGAGGTCTTCAACGCCATCATGCTCACCGGCAGCGTGAGCGCGGCGGCGCGGCTCATCAACATCACGCAGCCGGCCGTCAGCCGCACGCTGCAGCATGCCGAGCTGCAGCTGGGCTTTCCGCTGTTCCAGCGCGCCAAGGGGCGGCTCACGCCCACCACCGAGGCGCTCACGCTGTACCCGCACATCGAGCGGCTGTTCGCGCAGCTCGACGAGGTGCAGCGGCTCGCGGCCAACCTGCGCGCGGGCGCCGACACCGGCGAGCTGCGCATCCTCAGCGTGCTGGCGCTGAGCTACGAGATCCTGCCGCGCGCGCTCAAGGCCTTCCGCGAGAAGCATCCGGGCTACGCCATCAGCGTGGAGTCGCTGCATTCGCCGCAGATCATGTCGGCGCTGCTGCTGCAGGAAGCCGATGTCGGCTTCGCGTTCAGCCCGGCCGTGCATCCCTCGCTCACGCAAGAGACCGTGGCCGACAGCCGCATGGTCTGCATCGCGCCCAAGGGCATGCTGCCGCGCATGCTGGTGCGCAACGGCTCGGTGGCGCTGCACGACCTGGCCGAGCGGCCGGTGATCGGCCTCGACAGCCGCGACCCCGTCGGCACCAGCCTGAGCCAGGCCTGCCGCCAGGCCGGCGTGGGCTTCCAGCAGGCGGTGGTCACGGTGCAGACCTACCACGCGGCGCTGGCGATGGCGCACCACGGCCTGGGCGTGGCGCTGGTCGACGGCTGCACCGCGCGCTCGGCCGATACCTCCAAGGTCGACGTGCTCACGCTCGAGCCGCACATCCCGGTGCCGATCCGCGCGCTGCGCTTCACCGGCCGGCCCGATTCGGTGGCCGTGCGCGGCATCACGCGCTGCATGCAGCAGGCGATCGTCGAGGCGGGGGTGGTCTAGCTTTTCAGGCGGCCAGCGCGGCAGCGACGCGACGCGCCGACCCGAAGGCCAGCGTGAAGCCCAGCGCGCCGTGGCCGGTGTTGAACAGCATGTTCGAGGGCGCGCCCTCGAGCCGGCCGACGATCGGCAGGCCCGTGGGCGTGGCCGGGCGCATGCCGGTCCAGGGATGCAGCTCGGCCAGCCGGCTCGCGCGCGGGAACACGGCGCGCGTGGCCTCGGCCAGGGTCTGGATGCGGGTGGCTGGAATGCGCGCGTCGTGCCCCACGAGCTCGGCCATGCCCGCCACGCGCAGGCGCGAGCCGATGCGCGCGAACACCACCTTGCGCGCGCTGTCGGTCACGTTCACGGTCGGCGCCGCGCCCGGTGCCGGATCGACGTCGAGCGTGATGCTGTAGCCCTTGAGCGGATACACCGGCAGGTAGGCGCCGAGCGCGCGACCCAGCTTGTGCGAGGCGGTGCCGAGTGCCATCACGAAGGCATCGGCCTCGATGTCGCCCGCGGCCGTGCGAACCGCGGCGATGCGACCGCCGGCCTGCGCGAAGCCGCGGGCCTCGGTGCCGAGCTCGAAGCGCACGCCGCGCGCGCGCGAGCACCCGCATCAGCTCGGCGCAGACCTTGAGGCAGTCGGCCGCGCATTCGCTGGGCGTGTAGACCGCGCCCGCGATGCCGCGCGCGTAGTCGGCGAGCGCGGGCTCGATGGCCGCGCACTCGTCGGGGCGCACGATGCGCTGCTCGCTGCCCATGGTGCGCTGCAGCTCGACTTGCGCGCGCGCCCCGGCCAGCGCGGCCTCGCTCGCATACAGCACCAGCTTGCCGGTGGCCGAGAAGTCGCAGTCGGGCGCGGCGTCGGCCTGCATGGCCTCGAAGCCGGCGCGGCTTTCGGCGGCGAGTGCCAGCAGCTTCTCGGTGGTGTCGCGCGAGGTGCGTGCATTGCAGGCCGCGAGGAAGGCCAGGCCCCAGCGCCATTGCAGCGGATCGAGCTGCGGGCGCAGCTTGAGCGGCGAATTCGGCGCGAGCAGCAGCTTCGGCAACTGCCGCCAGATCGCGGGATCGGCCAGCGGCTGCACGTACGAGTAGCTGAGCTGCGCGCCGTTGCCGCCGCTCGCGCCCGCGCCGGGGGCGGCGCGATCGACGACGCTGACCTGGTGGCCCAGGCGTTCGAGTTGCCAGGCGGTGGCCAGGCCCACGATGCCGGCGCCGAGCACGCACACATGCATGAGAGGCAACTTTCGGGAACGAGAGAGGGAAGGGGAGGGAAGAGGTGAGCCTCGACTGTAGGCGCGCCGCCGCCGGCGCGGAAATGCAAAAAGAGGCGTGGCCCATAGCCAAAGGGCATGCCCCGCCGCCCGGGTTTTCCCTGCCCATAACCTTTGGGTATGGCCCAGCCCGCTATTGGAATTGCCGTCCTGAGTCACTCTTTCTTACACTGGTCCTCCTGTTCAACCTCCCTCGAAGAAGGCTCGCATGAAACTCTCCGCATTGATGGCCGCCGCCGCCACGGTCCTGCTCGCTGCCACCGGCGCCCAGGCCGCCGACACGCTGGCCAAGATCGCCGAGTCCGGCAAGATCACGCTGGCCTACCGCGAGTCGTCGGTGCCGTTCAGCTACCTCGACGGCCCCAACAAGCCGATCGGCTTCGCGGTCGAGATGTCGAACGCGGTGGTCGAGGCGGTGAAGAAGAAGCTCAACAAGCCGAACCTGCAGGTGCAGCTGATGGCCGTGACCTCGCAGAACCGCATCCCGCTGATCACCAACGGCACCATCGACCTCGAGTGCGGCTCCACCACCAACAACACCGCGCGCGGCAAGGACGTGTCCTTCGCGGTCAACCACTTCTACACGGGCACGCGCCTGCTGGTGAAGAAGTCCTCGAAGATCAAGGACTACGCCGACCTCGCGAAGAAGACCGTGGCCAGCACCACCGGCACCACCAACGCGTTGGTCATGCGCAAGTACAACACCGAGAAGAACCTCGACATGAACATCGTGCTCGGCAAGGACCACGCCGACGCGTTCCTGCTGGTGGAGAGCGACCGCGCCGTCGCCTTCGCGATGGACGACATCCTGCTGTTCGGCCTGATCGCCAACTCGAAGAACCCGGCCGACTACGAGGTGGTGGGCGAGTCGCTGCAGGTCGAGCCCTATGCCTGCATGCTGCCCAAGGACGACCCGGCCTTCAAGAAGCTGGTCGACGACACCTTCATCGGCATGATGAAGAGCGGGGAGTTCGAGAAGCTCTACACCAAGTGGTTCATGTCGCCGATCCCGCCGAAGAACCTGCCGCTGAACCTGCCGATGAGCCCGCAGCTCAAGGACAACCTCAAGGAATTCAGCGACAAGCCGGCGACCTGAGCCGCTCGCCGATCGGACACGAGGACATGGTCTCCACGCAGGTCGTAGGCATCCTGGGCGGCATGGGCCCGGCCGCGGGCGCCGACTTCGTGCGCCTGTTCGTGCAGGCCTGCGCGCAGCAGATGCGCGCGCGCGGCGAGCCGGTGCGCGACCAGTCCTTTCCCGAGCACTGGCTCGCGCAGGTGCCGGTGCCCGACCGCACCGGCGCGCTGCTGTCGAGCGCCGAGAACGGCGCGCACCAGCCGCTCGAGCCGATGCTGCAGGCGTTGGGCCGGCTGGCGGCGCTCGGCAGCCGCACGGTGGCGATCGCCTGCAACACCGCCCATGCCTGGCATGCGCGGCTGCAGGAACGCTTTCCGCAGGTCGAGCTGCTGCACATGGCGCGCGAGACCGCGCAGCACCTGGCGGCGCAGGGCGCGGGCGAGGTGGCGCTGATGGCCACCGAGGGCACTTACCGCATCGGCCTCTACGAGCAGGCGCTGGCCGAGGCCGGCCTGGGCTGCCACGTGCCCAGCGAGGACGAGCGACGCACCATCGCGCGCGGCATCTTCGAGGGCGTGAAGGCCGGCGACATGGCGCTGGCCGAGCGCTGCTTCTCCGAGGTCGCGCTGCGGCTGGCCGAGCGCCACGGGCCGGTCACCATCATCATGGGCTGCACCGAGGTGCCACTGGGGCTCGCGGGCTCGAGCGCGGTGGCGGGGCTGCGGCTGGTCGATCCGGCGCAGGTGCTGGCGGCGGCGCTGGCGCGCCGGGCCTACGAACCGCGCTGAGCGGCAAAAGGGCGTCCGCGCGGGGTCATCAACCCCGCGAACAGGGAGGACGGGCCGTTATCGCCTACATTGCGGCGTGCGTTTTTTCGCATCTGCCCCTTGTCCGACGATCCCTCACCTGGAGCCCTCTTCATGCCCCAACTCGACGACCGCCGTTCCGACCTGCAATCCGACTTCGACTCGCTGCGCCCCGGCGACAGCACCGAGCAGGGCGCGACGCGGCGCACCGCGCTCAAGGCCGCCATCGGCGTGGGCTACGCCGCCGCCGTCATGCCGGTGATGGCGCAGACCGCCATCAGCACCCCGGCCGACGGCCTGAAGGCCGGCCCGATCAAGTACACGGTCAACGGCTTCGAGGTGCCGGCCTATGCCGCGGCGCCGGCCAACAAGACCGGCCTGCCGGTGATCCTGGTGGTGCAGGAGATCTTCGGCGTGCACGAATACATCGCCGACACCTGCCGCCGCTTCGCCAAGCTCGGCTACCTCGCCATCGCGCCCGAGCTCTATGCGCGCCAGGGCGATCCGCGCGGCTACACCGACATTCCCAAGCTGCAGGCCGACATCGTGAGCAAGGTGCCCGACGCGCAGGTGCTGGCCGACCTCGACGGCGCGCTGCAGTACGCCGCGGCCAACGGCGGCGACACCTCCAAGGCCGGCATCACCGGCTTCTGCTGGGGCGGCCGCATCACCTGGCTCTACGCCGCCACCGGCAAGGTCAAGGCCGGCGTCGCCTGGTACGGCCGGCTGGTCGGCCAGGCCAGCGACCTGACGCCGAAGCACCCGGTCGACATCGCCGCCAGCCTGCAGGCGCCGGTGCTCGGCCTGTACGGCGGAAAAGACCAGGGTATCCCCCTTGACACCGTTGATAAGATGAAATCGGCCCTGGCAAATGGCTCTCCGGCTGCCAAGGCTTCGAGCTTCGTCGTGTATCCCGAAGCAGGCCATGCGTTCCATGCCGACTACCGTCCCAGCTACGTCAAGAGCGCGGCCGACGACGGATGGCAGCGAGCCACCGCCTGGTTCAAAGCCAACGGTGTCGCCTGAGCGATCAGCGCCCAGGACGACCCCAGAGCCAGCTCCCGCCGAAGGCCGTCCCCGCAAGGGGCGGCCTTTTTGCTTTTAATGAATGGAACTGGGCGCATCGGGCGTCCTTATTGCGTAAGCAGCTATGAACTTGATAGTGATCATCTTGGCGACCCTGGTCGCCGGCATCGGCAGCGTGTGGCTCGCAGCGCTGCTGCTGCGCGTGGGCGTGCGCAGCGGCTCGGGCGGCGTGAATCCGCAGCACCTGCTGAGCCTGGCGGCGGGCGCGCTGCTCGCCACCGCCTTTATGCACCTGTTGCCCGAGGCCTTCGAAAGCCGCATCGAGCCCGCGCTGCTGTTCGCGGTGCTGCTGTTCGGCGTGGTGTTCTTCTTCCTGCTCGACAAGGCCGAGCTGTGGCACCACGGGCATGAGCACCACCACGGCGGCGACACGCCCGAGCAGCAGGTGCAGCTCGGTCCCATCTACGACAACCACGGCCATCACGACCACGCGCACGGCCACGGCCATGCGCACCACGGTCACGACCACGGCCCGCGCGCCGGCGGCTGGGCCGTGCTCACCGGCGACAGCGTGCACTGCTTCGGCGACGGCATCCTGATCGCCTCGGCCTTCATCGCCGACCTGCGCCTGGGCCTGGTCGCCGCCCTCGCCGTGCTCGCGCACGAGGTGCCGCACCACATCGGCGACCTCGTGGTGCTGCGCCAGAGTTCGGCCAACCAGCGCGCCGCGCTCGTGAAGGTGTCGCTGGCCGGCACCATGACCATGCTCGGCGGCATCGCCGGCTGGTGGCTGGTCGACCAGCTGCATGGCTGGCTGCCGTACTTCCTCGTGCTCGCCGGCAGCAGCTTCGTCTACGTCGCGCTGGCCGACCTGATCCCGCAACTGCAGAAGCGCCTGCCGATGCGCCAGACCCTCGGGCAGATCGCCTGGCTGATCGCGGGCATCGCGCTGGTCACGGGCGTGAGCCGCCTCGCGCACAGCGGCGAGCATGGCCACGACCACGGGCACAACCACGCCGCGCATGCGCACGAGGAAGGGCATGACCACGACCATGCGCACGAAGGCGAGGCCAAGCCCGAGGCGAACAAGAACTGATCGTTTGAACAGGTGCGGGCGGGCGATACGTCCCGTCACCCGCACCGTCTTCCGGATGACGCGAAATCGGCGCAACATAGGGGCCTGCTTCGCCCAGCCATCCGTGAGGAAAAGACCATGACCACCCGAGCCGCCGTCACCAGCGCGCGCCCCGCGCCGATCCCCGAGGAAGTCGACGAGGACCTCGATGCCGACGGCCTGCCCGAGGACGACTTCGATGCCGTCGACGCTGAGGCCGCCGATTCCCTGTCCGAGGAAACCGGCATCGACCTCACCGATGCCAGCGAGCTCGATGCCGACAACGTGCCGGCCGACGAGGAGTTCGACCGGGTGATGAACGCGCCCGACTGAACCGGGCCGCGGTCAGGCCGGCTCCGGCCAGGCCGCCTGCTGCGGGCGCACCGACTCGTAGAAGCGCGCCATCTGCAGCACCCCCAGATCGTCGAAGCGCCGCCCCGCGATCTGCAGGCCGATCGGCAGGCCGCTCTTCGAATGACCGCAGTTGATCGACGCGGCCGGTTGTTCCGACTGGTTGAACACCGATGTGAAGTGCGAATCCTTGAGCAGGTTCTGCGAGCCGCTGTTGATGGCCTCGGCCGCGAACGGCAGCCCGGGCGACACCGGCGACAGCACGAAATCGAAGGGCTGCGTGGCCGCCACGGTGGCCGCGCGCAGCGCCTGCAGGCGCGTGAAGGACAGGAACACCTCCTCGGGCGTGTGCGAGGCCGCGAACTCGGCGGCATGGTGGATGTAGTCGGCCGCCAGCTTCGCGCGCTCGGGTGCCATCGCGGCCAGGTCGACGCGGCAGCGCATGGTGAAGAAGTGCGCCATGCCCAGGCGCAGCTCGGGCGTGGTCCAGTCTGCCAGCGGCTCGACGATGGCGCCGGCCTGCTCGAACAGGCGCGCGGCCGCCAGCACGGCCGCCTTCACTTCCGCATCGATCGGCCAGCCGCCCATGGTTTCGGTCCACAGGCCGATGCGCAGGCCCTTCACGCTGCGCTCGAGCTGGTGCCACGCGATGTCGTTCGGCGGCAGGCTCATGTAGTCGCGCGCATCGGGCTGCGACACCACCTGCATCAGCAGCGCGGCATCGGCCACGGTGCGCGTCATCGGACCGATCACGCGCGCGGCCGCGGGTGGATCGACCGGAATGCGGCCATGGCTGGGCTTGAGGCCGAACACGCCGCAGAAGCTCGCGGGAATGCGCACCGAGCCGCCGATGTCGGTGCCCAGGTGCAGCGGGCCGTAGCCGGCGGCCGCCGCGGCACCGGCGCCCGAACTCGAGCCGCCCGTGTTGTGCGCCAGGTTCCATGGATTGCGCGTGAGCGCATGGAAACTCGATGGCGCCGCGCCCAGGAAACCGAAGTCGGGCATCGTGGTCTTGGTGACGATGACTGCGCCCGCTTCGCGCACGCGCGCGGCTGCTGGGCGTCGGAGGTCTCGGGCGCGAGCACGGTCGCGGCGCTGCCTACCGGTTTGGGCGTGCCGCGCGTGCCGATGTTCTCCTTCAGCGTGATCGGCACGCCGTCGAGCGCGCCCTGCGGCCGGCCCTGGGCCCAGCGCGCCTCGGAAGCGCGGGCCGCCGCGAGCGCGGCTTCGGCGTCGAGCGCGTAGGTGGCGCGGATGCTCGGCTCCCAGCGCTCGATGCGTGCGAGCACGGCCTGGGTCACTTCGACGGGCGACAGCACGCGGTCGCGGTAGTGCTCGAGCAACTGGACGGCGCTCATCTCGTGCAGCGGTGTGGTCATGTCTTCGGTCTCCTTGTGGATGGATGAATGGGGCGGGGTGGTCATGCGTGACGGCGCTCAGCCGCGCCCGAAGGCGTAGCCCTGGCCCGGCGCGGCGGCCAGCAGCGTGCGCGTGTAGGCTTCCTGCGGCGACAGCAGCACCTCATGCGCCGTGCCCTGTTCGACGATGCGGCCCTTGTGCATCACGATCAGGCGATCGCAGATCTGGCTGGCCACGCGCAGGTCGTGGGTGATGAACAGGATGCCGATCGACAGCCGCTGCTGGATCTCGGCCAGCAGCTTGAGGATCTGGTCCTGCACCGACACGTCGAGCGCCGACACGGCCTCGTCGGCGATCAGCACGCGCGGCTCGCAGGCCAGCGCGCGCGCGATGCACAGGCGCTGGCGCTGGCCGCCCGAGAACTCGCTCGGATAGCGGTGCAGCACCTCGGGCCTGAGCCGCACCAGTGCCATCAGCGCCTCGGCGCGTTGCCAGGCCTGGTCGTGCGGCACGCCGAAATTCACCGGCCCCTCGACGATCGACTGGCCCACGGTGCGGCGCGGGTTGAGCGAGCGGTTGGGATCCTGGAACACCACCTGCACCAGGCGGCGGAAGGCCGAGCGCTCCGCACGGCCGCCGTGCTGCGCGATCCCGGGCACGCGGATGTCGCCGTCGGTGGGTTCGATCAGCCGCGCGATGCAGCGCGCCACGGTCGACTTGCCCGAGCCCGATTCGCCCACGATGCCCACGGTCTCGCCCGCATGCAGCCGCAGCGACACGTCGGCCGCCGCATGCACCGAGCGGCGCTTGCCGGGCCACGAGCCGCTGCGGTAGACCTTGCCGACGCCACGCGCATCGAGCAGCGGCGCCTGCCGGTCGACCGGCGGGCGCTGCACCGGCGCGAGCTGCGGCACCGCCGCGAGCAGCATGCGCGTATAGGCCTCCTTCGGGCGCCGCAGCACCTCGTCCTTCGGCCCGCTCTCGACCTGCCGGCCGAGCTGCAGCACCACCACGCGGTCGGCGATGTCCGCCACCACGCCGAAGTCGTGCGTGATGAACAGCACCGCGGTGCCGTTCTCCTGCTGCATCTCGCGGATCAGCGCGAGGATCTCGGCCTGCGTGGTCACGTCGAGCGCGGTGGTGGGCTCATCGCAGATCAGCAGCGCCGGGCGCAGGATCAGCGCGATGGCGATCACGATGCGCTGGCGCTGCCCGCCCGAGAGCTGGTGCGGATAGGCGTCGTAGATGCGCTGGGGCTCGGGCAGCCGCACGCGCTCGAAGATCTCGAGCACGCGCCGACGTCGCTCGCTGGCCTTCAGCGTCGTGTGCTCGGCCAGGATCTCGTCGACCTGCGCGCCGCAGCGCATCACCGGGTTGAGCGCGGTCATCGGCTCCTGGAACACCATCGCCATGCGGGCGCCGCGCAGCGCGCGCAGCCGCCTCGCGTCGGCCGCCAGCACGTTCTCGCCCTGCACCTCGATGCAGCCGGCCGAGGGCCGCAGCGAGGCCGGCAGCAGGCCCATCGCGGCCTGCGCGATCACCGACTTGCCGGAGCCGG
This sequence comes from Variovorax sp. UC122_21, assembly GCF_044056785.1. Lineage (NCBI taxonomy): Bacteria > Pseudomonadati > Pseudomonadota > Betaproteobacteria > Burkholderiales > Comamonadaceae > Variovorax > Variovorax sp. UC122_21. The sequence continues at coordinate 4,491,459 of NZ_CP172004.1, read as the reverse complement.
ATTCGCCGAGCAGGCACACGACCTGGCCCGGCATCACGTCGAAGGAGATCCCGTGCACCGCATGCGCACGGTCGGCGCCGGCCGGCAGGTCGATGGCGAGGTCGCGCACCGAGAGGCAGGGCGCGATGGAAGAGGGAGTGACGCTGGATGTCATGCCCGGCCTCCGCGCTGTTTGAACTTGGGATCGAGCGCATCGCGCAGGCCGTCGCCGAGCATGTTCACGGCCAGCACCGTGAGCGCGAGGAAGGCGCCCGGCAGCAGCACGGTCGAGGGATGCGAGGTGAAGTGCGTGCGGCCCTCGGACATGATGTTGCCCCAGGTCGGCACATCGGATGGCAGGCCGATGCCGAGGAAGGACATCACGGCCTCCACCAGCATCGCGGCCGCGCAGATGAAGGTGCCCTGAACGATCAGCGGCGCCGCCGTGTTCGGCAGGATGTGGCGCAGCATCAGCTTCCAGGTCGGCGTGTCGAGCGCGACCGCGGCCTCGACATAGGGCTCCTCGCGCACCGACAGCACCACCGAGCGCACCAGCCGCGCCACGCGCGGCGTCTCGGGCACCACGATAGCCAGGATCACGGTCAGCAGGCTGGGCCGCCACACGGCCACCAGCACGATCGCGAACAGGATGCCGGGGATGGCCATCATCCCGTCCATCACGCGCATGATGAAACCGTCGAGTCGGCGGAAGTAGCCCGCGACCATGCCCACCACCAGGCCGAACGCGACCGAGCCCAGCGCCACCGCCACGCCCACCGACAGCGAGATCCGCGCGCCGTAGGCCGTGCGGCTCCAGAGGTCGCGGCCCATGCTGTCGGTGCCCAGCGGGAAGAAGCGCACGAAGCTGTCGCCCGCGAGCGTCACGAACTCGGCGCGCGCGCCCGGCGGCAGGTGCGAGCTCGCGGGGTCCATCGCATTCGGGATCGATGGTGTGCAGCCAGGGCGCGGCCACGGCCAGCAGCAGCATCGCGAGCAGCAGCGCGCCGCCGATGCGCACCGCGCCGTTGGCGAGCAGGCGGCGCGATGCGGAACGCGGGCGGGGCGGAGGCGCGGCGGTGTCGGGCCCGATGGCGTCGTCGGGCAGGGAGATCGAAGTCATGGCGAAGCTTTCGATGGGAGGTCGGGAGGTCAGTAGCGGATGCGCGGATCGAGCAGCAGGTAGCTCAGGTCCACCAGCAGGTTCACCACCACGTAGACCAGCGAGAAGAACAGCGTGATGCCCTGGATCAGCGGGTAGTCGCGCGAGAGCACGGCGTCGACCGTGAGCTGGCCCAGGCCGGGGATCGCGTAGATGGTCTCGGTGACCACCACGCCGCCGATCAGACCGGCCACGCTCAGGCCGATGACGGTGGCGATCGGCACCGCCGCGTTGGCGAGTGCGTGGCGCAGCAGCATGCGCCACTCGGCGATGCCCTTGGCGCGCGCGGTGCGCACGTAGTCCTCGGTCAGCGCTTCCGACACCGAGGCACGCGTGACCCGCGCGATCAGCGCCGCATACATCACGGCCAGCGTGATGCAGGGCAGCACCAGGTTGCGCAGCCAGGGGCCGACGCCGTCGGCGATGCGGCTGTAGCCCTGCGAGGGCAGCCAGCCGAGGTGCATCGAGAACAGCCAGATCATCGCGTAGCCGGCCACGAACACCGGCACCGAGAAGCCGAGCACCGATGCGCCCATGATGAAGCGATCGAGCCGGCCGCCGCGCCGCGATGCGGCCAGCACGCCGAGCGGCAGCGCGATCAGCACGGTGAGCACCACCGTCACGGCCGCGATCGACAGCGTGGGCTCGAGCCGCTGGCCGATCAGGTCGGTCACGCTCATGCGGTAGAAGAAGGAATGGCCGAGGTCGCCGCGCAGCACCTGGCCGAGCCAGCGGGCGAACTGCACCAGGATCGATTCGTCGAGCCCGAGCTGCATGCGGATGCGCGCGATGTCCTGCGCGCTGGCCGCGTCGCCCGCGATGGCGGCGGCCGGGTCGCCGGGCGTCATGCGCAGCAGCAGGAAGACGATGACGGCCACGATCAGGAGCACGGGCGCGGTGGCCAGTCCGCGGCGCAGCAGGAAGTTGAGCATGGAGAGATCCCATGAATGAGCGCCGGGCACCCGGCGCGGGCGTGACAGGGCCCGCCCGGCTGCCGCGGGGGCGCAGCCGGTCAGGAGCGACGAAGGGACGGGGGGCGGCGCTTACTGCGGCGACTGCTTCTTCTGCACGTTCCAGTACAGCACCCCCGGCGAGGGCAGCAGGCCGGTGATCACGCCGCGGCGCACGGCCGTGGGTGCTCTCGACTTCGCCCAGCGGCGCGAGCACGCCGTTGTCGAGCACCAGCTGCTGGATCCGCGTCGCGATCTCCTTGCGCTGCGCGAGGTCGGTGGTGGCGATGAACTTCGACTTCAGCGTCTCGAGCTCGGCACGGTGGGCCAGCCGAAGTAGCCCTGGTCGCCGTTGCCGGTCAGTGGGCTGTAGCCGATCGGGCTGCTCGCATCCACGCCGCCCCAGAAGGTGATGAAGGCATTCCAGCCGCCGTTCTCGGGCAGGTCCTTCTTCGTCCGCCGGGTCACCAGCGTGGCCCAGTCGGTGGTCTGCACGTCGACGTTGAAGCCGACCTGCTTGCAGCAACTGGCCGTACACCGCCGGCAGCTTGTTCAGCGCGGGCGAGTCGCCCGGCAGCAGGATGACCACGGGCTTGCCGTCGTAGCCCGATTCCTTGAGCAGCTTGCGCGCTTCCTCGAACTGCGGCTTGCCGGTGTAGAAGCCGGTCTTGTCGCTCGCATAGGTCGAGCCGCAGAGGTAGATCGAGATGCAGGGCTTGTAGAAGTCGCGGAAGGTGGCCTGGGCGCGCAGCAGCGCCTCCTGGTTGATGGCGAGCATCGCGGCGCGCAGCGCCTTCGGGTTGTCGAAGGGCGGCACCTTGTGGTTGTAGACCACGGTGTAGGGGCCCGCGGGCATCACGTCGACCAGCTCGATCTTCTCGTTGGTACGCATGCCGGCATAGCCCGAGCTGGGCACGGTCTCGAGCATATCGACCTCGCCGTTGAGCAGCGCGTTGGCCTGCGTCTGCGGGTCGCGCAGCAGCACCCACTCGACGCGGTCCACGTGCACCACCTTGCCCCCGGCCAGGCCCGAGGCCGGTTCCTTGCGCGGCACGTAGGCCGTGTCTCTTTCGGTAGACGATGCGGTCGCCGGGGCGGAAGTCCTCCTTGGCGAGCGTGAAGGGACCCGAGCCGATCATCTCCTCGATCTGCCGGTCGGCCGGCGTGTCGGCCACGCGCTTGGGCATGATGAAGGGCACCAGCGGATTGGGCTTGCCGAGCGCGTCGAGCACCACGCCGAAGGGCTGCTTGAAGCTCATGCGAAAGCCGTTCGGGCCCTCGGCTGCGATGCTGTCCATGGCCTCGTACATCTTCTGGCCCAGCGTGTCGCGCTTGGCCCAGCGTGCGAGCGAGGCGATCACGTCCTGCGAGGTGACCGGCGCGCCGTCGTGGAACTTCAGGCCCGGGCGCAGCGTGAAGGTCCAGACCTTGTTGTCGGCGCTCGCGCTGTACTTGTCGACCATCTGCGGCTTGATCGCACCCTTCTCGTCCATCGCGAACAGGGTGTCGTAGATCATCAGGCCGTGGTTGCGCGTGATGTTCGCCGTGGTCCAGATCGGGTCGAGGATCTTGAGGTCGGACGAGGGCACGGTGCGAAGCACCGTCTCGGCGCCAGCGCCGGCGCCGAAGGTCAGGGCCAGTGCCGACAGGGCGGCTGCCGCGGCGTGGCGCGGCGAGAGATGGAGTGCCATGGAGCCTTACTTCTTTCGGGAGGGAGCGGAGGACGGAGGAACGGGGGCAGGCGGCGATTCCTTGCTCTCGCGCAGTTGCTGCAGCAGGAATTCGAAGATGTCGCGCGTGCGCTCCTCGGAGTCGATGAGCTTGCGCAGGATGCGGTGCAGGCTGTCGACCTCCGCGGCGCTCAGCGTGTCGAGGAAGCGCAACTCCATCTCGTGGCCGAGGGGCTCGGCGCGCAGCACCATGTCGAGGCCGCTCTCGCTCAGGCACAGGCAGATCTGCCGCGCGTCCTCGGTGCCGACGTGGCGCTCGACCAGTTGGCGCTGCACCAGCGAGCTCACCAGCTTGGAGACCAGCGTCTTTTCGATGCCGCAGGTCTGCACCAGCTGGCCGATGGTGATGCCGGGCGCGCCGCCGATCATGCGCAGCAGGCGCACGTCGCGGATCGAGATGCCGAGCTCGATCTCGTAGACCCGCGAGCCGCGGTCGCGCGTGCGCTCCGAGGCAATGTCCATCAGGACGTTGAGGTAGTCGGTCTTGAGTTGCAGCGGGGCGTGCATGAGCTTGTAGGAGAAATCTTCAATAGTTGAAATATTCAACTATCTTGGCGACCTACGCAAGCTCCGGGCCAGGTGGCGAGGGAAATCCCCTAGGACGGGGACTTCCGAGGGAAATCCGTGGAAAAGAGAGGCAGCGGACCTTCGAGCCCGCGCCCAGGCATCACCGATCCGGTGCGCCGGACGCACCGGCACAGCGCCCGGTGCATCCGCGCGCGCATCCGGTCAGGCCGCGTCGCGCCGCACGATCACCTGCCCATTGCGCGCCCCGCTGTGCGCCCCATCGCGCCAGGTCAGCGCGCCATTCACGATCACCGCCTCGATGCCTTCGGCCGCCTGCGTCGGCTCCTGGTAGTTCGCGGTGTCGCGCACGGTCTTCGCATCGAACACCACGACGTCCGCGCGGTGCCCGGGCTTGAGCGTGCCGCGCTCGTGCAGGCCGAAGTTGCGCGCCGTGAGGCCGGTCATCTTCCACACCGCGGTCTCGAGCGGGAACAGGCCCACGTCGCGGCTGTAGTGGCCCAGCACGCGCGGGGAAGGTGCCCCACAGCCGCGGATGCGGCTTCTCGCCGAGCGGAATGCCGTCGGAGCCGATCATGGTCTCGTCGAAGGCGAGGATGCGCTGCACGTCGTCCTCGTCCATCATGAAGTAGATCGCGCTGCCGGGCTGCAGCCGCTTGGCCGCCTCCTCGCCCGACACGCCCCAGTCGGCCGCGATGTCCTTCAGGTCGCGGCCCGCGCATTCGGGATGCGGCACGCTCGAGGCGATCAGCACGCGGCCGTCCATCATGCCGCGGTCGGTGCGGATCATGGTCGAGCCGGCCGTGTAGGGATAGCAGTCGAGGCCGATGCACTGGTGCTTCATCGCCTCCTGGATGAAGGGCAGCGTGACCTTGGTCTTGCCGTGGTTCTGCACGTTCTGCACCTTGTGGTGCGACACCACCACCGGGATGTCGAGCGCGCGGCCGATGGCGAAGGTCTCCTCGAGCGATTCCATCACGCGGTCGGCCTCGTCGCGCATGTGCGTCACGTAGAGCGCCTTGCGCGACGTGAGCGGGCGACCGACCTCGATGATCTCCTCGGTCGTGGCCTTCACCGCGGGCGGGTAGAAGGTGCCGGTCGACAGGCCGATGGCGCCGGCCTGCATCGCTTCCTCGACCAGCGCCTGCATGGCCGCGATCTCGCTCGCGGTGGCGGGACGGTCGAGGTCGGCCATGGTCACGGCGCGCAGCGTCGAATGGCCCACCATCGCCGCCACGTTGACCGAGGAGGGCGTGGCGCGCAGCGCATCGAGGTAGGCCGCGAAGGTGGTGAAGCGGCCTTCGACCGGCGAGTCGAGCAGGCTCAGCGGCATCGGCAGCTCCATGTCCTCGCGCAGCGGCGCGGCGCTGATGCCGCAGTTGCCCGCGATCACCGTGGTCACGCCCTGCGACACCTTGAACGGCATCTGCGCCTGCGACAGCACCGCCTGGTCGTCGTGCGTGTGCGAGTCGATGAAGCCCGGCGCCACGATGCGGCCCGTGGCGTCGAGCACCTGGTCGGCCGTGTGGCCGTCGAGCTTGCCGATGGCGGCGATGCGCCCGCCCGAGATGGCCACGTCGGCCTCGAAGCGCGGCGCCTTGGTGCCGTCGATCACGGTGCCGCCGCGGATCAGCAGGTCGTGGTGGGTGGGGTTCGACATCGCGTCTTCCTTCTTCGTGTTGGGGTGTTCGGGGTTCAGCGGAAATGGCAGGCCACCAGGTGCCCCTCGGCCTCGCGCGGCGTGAGCACGGGCTGCTGCTCCTTGCACACGGCCTGCGCCATCGGGCAGCGGGTGTGGAAGCGGCAGCCCGAGGGCGGGTTCGCGGGGCTCGGCGGATCGCCCTGCAGCAGCATGCGCTTGGCGGGCGTGCGCGGGTTGGGCACGGGCACCGCCGACAGCAGGATCTCTGTGTACGGATGGCGCGGCGCCGAGAACAGCGTGTCGCGGTCCGCGATCTCGACGATGTGGCCCAGGTACATCACGGCCACGCGGTGGCTGATGTGACGCACCACCGCGAGGTCGTGCGCGACGAACAGGTAGGCGATGCCGAACTCGGCCTGCAGGTCCATCAGCAGGTTCACCACCTGCGCCTGCACCGACACGTCGAGCGCCGACACCGGCTCGTCGCAGACGATCAGCTTGGGCTGCAGTGCCAGTGCGCGCGCGATGCCCAGCCGCTGGCGCTGCCCGCCCGAGAATTCGTGCGGGTATCTTCTTCGCCGCCTCGGGCCGCAGGCCCACGCGCGAGAACAGCCAGCGCACGCGCTCCTCGCGCGCCGCCGCGTCGGCCCCGCCGAAGTTGCGCAGCGGCTCGGCCACGATCTCGCCCGCGGTCAGGCGCGGGTTGAGCGAGGCATACGGGTCCTGGAAGATGATCTGCAGGTCGCGCCGGCGCTGGCGCATCTGCGAGGGCGAGAGTCCCACCAGCTCCTCGCCGTCGAGCTGCACCGAGCCCGCGCTCGGCTCCACCAGCCGCAGCACCGACTTCGCGGTGGTCGTCTTGCCGCAGCCCGATTCGCCGACCAGCGCGAGCGTCTCGCCGCGCGCCACCGAGAACGACACGCCATCGACCGCCTGGATCGGCGGCCGCGCCGGCCGCAGCCAGCGCTTGGGCGAGACGTAGTGCTTGCGCAGCTCGTGCACGCGCAGCAGCGGCGCGGCATTGGCTGTTGTTGTCGTCGTCGTCGTGCTCATGCCGCCACCTCCTGTTCGACCGAAGCCGTGGCCCAGCCTTCCTGCACCGCGAAGCAGGCCACCACGTGGCCGCCGTCGGCGTCGTTCGCATCGCCCTGGCGCGTGAGCCGCGGCGTCTCGTGCCGGCAGCGCTCGCGCGCCGAGGCGCAGCGCGCCGCGAAGGCGCAGCCGCGGCCCAGTTCGTGCGCGGCCGGCACCAGCCCCGGGATCTCGGTGAGCCGCGTGCTCGCGGTGTTCATCGCGGGCATCGAGGCCATCAGCGCGCGCGTGTAGGGATGCAGCGGCCGGTCGAACAGCTCGACCACCTCGGCTTCTTCCACTTTCTTGCCCGCGTACATCACGACCACGCGGTCGCAGCTCTCGGCCACCACGCCGAGGTCGTGCGTGATCATCACCACGCCCATGCCCAGCTCCTTCTGCAGCCGCTTGATGAGGTCGAGGATCTGCGCCTGGATCGTCACGTCGAGCGCGGTCGTTGGCTCGTCGGCGATCAGCACCTCGGGGGTTGCAGGCCAGGGCCAGCGCGATCATCACGCGCTGGCGCATGCCGCCCGAGAGCTGGTGCGGGTACTCGTTCACGCGTCGCTCGGGCTCGGGGATCTGCACCAGCCGCAGCATCTCGACCGCGCGCTGCAGCGCCTCGGCGCGGCTGGCCTTCTGGTGCAGCTGCACCGTCTCGGCGATCTGCCGGCCCACGGTCAGCACGGGGTTCAGCGAGGTCATCGGCTCCTGGAAGATCATCGAGATGCGGTTGCCGCGGATCTGGCGCATCTCGCGCTCGCTCAGCTGCATCAGGTCGGTGCCGCGCAGCCGCACCGCGCCCGCGTGATGGCCCGGCGGCGTGGGCACCAGCCGCAGGATCGACAGCGCGGTCACGCTCTTGCCGCAGCCCGATTCGCCGACCACGCCGAGCGTGCGGCCGGCGCGCACGGTGTAGGACACACCGTCGACCCAGCGCACCACGCCGGCCAGCGTGTGGAAGTGGGTGCGCAGCGCGTCGACCTCGAGCAGCGGCTCGCCGGTCGCGAGCGCGACGCGGGACAGGGGAGTGGTCATGGGGCGTCGTCCCTCAGAGTTGGCGCGCCAGGCGCGGATCGAGCGCATCGCGCAGCCCGTCGCCCACGAGGTTGATCGCGAGCACCGTGGCCGCGAGCAAGAGGCCCGGGTACAGGATGATGTGGAAGGCCACGGCGACGAAGTCGCGCCCCTCGGCCATCATGTTGCCCCAGCTCGGCGTCCTGCGCGGGCACGCCCACGCCGAGGAAGGACAGCGCCGCCTCGGTCAGCACCGCGGCCGCCGCGACGAAGGTCGACTGCACGATCAGCGGCGCCACCATGTTGGGCAGCACGTGGCGCCACAGGATGGTCGGCAGCCGCGTGCCCACCGCATGCGCGGCTTCCACGAACAGCTGCTCGCGCAAGGTGAGCGCCAGCGAGCGCACCAGCCGCACCACGCGCGGTATCCGGGAATGGTGATGGCCACGATCACGGTCGTGAGGCTGGCGCGCGTGACCGCCATCAGCGCGATCGCCAGCAGGATGCCGGGGATCGCCATCAGCCCGTCCATCACGCGCATCACGAAGCCGTCGATGCGGCGCACGAAGCCGGCCAGCAGCCCCAGCACGATGCCGAAGACGGTGGCCAGCACGGCGACCGAGGCGCCGACGATCATCGACACCTGGCCGCCCCACACCGCGCGGCTGAACACGTCGCGGCCCAGCGCGTCGGTGCCGAACCAGCGCTCGGCCGAGGGCGGCTGCATGCGTGCCAGCGGGTCGATGTCCTGCGGGTCGTGGGTGGCGATCCAGGGCGCGGCGATCGACAGCGCCGCCACCGCGAGCAGCAGCAGCAGGCCGACGATCAGCGTGGGGTGCTTGCGCAGCCAGCGGAAGCGCGGCGGGACGAAGGGCGCGATGTCGGCCTCTGGCGGGGATGCTCCGCCGCCCGTTCGGGCTTAGCCCCCACCCGTTCGGGCTGAGCTTGTCGAAGCCTCGCGCCGCGCTTCGACAAGCTCAGCGTGAACGGTTGAGGGGGCCGCATGACCAATTTGGGGTACGTCGTGAACGGATGAAGGTTCATTCCGAGCCGGTTCTTCTCCGGAAGCGCTGGTCGATGCCAGAGGCAGTGCAGTGGACATGTTCAGTACTGGATGCGCGGATCGAAGAAGCGGTAGCTCAGGTCGATCAGCAGGTTGATCAGCACGTACACGCCGGCCGACAGCAGCAGCACGCTCTGGATCACGGGATAGTCGTGGCGCTGCACCGAATCGATGACCAGCCGCCCCACGCCGGGGATCGCGAACACCGTCTCGGTGACCACTACGCCGCCGATCAGCAGCGCGATGCCCACGCCCACCGTGGTGGCGATCGGGATCGCCGCGTTGCGCAGCGCATGGCCCAGCACCGGCAGCACGCCCAGGCCCTTGGCGCGCGCGGTGCGGATGTAGTCCTCGTGCAGCACCTCGAGCACGGTGGCGCGTGTCATGCGCGTCACCAGCGCGATGTAGACCAGCGCCAGGTTCACGCACGGCAGCACCAGCCCGAGCAGCCAGTCCGCCGGGCTCTGGCCGAAGCGCACGTAGCCCTGCACCGGAAACCACGGCAGCTGGATCGCGAAGGCGTAGATCAGCAGGTAGCCGACCAGGAACACCGGCACCGAGAAGGCCAGCACCGCGAACAGCATCACCAGCCGGTCGATCCAGGTGCCGGCGCGGTAGGCCGCGAGCGTGCCCAGCGGCACCGCCACCACCAGCGTGATCGCCATGGTGAGCAGCGCGATCGACACCGTGGGGCTCGAGCCGCTGCCCGAGCAGTTGCGACACCGGCACCTGCGTGAAGATCGAGGTGCCGAGGTCGCCGGTGGCGAGCCGGCCGAGCCACAGCGCGAACTGCTGCCACAGCGGCAGGTTGAGGCCGAGCGCGGCGCGCAGCTTCTCGATGTCCTCGCCGGTGGCGAGGTCGCCCGCGATCAGCGCGGCCGGATCGCCGGGCGAGAGGTGGATCAGCAGGAACACCACCACGGCGACCACCGCCATGACCGGGAGCGTCGAGAGGAATCGACGGAGGATGTAGCCCATGGCTTCGAGGTTCTCGTGGCTGGGGAGAAGGGCTTACTTGTCGAGCATCCAGACCGTCGGCATGCCGGCCCAGAGCTTGTCCACGCCCTTGAGGCTGGAGCGCGCGGCGAACGCGGCCGAGTACTGGCCCGCGTTGATGTAGGGCACGGCCTCGTAGGCGCGCGACTGGAAGGCGTCGAGCAATTCCTTGCGCTTGGCCGGCACCGTCTCCTTGAGCCAGGCCGTGCGCAGCTCGTCGAGCTTCTTGTCGCAGGGCCAGCCCGGCAGGCTGTTGCCGCAGGCCGCGCTCAGGTAGGCGTTGGCGATCGGCGAGTTGGCGTCGAACTCGCCGGCCACCGTCACGTACATGTTCCAGCCGCCGGCCTCGGGCGCATCGCGCTTGGCGCGGCGCGCGCCGATCGAGGCCCAGTCCATGGTCTGCGCGTCGACGTTCAGGCCGATGCTGCGCATGGTCTGCGCGGCCATCAGCGCCTCGGCGTTGAGGTAGGGCACGTCGCTGGGCACCAGCAGCACCACCTTCTCGCCCTTGTAGCCGGCGTCGGCCAGCATCTTCTTGGCCTTGGCCACGTCGGCCTTGCGGAAGGGCTCGGCGCCGGCCGCGGTCTCGTTCGGGCTGCCGCAGATGAAGTAGGTGGCGCAGTAGCTCATGCGCATGTCGAGCGGATAGCCCATGGCCGCGACGAAGCGCTCCTGGCTCACTGCCTGCAGCAGCGCCTGGCGCACCTTCGGGTCGTTGAAGGGCGCGTGCAGCTGGTTCATCACCAGGAAGGCCTGGTAGGCGCCGCCCGAGCCGATCTTGACGTTGCTGTCGGTGCGCAGCGGCGCGATGTAGTCGGGCGGCAGCTGCTCGACCAGGTCGACCTCGCCGCGCTTGAGCGCCGCGACCGCGCTGTTGGCGTCGGGCAGGTAGAGCCACTCCACGCGGTCGAAGCTGGTCTTCTTGCTGCCCGAGAGGCCGCTCGGCGGCTCGCTGCGCGCCACGTAGTTGGTGTTGCGCACGAACACCGCCTTGTTGCCCGGCACCCATTCGTCGCGCTTGAAGACGAACGGGCCCGAGCCCACGACCTCGGTCAGCGGCGCGGTCGCCGGCATCTTCGCGATGCGCTCGGGCAGGATCACCGGCGGAAAGCCCGAGGGCTTGGCCAGCCCGTCGAGCACCATGCCGAAGGGCTCGGTCAGCGTGAGCGTGAAGCTGTGGGCGTCGACCGCCTTCCATTCGGCGCCGCTGGCCACCATCGCGCGGCCCAGGCTGTCGCGCGCGGCCCAGCGCTGCAGCGAGGCGATCGCGTCGGCCGAGGTCACGGCGCTGCCGTCCGAGAACTTCAGGCCCGGGCGCAGCGTGAAGCTCCACTGCTTGCCGTCCTTCGAGGTGCTGTACTTCTCGACCATCTGCGGCTGCGGCTTGCCGTTCGCGTCCTGCGCGAACAGCGTGTCGTAGACCATGTAGCCGAAGTTGCGCGAGATGTAGGCCGTGGTGAAGGTCGGGTCGAGGATCTTCAGGTCGGCATGCGCGACCACGCGCAGCGTCTTGGGCTGCTGCTGGGCCGGCGCGTGCAGGCTCGCCGTGGCGAGGGCGAGTCCGCCGAGACAGGCGGCGAGAAGGCGGCGTGGTGAAGTCATCGCGGAACTCCGTGGGCTGAGGAAAAGAAAAGGGAACGAGGGAGAAAGAAAAAAACGAGGCGTCAGGCCGTGGCGCCGATCGGCCACTTGGGCAGCCGCGCCTTGCGGTAGGGCAGGGTGCTGAGATCGAGCGTGACCGCGCCCGGCGCACCCGCGTAGATCACGTGCTTGGCGACCTTCGAGTACGAGGCATAGAAGTGCTGCGAGGACTTCACCACCACGATCTTCTTGGCCGCGAGATCGCAGCCCAGTTGCGTGAAGAGGTCGGTGCCCATCGCCTGGTTGCGCAGCGTGATCAGCACGATCTCGATGCCGTTGGCTTCCACCAGCGCGCTGTCGCCCATCAGCACCGGCGTGCCCGCCAGGCCGGTCATCACCAGGTCGCGCTGCAGCGCCTTCACCGTGCACTCGAGGTCGATCGGGTCGCCCGACAGCGGGCTGATCTTGCCGCCGATGCGCATCGTGAGCTTGGCGCCCACGCCCGCGTCGAAGGCGATGCGCACCGCGATCGGGTCCCACATCGGGCCCAGCGCCGCATTGGTGATGCCGCGCTCGACCAGGCGGCGCAGGATGAAGGTCGAATCGCTGGCCGCGCCGCCGCCGGGGTTATCGGCGCCATCGGCCAGCACCACCGGGCCGCCGTCGAAGGCCAGCGCCGCGTCGAGCGAGGCGTCGATGCCGGGGTAGGGGACCGTGAGCGCGTCGCGCATCGCGATCACCTCGTCGGCCAGCTGGCGCGCCAGGGCCTGCGCCTTGGCTGCGTCGCCGTCGGTGTAGACCAGCAGCTTGGTGCCCATCTCGGGCACGTCGCCCCACGAGAAACCGTGCGTGAGCGAGACCGAGAGCACGCCGTCCTTGCCCTCGAGCGACTGCATGCGCTCGACGAAGCCGCGCGCCGGCTGGCGCGAGGTGTGGACCGTCACGATCATGTCGCAGTCGACCATCGCGGCCACCGGCTTCACCTTGCCCTCGACCTGCGCCGCGCAGATGTCGACCAGCTCCATGCCGCGCTCGAGCACGTCGGTGTGCGGGTACTCCTTGAACGAGATCATCAGGTCGGCATTGGCCACCATCTCGGGCGTGAGGTGGTTGTGCGGATCGAGCTCGGCGCCGATCACCACCTTCGGGCCCACGATCTCGCGCACCCGCTTCAGCAGGTCGCCCTCGCAGTCGTCGTAGCCGTCGGCCACCATCGCGCCGTGCAGGCCCAGCAGCACCATGTCGACCGGCAGCACCGCGCGCAGGTCGGCCAGCAGCTCGTCGCGCAGCGTCTCGTAGGCGTGGCGCGTGGTCGTGCCGCTGGGCTGCGCGCCGGCCACCATGCCTTCGAACAGCGTCCAGCCGCGTTCCTTGCCGCGGATGCGCGCGGCCCACAGCGGGCCCGAGAACAGCGTCATCGCTTCGGGATGCTTGCCGGCGGGGAAGTAGCCGCGGTCCTTGAACGAGGCCAGGCCCGTGGGCATGGGCGCGAAGGTGTTGGTTTCGGTGGCGAGGGAGGCACTGAAGACACGCATGGGGTTTCTCTTGTTCTCGGGGTGGAGGGAAGAAGGAGGAAAGATGGGGCGTTGCCGCGTCAGGCGGCGACCTTGCTGCGCAGCCGCTGCGGCCCGAGCATCTCGGCCGTGAGCCCGAAGCCCGCGATGCGCTCGGGCAGCGGCAGCCCGCGTGCCAGCGCCGCGCAGGCCTCGCCCATCGCGGCCGAGGTCTGGATGCCGTAGCCGCCCTGCGCCGCGACCCAGAAGAAGCCCGGCGCCGCGGGATCGAAGCCGCCGACCAGGTCGCCGTCGGCCACGAAGGAACGCAGGCCGGCCCAGGTGCGCGTGGGGCGGCGGATCGAAAGCGTGGTCACCTGCTCGATGCGGTCGATCGCGATCGCGATGTCGAGCTCCTCGGGCTGGATGTCCTGCGGCTCCACCGGGTCGGCATTGGCCGGCGAGCCGAGCAGCATGCCGGCGTCGGGCTTGATGTACCAGTCCTCCTCGGCGCCGAACACCATGGGCCAGCGCGCGGCCGTCGCGGCCTCGCCCTCGGGCGGCGCGAAGATGAAGGCCGAGCGCCGGCGCGGCTCGATGCCGATGGGCGGCACGCCCGCGAGCCGAGCCACCGTGTCGACCCAGGCGCCCGCCGCGTTGAGCAGCACCGGTGCCTCGTAGCTGCGCCCGCCGGCCTGCACGCGCCAGATCTCGCCCACGCGCTCGATGGCCGTCACGCCCGCGTCGCACACCAGCTGCCCGCCCGCGCGCCGCATGCCGCGCAGGTAGCCCTGGTGGATCGCATGCACGTCCATGTCGGCCGCGTCGGGTTCGTAGACCGCGCCGATCACCTGCTCGGGCCGCAGCGCCGACACCATCGCGCGCGCTTCGTCGGCACCGAGCCGGCGCGGATCGCCGGGCATGCCCTGCAGCACCTGCCAGTGCTCTTCGAGCTGCGCCTCCTGACCCGGGCCCGCAATCATCATCGCGCCGCGCGGCGTGAGCAGCGGATGCTCGGCGAAGCCCGGCGGCGGGTTCTCGAGAAAGGCGCGGCTGGCCATCGTGAGCGCGCGCACCTGCGGCGTGCCGTAGCTCTCCATGAACAGCGCCGCCGAGCGGCCCGTGGAGTGGTAGCCGGGCTGGTTCTCGCGTTCGAGCAGGATCACGCGGGCATGCGGCGCGAGCCAGTGCGCCACCGAGGCGCCGGCGATGCCGCCGCCGATCACGAGGAAGTCGGCGGTGGCGGTGGTGTGTTCGGTCGTTGTCATCGCGGCGGAGTGTAGGAACAAATTTGCGTATCCGCAAATTATCGAAAGCCCTGAGTTCCTTTGGCATCGTCTCGTGCAGAGTGAGGACGCGGCGAGGGGCCCAGGACGTTCGTTGCACCATGGCGGTGAAATTTGCGTACTTGCAATTTGCGCATACGCAAATTCCGGGCCCGGCCGCGGCGGCCCGGCGGTGGAGGGGCGGCGCATGGACTGGCAGAATCCTGCGCATCACAAGAGAGAGCCAAGCGTGAATCCACATACAGGGACCAAGCAGGCGGCGAAGCCGAAGGAGGCCGCGCCCACGCTGGACCGCACCACTTTCGGTTATCGCCTGCGCACCGCGCGCAAGCGTTTCGGCTGGACGCTGGCGCAACTGGCCGAGCGTTCGGGCGTGTCGATCACCACCATCTCGCGCGCCGAGCGCGGCCAGCTCGCGCTGGGCTACGAGAACTTCACCGCCCTGGGCCGCGCGCTCGACATGGACATGAACGCCATGTTCGCGGGCGCCGGCGTCAAGCCCGCCCAGTTCGACGGCCCCGTGGTCACGCGCGCCGGCAAGGGCGTGGTGTACCGCGGCCTGTCGATCGCCTACGAGTTCCTCGGCACCACCGCCGCCGGCAAGCAGATGAGCCCCATCGTCGGCGTGGTGCACGCGCGGCGCATCCACGGCCCCGAGGACTTCGTGCGCCACTCGGGCGAGGAGTTCGCCTATGTGCTCTCGGGCGAGATCGAGGTGCACTTCGACAACGGCGAGGTGGTGCGGCTGGGGCGGGGGGATTCGCTCTATTTCGACAGCCGGCTCGGGCATGCGTACATCAGCGTGAGCCGGCAGCTCGCGAAGATCGTGGGGGATGACGATCGGGGAGAGCGGGCACATGAAGTCGGCGCGGGAGGCGCCGGAGGTGGAAGCCGTGGAGGCGGTGGCGAAGAAGAAGTTAGGCCGCGCCGGCAAGGCTTGATGTTTCACTGAACAAGAGCATGTCCATTTCCGACGACACCTGGCCTTTCAGCGATGCACCGAATCTTGCGTGCTTCACCGTGAGGTCCATCATGAACGAGACCGCTCCAATCTTGCTCGTGTTCCACGACGAGGACGATGGCGCCTGGCAAATGCTGCCCAGCAGCGGTGCGGATACGTCAGAAGCAATGATCGTGGGGTTGAAGGAGTTGGTTCAGTTGGACCAAACCCTTGTTGAACTCGCGAACCTGCCGCTAGGCTGGTTTGCTGGCGCGAAGACAAGAACTCGCCGTGGATATCTCGGCCAAGGGCGGAATTTCCTGCCGACTGAAGACTGAACCGAGACCTCGATCCAGGCGCCGACGGCGGCATTCATCGGCCGCCGGTAGGCAAACAGTCGGCCTACACGTTCCCGCGCATCGAGGCCTCGCAAGGCCCGACACCGGCCCGCATGCGACTCAGGTATCTCCAGGCCCGAATCTCCATCTAATTCTTGCCGCGTAGCATCCGCGCCGCCCACGATGAAGCGATGCGCCGTACGCAAACCCGGCCGGGCAGGATGGACGAATGAACACGAGAAACAAGATCGCGACGCTGCTGGTCGTCGCGGCTGCTGCCGTTGGCGCGGCCTTTGCCTATGCGTGGGAGCCGGCCATCGCGGCCTTGCCCGCGCCACCGCCGCCAAGCGGCGACCAGGCGCTCCTGGTGCGAGGCTCGCACGTGGCCAGCACGGGCGACTGCATGGTGTGCCACACGGCCGCCAACGGCAAACCCTTCGCGGGCGGCCTGCCGCTCAACACGCCCTTCGGCACGATCTACAGCACCAACATCACGCCCGATGCCGAGACCGGCATCGGCACCTGGTCGCTCGAGGCCTTCACCCGCGCCATGCGCGCCGGCGTGTCGCGCGACGGGCACCTGCTGTACCCGGCCTTTCCCTATCCGCACTTCACGCGGATGTCGGATGACGACATCGGCGCGCTCTATGCGTACCTGATGGCGCGCACGCCGGCGCATGCGCCAGCCAAGGCCAACCAGCTCACGTTCCCGCTCGGCTTCCGGCCGCTGGTCGCGGGCTGGAATCTGCTGTTCCTGCAGAAGGGCCCGCTGCCCGCGCCCGGCACGGCGCAGTCCGACGAATGGCTGCGTGGCCGCTATCTGGTGGAGGGCGCGGCGCACTGCGCGGCCTGCCACACGCCGATGAACCTGCTCGGCGCCGAGAAGAGCAGCCAGCCCTTCGCGGGCAACCTCATCGACGGCTGGGAAGCGCCGCCGCTGAATGCGCTGGCCAGCGCGCCCAGGCCGTGGACGAAGGAGCAGCTCGTGTCCTACCTGCGCACCGGCCTCGCGAGCGAACACGGCGCGGCCGCGGGGCCGATGCTGCCGGTGACGCAGCACCTGGCCGACGTGCCCGAGTCGGACGTGCGCGCGATCGCGACCTACATCATGGGCCTGCAGCCCGCGGCCCCTGCCGCGGCGCAGGCCGAGCCGGCCAGGGCGGCTGCGTCCGCCTCGGTCGCCGCCGCGGCAGTGCCCGCGGGCCAGCGCGTCGATGCTGGTGCCGCGCTGTTCAACGGCTCGTGCGCCGGCTGCCACGGCGGCGCGGCGCCCATGCGCACCATCGGCGACCGGCCCGCGCTCGGCCTGAGCACGGCGGTCAATGCCGACAGCGCACGCAACGCCATCAACCTGGTGCTGGGCGGCAACCCGTGGGGCGGTTCGGCATCGGCGCACTACATGCCGCCGTTCGCGGATGTGTTGAGCGACGAGCAGATCGCCGAGGTGCTGAGCTACGTGCGCGCCAGCGCCACGCAGCGCCCGGCCTGGCCCGATCTGCAGAACGAGGTTGCGAAGGTCCGCAAGGAGAAGGAGGCATTGCCGAAATGATCACGCTCACCGTCAACGGCGTCGACCACGCGCTCGACATCGACCCCTCCATGCCGCTGCTGTATGCGCTGCGCAACCACCTGAAGCTCAACGGCGCCAAGTACGGCTGCGGCCTCGGCCAGTGCGGCGCCTGCACCGTGATCGTCGACAAGCGCCCCGTGTTCTCGTGCCTGATGCCGGTGTCGGCGGTGGGCAAGCGCGCGGTGCGCACCATCGAGGGCCTGGGCAGTGCCGACAAGCCGGCGCCGATCCAGCAGGCTTTCATCGCGCAGCAGTCGGCCCAGTGCGGCTACTGCATCGCCGGCATGGTGATGCGCGCGCAGGCGCTGCTCGACGAGCGCCCGGGCGCCGACGAGGAAGAGATCCGCCAGCACATGCAGCCCAACCTCTGCCGCTGCGGCACCCACATGCGCATCGTGGCCGCGATCGTCGATGCGTCGAAGACGCTGGCCGGCACCGCGCGACAAGGAGCATCGCGATGAGCCGCCCCGCACGGCGGCATGACGCCGCGCTGCGCAACCCGAGCCGGCGCCACTTCCTGGCGGCGGGTTCGCTCACCGTGAGCTTCTCGCTCTGGCCCGGCGCCGCCGCGCTGGCCCAGCAGGGCAAGCAGGCCACCGAGGCGGGCGCGCCCAGCGCGCTCGATGCCGGCACCGCCAAGCTGCCGGGCGACCTCACCGGCACGCCCATGCTCGACGCCTGGATCCGCATCGACGAGCAGGGCCGCATCACCGTGTGGACCGGCAAGGCCGAACTCGGCACCGGCATCCGCACCGCCTTCACGCAGATCGCCGCAGAAGAGCTGAGCGTGCCCTTCGAGGCAGTGCACCTGGTGACGGCCGACACCGCCGTCACGCCCAACGAGGACTACACGGCCGGCAGCCATTCCACCGCCGACAGCGGCACCGCCATCCTCAACGCGGCGGCGCAGGTGCGCGTGCTGCTGGTGGGCTCGGCCGCCGGCAAGCTCGGCGTGGCGGCCGATACCCTCAAGCTGCGCGACGGCGTCATCTCCGCCCCTGACGGTCGCACCCTGAGCTATGGCCAGGCCGTGAGCGGGCTCGACCTGCACCGGCGCGCCGAGCCGCGCTCCGAGCTGGTCGATCCGAAGCAGCACCGCGTCATCGGCCAGTCGCGCCGGCGGCTCGACATCCCGGGCAAGGTCACCGGCGGCGCGAGCTACGTGCAGGACATGCGCCTGCCGGGCATGGTGCATGCGCGCATGGTGCGGCCGCCGTCGTACGGCGCCGTGCTGACCGGCGTCGACAGCGCGGCCGTCGAGAAGATGCCGGGCGTCGTCAAGGTGGTGCGCGACGGCAGCTTTCTGGCCGTGGTGGCGCAGGACGAGTGGCAGGCCATCCAGGCCATGCGCGCGCTCACCGAGGCCGCGCGCTGGCAGGAGAGCGCTTCGTTGCCCACGCCGGCCACCATTTACGACACGCTGATGAAGCTGCCGCGGCAGGAGATCCACGTCGGCGACCGCCATGGCGAGACCGTGCCCGCGGCCAAGACCCTGCACGCGCGCTACACCAAGCCCTACCTCGCGCATGCGTCGATCGGCCCCTCGTGCGCCGTCGCGCAGTTCGACGCGCAGGGCAAGCTCACCGTGTGGACCCACTCGCAGGGCGTGTTCCCGATGCGCGGCGCGCTGTCGGAACTGCTCTCGATGAAGCCCGAGGACATCCGCTGCGTGCATGTCGAAGGCTCGGGCTGCTACGGCCACAACGCCGCCGACGATGCAGGCGCCGAGGCCGCGCTCATCGCGCGCGCCGTGCCGGGTCGGCCGGTGCGGCTGCAATGGATGCGCGAGCACGAGTTCACCTGGGAGCCCTTCGGTCCCGCGATGGTCACCGACGTGAAGGCCTCGCTCGACGCCAGCGGCCGCGTGGTCGACTGGCAGTACGAGATCTGGAGCAACTCGCACAACCAGCGCCTGGACAACGCCGGGCGCTTCATCTCCGCGCAGTACCTCGCCAGGCCCTTCACGCCGGCGCCGCCCAAGCCCATTCCCATGCCCGAGGGCGGCGGCGACCGCAACAGCCTGCCGCTGTACAACTTCGCCAACTACAACGTCGAGCACCACTTCCTGCCCGACATGCCGGTGCGCGTATCGGCCATGCGCGGCCTCGGCGCGTACATGAACGTCTTCACCATCGAGAGCTTCATGGACGAGCTGGCCGCCGCCGCGGGCGCCGATCCGGTCGAGTTCCGGCTGCGCCATCTCGACGACCCGCGCGGGCGCGACGTGGTGCAGCTCGCGGCGAAGAAGTTCGGCTGGGACCCCAGGCGCAAGCGCGTGCCGAACCGCGGCGTGGGCTTCTCATTCGCCCAGTACAAGAACCTGATGAGCTACCTCGCGCTCGCGGTCGAGGTGTCGATCGTGCCGGAGACCGGCGAGATCCGCATCGAGCGCGCCATCGCGGCCATCGACTGCGGCCAGGTCGTCAACCCCGACGGCGTGCGCAACCAGGTCGAGGGCGGCATCCTGCAGTCGGCCAGCTGGACCCTGTACGAGCAGGTGCAGTACGACGCCCAGCGCATCCGCAGCTACGACTGGAGCCGCTATCCGATCATGCGGTTCTCGGACGTGCCGCGGAAGGTGGAGGTGCACATCATCGATCGGCCCGGGGCGCCATTTCTGGGGACCGGCGAAGCATCGCAGGGGCCGGCGCCTGCGGCGTTGGGGAATGCGATTGCGGATGCGACGGGGCGGAGGTTGCGGGGGCTGCCGTTGGCGGCGGGGCGGAGGCTTGGGGAATTCAGCCAAGGCTGAGACTGGGGAGGCTGATAGTGGGCGCCGCGCCTGTGAGGTCTTGCCTGGAGAGAGCGCTATTTGGGTTAGTGCTCGCAAACGATCTTAAAAAACTTTGGCTGTCGCAAGCTCAACCGATTACGTCTTTTGCATGGCGCATTGGCAATGTACTTTGGTCGTCCGTTAAAGAACGGCGATTCTGAGTTTGCCGAGGGGCCTCTCTGCTGAAGCGAGGAGAGCCCTTTTTTCGAGAAGAGAAATATGGGCGCCGTCGAGCATGGTTTTGTGCGTCGATGCGTCGTCGGTGTAAAGCCAAGAGTTTCTTTGAGAGGATGCATCTCCATCCGTTTGCTGCGCTGAGAAAATCCATTCTTGCGAAGAGGACGCATTGATGAGGAGTCCCGCGAGACTTTGAACCGCGGGGAGGTCTGTTGCGTTTAAATCTTCAGCGGGGAAGGTCGCTTAGCAGCGGTTTCAGCCGGTCGCGGACCAAACTTCGACGACCGCTGTGGGGTCAAAACCGGTCACTCGTTGCGGCCGCTTCAGGCGGGTATCCGCAAAAGCCGAAGCGGTGCATACATCGGGAGTAGCTTACTAACGCCTATAAAGATTCACTTTAATATCATCGGTGAACAAACGATCCTCACCCCACGATGAAATAATATTTCTTGAATCAAGCCAATTGACCAAATCTCGATTTTCGGAGTTGTTTTTCAGCCTCGGCGTGGCGTAGCCCGTCTTAATTTCAGAAAATGGACGAGGCAGGCTGGCCAAGATATGACGCACTTCTTCATCTGACAGAAGGGCATGATATTTGTTGAAGAGGGAAATTTGCGTTGCAATAGGGTGGGAATTAATTATTATTGACTGAGCACTGTCCCCATCAATTCTGGATATGTTGCCATCTGTGTTAATAATAATCGAGCCGATAAGTGCAGATCGTTCTGGAAAATTTTCCAGCGCCTCCAGGTTCATTAATTCTATTATCCGAAGCTTAGTTGAATTATCAAAGTCAGATCTTAAAAGATTTTCATGGAAGTCGTCGTCTAGCGCAAAGCTGTTGTGATCATTAAGATATGTGTTGATGTTGTTCTTGGCGAAAATTATCTGCAAATCTTCACTATGAGCGAGTGCGTCGAAATTCTCTTTTGTAAATGTAACTTTCCCTTCAGATATCAAAATTTGAAGCTTGGCTTGTTCAAGTTCTTGAGGCAGCGTTTGAAATGACTCCGGCAGAGCGTGGATATACGCTTTGTACGCGGAATCAGACAGCGAACCAGCATCGAAGAGGAACTGACGCAGCTTCAGTGAGCCCGAGTCGCTTGGTATAGGGTGTTGCAAGATAGTCGCACGCACTGAATCTAAATCGAGAAATCCGATCAGGCTATCTGGCTCAAACCCAGCAGCCTCTATGAATGCGAGGCAATTCGTCCAATTTGCTTCAATGGCATTTAGCTGAAATATTGTTGTCTGCCATTTCTCAGGCACACCCTCCAGAGTTGGTAATTGGGTTGTCTGTATTTCAAGGAAATTTCGAACAGCGTCGGGATCAAGCGAATCCTGGCTAAGGATGGCCAAAATAGCAGAGGCATCCTCTTTTGTGTTTTCTTGCAATTTCAAAAGAACATCGCGCAGATAAATATCAAAACTGCGTTCTACCCTGCGTATCAAGGCGATGTTATTCGTTGAGCGAATGGTGGTGAAATTCCTTGCGCGCATTGAATTGAGATCGCTTTTTCTCAAAATCTGTTGGTGGATATATTCCAGGTTCGTTATTGTGAGTCCGTATCTCCCTTCGTCGAACATGAAGTGTGCGATTTCAGGATGGTCTTTGATTTCGGTTAGGTCTGTGACCTCAAAATCGAGACAGCCAAGGCGCTCGGTTGTTAATTCAGGCAGGCGTGCCAAAATTTCGGAAAGGTTTTCAGCAGCAAACGTCGATAGTTCGTTAAAATCTTCCGCGAGTTGTTTGAGCGAGCTTAACGGTAGACTCGCGATCAATTGGGTAACGTGGGAAATACTGTTGGGACTCTCAATGGCAGCTGGTACAAGATTTTTCCAAGCGTTGGCCAATCTCAGGAGAAGCACAGAGACATTGAGGCCGCTGGTGTAATAAGCGTTGAAAAATTCTTCGCAGCTTTCGAAATTAGAGGAAAGAAACTCAAAAAGTTTTTGTACTTGGACAGGGTTAAGACTTTGGTCGTTTAGAAGGGTATCGACGAGCCTAATGTTCAAGACGTAGCTCTGTCGAAAATCCTCCTCTCGCATCGCCGCAATCACTTCTTTGGGATTGTCAAGTGGGAAATTTGGTTCGGGGGTAACGAATGCCCGTATTTGAATCAAAAATCTATTGTCATTGGGCGACAAGCGGCCTGAGTGAAAAAGTGAAGTGTATTGGTAATAGGTGTCGTCGAGATGACCTTCTAAGATCAGAAAACGAGCCAATTCTCCATTCTCTTCGAAACCTTTAAAGAGGTCTTCTGTGTGATCGGCATTTAAACGCAACAGTTCATTAAGCTTGACCATCCGAAGTGCGGGAATCTTTAATCTCAGATCGTAAATTCTTCTTAGCACCTTATTTTTATTATCGGCCTCCTTATTTTTGATCTCCTCCTTGCGTTGTTGATAGGATTTCTGGGGGTCCACCTCGGCTTGCAGATTAGAGAAATCAGCCCAACTCGAATGGTTATTGGCATGATAGAAGAAAAGGCGTGGTGCCATGATCAGTTGTTCAAACGCATCATGATTCACCATTTGGTTAAGTGGAATCCATGTTTGCCGATCAAGTCCAACGTTGATAACACTCACCGGAAGCTTCTCAATAAGAGCCATAGCGTAAATTTGCCGCAACTCTCTCAAGTCTGAAGGGGTCTGTCGCTCGCCAACTTCAAGTCCCCTTTCGAGCTCCTCGATCTCGCTTCTGTATCTGGCTTCGCCCTGTCTAATAAGTTCGTGTTGGTGATTCAGGATTTCAGCGAGATTCCCCACGCCGCGATGCAATTGTTCGAAATCCCTCGGATAGACGTTTTTATAGATTAGAATTGCCAGAAGCTTGTTGGCGTCAAGCAGGCTTTCGCCGTCAGTTTCCAAGTTGGCCACATAAATAGCATACTCGTTGAAGATATTCTGAATCAATCTCAAGTCGTTCAGGTAGTGTGAGACTTCTCGCAAAAACTGTCGATCGAGACGCTCGTCTAGTGCGAGTCTTCTTCCTTGCGCTAATACCATGTCTATCGAATTTGATGTATTGATGATCGGTATTACGGGAATAATAAATTCGAAAAACTTGGTTCGATCGGTGTTGATAAACATGTCATCGCGCAAGGCGTAGAGAAACCTGATGGTTCGTTTTTACGCCCGCATTCTCGTTTACAAGACTATTAATTTCTCGCAATGTTACGAAAATCTCGCTATCATTGAATCGATCTAGGTCCTCAATGATCACAAGATCGTAATCTGTTGACTGAAAGAAATACAATATTTCATCCAAGTGGCGATTCAATATTGAGGTTTGGTCATCATGTGCGGGCCGTATTTCAACGTCCTTCAACGAAACGCTCTTGAGGGATAGGCCGAAGCTGGCAACATAAAAATGATGCAGCGTTAACCATAAGAATATTGCTGCGAACGCGCCAATTCCAAAATTAAATCCATTGCTGAGTGCGAATGGAGTGAAAAATGTGCCGCTGATAATATCCTTGCGCTGACTAAACACATACCAAAGTGCGAGAATTCCCAGTGTTATATATAAAGATTTAAGGATGGACCAAACGCCGGGTGACTGGATTCTTTTAAATCGTGACAGCGGAAGTTTATTTGCATCGGCGCCATACAACATTTGCTGTAAAATACTTCTCTCAATCTCTTGGCGACTCACTTTTCCGCCGTCCGAATTGACTTCGGGGACGAACGCAGCAAGAGAGATATGAAGCGCAGGCCGCCGATAACTCTTCAAGAAAGATTGGATAATGCTGCTCTTTCCCGAGCCATAGGGGCCAGTTAGAGCAATATTGGAGACCTTTGCATTGTTTGTGGCAAATCGAATTGCTTCGGAATACACGCCGGCCTGGTCCGCCTTATCAGTTGGCGCGAGATCCAAGAACTTGGTTTTGGTGGCGCTGGAGTTGTCTTTATTTTCCTGCCAAGACAAAACGCTATCGAGGATGTTCGCAAGTCCGCGAACTAGAGAGATAAGGGTTTTTTTCATACGATGCTGGTCCATCTCATCTTCAGGAGTCGGATTGCGTTTTGTCCCCAAATTTTTGATACCTCTGAGGATAACTCTGCTTCTGTCCGTGAGGATTTTTCGATGCGCTTGACTTCGGTGGGATATTGTTTTTCTCACTTTATGGCGGTCTCCTATGAGGATCGAAAGATGCTTTGGTCGCAAACCCCTGTCCGCACGATGCAGAGAGCATCCCGCAATCTATCCACCTGCAACTGACGACAAGTGTTCTGCAACTCACCCGCGACCCGTTGTTAGGCAGTCGGCAACGTCAATGCTCGGATAGCCAATTGGAGCGGTAGCCGATTGGTCGCAATGTGGCTGCCAGCATCAGCAGTCGCTGTCTGGTCAGGTCACTGCACTACGACGTCTGCTTTGGGCGCACTGCCACTCTGAGCTCTCCCGCTGACCGAGAGCAACCGGTCTGGAGCAGCCACTCGATCCACGAGCTTGATTGTGGGCGCGTCCGCCAACCCAATTCACTCTGGCGCCGTGTCACGCCAGCGTCGACTGGTGGACCCAGCGCTATTTCCTCATCGTTTCGCACTGCTCTTCGATCCGCGCATGAAGCAAACCCAGCGATACCGCAACGAAACGCTGCAGCGAACTGCGTTGGCACGCTTCGAACACGGGGGCGGGGTCGGTATCGGGTGACGCAGCATCGTGCCGCTCTTCATCCCACTGCAACAGTTGAACCAGCAAGTGCGCGCCTTGCACCACGTCGCGCGCATCGTTGAGAAATGAAGCCCGGTGATGCAGGGATGGATCGAGTCCTTCGCATGGAATCCATTCGAAGGGTTTGAACTGAGGGCGAGGACGCAGGGATGTGCTGGCATCGCCGGTCGCGTTGGAGTCGTCGGCCATAGGCCTCCAAGGATGTTGATTTGCAACAACCGACGCACTCGACGCCAATCGAGGGCGGCAGCTCGAACGGGTTGGCGTACCGGGACATCCTTGCGGAAACCGGCAGGGCGCGAGCCCTCCCGTCCGAGCCGCCTAAAGGGGCGCGAACGAGAAAGCCGCAGACCAGTGCGGTAGCTGCGGCTTTCGTCGCAGGATGTCTTCGGGACGCCAATCCCGGCCCCGCTCATCACGAGGCGAGGGCAATGTACGCGCTCATCACAAAGGCAGTCAAGCCTTCTATCCGATGCCGCAAGGGTGTCTCCATCGACGCGGCACCCTGTCACCAATTTGCTCCCCATCCCACCCCGCCTCGCTATCCTTCCGCTCGCATTCACTTCAAGAAAAGGGGACCCTGATGACTCAACCTTCCTCACCCATCTTCTCGCTGCGCTCCATCGCGCTGGCCTGCACCTTCGTCCTGGGCGCCGCGACCGCAGCCCATGCCGCCCCCGATGCCAAGCTGCTCGCCGCGGCCGAGAAGGCGCAGCCGGCGATGATCGAGAACCTCAAGGAGATGGTGCTGATCCAGTCGGGCAGCCTCAACGTCGACGGGCTGATGAAGATGGCCGACGTGGTGGAAGGCCGGCTCAAGGCGGCCGGCTTCAAGGTCGAGCGGCGCAAGGCGACGGCCGGGGCGGGGGCCGACATCGTGATCGGCGCGATGAAGGGCAACGGCAAGCGCAAGATCATGCTGCAGGGCCACATGGACACGGTCTACCAGCCCGGCATCCTGAACTCGCAGCCCTACAAGGTCGACGGCAACCGCATCTACGGGCCCGGCATCGCGGACGACAAGGGCGGGCTGGCGGTGATGATGGCCTCGCTCAAGATCCTGGCCGACGCGGGCTGGCGCGACTACGACACGCTCACGGTGCTGATGAATCCCGACGAGGAAGTGGGCTCGGTGGGTTCGGGCGAGTTGATCGCGACCACGGCCGACCTGCACGACACGGTGCTGTCGTTCGAGCCGACGGCGGCGAAGTCGGTGGTGAAGGGCGAATCGCTGCTGCTCGGCGCGGCCGGCATCGCGCAAGCCACGCTCGAGGTGAAGGGCCGCGCCTCGCACGCGGGCGCGGCGCCCGAGCTGGGCCGCAACGCGCTGTACGAACTCTCGTACCAGATGCTGCAGACCAAGGACCTCGCGAAGGACATCCCGGGCGTGACGCTCAACTGGACGGTGGCGCGCGCGGTGGGCCCGATCAACCAGATCACCGAGAAGGCGCAGGCGCTCGGCGACGTGCGCATCACCGAGCCCGGCGCGGAGAAGAAGCTCGACGCGGCGCTGCAGGCGAAGATCGCGAGCGGCAAGCTGATTCCCGACACCGAGACGACGGTGAAGGTGGAGGTGGGCCGCCCGGCCTTCGTGGCAGGCGAGAAGGGCCGCGCGCTGGCCGAGAAGGCACAGGCGATCTACAAGGAGATCGACCGCGAGCTCGCGCTCACGCCGATGACCGGCGGCGGCACCGACGCGGGCTACGCGGGGCGCTCGGGCAAGGCGACGGTGGTCGAGAGCTTCGGCCTCGCGGGCTTCGGCTACCACGCGCGCGATGAGTACATCGAGGTCGACTCGATCGTGCCGCGGCTGTACCTGGTGACGCGGCTGCTGACGGAGATCGGCAAGGGCCGCTGAAGCACGCCGCACCCGACGTCAAAAAGGCGCATGCGAAGGACTCGCATGCGCCTTTTTGCTGGGGGCTGAAGGCTTCGATCGGGTGGCGCGCCGGGGCGCCTGCCGTCACTGCGGACGCTGATCGCCGGGCGGGCGGTTGCGGTGCGCGGCGGCCTGGGCTTGTGCCTGGGCCTGCGCTTGAGCTTGCGCCTGCCGTTGCTGCATCTGCTGGGCCTGTTGCTGCTGGCGTTGCGCGGCCTGCTGCTGGGCCTTTTGGGCCTGCTGCTGTTGGCGCTGCATCGCTTGCTGCTGTGCTTGTTGAGCCTGTTGCTGCTGGCGTTGCATGGCTTGCTGCTGCGCCTGTTGAGCCTGCTGCTGTTGCCGCTGCATGGCCTGCTGCTGGGCTTGTTGCTGTGCCTGTTGCGCTTGCTGCTGCTGGCGACGGACCTGCTCCTGTTGCTGCTGGGCCTGCTGTTGCTGGCGTTGCGCGGCCTGTTGTTGCTGCTGCTGTTGTTGCTGCATCTGCTGGCGCCGCGCCTGTTCCTGCTGCTGTGCCTGCTGGGCGGCCTGTTGCTGTTGCTGCCGTGCCTGGTTCTGCGCGACCTGCTGCTGTTGCATCTGCTGGCGGCGTGCCTGCTCCTGCTGGGCCTGTTGCTGTTGGCGGGCCTGGTTCTGCTGGGCTTGCTGTTGCTGCTCTTGCTGGCGACGAACCTGTTCCTGCTGCGCCTGCTGTTGCTGCTGCTGCCTGCGGCCCTGGTCTTGCTGAGCCTGCTGTTGCTGGTGTCGCGCCTGTTCCTGCGCCTGTTGTTGTTGCTGCTGTTGTTGGCGGCGCGCCTGTTCCTGTTGCGCCTGCTGCTGGCCGGCCTGGTTCTGGGCCAGTTGCTGCTGGCGACGAGCCTGCTCCTGCTGTGCTTGCTGCTGCTGCGCCTGCTGGCGCGCGGCCTGGGCCTGCTGGGCTTGCTGCTCGCGCGTCTGCTGTTGCGTCATCAACTGCTGGCGCCGCGCCTGGTCCTGCTGTGCCTGTTGTTGCGCCTGTTGTTGATGCGCCTGCTGCTGCATCTGCTGTTGGCGCGCCAGGGCCTGCTGCTGGGCTTGTTGCTGTGCATGCTGCTGGCTCTGCAACTGCTGCGCGTGTTGCTGCTGCTGTTGCTGCATCTGCAGCTGACGCGCCTGTTGCTGCTGGGCGAGCAGCGCGGCGGCCTGCTGTTGCTGGGCCTGCTGCTGCATCGCGAAGTTGGGCGACTGCCCCGGATGGGCGGCCTGCCAGGCTGCCACGCCCGCATCGCCGCGCGGGCGGTCACGGTCGCGGCCGCCGCCGTTGTTGTTGTAGACGTTGTTGACGACGGTGGTCGAGCGCGAGACGTAGGTATTGTTGTTGTAGACCACGGCCGGGCGATAGGCCGGCGGCGGCGGCGCGGCGCGCTGATAGTCGCGGTCGCGCGGGCGGCCCCAGTTCACGTTCCAGGAGTTCCAGCCCCAGCCATGGCGCTCGAGCGCCGAGGCCACGACCACGCCGGCACCGAAGGCCAGCACGCCCGCCGTGGCGACCTGGGCGCCGCTGTAGCCGCGGTCGACGTACACGGGCTGCGGCGGGGGCGTGTAGGCGTAGCCCGGGTAGGCCGCCACGGGCTCGCCGTAGATCTGCTGCGGGTTGTAGCTGGGCACGTAGACCACGTCGGGCTGCGCCTGCTGGATGGTGATGAGCTGCTGCGGCGGCTCGACGATGAGCGGGCCCGCATAGGCACCCTGCGGATCGGGCGCGGGCGTGTAGTTGGCCGGCGCCGCGGCGGTGGCGACCTTAAGCTTGTCGTTGTTCTTGAGCCGGCCGGCCTTGGAGGCGCGCTGGCGCATGACCTGGATCGCGTTCATCACGTCGGCCGGGTCGTTGTAGTAGGCCTTGCCCAGGGCCTCGGTCCAGGGCAGGTTGCCGGCCATCTGGTCCATCACGTTGCGGAAGGCGGTCAGCGACTTGACGCTCGGGTCCCAGGGCTGTTGGTTGACGGCATCGGCCAGAGCGCCGGCCTTGAGCGTGGGGTTCTGCTTGAGCCACTCCTGCGCGGAGGTGATCTGCTCGGGATAGGTGGCGCCGGCCAGCACCTGCGCCACGAGCTTGTCGGGGTACAGCGCGATGGGCGCGACCATCTGGTAGAGCTCCTCGGCCGCGGGTGGCACGTAGGCCACGGGCATGGGCGCCGCGGGTGCCGGTGCCGCGACGGCTGGCACGGAGGCCGCGGCCTGGGGCGCGGGTGCGGCGGCGTTCTGCGCGGCGGGGGTCTCGGACTTGTCGCAGCCCGCGAGCACCAATGCTGCGGTGCACAGCGACAGCGTGAGTGCACGCGCGATGGGAGTGTGATGGGAGGGGATCATGCTGGCCTTCCTGGGGCGCTTTGGCGGCACCCGCCCGTACTGAACGGGGGCCGCTTATCAAGCGATGACGCAGGATGGCCCGAGGATGCAACCGGCTGTGTCGTCTGCCGGGCGCAGGCCGGGTAGGAACAGGCCTGTCAAGAAGGTGAAGGGCCGGTGAATGCCGGCCCCTTGGTCCCAGTCAGCTCGCGGTCAGTGCCGCGGCGTGGGGCTGGCGGCTACTTCGCGCCGCCGGTGTACTTGGTGACGCTGCTCGCGCTCACGTGGTAGCCGCTCACGCCCATCATCGAATCGTTGCGCAGGGTCTGCAGCTTGCCCGTGACCCACACGGTGTCCATGGCGCGGAACTTGGCGCCCTTCTGCGGCACCACGTGCAGGATCTGGTTGGCCGGCGGCGGCGGGGTGTGGATGCAGGCGCCGAAGTAGGGTACGAGCAGGAACTCGGTGACCTCGCCCTTGGCTTCCTCGAGCGGCACGATGAAGCCGGGGATCTCACCTCCACGCCGTTCATCGCGGGATTGGTCGGCGCGTTGTTCGACACCTCCTGCATCTTCATCAGCAGCTCGTTGGCGCGCGGGTCGCCGTCGTCGAGGGCGCTGAGGTCCATGCCCTTGAACTCCTTCGACGGGTCCCAGTCCTTGGGCACGAGTTCTTCCCAGGTGATCTGGCGCGGCTGGCCGGCCGGGGCCTTGGCGGTGGCCGCGGGGGCGGCCTTGCCGCCGAGGGGGTTGGTGGCCGTGGTGTCCTTGGGCGCGGGTTCGGCGGCCCAGGCGGCGGCCGCGAGGCTGGCGCCGGCCATCAGCAGGGCGAAGCGCTTCGAGGCCTGGACGGCGGGATGGAGAGTCTTTGCGTGGCGCATGGGATCAGATCCTCGGTGAAAGCCCGTCGGCGAGCGAGAGCCGGTAGGCGCGAATGCCGGGCAGCAGGCTCGCCAGCCAGCCGGCGGCCAGCAGGCTCGCGAGCAGCAGCCATTCGTTCAGTGTAGGTTCGGAAAGCCGCAATGTCAGCCCGAACTGCGACTGCAGCCAGGGCGCGAGGCCGGCGATGCCCAGCACCGCCATCAGCACGCCCACGAGCACGCCGAGCACGGTGACCAGCGCGCCTTCGAGCGCGAGCAGCGCCAGCACGTGGCGCAGGCCCGCGCCCACGGCGCGCAGCACGGCGAGTTCGCGCCGCCTTTCGTCGAGGCCGGCCATCACCACCGACACCAGGCCCGCGAGGCTCACGAGCGCGACCAGGCCCGACATCAGCAGCAGCGCGTTCTCGCCCACGCCGATCACGCTCCAGAGCTCGTCGAGCGCCACGCCGGGCAGGATCGCCATCAGCGGCTCGCCGGTGTAGGTGGAGATCCAGCGCTGCACCGAGAACACGGCCGCGCGATTCTTCAGGCCCACGAGCGCGGCCGTCACGTTCTTGGGCGTGAGGTCGAACTTGCGCACCTGGTCGGCCGGGATCTTCACGCCGGGCATGGGCGCGCCGCCCACCCATTCGAGGTGGATCGCCTCCATGGCCGCGAGGCCGATGTGCACGGTGCGGTCGACCGGCGTGCCGGTGCGCGCGAGCACGCCCACCACGGTGAAGGGCTTGTCGGCATGCTCGGCCACGTTGAGCTCGCCGCTGCCGTGCGCCAGCGTGATCTTCTGGCCCACGTGGTAGCCGAGCTTGTCGGCCACCTCGGCGCCCACCACGGCGTCGAACAGCTCGCTGAAGGGCTTGCCCTCGCGCAGCGCGAGCGACTGGCGGTCGCCGTAGCGAAAGCGCGTGAAGTACTCGGGCGAGGTCGCGAGCACGGCGAAGCCGCGGTGCGAATCGCCGAGCGACAGCGGCACGACCCAGCCGACGCCGGGATGCGCCTGCAGCGCCTGCACGCTCTTCCACGCAATGTTGTTGGTGGCCGCGCCGATGCGGAACACGGAGTACAGCAGCAGTTGCGTGGAGCCGGTGCGCGCGCCCACGATCAGGTCGGTGCCCGAGACCGAGGAGGCGAAGTTCTCGCGCAGCTCGGTGCGGATGCGCTCGACGCCCAGCAGCAGGAAGGTCGACAGCGCGATCGAGAACACGGTGAGCGCGAGCGTGAAGCGGCGGTTCCAGGCGCTGCGCCAGGCGATGGAGAAGAGGGCCTTCATTCTTCGGTCGCCATCGTCGCGCTCGAGGCGCGGTTGATCTCGGGCAGCAGCACGTGGCGCGCGAAGCGCTGCGCGATGCGCTGGTCATGGCTCACGAACACCAGCGCGCTGTCGTTCTCGGCGCAGGCGGTGAGCAGCACGTCGAGGAAGGCCTCGCGCCGGTCCTCGTCGAGCGCGGAGGTGGGCTCGTCGGCGATCACCACCTCGGGCTGGCCGATGAGCGCGCGCGCCGCCGCCACGCGCTGCTGCTGGCCCACCGAGAGCTGCATGGCCTGGCGCTGCCAGAGCTTGCGGTCCAGGCCCATCTGATCGAGCAGGTGCTCGGCTTCCTCGCGCGCGCCGCGCTGGCGCGAGGCCTGCTCGCGGCGGCGTGCCGAGAAGCGGCAGGGCAGCAGCACGTTGTCGACCACGCTCAGATAGGGCAGCAGGTTGAACTGCTGGAAGATGTAGCCCACGTGCGCCACGCGGCAGCGGTCGCGCGCGGCGCCCGAGAGCTTGGACCAGTCGTGGCCCAGCAGGCACACGCGGCCCTCGTCGGCCACCAGCACGCCGGCCAGCAGCGACAGCAGGGTGCTCTTGCCGCAGCCGCTCGGGCCATGCAAAAACACCGATTCGCCGGCCGTGATGCGGAAGGCCTCGATGTCGATGCAGGGCGTGGCGCTGCCGGGCCAGGAGAAGCGCAGCGATTCGGCCGAGAGCACCACGCGCAGCGGCGTGGATTCGGCCTGCGAAGGAAGGCTCACGGCCTCACTTGCCCCAGGTCAGGCGGGCCGGCTGCGCGGCCTGCGCGCCGGCGGGGCGCTTGAGCTGGCGCTTGAACTGGCCTTGGGCGGAAGCGATCTGCGCATCGATCTGGCGCGTGCCCTTGAAGGCGGCGAACAGGCCGATGTCGATGTACTTGGCGGCGGCCGCGTTGGCGCAGTTGAACGAGAAGGTGGCGTCGAGGTCGGCATGGCCCTCGGCTCGCTGGCATCGGGCTTGCCGAGGCCGAGCGCGCCGGAGCGCAGGTCGACCGGGCCGAGCTTGCAGCTCGCGGCGGGGTCGATGGCAAACAGCTTGTCGGCCGCGCGCAGCTGGGCCACGGCGTCCTCGACGGTCTTCTTCTCGGCATCGGTCTTGGGGGCGCGCTCGAAGCCGACGATGTTGTCGAGCGGCGACTCCATGTCGATCACGACCGTGGGGCCGTCGATGGCGACGTCGAGCTTGATCTGGCCGTGCACGTGGGCGTGCTGCTGCTGGGCCTGCGCGGCGGCGAACGGTGCCGAGGCAAGCAGCGCGAGGGCGGCGGAGGCGAGGATGCGTCGGAGAGCGCGTCGGTCGGTGCTGGATCGGGTCAGGGTCATGGTTGGGCGCCTTGCCGGGTCGGCAGCCCCGGGGTGTTGCTCCATTCGCTCCAGCTGCCGGCATAGAGCGCGGCCGTTCCGAGCCCCGCGATGCGCATCGCGAGCAGATTGGGAACGGCGCTCACGCCGCTGCCGCACTGGTGGACGACCGTCGCCGGATCGCGGCCTTCGAGCAGCGTTTCGAACTCGGCGCGCAGTTGCGCGGCGGGCTTGAACTTGCCGTCGGGACCGAGGTTCTCGGCGAAGGGGCGGTTGAGTGCCCCGGGGATGTGACCGGCGATCGGGTCCAGAGGTTCCACCTCGCCGCGATAGCGTGCACCGGCCCGCGCGTCGATCAGGTTCTGGTCAGGCTGGCCCAACCGGCCCACCACGGTGTCGGTGGTGACGAGGCGCACCAGCGGTTCGCCCATGACGAAGTTCGACTGGAAGCGCGCGGGCTCCTCGCGGTCGGTGACCTCGCCGCCCTCGGCCTGCCAGCCCTGCAGGCCGCCGTCGAGCACGGCCACGGCGTCGTGGCCCATCCACTTGAGCATCCACCACAGGCGCCCGCAGTAGTTGGCGCCGTTGCGGTCGTAGACCACGGCCTGCATGTCGTTCGAGAAACCGATGCCGCTGAGCCAGGCCGCGAAGCGCTCGCGGCTGGGCAGCGGATGGCGCCCGCCCGAGGCCGGCACGCCGTCCTCCTGCGCCACCACCACCTCGCCATGCGCGCCGGGCACGCCGTGCTTGGCGCTGAGATCGGTGTCGAGGTCGGCATGCAGCGCGCCCGGGATGTGCGAGGCCGCGTACTGCTGGGCGCCCGACTCGGGCTTCATGAGGTCGAAGCTGCAGTCGAACACCATGAGCGGCGTGCCCGCGGCCTGCAGGGCGCGCAACTCGGTGGCGGAAACGAGGGTGGTGAAGGTCATGGCGAAGAACTCCTTGGCGCATGGGCCGCGCAACAGGCGCGGCGGACGGTGAAGGGACTGCGAACCGGCCTCAATGTTCCTCGGCCGGCGCTTGCGGAACTGTACGCTGACGCAACACGGTTGCGGCAATGCCGCTCGCGATGATGAGCGCCATGCCGGTCCAGCCGGCGGCGTCGATGCGGTCGTCGAACAGCACCACGCTGTAGAAGGCCGCGAAGATGATGCCCGAGTACTGCAGGTTGGCCACCACCAGGGTGCCGCTCTCGGTCTTGGCGGTGGCGTAGGCGCGCGTCATGCAAAGCTGTCCGAGGGCGGCCAGCAGGCCGATCGGCAGCAGCCAGAGGCCGTGGCGCCAGTTCCATTCCGAGAAGCCCGTGAAGGCCGTGGCCAGCGCCCCGGCCACGGCCGAGCCGAGCGCGAAATAGAACACCGTGCGCATCTCGGGCTCGCCGATGCGCGAGAGCGCCACCACCTGCATGTAGGCGAAGGCGGCGGTCAGGCCCGACAGCAGGCCCAGCAGGCCGGCGAAGCCCTGGCTCGAATCGACGCTGGGCTTGAGCATCAGCACCACGCCGGCGAAACCCGTGAGCACGGTCAGCACCAGCGGCGCCTGCAGCGGCGGGCGCGAGACGCGGCCGTCGCGGCCGGGCACCGGCATCCAGGCCAGCAGCGCGCCGCCGACCAGGAAGGCGGCGATCCAGACGCTGCTCATGTAATTGAGGGTGACGGCCGTGGCCAGCGGCATGTGGGCGATGGCATAGAACCATGCGCCCAGCGAGACCACGCCGATCAGGCTGCGCCAGGCATGCATGCCCGGGTACCGGGTGGCGAGCGAGACGCCGCGGCTGCGCGCCAGCAGCCACAGGAAGACGATGCCGATGACGCCGCGCCAGAGCACCATCTCGCCGCTGGAGAACCAGGCCGAGGCGATCTTCACGGCCACGCCCATGGAGGCGAACAAAAAGGCGCCGAGCACCATCCAGAGCGCTTGCATCGTCTTGACTTCTTACAAAAGAAAAATAGCTGAAACGCCCGCCAACCGGGCGCATTCAGCTATCAAGAGAATAGCAGGAAACGGAACCGAAGCAGCGGCTTCGGCGCTTCAGCCGGCGGTCTGCAGCTCGCGCCGGTACCACTCGTGGAACTGCTGCATGCCGTCTTCCATCGGGCTCTGGTAGGGGCCGGTCTCGTTGTCGCCGCGCAGCATCAGCGCGCGGCGGCCGGCGTCCATGCGCTCGGCGATCTCGTCGTCTTCCACGCAGGTTTCCATGTAGGCGGCGCGCTGGGCCTCGACGAACTCGCGCTCGAAGGCGACGATTTCCTCGGGGTAGAAGAACTCCACCATGTTGAGCGTCTTGGTGGGGCTGACCGGGTGCAGGGTCGAGACCGTGAGCACGTGCGGATACCACTCGATCATCACGTGCGGGTAGTAGGTGAGCCAGATCGCGCCGTACTTGGGCGGCTTGCCCTCGCGGTACTGCAGCAGCTGTTCCTGCCACTTCTGGTAGACCGGGCTGCCCGCGCGGCCCAGGCGGTTGGCCACGCCCACCGTCTGCACCGAATAGTTGCGGTTGAACTCCCAGCGCAGGTCGTCGCAGGTGACGAAGCTGCCCAGGCCCGGGTGGAACGGGCCGACGTGGTAGTCCTCGAGGTAGACCTCGATGAAGGTCTTCCAGTTGTAGTTGCACTCGTGCAGCTCGACGTGATCGAGCGCGAAGCCCTCGAACGAGAGGTCGGCGCGCGGGCCCAGGCCGGCCATGTCGGCCGCGATGTCGCGGCCGTTGGCCTCGAACAGCAGGCCGTTCCACTCGGTGAGCGGGTAGTTGTGCAGGTTCAGGCAGGGGTCCTGCGCGAAATGCGGGGCGCCGATCAGCGTGCCGGTGGTGCGCGCGTCGGCCGCGGCATAGGTCCAGCGGTGCAGCGGGCAGACGATGTTGCCGCCGGTGCGCGCGTCGAGTTCGCCGCGGCCCTGCAGGATCACGGCCTGGCGGTGGCGGCAGACGTTGGAGATCAGTTCCACGCCCTTGGGCGTGTGGACCAGCGCGCGGCCCTGGTGCTCGTGGGGCAGCGTGTGGAAGTTGCCGGCCTCCGGCACGGCAAGGCGGTGGCCGACATAGCGTGGGCCACGGGCAAAGAGCGTTTCCATCTCGCGGGCGAAGAGCGCCTCGTCGAATACGCGGAAACCGGAAGTTGGCTCGTGGCCTGCTGCAGTTGAAGACTTAAATCAGACATGGAGGACCTGACCAAGCTCCCCACAGGGAGAAAAACAAAATTGAAACGGAAGGTACCGACGACAGGAGAGGCGTGTCGGCCCGAGAGTTACGCCGGCGTGACCGGCTGGGGGAGGGTGATTGTACCCGGGGGGCCTTCCTTGTGGCCCCTGGGGCTTTCACCCTGATGGGGCCGGCGTCCGGTACGGCCGTGCATGACGCCGTCGCCCGGTGTCGCGCAGGCCGTCGATGCGTCACTGGCCGAGACCTAAAATGCGCGGTTTCATCCTCGTTGCCCCCGCATGCCCAAGGTGCCTTCCACTCCCGCGTCCAGTCCGGCGCCCACGCCCGACACGGGCCCGATGCCCGTCAGCTACGAAGCGGGACTCCAGGAACTCGAGCAACTGGTCGCGGAACTCGAGTCGGGCCAGCTGCCGCTCGACCGGCTGCTGGGCAGCTACCAGCGCGGCGCCGCGCTGCTGGCCTTCTGCCGCGACCGGCTGCAGGCGGTCGAGGACCAGATCAAGGTGCTCGACGCGGGCAGCCTCAAGCCCTGGGCCGCCGAATGACCGCGGCCACCACGTCCCCAGCCTGGGACCAGGCCCGCCTCGCGCTCTGGAGCCGTCCGCACCTCGAGCGCGTCGAACAGGCGCTGTCGGGCTGGGTCGGCGTCGATTCGCCGGTGCTGCTCGGCGAGGCCATGCGCTATGCGGTGCTCGACGGCGGCAAGCGGCTGCGGCCGCTGCTGGTGCTCGCGGCCAGCGAGGCGGTCGGCGGCAATGTGGCCGCGGCGCTGCGCGCGGCCTGCGCCACCGAACTGATCCACGCCTATTCGCTGGTGCACGACGACCTGCCGTGCATGGACAACGACGTGCTGCGCCGCGGCAAGCCCACGGTGCACGTGAAGTTCGGCGAAGCCGACGCGCTGCTCGCGGGCGACGCGCTGCAGGCGCTGGCCTTCGAGCTGCTCACGCCCGATGGCGACGAGGTGCCGCCCGCGATGCAGGCCACGCTGTGCCGCATGCTGGCGCGTGCCGCCGGCAGCCAGGGCATGGCCGGCGGGCAGGCGATCGACCTCGCGAGCGTGGGCGTGGCCTTGAACGAAGCGCAACTGCGCGAGATGCACCGGCTGAAGACCGGCGCGCTGCTGCAGGGCAGCGTCGAGATGGGCGCGGCCTGCGGCACCGGTGTTTCGCCCGCGGCGCTGACCGCGCTGCGTGGCTATGGCGCGGCGATCGGCCTGGCCTTCCAGGTGGTCGACGACATCCTCGACGTCACGGCCGATTCGCAGACCCTCGGCAAGACCGCCGGCAAGGATGCCGCGGCCGACAAGCCCACCTATGTGTCGCTGCTGGGGCTCGAGGGCGCCCGGGCCCAGGCTTCGCAGCTGCTCGACGATGCGCTCGTCGCGCTCGATGCGAGCGGCCTGCAGGACACCGCAGCGCTGCGCGCGCTGGCCCACATGGTCGTAGACCGCGACCGCTAGACAAGAACGAACACCACGATCCATGGCCGCTCCGCTGCTCCCCACGCTCAACGATCCGTCCTCCATCCGCCAGTACGACCGGGCCCAGCTCAAGCAGCTGTCCGACGAGGTGCGCGCCTGCGTGCTCGACAACGTCTCGCGCACCGGCGGGCACCTGAGCTCGAACCTCGGCACGGTGGAGCTCACGGTCGCGCTGCACCACGTGTTCAACACGCCGCACGACCGGCTGGTGTGGGACGTGGGCCACCAGACCTATCCGCACAAGATCCTCACGGGCCGGCGCGAGCGCATGCCCACCCTGCGCCAGCTCGGCGGCATCTCGGGCTTTCCGCAGCGAAGCGAGAGCGAGTACGACACCTTCGGCACCGCGCACTCGTCGACCAGCATCTCGGCCGCGCTCGGCATGGCCATGGCCGCCAAGCAGAAGGGCGAGGACCGCTTCACCGTGGCCATCATCGGCGACGGCGCGCTCACGGCCGGCATGGCCTTCGAGGCGCTCAACAACGCGGGCGTTTGCGACTGCCGGCTGATCGTGATCCTCAACGACAACGACATGTCGATCAGCCCGCCGGTGGGCGCGCTCAACCGCTACCTCGCGCAGCTGATGAGCGGCAACTTCTACGCCGCCGCCAAGAACGTGGGCAAGAGCGTGCTGCGCGCCGCGCCGCCGCTGTTCGAACTGGCCAAGCGCTTCGAGCAGCATGCCAAGGGCATGGTGGTGCCGGCCACGCTGTTCGAGCAGTTCGGCTTCGACTACGTGGGCCCGATCGACGGCCACGACATCGACTCGCTGGTGCCCACGCTCGAGAACCTCAAGCATCTCGAGGGCCCGCAGTTCCTGCACGTGGTGACCAAGAAGGGCCAGGGCTACAAGCTGGCCGAGGCCGACCCCGTGGCCTACCACGGCCCCGGCAAGTTCGATCCGCAGGTCGGGCTGGTCAAGCCCGCGTCGGCGCCCAAGAAGACCTTCACCCAGGTCTTCGGCCAGTGGCTGTGCGACACGGCGGCCAGGGACGGCCGGCTGGTCGGCATCACGCCGGCCATGCGCGAAGGCTCGGGGCTGGTCGAGTTCGAGCAGCGCTTCCCCGACCGCTACTACGACGTCGGCATCGCCGAGCAGCATGCCGTGACCTTCGCCGCGGGCCTGGCCTGCGAGGGCCTGAAGCCGGTGGTGGCGATCTATTCGACCTTCCTGCAGCGCGGCTACGACCAGCTGGTGCACGACGTCGCGATCCAGAACCTGCCGGTGGTGTTCGCGCTCGACCGCGCGGGCCTGGTGGGTGCCGACGGCGCCACGCACGCGGGCGCCTACGACATCCCGTTCCTGCGCTGCATCCCGAACATGAGCATCGCCTGTCCCGCCGACGAGCGCGAGACGCGGCAGCTTTTGACCACCGCCTACGAGCAGGACCACCCGGTGGCCGTGCGCTATCCGCGCGGCGCGGGTGCCGGCGTCGAGCCGCACCTCGCGCTCGACGGCCTGCCCTTCGGCAAGGGCGAGCTGCGCCGCCAGGGCAAGCGCATCGCCATCCTGGCCTTCGGCACGCTGCTGTATCCGGCGCTCACGGCCGCCGAGGCGCTCGACGCCACGGTCGCCAACATGCGCTGGGCCAAGCCGCTCGACGTGGAGTTGCTGCTCGAGGTGGCGCGCTCGCACGAGGCGCTGGTCACGCTCGAGGAAGGCGCGTTGATGGGCGGCGCGGGCAGCGCGGTGCTCGAGGCGCTGCAGGCCGCGGGCGTGCAGGTGCCGGTGCTGCAGCTGGGCCTGCCCGACCGCTTCATCGAGCACGGCGACCCGGCCAAG
The DNA here is from genome assembly GCF_044056785.1 of Variovorax sp. UC122_21. Classification (NCBI taxonomy): domain Bacteria; kingdom Pseudomonadati; phylum Pseudomonadota; class Betaproteobacteria; order Burkholderiales; family Comamonadaceae; genus Variovorax; species Variovorax sp. UC122_21. The sequence goes on along the minus strand of NZ_CP172004.1, from coordinate 4,452,407 downwards.
CTGCTGGCCTCGATCGGGCTCGACGCCCCGGGCATCGAGCAGTCGATCGTGCAGCGCTTCGGCCGCGAAGGCTGAGTCCGGTGTCTTGCTCCTTCCCCTCTGGGGGAAGGCCGGGATGGGGGCAGCGGCCTCGAAAAGCGCTGCGGTCTTTCGAAGGCCGCGTGCCCCACCCCGACCCTCCCCCAGCGGGGGAGGGAGGAACAGCCGAAACGATCAGCTGCCCAGGTAGGCTTCCTGCACCTTCGGATCGCCGAGCAAGTCGCGCCCGCTGCCCGACAGCACGATGCTGCCGGTCTCGATCACGTAGGCCCGGTCCGCGATCTTCAGCGCCTGGCGCACGTTCTGCTCCACCAGGAAGATCGTCAGCCCCTGGCGGTTGATCTCGCGCAGCGTGCGAAAGATGTCCTGCACGATGATCGGCGCCAGGCCCATCGAGGGCTCGTCCAGCAGCAGCACGCGCGGCTTCGCCATCAGGGCGCGGCCGATCGCCAGCATCTGCTGCTCGCCGCCCGAGAGGTTGCCGGCCAGGCCGTCGGCGCGGTCCTTGAGCACCGGGAACAGGGCGTAGATGCGCTCCAGGTCGGCCGTGCGCGCGGCCGCGCCGTCGCGCCGCGTGTAGGCGCCGAGCTCGAGGTTCTCGCGCACCGTCAGCGTGGTCAGCGTGGCGCGGCCCTCGGCCACCTGCACCACGCCGCCGGCCACGATCCTGTGCGGCGCGAGCGCGGAGATGTCCTGGCCCGCGAACACGACGCGCCCGGCGGTCTTCTTCACCAGGCCCGACAGCGCCAGCAGCGTGGTCGACTTGCCGGCGCCGTTGGCGCCGACCAGCGTGGTGATCTGTCCTTCGTGCAGTTCGAAGTCGATGCCCTTGACGGCCTGCACATGGCCGAAGGAGACCTTCAGGCCCTGGACCTGCAGCAGGGGTTGCTTGCTGAGTGCGCTCATGCCGCGGCCTCCGGTTCGTTGGTGGCTTCGTCGTCCTCGCGGCCGAGGTAGGCCTCGATCACCTGCGGGTCGTTGCGGATCTGCTCGGGGCCTCCGCGCGCGATGATGCGGCCGAAGTTCAGCACCGCGATCTGCTGGCACAGGCCCATCACGAAGCGCATGTCGTGCTCGATCATGAAGACCGTGAAGCCGCGCGCCGCGATGTTCTCGATCTCGACCATCAGCTCGCTCTTCTCGGTGCTGTTCATGCCGGCGACCGGCTCGTCGAGCAGCAGCAGCTTGGGCTCGGTGGCCAGCGCGCGCGCCAGCTCCAGCTTGCGCTGCTCGCCGTACGAGAGGTTGTCGGCGATGTCGTGCGCCTTGTGGTCCAGGCGCACCCAGCCCAGCAGCTCGTGCGCGCGTTCGCGGGCGCGCTTCTCCTCGCCGCGGAACAGGCCCGAGCCCGCGAGCAGGCCCAGCGGGCCGTAGCGCAGTTTCGAATCCATGCCCACGATCACGTTCTCCAGCAGCGACATCTCCTTGAAGACGCGGATGTTCTGGAAGGTGCGCGCGATGCCGCCGCGCGTGATCTGGAAGGGCTTGCGGCCCGCCAGGTCGCTGCCTTCGAAATGGATGCTGCCGCTGGTGGTCGGCAAGAGGCCGGTGATCAGGTTGAACACCGTGGTCTTGCCGGCGCCGTTCGGTCCGATGAGCCCGAAGATGCCGCCCTGCGGGATCTCGAGGTTCACGTCCTGCAGCACCTTGAGCCCGCCGAAATGGCGCGACACGTTCTTCAATGTCAGCAGGGTCTGGCTCGATGCGGCGCTCCCTTGCGGCCGAACCACTGGCGGATGCGCGCCGGGTCCCAGATGCCCTTGGGCAGGAACAGCACGATCAACACCAGGATGAAGCCGTTGACCACGAGGCGGAAGGCGCCCAGGCCGCGCAGCATCTCGGGCAGCAGCGTGAGGATGGTGCCGCCGAGCACCGGGCGGGTGAGGCCGCCGATGCCGCCGAGGATCGCCATCGTGAGGATGTCGACCGCGCGGTTGAAGCCGTACTCCGACGGGCCGATGAAGAAGGTCAGGTGCGCGTTGAGCGTGCCGGCCAGGCCGGCGATCGCGCCGCCGAGCACGAAGGCCAGCATCTTGTGGCCCGCCACGTCGATGCCCATCAGGCCGGCGGCGGTCTCGTCCTCCTTGATGGCCTCGAAGGCGCGGCCCACCTTCGAGCGGCGGATGCGCCACAGCACCAGCAGCACCAGCACCAGCGCGAGCGCCACGTGCCACCACTCGGTCGACTGCGGGATGCCGTTGAGGCCCAGCGCGCCGCCCGTGAGCGACTCGGCGTTGAGCACGGCGATGCGCACCACCTCGCCGAAGGCCAGCGTGGCCATCGCCAGGTACACGCCCGACAGGCGCAGCGTGGGCTTGCCGATGGCGAAGGCCACCAGCGCCGGCGCGGCCATGCCGGCCGCGATGGCGACCGGGAACGGCACGCCGTAGTTGAGCGTGAGGATCGAGGCCGCGTAGGCGCCGATGCCCATGAAGGCCGCGTTGGCCAGGGCCAGCATGCCGCAGGCCAGGGTGAGCCAGATCGAGAGCGCCAGCAGGCCGTTGATGCCCAGCGAGAGCACCAGGTTGCTGTAGACCGACCAGAAGTTGTCGAGCGCTTCCATGGTCAGACCTTGCGCTCCTTGAGCGAGCCGAACAGGCCCTTGGGACGCACCAGCAGCACCAGGAACAGCAGGCCGAAGGCCACCGCGTCGCGCATGGTGGAGCCCACGTAGGCCACCGACAGCACCTCGGCGAAGCCGAGGAACAGGCCGCCGAGCAGCGCGCCGCGGATGTCGCCCATGCCGCCGAGGATGATCACGGCGATGCCCTTCTCGAGCATCGGCTGGCCCATCAGCGGGAACAGCGCGTTCGAGTACAGGCCGATCAGCACGCCGGCCACGCCACCGAGGCCCGCGGCCACGAACGAGGTCAGGTAGAACAGGCCCTCGACGTTCACGCCCACGAGGTAGGCGGCCTTGGGCGATTCGGCGATGGCGCGCAGCGCGCGGCCCAACTGCGTGCGCTGCAGCGACAGCAGCAGCACCGCCATCAGCGCGAAGGACGCGATGATGATGCCGAGCTCGAGCGCCGTGACGTGGATGCCAGCGAGCACCAGCGCGTCGTCGGGGATGGTGCCGGACGGGAAGCGCAGGTTTTCCGCGCCGAAGATGCCCTGCACGCCGTTGTTCAGGATGATGGCCACGCCGATGGTGGCGATCATCGGGATCAGGTGGGGCGCGTCGCGCTTGCGCAGCGGCTTGAGCACCAGCACGTCGATCAAGAGGCCCAGCACGCCGCACAGCACGAACGCGAAGGGCAGGCCGGCCCACAGGGGCAGGTTCGTCAGGCGCATGAACTCGGCGGCCGCGTAGGCGCCCACCATGAACACCGCGCCATGCGAGAGGTTGATGACGCCGAGCACGCCGAAGATGAGTGTGAAGCCCAGTGCGAAGAGTGCGTAGACGCACCCCAGCGACAGGGCGTTGACAAGCTGCTGATCGAGCACGATGGGCTTTCGTCGGGCCGCGGCCGAAGGGCGCCGCGGCGAATCAAAACAGGAAGAAACGAATGGCGCAGTGGGTCGTCCTGCGCCGGGTGCAAAAGGCAGGGCGGGCCGCGCGGCCCGCCTCGAGCGGCGAAGGTGCCGCCCCTTGCTTACTTCTCGATCACGAACTGCGTGCCGCGCGTCACGCTCACGATGGCCGTCTGTTGCGCGTCGTAGCCGGCGGGCTTGCCGGCCTTGTCCTTGGCGCGCGCGAAGGTGAAGGCGCCGGTGGCGCCGGTCCACTTCACGTTGGGCAGTGCGTCGCGCAGGGCGGTGCGGTCGGCCGGCAGGTTGCCCGACAGCTTCACGCCCTTGAGCGCCTGCGCCACCACGTACAGGCCGTCGTAGGCCTGGGCCGCGAACTGGTCGGGCGCGACCTTGAACTTGTCGTTGTAGGCCTTCTGGAACTTGGTGTTCTCGGGCGTGGCGTTGCTGGCCGACCAGGGGCTGCCGACGTAGAGGTTGTCCGAGCTGCCCTTGGCCAGGTCGAAGATCTTGGTTGAGTTCATGCCGTTGCCGCCGATGACCGGCACGTTCAGGCCGAGCTGGCGGGCCTGCACCATGATCGGCGCGCCCTCGGCCAGCAGGGCCGACAGCACGATGGCGTCGGGGTTGCTGGCCTTGATCTTGGTCAGCTGGGCCTTGAAGTCCACGTCGCCCTTGGCGAAGGTCTCGGTGGTGGTCACGGGCAGCTTCAGGTCCTCGAGGGCCTTCTTGAAGTTGTCGTAGCCGCTCTTGGTGAACACGTCGTCGTTGCCGTAGAGCACGGCGACCTTCTTGACGTTGGCGTGCTTGATCGCCACGCGCAGGGTCTCGGGCAGCACGTCGGCCTCGGTCACCGAGTTGCGGAACACGTAGTCGCCGATCGAGGTGATGCCGTCGGCGGTGTTCGAGGTGCCGAAGGCCACGGTCTTGGCGGCCTGGGCGATCGGGTCGGCGGCCTGGGCCGAGTTCGACAGCGTGGGGCCGAAGGTCATCAGGACCTTGTCCTGGAAGATCAGTTTCTTGAAGACGTTGATGGCGTCTTCCTTCTTGCCCTGCTCGTCCTCGATGGCGAGGACGATCTTGTCGCCGTTGATGCCGCCGGCGGCATTGATCTCGTCGGCCGCGAGCTGGAAGCCGTTGCGGATCGCGGCGCCGTACTGGGCGGCACCGCCGGACAGCGCGGCGGCGACGCCGATCTTGATGTCGGCGGCTTGCGCGCCGAAGGCGGTGGCTGCGGCGAAGGCGAGCAGCGCGGGCTTGAAGGAATGGGAGAGTCTCATGTCGGATGCCGTATCGGAGGTGTGTGTAAGGCGGATTAACATTTTATGCCTCGTCGGAATCCGGGCCCCGGAGGCGTCCGCAACAGCCTTTCCGGCGCTTCGGGCGGCTTCTCCGCCAGCGTGGTCGGCATCGCCCACATTGCTGCAGCGCAGGGTAAACCCCGGCCGGTCGCTGTAAGCGCGTTTTACAATCGCCCGGGCTTCTACAAGAGTCCCCAGCGGTCACAAGCCGTGCGTTGTTTTTTCCAAGTATTCGGAGAGCTATCCATGGATCGTCGTTCCCTCATCAAAAACGCCGGCATCGCTGGCGTCCTGGCTGCCGGCATCGCGCCTGCCGTTCATGCGCAGGCCACCGTCCGCTGGCGCCTGGCGTCGAGCTTTCCCAGTCGCTGGACACCATCTTCGGCACCGCCGAGGTGTTCGCGAAGAGCGTCAGCGACATGACGGGCGGCAAGTTCCAGATCTCGGTGCATGCCGGCGGCGAGCTGATGCCCGCGTTCGGCGTGGTCGACGGCGTGCAGAACGCCTCGGTCGAAATGGCCCACACGGCGCCGTACTACTTCTACGGCAAGGACCCGACCTTCTGCCTCGGCTGCTCGGTGCCCTTCGGCATGAACACCCGCCAGCAGAACGCCTGGATGTACGAAGGCAACGGCCTGAAGCTGATGCGCGCCTTCTATGCCAAGTACAACATCATCAATCTGCCCGGCGGCAACACCGGCGCGCAGATGGGTGGCTGGTTCCGCAAGGAAATCAAGTCGGTCGCCGACCTCAAGGGCCTGAAGTTCCGCACCAACCCGTTCGCGGGCAAGGTGCTCGAGCCCTTCGGCGTGATCCCGCAATCGATCCCCGGCGCCGACCTGTACCCCGCGCTCGAAAAGGGCACGCTGGACGGCCTGGAGTGGGTCGGCCCGTACGACGACCAGAAGCTGGGCTTCAACAAGATCGCCCCGTTCTACTACTACCCCGGCTGGTGGGAAGGCGGCCCCGAGCTCGACTTCTACATCAACAACAAGGCGTCGGGAAGGCCTGTCGGCCGACTACAAGGCGATCGTCGAGGCGGCCGCCGCGCACGCCAACATCACGATGACGGCCAAGTACGACGCCGAGACCCGATCGCGCTCAAGCAGCTCGTGGGTTCGGGCACCAAGCTGCGCCCGTTCTCGCAGGACGTGATGAACGCCGCCTTCAAGTCGGCCCAGCAGGTCTACTCGGACCTCAACAACTCCAACCCCGAGTGGAAGAAGATCTACGGCGACTGGTCCAAATTCCTGGCCGACCAGAACGCCTGGTTCCGCTACACCGAAGGCACCTTCGACCGCTTCATGCAGCAGCAGAAGCTGTAAGCGTCGACTCCTTCGCGCCCATGCAGAAGCCCCGCCGGCAACGGCGGGGCTTTTTCATTTGGAGGGCGTGCCCAGCAGCGCGGCGCGCGCGGCCTCGGACGGGAACACGCAGGCCACGTCGTGCGCGCAGCCCGGCACCACCGTGACCTCGCGGCGCTTCTCGGGCGCGAGCAGCGTGCGGTCGTACTGCGCGTAGGCCAGGCCGCGCTGCAGCCGGTAGGGGCCCTGGGCGGCGGCCGCGCAGGACTTGTCGAGCACCCGGTAGGCCGTGCCCTTGCCCTCGCCGGTGTCGAGCTCGCCCTGCAGGTAGTGGATGTCGGCGGCGGCATAGCGCGCGCGGGCCTGGGCGGCATCGCGGCCCAGGTGCGCGGGCAGGCCCTCGGTGCCGTACTTCCAGCGGTCGAGCGCGGGGCAGGCGGCGGCGTCGCTCGGAGGAAACGGACGGTACGCATCGAAGTAGAGCCAGGTGCCGGGGTCGGCCACCACGTAGCGCAGCGCGAGCGAGGCCGCGGGTGGGTCGGCCGCGAAGCCGATGTAGTGCTGCACGATCTGCGCGCCGGCCGAGAAGCCCGCGATGGTGACCGTGCGCAGGCTCGGCCAGCGCCGGTGCAGCTCGGCCACGAGCGCGTCCATGGCCGCGAACGAGGACAGGCCATTGCCGTTCTCCGCGCGGCCGCCTTCGAGCCAGGAGGCGCAGGTCCACAGCAGGTCGCCGTCCTGCGCCGCCGGCACGCCCGCGCTGCTGCACTTGCCGGCCTTGTCGGCCGCGACCTGGAACAGCGGCGCGACCACCAGCGTGCGCTCGAGCGCGCCGGCCTGGCGCACGGTGCGCAGCGCCGCGTCGAAGGTCTTGCCGGCATCGCGCGGGATGGCCGTGCATGGCGACGAGCGCCTGCGTGGGGCCCGCGCCGGGGGCGAGCGAGGCGTAGTAGTGCAGGGCGCCACCGGCTTGCGGCGGCTCGAAGGCGCGGTAGCAGTCGGGTGCGGCCGATGCCGTGCAGTCGGCGGCGGCACCAGTCGCGAATGCAGCGAGGCACAGGGCCGCGGCCAGGGCACGCGCACCGTTCGACAGGAGAAGAGATCCGGGATGCATGCGGCTATCTTCGCCGCATCGGGTGCCGCGAGGCTGACTCAGGTGGCGTCGTCGACCGCGGGCTGCCGCGCCGGCACCGCGCGCAGCGCCACCTGCTCGCCGAAGGCGACCAGCACCTTCGGGTCGTAGGCATGGAACCAGGTGATGCCGCCATTGCGACGGCGCACCAGCAGGCGCGGCGCGACGACGCGCTCGAGCATGCGGATGTGGACCAGCTTGAGCTGCGAGGCGTCCTGCGCGCGCACGCGCTTGGTCCACAGCCAGGTCTGGACCAGCTCGTCGCCCTCGAGCCGGGTGCGGCTGTAGACGATCCAGTAGCCAACCCACACCACGCACAGGCCCGCGAGGCCGAAGACCACGAGGCTCGAGGCCGACCAGCTGGTCTCGCGCAGCGAGGGCAGGCTCCAGAGCGCGATGGCGAAGAGGTCGACGACGATCACGACCGCGAGCGTGCGCAGCAGCGGCGGGAAGGCGGCGCTCTCGAGCGCAGCGCCTGCGTCGGCGCCGGCCTGCGTCACTGCTCGGCGCCGTCGGCGGGCGCCGGCGCGGGCTCGGCCGCCGGGGCCGGCTCGTCCTTCTTCTCGTTGCCGAACGGGTCTTCCATGTTCACGCCGTTGGCGTCGGGCGCGTTCGACTGCTCGTCCACAGGCATCTCGAGGATCACCTTGTCGATGTCGACCACCTTCTCCTTGTCGAGGAACACGGTCACCGTCTGCGGGAAGAAGATCACGATGGCCACCAGCAGCAGCTGCATGATGACCCAGGGCACGGCGCCCAGGTAGATGTCGCGCGACTCCACCTTCTTGGGCAGCGCCCCATTCTTGAACAGGGTGTCGGCGATCCCTCGCAGGTAGAACAGCGCGAAGCCGAACGGCGGGTGCATGAACGAGGTCTGCATGTTCACGCACAGCAGCACGCCGAACCACACCATGTCGATGCCGAGCTTGTGGGCCACGGGGCCCAGAAGCGGCAGGATGATGAACGCGATCTCGAAGAAGTCGAGGAAGAACGCGAGGAAGAAGACGAAGATGTTGACCGCGATCAGGAAGCCGACCTGGCCGCCCGGCAGGCCCGAGAGCATGTGCTCGATCCACTTGGCGCCGTCCACGCCCTGGAACACCAGCGAGAACACGCGCGAGCCGATCAGGATGAACACCACCATGGCCGTCAGGCGCATCGTGCCTTCCATCGCGCCCTTGAGCAGCTCCCAGTTCAGGCGGCGGTGGATCAGCGCGAGGATCAGCGCGCCGACCGCGCCCATGGCGCCGGCTTCGGTCGGCGTGGCGATGGCCTTGTCCATGAACGGCAGGCCGCCCATCGAGCCGAGCACCGCGAAGATCAGGATCGCCGAGGGAATGATGCCGCGCAGGCATTTGCCCCACAGCGCCCAGCCGTTGAGCGTGCGCGCGCTGGCCGGCAGGCCCGGCACGTAGCTCGGGTAGATGCGCCCGATCAGGAAGGTGTAGATCGCGAAGATGATCACCTGCAGGATCGACGGACCCAGGCGCCCTTCTACATCTGGCCGACGTCGGTGCCGAGCTGGTCGGCCATGACGATCAGCACCAGCGAGGGCGGCACCAGCTGCGTGATGGTGCCCGAGGCGGCGAGCACGCCGGTCGAGTAGCGCATGTTGTAGCCGTAGCGCATCATCACCGGCAGCGAGATCATCGCCATCGCGATCACCTGGCCCGCCACCGTGCCGGTGATGGCGCCGAGGATGAAGCCCACGATGATCACCGAGTAGCCGAGGCCGCCGCGCACTGGGCCGAACAGCTGGCCCATGGAGTCGAGCATGTCCTCGGCCAGCCCGCATTTCTCCAGTACCGCTCCCATGAGGGTGAAGAAGGGGATGGCGAGCAGCGTCTCGTTCGACAGGATGCCGAAGACGTTGAGCGGGAGGTTGGCCATGAAGCCGGCCGGGAACCAGCCCATCTCGATCGCGAAGAAGCCGCAGATCAGGCCGAGCGCCGAGAGCGAGAACGCGACCGGGAACCCGATCAGCATGATCACCACGAGCCCCGCGAACATGATCGGGGCGAAGTTTTCCATGTGCATTTCTACTTATCCTGCCGTTGGGACACAGAGAAGGGAGACGGTGACGGGGCGAGGGCGCTGCGCGCTCACTGCACCGGCTTCTCGTAGTGCGTGTTCATCTCGATGAGCCCACGCAGGTAGGCAATGCGCTTGACGATTTCCGCCACGCCCTGCAGGAACATGGCGGCGAAACCCACCGGCATCAGCAGCGCGGCGGGCCAGCGGACCAGCCCGCCGATGTTGCCGGACATCTCGCCCGTGACCCAGGTGTTCCAGAAGTAGGGCCAGGTGAGGTAGGTGAACATGCCCATCACCGGCAGCAGGAAGAAGATCAGGCCGAACAGGTCGACGTAGACCGGGCCGTTGCCCTTGAGCTTGCCGTAGATGATGTCCACGCGCACATGCTCGTTGAAGCGCAGCACCACGGGCGCGCCGAGCATCACGGTGGCCGCGAACAGGTACCACTGGATCTCGAGGAAGGCGTTGTTGCTGAAGTCGAAGCCGTAGCGCACGAGTGCGTTGGCGGCGGAGATGAGCGAGGCGGCCAGCACGGTGTAGCCGGCGAACTTGCCGAACTTTTCGCTGACCCAGTCCATGCCGGCCGCGAATTTGAGGAATGCAGACAAGGGGTGTCTCCCACAAAGCCCAGGGTGAAGGCGACAGGCCCTGGTGGGGCCTGCGCAAAGCCCGCAATGGTAACGCGGTGTACCTTTGTATTGCCCCGTCCGCCGGGGCCGCAACGCCCGGGTTTACCCGGGAGTCGGCACCCGCGATGCCCGGGGATGGGTGCTGATAATGGACCGATGTCTTCCAGCCCGCTGCCCTCGACTCCCTCAGGCGCCCTGGGCCTACCGCATTCGATCGATTCGCCCGACATGCACCGCGCCGGCCGCGAGCTGCTGTCGCTGGCCCTGATCGACGCACGCAACCACACGCTGCACCTGCTGTCGCTCTACGAGCAGGCGCTGGGCTCGGCCGCGCTGCCGGTGCCGCCCGAGCTGCAGCGCGAGGAGGGCATGCAGCCGCCGGTCTGGCTGGCCGGCCACATCGGCTGGTTCGCCGAATGGTGGATCGGGCGCAACACGCAGCGTGCCTTCGGCGCCGACTGCCCGGTGCGGCCGACCCGGCTCGCGGCCATCGACCCCGGCGCCGACGACTGGTGGAACCCGGTCCAGATCGGCCCCGAGCGCCGCTGGTCGCCCGAGCTGCCGGACCTGGGCCAGACCAAGGCCTACCTGCTCGAGACGCTCGAGAGCACGCTCGAGCTGCTCGAGCATGCGGCCGAGACCGACGCCGGCCTGTACTTCTACCGCCTCGCGCTGTTCCACGAGGACCTGCGCGGCGAGCAGTTCGTGGTGATGGCGCAGACCCTCGGGCTGCCGCTGGGCATCGAGCAGGCGCCCGTGAGCGTGGTGCGCGAGCCGCTGGCGCTGCCGGCCACGCGCTGGACGCTGGGCCGCGACGAGGCCGGCTTCGCCTTCGCGCAGGAGCGCGGCGCGCACCGCGTCGACGTGCCCGAGTTCGAGATCGATGCCCAGCCGGTCACCTGGAACCAGTTCACCGAATTCGTCGACGACGGCGGCTACGACCGCGAGGAACTGTGGCATGGCGAGGGCTGGCGCTGGCTGGCCGCGCAGGCCGAGGGCCGGCGCGGCCCGCGTCATGTGGAGCAGATCGGCGCGGCGCGCAGCGCCACCGGCGGCTCGGTGCTGCAGCAGCGCTTCGGCGCCACCGTGCGCGCCGCCGGCCACCACAGCGCGGTGCACCTGAGCTGGTGGGAGGCCGATGCCTGGGCGCGCTGGGCGGGCCGCCGCATCGCGACCGAGGTCGAGTGGGAGATCGCGGCCCACACCGCGGCGCGGCGCGGCTTCCGCTGGGGCGACGTGCACGAATGGACCGCGGGCACGCTGCAGCCCTGGCCCGGCTATCGCGCCGATCCGTGGAGCGGCGGCGGCGAGTTCGATCCCGCCGCGGGCTTCGGCCGCGCGCGCGGTGCTGCGCGGGGCCTCGTTCGCGACGCGCGCCCGGCTGCGCTCGATGCGGCGGCGCGGCTTCGCGCTGCCGCAGCGCGACGACGGCTTCCTGGGTTTCAGGACCTGCGCGCTGTAGCCGGCGCGGCGTTCAGTTCATCCGCTGCAGCTGCACGTCGGTGACGGCCACGCTGCCCGCGGCCTTCGGGAAGCGCAGCGTCACCTGCCGGATGTGCGCGAGGTCCACGCCATGCAGCGCGAAGGCCTTGAGCGGAACCGCCACCATGTTCAGCAGCGGCCGCGTGGTGCCGGTGTCGGCATAGATCGCGTCATCGGGCGCGTCGACCAGCGGGATCGCGCCATCGGGCTTGCGCGCGATGCCATAGAGCGCATCGCTGAAATCGCTGCCCTTGAGCGCCGCCTTGCGGCCCTGCGTGTCGGTCAGCGCGATCTCGACTTCCTGGCCGATCGGCGCCAGCACGGCGACGCGCACGCTCAGCGTGTCGAAGCCCTGGGTTGAAAGGTCGCCGGTGGGGATCGTGATCAGGGGGCCGGCCGTGTCCCACTGTAGCTGGGCCTGGTCGGCGATCGACCAGATCAGCAGGTTCTTCCTGTCGTACGAGGAGGGGCTGTAGCGCTCGCCCTCATTGAACAGGGCTTCGACCGGAAGCTGGCTCACGGGATCGGTGCAGGACGCCTCGCGAGCGTTCGGCGCGGCGACGATGGCCAGGAAGCGGCATTGAACGGTCGTCTTGAAGCGCTCGTACGCGGTCGACAGCCCGCTCGCGTTCTTCGCGCTGGCATCCACGTTGCGGAAGTCCTGCAGCAGCTTGCGCTGGGCGGCGGGCTGGTGGACCGTCAGCACGACGCGTTCGTCGCAACGGCTTTCGCCGGCCGGGCAGCCGGCCGGTGGAATCGGGGCCTGGCCTTTCCAGTAGGGCGCGAACTGGAACTCGTCGCCGACGAAGTAGCGCAGGAACGAGGCCATCAGGAACGCGCCGTTGCGGCGCTGGTCGTCGGGGCTCAGGCGCAGCGTGTCGATCTTCCCCGACTGGCAATAGAGCGGGGCGTATTTCTCGGCATCGTCGTCCTCGGACCAATGGTCGTTGTAGAAGTTGTGGTTGGCGCCCCTGACGACCACCTGGTACTTGGGCGCGCTCTCGTCGTTCGCCGTGTTGCGGCTGTCGTCGAAGATCTGCGCGCCGTTGAGCGTGTAGACATCGCCGTCGCAGGTGGGCAGCAGGGTGGCGAACGGCACATGGGTCACGCGCGACAACTGCCTGGCATTGATCGGCGCCAGCGAGAACACGGCGCGGACCCGGTGCGGCGGCTCGGTGGACGAAGGCAGGACGACGCCCGACTGCAGCAGGGCCTCGGGCGAGGTCATCTGCGCGAGCCACTTCTCGCTGTCCGCGTTGATCGCGTAGGAGAACGTGTTCACGTCACGGAACTTCGCGTCGACTTCCTCGAGCGCGGCCTGCTCGGCGGCGAGTCGGCCTGCGCCTGCGCCGCCTGCTGCTGCAACTGCTGCAGGGCCTGCGTCAGGGCGTCGATGCGCTCGGGCGATGCGGGCGGCGACTGGATTCGCGCGGCCAGCAGCGCCGCCTGGGCCATGAACAGCTTCACGGTGACGTCGGTGGCGGCGGCGGTGGCTTCATCGACCCGCTTCTCGGCTTTCTCCTTCTCGGACTTGGCCAGCGCGACGAGCTCGCGGCTGCGGCGTGCCGTCTCGACGTCCTGGTAGCTGATGCCGATGCGCTGCTTGTTCAGTTCCACCGCGTAGGCGACCGCTTCCGCGCCGCGCGAGTGGCCGACGATGCCCACGCGCTCGAGGTCCAGCTTGCCCTTGAGCTCGGGCATCGCGACACCGTTGAAGAGGCCGGTTGCATTGCCGGCGCGCAGCAGGTCGAGCGTGGTCATGAGCAACTGGCCGCGCGCGAACGCGCCGGCGTCCGAGGCGTTCCAGCTGCTGAGCCCGTTGATCTTTCCGGCGTCGATGGAGAAGGCGACATAGCCGTGCTCGGCCAGGTCCTTCTGCAGGTAGTCGTAGCCCTTGGCGTTGTTGAGATCGGAGGAGTCGTGCATGCCATGCAGGAACACCACCACCGGATGGCCGCCGCTGGCCGAGGGCTGGACCTTGGAACTGCCCGGCGTGCCGGCGGGCCCGGCCGGATAGCGCACCGTGCCCTGCAGCGGCACCGTGTAGATCACGTCCTTGTATTGCGCATCGGCCACCGCCGTGGTGCCGAAGCCGTAGACCACCTGCGCCGAGGACTGGTAGTCGCCCTTCTCGCCGAACGGCACCGTCGCCGTGAAGCGCGTGATCGCCGTCGGGTCCTGCGGATCGGGCGGGGTGGTCACGGGAATCGTCGGCACGGGGTCGGCGGTCGCGGTGGGTGCCGTGGGTGGGGCCGTGAGCGACAGCATGCTGCCGCCATCGTCGCCACCACCGCATCCGCTCGCGAGCGCGAGCGCGAGAACGATCGCGCAGGCTGCCGCCATGCGCATGGAACGCCTTCTTTTCATTTGCTTTCTCCCAAGATTTCTTAAGGATCGAGGCGATGGGCGGCGGGGCCGCAACTCGCCTCTGGCGATGTCGGCATCGCGATAGCCAATGAATCGAAGACGGGTGTCGACGTTTGTGAGAGTCCTGCGTCTCGCGCTGCGGACCGTGGGGTGCAAGCAATTCACGTGCCCCTGCGTGGCACCTTCCTAGTGCAACCGTGTGGCGATGTTGTTCGCGCGCCTCAGCGTTCGCCGCCGTGCCCGGAGGCCAGCGGCGGCGCCGCCTCCTCGAGCGGCTTGCGTTCGGCGTCGGCCGCGTAGCGCAAGGCCAGCAGCCCGGCCACCACCACCAGCACCGCGGCGAAGCAGTAGCCCACCATCACCGCGCCGCGGCTGCCGGTCTCGATCAAGAGGCCGAACAGCACCGGCGCCGCGAAGCCGCCCGCGCCCATGCCGATGGCATAGAAGATCGCGATCGCCATGGCGCGCATCTCGAGCGGGAACACCTCGCTGACGGTGAGATAGGCCGAGCTCGCGGCGGCCGAGGCCAGGAAGAACACGGCCGACCAGCACAGCGCCTGGCTGCGCGCATCGAGCCAGCCCTGCATGAAGGCCCAGCCGGTGAAGGCCAGGCCCACGCCCGCGAGCACATAGGTCAGCGCGATCATGCGGCGCCGGCCCACGCTGTCGAACAGCGGGCCCAGCAGTAGCGGCCCCAGCACGTTGCCGAGCGCGAACGGGAAGATGTAGAGCGCCACGCTCGCTTCGGGCACGGCGTAGAAGCGCGTCAGCACCAGCGCATAGGTGAAGAAGATCGCGTTGTAGAAGAAGGCCTGCGCGATCATCAAGGCGAGCGCGACCACGCTGCGCTGCCGGTAGTGCTGCAGCAGCACGCGCGCCACCTGCCGCATCGGCGGGCTCTCGCGGCGCGCGGCCGTGTAGTCGACGTAGCTGCGCGGCGCGGGCAGCGGGCCGTGCTGCGCCGAGACCTCGGCCTCGATCTCGTCGACGATGCGGTTGGCCTCGTCGGCGCGGCCATGCGCGATCAGCCAGCGCGGGCTCTCGGGCACATGGCGCCGCACCAGCAGGATCGCCACGGCGAGCACCGCGCCCAGGCCGAAGCCTACGCGCCAGCCCCACACCGGGCCGATCACGCGCGTGTCGAGCAGCACCAGGCTCAGCCCGGCGCCGAGCGCGGCACCGATCCAGAAGCTGCCGTTGATCGCGAGGTTGACGCGGCCGCGCACGCGCGCGGGGATCAGTTCGTCGATGGCCGAGTTGATGGCCGCGTACTCGCCGCCGATGCCCAGCCCGGTGACGAAGCGGCACAGGGCGAAGAAAGCGAAGTCGGGAGAGAAGGCCGTGGCCAGCGTGCCCAGCGTGTAGACCACCAGCGTGACCAGGAACAGCTTCTTGCGCCCGAGCCGGTCGGTGAGCCGGCCGAACAGCAGCGCGCCGAGCACGGCGCCGGCCACGTAGATCGAACCCGAGAGGCCGATCTCGCCGGCCGTGAGCCCGAGCGTGTCGGGCCGCTCGAGCACGGCGCCGATCGAGCCGACCAGGGTGACCTCGAGGCCGTCGAGCACCCAGGCCACGCCGAGGGCGATCACCACGCGCCAGTGCCAGCGCGACCAGGGCAGGCGGTCGAGGCGGGCGGGGATGTCGCTGCGCAGCACCGTCATGCGCCCGATTATGGGAAGCGTGCCGTGCCCCGCGTTGTAGGACCGACGCTGCAATGCGCCGGTCCGATGAACTCCCCGCTCAGGCCGCGACGGCCGCCGATGGCTGGCGGATGCCCATGGCCTCGAGCGTCTCGGCGATGGCGGCGACCGCGCCCGGAATGCCCGCGTCGCCGAAGTGCCCCATGCAGCCCACGCGGAAGGTCTCCACCTGCGTCAGCTTGCCGGGGTAGAGGATGTAGCCGCGCCGCTTGACCTCGTTGTAGAAGGTCTTGAAGTCGTAGCGCGGATCGTCGGGCGCATGGAAGGTGACGATGATCGGCGCCTGGATGGCGGGGTCGAGGAAGGCGCGCAGGCCCAGCGCGGCCAGCCCGCCCACCAGCGCCTTGCAGTTGCGCGCGATAGCGGCCGCCGCGCGCGGCCAGGCCGCCTTCCTCCACGTACTGCGCGATCGCGGTGTCGAGCGCGGCCACCACGTGGGTGGGCGGCGTGAAGCGCCATTGCGTGGTCTTCTCCATGTAGACCCACTGGTCGTACAGGTCCAGGCTCAGCGAGGGGCTGTGGCCTTCGCATTGCTCGAGCGTGCTGCGCTTGACGATCACGAAGCCCATGCCCGGCACGCCCTCGAGGCACTTGCCCGAGGCCGCGACCACGGCGTCGAACGGGGTCTTGCGCGCGTCGATCTCGAGCGCGCCGAAGGAGCTCATGGCATCGACGATCAGGCCGCGCCCGTGTTTTGCAACGACCAGCGCGATCTCGTGCAGCGGGTTGAGCACGCCGGCGCCGGTCTCGCAGTGCACCACCGCGACGTGGGTGATGCCGGGATCGGCCGCGAGCGCGCGGTCCACGTCGGCGGGCGAGATCTGCTTCTCCTCGGTGTAGTCGATGGTGGTCAGCTTGCGGCCCAGCACCTTGCAGATCTTCGCGAGGCGCTGGCAGTAGGCGCCGTTGCTCGGCACCAGCACGTGGCCGTCGCGCGGCACCACGGTGCCGATGGCGGCCTCGACCGAGAAGGTGCCGCTGCCCTGCAGCGGCACGCATTCGTGCGTGCCCGTGCCGTGCACGATCTCCAGCACCTGGCGGCGGATGCGCGCGGTGATCTGGTTGAAGTCGCCGTCCCATGAACCCCAGTCGCGCAGCATCGCCTGGCGCGTGCGCTCGGACGTGGTCAGGGGGCCGGGGGTGAGCAGGATCGGATGCGGGGCTTGACTCATGGTGTCTCCAGGCAGGGAAGGGAAATGAGGAAGGGCTCTTCAGCCGCGGCCCAGGTTGCGCCAGGCCTGCGTGCGCGCGAGCAGCACGCGCGTGAGCAGCGCATAGGCGATGCACACCAGCGTCGAGGTGACCACGATCAGGCTGGCCAGCGCGGCGGCCGGGCCGATGTCGCCGGCGTCGTCCATGTGCATGATCGCGACCGACGCGAGGATGGTCTCGGGCGTGTAGAGGAAGATGGCGCACGACAGGCTGGCCATCGACACCACGAAGAAGTAGCGCCCGATGTCGAGGATGGCCGGCAGGCACACCGGCACCGTGACGCGCAGGAAGGTCTTGAAGAACGGCACCTTGAGCGAGGCCGAGACGGCCTCGAACTCGTTGTCGATCTGCTTGAGCGCGGTGACGGCCGTGAGGTGGCTCGAGGTGTAGTAGTGCACCACCATCGACACGATCAGGATCGCCATCGTCTGGTAGAGGAAGTTCAGCGGATTGGCCGGATGGTTGAAGAACATCACGTAGCCCAGGCCCAGCACCAGGCCCGGGACCGCCATCGACAGCACCGCCATCAGGTGCATGCCCTTGCGCATCAGGCCGAGGCCGCGCGTCTTCTCGATCAGGTAGGCGCCCGTGAACACGATCAGCGAGCCGGCCACCGCGGTGGCCATGGCCACCAGCAGGCTGTTGCCGTAGGCCGCGGCCATGTCGCTCTCGACCAGCACGAAGTGGTAGTGCTTGAGCGTGAACGACTGGTCGTAGGGCCACAGCGCGATCAGCGAGGTGTAGACCGCCATGCCGATGGTGGCCAGCAGGAAGGCGCAGACCACGGTGCAGAACAGCGTGAGCAGCGTGTCGGCCACGCGCCGGCGCTTCGGGCTGTAGGGCACCGAGCGCGCCGTGAGCTGCGCCTTGAGCTTGCGCCGCACCACGTAGTCGATGACGAAGGAGACGATCGACGGCAGCAGGAGCAGCATGCCGACCACCGCGCCGATCGAGAAGTTGTGCTGTCCGACCACCTGCTTGAAGACGTCGACCGACAGCACGTTGAAGTTGCCGCCGATCACCTTGGGCGCGCCGAAGTCGCTGACCACGTAGGTGAAGACCACCGTGGCCGCGCTGATCAGGCCGTACTTGCACGAGGGCAGGGTGATGGTCATGAACTGCCGCAGCGGCCGCGTGCGCAGCGCGGTGGCGGCCTCGTAGAGCCGCCCGTCGGCCAGCGACAGCGCGGTGACCAGGATCATCAGCGCATGCGGGAAGGTGTTGTAGACCTCGGCCAGGATGATGCCGGGCGCGCCGTAGATCGAGGTGCCGCCGAGCAGGAACTTGAGCGCGCCCTGGTTGCCGAACCACTGCACGAAGGAGATCGCCGACAGCAGCGAGGGCGCGAGCAGCGGGATCAGCGCGATGAGCCGGAACACGGCCTTGAGCGGCGCCGGCATGCGGCTGCGCGTGAGCGCGTAGGCGAACACGAAGGCCGTGGGCACAGAGATCGCTACCACCGCGGCCGCGACCCAGACCGAGTTCCAGGCGGCGCGCAGCAGGCTCGGCGTCTGGAAGTAGGTGATGAAGTGGGCCAGGCCGACGAAGCGGCCGTCCTTGTCCTGCACCGCGTGCGCGAGGATGGTGAGCAGCGGCGCGACCAGGAACACGAACAGCATCGCCATCACGACGCACAGCACGGCGCGCGCGATGGTCTCGTCGCGGCTCCAGCGCAGGGCGGGCCGCGTCGTGATGGCCGGCTTGGCGGCGAGGGGATGGGCCAGCGTGTTCATGGCTGTGTGGCGCGCGCGGCGGAGAAGGCGCGGATGCGGTTGGCGCGCAGCGCGATGTCGACCGTGTGGCCCTCGCGGATGCCGAGGTCGTGCAGCTGGTTGAGCGAGAAGTGCAGGCCGAGGGTCTGGCCGTGCAGCGCGTCGGCCGTCACCTCGGCGATGCACAGGCCGCCGAGGAACTCGACCTTGGTGACCATGGCCTGCAGCCGGTTGGCCGTGTCCTCGCGCAGGTGCTCGACCGCGCGGTCCTCGGGCCGCAGGTAGAGGTTGACCGCCTCGCCGGGCTCGAAGGCGCCGTCGCAGGCATCGCACTGCAGCTCCATGTCGCCGACCTGGAAGCGGTGGTTGCCCAGCGCCACCGAGCGCAGCACGTTGACCTTGCCGACGAAGTCCGCCACGAAGGGCGTGGCCGGCTGCTCGTAGACCTCCATCGGCGTGCCGACCTGCTCGATCACGCCATGGTTCATGACCACGATGCGGTCGGCCATCGACAGCGCCTCTTCCTGGTCGTGCGTGACCATGATGGTGGTGATGCCGACCTGCTTCTGCAGCCGGCGGATCTCGCCGCGCAGGCGGATGCGCTCGAGCGCGTCGAGCGCCGACAGCGGCTCGTCGAGCAGCAGCAGGCCGGGCCGGGTGGCGAGCGCGCGCGCCAGCGCCACGCGCTGCTGCTGGCCGCCCGAGAGCTGGCTCGGGTACTTGGCGCCCGAGGTCGGCAGGCCGACCAGGGTCAGCAACTCGTCGACGCGCGCCTTGACCTCAGCGCGCCGGGCGCGGCCGTTGACCAGGCCATAGCCTATGTTCTCGGCGATCGTGAGGTTCGGGAACAGGGCGTAGGACTGGAACACGATGCCGTAGTCGCGCCGGTCGGGCGGCAGCCACGAGACGTCCTTGCCGTTCTGCAGGATCTGGCCGGAGGTCTGGGTTTCCAGTCCCGCGATGATGCGCAGCAGCGTGGTCTTGCCGCAGCCCGAGGGGCCGAGGAAGCACAGCATCTCGCCGGGGTTGACGCGCAGGTGCACGTCGCGCAGCGCGCTGAAGGTCTCGAAGTCCTTGCGGACCCCGATGACCTCGAGCGCCGCGGCGCCGCTCGCGGGCCGCCGGCCGGCCATGAACGGGGTGTCGGTCATATCCATTGTTCGCACTCGTCGTTGGCGGACGCGCGTCCGCGGGTTGAAGAAGGACAGGGAAGGACAGCGGCCGGATCGGACTCGTTCGCGGGACACCGCGGAACCGGCTTCGCCGGGCCGCCGGTGTCGCCCCCGGTAGGGGGTTGGCGAAGCGACACGAAGTGCGCGCAGCCTGGGGGCGAGCCTATTTAGCTTCGGCCTTGCCTTCGTAGCGCTTGCTCCACTCGGCCAGGATGCGTTCGCGGTTCTTGGCGGCCCAGTTCAGGTCGTTCTTCGCGAGCAGCTTCTCGTAGTTGTCGGGAATGCCCTCGAGCTTCGAGACCACGCCGGGGTAGGCCACCACGGCCCACCAGCGCGCGCTGATCTGGTTGGCCTCCTTGCTCGCCATCCAGTCGGCGAAGCGCTTGGCCTGCTCGAGCTTGGTGCTGGTCTTCATGAGGCTGGTGGCCTCGATGTCCCAGCCCAGGCCTTCCTTCGGGAAGATCAGGTCGACCGGCGCGCCCGACTTCTTGACCTGGTGGGCGCGGAACTCGAACGAGATGCCGATCGGGAACTCGCCCGCGCCGGCCTGCTTGCAGGGCTTGGAGCCCGAGTGCACGTACTGCGCGATGTTCTGGTGCAGCGCGTCCATGTACTTCCAGCCCTCGGCATCGCCCCACAGTTGCAGCCACGAAGACACGTCGAGGTAGCCGGTGCCGCTGGAGGCCGGGTGCGGCATCGAGATGGCGCCCTTGTAGACCGGCTTGGCCAGGTCCTTCCAGCTCTCGGGCTTGGGCAGGCCCAGCTTCTGCGCCTCGACCCGGTTGAAGCAGATGGTGGCGGCCCAGACGTCCATGCCGACCCAGGCCGGCGGGCGCGCGGCATCCGAATAGGCGGGGTTCAGTTCCTTGAAGCCCTTGGGCTCGTAGGGCAGCAGCATGCCTTCCTGCTGCAGCAGCGCGAGGCTGCTGGCGGCCAGGCCGGCCACCACGTCGGCCTGCGGATTGGCTTTCTCTGCCAGCAGCTTGGCGGTGACGATGCCGGTGGAGTCGCGCACCCACTTCACCTCGATGTCGGGATCGGCCTTCTCGAAGGCGTCCTTGTAGAGCTTCATGGCATCGGTCTCGAGCGCGGTGTAGACCAGGAGCGAGGTCTTCTGCGCCCAGGCGGCGCCGCTGGCCACGAGGCCGAGCGCCGCGGCGCACAGGACGGCCGCGAGACGGCGCGAGCTTGGTTTCATCGTCATCTGTTTCTCCTGAGAGGGCTTGCTGTCACGGAAGGGTGAGTGGCGGGCGTCCGGGGCCTGGCGGCCGGGATCCGGTGAAGGCAATGTAGATTGCAGACTGAAGACTGTCAATAAAAAATTGTTGACAGTTTTCAATCCGCGGCTGGAGAATGCGTTCCATGGTCACCAGCAATCCCTCCTCCGCCCTCGCATTCCTCCAGTCCAGCTCGCTGCCGATGCTGATGCAGGAGGAGATCGAGCGATTGATCATGACGGGCGAGCTCCCGGTGGGCAGCCGCATCAACGAGAGCGAGCTCTCGCAGCGCTTCAACACCAGCCGCGGCCCGATCCGCGAGGCGCTGCGTGCGCTGGAGGAAGCGGGCCTGGTGCGCAACGAGAAGAACCGCGGCGTCTTCGTGCGCGAGATCGCGTTCGAGGAGGCCGACGAGATCTACGAGCTGCGCGAGGCGCTGGAGGAAATCATCGGCCGCCGCGTGGCGCTGGCGATCAAGCCCGATGCCGTCGAGCGGCTGCGCGCCATGCTCGACGCCATGCGTTCGGCGGCCCAGGCGCAGGACGTGGAGCAGTACGCGCAGCTCAACCTGCAGTTCCACGAAATCCTGCTCGACACCGCGGGCAGCAAGAAGCTGACCGAGACCTACAAGCGCCTCGTGAAGGAACTGCACCTGTTCCGCATGCGCGCGCTCGACAGCGGCGGCGGCCTGCGGGTCTCGGCCGACGAGCACCGCGACATCGTCGAGGCCATCGCCAGCGGCGACCCCGATGTCGCGGGCCGCGCGCTGCGCCAGCACGTCGCGGGCAGCCGTGCCCGCATGCACAAGGCCTTCGGCCGCGCCGATGCAGAGGCGGCGGCCACCACGAACAACCCACCAAAGGAAGTCTGAAATGACACCGGAGACCCTCGAAGTCAATGCCAGGAGCTATCGCTGGATGGCGCGCCCGATCGTGGTCGTGTGCGTGGACGGCTGCGAGCCGGCCTACCTCGACGCGGCCATCGCCGCCGGCGTGGCGCCGTACATCGGCCGCATGCGCGAGCAAGGCGCCGACCTGCTCGCCGACTGCGTCGTGCCGTCCTTCACCAACCCGAACAACCTGTCGATCGTGACCGGCGCGCCGCCCGCGGTGCACGGCATCTGCGGCAACTACTTCTTCGACCGCGAGCTGGGCCAGGAAGTGATGATGAACGACCCCAAGTACCTGCGCGCCGGCACCGTGCTGGCCGCGTTCGCCGACGCGGGCGCCAAGGTGGCGGTGGTCACGGCCAAGGACAAGCTGCGCAAGCTGCTGGGCCACCGCATGAAGGGCATCTGCTTCTCGTCCGAGAAGTCGGACCAGGTGACGATGGAGGAGAACGGCATCGACGACGTGCTCGGCATGGTCGGCATGCCGGTGCCCTCGGTCTACAGCGCCGAGCTCTCCGAGTTCGTGTTCGCGGCCGGCGTGAAGCTCATGGAGTCGCGCCGCCCCGACCTGATGTACCTGTCGACCACCGACTACGTGCAGCACAAGGCCGCGCCCGGTAGCGAACAGGCCAATGCCTTCTACGCGATGATGGACCGCTACCTCGCGCAGCTCGATGCGCTCGGCGCCACCATCGTGCTGACCGCCGACCACGGCATGAACGACAAGCACGGCGCCGACGGCTCGCCCAACGTCATCTACCTGCAGGACGTGCTCGACGGCTGGTACGGCGCCGGCACCGCGCGCGTGATCCTGCCGATCACCGATCCCTACGTGGTGCACCACGGCGCGCTCGGTTCCTTCGCCACGGTCTACGCGCCCGACGAGGCCAGCGTGCCGGGCTGGATCGAGCGCATCCGGCAGGTGCCGGGCATGGAGTCGGTGCTGTCGCGCAAGGAAGCGGCGCAGCGATTCGAGCTGCCCGCCGACCGCATCGGCGACATCGTGGTCGTGAGCGAGAAGAACACCGTGATCGGCACCGCGGCCAGTCGCCACGACCTGTCGGCGCTCGAGGTGCCGCTGCGTTCGCACGGCGGCGTGTCGGAGCAGCGCGTGCCGCTGATCTGCAACCGCCCGGTGGCGGGCATCGCCGCCGGCCGCCGCCTGCGCAACTTCGATGCGCTCGACATCGCGCTGAACCACGCCCAGTAACCGACCGCCGGAGCACCCATGAGCCAAGCCACGCCGAAGCCAGGCACCATCCACCGCGAAGCCCTGCGCATCGCCGGCGAGCGCGTCTACCGCGACCGCACGATCGAGGTCACCTACCCCTACACCGGCGAGGTGATCGCCACCGTGCCCAAGGCCACGCTCGACGACGTGCGCAACGCGCTGCGCATCGCGCGCGACTACAAGCCCACGCTCACGCGCTACGAGCGCTACAAGATCCTGATGCGCGCGGGCGAGATCATCGCCTCGCGCCTCGACGAGATCTCGCGCACCATCACGCTCGAATCGGGCCTGTCGCGCAAGGACTCGCTCTACGAGGTGGGCCGCGCTTCCGACGTGCTGCTGTTCGCCGCCAACCAGGCGCTGGTCGACGACGGCCAGGTGTTCTCGTGCGACCTCACGCACCACGGCAAGAGCCGCAAGGTCTACACGCTGCGCGAGCCGCTGCAGGGCGCGATCACGGCCATCACGCCGTTCAACCATCCGCTCAACCAGGTGATCCACAAGGTGGCGCCGGCCATCGCCACCAACAACCGCATCGTGCTCAAGCCCAGCGAGAAGACGCCGCTGGCGGCCTTCCTGCTGGCCGACATCCTCTACGAGGCCGGCCTGCCGCCGCCGATGCTGTCGGTGCTCACTGGCGACCCGCGCGAGATCGCCGACGAACTGCTGACCAATGCCGACGTCGACCTCGTCACCTTCACCGGCGGCGTGCCGATCGGCAAGTACATCGCGGCCAAGGCGGTCTACAAGCGGCAGATCCTCGAGCTCGGCGGCAACGACCCGATCATCGTGATGGACGATGCCGACATCGAGGAAGCGGCCACGCTCGCGGCGAGCGGCTCGTACAAGAACTCGGGCCAGCGATGCACCGCGATCAAGCGCATGCTGGTGCACGAATCGGTGGCCGACCAGTTCGTCGAGCTGCTCGTGGCCAAGACCCGCGCATTGAAGTACGGCGACCCGATGGATCCCGACACCGACATGGGCACGGTGATCGACGAGGCGGCCGCGAAGCAGTTCGAGGGCGTGGTCGACGAGGCCATCGCGGCCGGCGCGAAGCTGCTGTACGGCAACGAGCGCCGCGGCGCGCTGTATTCGCCGACGGTGCTCGACCGCGTCGACCCCGGGATGACGGTGGCCAAGCACGAGACCTTCGGTCCCGTGTCGCCGGTGATCCGCTTCAAGACCATCGACGAGGCGATCCGCATCTCGAACGGCACGGCCTACGGCCTGTCGTCGTCGATCTGCACCAACCGGCTCGACCACATCACGCGCTTCATCCGCGAGCTCAACGTCGGCAGCGTCAACGTGCGCGAGGTGCCGGGCTACCGGCTCGAACTCACGCCCTTCGGCGGCATCAAGGACTCCGGCCTGGGCTACAAGGAAGGCGTGCTCGAGGCGATGAAGAGCTTCACCAACACCAAGACCTACTCGCTGCCCTGGTAACCATGAGCCTGAGCCTTCCCGACATCGTCGGCCTGTTCGAAACCAAGGGCCATGCCCAGTACGACGGCGAGCCCGTCACCCAGCTCGAGCATGCGCTGCAATCCGCGCACCTGGCCGAGCAGGAGGGGGCGGACAGCGCGCTGATCGCCGCCTCGCTGCTGCACGACCTGGGCCACCTGCTGCACGACTTCGGCGGCACGCCGACGCAGCAGGGGCTCGACGACCTGCATCAGTACCGCTGCCTGCCGTTCCTGCGCGCGCTGTTCGGTGCGGCCACGCTGGAACCGATCCGGCTGCACGTCGATGCCAAGCGCTTCCTGTGCGCGCGAGAGCCCGGCTACCTCGAGGCGCTGTCGCCCGATTCGCGGCGCAGCCTGCAGCTGCAGGGCGGCGTGTTTGATTCGGCGCAGGCCAGTGCCTTCGAGGCGCTGCCCTACGCGAAGGATGCGGTGCGGCTGCGGCGCTGGGACGACACGGCCAAGTGCGCCGACGCGAAGACGCCAGACCTCGCGCATTACGTGCGGCACCTCGAGGCCGCGTTGAAGCCCACCGCCATCGCCGCATGAGCGCTACGCCACCGGTCGTGCTGGCGCGCCGGCCGGCCACGCAGGAAGATGTGCCCTTCCTGCTCGCGCTGCGGCAGCGCACGATGAACGGCCACGTGGTGGCCTCGGGCGCCGAGGTCAGCGATGCGCACCACATGGCGCGGCTGATGCACCGCTTCGAATGCGCCGAGCTGCTGCTGCACGAGGGCGAGCCGGTCGGCCTGCTCAAGGTGTCGCGCGATCCGCACGATTGGGTGCTGATCCAGATCCAGCTCGCGCCCGGCTATCAGGGCGGTGGCATCGGCACCAAGTTGTTGGCCGAAGTGATCGCCGAGGCCGAACGTGCCGGCGTGGACCTCACGCTCAGCGTGCTCAAGGCGAATCCGGCGCGCGCGCTCTATGCGCGCTTCGGCTTCGTCGTCGAGCGCGAGTCCGAGTTTTCCTACGAGATGCGGCGCAAGCCCTGACCACTTCACGGAGCCGCCATGCGCCCCTTCTGGATCGAACAGGCTCTCTTCAACGACGGCGACCTCGCGCCCGCGCTGCAGGGCGAATGGGAGGCCGACCTCTGCATCGTCGGTGGCGGCTTCACCGGCCTGTGGACCGCGATCCAGGCCAAGCAGCAGGCGCCCGCGCTCGACATCGTCATCCTCGAGAGCGACCTCTGCGGTGCCGGCGCGAGCGGGCGCAACGGTGGCTGCCTGCTCACCTGGTCGGCCAAGTTCCTGACCCTGCGCCGGCTGTTCGGCGAGGACGAGGCGGTGCGCCTGGTCAAGGCCTCGGAGGCCGCGGTGCAGCACATCGCCGACTTCTGCGCCGCCCACGGCATCGACGCCGAACTGCGCCAGGACGGCACGCTCTACACCGCCACCTCGCCGGCCCAGGTCGGCACGCTCGATCCGATGATGCGCGCGCTCGAGGCGCGCGGCATCCATTCCTACCGCACGCTGCCGCCCGAGGAAGTGGCGTGGCGCTCGGGCTCGGCGCGCAATCTCGCGGGCGTGTATTCGCCGATCGCGGCCACCGTGCATCCGGGCAAGCTGGTGCGCGGACTGCGGCGCGTGGCGCTCGCGATGGGCATCCGCATCCACGAGCGCACGCCGATGCTCGATTTCTCCACCGGCCATCCGGTCGTGGTGCGCACGCCGGCCGGCAGCGTGCGCGCGAACAAGCTGGTGCTCGCGATGAATGCCTGGATGGCCAGCCGCTTCGCGCAGTTCGAGCGCACCATCGCCATCGTGTCGAGCGACATGGTGATCACCGAGCGCTGCCCCGAGCTGCTCGAGCGAAGCGGCCTGACCGACGGCGTGTCGGTGCTCGATTCGCGCACCTTCGTCTATTACTACCGCAGCACCGCCGATGGCCGCCTCATGCTGGGCAAGGGCGGCAACACCTTCGCCTGGGGCGGGCGCATGGCCAAGGTGTTCGACGAGCGCTCGCCCTACGAGGCCGAGCTCACGCAGGCGCTGCGTTCCTTCTTCCGGCCCTGAGCGAAACGCCGATCACCGCGAGCTGGAACGGCCCGTCCGATCGCTCGGTCACGGGCTTCCCGTTCTTCGGCCGGCTCGATGGCGCGCCGCACATCTACTACGGCTTCGGCTATTCGGGCAATGGCGTCGGCCCGACCTACATGGGCGGGCAGATCCTGTCGTCGCTGGTGCTCGACCAGGACAACGCCTGGACCCGCAGCCCGATCACGAAGGGGCCGCTGGGCTACTTCCCGCCTGAGCCGGTGCGCTACGTGGGATCGATCGTGGTGCGCAATGCGATCCGCCGCAAGGAGCTCGCCGAGGACGAGAACCGCCAGCCGTGGCTGGTGGACCGCATGCTCAGCAAGCTCGCCAACGCAGCGGGCAAGGCCGACAAGGCCTGACCCGAGGCGGCGGGCCGGGCGGGCCCGCACGTCATGGCACCCGTCTATGATCCGCGCGCCGCATGGGAGCGGCAGGCATCACAACACGAAGACGAGGAGAAGGCATGACATATTTCAAGGCCGTGCGCCGCCGCACGTTCTGGCTGGGCGCGTTGCTGGCCGTCGCGAGTCTTGTCGGCTGCGGAACGCCGCCGACCTACAAGCTTCGCCCCGTCACCGGCCAGTCGCCGGGACTTTCTCGCTGGCCCATTCCAAGGTGGTCGAGGACGAGCGCCATGGGACGCGTCATCTGGATGCGGCCAAGAGCATCGTCTACTCCCAGAACTTCGGCGGTGGCGGCGCGGCCCTTGGCCTGCTGCTTGGCCCGTTGGGCGTGGCGGCCAACATCAGCATGATCGACAGCAACACCGAGGCGGACGCCGTGCGCCTGCGAGGCAAGCTGACGCTGGCGCCACGGGAACTGTTCCTCGCGGCCGCGACGCAACAGGGCCTGGAGGTCGTGGACGATGCCGCGGCCGGCGCGGCCGGCGCGGCGGGCCGCACGCTGGCCACGCCCTACCTGTTCGTGAGCAAGACCGACAACGACCGCCTGCTGACCGCGGCGGCGGTGCGGCTGGAGTACGGGCAGGGCGCCGACCAGTGGTCGGGCGTCTACATGTACCAGCTGCCTTCGTCGTACCAGCTGGACGACCTGGCCCGCCTCACGCCCGAGATGCAGGCCCGCCTGGGCACGGAGGCGGCCCAGGGCTTCTCGGCGCTCGCGGCCTTCATCGCGAAGGAAGCGCCGCAGCAGGACGGCCAAGCCAAGGGCGGGACCGAGAAAGACTTCAGCTACAAGTCGGATCTGCTGACGCCCCGCATCGAGATCGAGATGAATGGCCGGTTCATCGCGCGGTCCGGCGACCTGATCTGGTTCAGGAGCTTCGGCGGCGTGTATGCCGTGCGCACCTCGAACATCAAGGTCATGTCGGGCGGAGTCTGATCAGTTGGTTTCCGCCAGCGCGTCGCCCAGCGCATTGATCATGCGATCGATCTCGGCCTTCTCCGAGATGAACGGCGGCGCGAGCTGGATGGTGTCGCCGCCGTAGCGCACGTAGAAGCCCTTCTTCCAGCAGTTCATCGCGATCTCGTAGGGGCGGCGCGCCGGTTCGCCGGGCAGCGCGGCGATGGTGAGGCCGGCCGCGAGGCCGAAGTTGCGGATGTCGGTGACGTGCTTGCTGCCCTTGAGGCTGTGCACGGCGTTCTCGAAATGCGGGGCCAGCGCCTTCACGCGCGCGGGCATGTCTTCCTTCTGCAGCACGTCGAGCGCGGCGATGCCGGCGGCGCAGGCCACCGGGTGGGCCGAGTAGGTGTAGCCGTGCGGGAACTCGAGCATGTAGTCGGGGCCACCCGCGGCCATGAAGGTGTCGTAGATCTCCTTGCTGGCGATCACGGCGCCCAGCGGCTGCGCGCCGTTGGTGATCTGCTTGGCGGCATTCATGATGTCGGGCACCACGCCGAAGGCATCGGCGCCGGTGAGCGTGCCGCAGCGGCCGAAGCCGGTGATGACCTCGTCGAAGATCAAGAGGATGTTGTGCGCGGTGCAGATGTCGCGCAGGCGCTTGAGGTAGCCCTGCGGCGGGATCACCACGCCGGCCGAACCGGCGAAGGGCTCGACGATGACGGCCGCGATGTTCGAGGCGTCGTGCAGCGCGATCAGGTCGAGCAGGCGGTCGGCCAGCTCGGCGCCGTTCTCGGGCATGCCGCGCGTGAAGGCATTGGCCGCGAGCTGGGTGTGGGGCAGGTGGTCGGCCTCGACGCCCTGGCCGAACAGCTTGCGGTTGGCGCCGATGCCGCCGACCGAGATGCCGCCGAAGTTGACGCCGTGGTAGCCCTTCTCGCGGCCGATCAGCCGGGTCTTGCTCGCCTGGCCCTTGGCGCGCCAGTAGGCGCGCGCCATCTTGAGCGAGGTGTCGGCGGCCTCGGAGCCCGAGCCGGTGAAGAAGACGTAGTCGAGGCCGGCGGGCGTGAGTTCCTTGAGCCGGTTGGCGAGCTCGAAGGACAGCGGATGGCCGAACTGGAAGGCCGGCGAATAGTCGAGCTTCGCGATCTGGCGGCTCACCGCCTCGGTGATCTCGGGGCGGCCGTGGCCCAGGCCCGAGCACCACAGGCCCGAGAGGCCGTCGAAGATCTTGCGGCCTTCGTGGTCGGTGAAGTAGGCGCCCTTGGCCTCGACGATCAGGCGCGGGTCGGCCTTGAACTGGCGGTTGGCGGTGTAGGGCATCCAGTGCGCCTCGAGCCAGGCGGCATCGGTGCGCGGGGCCGGGTGGGCGAGTTCGGGCGTGGCGAGGGTCATGGGTGCGTCCAGGTTGGGGTGGGAAAGGTGACGCGACGATTGTTGGCAAGCCATTCAGTGTGGAGAATGGCGCAATATCAATGTTCACTTGACGATCCATGCAAGTAAAAGAAGGCGCTTCCACGGCCCGCAGCCGTGCCGTGCTGGGCCAGCTCAGCGACATGGACCTGCGCCTGCTCAAGGTGTTCAAGAGCGTGGTCGACTGCGGCGGCATGGCGGCGGCCGAGCTCGAGCTCAACATCGGCACCTCGACCGTGAGCCGCCACGTGAAAGACCTCGAGACCCGGCTCGGCCTGGTGCTGTGCCGGCGCGGCCGGGCCGGCTTCGCGCTCACGGCCGAGGGCCAGCGCGTCTACGACGAGACGCTGCGGCTCCTCGCTTCGGTCGATGCCTTCCGCGGCAGCATCGACGATATCCACAACCGCATGGGCGGCCAGCTCGAGGTGGCGCTGTTCGACAAGACCGCGACCAATCCGCAGGCGCGCATCGGCGAGGCGATCGCGCGTTTTGCCGAGGTGGCGCCCGAGGTCAGCCTGGCGGTGCACGTGGGTTCGATCAACGCGATCGAGCAGGGCGTGCTCGAGGGCAACTTCCAGATCG
The DNA here is from genome assembly GCF_044056785.1 of Variovorax sp. UC122_21. Classification (NCBI taxonomy): domain Bacteria; kingdom Pseudomonadati; phylum Pseudomonadota; class Betaproteobacteria; order Burkholderiales; family Comamonadaceae; genus Variovorax; species Variovorax sp. UC122_21. The sequence continues at coordinate 4,422,716 of NZ_CP172004.1, read as the reverse complement.
GCATCATCCCGGCGCACCGCAGCTCGAAGAGCCTGGTCTACGAGGAGCTGTTCGGCGAGACCATGCTGCTGTATTGCGGCCGCGGCCATCCGCTGTTCGAGGCCAGCCATGCGAAGCTCACCTGGCCCAAGCTGCGCGAGCACCATTTCGCGGGCCTGGGCTACCACTCGCCGAACATGGAGCTGAGCCACCGCGCGCAGCTCTCGCGCAAGGCCACGGGCTTCGACCAGGAGGCGATCGCCACGCTCATCCTGTCGGGGCGCTTCCTGGGTTTCCTGCCCGACCACTATGCGCAGGTGTTCGAGCAGCGCGGGCTGATGCGCCCGGTGCTGCCCGAGCGCTTCCATTACGAATGCCGCTTCGTGAGTTTGCTGCGGCGTTCGCCGAAGCCTTCGCGCGCGGTGCTGGCGTTCCAGGCCTGCCTCACGGCGGCGCACCGCGAACGCTAGACCGGGACCGTTCAGGCTGAGCTTGTCGAAGCCCTGCGCGGCGCTTCGATCCTTCGACAAGCTCAGGACAGGCCGAGCTCAGCGTGAACGGATTCCCGTCGACGCTCAGCGCTGGGCGTTGGGCACCAACAGGTGCTTGGCGCCGATGTGTGCCTCCATCTCGTGCATGTGCTGCTCGGCGTCGACCATGTGCTCGCTCATCAGCCGCTGCACCGTCGCGGCGTCCTCCTTGCGGTAGGCCGCCAGCAACTGCGTGTGGTAGTCGACGTTGGCCTCGCCGAAGTGGTGATGGTCGAGCGCCTTCTTGTAGACCACGAGGTCGCGCAGCAGGTCGTTGAGGAAGCGGCACATGAAGGACAGCACCGGGTTGGGGCAGGCCTCGGCCAGGATGGTGTGGAAGGCCAGCTCGGCCTCGCGCTGGATGCGCAGCTCGTCCTCGGAGGTGGGCTCCTTGGTGCACAGGCGCACGTTCTCCTCGAGCCGCTCGAGCATCTCGGGCGTGAGCCGGCCCACCACGCTGACCGCGAGCTCGGGCTCGAGCGCCTTGCGCAGCTGGTAGATGTGGTGGCCGTCGAGGTGGTGGAAGTGCAGGAAGTTGCGCAGCGGCTCCGACGCATGCTCGACCGACACCTGCTGCAGGTAGGCGCCGCCGCCGGGCCCGGTGCGGATCGAGATCAGGCCGCTGACCTCGAGCGCCTTGAGCGCCTCGCGCACCGTGCTCTTCGAATAGCCGAACAGCTCGATCAGTTCCTTCTCGTTCGGCAGCCGGTCGCCGGGCTGCTTGCGCTCGGCCACGATCCAGCGCTTCACGTCCTCGACGATGACGTCCGAGAGCTTTTGTCGCTTCGGGCGGTGTTGCCCCACTGTCATGCCCACGCTCGATGTCCCTCGGGAGATGCGCGGAATGCGCAACAGCGGGCGATCTTACCCAGGGCCTCCGCGCGCATCGGCGTGGTGCGCGCGGGCGGGGCCGGGGGCCTGCGGGGTCGGTGTTTGCTGGGCACGGGGATTGCTAACGGGTTTTTACCAGCATATTAATCCTATTTATCCGCTTAAATTCGCCGCGACCGCGGACGCCCATCCCTCTCCACCCTCACTACGACGGAGTTCCTCTTGCAACGCAGACACCTTCTCCAACTGGCCGCCCTGTCGGCCGCTCCCGCTTCCCTGCTGGCCGGCCGCTCGGCCTTCGCGCAATCGGCCGAGGCGATCCGCTTCGGTTGCCCGGTGCCGATGTCGGGCGCCTTCGCGGCCAACGGCAAGTTCGCCGACCTCGGCATGAAGCTGGCGATCGAGCAGTACGGCAGCGTGCTCAAGCGCCCGCTGGCCTACACGGTGCTCGACACCGAGGGCAAGCCCGCGACCGCGGTGCGCAAGGTGCAGGAAGCCTCGCAGCAGCAGGGCGCCAAGTTCTTCGCGGGCGGCATCCTGTCGTCGGAAGCGCTGGCCATGGGCAAGGAGGCCGAGAAGGCCGGCGGCCTGTTCATCACCACCGCGGGCGCCGACGAGATCACCGGCAAGGACTGCAACCCCGCCACCTTCCGCTGGTCGGTGCCCACCTTCGGCGCCATCGAGCAGACGGTGCGCCCGCTGGTCGCTCAGATGCCCAAGGCCAAGCGCTGGTACACGATCACGCCGCAGTACGTGTTCGGCGACGGCCTGTTGAGCGCGGCCAAGACCATCTTCCAGGAGAAGGGCATCGAGCACGTGGGCAACAGCTACCACTCGCTCAACGAGAAGGAGTTCAGCGGCTACCTCACCAATGCGATGGCGGCCAAGCCCGACGTGCTGCTGCTCTTGAACTTCGGCGCGCAGTCCTCGGCCGCGCTGCGCCAGGCGGTGAGCTTCGGCATGCACAAGAACATGACGATCCTGATGGCCTGGGCCTCGGGGCTCGAGCAGTTCGACGAGCTCGGTGCCGACCTCTGCGACGGCGTGTACTTCGGTGCGCAGTACTGGCACACGGTGGATGCGCCGCTCAACAAGGAGCTGGTCAAACGCACCGCCGACAAGCTCAAGATCGTGCCCAACTACAGCCTCGCGGGCTCGTACATCTGCACCAAGATCCTGATCGACGGCATCGTGAAGGCCGGCACGGTCGACCAGAAGGCCGTGATCGCGGCGCTCGAGGGCATGAAGTTCGACGGCCTCACGGGCGGCGAGGAGATCCGCAGGGCCGACCACCAGGTGGTGAAGGACTACTACCTGCTCAAGGGCAAGGCCAAGTCGAAGATGAAGGACGCGGCGGACTATGTCGACGTCGTGAGTTCGGGCAAGTCGTTCCTGCCCGTCGACAAGACCGGCTGCAAGCTGGCCTGACGCCGCTTCCGTTCGCACACCTTCTCCACCGTTCGCCCTGAGCCTGTCGAAGGGCTGTTCGCGCCTGCGCCAGGCTTCGACAGGCTCAGCCCGAACGGTGGTGGGGAACGCAGCCTGCGCGGTCGTCGTGTGGGATCGAACGGATCCTGAAAACCGGAACCCTCATGTCCGTCTACCTGCTCCAGACCATCAACGGCATCGGCATCGGCATGCTGTACTTCCTGCTGGCCGTCGGCCTGTCGATCGTGTTCGGCCTGCTGCGCTTCGTGAACTTCGCGCACGGCGCCTTCTACCTGCTGGGCGCCTACCTGTGCTTCCAGGCGCTGCAGTGGGGCCTGAACTTCTGGGCCGCGCTGGTGCTGGTGCCGCTGGCCGTCGGCGCGCTCGGCTGGCTGGCCGAGAAGCTGCTGCTGCGCCGCGTGTACGCGAAGGCGCATGAATTCCACATTCTCGTCACCGTCGGCCTGGCGCTCGCGGTGCAGGAGATCGTGATCGTCTTCTGGGGCCCGCTGGGCAACAGCGTGCCCACGCCCGACCTGCTGCAGGGCGTGGTGATGTGGGGCAGCTTCATCTATCCGAAGTACCGGCTGTTCGTGATCGGCTTCACCGCCGTGCTCGCGGTGCTGCTGTGGTGGGTGCTCGAGGGCACGCGCCTGGGCAGCGCGGTGCGCGCGGGCAGCGAATCGACCGAGATGGTCTCGCTGCTCGGCATCAATGTGTTCCGCGTCTTCAGCCTGGTGTTCGCGCTCGGCGCGGCCACGGCGGCGCTGGCCGGCGTGCTGGCCGCGCCGATCCGCGGCGCCGAGCCCTTCATGGGCGTGGAGGCGCTCGGCGTGGCCTTCGTGGTGGTGGTGATCGGCGGACTCGGCAGCTTCGGCGGCGCGCTGGTCGGCGGCCTGCTGATCGGCATCGTGCAGAGCCTGATGAGCACGCTGTGGCCGCCCGGTGCGAGCCTGATGATCTACATCGCGATGGCGGCCGTGCTGCTGCTGCGCCCGCATGGCCTGCTCGGCCGCAGAGGATGAACGCCATGCCCAGAAAAATCACTTTCCTGCTGGCACTGGCCGTCACGCTGGCGCTCCCGCTCTTCATGCGCTCGGGCTCGCTCGCGAGCGAGGTGCTGATCTACGCGCTCGCCGCGCTCGGCTGCAACCTGCTGCTGGGCTACACGGGCCTGCTGTCCTTCGGCCAGGGCATCTTCTTCGGCCTGGGCAGCTACACCATCGCGATCCTGCTCACGCGGCTCGCGCTGCCGATGCCGCTGGCGCTGCTCGCGGCCATCGCCATGGGCGCGCTCGGCGCGGCGCTGGTCGGCTGGGTCGCGATCCGCCAGCGCGGCACCTACTTCGTGATGCTCACGCTGGCCTTCGCGCAGATGTTCTATTTCGTGGCCTACACGGCCTCGGGCCTGACCGGCGGCGACAACGGCCTGCTCGACGTGCCGCGCCCGGCCTTCATGGACACGCCGTGGAAGTACTACGCCTTCGTGGCCGTGATGTTCCTGATCGCCTTCGGCCTGCTGCTGCGCGTGACCGACTCGGTGTTCGGCCGCACGCTGCTGGCGATCCGCGACAACGGCGACCGCGCCGCCGCGGTGGGCTACGACCTGCGGCGCTTCAAGCTGCTGGCCTTCGTGATCTCGGGCGCCGTCACCGGCCTCGCAGGCGGACTGCACGCCATGATGACCGGCATCGCGCCGCTGTCGAACGCCGAGTACCACACGAGCGAGATGATCCTGGTCATCACCGTGATCGGCGGCACCGGCAACCTGTTCGCCTCGGTGCTCGGTTCGGCTTTCTACGTGCTGCTGGCCGACTGGCTCTCCACGCTGTGGCCGCGCTGGCTGCTGCTGCTGGGGCTGCTGCTGATCGGCGTGAGCATCGGCATGCAGCGCGGCCTCTGGGGGCTGGGCGAGAGCGCCTGGCGACGCATCTTCAGGAAGGGCGCGCAAGGCGCCGGCGCCTCCGCCGCGCAGGGAGAGAAAGCATGAGCGACATCCTCATCGAAGCCGTCGGCGTCACCAAGCACTACGGCAAGTTCGCCGCGCTCGGCGGCGTCGACCTCCAGATCCGCCGCAACACCGTGCACTCGGTGATCGGTCCGAACGGCGCGGGCAAGACCACGCTGTTCCACATGCTCACGGGCACCGGCACCACCACCGGCGGGCGCATCCTGTTCGACGGCCACGACGTGACGCGCGAGCCCGACCACCGCCGCGTGCAGCGCGGCATGGCGCGCTCGTTCCAGGTCACGAGCCTGTTCGGCAGCCTCGCGGTGCGCGAGAACCTGCGCGTGGCGGCGCAGGGCATCGCGCCGCGCCAGGCCATGAACTGCTGGCGCGCGCCGGTCGGCGAGATGGCCTGCAAGACGATCGTGGACGAGGTGCTGCAGCGCGTGGGCCTCGAGCGCTTCGCCCACGTGCCGGCGGCCGAGCTCTCGCATGGCCAGCAGCGGCGCCTCGAGGTCGGCATGGCGCTGGCCGCGCGGCCGAAGGCGATCTTCCTCGACGAGCCGACCTCGGGCATGGGCATCGACGACCTCGACGACATGAAGCAGCTGATCCGCGGCCTGCGCGAGGAACACACCGTGGTGCTGATCGAACACAACATGAACATCGTGATGGACATCTCCGACACCGTGACCGTGATGCAGCTGGGCCGCGTGCTGGCCGAGGGGCTGCCGGGCGACATCCGCGCCGACGCGCGCGTGCGCAGCGCCTACCTCGGCAACATGATCACGGGAGGCAAGGCATGAGCGGCGGGAACATCCTCGAGGTGGAGGGCCTGCACGCGCACTACGGCAAGAGCCACGTGCTGCAGGGCGTGTCGCTGCGCGTGGGCGAGGCCGAACTGGTGACGCTCTTGGGCCGCAACGGCGCGGGCAAGTCGACCACGCTCAAGAGCATCGCGGGCGCGGTCACGCCCACAGCGGGCCGCGTGCGCTTCCAGGGCGCCGACATCGCGGGCCAGCCCGCGCACCGCATCGCCGCGCGCGGCGTCTGCCTGGTGCCCGAGCACCGCGGCATCTTCAAGCTGCTGACGGTCGAGGAGAACCTGCTGCTCGGCCAGCGGCGCGAATCGCCGTGGCAGCTCGACGACATCTACCGCATCTTTCCGCGCCTGAAGGAGCGGCGCCGCAACGGCGGCGGCCAGCTTTCGGGCGGCGAGCAGCAGATGCTGGCGATCGGCCGCGCGCTGATGAACCACCCGCGCCTCTTGATCCTCGACGAGCCGGTCGAAGGCCTGGCGCCGGTGATCGTGGAGGAGATCGTCGCGCAGCTCCAGACCATCAAGGCCGCGGGCGTCGCGATCCTGCTGGTGGAGCAGAACCTCGAGGTCTGCGTGCAGCTCGCCGACCGCCACTACATCGTCGAGCAGGGCCGGATCGTGCACGAGGCCGGCAATGCCGCCTTCATGGCCGACCACGACGTGAAAGACCGCTACCTGGGCGTGGGCCTCGCCTGAGGCGCATTCATCGATTCAGAGAAAACCATGACACGACACACCGAACTGCGTATCGACGGCCAGCGCCTCTGGCGCTCGCTGATGGAACTGGCGCGCCTGGGCGCCACCGAGAAGGGCGGCGTCTGCCGCATCGCGCTGACCGAACTCGACCGCCAGGGCCGCGACCTGTTCGTGCGCTGGGTGCGCGAGGCGGGCTGCGAGGTGCGCGTCGACGCCATCGGCAACATCTTCGCGCGCCGCGCCGGCCGCAACGCCGCGCTGCCACCGGTCACCACCGGCAGCCACATCGACACCCAGCCCACGGGCGGCAAGTTCGACGGCAACTACGGCGTGCTGGCCGGGCTGGAGGTGATCCGCTGCCTCAACGACGCCGGCGTGCAGACCGAGGCGCCGATCGAGGTGGCCGTGTGGACCAACGAGGAGGGCTCGCGCTTCGTGCCCGTGATGATGGGCTCGGGCGTGTTCGCCGATGCCTTCACGCTCGAGCATGCGCTCGCGCAGCGCGACACCGAGGGCGTGAGCGTGGCCGAGGCGCTCGAAGCCATCGGCTACGCGGGCAGCGTGCCGGCCTCGGCGGCTTCGTCGCCGGTCGGCGCCTACTTCGAGGCGCACATCGAGCAGGGTCCGGTGCTCGAGGCCCACGAGCGCGTCATCGGCGTGGTCGAGGGCGCGCTGGGCCAGCGCTGGTACGACGTGGTGCTGCAGGGCATGGAGGCCCATGCCGGTCCCACGCCGATGGAGCTGCGCAAGGACGCGCTGCTCGCGGCCGCCGAGCTGGTGACCGAGGTCAACCGCATCGCGCTGGCGCATGCGCCGCACGGGCGCGGCACGGTCGGCTGGATCGATGCCTATCCGAACTCGCGCAACGTGATCCCGGGCCGCGTGAAGCTCAGCGTGGACCTGCGCGCGGCCGACGACGTGGTGCTGTCGGCGATGGACGCCGCGCTCAAGGCCGCGGTGCAGCGCATCGCGGGCACGTCGAAGGTGGAGGCCACGCTCGAGCAGGTCGTGTACTTCCCGCCGCAGCCCTTCACGCCGGCGCTGGTGTCTGCCGTGCGCGAAGCGGCCGAGGCGCAGGGCCTGGGCTGGATGAACGTGATCAGCGGCGCCGGCCACGACGCGGTGTACCTCGCGCGCGTGTGCCCCACGGCGATGATCTTCGTGCCCTGCCGCGACGGCATCAGCCACAACGAGATCGAGGACGCGCAGCCCGATCACCTGGAGGCCGGCTGCAACGTGCTGCTGCAGGCGATGCTTCGCAGCGCCGGGGTGGCCGCATGAAGGTGCTGATCGCGCGTCTCAACCACGAGACCAACACCTTCTCGCCCGTGCCCACGCCGCTCGCGGCCTTCGGGCCCGACGGCCCGACCTTCGGCCAGCAGGCCTACCGCGACAACAAGGGCATGCGCACCGCGATGTCGGCCTTCATCGACCTGGCCGAGGCGGCCGGCGCCGAGCTGGTCACGCCGGTGTCGGCTTCGGCCAACCCGAGCGGGCCGGTCGATGCGCGCGCCTACGACCTGCTCACGCAGTGCATCGTCGACGCGGCGCGGGGCTGCGACGCGATCCTGCTCGACCTGCATGGCGCGATGGTGGCCCACAACAGCGCGGACGGCGAAGGCGACCTGCTGGTGCGGCTGCGCGCCGCCGCGCCCGGCGTGCCAATCGGCGTGGCGCTCGACCTGCATGCCAACGTCACGCCCGCGATGGTGGAGAACGCCGATGTGATCGTCGGCTTCAAGACCTATCCGCACGTCGACATGTACGAGACCGGCGAACACGCGGGCCGGCTGCTGTTCGACCGGCTGGCGGGACGCGCGCGGCCCGCGATGCGCTGGCATTCGCTGCCGCTGATGGCCCACACGCTGCGCAGCGCCTCCTACACCGGCGCGATGCAGCGCGCCATCGACGCCGCGCGCGCGGGCCGAGGCCGCGGGCGAATCGCTCGCGGTCTCGATCCTCGCGGGCTTCTCGCTGTCGGACATCGAGGCGCCGTGCATGAGCGTGATCGTGGTCGACGCGCAATCGGGCGAGCGCGCGCAGGCCACGGCCGATCGCATCGCGGCGCAGATGTGGAACGAGCGCGAGGCCTTCGTCTACGACAGCGAGCCGCTGGCCGACTCGGTCGCGCGCGCGAAGCAGCTGGCCGAAGGCGCCGAGCGTCCTGTGCTGCTGCTCGACCATGGCGACAACTGCATGTCGGGCGGCAGCTGCGACACCATGGACGTGCTGCAGGAAGCGCTGGCCCAGGGGCTCGAGGGCATCGGCGTCGGACCGCTGTGCGATCCCGAGGCGGTGGCCGAACTGGTCGCGGCGGGCGAGGGCGCGCGCGTGACGGTGGCGCTGGGCAACAAGGTCTCGCTGGCCGGCATCGGCCGCGAGAGCGCGCCGGTGCGGCTCACGGGCACGGTGCGCAGCATCTGCGACGGCGAGTACGTCATCACCGGCCCGACCTACACCGGCCAGCGTGCCAGCATGGGCCGCACCGTGCTGTTCGACATCGGCGCCGCGCGCATCGTGGTCACCGAGCGCACGCAGGAACCGTGGGACATCGGCGTGTTCGCATGCACGGGGCTCGATCCGCGCCGCGAGCGCTTCCTGCTGCTGAAGTCGCGCATGTACTGCCGGCCGGTGTTCGAGCCGCTCGCGGCCGCGCTGGTGGAGTGCGACAGCCGTGGCGTGACCAGTTCGGACTACGGGCTGTTCCCGTTCGGCAAGGTGCGGCGGCCGGTGTTTCCGCTCGACCCGATCTGAAGGCTTTCATGACCTCCCGCGTCATGGACCCGAAACGCCGCTGAAACGACCATTCCTTCACCCCGCAACGTCGCGGGCATCCACCGAAGGAATCGTCGCCATGAACACCGCCGCACACGACCCCGCCGCCATCGCCCAGGGCTACATCGCCGTCTGGAACGAGACCGATCCCGCGCGCCGCGCCGCGCTGCTCGAAGCCGGCTGGTCGGCCGACGCGCAGTACGTCGACCCGATCATGCAGGGCAGCGGCCATGCGCAGATCAGCGCGCTGGTCGGCGCCGTGCACCAGCGCTACCCGGGCTTCCGCTTCAACCTGCTGGGCAAGGCCGACGCGCACGGCGACCATGTGCGTTTCTCGTGGACGCTCGGGCCGAGCGGCGCCGAGGACCTGATCCAGGGCACCGACTTCGTGCGGATGGACGCGGGCAAGCTGCGTTCGGTGACCGGCTTTCTCGACAAGGTGCCGGTCGGCGCCTGAGCGGCGCCGCTCTCGAGGCTCCCTCCCCGCTGGGGGAGGGTCGGGGTGGGGGGCACCGGGGCGGTCGACACGGCCTCGGCGCTGCCACCGCTGCGTGCCCCCATCCCGGCCTTCCCCCAGAGGGGGAAGGGGCAAGACCCGATTCAGTCGGCGCCGCCGCTCCCGCGACCGCGCCAGAGCTTGCGGTAGACCGTGGCGCGGCTGATGCCCAGCGCGCGCGCGCCGCCTCGGCCACGTTGCCGCGGGCATCGGCCACGGCCTTGCGGATCAGCGCGGTTTCCACGTCGCGCAGCCGCGGGCGGGCCTCGGGCGCGGCGGCACTGGCACGGCTGCCGTCGCCGCGCTGGGGCCGCACCTGCACCCGCAGGCCCGACCACAGCGGCACCTCGAGCACCGCGTCGCCGCGCCGCGCGGCATCGAACAGCATGTCGAGCGGCAGCGCGAACAGGTCGTTGCAATGCAGGCCGCCCTGGCTGCGCGCCAGCGGCTGGTGCAGCATTTGCCGCGCCGCAGCATTGGCGCCCGTGACGTTGCCGCCGCCGTCGATGCACAGCAGGCCCTCGGCCGCCTCGCTGGTGGCGCAGCCGGGCCAGGCCAGGCGCAGCAGCATCTCGCAGGGCGCGCGCAGCACCAGCGCGTTCTCGATGCTGCGCGCCGACAGGGTCGCGAGGTGGCGCAGCTCGGGCCGCTCGGCCACCTGCACCCCGGTCAGGTCGAGCATGCCGATGCAGTCGCCCTGGGGACCGAACAGCGGCGCGCCGGCGCAGCTGTAGACGCTGGTGTCGTCGAAGAAATGCTCGCCGCCATGCAGCCAGACCGATTCCTGCTCGGCCAGCGCGGTGCCGATCGCGCTGGTGCCGATGGCGCGTTCCGACAGGTCGACGCCGATGCGTGCGATGTTGCGCGCGTAGCGGCTGGCGTCGTCGGTGCCGTCGGGCAGCACGCCGACGTCGACCACGATGCCCTCGGCATCGGTCAGCACGGCGAAATAGCGGGTGTCGGCGATGGCGCGCGACAGGCGTTCGATCACCGGACGCGCGGCCGACACCAGCGCGCGGTTGCGTTCCGCCACCGCGCGCTGGGCGCCGCGGCCCACCGGCTCGAAGCTCACGCGCTGCTGCGGCTGCTGGCCGGCCTCGATGCAGCGCTGCCAGGAGCGGGCGATCCAGGGTTCGATGCGGGTACCGGGCGGGGATGCGCAGATCGGCGGCGTCGCCATGGATCAGGGCCTGTCGGGCCTGGGCGATGGCCAGCGAGCGCTCGGGTGTCGGCAGGGCGTTGGAAGCGAGCATCGGTTTGCGGGGCGCGTGGGACGCCCGTTTTTAGGACCTGCCGAACGGCAAGCTGTTTCATTTTCGAGAATTTCAGGCCCCCGGCGCAAGCGCCGAGGGTTTTGCCTAGGATAGTGCAGGGGGTCGGCATCCAAGAATGCCCTCGGGGCCCGCCCATGCCGCCACGCGGCAGCGAGGTTCGGGCCTGTCAGCCATCACCCTTCACGGAGACAGCCACATGCAGGTAGCCCTCAAGGTCAACGGCCGCTCGGTCACCGTCGACGCGCCACCCAACACCCTCCTCGTGCACGCGATCCGCGAGCACCTCCACCTCACCGGCACCCACGTCGGCTGCGACACCGCCCAGTGCGGCGCCTGCACCGTCCATGTCGACGGCCGGGCCGTCAAGTCGTGCAACATCCTGGCCGCCCAGGTGGCCGGCGCCGAGATCACCACCATCGAGGGCGTGGCCCAGCCCGACGGCACCATGCATCCGATGCAGGCGGCGTTCAAGGAATGCCACGGCCTGCAATGCGGCTTCTGCACCCCGGGCATGGTCATGAGCGCCATCGACCTGTGCACGCACCACCCGAAGTCGAGCGAATCCGAGATCCGCGAGCTGCTCGACGGCAACCTGTGCCGCTGCACCGGCTACCAGAACATCGTCAAGGCGGTGCAGATGGGCGGCGAGGCCATGGCCTCGGGCAACCCGGTTCCGGTCAAAGCCACGGCCGCGGCCTGAGGAGAGCGACATGGGTGCCTCCGACTTCGCGAACCTGCCGCACATCGGCGACGCGCTCCGGCGCAAGGAAGACTACCGGTTCCTGACCGGTGCGGGCAACTACACCGACGACATCACGCTGGCCAACCAGTCGCACGCGGTGTTCGTCCGTTCTCCGCACGCGCATGCGCGTGTCGTCTCGGTCGACATCGCCGATGCGCTCACCATGCCCGGCGTGGTCGGCATCTTCAGCGGCAAGGACATCGAGGGCAAGATGGGCGGGCTGCCCTGCGGCTGGCTGATCAACAACCCCGACGGCACGCCGATGAAGGAGCCGATGCACCCGATCCTCGCGATCAACAAGGTGCGCTACGTCGGCGACCACGTCGCGATGGTGGTGGCCGAGACGGTCGAGCAGGCGAAGAACGCCGCCGAGGCCGTGGTGGTCGAGTACGAGGTGCTGCCCGCGCTGGTCGGCGTGGCCGACGCGGCGAAGAAGGCCGGCGGCGTCACGATCCACGACGAGGCGCCCGACAACCAGTGCTACAAGTGGGCGCTGGGCGACAAGGCGGCGGTCGATGCCGCCTTCGCGGGCGCCGCGCACGTCACGAAGCTCGACCTGGTCAACAACCGGCTGATTCCCAACCCGATCGAGCCGCGCGTGGCCATCGGCAGCTACAGCCGCGGCACCGACGACTACACGCTCTACGTGTCGAACCAGAACCCGCACGTCGAGCGCCTGCTGATGACGGCCTTCGTGCTGGGCCTGCCCGAGCACAAGGTGCGCGTGATCGCGCCCGACGTGGGCGGCGGCTTCGGCTCGAAGATCTTCCTCTACGCCGAGGACGTGTGCCTGACCTGGGCCGCCAAGCAGCTCAACCGCAACATCAAGTGGACGGCCGAGCGCTCGGAATGCTTCCTGTCGGACGCGCACGGCCGCGACCACGTGAGCCATGCCGAGATGGCGATGGACAAGGACGGCAAGTTCCTCGCGATGCGGGTCCACACCGACGCCAACCTCGGCGCCTACCTGTCGACCTTCTCGACCGCGGTGCCGACCATCCTCTACGCCACCCTGCTCGCGGGCCAGTACACCACGCCGCAGATCTATGTCGAGGTCGATGCCTGGTTCACCAACACGGCACCGGTCGACGCCTACCGCGGCGCCGGCCGGCCCGAGGCCACCTACCTGCTCGAGCGGCTGGTCTCGCGCTGCGCCTGGGAGATGAACCTGGGCCAGGACGAGATCCGCAAGCGCAACTTCATCACCGCCTTCCCGTACCAGACGCCGGTGGCGCTGCAGTACGACACCGGCGACTTCCATGCCTGCATGGACAAGGCGCGCAAGCTGGCCGAGGTCGAGGGCTATGCCCAGCGCAAGTCGGCCAGCGAGGCGGCCGGCAAGCTGCGCGGCATCGGCTACTCGAGCTACATCGAGGCCTGCGGCATCGCGCCGTCGAACATCGCGGGCGCGCTCGGCGCGCGCGCGGGCCTGTTCGAGTGCGGCGAGATCCGCGTGCATCCGACCGGCAGCGTGACCGTGTTCACCGGCTCGCACAGCCATGGGCAGGGCCACGAGACCACCTTCGCGCAGGTGGTGGCGGCGCGCCTGGGCATCGCGGTCGACGCGGTCGACGTGGTGCACGGCGATACCGGCCGCGTGCCCTTCGGCATGGGCACCTACGGCTCGCGCTCGATCTCGGTCGGCGGCGCGGCCATCATGAAGGCGCTCGACAAGATCGAGGCCAAGGCCAAGAAGATCGCCGCGCACCTGATGGAGGCGAGCGACGCCGACATCGAGTTCGCCAACGGCGAGTTCACGGTCAAGGGCACCGACAAGAAGATCCCGTTCGGCCAGGTGGCGCTGACGGCCTACGTGCCGCACAACTACCCGCTCGACAAGCTCGAGCCGGGCCTCAACGAAACCGCCTTCTACGACCCGACCAACTTCACCTTCCCGGGCGGCACCTACATCTGCGAGGTCGAGGTCGACCGGCAGACCGGCGAGGTGCGCGTGGACCGCTTCACCGCGGTCGACGACTTCGGCACCATCATCAATCCGATGATCGTCGAGGGCCAGGTGCACGGCGGGCTGGTGCAGGGCATCGGCCAGGCGCTGCTCGAGAACTGCGTCTACGACAACGAGACCGGCCAGCTGCTGACCGGCAGCTTCATGGACTACGCCATGCCGCGCGCCGCCGAGTTCCCGCAGTTCAAGCTCGACACCGTCTGCACGCCCTGCACCCACAACCCGCTGGGCACCAAGGGCTGCGGCGAGGCGGGCGCGATCGGCTCGCCGCCGGCGGTCATCAACGCCGTGCTCGATGCGCTGGCCCCGCTGGGCGTGAAGGACTTCGACATGCCGGCCTCGTCGAGCCGCGTCTGGGAAGCGATGCAGAAGGGCAGCGGCAGCGCGGCCAGCGACCCGGTGGCGCAGCAGCCCGCGCTGGCCGCCAGCACGCAGGGCCGTCCGGCCGCCTGACCCACCCCCTCCCTACAAATAAAGAAGGAACCACCCCATGTACGCCTTCACGTTCGAACGGCCCGCGGCCCTGGCCGACGCCGTCAAGCTGGCCGAAGCCGGCGGCAAGCCCCTGGCGGGCGGCCAGACCCTGCTGGCTTCGATGAAGCTGCGCCTCTCGGCGCCCGAACAGCTCGTCGACCTCGGCGGCATCAAGGAACTCACCGGCATCCGCAAGGACGGCGACGCCATCGTCATCGGTGCCATGTCGCGCCACCTCGACGTGGCCAACAACGCCGAGGTGAAGGCCGCCTTCCCGGCGCTGGCCGACCTGGCCTCGCGCATCGGCGACCGGCAGGTGCGCGCGATGGGCACCCTCGGCGGCTCGGTGGCCAACAACGATCCGGCCGCCTGCTATCCGAGCGCGGTGCTGGCAACCGGCGCGACCGTGGTCACGAGCAAGCGCGAGATCGCGGCCGACGACTTCTTCCAGGGCCTGTTCACCACGGCGCTCGAAGAGGGCGAGCTGATCACCGCGATCCGCTTCCCGATCCCCAAGCGCGCGGTCTACGAGAAGCTGCGCCAGAAGGCCTCGCATTTCCCGCTGGTCGGCGTGTTCCTCGCGCAGTACGACAGCGGCGTGCGCGTGGCCATCACCGGCGCGGGCAACGGCGTGTTCCGGCACGCGGGGCTCGAGGATGCGCTGAACAAGAGCTTCACCGCCGCGGCCGCGGCCGGCGTGAAGATCGACGCCGGCGAGCTCAACACCGACCTGCACGCCACGGCGGCCTACCGCGCCAACCTGATCAACGTGCTGACGCAGCGCGCGGTGACGAAGGCGCTGGGCTGATCCAGCAGCCGTCGAACACGGGCTGACCGGACGCGAAGAACGCGAAGGTTTCGCGAAGGGCGCAAAAGAACATCCGAAGAAGTTTTTCGGTTTCCCTTTCGCGCCCTTCGCGAAACCTTCGCGTCCTCTGCGTCCGGATGTCCGCTTCCCGGCGTCCTCCCTGCGGCCGTGCATTACCCTAGGCCATGACCTTCGAGACCATCGACTCCCTCACCGACGGCCTGCTGCGCGCCGGCTACTACGCCGACCGCCGGCTCGCGACCGCCGTGTTCCTCGCGCTGAAGCTGCAGCGTCCGCTGCTGCTCGAGGGCGAGCCCGGCGTGGGCAAGACCGAGCTCGCGAAGGCGCTGGCCAAGGCGCTGCAGCGCGAGCTGCTGCGGCTGCAGTGCTACGACGGCCTCGAGCAGCGCGAGGCGCTCTATGAATGGAACTACGCCGCGCAGCTGCTGCACATGCGCGCGGTCGAGGCCTCGGGCGCGGTGCGCGACGTCGAGGCCGAGGTCTACCAGCCGCACTACCTGATCCGACGCCCGCTGCTGCAGGCGCTGCAGGCGCCGGCCCCGGGCGCGGTGCTGCTGATCGACGAGGTCGACCGCGCCGACGAGCCCTTCGAGGCCTTCCTGCTCGAGTACCTCGGCGAGTACCAGGTCAGCATTCCCGAGCTCGGCACCATCCGCGCCGAGGTGGCGCCGGTCACCATCCTCACGAGCAACCGCACGCGCGAACTCAACGACGCCGTGAAGCGGCGCTGCCTCTACCACTGGCTCGACTATCCCGAGCGCGAGCGCGAACTGGCCATCGTGCGCGCCCAGGTGCCGGGCGTGGGCGAGAAGCTGTCGGCGCAGGTGGCCGACTTCGCGGCCCGCCTGCGCAGCGCGCCCTTCGTCAACGCCTTCCAGCGCGCGCCCGGCATTGCCGAGAGCGTGGAGTGGGCGCGGGCGCTGATCGCGCTCGACACGGTCGAGCTCGATCCCGAGGTGGTGTCCGACACCGCCGGCATCCTGTTCAAGCAGCGCGACGACGTGGCGGCGCTGACGCGCGAGCTGGCGAGCGAGCTGCTGAAGCCGGAACCGGAGCAGGCCGGCGCGTGAGATGAGGGCGCGATGCAGCAACTAGGCGACGCCCGCACCGGCAAGCTGGCCGGCAACATCGCCGCCTTCGGCCGGGCGCTGCGCCGCGCGGGCGTGCGCACCGACGCCGCGCGCATCGCGCTGGCCGAGGAGGCCGCCACGCTGGTCGGCGTGGAGCGCAGGATCGACCTGAGCGCCGCGCTCGAGGCCGTGATGGTGAGCCGCGAGCAGGACCGGCTGGTGTTCCGCGAGCTGTTCGACGCCTGGTTCCGCGATCCCGAACTCGCCAACAAGCTGCTCGCGCAGATGCTGCCGAGCGCCGAGGGCAAGGCCGAGCCCTCGAAGCGCCGGCCGCGCGTGCGCGAGGCGCTGGCCGCGCCGCGCGATCCGCACAAGCCGCCGCTGGCCGCCTTGCCCGACAAGGAGGTCGAGTTCGACGCCGCGATGACCGCGAGCGACCGCCAGCGGCTGCACCATGCCGATTTCAATGCGCTGGGCGCGGCCGAATACCGGCTGGTCGAGCGGCTCGCGCGCGACATCTCGCTGCCAGTGCCGCGGCTGCCGACGCGGCGCCTGCGCCCGGCCGGCGAGAGCGGCCGCCATGCGCGCATGCACTGGCCCGGCGTACTGCGCGAGGCGGCGCGCACCGGCGGCGAGATGCTGCGCCTGCCGCGGCTGGCGCGGCGCGAACAGCCGCTGCCGCTCTTGGTGCTGGTCGACGTCTCGGGCTCGATGGAGCGCTATGCGCGGCTGCTGCTGGCCTTCCTGCACGCGGCCACGCGGCGCGCGGGCCGGCGCGACGTGTTCGCCTTCGGCACCGGGCTGACCGACCTCACGCCGGCCTTCCGGCTGGCCGACACCGACGACATGCTGGCCACGGCCAGCCTCGCCATCGACGATTTCGCGGGCGGCACGCGGCTCGGCAGCTCGCTGGCCGAGCTGCGCCAGCGCCATGCGCGCCGGCTGACCGGCCGCCGCACGCTGGTGCTGGTGATCAGCGACGGGCTCGACACCGGCGAGCCGGCCCAGCTCGCACAGGAACTGCAGTGGCTCAAGCGCCATTCGCGCCGGCTGCTGTGGCTCAACCCGCTGCTGCGCTTCGAGGGCTACGCCCCTTTGGCGCGTGGGGCCGGCGTGCTGCACCGCCATGCGGACGCGATGCTCGCGGTTCACAATCTCAGCGCGCTCGAACAGCTGGCCGCGAGTCTCGCGGCGCTGATGCGGTCGGGACGCTAGCGTTCTCCCGGCCGCGACGGGACAGGATCACAAGAAGGAAAGACCACCATGGAAATGCTCGGTAACCGCCGGCTCGCCATCACCCAGCAACAGGCCTGGGAGGCGCTCAACGACCCGGAAACGCTCAAGAAGTGCATTCCCGGCTGCGACAAGTTCGAGCTGACGGGCGAGAACACCTACAGCGTGGGCCTCGCGGTCAAGATCGGCCCGGTGTCGGCCAAGTTCAGCGGCAAGGTGATGCTCTCGGACATCGTCGCGCCCGACGGCTACAAGCTCAGCTTCGAAGGGCAGGGCGGCGTGGCCGGCTTCGCCAAGGGCTCGTCGAGCGTGACCTTGCGGCCGCTGGCCGATGCCGCGCCGGCGGCGGCGCCCGCGGACGCCCCGGTGGCCGAGGGCGCGGAGAGCGCGCCCGCCGCCGCCGCAGTCGGCTGCGAGCTCGACTACACCGTGCAGGCCCAGGTCGGCGGCAAGATCGCCCAGCTCGGCCAGCGCCTGATCGACGGCGCGGCCAAGTCCACGGCCGACGATTTCTTCAAGCGCTTCGAAGCCGAAATGCAAAGCCGCTACGGCCCGCCGCCGGCGGCAGCGCCCGAGAATGCGGAAGCGGCGGCCGAGAAGACCGGCGCGGTGGCAGGCTTCATGAAGAAGATCGGCCTCGGCAAGAAATCGGAGAAGGACGCCGAACCCGGCACGGGCGGCGACTCCTCCAGCGGCGGCTGAGGCGGCCGCAGGATCCGGCTCCCACGAAAGAAGACGCGATGGAAAACCTCGACGTGATGGTGCTGCGCACGCTGCGCGACTGGCGGCGTGCCGGCAAGCGCGCGCTGCTGACCACGGTGGTGCGCACCTGGGGCTCGTCGCCGCGGCCCGTGGGCTCGATCATGGCGCTGGCCGAAGACGGCGCGGTGGTCGGGTCGGTCTCGGGCGGCTGCATCGAGGACGACCTGATCGCGCGCTACAGCCATGCCCACGGCCAGGCCGAGGAGGTGCCGCTGGGCGCGCCGCCCGCGCTGGTGAAGTACGGCATCACGGCCGACGAGGCGCATCGCTTCGGCCTGCCCTGCGGCGGCACGCTCGAGCTGCTGCTCGAGTACGCGCCCGACGCGGGCGCGCTCGACACGCTGGTGTCGCAGCTCGAGCAGGGCCGGCTGATGCGGCGCACCGTCGAGCTGGCCACGGGCGTGGTACGGCTCGAGGAGGCCAAGGCGCCCGACGAACTCACGGTCAACGACACCGAGCTCGCCAACACCTTCGGTCCCGAGTACCGCATGCTGCTGATCGGCGCCGGCCAGCTCGCCGAGTACCTCGCGACCATGGCCAAGTTCAGCGGCTTCGCGGTCACCTTGTGCGATCCGCGCGCCGAGTACCGCACCGCCTGGTCGCTGCCCGGCGTGCAGATCACCACCGAGATGCCCGACGACGCGGTGCTGGCCTTCCGGCCCGACCGCCGCAGCTGCGTGGTGGCGCTCACGCACGACCCCAAGCTCGACGACCTCGCGCTGCTCGAGGCGCTGCAGAGCGATGCCTTCTACGTCGGCGCCATCGGTTCGCGCCGCAATGCCGACGCGCGGCGCGACCGCATGATCGAGCACTTCGACCAGACCACCGAATCGCTGGCGCGGCTGCGCGGGCCGATCGGCATCTACATCGGCAGCAAGACGCCGCCCGAGATCGCGGTCAGCGTGATGGCGGAGATCCTCGCGGTGAAGAACGCCGTGCCGCTGCCGCGCGAGATGGAAGTGGCGCGCGCCAAGGAACGGCTGCTGCCGGCCTGAGCCGCAGGGGCTACTCGACCCCGAGCAGGTCGTAGATGCGCCGCACGTAGAGGCCGAACTCGGCGCTGGTCTTGATGTGCAGGGTGCGCGGCGCGGGCAGCTCGATCGGAAAGAAATCGGCCATGCGCGCCGGCCCCGCGGTGAGCACCGCGCAGTGCGAGCCGAGGAACACCGCCTCCTGGATGCTGTGCGTGACCACCACGAAGGTGGTGCGGCTGCGCTCCCAGATCCGCAGCATCTCGAGGTTCATCTTCTCGCGCGTGAGTGCATCGAGCGCGCCGAAGGGTTCGTCCATCAGCACCAGCTTCGGTTCGTGGATCAGCGCGCGCGCGATCGCGGCGCGCTGCTGCATGCCGCCCGAGAGTTCGTAGGGCCGCTTGTCGGCGAAGCCCGCGAGGCCGACCATCTCGAGCAGTTCGTGCGCGCGTTGCGTCGCGGCCTTGCGGTCGAGGCCGAGGATGTCGGCCGGCAGCAGCACGTTCTCGAGGATGGTGCGCCACTTCAAGAGCAGCGGCTGCTGGAACACCATGCCCACATCGCGGCCCGGTTCGAAGGCCTGGCCGCCGCCGATCTCCAGCGTGCCGCCGTCGTGGCCGTGCAGCCCGGCGAGGATCTTCAGCAGCGTCGACTTGCCGCAGCCCGAGGGGCCGACCAGCGACACCATGTCGCCCGCGTGGATGTCCATCGTGACGTCGGAGACAGCGAGGAACTCCTGGTCGCGGCGGCGGTAGACCTTGCGCAGGCCGCGCATGCGGATCAGCGGCACTTCGACCTCCGCTCGGGCCTGCGCGCGGACGGCAGCCTCGGTCATGCGAGCCACCGTGCGAGGTTGTCGCGCACGAAGACATCGTCGGCGAGGTCGCCGTGCGCGGCGTACACGCGGTCGATCTCGGCCGACTGGCCCGCGCCCAGGCCCTCGGCCGGATCGAGGCACCAGATGCCCTCGAGCAGGCCCTGGCGCCGCAGCACCTCGTGGCAGCCCGCGATGCAGCCGTGGAAATTGTTCGCCACGTCGAAGAAGGCGGCGTTGCAGTCGGTCACGCGCGCATCGAGCGCGAGCAGCTCGGGGCTCAGGTTGCCTTGGCCGGCGGCCAGCTCGGCCTGGATGCGCGCGAGCAGCTGCACCGCGCCCGCGGTCCACACCGACCAGTGGCCCAGCAGGCCGCCGCGAAAGCGCACCTGCACCGGCGCGCCGTCGCGCATGGCCGCGAAGGGCAGGGCGAGGTCGAGCACGATGTGGTCGTCGTTGCCGGTGTAGAGGAACACGCGCTCCTCGGCGCGCGCCTCGACCACGCCGCGCACCACGTCGATGGTGCGGTAGCGGTTGAAGGGCGCGACCTTGATCGCGAGCACGTTCGGGATCGAGGCGAAGCGGCGCCAGAAGTCGCTCGACAGCACCGGGCCGCCGACCACGGTCTGCAGGTAGAAGCCGATCAGCGGGATCTCCTGCGCGACCGCCTCGCAGTGGGCGATCAGCGCGTCTTCCGAGGCGCCGGCCAGCGCGGCCAGGCTCAAGAGGCCCGCGTGGTAGCCGAGCGAGACGGCGGTGCGGGCCTCGGCGCTCGCCTGCGCGGTGGGGCCGCAGAGGCCGGCGATCATCGCCATCGGCCGGTCGCTCCAGGCCAGCCGGTCGGTCATCGCGGCCTCGAGCACCTCGGCATAGAGGCCGCGCTCGCGGATCGCGAATTGCGTGGTGTGCACGCCGACCGCGAGCCCGCCCGCGCCGGCATCGACGTAGTAGCGCGTGAGCGCGCGCTGGCGCCGGCGGTCGAAGCGGCGTTCGGCATCGAGCGCGAGCGGATGGGCCGGGATCACGGTGCCCTTGGCGAGCAGCGCGAGCACGTCGGCGGGCAGGTCGGAGCGGTTCAATGGCATGTGCGAAGTCCTCAGCCGAACTCGGGGCCGGCAATGGCGTAGATGAACGAGGGATGACCGGCCGGCGCCGCCGCGCCCGTGGGCGGCAGCGCCATGCGCGCGAAGCCGCGCTGGGGCTCGAAACCGGCGGCGCGCAGTGCCTGCGCGAGTTGCGCGCGGCCGTCGGGCACGTCGATCAGCACCGGGCCGGCGATACCGGCGAGCGCGCGCGGCAGCAGCGCGCGGGCATGGGCTTCGTCGGCCGCGAGCAGCGGGCCGATGTGATGGGCGACGCGGCCCTCTCGCACGACGGCGAAGGCGCGGCCATCGCGCACGCAGCGGCTGCCGGTGCGCGCGAGCAGGTCGGCGAGCACCTGGGGGCGGGCGAGGCCCAGGGCCTCGGTGTCGAGCGCGGCGAGCGGCGCGGCATCGGGCCGGTCGCCCGGCGCGGGATCGGCCGCATGCGCGAGCGCCTCGCGGCGCCAGCGCGTGAGCCGCCACAGCGGCGCGAAACCGAAGCTCGCATAGAGCGGCTCGCCCTGCGGCGTGGCATCGAGCATCGCGATGCGGCCCTGCGCGCGCACGCGCTCGAGGCAGTGCGCGAACACCGCGCGGCCCAGGCCCTGCCCGCGCGCGTCGGGGGCCACGAGGATCATGCTGATCCAGGCGGCGCCGGGATCTTTGCGCGGCGCGTCGGCCGCGCGCTCCATCGGCAGCACCGCGCCGCTGGCGACGATGCTGCCTTCGCCGTCGCGTATCGCATGCACGCTGCCGAGCCGCTCGAACAGCCGCCAGTCCGCCGCGAGCTGGTTCCAGCCGCTGGCCGCGACCAGCGCGTCCAGCTGCGGCAGGTCGCGCGGCGAGAGCGCGTCCAGCGTTTCGACGAGGGCGGTGGCGGGCACGGTGTCTTCCTTCAGTACCTGCCGTCGCGCGATTCGAACTTGGTCGGCTTGCCGTACTGGCGCTGCTCGCGCGCGATCCAGTCGGCGACCCAGCCCACGAGCTGCGACAGCGGCACGCGCGGATAGCCGAACAGCCGCTCGGCCTCGCCGGTGTTCATGAGCCAGGCGGTGGGCGCCTCGCTGCCCGCGATCTGCACCGGCTTGCCGAAGCGGCGGCCGAACTCCTCGGCCAGCCAGCGGATCGAGGTGGTCTCGGGGCCGCTCACGTTGAGCGGCGAGGTCGGCACCGTCGCGGCCGCGAGGCAGCGCAGCGCCTGCGCGTTGGCGTCGCCCTGCCAGATCACGTTGACGTGGCCCATGGTCACGTCCACCGGCTCGCCGCGCCAGACCTTGCCGGCCACGTCGGCCAGCACACCGTAGCGCAGGTCGATGGCGTAGCTCAGGCGGAACAGCCGGCCCGGCGTGCCGTGGCGCTGCGAGAAGTACTCGAACATGCGCTCGCGGCCCACGCAGGAGTTGGCGTACTCGCCGGGCGGATTGGGCGCCTCGCTCTCGTGCGCGCCCTGGCCGATCACCGGCACGAAGGGATAGACGCAGGCGGTGGAGAAGGCCACGATGCGCGAGCCGCTGAAGTGCTGCGCCACCAGTGCGGG
The DNA here is from genome assembly GCF_044056785.1 of Variovorax sp. UC122_21. NCBI lineage: Bacteria > Pseudomonadati > Pseudomonadota > Betaproteobacteria > Burkholderiales > Comamonadaceae > Variovorax > Variovorax sp. UC122_21. The sequence continues at coordinate 4,400,459 of NZ_CP172004.1, read as the reverse complement.
CACATGCGCGTTCATGGCCCAGGTCAGCGGGTTGTCGGCATCGGCGCCGAACTTGCGCCCGGCCATGAAGACCACGTTGGGCGTGCGCGGCAGCTTCGCGATCGCCTCGGCGTCGAGCAGGTCGCAGGCCAGGGTCTCGATGCCGTGCGCCTCGAGCGCCTCGCGCACGCCGGCCTCGCTGAAGCGCGCCACCGCGATCACGCGCCGGCCCGGCATCGCGTTCTTCGCCAGTCGCGCGAGCGTCGGGCCCATCTTGCCGCCGACGCCGAGCACCATCAGGTCGCCGTCGATGCGCGCCATGTCGCGCAGCAGGTCGCGCGAGGGCGTGGCGAGGTAGTCCTCGAGCGCGGCCTCGGTGTCGAAGCGTTCGGGGAAGGGGAGGTCGTCGAGCACAGGGATGGTGGTGTTCATTGGATTCGGGCGTCCTGGGTGATGAAGAGGCGCTCCAGCAGCAGCACCAGCAGGTAGAGCAGCACGCCCAGGCCGGTGATGAGGAGCACGGCCATGAAGACCGCGGGGGTGTCGAGCGAGGCCTGCACCTGGATCATCAGGTAGCCCAGGCCGCGCTCCGACGCGATGAACTCGCCCACCACCGCACCCGCGACCGCGAGGATGGTGGCGACCTTCATGCCCGAGAACACGTAGGGCAGCGAGCCCGGCAGCTGGATGTAGCGGAACAGCTGCCAGCGCGAGCCCTTGAGCGCGCGCACCAGGTCGAGCAGCTCGGGCTCGGTCTCGTTGAGCCCGCGGATCGTGGTCAGCAGGATCGGGAAGAAGCACAGGCTGAAGGTGATCAGGATGTTCGGCCCGATGCCGTAGCTGAACCACACGATCACCAGCGGGCCCATCGCCACCTTCGGGATCATGTTGAGCGTGACCAGCAGCGGGAAGGCCACCAGCATCAGACGCCGGCTGGTGACGAACAGCAGCGCGCAGAGGATGCCGAGCACCAGGCCCAGCACGTAGCCGCCGAACACCTCGAGCGCGGTCACTCCGGTGTTCATGAGCCAGGCGTGCTGCGGATTGGCCAGCGTGGCGAGCACCTTCGACGGCGCCGGCAGCACGAAGGGCTGGATCTGGAAGGCGCGCACCGCGAACTCCCACAGCAGCACCGCGGCGATGTGCACTGCGACCACCACGGCCCAGCGCTGCCAGGCGGGGCGTTCGCCGGACAGCGGCGCGGAGCTTGCGGTGGGCGGGGAGGCGCCGTCGGATGCCGTCATCTCAATTCCTGTGGAAGGAAACAATGCGGCGGATCATAGGCAGGCTGGCCGATCGAGTCAACCAACCAGTTGATAAAAAGCGGCGCGAGGGCCGCGGGCGCTCAGGGCCGCAGCGCGTTGAGCGCGAACTCGATCACGTGGCGGCGGCGCTTGAGCAGCGCGCCGCGCGCGTCGAGCGGGGTGCCGAAGATGGCCGACAGCGTGTGGTTGTTCGAGAAGAAGAAGTAGGAGATGCCGGCGATCGAGATGTAGAGGTTGATCGCGTCGAAGTCGGCGCGGAACACGCCCGCGGCCACGCCGCGCTCGAGCGTGGCCTCGAGCATCTCGATGAAGGGCGAGTGCATCTTCTGCAGCCGCTCCGACTCGTGCAGGTGCTCGCCGCGGTTGCGGTTCTCGTCGGCCAGCATGGCGATGAACTCGGGATGCTCGGCCAGGTAGTCGAAGGAGAAGGCCACCAGCTGCGCCATCGCCTCGCGCGGCTCGAGCGCGCCGAGCTCGAGCTTCTGTTCCTTCTCGCGGATCTCGGCATAGACCGATTCGAGCGCCACCAGGTACAGCCCCTGCTTGCTCTCGAAGTAGTGGTAGACGAGCTGCTTGTTCACGCCCGCGGCGGAGGCGATCTCGTCGACGCGCGCGCCCGCGAAGCCCTTGGTCGCGAACTCGGCGACCGCGGCGGCGATCAGCGCCTGCTTGGCGGCGACGGGGTCGCGCTCGCGGCGCGTGGCGACGGGGACGGTGGCCGCCGGTGTGGCGGCGGGCGCGGTGGCGGGTCCGGTGGCGGACTTGCGGGAGGTGGCGGAAGGCATGGTCGGATTCTGTCTCCAGGGCGGGAAGGCTTCGATTGCCTATCAACCAAACAGTTGGTAATATGAATTTCAGGATCTGTTTGTACCTTCTTTTGGAGTGAGCTGCATGAAAAAGCTGTTGTCGGTGGCTGGCGCCGCCGCCGTTCTCGCGCTGCAGGGCCCCGCGGCATTCGCCGCCGATTCCATGAGCCTGATGCTCAACTGGACGCCCACGGCGGACCATGCGCCGCTCTACTACGCGAAGTCCAAGGGCTGGTATTCGGAGGCCGGCATCGACCTCAACATCGAGGCCGGCAAGGGCTCGGCCGTGTCGGCGCAGCGCGTGGGCACGGGCGGCAGCGAGCTCGGCATCTCCGACCTGCCGACCACCATCCAGGCCCGCGGCAAGGGCGCCGACGTGAAGGCGCTGATGGTGATCTACGCCAACAGCCCGCAGGGCTTCTACTGGCTCAAGTCCTCGGGCATCCAGGGGCCGAAGGACTTCGCGGGCCGCAAGATCGGCAATCCGCCGGGCGACGCCGCGCGCCTGATGTGGCCGGCCTTCGCGAAGAAGACCGGCCTCGACCCGGCCAGCGTGAGCTTCGTCAACGTGAGCCCGCAGGCCAAGGTCGCGGCGCTCAAGAGCAAGTCGGTCGACATCATCAGCGACTTCTACAACGAGCACGACCTCAAGGTGCGCGAGTTCGGCGACGACCTCGGCTTCCAGCCCTGGCGCACGGCCGGCGTGAACGTCTACGGCAACTCGCTGATCGTCAACGGTGCCTACCTCGCGAAGAAGCCCGAGCAGGTGAAGAAGTTCGTCGCCGTCACGCAGCGCGCCTACGAGGCCTGCGTGAAGGACTTCGCGCCCTGCCTGCAGGCGCTGACCGCGAGCGTGAGCGGCCTGTCGCCCGACAACCAGCGCGACCAGTGGGAACGCATCAAGCAGCTGATGCGCGACGACACCACCACCAAGGTGGCGCTCGGCGCCTTCGATGGCGCGCGCGTGAAGGCCGACTACGAGCTGGTCTCGTCGCTGATCGGCATCGAGAAGCCCTACGACCCCGCGCTGCTGTTCAGCAACGACTTCCTCGACAAGAACGTGCGCATGGCGCCCTGAGCGCCTCGGCGCCGCGGGCCCTCACACCTTGTCAGCCCTGGTAGGGCGGAATCGGCGCCTGGTCCGAGGGCGCGGGCGGCGGCACGTCGCCGTGCTTCTGCCGTTCGCGGAACAGCGCGGCGCGCATCAGGAAGATGGTGGTGACGGGCGTGGTGAGCGCCACGAACAGCGCGATCAGGGTCGCGTGCAGGAACAGGCTGTGGCTCTGCACCGAGAAGTAGACGATGGTCGCGACCATCATCGACCACACGCCGCCGGTGGCGCCCAGGGTGGGCGCGTGGATGCGGCGGAAGAAGCTCGGCAGCCGCACCAGGCCGAAGGAGCCGATAGCCGCGAAGGCCGCGCCCAGCACCGCGAACACGCCGGTGACGACCTCGGCCCACAAGGGCAGCGGGCCCACGATGAAATCGCTCATTCGATCACCTCCCCGCGCAGCAGGAACTTGGCCATCGCCGTCGAACTGACGAAGCCGAACAGCGCGATCAGCATCGCGGCGCCGAAGTACACGTCGCTCGCGTAGACGATGCCCAGCGTCAGCATCATCAGCATGCCGTTGATGTAGAGGCAGTCGAGCGCCATCACGCGGTCTTGGGCGGTGGGGCCGATCAAGAGGCGCGCGACGGCGCACAGCATCGCCACCGCGAGCAGGAACAGCGCGAACTTGAGCGACCAGAAAAGGATGGGCGTCATGATTCGAAGATCTCCATCAGCGGACGTTCGTAGCGGTTCTTGATCTGGGCGATGAAGGCCGCCTCGTCGTCGAGGTCGAAGACGTGGATCAGCAGGGTGCTGCGGTCGAAGGCCACCTCGCCCCAGGCGGTGCCCGGCGTGAGGCACATGATCATCGCGAGCACCGCGAGGCCGTTGGGGTCGCGCAGGTCCAGCGGTATGCGCAGGAAGTTCGAATGGATCTGGTCGCTGCGGCGCGTGAGCAGCGCGCGCGCCACCGCGAACACCGACAGCGACATGTCGTAGAGCACGACGCCGGCCAGCCGCAACGCCACGCCGGGCCGGCGCATGCGCACGGTGGCGGGCCGCAGGCCCTTGGTCAGCAGCGGCACGGCGACGGCCAGCAGCAGGCCCGACACCAGCGTGCTGGCCTCGAGCGACTGGTTGAGCAGCAGCCAGACGACGAGCAGCGCGACCGACAGCGGCGGGGAGGGGATCAGGCGCTTCATGGCGTGCCGGCCTTCGTATCGCCCTTGGCAGCAGCGGGCACCGGGTTCGGCACCTGCCGCGCGCCCATCACCGCCTCGCGGTAGGCGCTCGGCGTGCGCAGGCCCTCGGCGGTGGCCATCGCGTGGCGCAGCACGGGCTCGGACCAGACGGTGAGCGCGATGCAGGCCGCGATCAGCCCGGCCACCGGCAGCACCTCGAGCGCGGGCAGCGAGGGCAGGTTGGCATGCGGCTGGGTCCAGAAATGGCGGATGCCGGTGCGGGTCAGCGCGATCAGCGCGAGGAAGCCCGAGACGATCAGCAGCACGAGGAAGGTCCAGTCGGCGGCGGTGAGCGCGCTGGCGCTGCCCATCAGCCCCGAGAGCATCGCGAACTTGCCGACGAAGCCCGACAGCGGCGGCAGGCCGGTGAGCAGCAGCGTGCAGATCATGAAGCTCAGGCCCAGGAAGGCCACGCCGGCCGGAATGGCGCGGCCGTAGAGTGCCTGCGCGTTGTCGTCGAGGTTCACGTCGTCGAGCGCGCGCAGGTCCTCGGCCAGGAAGGGCGCGTTGCCCGCGGCCTCGTGCGGCGCCACGCTCATGCCGGCGTTGCGCCAGCGCTCGATCATGTCGATCAAGAGGAAGAAGGCGGCCACCGCGAGCGTGGAGCTCAGCAGGTAGAACAGCGCGCCGGCCCAGACATCGGGCTGGCCCAGCCCGACCGCGGTGAGCAAGGTGCCGGCCGAGATCAGCACGCTGAAGCCCGCGAGGTTCGACAGCCGCTGCGTGCCGACGATGCCGATGGCCGCGACGAACAGGGTGGCGAGGCCGGCGCCGATCAGCACCACCTGGCCGAACTCGGCCGAGGCGCCGGTGTCGGGCGCGAACAGCACGGTCCACAGCCGCAGCACGGTGTAGACGCCGAGCTTGGTGAGCAGCGCGAACACCGCGCCCACCGGCGACACGGCCGCGCTGTAGGCCGGCACCAGCCAGAAGTTGAGCGGCCAGGCCCCGGCCTTGGCGAAGAAGGCGGTGAACAGGATGGCCGCGGCCGCGTGCACCAGGCCGCGGTCGCCGGGCGCGAGCTGGGCGATGCGCAGCCCCAGGTCGGCCATGTTGAGCGTGCCGGTGGCGCCATACAGCATGGCCGCACCGATCAGGAACAGCGAGGAGGCGGCGAGGTTGATCGCGATGTAGTGCAGCCCGGCCTGCACCCGCAGCCGGCCCGAGCCGTGCAGCAGCAGGCCGTAGGAGGCGGCCAGCATGACCTCGAAGAACACGAACAGGTTGAACAGGTCGCCGGTGAGGAAGGCGCCGTTCAGGCCCATGAGCTGCAGCTGCAGCAGCGGATGGAAGTGCACGCCCGCGCGGTCCCAGCGCGAGGTGGAATAGATCGAGGCGGCGAAGGCGATCACGCCGGTCAGCGCCACCATCATGGTCGAGAGCCGGTCGGCCACCAGCACGATGCCGAAGGGCGCGCGCCAGTTGCCGGGCAGGTAGACGCCGATCGAGCCCGGGCCGCCGCCGGTGTCGGCCGCGTTGACCCAGCGCAGCAGCGCGAGCGCGGCCATGAGGCCCACCAGGCCCGAGACCACGCTGAGGAAGGACTTGGTGCGGCGGCGCTGCTCGCCCAGCAGCAGCATCAACGCGGCCGTGAGCATCGGCACCAGGATCGGCACCGCCACCAGGTGCGGCATGCTGATCTCGAGCAGCTGGTCGAGCAGGCGGAAGAGCTCGGTCATTCGCGCGCCTCTTCCTGTTCCTGGCGTTCCTCGCCGTCCACGTGGTCGGTGCCGGTCAGGCCGCGCGAGGCCAGCAGCACCACCAGGAACAGCGCGGTCATCGCGAAGCCGATCACGATCGCGGTGAGCACCAGCGCCTGCGGCATCGGATCGGCCGTGTTGGCCAGCGTGGCCGCGAAGCCGGGGATCAGCACCGGCTCGCTGTCGACCTTGAGCCGGCCCATGCTGAAGATGAAGAGGTTGACCGCGTACGAGATCAGGGTCAGGCCCATGATGACCTGGAAGGTACGCGGACGCAGCAGCAGGTAGACACCCGAGCCGGTCAGCACGCCAATGGCGAGGGCGAGCACGATTTCCAGTACTAGGCTCCCCCCCAGGCTGCGCGCACTTCGTGTCGCTTCGCCAACCCCCTACCGGGGGCGGCATCGATCGCCCGGCAAAGCCGGATCGATGATGCCCCGCGCAACACGGCCTTCCGCTTTTTGCGGGGAACACCGCGGAACCGGCTTTGCCGGGCCGCTGGTGTTGCCCCCTTGAGGGGGGAGGCGGCTACACGAAGTGAGCAAGCAACGGGGGTGGTCATTGTTCGGCCTGCTCGTCGGCCCAGCGATGGCTGCGCACCGACTGGTGCGCGAGCGCGGTGAGGATCAGCATGGTGGCACCGAGCACCAGCGCGAACACGCCGATGTCGAAGAACAGGGCGCTGGGCACGTGGATGTCGCCGAGCACCGGCAGGTGCAGGTGGGCGGTGTGCGTGGTCAGGAAGGGGTAGCCGAAGAAGACAGCGCCGCTGCCGGTACCGAGCGCGAACAGCAGGCCGATGGCGATCCAGCGGCGCGGGGTAGATGCGCAGGTGCTCCTCCACCCACTCGGTGCCCGAGACGATGAACTGCAGCACCAGCGCCACCGACATCACCAGCCCCGCGACGAAGCCGCCGCCGGGCGCGTTGTGGCCGCGCATGAAGAGATAGACCGCCACCAGCACCGACAGCGGCAGCAGCAGGCGCACCAGCACCGCGGGCACCATCAGGTAGCCGACGGCGGTGTCCTTGGCGCGGCGCGGGTTCAGCAGGTCGCTGCTGCCGTCGTCGGCCTGGGCGCGCTGCTGCGGCGGCAGCGCCATCGATTCGACCGCGGGCCGGAAGCGGCGCAGCAGCGCGTAGACGGTGAGCGCCACCACGCCGAGCACGGTGATCTCGCCGAAGGTGTCGAAGCCGCGGAAGTCGACCAGCATCACGTTGACCACGTTGGTGCCGCCGCCCTCGCTGAGCGCGCGCTCGAGGAAGAAGGGCGAGATGCTCTGCGGAAAGGTGCGCGTCATCATGGCCCAGGCCAGTGCCGCCATGCCGCAGCCCGCGACGGTGGCCACCAGCAGGTCGCGGCCGCGCCGGCCCCAGGGGCGCAGCCGCGCGCTCGCGGTCTGCACCGCGTCCTTGCTGCGCATCGGCAGCCAGCGCAGCCCGAGCAGGATCAGCACCGTGGTCACGGCCTCGACCACCAGCTGCGTGAGCGCGAGGTCGGGCGCCGAGAACCAGATGTAGGTGACGCACGAGACCAGGCCCGCGCCCGCGGCCAGCATCAATGCGGCGAGCCGGTGGAACTTGGCCTGCCAGGCGGCGGCCAGCGCGCAGACGCCGCCGATCAGCCAGGTCATGGCGAACATCGGCGAGAAGGGCAGCAGCTCGCGCGTGCCGGCGGCCGCGGGTGTCTGCTTGAGCGCGGCGAAGGCGCCGGCCACGGCCACCACCACGAGCAGCAGCAGCTGGGTCTGCATGCGGCGCGTGCCGAACAGGCGGCGGCTGCGCCGGCCGGCCTCGCTCAGCAGCGCGATCAGGTGCTCGAAGATCACCTGGCCGTCGAAGCGGTGCAAGAGCGGCGTGTTCTCGAGGCCGCCAGCCGCGCGCTGGCGGCGCTGCAGCAGGTAGAGGCCCGCACCGCCCGCCAGGGCGACGAAGCTCATCAGAAGGGGCAGGTTGAAGCCGTGCCACACGGCCAGGCTGTACTCGGGCAGGATGCCGCCGACCACGGGCGCCGCCGCGGCCGCCAGCATCGGCCCGACCGACCAGGCCGGCGCCACGCCCACCACCAGGCAGATCAGCACCAGCAGCTCTACCGGCACGCGCATCCAGTGCGGCGGCTCGTGCGGCGGCTTGGGCACCTCGTTGCCGCAGGGCGCGCCGAAGAACACGTCGAACACGAAGCGCGCCGAGTAGGCCACGCTGAAGATGCCGGCCAGCGTGGCGATCAGCGGCAGGCTGAGGTCGACCCAGGGCGTGGCCTGGATGAACACCGTCTCGGCGAAGAACATCTCCTTCGAGAGGAAGCCGTTGAGCAGCGGCACGCCGGCCATCGAGGCGCTCGCGATGATGGCCAGCGTGCCGGTGATCGGCATCAGCCGCATCAGGCCGCTGAGCTTGCGGATGTCGCGCGTGCCGGTCTCGTGGTCGATGATGCCGGCGGCCATGAACAGCGACGCCTTGAAGGTCGCGTGGTTCATGACGTGGAACACCGCCGCCACCGCCGCGAGCGGGCTGTTGAGGCCCAGCAGCAGGGTGATGAGGCCGAGGTGCGAGATGGTCGAGTAGGCCAGCAGCGCCTTCAGGTCGCGCTGGAACATCGCGATGAAGCCGCCGAGCAGCAGCGTGATGGCGCCCGCGCCGCCCACCAGCCAGAACCACTGCTCGGTGCCCGAGAGCACGGGCCACAGCCGCGCCATCAGGAACACGCCGAGCTTCACCATGGTGGCCGAGTGCAGGTAGGCCGACACCGGCGTGGGCGCGGCCATGGCGCGCGGCAGCCAGAAGTGGAACGGGAACTGCGCGCTCTTGGTGAAGGCGCCCAGCAGGATCAGCACCAGCGCCACCGGGTACAGCGCGTGGGCGCGGATCACGTCGCCCGAGGCCAGCACCACGTCGAGCTCGTAGCTGCCGACGATGCGGCCCAGCACCAGCACGCCGGCCAGCAGGCACAGCCCGCCCGCGCCGGTGACCGTGAGCGCCATGCGCGCGCCGCGCCGGGCATCGCGCCGGTGGTGCCAGTAGCCGATCAGCAGGAACGAGAACAGGCTGGTGAGCTCCCAGAACAGCACCATCTGGATCAGGTTGCCCGAAAGCACCACACCCATCATCGCGCCCATGAACGCGAGGAAGAACGAGAAGAAGCGCGGCACCGGGTCGGAGGCCGACATGTAGTAGCGCGCGTAGAGCACCACCAGCGTGCCGATGCCCAGCACCAGCATGCAGAACAGCCAGGCGAAGCCGTCCATGCGGAACACGAGGTTCAGGCCCAGCGCAGGCAGCCATTCGATCTCGTGGCGCAGCACGTTGCCGTTGGCGAGCCGCGGGAACAGCCACGCCGTCTGCACCGCGCAGCCCAGCGCGACCAGCCCTGCGAGCGTGGATTCCCGGTTGCGCGCGTTCGACGGCATCAAGGCCGCCAGTACGCTGGCAAGGAACGGGAGTGCGACGAGCAGGACGAGGGGCATTGCGGTCGATTCTATCGGCCGCCTCTATGGAGGACCCTATCTATAACCGCAGGACATAAGGCGGTTTTTGGGCCGGCGATCAGGCCGAGAAGGCCTGCACGGTACGCAGTCCGAGCCAGGTCATGCACAGCGAGCCGCCGAGGTGCAGGGCGATGGTGCCCATGGCGAGCCCGACGCGGCCGGCGGTCAGCATGCCCACCACTTCGGCCGAGAAGCTCGAGAAGGTGGTGAGGGTGCCGAGGAAGCCGGTGATCACCATCAGGCGCCAGGCCGGGTTGATGTCCGGCAGGCCGCTGAACACGCCGATGGCCACGCCGATCAGGTAGCCGCCGATCAGGTTCACTGCCAGCGTGCCCCACGGCAGGACGCCGCCGGGGTTGAGCCACAGGGCGAAGCCCCAGCGCAGGAGGGCGCCGACACAGGCGGCGAGGCAGATGAAGACGGCGTTCAGCAGCATGGCGGCGATTATCCGCAGGCCGCCGCGGGCGCTGCTAGCGCTCCTTGCCCATCACGACGTCGGGCAGGATGGTGACGATGCTCGGGAACAGCGTGATCAGCGCGATGCACAGCACGAGGCAGAAGAAGAACGGGATCGCCGCCTTGGCGATCACGTTGCTGTCCTTGCCCGTCATGTTCTGCAGCACGAAGAGGTTGAAGCCCACGGGCGGCGTGACCTCGGCGATCTCGACCAGCAGCACGATGAAGATGCCGAACCACACGAGGTCGAAGCCGGCCTTCTGGATCATCGGCAGCACCACCGCGCTGGTCAGCACGATCATCGAGATGCCGTCGAGCGCCGTGCCCAGCACCAGGTAGACCACGACCAGCGCCCCGATCAGCGCGTAGGGCGACAGGTGCATGCTGTCGACCCATTCGGCGAGTTCGCGCGGGATGCCGGTGAAGGCCATGGTCTTGGTGAGGAAGGCCGCGCCCGCGAGGATGAACATGATCATGCAGCTGGTGCGCGTGGCACCCATGAGTCCGTCCTTGAAGTTCTTCCAGGTCAGGCTGCGGCCCCAGGCCGCGATGGCCAGCGAACCGAGCACGCCGAAGGCCGCGCACTCGGTGGCCGTGGCCCAGCCCGCGACCAGCACCCAGACGATGAACACGATCAGCAGCGCGCAGGGGATCAGGTTGCCCGAGAGGCGGATCTTCTCCATGAAGGTGGTCGGCGGATCGGCCGGCGGCACCTTGTCGGGATTGCGCAGGCTCCACCAGCCGATGTAGCCCGAGAACAGCAGCATCAGCAGGAACCCGGGCAGGAAGCCGGCGAGGAAGATGCGGATGATCGACGCGTCGGCCGCCACGGCATAGACCACCATCGTGATCGAAGGCGGGATCAGGATGCCCAGGGTGCCGGCCGTGGCGAGCGAGCCGATCGCGAGCTTCTCGTTGTAGCCGCGGCGCTTGAGCTCGGGCAGCGCGACCTTGGCGATGGTGGCGCAGGTTGCGGCCGACGAACCCGAGACCGAGCCGAACACGCCGCAGCCGAGGATGGTGGTGTGCATCAGCCGGCCCGGCACGCGATTGAGCCAGGGGCGCAGGCCCTCGAACATCTCCTCGCTGAGCTTGGTGCGAAAGAGGATCTCGCCCATCCAGATGAACAGCGGCAGCGCCGCGAGCTCCCAGCTCGCATTGCTTTCCCAGAAGGCCGAGAACAGGTTCTTGCCCGGCAGCGTGTTGGTGAAGAAGGCCTGGCCGACCCAGCCGACGATGGCCAGCGTCATCGCGATCCAGACGCCGCCCGCGAGCAGCAGCAGCATGATCCCGAGCAGCAGGGCGCCCATCCAGAGGTTTTCGAACATCGGGTGTCTTGGGTGTTGTTGTGGGTGTTCGAAGACTCAGACGTCGGAGGAGAAGTCGCCCGCGGCGTGGCGTTCTTCGATGGCGCGCTGGTAGCTGGGCTTCTCGCCGCGCAGCACGCCCACGAGCTCGTCGATCATCGCGATCAGCAGCAGCCAGCAGCCGATCACGAAGGTCGATTGCGGAATCCAGATCGGGATCACGACCAGGCCCGTGGCCATCTCGGCGAACTCGTAGCTCTCCCAGGTGAAGCTGGTGGCCCAGTAGGTGAGGTAGGACACCGAGACCGCCGCGATCAGCAGGCAGGTGACGTCGAGCACGCGCCGCGTCTTCGGCGGCACGGCCTCGAGCAGCAGCGTGACGCGCACGAAGTCGCCGTGGCGGAATGCATGCGCCATCGCGAAGAAGGCCGCGGCCGCGCAGAGCCACGCCACCACGTCGTTGAGCCCGCTCACGTGCCAGTTCATCTGCCGGCCCACGCCGGCCAGGATCATCAGCACGAAGATCAGGAACACGCAGAACGCGCCGAGCGCGCCGGCGCCGTCGTAGAGGCGGTCCAGGAATTTGCGCACGGGCTACTTTTTCTTGTACGCGTCGACGATGGCTTGACCGTCGGGCCCGGCCGCCTTGAGCCAGTCGGCCTGCATGACCGCCGACCTGGCGCATGTCGGCATCGAGCTTGGCCGAGGGCTTGTGGATCTTCATGCCGCGCTCGGCGAGCAGGCGCTTGTATTCCTCGTTCTTCTCCTGCGCGACCTTCCAGCCGCGCGTTTCGGCATCGGCCGCGGCCTTGGTGACGGCGGCCTTGGTGGTGGCGTCGAGCGCGTCGAAGGCCTTGGCATTGACGAGGATCGCGTTCTTCGGGATCCAGGCCTGCGTGTCGTAGAAGTTCTTGATGTGCTCGAAGGTCTTGGTGTCGTAGCCGGTCGAGCCCGAGCTCATGTAGCTCTCGATCACGCCGGTGGCCATGGCGGCGCTGAGCTCGGCCTGCTGGATCTGCACCGGCTGCGCGCCGATCAGCTCGGCGATCTTGGCGGTGGCCGGGCTGTAGGCGCGCCACTTGATGCCGCGCAGATCGGCCACCGAGGCGACTTCCTTCTTCGAGTAGATGCCCTGCGGCGCCCACGGCACCACGAACAGCACCTTGATGCCTTGCGCGGCCAGCAGCTTCTCCATCGCGGGCTTGGAAGCGTCGTAGAGCTTCTTCGCCTCGGGGTAGGTGGTGGCCAGGAAGGGCACGCCGTCGAGCGCGTAGATCGGGTTCTCGTTGGCGAAGTTGGCCAGGAGGATCTCGCCGGCCTGGGCCTGGCCGCTTTGCACCGCGCGCTTGATCTCGGGCGCCTTGAACAGCGAGGCGTTCGCGTGCACCGTGACCTTGAGCTTGCCGCCGGTGGCCGCGTCCACGTCCTTCGCGAACTGCGTGATGTTCTCGGTGTGGTAGTTGGTGGCCGGGTAGGCCGTGGGCAGATCCCACTTGGTTTGCGCGAAGGCCGCGGCGCCGAGGGTGAGGCCTGCGAGGGCCAGGCCGAACTTGTGATTCATGTGCGCGCTCCGGATGTAGTGAAAGCAAAACGAAAGAAAAGCATACGTGCAAATTCCGGGCCACTTGCTGAGGCCTTTCCCTGCGTGTTGCGCGGTGGCGGCACCGTGGCGGCATGGGTTGACGCGCATGAAAAAGCCGCCCCGAAGGGCGGCTCGTTCGCGGGGTCAGTGCCCCGTCATTCCTTGGCCGCGACCTTCGCTGGCTTGCCGGCCTTGGGCGCGGCGGCCGGTGCGTCGCCGCCCGCGTAGGCCTTGCCGTTGACCGTCAGGCCTTCGGCCGAGAGCTTGGCCGCGGCCTTCTCCTTCACGCCCTTCACGCGTTGCATGAGATCGGCCCAGTCCTTGAACTCGCCCTGCTTGCGCGCGTCGAGGATGCGTTTGGAGAGCGCGGGCCCCACGCCCTTGAGGCCGTCGAGATCGGCTTCGCTGCCCTTGTTGACATCGACCGCCGCGAACGATGCGGCAGCGAACAGCAGGGCGGCCGTGGCCACGATTTTCTTGAACATGTTTGAACTCCCTCGTTGATGCTTTTGATGCGCCGACAAGACGTCGGCTTCGGCTCAACGAGGGCTCGGAACGGGGCGTTGACGGCCGCGCGCCAGCGGCCACCATTGTTCAGCAAGGTGATCGAAGGTCTCGCCTCCGAGGCCGATCAGAGTTCTTCGACGCGGCGCGGCGGATAGCTGTCCCAGGCCTGGCAGCCGGGGCAGTGCCAGAAGTACTGGTGCGCCTCGAAGCCGCAGGCCGCGCAGCGGTAGCGCATCAGCGGCCGCGTGGCCTGGTCGAGCGCGCGCTGCACCTGCGGATGGAACTGCTCGTGCTCGAAGCGTTCGCCCGCGAGCCAGCGCGAGGCCGCGACCAGCGAGGGCTGGTGCGCGAGGTGCGCGATGTAGCCGTCGCGCGGCACGGGTGCTTCACCCTCGGCCTCGGGCGTGGTGCCGGCGGGCGCGCCGCCGAGCGCGATCAGCGCCTCGAGCACGTCGATCGACGGCGATTCGGCATAGCGCCGCTGCAGCAGCGCGAGCGCCTCGGGCTCGCGCTGCGCGGCCACGGCCGCCTGCTGCAGCGCGGCGGCATACAGCGGCAGCGCGAGCGGCGCGGTGTCGCTCAGCGCCACCAGGGTGTCGAAGGCGGCGCCGGCTTCGCCGCTGCGCAGCTGCAGGGTCGCGGTGTCGATGGCGGGGCGCGGCGCCTGCGGTGCCTGGGCCACGGCCTGTTCGAGCAGGCGGCGCGCGGCGGCGAGGTCGCCCATGCCGACCTGTTCGGCGGCCTGCTCGCACAGGTGGTGCGCGCGGCGCGTGCCGTAGCTGGCCTGGTCGGACTCGTCGAGCTTGCGCGCCACGTCGGCGGCCTGGCTCCATTCGCGCGAGCGCTCGTAGATGGCCAGCAGCGCGAGCCGCGCCTCGTTCTCGTAGCGCGTGCCCTCGAGCTTCTGCAGCGCGGCTTCGGCGCGGTCGAGCAGGCCGGCGCGCAGGAAGTCCTGCGCCAGCGCATGCTGGGCACGCTCGCGGTCGCTGCGGCTCAGGTCGCCGCGGCCGAGCAGGTGCTCGTGCACGCGCACCGCGCGCTGGTATTCGCCGCGGCGGCGGAACAGGTTGCCGAGCGCGAAGTGCAGCTCCTGCGTGTCGGGGTCGTTCTGCACCGCCTCGATGAAGGCGTCGATGGCCTGGTCCTGCTGCTCGTTGAGCAGGAAGTTGAGCCCGCGGAAGTAGGCCTTGGGGGCCTGGCGGTTCTCGAGCTTGAGCTGGCGGATGTCGAAGCGGGAGGCCAGCCAGCCGAGAACGAAGGCGACGGGCAGGCTGATCAGCAACCAGCTGGGATCAAAGTCCATGTTGGCGTACGGCGGGAAGGTCGGTGGCGGCGATGGTCGGCGCCGGGGTTGCCGCCGGCGCGGCGGCCGGGGCGGAGGAGGCGGCGGCATTGCCCGCGGAGACGGCCGGCAGCTGGGCCGCGGCGCTGCGGTGCTTCCACCAGCCCGGCAGCATGCCGAGCGCGCCCACCACGAGGCCGCCCGCGAAGGCGGCCAGCACGACCAGCACCAGCGGCGCGCGCCAGTAGGTGCCGAAGAAGAAATAGACGGTCGCGTCGTGCTGGTTGTTCAGCGCGAAGGCGAAGAGCGTAAAAAAAATGGCTGCCTTGAGCAGCCACAGGAGGTATTTCATGCGCGGTCCCGTTGGCGGGACGATTCTACGTTTGCACCTGCGCCGAACGGTCCGCGCCGATGGCCGGGCCGTCGGCGGCTGGACTCAGGCCTTCGGCGTCGTCTTGATGCCGAGTTCGGCGCTGCGGGCGTCGACCGCCTCGCGCAAGGCCTTGCCGGGCTTGAAGTGCGGCACGCGCTTCTCGGGAATCTGCACGCTCTCGCCCGAGCGCGGGTTGCGGCCGATGCGCGGCGGACGCCGGTTGACCGAGAAGCTGCCGAAGCCGCGGATCTCGATCCGGTGCCCGCGCACCAGGGCATCGCTGATCGCGTCGAGGATGGTCTTGACGGCGTATTCGGCATCCCGGTGGGTGAGTTGCGCAAAGCGCGCTGCGAGTTCTTCGACGAGGTCAGAGCGGGTCATAGGTCAAAGCAAAAAGCAGGGGCGAAAAAAAAGACAGAGAGGCCACCAGGGCCTGCTCTGTCTTCGGGCGACGGCTTACTTGTCGCTGTTGTCCAGCTTGGCGCGCAACAGGGCGCCCAGGCTCGTCGTGCCCGCGTTCTCGCGTGCCGACTGCTGGCTCAGGCTGGCCATGGCGCCTTGCTCGTCGACCATGTCCTTCTGCTTGATCGACAGCTGGATGTTGCGGGTCTTGCGATCCACGTTCACGACGATGGCCGTGACTTCGTCGCCTTCCTTCAGCACGTTGCGGGCATCTTCGACGCGGTCGCGCGAGATTTCCGAAGCACGGAGGTAGCCGATGATGTCCTCACCCAGGTCGATCTCGGCGCCGCGGGCGTCGACCGTCTTGACCTTGCCGGTCACGATCTGGCCCTTGTCGTTGACCGTGGTGAAGGTGGTGAACGGGTCGCTGTCGAGCTGCTTGATGCCCAGCGAGATGCGCTCGCGGTCCACGTCGACGGCCAGCACGATCGCTTCGACTTCCTGGCCCTTCTTGTAGTTGCGAACGGCGGTTTCGCCGGCTTCGTTCCACGAGAGGTCCGAGAGGTGAACCAGGCCGTCGATGCCGGCAGCCAGACCCACGAACACGCCGAAGTCGGTGATCGACTTGATCGGGCCCTTGACGCGGTCGCCACGCTTCGTGTTCTGAGCGAACTCTTGCCACGGGTTGGCCTTGCACTGCTTCATGCCCAGGCTGATGCGGCGCTTGTCTTCGTCGATCTCGAGGACCATGACTTCGACTTCGTCGCCCAGCGAGACGATCTTGTTCGGAGCGATGTTCTTGTTGGTCCAGTCCATTTCCGAGACGTGCACCAGGCCTTCGATGCCGGGCTCGAGCTCGACGAACGCGCCGTAGTCGGCAATGTTCGTGACCTTGCCGAACAGGCGGGTCGATTGCGGGTAGCGGCGCGAAACGCCCATCCACGGGTCGTCGCCCATCTGCTTCAGACCCAGCGAGACACGGTTCTTCTCGGTGTCGAACTTGAGGATCTTGGCGGTGATTTCCTGGCCGGCCTGAACGACTTCGCTCGGGTGGCGGACGCGGCGCCATGCCATGTCGGTGATGTGCAGCAGGCCGTCGATGCCGCCGAGGTCCACGAACGCACCGTATTCGGTGATGTTCTTGACCACGCCGCGGACAACAGCGCCTTCCTTCAGGGTTTCCATCAGCTTGGCGCGTTCTTCGCCCATGCTGGCTTCGACCACGGCACGGCGCGACAGCACGACGTTGTTGCGCTTGCGATCGAGCTTGATGACCTTGAATTCGAGGGTCTTGTTCTCGTACGGGGTCAGGTCCTTGATCGGACGCGTGTCGATCAGCGAGCCCGGCAGGAATGCGCGGATGCCGTTGACGAGCACCGTGAGGCCGCCCTTGACCTTGCCGCTGGTGGTGCCGGTGACGAAGTCGCCCGATTCCAGCGCCTTCTCGAGGGCCAGCCACGAAGCGAGACGCTTGGCGGTGTCGCGCGAGAGGATGGTGTCGCCGTAGCCGTTTTCAACGCTGCCGATGGCAACGGAAACGAAATCGCCGGCCTGGACTTCGAGCTCGCCCTTGTCGTTCTTGAACTCTTCGATCGGCACATACGCTTCGGACTTCAGACCGGCGTTGACGACGACGTGGTTGTGTTCGACACGCACGACTTCGGCCGTGATGACCTCGCCGGTGCGCATTTCGGAACGCTTCAGGGACTCTTCGAATAGGTCGGCAAAAGATTCAGACATTTATGGTTCCTTCCGTCAGGCAGGGTTGGCAGGCGCTCTTGCGACATTGCATGCGACTGCGCTGGATCTGGAGACGGCGGTTGGTTGTGGGCGGAAGCCCGGTCGGTTGAACAACCAGAAGGCCGGTGCGCTGTCGCGCGAAGGGAGCCTTCTGGAGCGGTAGGCGCCCCCGGAACACCCGGTGGGCGCGAGCCCTTCAAGCGGACTTGAAAGGCTGCACTTGCTGCCACCAGTCCAACACCGTGTCGATCGATTGCTCGATCGAGAGCTGGGAGTTGTCGAGGTGGCGCGCGTCCTGCGCCGGCTTCAGGGGGCGACGCTGCGGGACGAGTCCCTGGCGTCGCGCGCCTCCAGGTCGGAGCGAAGACTGTCGAGTGTAGTCGAAATACCCTTTGAAATCAACTGCTTATGGCGCCGTTCGGCACGCTGGGCGGCGCTCGCGGTCAGGAACACCTTGAGCGCGGCGTCGGGGAAGATCACCGTGCCCATGTCGCGGCCGTCGGCCACCAGGCCCGGCAGCTGGCGAAAGCGCTGCTGCAGGCCCAGCAGGGCCTCGCGCACGGCCGGCAGCGTGGAGACGCGCGAGGCGTCCATGCCGGCGGCCTCGGAGCGGATCAGCTCGCTGACGTCCTCGCCGTCCAGCAGCACCTTGCCCTCGACGAACTGCAGCGGCAGGGCGGCGGCCAGGGAGGCGATCCGTGCCTCGTGCGCGGCATCGGCGCTCAGGCCGGCGCGGCGCATGGCGAGGCCGGTCACGCGGTAGAGCGAGCCCGAGTCGAGGTAGTGGTAGCCCAGCAGGCGCGCCACTTCGGAGGCCAGGGTGCCCTTGCCCGAGGCGGTCGGCCCGTCGATGCTGATCACCGGGATGTGGGCGGCCGTGGAGACCGAGAACAGGGTCTCGAAGTAGTCGGGGAAGGTCTTGGCGACGCAGTGCGGCTCGAGGATGCGCACCGGCACCCGCGCCGGGTTGAAAGCGGCGAGCGAGAAGCACATGGCGACCCGGTGGTCGTCGTAGGTGCGGATGCTCGCGGGCCGCCAGCCGGCCGGCGCCAGCGGATGCACGCGGATGAAGTCGGGGCCGGCCTCGACCGTGGCGCCGAGCTTGCGCAGCTCGTTGGCCATGGCGTCGATGCGGTCGGTTTCCTTGACGCGCCAGCTCGCGATGTTGCGCAGGGTGCTGGGGCCGTCGGCGTAGAGCGCCATCACGGCCAGCGTCATCGCCGCGTCGGGAATGTGGTTGGCGTCGAGGTCGATGGCCTTCAGCGGCCAGGCGCCGCGGCGCACCGCGAGCCAGTTCGGGCCGCTGTCGACCTCGGCGCCCATCTGGCGCGCGGCGTCGACGAAGCGGATGTCGCCCTGGATCGAATCGGCGCCCACGCCTTCGATCCGGATGCCGTCGGGCCCGGAGGCGCCCGTCGCGATGGCGCCCAGCGCGATGAAGTAGCTGGCCGACGAGGCGTCGGCCTCGACATGGATGTCGCCCGGCGAGCGGTAGCTGCTGCCGGCGGGAATCGTGAAGCGCTCCCAGCCGTCGCGCCGCACCGCGATGCCGAAGCGCGCCAGCAGGTTCAGCGTGATCTCGATGTAGGGCTTGGAGATCAGCTCGCCGACGACTTCGATCGTGATGTCGCTTGCCGCGGCGAGAGGCAGCGCGAGCAGCAGGGCGGTCAGGAACTGGCTCGAGACGTCGCCGCGCACGCGGATCGGGGCGTCGAGCACGAGCTCGCCGTGCGGCACCGGATGGATGCGCAGCGGCGGATAACCGGGATTGCCGAGGTAGTCGATGCGGCAGCCCAGCTGGGTGAGGGCGTCGACCAGGTCGCCGATGGGGCGCTCGTGCATGCGCGGCACGCCGCGCAGCTCGAACTCGCCGCCCAGCAGCGACAGCGCCGCCGTCAGCGGCCGCATCGCGGTGCCGGCATTGCCGAGGAACAGCGACAGCAGCTCGGTGTTGCCGATCTCCCGGCCGCCGATGCCGGTGATGCGCACCAGCGTGCCGGCCGGCTCGACGCCGCAGCCCAGCGCGCGCAGCGCATCGAGCATGACGCGGGTGTCGTCGGAATCGAGCACGTCGTGCAGGGTGGTGGTGCCGCTCGCGAGCGCGGCCAGCAGCAGCACGCGGTTCGAGATGCTCTTGGAGCCGGGCAGCTGCACCGTGCCCGAGGCACCGGTCAGCGCGGGGAGATCGAGGAAGGCCGAGGCGTACATCTCAAGCGTCCTGCTGCGAATCGGGCGACGACGAGGCGCCGGACTGCCAGGCGGCCCGCACGCGGCGGGCGCGCTCGATCGATTGCTCCAAGGCCTGCGATTCGCCCCCGGCCATGGCGTTCTCCATCTCGAGCAGCGCGGCGCGGAAGGCGCGCGACTGCGCCAGCACCTGCTCGCGGTTGGCCAGCAGCACGTCGCGCCACATCACGGGATCGCTCGCGGCGATGCGCGAGAAGTCGCGAAAGCCCGGACCCGCCAAGCCCAGGAAGCGATCGCCCTGCGGCTGGCCGGCGAGGCCGTTGACGTAGGCGAAGGCCAGCAGGTGCGGCAGGTGGCTCACGGCGGCGAAGGCGCCGTCGTGCTCCTCGTGGGTCATGGTGAGCACGTTGGCGCCGATGCCGCTCCAGACCTGCGAGGCACGCTGCACGTTGGAGCGCAGCGTGGACTTGATCGGGGTGAGCACCACGTGGCGGCCGGTGAACAGCGAGGCCTCGGCATGCTCGATGCCCGAGACCTCCTTGCCCGCGATCGGGTGCGCCGGCACGAAGTTGCCGAGCTGCCCCTGCAGGCCGCGGCGCGCGGCCTCGATGACGTCGCCCTTGGTCGAGCCGACGTCCATCACCAGCGCGTCGCTGCCGATGCCGTGGCGGATCGCCTTGAAGGTGGCTTCCGAGGCCGCCACCGGCACGGCCAGCAGCACGATGTCGGCGCCCGACACCGCCAGCAGCGCCGAGGGCGCGGCGACGTCGATCACGCCGAGCTGCCGGGCCTTCTCGGTGGTGGAGGGCGACTTGCTGTAGCCCACCACCCGTTTCACCAGCCTGGCGCGTTTCAGCGCCAGCGCGAAGGAGCCGCCCATCAGGCCGCAGCCGATCAATCCCAGTTGCTCGAACATGTGCTTGCTTGCGACGGACTCAGGCCTTGACGGGATAGGCGCCGAGCACCTTGTAGAACGCGCAGAGACCGCGCAGTTCGGCCAGCGCCGCGGCCACGTTGGGCTGCGAGGGATGGCCGTCGAGGTCGATGTAGAAGTAGTACTCCCACTGCCCGGTGCGCGCGGGGCGCGACTCGAAGCGCGTCATCGACACGTTGTTGAGCTTCAGTGGCACCAGCAGGTCGTGCACCGCGCCCGGCCGGTTGGGCACCGACACCGATCAGGCTGGTGCAGTCGCGGCCCGAGGCGGGCGGCATCGCGAGCGTCTGCGGCAGGCAGATCACCGAGAAGCGGGTGCGGTTGTAGGAGTCGTCCTGGATCGCGTGGGCCACGATGTGCAGCCCGAAGCGGGTGGCGGCGCGTTCGCCGGCCAGCGCGGCGAAGGCCGGGTTGGCGGCCGCGAGGCGCGCGCCTTCGGCATTGCTCGACACGGCGCGGCGCTCGGCATGCGGCAGATGCTTGGCCAGCCAGCTCTGGCACTGGGCCAGGGCCTGCGGATGGGCCAGCACGGCCTCGACGCCCTCGAGCGAATTGCTGCTGCGCAGCAGGTGGTGGCGCACCAGCAGGCTGACCTCGCCGACCACGTGGGTGGGGGGAGTGCAGGAACAGGTCGAGCGAGCGCGTGACCACGCCCTCGGTCGAGTTCTCGACGCCGACCACGCCGTACTGGGCGCTGCCGGCGGCGGTGGCGTGGAAGACCTCGTCGAAGTTGGCGCAGTAGATCAGGTCGGCCGCGCCGCCGAAAATACTCGATGGCGGCCTGCTCGCAGAAGGTGCCCTCGGGGCCGAGCACCGCCACGCGCTGCGGCGACTCGAGCGCCAGGCAGGCCGACATGATCTCGCGCCAGATGGCCGCCACGTGCAGGTCCTTGAGCGGACCGCCGTTGGTCTTCTGCATCTTGTCGATGACCTGGGCCACCCGGTCGGGGCGGAAGAAGGGCGTGCCTTCGCGCTTCTTCACTTCGCCGACCAGCTCCGCCACATGGGCCCGCTCGTTGAGCAGGCGCAGCAGTTGCTGGTCGAGCGAATCGATCTGCACGCGCAGATCGGCGAGGCTTTCGGAGTTGTCGGGGGAGGAGGGCTGGGTAGGAGCTGGAGCGGTCATCGGTGAGGTTCGCGCGCGTCTAGGCGTGCGACCGCTCGAATTCTCGCATGTAGCTCACCAGGGCCTGCACGCCTTCCAGGGGCATGGCGTTGTAGATGCTGGCGCGCATGCCGCCTACCGACTTGTGGCCCTTGAGCTGCAGCAGCCCCGCCGCGCGGGCGCCCGACAGGAAGGCCTCGTTGCGGGCTTCGTCGCGCAGGAAGAACGGGATGTTCATGCGCGAGCGGCAGCCCGGGTCGATCTTGTTCAGGTAGAAGGACGACGCGTCGATGAAGTCGTACAGCAGCTTCGCCTTGGCGATGTTGCGCTGCTCCATCGCGGCCACGCCCGTGAGCGCGCCTTCGGCCTGCTCGCGCAGCCACTGGAACGTGAGCCCCGCCATGTAGATGCCCCAGGTCGGCGGGGTGTTGTACATGGACTGGTTGTCGGCCACGGTCTTGTAGTTGAACGCGCTCGGGCAGATCTCGAGGGCATGGCCCAGCAGGTCGTCGCGCACGACGACGATGGTGAGCCCGGCCGGGCCGAGGTTCTTCTGCGCACCGCCGAAGGCCAGGCCGACGCGGTTCCAGTCGACGCCGCGCGAGGCGACGTGCGAGGAGAAGTCGATCACCAGCGGCGCCTTGCTGCCGAGGGCGGCGAGGTCGGGCAGCTCGTGGAATTCGATGCCGTTGATCGTCTCGTTGCTGCAAAGGTGCACGTACGCGGCATCGCCGGACAGCTGCCAGCTCGCGGGATCGGGCAGGCGCGTGTGCTGGTCGTCGGCGTTGCTCGCGGCCACGCGCGCGCTGCAGTAGCGCTGCGCTTCCTTGTGCGACTTGATGCTCCAGCTGCCGGTGACCACGAAGTCGACCGTGCCGCCGCGTGACAGGTTCAGCGGCACGATGGCGTTCTCGCCGAGGCCGCCGCCCTGCATGAACAGGATCCGGAAGTTGGCGGGGACCGCCAGCAGCGCGCGCAGGTCGGCTTCGGCCTGCGCGTAGATCTCGCCGAACTCCTTGCCGCGATGGCTCATCTCCATCACGCTCATGCCGCTGCCGTGCCAGTCGAGCATTTCGGCGGCGGCGCGTTGCAGCACCGCCTCGGGCATGGCGGCGGGGCCCGCGGAGAAGTTGTAGGGGCGCGGGCCGGCCGGGGTCTGCAGGGCGTGCGGGGCGTTCACGTCACTTCTTGGCGGGAGCCTTGGCCGGTGCCTTGGCGGGTGCCGCTCCTTCGGTCGGAGCGCCCAGCGCCTTGGCGACGCTGGTGTCGAGCGCCTGCATCTTCGGTTCGATGGAGGCGCGGGTCTCGGCCACCAGCTTTTTCCGTCAGCGCGGTCTGCATCTTGGGGTTCAGGTCCTGGTACTTCTTGCTCAGCGGCGAGTTGATCCAGGCCAGCAGTTGCTTGAGTTCGTCTTCGGTGAAGGACTGCTCGAGCAGCGGCGTCAGCGTGGTCGGGGCCAGTTGCACGGCCTTGTCGCGCACGATCGGATAGGCGTCGTCGTAGTACTTCTTGAGCTCGGCATCGGCGGCCTTGGCGGCGGCTTCGCGCTTGGCTTCGGGCACCTGGGTCTGCAGGTACTGCGAACCGGCCTGCGCGATCGGGGCGCTCGACTGCTCGACCAGGCCGCGGGCCAGGGCTTCGATGCCGGGGCGCTGCAGATCGAGGAACTGCTTGATGAGCGTGGCCTTGTCCTGCGCCAGGGCGCCCATCGAACTGCCGGCCAGGGCGACGGTCAGGAGTGCGAGCTTGATTTGTTTTTTCACTGAGGATTCTCCGTTGAAGATGTGGAAGTGTCGTCTGCGCCGGGCTCGGGTTCGCCATTGGCATCGTTTTCGACGATACGTTGCAGCCCGCTGAGTTTGGCACCTTCGTCGAGCCCGATCAGCGTAACGCCTTGCGTCGCGCGACCCAGTTCACGAATCTCGGCGACCCGGGTGCGCACCAGCACGCCCTTGTCGGTGATGAGCATGATCTCATCGTCCGAATGCACGAGTGTGGCGGCAACGACCTTGCCGTTTCGCTCACTCTGTTGAATAGCGATCATGCCTTTGGTTCCACGGCCGTGGCGCGTGTATTCGGTAATGCTTGTTCGCTTTCCGTAACCATTTTCGGTGGCCGTGAGCACGCTCTGCTGCTCGTCCTCGGCCACCAGCATGGCGATCACGCCCTGGCCTTCCTCGAGCATCATGCCGCGCACGCCGCGCGCGTTGCGGCCCATCGGGCGCACGTCGTTCTCGTCGAAGCGCACCGCCTTGCCGCCGTCGCTGAACAGCATCACGTCGTGCTTGCCGTCGGTGAGGGCGGCGCCGATCAGGTAGTCGCCCGCATCGAGGTCGACCGCGATGATGCCGGCCTTGCGCGGGTTGTTGAACTCGTCGAGCGTGGTCTTCTTGACCGTGCCCATCGAGGTCGACATGAACACGTACTGGTCGGCCGGGAAGTTGCGCTTCTCGCCCGTGAGCGGCAGCGCGACGTTGATCTTCTCGCCCTCGGCCAGCGGGAACATGTTGACGATCGGGCGGCCGCGCGAGCCGCGCGAGCCCGCCGGCACTTCCCAGACCTTGAGCCAGTAGAGCCGGCCGCGGTTCGAGAAGCACAGGATGTAGTCGTGCGTGTTCGCGATGAAGAGCTGGTCGATCCAGTCGTCTTCCTTGGTGGTGGTGGCCTGCTTGCCGCGGCCGCCGCGCTTCTGCGCCCGGTATTCGCCGAGCGGCTGGCTCTTGATGTAGCCGCTGTGCGAGAGCGTCACCACCATGTCGGTGGGGGTGATCAGGTCTTCGGTCGAGAGGTCGAAGGCGCTGTGCTCGACGAGGCTGCGGCGCGCGCCGACCTTCGACTGGCCGAACTCCTGCTTGAGGGCGCCGAGCTCGTCGCCGATGATGGTCGAGACGCGTTCGGGCTTGGCCAGGATGTCGAGCAGGTCGTCGATCTCGGCCATCACTTCCTTGTACTCGGCGACGATCTTGTCCTGCTCCAGGCCGGTCAGGCGCTGCAGGCGCATCTGCAGGATTTCCTGGGCCTGCGTTTCCGAGAGGCGGTAGAGGCCGTCGTTGCCCATGCCGAACTCGCGCTCGAGGCCTTCGGGGCGGTAGTCGTCGGCGCTGATCACGCCGCCGTCGGCGCGCGTGCGCGTGAGCATCTCGCGCACCAGCTTGCTGTCCCAGCTGCGTGCCATCAGCTCGGCCTTGGCGACCGGCGGGGTGGGGGCGTTGCGGATGATGGCGATGAAGTCGTCGATGTTCGCCAGCGCCACCGCCAGGCCTTCGAGCACGTGGCCGCGGTCGCGGGCCTTGCGCAGGTTGAAGACCGTGCGGCGCGTCACCACTTCGCGGCGGTGCTGCAGGAAGACCTCGATCAGGTCCTTGAGGTTGCACAGCTTCGGCTGGCCGTCGACCAGCGCCACCATGTTGATGCCGAAGGTGTCCTGCAGCTGGGTCTGCTTGTAGAGGTTGTTGAGCACCACCTCGGGCACTTCGCCGCGCTTGAGTTCGATGACGAGGCGCATGCCCGACTTGTCGGACTCGTCCTGGATGTGGCTGATGCCCTCGATCTTCTTCTCGTGGACCAGCTCGGCCATGCGCTCCTGCAGCGTCTTCTTGTTGACCTGGTAGGGGAGCTCGTCGACGATGATCGCCTGGCGCTGGCCGCGGTCGATGTCCTCGAAGTGGCACTTGGCGCGCATCACGACCTTGCCGCGGCCGGTGCGGTAGCCGTCCTTCACGCCGTTGATGCCGTAGATGATGCCGGCCGTGGGGAAGTCGGGCGCGGGCACGATCTCCATCAGCTCGTCGATGCTGGCCTGCGGGTTGCGCAGCAGGTGCAGGCAGGCGTCCACCACTTCATTGAGGTTGTGCGGCGGAATATTGGTGGCCATGCCGACCGCAATACCGCCGGAGCCATTGACCAGCAAATTCGGCAGCCGGCTCGGCAGCACGGCCGGTTCTTTTTCGGAGCCGTCGTAATTGTCCTGGAAATCGATCGTTTCCTTGTCGATATCGGCCAGCATTTCATGCGCGATTTTGGCCAGCCGGATTTCCGTATACCGCATTGCGGCCGCGTTGTCGCCATCCACGGACCCGAAGTTGCCCTGGCCGTCGACCAGCATGTGGCGCATCGAGAAGTCCTGGGCCAGCCGCACGATGGTGTCGTAGACCGACTGGTCGCCGTGCGGGTGGTACTTGCCGATCACGTCGCCGACGATACGGGCCGACTTCTTGTACGGCCGGTTCCAGTCGTTGTTGAGCTCGTGCATCGCGTAGAGCACGCGGCGATGCACCGGCTTGAGGCCGTCCCTCGCGTCGGGAAGGGCGCGGCCCACGATCACGCTCATGGCGTAATCGAGATAACTGCGGCGCATTTCCTCTTCGAGACTGATGGGCAGGGTTTCTTTGGCGAAGGACGTCATTGAGCGAGAGGCTGGCGGCAGGAAGGCGAAATTTTACGCTGTGAGGGGTGTCGCACCGCCGCAACACAAGGACTCTATTCCGCCTCCGTCCTACGCTTCGTGGCCGCCGTGCGGCCTGTTTGCCAAAGACCCTATGGCACAATCGCCTCAACGTTTTGGGTGGTGGTCACTTAAAGCGTCCTTGATTCGCAGCGCGGCTGCGGCTTTTTCCCCAAGAGGAGAACCATGAAGAAACTGAATAAAGTGGCGATGATGTTTGCAGTCGCTGCGCTCGCCACTGCCGCCGGCGCGCAGACCCGTGTCACCGCTGCGAATGGCGGTCCTACGATCGACAACTGGCAAAACGGCACCGGCGAACTGGTTTGGAAGAACGGCACGAACGAACTGTGCTGGCGCGATGCCAACTGGACGCCCGCCACGGCTGCTGCCGGTTGCGACGGCGCTCTGGTTCCCCGGCCGCCGCCGTTCCCACGGCTCCTGGCGCGGTTCCCCCGCCCGTCGCTCCCGCTCAACCCCCGGCCGTTGCCGCTTCGAAGGTGACCTTCGCTGCCGACGCATTCTTCGACTTCGACAAGTCGGTGCTGAAGCCTGAAGGCCGTGCGAAGCTGACCGACCTGGTCGAGAAGATCCGTGGCGTGAACCTCGAAGTGATCATCGCCGTCGGCCACACCGACTCGATCGGTTCGGACGCCTACAACCAGCGTCTGTCGGTGCGTCGCGCCGAAGCCGTCAAGGCCTTCCTGGTCTCGAAGGGCATCGAACGCAACCGCGTCTACACCGAAGGCAAGGGCGAGAAGCAGCCTGTGGCTGACAACCGCACCAAGGAAGGTCGCGCCAAGAACCGTCGCGTGGAAATCGAAGTGGTCGGCACCCGCGCCAACTGATAGCTCGATTCCATCGACCATGAAACCCCGCCTCGGCGGGGTTTTTATGCCTGAATCAATGCAGGCAGAAAGCTTTCAAACGGGCCCATTCGTCATGGGCCGGTCATCGTCCGTTTCATAATCCGTCATATGACAGAAAACGTGAATGCCGATCCCGCCGAACTCGCCAAATTTTCGGAGCTGGCCCACAAGTGGTGGGATATGGAAGGCGAATTTCGCCCTTTGCACGAAATCAATCCTTTGCGCCTGGAATGGATTGAAGGTATTGCGCCGATTTCCCAGCGGCGCGTCGTGGATATAGGCTGCGGCGGCGGAATTCTTTCGGATTCGATGGCCCGCAAGGGCGCCGACGTGCTCGGTGCCGACCTCGCGGGCAAGGCGCTGAAGGTGGCGCAGCTGCACGCGCTCGAGGCCGGCACGCGCGGCGTGAAGTACCGCGAGGTCAGCGCCGAGGCGCTCGCGGCGGAGCAGCCCGGCAGCTTCGACGTCGTCACCTGCATGGAGATGCTCGAGCACGTGCCGGACCCGGCGTCGGTCATCCGGGCCTGTGCCACGCTGGTCAAGCCCGGCGGCTGGGTCTTCTTCTCGACGATCAATCGCAACCTCAAGTCCTTCATGCTCGCGATCGTCGGCGCCGAGTACGTGATGGGCATGCTGCCGCGAGGCACCCACGAGTACGCGAAGCTGATCCGGCCCAGCGAGCTGGCGGCCTATTGCCGCGCCGCGGGGCTCGACGTGCGGCACACGCGCGGGCTCGAGCACAACCCGATCACGCGGCGCTATTGGCTCAGCGCCGACACCAGCGTCAACTACATGTTCGCCACGCAGAAGCCGGCGGAGGCCCAGGCATGAAGGGCGTGCCGACCCGTGCCGTGCTGTTCGACCTCGACGGCACGCTGATCGACAGCGCGCCCGACCTGGGCGCCGCCGCCGACCAGATGCGCACCGCCCGCGGACTGGCGTCGTACCCGCTCGAGCGCTACCGCCCCATGGCCGGCGCGGGCGCGCGCGGCATGCTCGGCGTGGCCTTCGGCATCACGCCCGATGCGCCCGAGTTCGATGCGCTGCGCGAGGAGTTCTTCGTGACCTACGAGCGCTGCATGTTCAACACGCAGGCCTTCGATGGCGTTCCGCCGCTGATCGAGGCACTGGTCGCGCGCGGGCTGCGCTGGGGCGTGGTCACGAACAAGTCGAAGCGCTTCACCGAGCCGCTCACGCAGGCGATGCCGCTGTTCGCGAGCGCGGGCGCGGTGGTGAGCGGCGACACCACGCCGCATGCCAAGCCGCATCCCGAGCCGCTGCACGAAGCGGCCCGGCGGCTGGGCATCCCGTCCGAGCATTGCATCTACGTCGGCGACGACGAGCGCGACATCATCGCGGGCCGCGCGGCGGGCATGCGGACCGTCGCAGCGGCCTACGGCTACATGGGCGCGCAGGCCGATGCGACCCGCTGGGAAGCCGATGCCTTGATAACTTCTCCGGGCGAACTCTTGAAACTGCTGGATAGCGCCTAAAATAGGCCCCTTGGGGCTGCACTGGTTTCGACGCGGGTTCGGAGTCGCAGCGGGGCATGTCGAGCTGAATGCGCTCGTAAAACAGATTCAAACAAACTAACTGCAAACGACGAACGTTTCGCACTCGCTGCTTAATTGCCAGTGAGCCTTGCAACAGCAGGCCGATGGGCTGGGCAAGGGGGTTCTGAGCAATCAGTGCCTCCCGGCTGCAAGGATAATTACATCGGCTGGCTTCGATCCGGGTACCTTGGGTCGGGGCAAGAAAATAGGGTGCTGGCGTCCGGTGTAGCGTGCGACTGCGCGACTCCGGAAGCGAGACTTAAATCAGATCGCTAAACATGTAGAACTGCGCGATGAAGGCTTGCGGACGGGGGTTCAAATCCCCCCAGCTCCACCACATTGCCTGAGGCTGGCCCGGACCGATCCGGGCTTGGCGACCCGGGAGGCATTCCCGGGTCGGCCACACGGCCAAACCTCACCTTCCATGGATCCGACACGCGCTTCACCTGCGTGAAGCGCGCGTTCGTGCCTGATGAAAGAGCGCAAGGGAAGGCGGCAAAGCCGCATGCCCGGTCTCGACGGTGCCGAGCCCAGGTGGCCGAGGGCCAGGCGTGTTATCGCGCCAGTCGATCGCCGTCGCTGCCCGGCTTGGGCATCGGGCCGTTCGGCCCACGTTCGGCGCGAATGGCCGACATGACGGCAACCAGCATCGCCCCGACGGCGACACCGGCCAAAAAGACCGACAGAACGAAGGATGGATCGGAGAGCTGCATGGTGTCAGAACGCCGATTTGTACACCCAAAGACCGCATAGGGCGCCGCTGGCGCGGAAGGTCGCGGCATTGTCTTACAGGCGGCCCTCGCAGCACGAACGCCCTCCTGGACAACCCGACCCCGGCTCTTTTCGCCGTCGTGCAGGGCTATATTCGGCGGGCACCGACGCGCGCCGATCGCGCGTTCTTCCCTCGCATCTTCATCTAAAAGGCTGCCCGTGCCCGATTCCCTGACTTCGGTTCTGACGAGCTACTACGACGCGGTGCCCTACGACTCGCACCCGTTCCCGCAGACGGCGGTGGAGCACCTGGAAGCCACGGCATTTCTCTTCGGCCTCGAAACGCCGCCGCCCGCCGGCGCGCGCGTGCTCGAGCTGGGCTGCGCGGCGGGCAACAACCTCATTCCCTTCGCCGAGCGCCATCCGGGCGCGCGCGCGCGTCGGCCTCGACCTGTCGTCGGTGCAGATCGCGCAAGGCGTGAGCGCGATCGAGCGGCTGGGCCTGTCGAACGTCGAGGTGAAGACCTTCGACATCTCCGAGGTCGACGCCTCGCTCGGCCAGTTCGACTACATCGTCTGCCACGGCGTCTACAGTTGGGTGCCGGGCCCGGTGCAGGATGCGATCCTGCGCGTGTGCTCCGAGAACCTCGCGCCGAACGGCGTGGCCTACGTGAGCTACAACGTCTACCCGGGCTGGAAGGCGCGCGAGATCGTGCGCGACGCGATGATCCTGCGCGGCGGCCCGCGCGACACGCCCGAGGAGAAGCTCTCGTATGCCCGCGGGATGATCGAGTTCCTCGCGCAGTCGGCGCGCCCCGACAGCGTGCTCAAGAAGACGCTCGACGAAACCGCGCCGATCGTGCGCGACGGCGCCACCTCGTACCTGCTGCACGAGTTCCTCGAGCCCTGCAACGCGCCGTGCTACTTCAAGGAGTTCGTCGCGCGCGCCGAGAGCCATGGTCTGGCCTACCTGGCCGAGGCCGAGCCCTCGACGATGTTCGTGCAGAACTACGGCACCCAGGTGCGCGATCCGCTGCTGCGCGAATGCGGCGGCAGCCAGGTGCTGATGGAGCAGTACCTCGACTTCCTGGTCAACCGCACCTTCCGCCAGACGCTGCTGGTGAAGCAGGACCGGGCGCGTCACATCCGCTACCGGCTCGACGCCACGCGCATCCGCGGCCTGCTGTTCGCGGGCGTGTTCCATGGCGAGAACGGCGCGCCGCTCACGCTCGACACGCGCGAGCAGAACTGCACCGGGATCCGCAACGTGACGGTCACCCTGCGCCAGCCGCTGCACAAGGCGGTGGCGCATGCGCTCGACAGCCACTACCCGCAGGCGCTGAGCGCCGACGCGCTGATCGCCTGCGTGCTGCCGCTGCTCGGTCAGCCGCGCGAGGCGGTCGAGCCCGCGGTGATGGCGATGCTCGAGGAGATGCTGATCCTCGGCGCGCTGCGCATCCGCCGTACGCCCGTGCCCTCGGTGGCGCAGGTACCCGCGCGGCCGCAGGCCCCGGCCTCGGTGCGCAATGCGCCGGGCCTGGCGCCGGGCCAGGCGCCTTCGGTCACGGTCTGCAACGGCTGGCACGAGACGGTGGCCCTGTCGCTGCTCGAGCGCGCGCTGCTGCCGCTGCTCGACGGCACCCGTTCGCACGAGGCGCTGGTCGAGCATCTCGAGACCGAGGTGCGCGCCGACCGCCTGCGCTTCGTGCGCAACGACGAGCAGATGACCGATCCCGAGGCGCTGAGCGCCTTCGCCCGCGAGCAGGTGGCGCTGGCGCTGCGCGACCTGCGGCGCAAGGCACTGCTCGCCGGCTGACCCTCACCAGACACACCCCAGGCTCCACCACCAACCACATCTCAAGAGGAGACATCCAGATGCATCGACTTCCATCGACCCCCCAACTGCGCGCGGCGATCGTCGCCGTGCTCGCACTGGCCGCCGGCGCTTCCCAGGCCGCGTCGCAGGCGCCGGTCGCGGCCGAACACGGCATGGTGGTGAGCGCCCAGCACCTCGCGTCCAAGGTCGGCGTCGACGTGCTCCAGCGCGGCGGCAATGCCGTCGACGCGGCCGTGGCAGTGGGCTACGCGCTCGCGGTGGTCTATCCGGCCGCGGGCAACCTCGGCGGCGGCGGCTTCATGACGGTGCAGCTGGCCGACGGCCGCAAGACCTTCCTCGACTTCCGCGAGAAGGCGCCGCTGGCCGCCACGGCCAACATGTACCTCGACAAGGACGGCAACGTCATCAAGGGCCTGAGCACCAACGGCCACCTGGCCGTGGGCGTGCCCGGCACGGTGTCGGGCATGGAGTACGCGCGCGAGAAGTATGGCACGAAGAAGCGCGCCGAGCTGATCGCCCCCTCGATCCAGCTCGCCGAGAAGGGCTTCGCGCTCGAGCAGGGCGACATCGACATGCTCTGGACCTCGACCGCCGACTTCCAGAAGGACCCGGTGTCCGGCGCGATCTTCCTGAACAAGGGCGAGCCGTTCCAGGTCGGCCAGAAGCTGGTGCAGAAGGACCTGGGCAAGACGCTGCGCGCGATCAGCCAGAACGGCACCGACGGCTTCTACAAGGGCTGGGTGGGCCAGGCGATCGTGGCGTCGAGCCAGGCCGGCAAGGGCATCATCACCCAGGCCGACCTCGACCAGTACAAGACGCGCGAGCTGGCGCCGGTCGAGTGCGACTACCGCGGCTACCGCGTGGTGTCGGCACCGCCCCCGAGTTCGGGCGGCGTGATCATCTGCGAGATGCTCAACATCCTCGAGGGCTACCCGCTCAAGGACCTGGGCTTCCGCTCGGCGCAGTCGGTGCACTACCAGATCGAGGCCATGCGCCATGCCTACGTCGACCGCAACAGCTACCTGGGCGACCCCGACTTCGTGAAGAACCCGCTCGACCGCCTGCTCGACAAGGGCTACGCCGAGAAGATCCGCGCTGCCATCGATCCGAAGAAGGCCGGCGTCTCCAAGGACATCAAGCCGGGCGTCGCGCCGCACGAGGGCAGCAACACCACCCACTACTCGATCACCGACCAGTGGGGCAACGCGGTCTCGGTCACCTACACGCTCAACGACTGGTTCGGCGCCAAGGTCACGGCCGCCAAGACCGGCGTGCTGCTGAACAACGAGATGGACGACTTCACCTCGAAGGTCGGCGTGCCCGACATGTACGGCCTGGTGCAGGGCGAAGCCAATGCCATCGCCCCGGGCAAGCGCCCGCTGAGCTCGATGAGCCCGACCATCGTGTCGAAGGACGGCAAGCCGGTGTTCGTGGTCGGCACGCCGGGCGGCAGCCGCATCATCACGGCCGTGCTGCACACCATACTCAACGTGGTCGACTACGGCATGAACGTGCAGGAAGCGGTCGATGCGCCGCGCTTCCACCAGCAATGGCTGCCCGACGTGACCAACGTCGAGACCTTCGCGCTGAGCCCCGACACCCGCAAGATCCTGACCGACATGGGCCACAACCTCGGCGTGCCGCAGCCGGCCAACCACCTGGCGGCGATCATCGTGGGCGCGCCCACGCTGGGCGGCAAGCCGATGGGCAACAACCGTTTCTATGGCGCCAACGACCCGCGCCGCAACACCGGGCTGGCCGCGGGCTACTGACCGCCGCGAGGAGGGTGCCGGGCCGGTCCGCGCCTTCTAGACACTCCAGGGCGGCCGCGCGCGAAGCGCGGCCGCCTTTTCTTTTCGCCATGCAACTGCAAGACATCCTCTATTCCCAGGGCTTCGGCACGCGGCGCGTGTGCGCCGGCCTGGTTCAACAGGGCCTCGTGACCATCGCCGGCGCGGTGGTCGACGATCCCGCCACCGATCTGGACGCGGAAGGCCTGCAGTTCACCGTGCAGGGCACCGCCTGGGCCTACCACGAGAAGGCCTACCTGATGCTGCACAAGCCGGCCGGCACCGAGTGCTCGCAGAAGCCCTCGACCTACCCGAGCATCTACACGCTGCTGCCGTCGCCGCTGCGGCTGCGGCCCAACAAGGGCGCGGTGCAGGGCGTGCAGGCCATCGGCCGGCTCGACCAGGACACCACCGGCCTGCTGCTCCTGACCGACGACGGCCAGTTCATCCACAAGATGGGCTCGCCCAAGCACCACGTGCCCAAGGTCTACGAAGTGACGGCCAAGCACCCGATCGACGACAAACAGATCGCCCGCCTGCTGGCCGGCGTGGTGCTCGACGACGATCCGAAGCCGGTGCGCGCGGCCGCCTGCGAGTCCGACAGCCCGCTGCACCTGCGGCTCACGCTGACCGAGGGCAAGTACCACCAGGTCAAGCGCATGCTGGCCGCGGTGGGCAACCGCGTCGAGGCGCTGCACCGCTCGCGCATCGGCACGGTGGCGCTGCCGGCCGACCTCGCGCCCGGCCAGTGGCGCTGGCTGGCGGCCGACGAGGTCGCCGCCCTGCGCGCGCCGACGAAATAACTTCCGACCGACCGCCTTTTCGGCGGCTGGCGGTCAGCCAGCGGTCGGTTCGGATCGTTAACATTCGAAGCCCTTTTCCGGAACTTCCCTTGCGTCTTCCTGCCCCGACCGGCCGCGCCGCGGCCCTGCTGCTTGCCTGCCTGACCAGCGCGATCGCCTTCATGGCTCCCGTCGCCGCCTCCGCAGCCCCGCCAGAACCTCCGCCGATCTTCGTGCTCAACTCGCTCGACGCCAGCGTCAGCGTGATCAATCCGCTCGACTGGACCGAGAAGCAGCGCATCGCGACCGGCAAGGAGCCGCACCACATCTACATGACGCCCGACGAGAAGTCGGTCATCGTGGCGAACTCGGCCGGCGACTCGCTGACTTTCGTGAATCCGCGCACGGCCGAGGTCCAGCGCGTGGTCTACGGGATCATCGACCCCTACCAGCTGCAGTTCTCGCGCGACATGAAGTGGTTCGTGACCGCGGCCAACCGGCTCAACCACGTCGACATCTACCGCTGGGACGGCAAGGACCTGAAGCTCGCCAAGCGCATCGCCACCGGCAAGACGCCCAGCCACATCTGGATCGACAACACCAGCACCATCGCCTACGTCACGATGCAGGACAGCGACGAGCTGATCGCCGTCGACCTGCCGACGCAGACCGTCCGCTGGCGCATGGCCACCGGTCCGATGCCGGCCGACATCTACGGCGTGCACAACGACAAGACGCTGCTCGTGGGCCTGACCGGCAGCGACGGCGTGCAGGTGTTCGACGTGGCGGGCGCGCAGCCGAAGCTGGTGGGCAAGATCCCGACCGGCAAGGGCGCGCACGCCTTCCGCTCGGCCGGCGACGGCAAGAGCGTGTTCGTGAGCAACCGGGTGGCCAATTCCATCAGCCGCATCGACCTCGCCACGCTCAAGGTCACCGACACCTACCCGGTGCCCGGCGGCCCGGACTGCATGGACGTGTCGGCCGACGGCAAGACCCTCTACGTGACCTCGCGCTGGGCCAAGAAGCTCAGCGTGGTCGACCTGGCCAGCGGCAAGGTGGTGCGGCAGGTGAATGTCGGCCGTTCGCCGCACGGCGTCTGGACGCTCGATCATGCGAAGCGCCTCTAAGCTGCGCCGGCGTACGGCCACGGGGCTCACCGCGCTGCTGGCCACCGCCATCGCGATGCCCGCGGCCTGGGCCCAGGCGCCGGCGAGCTGCGAGAAACCCGTCTACCTGACCTTCGACACCGGCCACATGGGCATCGCGCCGCTGGTGGCCGAGGTGCTCAAGCGCCAGCAGGTGCACGTCACCTTCTTTGCCGCCGCCGAGCGCACCCGAGACCGAGGGCGACAGCCTCGACAACCACTGGGCCGCCTGGTGGAAGGCGAGGGCGGCCGAGGGCCATGAATTCGGCTCGCACACCTACGACCACGTCTACTGGCGCGGCGACCTCAAGGGCGTGACGCCGAGCTTCCGCGTCAAGCCCTCGGCGGGCGCGTTGGCCGGGCGCGAATTCACCTGGAGCGCGGCCGAGTACTGCGCCAACATCCGCAAGGCGTCCGAGCGGCTCGAGCTGATCACCGGCAAGAAGCCGCTGCCGCTGTACCGCGCCCCTGGCGGCAAGACCTCGCCCAAGCTGCTGGCCGCCGCGCGCGACTGCGGCTATGCGCACGTGGGCTGGGCGCCGGCGGGCTTTCTCGGCGACGAGCTGCCGAGCGAGAAGTTCAGCAACGAGAAGCTGCTCACGCAGGCACTCGACACCATCCGCCCCGGCGACATCCTGCTCGCGCACCTGGGCATCTGGTCGCGCAAGGATCCGTGGGCGCCGGCGAACCTCGAGCCGCTGATCGTCGGCCTGAAGGCCAAGGGCTTCTGCTTCCAGACGCTGCGCCAGCATCCCGACTACCGCGCCTGGATCGCATCGCACCCCTGAGGCGGTTCCCGTGATCGACTGGCTGACGGATCTCTTCTCCTCGCTGCAGGGCTGGTTCTTCGAAACCGTCGTGCAGCCTTTCGTCTACGCGATCGGCCTCGGCGGCTGGACCGAGGACGCCTTCGACGCCACCGGCTGGCTGCTGGTCGGCCTGATCCAGATCGTGGTGCTGATCGCGCTGATCGGCCCGCTGCAGCGCTGGCGTGCCGTGGAGCCGGTGATCGACCGGCGCGCGATCCGCATCGACATGCTCTACACGCTGATCCACCGGCTGGGCCTGTTCCGGCTCGCGATGTTCTTCACGCTGCAGCCGGTGTTCGACGACCTCATGGGCAGCCTGCGCGCGGCCGGCTGGGGCACCTTGCACCTCGACGAACTCTGGCCCGGCGTGACCGACGTGCCGGTGGTCGCGTTCGCGATCTACCTCGTGGTGCTCGACTTCGTCGGCTACTGGATCCACCGCGGCCAGCACCAGTTCAACTGGTGGTGGGGGCTGCATTCGCTGCATCACTCGCAGCGCCAGATGACCATGTGGAGCGACGACCGCAACCACCTGCTCGACGACATCCTGCACGATACCCTGATCGTGATCGTGGCGCAGCTGATCGGCGTGGCGCCCGGCCAGTTCATCGCCTTCGTCGCCTTCACCCAGTTGAGCGAAAGCCTGCAGCACGCCAACCTGCGCCTGAGCTTCGGCGCCCTCGGCGAGCGGCTGTGGATCAGCCCGCGCTTCCACCGGCTGCACCACAGCATCGGGCTGGGCCACGAATCGCACGGCAAGAGTACGCTCGGCGGCCACAACTTCGGCGTGCTGCTGCCCTGGTGGGACATGATGTTCGGTACCGCCAACTTCGAGAACCGCTACGACCCGACCGGCGTGCGCGACCAGGTCGAACCCGATGCCGCGGGCAAGCTGCGCGACTACGGCCAGGGTTTCTGGGCCCAGCAGTGGCTGGGGCTGAAACGCATGGTCGGGCGCGGTTGAGCGCGGCTTCTCTCCAGCTGCCTCACCCGCGCGCGGCGTGCGCGCGAACCGGCGAATCGCCCGGCCGCCGGCTCTGGCTTCACGGCCGCGCGGGGCGCGCCGGGTTATCCTCCCGCCCGATGCGCCTGCTCCTCGACTCCTTCTGGCGCGCGGTGGCCTATTGCATGCTGCCGCGCGTGATCGTGCTGTCGTTGCTGCCGCTGGGCCTGATGGTGGTGCTGGCCGCCGTCTTCGGCTACTTCTATTGGGATGCCGCGGTCACGTGGACGCGCGGGGCGCTCGAATCCTGGCCGCTGCTGGCGAGCTTCTGGAGCTGGATCGGGCGGCTGTTCTCGGGCGATGTCACCTCGATGCTGGCGCCGCTGGTGGTGGTGTTCGCCGCCACGCCGCTGATCGTGGTGCTGGCGCTGGTGATCGTGGCCGGCTTCATGGCGCCCGCGCTCACGCGGCTGGTGGCCGAGCGCCGCTTTCCCTCGCTCGAGCGCAAGAAGGGCGCCTCCTTCTTCGGCAGCGTGGCGCGTTCCATCGGCCTGACCGTGCTGGCGCTGCTCGCGCTCGTGGTCTCGATGCCGCTGTGGCTGATTCCCCCGCTGGTGCTGATCCTGCCGCCGCTGATCTGGGGCTGGCTCACCTACCGCGTGATGAGCTTCGACGCGCTGGCCGAGCATGCGAGCGCCGAGGAGCGCGCCACCTTGCTGCGCGCGCACCGGCTGCCGCTGTTGTGCATCGGCGTGCTCTGCGGCTACCTGGGCGCGGCGCCGAGCATCGTCTGGGCCTCGGGCCTGCTGTTCGCGGCCGCCTTCTTCGTGCTGGTGCCGCTCGCGATCTGGATCTACACCCTGGTCTTCGCCTTCTCGGCCCTGTGGTTCGGCCACTACTGCCTCGATGCGCTGGCGCAGCTGCGCGGCCAGCGCGCAGCCGCCGCGGCGGCCGCCATCCCGGGCGACGCCGCCGCCATCGAGGCCGACCAGGCCGTTCTCTCCCAATGGAAATCCCCATGACCCGTGAATTCGGCCTGATCGTCGTCGGCGACGAGATCCTTTCGGGCAAGCGCCTCGACAAGCACATGCCCAAGGTGATCGAGCTGCTCGCGGCGCGCGGCCTGCAACTGGGCTGGGCCGAATACGTGGGCGACGTACCCGAGCGCATCACCGCCGCGCTGGCGCGCGCCTTTGCCTCGGGCGACGTCGTCTTCTCGACCGGCGGCATCGGCGCCACGCCCGACGACCACACCCGCCAGTGCGCCGCCAAGGCGCTGGGCGTGCCGCTGGCGCTGCATCCCGAGGCCGAGCTGCTGATCCGCGAGCGCATGCAGGACACGGCGCGCGAGCAGGGCGTGGCCTACGAGCCCGACCGGCCCGACAACATCCACCGGCTCAACATGGGCGTGTTTCCCGAGGGCGCCCGGATCATCGCCAACCCCTACAACAAGATCCCGGGCTTCAGCGTCGACGACGTCCATTTCGTGCCCGGTTTCCCGGTCATGGCCTGGCCGATGATCGAGTCGGTGCTCGACACCCGTTATGCCGATCTTTTCGTCCAGAGCCGGGTCATGGAGAAGTCCGTGATCGTTTTCGGTGCCATGGAAGCCACCCTCACGCCCCTGATGCAGGCGATCGAGGCACGCCATGCGCGCATCAAGGTTTTCAGCCTGCCGAGCGTCGATCACCCCCAGTACGGCCGTCATATCGAGCTCGGCGTCAAGGGCGACCCGGAACTGCTCGACGCGGCCTATGGCCAGCTCATCGAAGGTCTGCACACTTTTAATGCGCAACTTGGCCCAGAATTGGTGCGTTGATTTCGATGGCACCAATTTGGTGAATTCGGCCGAGTTTCAGGCCTCCAAAGTGCCCGCCGACGGCTGTTGATCGCAGGCGACAATGGCACAGAAACTGCATCCCGCATCCCTGTATTCCCAACCACCCATCCAACTCAGGAGAAATTGATGGCAAAGACCGTCGCCGACGTCATGAAGCTCGTGAAGGAAAACGAGGTCAAGTTCGTCGACTTCCGTTTCACCGACACCCGCGGTAAAGAACAACACGTGACCGTGCCCGTGTCGCACTTCGACGAAGACAAGTTCAGCTCGGGCCACGCGTTCGACGGCTCGTCCATCGCCGGCTGGAAGGGGATCGAAGCCTCGGACATGCAGCTCATGCCCGACCCGAACACCGCCAACATCGATCCCTTCTTCGAAGAGACCACGATGATCCTGACCTGCGACGTGATCGACCCGACCGACGGCAAGCCGTACGAGCGCGATCCCCGTTCGCTGGCCAAGCGCGCCGAAGCCTACATGAAGGCTTCGGGCCTGGGCGACACGGCCTACTTCGGTCCGGAACCCGAATTCTTCGTGTTCGACGGCGTGCGCTGGAAGAACGACATGTCGGGCTGCTTCGTGAAGATCGATTCCGAAGAAGCCTCGTGGAACACCGACAAGGAATACGAGCACGGCAACACCGGCCACCGTCCCGCGGTCAAGGGCGGCTACTTCCCGGTTCCCCCGGTCGACAGCTTCCAGGACATGCGTTCGGAAATGTGCCTGGTGCTCGAATCGCTGGGCATCCCGGTCGAAGTGCATCACCATGAAGTGGCCAACGCCGGCCAGATGGAACTCGGCACCAAGTTCAGCACGCTGATCCAGCGCGCCGACTGGGTCCAGCTGCAGAAGTACGTGATCCACAACGTGGCCCACGCCTACGGCAAGACCGCCACCTTCATGCCCAAGCCCATCGTCGGCGACAACGGCTCGGGCATGCACGTGCACCAGTCGGTCTGGAAGGACGGCAAGAACCTGTTCGCCGGCGACGGCTACGCAGGTCTCTCGGACTTCGCGCTGCACTACATCGGCGGCATCATCAAGCACGCCCGTGCCCTGAACGCCATCACGAACCCCGGCACCAACAGCTACAAGCGCCTGGTGCCCGGCTTCGAAGCCCCGGTGAAGCTGGCCTACTCGGCCAAGAACCGCTCGGCCTCGATCCGCATCCCGTTCGTGGCGAACCCGAAGGGCCGCCGCGTCGAAGCGCGCTTCCCCGATCCGCTGATGAACCCGTACCTCGGTTTCGCCGCGCTGCTGATGGCCGGTCTCGACGGCGTGGAAAACAAGATCCACCCGGGCGAAGCCGCGAGCAAGGACCTCTACCATCTGCCGCCGGAAGAAGACGCGCTGATCCCGACCGTCTGCCACAGCCTCGACCAGGCCCTGGAATACCTGGACAAGGACCGTGCGTTCCTGACCAAGGGCGGCGTGTTCACCGATGCCTACATCGACGCGTACATCGAGCTGAAGATGCAGGAAGTGACGCGCTTCCGCATGGCCACGCACCCGGTCGAATTCGACATGTACTACTCGCTCTGATCGCGGTTTCCCCGCTCGGAGTAACACGAAAGGACGGCCTCGGCCGTCCTTTTCATCGGGGCCGGAACATCCTGGCATCGGAGGCGTCGAATTGCATGAAAATGCGCCTTTTCGCGCTCTCCCGGACCCTC
This sequence comes from Variovorax sp. UC122_21, assembly GCF_044056785.1. NCBI lineage: Bacteria > Pseudomonadati > Pseudomonadota > Betaproteobacteria > Burkholderiales > Comamonadaceae > Variovorax > Variovorax sp. UC122_21. The sequence continues at coordinate 4,360,661 of NZ_CP172004.1, read as the reverse complement.
GAGGCCCCCAAGATCCCATGAAGACCGCCGCACCACTTCTCCTGCTGACCGCCTCCCTGTTCGCCCTGCCGGCGCTCGCGCAGGAGCGCGTCTGGCGTTGCGGGAACGAATACACCAACAACGCCACCGTCGCGCAGCAGCGCGGCTGCAAGGTGATGGAGGGCGGCAACGTCACCGTCGTGCAGGGCGCCTCGCGCGCCGCGCTCGGCGGTGCCGCGGGCTCGACTTCCGCGTCCCGCTCGCCGGCCGGCAGCCCGCGCGTCGAGGGCGCCGACCAGCGCGCGCGCGACGGCGAGGCGCGCTCGGTGCTCGAGTCCGAACTGCGCAAGGCCGAATCGCGCCAGGCCGAGCTGCAGAAGGAATACAACAACGGCGAGCCCGAGAAGCAGGGCAGCGAAGGCCGCAACTACCAGAAGTACCTCGACCGCGTGGCCGAGATGAAGGCCGAACTGGCCCGCAACGAAAGCGACATCGCCGGCATCCGCCGCGAGATCAGCCGGCTGCCGGCTCCCAAGAACTAACCCGTTCCTGCATCGGCAGGACGAACACCACAGGATTTCCATGGCTTTCGGAAAGAAGGCGGCAAGCGCCAGTCCGCGCTTTCAGGCCTTCGACCTGCTGTCGACCCTGATCGCGGTCGTCAACAGCAAGGGCTCGGTGCTGTTCGCCAATGCCGGTCTCGAAGACGCGCTCGGCACCTCGCGCCGCACGCTCGAGGGCTCGCAGTTCGGCGCCTGCTTCCACGAACCCCAGGTGCTGCGCACCGCCATCGACGGCGCCAGCGCCAACGACTTCGCCACCCTGCGCTACGAGGCCTTCCTGCGCCGCGTCAACCACGAGCTGATGCCGGTGCAGGTCACGCTGGCCAAGGGCGAGAAGGCCGGCGAACTGATCGTCGAGATGCTGCCGCTCGAGCACCAGGTGCGGCAGGACCGCGAGGAGCGGCTGCTCGACCAGGCGCAGGCCAACAAGGAACTGATCCGCAACCTCGCGCACGAGATCAAGAACCCGCTCGGCGGCATCCGCGGCGCGGCGCAGCTGCTGCAGATGGAGGTCGAGTCGCGCGACCTCATCGAATACACCCAGGTCATCATCCACGAGGCCGACCGGCTGCAGACGCTGGTCGACCGCCTGCTGGCGCCGCACCGCCGGCCGCACGTGGTGGGCGACGTGAACATCCACGAGGTCTGCGAGCGCGTGCGCTCGGTGATCCTCGCGGAGTTCCCGCGCGACCTGCACATCGAGCGCGACTTCGACGTCTCGATCCCCGAGTTCCGCGGCGACCGCGAGCAGCTGATCCAGGCCACGCTCAACATCGTCCACAACGCCGCGCAGGCCCTGGCCGAGCGTCGCGCGGCCGGCGATGCGTGCATCACTTTCAAGACCCGGGTCGCGCGCCAGGTGATCTTCAACAAGCAGTGGTATCGATTGGCACTGGAATTGCATGTCATCGACAATGGACCGGGCGTGCCGGACGCGATCAAGGACCGAATCTTCTATCCGCTGGTGTCGGGCAGGGAGGGTGGTACAGGGCTGGGTTTGACGCTCGCACAGACTTTTGTGCAACAGCATCACGGCGTGATCGAGTGCGACAGTGTCCCGGGCCGAACCGATTTCAAGATATTGATTCCGCTGCCCTAGCAGCCACCGGCAACAAGGAGATGCATGAAGCCGATCTGGATAGTTGATGACGACCAATCGATCCGCTTCGTGCTGGAGAAGGCCCTGCTTCGGGAGGACCTCCCGACCCGCAGTTTCACCAACACGCGCGAAGTGCTGGCGGCCCTCGAACAGGCCGCCGAGGACGAGCAGCAGGGCCCGCAGGTCCTGGTGAGCGACATCCGCATGCCCGGCGGTTCCGGGCTCGAGCTGCTCGACAAGATCAAGGCCAAGCATCCGGGCCTGCCGGTCATCATCATGACGGCCTTCTCCGACCTCGACAGCGCCGTCTCGGCGTTCCAGGGCGGCGCCTTCGAATACCTGCCCAAGCCCTTCGACCTGCCGCGCGCGGTCGAGCTGATCCGCCGCGCCGTCGACGAGAGCCAGCGCGAGGAAGTGGCCGAGGAACGCATGGTCGCCGCGCCCGAGATGCTCGGCCAGGCGCCCGCGATGCAGGACGTGTTCCGCGCCATCGGCCGGCTGTCGCAGAGCAACGTCACGGTGCTGATCACCGGCGAATCGGGTTCGGGCAAGGAGCTCGTGGCGCGGGCGCTGCACAAGCACTCGCCGCGCGCCAACGGCCCCTTCGTCGCCATCAACACCGCGGCCATTCCCAAGGACCTGCTCGAGAGCGAACTCTTCGGCCACGAGCGCGGCGCCTTCACGGGCGCGCAGACCATGCGGCGCGGCCGCTTCGAGCAGGCCGAGGGCGGCACGCTGTTCCTCGACGAAATCGGCGACATGCCCTTCGACCTGCAGACGCGCCTGTTGCGCGTGCTCAGCGACGGCCACTTCTACCGCGTGGGCGGCCACAACTCGGTCAAGGCCAACGTGCGCGTCATCGCGGCCACCCACCAGGACCTCGAGCAGCGCGTGAAGCTCGGCGGTTTCCGCGAAGACCTGTTCCACCGCCTCAACGTCATCCGCCTGCGCCTGCCCGCGCTGCGCGAACGCGGCGAGGACGTGCCCGCGCTCACGCGCCACTTCCTGCAGCAGAGCGCGCGGCAGCTCGGCGTCGAGCCCAAGCGCATCTCCGATGCGGCGCTGGCCAAGCTCGCGGGGCTTCAACTTCCCCGGCAACGTCCGCCAGCTCGAGAACATCTGCCACTGGCTGACCGTGATGGCGCCGGCGCAGCTGATCGAGGCCAAGGACCTGCCGCCCGAGGTGCTCGCGACCGGCGGCGCGCCGATGCTGTCGCCCGACAGCCATGCGGGCGAGCCCGTGGCCCATGCGACAGCCGCCGTGCCCGTGGCGCCGCATGCGTCCACGCCTTTCGTGGGGACGGCGATCGACAGCGCGGTGCCTGCACCCGCCGTCGCGGCGCACGCGCCGGCCGACGCTTCCGGCAATTGGGAGAGCGGCCTCGAGGCCGAGGCCCAGGCGCTGCTCGCGGCCGGCCGCACCGACGTGTGGGACGTGCTGTCGCGCCGCTTCGAATCGCGTCTGATCCTCACGGCGCTGTCGAGCACGCGCGGCCGCCGCATCGAGGCCGCGCAGAAGCTCGGCATCGGGCGCAACACCATCACGCGCAAGATCCAGGAACTCGGCATCGAGTGATGCCAGGCGAGCCCGCGGCCTCGGCGCCGCGCGGCTCGTCTTCCTTCCCGCCGATGCTTCAGCGGCTGCGCTGCCCCTGCGTCAGCGAATCGAGCTGGAATTTCCCGCTCTTGTCCCAGAGCCAGGTGTCGATGTAGGTGTGGCCGCCCAGCTTGCCCGGGTTGGGCAGCGGCGAGGCCGCCTTGATCAGCTCCTCGATCATCGGCGGCACCTCGGGCGCATGGCTCGGAATGCGGCTGAAGGTCACGCCCGTGACCTTGCCGCTCGCGTCGATGTCCGTCTCGACCACCACCACCGCGTACACCAGCGGCGGGATCTTGCCCTTGTAGATGCGTTGCGCGTACTTCGTGTAGATGTGGCGCGCGCCGATCTTGCGGTAGGCGCGCACCACCGGCGTCTGCGTCGTGATGAGGCGCACCGTGGGCACCTCGGACTTCGCGGGCGGGCCGTCGTCGGGCGCGGTGGCGGCGGTGCCGGGGCTCGCGGGCGTCTCGCCGCCGCTCGCGGTCTTCTTGTCGAACACGCCGCAGGCCGCGAGCGACAGCGCCAGCAAGGCGACGGTCGCTGTCCTGGCGATCGCCACGCCGGGCTTCCTTGCCTCAGCCACCGAGATCCACATCGAGCACCACCGGCGCATGGTCGCTGGGCTTTTCCCATTTGCGCGGCACGCGGTCGATCACGCAGCCCCTGACCTGCGGCTTGAGCGCGTCGCTCACCAGCACGTGGTCGATGCGCAGTCCGCGGTTCTTCTGGTAGCCGAGCATGCGGTAGTCCCACCACGAGTAGCTCTTCTCGGGCTGTTCGAACATCCGGAAGCTGTCGGTCAGGCCCAGGCCGAGCAACTGCTTGAAATGGTCGCGCTCCTCGGTCGTGTGGTGGATGGTTTCCTTCAGGCCCACCGGGTCGAAGCTGTCGCGGTCCTCGGGCGTGATGTTGAAGTCGCCCAGCAGCACCAGGTTCGGATTCGCGGCGAGTTCGGCGCGCAGCCACTCGCGCAACGCGTCGAGCCACTTCATCTTGTAGGCGAACTTGTCGGAGCCCGGCGCCTGGCCGTTGACGAAGTAGCCGTTGACCACCCGCACCGGCCCGCGCGGCGTGTCGATGGTGGCGGCGATCACGCGCGACTGGTCGTCGGTGAAGCCGCCGATGTTCTTCACCACGTCGCGCACCGGCGCGAGGCTCAGGATCGCAACCCCGTTGTAGGTCTTCTGGCCGAACACCGCCGCGTCATAGCCGGCCGACTTGAGGATCTCGAGCGGGAACTTGTCGTCGCTCATCTTGAGTTCCTGCAGGCACAGCACGTCGACCGGGTTGGCGATCAGCCAGTCGAGCACGTGCTGCAGGCGGGCGGTGAGGGAGTTGACGTTCCAGGTGGCGATCTTCATGGGGTGGGTGAGCTGTCGTTGATCGACAGCTGCTGGAGTGTGGGGTGGGCCTCGCGGCCGGCGTGTCCGTGGTTATACCGAAACGCGCGGGCGCCATCGCCCGATCGACTAAGATGAGAACCATTCGTATTCATGAGGCCGCGATCCCCGCACGCCGTTCGGAAGAATGAACGCCGATTCCGCCCTTCACCCGCACCCCCATGCACATGTCCAAGCCCTCTACCGCGGCCACCACGGCTGGCTGCTGGGCTGGCTGCGCGGCAGGCTGGGCGATTCCTTCGACGCCGCGGACCTGGCGCAGGACACCTTCCTTCGCATCCTCGCCGCGCCCGACCACACGCCCGAGAAGCAGGGCGACTGGCAGCTGCGCGAGCCGCGTGCCTACCTGACGGTCGTCGCCAAGCGCCTGCTCGCGAACCTGTACCGGCGGCGCTCGCTCGAGCAGGCCTACCTCGATGCGCTGGGCGCGATGCCCGAGCCGCTGGCGCCGTCGCCGGAGCAGCAGGCGATCATTCTCGAAACGCTGCAGGAGATCGACGCGATGCTCGACGGCCTCGCGCCGCCGGTGCGGCAGGCCTTCCTGATGGCGCAGCTCGAAGGGCTGGGCTATGCCGAGATCGCGATGCGGCTGGGCGTGAGCGAGCGCACGGTGAAGCGCTACATGGCCGAGGCGATGGCGCATTGCATCCTGCTGGCCGCATGAGCGCGACGAGCGCGCAGCGCGTGGTGGTCGACAAGGCCGTCGCCACGCAGGCCGCCCAGGGCTTCCTGCTGCTGCAGTCGGGCGAGGCCACGGCCGCCGACCGCACCCACTGGACGCAGTGGCGCGCGGCCGATCCGGCCCATGAAGATGCCTGGCAGCGCGCCGAGCAGGTGAGCCGCAAGTTCGGCCTGCTGCCGGGCGCGCTGGCGATGCCCGCGCTGGGGCGCACGGTGCGGGCCGACCGCCGCGCCGCGGTCAAGGCGCTGGCGTTGCTGCTGGCCGCGGTGCCCGCCGGCTGGGTCGCATGGCGCGCTTCGCCGGCGCGCGAATGGCTGGCCGACCACCGCACCGCCACCGGCGAGCGGCGCGAAGTGCGGCTGCCCGACGGCACGCGCATCCAGCTCAACACCGCGACGGCCATCGACGTGGCCTACGACGGCACGCTGCGGCGGGTGCGCCTGCGCGCGGGCGAGATCCTGATCGACACCGCGCCCGACCGCGTACCCGCCGGCGACCCCGCCTACCGCCCCTTCGTGGTCGAGACCGCGCAAGGCCGGCTGCGCGCGCTGGGCACGCGCTTAGTGGTGCGGCAGCGCGAGGACCGGCGCAGCCACGTGGGCGTGCTCGAGGGCGCGGTCGAGGTCCGGCCCGACGATGCGCAGGGTCTCGCGGTGGTGGTGCGCGCCGGCGAGCAGGCCGGCTTCTCCGCGTCGGCGGTCGATGCGCCAAGTGCGCTGGACCCGGGGGCCGACGACTGGTCGCGCGGCGTGCTGCGCGTGAAGAACATGCGCCTGCACGATTTCCTCGCCGAGCTCGGCCGCTACCGGCCCGGGGTGCTGCATTGCGATCCCGCGGTGGCCGAGCTGCGCGTCTCGGGCGTCTTCCAGTTGCGCGACACCACGCCCGTGCTCGACAGCCTGCCGCAGGCCCTGCCGGTGCGGGTGCTGTCGCGCACGCGCTATTGGGTGACGGTGGTGCCGGCCGGCGGCTGAGGGCGCGCGAGCGCGCCGCGCCGGCCGGCCAAAAAAATCCGCCGCGCCGTGTCCCTTTTCTTCTTCTCGCGTGTGAAGCCTTGAGGAACAGCCACTTCACACCTTCTTGCGAGATCTCTCCTCATGGCCCGTCGCCCTCCGTTCTTCTTCGATTCCCGCATCGCGCGCGCGGTGCATGGCGCCTTGCTCGCCACGGCCTGCGCCGCCGGCGGCAGCGCGGCCCAGGCGCAGGGCACCGACGCCACGGCCCAGGCCGAACAGCCCAGGAGCTACAGCATCGCCGCCGGCCCGCTCGACGACGCGCTCGCCAGCTTCGCCGCCGCCGCGGGCCTGAGCCTCACGATGCCGCCGGCCCTGGTGCGGGACAAGCGATCGCCGGGCCTGCAGGGCAGCCATGGCGTGCGCGAAGCCTTCGCGCGCCTGCTCGCGGGCTCGGGGCTCGAGGCCGCCGGCGGCGTGGGCGGTGCCTACGTACTGCGCCCGGCCGCGGCCGACACCGGGAGCGATGCCGCGGGCGCCACGCTCGCGCCGATCACCGTCACCGCGGCCTCGGTGCGCAGCGCCACCAGCGAGGGCACGCACTCCTATGCCGCGCCGCTGCTGACGATCGGCAAGGGCGAGCAGGCGGCGAAGGACATCCCGCAGTCGGTCAGCGTGCTCACGCGCCAGCGGCTCGACGACCAGGGCCTCGTCGACCTGCGCGACGCGGCCAATGCCGTCACCGGCGTGGTCGGCGTGAAGGGCGTGGGGCCGGGCATGGTGCTGTCGTCGCGCGGCTTCCAGATCGACGCCTGGCAGTACGACGGCGTGCCGGTGCCGCGCAACTGGTACTCGCTGGGCAACTGGGCCACCGAGGCGCTGGTGTTCCACGACCGCCTCGAGGTGCTGCGCGGTGCCGCGGGCCTGCTGCAGGGCACGGGCAGCCCGGGCGGCGCCGTCAACCTGGTGCGCAAGCGCGGCCAGTCCGAGAAGACGCTGGTGCTGACCGGCAAGGCCGGCAGCTGGAACCACTACGGCGCGCAGCTCGACGCGGGCGGGCCGCTCAATGCCGAGGGCACGCTGCGCGGGCGCGTGGTGCTCGACGAGGATCGCAGCCACTCGTTCACCGATTTCGTCTGGAGCCGCACGCGTTCGCTCTACGGCGCGATCGACTACGACCTGTCGCCCGACACCACCCTCGGCCTGGGCATCAGCCAGGTGAAGGGCAGCGGCCGCCCCATGCTGCGCGGCTTCCCGCGCTATCCCGACGGCAGCGACATCGGGCTGCCGCGCTCGGTGTACACCGGCGCCTGGTGGAACCGCCACGACAGCGAGCAGACCACGCTCTATGCCGACCTGGAGCATCGCTTCAACGCGAACTGGAAGCTCAAGGCCTCGGCGCTGCGCATGAACGAGCGCAATGCCTCGCAGCACCAGCGCATGCACGGCAACGTGCAGCCCGACGGCAGCGGGCTGAGCTTCGCCGACTGGGACAACCTGTTCGATTCGAAGAAGGCCGGGCTCGACGTCTACGTGCGCGGCCGCTTCGAGGCACTGTCGCTGGAGCACGACCTGACGGTCGGCGCGAACTACGCCAAGTACACCTCGAAGGACCGCTTCGGCCGCCGCTTCACGAGCGGCGGCAACATCTTCGCGCCCGACCACTACCGGCCGGCGCAGAACTACGAGACCATCCTCGCGGCGGGCGGCACCCAGAGCCACACCGCGTACGACATCAGCCAGTCGGGCCTGTACGGCAGCTGGCGCGTGAAGCTCGCGGAGCCGCTGACGGCGATCCTCGGCGCGCGCGCGAGCTGGTACGACTACCTCTACGCCGACCGCACCCGCGACACCCGCAGCACCGTGAGCACCAACGCCAGGATCACGCCCTATGTCGGCCTGGTGTTCGCGCTCGACCGGCAGTGGTCGGCCTACGGCAGCGTCACCGAGGTGTTCGAACCGCAGTCCGAGCGCGCGCTGAACAACGAGCCGCTCAAGCCGATCACCGGCCGCAACTACGAGCTGGGCCTGAAGGGCGAGCTGATGGACGGCCGGCTCAATGCCTCGCTGGCCGTGTTCCGCTACGACCACCGCAACCGCGCCGTGACCGATTACGACAACGGCTACGCCTGCGACGACTGGTACTGCTACAAGTCCTCGGGCAAGGTGCGCAGCGAAGGCTTCGAGGCCGAGCTCAGCGGCGAGATCGCGCCACGGCTGCAGCTCACTGCCGGCTACACCTACAACACGACCAAGTTCCTCGAGGACCCCGACAACCAGGGCCAGGTCTTCAGCCAGTGGACGCCGCGCCACATGCTGCGCGTGTGGAGCGACTACCGGCTGCCGGGCGCATGGAGCCGGCTCAGCGTGGGCGGCGGATTCACGGTGCAGAGCAGCACGCTGGGCTACGACCGCTCGTTCAAGGTGCCGGGCTTCATGGTGTGGAGCGCGCGCGTGGCCTACCAGGCGACGCCCGAGCTGAGCCTGGCGCTCAACGTCTACAACGTGTTCGACAAGCGCTACTACATCCCGGCCTTCAACGAGACCAACGGCAACAACAACTACGGCGACCCGCGCAACCTGATGTTCACGGTGAAGTACACGCCGAAGCTCTGAACTCCGTGCGATGAGGCGGCTCAGCGGGCGCTGAACATCGAGAAGCGTTCGCGGATCTGCTCCAGCAGGTAGGCCGCCGCCGCCGACAGCGGCCGTCCGTCGCGCACGACCAGCCGCACCTTCGCCTTGCGGCACAGTGCATGCGCGAGCGGCAGCGCGACCAGCTGGCCGGCCTCGATCTCGGCCGCGGCCGCGAGACCCGCGCCGACGAAGCTCACGCCGTCGGTGGCGCGCACGAAACGCTTGAGGCCGGCCACCGAGTTGCTGCAGAAGGTGGGATGCAGCTTCACGTGCTCGGCGTAGGCGAGCAGCTCCAGCAGCCGGCCGACGCCGTAGCCCGGCGGCATCAGGCCGAGCGGATAGTCCATCACCTGTCGGATGTTCAGCGGGCCCGCGAGCCCGGCGAGCGGATGGCCGTGGCGCACCAGCAGCTTCATCGGCGCGGCGGCGCTCGCCGCGAACCGCAGCCGCGCATCCGACTCGGGGTTGTAGGCCACGCCGATGTGCGCGGCATCGTCGGCCAGCGCCTCCATGAGATCGCTGACCGGCAGCGCGTCGACCGTCACCGACAGCCCGGGATGCGCGGCGCAGAAGGGCGCGACCACCTGGTCGAGCAGCCCGTCGATGAAGCCCTCGCTCGCGACGATGCGCACGCTGCCCGCATCCATCGACTCGATGGCACGCAGCCGTTCGCCCAGCTGCTCCTGGTGCGCCTGGCAGCCGCGCCAGTAGTCGACCAGGTGCGTGGCCGCATCGGTCGGCGCGACGCCGCGCGCCTGCCGCTCGAACAGCACCACGCCGATCTCCTCCTCCAGCAGCGCGATCTGCCGCGTGATGACCGACGGCGCCGTGTTGAGCGCATCGGCCGCGCCGCGGATCGAGCGCTGAACGAAGACCTCGCGGAAGTAGCGCAGGCGTTTCTGGTTGATCTCGCGCATGGCGGTGGCTCCTTTGTGCGTTGCTCGATGGGCAACGAAGTGCGTCGGAAATTGCTGTTGCTCGAACTCATGCTAGCCCAAACAATTTGCCGCATGCATCGCGTGGATGCAGCGAGGCGGTACCGGGCGAGCCGCTTACTCGATGACGTTCCCGAGCCCGCTTCGAACCCACCGGAGAATCCATGACATACACCTGTTCGCGTGGCGGAGCCCATCGCCCGGCCCGTGCCATCTCACGCTCCATGGCCCGCTCCATGGCCCGCGTCGTGCTCCTCGCCGCGGCGGCCGTCGCGTCCGTCGCCTCGGCCTGGGCCGAGACCTTTCCCTCGCGCCCCGTGACGATGCTGGTGGCGTTCCCGCCCGGCGGGCCGGCCGACGTGCTGGCGCGCGCCATGCAGCCGGCGATGGCCAAGGCGCTGGGCCAGCCGATGGTGATCGAGAACCTGCCGGGCGCGGGCGGCGCGCTCGCGGTGCAGCGCATGCTGAGCCGGCCCGCCGATGGCTACACGCTGATCATGGGCTCGCCCAACGAGGCGATCCTCGCGCCGCTGTCGAACGCATCGGCGAAGTACAAGCCCGAGGAGCTCGCGCTGCTGGCGCCGATCTCCAACCATCCGCTGGTGGTGATGGCGCGCAACGACCTGCCCTACGGCTCGCTCGAGGAGCTCATCGCCGCCACCCGCAAGCCCGGCGCGCAGAGCCTGAGCTTCGGCAGCCCGGGCCACGGCTCGATGTACCACATCGTCTCGGAGTACCTGGCGCAGGCCACCGGCGCGCGCCTACTGCAGGTGCCCTACAAGGGCGCGACGCCGATGCTGCAGGACCTCGTCGGGCAGCAGATCGACATCACCATCCTGCCGAACCTCGGCGCCTCGATCCAGCTGCTCGAGAGCCGCAAGATCAAGGCCCTCGAGGTGCTCGACACCCGGCGCATGCCCACGCTGCCCGAGGTGCCCGCCATCACCGAGAGCGGCATCGCGCGCAAGAGCGAATTCGTCCATTCGGTCTGGCTCGCGGTGATGGCGCGCGCCGGCCTGCCCGACGACCGGGCGCGGGTGTTGCTGGCCGCGTCGCAGCAGGCGATCCAGTCGCCCGAGATGGCGAAGGCGCTGGCGCAATCGGGCGTGCAGCCGATGAAGCCGCAGCCGCTGGCCGAGTCGGCGCGCTTCTATGCCGACGAGACCGCGAAGTTCAAGAAGATGGCGCGCTCGATCCAGCTCGCCGCGCAGTGAGCGCACCAGCCACCGAAGCACAAGCACCGAAAGCCTCCCGTGAGAATCCTCGTCGCCGGTTTCCAGCACGAAAACCAACACCTTCGCCCCCACCGTCGCGTCCTACCGCAGCTTCGTGAACGGGGAGGACTTCCCCGCCATGGCGCGCGGCGGCGCCATCCTCGAGCTGCTCGGGGTCAACCTGCCGGTCAGCGGCTTCATCCGCCATGTGCGCAATGAGGGCCACGAGGTGCTGCCGGTGATCTGGGCCGGCGCCGGCGCCTCCGCGCACGTCACGACCGATGCCTACGAACGCATCGCGGGCGAGATCGTCGAGGCCGCGAAGATGGCGCGCTTCGACGCCATCTACCTCGACCTGCATGGCGCGATGGTCGCGCAGCACCTCGACGACGGCGAGGGCGAGCTGCTGGCGCGCGTGCGCGCCGTGGTGGGGCCGCGCATGAAGATCGCGGTGTCGCTCGATTCGCATGGCAACGTCACGCGGCGGATGCTGGCGCTGGCCGATGGCGTCGTGGCCTACCGTACCTATCCGCACGTCGACATGGCCGACACCGGCCGCCGTGCGGGCGAACTGCTGCTGGCGCTGTGCGCCGCGGACCGGCCGGCGCATTGCGCGGTGCGGCGGCTGCCGTTCCTGATCCCGGTCAACAGCATGTCGACCATGATGCAGCCCGCGCGCGGCGTCTACGACCTGCTCGAGACGCTGGAGCAACGCGACGGCGTGCTCTCGCTGTCCTTCGCGCCGGGCTTCCCCGCGTCCGACTTTCCCGAATGCGGGCCGGTGGTCTGGGGCCATGGCTTCGATGCCGAACGCACCGAGCGCGCGGTCGATGCGCTGTTCGACCGCATCGCGCATCCCGAGGCGCAGTGGGCCGTGCGCTTCGAGACGCCCGAGGCCGCCGTGGGGCGCGCGATGGCGCTGGCCGCCACGGCTTCGCGCCCGGTGATCCTGGCCGACACGCAGGACAACCCGGGCGTGGGCGGCGATTCGAACACCACCGGGCTGCTGCGCGCGTTGCTCGCGCTGGGCGCGCGGGAGGCCGCCATCGGCCTGATCTGCGACCCCGCCGCGGCCGCCGCCGCCCACGCGGCCGGCATCGGTGCCCGCATCGACATCGCGCTGGGCGGATGCCCGCAGGTGCCGGGCGATGCGCCGCTGCGCGCGCGCTTCGAGGTCGAGGCGCTGGCCGACGGGCGGCTGGTGTATGGCGGGCCGATGTTCCATGGCAAGCAGGCCGAGCTCGGGCCGATGGCATGCCTGCGCATCGACGGCGTGCGCGTGGTCGTGAGCTCGGCCAAGGCGCAGCTGCTGGACCGCAACATGTACCGCGCCGTCGGCATCGAGCCGGCCGCGATGAAGATCCTGGTCAACAAGAGCTCGGTGCATTTCCGCGCCGACTTCGCGGCGATCGCGCACGAGATCCTCGTGGTGCGCGCCCCCGGTCCGTTCATCGCCGATCCGGCCGACCTGCCTTGGACCCGGCTCGGCCCCGGCATGCGGCTGCGGCCCGAGGGGCCGGTCTTCGGCGGCGCGCCACCGGCGCAGGCCTGAGCGCCGGGGTGGAGGAGGGGAGCGGGGGCGGCGCGATCGGACATTCGTCCAATGGCGCGAAAAGACGCCGCGGCCGACAGTAGCGGCTCCCGTCACTTCCTTCCAGAGACCCTCCCATGAAGCACTTCCAACGCCTCCAGCTCGCCGCCGCCCTCGCCGTCGGCCTCTCGTTCTCCGTCACGGCCGCCAGCGCGGCGGGCCCGGCCGCGGCCGTCGCCACCAGCGCATCGCCCAGCGTGGTGCTGGTGCACGGCGCCTTCGCCGACGGCTCCGACTGGGCCAAGGTGATCCCGCTGCTGCAGGCCAAGGGCGTCGACGTCGTCTCGGTGCAGAACCCGCTGACCTCGCTCGAGGACGACGTGGCCGCGGCCAAGCGCGCCATCGATGCCCAGCCCGGCAAGGTGGTGCTGGTCGGCCACTCGTGGGGCGGCACCGTGATCACCGAGGCCGGCGGCAACGACAAGGTCGCCTCGCTGGTCTACGTGGCAGCCTTCGCGCCCGACGCGGGCCAGAACTCGGGCGAGCTCGGCAAGGACTATCCGGCGCCGCCCGGCTCCGCGCACATCGCGGCCGATGCCTCGGGCTTCCTGCGCCTCACGCCCGAGGGCATGAGCAAGCATTTCGCGCAGGACCTGCCGGCCGCGACCACGCGCGTGATGGCCGTGACGCAGGGCGCGATCCAGGCCAAGGCCTTCGAGCAGAAGGTGTCGGCCGCCGCCTGGAAGACCAAGCCCTCCTGGTACATCGTCAGCAGCGCCGACCACATGATCCAGCCCGCGCTGCAGCGCGACATGGCCAAGCGCATCGGCGCGCACGTGACCACGCTGAACACCAGCCACGTGCCGCAGCAGTCGCAGCCCGCGAAGGTGGCCGAGGTGATCCTGGACGCGGTGCGCCAGTCGAAGTAAGGTGCCGGCGCCCGCCGCCTACCGGATCCATTGCCTTGCAGCCCATCGCCCACGTCCCGCTCTTCGATGCCATCAAGGCGCTCGCCTTCGTCGGCGACCTCAGCATGGGCCAGCCCATCGACCATTCGGCGCGCGTGGCGTGGATCGCCGCGAGGCTGGCGCAGGCGATGGGCCGGGACGAGGCGGCGCAGGGACACGCGGCCTGCGTCGCGCTGCTGCGCTGGTCGGGCTGCACCGCCAACGCGCCCGAGTTCTCCGACCTGCTCGGCGACGACGTCGGCGGGCGCCGCGCGATGCTCGCGACCGCCTCGGCCCGCGAAGCGGCGGCCTTCGCGGGCACGGTCGGCTCGCTGGCCGAGATCCATTGCGAGGTGTCGGGCGAGATCGCGCGCTTCCTCGGCCTGCCCGAGGCGGTCGAGCGGCCGCTGCGCCACATGTTCGAGAACTTCGACGGCAGCGGCAAACCGGCGGGCCTGGCCGCGCCGCACATCCCGGAGGCGGTGTACCTGGCCACGCTCGCGGGCGATCTCGAGATCTTCTCGCGCACGCATGGCCTGCAGAGCGCGCTGCGCCAGATCGACGAGCGCGCCGACGGGCGCTATCCCGCGGCGCTGGTGCAGGTGGCGCGGCAGCACGCGGTCGACTGGCTGCACGCGCTCGACCAGGGTGCCGCGGCCGAGCTGCAGGCACCCGAGGGCGCGCTGCGCGACGCGCTCGCGCCGCTCGAGCTGATCGCCGACGTGATCGATCTCAAGCTGCCGTGGATGACCGGCTTCTCGCGCCGCGTGGCCGAGGCGGCCGCCGCCTGCGCCGCGGGCCTGGGGCTCGATGCCGCGGCCTGCGAGCAGGTGCGGCGCGCGGCGCTGATCCACGGCATCGGCCGCGCCTCGGTGCCGAACGCGGTCTGGGATTCGCCCAAGCTGCGCAGCGAGGCCGACAAGGAGCGGCTGCGCCTCGTGCCCTACTGGACCGAGCGCGCCGCGCGCCGCATCGAGACCTTGCGCTCCGAGGCCGAGATCGCCTCCTTCGTCGACGAGCGGCTCGATGGCTCGGGCTTCTTCCGCGGCGTGAAGGGCGCGGCGATCGGCACGGCCGAACGCGTGCTGGCCGCGGCGGTGCACTGGGTGCTGCTGCACACGGGCGCGCCGGGCCGGCCCGCGCTGGCGGCCGAGGAGGCGCAGGCGCAACTGCGTTGCGAGGCGGAGCAGGGCCGGCTCGATGCGGCCGCCGTGGCCGCGTTGACCGGCCGCGCATCGGTGGCAGCGAAGACGCCCGCCGAGGAGGCCGAAGCCAGCGCCTTGCTCTCGTCGCGCGAGGTCGAGGTGCTGGGCCGCATCAGCCTCGGCGAGAGCAACAAGGAGGCGGCGCGCACGCTCGGCATCAGCCCGAGCACGGTGCGCGCGCACCTCGAGAACATCTTCCGCAAGCTCGGCTGCACTACGCGCGCGGCCGCGACGCTCAAGGCGATGACGCTCGGGCTGCTCTGAGGCGTCAGCCCGGCTCGGGGCCGGTCTCGGGCGCGTTGCCCGTCATCATCTGGCTCAGCAGGCCGGCGAGCGCCTCGCGCTGGCCGGTGTCGAACATGCGCAGCAGATGCAGCTCGGCGGCGGCATGCTTGGGCATCGCCTCGTCGGCCAGCCGCATGCCCTTGGCCGTGAGCTTCACCAGCACGCCGCGGCCGTCGTCGGGGTGGATCGAGCGCTTGACCAGCCCTTCCTGCTCGAGCCGCTTGAGCAGGTTCGACAGCCCGCCCGAGGTGAACAGCAGCGTGCTCTGCAGCCGCGAGGGCGACAGCCGATAGGGCGCGCCGGCCACGCGCAGGGTCGCGAGCACCGCGTACTCCTGGTACTTGATGCCGAAGGGCTGCAGCACTGCGTTGATGGTGCGCAGCACCACTTCCTCGAGCCGCAGCAGCCGGCCGACCACCGCCTTGCCGCTGCTGTCGATGTCGGGCCGCTCGGTGCGCCATTGCCGGATGCCGCGCTCCACGAGGTCGGCGCCGGTCGCGGGTTGCAAGGCCTCGGGCGCGGCAACCTCGAGCGCTTCGCGCGCCTTGGCACCGCGGGGTCGCGGCGGGCTCTTCGATGCATCGTCCTTGTGCTGCATGGCGTCCTTTCGATGGCGATTTCCGTGCGTTCGCGATGCGTCTTGGTGCATCGCGCGGCAGCGGGTTGGTACCTATCTTAAATGCCTTGCGTTTATCTTTTGCAAAAGATAAAGTGAATCGCATCGCGCTTCGATCCCCTCCAGCCTTCGCTCTCACAGGAGTCGCTTCCATGAAAACCGCGCTCGCACGTTGCCTGTCCCTGGGCTTTGCCTCCTTGCTGATGTCGGGTGCGCTGCACGCCGAGGAGCTGGTGGTCGGCATCTTCGGCGGCTCCTTCGCCGACGACTCGAAGACCTGCCACATCGCCTCGTTCGAGAAGAAGACCGGCGCCAAGGTGGCGCTCAAGCTCGGCAGCTCCTCGCAGTTCGCCGCGGCCATCCGCGCGACCGGCGGCAAGTCCGACTTCGACGTGGTCTACATCGACAACTCGCTCGCCGCGCAGCTCAAGAACGAGAAGCTGCTCGAGACCATCGACAAGTCGAAGCTCGCGAACGCCGCCGACATCTCGCCGCGCGCGCTCGACAAGGACGGCCAGTACATCGTGTTCATGACGGGCGCCACCGTCATCGTCTACGACACCAAGCAGATCAAGACCCCGCCCACTTCCTGGGCCGACCTCGCCAGGCCCGAGTACGACGGCCGCCTCGCCATCGGCGACATCAGCGGCACCTCGGGCTCGCAGTTCCTGATGGCGCTCAACCGCATGAAGGGCGGCGAGCTGGGCAACATGGACGCCGGCTTCGCGGCCGTGAGGCCGATCGCCAAGGCCTCGGTCACGCTCTACACCCAGGCCGACCAGATCGTCTCGCTGTTCGAGCGCCAGGAGATCGCCGCCGCCGTCTGGTATCCCGACCGCGCGGGCTCGGCCATCGACAAGGGCCTGCCGCTCGCGATCGTCTATCCGAAGGAAGGCGCGGTCGGCATCCTGCCCGCGCTCGTGATTCCCAAGGGCGCGAAGTCGCCGGCGCTCGCGCTCAAGTACATCGACGAGGTGCTGTCGAAGGAAGGCCAGGCCTGCTTCGCCGAGCGCAAGTACGCGGGCCCGGTCAACACCCAGGTCAAGCTCAGCGACAAGGCCGCGAAGATCGTTCCGTACAAGGAGACCTTCGACAAGCTCTGGCTGCCCGATCCCGAGCAGGTCGCGAAGTCCATGCCCGAGTGGACCCGCCGCTGGCAGCGCGAAGTCGCGCGCTGAGCGCCGCCGCCTTCGTTCCCACGATTCCGTACGCCCAATGCCCGCACTCACGCTGGAGCGCCTCGAGAAGCGCTACCCCGGACACGTCGCCGCCTCCTCGGTCTCGCTGTCGGTCAACGACGGCGAATTCATCTCGCTGCTCGGCCCCTCGGGCTGCGGCAAGACCACGGTGCTGCGCATGGTGGCGGGCCTGATCGAGCCCACGGGCGGCCGCATCCTGATCGATGGCCGCGACGTCACCGCGCTGCCGACCAACAAGCGCAACATCGGCCTGGTGTTCCAGTCCTATGCGCTGTTCCCGCACATGAGCGTGTTCGAGAACGTCGCCTTCGGCCTGCGCCGCCAGGGCGTGCAGGGCGCGGAGCTCACGCGCCGCGTCGAGCAGGCGCTGGCCAGCGTGCGCCTCTCGGCCCTTGGCGACCGGCTTCCGCGGCAGCTCTCGGGCGGCCAGCAGCAGCGCGTGGCGGTGGCGCGCTCGATCGCGCCGCGCCCGAGCATCCTGCTGTTCGACGAGCCGCTGTCCAACCTCGATGCCGCGCTGCGCGACGAGATGCAGATCGAGCTCAAGCGGCTGCAGCGCGAGGTCGGCATCACCACGCTGTTCGTCACCCACGACCAGGGCGAGGCCATGTCGATGTCCGACCGGGTCTGCGTGCTGGCCCATGGCGTGGTGCAGCAGTTCGACACGCCCGAGGCCATCTACCACCGCCCGGCCACCGGCTTCGTCGCGAGCTTCATGGGCCGGCCCAACCGCCTCGGCGGAAAGCTCGCGCGCGCTGGCGGCGCCGCCACCACCGTGCAGTTGCGCGACGGCCCGGTGCTCGCCGTGGCCCAGGCCGAGGGCATCGCCGATGGCGCCGCGGTCGACGTGGTCGTGCGCCAGGAGGACATCCGCTTCCTCGGCACGCAGGATTCCTCCGACGCCGCGAACCTGCCGCGCTACGAAGCCCGCGTCGCGATGCGCTCCTTCGTCGGCTCGCGCGTGCAGTACCTGCTGGCCCTCGGCGGCATCGAGCTGATCGCCGAGGCCGCCACCAACGGCCCGCATGCCGGCCTCGAGGTCGGCGCGCCGGTCGGCGTGGCGATCGATCCGCGCCATGTCTACGTGAACGCCGCGGCATGACATCGCGCCACACCGCCGGCGCCTTGCTGGCCTCGCCCCTGCTGCTGGTGCTGCTGCTGGCCTTCGTCGCGCCGGTGCTGCTGATGGTGCCGCTGAGCCTGCATCCCTACGTGCCCGGCAGCGGCATCGCGAGCGGCTGGACGCTGGCCAACTACACCAGCATCCTCACCGACGAGTACTACCGCGAGGTGGTGCTGCGCACGCTGGTGCTGGGCTTCGGCGTCACCGCGATCTGCCTCGTGCTCGGCTATCCGCTGGCCTACTACATCGCCAACGCGGGCCCGCGCATGCGGCTCGCGCTGACCATGCTCGTGATCTTCCCGATGCTGCTCAACCTGGTGGTGCGCTCCTTCGGCTGGATCGCGCTGCTGGCCAACCGCGGCCTCATCAACAACCTGCTGATCGACGTCGGCCTGATCGAGCGCCCGATCCGCATGATGTTCAACCTGTTCGGGCTGCTGGTCGGCATGTCGCACATCTTCCTGCCCTTCATGGTGCTGATGCTGGTGCCCGCGATCCAGGCGATCCCGAAGGACGTGCAATCGGCCGCCTACACCCTGGCCGCGAGCCGGCTGCGCGTGTTCTGGTCGATCACGCTGCCGATGAGCGCGCCCGGCATCCTCTCTGGCTCGATCCTGGTGTTCGTGCTGACCATCAGTGCGCTGGTCACGCCGCGCATGCTCGGCGGCGCCACCTACAAGGTGATGGCCACCTTGATCTACGACGACTTCCTGCAGACGCTCGACTGGCCGGCCGGCGCCGCCATGTCCTTCGTGCTGACCGCGCTCACGCTGGCCGTGATCGCGCTGTCGAGCCGGCTGCTCAAGCGCTGGGGAGGCCAGGCATGAGCACCTCGACCGAAACGCAGCGCCAGGGCCTGGGCCTCGCCGCCACCGCCATCGCGGTGGTCGTGTTCCTGCAAATCCCGGTGCTGGTGGTGGTGCTCGCGGCCTTCAGCAAGACCGCCTACCTCACGATCCCGCCCAAGGGCCTGACCCTGCACTGGTTCGAGGTGGTGCTGCGCGATCCCGAATACCTCTCGGCCGCCTGGACCAGCCTCTGGCTCGCCGCCGCCTCGACCGCCGCCGCGCTGGTGCTGGGCCTGATCGCCGCCTATGCGATACACCGCCGCATGGTGCCGGGCGCGGCCGCGCTGACCTCGCTGTTCATGGCGCCGCTGGTGCTGCCCTCGGTGGTGCTCGGCGTGGCGCTGCTGCAGTACTACACGATGACCGGCCTGCGCGGCAACTCGCTGGGCCTGTGGCTCGCGCACGTGGTCATCACCGTGCCCTACGTGGTGCGCGCCAGCCTCGGCAGCCTGGCGGCGGTCGACGAGTCGCTGGAAGACGCGGCGCGCGTGCTCGGCGCCGATGGCTTCACGAGCTTCCGGCTCGTCACCCTGCCGCTGGTCAAGCCCGGCCTCGTGGCCGGCGGCCTGTTCGCCTTCATCACCTCGCTCGACAACGTGCCGGTGTCGGTGTTCCTGCTTTCGGCGAGCCAGACCACCCTGCCGGTGAAGATCTTCACCTCGGTGGAGCAGGGCGTCGACCCCAGCGTCGCCGCGGTCTCCACCCTGCTGATCGTGGCCACCGGCATCGTGCTGCTGCTGGCCGAACGCTGGACCGGCTTCCACAAGCACGTCTAGACCCTTCTTCCTCTTCTTCCCCAGGACTTCGCGATGCCCACCACGAGCAAAGGCTTCCCGCTCATGCTGACCTTCGACCTCGACGCCGAGA
This sequence comes from Variovorax sp. UC122_21, assembly GCF_044056785.1. Classification (NCBI taxonomy): domain Bacteria; kingdom Pseudomonadati; phylum Pseudomonadota; class Betaproteobacteria; order Burkholderiales; family Comamonadaceae; genus Variovorax; species Variovorax sp. UC122_21. The sequence continues at coordinate 4,340,978 of NZ_CP172004.1, read as the reverse complement.
CCATGTGGACCGGCCGCGATCCCGCCAACGCGCAGCGGCCGATCCTGATGTCGCAGGGCGCCTACGGCTGGAAGGTCGGCATGCCGCGCATCCTCAAGCTGCTGGAGCGCTACGGCATCCACTCGACCTTCTTCGTGCCGGGCGAGGTGGCCGAGAAGCATCCCGAGCTGATGCGCGAGGTGATCGACCGCGGCCACGAGGTGGCGCACCACAGCTACAGCCATCGCTGGATCGTCGGCCTCACGCCCGAGGAGGAGCGCGAGGAGATGGAGAAGGGCCTCGAGGTGCTGACGCGTTTGACCGGCAGCCGCCCGCGCGGCTGGCGTTCGCCCGCGGCCGAGTTCAGCGCCATCACGCTCGACCTGATCAAGGAGTACGGCTTCGACTACTCCTCGAACTTCTTCGACGACGACTCGCCCTACCTGCTCGAGATCGGCGGCCAGCGCACCGACATCGTCGAGCTGCCGTTCCGCTGGGTGCTCGACGACGCACCCTTCTTCCAGTACTCGATCACGCTGCCCGGCCGCACCCTGCAGGCGCCCTCGGCCGCGCTCGAGGCCTGGAAGAGCGAGTTCGACGTGCTGCATGCCGAGGACCGCATGATGATGGTCGGCATGCACCCGCAGATCATCGGCCAGCCCTCGCGGCTCAAGGTGCTCGAGGGCCTGATCGAGCATGCGCTCGCGCATTCCGACGTGTGGATCGACCGCTGCGACCGCATCTCCGACGACATGCGCCCGCGCCTGCAGGCCGCGGTGGCCGCATGAATGCCGCCGCCACCCCGGCGCCGCGCCACCTGATCGTGAGCGGCGGTGCCAGCGGCATCGGCCTCGCGGTCGCGCGCATGGCGGTGGCGCGCGGCGCGCGCGTGGCGCTGCTCGACCGCGACACCGCCGCGCTCGCCGACGCCGTGCGCCGGCTCGGCGAGGCGGCGCTGGCACTCGAATGCGACGTGAGCGACGCGCCGGCCGTGCGCACCGCGGTGGACCGCGCCGCGCAATGGCTGGGCGGCGTCGACGCGCTGGTCAACTCGGCCGGCATCGATGCGCTCAAATCGCTCGAGGCCACCAGCGACGAGGAATGGGCGCGCGTGCTGGCCGTCAACCTCACCGGGCCGATGCTGGTGTGCCGCGCCGCGCTGCCTCACCTGCGCGCGGCCGGTGGCGGCAGCATCGTCAACATCGCCTCGGGCGCCGGCCTGCGGCCGCTGCCCAACCGCACCGCCTATTGCGCGAGCAAGGCCGCGCTCATCATGTTCGGCAAGTCGCTCGCCATCGAGACCGCGGCCGACGGCATCCGCGTCAACGCGGTTTGCCCGGGCGCGATCGACACGCCGCTGTTTCGCACCAGCTACGAGAACGCCGACGATCCCGAGCGCGCGCTGGCCGAGATCCGCGAGCGTTACGCACTGGGCCGCATCGCCGCGCCCGAGGAGGTGGCCGAGGCCGTGCTCTACCTCAGCGGCCCGGGCGCCAGCTACATCACCGGCACCGCGCTCGCCGTCGACGGCGGCCGCACCTTCCACTGAAAGGCCCGCGATGACATTCGACAGGCGCGTGGCAGTGGTCACCGGGGGCGGGCAGGGCATCGGCGCCGCCGCGGTGATGGAGTTCCTGGGGCGCGGCGCGCGCGTCGCGGTGCTCGACCTCGATTGCGCGCCGCTCGACGCGCAACTCGCCGGCGACGGCGTCGCGCCCGGCCTGGCCTCGCGCTGCCTGCGCGTGAGCGGCGACTGCACCGATGCGGCGGTGGTCTCGGCCTTCTTCGACCGCGTGGAATCGGCCTTCGGCCCGGTCGACATCCTGTTCAACAACGTCGGCCAGAGCGCGCGCGAGCGCGGCGCGCCCTTCGTCGAGTCGCGGGAGGAGGTCTGGCGCTTCGTGCTCGAGGTCTCGCTGCTCACCGCCATGCGCGCCTCGCGCCGCGTGGCGCCCGGCATGAAGGCGCGCGGCTTCGGCCGCATCGTCAACATGAGCACCGACGCGGCCTTCGTCGGCGACGTGGGCCTGGCCGACTACGCGGCCGCCAAGATGGGCGTGGTGGGCTTCACGCGCTCGCTGGCGCGCGAACTCGCGCCGCATGGCGTCACGGTCAATGCCGTGTGCCCCGGCGCGATCCGCACCCGCGCGCACAACCGGCTCAACCCCGAGGTGCTCGCGCGCATCGTGGCCGACACGCCCGCGGGCTTCATCGGCACGCCACGCGACGTGGCCACGGCCGTGGCCTTCCTGGCGGGTGACGACGCCCGCTTCATCACGGGCCAGACGCTGCTGATCGACGGCGGCCGCTGGATGCTCTGACTTCCGACTTCGAGGAACGACCATGGACTTGATGGACCACGGCGCCGTGGCGCTGGCCGCGCTGGTGCGGCGCAAGGAGGCCTCGCCGGTGGAGATCGTGCAGGCCGCGCTCGCGCGCATCGAGGCGCGCCGCGAGCTCAACGCCTTCATCACCGTGACCGCCGACGGGGCACTGGCCGCCGCGCGCCGCGCGGAAGCGGCCGTGATGGCCGGCGAGCCGCTGGGCCCACTGCATGGCATTCCCTATTCGGTCAAGGACCTGACACTGACGGCCGGCGTGCGCACCACCATGGGCTCGGCCATCCACGAGGACTTCGTGCCGAAGGACGACGCGGTGGCAGTGGCTCGCGCCAAGGCCGCGGGTGCGATCCTGATCGGCAAGACCCTCACGCCCGAGTTCGGCCACAAGCAGGTGCCGACGGCGCCGCTGTTCGGCCGCACGCTCAATCCCATCAACCCGGCCTACACCCCCGGCGCCTCGAGCAGCGGTGCCGCGGCCGCGGTGGCGGCCGGCATGGGGCCGCTGGCGCTGGGCACCGACGGCGGCGGCTCGATCCGCATTCCCGCCGCCTGCTGCGGCATCGTCGGCCTCAAGGCCACGCTCGGCGTGGTGCCGCATCTGCAGGCGCCCGACCTCTATTCGGCCAACTCCTTCACCGGGCCGATGGCGCGCGACGTGGCCGACACCCGGCTGCTGTTCGAGGCCATCGCGGGCTTCGACGCGCGCGATCCCTGGGGCGCGGGCAGCGCGCCGCCGCGCCGTGCCGCGCCCGTTTCGCTGCGCGGCCTGCGCGTGGCCTGGCTGCCGAGCGCGGGCAACCGCGTCGATCCCGAGGTGGAGGCCATCGCGGGCGCGGCCGTGCAGGCGATGGCGCGCGAGGGCGCCAGCGTCGAGACCGTGCAGCTCGATTTCGTCTCGCTCGAGAAGCATTTCCTGGTCGTGCTGCAGTCGCTGCTGGCCGCGCGCGTGGGCGCCAACCTCGAGCGTTTCGGCGACCGGCTCGATGCCTCGCTGATCGACGCGGTGCAAAAGGGCCGCCGCCACACGGCCGTCGACCTGCACGAGGCCACCTTCGCCAAGACGCGTTGCTTCAACGAGCTGCAGGCGCTGTTCGAACGCTTCGACGTGCTGGTGTCGCCCACGCTGTCGGCGCCGCCGCTGCCCATCGACATGGATGTGAGCGGCGAGATCGAGATCGCCGGCCGGCCCGCGGGCACGGTGCGCGGTGCCTGGTATCCCTACACCTACCCGATGAACCTCACGGGCCATCCCGCGCTGTCGATGCCCTGCGGCCGCAGCGCCATCGGCCTGCCGATCGGCCTGCAGCTCGTGGGCCGCTGGTACGACGACCACTACCTGCTCGATGTCGCAGCGCTGGTCGAGCAGGCGCTCGGTTGAGCGTTCCTCTTTCTTCTTTCACCGCGAGGTCTTCCATGCCGTCCTTCCTCCGCCGATCCCTTGCCGTCGCGGCCTTCGCGGCCTGCGTCCTTCCGGCTGCCCAGGCCCAGTTGCCACCGGGCCTCGCGGGCGGCAACCTGCGCATCGTCGTGGGCTATGCCGCCGGCGGCGCGGCCGACACGGTCGCGCGCCTGTATGCCGAGCAGCTCAAGGACGCGGGCTTCGGTAGCATCGTGGTCGACAACAAGCCCGGCGCCTCCGCGCGCCTAGCCTGGGACACGGTCAAGAAGGCCAAGCCCGACGGCCTCACGCTCTACCTCGCGCCGTCGCCGCTGCTCACCATCCTGCCGCTGACCTACAAGACGCCGGGCTACGACGCCGACAAGGACCTGGTGCCGGTCGCGCTGCTGGTCGAGATTCCCACCGCGGTCGTCACCGGCGCCGGGCAGCCCTACAGCTCGATGAAGCAGTACGTCGAATGGGCGAAGAAGAACCCGAGCAAGGCGACGCTGGGCCTCGCGACCATCGGCAGCTCGGGCCATCTCGGCGCCTTCGCGCTCGCCAAGGCGCAGGGCTTCGAGCTCACGCCCGTGGCCTATCGCGGCGCCTCGCCGATGCTGATCGACGTGGTCGGTGGCGAGCTGTCGATGGGCTGGGACGCGGCCGCCAGCATGATGCCGCTCTACAAGGGCGGCAAGATCAAGTTCCTGGGCTTGAGCGGCGACAGGCGGCTGCCGGCCTTGCCCGACGTGCCCACGGCCAAGGAGCAGGGCTTCGGCGAGTTCGTCGCGGCCACGAGCTGGTATGCCGTCTATGCGCCCGCGGGCACGCCGGCCGCCGTGCTGTCGGCGCTGGAGCGCGGTTTCCTCGCGGCGGCCGCCAAGCCCGAGCTCGCGCGCAGCCTCGAGGCGGCCGGGCTGGTCGCCCATGCCGAGGGCCGCGCCGAACTCGCGCAGCGGGCGCAGCGCGAGCGCAGGAACTGGGAGCCGATCGTCAAGGCGGCCGGCATCGTCATCGACGAATAGCACGCACGAAGGCTCGATGTCCATGTCCACGATCTCCGACGATTCGCTCTTCTTCACGCCCGCGACAGAGCTGGCCGGCCTGATCCGCGCGCGCCAGCTCTCGCCGGTCGAGCTGGTGACGGCGGTGCTCGCGCGCGCCGAGCGCCTGCAGCCCACGCTCAACTGCTTCATCACCCTGACGCCCGAGCGCGCCCTGGCCGAGGCCCGCCACGCCGAGGACGCCATCGCGGCCGGTCGGCCGGTCGGCGCGCTGCACGGCATTCCGTTCTCGGTCAAGGATCTGGTCAACACCGAGGGCGTGGCCACCACCTTCGGCGCCGTGATCCACCGCGACAACGTGCCCGCCGAAGACGCCGTGAGCGTGGCGCGCCTGCGCGCCCAGGGCGCGATCCTGATCGGCAAGACCACCACGCCCGAGTTCGGCTCGGGCCCGCTGACCAACTCGCCGCTGTTCGGCAGCACGCGCAACCCGTGGAACCTCGCGCGCACCTGCGGCGGTTCGAGCGGCGGCGCCGCGGCCGCGGTCGCCGCGGGCATCGCGCCGCTCGCGGTCGCCACCGACGGCGGCGGCTCCACGCGCATTCCGGCCGCCTGCAACGGCGTGGTCGGCATCAAGCAGTCGGTCGGCGTGATCCCGCACAGCCAGGCGCAGGACCTCTACGGCAACCAGACCTACGTCACGCCGATGACCCGCACCGTGGGCGACACCGCGCTGATGCTGCAGGCGATGGCCGGGCCGTCGCCGGTCGATCCCTGGTCGATCGGCCTGCGTTCGCACGACTACGTGGCGGCCGCGGCGAATACCGGCGACCTGCGCGGCCGGCGCGTGCTGTGCTGCGCCGCGCCGCCGGGCCGGCCGGTGTCGGCCGATGTGGCGCGCAACTTCGAGGCCGCGCTGCGCACGCTGAAGGACCTGGGCGCGAGCATCGAATACTTCGACGGCGAAGGCTTCGAGGTCGAGCCGATCTGGCGCGCGATCAACCACACGGTGTGGCGCGCGCGCTTCGGCCCGCTGGTCGAACGGCATCCCGACAGCTTCAGCGAGACCTTCCGGCGCCAGGTCGAATCGGCGGCCGGCGTGAGCGGCGTCGAATACCAGGAGGCGATGTTCGCCCGCTCGCAGCTGTTCAAGCGCGTGCAGGCGCTGTTCGAGCGCGCCGACCTGCTCGCGATGCCCACGCTCATGCGCTCGGCGGTGGCGCTCGAGCAGGACCTGTTCGCGCCGCTCGACATCGATGGCCAGCCGTACGAGAACGTGCGCGCGCACTGGTATCCGTGGACCATGCCCTTCAACATGACCGGCCATCCAGCGATCAGCCTGCCGAGCGGTTTCGGCGGCGACGGCATGCCGCTGGGCCTGCAGCTCGTGGGCCGCTTCCAGGACGACGCGGCGCTGCTGGGCGCGTCGGCGGCCTTCGAGGCCGCCACGGGATACGCCGCGCGGCGGCCCGAACTTGCTTGAGGAGGGCCGCCGATATCATCGGCGCATGAAGCAACACACCCGCTGCAGCTGGGCCGAGGGCGATGCCCTGATGAGCGCCTACCACGATGCCGAATGGGGCGTGCCCGAGCGCGATCCGCGCATGCTCTGGGAGACGCTGATGCTCGAGGGCTTCCAGGCCGGCCTGGCCTGGATCACCGTGCTGCGCAAGCGCGACACCTTCCGCGAGGCCTTCGCGGGCTTCGATCCGAAGAAGGTCGCGCGCTTCGACGAGAAGGACATCGAGCGGCTGATGGGCAACCCCGGCATCATCCGCGCGCGCGCCAAGATCGAGGCCACCATCCGCGGCGCCCAGATCTACAACGAGATGGAAGCGCGCGGCGAGAGCTTCACCGACTTCTGCTGGTCCTTCACCGGCGGCAAGGTGATCAAGAACGACGGCAAGACGCGCACCGTGTCCTCCGAGCTGTCCGAGCGCGTGTCGAAGGAACTCAAGAAGCGCGGCTTCAAGTTCGTCGGCCCGACCATCGTCTATGCCTGGCTGCAGGCGGTGGGCATCGTCAACGACCACGACGCGGCCTGCTTCCGGCGCGCGCAGGTCGCCAAGGCGGGCTGAGCGGCTTTTCTCGTCGCCTCTATCGTCTCTTCCGACGATGCGGCACCCACCGGGCCGCGACAAGATCGTTCTCCACACAGACCAGGCCGCCCGCGGCCAAGGAGACGGACGATGCCGGGCCCATTGCAAGGATTGCGCGTGATCGAGATGGCCGGCCTCGGCCCCGGTCCCTTCTGCGCGATGCTGTTCGCCGACATGGGCGCCGAGGTGCTGCGCATCGAGCGGCCCGGCACGCCGCGCAACCCCCACGACATCCTCGCGCGCGGCCGCAGCCTGCTGCAGATCGACCTGCGCGCCGAGGGCGCGGCCGCCACCGTGCGCGACGCCATCGCGCGCGCCGACGTGCTGATCGAGGGCTTCCGCCCCGGCGTGATGGAGCGCCTGGGCCTCGGTCCGGCCGACTGCCTCGCGCTCAACCCGCGCCTGGTCTACGGCCGCATGACCGGCTGGGGCCAGCATGGCCCGCTCGCGCAGGCGGCCGGCCACGACATCAACTACATCGCGCTGAGCGGCGCGCTGCACGCGGTCGGCCGCGCGGGCGAGCCGCCGGTGCCGCCGCTCAACTACGTCGGCGACTTCGGCGGCGGCGCCATGTTCCTGGCCTTCGGCATCCTCGCGGCGCTGCACGAGGCCAAGGCCTCGGGCCAGGGCCAGGTGGTCGATGCCGCCATGACCGACGGCGCGGCGCTGCTGTCGGCCATGATGTACGGCTTCAAGGCGGCCGGCCAGTGGAGCAACCAGCGCGGCGAGAACATGCTCGACGGCGGCGCGCCTTTCTACGACACCTATGCCTGCGCCGACGGAAAGTACGTGGCCATCGGCGCCATCGAGCCGCAGTTCTACGCGCTGCTGCGCGAGCGCTGCGGCATCGCCGACGACCCGGTGTTCGACGCCCAGATGGACACCGCGCGCTGGCCGCTGCTCAAGCTGCGCATGGCCGACCTGTTTCGCACCCGCACGCGCGACGAATGGTGCGCGCTGCTCGAGGGCAGCGATGCCTGCTTCGCGCCGGTGCTCGACTGGGACGAGGCGCCCGCGCATCCGCACAACGTGGCGCGCGGCACCTTCGTCGAGGTCGACGGCATGGTGCAGCCCGCGCCCGCGCCGCGCTTCAGCCGCAGTGCGCCCAGCGTGCCTTCGGCCGCGCCGCGCGAGGAGGGCGCGGCGCTGCTGCGGCGCTGGGGCGTGGGCGAGGATGCCGCGCCGTCGCTGCGCGCGGCCTGAGCGCCGCCCGCGCACGCATCGGCAAGACGCAGGAGGCCCCATGTACCTGACCCAGTCCCTTCACAAGGGTCGCCGCGAGAAGGGCGAGGCCACCGCCATCGTCAGCGGCGCGCACCGCCTCGGCTTCGGCGAATTCGCCGACCGCGTCGCGCGGCTCGGTGCCGCGCTGCGGCAGCTCGGCATGGCGCGCGGCGACCGCGTGGGCATGATGAGCCTCAACTCGCACCGCTTCGTCGAATACTTCTTCGGCACCTGGTGGGGCAGCGGCGTCGTCAACCCCGTCAACATCCGCTGGAACCCGAAGGAGGTCGCCTACTCGCTCGACGATTGCGACACCCGCATCCTGCTGGTGGACGACCTGTTCGCGCCGCTGGTCGGCGAGCTGCGCCGGCTCTCCACGTCGCTGCGCACCGTGGTCTATTGCGGCGAGCGCGAGGTGCCCGAGGGCATGGTCGGCTACGAGGCGCTGCTGGCCGGCACCGGGGCCATCGACGACGCGCCGCACACCGGCGACGAGCTCGCGGCCGTGATGTACACCGGCGGCACCACCGGCCGGCCCAAGGGCGTGATGCTGAGCCATGGCAGCCTCTGCATCGATGCGCTGGCCACCGTTGCGGCCCTGCCGCGCGATGGGCACGAGGCGGTCTCGATCGTCGCCGCGCCGATGTTCCACGTCGCCGGCTGCGGCATCGCGATCCAGAACCTGCTGCGGCTGGTGCCCATGCACGTGGTGCCGATGTTCGACGAGCTCGCGGTGCTGGACACCCTGCAGCAGGCGCGCGTCACCGAGATGTTCCTGGTGCCGACCATGATCAAGCGCGTGATCGAGCATCCGCGCTTCGGCGAGTTCGATCTGTCGCGGCTGAAGCTGCTGTTCTACGGCGCCGCGCCCATCGACGCCGCGCTGCTCGACCAGGCCATGTGCGCGCTGCCGGCCACCGCCTTCGCGCAGGTCTACGGCATGACCGAACTGTCGCCCGTGGTCACGGCGCTGCCGCCGCGCTGCCATCTGCCGGGCCCCGATCGCGAGCGCCTGCTGCGTTCGGCCGGCACGCCGATCGCCATCGCCGAGGTGCGCATCGTCGACGGCGAGGACCGCGAGCTGCCCGCGGGCCAGGTCGGCGAGATCGTCGCGCGCGGGCCGATGGTGATGCAGGGCTACTGGAACAAGCCGGCCGAGACCGAGGCCGCGCTGCGCGGCGGCTGGATGCACACCGGCGACGGCGGCTACATGGACGCGCAGGGCTTCGTCTTCGTGGTCGACCGCATGAAGGACATGATCGTGAGCGGCGGCGAGAACGTCTACTCGGCCGAGGTCGAGAATGCCATCGCGCAGCTGCCGCAGGTGCTGATGTCGGCCGTGATCGGTGTGCCCGACGACCAGTGGGGCGAACGCGTGCATGCCGTGATCGTGCGGCGCGAGGGCATGGCGCTCGAGGCCGAGGCCGTGATCGCGCACTGCCGCGCCCAGATCGCGAGCTACAAGTGCCCGCGCAGCGTGGAGTTCCGCGATGCGCTGCCGCTGTCGGCCGCGGGCAAGCTGCAGAAATTCCAGCTGCGCGATCCCTACTGGGCCGGCAAGCAGCGCCGCGTGGGTTGAAGCCACGCACAGAACATCAACGAAGAGACGAACGAGGACACGCCGAACATGACGATCGATTTCCGCCGCTCCTGGAGCGATGAGGACCTGGAGCGCTACCGCGACACCGTGGTGCGTTTCATCGAGACCGAGATGGTTCCGAACGACGAGGAGGCGCGCAAGCGCGGCCACGTCGGCCACGAGATCTGGCGCAAGGCCGGCGCGCTCGGCCTGCTGTGCGCCGACATCCCCGATGAGTACGGCGGCGCCGGCGGCGACTTCCGCCACGAGGCCGTGTTCTACGAGGAGGCCGCGCGCCGCGGCCTCAGCGGCATGGCGACCTCGGTGCACAAGTATCGTCGCGCATTACTTCCTCAACCACGGCACCGAGGCGCAGAAGCAGCACTACCTGCCGCGCATGGCGCGCGGCGAACTGGTCGGCGCGGTGGCCATGACCGAGCCCGGCGCCGGCTCCGACCTGCAGGGCGTGCGCACGCGCGCCGAGAAGAAGGACGGCGGCTACGTCATCAACGGTTCCAAGACCTTCATCACCAACGGCTTCCTCGCCGGCGTGGTGCTGGTCGTGGCCAAGACAGATCCCGCGCAGGCCGCCAAAGGCACCTCGATCCTGATCGTGGAGACCGAGGGCTGCGAGGGCTTTCGCGTCGGCCGCGTGCTCGACAAGATCGGCATGAAGGCGCAGGACACTTCCGAGCTCTTCTTCGACGACGTGCGCGTGGCGGCCGATGCCGTGCTCGGCGGCGTCGAGGGGCAGGGCTTCTTCCAGCTCATGGGCGACCTGCCCTACGAGCGCACCATCATCGGCGTCAGCGCGCTCGCCACCATGGAGGGCGCCTACCAGGCCACGCTCGACTACGTGCGCGACCGCAAGGCCTTCGGCAAGCCCATCGCCGAGTTCCAGAACACCAAGTTCAAGCTCGCCGAGATCGCGACCCAGATCAAGGTCGGCCGCGCCTTCATCGACCGCTGCGTCGAGGACCTCGTCGCCGGCACGCTCGACACCGCCACCGCCTCCATGGCCAAGCTCTGGGGCTCGGAGGCGCAGGGCCGGGTGGTCGACGAATGCCTGCAGCTGTTCGGTGGCTATGGCTTCATGAACGAGTACATGGTGGCGCGCATGTATGCGGATGCGCGGGTGCAGCGGATCTACGGCGGGACCAACGAGATCATGAAGGAGGTGATCTCGCGGGCGTTGTGAGCAAGCCCTACCGGATCACTCCCAGCCGCCGCGCGATCGCCACCGCCTGCGTCCTGCTCTTCGCATCGAGCTTCATGTTGATGTTGCGCAGGTGCGTGCGCACCGTGCTGTCCGACACGAACAGCTTCTCGGCCATCGCGCCGTTCGAATAGCCCTCGGCCAGCAGCTGCAGCACGCGGATCTCCTTGCGCGTCAGCGGCTCGCTGGTGACAAGGGCGTCGGTGCCCGCGGCCTCGGCGGTCTCCGCCTCGCCGCCATCGGGCAGCACGACCGGCCCGGCCGCCTGCAGCAGCCGCTGCACGTACTCGCCGAGGATCGGGTCGCTGCTGCCGCGCGCGGTGGCGCTGTCGTGCAGCGCGTTCGCGAAGCGCTGCACCAGCAGCGCGGCGGCCGGGCCCTCGTCGAGGATCAGGCGCATGTAGCCCTCGTGGCTCGCGGTCTGCAGCACCTCGGCGGCTTCGGCGATGGCCTCGGCGATGCTGCCCGCGCGCTGCAGCGCCAGGGCGCGCAGCAGCCGCAGCTTGAGCACGCGCCGCAGCCGCGCGGCGGCGAGGGCCGCATGCAGCTCGGCGTCGATGGTGTCGAGGGCCGCGCGCGCGTCGCCGAACGCGATCTCCCAGCGCGCGCGGGCCAGGGTCAGGTAGTCGAGGTCGTGCGCGGGCAGGCGCTGGATCTTCTCGCGCGCCCACAGGGCCGGGTCGTCGGCGCGCGCGAGTTCGTCGTGCGCGGCGGGACCGTTGCCCTGCAGCAGCAGCATGCGCGAGCGCTCGAGCTTGGCGCCGGCCACCACGCGCGGCAGCTGGCGCTGGTGGCCCAGGTACTCGAGCTCGGTCAGGGCCTGGAACGCGGCATCGATGTCGCCCGCATGGAAGGCGATGCGCGAGCGCATCGCGTGGCTCAGGATCATGTGGTCGGGCAGGCCGACGTCGCGCGCCAGCGGCAGGTAGACGTTGAGCAGGTGCTCGGCCTGCAGCAGCTGGTTCGATTCGTAGACCGAGCCCGCGTAGAGCACGCCGGCCCAGGCGTTGCCGTGGCTGTGGTTGTAGGAGACCGCATGGGTCGAGTCGACCGCCATGCGAAAGCGCGCGGTGGCCTGGCGCAGCCGGCCCTCGTGCAGGTCGAACAGGCCGGCCAGCGACTCGGTGTACATGCGGTTGAAGGTGCTGCTGCCCTGCTGGCGCCGCGCGGCGTCGAGCAGGCGCTGCGCCTCGTGCTGGTCGCCGCGCACCGCGAGGATGTGCGCCATCGCGTTGAGCAGCACGCTGTCGGCGAAGGGCAGGCCGGTGGGCAGCCGCGCCAGGCTCAGGCGGCCGGCCTCGTAGGCCTCGTCGTGCCGGTCCTGCATCGCCAGCAGCAGCGGGATCAGCGTCTGCGCGCTCGCGCGCACCGCGGGCGTGGGGCTGTCGAGGCAGCCCGAGCTCTCGAGCTGCTGCATCGCCTGCCAGGGGCCATGCGTGAAGCAGGTGGCCCACAGCGCGATCGGCTGCAGCGCGGGATGCTCGCGCAGCTGGTGCTCGGGAATGGCCGAGAACCAGCGCGCGAGCATGCGCATGCGGCCCTGCTCGAGGAAGCGGCCGGCATAGCTGTCGAGCAGGGTCAGCGCATGCGGATGGTCGCCGCCCTCGATCGCATGGTCGATCGCGGGCACCGGCCGCTGGCGCGATTCGTACCAGCCCGAGGCGGCCAGATGCAGCCGTGCGATCTCGCCGGGCGTCTCGCGCGCGAGCCGCGCGCGCGAGGAAGTCGGCGAACAGGCTGTGGTAGCGCCAGGCGCCGTCGCCGTCCGCGGCGCCGCTCACGGGCGTCAGGAACAGGTTGGCCGCGGCCAGTTGCTCGAGGATGGCGGCGCTGTCGGCGCGCGGGTTGAGCGCCTGGCACACCGAGGCATCGAGCTGGCGCAGGATGCTGGTGCGCAGCAGGAACTCGCGCACCTCGGCGGGCTGCTGCGCGAGCACGTCCTCGGCCAAGTAGTCGGCCACCGCGCGGTCGGAGCCCGAGAAGCGCTCGATGAAGCCGCTCGCGCTGCCATGGCGCTCGAGCGCCATCGAGGCCAGCCAGAGCGCTGCGATCCAGCCCTCGGTCTTGCGGTGCAACTGCGCGAGCAGTTCGTGCGGCAGCGCCGGTGCCGCGGCGTCGCCGGCGTGCGGGCGCAGGCCGAAGAAGGCGCCGGTCTCCTCGAGGCTGAAGCGCAGCCGGTCGGTGTCGATCTCCTCGAGCTGGCCGCGCGCGCGCAGCCGGCCCACGCCGAGGTCGGGCAGGCCGCGCGAGCCGATCACGAGCTTGCCGCCGCGCGGCAGGTGCTCGACGATCTCGCGCACCAGCCCGATCACCGCGGGCTCCTGCACCACCTCGAAGTCGTCGAGGAACAGCACGAAGGGCGCGTCGTGCGCGGCCAGCGCGGCCACCGCGTCGAAGGGCGTGTGGGCGCGTGGCTCCTCCACGCCGAGGCGCTGCACGGCCTCGCCGAGGCCGGCGAGGAAGCGCGAGACGTCGTTGTCGGCGCGGTCCAGCGTGATCCAGGCGGTGGCGGTGCCGCGCGCCTCGATGCGCCCGCGGCTCTGCGCCATGGCGGTGGTCTTGCCGAAGCCCGCGGGCGCGCGCACCAGCACCAGCTTGACCGCGCTGGCCGCGATGCGTTCGGAGATCGCGTCGCGCAGCACCTGCGTGGCGGCGAAGGCCGGCGGGCTGAGCTTGGTCTCGAGGATGCGGGCGGAAGGAGCGGACGACATCGCGAACGGCGGAGTGGGGCGCGGGCCATGCGGTCGCCGCGGGGGAGGCGGATACCGTCGGTTCCGACGATGCCCGCGTCGATTCTGCTTCCTAAACTGGCCGGCGCCAAACCATCCAGCAAGGACCTCCGAAGATGCAACTCGATTCCCGCATTGCCGCCGTCGTCACTGGCGGCGCCTCCGGCCTCGGCGCGGCCACCGCGCGGCGCCTGGCCGGGCATGGCGTGAAGGTCGCGCTGTTCGATCTCAACGCGGCGCAGGGCGAGGCGCTCGCGGCCGAGCTCGGCGGCGTGTTCTGCCAGGTCGATGTCACCTCCGAGACGCAGGTCGACGCGGCCTTCTTCCGGGCGCGCGCCGCGCACGGCCAGGAGCGCGTGCTCGTCAACTGCGCGGGCACGGGCAACGCGGTGAAGACCGCGAGCCGCGACAAGGCCACGGGCGAGATCAAGCACTTTCCGCTCGCCAACTTCGACCGCATCATCCAGATCAACCTGGTGGGCACCTTCCGCTGCATCGCCAAGTCGGCCGCCGGCATGCTCGCGCTCGACATGCTCGAGGACGGCGAGCGTGGCGCCATCGTCAACACCGCCTCGGTGGCCGCGCAGGACGGCCAGATGGGGCAGGCCGCCTACACCGCCTCGAAGGCCGGCATCGTCGGCATGACCCTGCCGATCGCGCGCGACCTCATGAGCGAGGGCATCCGCGTCAACACCATCCTGCCGGGCATCTTCGACACGCCGCTGCTGCAGGGCGCGCCCGACAACGTGAAGGCCGCGCTGGCGGCCTCGGTGCCGTTCCCGAAGCGGCTGGGCAACCCGGCCGAATACGCGGCGCTGGCGGAGCTGATGATCACCAACGGCTACTTCAACGGCGAGAGCGTGCGGCTCGACGGCGCGATCCGCATGGCGCCGCGCTGAGGCCGCGCGGCTTCAGGCTTCCTCGGCCGGCTCCTCGGCCCCGCCCTGGCGGTCGTCCACCTTCTGCATGTTGTCGAGGATCTTCAGCAGGTAGTGCAGGGTGTGGGTCACGTCGTTGACCGAGAAGCCCTCGAGCACCTGCTCGTAGTAGGCGTAGATCTTCGGCTGCGCCTCGACCACCCACACATGCTGTCCCGACTCGCTCATCGTCACCAGGCGTGAGCGCCGGTCGCGCCCGTCGGGCGCGGTCTTCACATGGCCGTCGCGCTCCATGCGGCTCAGCAGGCCCGAGAGGTTCTGCCGGCTCACCTTCAGGTAGCGCGCCAGGTCGCCCACGCTCATCCCCCCCTTCGCCTCGTCGCGCGACAACGCGCCGAGCACCGCCCATTGCTGCGTCGTCAGGCCTTCGTTCTCGACCGCGCGGGTGCCTGTTTTATGCAACATGTTGGCACATTGGTAGAGGCGAAAGAAAACCCTGTTGGCCAGCGCCATGCGGGCGGAAGCGTCATTTTCATTAGGGAAAACCATAGATATCTTCGTGAACTGGGTTGCACGGCGAAGCTATGCCAACGCATAATACGTCAACATCTTTACCTAAATGCCGATTCGAAGCCGGCGCGACCGGCCAACGATAGCAAGCCCGCGGATCCAAGGAGAACCTGATGCAACGATTCGAAGACAAGACAGTGGTCGTCACCGGCGGCGGTGGTGGCATCGGCGGCGCGACCTGCCGCCGTTTCGCGCGCGAAGGCGCGCGGGTGGCGGTGCTCGACCTGAACCCCGGCGCCGCCGAAGCGGTCGCCGCGCGCATCGAGGCCGAGGGCGGCCGCGCGCTCGCGCTGCGCTGCGACATCACCGAGCGCGCGAGCGTCGATGCCGCGGTCGCCGCGGTGCTCGAGCGCTTCGGCGCGATCGACGTGCTGGTCAACAACGCGGGCTGGGACGTGTTCCGGCCCTTCACGAAGACCGAGCCCGCGCAGTGGGAGAAGCTGATCGCCATCAACCTCACGGGCGCGCTGCACATGCACCACGCGGTGCTGCCGGGCATGGCGGCGCGCAAGGCGGGGCGCATCGTCAACATCGCCTCGGACGCGGCGCGCGTGGGCTCCTCGGGCGAGGCCGTGTACGCGGCCTGCAAGGGCGGGCTGGTCGCGTTCACCAAGACCATCGCGCGCGAGCATGCGCGCCACGGCATCACCGCGAACGTGGTGTGCCCGGGCCCGACCGACACCGCGCTGTTCGCCGACTACAAGGAAGGCGCGGGCAATCCCGAGAAGCTGATGGAGGCCTTCACGCGCTCCATCCCGCTGGGCCGCATCGGCCAGCCCGACGACCTGCCGGGCGCGATCCTGTTCTTCGCGAGCGACGACGCGGCCTTCGTCACCGGCCAGGTGCTCAGCGTCTCGGGCGGCCTGACGATGAACGGCTGACCCCGCCGCCCCCCACGGATTCCCAAGGAGCAGACACATGCAGTTCGAAGACATCCTCTACGACGTGCGCAACCGCGTGGCGTGGATCACCATCAACCGGCCCGAGAAGATGAATGCCTTCCGCGGCCAGACCTGCGACGAGATCATCCGCGCGCTCAACCGCGCGGGCTACGACCGCGAGATCGGCGCCATCGTGCTGGCCGGTGCCGGCGAGAAGGCCTTCTGCACCGGCGGCGACCAGTCGGCGCACGACGGCAACTACGACGGCCGCGGCACCATCGGCCTGCCGATGGAGGAACTGCACGACGCGATCCGCAACGTGCCCAAGCCCGTGATCGCGCGCGTGCAGGGCTTCGCCATCGGCGGCGGCAATGTGCTGTGCACCATTTGTGACCTCACCATCGCCTCCGAGAAGGCCGTCTTCGGTCAGGTCGGCCCGAAGATGGGCTCGGTCGACCCGGGCTATGGCACCGCCTTCCTGGCGCGCGTGGTCGGCGAGAAGAAGGCGCGCGAGATCTGGTACTTGAACCGCCGCTACAGCGGTGCCGAGGCCGTGGCCATGGGCCTGGCCAACGCGGTGGTGCCGCACGAGCAGCTCGACGCCGAGGTGCAGCGGTGGGCCGAGGAGATCTGCGAGCGCAGCCCCACGGCGATCGCGATCGCCAAGCGCAGCTTCAACGCCGACACCGCGCACCAGGCCGGCATCGCGGGCATGGGCATGTACGCGCTCAAGCTCTACTACGACACCGAGGAATCGCGCGAGGGCGTGAAGGCGCTGCAGGAACGGCGCAAGCCCGAGTTCCGCAAGTACGCGAAGTAGCCGCGCAGCGAAGAACACCGCGATGAACCCCTACATCGACGACGACCTCGCCGCGCTGGCCGAGCATGCGCGCCGCTTCGCCACCGGCCGCGTGGCGCCGGGCTTCCTCGAGCGCGACGCCACGCGCGTGCTCGACCGCGCGCTGATGCGCGAGATGGGCGAGATGGGCTTCATCGCGCCCGAGCTCGCGGAGGAACACGGCGGCCAGGGCATGGGCTGCCTCGCTGCCGGCGTGATCCACGAGGAGATCGCGCGCGCCGACCTGAGCCTGAGCTACATCAACCTGCTGGCCTCGCTCAACGGCCAGATCCTGGCCGAGCACGGCCGCCCCGAGGTGGCGGGGCCGTGGCTCCAGAAGCTCACGCGCGGCGAAGCGCTGTTCGCGATCGCGCTGACCGAGCCGCGCGGCGGTTCGGACGCGGCCAACCTGCGGCTGCGCGTGGAGCGCGCGGGCGACCACTACGTGATCAATGGCGAGAAGACCTCGATCTCGGCGGCCGACCAGGCCGACGCGGTGGTGGTGTTCGGCCGCACCGGCCCGGTGGAGTCGGGCGCGCACGGCGTGACCGCGCTGCTGGTGCCCGCCGACGCGCCCGGCCTCACGCGCAACCGCTTCGACTGTCACGGCCAGCGCGCCATCGGCCGCGGCTCGCTGTTCTTCGAGAACGTGCGCGTGCCGCTCGACCACCGCCTGGGCGACGAGAACAAGGGCTTCGTGCAGGTGATGCAGGGCTTCGACTTCTCGCGCGCGCTGATCGGTCTGCAGGTGCTGGCGGTGGCGCGCGTGGCGCTCGAGGAGACCTGGGACCACGTGGCGCAGCGCGAGGCCTTCGGCAAGCCGCTGTCGGCCTTCCAGGGCGTGTCGCATCCGCTCGCCGACTTCGACACCCAGGTCGAGGCCGCGCGCCTGCTGTGCCTGCAGACGCTGTGGCTCAAGGACCGCGGCGCGCCGCACACGGCCGAGGCCGCCATGTGCAAGTGGTGGGCGCCGAAGCTGGCCTACGACGCGATCCACCAGTGCCTGCTGATGTTCGGCCATGGCGGCTACGACCGCGGGCCGATGGAGCAGCGGCTGCGCGACGTGCTGGGCTTCCAGATCGGCGACGGCACGGCCCAGATCATGAAGACCATCGTGGCGCGCACGCGCGCCGGGCGCTCGGCCGTGCCGGCCTGAGCCTGTGGTCTTGCCCCCCGGTTTCGCACGACAACGAGGAGACACGACATCATGGAATTCGACGCCGTACTGCTGCCGCCGCGCCGCGCGCGCGATGATCGCCGAGGGCCTGTGGCACGACCGCACCATCAACGACGCGCTCGATGCCTGCATCGCGGCCACGCCCGACAAGCTCGCGCTGAGCGCGATGCGCATCGAGGACGGTGCCATCGAGCGCTTCAGCTACCGCGAGCTCGGCCGCATGGCCGACCGCATCGCGGTGGGCCTGTCGCGCCTGGGCGTGGGGCGCAACGACGTGGTGGCCTGCCAGCTGCCCAACTGGTGGCAGTTCACGCTGACCTACCTGGCCTGCTCGCGCATCGGCGCGGTGATCAATCCGCTGATGCACATCTTCCGCGAGCGCGAGCTCTCGTTCATGCTCAAGCACGGCGCGGCCAAGGTGATGATCGCGCCGGCGCGCTTTCGCGGCTTCGACTTCGAGGCCATGGTCACGGGCCTGCAGCCCGAACTTCCTGCGCTGCGGCAGGTGGTGATCGTCGGCGGCGCGGGGCCGAACAGCTTCGACGCCTTGCTCTCGGGACCGGCCTGGGAAGAGGCGCCCGATGCCGCCGCGATCCTCTCGCGCGGCCGGCCCGGGCCCGACGACATCACGCAGCTGATCTACACCTCGGGCACCACCGGCGAGCCGAAGGGCGTGATGCACTCGGCCAACACCACCATGGCCAACATCGTGCCCTATGCGCAGCGCCTGGGCCTGGGCGCGGACGACGTGGTGCTGATGGCCTCGCCGATGGCGCACCAGACCGGCTTCATGTATGGGCTGATGATGCCGATCATGCTCGGCGCCTCGGCGGTGCTGCAGGACATCTGGGACCCGAAGCAGGCCATCGCCGCGATCAACGCGGAGCGCGCGAGCTTCACGATGGCTTCCACGCCCTTCCTCTCGGACCTCGCGAAGACGGTGGCCGAGACCGGCACCGAGGTGCCGTCGCTCGAGGTCTTCCTCTGCGCGGGCGCGCCGATCCCGGGCGCGCTGGTCGAGCAGGCGCGGCGCGCGCTCGGCGCCAAGATCGTCTCGGCCTGGGGCATGAGCGAGAACGGCGCGGTCACGCTGACGCGGCTGGACGACGACGACGAGCGCTCGATCCAGACCGACGGCTGCCCGCTGCCCGGCGTGGAGATCCAGGTGGTCGACGTCGACGGCCAGCGCCTGCCTCCGGGCGAGGTCGGCCGGCTGCTGCTGCGCGCCTGCTCCAACTTCGGCGGCTACCTGAAGCGCCCGCAGCTCAACGGCACCGATGCCGACGACTGGTTCGACACCGGCGACCTCGCGCGCATCGACGAGCGCGGCTATGTGCGCATCGCGGGCCGCACCAAGGACGTGATCATCCGCGGCGGCGAGAACATCCCGGTGGTCGAGATCGAGTCGCTGCTCTACCGCCATCCCGGCATCGCGATGGCCGCCATCGTGGCCTATCCCGACGAGCGCCTGGGCGAGCGCGCCTGCGCGGTGGTGGTGCCGCGGCCCGGCTGCCAGGTCGACCTGCCGTCGATCTCGGACTTCCTCAGGGCGCAGAAGGTGGCGCTGCAGTACATCCCCGAGCGGCTGGTGCTGCGCGAGACCATGCCCTCGACGCCCTCGGGAAAGATCCAGAAATTCAGGTTGCGCGAGCTGTTGCGCGCGGACGAGGCGGGCGCGGCGGGCTGAGCCCGGCGCGGACCCGAGAACGACAGCACCCTTCAAAACACAACGGAGACAAGACATGGCCATTTCGTTCCTGGCCCCGGCGCGCCTGCGCCGGGCCTTCGTCGCGCTCGGCTGCCTCGCGCTCGCGGGCGCCGCCTTCGCGCAGTCGCCCGCGGCCTGGCCCACCAAGCCGATCCGCGTGGTCGTGGGCTTCGCGCCCGGCGGCAGCACCGACGTGATGGCGCGCATCCTCGCGCAGTCGCTGACCGAGTCGCTGGGCCAGACCGTGCTGATCGACAACAAGCCCGGCGCCAGCGGCAACATCTCGGCCGCCGAGGTGGTGCGCGCCGCGCCCGACGGCCACACCTTCCTGATCGCGCCGACCTCGGTCGAGACCGCGAACCCGTCGCTGTTCAAGTCGACCCTGCTGCCCTCGCGCGACCTGTCGCCGGTGGCGACCGTGGGCCGCACGCAGATGTACCTGGTGGCCAAGCCGCAGATGAACGCGAAGGACGCGCGCGAGCTGGTTGCGCTGGCGCGCGCCAAGCCCGGCACCTTCTCGTACGCCTCGGCCGGCACCGGCACGCCGCCGCACCTGGCCTGCGAGCTGTTCAAGCAGGCGACCGAGGTCTCGGCCACCCACGTGCCGTACCGCGGCGCCGCGCCTGCGCTGCAGGACGTGCTCTCGGGCCAGGCCGACTTCGTCTGCGACCCGGGCATCGCCTTTCCGCACATCCGCACCGGCAAGGCCAGGCTGCTGGGCATCGTGAGCGCCAAGCGCTCGCCGTTCTTTCCCGAGGTGCCGACCATCGGCGAGCAGGGCTTCCCGGGCGCCGACCTCGACATCTGGTTCGGCATGTGGGCGCCCAACGGCACGCCGCCCGAGGTGCTGGCGCGCATGAGCCGCGAGATCGGCAAGGCGCTCGCGCAGCCCGCGCTGAAGTCGCGCTATGCCGACCTGGGCGCGGAACCGGTGGCGATGGACACGCCCGAGTTCCGCAAGCTGCTGGCCGAGGAGGGCGCGGTACTGTCCGCGCTGATCGCCCGGCAGAAGATCGTGGTCGACTGAACGGGAGCCGGCCCGCATGCAGCCGGAAGCACCGATCCTCGTGCGCACCGAGGGCCGCGTCGGCGTCGTGACGCTGAACCGCCCGCGGCAGATGAATGCGCTCAACGACGCGCTGATGGACGCGCTCGGCGCCGCGCTGCTGGCCTTCGATGCCGATGCCGGCATCGGCGCCATCGTGCTGACCGGCGACGAGCGCGCCTTCGCGGCCGGCGCCGACATCGCGGCGATGGCCGAATGGGACCATGCCGAGGTGGTCGCGCGGGAGTTCATCACGCGCAACTGGGAAACCATCCGCCGCGTGCGCAAGCCCGTGATCGCCGCGGTGGCCGGCTTCGCCTATGGCGGCGGCTGCGAGCTCGCGCTGGCCTGCGACATCGTGCTGGCGGCCGAGTCGGCACGCTTCGCGCTGCCCGAGGTCCGGCTCGCGATGCTGCCGGGCGCGGGCGGCACGCAGCGGCTGCCGCGCGCCATCGGCAAGGCCAAGGCGATGGAGATGTGCCTGGGCGCGCGCGTGCTCGATGCGCACGAGGCCGACCGCTACGGACTGGTGTCGCGCGTCGTGCCCTCTGCCTCGCTGCGCGACGAGGCGCTGGCGCTGGCCACGCGCATCGCGGGCTTCTCGCTGCCGGCGCTGGTCGCGATCAAGGAGTCGGTCAACCGCGCCTGGGAGTCCTCGCTGTCCGAGGGCATCCTGTTCGAGCGCCGGCAGCTGCATGCGCGCTTCGCGACCGAGGATGCGCGCGAGGGCATGCGGGCCTTTCTCGCCAAGCGCGAGCCGGTGTTTCGCCACCGCTGAGCCGCGCCCAAAATCGTCCGATCCGACGACGCCCGCCGTATCCTGGGGGCCAACAATTCCCCGAGTCACACCAAGACCCAGGAGAACCCATGCCCGAAGCCTATATCGTCGCCGCCGCCCGCACCGCCGGAGGCCGCCGCAACGGCCGCCTGGCCGGCTGGCATCCCGCCGACCTCGCCGCCCAGGTGCTCGACGCGCTGGTCGCGCGCACCGACGTCGATCCCGCCGCCATCGAGGACGTCATCATGGGCTGCGTCGGCCAGGCCGGCGAGCAGGCCTCGAACATCGCGCGCAACGCGGTGCTGGCCTCGCGCCTGCCCGAGTCGGTGCCGGCCACCTCGGTCGACCGCCAGTGCGGTTCCTCGCAGCAGGCGCTGCACTTCGCGGCCCAGGCCGTGATGTCGGGCAGCATGGACGTGGCGATCGCGGCCGGCGTCGAGAGCATGACGCGCGTGCCCATGGGCCTGCCGACCACCTTGCCGCTGAAGAACGGGCTGGGCTTCTACGTCAGCCCCGGCATGCAGAAGCGCTACCCCGGCGTCGAGTTCAGCCAGTTCACGGGTGCCGAGATGATCGCCGCCAACTACGGCATCGCGCGCGCCGAGCTCGATGCCTATGCGCTGCGCAGCCACCAGCTCGCGGCCGCGGCCACGCGCGCCGGCCACTTCGAGCGCGAGATCGTGCCGGTGGCGGTGCGGCTGGCCGATGGCGGCGAACCCGGCGAGATGCATGTGGCCGACGAAGGCATCCGCGGCGACGCGACGCTCGAGAGCATCGGCGCGGTCAAGCTGATCGCCGAGGGCGGGCGCGTGACGGCCGCCACCGCGAGCCAGATCTGCGACGGCGCCAGCGGCGTGATGGTGGTCAACGAGCGTGGCCTCAAGACCCTGGGCCTGAAGCCGCTCGCGCGCATCCACCACATGAGCGTGATGGGCCACGACCCGGTGATCATGCTCGAGGCACCGATCCCCCGCCACGCAGCGCGCGCTGCGGAAGGCCGGCATGAAGATCGACGACATCGACCTGTTCGAGGTCAACGAGGCCTTCGCGCCGGTGCCGCTGGCCTGGCTGCAGGTGACGGGCGCCGATCCCGAACGGCTCAACGTCCACGGCGGCGCCATCGCGCTCGGCCATCCGCTGGGCGCCTCGGGCACCAAGCTCATGACCACGCTCGTGCATGCACTGGGCCAGCGCGGCAAGCGCTACGGGCTGCAGACCATGTGCGAGGGTGGCGGCATGGCGAACGTGACGATCGTCGAGCGGCTCTGAACGCGGGCCGCTTCAGCCCAGGCCGTTCCAGTCGCAGCGCAGGCGGTGGCGCTGGCCCGCGAGGGTCAGCGTGCCGCGCTCGTCGGCGATGCGCAGCGTTGCGGTGCGAGACGGCCGGTCGACGCTGGTGCCGCTCGCCTGCACGGTGCGGCGCGCATAGTCGACGGACCGGCGCCGCGGCGCGAATCGTTCGGACGAAAGCTCGCCGTGCTGCTCGCGCGCGACGATCAGCGCCGTCAGTTCGCCCGTCGACAGGCTGAACTGCACCTCGACCGCGTAAGGCCGTCCTTCGCAGGACAGGCTGCCGTTGGCGAAGGCCGGCGCGGCGCAGGCCAGCCAGGCGGCCGCGCAGAGGATCGAGGCACGCGGCCTCGCGATGGTCGGCATCCGCATTTCAGGCAGAGAAACAGGGCCCCTGCATCGGCCCGATGTGGCGCGCGTGCGGGTCGGTGATCTGGGCGATGAGCATGGACATGGGGCGGGCATCCGGTGGTTGCGCATCATCACGCAGATTCCGTCCCCACGGTGCGCCCTCAATCGTCCGTTCCGACGATGCCGCCCCGGCGCGCTGCTGCCACGATGCGGCGGCCCCAGCACAGGAGACGCCCCCATGTTCGGATTGATGCAGGACCGCCCGCTCTTGATCTCGTCGCTGATCGAGCATGCCGCCACCTTCCACCCGCGCACCGAGATCGTGGTGCGCAGCGTCGAAGGGCCGATCGTGCGCACCGACTACGACGCGCTGCACCGCCGCGCGAAGCAGGTGGCCCACGCGATGGCGCAGCTGGGCATCGCGAGCGGCGACCGCGTGGGCACGCTGGCCTGGAACACGCACCGGCACCTGGCGCTGTACTTCGGCGTCTCGGGCGCGGGCGCGGTGCTGCACACCGTCAACCCGCGGCTCTTTCCCGAGCAGATCGACTACATCGTGAATCACGCCGAAGACCAGGTGCTGTTCTTCGACATCGGTTTCGCGCCGCTGGTCGAGAAGCTCGCGCCGGGCCTGCGCTCGGTGCGCACCTTCATCGCGATGACCGACCGCGCCCACATGCCGGCCATCGACGTGCCGAACCTGCTGTGCTTCGACGAGCTGATCGATGCGCAGAGCGAGGACTACGACTGGCCCCAGTTCGACGAGCGCACCGCTTCGTCGCTGTGCTACACCTCGGGCACCACGGGCAATCCCAAGGGCGTGCTCTATTCGCACCGCTCGACCGTGCTGCACTCGCTGATGGAGTGCACGCCAGACACCTTCGGCGTGAACTCGGGCATGACCTTGCTGCTCGCGGTGCCGATGTTCCATGCCAATGCCTGGGGCATGCCGTACGCGGCGGCGATGGCCGGCGTCAAGCTGGTGATGCCCGGCCCGCACCTCGACGCGCAGAACCTCTACGAGCTGATGCGCGACGAGAAGGTCAGCATCTCGCAGGCCGTGCCCACCGTGTGGCTGATGCTGTTCCAGTACTTCGATGCCCATCCCGAACTCGATCCGCGCGCGCTGGGCTTGAAGCGCATCGGCCTCGGTGGTGCCGCCACGCCGCGCAGCATGATCGAGCGCTTCGAGCGCGACTTCGGCGCCGACTTCGTGCAGGGCTGGGGCATGACCGAGACCAGTCCGATCGGCGTGATCGGCAACCTGCTGCCCAAGCACGCGGCCTTGAGCGAGGACGAGAAGATCGGCATCAAGATGAAGCAGGGCCGCGGCGTCTGGGGCGTGGCGCTCAAGATCGTCGGCGAGGACGGCCGGCGCCTGCCGCACGACGGCAAGGCCTTCGGCCACCTGCATGTGCGCGGCCCCTGGATCGCGAGCGGCTACTTCCGCGGCGAGGGCGGCGGCGTGCTCGATGCCGAGGGCTTCTTCCCGACCGGCGACGTGGCCACCATCGATGCCGACGGCTATGTGCAGCTGGTCGACCGCGCGAAGGACGTGATCAAGTCGGGCGGCGAATGGATCTCGTCGATCGACCTCGAGAACGCGGCCAGCGCCCATCCGGCGGTGGCCGAGGCCGCGGTCATCGGCATCCCGCATCCGAAGTGGACCGAGCGGCCGCTGCTCATCGTGGTGAAGCGCCCCGGCAGCGAAGTGACCGCTTCGCAGCTGCGCGATTTCCTCGCGCAGCGCGTTGTCAAGTGGTGGCTGCCCGAGGATGTGGTCTTCGTCGACAGCCTGCCGCATACGGCCACCGGAAAGCTGCTCAAGACCCGCCTGCGGGAAATGTTCAAGGGATATGTCGCGACCAAGTCGGTTTGATGACTTGTTCGATTTTTCTGTGGACAACTCTGTGGGTTGTGCGGGGAGCGGATTCGCGAAGCGAGCATTGGCGGGGCTTCCCGCCACATTGCCTGTTGAATAGGCAGGGGCTTGCGAGGGGGGCAAAAAGAGGGCGAGGCCCCGGCTTCGCGTGCAAAAAATCGTGGTAAGGCGGCGGAGATCCGGGGGCGGTTTCAGCGCTGCAGTGCATCGCGCAAAAAAGCGAGCATGCGTGGCCACGATGCACTGCGTGCCCGCGCATTGCCCTCGGGCGTGCCGCCCATGTCCATCGTTTCGCCGGATATCGCATGGGTCGAGCGCGTCATGGTGGTCGGCGCGTTCGGCCAGGCGATCGAATGGCCGGCGCGCGGATAGCTCAGGTGCTCGGCGCGGTGCGGGAATCTTTTTTCGAGCAGCCGCTGCAGCGCGAAGTCGGCGAGGTCGGTCGACGGCCACAGGCCATCGGCCTCGCCCGAGATCAGCAGCACCGGGCCGTTGATGTTCTCGACCCGTATCGAGGTCTGCTCCAGCAGCGCTCGATCGCGCAGCGGGATCAGGTACCAGTCGAAGCTGTCTTCTCGCGCGAGACCCCTGGCGACGGCCTCGTCCCACTGCGCATGCGTGAGCGTCGAGGCGAAGGCGATCTCCTGGCCGCCGAGCGTCCACGCGCCATGGCCGCTCGCGGGATAGGCGGGCCACACGATGCCGCTGGGCACATAGCCGATCACGCAGCCGATGGCGGGAAAGTGCGCGCCGAGCAGCAGCGCGAGTTCGCCACCGCGCGACACGCCCACGGTGCCGATGCGATCGGCCATCACGCCGGGCTGTTCGGCCAGCCATTCGAGCGCCGTGCCGAAGTACTCGAGCGGTATGCGGTCGAGCGTGGGTGGCAGGCCCTCGGCCGCGAAGTAGGCGAGCGCGAGCGCCGCGAAGCCGTGCGAGGCGAGCAGCGCGGCCATCTCCTGCGACCACGCCAGGCCGCCGTTCGATCCGCCGAGCACGAGCACGGCCGGATGCGGGCCCGTGCCCGCGGGTTCGAACAGCTTGCCGACGAGGCCGCGTTCCCCGACCTCGCGTTGCCGCACGCCGTCGCCGACATACACGCGGCGGATCGAGGCCGCGGTCGACGCCTCGTCGTTGCCGCGCACCGCGCGCAGCGTGGCGGTCAGCGGATCGTCGCTCAGGCCCGCGATGCCGCCGACGCGTTCGGGCGGCACCGGCGCGCGCGACCAGAACAGGCCCATCGCGTCGACGCCGTGGTAGCTGCCCGCGACCGGCGACTGGCGCGTGGCATCGACCGTGCCGCTGGCATCGGCCACGAAGAAGGCCTCGGACTGCAGCACCTCGCGGCCGAAGCGGCTGCACAGTTGGAGCGCGACGCGCTCGCCGGGTGCGAGACCGCGCAGGCGGATCTCCAGCGACTGATCGACGAGGCACTGCGACGGCAGGGAATCGAATTTCATGCCCGCATTGTCCCCGCGCCACCTTCGGCGCACCTTCAGAAGAACTCGTCGAGCAGGCAGTAGAACGCGATGCGCTCGGCATCCGGCGCGATGCCGTAGCGTTCGAAGAAGGGCGCGGTCCAGGCCTCGCCGAGGTTGAAGCCGATGCTGCGCGCGGCCAGCGCGAGGTCCTGCCAGCGGTCGGCCACGCCGACGCGGCCGCAATCGATGAAGCCCGTGAAGCCCTCGGCCGTTGCCATCAGGTTCGGCAGGCAGGCGTCGCCATGGGTCACGACGAGGTCCTCGTTCGCGGGCCGTGTCGCGCGCAGTCGCTCGAACAGGTCGATCGCGGTCCAGCCCGCGCGCTCGTCGTCGAAATCGCTCTCGTCGACCTGGCCGGCCACGGCGCGCGCGTGCGCGTCCTCGATCCGGTGCGCCAGGCGATGGTCGAAGGGGCAGGTGGCGACCGGCACCCGGTGCAGCAGGCGCAGCGCATCGGCCAGGCGCGCGACGATCTCGGCCGGGCCGAACGGGCCCGACGCGAGATCGCGGCCTGGCACTTCGCGCATCAGCAGCCAGTGGCGATCGTGTTCGAGTGCGTGGTCGACGACCGCGGGCGCGGGCAGGTCATGGCGCGCGAGCCATTCGAGCCGTGCGATCTCGCCCGGCAGTTCGGCAAAGGGGCCGGCGGGCTCGGACTTGAGGAACAGGACCTCGGCGTTGGCGGCTTCGATGCGGAACACATCGGCGCCCGATTCGCCGATCGTCTGGCGCTGCCAGCGGGCGTCGGCCAGGCGGGCGTGCCAAGCATGAGGAACAGGGGGAAGGGGATTCAAGCGCAAAGGACTCCAGGCGTGGCGCGAATGGCGCGGCACGCATCGTCGTCGCTCGCGCCCGGCTTTTCAAGCAAGCCACCACCGGCCCCCAGGCCGTTGCGCGCTAGTCCTTCTTCGACGCGTCGGCGGCGTCTTCTTCTTCCGCGTGGCCCAGCACGATCTGGCCTTCGGTGACGAAGCGGTCGAACTCGATGCGCGGGATCGCGGCGGTCAGCGGATTGCCGTCCTCGCTCCAGGTCAGCACCACGCTGTCGTCGGCGACCAGCGCCTGGCAGACGCCTTCGGGAATGCGGATCTGCGGGCCATCGCCCGCGCGGAACTCGACCACGCCGGCGATGCGGGCGTCGAGGCGTGAAGTGGCGGTGGTGTTCATGTCGTGGAGGTTCTCGGTTGGGAAGACCGGAGCCTCGACGAAGGGCTGGCGGGCCGGCGTGGGACGACATCGCCGGTGCGCGCAGGAGTGGCGTGGCGAGGTCTTTGGTGTTGTAGGCGCATTCCTTCAAGGGGATGCGAAATCGTCCTCGCAAAGGCGACGGCACGGCGCGCTCTAGTCGGCGCGACGAAACAAGATGCAACCCGCTGGAGACAAGAGAGATGAACTTCGAAGGAATCTATTGCTTCGACACCGCCACGGTGCGCTTCGCGTTCTACCCGCACGGTCCGCAGGGCCAGCGCGTGCTGGCGGAGATCACGGAAGACGCGCTGCACGATGAATTCGGCGTGCGCGAGGGTGGTCCCCAGTTGCTCGAGGCCTGCCGCGCCTACTTCGACGCGATCGAGGCCAAGGCCCGCGAGCGCTATCGCGACGAGCCGCACTGCCTGATCTCGCTGACCTCGGAAGACTTCGTCCGCATTCCCCGCTGAGGCGGGTTCCTCAGGCCGCGATCAGCGGCATCCATTGCATCGCCGCCGCGCCGATCGCGGTCTGCGCGCTGACGCAATGCCACAGCGGCTGCGTGTTGTCGATCGTCGCGCGCGCATCGGTGCGCATCCGTCCGCGCCACGAGCGCGCGAGCACATAAGCCCCCATCAGCAGCAGCACCGCGAGGTGGAAGCCCTGGTAGCCCAGCAGCATCGCCACGCTCGCGCTCCAGGCCTGCGCGCGCGGATCGAGGCCGGAGCCCGCATGGCTCCAGAGGTCGACGCCATAGCCCGCGGCCGCGCAGGCCATCGCGAGCGCGACCAGCCAGCGCAGGCCGCGCTGCCGCGCCGCATCGTCATGGCGCAGGCCGCGCGCCGCGAACACCAGCGCGAGCGAGCCCGCGAGCATCAGCAGCACGGCCGCGGCGGGCCAGCGCAGCGCCGGCAGCGCGGCACCGGGCGGCGGGCAGACCTCGGCCGCCATCGACACATGCACGTGCGCCCACAGCAGCGAGGCGAAGATGCTCATGTCGACCGCGACCAGCACCACCATGCCCCACCATGAATGCGAGGCCCGGCCGATCGCGCCGACCGGCAGCCGTCGGCCGTGCCCCACGTCGGCCATGGGCACGGGCGGCGGGCGGTCCGACCCCCAGAGCCAGAACACGATGGCCGCCACCGCGAGCACGCCGCACAGCCCCGCGAGCAGCACCTGCTCGACCGTCAGCAGCAGGAAGAAGCCGGCCGTGCCCGCGGCCGCCACCAGCGGCGACCAGCCGTCGCTGGGCAGGCGCAGCAGGTGCAGCGGCCGCGCATCGCGCGGGCTCGTGACCAGCGTCTCGCGGCCGCCGAAGACCGTGCCCGGCAGCCAGTGGCGGCCTTCCTCGACCTCGCGCGCCAGCGTGGGACGGCGCCACAGCGGATAGCGCGAGGCGATCTCGGGAATGCTGCGCACCGCGTACTCGCGCGCGGGCAGCCATTCGAGCGTGCCGGCGTTCCAGGGGTTGCCGTGTTCGCGCTCGGGCTTGCGCAGCGTGCGCGCCACGTCGACGACGAACAGCAGCACGCCCGCGGCGAACACGAAGGCGCCGATGGTCGACAGCAGGTTGAGCCCGTTCCAGCCGAGGTCGCCCGGGTAGGTGTAGATGCGCCGCGGCATGCCCATCAGCCCCGCGATGTGCATCGGAAAGAAGGCGAGGTTGAAGCCGCCGAACATCAGGCCGAAGACCCAGCGCCCGCAGCGTTCCGAAAGCCGGTGGCCGTTGAACAGCGGCGCCCAGTGGTAGAGGCCCGCGAACACCGGGAACACCATGCCGCCGATCAGCACGTAGTGCAGGTGCGCGACGATGAAGTAGCTGTCGTGCGCCTGCCAGTCGAAGGGCAGTACCGCCACCATCACGCCGGTGAGCCCGCCCAGCACGAAGATGAAGTGGAAGCCCAGCAGGAACAGGGTGGGCGCATCGAGCCGGATGCGGCCGCTCCAGAAGGTGGCGATCCACGAGAACACCTGCAGGCCGCTGGGCAGCGCCACCGCGAAGCTCGCGGCCGACACCAGCCGCAGCGACCAGGTGCCCAGGCCGGCGGTGAACATGTGGTGCACCCACAGCAGGAAGCTCAGGGCGCCCACGGCCATCAGCGCGATCACCACCGCGCGGTGGCCCACCAGCGGCGTGCCCGCGAGCGTGGCGGCCATCATCGAGACCAGGCCCGCGGCGGGCAGGAAGATGATGTAGACCTCGGGGTGGCCGAAGAACCAGAACAGGTGCTGCCACAGCACGGGATCGCCGCCGCGCGCCGCGATGAAGAAGGGCCAGTCGAAGGCGCGCTCCATCTCGAGCAGCAGCGTGGCCGCGATCACGGCCGGGAACGCGAACACGATCATCAGCGCGCTGACCAGCATCGCCCACGCGAAGATCGGCATGCGCGCGAGCGTCATGCCCGGTGCGCGCGTGAACAGGATGCCGATGATCAGCTCGATCGCGCCCGCGATCGCCGAGATCTCGATGAAGCCGATGCCCAGCAGCCACCAGTCGGCGCCGCGCCCCGGCGAGAACTCCTTGCCCGTGAGCGGCGGGTACATGAACCAGCCGCCGTCGGGCGCCTCGCCGAAGAACAGCGTGCCGAAGAACACCAGGCCGCCGATCGCATAGGCCCAGAACGCATAGGCCGACAGGCGTGGAAAGGGCAGGTCGCGCGCGCCCAGCATGCCCGGCAGCAGGTAGACCGCGATCGCCTCGACGATCGGCACCGCGAACAGGAACATCATCACCGTGCCGTGCATGGTGAAGAGCTGGTTGTAGGTCCTGGGGTCGACCAGGTCGTTGTCGGGCACGGCGAGCTGCGCGCGCATCACCAGCGCGAGCACGCCGGCGAGCACGAAGAACAGCATCGCGGTCGCGATGTAGAACACGCCGATCTGCGTGTTGTTGACGGCCGAGAGCCGGCGCCAGCCCGAGGGCGGGCGCCAAGCGCGCTCGAGGGCGTCGCGCCCGGCATCGGGTTGCGGCGCGTTGGCGGCAGGGTCCAGGGGCGTGTTCATGGCGGTGCTCATTGCAGCTGCGCGAGCCAGCGCGCGATCGATTGCAGCGTGGCATCGTCGAGCCGTTCGTGCGAGGAGGGCATGCGCGCGCCGGGCTTGGCCTCTTGCGTGTGCGCGACCCAGGCCGCGAGCTGGTCGGGCGTGTTGGGCACGGTGCCGGCGCCGAGGTAGAGCCGGCTGCCGACATGCGTGAGGTCGGGGCCGAGCCGGCTCTCCTCGCTCACGCCGCGCACCGTGTGGCAGGCGTTGCAGCGGTTCGCGAGGAAGGCGTCGCGCCCGCGCGCCAGATCGCGTGCGAGGGTGGCGCTCGCGGGCCGCGCCTGCGCCGCGAGCCAGGCCTCGAAGGCCGCGGGTTCCTCGGCCACCACGTGCAGCGCCATGCGCGCATGCTGCTCGCCGCAGTATTCGGCGCACTGGCCGCGCCAGGCGCCGGGCCGGTCGGCCTGCAGCAGCAGGTGCTGCACGCGGCCCGGCAGCATGTCCATCTTGCCGCCGAGCGCGGGCACCCAGAAGCTGTGGATCACGTCGGCGCTCGTGAGACCGAAGTACACCGGCCGGCCCGCGGGAATGCGCACCTCGTTCGCGGTGCGGATCTCGGCGCCGCTGGCCGGATCGCGGTAGCGCACCTCCCACCACCACATGTGGCCCGTGATGCCGATCACCAGCGCATCGGCCGGCGGCACCGGGCGCCACGCGGGGCGGTGGCGCTCGCCGTAGAAGAACAGCGCCACCAGCACCACGGCCGGGAACGCGAGGCCGCCGCCGTAGAGCCACCAGCGCGCCTGCGCGCGCGGCATCGCGCGCGGGCGCGTGCCGGCGCGCGCGCCGCACGGCGAGCGCGAGCAGCGCCATTACGAGCAAGAAGATCGCGGCGGCGCCGCCGATCAGCACCCAGCTGACCTCGAGCAGCATGTCGGCCACCGGTCCCGCGGCATCGAAGGCCGAAGGCGAGGGCGGCGCGGTGGTGGGCCGGCTGATTCGAGCGCCAGCAGGTAGGCCGCCATGTCGCGCGCATCGCGCGGCGACACGCCCATCGACGGCATCGTGGTGCCCGGCACCAGCGCGGCCGGTGCCTCGATCCAGCGCGCCAGTGTCGGGCCGGTTCGGCAGATGGCCCGCGATGTAGCTGCGGCGACCGAAGGCATCGAGCGGCGGCGCGAGGCTGGCGCGCGCCGCCGGCACCTTCGGGATCGCATGGCAGCTGCCGCACTGGTATTGCGCGAGCAGTTCGCGTCCGCGCGCCAGTTGAGCCGCGGGCGCATCGCCGTACGGAAGCGGCGCGGGCCCGAACGCGGGTAAGCCCCGGCCCGAAAGCTCGCAGCCGCCCGCGAGCCCGACCGCCGCCACCGAGAGCGCGGCCAGCGCGGCGCGGCCGCGGCGTGCGCGGGGCGGCGGGCGAGCGTGCGGCGCGAGGGGCATGGCCGATTCTTGCGGGGCCGGGACGCGGTTTGCGCCGACAGGGCGGCCCGCACCCGCGTCGGACAATGCCGCCACATGAATGCGCCCAAGACCGTCGCGCTGACCCTGGCCGCGCTGGCCGGCGGCGCCGCGATCGGCGCGGCGGTGATGGTGTGGGGCGGCGTCTACGACGTGGCTTCGAACGTGCAGCACACGCAGCCGGTGTATTCGCTGCTCGAGACCGCGATGCGCCAGTCGGTGCGCTGGCGCGCGCGCGGCATCGAGGCGCCGCCGCTGGGCGATGCGCGGCAGCTCCAGCAGGGCGCCGCCTGCTATCGCGCGCGCTGCGTGCAATGCCACGGCGCGCCGGGCGTGGCGCAGGACGACATCGGCAAGAGCATGCAGCCGCTGCCCGGCCCGCTGGTCGATGCGCGCCAGCGCTGGAGCGCGCGCGAGCTCTACTGGCTCACGCGCAACGGCATCAAGATGAGCGGCATGCCGGCGTGGGAATACCGGCTCTCGGACCAGGAGCTGTGGGCCGTGGTGGCCTTCGTCGAGCGGCTGCCCGAGATGACGCCGCAGGCCTATGCGCAGGCCACGGCCTTCGAGCCGGTTCCCGGCACGCCGCGCAGCGGGGTGACTGGCACCGCGATCGGCTGCAACGCGCTGGCCGCGCAGCCCGCCACGCGGCCCGGCGATGCATTGCGCGGCCGCACCGCGCTGACGCAGTACGCCTGCAACGCCTGCCATGCGATCCCCGGCGTGACCAGCTCGCATCCCCACGTCGGCACGCCGCTGGCCGGCATCGGCGGGCGCGGCCTGATCGCGGGCCGGCTCGCCAACACGCCCGAGAACACGGTGCGCTGGCTGCGCCACACGCGCGAGGTCGATCCGCTTACGGCCATGCCCGAGATGGGCGTGACCGAGCAGGACGCGCGCGACATCGCGGCTTACCTGGGCACGCTCGACTGAAGCGCGGGAGCGCTCCCGGCGACGGGCCAGGCCGGGCCTTGTCCTACGCCCGCGCGCCGGCGGCTTTCCAGAATGGGTCCGACCATCCGATCCCTTCCGGAAGGAGAACCCCCATGACATCGAAGACCGCCGCCAAAGACCCCAAGGACACCAGCAAGGCTTTTCCGTTCCCCACCGCCGAGTCGCACGGCAAGCCCGCGCCCGAGCACGACAAGCCCACGCACGAGGCACCGAGCGAGGACGCACTCGACAGCGGCGTGGAGGAATCCTTTCCCGCCAGCGACCCGGTGTCGGTGACCGTCACAAAGGTCAAGCTGCCGCCGGGCAAGGCCAAGGCCGATTCCTGATCGGCCCGGCGCGCAGTTCCCGCGGCATGGCCCCCGGACTACGCGCACAAGCGCTCGCGGCGACTGTCGCTCGCGCTGGCCGGTTCCGATGATCGGCCCACGATGCCACAGACCGCCGCCACAGCCACACTCTCTGCCGAGGCGGACCACACCGACGCCGCCTCCGTTCCCCAAAGTCTCTGGCGCCGCTGCAAGCGCTGGGCGTTGCCGGTGCTGGGCATCGTGGTGCTGGGCCTCTTGCTCTCGCACGCCCACAAGGTCGACTGGGCCGGTGCGTGGCAGGCGTTGCAGCGCTATCCGGCGTGGCTGCTGCTCGGCGTGCTCGCGCTCTCGACCGCCAGCCATGCGCTCTATGGCTGCTTCGACCTACTCGGCCGGCTGCACACGCGGCACAAGCTCGCGGCCTGGCGCACCTGGGCCATCGCGGTCACGAGCTATGCCTTCAATCTGAACCTCGGCTCGCTGGTGGGCGGCGTCGCGATGCGCGCACGGCTCTATGCGCGCGCCGGGCTCGACGAGGCCACGGTGGCGCAGATCGTCGGCCTCAGCCTCGCGACCAACTGGCTGGGCTACGGCCTGCTGGCCGGCGGCCTGTTCGCCGCGGGCGCGATCGACCCGCCGCGCCAGGCGCACCTGGGCGTGGTGGCCTTCCGTGCCATCGGCGTGCTGATGATCGCGCTCGCGATCGGCTACGTGATCGCCTGCGGCCTGACGCGCGGCAAGCGCTGGACCCTGCGCGGGCGCAGCGTGCAGCTGCCCTCGGCGCGGCTCGCGCTGCTGCAGATCTCGCTGTCGGCCTGCAACTGGGCGCTGATGGGCGCGGCGATGTACCTGCTGCTCGGGCAGAAGGTGCCGTACGCGACCACGCTGTCGGTGCTGATGGCGGCCTCGATCGTGGGCGTGTTCACGCCCATCCCGGCCGGGCTCGGCGTGCTCGAGGCGGTGTACCTCGCGCTGCTGTCGGGCAGCGTGCGGCAGGGCACGCTGATGGGCGCGGTGCTGGCCTATCGCGCGCTCTACTACCTGCTGCCGCTGGGCGGTGGGGTGCTGATGTATCTGCTGCTCGAGCGCCACGCGTCGACGCATCCGGATACCGCCGCGGCCGATGCCGCCGCTACTTGACGGCCTCGCTGCCGGTCCGCGGCGGCGGCTGCCGAGGCTTGTCCTGCTTGTCGTCGGCATAGGTCGAGACGCTGAGCTGGCCATCGCTCTCGATGCGCGCGACGCGCACCTTCGCGATGTCCTCCACGCCCTGTTCGCGCAGCTTGGCCCCGAGCTCCTCGAGCGTGATCATCTGCCGGCGCAGCGCGCGGTGGACAGGCCGGCCATGCTTCACGATCACCTCGGCCGGCGGATCGAGGAAGCGCGACACCGCCTTCACGTGGTAGCCGAGCCAGTCGAGTCCGAAGTTCCAGGCGATCAGCGTGCTCAGCAGCACGAAGCCGTCGCCCAGGGTCTTGTAGTCGCCCTGCATGCCGTTGCTCGCCGCGTCGGCCACCAGCACGACGAACAGCAGGTCGGCCACGCCGAGCGAGCCGACGTCGCGTCGCAACACGAAGCGGAACACGACCAGCAGGAACCAGTAGACGGCGCTGCCGCGCAGCACCATTTCCCACAGGGGCAGTTCGGGCGTGAGGAGGGCGGCGAGTTCGGACATGCGGGCACTGTGGGCAAGGTGCGCGCGCGCGGGGCGTCGGCGGGACGCGCGATCGCTTGCAGGCGGCGACGAAAAGGCTTCGGCTTGTGCGAGCAAGGGGTCGCTTCCTACGCCGTGGACCGCAGCGCGGGCGCAGCGTGGCCGCAGGCGGCCGTCGCTGGCCCGTGGTGCCTTGGCGATGCCCGCGTTCTCCCGTTGCAGATTGCGAGGTCCGGCATGCATTGCGTTTCGACTCCCAGCCACTCCCTCCGAGCGCGTACCCGCGCGATCGCCTGCGCCCTCGTGCTCGGTGGCGCGGCCGTCGCCGTCCCCACGGCCTTCGCGGCCGAACCCGCGGTGCGGCTCGCCCAGGCCGCGCAGGCGCCCGCGAACCCCGCGCCCGTCGGCGCCTTGAGCGCACCCGACCGCAGCCTGATGACGCTGGCCGCGGGCGCCGGTCTCTACGAGGTCGAGGTCTCGAAGCTCGCCGCCGCCAAGGCCGTGAGCTCCGAAGTGAAGGACTACGCGCTGATGCTGGCGAAGCACCACGGCGAATCGAACAAGGCGCTGCGCCAGCTGGCCGCGCGCAAGTCGGTGCCGCTGGTGGCCGAGATCCCGGCCGACAAGAAGGCGCGCATCGAGGCGCTGCAGGGCCTGTCGGGCGAGGGCTTCGACCGGGCCTATGTGGACCGTGTCGGCATCCAGGACCACGAGGCCGACATCCGCCTGTTCGAGAACATGGCGCGCGACGCCAGCGATCCCGACCTGCGTGCCTTCGCCGAGAAGACGCTGCCGGTGCTCAGGACGCACCTGGACGCCGCGAAGACGATGGCGAGCAATCGGCGCCCGGCGCAGACGCCGGCGTCGCAGTGACACCCGTCCCCGCATGGCGCGCACCGCCGCACTGAAGCGCTACAAGGAAAAGCGCAATTTCGCCATCACGCCCGAGCCCGCCGAGGGCGGCGAGTCGCTGCCCGGCGCATTGCAGTTCGTGGTGCAGAAGCACTGGGCGCGCAGCCTGCACTACGACTTCCGCATCGAGATCGACGGCACCATGAAGAGCTGGGCCGTGCCCAAGGGCCCGAGTTACGACCCGCACGACAAGCGCATGGCGATGCATGTGGAAGACCATCCGGTGTCGTACAACGCCTTCGAGGGCGAGATTCCCGCGAAGCAGTACGGCGCGGGCAAGGTGATCGTCTGGGACAAGGGTTTCTGGGTGCCGCTGGGCAATGTGCGCAAGGACTATCGCGCGGGCCACATCAAGTTCGAGCTGCATGGCCACAAACTGCGCGGGCGCTGGGCGCTGGTGCGCATGAAGGCGCGCAAGGAGGGCAGCGGCGATCCGTGGCTCTTGATCAAGGAGCGCGACGAGTTCGCGCGCGAGGCCGCGGACTTCAGCGTGGTCGACCAGTTCCCCGACAGCGTGGCCGCGCTCGCGATGCCGCAGGCGAGCACGGTGTCGAAGCCCGTCGCGAAGAAGGCGGCGCGAACACGCACCGGGTGGCCCGAAGAAGCCGTCGAGGCCGAGCCGCCAGCCAGGCTCGCGCCGTTGCTCGCCACGCTGGTCGACGGGCCACCGCCGATTCCAGGCGACTGGCTCTACGAGATCAAGTTCGACGGCTACCGGCTGCTCGCGCGCATCGAGGGCAAGCAGGTGCGCCTGTTCACGCGCAACGGCCACGACTGGAGCGATCGCATGCCGCACCTGGTGCGCGCGATCCAGCGCATGAAGCTGAAGCCGGGCTGGCTCGATGGCGAGATCGTGGTGCTCGACGAGGCCGGTCGCACCGACTTCCAGGCGCTGCAGAGCGCCTTCGACAGCACGCGCACCCAGGACATCGTCTACTTCCTGTTCGACCTGCCGTACTACGGCGGCCACGACCTGCGCGCCGTGCCGCTGGTCGAGCGGCGCGCGCTGCTCGAGCGGCTGCTCGCCGATCCGCCGCCCGAGATCCGCTTCAGCGCGGTGTTCGACGCACCTCCCGAGGACATCGTGGCCTCGGCCTGCCGCATCGGGCTCGAGGGCGTGATCGGCAAGCGGCGCGACAGCGCCTACCGCTCGCGCCGTTCGCCCGACTGGATCAAGCTCAAGTGCGCGCGCAGGCAGGAGTTCGTGGTCGTCGGCTACACCGACCCGCAGGGTTCGCGCACGGGCTTCGGCTCGCTGCTGCTCGGCGTGCACGACGACGACGGCGAGTTGGTGTTCTCGGGCGGCGTGGGCACGGGCTTCAACGAACGCATGCTGGGCGAGATCTTCGCGCGGCTCCAGCCGCTCGCGGTCGACAAGAGTCCGTTCAAGCAGCGCATCGAGAACGAGCGCCGCGCGCACTGGGTCAAGCCGGTGCTGGTGGCCGAGGTCGCGTTCTCGGAATGGACGCAGGATGGCCATGTGCGCCACCCGGTGTTCCATGCGCTGCGCAGCGACAAGCCCGCGAAGCAGATCGTGCGCGAGGCGCCGGTGGCCGCGCGCGCGGCGGACCGGGCGCCGGCGAAGACCCGGGCGAAGACCCCGACGAAAGGCCCGGCCGCCACCTTGCCCGCGAACTTCAAGGTCTCGCATGCCGACCGCGTGGTCGATGCCTCGACCGGCATCACCAAGGTCGAGGTGGTGCGCTTCTACGGCCTGGTCGCGCCGCTGATGATGGAGCATTTGCGCGGCCGGCCGGTGTCGCTGGTGCGCGCGCCGCGCGGCATCGGCGGGCAGCTGTTCTTCCAGAAGCATCTCGAGGACGGCAGCATCGAGGGCATCCGCCAGCTCGACCCCGCGCTGTGGCCCGCGCATCCCGCGCTGATCGAGGTGGCGGCCGCGCTCGGCCTGCCGGGCGCGGCGCAGATGAACGTGATCGAGCTGCACACCTTGAACGCCGTCAAGTCCGCGATCGACAAGCCCGACCGGATGACCTTCGACCTCGACCCCGGCGAAGGCGTCGACTGGCCCGCGATGCTGCAGGCCGTGGAGCTGATGCGCGTGATCCTGGTCGAGCTCGGGCTCGTGCCCTTCTGCAAGACCAGCGGCGGCAAGGGCCTGCACGTGGTGGTGCCGCTGCGCCGCGTGCACGGCTGGGACGCGGTGAAGGATTTCTCGCAGGCCATCGTGCGCCACATGGCGCGCACCCTGCCGCAACTCTTCGTGGCGAAGAGCGGGCCCTCGAACCGCGTGGGCCGCATCTTCATCGACTACCTGCGCAACGGCTTCGGCGCGACCACGGTCAGCGCCTGGTCGGTGCGCGCGCGGCCGGGCATGGGCGTGTCGGTGCCGGTGGCATGGGACGAGGTGCCCGATCTGCGCGGCGGCGCGCACTGGACCTTGCGCGACATCCACACGCGGCTCGATCGCGGCAATGCGCCGTGGGAGGGCTATGCGAAGGGGGCGCGCAGTCCGAATGCGGCGATGAAGATGCTCGGCTTCGACGCGAAGAAGGCCGGCGGCCGCGGGCGCTGACCAGGGGCCCCCGGCGCGGTCAGAAGGCGTGCCGGATGCCGACGTCGTAGCCGGTCGCGCCGCGCGGCTCCATGCCGCCCTTGGTGACGTAGGCCGCCTGCGGAAAGATCGCCGGCAGGCTCAACACCAGCGGGGTGACACCCATCACGCCCGGATTGTTGTGGCCGTCGCGGATGCCGATGCGCGCCACCGTCGCATAAAGCGCGGTGCGCCGGGACAGGTTGTGCACGTAGCCCAGGGCCAGCTTGTCGACCGAGGCGTTGCCGGCGGGCATGCCGTTGCTGAAGTTCACGCGCGCGAACGAGGCGCGCACGAGGCCCGGGCCCACCGGCATGTTCAGGCCGGCGACGAAGCCGTCGTAGCGGTCGGTGACCCGGCTGCCGAACGGACCGGCGTCGTCGCGCGTATTCCGCACGCGGGACCATTCTCCGAACAGCTTCACCGCGCCGAAGTCGTAGGAGCCGCCGAGGTTCAGGCTCCTGATCTTCTCGCCGCCGGGCGCGGCGCTCATGAGCGTGCTCTCGCCGTAGCCCAGCGCCACGTCGGCCGGACCGCCGGTCCATCCCACGCGCGCGCCGGCATAGCGGCCGCGCCCGGACGGGCTGTCGCTCGCGTCGCTCGCCTTCACGTTCTCGTGCAAGGCGTACTGCACCTGGCCGTAGAAGCCGCCGAGCCCCGGCGGCAGGAAGTAGCTGAGGGCGTTGCTGGTGCGCAGGTAGCTGTCGGTGCCGGCGGAGAGCGCGCCGTTGAGCAGGCCGCCGGTGGCCAGCGCCCGCGAGGCGGCGAGGTTGCTGTTGACCACGGCGATCAGGTTGGTGCCGACGCCGTTGACGCCGAAGGGATCGAACACGCCGTCGTTCCAGAACGAGGCGGTGTAGTCGCGGCCCAGGCGCAGTTCGCCGAACGGTCCCGAGAGGCTCAGGGTGGAGCGGCGGCCGAAGTTGCCGATGCCGCCGCCGTTGTCGTTGGCCAGCGGTGCCTCGAGCCAGAAGCCGGCCGCGAGGCCGCCGCCCAGGTCCTCGGTGCCGCGAAAGCCCAGCCGGCTGGACGCGTAGCCCGAGGGCGAGAGCGCGGTCTGGCTCTGCCTGACCTGGCGCGGCGCCGCGAGGCCCCAGGACCGGCTGCGGGTGCTGTAGTGGCTGATGCCGGCGTCGACGACGCCGAACACGGTGAGGGCGGATTGCGCGGCGGCACCGCCCGTGGCGGCCAGCAGCGACAGGGCCAGCGTGGTGGTCTTCATGGCGGGCCTCCTCAGGGGACCAGCACGGTCGATCCGGCCGTCTGGCGCGACTCGAGCGCGCGATGGGCCTGCGCCGCATCGGCGAGCGCGAAGCTGCGTTGCGGCTCGCTGACGATGCGCCCGGCCAGCACGTGGTCGAACAGCTCGCGCGCCATCTCGAGCATGTGGGCGCGCGGCTGGATGTAGTGCGCCATCGCCGGCCGCGTCATCCACAGCGAACCCTTGGCCGCGAGCAGCTGCGAGTCGATCACCACCGAGCCCGAGGAGGTGCCGTTGCTGACCAGCGTGCCGCGCGGCTGCAGGCAGTCCAGCGAATCCATCAGCGTGTCCTTGCCCACCGAGTCGTAGACCACCGGCACGCCGCGGCCGCCGGTGATCTCGCGCACGCGCTCGACGGTGTTCTCGCGCGCGGTCACGATGACGTGGGCGCAGCCGGCGGCCCGGGCGAGCGCCGCCTTCTCGTCGGTGCCGACGGTGCCGATCATCGTGACGCCCAGCGCGCGCGCCCACTGGCAGGCGATCAGGCCGACGCCGCCGGCGGCCGCGTGGTAGAGGATGGTCTCGCCGGCCTGCAGCGGACGGACCTGGCGGAACAGGTACTGCGCCGTCATGCCCTTCATCATCAGCGTGGCGGCGGTGCGATCGGGGAGGCCTTCGGGCAGCGGGATCAGCACCGCGGCGGGCATCACGCGGACCTGCGAGTAGGCGCCCTGCGGACCCGTGAGGTAGCCCACGCGGTCCCCGGCCTTGACCTCCGTCACGCCGGGACCGACGGCCTCCACCACGCCGACCGCGTCCGAGCCCAGTCCGTCGGGCAGCGCCAGCGGATAGCGGCCGGTGCGGAAGTAGATGTCGATGAAGTTGACCGCGATGAAGCTGTGGCGCACGCGCGCCTGGCCGGGACCGGGGTCCGCGACCTCGACGTTCTCGAGCCGCAGGACTTCGGGACCGCCGGTCTCGTGGAAGCGGATGGCTTGGGGCATGGCGATGTCTCCTCGTTGTTCTGGATGGTCTTCAGTTCAGGCGGATGTCGTAGCGCTTGACGATGCCGGCGTTGCGGGTGAACTCGTCGCGCAGCTCGTCGCGGGCCTGCACTGGCGTGCGGTCGGCCATCGGTTCGAAACCGGCGTTGGCCACGCTCGCGCGCACCGCCGGGTTGGCCGCGACCTTGCGCAGCACCGCGTGGATCTTCTCGACCAGCGGCGCCGGCATCTGCGAGGACGCGATCACGCCGGTCCAGTTGGCGAAGTCGAGCGCCGGGTAGCCCAGCTCGGCGAAGGTGGGCACGGCGGGAAATTCGGGCAGCCGGGCCTGGGGTCGCGACCGCCAGCAGCCGCACCCGGTTGGCGGCGATCAGCGGCCGGGCCGTGACCGAGCCGTCGAACATCAGCGGCACCTGGCCGCCCATGACCTGCGCCAGCGCGGGCGCGGAACCGGGATAGGGCACATGCTGCATGTCGAGCCCGGCCGCCTGGTTGAGGATGGCGCCCGCGTACTGCGAGGCCGTGCCGGCGCTGTAGGAGGCATAGGAGACCTGGCCCGGATGGGCCCTCACGTAGGCGATCGCCTCCTTCGCGTCCCTGGCCGGGAACTGCGGCGAGGCGATCAGCAGCAGCGAGGAGCGCGCCATCAGCGCGACCGGCTGCA
This sequence comes from Variovorax sp. UC122_21, assembly GCF_044056785.1. Lineage (NCBI taxonomy): Bacteria > Pseudomonadati > Pseudomonadota > Betaproteobacteria > Burkholderiales > Comamonadaceae > Variovorax > Variovorax sp. UC122_21. The sequence goes on along the minus strand of NZ_CP172004.1, from coordinate 4,299,670 downwards.
CGTCCTTGAGCGGATCGAAGCCGCCCTTGAGCACGTGCGGCACCTCGGTGAGCACGTTGCTCGCGGTCATCATCAGCGTCTGGCCGTCGGCCGGCTGGGACAGCAGGTACTTCACGGCGATCGCCCCGCCGGCGCCCGGCCTGTTCTCGACCACCACCGGCTGGCCGATGTCGCGCGAGAGCTGGTCGCCGACGATGCGCGCGAGCACGTCGATGGTGCCGCCGGGCGGCGCGGGGACGATCATCTTCACTGGCTTGTCGGTGTAGGCGTGGGTCCAGGGCGAGCCCAGCGCCGACGCGGCGGCGACGAGCAGGGCGGCGAGATGCATGAGGCGCGGCATGGCTGCTCCGGTGCGTGAAGCTTCAGGCTGCCTTGCGCAGGAAGCCCTGCTGGCCGCCGTTGCGGTTGGGCGCGAAGCCGTTGGCCCGCAGCGTCTCGTCCACCGTGTCGTGGAACACGCCGATCTGCGAGATCTCGCGCGCCTGTTGCGCGGTGGCGATCGGGCGGCCGAATTCGCGCGCGATGCGCACCAGCTGCTCGACCTGCGCGGCGGTGCCGATCTTGGCGGTGCGCGACTGGTTCCAGAGGTTGTCCTCGGTGCCGCAGCGCACGTGCAGGCCCATGGCGATGCCCATCATGTTGACCGGCAGCACGTTGAGCACCGAGCTCTCCACCGTGAGCACCGCGCCGTCGGGCACCGCGCGCACGAAGTTGGCGAGGTTGTAGATGTTCGGCGCGTCCATGCCGCCGCCGATCGCGACCCAGTTGAGCACCAGCGGGCCCTTGTAGACGCCGCGGCGCATCAGCCGCTCGACCGACTCGAAGCTGTTGATGTTGTAGCACTGGAAGGCGCTCTGGATGCCCGCGGCCGTCAGGCGGCGGATGTGCTCCTCGGCCCAGCCCGGTTGCGCCGGCACCGTCATCTCCTTGTAGGCATTGAACACGACCGGGTCCTCCATCGAGGTGCCGCGGATGTCGCGCAGGTCGAACTGCTCGAGGATGTTCATCTGCGAGGTGTTGACCGTCACCGTGACCTGGTCCGGCCTGGGGTCGAGCTCGGCCAGCATGTGGCGCGTGTCGTCCGACAGCCACTTGGCGGCCGCGCCCTCGCTCTCGGGCGCGAACGAGATCGAGCCACCGACCTGGATGATCATCTCGGGCACGCGGGCCCGCACGCCGGCGATCAGCTCGTTGAACTTGGACAGGCGCTTGGAGCCCTTGCCGTCGAGTTCGCGCACATGCAGGTGCAGCACGGTGGCGCCGGCTTCGTAGCAGTCCACGGCCTTCTGGACCTGCTCCTCCATCGTCACGGCGATCTCGCCGGGGAAGTCCGAGGGCAGCCAGGACGGCGCGTAGGGGGCGGCGGTGATGATCAGCGGCTGCTGGTTTTCGGGGAACAGGTGACCGTCGAGGAAGTTCATCGGGGGCTCCGGGGATGCGGGTGGTTCGAAGGGGAGGGGAGGCTCAGGCGGTCGGCGTGCCGACGATGCCGGCGCGTTCCATCTTGCGGTGGCAGGGCGGGTAGTCCATCACCGCGTAGTGCTGCGTGGCGCGGTTGTCCCAGATCGCCACGCTGTCGGGCTGCCAGCGCCAGCGCACCTGGTACTCGGGGATGGCGGCCTGGTTGAGCAGGTACTGCAGCAGCGCCGACGCGCCCTGCGTGAAGTCCTGGCCGTAGCGCACGTTGGCGGGCGTGTGGAAGTTGGTGAAGTGCGTCGTGAAGCCGTTGACGTACAGCACCCGCTCGCCGGTCTCGGGATGGATGCGCACCACCGGGTGCTCCGCATCCGGATAGCGGGCCTTGAGCGCGAGGCGCTGTGCGATCGGCATCGCCGCGCCGAAGGTGCACTCGATGCTGTGGCGGGCGCGCAGCGGCGCGATCAGTTCCTTCACCTGCTCGGGCAGGCGCTCGTAGGCCAGCGCCATGTTGGCCCACATCGTGTCGCCGCCGACGGGCGGGCACTCGACGCAGCGCAGCACGCAGCCCATCGGCGGTGCCTCGCGCCAACTGGCGTCGGAGTGCCAGCTGTTCTCGTAGCGGTCGTTGGGCGCGTCCGGCGTCTTGTAGATGCGCACCAGCCCCGGGTGCTCCGGGTCGCTGCCGGCGACCGGGTGGTCCTCGAGGTCGCCGAAGCGCCGCGCGAAGGCCACGTGCTCGGCCCGGCTGATCTTCTGGTCGCGCAGGAACAGCACCTTGTGCCGCAGCAGCAGCGCCCGGATCTCCTCGAACAGGCCGTCGTCCCGGGCCGCATCGGCCAGGCTGACGCCGCTGAGCTGGGCGCCGATGGCGCAGGTCATCGCTTCGATGCGCATGTCTTGTCTCCGTTCTTTTTGGCGGTCCGACCGCCCCGGCCTCCGGGGTGCGGGCATGGGGCAACTGTAGGAGCCGGCCCTTGGCGGCGCTTTGCATTCGGTGCCAATCGCTGTGCATTTGGTGCCAGAATTCCCGCCATCCTGGAAAGGCTCGGCATGACGGCACTGGTGCGCGCGGCGGCGCTGACGAACTTCTCGGAGCTCGCGCAGGAGCTCGGCCACGACCCCGGCGCGGCGCTGCGCCGGGCCGGGCTGCGCGCCAGGATGCTGCGCGAGCCGGACCAGTTGATCGAGGCCGACCGCGTGGCCCGCCTGTTCGAGGACGCGGCGCGCGACACGGGCTGCGAGTCCTTCGGACTGCGCATCGCCGCGCGGCGCCAGCTATCGAACTTCGGGGTGCTGAGCCTGCTGCTGATGCACCAGCCGACCTTGCGCCAGGTGCTGCTCACGCTGATCGAGCACCTGCACCTGCTCAACGAGAGGCTGGCGATCCAGGTCGAGGACGTCGGCAAGCTGGTGCTGCTGCGCGAGGAACTGGCCGTCTCGGTGCCGGCGCGGCAGTCGATCGAACTCGCGATCGGCGTGCTCTACCGGATGTGCGCGGCCTTGCTGGGCGACCGGTGGCGTCCGGCCAGCGTGAGCTTCAGCCATGGGCCGCCAGCCGATGCGTCCGTTCATCGCCGCTTCTTCCAGTGCCCGGTCGAGTTCGACGGCAGCTTCAACGGACTGGTGTGCCGCGCGGCGGACCTCGACGTGCCCAATCCGGGCGGCGATCCGGTGCTGGCGGCCTATGCGCGCAAGCTGATCGACACCGTCCCCGGCGAGCGTGAGCGCGCGATCGACCAGGAGGTGCGCAAGGCCATCTACCTGATGCTGCCGGCGGGGCGGGCCACCTGCAAGTCGGTGGCGCAGGGCCTGGGGCTCAGCATGCGCACCTTGCAGCGCCAGCTCGATGCGCGCGAACTGACCTTCAAGCAGCTGGTCAACGACGTCCGCCAGGAACTCGCGCGGCGCTACGTGGCCAATGGCCGCCACAGCCTGGGCGAGGTGGCGGCGATGCTGGGCTACAGCACGCACAGTGCCTTCACCCGCTGGTTCGGCACCCAGTTCGGTTGTTCGCCCGAAGCCTGGCGTGCTACAGCTCGATGAACGCCGAGGTCGCCTTGTTGAGCGCCAGCATGCCCTTGGCCGTGATGCTCTCGACCTGGGCCAGCTGGCGGATCGCGCGGCCCTGGGGATGGCGCTCGGACGGGGGAATGAAGGCGGTCACGAGGTCCGCGGCGCGCAGCACGCGCAGCTTGTCGATCTCGGCGGGCGCGTGCACGACGTATGGCAATTTCTGCTCGGCGATGGTCCGAAGAAACTCCATGGGCATATGCCGTCTCCTTGAACGTTGATGGCAATGGGTTCGTGACATTGTGCGCAGAAACTCTTAGGACAGCCTAAACCCTGCGCCGGTCGTGCCTATGTCAGGTGGGAGTCCGGCAGTACGGAAGCACTCTTTTTCGTAAAGCGCCGCGCGTGGCGCGGCGCTTGGTTTCCAGCGGTGTCGCTTGGGGGCAGGGAGGGGGCTCGGCCGTGGCCGAATCCTCAAGCCTGGAGCTGCCGCATCAGCGTCGAGAAGTCCGCGACCTCCCAATGCTCAGCGAGGCGTCCGTCCTCGATCCGGTAGAGCTGGAAGGCCGGCGCATCGATGGTCCTGCCCGTGGCCGCGAGGCCCGCGAAATCGCCGTGGTGCGTTCCGCGTACGGCATTCAGCACCGCCACCTTGTCGCCTTCGGCGACGAGGGCCGAGATCGGCAGCTTCAGATCGGCAAAGGCCGAATGCAGGCCCCTGAAATACTGCTTGAGGGTTTCGCGTCCCCGGCCTTGCCCGGGCAGGTGATCGTCGTAGTCAAGCGCGACGATGTCGTCGAAAACGCCGAAGTCGGCGCTCTCGATGGCAGCGAAGAATCGTTGAACGAGTGCCTTGTTCTTGTCCAGCATGGTTCGTTGCCTCGTTCCCGTCAGAACATGCCATTCGAATTGGCGCGCGGAATATCCGGTGCGAGCCAGGGGGCCGAATTCCCGGGGTTGCCCACGGGCTGCAGCGTGTCCCAATGCTCGATCGCTTTTCCGTCGGCATCCATCTTGTAGATATCGACGCCGGCGATTCCCGTGTCTTCCGGATCGTCATTGAAGAGATTCAGGAAATTCACGTGGGCCCACACATGGTCGCCAATGGCGACGATCTTGTGGACCACGACGCGTGCCAGGATGCGTTCCCTGGTGATCTTGCCGAAGATTTCCCCAGGGCGTCCGCACCATCGCCGATCAAGGGGTTGTGCTGGACATAGGCGGTGCTGACGAACCGGTGCACAGACTCTTCGGCCTTCTTCTGGTTGATCACCAAGTCGTAGAAGCCCAGGATGTTGTTCTTGTTGCGAACGGCGCGGCTGTCGTTCGGGTCGACAAATTCGAGCATGGTTATTTCTCCCTGCATATGAAGCGTTAATCAATTGAAAGAATCCAGAATTACTTTTTTCGAAAGTTTTCCTGGAGACCGTCAACGAAGCTATCACCGCAATTGGCAGGAGGAGATGCCCTATCGGCCGCGTGCACGCATCGACCGTGAGGGCCGTCACGATCGGGCATTGGAATTCTTGTGCGCCGCAGCGCGAGCGCGCCGCGCGCAAGGCTCTAACGCGCGGCCTGGGTCTGGGCCTGCATCGGCCACGCCGTCGTGTCGGGCGCGATGAGGTGCCACAGCACCGGATCGATGCCCTCGAAGGTGGCGCGGTAGCGTTCCGACAGCCGGCCTTCGCCGGTGACGTCGCGGATCACGATGCCGTCGATGCGCCCGGGGTTGTCGCGGAACACCTTGGCGTAGATCTCGGGATCGGCCTCGCCCGAATCGCCGACCAGCATGAAGCGGCGCTGCGGGAAGTCGGCCAGCAGGCGCGCGATCACGCCGAGCTTGTGGGCGCGCGAATCCTCGTCGCCCGGGATCAGCGTGCGCCAGGTCGTGCTCTCGCGCAGGTGCATGCTGCCGGGCGGAAAACCGGCCTCGCGCACGAACTCCGCGAGCGGCGGATAGAGCTGGATCGGGCTGGCCGACAGGTAGTGGAAGCGCGTGTCGGGTGCCTGCGCGAGCGCGCGGTACCAGCCGGCCATGTGGGGCGCGGGCTCGAAGCGGCGCGCGAAGGTGTTGAGCAGCATCTCGCGCCGCTCGCGCACCTGGGTGCGCTTGATGGTGTCGTCGATGTCCGAGATCACCGACAGGCCCTGCGCCGGCACGATCAGCGCGCGGCCGCGGAAGCGGTGCAGCAGCTCGCCGGGGCCGGTGACCGCGTGGAACTCGAGCCACTGCTGCGCGGGCGGCAGCCGCGGCACCTCGATCACCTGCCGCACGTTGACGCGGCCGTCGGCGCCCGAGGGCGGCATGGTCTTGCGCCCGGGGCTGCCGTCGAACTTCACGTCGAACACCTTGCCGTCTTCCGACTCGGCATGGAACAGCGCGGTGCGCTGGTTGAAACGCAGCTGCGCGGCCGGCGAGAGCTTCTTGAGGTTGAGCCCGAGGTAGCGCGCGAACGCGGCATTGAGCCCCCAGCGGCGCTCGCGCTCGTAGACCCAGGCATGGATGTCGACCTCGAGCCGGCCGTCGTCGGTGGGCCGCGCGGTGCCGTTCATGAACAGCGCCTCCTCGTCGGGCTCCATCGGCTCGGCCGCCAACGCAGGCGTGAGGCCGCCGGCCGCCAGTGCCGCGCCGGCCAGCAGCAGCGTGCGCCGGCGCAACGCCAGTGTCATGCGCCGGCCGTGACGCGCTCGTACGTCACGAAGCTGAAGGCCAGGCCGTCCTTGGCCGACACGTGCGACTCGCGCTGCGTCTCGCGCCAGGCGCTGGCGTCGAGCACCGGCGCGAAGGCATCGCCCTCGTAGTCGCGTGCGATCTCGGTGACCAGCGCGCGCCGGGCGAAGGGCTCGGCCTCGGCGTAGATCTGCGCGCCGCCGATGACCCAGACATCGGGCGCCTCGAGCCGCTCGCAGACCTCGAGCGCCTCGCGCAGGCTGCCCGCGCGCTGCGCGCCCTCGGCCTGCCAGCCGGCCTGGCGGGTGACCACGATGTTGCGGCGCCCCGGCAGCGGCCGGAAGCGCGGCGGCAGCGAGTCCCAGGTCTTGCGGCCCATGATGACCGGCGCGCCCAGCGTGCGCGCCTTGAAGTGCGCCATGTCCTCGGGCAGGTGCCAGGGGATGGTGTTGCCGGCGCCGATGACGCCGTTGGCGGCGCGGGCGAAGATGAGGTTGAGGTTCATGGGGCGCGAAGCAGGTTCGAAACCGGCCGATTCTGACCGCATCCGCGCCCGCCCGGCCCCGAACGGCTCAGACCGCCACCGGCGCCTTGATCGGATCGTGGTGCCGGTAGTCCTCGAACTCGAAGTCCTCGTACCGGTAGTCGAAGATCGAGTCGGGCCGGCGCTTGATGCGCAGCGTGGGATAGGGGTAGGGCTCGCGGCTCAGTTGCAGCGCGACCTGCTCGGCGTGGTTGCTGTAGATGTGGCAGTCGCCGCCGGTCCAGATGAAGTCGCCGACGTCGAGGTCGCACTGCTGCGCCATCATGTGCGTGAGCAGCGCGTAGCTCGCGATGTTGAAGGGCACGCCGAGGAGGATGTCGGCGCTGCGCTGGTAGAGCTGGCAGCTGAGCCGGCCGCGCTCGCCGTCGTTCTGCGGCGGCGCCACGTAGAACTGGAAGAAGGCGTGGCAGGGCATCAGCGCCATCTTCGAGAGCTCGGCCACGTTCCAGGCGCTCACGATGATGCGGCGCGAATCGGGGTTGGACTTGAGCGTCTTCACGACCTCGGCGATCTGGTCGATGTGGCCGCCGTCGGGCGTGGGCCAGCTGCGCCACTGCACGCCGTACACCGGGCCCAGGTCGCCGTCCTCGCGCGCCCACTCGTCCCAGATGGTGACGCCGCGTTCCTTGAGCCAGTTGTTGTTGCTCGAGCCGGTCAGGAACCACAGCAGCTCCTGGATGATGGACTTCACGTGCACCTTCTTCGTGGTGACCAGCGGAAAGCCCTCGTTGAGGTCGAAGCGCATCTGGTGGCCGAACACGCTCTTGGTGCCGGTGCCGGTGCGGTCGCTCTTGTACACGCCGTGGGTGTCGACGTGGCGCATGAAGTCTTCGTACTGGGAGCGGATGGGGCGTTGGGTCATGGCGGTGGAGGGCGGCGGCAACGGCGCGCCCGGGACGGCGGGGCTGGAGCCCCGAATCTTATTCGGATGAGGGGCCGGCGGCTGGCCGGGCAGGCCAAGACTATAAGATGAGAACTATTCTCAACATTCCGCAAGCGCAACCCGTGTCCGCCCCGGCCCTCGACGACAGCCTCCAGGTGCTCTACCGCAGCCATCACGGCTGGCTGCAGGCCTGGCTGCGCCGCCGGCTGGGCTGCGCCGAGGATGCCGCCGACCTCGCGCACGATGCCTTCGTGCGGCTGCTGGCCGCGCGGCCGCAGCAGGCGGCGCCGGTCGAGATGAAGGAGCCGCGGGCCTACCTGACGACGGTGGCGCGCGGCCTGCTGATCGACCGCTTCCGCCGCGCCGACCTGGAGCGCGCCTACCTCGCCGACCTCGCGGCGCTGCCGCCGGCCCTCTATCCCTCGCCCGAGGAGCAACTGCAGGCGGTGCAGGCGCTGCGCGCGCTCGATGCGCTGCTTGCGAGCCTCACGCCCAAGACCCGCGCCGCCTGGCTGCACAGCCGGCTCGACGGCATGACCCATGCCGAGATCGCGGCGCAGCTCGGCGTGTCGGTGCCGCGCGTGCGGCAGTACCTGGCGACGGCCGCGCGCCGCGGCTACGAACTGCGTTTCGGCGTCGCGCTGCCGGCAGCGTCGGCATGAGCGCGCAGGCCTCGGCGTCGCTGCCGGTGTCCGCGGCCGTGCTCGACGCGGCGATCGGCTGGCAGTTGCGCATGGGCTCGGGCGAGGCCGACGCGCGCGATGCCGAGGGCCTGCGCCGCTGGCTCGACGCCCATGCCGACCACCGGCGTGCCTGGGCCCAGCTCGGCGAACTCGACGCGCAACTGGCGCCCGCACGCAGCGAGGCCGTGCGTTCGGCGCTGGTGCGCCGCGGCGCCGCGCGGCGCTGGAAGCAGTCGGTGGGCGTGCTGGGGCTGCTGGCCGCGTTGCTGCTGGGGCTCGGGGCCGTCAACCGCTTCGAGCCGCTGGCCACCCTGAGCGCCGACTATCGCACCGGCACCGGCGAGCGGCTCACCGTGGTGCTGCCCGACCGCAGCGTGCTGCACCTCGACACCCGCAGCGCGGTCGACCTGGCCTTCGATGGCAATCGGCGCGCGATCGTGCTGCGCGCGGGCGAGATCGCCATCGAGACCGCCCATGGCGACGCGGCCGAGCAGCGTCCCTTCGTCGTGCTGACGCCCGAGGGCAGCCTGCGTGCGCTGGGCACGCGCTTCGTCGTGCGCCGGCTCGACGACGGCGGCGGCACCCGGCTCACGGTCACGCAGTCCGCGGTGGCGGCCCGGCCGGCCGCCTGCGCCGCCGATCCGGCCCGGGCCTGCGAAGGCGAACGCGTCGTGCAGCAGGGCCAGAGCCTGGAACTGCACGCCGATGGCGTCGGCGCTCCCGGCCCCGCGCGCCCCGACGCCGATGCCTGGAAGGACGGCATGCTGGTGGTCGACGACCAGCCGCTGGCCGAGGTGGTGGCCGAACTCGCGCGGTACCGGCCCGGCCATCTCGCGGTCGACCCGCGCGTGGCCGGCCTGCGCGTGACCGGCACGCTGCCGCTGGACGACACCGACAAGGCGCTGCTGGCGCTCACCGCCGCGCTGCCGGTCGAACTCGTGGGCGGCACGCGCTGGTGGCTGCGCGTCGAGCCGAGGCAGGCGCCACGCTGAAGCCTGGATCGGGGCGGCGCCGGATTTTTTTCGGCCGCCCCCTCTCACTTTTAGAACCTCGTCCGGCAAGCAGGAAGAGAACCCTCGTCCTTCCCCTGCCTGGAGTCCCGTCTTGTCCTCGTCCTTCCCGTTCCGTCCGACCCCGCTCGTCGCCGCGCTGCTGTTCGCCACCGCCGCGCCGGCCCTGCTGCCGACCGTGGCCCGCGCGCAGGCGCAGGCCGCGCCCGTGCTGCGCGACTACGACCTGCCGTCCGGCCCGCTCGGCGCCACGCTCAACCGCATCGCGCGCGAGGCCGGGCTGGCGCTGACGGTCGATGCCGCGCTGGTCGGCCAGCGCGCCTCGGCGCCGGTGCGCGGCCGCTACGACGCGCCGCAGGCGCTGCGCCGCGCGCTCGCCGACAGCGGCCTCGAACTGCTGCCGACCGACGCGGGCGGCTACACCGTGCGCGCGGGCGCGCCGGCCGCGCCCACCGCGCCGCAGCTGGTGGCGCCCGCGCCCTCGGCCATGCTCGCCGAGGTGCGCGTGAATGCCGAGCGCGGCGCCGCCGGCGGGCCGGCCGATGGCTACATCGCGCGCCGCAGCACGGCCGGCACCAAGACCGACACCCCGATCCTCGAGACGCCGCAATCGATCTCGGTGGTCACGGCCGAGCAGATCGAGGCCCAGCAGCCCACCAGCCTGGTCGACGCCTTCAACTACGCGGCCGGCGTGAGGCGCTCGGAAGGCGCCGACCGCACCACCGATTCGTTCGTGATCCGCGGCTTCCAGGCCGGCGCCGGCACAGGCAGCCTCTACCGCGACGGCTCGAAGTTCATGGTCAACGCCTACGACGGCCAGCAGGAGCTCTACGGGCTCGAGCGCGCCGAGGTGCTCAAGGGCGCGGCCTCGCTGCTCTACGGCACGGCCGCGCCCGGCGGCGTGGTCAACACCGTGACCAAGCAGCCCACGGCCGAGCCGCTGCGCGAGCTGGGCGTGGAGCTCGGCAACCGCGACCGCCGCCAGATCAAGGGCGACTTCGGCGGCAAGCTCGACGAGCAGGGCACGCTGAGCTACCGGCTCACGGGCCTGGTGCGCGACAGCAACACCTTCATCGACCACGTGCCCGACGACCGGCGCTTCCTGTCGGGCGCGATCCGCTGGCAGCCGAGCGCGGCGACCTCGCTCACGCTGCAGGCCGAGTACCTGCGCAACCGCACCGACTACGTGTACGGGCTGGCCGGCGGCATCACGATCCTGCCGAACATCCACGGCCCGGTGCCGAGCAGCCGCTACACCGGCACGCCGGGGCGCGACCGCTACGCCGGCACCAACACCGCCGTCGGCTACCGCTTCGAGCATGCCTTCAGCGATCGCCTGAAGCTGCGCCATAGCGCGCATGCCTTCCGTTCGGAGGTCGATTTCCCGAGCACCTCCGCCTCCGGCGTGAGTCCCGACGGCGCCAGCTCCACCTCGCACGAGTCCTACGACCGCCGCGACCGCTCGCGCGCGCGCACCACCGACACCTCGCTCGAGTACCGCGTCGACACCGGCCCCGTCGCGCACACGCTGCTGGCCGGCGTGGACACCACCTACCAGTCCTACACCACGCGGCGCGCGTCGCGCGAGATCGCGACCCAGTTCAACTACTACGCGCCGAACTACGTCTACGTGGCGGGTGCGCCGGTGCCGAACACCTACTTCCCCGACATGGCCGGCAACGCCACCGGGCTGTACCTGCAGGACCAGATGAAGATCGCCGGGCGCTGGGTGGTGGTGCTCGGCGCGCGGCACGACCGCGTGACCGACCGCCAGGTGCCGGTCGACGGCGAGACCGCGAACTCGAAGGAGAAGACCTCGGCCACCACCGGCCGCGCGGGACTGGTCTACCTGGCCGACAACGGGCTCGCGCCGTTCGCGAGCTTCAGCCAGTCGTTCCAGCCGCAGAGCGGCGTCGACCGCATGGGCGCGCGCTTCGAGCCCACGCGCGGCGAGCAGTACGAGCTCGGCCTGCGCTACCAGCCGCCGGGCAGCGACACCCTGCTGAGCGCCGCCGTCTACCAGCTCCGGCAGCAGAACGTGCTGTCGACCGACCCCGTCGACACCGGCTTCTCGGTGCAGACCGGCGAGGTGCGCTCGCGCGGGCTGGAGATCGAGCTGCGCACGCGCATCGGCCGCTCGGCCAGCCTGATCGCCGCCTATGCCTACACCGACGCGCGCGTCACCGCCGACACCACCGCCGCCAACGTCGGCAAGCGGCGCGGCAACGTGCCCTACAACACCTTCTCGGCCTGGGGCGAGTACGACTTCGGCGCGGCCGGCGCGCCGGGCCTGCGCGCGGGGCTGGGCGTGCGCTACGTGGGCGCCTCCACCGGGCTCTACGTGAACGGCACCGTGCCCTCGTACACCGTGTTCGACGCGATGGTGTCGTACGACACCGGCCACTGGCGCTACGCGTTCAACCTCACGAACCTGGCCGACAAGGCCTACATCGCCTCGTGCACCTACGGCTGCTTCTACGGCGAGCGGCGCAAGGCGGTGGCGTCGGCCACCTACCGCTGGTAGGGCGCAGCGCTTAGCATCGTGGGCATGAGCCAACATCCCCACGACCACGGCGATGACCACAGCGAACTCGACGAGATGGACCTGCGCGTGCGCGCGCTCGAGAGCGTGCTCACCGAGAAGGGTTACATCGAGCCGGCCGCGCTCGACGCGCTGATCGACACCTACCAGACCCGCATCGGCCCGCGCAACGGCGCGCGCGTGGTCGCCAAGGCCTGGGTCGACCCGGCCTTTCGCGACTGGCTGCTGGCCGACGCCACCGCGGCCATCGCCTCGCTGGGCTACACCGGCCGCCAGGGCGAGCACATGGTGGCGGTGGCCAACAGCGACGAACAGCACCACATGGTGGTCTGCACCCTGTGCAGCTGCTACCCGTGGCCGGTGCTGGGCCTGCCCCCCACCTGGTACAAGAGCGCGCCCTACCGCTCGCGCGCGGTCCGCGACCCGCGCGGCGTGCTCGCGGACTTCGGCACGGTGCTGCCCGAGACCACGCGCATCCGGATCTGGGACTCGACCGCGGAGGTGCGCTACCTCGTGATTCCGCAGCGGCCCGCGGGCACGGAGCAACTGAGCGAGGAGGAGCTCGCGGCGCTGGTGTCGCGCGATTCGATGATCGGCACCCGGCTCGCCGATGCGCCGGGGCAGGGGAGCCAGCCATGACTTACCAGACCCAGGCCGACCTCGGCGGCCGTACCGGCTTCGGCGCGGTGCAGCCCGAGCCCGAGGGCGAGCTGTTCCATGCCGACTGGGAGCCGCGCGCGCTGGCGCTGGTGCTCGCGATGGGCGCCACCGGCTCGTGGAACATCGATGCGAGCCGCGCCGTGCGCGAGACCCTGCCGCACTACCTGCAGCTGAGCTATTACCGGATCTGGCTCGCCGCGCTCGAGCGGCTGATGATCGAGCGCGGCCAGCTGTTCGAGGACGAGATCGCGCAGGGCCGCATGCTGCATGCGCCCGCGCCCGTGAAGCGCGTGCTGCATGCGGCCGACGTGGCCGCGGTGCTGGCCCGGGGTTCGCCCACCGAGCGGCCGGCCGCGGCGCCCGCGCGCTTCGCGATCGGCCAGGCGGTGCGCATGCGCGCGGGCCGCGTCGACCATCACACGCGGCTGCCGGGCTATGTGCAGGGACGGCGCGGCACCGTCGAGCGCCTGCACGGCGCGCACGTGTTCGCCGACAGCAATGCGCAGGGCGTGGGCGAGGCGCCGCAGTGGCTCTACACGGTGGTGTTCGAGGAGGCCGAGCTCTGGGGCTCGCGGGCGCAGCAGCTCTCGGTGTCGGTCGATGCCTGGGAAAGCTACCTGGAGGCGGCCGAATGACGCGGTACCCCGACGGGATGCTGGCCCCCGGCATGCCGCGCGACGCCGACGGCCCGGTCTTCGGCGCGCCGTGGCAGGCCCAGGCCTTCGCGATGACGCTGGCGCTGCACCAGAAGGGCCTGTTCAGCTGGAGCGAGTGGGCCGAGACCCTGGCCGCGCAGATCCAGGCCGCGCAGGCCGCGGGCGACCCCGATGCGGGCGACACCTACTACCGGCACTGGCTCGCCGCGCTCGAGACGCTGGTGGCGCGCAAGGGCGCGAGTTCGCACGACGAGCTGGCGCGCTACCGCGAGGCCTGGGACCACGCGGCCGATCGCACGCCGCATGGGCAGGCGATCGAGTTGAGGCCCGGGACTTCGGGCATTGACTCCTTCCCCCTTTGGGGGAAGGCCGGGATGGGGGGCCAGCGCCCGCGCTGGAGCTTCGTGCGGCTGCGGAGGCCGTCGTGCCCCCACCCCGACCCTCCCCCAGCGGGGAGGGAGAAAGTCCTCAGACCCGGATCACACGCCCCGGATTCAGGATGTTCTTCGGATCGAGCCCGCGCTTGATCGCGCGCATCATCTCGAGCGCCACCGGCGACTTGTGCTTCTCGAGCGTCTCGACCTTGAGCGAACCCACGCCGTGCTCGGCCGAGAACGAGCCGCCGAACTTCTCGACCGCCTCGTAGACCAGCGTGTTGATGCGGTCTTCCTCGTTCTTCAGGAAGGCCTTGGTATCGACGTTCTCGGGCGCCTGCACGTTGTAGTGCAGGTTGCCGTCGCCCAGGTGGCCGAAGTTCACCAGCCGCACGCCGGCGATCTCGCGCGCCAGCAGCGCGTCGGTCTCGGCCACGAAGGCCGGGATGCGCGAGACGGGGATCGAGATGTCGTGCTTGATGTTCAGGCCTTCCTCGGCCTGCGCGAGCGGGATGCTCTCGCGGATGTGCCAGAGCTGGTGCGCCTGCGCGAGGTTCTCGGCCACCACCGCGTCGGTCACGCAGCCGTCCTCGAAGGCGGTTTCGAGCAGGGCCTCGAAGCGCGCGCGCGCATGGTCTTCCGATTCGCTGTCGGAGTTCTCGAGCAGCACGCAGTAGGGCACGTTCTCGTCGCCGATGAAGGGCACGCGCAGCTGCGGCATGTGCTTGTCGACCAGGCTCAGCGCGAACTTGCCCATCACCTCGAAGCCCGTGAGGCCCGGGCCCAGCTGCTTGTGGGCCAGGCCCAGCAGCGTGACCGCGTGGTCGAGCGAGGGCACGGCGGCCCAGGCCGTGAGCTGCGCGGCCGGCAGCGGGTAGAGCTTCATGGTCGCGGCCGTGATCACGCCCAGCGTGCCCTCGCTGCCGACGAACAGGTCGCGCAGGTCGTAGCCGGTGTTGTCCTTGCGCAGGCCGCTGGTGCCGTGCCAGATCTCGCCCTGCGGCGTGACGACCTCCAGGCCCAGGCAGAGCTCGCGCGTGTTGCCGTAGCGCACGACCTGCGTGCCGCCGGCGTTGGTCGCGAGGTTGCCGCCGATGGTGCAGCTGCCCTCGGCCGCGAGGCTCAGCGGGAACAGGTAGCCGGCCTTCTCGGCGGTCTCCTGCAGGGTCTGCAGGATGCAGCCCGATTCCACCGTCATCGTGAGGTTGGCCGCGTCGATGTTGCGGATGGCATTGAGTCGCTGCAGGCTCAGCACCACCTGGGTGCCGCTGTCGTCGGGAATGGAGCCGACCGCCAGGCCGGTGTTGCCGCCCTGCGGGATCACGGCGGTGCCGGCCTCGGCGCAGGCCTTGACCACCTCGGCCACCTGCTGTGCGTCGGCCGGGCGCACCACGGCCAGCGCCTTGCCGCGCGAGCGCTTGCGCCAGTCCTGTTCGTAGGCCGTGAGGTCGCCCTCGTTGAGCAGGTGGTTGGCGCCGACGATGGCGCGCAGCCGCTCGAGCAGGGCGGCGGAAGAAGCGGAAGTGGTCATGGGGTGGAAGCCTCCAGGGGACGGGCGGCGGCCTTGGCGTGGCGCAGCCGCAGGCGGACGTGCCAGGCGCAAGCGACGAAGAGCACGAGGCACAGCAGCACCTCGGCCAGCGCGAGCAGCTGGCTGATGCCGTTGGTGTCGCTCCAGGCGCGCACCACGCCCTCGGTGAAATAGAGCCAGACCATCAGGCTGACCCAGCGGTAGGTGTACATGCGGTTCTTCAGCAGGCCGGCCAGCGGGATCGCGAGCGGCAGCACCTTGAGCGCCATCAGTGAGCCGCCGGGGCGCAGCGGTGCCAGCCAGAGTTCCCAGGCCAGGCCCAGCACGATCAGCCCGGCGAGGCTGCCGACCGCGAGCCAGCGGGTGGTCGCGACGGAGGAGGGCGGGGGCGGGGAGATGGACACGGGCGGGCGACGGTGAAGAGAGGAAAGGGGAGCGATCCCGGCGAGCGCCGCGTGGCGAAACGGAAAAGGCGGATGGCATGATACCGGCCATGAATCGTCGTCAGCTCTGGAGGGATCTCTCCCGTTTCCCCTGGCGAAACACCGCCGCGGTGCTCGGGGAGCGTTTTCGCGAGGACCGCCTCGGCCTCACGGCCAGCAGCCTGACCTTCACCACCACCATCGCGATGGTGCCGTTCTTCACGGTGGCGCTCGCGCTGTTCACCGTGTTCCCGATGTTCGCCAAGATGCAGGGCCGCCTGCAGCGCTGGCTGATCGAGAGCCTGATCCCCGAGAACATCGCGCGCCAGGTGCTGGGCTACCTCAACCAGTTCGCGAGCAAGGCCAGCGGCCTGGGGATCGCGGGCCTGATCGTGCTGCTGATCACCGCGATCGCGCTGATCCTCACGATCGACAAGACGCTCAACAACGTCTGGCGCGTGCGCTCGCCGCGGCCCTTCGCGCAGCGGGTGCTGATCTACTGGGCCACGATCACGCTCGGGCCGCTGATCCTGGCGGTGAGCCTGTCCACCACTTCCTACGTGTTCGCGGCCTCGCGCGACGTGGTCGGGGTGAGCGTGGTCAAGCTGTTCTTCGACGCCTTCGAGTTCGTGCTGCTGGCCGCCGGCATGGCCTCGCTCTACCACTACGTGCCCAACACCAACGTGCGCTGGTCGCATGCCTGGGCCGGCGGCGTGTTCGTGGCGGCGGCGATCGAGATCGCCAAGCGGGTGCTGGGCTACTACCTGAGCCTGGTGCCGACCTACTCGGTGCTCTATGGCGCCTTCGCCACCTTCCCGATCCTGCTGGTGTGGATCTACGTGGCCTGGGTCATCGTGCTGCTGGGCGCGGTGATCGCGGCCTACCTGCCGAGCATCCTGACCGGCGTGGCCCGGCGCGGCGGCGGTGCCGGCTGGCCGATGCAGCTGGCGCTCGAGGTGCTGCAGCAGCTCGCCAGGGCCCGCGCGACGCCCGACAAGGGCGTGGGCGCGGCGCGTCTGGTGGCCTCGATGCGGGTCGACGCGCTGCAATTGGTGCCGGTGCTCGAGACCCTGGTGGCGCTCGACTGGATCGCGCCGCTGGCCGAGGACGGCGATGGCGGCGATCCGCGCTACGTGCTGCTGGCCGATCCGTCGACGCCGATCGAGCCGCTGCTCGAGGCGCTGCTGATGCCCAAGGCCGAGCCGCTCGAGGACCTGTGGCAGAAGGGGCCGCTGCGCTCGCTGCGGCTGGGCGACGTGCTATTGATCTAGGAGCAAAACTCAGATCTTCACGCGGCCCAGCCAGATGTCGCGGTACATCGCCCAGTCGCCCATGAAGCTGTAGAGCGGCCGCTTGAACGAGGCCGGCTTGTTCTTCTCGAAGCCGAAATGCCCGGCCCAGGCGAAGCCGTAGCCGACCAGCAGCCCGGCCAGCAGCCACAGCGGATGGAGCGTCAGCACCAGCATCACCAGGCAGGCCAGCGACAGCGTGGAGCCCGCGAAATGCAGCCGCCGGCACGTGCGGTTGGCGTGTTCGGTCAGGTAGAAGGGATAGAACTCCGCGAAGCTCTTGAACTGGCGCGGATCGACGCTCGCGGTGGAGGGCGTGGCGGTGGAGGTGTTCATCGTGCGTCTCCTGCGCCCCGGAGGGGCTTTGTCCATAATAGCCACGACCTTCCGGGCGCACCACCCGGGTCTTTCTTCCCTATCTGCCCACGTACCAGCCTTGAGCGCCCTGCCTTCCACCCCCGATTCCGCCATGCCGGCCGGCGGCGCGCCCTGGGTCGTGTGCCTGTGCGCCGAGTGGTGCGGCACCTGCCGCGACTACCGGCCACTGTTCGAGCAGGTGGCGCGCGCGCATCCCCGGCTGCGCTTCGCCTGGGTCGACATCGAGGACCATGCCGACATCGCCGACGAGTTCGACGTCGAGACCTTCCCGACCCTCCTGGTGGCCGATGCCGCGGGCACGCGCTTCCTCGGCCCGCTGCTGCCGCATGCCGAGACGTTGTCGCGCATGCTGACCGCGCTGCCGGCGCCCCAGCCCTCGAGCCTGCATGCCGAGCTGATGGTGGCGGTGCTCGAGAAGAAGCCCGCGCTCTTTACAGTGCCGCGGGCGGCCTGATCTACTCGGCTCGTCCACACACGCGGCTCGCGGGGCCGCCCCTCCCATGAAAGTCCTCGTCTTCGGCGCCACCGGCATGGTCGGTTTCGGCGTGCTGCGCGAATGCCTGCTCGCTCCCGACGTGGCGGAGGTCGTGGCCGTCGGCCGCCGGCCCAGCGGCCAGCAGCATGCCAAGCTGCGCGATCTCGTGCTCCCCGACATGTACGACTACACGGCGGTCGAGCCGCAACTGACGGGCTTCGACGCCTGCTTCTTCTGCCTCGGCGTGTCCTCGGTCGGCATGAAGGAGGACGCGTACCGGCGCGTGACCTACGACCTCACGCTGGCCGCCGCCACCGTGCTCGCGCGGCTCAACCCGCGGATGACCTTCGCCTACGTGACCGGCTCGGGCACCGACAGCAGCGAGCGCGGCCGCAGCATGTGGGCGCGCGTGAAGGGGGCGACCGAGAACGCGCTGCTGAAGCTGCCGTTCAGGGCCGCCTACATGTTCAGGCCCGGTGCGATCCAGCCGCTGCACGGCGCGAACACGAAGACGCCGCTGTACAAGGCGGGCATCGTGCTGCTGACGCCGGTGTTCGGGCTCGCGCGGCGGCTGTGGCCGCACCTGGTGACCACCACCGAGAACATGGGGCTCGCGATGCTGGCGGTGGCGCGGCACGGGGCGCCCAGGCAGGTGCTCGACCCGGTCGACATCAACGAGCTGGCCGCGCGCGGCTGAGGCCGACCCCGACCCCGACCCCGACCCCGACCCCGACCCGTTCAGGCTGAGCTTGTCGAAGCCCCGCGCGGGGCTTCGACGAGCTCAGCCCGAACGGATGGGGCGGCGTCTCTTTCAGCGCGAGACGAAATCCCGCAGCGCGAACAGCACCGCGTCGGGCGCCTCGCTCATCAGCGCGTGCCCCGCATGCACCGTCACCGTCCGTCCGTCGCGTGCCTTGGCGGCCAGCGCCTTCACGGCGCGCGGCGGCGTCATCTGGTCGGCGTCGCCGAGCAGGAACAGCACCGGGCACTGCAGCTTCTCCATCGCCGCCTCGCCGCCCGCATAGTCGTTGCAGGCCTTGAAGCCGACATGGAACACGTTGACCTCGCGGTTGCTCGCGAGCACGCGGCGCATCAGCGCGCGCGAGCTGCCGTAGAGCCAGGTGCCGGGGCCGAGCGCCGAGGGCGGCGGCGCCAGCAGCGCATGCGAGAAGGTGTTGACCATCGCGATCGCGCGCTGCGGGTCGTTGAGCGAACTCTCGAGCAGCGCCGGCGACACCACCATCGGGTAGGCGCTGCCGACCATCGCCAGGTGCGTCACGCGCTCGGGCGCGCGCGAGGCGGCCTCCAGTGCGATCAGCGAGCCGAAGCTGTGGCCGATCAGCGCCGCCTTCTGCACGCCCGCCGCATCGAGCAGCGCGAGCACGAACTGCGCGGCCTCCTCGACGCTGGCCGGCGGCGGGCCCTCGCTCTTGCAGTGGCCGGGCAGGTCGACCGCGAGCACGTTCCAGCCGTGGTTGGCGAACCAGCGGCTCTGCAGGATCCAGACGCTGTGGTCGTTGAGCACGCCGTGGACGAAGACCACGGTGGGCTTGGCGGCATCGAAGGGCTTGCCGCCGGTGTAGCAGTAGGTGGCGTGGCCGTTGACGGTGTAGTGCATGGTCTCAGGCCCCCGCTTTCTCGGCCGCCTTCAGCGCGCGCTTCAGGTCGTCGATCAGGTCGGCCGGATCCTCGAGGCCGATCGACAGCCGGATCGTGCCCTGCGAGATGCCCGCGCCCGCGAGCGCCTCGTCGGTCATGCGGAAGTGGGTGGTGCTGGCCGGATGGATCACCAGGCTGCGGCAGTCGCCCACGTTGGCCAGGTGGCTGAAGAGCTTGAGCGATTCGATGAAGGCCTTGCCCTGGGCGCGGCTGCCCTTGATGTCGAAGCTGAACACCGCGCCCGCGCCGCGCGCGCCGTGGCGCAGCAGCTTCTGCGCCAACGCGTGGCTCGGGTGCGACTCGATCAGCGGATGGCCCACGCGCGAGACGAAGGGATGGGTGGCCAGGAATTCGACGATCTTCTGCGTGTTGTCGATGTGGCGCTCCATGCGCAGCGGCAGGGTCTCGATGCCCTGCAGGATCAGCCAGGCGGTGTGCGGGCTCATCGCGGCGCCGAAGTCGCGCAGGCCCTCGCGGCGCGCGCGCAGCAGGAAGGCGCCGACCGTGCTCTCCTCGCTGAACACCATGTTGTGGAAGCCGTCGTAGGCCTGGGTCAGCTCGGCGAATCTGCCCGACTTCTCCCAGTCGAAGCTGCCGCCATCGACCACCACGCCGCCGATCACGGTGCCGTGGCCCGAGAGGAACTTGGTGGCCGAGTGGTAGACCAGGTCGGCACCGAAGTCCAGCGGCTTGATCAGGTAGGGCGAGGTCAGGGTGGAGTCGACCAGCAGCGGCACGCCGGCCCCGTGCGCGATCTCGGCCACGGCCGGGATGTCGAGCACGTCGAGGCCGGGGTTGCCCACGGTCTCGCCGAAGAACAGCTTGGTCTCGGGTCGCACGGCGGCGCGCCAGCCGTCGAGGTCGCCGGGCTTGACGAAGGTGGTCTCGATGCCGAAGCGGCGCATCGTGTAGTGCAGCAGGTTCTGCGAGCCGCCGTACAGCGCGGTGCTGGCCACGATGTGCGAGCCCGCGCCCATCAGCGTGGCGATGGAAAGGTGCAGCGCCGCCTGGCCGCTGGCGGTGGTGATCGCGCCGATGCCGCCCTCGAGCGCCGACACCCGCTGCTCGAGCACCGCGTTGGTCGGGTTGCTGATGCGCGAGTAGACGTGGCCCGAGCGCTCGAGGTTGAACAGGGCGGCCGCATGGTCGCTCGACTCGAAGACGAAGGAGGTGGTCAGGTGGATCGGCACCGCGCGCGCGCCGGTCGTGGGGTCGGGCGAGGCGCCCGCGTGCAGCGCGAGGGTGTCGAAACCGGGGTCGGAATAGCCGGGCATGGGGTCCTTTCTGGAGCGGCGCTTTGGACCGGTGGCGTCCGCTGCGTGACAGCGACAAACCGGGCCGTGGAGGTCGGCGCCGATTGTGGGCTATATTCAAAAAAGGCAGGCCGCCAGGAAAGACAGAGTCCGAGAGGAGCACACGATGAAAGTCACCGACATCCTTCGAGTCAAGGGCAACACGCTCTTCACCATCACGCCAGACGATCTGCTGGCCGAAGCCGTCAAGACGATGGCGGACAAGGACATCGGTTCGCTGGTCGTCATGGAGCATGGCGACCTCGTGGGCATGCTCACCTTCCGTGAAGTGATCGTGACCATCGTCGCCAACGGCGGCCAGGTCGGCGGCACGCTGGTGCGCAAGGCCATGGACGACGCCCCCGTCACCTGCACCCTCGAAACCGACCTCGACGAGATCCGCCGCATCATGCTCGAGCGCCATGCCCGCTACATGCCGGTGATGGACAAGCGCATGCTGATGGGCGTGATCAGCTTCTACGACGTGGCCAAGGCCGTGGTCGACGCGCAGAACTTCGAGAACAAGATGCTCAAGGCCTACATCCGCGACTGGCCGGCGGAAGACGAGAAGAACTGAAGCGCCGCAACGCGGCGATCGGCGCGGTCAGTGGATGGCCGCGTACATGATCGCCTCCTGCGTCGCCTCGGTGGCGGAAAACTCCGTCACCACCTTGCCCTGCTTGGCCACGAGGATGCGGTCCGACAGCGCCATCACCTCGGGCAGGTAGGAGGAGATCACCACCACCGCCTTGCCGGCATCGGCCAGTCGGTTGATCTCGGCATGGATCTCGGCGATGGCGCCCACGTCGACCCCGCGCGTGGGTTCGTCGAAGATCACGATGTCGGGCTCCTGCACCAGCGACTTGGCGATCACCACCTTCTGCTGGTTGCCGCCCGACAGCTCGATCACCTTCACGTCCTTGCCGATGGCGCGCACATTGAGCAGCCGGCTCCAGTGCTCGCCCACCGAACGCGCCTTCGCGCCCGACACCAGCCCGCGCGCGCCGGCCAGCTTGCCCTGCAGCCCCATGTAGATGTTCTGCGCGATCGACATGGTCTCGAAGAAGCCCTCGAACTTGCGGTCCTCGGTGATGTAGGCGATGCCGTCGCGCACCGCCTGGCGCGCCACCCGGTAGCGCACCGGCCGGCCGCGCAGCAGGATCTCGCCGCCATGGAAGAAGTCGCGCTTGATCAGCCCGGCCACCACCTTGAAGGTCTCGGTGCGGCCCGCGCCCACCAGGCCGAACACGCCCGTGATCTGGCCCGCGAACACCGACAGCGAGTTGTTCTTGACCATCGCCGCCATGCGCAGGTTGCGCACCGACAGCAGACAGTCGCCCTGCGGCCGCACGTGGGTCTTCTTCTGCCCGTAGAGCGTCTGCGAGAGATCGCGCCCCACCATCGCCTGCACGATGCGCTCGCGGTCGAAGTTGGCCTTGTCGTCGGTCACCACGTGGCGGCCGTCGCGCAGCACCGTGATGCGGTCGGCCAGCAGCAGCGCCTCCTCGAGCGCGTGCGAGATGAAGATCACCGACACGCCGCGCGCCTTGAGGTCGAACACCAGGTCGAAGAAGTACTTCTTCTCCTCGGGCGTGAGGCTGGCCGTGGGCTCGTCGAAGATGATGATGCGCGCCTTGTGCAGCACCGCGCGCGCGATCTCCACCATCTGCTTCTTGGCCGCGCCGAGCATGCCCACGGTGGCGGTCGGATCGACGTCGAAATTGAGCGACTGCAGGAACTGCTGCGCCGAGATGTAGACGCCGCGCAGCCGGTTGAAGAAGGACTCCTGGCCCAGGAACAGGTTCTGCGCCACCGTCATCGTCGGCACCAGGCTGGTTTCCTGGAACACCATCGCGATGCCCTCGTGGCGCGCCTCCAGCGGCGTGCGCAGCTGCACCGGCCGGCCTTCCACCAGCATCTGGCCCGCGCTCAGCGGCACCACGCCGGCCATCACCTTGGTCAGCGTCGACTTGCCGGCGCCGTTCTCGCCGAGCAGCGCATGGATCTCGCCGCGGCGCAGCGTGAAGTCGACGTCCTCGATGGCGGGCACGCCCGCGTATTTCTTGGTGGCCTGGCGCAGCTCGAGCATGGTCTCGTGCACGGCCGGCGCGCCCGTTTCAACGGCCACGGTGTCGGCGCTGGTATCGCGGGCGTTCATCGCGCGGCTCCCTGTTCCTCGGCGGTCATGCGCACCCGCAGCAGCCGGCCGCTGCCTTTCGAGGCCGCGAACAGCGCGCCGCCATGCTCGGCCACCGCGGTGATGCCGTGGTGGCGGCCGTCGACCTGGCTGTGCAGCGAGGACACGACCTGGCCCTGCGCATTCACGCGCACCACCAGCCCGTAGGAGCGCGGCGGTGCCCAGGGCTTGAGCACGCCCATCTGCTTGACGCCCGCGCCCTGCAGCGGCTCGAGGAAGCTGTGGCCCGACGAGAGCGCCGGCGCGATCCAGTAGCGCGGATCGATCTCGGCCACCATGCGGCGGCGGTAGGCCTCCTCGCGCAGCACGAATTCCACCAGCTGCGTGCGGCAGACGAAACAGCTGAGCCAGAAGCCGCCGCCGGCCGCCGCAGCCATGCGCGAGGGATAGCCGGGCAGGTCGGCCACTCGCGGCGCGGTGCCGCCCGATCCGAGCGCGAGCACGCGATGCGCCCAGCTCTCGCCGACCAGCACCGTGCCGCCCGCCTGCGGCAGCACGCCGAAGGCATGGCGCAACCCGGCCGCGAGCTGCTGCGCGGCACCGCCGCCCGGCGCCCAGGCGCAGACGCGGCCGCTCGCGCCATGCGCCATCAGGTCGTGGCACCAGCGTTCGGGTGCATGCTCGGCCGATCCCTCGGTGAAGAGCCAGCGCCGGCCGGCCTCGTCCCAGGCCAGCGCATTGACGCAGCGCAGCGCGCGGCCGCCGGCCTCCGTGAGCGTGTGGGCGGTGGCGCCGTCGGGTGCGAGCAGCAGCACCTGCGTGCCGCCGAGCGCCAGCGCGAGCCGTCCACCCGGCGCCGCGGCCAGCGCCGTGATCGGGCGCTCGAAGCGCCGCAGCTCGACGGGCACGCCTCCGTCGAGCCGGTACAGCGCATGTCCGGCCGCAATCCACAGCACGCCGTCGGCCACCGCGAGGTCGTCGATGTCGGCGAGCTCGGCCACCACCTCGGCGTTGTCGAGCGCGCGGTTGGGCTTGAGCACGCCGTCCATGACCGGCACCGTGATGGCGGCGCTGCCGCGGCCGAGCAGGCGGTCGGTGAAACCGCGAAGGGTGTCGAGCATCAGGCTGTCCTCCAGCGCCGTTCGTACTGCACGAAGTCGGGGTCGGCGCCCTCGAGCTTGTAGCGGCCGATGCGGTTGTTCGAGATGCCGCCCAGGTAGAGGTGGCCGCGGTGCTCGCGCATCGAGGTGATCATCGGATGGTTCTCGCCGCCCAGGTCCCACAGCGTCTCGAGGATCTCGCCGGCCTCGCTGAACTTGAGCACGCAGCCGGTGTTGATGTTGGGGGAACAGCCATTCGTCCACCGGCACGCGCGTGGCCATGCGGCGGCGAAAGCCCGGCATGCGCATCGCGAGGTCGTAGGCCGGGCAGCGCATGCCCACCAGCGCGAGCCAGTAGTGGCCGTCGGAGGCGAGGTTGATGTTGTCGGGATAGCCCGGCAGGTTGTCGATCACCATCTGCACCTGGCCGGCCTTCGGCCCGTCGAACCAGTAGCGCTTGATGCAGCAGCCCCAGGTCTCGGCGAACAGGATCGACTGGCCGTCGCTCGCGATCGCGATGCCGTTCGGAAAGCGCAGCCCGCGCAGCACGGTGCGCGTCGAGCCGTCGCGCGGATCGAAGCAGACGATGCGCCCGTTGCCGCGCGCCTCCAGCCCGTCGACCGGCCACTCGTGCATCTCGTAGCGCACCGTGGCCTCGCTGAAGAAGATGCGGCCGTCGTCGGCAATGTCGAGGTCGTCGGCGAGCCGCAGCCGGCTGTCGTCGTTGATCGAGGTCCAGCTGCGGTTGGTCTCGTCGGTCACGCGCTCGACCTTGCGCCCGGGCGTGACGCGGTACAGGCCCATGCCGCCCACGCACACGTGCAGGTTGTCCTCGCGGTCGAAGGCCAGGCCCAGCGGCTGTCCGCCGATGTGGGCATAGACCTCCATGCGCTCGTAGTCGGGCGCGAGGAAGCGGATCACGTCGCCATGGCGCGAGCCCGCATAGAGGTTGTCGTCGCGGTCGAGGATCACGTCCTCGGGCGACTCGATGCGGCCCAGGCCGATCAGCGTGACGTCGCGCAGCTTGTTGTTGACCGCGTAGACGCTCGCGCCGTCGCCGCTGCTGGCCGGTGCCGGCGGCAGCGCGAAGTAGGTCGGGCTCACGTAGACCTTGCTGATGATGCGCTGGCGGTTCTTGAGCCAGCGCACGTCGATCACGGCCGCCAGCACCAGGATCGCGGCCAGCACCATGCGGATCACGCCGCCGGGCGCCGACATCGAGGTCAGGCCGTTGGTGATCAAGAGCACCAGCAGCGTGCCGACCAGCGCCTTGGCGACCGAGCCGCGCCCGCCGCCCCAGGCTGATGCCGCCGAGCACGGCGGCCGTGAGCACCAGCACCTCCATGCCCACGCCGATGTCGGCGCCGGCCGTGGCCAGCCGCGAGGCGAAGAAGCAGCCGGCCGCGCCGCACAGCGTGCCCGAGGCCACGTAGCACAGCGCGACCGTGCGCCGCACCGCGATGCCGCTGTTGTAGGCCGAGCGGCGCGAGCCGCCGATGGCCATGATGTGCCAGCCCGCGCGCAGGCGCGTGAGCAGCACGTGGCCCGCGATCGCCACCGCCGCGTAGGCCCAGGCCACCGTCGGCAGGCCCAGCAAGGTGCCGTTGCCCAGGAAGTCCCAGGCCGGCGAATCGGGCAGCGAGCCCGCGATCGCGGTCGAGTACTGCAGGCTCAGGATCTCGTAGAACGAGCGGAAGATGATCAGCGTGATGAGGGTGGTGAGGAAGGCGCGCAGCCGCAGGTAGCCGATCAGCACGCCATTGACGGCGCCCAGCAGCGCGCCGACGGCCAGCGTCGCGAGCACCGACGCGCCCATCGGCCACTTCAGCACGTGCATGCACATCAGCGCGCAGAAGTTGGTGAGCGCGAAGATGGAACCCACCGACAGGTCGATGCCGCCGACGATCATCACCAGCGCCAGGCCGAGCACGATGAAGCCGATCTCGCCGGCCTGCCGCAGCGTGTCGGCCAGCACCACCGGCGACCAGAAGTTACCGATCAGCTGGCCCGAGGCCAGCAGCACCGCCACCAGCAGCAGCACCGGGATCGCGGTCTCGGTCCAGCGCTTGGACAGGATCTCGCCGACCCAGTGGTCGGGCCACCAGCGGTAGCGCAGGCGGGTGAGCGTTTCGTTCATCGGTGCGGCTCCGGCGTCGGCGTCACTTGGCGGCGGTGAGCTTCCAGCAGGTGCCGTCGGCACCCGCGTTCTCCTTCGTGATCGGGATCAGCGTGGTGTAGATGTTCTGCTTGGCCGCGCCGGGCTTCATGCCGCCCTGCACCAGCCACTTGATCATGGCGGCCATGTTGGCGGCCTGCGTCGGCACGTCGTAGCTCACGTCGAGGTCGAAGGCGCCCGACTTGACCTGGTCGCAGGCGCCTTTCTGCTCGCCGCCGCCCGAGGTCGCGAGGTAGACCTTGCCGGTCAGGCCCGCTTCCTTGATGGCGGCCGCGGTGCCGATGTCCATGCCGTCCCAGAAGCCGACGATGCCGCACAGGTCGGGGTTCTGCTTGAGCACCGTCTGCGTCAGGCCCTTGGCCTTGGCCGCGTCCCAGTCGGCGGCCTGGTTCGACACCACCTTGATCTGCGGGTTCTTCGCCAGCACGTTCTCCACGCCCTTGAGCGTGTAGGCGCTGGTGGCCGCGGTCGGCGCGCCCTGCACGATGGCGATCTTGTTCGACTTGCCCTTGCAGGCCTGCACCACGGCCTCGGCGTTGCGCTCGCCCACGTCGACCCAGTCGGCGCCCACGAACACGGTCGAGGGCTGCACCGAGCGCATGTTGATCTGCACCACGTAGATGCCGTCTTCCTCGGCCTTCTTGATCAGCTTGGCGTAGGTCTGCACGTCGGGGTTGTGGATCACGATCACCGCGGGCTTCTCGGCCATCAGCGCGGTGAAGGCCTGCGCGCCCGCGTTGGTGTTCCAGTTGGGATCGCGCGCCACCACTTTCATGCCGGCGGGCTCGAGCTCCTTCTTGAGGCCGTTGTACCAGCCCTGCGCGAGGTCGAAGCCCATGGCCACCGGGATGTAGCCCACGGTCTTGCCGGCCAGCGACTTCTTGTAGCCGTCGCGGAAGGGCTCGTCGAGGCCCTTGCCCTGGGCGGCCGCGTGCTGCGAGGCGGCAACCAGTGCCAGCGCGATGCCCGCGAGCCTGGCGGACGCGGCGAGTGTGCGAACGAAGTGCATTGCATGTCTCCTTTTTTCGGTGGTCTCGGATGACGCCAAAATCGCCTGGCGCCCGGCTTCGGAAAACAGGTGGGTCCGTTCGCGGACCCCGGGATCAGATGTCGCCCTGCTGCGCGGTCTCTTCGTTGCGCGGGTTGAGCATGGAGTCGATCAGGATCGCGGCCAGCAGCACCACGCCCTTGACGATGTTCTGCACGGAGTAGGAGAGGTCCATGATCGTCATGCCGTTGAGCATGGTGCCGATCAAGAGCGTGCCGATCACGACGTTGAACACGCCGCCGCGCCCGCCCGACAGGCCGATGCCGCCGAGCACGACCACCAGCACCACGTCGTAGATCATGGTGGAGTTGAAGATCCGCGTCGGCATGCTGCTGACCGAGGCCGCCATCACCACGCCCGCGAACAGCCCGATCAGCGCCGCCAGCACGTACTGCAGCAGCACCATCGGCCGCGTCGGCAGGCCGGTGGCGCGCGCGGCGAAGGGGTTGTCGCCGATCGCGTAGACGAAGGCGCCCGCGCGCATGCGGCGCAGGAAGAAGGCCATGGCCGCGGCCGCCACGCCGAACATCACGACCGGCGTCGGCACCCCGGCCAGGGTGCCGCGGCCCAGCCAGGCGGCCGGGTCGAGCGCGGCCGGCCACTGGACCACCTCGAGCTGGAAGAAGTAGGCCTGGCCCAGTCCCGCGAGAAAGAGGCCCGAGGCCAGCGTGGTGAACAGCGACGGCACCTCGGCATAGGCGATCAGCCAGCCGTTGACCAGCCCGAAGGCCAGCGCCAGGCCCAGCGCGATCGGGAAGGCCGAGCCGAGCGAATGGCCGTTCTGCACCAGCTGCAAAAGCAGGCCCGAGGGCACGGCCAGCGCGGCGATCATCGAGATGTCGATGCCGCGGCCGATCACCACCACCGCCATGCCCAGCCCCAGGATGCCGAGGAAGGCCACGTTCTGCACCAGCGTGAGCAGGTTGTCGATCTGCGCGAAGCCGGGCAGGAACGCCGCGAAGCCCGCGAACAGCAGCGCGAACAGCGCGGACACGATGCCCTGCTGCGTGGCCTTGAATTTCTTCGTCGTCATGGTGTGGCGCCCCGCTTCAGCTCAATGCCGCGTGCAGCGACTGGCGCAGCTCGCGCTTCATGACCTTGCCGTTGAGGTTGCGCGGCAGCGCCTCGGTGCCGACGGTCCAGGTCTCGGGCACGGCGTAGTCCGACAGCCGCTCGGCGCAGAAGGCCTGCAGGGCCGCGGCCTGGGTGCGCTCGTCGAGCTCGCTCACGCAGACGAAGGCATGCACGCGCTCGCCGAGCACCGCGCAGGGCACGCCCACCAGGGCCGCTTCCACGATCTGGGGATGCTCCATCAGCGTGTTCTCGACCGTGGCGCAGAAGATCTTGTAGCCGCCGCGGTTGATCACGTCCTTCTTGCGGTCGAGGATGCGCACGTAGCCGTCGGCGTCCATGCTGCCGATGTCGCCCGAGCGCCAGTAGCCGCCGCGGAATTCGCTGGCCGTGGCCTGCGGGTTGCGCCAGTAGCCGGGCACCACCATCGGGCCCGCGATCCAGATCTCGCCGACCTCGCCGCGCGCCACCTCGTTGCCGTTCTCGTCGACCACGCAGATCTCGCCGCAGGGCACGGCCAGGCCCACGCTGTCGCGGTGCTCGGCCGTCATGCCGGGCGGCATGATGGTCGCGGGCGAACAGGTCTCGGTGGCGCCGTAAGCGTTCATCAGCGTGAGGCCCGGCAGCCGCGCCGCGATGCCCTCGATGGTGGCGGTGGGCATCGAGGCGCCGCCGTAGGCGCCGATGCGCCAGGCCGAGAGGTCGTGCGCCTGCAGGTCCGGCAGCAGCAGGCACAGGTTGTACATGGCCGGCACCATGATCGTGTGCGTGATGCGCTCGGCCGCGGCCAGCCGCGCGAACTCGGCGGCCTTGAACTGCGTCATCAGCACCGCGCAGCCGCGCGCATGCAGCATGGTGTAGAGCTGCGCCACCAGCCCGGTGACGTGGCTCAGCGGCACCGCGACGATGCTGCGGTCCGATTCGCCCAGGCTCATCGCGTGCACGAAGTGCATCACCGAGTGCGCGATGTTCAGGTGCGTGAGCATCGCGCCCTTGGGCTTGCCGGTGGTGCCCGAGGTGTAGAGCAGCACCGCGAGGTCCTCCTCGGCGGCCGCGTGCGCGCTCGTCAGCGGCTCGGCCTGCATCAGCGCCGTGAAGGATTCGAAGCCAGCCTGCGCGGCGCCGGTGCAGAAGCGCAGGCGCAGCAGCGGCAGCGCCTCGGGCGAAGGCACCAGCGCCTGCAGCTCCTGCGAGCAGACGATCGCCACCGCCTCGGCGTCGGCCAGCGAGAACTCGAGCTCGGCCGTGCGCGCCCGCGCGCTCACCGGCATCGCCACCGCGCCGAGCCAGGCGCAGGCGAACACCGCGATCGCGAACTCGGGTCCGTTCGAGAGGTAGAGCGCCACCCGGTCGCCCGGCCGAACGCCGCGCTGCGCGAGGCCGCCCGCGCACTTGGTGGTGGCATGGTGCAGCTCGCGCCAGCTCAGGCGCAGCGTGTCGCAGACCAGCGCCTCGCCTTCGGGCGACAGCCGCACCGCGTCGGCCAGCATCTGCGCCACGTTGGCGGGCCGCTCGGCGAAGCAGCGCACCACGCGCTCGTTGAAGTGCACTTCACGTCGCATCTTGGGCATGGAATCTCCCCACTGGGACCACGAGGACGCGGAGGTCTGCGAGGGCCGCAGCTCCGTCGGGGCGCTGAGCACGCCGTGCATGAGCATCTCGATGCAGTGCCGCACGGCATCCTGCAGGCTGCGCGCCGGATGGCTGTCGGGCCGGTACCAGCGGCCGATGCCGCTGAGCGCGCCGACCACCGTGTACGAGGCCATCGCCGCGTCGCCGCGCGCGATCCAGCCCTCGGCCATGCCGGCCTCGATCAGCGCGCGGAACTCGGTGTCGATCTCGCCCTTGAGCGCGCGCAGCTCGCGCCGCCGCGGCTCGGCCAGCGGGTCCTCGCCGACGCGGATCACGCACAGGCCGAAGTCGCTGGTCACGATGCCCGCGTAGTTCTCCATCGCCACGCGCAGCCGCTCGCGCGGCGGCAGCCCGCGCCGCGCCGCCTCGAGGATGCCCGCGCGCAGCGCCTCGAGCCCGCGCTGCACGCACTCGAACAGGATCTGTTCCTTGTTCTCGACGTAGTGGTAGACGGTGGGCTTGGTCACGCGCAGGCTGCGCGCGATGTCATCGAGCGAGGTGCCCTGGAAGCCCTTGGTCGTGAACAGGCGCGCCGCCGCCAGCAGCACCGCGTCCTTCTTGGCATGGCGGTCCTGCTGCCGCTCTCCGCGGCTTTGCCAAGGCGATTCGACCAGCTCGGTAGACATTCGACTCCTGCGGCGACGACCAGGGACCGATGCCGCGCGGAGGCCGCGTGGCGCCAGGAAAACCGGGGGTTACTCAAAAGTACCCTGGTTGACTGGCGCGATTATTCGGAGCGTCGGAGGAGGGGGGTTCGGGGAATTTCCCTTAGCTGCGGCGCATCAAAGAAAGGGCGGCGCAGGTGCTCATCGACGCAGGCGTTACCTGCGGTAAGCCTCGTCGCTCTCGGGGAAGAGCGCGATGAAGTCGAGCAGTTTCTCCCCCAGCAGATTGACGTGGGCCGTCATGGTCCTGTCGGCCCTGTCCTCGTCGCCGCTGACGATGGCCTCGAGAACCGCGGCGTGTTCCGTCAATGTGTCGGTGCGTCGGCGCGGCCGCTGAGTCACCAGTTTGCGATAGGCCGCCACTCGGTTGCGCAGGCTGCGCGTCTGCTCGGTCAGGAACTCGTTCTGGCTGGCCTCGTAGATCACCTCGTGAAACTCGCGGTTGATCTCGTAGAAGAGGTCGACGTCGTCGGACAGGGCCAGTGCTTCCATGCGTGCATGTGCCTGCTTCAGCCGCTCGATCTGTGCCGACGAGATACGGCGTGCCGCCAGGCGGGCGCACAAGCCTTCCAGGTCGGCCATGACCTGAAACATCTCGATCAGCTTGCGGGCCGACAGCGCGGCGACCACTGCCGGCTGCCTCGGCTTCACCGAGATCAGGGAGGCGGCGGCAAGCTGTCGCAATGCCTCGCGAACCGGCGTTCGCGAGCAATTGAACCTGGCTGAGAGATCGACCTCCTCGAGCCGTGCCCCAGGGGCGAGGACTCCCGAAAGGATCTCCTGCTCCAGCGTTTGCTGGATGTTCAGGGCGTGGGTCTGTGGCTCGGTCACTCGTGGTCTCTTTTTCCTGCGCAAAACGTGTCGAGTGTAGCCATGCGAGGCCCAACCGGGGCCGCATCGGCGCTCGTGATGTATTCGTTGGATTTTTGTACGAATACATGAAAGGAAAAAAGAAAACAAAAATCGCAGATACGAATGCAAGGGTTTGTACCTGTCTCGGCAAAAGGGGCTGCCCGGTAGCATATGTATGCGCTGAATCAATTTGTCGAATACATCAAATGAATGGAGTGAATACATGAAACTGGGTCTAGAAGGTAAGTCAGTCCTCGTCACGGGGGCGTCCAAGGGCATCGGCCTGGCGACCGCGCACAGTTTTGCCAAGGAGGGCGTGAGCCGCCTCCACCTCGCCGCGCGTTCTGAAGAGGGGCTGGCGCGAGCCAGGAAGGAGATCGAGGAGGCTTACGGCGCCAAGGTCGAGATCCACCCGATGGACCTGTCTGTGACCGCCAATGCGATGGCCCTGGCCGAGCGTTGCCGCGACGTGGATGTGCTCGTGAACAACGCAGCCGACTCCACGCCCGGCCCGCTCGACCAGATGACCGATCAGGACTGGCGCTCCAGCCTGGACATGAAGATCTTTTCGTATGTCACCCTGACGCGCGAGCTCTACGCGTACATGAAGAAGCGCGGCTCGGGCGTGATCGTCAACGACATCGGCAACTCGGGCGAGAACTGGGACGCCAACTACATCGTCGGGACCACCGGCAATGCCGCCATGATGGCCTTCACCCGCGGCGTGGGTGGGCGCAGCCTCGACGACGGCATCCGCGTCGTCGGCGTGAACCCCGGGCCTGTGGCCACCGACCGGATGGTCAAGATGATGAAGCGCCGCGCCTTCGACTGGTATGGCGACGAGGGCCGCTGGGAAGAGCTGTTCGACAAGTACCCGGGCAAGCGCGCGGCACAAGCCGAGGAGGTCGCCGACCTGATCGTGTGGCTTGCCTCGGCCCGCGCCGCGTACATCACCGGAACGATCGTCACCATCGACGGTGGCATCGCGTCGCGCCGTTCCATCATCTGAGGCGACCCATCATGCGCAAGTTCGAAACACGCAACGCCTACTTCGACAAGCTCTGCGACACGCCCGGCCTGATGTGGCTGGGGCAGAACACCAACCACTTCGATCCGCATCCGTCCGTGCGCGAAGCCGTCATCGAGGCGCTCGACGGCGGCGAGTACCACGCCTATGCACCGCCGGTCGGTTTCGAGGAACTGCGGGCCCTTATCAAGGAGGATATGGGCCTGCCGAACGCGTCCGTGCTCGTCACCGATGGCGCGGTCGAGGCGCTCTACAACGTCTGCAGCAATATCTGCGCGCCCGGGACCGACTTCGTCACGACCGACCCGAGCTGGGCGTGGCCGATGCACTTCGCCAGGAAGGCGGGCGCCAACGTCATCGAGCTTCCGATCTACGACGCCGCGCAAGGCTACAAGCTCACCGTGGAACAACTGCGCGCGGCGGTCACGCCGAACACGCGGGTCATCTACCTCGTGGATCCCAACAATCCGCTGGGCACATGCCACACGGAGGACGAGATCCGCGCGATCGCCGACATCGCACGTTCCGTGGGGGCCTACCTCATTCACGACGCGACCTACTGCCACTTCGCCGACAGCTTCACTCCGGCCTTTCGGTTCTATCCCGAGAAGACCATCGTGACCTACAGCTTCTCGAAATGGCTGGGCCTGGCAGGCATGCGCCTGGGCGCGGTACTCGCGAGCGCGGACATCATCGAGATGCTCGCGACCGCACCGCCCAACAACCTCGGCAGCAACGTGCTCTCGCAGCGCGCCGCAATCGCCGGGCTGCGTACCAAGGCGGACTGGTTCCCCGAGACCTTCCGCCGCCAGCGTCGCAACCAAGCTGAAGTGGCCCGCGCCGCGTCCGCCATCGCGGGCTTCTCGGTACCGGTGTATCCCTCGCAGGCCAACCTGTTGATCGTCGAGACGGTGGAGGCCGGATTGCGGCCCGAAGCGCTGGTCGCGGCCTACCAGGAGGAGGGCGTGATGATCCGCCAGGGCGCCTATCACACGAAAAGATTCGGCGACCGCTTCGTGAAGGTCAGCCTTACCGTGCCCGAGGCATGGGCCGACCGCTCTGCGAGTTGCTTCCGTCGATGGTCGAGCGGGCGCGAAAGATCGACGTGCCGGCCGACTTCTTCTGAGCGGGGAGGTCACATGCCGTATCTGAAGACTTCGGACGGGTCGATCTCTGCTACGAGGAGGCTGGCGAAGGCGAGCCGATCGTGTTCGTGCACGAGTTCGGCGGCGACATGGCGCAGCTGGGAACCGCAGATGCGGGTACTTCTCGCGCCGCTATCGCTGCATCTGTTTCAATGCGCGCGGCTATCCGCCCTCGCAAGTGCCCGAGTCGCTGGAGAGCTACACGCAGGAGCGCGCCGCGCTGGACATCGGCGCGGTGCTCGATCACCTGGGACTGGCGCGCGCCCATGTCGTGGGCTTATCGATGGGAGGCTTCGCCACCCTGCACTTCGGCTTGATCGCGCCGACGCGCGCGATCTCGCTGGTCGTGGCGGGGGCCGGCTATGGCGCGGAGAAGCAGCACGAAGCCTACTTTCGCGACGTCTCGCTCGAGGTCGCAGCGCAGTTCGAGGCCCAGGGCTCCGAAACCTTCTCCAGGACCTACGCGCTGGCCGCATCGCGCATCGCGTACCTGTTGAAGGATCCGCGAGGCTGGGCCGAATTCGCCGCGCAGCTGGCGCAGCACTCCGCGAAGGGCGCGGCGTTCACGATGCGTGGCGTGCAGGCGCGCCGGCCCTCGCTCTACGATCTCGAGGACCGCCTGAAGGCGATGCACGTGCCCACCCTGGTCGTGGTGGGCGACGAGGACGATCATTGCCTGCAGCCGGGCATCTTTCTCAAGCGGACCGTGCCGGCCTGCGGGCTCGCGGTACTGCCGAAGGCCGGCCACACGCTGAACCTGGAGGAACCCGCTCTCTTCAATCAGCTCGTGGCGGATTTCCTGGCCACCGTGGGGCAGAACCGCTGGCTCGCGCGGGATCCGCGCGCGGTGCCGGCCCAGATCATGAAGACCTCATGAGCGCGCGGCCATCCGAACGGGTCGACCAGGCCCGTCTCTGGCAGCGGCACGAGGCGATGGCCAGGCTCGGTGCAACCGCTTCGGGCGGTGTGAACCGGCCGGCGTTGTCCGACGAAGACGTCGCTGCCTGCCGGCTCCTGATCCGATGGGGAGAGGCGCTCGGCATGCAGGCCTCGCGCGACCTCGCGGGCAATGTCTTCCTGCGCCTGCAGGGCAGCGATGCCGCTGCGGCACCGGTGCTCTCGGGTTCGCACCTGGACAGCCAGCCCACTGGCGGAAAGTACGACGGCGTCTACGGTGTCCTGGCCGCATTGGAAGCGTGCGAGGCGATCGTCGAATCGGGCGGCCGTCCGCGGCGCTCGATCGACGTGGTGGCATGGATGAACGAGGAAGGCTCCCGTTTCGCGCCCGGCATGATGGGTTCGGCGGTCTTCGCGGGTGAGCGCAGCCTGGCGGACATCGGGGCCTCGGTAGACAACGGGGGCGAGAGCGTCGCGGGCGCGCTGGCACGCGTCGCCGCGACGATGGCCGACGTGCAGGTGCGGCCGCTGGGAGGCAGCGTCTTCGCCTATGTGGAAGCGCATATCGAGCAAGGCCCGCTGCTCGAGCGCATGGGCAAGACCATCGGTGTCGTCAGCGGCATCCAGGGCAAGCGCACCTTCCGTGTCTCGGTGGTCGGCGAGGCCGCGCATGCGGGGACCTCCCGGCGTGCCGAGCGGCGCGATGCATTGCTGGCGGCGGTCGACATGGTCAAGGCGCTGGCGGGGCACATGCACGATCCGCAGGACATCGTGAAGTTCACCGTCGGGCAATTCACCGTCACGCCCAATGCGCCGTCGGTCGTGCCCAGCGCCGTGAGCTTCTCCATCGATCTGCGTCATCCCGATTCCATGCTGCTGCGGCAACTGGGCAACGCCATCGAGGGCCTGTGCCGGGAGGCGGCCGGCCCCTGCGAGGTCCGCGTGCAGGAGCTTTCCACCGCGATGTCGCTGGAGTTCCCGACCGGGATGCGCGAGTGCATCTCCGCCGCAGCTGAACGCCTCGGTCTTTCGCACACCGAGCTGCACTCCGCGGCGGGCCACGACGCGCGCTACCTGCATGGTGTCTGCCCATCGGGAATGGTGTTCATCCCATGCCACCTCGGCATCACGCACAACGAGGCCGAGTCGATCACGCCCGCGCACGCAGCAGCGGGCGCGCGGGGTCCTGACCGACGTGTTGGCGGAACTCGCGGACCGGCCCGCCTG
Source organism: Variovorax sp. UC122_21 (assembly GCF_044056785.1). Taxonomy (NCBI): domain Bacteria; kingdom Pseudomonadati; phylum Pseudomonadota; class Betaproteobacteria; order Burkholderiales; family Comamonadaceae; genus Variovorax; species Variovorax sp. UC122_21. The sequence goes on along the minus strand of NZ_CP172004.1, from coordinate 4,264,195 downwards.
AGAAAAATACAACCAGGAGACAAGCAATGACTGACGCAACCATCACGGCCGCGACGCTTGGAAGCGCGCGCGCCACCGAAGACCGCATGTACCGCCGGATCACGTGGCGGTTGATCCCGTTCCTGATGTTCTGCTACGTGGCGGCATACCTCGATCGCGTGAACATCGGCTTCGCGAAGCTGCAGATGCTGGACGATCTCAAGTTCAGCGAGACCGTCTACGGCCTCGGGGCCGGCGTTTTCTTCATCGGATACTTTCTCTTCGAGGTGCCCAGCAACCTCGTGATGCAGCGCGTGGGCGCCAAGATCTGGATTGCCCGCATCATGATCACCTGGGGCGTGATCTCCGCGGGCTTCTCGCTGGTCTCGACGCCGACCCAGTACTACGTGCTGCGCTTTCTGCTGGGTGCCGCGGAGGCCGGCTTCTACCCGGGCGTCATCTTCTACCTGATGTCCTGGTACCCGGCGCATCGCCGTTCCCAGATCATTGCGCTCTTCATGGTCGCCATTCCGGTGGCGGGAATCATCGGGGGACCGCTCTCCGGCTGGATCATGCAAGCCTTCAACGGCGCTCATGGCATGGCCGGCTGGAAGTGGATGTTCATCATCGAGGCCGTTCCCTCGCTGGTTCTCGGCGTGATGACGCTCTTCTTCCTCGACAACAACCCTTCGCAGGCGAAGTGGCTCACGCCCGAGCAGAAGGCGCACATCCAGCGCGCGCTGGAGATTCCCGTGAGAGCCCACGCGCGCATTCTTTCGACGGTCGGCAACGTGTTCAGCGATCCACGCATGCTGCTGCTGGCGGTGATCTACTTCTGCGTCATCATGGGTCAATACGGCCTGACCTTCTGGATGCCGACGCTCATCAAGGCGTCGGGAGTACAGGGCGTGGTGAACATCGGACTGCTGTCGGCAATACCGTACGGGGTTGCCGTGATCGCCATGTTGTCGTTCGGTCGGAGTTCGGATCGCACGGGCGAAAGGCGATGGCATCTGATCGTTCCAATGCTCATGGGAGCCGTAGGCTACACGATCGCAGCGCTCGCGGGGCACAACGTACCCTTGGCGCTGGTGGGCCTGTCGCTCGCGGCCGCAGGCGTGATGACGCCGGGACCGCTGTTCTGGGCGCTGCCTTCGGCCTTTCTCGTCGGTAGCGCCGCCGCCGCCGGTGTGGCCGCGATCAATGCCTTCGCGGGGCTCGCCGGCTTCGTCAGCCCCTATTTCATCGGCTGGCTGCGCGACCTGACCCAGAGCTCGACCATTGCCATGTATGTGTCGGCCGTCGTGCTCGTGATCGGCGCTGGCCTCATCCTGCTCATCCCGGCCAAGCTGGTGAATCGCTAGCAGGCCGCGCCGATCGCGGCGCTTGCGATGCCGACCGTTGCCGCACCGCGGCCGGTCGGCTTTTTTTCGAAAACACGAAGGAGAGATTCCCATGTGGATAGGCGTGCCTGCCGAGACAACGACAGGCGAAACCCGAGTGGCCGTGACCCCGGAGACGGCGAAGAAACTGGTGGCGTTGGGGCACACGGTGCGTGTGCAGAGCGGCGCGGGCGTGGCGGCCAGCGTGACCGACGCGGCCTACCAGGCGGCCGGTGCCGAGATCACCGACCAGGCCGGCGCCTTCGGTGCCGACATCGTGCTCAAGGTGCGCGCGCCGAGCGACGCCGAATGCGCCCTCGCCAAATCCGGCAGCGTGCTCGTGGGCATGCTCAACCCCTTCGATGCCGCCGGCCTGCAGCGCGTGGCCGCGGCCGGCCTCACCGGCTTCGCGCTCGAAGCCGCCCCGCGCACCACGCGCGCCCAGAGCATGGACGTGCTCAGCTCCCAGGCCAACATCGCCGGCTACAAGGCCGTGATGATCGCCGCCGACAAGTACCAGCGCTTCTTCCCGATGCTGATGACCGCCGCCGGCACCGTGAAGGCCGCGCGGGTCGTCATCCTCGGCGTGGGCGTCGCGGGCCTGCAGGCCATCGCCACGGCCAAGCGCCTGGGCGCGGTCATCGAGGCCTCGGACGTGCGCCCCAGCGTCAAGGAACAGATCGAATCGCTGGGCGGCAAGTTCATCGACGTGCCGTACGAGACGCAGGAAGAGAAGGACGCCGCCGAGGGCGTGGGCGGCTATGCGCGCCCCATGCCCGCGAGCTGGCTCACGCGCCAGCAGGCCGAGGTCGCCAAGCGCGTGGCGCTGGCCGACGTCGTCATCAGCACCGCGCTGATCCCGGGGCGGGCCGCGCCGACCCTGATCACCGAGGACATGGTCAAGTCGATGAAGCCGGGTTCGGTCATCGTCGACATCGCCGCTGGTAAAGGTCCGGTCAATCCAGATGGAGGGGTAGGCGGCAACTGCCCGCTGTCCGAAGCCGACAAGACCGTCGTCAAGCACGGCGTGACCATCGTCGGCGAGACGAACCTCGCCGCGCTGGTGGCGGCCGACGCGTCGGCGCTGTACGCGCGCAACGTGCTCGACTTCCTCAAGCTCGTGCTGACCAAGGAGGGCGCGCTGAAGATCGACCTCGAGGACGACATCGTCGCCGCCTGCCGCGTCACGCAGGACGGCCAGGTCACGAAGAAGTAAGCGAACACGCGAGGAGAAGAAACCATGGACATCGTCTCTCACACCGTCATCAACCTCATCATCTTCGTGCTGGCCATCTACGTGGGCTACCACGTGGTGTGGACCGTCACGCCCGCGCTGCACACGCCGCTGATGGCCGTGACCAACGCCATCTCGGCGATCGTCATCGTGGGCGCCATGCTGGCCGCCGCGCTCACCGAGACCGGCCTGGGCAAGACCATGGGCGTGCTGGCCGTCGCGCTGGCGGCGGTCAACGTCTTCGGCGGCTTCCTGGTCACGCGGCGCATGCTGGAGATGTTCAAGAAGAAGGAGCGCAAGGCCGCGCCCGCAGCCGCCGAGGGAGCTTCCAAGTGAGCATGAACCTCGTCACCCTGCTGTACCTGCTGGCCAGCATCTGCTTCATCCAGGCGCTCAAGGGCCTGAGCCATCCCACCACCTCGATCCGCGGCAACGTCTTCGGCATGACCGGCATGGCGATCGCCGTGCTGACCACCGGCGCGCTGATCTACAAGCTCGCCAGCGGCAACCTCGAGGGCCTGGCCTACGTGCTGGTCGCGCTGGTCGTGGGCGGTGGCCTCGGGGCCTACATGGCCAACAAGGTCGAGATGACCAAGATGCCCGAGCTGGTGGCCTTCATGCACAGCATGATCGGTCTCGCTGCCGTGTTCATCGCGGTGGCCGCCGTGGCCGAGCCGCATGCCTTCAACATCGCGCTCAAGGGCGATCCGATCCCCGCGGGCAACCGCCTGGAGCTGTTCCTGGGCGCGGCCATCGGCGCCATCACCTTCAGCGGCTCGGTGATCGCCTTCGGCAAGCTCTCGGGCAAGTACAAGTTCCGCCTGTTCCAGGGCGCGCCGGTGCAGTTCGCGGGCCAGCACATGCTCAACCTCGTGCTGGGCCTGGCGACCGTGGGCCTGGGCCTCGTCTTCATGGCAACGGAGAACTGGACGGCGTTCTTCGCGATGCTCGCGCTGGCCTTCGTGATGGGCGTGCTGATCATCATCCCGATCGGCGGGGCGGACATGCCGGTGGTGGTGTCGATGCTCAACAGCTACTCGGGCTGGGCGGCCGCGGGCATCGGCTTCAGCCTGAACAACGCGATGCTGATCGTGGCGGGCAGCCTGGTGGGCAGCTCGGGCGCGATCCTGAGCTACATCATGTGCAAGGCGATGAACCGCTCGTTCTTCAACGTGATCCTGGGCGGCTTCGGCGGCGACGCGGCGGCGGCCACGGGTGGCGCGAAGGAGCAGCGCCCCGTGAAGAGCGGCAGCGCCGACGACGCGGCCTTCGTGCTGGGCAATGCCGAGACGGTGGTGATCGTGCCGGGCTACGGCCTGGCGGTGGCCCGAGCGCAGCACGCGGTCAAGGAGCTCGCGGCCAAGCTCACCGAGAAGGGCATCACGGTGAAGTACGCGATCCATCCGGTGGCCGGGCGCATGCCGGGGCACATGAACGTGCTGCTGGCCGAGGCCGAGGTGCCGTACGACCAGGTGTTCGAGATGGAGGACATCAACGGCGAGTTCGGCCAGGCCGACGTGGCGATCATCCTGGGCGCCAACGACGTGGTGAACCCGGCCGCGCACACCAAGGGCAGCCCGATCTACGGCATGCCGATCCTGGAGGCCTACAAGGCCAAGACGGTGATCGTCAACAAGCGCTCCATGGCCGCCGGCTACGCCGGGCTGGACAACGAACTCTTCTACATGGACAAGACCATGATGGTGTTCGGCGACGCGAAGAAGGTGGTCGAGGAGATGGGCAAGGCGGTTGATTGAAACCTCTTCGCGCGATCGCGTCCCGTCGCGTCATCTCGATCGTGTCCGGCGATGCCGGCGCACAGGAAAGGACGCCCGGGTCAGGCGCGCGCAACGGACAGGCGCCCTCGCAGCCAGCGGTTCATGGGCTCGCTGTAGCAGCGCGCGATGGCGTCGCACAGGGCCATCGACAGCAGCAGGTAGCCGCCGAGCAGCCACATCCTGTCGCCGCCGCTCGCGAGCGCGGGCGGGAACAGGGTCCGCAGCAGGCCGAGCACAATCAGGTGGAACAGGTAGAGCTCGTAGCTGCGCCGGCCGAACCATCCGAAGGCGGTGGAGAGCCAGCGAAGGCGTGCGGGCGCCGTGCCGTGCGTGGACCGATCGACCATCGTCGCCAGCAGCACGGCCGTGCCCAACGCCATCGCCGTGACGCCGAGCACGTGGCTCTGCGCGATCGGCCATCGCAGGTAGAGGAAGACCATGGCGATCGCCACGGCCCATTGCAGCAGCGTCTTCGAGTCGCATGGAGAGAACGACCGAGTCCGCGAGCAGCGCGGTGCAGCAGCCGATTGCGATGCCGTCGAAGGCCGCGAAGTAGGCATAGAGGTAGCCGCCTTCATCGTCCTGGCGATGGAAGCGGTAGACCGGTGCCAGCACCGCGATCGCGAGCCAGAAGGCGATCAGCCGGCGCTCCCGGCGCAGCAGCGCGCAGAGGATCGGGAAGAAGAGATAGAAGACCTCCTCGACCGACAGCGACCACAGCACGCCGAGCGCGTAGTTGGTCCAGCCGTACTTGTCGACCACCACGTTCATCCAGAAGGTCAGCGAGACGAGGTTGACCAGCCACAGCGGCAACGGGGTCGCACCTGCCGGCGCCCGGTTCTGGAAGATGGCCACGCCCGCCCAGGCCAGCAGGTTGACCGCGACCAGCAGGAGCAGCAGGCACGGCACGATGCGCGCCACGCGCAGGCCGTAGAAGGCGCGCGCCTTCACGTCGCGCAGCGCGCCCCAGCGGCGCCGCGCGTTCGAGGTGATCAGGAAGCCCGAGATCACGAAGAACATCGTGACGCCGTAGTTGCCGTTGCGCGCCACCGCGCGCACCGCTTCCCAGCCGAAGAGCTGCGACAGCACGGTGCCGTCGAGACGGTAGGCGATGTTGAAGTGGTGGAACAGCACCAGCAGGATCGCGATGCCGCGCAACACGTCGATGCGCGTGCTGCGTGGTCCGGTGCACGGCGCCGCCGTCATCTCGCGGCGGAACCGATCAGCGCGGGCAGGGCCGGCAGCAGCGCGTCGCGCGTGCGGATGCCCGGCGTCGTTGCCTGCTTCCGGTCGTCCTGCGTCAGCCGCGCGAACACCACGGTGCGCTCGCCGCGCGTGGCCCAGCCGACATACCAGCCGTAGCCATGGGCTTCATCGAGCGAGCCATCGGCCTTCTTCGGGTAGGCCGCGCCGGTCTTGCCCTGCACCGTCCAGCCCTCGGGCAGCTCGGTCGTCTCCATCGAACGCCGCGTCATCTCGATCGCGCGCGGCGACACCGGCAGCCGGTTCGACAGCAGCTTGCGCAGGAACTCGACCTGCTCGCGCGGCGAGATGCGCAGCGAAGACGCGACCCATGAACGCTCGAGCCCGTTGTTCTTTCCCGGGTCGCCCGACACGTCGGCGTTGCCATAGTCGAAGTTCTTCGCGTAGCGCGCGAAGCGCTCGGCACCGAGCGATTCGGTCACCCGCTGCGAGAACCAGAACACCGAGAGCTTGAGCCAGCGTTGCGGGTCGGTCGGCTGCTTCCAGCCTTCGACCCAGGCCGGATAGCCTTCCTTGAAGGGCAGCACGGGGTCGTGCTCGTTCTTGAGGAAGCCCGCGTCGAAGCCCATCAGCGCGATCGCGATCTTGAAGGTGGAGGCGGGGGTGACGCGTTCGTCGCAGCGGCCTTGCTTCACGATGAACTGGCCGGTGGTTGCGTCGGCGATGGCGGTGCAGAGGGTGCGGGCGTGGGTGGTGGCGGCGAGGGTGGCGAGCAGGGCTGCGGACAGGAGGCGAAGCGGTCGTTTCATGGGAGGGACGGGGATTGGGCCGCCATCGTAGAAAAGGCCGGGCTTCATGTCCTCCGACTGGCAAGCGAGGGACGTCTCGGCCGTAACGCGTGTAACGCCGAAGGGCCCTCGCTAGCTCGCGGGCCTCGAAAACACATTCACCAGACTCCCATCCGGATCGCGAAGCAGCAGCGACAGGTTGCCCCACGGCATCGTGGTCGGCCGCATCACGACCTCGGCCGCTTCTTCCATGCGCGCCAGCGTCCCCTCGACATCGGCGACCTCGAACTCGAGGATCGCCGAGCGGTTCGACGCGGCCGTCGCGGCACCGGCGTTGAAGCGCTGCACGAGATGCTCCTCGGAAATGGCCAGGGTCGCGCCCGCCAGCCTGATCTCCGCGAAGCCATCGGCCAGGCGGGTGGCCTCGGTGCCCGAGAGGCGCGCGTAGAACGCAACGAGGGCTTCGAATTGTTGGGTGACTAAGACGCACGGATGCAAACTTCACGCCGATCTCCTGATGAATGAACGATGGCGCGAGCTTAGGAAGAGGGCATGTCAGATTCCGGCAGTATCGTGCGGCCGCTTTCCTTCACGCGCTGCTGCCAGGCCTTGAGCAGCGCCTGGCGACGCTGGGGGTAGCGCGCATCGAGCATCTCGGCGGCGACGATGCGGTCGGCGCGGAAGTTGCGGAAGTCGTTGCGCAGTTCGCACCAGGCGCTGAGCACGCGCGACTGTTCGAAGTACACGAGCGCGAAGGGCCAGATGACGCGTTGCGATGCGGTTCCGCCGGGATCGCTGTAGCCGATCCGCAGCTTGTGCTCGGCACGGATCGCGGCGCGCAGCAGATCGGGTTCGACCGCGGCCGGTGCGCGCTTCGCACCCGCGGCCACGAGCAGCGCGGAGGCCTCGAGCTCGCGCTTCAGTTCGGGCGGCAGCACGGCGGCGATCTTCGCGAGCGCATCGTTCGCGCCGCCCGACAGGGTCTTGTCGCCGCGGTCCGCCACCCAGCGCAGGCCCAGCGCGAGCGCCTCGATCTCCTCGGGGCCGAACATCAGCGGCGGCAGCACGTAGCCCGGTTGGAGCGCATAGCCCAGGCCGGGCGAACCTTCGATCAGCGCGCCCTGCGACTGCAGGCTCGCGATGTCGCGGTACAGCGTGCGCAGGCTGATGCCGAGTTGCTCGGCCAGGGCCTGGCCGTTGATCGGCCGGCGATGGCGGCGCAGGGTCTGGACCAGGGCGAGCAGGCGTTCGGAGCGGGACATGCGTGCGGCCTTCTAGAGCTGGCTTTGCGGAATCAACGGACCCAGCAGCCTCAGCTTGAAGCGCTGCCACGCCGTCGTCTCGGGCGGCACGTCGAACACGCGCGTGTCGTCGTCCTGGTCCACCCATTCGACGTTGCGGCCCTTCGCATCGAGCCGCAGCCGGTAGAAGCTGCGCGTGTCGGCAAAGCTCTCGAGCTGGCGCGCCATGTCGGGGCTGTCGATGATCAGGCCGAGCTCGGTGTTGAGCCGTGCCGAGCGCGGGTCGAGGTTCATCGAGCCGAGGAAGACCTGGCGATGGTCGACGATGCCGTTCTTCATGTGCAGCGCGCCGGTGCCGTGGCCGAACAGGCCGAGCTTGCCGCGGTGCACGCTCAGCGAGGGGCTCAGTTCGTAGATCTCGACGCCGGCCTCGAGCAGCCGGTGGATGTGCGGCCAGTAGCCGACGTAGACCCAGGGCTCGTCGGTGGAGGCCAGCGAGTTGGTGACGAGCTCGACCTGCAGGCCCGCGGCCCGCGCCTCGGCGAGGCTGGCGACGGCGGCGTCCGAAGGCACGAAATCAGGGCGAGACCATCTTGATGGTCCGCTGCGCGGTGCGGAACCAGCGGATCACGGCCTCGGTGACGGTGCCCTTGTTCGAGTTCTCGCGCTCGTTCCAGCCCTGCGTCTTGGTCAGCGGATCGAACAGCACGCGCGCGTCGGCCGCGAGCAGCGGGCTCAGCCTGCGCTCGGCCAGCTCGAAGGGCAGGTTCATCATCGGCACCATCTCGAGCGGGATCGAGGCCGGCTCGCCCTCGGTCGCGTCGGGGATGATGCCGTCGTCGGGAATGCGCGGCGCCTGCGGCGGCCTGGCGGTGGCGGTGCGTTCCTCGAAGGCCTGCCGCAGCTGCGCCGGCGTCAGGCTGCTGCGCGCGATGCGCTGCACGGGATAGACGGCTTCGCTGTTCCAGTAGTGGTCGAAGGCGTCGGAGAGTTCGCGCACCACCGGGCCCGCGGCGAACACGTCCATGTCGATGAAGTTGCTGGCGCTGGCGTTCATCACGTACTCGTCGGCCATGTTGCGCCCGCCGGCCACGGCGGCGGCGTTGTCGGCCACGAACAGCTTGTTGTGCATGCGCCGGTTGATGCGCTCGAAATCCATGGCCGAGGCGGCGAAGCGCGTGAGGTCGCTGCCGCGGCCGGCCGGGAAGGGATTGAACAGGCGCACCTCCACGTTCGGATGGCTGGCCAGGCCGAGCAGCAGCTCGTCCTCGCCGGTGGTGTAGAGATCGTCCACCAGCAATCGCACGCGCACGCCGCGCGCGGCGGCATCGCGCAGCGCGCGCATCAGGGCGCGGCCGGTGTTGTCGCCGGCCAGCAGGTAGTACTGCACGTCGAGGCTGCGGGTGGCGAGCTTCGCGAGTTCGATGCGGCTGGCGAAGGAGGTCGGGCCGTAGGGCAGCAGGCGAAAGCCCGATGAGCCGCCCGGTGCCAGTGCCCGCTGCGCGATGGCGTTCAGCGGCGTGGTGGCGTAGTCGGCGATCGCGGCGACCGGCGCCTGTGCGACGGGCGGCGGCAGGCTGGCGCAGGCGCCGAGCAGGGCGGGCAGCAGCAGGGCCGCGAGCAGCAGGCGAAGGCGCGGGAGCGGGGACGCGGTCGGCATCGGGTCGATCTCCGAAGGCCGGTGACGGTGCGGCGATCGATCATGCGCCATGGCGGCCGCGCCGCGCTCATTCCTTGATGTTGGCCGTCTGCACGATCTTCTGGTTGCGCGCGTACTCGGCCTGCACGAAGCGGCCCAAGGCTTCGGGCTTGCCGCTGCCCGGCAGCGCGCCCTGTTCGGCGAGCTTGGCGCGCACGCCTTCCTCCTGCAGGACGCCCTCGAGTTCCTGGTTGAGGCGCGCGACGACGGCGGCCGGTGTCTTCGCGGGCGCGAAGATGCCGGTCCAGCTCACCATGTCGAAGCCCTTGAGGCCGGGCATCTCGTCGAAGGTGGGCACGCCGGGCAGCGAGGGCAGCCGCTTGGTGCCGGTGATGCCCAGCGCCTGCAGCCGCTTGCCGCTGACGTGCGGGATGGCGCTGGTGCTCACGAGCATCGCGAGGTCGACCTGGTCGCCGATCACGTCGGTGGCGATCTGCGCGCCGCCGCGGTAGGGCACGTGGGTCACGAAGATGCCGCTGCGCTGCTTGAGCAGTTCCATCGCGAGCTGCAGCACGGTGCCCACGCCCGAGGTGGCGTAGTTGTATTTGCCGGGCGCGGCCTTGGCGAGCTGCACGAAGTCGGCATAGCTCTTCGCGGGCAGGCCGGGGCGCGCCACCAGCACCATCGGCGCGGTGTTGAGCAGGCCGACCGGGGCCAGGTCCTTGAGCGGATCGAAGCGGAAGGCCGAGGGGTTGACCAGCCGGCCGATCGCGATCGCGCTGTCGGGGCCGACCACCAGCGTGTAGCCGTCGGGCGCGGCGGCCACGGCCTTGGCCACGCCGATGGCGCCGCCGGCACCGGCCACGTTGTCGATCACCACCGCCTGCTTGAGCCGCTCGGCCAGCCGCGTGGCGACCAGCCGCGCATTGACGTCGACGCTGCCGCCCGCGGTGTAGGGAACGATCAGCGTGATCGGCCTGGCCGCGGGCCAGGCCGGCTGGGCCGAGGCCATGGTGGGCAGCAGGGCGGGCAGCGCGGCGCAGAGCGTCGCGGCCACGAGCAGGGGACGGCGGAGGGGGTTCATGGCGGGCTTCAGGCGTGGGCTGGGGAAGAGGGCGGCGCATCGCCGAGGCGGCTGCGCAGGTGGTCGAAGGCGTCGCTCCATTGCGCGCGCCAGTCGCGGCGCTGCGTCTCGTCGATCCAGGCGCCGTCGAGGCCGTTGAGCATGAAGCCGCGCAGGTCGTCGAGGCCGAAGCCGAAGTCGCGCACCATCATCAGCCAGGCCTGCGTGGGCGTGACCTTGTGCAGGGTCGGGTCGTCGGTGTTGGGATGGATGCGCAGGCCCAGGCCCGGCATGCGGCGGATCGGATGGTCGAGCGCCCAGCGCTCGGGCGGCAGGGTGCGCAGGTAGTAGGAGTTGGTCGGAACCACGGTGAAGAGCACGCCGCGCTCGGCGCATTCGCGCGCGAACTCGGGCGCGTCGACCACGGTGTAGCCATGGTCGATGCGGTCCACGCGCAGCACGTCGAGCGCGGTGCGCACGTTGGTCCAGGGCATGCCGAACTCGCCGGCATGCGCGGTGGTGCGCAAGCCGACCTGCCGCGCGCGCGCATAGGCCTCGGTGAAGAGCTCGGGCGGCCGGTCGACCTCGCGGTAGTCGATGCCGATGCCGATCGCTTCGTCGCAGCGGTTCGCGGCCATCCACTCGACCATCTCGAGCGCGGCCGCGGGCGAGGCCTCGCGGTCGATGGCGCCGATCAGCCGGCCGTCGATGCCGAACTGCTGCTTCGCGTCGCGGATCGCGCGCACGATCGCGCCCTGCGCGAGCGCATAGGGGATGCCCGACACCTGCACCGTGCCGGTCGGGTTCCACGAGAACTCGGCATGGCGCACGTTGTGCTGCGCCGCGTCCTGCAGGTATTCGAACGTGAGCTGGTGCAGGTCGTCGGGTTTGCGCACCAGCTCGGCGTCGAGCGCGCGCAGCACGCGCAGCACGCCCACGGGCTTCTCGCCGCGCGTGTAGAAGCCCTCGATCTCGTCGGCCGCCAGCGGCGAGCCGGCGCGCAGGTTGAGCTGCTTGAAGGTCTCGTGGCGCACGGTGCCGAACAGGTGGCAGTGCAGCTCGACCTTGGGAATGGCGCGCAGCAGGGCTTCGAGGTCGAAGCCCGGGGCGGCGGAAGACGGGCTGGCGGAGGGGCTGGCGGTCATGCGGGCCAGTCTAGTGAGGGCGAGGCGATAAGGAAAATTTTGAATTTCTATAATTTGATTCGCCCGATCTATAAGCATGGCCACCTCTTCGCGCGCTCCCAAATCCCCGGCCGCACCCGAGCCGGCCGCATCCTCGCTGCCGCTGCGCGCGCTCACGCTGCGCCAGCTGCAGTGCTTCTCGGTGCTGGTCGAGGAGGCGCACTTCGGCCGCGCCGCGCGCCGGCTGGCCATCACGCAGCCCGCGCTCAGCAATGCCATCAAGCAGATCGAGAAGCTGCTGGGCGCGCAGCTGCTCACGCGCTCCACGCACCGCGTCGAGCTCACGCCGCTGGGCGCCGAGGTGCTGGCGCGCACCGACTTCCTGGTTCACACGGTCGAGGTGGCGCTGCGCGACATCGAGAGCACGGTGCGGCGCGGCCGGGCCTTCGTGCGCATCGGTGTGATCCCTTCGGCCGCCGCGCGCGTGGCCGCGGCCGCGAGCGAGTTCGCGGCGGCGCATGCCGAGCGCCTCGGCGAGGTCGAGCTGTCGTGGCGCGACGCGCCCTCGACCGCGCTGCTCGCCGAACTGCGCAGCGGCCAGCTCGACATGGCGGTGGCCGCCATCACCGAGCCGCCGGGCGGGGCTCGAATGCGTCGACCTGTTCCGCGACCCACTGGTGCTGGTGGTGCGGCGCGACCATGCGCTGGCCGCGGCCGGCGAGACCGAATGGGAGCGCATCGGCCGCGAGCGACTGGTGCTGTTCGAGAGCGGCAGCATGCCGGCGCTCGGCAATCCCGCGCGCGCCCCAGTTCGCGCAGGGGCTCGAGCCCTTGCGCGTGAGCTATTCCGAAACCCTCTATGCGCTGGTGCGCGGCGGCCAGGCGCTCGGGCTGATGCCGCGTCTGTACACGGCCTCGCTGCGCGATCCCGAACTGGTCGTGCTGGCACTGTCGAAGCCGCGCATCGAGCGCCGCGTGGTGCTGGCCTACCTGCCCGGGCCGATGCGCAACGTGGCGGCGCAGGCGCTGATCGACTTCCTGCGCGAGCGCCTGCCGCAGGCCGGCGAAAGGCCGGTGCGGCGGGTCGCGAAAGCTGCGCGTGCCCACCGAAAACCGTAGTGCTCAGCGCTCGGAATATCGTTGTAAAGGTTAACGAATTGTCTCCCGCGTGAGGTATCTGCCGCTAAGATTTCGCGGTCATGTCTCGCCCGCTCATCGCGCTCGTCCTCGCGGTCCTTCTGTGCTGTCAGGCCGTGGTGGTGTTCGCGCAGATCCTCGTCGAGGCAGGCATGCATCGCGACCTCGTGGCGCAGACGCTGTGGTCCGATGCCTCGGCCTCCCCCGATGACTATCAGCGCGGCGCGGGCACGTCCGTCTCCGCTTCGGCCGCCGCCGACGACACGGACATCGGCCACGGCATCGAGATCCTGTTCGAGGGCTACGTGCTCGAACTGATCGTGCTGCCCGTGGCGCTGCCGCGCTCCTTCGCCTTCTTCTCCTCCAAGACCTTCTTCGCGCCGCCCAAGCGGCCGCCGCGCCTTTCCTCCGTCCTTGCCTAGGTCCGGCTTCGTGCCCGGACCGCGCTGCCGCTTCGGCGTGCAGCGCCTGCGCCAGCCGTTGCGCATCGCCCGCCGCGCGCGGGCCGGCGCCACCGTTCGCGGTGGCCATCCATCCAGAGGAACCGAGGAGAGAGAGCCGTGAAGCATTCCAAGGACGTCATGTTCGCCCGGCTGGCGAACTTCAAGATCGACATCGACGCGCTGTGCGCGCATTTCCTGGACCACGTGAAGACGCTGCCATCGACGCCCTATCGCGACAACCGCGTCGACTACATCGGCTGGGCGGTGACCAGCCGCGATGGCACGCTGATCGACGGCATCCGCCGAATCAATCCCAATGCCGCCATGCCCAGCCGCGGCACGCAACCCACCGATGCCTGCTCGGGCAGCCTCGCCGAGGTGATGGACGCGCTGTCCGCGCTCGGCCTCAAGCCCTTTCGCGCGCGCATCATGCAGCTCGAGAGCGAAGGCGACGAGATGCCGCTGCACACCGACGCCGTGCGCGAGGCCTGGCGCCTGCACGTGCCGATCGTCACCAACCCCAACTGCTTCTTCGAATGGCAGCGCGCCGACGGCAGCATCGAGAGCGTTCACCTGCCGGCCGACGGTTCGGCCTGGCTGGTGCGTGTGGACGTGCACCACCGCGCCGTCAACCGCAGCAACCAGCCCTCGAGCCGGGCCCACCTGCTGATCAGCCTGGAGACGCCGCCGCCGATCGGCATGCTGACCACCCCCTGGCTGCCGGTGGTGCGCGAGGCCGAAGCCGTCGCGCTGGCGGCTTGAGCGATGTGGCGGGAAGAAGCGCCCTCCGAAGCGATCGCCACCGAGGCATGGAGCTCGGTCGCCGACATGGACGCCACGCTGGCGGCCTTCGCGCGCGCGGACCAGCATGAGCTGAGCCTGTATCGGCTGCGCCGCGCCCTCGGCGAGGGCCATGCGTTCGAGAAGGACATCGCGCTGCGCTACCACGAGGCGCTGGTGCTGTCGGGCAACGTCGCGGCGGCGCTCGAGCTGCGCGCCGGCGAGGTCTGGGCGCGCCACTTTCCCCGCCCAGGGCGTGATGGATGCGAGCGCGGTGCAGATGATCGCGGGCCAGATCGATGGCCATGCGGCACGGCTGGGCCAGGTCCTCGAGGCCTTTCCTTTCGCCTTCGCGAGTTTCCTCGCGGGCCTCAAGCGGCACCAGGGCGCGAGCTACCGCAGCCTGGCCGGCGTGGCCCGGCCGCTGTTCGAGCATCGGGAGTTTGCCGACCCGCGCGATCGCACCGCGCTGATGCTCGCGGTCGAGGGCTTCCGCGGCTATGGCGACGACCTGCGGCGCGAGATGCTGGTCGAACTCTTCCAGAGCTGCGACCACGAGACGCTGTGCCGCTTCTTCCAGAGCGTGCTGCCGGCGAACGGCGCGCTGCTGCGCGCCTTCGCGAACGATCTGCTGCAGGACGCGCAGGGCCTGCGCTGTCTGAGCGACGCGGCGATCTGCCGGCTGCTGATCCTCGGCTACGGCCTGTTCGACGAAGCGCTGTACGAACGCATCCTCGCGCAGGTGCGCGGCCTGCCGCCGGCCGAGGGCGGCAAGCAGGCGAGGCAGGCGCGCGCCAGCGCGAGGATCGCGCGCGCCTTCGAATCGGGCGCGGCGCGGTCGGACGCCACTGCGCCGGCCACCGGCGCGCCGCTGCGCATCGCCGTGTGCGTGTCGGGCCAGATGCGTGGCTACGCGGCCGCCTTCCAGACCTGGAAGCACCTGGGCCTGGACGGCCACCAGGTGAAGTACTTCGTCCATACCTGGGAGGACACCGGCTGGCGCTTTCCCGATCCGATGTCGGGCAACGGCGTGGACCGGATCTTCAAGTTCGCGCCCTTCGCCGAGGCCTACCGGCAGGCCGGCTTCCGCTACGGGCTGGCCGCGATGAAGAAGGCCTATCCGAACTCTTCGCCAGGCTCGAGGTGTCGTCGACGCTCGGCGAAGCGGACCTGCGCGCGGTGTACGGCACCGATGCGGTGGTGGCGATCGAGAACCACCGGCGGCCCGAGTTTGAGAACGATGCGAACAACCAGCTCAAGATGTTTTACAAGATCCAGGAAGCGCACCGCCTGATGCTGCAGGACGGCGGCGACTACGACCTGGTGATCCGAATCCGGCCCGACCGCGCCTTCCGCGCCGGCATGGCCGCGCCCGATTGGGCCGGCATGGCCGAGGCCTGCCGCCGCCAGCGGGTGCTGTTCTTCAACCACCTCGCCGTGACCAAGACGCTCTATGCCGGCGACCAGTTCGCGGTCGGCTCGCCCGAGGCCATGGGCTGCTATGCCAACACGCTGGGGCTGCAGACCCAGGCGATCCGCGAGAACTGGTTCGGCTTTCCGAAGCGGCTGCGTTCGCACTGTTCGCTCGCGCATGCGATGCTGTTCCAGGGCGTGCGGCGGCGGCCGCTCGAAAACATCCATGCCGTCGAGGCCGTGCCCGCCGCCGCCTATGGCCGCGGCGAGCTGCGCGCGATGCTGTCGGCCGACCTGCCCGCGGGCCCGGTCAGCGAGATGGACCGCCTGCTGTGGAACGCCCTGGCCGGCGCGGCGCCGCGGTGAGACGGGTGCGTCGCGTGCAGGCCGTGCTGGCCCTGTCGGTGCTGTGGGGCCTGTTCCTTGGCTTGCTGCCGGGCGCGGCGCGCGCGCAGGACCAGGCCGATCGCGAGCCGGGCCTGCAGCAGGGGCCCGAAGGCGCGGGCTGCCGCATCTCGAAGAACGCGCACCGGCTGGCGCTGACGCAGCGCCACGAGTTCAACGGCATCCGCGTCTTCTATGCGCTCGACGGACCGCATGCGCTCTACACCGGCGTCGACCTCAACGGCAACGGCGTGCCCGACATGGTCGAGGATGCCGCGCTGCACCTGGACACCGTGCGCCGCATCTACCTGGCCAACGGCTTTCGCGATCCGCTGCGCAGCCCTCGCTTCCGCCAGGCCGAGACCATCGACATCGACCTGCTGAACTTCGATGCCTACAGCCCCGGCGTCGCGGACAAGCGCGGGCTCGCGTTCTCGGCCGTGATCCGCTACCCCGGCAGCCGCGCGCGCGCCGACCGCTGCGCGCTCTCGATGGCGATCAACTCGGCGCTCGCGGGCAACCACGAGCGGGTGAAGGACTACCTGATCCCGCACGAGCTGTTCCACCTGTTCCAGTACGGCCACGCGATGTTCCGCGCCAGCTGGTACCTCGAGGGCATGGCGAAGTGGGCCGAGTGGGTGACGCTGGCCGAGAACCGCCGCAACGCCACCTTGTGGAGCACGCCGCTTCCGGCTACGCCCACCGAACTGCGCGCGCGCGTGTTCGCCAATCCCAATCCCTACGACGTGCGGCATTTCTGGAACCGGCTGGCCGAGCTCGCCAAGGCCGGCGAACCGCCGATGGCCATGCCCGAAGAGCTGCGCGCGCGCCGCTTCGCCGATGGCAGCCCCGTGGTGCGCGACGAGATCTGGCGCGGCCATGCGCTGATGCTACGCATCCTGCAGGCGCTGGGCGAGGAGACCGAGGCCGTCGCGCGCGAGCGCGGCCTGCCGCCGTACCAGTGGCCCGATGCCGACCAGCGCGACACGGCGCACAACCCGCGGCTCATGCGGGCGGTGCAGCGCGCGGTGGCCGCCGCCGGCCTACGCAACAACGACGAGATCGCGCGCTTCCTGGCCATCGACCCGGCCGCCGCGAACCAGAATTAGAGGAGCCCCCCTTGAAACGCCTGATCTTCGACCTGGACCACACGCTGTGCGTGGCGGAACGGAAGGACTACCCCAATGCCCGCCCGCGCGAGGACATGATCGAGCGACTGCGCAGCTACCGCGAGCAGGGCTTCGCGATCTCGATCTACACCAGCCGCAACGTCAACAGCTTCGGCGGCAACGTCGGCCGCATCAACGCCCACACGCTGCCGATCATCATCGACTGGCTGGCCCGCCACGACGTGCCCTACGACGAGATCCACGTCGGCAAGCCCTGGTGCGGCGAGGAGGGCTTCTACGTCGACGACCGCGCGATCCGACCGTCGGAGTTCCTCAAGTACAGCCGCGAGGAGATCGACCGGCTTCTGGAGCACGAGAAGTGATCGTCGTCACCTCGGCGGCCTACGTCGACTCCGAGCTGCAGTCGGAGTTCGGCCGCCTGCCGCCGGCCTTCCTGCCGGTGGCAAACCATCGGCTGTTCGTGCACCAGGCCGAGCTGCTGGCGCGGCATTTCCCGGGCGAGCCGATCTATCTCTCGCTGCCCGAGAGCCATGCCGTCTCGCACCGCGACGCGCAGGCGCTCGAAGCGCATGCGATCCAGGTGCTGCGCGTGCCCGACGGGCTCACGCTGGCCGATTCGCTGCTGTTCTCGATCAACACCATCGGCCGCTACGGCGACGGCATGCGACTGCTGCTGGGCGACACGCTGATCAGCGACCTGCCGACCGGCTGGGACTGCCTGAGCGTGGCCGAGTCGGCCGACGACTACGACTGGCAGGTGGACCACGGCACGGAGACCGCGGTGCGCGTGTGGTGCGGCTACTTCGCGTTCCAGTCGGTCAGCCGGCTCGCCAAATGCCTGGTGGCCGCGCGCGGTTCGTTCGAGCGCGCGGTCTCGGCCTACGACGAGGCCTGCTACCTGCAGCGCGTGCAGACCGCGCAGTGGTCGGACTTCGGCCACGTCAACACCTTCTACCGCTCGCGCGCGCGCATCACCACGCAGCGCGCGTTCAACGACCTCGCCATCGGCGACCGGCGCGTGCGCAAGACCGGTTGCCAGCCGCGCAAGCTCGAGGCCGAGGCACGCTGGTTCGACGCACTGCCGCCGCGGCTGCGCGTGTATGCGCCGCAGCTGCTCGACCGCGGCGCGGTCGAGGACGGGGGCGGCGGCTATGGCTACGAACTCGAGTACCTGTGCATGGCGCCGCTCAACGAGCTCTACGTGCATGGCCGCAACTCCACGGCCTTCTGGTCGCGCGTGTTCAGGCACCTGGCCGACTGGCTGGCGGCCTGCCAGACGGCCATGCCGCTGGGCGAGCGCGAGTGCCAGGCGGTGGCGCAGGACAGCCGCGGCATGCTGGGCGACAAGACGCGCGCGCGGCTCGATGCCTATGCCACGGCGAGCGGCATGAGCCTGTCGGCGCCCACGCGGCTCAACGGGCGCGCGCTGCCCTCGCTGGCCGAGATCGTCGAGCGCTGCCTCGAGACCGCGGCGCGCGTGCCGCTGGTGCCGGGCGTGATGCATGGCGACCTGTGCTTCAGCAACATCCTGTTCGACACCCGCTCGGATTGCATCAAGCTGATCGATCCGCGCGGCCTCAATTTCCGCGACGAGCCGCGGCTCGTCGGCGACCTGCGCTACGACCTCGCCAAGCTCGCGCATTCGGTGCTGGGCCTGTACGACTACATCGTGGCCGACGCCTTCGAGATCGACGACGGGACGGGGCTGGATTTCCGCCTGCGCATCCATGCCGACGAGGACGTGGCCGCGATCCAGAAGCTGTTCGCGGCGCTGCCGCTGCTCAACGGCATGACCGCGCGCCACGTGGCGCCGATCACGGTGCTGTTGTTCCTGTCGATGCTGCCGCTGCACCAGGACGCGCCGCGCCGCCAGCGCGCGATGCTGGCCAATGCGCTGCGCCTCTACGAGCAGATGGAGCACTGAGCGATGTTCGTGATTCCGATGATGGGCAAGAGCCGCCGCTTCACCGACGCCGGCTATGCGCT
This sequence comes from Variovorax sp. UC122_21, assembly GCF_044056785.1. Taxonomy (NCBI): domain Bacteria; kingdom Pseudomonadati; phylum Pseudomonadota; class Betaproteobacteria; order Burkholderiales; family Comamonadaceae; genus Variovorax; species Variovorax sp. UC122_21. The sequence goes on along the minus strand of NZ_CP172004.1, from coordinate 4,245,491 downwards.
GCCCAAGTACCGGCTGCCGCTGCACGGGCGCACGGTGTTCTTCCACGTGGTGAAGTCCTTCGAGCGCTACTTCCAGGACGACCTGTTCCTGTTCGTGGTGCGGCGCGACCACGACGTGGTCGAGTTCCTGGTGCGCGAACTGCAGGCGCTGGGCGTCAAGTCCTTCCACATCGTCGAGCTCGACGGCGACACGCTGGGCAGGCCGACTCGGTGCATCGCGGGCTGCAGGCGCTGCGCAGCGAGGAGGCGGTCTACGTCTTCAACATCGACACCATCCGGCCCGGTTTCCGCAAGTCGGCGCTGGTCGATGGCGCCGCGGGCTACCTCGAGGTGTTCGAGGGCGAGGGCGAGCACTGGTCCTTCGTCGAACCCGGACCCGATCGCTCGGTGCTGCGCACCACCGAGAAGGAACGCATCTCCAACCTGTGCAGCGACGGCCTCTACCACTTCGCCGATGCGCGGGTCTTCGACGAGGCCTTCGAGCACCAGCAGCGCCACCAGTTGCTGACGCGCGGCGAGTACTACATCGCGCCTTGCTACAACGCGCTGATCGAGCGCGGCGCGCGCGTGGCCTACGAGCTGATCGGGCCCGAGCAGATCGTCTTCTGCGGCACGCCGCAGGAGTACGAAGCGGCGGTCGCCCGGCCCTGGGAATGACACCGGGACGAGGGACAATGCGCGCAGCCATCGCATCGCCAGCCGATGGAAGCCATGTGAGGAATCTTCGATGAGTCTGGGTGAACTGCTCGCGTGCGCGAAGCCCGCGGTGGCCGCGACGTGGGCCGAGTGCATGGAGGCGTCTGCATCCGAGGGTGCGGGCGTGCTGTTCCTGTCGGCCTGCAACGCCAAGGACCGCGCGCACGTCGTGACGGTACGCGGCAAGGCCTTCGACGAGGTCTGGCGCCGCGGCGCCCAGCTGCTGCAGGCCTGGCTGCGCAAGCAGAGCACGGCGCCGATCTGGCTGCGCGCGGACGTGGTCCACACTGTGCAGGCGATGAGCTGGAAGGGACTGCAGCAGGCGTTCTCGACCACCAAGCGCAACTACTTCCGCAGCGGCATCGCCTTCGACGCCGAGCTGTCGGTGGCCATGCTCGAGCAGGACATCGGCGCCCATGCCGTGCTCTACGACGGCAAGTTCGACGAGGCCGCGCCCAATGCGGCGAACCTCAAGCTGTTCGGCAAGCACCGCTACGGACGCGAGCTGAGCTGGCCCACCGATCCGCAGCAGCCGGTGTGGGTGTTCGACACGCGCGCCGTGTTCACCGACGGCAAGGAGGCGCACCGCATCGAGCACGAGGGCGTGGGCCGCGGCTATCGCCGGCTGCCGGCCTGGGACGCGCCGCGCGTGCGCCAGATCGTCGAGACCAGCACCGCCTACCTCGCGCGCCAGGTCAAGAGCTCGGGCGCCTACCACTACGGCTGGTTTCCCTGCTTCGACCGCGCCATTCCCACCTACAACGCGCTGCGCCATGCGAGCTCGACCTACGCGCTGATCGAGGGCTGGGAGCTGACGCGCAAGCCCGAGCACAAGGCGGCGATCGATCGCGCGCTGGGCCACCTGACCGGCGAGCTGATCCGGCCCGCCACCTTGCCCGATGGTTCGCAGGCCGCGTTCCTGGTCGACATCGAGAACGAGATCAAGCTCGGCGGCAATGCCGTGTGCCTGCTCGCGATGGTCAAATACACCGAGCTCACGGGCGAGCAGGCCTACCTGCCGCTGATGGAACGGCTCGCGCTCGGCATCCTGCACATGCAGGACCCGGCCAGCGGCCGCTTCGTGCACGTGCTCCACCATCCCGACCTGAGCGTGAAGGAGGAGAACCGCATCATCTACTACGACGGCGAGGCCGCCTTCGGGCTGATGCGGCTGTACGGCCTGACGCGCGACGAGCGCTGGCTGCGCGCGGTCGAGAAGGCCTTCGCGCATTTCATCGAGGCGCGCCACTGGGAGGCGCACGACCACTGGCTCAGCTACTGCGTCAACGAGCTCACGCTGTACCGGCCGGAAGAGCGCTACTTCCGCTTCGGGCTGGACAACGTGCGCGACCACCTCGAGTTCGTGCTCAACCGCATCACCACCTTTCCGACCTTGCTGGAGCTGATGATGGCGGCGCAGAAGATGGTGACGCGGCTGCAGGCCGACCCCGCGCATGCGCACCTGCTCGAGGGCTTCGACATCGAGAAGTTCTATCGCGCGCTCGAGCAGCGCGCGCGCTACCTGCTCACGGGGCACTTCTGGCCCGAGCTCGCGATGTTCTTCCGCAATCCGCAGCGCATCGTCGGCAGCTTCTTCATCCGCCACCACAGCTTCCGCGTGCGCATCGACGACGTGGAGCACTACCTCTCGGGGTACGTGGCGTACTGGAAATACCTGGAGGCGGGAGGGCGGCCGGCGCAGCCGGCGGCGGTGGAGGCCGCGCTGCCGCAGCCGTAGCTCGAGTGCAGCTCGGCCGCCGCGTGGATGGTCTCGCGCACGCGCGGATAGATCTGCGCGTTCCACTTGCTGCCGCTGAACACGCCGTAGTGCCCCACGCCGGCCTGCAGGTGGTGGGCCTTGAGGTAGGGCCGCACGCCGGTGCACAGGTCCTGCGCGGCCACGGTCTGGCCCACGGCGCAGATGTCGTCGCGCTCGCCCTCGACCGTGAGCAGCGCGGTGCGACGGATCGCGGCCGGGTTCACGGTGCGCTCGCCCACGGTGAGCCGGCCGCGCGGCAGGTCGTAGGTCTGGAACACGCGCTCCACGGTCTCGAGGTAGAACTCCGCGGGCAGGTCGTTGACCGCCAGGTATTCGTCGTAGAAGTTGCCGATGGTGTGGGCCTTCTCGAGCTCGCCCTCGACCAGGTGGCGGTACATGTCCTCGAACTGCTTCTTGTGGCGCTCGGGGTTCATGCTCATGAAGGCCGCGAGCTGCAGGAAGCCCGGGTACACGCGCCGCATCGCGCCCGCATGCGGCCAGGGCACGTGGCTGATGAGGTTGCGGCGGAACCAGTCGATGGGCCGGTCGGTCGCGAGGCGGTTCACCGCGGTCGGGTTGATGCGGCAGTCGACCGGTCCGGCCATCAGCGTGAGGCTGCGCGGGGTGGCGGGGTTGTCGTCCTCGGCCATGAGCGCGGTGGCGGCCAGCGCGGCCACGCAGGGCTGGCACACCGCGACCATGTGGACGCCGGGGCCGACGGCCTCGAGGAAGGCGATCAGCTGCAGCGTGTAGTCGTCGAGGCCGAAGCGGCCCTGCCACAGCGGCACGTCGCGCGCGTTGTGCCAGTCGGTCAGGTAGACGTCGTGGTCGCGCAGCAGGGTGCGCACGGTTTCGCGCAACAAGGTGGCGAAATGGCCCGACAACGGTGCGACCAGCAGCACGGGCGGGTGCGTGGGATGGTCGCCGTCCTTCCTGAAATGCAGCAGGGTGCCGAAGGGCGCGCTCAGCGCCACCTCCTCGTGCACCGCGACATCGTCGCCGTCGACCAGCACGCTCGCGATGCCGTAGGGCGGCCGGCTGTGGGTGAGCCGCATGCGCGAGAACACCTCGCACTGCGCCGCCAGCCGCCGCTGCATGGTGCGCTCGCTGCCGTCCTGCCAGAGCGCGCGCGCCATGTACTGGGAGGCGAGCCGCAGCGGGGAGAGCAGGTCGGCCTGGTTCTGGTAGACGCGGTAGAGCATGGTTGTGGTGCGTTGTCTGCGCAGAGGCAAGTTGCGGGCCAAGGCCGGGCGCACCGGGATGGAACGGGTGGCACAGGGCTTGCACGTCGCAGCCCACCGGCGGCGCTTGCCGGCACCAAGGAGCACACCCGATGGCCAAACCCGTTCTCACCATCAGCAGCAAGAACTACGGCGCCTGGTCGCTGCGCGGCTGGCTGATGTGCAGGCTGGCGGGCCTGGACTTCAGCGAGAAGATCATCCCGCCCGACGATCCGGCCATGAAGGCCGAGATGCTGCTGCTGTCGTCCTCGATGCTGGTGCCCTCGCTGCAGCATGGCTCGGTCAAGGTGTGGGACACGCTGGCGATCGGCGAGTACCTCAACGAGATCAAGCCCAAGGCCGGCCTGCTGCCCGCCGACGTGGCGGCCCGCGCCCACTGCCGCGCGATCTGCGGCGAGATGCATTCGGGCTTCGCGGCCATGCGCGGCGCGCTGCCGATGAACATCAAGGCCCGGTTCAAGAACTTCAAGGTGTGGTCGCGCGCGCAGGCCGACATCGACCGCATCGTGGCGATCTGGCGCGAATGCCTCAAGGCCTACGGCGGCCCCTACCTGTTCGGCGAGCAGCCGGGCATCGCCGACGCGATGTACGCGCCCGTGGTCACGCGCTTCCTGAGCTATGACGTGGCGCTCGACAGCGCCTGCACGGCCTACAGCAAGCGCGTGATGGAACTGCCCGCGATGAAGGAATGGGTGGCGGCGGCGAAGCAGGAGCCCGACGAGATCGACGAGCTCGACGCCGAGTTCTAGTGGCGGAACATCCGCAGGTCGAGCGCGCTCTCGTCGCCCAGCCACATCGCGTGATCGGTGTGGTCGGCGAGGTCGTTGCCGGTCAGGCCGTGCACGAACACGTCGAGGCCGTCGCGGTGGCTGTCGAGCCAGCCGATGACCGTGTCGAACTCGGCCGCGTCGAAGGCGAGCTGGCAGCTCCAGTGCGGATGCGGGCCGACCAGCCGCTCGTGCACCCGGCCCACCACCACCATCAGCTCGCGGCCCGCCTGCTCGCACAGCGCCCGGGCCTGGGCCACGGTGGCGGGGCCGAAATAGACGTGGGCGTGGTACTGCGGGTAGAGGTTCTCGGGGCGGCGCGGCATGGTGGGGCGATTGTGGCGCGGGCGCGGATCACCTGTCGCAGGGAAGGTCGTCGGGCAGGCGGAAGCTGCCGCTGTAGCGGAACACGTCGCCGAACCAGCGGTGGCGCAGCAGCATGCGCATGCTGAAGGCGTCGGGGTCGCGCGGGTCGGGCCGTTCCTCGACGTAGGCCGTGCCCATCAGCAGGCCCAGCGGCAGCGGGATGCGCAGGCGGCCCAGGCGCCAGACGTAGCCGCGGTCGCGGAACACCAGCGCGCCTTCTTCGGCGCTCACGGCCAGCCGCATGCCGATGCCGAAGCGCACGTACTCGATCACCAGCGCGCCGTCGGCCGCGTCGTGCTCCATGCGCGAGCGGAAGTGGAAGGGCGCGCGGCCCGCGAAGCGGAAGATGCGGTCCCAGTAGAGATGCGGGTCGTCGGGCCGGCAGCGGTAGTGGACCTCGATCGGCACCGCGCGCCCGGTGTGGGGCACGAGGGCGCCGAACAGCCGGCCGAAGGGCATCAGCAGCGCGGCCCAGGGCGCATGGTGGACCTCGTGCATGGTGCCGCGCACGCAGACATGGTCATTCGAATGCGGCGCCATGGTGTAGTGGCGGCGGATCGCGTCGCCCAGCCGGTCCCAGTCGGGGCCGAGCGCTTGCTGGAAGACCGGGCGAATGTCGTGGTTCATGGCTGGATCATGGTGCCAGCGGTGGCCGTGCCTTCGCTGCGTGCCTTGTAGAAGCGCAGGATGTTCTCGGACGCGTCGTCCAGCAGCAGGTGCATGACGCGGTCGGCATACCAGTTGAAGCTGGTGCTCAGCCGCCACGACACCTCCACGCGCAGCTCGGTGCCGCCATCGCGCGGCGTCAGCGTGTAGGTGGCGTCGCGCAGGTCGAAGTACTGCCCGCCGATCATTACATGGTCGTCGAGCGCGCCGGCCGGAAAGGAGTCGGGCGAGAAGCGGAAGCGCCATTGCAGCCGGCGGTTGGGTTGCCAATCGGTGATGACCTCCTCGAAGCGGACGTTCTTCTGCCATTGCACCTGGCGCACGCGGCCCTCGGGCGTGTCGACCGTGACGCCCGACACCGGCATCGGCACGCCGGCGCGGTAGGCCCAGGCGCCGTCGACCTCGGCCGGGCGGATGTCGCGCGCGGCGTTGAGCTCGTGCCACACGCGTTCGGCCGGCGCGGCGATGAAGAGCGTGCGCGAGGTGTTCGAGAAGCGGTCGGGGTTGGGCAGGTTCGGCTCGATGGCGCCGAGCACCAGCGGCAGCACCGCGAAGCCGTAGAGGGTCTGCTTCGGCCAGTGGGTGATGCGGCACACGATGCCCATGGCCAGCCCGCCGACGCTGCCCATCACCGCGAACAGCGGCACGATGAAGACGGCGCAGATCAGGCCCTCGATGAACACCACCAGCGTGCCGCCCACGAACAGCGCGGTCGCCACCCAGGGCGCCCAGAGGTAGTAGCCCCAGCTGCGCCGCTCGATGCGCTCGGCCAGGTACACCGTGACCGCGCCGCACACCGCGGGCGCGAGGTAGACGAAGGAGCCCAGCATGGCCGAATAGGCCTTGCCGGGGCCGCCGCTGAAGACCAGGCGCAGCACGAGCGCGATCGCGGCGCCGATCGCCATCGGCCAGAACCAGCCGAAGGGCATGCCGCGCACGGGCTTGTTCGCGGCCGGCTCGCCGTTCGTGGCGGGCTCGATGGGCGCCAGCTCGGACAGCCGGCTGTCTTCGGGATCGGTGTGCATGGAAGTCCTCTTCTCCTCGATGTGTTCGTTCTTGGGTTCAGCCCGCGCGCCGGGTGGCGCTGACCATGCAGTAGTCGAAGTCGCGCCAGAACAGGCCCAGCGCGAGCGCGCAGTAGCTGGCCACGATGTGCTTGCGGCGCCACGGGCTCAGGCGTCCGCGTGCCTTCCAGAGTTCGGCCAGCGTGAAGCGGGTGGCGAGCGCGGGGATGTGCAGCGCGCTCGGTGCGACGCGCCAGCGCAGCGAGCGCACCTCGATGTCCTCGAAGCCGTGTTCGCGCAGCGCGGCCGTGAACTCGTCGCGCACGGCCAGCGTGGGCACGGCCCAGCTGTCGGCCCACAGGCGGTGCAGCCAGCGCGCGAGGCGGCCGGGCTCGCGGCGCAGAAGAAAGCCGTCGACCACCACCAGCCGCGCGCCGGGCTTGAGCAGGCGCGCGGCCTCGCGCGCGAAGTCGGCCTTGGCGGTGCCCTCGGCATAGCAGGCGCTCTCGAGCGCCCAGGCGCCGTCGGCCTGCGCGGCCGGCAGGCCGGTGCGCGTGTAGTCGGCCTCGATCTGGGCCATGCGGTCGGCCACGCCGGCCCGGGCATCGAGGCGCTCGGCGATGCGGTTCTGCACCGGCACGTTGGTGACGGTCACGGCATAGAGGCGGCGGTCGTCGCCGACTAGCGTGCGCGCGGTGGCGCCGGCGCCGCAGCCCAGGTCGAGCACGCAGTGGCGGCCGTCTTCCGTCGGGCGCTCGCCGAGCCGCAGCGCGCGGCCGACCTCGCGGTTCATCTCGACCAGCATGCTTTCGCGGCGCAGCGGATTCAGGCCCGCGCGCCAGTAGCCGAAGTGCATGTTGTAGCTGGGGCTCCAGGCGCGGTAGTCGGTGGCGACCTCGGTGAAGTAGTCCTGGGTGTCGGCGCGGCTGGCCGGGGCCGGGGCATCGGCGGCCCGCGGCAGGTTGAAATCGGGCTGGAAGACGCTGGGCATGCGATGGACTCCTGGTCGGAAATGCGATGCGGATGTCAGAGTCGGCACTGGTCGTCGGCGCAGGTGCGTGAGGCCTTCGCGGCCGGCCCGGCGAGCAGGGTCACGAGCCAGCCGGGCAGGCGCTGGCGGTTGCGCGCCAGCGCGGCATAGGCGCGGTCCGCCAGCGGCGCGACCAGCGGCAGGTCGAGCAGGGCGCCGCCGTTGGGCAGGCCGACCGCCTCGCGGCAGGCGCGGATCGCGGGCACGCCGACCCGCACGCGGCCGGCGGCATCGACGGCGTGGATCGCGGTCATAAGCGCGTCGCGTGGCGCCGGGCCAGCATCGAAATCGGGCGGCGAGCAGTCGACCAGGACGAGCCGCGCGGCCGCGTCGCGCGCCTTCATCGCGCCCATTTCGGCGGTGCACAGGCGGCAGGTGGCGTCGTAGTAGACGGTCAGCGGGTAGGCGGTGGCGGTGTGTCGGGACATGGTGTTCTTTGTTCTCGATATTTCTGTCAAAACAGAAATGAATGGGCAAAAAAAGCCGGCCTCAGATCATCGGCAGGCTCGCATGGTGGGCATCGGGATCGTCCTTGCCGACGGCGGGCGCGGGCGCGTCGCCGCGCACGAACTTCTGCACGCTCGCGCCCAGCGTCAGCACCTTGTCGAGCGTGCCGGGCGACAGCCGCAGCATCTCGTCGGCCCAGGTGGCGAGCTTGGCCATCAGGTCCATGGTGGAGCGGATGCGGTCCTGCGCATCGGCCGATTCCTTCTGGAAGTCGGGGCTCGCGACGACCTCGCGCAGCATGCGGATGGTGGGATCGAACTCGCGTTCCTTGCGCTCGCGCACCACGGTGCGGAACAGCTCCCAGACGTCGACGCTGGTCTCGAAGTAGTCGCGCCGGTCGCCCAGCATGTGGGTGACGCGCACCAGGTTCCAGGCCTGCAGCTCCTTCAGGCTGTTGCTCACGTTGGAGCGCGCCACGCCCAGGGTGTCGGACAGCTCCTCGGCATGGATCGGCTTGCCGTGCACGAACAGCAGCGCATGGATCTGCGAGACGGTGCGGTTGACGCCCCACATGGAGCCCATCTCGCCCCAGTGGAGGACGAACTTGCGTTGGATGTCGGTGAGTTCCATGCGCTGGAGTCTAGGACTTCCGAAATTTCTGTCAAGAAAGAAATCAAAAAAACTGCCGAAGTCTGAGCCAAAGGTGAAATACTGTATGTTTAAACAGTGAAACGACAGCGAAGGAGTCGCGCCATGCCACCCGCCGCCCACATCCCCATCCATGCCATCAAGGGCCGCGGCGCCGCCACGCGTCTCGCGCACCGCTTCTCGAAGGACGAGCGCGATGCCTTCGACGACGGCTGGGGCACGCTCGAGGAGAACGCGGCCGAGGCCGACGAGCTCGAGCCGCTGGCCACCGAGGTGCGCTTCGAGGACGTGAAGTCGGCCCTGAACGAGAACGACTCGCCCGACATCCACTTCGACCGCTCGATCAACCCCTACCGCGGCTGCGAGCACGGCTGCATCTACTGCTTCGCGCGGCCCACGCACAGCTACCTCAACCTGTCGCCGGGGCTGGACTTCGAGACCAAGCTGATCGCCAAGCGCAACCTGGTCGAGGTTCTGCGCCGCGAACTGGGCCGCAAGAGCTACCGGCCCAGCCACCTCGCGATCGGCACCGCCACCGACTGCTACCAGCCGATCGAGCGCGAGCTGCGCATCACGCGCTCGGTAATCGAGCTGCTGTCCGAAGCCAACCATCCCTTCGGCCTGGTGACCAAGTCCAGCGCGGTCGAGCGCGACCTCGACCTGATCGCGCCGGCCGCCGCGCGCCGGCTGGCGGCCGTGTACGTGACCGTGACCACGCTCGACGGCGACCTGGCGCGCAAGCTCGAGCCGCGCGCCGCGGCGCCGCACCGTCGGCTGCGCACCATCCGCACGCTGGCCGAGGCCGGCGTGCCGGTGGGCGTGAGCGTGGCGCCGCAGATTCCGTTCGTGACGGAAGACATGGAGCAGGTGCTCGAGGCGGCCTGGGAGGCGGGCGCGCGCGAGCGCCTTCTACACGATGATCCGGCTGCCCTGGGAGGTGGCGCCGCTGTTCAAGCAGTGGCTGGCGCTGCACTACCCGCAGCGCGCCGACCGCATCATGGCGCGCATCCACGACGTGCGCGGCGGCAAGGACTACGACGCCGACTTCGCCACGCGCATGAAGGGCACGGGCCTGTGGGCCGACCTGCTGCGCCAGCGCTTCGAGAAGGCGACCGCGCGCATCGGCTTCAACCGCGAGCGCATCGCGCTCGACCTCAGCGCTTTTCGGCCACCTGGCGACCCGGGGCAGGGCAGCCTGTTCTAGCGGCGAGCGCGGCGTCCGCGTTGCCGTCGCCGCACCAGTCGCCGCCCAGCGCCTTCACGAGGAACACCGAGGTCAGCAGGCGCTGGCCCTGCAGCTGCGCGGCCTGGCGCTCAACCGTCAGCAGCGACTGCTGCGCGGTGATCACGTCGAGGTAGGTCGAGGCACCGCCCTCGTAGCGGCTGTTGGCCATGTCGAGCACGCGCCGCGCGGCCGCCACGGCCGATTGCGCCTGGGCGGTGGCGCGCTCGAGCGCCGCAAGGCCGTCGATGCCGTCCTGCACCTCCTGCATCGCGGTCAGCACCACGCGGCGGTAGTTGCCCACGTTGGCCTCGTAGCCGGCCTTCGCGAAGTCCACGCCCGCGCGCACGCGGCCGCCGTCGAACAGCACCTGCGTGGCCGACACGCCGACCGACCACAAGAGGCTGGGCGCATCGAACAGCGATTCGATCAGCCGGCTGTCGACGCCGATCGTCGGCGCGATCAGGATGCTCGGATAGAAGGCCGCCGTCGCCACGCCGATCTGCGCATTGGCCGCGGCCATCGCGCGCTCGGCCGAGGCCACGTCGGGCCGGCGCTCGAGCACGTCCGAGGGCACGCCCAGCGGCACCGCGGGCGGGCGGATCTCGCGCAGGTCGGTCGCCAGCGCGAACGAGGGCGCGGGCGTGCCGGTCAGGGTGGCGAGCGCGTGCTCGTACTGCGCGCGCTGCTTCTTGAGCACGTCGACCTGCGTCAGCGTGGTCTCGAGCAGTGCCTGCTGCTGCGCCACGTCCAGGCCCGAGACGGCGCCCAGGTCGTGCCGCGACGTCACCAGCTCGAGCGCGCGCCGCTGCAGCGCGATCGAGCGCGACAGCACGTCGAGCTCGATGTCGGTGGAGCGCAGGTTGAAATAGCTGCTCGCCACGTCGGCCGACAGCAGCAGCCGGGTGTTGGCGAGGTCGGCGGCCGACTGCTCGGCCGAGGCGGTCGCGCCTTCCACGCTGCGCTGCACGCGGCCCGCGAGATCGAGCTCGTAGCTGGCGTTGAGCGAGAGCGCGAAGTCGTTCTGCACCGTCGAGAAATTGGAGGCGTTGTAGTTGGTCAGCGGCCGGTTGGCCGAGATCTTGAGCCGCGAGGCGCGCGTGCCCAGGCCGAGCTGCGGGTACTGCGCGGCCGAGCTCGAGGCCAGCGTGGCGCGCGCCTGCGCGAGCCGCGCGCCGGCGATGGCGAGCGTGGGGCTGCCGGCCACGGCCCGGTCCTGCAGCGCGTCGAGCTGCGCGTCGCCGTAGCGCTTCCACCACGGGCCCTTGTCGGCGATGTCGTTGGGCGTGCCTTCGCGCCACGGTGCCTCGAGCTTCCAGCTCACGGGCAGCGGGGTCTCGGGCGCCTTGTAGTCGGGACCGACCGCGCAGCCCGCGGCCAGCATCACGGCGGCGATCGCGATCGCCGCGAAGGCGGGGCGGCGCATGCTCACGCGGGTTCCTTCTTCGCGGCAGCCGGTGCCGCAGGCGCCGCTCCGGGCTTGGCGCCATCGGCCGGCGCATCGGGCGCCACCGCGACCATGTCGCCATCGGCCAGTGAATCCGAGGGGTTGAGCACCATGCGGTCGGTGCCCGCGAGCCCGTCGACCACCTCGACGTTCTCGCCGTAGTTGCGGCCCAGGGTCACGGGCCGCAGGCCGACGCGGCCCTGCGCGTCGACCACCGCCACGCGCGTGCCCTCGGCACGGAACAGCAGCGCATTGGCCGGCACGGTGATGGTGCCGCTCGCGGCCAGCGGCAGCTCGACTTGCACGTAGGCGCCCGGCAGCAGCGCGCCGTCGCGGTTGGGCAGCGAGACCTCGACCTGCATCATGCGCGTGGTGGTGTCGATGGCGCCCGCGGTGCGCGCGACCTGGCCGCTGAACTTCTGGCCGCGCAGCTCGGCCTGCGTCACCACCACCGGCTGCCCGGCCTTCACGAGCTGGGCATAGGCCTGCGGCACGTTGATGTACACGCGCAGCGGATCGGTCTGCGCCAGCACGAACAGCGCGCGGCCCGCGCCGCCGCCGGCGCCGGCATCGATCAGGTCGCCGGTGTCGACGTTGCGCCGCGTGATCACGCCGGAAAACGGCGCGACCACGCGCTTGAAGCCCTCGGTCTGCTTGAGCCGCTGCACGTTGGCATCGGCGGCCGCCACGTTGGCCGTGGCCTGCGCGACGGCGCTGCGGCGCTCGTCGAGGTCCTGCTGCGAGACCACGTCCTTCTTGCGCAGGTTCTCCCAGCGCGCGGCCGTGCTCTGCGCGAGCTCGAGGCCCGAGGCCGCCTGGTTGCGCGCGGCGACGGCCTGCGACAGCTGCTGGTCGATCTCGGGCGTCTCGATCTCGGCCAGCAGCTCGCCCTTCTCGACGCGGCTGCCGATGTCCTTGGTCCAGCGCTTGAGGTAGCCGCTGGCGCGCGCCGAGATCGGCGACTGCACGTAGCCCTGCAGCGTGCCCGGCAGCGCCAGCTTCTGGCCCGCGGTGGGCGTGCGCGGCAGCGCGGTCTGCACGTATTGCTTGGCATGCTCGACCGAGCTGGCCTGCAGCTCGCGCGCGTTGGCGATGCGCACGAACACCGTGCGTGCCGCGCCGAGCGCCAGCAGCACGAGCACGATCAGCACCAGCCAGCGGGTGCGCCGCACGATCTGGCGCCGCCGCAGCAGCTCGGGGCCGTCGCCGTCTTCGCCGGCGATGGGGTGGATGGCCAATGCCGAATGGCGTTGCTCAGTCATGCGCTAGACGGCGCGGGGCCGTTTCCGTGGCGGGCCGCGCGGCCGTGGGAGGGCAGGGTGCGCGGCGGGTACAACAAGTCGAACAGGGTGTCGAAACGATCGGATGGCGCGGGCATCGCTCAGTGCTCCTGCGCGGTGGCGCCGGCCGGCGGATGGGCACCGCCGCCGTGCGCGGCGCGCCGGTGCGCGAGCCAGCTGTGCACGCCCGCATAGACCGCGGGCACGAAGAACAGCGTCGACACCGTCGCGAACAGCAGGCCGCCGATCACGGCGCGGCCCAGCGGCGCGTTCTGCTCGGCGCCTTCGCCCAGGCCCAGCGCCATCGGGATCATGCCGATGATCATCGCCAGCGCCGTCATCAGCACCGGGCGGATGCGGGTGGCGCCGGCCTCGAGCGCGGCCGACAGCGGCGGGATGCCCGCGGCCAGCCGTTCGCGCGCGAAGGACACCATCAGGATCGAGTTGGCCGTGGCCACGCCCATGGTCATGATCGCGCCCGTGAGCGCCGGCACGCTCAGCGTGGTGCCGGTGATGAACAGCATCCAGGCGATGCCGGCCAGCGCGGCGGGAAGGGCGGTGATGATGATCGCGGCGTCGAGCCAGGACTGGAAGGTCACGACGATCAGCAGGTAGACCAGCACGATCGCCATCGCCAGGCCCACGCCCAGGCCGATGAACGAGGACTGCATGGTCTGCACCTGGCCGCGGATGTCGACGCGGCTGCCGCGCGAGAGCTTGGGCCGCATCTCGTCGACCAGCGCCTGCACCTTGCTCGCCACGCTCGCGAGGTCGGTGCCCTGCACGCTGACGTAGACGTCGATCACGGGCGCGATGTTGTAGCGCGACTGGATCGCCGGCTGGCGCGCCGCGCGCGCGTCGACCAGGTTGCCCAGTAGCTGCTGCGCGCCGCCGGGCGTGGCCGCGCCGGGCGCGCCCACCGGGATGTTGAGCAGCGAATCGAGCGAGTCGACGTTGTACTGCGGCGTCTGCACCGCGATGCTGTAGACCACGCCGTTCTGCGGATTGAGCCAGTAGGCCGGCGCCGTCTGCGAGCTGCCCGACAGCGCGATCAGCACGTTCTGCCCCACGTTGGAGGCGGTCAGGCCGTACTGCTGCAGCCGCGAGCGGTCCATCGTCAGGTCCACCGAGGGCCCGTCGAGGCGCTGGTGCACGTGAGCGTCGACCGCGCCCGGGATCTGCCGGATCGCCTTGGTGAGCTCGGCCGCGCGCGCCGCGTTGCCCGCGATGTCGTTGCCGCTGAACTGCACGTCGATGGCCGCCGGCAGGCCGAAGTCGAGGATCTGCGTGACGATGTCGGCCGGCTGGAAGAAGAACTCGATGCCCGGGAAGCGCTTGGGCAGCTCGGCGCGCAGCGTGGTCACGAACTCCTCGGTCGGCCGGTGGCCGTCCTTCAGCGACATCAGGATCTCGGCGTCGAAGGTGCCGATGGTGCCGGCGTTGCTGTACGACAGGTTGATGCCGCTGTTCGGCACGCCGAGGTTGTCGAGGATGGTCTCGAGCTGGTCGGGCGGCACCAGCTCGCGGATCGCGGCCTCGACCCGGTCGGTGAGGCGCGCGGTCTCCTCGATGCGGGTGCCGGTGGGCGCGCGCATGTGCAGCCGGATCTGGCCGGCGTCCACGGTCGGGAAGAAGTCGCGGCCCAGCGCCGGATAGAGCAGGCAAGACAGCAGGCAGAAGCCGAGGAACACCGAGATGAAGCCGCCGCGGCGCGACAGCAGCGCCGACAGCAGCAGCGTGTAGGCGCGGCGCACGCGCTCGAAGCGGCGGTCGAAGGCGCGGTACACGCGCTGCAGCGCGCTGGGCTTCGCGTTCTCGTCGGCCTGCTGGCCGTGCACGCCGCCCATCAGCAGCATCACCAGCGTGGGCACCAGCGTGCGCGACAGCAGGTAGGAGGCCAGCATCGCGAACACCACGGCCTCGGCCAGCGGCACGAACAGGAAGCGCGCCACGCCCGAGAGGAAGAACATCGGCACGAACACGATGCAGATGCACAGCGTGGAGACGAAGGCCGCATTGCCGATCTCGCCGGCGCCGATCTCGATCGCCTCCTTGAGCGGCGTGCCCATGTGCAGGTGGCGCTCGATGTTCTCGATGGTCACGATCGCCTGGTCCACCAATATGCCGACCGAGAGCGCGAGCCCGCCCAATGTCATGAGGTTGAGCGTTTCGCCGAGGCCGTAGAGCACCAGGATCGATGCCAGGATCGACAGCGGGATGGTCAGGCCGATGATTAGCGTGCTGCGCCAGTTGCCGAGGAACAGCAGCACCATCGCGGCGGTGAGCGCGGCGGCCAGGATGGCCTCGAACACCACGCCCTTGACGGCCGCCTTCACGAACACCGACTGGTCGAACAGCGGCGTGATCTTGATGTCCTGCGGCATGGTCTGCGCCGCCACCGGCAGCATCGCGCGCAGATTGGCCACGATGTCCAGCGTGGAGGCGCCGCCGTTCTTGAGCACCGACAGCAGCACGCCGCGCACGCCGTCCTGGCGCACCACGTTGGTCTGCGGCGAGAAACCGTCGCGCACGTAGGCCACGTCGCGCACGTAGACGGTGGCGCCGTTCACGGTGCGGATCGGCAGGTCGTTGAGGCCGGCGATCGCATCGGGCGAGCCGTTCATGCGCACGCCGTACTCGGTGGCGCCGAACTTGGCGGTGCCCGAGGGCAGGATCAGGTTCTGCGTGTTGATCGCGTTCACCACGTCCGACGGCGACAGGCCGCGCGCCTGCAGCGCCTGGGTGTCGAGGTCGACCGAGATCAGCCGGTTCTTGCCGCCGTAGGGAAAGGGGATCGCCGCGCCCGGCACCGTGATGAGCTGCGGGCGCAGCTGGTTCACGGTGGCGTCGAACAGCGAGTTTTCAGAGCGCGTGGGGCTCGACAGCGCGAGCTGGATCACGGGCACGCTCGAGGCCGAGTACTTGATCACCAGCGGCGGCGTGATGCCCGGAGGCAGCTGCCGCACCTGGGCCTGCATCGAGGCCACCACCTGCGAGATCGCCATCTCGATGTTGGCGGTGGGCTGGAAGAACACCTTGATGATCGACACGCCCGCGAGCGACTGCGATTCGATGTGCTCGATGTCGCTGACGGTGGTCGTCAGGCCGCGCTCCACCTGGCCCGAGATGCGCTGGCCCATCTCCTGGGCCGGCAGGCCGGTGTAGTTCCAGATGACCGACACCACCGGGATATTGATCTCCGGAAAGATGTCGGTGGCCATCCGCAAGAGGACGAAGGGCGTGGCCAGCACGATCAGCATCGCCATGACGATGAAGGTGTACGGACGACGCAACGCGAGCTGAACCATGGACGGGTCTCTCTGCTTCCGGCGAAAAAAGGTTTCGCATCATAAGGAAGTAGTTTTAAGTTTGTTTAACTTAGTTACTTGGCCCTCTTCGGTGCGACTTTCGGGGTGGGACGGGCGACGCATGGAGCGTGCCGGATAGGGTGGCGGCGCCTGGATTCGTTATTGAGTTGTACTCATACAATAGGATCGAGAGGTCGAATTGATGGCGGTTGAGTGCTGATTTATGGCTGGTTTATGATTAAGTGATACTCAATTTTCGCTTCTTTCACCCGCCATGAGCCAGACCGATCCTTCTCCCGCTGCTGCCGCGCTGCCCGAGCGCTGCGTCATCGTCGTCGACGCCGCCTTGCCGCCGGGCCTGGCCGCCAATGCCGCGGCCGTGGTCGCACTGACCGTCGGCCAGCGCCACCCGGGGCTGGTCGGCGCGCCGCTGGTCGATGCTTCGGGTCGCTCGCACCCGGGCCTGATCCCGATCGGCATCGCGGTGCTCGGCGCCTCGCAGGACGAGCTCGTGGCGGTACGGCAGAAGGCGCTCGCCAACACCGAGTGCGACGTGATCGACTTCCCGGTGCAGGGCCAGCAGACCACCAACTACGCGGCCTTCCGCGAGGCGGTGGCGAGCGTGCCGACCGAGGCGCTGCGCTACGTGGCGGTCGGCTTCGTCGGCGAGCGCAAGCCGCTGGGCAAGGTGGTGTCGAAGCTGGGCCTGCTCGGGCAGTAGGCGGAGGTCACGCCGGCGCGTCCAGCGCGAGACGCAGCCGGCTGACGTTCGGGTTGCCCGGGTCGCGCTGCACCCGGAAGCCCAGCTTGCGCGCCAGCGCGATCATCGCGAGGTTGTCGTAGAGGGTGATGTCGGCCAGCTGGCGGACGCCCGCGGCGCGCGCCGCCGCGATCAGACTGCGCATCAGTTTCTCGGCCAGCCCCTGGCGCTGCCAGGCATCGGCGATCACCACCGCGAACTCGGCCACCTCGCTTGTTTCGGGCGTGTCGCCGCGCACGTAGCGCACCACCCCCATCTCCTGCTCGGCGCCATCGGCCTCGAGGGTGGCGATCAGCGCGAGCTCGTGCGCGTAGTCGACATGGGTCATGCGCCAGAGCTCGTCGGGCTGCGGCTTGCGCGGCGAGAGCAGCCGGTGGTAGCCGGTGCGGTCCGACAGGCCCGCGACGAAGGCGGTGTGCATCGCGAGGTCGTCGGCATGGATCGGGCGGATGCGCACCGCGCGGCCATCGCGAAGCCGCCAGTCTTCGACCAGGTGCGCGGGATAGGCGTGGGGTGCGGCCGGTGCTGCCATGGCGGGGGGTTGTGCCATGGCGGCGGGCCGCGGGTCAATCCGGGTTCAGCCGATGACTTCCGGCCACTCCGTGTGGAAGAACTGCCCCTCGGGCTTGTCCACGCGCTCGTAGGTGTGGGCGCCGAAGAAGTCGCGCTGCGCCTGCAGCAGGTTGGCGCTGAGGCGCTCGGTGCGGTAGCTGTCGTAGTAGGCCAGCGAGGCGCTGAAGGCCGGCACCGGGATGCCGTTGCTCACGGCCAGCGCCACCACCTCGCGCCAGTTCTGCTGGGTGCGGTTGAGCAGGTCCTTGAAGAAGGGATCGAGCATCAGGTTGGCCAGCGCCGGATCGGTGCGGAAGGCGTCGGTGATGCGATTGAGGAAGCGCGCGCGGATGATGCAGCCGCCGCGCCAGATCGCCGCGATGCGGCCGAGGTCGAGGCCCCAGCCCTTCTTGTCGCCCATGGTCTTGATGAGGTCGAAGCCCTGGGTGTAGCTGATGACCTTGGAGGCATAGAGCGCGTCGTGCACCTTGGCCACCAGCGCCTTCTTCTCGAGCGAGAGCTCGACCTTCGGGCCCTGCAGCAGCTTGCTCGCGCCCACGCGCGCCTTCTTCTGCGACGACAGCACGCGCGCCTCGACGGCGGCGTTGATGGTGCTGATGACCACCGCGTTCTCGGCCGCGTTGATCAAGGTCCACTGGCCGGTGCCCTTCTGGCCGGCCTTGTCGAGGATCACGTCGACGATCGGCTTGCCCGTTTCCGGGTCCTTCTGCTCGAGCGCCTTGGCGGTGATCTGGATCAGGTAGCTCTGCAGCTCGCCGTCGTTCCATTCGTTGAAGATCGCGGCCATCTCGTCGGTCGTGAAGCCGGCGGCCTTGAACAGGCTGTAGGCCTCGCAGATCAGCTGCATGTCGCCGTACTCGATGCCGTTGTGCACCATCTTCACGTAGTGGCCGGCGCCGCCCGGGCCGATGTGGATCACGCAGGGCTCGCCGTCGACCTTGGCTGCGATGCTCTCGAAGATCGGCTTCATCACCTCCCAGGTCGAGGCCGGGCCGCCCGGCATGATCGAGGGGCCCTTGCGCGCGCCTTCCTCGCCGCCCGAGACGCCCGCGCCGATGAAGCGCAGGCCCCTGCTCGAGAGGTAGGCGTCGCGGCGCTCGGTGTCGGTGTAGAGGCTGTTGCCGCCGTCGATGACGATGTCGTCCTTGTCGAGCAGCGGGATGAGCTGCTCGATCACCTGGTCGACCGGCGCGCCGGCCTTGACCATGATCTGGATCTTGCGCGGCTTGGCGAGGCTCTGCACGAACTCCTCGAGCGTCTTCGCGCCTACCAGCTTCTTGCCCGGGTTGGCGGCGATGAAGGCCTCGGTGGTGGCTTCGGTGCGGTTGTAGACGCTGACCTGGAAGCCGCGGCTTTCCACGTTCAGCACGAGGTTCTGGCCCATCACGGCCAGGCCGATCAGTCCGAAGTCGCTTTTGTTGGTGGTGGTCATGGCCTGGGTGTTTCCTTCCTTGTGCGCACGCCGGCGGCGGCCGGTGCGCGGGGTTGATGCAGCAGGCCATTGTGCCGACCGGCCGTCGGCCGCGTCGTCAGCCGCCGCCTATAACCGGGCCGGCTTCCCGGGCGAGCCCGCTTGGCAAGCCCGGCCGGCTTCGGTATGTTGCTGCCGACCCATCCACGGGGAGAACCCTCCATGCCCACCCAGTCCCTCGCCGAAGCCCACCGTTCGCCGGCCGCGATCGAGCGCTGGTCCACCGACGCGGTGCCGCCCGCGCAGCGGCTCGATTACTGGGTGGGCGCGGTCTGCGAGGGTTTCCTCGAGATGGAGGTGACCAGCCCGCAGGCGCGGCATTTCGATGCCATGCTCGAATCGGCCCCGCTGGGCACGCCGGAGCTCGGCATCGGTGTCAACCGCGTGCGCGGCAGCGCGCAGGATGTCTACCGCACGCGACGCGCGATCGAGCGCAGCCGCAGCAACTTCTACTACCTGCTGTGCAAGACCGACAGCGCCTGGAGCGTCGAGCAGGAAGGGCGCAGCGCGCGCATGCTGCCGGGCGACGCGGTGCTGGTCGATTCGCGGCGCAGCTATGCCTTCCACTTCGTGCAGTCGGCCGACACCGTCTCGCTCGAGCTGCCCACGGCCTGGGTCGAATCGTGGCTGCCCGACGCGCCAGGCCAGCTCGCCTGCCGCATCGACGGCAGCGCGGGCTGGGGCAGCGTGCTGAGCCGCTTCGTGCAGCAGCTCACGCCCGAGGCCGCGGGCGCGCCGCCGCTGCCGCCGCGGCTGCTGGCCGACCAGCTCGGCGGGCTGCTCGCGCTGGCCACCGGGCCGGGCGTGGCCGCGGCGGTGGAGCCGGGCGCGCGCGCCGCGCTGCGCCGGCGCGTGCTCGAGGCCACGCGCGAGCGCCATGCCGAGCCCGGCCTCACGGCCGAGGCGGTGGCGCGCGAGCTCGGGATTTCGCAGCGCAGCCTGCACCGCTGCCTGGCCGAGCGCGGTGAAGGCGGGGAGGGCGGCACCACCTTCGCCACCGCGCTGCTGGGCTTTCGCATGCAGGCCGCGCGTCGCATGCTGGGCGACGCGCGCTTCGACCGGCTCGCGGTGGCGGAGATCGGCTTTCGCGTCGGCCTGCGCGACGCCTCGCATTTCGTGCGCCTGTGCCGCCAGCAGCTGGGCGCCACGCCGGGCGCGCTGCGGCGCCTGCGCTGAGCTGGCGCGAATCGGCCATCGCGCTGGCGGCCAGCGGCCAGCGGCGCGGCGGCGGGATTCCTACAGTCGCTGCGTTCGATCGCCAGCAACCCGCATCCACCCCTCGAGGAGACCCCCATGTCCGACACCTATGTCCTGATTCACGGCGCCTGGCACACCGGTGCCGAAATGGAGGCCGTCGCGAACGGCCTGCGCGAGGCCGGCCACACCGTGCACTGCCCCACGCTCGCGGGCAACCGGCCCGGCGACGACCGCGCGAAGATCGGGCTGGCCGACGCGATCGATTCGGCGCTGCAGTACATCGAGGAGAAGAATCTCTCGCAGCTGCGGCTCGTGGGCCACAGCTATGGCGGCATGGTGATCACCGGCGTGGCCGACCGCCTCGCGCAGCAGCCGGGCCGGATCGCGCGGCTGGTGTACGTGAATGCCTTCGTGCCGCAGCCCGGCGAGTCGCTCAACGACATGGTGCCGCCGCACTACGTGGCGCTGTTCGACGCGGTGGCGGGCGCCAACGACCAGGCCGTGACGCTGCCCTTCGAGATCTGGCGCGATGCCTTCATCAACGACGCCGACATGGCGCTCGCGCGTTCGGCCTACGAGCAGCTCAACCCGCACCCGTACCGCACCTTCACCGACAAGATCGTGCTGAGCCAGCCGATGGCCGCGCTGCAGGTGGGCAAGTCCTACATCAACTGCCAGCAGGACATCGCGCTGCCGCACAGCCTGCCGTGGCATCCGCGGGCTGTCGGAGCGGCTGGGGCTGTTCAGGCTGGTCGAATGCCCGGGCAGCCACGAGATGTTCTTCTCGAATCCGAAGCGGCTCGCGCAGGCGATCCTCGAGGCGGGGCGGGACTGAGGCGTCGTGCAAGAACCGTTCGGCTGAGCCTGTCGAAGCCTTGCGCGGCGCTTCGACAGGCTCGGCGTGAACGGTTGTGCGGCGCTTCGACAGGCTCAGCGTGAACGGTTGTGCAGCGCTTCGACAGGCTCAGCGTGAACGGTTGTCCTGCAGCGCGTCGAACACCCGGATCGACGCATAGGCATCGTTGGCCGCGTAGCGCAGCTGCGCCTCGCTGAGCCGGTGGCTGGCCCAGTTCGAGGTCGTGGCCTTGCGCGACTTCGCGAAGCGCTGGCCGAACACCAGCGCCACGGCGGTCTTCACGCCGACCGAGCGGCGGTAGCCGCGGCGGCGGAACTCGTCGTCGATGTCGTGGACCGCGCGCGGCTCCACCTTGAGCTTCTGGCGGATCAGCGAGAGGTCGCTCGAAAGGCCGAAGCCCACCTTGCGCAGCGCCTCGGAACCGATCAGCGCGCCCAGCACCTCGTTGCAGTCGGTGCGATGCAGCTGGAACAGCCAGGCGGTCTCGCGCGTGGCGAACTGCACCAGGTGCGGGCCGGTCGAGACCTCGTTCTTGGCGAAGGTGGGCTTGGACTCGGTGTCGAAGCCGACCACGCCCGCCGCCAGCAGCGCGGTGGCCGCGCGCTCGGCATCGTCGCGCGTGGCGACCAGCACGATGTCGTCCAGACCCAGTCCCTCGAAGGGCTCGAGCAGCGCGATCTCCTCGCGCTCCGGCAGAGGGGGCAGAGAGGTCTGGGGTGTGCGTGGTGCGTTCAACGGGGAGTCGCCTTTCGGGCCTTTTTCGCCGGCGCGGTCTTCCTGGCCGGTGCAGCCTTCTTCGCGACGGTCTTCTTCGCAGCCACCTTCTTCGTGGCGGGGGCTTTCTTCGCCGCCGCCTTCTTCGCCGCGGCCGCCTTGCGCACCGCCTTCGGCACCGTGCCCGAGCGCAGCGCGGCTTCGTAGGCGCGCCGGCCCCACAGGGCCGCTTCCTCGCGGTCCTCGAACAGCTCGGGCGGCGCCTCGCGGTAGGACATCGGCATCTGCTGGCCCTGCCGCTCGTAGGTGAAGGGCGCGAGGTTCAGGCGGTCGAAATGCGCGGCGCTTTCGGCGTCGGACTTGAGGTAGAGCGTGTCGCGTATCACCAGCGCGAACATGCGGCCTTCGTGATAGATGCCGAAGCCGCTGAACATGCGGCGGATGTCGATGCGGCCCAGGCGCTCGAAGGTTTCGTGCAGGCTGTCGGCGAAGGCGTTCTTCATGGGTGTCAGGCCGTGATCTCGATGCGGTTGCCGTCGGGGTCGAGCACCACGCTCTCGTAGTAGCCGTCGCCGGTGCGGCGCGGGCCGTCGAGCAGCGGATAGCCGTCGGCCTGCAGCCGGCGGCTCAGCGCGTCGACGGCTTCCTCCGAGCCCACGCTGATCGCGAGGTGCGTCCAGCCCATGCGCTGCGCGCCGGGCTCGGCCGCCACCGGCGACAGCGTGCTGGTGGTCATCGCCTCGATGCGGGCGCCGTCGCCCAGGCTCAGGAAGTAGGAGGCGAAGCCCTTCTTCGGATTGACGTAGCCCTCGCCGGCGGCGGCGCCGAAATAGTCGACGTAGAAGCGCTTGCAGCGTTCGAGGTCGTTGGTCCAGAGGGCGATGTGGTCGATGCGCATGGTGAAGAAGACGACGTGAGGGTTCAGGCCTTGCGCCAGGGCGCGCGCGCCGGGTACCAGTGGTAACTGATGCGTTCGCGCCCGCTCGTGGGATGGCGGTCGACCGTGCCGCGCGCGAGGCCGTAGCGTTCGTAGAAGCGCTGGGCCGCGGTGTTGGTGAGCGCCACGTGCAGCCGCCAGCCGGTGGGCATGCGCACGCAGGCCTCGTCGAGCAGCGCCTGGCCCAGGCCCTGGTTGCGCAGGTGCGGGTCGACGAACAGCTGCGCCACGTACTCGCGCCGGTCGTGCAGCACCATGAAGGCCAGCACCTGCGCGTCGCGCTCGGCGATCACCACCTCGGCCGGTGCCACGAACTCGGTGCGCACGCGCTGCAGCCAGTGGGCGATCGGCTCGACCGTGGCCGCGCCCGGGTGCGAGGCCGACCAGGCCCGGCGCCAGATGCCGGCGAGCACCATGTCCTCCTCGGCCGCGCCGTCGCGCAGTCGCAGGTGGAAGGCGGGCGTCTGGGCGTCGGACATGGCCGTTCGTCAGCCGCGCAGCACCTGCGCGTGGTGCGCCAGGTGGTCGGCCATGAAGCTCTGGATGAAGTAGTAGCCGTGGTCGTAGCCCGCGTGGCGCCGCAGCGTGAGCGGCTGGCCGGCGGCGAAGCAGGCGGCCTCGAAGGCTTCGGGGTTCAGCTGCTCGGCGAGGAATTTGTCGGCCAGGCCCTGGTCGACCAGGATGCCGTGCGGATAGGGCGCCGCGGTCTGCGACTGCATCAGCGCGCTGGCATCGTGCGCGAGCCAGGCGGCGCGGTCGTCGCCGGGTTCGCCGAGGTAGCCGCGCAGCGCCTTGTCGCCCCAGGGGCACTGGGTGGGCGCGCAGATCGGCGCGAAGGCCGACAGCGAGAGGAAGCGCCCCGGATGGCGCAGCGCCAGCGTCAGCGCGCCGTGGCCGCCCATCGAGTGGCCGAAGATGCCCAGGCGCGCCGTGTCGATCGCGAACTCGCGGCCCACCAGCGGCAGCAGCTCCTGCACGATCCAGCTCTCCATGCGCCAGTGGGTGGCCCAGGGCGCCTCCGTGGCGTCGAGGTAGAAGCCGGCGCCGATGCCGAAGTCCCAGCTCGCGGTGGCGCCCGGCAGCGCTTCCACGGCCGCGCCGCGCGGGCTGGTGTCGGGCGCGATCAGCGCGAGGCCGAGGCTGGCGGCCATGCGCTGGGCGCCCGCCTTGATCGCGAAGGTCTCCTCGTTGCAGGTCAGGCCGGCGAGGTACAGCAGCGCGGGCACGCGCTCGTTGGCGGCCTGCGGCGGCAGGTAGACCGAGAAGCGCATCGGCAGGCCGATCTCGTGCGAGGCCTGTTCGTAGAAGCCCTGCACGCCGCCGAAGCAGTGGTGCTCGGACAGGGTCTTGAGCAGATCGGTCATGCGGCGCCTCGCACCAGTTCGAGCACCGCGTCGGCGAAGGCGCGCGGCGCCTCCTGCGGCAGGTTGTGGCCCGCGCCCGGCACCAGCCGGTGCGAGCGCGGTCCGCTGAAGCGCGGCGCATGCGCCGATGCATCGGCCGGCGGCCGCACGCCGTCGTCGATGCCGTCGAAGGTGATCGCGGGCACGCGGATGACCGGCTGCGCGGCCAGCTGGCGATCGATGTCCGCATAGGCCGGATCGCCCGCCACCAGGCCGTAGCGATGGCGGTACGAGTGGATCACCACCTCCACGAAGTCGGGATGGTCGAAGGCCGCGGCGCTGCGCTCGAAGGTGGCGTCGTCGAAGCGCCAGGTCGGCGACCACAGCTTCCACAGCAGCTTGGCGATGGCCTTGCGGTCCTTCCGCAGGCCGGCACGGCCACGCTCGCTGTGGAAGTAGTACTGGTACCAGAGGCTGTGCTCGTTCTCGGGCGTGTCGGGCTCCATCGCCTTGGCGATGTTCTGGATGTTGTAGCTGTTGAGCGATACCAGCCCCGCGCAGCGCTCGGGCCACAGGGCCGCCACCACGCAGGCGGCGCGGCCGCCCCAGTCGTAGCCGGCCAGCACGGCGCGCTCGATCTTCAGTGCGTCGAGCAGCGCCAGCAGGTCGGCGCCGAAGGCCGCCTGTTCGCCCGAGCGCGGCGTGTCGGCGCTCAGGAAGCGCGTGCCGCCGTAGCCGCGCATGTACGGCACGATGGTGCGGCAGCCCTCGGCCGCGAGCAGCGGCGCGACCTCGGCATAGGTGTGGATGTCGTAGGGGAAGCCATGCATCAGCAGCACGGGCGGTCCGTCGGCCGGGCCGCTCTCGTGATAGGCGACCTCGAGCACGCCGGCTTCGATGCGGCGCAGGGGCTCCATGCGTTCCATGGTCGGCACCCGCGGCGTCAGTAGAGCACCACGCCGCGGATCGACTCGCCGCGCTTCATGAGGTCGAAGCCGTCGTTGATCTTCTCGAGCGGCATGGTGTGGGTGATCAGGTCGTCGATGTTGATCTTGCCTTCCATGTACCAGTCGACGATCTTCGGCACGTCGGTGCGGCCGCGCGCGCCGCCGAAGGCCGAGCCTTCCCACTTGCGGCCGGTGACCAGCTGGAACGGGCGCGTGCTGATCTCGGCGCCGGCCTCGGCCACGCCGATGATGATGCTGCGGCCCCAGCCCTTGTGCGTGCACTCGAGCGCCTGGCGCATCACCTTGGTGTTGCCGATGCACTCGAAGCTGTAGTCGGCGCCGCCGTCGGTCAGCTGCACGATGGCGTCGACGACGTTCTCTGTGTCCTTCGGGTTGATGAAGTGGGTCATGCCGAACTTGCGCGCCATGGCTTCGCGCTCGGGGTTCAGGTCGACGCCGATGATCTTGTCGGCGCCCACCATCTTCGCGCCCTGGATCACGTTCAGGCCGATGCCGCCGAGGCCGAACACCACCACGTTGGCGCCGGCTTCCACCTTGGCCGTGAAGATCACCGCGCCGATGCCGGTGGTGACGCCGCAGCCGATGTAGCAGACCTTGTCGAAGGGCGCGTCCTCGCGGATCTTGGCCAGCGAGATCTCGGGCGCGACCGTGTAGTTGCTGAAGGTGGAGGTGCCCATGTAGTGGGCGATGGGCTTGCCGTCGAGGCTGAAGCGGCTGGTGCCGTCGGGCATCAGGCCCTTGCCCTGGGTGCCGCGGATCAGCTGGCACAGGTTGGTCTTGCGCGACAGGCAGAACTTGCACTGGCGGCATTCGGGCGTGTAGAGCGGAATGACGTGGTCGCCCTTCTTGAGGGTGGTGACGCCGGGGCCGACGTCGACCACGATGCCCGCGCCTTCATGGCCGAGGATGGCGGGAAGATGCCTTCGGGGTCGGCGCCCGAGAGGGTGTAGTAGTCGGTGTGGCAGATGCCGGTGGCCTTGATCTCGACGAGCACTTCGCCGAATCGCGGGCCGTCGAGGTCCACGGTTTCGATGGTCAGCGGGGCTCCGGATTTCCAGGCGACGGCGGCTTTGGTTTTCATGGCGTGTTCGGGGAGGAGGGAAGGAGGGGAAAGGAGGGGGAGGAATTGGAGGGCCGGCAGGCGGCGCGAGGCCCCAAGGATACTCAGGCGGGGCCAGCGGGGAAGATACCCGACATGCCGATGAACCCGGGCAGGTGTCGGAAATCCCAGACCCAGTGCCGCAGGGCGGGAAACTCGTCGAGCGAGATGCCGCCTTCGCCGGCCAGCGCCACGTACGGGAAGCAGGCCAGGTCGGCGATCGTCGGCTCGGTGGCCGCGGCCAGCCAGCGCAGGCCCGCGCTGGCCTGCTCGGCCAGGTGGTCGTCGAGCACGCGGAACACGGCGCGCGCGCCGGCGCGGCAGGCCTCGATGTCGAGGTGGCGGTAGCCGAGCGCGTCGTGCAGCCGCGCGGCCGAGGCGGTGCGCGTGATCTCGTCGGCCGTGGCGAGCCACATCGCGACCTGGCCGCGCAGCTTCGCATCTTCGGGGTACCAGCGCCGCTGCGCGTCGTGGCGGCTCGCGAGGTAGACCAGGATGGCCTGCGCATCGCGCAGCACGAAGCCGTCGTCCTCGATCACCGGGATCTGGCCGAGCGGATTGAGCTCGGCGAGGAACGCGGCCGACTTGTGGGCGCGCCCCGGGTGGAAGTCGACCGGCACGATCTCGTGGGGCACGGCCAGCCAGGCCAGCAGTTGCCGCACCTTGAAGCAGTTGCCCGAGAGCGGGTAGTCGTGGAGTTTGAGCAGCGTCGTCATGCGGCGGCCCTCGTGCCGAAGCGCATGCCGCGTTCGCGCAGCCAGCGGCGGTAGGTGACGGAGGCGGTGTCGCCGCGCGTCGGCGTCTCGGCGCGGCCTTCGAGCGGCATGCGCTTGAACGCGTGGTTCTCGAGGATCGGCTTGTCCTGGCCGAAGATGGTGTGCTGGAACGCGATGAGCTCGGCGTCGCTCGACACGTCGTCGAAGTACGCGATCAACGCGTGGGCGATCACGTGTTCGTCGTCCAGCGGCTGGAGAAACAGGCAGATCGCGTCCCGTGCCTCGGGCCGCAGGCTCGACTTGTAGAGCATGGCCGAGAAGGGCTGCATCACGCGGTAGGTGTAGCGCACGTCGGCGCCGCTGTCGTGCGCGGCCGAGGCGCGCGGCTGCCAGAAGCGGCAGTCGGTGGCCCAGATCTCGCCGGTGGCGGGCTCGATCGTCACCCGGTACGGGGCGACCTCGGTGTGCGGCACCTTGCCGAGGTAATCGGCATGCACGAAGGGAAAGTGCGCCATGTCGAGGAAGTTCTCGATCACGCGCAGCCCCGAGACCGCGACGCCGATGCCGCCGCAATCGACGAGGCGGCGCCCGGGCTCGGTGTATTCGGGAAACTCGAACAGCGGGCGCGCGGGCCGGCCGCTGGGACAGACCCAGAGGTAGCCGTGGCGCGACTGCACCGAAAGCGGCTGCGCGCCGAGCCGGCATTGCGGCGTGCCGTCGGCCTCGGCCCACAGCGAGAGCGTGGCGCCGAGCAGGCAGGTGGCGTAGGGCTGCCGCTGCGAGCGGCCGGCGAGCGCGCTCGTGGGGCCGACGACCAGCCAGTCGTCGAGCATGTTGGGGTCTTCGGTGACGAAGGGCATCGTGCTTCCTTCAGGTCTCGGTTGGTTCGATGTCGCCGCGCAGGGTCCGCGCGGCCGCGTGCAGGGTCTTCATGGCCTCGGAGCCCGGGGCGGTCTCGGTCCACAGGTGGATGAAGGCCAGCTGCGGTTGCGCGTCGAGCAGCAGCGCGACGGTCGGCGTGTCGCCGAGCGTGCCGCGCCATGCGCCTGGGGCGGCGCCGGCCGCGAAGCCGTGCCGTGCGAGCGCCTCGCGCACCTGTTGCGCGCCGGCACGCAAGGTCAGCGTGCGACAGAAATGCCAGCCGGCCGGCACGGCATCGGCCAGCGCTTGCGGCGCCGATGCCGTCATGGGGCCTTCGTGCGCCAGGTTCACCCACACCATGCCCGCCGCGTCGACCGCGCCGAACACCCTGGCGCAGACGTTGCGCGGCGCGGGCATCGCCGGATGGGCGGGAATGCCGACGCACTGCCCGTTGCCCGCGGCGTACTGCCAGCCGTGGTAGGCGCAGGCGAGTCGGTTCTCGACCACCTGGCCCAGCGTGAAGCGCACGCTGCGGTGCGGGCAGCGGTTCTCCCAGGCCTGGGCCGCGCCGTCGGCCGAACGCCAGAGCGCGAGCTCCTGGCCCTCGGCGAAGCCGGCGACGATGTTGACGCCGGGGCGCAGGCCGGCCGAAGGGGCGACGGGGTGCCAGGGAGCGGCGATGGGATGCGTCATGGGGTTCTCCATGGCCTTCAACGCGAGCCGCCCACCACGCCCTCGGCGAACCAGTCCATCCGGCCGAGGTCCGCGTCGGCGACGCGGGCGCCCGCGGCCACGCGGACCGCGCCCTTCTGGTCCTTGATGGGACCGGCGAACACCTGCAGCTTGCCGCTGGCGATGTCGCGCTCCTTCGCCTGCACGAGTTCGGCGACGTCCTTCGGCACGCGCGGGCCCATCGGCGCCATCTTCACCACGCCGTCGCCGATGCCGCCAGATAGAGGCCGGGCTTCCAGCTGCCGGCCATCACCTCGCGCGCCACCCGGGTGTAGAAGCCGCCCCAGTGGTGGGTAACGCCGGTGAGGTAGTTCCTGGGCGCGTGATTGCGCATGTCGGAGTGGAACGAGATGGCGCCCACGCCGCGCGCCTCGGCGGCGGTGGTGACGGCGGGCGTGTCGGTGAAATGCGTGAGCACGTCGGCGCCCTGGTTCATCAGCGCGACCGCGGCGTCGCGCTCCTTCGGCGGGTCGAACCACGAATTGACGAACACCACGTGCACCATCGCCTTCGGATTGACGCTGCGGGCGCCGAGCGCGAAGGCGTTGAGATACCACATCACGTCAGGCACCGGGTGGGCACCGACGAGGCCGATGATGTTCGAGCGCGTGGTCCTGCCCGCCACGATCCCCGCGAGGTAGCCGCCCTCATGCCAGCGAGCGTTGTACCCCCCGACATTCTTCGCGGTCTGGTAGCCGCTTGCGATCAGGTACTGGATGCCGGGGTTGTCGTTGGCGACCGAGAGCATCGGCTTCATGTAGCCGAAGGAGGCGCCGAAGATCAATCGGTAGCCGGCGGCGGACAGTTCGCGCGCCACGCGCTCGGAGTCGGGGCCATCGTCGGTGTCGGGCACGGTGCGCACCTCGATCTGGGCACCGAGGTTCTTCTCGAGTTCGCGCCGGCCGAGGTCGTGCTGGTAGGTCCAGCCCGCGTTGCTGACTGGACCGTGGAGAACGAAGCCGATCTTGAACGGGCTGGCCGCCCAGGCGGTGGGCAAGGGCCTAAGGGACGCGGCAACGCCGGCGAGAAGCAGGTTGCGTCGGAAGGAGCTATGCATCGGGGGTTCTCCAGTCGTGGGGAGGGGGCGGCAGCGCATGGCATAGCATTCGCTACGCTCGCGCAGACCGTACCGTTTCTTGCCTCCTGATGAAAGCCACATGCCGAGACGCAACTTTTCAATTTTGAAACAGCCGATCGTGGCCGACAGGGAGCGCGCGTGACCGGCATCGACCTCGCGCTGGTGCAGGCCTTCGTGCTCGTCGTGCAAAGCGGCAGCCTCACGCGGGCCGAGAGCCTGTCGGGCGTGTCGAAGGCCACCTTGAGCCGGCAGCTCACGCGGCTGGAGGAACTGCTGGGCGCGCAGCTGCTGATGCGCAGCTCGCGCCGCATCACCGCGACCGAGGCGGGCCGTGCCTTCTTCGTGCGCTGCGAGGACCTGCTCGGCGAGGTCACGGGGCGGCTCGAGACGGCGCGCACCGAGATCCAGGAGATCACCAGCGGCGTGTCGGGCAGCCTCTCGCTGCTGTCGGACACCCAGTTCAGCACTTCCTTCGTGTGCCACGTGGTGAAGCTGTTCCTGGAGTCGCATCCCAATGTGCGCTGCCAGCTCGATGCGGCGAGCCGGCCGAACGCGCCGGGCATCGGCGACGTGGACTGCTATGTGTGCTCGGAGCCGCCCGATGCGCCGAACCTTGTCGCCAAGCTGCTGGGACAGCTGAACTACGGCCTCTATGCGAGCCCGCAGTACCTCGAGTGCCACGGCACGCCGCGCGCGCCCGACGATCTCGCGGCGCACCGGGCGATCGTGATGCGGGAGGCCGCGGGGCCGTCGCAGGTGCTGCTGGTGTCGGGCGCATCGGGCCGTCATGCCTACCGCCCCGAACCCGCCTTCGAGACCAACGACCACTGGGTGATGAAGACCTTCTGCATCGACGGCCTGGGCATCGCGCTGCTGCCGGCCTTCTTCGTGCGGCCCGAGCTGGCGCAGGGCGTGCTCGTGCCGGTGCTGCCGCAGTGGCAGCCGCAGCCGCGGCCCATCTACTGCGCCTACCAGCGCCAGCGCTACATGGGGCAGAAGCTGCGCGCCTTCGTCGACCTGATGGCGCGCTGCGTGGTCGACATCGACGCGTACAACCACTACGTCGGCTCGCCCGCGGCCCGGCGGGGCAGGGCCGGTGCCAGACCATAATGGCGGCCCGTCCGACGCGTGCCGCCAGCCCGATCCATCATGAAGAAAATCCTCGTCCTCAACGGCCCCAACCTCAACCTCCTGGGCACGCGCGAGCCCGAACAGTATGGCCGCGACACGCTGGCCGACGTGGAACGCCTGTGCGTCGAAACCGGCGCGAAGCTCGGCGTGGTGATCGAATGCCGCCAGACCAACCACGAAGGCATGCTGGTCGACTGGATCCAGGAAGCGGGCCGCGAGGTGGCGGCCGGCACCATGCTCGGCGTGGTGATGAACCCGGGCGCCTACACCCACACCTCGATCGCGCTGCACGACGCCATCAAGGGCGCGAGCGTGCCGCTGATCGAGCTGCACATCTCGAACGTGCATGCGCGCGAGGAGTTCCGCCACCGCTCGTACATCTCGCCGGCGGCGCGCGGGATCATCGTGGGGCTGGGCGTGAAGGGCTACACGCTGGCGATCGCCGCGCTCGTGCCCTGAACCTCGGCTAGTACAGCGCCCGCGGCGCCGAGGCCTTCCAGCTGCGGCTGATGCGGCCCTGCGCATCGACGCTCTCGAGGTGCACGTCGAAGCCCCACAGCCGCGCCACGTGCTTGAGCACCTCCTCGGCGTCGTCGTGCAGCGGCAGGCTGTTGCGCTGCGTGTGGCGCAGCGTCAGCGAACGGTCGCCGCGCATGTTGACGTTCCAGACCTGGATGTCGGGCTCGCGGCTGCCGAGGTCGTACTGGCGCGACAGCGATTCGCGCAGCGCCTGGTAGCCGCTGTCGTCGTGGATCGCCGAGACCTCGAGCTCGGACTCGCTCTGGTGGTCGCGGATCGCGAACAGGCGGAAGTCGCGCATGGTCTTCGGACTCAGGAACTGGCCCACGAAGCTCTCGTCCTTGAAGTTGCGCATCGCGTAGTCGAGCGTGGCCACCCAGTCGCTGCCCGCGAAGTCGGGGAACCAGCGCCGGTCCTCGTCGGTCGGCTTCTCGCAGATGCGGCGCAGCTCGGTGTACATCGCGAAGCCGAGCGCGTAGGGGTTGATGCCGCTGTAGGCGCGGTGGCCCACGGGCGGCTGGAAGATCACGCCGGTGTGCGAGCTCAGCCACTCCATCATGAAGCCGTCGTCGAGCTGGCCGCGGTCGTACATGGTGTTGAGCAGCGTGTAGTGCCAGAAGGTGGCCCAGCCCTCGTTCATGACCTGGGTCTGGCGCTGCGGATAGAAGTACTGCGCGATCTTGCGCACGATGCGCACCACCTCGCGCTGCCAGGGCTCGAGCAGGGCGGCGTTCTTCTCGATGAAATAGAGCAGGTTCTCCTGCGGCTCGAGCGGAAAGCGCGGCGCCGATTCCGAGCCGGCGTTCTGCTCGCTGCGCCGCGGCAGCGTGCGCCAGAGGTCGTTGACCTGCTGCTGCATGTGGCGCTCGCGCTCGGCGCGCTGCGCGCTCTCCTGCGCCAGCGAGCGCTTCTGCGGACGGCGGTAGCGGTCCACGCCGTAGTTCATCAGCGCATGGCAGGAGTCGAGCAGCTTCTCGACTTCATCGACGCCATGGCGCTCCTCGCATTCGGCGATGTAGTGCCGCGCATAGACGAGGTAGTCGATGATCGAGGACGCATCGGTCCACATGCGGAACAGGTAGTTGCCCTTGAAGAAGCTGTTGTGGCCGTAGGCCGCGTGCGCGATCACCAGGGCCTGCATGGCCATGGTGTTCTCCTCCATCAGGTAGGCGATGCAGGGATCGGAGTTGATCACGATCTCGTAGGCCAGCCCCATGTGGCCGCGGCGGTAGTTCTTCTCGGTGGCGATGAACTGCTTGCCGTACGACCAGTGCCTGTAGATCATCGGCATGCCCACGCTGGCGTAGGCATCCATCATCTGCTCGGCCGTGATGATCTCGAGCTGGTTCGGATAGACGTCGAGGCCGTAGCCGCGCGCGGTGCGCGCGATCTCGGTGTGGTAGCGCTCGATCAGGTCGAAGGTCCAGTCCGAGGGGCTCGGCAAGCGCTCGAGCCTGCCCTGCGGGATGGTGGCGGCGGTCGGCAGCGGCGGTGCCGAAGGAGGGCGGTCGGCGGAGGTCATGCGCTGGCTCCTTCCTTCTTGAACAGGTCGCGGAACACGGGGTAGATGTCGCTGGCCTCGGACACCTTGCGCATCGCGAAGTTGGGCTCGATGCCCTCGAGCTGCGCGTATTCCTGCCACAGGTTCTGCTCGGTCTCGGCCACCTGCACGTAGGCGTAGTAGCGCACCTTCGGCAGGATGTGCTCCTCGAGCAGCTGGCGGCAGCGCCCGCTGTCCTGGTGCCAGTTGTCGCCGTCGCTGGCCTGCGCGCCGTAGATGTTCCACTCGCCGCTGGGGTAGCGCGCGCGCGACGATCTCGTCCATCAGCACCAGCGCGCTCGACACCACGGTGCCGCCGGTCTCGGTGGCATGGAAGAACTCGTCCTCGCTGACTTCCTGCGCCTGCGTGTGATGGCGCAGGAACACCAGGTCGATGGTCTCGTAGTGCCGGGTGAGGAACATGTACAGCAGCATGAAGAAGCGCTTGGCCATGTCCTTGCGCGCCTCGTCCATCGAGCCCGAGACGTCCATGAGGCAGAACATCACGGCCTTGGCGCTGGGCACCGGCGCTTCACGCGGTTGCGGTAGCGCAGGTCGATCGGATCGATGTAGGGCACGTGGCGCGCGGTACGGCGCAGCTCCTCGATGCGCGCCTCGGTCTCGGCGATCTCGTTCTGGATGAAGGGCTGCATGGCCTGCGGATGCGCCTTCAGGTGCAGCAGGTGCGCCTCGAGCCGGCGCAGCTCCTTGCGCGGTTCGCCGCCGAGCGCGATGCGCCGGGCCAGCGCGCCGCGCATCGAGCGCACCACGTGCAGGTTGTTGGGCGTGCCGTCGCTGGTGAAGCCCGCGCGGTGGCTCTTCCATTCGGGCACGTCGGCGATCTGCGTGCGGATCAGGTGCGGCAGCGCGAGATCGTCGAAGAACACGCGCATGAACTCCTCGCGCGTGAGGTGGAACACGAAGTCGTCGTTGCCCTCGCCGCTGTCGCTGGCCTCGCCGCTGCCCGAGCCGCCGCCCTGGCCGCCCTCGGGGCGCTTGATGCGGTCGCCGCGCACGTACTCCTGGTTGCCCGGGTGCACGTACTCGCGGTCGCCGCCGCGCGCATGGCCGGAAGACCGGCTCCGACACATCGTGGCGCGGCAGCGTCACATCCTCGCCCTGTTCCAGTTCGCGGATGTTGCGGCCCGCTCACGGCCCGCCGCACCGCCTCCTGGATCTGGCCGCGGTAGCGCCGGAGAAAGCGCTCGCGGTTGCCGATGGACTTGTTCTTGCCCGAGAGCCGGCGGTCGATGATCTGCTGCAGGATGGCCACGATGGTTTCAAAGCTCCTTGCAAAACGATGGGCGTTGGCGTGCGCCGGTGGCGCGCGCGACGGCTACGAACTCTTGCGCACGCGCAGGTACCACTCGCACAGCAGGCGCACCTGCTTCGCGGTGTAGCCCTTCTCGACCATGCGCGTGACGAAGTCCTCGTGCTTCTCTGCTCGTCGGCGCTGCTCTTGGTGTTGAAGCTGATCACCGGCAGCAGCTCCTCGGTGTTCGAGAACATCTTCTTTCTCGATCACCGCGCGCAGCTTCTCGTAGCTGGTCCATGCCGGGTTGCGGCCGTTGTTGCCGGCCCGCGCGCGCAGTACGAAGTTGACGAATCTCGTTGCGGAAGTCCTTCGGGTTGCCGATGCCGGCCGGCCGCTCGATCTTCTCGAGTTCGGCGTTGAGCGAAGCGCGGTCGAAGACCTCGCCGGTGTCGACGTCGCGGAACTCCTGGTCCTGGATCCAGTAGTCGGCGTAGGTCACGTAGCGGTCGAAGATGTTCTGGCCGTACTCGCTGTAGCTCTCGAGGTAGGCGGTCTGGATCTCCTTGCCGAATGAACTCGGCATAGCGCGGCGCCAGCAGCTCCTTGATGTAGCTGATGTACTTCTGCTCGACCTCCTGCGGGAACTGCTCGCGCTCGATCTGCTGCTCGAGCACGTACATCAGGTGCACCGGGTTGGCGGCCACCTCGGAGCTGTCGAAGTTGAAGACCTTGGAGATGATCTTGAAGGCGAAGCGCGTGGAGACGCCGCTCATGCCCTCGTCGACGCCCGCGTAGTCGCGGTACTCCTGGATCGACTTGGCCTTGGGATCGGTGTCCTTGAGGTTGTCGCCGTCGTAGACCTGCGACTTGCTGAAGATGCTCGAGTTCTCGGGTTCCTTGAGCCGCGTGAGCACCGACAGCTGCGCCATCATGCGCAGGGTTCCGGGCGCGCAGGGCGCCTGGGCCAGCGAGGAGTTGCGCACCAGCTTCTCGTAGATCTTGATCTCCTCGGACACCCGCAGGCAGTAGGGCACCTTGACGATGTAGATCCGGTCGAGGAAAGCCTCGTTGCTTTCTTGTTGTTGCGGAAGGCCTTCCACTCGCTCTCGTTGCTGTGGGCCAGCACGATGCCGTCGAAGGGGATCGCGCCGAAGCCCTCGGTGCCCTTGAAGTTGCTTTCCTGCGTGGCGGTCAGCAGCGGATGCAGCACCTTGATCGGCGCCTTGAACATTTCCACGAACTCGAGCAGGCCCTGGTTCGCGAGGCACAGCCCGCCCGAGTAGGCGTAGGCGTCCGGGTCGTCCTGGGCATAGGTCTCGAGCTTGCGGATGTCGACCTTGCCGACCAGCGAGGAGATGTCCTGGTTGTTCTCGTCGCCGGGCTCGGTCTTGGCCACCGCGATCTGGCGCAGCACCGAGGGGTAGCGCTTGACGATCTTGAACTGGCGGATGTCGCCGCCGTACTCCTCGAGCCGCTTGACGGCCCAGGGCGACAGGATGCGCTGCAGGTAGCGGCGCGGGATGTTGTATTCCTTCTCGAGGATCTCGCCGTCCTCGGCCGCGTCGAACAGGCCGAGCGGCGATTCGTTCACCGGCGAGCCCTGGATCGAGTAGAAGGGCACGTGCTCCATGAGCTGCTTGAGGCGCTCGGCGATCGAGCTCTTGCCGCCGCCGACCGGGCCCAGCAGGTAGAGGATCTGCTTCTTTTCCTCCAGGCCCTGCGCGGCGTGGCGGAAATAGGACACCACCTGCTCGATGGCCTCCTCCATCCCGATAGAACTCCTTGAACGCCGGATAGATCTTGATGACCTTGTTGGCGAAGATGCGCGAGAGGCGGGAGTCGTTGCGGGTGTCGACCAGTTCGGGGTCGCCGATGGCCTTGAGCATGCGCTCGGACGCGGTGGCGTAGGCCATCGGGTCTCGTTTGCAGAGTTCCAGGTATTCCTGCAGCGAAAGGACTTCTTCGCGAGTGCGCTCGTAACGCGCTGCAAAGTTGCTGATCACATCCATGGTCACGCCTCCGTCAAGTCAGCGGGCATTTAAAGCCCGAAATCCTGCAGTCCGAAAGCGTCGCATCTTTTGAAAAGGTGTGGCCGCCCAGGGCTGCATGCCTTGGAAAACTCCCTTAAACACAATCTGCACAATCAGCATAAAGCAAAGAGTGCACCCAGGAAATAGTTGTTAATTCAGAACCACAGTCACGAGTAAAGTTCAACAAAAAATTCGTGCACGAGTTTGCGAATTCCAGCTAAATTCCCAGGTTCCGCAAACCGGTTCGGGTAAACCAGTCTGCCAGTGAAAATACCTATGGCAATCGACATATGCGTCCTTTGCGTGTTTTAACGGCAAGCACCTCCTATTGAGCCCACTGACTCAAAAAAACAACGCTGTCCTTCAATAACGCGGCAGCTCCCGTTTGGGTTTATTGCTCATTCAAAAAATATCTAAAAGCAATCTACGCGCCATCTTTTGATGAGCGGCGCGCGCGCCGCGGCGTGGGAAAGCGCGCCAGTTGCGAGTCGGAGGGAAGCGGGAGAACGCGCCGTTGTGGTGCGTGGCACCGAAGGCGTTCGAGGGGCACCGTTCGCGTGCGTGGACGCAAACAAAAGGCCGCAGGGGCCTCGAGGCCGTGGCGCACCCCTCGTGCGCCACGGTTCAGCACGGCAGGGCCGTGCGTTTTCGTCCTCAGCTGAAGAATTCCTTGGCCTTGTCGAACCAGCCCTTGTCGGTGGGGCTGTGCTTCTCGCCACCCTTCTTGAGCGACTCGTCGAGTTCCTTCAGCAGCTTGCGCTGGTGCTCGGTGAGCTTCACCGGCGTCTCGACGCGCACGTGGCAGTAGAGGTCGCCCGGGTAGCTCGAGCGCACGCCCTTGATGCCCTTGCCGCGCAGGCGGAACTGCTTGCCGCTCTGCGTGCCGTCGGGAATGTCGATGGCCGCGTTGCCCTTGAGCGTGGGCACGTTGATCTCGCCGCCGAGCGCAGCGGTGGTGACGCTGACCGGCACCACGCAGTGCAGGTCGTCGCCGTCGCGCTCGAACAGTTCGTGCTTCTTGAGCCGGATCTCGATGTAGAGGTCGCCGGGTGGCCCGCCATTGGTGCCGGGTTCGCCGTTGCCGGTGCTGCGGATGCGCATGCCGTCGTCGATGCCGGCCGGGATCTTCACTTCCAGCGTCTTGTTGTTCTTGATCTTGCCCTGGCCGTGGCAGGTCGCGCAGGGCTCGGGAATGATCTTGCCGCTGCCGTGGCAGGTCGGGCAGGTCTGCTGCACGCTGAAGAAGCCCTGGCGCATCTGCACCGCGCCCGCGCCGTGGCAGGTGGTGCAGGTGATCGGCTTGGTGCCCGGCTTGGCGCCCGTGCCCTTGCAGGTGCCGCAGTCGTCCCAGCTCGGGATGCGGATCTGGGCTTCCTTGCCCTCGGCCGCTTCCTCGAGCGTGATCTCCATCGCGTAGCTCAGGTCGCTGCCGCGGAACACCTGGCGGCCACCGCCGGCACGGCCGCGGCCACCGCCGCCGAACACGTCGCCGAAGATGTCGCCGAAGGCTTCCGCGAAGCCGCCGAAGCCTTCCGCGCCGGGGCCGCCGCGCATGTTGGGATCGACGCCGGCGTGGCCGTACTGGTCGTAGGCCGCGCGCTTCTGGCCGTCCGACAGCATTTCATAGGCTTCCTTCACCTCCTTGAACTTGTCCTCGGCGTCCTTGCTGGTGTCGCCGTGGTTGCGGTCCGGGTGGTGCTTCATCGCGAGCTTGCGATAAGCCTTCTTGATTTCGTCGTCGCTCGCGTTCTTGGGAACGCCGAGGGTTTTCGTAGTAGTCGCGTTTGGTGGCCATGGCAGGTTCGGTCGGGCGGCGGGGCGGTCTTCAGGTCTCTTCGGGAACGGGGATCGATCGAAGCGAGAAAGGCTGGAGCACCCTTCCAGGTGTTCCAGCCCCGTTCGACCGAGCGGACGATCAGTCCTTCTTCTTGACTTCCTTGACCTCGGCGTCGACCACGTTGTCGTCGGCCGGGGCGCTGCTCGCAGCTTCCGCGCCAGCCGAGGCACCCGGGCCGGCGGCGGCACCGGCCGCGGCCTGCGCGTCGGCGTACATCTTCTCGCCGAGCTTCTGGCTCGCGGTCATCAGCGTGTTGGTCTTCTCTTCGATCGCGGCCTTGTCCTCGCCCTTGACCACGTCCTCGAGTTCCTTGATCGCAGTCTCGATCTTTTCCTTCTCGCCGGCATCGAGGCTGTCGCCGTGCTCGCCCAGCGACTGCGCACGCTGTGGACCATGGCCTCGCCCTGGTTGCGGGCCTGCACCAGCTCGACCTTCTTCTTGTCCTCGGCCGCGTTGAGCTCGGCGTCCTTCACCATGTTCTGGATCTCGTCCTCCGACAGGCCCGAGTTCGCCTTGATGGTGATCTTGTTTTCCTTGCCGGTACCCTTGTCCTTGGCGCCGACGTGCAGGATGCCGTTGGCGTCGATGTCGAAGCTCACCTCGATCTGCGGCGTGCCGCGCGAAGCCGGCGGGATGCCCTCGAGGTTGAACTCGCCGAGCAGCTTGTTGCCCGCGGCCAGTTCGCGTTCGCCCTGGAACACCTTGATCGTCACGGCCGGCTGGTTGTCTTCCGCGGT
The DNA here is from genome assembly GCF_044056785.1 of Variovorax sp. UC122_21. Taxonomy (NCBI): domain Bacteria; kingdom Pseudomonadati; phylum Pseudomonadota; class Betaproteobacteria; order Burkholderiales; family Comamonadaceae; genus Variovorax; species Variovorax sp. UC122_21. Next base: position 4,207,256 of record NZ_CP172004.1, on the reverse strand, counting down.
CGAGAAGGTCTGCGCGAACTTGGTCGGGATCGTGGTGTTCTTCGTGATCATCTTGGTCATCACGCCACCCATGGTCTCGATGCCCAGCGACAGCGGGGTCACGTCGAGCAGCAGCACGTCCTTGCGGTCGCCCGAGAGCACCTGGCCCTGGATGGCGGCGCCGACGGCCACGGCCTCGTCGGGGTTCACGTCCTTGCGCGGGTCCTTGCCGAAGAAGGCCTTCACCTTCTCCTGCACCTTGGGCATGCGGGTCATGCCGCCGACCAGGATCACGTCGTTGATGTCGCTCACGCTGATGCCGGCGTCCTTGATGGCCAGGCGGCAGGGCGCGATGGTGCGTTCGATCAGCTCGTCGACCAGGCTCTCGAGCTTGGCGCGCGTGAGCTTGATGTTCAGGTGCTTCGGACCGGTGGCGTCGGCCGTGATGTAGGGCAGGTTGACGTCGGTCTGGGCGCTGTTCGACAGCTCGATCTTGGCCTTCTCGGCCGCTTCCTTCAGGCGCTGCAGCGCGAGCACGTCCTTGCTGAGGTCGACGCCCTGTTCCTTTTTGAACTCGCCGATGATGTAGTCGATGATGCGCTGGTCGAAGTCCTCGCCGCCGAGGAAGGTGTCGCCGTTGGTCGACAGCACTTCGAACTGCTTCTCGCCATCGACGTCGGCGATCTCGATGATCGAGACGTCGAAGGTGCCGCCGCCGAGGTCGTACACGGCGATCTTGCGGTCGCCCTTGTCCTGCTTGTCGAGGCCGAAGGCCAGCGCCGCGGCGGTGGGCTCGTTGATGATGCGCTTGACGTCGAGGCCCGCGATGCGGCCGGCGTCCTTGGTGGCCTGGCGCTGGGCGTCGTTGAAGTAGGCCGGCACCGTGATCACGGCTTCGGTCACGGCTTCGCCGAGGTAGTCTTCGGCGGTCTTCTTCATCTTGCGCAGGATGTCGGCGCTGACCTGCTGCGGCGCCATCTTCTTGCCGCGCACTTCCACCCATGCGTCGCCGTTGTCGGCCTTGGCGATGGTGTAGGGCATCAGGTCGATGTCCTTCTGGACTTCCTTCTCCTCGAACTTGCGGCCGATCAGGCGCTTGATCGCGTACAGCGTGTTCTTGGGGTTGGTGACGGCCTGGCGCTTGGCCGAGGCACCGACCAGCACTTCACCGTCTTCCTGGTACGCGACGATCGAAGGCGTGGTGCGCGCGCCTTCCGAGTTCTCGATCACGCGCGTGGTGTTGCCTTCCATGATCGACACGCACGAGTTGGTGGTGCCGAGATCGATGCCGATGATCTTTGCCATGTTCTGTACTCCTGAAACCTGAAAAATATGTTGTTATGAACTTGTGGATAACCCGGGTCTATTCAAGGGAAGAAACGGGGTTTTCCTGTGGAATTCGTGTGGACGAGAGGGGAGGGACGCAGCGGCTTACTTCGGGGCGCTGACGGTGACCAGCGCGGGGCGCAGCACGCGCTCGGCGATGGTGTAGCCCTTCTGAAGCACGCCCACCACGGTGTTCGGTTCCTGGTCGGCGGGCACCACCGAGATCGCCTGGGTGCTGGTGCGGATCGAACTTGCTGCCGGGGGCCGGCGCGATCTCGATCACCTTGTTGCGCTCGAGCGCGCTCTTGAGCTGGCGCAAGGTGGCTTCGGCGCCTTCGCGGATCTGCTCGGGGGTGGCGTCCTTGATGGCGAGACCGGCCTCGAGGCTGTCGGTCACCGGCAGCAGGCTTTCGGCAAAGGCTTCGACCGCGAACTTGCGGGCCTTGGAAATTTCGTCGTCGGCGCGGCGGCGGGCGTTCTGCACGTCGGCCTGCGCACGCAGGTACTGGTCGGCCAGTTCGGCATTCTTGGCTTGCAGGGCGGCGAGCTCGCCCTGGGCCGCGGCCAGTGCGTCCGCCTCGTTGGCGGCTTGCGCGGCCTCCAGCTCTTCAGGGCTGGGTTCGCCTTGCAGGGTTTGCGAATTCGGGGCGGATTGTTGCGGATCGGACATCTTTGAAGCGGATTGATCGATGGGCTGGAAACAAACGATTGCGGGCCAGTTGGGGCCCTCCGAAGGCTTTTCAAGCGAAAAAATGCGGCCAAAAGGGCCGCATGGGCATGAAAGATGGCCCCCGAGCTCCCTCACTGCGTGGGGTCGCTGCCCCCCAAGGGGGCGTTTTCATCTTGGGGGCGGCCCGGCGATGAAAAAGGCCCTTCGCAGGGCCTTCGAGCCAGGGCCCGCGCTCGATCAGTGCGTGTCGAGCAGCTCGACGTCGAACTTCAGCGTGGCGTTCGGCGGGATCACGCCGCCGGCGCCGCGGGCACCGTAGCCCAGCGAGGCCGGAATGATCAGCGTGCGCTGGCCGCCGATCTTCATGCCGGCGACGCCTTCGTCCCAGCCCTTGATGACCTGGCCGGCGCCGAGCGAGAACGCGAACGGGTCGTTGCGGTCGCGGCTCGAGTCGAACTTGGCGCCCTGCACGCCGTCGTTGTAGAGCCAGCCGGTGTAGTGCACGTGCACGTGGTGGCCGGGCTTGGCTTCCGCGCCGTCGCCGACGACGGTGTCTTCGTATTGCAGGCCGGAGGGAGTGGTGGGCATGGTGAACGCTCCTTGCGTCGGTATGTTCGCGAGATGAAAGAAGGGCATCGATCCGGGGATCGAAGGCGCGGAGTTTACCGAGGCCGGAGGACGGCGCTTGCCGGACGGGGCGCCGCGGGGTTCAGTCCGCGCTTGGCGGCGGGGTCGGCGAGGAGGGCGGAGAGGGCGGCGGCGAGGCGGGCGAAGGCAGCGGCGGCGAGCTCGGTTGCGGCGCGGGCGCGGGCGCGGCCGGCGGCGCCGCGGCCGCGGGCAGCGCGGCGGCCGGTTGCGCCGCCGCCTTCTTGGCCTGGCCGAGCTGCCACTTGCTCGCGAAGGCCTGCAGGTCGGACAGCCGCTTGAGCAGGTCCTGGCCGCTGAGCGTGAGGCTGTAGCCGTCGCCGCCGTGGCTCACCACGCCGGCTTCGCGCAGTTCCTTGATCCGGGTGTTGAGGGTGTTGGGAGTGATGCCGCCGACGCTGTCCTGCAGCAGCCGGAAGGTCTGGGCATGGCCGTCGCGCAGGGCCCAGAGCACACGCAGCGCATAGCGGGCCTCGAGCAGCGCGAGCAACTGGCTGATGGCTGCGTTTTCCTTGGAACTCATCGTCATCATCTCCTCTGCGATCTGTGCTGCGCGGGAGGCCGGCTGGTGGGCAGTGCCTCGGCCTCGCTCTTTTTTGATGGTTGGCGGACCGCTGTCCGGCCTTCGCTCCGGCCGGGGACTATAGCTCAAATGATTACGATGCTACTAGTTTTATAGCTGTGGGCGTACGCTGCATGCGGCTCCAGAGACAAAGCGTCACATCTTCGAAAAATTCGCCATGGCTTCGCCCAGCCGGATGGCGCGCGTGGGCGCCCATTCGGAATTGAACGCCACCGCGGGCGCGGGGAACAGCATGACGACGGTCGAGCCGAGCAAGAAACGGCCCATCTCCTCGCCCTTGCGCAGTTCGATCCGACGGTCGTCGTAGCGCCATTCGCGCAACTCGCCGCCGCGCGGCGGGTTGACCACGCCGTGCCACACGGTCGCCATGCTGCCGACGATGGTGGCGCCGACCAGCACCAGCACGAAGGGGCCGTGGGCCGATTCGAAGACGCAGACCACACGCTCGTTGCGCGCGAACAGGCCCGGCACGCCGCGCGCGGTGGTCGGGTTGACCGAGAACAGCTCGCCCGGCACGTGGATCATGCGCAGCAGCCGCCCGTCGCAGGGCATGTGGATGCGGTGGTAGTCGCGCGGACTCAGGTACAGCGTGGCGAAGCTGCCGTGCGCGAACTGCGACGCGAGCGCCGCGTCGCCGCCCACGAGCGCCGTGGTGCTGTAGTTGTGGCCCTTGGCCTGGAAGATCTGGTCGCCCTCGATCGCACCGAACTGGCTAATCGCACCATCGACGGGACAGATCAGGTCGGCGTCGGCGAGCGGGCGCACGCCGGGCTTGAGCTCGCGCGTGAAGAACTGGTTGAAGCTCTTGTAGTGCGCGATATCGGGTTCGAGCGCCTCGTTCATGTCGACGCCGTATTTGTCGACGAAGCGCCGGATGATCCAGGTGGTGACCGCTCCCCGCTCCTTGCCCGCGACCCAGCCGGCGAAATTGGTCAGTGCCTGCTTGGGGAACAGGTATTGGGGCAGGACAGCGGAGCGATCAGACACGTGCGGAGCTTCTGGTTCTTGGATGGGAGGGGCATTCTATAAAGCGGGCCCCGGCCCGGGGCGTAGGAAACTTCCCTCGGGATTTCGCGGGGAGCGAATTGCGCGGAATTCGGCGGCCGCGCCGCCGAAGGCCGTTTTTCTGCCTGCTAGTCGGGCTTGATCCCCGCCGCCTTGATCACCTGCGCCCATTTCTCGACCTCGGCCTTCTGGAAGGCCGCGATCTGCGCCGTGCCGAGGTCGGTGGGCTCCATGCCGAAGCCCTTGAGCTTGTCCTGCATCTCCGGGGTCGCGAGGATGGTGCGGATCTCCGTGTGCAGCCGCTGCACCACCGGCGCGGGCGTGCCCGCGGGCACGAAGATCGCCTGCCACGACACCACCTCGAAGTCCTGCAGCCCCGCGATGCCCGACTCGGCCACCGTCGGCACGTCGGGCATCGAGGCCAGTCGCTTCGCCGAGGTGACGGCGATCGCGCGCAGCTTGCCGCTCTGGATGTGCGGGCCGGCCACCACCGTGGTGTCGAACATCATGTCGACCTGGCCGCCGATCACGTCCTGGATCGCCGGGCCGCTGCCCTTGTAGGGGATGTGCGTGAACTTCACGCCCGACTTGTAGGCCAGCAGTTCCAGCGCCAGGTGCTGCGAGGTGCCGGTGCCGGCCGAGGCCGACGAGAGCCCGCCGGCCTTGGCCTTGCTCGCTTCGAGCACGTCCTTGAGCGTCTTGTGCGGACTCGCCTGGTTCACCACCAGCACCACCGGGTTGGTGCCGATCAGCGTGACCGGCGCGAAGGACTTCTGCGGGTCGTAGCCGAGCTTCGGATAGAGGCTCACGTTGATCGCGTGCGAGCTGATGGTGCCGCCCACCAGCGTGTAGCCGTCGGGCGCGGCGCGCGCGCCGATCTCCGAGCCGACGCTGCCGCCGGCGCCGCCCTTGTTGTCGATGATGACGCTGGTGTTGAGCACCGGGCCGAGCTTCTGGCCGATCAGCCGGCCCAGCACGTCGGTAGTGCCGCCGGCCGGGAAGGGCACGAGGTAGGTGATGGCCTTGCCCGTCGGCCAGTTGCCCTGGGCGAAGGCGTGGGGCAGGGCGGCGAGCAGCGGGGTGGCGAAGGCGCTGCGGATCAGCGTGCGGCGTTGCATGGCGATGTCTCCTTATGGTTGTGGCGAAAGGGTTCAGGGCAGATCGACGATCTCGATCCAGTTCGGGTTCTTGCCCACCGCGAGCCGTTGCGCGGTGCCGAGCGCGCCGGTCGCGGGATCGATGGTGTGCAGGGTCAGGCCGTGCGATTCCTGTCCGGCCGCGATCAGGTAGCGTCCGCTCGAGTCGATCGCGAAGCCGCGCGGCGTCTTCTCGGTCGGCGTCTGGCCCAGCGGCTGCAGCCGGCCGCTCGCCGCGTCGACCCGGAACGCCGACAGCGTGCTCGAGGTGCGCTCCGAGGCGTAGAGGTGGCGGCCGTCGGGCGTGAGGTGCAGGTCGGCGGCCCAGGGCTTGCCCGCGAAGCCCGCGGGCAGCGTGGTCGTGCTCTGCTCGAGCTTCAGCGTGCCGCGCTCGGCATCCCAGGCGTACACGTGCAGTGCCGCGTCGAGCTCGTCGAGCAGGTACAGGTGACGCTGCGCCTTGTCCCAGACGAAGTGGCGCGGCCCGGCCTGCGCCGCCGTGCGCGTGAGCGGCGGATCGTTCGGCGAGAGCAGGCCCTTTTCGGCATCGAAGCGCCAGACCGAGAGGTTGTCGCCGCCCAGGCTGGTCGCGAGCACGAAGCGGTTGTTGGCGTCGGCATGGATCGCGTGCGCGTTCGGCGCCGTCTGCACCAGCTGCTGGATCGCGCCCACCGTGCCGTCCTTGCCGATCGCGTTGACCGAGATCTTGCCGCCCTGGTAGGAGGCCGCGAACAGCCAGCGGCCGCTGGCGTCGAGGTCGATGTTGGCCATGCTGTCGGCCAGCGGCGCCTCGCCGAGCTTCTGCAGCCGGCCGGTGGCGGCGTCGATCGCCAGCGTGGCCACGCGGAACGGCTGCGAGCGCAAGGCAGCGTAGAGCAGGCGCTTGTCGTGGCTCACCGCCATCGGCATCACCGTGCCGCCGACGGCGAGCGTCTGCACCGGCGCCAGCGTGCCCTTGTCGCGGTCGAGCGCGAGCACCGAGATCTCCTGACTGTCGGCGTTCGCCACGTAGACCCAGGTCGCGGCCTGGGCCTGCCACGCGGCCGCCGACAGCAGCGCTGCCGCGGCGATGAACCGCGCGCAATGCGTCGCGAAGCTCATGGCTTGATGTTGAGCTTGGTGATCAACGCCTTGAAATAGGCGTTGTCCTTGGCCAGCGTCTCCTTGAAGGCCGCGCCGTCGGTGTAGACGTAGCCGAGGTTCTGCTTGTCCATCACCTCGTGCATCAGCGGCTCGGCCGCGGTCTTGGCCGTGATCTCGCGCAGCCGCGCCATCACCTCGGGCGGCGTGTTCTTCGGCGCGCCCAGACCGCGCCAGGTGCCGATCGTGAGGTCGATGCCGCGCTCCTTCGCGGTCGGCACCTTCTCGAAGCCCTTCACGCGCTGGTCGGCCATCACCATCAGCACCTTGAGCTTGCCGCCCTGCACATGGGTCGTGACCTCGGCCGGGCTCACGGCCACGGCGTCGATGTGGCCGCCGAGCAGCGCGAGCACCGCGGGCGCCGCGCCCTGGAACGGGATGTGGCCGAACTTGGTGCCGGTCTTGTCCTCGAGCGCGGCCGCGGCCAGGTGCCAGATCGAGCCGTTGCCCGAGTTGCCGACGTTCACCTTGCCCGGGTCCTTCTTCGCGGCGGCGAGGAAGTCCTCGATCGTGTTCCACGGCGAGTCGGCCTTCACCGTGATCGCGGCTGGGTCGGCATTGAGCTGCGCGATCGGCTGGAAGTCGTCGTAGTTGAACTTCGCAAGACCCAGGTGCGGCAGCGTGAGCAGCTCGACCGTGAGCACCGCGAGCTTGTAGCCGTCGGGCCTGGAATTGATCACCTCGGTCCAGCCGATGGCGCCGCCCGCGCCGGGGCGGTTGACGATCACGATCGGCTGCGAGATGTGCTTGCGGCTCGCGTCCGCGAAGGCGCGCGCCAGGCCGTCGGTGCCGCCGCCGGGCTGGTCAGGCACCAGCAGCTCGATGGTGCGGTTCGGATAGTCGCTGGCCTGCGCCGAGGCCGTGGCGGCCAGGCCCAGCGAGAGCGCTGCCGTCGCCGAGAGGGCGGCGAGGCCGCGGAGGAAGTCGCTTCTTTTCATGTTGTCTCCAGTGGTTGTCGTCTCAAAAACTCAGGGCATGTACTGCCCGCCATTCACCTCGATGACCTGCCCCGTGACATAGCCCGAGAGCTGCTCCGAAGCGAGGAAGAGAAAGGCGCCCACGCACTCCTCGGGCTCTCCGAGGCGGCCCATCGGGATGCCGGCCTTGAAGTTCTCGAGCATCGCGGGCGTGGAGAAGCGGTCCTGGAACGGCGTCTGGATCACGCCCGGCGCCACCGCGTTGACGCGGATGCGGTCGCCCACCAGTTCCTTGGCCAGCCCGTGGGTGGCCGTGCTCACGAAGCCCTTGGCGCCCGCGTAGAGGTAGGCGGCGGGGCCGCCGCCGGTGCGTGCCGCGACCGAGGTCACGTTGATGATGTTGCCGCTGCCCTGCTGGCGCATCAGCGGCACCGTCTCGCGGCAGAACGCGAGCACCGAGCGCGCGTTGACATGCAGCACCTCGTCGAACAGCGCGTCGTCGAACTCGGCGATCGGCACCCGCTTGACCAGGCTGCCGGCGTTGTTCACCAGCACGTCGATGCGGCCGAACTCGCTGGCGGTGCGCCGCACGCAGTCGCGGATCGCGGCCGTGTCGCGCACGTCGGCCTTGACCGCGAAGGCGCTGCCGCCGGCGGCGCGGATGGTCTCGACCACCTGGTTCGCGGCGTCGGCCGAGCTGTTGTAGTGCACCGCCACGCGCATGCCGCGCGCGGCGAAGGCGATGGCCACCGCGGCACCGATGCCGGTGCTGGCGCCGGTCACGAGGGCGGTCTTGTTTCTGAGGTCTTCCATGGGGCTTGTCGTCGTTGGAGAAAAAAAGCCCGGCCGTCTCGCGGCGGCCGGGCGGTGGGTCACTTCGGGTGCGATGCCCGCCACGCTCGGCGAGCGGTACTTGAGCACCCACTTGATCGTGAGCGGCGCGGCCAGGCTGAAGGCCGGCGTGCTGCAGCGGATGCTGGTCTTCAGCGCGCCGGTCGGCGTGTTGTAGTCCACGTTCTCGCGCACATCGACCGCGGCGCAGTCCTGCAGGCCCTCGACTTCGAAGCCCTGCACGTCGCCGTTCGCGAACGCGAAGCGATTGCCGCCGAGCGCGCTGGCGCCGTCGGAATAGCTGCCGAACTCGAGCTCGAGCTTCGCGATGTCGAGCGCGGCCGCGGGCGTGTAGGTGTCGACGCGCGTGATCCGGCCGGGCTCGAAGGTGTAGCGCGTGCGCGAGGTGATGCGCGTGTCCTTGATCGGGTCGTTGCCCGAGGTGGCGCGGTCCATCGCATCCTGGTCGTAGCTCACGGTCAGCACCTGGCCGGCCTCGGCGATCTTCAGGTTCTTCTGGTAGGCCGCGGGGATCAGCGGCTGCGAACCGGTCGCCACGGTGAAGCGCGGCTGCAGCTGCGGCCACTGGGTGTCGGCCACGCCCGAGAGCATGTTGTAGGAGTGGGGGATCGCGAAGTAGGGGTTGGTGTAGTGGTAGGTCTTCGCGCCGTTCACCACCGGCAGGCTGATCACGCGCAGGCCGTCGCGGTAGGTCACCAGGCCGCGGTCGTAGGTCGAGGCACCGCCGTCGAAGCCCGCGAACTTCGTGAGCGTGGCGCGCGGCTGCTTGTCGAGGTAGGCCAGGAAGGTCTGCGTCGACACCGGCGCCTTCTGCGCGTAGCCGGCCGACTTCCAGAGGTTGTTGGTGTAGATCAGCTGGTGCGACAGGCTCAGGTTCTCGCCGAGCACGCGGTCGATGCCGCGGTAGCTGTCGACGCGCCGGCCCTTCTGCCACATGTTGAGCGAGCCGAGCTCGGCGTCGTACCAGAACTCCACGTACTTGGCCGTGACGCGGGTGGCGAAGGCATAGGCGATCTGCTTCTCCTCCTCGTTCAGCACGTTCATGTGCTCGGCCGCCGACAGCACCTCGGCGAAGGCCGTGTCGGCATAGCCCGCGAGGCTGCGGCCGTAGTCCACGCCGTTGCCGGCCGGGTTCAGCCGCACCTTGATCAGGTCCACCGACTGGCGCAGCCAGCCCTTGAGCGAGGCCTCGTCCTCGGCCGACACCGTCATGCCGGTCTCGATCAGCCGCTGCATGATCTCGCCGATCAGCAGCACGCTGTAGCGGTCGAAGCGGCCGCTGCCGTCGGTCTCGTCGGAGAAGCCGAAGGCCGAGAAGGTCTTGTAGTGGTTGATCATCTTCTGCAGCAGCGCCTCGCTGGCCTCGGGGCCTTCCCAGCCCATGAGGTGGCGCAGGCGCGCGATGCTGAAGGCGACGCCGTAGTAGTTGGTCGGCAGATCGATCAGCGAGTAGTCGGCGGGGCGTACGAAGGCGGTCCAGTTGAGCTGGGTCTTGAGCTTGGCGAGCGTCGCCGCACCGATGGCCGGCTTGGCGCCATCGAGCAGGCCGGCCTTCTTGAGCTTCCACAGCGCCGACATGTAGTAGTAGATGCCCCAGCTGTCGTTGGTCATGTCGACCGTGGTGTCGGCGATCTCGCGGTAGCCGTCGAGGTACGACGCGTACTTGGGATCGCTGGCGGGCGTGTTGAGCAACAGGTACGAGAAGCCGATCGCCACCTTGCCGGGCAGGAACTTGTCGCCGCCCTTGAACACCTCCACGTCGAGTATCTTGGTGTTCTCGCCTTGCGCGCGCACCTGCTCGAACAGCCGGTCGAGCGTCGGCAGCAGATGGCTGCCCACGATCTCGTCCATCGGCGTGTTCGACAGCTTCGGCTGCGCCGCCTGCACTTCGGGCGGCACCGGTGTCTCGGGGGCCTCGGGCGGCGGGCTGTTCGCCGCCGGCGGCAGCGGCACGAACGAAGCGCCACCACCGCCGCCGCCACACGCGGCCAGCAGGGCGGCGCCTGCGATCATGCTCGCCACCAAACGGGTTCTTTGCATCCTCGGTCTCCTCTCTCGGTTGAAAGAAGGACGCCCGGCTCCCTTTGCCGGGTCGTCCGGAATGCCCGCGCCTGCCTCTTTTTTTTTCAGGTCACGGGAGCCGGGTTGAAGAGCACCAGCGCGTTGTGCAGCTGCCAGTGCTCGGCCCAGGTCTTCTTCCGGCCGCTGGCGACGTCGAGCATCAGGCGGAACAGCTCCCAGCCCACCTCCTCGATCGTGGCGTCGCCATCGGCGATGCGGCCCGCGTTCACGTCCATCAGGTCGTGCCAGCGGCGCGCGAGGTCGCTGCGCGTGGCGACCTTGATGACGGGCACCTCGGCCAGCCCGTAGGGCGTGCCGCGGCCGGTGGTGAACACGTGCAGGTTGATGCCGGCCGCGAGCTGCAAGGTGCCGCAGATGAAGTCGCTGGCCGGCGTGGCGGTGTAGATCAGGCCCTTGTGCGTGGCCTTCTCGCCGGGCGCGAGCACGCCCGAGATCGGCGCCGAGCCCGACTTCACGATCGAGCCCATCGCCTTCTCGACGATGTTCGACAGGCCGCCCTTCTTGTTGCCGGGCGTGGTGTTGGCGCTGCGGTCGACGCGGCCCTTCTGCAGGTAGTCGTCGTACCAGGCCATCTCGCGGATCATGGCCTCGGCCACTTCGGGCGTGCTGGCGCGCGCGGTGAGCTGGTCGATGCCGTCGCGCACCTCGGTGGTCTCCGAGAACATCACGGTGGCGCCCGCGCGCACCAGCAGGTCGGTGCAGAAGCCCACGGCCGGGTTGGCGGTGACGCCCGAGAAGGCGTCGCTGCCGCCGCACTGCACGCCCACCACGAGCTCGCTCGCGGGCACGGTCTCGCGCCGGCGCGCGTTCAGCCGCGCGAGGTGCTGCTCGGCCTGCCGCATGACCGAATCGATCATCGACATGAAGCCCACGTGTTCGTCGTCCTGCAGGCAGACCACGTCGAGGTCGGCATCGCGCCCGTCGGCGATCGGGATGCTGCCGGGCGGCAGCAGGCGCTCGGGCTGCAGCTTCTCGCAGCCCAGGCTCACCACCATCACCTCGCCGCCGAAGTTCGGATTGAGGCTGATGTTGCGCAAGGTGCGGATCGGCACGATCGCGTCGGGGGCGTCGATCGCCACGCCGCAGCCATAACCGTGCGCGAGCGCGACCACGTCGTCGACGTTCGGATACTTCGGCAGCAGCTCGCGCTTGATGCGCTGCAGCGCGAACTCGGTGACGCCGGCCACGCACTGCACCGTCTGCGTGATCGCGAGGATGTTGCGCGTGCCCACCGAGCCGTCGGCGTTGCGGTAGCCCTCGAAGCTGAAGCCCTCGAGCGGCGCCATCGGCGGCGGCTTGACGGTGGCGATCGGCAGGCCGTCGAGCTCGGGCGCGGTCGGCATGCGCATCACGCGCTCGTGCACCCAGCTGCCGCGCGGCAGCGCCTTCTGCGCATAGCCGATCACCACGTCGTAGCGCCGGATCGCCTCGCCTTCGGCGAGATCGACCAGCGCCACCTTGTGGCCCTGCGGCACGTTGTCCACCAGCGCGAGGCCGTCGGCGAACACCGCGCCGGCCTTCAGGCCGCCGTCGTTGGCGACGATGGCGACGTTGTCCGCCGGATGGATGCGGATGTACAGGGGAGGGCGCACGGGCTCGGTCATCAGCGCACGACCATGAACAGGCTGGGCAGCCAGGTCGAGAAGGCCGGCACGAAGGTCACGACGCCGAGCGCGAAGATCAGCGCGCCGTAGAACGGCCAGATGGTCCGCATCACCTGGCCCACCGACACGCCGCCGATCGCGCAACCCACGAACTGGGTGGTTCCCACGGGCGGGGTGTTGAGGCCGAGCGCGCAGTTGATCAGCATCACCACGCCGAACTGCACCGAGCTCATGCCGTAGTGCTGCGCGATCGGCAGGAAGATCGGCGTGCACAGCAGGATGGTGGCCGCCATGTCGAGGAAGGTGCCGAGCACGAACAGGATGATGTTGATCAGCAGGAAGATCATCCATGGCGTGGTCGTGACCTGCGACAGCATCTGGCCCGTGAGCTCGGCCACGCCGTAGAGGCTGATCAGGTAGCCGAAGGTGCTCGAGATGCCGATCAGCAGCAGGATCACGCCGGTGGTGCGCACCGCCTTCGAGGCGGCCTTGATGAAGTGCTCCCACTTCAGCGTGCGGTAGACGAAGATCGTGAGCGCCAGCGCGTAGAGCACCGCCACGGCCGCCGACTCGGTGGCGGTGAACACGCCCGAGAGAATGCCGCCGAGGATCAGCACCACGATGAACAGGCCCGGCAGCGCCGCGGCGAGCGAGCGCCAGACGATGTCCCAGCCCGGGAAGGTGCCCGCGGGGTAGCCGCGCTTCACCGCCACCAGGTAGGCGGCCGCGAGGTTGCTGATGGTGAGCACCGCCGCCGGCAGCAGCGCCGCGAGGATCAGCGCCGCGATCGACACCTTGCCGCCCGCGGCGAGCGAATAGATGATCAGGTTGTGGCTGGTGGGCATCAGCGCGCCGACCAGGGCCGCGTGGGTCGTCACGTTGACCGCGTAGTCGGCGTGGTAGCCCTCCTTCTTCATCATCGGGATCATCACGGCGCCCATGGCCGAGACGTCGGCCACCGGCGAGCCCGAGACGCCGCCGAACAGCGTGCAGGCCACCACGTTCGACATGCCGAGGCCGCCGCGCACGTGGCCCACCAGCGCGCGCGCGAAGTTGACGATGCGATCGGCGATGCCGCCGTACAGCATGAGCTCGCCCGCGAAGATGAAGAACGGGATCGCGAGGAACGAGAAGATGCCCATGCCCGAGGTCATCTGCTGGAAGCCGACCGCCAGCGGCAGGCCTTCGTAGAGCAGGGTGGCGAGCGCGGACAGGCCGATGGAGAACGCCACCGGCACGCCGAGCAGCAGGAACAGCGTGAACGAGAGGCAGAGGATGAGGAGCGGGATCGTCATGATGGCGGCTTATCCCCAGGCGGGTTCGACTTCGCGGCCCTGTGCGAGCGCGATGAGGTGTTCGATGGAAAACAGGACGATCAGCACGCCCGAGACGGTGGCGGGAACGTACTTCCAGCCTTCGGAGATCCACAGCGTGGGCAGCCGGTAGTCCCAGACCGAGGCGGCCAGCTCGGCGCAGTTCCAGGCCATGGCGGCGCCGAAGATCAGGATCAGCACGTGGATCAGGTATTCCATCTTCAGCCGCAGCCAGTCGGGCGCGAGCACGAGGAAGGATTCGAGGCCGATGTGGCCGGCGTCGCGCACGCCCACGGCCACGCCGAGCATGGTGACGTAGAGCACCAGCAGCAGCGCCAGGCTCTCGGCCCAGGTCGGTGTGTTGTTGAGCACGTAGCGGCCGAACACCTGCCAGCTCACCGCGCAGATCACCGCGACGAGTCCGAGGATGCCCAGCCACATGCAGGCACGCGCGAGCGTGCGGCAGAGTTTGGTGTACATGAGGTCTTCCTTCTTCTCCCTCCCCTCTGGGGGAGGGCAGGGGAGGGGGCAGGCGGCGCCTCCGTCGGGCGCCGCGGTGCCCCCATCCCGGCCTTCCCCCAGTGGGGAGGAGCCGATCAACAGGCCGATGCCGCGAGGCGGGTTACTTCGTGTCCTGCACGCGCTTCACCAGGTCCTTGAGCTTCGCGTCGGTGATGAACTTGTCGTACACCGGCTTCATCGCGGCCTGGAACGGGGCCTTGTCGACCTCGATGATCTCGGCGCCGCCGGCCTTCACGGTGGCCAGCGACTTCACTTCGCGCTCTTCCCACTGCTTGCGCATGTAGGGCACCGACTCCTTGGCGGCCTGGCGGATCCAGCCCTGCTCCTCGGCCGAGAGCTTGTCCCACACACGCTTGGAGAACAGCAGCATCTCGGGCGCCATCGAGTGCTCGGTCTTGCTGTAGTACTTGGCCACCTCGAAGGCGCGCGCGCTCTCGTAGGTGGGGTAGTTGTTCTCGGCGGCGTCGATCAGGCCGGTCTTCAGGCCGGTGTAGACCTCGCCCATGGGCATCGGCGTGGCGTTGGCACCCATCGCCTCGAGCATCGAGACCCACAGGTCCGACTGCTGCACGCGCACCTTCAGGCCTTTCATGTCGGCGAAGCTGCGCACCGGCTTCTTGGCGGTGAACATCGAGCGCGCGCCGCTGTCGTAGTAGGCCAGGCCGACAAAGCCCTGCTTCTCGCAGGACTTGAGGATCTCCTCGCCGATCGGGCCGTCGAGCACCTTGTGCAGGTGGTCGACCGAGCGGAACAGGAAGGGCATGGTGGGCACCTGCGTCTCGGCGCAGATGTTGTTCATCGGTGCGATGTTCACGCGCACCATCTGCAGCGCGCCGATCTTGGTCTGCTCGATGGTGTCCTTCTCGCTGCCGAGCGCGCTGTTGTTGAAGACCTTGATGCTGTGCTTGCCGCCCGACAGCGCCTTGAGGCGCTCGCTCATGAACTTGACGGCGGTGACGGTGGGGTAGTCGTCGGGATGGATGTCGGCCGAGCGGAACTCGGTGGCGCTGGCGGCCAGGGTGGTCAGCATGGCCGCGGCGCCGACTGCAAGTGCGATGAGTGTCTTCTGGAGTTTCATGTCTGTCTCGTCCTCTGATCGTTGGTTGTCGTGAAAATGAAAGCGCAAAGACTCAAGTACCCAATCAAGTGCCGTACATCGGCTCGGGAAACCCCGTGACGCCCGGCCGCAGCGCGAACACCCCGCCGGCCAGCGGCTGGTCCGACAGGTCGGTGTTGCCCGGCCGGATCGAGGTGACGAACAGGGTGTCGAGGCCCGGGCCGCCGAAGGCGCACATCGCGGGCTTCTTCACCGGCACCGCGAGCGAGCGGTCGAGCCGGCCCCCGGGCGTGAATCGGTGGACCAGGCCGGCATCGTTGCCGCAGATCCAGTAGCAGCCCTCGGCATCCATCGCGGCGCCGTCGGGGCGGCCGGGCAGGGGCTTCATGTCGACGAACAGGCGGCGGTTCGACGGCGTGCCGCTGGCGGTGTCGTAGTCGAAGGACCAGACGGCCTGCACGCTCGGGTGCGAATCGGAGAGATACATCGTGCGGCCGTCCGGCTCCAGGCCAGGCCGTTGGGCACGATCAGGTCGTCGAGGCGCGAGGCGGCGCCCGCATCGCCCTGGCCATGGCTGTAGAGGCGGCCGACGCGCGCGCCGGCAGCCATGTCCAGCAGCATGGTGCCGGCCCAGAAGCGGCCCTGGCGGTCGCAGCGGCCGTCGTTGAAGCGCATCGCGGGAGCCGCATGCTCGACCGGCGCGATCGACGTGGCGGCCAGCGTGCCGTCGGCCCGCGGTTCAAGAGAGAACAGGCCGCTCTCCATGCCCGCGATCCAGGTGCCGGGCCGGTCGGCGCGCGGTGCGATGCAGGCGATCATCTCGGGCGCGGTCCAGCTCGCATGGCCCTCGCTCGCATGCCAGCGGTGCAGCGCGCGCGCCGGGATGTCGACCCAGTAGAGCGCCTGTTCGGCCGCATGCCAGACCGGGCTTTCGCCGGTGCCGTTGCGCGCGTCGAGAACGAGTTCGGCCTGCATGCTGGGCGTGCCGCTCAATCGCCGAACGGGCCCTGCGCCGTGAAGGCGCCGCCCTGGTAGATCGCGTTGGGATCGGTGGGGGCCACCGGCGGCTGCTGCTCGACCTTGTCGCGGAACACCTCGGAGCCGTCCTGCGGCACGAAGCCCAGGTGCGCAGCCGCCGAGTTGTCCCACCACACGTCGCGGTTGGCCGACATGCCGTAGACCACCGTGTGCTTCACGCCGGGCGTGAACAGCGACTTCTCGATCAGCGTGGTGAGGTCGCGGTAGCTGAGCCAGGTGCTCATCATGCGGCGGTTCAGTGGCTCGGGGAACGAGGAGCCGATGCGGATGCTCACGGTCTCGATGCCCCAGCGGTCGAAGTAGAACTGCGCCATGTCCTCGCCGAAGGACTTCGACAGGCCGTAGTAGCCGTCGGGCCGGCGCGCTGCATGGGCGTCGATGTGCTCGTCCTGCCGGTAGAAGCCGATCACGTGGTTCGAGCTCGCGAACACCACGCGCTTCACGCCGTGGCGGCGCGCGGCCTCGTAGACGTTGAAGATGCCCTTGATGTTCGCCTCGAGGATCTCCTCGAACGGCCGCTCGACCGACACGCCGCCCAGGTGGACGATGGCATCGCAGCCCTCGACCAGCGCATGCACCGCGGCCTTGTCCGCGAGGTCGCAGGGCACCACTTCCTCGCTCGCGTCGGCGGCCGGCGCGAGCGCCGCGATGTCGGACACGCGCAGCACGCCCGCATAGGGCTTGAGCCGCTCGCGCAGCACCTTGCCGAGGCCGCCGGCCGCGCCGGTCAGGAGCAGCCGGTCGAGTTTCTTGTTCGATTCCATCCGTCGCTCGTCCTTACAGCTTGGTGATGCGTTCCGGCAGGTCGCGGCCGTGGTACTTCTTGTAGATCGCGTTGAGCTTGCCGTTCTTCTGGTTCGTCACGACCCAGTTGTTGATCCACTCCTTGAGCTTGGGCTGCTCCTTGTTGAGCGCGATGCCCAGGTCGAAGTCCTTCTGCGAGAACTTCAGCTCGAGGTTCTTGGCCGGGGCCTGCTTGATCATTTCGCTGAGGTTCGAGGGCGTGCTCGAGAACAAGTCGATCTGGCCCGTGACCATCGAGGTGATCAGCGTGGCGTCGTCCTCGTAGCGCACGATATCGGCGCCCTTGGCCTGCTGCGTGGTCAGCGTGTCGTTGACGGTGGCGCGCGTCAGGCCGATGCGCTTGCCGCTGAGGTCGGCGTAATCGGTGACCTTGATGCTCTTGGGGCCGCCCACGATGATGCTGATGACGGCGTAGGGCGTCGAGAAGTCGACCACCTTCTCGCGCTCGGGCGTGATCGACAGGTCGGCCACCACGATGTCGGCGCGCTGCGCCTGCAGGGTGGGCACGCGCGCGGCGTTGGTGACCGAGACGATCTCCAGCTTCACGCCGAGGTCCTTGGCCAGCTGCGTGGCGGTGTCGACGTCGGAGCCGGTGGGCTGCAGGTTGGCGTCGGCGAAGCTGAACAGCGGCGTGCCCATGGCGATCGCGACGCGGATCTTGCCGGCCTTCTTGATGTCGTCGAGCTGGTCGGCCATGGCGGCCTGTGCCACGCCGGCCACGAGGGCCAGCGCGATGCAGCTGCGGGTGAAGGCTTTGCCGAGTTTCATGAATATCTCCTGGAGTGGTTTGGTATGGGAGTGAAGCGAAAGACCCGGGCTGCCTGTTTACAGCCCGTTGTTCAGGAAGGCATGCAGCTCCGGCGTGCGGGGCGCGTCGAGCATCTCGCCGGGACCGGTTTCCCACACGGTGCCCTGGTGCATGTAGATGATCCGGTCGGCCACGCGCTTGGCGAAGGCCATCTCGTGCGTCACCAGCAGCATGGTCATGCCGCCGGCCGCGAGGTCCTCCATCACGCGCAGCACCTCGCCGGTGAGCTGGGGGTCGAGCGCCGAGGTCACTTCGTCGAACAGCATGACCTTGGGCGACATCGCGAGCGAGCGCGCGATGGCCACGCGCTGCTGCTGGCCGCCCGAGAGCTGCTCGGGATAGGCGTCGGCCTTCTGCTTGAGGCCCACCTGGTCGAGCACACGGATCGCCACCTCGGCGGCCTCGCCGCGCGAGAGCTTCTTCACGTGGCGCAGCGCCAGCATGATGTTCTCCTGCACCGTGAGGTGGGGGAACAGGTTGTAGCTCTGGAACACGATGCCGACCTCGAGCCGCAGGCGCTTGAGGTCGACCGCGGGATCGTCGACGCGGATGCCGCAGACCTCGATGCTGCCGCGGTCGATCACCTCGAGCCGGTCGATGCAGCGCAGCGCCGTGCTCTTGCCCGAGCCGCTGGCGCCGATGATGGCGATCATCTCGCCCTTGGCGACCTCGAACGAGACGCCCTTGAGCACCTGGTTCGCGCCGAAGCTCTTGTAGACCTGGTCCAGGCGCACGATGGGCGAGGCGCCCGGGACCCGCGCGGCACCGCCGCCGGCCGTGCCGACGCTGGCGTCCATGTAGGGGGTGCGCAGGGATTCAACGATTGGCGACATTGAGCTTCTTCTCCATCGCTTCGCTCCAGCGCGACAGCGGATAACACAGGGCGAAATAGAAAGCGCCGACCAGGAGGAAGACCAGGAAGGGCTGGAAGATGGTGTTGTTGATGATCTGGCCGGCGCGCGGTGAGCTCGACGAAGCCGATCACCGAGGCCAGCGAGGTCATCTTGATGATCTGCACCAGGAAGCCGACCGTGGGCGGCAGCGACAGGCGCACCGCCTGCGGAATGATCACCAGCCGCAAGGTCTGCCAGCGCGTGAAGGCCAGGCATTCGGAGGCCTCCCACTGCGGCTTGGGCATGGCCTCGACGCAGCCGCGCCAGATGTCGCCGAGGTAGGCGCTGACGTAGATCATCATCGCGATGCCGGCCGCGATCAGCGAGGGCAGCGCGAGGCCGTAGACCGAGAGGCCGAAGTAGACGATGAACAGCAGGATCAGCAGCGGGATGCCCTGGATGCACTCGATGTAGACCAGCGCGAACCAGCGCAGCCAGGGCCGCGGCGAGATGCGCGCGAGCATCAGGCCGAAGCCGCCGATGGCGCCGAGCGCGAAGGCGATGGCCGAGAGCACCAGGGTCCAGCCGATGGACTGCACCAGGTACATCAGGTGCGTGAAGGTGAAATGACCGATGCTCATGCCGCACCCCCATGGATCGCGACGGCGGCGGCGCCGGCGGCCGGCTGCACCTTGCCGGCCTGCGCGGCCGCGCGGCGCACCACGCGGCGACGGCGGAACATGTATTCGCCGAGCGCCCAGGTCACGAGCTTGATGAACAGCGACAGCACCAGGTAGAGGGCCGCGACCACGATGTAGGTCTCGAGCGAGCGGAAGGTGTCGGACTGCACGGTGTTGGCGATCGCCGTGAGCTCCTCGGCCGAGATCTGCGAGGCCATCGCCGAGGCCTGCATCATCAGCAGGAACTGGCTCGTGAGGGCGGGATAGACCTTCTCGATCGACGGCTGCAGCATCACGTGCCAGCCGATGCGCCACTTCGACAGGCCCAGGCATTCGGCCGCCTCGATCTGGCCGCGCGGCACCGACTCGAGGCCGGCGCGGATGATCTCGGCCGCGTAGGCCGCGATGTTGATCACCATCGCCAGCACCGCGGCCGCGAAGGTCGGCATGCGCAGGCCGAAGCTCGCGAGGCCGAAGTACAGCAGGAAGATCTGGACCAGGAACGGCGTGTTGCGCACCACCTCGATGTAGATCGAGCAGGCGCGAGACAGGGGCCGGATGCGGCTGCGCTTGGCGAAAGCCACCAGCGTGCCCACGCACACGCCGATCACGACGGCCAGCGCGGTCATCTTCAGGGTCAGCCATGCCCCGTTGACGAACACGGGCCAGTACGATGCCAGCGGAGAGAAATCGAGCGAATACTTCATGCGAAAGCCGCTTCCGGAACACCACCCGCGGCGGTGCGAAAAGGGCGCTTGGACAATTTTTGAGTGATAGGTTATCTGTTGTCGTACAACTGACGGGAGATTATGATCGTGGCCATGGACCAGACGACTGCGGGTAATCCCTTGGTTTCCGAAGCGCCGGAAGCCGGCGCCTCCGCCACGAGAGGCGCCGGCGCCTTCGTGGGGCGGCCGCGCCAGCGCGCGCGCGCGGCTGGCGCACGGCCTGGTGGAAGACCTGGGCGAGAAGATCCGCAGCCAAGCGCTGCGGCCGGGCGACAAGCTGCCGACCGAGTCGGCCATCATGCAGGCCTATGGCGTGAGCCGCACCGTGGTGCGCGAGGCGCTGTCGAAGCTGCAGGCCGGCGGGCTGGTGGAGACCTTGCACGGCGTCGGCACCTTCGTGCTGCAGCCACGCCCGGGCGGGGTGTTCCGGCTCGAGCCGGGCGAGATCGCGACCTCGGTCGACGTGCTGGCCGTGCTCGAGCTGCGCATCAGCCTCGAGACCGAATCGGCGGGGCTGGCGGCGAGCCGCCGCACCGAGGAGCAGCTGGTCGCGATGCGCCAGGCGCTCGACGATTTCGAGCACAACGTGACGGTCTCGGGCGACACCGTGGCGCCCGACTTCCGCTTCCACCTGCAGATCGCCCAGTCGACCGGCAACCCCTATTTCGCCGACATCATGCGGCACCTGGGCACGACGATCATCCCGCGCACCCGCATCAGCGCGATCCGCCACCAGGAGGGCGGGGCCTACCTCAGCCGCGTGAATCGCGAGCATGAGGAGATCTATGCGGCGATCGCGCGGCGCGACCCCGAGTCGGCCCGCGCCGCGATGCGCATCCACCTGACCAACAGCCGCGAACGGCTGCGCATGGCGCAGGAAGCCGCGCAGAAGAAGGCGGAAGCCGCCAGTCCTCCGATAACTAGTCCATTGAACCCCTTTCGGGGTTCGTGATGCTGGACAACTTGTTTTTCTAGTTGTACGATGACTGATAACTCGCGAGATTCACGAGCGAGGCGATCAAGTGACCGAGACAACTGGAGGCAGAGGATGACCATCAAACGCCGCGGCGCGCTCAGCGCCGCACTGGCCACGACGCTGGCCGCAAGCCTGCCGGGGTTCGCCCTGGCGCAATCCGGCGCCGCCAACTGGCCCGCCAAGCCGCTGCGCATCGTGGTGCCGTACCCGCCCGGCGGTTCGTCGGACATCATCGCGCGCGCCATCAGCCAGCCCTTGTCGGAGGCGCTGAAGCAGCCGGTGATCGTCGAGAACAAGCCCGGCGCCAACGGCAACCTGGGCGCCGACTTCGTCGCCAAGTCCGCGCCCGACGGCTACACGCTGCTCTTGTGCGACGTGGGCGCGCTGGCGATCAGCCCCTCGGTCTACACCAAGCTGTCCTTCGATCCGTCGAAGGACCTGCGCGGCGTGACCATGCTGGCCTATTCGCCGCACCTGCTGGTGGTGCATCCGTCGGTGAAGGCCAACAACCTCAAGGAACTGGTCGCGCTGTCGAAGACCTCCGAACTGAATTTCGCCGTGACCGCCACCGGCAGCGCGCCGCACCTGGCCGGCGTGGCGCTCGAGCGCGCCAGCGGCGCCAAGTGGACCTACGTGCCCTACAAGGGCGGCGTGCAGGCGGTGCAGGACACCGTCTCGGGCCAGACCCAGGTGCTGATGAACGGCATGCTCGCCACCCTGCCGCAGGTGCAGGGCGGCCGCCTCAAGGTGCTGGGCGTGTCCAAGGCCACGCGCATGCCGCTGATCGGCGACGTGCCGACCATCGCCGAGCAGGGCGTGCCCGGCTACGAATCGGGCACCTGGCAGGGCGTGCGCGTCGCGCGCGGCACGCCGGAGGCCATCGTGCAGCGCCTCAACAAGGAACTGATCGCCGTCATCCGCACGGCCGACATCCGCTCGCGGCTCGCGGGGCAGGGCGCCGAGGTGGTGACCATGACCCCGGCCGAGGAGGAGCAGTTCTTCAACAAGGAACGCGCGCGCTGGGCCAAGGTGGTGGCCGACGCCAGCATCAAGCTCGACTGAACGCGCTCGCCGCTTCCAACCCTTTCTTCATT
Organism: Variovorax sp. UC122_21; assembly: GCF_044056785.1. Classification (NCBI taxonomy): domain Bacteria; kingdom Pseudomonadati; phylum Pseudomonadota; class Betaproteobacteria; order Burkholderiales; family Comamonadaceae; genus Variovorax; species Variovorax sp. UC122_21. Next base: position 4,185,464 of record NZ_CP172004.1, on the reverse strand, counting down.
TCTTTCACTGGACGTTTTCTTCGATGAACCCGCAAGAACTCAAAAACATCATGGGCTCCGGCCTGCTCTCGTTCCCGCTGACCGACTTCGATGCCAACGGCGACTTCGACAAGAAGGGCTACATCGAGCGCCTCGAATGGCTCGCGCCCTACGGCGCCAGCGCGCTGTTCGCGGCCGGCGGCACGGGCGAGTTCTTCTCGCTGACCGGCGAGGAGTACCCCGGCGTCATCCAGACCGCGGTCGACACCTGCCGCGGCAAGGTGCCGATCATCGCGGGCGCCGGCGGCCCCACGCGCTTCGCGATCCAGTGCGCGCAGGCGGCCGAGAAGGCCGGCGCGCACGGCATCCTGCTGCTGCCGCACTACCTGACCGAAGCCGGCCAGGACGGCATCGCCGCGCACGTCGAGGCCGTGTGCAAGAGCGTGAAGTTCGGCGTGATCGTCTACAACCGCGCCACCAGCCGCCTCAAGCCCGACACGCTGGCGCGCCTGGCCGAACGCAACCCGAACCTGGTGGGCTTCAAGGACGGCGTGGGCGACATCGAGGCGATGGTCGCCATCTACCAGAAGATGGGCGACCGCTTCGCCTACCTGGGCGGCCTGCCCACGGCCGAGGTCTATGCCGCGGCCTACAAGGCCATGGGCACGCCGGTGTATTCGTCGGCCGTCTTCAACTTCATCCCGAAGACCGCGATGGACTTCTACAACGCCGTCGCCAACGACGACCTGCCGACCCAGCACCGCCTGCTGAAGGACTTCTTCATGCCCTACCTCGAGCTGCGCAACCGCGTGCCGGGCTACGCGGTGAGCATCGTGAAGGCCGGCGCCAAGATCGTCGGCCACGACGCCGGCCCGGTGCGCGCGCCGCTGACCGACCTCAAGCCCGACGAGGTCGCGCAGCTCGCCGCGCTGATCGAGAAGCTGGGCCCCGCGGTAAGCGGCGCCGCTGTCGAACGAGAAGCAAAGACAAAACACCGGAGATGACGACATGCTGAAGAAACTGTTCCTCGTTGCCGCCGCCGCGGCCCTGTTCTCGGGTTGCGCCAACGTCATGCCGACGGGTGGCGGCAGCGCCTCCGATGCGGCCGACGTGGCCGCGGCCGCCGAGCGTCTGCGCATCGCGATGGTCGACCCGACCCGTCCCGCGCTGTCGGCGCTGGTGGCCGACGAGCTCAGCTACGGCCATTCGGGCGGCAAGGTCGACACCAAGGAAAGCTTCATCGCCGACCTGCTCGACGGCAAGTCCGACTTCGTGACCATCACCATCACCGAGCAGACCGTGAAGGTGGTCGATGCCCGTACCGCCATCGTGCGCCATGCGCTGGCCGCCGACACCAACGACTCGGCAAGCCCGGCAAGGTGGCGCTGAAGATCCTCGGCGTGTGGCAGAAGCAGGGCGGCAACTGGAAGCTGCTCGCGCGCCAGGCCGTGCGCGCCTCCTGATGTGCGAGAGGCACGCATGAAGCGCAGAGCATTGCTCGCGGCCGGCCTGGCCGGTGCGGCCTGGCTGCCGATGGCCGCATCCGCCCAAGGCGACTGGCCGCTGCAGAAGCCCGTGACCGTCATCGTGCCGTTCCCCGCGGGCGGCTCCACCGACATGGTGGCGCGCGCGCTGGCGCTGCAGCTGCAGACCAAACTCGGCGGCAGCTTCGTCGTCGACAACCGCCCCGGTGCCACCGGCACCATCGGCACCGGCTTCGTCAAGCGCGCCGCACCCGACGGTTACACCCTGCTGGTGTCCTCGCTCGGCGCCTTCGTCGTCACGCCGCACCTGCAGAAGAGCGTGCCCTACGACGCGACGAAAGACTTCGACTACATCAGCGTGCCGGTGCAGGCGCCCAACGTGCTGGTGGCCAATGTCGCGCGGCCCGAGAAGACCGTCGACGAGGTGCTCGCGCTGCTGCGCAAGACGCCGGGCAAGGTCTCGTTCGCGAGCTCGGGCAACGGTTCGTCCGATCATCTGTCGGCCGAGCTGTTCTGGCAGCAGACGAAGACCGAGGGCGTGCACGTGCCCTACAAAGGCGGCGCGCCGGCGGTCAACGACCTGCTCGGCAACCAGGTCGACTTCTCGTTCCAGAACGTCAATGCCGTGCTGCCGCACATCCGTGCCGGCAAGCTGCGCGCCATCGCCGTCACCGGCGACAAGCGCTCGCCGGTGCTGCCCGATGTGCCCACGCTGGCCGAGGCTGGCGTGAGGGGGCGCCGAGGTCTATTCGTGGCAGGGCGTGGCCGCGCCGCGCGGACTGCCGCCGGCCACGAAGAAGAAGCTGGCCGATGCCGTGGTGGCCGCGATGCAGGATCCCGAGACGAAGAAGCGCATGCTCGAGCAGGGCCTCGAGATCGTCGCGAGCACACCCGAGGAATTCACCGCCTTCCAGGCGCGCGAATGGACGCGCTGGAAGACCCTGATCGAGACGCGCCACATCACCGCCGATTGACGCGTGCCGAATTGCACCAGGCCCACACATCCGTTCAGGCTGAGCCTGTCGAAGCCCGCGCGCGGCGCTTCGACCAACTCGGCGTGAACGGTCCTGTCCATTCGAATGCAGCTCCGCATGAGCCTGCTGTCCTGAACTGACACCACACCCATGACGCTCCCGGACTCCCGTTCCTCCACCCCCGTCGTCACCGAGATGCAGGTGATCCCGGTCGCGGGCCGCGACAGCATGCTGATGAACCTCAGCGGCGCGCACGGTCCCTTCTTCACGCGCAACCTGTTGATCCTCACCGACAGCGCCGGGCGCACCGGCGTGGGCGAGGTGCCCGGCGGCGAGAAGATCCGCCAGACGCTGGAGGACGCGCGTCCCCTGGTCGTGGGCCAGCCGATCGGCAACCACAACGCCGTGCTCAACGCCATGCGCCGCGAGTTCGCCGCGCGCGACAGCGGCGGGCGCGGCCTGCAGACCTTCGATCTGCGCGTGACCATCCATGCGGTCACGGCCGTCGAGGCCGCGCTGCTCGACCTGCTGGGCCAGTTCCTCGAGGTGCCGGTGGCGGCGCTGCTCGGCGAGGGCCAGCAGCGCGACGCGGTGCAGATGCTCGGCTACCTGTTCTACGTGGGCGACCGCGCCAAGACCGACCTGCCCTACGACAGCGACCCCGGCGCCGCCGACGACTGGTTCCGCCTGCGCCACGAGGAGGCCATGACGCCCGAGGCCATCGTGCGCCTGGCCGAGGCTACGCACGCGCGCTACGGCTTCACCGACTTCAAGCTCAAGGGCGGCGTGCTGCGCGGCGAGGAGGAGGTCGAGGCGATCCGCGCGCTGCACGAGCGCTTTCCGCAGGCGCGCGTTACGCTCGACCCCAACGGTGGCTGGCTGCTGGCCGACGCGGTGCGGCTGTGCCGCGACCTGCATGGCGTGATGGCCTATGCCGAGGACCCGTGCGGCGCCGAGGGCGTGTTCTCGGGCCGCGAGGTGATGGCCGAGTTCCGCCGCGCCACCGGCCTGCCCACGGCCACCAACATGGTCGCCACCGACTGGCGCGAGATGGTCCACAGCCTGTCGCTGCAGTCGGTCGACATCCCGCTGGCCGATCCGCATTTCTGGACGATGGCCGGTTCGGTGCGCGTGGCCCAGCTGTGCCAGGCCTGGGGCCTGACCTGGGGCTCGCATTCGAACAACCACTTCGATGTTTCGCTGGCCATGTTCACGCACGTGGCGGCGGCCGCGCCGGGCAAGGTCACGGCCATCGACACGCACTGGATCTGGCAGGACGGCCAGCGCCTGACGAAGGCGCCGCTGCGCATCGAGGGTGGTTTCGTGAAGGTGCCCACGCGCGGCGGCCTCGGCGTGGAACTCGACATGGACGAAGTCAAAAAAGCTCACGACCTCTACTTGAAGCATGGCCTGGGCGCGCGCGATGATGCGCAGGCGATGCAGTACCTGATCCCCAACTGGCGCTTCGACAACAAACGGCCCTGCATGGTCCGCTGAGCGCGCCGGCTTCACACCCTCATTCCGTTCTTTCCGCAGCAACAAGGATGCATTCCATGCAGAACCACGACAACCTGATCGGCGGCGAATGGCGCGCCGGCGCGAGCTACAGCCCCAACATCAACCCCAGCAACCTCGGCGACGTGCTGGGCCACTACACCCAGGGCGACGCGAGCCATGTCGAGGCGGCCGTGGCTGCCGCCACCGCCGCCTTCCCGGCCTGGGCCACGGGCAGCGTGCAGGCACGCTCCGACGCGCTCGACAAGATCGGCACCGAGATCCTCGCGCGCAGGGAGGAACTCGGCACGCTGCTCGCGCGCGAGGAAGGCAAGACCAAGGCCGAGGGCATCGGCGAGGCCACGCGCGCCGGCCAGATCTTCAAGTTCTTCGCGGGCGAGTGCCTGCGCCTGTCGGGCGAGCTGCTGCCCTCGGTGCGGCCCAACATCGGCGTGGAGATCACGCGCGAGCCCGTGGGCGTGGTCGGCCTGATCACGCCGTGGAACTTCCCGATCGCCATTCCCGCCTGGAAGATCGCGCCCGCGCTGGCATTCGGCAACTGCGTGGTGCTCAAGCCCGCCGACCTGGTGCCGGGCTGCGCCTGGGCGCTGGCCGAGATCATCAGCCGTTCGGGCATTCCGGCCGGCGTGTTCAACCTCGTGATGGGCCGCGGCAGCGTGATCGGCGATGCGCTGGTCAACCACCCGGGCATCCATGCGATCAGCTTCACCGGCTCGGTGGGCGTGGGCCGCAACATCGCGGTGCAGTGCGTGAAGAACGGCAAGAAGGTGCAGCTCGAGATGGGCGGCAAGAACCCGCAGGTGGTGCTCGACGACGCCGACCTCGCGCAGGCGGTGGAGCTGAGCACGCAGAGCGCCTTCTACTCGACCGGCCAGCGCTGCACGGCATCGAGCCGGCTGATCGTCACCGAAGGCATCTACCCGAAGTTCATCGCGGCGATGAAGGAACGCATGGCCAAGATCAAGGTCGGCGACGCGCTCGCGCAGGGCACCGACGTGGGCCCGGTGTCCTCGAAGTCGCAGCTCGAGCAGGACCTGGAGTACGTCGACATCGGCAAGGCCGAGGGCGCGGTGCTGGCCGCCGGCGGCGAACGCCTGAAGCTCGACACCGACGGCTACTACATGTCGCCCGCGCTCTTCAGCGAATCGGCCGCGGCGATGCGCATCAACAAGGAAGAGATCTTCGGCCCGGTCGCGAGCGTGATTCGCGTGAAGAACTACGATGAGGCGCTGGCCACGGCCAACGACACCGAGTTCGGCCTGTCGGCGGGCATCGCGACCACGTCGCTCAAGTACGCCACGCACTTCAAGCGCCACAGCCAGGCCGGCATGGTGATGGTGAACCTGCCGACCGCGGGCGTGGACTACCACGTGCCCTTCGGCGGTCGCAAGGGTTCGAGCTACGGCCCGCGCGAGCAGGGGCGTTATGCGCAGGAGTTCTTCACCACGGTGAAGACGGCGTACACGCTGGCCTGAGGCAGCGTTCGCGGCCGCGCCTTCAGCGCAGCGGCCGCAACCCCATCGCCACCCACAGCCCCGCCACGCTCGCGAGCGCCACGATCGCGGCGGCGGCCGGCCAGCCCAGCGCCTCGACCGCGCCGCCGACCAGCACCGGGCCGATCATCTGGCCGACGTTGTTGCCGGTCATCAGCAGGCCGACCGTGAGCGGCGCGAGCCGAGGCTGTGGCGCGGCCCGTTCGGCCGAGGCCAGCAGGGTCGCGGGCAGCAGCCCGCCGGCGCCCGAGAACAGCAGGCACAGCAAGAAGGTCGGCAGCGCCGCCAGCAGCGGCAGGAAGATGCCGAGCGCGGCGATGCCCATGGTGGCGGTCGCGACCGCCACCAGCCGCCAGCGCGGCGTGCCGCGCGCCAGCAGCAGGCCGGCCGCGAGGTTGCCGCCCACGTTCGCGAGGCAGGCCAGCGCGCTCAGCAGCCCGGCCGTGGCCACGCTCGCGCCCATGCGCTCGATCAGCAGCACCGGCAGGAAATTGAACAGCGCGAAGAACTGCAGGCTGTAGATCGCGAAGCACAGCGCGAGCCGCAGCGGCGCGCGCGCTTCGAGCGTGCGGGCCGTGTCGCCGGCCACATCGCGCCACGACAGCCGGCGCGCGTCGCGCTCCCCGCGCGGCACGGCCGCCAGCACCAGCGCCAGCAGCACCAGCGCAAGCACGCCGTTCGCGAGCCAGAAGCCGCGCCAGCCCTCGAGCACCGAGCCCACGAAGAACGCGATCGCGATGCCGACCGGCATGAAGCAGCTCCAGATGGCGAAGGCCAGGTCCTTGGCGGCGGGCGCGACGATGCGCTGCAGCAGCGCGGGCCCGGCGATCACAATCAGCAGGAAGCCCAGGCCCTCGACCACGCGCGCGAACAGCAGCGCGGCCAGGCTGCCGGCGAGCGCGCCGATGGTGCTGCCGACCGCGAGAGCCAGCAGGCCGGTCGCGAGCAGCCGACGGTCGCCCGCGCGCGCGATCCAGGCGCCGACCGGTACCGCGCCGAACACGCCGAGCAGCGAGAACACCGCCATCAGCCAGCCGATCGCCGACAGGCCGAGCCCGAAGTCCTCGCGCAATTGCGGCACCGCGATCGCGACCTTGCCGACCTGCAGCGCGGCCATCACGCCCGTGGCAACGACCAGGGCGACGCCGGTCCAGGCGGTGGTGGTGGAGGAAGAGGCGGAGGAGGGCAGCGGCGCGGACGTGGAATGCATGGGCGCCAGTCTGGCCTTCGGACCCGATCGATGAAAGCAAATAATATTGGTCGACTTCATCGATCAAACCGATCGACTCGCATTGCTCGAGAAAGGAGACGCCCATGCTGGATGCGCTCACGCTGTCCCAGATGCAGATGTTCGTGGTGGTGGCCGAGACCGGCAGCTTCCGCGCGGGCGCGGACCGGCTGCACCGCGTGCAGTCGGCCGTGAGCCAGGCCGTCGCCAACCTCGAGCAGCAGCTGCAGGTGCGGCTGTTCGACCGCTCGGGCCACAAGCCGGTGCTCACGCCCGCGGGCCAGGCGCTGTTGGGCGACGTGCGGCAGATCCTCGCGAAGGTCGATGCCTTGCGCGCCCGTGCGCAGGGGATCGAGCAGGGCATCGAGCTCGGCCTCTCGATCGCGGTCGACACGCTGTTCCCGATCGACCTCGTGGCGGCCGCCATCCGCGGCGTGCATGCGGTGCATCCGGGCATCGCGATGCGCATCGAGTACGGCTCGATGGGCGCGCCGATCGAGGCGCTGCACAGCGGCCGCTGCGAGATCGCGATCTCGGCCTTCTCGCAGCTCGACGAGCGCATCGCGCGCGAGTTCCTGATGCCGCTGTCGATGGTGGCGGTGGCGGCCGCCGCGCATCCGCTGGCGATGCTCGCGAGGAAGAAGGCCCGCGGCTCGCTCGACGACGCGGCCGCGCGGCACCTGCAGATCGTGGTGGAGGATGCGAGCGCGCTCAGCGCGGGCCAGGACTTCGACGTGCTCTCGCCCACCACCTGGCGCGCGGGCGACATGCAGATCAAGCTCGCGCTGCTGCGCGCCGGGCTCGGCTGGGGAAAGATGCCGTCATGGCTGGTGGCGGCCGACATCGCCGCGGGCACGCTGGTGCAGTTGCCCGTGGGCCGCCTCGGCGTGGACGGCGAGACCGGCCACCGTGCCTACTTCTGCCACCGCGCCGACAAGCCGCTGGGCGTGGGCGCGCGGCTGCTGCGCGAGGGTCTCAAGGCACTGACGATGCCGGCGGCGCGCGGCGGCGCCGGCGCAGCCAGAACTCCACCAGCTCGAACACGCCCTCGCTCAGCAGCGCCAGCGCCGCCGCCGGCAGCGCGCCCGCCACGAGCAGTTCGCGGTCGTTGAGCGCGAGCCCGGTCACGATGCGTTCGCCGAAGCCGCCCGCGCCGATGAAGGCCGCGATGGTCGCGGTGCCGATGGCGATCGCCGTGGCGGTGCGCACGCCCGCGAGCAGCGTGGGCAGCGCCAGCGGCAGCAGCACCAGCCGCAGGCTCTGCTTCGAGGTCATGCCGAGCGCGGTGCCGGCCAGTCGCAGGCCGTTGGGCACCTCGGCCAGGCCGGTCACGGTGTTGCGCATGATCGGCAGCAGCGAATAGAGAGTGAGCGCGATCAGCGCGGGCAGGGTGCCGATGGCGCCGAGCATCGAGATCAGCACCGCGAGCAGCGCCAGCGAGGGCACGGTCTGCATCAGGCTCGCCACGCCCAGCACCAGGGCGCGCAGCCGCAGGTGCGGAAACACCAGGATCGCGATCGGCACGCCGATGAGGATCGCCACGCCCACCGACAGCGCCACCAGCAGCAGGTGCTGGCGCGTGAGCTGCCAGAGATCGGGGCCGAAGAGTTTGGCCGTGAAGCCGCGCCGCGTGTCCTGCGGCGCGGCGCCGTCCTTGCCGGCGCTCGCGAGGAAGTCGCGCGCGATGGTGTCGAAGGGCACGCTCTGCAGCTCGGCGCGCGCGTTCATCGCGATCATCGCGTGCTCGTCGACGCGGCCCTCGAGCTTCTGCAGCGCGGCCCAGGCCTGCGGCAGGCGCTGCTGCAGGTCGAGCTTGTAGAGCACCACCGCGTCGTAGCGCGGGAAGTACTGGCGGTCGTCCTCGAGCACGCGCAGGCCCAGGTGGTCGATCTTGGCGTCGGTGGTGTAGATGTCGATCACGTCGACCTGCTTCGCGCCGATCGCGTCGTAGGCCAGGCCATGGTCGAGGCCGGTGGGCGTCTGCGTGAAGCCGTAGCGCGCGGCCAGGCCCTTCCAGCCGTCGGCGCGGCCGATGAATTCGTTCGACAGGCCTAGCTTCAGCTCGGGATGCTTCGCGAGGTCGCCGAGGCTGCGCAGCCCGAGCCGGTCGGCATCGGCCGCGCGCACCGCGAGCGCATAGCCGTCGTTGAAGCCCAGCGGTATCGCCACGCCCAGCCCCAGCGGCGCGAGCGAGGCGTTCATCTGCTCGCGCGTGGCCGCGGGCGAGCCCTTGAGGATCTCGAGCGCGATGGTGCCGGTGTATTCGGCATAGAGGTCGATCGCGCCCGAACGCAGCGCCTCGTAGACGATCGCCGTGTTGCCCAGGCCCTGGCGCACCACCGGTTTGTTCGCGAGGTGCGGCGCGGCGGTCTGCGCGAGCAGCTCGGCCAGGATGTACGACTCGGTGAAGCGTTTGGAGCCGACGCGCAGCGTGCCGTCGTCGGTGGCCGCGCGGGCCGGTGCCGCCGACCACAGGCAGGCGATGACTGCCAGCAGCACGAGCACGAGGGGCAGCGCGACGCGCCGGAGGGAGTGGGGCGGGTGCATCGCGGGCAGTGTATAGACAAGCCCGTGCGCGGCGTACCCGTCGGCGTCCTACAGCCTGCCGTGCGCGGCGCCGATGCGGCGCGGCCCTGGGCGCGGCCACACTGGGTCCATGAAGAAGTCCACGACCGCGAACAAGAAGCCGAAGCCCGAAACGGCAACGCCCAGGAGCAAGCGCGAGGCCGGCGAGTCCGCGTCGCGCATCGATCTTCCCGGCCCCGACGTCCACGGCTTGCGCGAACTGCCCAAGCTGCAGGTCGACGGCTACAGCCTGCAGCTGCGCGACAACGAGGGCTTCATCGGCGACCAGGCGAGCCAGACCGCGTTCCGCGCGCTGCTCGAGCGCTGGCGCCGCAAGCATCGCAGCGACGGCACCGATCCGCTGGGCCTGCGGCATTCGCGCGACATGAGCAAGAAGGAGCTCGACCGGCTGCTGCGCGGCCAGAAGGTCAGCGACGCGGCCAACGTGATGCACAGCGCGATCGGCGAGTTCGCGCAGGAGCTCGCGGCCGTGATCCAGCGCTTCCTGCGCCAGCCTTCGTGGGAGAAGGTCGAGCGCATCGTGGTGGGCGGCGGCTTTCCCGAGAGCGAGGCCGGCGAGCGTGCGATCCTAGAGGCCGGCGCCATCCTCGAGGAGATGGGCGTGCACGTGCAGCTCGGCCGGCTCTCGCACGAGGTCGACGACGGCGGGCTGATCGGCTGGGTGCACCTGACGCCGCCCGAGATGCTCAAGAAGCACGACGCGATTCTCGCGATCGACATCGGCGGCACCAACGTGCGCTGCGGCATCGTGAAGACGCGCCACCGCAAGGCGCGCGACTTCTCGCTCGCGAAGGTGGTGCGGCGCGAGAAGTGGCGCCATGCCGACGAGAAGCCCAGCCGCACCAACTTCGTCGAGCACGTGGCCGGCATGCTCGAGGACATGGTGCGCTATGCCGAGCGCAAGAAGATCCGGCTCGCGCCCTTCATCGGCATCGCCTGCCCGGGCCTGATCCGCAAGGACGGCTCGATCGCGCGCGGCGCGCAGAACCTGCCGGGCGACTGGGAGAGCGAGAACTTCCATCTGCCGAGCGCGCTGTGGCGCCGCATGCCGATGATCGGCTCGGGGCCGACGCTGGTGCTGATGCACAACGACGCGGTGGTGCAGGGCCTGAGCGAACTGCCGTTCATGCGCGACGTCGGCCACTGGGCGGTGCTGACCATCGGCACCGGGCTGGGCAACGCCAGCTTCACCAACCGGAAGTAGTTAGACCGCCAGCGCCCGCCGCCGGAGCCGCATGAAGCTGAACACGGCGGCGCTCGCCGCGCACGCGGTGCCCAGCCACAGCGCGTACACCGCGCCATTCGTGCTCGACACATGGAAGCAGGCCGCCACCAGCGCCGCGCCCGAGGACTGGCCCAGCAGGCGCACCGTGCCGACCATGCCGCTGGCGCCGCCGCTGCGCGAGGCCGGTGCCGATCCCATGATGGCGCGCAGGTTCGGCGACTGGAAGAAACCGAAGCCCGCGCCGCACAGCGCCATGCGCCAGACGATGCCGGCCACCGTGGGGTGCGGCGGCAGCAGCGCCAGCGACAGCAGGCCCAGCGCGAGCAGCGCCAGACCGACGCCGCAGAGCATGCCCGACTCGTAACGGTCCCGACAGGCGCCCGGCCACGGGCGCCATCGCGGCCACCACCAGCGGCCACGGCGTGATGAGGAAGCCGGTCTCGACCTGCGAATAGCCGAGCAGCGCCTGGAACAGGAAGGGCAGCGAGATGAAGGCCAGCGCCTGCGCCGCGAACGAGCACACGGCCGTGGCCGCCGACAGCGCGAACACGGGATTGCGCAGCAGGTCCACGGCCAGGATCGGCGCCGGATGCCCGGACTGGCGCTTGAGCAGCCAGGCCAGCAGCCCGAAGCCCAGCACCGCCTGCACGACCACCGATTCGGCGGTGGCCTGGTGCGCGGCCTCGGTGAGCGTGGAGGCCAGCAGCGCGAGCGCGGCGGCGCACAGCAGCGCGGCCAGGCCGTCGAAGCCGTGGCCGTGGCGCTCGGTGGCCGGCAGGAAGCGCAGGCCGTAGAACACCGCCACGGCGCAGATCGGCACGTTGATCAGGAACAGCCAGTGCCACGAGCCCAGCAGCAGCACCAGCGATGCCGCCGTGGGCCCGCCCGCGAAGGCCAGCCCCACGACGAGCGCGTTCACGCCCAGCCCGCGCCCCAGCATGCCCGAGGGGTAGATGACGCGCACCAGCGCGCCGTTCACGCCCATCACGCCGGCGGCGCCCAGGCCCTGCACCACGCGCCAGCCGACCAGCGCGGGCAGCGAATCGGCCAGGCCGCAGCCCAGCGAGGACACGGTGAACAGCACCAGGCCCCAGAGGAACACGCGCCGGTGGCCGAGCACGTCGCCGAGCGCTGCGGCCGGCAGCAGCGCGGCCACCATCGCGAGCTGGTAGCCGCTGACGACCCAGGTCGAGGCGGCCTCGCTCACGCGCAGTTCGTTGGCGATGGTGGGCAGGGCGGTGTTGGCGATCGCGGTGTCGAGGCTGGCCACGCACACGCCCAGCATGACGGCGAGCAGCGAACCGAAGCGTTCGTGGGCCGGCAGGCCCGGGCCGACCGCATGGATCTCTTGACGGGAAAACAGGGAGGCCATCGCTCGCGGAAAGAAGAGGGCTGCGGCGTCCGGCGACGCCGTGGGAGGATGCGAAGGCTAGTCTTAAGGGGAAACCCTTGCAGGCGCTCGGAGAAGCGCGTCGCGGCCCGCGGCGCCCGCTCGCCGCTCACTCGGGCTTGGCGCCGGTCGCCGCCACCACCTTGCCCCAGCGCGTGATCTCGCTGCGCACGAAGGCGCCGAACTCGTCGGGGCCGGTGCCCATCGGCACCAGGCCCTCGTCCCTGAAGCGCGCGCGCATGAGCTCGGAGCCCAGCGCGGCGCGCGCGGCGTCGGCGATGCGCGCCACCAGCGGCGCTGGCATCTGCGCCGGCCCGAACAGGCCATACCACGAGCTGTACGCATAGCCGGGCAACACCTCGGCCACGGCCGGCACGTCGGGAAAGGCAGCCAGGCGCTTCTCGCTCGTCACGCCCAGGGCCTTGAGGCGCTTCGCCTTCACGAGCTGCTGCACCGTGGCGACGCCCGCGAAGGCCAGGTCGATCTGTCCCGCCACCACGTCGGCGATGGCCGGCCCGGTGCCCTTGTAGGGCACGCCCACGATGTCGATGCCCGCGTCGCGCTTGAGCATCTCGCCCGCCAGGTGGTTGGCGCTGCCCATGCCCGCGATCGCCACGTTGAGCTTGCCCGGTTCGCGCTTCGCCAGCGCGATCAGCTCGCGCACGTCGTTGGCCTGGAGCGTGGGCCGCGCGATCAGGATGGCCGGCAGGCTGGCGATGCCGGCGAGCGGCGTGAAGTCCTTCAGCGGATCGAAGGGGAGGTTCGAGTACAGCGAGGCATTGATGGCGTGGCTGGTGTAGCTCAGCAGCAGCGTGCTGCCGTCGGTGGGCGCCTTGGCCACGGCCAGTGCCGCGATGTTGCCGGCCGCGCCCGGGCGGTTGTCGACGATGAACTGGTGGCCCAGGCGCGTGGTGAGCTCCTGCGCCAGCGCGCGCGCCACGATGTCGGTGCCGCCGCCCGGTGTCGCGCCCACGAGCAGGCGCGTGACCTGCTGCGCGCGAACGCCGAAGCTCGCGAGTGCCGAGGCGCTGGCGCCCGCGGCGATGAATCTGCGTCGAAGCATGCTTGTCTCTCTTTCGTTGTCATCGGGGGCCGGGCCGGCCGGTGCCGGCGCGCGGTTCAGGCCAGGGCGTCCGCCGCCAGCCGCTTCGGTCGCCAGGGCTCGAGCCGCATGTTCAGGGCCTGGGCCTGCCGCTGCTCGTAGGCCAGGAACTCGGACGTGATCGCGCTGCCGCGAACGCCGCCGCGCACCGCGCCGGCGCGCACGTCGCCGTAGTACTCCTCGAAGGCGGCGGGCAGCGGTTGCGACGAGGGGATCGCGAGCCACAGGCGCAGCAGGTGGCGCTTGTCGTCGGGCGCCTCGAAGTCCTCGAAGGGCGTGCGCGAATGCAGGGTCACGTAGTTGTTGAGCAGCTGCAGGTCGCCGCGCTCCAGCGTCATCGAATAGCACAGCAGCGGGCTCGGCATCAGCTCGTCGAGCAGGTCGAGGGCCTCGACCTGCAGCGGCGTGAGGCGCGGCACCTCGGGGAAGTCGCGCTGCGCCGCATCGGTGTTCTTGCGGTTGGTGCGCGCGGCGAAATGCACCGGGTCGCTGCCGAAGATCGGGCAGCGGTAGAACGGCGGCTGCGACGGATCCTGCGTGCCCTGGTAGCTGTGGAAGAAGGGCTGCTGCAGCACCGGGATCAGGTCGGGGCGCAGGCGCTGCACCTCGTCGCGCAGCCGGATCGAGCTGATGACCTTGCTGGTGCCGCCGCTCTTGGCCGTGCGCCGGCACAGCAGGCCCACCACGTCGCACGAGTCCTGGTGGAAGTCGAGGCCGGCGCTGGTGTTGTAGCCGCGGCCGCCCTTGACCTTGTAGTCGCCGCCTTCGTCGCGCACGTCGTTCATGACCTGGCTGGCGCGGTTCTGCGTGCGGCCGACGCCCATGTGCAGGCTCATGCCCCAGTAGGCGGTGCGCGTCTCGTCCTCGCTCCATTCGTCGACCGGGAAGCCCTTGAGCAGGCACATGCCCCAGCGGCCCTGCGTGGTCGCGATGGCGCGGGCCAGCGCTTCGCGCGAGGCCGCGGGCAGCGGGAAGTCGGCCTGCGTCATCGAGAGCAGCGGCTTGCCGAGCGCGGCCGCATGCCGCAGCGCCGAGCGAAAGCCGTCGACCTCCGTCTCGCTGAGGCGCTGGATCCAGGAGCTGTCCTGGCGCACCTCTTCGGCGGTCCAGGCAAGGGGGGCGGCGGGTTGCGTGTCTTTCATTCGATCGGGTCCTCGGGTGTCGTTCGAAAAAGTCTAGGACCGCACGATGCAAAGAAAAAGCGACACTATTTCAAGTCTTAGATAAGGAAATTTGATGAAGATCGATGCCTTCTCCACGCTCGACGCCGTGCTGCGCGGCGGCACCCTGGCGGCTGCCGCGCACGAGATGAACCTCACGCCCAGCGCCATCAGCATGCAGATGAAGCAGCTCGAGGCCTACCTGGGCCAGCCGCTGTTCGACCGCTCGGGCCTGCAGGTCAAGCCGATGAAGCTGGCGCACGAGGTCTCCTCGGTCATGCGCGATGCGCTGCAGCAACTCGAGTCGCTGCGCAAGCGCGCGACCGTGAGCATCGAGGGCAGCGTGCGGCTGGGCGTCATCGAGTCGATGCAGCCCATCGTGCTGCCCGCCACCATGCGGCTGCTGCGCGAGCGCTATCCGCGGCTGGAGCTGCGCCCGGCGCGCGGCCGCAGCGCGTCGCTGATCGCGGCGGTGAAGGCCGGCGATCTCGATGCGGCGCTGGTGGCGCAGCCCGAGAGCGGCGGTTCGGCACGGCTGCGCTGGCAGCCGATGCTGCGGCGCGAGCTGGTGCTGGGTGGCGCCGCCCACGGCCACCGAAAGCTCCGTGGCCGCGCTGTTCAAGCAGTACGACTGGATCCGCTATGACCGCTCCACCGTCACCGGCACGCTGGCCGCGCGCTTCGTGAGCACGCAGGTGCGCGAGAAGCGCGGCACGCTGGAGTTCGACAGCACGCCCGCCATCGTGGCCATGGTCAGCGGCGGTCTCGGGCATCTCGGTGGTGCAGATCGCGGACCCGGGGCTGGTGGCGACCTACCCGGTGCGCATCGTGCGGCTCGGCCGCGGCGCGCCGATGCTGCAGCTGTCGCTGGTCACGCGCAAGACCGACGACGACAGCCGCACGCTGGCGGCCATGCGCGAGGCGATGCACACGGCGCTGATGACGGCGCAGCGGCAGCGCAGCGACCGCGGCATGTAGGGCCGCGCTACAGGTCCTCGGGCCGCAAGCCGCCCTACAAGTCCTCGGGCCGCAAGCCGCCCTCGACGCGCACGCCGCCCGACACCGCCGCGATGTTGCCGGCCGCGTCCGAGGCACGCACCTCGATCACCGCATGGCCGGCGCGCGCCGGCGTCCAGTTGCACACGTAGGGCGCGGCGCGCAGCGTGCAGACGGTGCGGCCGTCGGCGATGAACTTGAGCTCGGCCACCGCCACGTTGTCGGCCGCGCTCGCGGCCAGGCGCAGCGGCAGGCCGGCGGCGGCGGTCGGCGGCGCGACGAAGGCCACGGCGGGCGGCAGCGTGTCGGCCGGCGGGTTGACCATCACGTTGGCCGAGGCCACCGCCGTGTTGCCGGCCGCATCCATCGCGATCACGCGGATGGTCTGCATGCCGGGCGCGGTCGGCGTCCAGCTGCAGGTGTAGGGCGGGGCGGTGAAGCTGCAGATCGGCAGGCTCTGCGCGCCCATCACCTTGAGGCCCCACACGCCCACGTTGTCGACCGCCACCGGCGCCAGCGTCACCGGCTGGCCCACGGTGGCCATGGCCGGGGCGGCCAGCGAGACCACCGGCTTGTGCTCGTCGGGCAGGCCCAGCGGCAGGTCGATGGAGAACATGGCCTGGCCGCGCACCGCCTTCTGCTCGAAGGCATCGAAGATGGTGAACCAGCTCGCGCCCGGCGCGCGGCCCGGTGCCTGCGCCTTCACCAGCAGGTTGGTCTTGCCGACCGCGAAGCAGGTGAAGCCGCAGCGCCAGTCGAAGACGAAGCGCCCGCCCGCGTCCGACACGCCCTGCGCGATCGGCTCCAGCGGCTTGCCCGCGCCCGGATCGCGCCACACCCGAGACCTGCGCGCCAGGCAGCGCCGCGCCGCCTTCGCGCTCGCTCACGCGCACCTGGGTGGCGGTGGTGCCGGCCATGAACTTCGAGCTGCCGAGCTTGGGCCAGTTGCTCCAGTCGGTGTCGAGGTTGGCCTTCGTGCCCTCGGTGAAACGGATCATCTCGAGCGTGGCCACGCGGTTGGCCGCGGGGTCGAAGCGTTCCTCGAACACCGTGCCCAGCAGCGGATCGAGCCGCCAGTGCTGGCGCGGCCACCAGTAGCGGTCGGCGGGCTTGGTGAGGTCGAGGTCGGCCTTGGGCGCGACGTCGGTGGTGTCGGCCACCGCGATCGCGTTGTAGTACTCGCCCGAGCCGGCGCCGAACACGTGCTCGAGCTCGTGCAGCAGGGTCTTGAGCTGGCGCCCGAGGTAGTCCTTCTCGGTCGACTCGACGGCGCCGGGCGCGATGGCGCGCGACAGGCGCAGCGGATCGTGGATCGCGGTCCAGTTGAGGTTCCAGGTCGCGCCGCGCGCCGGAAAGGTCCAGCTCATCGTCAGGCCGCCGTGGCTGTAGCCGCGCGTCGACTTGTTGATGCAGACCGCGATCTCGCCGTTGACCAGGCCGTTGAGGCTGCATTGCGGTGCCTGGGCCGGTGCGATCCATTGCAGGTCGGCGGCGGGATCGAAGCCGAAGCCGCGCACCGATTCGCGCGTGAAGACGGTGTTCACGTCGGCCACGTACTGCGCCAGCCGGCGGCCGGCCTCGGCGCCGCCGATCTCGGCCGCGAGCTGCGGATCGACGAAGAACTTCAGCCGGTGGACGCTGGCGGTGCCACGGCCGATCTCGTCGAGCACGACCGCGCCCGAGGGCGATGCGACCAGCAGGGTCACCGCCCCCAGCAGGGCGGCGCACAGCCGGCGTGCGCCGGCTTGCAGCGAGGAGAAGGCTCGCATCGGTCTTCCCCGCGGCGGGGGCGCAAAGCGCGAACGGTCGGCGCCGGGAGCCGGCCGTTCGCCGTGCGCGACCCCCGTCGGGCGGCCCTGCGATGCAGGGGGTGCCGGGAGCGCCGATCGGGCCGCGCCTCAGGGGCGCGCGGGCAAGACCCATCCGTCAACTACCGAAACCGGTAGTAATTCTAGATGGATTGTGTGTTTGTGTTTCAAACGTTGTTGCAATGTATCAAATTGGCGGCCCCGATGCCGCCGCGGCGACCGCTTCCTGGGGCGGCGCGCTGCCCAGCGCCTTGCAGACCGCGACCCAGTCCACGGCCAGCCGGCTGCGGCTCTGGGCCCGGTCGCGCTGGGCCTGCAGCAGGGTGCGGCGGGCATCGAGCGCCACGCCGAAATCGGTGAGCCCGCCCGCGTAGCGCGCCTGCGCGAGCGCCAGCGCATCGGCGCTCTCGCGCTCGCGCTCGGCCAGCTCGGCCTGGCGGCGGCGCTCGGCCGCATAGGCGCTGAGCGCGCCATCGATCTCGTGCCAGGCCTTGAGCACCGTCTGCTGGAAGGCGACCGCCGCTTCCTGCTGCTGCAACTCGCGCAGGGTCACGGTGCTGCGGCGCCTTCCCATGTCGAAGATCGGCAGGCTCAGCGAGGGGCCGACCTGCCACTGCCGGCTGCCCCAGTCGCCGAAGCGCTCGTGGCCCACCGATTCGTTGCCGAAGCGCGCGCCCAGCGTCACGCGCGGATAGAGCTCGGCCACCGCCACGCCCACGCGCGCGGTGGCCGCATGCAGCTGGGCCTCGGCCGCGGCGATGTCGGGCCGCCGCCGCGCGAGTTCGGCCGGCAGGCCCAGCGCGAGTTCGGGCAGGGCGCGGTCTTGCGCGGTGGCATCGGCCGGCGCCGCGAGCTCGGCATTGAGCGCGCCCGGCGCGGCGCCGAGCAGCAGCGTGATCTGGTTCATCGCCTGCGCCTCCTGCTGCAGCAATGCCGGGATGCGGCCGCGCAGCTCGGCCAGCAGGCCGCGCTGGCGCACCGGGTCGAGCTCGGTCACGAGGCCGCCGCGCGCGCGGGGCCTGCACCAGCTCGAGCGACTCGCCGGCGGCCGCGAGGTCGGCGCGCGCCAGTTGCAGCTCGCGCTGGCTGCCGCGCAGCTCGACGTAGTTGCGCGCGACCTCGGCCTGCACGCTGAGCTGCGCCTGCCGCAGCAGCGCGGCCGAGGCGGCGCTGTCGGCATCGGCGGCCTCGACCGCGCGCCGCACGCGGCCCCAGAGGTCGATCTCCCACGAGGCGTCGAAGCCGGCCTGGTAGAGGTCGAAGGGCTGCGACAGCGAGCGGATCAGCTGCTCGCGGTTGCTGGCCGACGAACCGATCGCGTCGATCATGCGCGTGGCCGCGCCGCTCTCGCTCTGCCGCTGGCGGTTCACGCCCGCGCTCGCCTCGAGTTGCGGTCCCCGCTGCGCCGCGGTCGCGCTGCGCTGGGCGCGGCTCTGCGCGAAGCGCAAGGCGGCCGTCTGCAGGTCGTGGTTGGCCGCGAGCGCGCGTGCCTGCAGGCGCTCGAGCAGCGGATCGCCGAAGGCCTGCCAGTCGCTGGTGGCGGCCGAGGCGCCGGCGCGCCGTTCGGCGCCCAGCAGCGCATCGGCGCCGCCGTGCCAGGCCGACCAGTCGGCGGGGGCCTGCGGCTCGGCGGGCCGATGGTCGGGGCCGACCGCGCAGCCCGACAGCGCGAGGGCGAGCACCAGCGGCGCGAGGGCATGAGGGATGGACATGTCTTCTTCTCCAGACGTGGGATGGCGCGCGTTCAGGCGAGCCGGTTCCGGAACAACCAGGCGGCCAGCGGCAGCGTGACCACGGCGATGACCGAGAGCGGAACGAGATTGGCCGCCACCGTCGAGAGCCCGACGCCCTCGAGGTAGACGCGCTGCACCAGGTCGATCGCGAAGCGCAGCGGGTTGGCCAGCGTGGCCATCTGCAGCAGCTCGGGCATGTTGCGCACCGGCGTGGTCAGGCCCGACAGCAGCATCATCGGCATC
This sequence comes from Variovorax sp. UC122_21, assembly GCF_044056785.1. Classification (NCBI taxonomy): domain Bacteria; kingdom Pseudomonadati; phylum Pseudomonadota; class Betaproteobacteria; order Burkholderiales; family Comamonadaceae; genus Variovorax; species Variovorax sp. UC122_21. The sequence continues at coordinate 4,166,548 of NZ_CP172004.1, read as the reverse complement.
AGCAGCACGAAGGTGTAGAGCATGGCCTGCTGCATGTTGGCCGACACGGCCGAGATCGACAGCCCGATGCCCACGCTCGCGACGGTGAAGAACACCAACCCGGTGTAGAGCGTGAACAGCGAGCCCGCCATCGGGATGCCGAACCAGAAGCGTGCCACCAGCAGCACCAGCGAGGACTGCACCAGCCCCACCAGCACCGGCGGCAGCGCCTTGCCGACCATGATCTCGAGCGGCGACATCGGCGTCACCAGCAGTTGGTCGAAGGTGCCCTGTTCGCGCTCGCGCGCCACCGACAGCGCGGTCAAGAGCAGCGTCTGCACCATGCTGAGCGCGGCGATCATGCCGGGCAGCAGGTTCCAGCGCGTCTCGAGGTTGGGGTTGAACCAGGCGCGCGATTCCACGGCCAGCGGCGCCGGCGCCAGGCCCGCGCGGCTGCGCAGCTCGGCGTTGTAGTGCTCCACCACCGCGCCCACGTAGCCCGCGGCCGAGCCCGCGGTGTTGGAGTTGCGCGCATCGAGGATCAGCTGCACCGGCGCGCGCTGGCCGGCCGCGAGCCGCTGCTCGAAGTCGGGGCCGAGCTGCACCACCAGCAGCGCCTTCTGCGTGTCGATGACCTCGCGGATGTCGGCCTGCGTGCGCAGCGTGGCGACGCGGTGGAACACGCCGGTGCCGTCGAGCCGCGCGACCAGCTCGGTGGCCGCGCCGCCATGGCTCTGGTCGAGCAGCGCATAGGGCACGTTGCTCAGGTCGTAGGTGGCGGCATAGCCGAAGATCAGGCTCTGCATCAGCGCCGGCACGACCAGGATCACGCGGCTCGCGGGGTCCTTGAGGATCGCGAGCAGTTCCTTGCGGCAGAGGTTGGCGATGCGCAGCAGGAAGTCGAACATGGTGCGGGTCCTTTCAGTCCAGGCGCTTGCGCGTGACCGCGCGCGCCAGCGCCAGCAGGCCCACCGCATAGGCGGCGAGGATGGCGCAGTCGCGCCAGATCAGCGGCCAGACGTCGCCCGCGAGGAACAGCGTCTTGACCAGCTCCATGAAGTAGGTGGCCGGCAGCGCATGCCCGATCACCTGCACCGCCAGCGGCGTGTTGCGCAGGTCGAACAGGAAGCCCGACAGCATCATCGAGGGCAGGAAGGTGGCGATCAGCGCCACCTGGCTGGCGAGGAACTGGTTGCGCGTGATCGAAAGAGATCACCAGGCCCAGGCTCACCGCCACGACCAGGTAGAGCATCGAGCTCAGCACCACCACGACCAGCGAGCCGTACATCGGCACCGCGAACAGGAAGCGCGCGGCCAGCAGGCACAGCGCCAGCCCCAGCATGCCGACCGCGAAGTAGGGAACGATCTTCGCCAGCAGGATCTCGACCGGCCGCACCGGCGTGACGAACAGCGCCTCGAGCGTGCCGCGCTCCCATTCGCGCGCCATCACCAGCGCGGTGAGGAAGGCGCCGACCAGCGTCATGATCAGCACGATCAGCCCCGGCACCAGGTACCAGGTGCTGGTGTTGGCGGCGTTGAACCACATGCGCTGCTCGACCGTCACGCTGCCGATGGCGGGCGCGGCGCTGGCGTTGCCGCCGCGGTCGGCCTGGCGCAGCGCCGACTGGCCGATGGCCGCGTTGAGGTACTGCAGCACGATGGTCGCGCGGCCCGCGTCGGCGCCATGCACAATCACCTGCACGCGCGCCTGGCCGGCCGCGAGCGTGCGCGAGAAGTCCGAGGGCACACGCACGATGGCGTCGATGCGGCGCTCGCGCATCAGCTGCTCGGCATCGTGCATCGAGGCCAGCGGTATCGGTGCGAGCGTGGGCGAGAGCTGCAGCCCGGCCATCGCCTCCTGCGCGCCGGGCGAGGCGTCCTCGAACACGATCGCCACCGGCGCATGCTTGACGTCGAGCGACATGCCGTAGCCGAAGATCAGGATCAGCACCATCGGCAGCAGGATGCCGATCGCGAGGTTGCTGCGGTCGCGCAGCAGCTGCCGGAACTCCTTGCGCGTGAGCGAGACCAGGCGGGACCAGAAGCCGCTCATGTTTTCTCCTTGCGCGCCTTCTCGACGATGCCGATGAAGGCCTGCTCCATGTCGATGCGGCGCGCATCGTGCTCGCCGTGTGCGTCGCCCAGCGCCTGCGCGCGCACCTCGCGCGGCGTGCCGATGGCCAGCAGCCGCCCCGCGTCCTGGATCACGATGCGGTCGCAGTACTCGGCCTCTTCCATGAAGTGGGTGGTGATCACGACCGTGGTGCCGGTCTCGGCCAGCGCGGTGATGCGGCGCCAGAACTCGCGCCGCGCGAGCGGGTCGGCGCCGCTGGTGGGCTCGTCGAGGAACAGGATCTCGGGCTCGTGCAGCAGGCCGGTGGCCATCGCCAGGCGCTGGCGGTAGCCCCCGGGCAGCTGGCCGCTGGGCGCGTCGATCTCGCGCGCCAGGTCGAACTGGCGCAGCACCGCGTCCATGCGCTCGCGCAGCCGCGCCCCGCGCAGGCCGTAGGCGCCGCCGAAGAACTCGAGGTTCTCGCGCACGCTGAGGTTGCCGTAGAGCGCGAACTTCTGCGAGACGTAGCCGATGCGCCGGCGCGCCTGCGCGCGCGCATGGCGCAGGTCGACGCCGGCCACGCGCAGCTGCCCGCCGCTGGCCGGCAGCAGGCCGCAGAGCATGCGGAAGGTGGTGGTCTTGCCCGCGCCGTTGGGGCCCAGCAGTCCGAAGATCTCGCCGCGGCGCACGCTGAAGCTGGTGCTGGCGACGGCGGTGAAGTCGCCGAAGCGGCGCACCAGGTCCTTGACCGCGATGACGGTGTCGCCGGGCGTGGAGGAGGAGGGCGCCGGCTGCCGCGCGATCGGCTCGGCGGGCTTCGGCGCCGGCTTTTCCTGCGTGCGCAGCAGCGTCATGAAGCCGTCTTCGAGCCGCGGCGCCACGGGTTCGGCGGCCGCGCCCTCGAGCAGTGCTTCGATGCCTGCCTGGTCCGTGTTGTCGCGCCGCACGAAGCGCACCTCGCCGCCCTGCGGCACCGCGTCCACGATCTGGGCGCGCGCATCAAGCAGCCGCGCCTGCAGCCGCCGCGGCGCCTCGCCGGCCGGCGGCGCCGCCACGAAGCACAGGCCCTGCGCGCGGTCGCGGATCTCTTCGGGCGCGCCCTGCGCCACGAGCCGTCCCTCGCGCAGCACGAACACGCGCGCGCAGCGCTCGGCCTCGTCGAGGTAGGCGGTGCTCACGATGACCGAGAGCTTCTCGTCGTCCACCAGCTGCTGCACGATCTGCCACAGCTCGCGCCGCGACAGCGGATCGACGCCCACCGTGGGCTCGTCGAGCAGCAGCAGCTCGGGCGAGCGCACCAGCGTGCAGGCCAGCCCGAGCTTCTGCTTCATGCCGCCCGAGAGCTTGCCCGCGGGCCGGTCGGTGAAGCGGCCGAGGTCGGTCATCTCCATCAGCCGACCGTAGCGCGCGCGCCGCTCGTCGCGCGGCACGCCGTGCAGGTCGGCATAGAGGTCGAGGTTCTCCTGCACGCTGAGGTCGTCGTAGAGGCCGAAGCGCTGCGGCATGTAGCTGATGCGGTCCTGCACCGCCTGCGGGTCGGCGGCCACGTCGATGCCGAGCACGCGCAGCTCGCCGGCATCGACGCGCAGCAGGCCGGCCATCAGCCGCAGCAGCGTGGTCTTGCCGGCGCCGTCGGGGCCGACCAGCGCGGTCAGCGTGCCGGGCGGCACCTCGAGCGCGATGTCGTCGAGCGCGTGCACGGTCTTCTTCGCGGGCTTGACGACGAAGCGCTTGTGCAGGCCGCGCGCCGAGGACGGCGGGGAAGGGGCTCGGCATTCAGCGTCCCTTCCGGGTCTTGCTCCTTCCCCCTCTGGGGGAAGGCCGGGATGGGGGCCGTGGGCGGTGGAACGGCTCGCAGCGATGGTGCGGCCCGGAGCCCCCCCCCCGGCCCTCCCCCAGCGGGGGAGGGAGGAATGCGCAGCGGTGGTCGGCGAACGGCATCACCGGCCCGTCGTCGAAGCGGCGTCCAGCCGCAGCGTGACGGTGGCCGGCATGCCCAGCCGCAGCCGGTCCTCCCTGTCGTCGACCATCACGCGGATCTCGTAGACGAGGCTGCTGCGCAGCTCCTCGGTCTGCACGGTCTTGGGCGTGAACTCGGCCACCGAGGCGATGTAGCCCACCTTGCCCGCGATCGTCTGGTCGGGCTGGCTGTCGGTGGTCACGCTGGCCTCCTGCCCGGCCTGGATGCGGCCGAGATCGGGCTCGGCCACGTAGGCCCGCACCCACTTGGGATCGGTGATCGCGAGCGTGAAGGCCGGGCGCTGCGGCGAGGCCATGTCGCCGGGCTCGAGCAGCCGCGCGCGCACCACGGCGTCGATCGGCGCCTTGAGCTCGGCCTCCTCGAGCTCGTGCTTCATCAGCGCGAGCTCGGCGCGCGCCGCCTCGAGCTGGGCCTGGGCCTGGCCGATGTCCTCCTTGCGCGGCCCGCTCACCACCAGTTGCCGCGCCTTGCGCGCGTTGTCGAGCTGGGCCTGCGCGACCTTGCGCCGCGCCTGCGCGCTCTCGAGGTCCTGCTGGCTCACCGCGCGGCCCGCGGTCGACTGGCCGATGGCCTGCAGCCGTGCGAGCTGCTGCGCCGCGAGCTCGGCATCGGCCTGGGCGGCGCTCACCTGGGCCTCGGCCTGCGCGATCTCCTCGGGCCGGCTGCCGGTCTTCAGCCGCAGCAGCGCCTGTTCCTGCACGCCGATGCGCGCCTGCGACTGCGCCACGCGCAGCGCCAGGGTGCGGGTGTCGAGCCGGCCGATGACCTGGCCGGCGCGCACCCGATCGCCCTCGCGCACCGCGAGTTCGGCCACGCGCTCGCTGCCGCTGAAGGCCAGCGACACCTGGCGCAGGTCGACGTTGCCGTAGAGCACGATGCGGTCGGACGGTGCCGGCGAGCGGCCGAAGTACCAGGCGCCGGCGGCCGCGGCGGCCAGCACGACGACGGCGAGGGCGATCAGGGGTTTTTGGGTCATGGCGTTTTGGGCGAAAGCGGAAGGAGCGGCCGGGATCGTATCAAATTCAAATTTGAATTTGAAGTAGGCCGAAAGTTGGGGTAGGCTCGCGCCATGGCCAGCCGCTCCCGTTCTCCTCGTCCGACCGCTTCCTCCGCACCGTCTGCCGCCGAGGCCGAACCGACCGCGCGCGCGCGCCGCGCACCGACGGCAACACGACCCGCGCCCACATCCTCGAGACCGCGGGCCGGCTGTTCGCCGAACGCGGCTTCGCGGCCAGCACCAGCAAGGAGATCTGCACCCGCGCCGGCACCAACATGGCGGCGGTCAACTACCACTTCGGCGGCCGCGACGGCCTCTACGAGGCGGTGCTGGTCGAGGCGCACCGCCAGATCGTCAGCGTCGACGAACTGGTGGCGCAGGCCGGCAGCGGCGCCGATCCGCGCGAGCGGCTGCGCGCCTTCCTCGGCCACCTGGTCGAGATGGGCCACCAGCCGCAGGCGCCCTGGGGCTTTCGCGTGATGCTGCGCGAGGCGCTGTCGCCGTCGAGCGCGCTGCCGGTGCTGATCCAGAAGGCGGTGCTGCCCAAGGCCAAGGTGGTGCGCGGGCTGATCGGCGAGATCATGGGCCTGCCCGACGACCATCCCTCGGTGCAGCGCAGCGTGATGTTCACGGTGCTGCCGTGCATCGTGATGATGGTCGCGCCCAAGGAGCTGGGCCAGCGCGTGCTGCCCGCGGTGCGCGACACCGAGGCGCTGGTCGACGACCTGATGCGCTACGTGCTCGCGGGCCTCGAGGCGGTGGCGCGGGAGGCGGGCGGCCAGACCGCCGCCGCGCCCGCCGCGCCCGTCAGAGCTGGAAGGCGACGGTAAGCAGCAGCCCCTCGGCCACGTCGCGCAGCAGGCCCGGGCGCCGCGCGCGATAGGCCTCGCCGGCCGAGGCCGTGGTCTCGATCCACTCGGCCAGCCATTCGATCTCGTGCTCGCCGTAGAACACGACATTGGCCTCGTGGTTCAGCAGCAGGCTGCGCAGGTCGAGGTTGATCGAGCCGCACATCGCGAGCTGGTCGTCGACCACCACCGCCTTGGCATGGGCCATGAACGGCAGCATGCGAAAGCTCACGCCGGCGCGCGCCAGGTCGCGCATGGCACGCGCGCGCACGAAGTCGGCCAGCCGGTGGTTCGACTGCGCGGGGATCGCGATCGTGACCTGCACCCCGCGCCGCGCGGCCAGCCGCAGCGCGTCGCGCAGGCCGTCGCCGGGCACGAAGTAGGGCGTGATCGCGAGCAGCCGGTGCTCGGCACGAAAGCAGGCGTCGATCAGCAGCGCATGCGCGGTGTCCTCGGTCTGGTCGGGGCCGCTCGGCAGGAACTGCGCCATCGCGGCACCGGGGCCTTCGGGCACGTCCTCGGCCGTGATCGCGCGCGGCTTGCGGCTGCGCACCGAGGCCCAGTCGTGATCGAACTGGCGCGCGGCGGCGGCCGCCACGCTGCCGCGCAGGTCGAAGGACAGGTCGTGCCAGGCCTCGGGATGGGCGGCGTCGCCGTTGAAGTACTCGCAGGCGAGATTGCGCCCGCCCGACCAGAGCCAGCCGTCGTCGGCGATGGTGAACTTGCGGTGGTTGCGCAGGTTGCGCGGGCCGATGCGGCGCAGGCTGAAGAAGGGCCGGAACACCGCCACCTCGCCGCCGGCCGCGCGCAGCCGGTCGAAGTGGTGGCGCGGCAGCGTGAGCGCGCCGAAGCCGTCGAGCAGCACGCGCACCTTGATGCCCTCGCGCGCGCGCCGCGCGAGCCGCTCGATCACCGAGCGGCCGAGTTCGTCGTTGCCGATGATGAAGGTGCAGACGTCGAGCCGCTCGCGCGCGCCGTCGATCACCTCGAACAGCGCGAGCCGCGCATGCTCGCCGTCGGCATGCAGTCGGATCGCGCTGCGCCCGGGCGCCGCCAGGCCGAAGCTCTCGATCAGGTCGGCGGCCCAGTGGCCGGCCGGCGCCGAGCGCGGCGGCCGCGGCGAACCCGCGGGGCGCAGCTTGCGCTGGCCGAACAGCAGGTACATCGGCAGGATCAGGTAGGGCAGCAGCACCAGGCCCATGACCCACGCGATGGCGGTGGTGGGCGCGCGCTGCTCGCGGCGTGCGCGGGTGGTCAGCACGTAGACCAGCAGCGCGAAGGTGACGACGAGGAAATGCTGGGACGGAGAGGGGAGCCAGTCGAACCCGTTTTTCGGCATGGGCCGATGATGCCTGAGGCCGCCGCGCGCCGCCGCGCTTGCCCCCTCAGCGCCGAAGGAAGGCCGGCACGCCGCGGCCCTGCGAGGCCAGGAAGTCCATCATCGGATCGACCACCGCGCGCACCGCGGGCCGCTCGCCGACGCGGTCGCGCCAGGCCACGAGCCGCGGCGTCTCGGCGGTCATGCCCGCGCCCTTGCGGTCGGCGAACACATGGGCCATGTAGAAGGCGATGTCGGCATAGCCGTAGTCGCCGGCCAGAAACGCGCGGCCGTCGGCCAGCAGGGTGTCGAGCTGGCCGTAGAAGCGCGCGCAGGCGGCGCAGGCCTCCACCGCGGGCGGGCTCTGCATCGCCTCCTGCAGGCCGAAGAGCCTGACCACCTGCGGGAAGAAGACCTCGTCGGAGCGGTGCTCGAGCTGGCGCGCGCGGGCCCGCGCGGCCGGTTCGGCGGGCCACAGCGCGGGCTGTGGATGCCGGTCCTCGAGGTACTCGAAGATCTGGGTCGAGTCGAACAGCTCGACCGCGTCGTCGATCAGCACCGGCACTTGGCCCTTGGGGTTGATGCGCAGCACCTCGGGGTGCCTGGGGCGGTAGTTGTCGTCGCGGTCGAAGGGCACCATCACGAGCTCGAAGGCGATGCCTTTCTCGAGCGCCGCGATCTGCACCTTGGCGCCGAACATGCTGAGGGGGCCGGAGAAGATGTGGGTCGTCATGGCCCCGAGTTCAGCAGAAAGCGCGGCTCAGGTCGATCCCCAGACCTCCTGCGCGGTCTCGACCACCAGCCGCAGCTTGGCGCGCTGCGCCTCGACCGCGATGTTGTTGCCGTGCACCGTGCTCGAGAAGCCGCACTGCGGCGACAGCGCGAGCTGCTCGAGCGGCGCGTACATGGCGGCGTTCTCGATGCGGCGCTTGAGCTCGTCCTTGTCCTCCATCTGGCCGAACTTGGTGGTCACCAGGCCCAGCACCACGGTTTTGCCCTTGGGCAGGAAGCGCAGCGGCTTGAAGTCGCCCGAGCGTGAGTCGTCGTACTCCATGAAGTAGGCGTCGAGGTCCATTTCCTTGAGCAGCGCCTCGGCCACCGGCTCGTAGTTGCCGGCCGCGGGCATGGGTGCTCTTGAAGTTGCCGCGGCACAGGTGCATGGCCAGCAGCATGCCCGGCGGCTTCTGCGCCACCACCTTGTTGATGAAGGCGGCGTAGCGGTGCGGCAGCTCGTTCGGGTCGTCGCCGCGCTTGCGGGCCGCCTCGCGCATGTGCTCGTCGCAGAGGTAGGCGAGGTTGGTGTCGTCCATCTGCACGTAGGTGCAGCCGGCCGCGGCCAGCGAGCGCAGCTCGTCGCCATAGGCCTGGGCCACGTCGTCGTAGAACGTGGGGTCGAGCTCGGGGTAGGCCTCCTTGCTGATGCCGGCGCGGCCACCGCGGAAGTGCAGCATGGTCGGCGAGGGGATCGTGACCTTGGGCGTGCGGCCGGCCGAGACCTGGCTCTTGAGGTACTCGAAGTCGGCGAGCTGGATGTTCTTGACGTGGCGCACCTTGTCGATGACGCGCATCGCGGGCGGCGCCAGTTCCTCGCTGCCGTCGGGCTTGCGGATCGTGACCGGGATGTCGGTCTTCACGCCGCCGAGCTGGTCGAGGAAGTCGATGTGGAAGTAGGTGCGGCGGAATTCGCCGTCGGTGATGCTCTTGAGGCCGATGTCTTCCTGGAACTTGACGATCTCGGCGATGGCCTTGTCCTCGACCGTGCGCAGTTGCTCGGGCGTGATCTCGCCCCTGGCCTTCTGCTCGCGGGCTTCGAGCAGGTATTGGGGACGCAGGAAGCTGCCCACGTGGTCGTAGCGGGCGGGCAGGGTGGCGTGCTGTGACATGAGGATGGAACTCCGGCTTGTCTGAACGAAAGGGGTGGAACGGAACATCGTATCGCCTTGTTTGGCGACGTTGATGTGTACAGGGAGATCGGTGTTTTCCCTTGAATTGCCCGAATTGGCTGGAAATTCTCGTGTTTCTGTATACATTGAGTATCCATGGACACGCGATCGCCCCATTTCCCGCTCAACGCCTGGTATGCCGCCGCCTACGATGTGGAGGTGCGCCATGCGCTGCTGCCGCGCACGGTCTGCAACCAGAAGCTGGTGCTGTTCCGCCGCACCGATGGGCAGGTGGCCGCGCTCGAGGACGCCTGCTGGCACCGGCTGCTGCCGCTGTCGATGGGGCGGCTCGAGGGCGACGAGCTGGTCTGCGGCTACCACGGCCTGGTCTACAACAGCCAGGGCCGATGCACCCACATGCCGAGCCAGGAGACGCTCAACCCCTCGGCCTGCGTGCGCAGCTTCCCGGTGGCCGAGAAGCACCGTTTCATCTGGATCTGGCCCGGCGATCCGGCGCTGGCCGATCCCGCGCTGGTGCCCGACATGCACTGGAACGACGACCCGGCCTGGGCCGGCGACGGCAAGATGATCCGCGTGAACTGCGACTACCGGCTGGTGGTCGACAACCTCATGGACCTGACGCACGAGACCTTCGTGCACGGCTCCTCGATCGGCAACCGCGAGGTGGCCGAGGCGCCCTTCGTCGCCACCCATGGCGACCGCTCGGCCACCGTCACGCGCTGGATGGAGAACATCGAGGCACCGCCGTTCTGGGGCGGCCAGATCCGCCATGCGCGCGGCTACGCGGGCAAGGTCGACCGCTGGCAGATCATTCGCTTCGAGGCGCCGTGCACCGTCAACATCGACGTCGGCGTGGCCGAGGCCGGCAGCGGCGCGGTGCCGAAGAACGGCAACCCGGGCGACCGCGGCAAGGGCGTCAACGGCTACGTGCTCAACACCATCACGCCCGAGACCGACAAGACCTGCCTCTACTTCTGGGCCTTCGCGCGCAACTACTGCCTGGGCGAGCAGCGCCTCACGCACGAGCTGCGCGAGGGCGTCTCGGGCATCTTCCGCGAGGACGAGCTGGTGCTCGAGGCGCAGCAGAAGGCGATCGACGAGCATCCCGACCACCGCTTCTACAACCTCAACATCGACGCCGGCTCGATGTGGGCGCGGCGGCTGATCGACCGCATGGTCGACAAGGAGCGGCCCGCGCGCGCCGCGATCCCAATCCACGTCGACCAGCGGCAGGCCGCATGAAGGTCGCCGCCAGCGGCAGCGCCGGCGAGCCCGGCGACAGCGGCGCCTCGCAGGCCGTGAAGGCGCAGCTGCGGCTGCGCGAGATGATCCTGGCCGGCGAGCTGCCGGGCGGCGCGCGCATCGCCGAGGTCGCGATCTCCGAGCAGCTCGGCGTGTCGCGCACGCCGGTGCGCACCGCGCTGATGCGGCTCGAGCAGGAAGGCCTGCTCGAGGCCCTGCCCAACGGCGGCTACGCGGTGCGCACTTTTTCCGAACGCGACGTGGCCGACGCCATCGAGCTGCGCGGCACGCTCGAGGGGCTGGTCGCGCGGCTCGCGGCCGAACGCGGCGCGGCGCCCGTGGTGCTGCGCGAGGCGCGCGGCTGCCTGCAGCGCATCGACGAGCTGCTGCGCGAGCCCGCGCTCGACGACGCCGCCTTCTCGCGCTACGTGACGCACAACGAACGCTTCCATGCGCTGCTGTGCGAGATGGCCGGCAGCCCGGTCATCGCGCAGCAGCTCGAGCGCGTGATCAACCTGCCGTTCGCCTCGCCCTCGGGCTTCGTGATCGTGCAGGCCAATTCGCCGGCCGCGCGCGACATGCTGGTGATCGCGCAGGACCAGCACGTGCAGGTGCTCGATGCCATCGAGTCCGGCGAGGGTTCGCGCGCCGAGGCGCTGATGCGCGAGCACAGCCGCATCGCGCGGCGCAACCTGCGCGAGGCGCTGCATGGCGCGCCCACCGAGCAGCAGCGGCCGCTGCCCGGCGTGCAGCTGATCCGCCGCCGCGGCTGAGCGGCTTCCTTCTTCTTTCCGGCGTTGGTTCCCCGATGAAAAGCGATCTCCAATGGATGCAGGCGCAGGTGGTGGCGCTGCGCGACCTCACGCCCACCGTGCGCGAATTCGAGCTGCGGCCCGAGGTGGGCACGGCCGGCGGCCACGAGCCCGGCGCCCATCTGCAGGTGCAGGTGACGAGCGCGCAGGGCCAGTTGCAGACGCGCTCGTATTCGCTCGTGGGGCAGGGCGAGCACGGCGGCTGGCGCATCGCCGTCAAGCGGCTCGACGACGGCCGTGGCGGCTCGCTCGCGATGTGGCGGCTGGCCGTGGGCGACCGCCTGCAGGTCAGCGCGCCGCAGAACCACTTCGCGCTCGACCTGTCGGCGCCGGGCTATCTGCTGGTGGCGGGCGGCATCGGCATCACGCCGCTGGTGGGCATGGCGCAGCGGCTGGGCGCGCATGCGCGGCGCAGCGGCGTGCCGCTGGCCATGCATTACGGCGCGCGCCACGCGGGCGAGTTCGCCTACCTCGACGAACTGCGTGCATCGCTGGGCGAGACGGCATTGCAGACCCACGAAGGCGCCGCGGCCATCGACCTCGCGGCCGCCATCGCCGCGCTGCCCGCGGGCGGCCAGCTCTACACCTGCGGCCCGGCGCCGATGCTCGAGGCCGTGCAGCGCGCCTGGGCGGCGGCCGGCCGCGCGGCGGCCGACCTGCGCTTCGAGACCTTCGGCAGCAGCGGCCGGCTGGCCGCGCAGGCCTTCACCGTGCGCGTGCCGCGGCACGACCTCGCGATCACCGTGCCGGCCGATTGCTCGCTGCTCGATGCGCTCGACGCGGCCGGCGTGCAGACCCTGTGGGACTGCCGGCGCGGCGAATGCGGGCTGTGCGCGATGGACGTGCTGGCCGTCGACGGCGAGATCGACCACCGCGACGTGTTCCTCAGCGCGCACGAGAAGCAGGCCACCACCCGCATCTGCGCCTGCGTGTCGCGCGCGGTGGGTACGCTCACGCTCGATTCCGCGTACCGCGCGGATGGTTGATCGCTCCCCCAACCGTTCGGGCTGAGCTTGTCGAAGCCGGGTGCAAGGCTTCGATCCTTCGACAAGCTCAGGACAGGCCAAGCTCAGCCTGAACGGTGGTGCGAGATCCCGACTCACCCCCCGTTGCGCGATCATCGCGCAGTTCATTTGTCTATCGCGCAACAAAGCGCCGCGCGGGCCCGCGCCTAGGTGAAGGTCCGCGACAAGGAATGTTGCAAAGTGTTGAAAAATAGGCCGATTCCGCTCGTCGCCCCCAAAGGAGAACTCATGCAAAGGCGTCAACTCATCCAGTCCGCGAGCCTCGCCGCGCTCGCGCTTTCCGGCGCGCTGTCCGTGACGGCCGTCCAGGCCCAGGACAACAAGTTCAAGATCGGCCTGATCCTGCCGATGACCGGCCAGTCGGCGTCGACCGGCCGCCAGATCGAGGCCGCCGCGCGCCTGTACATGGCGCAGAACGGCGACACCGTGGCCGGCAGGAAGATCGAGCTGATCGTCAAGGACGACACCGGCCTGCCCGACGTCACCAAGCGCCTGGCGCAGGAGCTGGTGGTGAACGACAAGGTGAATGTGCTCGCGGGCTTCGGCCTGACGCCGCTGGCGCTCGCGGTGGCACCGATCGCCACCCAGTCGAAGACGCCGCAGGTCGTGATGGCCGCGGCCACCTCGAGCATCACCGAGGCCTCGCCCTTCATCGTGCGCAGCGGCTTCACGCTGCCGCAGGTCTCGGTGCCGATGGGCGACTGGGCGCCGAAGAACGGCATCAAGACGGTGGTCACGCTGGTCAGCGACTACGGCCCCGGCAACGATGCCGAGAAGTTCTTCAGCGAGCGCTTCGCGCTCAACGGCGGCAAGGTGATCGACAAGCTGCGCGTGCCGCTGCGCAACCCCGACTTCGCGCCCTTCCTGCAGAAGGTGCGCGACGCCAAGCCCGACGCGCTGTTCGTCTTCGTGCCCTCGGGCGCGGGCGCGGCCGTGATGAAGCAGTTCCTCGAGCGCGGCATGGACAAGGCCGGCATCAAGCTGATCGCCACCGGCGACGTGACCGACGACGACCAGCTCAACGACATGGGCGACGGCGCGCTCGGCGTGGTCACCTCGCACCACTACTCGGCCGCCCATCCCTCGGCCGCCAACAAGAAGTTCGTCGAGGCCTTCGAGAAGGCCAACCCCAAGCTGCGCCCCAACTTCATGGCCGTGGGCGGCTACGACGGCATGCGCGTGATCTACGAGGCGCTCAAGACCAGCAAGGGCCAGGGCGGCGGCGAGGCGCTCCTGGCCGGCATGAAGGGCCAGGTCTTCGAAAGCCCGCGCGGCCAGGTGCTGATCGACGCCCAGACCCGCGACGTGGTGCAGGACGTGTACCTGCGCAAGGTCGAGAAGAAGGACGGACAGCTCTACAACGTCGAGTTCGACGTGATCAAGGGCGTGAAGGACCCGGGAAAGGCGAAGTAAGGTCCGACCGGCCGGATTCCCGGCCGCTCGGAGCCCCCGGGCCGTTCGGCCTGAGCCTGTCGAAGGCTTGCGCAGGCGGCGCCCCGGCTTCGACAGGCTCAGCCTGAACGGTGGGGGCGCGAATCCGAAACGGCGATAGAGAGAACCGGCGGTTTTCAGAACTCCCATGCTCACCATTCTTTTCGACGGCATCGCCTACGGCATGCTGCTGTTCGTGCTCGCCGTGGGGCTGGCCGTGACGCTGGGGCTGATGAACTTCATCAACCTCGCGCACGGCGCCTTCGCGATGGCGGGCGGTTATCTCACCGTGTTCGCGATGCAGAAGTTCGGCGTGCCGTTCATGCTGTGCCTGCCGCTGGCCTTCGTGGTCGTGGCGCTGGCCGGCGCGCTGCTCGAGCGCACGCTCTACCGGCCCATGTACGGCAAGCCGCACCTCGACCAGGTGCTGTTCTCGATCGGGCTGGCCTTCATGGCGGTGGCCGCCATCGACTACTTCGTCGGCTCCTCGCAGCAGAACGTGCAGCTGCCCGAGTGGCTGCGCGGGCGCACCGAGCTCGGCGACGGCGCGCTGATGCTGGGCATGGGCCACTACCGGCTGTTCATCATCGCGGTCTGCGCGGTGCTCACCGTGGTGCTGCAGCTGATCCTCTCGAAGACCCGCTTCGGCAGCCGGCTGCGCGCCGCGGTCGACGACCCGCGCGTGGCCGCGGGCCTGGGCATCAACGTCAACGTGGTGTTCCTGCTGACCTTCGCGGTCGGCTCGGGGCTCGCGGGGCTGGGCGGCGCGCTCGGCGCCGAGATCCTCGGCCTCGATCCGACCTTCCCGCTCAAGTACATGATCTATTTCCTGATCGTGGTCTCGGTCGGCGGCACCTCGTCGATCACCGGCCCGCTCGCGGCCGCGCTGCTGCTGGGCATTGCCGACGTGGCCGGCAAGTACTTCATTCCGAAGATGGGCGCCTTCACCGTCTACCTGCTGATGATCCTGATCCTGATGTGGCGCCCGCAGGGCCTGTTCACGCGCAAGGGAGGCCGCTGATGGGCGCGCCTGCTTCTTCCTCCTCCGACTTCCAGTCGCCGCTGCTGCGCAAGGCGCGCTGGCATCCGGTCGAGTTCGTCGTGTGGGCCGTGGCCTTCGCGCTGCCGCTGATCACGCCCTCGCACTCGCTGCTGGTCAACGAGATCGCCATCGTCGCGCTGTTCGCGATGTCGCTCGACCTGATCCTCGGCTACACCGGCATCGTCTCGCTGGGCCATGCGGCCTTCTTCGGCTTCGGCGCCTATGCCGCGGCGCTGTTCGCCAAGCTGGTGATGCCCGACCCGACTGTGGGCCTGCTGTTCGCCATCGTGCTGTCGGCGCTGCTCGGGCTGGTGGCCAGCGTCACCATCCTGCGCGGCAGCGACCTCACGCGGCTGATGGTCACGCTCGGCACCGCGCTCTTGCTGCTCGAGCTCGCCAACAAGCTCGACTGGCTGACCGGCGGCGCCGACGGCCTGCAGGGCGTGGTGATGGGGCCGGTGCTCGGCCTGTTCGAGTTCGATCTCTACGGCCGCACGGCCGCCTGGTATTCGCTCGCCGTGATGCTGGTGCTGTTCCTCGTCATGCGCCGGCTCGTGCATTCGCCCTTCGGCGCCACGCTCAAGGCGATCCGCGACAACCGGCTGCGCGCCATGGCGATCGGCATCCCGGTGGTGTCGCGGCTCGCGGTGATCTACACCGTGGCGGCCGGCGTGGCCGGTGCCGCGGGCGCGCTGCTCGCGCAGACCACCGGCTTCGCCTCGCTCGACGTGCTGGCCTTCGACCGTTCGGCCGACGTGCTGCTGATGCTGGTGATCGGCGGCGTGGGCTGGCTCTACGGCGGCGTCGCGGGCGCCATCGTCTTCAAGCTGCTGCAGACCTGGCTGTCGTCGGTGACGCCGCAGTACTGGATGTTCTGGATCGGCCTGATCCTGGTGCTGCTGGTGCTCGTGGGCCGCGATCGGCTGCTCAAGCCCTGGACCTGGTTCGGTGCCGGCAAGAAGGGCGGTGCGGCATGACCGACACCGTGCTTTCCACCCATGGCCTGGTGATGCGCTTCGGCGGCATCACCGCCACCAACAACGTCTCGATGGAGCTCAGGCGCGGCGCGCGCCATGCGCTGATCGGCCCGAACGGCGCCGGCAAGACCACCCTGATCAACCAGCTCACGGGCGTGCTCACGCCCTCCGAGGGCCGCATCACCTTGCTCGGCGAGGACATCACGCGCCTCGCGCCGCACAAGCGCGTGGCGCGCGGGCTGGTGCGCACCTTCCAGATCAACCAGCTGTTCGACTCGATGACGCCGCTGGAGACGCTGGCGCTGGTCGTGTCGCAGCACCAGGGCATCGGCGCGCAATGGTGGCGCCCGCTCGGCGCGACCCAGGCGGTGGCCGAGCGCGCGGGGCAGCTGCTCGAGCAGTTCCACCTGGCAGACGTGGCGCACCAGCAGACGAAGCACCTGGCCTACGGCAAGCGCCGGCTGCTCGAGATCGCGATCGCGCTGGCCTGCGAGCCGCGCGTGCTGCTGCTCGACGAACCCGTGGCCGGCGTGCCCGCGGGCGAGCGCGAGGAGCTGCTGCAGACCGTGGCCGCGCTGCCGACCGACGTGTCGGTGCTGCTGATCGAGCACGACATGGACCTGGTGTTCAGCTTCGCCGACCGCATGACGGTGCTGGTCAACGGCACCCTGCTGACCGAGGGCGATCCCGAGGCCATCGCCAACGACCCGCGGGTCAAGGAGGTCTACCTCGGCCATGGCCAGTCCGCGGAGGCCGCCCATGTCTGAGCTGCTGCGCATCGAGAACCTCAGCGCCGGCTACGGCGAGGCCGTGGTGCTGCACGACGTGTCCTTCGCGCTCGGCGAGGGCCGCACGCTCGCGCTGCTGGGCCGCAACGGCACCGGCAAGACCACGCTGATCAACACCCTGGCGGGCGCCACGCGCCAGCATGGCGGCAGCATCGCGCTCGGCGGCCAGGCGCTGCACCGGCTCGCGCCGCACCAGCGCGCGGCGGCCGGCATCGGCTGGGTGCCGCAGGAGCGCAACATCTTCAAGTCGCTCACCGTGCACGAGAACCTCACGGCCGTGGAGCGGCCCGGGCCGTGGAATCCGCGCCGCGTCTACGAGATGTTCCCGCGCCTGGCCGAGCGCAAGACCAACCTCGGCACCCAGCTCTCGGGCGGCGAGCAGCAGATGCTGGCCGTGGGCCGCGCGCTGGTGCTGAACCCGAGGCTGCTGCTGCTCGACGAGCCGCTCGAGGGCCTGGCGCCGATCATCGTGGAGGAGCTGCTGCGCGCCATCCGCCGCATCACGCGCGACGAGGGCCTGGCCGCGATCGTGGTCGAACAGCATCCGCAGGCGATCCTCGCGATCTCCGACGAGGCCGTGGTGCTCGACCACGGAACCGTCGTGCATGCCGACAGCGCGGCCGCGCTGCGGGCGCAGCCGCAGGTGCTCGATCGCTTGCTGGGCGTGGCGCGCTAGACGGTCGACGCCTCGGCCGGAAAGACAAGGAGACACAAGACCATGACGATCCGGAACACGACGATGCGACGAACGGCCGGCCTGTCGGCCCTGGCGATCGCCGCGGGCCTGCTCGCCGCCTGCGGCACCGGCGGGCCTTCCGCGCCGCAGAGCCTGAGCCTCGGGCCCGACCCCGCCGCGGCCTGCGCGCGCCTCGCGGCACCGGTGCCGCCCGGCGCGATCGGCCTGCCCAGCGGTGCGGCGACCATCGACTCCGCCACCCTCGTCGCGGCCGCGCCGCTGGCGGTGGCCGAGCGCGGCCCGAGTCCGGCGGCGCGCATCACGCCGGCCACGCCCGCGCATTGCCGGCTGCTCGGGCGCATCGCGCCGCGCGATGCCGCGGCGCCGCCGATCGGGTTCCAGGTCAACCTGCCGCTGGCCTGGAACGGCCGCAGCCTGCAGTACGGCGGCGGCGGGTTCAACGGCGTGCTGATCACCGGCCTGGCGCTGGTGCCCGCGGCCCGCTTCGACCAGCCCGCGCCGCTCGCGCAGGGCTTCGTGACCTACGGCACCGACTCCGGCCACCAGAACGTGGCCGGCCAGCCGCCGCAGGCCTTCGCGCTCAACGACGAGGCGCTCGAGAACTTCGCGCATGCCTCGTACAAGAAGGTGCGCGACGTGGCCGTGGCGCTGATGCAGCGCGCCTACGGGCAGGCGCCGCGCAAGCTCTACTTCATGGGCAGCTCGGAGGGCGGGCGCGAGGCGCTGACCATGGCGCAGCGCTATCCGCGCGACTTCGACGGCATCTTCAGCCGCGTGCCGGTCATCAACTGGACCGGGCTGCAGCATGCGGGCACGCGCAACGGCATCGCCACCTTCGGCGAGGGCTGGCTGCGGCCCGCGCAGGTGCAGCGGGTGCACGAGGCCGTGCTCGCGGCCTGCGATGCCGCCGACGGCACGGCCGATCGCATCGTGTCGAACCCGGTGGCCTGCCTGCAGCGCTTCGACCCGGCCAGCCTGCGCTGCGCGGCGGGCACGCGCGGGGACGACTGCCTCAACGACGCGCAGGTGCAGGCGGTGCGCACGCTGCGTTCGCCGTGGCGCTCGCCCGTGCCGCTGGCCAACGGCATCGCGGAGTACCCGGGCTGGGGCATCGGCGGCGAGGCCACGCCGGCCTTCGCCTCGATGGGCGGCTGGAACGCCTGGTGGACCGGCAGCGCCGCGCCGACCGTGCCGCCGCAGCCGAGCAACGGCATCGCGTGGTTCTACGGCAGCGGCGCGCTGCAGTACTTCTATGCCCGCGACCCCTCGCTCGACGTGCGCAACTACCGCGCCGAGGACCATGCGGCGCGCATCGCCACCGTCTCGCGGCTGATGGATTCGACCGACCCCGAGCTCGGCGCCTTCAGCGCGCGCGGCGGCAAGCTGCTGATGCTCGAGCACATGGCCGACTATGCGCAGAGCCCGTTCGCGGGCATCCGATATCACGAGTCGGTGGTCGCGCGCATGGGCCGCGCCGAGGTGGACCGCTTCATGCGGCTGTACACCGCGCCCGGCGTGGACCACGTGGGCAGCGGGGCACCGGCCAACGTCGACATGCTCGGCGTGCTGGTCGACTGGGTCGAGCGCGGCCGCGCGCCTGCCGGCCTGCAACTGCTCGAGCAGGAGGTGCAGCCGCCCTTCAGGACGGTGCGCGCGCGCCCGTTGTGCGAATGGCCGCTGTGGCCCCGCTACGTGGGGGGCGATGCGGCGCAGGCGGCGAGCTTCCAGTGCGTGCGCTAGCGTCGGGATCCGACGGGTCTTCTGGTGCAGCGCTCAGATCGCGCAGCCGTCCGGGCCGCATGCAGGCGTCGCCGACGAGGTTGAGGCGGGCGCCGCGAAGCCTGCGAGCTGCGCCTTCCACGCGTCCGGCCGGCCCAGCCACGGCCCGATGTCGACGCGGCTCGCGCCGCCATCGGGCCGCGCGAGCACGAAGGTCGGAAAGCCCTGGCCGCCGACGCGGCGCAGCAGCGCGCGGCTGGCCTCGATGTGCTGCGCGGTTGCCTCGCCCGACAGCCGCGCGAAGGCCGCGGCGAAGGCTTCGCCATCGAAGCCCAGTTCCACGGCCAGCGCCTGCAGCACCTCGGCATCGGCGATGCGCCGGCCCTCGGCGTAGTGCGCGCGCTGCACGCGATGCGCCATGTCGAGCGCGCCGCCCGCGCGCAGCGACTCGGCCGCGAGGATCGCGGTGGTCGGCGGCTCGGAGTCCATCACGGCCGTGCCGTCGCGCAGCAGGCCTTCGAAGTAGGCCTCGCCGGAAAGGCTGGCCCGTGAGCTCGGCGATGCGGCGGTCGTGCGGCAGCACGTAGTCGCGCCATTGCGGCGTGATGGCGCGGCGGTTGGCGCCGGTCATCATGCCGCCGCCATGCAGTTCGACCCGCAGGCCCGAGACCTCGCGCGCGGCCTCGACCAGCGGCGCGGCGGCATAGCACCAGCCGCACAGCGGGTCGAAGATGCAGTGCAGGGTGGCGCCTTCGTGGCTGCCCGGGTTCATTGCGGCCATTTCATTTCTCCCTTGATGACCTTCGCGCTCAGTTCGAGCGAGGAGGCGTCTTCCAGCTTGGGGTAGCGCTTCTTCATCGCGGCGATCAGCGCGGCCGAGTCCTTGGCCTTGGCGGCCTCGGTCTCGAAGGCCTGCAGGTAGGCGCGCGTGAAGTTCACCGAAGCGAGCGTGGAGGGCGCCGAGCCGTCGGCGTTCGGCAGGTAGTGGCCGGGCACCACGGTCTTCGGCTTCAGCGCGGCGATGCGGTCGAGGGTGCGGCGCCAGTCGCGGCGCGACTCGGGCGTCTGCGTGTCGGCCACCCACAGGTGGATGTTGGCCGACACCGGCACGCCGCCGACCACGGTCTTGAGCGAGGGAATCCAGGCGACGGTGCGCGCGGGCGTGGGGCCGACGACCTGGATCTTGCGGCCCTCGAGTTCGATCGTGTCGCCCGCAAGCGGTTCGGGCACCACCAGCGACTGCGGCGCGTTGTCCTTGAGGATCGGATCCCAGTGGGCCAGCTTGCCGTCCTTCGAGGCCTGGATCGCGGCCACGGTCTGCGGCGTGGCGACGATCCTCGCGTCGGGGAAGGCGGCGCGGATCACGTCGAGGCCGAAGTAGTAGTCGGGGTCGCTGTGGCTGATGTAGACGGTGGCGAGCCTGCGGCCGCCGGCCTGGATCTTCTTCACCAGCGCCTGGGCGTCGCTGCGCTGGAACTGGGCGTCGATCAGCACGGCCTCCTTCTCGCCCGAGACGATGCTCGAGGAGACGGGAAACAGCGAGGCCGCGCCCGGGTTGTAGACCTCGAGCGTCAGGGGTGCGGCGGATGCGGCGAGACCGAGGGTGGAGAAGGCGGCGAGCGCGGTGGTGGCGATGAAGCGGCGGCGGAACATGGCGATTCTTTCTGCGGATGGGGTGTGACAGGTGAGCCCGCAGTGTGGATGGCGCCGAACGAAACAAAAACCGGCTCCCGCGCAAAGGATCGTTTCGAAATCCGGACGAATGAGCCGGTTCAGTCGCGTCGCGCCAGCTTCTCCAGGTGCGCCACCAGCAGCTGCGCCGCGGGCGAGAGCGAGGCCTCGTCGCGAAAGCAGATCGCGAAGCGGCGCTTCGCCCACGGGTCGGCCAGCGGCATCAGGCGCAGGCCATAGGCCTCGGTGAAGGGCTGCGCCACCTCGGCCGGCACCACGCTGATCGCGAGCCCGGCGCGCACCACGCGCAGCGCGGCGTCGAAGTTCGACACCAGCACGCGGTGCACCAGCGGCTTGCCCGCGGCCGTGGCCTCGCGCGCGAGCAGCAGCTGCACCGCGCTGAGCGCGGGCATGCCGACGAACTCGTGGTCGAGCAGTTGCTCGAAGCGCACCTCGCGCATGCGCGCCACCGGGTGCGAGGGATGGGCCACCACCGCGAGGTGGTCGCTGCGGTAGTCGCGCCGCTGCAGGCCCTCGAGGTCGGCGGCGTCCCAGCACAGTCCGATCGAGGCCACGCCCTCGCGGATGCCGCGCACGATCTCGGGGCTCACGCGCTCTTCCATGTCGACGCGGATGTTGCGGTGTGCCGGGTCCTGCAGGAAGTCGGCCACGTCCTCGGCCAGCGACTCGGCCATCACCGAGGCCGAGGCCAGCATGCGCACGTGGCCGCGCATGCCGCCGGCATAGGCCGCCATGTCGCGCTCGATGCGGTTGACGCTGCCGAGCATGGCGCGCGCATGCTCGAGCAGGGTTTCGCCGGCCGCCGTGGGCACCACGCCGCGGCGCCGCCGCACGAACAGCGGCGTGCCCAGCGTGTCCTCGAGCTGCGCCAGCCGCTTGCTGATGGCCGAGCCGACGATGCTGGCCTGGGCGCCGGCGCGCGCGATGCTGCGGGTCTCGCAGACCGAGACGAACAGGCGCAGGGTGGTGAGGTCGAGATCGCGCATGGCGTCGGCTCCGTGGTTTTCGTGGTGTTCCGGTTCGGAACGGATCGGCTTCCGAAATATAGCTTCTGCATCGAATCGGAAAGTCTAAGAATCGAGCCGATTCCAGACACCCACGGAGACACCGCCTTGACCGAACTTTCCGAACCGGCGCGCCCGCACGCCTTCCTGCCGCCGCGCGCCACCGTGCGCGAAGTGGGCCTGCGCGACGGCCTGCAGAGCATCGCTCGTACCCTGCCCACCGCGCACAAGCGCGAGTGGATCCGCGCCGCCCACGCGGCCGGCCAGCGCGAGATCGAGGTCGGCTCCTTCGTGCCCGCGCGGCTGCTGCCGCAGCTGGCCGACACGGCCGAGCTGCTGGCCTTCGCGAAGACCTTGCCGGGCCTGTTCGCCTCGGTGCTGGTGCCCAACCTGAAGGGTGCCGAGCGTGCGATCGAGGGCGAGGCCGACCTGCTGGTGGTGCCGCTGTCGGCCAGCCATGCGCACAGCCTCGCCAACCTGCGCAAGACGCCCGACGAGGTGGTGGCCGAGGTCGCCCGCATCCGCGCCGCGCGCGATGCCGCGGGCTCGAGGACGCTGATCGAGGGCGGCGTGGGCACCGCCTTCGGCTGCACGCTGCAGGGCTCGGTGGCGCCCGAGGAGGTGCTGCGGCTGATGCAGGCCCTGCTCGACGCGGGCGCCGACCGCGTGAGCCTGGCCGACACCGTCGGCTATGCCGATCCGGCGATGGTGCGCCGCCTGTTCGAGCGCGCGCGGGCGATCGCGGGCGAGCGGCTGTGGTGCGGCCATTTCCACGACACGCGCGGGCTGGGGCTGGCCAACGTCTATGCGGCGCTCGAGGTCGGCATCGCGCGCTTCGATGCCTGCCTGGCCGGCATCGGCGGCTGCCCGCATGCGCCGGGCGCCAGCGGCAACGTCGACACCGAGGACCTGCTGTTCATGCTGCAGAGCATGGGCGTGACCACGGGCGTCGACCTGCGGCAGCTGCTCGCGCTGCGCGGGCGCGTGGCGCAATGGCTGGACGGCGAGACCCTGCAGGGCACGCTGTGGCGCGCGGGCTTCCCGAAGACCTTCGCGCAGGAAGAGGTGGCGGCATGAGCACGTCCCAGGACAAGCCTCTGCCGCTGGCCGGCATCCGCGTGGTCGAGTTCACCCACATGGTGATGGGCCCGACCTGCGGCATGGTGCTGGCCGACCTCGGCGCCGAGGTCATCAAGGTCGAGCCGATCGAGGGCGACCGCACGCGCCACCTGCTGGGCGCGGGCGCGGGCTTCTTCCCGATGTTCAACCGCAACAAGAAGAGCATCGCGCTCGACCTGCGCCACCCGCAGGGGCTCGAGGCCGCGCTGCGCCTGTGCGCCGGCGCCGACGTGGTGGCGCAGAACTTCAAGCCCGGCACCATGGGGAAGTACGGCCTCGACTATGCGGCGCTGCGCCGGCTCAACCCGCGGCTGGTGTACGTCAACCACACGGGCTTCCTGCCCGGCCCCTACGAGCACCGCACCGCGCTCGACGAGGTGGTGCAGATGATGGGCGGGCTGGCCTACATGACCGGCCGGCCCGGCGACCCGTTGCGCGCGGGCACCAGCGTCAACGACATCATGGGCGGCATGTTCGGCGCCATCGGCGCGATGGCCGCGCTGATGCAGCGCGGCCAGACCGGCGAGGGGCAGGAGGTGCATTCGGCGCTGTTCGAGAACAACGTGTTCCTGGTCGGCCAGCACATGCTGCAGTACGCGATCACGGGCCAGGCCGCGGCGCCGATGCCCGAGCGCATCTCGGCCTGGGCGCTGTACGACGTGTTCACCGTGAAGGACGGCGAGCAGATCTTCCTGGCCGCGGTCAGCGACGCGCAGTGGCAGAGCTTCTGCGACGCCCTGGGCTTCGACGACCTCAAGGCCGACCCGGCGCTGCGCACCAACAACGACCGCGTGCGGCTGCGCCCGACGCTGCTGGCGGACCTGCGCGCGCGGCTGGCTTCGCGCCCGGCGGCCGAGCTGTCGGCGCTCTTCGAGGCGCGCGGCCTGCCGTTCGCGCCGATCGTGCGGCCCGAGGACCTTTACGGCGATCCGCACCTGCTGGCCACCGGCGGCCTGGCCGACATCCGCCTGCCCGACGGCGAGCGCGCGGGCCAGACCGCGCAGACCACGCTGTTCCCGATCACCCTGGGCGGCGAGCGCCTGGGCGTGCGCCTCGACCCGCCGACGCTGGGCGAGCACACGCGCGAACTGCTGGCCGAGCTCGGCTACGGCGAGGCGCAGATGCAGGCGCTGCTCGACGATGCGGCGGTGGCATAGACCGGTTTTCCTTTCCCCCACTACAACGAGAGACAAGACGATGCCCAACCAACTGCCTTCCTTCCTCAACCGCCGCGCGCTGCTGGGCCTGGGCGCCGGCGCGGCCGCGCTGGCCGCCTGGCCCGCCTGGGCGCAGGGCGACCGGCCCGTGCGCTTCATCCTGCCGATCAGCGCCGGCTCGGGCGTGGACGCCATCGTGCGCGCCGCCACGGTCGCGCTCGGCAAGGCCTTCGGCCAGCCGGTGGTGGTCGAGAACCAGCCGGGCGCGGGCGGCATCACGGGCACCTCGACGGTGGTCAAGGCCGCGCCCGACGGCTTCACCTTGGGCATGGTGTCCAACAACCACGTCATCAACCCGGCGGTGTTCAGGAAGATGCCCTTCGATCCGATCGCCGACGTGACGCCGATCAGCGTGGTGGGCGCCACGCCGCTGGTGCTGGCGGTGAACCCGAAGCTGCCGGCGAAGAATGTGAAGGAGCTGGTGGCGCTGCTGCGCGCGAAGCCCGAGGGCTACAACTACGCCTCCTCGGGCAACGGCACCATCATCCACCTGGCGGGCGAGATGTTCATGGACGAGGCCGGCGTGAAGGCGCGGCACATTCCGTACAAGGGCACGGGCCCGATGGTCACCGACATGATCGCGGGCCAGGTCGAGATGGGCGTGGTCGCGCTGCCGGCCGTGCAGCCGCACCTCAAGAGCGGCGCGCTGCGCGCCATCGGCCTGTGCGGCCCGGCGCGCTCGCCGGCCGCGCCCGAGATGCCGACCGTCGCCGAGCAGGGCCTGCCGAACTACGTGGTAGAGGGCTGGTTCGCGGTGATCGGGCCCGCGAAGATGCAGGCCGCCGACGTGCAGCGCGTGCACGACGCCGTGGCCGCGGCCTTCGCGAGCGCCGAGGTGCGCGAGGCGATGGACAAGCAGGGCAACCTCATCAAGCCGACCACGCCCGAGCAGGCGGCCGCCTATTTCCGCAGCGAGGCGGCGCGCTATGCGGCGCTGGTGAAGAAGGCCAACGTGGTTCTGGAGTGAGCGCGCAGTAAATGCGCGGGCCCGCGCGGCCGCGGGCGATCAGTGACCGGGCCGCACCGCGCGGTAGAGCGCGCGCACGAAATCCGACTGGGTGATCATGCCGGCCAGCCGCTTCTCGGCGTCGATGATCGGGATATGGTGGTGGCCGCCCTCGGAGAACAGAGGCACCAGGTCGACCACGGGGCGGTCGGCGCTGGCCACGCGCACCTGGCGCGTCATGATCTGGCCCACCACCTCGGGCTTGTTCGACACCACGGTGCGGGTGGCGCGGATGAAGTCGCGCAGCCGGCCCGCGATGCCCTCGTGGTGCGCCAGGTCGAGCTGGCGGAAGAAGTCGGCCTGCGTGACGATGCCCACCACGCGGCGCGTGCGGTCGACCACCGGCAGCGCCTTGATGCGGCGTTCGTGCATCAGCGCCCAGGCCTCCTGCAGCGGCGTGCCGAACTCCACTGTGATCGGCGTGCGCGACATGATGTCGTCGCAGTGCAGCGTGCCGAGCCGCCGCTTGTAGCTCTCGAGCTCGGTCTGCTGGATCAGCGACTCGAGGTCGTCGCGGCTGATGTCGAGCACCTGGTTGTAGCGCGCGAGCACGGCATCGATGTCGGCCTGGCTGAAGCGTGCGTCGGCGCGCGGCGGCTGCGCTACCTGCACGTGCGGATAGCGCCGGCCGGTGAAGCTGTTGTAGGCCGCGCCCGCCAGCACCAGCAGCAGCGAGTTGACGAAGAAGGGGAAGAAGGCCGACGACAGATGCGAGGTGTGGGTGAGCACCGCCAGCAGCGCCGCGGCACCGCCCGGCGGATGCAGGCAGCGCGCGACGAACATCAGGCCGATGGCGCCGCCGACCGCGACCGCTGCGGCCACGGCCGGGTCGGGAATCCAGTTGACGCTGGCGATGCCCACGATGGCCGACAGCGTGTTGCCGCCCACCACCGACCAGGGCTGCGCGAGCGGGCTGGCCGGCACCGCGAACACCAGCACCGCGCTGGCGCCCAGCGGCGCGATCAGCCACACGGCATTGCCGCCGAGGGTCTGCGCGATCCAGCGGCAGATCAGCGCGGTGATCAGCAGTCCGAGCGCCGCGCCGCCCATGGCGCGCAGGCGCTCGCGCGCATCGACGGTGGTGCGGCCCGGCAGCCAGGCGCGCAGATAGACGAGGAGCTTGTGGGCGGAGGACATGCGGATCGAAGGGTGTCTCTGTGTTGTTCTTGTTCGTTCGCCGGCCGCCGTTTCAGCCCTCGTGGGCGACGCGCCGGCCGATGTCGGGCCAGCGGCCGTGCAGCCAGACCCAGGCCACCAGGCCGATGGCCAGCATCAGGGTCGAGGTGAGCGCGAGCGCGAGCGTGGAGTGCATCACCAGCGGCGCCACCGCGCCGGCCACGATGCCGTTGGCGGTGGAGCCGATCACGGCCTGCAGCGAGGAGGCCATGCCGCGGCGTTCGGGATGCAGATCGAGCACCAGCAGTGTGACCACCGGCACCATCAGCGCCCAGCCGAAGGCGAACACCGCGAGCGGCCACAGCGCCCAGGCCACGTGGGCGTGGAAGAAGGTGTTGGCGACCACGTTGACCACCGAGGTCACCAGCATGATCAGGAAGCCGTCGCGGATCTGGCGCTTGGGCGCGACCTTGCCGGCCATGCGTCCGCTGGCGCGCGCGCCGAGCATGATGCCGCCGATGGTCAGCAGGAAGAACCAGAAGAACTGCTGCGGCTGCAGCGCGAGGTGATCGCCGAGGAAGGCGGGTGCTGCCAGCACGTAGAGGAACATGCCGTTGAAGGGCACGCCGCTGGCGAAGGCCAGCAGCAGGAAGCGCGGGTCGGAGCACAGGTCCCAGTAGCCGCGCAGCAGGTGCTTCACCTGGAACGGCTGGCGGTGGCTGCGGTGCAGCGTCTCGGGCAGCAGCTTGTAGTTGGCGGCGAACAGCACCACGCCCACGGCCACCAGGAACCAGAACACCGCGTGCCAGCCCGCGTGCACGAACAGGAAGCCGCCGACGATCGGTGCGATGGCGGGCGCCACGCCGAAGTAGATCGTGACCTGGCTCATCACGCGCTGGGCCTCGGCGGGCGGGAACATGTCGCGGATCACCGCGCGCGAGACCACGATGCCCGCGCCGGTCGACAGGCCCTGCAGGCCGCGGAACAGCACCAGCTGCGTGATCGTCTGCGACAGCGCGCAGCCCAGCGAGGCCAGCGTGAACACCGCGAGACCCCACAGCACCACCGGGCGGCGTCCGAAGCTGTCGGACAGCGCACCATGGAACAGGTTCATGAAGGCGAAGCCGAACAGGTAGGCCGACAGCGTCTGCTGCATCTCGGCCGGCGTCGCGCCGATGGATTGGGCGATGCCAGAGAAGGCGGGGATGTAGGTGTCGATGGAGAAGGGCCCGAGCATGCCGAGCACCGCGAGCAGCACGGCCAGCGCCCAGCGCGGGGCTTGCCAGAGTTTGTCTGCATCGGGATTCATGATGAGGATTGCTCCATTCTTCTTATCTGTGCGTCTGTCGCAGAGGGGCCCAAAAAAGAAAGCGCCCTTGCGGGCGCCTCCTTGTCGGGAAATACCGGGAGACCGGCTCAGAGCGTATCAATAAAGCTGCGCAGCTTGTCCGAGCGCGACGGATGCTTGAGCTTGCGCAGGGCCTTCGCCTCGATCTGGCGGATGCGCTCGCGCGTCACGTCGAACTGCTTGCCGACTTCTTCCAGCGTGTGGTCGGTCGACATCTCGATGCCGAAGCGCATGCGCAGCACCTTGGCTTCGCGCGGCGTCAGCGAGTCGAGGATGTCCTTGACCACGTCGCGCAGGCCCGCCTGCATCGCGGCCTCGATCGGGGCCGTGTTGCTGCTGTCCTCGATGAAGTCGCCCAGGTGCGAATCGTCGTCGTCGCCGATGGGGGTTTCCATCGAGATCGGCTCCTTCGCGATCTTCATGATCTTGCGGATCTTGTCTTCCGGGATCTCCATCTTGGCGGCCAGGATGCCGGCGTCGGGCTCGAAGCCGAACTCCTGCAAATGCTGGCGCGAGATGCGGTTCATCTTGTTGATGGTCTCGATCATGTGCACCGGGATGCGGATGGTGCGCGCCTGGTCGGCGATCGAGCGCGTGATGGCCTGGCGGATCCACCACGTGGCGTAGGTCGAGAACTTGTAGCCGCGGCGGTATTCGAACTTGTCCACCGCCTTCATCAGGCCGATGTTGCCTTCCTGGATCAGGTCGAGGAACTGCAGGCCGCGGTTGGTGTACTTCTTGGCGATCGAGATCACGAGGCGCAGGTTGGCCTCGATCATTTCCTTCTTGGCATCGCGCGAGGACGACTCGCCCTCGTTCATGCGCTTGTTGATGTCCTTGAGCTCGGTCAGCGGCACCACCACGCGCGACTGGATGTCGGCCAGCTTCTGTTGCAGTTCCTGCACCGGCGGAATGTTGCGCGCGAGCACGGCGCTCCAGGGCTTGCCGGCGGCGGCCTGCTTCTCGACCCACTTGAGGTTCAGCAGGTTGGAGGCGATGCGGTTGCCGTTCTTGTCGAAGCCGCTGAAGTCGCGGATGAACTCGTCCTGCGGGAAGCCGCACTTGTCCACGATGATGCGGCGCAGCTCGCGTTCCTTCTTGCGCACGTCGTCGACCTGGGTGCGCACGAGGTCGCACAGGCGCTCGATGGTGCGCGCGGTGAAGCGGATGGTCATCAGCTCGTCCGACAGGGACTGCTGGGCCTTGGTGTACGAGGGCGTGCCGTAGCCTTCCTTGTCGTAGACCTTGTGCACCTTCTCGAACATCTCGGCGATGCGGTCGAAGCGCGAGAGGGCCTCGTTCTTGAGTTCCTCGAGCTTCTTGGTCAGCGCCTTGGAGCCGCCCTTGCCGTCGTCGTCGTCTTCCTCGTCGAATTCGTCGAAGTCTTCCTCGGCCACGTAGTCGTCGGCCTCGTTCGGGTTCGAGAAGCCGTCGACGATGGTCGAGATGACGACCTTGCCTTCACGGATCTCGCCGGCCAGGCGCAGGATCTCGGCGATGGTGGCGGGGGAGGCCGAGATGGCCTCCATCATCGCCATCAGACCGCCTTCGATGCGCTTGGCGATCTCGATTTCGCCTTCGCGGGTCAGCAGTTCGACCGTGCCCATTTCGCGCATGTACATGCGCACGGGGTCGGTGGTGCGGCCGAATTCGCTGTCCACCGTGGAGAGCGCCGCTTCGGCTTCTTCCTCGGCTTCTTCCACCGTGGTCGCGGTGGGGCAGTGTTGTTCAGCAGCAGGGTCTCGGCGTCGGGGGTCTGCTCGTAGACGGCCACGCCCATGTCGTTGAGCATGGTGACCACGACTTCCATGGTCTCGGCGTCGACCAGCTTGTCGGGCAGGTGGTCGGAGATTTCGCCGTGCGTCAGGTAGCCGCGGGTCTTGCCCAGCGTGATCAGGGTCTTCAGGCGCGAGCGGCGCTTGGCGAGGTCTTCCTCGGACAGCACGGTCTCGTCGAGGCCGAATTCCTTCATCAAGGCGCGTTCCTTCGCCTTGCTGATCTTCATGCGCAGCGGCTTGACCTTCTCTTCGGTCGTCGCAACGGCAGCCGCGGGTTCGTCACCGGCCAGGTCTTCCTCGATGTCCGACAGGTCGACGTCGCTCTCGGGCGCATCCTTGTCGGCCTTGGGCTTGCGGCCGCGCTTGGCGCCGGTGGCGGGAGCGGCGGCGGCGGTGCTGGCGGCCTTGGGCGGGCGGCCGACCTTCTTGGCGGCGGGGGCCGCAGCGCCTGCGGCAGCCGTCTTGGCGGCCGTCTTCTTGGTGTCGTCGGTGGTGGTCGTCGATTTCGTGGGCACGGTTTTCACTTTCGTTGCGGCTGCCGCCTTGGATGCGGCTGCACCCGTCTTAGTTGCCGGCAAAGCGGCCGCTTTCAACGGTTTTTCGGCTGCAGGCTTGGCGGCGGCGCTTTTGGCGGGTGAAGGAGCAGGCTTCTTTGAACTGGGCATACGACCTCGTTACAACAAGAATGGACAAGCGGGATCACACGAAATCACACGGGCGCGGTCCGCGAGGACAGCGCCGCCAGCCCGGCACGGCCGGACAGGAACAATTGGGAAAAGAGGAATAAATCCTCAATAGGCAAGATGTCGGGCGATCATTTGGTGTGCAGTCCTTGCGGGTATTGGCCCTTTCCAGCGGGGTTGCCGTGGAGTGCGTTGCGCGAGGGGCCGGTCCGGAGGTGTTGCTGTCGCTCTTGCCGATTTCGCCAGTTGCGAAGCCCTACATTATAGCGTCTTGCGCAAATTTCAAGCAATTACACCGTCTTGGGCCGCATGCGGGCGCGCAATTCGAGCCGCCGCGCCTCGAGCGCCTTGTAGCGCTCGAGCGCCCGCGGGTCCTTGCCGACGGCCGCGATGGCCTCGCTCTGCTGGAACTTGAGGCGGTCGTCGAGCATGAAGTCGAGCACGCTGCCCAGCTCGCGCGCGGCCTCGGCCAGCAGATCGTTCTCGCTCGCTTCCGGATCGACGGGCGGGCCGCCTTCCGACGCCGTCATCAGCTTCTCGGCCAGCGCCTCGAACTCCTGGCCGCGCATGCCCTCGCGCAGCGCGGCCCACGACTGGGCGCCGTGCTCGTGCAGCTGGCTGTCGAGCCAGGTGAACAGCGCGCCGTGCGGCCCGGGCAGCTCGCACAGCATCAGGTGCACTTCGTGGGACAGCGGCTCCCATTGCGCCATGTTGGCGAGCAGCAGCCGCACCGCGATGTCGGGCCGGCTCAGCGGCTGGCTGCGCCCGCGCATCGGCTCGCGCGGCGGCTCTTTGCGGCCGAAACGCTTGTTGAATGGGCGCTTCTTGCTATCGTTTTCGTAGTAACGCTCGCGCTCTTCGTAGACCGGCGGCTCGGGGAAGTAGCCGTCGTCGTCGGGCGGGCGCTCCTGGCTGCGCTCGGCCTGGCGCGAGGCAGCGCCGCCGCGCGGTGCCGCGGCCGTGGCCCAGAGGTCCGACAGCGCCGCCGCGTCGAGCTGCACCAGCGTCGCGATCTCGCTCAGCAGCTGCCGCTTGAGGGCGCCGTCGGGCAGCGCGCTCCACAGCGGGCGCACGTTGCTGCTCATGTGGGCGCGGCCCTCGGCGGTGCCGAGGTCGCAGCCCTCGCGCGCGGCCTCGATCATGAAGCGCGACAGCGGCGTGGCTTCCTGCACGAAGCGCGCGAAGGCGTCGGCGCCGAATTCGCGGATGAAGCTGTCGGGATCGTGCTCGGCCGGCAGGAACAGGAACTTGATGCTGCGCGTGTCGGTGGCATAGGGCAGGGCGCCATCGAGCGCCTTGCGCGCCGCGCGGCGGCCGGCGGCGTCGCCGTCGAAGCTGAACACCACCGATTCGGTGAAGCGGAACAGCTTCTGCACGTGCTCGGTGGTGCAGGCCGTGCCCAGCGTGGCCACCGCGTTCGGGAAGCCGAGCTGGGCCAGCGCCACCACGTCCATGTAGCCCTCGGTGACCAGCGCGTAGCCGCGGTCGCGGAAGGCGGCCCGGGCCTCGTAGAGGCCGTAGAGCTCGCGGCCCTTGCTGAAGACCGGGGTTTCGGGCGAATTCAGGTACTTGGGCTTCTCGTCGCCGAGCACCCGGCCGCCGAAGCCGATGCATTCGCCCTTGACGTTGCGGATCGGGAACATCACCCGGTCGCGGAAGCGGTCGTAGCGCTTGGCCTCGCTGGCCTCGACCTGGCCGTCCTCGGTGTTGACGATCACCAGGCCGCTCTCGGCCAGCCGCGGGTCCTCGTAGTCGGGGAACACCCCCGCGAGCGTGCGCCAGCCCGGCGGCGCGTAGCCGATGCCGAACTGCTTGGCGATCTCGCCGAGACGCCGCGGCCCTTCAGGTAGTCGATGGCGCCCGGCGCCTGGCGCAAGTGCTTGCGGAAGGCGTCGCCGGCCTTCTCGAGCACGTCGGTCAGCGTGGCCTGCTTCTGGCGCTGGCTGGCGGCGCGGGCGCGCTCGGCCGGCGAGGCGTCGTCCTCCGGCACCTGCAGGCCGTACTGGCCCGCGAGGTCGTGCACGGCCTCCACGAAGCCCATGCCGGCGTGCTCCATGAGGAAGCCGATGGCGTTGCCGTGGGCCCCGCAGCCGAAGCAGTGATAGAACTGCTTGGTCGGGCTGACCGAGAAGGAGGGCGATTTCTCGCCATGGAAGGGGCACAGCCCCATGAAATTGGCGCCGGCCTTCTTCGAGCTGCACGTAGCGGCCGACGATTTCCACCACGTCGGCGCGCGCGATGAGTTCCTGGATGAATGAAGCGGGGATGGTCATGTAGGCGGGGAGCGGCAAATCATACGCAAGCCGCGGGTCCCCGCGACCCGGCGGCATACTGGCGGCGACCGACCCTCCCGCCCGCATGACGACGATCAATCCGCTGAAACACGCCGCCCCGCTGTTGCGCCACCCGCTGCGCTTCGGCTGGGACGCCCTGAAGGAGTTCCGCGCCAACCAGGGGCTGCTGCTGGCCGGCGCGGTGGCCTATTACGCGCTGCTGTCGATCGTGCCGCTCTTGATCGTCAGCGTGATCGCGCTGTCGCACGTGATCGACCAGGCCGAGCTGCTGCGCACCATCGGCCGCTACCTCGAATGGCTGCTGCCGGGGCAGTCGAAGGCCATCGTGGCCGAGCTCTCGAGCTTCCTGGACCACCGCGACGTGCTCGGACCGGTGCTGCTGGTGACGATGGTGTTCTTCAGCTCGCTGGCCTTCAGCGTGCTCGAAAGCGCGATGGCGGTGATCTTCCATCACCGCAAGGCCGACCACAAACGCCATTTCCTGGTGTCGGTGGCCATGCCCTACGTCTACATCCTGTGCCTGTGCGTGGGGCTGCTGCTGGTCACGCTGGTGTCGGGCGCGTTGCAGCTCGTGGGGCAGGAGAGCGTCGACCTGCTCGGGCGCAGCTGGTCGCTGTCGGGCGTGTCGGGGCTGCTGCTGTACCTGCTGGGGCTGGGCGGCGAGATCTTCATGCTGACCTCGCTCTATCTCGTGATGCCGGCCGGGCGCATGTCGCTGCGCCACGCGCTCTTGGGCGGCATTACCGCCGCGCTGCTGTGGGAGGCCACGCGGCGGATCCTGATCTGGTACTTCTCGACGCTGTCGCAGGTCAACGTCGTCTACGGCTCGCTGACCACGGCGATCGTGGTGCTGCTGAGCCTGGAGATCGCGGCCACGCTGGTGCTGCTGGGCGCCCAGGTGATCGCGAACTACGAGCGCCTGGACCGCACCGGCAGCACCCGCGTGCGGCCGTCCTCGGTCAGCGCGGAGGGAGTCGAATCGCTCCGTCCAGCCGGATCACCTCGCCGTTGAGCATGTCGTTCTCGATGATGTGCTTGGCGAGCTTCGCGTAGTCGGCCGGGGTGCCCAGGCGCGAGGGGAAGGGCACGCTGGCGGCGAGCGCGTCCTGCACTTCCTGCGGCATGCCGAACAGCATCGGCGTGCCGAAGATGCCGGGGGCGATCGTCATGTTGCGGATGCCGTTGCGCGCCAGGTCGCGCGCGATCGGCAGCGTCATGCCGACCACGCCGCCCTTCGAGGCGCTGTAGGCGGCCTGGCCGATCTGGCCGTCGTAGGCCGCGACCGAGGCGGTCGAGATCAGCACGCCGCGCTCGCCCGTGGCTTCGGGCTCGTTCTTGCTCATGGCGTCGGCGGCCAGCCGGATCATGTTGAAGCTGCCGATCAGGTTGACCGTGACGGTCTTGCTGAACACCGCCAGCGCGTGGGGGCCGTTCTTGCCCACGGTCTTCTCGGCCGGCGCGATGCCGGCGCAGTTGATCAGGCCGACCAGCTTGCCGAGCTTCAGCGCGGCCGCCACCGCGGCCTGGCCGCCGGCTTCCTGGCTCACGTCGCACTTCACGAACACGCCGCCGATGTCGCGCGCAACGGCTTCGCCCTTGTCGGCCTGCATGTCGGCGATGACGACCTTGGCGCCGTTGCCGGCCAGCATGCGCGCCGCGCCTTCGCCGAGGCCCGAAGCGCCACCGGTCACGATGAAAACCTTGCCGTCGATCTGCATGTAGGAGTCTCCTGAGGAAGAAAAGCCTTGCATTATCGAAGACGGCCCGCCGACGACCGGTTTGGCGCGCGCATAAAAAAAAGGCCCCGTCCGAAGACGAGGCCCTGAATTGGATCCGTGAGGACCCAAGGAGACAACTGGTGGTGGTCGGCGGCTTAGCGCTTGCGCGACGAAGCGGTCGCGGTCTTGGCAGCGGCGACGGCTTGCGTGGACACGGCGTTGAAGTTGGCTTCGGCGACGTCCGACGCTTGCTTGACGGCCTTTTGCACCGATTCGAAAGCGTTGTTGGCGGCGGCGACGGCGCTCTTCAGCACGGCGACGGCGGTTTCCGAACCGGCGGGAGCATTCTTCGAAGCGCTGTCGACCAGGCCGACGAAGGCTTGCTGGGCTTCGCTGGCCTTCGATTCGAAGGCCTTGGTGAATTCGGCGCCGGTGCCTTGGGCGATTTCGTACAGGTGACGGCTGTAGGCGGCGGTCTTCTCGGCCAGGGGCTGGAACAGGCTGGCTTGCAGCGTCAGCAGTTCTTGCGCGTCCTTCACGCTCAGGGCGGCCTGGGCGGTGGTGGCGGCTTCCGACAGGGCGGCCTTGGAGGCGGTCACGTTGAGTTCGACGAGCTTCTCGACGCCTTCGAAAGCCTTGGTGGTCAGGCCGAACAGGGTTTCGAGGTTGGCTTTTTGGGCGGCGAGGATCTGGTCAGCGGTCAGGGCCATTTGGAATCTCCGGAAGGGATGATGGTTGGTCTATTCACGTGCGCTGCGCCTCGTCGGCTTTGTTGCGGTGCAGCATGGGCTCAAGTATAGGCAGCTGAAATCTCCGGGCAAGGGGTTTTTGTTGCTTTGCAGCAATTTAGAAGGCGCTTTCTAAAACCGTCCGGCCGCTCTTGAACCGCAATGGCGGCCGCGGGTGTCGCGCAGTCGCCTGGAGCCGGCGAAGGCCACTGGCAGAATCTCGCGCGATGATGACGCCCGCCTCCCCCGCCTCTCCCAGCGCCAAGCCCGTGCCGCAGCCGCGCGCCAGCTACCCCGTCTTCCGCAGCATTCCCACGCGCTGGATGGACAACGACATGTACGGCCACGTGAACAACGTCGTCTACTACAGCTGGTTCGACACGGCGGTGAATGCGCTGCTGATCGAGCGCGGTGCCCTCGACATCCACCAGGGCTCGACCATCGGCTTCGTGGTCGAGACGCAGTGCAACTACTTCGCGCCGCTGGCCTTCCCGCAGACCGTGGAAGCCGGCATCCGCGTGGCGCAGGCCGGCCGTTCCAGCGTGCGCTACGAGGTCGGCCTGTTCGCGCAGGGCGCCGACACCGCGGCGGCCCAGGGGCATTTCGTCATGTCTACGTCGACCGCACGACCCAGCGGCCGGTGCCGCTGCCCGAGGCGCTGCAGCGCGTGGTCGATTCGCTGCGGGCCTGAACTCCAATAGAAACGGCGCCCTTCAAGGCGCCGTTGTCGTGCGAGGTTAAGAGAAGAGACTTACTTCTTGGCCATCGCCTTGATGTCGGCCTTGCCCTTGTCCTCGTCGGCCTTGGCCTGCTTCACACAGGCGGACTTGGCATCGCCGGTCTGGTCGTCGCACTTTTCCTTCGCGACTTCATAGGTGGCCTTCACCTTTTCCTCGGCGACCTTGCGGGCGTTGCTGTCGCTGGGCTTGAACTGCTGTTCGGTTCGGCCTTGGCAACGTTCTCCTTGCCCTTAGCTTCCTTCTGGCAGACGTCCTTGGCGTTGTCCTTCATCGTGTCGCACTGGGTCTTGGCGACCTTGTAGTCGGCCTCGATCTTTTCCTTGGCGACCTTGTGCTCGTCCTTGTTCATCTGGGCGCCGGCCTGGGTGGCGACGAAGCAGGTGGAGGCGAGCGCGAGCATGAGCAGGTGTTTCTTCATTTTGGAGTTCTCCTAGTCGATGGGTGAGGGAAGGCGTGCGTCAGGACATCAGTAGCGTTCGAACCAGAGCGCGTCGGGCGAGCGGCCGTCGCGCGATTCCCAGTCCTTGACCTGCTTCTCGGCCTCGTCGCGGCTGATGCCGTGGCGTTCCTGGATGCGGCCCAGCAACTGGTCGCGCTTGCCGGCGATGACGTCGAAGTCGTCGTCGGTCAGCTTGCCCCACTGCTCCTTGACCTTGCCCTTGAGCTGTTTCCAGTTGCCTTCGATGGTGTCCTTGTTCATGCGAATCTCCTTGAGAGGTTGATTCGGCGGTCATTTCGCCGCCGTGAAAACACTGTCTCCAGGTGCATTCACCCCAGCGGTAGGACGTGCTGGGCAGGGTCCGTAGGCACAGGCCGACGGGGGCCGTGATAATCGAGCGATACCCGGAAAAAACTCCGGGCCGGGACGACCGAGAGAGACAACGCGCGCCGCACCATGATCATTCACAGCCTGCTCGACACCGACCTCTACAAGTTCACCATGATGCAGGTCGTGCTGCATCACTTCCCGGGGGCGCGCGTCGAGTACCGCTTCAAGTGCCGCAATCCGGGCGTCGACCTCGCGCAATTCGCCAGCCAGATCCGCGAGGAAGTGCGCAGCCTCTGCTCGCTGCAGTTCCGCGATGCCGAACTGGCCTACCTGCGCTCGATGCGCTTCATCAAGAGCGACTTCATCGACTTCCTGGGCCTGTTCCGGCTCAACGAGAAGTACATCAACATCATTCCCCAGCCCTCGGGCGAGCTCGAGATCCGCATCCAGGGGCCGTGGCTGCACACCATCCTGTTCGAGATCCCGGTGCTGGCGATCGTCAACGAGGTCTACTTCCGCAACACGCAGAAGCGCCCGATCTCGACGAGGGCCGCCGCCGGCTCGAGACCAAGATTTCGCAGCTGCAGGAAGCCGGCCTCGGCGACCTGAAGATCGCCGACTACGGCACGCGCCGCCGCTTCTCGAAGGACTGGCACGAGGAGGTGCTGCGCACCCTCAACGCGCGGCTCGGCGCGGTGACCTCGCCGCCCGCCAACTCGCAGCCCGGCGGCCGGCTGCCGCAGCTCGCGGGCACCAGCAACGTGCTCTATGCGATGAAGCTCGGACTGATCCCGCTGGGCACCATGGCGCACGAATACCTGCAGGCCTGCCAGGCGCTCGGTCCGCGGCTGCGCGACAGCCAGATCTTCGGCTTCGAGAGCTGGGCGCGCGAGTACCGCGGCGACCTGGGCATCGCGCTGTCCGACGTCTACGGCATGAGCGCCTTCCTGCGCGACTTCGACCTCTACTTCTGCAAGCTGTTCGACGGCGCGCGCCACGACAGCGGCGATCCGTTCCAGTGGGGCGAGCGCATGATCGCGCACTACCTCGCGAACCGCGTCGACCCGCGCACCAAGACGCTGATCTTCAGCGACGGCCTCACGGTGCCGCGCACCATCGAGCTCTACCAGCAGTTCCGCGGCCGCTGCCAACTGGCCTTCGGCATCGGCACCAACCTCACCAACGACCTGGGCTACGAGCCGCTGCAGATCGTGATCAAGATGATCCGCTGCAACGACCAGCCGGTGGCCAAGCTGTCCGACACGCCGTCGAAGAACATGTGCGAGGACGAGAAGTACCTGGCCTACCTGCGCCAGGTGTTCGAGATCGAGCAGCCCGCCGCCTGATGGCCGCGGCATTCGACGGCAGCACGATCTCGCCGCTGTGGGGCGTGCCCTTCGGCGGCATCCTGCTGTCGATCGCCTTGCTGCCGCTCTTCGCGCCGTCCTTCTGGCACCACCACTACGGCAAGGTCTCGGCAGCCTGGGCGCTGGCCTTCCTGCTGCCCTTCGCGGCGCTGCACGGCCCGGCGCTCGCGGGCACGCAGCTCATGCATGCGCTGGTGGCCGAGTACATCCCGTTCATCGTGCTGCTGACCGCGCTGTTCACGGTGGCCGGCGGCATCCACATTCGCGGCAACCTGCATGGGGCGCCGGGCCTGAACACCGCCATCCTCGCGATCGGCGCGGTGCTCGCGAGCTTCATGGGCACCACGGGCGCGTCGATGCTGCTGATCCGCCCGCTGATCCGCGCCAACGACAACCGCGTGCACCGCGTGCACGTGGTCGTGTTCTTCATCTTCATCGTCTCGAACGTGGGGGGCTCGCTCACGCCGCTGGGGCGATCCGCCGCTGTTCCTCGGCTTCCTCAAGGGCGTGGACTTCTTCTGGACCGCGCGCAACATCCTGCCCGACACGATGTTCGTGCTCGGCGTGCTGCTGGTCCTGTTCCATCTGATCGACCGCCACTACTACCGCAAGGAAGGCATCCTGCCGGTCGACCCCACGCCCGACACGCGCGGCATCGGCTTCGACGGCGCCGCCAACTTCTGGCTGCTCGCGGGCGTGGTGGCGCTGGTGCTCATGAGCGGTTTCTGGAAGCCGGGCGTGCACTTCGACGTGGCCGGCACCGAGGTCGGCCTGCCGGGGCTGCTGCGCGATGCCGGGCTGATCGCCATCACGCTGGTCTCGCTGAAGATCACGGCGAAGTCGGTGCACCAGGCCAACCAGTTCGAATGGGGCCCGATGGCCGAGGTCGCCAAGCTGTTCGCGGGCATCTTCCTGACCATCATCCCGGTGATCGCGATGCTCAAGGCCGGCACCCGGGACCGTTCGGCGCCGTCGTCTCGGCGGTCACGCGGCCCGACGGCCAGCCCGACCCGGCGATGTACTTCTGGGCCACCGGCATCCTCAGCTCCTTCCTCGACAACGCGCCGACCTACCTGGTGTTCTTCAACACCGCGGGCGGCGATCCCGTGGCGCTGATGACCACCTACGCGACCACGCTCGCGGCCATCTCGGCCGGCGCGGTCTTCATGGGCGCCAACACCTACATCGGCAACGCGCCCAACCTGATGGTCAAGGCCATCGCCGAGAGCCGCGGCGTGCGCATGCCGAGCTTCTTCGGCTACATGGCCTGGTCGATGACCATCCTGCTGCCGCTGTTCGTCCTCTCCACCTTCCTTTTCTTCCGCTAGCGAGACAAAGCCCATGAGCAAGCCCAAGATCCTGGTCGCCCGCGCGATCTTCCCCGAGACCCTCGAGCGCCTGGCGCAGCATTTCGAGATCGAGTCGAACCAGTCCGACGAGAGCTGGAACAAGGAACAGCTCGCCGCGAAGCTGCAAGGCAAGCAGGGCGCCTTCACCACCGGCAGCGAGCGCATCGACGCCGCGCTGCTCGACGCCTGCCCCGACCTCAAGATCTGCGCCAACATGGCCGTGGGCTACAACAACTTCGACGTCGACGCGATGGCCGCGCGCGGCGTGGTCGGCACCAACGCGCCCGACGTGCTGACAGAGACCACCGCCGACTTCGGCTTCGCGCTGCTGATGGCCACCGCGCGCCGCATCGCCGAGAGCGAGCATTTCCTGCGCGCCGGCAAGTGGCAGAAGTGGAGCTTCGACATGTTCGCGGGCTCCGACATCCACGGCGCCACGCTGGGCATCATCGGCATGGGCCGCATCGGGCAGGGCATCGCGAAGCGCGGCGCGCACGGCTTCGGCATGAAGGTGATCTATCACAACCGTTCGCGGCTCGACGCCGCGCTCGAGGCCGAATGCAAGGCCAGCTACGCGAGCAAGGAAGAGCTGCTCAAGACCGCCGACCACGTGGTGCTGGTGGTGCCGTACTCGGCCGCCTCGCACCACACCATCGGCGCGGCCGAGCTCGCGCTGATGAAGCCCACCGCCACCTTGGTGAACATCGCGCGCGGCGGCATCGTCGACGACGCGGCGCTGGCCGTGGCGCTGCGCGAGCAGCGCATCGCCGCCGCGGGGCTCGACGTGTTCGAGGGCGAGCCCAAGGTCCATCCCGACCTGCTGACCGTGCCCAACGTCGTGCTCACGCCGCACATCGCGAGCGCCACGGTGCCCACGCGCAAGGCCATGGCCGGGCTCGCGGCCGACAACCTGATCGCCTTCTTCACGGGCAAGGGCCCATTGACGCCGGTCACGCCGGTGGCCGCCAAGTAAAAGAAAGAAAGCGCCCCGCGATCCCCTTGGAACTCACCGACTTGATTCTTCTGGCCCTGGCGGCCGTGGCCGTCATCCAGCTCGTGCTCCTCGTCTGGCTGCTCGCCCGCCGGCCGCCGCCGCCCGACCATGGCGAACTGCTCGCCGCCAACGAGCGCACCGAGCGCGAACTGCGCCGCGAAATCGCGGAGAGTTCGCGCGGCGGACGACAGGAAACCGCGCAGGCCTTCGCCACCTTCCAGCAATCGCTGGTGATGCAGGGCGCCGAGGCCACGCGCACGCAGAACGCCCAGCTCGACGCCTTCGCGCTGCAGCTCGCCGCGCTGCAGAAGACGCTGGCCGACACGCTGGCGTCGCAGCTGCAGGGCCTGTCGGAATCGAACGCGCGCCGTCTCGCCGAGGTGCGCGCCACGATGGAGAGCCAGCTCACGCAGCTGCAGCAGGGCAACGCCGCCAAGCTCGACGAGATGCGCAAGGTCGTCGACGAGAAGCTGCAGAGCACGCTCGAGGCGCGCCTCGGCGAGAGCTTCCGGCAGGTGGCCGAGCGGCTCGAGCAGGTGCACAAGGGGCTGGGCGAGATGCAGACGCTGGCCGTCGGCGTCGGCAGCCTGCAGCGCGTGCTGACCAACGTGAAGACGCGCGGCATCTTCGGCGAGGTGCAGCTCGAGGCGCTGCTCGAGCAGGTGCTCACGCCCGAGCAGTACGCGCGCCAGGTCGAGACCAAGCCGCGCAGCGGGCAGCGGGTGGACTTCGCGATCCGCTTCCCGGGCCGCGGCGACGAGGGCGCGCCGGTCTGGCTGCCGATCGATGCCAAGTTTCCGCGCGACGACTACGAGCGCCTGATCGAGGCCCACGAGCAGGCCGACGCGGTGGCCGCCGAGCTCGCCGCCAAGGCGCTCGAGGCGCGCATCCGCGCCGAGGCCAAGTCCATCGCCGAGAGCTACCTCGCGGCGCCGCACACCACCGATTTCGCAATCCTCTTCCTGCCGGTCGAGAGCCTCTATGCCGAGGTGCTGCGGCGGCCGGGCCTGATGGACGCGATCCAGCGCCAGCACCGCGTGACTCTGGCCGGGCCGACCACCTTGCTCGCGATGCTCAACAGCCTGCACATGGGCTTTCGCACGCTGGCGCTCGAGCGCCAGGCTTCCGAGGTCTGGAAGGTGCTGGGCGCGGTCAAGACCGAGTTCGAGCGCTATGGCGAATGGGTCGAGCGCGTGAAGGAACAGGTGGCCAAGGCCTCCGACACGCTCGACAAGGCCGATACGCGCGCCAAACAGATGCGCCTGGCGCTGCGCAAGGTCGAGGCCCTGCCCGAGGGCCAGGCGCAGGCGCTGCTGCCGCCGCTGGCCGCGGGCACCGAAGGCATCGACGCCGATCCCGACAGCGGCGGCAAGCCGTGAAGGGCAGCGAACTGCTGCGCGTCATCGGCGCGCAGGTCTGCCTTCACGCCACCATGGCCGGCATGCGGCTGGCCACGCCGCTGTTGGCGCTGCAGCAGGGCTACAGCGCGGCGGCCGTCGGCGTGCTGATCGCGCTGTTCGCGCTGACCCAGGTCTTCCTCGCGCTGCCGGCCGGGCGCTTCGCCGACCGCCACGGCTTCAAGCGGCCGCTGCTGCTGTCGGTGATCGCGGCTTCGCTCGGCGCGGGGTTGGTCTTGGCGTTCCCGGTTTTTCCGGCCATGTGCGTGGCGGCGCTGCTGACCGGCGGCGCCACCGGCGCGACCGTGATCGCGCTGCAGCGCCACGTCGGCCGCTCGGCCACCACGCCGACCGAGCTCAAGCGGGTGTTCAGCTGGCTCGCGATCGCGCCCGCGGTGGCG
This sequence comes from Variovorax sp. UC122_21, assembly GCF_044056785.1. Taxonomy (NCBI): domain Bacteria; kingdom Pseudomonadati; phylum Pseudomonadota; class Betaproteobacteria; order Burkholderiales; family Comamonadaceae; genus Variovorax; species Variovorax sp. UC122_21. The sequence continues at coordinate 4,125,015 of NZ_CP172004.1, read as the reverse complement.
AACTTCGTCGGCCCGTTCCTGGCCGGGCTGCTGATCGACCACGCGGGCCGCGCGGCCGCCGACATGCTGGCCTTCCGCGTCTGCTTCGCCGCCATGGCGCTGCTGCCGATCCTGTGCTGGCTGATGGCGCGCGGCGCCCACGAGCCGCCGCCCACGCCGCCGCTGCCCGGCGCGGTGCGCACGCGCGCCTGGGACCTGCTGCGCGAGCCGATGTTCCGCCGCCTGCTGTTCGTGAACTGGCTGCAGTCCTCGAGCTGGGACGTGCATGCCTTCGTGCTGCCGGTGCTGGGACACGAGCGCGGCATCAGCGCCTCGGTCATCGGTTCCATCCTCGGCGCCTTCGCGATCGCGGCGGCCGTGATCCGCATCGTGCTGCCGGCGATCGCCTCGCGCGCTTCCGAGCGCAGCGTGATCCTGAGCTCGACCCTGGTCACGGTCTGCGTCTTCCTGGTCTATCCGCTGCTGCCGACGGCCCTGAGCATGGGCGTGTGCTCGGTGGTGCTGGGCTTCGCGCTCGGCGCGGTGCAGCCGATGGTGATGAGCATGCTGCACCAGATCACGCCGCACAGCCGCCATGGCGAAGCGCTGGGGCTGCGGCTGATGACCATCAATGCCTCGAGCGTGGCGATGCCGATGCTGTTCGGTTCGCTGGGCGCGCTGATCGGCATCGGCGGCGTGTTCTGGGTCGTGGGCGGCGTGGTGGCGCTCGGCGCGCGCGCAACCTGGGGCCTGCAGGTGCGGGAGGAGGGGCACTGAACGGCTCCGAAGCCACGGCCGCCTTCCGGGAGACCCTGATCCAGATAAGATCAATTCTCATCTGATTGACAAGTTAATGACTTGAAGTCAGTATCGCCGCCTCCTCAACGAATCCCGAAGGCGGTCCCATGGACTCCCCATCCCGGGCGGCGATCGACGATCCGCGCCGCCGGCTCGCGCTCGTCGCCGCGGTCTATCTCGGCAGCTTCGTCGCCACGCTCGACGTGAGCATCGTCAACGTCGCGCTGCCCACCCTGCAGCGCGCGCTCGCCACCGACCTCGCGGGCCTGCAGTGGGTGATCGACATCTACGCGCTGTGCCTGTCGGCCTTCATGCTCTCGGCCGGGCCGCTCGGCGACCGCTACGGCCGCAAGCGCGCCTGGCTGGTCGGCGTGGTGGTGTTCACCGTTGGTTCGGCGATGTGCGCCATGGCCGGCAGCCTGAGCACGCTGCTGGCCGGCCGCGCGGTGCAGGGCATCGCGGGCGCGCTGCTGATTCCGGGGGCGCTGTCGATCCTGGCCCATGCCTTTCCCGAGCCGGCGAGCCGCGCGCGCGTGATCGGCGGCTGGTCCTCGTTCACCGCCATCTCGCTGATCCTCGGGCCGATGCTCGGCGGCCTGCTGGTGGACCACACGGGCTGGCAGAGCATCTTCCTGATCAACCTGCCGATCGGCCTGCTGACCGTGGGCCTGGGGCTCTGGGGCATCCGCGAGACCTCGCACCCCGAGCATGCGGCGCTCGATCCGGCCGGGCAGGTGCTCAGCGTGCTGTGGCTCGGCGCGCTGACCTTCGGGCTGATCGCGGCCGGCGAGCACGGCTGGCTGTCGGGGCGCACCACGGTGTCGCTGGCGCTGGCGGCGCTGGGACTCGTGCTGTTCCTCGCGGTGGAGGCGCGCGTGCAGCGGCCGCTGCTGCCGCTGGGCCTGTTTCGCGACGCGCGCTTCTCGGTCACCAACTTCGCGTCCTTCGTGCTGGGCTTCTCGGCCTATGCGAGCCTGTTCTTCTTCTCGCTGTTCCTGCAGCAGGTGCAGGGCTGGTCGGCCACCGACACCGGCTGGCGCATGGTGCCGCAGTTCGTCGCGACCGGCATCGTGTCCTCGCAGTTCGGCCGGCTGTCGCGGCGCCATGGCGTCCACGCGCTGATGGTGGCGGGCTACGGCCTGATCGGCGCCGCGATGCTCGCGATGACGCTGCTCGCGGCGGACACGCCCTACGTGGTGCTCGCGCTGCTGTTCGTGGTGCTGGGCGCCGGCACGGGGCTCGCGGTACCGGCCACCAGTACCGCGGTGATCGCCTCGGTGCCGGCGCAGCGCTCGGGCATGGCCTCGGCCACGATGAATGCGCTGCGCCAGGCCGGCATGTTGATCGGCATCGCGCTGCTCGGCACCTTGATAAGCAGCCGCGCCACCGCGCTGCTGGCCACCGCGCTCGAGCACGGCGGCCTGCCGGTGGCGCGCGCGCAGGAGATGGCGGTGGCCGCCGTGGCGCGGCACGACACCGCCGCGCTGGGCGCGCTCGATCCTTCGCTGACCCATGGCCTGGTGTCGGGCGCGCTGGCTGGCGGCTTCCATGCGGCCGTGGCCTGTGCCGGGCTGGCCGGCCTGCTGGCGGCCGGGTTGCTGCTCGGCGTCAGGCCGCGCACCGCCGCGCTGGCGGCCCGCGCCTGAGGAGCCGTTCTCCATGCCCGCCGCGCGCGTGCCGCTGCGCCTGTCCGCGCGTCGCCTTCCCGTTCTCCGTTTCCGGACCGTCGTCGAGGAGTTGTCCATGATCCATCACGAACTCGGCCAGTGGCCGCTGGTCATCAGCGTGTCGTCGGGGTTGCAGACCCTCGAGGACATGCAGGTCTTCACCGAGGACTGGAACCGCTGGCTCGACCGTGGCGAGCCTTTTGCTTCGCTGCGCGTGTTCGCCGACGCCGACGCGCTGGTGCATCCCGAGGGCGGCGCGCAGCGCGCGAAGCAGTGGCTGCAGGCGCGCGGCGCCGACATCCGGCGCCATATGATGGGCATGGCCAGCGTGGTGCCGCCCGATCAATACGAGAAAATCCGCAAGATGAATGTCGAGAAGCTCTTCGGCGTGCCGGCCGACACCTTCGCGCGCACCGACGAGGCCATCGCCTGGCTCGGCGAGCGCGTGCTGGCGCCGCGCGGCCTGGCGCTCGACGCGGCCGCGGTGAACGCGGCCATCGCGGCGGCATGTGCCGCCGCGGCCACAACCTGAGGGAACCGAATGACGACGGGGCGCCGCACCACCACTTCTTCCACGCCCGATGCGGCGGATCCGCCCGCGTCTTCCGAAGCGGCCGAGCCGCGCCGCCGCGTGAAGGCGCCCGAGACCCGCGCGGTGGCGCTGATGGACGCGGCCGAGCGGCTGTTCATCGAGAAGGGCATCGCCACCACCAGCATCGACGACATCGCGGCCGGCGCGCAGGTGGCCAAGGGCACCTTCTACCTGTACTTCCCCTCGAAGGAGGCGCTGCTCGGCGCGCTGCAGCAGCGCTTCGTCGACAGCTTCTGCGCGCGGCTGCAGGAGGCGATGGACCGCCACCGTCCCGAGGACCACCATGGCCGCATCAAGGCCTGGGTCGAGACGGGGCTCGCCACCTACCTCGACAACGTCGCGCTGCACGACGTGGTGTTCCACGAATACCGGCCCGAGGACCGGCGCATGCGCAACGACAACGCGGTCATCACGCAGCTGGTCGGCCTGCTCAGGCGGGGCGACGCGGCCGGCGTGTGGGAGGTCGAGGACCCGACGCTCACGGCCGTGATCCTGTTCAATGCGCTGCACGGCGTGGCCGACGATGCCGTGGCCATGGGCCTCGCGACCGGGCCGGGGCCCGAGCGGCGCCGGCGCGCCAAGGCGCTCACGCGCTTCTTCGAGCACGCGCTGCGGCCCGATGACGACGATGGCGACGACGAGGCCGCTTAGTCCCCGAGGCGCGGTCCGCGCCCGCTCGGATCAGAGCTTGTAGAAGCGCTTGATCGCTTCCCACGCGTCTTCCGGCGCGTCGACGTACTCGAAGAGCTTGACGTCGCCGGGCGAGATCACGCCTTCGTCGACCAGGAAGTCGAAGTCGATCAGGCGCTTCCAGTAGTCCGCGCCGAACAGCACGATCGGCACCGGCTTCGACTTGCGCGTCTGCACCAGCGTGATCACCTCGAACAGTTCGTCGAGCGTGCCGAAGCCGCCCGGGAACGCTACCAGCGCCTTCGCACGCATCATGAAATGCATCTTGCGGATCGCGAAGTAGTGGAACTTGAAGCTCAGCGCGGGCGTGACGTAGGGATTGGCCGCTTCCTCCATCGGCAGCGCGATGGCCAGGCCGACCGACAGGCCGCCGGCCTCGTGCGCGCCGCGGTTGGCCGCCTGCATGATGCCGGGGCCGCCGCCGGTGCAGATGAAGAGCTTGTCCTGCGGCTCCTTGTCCTCGCTGTGGCGCGCGACCAGCTTGCCGAAGGTGCGCGCCTTTTCGTAGTAGTGCGAGCTGCGCGCCAGCCGGCGCCAGCGCTCGGCCGCGGCGGTGTCGCCGGCCTTGTCGGCCTCGACGATCAGCGCGGCGGCTTCTTCCTCGCTGCGAAAGCGCGCGCTGCCGAAGACCACGATGGTGTTCTCGATGCCGTGGGCGCGCTGCTCGAGGTCGGGCTTCATCAGCTCGAGCTGCATGCGCACGCCGCGGGTTTCGCGGCGCAGCAGGAACTCGGGGTCGGCGAAGGCGATGCGCGAGGGATCGGGATCGAGCGGCAGCCCCTGGTCGGCATGGGACTGGAGCGTGGCCCAGGCATCGGCGAGGCGCTTGTCGTGAAGGTCGTGCGTGCTGTTGGTCATAAGGATGGGATTGTGCAGCGCGGGATTCGTTGCATGCGCGCGGCCGCAAAGACAAAAGGCTCCTTGCGGAGCCTCTTGCGGGTGGTGGTCAGCCGGGACAGCGAGGCTCAGACGCGCTTGCGGTATTCGCCGGTGCGCGTGTCGATTTCGATCTTGTCGCCTTGCGAGACGAACAGCGGCACGGGCACTTCGAAGCCGGTGGCGATCTTGGCGGGCTTCAGGACCTTGCCCGAGGTGTCGCCCTTGACGGCCGGCTCGGTCCAGGTGATTTCGCGCTCGACGCTGGTCGGCAGTTCGACCGAGATCGCCTTGCCGTCGTAGAACACCACTTCGACGGCCATGCCGTCCTCGAGGTAGTTCAGGGCGTCGCCCATGTTCTCGGCTTCGACTTCGTACTGGTTGTAGTCGGCGTCCATGCAGACATACATCGGGTCGGCGAAGTAGGAGTAGGTGCAGTCCTTCTTCTCGAGCACGATCTGGTCGATCTTGTCGTCGGCCTTGAAGACCACTTCGGTGTTGAAGTTGGCGATCAGGCTCTTCATCTTCATGCGCACGGTGGCGCTGTTGCGGCCGCCGCGGCTGTATTCGGTCTTGAGCACGACCATCGGATCCTTGCCGTGCATGATGACGTTGCCGGCGCGGATTTCTTGAGCGATTTTCATATCAGGGTCTCTGGATGTAAGCCGCTCGGTGCGCGGAGCTTCCAGAATCCGGGCAGGAGTGCCGGTTGGAAAAAGCCCCGCGGTACATGTCCCGCGGCAGGTTCAGCGGAGTGCATCTCGAACCCCCAGGAAGTTCCCAGGATCCGGGCCGAAATCCGCAAAGCCCGCTATTTTAGCTTTTTCCGGCGACGAAATGCTGCAGTTGGGTCACGAGATCGTCCTGCGCGAGCAGGCGATCGCGCCCTTGGGTGACCGCGAGGCGCCATTCCTCGCCGATGTCGGCGAGTGACAGGGCCGCGTCGCCGAAGCCGTTCCAGGCGTGGTGGAAGCGCCGCATCGAGGCCGGCGCTTCGAGCCAGTCGAGCCAGGCGTTCAGCTTCACGTGGTGCGCATCGTCGTCCTGTTCGTAGATCTGCCAGACCAGCGGCGCGCCGGCCCAGAGGGCGCGCACCAGCGAATCCTCGCCGCGCACGAAGTTCAGGTCGCAGGCCCAGAGCAGGTGGTCGAAATCGGGCTGGTCGAGGTGCGGCAGGTATGAAATCGATAGCGCACTCGCGTGGCTGGGCGAGCGTTCGAGCCCTGGTGCGCTCGAAAGGCAGGCCTTGACGGCTTCGGTCGCCCGTCCCGGCGTCACCAGCAGCCGGGACGGCGTGGCGTCATCGGCCAGTTGCGTCAGCAGCGCGGTCAGGGCCGGCGGCTCGTAGCAGAACAGCGACACCAGCCGTTCGCCTTCGCGCCAGGGCAACTGCCGGCGCGCCAGCCAGTCGGTGCGATCGAAGGCCGCGCGCTGCCGCGCCAGGTCCGGCTCGCGCAGCAGGCCACCGGTGGCCGGCGTGAAGCCTGGATAGAAGAAGCGTTTGGTGAGTCCGGCGCCCGGCTCCCTGAACACCGGCGAGGGCAGGCCGTGCAGCCGCTCCACATAGGGTTCGGCCGAGAGGTATTCGAGGTTGATCCAGGCGCGCGGGGCGCCATCGGCGGCCGAGGCTTCGGCGAAGCGCGCGATCAGCGCGGGTGCCGGATCGCAGCCGAAGGCCTCGATCAGCACCCGCGGCGCCGGCTCGGCCGCGGCCGCGCTCACCGCGGCCGGGTCGCTCCAGTCGATCACGCGCACGCCAGCGCAGCCTTCGGGTGCCATCCAGGCCAGCGCGCTGGCGTCGTCGACCCAGAGCCGCACCGCCTCGCCGAGGCCGGCGAGCTGGCGCGCGAGCCGCCAGCACACGCCGAGGTCGCCATGGTTGTCGATGACCTTGCAGAAGATGTCCCAGTCGCGTTGCATGGCCGCGAGTGTGCACCTTGTGCCTTTCTTCTGAATGGCTCTCGCGCGGGGCCGTCGCTATGCTGGCCGCGCACCACAACCACAACGGAGAGAGCGAATGAGCCTGAAGAAGATCCGCGCCCACCATCCCGGCGCCGCATTGCCCGCGACCTCGCGCCTGCGCGCATTGCGCGGGCGCGCTGGCCCTGTCCCTCGCGCTCGGCGGCCTCGCCACGGCGGCGGCCCCAGACGCTCACGCCGCAGCAGCAGCGCTTCCGCGAGATCTACAAGGAGCTCATCGAGATCAACACCACCCACTCGGTGGGCGACAACACGCAGGCCGCGCGCGCGATGGAAAAGCGCCTGGTCGAGGCGGGCTTCGCGCCCGCGGACATCCAGATCTTCGAACCCTTCCCCAAGAAGGGCAACCTCGTGATGCGCTTCAAGGGCGACGGCTCGAAGAAGCCGTTGCTGCTGCTGGCCCACATCGACGTGGTCGAGGCCCGGCGCGAAGACTGGAAGACCGACCCGTTCAAGCTGCAGGAGTCGGGCGGCTACTTCACGGCGCGCGGTTCCATCGACGACAAGGCGATGGCCTCGGCGCTGGTGTCGGTGCTCGGGCAACTGAAGCAGGAGGGTTTCAAGCCCAGCCGCGACATCATCCTCGCGCTGACCGCCGACGAGGAACGCGGCGATGCGCTGAGCAACGGCGCCTTCTGGCTCATCAACAACAAGCCCGAGTTGCTGCAGGCCGAGTTCGGCATCAACGAGGGCGGCGGCGGCGAACTGCGCAACGGCAAGCCGAACCTGCACCGGCTGCAAGTGGCCGAGAAGATGTACACCACCTACATGCTCGAGGCGCGCGACGTCGGCGGCCACAGCTCGGTGCCGACGAAGAACAACCCGATCTACGCGCTGTCGGCCGGCCTGGAGCGGCTGGGCAACTACGCCTTCCCGATCAAGCTCGCCGACGTCACGAAGACCTATTTCGCGCGCAGCGCGCCCTTCGCCACCGGCCAGCTGGCCGAGGACATGCGCGCCATCGGGACCGGCAACCCCGATGCCGGCGTGCTCGAGCGCATGACGGCCAACCCGGCCTACAACGCCCAGCTGCGCACCACCTGCGTGGCGACCATGGTGCAGGCCGGCCATGCCGAGAACGCGCTGCCGCAGTCGGCCAAGGCCACGGTCAACTGCCGCATCCTGCCGCACGACGATCCGGACGAGGTCGAGCGCCTGCTGACCCAGGCCGTGGGCAACGACAAGATCGTGGTGCGCAACCTCGGCAAGCCGCTGCGCAGCCCGGCGTCGCCGCTGCAGGGCGATCTGGTGAAGACGGTGGAGCGGCTGACCGAGCAGATGTGGCCGGGCGTGCCGGTGATTCCCGCGATGAGCACGGGCGCCACCGACAGCCGCTTCCTGCGCAATGCCGGCATTCCGATGTACGGCGTGACCGGCATGTTCCTCGAGCCTTCGGATGCGCGCGCCCACGGGCTGGACGAGCGCATCGAGATCCAGCGGCTCTACGACGGGCGCGAGTTCCTCTACCGGCTGGTGAGCGAACTCGCGAAGTAGGCGCCGCCGGGTTTCGGGCCCGGATCAGGGCGTGAAGGTATCGCCGAGCACGATGCCTTCGCGCCGCGGATCGGCCCCACCCGTGAGCACCGGCTGGCCACCGACGTTGGTGCGGATGATGGTGCTGATGCCGCTGGACTGGGCGCCGAAGTTGACCGTGTGGCCGAGCGCGCGCAGGCCGGTGATCAGCGGATCGTTGTTGCCCGAGTTCGAGGTGTCGATGGCGGGGTGTTCGCCGCCGACGTTGGTGGGAGAGAACGTGTCTTCTGCTTTCGCCTTGCTGTTGGTGGCGCCGAAATCGACCAGCGAGGTGGCCTGCTGGGCATCGAGGCCCCAGTCGAGCGCGCCGACCAGCGTCTTCACCACGTACTGGATGATCGTGCCGCCGCCCGGCGAACCGGTGCCCATCACGAACTCGCCCATGCTGCCGTCGGCGTTCTTCTTGAATACCAGGGTCGGCGCCATCGTGCTGCGTGGGCGCTTGCCCGGCTCGACGCGGTTGGCGATCTTGATGCTTGGGTCCTTGGCGTCGTTGGGGTCGGCCGAGAAATCGGTCAGCTGGTTGTTCAGCAGGAAGCCCTGGGTCATGTGGAACGAGCCCATCGAGGCTTCCACCGTCGTGGTCATCGTCACCACGTTGCCCTGCTTGTCGACCACGGTGAAGTGGGTGGTGCCGCGCTCCTCGGTCTTGTCGATGCCCCGCGGTACGCTGTCCAGTTTGCCGGGGTCGGCCAGGCCCATGCTCCTGGTCAGACTGATCAGGCCGGCTCGTTCCTGCAGGTAGGACTTGCGAAGCATCTTGTCGGGCGAGCCGCCAGGCAGCGGTACGAAGTCGGTGTCGGCCACGTACTTGTCGCGGTCGGCATAGGCCAGGCGCTCGGCCTCGCTCACGAGGTGCACGCCCATCACCGTGGGCCTGCCGCCCTCGAGGTCGATGGCCGTCGGCTTGTACTGGCCCATGTTGAAGTTCTCGAGGATGCCGAGCGCCTGCACCACCGCGATGCCGCCCGAAGAGGGCGGCGACATGCTGCAGATGTAGTAGTCGCGGTAGGTGCCGCAGACCGGATCGCGGCGCTTGGCCACGTAGTTCGCCATGTCGGCCATGGTCGTCTTGCCGGGCGTGATGGCCGAGCCGTCGACGGCCTTCGAGACCGCGATCTTGTCGACGATGCCCTGGGCAATCGCGCCGGTGTAGAAAGCGTCCGCGCCTTGCGTGGCGAGGGTCGTGAGGGTCTTGGCATAGGCCGGGTTCTCGAGCCGCGTGCCCAGCGCCTTCGGCGTGCCGTCCTCGTTGAAGAAATAGGCGGTCGCGTCGGCGTCACGCTTGATGTCGGTGGCCGCGCCGGAGATGGCAGTGGCCATGCGGCCGCCGATCGGGAAGCCGTCGGAGGCCAGCGTGATGCCGTAGCCGAACAGGTCCTTCCACGGCAGCTTGCCGTGGTCCTTGTAGGCGATGTCGAGCATGCGCACGGCACCGGGCGTGCCGATGGAGCGGCCGCTCGCGCGCAGCCGCGAGGTGGGCTGCGGCGGGTTCTTGTCGCTGACGTCGTCGATGTAGCGCAGGTAGTTCTCGGTGGCTGCGGCGGGCGCCATCTCGCGTCCGTCGTAGGCCTGCACCTTCTTCGTCTTCGCGTCGTAGTGCAGCATGAAGGCGCCGCCGCCCAGGCCGCTGGACTGCGGCTCGACCAGGCCCAGCACCACCTGCACCGCCACCGCGGCGTCGACCGCGCTGCCGCCGGCCTTGAGGATGTCGCAGCCCGCGCGCGTGGCCAGCGGATGGTTGGCCACCACCATGTAGTTCTTCGCGTAGACCAGCTTGTGGCCGACCACGTAGCCCGAGGCCGGTTCGGGCGCGGCCGGGTCGCCGGGGTCGCCCGAGCCCACCGTCACCGGCGTGCCGCTGTCGCCGATCAGGCAGCCCTTGTCGGCCGCCGGGGGCGGCGGCGCCGGCGGGTTGGCCGCGTTGATGGCGGCGATCGCGGCGATCAGCGCCGCGTTGTCCTGCCCGCCACCACCGCCGCCGCAGCCGGCCACGGCCAATGCGAGCGCCAGGGGCGAAAGCGCCCGCCAGCCCAGCGGCTGAGTCTTCTTTGTCATGGAGAGTGTTCCCGAATAGTTTTGACGAAACGACGCGGGCGCTCCTCGCGCCCGCATCCCATCATCAGCAGATTCCGTTCCACCCACCTCGGGGTTTGCGCGGGGCCGGCCATGGCGCCCGCCGCCGCGCGCCACAATAGCCGCCATGTCAGACGTGCATTCCGATCAACTGCTCAGCGAAGTCGCGGCCCTGCCGCAGCTGCCGGGCGTCTACCGCTACTTCGACGCGGCCGGCGCCGTGCTCTACGTGGGCAAGGCGCGCAACCTCAAGAAACGGGTCGCCAACTACTTCCAGAAGAGCCACGGCGGCACGCGCATCGGCCACATGATCTCGAAGATCGCGCGCATGGAGACCACCGTGGTGCGCTCCGAGGCCGAGGCGCTGCTGCTCGAGAACAACCTCATCAAGACGCTCAAGCCGCGCTACAACATCCTGTTTCGCGACGACAAGAGCTATCCCTATCTCAAGATCGCCTCGCACCAGTTTCCGCGGCTGGCCTACTACCGCGGCGCGGTCGACAAGAAGCACCGCTACTTCGGGCCGTACCCGAGCGCCTGGGCGGTCAAGGAGTCGATCCAGCTGCTGCAGAAGGTGTTCAAGCTGCGCACCTGCGAGGACACGGTCTACGCCAACCGCACCCGGCCCTGCCTCCTCTACCAGATCAAGCGCTGCACCGGTCCCTGCGTGGGCCATATATCTACCGAGGCCTACGCGCAGGACGTGGCGAGCGCCGAGGCCTTCCTGCGCGGCGACACGCAGCTGGTGCTCAGCAAGCTCGAGCAGCGCATGAGCTCGCATGCCGAGAAGCTGGAGTTCGAGCAGGCGGCCGAGCTGCGCAACCAGATGTCGGCGATCTCGCGCGTGCTGCATCAGCAGTCGATCGAGATCGCTTCCGACAAGGACGTGGACATCCTCGCGGTCAAGGTGCAGGGCGGCAAGGCCTGCGTGAACCTGGCCATGGTGCGCGGCGGCCGCCACCTGGGCGACCGGCCCTACTTCCCGGTGCACGTCGAGGACGCCTCGCAGATGCACCACGGCGAGCTCGACAACGACGAAGGCGAGGGCGCGCCCGCCGCCGCCACCGATTCGGTGGAAGTGCAGGTGCTCGAGGCCTTCATCGCGCAGCACTACATCGACGTGCCGGTGCCGGCCACGCTGGTGCTCAGCGAAACCGTGGGCCGCGAGCTGATCGAGGCGGTGTCGCTGCAGTCGGGCACGCGCGTGACGGCGGTGTTCCAGCCGCGCGAGCAACGCCGCCACTGGCTCGAGATGGCCGAGAAGAACGCCAGCCTGCAACTGGCCCGGCTGCTGGCCGAGGAGGGCTCGCAGCAGGCCCGTACCCGCGCGCTGGCCGATGCGCTCGAACTCGCGAGCGACGACCTCGACAACTTCCGCGTCGAATGCTTCGACATCTCGCACACCGCGGGCGAGGCCACGCAGGCCTCGTGCGTGGTGTTCGAGCACCACGCGATGCAGAACAAGGAATACCGGCGCTACAACATCGACGGCATCACGCCGGGCGACGACTATGCGGCGATGCGCCAGGTGCTGCACCGGCGCTACGGCAAGCTGGCCGAGGCGATGGCTGCCGAGACCGAGGCGCTGCCGCCCGGTGATGCCGAGAGCGAAGGCGCCGAGGGTGTCGAGGGCGCAGCGGCGCCCGCGCGGGGCCGGGGCGCGCGCATGCCGGAGCTGGTGCTGGTCGACGGCGGCAAGGGCCAGGTGTCGATGGCGCGCGAGGTGTTCAGCGAGCTCGGCCTGCCGCTGTCGCTGATCGTCGGGGTCGAGAAGGGCGAGGGCCGCAAGGTCGGCCTCGAGGAGCTGGTGTTCGCCGACGGCCGCGAGAAGGTCTACCTCGGCAAGGATTCGGCGGCGCTGATGCTGGTGGCCCAGATCCGCGACGAGGCGCACCGCTTCGCCATCACCGGCATGCGCGCCAAGCGCGCCAAGGTGCGCGTGGGCGGCAGCCAGCTCGAGGACATCCCGGGCATCGGCCCGAAGCGCCGGGCCCGGCTGCTGCAGCGCTTCGGCGGCATCCGCGGCGTGGCGGCGGCGAGCGTGGAGGACATCGCCTCGGTCGAGGGCATCGCCTTCGATCTGGCCGAGGAAATCTACCGTGCGCTGCACTGAACTTGACGCGTTGGGAGCGGGGCGCCGGCACGGCTTTGTCCCCGTTCTCGAATCCATCGTTTTCGCGTGACACAATCGAGCGCATGTTCTGGACCCTGCCGACCATCATGACCTGGACGCGCATCGTCGCGATCCCCCTGATCGTCGGCGTGTTCTACCTGCCCATCGCCGACCCGATGCGCAATGTGATCGCCACGGTCATGTTCATCGTGTTCGCGGCCACCGATTGGCTCGACGGCTTCCTGGCGCGCAAGCTCAACCAGACCTCGGCCTTCGGCGCCTTCCTCGATCCGGTGGCCGACAAGTTCCTGGTCTGCGCCTCGCTGCTGGTGCTGGTGCACCTGAACCGGGCCGACGTGTTCGTGGCGCTGATCATCATCGGCCGCGAGATCGCGATCTCGGCGCTGCGCGAATGGATGGCTCAGATCGGCGCCAGCAAGAGCGTGGCGGTGCACATGATCGGCAAGGTCAAGACGACCGTGCAGATGGTCGCGATCCCGTTCCTGCTCTACGACGGGCAACTGTTCGGCTTCATCGACACCGGCCTGTGGGGCCAGTGGCTGATCTGGGTCTCGGCCGTGCTCACCGTGTGGTCGATGGTCTATTACCTGCAAAAGGCCATTCCCGAGATCCGGGCCCGGGCCAAATGAGTTCCGCCTCGGCCCGCGAGGCGGGCTGGTTGCGGGCGATGCCCGCGGTCTTCGTGCTGATCTGGAGCACCGGCTTCATCGTCGCGCGCTACGGCATGCCGCATGCGCCGCCGTTCAAGTTCCTGGCCGTGCGCTTCGTGCTCTCGTTCCTCTGCTTCGGCCTGTGGGTCGCGCTGGCGCGCGTGGCCTGGCCTTCGACCCGGGCGCAGTGGGGACACCTCGCGGTCACCGGCATCCTGATGCAGGCCGGCTACCTCGGCGGCGTCTGGGCCGCGGTGCGCGCGGGCATGGGCTCGGGGCTGGTCGCGCTGCTGGTCGGCATCCAGCCGGTGCTGACCGCGATCTGGATGTCCTTCAACGGCGGGCGCGTGTCGCCGCGGCAGTGGCTGGGCCTGGCCCTGGGCTTCGCGGGGCTGGTGCTGGTGGTGTCGCGCAAGTTCGGCGATGGCGCGGAAGTCAGCGCGGCGACCATGAGCCTGGCGCTGATGGCGCTGGTGTCGATCACCGCGGGCACTCTTTATCAGAAGCGCTTCGTCGCGCCGTGCGACGTGCGAAGCGCCAGCGCGGTGCAGATGGCGGCTGCCGTGGTCGCGACCCTGCCGTTCGCGCTGCTCGAGCCCGAGGCCATCGCATGGAACGCGCATTCGATCGGCGCGATGGCCTGGTCGGTGCTCGCGCTCTCCCTGGGCGGCAGCTCGCTGCTCTACATATTGATCCAGCGCGGCACCGCGACCGCGGTCACGAGCCTGCTCTACCTGGTGCCGCCTTGCACGGCCCTCATGGCCTGGCTGCTGTTCCGCGAGCAGATCACGCTGACCACGCTGCTGGGCACCGCGCTCACGGCGGTGGGCGTGAGCCTGGTGGTGCGCGCGGCTCGCTGAGGCTCGGGCTTTCGCCTAGCGCGCGGGCTTCCAGGGCTCGCCGCGAAAACGTTCGGCCAGGTGGTCGACCAGGAGCCGCACCCGCCGCGGCGTCTTCGGCCGCCAGGGCGCGATCCAGTGGATGTCGGCATCGGGCATCGCGTACTGCGGCAGCACCCGCACCAGCGCGCCCGAGGCCAGCTGCGGCGCGATGTCCCAGAGGCTGCGCAGCATGATCCCGTGGCCCGCCAGGCACCAGTCGCGCACCATCTCGCCCGAGTTGCTCGACAGTGGCCCCTGCACCCGCACGCGCGCCGTGCTGCCGTCGCGGCCGTGCCGCAGCGACCACAGCGCATATTCCTGCCGATGGATCTCGCCGTTCTCGCGCGCGACCAGGCAGTCATGCGTGGCCAGGGCCTCGACGCTGGCCGGCGTGCCGCGGCGCGCGAGGTAGGAGGGCGCGGCCGCCAGCACGCGCTGGTTGCGCGCGATGCGGCGCGAGACCCAGTCCGAGGCGTGGCGCTGCTGCACCGCCCACAGCCACAGCGCGCCGTCGTAGCCTTCGGCGCCGAGGTCGGGCAGGCGCTCGGTCAGCTGCAGCTCGATGCGCAGGGCCGGGTGGCCGGCCTGGAATTCCGCCAGCGCCGGGCCGAGCCAGCGCCGTCCGAAGCCGAAGGTGGCGGCCAGCCGCACCGCGCCCGTGAGCTCGTTCTGGCGTTCGCCGAGCTCGCCCTCGAGCGCCGCGAAGCCTTCGAGCAACTGCTTCGCATGCCGGCACACCGCTTCGCCCTCGGCCGTGACACTGAGCCGCCGCGTGGTGCGGTCGAACAGCCGCTGGCCCAGCCGCGCCTCGAGCGCGCCGAGCCGCTTGGTGACCACCGAGGGCACGACGTCGAGCGCGCCGGCCGCGCCCGCGAGGCTGCCGTGTTCGCGGATGGCGAGCGCCAGTTGCAGGTCGCCGCGCTCCAGTGCCAATGAATTCATGCCAGAACGGAAAGTATGAATTGGCCGATTGTTGCTTGATGGACCCGGGTGCGCAACGCACAATCGCCGCGTGACCGCCTCCTTCCTCGACTTCCCCGTCTTCGACATCGAACGCGACGGCGTGCGCGTGCATGGCCGCATCGGCGGCCGTGGCGCGCCCCTGCTGCTGCTGCACGGACACCCGCAGACGCACGCGATCTGGCACCGTGTCGCGCCCGCGCTGGCCGAGCGCTTCACCGTGGTGGCGATCGATTTGCGCGGCTACGGCGATTCGGGCCGGCCCGCCGCCGATGCCGCGCACGAGAACCACAGCAAGCGCGCGATGGCGCTCGATGCGCTCGCGGCGATGCGCCATCACGGCTTCGAACGCTTCGGCGTGCTTGCGCACGACCGCGGCGCGCGCGTGGCGCACCGGCTCGCGGCCGACCATCCGGCGGCGGTCGAGCGCATGCTGCTGCTCGACATCGCGCCCACGCTTGCGATGTACGAGGACACCACGGAAGCCTTCGCGCGCGCCTACTGGCACTGGTTCTTCCTGATCCAGCCGCCGCCGCTGCCCGAGGCGCTGATCGCTTCCGACCCGGTGCGCTACGTGCGCAGCGTGATGGGCGGGCGCCATGCGGGGCTCGCGCCGTTCGCGCCCGAGGTGCTCGCGGAGTACGAGCGCTGCGCGGCCATCCCGGGCAGCGCCGAATCCATCTGCGAGGACTACCGCGCCTCGGCCGGCATCGACCTCGATCACGACCGCGCCGACATCGCCGCGGGCGCGCGGCTCGCGATGCCGCTGCGCGTGCTGTGGGGCGCGCACGGCGTGGTCGGCCGCGCCTTCGACGTGCTGGCGCTGTGGCGCGAGCGCGCCGACCGGGTCGAGGGGCATGCGCTGCCCTGCGGCCACTACGTTCCCGAGGAGGCGCCGGGCGAACTGCTCGCCGAGGCACTCGACTTCTTTGCACCGCTCATCCCATCGGAAGGACCCAGACCATGACCACCCACAGAATCGCAGTCATCGCCGGCGACGGCATCGGCAAGGAAACCACGCCCGAAGGCGTGCGCGTGCTCGACGCGGCGGCGCGCAAGTTCGGCATCGACTTGAAGTTCGACCACTTCGATTTCTCGAGCTGGGACTACTGCGAGAAGCACGGCAAGATGCTGCCCGACGACTGGAAGGACCAGATCGGCGGCCACGACGCCATCTTCTTCGGCGCGGTCGGCTGGCCCGAGAAGATCGCCGACCACATCTCGCTGTGGGGCTCGCTGCTGCTGTTCCGCCGCGAGTTCGACCAGTACATCAACCTGCGTCCCGCGCGCCTCATGCCCGGCATCGTCGCGCCGGTGGTGCGCCGCGACGGCTCGCCGCGCCAGCCCGGCGAGATCGACATGTACATCGTGCGCGAGAACACCGAGGGCGAGTACTCGAGCATCGGCGGGCGCATGTACGAAGGCACGCCGCGCGAGATCGTGGTGCAGGAGACCGTGATGTCGCGCGTGGGCGTGGACCGCGTGCTCAAGTTCGCGTTCGAGCTCGCGCAGTCGCGGCCGAAGAAGCACCTGACCAGCGCCACCAAGTCGAACGGCATCTCGATCACCATGCCCTACTGGGACGAGCGCGTGGCCGAGATGGCGAAGTCCTACCCGGGCGTGACGCTCGACAAGTTCCACATCGACATCCTCACCGCGCACTTCGTGCAGCGGCCCGACTTCTTCGACGTGGTGGTGGCGAGCAACTTGTTCGGCGACATCCTGTCCGACCTGGGGCCGGCCTGCACCGGCACCATCGGCATCGCGCCGAGCGCCAATCTCAACCCCGAGCGCACCACGCCCTCGCTGTTCGAACCGGTGCACGGCTCGGCACCCGACATCGCAGGCAAGGGCATCGCGAACCCGATCGGCCAGATCTGGTGCGGCGCGATGATGCTCGAGTTCCTGGGTCACAAGGACGCGCACGACGCGATCCTCTCGACCATCGAGAAGGTACTCGCGCCCGGAAGCGGTGCGCCGCGCACACCCGATATCGGCGGCACGGCGAGCACGAGCGACCTCGGAAAAGCGATCGCCGAAGCCTTGTGAGACGGCCGCGGCCCGGTCGGAAAAAGGTCTTCGCGAAACGCCCCTAGAATCGCGCGCTCCGCTGCGCCGCACGGGCTGATGTCGTATTGACACCCCGCAGGCCAGTGGTTGTAATCCCCGATGGCAGCGCGCTGCCGGGGCGTCAGGCCTGCCAAGCTTCCGCGTCGGATCACGCCGCGACGGACTCGCCAGCCGACGAAAGCCGACCAACTTTTTTCTACAAGGGGCCCTTGTGAACAAGACCGAACTGATTGAGCACATCGCAAAGAACGCCGATATTTCCAAGGCAGCCGCCACGCGCGCGCTCGAATCCACCATCGGCGCCATTCGTACCACGCTCAAGAAAGGCGGCTCCGTGTCGCTCGTCGGTTTCGGCACTTTTGCAGTCGGTAAACGTGCGGCGCGTACGGGTCGCAATCCGCGCACCGGCGACGCGATTAAAATCAAGGCCGCCAAGATTCCGAAGTTCCGTCCCGGCAAGGCCCTCAAGGACGCGTTGAACTAAGTCGACGACGAGAACTCGGAAGAAAAGTATTCCCGG
Source organism: Variovorax sp. UC122_21 (assembly GCF_044056785.1). Lineage (NCBI taxonomy): Bacteria > Pseudomonadati > Pseudomonadota > Betaproteobacteria > Burkholderiales > Comamonadaceae > Variovorax > Variovorax sp. UC122_21. The sequence continues at coordinate 4,107,609 of NZ_CP172004.1, read as the reverse complement.
TGGGGTGCTTAGCTCAGCTGGTAGAGCGGCGCCCTTACAAGGCGTAGGTCGGGGGTTCGAGCCCCTCAGCACCCACCACCCACCCGATGCAAAGGCGAACAACGGTTCGCCTTTTTTATGGCCGTCCGACAGCCACCGCCTGAGAGTGTCCAAGCATGTTTGATTTCTTCCGCAAGTACAACAAGATCATGATGATTGTCTTGTTCTTGCTGATCATCCCGTCGTTCGTGCTGTTCGGCGTCGAGCGCTACCAGGGCTTCTCCAAGGACGAGGCCGTCGCGCATGTCGACGGCACCAGCATCACGCGGCCCGAATGGGATGCGCAGCATCGCGTCGAAACCGACCGCATCCGCCAGCAGTCGCCCAACGTCGATCCGCTGGTGCTCGACTCCGATGCGCTGCGCTACGCCACGCTCGAGAAGATGGTTCGCGACCGCGTGCTGACGGTGGCGGCCAACAAGGCCAACATGACGGTGTCCGAGGAGCGCCTCTCGCGCATCTTCGCGCAGGACCCGGGCCTCGCGACCTTCCGCACGCCCGAGGGCAAGTTCGACCGCGACGCCTTCCAGCGCGTGACCGGCCGCACGCCCGAGCAGTACGAAGCGTCGATGCGCGCCGAGCTCGCCACGCAGCAACTGCTGCTGGGCGTGTCGGGCACCACCTTCACGCCGCCCGCGCTGGCCGCCGCCACCATCAATGCCTTCTACGAACAGCGCGAGATCCAGGTGTCGCGCTTCGCGCCCGAGGGCTTCGCATCGAAGGTCACGGTCAGCGATGCCGACATCGAGACCTACTACAAGGACCACACGGCGCAGTTCCAGGCACCCGAGCAGGCAAGCATCGAGTACCTGCTGCTCGACCTCGAGGCGGCCAAGAAGAACGTGACGGTCAACGAGGCCGAGCTCAAGAGCTACTACGAGCAGAACACCTCGCGCTTCGGCACCAAGGAAGAACGCCGCGCGAGCCACATCCTGATCACCGCGGCCGCCAGCGCGCCGGCGGCCGATCGCGCCAAGGCGAAGGCCAAGGCCGAGCAACTGCTGGCCGATGTGCGCAAGGCGCCCAACACCTTCGCCGATGTCGCGCGCAAGAACTCGCAGGACCCGGGCTCGGCAGAGAAGGGCGGCGACCTCGACTTCGTCACCCGCGGCGCGATGGTCAAGCCTTTCGAAGACGCGATGTTCGCGCTGAAGAAGGGCGAGATCAGCAACGTCGTCGAGACCGAGTTCGGCTATCACATCATCCGCCTGGACGACATCAAGCCGGCCGTGGTGCCGCCGTTCGAGCAGGTGCGCGCCACCCTCGAGAACGACTACCGCGCCCAGCAGGCCACGCAGGAATTCGCCAAGGCCGCCGAGACCTTCACCGATGCCGTGTACCAGCAGCCCGACAGCCTGAAGCCGGCGGCCGAGAAGCTCAAGCTCACGATCCAGACCGCAACCAATATCGGCCGCACGGCCGCGCCCGGCGCCACCGGGCCGCTCGCGAGCCGCAACTTCCTGAGCGCGCTGTTCTCGCCCGATTCGTTGAGTCGCAAGCAGAACACCGAAGCCATCGAGGTCGGCACCAACCAGCTCGCATCGGGCCGCGTGACCCAGTACTCGGCCGCGCATCCGATTCCGCTGGCCGACGTGAAGGACAAGATCCGCGCGCAGCTCGTCACCGAGCGCGCGGCGGCGCTCGCGAAGACCGAGGGCGAAGCCAAGCTCGCGGCCTGGACCACGAAGGCCGACGGCGCCAACTTCGCGGCACCCGTCACCGTGTCGCGCACCGATGCGAAGGCACAGCCGGGCGTGGTGGTCGAGGCCGCGCTGCGTGCCGACGCCAGCAAGCTGCCGACCCTGGTCGGCGTCGACCTCGGCACGCAGGGCTATGCCGTGGTCCGCGTGACCAAGGCCGTGCCGCGCACCGCGCCGACGGCGGAGGTCGCGAAGCAGGAGAACGCGCAGGTCGGCCAGTCGATCGCGGCCGCCGAAGACGCTGCCTACTACAACCTGCTGAAGGACCGCTACAAGGCCGAGATCCTGGTGCCGCGTCCCGCGACCGACGGACTGCCGTTCGCCGGCGCGCGCTGACCGGTCGCGCCGCCAGGCGCTCCCTCATCCCCTTCGCGGGCCGCCTGGTGCGGCCCGTTGCTTTTCGGTCCCGCGTGGGACAAGCGCCGCGGTCGCTTCTTGCCAGAATCCGCGCATGGGAACTCTCTACCTCGTGCGCCATGGCCAGGCCAGCTTCGGCGCGGCCGACTACGACAACCTGAGCGAATTGGGCCACAGGCAATCGGTGCGGCTCGGCGAGTACTGGCGTGAGCGCGGCATGCGTTTCGACGCCGTGATCACCGGCACCCTGCGCCGGCACCGGCAGACCTGGGAAGGCATCGCGCAGGGCCTCGGTCTGACGCGCGACGACGTGCTGCCCTGGCCCGGCCTCAACGAGTACGACAGCGAGGCGGTGATCGCCACCATCCACGAAGGCAAGCTCGAGAAGCCCGATTCGCCCGAGATGTACCGGCATCACTTCCGTCTGCTGCGCGAAGGACTGGGTGCGTGGATGCAGGGGCGCACGAAGCCGGTGGGCATGCCCAGCTACGTGGACTTTCTCGCGGGCGTGACCACCGCGCTCGATCACGTGCGCGACAAGCACCATGGGGCCAAAGTGCTCGTGGTGTCGAGCGGCGGCCCGATCAGCACGGCGGTGGGCCATGTGCTGGGCACCAGCCCCGAGACCACGATCGAGCTCAACCTGCGCATCCGCAATTCGTCGGTGACCGAGTTCGCCTTCACGCCCAAGCGCCACATGCTGGTGACCTACAACACGCTGCCGCATCTCGACGGGCCGGCGTACGAGGACTGGGTCACCTACTCCTGAAGCGCGCCTTCGCGCTCAGGCCTGCCAGACGCCGTAGCCCGCCTTGCGCAGGGCGATGCCGAGCTCGACTTCCATCGAGCGCGCGTCTTCGTAGTTCATCGGGTTGTAGCGCTCGTAGAGCGCGGGCAGCAGGTGCAGGCCGTAGTCCTGCACGAAGCTGTTGGCCTGGATGCCGGCCTTGTGCTTGTCGAAGCGGATGTCGGGATCGAGCCCGGTCATGCCCACGTAGACGAAGGGCTTGCCGAGCTGGTAGTCGGGATTGGCGCGGCGGAAGCGGGCGATGTTCCAGACGCGGTCGTCGAGTTCGACCACGTAGACATGATGGTGCGCGCGGGGTTTGCGTGGCATCGGCCCCGCCCGATGTTGCGACGGCTCAGCTCTTGCGCTTGATGAGGCCGTAGAGGATCAGCAGCACGATCGCGCCGAGCACCGACGCGATGAAGCCGGCGCCTTCGCCGGCGGTGTACCAGCCGAGCGACTGGCCCACGTAGGTGACGATCAGCGAGCCCGCGATGCCGATCAGCGTGGTGACGATGAATCCGGCGGAGTCGTTGCCCGGCTTGACGGCGCGTGCCACCAGACCTACGACGAAGCCGATCAGGATGGTCCAGACGATGCTCATGAGTGATCCCTTGGTTCGTGAATGAAGCGGCGCCCGCATGGCAGGGCGCGGCCATGATAGCGGCCGGATGCTTCGCGCGGGCGCGCCGCAAGCGCGTCTCGGCGAATCGGGATGCGGGGCTGCGCGTTTTGGCGCCGCAGGCTGCGGCCGGCCCGCTGTGGCGTCCTACAGGGCGATCGAGAACGGGACGCTATACCTTCGGCATGCTCGAAAAGTTGCCGAAGTCATCGGCCAGGCCCTGCACGGTGTGCGCGCCGGCCTGGACAAGATCGTTTTCAACACGCTCGGCCTGCGCGAAGGCATGGCCACCATCTCGCTGACCAGCGTGGCCTTTGCCGACCATGCGCCCATCCCGCCGCGCTACACGGCCGATGGCAAAGGGTTGTCGCCGCCGCTGCAATGGGAGGGCGTGCCGCAAGGCGCGGCTTCGCTGCTGCTGGTGGTGGAGGATGCGGATTCGCCGACGCCCAATCCGCTGGTGCATGCCATCGTCGTCAGCCTGCCTCCCGGCGACACCCGCCTGGTGGAGGCGGCGCTGCCGAGCCAGGGCAACGAAGGCCAGGACACGGTGCATGCCGGGCGCAACTCCGGATTGCAGGCGGCCTGGCTGCCACCCGATCCGCCACCGGGGCATGGCGTGCATCGCTACGCCTTCCAGCTGTTCGCGCTCGACCGTGCGCACGAGTTCTCGGTCGCGCCCGGACGGGACGAGGTGGTCGACGAACTGAAGGCGCATGCGATCGCCAGCGGGCTGCTGATCGGCACCTTCGAGCGCTCGGATGGTTCGATCCGCCAGAAGGACGCCGCGCATGAGGAAGCGCCGCAGGTGGCCCCATCGGGCCCGCTGGCGGCGGGCTGAGTGGTCCGCGCGCATCATTCTTTCAAACCGGGGTCGGGCGCGCGTCTTTTATGGCTATAATCGTGGACTCTATTACGGTGGCTGTAGCTCAGCTGGTAGAGTCCCAGATTGTGATTCTGGTCGTCGTGGGTTCGAGTCCCATCAGCCACCCCATATGAATTCCCAAGAAACGGCCCTGGAGCGATCCAGGGCCGTTTTTCTTTTGGGCTTGCCTAAAGCGTTTTCCGTACACCTCGCCCCTGCGCGAAGGGCGGGCGAATGCATTTCTTTCTGGCCCTTCATTAAGCGCGAGCCGTCCGAAACGGTATCAAGACGTTCAATTTTCTGGCCTCCGCGTGGCGGGCAGTCTTTCAAACGCCCGATCAGGCGCCGATCACGCCCAGGAACGGGGCGTTTTACCCTTGGGCTGTTGTAAAACGCCAAGCGCGCCGGATTTTTCTGCGCGGGCTTGCTCGAAAATCAATTGCAAACTGAATTAAACTGCGGGCGTTTTCATTTACAGGAGTCAGCCAATGGCCTCGACGCTCGCAGATATCAATTCCCAGATCCAGAAGCACGACGAACAGATCGCGCAATTGCGCAAGCAGGCCGAAGAGCTGCGCAACCAGGAACGTGCCGGCGTGATCGAGGACATTCGCAGGAAGATCGCCGACTACGGTTTGACCGCGTCGGATCTGAAGCTCTCGGCCGGCCGCGCCGTGACCGCCAAGCGCGCCGCCAGCACGCCGGCGCCCAAGGCCGCCGCCAAGTACCGCAGCCCGACCGGTGAAACCTGGTCCGGCGGCCGTGGCCGCAAGCCGCGCTGGGTGACCGAGGCGCTGGCCGCCGGCAAGTCGCTGACGGATTTCGAGATCAAGTGAGCGTGGTGCGCGAACCCGCGCCAGCCGACTCCGCAATAAAAAAGCCCGCGCATGCGGGCTTTTTTTATTGCGGGCACGGGGTCGAATCTCCTGGTGCCCCGCGTCGCGGCGATCAGTTCACCATCACGAGCTTTCCCTTGACGCCGCGCGAACCCATGTGCGCGTAGGCGGCTTTCAATTCGGCCATCGGCATCGTGCTGTCGATCACCGGCTTGATCTTTCCCTGCCCATACCATTGCGCCAATTCGGCCATCATCTGGGCGTTGGCCTTGGGTTCGCGCCTGGCGAAATCCCCCCAGAACACGCCGACCAGCGACGCGCCTTTCAACAGCGTGAGGTTCAATGGCAGCGAGGGAATGGGGCCCGACGCAAAACCCACGACCAAATAGCGGCCGCGCCATCCGATCGAGCGAAATGCCGGCTCCGCGAAATCGCCGCCGACCGGGTCGTATATGACGTCGGGGCCTTTGCCGTCGGTCGCGGCCTTGATGGCATCCCTGAAACCATTCGGCAGCGCATGCGTGGTGTAGTTGATCGTCGCGTCGGCGCCGATCGAACGGCACAGCTCGCATTTCTCGTCGGTGGAAGCGGCCGCGATCACCTTGGCGCCGGCCGCCTTGGCGATCTGGATGGCCGCCGTGCCCACGCCGCCCGCCGCACCGAGCACCAGCACGGTTTCGCCGGCCTTGAGCTGCGCGCGGTCCATCAGCGCATGCCACGAGGTCGCGTAGATCATGATGAAGGCGGCCGCGTCGACGTGGCCGAAGCCCTCGGGCAGCGGCATGCACAGCGCCGCGGGTGCCAGCGTGTGGGTGGCGAAGCCGCCGGTGCCCGAGAGGCAGGCGACGTTCTGGCCGACCTTGAGGTGCGTGACGCCTTCGCCCACGGCCTGCACGATCCCCGCGTACTCCGAGCCTGGCACGAAAGGCAGCGGGGGCTTCATCTGGTACTTGTTCTGCACGATCAGCAGGTCGGGGAAATTCAGGCTCGCGGCCCGGATCTCGATCAGCACCTGGCCCGGGCCGGGTGTCGGCGTGGGCAGCTCTTTCCAGGTGAGCGCGTCGACGCCGACGGGGTTCTCGCAAAGCCATGCGTGCATGCTCGGTCTCCTTCGAAACGGGTAGTAATGTTGAGGCAATGAAGCGCGCGATGATAGGCGTCGCCCTCGCGTGTCCTTGTCCCTGCTGCGACGCACCCGACGCCTACAATCCGTTGCACCGCACCGCATCATGAAGATACTCATTTCCAACGACGATGGCTTCCAGGCGCCCGGCATCGTCGCACTGCACGACGCGCTCAAGGACCTGGCCGAGGTCGAGGTGGTGGCTCCCGAGCACAACAACAGCGCCAAGTCGAACGCGCTGACGCTCGCGGCGCCGCTCTACGTCCACACCGCGCACAACGGCTTCCGCTACGTGACCGGCACGCCCGCCGACTGCGTGCACATCGCGCTCAAGGGGCTGCTCGGCTACCGGCCCGACCTCGTGGTCTCGGGCATCAACAACGGCGCCAACATGGGCGACGACACCATCTATTCGGGCACCGTCGGCGCGGCCATGGAGGCCTACCTGTTCGGCATTCCCGCGATCGCGTTCTCGCAGATCGAGAAGGGCTGGGCCCATGTCGATGCGGCCGCCCAGGTGGCGCGCCGGCTGGTGCAGCGCATCGAGCGCGAGCGCATGCTCGATGGCGGCGCCTTTCTTTTGAACGTCAACGTGCCGAACCGGCCGTTCGACGAGCTCAAGCCGGTGAAGGTGTGCCGCCTGGGCCGCCGCCACGCGGCCGAGAAGGTCATCACGCAGGAAAGCCCGCGTGGCGACACGATGTACTGGATCGCCGGCGCGGGCAGCGCCAAAGACAGCGGCGAGGGCACCGACTTCCATGCCACGGCCGAGGGCCACGTGGCGCTCACGCCGTTGCAGATCGACCTGACCGACCACGCCAACCTGGGCCAGTGGCGCGATGCGGTGGTCCGGCTCGCCGACTGACATGGCGACCCAACGGCCTGGATTCCCGGCTCGCCTCGCGCCCACCGTTTCGGCTTCGACGCCGGCTTCGTCCGCGCTGCGCGGACGGCAGCCCGCGGTACCACCGAAGCCACCGGTCCCCTCGACGCCCTCGATGGCCTCCGACGCGGTGCGTGCGCGCATGGTGCAGAAGCTGGCCGCGCAGGGGATTTCGGATGCGCGCGTGCTGCGCGCCATGGGCGCGGTCGAGCGGCATCGCTTCGTCGACAGCGCGCTGGTCAACCAGGCCTATGAGGACACCAGCCTGCCGATCGGACTGGGCCAGACCATCTCCAAACCCAGCGTCGTGGCGCGCATGATCGAACTTTTGCTTGCGGCCCCGGCTCTGACCGGCAAGCCGCAGGACCGTCTGGGGCGCGTGCTCGAGATCGGCACCGGTTGCGGCTACCAGGCCGCGGTGTTGAACCACGTGGCCACGGAGGTCTACAGCATCGAACGGTTGCGCGGCCTGCACGAGCGGGCACGGACCAATCTGCGGCACTTCCGGCTGGCCACGGTTCACCTGATGTTCGGCGACGGCATGGTCGGCTATGCCAAGGGCGCGCCCTATGCGGGCATCATCGCCGCCGCCGGTGGCGAGGCGGTGCCCGAAGCCTGGATCGAACAGCTCGCGGTGGGGGGGCGGATCGTCGCGCCGACGCATTCGGCGAAGGGCGGTCAGGCCCTCGTCGTGATCGACAAGACGGCCCGCGGTCTCGAGCGCCTCATTCTTGAGGCGGTTCACTTTGTCCCCCTAAAATCGGGCGTTGCTTGAAGGAATAACAAATGCAGGGTTTTGGCAATCGGAGTTGGTACGCTGGCGTCACGTTGGCCGTCGTGCTCGTGATCGCGGGGTGTTCCACGCCGCGCGGCCCGGCACCGGTCGAAGACCGCGGCACGATGACCCGCGCCCCCGGCGCGGCGGCGCCCGTCCCGGGCGGTCCCACCATCACGACCGACGCCTCGGGCAAGCCGCTGGCCGGCATCGAGAACTTCGGCAAGCCGGGCTACTACGCCGTGCGTCCCGGCGACACCATCCGCCGCATCGCCAACGAGACCGGCCAGACCTGGCAGAACCTCGTTCGCTGGAACAACATCGACAACCCCGACCTGATCGAGGTGGGGCAGGTGCTGCGCGTGATCCCGCCTTCGGGCCCGGGCTCCACCGTGGCGGCCGTGCCGTCGGCCCCCAACGAGAACGGCGTCGTCACCAAACCGGTGACGCCGCAGCCCGCGGTCGTGCCGGGCGTGGCAGCGAGCGGCGCCGCCGCTGCGGGCACCAAGCCGCCGGTCACGGCCTCGCCTTCGAGCCCGGCTGCTTCGGGTGGCGATGAGGACATCGGCTGGATCTGGCCCGCCCATGGCTCGCTGATCGCGGGCTTCGACGATGCGAAGAACAAGGGCTTCGACATCAGCGGCAAGGCCGGCGACCCGGTGCTGGCCGCGGCTGACGGCCGCGTGGTGTATGCGGGCGCGGGCCTGCGCGGCTACGGCAACCTGATCATCCTGAAGCACAACAACACCTACCTCACGGCCTACGCGCACAACCAGACGCTGCTCGTGAAGGAAGACCAGTCGGTGCAGAAGGGTCAGAAGATCGCCGAGATGGGCAACAGCGATGCCGATCGCGTGAAGCTGCACTTCGAGATCCGTCGCCAGGGCAAGCCGGTCGATCCGGCGCGCTACCTCCCGAATCGGTGATGCCATGGCCGGTTCCCGCCCCCGCCGCACGCTGCCCGTGCGCCGGACGGTGGGCAACGAGGCCGAACCGGCAATCGGTGGCGAGACGTCGCCACCCGCCTCATCCCCCGATGACCTGATCGCGCCCGAGCCGGGCGCCGAAGCGCTCGCGCGTACCGGTGACGACACGGCCGACGCGCTCACCGTCTACCTGCGCCGCATCCGGCGAACCGAGCTTTTCACCCCCGAGCAGGAATACGCGACCGCCTGCGCCGCGCGCGCCGGCGATTTCGCGGCACGCCAGTCGATGATCGAGCACAACCTGCGGCTCGTGGTCAACATCGCGAAGGCCTACCTCCACCGCGGCGTGCCGTTCTCCGATCTCATCGAGGAGGGCAACCTCGGGCTGATGCACGCGATCACCAAGTTCGAGCCCGAGCGCGGCTTCCGCTTCTCGACCTATGCGACCTGGTGGATACGCCAGTCGGTCGAGCGCGCGCTGATGACCCAGTCCCGCACGATCCGCCTGCCGGTGCACATCGTGCGCGAGCTGCAGCAGGTGCTGCGCGCGCGCCGCACGCTCGAGAGCGATCCCGAGTTCCTGGCGCGGCGGCCCGACGGGGTGCGCGTGGAAGACGTGGCGGCGCTGCTGGGCTCGGACGTGCAGTCGGTGGCCGACCTGCTGGCGCTGGCCGAGACCCCGCGTTCGCTCGATGCGGGCGAGTCGCGTGGCGAGGAGAGCTACGCGCTGTCCGATTCGCTCGCGGCCGACAACGAGGAGAGCGACCCCACGGGCGCGACCCAGGCGCATGAGGTCGAGCGCCTGCTCGACAGCTGGGTGGCCGCGCTCGATGCGCGCGAGCGCGAGGTGCTCGAAGGCCGCTACGGCCTGCACGACCGCGAGCCCGAAACGCTCGAGGTGCTCAGCGTGCGGCTGGGCCTGACGCGCGAGCGCGTGCGCCAGATCCAGAACGAGGCGCTCGCCAAGATGCGGCGCCAGCTCGCGCGCTCGGGCGTGGGGCGGGACGCCTTGTTCTAGCCTTGCCGGGCGCCGCGCGAGGGACTCTTCCCACGCTGAGACAATCGGGGGATGACGGAATCCATCAAGAAAGATAAATCCCCCACGGACACCCCCACGAACGCAGGCGGCGAATGGCTCCACGTGGAATCGCTGGACCTCGATGCGCAGGGCGTGGCGCACAAGGCCGACGGCATGGTCGTGTTCATCGAGGGCGCGCTGCCCTTCGAAGAGGTGCAGCTCAACGTGCATCGCCGCAAGAACAACTGGGAGCAGGGCACGGTCACGCAGATCCGGCGCGAGTCCTCGCAGCGCGTGCGGCCCGGCTGCCCGCACTTCGGCCTGCACACGGGTGCCTGCGGCGGCTGCAAGATGCAGCACCTCGATGCCGCGGCGCAGGTGGCGGTGAAGCAGCGCGCGCTCGAGGACAACCTCTGGCACCTCGGCAAGGTCCGCCCCGAGAACCTGCTGCGTCCGCTCGAAGGTCCGGCCTGGCACTACCGCTACCGCGCGCGCCTGTCGGTGCGCCACGTGGTCAAGAAGGGCACGGTGCTGATCGGCTTCCACGAGCGCAAGAGCCGCTACCTGGCCGACATGCAGGTCTGTCCCGTGCTGCCGAAGCAGGTCAGCCAGATGCTGATGCCGCTGCGCGCGCTGATCGCCTCGCTCGATGCGCGCGACACCTGCCCGCAGATCGAACTGGCCTGCGGCGACGCGCCCGGCACCCAGGCGCTCGGCACCATCGCGCTGGTGCTGCGGCACCTCGAGCCGCTGTCGGCTGCGGACATCGAGCGCCTCAAGGCCTTCGCCGCGAAGAACGAGCAGGTGCAATGGTGGCTGCAGCCCAAGGGGCCCGACACGGTGCGGCTGCTGGAGGAGGGTGGCACGCCGCTGGCCTACGGGCTGCCCGAGTTCGGCGTGACGATGCCGTTTCGGCCCACCGACTTCACCCAGGTCAATCCGCACATCAACCGCGCGCTCGTGGGCAAGGCGCTGCGCCTGCTCGACGTGCAGTCCGACGAGCGCGTGATCGACTGGTTCTGCGGCCTCGGCAACTTCACGCTGCCGCTGGCGAGCCGCGCGCGCGAGGTGCTGGGTATCGAGGGCAGCGACACGCTGGTAGCGCGGGCTACCGACAACTTCCGCAGGAACCAGCCCGCGACCTCCGCGCGCCGTGCCCTGTCGCCGGCTTCGTTCGTGGCGCGCAACCTGTTCGAGATGACGCCCGAGATGCTGGTCGCCGACGGACAGGCCGACAAGTGGCTGGTCGACCCGCCGCGCGAGGGCGCGTTCGCGCTCGCCAAGGCGATGGCCGACCTGCATCAGCAGCCCGAGCTGCGCACGGGCGGATGGACGCCGCCGAAGCGCATCGTCTACGTGAGCTGCAATCCGTCGACGCTCGCGCGCGATGCCGGCCTGCTGGTGCACCAGGCCGGCTATCGCTGCACGCATGCGGGCGTGGTCAACATGTTCCCGCACACGGCGCACGTGGAATCGATCGCGGTGTTCGAGCGCGAATGAGGCGGTTCCGACGCCGCAATGAGGAAGGGCCCCGAAGGGCCCTTTCTTTTTCACCGATCGATGGCCGCGGGGCCATCGAAGGAGGAGGAAACGTCAGTCGCGTTCGCCGCCCGCGAGGCCCAGCAGCGCCAGCAGGCTCTGGAACACGTTGAACAGGTCGAGGTACAGGGCGAGCGTCGCGCTGATGTAGTTAGTCTCGCCGCCGTCCATGATCTGCTTCAGGTCATAGAGCATGTAGGCCGAGAAGATGCCGATGGCCGCGACCGAGATCGCGAACATGCCGGCGGTCGAGCCGACGAACACGTTGATGACCGCGCCGACCATCAGCACCATCGCGCCGACGAACAGCCACTTGCCCATGCCCGACAGGTCGCGCTTGATCACGGTGGCCAGCGAGGCCATCACGAAGAACACGCCGGCGGTGCCGCCGAAGGCCGTCATGATCAGATCGGGACCGTTCTTGAAGCCCAGCACCATCGAGATCAGACGCGAGAGCATCAGGCCCATGAAGAAGGTGAAGGCCAGCAGCACCGGCACGCCGGCGGCCGAGTTCTTGGTCTTCTCGATGGCGAACATGAAGCCGAAGGCACCGCCGAGGAAGACGATGAGACCGAGGCCGCCGGTCAGCGAGCGGGTGATGCCGGTCTGCACGCCCAGCCAGGCGCCCAGCACGGTGGGCAGCAGGCTCAGCGCCAGCAGCCAGTAGGTGTTGCGCAGCACGCGTTGGCGGTCAGCCTGCGGCAGCACCTGGCCATAGCCGGTGGAAGTGTCGAGGGTTGTAACGCGGTCGTTCATGGCCGAAGCTCCTGTGGTTGCTGCCTTGGCAGTTGGGCCGATTCTAGGAGTCTGCAAGACCGGGGCCCCCAAAGACCGTATGGGGGGTGTTCCTTAGACGGCGCGCCGTCCGACAGGGGGAGGCGCTTCAGCGGACCGGTATGCTCGGGGGTTCGACGCAACAAGACCTTGATCACCATCATGCAAACCAAATCATTCCTTGAACTCGCCGATGTCAAGCTGATCGCCGCCGCCGCCGAAGCCGAGGCACTCAAGAACAACTGGGCCGTGACCATCGCCATCGCCGACGACGCGGGCAACCTGCTGTGGCTGCAGCGCCTCGATGGCGCGGCCGCGCTGTCCTCGCACATCGCCCCGGCCAAGGCCCACACGGCCGCCATGGGTCGCCGCGAGAGCAAGGTCTACGAGGACATCATCAACGGCGGCCGCACCGCGTTCCTGACGGCACCGCTGGTGCACGGCCTGCTCGAAGGCGGCGTGCCGATCGTGAAGGACGGCCACGTGATCGGCGCCGTGGGCGTGAGCGGCGTGAAGTCGAACGAAGACGCGCAGGTCGCCAAGGCTGGCATCGCTGCACTGGGTCTCTGAGATCCGGCATGGGCGCATGGGCGCCCTGCACGAACGAAAACGCCGACTAGAGAGTCGGCGTTTTTGATTGGACGTTCAGCGTGAAAAAAAGCTTGGCTAGTCGGCGAACCGTTGGCTAGCAAAAAACGACCCTTCGGAGAAATGAATCTCCTGGAGTCGCCCCACGATGAAACTTGCGCGAGGGGCGGGCTGACCGGGACCTACTTGGTCAGGATCAGCTTGCCCAGTTTGGTGGCCTGCAGGCGGTACAGCGAACCGTTGTGCATGATGCCGACGGTCTTGCTGCCCTTGAGCAGCTCGGCGCTTTCGACCATCGGAACCGGTCGTTGAGCCTGGATGGTGGCGTGACCGCCGCCCGATTGATCGAGCGAAGGGTGGCTCAGAACAGCAAAGGCGTTGGTGGTGGCTGGCATCTCGGGTTCCTCTTATCGAAGCGATGACTGAATGATAATAATTCTCATCAAGAAGTCAATCGCCGCGATGAAAAATTTTGTGACCCGTGAGGCAGTTATTTCGCGTCGGGTTCGGTGATGAAGCCGATCTTGCGCACGCCGGCTTCGCGAGCCTCCGACATCGCCTTGGCTACGCGCTCGTAGCGCACCGCCTTGTCGCCGCGGATGTGCAGTTCGGGCTGCGGTTCCTTGGCGGCCTCGGCGGCGAGGCGGGTCGGCAGCTCGCTGTCGGAAATCTTCTGATCGTTCCAGTAGTAGTCGCCCTCGGCCGTCACGCTGAACAGGATGTTCTCGGGCTTCGGCTGCTCGGGCTCGCTGGTGGCGCGCGGCAGGTCGATGTTCACCGCGTGCTTCATCACCGGCACGGTGATGATGAAGATGATCAGGAGCACCAGCATGACGTCGACCAGCGGCGTCATGTTGATCTCGTTCATCACCTCATCGGGTTCGTCTTGGGTTCCGAAAGCCATGATGCTCAGCCCTTCTTGAGCGGAACCACGATCGATTCGGCGCCGCTCTGGACGCGGGCACCGGTCACGAAGTAGGCGTGCAGGTCGTGCGCGAAGGCATTGAGCTTGGTCAGCACGAACTTGTTGCCGCGCACCAGGGCGTTGTAGCCGAGCACGGCGGGGATGGCGACCGCGAGGCCCAGGGCCGTCATGATCAGCGCTTCGCCGATCGGACCCGCGACCTTGTCGATCGTGGCCTGGCCGGCCGAGCCGATGCTCATCAGCGCGTGGTAGATGCCCCAGACGGTACCGAACAGGCCGATGAAGGGCGCGGTCGAGCCGACCGAGGCCAGCACGGCCAGGCCGGTCTGCAGGCGCGCGGTGAAGGCGTCGATGCCGTTGCGCAGCGAACGCGTGATCCAGTCGCTGACGTCGAGCGCGTCATGCAGGTGCGCCTTGGTGTTGCGGTGGTGGGCGGCGGCTTCGCGGCCCTCGAGCGCCAGGGCGCGGAAGGGGTTGCTGTCGTCCTTGCCGAGCTTGTTGAGCGCGGTGGCGAAGTCCTCGCTGTGCCAGAAGTCCTGCGACTGCTTGGCGAGACGCTTGTAGCGGATGACGTCGAGCGCCTTGACGATGATCACGATCCACGACGCGAGCGACATGGCGATCAGCAGCACCGCGACGGCCTTGGTGACGAAGTCGCCTTGGTGCCAGACATTCATCAAGCCAAATTGGGAATCCATAGGGGTCTCAGTTACTTAGGTTGGTTGAAAACGATGGGCGCGGGCAGCATGAAGAGGGTCTCGTCGCTCGCGTTCGGATAGTTGCTCACGGTCACGGACGACTTCAGCACCGCATCGCGGGCGGCGCGGTCGAGGCGGTCGAAGCCGCTGGACTTGAGGATTTCGGCGCGGCGCACGACGCCGTTGCGGTTGAAGTACACGGCGATGGTCACCGTGCCCGATTCGCCGAGCCGCGAGCTCAGCTGCGGATAGACGGGCGCCGGCTGGCGCAGCCACTGCGCCTGCGCGGCCGTCACCTCGACCACCTTGGGCGGTGCGGGCGGCGCCGGCGGAGGGGCCGGCGGCGCGGGAGGCGCGGGCGGCGGCGAGGGCGGCGTCGGTGCGGGCGGCGGCGGTTCCGGATCGCCCACCGGCGCTTGCGGCGCCGGCGTGGGCTTGGGTTCGCGGATGGCCTGCGGACGCGGCGGCGGCGGTGCCTTCACGCGCGGCTGGGGCGGCGGTGGAGGAGGGGGCGGCGGCGGAGGCGTGGGCTTCGGCGGCTCGATGAACTGGCTCATGATCTCGACCGGGATCACCACTTCGGCGGCCCGGCGGAGCAGGCCGCTCTGCAGCGCCCAGAGCGCGGCGGCGTGGAAGACGATCACGCCGCCGGCAATGGCAGCATTGCGCGAGAGGCCGAGAAAGGTAGGAGGGGGGGCAAAGCGGTCAGACACGATCAACCATTCGAGTGCGAGCACGTGGTCACGTGCCCCGATTGCAGCAAAACCGCTACGACGACGTCTACTTCTATTTACGAAGGATCCACCAGACGGAGCCGCCACCAGGATCAGGCTGCCGCCGAGTGCAGAGACGAGTTCCATGCTTTGCTTTCCTTGATGGAGTTGGCAAGCTGGATCGACTTCGGTTCCGATTCGCAGTGCAGGGCCGCGACCGGGTGCGAAGCGCTGCACTGCGCGACGATATCGCGCGCACATCCTTCACATTGGCCACACTGGGTGGCCACGCCGAGTTCGAATTGCACTTCGTCGAAGGTCATCCCCGCGCGCACATGGCGTGCGATTTCGCGGTCGGAGACTCGGCGGCAAATGCAAACGATCATGGCTGTGAAAGCGGCAGTTTGGCTGGCTATTGGATGTAGTGATTATAAATAAGAATCCCTCGCATTTGCAATAACTATCGTATTCGCCAGCGGCCGGCGTGACAGCTATTCGCTATGAGGGGGCCACCGCCTATATCTCCGACCAGAGCCGAAGCAGGTTGTGGTAGTGGCCGGTGAGGGCCACGGTTTCCTCGGATTCGCCCAGCCGGGCGCGCAGTTTCTGGATGTTCTGGTCCAGTTCGAACAGCATCGAGCGCTGCTGGTCGTTGCGCACCATGCTCTGGGCCCAGAAGAAGGCGCACACGCGCGCGCCCCGGGTCACCGGGTGCACGCGGTGCAGGCTGCTCGACGGATACAGGATCAGGTCGCCGGCCGGCAGCTTGACCTCGTGCGAGCCGTAGGTGTCGACCACCTCGAGCTCGCCGCCGTCGTAGTCGTCGGGGTCGCAGAGAAACAGCGTGCACGACAGGTCGGTGCGCAGCGGCTGCTCGCTGCCGGGCACGGCGCGCACCGCGCCATCGACGTGCAGGCCGTAGTGCTCGCCACCCTCGTAGCGGTTGAACAGCGGCGGCACGAAGCGCGCGGGCAGGGCGGCCGAGAAGAACAGCGGGTTGCGCGCCAGCGCGGCCAGCACGGTCTTGGCGAGCTCGCGCCCGACCGGCGAATGCTCGGACAGCTGCCGGTTGCGCTTGACCTGCGCGCCCTGGTCGCCGACGGTCTCGCGCCCGTCGACCCACTGGGTGGCATCGAGCGTGGCGCGCATCCTGCGCACCTGGTCCGGGCTCAGCACTTCGGGCACATGCAGCATCATCTTCGGGAACTCCGGAAGGAAAAAAGCCCCGGCGCGGGCCGGGGCTCGAGTGTCGCACCGCGGCGCACCGGCCCTGGCCGGCGGCTCGCCGTGGCGAACGATCAGAACGCGAAGTTCGCCGTGACCTTGAACGAGCGCGGCGTGCCCGGCGTGTAGCGGTAGCCCGACTTGTTGATGGCCGCCACGTAGTCCTTGTCGAACAGGTTGTAGACGTTGAGTTGCAGGTCGACGTTCTTGTTGATCCGGTAGGACGCCATGGCGTCGACCACCCGAGTACGACTCGACGTAGGCCGGCGTACCGACCGCGCCGTCCGTGCCGCGGTACAGCTTGCCGTTGTAGCGCGCGCCGCCACCGATCGTCAGGCCGAACGGAAGCTGGTAGGTGGTCCACAGCGTGAAGGCGCGCTTCGGCGTGTAGGCCAGCGAGGTCGAGCCGTCGGCCAGCACCGAGGGGCCGCTGAGCACGCGGGTGTTCATCGTCGTGAAGCCGGTGGTCACGCCCCAGTTGTCGGTGATCGCGCCCGACACGCCGAGCTCGATGCCTTGCACGCGCTTCTTGCCGGTCTGGTAGTACTGCTGCGAGATCGAGTCCTGCACCACTTCGTTGCTGACGTCGGTGCGGTAGAGCGCGGCCGTCAGCGCGAGGCGCTTGTTGAGCACGTCCCACTTGGTGCCGAGTTCGTAGGTCTTGGCCTTCTGCGGCAGGAAGTCGGTGCGCGCGGCGCTGTTGCCGCTGCCGCCTGCGGCGAGCTGGAAGTTGGCGCCGCCCGGGGGGCTGGGCCGCAGTGCCGTAGGCCGCGTAGACGCTGCTGTTCTCGGTCGGCTTGTAGACCAGGCCGATCTTGCCGGACCACAGGCTGTCCGAGAGCTTGAGGCGCGTCGGCGTGATGGTCGCGGTCTGCGGGTTGTTGCCGGTGCGTGCCAGGGTCAGCGCGGTCGCGTCGTAGTCGGTCGAGTAGTGGTCGTAGCGCAAGCCGCCGGTGAGCTGCCACTGTTCGTTGAACTTGATCGTGTCGAAGGCGAACAGGCCGATCGTGTCGGTGCTGCCGTCGGAGCCGGTGCCGTTCGGGGAGCCGGTTGTAGCCGAGCACGTTGCGATCGGGCGCATACAGGTTGGCGGCGGGCCACGAGCCGGCCGGCGCGAAAGTGGTGCCGACGGTCGAATAGCCGGCCGCGTAGTAGTTGTTCGCGCGCTGCGTTTCGCGGATGAACTCGAGGCCGCCGTTGAAGGTGTGGCTGATGCTGCCGGTGTTGAACTTCGCCGAGACGCTGGTCTGGTTGGTGAAGATCGTGTTGGCCTGGTCCTTGTTGGTCGGCAGGTTGCGCGTGATCGTCCAGGTCGCGGGATTCGTCGGCACCACCGTGTTGATGAAGCCGGAGTTCACCGCGGGCAGCTGGCCGACGCCGGCCGTCGACGCGGTGAGGCCGCCGCCCATGAACGCGGTCAGCATGTAGTCCTGCTGCGTCTTCGCGTAGCGGGTGGTGTTGCGGATCGTGATGTCGGGCGTGAGGTCGTGTTCGACGCGCGCGGTGAACATGTCGGTGGTGACATGGTCGAAGTCCGAGCTGGTGCCGTAGAAGTTGCTCGAGTCGACGCGCTGCGCGTAGTTCAGGTAGGTGCGGCGGGCGAGGCCGCTGCGGATGGCCGTCGCATCAGGCGTCGAGTAGCCCGGCAGCCCGATCGTCGGCACGCCGCCATCGGGCACGTTGTTCTGCTTGACGTGCACGTAATCGAGGTACACGCGCGTCGGGCTGTTCAGGCCGAAGGCCAGCGAGGGCGCGATCGACCAGCGCTTGTTCTTCACGAAATCGCGGCCGGCCACGCCGGCGTCCTCGGCCACGGCGTTCAGGCGGAAGGCCGCGCCGATGCCGTTCTCGCCGCTCAACGACTTGTTCCAGTCGATGCTGCCGCGCTTGAAGTCGGCGCTGCCGAAACCCAGCGAGCCCGTGAAGCTGTCGTCGAGCTTGGGCTTCTTGGTCACGAGGTTGATGTAGCCGGTGGGCGAGGTGCGGCCCACGTCGGTGCCCGAGGGGCCCTTCACGACTTCGACCTGGTCGATGTTGAAGGTGTCGCGCGAGATCGAGCCGAGGTCGCGGATGCCGTCGACGAAGATCGCGCTCGAGCTGTCGAAGCCGCGCATGAACACCGCGTCGCCCGTGTTGGTGTTGCCGTTCTCCCCGAGGAAGAAGGTGCCCACGCCGGGGGTGTTGCGCAGTGCTTCGGTCAGCGTGGTGGCGCCCTGGTCGCGCAGCACCTGCTCCTTGATCACCTGCACGGTCTGCGGCGTGTTCACCAGCGGCGCCGTGAACTTGGTGTTGGCCGAGTTGTCGGCCTTGAAGTCGGAGGCGACCGAGCCCTCGACGCGGATCTCGGGCAGCACGCGCGAAGGCTGCTGCTGCTGGGCGAAGGCGGGGGCGGAGAGGGCGATCAGCGTGGCGGCTGCGGCGCCCGAGACCTGGGGAACGGCGCGCGCGACAGCGTGCTTCCGGCTCTTGATATAGGAGTTGGCCATGAAGGTTCTCGAAAATGAAAAAACGGCCCTGAGAACTCGACTGGCGATGCCCTGCGCGTGTGCCGTAGAGGCACCGGGGGCTGGCTGGGTGAGTTGACCTGCGGAAGGGCGAAGGTAAAAACCGTATCAAATGATAATGTTTATCAATACGGGTCTTAGAACTTATGCCCGCAGGCGCTTTGTAAAGTAGATACTTTGTTGCACTGAAGCAACTCGCATGCTGGGGGAATTGTTGACGGCGCGCAGATGCTGGTGGGCGTCGCCCTCCAGTGCCACGCAGGCCGGTGGCTTCCGTGCCTCAGTACACGTCGCGCCTGTAGCGCCCCGAGCCGACCAGCTCGGCCCACAGCGCCTCGCCCGCGACCTGCCGCAGCGCTGCATCGACGCCCGCTGCCATCCCCTGCAGGCTGCCGCACACGTACACCGCCGCGCCGCGCGCAAGCCAGTCGCGCAGCGCATCGGCGCGCTGCAGCAGCCGGTGCTGCACGTAGAGCCGTTCGGCCTGGTCGCGCGAGAACACCATGTCGAGCTCCGCCAGCGCGCCCTCGCGCTGCCAGGCCTCGATCTCGTCGCGGCAGAGGAAGTCGTGCGCCGCATGGCGCTCGCCGAACACCAGCCAGTTCTCGTACCGGCCCGCCGCGACGCGCGCGCGCAGATGGGCGCGCAGGCCGGCCAGGCCCGTGCCGTTGCCGATCAGGATCAGCGGACGCGAGGCGTTGCCCTCGAGGCGAAAGCCGCGGTGCGGGCGCAGTCGCAGCGCCACCGTGTCGCCGATGGCCAAGGTCGAGGTCAGGTGGCCCGAGGCCATGCCCAAGGTGCCGTCGGGATGCTGTTCCTGCCGCACCAGCAGCTGCAGTTCGCCGTCGGTGGGCAGCGAGGCGATCGAGTAGTCGCGCGGCCGTGCCGGATCGCTCGCGACCGCCATCTGCACCAGATCGCCCGAGTCCCAGGCCGGCATCGCGCCGGCCTGCGGCACCAGGCCGAGCAGGAACACCGGCGCGCCCGCGCTGCCGGGGTTGAGCAGGTTGCGATGCGCGAGGCGCCATGGAACGAAGGCGCTGCTTTCTTGCTCGTCAGGCGCGACCTCGGCATCGCCCCACTGGGCATGCCACGCGGCCAGCGCCTCGGGATCGCCGTTGTCGACCTCGACGCGCGCGAAGGAGGGCGTCGCGCCCCGGACTTGCAGCCAGTCGTCGAGCTGGCGCCCGAAGCCGCAGAAGTTCGCGTACTGGCGGTCGCCCAGGGCCAGCACCGCATAGCGCAGCGCGGACAGGTCGGGCTGTTCGGCCATTGCCTTTTCGGCGAACAGGCTGGCGCCGTCGGGCGCGTCGCCTTCGCCGTAGGTGCTGGCCACGAAGACGGCCTGCCGCGCGTCGCGCAAGGTGGCGGCGTCGAGGGCGTTGAGTTCCATCACGCGCACCGGCGTACCGGCCGCGCGCAGGCGGCGCGCGGTCTGCCAGGCGATGGCTTCGGCCTGGCCGGTCTGGCTGGCGAACAGCACCAGCGTCGATGGCACCGTGCCGTCGCCCGCCAGCGCCTGCGCGGCGCGCGCGGTGGCCGCGACGGCGCGGCGCTCGCGCGTGTAGATCGCCAGGCACATCGCGCCGTAGGCGGCCACGGTGGAGCCCGCGGCCAGCGCGCGCAGCAGCGTGTCGTTCATGCGGCGGCGGTCCGTTCGGTCCAGGCCGGGGTCGCGCGCGGGCTCGGCGGTCCGTCGCCCTGTGCCGCATGCGCGACGAACAGCGCCGCGATGTCGCGCGCCTCGGCGAAGGCGAAGCCTTCCTCGGGACCGAGCACCGTCAGCACGGTGGCCAACGCATCGGCGTGCATGCACTGCGCATGCAGCACCGTGACGCTCGCGAGCCCGGCTGGCACGGGTTCGCCGCTGCGCGGATCGATGGTGTGCGACCAGCGGCGGCCTGCGTGCTCGCGCTGGTGCCAGCGGTCGCCGGAGGTGGCGATCGCGAGGCCGTCGAGCGCCACGTGCACCGGCGCGGGCAGTTCGCCGTCGACCTGCACGCGCCATGGCTGTCCGTCGGGGCGGCGGCCCACGCCGCGCAGTTCGCCGCCGATCTCGAACAGGAAGTTCTCGAGGCCCAGCGCCTGCAGGGCCTCGACGCCGTGATCGACCGCGAAGCCCTTGGCGATGCCCGACAGGTCGAGCGCGAAGCCGCCGGGCTGGGTCAGCGTGGCCGTTGCGTCGTCGGCCATTGCGAAGGCGAGCTTTTGCCAGCCCGTGCGCTGGCGTGCTGTTTCGAGGGCGTTCGCATCGGCGGGGCCATCATTCGCGTCGGGCCCGAAGCCCCAGCCCGCGACCGATGCCCCGACCGTCGGATCGATCGCGCCGCCGCTGTCCTCGGCCCATTGCAGCGCGCAGGCCATCACGCGCGCGAACTCGGCCGGCAGCGTGTGCCGCGTGCCCGCCGGCGCCCGGTTGAAGCGCGAGATCTCGGCGTCGGCCTCCCAGTGGCTCATCTGCGCGATCACGCGCGCGAGCGCCGATTCGACCGCCTCGCGCACGTCGGCCAGCGGCCGCATGCCGGGGTTGTCGAAGCGCAGCGACCAGGTCGTGCCCATGGTCCGGCCGGCCAGCTGATGCAGGCGGGCCGGATCGGCGCGGCGCGGCACGGCCGCGTTGGCGTAGCCGCCGTGCCAGGAACTGCGGGAGGCGAACGAAATGCCCAAGGCGCTGCGCGAAACGTCGCTCGGGATCAGGGCATCACTTCGAGCGTGGCCGCATAGCTCAGGCGGCGCTCCTTGGCGTTCGGCACGGTGGTCTTGTTGTCGCGCGTGGACACGTCGAGCCAGTACATGCCGGCGCTCGGCCAGGTCACGCTGAACTGGCCCTTGTCGTCGGTCTTGACCTTGAACTCCTCGAGCTTGTCGCGGTACTGCGTGTTGCCGGCGGTCACCGTCACCTCGAGGTCCTTGGCGGGCTGGCCGTCCAGGTGCAGCGTGAAGCTGGCCTTCTCGCCCTTGGCGAGGTCGGTCGGGCTGCCGGTGGAGATCAGTTCCAGGCCCTGGCCGATCGGCTTGAGCGCCGAGGGCTTGCCGACGGTGACGAAGGTCTCGATGCGGCCCGAGGATTGCGTGATGCTCACGTCCTGCGCATCGGCCGGGATCTCCTTGGCGATGGTCTCGGGCGTGCCGCGCGCGCGCTTGTTCTGGCCGGTGGCCTTGTCCTTCCAGCTCGCGAAGGCGCCGCCGTTGATCACGGCGATGCGGTAGGTGCCGGCCTGCGCGACCGGCACGTCGAACACGTTGCGCTGCTTGAGCTTGGCCTCGCTCTCGGGCTTGACGGTGCTGCCGTCGGGCGCGGTGATCTGCAGGCCCTCGAGGCGCAGCGGCGCATGGTTGGCGACGAACAGGTCGTTCGACACCGCGGCGTCGACGCTGACCGTGTCGGCCTTCGAGAACACGGTGCCCGAGGGCAGCAGCCAGGCGTTGTGCGCCTGGGACAGCGGGGCGATGGCGACGAAGGCGGCGGCAATGGCGGCGGCGCGCAGGCGGAGGGTGTTCATGGCGATTCCTTGAAGGTGAGCGGCGAAGGTGCGGGGCGATGTGGCGGTCAGGGCTTGAGCTCGAGCTTGATCTCGCCCAGTTCTTCCTTGCCCGAAGCGGTCGGCTGCGAGGCGCTGGTCGGTGGCCATTGGAACGGGATGCTCACGACCTCGCGGCCGCCGACTTCGCGCGCGGCTTCCACCACCAGCTTGTAGCTGCCCGGCGCCAGTTGCGGCATCGGCGCGCTGCCGTCGGTGAAGCTCAGCTGGTGCTTGCCCGCGGGCTTGGTCGCGCCGGTCACGCCGTCGATCGGTACCGACAGGTCGCGGCCGCCGCGGCGCCACCACTGGCGCATGTCCTTGAGCCACTTGGTGCCTTCGCCCTCGGGGTTGTTGGTCTTGGTGCGCACGTCGTACCAGACCGCCAGCGTGCCGGCCACGGTGTTGTCGGCGCGCTCGATCCAGGTCGCGATGTAGGGGCGGTGGTATTCCGACACGTTGAGGCGCGGCACCTCGATGTTGACGCCGAGGCTGGCCGAGAAGGCCGGGGCGGCGAAGAGCGCCGACATGGCGAGCGGTGCGAGCGAGTAGCGGATGTGCACGGGAGGAACCTTTTCTTCGAAGCGGACGGAACGAGAGTCAATGAATGAAAAGCAGCGCGAGCAGCACCGGCACGACCAGCCCCATGCCGACCATCGGCCAGGTGAAGGGACGGTTGCCCGCATGCATCTTGAGGATGAACAGGCCGGTGATCGAGAACACCAGCGCGGCGCCCGCGAAGATGTCGATGAACCAGCTCCAGGCGGTGCCGGTGTTGCGGCCCTTGTGCAGGTCGTTGAAATAGGAGAGCCAGCCGCGGTCGGTGCGCTCGTATTCGGCCTCGCCGTCGGCCAGGCTCAGGCGCAGCCAGGCGTCGCCGCCGGGGCGGGGCAGCGACAGGTAGATCTCGTCGTCCGACCATTCGGCCTCGCGACCGGCGGTATCGACGTCCCAGCGCTGGCGCACCCAGGACTGGAGTTCGGCGGGCAGCGCGGCCTTGCCCTTGATCGCCTTGTTCGACTTGACCTCGGCCATGGCCGCTTCGAGGCGGGCGCGCAGCGCCTCGTCGATCGTCGCGTGCAGCCGCGTGACCTGCGGCTTGCCCTCGATCTGTCCCGCGTGGTTGAGCGTGAAGCCGGTGACGCTGAACAGCACCATGCCGATCAGGCAGATGGCGGAGCTGACCCAGTGCCATTCGTGCAGGGTTTTGAGCCAGTAGGCACGGCGGCGGTTGTCGGGAGAGGCGGCATTCATTGGCGGCCGGCATTTTAGGCGCGCAAATGAGAATTGATTTCGTTTGGCAATCGGGGACGACCCGTGCCGAGGGTATCGATCCGGCCGGATCGAAGGTAAATCCTTCGTCTTATGCTATCAATTAAATAGCATGTGAAGTTTGGTAAAGCGAAAACGCCGGGCCAAAAAAAGCGGGACCGAAGTCCCGCAGTTGTTCATGGCGTGCCGTGTGGCTTGCGAGGGCGAGGCTTACTCGAGTTCGCCCATCTGCGATTGCAGGTAGTTCTGCAGGCCGACGCGGTCGATCAGGTCGATCTGGGTTTCGAGGAAGTCGATGTGCTCCTCGGTGTCGTCGAGGATTTCCTGCAGCAGGTCGCGCGAGACGTAGTCGCGCACCGATTCGCAATGCGCGATGCCGTCCTTGATCGTGGCCTGCGCGCCGGTCTCGGCGCCGAGGTCGCAGCGCAGCAGTTCGGGCACGTCTTCACCGATGTTCAACTTGCCCAGGTCCTGCAGGTTCGGCAGGCCGTCGAGCATGAAGATGCGGTCCATCAGCTTGTCGGCATGCTTCATCTCGCCGATCGATTCTTCGTATTCCTTCTTGGCCAGCTTGTCGAGGCCCCAATGCTTGAGCATGCGGTAGTGAAGGAAGTACTGGTTGATCGCAGTCAGCTCGTTCTTGAGCTGCGCCTGCAGATGCTCGATGACCTTGGGATCGCCCTTCATGGTGTTTTTCCTTGTTATGAAAGCAGTAAAGGCCGCGATTGTCGGAGCGCGAAAGAGGGTGGCGCAAGCAAAGCCATGCATTCGCGCTCTGCATGCGTTTGATGCTGATACACGTTCGTATCCGGAGGGCGAGCCATGCCGCCAGGCATGCGGCCCGCCCATCGCAAGACATAGGGGGCTGCAATGCATTCAATAGCTATGAACTATTGAAAGATGCCATTTGGTAGCTATACTCATGGTTCGCTTCTTTCATCACCACCAAGGAAACCAGCAATGTCCCTGATCAACACCCAAGTCCTGCCCTTCAAGACCCAGGCCTACCTCAACGGCAAGTTCATCGATGTGTCCGACGAGACGCTGAAGGGCAAGTGGTCCGTGCTGATCTTCATGCCGGCTGCCTTCACCTTCAACTGCCCGACCGAAGTCGAAGACGCCGCCGACAACTACCCCGAGTTCCAGAAGCTGGGTGCCGAGGTCTACATCGTGACGACCGACACGCACTTCTCGCACAAGGTCTGGCACGACACCTCGCCGGCCGTCGGCAAGGCCAAGTTCCCGCTGGTGGGCGACCCGACCCACACGCTGACCAACAACTTCGGCGTGCACATCCCCGAAGAAGGCCTGGCACTGCGCGGCACCTTCGTGATCAACCCGAAGGCATCATCAAGACCGCCGAAGTGCACTCCAACGAGATCGCCCGCGACGTCAAGGAAACCCTGCGCAAGCTCAAGGCAGCCGTCTACACCGCCGCCCACCCGAACGAAGTCTGCCCGGCCAAGTGGAATGAAGGCGACAAGACCATCGCCCCGTCGTTCGACCTCGTCGGCAAGATCTAAGGCGCTCCGCGCGAAAGCCCGGGCGCTCACGAGGCCCCCGGGTTTTTTTGTCCCCCGTTGATAGTTTCCAGTTATCGAAAGAGAGTCCCTCATGCTCGACGCCAGCACCAAAGCCCAATTGAAGAGTTACCTCGACCGCGCCACGCAGCCGATCGAGATCGTCGCCTCGCTCGACGACAGCAAGGCCTCGGACGAAGTGCTGTCGCTGCTGAAGGACGTGGCGGAAGCCTCGCCGCTGGTCCGCCTGAGCGAAAGCCGCGACGACAACCACCGCAAGCCCTCGTTCTCGGTCAACCGCCCGAGCGAAAACCACGGCCCGCGTTTCGCCGGCCTGCCGATGGGCCATGAATTCACCTCGCTGATCCTCGCGCTGCTGCAGATCGGCGGCTACCCGCCGAAGGTGGAGCAGGCCGTGCTCGACCAGATCAAGGCGCTCGACGGCGATTTCGAGTTCGAGATCTACGTCTCGCTGACCTGCCACAACTGCCCCGACGTGGTCCAGGCGCTGAACCTGATGGCGGTGCAGAACCCGCGCATCCGCACCACGATGATCGAGGGCGGCACCTTCCAGGACGAAGTCAAGGAACGCCAGGTGATGGCCGTGCCCACCGTGTTCCTCAACGGCACCGAGTTCGGCCAGGGCCGCATGAGCCTGGAAGAGATCCTCGCGAAGATCGACAACAGCGGCGTCGAGCGCGAAGCAAAGAAGATCGCCGCCAAGGACCCGTTCGACGTGCTGATCGTCGGCGGTGGCCCCGCGGGCGCCGCGGCGGCCGTGTACGCTGCGCGCAAGGGCATCCGCACCGGCGTGGCCTCCGAGCGTTTCGGCGGCCAGGTGCTCGACACCATGGGCATCGAGAACTTCATCTCGATCAAGGAGACCGAGGGACCGAAGTTCGCCCATGCGCTCGAGGAGCACGTGCGCGACTACGAGGTCGACATCATGAACCTGCAGCGCGCCAAGGCGCTGATCCCGGGCGAGGGGCTGATCGAGGTGCAGCTCGAGAGCGGCGCGTCGCTCAAGAGCAAGTCGGTGATCATCTCGACCGGCGCGCGCTGGCGCAACATCAACGTGCCCGGCGAGCACGAGTTCAAGAACAAGGGCGTGGCCTACTGCCCGCACTGCGACGGCCCGCTGTTCAAGGGCAAGCGCGTGGCGGTCATCGGCGGCGGCAACTCGGGCGTCGAGGCGGCGATCGACCTGGCCGGCATCGTGGGCCATGTCACGCTGATCGAGTTCGACACCCAACTGCGCGCCGACGCCGTGCTGCAGCGCAAGCTGCACAGCCTGAAGAACGTCGACGTGTTCACCAACGCGCAGACCACCGAGATCACGGGCGACCAGAAGGTCAACGGCCTGGTCTACAAGGACCGCGCGACCGGCGAAGCCAAGCGCGTCGACCTCGAGGGCGTGTTCATCCAGATCGGCCTGGTGCCCAACACCGACTGGCTCAAGGGCACGATCGAGCTGTCGAAGCACGGCGAGATCGTGGTGGATGCGAAGGGCCAGACCTCGGTGCCCGGCGTGTTCGCCGCGGGCGACGCGACCACGGTGCCGTTCAAGCAGATCATCATCGCGGCCGGCGACGGCGCGAAGGCGGCACTCGGTGCATTCGATCACCTGATCCGCACTTCAGCCCCAGCCTGAGTGGGTGCATCGGCGGCCAGATGAGAATTGTTCTCATAAAATAGTTTTCAGAGGCTCGCGCGCCGCGCATCGCGGCGAGAACACCAACAAAAGGGAACCGAGCCTCCCGCCGCCAGCCAGGTCAGCCGCGCCGCTTCCGCCGCGCCGAGGTCCAGCAAGCCGTTGTTCATTCCAACGCTTGCCGGACCTTTTTTCGTGGCCGCCACCTCTACCCGCATTTCGCGCTTCGCGCGCTCGTCTTCCTCTTTCTTCCCGACCCGTGCGCGCGCGCCGCGCGCTGCTGCCCTGGCTGATCGCCAGCGGCTTCGGTGCCGCGGCACCGGCCTGGGCCCAGCAGCCGCCTCAACAGGTCGCCGCGCTCGGCGAGATCGTCGTGAGCGGCTCGCGTTCCGAACAGGAGAAGGACGCGCTGCCGGTCAGCGTGGAAGTGCTCAACCGCGAGACGATCGAATCGAAGCAGATCAACGACATCCGCGACGCGGTGCGCGACCTGCCGAACGTCTCGGTCAAGCGCTCGCCGGCACGCTTCGGCCTCGCCCAGGGCAACACCGGTCGCGACAACAACGCCGGCTTCAACATTCGCGGCCTCGACGGCAATCGCGTGCTGCTGCTGACCGACGGCATCCGCACGCCGCGCAGCTATGTCTTTAGTGCCAACGCCTTCGGCCGCGACTACTTCGACATCGGCCTGATCGAGCGCATCGAGATCCTCAAGGGCCCGGCCTCCGCGCTCTACGGCTCCGACGGCCTTGCGGGCCTGGTCAACTTCATCACGCGCGATCCGTCCTCGTTCCTGCGCGACGGCAAGCGCTTCGGCGGCAGCGCCAGCGTCGGCTACAGCGGCGACGACAACGGCCGCCGCGCCGGCGTCACGCTCGCGGGCAAGCCCAACGAGACCTTGCAGTGGCTGCTCTCGGCCAACCTCGGCCGCTCGCACGAGCTCGAGAACCGCGGCAGCTACAACGCGCCCGAACGCCGACCGCACCACGCCCAACCCGCAGCGCGACCGCAGCGGCGCGCTGCTGGCCAAGGTCATCCTCACGCCCGATGCCGACCAGCGCCACGGCTTCACCTTCGAGCACATCGAGAAGACCAGCCGCTACGACCTGCTGTCGGGCCTCGCGAAGCCACCCTATGCTTCGACCTCGGTGGTCGGCCTCGACGCCCGCACCGACCTGCAGCGCGACCGCTTCACCTACGACGGCCGGCTGCGCCTGAATTCGGTCGTGGCCGACAGCCTGCAGGCCACGGTGAGCTACCAGAAGTCGAAGTCGCGCGAGTACATCTTCGAGGACCGCTTCAGCGCCGCCGACCGTTCGCGCGACGTCACCTACGACGAGAGCACCTGGCAGTTCGGCCTGCAGGCCGACAAGCTGGTGCGCACCGGCGACTGGGCCCAGAAGATCACCTACGGCTTCGACTACGCGCGCACCAACGTCGAGAACCTGCAGACCGGCCTGGTGCCGCCTGCCGGCGAGAGCTACCCGCTCAAGCGCTTCCCAGACACGCGCGAGACCTCCTCGGCCTTCTATGTGCAGGACGAGTTCATCCACGACCGCTGGAGCATCACTCCAGGCATCCGCTTCGACCGCTTCTCGCTCGACGCCGACCAGGCCGGCTTCAACGCGCAGGCGGTCTCGCTCTCGGGCTCGGCGGTCTCGCCCAAGCTCGGCGTGCTGTTCCGCGCCACGCCGCAATGGAGCGTCTACGGCAACTACGCCTCGGGCTTCAAGGCGCCGAACGCGTTCCAGGTCAACAACTTCTTCGAGAACACGATCTCGGGCTACCGCACCATCCCGAACCCCAACCTCAAGCCCGAGAAGAGCCAGAACGTCGAGCTCGGCGTGCGCGGGCGCACCGGCGTGCTGAACTTCGACGTCGCCGCCTTCACCGGCAACTACAAGGACCTGATCGAGAACGACCGCCAGGTCGGCGGCGTGTTCGGCTCGCGCGTGAACCCGGCCACCTTCCAGTCGGTCAACATCGGCCGCGCGCGCATCAGCGGTTTCGAGGTCAAGGGCGAGCTCGACTTCACCGACAACGGCAATGGCTTCTCGGTGCCCTTTCGCCTGGGGCCAGACGCGCGGGCGCGACCGCAGCAACGACCGGCCGCTGAACTCCATCGATCCGCGCAAGATCAATCTCGGCCTGGCCTACAAGGCGCCGGCCTGGTCGGTGCGGCTCGACGCGGTGCACCATGCGGCCAAGAAGCGCTCCGACGTGGATGCGGCCGAGATCACCACCGGCGGCGTGCAGTTCCTCACGCCCTCGGCGACCACGCTGGACCTGAGCGCGCAGTGGCGCATCAACCGCGACCTGCGCCTCAACGCCTCGATCACGAACCTCACGAACAAGCGCTACTGGATGTGGAGCGACGTGCGCGGCCTGACCTCCACCGCGCTGATCCGCGACGCCTATACGCAGCCGGGACGCAGCTTCAATGTCTCGCTCGTGGCCGATTTCTGAGCCACCCAATCTCACACAGGAAGGACCACCAACGATGAATGCTGAAGACATCCGCCACCGTTTTGCCGAGCTGCGCGCCAAGGGCATGCGCCACAAGGACGCCGCGGCAGCCATGGGCCTGGCCGAGGGCGCCGCGATCGCGGCCCATGCGGGCGCGCACGACAAGGCCCTGCGCGCCACGCCGCTGCGCGGGCCGTGGCTGGCGCTGCTGCAGTCGCTCGAGGCCTGCGGGCCGCTGCTGGCGCTCACGCGCAACGAGACCACGGTGCACGAGAAGACCGGCATCTACGAGAAGCTCTCGGGCGGCGAGGCCATGGGGCTCGCGCTCGGCGAGGCGATCGACCTGCGGCTGTTCTTCAGCCGCTGGCACGCGGGCTTCGCGGTGGACGAGGCGGCCGCCAATCCCGGCGTGCCGTCCTCGCTGAGCCTGCAGTTCTTCGACGCGCACGGCCTGGCGGTGCACAAGATCTTCGTGCGCGAGGCCACCGACCGCGGCGCGCTGCAGGCGGTGATCGATGCGCATGCGGCGCCCGAGTTGCAGGTGGCATTCAAGCCGGCCGAGCCCAAGCCCGCGCCGCGCGCCGACGCCGCCATCGACGCCGGCGCGCTCGCCGAGGCCTGGCGCGGCATGCAGGACACGCACGAGTTCTTCGGCCTGCTCAAGAAGTTCGATGCCGAGCGCCAGCAGAGCTTCCGGCTCACCGAGGGCGAGTTCACGCAGCGCGCCGCGCTGCATGCGGTGGGCGACCTGCTGCAGGAAGCGTCCTTCAGCGGCACGCCGATCATGGTCTTCGTCGGCAGCCCCGGCTGCATCCAGATCCACACCGGGCCGGTGGTGCGCGTCGAGCCGATGGAGATGCCGGCGCGTGGCGACGCCGCGCCGATGCGCTGGCTCAACGTGCTCGACCCCGGCTTCAACCTGCACCTGCGCGAGGACCGCATCGCGAGCGTGTGGATCGTCGAGAAGCCCACCAGCGACGGCCACGTGACCTCGGTCGAGGCCTTCGATGGCGAGGGCGAGCTGATGGCGATGTTCTTCGGCGCGCGCAAGCCCGGCGTGCCCGAGCGCGAGGACTGGCGAAAGCTGGTGCGCGGGCTCGCGCGGCTGCCTGTGGCGGCACCGGCCGCCTGATCGCGCGGATGTTTTTCTCCTTGCCCCACGTTTTTTCTCCATGACCGAAGAACGCATCTCCCCCTTCCTCGTCCGCCGCCGCGACGCATTGCGCCTCGCCGCCGCGGCCTCGCTGGCGCCGGCGCGCTGCCGCTGTTTGCCCAGTCGCCCGAGGCGAAGAAACTGCCGCGGCTCATCACCGTGAGCGGCGCGATCACCGAGGTGGTGTACCTGCTCGGCGCCGAGGGCCAGCTCGTCGGCACCGACACCACCAGCCTCTATCCGGCCGCGGCGCGCGGCACGCCCAAGGTCGGCTACATGCGGCAGCTCTCGGCCGAGGGGCTGCTGTCGCTCAAGCCCGATGCCGGTGATCGCCACCAACGAGTCGGGCCGCCGGTGGTGCTCGACCAGGTGCGCTCGGCCGGCGTCAAGGTCGAGATCGTGCAGGCCGACCACAGCTGGGGCGAGGTGCGGCGCAAGATCCAGGTGGTGGGACGCGCCGCGGCCCGCGAGGCGCAGGCGCGCGCGCTGCAGGCGAAGCTCGATGCCGAATGGGCCCAGGTGCAGCAGCGCGTGGCCGCCGTGCAGGGCCGCAAGCCGCGCGTGCTGTTCGTGCTCTCGCACAGCGCGAGCCCGCAGGTGTCGGGCGAGAAGACCGCCGCGCACGCGGTGATCGGCTATGCGGGCGGCGTCAATGCGCTCGGCGGCTTCGAGGGCTACCGCCCGATGACCGCCGAGGCCATGGCCACGGCCGCGCCCGACATCGTCATGACCAGCGACCAGAGCATCGAGGCCCACGGCGGCATCGAGCGCTTCTGGCAGCGGCCCGAACTGGCGCTCACGCCCGCGTTCAGGAAGCGCTCGCTGGTCACGCTCGACGCCTTGCTGTTGCTGGGCTTCGGCCCGCGCATGCCGGCGGCGATCGCCGAACTGCATCCGAAGTTCATGGCCGCGGTGGCATGAGCCAGCGCTTTCCGCCGCGGGCCGTGCTGGCCGGCTGCGCGCTGCTGCTCGCCTTCGCGCTGGCGCTCGGCGCGGTCTCGGGCGCCTACGCGATCAGCCTGCCGCAACTGTGGAAGGTGCTGGCCTCGCTGGGGCAGGGCGCCGCGGCCGACAGGTCGCCCGAATACCTGGTGTTCGTCAACATCCGCTTGCCGCGCCTGGTGCTCGGCGTGGCGGCCGGCGCGGGACTTGGCATGGCGGGCACCTTGATGCAGGGCCTGTTTCGCAACCCGCTGGCCGACCCCGGCCTGGTGGGCATCAGCAGCGGCGCCGCGCTCGCGGCCGGCGTGACCATCGTGCTGGGCGCCTGGTTCATGCCGGTGCTGCCGCGCACGCTCGGCAGCTGGACGCTGGTGGTCATGGCCTTCGGCGGCGGCCTTTCGGTCACCTTGCTGATCTATGCGCTGTCGCGCAGCGAGGGCGGCACGCGCATGGCGCTGATGCTGCTCGCGGGCATCGCGGTCAATGCGCTGGCGGGCGCGGGGCTTGGTTTCCTCAGCGTGATGGCCACCGACGAGCAACTGCGCAGCCTGCAGTTCTGGCTGCTCGGCAGCCTGGGCGGCGCGCGCTGGAGCGCGGTGATCCTGGTCGGCGTGGCGGTGCTGCTGTCCTGCGTGGCGGCGGCCTCGCTGGCCGCGCCGCTCAACGCGATCGCGCTCGGCGAATCGCAGGCGGCGCTGCTGGGCGTGGACGTGGAGCGCATCAAGCGGCGCGCCATCGTCGTCACGGCCGTGGCGGTGGGCGCCGTGACGGCCACCACCGGGATCATCGGCTTCGTCGGCCTGATCGCGCCGCACTGGGTGCGTATGGTGGCCGGGCCCGACCACCGCGTGGTGCTGCCCGCCTCGGCGCTGCTGGGCGCGGCGCTGGTGCTGGTGGCCGACACGGTGGCGCGCACCGCGATGGCGCCCGCCGAGCTGCCGCTGGGCGTGCTCACGGCCTTCATCGGCGTGCCGATGTTCCTGCTGATGCTGCGGCACTTCCGGGGGCGCATATGAAGGCGCCGGATCTGGAACTTGGATTGCGCTGCGAGGACGCCGAGGTGCGCATCGGCGCCAAGGCGCTGCTCTCGCGGGCCACGGTGCGGCTGGCGCCCGGCCGCGTGACGGCGATCCTCGGCCCCAATGGCGCGGGCAAGTCGACCTTGCTGTCGGTGCTGTCGGGGCAGCGCGAGCCCACGGCAGGCCGGGCGCTGCTCGACGGCCGGCCGCTGCGCGCCCACGGCATGCCGGCGCTCGCGCTGCGGCGCGCACTGATGCCGCAGGAAAGCGCGGTGGCCTTCGACTTCAGCGCGCGCGACGTGGTCGCGCTGGGCCGCTATCCGCACCGGCTGGCACCCGCGCCCGACGAGGACGCGATCGTCGCCGCGGCGATGGCGCTGACCGACGTGTCGGCGCTCGCGCCGCGCGTCCTCAACACGCTGTCGGGCGGCGAGAAGGCGCGCGTGCACATGGCGCGGGTGCTGGCGCAGCTGTGGCATCCGCGCGCCGACGGGGCCGCGCGCTGGCTGCTGCTCGACGAGCCGACGGCCGCGCTCGACCTGGCCCACCAGCATGCCGCGATGCGGCTGCTGCGCGGCTGGGCCGGGCAGGGCGTCGGCGTGGTGGTGGTGCTGCACGACCTGAACCTGGCGCGGCGCTATGCCGACGAGGTGGTGGTGCTGGGCGTGCCCGATATCCCTGGCGGGTTGTGCCAGGGACCGACCGCCGAAGTGCTGGCGCCGCCGCTGATCGAGGCGGTCTGGCGCATGCCGTGCGAGAGCGTGGTCGGCGCGGACGGGATCGAGCAGTACCTGTTCGGCTAGAAGCCGCCGTCCGGGGCGTTCAGTAGTTCAACCGCTCCGGCCGCAGCTCCTGCAGGATCGTGGTCGCGATCTCCTCGATCGACTTGGTGGTGGTCGAGAGCCAGCGGATGCCGGCGCGCCGCATCATGGCCTCGGCCTCGCTGACCTCGTGGCGGCAGTTCTCGATGCTGGCATAGCGCGAATTCGGCCGGCGCTCGTTGCGGATCTCGCTGAGCCGCTCGGGCTGGATGGTCAGGCCGAAGATTTTTTTGCGATGTGGAATGAGCGCCGGCGGCAGCTGGCGGCGGTCGAAGTCTTCCGGAATCAGCGGGTAGTTCGCCGCCTTGAGGCCATGCTGCATCGCCAGGTAGAGCGAGGTGGGCGTCTTGCCGCTGCGGCTCACGCCCACCAGGATGACGTCGGCGCCCTGAAGGTCGCGGTTGCTCTGGCCGTCGTCGTGCTGCAGGCTGAAGTCGATGGCGGCGATGCGGTCGTTGTACTCCTTGCTCTTGCTGACGTCGCTGAAGCGGCCGATCCGGTGGTTGGACTTCATCGCCAGCTCGATCTCGAGCGGGCGCACGAAGGTGCCGAACATGTCGAGCAGCATGCCCTTGCAGCCGGTCTCGATCACTTCCAGCACGTCCATGTTGGCCAGCGTGGTGAAGACGATCGGGCGCACGCCCTCGAGTTCGGCCGTGTGGTTGATCTGCCGCACCGCCTGGTGGGCCTTGTCGACCGTGTCGGTGAAGGGCATCCGCACATGGCGCGGTTTCATCTCGAACTGGGCGAGCACGGCGTTGCCGAAAGTCTCGGCCGTGATGCCCGTGCCGTCGGAAACGAAGAAGACAGTTCGTGTGTGCATGGTCTGGCGGTGTTGTCCTGCGACGCGCGCGGCCCCGGCGCGCCTACAATCCGCCCCATTATCGGGATTCCGCCCCTCGGCCCCCACCGTATCTTTCCTTCCATGCCCACCGCGTCCGCACCCAAAGCAACGACAACGATCGTGCCGCGCCGTCCGCATGGAATGCAGCAGGTTTCAACTTCTGGAGCTTTCCCATGTCTGCACTTTTCGACGCGACCGCCCTGGTCGTACCGTTTGAAAACCTGAGAATGACCGACGTCGAGGCGGTTGGCGGCAAGAACGCCAGCCTCGGCGAGATGATCTCGCAGCTGCCCCAGGGCGTGCGCGTGCCCACGGGCTTCGCGACCACCGCCCATGGCTTCCGCCAGTTCCTGGCCCACGACGGGCTGGCCGACAAGATCAGCAAGCGCCTGGCCGCGCTCGACACCGAGGACGTGCGCGCGCTGGCCACCGCCGGCGCCGAGATCCGCGCCATGGTCGAGGCCCAGCCCTTCCCGGCCGACCTCGAGAAGGCCATCCGCGACGCCTTCGCCGCCCTGAGCGCCGGCAACCCGCAGGCCTCGTTCGCCGTGCGTTCCTCGGCCACCGCCGAAGACCTGCCCGACGCCTCCTTCGCCGGCCAGCAGGAGACCTTCCTGAATGTCGTCGGCATCGAGGACGTGCTGCACAAGATGAAGGAGGTGTTCGCCTCCCTCTACAACGACCGCGCCATCAGCTACCGCGTGCACAAGGGCTTCGCCCACGACGTGGTGGCGCTGTCGGCCGGCGTGCAGCGCATGGTGCGCTCCGACCTCGGCGCGGCCGGCGTGATGTTCACCATCGACACCGAGTCGGGCTTCGAGGACGTGGTGTTCATCACCTCGAGCTACGGCTTGGGCGAGACCGTGGTACAGGGCGCCGTGAACCCCGACGAGTTCTACGTCCACAAGCCCACGCTCAACGCCGGCAAGCGCGCGGTGATCCGCCGCAACCTGGGCTCCAAGCTGATCCAGATGGAGTTCGCCACGCCCGAGGAGAAGAAGGCCTCCGGCAAGCTGGTCAAGACCACCGACGTGAAGGCCGAGCAGCGCAACCGCTATTCGCTGACCGACGACGAGGTCGAGCAGCTCGCGAAGTACGCACTGGTGATCGAGCAGCACTACGGCCGCCCGATGGACATCGAGTGGGGCAAGGACGGCACCGACGGCCAGATCTACATCCTGCAGGCGCGTCCCGAGACCGTGAAGAGCCAGCAGCAGGGCAAGGCCGAGCAGCGCTTCAAGCTGCTGGGCCGCGGCGCCGTGCTGGCCGAGGGCCGCGCGATCGGCCAGAAGATCGGCACCGGCCCGGTGCGGCTGGTCCACAGCATCAGCGAGATGGACAAGGTGCAGGCCGGCGACGTGCTGGTCACCGACATGACCGACCCGAACTGGGAGCCGGTGATGAAGCGCGCCGCGGCCATCGTCACCAACCGCGGCGGGCGCACCTGCCACGCGGCCATCATCGCGCGCGAACTGGGCATTCCGGCCGTGGTCGGCTGCGGCGACGCCACCGACCTGCTGAAGGACGGCACCCTGGTCACCGTGAGCTGCGCCGAGGGCGACACCGGCTACATCTACGACGGCCTGCTCGAGACCGAGGTCACCGAGGTGCAGCGCGGCGTGATGCCCGAGATCGACATCCAGCTGATGATGAACGTCGGCAACCCGCAGCTGGCCTTCGACTTCGCGCAGCTGCCCAACCACGGCGTGGGCCTCGCGCGGCTCGAGTTCATCATCAACAACAACATCGGCGTGCATCCGAAGGCGATCCTCGACTATCCGAACGTCGACAACGACCTCAAGAAGGCCGTCGAGTCGGTGGCCCGCGGCCACGCCTCGCCGCGCGCCTTCTACGTCGACAAGGTGGCCGAGGGCATCGCCACCATCGCCGCGGCCTTCTGGCCCAAGAAGGTGATCGTGCGCCTGTCGGACTTCAAGTCGAACGAGTACCGCAAGCTGATCGGCGGCAGCCGCTACGAGCCCGAGGAAGAGAACCCGATGCTGGGCTTCCGCGGCGCGGCGCGCTACCTCAGCGAGGACTTCGGCCAGGCCTTCGCCATGGAATGCGAGGCGCTCAAGCGCGTGCGCAACGACATGGGCCTGACCAACGTGCAGATCATGGTGCCCTTCGTGCGCACGCTGGGCCAGGCCGAGCGCGTGACCGGCCTGCTGGCCAAGTACGGCCTCAAGCGCGGCGACAACGATCTCAAGCTGATCATGATGTGCGAGGTGCCGAGCAACGCCATCCTGGCCGAGGAGTTCCTCGAGTACTTCGACGGCTTCTCGATCGGCTCGAACGACCTGACCCAGCTCACCCTGGGCCTGGACCGCGACTCGGGCCTCGAGCTGCTGGCGGCCGATTTCGACGAGCGCGACCCGGCCGTGAAAGCCATGCTGAGCCGCGCCATCAAGGCCTGCAAGGACAAGGGCAAGTACGTCGGCATCTGCGGCCAGGGCCCGTCGGACCATCCCGACTTCGCGCTGTGGCTGGCGGAGCAGGGCATCGAGTCGATCTCGCTCAATCCCGACAGCGTGATCGACACCTGGCAGCAACTCGCCAAGCGCTGAGCCGGCCCGACCTGCGGGAATCCCCATGCGGGGATTCCCGTGTCAGGCGGGTGTCAATCTCTTGGATGGACGTTTCCGGTGTCAGACTCGTGAAATTCATCACGAGGCGGCGTTGACCGGACTTCCGTGGCGTGCGGCGTTCCCGCTCGCGGCGGTGGCCGGCCGGCAGGCCGTCGGGAGACACGCATGATTCTTGTCAAGACGGAGACCGGCCAGCAGGTCCTCAAGGACCGCTCGGTCCCGCTGTCGCCGCGGCAGCGCACCGCCTTCATCCTGTTCGACGGCAAGCGTTCGGTCGACGACGTGATCGCCGCCGGCGCGGGCATCGCGCGCGAGGACATCGACCAGATGGTCGCGCTCGGCCTGCTGAGCCCGCCGGGCGGTGCCGTGGCGGAGGCGCCGGCGGCGGATTCCGCCGCTGAGACGGCGCCCAAGGCGTCTTCCGGCCGCAGCAGCCAGCAGCGCTACACCGACGCCTATCCCATCGCCACGCGGCTCACGGCCAGCCTCGGGCTCAAGGGCGTGCGGCTCAACCTGCAGGTCGAAGGGGCGGGGGCTACGAGGACCTCGTGGCGCTGGCGCCGAAGATCCGCGCGGCGGTCGGGCCCGAGAAGGCCGAGCCGCTCGACCGGGCGCTGTACGACTGAGTCCGGCGGCCTTTCGGGCCGTGCCAGGCGCTCGACTTGGCGTTTCGCCGAAGATATGGCTACAATAGCCGGCTTTGCCTTGCCACACTGCGCCGACGCTGCGGGTGGCTTCAACTCCTTCTTCCGGGCAAAAAGCGGAAGAAGAAACCCACAAGGAGTGCCATGCGTCACTACGAAATCATTCTGCTGATCCACCCGGATCAAAGCGAGCAAGTTCCGGCCATGCTGGAGCGTTACAAGGGCCTGATCACGACCGGCGGCGGCAAGATCCACCGCGTCGAGGACTGGGGCCGTCGTCAACTGGCTTACCAGATCAACAAGCTCAACAAGGCGCACTACCTGTGCGTCAACATCGAAGCCGAACAGGCCGTGATGAGCGAACTGGAACACGCCTTCAAGTTCAACGACGCCGTGCTGCGCCACCTGACCGTTCAGAAGAAGAAGGCCGACACCGGTCCTTCGTCGATGATGAAGACGGTCGAGCGCGAAGAAGCCCGCAAGGCTCAACAGGCCGAATACGCCGCCGCCAACAACAACAACTGATGTCGGTGTGAGTGCTGCCGCTGCGACGGCAACCGGGGTCAACCAGCTTCTGCTGTCCGCCCATGTTGCCGAACTCGGTGCCTTGCGATTCACCCCGGCCGGCTTGCCCGCCATCGACCTGAAGCTCGAACACGAGTCGATCCTTCAGGTGGCGGGACAGTCCAGGCAGGTGAAGACGGCCCTCAAGGCCGTTGCGTTCGGCGCCATCGCCGAGCGGCTCGCAAAGCAGTCGATGGGAAGTCTCTGGCGATTCCAGGGGTTCCTCTCGACACCGGCCAACGGCAAGCTTCCGGTCCTGCACATCCAGGATTTTCAGCAAGATTAATTTTCGACAAGAGGTCCCACAATGGCCACGTTCAAGAAATTCAACAAAGACAAGCGCCCGAAGCGCAACACCCAGTCGCTGCTGTTCAAGCGCAAGCGTTTCTGCCGCTTCACCGTCGCTGGCGTCGAGGAAATCGACTACAAGGACATCGACACGCTGCGTGACTTCATCAGCGAAAACGGCAAGATCATCCCGGCCCGCCTGACCGGCACCCGCGCGATCTACCAGCGTCAGCTCAACACCGCGATCAAGCGTGCCCGCTTCCTCGCCATGGTCCCGTACAGCGACCAGCACCGCGTCTAAGAAGGAGACACAGCATGCAAGTCATTCTTCTGGACAAGGTCGTCAACCTCGGCACCCTCGGTGAAATCGTCAAGGTCAAGGACGGTTACGCCCGCAACTTCCTGATCCCGTCGGGCCGCGCCCGCCGCGCCACCGCCGCCAACAAGGCCGAGTTCGAAGCCAAGCGCGCCGAACTCGAAAAGGCCGCCGCTGCCAAGCTGGCCGAGTCGCAAGCCCAGGGCGAAAAGCTCTCCGGCACGACCGTCAAGCTGACGCAGAAGGCTGGCGTCGACGGCCGCCTGTTCGGCTCGGTCACCAACAGCGACATCGCTGAAGAACTGGGCAAGCAAGGCTACAAGGTCGCGAAGTCGCAAGTTCGCCTGCCGAACGGCCCGATCAAGACCGTCGGCGACACCACCGTCAGCGTCTCGCTGCACACCGACGTGGTGGTCGACATCAACGTGACGGTCTACGGCGAAACCGCCTGATCGTTCCGGCGCATCCCAGATGCGCTGCCAGAAGCCGCCTTCGGGCGGCTTTTGTTTTTGTGCCGCCGGCGGAAGTTGTCCCGTCCGCTGCACCGGAAGTTCACCTGTTATTCACAACCTTGTCCACGTGACGCCGCGGGGTGCGCGGGCTAGCATGGAGGGTTGCAAGGAAGCCCATGGCCGCCGTCTTCTCCTACGCCGACAACGATCCGTCCGACCGCCAGGTCGCGCAGTTGCGTATCCCTCCGCATTCGATCGAGGCCGAATCGAGCGTGCTGG
Organism: Variovorax sp. UC122_21; assembly: GCF_044056785.1. Lineage (NCBI taxonomy): Bacteria > Pseudomonadati > Pseudomonadota > Betaproteobacteria > Burkholderiales > Comamonadaceae > Variovorax > Variovorax sp. UC122_21. The sequence goes on along the minus strand of NZ_CP172004.1, from coordinate 4,068,373 downwards.
GCGGCCTGCTGCTCGACAACACGGCCTGGGATCGCATGGGCGACCTGCTGGTCGACGGCGACTTCTACCGCCATGAGCACAAGCTGATCTTTGCCGCCATCGGTGGCCTGATCAACGGCAGCAAACCGGCCGACGTGATCACGGTCTACGAGCAGCTGCAGACGCTCGGCAAGGCCGACGAGAGCGGCGGGCTGGTCTACCTGAACTCGCTCGCGCAGTACGTGCCGAGCGCGAGCAACATCCGCCGCTACGCCGAGATCGTTCGCGAGCGCTCGATCCTGCGCAAGCTGGTCTCGGCCAGCGACGAGATCGCGACCAACGCCTTCAATCCGCAGGGCAAGACGGTCGACAAGATCCTCGACGAAGCCGAACAGAAGATCTTCAACATCGGCGAGGAAGGCACGCGGATGAAGCAGGGCTTCCAGAGCATGGATGCCCTGGTGGTCGAGCTGCTGGACCGCGTGACCGAGATGGCCGACAACCCGAACGACATCACGGGCGTTCGCACCGGCTTCTACGAGTTCGACAAGATGACCTCGGGCCTGCAGCCCGGCGACATGATCGTGCTGGCAGCGCGTCCGTCGATGGGGAAGACCTCGCTGGCGATCAACATCGCCGAGCATGTGGCGCTCAACGAGGGACTGCCGGTGGCGGTGTTCTCGATGGAAATGGGTGCCTCGCAGCTCGCGGTGCGTATCGTCGGCTCGATCGGTCGCATCGACCAGGGCCACCTGCGCACCGGCAAGCTCACCGACGAGGAATGGCCGCGCCTGACCGAGGCGATCGAGAAGCTGCGCACCGTGTCGCTGCACATCGACGAGACGCCGGGCCTGTCGACCAGCGAGCTGCGCGCCAACGCGCGCCGGCTCGCGCGCCAGTACGGCCGCCTCGGCCTGATCGTGGTCGACTACCTGCAGCTGATGTCGACCAGCATGTCGGGCGACGAGAACCGGGCCACGGCCGTGGGTGAGATCTCGCGCGGCCTGAAGATGCTGGCCAAGGAGCTCAAGTGCCCGGTGATCGCGCTGTCGCAGCTCAGCCGCGGCGTCGAGAGCCGCACCGACAAGCGCCCGATGATGAGTGACCTGCGGGAATCGGGTGCCATCGAGCAGGACGCGGACATCATCATGTTCATCTACCGCGACGACTACTACAACAAGGAGTCGAAGGAGCCGGGCGTGGCCGAGGTGATCATCAGCAAGCACCGGAACGGCCCGACGGGCACCGTCAAGCTGGCCTTCCTGAAGCCCCTCACCAAGTTCGAGAACATGGCGATGGGCAGCGACGACTTCTGAGAAGGCGTGAATGAACCTGCTGCGCGCCCCGATCTCGCATCTGCGGTCCTCGCCGTACGTGAGTACGGCTCCGGTCCTCGACGCGACCTCGGGGCGCTCGCGACGGTTCCTTCACGCCTTCTCGAGTTCGCGCCTTCAGCGCGGCTCGGTGGAACGCGCGAGCGCGACGCCCGCATCGGGCGCGGTAGGAACGCCCTCGGGCCAGCTCTTCTGCAGCCGCTTGGCCTCGGCGGCCTCGGTCTTCACCTGGCGCAGCATGTCGGCCATCGTCTTGCCGGGCTCGTCGCGAAAGCGCTCGGCCAGCACTTCGACCGCGTCGATGCGGTCGATGCGAAAGCCGCGGAAGTCCTCGCGCAGCTCGCACCAGGTCGACAGCGTCCAGACCTTGCCCCAGTAGAAGCAGCCCAGCGGCCGCACCGTGCGCTCGCTGGGCTCGCCCGCCACGTCGCGGTAGACCAGGTGCAGCTTGTGGTGCGACTGCACCGCTTCGCGCAGCGTCTGAAGGCGTTCGCGCAGCAGGTCGCTGAGCCCCAGCGCGGGCGCGTAGAGCGCGAGCGCCTCGGCCGACACGCGTGCCGAGGGCGGCAGCACCGAGAGGATCTTGCCGAGCCCGGTCTCGATGTCGCGCGCCATCGCCGGGTCGACCCAGCTCTGCGCGAGCCGGGCCGCGGCCACCAGCGCCGAGGCCTCGTCCTGGGTGAACATCAGCGGCGGCAGTTCGAAACCCGCGCCGAGCCGGTAGCCCACGCCGGCCTCGCCCTCGATCGGTACGCCCTGGTGCTGCAGGTCGGCCACGTCGCGATAGACCGTGCGCTCCGAGACCTCGAGCCGTTCGGCCAGGAAGGCGGCCGTGGTCAGGCGCCGGCCGCGGATCAGCTGGACGATCTGGAACAGGCGGTCGGCGCGGCGCATCAGCGCTCGCTCTTCGGGATGCTCATGCCACTCCGATGTGGATCTCTACCTTGTCCGGGCCCCTCGTAGGCTTCGAAATCGCTGCGGTAGCGGCGCGCGATCTCCGGGTGCGCCTCGAAATACTGCCAGATGCGCTGCCAGGTGGCGATCACCATCTGCGGCATCTCGCCCTGGCCGCTGAAGACCAGGTAGTCGCCGGCCTCGATGGCCACGCTGTCCGCGCCGCTCGAGACGGCCACGCCCGCCGTCAGGTCGAAGGGGCCGTGGGCATCGGATTCGTAGGCGGCATAGACGCCGAAGATGCGCGTGTCGCCCGTGCGATGCGGCGTGGCTTCGTAGGTCTGCTCGCCGAAGAAGCGTCCCCACAGCGCGCCGATGCGGGCGGTCGCGGGGTCGCTCTCTTCGCGGTTGGTGGTGCGGACCGTGAGGCCTGCGACCGCGAAGGCGTCGTGATGTAGTCGCACGGGTTCCATGGGGGTTTTCTCCTGCGAAGGTGTTCGGGTTGTCTGGTTCAAAGGGCCAGTTTCTTCAGGTCGGCCTTCATGCAGCGCGCGATCAAGGCCATGTCGGCATCGCCGATGTCGAACAGGCCGAAGCGGAACTTGTAGCCCCATTGCTTCGGGTTCTCGATGAAGGCGAGGCGCTCGATCATCGGTGCGATCGGTGTCTCGTGCGCGACGGCGTAGCGCACGTCGCGGCGCCAGGGCACGAAGCCGCCGCCCATGTCGAATTCGTAGGCCTCGCCGGGCTGCACGATGCCGATCGACACGAAGCTCTGCAGCCTGTCCGTGCCGCCGAACACCGTGGCCGGCGAATAGTAGGCCACGCGGTCGCCCGCGGCGACCCGCCGGAGCGGGCCCGCCTTGCCGTGGCAGGCCTGCATGAAGCCCAGCGGTCGGTGGTCGCGCCCGCGCCGGGCATGCTCGGCGCTCGCGACCGCAATCCAGTTGCGCTGCGGCATGGCGTTTCAGGCGAGGGCGTGCAGGCCGACTTCGTTGCCTTCGGTGTCGCGCAGGTGGGCGATGAAGCCCATGCCGGGCGGCAGTGCCGACTTGGGCGCGACGATCTGCCCGCCGGCCGCCTCGATGCGCGACAGCACGGCGTCGATGCTCGGTGCGCAGTCGAGGTAGATGCGGATGCCGGTGCCCGCCTTCGCCGCGCCCTTCGCGCCGGCTTGCAGGGCGCCGCCGGTCGCGGGATCGTCGTAGGGGAACACGGCCAGCGGGTCGCCGCCGAGGGTCTCGCGGCGCAGCTTGCGGCCGAGCACGGTTTCGTAGAAGGCCTGGGCACGGTCCAGGTCGGCCACGGGGATCTCGAACCAGCTGATGGTCTTGGACATGAAGGGCTCTCTTTCGTTGGTGATGAGGAGCCTCGATGGTGCGGACCGGCTCCTGACAACGTCTTGTCAGGAGCCGGTCATCGCGGGACGAAGAAAAGCCGCGCTGCTCCGGGGAGCGGGCGCGGGCTCGACGCCGGCGAGGCGGTGTCTTAGAGCACGTCGCTCGCGAAATCGGCCAGCCGCGAGCGTTCGCCGCGCGCCAGCGTGATGTGTCCGCCGTGCGGCCAGCCCTTGAACTTGTCGACCGCGAAGGTCAGGCCCGAGGAGCCTTCGGTGAGGTAGGGCGTGTCGATCTGCGCGAGGTTGCCCATGCAGATGATCTTGGTGCCCGGGCCCGCGCGCGTGATCAGCGTCTTCATCTGCTTGGGCGTGAGGTTCTGCGCCTCGTCGATGATCACGTACTTGTTGAGGAAGGTGCGCCCGCGCATGAAGTTCATGCTCTTGACCTTGATGCGGCTGCGGATCAGCTCGTTGGTGGCGGCGCGGCCCCATTCGCCGGCACCGCCGCCGTCGCCCTTGGCGAGGAACTCGAGGTTGTCGTCGAGCGCCCCCATCCAGGGGCCCATCTTCTCTTCCTCGGTGCCGGGCAGGAAGCCGATGTCCTCGCCGACGCTCACGGTGGCGCGGGTCATGATGATCTCGGTGTAGCGGCGGTCGTCGAGCACCTGCGTGAGGCCCGAGGCCAGCGCCATCAGCGTCTTGCCGGTGCCGGCCGTGCCGGTCAGCGTGACGAAGTCGATCTCCGGGTCCATCAGCAGGTTCATCGCGAAGTTCTGCTCGCGGTTGCGCGTGTTCACGCCCCACACTGCGTTCTTGCCCGAGCTGTAGTCCTTGAGCGTCTTGAGCACCGCGGTCTTCTCGCGGATCTCGGTGACGCGCGCGTACATGCTCGGCTCGCCGGGCGCCTCGAAGTACACGAACTGGTTGATGTACATGTTCGGCACGATCGGGCCGCTGACGCGGTAGAAGGTGCTGCTGCCGCTCTGCCAGCTCTCCACCGTCTTGCTCTGGCGGGTCCAGAAGTCGGGGGGCAGGGCGAGCGAGCCCGAGTAGAGCAGGTCGCCGTCTTCCAGCGTCTTGTCGTTCTGGTAGTCCTCGGCGTCCAGGCCCAGCGCGCGCGCCTTGACGCGCATGTTGATGTCCTTCGACACCAGCACCACCTCGCGCTTCGCGCGGTCGGGCGATTCCTTGGCGTGGAGGTCGCGCAGCGCGTGCACCACGCCGAGGATCTGGTTGTCGGCCTTGCCCTGGGGCAGGCTCAGCGGCAGCGCGTAGTCGAGCGGATCGGTCTGGAAGAACAGCTTGCCGCCGGCCTCGCGATGGCCGGTGGTGTCGAGCTTCAGGCCCTTGGCGATGTCGGCGTCCTGCGCGGCGGCCAGGGCGTCGAGCGTGCGGCTGGTCTGGCGGCCGTTGCGCGCGACCTCGGTCGTGCCCTTCTTGTGACCGTCGAGCTCCTCGAGCACGATCATCGGCAGGTAGATGTCGTGTTCCTCGAAGCGGAACAGGCACATCGGATCGTGCAGCAGCACGTTGGTGTCGAGCACGAAGAGCTTGGCGGGGCCGCTCGAGCGGCTGCGCTTGGGTTTCGGCGCCGGCTGCGGCGCGGGCGCCTCGGCACGCGGGGCTTCGGCCGGTGCCGAACGCGTCAGGGCCTGCTGCTGCTGTGGCGCCGGGGTGGGCGCGGATGCGGGCGTCGAACGGGGCTTGCGGCGGGGGCGGGCAGCGGGTGCCGGCGGTGCTTCTAGGCCGCCGCCGGGGACTTCGGCCGAATGCCGGTCGAACAGCTCGAGCGCTTGCGGTCCGCTCGGCGCCTCGGTCTCGGCGCGCGCGTCGCCGGACCGGCGGGACCCCCTGTGCGAAGAACGGGCGGGCGCGTCAATCGCGTCCGGAGAGAGCAGTGCGGCACGTCTCGTGGGGGCGGGGGGCAGTGGCATGTGTCAGGTCGCTCGCAAAAAAGTGGGTACCAGAAAACGAAAAAGCCGCCTGAAGACCCAGGCGGCTTTGTTCGGAGGATGCGGTCGTGGAGCTCAACAGCATGCGGCCATTATGCACACCGCCTCTGGGGCGTCGGCGCCACTTTACGCCGTTCGTTGGACATTCCCCACGCGGCGGCGCAATTGCGCACCACTGACACGCGGGTGAAACCTTCGACCGGGCAGGCCCGAAAGCCTCAGGCCGGCTTCTTCAGGGTCTTGACGGCCTTGAGGACTTCGTCGACGTGACCCGGCACCTTGAGGCCGCGCCATTCGGCCTTCAGGATGCCGTCGGCGCCGATCAGGAAGGTGCTGCGCTCGATGCCCTTGACCTTCTTGCCGTACATGATCTTGTTCTTGACCACGCCGAACATGTGGCACATCTTCTCTTCCGTGTCGGCGATCAGTTCGAACGGCAGTTCGAGCTTGGCCTTGAATTCGTCGTGCGACTTCATGTTGTCGCGCGAGACGCCGAACACCGTGGCACCGGCCTTTTCGAAGTCCTTGTAGCGATCGCGGAATTGCATGGCTTCGGTCGTGCACCCCGGAGTGTTATCTTTCGGGTAAAAATACAGGACCAGGACGTGGCCGAGGTGCGAGGTATTCGAGACCTTGAGGCCACCGGTGGCGTTGGCGTCGAATTCGGGAATGGGTTTGTTGACAACGATCGCCATGAAACTTGTTTTCTCCGTTTGTTTCCACTGCCCGAGCCTGCCTGTGTCGAGCTGAAGGCGCCTTTCGGTGCCGCTCGCCAAAATCTCGGGTCCTCGGTTGATGGAAGATTGGTCGTTGCTAACTCTGGGTGCCCGGTGGCCCCCAGAAGGAGCGCGCCCGGCGGTTTGCAACCCGAGATTTTACCCCGAAAACCCCTCTCTCAGCCACCCGCGGGCCGCTCGACCAGCAGGGCCGCGACCACGTGCCGGCCTTCGCCGGCCAGGATGTTGTAGGTCCGGCAGGCCGCGGGGGTGTCCATGGTCTCCACGCCGGTGCGTTGAGCCATCAGGGGTTTGATCCACGCGGGCTGCGGGAAGCGGATGCGTGCTCCGCTGCCGAAAATGATCAGTTCCGCGCCCAGCGCGGCCAGTTGGGCGAAGTGCTCGGGGCCCAGGTCCTCGAAGCGGCTGCAGTTCCATTCGAAGCGCTCGCCGCGCGAGCCGACGACCACGCTGCCCTCGACTTTTTCGTTGTTGATGGCGACCCAACCCGGGCCATGCGCGGTGAGGGTCTGGGTGTCGGATTTGTCGGGCTGGAGCTTCATCGGGGCACTGGGAACTGTGGTCAAATTATAGGTTTTCCCTAGTGACACGAGGCCCGCCAGGGCCTTTGCAGGTCGCGCAGCGATCCCCGCCGTTGTCACGACTTCCCGCAACTTTCTTGCATGAACCGCGCCCGGGAGGGCCCTTTGAAGCAGCTCAAGAAATCGGCCAAGCTGGCCAACGTGCTCTACGACATTCGCGGTCCGATCATGGATGCGGCGAAGCAGATGGAGGAGGACGGCCAGAAGATCATCAAGCTCAACATCGGCAACCTCGCCGTGTTCGGTTTCGATGCGCCCGAGGAAATCCAGCAGGACATGATCCGCAACCTGCCCACCTCGGCCGGCTATTCGGACAGCAAGGGTGTCTTCGCCGCGCGCAAGGCGGTGATGCACGAGACGCAGAAGCAGGGCATCACGGGCGTGACCCTCGACGACATCTACCTGGGCAACGGCGCCAGCGAGCTGATCGCGATGTCGACCAACGCGCTGCTCGACGACGGCGACGAGCTGCTGCTGCCGGCTCCCGACTACCCGCTGTGGACCGCCTCCACCAGCCTGTCGGGCGGCACGCCGGTGCACTACCTGTGCGACGAGGCCAACGGCTGGATGCCCGACCTGGCGGACATCCGCGCCAAGATCACGCCGCGCACCAAGGGCATCGTGGTCATCAACCCGAACAACCCGACCGGCGCGCTCTATTCCGACGCGCTGCTCAAGAGCATCGTCGAGATCGCGCGCGAACATGGCCTCGTGATCTTCGCCGACGAGGTCTACGACAAGGTGCTCTACGACGACGTGAAGCACACGGCGATCGCCAGCCTGTCGAGCGACGTGCTCACGCTGACCTTCAACTCGCTGTCCAAAAGCTACCGTTCCTGCGGCTATCGCGCCGGCTGGCTCGTGGTGTCGGGCGACAAGCGCGCCGCGCGCGACTACATCGAGGGCCTGAACATGCTCTCGAACATGCGGCTGTGCGCCAACGTGCCCGGCCAGTGGGCGATCCAGACCGCGCTCGGCGGCTACCAGAGCATCAACGAGCTGGTGGGCGAGGGCGGCCGGCTGCGCCGCCAGCGCGACCTGGCCTACGAGCTGATCACCGCGATCCCCGGCGTGAGCTGCGTCAAGCCCAGCGCCGCGCTCTACATGTTCCCGAAGCTCGACCCGGCGGTCTATCCGATCGCGGACGACCGCCAGTTCTTCCTCGAGCTGCTGAAGGAAACCCGCGTGATGCTGGTGCAGGGCACCGGCTTCAACTGGACCACGCCCGACCACTTCCGGATCGTGTTCCTGCCCCACGAGGACGACCTGCGCGAGGCGATCAACCGCATCGCGAAGTTCCTGGAGCAGTACCGCCTGCGCCGCAAGACGGGATCATGAAAGCCGCCTGCGCCGCCGCGGCCCTGTCGCTCGCCGCGTTGTCCGCCTCGGCCGCCGGGCCTGCCGCCAAGGCGCCGGTGTCCTTCACGCACAACGACTGGGAACTGGCCTGCGACAACACGCGCACCTGCCGCGCGGCCGGCTACCAGTCCGAAACCGGCGCCAACGAGCCGGTCTCGATGCGCATCACGCGTGCCGCCGGGCCGGGCACCGCGCTCGAGATCGACCTGCAGATCGGCACCGAGGACGTCAAGGGCCCGTTGCGCCTGACGGTCGGCAAGGCCGTGGTGCCGGGCCTGAAGAACGATGCCCTGAGCCTCGATGCAGCCCAGATCCGCGCCGTGCTGCCCGAGCTGCTCAAGGCCGACAGCGCCAAGCTCACGGCCGGCGGCGGCCGCGAATGGCAGCTCTCGCTCTCGGGCCTGAACGCCGTGCTGCTCAAGATGGACGAGGCCCAGGGTCGCATCGACACCCCCGGCGCGCTGGTGCGCCCCGGCGGCAAGGCCGAATCGACGGTGCCGGTGGCCGTGCCCGCGCCGGTCGTGCGCGCGTTCCAGCCCGCGAGGCCGAAGCCGGGCGACGATGCCCTGGCGGCGCGCATCTTCCCCTCGCTCGATCTCAAGAAGGCGCTCGAGTACTGCAACAACAGCGAGAAGGTCGACCCGAAGTCGCTCGAGGTGCACCGCCTCACCGGCACCAGGGTGCTGCTGTCGCTGGGTTGCGGCATGGGTGCCTACAACTACTCCAGCCTGCAGTGGCTCGCCAACGACAAGCCGCCCTATGCACCGGTCGCGCTCGAGGCCAACGGCGAGTACGACGACAAGGACGCCAGCATCACCTCCAGCTTCAAGGGCCGCGGCATCGGCGACTGCTGGTCCAGCGAGACCTGGCATTTCGACGGCCAGGCCTTCGTGCGCACGGGCGCCGAGAGCGACCATATGTGCCGCGGCTTCGCCGGCGGCGCCTGGTCGCTGCCGCGCTACGTCAGCCGCGTCGTGAGCGCCGCGCCGTCCACCACCCCATCCAAACCATGAACGCGACTCTCCCCATGAAACCCATCCAAGTAGGCCTGCTCGGCGCAGGCACGGTCGGCAGCGGCACCTTCAAGGTGCTCCAGCGCAACCAGGAGGAAATCAAGCGCCGCGCCGGCCGCGGCATCGAGATCACCATGGTGGCCGACCTCGACACCGCGCGCGCGCGCGAAGTGGCCGGCGACGGCGTGAAGGTGGTCAGCGACGCGCGCGAGGTCATCGCCAACCCCGAGATCGACATCGTGATCGAGCTGATCGGCGGCTACGGCATCGCCAAGCAGCTGGTGCTCGAGGCCATCGCGGCCGGCAAGCACGTGGTGACGGCCAACAAGGCGCTGCTCGCGGTGCACGGCACCGAGATCTTCGCGGCGGCGCATGCCAAGGGCGTGATGGTGGCCTTCGAGGCCGCGGTGGCCGGCGGCATCCCGATCATCAAGGCGCTGCGCGAAGGCCTCACGGCCAACAGCATCCAGTGGCTGGCCGGCATCATCAACGGCACCACCAACTTCATCCTCTCGGAGATGCGCGACAAGGGCCTGGACTTCGCGACCGTGCTCAAGGAAGCGCAGCGCCTGGGCTATGCCGAAGCCGATCCCACCTTCGACATCGAGGGCGTCGACGCCGGCCACAAGGTCACGCTGATGAGCGCGCTGGCCTTCGGCATCCCGGTGCAGTTCGACAAGGCCCACATCGAGGGCATCACCAAGCTGGCCGCGCAGGACATCAGGTACGCCGAGCAGCTCGGCTACCGCATCAAGCTGCTGGGCGTCACCAAGCGCACGGCCAAGGGCATCGAGCTGCGCGTGCATCCCTCGCTGGTGCCGAGCAAGCGCCTGCTGGCCAACGTCGAGGGCGCGATGAACGCGGTGGTGGTGCATGGCGACGCCGTCGGCACCACGCTCTACTACGGCAAGGGCGCGGGCAGCGAGCCCACCGCCAGCGCGGTGATCGCCGACCTGGTCGACATCACGCGCCTGCACACGGCCGATGCCGCGCACCGCGTGCCGCACCTGGCCTTCCATCCCGATGCGCTGAGTGACCTGCAGGTGTTGCCGATGGCCGAGGTGGTCACCAGCTACTACCTGCGCCTGCGCGTGGCCGACCAGGCCGGCGTGCTGGCCAAGGTCACGGGCCTGCTCGCGACCGCCGGCATCAGCATCGACGCCGTGCTGCAGCGCGAAGCCGACGAGGTCGGCGGCGAGGGCTCGACCCAGACCGACCTGATCATCCTCACGCACGACGCGCGCGAAGGCACGGTCGACGAAGTCATGGCCGAGCTGCAGGCGCTGCCGACCGTGCTCGAGCCCATCGTGCGCATCCGCAAGGAAGAGTTGAAGTGAACTACCTGAGCACCCGCGGCCATCCCGACCGCAAGCGCTTCTGCGAAATCCTGCTCGAGGGCCTCGCGCCCGACGGCGGCCTCTACCTGCCGGAAAGCTATCCGCGGGTCGATGCCGCCACGCTCGCGAAGTGGCGTTCGCTGTCCTATGCCGAGCTGGCCTTCGAGATCCTGTCGCTCTACATCGACGACATTCCGCCGGCCGACCTGAAGGCGCTCTGCGCGAAGACCTACACCGCCGAGGTCTTCGGCAGCGAAGAGATCGTGCCGCTGCGCGAGCTCGAGGACGGCGTCTACCTCGAAGCCCTGTCCAACGGCCCCACGCTGGCCTTCAAGGACATGGCGATGCAGCTGCTGGGCAACCTGTTCGAGTACGAACTGGCCCGCCGCGGCGCCGAGCTCAACATCCTGGGCGCCACCAGCGGCGACACCGGCAGCGCGGCCGAGTACGCGATGCGCGGCAAGAAGGGCGTGCGCGTCTTCATGACCTCGCCCGACGGCCGCATGAGCCCGTTCCAGCAGGCGCAGATGTTCAGCCTGCAGGACGAGAACATCCACAACATCGCCATCACGGGCGTGTTCGACGACTGCCAGGACATCGTGAAGGCGGTCTCGAACGACCTGGCCTTCAAGCGCAAATACCGCATCGGCACCGTCAACTCGATCAACTGGGCGCGGCTGCTGGCGCAGGTCGTCTACTACTTCGCCGGCTACTTCCAGGCCACGGCGAACGACGAACAGCCGGTGAGCTTCACCGTGCCCTCGGGCAACTTCGGCAACATCTGCGCCGGCCACGTGGCGCGCATGATGGGCCTGCCGATCCACACGCTGGTGGCCGCCACCAACGAGAACGACGTGCTCGACGAGTTCTTCCGCACCGGCGTCTACCGCGTGCGCGGCGCCGCCGACACGCACGAGACCTCGAGCCCGTCGATGGACATCAGCAAGGCCAGCAACTTCGAGCGCTTCGTGTTCGACCTGGTCGGCCGCGACAGCGGCAAGCTGCGCCGCCTGTTCGTCGACGACCTGGGGCGCCAGGGCTTCTTCGACCTCAGCGCCGATCCGGCCTTCGCGCAGGCCGCGTCGCGCTTCGGCTTCCGCAGCGGCCGCAGCACGCATGCCGACCGCCTCGCGACCATCCGCGACACCGAGAAGCGCTTCGCCACCCTGGTCGACCCGCACACCGCCGACGGCCTCAAGGCCGCGCGCGCGCACCTGGCGCCGGGCGTGCCGATGGTGGTGCTCGAGACCGCGCTGCCGATCAAGTTCGCGGCCACGCTGGTCGAGGCCCTGGGCGAGGAGCCCGCGCGGCCCGCGAAGTTCGAGGGCATCGAGGCGCTGCCCAAGCGCGTGGTCAAGCTGCCGGCCGATGCCGAGGCGGTGAAGGCCTACATCGCAGAGCACTGCGACTGAGCGATCGACACCAGGGGGTGGCCAGGCGGCCGCCCCGGTCGGCAAATCAAAGCTATCCCCTGAATAGCATCGGAGACATCGGATGAAAGTGGTCGGCTTCGCCGGTTACTCGGGCGCCGGCAAGACCACGCTGGTCGAGCGGCTGATTCCCGTGCTCAAGCGCGCCGGACTGCGCGTGTCGGTGGTCAAGCACGCGCACCACAAGTTCGACATCGACCATCCGGGCAAGGACACCTGGCGCCACCGCGAGGCCGGCGCCTTCGAAGTGGTGGTCGCTTCCGACCGTCGTCTGGCGCTGATGCGCGAGTTCGAGACCCCGGTCGAGCTCGACGTGCACCAGCTGATCGCCGAGCTCTACAGCGGTGCCGACTGGGTGCTGGTCGAGGGCTTCCGCCACAGCGACCTGCTCAAGATCGAGGTCTGGCGGCCCACCGCGCAAGCCGAGGCGCCGCGGCCCCCGCTCTATCCCGAGGATCCCTTCGTCGTCGCGATCGCCGCCAATGCCAGCCTGCCGGTCCCGACCGAGCGGCCCGTGCTCGACCTCGACGACGCCGAGGCCATCGCGCGCTGGCTGATCGACAGCGGCGAGCGCTTCGACTACAACCCCGAGCATCATGGCTGACTCTCCCGCTGTTCCCTTCGCCGCCTCCTCGCGCCGGCCGCCGCTGCTGCCGCTCGACGACGCGATCGCCCAACTGCTCGCCAAGGCCCGGCCGGCGCTGCCGTCCGAGCTGGTGAGCACCTTCGATGCCGACGGCCGCGTGCTGGCCGAAGACCTCGTGGCCGGCCTCACCGTGCCGCCGCGCGACAACAGCGCGATGGACGGCTATGCGCTGCGCGTGGCCGACTGCGCCGCGCCCGGCGCGCTGCTGAAGGTGGCGCAGCGCATTCCCGCCGGCACGGTCGGCACGCCGCTCGTGCCCGGCACCGCGGCGCGGATCTTCACGGGCGCGCAGATTCCCGAGGGCGCCGACGCGGTCGTGATGCAGGAAGACACCGCCGCCGTCGCCGAGGAGGGCGGCCTGGGCAGCGTGCGCATCGAGATCGTGCCCGCGGCCGGCCAGTGGATCCGACGTGCGGGCGAAGACGTGGCGGCCGGCGACGTGGTGCTGCGCAAGGGCGAGCGCCTCACGCCCGCCGCACTGGGGCTGGCGGCCAGCATCGGCTTCGACCGGCTGCCGGTCGCGCGCAAGCCGCGCGTGGCGCTGCTGTCCACCGGCGACGAACTCGTGATGCCCGGCGAGGTCGCGCCCGAGGCGATGAAGCCCGGCGCGATCTACAACTCCAACCGCTTCTTCATGCGCGCGCTGCTGCACCGGCTGGGCTGCGAGGTGCACGACCTCGGCATCGTGCCCGACCGGCGCGAGGCCACCATCGAGGCGCTGCGCGAGGCGGCCGAGCACAACGACCTGATCATCACCACCGGCGGCGTGTCGGTCGGCGAGGAGGACCACATCCGCGCCGCGCTGCAAGCGCTCGGCGAGATCGAGCTCTGGTCGCTCTCGATGAAGCCCGGCAAGCCCTTCGCCTACGGCTCGATCCCGCGCTCGGGCCAGGGCGACGCGCAGGGCCACTGCCACGTCACCGGGCTGCCCGGCAACCCGGTGTCGAGCTTCCTGACCTTCCTGATGCTGGTGCGGCCCTTCCTGCTGACCCTGCAGGGCGCGAGCCGCGTCACGCCCCAGCCGGTGCGCATGCGCGCCGACTTCGACTGGCCGCGCGCCGACAAGCGCCGCGAGTTCCTGCGCGCGCGCCGCAATGCCCAGGGCGGGCTCGACCTGTTCGGCAACCAGAGCTCGGGCGTGCTGACCTCGATGGTCTGGGGCGACGGGCTGGTCGACAACCCCTCGGGCCAGACCATCCGGGCCGGCGATCCGGTCGAGTTCATTCCCCTCGCAGCCTTGCTGTCCTGACGCGCATGAAGGTCCATCTCCGTTATTTCGCCTCGGTGCGCGAAGCGCTCGGCAAGAGCGATGAAACCATCGATACCGCGGCGCCCACGCTGGCCGCGCTGCGCGACGAACTGATCGCGCGCGGCGGTGCCTACGCCACGGTGCTCGCGCGCGGCCGCGCGCTGCGCATGGCGCTCGACCACACGATGAGCGACGAGGCCGCGGCCCCGCACGAGGGCTGCGAGGTCGCGTTCTCCCCTCCCGTCACGGGCGGCTGAGGGCCGCGTCGAGCGCCACCAGGCGCTCGCGTAGCGCGTCCGAGGCGCGCGTCATCGGCGAGCGCAGCTCGTCGCGCAGCGCGCCCTGGTGCGCCAGCAGGGCCTTCAGCGGGCCCGGATTGGCCTCCGAGAACAGGCCCTCGACCAGCGGCTGCAGCGGCTGCCACAGCGCGCGCGCCTCGGCCAGCCGGCCCTCGCGCAGCAGCGCGATCAGCCGCACGAAGCGCGTCGTCTGCACATGGCCACTGGCCGCGATCGCGCCCACGCCGCCCTCGGCCACGGTGCCGAAGATCTGGCCGTCCTCGCCCGCGAGCACCTGCAGCCGGCCATCGGCGATCACGGCGCGGGTCTTGCCCGCGTCGCCGCCGCAGTCCTTGATGCCGCGGATGCGCGGGTTGGCGGCCAGCGTCAGCAGGGTGTCGCGCGCGATCGTGGCGCCGGTGCGGTAGGGGATGTCGTAGATCAGCAGCGGCGCGGCGCTGGCCTCGGCGATGGCGCCGAACCATTCGAGCAGGCCGGCCTGCGAGGGCCGGATGTAGTGCGGCGCCGGCACCAGCAGGCCCGCGAGCGGGCGCTGCGCGAGCCGGCGCACCCAGGCCGTGGTCTTGCCCAGGTGGTAGCCCGACAGGCCCATGATCAGCGGCAGGCCGCCCGCGGCCTCGGCCACCGTGTCGAGCGCGGCGAGCTGCTCGGTCTCGTCGAGCGCCGCGGCCTCGCCGGTGGAGCCGCAGACCACGAAGCCGGCCACGCCATCGGCGGCCAGGCGGCGCGTGAGCGCGGCCAGCGCCGCAGGGTCGAGCGCGCCGTCGCGAAACGGGGTCACGAGGGGAATCCACAGGCCCGAGAAATCGGGAGCGGCGGTGGCGGAAGAGGGTTGGTTGGCGGGCACGCGGGCGTCCTTTCGACGATCGACCGATGGAAGGAACCATCGTCCGATGCGCGCGCAACCCATGCGGGGCCAGTGCCTGTGCCGGTTCCGTCGCTCATCCGACGACGGAACCGAAGCTCCGGTCAGACGAGCTTTGGTTTTTTGGCTTTGCCGCCCAGGCGTGCGCCGTTCGTGCCTTCGGTCGAAGGTGCGGGCGAACGTGCGGTCAGGGCGAACATGGGGCTGGAGTTTAGCCGCGCGCGCCGCGGTGCCACAATTTGCGCATGGCATTTCCGCAACGCGTCACCATCCAGACAGCCGATTTCGATCTCGGCGCCGAAGTCACCGCCCTGCGCGCGAGCGACGCGCGCATCGGCGCCGTCTGCAGCTTCATCGGCACCGTGCGCGATCGCAACGACGGCGCCGATGTCGCGTCGATGGAGCTCGAGCACTATCCCGGCATGACCGAGAAATCGATCGAGGCCATGATCGACGAAGCGCACGAACGCTTCGACATCCTCGGCGTGCGCGTGATCCACCGCGTGGGCCTGCTGCAGCCGCTCGCGCAGATCATGATGGTGGCGGTGGCCTCGGCGCACCGCGGCGAGAGCTTCCAGGCCTGCGAGTTCCTGATGGACTACCTCAAGACCCAGGCGCCGTTCTGGAAGAAGGAGCAGACGCCCGAGGGCGCCCGCTGGGTCGATGCGCGCGTCGCGGACGACGCGGCGCTCGCGCGCTGGGGCATCAGCGCGTCGAACGCCTGAGCTCGCTCAGAGCGGCTTGAAGCCGCTCGACTGGATGATCCGTTCCCAGGTCTGCGTGTAGCTGCGCACGCGGCCCGCGAACTGGCCCTGCGGCTCGTAGCCGACCGTCAGGCCCAGCGTGGTGAGCTTCTGCTTCACGTCGGGCATGGCCAGCACCTTCTGCAGCGCCGCGCCGTACTTGTCGATGATCGGCTGCGGCGTGCCCACGGGCGCGAAGATGCCATAGTAGGGCAGGTCCTCGAGGTTCGCGAAGCCCAGCTCGGTGAAGGTCGGCACGTTGGGCAGCAGCGCCTGGCGCCTGGCGCCGATCGAGGCCACGATGCGCAGCTTGCCGGCCTTGTGGTTCTCGATGAAGTCGGGCACCGAGGCGATGCCGGCCGTGATCTGGTTGCCCAGCATATCGGCCGTCATCGGCGCGCTGCCGCGATAGGGCGCGGGCTGCACGTCGATCTTGTACTTGTCCGAGATCATCTTCACGAGGAACTCGGGGATCGAGGCCGGCGCCGGGATGCCGATGGTCTCCTTGCCGCCCTTCTGCGTGCGCACCCACTTGACGTACTCGTCGATGCTCCTGGCCGGCGTGCCGCCCGACACCGCGAGCACGTTGGCGAAGGTCGCGAAGCCGGCCACGGGCACGAAGTCGGTGGCGGGATTGAAGCCCGGGTTCTTGACCACCTGCGGCAGGATCGAGATCGTGTGGTCGTGCGAGAGGAACAGCGTGTGGCCGTCGGCCGGCGAGGACTTCAGCACCTGCGCCGCGATCTGCCCGCCCGCGCCCGCGCGGTTCTCGACCACCACCGGCGCGCCGAGCTCGTCCTTGAGCTTCTCGCCCAGCGTGCGCGCGATCGCGTCGGTGCCGGCACCGGCCGGGAAGCCGACCAGTATGCGGATCGGCGTGCCGCTCTGGGCCTGCGCCAGCCCGGCCATGCCCAGGGCAGCGGCGAAGAGGCCCACGCTGAGCGCGCGGCGCACCGGTTGGACGCGCTGCATTGAAAAAACCATGATCGACTCCATTCGAGAAGAGAGAAATGCCTACGGGCGGAAGGGTGCGGGCATCGTGCAATAGCCGTGCCCGCCGCGCGGGCCCGGTCCGCAACCTTGAATCGTGCCCGAACAGCCCTATTTTGGATGCAGGAATACCACCATGCGACAAGACAAACTCACCACCAAGTTTCAGGAAGCGCTGGGCGACGCGCAGTCGCTCGCGCTCGGCAACGACAACGCCTACATCGAGCCGGCCCACCTGCTGGCCGCGATGCTGCGCCAGGACGATGGCCCGCGCGCGCTGCTCGAGCGCGCCGGGTCAACGTGCCCGGCCTCGCACAGGCCGCCGAGGCGGCCATCAAGAAGCTGCCCCAGGTGCAGGGCCACGACATCGTGCAGGTCGGTCCCGAGCTCGGCAAGCTGCTGCAGGCGACCGAGAAGGAAGCCCTCAAGCGCAACGACCAGTTCATCGCGGGCGAACTCTTCCTGCTGGCCGTGGCCGACAGCAAGAGCGACGTCGGCCGGATCGCCAAGGAGAACGGCCTCTCGCGCAAGTCGCTCGAGTCCGCGATCGACGCGGTGCGCGGCGGCCAGGGCGTGAACAGCGCCGATGCCGAAGGCCAGCGCGAGGCACTCAAGAAATACACGCTCGACCTGACCGAGCGCGCGCGCCTGGGCAAGCTCGATCCGGTCATCGGCCGCGACGAGGAGATCCGCCGCGCGATCCAGGTGCTGCAGCGCCGCACCAAGAACAACCCCGTGCTGATCGGCGAACCCGGCGTGGGCAAGACCGCCATCGTCGAGGGCCTCGCGCAGCGCATCGTCGCGGGCGAAGTGCCCGATTCGCTCAAGGGCAAGCGCGTGCTGTCGCTCGACATGGCCGCGCTGCTCGCGGGCGCCAAGTTCCGCGGCGAGTTCGAGGAACGGCTCAAGACCGTGCTCAACGAACTCGCGAAGGACGAGGGCCAGACCATCGTCTTCATCGACGAGCTCCACACCATGGTCGGCGCCGGCAAGGCCGAAGGCGCGATGGATGCGGGCAACATGCTCAAGCCCGCGCTCGCGCGCGGCGAGCTGCACTGCGTGGGCGCCACCACGCTCGACGAATACCGCAAGTACATCGAGAAGGACGCCGCGCTCGAACGCCGCTTCCAGAAGATCCTCGTGGGCGAGCCCAGCGTCGAGGCCACCATCGCGATCCTGCGCGGCCTGCAGGAGAAGTACGAAGTGCACCACGGCGTGCAGATCACCGACCCGGCCATCGTGGCCGCGGCCGAGCTCTCCGACCGCTACGTCACCGACCGCTTCCTGCCCGACAAGGCCATCGACCTGATCGACGAGGCCGCGGCCAAGATCAAGATCGAGATGGACTCCAAGCCCGAGGTGATGGACCGCCTCGACCGTCGCCTGATCCAGCTGCAGATCGAGCGCGAGGCCGTGCGCCGCGAGAAGGACGAGGCTTCGCAGAAGCGCTTCGGCCTGATCGAGGACGAGATCGCCAAGCTGCAGAAGGAGATCGCCGACTACGACGAGATCTGGCAGGCCGAGAAGGCCCAGGCCCAGGGCAGCGCGCACGTGCGCGAGGACATCGACAAGATCAAGTTCCAGATCGAGGAATGGAAGCGCAAGGGCGACTTCAACAAGGTCGCCGAGCTGCAGTACGGCCAGTTGCCGGCGCTCGAGAAGCGCCTGAAGGAAGCCGAGGCCAGCGAAGCCAGCAAGGGCAAGTCGAGCGCGCCCACGCTGCTGCGCACCCAGGTCGGCGCGGAAGAGATCGCCGAGGTCGTGGCGCGCGCCACCGGCATCCCGGTCGCCAAGCTGATGCAGGGCGAGCGCGACAAGCTGCTCGTGATGGAAGACAAGCTGCACGAGCGCGTGGTGGGCCAGGACGAGGCCATCGGCGCGGTCGCCAACGCGATCCGGCGCTCGCGCTCGGGCCTGTCCGATCCGAACCGTCCCACGGGCTCGTTCCTGTTCCTCGGCCCCACGGGCGTGGGCAAGACCGAGCTCTGCAAGGCGCTCGCGGGCTTCCTGTTCGACAGCGAGGACCACCTGATCCGCATCGACATGAGCGAGTTCATGGAGAAGCACTCGGTGGCCCGCCTGATCGGCGCGCCGCCCGGCTACGTGGGCTACGAGGAGGGCGGCTACTTGACGGAAGCCGTGCGCCGCAAGCCCTACAGCGTGGTGCTGCTCGACGAGGTCGAGAAGGCGCACCCGGACGTGTTCAACGTGCTGCTGCAGGTGCTCGACGATGGCCGCCTGACCGATGGCCAGGGCCGCACCGTGGACTTCAAGAACACGGTGATCGTGATGACCAGCAACATCGGCTCGCCGATCATCCAGGCCATGGTGGGCAAGCCGGGCGAGGAGATCAAGGAAGCGGTGTGGGACGAGCTGAAGAACTACTTCCGCCCCGAGTTCCTCAACCGCATCGACGAGACGGTCGTGTTCCATGCGCTCGACGCGAAGAACATCGAGGCGATCGCCGCGATCCAGCTCAAGGTGCTGCAGTCGCGGCTTGCGAAGATGGACCTGGGCCTCGAGGTGTCGCCGGCGGCGCTGGCCGAGATCGCCAAGGTCGGCTTCGACCCGGTGTTCGGTGCCCGTCCGCTGAAGCGCGCGATCCAGCAGCGCATCGAGAATCCGCTCTCGCGGCTGCTGCTCGACGGCAGCTTCGGGCCGAAGGACACGATCGAGGTCACGACCGACCCGATCCGCTCGCCAGGCCAGTTCGGCTTCGCAAAAGCAGGAAATCCCGGAAAAACCGGGGAACCTGCGGCCGAAGCCTCGGCCTAAGATGGAATGATGAACTTCATTCTTCGCGTGATCCTCGTGATGCTGGGTCTGGTCTTCGCGGCCAGCCTGGCGGTTGCCGTGGTGCTGCTGGCCGCGGTGTGGGGCGTGCGTTACGCCTGGGGCCGTCTCACGGGCAAACCCGTGACGCCGTGGGTGATGCGCTTCAACCCGCGTTCGGGTTTCGAACGCTTCCGCAGCGCCGCCCGGCCGGCCGAACCCTCGGCCGCCGACGTGGCCAATGCGCGTGCACGTGGCGAGCCGGTGCGCAGCCCGCTGCTGCGGGATAGCGGCGGCAACGTGACGGACGTGCAGGCACGGCCTGCCACGCGCGGCGAGTAATCGACTGCAACTTTTTCGGATCGCGAAAGGCCGGCCTCGAGCCGGCCTTTTCCTTTCTGGCGGCCTTCAGGCGTACAGGGCGTCGATCTCTCCCGCATAGGTCTTGTAGATGCTCGAGCGCCGCACCTTCATGGTGGCGGTGACCTCGCCATCGTCGTGGTCGAGTTCCTTCGTCAGCAGGTGGAAGCGCCGCACCTGCGCCACCTGCGCGAGGCGCGCATTGCCGCGCTGCAGCTCGGCGTCGATCAGCTCGCGCACGCGCGGCAGCTCGACCAGCGAACGGAAGTGGGTGAAGGCCAGGCGCTGCGCCTCGGCCCATTTGCCCACGGTCTCGTAGTCGATCTGCACCAGTGCCGAGACGAACTTGCGCCCCTCGGCGATCACGATGCATTCCTTGACGTAGGGGCTGGCCTTCATCGTGTTCTCGATCTCCGAGGGCGTGAGGTTCTTGCCGCCCGCGGTGATCATGATGTCCTTGAGCCTGTCGACGATGCGCAGCTGGCCGCCTTCCTCGGCCACCACGTCGCCGGTGTGCAGCCAGCCGTCGCGGATCGACGCGGCCGTGGCCTCGGGGTTCTTGTAGTAGCCACGGAACACCATCTCGCCGCGGATCTGCAGCTCGCCTTGGTCGCCCACGCGATGCTCCACGCCCTCGGTCGCCGGCCCCACGGTGCCCACCTTCACCTGGTCGAGTCGGTGGCCGCTGACCATGCCGGTCGATTCGGTGAGGCCGTAGACCTCCACCAGCGGCACGCCCAGCGTGCGGAAGAAGCGCACCACGTCGGGCGGGATCGGCGCGGCGCCGGTCAGCGCCACGCGCGCGTTGCGCAGGCCGATGAAGTTCTGCAGCGCGCGCAGCACGCTCCAGTACGCCAGGCCGAAGCGCAGCCGCTCGCCCGCGGTCCATTGCGCGCGCGGCTTCTCGGCCAGCGGCGCGCAGGTGGCGAGCGCGCGGCGGTAGAGCGACTGGCGCAGCCGCCCCGTGTCCTGCATCTTGATGCTGATGGAGGCATGCAGTTTCTCCCAGATGCGCGGCACGCCGAGGAACATGGTGGGCGCGACCTCGCGCAGGTCCTCCTGCACGGTGCGTATCGATTCGCCGAAGTTGACCTGCGAGCCCAGGTACAGCGGCACGAAGCTGGTCAGCATCTGCTCGGCCACATGGCACAGCGGCAGGTAAGACAGGTGGGTGGTGCGCGCATCGAGCTGCAAGCGCTCGACGATGCCCGGCACCACGCCGCGGATGTTGCGCCACGAGATCATCGCGCCCTTGGGCGCGCCGGTGGAGCCCGAGGTGTAGATCATGAGACCGATGTCGTCGAGCGACTGCGCGGCCAGCGCGGCGTCGACGCGCGCATCGCCCTCGCGCGCCTGCAGCGCGGCACCCGCCGCCTCGAGCTCGGCGAAGCTCAGGAGGCGCTCGCGCGCCTCGGCACCATAGCTCGCGAGGCCCTTGGTCTCGATCACGACGATGCGGCGCAGCCGCGGCAGCGCGTCGATGGCCTCGAGCACCTTGTCGGCCTGCTCCTGGTCCTCGCAGACCACGATCTCGATGTCGGCATGGCCGACCACGTAGGCCACCTCGTTGGTCGGGCTGGTGGGATAGACGCCCACGGTCACGGCGCCGATCAGGCCCGCGCCCATCTGCGCCAGCACCCATTCGACGCGGTTCTCCGAGATCACGCCCACATGGCCGCCGCGCGCCAGGCCCAGCGCAGCGAAGCCCAGGCCGACGTGGACCGCGCGCCGGTGGTAGTCGGCCCAGCTCAGCGGATGCCAGATGCCGAAGTCCTTCTGGCGGATCGCGATGCGCGCACCCTGCGCGCGCGCCTGTTCGCGCAGCATCTGCGGCAGGCTTCGTTCGGGGAGGGGATGCGTCATGACAACCAGCGCTTGCGCCGCTTGTAGTGCTTCAATTCGCGAAAGCTCCTCGATTCGCCGGCACCGCCGACGCCCAGGTAGAACTCGCGCACGTCGGGGTCGGCCGCGAGCCGCTCGGCGCTGCCGTCGATCACGATCTTTCCGTTCTCCATGATGTAGCCGCTGTCGGCCACGGCCAGCGCGAGGCTGGCGTTCTGCTCCACCAGCAGCATCGACACGCCGCGCTCGGCGTTGATGCGCGCGATGATGCCGAAGATCTCCTCCACCAGCTTGGGCGAGAGGCCGAGCGAGGGCTCGTCGAGCAGGATCAGCTGGGGCTCGGCCACCAGCGCGCGGCCGATCGCGAGCATCTGCTGCTCGCCGCCCGAGAGGTAACCCGCGAGGCCGCGGCGCCGTTCGTGCAGCCGGGGGGAAGTAGGCATAGACGGCGTCGAAGTCGCGTGCCTGCGCGCCGCGGCCGGCGCGCGCGGTAGGTGGCGGCCACGAGGTTCTCCTCGACCGTCAGGTCCTCGAACACGCGCCGTCCCTCCATCACGTGCGCGAGGCCGCGCCGCACCAGCTGCTGCGGCGCGAGCCGCTCGGTGGGCTGGCCGTCGAAGGCGATGCGTCCGGCCTCGAGTTCGCCGTCCTCGAGCGGCAGCAGGCCCGAGATGGCCTTGAGCGTGGTCGACTTGCCGGCGCCGTTGCTGCCCAGCAGCGCCACGATCTGCCCGCGCGGCACGGCCAGCGACAGGCCGCGCAGCACCTGCACGACCTTGTTGTAGACCACCTCGATGTTGTTGACCTCGAGGATCGGGCCGCCGCCGCCGGTGTTCATCGCCGCCGTCCGCTCACTTGTCGAGCGAGATCCAGTCGGATGCCGCCACCATCTTCTGCGCCTTCATGTCGGCGCGGTAGACGCGGCCCACCGGAATGGAGTTGCCCTTGATGGTGATCGGCACGCCGATCAGGCCGCCGGTGTCGAAGTCCTTGATGCTGTTGAGCGCGGCCTTGAGGTTCTTGCCGTCGAGCGGCTTGCCGGCATCGAGGGTGCGCTTGGCGGCCTCGGTGAACAGCATGGCGGTGAGGAAGCCCTGGGTGTAGGCGGTGCTCTGGTACTCGGGGCGCAGGGCACGGATCTTCTCGAGCATCGGCGCCTTGGCCGAGGTGTCGTAGTAGTAGCGGTAGGGCATGACACCCATGAAGCCATCGCCGGCCTCGCCCATCTTCATGACGGTGGAGCTGTCCATGGTCCAGAAGGTGCCCATCCACTTGGTGGTCATGCCCATCTGCTTGCCCTGCTGCACGAACTCGGGAATGGGCGCGAGCACGTAGCCGTGGAAGATGGTGTAGTCGGGCGCGGCGCGGCGCAGCTTGATGACCTCAGTCGAGACGTCGACGCTGCCGGCGGGCGTCATGATCTTGACGGGCACCGTGAGGCCCAGCTTCTTGGCGGCGGCCTCGCTCGACTCGATGGGGTCGCGGCCGAACTCGGAGTCGGAATAGACGAAGGCCACCTTCGCGCCGGGCTTCTCCTTGGCGATGTGGCGCAGCAGGATGCCGATCATCTCGGTGTAGTCGGGGCCGACCAGGAACTGGTTCGGGTACTTGGCCGGGTCGTTGAGCTCGGTGGCGAACGAGGCGCCGGCCATGAGGATCTGGCCGCTGCGGTCGAGCTCGGGGTTGATGGTCTTCGAGAAGCCGGTCGAATCGCCGTAGTACAGGTTGACCTTGTTCTGGCTGGTGATTTTCTTGTAGGTGGCGACCGAGACGTCGACCTTGTAGCCGGTGTCCTCGGGCACGTAACGCAGCTTGCGGCCCTTGATGCCGCCGCCGTCGTTGACGATCTTCACGTAGTCGGCGATGCCGGCATTGATGCCGATGCCCGCGAAGGCGAACACGCCGGTCATCGGGATCGAGCCGCCGATGACGATGTCCTCGCCCGCCTGGGCATGCACGCTGAGCGGTGCAGCGAGCGCGGCGCCGGCGGCCACGATGAGTTCGCGGCGGCGCAGGACGGGGGTCTTCTTGTCGGATGCCATGCTTCGTCTCCTTGTCAGTTCTTGAAAGGCCACAGATGAAAGAAACGGCGGATGCGCCGCCACACTTCGGCGAGCCCGTGCGGCTCGAACACCAGGAAGCCGACGATCAGCAGGCCGAAGACGACCGTGCGCACCGGCGACAGGAAGACGGTCATCTCGTGGCCGCCCGGCAGCAGGTCGAACACCAGCTTGAGCAGCTCGGGCACCATGGTCATGAAGACTGCGCCGAGGATGCCGCCGAGGATCGAGCCCCATGCCGCCGACGATGATGGCGGCGAGGAAGAAGATGGACATCAGCAGCGGAAAGCTCTCGGGCGTGACGACGCGGAAGAAGTAGGCCCAGAGGCCGCCGGCCACGCCGGCATAGAACGACGAGAGGCCGAACGAGAGCAGCTTGTAGCGCAGCAGTGGAATGCCCAACACTTCGGCCGAGATGTCGCGATCGCGGATGGCGATGAAGGCGCGGCCCACGCGGGTGCGAAACAGGTTGGCCGCGCCCAGCAGCATCAGCACGGTGATCGGCAGGATCAGCCAGTACAAGCGGAACGAGGTGTCGAGCGCGATGCCGAAGAGCTGCGCGGGCGGCAGCGACAGGCCGGTGGTACCGCCGGTGAGCTTGAGGTTGGCGAACAGGAAGTGGGTGATGAACGAGGCCGCGATGGTGGCGATGGCGAGGTACAAACCCTTGACCCGCAGCGAGGGAATGCCGACGACGAGACCCCCCACCATGGCCACGACGCCGCCCGCGAAGAGGTTGAACAGGAAGGGCGTGCCGTATCGAATCTGCAGGATGGCGACGGTGTACGCACCGAGGCCCATGAACGCGGCCTGGCCCATGCTCACGAGGCCGGTGTAGCCGGTGAGGATGTTGAGGCCGGTGGCGCTCGCGACGTTGATGGCGACGAGGCAGGCGAGGTAGAGCCAGTAGTCGCTGGCCATGAAGGGGAACAGCACGAGCAGCGCGGCGCCGACCCACAACCAGGTCTTCTGGGTGCGGGAGTCGAACAGCGCGGCGTCGGCGATGTAGCTTTGCTTGAGGGTGCCTATGCGCATCTGCGTGCCTGTCTTGAAGCGGTGCGAGGAGGCGCCGGGGCGCGTGCACAGGACAGCGGGTACTTCCCTCCGCGAATGTCCCCCGCCTTCGGCTCCTCCTTTATTTCGCTGCGGGAAGCACCCACTGCCCTGTGCACGGAGGCGCAGCGGTGGTGCCGGCCGATCGAGTGCGGCGCGTCAGGCGCGCGCCGGTGGGGTACTCCCCGCAGCGAAATAAAGGAGGAGCCCGAAGGGCGGGGGACATTCGCGGAGGGGAGTACCCCGCCGGCGTGAGCCCGCCCCGTACGTAACGAGAAAGAGAAGACCATCGTCAGAGCCTCTCGATCTCATGCGTACCGAACAGCCCGTAAGGCCGGATCATCAGCACGATCACCAGCACCACGAAGGTCGCGAGCAGCTTGTATTCGCCGCCGAGGTAGGACCCGGCCAGCGCCTCCGCCAGCCCGATGAAGAGACCGCCCACCAGCGCGCCGAGCACGCTGTCCAGCCCGCCCACGATCACCACCACCAGCACCGAGAGACCGAAGATCCCCATCGACGAGGAGATGCCGCCGATCGCGCCGACCACGATGCCCGCGACCGCCGCGATCATGGCCGAGGCCACCCAGGCCAGCGAGAACACGCGCGGCACGTTGATGCCCATCATGTAGGCCGCGCCCTGGTCCGACGCCGTGGCACGCAAGGCCACGCCGCCGCGCCAGAAGCGGAACAGCAGCAGCACCAGCACGATCAGCACCAGCGCCGCGAGCGCGCCGTAGGCCACCTTGGGCGCGAGGAAAGCTTCGCCCACCATCACCGGCGCGCTCGGCATGAACTCGGGCAGCCGGCGCTGGTCGGCGGTCCAGACGATCTCGACCAGGCCCACCAGCACCGAGGCCAGGCCCACCGTCACCATGAAGGCCGAGATCGGCGGCTCGCCCAGCAGCGGGCGGATCATCGTGCGCTCGATCACCGCGCCCAGCAGGCCCGTGCCCAGCACCGAGCCCAGCACCGCGAGCCAGATCGGCAGCGAGAAGGTCGCGGCGAAGGCGAAGAACAGGTAGGCGCCGATCATCAGCATCTCGCCGATCGCGATGTTGACCACCCGCGTCGCCTTGTAGACCAGCACGAAGGCCAGCGCAGCCAGCGCATAGAGCCCGCCGCCGGCCAGGCCGGTCAGCGCGATCTCGAACAGGTAGGCCCAATCCATCACGCCACCGCCGTTGCCGTTGCCGCGGTGGCCGCCGCCTGGCCGCGCAGCCTGCGCCGCAGCTCGCCCACGTCGCCCGCGCCCAGGTAGGCACGCACCACCTCGGGATCGGCCTGCACCTGCGCCGGCGTGCCCTGCGCGATCACCTGGCCGAAGTTGAGCACCACCACGTGGTCCGACAGGTCCATCACCATCCCCATGTCGTGCTCCACCATCAGCACCGTGATGCCCCATTCGCGCCGCACGTCGAGGATGAAGCGCGCCATGTCCTCGGTCTCCTCGCGGTTCATGCCGGCCACCGGTTCGTCGAGCATCAGCACCTTGGGCCGCATTGCGAGCGCGCGCGCCATCTCCACGCGCTTTTGCAAACCGTAGGGCAGGGCGGCCACGCTGGCATGGCGGATGTGGTCGATCTCGAGGAAGTCGATGATCCGCTCCTCGATGTCGCGGCGCAGCTCGGCCTCCTCGCGGCGCGCGCGGCCCAGGTAGAACAGCGCGTCGAACACGTTGGCCTTCAGGTGCACGTGACGGCCGAGCTTGATGTTGTCGAGCACCGTCATGCCGCGAAACAGCGCGATGTTCTGGAAGCTGCGCGCCAGCCCGAGCGCGGCGCGCCTGGGCGCCGGCAGCCGCGTGATGTCCGCGCCCTCGAAGACCACGCGGCCGGCAGTCGGCCGGTAGAAGCCCGAGACCGTGTTGAACAGCGAGGTCTTGCCCGCGCCGTTGGGGCCGATCACCGCGGTGATCGAGCCGGGCTGCACGTCGAAGCCCACGCCGCTGAGAGCCTTCACGCCGCCGAAAGCCAAGGTGAGCGCCTCCACGCGCAGCACGGGCGCGGCGGCGCTTCCGTCGGCGGGCGAGGTGGCGCGCGGGCGCTCGGTGTCGGCGTGCATGGCGTCGAATCGTGTCCTGTGTCCGGGCTTCTGGACGAGAAGAGAAAAAAGCAAGTGAGCGATGCGTCGCCGCCTCAGGGTTCCTCCGGCATCCGCATCGCGGGCTACTTGCCCGTAGAATTTCTACTCCTCGGTAACGTCCGCGATCTTCCAGACGCGACTTCGCCGCGGCATCAGGACTTACCCCTGCGCGCAAACCCGGATCGCCCCATGACCCTCACCAAGCGCCGTGCCTCCGCCGCCAAGGCCTCTGCCATCGAGGCCGCCGACGAATCGCCCTGGGTGCCCTCGGCCCAGCGCGCGATGCAGCGCGAACTCAAGCGCCAGGCCGTACTGCAGACGGCGGCGCAGCTGTTCAACGAGCGCGGCTTCCACGCCACCTCGCTCGACGACATCGCCGAGCGGCTGCACGTGACCAAGCCCACGCTCTACTACTACGTGAAGAGCAAGGACGACATCCTGCTCGAGTGCGTGCGTGCCGCGCTGGGCATGATGCAGGAGGGCATCGACGAGGTGCGCCGCAACGGCGGCCGCGCGCTCGACCAGCTCATGGCCTGCATGCGCAGCTACTCGGCCATCGTCTGCGAGGAGTTCGGCAAGTGCGTGATCCGCATCGGCGAGGACCCGCTGCCCGAGCCGCTCAAGAAGGAGCTGCGCCGCCTCAAGGCCGGCATCGACCATGAGTTCCGCCGCCTGATCGACGAGGGCATCGCCGAGGGCTCGATCGCGCCCTGCGACTCGAAGATGGCCGCCTTCATGCTGGCCGGCGCGCTGAGCTGGATCGGCCGCTGGTACCGGCGCGACGGCGACCTCACGCCCGAGCAGATCGCCGACCAGGCGATCGCGCTCTTGCTCAACGGCGTGCTGCAGCAGGTGCCCGTGGCACCGGCGCGGCGCAAGCCGCGCGCGACCGCCGCCTGAACTTCCCATGCCATGGAGCCGACAACGATGACCGACACCACCACCCCCGACACCCCGCTCGAGATCGGCCGCGAAGGCGCGGTCGCCACGCTGCGCTTCAACCGCCCCGCGGCACTCAATGCCATCGACGTACCGATGGCGCAGGCCTTCCTCGCGGCGGTGCGCGCCATCGCGGCCGACCGCTCGATGCGCGCGGTGCTGCTGAGTGGCGCCGGCAAGGGCTTCATGGCCGGTGGCGACCTCGCGCTGCTGAGCGCCGATCCGCAGGGCGGCGCGGCCGCGCTGATCGGCCCGCTGCACGAGGCGCTGGAAGTGCTCGCCACCATCGACGCCCCGGTGGTCGCGCAGGTGCACGGCGTGGCGGCCGGCGCGGGCCTGAGCCTGATGCTGCAGGCCGACTTCGTGCTCGCGGCCGAGGGCACGCGCTTCAACCTGGCCTACGTCAACATCGGCGCGAGCTGCGATGTCGGCGCCTCGTGGGCGCTGCCGCGCTGGGTCGGGCTGCGCCGCGCGCTCGAGATCGCGATGCTCGGCGACATGCTCGAAGCGGCCGAGGCCGAGCGCATCGGCCTCATCAACCGCGTGCTGCCGGCCGATGCGCTGGCCGGCGAGGCGATGGCGCTGGCGCAGCGCCTGGCCAACGGGCCGACGGTGGCGCTGGGCCAGTTGCGGCGGCTGATGCGCGGCAGCTTCGAGCGTGAGCTGCCGGCGCAGCTCGCCGCCGAGTCGGCGGCCTTCCAGGTCTGCGCCGCGAGCCAGGATTTCCGCAGCGGCGTCGACGCCTTCTTCGCCAAGAAGCCGGCGCGCTTCGAAGGCCGCTGATCCCTTTTTCCCTTTTCTCGTTCATTTCATCCAGGAGCAGTTCATGACCTCTCGCGAGATCTTCGTCGTCGGCAGCGCCCGCACGGCCATCGGCACCTTCGGCGGTTCGCTGAAGGACGTGCCCAACACCCAGCTGGCCACCACCGCGGTCAAGGCCGCGATCGAGCGCAGCGGCGTCGCGCCCGCGGCCATCGGCCACGTGGTGATGGGCAACGTGATTCCCACCGACACCAAGGACGCCTATCTCAGCCGCGTCGCCGCCATCGATGCCGGCTGCCCGATCGAGACGCCGGCCTTCAACGTCAACCGCCTCTGCGGCTCGGGCCTGCAGGCCATCGTCTCGGCGGCGCAGGCGATCGCGCTCGGCGACTGCGACATCGCGATCGGCGGCGGCTCCGAATCGATGAGCCGCGGCCCGTACTTCGACACCGCCGCGCGCTACGGCGCGCGCATGGGCGACGTGCAGCTGCTCGACTACATGCTCGGCATCCTCCACGACCCGTGGGAGAAGATCCACATGGGCATCACGGCCGAGAACGTGGCCGCGCGCTACGGCATCACGCGCGAGCAGCAGGATGCGCTGGCCGTGTCCAGCCAGCAGCGTGCCGCGGCCGCCATCGCCGCGGGCCGCTTCAAGGAGCAGATCGTTCCGGTCGAGGTCAGGACGCGCAAGGGCGTGGTGCTGTTCGACACCGACGAGCACGTGCGCGCCGACACCACGGTCGAGACGCTCGCCAAGATGAAGCCGGCCTTCAAGAAGGACGGCCTGGTCACGGCCGGCAATGCCTCGGGCATCAACGACGGCGCCGCCGCGCTGGTGCTGGCCGAGGGCGCGCGCGCCAAGGCCGAGGGCCTGAAGCCGCTCGCGCGGCTCGTGGGCTATGCGCACGCGGGCGTGGAGCCGGCCTACATGGGCATCGGCCCGGTGCCGGCCACGCGCAAGGTGCTCGAGCGCACCGGCCTCAAGGTGAGCGACTTCGACGTCATCGAGTCGAACGAGGCCTTCGCGGCCCAGGCCTGCGCGGTGATCCAGGAGCTGGGCTTCGACCCGGCCAAGGTCAATCCCAACGGTTCGGGCATCTCGCTGGGCCACCCGGTGGGCGCCACGGGCGCGATCATCGCGGTGAAGGCGATCGCCGAGCTGCACCGCGTGCAGGGCCGCTATGCGCTGGTCACGATGTGCATCGGCGGCGGGCAAGGCATCGCCGCGGTGTTCGAGCGCGTCTGATCGCGGGGCGAGGAACAGAAGCCGGGGTGTGGCGGCATCCTCCACAAGGAGGAGGACCCGACGCCATGCCCTCGCTAATCTTCTGCCTGCCCGGAGAGGAGGAGCGAGTGATCGAGGAGAGGACTCCGGGTGTGTGCAGCGCGTCGGGCGGGGTGGTCTGCCCGACGCGACATGCCTCTCACCACACCGCTCTGCCTTGCTTCCCGCTTCGCCGCACCGCGCACAATGCAGCCCGTGCAGCGCCATCCCCCCATCCTCGTCGACGAATCCGAGATCGATTTCAGCGCGATCCGTGCCCAGGGCGCGGGCGGGCAGAACGTCAACAAGGTCTCGAGCGCGGTCCATCTGCGCTACGACATCCGCGCGAGCTCGCTGCCCGAGGACCTGAAGGAACGGCTGCTCGCGCTGCGCGACAGCCGCATCACGCAGGAGGGCGTGCTGGTGCTCAAGGCCCAGCAGCACCGCAGCCAGGAGATGAACCGCGCCGATGCCATCGCGCGCCTGCAGGCAGTTGTCGACAGCGTGGCGACGGTGCCGCGCGCGCGGCGCGCCACCAAGCCCACCTACGGTTCGAAGCAGCGCCGGCTCGAAGGCAAGAGCCAGCGCTCGCAGGTCAAGAGCCTGCGCGGACCGGTCCGGGGGGACTGAGCGGCGCCGTGCCGCCGCGCAGCCGCCGGATCTGCAGGGTCAGGCCCACCGCATAGAGCACCAGCAGCACGCCGGTGATCGCCTTGAGTTCGGGCGCATCGGGGCTCGCCAGCAGCGGCGCGCCGAGCGGCAGCCGCGTCAGCGTCTCGGTGAAGGTCGGAATCCAGTGGAACATGAAGGTGGCCGAGTAGGCCGCCAGCTCGGCATGGCGCGCGAAGCGCCCGAACAGCCGTCCGCGCCCGGCCTGGAAGCCGATGGCCAGCGCCAGCAGGGTCACGATGCCCAGCACGTGCGGCCGGCCGAAGCCGCCATGCTGGAAGATGCCGAAGCCCGTGAGGCAGGTCAGCACCGTGGTCCAGACGTAGAGCCGGCCGAGCCCGGTGCGCCAGGAGATCTCCTTGTGGCGGATCAGGGCCAGCGCCCCGGCCGCCAGCGCCACCAGGCTGATCGCCGTATGGACGATCCCCAACGAAGTCAACCCCAGCCAGACCGTTGCCGCCATGTGCTGCTCCTCATGTTTCGTGGTGCGCGCGATTCTGTCGTGTTCGGCCGGTTTTGGGGAGGGCCGGTTAAGTCCTGCTTAAACCTGCGTCATGGCGCTGCTTGCACAATCGAGCCCATGACCGCTTTCCCATGCACTGGCGGCCCGCGCGGGCCGTCGCCCTCGCGCTGGCGCTGGCCGCGGGGCTGCTGGCCGGATGCGGACCCGAGCGTGCCGCGCCGGCCAGCGCGGCGGCCGGCGTGGCGCCCGAGCTCAAGTGGGAGGAACTGATCCCCCAAGAGCTGGGACCCGACCCAGCGCTACCGCAACATCAGCCCTCGAATCGCTGCGCGACAACGACCCGCGCGCGATCCAGATGCTCGACGAGATGCGCGCGGTCTGGGACAACGCGCCGGTGAACGTGGCGCTCGACGGCGTCGACGGCCGCCTGACCGGCTTCGTGGTGCCGCTGGACGCCTCGCCCGACGGCATTCGCGAGTTCCTGCTGGTGCCGTACTTCGGCGCCTGCATCCACACGCCGCCGCCGCCGGCCAACCAGATCGTGCGCGTGATCGCCCACGAGACGGTGAAGGGCCTGCATGCGATGGACACGGTGCACGTGCGCGGCACCCTGCGCGCGGCGCGCTACGCCTCGGCCGACATGGGCGTGAGCGGCTACGAGATCCGCTCGGCGGCGGTCGAGCCCTTCGTCGCCAAGGCGCAATAGGCGCAACAGGCGCGCGGCGCGGCTCAGTCCGCGAGCCGCTCGGCCAGGAAATCCAGAAACGAGGTGATGCGCGCCGACAGCTGCGTGTTGCGGTAGTAGACCGCGTTGACCGGCTGGCGCACGTCGACCGTGTCCCTGGCCAGCACCTGCACCAGCGCGCCGCTCGCGCGGTCGGCCGCGGTCATGAAGTCCGACAGGCACACCATGCCCACGCCGGCCAGTGCGAGCTGGCGCAGGGTCTCGCCGCTCGAGGCCGCGAGGCTGGGCGCGATCTGCCATTCGTCGCCGTGCGGGCCGCGCAGCGGCCAGCGGTTGAGCGACTCGGGCTGGGTGAAGCCCAGCAGCGTGTGCGTGGCGAGCTCCTCCACCTTGCGCGGCCGGCCGTGGGCCTCGAGGTAGGCCGGGCTCGCGAGCACGCGCAGCCGGTGCGTGCCCAGCGGCCGCGCATGCAGCGTGGAGTCGCGCAGCGGACCGATGCGGATCGCGATGTCGGTGCGGCGCTCGAGCAGGTCGATCGGCAGGTCGTCGGTGTCGAGCTCGAGCTCGATCTGCGGATAGCGGCGGCGGAACTCGGCCACCAGCGGCACCACC
The DNA here is from genome assembly GCF_044056785.1 of Variovorax sp. UC122_21. Taxonomy (NCBI): domain Bacteria; kingdom Pseudomonadati; phylum Pseudomonadota; class Betaproteobacteria; order Burkholderiales; family Comamonadaceae; genus Variovorax; species Variovorax sp. UC122_21. The sequence continues at coordinate 4,036,057 of NZ_CP172004.1, read as the reverse complement.
GCATGCAGCATGTAGGGCGAGGCGGCATTCACGCGAAGCCGGCCCGCGGGCTGCTCGCGGCGCGAGGCCATCTGCTCCTCGGCCTCGTCGATGGCGTCGAGGATGCTGCGGGTGCGCTGCAGGAAGGCCGCGCCTTCCTCGGTCAGCTCGAGCCGCCGGGTGGTGCGGCGCAGCAGCGTGGTGGCCAGCTTCTGCTCGAGCCGGCTCAGCGCGCGGCTCACGCCCGAGACCGTCTGCGAGAGCTGCTCGGCCGCGGCCGTGATCGAGCCGGTGTCGACCACGGTGCGGAAGGCCAGCAGTTCCTCGATCGTGGTCTTCATGGGCGCTCGCTCAGTGCGCGACCCGGGCCTCGGCCTCGGCCGGCACCGGCACCTCGATGCGCGGCACCAGCGCCGCCAGCGCCTCGCCGTCGGTGCGGTAGCTGAACAAGAGCGGCCCCGGCGCCAGCAGGCCGGCGCGTTCCAGCACCTGCATCGCGGGCAGCTTGAGGCCGCTCAGGTGCAGCCGCACGCCGCGCGACTCGAGCATGCGGCGGATCGAGCCGAACACCTCGGCGCCCGTGATGTCGATGCGGTTGATCGGCTGGGCGAACAGGCACACGTCGGTGAGGTCGGGCCGGTCGGCCAGCGCCACCGTGAGCGCGCGCTCGAGCGTGGAGGCCGAGGCGAAGTCGAGCTCGGCGTCCATGCGCAGCGCATGCAGGTGCGGCGCCAGCGGCGGCAGCTTCCACAGGTGGCGGTCGCGCAGGCTGCCGTCGGGATGCAGGCCGACCTCGATGATGCGCGGATGCAGGTGGCGGTACATGTAGTTCGCCAGGCTCGCGAGCAGGCCGCCGAGCACGCCCCAGTAGATGCTGGGTGCGGTCGCGATGGTGAGCACGAAGGTGCCGATGGCGATGCCGGCCTCGAGCCGCGAGATGCGCCACAGCGCGGTGAAGCTCGAGGGCTTGACCAGCCCGAGGATGGCCGTCACCACCACCGAGGCCAGCACCGCCTGCGGCACGTGGTAGAGCAGCGGCATCAGCCACAGCAGCGCGCCGGCCACCACCACCACGCTGAACAGCGTGGCCCAGCCGGTCTGCGCGCCGGCGTAGAGCGTGATCGCCGAGCGCGAGAACGAGGAGCTGGTGGGAAAGGCGCCGGTGAAGCCCGAGGCCAGCTTGGCCAGGCCCTGGCCGATCAGGTCCTGGTTCTCGTTCCACAGCGTGCCGGCGCGCGCGTTGTCGACCTTGGCGCTCGAGGCAGTCTCGAGGAAGCTCACCAGCGTGATCATCAGCGCCGGCAGCACCAGCGCGCTGAAGGTGCCGGCCGGCAGCAGGCCGGGCCAGTAGAAATCGGGCAGGCCCGAGGGCAGGCTGCCGACCACCGCGCCGCCGCGCAGCGCATAGCTGATGCCCCAGCTCAGCGCGGCCGCGCCGGCCACCAGCGCCATGGTGGTGGGAAAGCGTGGCACGAAGCGCTTGCCCAGCCACAGCACGGCGATGCCGCCGAGGCCGAAGGCGATGGCCGTGAGGTCGGGCAGCGGGCCGTCGCCGCTGAGCACCTGCGGGATGGTGCGCCCGGTGAAGCCCAGGAGCGCCGGCAGCTGCGAGATCGCGATCAGCACCGCCGCGCCCTGCGTGAAGCCGATCAGCACCGGCGAGTTCACCAGCCTCAGCATCCAGCCGAAGCCGCCCGCGCCCAGCACGATCTGGATCGCGCCCGACATCAGCGTGAGCCACACCGCCATCGCCACCCATTCGGGGCTGCCGGCCACCGCCAGCGGCGCGAGCGAGGCACCCACGAGCAGGCTGGTGAGCGCGGTCGGCCCGACCGACAGCCGCTGCGAGGAACTGAACATCACGGCGATCAGCGCCGGGAACAGCGCCGCGTAGACGCCGGTGACCAGCGGCATGCCCGCGAGCGCGGCATAGGCCACGCCCTGCGGGATCACCATCAGCGCGACGGTGATGCCGGCCATCGCCTCGCCGCGCAGCAGGGTGGCGGAGGGGCGCGGCCAGCCCAGGCAGGGAACCCAGCGCGCCAGGCGCTGGCGCAGGGAGGGGGAGGAAGCGGAAGTGGCGGGTGGCGGCGTCATGGAAAGCGGGCGGTCGCGCACGCGGGGCGTGGGCGGGCGCGGCGGGGAAACGAAAGGGGAGGGCGGAAATGCCGCGACCGCCCGATGTTAAGTGCGCCGCCTCGCCGCGGGCAGCGCGGTTTACCCCGGGCGCGACGCGCGGCGCGCCCTCAGAGCAGCCTGGTGGCGTTCTTCAGCACGTAATCGCAGCCCTTTTCCTTGACCTTCGAGCTCAGCAGCTTGAAGTTGAGCGTCTGGCCGTCGCCGCCCTTGAGCAGTCCCTTGGCGCCGCTCGCGAAGCCGCTCTGCTGCTGCTTCTGGCCGGTGATCTTGGCCAGCAGCTTGTCCTTGACCGAGGCCGCGTCGCCGCCGCCCAGGTAGTTGTTCTTGATGCAGTACTGCAGCACGCCGGCCGCGTTGCCTACGGTGCTGTTGCCGATCGCGGGCATCGAGAAGCCGAAGTTCTCGGCCAGCCCGCCGGCGCCGCTGCTGCCGCTGTTGCCGGCGCTGGTCGCCGCGCCGCCGCCCATCTGGTTCTTGAGCTGGTCGAGCAGCTTCGATTCGGCGTTCGCCGAGGCGCCGGCCGCGAGCAGGGCGAGCGCGATCAGGGGGGAACGGAACTTCATGGCGACCTCCTTGGTGCGAATGGATATGCGGGCACAGCATACGCCGCCGCGGTGGCGCGAGGAGGTCGCCGATCGGTCCCTTTCAGCGCGTGCGCGCGGGCCGCTTCGGCAGCAGCGGCTCGCTCACGCCCGCCACGCCGACCAGGCCGAGCACCGTCACCAGCGAGTTCTGCGCGCCCTTCCAGCCGTCGGTCACGTCGATCCATTCGCTGAGCGCGTGGAAGCCGCCGGTCTTGCCGCCGCCGCCGACGATGATCGCGGGGATGCCCAGCGCCATCGGCACGTTGGCGTCGGTGCTGGCGCCGGTCAGCAGCGTCTTGTGGCCGAAGGCCGCGTTGGCGCGCGTGGCGGCCTCGACGATCACCGAATCGGGCGGCGTGCGGCCGCCCGGACGGTCGCCGATCAGCTTGGTGCTCACGCTCAGCGTGTTCACGTTCCAGCGCTTGTTCTCCTCGGCCACCGCTTCGTCGAGCGTGGCGAGGATCTTCTTCTCTGCTTCGAGCAGCGAGCCCATGTCGTCGGAGCGGATGTCGATCGCCATGCGCGCGTCGGGCGCGATGGTGTTGACCGAGGTGCCGCCGCCGACCGTGCCGACCGTGAAGGTGGTCTTGGGGAAGCTGGGCGTGCGCACCTCGGCGATCTTGGCGATGGCGCGGCCCATGCCGTGGATCGCGCTGGGTACCTGGCCGAAGGCGCCGTAGCTGTGGCCGCCCGGGCCCTTGAAGCTGACCTCGTAGCGGTGGCTGCCGGTGCCGAGGATCAGCACCGTGCCGTCGGCCGCCGGCTCGAGGCCGACCATGCCGTCGATGTCGAGGTGGTCGCGGAAGATCGCCTTCATGCCGCGCAGGTTGCCCAGTTCCTCCTCGCCGACGTTGCCGACGAACAGCAGGTCGCCCTGGGTCTGGACCTTGTTGTCGTTGAGCACCTTGAGCCAGGACAGCAGCACCGACAGGCCGCGCGTGTCGTCGGAGATCCCCGGGGCGTAGAGCTTGCCGTCGCGTTCCTTGACCTTCACGTCGGTGCCGGCGGGGAACACGGTGTCGAGGTGGGCCGAGACCAGCAGCTTCGGGCCGTTGCCGGTGCCCTTGCGCAGCCCGACCACGTTGCCCTCGGCGTCGATCTTCGCGTCCGCCAGGCCCAGCGCCTTCATGCGTGCGAGGAAGGCCTCGGCGCGCTTCTGTTCCTTGAAGGGCGGCGCCTCGATCTCGGTCAGCAGCTTCAGGTCCTCGACCGAGCGCTCGTGGTCGGCCTTGACCGCCTCGAGCAGCTTCTGGACCGCGGGCGCGGCCATCAGCTGCGTGTAGGCCTTGTCGACCTCGGGCCGCACCTGCGGCGGGTTGGCGATGGCGCCGCCCTGGGCGAAGGCCGCGCCGGCGGCGCAGAGAAGGGCGAGGGCGATGGGAGCGAGGCGAAACGACGAGCGGGGCATGCGGGGGGTCCGGGCGATGGAAGTCTGGGGTTGAAAGAAAAACCGTCGTGTCATCGATTCGTGACGACGGGCCGCCGGCGATTCTTATCGGGGGATGAGCATCGCGCTCGGGTTTAATCTTCTTCGCTGTCAGTTTTTCTAACGATGACGATGAAACGCCACATCCCGAGCACGCGCGCGTTGCTGGTCTTCGACGCGGTCGCGCGCCACCACGGCGTGAGCCGCGCCGCCGAGGAGCTGTGCCTCACGCACAGCGCCGTGAGCCAGCAGCTGCGGCTGCTCGAGACCCAGATCGGCGTGCGGCTGGTGCAGCGTTCCGCGCGCGGCACCACGCTGACCGAGGCCGGCCGCCGCTACCACGGCCAGATCGCGGGCGACCTGCTGCGGCTGCAGGACCACACGCTCGAGGCCATGGCGCGGCGCACCGACGGCCTGCGGCTGATCGTGGGCGCGGTGCCGGTGCTGGCCGAGGGCTGGCTGCTGCCGCGGCTGCCGGGCTTCACCGCGCGCCAGCCGGGCTGCAGCCTGCACCTGCAGGTGTTCCCGACGCTGCTCTACATGGAGGACATGCCCTTCGATGTCGGCGTGCAGTACGACGACGCCGTGTGGCCGGGCGCCGAGGCGCGGCCGCTGATGCCCGAGGCCTGCGTGGCGGTCTGCGCGCCCGGCGCGGCCGGCCGGGACCGGATGGCGCGCGGCGATTTCCGCGACGCGCGCCTGCTTCATCTGCGCACGCGGCTCGGCGCCTGGGAGGAGTGGTTCGCGCAGGCGCCGACCGCGACGCAGGCGCCCGACAACCTCGTCGCCGGCCATCGCTTCGACCTGTTCTCGATGCTGCTCGAGGCCGTGCGCGCCGACCTCGGCGTGGGCCTGGTGCCGCGCTATTTCGTGGAGCGCGCGCTGCGCTCGGGCGAACTGGCGCTGGCCTGCGCGCACGAGGCGCCGTCGCGCCGCGGCTACAGCGTGTTCGTGCCGCCGAACCGGGCGGCCGATCCGCTGGTGACGGCCTTCGTCGACTGGATCTGCGAGCTGCCCACCCCTTGAGCGGGACAGGGCCTCAGGCGCGGCGGAACAGCAGCACGGAGTTGGTGCCGCCGAAGGCGAAGGAGTTGCTGATCGCCGCCTCGAGCGCGGGCGCATCGGCGTCGCCTGCGGCCACCAGGTTCAGCGCGCAGTCGGGATCGACCAGGCCGCCGTTCACGTTGGGCGGCAGCCGGCGTTCGCGCAGCGCGAGGATGGTGATGACCGCCTCGAGCGCACCGGCGCCGCCGAGCAGGTGGCCATGCAGCGCCTTGGTCGAGCTGGTGCGCAAGCCGTCGAGATCGTCGCCCCAGACCGCGGCCAGCGCGTTGCGCTCCACCGCGTCGCCGATGCGGGTGGCGGTGCCGTGCGCGTTGCAGTAGCCCACGTCGCGCGGTGCCAGGCCGGCCTGGCGCAGGGCCGAACGCAGCGCGCGCGCCTGGCCGGGTGCGTCGGGCTTGGTGAGATGGGTGGCGTCGCTGCTCAGGCCCCAGCCCGCGAGCAGCGCATGGATGCGCGCGCCGCGCCGGCGTGCGCGTTCGGCCGACTCGAGCACCACGAAGGCCGCGCCCTCGCCGAGCGCGAAGCCGCTGCGGTCGGCCGCGAAGGGCCGGACCGCCCGCGCCGCCTCGCCGGGCTGGAAGCCGGCCAGCGTCATCATGGCCTGCCAGGCCAGCACCACGCCGGGCACGATCAGCGCTTCGCTGCCGCCCGCGATGGCCAGGTCGACCTCGCCGCGCTGGATCGCCTTGGCGGCCTCGGCGATCGCCACCGACGACGAGGCGCAGGCCACCGAGTAGGTGAGCACCGGGCCCAGCACGCCCTGGCGCATCGACACATGGGCCGCCGGCGCATCGGGCATGAAGGCCGGAATGGTCAGCGGCGACACGCGGCCGTTGCCGCGGTAGGCGGCCTCGAGCGCGGCCGCGCCGCCCATGCCGCAGCCGCCGTAGACGCCCACGCGCTCGGCATCGAGGCCGCTGTCGGCGAGGGCGGGAATGCCGGCATCGCGCATCGCGAGATCGGCGGCGGCCACCGCGAGCTGGCTCACGCGGTCGACGCCCGCGAGCTGCAGCTTGGTGAACCAGCGGCTCTCGTCGAAGGCGACGGTGGCGGCGGCGGCCGGCTTGGGGAGTTCGGGGAACACCGGCGCGATGGCCGAGCGGCCCTGCAGCAGGGCTTCGAACAGGGTGTCGGGATGGTCGCCGTGCGGGGCGACGACGCCCAGCCCGGTGACGGCGACCTCCGAGGGCGTGTTCACGCTGGCTTGGCGGCGCGGACCTTGTCGACCAGCACGGCCAGTTCGGCCAGCGTGTCGATGTTGGCGTCCTCGTCGGGCATGGTGATGCCGAAGTGGTCTTCGATGGCGAACAGGAATTCGGCCAGCGCCAGCGAATCGAGCCCGCCTTTCTCCCGCATGGAGGCATGGGGGTCGAGCGTCGACGGTTCGATGCCGTACTTCTCTTGGATCAGGTCCTGCAATTCCTTCAGCGAACTCATCGTGCGATGCCTGTGGTCTCTCTTGCCAGCCGCTGATCGATTGCAATCGATCCCTTCCTCGCTCGGCGTATGTCTAGGGTCGGTGAGCGCCAATGATATCCGCTCCCACCGCAGGGACATGCCGGCCGTAAGGGGGAATCAGCGTGCTCGGTAACCCGGACGCCAGCGCAGCGAGGGCAGCGCGAAGGCCAGGCCCAGCAGCGCGCCGGCCAGTGCATCGAGCGCCACGTGCTGCTTGACCGCCAGCGTCGACCAGGCGATGGCCGCGAACCACAGCCAGTTCAGCAGCCGCGGCCACAGCGGCGTGCGGGCCTCGCGCAGCACGTGCTCGAGCCGCACCGCGGTGAAGATCGCCACCGCCACGTGCATCGAGGGGCAGGCGTTGCCGGCCGCGTCCACGCCCTGCAGCATCTCGAAGCCCGGATAGCCCGAAACGTCGATGGCCAGAGGAGGTATCTGCGTCGGCCACAGATAGAACAGGCCCAGCCCGGTGAGGCACAGCCCGCCGACCCAGAGGCCGTAGACCAGCAGCTCGCGGAAGTTCGGCTGCAGCCCGGGCGCCACGCCCACGTAGAGCCACAGCGACAGGTAGGCGCCCAGGAAGTGCGGCTGGAACGGGACCAGCGCGTCGAGCGCCGTCAGCGGCATCACCGCGACCGGGAAGGCCGGGTTGCGCAGCAGGTGGAAGTAGCCAATGAAGAACAGCCAGGTGAAGACCGTGGTGCCGACCGCCTTCAGCAGGAACAGGCTGCGCACGCGGCGCCCGATCTCGGCGCCCCAGGTGGGCGTGGCCGGCGCGGCGGGCAGGGGCAGGGGGAGCGGTCGGTTCATGGCGGGGTGGCGGCGATCTTGCCAGAGCCCCGTGACCGCCCGGCGCAAAGCACCTCAGGCGTGGGCGGACGAGGGGCCGCGCTTGCGATGCTGGAACGAAGTCGGCGAGCGCCCGGTGGCGGCCTTGAACATCGCGCAGAAGGCGCTGTCGGTGGCGTAGCCACTGGCCGCCGCCACCTGGCTCACCGCCATGCCGCGTGCCAGCAGCGGCAGCGCATGCGCCATCACCGCCTGCTGGCGCCACTGCTGCCAGCTCATGCCGAGCTGGTCGCGGAACATGCGCGCCACCGTGCGCTCGCTGGCGCCGATGCTGGCGGCGCGTTCGGCCAGGGTGGCGCGGTCGGCCGGGTTGCGCAGCAGCGCCTCGCAGAGCTGGCGCAGCCGCTTGTCGGCGGGCAGCGGCACGTCGATGCGGATCTGCGTGGCGCGCTCGAGCTCGTCGACCAGCAGCGGCGCGATCATGCGTTCGCGCTGCGGCGCATGCGCGTCGGTGGGCGGCAGGCCGTCGGGCGTGGTGTCCAGCGCCAGCATCAGCGCGCGCAGCAGCGGGCTGATCTCGAGCACCTCGCATTTCTCCCAGGCCGGGCCCAGCCAGGCATGCAGGTAGATGGTGCGCAGCTCCGCGTCCTCGATCAGCATGATGCTGTGCGGCATGTCGGCCGGCACCCAGACCGCGCGCGAGGGCGGCACGATGTAGCTGCCGTCCTGGGTGTTGAGGCGGATCACGCCGCGGGTCGAGAAGGTGAGCTGCGGCCACGGATGCTGGTGCAGCTCGACGAAGGTGTCGGCGCTCAGGAAGTGTTCCTTGGCGCGCAGCGGCCGCACCGCGTCGGGCGCGTACAGGTGCGGCGTGAGCGAGGCCACGCTGGTGACCGGCGCGGGCACCGGGGCCGCGCGCGGCTTGTCGGGGCGCACGGCGCCGTCCGCAGGGGTGGGGGGCTCGCTTGGCATAGTTTCGACAAATGTTGTCGCGGTATCGCCATTCTGCCGCCGGGCCCGGACATAGCATCGGGGCTTGCCCCGGTTTTTTGTAGCAATCCATGTCTTCCTCCGCCTCGACCACTCCCAACGCCACCGCCCCGACCACCCTGCGCAAGGACGCCCAACTGATCGGCCTGGTTGGGCTGGCGCATGCGATCAGCCACTTCAGCCAATTGATCCTGGCGCCGCTGTTCCCCTGGCTCAAGGACGCCTTCGGCGTGAGCTACACCGAGCTGGGCGCGGTGCTGACCGTGTTCTTCGTGGTCTCGTGCATCGTGCAGGCCGCCTCGGGCTTCATCGTCGACAAGCTGGGCCCGCGGCCGGTGCTGTTCGTGGGCCTGGGCGCGCTGGGCCTGGCCGCCTTCGGCTACGCGGCAGCGCAGAGCTACTGGATGCTGCTGCTGTGCGCCGTGGTTGGCGGCATCGGCAACGGCGTGTTCCACCCGGTCGACTACACGCTGTTCAACCGCAAGGTCGCGCCCACGCGCCTGGGCCATGCCTACAGCGTGCACGGCATCACCGGCAGCCTGGGCTGGGCACTGGCGCCGGCCTTCGTGGTGCCGATCGCCATCGCCACCTCGTGGCGCGTGGCGCTGGCTTCGGCCGGCGTGCTCGCGATCGTGGTGCTGCTGGTGCTGTGGGTCTACCGCCGCGTGCTCGACCTCGACGTGCAGGCCGTGCACAAGGCCACCGGCCAGGGCGAGGCCGCGACGGGCGGGCAGTTCGACTTCCTGCGCATCCCGGCCGTGTGGATGTGCTTCGGTTTCTTCTTCTTCTATGCGGCGGTGATCAGCGTGGTCCAGACCTTCGCGCCGGTCGCGGCCGGCCACCTGCACGCGGTGCCGGTCGGCGTCGTGGCGGTGTGCCTCACGGTCTACATGGTGGCGAGCTCGGCCGGCATGGTGGCGGGCGGCTTCCTGGCCTCCGATCCCTCGCGCTGCGAGCGCATCGTGGGCCTGGGCTTCGGCATCGCCGCCGCGCTGGCCTTGGTGCTGGCCTTCGCCGACTTCCCGCCGCTGGTGGTGCCGGTGCTGTTCGGCGCCATGGGCTTCGTCTCGGGCGTGGCCGGTCCCTCGCGCGACCTGCTGGTCAAGCGCTCGACGCCGCCCAATGCCACCGGCCGCGTCTACGGCGTGGTCTACGCCGGCCTCGACATCGGGCAGGCCGTGGCGCCGCTGATCTTCGGCCGCCTCATGGACCATGGCCAGTACGTGGCCGTGATCGTGGGCCTGGCGCTGGTGCAGGGCGTGCTGATCGCGAGCGCCTTCAACGTGACGCGCGTGCGCCGCACGGCGCTGGTGCCGGCCTCGGCCTGAGTCCCTTCGCTCGCAGGGGGCGGCCGATATCATCGGCCGCATGCAGGCCTTGTATCTCTCTGTGATCGTCGGCGCGGTGCTGGCGGGATTCGTGCAGGGCCTCTCGGGCTTTGCGTTCAGCATGGTGGCGATGTCGGTCTGGGCCTGGACCCTCGACCCGCAGCTCGCGGCCATCCTCGCGCTGTTCGGTGGCATGACCGGGCAGCTGATCACCGCCTTCAGCGTGCGCCGCCGCTTCGATCGGCACCTGTTGTGGCCCTTCGTCGCCGGCGGCCTCGCGGGCATTCCCTTCGGCGTCTGGCTGCTGCCGCACCTCGACGTCGAGCTGTTCAAGGTCTGCCTTGGCGCGGTGCTGGTGCTGTGGTGCCCCGCGATGCTGATGTCGCAGCGGCTGCCGCGCGTGCGCTTCGGCGGCCGGGTGGCCGACGGCGTGGCCGGTGCCATCGGCGGCGCGATGGCCGGCATCGGCGGCTTCTCGGGCGTGGTGCCCACGCTGTGGTGCACCCTGCGCGGCTTCGAGCGCGACACCCAGCGCGCGGTGATCCAGAACTTCAACCTCACGATGCTGGTGGTGGCCTTCTCGCTGCACGTGGCGCGCGGCGGCGTCGCCGTGTCGACGATCCCGCTGCTGGGCCTGGTCGCGATGGCCGTGTTCGTGCCGGTGCGGCTCGGCGCGCGGCTGTACATCGGCATCAGCGAGGCCACCTTCCGCAAGATCGTGCTGAGCCTGCTGACGGCCTCGGGCGTGGCGATGCTGGCCTCGGCGTTGCCGGTGCTGCTGCGGCGCTGAAGAAAAGTCGCGGAACCTTCACGGGAGGACTGCCTCCAAACCGGCCCGGGGCCTTTCACGGCCCTTTCGTTTTTTCCGGAGCGTCCCCCCGAAATGCGCCTTTGAGCCTTCCTTGATCGCCGCGATGCATGACCACCGTGCATCGCCTTGCCAACGATTCATCGGAGGGCCGCATGGCTCATCGCACGCACGCACCGCGCCCGGGTTCAGGGCCGGACGCTTCCTTTTCTCTTTCCGCCACCGCCGGCTTCGAGCTGCGCCACGCCAGCCTCGCGCTGCCGGGCGGGACCCTGCTGTTCGACGATCTCCACGAGACCTTCCAGCCCGGGCGCATCGGGCTGGTCGGACGCAATGGCGCCGGCAAGTCGATGCTGCTCGACCTGCTCGCGGGCCGGCGCGAACCCACCGCTGGCGCGATCGTGCGGCCGTCGCGCTGCGTGCACGTGGCGCAGAACGCCGGCGCCGCGCCGGATGTGGACCTGGCCGCGCTCGCGGGTCTCGCACGGCCTTTCGCCGCGCTCGCGCGCATCGAGGCCGGCCACGGCACGCCCGCCGATTTCGATGACGCCGAGGGCTGCTGGGACCTGCCCGCGCGCTTCGCGGCCGCGCTCGCCGACGCGGGCCTGCCCTTCGCCATCGACCGCCGCGCCGACAGCCTGAGCGGCGGCGAGCGCACCCGCGTCGCGCTGGCCGGCGCCTTTCTCTCGGGCGCCGACGCACTGCTGCTCGACGAGCCCAGCAACCCTCTCGATGCCGATGCGCGGCGCTGGCTGCGCGAGCGGCTCGCGGCCTGGCGCGGCGTGGTGGTGGTCGCGAGCCACGACCGCGAACTGCTCGAGGGCATGGACCGCATCGTCGAGATCACGCCGGCCGGCGGCCTGCGCGGCTGCACCGGCGGCTGGCAGGCCTACAGCGCCTGGCGCGAGCGCGAGGCCGATGCCGCGCAGGCCCGGCTCGCGCATGCGCGCAACGAGCGCGACGCCGCCTTGCGCGAACTGCGCCGGCAGCACGACGCGCAGCAGCGGCGCAGCGCACGCGGCGCGGCCTGGGCGCGCGATGCCAATCTAGGCGGTCTCCACCTGGGCCGTCTCAAGGGCAATGCCGAGGCCCACGCGGGCCGCGAGCACGAGCGCCAGCGCGAGAGCCGCGCGGCGCTTGATGTCGCGGTGCGCGAGGCGGCCGCCGGCGTGGCACCGCCGTCGGCGATTGCGCTTGCATTGCCGGACTCGGTGGTTCCCGCGGGGCGCCGCGTGCTGTGGCTCGAGGGGGCGGTGCCCGCGCAGCCAGCCGGCGCGAAGCCGCTGGACCTGTGCCTGCAGGGCCCCGTGCGCATCGGCATCGGCGGCCCCAACGGCTGCGGCAAGACCAGCCTGCTGCGCATGCTCGCGGGACGGCAGGCGCCGATCGCCGGGCGTTGCGAGGCTCCGCTGCGCTCGGCATGGCTCGATCAGGACGGCGGCGCCGCGATGCCGCTCGACCGGTCGTTGCTGCGGCAGCTCGATGCGCTGCATTCGCCGCTGTCCGAAGGCGAGCTGCGCACCCGGCTCGCGCTGCTGGGGCTCGGTGCGAGCGAGGTGCTGAGGCCGCTCGCGCAACTGAGCGGCGGCGAACGGCTCAAGGCCGCGCTGGCCTGCGCGCTGTGGCGCGGCGAACCGGCCCAGATGCTGTTGCTCGACGAGCCCACGAACCATCTCGACATCGCCTCGGTGCTCGCGCTCGAGCAGGCGCTCAAGGGCTTCCCGGGCGTGCTCGTCGTGGCCTCGCACGATGCGCGCTTCCTCGACGCGCTTGCGCCGACCCATCGCCTGGCGTCCAGCGGCAACGGCTGGACACTGCGCGAATCGGACAGCCCTTAGGCCGCAGGCAGGATCTCGCGCACCCGTTCCCAGGGCCGGCACATCAGCGTGCCACGCGGCGACACCACGATCGGGCGCTGCAGCAGGATCGGGTGCTCGACGATGAAGCCGAGGATCTGGTCGTCGCTCCACGTCGGGTCGTCGAGCTTCAGCGCGGCGTACGGTTCTTCCTTGGTGCGCAGCAGTTCGCGCGCCTTCAGGCCCATCGCGTCGGCGAGCTCGCGCAGCTTCTTCTTCGACGGCGGCGTCTTCAGGTACTCGACGATCTCGGGCTCCACGCCGCTTTCGCGGATCAACGACAGCACGTTGCGCGAAGTGCTGCAGTTGGGCTTGTGGTAGATCGTCATCGGGTAGTCGGTGGTGGCTTCTTTGCGGGTCATGGCGCGATTATCGGAAGCCGCGGATCGACGTGCGTCACTCGCCGCGTTCCCAGCCCGGCGTGAACGGAAAGCGCTCGGCCCAGAACGCGGCCAGCCGCGGTTCGGCATCGACGCGCTTCACCACCTCGGCCATGCGCGGCGCCTCGCGGTAGAAGCGCTCGCGGCACGGCGTCCAGCGCGACATCACGGTCACGTAGAGGTCGAGCATGCCGATGCGCTCGCCGAGCAGATAGGGCGAGGGCGCGGCGATCTGCGTGTCCATCAGCCGCCAGCAATGGGCCACGCGCTCGGCCGAGCGCTCGAGCATCGCGGGCTGCGCCGCCTTGTCGGGCACCAGGCGCGCGGGATCGTCGCGCACCCAGAACATCGAATAGATCGCGGCCGGCAGGTAGACCATCCAGCGCAGGTACTGCGCGCGCAGCGCATCGCCGGGCGCGGGGCAGAGGCCGGCCTCGGGATGGCGGTCGCCGAGCCAGAGCAGGATCGCCGCGCTCTCGGTCATCAGCTCGCCCGAGGGCAGCATCAGCGCAGGCACCTGGCGCATCGGGTTGAGGTCGGCGATGCGCTCGCGCTCGGCATCGCCTTCCCAGGTCGCGATGTCGACCGTGTCGACCCGGTCGCCGAGACCGATCAGCGTGAGCGCCGCATGCACGGGCGTGGCGCCCGAGCCGGGCGCGCCGTAGAGCGTGTAGCGACCGCGCGCGGCGGAGGGCGATGAAGTGGGGGATGACGGGGAGGCCATCCGCCCAGACTAGCGCGCCGGGGTTCAGGCCGCCAGCAGCGTTTCGACCTCTTGCAGACCTTTCAGCGTCTTGACGCAGGCCTCGGCCACCTCGGAACCCTTGACCGCGAAATGGCGGTGGAAGTACTTGCGGTGCTCCACGTGCTCGTGGAAGTGGTGCGGCGTGAGCACGGCCGAGAAGATCGGCACATTGGTCTCGAGCTGCAGCGACATCAGCGTGCTGACCACCGTGCTGGCCACGAACTCGTGGCGGTAGATGCCGCCGTCCACCACCAGCGCGCAGGCCACGATGCCGGCATAGCGGCCCGACAGCGCGAGCCGCTTGGCATGCAGCGGGATCTCGAAGGCACCGGGCACGTCGAAGACGTCGATGCGATCGCGCGGCACGCCCAGGCGCTCCATCTCCTCGAGGAAGGCGTCGCGCGCCTGGTGGACGATGTCGGAATGCCACTGCGCCTCGACGAAGGCGATGCGCTGGCCGCGCGGTGCGTCCGTCGCGGCGATGGCGGAAAGGGGAAGGTCGTTGATCTGACTCATGGTGTGCCTCTTCAAAAGCAGGTTTCCTGAATCAGGGCGCACGAAACCACGGAGCAGACCGCACGCTCCACGGAAGAAGCGCGCGGGCCGGCCCGCATTTCGCGCTCTCTTTCATCCGGACTGTGACCGTCGGCCCCGGGATCGCACCGGGTCTGCTGACCCCGCGGCTCGTTGCAAGCCACGGGCGCTCGCGGGCTCATGCGGCGCCTTCGGTTCGAAGAACGCCGCCATCACCGCCGGTGGGGAATTGCACCCCGCCCTGAGAACGCTTGCCCCGGCTCGCACCGGGGCGGGGGCGATTCTAGGCAGGCGGCGCGCCCGGCCCTGTCGCGCATGGGCCAAGACCCCAGGCCGCCGGGGGTGGCCCGCGGCCGGCTCAGCGCGCCGCGAGGAACTCCGCCATGCGCCCGAGTTCGTCGTCGAGCGCCGCGCGGAAGGCCGCGCCGTGCGGCTTGCGGCCCTCCACGTAGCCGAAGGCGGGCTGGGGCCGCCCCTCGGGCGCGCTCACGTTGGCCCAGCCGATCACGCGGTCGTGCCACAGCAGCGGCAGCGCGTAGTAGCCGAACTGGCGCTGCGGCGCTGGCGTGTAGGCCTCGAACTTGTAGGTCCAGCCCCAGAGCAGCTCGAAGCGGCGGCGGTCCCACACCACGGGGTCGAAGGGCGCGAGCAGGCGCACCGCGTCGTCGGGCGCATGGCGGCGCGAGGCCGGGTTCTCGTCGGCCGGCCAGTACCAGGTGGTGCCGTCGATGCGCAGGCTCGCGAGCTCCTCGCGCGCGACGCGCAGCGCGGCCTGCGTCTGTGCCGCCAGGTGCGGCGCACCGTAGCCGAGCAGCCGCACCAGGTAGGTCAGGCTGCCGGCCGGCAGCGGCGCGTACTTGCGCACGATCAGTTCGATCAGCGCGGCCGCGCGGCGCGCGCGCGGCCGGCCGGGCTCTCGTCGGCCGGCGCATGCTCGACCGCCTCGTAGATGCGCGTGCCGCTGTCGCGCCGCACCACGCGCAGCAGGCCGCGGTAGTGCATGCCGTCGAGCAGGTGCGTCGACGCATTGCCCGAGCCGCCCCAGTAGTTGCGCATGCGGCCGTGCGCGAAGTGCTGCTCGACCTCGCGCGGATGCACGCGGCCGCGCTCGCGCACGAAGGCCAGCACCTCGGCGGCCTTGCGCCGCGTCTCCGCGTCCCAGGGCTTCGCGGCCTCGCGCGGATGCATCAGCGCCAGGTGCTCGCGCGGCAGGAAGCCGTAGTTGACCAGGCAGTCCTCCTCGATCGCGAGCCGCGTGTAGCGGCGCTCGAGGTCGCCCGCGCGGTAGTCGTTGACGCGGTGGCGCAGCGTCAGGTCCTGCGCGCGTGCCGGCGCGCGGATCGGATCGGCCTGCACGAAGCCGAGTTTCTTGATCGCGCCGGGGAGCGTCGTGGGCTTGAACAGGGTGCGCGCCACGGCGTAGCGGCGCAGGTCGTCGAGGCTGGGGGCGGGCATGGGCGCATTGCAGCACAGGCCGCCATGGCTTGCTCGCCCCGGGGGCGAGCTCAGACCGCGCTGCGATGCCGCTCGATGCAGACGTCGAGCGTCTCGGCCCCCGGCCGCTGCCACCAGTCGAGGTTCGAGAAGATCTCGACCTCGCTGAAGCCCGCGAAGCCGGCGTCTTCGACCCAGCCGCGGATCTTCTTGAGCTCGACCACGCCGTCGCCCATCATCCCGCGGTCGGACAGCAGGTCGCGCGTGGGCGTGAGCCAGTCGCACACGTGGTAGGCCAGCAGGCGCTCGCGGCCCGCGCGCGCGATCTGCTGCTGCAGCTTCGGGTCCCACCACACGTGGTAGATGTCGAGCGCCACGCCGAGCATGCCGCTCCTGCCGGCATCGAGCTCGTCGCAGAGGTCGAGCGCATGCTCCAGCGTGTTGATGCAGGCGCGGTCGGCCGCCTGCATGGGGTGCAGGGGCTCGATGGCCAGCGGCATGCCGACCTCGCGCGCGTACTCGAGCGAGGCCGCAATGCCGTCGCGCACCTCGCCACGTGCGCGGGCGATGTCGTGGTAGGCCGCCTTGCCGTCGAGCGCGCCGGGCAGCGCGCCGACCACCAGCACGAGGCAGGGCGCGTCGAGCGTCTTCGCCTCGTCGATGGCGCGGCGGTTGTCGTCGAGCGCGGCCTTCAGGCCCGCGGCATCGGGCGCCGGGAAGAAGCCGCCGCGGCAGTAGCCCGAAAGCCCGATGCCGTGCGCCTTCAGTTGGCGCGCGATCTTGTCGATGCCGACGGCCGCGACCTGGTCGCGCCACGGGCTGATGGCGCGGATGCCGCGCTCGGCGCATTGGTCGACGATGCGGTCGAGCGGCACCTCAACGCCCGACTGCTTGCGCACCGTGGCGGTGTTGATCGAGAGCCAGTCGTGGTTCTGCGAGAAATCGCGCATAAATGGGCTCACTCCACGCCGTGCAGCGACAGCAGCGTCTTCATGCGCCGCACCGCGAGCTCGGGCTGCTCGAACAGGTTGGCCGCGTCGGCCAGCCGGAACAGTTCGGCGAAGTGCTGCAGCGAGCGCGTGCTCTGCTGGCCGCCGACCATGGTGAAGTGCTTCTGGTGGCCGTTGAGCCAGGCCATGAACACCACGCCGGTCTTGTAGAAGCGCGTGGGCGCGGCAAAGATGTGGCGCGACAGCGGCACGGTGGGGCCGAGGATCTCGTGGAAGCGTTCGACGCGGCCCGCGGCCAGTTCGCCGAGCGCGGCGCTGGCGGCCGGCGCGATGGCGTCGAAGATGCCCAGCAGCGCATCGCTCTTGCCGTGCGTCGGGGTGGCTGCCGTGGCCGTCGCCCGCGATCAGCTCGGCGTAGTTGAAGTCGTCGCCGGTGTACATGCGAACGCCCTGGCCGTCGGGGCCGCCGGTGGTCGGCAGGCGGCGGCGCATCGCGATCTCCTTGTCCTTGTCGAGCAGCGAGATCTTGATGCCGTCGACCTTGTCGGGATGGGCCGCGATCACGCCGAGCGCGGTTTCCATCGCGGCATCGACGTCGGTCGTGCCCCAGTAGCCGGCCAGCGCGGGGTCGAACATCTCGCCGAGCCAGTGCAGCACCACGGGCTGCTTCGCCTGGCTCAGGATGCGGTCGTACACGCGCTCGTAGTCGGCCGGGCCCTTCGCCACGCGCACCAGCGCGCGGCTGCACATCACGATCAGCTTGCCGCCGAGCTTCTCGATGGCGGCCATCTGTTCCTCGTAGCCGCGGATCACGTCGTCCACGCTCTTCACCGCGTCGAGGTCGAGGTGGTCGGTGCCGCAGCCCGAGGCCACGAGCGCGCCGGGGATGTCGCTGGCGGCGTCGATCGAGCGGCGGATCAGCTCGAGCGAGGTCGGCCAGTCCAGGCCCATGCCGCGCTGCGCGGTGTCCATGGCCTCCGCCACGCCCAGGCCGAGTGCGTAGAGGTGGCGCCGGTAGGCGAGGGTGGCGTCCCAGTCGACCGCGCATTGCAGCCAGGGATCGATGGCCGCGAGCGGGTCGGCCACGACGTGCGCGGCCGAATAGGCGATGCGGTCGAAGCGAACGCCAGCGGGCGGCTTCGGCGGCGTGCTGCCGCGCAGCGCGTAGTCGGCGAGCGCGCCGCCGGCGGTGGGGAGCTTGAGCGAGAGGGCCATGCAGTCGGGTCTCCGGGTCTCAGACCTTCAGCGCGGGCACGTCGACCCAGCGGCGGTCCTGCCACGACTCGAGCGCGGCCTCGACCAGCTGCACGCCCTTGGCGCCTTCGGGCAGGGTCCACTTGTAGGGCGCGTCCTCCACCACGTGGCGGATGAAGTGTTCCCACTGGATCTTGAAGCCGTTGTCGTAGACCTGCGAGTCCGGGATCTCCTGCCACTGGTCGAGGAAGTTCATGGTCTGCTTCTCGTCGGGGTTCCACACCGGGCGCGGCGTGGCCACGCGCGACTGGGCGCGGCAGCTCGACAGGCCGGCCACGGCCGAGCCGTCGGTGCCGTCGACGTGGAAGGTCACGAGGTCGTCGCGGCGCACGCGCGTGACCCAGCTCATGTTGATCTGAGCGATCACCGGCTCGCCGTTGTGGCCGGTGAGCTCGCAGGTGGCGTAGGCGGCGTCGTCGGCGGTGGCCTCGTAGGGCTGGCCGGCCTCGTCCCAGCGCTTCGGGATGTGGGTGGTACCCAGGCACGACACCGACTTGACCTCGCCGAACAGGTTGTCGAGCACGTAGCGCCAGTGGCACATCATGTCGAGGATCATCCCGCCGCCGTCTTCCTTGCGGTAGTTCCAGCTCGGGCGCTGGATCGGCTGCAGGTCGCCCTCGAACACCCAGTAGCCGAACTCCAGGCGCACGCTGAGCATGCGGCCGAAGAAGCCGGCGCGGCGCAGCATGTCGAGCTTGCGCAGGCCGGGCAGGAACAGCTTGTCCTGCACCGCGCCGTGCTTGAGGCCATGCTTCTCCTTGGCTTCCTCGGCCAGGCGCGCGATCTCCACCGCCTCGTTGAGGTTGGTGGCGATCGGCTTCTCGCAGTAGACGTGCTTGCCGGCGCGGATCGCCTTGGCCAGCAGGGTGGGGCGCATCTGCGTGGTGCCGGCGTCGAAGAAGACGGTGTCGTCCTTGTTCTCGAGCGCCTTGTCGAGGTCGGTGCCCCAGCGCTGGATGCCGTGGGCCTTGGCCAGTGCCTCGATCTTCTCGGCGTTGCGGCCGATCAGGATCGGGTCGGGCATCACCTTGTCGCCGTTCGACAGCGTCACGCCGCCCTGGGCGCGGATGGCGCAGATCGAGCGGATCAGGTGCTGGTTCATGCCCATGCGGCCTGTGACGCCGTGCATGATGATTCCTAGACGTTGGGTGGGCATGTTCTTTCCTTGAGTGAGAGAGGGGGACAGAGAAGCGCTGCTTCAGTAGACGGAACGCATGGCGTCCCACGAGATGCCCGCGCCGGGCTGGCCGGTGGCGAAGCCGGGCGCGGAGACGAGCGAGGACAGGGCGAGCTGTCCGCCGCGGATCGCGAGGCGCACCGCGCCATCGCTGGATTCGTAGAGATCGGGGTGGGCGCGCAGCAGTGCCTGCTGCTCGGCCTCGGGCACGGCCGCGAGGCCGTTGACGTAGTGGTGGCCGTTGCGCTCGACGTGCGAGAGGCCGAGCCAGCTCACGAGTGCCAGGTCCTGCTGCACGCCGAGGCCGGCCTGCATGGTCAGGTCCTCGCCCGAGAGGAAGTAGTGCGTGCCGTCGTCGGCCGCGTTCCAGCGCGCGCAGCGCGCCGCGTTGACGGCCGACTTGTAGAAGCCCTTGCAGCTCTTGCTCGACACGCCGGTGTAGCCGAGTTCGCGCGCCCGCACGAAGGCATCGAGCGTGGCGTCGGATTCGTCGATGAGCAGCGGGATGCGCCGGCCGAGCGAGCGCACGTCGCGCTCGAGCGCGGCGTCGCGCCGGATCGGCTGCTCGACGAACACGGTCTTCTTCGCGAGCGTCCACAGCGCGGGCGTGGACAGCAGGCGGTCGAGGAAGGCGCCGAAGGCATCGGCGTCGGCGTACTGCTCGTTGCCGTCGAGCGTGACCAGCTGCGCATGGCCGTCGATGGCGCGCGCGATGCGCTCGAGCCGGTCGATGTCGCGCGCGGTGTCGCCGCAGAGCTTGAGCTTGAAGTGCGTGAGGCCGTAGCGGCGCACGGCGGCCACGAGCGTGGTGGGCAGGCCGTCGGCGGGCGCATCGGGCCATGCATCGTCGTCGTCGATCGCATCGGCCAGGCCCACGGTGTGGCGCGCGGCGATATGGTCCGCGGGGCGCTGTTGCGCGAGGAAGCCGGGCATGTCGAAGCCAGCGAGGTCGTCGGCCAGGCCGCTGCCCGCGATGTCGATGCCGCCGAGGTTGGCGCTCATCGCGGCGGCGAAACCGGTGCCGGCGTGCAGGCACAGCGCATCGAAGATCGCGCGGTCGACCAGGGCCGGGCCGTAGCCCGCCACCAGCGGCTGCAGGCCCTTGGCCCGGGCGCGCGCCATCAGCGCGGCGTAGTTGGCGGCGAAATGCGTCCACGCGGTCTGCGCATCGGCCTCGCCGGTGTAGGCCTCGCGCGCGTCGCGCAGCGCGAAGCGCAGCTGCTCGAAGTTCTGTTCGTTGGTGAGCGCGGGGTTCTTGTCGAACCACTTGGGCACCATCATCTCGGCCGCGCAACCGCTGGCCGTGCGGCCGTCCTCGAAGCGGATGCGCGCGCGCACGTAGACCTGCGGGCAGGCGGTGACGGTGGCGGCGCCGAAGCGGAACGGCAGTCGCAGCGCGACATCGCGCTCGGCGAAGCGGATCTCCTCGACGTGGAAACGGGGCGCGTCCATGGCTTCGCTCTCAGTGGTCCAGGATGCCCTGCGAGAAGAAATGCGCGCGCACCAGCTTCGTGTAATGGCCGAACTCGGTCGAGGCCATCATGTCGAGGGTGCGGGCGCGCGGCAGTTCGATGTCGTAGACGGCCGCGATCGAGCCGGGGCGCTCGCTCATCACGATCACGCGGTCCGACAGGAAGATGGCCTCGGGGATGCTGTGGGTGATCAGCATCACGGTCTTCTTCGAGGCCATCCAGATGCGCTGCAGCTCGAGGTTCATCTTCTCGCGCGTCATCGCGTCGAGCGCGCCGAAGGGTTCGTCCATCAGCAGCACCGACGGGTCGTGCAGCAGCGCGCGGCAGATCGAGGCGCGCTGCTGCATGCCGCCCGAGAGCTGCCAGGGGTACTTGCGCTCGAAGCCCTTGAGGCCGGCCATGGCCATCAGGTCGCGGGCGCGTGCCCTGGCGGCGTCCATCGGCAGGTGGCGCATCTCGGCCTGCAGCAGGATGTTGTCCTCCACGCTGCGCCAGGGCAGCAGCACCGCGCTCTGGAACACGATGCCCACGTCCTTCTGCGGACCCTGGATCGGCTTGCCCGCCAGCGTGAGGCTGCCGCCGCTGATCGGCAGCAGGCCCGCCACCATCTTCAGCAGGGTGCTCTTGCCGCAGCCCGAGGGGCCGACGACCGAGACGAACTCGCCTTCCTTGATGGCGAAGTCGAGCGGCTTCAGCGACTCGACGGGGCCATCCTTGCTTTGGTAGATCTTCGAGACGCCGCGCGCTTCGATCAGTTGGACTGGAGACATGGAGCGTAGTAAAGGACGAAGCGAACGAGGTGACGGGGCGCTTGCGGCGTTTTCGGGGAACACCGCGGAACCGGCTTTGCCGGGCCGCTGGTGTTGCCCCCGGTAGGGGGTGGGAGAAGCGACACGAAGTGCGCGGAGCCTGGGGGCGAGCTGTTTACGGCAGGAAGTCGAGCGTCACGTAGTCCTCGGGCTTGCCGCGCGTCGAGGCGTCCATGCCGCCGTACTGCACCAGCAGGTCCAGCGAGTCGTTGACGTTCTTCATCGCCACGCGGAAGGGGCGCTGGTTCGCCGTGTCCTTGGTGTGATAGAGCGCCACGCTCTGCTTCATGCCCACGATCAGCGTGTCGCGCACGCCGGCCTTGGGGTTGGCCTTGAGCATCGCGTCGACCGCGGCCTCGGGGCTCTTCTCGGCGGCTTCGGCGGCCTTGGTCGAGGCGCGCATGAAGCGCTTCACCAGGTCGGGGTTCTCGGTCAGCAGGTTCTTGTTGGTGATGATCCCGGAGCTGATCTGGTTCACGCCCGAGTCGGCGAAGCGGATCGGCGACACCGGCTTGCCGGTGGCGTCCTGCAGCTTGATGGCCTGGTCCATCACGTAGCCCAGCAACAGGTCGGCCTGGCCGTTGATCACTGCATTGAGCTTGGTCTGGCCGTCGCCCGAGACGATCTTCACCTGGTCGGGCTTGATGTCGTTGACCTTGAGGAACAGCGGCCACATCTGCGACATCGAGTCGCCCGGCGTGACGGCCACGGTCTTGCCGACGATGTCCTTCGGCGTCTTGATGTTCTTCTCGGTGAAGCCCATGACCGACATCGGGCTGACCTGGAACAGCACGCCGGTGGACTTCAGCGGCGCGCCCTTGGCGGCGGCCTTGATCATGGTCGTGACGTCGATGTAGCCGAAGGTCGCCGACTTGGCGGCCACCGCCTGCGCGGTGACGGCGGAGCCGCGGCCTTCCTGGATGTCGAGGTCGATGCCTTCCTCGGCGTAGAAGCCCTTTTCCTTGCCGAGGAAGAAGGGCGCGTGCTCGCTGTAGAGATACCAGTTGAGCATCAGCGTGACCTTGTCCTTGGGCTTGTCGCCCTGCGCATGCGCCGGGGCGATGGCGAAGGTGGCGAGCGCGGCGGCGGCGAGCAGCGAGGGAAGCAGTTTCTTCATGTCTTGTCTCCGGGAGAGTTGTTGGCTTGGGCGAAGGAACCAGGAAGGGGCACTCAGTTGGCGTGGCGCTGCGAGGCGTGCCAGGGGATCATCACGCGCTCGACCAGGTCGACCGCCACGAACAGGACCACGCCAATGCTCGAGAGCACGACCAGCGCGGCGAACATCAGCGGCAGGTCGAAGTTGCCGTTGGCCACCTGCAGCACGTAGCCGATGCCCGAGTTGGAGCCGACGAATTCGCCGACCACCGCGCCGACGACGGCCAGCGTGACCGAGACCTTGAGGCCGCTGAAGATCTGCGGCAGCGCCTGCGGCAGGCTGATCTTGAAGAAGGTCTGCAGCCGGCTCGCGCCCATCGAGCGCGCGAGGTCGAGCATGTCGGGCTCGACCGACTTGAAGCCCATCACGGTGGAGACCACCACCGGGAAGAAGCCCAGCAGGAAGGCCGAGATCACCTTGGGGAAGATGCCGAAGCCGAACCACACCACGAACAGCGGCGCGATCGCCACCTTGGGGATGCTCTGCGAGAACACCAGCAGCGGATAGACGTACGACTCGACCAGCCGCGAGTAGGCGATGACCATCGCGATCGGGATGCCGATCACGATCGTGAGGCCGAAGCCGCCGAGCGTGGCCAGCGTGGTCTTCCAGCTCTCGGTCAGCAGGCGCGGCCATTCGTTGACCAGCTGCTTGACCACCTCCCACGGCGGCGGGATCAGATAGGCCGGGATCTTGAAGAGGCGGATCGCGAGGTCCCACAGCACCAGCAGCAGCAGGATCAGCAGGAAGGGGCGCAGCGCCGGGGAGAGCAGGAGTTTGCGGATCATGGAGAGCGCGCCGGTGGCGGCGCGGGGCGTTCGGTCGGAAGTCGGTGGGCTGCGAAAGAAGCGGGCGCTGTCGCGAGAGGCCTTACTGCTGGACCGCGAGGCCGGCGGCCTTCACGAGCTCGGCATTGCTCGCGATCTCCTGCTTGATGTAGGCATCGAACTGCGCGGGCTTGAGCGTCCAGGCATCGGCGCCGAGCTTGAGGAAGCGCTCCTTCACCTCGGGCGTGGCGAGGGCCTTCGCCACTTCGTCGTGCAGGCGGTCGACCACGGCGCGCGGCGTCTTCGCGGGCGCCATCATTCCGATCCAGAAGTTGAACTCGGAGCCGGGCACGCCGGCCTCGGCGGTGGTGGGCACGTCGGGCAGGGCGGCCGCGCGCTTGGGCGAACCCACGGCGAGCGCCAGCAGCTGGCCTTCCTTGATCTGGCCGATGACCGGCGCGATCGGCGAGAAGTAGTAGTCGACGCGGCCCGAGAGCACCTCGGTGACCGCCTCGCCCGATCCCTTGAACGGGATGTTGGTGGCGTCGATCTTGGCGGCCATCTTGAACTTCTCGGCGTTCAGGTGCGTGGCGCTGCCCTGGCCGGCCGAGGCGAAGTTCATGCTGCCGGGCTTGGCGCGCGCAGCGGCCAGCAGTTGCGGCAGCGTCTTGATGTTCTTCGAGGGCGCGATCACCAGCGCGTTGGGCAGCGAGGAGATCGGCGTGACGCCCGCGAAGTCGTTCACCGTGTCGAAGGGCAGCTTGGCGAAGGTCGAGGGGCTGACCGTGTGCGACGACGAATGGATCATCACCGTGTAGCCGTCGGCCGCCGCCGTGGCCACCGCCTGCTGGCCGATGGTGCCGCTGGCGCCGCCGCGGTTCTCGATCACCAGCGGCTGGCCCATGCTCGCGCCCATCTTGTCGGCGATGGCGCGGGCAATGATGTCGGTGGTGCTGCCGGCCGCGAAGGGCACGATCACGCGGATCGGCTTGCTGGGGTAGGCGGCTTCCGCGCCGGCGAGGGCGGGGAGCAGGGCGCCCAGGCCGACGATCGCGGCCAGCGTGGCGTTGCGTGCGAATTGCTTCATGGGTCTTTGTTCTCCGCGCGGCGGGGCCGCTGGTGTCGTTGCGAGCTCAATTCACCAATAAGTGAATTACCGATTCTAGGAACGCGGGCGCGGCAGCGTCAACGGGTGGACCCTGGTGGATACCCGTAGATCGGGAAGGCGATGGGAGGCGTCTCGCGCGGCGATGGCGCGCGCGGCTCTGCCGCCGCAAGAGGGGCGGCGGGAGGCTGAGGAAGGGCTTGTCAGTGCAGCACGTAGCCGAGCACGAGGTCGGTCATGTGCGAGAGGCGCTGCGCCATCGCCTTGGGCGCGCGCAGGTCACGGCCGAAGATGGCCGAGAGCGTGTGGTTGTTCGAGAGGTAGAAGTAGCACAGCGAGGCGATCGAGATGTAGAGCTGCACCGGATCGACGCCCGCGCGGAACAGGTTGTCGCGCCGGCCGCGCTCGAGCACCGTGTCGAGCAGCTGCACCAGCGGCGAGTTCATCTCCTGGATGCGCTCCGAGCGCTTGAGGTGCGAGGCCTGGTGCAGGTTCTCGCTGTTGAGCAGAGTGATGAACTCGGGATGCTCGAGGTAGTAGTGCCAGGTGAAGGACACCAGCTGGCGGATCGCCTCGACCGGATCGATCTCGTCGAGGTGCAGCCGCTGCTCGGCCTCGCGGATGTCGGCGTAGGTGCGCTCGAGCACCGCGAGGAACAGGTCGTCCTTGCTGCCGAAGTAGTAGTAGATGAGCCGCTTGTTGAGGCCCGCGCGCTCGGCGATGCTGTCCATGCGG
Organism: Variovorax sp. UC122_21; assembly: GCF_044056785.1. NCBI lineage: Bacteria > Pseudomonadati > Pseudomonadota > Betaproteobacteria > Burkholderiales > Comamonadaceae > Variovorax > Variovorax sp. UC122_21. The sequence continues at coordinate 4,011,117 of NZ_CP172004.1, read as the reverse complement.
GCGCCGGCGAGGCCGCGCGCCGAGAACTCGTCGCGCGCCGAGGCGAGGATCGCGAGCTGCGAACGGTCGGCATCGCGCGAGCGGGGTTCCAGCGTTTCGGGGGCGGTGGCCTTCATGGCGCGAATTTAACCATTTGGGGAATTAAAACAAGGGAGGCGGGGCGGGCGCACATAATCGCCGCGGACAAAGTGTTGGAGTTCTACTGCTCATGAGTACATCACAACCCGCAGGCCACCTGATCGTCGAGTGCCTGCTCGAACAGGGCATGGAGATCGCGTTCGGCGTGCCCGGCGAGAGTTTCCTCGCGGTGCTCGACGGCTTCCATGCCTACGGCGAGCGCGCGCGTTTCATCGTCAACCGGCAGGAGGGCGGCGCGGCCTTCATGGCCGAGGCGCACGGCAAGCTCACGGGCCGTCCCGGCATCTGCTTCGTGACGCGCGGCCCGGGCGCCACCAATGCCTCGATCGGCGTGCACAACGCCTTCCAGGATTCCACGCCGATGGTGCTGTTCGTCGGCGACGTGGGCAGCGACTTCCGCGACCGCGAGGCCTTCCAGGAGGTCGACTACGGCAGCTTCTTCGGACCGAGCACCAAGGGCTTCGCCAAGCGCGTGGAGCGCATCGACGATGCGAACCGCATCCCCGAGTACATCGCGCGCGCCTTCTCGACCGCGATGAACGGCCGCCCCGGCCCGGTGGTGCTGGTGCTGCCCGAGGACATGCTGCGCAGCGAGACCGCCGCGCGGCCGCTGCCGCGGGTGGAGGCGGTCGAGCCCTGGAGCGACCCGGGCGCGCTGCGCACCCTGCGCGAGCTGCTGCTGAAATCGCGCCAGCCGCTGGTGATCGCCGGCGGCGGCGGCTGGACCGCGCAGGCCGCGCAGGCGCTGCAGCGCTTCGCCGAGAACTGGCGCCTGCCGGTGACCAATGCCTTCCGGTTCCAGGACACCTTCGACAACCACCATCCGCTCTACGCGGGCGACGTCGGCATCGCGATCAATCCGAAGCTGGCGCAGCGCGTGAAGGACGCCGACCTGATCCTCGCCATCGGCCCGCGCCTGGGCGAGATGACCACCGGCGGCTACACGCTGCTCGAGGCGCCGAAGGCGAAGCAGGCGCTGGTGCACATCCATGCCAGCGCCGAGGAGCTCAACCGCGTCTACCAGGCCGACCTGGCGATCAATGCCGGCATGAGCGCCGCGGCGCGCAGCCTCGAGGTGCTGAGCGCGCCGCCCACGCTGCCCTGGGAGGACTGGGCTCTGCAGGCGAACGCCGACTACCAGGCCTGGCTCGAGCCGCAGGCGCTGGCCGGCATGCCGGCGGAAACGCCGCGCGGCGCGGTCGACATGGCGGTGGTGTTGGCGACGCTGCAGAAGCACCTGCCGGCCGATGCCACGATCACCAACGGCGCCGGCAACTTCGCGAGCTGGGTGCACCGCTACTTCCGCTACCACGGCCTCGCCAAGGGCCACAAGACGCAGCTGGCGCCCACCAGCGGCGCCATGGGCTACGGCGTGCCGGCCGGCATCGCCACCAGCCTCGCGACCGGCCGGGTGGCCTTCACGATCGCGGGCGACGGCGATTTCCTGATGACGGGCCAGGAGCTGGCAACGGCCGCGCAGCATGGCGGCAAGAGCATCGTGGTGCTGCTGAACAACGGCATGTTCGGCACCATCCGCATGCACCAGGAGCGCGAGTACCCCGAGCGCACCAGCGGCACCGCGCTGCGCAATCCCGATTTCTGCGGCCTGGCGCGCGCCTACGGCTACGCGGCCGAGCGTGTGACCGAGACCGCGCAGTTCGAGGCCGCGCTGCTGCGCGCGCTGGCGGCCGACACCGGCACGCTGATCGAGATTCCGCTCGACCCCGAGGTCATCACCACGCGCGGCACGCTGTCGTCGATCAGGCGCGCGGCGCAGCAGCAGGCGCGGAGCTGAGCGCGGCGCGATGCCTCGCGACCTCCGCGCGCAGGGCTGCGGAGCGCAGCTCGAACACCTCGAACAGGCCGAGCGCCTCGAGCGCGGGGATCAGGCCGACGAGGTCCTCGTGCGCGGCCTGACGCTGCGCCTCGCCGGCCTGAGCATCCTCCAGCACGCGCACGTTGGCGAGGAAGGCACCGACCGAGCCCTTGCGCACGGGCTGGCCGTTGAGGACGGCGAAGTTCTGGTCATCGGGCAGGACATCCTGGGCTTTCATGGCGGTTCCTTGAGGAAGAGAGGGAAGGGTGGATCGAAGGCTTCGATGCTAGGCAGGCGTCGCGTCGCGGGCTTGCGGCGCGGTGCCAATCGGTATCGCCATCGGGCCATGTCACGGATGGAGCGACGCGATGGCTGAGCCCGCGGTGAGGCTCGATCTCAACGCCTACGAGGCACCGCGCACCACGGGCGCGCATGCGCACGAGGAAGGCCAGCTGTTCGCGCTGCGCGCGGGCCTGCAGCTGATCGAGACCAGCGCGGGGCGCTGGGTGCTGCCGCCCGGGTGGATCGGCTGGATCGCGCCGCGCTGCGCGCACGCGGCACAGAGCCATGGCGCGACGGCCGGGTGGAGCCTCTATCTCGATCCGGCGCTGACGACGGCCTTGCCCGCGCAGCCGCATGTGTTCGCGTCGACGCCGCTGATCCGCGAGCTGGTGGGGCGGCTGGTGTCGCTCGGCGAGGAGGGGGAGGCAGCGCGCCGCCTGCGGCTGGTGGCGGTGCTGGTCGACGAACTGGCGGCGGGCGCGCGGACCTCGCTGCATCTCGCATTGCCGCAGGAGCGGCGCCTGCTCGCGCTGGCCACCGCGCTGGCCGACGATCCCGCGCGCGACGACACGATCGAGCAATGGGCCGATCGCATCGGCATGGCGCGCCGCACGCTCACGCGCCGCTTCGCCGCCGAGACCGGCCTGAGCTTCGCGCAGTGGCGCCAGCAGGGACGGTTGCTCAAGGCGGTGCAATTGCTGGGCGTGGGCGAGCCCGTGACGACGGTGGCGCTGACGGTGGGCTACAGCTCGGTGAGTGCCTTCATCGAGACCTTCCGGCGCCATTTCGGTTGCACGCCCTCGCGCTTCTTCGCGCACGATGCCGGCGCTTCGCGCTGAGGCGATCGCGAAAAGTACGGACGAAAAAAAGCCGGCTGTCGCCGGCTTTCCTGATCGACCCGGAGGTCGTTCGAGTGGTGCGCTTACTTGACGTGCTTGCCGATCAGCGCGGCCAGTTCGAACATCGACACTTGAGCCTTGCCGAAGATTTCCTTCAGCTTGGCGTCGGCGTTGATGTTGCGCTTGTTGGCCTTGTCTTGCAGGTTGTTCTTCTTGATGTAGTCCCACAGCTTGCTCACGACGGCGGTGCGCGGCAGCGGCGTCGAACCGACCACGGCAGCCAGTGCGGGGCTGGGGGTCAGGGCCTTCATGAAGGCGGCGTTCGGGGTGCGCTTCTTGGCGGGAGCCTTTGCAGCAGCCTTCTTCGCGGGTGCAGCCTTCTTGGCGGGAGCAGCAGCCTTCTTCGCCGGTGCGGCAGCCTTCTTCGCAGGAGCAGCAGCCTTCTTCGCCGGTGCAGCGGCCTTCTTCGCGGGAGCAGCAGCCTTCTTCGCGGGAGCAGCGGCCTTCTTAGCCGGCGCTTTCTTGGCCGGAGCCTTCTTTGCAGTTGCCATGGTTGATTTCCTTTTTTGGTTGAACGTCACCAATGAAAAACAGGGTCTCCACTGGCATCGCGGATGCTAAATGAGAAAAAACGCGTTTCCAAGGGAAAAAGCGCTTTTTTCATTGGAGGTTGTTGTTTTTTCAGAGGGAGAGCGCCCGTTTTGCCTGCGGCGCGCGGGCCAGGTCGCCAGGAAGACGCCTGCGAGAGCGAGCGCGAACGCGAACAGCTGCACCAGGGAGAGGCTTTCCCCGAGCACGAGCACGCCCACGAGCGCTGCGCTCACGGGCAGCATCACCGCGAAAACACCGGCCTGCGCGGCGGGTATGTGGCGCAGTCCGGTCATCCAGAGCCACACCGTCCAGATGCTCGCTGCGAGTGCGTAGGCGACCAGCAGCAGCCAGAGGCCGGGGCGCACCGCGGCGAAGTCGAACTGCAGCGCGAACCAGATGCCCAGCGGCGTGCTGAGCACGAAGCCCCAGAGGTTGATCAGCGAGGAGATCCGCTTGGGTCCGAGCCGGCCGGTGAGCGACTTGCCGATCACCGCATAGGCGGCCTCGCAGAGCACCGCGCAGAACACCAGCAGGTTTCCGAGCCACGGCGTCGACGAGGAGGCGCCCGTGCCCGGGTGCGCGCTCGCATGCGCCGGCGCGAGCGCGAGCAGCCCGATGCCGATCGCGGCGCAGAGGATCGCGAGGCCGATGCGCAGCGTGATGCGCTCGCGCAGGAACAGCCAGCTCGCCACCGCGACCGCCGCCGGGATCGACGCCATGATCACGCCCGCCGAGACCGCGCTCGTGAGGCTCACGCCGAACAGCATGCAGATCGAGAACAGGAAATTGCCGAGGAAGGATTCGAGGAACACCAGCCAGCGCGTGCGCGCGGTCATCGGCGCTTCGTCGGGTGCGCGGCGCAACCAGTGCGGCATGGCGAGCGCCGCGATGCCGAAGCGCAGCCAGGCCAGCAGCAGCACCGGGAAGGCCGCGACCAGCGGCTTTGAGAGGGCGACGTAGCAGCCCACGAGCGACATGCTCAGCGCGAGGCAGCCGTAGGCCATGAGCCGGCCTGGGCGGGTGCGGCGGGGGTTCAATAGACTGGGGTGATTTGGAGAAAGGAAGCATCGATGATGCCGCAATCGACGCATGCGCCGGGCGTGCGCCACGTCTTCGTCTACGGCACCTTGCGCGCGGGCGGGCGCAACGACATCGCGCGCTTCGCGCCGCTGCCGCTCCGCGTGGCCGACGCCGAGGTCGCGGGCACGCTCTACGACCTCGGCGCCTATCCGGGCATGATGCTGGGCGGCGAGGGCCGCGTGAAGGGCGAGATCTACGCGATCGATGCGCAGGTGGAGGTCGCGCTCGACCGGCTCGAGGAAGTGGCCGACGACGATTCGGGCGAGTACATCAAGCGCTGGCTGCGCGTGGAGGCCACCAACGGCCGCGCCTGCGATTGCCTGGTCTACGAGATCCATCCGTCGCGCATCGAAGGGCGCGCGGTGATCGCGGGCGGCGACTGGATCGCGCATTCTCGGCGTTGACGGCGCGCGTTCTAGCCCGCGTTTTTCACAGACGAAAGAGTGATTGCGCATCGTGAAAATCGCCGCTGCTGCACCGCAGTATTTTTCTCGATATGAGAAAGTTGTTTTCTCATTGAGAAATATCTCCGTAAGTTGTTGATTTTGTTAATGCAAAAATATGTCTTCTATAAGACATAAGAGTGGGCGGCGCGATTACAGTTAGCCCATGGCCGCAGCGCCGAAACGCTCGAAACCAACCCTTCAATCAACTCACGGAGTGACCATGCCCCAGACCCTCACCGAACAACTCAGCCGCGAACAGCAGATTGCCGCCCTCGAGAAAGAATGGGCCACGGACGCCCGCTGGAAGGGCGTGAAGCGCGGCTACAGCGCGGCCGACGTCGTGCGCCTGCGCGGTTCGTTCCCGATCGACTACACGCTCGCCAAGCGCGGCGCCGAGAAGCTCTGGGACAAGATCAACGGCGGTTCGAAGAAGGGCTACGTGAACGCCTTCGGCGCGATCTCCGCCGGCCAGGCGATGCAGCAGGCCAAGGCCGGCCTCGAAGCCGTGTACCTGTCGGGCTGGCAAGTGGCCGCCGACGGCAACAGCTCCGAAACCATGTACCCCGACCAGTCGCTCTACGCGTACGACTCGGTGCCCACCATGGTCCGCCGCATCAACAACACCTTCCGCCGCGCCGATGAAATCCAGTGGGGCCGTGGCGTGAACCCGGGCGACAAGGAGTTCATCGACTACTTCCTGCCGATCGTGGCCGATGCCGAAGCCGGTTTCGGCGGCGTGCTCAACGCCTTCGAACTGATGAAGAACATGATCGCCGCGGGTGCCGCCGGCGTGCACTTCGAAGACCAGCTGGCCGCCGTCAAGAAGTGCGGCCACATGGGTGGCAAGGTGCTGGTGCCGACGCGCGAAGCCTGCGAGAAGCTGATCGCCGCGCGCTTCGCCGCCGACGTGCTGGGCGTGCCCACCATCGTGCTGGCCCGCACCGACGCCGAAGCCGCGAACCTGATCACGTCGGACCACGACGCCAACGACAAGCCCTTCCTGACCGGCGAGCGCACCTCGGAAGGCTTTTACCGCGTGAAGAACGGCCTCGAGCAGGCCATCAGCCGCGGCGTCGCCTACGCGCCTTATGCCGACCTGGTGTGGTGCGAAACCGGCGTGCCCGACATCGGCTTCGCCCGCGAGTTCGCGCAGGCCGTGCACGCCGCCTGCCCGGGCAAGCTGCTGTCGTACAACTGCTCGCCGTCGTTCAACTGGAAGAAGAACCTGGACGACAAGCAGATCGCGACCTTCCAGGAAGACCTCTCGGACCTGGGCTACAAGTACCAGTTCATCACGCTGGCCGGCATCCACGTCAATTGGTACAACACCTTCAAGTTCGCGCACGCCTATGCACGCGGCGAGGGCATGAAGCACTACGTGAACATGGTCCAGGAGCCGGAATTCGCGGCGCGCGAACAGGGCTACACCTTCGTGTCGCACCAGCAGGAAGTCGGCGCGGGCTACTTCGACGACGTGACCACCGTGATCCAGGGCGGCCAGTCGAGCGTGAAGGCACTGACCGGTTCGACGGAAGAAGAGCAGTTCCACTGAGCGACCGACTCGACATTCGCTGTCACCTTGAAGCCCGGCCGCGCGCCGGGCTTTTTTTCGTGCGTGCGAATGCCGGCTCGCCCAGGCGGACTTCGCGTGCCGCGGCGCGCTCGGCGCGCTCGGCGCGCCGAGCGGCTAGAATCATGGGCTCCACTGTCAGTCAACAAGGGCGAGAAAGGCACTTTGGTTATGACACCGCGAACTACCCCGCAAGCCATCTGCGGTGTTTTCTTCTTCGAAGGAAGCGCCCGCTAAACCGCGCGCGCTGGTTCGAGCCAGCTTCCCTGCCACAGCAAAGCGCGGTCATCCACCGCGCTTTTTTGTTTTTCGCCCGAGGTTTTTCATGATCCACATCACGCTTCCTGACAACTCGCAGCGCGAGTATCCCGGCCCGGTCTCGGTGGCCGACGTCGCCAAGTCCATCGGCCCCGGCCTCGCCAAGATGACGGTGGCCGGCAAGGTCGACGGCCGGCTGGTCGACGCCAGCGACATCATCGACCACGATGCCAAGCTCCACATCATCACGCCCAAGGACGACGAGGGCCTGGAGATCATCCGCCACTCGACGGCCCACCTGGTCGGCCACGCGGTCAAGCAGCTCTATCCGACGGCCCGGATGGTGATCGGCCCGGTGATCGAGGAGGGCTTCTACTACGACATCGCGTTCGAACGCCCCTTCACGCCCGAGGACATGGCCGCGATCGAGGCGCGCATGCGCGAGCTGATCGCGCAGGACTACGACGTGGTCAAGAAGATGACGCCACGTGCCGAGGTGATCGAGGTCTTCAAGTCGCGCGGCGAGGACTACAAGCTGCGCCTGGTCGAGGACATGCCCGACGAGCAGGCCATGGGCCTGTACTACCACCAGGAATACGTCGACATGTGCCGCGGCCCGCACGTGCCGAACACGCGTTTCCTCAAGGTCTTCAAGCTCACGAAGCTGGCCGGCGCCTACTGGCGCGGCGATGCCAAGAACGAGCAGCTGCAGCGCATCTACGGCACGGCCTGGGCCGACAAGAAGCAGCTCGACCAGTACATCCAGCGCATCGAGGAAGCCGAGAAGCGCGACCACCGCCGCCTCGGCAAGGAACTCGACCTGTTCCACATCGACGAAGTGGCGCCGGGCGTGGTGTTCTGGCATCCCAAGGGCTGGGCGGTCTGGCAGCAGGTCGAGCAGTACATGCGCGGCATCTACCGCGACACGGGCTACTGGGAAGTGAAGGGTCCGCAGATCCTCGACAAGAGCCTGTGGGAGAAGACGGGCCACTGGCAGAACTACCGCGACAACATGTTCACGACGGAGTCGGAAAAGCGCGAGTACGCGTTGAAGCCGATGAACTGCCCGGGCCACGTGCTGATCTTCAAGAGCGACCTGCGCAGCTACCGCGACCTGCCGCTGCGCTACGGCGAGTTCGGCCAGTGCCACCGCAACGAACCGAGCGGCGCGCTGCACGGGATCATGCGCGTGCGTGGCTTCACGCAGGACGACGGCCACATCTTCTGCACGGAGGACCAGATCCTCGACGAATGCATCGCCTACACGGCGCAGCTGCAGAAGGTGTACGCGGACTTCGGCTTCACGGACATCCTCTACAAGGTCGCGACGCGGCCCGAGAACCGCGTGGGTTCGGACGAGCTCTGGGACAAGGCCGAGCATGCAGTGATGGAATCGCTGCGCCGCTCGGGCGTGGAGTTCGTGATCGCTCCGGGCGACGGCGCCTTCTATGGCCCGAAGATCGAATACACGCTGCGCGATGCGATCGGCCGCCAGTGGCAGTGCGGCACGATGCAGGTCGACTTCAACACGGCCGAGCGCCTGGGTGGCGAGTACGTGACGGAATCGAGCGGCCGCGCGCACCCGGTGATGCTGCACCGTGCGATCGTGGGCAGCCTCGAGCGATTCATCGGCATGCTGATCGAACACCATGCCGGCGCGATGCCCGCCTGGCTCGCTCCGGTGCAGGTGGCGGTGCTCAATATCAGCGAAGGACAGGCCGATTACGCCGCGCAAGTTGCGAAAACGCTGCAAAATCAAGGGCTTAGGGTCCAGCTCGATCTGCACAACGAGAAGATTACGTATAAAATACGCAAGCATTCGTTGCAAAAGCTCCCTTACATCGTTGTCGTGGGCGACAAGGAAAAGGAAGCTGGCGCCGTTGCAGTGCGCGCCCCGAGGCAACCAAGACCTCGGTGCAATGTCCCTCGAATCGTTCGCGCAACGGCTCGTCCAGGATGTTGCTGACAAGCGTTGATTTGTCGTCGAAACACCCCACATGTTTCTGCCAAATGTACCGCTTGCCCGCGAGGACTGAGCGGCTTTCGCTACTCTTTTTGTAGCAAAACTTAGAGGATACCAACCATCGCTACTGCATTTCGCGACCGCCGCCACCGCGAGGAACGCCAACATCGCCTGAACCGGGAAATCATGGCCCCGGAAGTCCGCCTGATCGGCCCGGATAACGAGCAATTGGGTGTTGTGAGTCTTGCGGAGGCCTTGCGTCTCGCCGGTGAGCAGGACGTGGATCTGGTGGAGGTCGTCGCGGCGGCCAATCCACCGGTGTGCCGCCTGATCGAGTACGGCAAGTTCAAGTACCACGAGCAGAAGAAGGCGGCCGAGGCGAAGTCCAAGCAGAAGGTCATCGAGGTCAAGGAAATCAAGTTCCGGCCCGGTACCGACGATGGCGACTACAACATCAAGATGCGCAACATCCGGCGCTTTCTTGAGGATGGCGACAAGTGCAAGATCACGCTGCGCTTCCGGGGGCGCGAGATCACGCACCAGGAACTCGGTCTGGCCCTGTTGCAGCGCATCCGCGACGAGCTCGGCGACACGATCCTCGTCGAGCAGTTTCCGAAGCTCGAAGGCCGGCAGATGATCATGATGATCGCGCCGGGCCGCAAGAAGCCCGGTGGGGCTCCGGCCAAGCCGGCGACGGAAAACGCGGCGGCACCGGCTCCGGCTGGCGCCTGAGCGAACAAAGATCCGGTCGGGTCCGGCGGTGCGAGCCGCTGGCTTGATCGGATGTGAGAATTCGAAGGGATTTCGCCGATCGCCGGCGCGCGCTGCAAGGCAAGCGCGGGCGGTGGCGAGATGAAGAAGTGTCTCGGGGCCAACAAGTCCATGGAGTTCATCCACGGCGCCTCACGAGCACAAATTAAAGGAGCATTCACATGCCCAAAATGAAGACCAAGAGCAGCGCGAAGAAACGTTTCCGCGTTCGTCCCGGTGGCACCGTCAAGCGCGGTCAAGCCTTCAAGCGTCACATCCTGACCAAGAAGACCACCAAGAACAAGCGTCACCTGCGTGGTGCGGTGTCGGTGCACGAAAACCAACATGGTTTCGATGGCCGCGATGCTGCCCGGCATGGGCATTTGATCAACTGACGAACAAGGAGTAATCACATGCCTCGCGTCAAACGTGGTGTAACGGCTCGCGCCCGCCACAAGAAAGTTCTCGCACTCGCCAAGGGTTTCCGCGGTCGCCGCGGCAATGTCTTCCGCATCGCCAAACAGGCGGTGATGAAGGCAGGCCAATACGCCTACCGTGACCGCCGCACCAAGAAGCGCGTGTTCCGTCAACTGTGGATCGCGCGTATCAACGCCGCCTCGCGTGAACTGGGCCTGACCTACAGCCAGTTCGCCAACGGCATCCGCAAGGCCGGGATCGAGATCGACCGCAAGATGCTTGCGGACATCGCCGTGCACGACAAGGCCGCTTTTGCGGGCATCGTGGAGCAGGTCAAGGCCAAGCTGGCTGCTTGATTCTGCACAGCGGGTAACCGTCCCCGGACAGTTTCCTGCGCCCACGGCACAAGGGCTGGCGCTTGAAAGAGCACCAGCCCTTTTTTATTTTTCCCCGAAGAAATCTGTTGTTGCTATGAACGAGTTGGACTCCCTGGTCGACACCGCACGTGCCGCCTTCGCGCAGGCGAAGACCCCCGCTGAGCTCGAGAACGCCAAGGCCCAGTTCCTGGGCAAGTCGGGCCGCATCACCGAGCTGATGAAGGGCATGGCCGCGCTGAGCGTCGACGAGAAGAAGTCGCGCGGTGCCGCCATCAACGTGGCCAAGCAGGCGATCGAGTCCGCCCTGAACGAACGCCGCCAGCAACTGGCCGACGAGGAACTCTCGCAGCAGCTGCGCGCCGAGGCGCTCGACGTGAGCCTGCCCGGCCGCCGCCGCATCCCCGGCGGCCTGCACCCGGTGAGCCGTACCCTCGAGCGCATCGAGGAGATCTTCTCGAGCATGGGCTTCGACGTGGCCGACGGTCCTGAGATCGAGAGCGACTGGCACAGCTTCACCTCGCTCAACAACCCGCCGAACCATCCGGCGCGTTCGATGCAGGACACCTTCTACGTCGACCTGAACGGCGAGGACGGCATCCCCTACAACCTGCGTCCGCACACCAGCCCGATGCAGGTGCGCTACGCCCACCAGCACATCAAGAAGTACGCGGCTGAGTTCGCGGCCGCGGCCGCCGACACCACCGGCACGATCAAGGCGCCCGAGATCCGCGTGATCGCGCCGGGCCGCACCTACCGCGTCGACAGCGACGCCACCCATTCGCCGATGTTCCATCAGTGCGAAGGCCTGTGGCTCGGCGAGAACGTGAGCTTCAAGGACCTCAAGGTCGTCTTCACCGACTTCTGCCGCACCTTCTTCGAGCGCGACGACCTCGTGCTGCGCTTCCGGCCGAGCTTCTTCCCGTTCACCGAACCGAGCGCCGAGATCGACATCCAGTTCCAGAGCGGCCCGCTGGCCGGTCGCTGGCTCGAGGTGTCGGGTTCGGGCCAGGTGCATCCGAACGTGGTGCGCAACATGGGCCTCGACCCCGAGCGCTACATCGGCTTCGCCTTCGGCATGGGCCCCGACCGCCTCACGATGCTGCGCTACGGCGTGAACGACCTTCGCCTGTTCTTCGACGGCGACCTGCGCTTCCTCTCGCAATTCCAGTGACCCGCTGACGCGCGAGACGAAACGAGACCTTCCACACCAGAAAAACAGATCGAGATCGAAGAGATGCAATTCCCGGAATCCTGGCTGCGCGAGTTCTGCAACCCGCCCATCGACAGCGCCGAACTGGCCGAAACGCTCACCATGGGCGGCTTCGAGGTCGAGGAGCGCCGGCCGGCGGCACCGCCCTTCACGCGCATCGTGGTGGGCGAGATCAAGGAAGCCGTCCAGCACCCGAACGCCGACCGCCTGCGCGTGTGCCAGGTCGACGCGGGGCAGGGCGCCTTGCTCAACATCGTGTGCGGCGCGCCCAATGCGCGCGTCGGCATCAAGGTGCCGTGCGCGCTGGTGGGTGCCGAACTGCCGCCCGGCGAGGACGGCAAGCCGTTCCTGATCAAGCTCGGCAAGCTTCGCGGCGTCGAGAGCCAGGGCATGCTGTGCTCGGCGCGCGAACTGCAGCTGAGCGAAGACCACGGCGGCCTGCTCGAACTCGCGGCCGATGCGCCCATCGGCGTCGACGTGCGCGAAGTGCTCAAGCTCGACGACACGCTGCTCACGCTCAAGCTCACGCCCAACCTCGCGCACGGCCTCAGCGTGTACGGCGTGGCGCGCGAACTCGCCGCGCTGACCGGTGCGCCGCTCAAGCCGCGCACCGTGGCGCCGGTCGAGGCGGCCTTCGCCGACAAGCTGCCGGTGAAGGTCGAGGCGCCCGAGCTCTGCGGCCGCTTCTCGGGCCGCATCGTGCGCGGCGTCGACACCAAGGTCGCGACCCCGGCCTGGATGGTCGAGCGCCTCGCGCGCTGCGGCCAGCGCAGCGTGACGCCGCTGGTCGACATCTCGAACTACGTGATGTTCGAGTACGGCCAGCCCAGCCACATCTTCGACCTCGACAAGATCCACGGCGGCCTCACCGTGCGCTGGGGCAAGGCCGGCGAACAGCTCAAGCTGCTCAATGGCACCACGATCACGGTCGACGACAAGGTGGGCGTGATCGCCGACGACCGCGAAGTCGAATCGCTCGCGGGCATCATGGGTGGCGACGCCACCGCAGTCTCGGACGACACGCGCAACATCTACGTCGAGGCCGCGTTCTGGTGGCCCGAAGCGGTGCAGGGCCGTTCGCGCCGCTTCAACTTCTCGACCGACGCCGGTCATCGCTACGAGCGCGGCGTCGACCCGAGCCGCACCGTCGAGATCATCGAGCGCATCACGCAGCTGATCGTCGAGATCTGCGGCGGCCAGGCCGGTGCCATGGACGACCAGATCCTGCGCGTGCCCGAGGCGCTGCCCGTGACGCTGCGCGTGGCGCGCGCGCCGCGCGCGTGATCGGCATGCCACTGACCCAGGCCCAGTGCGTGGACGCGCTGCGCCGGCTGGGCTTCGCGCTGACCGAAGGCGATGGCACGCTGACCATCGTGCCGCCGCCGCACCGCTTCGATCTGCTGATCGAGGAAGACCTGATCGAGGAGGTCGCGCGCCTGATCGGCTTCAACAACCTGCCGACCACCGCGCCGCTCGCGCCGATCACCGCGCGCGTGCGTCCCGAAGCGCAGCGCAGCCGTTTCGCGGTGCGCCGCGGCCTGGCCGCGCTGGGCTACCAGGAAACCATTAACTTCAGCTTCGTCGAAGCCGACTGGGAGAAGGAGCTCGCGGGCAACGACAACCCGGTCAAGCTCTTGAACCCGATCGCGAGCCAGATGAGCGTGATGCGTTCGTCGCTGCTCGGCTCGCTGCTGCAGGTGCTCAAGTTCAACCTCGACCGCAAGGCGCCGCGCGTGCGCGTGTTCGAGGTGGGCCGCGTGTTCCTGCGCGACGACGGCGTGGTCACCACCGACAGCACCGTGCGCGGCGTGCATCAGCCGATGCGCGTGGCCAGTCTCGCCTGGGGCGATGCCGACGAAGCGCGCTGGGACGGCAAGGCGCAGCGCGTCGACTTCTACGACGTGAAGGGCGATGTCGAGGCGCTGCTCGCGCCGCTGGTGCCGCGCTTCGAGCCTGCCGAGCATCCGGCCCTGCATCCGGGCCGCTCGGCGCGCGTGACGATCGACGGCAAGGCCATCGGCTTCGTCGGCGAGCTGCATCCGCGCTGGCGCCAGAAGTGGGACTTCGCGCAGCCCGCCGTGCTGTTCGAACTCGACCTCGATGCGGTCACCGCGCGTCCGGTACCGGTGGCGCAGGCCGTGCCCAAGCACCAGGCGGTCGAGCGCGACATCGCGGTGGTGGTGGCGGAAGCCGTCACGCACGATGCGCTGATCGACGCCATCCGTTCGACCGGTGCCGCACAGGGCCTGCTGCGCGACGCCGTGCTGTTCGACATCTACCGGCCGCAGCCCGCGCGCGACGGCACGGTGGCCGCGGCCGGTGGCCTGCAACCCGGCGAGAAGAGCATGGCGGTGCGCCTGAGCTTCCAGGGCGACAGCGCCACCCTGACCGACGAGCAGGTCGAGCCGGCCGTGCGCGCCATCGTCGATCAACTGGCCGCGAAGGTGGGCGGACGCCTGAGAGGATGACCCGAATGAATGCCGTCGAATTCACGCTCGAAGCACTCGAGACGCCCGCGCTCACCAAGGCGCATCTGGCCGACCTGCTGTTCGAGCAGATCGGCCTGAACAAGCGCGAGTCCAAGGACATGGTCGAGGCCTTCTTCGACCTGGTCGCCAACAGCCTGATCGAAGGCACGGACGTGAAGATCTCGGGCTTCGGCAACTTCCAGATCCGCGTGAAGGCGCCGCGGCCGGGCCGCAATCCGCGCACCGGCGAAGCCATTCCGATCGGCGAGCGGCGCGTCGCGACCTTCCACGCGAGCGCGAAGCTCAAGGAACAGATTCACGGGAACATCGATCCGAACGCCTCTCCCGAGGTCGAGTGGAGCCTGGGTTCCGAATAAGGCTTGTTCGTGCGCGCTTCCGTGGAGTAACCTCTGAGGTTTGCCGCGCGCAGAGTTGATTTCAATGGAGAACATGGCCGACAAGGCACTCCCGCCCATCCCCGTCAAACGCTACTTCACCATCGGTGAGGTCGGCGAACTCTGTGGGGTGAAACCGCATGTGCTGCGCTACTGGGAGCAGGAGTTCACGCAGTTGCGCCCGATGAAGCGGCGCGGCAACCGGCGCTACTACCAGCACCATGAAGTGCTGATGATCCGCCGCATCCGCGACCTGCTCTACGACCAGGGCTTCACGATCAGCGGTGCGCGCAACAAGCTGCAGGAACTGGTGCAGCACGAACGCGACCGTCGCAAGGCGGGCGAGGTTCCGCTCGAGGGCATGGAGGCCGTCGAGATCGATCACGAGGCGTTCGAGGCCGCACTGCACGACGAAGAAGCCGCGCCGAGCGCGGCCCGCAGCGTCGACCTGTCGCAGTTGTTGCAGCTTCGCCGCGAGCTTTTTGAAATTCGTGAGTTGCTGACCGTCGGACGCTGAAAAGAGAAGGCTATAATCGAGAGCTTCGGTGTGTGGCGCAGCCTGGTAGCGCACTTGCATGGGGTGCAAGGGGTCGAAGGTTCGAATCCTTTCACACCGACCAACAATCATCGCGAGATGGAACAACGGGTCAGAGCCACAAGCTCTGACCCGTTTTTTTTGTCGTGTCCGAGAGGTGCTCGTTTCGTAGAGCCGCGATCAGCCGCGCGATGAATCCGGCGCGCTCAGCTCGCCGTTCCACGAATTGAAGAGGTAGCCGCCCGTCGCATCCTGCAGCGTCGCCTGCACCTCGATCAGCGTGTTGATCTCGTCGAGGGTCTCGTCGAGGTCGTCGATGTCGATCTCGAAACGGGCATTGCATCCGCGCATGGCGGAGGAATGCGCCGTACCTTCTGCGATCTCGATGGCTTCCGCGTTCACGTGCGGCGCGGCGGACAGCCTGATCCGTAGGGCGGGGCCGTCGTCTTCCCACTGGACGACGAGCGCGTCGCCGTCGGCGGCGACGTCCAGGCCTTGCTCGGTCAGCAGTCGCGCGGCCTCGTTCAGATCGGGGCTGGAGGCGCTCGATGCGAAGAAGACCATGGAGACGTCGTCGGCCATAGGCGGATGTTCCTCGGGACCTGAATGAGAAGCGGCCATTGTGCCGGCCCGACCGGGCCACTACTCGAGGACTACGCCGTCGCGCGGACCTCGAAGAAGGCCTCGTCCGTATCGCCCAGATCCCGGAAGCCCGCGGTCCTGGCCGTGTCGTAGGCCTTGGCCCAGCGGCGCGCGAGCGCGATGTCGGCCTTCGAGAGTTCGTTCTCGCTCGATTCGCTCGCGTTCTGGAAAGCGCGCAGCGCCGGCAGTACCTCGCTGCCCAGTTGGCGCTCGAGCTCGCGCTGGAAACGCCGCTGCGCCAGGCCGATGGCTTCGTCGGTGGCGTGTGCATAGTCGGCGAGGAGCACCTCGTAACCGGCGTGAGGCTCGGTATCCGGCTCCGCGGAAGACCGTGCTGGCCCTGCTTTCTGCCGCGCCGGCGGTGCTTCTTCGAAAGGCTCGGGATGGGCGCCATCGACGATGGCCGGTTGATGGAACAACTCAACTTGGGTCATGGCAAGAATCGGCGTGGAAATACTGTTTGAATATACAGTGATTTCGCCGCGAGCAGGTGTCCGAAAAGCATGACGCCGATTCATGCCGCCTGAAGCCGCGCGCCCGCTTCATATCGCCGCCATCCCTTACCTGCCGTGACAACTCCGCCGATGCCTGACATGTTCCTGAGACCTTGTCGCGAGAATAATCCCGCACTCAAGAAAAAAATGGACATCCGATGCAGCACATCGAAATCCTCAAGAAGGACGGCATCGTTGCACGCCGCCACATCCAGGACCCGGAAAATGGCGAATGGCCCGCGTGGGTGACTTTCGAGAAGGAAGGCCAGGCATCTCGGCGCATCCGCCACGGCATCGGCACCTTCAGGTCCGAGGAAGAGCTTCTCTCGAATTGCGTCGCCTTCGCCCATCGCATGATCGACGAGGGAAAGACGGGCTTTCGCCTCTGAGCGGCGGGGCCTCGACGCCGGGCCCTCGCACTCCCAGGCTGCGCCCGCGTTCGCGGCGTCGCGCCTGGCGCATCACCGTTGCGCCGCGCCTCTCAGAGGCTGCCGAAACCCGTCTGTCCGATGACGACGTGCTCGCGCTGAGCACGAGGCTTCGGCTGCCGTCGCGGCTTCTCCGCCCGCAGGATGGCCAGCATGGCCATGAGGGCGGCGCCAGCACCAATGCCGGCGATGAAAACGAAAGCGATGAAGAAAGGGTCGGATGCTCGCATGCGGTCCTAACGTAAGTTCGCACCCCACGGTTTACAGGGGGTTACACCTACACGTTGTACCGCAAGCCAGCAGGGACCGGAAGAGCAGAGCTCCCACCCGTGACTGGCGTGCTACAGAAGCCTTGCCTGCTTGGGGCGGGCTCGGCGCGGAAGCTTCCTGCTGCCCAGGCTCGTCAGGGCCCGTTCGACGCCCCTTTGCGGCAACAGCTGCGACTTGCCGCAGTTCCCGCAGCGGTAGGGTTTCAGCCACGGGAAGAAGCGCATCCACGCCTGCTGCGGGGCGCTGTTCAGATGCTCGATGCTGCAAGGGCAGGGCGAAAACGGGTTGGCCATGAGATTCCCGACGAGGGCGCGGTGTTGCGTGGTCCCTGGGCGGCTCTCCGGCCATCCGCCGCGAATTGTTGCAGTGCATTGTTAAGTCTCTCTTAGAGGCGCCCGCTGCCATCAGGCCTGTCCTTCCCGGTTCGAGCGCATCGGCGCCATGCGCCCCCGCACCAGGCTGCGCCAGGCCCATTCGAGCGGGCCGAGCCGGTAGCGGCGCAGCCACCAGCAGCTCGCGGCCGCTTGCAGCGCCAGGATCGCCATGCAGGCGATGGCCATGCCCGCCACGCCGAACTTCGGGCACAGGCCCGGGCCGACGCCGTAGAAGAGGCTCAGGCCCGCCAGCAGTTGCACGAAGCCGTTGCTCCAGGCCATGCGCCCGAGCGGTGTCAGCTTGCGCAGCCGGCGCCGCCAGGCGGTGCGCTGGAACAGCAGCACGAAGGCCGCGATGCAGAAAAGCGCCGCGGCCGCGTGGAGCAGGCCGGCCGTGAATCGACCGGCAGGAACCTGCGACGCGAGCAGCCAGCCCGCCGCGAGGCTCGCCAGCGGCAGCCAACGCCAGAACCGTCGATGGGCCACCGACTGCCGCAGCACCTGCGCATGGCCGAAGACAAGGCCGGCCAGCAGTCCCGCCAGCACGAGCAGCGGCCACGAGGCGGCGGCGCCCGCGAAGTCGGACGGCGCGAAGCCGCGCAGGGCCACGGCCGGCGCGCCGAACAACGCAAAGCCGCGCAAGGCATCGACCAGTTCGAGCCGGCGCGGTCTGGCGTCTTGCGCGATCGCTGCGGGGCCAGCGATCGGCCAGGTCGAGGCAAGAGGAAGAGACGGCGTGGCGAGTCCGAGGGTCATCGATGTGCGGCAGGGTCTGCGAAGCGATGGAGGGAACCCGGTGCGGCGCGGCAGGCCGCCAGGTGCGGGACGCGGCAGCCGTGGGAGAGAGGCGCGTCGGCCCCGATGCTAGGCAGGCGCATTGCCTCAACATTACGCAGGCTGCATCGGGTCCCCGCCTCGTGGTAGAAACCGCCGCCCGCATCGCCTTCCGGTGCGGCCATCCCCTTGCCACATCCCTCCGCTTCGCCCGCCACCTTGCCCGCAGGCCGCATCGGCCGCGCCTGGCCGATCGCCTTCTGGCTCACGCTCGGCTTCGCGCTGCTGCTGGGCGGCTGCGCGGGCCTGCCCACCGAGGTCGCGCGCCGGTCGTCGGTGACGATCCCGAACGGCGCCGACACCACGCTCGGCCGCCTCGTGACGGCGACCGCGCCGCGCGGCGAGGACGAGCCGCTCAGCGGCTTCCGCCTGCTGCCGATGGCGCAGTTCTCGCTGCATGCGCGCATCGAGCTGATCCCGCCGCGCCGAGCGCTCGGTCGACGTGCAGTACTACCTGGTGCAGAACGACGAGACCGGTCGCTACCTGCTGCGCCACCTGCGCGACGCGGCGAAGCGCGGCGTGCGCGTGCGGCTGCTGGTCGACGATCTCTACACGGCCGGCGCCGATCCGCTGTTCCTGGGCCTGGCCGCACATCCGAACGTCGAGGTGCGGATGTTCAATCCCTTTCCCGCCGGCCGCGAGCACTTCGGCACGCGCTGGACCGCGTCGCTGCTCGACTTCAACCGCGTGCACCGCCGCATGCACAACAAGCTGTTCGTGGTCGACGACACGATGGCGGTGATGGGCGGGCGCAACATCGCCAACGAGTACTTCCTGCGCGACGGCGGCTCGAACTTCATCGACATCGACACGCTGGTGGCCGGGCCCGTGGTCCACAAGCTCTCGTCGCTGTTCGACATCTACTGGAACAGCCCCTACGTCTATCCGATCGAGTCGCTGGTGTCGGCCGACGGCGCCTCGCCGCAGGCACTGCGCTCGCGCTTCGACGAGCTCACGAGCGGGCCGGGCACGCCCGAGCCCGAGCAACCCTCGGCCACCGACCTGCTGGGCCACCATCCGCTGGCGGCCGACCTCGACGCGGGCCAGCTGCAACTGGCCTGGGCGCGCGCCGAGGCCTACGCGGACGCGCCCGCCAAGGCGCTGGCACCCGAGGAGAGCCGCGGCGCGCCGGCCGACGTCTCGCCCGACAGCGTGCAGTTCAACCTGCAGCGTCACCTGCGCGGCGCGCGCACCGAGATCATGCAGACCACGCCCTACCTGATCCCGGGCCGCGGCGGCATGGAAACCATCCGGCATGTGCGCGGCAACGGCGTGGGCTACATCATGGTCACCAACTCGCTGGCGGCCACCGACGAGTCGCTGGTGCACATCGGCTACCGCCGCTACCGCGCCGAGATGCTGCGCCTGGGCGTGGCGCTCTACGAGCTCAGTCCCAAGCGGGTCGAGCAGAGCCGGCGCTTCGGCATGTACGAGACCTCGAGCGGCCGGCTGCACGGCAAGTCGGCGGTGATCGACGGGCGCACGGTCTTCATCGGCTCGATGAACTTCGATCCGCGCTCGGTGCTGCACAACACCGAGATCGGCCTGTTCATCTTCAGCCCGCAGATCGCGCAGCAGCTCAACAGCCTGATCGGCTTCATCCGGCTCGACGGCGCCTACCAGCTGCAGCTCGGCCGCGCGGTGGCATCGAATGGGTGAGCCCGGCCGCGGGCGATGGCGCCGACACCATCCTGCACACCGAGCCGGAGACGAACTTTCTGGGCGCGCTGGCGGCTCGAGCTGCTCGCGCCGCTGGTGCCCGAGAGCCTGCTGTGAGGCCCGCCTACTGCTGCAGGCGGCCGCTCAGGTAGGGCTCGGGATCGACGGCCACGCCGTTTTTGCGGATCTCGAAACGCAGCTTCACGCGGTTGGCGTCACCGCCCGATCCCATCTCGGCGATCTTCTCGCCCTGGCGCACCACCGCGCCTTCCTTCACGAGGATGGTGCTCGCGTGGGCATAGGCGGTGAGGAAGGGTGTCGTTGTGCTTGACGATGACCATGTTGCCGTAGGCCGCGAGCTCGTTGCCCACGTACACCACGCGGCCGTCGGCCGAGGCCACGATCGGGTCGCCGAGGTTGCCGGCGATGTCCACGCCCTTGTTGCGCACGCCGTCGAAGCGGCCGATGGTGGTGCCGGCGGCGGGCCGGATGAACAAGGCCTGGCGCTGCGGCGGCGGGGTCGCGGTGCGGCCGGGCTGTTGCATGGGCGGCAGCGGCGTGGTCGTGCAGGCGGCGATGCCGGCGGCGAGCAGCGCCGCGGCGCCGATTCGGAAAACAAAAGTCTGAAGGTGCATGGCGCTCGGTTGGAACGGGGACGTTCTGAAGGGTTCCCTCGGATCCCGGGGCCGTGCGGCCCGGTCGGTCGATGCTAGCAAGTCGTCGGACGCTTCCCTCCAGGCCGGCAGGGATTTGGCGCGCGCGAACGATCGCGCGGCCTCGGGCGATCACTTCAGCGGGATCGGCGTGCCGCGGTCGATCGGCACCGCGGTGACGCTGTTCTTCGGCGAGCCGTCGATCAGCAGGTCGGAGTAGGTGAGGTAGACCAGCGTGTTGCGCCGCGCGTCGACCATGCGCACCACGCGCAGCCGCTTGAACAGCACCGACAGCCGTTCGCTGTAGACCTCCTCGCGCTTGGGCAGCGGCTGCGTGACGTTCACCGGGCCGACCTGGCGGCAGGCGATCGAGGCCTCGGCCTTGTCCTCGGCCACGCCGAAGGCGCCCGCGATGCCGCCGGTCTTGGCGCGCGAGACGTAGCAGGTCACGCCGTTGACCTTGGGGTCGTCGTAGGCCTCGATCACGATCTTGTGGTCGGGGCCGATCAGCTTGAAGGCGGTGTCGACCTCGCCCACGGTCTCGGCGCGCGCCGCGGTGGCGGCCAGCAGGGCGGCGGCGAGAGCGAGTGCCGCGCCGTGTCGAAGGGAGATGGCGTGCTTCATCGGGTCAGACGATGTCGATCGTGTGGACGCGGTCGAAGCTGCCGCGGCGCCGATCCTCGAAGTAGTGCTGCAGCGCCTCGCGCACCGTGCGGAAGGCGATCTCGTCCCAGGGAATCTCCTCTTCGGCGAAGAGCTTCGCCTCGATGGTCTCGTGGCCCGGATCGAAGCGGTCGTCGAGCAGGCGCGCACGGTAGAACAGGTGCACCTGTCCCACGCGCGGCACGCTCATCACCGCGAACAGGCCCTCGATCTCGAAATTCGCACCGGCTTCCTCGTCGGTCTCGCGCGCCGCGCCCTGGGCCGTGGTCTCCTCGAGCTCCATGAAGCCCGCCGGCAGCGTCCACTTGCCCCAGCGCGGCTCGATGTTGCGCTTGCACAGCAGCACCTTGTCGCCGAGCACGGGGATGGTCCCCACCACGTTGAGCGGGTTCTCGTAGTGGATCGTGTTGCAGGCCGGGCAGACGGCGCGTTCCTTGGTGTCGCCGTCGTCGGGCACGCGGTAGACCACCGCGGTGCCGCAGTTCTTGCAATGCTTGATGGGGATGCGCAGCAGCATGGGGCGGGCGTGCTCGCGGCCTCAGACGATCTTGACGGTCAGCACGGGCAGGCCGGCGACTTCGCCCACCAGCGTGTCGCCCGCGACCACCGCCGCCACGCCTTCGGGCGTGCCGCTGTAGATCAGGTCGCCGGGTTGCAGCTCCCAGGCGGCCGACAGGTGCTCGATGGTCTCTGCCACGTTCCAGATCAGCTTGCTCACGTTGCTGCGCTGGCGATCGGTGCCGTTGACCTGCAGCGAGATCTCGGCCTTCTCGGCGTCGCCGGCCTGCGCCACCGGCACGATCGGGCCGATCGGCGCGCTCTGTTCGAAGCCCTTGCCGATGTCCCAGGGGCGGCCCTGCTTCTTCATCTCGTTCTGCAGGTCGCGGCGGGTCATGTCCAGGCCCACGGCGTAGCCGAAGATGTGCTTGTGCGCGTCGGCGGCCGAGATGTTCTTGCCGCCGGTGCCGATCGCCACCACGAGTTCGATCTCGTGGTGCAGGTTCTTGGTCAGCGTGGGGTAGTCCACGGTGCCGGTCTGGCCGGCCTCGACCACCACGGCGGCGTCGGCGGGCTTCATGAAGAAGAACGGCGGTTCGCGGCCGGTGAAGCCCATTTCCTTGGCGTGATCTTCGTAGTTGCGGCCCACGCAGTAGATGCGATGCACCGGGAAGCGGGCGGTCTGTCCGACGACGGGAACGGAAACGGTCGCGGGCGGGGCGAAGACGAACTCGGAGGCCATGGAAAAGTATCCTTTGGAGGCGAAGCGGGAGAGGGGGAAGCCGGCAGTGTGCCAGAGGCGCCGGCCGGGCGCCGGGGCGCCGGGGCCGGCCATCGGGGTCTGCGGGTGGCGGTGCCGCGTCCAGGGCGCAAAATACGGCCCGCTTTCCGCCCCGCACCGCCCCGCCACCGCTTCGCTCCTCCCCATGCCCCTTCGATTCGGAAAAGCCGGCAAGGCCCAGGCCTGCAACGATCTCGGCAACACGCGCCAGGACGACGGCGACGAGGACGGCGCGCTGCAGGCCTATGCCGAGGCCAGCAGCCACCGTCCCGACTGGGCCGTGCCCTGGTACAACGCCGGCCTGATCCACAAGTACCGCGGCGACTGGGCCGCCTCGCTCGAGGCCAATGCGCGCGCCGTGCAGTGCGACCCGGGCAACGAGGGCGCGGTCTGGAACCTCGGCATCGCCGCCACCGCGCTCGGCGACTGGGCCACGGCGCGACGCGCCTGGCGCCTCTACGGCATCCCGCTGGCCGAGGGCGAGGGCCCGGTCGACCATTTCGCCGGCCTGACGCCGATCCGCGTGCATGGCGACGAGGCCAGCGAGGTGCTGTGGGCCGACCGCATCGATCCCGCGCGCGCGATCCTGCGCAACGTGCCCTTGCCCAGCTCGGGCCACCGCTACGGCGATCTCGTGCTGCACGACGGCGCGCCCAACGGCTATCGGCTGCATCAGGGGCGCGAGGTGGCGGTGTTCGACGCGCTCGCGCTGATCGCGCCCTCCGACTACGCCACCTTCGAGCTCTGGATCGAGGGCGCGTCGCAGGAAGAGGTCGACACCCTGATCGCGCGCTTCCATGAAGCCGGCGACGGCGCCGAGAACTGGAGCCTGGGCATTCGCATGCTCTGCGCGGCCTGCTCCGAAGGCCGGCCCTACGGGGACGGCGAAGGCCACGAACATCCGGCCGACCAGACCGTGGGCCCGCGCGGGCCCTGGCGCCTGGGCCTGGCCACGCGCGGGGAGACCGCCGTGCGCGCCCCGCTCGACGCCTGGCAACGGGAACATCCCGCGGCCACCCTTCGCGACCTGCGCTGCGTGCTTGCCGCAGTGCCCCGCTCCTGAATCGCACCGACGCTATCCTCGAAACCATGACCATGAAGCTGCACAACTACTTCCGCTCCTCCTCCTCGTTCCGCGTTCGCATCGCGCTCAATCTCAAGGGGCTCGACTACGAATACATCCCCGTGCACATCGCGCGCGGCGAGCACCGCACCGGTCCTTACGCGGCGATCTCGGCCGACAACCTGGTGCCGCTGCTCGAGGACGACGGCGAGCGCTTTTCGCAGTCGCTGGCGATCATGGAGTACCTCGACGAGGTGCATCCCGAGCCGCCGCTGCTGCCGAGCGATCCCGCGGGCCGCGCCCATGTGCGCGCGCTGGCGCAGTCGATCGCCTGCGAGATCCATCCGCTGAACAACCTGCGCGTGCTCAAGTACCTCGTGAAGGACCTGAAGCTCGACGAGGAGGCCAAGAACGCCTGGTACCGCCACTGGGTGCGCGACGGCATGCTGGCCTTCGAGCGCCAGCTCGCGCAGCAGCCCGCCAGCACCTTCTGCTGGGGCGACAAGCCCACCCTGGCCGACTGCTGCCTGGTGCCGCAGGTCTTCAACGGCCGCCGCTTCGACTGCGACTTCAGCGGCCTGCCGCGCAGCATGGCGGCCTTCGACGCCTGCATGCAGCTCGACGCCTTCCAGCGCGCGCAGCCCTCGCAGTCGCCCGACGCGGAGGCCTGATGGCGCTGCCCTGGCTGGTGCCCGACTGGCCGGTGCCGGCCCACGTGCGCGCCGTCTGCACCACGCGCGAGGGCGGTGTTTCGCAGGGGCCCGAGGGGCGCTACGCCAGCCTCAACCTCGGCGACCACGTCGGCGACGACCCGGCCCATGTCGCGGCCAACCGCGCGCGGCTGCGCGAGGCGATCGGCGCGCGGCCGGTGTTCCTGCAGCAGGTGCACGGCACGGGCGTGGTGTCGCTCGACGCACCGGGCGTGGCCGACGGCACCGCGGCCGATGCCTGCACCGCCACGGTGGCGGGCGCGGCCTGCACGATCATGGTCGCCGACTGCCTGCCGGTGCTGTTCTGCGATGCCGAGGGCCGGCGCGTGGCGGCCGCCCATGCGGGCTGGCGCGGGCTCGCGGGCGGGGTGCTGGAGCAGGCCTTCCGCGCCTTCGAGGACGACGGGCAAGCCGGCGGCGATGTCATCGCCTGGCTCGGCCCCTGCATCGGCCCGTCGGCCTTCGAGGTCGGCACCGAGGTCAAGGCCGCCTTCGAGGCCCATGGGCCCGAGGCCGCCGGGTGCTTTCGGCCCGGCGCCGCGCCGGGCAAGTGGCTGGCCGACCTGCCCGCGCTCGCACGCCAGCGGCTGCGCGCGCTCGGCATCGAGCGGATCCACGGCAACGACGGCGGCGACGCCTGGTGCACCGTGCGCAATGCCTCAGGGTTCTTTTCGCACCGGCGCGACGGGGTCAGCGGGCGTTTCGCCGCGCTGGTCTGGAAGGTCTGAATGTCCGGCTTGCGCCGCCAGCTCCTCGGCGGCCGCGCGCGGCGCGCCGCCTCCTGCGCGGCCCGTTCCTTTTCCTTCAGCGCCCGGCGCCGCGCGGGCGTGCTCATCAGGTAAACCACCAGTGCCACGGGGGCGAGCCCGTACAGTAGAAAGGTGATGATGGCGCCGAGCACGGTCCCGGTGGTGTTGGTGGCCTCGGCCACCGCCATCATCAGCACCACGTAGAGCCAGCCGATCACGACGAGATGAATGAACATGGGGAAGGAGAGCGGGGCGAACGAAAGAGGAAGTAAAGCGTGTTTCCACACCGGCCGTGCGATGACGGCCACCGGGGTCCGGACCGCGCCGGCGCGGCGTTGTGAGCGTCTTGCGAATGCAGCATACTCAAACGACGCAAAGCCATCCGGATCGATTTCAGGCGAGGAGCAGGAGACACCATGACGAAAGCAACGGGGGCCGACGCGTTCGAACCCTTTCAACAGGCGCTCACCCAGGGGTGGCGCAAGGCGCTGGAGTCCTTCCAGCAGCCGGCCGGGCAGGGCGCCTGGACCGGCAATGGCAAACCGCTGTGGCAGATGCCTGAAATGCCAGGCATGCCCCCCTTGGGGACGATGCCGGAGTTGCCCAAGTTCTCGATCGATCCCGCGGCACTGCAGGCCATCCAGCAGCAGTACCTCGCGGAAGCCACCGCGCTCTGGGGCCAGGGCTTCGGCGCCAAGCCCGAGGGCGACCGACGCTTCGCCGGCGAGGCCTGGAGCGGCAACCCGCTGTCGGCCTTCTCGGCCGCGATCTACCTGCTCAACGGCCGCACCCTGCTGAAGATGGCCGAGGCCATCGATGCCGACGAGAAGACCAAGGCACGGCTGCGCTTCGCGGTCGAGCAGTGGATGGCGGCCTCGTCGCCGAGCAATTCGCTGGCCTTCAATGCCGAGGCGCAGAAGAAGGCGATCGACACCCAGGGCGAGAGCATCGCCAAGGGCATCCAGAACCTGCTGCACGACGTGCGCCAGGGCCACCTGAGCATGACCGACGAGAGCGCCTTCGAAGTGGGGCGCAACGTCGCCACCACCGAGGGCGCGGTGGTGTTCGAGAACGCGTTCTTCCAGCTGCTCGAATACAAGCCGCTGACCGCCAAGGTCTACGAGCGCCCGTTCCTGCTGGTGCCGCCGTGCATCAACAAGTTCTACATCCTCGACCTGCAACCCGAGAACTCGCTGATCCGCTATGCCAACGAGCAGGGCCACCGCGTGTTCGTGGTGAGCTGGCGCAATCCCGACGAATCGCTCGCGCAGGCGACCTGGGACGACTACATCGAGCAGGCCGCGATCGAGGCCATCCACCGGGTGCAGGAGATCAGCGGCAGCCCGCAGATCAACACGCTGGGCTTCTGCGTCGGCGGCACCATCCTGTCGACCGCGCTCGCGGTGCTGGCCGCGCGCGGCGAGGAACCGGCCGCCTCGGTCACCTTGCTGACCACCTTCCTCGACTTCAGCGACACCGGCATCCTCGACATCTTCGTCGACGAGCCCATGGTGCAGTACCGCGAGATGCAGCTCGGCAAGGGCGGCCTGCTGCCCGGCGGCGACCTGGCTTCCACCTTCAGCTTCCTGCGTCCCAACGACCTGGTCTGGAACTACGTGGTGGGCAACTACCTCAAGGGCGAGACCCCGCCGCCCTTCGACCTGCTCTACTGGAACAGCGACGCCACCAACCTGCCGGGCCCGTTCTACGCCTGGTACCTGCGCAACACGTACCACGAGAACAAGCTGGCCGAGCCCGACGCGCTCACGGTCTGCGGCGAGAAGATCGACCTGCGCCGCATCGACATCCCGGCCTACATCTACGGCTCGCGCGAGGACCACATCGTGCCGATCGGCGGCGCCTACGCCTCGACCCAGATCCTGCCGGGCAGGAAGCGCTTCGTGATGGGCGCCTCGGGCCATATCGCGGGCGTGATCAACCCGCCGGCCAAGAACAAGCGCAGCCACTGGATCCGCGCCGACGGCAAGCTGCCGAAGACGCAGGCCGAATGGCTGGCCGGCGCGCAGGAGCATCCGGGCAGCTGGTGGACCGACTGGTCCCAGTGGCTCAAGGGCCACGCGGGCAAGCAGATCCCCGCGCCCAAGACCTACGGCAAGGGCAAGGCCTACCAGGCCATCGAGCCCGCGCCAGGCCGCTACGTCAAGGCCCGGGCCTGACGCTCGCATTACCGAATTTCAAATCACCTCAACGGAGAACCTCATGGAAGACATCGTCATCGTTTCGGCCGCGCGCACCGCCGTCGGCAAGTTCGGCGGCTCGCTCGCCGGCATCGCGGCCACCGAACTGGGCGCCATCGTCATCAAGGAAGTGATCGCGCGTGCCAACCTCACGCCCGAGCAGGTCGGCGAAGCCATCATGGGCCAGGTGCTCGCGGCCGGCGCCGGCCAGAATCCCGCGCGCCAGGCGTGGCTCAAGAGCGGCGGCGCCAAGGAGACGCCCGCGCTCACGATCAACGCCGTCTGCGGCTCGGGCCTGAAGGCCGTGATGCTCGCGGCCCAGGCGGTTGCCACGGGTGACAGCGGACATCGTCGTGGCCGGCGGCCAGGAGAGCATGAGCCTCGCGCCGCACGTGCTGCCGAACTCGCGCAACGGCCAGCGCATGGGCGACTGGAAGCTGGTCGACACCATGATCGTCGACGGCCTGTGGGACGTCTACAACCAGTACCACATGGGCATCACGGCCGAGAACGTGGCCAAGAAGTACGGCATCGACCGCGCCGCGCAGGACGAACTGGCGCTCGCCAGCCAGACCAAGGCCGCCGCCGCGCAGGACGCCGGCAAGTTCAAGGACGAGATCGTTCCCGTCACCATCCCGCAGAAGAAGGGCGACCCGGTCGTCTTCGACAAGGACGAGTTCATCAACCGCAAGACCAGCGCCGAAGGCCTGGCCGGCCTGCGCCCCGCCTTCGACAAGGCCGGCGGCGTGACCGCGGGCAATGCCTCGGGCCTGAACGACGGCGCCGCCGCCGTGCTCGTGATGACCGCCAAGAAGGCGGCCGCTCTCGGCCTCAAGCCGCTGGGCCGCATCGCCAGCTACGCCACCGCCGGCCTCGACCCCGCGATCATGGGCATGGGCCCGGTGCCGGCCTCGACCAAGGCGCTGCAGCGCGCCGGCTGGAAGGCCGCCGACCTCGACCTGCTCGAGATCAACGAAGCCTTCGCCGCGCAGGCCTGCGCCGTGAACAAGGAAATGGGCTGGGACATCAACAAGGTCAACGTCAACGGCGGCGCCATCGCCATCGGCCATCCGATCGGCGCGTCGGGCTGCCGCATCCTGGTGACGCTGCTGCACGAGATGCAGCGCCAGAACGCCAAGAAGGGCATCGCCTCGCTGTGCATCGGCGGCGGCATGGGCGTGGCGCTTACCATCGAGCGCTGACCCCCGGCGCGCCGTCGTCGTCGCTCAGAGCGACATCGACGGCCGCTGCGCCATCGCCGCGCGCCAGCGCACCAGCTCGGGGTGCTGTTCCCCGGGCTTCACGCGCACGATGCGCGCGAAATCCACTGCCACCACGGCGGTGATGTCGGCCAGGCTGAAGCGGTCGGTCGCGATGAACTCGCGGCCGGCCAGCCGGTCGTTCAGGGTCTCGAAGAAATGCTGCACCCGCGCCAGCCCGCGCTGCGCGAGTTCGGGGATCTGCGCGTAGTTCACCGGGCCCGGCAACGCGCGGTCGGCCATGGCCGGCGAGCCGTTGCGCAGGGTCTCGGCGATCGCCAGCAGCCCTTCGAATTCCACGCGCCAGTGCCAGCTCGCGACCTCGGCCTTCTCGGCCGGCGTGCGGCCCATCAGCGGCGGCTCGGGATGGCGCGCCTCGGCCCAGGCCGCGATGGCGGCGTTGTCGGTCAGCAGGCCGTCTTCGGCGGTGCGCAGCGCGGGCACCGTGCACTGCGGATTGATGGCGCGATAGGCCTCGCCCAATTGCTCACCACGAACCAGGTCGACCTGCACCGTCTCGTGGGCAATGCCCTTCTCGGCCAGCAGGATGCGCGCGCGGCGCGGACTCGGCGCGGTGGCGCAGTCATAGAGAATGTTCATCGTCTGTCCAACTCCTGGAACTCATTGCATGAATGGCACGATCGCCTATACGCCGCCCACCGTCTGGTCCTGGAACAAGGAAAGCGGCGGCCGCTTCGCGAACATCAATCGCCCGATCGCGGGCGCCACCCATGAGAAGGACCTGCCGGTGGGGCGGCATCCGCTGCAACTCTATTCGCTGGCGACGCCCAACGGCGTGAAAGTGACAGTGATGCTCGAGGAACTGCTGGCGCTGGGCCACGCGGGCGCCGAGTACGACGCCTGGCTGATCCGCATCAGCGAGGGCGACCAGTTCGGCAGCGGCTTCGTGGCCGTCAATCCCAACTCCAAGATTCCCGCGCTGCTGGACCGCAGCGGCGCCACGCCGATCCGCGTCTTCGAGTCGGGCGCGATCCTGCAGTACCTGGCCGAGAAGTTCGGCAATGCCTTTCTTCCGACCGAGCGCGCGGCGCGCGCCGAATGCCTGTCGTGGCTGTTCTGGCAGATGGGCAGCGCGCCCTACCTGGGCGGTGGCTTCGGCCATTTCTATGCCTATGCGCCGACCAAGATCGAGTACGCGATCGACCGCTTCGCGATGGAGGTCAAGCGCCAGCTCGACGTGCTCGACCGCCGGCTGGCCGAGAGCCGCTACCTCGCGGGCGACGACTACACCATCGCCGACATCGCGGTCTGGCCCTGGTACGGCGCGCTCGCCAAGGGGCAGCTCTACGAATCGGGCGAGTTCCTGCAGGTGAGCGAATACCAGAACGTGCTGCGCTGGAACGACGAGATCGCGCAGCGCCCGGCGGCGCAACGCGGCCGCATGGTCAACCGCGCCTGGGGCCAGCCCGAGAGCCAGCTGCACGAGCGCCACGACGCGGCCGACTTCCAGACCCGCACGCAGGACAAGCTCGACGCCAACGCGGGCTGAGCCTGTTGATCTTGTACACCGCCCGTTTTTTGAGCAAAGTGTGGAATCCCTTTATAAAACAACGACTTAAATTCGTTTTACAAGGCTCCACATGAGTTGTCCCCAAAGTTGTGCACAGAAAGTGGGGATGAAGCGGCGGAACTCAGGAGTCGCGCGCAAGTAGGCGCAGTCCCACGGAAAAGCGCTCTCAGGCGCCGGCCGCATCGGCCGCGTAATGGCGGCACAGCGTGTTCACCAGCGCCTGCGCATACACCGGCAGCGCCGCGCGTTCCCTCACCAGCAGATAGCGCTCGCGCACGCACCAGGCATCGCTGAGTTCGATCAGCGCGAGCTTCATGCCCTCCTGGTTGCGGCGCGCGGCCGACTCGGGCACGACGCCGATGCCCACGCCGCTGCCGATCATCCGGCACATGGCGTCGAAGCTGCCGAGCTGGATGCGCAGCTTCTGGCGCTTGCCGATGCGGTCCGTGACCTGTCCCAGGAAGGCCTGCAAGGTGCTGCCCTGCTGCATGCCGATGGCGTCCTCGTCGAGCGTCTCGGCGAAGGCGATGGTGCGCAGCCGAGCGAAGCGGTGCTGGCGCGAGGTCACCAGCACCAGGCGGTCGGTGCTGAAGTGGATCGATTCCAGGCCCAGGGTGTCGACGCTGCCCGCGACGATGCCGATGTCGGCGCGTCCGTCGCGCACGCCGCGCGGGATCTGAGCGTTCGGTTTTTCCTGAAGGTCGACGTTGATGCGCGGATTGGCGGCGAGGAAGGCCGGCAGGATCTCGGGCAGGAAGTCGGTCACGGCCGTGGTGTTGGCGAACACGCGCAGGTGGCCGCGCAGGCCGCCGCCGTACTCGAGCAGGTCGGAGCGCAGCTGGTCGGTCTGATTCAGCAGCAGCCTCGCGTGGTGCAGGAAGGCCTCGCCCGGTGGCAGCAGGCGCACGCCGCGCGCTTCGCGCTGCAACAGCTGCAGGCCGGCCTGGTTCTCGAGCGCCTTGATGCGGGCGCTCGCCGCGGCCAGCGACAGGTGCTGCCGGTCGGCCGCGCGCGTGAGGCTGCCGAGCTCGGCCGTGGCCACGAACAGGCGCAGGTCGGTGAGGTCGAAGAGCATGGCCCGATGGTAGCCGTCGACCGCGAGGCTTCGGTCAGACCGAAGGCTGGGTTCCGAAATCGGAGATTGCGCCAGGGCGCGGGCCCGGCGCACCATGCGCCATGGCCGGGGAGCACCGCGGCCTTCACGACACACCGGAGACAGGCATGGCTTCTCGCGCAACGGCGCTTTCTTCTTCTCTTTTCTCGTGGTTCGCCGCGGCATTGATCGCCGTGCTGTCGACCGGCGCCTCGGCGCAGCCAGCGGCCAGCACCTATCCCACGCGTCCCGTCACCCTGATCGTGCCGCAGGCCGCGGGCGGCACCAACGACATCGTCGGCCGGCTCGTGGGCCAGAAGCTCGGCGAGCTGCTCGGCGTCGGCGTGGTGGTCGACAACCGCCCCGGCGCGGGCGGCAACATCGGCACGCAGCTCGCGGCCAAGGCGCCGAAGGACGGCCAGACCCTGCTGATGACCATCAGCAGCAGCCAGGCGATCAATCCCGCGCTCTACCGCAACCCCGGCTTCGATCCCGAGAAGGACTTCAAGCCCGTGGGCCTGATCGGCGCCGTGCCCAACGTGCTGCTGGTCAATCCCGGTTTCCCCGCCAAGACCCTGCCCGAACTGCTGGCGCTCGCGCGGCAGAAGGGCGCGCACTACCAGTACGCCTCGGCCGGCAACGGCACGCTCAACCACCTGCTCGGCGAGATGCTCAACAGCATGGCCGGCATCTCGCTCGAGCACGTGCCCTACAAGGGCGTGGCGCCGGCCATCAACGACGTGCTCGGCGGCCAGCTGCCGATCGTGTTCGCGAGCCTGCCTTCGGCGCTGCCGCACATCAAGGCCGGCAAGCTGCGCGCGCTGGCCGTCAGCGGCGCGAAGCGTTCGCCGGCGCTGCCCGACGTGCCCGCCATCGCCGAGGCGGTGCCGGGCTACGACGGCACCCTGTGGATCGGCCTGTTCGCGCCCGCCGGCGTGCCGAGCGAGGTGCTCGCGAAGCTGCAGGACACCATGCACAAGGCGCTGGCCGCGAAGGACCTGCGCGAGAAGCTCGAGCAGCAGGGTGTGGAGGTCGCGCCGCCGACCTCGCCCGAGCAGTTCGCGGCGCTGCTGCACGACGACCTCGGCAAGTGGGCGCGCATCGTCAAGCAATCGGGCGCCTCGGTCGATTGACCCGGATTCAGGAGAACGGATGACCCCACACGACACCCCCGCCATCGACGCCGCCGCGCTCGCCGGCCTGCAGGCCTGGCAGGGCCGCAGCGAAAGCCTGCACGACCAGATCGTCGCGAGCCCGGTGCGCGCGCTCTCGGCCACGCTCGACCGCGACGATCCCGCGCCGACCGCCGGCACGCCGCTGCCCGCGCTGTGGCACTGGCTCTATTTCCTGCCGCACCACCGGCAGTCCGAGATCGGCCCCGATGGCCATGCGAAGCGCGGCGGCTTCCTGCCGCCGGTGCCGCTGCCGCGCCGCATGTGGGCCGGCGGCCGGCTGCGCTGGGAGACCGGCAATCCACTGGCCGTGGGCGACACGGTGGAGCGGCGCTCGACCATCGTCTCGGTCGAGCACAAGACCGGCCGCAGCGGCGAACTGGTGTTCGTGCTGGTACGCCACGAGGTGCACAACGCGCGCGGCCTCGCGCTGACCGAGGAACACGACATCGTCTACCGCGCCGCGCCGCAACCGGGCGAGGCCGCGCCGGCGCCCAAGGCCGCGCCGAAGGACGCCGCCTTCAGCCGCGACATCGTGCCCGACGACGTGCTGCTGTTCCGCTACTCGGCGCTGACCTTCAACGGCCACCGCATCCACTACGACCGGCGCTACGTCACCGAGGTCGAGGGCTATCCGGGCCTGATCGTGCACGGCCCGCTGATCGCGACCCTGCTGGTCGACCTGCTGCGCCGACACACGGGCGACGCGCCCGCTCGCGCGCTTCGAGTTCCGCGCCGTGCGGCCCACCTTCGACATCGCGCCGTTCCGCGTGCATGGCAAGCCCGGCGCCGACGGCAAGAGCTTCGCGCTCTGGGGCGAGGACGCCGAGGGCTGGCTCACGATGCAGGCCACCGCGGTGCTGGCCTGAGGACTCTCTTCTTCCAGGAAATCAAGCAATGACAAGACCCCTCGATGGGATCACGGTGGTGTCGCTCGAACATGCGATCGCGGCGCCTTTCTGCACCCGCCAGCTCGCCGACCTCGGCGCGCGCGTCATCAAGGTGGAGCGCCCGGGCGTGGGCGACTTCGCCGCGCGCCTACGACCAGCGCGTGGCCGGCGAGGCCTCGCACTTCGTCTGGGTCAACCGCTCGAAGGAAAGCATCTCGCTCGACCTCAAGCAGCCCGCCGCGCTCGAGGTGCTGCAGGAACTGGTGGCCGGCGCCGACGTGCTGGTGCAGAACCTCGCGCCGGGCGCCGCGGCACGCATGGGGCTCGGCGCGCAGGCGCTGCAGGCCAAGTACCCGCGGCTCGTCGTCTGCGACATCTCGGGCTATGGCGAGGACGGCCCGTACCGCGACAAGAAGGCCTACGACCTGCTGATCCAGAGCGAGGCCGGCTTCCTCTCGGTCACCGGCACGCCCGAGGACCCCTGCAAGTCGGGCAACTCCATCGCCGACATCGCCGCGGGCATGTATGCCTACACCGGCATCCTGGCCGCGCTGCTCCAGCGCGGCAAGACCGGCAAGGGCTCGCACATCGACGTCTCGATGCTCGAGTCGCTGGCCGAGTGGATGGGTTTTCCGATGTACTACGCCTACCAGGGCGCGACGCCGCCGCCGCGCAGCGCCGCCTCGCACGCCACCATCTATCCCTATGGCCCGTTCCCCGCGGGCGACGGCGGCACGGTGATGCTGGGGCTGCAGAACGAGCGCGAGTGGAAGCTGTTCTGCGAGAAGGTGCTGCTGCAGCCCGCGCTGGCCACCGACGCGCGCTTCGACAGCAATGCGCGGCGCAACGAACACCGCGAGGAACTGCGCGCCATCGTCGTCGGCCTGTTCGGCGCGCTGAGCACCGCCCAGGTGCTCGAGCGCCTCGACGCCGCCCAGATCGCCAACGCGCGCATGAACGACATGGCCGGGCTCTGGGCGCATCCGCAGCTGCAGGCGCGCGAGCGCTGGCGCCAGGTCGACTCGCCGGCCGGGCCCATACCCGCGCTGCTGCCGGCCGGGCGCCAGAGCGCCTTCGACTACCGCATGGATGCCATCCCCGCCGTGGGCGAGCACACCGATGCGATCCTGCGCGCGCTGGGCCGCAGTGAGGAGCAGATCGCGGCACTGCGCGAGGCCGGGGCCATATGAGCGCCCAGGCCCTGGGGCTCGCGCGCACCTTCCTGTTCGTGCCGGCCGACCGGCCCGAACGCCATGCGCGCGCGCTGGCGAGCGGCGCCGGCGCGGTCATCGTCGACCTCGAGGACGCGGTCGCGCCCGAGCGCAAGCCCGCCGCGCGCGAGGCCCTGCCCGAGCTCTTCGCCGCATTGCCCGCAGCCGGCCGCGCGCGCCTGCTGCTGCGCATCAACGCGCCGGGCACGCCCTGGCATGCCGACGACCTCGCGCTGGTCGCGCGGCTCGCGGCGGCGCGCGCCATCGCGGGCGCGGTGCTGCCCAAGGCCGAAGGCGCCGACCCGCTGGCGCGGCTGGCCGAGGCCGCCGGACCGGAAGCCGTGCTGGTGCCGCTGATCGAATCGGCCGCGGGCCTCGCGGCGCTCGATGCGATCGCCGCCGCGCCCCAGGTGCTGCGGCTGGCCTTCGGGCACCTCGATTTCCAGGCCGACCTCGGCATGGCCTGCGACGCGCAGGAGGCCGAGCTGGTGCCGGTACGGCTCGCGCTGGTGCTGGCCTCGCGCCGCGCCAACCTGGCCGCGCCCATCGACGGCATCGCGACCGACTGGCGCGACCCCGAGCGGCTCACGGCCGAGGCGGCGCGTGCGCGGCGCGGCGGCTTCGGCGCCAAGCTCTGCATCCATCCCGCGCAGGTGGCTCCGGTGCATGCGGCGCTCGGGCCCGGCGCCGACGAACTGGCGTGGGCGCGGCGCGTGGTCGAGGCCGTGGCGCTCGCCGGCGGCGGCGTCGTGAATCTCGACGGCCGCATGGTCGACGCACCGGTGGTCAAGCTCGCGCAGCGCCTGCTCGCGCTCGATGCGCAGGCGCCGCCGCACTGAGCCTTCCCAGGACATTCATTCGTTCATCAACCCAAGGCAAGAAGAAGGAGACAAGAGACATGAATGCATCGAACCCCGCGCGCGAGCGCCGCCCCCTGCGCCTCGCCGCGGCCGCCGCCCTGGCCATCGGCCTCGTGGCCGCGCCCTGGAGCGCTTCGGCGCAGGGCGCCTGGCCCGACAAGCCGATCGTGATGGTGGTGCCGTACTCGGCCGGCGGCCCCACCGACGTGGTGGCGCGCATGCTCGCGGTGCCCATGGGCAAGTCGCTGGGCCAGACGGTGGTGGTCGAGAACACGGTGGGCGCCGGCGGCACCATCGCGCCGACCCGCGTGGCCAAGGCCGCGCCCAACGGCAACACCATCCTGATCCACCACATGGGCATGGCCACCGCGCCCGCGCTCTACAAGAAGCTCAACTACGACCCGCTCAAGGACTTCGAGTACATCGGCCAGGTGATGGACGTGCCGATGACCCTGCTGTCGCGCAAGGACTTCCCGGCGAACAACTTCCAGGAGCTGCTGACCTACGTGAAGGCCAACCGCGACAAGGTCTCGCTCGCCAATGCCGGCGTCGGCGCGGTCTCGCAGCTGTGCGGCATGCTGTTCGCGCACCAGATCGGCGTGCAGCTCACGACCGTGCCCTACAAGGGCGCCGGCCCCGCGCTCAACGACCTGATGGGCGGTCAGGTCGACCTGCTGTGCGACCAGACCACGCAGACCGCGCCGGTGATCAAGGACGGCACGCGCGTGAAGGTGTTCGGCGTGACCACGCCCAAGCGCCTGTCGAGCATGCCCAACCTGCCCACGCTCGACGAGCAGGGCCTCAAGGGCTTCGACGTGAAGGTCTGGCACGGCATCTACGCACCCAAGGGCACGCCGCCGGCGGTGCTCGACAAGCTCAACGTCGCGCTGCGCGCCGCCCTGCAGGACGACATGGTGAAGCAGCGGCTGGCCGAGCTGAGCTCGGAGATCGTGCCGCTCGACAAGCAGACGCCCGAAGGCCTGCGCACGCACCTCGTGGCCGAGATCGACAAGTGGGGCAAGGTGATCAAGGCGGCCGGGGTACAGGCCGACTGACGCCCCTGGCCGTCAGCCCGCGCGCAGCACCTGCTCGAACAGCGCGAGCAGGTGGCGCGCGAACAGGTCCATGTTCGCGGGCCGGTCGTTGCCGCCGGTCTCGATGGTGCGGCTCTCGGACACCCCGTCCGGCCCGCCGACCACCGCGAGGCAGACCCGCCCTGGCGCATCGCCATAGGGGCTGCCCGACGGACCGGCCGCGCCGGTCTCGGCGATGCCCCAGCCCGAATGATGGCTGTCGCGCATGCGCCCGGCGATCAGCAAGGCATAGGGCTCGGTCTCGCCGCGCAGGCCGGCCATGTCCTCGGCGGTGAGCCCGAGCAGCGCGCGGCCCGCGCGCCGCGAATAGACCACCGCGCCGCCGCGGAAGTAGGCCGAGGCACCGGGGATCGCGAGCAGCGCGGCCGACACCAGTCCGCCGGCCGAGGACTCGACCACCGCCACGGTCTGGCCGCGCTCGCGCAGCAGTGCGCCGACGCGCGCGGCGATCGCGCCCAGCGGCTCAGGGTTTGCCGCCTCGGGACTTACGCTGACACCTGCAGTCATACTTTGGAACTCCTTCGAAACGAAGCGAACGCAAGAGCGTATGCGCCCCGCGTGGAGAATGATGGAACAGCGCTGCGCGAATACATCGTGACACCCGATAAACACCCCAGGTCAGTGTTTTTCCCGAGACGGAGGGTGGTCCGAAACTCGCTAGAGTGAAGGCGGCCGTTCAAAGGCTTTCGACAAGTACACACAAGGAATTTCTCATGAGCAAGAAAGTTGCATATGTCACTGGAGGCATGGGTGGCATCGGAACAGCCATCTGCCAGCGTCTCCACAAGGACGGCTTCCGCGTCGTCGCCGGTTGCGGCCCCACCCGCGATTATTCGAAGTGGCTGGCCGAACAGAAAGCCCTGGGTTTCGAGTTCCACGCCTCGGTCGGCAATGTCGGCGACTGGCAGTCCACGGTCGAGGCCTTCTCGGCCGCGAAGGCGGCGCACGGCGCCATCGACGTGCTGGTCAACAACGCCGGCATCACGCGCGACCGCATGTTCCTCAAGATGACGCCCGAGGACTGGAGCGCGGTCATCGAGACCAATCTCAACAGCATGTTCAACGTCACCAAGCAGGTGGTGGGCGACATGGTCGAAAAGGGCTGGGGCCGCATCATCAACATCAGCTCGGTCAATGGCGCCAAGGGCCAGGCGGGCCAGACCAACTACTCGGCGGCCAAGGCCGGCATGCACGGCTTCACGATGGCGCTGGCCCAGGAGCTCGCGGGCAAGGGCGTGACGGTCAACACCGTGAGCCCCGGCTACATCGGCACCGACATGGTGAAGGCCATCCGCCAGGAAGTGCTCGACAAGATCGTCGCCACGATCCCGGTCAAGCGCCTGGGCGAGCCGAGCGAGATCGCTTCCATCATCGCGTGGCTGGCCACCGACGAGGGCGGCTACTCGACCGGCGCCGACTTCTCGGTCAACGGCGGCCTGCACATGCACTGAGCGAGCTTCGCGAGAAAACACAAACCCGCTTCGGCGGGTTTTTTCATGCCCGCAGCTCTCCCAGCGGACAACCGGAGCGCAGCGCTTCCCGTGCACAGGGCACCGGGTACTCCCCGCAGCGAAATCAAGGAGGAGGCCGAAGGCCGGGGGACATTCGCGGAGGGGAGTACCCGGTGCCCTGTGCACGCGCCCCGAACGAACAGGTCACGGCCATACCCCGGCAAATGCAACCGCCTTGCATACGTGTAATGAACGAGACCCCCACGTTCCTGCAAAATCGGCCGATGCCCCACAGCGTCTCACTCATCAACACCATCGCCGCCGGCCTCGGCCTGGCCCTGGTGCTCGGCTTCTTCGCCGCGCGCCTTCGCCTGCCGGCCCTGGTCGGCTACCTGCTGGCCGGCGTCATCATCGGCCCCTTCACGCCCGGCTTCGTGGCCGATGCCGGCATCGCCGCGCAGCTGGCCGAGATCGGCGTGATGCTGCTGATGTTCGGCGTGGGGCTGCATTTCTCGCTCGACGACCTGCTGGCCGTGCGCAAGATCGCGCTGCCCGGCGCGCTGCTGCAGATCACCGTGGCCACGCTGCTCGGCGGCGCGCTCGCGCTCTGGTGGGGCTGGAACCTCGGCGCCGCGCTGGTGTTCGGCCTGGCGCTCTCGGTCGCCAGCACGGTCGTGCTGCTGCGCGCGCTCGAGAGCCTGGGCATTCTCGATTCCTTCACCGGCCGCATCGCCGTCGGCTGGCTGGTGGTGGAAGACCTCGCCATGGTGCTGGTGCTCGTGCTGCTGCCCCCGCTCGCCGAAACCCTCGGCGGCCGTGCCGCCGGCACCGATGCCTCGCCGCTGTGGCAGACCCTGGGCCTCACCCTGCTGCAGGTCGGCGGCTTCGTCGCCCTCATGCTGATCGTCGGGCGCCGCGTCTTCCCGTGGATCCTCTGGCAGGTCGCGCGCACCGGCTCGCGCGAGCTGTTCACCCTGTGCGTGGTGGCCGCCGCCGTCAGCATCGCCTTCGCCTCGGCCGCCCTGTTCGGCGTCTCCTTCGCGCTCGGCGCCTTCTTCGCCGGCATGGTCATGCGCGAATCGCAGTTCAGCCACCGCGCCGCCCAGGAATCGCTGCCGCTGCGCGACGCCTTCGCCGTGCTGTTCTTCGTCTCGGTCGGCATGCTGTTCGATCCCTCCGTGCTGCTCGAGCGCCCGCTGCAGGTGCTGGCCGTGGTGCTGGTGATCGTGCTGGGCAAGTCGCTCGCCGCCTGCGGCCTGGTGCTGGTGCTGCGCTATCCGCTGGCCACCGCGCTCACCGTCAGCGCCAGCCTGGCGCAGATCGGCGAGTTCTCGTTCATCCTCGTGGGCCTGGGCGTCTCGCTGGGCCTCATGCCCGCCGAGGGCCAGAGCCTGATCCTGGCCGGCGCCCTGATCTCCATCGCCACCAACCCGCTGTGGTTCAGCCTGATCGCGCCGCTGCAGAAATGGCTGCATGCCCATTCCTCGTTCGCGCGCCGCCTCGAGGCGCGCGACGACCCGCTGGCCGAGCTGCCGATGAGCACCGAGGCGCGCTATCTCTCGCGCCAGGTCGTGCTGGTCGGTTATGGCCGGGTCGGGCGCCGCATCGCCGCCGAGCTCAAGGCGCACGACATCCCCTACGTGGTGGCCGAGCAGAACCGCGAGCTGGTCGAGAAGCTGCGCGAGGAGGGCGGTGCCGCCGTCTATGGCGACGCGGCCGATCCGGCTGTGCTGATCCAGGCCCACATCGCGCGCGCCCGCGTGCTGGTGGTGGCCACGCCGGCCGCACTCAACGTGCGGCAGATGATCGAGACCGCGCGCACCCTCAACCCGACCATCGAGACCGTGATCCGCAGCCACAACGAAGAGGAAGCGGAACTGCTCACGCGCGAAGTCTCGGCCACCGTCTTCCTCGGCGAGCACGAGCTGGCCCAGGCGATGGCGCGCGACGTGGTGCGCCGCGCCGTGGCGCCGCCCGCGCCCAACGGCGCCCATGGCACGCCGAGCGTGCCGGCCGCGCCGGCCTGAACGCCCTGGTTCTAGAGGTCCTCGATCACCAGCGTGCGGTAGCGCTGCGCGATCGAGTAGGGAACCGTGCGCACCACCTCCATCATGCGTTCGGCGTCTTCCTGCTCCTCGGTGCGCACCAGCAGCGCCGTGTGGCCTTCGCGCGCCAGCTTGGTGTAGGCGCGCACCGTCGCGCCCTCGGTGCCCGCGGAGGGCAGGGGGTTGTCGGCCTCGGCCACCGTCGGCGTGATCTCCGCCAACACCGTCGCGGGCGGCAGCAGGAAGATGTCGTCCGCGCTCACGCCCTTCTCGACGAGCCCGCGGCCGACGCGCTCCGCGTCCTCGGCGTTCCCGAACATCACCATCGAATGGCCGGTGGGATAGAAGGCGCCGCCGATGGTCGCTCGCATCTTGGAATCCAGGGTGAATCGCTTCATGGGGCCTCCTGTCGTCTGGGCATGCGGCGTGCCGCGGGTGTTTGATCCATGGGCAAAACTTAGGTCGCGCACCAACGCCCGCCTGTAGGAGAAGCCCGGAAGCTGGGAACGGTGGGCGCCACCGGCTGGCGCAGGAAGCTCACAGGGTTTTCGCCGGCGGTGAACGTGATCGAGTGCACGCGCGTTGTGACAGGGCGTGTCTACGATCCGGGCGGCCCGCCCCCATCGCCAACGCCTACCTTCCAGAGCTTCGCGTGAACACCATCCCCGCCACCCTGTCGCCGTCGCCCCGCAACCTCGCGCTGACCGTTCACGAACTGGAGCCCGGCGAGTTCTATTGGGTGCTGATGGAGGCGGTCGACGATGCCGCGGGCGAGGGCGCGGTGCATTCCTACCTGCCGCTCGAGGCGGCCATCGAGCCGCATACCAGCTATTCCAATGCGCTGGTGGCCGGCGTCAGCGTGCTGCGCCGCCTGTTCGGCGCCGAAGGCCCCGGCCGGGCGCGGGACACCCGTACGCCCGACGAGCCCGCGCGCACCCGCTCCCTATAATTCCCGCCGTTCGGTGCGGCCTTTCTTCCGAGGAAGGAAGGACGCACCGGCACCACGGTTCGAAGGTGCCCCGCCCGCCATGCATGCCACGGCCACGGGGTTAAACGGGAAGCAGGTGCGACGCGTCGGTTCACGGATCGACGCCTCCATTCCTGCGCTGCCCCCGCAACGGTCAGCGGATCTGGACGTCCTCACGCCATGCCCCCAGGGCATCGGCAGCCACTGCGCCCGCAAGGCGTGGGAAGGCGAGGGCTTCCGCAACGGCGCTGCAGTTTCGACTGCGCGCCTTTGCGCTCCGCGAGCCCGGATACCGGCCTTCGTCACCGCCTCGGACGCTGCGGGAGTGCGTGTCCGGGCCGCCGGCCGGCGAAGCGCTTGCTTTGCCCGCCGCCGGTCCCGGCCATCGATCGACTTCCCGCCGCGTCCACATTCGGTCAGAGAACCTGCGGGGACGCGGGTCGGAGGAGAAGTCACATGGATCACGCATCGCCGTCGGGCGATCGCACGGGCGCGGCCGGCCGCCGCCCGCGTCACCGCCACCGGGGCCGCCCGGCCGCCCGCCGCCTCGGCGGCATGTCCGCCGCCATCGGCCTGGCCTTCGGTGCCGGCAGCGGCTTCGCGCAGCAGGCCGCCACCAGCCTGCCGCCCGTGCAGGTCGAGGCCGGCGCCCAGGGCGCGCTCTCGCTCGCCGAGCCCACGCAGACCGGCAGCCGGCTCGGCCTTACGCCGCTCGAGACGCCCGCCAGCATCGAGGTACTGACCGGCGAAACCCTCCGCGCGCGCGGCGATGTCTCGATCGTCGACGCCGCCACCCGCGCCACCGGCATCACCGGCTCGCCCGCGCCGGGCAACGGCGGCACCTCGATGGCCGCGCGCGGCTTCTCGGGCCATGGCTCGGTGATGCAGCTGTTCGACGGCACGCGGCTGTTCGCGGGCGCGGGCACCGTCACCTTCCCGTTCGACACCTGGTCGGTCGACCGCATCGAGGTGCTGCGCGGCGCGGCCTCGGTCATGTACGGCGAAGGCGCGATCGGCGGCGCGATCAACGTGGTGCCCAAGAAGCCCACGCGCGGCCCGATCCACAACGAGGCGCTGCTGAGCTACGGCTCCGACGCCACGCGCCAGGCCGCCTTCGGCAGCGGCGGCGCGATCAACGACAAGCTTTCGTACCGCTTCGACATCAGCCACCGCGCCACCCACGGCTTCATGGCGCGCGGCGAGGGCGAGAGCCTGGCCGTCGGTGGTGCGCTGCGGCTGGACGTCTCGCCCGAGCTGCAGTTCACCCTGTCGCACGACGAGGGCCGCCAGTCGCCGCAGCGCTACCAGGGCGTGCCGCTGATCGACGGGCGCCTCGACGGCCGGACCCTGCGCCAGAACTACAACGTCGACGACGCCGAGCTCAAGTACGACGACAAGTGGACCCGCCTCGACGCGCTGTGGACGCCCAGCGATGCCGTCACCGTGCACAACCAGCTCTACCGGCTCGCGAGCCAGCGCCACTGGCGCAACAGCGAGACCTATACCTTCAATGCCGCCACGCGCCGCCTGACGCGCGGCGACTACCTCGAGATCGGCCACGACCAGGAGCAGGTCGGCAACCGCACCGACGCCACCTTCCGCCATGAACTGTTCGGCATGAAGAACCAGGTGCTGGTGGGCTTCGACGTGAACCGCATCGACTTCACGCACCTCAACGACTCGCCCTACGGCGGCCGCTCGGTGGTCGATCCCTTCGTCTTCCTGCCCGGCTACTACGCTTCGCCCGTGGCCTACACGCCGCGCTACAAGACCCGCACCCACACCCATGCCGTGTTCGCCGAGGACAAGCTGGCCTTCGACGAACGCTGGTCGCTGGTCACCAGCCTGCGCTGGGACCATGCGAAGGTGGCGCGCACCGACCTGGCCAACGCGGCCAACAGCCTCACGAAGACCTTCGAGTACGCCACCGGCCGCATCGGCGCGGTGTATGCGCCCGATGCCTCGCAGTCCTTCTATGCGCAGCTGGCGCACGCGGCCGATCCGCTGACCTCGCTGATCAGCACCTCGACCACGCAGGCGCCGTTCGACCTCAGCACCGGCAATCAGGTCGAGGTCGGCTACAAGCGCCAGCTGGCCGACAACCGCGGCGCCTGGACCGTGGCCGCCTACCGCATCGAGAAGAATAAGCTGCTGTCGCGCGACCAGAACAATCCCACCGTCTCGCAGCAGGTCGGCAAGCAGTCGTCCGAGGGCATCGAGGCCACGCTCGACCTCGCGCTGACCCCGACGCTGCGGCTCGAGGCCAATGCGGCCAAGCTGCGCGCGCGCTACGACGACTTCAACGAGGTCGTGAGCGGCCGGCTGGTCTCGCGCGCCGGCAACACGCCGTTCGGTGTGCCCGAGGAAGCGGCCAACCTGTTCCTGCACTGGCATTTCCTGCCGCGGTGGGAGGCCGAGTTCGGCCTGCGCTATGTCGGCTCGCGCCAGGTCGACGCGGCCAACTCGCGCAAGATCGGCTCCTACACCGTGGTCGACGCCTCGGTGAGCTGGCAGGCCAACAAGTCGCTCAAGCTCGCGCTGCGCGGCTACAACCTCGGCGACCGCCGCTATCCGCTGTCGTTCTCGAACAGCGGCAACCAGTGGCTGCTGGGCCGTCCGCGCTCCTTCGAGCTGTCGGCGCTGGTGAACTTCTGAGATGACGCACGCCGCGCGCCGCGCCCGCTCCGATCG
Source organism: Variovorax sp. UC122_21 (assembly GCF_044056785.1). Classification (NCBI taxonomy): domain Bacteria; kingdom Pseudomonadati; phylum Pseudomonadota; class Betaproteobacteria; order Burkholderiales; family Comamonadaceae; genus Variovorax; species Variovorax sp. UC122_21. Next base: position 3,967,701 of record NZ_CP172004.1, on the reverse strand, counting down.
CAGCACTGCCTGGCAGCGCGCGTGGCCGCTCGTGCGCCACTGGCTCTACGGGACCCACCGCTGGTTCGGCATCGGCGGCTGCCTGCTGTTCGTCATGTGGTTCGTCTCGGGCGTGGTGATGATGTACGTGGGCTATCCCACGCTCACCGAGGCCGAGCGGCTCGCGGGCCTGCGCGCGCTCGATGTCGGCCAGGCCCGGGTTTCGCCCGCGGCCGCGCTCGAGGCCCTGCCCGAAGCAGCACGCCAGCAGCCGCCGCGCCGCGTCGCGCTCGAGATGCAGGGCGGCGCGCAGCCGCAGCCGGTGTGGCGCATCGTCGATGCGCGCGGCGGTCGCCATGCGGTGTCGGCGCGCGATGGCCGATTGCTGGCCGGCACCGAGGCCGCGCAGGCCGAGGCGGTGGCGCGCGACTTCTCGGGCCAGCCCGCGGCGCGCTGGGCCGAGACGCTCGAGCGCGACCAGTGGACCGTGCCGCAGGGCCTGAAATCCGCTGCGCCCGCTGCACCGCATCGAACTGAACGACGCGGCCGGCACCGAGCTCTACGTGTCGGCGCGCACCGGCGAGGTGGTGCGCGACACCACGCGTTCCGAGCGCTTCTGGAACTGGCTCGGCGCGGTGCCGCACTGGATCTACTTCACGCCGCTGCGCGCCGATCCACCGCTGTGGCACGACGTGGTGGTGTGGCTCTCGGCCGCCTGCATCGTCTCGGCCGTGACCGGCATCGCGATCGGCATCCTGCGCATCCGTCTGCGCCGGCGCTTCCGCAACGGTTCCGTCACGCCCTACACCGGCTGGATGGCCTGGCACCACATCGCGGGCCTGGTCGGCGGCTTCTTCGTGCTGACCTGGATCGTGAGCGGCTGGCTCTCGATGAACCCGAACCGCTGGTTCGAGCGCAACCCGGTCGACGCGGCCGCGATGGCGCGCTACACCGGCGGCGATGTATCGACCTTTCCGTGGCCGCCCGCCACGCCGCCGGCGGGCGAGGACGACGCCGCACCGCGCGAGGTGCTGCTGCAATGGTTCGACGGCCGGCCGCTGCTGCAGCTGCGCGATGCGAAGGCGCGCGTGCGCGTGGTCGATGCCGCGAGCGGCGCGCCGGCTGCGATCGCGCGCGAGGACATCGTGCGCGCGGCCGCCCGGCTGCGGCCCGGCGCGACGGTGAGCGAGGCCGTGCTGCAGACCGCCTACGACTTCCACTGGTACGGCCACCACCGCGAGCGCGTGCTGCCGGTCTGGCGCCTCGCGTTCGACGACCCCGCGCGCACCCGGCTCTACATCGACCCCGCCAACGGCCAGTTGGCCGGCAGCAGCGACCGCAATGCGCGGCTGCGGCGCTGGCTCTTCAATGCCGCCCACAGCCTCGACTTCCCCTGGCTGATCCAGTACCGGCCCGCGTGGGACCTGGTGGTGTGGCTGTTGTCGATCGTCGGCGCCGTGGCCTCGGCCAGCGGCGTGGTGATCGGCTGGCGCCGGCCGCGGCCGCGCTCGCGTTCTCCCACGGTGGCGCTCGTGCGGCGCCTGCCTCAACGTTCTTCATGAAGCGGGCTCGCCATCGCGGGTCCATGATCCAATCCACTTTCGCACTGCGGTGCCCTCCAGGAGCTGTCCCATGCACATCGAACCCGGTCTCGTCGACGGAACCAAGATCTTTCTGAGCTATGCCACCGGCGCCGCGGCGCTCGCCTACACCGGCAAGGTGGCTTTCGAGCACCCTGCTGAAGGACGGCCTGGCCGCCCTGGCGCTGCGCTCGGCGATCGCCGTGGCGCTGGTGTTCTGCTTTTTCGAAGTGCTGCCGCACCACCCGGTGGGCGTGTCGGAAGTGCACCTGATCCTCGGCACCACCTTGCTGCTGGTGTTCGGGCTCGCGCCCGCGGCCATCGGCCTGGCGGGCGGGCTGCTGGTGCAGAGCCTGTTCTTCGAGCCGCAGGACCTGCCGCAGTACGGCATGAACGTCACGACCCTGCTGGTGCCGCTGTTCGCCACCGCAGTGCTCGCGCGCCGCATCATTCCCGAGAAGCTGGCCTATGTGGACATCGGCTACCGCGAGGCCTTCAAGCTGTCGGTGGCCTACCAGGGGGCATCGTGGTGTGGGTCGGCTTCTGGGCGCTCTACGGCCGCGGCACCGGGCTCGCGAACCTCGGCGAGATCGCCAGCTTCGGCGCCGCCTACATGACGGTGGTGCTGGTCGAGCCGCTGGTCGACCTCGGCGTGCTCGCCGGTGCCAAGGCCTGGCGCCGGCTGCAGGGCTCGGCCTTCGTCGAACGTCGCCTCTACACCGGCGCCTGAAAGAACTCCCAGAACCCTCCATGACCACCAGCAACGCAAAAATCCCCGTCACCATCGTCACGGGCTTCCTCGGCAGCGGCAAGACCACCTTGATGCGCCACATCCTCGGCAATGCCGAGGGCCGCCGCATCGCGGTGATCGTCAACGAGTTCGGCGAGCTCGGCATCGACGGCGAGATCCTGCGCGGTTGCGGCATCGGCTGCGACGACGAGGGCAACGAGCGCGAGGGCGCGCTCTACGAACTCGCCAACGGCTGCGTCTGCTGCACCGTGCAGGAGGAGTTCCTGCCCGTGATGCTGCAGCTCGCCGAGCGCCGCGACCAGCTCGACGCCGTGCTGATCGAGACCTCGGGCCTGGCGCTGCCCAAGCCGCTGGTGCAGGCCTTCCAGTGGCCCGACATCGCCAACGTCTTCACCGTCGACTCGGTCGTGACCGTGGTCGACGGCCCGGCCGCCGCGGCGGGCCAGTTCGCCGAGAACCCGGTGGCGGTCGACGCGCAGCGCCGCGCCGATCCCAACCTCGACCACGAGTCGCCGCTGCACGAGCTGTTCGAGGACCAGCTCTCGGCCGCCGACCTGGTGGTGCTCAACAAGGCCGACCTGCTCGACGAGGCCGCGCGCGCGCGCGTCGAGGCGCTGGTGCGCGAGGAGCTGCCGCCCGAGGTCAAGATCGTGACGGCCACCGAGGGCAAGCTGCCGCTCGCACTGCTGCTGGGCCAGGGCCGCGCCGCCGAGACCACCATCCACCTGCGCGAGAGCCACCACGACCACGAGGAAGACCACGACCACGACGAGTTCGACTCGCTCGTGATCGACCTGCCCGCGATGGACCGCGACCGGCTGCTGGCCGCGCTGGCCGCGCTGGTCGAGCGCCACACCATCTACCGCGTCAAGGGCTTCGTCGCCGTGCCGGGCAAGCCGATGCGCCTGCTGGTGCAGGGCGTGGGCCGGCGCTTCGACCATCACTTCGACCGCCGCTGGCGCGATGGCGAGGCGCCGCGCACGCAGCTGGTCTTCATCGGCGAGGACCTCGAAGAAGCCGCGCTGCGCGAGGTGCTCGAGGGCGCGGCGCTGCCGGCCTGACGATGCACCTGCTGAGCACCCAGCCCGGACGTTTCGTCGAGGACGACCCGGGCGTCGTCACCCGGCTCGACCAGACGCCGGGCGAGATCGTGGTGCTCAGTTCGGCCGATACCACGCTGGCCCTGCTGTCGGCCGCGCGCGGCGCGCTCGCCGCCAGCGATCCCGGCTATCCCTCGCTGCGGCTGGCCAACCTCATGTACCTGCGCCAGCCGGCCTCGTTCGACCTCTATGCCGACGAGGTGCTGCGGGCATGCGCGCGTGGTGGTGGTCGACCACCTGGGCGCGGCCTCGGCCTGGCCCTACGGCCTGCAGCAGCTCGAGCAGCTCGCGCGCCGGCACGGCCAGCAGCTCGCCATCTTCTCGGGCGACCTGCAGGAGGACGAGGACCTGCTCGCGCGCAGCACCGCGCCGCGCGCCGTCTGCCACCGGCTGTGGCAGTACCTGCGCGCGGGCGGGCCGGCCAATGCGCTGCAGTTCCTGCGCGCGGTGGCCTTCCATGGCCTGCGCCATGGCGACGAGCCGCTGCCGCCGCGCAGCCTGCCGCAGGTGGCGCTGCATGTGCCGGGCCTGCCCGCCACTTCGGCCGTGCCCGGCATCGACGACCTGCGCGCGCGCTGGCGGCCCGGCGCGCCGGTGGTGGCGCTGGTGTTCTACCGCTCGCACCTGCTGTCGGGCAACACGGCCGCCTTCGACGCGCTGGCCGAGGCGCTGCAGGCCGAGGGCCTGAACCCGCTGCCGCTGGCGCTCGATTCGCTCAAGGACCCGCTGTGCCTGTCGGCGCTGCGCGAGCTCTGCGCCACGCATGCGGTGCAGCTGGTGCTCAACACCACCGCCTTCGCGGCGCTGGGGCATGACGGCGGCGAGGGCGGCGAATCACCGGCGCTGGCCGGCGACGCGCCCGTGCTGCAGGTGATCGTGAGCGGCGGCAACCGCGAGGACTGGCTGGCCGACAGCCAGGGCCTGCGGCCGCGCGACATCGCGATGCAGGTCGCGCTGCCCGAGATGGACGGCCGCATCGTCACGCGCGCCGTGAGCTTCAAGGGCCTGCTGCACCGCTGCGAGCTGACGCAGACCGAGGTGGTCGGCTACCGCGCCGAGCCCGACCGCGTCGCCTTCGTGGCCGAACTCGCGCGCCGCTGGTGCCGCCTGCGCAGCCTGCCGGCGGCCGACAAGCGGCTCGCGCTGGTGCTCGCCAACTACCCGGGCAGCGAGGGCCGCATCGGCAGCGGCGTGGGGCTCGACACGCCGGCCTCGGTGATCGCGATCCTCGGAACGTTGCGCGACGAGGGCTACAGGCTCGGCGACCCGAAGGCGCTGCCGGCCGATGGCGACAGCCTGATGCGGACCCTGCAGCAGGGCATCGCCAACGACCCGCGCGAATGGCCCGCGCGGCCCGCCTGGCAGAGCTACGCGCTGGCCGACTACCGCGCGCGCCTGGCCGCGCTGCCCGAAGGCATGGCCGCGGCCATCGACGAACGCTGGGGCCCGCCCGAGCAGGATCCGATGCTGCGCCAGGGCCGCTTCATGATCGCGGGCCTGCGGCTGGGCCAGGTCTTCGTCGGCATCCAGCCCGCGCGCGCGCTGAACCTCTCGGACTCGCAGGACTATGCGAGCTACCACGACGCCGAGGCCGTGCCGCCGCACGGCTACCTGGCCTTCTACTTCTGGCTGCGCGACGTGTTCGGCATCGACGCGGTGGTGCATGTCGGCAAGCACGGAACCTCGAATGGCTGCCGGGCAAGAGCATCGCGCTGACGCAGGCCTGCTGGCCCGACGCGGTGCTCGGGCCGTTGCCCAATGTCTATCCCTTCATCGTCAACGACCCGGGCGAGGGCGCGCAGGCCAAGCGCCGCACCCAGGCCGTGATCGTCGACCACCTGATGCCGCCGCTCACGCGCGCCGAGAACCACGGCCCGATGCAGGACCTCGAGCGCCAGGTCGACGAGTACTACGACGCGCTGCTGGTCGACGCACGCCGCGCGCGTGCGTGCGCGCGCAGATCCTCGCGGCCGTGCGCGCCCAGCACCTGGTCGACGAGCTCGACGCGGTGGGCGCCGAGGACGATGCCGTGCTCGCGCGCGTCGATGCCTACCTCTGCGAGCTCAAGGAGACCCAGATCCGCGACGGCCTGCATGTGTTCGGCGCCTCGCCCGAGGGCCGGCTGCGGCGCGACACGCTGCTGGCGCTGGCGCGCTATCCGGCGGGCGACGGCAGCGGCGCCGACGCGGGGTTGCTGGGCGCGCTCTCGCACGACCTGCTGCCCGGCGAGCACTTCGATCCGCTCGACATCGAGCCCGCGAAATCCTGGCAGGGCGCGCGGCCCGCGCTGCTGCAGGCGGTGAGCGACGACCCCTGGCGCCACCAGGGCGACACGCGCGAGCGGCTCGAACTGCTGGCCACGCGGCTCGTCGAAGCGGGCGAATGCCCGGCCGGCATGCCGCGCACCGCCGCCGTGCTGGGCGCATCGCCGAGCGCCTCGCGCCCGCGCTCGATGCCTGCGGCACGCAGGAGCTGCTGCAGCTGTCGCGTGCGCTGCGGGGCCGTTTCGTGCCGCCCGGGCCCAGCGGCTCGCCTTCGCGCGGCCGGCCCGATGTGCTGCCGACCGGGCGCAATTTCTATGCGGTCGACACGCGCGCCATTCCCACCCCCACCGCCTGGATGCTGGGCCTCAAGTCGGCCGCCCAGCTGGTCGAGCGCCACCTGCAGGAGCATGGCGACTATCCCGCGGGCATCGGCCTGTCGGTCTGGGGCACGGCCACCATGCGCACCGGCGGCGACGACCTCGCGCAGGCCTTCGCGCTGATCGGCGTGCGGCCGAAGTGGGCCGCGGGCAGCCAGCGCGTGGTCGACTTCGAGGTGCTGCCCACGGTCGGCCTCGGGCGTCCGCGCATCGACGTCACGCTGCGCATCTCGGGCTTCTTCCGCGATGCCTTTCCGGCCGCGGTGCAGATGTTCGACGCGGCGGTGCAGGCCGTGGCCGCGCAGGAGGACGAGGACGCAGAGCGCAACCCGATCCGCGCGCGCATCCTGCGCGAGGCCACGGCACTCGAGGCCGCGGGCCTGCCGGCCGAGGCCGCGCGCAACCAGGCCGGCTGGCGCGTGTTCGGCTCGGCGCCCGGTCACTACGGCTCGGGCCTGCAGCCGCTGTTCGACAGCGGCGACTGGCAGAGCGACGACGACCTCGCGGGCGCCTATGTCGGCGGCAGCGCCCATGCCTACGGGCAGGACAGCGACGGCGTGCCCGCCACCGAGGCGCTGATGCGGCGCCTGCGCGCGACCGACGTGGTGCTGCAGAACCAGGACAGCCGCGAGCACGACCTGCTCGACTCGAACGACTACTACCAGTTCCAGGGCGGCATGGCCGCCGCCGTGCGCCACCTGAGCGGCAGCCAGCCGGCCATGTACCACGGCGACCATGGCAATCCGCAGGCGCCGCGCGTGCGCACGCTCAAGGAGGAGATCGGCCGCGTGGTGCGCGCGCGCGTGGTCAATCCCAAGTGGATCGCGGGCGCGCGCCGCCATGGCTACAAGGGCGCCTTCGAGATGGCGGCCACGGTCGACTACCTGTTCGGCTTCGACGCCACCGCGCGCGCGTGGTCGGCGACCACCAGTACGCGATGGTGGCCGACGCCTACGTGCTCGACGCCGAGAACCGCGATTTCGTCGACACGCACAATCCGCGCGCGCTGCACGACATGCTGAGCCGCCTGCTCGAGGCCATGCAGCGCGGCCTCTCGGCAGTCGCCCGGCGACTACCGAGAACGCATCGAGAACCTGCTGCTCGCGCACGAGCAGCGGATGGAAGGACATACGCGATGAACACACAGGCTGCGCCGCTGCCGGCGTCGTTCCCCTTTTCCGCCATCGCCGGCCAGCCGCGGCTGCGCGAGGCGTTGCTGCTCGCCGCGGCCGATCCCGCGCTCGGCGGCGTGCTGATCGAAGGCCCGCGCGGCACCGCCAAGACCACGGCCGCGCGCGCGCTGGCCGAGCTGCTGCCGGGCGCGCCCTTCGTCACCCTGCCGCTGGGCGCCAGCCTCGAGCACCTGGTCGGCACGCTCGACCTCGGCCAGGCGCTGGCCGGCCATGCGCTGAAGTTCGCGCCGGGCCTGCTCGCGCGTGCGCATGGCGGCGTGCTCTACGTCGACGAGATCAACCTGCTGCCCGACGCGCTGATCGATTCGCTGCTCGACGCGGCCGCCAGCGGCGTCAACGCGGTCGAGCGCGACGGCATCTCGCACCGCCATGCCGCGCGCTTCGTGCTCGTGGGCACCATGAACCCGGAGGAGGGCAGCCTGCGGCCGCAGCTGCTCGACCGCTTCGGCCTGTGCGTGCAGCTGCGCAACCTCGAGGACCGGGCCGAGCGCCAGGCCGTGGTGCGCGCGCGGCTGGCCTTCGACAGCGATCCCGAGGGCTTTCGTGCGCGGCATGCGGCGGCCGAGGCCGAGCTCGCCGCGTCGCTGCGGCGCGCCCGCGCGACCTTGGCCGATGCCACCGCGTTGCCGTATGGCGATGCGGTGCATGAGGCCGTGGGCGCGCTGTGCATCGCCGCGCAGGTCGATGGCCTGCGCGCCGACCTCGTGATGCTGCGCGCGGCGCGCGCGCTGGCCGCGCTCGAAGGGGCGGAGGCGATCGGCGAGCAGCATGTGCGGCGCGTGGCCGAGGCCGTGCTGCTGCACCGGCGCAAGCCGGGCGTGGAGGCGACGCCGCCCGCGCAGGCGCCGAGCGCGCCACCGCCATCGGCCGCCGAGGGCGAGAGCGCCATCGACGACGGCGCCGATACCGATTCAGGCGACGGTGACTGGGGCGCGCTGCCCCCCGAGCCCGTCGGCGTCGCCCGCGTCAAGCCGCTGCGCCCGCTGATCCCGGCCGCCTCGCTCGCAAAAAAAGCCTGAGCCTCCGGAACACCGCACCCGCTGGCGCGCGCCAGGGTGACCGGAGGCAGGCGTCATCGGGACCGGGCCGCGAAGCCTGGCATGGCATCGCCGCCGCCGACGCGGCGCTCGACTGGCCGCGCACGCTCGCCGCGCGCGGTGCCGGTCCGCTGCGCCGCGAGCACCTGCGCCGCCGTCCGCGCGAGACACGCGAGGGCGCGCTGCACTGCTTCCTGCTCGATGCCTCGGCCTCGATGCGCAACGACGGCGGCCTCGCGCGCGCCAAGGGCCTGCTGCTCGCGCTGATGGACGAGGCCTACCGCCGCCGCGACCATGTCGCGCTGCTGTGCTTCGCGGGCTCGGTGGTCGAGCTGCGGCTGCCGCCGCGCCGCGCCAGCGCCTGGAACGACGACTGGATCGCGCCCATCGGTGCCGGCGGCGGCACGCCATTGGCGCTGGGCGTGCGGCGCGCCGACGAGCTGCTCGAGCGCCATGCCGAGCGCCGGCGCTGGCTCTGGCTGCTCACCGATGGCCGCAGCGCCGAGTCGCCCGCGCGGCCCGGGTCGGCCGACGTGGCCTGCGTGGTCGGCTTCGAGACCGCGCGCGTGCCGCTGCATCGCGCGCAGTCGCTGGCCGCGGCGTGGACGCGCGCTACCTCGACGCGGCCGCGTTTGACCCGCGGCAGGCCTAGCGGCTAGGATGCCCGGCCATGTCCACCCGCTCCTTCCCTCCACATCGCCGGCACCTGCTGTCGCGCGCTGCCATGGGGAGATGGCGGCTAGAGCGACTTCGCGCGAACCCGCATGCCCGATGGCCACCCGTTGCAAGACCGGTGGCCTTTTTGTTTTTTGCAACGACCTCGAGAGTCCACACGCATGTCCCTCGTCCTTTACGACACCTGGTCGCGCTCCCTGCGCCCCTTCGTTCCGCTGCGCCCCGGCCCGGTGGGGCTCTACTGCTGCGGTCCCACCGTCTACGACCATGCCCACATCGGCAACCTGCGCACCTACGTGTTCGAGGACCTGCTGCGCCGCGTGCTCGAGTTCGGCGGCCACGAGGTGCGGCACGTGGTCAACATCACCGACGTCGGCCACCTGGTCTCGGACGCCGACGAGGGCGAGGACAAGATGGAGAAGGGCAGCCGCCGCGCGGGCGAATCGGCCTGGGCCATCGCCGAGCGTTTCACGGCCGCCTTCCGCGCCGACTGGCGCGCGCTGAACCTGCGCGAGCCCGCCGAATGGCCGCGCGCCACCGACCACATCCCCGAGCAGCTCGCTTTCATCGCCGAGCTCGAGCGCAAGGGCTTCACCTACCGCACCGCCGACGGCATCTACTTCGACACCGCGAAGCAGGACGACTACGGCCACCTCGCGCGGCTGGACAAGGCCGGCCTGCGCGCGGGCCAGCGCGTGGCGATGGGCGACAAGCGCGAGGCCACCGACTTCGCGCTCTGGAAGTTCAGCCCGCCCGGCACCCAGCGCCAGATGGAATGGGACAGCCCCTGGGGCCGCGGCTTCCCGGGCTGGCACATCGAGTGCTCGGCCATGTCGGCCCGCTACCTCGGGCCCTGGTTCGACATCCACTGCGGCGGCGAGGACCACATCGGCGTGCACCACAGCAACGAGATCGCGCAGACTCAGGCCTGCCACGGCACGCGCCTGGCCAACTTCTGGTTGCATGGCCATTTCCTCACGCTCGACGACGACCTGAAGATGTCGAAGTCCGGCGGCGACTTCGTGCGGCTCCAGACCCTGGTCGACCGCGGCATCGATCCGCTGGCCTACCGCTACCTGTGCCTGGGCGCGCACTACCGCAGCAGCCTGCGCTTCAACGAGGCCGCGATCGCGGGCGCGCAGTCGGCGCTCGACCGCCTGCGCCGCGCCTATGCGGGCTGGCCGGAGGGCGGCATGGCCGATGCGGGCTTCGTCGCGCGCTTTCGCGCCGAGGTCGAGCAGGACCTGAACCTGCCGCGCGGCCTGGCCGTGCTGTGGGAGCTGGTGCGCAGCGACCTGCCGGCGCCGACGCGGCGCGCCACGGTCGATGTGTTCGAGGCGGTGCTGGGGCTGCGGCTGGCCGAATGGCGCGAGGAGGGCGGCGCGGTGCCCGAGGCGATCGCGGCCCTGGCGCGCGAGCGGCTCGAGGCCCGTGCCGCCGGCGACTGGGCCCGGGCCGACCGGCTGCGCAAGGCCTTGCGCGCGCAGGGCTGGCAGGTCGAGGACGGCGCCGCCGGCCCCCGGCTCAGCCGTGGACGTGCGTGACAGCAAGGCGGCGGCCGCGGACCGACAATCGCTTCCCATGAACGCCACGCCGCCGCCCAAGCCTCGCCCCATCCCGCACCGCCGCCTCGCTGATCCTGCTGCGCGACGGGCCCGGCGGCCTCGAGGTGCTGATGCTGCGCCGGGCCGACAAGCCCGACGACCAGAAACAGCGGCGCCAGCGTGTTCCCGGGCGGCGTGGTCGATGCGCACGACCGCGAGCTGCACACGCGCTGCGCGGAGCTCGACGACGCGGCCGCGAGCGCGCGGCTCGCGCTGCCCGCGGGCGGCCTCGACTACTACGCCGCCGCGGTGCGCGAATGCTTCGAGGAGGCCGGCGTGCTGTTCGCGAGCGACGCCGAGGGCGCACTGGTCGCGCTCGAGCGCGTCGATCCCGAGCGGCTGGCCGCGATGCGCGCCGCGGTGGCCGACAGCACCGAGGCGCTGCTCGCGCTGTGCGACGCCCAGGGCTGGCGGCTCGCGGTCGACCAACTCGCCTATTTCAGCCACTGGCTCACGCCGCCCGGCATGCCGCGGCGCTTCGACACGCGCTTCTTCGTCGCGGCCATGCCTCCGGGGCAGGAGGTGCAGGTCGACGGCTTCGAGATCGTCGAGCACCGCTGGCTGCCGCCGGCCGAGGCCGCGAGCCCGGCACTCGGGCTCAAGCTGATGAACGTGACGCGGCGTGTGCTGCTGGAGCTCGCGGGCTTCGCCTCGGTGGCCGATTGCCTCGCGCAGGCGCGCGCCCGTGCGCGCGTGCGTCTCAACATGCCGCGGCTGGCCGACGGACCCGAAGGCCGGCGGCCCGTGAACGTGGACGAAGCGCCCTACGACGAGGTGGCGCTGGTCGATCCCGACGGGCAGGGCGGCGGGCGCTATGGCGCACGAAGCGGGGCTGTCGATGCGGCTGTCGGCGCGCGTTTGGCGCGTGACGGGCGGCGATGGAATGCACAGCCACTTCGTGGGGGGGCGACGAAGGCTGGGCGCTGATCGATCCGGTGCCGGGCGAGGCGCTGCGCGCCGCGGCGCCGGGGCCGGTGCGCTGGGTGCTGGCCACGCGCGGCGAGGCATCGGCCGCCGGCTGGCCCGAGGCGCGTGCGGTCGCGCCGAAGACTGGGGAATCCCTGGACCTCGGCGGGGCGACGCTGCAGGTGCTGGACGGCGACGAGGCCGGCGTGCGGCGCTTGCTGCTGGTCGAGGAGCGCATGCTGTTCTCGGGCAGCGCGCAGGGCGCGGCCGTGGTGTGGCCCGAGGATGCGGCGGTCGAATGGATCGCGCCGGTGCGTGGATTCGTCGTGCGCCACGCGCCGGACAACCGTTCACGCTGAGCTTGTCGAAGCGCCGCGCAAGGCTTCGATCCTTCGACAGGCTCAGGACAGGCCCAGCTCAGCCCGAACGGGTAGGGAGATGGAGCGAACGCGATCCCGTTTCAAGACCGCGGATCGCCCAGCCGCACCAGGCAGTCGACGATTGCATCCGCCGCCTCGTCCAGCCGCGGACCGGGCCGCATCATCAGGTCGAAGCGCGCCGACGCGAAGCTGCAGACGCGGCCGCGCTTGATCGCGTTCATCGCCGACCAGCCGGGCCGCGCGGCCATCGCCGACAGCTCGCCGAGCGCCGACACCATCAGCACGTCGGGATCGGCGCGCACCACGAACTCGGGGCTCATCTTCGGGAACGGCCCCAGCGTGCCGGGCACCGCGTTCGCGAGGCCCAGGCGCGCGAGCGTCTCGCCGATGAAGGAGCTCTCGCTCGCGGCCGCCATGCCGCCATGCACCTCGAAAATAGACGCGCCGGCCCTGCCAGCCCGCGGGCACGCGCGCGCGCGCCGCGTCGAGGCCGGCATCGAGCCGGCGCCAGTAGGCCTCGCCCTTGCCGGGCTGGCCGGTGGCGCGCGCCACGGTCTCCATCACGCGGCGCATGTCGGCATGGGTCTTGGCATCGAGCGCCAGCACCCGGATGCCGAGCCGCTCGAGCGGTTCGGCGGCACGGCTGCGCGGGCGCAGCAGAACCAGGTCGGGCTTGAGCGCGACGATGCGCTCGATGTTCGCGTCGTCGATGCCGCCCACCTGCGGCAGCCGCTGCACCGCCACCGGCCAGTTGGCATGGCGGTCGATGCCCACCAGCCGGTCGCAGGCATCGAGCGCGCAGACGGTCTCGGTCAGCGAAGGCATCAGCGAGACGATGCGCCGCGCGGGTGCCGGCAGCTCGAGCACGCTGCCGCGGTCGTCGTCGAGCCGCACGCCCGCATGGACCAGCGCCGGTCCGCCGAGCGCGAAGGCCGCGGCCAGCGAGAGCGCCGAGGCGAAGTGGCGCGCGGGACGCGGGGAGGGCGCGAGGTCGGTGGGCTGGAACATCGGGGCGAAGGAAGGCGGGACTGCGCCGATTGTCGCCGCCGGGCTCAGGGCTCGCCCCGGCTCGCCAGCCGTTCTCGCCGGCGCGCTTCCTCGGCGCGCGCGTCGTCCACCGCGCGCAGCACCTCGCCGAGGTCGACCGGCCCGGTGTCGCGCGGCGGCGCACCGCTCAGCGGGGTCTCGGGCCGCAGCAGGCCGCGCTCGTAGAGATGCCAGATCTCCTCGCCATGGCGCGTCTCGTGCAGCTCGGGCGCGAAGCGGCCGAAGAACTCGCGCAGGTTCGCCACGTCGCGCAGCAGCATGCGCTGCGCATGGTTGTTGCCCGCGGCGTCGACGGCCTGCGGCAGGTCGATGATCACCGGGCCGCCGGCGCCGAGCAGCACGTTGAACTCCGAGAGGTCGCCGTGCACGATGCCCGCGCACAGCATGCGCATCACCTCGCGCACCAGGGTGGCGTGATGGCGCCGCGCATCGTCGGGCGTGAACTCGACGTCGTTGAGCCGCGGCGCGGCGGCGCCCTCGGCGTCGGTCACGAGCTCCATCAGCAGCACGCCTTCCCAGAAGCCGAAGGGCTCTGGCACGCGCACGCCCGCGTCGGCGAGCCGGTAGAGCGCATCGACCTCGGCGCTCTGCCAGTGGCTCTCGGTCATGCGGCGGCCGAAGCGCGTGCCCTTGGCGACGGCGCGGCGCTCGCGTGAGTTGCGGATCTTGCGGTTCTCGGTGTAGTCCACGGCCTGGCGGAAGGCGCGCTTGTCGGCCTCCTTGTAGACCTTGGCGCAACGGGCTTCGTCGCCGCTGTGCACGACGTAGACCATCGCCTCCTTGCCACTCATGAGCTGGCGGCTGACGCCGTCGATCAGGCCTTCGTCGACCAGGGGTTGGAGCCGGGGCGGAATCTTCACGGGGCCACCTCCCTTCTTGCGCGGGCGGGGAGGAGGGCGATGCGGACGGTCGAGGGAAAAACCAAACGATGCCGCGCGTGCGCGGCTGCTGTATCGGGCATGGGTGTAGCACCTTGATTCGAAAACGAAAGACCGGGCGCCGCAAGCGATGGCGCGAGCGGCGGGCTTGGCGAATCTCGGGCGGGGCGGCGTCGCGTGCAGCGCGGGGGCTGCGACGCTCAGCGAGGCGAAGGCATCAGCGGCGTGCGCGCGATGCGTTCGAGCGGCCGGGGCACCGAGACGGTGGTGGGGGCAAGGACTGGCTTGTTCATTGCGTACCTCCTGTGGTGCGTGGTTGTCGAGGGATGCGAATGTAGTCGCATGCGCGCGAACTGTGAAGCACGTCGTTCGCGCGAGGGCGGCGTTGTGTTCGGCGCGCGACAGCGCCAGCTATCGCACGTGGCTTAAGGATTCGACAAGGAATGCATGGCGCTGGGCCTCGAAAGCATCGTCTTCGCAGCAGGCAATTGCTAAACTGGCTGCGACAAGAAGATGCATGAGGAAGCACCCTTGCGTGCCACTTCTCCCGATCCGATCCGCATTGCTTTCGAGATCTTTTCAAATGACGCCTGAACAACGACTGGACCTGTGGCTCTCCGAGGAACGCGAGGTAGTCGAACTGCTTAATTCGGGTCCCGGTGTCGGTGTGGCACGGCCCGCGCAGCTCGTCGGCAAGAGCGGCCTCGAGGTGATGCACGCGATGATGAACGGCCAGCTTCCCTATGCGGAGTTCGCCCGGCACCTGACCTTCTATGCCATCGCCGCGCATCAGGGTTCGGCCGTGTTCCAGGGCACGCCGCAGCGCGAGTACCTCAATCCCATGGGCACCATCCACGGCGGCTGGATGACCTCGATCCTCGATTCGGCGCTGGGCTGCGCGGTGCTCTCGTCGCTGCCGCCGGGGCAGGTCTACACCACCGCCGGACTCGAGACCCGCTACGTGAAGGCCCTCACGCTCGACGTGCGGCGCGTGCGCGCCGAGGCCACGGTCACGCGCATCGAAGGCCGCACGGCGCTGGCCGAAGCCAACCTGGTGGGGCCGGACGGCACGCTGTATGCCAAGGCCACCACCGAGTGCCGGCTGTTCGACATGCGCGCGCCGGCGCAGGCTCCCGCGGTGGCGGCGAGGCCATCGACATCGGCCACGTCCTAGCAGCGGATCGCCCTTCGGGGCGATTCGCTTTTGGGGGCCGGCCTTTTCAGGACCACATCTTGCGCAGCACCGCCGAGAGTCCCGAGCCGGCGATCAGCGCGATGAAGAAGCGCATCCAGCCGGCCTTGCGCTGGTAGATGTTGGCGACCCAGATCGCGCCCGTCATGAGGCCGATCAGCCAGGCATCGCGCAGCGACAGCAGGAAGCCCAGCACGTAGGTGCCCTGGATCGCGATGCTGACCCACAGGCCCAGCAGCGACAGCGTGCTGCGTGGCTTCGCGGTTTGCGCGGCCGCGGCGGGCTCGGCTGTGCGCGGCGGTGCCTGCTCGACCCGCTGCGGCTCCTCCTGCGCGCGCTGGCGTTCGCGTTCGGCCTCGCGCTTCGCCTTCTTCTCGGCCGCGATCTGCTCGGGCGTTTTCTCGAGCACCGGTTCGGGCGCGCGCGCGGGTTGCCACCACGTGGGCAGGGGCGCGAGCCCCGGCGGCCGACTGGCGGCGGAAGTGGCCCGCGGGCAGCGGCGCGCGGGCCGGCGTCGCGGCCGTCGCGGGCGCCGATGCATGCTTCGCGGCAAGCGCCTTCACGCGCCGCAGGTAGGGCTCGGCGCGCGCCGGGTCGGCCATCGCGATGAAGTTCGCATAGCCGCGCAGCGCGGCGACCAGGTCGTGCTGGCCGTTCCAGTGCAGGCCCTGCGGACCGTGGCGTTCGGCCTGGTGCAGCACGGCGCGAAAGCGCCGCAAGGTGTCGCGGTCGGTCGAGAGCTTGTCGTTGACCACGATGCCGGTCACGTGCTGCTGCTGGTGGCGGCGCATCACCTGCTGCTTCTCGGGATGCACCACGAAGCCTTCGCTGGCCACGATCTGCTTGGCGCGCCACAGGAGCTTGCCGACGTCGCGGCCATGTTCGGCATCGGCCGAGAAGCTCAGGTCGTCGGCATAGCGCGTGTAGCGAAAGCCCAGCTTGGCGGCGCAGGCGGCCAGCCGCGCGTCGAGCCGGCGGCACAGCACGTTGGTGAGCATCGGGCTGGTGGGCGCGCCCTGCGGCAGCACGCGCTCGCCGCGCGCGACGAAGTAGCGCTCGCCGTCGAGCTCGACCTCGTCGGTCGGCGCCTCGGTCGCGAGCAGCGCGAACAGGGTCGCGACCTGCGGCGAGTAGCCGAGCTGGCGGAACACGCCGCGCACGCGGCGCAGGCCGATCGAGGGAAAGAAAGTCCTGGAGGTCGAGGTTGACCACCACCGCCTGCCCCACGTGCGGCGCGGCATTGCTGAGGATCGAGCGGCCCGGCAGGAAGCCGTGCACGGCTTCGTGCACCGGCACCTTGGCCAGCACGTTGTCGAGCACCCAGTACTGCGCGCGCTTGAGCCGCGGCATCGGCGCCGAGATCCGGCGTTCGCCGCCGGTCTTCTTGGGCACGGTGAAGCGCTGGTAGTGGCTCACGCGCGCGACCTCGCGGTGCCAGGCCAAAAAAGCGCAGCTCGCCCAGCTCCAGGCCCATGGCGCGCGCGAGGTCGGTGGCGTCGTGCAGCGCCGGCAGCGCATGGTGCGCGAGCGACTGTTCGTCGCTGCGCGCCTCGTTGAGGCCGCCCGAGACGCCTTCGCCCAGGTACAGCAGCTCGCGCTGGCGCCGGCCGTGCCAGTCGAGCGCGCGCGCATGGCGCTGTTGCGCGAGGCGCTGGCGCGTTTCCTCGCGGCGTTCGCGCGCCCGCGCCATGCGCTCCTTGCGCATCGACTTGAGCGCGGTCTCGCGGTCCTCGATGCCGCGCAGCTCGTCGCCCAGATCGCGCAGCGCGGTCTGCAGCTCGCCCTCGCGGCGGATCAGTTGCGCCTCGACCGTGGGCTGCGCTGTGTCGCGCGGCCAGAAGCCCAGGCGCTGCATCTCCTCGAGCACGACCTCCTGCTTGGAGCTCGCGCGGATGCGCGCGTAGAGCTGCTCGCGCGTGAGTGCCGAATCGGGGACGGAGGAGGGAGAGGGTGGGGTCATGGGCGGTGTGCGCCGCATGGACCGATGCACTGGAAGAAAAAGATGCGAACGGGACGGGAATCTCGTCGAAGAGCCTGAAGACTGGACAGCTCCACTCGACGCCGTACGCGCATGGTGGCGCGATGAGCTTCGAAGAAGCCGCACCGTCATCGCGCCACCATGCGCGTACGGCACAGTGAAGAGATGTCCAGTGAAGCCTGGGAAGTGCTGAGATCGAGGATGGCGATGCGCCATCCGGATTGCAAGAGCCTTCCCGCCCCGTTCGCAAAACCAGTGTATCAGCCGATGCTTGCAGTCCTTTCTTCCGAGTCGGTCGCGGGCGTCGGTGCGCCCGCGGTGGTGCCAAGGGCCAGCGCGGCCGAGGCCGTGGCCAGGCGCAGCGCGAGCATGTGTTCGCACGGCCCCTTCGTCATGCGCAGGCGGATGAAGTGGTCGCACTGGCATTCGCCGGTGGCCACGCGCTGGTCGGCATCGAGCTGCAGCCGCACCTGGTACTGGCGCGAGGACTTGGTGCCGCACAGGCCGCTGAGCAGCAGGCCGCCGTCGGCACGGGCCTCGACCTTCGTGTCCTTCAGGCGTCCGGCCTGCACCAGTTCGGCGGCGGCCGCTTCCTCCGGGCTGGCATGGCGCAGCCCGCTCCATCGGCAGCGGCTCGCGGCTCAGTTCGCGCAGGCGCCACACGCCGTGCGCGATGTCGTACACCACGCGCCCGGCCTGCACATAGCCGCCGAGCGCCGACTCGACGGTGAGCGGCGAGAGGCCGGTGGCCGCGGCCAGTTCGGCGGTGGTGGCGCGCCAGCGTTCGCCCAGCGCCGCGAACACGCGCAGCAGGCTGTCCTGGTCGACGTCATGGCGCGGCTGCAGCAGCTCGAAGTGGCCGTTGCGCGACCAGTCGTTGGCGGTCCAGCCCGACAGGCCCAGCGTGAACTCCATGTCGGGCAGCCGCGCGACCCAGAAGCTCGGCATGCCGGTGCCCAGCAGGTGCACCGTGAAGCCCTGTGCGACCGGCACCAGCCGCTCGAGCTGCAGCAGCCGACGCCGGCCCCAGACGCGGATGTCGATGTCGGCGGGCGCGTCGTGCGAGGAACGCGGGCACACCAGTTCGTGGCCCCAGGGCTCGAACAGGATGCGCACCGGCTGCCCGGGCCGCAGGATGAAGCGCAGCGAGCGCGGGCCCGCGCGCTCCTTGCGCCGCCGCAGCACCAGGCAGATGTTGTGCACGTCCATCGGATGCAGCTGCAGCCGGTGCGCGGGCAGCAGCATCGCGCTGCTGACCTGCAGGAAGCCGCGCACCCAGCTGTCGGGCACCTCGATCTTGGGTTCGTGGAAGGCCGGGTCGTTGCCGCTCTGTACCTGGAAGCCGCCGGGATCGATCGCCAGCCGCGTGGCCTTGTAGTCGCGGATCTTCTGGAACTCGTCGTAGAGCGACTCGGAGTAGTCGACGTTGGTGGTGCCGAAGGCATGGTCGCTCACGCGGTCGAAGACCTCGTGGCCGCAGGAGAACATGCCGTAGCTCGACTCGTCCTGGCTGAAGCACTCGAAGAACACGCGGTCGGGATGCACCGTGATCACCGGGTCGAGCACGAACCAGGCTTCGCGGTTGACCTTGTAGAGGTGGTCGAAGTAGCGCTTCTGCGCCTTGTAGAAGGGCTGCAGCATGGCCGACTTGCGCTGGCGCAGCACGTCGAGCTCCTCGCGCAGCGGCGCCATGCGGGCCTTGAGCTCGTCGCTGCGCGCCATGTACTGCGCGAGCAGTTCGCCTTCCTGGCTCGCGAGCCATTCGAGGTAGGCGCTCTTGTCGCGCGGCTGGAAGCGCAGGTCGCCCACCACCACGTCGTGCAGCGCCGACATGCCTTCGCGAAACGGCAGGTGCCGGTTGACCTCGCCGATGAAGTGCACGGGCGCGCGCAGGGTGTCGGGCGCGAACTGCAGCGCGGTGCTGGTGGGCGTCTGCTGCGCGCCCGAGTGGCCGAAATAGCGGTACTGGAACTTCATGCGGCGGGACCTCCGGCGACGGCGGCCCGGCGTGGCGCGACGGCGCGCACGGGCGCGGCCTGCAGCGGGTTCTCGAGCGCCGGATAGCGTTGCTGGATGTCGCGCAGGCCGGTGACGTAGCGGGCGCGCTCGGTGATGGCGCCGCTCACGGCCTGGCGCGCGAACACGCGCGCGACGATGCGCGCCGCCTCTTCGGACTGTTCGGCCTGCGCCGCGAGGAACTCGCTCACGCGCGCCTTCGCGAGCCGGCCGCGGTTGGCCTGCGACAGCACGGTGAGGAAGTAGGGCTCGAGCCGTGCCAGCACCTCGGGCTTGCCGCCCGCGGCCGCCGCCAGCCAGTTGGTCACGAACAGCTGCATGCCGCTCGAGGGATGCTGGCTCAGCTGCAGCATGTAGGCGGTGACGTCGGTGAGTTCGAAGTGCGCGGTCAGCAGCTCGCGGCCCAGGCGCTGCGCGCCGGGATCCTTGTGGTCGCACAGGCGCACCAGCAGCGCGGGTGTCCATTGCGGTGACTGGCCTTGCGATGCGAACCACTGGCGCGCCCAGGCGAGCGCATCGTCCCAGCGGCTGTCGAAGATGCGCAGCGCGTCGTCGAGCTGCGCGAGCGTGCGCTCAGGTTGCGCGGCGAGCTGTTCGCAGGCCCATTGGCGCGCGGCTGCGGCATCGACCAGCCCCAGGCTCGCGGTCTGCAGCACGTCGAAGGCTTCGGCCGGCTGCTGCGGCAGCAGCCAGGCACCCAGCCGTTGCGCGCCCTTGCTGCGCGCCTCGAGCAGCCGCACGGTGGTGGCGCTGTCGCCCGCGCGCGTGTGCGCGGCCAGCGGCCCGCACAGCCACTGCAGCAGCGAATCGAACACGCCCTCGGCCGCTTCGGTGCGGAACAGCTCGTCGCGCAGCATCGGCATCAGCGCCGCGCCGAAGTCCGGATGGCCGGGCAGCAGCTGCGCGAGCTTGGGCGCGACCGCGCTGCGCACGCGCGGCATCGGGCTGGCGCAGAACACGGCGAACAGCGCCGGCTGCGCGAGCAGCGTGTCGTCGGGCAGCGCGGTGAACAGGCGCACGCCGGCGCCGCGCAGGCGCTCGTCGTCCGACTGCAGCAGCCGCGTCAGCACCTCGATCGGCAGGCCTTGCACGGATGCCGGATGCAGCAGCAGCCACTCGGCCGCGAGCGCGACCACGTCGGGGCTCGCGTGGTCGAACAGGCCCAGCAGTTCGGCTAGCGGCGCCTTCGCGCCGGCTTCGCGCAGCGGGTTCTGCAGCGCCCATTGCAGGTTCTCGCAGATGGCTGCGAGTTCGGGTGCCTGCGCATCGCAGCGCGCGAGCCAGTCGAGCAGCGCGGTGCACAGTGCGTCGAAACCGTCGGCGGCGTCGGGCTGGCCGGCCGCGGCCTGCAGCAGCAGGCGCGAGGCGCGGCGCACCTCGGCATCGGCCGAGACCAGCAGGCGCAGCAGCAGCTCGACGTCGCGGCTGTAGCGCGCCGGGTCCTCGGCGATCAGGTCGAGCGCATGGCGACGTGCTTCGTCCAGTGGCGAATCGATCAGCGGCACGAGCCAGGGGCCGGCGGGCTCGCCGGCCTCGATGCGCTCGCGCACCAGCGCCAGGGCGAAACGCGCCGTGTCGCTCCAGACGCTCGCGAGCAGTTCGCGCAGCACGCTGCCATCGAGCGCCTGGCAGAAGCTGCGGTTGTCCTGCAGCGCACGCGCCGCGAAGGCATGCACGCCGGCGCAGCGCGACTGCCGCATCAGCTGCAGCAGCGCCTCGGGATGGCGGTCCCAGCGTTCGGGCCAGGCCTCGCCGCGTTGCGCGCGGTGCTCGGCCGGCGGCGTCTCGCGGCGCCAGTAGAGGCCGCCCGCCAGCGCGGTCCATTCGGGGTCATGGCGATGCAGCAGCTGCATCACGACCAGCCAGCGGCTGTAGGGGCCGCTGTGCCAGACGCGCGTCTCGCGGTTCCAGCCTGCATCTTCATGGCGCGCCGCGACGGCCGCGTCCGCATCGTCGGCCGCGAGCAGCACGCCCATCGCGAGGCGCAGCCAGTCGCGCTCGTCGGCCGCGCCGCGCAGCGCGAGCCGGCGCAGGGTGCGCCAGGTGCGGCGGCGCAGGTAGTCGTGCGTGCGCTGGCTAACGCGAGCCGGCTGTCGGGGCGCACGATCTCCTTCGCGATGTCGACGTAGCGGCCGTTGAGCATGGCCCATTGGCTGGTGCCGCGAAAGCCCGCGCGCTGCGTTTCGAGGCGCTGGTTCAGCAGGCCCAGCAGGCGGTAGTCGCCCGCGAACTCGGCGCCCTTGTAGAGCCGGCGCCAGGCGCGGAAGCTGCCCGCGGCCAGCGAGAGCTGCTGCGCCAGGTCGTGCAGCGCACGGCGCGCCAGGCCGGCGGGCTGGTCTTCGTCGAGGCCTTCGAGCAGCGCGAGTTCGAACAGCTGCTGCGTCCAGTCGGTGTGCGCGAGGCTCTGCCAGTGCGCGGGATCGGCGAGCCGCTCGCGCAGCAGCGCGGCGGCCTCGGCCACCGGCACGACCTGCGCCTCGGTCCAGGCGCGGCGCAGCGAGCCGGGCCAGTCGTCGACGATGCGCTCGGCCTCTGCGGCGCGCCGTTCGGCGGGCCACAGCGCGAGCGCGGCCCAGCGCGCGATGCGCGTCACCTTGGGGTCGGTCGCGCGGCGCGAGAGTTCGACCATCGCCTCGAAGGCGCCCGCGTCGCCGCAGCGGCCGATGGCCCAGGCGATGCAGTAGTCGAGCATCGCGTCGCCGGTCTCGATCAGTTCGACCAGCCGCGGCACCGCCTGCGCGAGCCGGCGTTCGCCAAGGCGCCACACGGTGCGGCTGCGGCGCAGCGGCGGCAGCAGGCGCCAGGCATCGGGCGCGATGCGGTCTAGAAGAAGGGTGTCGGCAGGGGAAAGGGACGCGGCGGCGATGGGGGCGGCCGGTGCCGATGCCACGACCGGCGCGCCTTCGAGCGCGAGGCCGCGAGAGAGCTGCGCGGCGAGCGCATCGCCGAACACCGCCATCGCCTTGTCGAGCGCGAGCGGCGAGGGTGTCAGCACGGTCTCGCGCCACTGCAGTCCGTCGCGACTGCTGCTCAGGTGCACCACGTGCCCGGCGTCGGCGGGCAGCTCGAACAGTTCGATGGTGACGTGTTCCGTGACCGTCGATGTCCCCGGTCTCGTTCGTGTGAGTTTCTCGGATCGAATGCGCTTCACGCGGAGGCCTCCCTGCCTTCGGTTGAATGCCCCGATCCTGCAGTGTGGCCGGTCGGGGCAGCCGCCTATCTTAGGCCCTGATACTGCACGCTTCGATGACGCGCGGATGAGCGCCGGCTCACCACGCCATCTGCCGCCACGGGCTGTGCTCGTGCGAGAGCAGGTGGGCGGTGGCGCGCTGGAAGGTGTCGGTGTCCTCGGCGATGCGGTCGAGATCGTGGGTGGCGAGCCAGAACGCGCGCCCGACCACGAAGCTGTCGCCGAAGTCGCGCCACGACTGGTAGGCGGGCTGCGCGAGGCGCGCCGCGCTCGCGATCGCGTTCCACGACTCCTCGGCGCGCAGCAGCCGCGCATCCTGGATCAGCCGGTGCAGCTGCACCAGCCGGCCCATGTCCCAGGCCATGATGCTCGCGGGCAGCGGCCGTGGCAGCTTGTCGAACAGGCCTTCCTCGGCGGCCTCGTGCCAACTTTCGTAGTAGTCGCGCGTGCTCTCGAGGTCGAGGCCGCGCGCCACCGCTTCGCCGGGCAGCGCCGCGAGGTTGGCCTGCGCCACTGCCGCCGCATCGCTTCGGCTGCCGCGGTGCAGGCGCTCGACGCGCGGGTTCACCACCGCGTAGTGCGCACGATGGCCCTGCGAGAGCAGCGACTCGGTGACCTCGCGCGCGCTGCTGGCGTTGGTGACGCCCCAGGCCGAGGCCAGCAGCGCCACGGCGGTGGCGCGGTCCGATTCGGTGGTGAGCGCGTTGATCGGCAGGTAGGACTCGGCCGCATAGACCGCGCCGAGCGCGAGGCCGCGATGCTGCGCCGGCGTCAGCGGCGTGCTGTCCTCGAGCCGGTTGAAACTGAATGAAAAAAGCTTGCGGACCTTGTCCAGAAATCCCATGGCGCCGTCCCCTTGTGTTCGCCTGTGCGGGCGTAGGCTAGGTGCGCCGGGCGCGCGGCGCCAGTGCCTAAAGTCATTGGGCGACATCGCGTGTGCTGTGTAGCATCGCAGCGTCGTGCCATGCCACGGCGCCGTTCGTTCCATCGCATCCGCCGCCATGTCCAGCACCGAATCGCTTTCGCAATCCAGCTTCCTCTACTTCACCGGCCAGGGCTCCGACAAGGTCTACCAGGTCCACCTGCGGCCCAAGGACGAGGGCTGGGTGGTCGACTACGGCAACGGCCGGCGCGGTGGCACGCTCGCCACCGGCACCAAGACCAGCAGCCCGATCGGCTACGAGGCCGCGCTCAAGATCTACCAGAAGGTGGTGAAGGAGAAGACCGGCAAGGGCTACACCACCGATGCATCGGGCGCGCTCTACACCGCTTCCGAATTCGCGGGCCGCATGAGTGGCGAGCTGCCGCAGCTGCCGACTCTCATCGCCGAGACGCAGCTCACGCGCTACCTCGACGACCCCGGCTGGGGCCTGCAGGAAAAAGCCGATGGCGAGAACCGCATGCTGGTGATCGAGGAGGACGCGGTGCGCGGCACCAACCGCCGCGGCCTGTTCGTCGACATACCGCAGGCCTGGGTCGCGACCGCCGCGCTGCCCGCCGGCCGCGCGGTGATCGCGGGCGAGCACGTGGGCGACGGCTTCCTGGCCTTCGACCTGCTCGAGGCCGCCGGCGAGGACCTGCGCGCGCAGGCCTTCGTCGAACGCTTCCGGCGGCTCGAGGCCTTCGCGACCGCCTTGCCATGGATGGCCGTGCTGCCGCTCGAGACCGAGGCCTCGGCCAAGCACCGGCGCGCGGCCGAGTTGCGCGCCGCGCATGGCGAGGGCTTCGTGCTCAAGGCGCTGGCAGCGCCCTTCGCCGCGGGGCGCAGCAACGCGAGCCTCAAGTTCAAGTTCCAGCAGAGCGCGACCTGCGAGGTGCTGCGCGTCAATGCGCAGCGCTCGGTGGCGGTGGGCCTGCGCGACGAGGCCGGCGTGCTGGTCGACCTGGGCAACGTCACCGTGCCGCCGAACGAGGCGCTGCCCGCGCCCGGCACGCTGGTCGAGGTGCGCTATCTCTATCGCTATGCGGGTGGCAGCTTCGAGCAGCCGGTCTATCGCGGGCAGCGGCCCGACATGGCGGCCGAAGATGCGCTGCTGTCGCAGGTCACGCGCATCAAGGACCGCGGTGCCGTCGCGGAAGAAGAGCGCGACGACGGGAGCGACGTCGCGTGAGGGGCCCGCACCGCATCGCCTGCGGCCTGGCCATGATCGTCGCGCTCGCGGGCTGCGAGCGGCCGGAGCCGCCGCCACCGCTGAGCAAGGAGGCACAGATCACGCGCGATGCGCCGCCCGAGCTGATGTTCCGCGGCACCTTTGCCGGGCGGCCGATCCACCTGGTCGTGAACGACTGCGAGGTCTACAGCGTGCGCAGCCTCGAGGGCGGCGAGGTCGAATGGACCTCGGTGCTCAAGCCCGAGTTCTATCCCTTCTTCAGCGTCTGCCAGCGCGAGTCGCTGCAGGTCGAGGGCAGCGTGATGACGGCCCGACTGGGTCGCATGGCGGTCGGTGCCGGCGGTTGCTGCGCCACCGGCGGCACCTACCGCTCCACCGACGGCATCGCCTGGAAGCGGACCGGGTACTGACACCCGGCACTCGCGACGCCGCTCAGGCCACGACGATGCGGCCGGGATCCGCCGAGCGCAGGATTTCTGCGCGGTCGCCGGTGGGCGGATAGATCCACTCGGTGTTGATCTGGTGCTTGAGCGCTTTCGCCTCGGCACCTTCCATCTTCACTTCGCGCGACCAGCCTTCGGTGTACACGGCGCCCCAGGGGCCGAGGTCCAGGCAGGTCACGTACTTCGGCTGCGAATAGGCGATCTTCGGCAGCCCCAGCAGGTCGGCCGCGACGTTGTGGCCGGCCGAGCGGCCCAGCGCCATCGCATGCTGGCACGACATCATCGCGACGTTGCCCTCGTCGTCGGTGGCGGCGCGCGCGGCATCGCCCGTGACGAAGACGTTCGGAACGCCCGGCACCTGCAGGTTGCGGTCGACGAGGATCCGGCCCGCGGCATCGCGCTCGGCGGGGATCTGATGCGTCAGCGCGGTCGCGCGCATGCCGGCGGTCCAGATCACCGTCGCTGCCTCGATGCGCTCGCCGCCCGAGGTGGTGATTCCCTCGGCGTCGATGCTCTCGACCTCCACGCCCAGCCGCCAGCTGACGCCTTGCGACTTCAGTGCCTTCTCGATCACCGGCCGCGGACCCGGCCCGAGGTCGGGACCGATTGCATCGGCGCGCTCGACGACGATCACGCGCGGCTCGATGTCGCCGCCCATGATCTCGCGCAGCCGCGCGGGCATCTCGGCCGCGGTCTCGATGCCGGTGAAGCCGCCGCCGACCACCACGATGGTGTTGCGCGCGAGCGAGGAGGGCTGCTGCGTGAGCTTGCGCAGGTGCGCGTCGAGTGCCACGGCGTCCTCGTACTGGTCGACGCTCAGCGCGTGCGCATGCAGGCCGGGCACCGGCGGGCGGAAGAGTTGGCTGCCGGCCGCGAGCACCAGCCTGTCGTACGAGAGCGTCTGGCGCGCGCCCGCGGCGTCGACCACGTCGACCTCCTGCGCATCGGTGCGGATGTGGTCCACGCGTGCCGCGAGGAAGCGCACGCCGACGGTGTCGAACACGGACTGCAGCGGCGCCTTCATCGCCTCCTGCGGCACTTCGTAGAGGCGAGGGCGCACATGCAGCGTGGGTTCGGGCGCGACCAGCAGGATCTCCACGCCGTCGTTCGCATGGCCTGCCATGTCGAGGGCGCGCGCGGCGCTCAAGGCGCTCCACATGCCGGCAAAGCCGGCGCCTACAACCAGGATTCGTTGGGTCATTTTGGATGGTTCGGTTCTTCGAGTTTCATGTCCCGCGGCGCAGCGCGAAGGGTGCGGCGCGCACGGGGTCTTCAAGACGATCCGCTGTGGATCGCTTAACTACGACTATACTGGTCGTAGTAAAAAATTCAATCGCCGATTTCATGAACCGACCTCTCGCCATGCTGGGCGCGTACACGAACATCCTTCGATGCGAGTCCGCGATCGCGACGGGCGACGAGACGTGGCGCGCCATCGCCGCGCTGATGCTGCCGTGCTATCGCAATGCGCTGAAGGTGTCGGCCCAGGGCCTGAGCGCCGATGAGCAGCGCGCGTTCGAGCGGCTGGTGGTCGATGTCCATGTCGACGGCGAATCCATACGGGTCGCCGCCAACGACCCTCGTTAGACGCACGGCACCCGCTCGTGCACATCCGCAACGCCAACCCAAGGAAGACCTCCCATGAAAACCGCATCGCTCGCACTCGCGCTCCTCGCCTTCACCGCCGCGGGGTCCGCCTTCGCGGCACCGCCCGAGCCGCAACGCGAAGTCATCGTTCCGGCCTTCGCCCATGCGATCGCCAACGTGCCCGGCAAGACGCTCACGGCGCTGATCGTCAGCTACGCCCCCCGGCGCGAAGACGCCCGCGCATCGCCACGGCCAGGCCTTCGTCGTCGGCTATGTGCTGGAAGGCGCGATCGCAGCAAGCTCGACAACGGCCAGGAGGTCGTCTACCGCGCGGGCGAGAGCTGGACCGAGCAGCCCGGTGCCCACCACGCGGTGAGCGACAACGCGAGCGCCACCGAGCCCGCGAAGCTGCTCGCGATCTTCGTGGCCGATTCGAAGGAGAAGAACCTGGTCACGCTCGACAAGAAGTGAGCGCCGCCGCCGCGCCGCTCCGCGCGAGAGGTGGCTCAGTTACGATCCGCCCCTCCATTCCCACGGGAGCCAGCTTGAGCCACATCAGTGCCGGTGTCGAATACGGACTGCATTGCCTTCTCTATCTGTCGGGGCCTCCCACCGGAGGCACCGAAGCCAGCGTGCGCGACCTCGCCGAGCTCCAGGGCCTGTCGGTGGAGTTCGTGGCCAAGCTCTTCACCAAGCTGCGCAAGGCCGGCCTGACCGAGGCGACCGAGGGTAAGAACGGCGGCTTCCGCCTGGCCAGGCCCGCCGACCGGATCAGCGTGCTCGAGGTGGTGGAAGCCATCGACGGGCCGAAGGCGCTGTTCGAGTGCCGCGAGATTCGCGGACGCTGCGCGATCTTCGACGGCGAGGCGCCGCGCTGGGCGATGGACGGTGTCTGCTCGATCCACGCGGTGATGCTCGAGGCCGAGGAACGGATGCGGCAGGTGCTGTCCTCCCAGACGCTGGCCGACCTGGCGGGGCGCGTGGGCGCCAAGGCGCCGCACAGCCACGCGGGCAAGGTCGTGCACTGGATCGAGACGCGCAAGGCGCAGGGTTGACGCGTTCCTCGCGATCTCTCTTAACTTCCGCTGTTTCTGTCGTTCGCCAAGGTTCTTCTTGTCGATCGCACCGCAGTCAATTCCATTTCAGGTTGATCCCCGCCGCACCCAGCAGAATCAATGCGATGCCCACGTACTGATGCAGCGACAACTTCACATCGAGGAAGGTCGAGTCGATGAAGATGGCGAGCGCGGGGTACAGGAACGAAATACGAGGCGGCCTGGGAGGCCTCGAGCTTCTGCAGCGCGCCGTAAAGAAGGATGTACATGACGCCGGTGTGGAAGACGCCCAGCAGCACCGTGGCGATGGCCTGGCGGTTGAATCCCTGCGAAAGCAGCCCGCCGAAATCGGCGAAAGGCCACAGAACGACTGCCCCGAGCACCATCTGAAGGAGCGCGATGAGCGTTGGCGGATTACCCTTGAGCAGTCGTGCGAACAGCGCGGCCACGGCATAGAGCGAGGCGGCTGCCAACGCTTGAAGTACGCCCAGGAAGTAACGAGCGTCGACGGAGTTGCCGGCAGGCGATCCAGCGCCGTGAGCGTCGATGGAGGGAGCTGCCGTGAGGTTGGAGATGAAGAACAGGCCCGTCAGCGATACCGCCGTCCACAGCGCGATGTTCGCGGTGATGCGCTCCTTGAAGACCAGGAAGCCCAGCACGATCATGATGATCGACTGCGTGTTGTAGACGGTGGTTGCGACGCCGATGGAGGGTCTTCTCGTAGGCCGCGAAAAAGAAAATACCAGTTCGCCAGCAATGCGGCGCCGCCCACGAGGGAATACGCGATGAGCCTGGGCTTCAGGATCGAGGCACTGATGTAGCCGCGCAGCAGGCAGATCGCCAGCAGCACTAGCGCGCCGAAGAAGCAGCGGTAGAAGATGAGGCTGACTTCGGATTGGCCGGACATCAGGACCGTGATGCCGATGGTGCCGCAGATGGCCATGGCGGCGAGCATTTCGAAGACACCGGATTGCTTCATGGGAAGGACTCGAGAAGTGAGACCTGATCCTATGGAGCGACGCAGAGGGTCGGAATCGATTTATCTTCGATGTGAAATGGATCGCCTCACTTAAATAACCTTCTCTTCCAGCTTCTCCTTATTTAATGACGATGGACAAAATCGACAGAAGAATCCTGAAGATCCTGCACCAGGACAGCCGGATCACGGTCAAGGCGCTCAGCGAGAAAGTCCACCTGTCGCAGCCCAGTTGCGCCGAGCGCTTGCGGCGCCTGGTCGAGCAGGGAATCATCGAGAAGTGCTCGATCCAGGTATCGCCCAAGGCCCTGGGCTTCCCGATCGCGGCGATCGTCCGGGTCCGTCCGCTGCCCGGAGAGCTGGCGCGGGTCGAAAAGCTCATCACCGAGATCGAAGAGATCGTCCAATGCGACAAGGTGACCGGCGACGATGCCTTCGTCTGCCGCATGCACCTGCGCAACATCGAGGAACTCGATCATTGCCTGCGCAAGATCGCCAGTTTCGCGACCACCAGCACTTCGATCGTCAAGTCGACGCTGGTGTCGAACAGGCTGCTGCCGCTCGACGGGGCGGACTGAAAGGGCGTGGCGTTTTCCGCGGTGCGTGCCGCACAATGCGCACCGAACGCCCCCAAAACTAGGAGACACCCCGTGGGAGAACTTCTCTCGCTCCTGCGCTTCAGCGCCGGCTCGGGCCATATCTGGCTGGACGAGCAGCGTATGCTGCTCCTGCATGCGCGCGCCTTCGCCGAGCTGCGCAAGGAACTGCTCGACTCGCTCGGCATCGAGCGCGCGCGCGGCCTGCTGGTGCGCATGGGCTTCGCGTCGGGGCTGCGCGACGGCGAGGTGGCGGTGCGCGAACGCCGCGCCGGCATGCGCGCCGAAGACGCCTTCATGCTGGGGCCACGCCTGCATTCGATCGAGGGCATCGTCTCGGTGCAGAAGACGCAGCTCGAATTCGACATCGCGACCCGGCAGTTCTACGGCGAGTTCCTCTGGGAGAACTCGTGGGAGTGCGAGGCCCACGTGGCCGACTTCGGCTATGGCGAGGACCCGCAGTGCTGGTCGCAGATCGGCTATGCCTCGGGCTACACCACGGCCTTCATGGGGCGCATGGTGGTGTTCAAGGAGGTCGAGTGCACGCAGCATGGGCGACAGCCGCTGCCGCATCGTCGGCCAGCCGGCCGAGGACTGGCACGACGACCACTACCTCGACTACTTCCGCCAGCACCACGTGGCCGAGAACCTGATCGAGTTCAACCTCGGGCTGCAGCACATCCGCCGGCTGCAGCCGCGGCGCGAGTACGACCAGAAGCTGGTCGGCGTGTCGCCGGGCTTCCGTGCCGCCTTCGAGCTGATGCGCAGCGCGGTCGACAGCGCGATCACGGTGCTGCTGCTCGGCGAGACCGGCGTGGGCAAGGAGGTGTTCGCGCGCTGGCTGCACGACAACGGCCCGCGCGCGCGCCAGCCCTTCATCGCGGTGAACTGCGCCGCGATCCCGGCCGATCTGATGGAGGCCGAGCTGTTCGGCGTGGAGAAGGGCGCCTACACCGGCGCCCACCATGCGCGCGCCGGCCGCTTCGAGCGCGCGCACGGCGGCACGCTGTTCCTCGACGAGGTCGGCGACCTGCCGCTGGCCGCGCAGGTCAAGCTGCTGCGGGTGCTGCAGACCGGCGAGGTCGAGCGCCTGGGTGCCGAGCAGCCGATCAAGGTCGACGTGCGCATCGTCGCCGCCACCAACGTCAACCTGCAGCAGGCGATGCAGGCCGGGCGCTTCCGCACCGACCTGTTCTACCGCCTCAACACCTTCCCGATCTCGATCCCGCCGCTGCGCGAGCGCACGGCCGACATCCCGGCGCTGGTGACGCGCTTCGTCGAGAAGTACAGCGCGCTCTACGGCAAGAAGCTGCGCGGCCTGACCGACAAGGCCGCGCGCGACGTGCAGAAGCACGCCTGGCCCGGCAACATCCGCGAGCTCGAGAACGTGATCGAGCGCGCCGTGCTGCTGGCGAGCGACCACGGCGACATCGAGGCCAGCCACCTGTGGATGTCGCCGCCCGGCATGCCCGACGGCAGCGGGCTCGATGCCAAGGGCCAGGTCGGCGCACCGGCCGAGGCCGCGGGCGAGGGCAGCGAGCTCGACGCGCTGTGCCAGCGCGTGCTCGAGCAGAACATCGACATCGCCTCGCTCGAGCGGCGCCTGATGCAGACCGCGATGCAGCGCGCCAAGGGCAATCTCTCGCAGGCGGCGCGCCTGCTGGGCATCACGCGGCCGCAGCTGGCCTACCGCCTCAAGAAGGAAGGCCTGCCGGCCTCCTGAGCCGTTCGCGGCGTTTTCACCATTTGATCAAGCTGCACCGCAGCAAATGATCAAACGAGCATCCGGGACTACCCGGTGCTCGCGGCCCACCGGCATCGCGGGCCTTTGCAAATCAATCACTTAGCCGCGCTGGCACGCCCGTTGCCCTTACAGGCATGGGCGGCGCCGTTGTCGTCCACCAAGTGATGGATTGAACAAGTGATGCCTTCGATGCCTGCGAGCCACCCCAGCGACAGCGCGGCCCGGATGACCGGCCAGCCCTGTTTCGTGCGCGTGACCGGTACCCGCGATGCCCGCTTCGTCGAGTTCGAGTTCGCCATCGGCGACCCCGAGCTCGCGGTCGAGCTGGTGCTGCTGTTCGACCAGTTCCGCGAGTTCTGCACCCGCCACGAGGTGCGCCACCTGACGACCGAGGAGGGCGCGCGCCTGGACTTCGAGCGCATGAAGTGGCGCTTCGGCGCGCCCGGCATCGAGCACTGAAACGCCCACCCACCGTTTTCTTTAGAGACAACCCAAGGAGACCCCACCGTGCAAGTCGACATCAAGACCTCGGACATCCGGCCGATCCGCCAGACCTTCTCGCACGTGGCGCGGCGGCTCGGCGACAAGCCGGCCTCGCGCTACCAGGAAGCCACGCTGGACATGCAGCCAACGGCCAACTTCCACTACCGGCCGCTGTGGGATCCGCAGCACGAGCTCTACGACAAGCGCCGCACCGCGATCGTCATGGCCGACTGGTATGCGTTCAAGGACCCGCGCCATTTCTATTACGGCGTCTACACGATGACGCGCGCGCGCCAGCAGGAGGGCGCCGACCGACAGTTCGAGTTCGCCGACAAGCGCCAGCTGCTGGCGCAGGCCGATGCCGGCGTGCGCGAGTCGCTGCAGCAGGTGCTGGTGCCGCTGCGCCACTACGAGTGGGGCGCCAACATGAACCACAGCTACTGCTGCGGCTACGGCTACGGCACCGCGATCACGCAGCCCTTCGTCTTCGCGGCCATGGACCGGCTCGGCATCGCGCAGTACCTCTCGCGCATCGGCCTGCAGCTCGACGGCAACTCGGGCCAGGCGCTCGACGCGGGCAAGGAGGCCTGGATGTCGCACCCGGCCTGGCAGGGCGTGCGCCGCACGATGGAGAACCTGTTCGTCACGAAGGACTGGTTCGAGCTGTTCGTGGCGCAGAACCTGGTGTTCGACGGCCTGCTGTATCCGCTGGTCTATCGCCACTACGTGAACGCGCAGGGCGCGGCCACCGGCCATGCGCTGGCGATGCTGACCGAGTTCATGAACGAGTGGTTCGACGAGAACGCGCGCTGGGTCGATGCCACGCTGAAGACCGCGGCCGACGAGTCGCCGGCCAATGCAGCAAGGCTCGCGGCCTGGTACGCCGACTGGCGCGCGCAGATCGCCGAGGCGCTCGCGCCGCTGGCCGCGCTGGCGCTTGGCGCCCAGGGCGCGCCCGCGCTGCAGGAACTCGCCACGGCGCTCGACGCCCGCTTCGCGCGCTCGGTGCGCACCGCTTGAATCACCACCGCAAGGAGACCCATCCCCATGACCACCGCCACCGCAGCACTGTCCCGCACGCCGGTCTTCATCGCGCTGCAGATCAGCGAGAGCGCCCGCGCCATCGTCGAGGCCATCGTGGCCGACAACCCCGAAGCCATCGTCAGCGAGTACCCCGCCATGGTCAAGATCGATGCGCCCGGCCGGCTCACGCTGCGCCGCGCCACGGTCGAGTCGCTGCTCGGCCGCCGCTGGGACCTGCAGGAGCTGCACCTGAGCCTGATCTCGCTGTCGGGAAGCATCGAGGAGACCGACGACGAGTTCTCGCTGCACTGGGGCGCCTGAGCGCGCGCACCCCGACGACCACCGCACCCACAACGACAACGCACAGGACGACAACGCCATGACGACCCCTACCAGCAGCACCGGCAAGCGCCTCGGCCTCAAGGAACGCTACGCCATGATGACCCGCGGCCTCGGCTGGGAGACCAGCTACCAGTCGATGGACGACGTGTTCCCCTTCGACCAGTTCGAGGGCATCAAGATCCACGACTGGGACCAGTGGGAGGACCCGTTCCGCCTCACGATGGACGCCTACTGGAAGTTCCAGGGCGAGAAGGAGAAGAAGCTCTACGCGATCATCGACGCGTTCCAGCAAAACAACGGCCAGTTCAACATCAGCGACCCGCGCTACCTGAACACGCTGAAGCTGTTCCTCACGGGCGTGTCGCCGCTCGAGTACGCGGCGCACCGCGGCTATGCGATGGCCGGGCGGTCGTTCCGCGGCGTGGGCGCGCGCGTGGCCTGCCAGATGCAGTCGATCGACGAGCTGCGCCATGCGCAGACGCAGTTCCACACCATCAGCCACTTCAACAAGTACTTCAACGGCCTGCACGATCCGCAGCACATGCACGACCGCGTGTGGTACCTGTCGGTGCCCAAGAGCTACTTCGAGGACGCGATGAGCGCGGGGCCCTTCGAGTTCGTGACCGCGATCTCGTTCTCGTTCGAGTACGTGCTGACCAACCTGCTGTTCATGCCCTTCATGAGCGGCGCCGCCTACAACGGCGACATGGCCACCGTGACCTTCGGCTTCTCGGCCCAGAGCGACGAGTCGCGCCACATGACGCTGGGCCTGGAGGTGGTGAAGTTCATCCTCGAGCAGGACCCGGGCAACGTGCCGATCGTGCAGAAGTGGGTCGACAAGTGGTTCTGGCGCGGCTACCGGCTGCTGACGCTGGTGTCGATGATGATGGACTACATGCTGCCCAAGCGGGTGATGAGCTGGTCCGAGGCCTGGGAGATGTATTTCGAGAAGAACGGCGGCGCGCTGTTCCAGGACCTCTCGCGCTACGGCATCCGCATGCCCAAGTACCACGAGGTGGCGAGCAAGGAGAAGGGCCGCCTCTCGCACGAGGCCTGGGCCATCTTCAACAACTACGGCCACGCGGCCAACATCAACGTGTGGGCACCGCGCCCCGACGAGATGGAGTGGCTGTCGGCCAAGTACCCCGACACCTTCGATGCGCTGTACCGCCCGCGCTTCGAATGGCTGGCCGCGCAGGAGCAGCAGGGCAAGCGCTGGTTCAACAACACGCTGCCGATGCTGTGCCAGACCTGCCAGATCCCGATGGCCTTCACCGAGCCCGACGACCCGACCAAGATCTGCTATCGCGAGAGCAGCTACCACGGCATGAAGTACCACTTCTGCTCCGACGGCTGCAAGGACGTGTTCGACGGCGAGCCCGAGAAGTACGTGCAGGCCTGGCTGCCGGTGCACCAGATCTACCAGGGCAACTGCTTCCCCGAGGGCACCGACCCGACGGTCGAGGGCTTCAACCCGCTCGCGGCGGTGCTCGACTACTACCACATCAACGCGGGCGCGGACAACGGCGAGTTCAACGGCTCCCCGGACAAGGCGAACTGGGATCGATGGACGGGACAGGACACCTCGGGCGAGCGCCGCGCCCCGCCCGAGCAAGAGGCGATCGTCGCTTGAGCCACGAGCCGAAGCCGTCATTCATCCAGGAGAAAAAACATGTCCGTCATTGCACTCGCCCCGGGCTACACCGGCACCGTCGCCGATGCCGAGGAGCGCTTCCACGGCAACCGCCTGCTCTACATCGGCTGGGAAGACCATCTGCTGTTCTGTTCGCCCGTGTGCCTGCCGCTGCCCGCGGCCATGCCCTTCGGCGCGCTGCTGTCGGAGGTGCTGCCCGGCGTCTACGGCAGCCATCCCGATTTCGAAAGGATCGACTGGACCACGGCCGAGTGGTTCGACTCGGGCAAGGCCTTCGTGCCCGATGCCGCGAAGTCGCTGGCCGACAACGGGCTGGTCCACAAGTCGGCGATCCGCTTCCGCACGCCGGGCCTGCGCGGCATCGAGGGTTCGTGCAGCTGAGGCTGCCCACCGAGCAAGGAGCGATGCCATGAGCTTCCAGATCATGATCGAGCCACTGGGCCAGGGCGTGGCGGCGCGCGACGGCCAGACGGTGCTCGATGCCTGCCTGCGCGCGGGCGTGTGGCTGCCGCACGCCTGCGGCCACGGGGTGTGCGGCACCTGCAAGGTGCAAGTGCTCGAGGGCGAATGCGACCACGGCGATGCCTCGAACTTCGCGCTGATGGATTTCGAGCGCGACGAGGGCAAGATCCTGGCGTGCTGCGCGATGGCGCAGGCCGACCTGGTGATCGAGGCCGAGATCGACGAGGACCCCGACGCGCGCTTCCTGCCGCTCGAGGACTTCGATGCCGAGGTGGTGGAGGCGCGCATGCTGACGCCGACGATCCGCGGCCTGTGGCTGCGCACGGAACGCGCGGCCTCGTTCCAGGCCGGGCAGTACGTGATGCTGCAGGTGCCGGGGGTGGAAGGGGAGCGCGCCTTCTCGATCGCGAATGCACCGGGCGACGACCTGGTCGAGCTGCACATCCGCCGCGTGCCCGGCGGTCGCGCCACGGGCTGGCTGCACGACGCGCTGCAGCCGGGCCAGCGGCTGCGCTTCACGGCTCCCAACGGGCGCTTCTTCGTGCGCAAGTCGGCGCGGCTGCCGATGATCTTCGTGGCCGGCGGCTCGGGGCTGTCGAGCCCGAAGTCGATGGTGCTCGATCTGCTGGCCGAGGGCTGCACCTTGCCGATCACGCTGATCCAGGGGGCGCGTAATGCCGAGGAGCTGTACTTTCGCGAGCTGTTCGAGCAGCTGGCGGACGCGCATCCGAACTTCAGCTATCTGCCGGTGCTGTCGGACCCGCCCGAAGGCTCGGACTGGGCCGGTGCGCGGGGCTATGCGCACGAAGCGTTGAAGGCGCATTTCGCGAACGACTTCCGGGGGCACAAGGCCTATCTGTGCGGGCCGCCGCCGATGACCGAGGCTTGTATCGCGACGTTGATGCAGGGGCGGCTGTTCGAGCGCGATATCTATACCGAGAAGTTCTTTACGGCGGCGGATGCGGCTTCTGCTGCGCCTCGCAGTCCTTTGTTCAAGGCGCTTTAGCGATGGCTCGTCTTTTTTTGGATACGTCGGGGCGGGCGCACGCCGATGGGGTACTCCCCTCCGCCGAATGTCCCCCGCCTTCGGCTCCTCCTTGATTTCGCTGCGGGGAGTACCCCATCGACGTGCGCCTGGACGCAACGGTTGTGGTGCGGCCGGCACCACCGCAGCGCATCCGTGCACAGGGCAGCGGGTGCTTCCCGCAGCGAAATTAAGGAGGAGGCCGAAGGCCGGGGGACATTCGCGGAGGGAAGTACCCGCTGTCCTGTGCACGCGCCCCCGGCCAACCAAACGAGAACCTTCATGACCTTCTCAGTAGCCATAGACAACACCGGCGAACGCTACCCCTGCAAACCCGACCAGACCCTGCTCGGCGGCATGGAGCAACTGGGCCGCAAAGGCATCCCCGTCGGCTGCCGAGGCGGCGGCTGCGGCGTCTGCAAGGTCCGCATCGAATCGGGCCATGTGCGCCACGACCGCATGAGTCGCTGCCACGTCAGCGCCGCGGAAGAAGCCCAGGGCTACGTGCTCGCCTGCAGGGCCTATCCGCAAAGCGACCTCGCGCTGCGCGCCGTCGACAAGTTGGCCCGCTGCATCGAACGGCATGCGGCGACGGCAACGGCTTCCAGAAATTCCAGTTCCCCCACCTGAAATCTTTTCAACCACCAAGGAGACTCTCATGGCAATCACCGGCGTCATCCGTCCCGGACACGTGCAACTGCGCGTGCTCGACATCGAGGCCGCGCTCAAGCATTACCGCGACGTGCTGGGCCTGATCGAAAACCGCGCGCGATCCGCAGGGCCGCATCTACCTCAAGGCCTGGGACGAGCACGATCACCACAGCGTGGTGCTGCGCGAGGCCGACGAGGCCGGCATGGACTTCATGGGCTTTCGCGTCGATTCGCCCGCCACGCTCGAGAAGCTCGCGGCCGATGTCAAGGCCAGCGGCCTCGCGACCGAGCCGCAGTGGATCGAGGCCGGCGAGCATCTGCGCACCGGCCGGCGCTTTCGCTTCACCGTGCCCACCGGCCATGCGATCGAATTGTTCGCCGAGAAGGAGAAGGTCGGCAACGGCATGTCCTACGAGAACCCCGAGGTCTATCCCGACGACCTCAAGGGCATGGCGCCCTCGCGCTTCGACCATTGCCTGCTGTACGGCGACGACCTCGACGGCACCATGAAGCTGTTCATCGACGTGCTGGGCTTCCAGCTCGCCGAGAGCGTGGTGGCCGGTCCCGAGCGCATGTACATCGCGGCCTTCCTGACCTGCTCGACCAAGCCGCACGACATCGCTTTCATCCGGCATGCCGAGAAGAACAAGTTCCACCATGCGTCGTTCCTGCTCGACAACTGGGGCGAGGTGCTGAAGGCGGCCGACATCATCTCGAAGAAGCGCGTGTCGCTCGACATCGGCCCCACGCGCCACGGCATCACGCGCGGCGAAACCATCTATTTCTTCGACCCGAGCGGCAACCGCAACGAGGTGTTCTCGGGCGGCTACATCTACTACCCGGACAAGCCGCCGCTGGTGTGGACCGACGACGAGCTCGGGCGCGCGATCTTCTATCACGACCGCAAGCTCAACGAGAACTTCCTGAGCGTGCTGACCTGAGGAGCGCTCGATGAAGCAGTTCATGAACTTCATCGGCGGCGAGTTCGTCGCCGGCGCGAAGACCTTCGAGAACCGGGCGCCGGTCGACAACCGTCTGATCGGCCTGGTGCACGAGGCCGGCGCGGTCGAGGTCGATGCCGCCGTGCGCGCGGCCCGCGCCGCGCTCGATGGCGAATGGGGCCGCATGAGCGTCGCGCGCCGCGTCGAGCTGCTGCATGCGGTGGCCGACGAGATCAACCGGCGCTTCGACGATTTTCTCGCCGCCGAGATGGCCGACACCGGCAAGCCGCATGCGCTGGCCTCGCATGTCGACATCCCGCGCGGCGCGGCCAACTTCAAGGTGTTCGCCGACATCGTGAAGAACGTGCCCACCGAGAGCTTCGAGATGGCCACGCCCGACGGCGGCCAGGCGCTCAACTACGCCGTGCGCTCGCCGCTGGGCGTCATCGGCGTCGTCTGCCCCTGGAACCTGCCGCTGCTGCTGATGACCTGGAAGGTCGGCCCCGCGCTGGCCTGCGGCAACACCGTCGTCGTCAAGCCCTCGGAGGAAACGCCCGCCACCGCCACCCTGCTCGGTGAGGTGATGAATGCCGTCGGCATTCCGCCGGGCGTCTACAACGTCGTGCACGGCTTCGGGCCCGACTCGGCCGGCGAGTTCCTGACCCGGCATCCGGGCGTGAACGGCATCACCTTCACCGGCGAGACCCGCACCGGCGAGGCCATCATGGCCGCGGCCGCCAAGGGCGTGCGGCCCGTGTCCTTCGAGCTCGGCGGCAAGAACGCCGGCATCGTGTTCGCCGATGCCGACTTCGACAAGGCCGTGGCCGGCATCACGCGCTCGGCCTTCGAGAACTGCGGCCAGGTCTGCCTGGGCACCGAGCGGGTCTATGTGCAGCGGCCGATCTTCGACAGGTTCGTCGCGGCGCTCAAGGCCAAGGCCGAGGCGTTGAAGCCAGGACCTTCCGAAGAACCCGGCGTCGGCCTCGGCCCGCTGATCTCGGCGCGAGCACCAGCACAAGGTGCTCTCGTACTACGAGAAGGCCGTGCAGGAGGGCGCGACCGTCGTCACGGGCGGCGGCGTGCCGGCCATGAAGGGCGCGCTGGCCGAAGGCAACTGGGTGCAGCCGACCATCTGGACCGGCTTGCCCGAGACTGCCGCGGTGATCCGAGAGGAGATCTTCGGCCCCTGCTGCCACATCGCCCCCTTCGACACCGAGGAGGAGGCGATCGCGCTCGCCAACGCCACCGACTACGGCCTCGCCACCACCGTGTGGACCGAGAACCTCGGCCGCGCGCACCGCGTCGCCAAGCGCGTCGAGGTCGGCATCTGCTGGGTCAACAGCTGGTTCCTGCGCGACCTGCGCACCGCCTTCGGCGGCGCCAAGGCCTCGGGCATCGGCCGCGAGGGCGGCGTGCATTCGCTGGAGTTCTACACCGAGCTCCGCAACGTCTGCATCAAGCTCTGAGGACGCGGCAGTGACCAGTCCCGAAATCGCCCACAGCGCGCGCACCGGCGGCTTCGCCACCAACGTGCACGACCTGGGGCAAGGAGCGCCCGTGCTGCTGATCCACGGCTCGGGCCCGGGCGTCAGTGCCTGGGCCAACTGGCGGCTCGTGCTGCCGGTGCTGGCCGCGAGCCGGCGCGCGATCGCGCCGACATGGCCGGCTTCGGCTTCACCGAGCGCGTGCCCGGCGCGCGTTACGACATGGATGGCTGGGTGCGCCAGGCGCTCGACCTGCTCGATGCGCTCGACATCGAACGCACCGACCTGATCGGCAACTCCTTCGGCGGCGCGCTCGCGCTGGCGCTGGCCATCCGCGCGCCGCAGCGCGTGCGCCGGCTGGTGCTGATGGGCAGCGTGGGCGTGCCCTTCGCGATCACGCCGGGCCTCGACGCCGTCTGGGGCTACACGCCCTCGTTCGAGAACATGCGCCGCATCATGGACGTGTTCGCCTTCGACCGCACGCTGGTCAGCGACGAGCTCGCGCAGCTGCGCTACGAGGCCAGCATCCGACCGGGCTTCCAGGAGTCCTTCGGCGCCATGTTCCCGGCGCCGCGCCAGCGCTGGGTCGATGCGCTCGCCAGTCCCGAGGCCGACATCCGCGCGCTGCCGCATCCCACATTGCTGATCCACGGCCGCGAGGACCGCGTGATCCCGCTCGCCACCTCGCTGACGCTGTCCCAGTGGATCGGCGACAGCCAGCTGCATGTGTTCGGCCGCTGCGGCCACTGGACCCAGATCGAGCATGCCGCGCGCTTCGCGCGGCTGGTCGGCGACTTCCTGGCCGAGGCCGACTGATTTCTTCCATCCCAATGCAAAGAGAGACCATGGACCCCACACTGATCCAGCAGCTCGGCGACGAGCTCTACGAGGCGCTGCGCGCGCGCGGCGTCGTCGATCCGCTCACCAGCCGGCACGAGGACATCACCGTGGCCGATGCCTACGGCGTGCAGCAGCGCATGATCGCGCGCCGCCTCGAGGCCGGCGAGCGCATCGTCGGCAAGAAGATCGGCGTGACCTCGCGCGCCGTGATGAACATGCTCGGCGTGTTCCAGCCCGACTTCGGCTACCTGCTCGACGGCATGATCGTCGGCGAGGGCGAGTCGATCGACAGCACCACGCTGATCCAGCCCAAGGCCGAGGGCGAGATCGCCTTCATCCTCAAGCGCGACCTGATGGGCCCGGGCATAGTCAATGCCGACGTGCTGGCCGCCACCGAATGCGTGATGCCCTGCTTCGAGATCGTCGACTCGCGCATCCGCGACTGGAAGATCAAGATTGCAGACACCGTGGCCGACAACGCTTCGTGCGGCGTGTTCGTGCTCGGCGACAGCGCGGTCGATCCGCGCCGCGTCGACCTCTCGACCTGCGGCATGGTGCTCGAGAAAAACGGCGAGATCATCGCCACCGGCGCGGGCGCCGCCGCGCTCGGCTCGCCGGTCAACGCGGTGGCGTGGCTGGCCAACACCCTCGGCGCGCTCGGCATCGGCCTCAAGGCCGGCGAGGTGATCCTCTCGGGCGCGCTCGCCGCCATGTTCCCGGCCAAGGCCGGCGACAACTTCCGCGTCTCCATCGGCGGCCTCGGCGGCTGCTCGGTGCGCTTCCATTGACGGAGAAAAAACCCATGACGAACAAGATCAAGTGCGCGCTGATCGGCCCGGGCAACATCGGCACCGACCTGCTCGCGAAGCTGCAGCGCAGCCCGGTGCTCGAGCCCGTGTGGATGGTGGGCATCGACCCCGAGTCCGACGGCCTGAAGCGTGCCCGCGAGATGGGCCTGAAGACCACCGCCGAGGGCGTGGACGGCCTGCTGCCGCACGTGAAGGCCGACGGCGTGCGGATCGCCTTCGATGCCACCAGCGCCTACGTGCATGCCGAGAACAGCGCGAAGCTCCATGCGCTCGGCGTGCTGATGATCGACCTCACGCCTGCGGCCATCGGCCCGTTCTGCGTGCCGCCGGTCAACCTGCAGGCGCTGATTGCCGATGCCGGCGAACGGCCCGCCAACGTCAACATGGTCACCTGCGGCGGCCAGGCCACCATCCCGATGGTGGCGGCGGTGTCGCGCGTGCAGCCCGTGGCCTACGGTGAGATCGTGGCCACCGTGGCCAGCCGCTCGGTCGGCCCGGGCACGCGCAAGAACATCGACGAGTTCACCCGCACCACGGCCGACGCGGTCGAGCGCGTGGGCGGCGCCGCGAAGGGCAAGGCCATCATCATCGTCAACCCCGCCGAGCCGCCGCTGATCATGCGCGACACGGTGCACTGCCTGACCGAGGACACGCCCGACGAGGCGCGCATCACCGCCTCGGTGCACGCCATGATCGCCGAGGTGCGGCGCTACGTGCCGGGCTACAAGCTGGTCAACGGTCCGGTGTTCGACGGCAAGCGCGTGTCGATCTACCTCGAGGTCGAGGGCCTGGGCGACTACCTGCCCAAGTACGCCGGCAACCTCGACATCATGACCGCCGCCGCGGCGCGCACGGCGGAGATGTTCGCCGAGGCGATGCTCGCCGGCGCCCGCAACCCGAAGCCGTCGCGGCATAGGAGCACCCACCCCATGAACACCAACACCCTCAAGGGCCGCCGCGTCACCGTGCACGACATGACGCTGCGCGACGGCATGCATCCCAAGCGCCACCTGATGACGCTCGAACAGATGAAGCACATCGCCACCGGCCTCGACGAGGCGGGCGTGCCGCTGATCGAGGTCACGCATGGCGACGGCCTGGGCGGCAGCTCGGTCAACTACGGCTTCCCGGCCCACTCCGACGAGCAGTACCTCGGCACGGTGATCCCGCTGATGAAGCGCGCCAAGGTCTCGGCGCTGCTGATCCCGGGCATCGGCACCGTCGACCACCTGCGCATGGCGCACGGCCTGGGCGTGCACACGGTGCGCGTGGCCACCCACTGCACCGAGGCCGACGTGTCGGAGCAGCACATCGCGATGGCGCGCAAGCTCGGCCTCGACACGGTCGGCTTCCTCATGATGGCCCACATGGCCTCGCCCGAACTGCTGGTGCGCCAGGCGCTGCTGATGGAAGGCTACGGCGCCAACTGCATCTACGTGACCGACTCGGCCGGCCACATGCTGCCCGAGGACGTGAAGGCGCGGCTGGGCGCGGTGCGCGCGGCATTGAAGCCCGACACCGAGCTGGGCTTCCACGGTCACCACAACCTCGCCATGGGCATCGCGAACTCGATCGCCGCGGTGGAGGCGGGCGCGAACCGCATCGACGCCGCCGCCGCGGGGCTGGGCGCGGGCGCGGGCAACACGCCGATGGAGGTGTTCGTCGCGGTCTGCGACCGCATGGGCATCGAGACCGGCGTCGACGTGTTCGGCATCCAGGACGTGGCCGAGGACCGCGTCGTGCCGATCATGGACCACGCGATCCGTGTCGACCGCGACTCGCTCACGCTGGGCTACGCGGGCGTGTACTCGAGCTTCCTGCTGTTCGCCAAGCGCGCCGAGAAGAAGTACGGCGTGCCGGCGCGCGAGATCCTGGTCGAGCTCGGCCGGCGCGGCATGGTCGGCGGGCAGGAGGACATGATCGAGGACACGGCGATCACGCTGGCGCGCTCGCGTCAGGAGGTGGCGGCATGAAGCTCGATGCGAAGACCATCGCCGCGCTCGCCGAGCACCTCGAGACCTGCGAGCTCGAGGCGCGCGACACGCCCAAGATCACCGACGAATACCCGCAGATGGATTGGGACGACGCCTATGCGATCCAGGACGAGATCCGCCGCCGCAAGACGTCGCGCGGCCTGCGCATCGTCGGCCTCAAGGCCGGCCTGACCTCGCACGCCAAGATGAAGCAGATGGGCGTGACCACGCCGGTCTTCGGCTTCATGGCCGAAAACTACGCCGTGCCCGAGGGCGGCGAGTGCAGGGTGAGCGAGCTGATCCATCCGAAGGTCGAGCCCGAGATCGCCTTCGTGACGAAGCGCGCGCTCATCGGCCCGGGCTGCCACATCGGCGCGGTGCTCGCGGCCACCGACTTCGTGCTGCCCGGCATCGAGGTGATCGACAGCCGCTACCGCGACTTCAAGTTCGACCTCAAGAGCGTGGTGGCCGACAACACCTCGGCCTCGCGTTTCGTGGTCGGGGGCCGGGCCGTGCCCGCGAGCGAGGTCGACCTGCGCACCACGGGCATCGTGCTCGAGAAGAACGGCCAGCCCGTGGCCTTCGGCGCCGGCGCGGCGGTGCTCGGCCATCCGGCCGCGGCCATCGCGATGCTGGCCAACCACCTGGGCGCGCGCGGCGAGGAGATTCCTGCCGGCACGCTGATCCTCTCGGGCGGCATCACCGAGGCGGTGGCCGTGCAGGCGGGCGACGCGGTCACGCTCAAGGTGCAGGGCATGGGCAGCGTCGGGCTGCGCTTCGTCTGAACACGGAAGGAGCCGGACCATGCCGTTTGCACAGATCTACCTGATCGAAGGCCGCACCGAGGAGCAGAAGCGCGCGCTGATCGAGAAGGTCACGGCCGCCATCGTCGAGGCCGTCAACGCGCCGAAGGAGAACGTGCGCGTGTGGCTGCACGACGTGCCGAAGGAGAACTGGGGGATCGCCGGGGTGTCGGCGAAGGACCTGGGGCGCTAGCGGCCTCGCCAGTGCCGGCCAGCGCGCGGCGCAGCGCCGGCGCCTCGGCCTCGATGTGGGCCCAGAGCCGGCTCGCGACCGGCCCCGGCGAGCGGTCGCGCCGGCGCGCCGCCACCAGCTCCTCGACGCTGCCGGGCAGGTGGCGGCCCGCGATCGAGCGCAGCCGGCCGTCGCGCAGTTCCTCCTCGATCAGGAAGCGCGGCATGTGGCCCCAGCCCAGGCCCAGCAGGATCACTTCCTTCTTCATGAGCTGGTCGGCCACGGTGCACTGGTGCGCGCCCTCGATCAGGAAGTGGTCCTGGGGCGGCGTGTGGCGCGCCGTGTCGCGCATCACGCACTGGGTGTAGGCGCGCATGGCGCTCGGGCCCCGGCGCGCGCGGCAGCGGCTCGGCCAGCAGGGCCGGCGCCACCACGGGCACGAAGGGCACCTTGCACAGGTCGATCCACTCGAGCCGCGGATCGCGCTTGTCGATGCCGTGCAGGATCAGGTCGGCCTCGCCGTCGAACAGCCGCTCGGCCGGACCGGCCACCGCCTCGAAGTACAGCGCGAGCCGCGTGCCCGGGCAGCGGGCGAAGAAGCGCGCCAGCATCGCCAGCACCTGCGGCCGCGGGCACAGGTCGCCGATCACCACGCGCAGCTCGCTTTCCTCGCCCACCGCGAGCTGGCGCGCATGGCCGCGCAAGCCCTCGAGCTCGCGCAGCAGCGAC
Source organism: Variovorax sp. UC122_21 (assembly GCF_044056785.1). Classification (NCBI taxonomy): domain Bacteria; kingdom Pseudomonadati; phylum Pseudomonadota; class Betaproteobacteria; order Burkholderiales; family Comamonadaceae; genus Variovorax; species Variovorax sp. UC122_21. Next base: position 3,923,652 of record NZ_CP172004.1, on the reverse strand, counting down.
TGCGCGCGCGCATGGAAGGAGCGGCCGGCCTCGGTGGGCTGCACGCGGTAGCCGCCGCGGTCGAGCAGCACCAGGCCGAGCTGCCGCTCGAGCTTGGCCACGGCCGCGAACACCGCCGGATGCGAGCGATGCAACTGCGTGGCGGCGGCCTGGAAGCCGCCCGCGCGCACCACCGCGTCGAAGCATTGGAGGTCGTGCAGGGTGAATTCGCTCATGTTCGATTTGCTGACAAGGATTGATCGAACTTTGTAATTTCTTTCGCCAGGTGGCGCAACTACGATTTGACGCACGGTGATCGCCGTTGCAGGGGCCCGAGGCTCCGAAGCCATGCCAAGGAAAGCACGCCATGAGCCACTTCACCCACACCACCACCGCCGGCGACGGCGCCCGCATCGCCTACCGCTTCGATGGCGATGCCGGCAAGCCCGTGCTGCTGCTGTCGAACTCCATCGGCACCACGCTCTCGATGTGGGACGGCGAGGTCGAGGCGCTGGGCCGGCATTTCCACGTGCTGCGCTACGACACGCGCGGCCATGGCGGCTCGGGCGTCACGCCGGGCGCCTATTCGATGGACCGGCTCGGCCGCGACGTGATCGAGCTGCTCGACGCGCTGAAGATCGAGCGCGCGCATTTCCTCGGCCTCTCGCTCGGCGGCTTCATCGGCCAGTGGCTGGGCGTGCATGCGCCCGAGCGCATCGACCGGCTGGTGCTGGCCAACACCTCCTCGTGGCTCGGCCCGGCCAGCGTGTTCGACGAGCGCATCGTCGGCGTGCTCGCCGCCCCCGACATGAAGGAGACGGCCGAGGGCTTCCTGCGCAACTGGTTCCCCGAGCGGCTGTTGACCGAGAACGGCCCCGTGGTGCAGGCCTTGCGCCAGGTGCTGCTCGAGATCGACCCGCAGGGCCTGGCCGGCGCGCTCGCCGCCGTGCGCGACGCCGACCTGCGCCGGCCCATCGCGCTGATCGAGCGGCCCACGCTGGTGATCGCGGGCGAGTTCGATCCGGTCACGGCCGCGAGCCATGGCGAGCTGATCGCGGCCACCGTGCCGGGCGCGCGGCTGCTGACCCTGCCCGCGGTGCATCTGTCGAACGTGGAGTTTCCGAAGGAGTTCGTGGGCGCGGTGGTCGATTTCCTCGAGGGCCGATGAGGGGAGGCAGAAGGGGGCAGGCGGGTCGCGGGCGATCGATTGTTTCCTTCCCGTGAACGCCGCGGTTCCATTTGCCTAGGGTTTTTACCTAGGGTTGAGGCGCACAATTCATCTCACGGACCAGCCGCCGACTCCAAGACAAGCAGAAGGCAGCGACTGATCTGGGTGAACAGGCACTGACGAGGTGGCCGCCCCCGAAGGGACGGCGCCCCCCAAGACCGGTTCGAATCATCCAAAGTCAAGTCACAAGAATTGAAGGAATACTCAAAATGAACGCCTCGAAGCTCCTCTCCGCCGTTGCCCTCTCCCTGCTCGCCGCTGCCGGTGCAGCCCATGCAGAAACCTATGAGGGCGTGCATCCCCTGACCTCGGCCGCCAGCCGCGCCGAAGTCGCCGGCCAGGCCGTCATCGCCGCTCGCAGCGCCGACCCCTATGCCGAAGGCGCCAACGCCGGCCCGGCCCAGGTGATCGTGTCGCAGACCAGCCGTGCCGCCGTGCGTGCCGAAGCGGTTGCTGCTGCACACAGCGACAACCCCTACGCCGAAGGCGCTTCGTCGGGCGTGGCTCCGCTGGTCGCCAGCACCGTGGACCGCAATGCGGTGCGCGCACAAGCCCGTGCTGCTGCTCGCGGCGACTCGCTGCCGCTGTAATCGGCACCGGGAACTCGGTCGCATCGCGGGGGCAGCCCCTGCGGTGAGGCCAGCGGTTCAAACAAAAAGAAGCCGGCCCTTGCGAAAGCAGGGGCCGGCTTCTTCTTTGGCGCTGCGCCATCGCGCCGATCGACGGTGAAGGAGGTCCGACAGTCAGCCCGCCCGCTCTTCGACCCCATCCACCCGATCCACATAGAACGCCACATGGTCCTTGATCCCCGCCACCGCGTCATACGGCGACTCGTAGGTCCACACCGCATTGACCGAGCGCTCCCCGCCGGCCGGGATGCTGAAGTAGTTGCATTCGCCCTTGTACGGGCAGTAGGTGGTGTGCGTGCTGCGCTCGAGCAGCGACATGTCGACGTCGGCGCGCGGGATGTACTGCACGGCCGGGTACGAGGCCTCGCGCAGGGTGAGGGCGGCGCGGGTGTCGGCGATGGTGTGGCCGGCGAGCGTCACGACCACGCGCGCGGGATTGGGCGCGACGGTGATCGGATGGTCGGGGCCGGGGATCTTGATGCTTCGGGGGCTGTTCATGGGGCGGGCTCCTGAGGATGGCCGGCCATCTTGCCGCCGGGCGGGTGGGGCCGCGCCGCCCGCGCGAATCCACCTGCCCGCGCCAAGGTCAAGGCGCGGGCCGCGAGCGCGCGCCGCTCAGGCTGCTGTTGCTGTCGCCGCCTTCGCGTAGCGCGACGCCGGCACGCTGCGCGACAGGTTCGGGCCCAGCGCCTGGCGCGCGGCGTCGAAGCGCTTCCAGTCTTCGACGTCGGGCAGCGAGGGGATGGTGATCAGCTCGCCCGCGTCGAAGCCGGCCAGCGCGCTGTCGACCAGGTCCTCGGCCGACATCACGATCTCCTGCGGCAGGTGCTCCACCGGCACGCCCGCGATGCCCCAGAAGTCGGTGCGCGTCGCGCCCGGCAGCACGGCCTGCACCTTCACGCCCTTGGCGCCGAGCTCGTGGTGCAGCGACTGGCTCAGGTTGACCACGTAGGCCTTGCTGCCGCTGTAGCTGCCGTTGAGCAGCTCGGGCGAGAGCGCGACGATCGAGGCGATGTTGATCAGCGCGCCGCCGCCGCGCGCGACGAAGCCCGGCGCCACGGCGCGCGTGAGGCGCGTGAGCGCGACCACGTTGAGCTGGATCATGGTGTCGATCTGGTCGGGGTCGGAATCGAGCAGGGTCGCGGTGGCGCCGAGGCCGGCGTTGTTGAGCAGCAGGGTGATGCGTTCGTCGGTACGCAGCCGCTCCTCGACCCGGCGCAGGTCGGCGGTGGCCGTGAGGTCGGCCGCGAGCACCTCGACGCGGCGGCCGGTCTCCCGCACCAGCCGTTCGGCCAGCGCCTCGAGGCGCTCCTTGTTGCGCGCGACCAGCACGAGGTCGTGGCCGCGGCGTGCGAGGCGCTCGGCGTAGACGGCGCCGATGCCGGTGGACGCGCCGGTGATCAGCGCGGTGCCCTTGCCGGGGGCGGAGATGGCGATGTCTTGCGAGCTCATGGGAAAGGTCCTTGGATGTCGAAGGGGATGAGGAAAGGTGGTTTGACAGCCAGGAGTTTGGGCCGGACACTGATGTCTCAAATGACATGTTTCCCTCGTTTAAAGACATCATGACCCAGCGCATCGGCCTCGTCGTCTTTCCCGGTTTCCAGATCCTCGACCTGGTCGCCCTCTCGGTCTTCGAGCTTGCGAACGCCGAGGCCGGGCGCACGGTCTACGAGCTCGAGGTGCTGTCGGAGCACGGCGGCCCGGTGGCCAGCACGGCCGGCGTCACGGTCGATTCGCGCGCCTTCGACCGGCGCCGCTTCGACACGCTGCTGGTCGCGGGCTCGACCACGGTGCCGCCGAGTTCGGACGGCCTGCTCGACTTCCTGCGCCGCGCGCTGCCGCGCACGCGGCGCCTGGGCAGCATCTGCACCGGCGCTTTCGTGCTGGCCGAGGCCGGCCTGCTCGACGGTCGCCGCGCCACCACGCACTGGCATTTCGCGCGCGAGCTGCAGCGCGGCTTCCCGGCCATCCGCGTGGAGGAGGACGGCATCTTCATCCAGGACGGCCCAGTCTGGACCTCGGCCGGCATGACCGCCTGCATCGACCTCGCGCTCGCGCTGGTCGAGGGCGACCTGGGCCTCGAGCTGTCGCGCTCGGTGGCGCGCAAGCTGGTGATCTACCACCGGCGCGCGGGCGGGCAGTCGCAGTTCTCGGCGCTGCTCGAGCTCGAACCGCGCACCGACCGCATCCAGCAGGCGCTCGACTATGCGAAGAAGAACCTGCACAAGAACCTCTCGGTCGACCAGCTCGCCGAGGTGGCGCACCTGAGCCCGCGCCAGTTCAGCCGTGCCTTCCTGGCCGAAACCGGCCAGTCGCCGGCGCGCGCGATCGAGAAGCTGCGCGTGGAGACCGCGCGCATCCTGATCGAGGAGGGCGGCCAGTCGGTCGACCGCATCGCGGCGCAGACCGGCTTCTCCGATCCCGAGCGCATGCGGCGCGCCTTCCACCGCGCCTTCGGCCAGCCGCCGCAGAGCCTGCGCCGCGCGGCGGCGCGCACGCACGCTCCCGCGATGTAGATCGCGGCATCCGGATCGCCGCGGCGCGCGTACCTGTTGCCATGACCGCCGTTCGGATTACCAATTTCGTCGTGTTCCAGCTCGCCTGGTTCGCGGCCGTGCTCGGCGCGGCGCATGGCCATCCGCTGTGGGGCACGGCCTGCGTCGCGGCGGCGATAGCCTGGCACCTGTGGGTATCGGCCCGGCCCGCGCAGGAGGCCCGGCTGGTGGCCATCGCCTGCGCGCTGGGCGTGGTGATCGAGACCGGCCATGCCCTCGGCGGGCTGGTGCGCTATCCCTCGGGCCAGCCGGTCGCGCAGCTCGCGCCGTACTGGATGGTCGCGCTGTGGGGCCTGTTCGCGATCGCGCTCAACGTCACCTTGCGCTGGCTGCGGCGGCGCTACCTGCTCGCGGCGGTGCTGGGCGCGGTCTGCGGGCCGGCGTCGTTCGTCGCGGGCGTGAAGCTGGGCGCGGCCCAGTTCGTCGACCGGGTGCCGGCGCTCGTGGTGCTGGCCGTCGTCTGGGCCGTGGCGATGCCGCTGCTGGTGTGGCTCGCGCAGCGCTTCGATGGCGTGGGCGAGCCGCCGCGCTAGAAGTTAGAAGTCGCGCGCGAGTTCGTCGGCCCGCGCCCTGGCGCGCGCGAGGTTGGCGGCCACCGCCTCGGGTGGCGCCAGCGTCGGCGCCACGGCCAGCTCCACCACGTCGACGATGCCGAGGAACTCGAGCCAGGTGCGCATGTACGGCTTCTGGAAATCGCGCGCATGCGAAGGCAGGCCCACCGGGTAGTCGCCCGCGCTCGAATAGACCAGCGCCGCGCGCTTGCCGTGCAGCAGGCCGGTGTAGCCCTCCTGCGCCGACCAGCGCCAGTTCTCGCCCGGCAGGGTCACGACGTCGATGTAGTGCTTCAGCCGGTAGGGCAGGCCGAAGTTCCACATCGGCAGGCTGAACACGTACTTGTCGGCCGCGTTGAACTCCTGCGCGAGGCGCACGGCGCGCCGCCAGTGGCGCCGCTGTTCGTCGGTGGCGGTCTGCGCGCGCAGCACCGCGAACTTGGCGTCGATCATGGTGGCGTCGAAGGGCGGCAGGTCGAGCGCCCAGACGTCGAGGGTGCGGATCTCGGCCGCGGGGTCGCGCTCGCGCAGCCGCTGCAGGAAATGTTGCGCCGTGTCGATCGAGCGCGAGCGCGCGCCCGAGGGCGAGGCCTGGATGTGGAGGATCGTCGAAGCCATGCCGCTCAGCCCTCCAGCGTGCGCAGGCCGACGGTGCCCGCCACCACCAGCGCGATGCAGGCCAGGCGCGGACCCGACAGCGCCTCGCCGAAGGCGAGCACGCCCATCAGCACCACGCCGACCGAGCCGATGCCGGTCCACACCGCATAGGCCGGGCCCAGCGGCAGATAGCGCAGTGACCTGGCGAGCAGGAAGATGCTCAGCAACGCGCTCGCCACGCCGACGACCGAGGGCCAGAGCCGGGTCCAGTCCTCCGAGCGCTTGAGCGCCGCGGCCATCGCGATCTCGACCAGGCCGGCCGCCAGCAGTAACAACCATCCCATGATCCGTTCCTCCGTTGTGTGCAGGGTTGATGTGGAAACGGATAATTCCGGCCCAGGCACCAAGCCACAAGTACGCACCTTCTGGTAACCATGGGAATCGCCATGCCCGCATCGAAGAAACCCGCCGCCGTGGCAGAGCCCGCGCCCGCCGACGTCTGGAGCGCCGGCTGCCCCTCGCGCCGCGTGCTCGAGCTCGTCGCCAACAAGTGGGCGCTGCTGATCATTCCGCTGCTGCGCGACCAGCCGCTGCGCAACAACGAACTGCTGCGCCGGGTCGGCGGCATCTCGCAGAAGATGCTGACGCAGACCCTGCGCGATCTCGAGATCAACGGCCTGGTGCTGCGCGAGGACCACCAGACCGTGCCGCCGCACGTCGAGTACCGGCTGAGCCCGCTGGGGCTGTCGCTGAGCCGCACGCTGATCGCGGTCGACCGCTGGGCCGAGGCCCACCACGCGGAGATCGACCGCGCGCGGCAGGCCGCGATCGCCGCGCTCTGAAGCTGGCGTTCAGAAGGTGTGAAGGAACCGTCGCGAGCGGCCCGAGGTCGCGTCGAGGACCGGAGCCGTACTCACGTACGGCGAGGACCGCAGATGCGAGATCGGGGCGCGCAGCAGGTTCATTCACTCCTTCTCAGTCGAGCGTGATGCCCACGCGCTTGATCACGCCGCCCCATTTCTCCGATTCGCTGCGCATCAGCCGCGCGAAGTCCTCGGGCGTGCCCGGCATCACGTCGCCGCCCGCGCCGGCCAGGCGCTGTGCCACGTCGGGCGCGGCCAGCACCTTCTGCAGCGAGGCATTCGAGCCGCTGCACCACAGGCTGCGGCGTGCCCTTGGGCGCGAGGATGCCGAACCAGCCGATGGCCTCGAAGCCCGGGTAGCCCGACTCGGCCACGGTCGGCAGCTCGGGCGCGATCGGCGAGCGCGTGGCGCTGGTGACCGCCAGCGCATGCAATCGGCCGGCCTTCACCAGCGGCATCGAGGTCACCATGGTGTCGAAGGCGAAGCTGACCTGGCCGCCCATCAGGTCGGTCAGCATCGGGCCCGCGCCCTGGTAGGGAATGTTCGAGATCTCGATGCCGGCTTGCGCCTTGAAGGCCTCCACCGCCAGGTGGGTGGTGCTCGCGCGCACGCCCGAGCCGTAGTTGATCTTGCCGGGCGCGGCCTTGGCGGCGGCCACCAGCTCCTTCATGTTCTTCGCGGCGAAGCGCGGATTGGCCACCACCATCAGCGGCGTGCGCGCGGCCGTGCCCACGGGCACGAGGTCGTTGAACACGTCGAAGCGCATGTCCTTGTAGAGGAAGTGGTTCACCACCACCGCGGTGCTGCCCATCAGCAGCGTGTAGCCGTCGGCCGTGCTCTTGGCCACGTAGTCGGCCGCGATGTTCTGCGAGGCGCCGGGCCGGTTCTCGACCAGCACCGGCTGGCGCAGGTCCTGCGCGAGCTTCTCGCCGACGATGCGCGCCGCGAGGTCGGCCGGCCCGCCGGGCGGGAAGCCCACCACCAGGTGGATCGGCTTCGAGGGATAGGCACCCTGCGCGATGGCGCACAGGGGCGCGGTCAGCGCGAGGCCGGCGGCGAGCAGCAGCGCGCGGCGCGGCGAAAGAAGGCGGTGGCGGAAAGTCATGGCATGTCTCCAGCAAGAGGGCGTGCGATGCGCCCTCGGGTTCGTGTTCAGGGGATGTGGCTCGGATGCGCGGCACTCGGCGAAGGCCAGTGCGCGCGCAGGAAGGGCAGCAGCTCGGCGAGCACCGCCTCGGGCGCTTCTTCCATCATCAGGTGGCCGCAGTCGATCTCGCCGCCACCCACGGGCGTGCCTTCGGCCGCCGCGTCGCGCCAGATGTGGACCGGCGTGCGTTCGGCCGGGAAGCGCCCGCGCTCCCACAGCACATGCACCGGGCAGCGCACGCGCTCGCCGGCGGCACGGCCGTGTTCGTCGTGCTCGAGGTCGATCGACGCGGCGGCGCGGTAGTCCTCGATCATCGCGTGGCGCACGCTCTCGCGCGAGAAGGCGCGCAGGTACTCGGCATGGGCCTCGGGCGTCACCGCGTCGAAGCGCCGCACCATGTTGCGCAGCGTCCAGTCGAGGAAGAAGGCCGGGTCGGCCGCGAGCAGGCGCTCGGGCAGGTCGAAGGGCTGGGCCAGCATGAACCAGTGCCAGCTCTTGAGGCCGAAGTCCTTGTTCGCGCGCGCCCACATCTCGACGGTGGGAATCACGGTGATCGAGCCGAAGGCCGCGACGCGTTGCGGATGGTCGAGGCACAGCCGGTGCGCCACGCGCGCGCCGCGGTCGTGGCCGATCACCGCGAAGCGCTCGAAGCCCAGCGCGCGCATCAGCGCCGCCTGGTCGGCCGCCACCGCGCGCTTGCTGTGCGCCGCGTGCAGCGGATCGCCGGGCGGGCCGAGGCTGTCGCCATAGCCGCGCAGGTCGGCCGCCACCACCGTGTAGTGGCGCGCGAGCACCGGCGCCACGCGGTGCCAGGCCGCATGCGTCTGCGGGTAGCCGTGGAGCAGCAGCAGGGGCGGGCCCGAGCCGCCGATCTCCGCGAAGATCCCGCGCCTCGCCCACGTCGACGAGGCGCGGCTCGAAGCCGTCGATGAAGGCGCGCGTCATGCCGTCACCTCCAGCCGCTCGGGCGCGATCGCGAGGATCGCGGGCTCGAAGAAATCGGCCATCAACCCGAGCTGCCGCTCCATCATGTGGCGGCCTTCGTGCGCGATGCAGCCGCGCTCGCGCGCCACCTGCAGCAGCGGCGTGACGGCCGGCGCCATGATGACCTCGGCCACCCAGAGGCCGGCGCGCAGCGCGCCGGCGGGCACGGGCAGTGGATCGTCCGCGCGCATGCCGACGGGCGTGGCGTTCACCAGCAGTTCGGCCTCGCCGGGCTCGCGGCCGTTCCAGGTGCCGGCCTCCACGCTATGCAGTTGCAGCTGCCGCGCGAGTGCCTCGGCCTTCGCCGCGTCGATGTCGCAGACACGCACCGAGCGCGCCCCGGCATCGGCGAGCGCGAAGGCAATGGCCGAGGCCGCGCCGCCCGCGCCCGCGATGCAGGCCGCGCGTCCGCGCGGATCGAAGCCCGCGGCGCGCAAGCCCGCCACGAAGCCGGTGCCATCGAGCAACTCGCCCTGCCAGCCGCCCTGGGCGGTGCGGCGCACCACGTTGGCGGCGTTGGCGCGCCGGGCGCCGGGCAGCAGGCCATCGCCGATCAGGTCCGCCACGCGCTGCTTGTGCGGCACGGTGACGATGAAGCCCGCGAGGTTGTGCAGCGTGAGCAGCGCGGGCAGCAGGGCCGCCACGTCGTCGGCGCGCACATGCACCGGCACCAGGACGGCATTGAGGCCCTGCTGCTGCAGCCGTGCCGTGAGCGGCGCGGGTGCCTTCACCTGCGCGACCGGGTCGCCGAGGATGCCGAGCACCGCGGTGCGGCCGTCGAGCCGCAGGGCGGGTTGAAGAGATGCGTGCGTGTCAGTGGAGGGCATGAGCGTGTTCCTGCTGCGGTCGTGCGGCGGCGTCGAGCCAGCGCCTGGCCGTGGTGTACGCCAGTTCGGCGCGCCTTGCCATGCCGAGGTGATGGCGGCGCACGGCCGAGGGTGCCTCGATCGACAGCACGGCGTCGGCCGCCACCGCATCGAGCACATCCGCCAGCGGCAGCGCGCCTTCGCCCGGCAGCAGGCGGTGCGCGCGCGCTTCCTCGCCGGGCGACAGGGCCGGATGGCGCCGCGCGGGCGCATCGCTGAACTGCGCCCAGCCGCGCGCGATTCCCGGCGTGCGCGCGATGCGATCGGCCGTCGCGCCGCTGCGAAAGAAGTGCAGCGTGTCGATAAGCACATGCACGTTTGATCGTCCGGTCTCGCGCACCAGCCGCAGCGCGGCATCGAGCGTGGGCACGGCCGTGTAGACCATGAACTCGAGCCCGAGCGAGAGGCCATGCGCACCCGCGATCTCGCCGAGCGCCGCGAGGTGGGCGGCGGCGCGCGCATGATCGTCGTCGTCGCCGTTCACCACCAGCCAGCGCGCGCCCAGCGACGCCGCCACGGCCAGCATCGGCTCGAAGCGCCGCGCCTCGAAGCCGGCCGACAGCCGCACCACCTCGACGTCGTGCACCGCCACGTCCAGCGCGCTCATCAGTGCGCGCGTCTCGGCCAACATCGGCGAGCCCTCGTGCATCGGATGCGGCGCCTCGCCCGGCCGGGCTGGATGCAGCCGCAGGCCGACCGAGCGGAATCCGGCCTCGCCGGCCGCGCGCACCAGCTCGCTCGGCGTGGCGTCGATCAGGCTCAGGTGCGCGAGCGACAGCGTGCGGCCCACTACAGCGTCCCCTCGAGCACGGCGCCGTCGGCGATCAGGGTGCGGCGCAGTCGCGCGCGGTCCACGTCGCGCACGTCGCCGCTCCAGCCGTCGTCGAGCGCGCACAGCGCCGCCGCGGTGCCGGCCGCCTGGCCCATCGCCATGCAGGTGCCCATCACGCGCACCGAGCTCTGCGCCTCGCGCGTGCTCGAGATGCAGCGCCCCGCCACCAGCAGCCGGCGCTGGCCGCGCGGCACCAGGCATTCGTAGGGGATGTCGTAGGAGCCGCCCTCGGCGATGGTCTCGTGCCGGTGGCCGTCGACCGCGAGGATGTCGAGCTCGTGGCCGCCCTTGGCAATGCCGTCGGCGCGCTTGCGGCCCTGCATGATGTCGGCCTCGTCGAGCACGTGCTCGCCGAGGATGCGCCGCGTCTCGCGCACGCCGATCTTCGGCGCCACCGCCGCCAGCGCCGCCTGCTCGAAGCCCGGCACGCGCCGGCGCAGGAAGGCCAGGCCCTGCGACACCTGTGCCATCAGCTGCGGCAGCGCTTCGCTCAGCGAGGCCGCGCGCGTGCCGTCCACGCCCGCGAGCTGGGTCGAGTTGATGCTGACCTCCTTGCGCGCGGTCGAGGTCGGCACGATCGCGAGCACCGAGGTCGGGTACATCTCGCCGGCATCGATCGCCTGCTTGAGCAGGCCCTGCGTGCCGCGCAGCAGCACCTTGGGGTGGCCCTGGGCGTACAGCGCCTCGGCGCACTGGCGCGCATCCATGCCCAGGCCCGGGTAGTCGCCGAGGCCGAAGTGCGTGGGGTTGTCGCGCACGAAGCGCAGCAGCGGCTCGGTCTCGACGCCGCACACGCGGTAGACCAGGCTCGGCGGCTGCAGCGCGCCGGTGCCGGGCGCGCCTTTCTCGCTCGGTGCGCCCGCGGCCACGGCCACGTCGCCGTCGCCCGAGCAGTCGATCACCACGCGCGCCGCGTACCAGGCCTCGCCGCCCTTGTGCATCAGCCGCACGCGGGTTTCCTCGCCATCGGTCTCGATGCCGCAGAAGAAGGCCTGCACGCGCAGGTGCACGCCGGCCTCGGCCACGGCCTGCATCACCGCGATCTTCATGAGCTCGGTGTCGAAGCACACCAGGTGCAGCGCGCGGTAGTCGAACACCGGGCCGATGTAGCCGCCCAGCGGCTTGAGCCGGTCGAGCAGCTCGGTGACCACGCCGCCCACGATCCAGTCGCCGCGCGTCGAGAGGCAGCCGAGCATCGAGATGCCGCTGATCAGCTCGCCGCCGATCATCGGCGCCGATTCGACCAGCAGGGTGCGCGCGCCGCCGCGCGCGGAAGAGATCGCGGCCGCCACGCCGGCGCTGCCGCCGCCGATCACGATCACGTCGAAGCGGTTCTCGCCGGGGATGTCTTGTCTTTGCGTCATGCCTTCTTTCATTGCTTGGGAGCCGGCAGCGCCGGGAAGATCGTTTCCATGCCCATCGCGATCGCGAGCAGCGCGCGGTCGCTGTTCCACAGGCCGTCGATGGCCAGGCCGATCGGCAGGCCCTCGTCGGACAGCGCGATCGGCACCGTCACGCCCGGCAGCACGGCCGTGCTGGTGGGGCCGGTGTTGGCGATGTAGGCGGCCAGCGTGCTGGTGGTGCGGCCATTGATCGTCACGCTCATCTCGGTGCCGCGGATCGGCAGCGCCGGCGCCAGCGTCACGGGGTAGAGCAGGGCGTCGAGCCGGTTGCTCTCGAACGCGCCGCGCAGCAGCGCCTGCAGCTTCGGCCGCTCGACCTTGAGCGCGGTCTCGTAGGCCTCGCGCGTCGGCGCGCTGGCCGACACGATGCGGTTGCGAAAGCCCGCCGCCACGTCGGGGCTCGCGATGTCGGCCACCAGCCGGTCGAGGCTCACGCCGGTCTTGTACTTCGCGAGAAAGGCGGCGATGCCCACGCGCGCCTCGTAGTCGGTGACCGGCGCGACCTTGGCCGCAACCTCGCGCAGCTGCGGGAGCTCGATCTCGACGATCTGCGCGCCCGCGCCCTTGAGCTTGTCGAGCGCGGCGTCGAAGGCGCGGCGCGTGGCCTCGTCGGCGTTGTCGTAGAAAGCTGCGCGCGCCACGCCCAGGCGCAGGCCGGCAGGCGGCTTCGGCTGCACCTCGCCGCGGCTGCCCGAAAGGATCTCGTCGAGCAGTGCCAGGTCGGCCACGCTGCGCGCCAGCGGGCCGATGGTGTCGCGTGCGGTCGAGACCGGCAGCACGCCTTCGCCCGAATAGCGGCCCGCGGTCGGTCGCAGCCCCACGATGCCGTTGAGCGCGGCCGGGATGCGCACCGAGCCACCGGTGTCGGTGCCGAGCGCGGCCGGCACGATGCGCGCGCCCACGGCCGCGCCCGAGCCGCCGCTGGAGCCGCCCGCGAAGCGGCTCGGGTCGTAGGCATTGCCCACCGCGCCATAGGCGAAGTTGTTGCCGGTGGCGCCGAAGGCCAGCTCGTGCAGGTTGAGCTTGCCGATCACGATCGCGCCCTCGGCGCGCAGCCGCGCCACGGCCGGCGCGTCCTGCGTCGCCACGTAGCCCTGCAGCGCGCGCGTGCCGCCGGTGAAGGGCAGGCCCTTGACGAGGATGTTGTCCTTGATCGCGACCGGCACGCCATGCAGCCGCCCGAGCCTGCGGCCCTGCGCCACGGCGCGGTCGGCCTCGGCGCAGGCGCGGCGCGCGCCGATGCGGTCGATAGTGATGAAGGCATGCAGGTCCTGGTGCAGGTCGGCCGCGCGCAGCGAGCGCTCGACCAGTTCGCAGCTGGTGGTGGTTTTCTCGCGGATCGCGGTGGCGGCCTCGAGCAGCGTGGGCATGGGCGCGGGCTGTGCGTGCGCGGCGCCGGCCAGTGCCAGGCATGCGATCGCCGCGGCGGGTTGTAGGATGAGCTTCATGGGAGCAAGAGGAAGTGGGAGGAATCAGGCATGCGCATCGAGCAGCCGCGCGATCGTGTCGGCGTGGTCGACCATCGCGTCGTGGCCGCCCTGCACCTCGACGAAGGTCCAGGCCGGGTCCTTGCGCACCCGCGCCTTGTGCGCGTCGAACACCGGCATGGCGGGCGCCGAGGCCGCGATGTAGAGCCGCTTGCGCGCGGCCGCGCCGGGCGCGGCGCGCAGCGAGATCGGCTGCAGGTAGGTGCCGTTCGGGTGGTCGGTCAGGCGCGCGTCGACCCAGGCGATGTCGGCCGGATTGCCCAGGCCGAAGGCCTTGGCCGGCAGCTTGGGCCAGCGCGGATTGCCCGCGCGATGCGCGGCCTGCAGCTCGGCCTTGCCGGTGGCGTCGAGGTAGTCGAGCATGCGTTCGCCGTCGTGCGGCGCGAAGGCGTCGAGGTACACCACCGTGTCGATGCGGCGCTCGGCGGCGAGCCGGTCGAGCGCGCCGGTGATCGGGTAGCCGCCATAGCTGTGGCCCACCAGCACCACCTGGCGCAGGTCCTGGCTGCGGATGAAGCCGGTCACGTCGGCGATGTGGGTCTCGAGGTCGATCGCGGTCGAGATCTCGCCGATGCGTTCGCCGACACCCGCGAGCGTGAGCACGCGCACCTCGTGGCCCCGGGCGCGCAGCAGCGGGGTCAGCCGCTCCCACGACCAGGCGCCGTGCCAGGCACCGTGCACCAGCACGAAGGTCTTGCCCGAGGGGCGCGGTGCCGGCGCGGCGCTGCTGCAGCCGGGCAGGGCGGTCGCGGCCGCCGAGGCGACCGTGGCCGCCGCCGCGGCGCCGAGCGCGCCGCTGCTTTCGAGGAATCGTCTGCGTTCCATTGCGTTGTCTCCAGGTTCGAAGGTCATGAAAAAAGGGATTCAGCGCAGCGGCGACCAGTCGGCCGGCCGCAGCACCAGGCCGGTGTGCGTGCGTTCGTGCTGCCGCGCGGTGCGGGCCCAATCGGCCCAGCCGGGCACCGCCTCGGGCCGCGCCTGCAAGGCCGCGAGCGCGGCGAAATCGTCGAAGGCCCACAACACCAGCGCCTCGCTGCCGTTGCGCAGCGCGGTCTCGTAGGCGCCGAACAGGCGCGGCGCGCCCGGGCCCTCGATGCGCGCAGCGGCCTCGCCGAGCCGCGCGAGGTAGTCGCTTGCGCCGCCGGCCTCGAGGCCGATGGTCTGCTGCAGCACCACCGGCGCGCGCACGCCCTCGGCCAGGAGCCGCGCGCGGTCGATGCTGTAGTCGGCCGCCACCAGCACGCGGTCGAAGCCGCCCGTGCGCTCGCCGTAGAAGCGCTCGAGCGGTTCGTGGAACAGGTCGGGCGTGGCGTCGAAGTGGCGCCCGAAGCCCTCCCAGCCGCCCTGCATCTCCCAGAAGGTCACGATCTCGGGCCAGCGCCCCGTGAGGAACACCGGCACCCAGGCCGCCATGCAGCCGTTGCTGGCCGAACCGCGGGCATTGCCCTCGGTGCGCACCAGGCGGCCCAGGGTCTCGAGATAGCGGGTGTGGGCGCCGGGCTGGCGCACCGGGTCGAGGATTTCGTGGAAATAGAGGCGCTGCATAAGACGGCGAGGTGTTTCGATGCTTGAACGCGGGGTGGCCTGGAATCGATGTTTGTTCATGTATATGAACTGTTCCAGAATATAAACACGCAAACCGCGGCTGTCAAACACCGGCGCGCCGATCGGTGGGACGCGGGCCGCGCGCTTCCTAGAATCGGCGCACCTCACAGCACAGGCACCCATGGACGCAGCAGACAGCAAGCCACCCGAATCGGCCGCCGTGAAGTCGGCGGACCGGGTGCTCGACATCCTCCAGCTCCTCGCGCGCCAGGGCGGGGCGCTGACCCATCACGAGATCGGCATCGCGCTCGGCATCCCCAAGAGCAGCCTCACGCACCTGCTGCGCAACCTGGTGGCGCGCGAGTTCCTCGGCTTCGACGGCGCGCAGAGCACCTATGCGCTGGGCCCGGCCGTGTTCGAGCTGGTGCGCGGCAGCGGCCTGCGCGAACGGCTGATGGCGCAGGCCCGGCCCATCGTCGACTGGCTCGCGCGCACCGCGGGCGAGGCGACCTCGTTCTCGGTGCTGCGTGGCGACGAGGTCGAGCGCGCCTGCGTGGCCGAGTCGCGCGCGCCGCTGTCCTACCGCATGGCGGTGGGCGACAGCTTCCCGCTCTACTCGACCTCGGCCGGCAAGGCGATCCTCGCGGCCATGCCCGCGGCGCGGCGCCAGGCCTACCTCAAGAACGTGCGGCTGCAGGCCCAGACGCCCGCCACCGCCACCACGCTCGCGGTGCTCAAGCGCCAGCTCGAGGAGGTCGGCGAAAGCGGCATCGCCTATTCGCGCGGCGAGCACACGCCGGGCGTGGTGGGCATCGCCATCGCCATCGATTCGGGCGACCCGGCCGCGCCCGCGGCCTTCAACATCGTGGTGCCCGACGTGCGCTACACGCCGGAGTTCGATGCGCGCTGCGTCGAGCTGCTGGGGCAGGCGCGCGAGCGCTTCCATGCGGCGTCGCCCGCGCGCTGAGATGAAATACCAACAGCCGGACGCAGAGGACGCGAAGGTTTCGCAAAGGGCGCGAAAGAGAAATTCAAAATTTTTCTTGCCTTCCTTTCGCGTCCTTCGCGCAACCTTCGCGTCATTTGCGTCCGGAAGTCCGCTCCCGTATTCGGCGTCATCCTTCCTTTCATGCGGAGTGTGCGACGTACAACGCGATCGTCCATCGACATGACCATGGCCCGTTTTCTCCACCGCATCGCCGCACTGCTGTGCGCCTGCACGCTGTCGCTGGGCGCCCAGGCCCAGGACTGGCCCGTGAAGCCCGTGCGCATCGTCGTGCCCGCGCCCGCGGGCAGCTCGCTCGACCTGATCGCGCGCACCCTGGCCGACCGCCTGCGCACCGTGTGGAAGCAGCCGGTGGTGGTCGAGACCAAGGCCGGCGCCGGCGGGCTCATCGGCATGGACGCGGTGGCGAAGGCGCCGCCCGACGGCCATGTGCTGGGCATCGGTTTCAACGGCCCGATCGCCTTCGGCCCCTACATGTACGCGCGCATGCCGTATGCGCCGGCGCGCGACCTGCTGCCGATCGTGCTGACCACCTCGCAGCCCAACGTGCTCGCGGTGCAGGCGAGCAACCCGGCCAACACGCTGCCCGAGTTCATCGCCTGGGTGAAGGGGCAGCGCGACCGCTTCAGCTATGCCTCGGTGGGCGCGGGCAGTTCCTCGCACCTCACGATGGAGCTGCTGCGCAGCGTCACGCACATCGAGGCGGTGCACGTGCCCTACGCGGGCTCGCCGCCGGCCGGGCTCTCGCTGGCCTCGGGCGACACGCAGGCGCTGTTCACCGTGGCGCCCGCGCTGCTGCCGCTGATCCAGGGCAAGCGCGTGAAGCTGATCGCGATCACCAGCGCGCAGCGCTTCGAGCTCATGAAGGAGCTGCCGACGGTCGCCGAGTCGGGCTACCCGGGCTTCGAGTCGCTGGCCTGGAACGGCCTGTTCGCGCCCGCCGGCACGCCGGGCGAAGTGGTGCGCCGCATCAATGCCGACGTCAACGCCGTGCTGCGCGATCCCGCCGTGCGCGAACTGCTCGCCAACCAGGGGCTGGCCGTGGGCGGCGGCTCGCCCGAGGAATTCAGGGCCTTCATCGACAGCGAAGGCCGCAAGTGGGGCGCGATCATCGCCAAGGTCGGCATCCGGCTCGACCAGTGATCCCGGCCCCCGATCCGTTTCCCATCGCATCACGAACAACGAACAAGAGGAGTGCCCCATGGCCGATTTTCCGCAGGACATCTACACCGAACCCGAGCCCGATCCGCACACGCTCGCCAACCTCGGCCCGCTGACCGGCCTGGCCGGCATCTGGATGGGCACCATGGGCCACGACGTGAGCCCGAAGGAGGACGGCCCCGAGGCCGAGGCCTTCATCGAGCATGCCGAGTTCCAGCCGATCGACGCGCAGACCAACGGCCCGCAGATCTTCTACGGCCTGCGCTACCACCTGCGCATCGTGAAGCCCGACGACGTCGAGACCTTCCACGATCAGGTCGGCTACTGGCTCTGGGAGCCGGCCACCGGCGCGCTGGTCCAGACGCTGTCGATTCCGCGCGGCCTCACGGCCATGGCCACCGGCCAGGCCGCGCCCGACGCGCGCAGCTTCCGCCTCGAGGCCGTGCGCGGCGGCGACACCAACGGCATCCTCGCCAACCCCTTCCTCGAGCACGCGTTCAAGACCCTGCGCTACACCATCGACGTGACGCTGCACGACGACGGCAGTTGGTCGTACGAACAGACGACGCTGCTCGACGTGCGCGGCAAGCCCGAGCCTTTCGCCCACACCGACCGCAACACGCTGCGCAAGATCGGAGAGCCGACGCCGAACCCGACCGCGCAAGCCGCGCTGGCCGAGGCTGCTGGATCGGTGGCGTCGGCCGTGGCGGCCGCGGAAGCAGGGGACACGATGATTCCGATTCCGCCCGCCGAGGCCAGCGTGAAGCCCGCGGTGCCGGGCGTGCCCGACGCGCTGGCCTAAGCCGTCGGCATCCGCTCGAAGGCCTGCAGCGCGGGATCGAGACCATCCCACGCCAGCCCGCGCACGTGGTACGTGAGCGCCTGCGGCGCGAAGCGTTCGGGTTCGTCGAGGCTGCCCGCATGCACCGCGATCAGCTCGGGCATGCCCGAGAAGCGCACGAACAGCGGCGTGCCGCAGACCGGGCAGAAGGCATGGCTTTTCTGCTGGCCGCTGTCGGCCGCCATCGCCCATTCGCTGGCCGCGCCGGTGATCGCCATGTCGGCGCGCGCGGGAAAGGTCAGGTACGAGCCATGCCCGGTGCCGCTGCGCCGCCGGCAGTCGCTGCACTGGCAATGGTTCTGGAAGATCGGCGCATGCGGCGTGCTGTAGCGGATCGCGCCGCAGGCGCAACCGCCGGTGTAGGGCTGGGTCATGGCGTTGCTCCGGGTGCGCGGCCTCAGGCCGCCTTGGGCTTCGCGAAGACGTCGATGCCCTCGCCGGTCTCGAGCAGCGACTTGAGGCTCGACAGCACGATCGGCCAGCCCTGCTGGATGCCCTTGGCCATGCCGCTGCCGGCCTCGAGCTCGTCGTGCGTGACGGTGAGCCGCACCATGTCCTCGTACGGCACGATGTCGAAGGCCACGCGGCTGTAGGCCCCGGGGTCGGCCGCCTGCGAGGCGCCGGCCCAGGTGATGACCAGCCGCGTCGGCGGCGCGATCTCGACCACCTGGCCCACCAGCTCGACCGTGCGCTCGTCGCTGGCGCGCACGTGCTGCCACGGCGAGCCGGGTTTCCAGTCGGAGACGTTCTCGTGGCCCCAGTAGCGCCGCGCGATCTCGGGCCGGGTGATGGCCTCGAACACCTTCTCGGGCGTCGAGCGGATGTAGGTCACGTAGACATAGCTGATCTTCTCTGGCTTCATCGTCACTCTCCTTCGAGTTCCTTCTTGAGGTCGTGCAGCAGCGTGAGCCGCTGACGTTCGAACTTGCGCACCCAACGCTCGTAGACCTCGTGCAGCGGCACCGGGTTGATGAAGTGCAGCTTCTCGCGGCCGCGCCAGACCGTGGTCACCAGGTTGGCCGCCTCGAGCAGCCCGATGTGCTGCGTGACCGATTGCCGCGCCATGTCCAGGTGCTCGCAGAGCTCGCCGAGCGTCTGCCCGTTGTGGTCGTGCAGCAGATCGAGCAGCTTCCTGCGGGTGGGGTCGCCCAGTGCCTTGAAAACCTTGTCAGCGTCCATTCGTCGTTGTTCGTGCGTGAGCGGATGATATGCAGGCAAATACCTGCATGTCAAGTCGACCCGTGCCGCGGCCGATGGCCGAGGAGGTGCTTCAGGAGAGCGCCGCTTCCACGTCCGCGTGGAACTTCGCCGAGCAGCACTCGGTCGCGCCGAGGTACAGCGACGCCTGCGCGCCGCTCGCGAGCGTGGACTGCACCGACACGCCGAGCGCGAAGTCCTCGGCCAGCGCGCCCCAGTACGAGTCGAGGTTGCGGCGCCAGTGCCGTTGCGCCTTCTCGTTCGCGGGTGGCTCGGGGATCAGCATGGTCGCGATCACGCGCGAGCGTTCGGGGGCCTCGGGCAGCACGGTGAAGGCGTTCGCATGGTCGCCTTCGTGCAGGATGAAGGTGGCCGGAAAGAAGTAGTAGATGACGTTCGAATGCGGCCCGAGCTGCCACTGGTCCTCGGGCACATCGCGTAGCCGCTCGATGCCGCGCTTGGGCAGGAAGATGCGCTGGTGCGCGCCCTCGTGGTCGGCGATCAGCAGGTTGTCGTGGAACATCTGCGCGATGCTGTCGCGGTGCGCGTACTGGAAGTGGTAGGTCTCGAGGTTGGCCTCGAACGGGATC
Organism: Variovorax sp. UC122_21; assembly: GCF_044056785.1. NCBI lineage: Bacteria > Pseudomonadati > Pseudomonadota > Betaproteobacteria > Burkholderiales > Comamonadaceae > Variovorax > Variovorax sp. UC122_21. Next base: position 3,904,190 of record NZ_CP172004.1, on the reverse strand, counting down.
TTCCAGTTGGCGGCGTTCGCGAACTCGCGCTGGTCGAACGGCACCCAGCGGTCGTAGCCCCAGTGGCGCAGGTCGGCGCCGAAGCGGCCGAGCCAGCCTTGCATGTCGATGCACGCATCGTCCTCGCTGCTCGCCACGCGCGGAATCGCCCAGACGAAACCCAGCGCCTCGGCCACGGGCACGCGCGCGAGCTGGCAGTCCTTGGCCGGCGCATGCGGAAAGTCGGCCTCGCCGGGCCGCCCGCGCAGGCTGCCGTCGAGACCGTAGGTCCAGCTGTGGTACGGGCACACGAGCACGCGCTGGTTCGACGCGCCGGCCGGCCGCAGCCGCGCGCCGCGATGGCGGCAGGCGTTGACGAAGCCGCGCAGCTCGCCCTCGCGCGTGCGCACCAGCAGCAGCGGCATGCCGGCCGCGTCGATGGCCAGCGTGTCGCCGGGCCGTGCGAGCGCGGCAGAGGGGCACAACGCCAACGGATGGCGGCGGAAGATGCGCTCGACCTCGCGCGCATGGCGCTCGGGGTCGAGGTAGCGCGACACCGGACTCAGCGAGGGTTCGCCGCGCTCGGTGCCGCCGCTGGCGATCAATGCCAGCGCGCGCCGGATCAGCGCCTTCTGTTCGTCATGCTGCATGCGCCTGTGCCATCGATGCGGCCTTCACGGGTGGGGCTTCATTGTGGCCAGCGGCGTGCGGCGCGGCTTGTCTCAACTGGTCGAGGCTTCGCCGAAGCCGTCGAAGCACGCGAAGTCCTCGACCGCCCGCCGCGGCATCGCCATCCGGTTGACCTCGGCCGACGGATCGCCCCAGCCCATCGACATGCCGCAGGCCGTGACCTCCTCGGCAGGCATGCCCAGCCGCTTGGCGATCAGCGCATGGAAGGGCGCGAACGAGACCTGCGGGCAGGTGTCGATGCCGCGCGCCTTGGCCGCGATCATCACGTTCTGCACGAACAGGCCGAGGTCGAGCCAGCTGTGGCGCGCGAGCCGCGCATCGATGCCGAAGATCAGCCCGACCGGCGCGCCGAAGAAGCCGTAGTTGCGCCGCGTCTGCCGCGCGCGGGCCGCGGCGTCCGCGCGGTCGATGCCCAGCGCGCCGTAGTAGCGCGCCGCGAAGGCCGACTGGTGCTCGCAGAAGGGGGCGGGCAGCGGATCGGGAAAGTGCGAAGGCGCCTCGAAATCGCCCGCCACGAAGGCCGCGTCGAGCGCATCGCCGAGCGCCTTCAGCGGCGCGCCGGCCAGCACGTGCACGCGCCAGGGCTGGGTGTTCGAATTGCTCGGCGCCGTGGCCGCCACCTGCAGGATCTCGCGCACCAGCGCCTGCGGCAGCGCCCGCGGCGCAAAGGCGCGCACCGAGCGGCGCGCACGCAGCACCGCGTCGACATGGCGTGCGCTGTCGGTGGGAGCGTCGGCCCGCTGCATCGCTCAGTCCCGTGGCGCCGGGTGGTAGGCGATGCGCCCCGCCGGCAGGAAGAACAATGCGATCACCGCGCCGCCGCGCGCCTCGGGGTAATGGTGGCTGCCCGGCGCGGGCGCGGTCCAGCCGGCCTCGCACCAGCCGTTGGGTCCGTTGAGCGCGGCGCCTTCGTTGAGCGGCACCACCATGTTGAACTCGCCGTAGGGATGGGCGTGGTACTGGCCGCGGTAGGCGTGGCCCGGGTTGCCTTGCGTGTTGCCGGTGCTGTCCATGTAGACGGCCGTGATGCTGAAGCCCAAGGTGCGCTCCGAGGGCTCGGCGATGCGGCTGCGGCGGTAGATGGGCCCGTCGAGTTCGACATTGGCGGCCCAGCCGTCGCGCACGCCTTGCCTCACCAGCCGCGCCAGCGACCGGTAGAGCGCGCTGTCGGGGCCATGGGTGCGGTTGAGCCACTGCTCGACCTCGGTGCCCGTGGTCATGTCCTTGATCTCCTCGAGGAAGGGAAGGCTTCGCTCGATCAGTTCCTCGCGGTCGGTGTGTGTCGTGCTCATGTCTTTGCTCGTGGGGGTTGGAGGGTTCATTCGTCCGAGCGGAAGCCCGAGGCCCGCACCACGGGTCCCCAGGCTTCGCGCTCGCGCCGGATCTGGCGCGCGTAGTCGTCGGGCGCCTGTGTGTGGACCTCGAGGCCGACCTGGTCGAAGGCCGCGCGCAGGCCCGGGTCCTTGCTGGCCACGACCATCGCCTCGTGCAGCGCGCGCACGCCGGCCTCGGGCGTGCCGGGCGGCGCGAACACGCCGTAGTTCTCGGCACCGCGGATCTGCGCGAAGCCCTGTTCGGCGAAGGTGGGCACGGCCGGCATGAAGCGCGAGCGCTGCTCGCCGCTCACGGCGAGGATGCGCAGCTTGCCCGACTGCAGGTAGGGCATGAAGTCGGCCACGAAGCCGAGGTAGGCCGGGATCTGGCCGCCCAGCAGGTCCTGCATCGCGGGTGCCGAGCCGCGGTAGCCCACGTGCTGCAGCTCGAGTCCGCCGGCCTCCGACAGCTGCCAGCCGAGAAAGTGCGCCACCGATCCCGCGGCCGGCGAGGCGTAGCTGGCGCCCGTGGGCGTGGCGCGCACCCAGGCCACGTAGTCCTGCAGTGTCTTCACCGAGGCCGGCACCGCTGCGCTCACCGCCAGCGCGCAGGTCGCGATCACCAGCGGCGAGACCGGCACGAAGTCGGTGGCCGGGTCGTAGGCCAGCTTGCTGTAGACATGCGGGTAGATCGTGAGCGCCGAGGCCTGCGTGCACAGCAGCACGCTCGCATCGGGCTTCTCGCGCTTGAGCTGGCCGCTCGCGATGCGCCCGGCCGCGCCCGCGCGGTTGTCGACGAGGTAGTGCCGGCCCTGCTTGCGCCAGGCTTCGGCGAGCTGCCGCGCCGTGGTGTCGAGCGTGCCGCCGGCCGGGTAGCCGACCAGCAGCTTGCCCGGGCTGCCCTGCGACTGCGCGAAGGCGCGCGGCAGCCAGCCGGCTGCTGGAAGGGCGAGCGCGGCCTGCGTGAAGCGGCGGCGTGTGAGTGCGTTCATGGCGGGCCTCGTGGTGTGAAGTGGCCGAATGATCGGCCGGCCCCGAATTGAATGGAACTGGCGCTTTTGCAAGCGCAGAATGCACGGCATTCAACTCATGAAGAAGCGCGCCATGAGCATCGGACGCATGGACCTAAACCTGCTGAAGGTCTTCGACGCGGTCTTCGAGGACCGCAACCTGATCCTGGCCGGCCGCCGGCTCAACCTCAGCCAGTCGGCCGTGAGCCATGCGCTCACGCGGCTGCGCGAGCTGGTGGGCGACGAGCTGTTCGTGCGCACCGGCAAGGGCATGCAGCCCACCGGCCGCGCGAGCGCGATGGCGCCCGCGCTGCGCGATGCGCTGCGCCGCATCGAGGCCACGCTCGGCGTCGAGCCTTTCGATCCCGCGCTGTCCTCGCGCCGCTTCACGATCGCGGCCAACGACCACATCACGGCGGTCATCGTCGCCGGCCTCACGCGCGCGCTGCAGCAGGCCGCGCCCGGCGTCGACCTGGTGATCCGGCCCTCGACCCGGCTCGACCTCGCCGAGCAGATCGACCTGGGCCGCATCGACCTCGCCATCGGCACCTTCTCGCAGGTGCCGGCGCGGCTCAATGCGCGCACGCTGCTGTCGCAGGGCGAGGTGATCCTGATGCGCAAGGGCCATCCGGCGGCCAGGCGGAAGCTCGCGGTGCGCGACCTCGCGAAGTACGCGCTGGTCACCACCTCGCTCGGCGGGCAGGAGGAGGGCGCCGTCGACGGCTTCATCCTCGAGCGCGGCCTCGCGCGCCAGTCCGAGATGTTCGACCGCTCCGCGCTCGCCGAGGCCCTGGCCGCGATCGGCCAGGCGCCGCGCCTGCGCGTGACCGTGCCGCATTCGCTGGCCATTCCCGCGCTGCTGCGCGAGAGCGACATGCTGTCGATCGTGCCGGCCTCGCTCGGCGCCTACCTCGCGCGTGCCGGCGAACTGTTGCAGCGCCAGCCGCCGTACCGCGCCGCCACCGTGGTCACGCGCGCGGTCTGGCACGGGCGCAACGACCACGACGCCGCGCATGCCTGGCTGCGCGAGATGGTGGCCGCGGCGGCCAGGGCGGCCGGCGGCGAGGGCTGAAGCGCTAGAAGTCGTCGAGCTTGAGCTTGCCCAGCCGCGCCACGATCAGGTCGTGCAGCGTCTGCGCCGCCACCGACAGGCTGCCCTCGCTGCGCTGTACCAGGTAGACCGTGCGCGTGAGCGCGGGCAGCGGCAGCGGCCGCGTCACCAGCGTCTCGCGCCGGAAGTGGAACAGCGTGAGCGCCGGCACCACGCTGATGCCGAGCCCGGCCTCGACCAGCCCCATCACCGTGGCCAGGTGCTCGACCTCGAACACCGCGTTGAGCCGCAGCGGATGCAGCGCCACGTCGAGCGCCTGCCGCACGCTGCTGTTGCGCGCCATCTGGATGAAGGGCCAGGGCGCGAGCTTCTTGGCCGTCAGCCGGGTCTCGCGCGCGAGCGGATGGTCGGTGCGGCACACCAGGTGGAAGCGGTCGGCGCACAGCCGCTGGCCGCGCAGGTCGCTGTAGGCCGCCTCGCCCGCGCCCGAAGCCGCGAGCGCGAAGTCGGCCTGGCCGCTGCGCACCAGCGCGATGCAGGCATCGGACAGCGCATCGTCGAGGTCGACGCGGATGCCGGGCCAGGTCTGCATGAACTCCGCGAACACGCTCGGCAGCCAGCCCGCGGCCAGCGAGGGCAGGGCGGCCACGCGCACCCGGCCCTTGCGGCGTTCCACGTGGTCGGCCAGGTCGGCCATGGCGCCGCCCATGTCGTCGAGCAGTCGGCGCGCCGAGCCCTCGAACAGCCGGCCCTCGGGCGTCAGCTGCACGCTGCGCGTGTCGCGGTCGAACAGCCGCGTGCCCACCGCGTCCTCGAGCGTGCGGATCAGCGCGCTGAAGGCCGGCTGCGACAGGTGGCTGGCCTGCGCCGCGCGCGTGAAGCTGCGCAGCTCGGCCAGCGCGAGGAAGGCGCGCAGCTGGCGGGTCGAGAGATCGGGTGTCTTGCGCGCGGCGGCGCTGCTGGTGCTCATCGCTTGTCTCCGGGGCTCGGTCGTTGTTATTCGAAATCCAGATCAATCGATCTGAACTTTCGATTTTACGGATCAGGTACGGGTGCCTACAGTCGCCGGCCATGGACTCCCCCGCATCGCCGCCCCTCCTGATCGGATGCGCCGCCGGTTTCTCCGGCGACCGCACCGACGCCGCCGGACCGGTGGTCGACACCCTGATCGCGCGACTGCGCCACGGCCCCGCCGGGCAGCGCGCCTTCCTGATCTTCGAGACCCTGGCCGAGCGCACGCTCGCGCTGGCGCAACTGCGCCGGCGTGCCGACCCCGAGGCCGGCTACGAACCGCTGCTCGACGCCATGCTGCGCCCCGTGCTCGCGCGCTGCCTCGACAACGGCATCCGCATCGTCAGCAACTTCGGCGCCGCCAACCCGCGCGCCGCGGCACGCCACATCGCGCGGATGGCCCGCGAACTCGGCGCGCCGGTGCCGCGCATCGCGGTGGTGGAGGGCGACGACCTCTCGGGCCCGGCCCACCGCGCGTTGCTGCGCGAGGCGCTCGGCGCCGCGATGGACGGGCTGCGGGTGGTCAGTGCCAATGCCTATATCGGCGCCGAGCCGATCGCCGCCGCGCTCGACGCGGGCGCGCAGGTGGTGGTGTGCGGCCGCGTGGCCGATCCCTCGCTGACCGTCGGCCCCGTGCTGTCGCACTTCGGCTGGCGCGCCGACGACTGGCACCGGCTCGGCCGCGCGACCATGGCCGGGCACCTGCTCGAATGCGGCGCGCAGGTCTGCGGCGGCTATTTCGCCGACCCCGGCTACAAGGACGTGCCGGGCCTCGCGGCCGTGGGCTTTCCGATTGCCGAGATCGATGCCGACGGCCACTGCACCATCGGCAAGGCCGACGGCACCGGCGGCCTCGTGAGCGAGGCCACGGTGAAGGAGCAACTGCTCTACGAGGTGCACGACCCCGCCGCCTACCTCACGCCCGACGTGGTGGCCGACATCGCCGAGGCCGAGGTGCATGCGCTGCCCGGTGCCGACCGCGTGGCGCTCTCGGGCGTGCGCGGCCATGCGCGGCCGGCGCACTACAAGGTCAACGTCTGCCACGAGGGCGGGTGGCTCGCCGAGGGCGAGATCTCCTATGCAGGGCCGCGTGCCGAGGCACGGGCACGGCTCGCGGCGCAGGTGCTGCGCGAACGGCTCGATGGGCTTGCCTTGCGCGTGGACCTGATCGGCGCGCTGAGCATCTTCGGCGACGACGCCGGCCAGGCGCTCGCGGCCACGCCCGACAGCGGATTGCGCGACGTGCGGCTGCGCGTGGCCGCCACCCATGCCGAGCGCGCGCAGGCCGAGCGGCTGGCACGCGAGGTCACGGCCCTCTACACCTGCGGGCCCGCGGGCGGCGGCGGTGTGCGCACCGCGCTCACGCCGCGGCTCAACACGATTTCGTGCCTGCTGCCGCGCGAGGCGGTGCCGGTGCGCTTCGAGTTGCTCGATGAAGGAGAGGGCGCATGAGCAAGGCCGTGTCTTTCTCCCTCCCCCTTTGGGGGAGGGCCGGGGTGGGGGCACCGGCCCTTCGCGACCGTCGCACGTCATCGACCGCCCGAGCCCTCACCCCCACCCTCTCCCCAGGGGGAGAGGGTGTCCTGCCTTGTCCCCTCTCCCGCATGCGGGAGAGGGTCAGGGTGAGGGTGCTGGGCCTCGACGACCGCCATTGCCTCTCCACCGCCCGCTGCCCCCATCCCGACCTTCCCCCAAAGGGGGAAGGAGCCAAGCCATGAGCAAGACCGTGTCTTTCTCCCTCCCCCGCTGGGGGAGGGCCGGGGTGGGGGCACCGGGCCTTTGCGACCGTCGCGTTTCATCGACCGCCCGAGCCCTCACCCCAACCCTCTCCCCAAGGGGAGAGGGAGTCCTGCCTTGTCCCCTCTCCCGCGTGCGGGAGAGGGCCAGGGTGAGGGTGCCGGGCCTGAACCACCGCCACGCCCTCTCCACCGCTCGCCGCCCCCATCCCGACCTTCCCCCAAAGGGGGAAGGAGCCAAGCCATGAGCCTCGAAGTTCCTCTCTACCGCGCCGCCCACGGCCGCACCGGCGACAAGGGCGATCGCTCGAACATCAGCGTCATCGCCTGGCACCCGGCGCTCTATCCCGTGCTCGCCGAGCAGCTCACGCCCGAGCGCGTGGCGGAACAGTTTCGCCACCGCGCGCCCTCGCAGGTGCAGCGCTTCCTGCTGCCGAAGCTGCACGCCATGAACTTCGTGCTCGACGCCGTGCTCGACGGCGGCGTCAACGACGCGCTCAACCTCGACACCCACGGCAAGGCGCTCTCGTTCCTGCTGCTCGACATGCCCGTGCGCGTGCCGAGCGAGCTTGCGCATCACCTGGCCGGCCCCTGAGCGCCGAAGCAACCCTTCACCGAATTTCCAACCATCGATCCCGGAGACAACAAGACCATGAACCGACGTTCCCTCACCCTGCTCGGCGCCGCGCTGGCCCTGGCCCCGCTGCTGGGCCAGGCGCAGTCCTTCCCCGAGAAGCCGATCACCTTCGTCGTGCCCTTCGCGGCCGGCACCGCCACCGACCAGATCGCGCGCGCCCTCGGCAACGTCATCACGGCCGAGACCAAGCAGGCCGTGGTCATCGACAACCGCGCCGGCGCCAGCGGCTTCATCGCCTCGCAGTTCGTCGCCAAGGCGCCGGCCGACGGCTACACCGTGCTCATCACCACCAACACCACGCACGCGGCCAACGAGCATCTCTACAAGAAGCTGCCCTACGACCCGGTGAAGGAATTCGCGCCCGTCGCCGGCCTGGGCAAGGGCGGCCAGATCATGGTGGTGAACCCGTCTTCGAACGTGAAGAGCGTGGCCGACTTCATCGCGCTCGCGAAGAAGGAGCCGGGCAAGCTGAGCTTCGGCAGCGGCAGTTCGTCGAGCCGCATGGCTGGCGAGCTGCTGCAGCAGATGGCCGACATCAAGCTGCTGCACGTGCCCTACAAGAGCAACACCCTGGCCGTGACCGACCTGCTCGGCGGCCAGATCGACATGATGATCACCGACACCGCCACCGGCCTGCCGCAGGTCAAGGGCGGCAAGCTGCGCGCGCTCGGCATGTCGAGCGCCAGCCGCTCGCCGCTCGCGCCCGACGTGCCCACCATCGCCGAGGCCGGCGTCAAGGGTTACGAGATGGGCTACTGGTTCGCCGCCTACGCCCCCGCGAAGACCCCGCCGGCCGTGGTCAAGCGCCTCAACGAACTGCTGGTGAAGGCCGCGAAGAGCGACAGCGCGAAGACCGCCTTCTACGAGCCGAGCGGCACCGAGGTCTTCACCACCACGCCCGAGGACCTCGCGAAGTTCCAGGCCGGCGAATCGCAGAAGTGGGGCCGCATCGTGAAGGCGGCCGGCATCGAGGCCGAATGAGTAGCGAGGCCGGGCTGGCCGATACGAACTCGCCTTCGATGAAATAGATCCGTTCACGCTGAGCCTGTCGAAGCGCCGCGCGAGGCTTCGACAAGCTCAGCCCGAACGGGTGCTGTCGATCGACGGCGACACCCTACGAGGCCCGGCACGTCAGATACGCCTTCGCGGAGATCGGCGCCGCACCGGCCGTCGCTCGCATTCAACGGGCGCCGGCCATCCATCCAGCAAAAAACAGGAGACAGACATGAATCGATGGAGCCTCGCGGCTGCCAGCGCGGTCACGGCCGCGCTTTTTCTGACCGCCTGCGGCGGCAGCGGTGGAGGCGGCGGCGGCCTGCTGCTGCCCCCGCCCGCCAGCAACCCGCCCGCCAGCAACCCACCGCCCGCGGCCAGCGCGCCCAAGTACACGCTCTCGATCGCCAGGACCGAGGACGTGCCCGGCAGCTTCGGCAGCGCCGGCGCCTACGAGAAGATCACCGGCACCTTCACCGGCGAGGTCGACCCGAAGGACACGCACAACGCCATCATCCAGGACCTCGCGCTCGCGCCGACCAATGCCAACGGCAAGGTCGAATACAAGTCCGAGTTCGTGCTCTTCAAGCCCAAGGACATGAGCAAGGCCAGCGGCGTGCTGCGCTACGACGCGCCCAACCGCGGCAACATCGTCAACCTCGATCCCTATTTCGCATCGCGCGGCTACGTGTTCCTCACCGCCGCCTGGCAGGGCGACGTGCCCGCCGCCGCCGGCAAGGTCACGCTGACCGTGCCCGTGGCGAAGAACCCTGATGGCAGCACCATCACCGGCCCGTACCGCGCCGAGCTGCTGCCCACCGTGGCCACCGGCGATTCGCTGCCGCTGCCCGGCGGCCCGTTCAATGCCGCGATGCAGGCCTACGCCACCGCCAGCCTCGACAACACCAAGCCGGGCTACGTGCTCACGCGCCGCATCAACGAGGAGGACGCGCGCCAGCTCATCCCGGCCAGCGAATGGAAGTTCGCCAAGTGCGCCGCCGGCAACCCGTTCCCGGGCACGCCCGATGAAACCAGCGTGTGCCTCAAGGCTGGCTGGGACCCGGCCTACATGTACGAGCTCGTTTACGTCGCCAAGGACCCCAAGGTCATGGGCCTGGGCCTCGCGGCGCTGCGCGACATGATCGCCTTCTTCCACCACGAGGCCAGCGATGCCGCCGGCACCGCCAACCCCGTGGCCAGCGCCATTCGCAACACCATTGCATCGGGCGTGTCGCAGTGCGGCAACTTCATGAAGACCTTCGTGCACCTCGGCTTCAACGAGGACCGCGCGGGCCGCAAGGTGTTCGACGGCGTGTTCGCGCAGATCGCCGCGCGCCAGACCAACATCAACACCCGCTTTGCCATTCCGGGCGGCGGCGGTGGCGTGCGCACCGACCACACCGCCTTCGGCCAGGCCGGCACGCGCGGCCTGTCGAAGGACTACGTCGACGACGTGGCCCAGCGCCGCGGCGGCATCCTGTCGCGCTGCGAAGCGACCGGCACCTGCCCCAAGCTCTTCATCGGCTTCAGCGGCACCGAGTTCTACGTGCTGCAGGGCTCGCCGCTCCTGACCGACGCCTGGGGCACCACCGACCTCGCGCAGCCCGCCAATGCGCGCGTGTACTACTACGCCAGCAGCCATCACCTGCTGGGCCTGCCATCGATGCCCGGCAGCGCGGCCGGCGCGCTCTATGCCACCAACGGCAATGCCGGCGTGATCCCCGTGGTGCGCGCGCTCTACCAGAACCTCGAGGACTGGGTCGTGAAGGGCACCAACCCGCCCGACAGCCAGGTGCCCAGGCTCGCCGACAGCACCCTGGTGCGTCCGCAGCAGGTGAAGTTCCCGGCCATTCCGGGCGTGGCCTATACCGGCCTGGTCAACACCTTCTCGCTGCTCGACTGGGGCCCGAACTACCGTCCGCAGGACGAGAGCGGCATTCCCACCCAGGTGCCGCCGGCCTACCTGGGCCGCGACTACGCCATCCTCGTGCCGCAGGTCGATGCCGACGGCAACGACATCGCCGGCATCCGCAGCCTCGACGTGGCCGTGCCCCTGGGCACCAACACCGGCTGGAACTACACCAGCAAGCCCGCCACCATCGACCAGGCCGGCCTGTTCGGCGCGTACTTCCCGTTCGCAAAGACCACGGCTGCGCGCACCGGCAGCGGCGACCCGCGCCTGTCGCTGCAGGAGCGCTACACCGACCAGGCGGGCTACGTGTCGGCCGTGACCGCCGCCGCCAACGACCTCGTGGCCCGGCGCTTCATGCTGCGCGTGGACGCCGACGCCGCGATCGCCGCCGCGGCTGCGACCCCCGTGCTGCCCTAAGCCTCGGCGACAGCCTGGGCTTCGGCCGGTGCCTGGTGCACCCCGAAGCCCGAGCGGCCCGGCGCAATGTCGGGCCGCAGGGTGAGGGCGGGAATCTCGTAGTCGCCGTGGTTCTGACGGCGAAACGGGATCGGTGCCGTGCTGAACAGCGTGTCCATCCTCGCCCCCAGTTCCTGCTCGATGCGCGCGTAGGCGGCCGCGTCGACCTTGCCCGTGCGATGCACCACGTAGGGCGGCAGCACCTCGAAGCCCGGGTAGTAGAGGATCCCGTGATGGATCGGGAACAGCAGGTCGTCCATCGGCCCGTTGATGCCGCGCGGCGCGTAGTGCGAGGCCCAGCCGCCCGTGGTGGTGACCACCATCGCGCCGCTTGCCCGCCATCGAGCCTTCGCCGAAGCGGTCGCCCCAGTGGCTGTCGGAATGTTCGCCCACTCCGTAGGCGAAGCCATAGGCATAGATGCGCTCGATCCAGCCCTTGAGGATCGCCGGCATCGAATACCACCAGAGCGGAAACTGCAGGATCACCGCGTCGGCCCACAGCAGCTTCTGCTGCTCGGCCTCGATGTCGGCCGCCTGCGTGCCGGTTTCGAAGGCGCGCAGCGAATCGAGCGCGGGGTCGAAGGGGGCGGCCGCGTCGCGCGCCGGGAAGTCAGCTGCTTCGAGCGCGGGCTTCCAGCGCATCGCATAGAGATCGGAGGTGCGCACCGAATGGCCCTGCGCCTCGAGCCGATCGCGCATGAAGCGATGCAGCGAGCCGTTGAGCGAGGCGGGTTCGGGATGCGCGAGCACGAGGAGTACGTTCATGGATTCACCTGAGGTCGGAAGAAAGGAAGAGGAGCGATGACCGCAGGTTAGGCAGCGTGGCGATATATTGGAAATGAATAGTTCGAATTCCAGGAATTGCCATGAACAATTTGAGCCGTCTCGACCTCAACCTGCTGCTTACGCTCGACACCCTACTGGCCGAGCGCAACGTCACCCGCGCGGCCAAGCGACTGAACCTCTCGCAGCCTTCGGTGAGCGTGCAGCTCGCCAAGCTGCGCGAGGTGTTCAAGGACCCGTTGCTCGTGCCCGCCCAGCGCGGCATGCGGCCCACCGCGCGCGCCGACGAGTTGCGCGAGCCGCTGCGCGAGGCCCTCGAATCGCTGGGCCGCGCCGTCGCGCCCAGCAAGCCCTTCGACCCCGCCGAGGCCACCACCACCTGGCGCATGGCCGCCGCCGACTATGCCGAGTCGGCCATCCTGCTGCCCGCGCTCGCCGCCATCCGCGCCGCCGCGCCCCACACCCGGCTGGCCGTGGTCGAGGCCGTGCCGCTGCGCATGGCGCGGCAGCTGGAGCAGGGCGAGGTCGACCTGTTCTTTCACACCAGCGTGGGCGCGCCGCCGGGCCTGCACCGGCGCGTGCTGTTCCACGAACGCTATGTGCTCGCCGGCCGCGCCGGCCACCCGCGCCTGAAGCGCCGGCCCACCCTGGCGCAGTTCTGCGCACTCGAGCACGTCGTGGTGTCGCTCAGCGGCGGCGGCTTCAGCGGGCCCACCGATGAAGCGCTGGCCGAGAAGGGCCTCACGCGGCGCGTGGCGCTCTCGGTGCCGCACTTCCTTTTCATGATCTCGGTGCTGCAGACCACCGACATGGTCGCGATGCTGCCCGAGCGGCTGGCGCGCGGGGCTGCGGAGCTACGCGTGGTGGAGGCGCCGCTGGAGGTGCCGGGGTATGAGATGGCAATGCTTTGGCATGAGAGGAAGCATCGGGATGCGGGGCATCGGTGGGTGAGGGAGAGGGTGGTGGAGGGGGTGGCGTGTCGGCCCTAGACTGAATGCGGAAGTTCGCCGATGCCCGCTTTGAGGAACTCTATTTCTGGTTTTTGTAGCGTGCACAACAACACGGGAACTAGTTCCAGGCGCAAGCCAACGCTCAGGAGGCAGGGGAGATTGGCGCGCTTGCGGCTCAAACAGTGATGGTGAGCAGCAGCTTGCGCTGCAGGACAAGCTGGTCACACTCTGGGCGGGCAGGCCAATGCGTCTGTGGCTGAAGCCGTGAACACGCTGCGGGCGAACACCGGTCTGGTCAATGCGAGAGCGACCATATCAACGCCCAGGCAGCGCTGGCAAAGGCTGAAAAGCGATAGCACCGTTGCTTGTGGGCCGCGCTATAGCGCTCTGACGTCTCGGTGCCTTGGCGCATTCTTGGGAAACGAAGCGCGATAGTTCATTCCGTGAGCTGGTGTCCGCACTAGATTGCGGCATGGGCGCTTTTCTACCCGTCGCGAATGCCTTTCGGGCAAACCAGGGCTCCTACCGAGGAGGGGTATCCCTCTGGGTAGGTTTTCGCTGCTGGACGGTCCAGTTCTCGCTCCCCAGATAATCAGAAAGGAGGCGAAAACAATGCCGTTGCTTGATCGTAGGCGGTGCGTGACTGCGCCGTCGTCATTTCTGCGTGGGCCGCTATGAGCACAGTGGCCTCGTTGGATGCGCTGTTAGATCTGACGCCTCAGCAGCGAAATCTGCTGCTGATGAGGCCGCTGTTCCAGCTGGAGCTCACCAAGAACAAGTACTCAGATGCTTCCTCTGAGGGGCGCGGCCTGTTCGACGGGGTTGATACGCACTACATGAGCCTCGCTGCCCTGACCCACATGATGGAGGGGACAGCGGTGGCTGTTGGCTATACCCAGGAGGAGGTGGTGCAGTACTTGGGCGGGATCGTGACCCGGATGAAGCCGGCGGCCACCGCAGCTCAGTGCCGACGGATTGCGGAGATCGTTGTGGACGCGCTCGACAACGCGTCCAACAACTATCAAGAGCATTCCTACGAGTTTTTCCACGCGCCCTCGGGAGAGATACGCGCGGTCAAGTTCAGGCTGACGACCCACGAGCCGGACCTGGAAGACGTGTATCGCTACCGGCCTACCTCGGAAGGCTATCTCGTCTTGATGGGGATGCTCGACCTGAAAGTCGAGGATCACCAGATACTGGTGGAGCGCATGCTCCAGTTGCTCATCGAGCGTGGTCGGTTTGACCAAGCCTACGAGTTCGCGCGGCGGGCTCGGATGCTGTCGATTGAGCACCGCCAGCAAAATCCGTGACTTCATCCATCAAGCTTGGCGTGCGCCTGGTTCGGTTGCTTGGGCTCGAACATTGCTCCTCGACTGACAGAAGCACGTCTCCACATCCACGCTCGGCAAGAGGAAGACCGGCGGATGGAGGAGTCGGTGCGGGAGCAGCTCATCTCGTTGCCCGAAGGGCAAGCGCCGTGGGCAGCTGATTCGCCTGAACGACGTGCTCAGGAGCGCCAGTGGCGTGCGCGCACATCTGCAGGTGGACGTCACCGTCGCAGGTGAAAAGTTCATGACTGCTCAAGCAGGTGCCTTCCGGTCACGACGGCCTTCGTCATTTCCCGACCTGGAGACCCGTCTGTTGCCCGATGCCCTGAGTACATCTCAGGCCGAGCTGGCAAAAGGAGTCGATGCGCTTTTGCTAGGACTGTACCCAGCCGTCTTTCCCAAGGCGCCGGATCTCTCTGACCTGCTGGCACTGCTGCTGGCCAAGCGAGAGTACGACGAACCGATGGATGACGACTCGGAAGGGGCAGAGATGCTGCCCTTCAAGGTCTACGTTGACCCGTTCCCGGAGGAGACGTCGAAGTCTGTCCAGGCTTGGTTGAACCGGAAGTTCGACATCGGGGGCAGTTGGAAGCTTGATGAACTCCTCGCTTTAGCCGAGGACGACGGGCTGTCCGCGATAGAGCGCCAATGCGTTGTCTACATGCTCTACAGAAGCTACCCCGACAGCGAGAACCTATTCAAAGGCTTCCGCGCGGAGGCTGACGGCAGCTTTTCATCGGACGTTGCCGCTGGCGACAACCTTCGTTTTGATCCCTTGGAGGACAGATGAGCAGCATCAATCGAGACGCGAGCAGGCTCCTGTACAAAGCGCTCCACCTCACCGGTACACCGTCGAACGACGCAGAGTACCGAGACCTGCTCTCGCGCTACCGGGCAGATCCGACGTTCTGTACAGCGGTCCAGGAGTCGGCGATCGGGATGGAGCTTTCAATCCTGGACGTCAGCGAGCGCGGTCTGATCGTTGCACCGTCCTCAAAAAACAGCCGGTTTTCGCTGAGGATGACGGACCTGCGAGGCACATTCACCTCGGAGCAAAAGGTCGCGCTCGCCATGGCCCACCTGGCAATAGCGGCCGTGTTCTTTTCTACAACAGATCGACTGGACGACGACGCCAAGGCGCCTTTGCCTGCAACGCTGGCCAGATTCAGGGACACGCTGCTCGGTCTGGTCAGCCGGCTGTCTGATGCTCAAGACTCCGATGTGCCTGAGTCGGTTGCTGAAGAACTGGAGCCGGGGTGGCAGTACTTGAAGCGACTACCCGCAGTGAACCCGAAAGCAGAGCGCGCGGCGTCTTCCTCCATCGATGGTTTCGTGAGGATCGCGGTGAACAAGATGCTCGAGTATGGCTTGATCAGGTCGTTTCGTGAGAGCGACGACGACGCGCAGTCGCTCTATACGGCCACGCACAGGCTGAGGGTGCATTTGAGGGAGCTCACTCTGCCCGCCTTGTTTCACCTGACACGCGATGCGGCGAACGCTGCCGGAGGCGCTTGAAATGCAGCAGATTTCCCGGATGCACGTCAGCCACTTTGGCAGTCCGACGGCTTGGTACGACAGCCATGTCTTCGCACTGAATGACCCGGACACCGACGACCCAACGGACACCGTCTTCAATCTGGAGAATGCTGGCGGAAAGACGTCGCTCTTGTCGTATATCTTCAGCTGCTTCGACCCGAAGCAAGACAGGTGGCTGCAGCATCTGCAGAAGTCGAATCATCGGTTTCAAGAGTACTTCTCGCGAGATGGTCGGCCCTCGTTCATCTTGATCGAGTGGTGCATGCCAGGGCGCTCGGCCGGCGCACCGGACTACAAGCTGCTTATTGGCCAGGCCGTCACCATCAAAGACACCATCGAACGCGGCGCAGAGGCCGACCGCTGGTTCTTCGCGTTTGAAGTTGCAGACGGTCTGTCCATGAACGACGTGCCCGCGCCAGGTCTGAGCGGGACACCATGCCGGTCGATGCCCGAGTTCGTGCAGTGGATGCAGGAGGCGTCTTCTCGCTCTCGTGGGGACTTCTTCCGTACCAAGAACCAAGACGACTGGGTCAAGCATTTGGGCGGCGTGCGCATGCTCGACATCGAGCTACTGCGAATGCAGGTCGACTTCAACAGCAACGAAGGCGGCATGGAGGAGGGGTTCCTGACCTTCAACTCCGAGGCCGACCTCCTGCGACGTTTCCTCATCCTTACGCTAGATCCGGAGCGGTCAGCCACTGTTCGCGATGCGCTGGCACACACGGCTGACAAGTTGAAGTCCCGGCCACGCTACGAGAAGCAGCTGGAGCAGCTCAACAGGCTTCATGCGGTTATGCTTCCGTTCGTTGATGCAGCTGCGGCCTATCAATCGGCACTGGAAGAGCACGAAGCTACTCGACGCCATGCGGCAAGTCTGGCCGCCTCGTTGCGGTGCGGATCTCAAGAGAAAGAGGCAGAGGCGCTCGTGAAGCGCGGTTTTGCGACCGATCAGGATGGCATCGCAGAGACCGGAGACAAGAACGCTCGATACCACCAGGATGGCGTTGTGACCATGAAGGGGCTGCAGCTGGACCGCAAGGCTGCCGTGGCCCTTGCCGCAAAGGAGGACGCCGAGGAGAGGTCGGCTGAAGGTGAGCAACGCCTGCAGATGCTTCGCGGGTCCAAAGCGCTTGGGGTGCTGACGGCCAAGACAGAGGCCGCGAACTCGCTCCAGGCAATGATGGAGCTCGAGGAGGAGGGCCTGAAGCCTGCGCAGCATCAAGCAGAGGTGGAGGGTGCCCTTCTAGACAGCGCGCTGGCATCCGCTCAGGCAAGCGAGGCACAAAGAGCCCTGGAATGCTCTGCTGCTGAGACTAAAGCCAAGCAGCGTCTCGAGGGTATTGCTACGGAGGAGCGCGAAGCGAACAACGCACTCCAGAGGATTGCTTCCGAGAAGGGGCAGCACGAGGGATTTGAAACGGCCTATCAGCAGCAGCATCAGCGTCTGGTCGCTGAACAGCTGTTGGATATAGCGGACGGATCTGTTGCCACGGCGATCGAGCGACACGCAGCATCAGTTGTTGAGCTTGAGGCACAACTGGCCGGACTCGACCAGCAGATTGAAGAGCTTAACGAGGAAGAACGTCAGCATCGAGAGGGAGCCGCCGAGTTTGGGGCCAAGGCGGCTCTTGCCAAGGCAGCTCAGGATCCACTGGAGAAACTTCTCGCCAGCGGGCAGGCGCTACGGGATTCGATCGCTCAAATGGAGGTCATGCGTATCGCCGCGGACGCGGAGCTGGCGGATGCTGATGAACCGACACTTCTGGAACAGCTAGATGCTCTGATTGCAGCCTCTGAAGAGGAGATCAGTGGATGCGACGTGCTTCTGGCTCAATTGAGCACGGAGCGCAGCTCGATTTTGGAGACCGGCCTTGCCGGACGTAGCGCTGACGTGGATGCTGCGGTCAAGCAGCTGACGGCAAATGGCATTCGTTCTGCTCGAGCAGCCAGCTCCTACATCGCAGACATGCTGCCGGACGAGGACCAAGCCAAGCCGGTCGTCCTGTCCGACCCTGCACGGTTTCTAGGAGTTTCGATCGCCGAAGGAGATTGGGCAAAGCTTGTGGACAAGCTGCCTGACCTCAAGGTCAAACTGCGAGCACCGGTCACCGTGGCGGTCCAGTCGCTCGAAGCCAAATCCACGATCGGGGAGCGCTTGGTGCTTGCCCCCGAGGATGCAGCGCTCTTTAACAAGTCAGCAGCCCAGGTCGCATTGGGACACTTGGATAAGCGGATCGTTGCGTCCGAGGACCAGCGGCGCGCTTACCAACAGCGCAAGAGAGAAGGCAACGAGGGGCGCGCGAAGCTTGTTCGTTATCAAACTGAGTTCGGTGCAGTCCGGCTGCGCCAAGCGGATGCCGAACTTGAGGAAAAGAGGGCAGAAGAGACGGCGGCAAGAACCCATCAGGAAGAGCTCAGCGCAAAGGCGCTTGCCTGTAAGAAGTCGGCAGAGCAGGTCTCGTTGCAGCGCAAGCCCTTGCCAGCTCGAATCGAGAGCGTCAACGGAGGCATCCGCCAGCTCAGGAGCTTCCAGAGAGACTACGAATCGAAGCGGCCAGAAATTCAGCGTCGGATGCTGGAGCTTCAGTCCCAAGCGCGTGTTCAAACCGACCTGCTGGCAGATCTCGCCCGACAGCGTGTTGATGTTGACACTAATCGCCAGAGCTCAAACCTTGATCGTGTGCGCCACGAGGCCAACGCCACCAAGCATGGCACTGATAGGGCTGCGATCGACTACATCGACAAAAAGTATCCAGCGGACGAGCACCTTCGGGCGAAGCCCCAGGCGCTTGATTCGTTGAGAATGACCTACGCGCATGCCGTCGAGGTTCTGCGGGCGCGTCAGAGTGACCGAGACCCCATGCTTGCCGAGCGTCTGAGGAGCGCCCAAGCTGCGCGGAAGGACTCGGAGGCCGCGTTTCAAGAGTTCGCAGCCTTCGATGAGCAGGCTCTGCGAGCTCTACTTGGGCTGGACTTTGAAGCGGAGCTTCGAGACCAGGCGATATTGAATGAGCGCCTCGGAAGATCAAAGGAAGCGGCTGTCAACGACCACGTCTCGATCAAGACTGAGCGTGAGTTGTATTGGGCGCAGCACAAGCTTGCGAGCACACCGACTCCGGACTTGCTCGCGCTGAATGATGTTGCCCTCGTTGAGCAGATCTCAGCCTCCGAGCAGGAAGCGGCGGCCGCTTCGCAGATGGCTGAAAGAGCCCGGAAAGCTGCGGCTGGCTCTCGGGCGCGCGCGGGTGAAGCTGACCTGGCTGCGGCGAGACTCAAGAGCTTGAATGCTTCGCTGGCTGCGGCTGTACCTTGGATGACCGAGGACTACGACCACCTGGTCCTACCGCCAGATTTTGAGGAGTACACGAACAGCCTCATCCATCGTCATAGAGATCAAAGGGAGCGTGTTGACGCGCAGAGGGAGAAGGCCCGCAGCGCCTTCCAAAGCTTGAGCGCCGTCGCATCGTCCAAAGACCTTGTCGATGTGGAGGCAGAACTTGCTCGAGACATCTCCGACAGCAACTTCGACCACGCATGCTCTGATCGGCTTCGGGTGCTGGAGCTCACCAAGGACCGTATCGTCGCCGTGCAGGACACGCTAGACACCATGGAGCCCGACATCCAGAACTCGGTTGGTGAGCTGTACAACCTGACGTTTGAAGGCATGTCCATGCTCACGCGTGCTTGCGGAAAAACAATGCCCGCTGCTGCGCCGTACGTTGGCGGAAAACACATCATCACCATGAAGGCGAGGTTCCAGGGGATCTCTGTCGACGCCCGAAAAGAGGCCATCCGCAAGTACTTTTCGAAGATGATCGAGAAGAGCGTGGTTCCCGCGAAGGGCGCGGATCTTGTGGCCCAGAGCCTCGTGGAAATTAGCGGCGGTCAGGACCTGGGCATCAAGGTTCTGAAGATGGAGCAGAACGAGGCCCACCAATACCAGCTTGCAAGCGAGCTCAAAGGGTCCAAGGGGCAGGGCACCGTCATCGCAATGTTCCTGTACCTCCTCATCAGCCAGTTGCGAGCTGACACCCAGGCTTCCGCAAAGCGCGCAGGGGGCGGACCGTTGATCCTCGACAATCCTTTCGCGAAGGTGCAGACACGCGCCCTGATCGATGCCCAACGCCTGCTGGCAAAGGAGATCGGCGTTCAGCTCATCTTCTTCACGGCGAACGCTGATGCCAACATCCTGGCTGGCTTCCGGCGTGTCATTCGCCTTCGCAAGTCGCACATGAACTCCCGCTCTCAACGTTCCCACATCGAGATGGTTTCGGCGACGTTTACTGACATGACATCCCCGGAGGCCCCAACGTGAGTTCTGGGTTCTTGAACCATCTTCGAGCGCGTCCACGAAAGCGCGTGAATCTGGTGGAGCTACGACAGGCTTGGCTCAGTCTGCATCCAGAGCAGGTACAACATCCCGGGCGGGACTCCCTGATGCTGGACGCACTCGAGCAGATGTCGGACCAGGGCGTGTTGTCTCTCCCAGCAGACAGCAGCTTCGAGAAGCTCGGTACGCCGCGCATGCCGAAGTTCATCACGCTCACCAGCGAGGGGCAGCGAGCAGCGCAGCCGGATTGGGCCGTGTTGCCGTGGCTACCTTCATTTGGGTTCTGGACGCGCTTGACTGACTCTGAGAGGCAGGCTGCCTTTGCCATCAACGAATGGCTTCGACGACGCAACGGTGAGCTCATGCCAGTGCCTTTGAAGGAGCGGGCGCTTGACATCTTCGGAGATGAGAAGTTTCTGGATCAACGCGTACGCAACGATGCGTTGTTCTCTGGCCGGCTGCCCTTAAGCGCAATCGGCGCCTTCTTGGTTTCCCCGCCGCTGCCGTACCGGAAGGCTGAAGCGCCTGGGCGGCCCGTGGTGATCGTCGAGAACCATCACACCTATTGGAGCCTGGGCGAGTGGAACGTGACTGCGAGGAGGTACGCGGCTGTCATTTACGGTGCCGGCTACGCGGTTTCTTCAACGAGTAGGGCGCTCGATGAAGTCCTGCGAGAGGTGCAGGGCACCTCAGTGCTGTATTTCGGTGACCTTGACCCCGACGGATTTGCGATTCCTTTACGCATGAAAGGCGTTGGCGTTGAGCAGATCTCGCCAGATCTCGATTTGTACAGTCTGGCCTTGGCATCCGGCCGACGAAGGGACGGCGTTCGTCGAGTGCTTGACGACCTGGCGATGCTGCGACGATGGCTTCCGAGCCTCGCCCCAGATATCGAGGCGATGTGGAAAGAAGGTCTGTGGATTCCTCAGGAGAGCGTGGGCACAGAGTTGCTGAGATCAAATGCCGCTCGGTCGTTGCTTGAGTGAGAAGTCGAGGTTTGCTCAGCAAGGTCGCCAAGTCAATTCGTTAGATGGCCTAGCCGCATAGTGGCGTTTCATAGGTTGTTAGTGCCATAACAAGCTAAAAAGAGATGGTCATCGGTGAGAATCAATGGGCTGAGTGGTAGCAATGCAAAGCTGATGGGCGATATGTTGCAATAAAGCAACGCGCTCGTCCGTGCTTCTTGAAAGCTTGCGCAGCTTTACCTCTCCTGCTGTACTCCGCCAAAACCAAGAAGCACCAAGTTTTCACGAGGGAGTGAAGATGCCGCCAAGAGCGAAGAAGGAGAGCACGGAGCGTGTCCACAAGATCCTGGGCATCGTGCGTCTCAGGGATGGCGCGACGATGCAAGAGCTCATGGACGAGCTTGAGGTCTCGATGTCCACGCTGAAGCGCGACATCGACATCCTGAGGGACCGCCTCGACTGCCCGATCAGCTTCGACCGGTACGTGAAAAAGTGGGTCATTGGTGACCTTCCCGGCGGCAAGCGATTTGAGTTGCCAGGCCTGTGGTTCAACGCCAGCGAGATCTACGCACTTTTGGCGATGCAACACCTGATAACGGGCGTTCAACCGGGCTTGCTCGAGCCGCATCTCCAGCCTCTGAAAGACAAGCTGGAGGCGCTGCTGGGCGAGTCGCCGGCCACGGCCAAGGACATCGAGAAGCGCATCAAGCTCATCCACTTCGCAGGCAGGCGCGTCGAGGTGAAGAACTTCGAGCTGTTGACGCAGGCGGTGCTTGAGCGCAAGAGGGTTAGCCTGCGCTACTACCACCGCGACAAGAACGAAGTGAATGATCGTGAGGTTTCCCCCCATACGGCTGGTCCATTACAGGGAGAACTGGCTGTTGGACGCCTGGTGCCACTGGCGCAAAGAGCTTCGCTCCTTTGCCCTGGACGCGATCCAGCATGTGGAACTCACCGATATACCTGCCAAAGAGGTGGCCAGGGAGGTCTTGGCGGAGCACTTCCAGAGCGGCTACGGCATCTATGCGGGCAAGGCCGACAAATGGGCGGTGCTCAAGTTCAGCAAGACCAGAGCGCAATACGTGTCGCTCGAGCGCTGGCACACGCACCAGGCCTGCACGTGGCTAGATGATGGCAGCTACCAGCTCGAAGTGCCGTACTCCAAGGACCAGGAGCTGGTGATGGACATCCTACGGTTCGGCGCGGACGTGGAAGTCTTGGCTCCGCCGGAGCTGCGCGCGCGGGTTCGGGATCAGTTGCGCGCCGCCGCAAAGATCTACAAGTGAGGCCATATGGCTAGCTCATTCCGTGAGCTGGTGGCACTGAAGAATTCGTTTCATGCCTGCAGTTGAAGTGGGCATGGAGTAACGCGATGCAGATCAATTTTGCCCACCTCCGGCAGCCCGCTGTCAGCGGCGGCTGGGTCAATTTCGCAGTCTTCGACGCCCGGTCGAGCAGCGGCACCACGAGCGCCAACGGCGAGCTCCTGGCGCAACTGACCGCCAAGGCGCGCGCGAGCAACCTGCGGGTGGACCAGGCGGCTCTGGCCTACAGCTCCGGCGACCGTATCCGGTTTTTCGGCAGCAAGCACCTGGTGGACTTCCTGTCCCGCAGCGGACTGCCGCGCTGGACCCACACCCTCAACGTCTAAGGAGATCCAAATGGCTAAGAACGCACCTGTTGGTGACAACGCTCGCCGTGGCGCCGTGCGCGACCGCTCGCAGACCCACAACCCCGTCACCGAGACCTGGGTGAAGCGCGATACCGACACCGGCCGCTTCATGGACCAGAAGAAGGACGGTACGCCCTTCAAAGGCGTGCGCAAGGAGCACGGCAAGTAAGCGGTGCTGCCTTTTGAGGGCGGGGCGTAATGCCCCACCTCTTGTCGCATGCTGATCTGCCGTTGAGGGCTTGCCTCACAGCGCAGCTCGCGCTGGGTGTCATCCGCTCGGTGCCGCCCCCTATGGACGACGCCGAGCCCCCTTAACAAAATGGTTGAAAGGGGGAGAGGATATGCAGAACCGAGATTCGGGGCGCCTTTACGCCGCGACTGATCTGGTCAATTTCCTCGAGTGCGAGCACATCACGTCGCTCGACTTGCGTCATCTCGAATATCCACTGCCGCTGGCGGATGTGGACGAGTCGACTCAGCTCATCCAGCAAAAGGGCTATGAGCACGAAGACGCCTACGTGCAGCACTTGCGAGATCAGGGGCTGGCGGTCGTCGACATCGCCGACGGCAACACCACGCTTGAAAGCAAGGTCGCAGCAACCATCGATGCCATGCAGGCTGGGGTCGATGTCATCTTTCAGGCCACCTTGCTTCAGGGAAACCTCGCCGGTTTCGCTGACTTCTTGATCAAGGTGCCAACCCCTTCGGCGCTGGGCGATTACAGCTACGAGGTCTCCGACACCAAGCTCTCGCGGACGCCCAAAGCCAAGTTCCTGGTGCAGCTGTCGTTCTATTCGAAGCTGCTGGCAGTAGTGCAGGGCGTGGCGCCTCAGTCGATGCATGTCATCCTGGGAGACCGGACGCGCAAAACCTATCGTTGCGTCGACTACGCGCATTACTTCGAGGCCTTGCTGGCGCGCTTTCTGGTGCGCATGGAAGAGGGGCGCAAGGAGACCTACCCGGAGCCCTGCAATCACTGCGATGTGTGCCGCTGGAGTCATCTTTGCAAGGCGCAGTGGTTGGAGGATGATCACCTCAACCAGGTTGCCAATATCGCCCGTGGCCAGATCCAGAAGCTCCGGGCGGCGGGCGTCGACACGATGGCCAAGCTGGCTGAGCTGCAGCCTGGTGCGCAGGTGGCCAAATTTCCTGCGGCGACGCTGGAGAAACTGCGCGCTCAGGCGAGCCTTCAAGTCGAGGCCAGGAGCACCGGCAAAGGCCGAGTGGTGCTCCTGCCGGAGGAATTGGGGCGAGGCCTGCGTCGAATGCCAAAGCCGAGCCCGGGCGACATGTTTTTCGACATGGAAGGCGACCCGCTGGAAGAGGGCGGGTTGGAGTACCTGTTCGGGGCTCTACCTAAGCGATGGCGGCAAGTGGGTCTTCAAGGGCTTCTGGGCTCACAGCCGTCAGGAAGAGCGAGTTGCCTTCGAACGCTTCGTCGACTTCGTAGTGGCACGCTTGAAGGAATTTCCCGATGCGCACGTCTACCACTATGCGAAGTACGAGGAGACGGCGCTCAAGAAGCTGATGACGTTTCACGCGACACGCGAAGCCGAGGTTGACAACTGGCTGCGCCGCGGCGTGCTTGTTGACCTCTACCAAGTGGTGCGTGAAGGCATCATGGTCTCCGAGCCTCGCTACTCCATCAAGAACATTGAGCATTTTTATCTCGAAGCACGCGAGGGCGACGTCACCAATGCCGGCGCCAGCATCGTCTGGTACGAGCGCTGGAAGGAGACCGACGATCAAGCCCTGTTGGACGCCATCGAGAAGTACAACGAAGACGACGTTCGATCCACGCAGGAGCTCAGGGACTGGCTCCTGACCCTGCGGCCTGGTGCGATGCCGTGGGCCGCGGCTCCGGTGTTGAATGGAGGCGCTGCGGCTTCGTCTTCATCGCAGCCCTTGAGTGATGCGGAGGCTCGCCTGGTTCCGTATCGGGCGGCCTTGGTTGAGCCGTTGCCCGAAGATCGGCTCACCTGGGCGGCTGACCAGTCTGCCCGGGAGCTGACCTACCAGTTGCTCGACTTCCACCGACGCGCTGACAAGCCAGCGTACTGGGCCATGTTTGCACGCATGGAGATGAGCGAAGACGAGCTGATGGAGGACCCCGAGTGCCTGGCTGGGCTCCGAGTTGACCCGAACAATCCTCCGTTCAAGGACAAGCGTTCTCTCATCTACACCTACACATACCCCGTCCAGGAGACCAAGCTTCGTGATGGCAGCAGCGTCACCCGAGCGGACAACGCGGATGCGCTCGGCGACATTCGGATGGGTGTCGAAGCCAAGCTTGTTCAGTTCAAGGTCGGTCCGTCCAAGGAGGCTCCGCCGCCTCACTTGAATCTTGGCCCGGGCAAGCCAATCTCGACGGCAGTCATCCAGGATGTGGGCTGCTGCCGGTTTCGTTGACACCGACCTAAGCTTTTTGAGCTTGTTCGAACTGTACGGGACTGACGTAGCCGAGCGTCGAATGCCGGCGCATCGGGTTGTAGAACCGCTCGATGTAGTCGAACACATCGGCCCGAGCTTGCTCCCGACTGCGGTACACGCGCCTGGCCGTGCGCTCGGTCTTCATTGAGCTGAAGAAGCTCTCCATCGCCGAGTTGTCCCAGACCTCGCCGGCTCTGCTCATGCTGCAGGTGATGCCTTGCTCGCGCAGCAGTTGCTGGAAGTGCGCACTGGTGTATTGACTGCCCTGGTCCGAGTGATGAAGCAGTGCTACTGGCTTGCCCCGGCGCCATACGGCCATCATCAGCGCGTCCACCACGAGCTGCGAGGTCATGCTCTCTTGCATCGACCAGCCCACGATGCGACGCGAGTAAAGGTCCAGCACCGCTGCCACGTACAGCCAGCCTTCGGCCGTCCAGATGTAGGTGAAGTCGGCCACCCACTTCTGGTTCGGTGCATCGGCCTGGAACTGGCGGTCCAGCACGTTGTCGGCAATCGCACAGCGCTCGCCCCGGTCCTTGGGTAAGCCCCGGCGCCTGGGACGTGCACGAAGAGCCTGCTCGCGCATGAGCCGCTCGATGCGGTGCAGGCCACAAGGCTGGCCCTGCTCCAGTACATCGCGCCACACGCGCCTGGCGCCATAGGTGCGGTCGCTGTGCACGAAGCTCTGGTGCACCTGAGCGCCCAGCTTCTCGTCATCGAGGCTGCGCCGGCTCCTGGGGCGCGCCAGCCAAGCGTAGAAGCCGCCTCGCGAGACACCGAGCGCCTCGCACATCAGATTGACCGGCCATGCCCCTCGGTGTTTCGCCACGAAGCCGAACTTCACATCGACTCCTTCGCGAAGTAGGCCGCGGCTTTTTTCAAGATGTCGCGCTCCATCTTGAGCTTGGCCACTTCCTTGCGCAGCCTGGCTATCTCCGCGTCCTGGGCCGTCTGCTTGCCATTGCCCGGAAAGGCCTCCTGCGGTGCCTCACGCAGCTCGCGAACCCATTTGCGCAGCACGTTCTCGTGTACGTCCAGGTCCTTGGCCGCCTGGGCCACGGTCACCCCACGCTCAGTGACCAGCTTGACCGCCTCGAGCTTGAACTCGCGGCTGAATGTCCTTCTTCTCTCCATGAACCACCTCCGGTTTCATTTCACACCTTAACAAGGTGTCTTTGAAACCGGCAGCAGCCCAGACCATCGGTACCTGGCCCTGGAGAGTGTGCTTCGCCGAGATGTGCCGTCGATTGCAAGCAAGGCCCCTGAAGCTCACATGATCGAGGGAGCCGCGACGGTCGAGGCCTGTTCTGCGGTGGTGTTGAACATGCAGGACAGCTACCTGTTCATCCAGGGACCGCCCGGTGCCGGAAAGACCTACACCGGCTCGCACGTTATCGTGGCACTGCTGGCTGCCGGCAAGCGGGTGGGGGTCACGTCGAACTCGCATCGACCCATCAATCATCTGCTGGAGAAAGTGGTCGAGGTGGCGAAGGAGCAGGGCGTGTCCTTCAAAGGCGTCAAGAAGTCCACCAAAGGAGAAGACTCGGAGTACCCAGGTGAGGGCATCGAGAACGTCTACGACAACGATGAGGCATTCTCGTGCGGTGCGAACCTGGTTGCAGGTACAGCTTGGCTGTTCGCGCGACCGAGCGCTGACCAGTATCTGGACTACCTTTTCGTTGATGAGGCAGGGCAGGTGTCCCTGGCCAATCTGATTGCCGTGGGTACCAGTGCGCGCAACCTGGTACTGCTGGGCGACCAAATGCAGCTTTCTCAGCCGACCCAGGGTGTCCATCCTGGACGCTCAGGAGATTCTTCGTTGGACTACCTGCTGGATGGCGTAGCGACGATTGCACCCAACCGAGGCATCTTTCTGGAGACAACTTGGCGGATGCATCCCGAGGTGTGCTCCTTCATCTCGGATGCGGTTTACGATTCGCGGCTGGAACCGCAGGCGAACAACGTGAAACGTGTGCTCGTCCTGCGTGACGATGCGCTGCCGCTGTTCAAGCCTGCGGGAATTGTTTTTGCGCCGATCGACCACTCGGGGTGCTCTCAGCAGAGCCAGGAGGAGGCTCTGCTGATCAGGCAGCTCTACGAGGACCTCTTGCGCCAGCGCTACACGGCTAACGACGGATCGGTTCGCCCAATGACGGCTGAAAACATCCTCGTGGTCGCTCCGTACAACATGCAGGTGAACCTGCTGCGTGAGACGCTCCCTGCAGATGCGCGCGTTGGAACGGTGGACAAGTTCCAAGGGCAAGAAGCCGAGGTGGTGCTCATCTCCATGACGACCTCCAGCGAGGCAGAGCTGCCACGTTTCATGGAGTTCCTGTTCAGCAAGAACCGGCTCAACGTGGCCGTCTCTCGCGCCAAGTCACTTGCCGTCCTCGTGGCCAATCCAGAACTCACTTCCATCAAGTGCATGACCCCTGCCCAGATGGGCTTGGTCAACACGCTTTGCTGGATTGCTTCAGTGGGAAGCCCGAAGCCGCCCCAACATTGATCCTGAACATCCATCGTGGACCCCAAAATGGCTGATGAGCAAACGACGCTGTACGTTCTTGTTGCATTGACCGGCCTGTCGCTGCTGGTTGGGCTGGTTCTATTGCTCCGCAGGCCGCGGTTGGAGATGCCCCTAGAGCTCACCACGCGGCTGTCGCTCCTTGAGCAAAACGTGTCTCGCGTTGTTGAAGGTCAAGGTCGACTGGAAGGTGGCGCGCAGAGCGTTGAGCGACGTCTCCAGGCCTTCACGGAGGAGATGGGGGCAGGCTTTGCCGCCTCCCGAAAGACACTTGACGACCAGCTAGGCCGGACCCTGGAAGAGTCACGAAACGGGCGAGTCGAGCTGCAGGCAGCGTTCCAGATGTTTGAGGAACGCCTCGAAGCTCGCATCTCAAGCTTCGAGCTTGCGCTTGGTCGCAAGCTGACCCAGTTCCAGGAAGCTACATCCCAAGGCCTCGAAGCTAGCCGCACTGCCGTCAACGAGCAGATGGGCAAGGCACTCGAAGAGTCGCGAAGCTCTCGCATTGAGCTCAAGGAGGCCTTCGGCCAGTTTGAAGGCAAGCTCGAGCAACGCCTGGCCAGTCTGGACGGATCTCTGACTGCAAGATTTGAAGCTCTGCAATTGGCGCTCTCCACCCAGCTGCAACAGTCGGGCCAAGCGCTTCTGGCACATCTTGCACAGGCGAACCAGGATGCGGCTGCTGGTCGAGCAGAGGCCACACAGACGCTGACGGCCTTCCGAGAGGAGCTGTCAGTGTTGCTGAGGAATCTCGCGGAAGAGACGGTCAAGTCGCGGCAGGCCGTAGCGGAAAACGCCACAGCTTTCGAGACCTGCATCCAAGAGCGTTTCGACGCGCTGAGCCAGATCGCGCGTCAGACGCTTGAGTCGCTGAAGACCGACGTGCTGGAGCAGCTGAAGTCGATGTCGTCGGCGATGAAGGACCAGCTCGAAGGTAACGGCAACCAGATGCGCAACCAATTCTCGACGTTGCAGGAGTCGGTCAGCCAGAAGCTGCTGTCGGTCTCGGCGGCCAACCAGTAGAGCTCAGAACAGGTGCGCACGACTCTGAATGAGCGCTTGGCGGCCATCCAGGAAGACAACGGCAAGAAGCTCGAGGAGATGCGTCGCACCGTCGATGAGAAGCTCCATGCGACGTTGGAGCAACGTCTTGGGGATTCCTTCAGGCTGGTCAGCGAGCGTCTGGAGCAAGTTCATGCTGGCCTCGGCGAGATGAAGAGCTTGGCAGGCAATGTCGGCGATCTGAAGAAGGTCATGCAGAACGTCCGTACTCGTGGCACATGGGGTGAGGTGCAGCTCGGCGCCATCATCGAGAGCTTGTTCACCGCAGAGCAGTTCAGGAAGAACCTGAAGACTGGTGGCAGCAACAGCAACGAGATTGTCGAGTTCGCGGTCCGCATCCCCAGCCCGGCCGATGAAGAGCCGGTCTGGCTGCCCATCGACTCAAAGTACCCCGTCGAGCCGTATCAGATGCTGCTCGACGCCCACGAGACCGGTGACCGGGCTGAGATCCTTCAGGCGACTTCGGCCTTTGAGTCGTCCCCTGAAAGCTGAGGCCAAGAAGATCTCGGTCAAGTACATCCGGCCGCCTTTGACGACAGACTTTGCGGTGCTGTTCCTACCGACCGAAGGACTGTTCGCTGAGGCCATGAGGTTCCCGGGCCTGCATGAGCAGCTGCAGATGGACCTCCGGGTCATCATTGCAGGTCCAACCACGCTCTCGGCACTGTTGAACAGCGTTCGCTTGGGCTTCCGGACGCTGGCCATTGAGAAGCGCTCTTCGGAGGTCTGGAAGGTGCTGGGCCTGGCCAAGGCCGAGTTCAAGAAGTTTGGCGACATCGTCGATGCGACCAAGAAGTCGATCGATCAGGCGGCGAACAAGTTCGACGAACTGGGCCGCCGGACGCGTGCCATCGAGCGTGGACTGTCGGACGTCCATGAGCTTCCGGGGCCGAGTACGCCGGCAGCACCGGCGATTGAGATTGGAGGCGTTCCAGCTTCTGACGGTGGCGCGGCGCCTGCAGTGGCCTAAGTCCAATCTGGGCCCAAACGCATCGCAAACGAGATTGGTTGATCGACCGCTTTACGACGGTGAGTCAAGCAAGTCGAAGGACTGGGCCCGCTGCAAAGGCGAATTTGAAGCTTGGAGATTGGATGTGAGGGACGATTGCGCGAGGATAAGTTTCTCAAGATATCTGATCGTTTTTGCGTAATTTCCTCAATACATCCCTTCAAACAGCTCATCGGTATGCCGACTGTTGATGCAACTCGCTCGCTTCACGCGCCAGCTCATAGGCCAGCCAGATCACGTTGTTGAGATGGGTACCCCCCTGCATCCTCGCGCCATCGGGTTCCGCTCCCATGGCTACACCAAAGCAGCGATGTGAGCTGCTCCAACTTGTTCTCCAGAAGATCCTCGGGCCCGGGTCCTGTGTAGGTGGGCGCTGCCGCGTCGCGAGATACCGGCGTGCGACGCCGGGCCATAATCCGTCTAGCCATTTGGTGTGCTCCTTTCAAGGTGTTGCACGTCTTGTGGTTAGACGGCCAGGGTGTGTCAGCACCTTGGCCGTCGCCTTTTGTGCCCCACGTTCGCCGCGATGCTCGATGCATCGACGGCCCGCCGCGAGGCGAAGCGGTTGATTCGTTCATCTATCTATCCGTTCAGGGTTCGTGTGTGCTGCCTTTCTTGCCCACATAACGGGTCGTTGGAGGAGAGGGGCATCTACTGTAGAGATTTACAGCGCTGAGAAGGTGGCCGAATGCAAACTCGGCGCGAGGTTCTGAAGGTGGCCTCGTACTGAGCGAATGGAGTGGGCGTCTCATTGTTGACCTCGAAGCCATGCAATGAGCCTCCATGCCGCGATTGCCGCCGCGCAAGCTGGTGTGCTGGCGAGAATCGCGGATATGGCCCGCGCGCTGCAAGGGACTCGACCTTCCGTTCACGCCGAACATGAAAACTCGCAAGCTTCTCGAAACCGACCTGCCAGCGCTGCTCGATCTCTACAAGCACCTTCACGCGACGGAGGACCCGCTTCCCGCACCGCTTGTCGTCGAAGCAGTCTGGCAGGAGATCCTTGCAAGTCGTCACTTCCACTACTTCGGTGGATTCGACGGCACCGAGCTGGTCTCCAGCTGCAACCTGACCTTGATCCCCAACCTCACGCGCGGCTGCAGGCCCTACGGCGTGATCGAGAACGTGGTGACGCATGCGGCGTACCGCGGCAGAGGCTACGCGAAGGCCTTGTTGGCCGAAGCGCTCGACACGGCCTGGTCCGCGGGCTGCTACAAGGTGATGCTGATGACCGGTCGCAAGGATGAGGCGACGTTGAAGTTCTACGAATCGGCCGGTTTCGATCGGCATGGAAAGCAGGCCTTCATCGCGAAGCCCCCTGCGGAGGCCGCCTAGTCTTCTCATGCAGAGTGGTGGCGGCCATCGCAGGTGTCCCACCTAGGTCAGATTCAATCCGCCATCCGACAGCAGCACTTCACCGGTGAGGTAGTCCGAGGCAACCAGCATTGCAACAGCGTGCGCGATGTCGTCCGGGCTTGCGGCCCGATGCATGGGAGCACGCTCGCGCCACAGCTCCTGTGCGGCGGTCCAGTCTGCTGTGAGCGGCGTGTCGACCAGACCTGGCGCCACGGCGTTGACGCGAATGTCCGGCCCCAGCGACAGCGCGAGCAGGCGGGTCATGTGATTGAGCGCGGCCTTGCTGACCGCATAGGGAATGGATGCGCCCTTCGGGCGGACGCCCGCGTGTGAGCTGATGTTGACGATGCAGCCTGCTCGACGGCGCAGGGCGGCTTCGCGCAAGGCCGACTCGGCCAACCTGATGAGATGGAACGGCGCCACGACGTTGACTTCGTGGAGTTCATGCCACACCGCGGAAGTGGCGGCGGCGAGGTCCGCGTGCGGAATGACTTTGCTGATGCCCGCGTTGTTGACCAGCACGTCGAGTCGGCCCCAGGCGGCGATCGCTTCGCTGACGAGCCGCACCCTGTCTGCTTCCAGGGCAAGATCGGCTTGAATGTAGATGGCCTGCTTCATCTCAGCAGCCATTGCACGGCCTGTTTCCGCGGAACTTCGAGAGTGAAGGACCACGGCATAGCCCGCGTGACTCAGCTTGCGCGCGATGGCGGCACCGATGCCGGAAGTGGATCCCGTGACCAACGCGACACGAAGCGTGGAATCGATTGTCGGATTGACGTTCATCTGAAAAACCTCAGTCTGGTTGCGATCGAATGCGCCGTTGTTGCCGCTCCGAACGTGCGATGAATACGGCGATGCCCAAGGAGAGTAGCGACGTGGTCGACATCGCCGCGAGCAGGGCGTTGCGTGGATGGGACTCGTCGACGAACAACCCGGCCGCAAAGGCAGTGGCGCCAGCGCCGATGGCCGTCATGGCCGAAGCCAGGCCCAGCGCGGTGCCGGCGAAGCCCGCGTGGATCGACAGCACACGGCTGTTGGCCGTGGGCATTGTCAATCCGTTGCCCAGTCCCACGCACACGCAGGGGCCGAAGAACGCGAGCGGATGAGCAAACCCCAGCGCTGCCAACGCCACGCCGACCAGCAGGCCTGCGCAGGTCAGCAGTCGCCCGGCAACGATGAACTGGATCGGCTGCCACCGCCGTCCGCAGCGTGCAACCGTGTAGCTTCCGACGATGAAGGCCGCGGGCACCAGTCCCATGTAGGCGCCCACCATCGCCGCGGAGGTTCCATACGTTTGCATGGCCACGGCGGGCGCGCCGCCGATGAAGACGTAGAGCGTGCCGATGGAAGAGGCCATGCAGAGCCCATAGGCCCAGAGCTGCCCGGAGCGAAGCAGTTGGCCGTACCCGTCGAGCTGTTCCGACATCGTCGTGGAGCGATGGTGGTGTGTCTCCGGCAGGTAGCGCAGGGCCAGGCATAGCGCCGCGGTTCCCATGAGCGCGAAGGCGGCGAAGTTCGCGCGCCAGCCCAGCCAGCTGTCGAAAATGCCACCTACGGTGGGGCCGAGCATCGGGGCTATCGCCCAGGCGGACGAGACATAGCCGATCTGGCTGACCATGCCTTCGCCCGCCGTGTCCCGGATCGCGGCCAGCGACATGGCGTATCCGGCAATGGCGGTGCCCTGGAGCAGCCTGCAGGCCAGGAACACTTCGATGCTGCGCGCGAAGAGGCATCCGATGGAGCCGATCACGAAGACGAGCAGCGCGACCAGCAGAACGGGCTTGCGCCCGAACCTGTCGGACAGCGCGCCGGCAATCAGGTGCGTCAACGCGGTGACGACGGCGTAGCCGGCCACGGCGATATTGATCGTCGCGAACTCGGCGTCGAACTCCCGCGCGATGCTTGGCAGGGAAGGAACGAACATGTTCAGCGGCAGAACGCCAAGCGCCGACAGGGCGATCAGCAGCCAGAGGGGTGGGGCGTTTCGATGATGAGGGGGCACGGGGCAACTCCTTGCGCGCATCTCTCTTGCGGGGATGCGGTGACCTGACAACAAGAGCCATCCGTCGAGGATGGGTACGTGGTGGCTCTCGTCGGGTCAACAGGAGCTGGGGTTCATCGGGCCTTTGGGGCTGGATGAGGGTGCGTGCGATTTGCAGCGCGGCGAGTTTGTGGGCTCGGCGGGGGACTTTACACCAGAGCGACGACGCGGGTTCTTGCCGTCACAGTGCGATTCGTTCCCAACGTCTCTTGTACGCCCAGTCGTAGTTTCCGAAAGCGTACGAAAGGAATGCATCGACCGCTTCATCGGGGCCGACAACGTCCAGGCAGCGGTAGTGCGCAGCGGAAGTCACGAGTTGGTGCTCGAGATGAAAACCTTGCGCATCCGCGTAGACCTGCATGTAAGTGCCTCCACGCAAGTCCAGGATGGCGAAGGGATCTGCCTTTCCTCGCAATTCGGGGATTGCTTGGCGAATGTCGTCTTCAGTGGCGATGCCTGCGAGTTCAAGGGCCGGGCAGGAGAACGTCGCATTCACATATTCGGCGCCTATGTCGAACAAGATGTAGGAGTCCGGTGCGGCCGCTTCATCCACGAGCGGAACGATCAGAAAGCAATCGTCCCCGGCAACTGGTATGTGGACAAGTACATGGCCACTCTTCTTGTTGCGCCATGCAATGACGGCGGTAGGGTTGATCGCGATCCATGCGCCCAGAGCGAGCGAGTCCCAGACTTCACGCGCCAGGTTCAGGGCTGAGGCCTTCGTTGCGTCTGAAATGTCGGTGCTGACCAAACCACCTTCCAGGAGGTCGAGATACTCGGAGAGCTGAAGGAGCTTGGGCTTTCGCTGCGAGGATTTTTTGAAGAAGAACATCGCATGGGTCGCCGTAGACGAATGCTCGAAGATGTTGGCGCCTACCCGAGCTGCTCCGCCAGCCCGACGATGATGCCCTCGGGCCCGCGAATGTAGGCGAGCTTGTACGACTCTCCATACTGCATCTGTCCGATGATTTCGGCGCCATGGGCCTGCATGCGCGCGACGACGTCGTCGAGGCCATCGACGGCGAACATCACGCGGCGAATTCCCAGGGCGTTCACCGGCGTTGCCACGGGCCCGAACCGCACGGCCTCCGGCGTGTGGAACTTGTCGAGCTCGATGCCTTGCCCATCGGGCGTGCGCAGCATCGCGATGGTGGATTTCACGTTGCCGAGCCCGACGAGCTTGCCGACGTCGGGCCCTTCCACCGTGGTCTGGCCTTCGAGCGCGAGGCCCAGTTCGATGAAGAACGCCTTCACGGCTTCGAGATCGTCGACGACGATCAGGACGTTGTCCATTCGCTTGATGGTCATGGCTGGGGTTCCTTTGTCAGGCGCGCTCTTGCCCGGCGCGGTTCAGTTCGCTCAGGTAGGAGCCTGGGCTTCTGCTCGATCTCGCTCTCGGGCCCCAGTACGGCGATGACGGGCCCCTTGATGTAGACGCGAAGGTCCGCCGGCACGGCGAAGAACTTCACCAGGTCCGGCCGGTCGATCGCCAACTGATAGAGCGAGGTCTTCGTGAAGCGCGACGGATCTTGAGAACCTTCCTTGTCGTCGAGATCGGTGAACCACCAGCCCGAGTCGTTCGCGTCGGCAGGCTCCGCGCGCGTGAGCAGGATGCGCGACGCCGACTTGTAGTCCACGTGCACCACGACGCTGTCCTGCAAGGAAGGAAACTCCGGCGCGACCTCCGCGACGAGGCTCTCGACGACATCCTTCTGGTTGCGCAGTTGCATCAAGGTGCTGTCCACCGAATCGATGAAGCGCACGGGGATCTGCTGCATGTCCGGTTCCGTGATCCGCAGGAAGCCGTCGTCGGTGTCCTCGATCTTCGTGTACATCCAGCCGACCTGGAGGCTCTGGCCGCCGCTGAACTTTTCTTTCTGCCACGCGGCTCTCGAGGAAGTGAAGGAACCAGGCGACGTCCGCGTCGGGAATGGCCTTGTTGCTCACGCGAATGCGGAACTCGGGGGTGGCCGAGGCGTTGGCATCCCTGGGTCGTGTGGACGGCCTCGGCTTGGGGTTCGGTGGGTTTGTTCTTGCCGGACGATGAGAAGAGGGAGCGCAGGGACATGGGGATCTGTTCGGAGCGAGTGGTGCCGGCACGAGCGCGGCAGACCAACGAATGAATCTCATGGTTTCCCGAGCCATGGCAGACCCGGGACGCGTTCTTCATCCTAGCCCACCCCATGACGCGTTCGGCTTTTCGAACCTTCTTATTACCAACAACGTCGTCGCCTTTCAGGAGCACCGAGCGCTAGACTGCTCCTCCTTTTTTGCAGGAGACGACAGCATGTCCCGATTGCTCGTGCGCAGCTTCGGCGTTTCGCTCGACGGTTTCG
Organism: Variovorax sp. UC122_21; assembly: GCF_044056785.1. Lineage (NCBI taxonomy): Bacteria > Pseudomonadati > Pseudomonadota > Betaproteobacteria > Burkholderiales > Comamonadaceae > Variovorax > Variovorax sp. UC122_21. The sequence continues at coordinate 3,869,080 of NZ_CP172004.1, read as the reverse complement.
CCGCCGGACCCGATCAGAGCTTGCAGAACCCGCTGGGCGTTCGCGGTCCCGAACTCATGGACTGGTTCTTTCCCACGCAGGTCTGGCAGCAGATGCAGAAGGGGAGCGATGCCAAGGGCGAGACCGGCGTCGACAACGAGATCGCCGAGCAGGGCTTCGCTTCGATGGGCGCCTGGATCCTCGGGCGCAACATGTTCGGTCCGGTGCGCGGCCCGTGGCCCGACGAGAACTGGAAGGGCTGGTGGGGCGACGAGCCGCCGTACCACGTGCCGGTCTTCGTGCTGACCCACCATGCGCGCGCGCCGTTGACGATGCAAGGCGGCACCACCTTCCACTTCGTGACCGGTGGCATCCATGAGGCGCTGGCACTGGCGCGCGATGCCGCGGCCGGGCGCGATGTGCGGGTGGGCGGCGGCGTTGCGACCGTGCGTGAGTATCTGAAGGCCGGATTGCTCGACGAACTGCACCTGGCGGTGCGGCCGGTGCTGCTGGGCCAGGGCGAGGCGCTGTTCGAAGGGCTGGATCTTCCGGCGCTGGGCTACAGCTGCGAGCGGCAGGTGGCGGGGAGCGGGCTACGCACATGTTTCTGCGGCGCAAGGCGGCTTGAGGCGATCGAACGCGAACGCGGGCCGTTTCTGCTCTGCCTGCTTGCAATCCATGAACCTTGCCGATCCCAGCGTCGAGCCAAGGCAACACTTCTGTGTCGACGTCCTCACCACTACCGGCAGGCCGCATAGATGAGGCAGTCGCGCGGCTCGACATCGATGTTCGGATGAACCGTGAAGCGGGCGAGTCGGCCTTCCAGCAGAAAGCCGCTTTTCTCCAGCACCCTCGCCGACGCCAGGTTGTCGACATCGCAGGTTGCCTCGACACGGAATACCTCTGGCAGTCCCAGCGCCTCTGCCGTCAAGGCCCGAACGGCTTCCGGCATCAGGCCCTGACGCCAATGCTCGCGTGCAAGCACGTAGCCGATGTTCACGATGTGCCCCCTGGTACGCGCCTCGAGCATTCCCACGAGCTCACCGCTTGTCTTCAGGGTGATGACGTAGGGACGGGCCGAACCGGTGTGCCAATGAGCGACGCATGCAGCGACGAAATCGCGCGTTGCATTCTCGGATGCGTGGGGACGCCACACCATGTACCGCGCGACTTCCGCATCTTGCGTGTACGAGGCGTACATCGCCGACGCATCGGAAATCTCGGGTGCGCGGAGTTCGAGGCGCGCGGTCTGGATGCGGTCGGGAAGCGCGGGTGGATTCGGGGTCATCGGTCATGCTCGCTCGGGGAACGGCAAATGGGTCAGTCGACCGCCTGCAACGGTGGGAGCGCAAACCGTTTCTCGTGATCGTGGTTCCACATGAAAGATCTTCGCACGATGTTCGTGAGCGAAGGGTCTGCAATGGCCGCACTGTGCCGGCGCCGCGAACGACAGGCTTCGAGAGTCGTCAGTCCGGCGGGCTGCCGCCGATGGCCGGATCTTCCTCATGAGCCATGTGCTGCATCGGGTAGGCGTTCGTCACGCAACTCCCCCGACAATCCGCCAACCCTTCACCACCCAGACTCGGAACCATGCGTCTCCCGCCCAAGTCGCTCCGTCCTCTCCTGCTCGCTGCCCTGCTGCTGTGCGCTCCGGCGCTTGCACCGCTGCCTGCGTTCGCACAGGCACAACAGGCCGCCGCACCCGCCACCGCCCCCAAGCCCGGCACCCCCGTGCCCGCAGGCTCGCCGCTGCAAGCCGGCCCGGTCCACGCGCAGTTCGCGATCTACTACGCACCGCGACCCAAGGTCGATCCCATGGCCACGCTGCGCAGCCGGCTTGCCAAGCTCGCAGACGCGCCCAAGCTGCTGGCATCGATGCCGAGGCCTTCCGAGGTGTCCGCCCCCGTGCTGTTCGCGAACTGGAACACCACGACCGTGCAGCAGACCTATCGCGCGCCCGAGATGGAGATGCTGCAGCGCTTCGGCCATGGCATCACGCGCGAGCAGGCCGAGGCGCTGCAGGGCAGCAGCCAGGCGCTGATCATCGATTTCGCGCATCCCTCGAAGCTGGCACTGCCGGCCATGCGCAAGGCGCTCGAACTCACGCTGCAGGTGGCGCGCGACACCAACGGCTTCGTCTGGGACGAGGAGACGCGCGAGCTGTTCACGCCCGACGAATGGCAGAAGCGGCGCGTCGACCCCTGGGCCAGCGGCATTCCCGACATCGCCTCGCAGATCGTGATCCACGCCTACCAGGCCGACAACAAGCTCGCGCGCGCCATCACGCTCGGCATGAGAAAGTTCGGCCTGCCCGACGTGGTGGTGAGCCAGTTCTCGTGGTCGATGAATCGACCGATGGGCATTCTGGTCAACGGCTTCGCGCAGGCAATGGCGGAGGGCGCGCAGATCGCGAGGCCCGGCCAGTTCGACCTGGACCTGCGCACGCTCAAGCAGGGCGGCCTGCGCGACCCGAAGGACAAGGAGGCCAAGGGCACCACGCCCGCCAGGCTGTCGCTGGTGGCGGGCACCTGGGAGAGCGGCGATCCGCGCAACCGGCTCTACGAGATCGGCTTCGACCGTTACCCGGGCCCCGACCGCTCGGCGCAGCAAATGGCCCTGCTCAAGAGCACCTTCGGCGCCGCCGACGATTCGGTGTCGCGCATCAAGCACAACGAGCAGATCCTCGCGGCCAGCAAGCTCGCTCGAACGCAACTGCCCGTGCTGCGCGACGCGTTCGCCAAGGGCCTCGCGCCGAGCGAATACATCCTCGTGAAGGCACCCTTCATCACCCGCAGCGGCGGCAACGAGTGGATGTGGGTCGAGGTCACGGGCTGGAAGGGTGACGCGATCGACGGCATGCTGAAGAACGAGCCGGTGGAAGTGGCCGGCCTGCACGCGGGGCAGATGGTGAAGGTGTCGCAGGCGAAGGTGTTCGACTACATGCGGCGCTATGCGGATGGACGGGAGGAGGGGAACGAGACGGGCAAGGTGATCGAGCGTGGGGCGGCGGGGAAGCGATGAGCGGGGAGCCGCTGACTCTCCCTACACCCGCCCCGCCTTGAACGCCTGCAACCGCTCCCGCCGCTCCGCATCGAACGACCCGCTGAGCCGCGCCGACAGTTCCTCCCGCCGCATCTCCTTCCCGCACGACTGACAGGCCGGCCCCAGTCCCGGGTCCTGCCCGCAGGGGATGTGGGTGTAGCGAATCGCGACCTCCTCGTGCTCGCCCTTGCACCATGTCTCGCCCCAGGCGCGCAGTGCGAGGAACACCGGGTGGAACGAGATGCCCATCGGCGTGAGGTGGTACTCGTGCCGCGGCGGGCGCTCGCTGTAGAGGCGGCGCTCGATCAGTCCTTCGGCCTCCAGCTTCTTGAGTCGGCTCGCCACCATCTGCGGCGTGGCCTGGGTCTGCACCTGGATCTCCTCGAAACGGCGATTGCCGAGGAACAGCTCGCGCAGCACGAGCACGGTCCAGCGGTCGCCGACGATGACCTGTGCGCGTGCGATCGGGCACAGGGTCGAATGCGCATGCGCCGCCTCGTGCTCGGCGGACGCGGGTGGAGGCGATTTTTGGGTCATTGCCGGCATCATACCGCTTGTCACTATGAAAATCATAGGTATAGTCGCGACCGTTCGCCGGGTGGGGTGAAACCCGCCTCGCGCACCGCGGAATCGATAGGACTTCCGCGAATGCAATCGACCCTTCGAAAGGCTTCCCATGTCTGAACCTGTCAAGTTGGATCTTGCCGCCATCGCCGATCGCTACGCCTCGGCCTGGCTCTCCCACGACCCCGAGGCGATCGTGGCCCTGCATGCGCCGGACTCGAGCTTCCAGGCGCACGGCCGCGGCACGGCGGTGCGGGGCAACGACGCGTTGCTGAAGGAGTTCGGCGAAGTCTTCGCGCGCTATCCGGGCTTCGGTGTGGAAACGCGCCGCCTGTTGCTGGGCGAGCGGCACTGGACGCTCGACTGGACGCTGACCTTCCAGCCGCCGGGCAAGGAGCGTCGCGGCTTCCATGCGCTGGACGTGGTCGAGGTCGACGGCGACGGGCTCGTCACGCGCAAGGACACCTTCTTCGACTACGCCGAAATCAAGGCTGCATTGAGCTGACCATGAGCGCCATCCTCGACAAGCGACCACTGCTCGAACAGCCGCTGTTCGAAGCGCTGCCGATCCGGCACCTGTGCGACCTGCGGGTCGATCTCGAGACGCCGATCGTCGTGCCCACGCCGCGCGGCACGCTGGTGCCCTACATCGGCAAGGGCGGCCGGCTCGACGGGCCGAAGCTCAGCGGCCAGTTCCTGCCGGGCAGCGTCGACTGGGTCGCAATCGGCGCGGACGGCATCAGCCGGCTCGACATCCGCGGTGCCTTGCGCACCGACGATGGCGCGCTCATCTACTTCGAGAGCAAGGGCGTCGCCAGGCTGCCGCCAGATGGCCGCGCGCGGCTGGCCAGGGGCGAGCGACTCGCGTTCGGCGAGACCTACCTGCGCACCACGCCCAAGCTCGAGACATCGGACGCGCGCTACACCTGGGTCAACGACCTGGTGCTCGTGGGCTACAACGAGATGTCGGCGGGACGGGTCGACTTCCGCATCTATCAGCTGCTTTGATGCGGCGCGGTCTCGCGCGAACCGTCGTGCGGGACCGCCGGCGCGGCGCGCTACCTGCCGTCCGCCGCGCCGAGATGGGGCCCCGGGCGTCGTAGACATAGCCGTAGCTGCCATTGACATCGCCATCGGCATCGATCGAGAAGATCGCGGAGACCTCGACCCAATCGACACCTCGCGGCTCGCCGCTGTTCACGATCTCGCGTGCTGGCGTCGCCGAGGCCGAGATCCATGTGGCGGCCGTCGCGAACGATCGCATGGAATATCTTGCCAAGGGACCCGTTCATCCTGTTGCGGAAGAGCCGGGGACGGGCGCCCATGCATCGCTGCATTTCATTGGATACCCGGAAAGACCGTGATGAGTCGCCACTGTTGGTGGAGCCATCGCAAAAGCGTATGAGCATCCTTGCCTTCGGCCCCGAGCCTATCGGGCTGTTCGTGCTGCCCGACGGGAAGCGGGCCGCGTCACCGGTCGAGCCCGAGTCGCTGCCGGCACTGCCGCGAGGCGCCATCCGCGGCGTTTTCGAGGTGGATTCCTAGGGGCCAGATGGCGCGCGCCTACAAGGCCAGGCGACATCGGAACCGTACAACGGCTGAAGACAGGAAGGACCTTCAGCCATGACCCTCGAACAAACCATCGACAAGTTCAAGCAGGTCGACGCCGCCCGCGCCGACTATCCCGGCGAGCACCTGATCGTGCTCGGCGCCGGCGTGTTGCTGCTGCTGGCCGCCGGCCGCAGCCGTTCCTTCCTCACGCGCATCGTCGCCGGGGCAGCGGGCGGCGCGCTGATCGGACGGGCCGCGAGCGGCACGGGCGGCATCGCGAAGCTGGCGGGTGCCTTGCAGTCCGGAGGCCTGGCATGGCCGCGCCGCTGATGGAGTCGCTGCGCGCGGTCCGCGCGCCCAGGTACTGGGGCCTGGGGCTGGGCGTCGCCTTGCTCGCGGTGTTCCTGTTCTACCTGGCGCTCAGCAGCCTGGTGCACGAGAGCGCGGGGCGCGCACCGCGTCTGCCGCCGTCGATCGTGCCGGAGCAGGCGAAGGCGCCCGCGCCCGTCATCGACAACGCGCCGCGTGTCGAGCCGGTCCGCGCGCCCGTCGTGTCATCGATTGCCCGGCTCGACACGACGATGGCCAGTGCCGACGCGGCCACGAAGAAGAAGGCCGCGCCGGCCTTCATCGAGGTCCAGAAGTGCGTCATGCCCGAAGGCGATGCGGTCTACTCCGATGCGCCGTGCCCGCCGGACTCCCAGGCCAGCACGCTGCGCCTGCCGAGCCAGCCGAGCGCCGCGGCGCGTCTCTGAGCAACCGGGCGGCCAGGGCTCAGGCCGTGGCGGGTACGGTCTCGCGTTCGATCGGCAGCCACAGCGTGAAGCGCGTGCCCTCGCTGCCCGACTGCCATCCCACGGTTCCGCCGATCGCGCGTGCGCGCTGCTGCTGATTGCGCAGCCCGCGCCCACCGCGTTGCAGCGCCTCGGCCACGTCGAAGCCGGCGCCGTTGTCCTCGATGGTCACGCACACCAAATCGTCGGTGGACGCGGTGCTCACGCGCAGGGTGGTGGCGCGCGTGTGGCGCATCACGTTGGCGATGCACTCCTGCATGATGCGCAGGATGTGCAGCGCGCTGCCCGGGTCGAGCCAGGGCAGGTGCGGCACGGGCCGCACCTCCCAGCGCAGCGCGATGCCGGCGCCCTCGATGCGCGGCGCGAGCCTGAAGCGCAGCGTCGCGAGCAGCAGCAGCAGGTCGGGGTCGACGATCTCCATGGAATCGATGGCGAGCTTGAGGTCGTCCATGCAGGCCTTGAGCATGTCGGCGATGCAGGCGTCGCTCATGCTGCCTTGCTCCACCGAGCGGATGGCGCCGATCAGCGAGGAGCCGAGGCCGTCGTGCATGTCCTGCATGAGACGGCGGCGCTCGGCGTTGAGCATCTGCTCGTTCTCCACCACGCGCAGCCGCTCGTAGCTCTGCTTGAGCTCGTCCTCGCGCTCGCTCAGCCGGTGCGCCAGGCCCTTGTTGAGCCGCGCCACCTCGGCGAAGGCGCCGGTGTAGCGCAGGAACATGATGTACGAGAAGACGAAGAACAGGCCGATGATGGCGTAGGGCGAGGTGTAGACGCTCTCGGGGCCCACGAGGTTGTTCTGCAGCAGGGCGTCGTAGCCGGTGAACGCGACGGCGATCATGGTCCAGGCCGCGACCAGCCGGCCCTCGGGCAGCTGCACGCGATAGGCCTTGCGCAGGTTCACCGAGAAGATCAGCACGGCCACGGGCAGCACGGCGAGGTTCAGCAGCGGCGTGAACAGGTAGAGGCTGACGATCGAGCGCGAGACGTGCGGCAGGGTGGCGAGGTTGCAGGCCAGCACGAGGCCGACCGACAGCCGCGTGAGCCAGGGCGAGGGCTGGCGGTGCAGGCGCTCGAGGAACAGGTGGACGAACAGGATCAGCCACAGCAGGCTTGCCACGGTCATCCATTCGAACCACTCGTCGGACATCGGGATGTAGCTGCCGCCCACGTAGTAGTGCAGCATGCGCATGAACGCCGCCGCCGAGATGGCGAAGAACAGCAGGTACAGCGGCTCGCGCCGCTTGCCCAGCCACACGGCGAAGGCGAAGGCGCCGACCGCGAGGAAGGCGGCGCTGCCCATGAACGGCAGCTGCACCTGCAGCAACTGGCGCGCCTGGTAGCGCCAGGACAGGTCGTCCTCGTGGCCCACGCGCACGGTCGACAGGCCGCTGCCGCTGCTTCGCAGCCGGTCGACGCGGATCAGCACCGACGCGGGCGTGGGTGCCTGCGCCGCGAGGTTGAGCGGCAGCAGCAACGGATGGTTGTAGCCGTTGTGGATCGGGCTGCCGTGCGACTGGTAGATGAGCACGCCGTCGCCATACACGGCGATGTGGCCCAGCGTCTTCCAGCGCGGCAGATAGAGCAGACGCGGCTGCATCGAGGGCGGCAAGCGGCCGAGGTCGAGGCGGTACCAGTCGGTGACGGTGCGCATGCCACTGGAAGCAGTGGGCACGAGCTCGCGGTCGGCGGTGTAGGGCAGGCCGACCGGCTTCCAGCCATCGCGCGGCAGTTCGGCATCGACGGACAGCAGCGGCGGGGCCGTGAAGCCGGTGCCATTGACCGACTGCAGCTCGGCCTCGGTGATGTGGATGGGCTGGTCGTCCGGCGGCGCGGCTGCGGCGGCGGGGGAGCGCGCGCAGCACAGCAGCAGCACGATCAGCGGCAGCGCGCGCCAGAAGGCCGCGATTCCCCGACCGGCTCGCTCGCCGTCGTTGTTGCCCTGTCTCATCGAACGCTTGCGCCTTGGAACTCGCTGTCTGCTCGCGGCGTGCGCCGGACGGGCGCCGGCCTTTGCAGCGAGGGGCGCGCCCGCGGGCCGCCGGTTTCTCCCCGATCGAACGGCCGCGCGCACAGGCGACCCGTTCGCTGTCCCGTCTTCGCGGGTCGGGGTCGATTATCCCGCGCCGATCGCCGCGCGGGCCCCTGCCCTCACATAGAACACGGGCCAAAGGTGTGTGCGCGCCACATTGGAATCGGCGCCCGCCGTGCCGAGACTAGCGGATGGCCACCGGTCCTCGGGCCGGCGGCCATCACCACTGGAAAAAACAGGAGACTTCATGACGATTCGCCATCTGCGCGCCGGTGCCGCCTGCGCCGTTCTTGCCCTGCTGCAACTCACGGCCTGCGGCGGCGGTGGAGGCGGCAGTGCCGGCTTCGTGGCCTTGCCCCCACCCACGACGAGCAACCCGCCGCCCGACACGCCGCCCGCGCAGTCCCCGGTGCTGCGCACCACGGCCTACGGACCCGTGCAGGGCAACGACGACTCCGCGACCAACGGCACCTACAGCTGGAAGGGCGTGCCCTTCGCGAAGCCGCCGGTCGGCGCGCTGCGCTGGAAGGCGCCGGTCGACCCCGAGCCGTGGACCGCGACGAAGACCACGCAGAAGCTCGGCAACGCCTGCGCGCAGACGGGCCGGCTCTACGGACCGGGCCAGAACAACCGCTACGACGAGACCATCGGCACTTCGATCGGCAAGACCACCGGTTCGGAGGACTGCCTCTACCTCAACATCTGGACGCCCTCGACCGCGGCCGCGACCGACAAGCTGCCCGTCATCGTGTTCGTCTACGGCGGCAGCAACATCACGGGCTACACCGGCGACCCGGTCTACGACGGCGCGGCGCTCGCGAAGGCGGCCAACGCGGTGGTGGTGTCGATCAACTACCGGCTCGGCATCCTCGGCTTCCTGGCCTCGCCGCAGCTCAAGGCCGGCGTGGACGCGAACGACGACTCGGGCAACTACGCGATCCTCGACCTGATCAAGGGCATGAAGTTCGTCAACGCGAACATCGCGCGCTTCGGCGGCGACCCGGCCAACGTCACGCTGATGGGCCAGTCGGCCGGCGCGGTCAACATCTATGCGCTGATGGTCTCGCCGCTGGTGGTCAACACCAAGCCCGCGCTGTTCCAGCGCCTGGTGCCGCTGAGCGGCGGCGTCGCCACCGCGACCACGGTGCCGAACCAGAACAACGCGCTGCTGGCGGCGCTGCTCGTGGCCGACGGCACGGTGAAGGACACGGCCGCGGCCACCGCCTACATCGCGTCGCAGAGCAATGCCGACCTCGCGGCCTACCTGCGCTCGAAGAGCGCCGACACGCTGCTGCAGACGGTGCTCAACAAGCTGGCGCCGCAGGGGCTGTCGGCCTCGAATCCGCTCAACGACGGCGTGGTGGTGCCGACCAACCCGATCGCGGCGATCAACGCGGGCGAGTTCCTCAAGGTGCCGGTGCTGGCCGGCTACACGCGCGACGAGACCGAGCTGTTCCCACAGAACCTCGCGAGCTCGCCGGCATTCGGCGGCATCAGCGGCCGGCTGCTCGACGACCCGACGGTGTTCTCGATGGCCTACAACTACGACCCGAACGCAGCGCCCGCGACCTCGCTCGAGCAGTGGATCCCGGGCCAGTACCTGCCGGTGACCACGCCGGTGACCGGCTTCAACGCGCGCACCGATCTCTACAACCAGTACTTCTTCATCGCGCTGCGCAAGCAGATCTTCCCGGTGCTCGCGGCGCAGAAGGTGCCGCTGTGGTGGTACCAGTTCAACTGGGACAAGTCGCCGGCGCCGTTCAACGACATCTTCGGCGCGGCCCACACCTTCGACCTGCCGTTCGTGTTCGGCAACTTCGGGCCGTCGCTCTATTCGAAGTTCGCCAATTCGAAGGCCAACGAGCCGGGACGGTTGCAGCTGTCGGACGCGATGATGAAGAGCCTGGCGGCGTTCGCGCGCGGCGGCGATCCGAACAACGCGGCGCTGGGCGTGAACTGGCCACAGTATCCGGCGATGCTGAACTTCGATGCCTCGCTGACGGCGAAGGCGATCACGGTGCAGCAGCAGTAGCCTCAACCCCAACCTCGTCCCCAACCCCAATCCGTTCGGGCTGAGCCCGTCGAAGCCTCGCGCAAGGCTTCGACAGGCTGAGCCCGAACGGCTTTTCCTCGGCCTCACAGGATCGGCATGCTCGCTTCCTTCAGCACCCGCAGCACGAAGTGCGACTTGCTGTGCCGGATGCCGGGATCTTGTAGAGCTTCTCGCGCAGCAGCCGTTCGTAGTCGCGCGTGTCGCGCACCGCGATGCGGATGTAGTAGTCGTAGTCGCCCGAGACCAGGTAGGCCTCCTGGATCTCGGGGATGGTGGCCAGGGTGCGGCCGAAGTCGTAGAGCGTCTCGTCGGTGTGGCTCTCGAGCGTGACCTGCACGATCACCGAGTCCTGGTAGCCGAGCTTGGCCGGATCGATGTCGACGGTGTAGCGCTTGATCACGCCCTGGGCCTCGAGCTTCTTGATGCGCGTCCAGCAGCTGGTGGGCGAGAGGCCGACCTCGGCGCTGATGTCCTGCAGGGTCTTGCGCGAATCGAGCAGCAGAACCCGGAGGATCGCCATGTCGATCTTGTCGAAAAGTCCTTCGTCATATTGCGAAGATTTGCGATTGATTTTCATGTTTGAGGCCTGAATATCCAAAAATCAGAAGCAAATTCTGCCTCAAACACGGAAGAATTGACGGCATGAGACTGCTCGACCTCCCCAACGACCTCGCCCTGACGCTGGATGCCGAAAATTCTTCGGACATCGACGCGGCCACCGACCTGCCCCTCGATACCGCGCTCGCCATCGACACCGCGCCGCGCGTGCGCAACGGCGCCGAGGCGCTGCTCGACACGCTGGTGGCCTGCGGCGTCGACACCCTCTTCGGCTACCCGGGCGGCGCCGCGCTGCCGCTGTACGACGCGCTGCACGGCGAGCCGCGGCTGCGCCATGTGCTGGTGCGCCACGAGCAGGCGGCCGTGCACGCGGCCGAGGGCTATGCGCCGCACCACCGGCCGCGTGGGCGTGGTGCTGGTCACCTCGGGGCCGGGCGTGGGCAACACCATCTCGGGCCTGCTCGACGCGATCAGCGATTCGGTGCCGCTCCTGTGCATCAGCGGCCAGGTGTCGACCGCGGTGATCGGCACGCAGGCCTTCCAGGAAAGCGATGCGCTCGGCATGTCGCGCCCGGTGACCAAGTGGAACCACCAGGTGCGGATGCCCGACGAGGTGCCGACGATGGTGCGGCGCGCGCTCGAGATCGCGGCCGCGGGCCGGCCGGGCCCGGTGCTGCTCGACGTGCCGAAGGACGTGCAGCTCGCGCTGCCGGGGCAGGGCGCGCCGGTGCCCGCGCCGCGGCCGCTGCGCACGCACCGCGCTCCGGTGCCGCCGCGCGCCTGCATGCAGCGCGCGGCCGACCTGATCTCGACCGCGCGCCGGCCGGTGCTCTATGGCGGCGGCGGCCTCATCAATGCCGGCCCCGCGGCCTGCGAGGCCTTCACGCAGCTGGTGCGCAGGCTGCATGCGCCATGCACGCTCACGCTGATGGGGCTGGCGCGTTCCCGGCCTCCGACCCGGCCTTCCTCGGCATGCTCGGCATGCACGGCACGCTCGAGGCCAACCTCGCGATGCACGAGGCCGACCTCGTGGTCTGCGTGGGCGCGCGCTTCGACGACCGCGTGACCGGCAAGCTCGACCGCTTCTGCCCGCATGCGCGCAAGATCCACATCGATATCGACCCGAGCAGCATCAACAAGGTGGTGCAGGTCGACGTGCCGATGGTGGGCGACTGCGCGGCCGTGCTCGAGGCGCTGCTCGCGCTGCTGCCCGAGCGCTTCGAGGCCGCGCGGCTCGCGCCCTGGTGGCAGCGCATCGAAGGCTGGCGCGCCGAGGACTGCCTGGGCTTCGCGCCGCGCACCGACGCGATCCTGCCGCAACGGCTCATGGCCTCGCTGCAGCAGGCGATCGGCGACACGGGGCGCGACACCATCGTCTCGACCGACGTGGGCCAGCACCAGATGTGGGCCGCGCAGTACCTACGCTTCGACCGGCCGCGCCGCTGGCTCACCTCGGGCGGTGCCGGCACCATGGGCTACGGCCTGCCGGCCGCGATCGGCGCGCAGGTGGCGCATCCCGAGGCGCTGGCCGTGTGCGTGAGCGGCGACGCCTCGGTGCTGATGAACATCCAGGAGCTCTCGACCGCGGTGCAGCACCGCGCGGCGGTCAAGCTGGTGCTGTGCAACAACGGCTACATGGGCATGGTGCGCCAGTGGCAGGAGCTCAACCACGGCAACCGCCTGAGCCACAGCTGGAACGAGGCGCTGCCCGATTTCGTGGCGCTGGCCAAGGCTTTCGGCTGGGGCGCGCGGCGCGTGAGCGATCCGGCCGAGCTGCCCGCGGCGCTGGCCGAATGCCTGGCGAGCGAGGGGCCGTTCTTCCTCGACGTGCAGGTGGCGGCGCAGGAGAACTGCTTTCCGATGATGCCGGCCGGCGCGGCGCACAACGAGGTGATGCTGGCCAAGGACCGTTGGTACAAGGAGGCCTGATATCGAGTGGTACCCAACAAGCAAGGACCGTTCACGCTGAGCTCGGCCCGTCCTGAGCCTGTCGAAGGATCGAAGCGCCGCACAAGGCTTCGACAAGCTCAGCCCGAACGGGTGGGGCGATGAGGTACCGACCTCGTTCCTCCATTGCGCTATCTTCCCCAACGCGCGCCGCTTACCCGCGGCGCGTGTTCCGCCCGCAGGCCGCTTACCGGTGGCCGAACGGGCATCTCTCGCGACTCTTACCGGAGCCTTCTCTCATGTCCCACGATCTCGCCAGCGTCTCGCTGGACGACAAGTACACATCCACGTCCGGCCGCGTCTACCTGAGCGGCATCCAGGCACTGGTGCGCCTCATGCTCGTGCAGCGATGGCGCGACCAGGCCAACGGCCTCGATACGGCCGGCTTCGTCTCCGGCTACCGCGGCTCGCCGCTCGGCGGACTCGACGAGGCGCTGTGGAAGGCACAGCCGCACCTCGATGCCAACCACGTCAAGTTCCTGCCCGGCGTGAACGAGGAACTGGCGGCCACCGCCGTCTGGGGCACGCAGCAGGTGCACCTGACCGGCGAGAGCGCGGTCGATGGCGTGTTCGCCATGTGGTACGGCAAGGCGCCCGGCGTGGACCGCTGCGGCGACGTCTTCAAGCACATGAGCCACGCGGGCACCTCGCCCCATGGCGGCGTGCTGCTGGTGGCGGGCGACGACCATGGCGCCTATTCGTCGACACTGCCGAACCAGAGCGACCACCTGTTCGCGGCCTCGATGATCCCGATGCTCTATCCGCAGAGCGTGGAGGAGTACATCGAGCTGGGCCTGCACGGCTTCGCGATGTCGCGCTTCGCCGGGCTGCCCGTGGGCTTCAAGGCGCTGGCCGACACGGTGGAGTCGTCGGGCTCGATCCCGGCCGACGCGCAGAACGTGCGCACCCTGCTGCCCGAGGACTTCGTGCCGCCCGCGGGCGGCATGCATGCGCGGCTGTCGACCGACACGCTGGGCGTGCAGGCGCGCAAGCAGGAGGCGCTGATGCAGGACGCGAAGATCTACGCGGCCATCGCCTATGCGCGCGCCAACCGGCTCAACCGCGTGACCATCGACGCGCCCTCGGCGCGGCTGGGCATCGTGGCCTCGGGCAAGTCGTACCGCGATGCGCTCGAGGCGCTCGAGGAACTGGGCATCGACGCGGCCGAGGCGGCGCGCATCGGCATCCGCGTGTTCAAGGTGGCGATGCCCTGGCCGCTGGAGCCCGACTCGATCCCGCGAGTTCGCCGACGGGCTCGACGAGATCCTGGTGATCGAGGAGAAGCGCCAGATCGTCGAGTACCAGCTCAAGGAGCATCTCTACAACTGGCGCGAGGACGTGCGCCCGCGCGTGATCGGCAAGTTCGACGAGCGCGGTGAGTGGGGCGCGCATCCGCGCGGCCAGTGGCTGCTGCCGGCCACGGCCGACTTCTCGGTGGCGCAGATCGCGCGCGTGATCGCGGCGCGGGTGGCGCGCTTCCACACCAGCGACATGATCCGCACGCGGCTGGCGATCCTCGACGCCAAGGACGTGGTGCTCGGCAAGGCCGTGGCCACGCCGGCGCGGCCGGCCTGGTACTGCTCGGGCTGCCCGCACAACACCTCGACCAAGGTGCCCGAGGGCAGCCTGGCGCTGGCCGGCATCGGCTGCCACGTGATGGCGACCGCGATCTATCCCGAGCACAACCGCACCACGACCCACATGGGCGGCGAGGGCGCGCCCTGGCTCGGCCAGGCCTGGTTCTCCAAGCGCAACCACGTGTTCGCCAACCTCGGCGACGGCACCTACTACCACTCGGGCTCGATGGCGATCCGCGCCGCCGTGGCCGCGGGCGTGAACATCACCTACAAGATCCTCTACAACGACGCCGTGGCAATGACCGGCGGCCAGCCCGTCGACGGGCCCGTGAGCGTGCCGCGCATCGCGCACCAGGTGGCGGCCGAGGGCGTGCGCCGCATCGCGCTGGTGGCCGAGGACCCGACGCGCTGGCGCGACCGTTCGCCGCTGCCGGCCGATGGCGGCGGCTTCGTCCTCACCGTCCACCACCGCGACGAGATGGATGCGGTGCAGCGCACGCTGCGCGACTACGAGGGCGTGTCGGTGCTGATCTACGACCAGGTCTGCGCGGCCGAGAAGCGCCGGCGCCGCAAGAAGGGCGAGTTCCCGCAGGCCTCGCACCGCGTGTTCATCAACGAGGCCGTGTGCGAGGGCTGCGGCGACTGCGGCGAGCAGTCGAACTGCACCTCGCTGCTGCCGCAGCCCACGCCCCATGGCCTGAAGCGCCGCGTGGACCAGAGCGCGTGCAATGCCGACTACTCGTGCGTCAAGGGCTTCTGCCCGAGCTTCGTGAGCGTGGAAGGCGTGAAGCCGCGGCGCATCGAGCCGGTGGCCGCGCGTGGCGCCGAGGCCGACGCGGCGCTGCCCGAGCCGCCCGTGCATGCGATCGAGGGCATGCACAACATCCTCATCACCGGCATCGGCGGCACCGGCGTCATCACCATCGGCGCGCTGATCGGCATGGCCGCGCACCTCGAGGGCCAGGCCGCGAGCGTGCTCGACATGACGGGCATGTCGCAGAAGAACGGCTCGGTGACCTCGCACGTGCGGCTGGCGCGCGACGCGGCGCAGCTCAAGGCGCAGCGCATTCCCACCGGCGAAGCCGACCTGGTGCTGGGCTGCGACATGCTGACCGCGGGCGCGCCCGACGCCATCGCCAAGATGCGCCCGGGCCGCAGCTATGCGCTGGTGAACACCTTCGAGCAGCCCACCGGCCATTTCGCGCAGGACCCCGACTGGACCTTCCCGGCCGGCCAGGTGCGCGCGCTGATCGAGGAATCGGTGGCCGGCAAGGCCGACTTCATCGACGCCACGGGCCTCGCGACCCGTCTCATGGGCGACGCCATCGCGGCCAACCTGTTCCTTTTGGGCTTCGCGTTCCAGAAGGGCTGCGTGCCGCTGAGTTCGGCCGCGCTGCTGCGCGCGATCGAGATCAACGGCGTGGCCGTGAAGGCCAACCAGCAGGCCTTCCACTGGGGCCGGCGCGCCGCGCTCGACCTCGCGGCCGTGGCGCGCGAGGCCTCGCCCGCGCAGCCGGTGGCGCTGCAACTGCCACAGGGGCTCGATGCCTTGCTCGCGGACCGCACCGCCTTCCTCACCGCCTACCAGGACGCGGCCTATGCGCGGCGTTTCTCGGACTTCGTGGCGCGGGTGCGCGGCGTGGAGCAGGCTCGCGGCGGCGGCGACCGCTTCACGCGCGCGGTGGCGTCCAACCTGTTCAAGCTGATGGCCTACAAGGACGAGTACGAGGTCGCGCGCCTGTACACCGACGGCGCCTTCATGAAGAAGCTGCAGCAGGAATTCGAGGGCACGCCGAAGCTGCGCTTCCACCTTGCGCCGCCGATCCTCGGCCAGCGCGATGCGCAGGGCCGGCCGGTCAAGCGCGCCTTCGGGCCGTGGATGCTGCAGGGCTTCCGCGTGCTGGCCGCGCTGCGCCGGCTGCGCGGCACGGCCTTCGATCCCTTCGGCCGCACCGAGGAACGCCGCACGGAGCGCCGCCTGATCGAGGAGTACCGCGCGGGCATCGAGGACATCCTCGCGCGCTGGGACGAGGTCGACGCCGACACGGCGCTGGCGCTCGCGAAGCTGCCCGAGCAGATCCGCGGCTATGGCCATGTGAAGGAGGCGAGCATCGCCGCCGCGCAGGTGCGCCGCGATGCGTTGCGCTCGCGGCTCGTGGCGCCGCGCGCCGCGGCGGGCCCGGTGGCGCGCGAGGCGGTGCCGGCCTGAGGGGGAAGGGCGAAGGCGATTGCGGAATCACCTGTTCTGGACAGGGTAATCCGGAATAGATAGACTCGCCCGCCATGGCCCGACCCAAAGCCTTCGACCGCAACGCCGCCCTGCAGGGCGCGATCGCCGTGTTCTGCGACCACGGCTACGACGGCACCTCGACCGAGATGCTGCTCGCCGCCATGGGCATCAGCCGCCAGAGCATGTACGACACCTTCGGCGACAAGCGCCGGCTCTATCTCGAGGCGCTGCAGCAGTACGCCGTGGGCCATGTGTCGCAGCACATCCGCGCGCTGCATGGCGGCGCCTCGCCGCGCGCGGGGCTGGCGGCCATGCTCGACGGCATGGCGACCCATTTCGGCGCGCAGGGCCAGCCGGGCTGCATGGGCATCGGCGCGGTCTGCGAATTCGGCCGCGGCGATGCCGAGGTGAGCCTGCTGACCGACACCGCGGGCCGCATGCTGCAGTCGGCCATCGAGGGCCGCATCGGCGAGGCCCAGGCCGCGGGCGAGATCGATGCCGCGCTCGCGCCGCGCGCGGCCGCGCAGTTCCTGATGGCCACGCTGTCGGGGCTCAAGATCTCGGGGCGTGGCGGCGCTTCGGTCGAGGACCTGCGCGACATCGCGCGCATGGCGATGCGCGGCCTGCGTTGAATGCGTGTGTGTGCGCGCCCGGTTTCGGGTGCGCTTTTTTTTGTTCTATTCTGGATCGATCGATCCGTTAAAAAAGGAAGTCGATATGACGAAATCCCTCTCCGGCAAGACTGCCCTCGTGACCGGCGGCTCGCGCGGCATCGGCGCGGCCATCGTGCGGCGGCTCGCGAACGACGGCGCGGCCGTGGCGTTCACCTATGCATCGTCGGACGCGGCGGCGCGCGCGCTCGTGGCCGAGATCGAAGGGCAGGGCGGCCGCGCGCTCGCGCTGCGCGCCGACAGCGCCGATGCCCAGGCCGTTCGGCAGGCGGTCGATGCGGCGGCCGAGGCCTTCGGCGGGCTGCACCTGCTGGTGAATAACGCCGGCATCCTCGTCGGTGGCATGGTCGAGGACTACGCGCTCGCCGACTTCGACCGCATGTTCGCGGTCAACGTGCGCGCGGCCTTCGTGGCGGTGCAGGCGGCGGCCAGGCACATGGAGCGCGGCGGGCGCATCGTCATCACCGGCAGCGTGGTGGCCGAGCGCGCGGGCTTCGCGGGTTCGTCGGTCTATGCGATGACCAAGGGCGCGGTGGCCTCGATGGCGCGCGGCCTCGCGCGCGACCTCGGGCCCCGGGGCATCACGGTGAACGTGGTGCAGCCCGGGCCGACCGACACCGACATGGCGCCGAAGTCGGCCTACGGCGAGCGGCTGGAGCCGCTGATGGCGTTGGGACGCATGGGACACGACAGCGAGATCGCGGGCATGGTGGCCTACCTCGCGGGACCCGACGCCAGCTTCGTCACCGGCGCGGCGCTGACGGTGGACGGCGGCTTCCTGGCCTGATCAAGCCAGCGATCGGGCCGCGCGGTAGCCGCCCGGCGTGGTGCCGAAGCGGTCGCGGAAGGCGCGGCTGAAATGGCTGGGGTCGTTGAAGCCGTTGCGGAACGCGATCTCGGTCACGCTGAGCTGCGCGAGCCGCTCGTTGGCCAGCTCCTCGGCCGCGCGCTCGAGGCGGCGCTCGCGCAGGTAGGCGCCGTACTGCGTCTGCTGCGTGGCGAACAGGCGGTGCACCAGCCGCTTGGAGATGCACAGCTCGCGCGCGATCGCCTCGACCGACAGCTCGGGATCGCAGAGGTTGGCCTCGACATAGGCCGCGAGCCGCTGCCAGCGGTCGCGCTCGTGGCGCCTGGCCGCGCCCGCATCGCCGGCCCGCGGCGCGCCGGCCACCGCTTCGCAGTAGATGGCCGCGAGCAGCGAGACGAAGGACTGCTCCGAGAAATAGGCCAGCGCCGGATGCGGCTGGGCCTGCACCGCGAACAGGCGGTCGAGCTGCTGGCGCGCCGACTCGGCCAGCATCGAGCCGGCCTGCGCCAGCGAGGGCTCGAAGTTGTCGCGCAGGTCGGCATAGATGCCGAAGAAGCGCCCGGCCGGCAGCCGCAGCTGCACCAGCCGGCCCGATTCGTCGAGCGCGCAGGTCGAGGGCAGCCGCGTGGTGCGGAACACGATGTCGCCCTTGCGGAAGGGCAGCCGGCGGCCGGCCTGCTCGATCGTGCCCTGGCCATCGACCGCGATCATCGCGAGCACCTCGCCCGCGCCGTCGTGGCCGGACTGGCCCGCCGCATGGCGCACCTGCATCGGCGTGGAATCGAAGCTGACCGCGATGCCGCCGCCCACGAGCCGGCAGGCCTCGAGGTTCATGCGCGGATGGCTGTGCTGCACGCTGAGTTCGCCGGGGGTAGACCAGCGCGTCGAGCGTGGTCGAGTAGCCGCGCAGGTCGCCCGGATAGAAGGGGCGCAGGTGCGGCGCGAAGCTCAGGTGCGGGGTCGGGTCGTGGTGCATGGTGGGGTGGGGCCGGGCCGCGTGCATGGTTCGTGCCAAGGGCGGTCCGCGCCCGCAGTCTGGAGGGCGCGCCGCGGCCGCACATCGAGACTTTCCACTAGCGGGCGGGGTCGGGGGCCTGTTGCGTTGGCGCGCTGGATCAATGCGCGTGCGCGCAGGCGCAAGGCCCGGCGCGGCATCGCTTCCTACATTGGCGGCCATCGACCACCGATGAAGGAACTCCGCGTGAACCCCACCGTCACAGACGCCCCCTCCCCCGACGCGCCCTTCAAGCTCGACGGCCTCACCGTCGGCCACTGGAGCGATGCCGAGAAGCTCGCGCTGAGCTGCCGCATCCTCGCGAAGGAGGGCCATTCCGAAACCCTGGCCGGCCAGATCACGGTGCGCCAGGCCGACGGCAGCTTCCTCACCACGCCGCTGGCGCATGCGTTCGGCGAGATCCGCGCGGGCTCGGTGATGCGCATCGACGATTCGCTGCGCGTGCTCGAGGGCCGCGGCGTGCCCAACCCGGCCGTGCGTTTCCACCTCTGGGTGTACCGGCGCCGGCCCGACGTCAACTGCGTGATCCACACCCATCCGCCCTATGTGTCGGCGCTGTCGATGACCGGCGAGCCGCTGCAGGTCGCGCACATGGATGCCACGCCCTTCTTCGACGACTGCGCCTTCCTCGCCGAATGGCCGGGCCTGCCGATCGCCGATGTGGAGGGCGAGATCATCTCGGCCGCGCTCGGCGCCAAGCGCTGCGTGCTGCTGGCCAACCATGGCTTCCTGGCCGCCACCTCGAGCGTGGAGGAGTCGCTCTACCTCTCGGTGCTGATCGAGCGCGCCGCGCGCAACCAGCTGATCGCGCAGAGCGCCTACGGCCGGCTCAAGCTGGTCGACCCGGCGCTGGCACGCGAATCGCACGACTTCCTGCTGCAGCCGAGCATCGTGAAAGCCAGCTTCGCGATGTTCGCGCGGCAGCTCGAGGCCAAGGAGATCTGAGATGAGCGAGGACCTGCATTTCCTGGAACTGACCGAGGTGGCGCAGCGGCTGCGCGAGCGCGCGCTGTCGCCGGTGGAACTGACCGAGCGCATGCTGGCGCGCATCGAGGCCGTCGACCCCGCGCTGCATGCCTATGCGCGCACCATGCCCGAGAGCGCACGCGCCGAGGCGCGCCGTGCCGAGGAGGAGATCGCGCGTGGCGGCTGGCGCGGTCCGCTGCACGGCGTGCCGGTGGCGATCAAGGACAACTGCCATGCGGTCGGCGTGGTCTGCGCCAATGGCACCGAGGTCCATGCCGACTTCAGGCCCGAGCGCGACTCGACCGTGGTGCGCAGGCTGCGCGAGGCCGGCGCGGTGATCCTCGGCAAGCTGCAGCACACCGAGGGCGCGTTCGCCGAGCACCACCGCAGCATCGTCGCGCCGGTCAATCCATGGAACGCGGGCCAGTGGCCCGGTGCCTCCTCGAGCGGCTCGGGCGTGGGCACGGCCGCGGGCCTGTGCTTCGGCTCGCTGGGCACCGACACGGGCGGATCGATCCGCTTTCCCTGCGCGGCCAACAACCTCACGGGGCTGAAGCCGAGCTGGGGCCGCGTGTCGCGCTTCGGCGTGTTCGAGAACTCGGCCTCGCTCGACCATGTGGGGCCGATGACGCGCAGCGCGGCCGACGCGGCGGCGATGCTCGCCGCGCTGGCCGGTGCCGACGAGGACGACCCCACGGCGCTGCCCGATGCCGTGCCCGACTACCTGGCGCTGTCGGCCCAGGGCGTGGCGGGGCTGCGCATCGGCATCGATGCCGAGCACATCGCGCGCGACGTCGATGCACCCACGCGCGCCGCGATGCAGGCGGCGCTGGCCACGCTCACCGGGCTGGGCGCCACGCTGCGCGAGGTGCGGCTGCCCGATCCGTCGGAGGTGATCGCGGGCTGGCTGCGCTTCTCGGCCGTGGAGATGGCGGCCGCGCACGAGGCCACGTACCCGGCGCAGAAGGAGCGCTACGGCCCGGTGCTCTCGGGCTTCATCGAGGTGGGCCGCGCGCAGTCGGGCATCGAGCTGCAGAAGCTGCTGATGCAGCGGCTGAACTTCCGTGGCGCGCTGACCAAGCTGTTCGGCGACATCGACCTGCTCGCGATCCCCGTGACCTGCGACGCCGGTTTCAGCAATGCGCGCATGGCCACGCTGGGCACCGACGAGGGCGACCTGCTCAAGCTGCTGCGCTTCACCGCGCCCTACGACATGAGCGGCCATCCGACGCTGACCTTGCCCTGCGGCTTCACGCCCGAGGGCCATCCGATCGGCTTCCAGCTCGTGGCGGCGCACCTGCACGAGGCAACGATGCTGCGCGCCGGCCGCGCCTACCAGGGCGCGACCGACTGGCACCGGCGCCATCCGGCTTCGATTCCGAACCACAACGAGGAGCTCCCCGCATGAACACTATCGCCACCCCGGTGGGCGCCGCCGCGCCCGCGGCCGCCAAGCCGCAGAGCGTCTGGAAGGTCGGCGCCGCCACCATGGCCGGCACCGCCATCGAGGGCTTCGACTTCCTGGCCTACGGCACGGCGGCCGCGCTGGTCTTCAACAAGCTGTTCTTCCCGAATTTCGATCCGGTGACCGGCACGCTTGCGGCCTTCGGCACCTTCGCGAGCGGCATGCTCGCGCGGCCGATCGGCGGCATCGTGTTCGGCCACTACGGCGACCGGCTGGGCCGCAAGGCCATGCTCACGCTGAGCCTCTTGATGATGGGCATTTGCACGGTGCTGATCGGCGTGCTGCCGACCTACGAGTCGATCGGGCTCTGGGCCGCGGTGCTGCTGGTGCTGCTGCGCATCGGCCAGGGCCTGTCCTTCGGCGGCGAGCTCGGCGGCGCGATGCTGATGGCGGTGGAGCATGCGCCGCCGCGCTGGCGCTCGCTCGTGGGCAGCATGCCGCAGATGGGCGCGCCGATCGGCGTGTTGCTGTCCTCGGGCGCCTTCGCGCTGGTCACGCAGCTGCCCGAGGACGCCTTCCTGCACTGGGGCTGGCGGCTGCCGTTCCTGGCCAGCGCGCTCTTGATCGCGGTGGGCATCTTCATCCGCACGCGCATCGACGAGTCGCCCGAGTTCGAGGCCGTGAAGGCGCACCGCAAGACCGCCGCGCTGCCCGCGCGCGAAGTGGTGCTGGCGCACTGGCGGCCGCTGCTGCTGACCATCGGCGGAAAGCTGGCCGAGGTCACGCTGATCTACACCATCCTGGTGTTCTCGATCTCCTATGCGGTCACGCGGCTGGGCTTCTCGCGCGGCGATGCGCTGCATGCGCTGGTGCTGGGTTCGTCGCTGATGGTGCTGACCATTCCGCTGTTCGGCTGGCTGGCCGACCGCGTCGGCGCGCGGCGGCTCTACGTATTCGGCGGCGTGCTGCTGGCCTTGATGGCGCTGCCGCTGTTCCAGGCCATCGGCAGCGGCTCGCTCACGGCCTACACGGTGGCGATGGTGGTGGCGCTCGCGCTCAACTACCCGCTGATGTTCGCGCCGCAGTCGAACCTCTACGCGGCGCAGTTCCCGGCCGAGCTGCGCTACTCGGGCATCTCCATCGGCATCCAGATGGCGGCCGCGCTCGGCGGCGGGCTGGCGCCGATCATCGCGGCGACGCTGGTCGCGAAGTACGGCAGCATCGTGCCGGTGGGGGCGTATGTGGCGGTGCTGGGGGCGGTGGCGGCGCTGTCGGCGTGGAAGATGCGGCCGGCGGCGAACGAGGGTTGACTCCTATCTGGACTCCTTCCCCCTTTGGGGGAAGGTCGGGATGGGGGCCCCGGGCGGTCAATGTGCGCGGGGCGATGGATGCGCCCGGCGCCCCCACCACGGCCCTCCCCCAGCGGGGGAGGGAGCAAATCAGGAATGACCGTCCACGCGCATCTGGAACAGGAAGTACGGCGGGATGCACGCCCCGCGCCCCTCGGGCTGGCCTTCAGCCTGCGCGCAGATGTAGTCGTCGCGGCAGGGCGCGGTGGCCGAGCAGCTGCGCAGGTTGCCGGGGCGCGTGTGCTTCGCGAGGCATTCGCCGAACGGGCGCTTCGCCGCCAGGCACTGGTTGAAATCGCTGAGGATCGCGATGCCGCCGCAGGTGCCGTTCGGGTCCTTGGGATCGCAGGGGCCCGAGCACATGCCGCCGGGGAAGCCGACCGAGGTCTTCTCGCAGACCGAGGCGGCGCCGTCGCAGGCGGTGCGCGGCAGCTTCTCGGCGCGGTCGAGCCAGGGGTTGGCCGAGGCCGTGATGCGCGTGGGCTCGCAGCGCGCGCCGACGATCGCCGGTTCCGGTCGTGTGTTCGCATCGAGCGGCTCCGCGAGCGGCCGGAAGGGATCGGGCTTCGGCGTGGTCAGCGCTGCCTGCAGGTAGCGTGCACGGCGCGCGAGTTCGTCCTGCAGATGCGGCGAGTGCGGCACCGCGAGCGCATTGCCGGGCGTGAAGCTGCGCGAGGCGCCGCGGCGGTCCACGCCCAGCAGATGGAAGCCCGCGACCGCGCGGCTCTGGTGGCAGCCCATGCAACTGAGGTCGTCGAGCCGGCGCAGCAGGGCCCGCGGCGACTGCAGCGTGCGGCTGCCGGGCACGGCCTGCCATTCGCTTTCGGGGAAGAGCTGCTCGAACGGACGGTTGGCGAGGCGCTCGAGGCCGCGCGGCGCGACCGAGATGGCCTCGGTGGCGAGAAAGCGTTCGGGGATCCTGAGCGTGGCTTCGTCGAGCGCGCGCAGGTTCCCGGGCTGGCGAAGCCATTGCTGGAGTTCCTGGCGCAGCGGCGCGCTGGCCTTGAGCTTCGCGACATCGGGCGTGTTCTCGAGCGGACCCACGTCGTAGCGCTTCGCGGCTGCATTCCAGCGGAAGGCCCGCAGCATGTATTCGGCATGGCCGCCGAGATCGGGCCGCACGGCCGAGGGCCAGCGCACGCTCTGCAGGTTCACCGTGAGTTGGGAGATGCGTGCGGGCGCGAGCCGCTGCGGCGCGAGCGGACCGTCGGCCGACACCAGCCAGCGGCCCAGCGCCTCGTCGGCCATCGCGGCCTGCGGCGGCTGCCAGCGCTTCGCGGCCGAGGCGCAGCCGCCGTCGGCATCGGGCGCGTCACCGCGCAGTTCGACGTTGACGGTCATCGGCAGCCGCGACTGCATCGCGCTCGTGCGGTAGGCGAGGCGGTACACGAGCCGGGTCTCGCCGCAGGCGCCGTCCTGGAACGGGCGGCGGTCCATGCGGTTGGCCACGCCCACCAGTTCGAAGAAGGCATCGGGGCTCGCGAGCCAGCGCGCGTCGAACAGGCGGTGCGGGTACTTGGCGATGCCGACGCCGGCCTGCCTGTCGCGGCGCTGGATGGCCGCGAGACTGGTGTCGATGGGGGCGGCGATGGAGCGCCAGGCATTCGAACGCATCAGCGCCTGGTTGCTCGCGATGCCGTCGGTGGCCGGCGTCTCCGCCAGCCAATGTGCGAAGCCGGCGCCGGACTTCTCGGCGGCCTGCAGCACAGCGGGCTCGGTGACGAGCAGCAGCGGCTCGGTCGCGTGGGCGGTGGCGAAGAGGGAGGCCAGCGCGAGGCCGGCGAGCAGGCGGTGGGGAAACAGCGGCACGCGGACCATTGTGCCGCGAGGGTCCACCGGATCCCGCCGCGAAAGAACCTCACGAGCGTAGCTTGTCCGAGGATCGACGCCTCGCGCGGCGCTTCGACAAGCTCAGCGTGAACGGTTTTTGCGGGTTGGAAGCGATACGTGGGCGAGGGCTGATCAGTCGGCGATCAGCGCGGCATCGACCACCCGCACGCGGTGGTCGATGTAGTAGCCGCCGAACTCGGTGTAGCGCAGCACCAGCCGCGCGCAGGCGCTGCAGCGGTAGACGTCGCAGCGGTTGTACGGGAAGTGCGCGACCGAGATCGGCGCCTCGGGCGAGTCGTAGCGCGTGCCGGCCGGGTGGAATTCCTCGAACGTGGGTTCGTAGGCCTCGGGGTCGCGCAGCGTGCCGACCTGTTCCATCAACGCCTTGGGCCAGCGTTCCTCGGTGATGCTTTCCCAGGCCTTGGCGTCCTGCAGGCGGCAGGCGCAGGTGGGGCGCGTGGGCGTGGCGGCTTCGGCGAGCCGGCGGAGGGCGGGGGTATCTAGCAAGGTCATGCGCGAAGGGAGTCTAGTGCGCGCGCCATGTCCGAGCGTGGCGCGGGCTCAAGGCGGATCGTCGAGCAGCACCGCCCCCGGCCCCTCGGCGCCCAGCCTGTCACCGGGATTGCGCAGCGGGCAGTCGGTCATCGACAGGCAGCCGCAGCCGATGCATTCGCCGAGGTCGTCGCGCAGCCGGGTCAGCACGCGGATGCGCGCGTCGAGCTCGTCGCGCCAGTGCGCGGACAGGGCCTTCCACTGCGCGGCGTTGAGGATGCGCCCCTCGGGCAGCCGCGACAGCGAGTCGCGGATGGTCTCGAGCGGAATGCCCGTGCGCTGCGCCACGCGGATCACCGCGATGTGGCGCAGCACCTCGCGCGGATAGCGGCGCTGGTTGCCCTCGCTGCGCCAGCCCTTGATCAGCCCCTTCGATTCGTAGAAGTGCACCGTCGAGACGGCGACGCCGCTGCGCCGGGCGACCTCGCCGACGGTCAGGACCTTGGCGGGCTCGGCGGGATGGTTCTCTGGCATGGCGGAATGGCTCGGAGTCGGATCGGCGTCTTATAGGCGATATGGGTGATAGAGGCGATGTGGTGCTCAGCCGCCGAGCTGCCGCCGCAGGTGGCTCGCGATCGCCGCCGCGAGCAGCCCGCCGATGATGGAGACATGCTCGAGCGCAAAGTACAGCGACAGCGTGGCGCGCGGCTCGGGCAGCGACCAGAAGCGATGCACGATCGCGATCGTGAGCAGCAGGAACACCGAGAGCGCGCCGGCGCCCAGCCACACGGCGCGGTCGACCAGCAGCAGCAGCGAGCCGGCCAGCAGCACGAAGATGGTGGCGACGTTGAAGGCCCAGGCCGGCTCGAGGCCCGCCGCGCGCATCTCGCCCACCCCGCCCGCGAAGTTCAGCGCCTTGGCAAGACCCGACGCGGCGAAGACCACGGCGAGAAGTATCCGGGCGGCCAGCCACAGCAGTTGACTTTCCAACACGGCATCGATCCACGACCTCATCAACACAGCTCCTGATTTCGGCGGGACATTGGTTGCCGCCATGGGTTCATCGGTGAAGCCCACGCGGGTATTCGGGTGAGCGCGGCGGACTGTAAAACCTCAACCAAGCTTGAGGTCAAGCGCTGTCGCCACGGAGCGGAATGGCCAGGTGCGCTACGCTCGCGCCCTGCGCGTTCGCGAGCGAGAGAAGTGGCGGCGCCCAAAGACATCGAATGACACCGAACGACAACCCAGAAAACGCCGGGCCCGGGCCCGATCCAGTGCGAGGCCCTGAAGCGGCCCAGGCACTCGACGCCATGCGCCTGTCCGTGGCGCCCATGATGGACTGGACCGACCGCCATTGCAGGTATCTCCACCGCCTGCTGAGCCGCCACGCGCTGCTCTACACCGAGATGGTGACGACCGGCGCGCTGGTGCATGGCGATGTGCCGCGGCACCTGCGCTTCAACGCCGAGGAGCATCCGCTGGCGCTGCAGCTCGGCGGCAGCGAGCCGGCCGATCTCGCGCACTGCGCGAAGCTCGGCGAGCAATGGGGCTACGACGAGATCAACCTCAACTGCGGCTGCCCGAGCGAGCGCGTGCAGCGCGGCGCCTTCGGTGCCTGCCTGATGAACGAGCCGCAGCTGGTGGCCGACTGCGTGAAGGCGATGGTCGACGCGAGCAGCGTGCCGGTGACGGTGAAGCACCGCATCGGCATCGACAAGATCGAGAGCTACGAGTTCGTGCGCGACTTCGTGGGCCAGGTCAGCGAAGCCGGTTGCAAGACCTTCATCGTGCATGCGCGCAATGCCTGGCTCAAGGGACTGAGCCCGAAGCAGAACCGCGAGATTCCGCCGCTGCGCTACGCGCTGGTGCACCGGCTCAAGCACGACTTTCCGGCGCTGAAGTTCTCGATCAACGGCGGCATCACGCTCAATGCACAGGTGCACGAGCACCTGCGGCTGCTCGACGGGGTGATGGTGGGGCGCGAGGCGTACCACAACCCCTGGTGGCTGGCCGAATGGGACGCGGAGTTCTTCGGCGCGGCGCCCTCGGAACGCACGCGCGAGGAGGTCGAGACCCTGATGTGCGACTACATGGTGCGCGAGGCGGCCGAGCACGGCACGCCGTGGTCGAACATCGCGCGCCACATGCTGGGCCTGCGCAACGGGCTGCCGGGCGCGCGCCGCTGGCGCCAGGTGTGGAGCGACCACCGGATGAAGAGCAAGTCGCCGCACGAGGTGATGGCGATCGCGCACGAGCCGGTGGCGCAGGCGGCCTGAGCCGCGCTCCTGCTTCCTTTGCTTCTTTTCAGGCCGCCATCAGCGTGGCCTCGGGCACGTCCTCGATGGTGGTGCGGCGCAGCTCGCGGCGCTCGGCGATGTCGAAGCGCCGGCCGCGGTGCAGGGTGCTGCGGTTGTCCCACATCACGAGGTCGTGCACCTGCCATTCGTGGCGGTAGACGAACTCGCGCTGGGTCGCGTGCTCGAGCAGGTCCGCGAGGCGCATGCGGGCCTCGGCCACGGGCCAGCCGACGATCTCGCGCGCATGCACGCCCACGAACAGCAGCTTGCGCCCCGAGCCGGGATGCGTCTGCACCAGCGGCCAGGTGGCCGGCGGGATGGTCTTCTTCTGTTCGTCGGTGTAAGCCTCGTCGCCCAGCAGGATGCGCGTGTGCAGCGCGTAGTGCTCGGCGCTCAGGCCTTCGAGTTCGGCCTTGTCGCGTTCGGGCAGGGCGTCGTAGGCGGCGCGCAGGTCGGTGAACTCGGTGTTGCCGCCCCAGCTCGGCAGCACCAGCGCATGCAGCATCGAATAGGCGGCGCGCGGGTTCTGGAACGAGCTGTCGCTGTGCCAGAGCTGGTTGGCGAAGTTCGAGAGGTTCTTCGGTGAATCGCGGCGCGCGACGTTGCCTTGCGCATCGACGTTCGAGATGTCGATCAGGCGCTCGTCCTCGAGCCGCTCGGGACGCTTGAACACCTTCTTGAGGCCGAGGTCGAGCGGCCCGAAGGCCTTGGCGAAATCGAGCTGCTGCTGGCCCGTGAGCGGCTGGCCGCGCCAGACCAGCACGGCATAGCGGTTCATCGCGGCGTTGATCTGCCTGACCTCGTCGCTCGAGAGCGGCCGGGCGATGTCGATGCCGCGCGCTTCGGCGGCGAAATGCGGATGCAGGGGGGTGAGTGCTAGGGGCATGGGAAGGGTGTCCGGATGGAAAGAGGGGCTCACTCGGGCTGGATGCCCGCGTCGGCGATGACGCGCGCCCAGCGCTTCATCTCCGACTGCACGAAGGCGTCGAACTGCGCGGGCGTGGAGGCGACCACCTCCATGCCCTGTTCCTCCACGCGCTTGCGCATTTCGGGATCGAGCAGCACGCGGCGGGTGTCCGACTGGATCTTCTCGATGACGGCCGGCGGCGTGCCGTGCGGCGCGATGAAGCCGAGCAGCGCGTTGACGTGGAAGCCGGGCAGGGTCTGCGCGACGGTCGGATAGCTGAAGCCGGGCACCGGCTTGTCGCCGAGGGTGGCGATCAGCTTCATGCGGCCGGCCTTGACGAAGGGCAGCACCGAGAGGAAGGGGTCGACCACGAGGTCGATACGACCGCCCATGAGTTCGGTGTGCGCGGGCGAGCTGCCCTTGAAGGGCGCGTGCAGCATGTCGAAGCCGGCCTCGCGCTTGAGCAGCTCGGCCCCCAGGTGGGTGGTGCTGCCGGCCCCGGGCGTGCCGTAGGTCAGCTTGCCGGGGTTCTTCTTCGCATAGGCGATCAGCTCGGCCAGCGTGTTGAAGGGCGCGTCGGGCCGGGCCACGATGGCCAGCTGCAGGTTGGCGATCTGCGTGATGCCCGCGATGTCCTTGAGCGTGTCGTAGGGCAGGGTCTTGCGCAGCGAGGGGTTCACCGCGAACGAGGAATTCACCATGCCGATGGTCAGCCCGTCGGGCGGGGCCTTGGCGACGAAGTCGGCACCGATGGCGGTGCCCGCGCCGGGCTTGTAGTCGACGATGACCGGCTGGCCCCAGCTTTCCTGCAGCTTCATGGCGATGAGCCGGCCGACGGTGTCGGTCGGCCCACCGGGGGCGAACGGCACGATGAGCTTCACCGGTCCCTTGGGGAATGTGGCGGCGGCGGGCGCGGCGGCCTGCGCGAAACCCGGGAGGCTGGCGCCGGCCAGGAGGCCGAGGCCGGTGCAGAGCAGGTCGCGGCGGCGCGGCGACGGCGGCGAGAAGTGGGGGTTTTGTCTCGTCATCTCTTTATTTTGAAACAGTGTTCCGAAATAATGATCCTCCAAAGTTCTCGCGTCAACCCGTTTTTGCTGAAAAATGGCAACAAAGATCCATCAGGGAAGCAAAGGTTTCTAAAAATGAATGACGCGTCTGGCGGCAGGGAAGAGGTGAGCGCGCTCGCCAGGGGACTGGCTCTGCTGAAGGTGATCGGGATGGCGGCGGCGCCCATGGGCAACCGCGAACTGGCGGATGCGACCGGCATTCCCAAGGCGACGGTGTCGCGGCTCACGGCCACCCTGGTCGGAGCGGGCTATCTGCGGCAGTCGCAGGACAGCGAGCGTTTCAGCCTGGGGTCGGCGCTGCTCGACATGAGCAGCCGCTACCTGCGGCACTTCGACCTGCGCACGGTGGCGCGCCCGCATCTCGCGGCGCTGTCGGACTTCTCGGGCGCGAGCGTGCACATGGGCGTGCGCGACGAGCTCGACATGCTGATCATCGATTCGCTGCGTCCGCGCTCGGTGATGATCAGCTCGCGCATCGAGGTCGGCTCGCGCATGACGATCGCCACCTCGGCCGCCGGGCGGGCCTACCTGGCCTCGCTCGCGGCGCCCGAGCAGGAGGCGCTGCTGGCGCAGATCCGGCAGGAAAGCGGCGAGAACTGGCCGCGCATCGAGCCGGGGCTGATCTCGAGCATGGAGGAGTACGCGCGCGTGGGCTACTGCGGCTCGTTCGGCGAATGGCATCCGCACATCCATGCGCTGGGCTTCGCGCTGCGCGGTCCGCGCGGCGAGCGTTACGCGGTGAGCTGCGGCGGCCCGGCCTACCTGCTGCCCAAGGACACCATGCTGGCGCGCGTGGCGCCTCGGCTGCTCGAGACGGCGCAGCGCATCGCGGCCGAGGCGGGCACGGTCGATCTCGATTGAGTGAAGAGAAGCAGGCCGCCGCGCGGTCCGGTGGCGAACGCTAGGCCGCCGCTTCCAGCCCGTTGCTGAAGTGCTCGCGCATGCGCGCCATGGCGGCCTCGCCATCGCGCGCCTCGATCGCGGCCATCACCGCGCGATGCTCGGCCAGCGACTCCCCGATCCGCCCGGCCTTGAGCAGCGAGTTGTGGCGGTTGAGCTTCATCACCTTGCGCAGGTCGGCCACCATCTGGTCGCGCCACTTGTTGTTGGCGATGGCCAGCAGGCGCATGTGGAAGCGCTCGTTGACCGCGAAGAAATGCTCGCGGTCTTCGGGCGCGGCGGCGGCCTCGAGCTCGGCATGCAGCGCGCGCAGCTCGGCGAGCTGGGCCTCGGTGGCGCGCTCGGCCACCACGCCGGCGGCATCGCTCTCGAGCAACGAGAGCAGGTGGTAGACGTCGGCCAGGTCCTGCTCCGACACCTCGGTCACATAGGCGCCACGGCGCACCTTCATCGTCACCAGGCCCTCGGCGGCCAGCACCTTCAAAGCCTCGCGCAGCGGCGTGCGACTGATGCCGTACTCCTCGGCGAGCTTGAGCTCGTCGATCCAGCTGCCCGGTTCGAGCTCGCGGCGGAAGATCCGCTGGCGCAGCAGCTCGGCCACCTCTTCATAGAGGGCGCGCGGGGTGAGGGTGACGGCGGACATGGGCGGGACTGTACTTCAAAAATCGCGTTTGAATTAATAATTATGGATCGGTTAGACTCGCGGCCGGCCTGCAAATCCCTGCGGACCCCCAGCGATTCCAGCGAATCCTTTCCTCCAGCAGCACACCCCCTGCACGACACACTGCGAAGCGGCGCCTCCATGAGCAGCAAACCCGAACCCTCCTTCAAGCCCGCCACTCTCGAGGCCTGGGCCAAGGCCGCCGCCAAGTCGGCCCCCGGCGGCGACGTCGCCGCGCTGAACTGGATCACGCCCGACGGCATCAGCGTCAAGCCGCTGTACACCGCGGCCGACCTGCAGGACCTGAAGTACACCGACACGCTGCCGGGCTTCGAGCCCTACCTGCGCGGCCCGCAGGCCACGATGTACGCGGTGCGCCCGTGGACCATCCGCCAGTACGCCGGCTTCTCGACCGCCGAGGAATCGAACGCCTTCTACCGCAAGGCGCTGGCCGCCGGCGGGCAGGGCGTGAGCGTGGCCTTCGACCTCGCCACCCACCGCGGCTACGACAGCGACCATCCGCGCGTGACCGGCGACGTGGGCAAGGCCGGCGTGGCGATCGATTCGGTCGAGGACATGAAGATCCTGTTCGACCAGATCCCGCTCGACAAGGTCAGCGTGTCGATGACCATGAACGGCGCGGTGCTGCCGGTGCTCGCGGGCTACGTGGTGGCGGCGGAAGAACAGGGCGTGGCGCAGGACCAGCTCAGCGGAACCATCCAGAACGACATCCTCAAGGAGTTCATGGTCCGCAACACCTACATCTTCCCGCCCGCGCCGAGCATGCGGATCATCGGCGACATCATCGAGTACACGGCGCAGAACATGCCGAAGTTCAACTCGATTTCGATCAGCGGCTACCACATGCAGGAAGCCGGCGCCAACCAGGCGCTGGAGCTGGCCTTCACGCTGGCCGACGGCAAGGAATACGTGAAGACCGCGCTGGCCAAGGGCCTCGACGTCGACGGCTTCGCCGGACGCCTCAGCTTCTTCTGGGCCATCGGCATGAACTTCTACCTCGAGGTGGCCAAGATGCGCGCGGCGCGCCTGCTGTGGTGCCGGATCATGAAGGAGTTCGAGCCCAAGAACCCCAAGAGCCTGATGCTGCGCACCCACTGCCAGACCTCGGGCTGGAGCCTGACCGAGCAGGACCCCTACAACAACGTGGTGCGCACCACCATCGAGGCGATGGCCGCGGTGTTCGGCGGCACGCAGAGCCTGCACACCAACGCGCTCGACGAAGCCATCGCGCTGCCGACCGAGTTCAGCGCCCGCATCGCGCGCAACACGCAGCTCATCATCCAGGAAGAGACGCACATCACGAACGTGATCGACCCCTGGGCCGGCAGCTACATGATGGAGAAGCTCACGCAGGACATGGCCGACGCGGCCTGGACCATCATCGAGGAGGTCGAGGCCATGGGCGGCATGACCAAGGCCGTGGACAGCGGCTGGGCCAAGCTCAAGATCGAGGCCGCGGCCGCCGAGAAGCAGGCGCGCATCGACTCGGGCAAGGACGTGATCGTCGGCGTCAACAAGTACAAGCTCAAGAACGAGGACGCGATCGAGAGCCTCTCGATCGACAACGTGAAGGTGCGCGACCAGCAGGTGGCGCGGCTGCAGAAGATCCGCGCCGCGCGCGACGGTGCCAAGGTGCAGGCCGCGCTCGACGCGCTGACCGAGGCGGCCGAGAACGGCAGCGGCAACCTGCTCGCGCTGAGCATCGACGCGGTGCGCCTGCGCGCCACCGTCGGCGAGATCTCCGACGCGCTCGAGAAGTCCTTCGGCCGCCACCGCGCCGACACCCAGAAGGTGACCGGCGTCTATGCCGCCGCCTACGACTCCGCCGAGGGCTGGGAGAACCTCAAGACCGAGATCAACGCCTTCGCCGAGGAGCAGGGCCGCCGTCCACGCGTGATGATCTCCAAACTGGGCCAGGACGGCCACGACCGCGGCGCCAAGGTGGTGGCCACGGCCTTCGCCGACCTGGGCTTCGACGTCGACATGGGGCCGCTGTTCCAGACGCCCGAGGAGTGCGCGCGCCAGGCGATCGAGAACGACGTGCATGCGGTGGGGGGTGAGCACGCTCGCGGCCGGCCACAAGACGCTGGTGCCCGCGATCATCGCGGAGCTGCGCAAGCAGGGCGCGGACGACATCATCGTGTTCGTCGGCGGCGTGATCCCGCGCCAGGACTACGACTTCCTCTACGAGGCCGGCGTGAAGGGCATCTACGGACCGGGCACGCCGATCCCGGCGAGCGCGAAGGACGTGCTGGAGCAGATCCGCGCGGCGGTCGCGGCCTGACGAGAGCGGACGTGGGCGATCTTTCGTCGCGACCGTCTCTTGCTCGCTGTTCGCCAACAACCGTTCGGGCTGAGCTTGTCGAAGCCTTTCCCTGCACTCCGCTGACGTGAAACCCTTCTACGTTTATCTGCTGCACTGTTCGGATGGCTCCTATTACGCGGGCAGACGACGATATCGAAGCCCGGATGAGGCAACACCTCGATGGCGGGATCGGCTATACGTCGACGCGCAAGCCTGTCGAACTCGTATGGCAGGGCGAATTCGAAACGCGTGAGGCGGCGATCGCGTTCGAGCAGCAGATCAAGGGCTGGTCGCGTGCCAAGAAGGAAGCGTTGATCCGCGGCGACTGGGAGGCGATTCAGTCGCTGGCCAGGTCGCGATCCAATTCCCGACCCGAGGACGGTGGGGAGCGGCTTCGACAGGCTCAGCCCGAACGGTTGGGGGCGCATTCGTCGTCCCCATCAACTCTGCCCGAACGTGGGGAGGCGCATTCGCCATCCCTATCCGTTCGGCCTGAGCTTGTCGAAGGCGTGGCACAACTTCAATCCTTCGACAAGCTCAGGACAGGCCAAGCTCACCCCGAACGGGCGGGGGCAGACGATCGTTTTGCCGCCATCCTGAACGGTGTCCTCGCAGGCGACGGCCTCGTCCAGCGCCGTGCCATCGCCAAAGCCATCACGCTGCTCGAATCCACCCGTGCCGACCACCGCGCGCAGGCCGACGAGCTGCTCACCGCGCTGCTGCCGCGCACCGGCAACTCGTTCCGGCTCGGCATCTCGGGCGTGCCCCGGCGTGGGCAAGTCGACCTTCATCGAGACCCTGGGCCTGCTGCTGATCGACAAGGGCCACCGCGTCGCGGTGCTCACCATCGACCCCTCGTCCACCGTCTCGGGCGGCTCCATCCTCGGCGACAAGACGCGCATGGAACGGCTCTCGGTGCACGAGCGCGCCTACATCCGCCCCAGCCCCTCGAGCGGCACGCTCGGCGGCGTGGCCGAGAAGACGCGCGAGGCGATGCTGGTGTGCGAGGCCGCGGGCTACGACGTGGTGATCGTCGAGACCGTGGGCGTGGGCCAGAGCGAGACCGCGGTATCGGGCATGACCGACATGTTCGTGCTGATGCAGCTGCCCAACGCCGGCGACGACCTGCAGGCGATCAAGAAGGGCGTGATGGAGATCGCCGACCTGGTCGTCATCAACAAGGCCGACATCGACAAGGACGCCGCCACGCGCGCGCAGGCGCAGATCACCTCGGCGCTGCGGCTGTTCGGCCAGCACGGCCATCCCGACCATGCGCGCCACGACGAGAGCTTCTGGCATCCGCAGGCGATCCAGCTCAGCGCATTGCTCGGGCAGGGCGTCGAGGCGTTCTGGACCCATGTCGAACGCTTTCGCGCGCTGCAGGCTGCCAACGGCCGGCTCATGGGCCGCCGCCAGCAGCAGGCCAAGTCGTGGATGTGGGAGCGCATCGAAGCGGGACTGCGCCATGCCTTCCGCCATCACCCGCGCGTGAAGGAGGAGCTGCCGGCGCTGCTGGGCCAGGTGGGCGCGCTCGAGCTGGCGCCGTCGACCGCGGCGCGCCGCCTGCTCGGCCTCTATGCAGGCGACGAGAGCGCATCGGCCCACTGAACGACCACGGCTTCGCGCGCGGTTTCGACACCGCGGCGGGCAGCTTTGCCTGGGGCACGACCTTCGAGCAGCTGGAGGCGCGCGGGCTGCGGCCCGTGCATGCGACCGCCGCCGGCGTCAACGTCTGGCATGTGGCGGGCGCGGACGTGCTCGGGCTGCGCAGCAGCCGCATGGAACTCATGGTGCCGCGGCCCGGGCGTCCGGTGATGCAGGTGTGGCACCGGCTGGACCTGCCGGCGGGCGAGTCGCACGTCGACTTCGCGCTGCGCGCGCATGCACGACTGGTCGAACGGCTCGGCATGCCGAACCATGGCGACGCGCGGCCCGCGCGCTTCAAGGAAGAGAATTCCTGGAGCGTGGCCGTCAACGCCGAGTGGCGCCTGGGGAGCGTGCGCGTGGGCGTCTCGTGGTACGGCGCGCCGCGCGACGACGAGGCGGCCGTGAAGACCAGCGGCATCCTGTTCGTCGACTGGGACGACGAGGTTGCCGCCGCCGCGCCGTGGGCCGAGGCCTGGCAGCGCGAGCAACTGGCGCTCGACGCCATGCTGCGCGGCGCGCATGCGGTGGCGAGACTCGAGGCCGGCCCTGCGCGCAACGACGCAAGAAGTGCGTCGCAGCGCGTGCTGCGCATGCCCGCGCTGCACTTCACCTTGCCCGGCTTCGCGCTGCTGCAGGGCGAGGGCGCCGCCAACCATCGATTGGTGCTGTGGTCCTCGGCCTCCGGCGATGCCTGGGGCGTCTCCGATCTCCACGACACCGTCTTCTGCCGCCGCGGCGAAAGCCTCGCGGCGCAATGGGTGCAGGTGCTGCCGGCCAAGGGCGGCGGCAGCACCGATCTCTCGTTCGGCCCGCTCGCCAACACGTCGCCCTATCGCCCGCGCGAGCGGTGCGGCGCGATCGCGCAATTCATGGACATCCTGGCCACCATGCCGGGGGCATCGTTCCAGTACAGCGAAACCTATGACTGCTGATTTTTCAAAGAGGCTTTTCTCATGCAAGAACTGATCGACGAACTCGAAAAGCGCCGTGCGCAGGCCCGCCTGGGCGGTGGACAGAAGCGCATCGACGCGCAGCACGCCAAGGGCAAGCTCACGGCGCGCGAACGCCTCGAGCTGCTGCTGGACGACGGCACCTTCGAGGAATGGGACATGTTCGTCGAGCACCGCTCGACCGACTTCGGCATGGCCGACAACAAGATCCCGGGCGACGGCGTGGTCACGGGCTACGGCATGATCAACGGCCGCCTGGTGTTCGTCTTCAGCCAGGACTTCACCGTCTTCGGCGGCGCGCTCAGCGAAGCGCATGCAGAGAAGATCTGCAAGGTGATGGACCAGGCGATGAAGGTCGGCGCCCCGGTGATCGGCCTCAACGACTCGGGCGGCGCGCGCATCCAGGAAGGCGTGGCCTCGCTCGGCGGCTATGCCGACGTGTTCCAGCGCAACGTGATGGCCTCGGGCGTGGTGCCGCAGATCAGCATGATCATGGGCCCGTGCGCGGGCGGCGCGGTGTATTCGCCGGCCATGACCGACTTCATCTTCATGGTGAAGGATTCGAGCTACATGTTCGTCACCGGCCCCGAGGTGGTGAAGACCGTGACGCACGAGAAGCGTGACGGCCGAGGAACTGGGCGGCGCCGTGACCCACACCACGCGCAGCGGCGTGGCCGACATGGCGTTCGAGAACGACGTCGAGGCGCTGATGATGCTGCGCCGCCTCTACAACTACCTGCCGCTGAACAACCGCGAGAAGCCGCCGGTGCGCCTGGGCAACAACGGCCAGGGCGATCCGGCCGACCGGCCCGACTATTCGCTCGACACGCTGGTGCCCGAGAACGCGAACAAGCCCTACGACATGAAGGAGCTGATCTTCAAGGTCGCGGACGACGGCGACTTCTTCGAGCTGCAGCCCGACTACGCGAAGAACATCGTGATCGGCTTCGCGCGCATGGAAGGCCAGACCGTGGGCATCGTCGCCAACCAGCCGCTGGTGCTGGCGGGCTGCCTCGACATCAAGAGCAGCATCAAGGCCGCGCGCTTCGTGCGCTTCTGCGATGCCTTCAACATCCCGGTCGTGACCTTCGTCGACGTGCCCGGCTTCATGCCCGGCACCGGCCAGGAGTACGGCGGCATCATCAAGCACGGCGCCAAGCTGCTCTACGCCTATGCCGAGTGCACGGTGCCGAAGATCACCGTCATCACGCGCAAGGCCTACGGCGGCGCCTACGACGTGATGGCCTCCAAGCACCTGCGCGGCGACGTCAACCTGGCCTGGCCGCGCGCCGAGATCGCGGTGATGGGTGCCAAGGGCGCGGTCGAGATCATCTTCCGCGAGGACAAGAACGATCCGGCCAAGCTCGCGGCGCGCGAGGCCGAGTACAAGGCCCGCTTCGCCAACCCCTACGTGGCGAGCGCGCGCGGCTACATCGACGACGTGATCCTGCCGCACGAGACGCGCAAGCGCATCTGCCGCTCGCTGGTGATGCTGCGCGAGAAGAAGCTCGAGAACCCGTGGCGCAAGCACGGCAACATTCCGCTCTGAACGATCAACGTCATCACCCACCGTTCGTCCTGAGCCTGTCGAAGGACTGACCCCGGCTTCGACAAGCTCAGCCCGAACGGTGTTGGGGATGCAAAGGAAAGACAAAAAATGTTCAAGAAGATCCTGAT
This sequence comes from Variovorax sp. UC122_21, assembly GCF_044056785.1. Classification (NCBI taxonomy): domain Bacteria; kingdom Pseudomonadati; phylum Pseudomonadota; class Betaproteobacteria; order Burkholderiales; family Comamonadaceae; genus Variovorax; species Variovorax sp. UC122_21. The sequence continues at coordinate 3,831,788 of NZ_CP172004.1, read as the reverse complement.
TGCGAACCGCGGCGAGATTGCCTGCCGCGTCATTCAAACGGCCAAGAAGATGGGCATCCTCACGGTCGCCGTCTATTCCGACGCCGACAAGGAAGCCCGCCACGTCGAACTGGCCGACGAGGCCGTGCACATCGGCGCCGCGCCCAGCCGCGAGAGCTACCTGCTGGCCGACCGCATCATCGAGGCCTGCAAGAAGAGACCGGCGCCGAGGCCGTGCATCCGGGCTACGGCTTCCTGTCGGAGAACGAAAGCTTCGCGAAGAGGGTCGAGGAAGAGGGCATCGCCTTCATCGGCCCCAAGCACTACTCGATCGCGGCCATGGGCGACAAGATCGCCTCGAAGAAGCTCGCCAACGAGGCCAAGGTCAACACCATCCCGGGCTGGAACGACGCCATCGAGACCGCCGAGCGCGCGGTCGAGATCGCGAAGGACATCGGCTACCCGGTGATGATCAAGGCCTCGGCCGGCGGCGGCGGCAAGGGCCTGCGCGTGGCCTTCAACGACAAGGAGGCCTTCGAGGGCTTCACCTCCTGCCGCAACGAAGCACGCAACAGCTTCGGCGACGACCGCGTGTTCATCGAGAAGTTCGTCGAGGAGCCGCGCCACATCGAGATCCAGGTGCTCGGCGACTCGCACGGCCACGTGATCTACCTCAACGAGCGCGAATGCTCGATCCAGCGCCGCCACCAGAAGGTGATCGAGGAGGCGCCGTCGCCCTTCATCAGCGATGCCACGCGCAAGGCGATGGGCGAGCAGGCGGTGGCGCTGGCCAAGGCCGTGAACTACCAGAGCGCGGGCACGGTGGAGTTCGTGGTCGGCAAGGACCAGAGCTTCTACTTCCTCGAGATGAACACCCGCCTGCAGGTGGAGCATCCGGTGACCGAGTGCATCACCGGCCTCGACCTGGTGGAACTGATGATCCGCGTGGCGGCCGGCGAGGCACTGCCGCTGACGCAGGAGCAGGTCAAGCGCGACGGCTGGGCGATCGAGTGCCGCATCAATGCCGAGGACCCGTTCCGCAACTTCCTGCCCTCGACCGGCCGGCTGGTGAAGTTCCAGCCGCCGGCCGAGACTATGTTCGCGAGCGACACCGAGCACCTGCAGGGCGTGCGCGTGGACACCGGCGTGTACGAGGGCGGCGAGATCCCGATGTACTACGACTCGATGATCGCCAAGCTGATCGTGCACGGCAAGGACCGCAACCACGCGATCGCTCGCATGCGCGAGGCGCTCAACGGCTTCGTGATCCGCGGCATCAGCAGCAACATCCCGTTCCAGGCCGCGCTGCTTGCGCATCCGAAGTTCGTGGCCGGCGACTTCAACACCGGCTTCATCGCCGAGAACTACGGCAAGGGCTTCCATGCCGAGGACGTGCCGCACAGCGAGCCCGATTTCCTGGTCGCGCTGGCGGCCTACGTGCACCGCCGCTACCGCGCGCGCGCCTCGGGCATCAGCGGCCAGCTCGAAGGCCATGGCGTGAAGGTGGGCGAGCAGTTCGTGGTGGTGGAACTCGGCGCCCAGGGCGAGCACGTGCACCACCCGGTGACCGTGAGCGACTTCCACGGCAAGACCGGCGCGAGCGCGGTCACGGTCGGCGGCAAGAGCACCTACAAGATCGACAGCAGCCTCGCGCTGGGCGCGGTGCGCGTGCAGGGCATCGTCAACGACAAGCACTTCACCGCGCAGGTGGAGCGCGGCGCCGGCAAGAATCCGCTGGCGCTGCGGGTGTCGAACGATGGCCGCCAGATCGAGGCCATGGTGCTGTCGCCGCTGGGCGCGCGCCTGCTCGCGCTGATGCCGCACAAGGCGCCGCCGGACCTCAGCAAGTTCCTGATGTCGCCGATGCCGGGGCTGCTGGTCGAGGTGGCGGTGCAGCCGGGCCAGCAGGTGCAGGCCGGCGAGAAGCTCGCGGTGATCGAGGCGATGAAGATGGAGAACGTGCTGTTCGCCGCGCAGGACGGCGTGGTCGGCAAGATCTCCGCGGCCAAGGGCGAGTCGCTCGCGGTCGACCAGATCATCCTGGAGTTCAACTGATGGGGGCCAGCGACCTGCAGGCCGTGGTGCTGCACCGGCCCGCGAAGCCGGTGGCGACGCCGGCGCCCGAAGGCCGCTGGTCGGTCGAGGCGATCCAGGCGCTGCTCGACAAGCCGCTGATGGAGCTGCTGTTCGAGGCCCAGACGGTGCATCGCCAGCACTTTCCCGCGGGCGACATCGAGCTGGCCACGCTGTTGTCGGTGAAGACCGGCGGCTGCCCCGAGAACTGCGGCTACTGCCCGCAGTCGGCCGAGTTCGACACCGGCGTGAAGGCGCAGAAGCTGATGGAGGTCGACGAGGTGCTGCGCGCCGCGCAGGCCGCCAAGGACGCGGGCGCCACGCGCTTCTGCATGGGCGCGGCCTGGCGCGCGCCCGAGGACCGCGACGTCGAGAAGGTGGCGGTGCTGGTCGAGGCCGTGAAGGGCCTGGGCCTGCAGACCTGCGCCACGCTCGGCATGCTCGAGCCGCACCATGCGCGGCAGCTCAAGGCCGCGGGCCTCGACTACTACAACCACAACCTCGACACCGCGCCCGAGTACTACACCGACATCGTCGACACCCGCAGCTACCAGGACCGGCTCGACACGCTGGCCCATGTGCGCAGCGCCGGCATCAGCGTGTGCTGCGGCGGCATCGTGGGCATGGGCGAGGCGCCGGTGCACCGCGCGGGGCTGATCGCGCAGCTGGCCAACCTCGATCCGTACCCGGAGTCCGTGCCGATCAACAGCCTGGTGCGCGTGCCCGGCACGCCGCTGGCCGACTCGGAACCGATCGATCCCTTCGACTTCGTGCGCATGATCGCGGTCGCGCGCATCACCATGCCGACCGCGCGCGTGCGCCTGTCGGCCGGCCGCCAGCAGATGGGCGAGGCGGTGCAGGCGCTGTGCTTCATGGCCGGCGCGAATTCGATCTTCTACGGCGACAAGCTGCTGGTCACGGGCAATCCCGACGTCGAGGCCGACGTGCAGCTGTTGCGCAAGCTGGGGCTGCGCTCGCACCGCGCCTCGACCGACACGAACCCGGAGTCCTGCCAATGAGCGCCATCCAACGTCCCTTCCGCGTGCTGGGCATCCAGCAGATCGCGATCGGCGGTCCCGACAAGACCCGGCTGCAGAAGCTCTGGGTCGACATGCTGGGGCTCGAGGTCACGGGCACCTTCCGAAGCGAGCGCGAGAACGTGGACGAGGACATCTGCGCGATCGGCACCGGCCCGTTCAAGGTCGAGGTCGACCTGATGCAGCCGCTCGATCCCGAGAAGAAGCCCGCTGTGCACGCCACGCCGCTCAACCACGTGGGCCTGTGGATCGACGACCTGCCGACGGCCGTCGAATGGCTGACGTCGCAGGGCGTGCGCTTCGCGCCCGGCGGCATCCGCAAGGGCGCGGCGGGCTTCGACATCTGCTTTTTGCATCCGAAGGCGAACGACGAGTTCCCGATCGCGGGCGAGGGCGTGCTGATCGAGATGGTGCAGGCGCCGCCCGAGGTGGTGAAGGCCTTCGACGCGCTCGCCGGGCGCTGAGCCCGGACGCCTTCAGGCGTTCACGACCTTCCTGATCGGCGGCTTCACGTCCGAGCGGTGCGGCGGCAGCATCGGCTGGTGCTCGCGCGCCGGGTTCAGGATGATCGAGGTCGCGGTCTCGGTGAGGATGCAGAACTTGGTGACCACCGCGTCGAGGTGGCTCACGTCGATCACCGCGATCTCGAGGATCCAGCTGTCCTCGCCGGTCACGTTGTAGGCGTTCACGCATTCGGGCGTGTCCTGCACCAGCTTCACGACGCGGTCGTAGTCGGCGCGGCCGACGCGGATCATCGCGCGGATGCCGTAGCCCAGCTTGGCTAGGTTGACGGTGGCGCGGTAGCCGCTGATCACGCCCGCGGCCTCGAGCTTCTTCACGCGCTCGGTCACCGCCGGTTGGCTCAGGTGCACGCGCCGGCCGAGCTCGGCCATGGTGAGGCGCGCATCCTTCTGCAGCTCGGCCAGGATGCGGGTGTCGTGGGCATCGAGCGTGGGGTTCAAGGTGGATTCCATCGAAGTCCTTCAAATCGACGGCCGCGAGCCGCCAGAACCGTGATTTGCGCATGGAAGCGCGGCGGCGGCCTTCATACCATGGAGCGGCTCGGTCCACAACGGGCCATAACAACAGACACCCTCGACATGCTCTCGCTCGCCACTTCCACGCCGTCCGCGCGCGGCGGACTGCCGCCGATCATCTGGCTCTGCCTCGCCGCCACCTGGCTGGTCTGGGGCTCGACCTACCTCGCGATCAAGTACGCGTTGATCAGCTTCCCGCCCTTCCTGCAGATGGGTTCGCGCTTCCTGTTCGCGGGCCTGCTGCTCGCGGCCTGGATGCGCTGGCGCGGCGCGCCCTGGCCGAACCGGCTGCAGTGGCGCAACGCGCTGGTGGTCGGCACGCTGATGCTCGGCGGCGGCATGGGTGGCACCGCGCATGCCGAGGTCTCGGTGGGCTCGGGCCTGGTCGTGGCCTTCATCGCGGTGGTGCCGCTGATCATCGCGCTGCTCAACCTGATCTGGGGCATCGTGCCGACCAAGCTCGAGGCGATCGGCATCGCGCTGGGCCTGGTCGGCGTGCTGATGCTGACCCAGGGCAGCGGCTTCCAGGCCTCGCCGACGGGGCTGGCCGCGATCAGCATCGCCTGTGTCTGCTGGTCGGCCGGCAGCGTGCTGAGCCAGCGCGCGCTGCCGCTCGCACCGGGCGCGATGGGCTTCGCGAGCGAGATGATCTGCGGCGGCGTGGTGCTGCTGGTGCTGGCGGCGGTCTCGGGCGAGAGCCTGGCGTGGCCGCCCGCGCCGCAGGCCACGGCGGCCTGGTTCTACCTGGTGGTGTTCGGTTCGTTGATCGCCTTCAACGCCTACATGCTGCTGCTGGCGCGCGCGCCGGCCGCGCTGGCGGCCAGCTACACCTTCGTCAATCCGGTGATCGCGATGCTGCTGGGCGTGTGGATCGCCGGCGAGACGGTCACGCGCTTCGAGTGGTACGCGGTGACGGTGATCCTGGCGGGCGTGCTGATGCTGCTGCTCAAGCGCTCGGCCAGGAACTGAGCGGGCCCGTGGCTCAGGCGCCTGGGCGGCGCCACACCGCCAGCGTGGCCGCCAGCAGCCACATGCCCACGGCGCAGCCGCGGTTCAGCGCCTTGAGGCCGCGCCTGGAGAGCCAGCGCACGGCCTGCGTGCCGGCGCCGGCATAGGCCAGCATCACGCAGGTGTCGAGCAGCACGAAGATGCCGCCCAGCAGCAGGTACTGCGGGCCCTGCGGCTGCGCGATGTCGACGAACTGCGGCAGGAAGGCCGCGAAGAACAGCAGCGACTTGGGATTCGACAGCGCCACCGCGAGGCTGCGCAGCAGCGCGATGCGGCCATGCAGCCGGCTCTCGGGCGAGGACTTCGCGAGCGCGGCGCCGAGGTCGGTGGCGTCGCTGCGCCAGAGCTTGATGCCCAGCCACACGAGGTAGGCCACGCCGGCCACGCGGATCGCGTTGAACAGCCATTCCGAGGCCGCCAGCAGCGAGCCCAGGCCGAGTGCGACGACGGCGATCACGATGCTGCTGCCGAGCGAGGCACCAACGATGCCCCAGCTCGCGCGGCGCATGCCGCCGTCGATGCCGTTCGACAGCGCGAGCAGCATGGTCGGGCCCGGGATCACGGCGAGGGCGAGGGAGGCGAGCACGAAGACGAGCAGGGTGTCGAGGTTCATGGCTTGGGCGTGGAGGGACGTTGGGCGGCGGCACGGGCGCGCGCGAGCGCGGCCTCGACCACCGAGCGTTTGCGAGCCTCGGCGCTGGGCGCCTCGACCTCGGCTTCGGGGCGCTTCTTGCCCTGGCGCGCATCGGTGGGCCGGTGCTGGCCGTGCAGGGCATAGCGCGCGCGGGCATGGGCCGCCTGCGCGGGCGACCAGGCCTGCCAGCCGGTGCGGCCCGGCGTGGCGTCCTCGAGCGAGATGCAGTCGACCGGGCAGACCGGGATGCAGAGTTCGCAGCCCGTGCAGTGCGCGTCGATCACGGTGTGCATGCGCTTGTTGATGCCGAGGATGGCGTCGGTCGGGCAGGCATCGAGGCACAGCGTGCAGCCGATGCACCAGGCCTCGTCGATCACCGCCAGCCGGCGCGGGCCCTCGGTGCCGAAGGCCGGGTCGAGCGCCTGCACGGGGCGGCCGGTGAGCTGCGCCAGCCGCTCGACGCCCTCGGCGCCGCCGGGCGGGCACTGGTTGATCTCGGCCTCGGCGCCGGCCACGGCCTGCGCATAGCCCTCGCAGTCCGGATAGCCGCAACGGGTGCACTGCGTCTGGGGCAGTGCGTCGTGGATGCGTGCGGCCAGTCCGTTCACGGGAGGGAGAGGGCGCTCAGCGCGCCGCGGCGCGGGTCTTGCGCGCCACGGTCTTCTTCGGGGCGGGCGCGCGCTTCGCGGCTGCCGGTGCGGCCTTCTTGGCCGCGATGGCCTTCTTCGCGGGTGCCGTGGCCGTGGTGGCAGCCAGCTTGCGGTCGGGCTTGACCTGGTCTTCCGCCGCCAGGCTCTCGCGCGCGCCGGCGCGGCTCTGCGGCTGGTCGTTGGCGGCGATGAACTTCTGCATCTTGGGGTAGACCAGTTCGCGCCAGCGGCGGCCGCTGAAGATGCCGTAGTGGCCCGCGCCCTTGACCTCGTAATGCTCGCGCTTCGCATCGTCGATGCCGGTGCACAGCTCGTGCGCGGCCTCGGTCTGGCCCGAGCCCGAGATGTCGTCGAGCTCGCCCTCGACCGTGAGCAGCGCGGTGGCGCGGATGTCCTGCGGGCGCACGCGCTCGACTTCGCCCGTGGGGCTCTTCACGTCCCAGGTGCCGTTGACCAGGTCGAATTCCTGGAACACGGTGCGGATCGTCTCGAGGTAGTAATCGGCATCCATGTCGAGCACGGCGTTGTACTCGTCGTAAAACTTGCGGTGCGCCTCGGCGCTCGCGTCGTCGCCCTTGATCAGGTCCTTGAAGTAGTCGTAGTGGCTGCTCGCGTGGCGGTCGGGGTTCATCGCGACGAAGCCCGTGTGCTGCAGGAAGCCCGGGTAGACGCGCCGGCCCGCGCCCGGGAAGCCCTGGGGCACGCGGTAGATCACGTTGTTCTCGAACCACTCGAAGCTCTTGTTCATCGCGAGGTTGTTGACCGCCGTGGGCGACTTGCGGGCGTCGATCGGGCCGCCCATCATCGTCATGGTGAGCGGCAGCGCCTCGCCGCGGCTGGCCATCAGCGACACGGCGGCCAGCACCGGCACCGTGGGCTGGCACACGCTGACCACGTGGCAGTTGCCGTACTCGGCCTGCAGGCGGCGGATGAACTCCTGCACGTAGTTGATGTAGTCGTCGAGGTGGAACTCGCCGTCCGACAGCGGCACCAGGCGCGCGTTCTTCCAGTCGGTGATGTAGACCTTGTGGCCCTGCAGCAGGGTGCGCACCGTGTCGCGCAGCAGGGTGGCGTAGTCGGCCCGACAGCGGCGCCACCACCAGCACCACGGGCTGGCTCTCTGAGCGTCTTGAGGATGTCCGGCTCGTCGGTGAAGCGCTTGAAGCGCCGCAGCTGGCAGAAGGGCTTTTCCAGCTCGATCACTTCCTGGATCACGACGTCGTCGCCGTCGACCTTGACCGACTTGATGTTGAACTCGGGCTTCTCGTAGTCCTTGCCGAGGCGATAGAGCAGGTCGTAGCTCGCCGCCATGCGCTGCGCTCCGGGCAGCTGGCTCCAGACGGCGCCGGGGCTGTAGAGCTTGGAGGCGGCCTGGGCGAAGTCCGCGAACGGTTCCATGAGGGAACGCTGGGCTTCGTAGAGTTGGTAGAGCATCGCTGTGTCGAGTTGGAATGTTGCGGTGCAGATATCAGCGCATTTCGACACGCGCAGGGGGCCTAACCCTAGGCCCGGGAGGGCCCTCGGAGATGGCCGCGGGCTTGCGTGAACAAGTTGTGTCGCGCAGGTGACTCGAGCGAATCACCGCGCGGCCACGACCGCTTCATGCGCCCGCGGCGCCCGGTCTCAGATGACCTTGGCGATCGACGCGCAGACGTGCTCGATGTTCTTGCTGTTGAGCGCGGCCACGCACATACGGCCGGTGTCGGTGCCGTAGACGCCGAACTCGTTGCGCAGGCGCACCATCTGGTCCTTGGTCAGGCCCGAGTAGCTGAACATGCCGATCTGGGTGGTGATGAAGCTCATGTCTTCCTTCACGCCGGCGGCCTTGAGGCCGTCGACCAGCTTCTGGCGCATGGCCTTGATGCGCACGCGCATCTCGCCCAGTTCCTTCTCCCACAGGGCGCGCAGCTCGGGGTTGCCGAGCACCGCGGCCACCACGGCGCCGCCGTGCGTGGGCGGGTTGCTGTAGTTGGTGCGGATGGCGATCTTCAGCTGCGACAGCACGCGCGCGGCTTCTTCCTTGTTCTCGCACAGCACGGACAGGGCGCCAACGCGCTCGCCGTAGAGGCTGAAGCTCTTGGAGAACGAGGTCGAGACGAAGAAGGTCAGGCCGGCCGCGACGAACTTGGCGACGGCCGCGCCATCTTCCTGCAGGCCGTAGCCGAAGCCCTGGTAGGCCATGTCGAGGAAGGGCACCAGGCCCTTGGCCTTGACGGCGGCGACGACCTGGTCCCACTGCGCGGGCGTGATGTCGTAGCCGGTCGGGTTGTGGCAGCAGGCGTGCAGCACGACCACGGTGCCGGCCGGAGCGGCGTTGAGCGCGGCCAGCATGCCGTCGAAGTCGATGCCTCGCTTGGCGGCGTCGTAGTAGGGTAGCTCTCGACCTCGAAGCCGGCGTTGGTGAACAGCGCGCGGTGGTTTTCCCAGCTCGGGTCGCTGATCAGCACCTTGGCGGCGGGGTTGAGCTTCTTGAGGAAGTCGGCGCCGACCTTGAGGCCGCCGGTGCCGCCGATGGCCTGGATCGTGGCGACGCGGCCCGAGGTGACGGGTTCGCTGTCGGCGCCGAAGACCAGCACCTTCACGGCGTTGTCGTACGCAGCGATGCCGTCGATGGGCAGATAACCACGCGCCGTGGGCGCTTTCATCATGTTCTGCTCGGCCGCCTGCACGCACTGCAGCAGGGGCAGCTGCCGTTGTCATCGTAGTAGACGCCGACGCCGAGATTGACCTTGTTGGGGTTGGTGTCGGCGGCAAATTGCTCGTTGAGGCCGAGGATCGGATCGCGCGGTGCCATCTCGACCGCGGTGAACATAGACATGGAAAGGTCCTTTGGGATGAAAGCTTCGCTGGCAACCGCTCGAGGCTATAAGCTTTGCGGTTGCCTTGAATTTTACCGGCGCCACGCCACCTGACGGGTACAGCCATGCCAGAGACCAACGAAGCCATAGCAGACTCGAACAACGCCGACCCCGTGGGGCCGGCTCCCCAGGGCGAATTCATCAGCTTCCCGGGCTCGCCTTTCGAGCTGTACCAGCCCTATCCGCCGGCCGGCGACCAGCCGAAGGCCATCGACCAACTGGTCGAGGGCGTGAGCGACGGCGAGGTGTTCCAGACCCTGCTGGGCGTGACCGGCTCGGGCAAGACCTTCACCATGGCCAACGTGATCGCCCGCACCGGGCGCCCGGCCATCGTGTTCGCGCCCAACAAGACCCTGGCGGCGCAGCTCTACAGCGAATTCCGCGAGTTCTTCCCGAAGAACGCCGTCGAGTACTTCGTCAGCTATTACGACTACTACCAGCCCGAGGCCTACGTGCCGGCAGCGCGACCTGTTCATCGAGAAGGACTCCTCGATCAACGAGCACATCGAGCAGATGCGGCTGTCGGCCACCAAGAGCGTGCTGGAGCGGCGCGACACCGTGATCGTGGCCACCGTGAGCGCGATCTACGGCATCGGCACGCCCGAGGACTACATGGAGATGCGGCTGATCGCGCGCGTGGGCGACAAGGTCGGCCAGCGCGACCTGATCGCCCAGCTGATCCGCATGCAGTACACGCGCAACGAGCAGGACTTCGCGCGCGGCACCTTCCGCGTGCGCGGCGACACCATCGACGTGTTCCCGGCCGAACACAGCGAGCTTGCCATCCGCTTCGAGCTGTTCGACGACGAGATCGAGTCGCTGCAGCTGTTCGACCCGCTGACCGGGCGCATCCGCCAGAAGGTGCCGCGCTTCACGGTCTACCCCTCGAGCCACTACGTGACGCCGCGCGACAAGGTGCTGGCGGCGGTGGAAACCATCAAGATCGAGCTCGACGAAAGGCTCAAGGAACTCGTGGCCGCGGGCAAGCTGGTGGAGGCCCAGCGCCTCGAGCAGCGCACCCGCTTCGACCTCGAGATGCTGGCCGAGATCGGCCACTGCAAGGGCATCGAGAACTACACGCGCCACCTCTCGGGCGCGGCGCCCGGCGACCCGCCGCCCACGCTGACCGACTACCTGCCGAAGGACGCCCTGATGTTCCTCGACGAGAGCCATCAGATGATCGGCCAGCTCGGCGGCATGTACAACGGCGACCGGGCGCGCAAGACCACGCTGGTCGAGTACGGCTTCCGGCTGCCGAGCGCGCTCGACAACCGGCCGCTCAAGCTCGAGGAATTCGAGAAGCGCATGCGCCAGTGCATCTTCGTGTCGGCCACGCCGGCCGACTACGAGAAGCAGCACGCCGGCCAGGTGGTCGAGCAGCTGGTGCGGCCCACGGGTCTGATCGATCCCGAGGTGGAGGTCCGGCCGGCCACCCACCAGGTCGACGATGTGCTGCAGGAGATCCACGTGCGCGTCGAGAAGAACGAGCGCGTGCTGATCACCACCCTGACCAAGCGCATGGCCGAGCAGCTCACCGACTACCTGGGCGACAACGGCGTGAAGGTGCGCTACCTGCACAGCGACGTCGACACGGTAGAGCGGGTGGAGATCCTGCGCGACCTGCGCCTGGGCGCCTTCGACGTGCTGGTGGGCATCAACCTGCTGCGCGAGGGGCTGGACATTCCCGAGGTCTCGCTGGTGGCGATCCTCGATGCCGACAAGGAAGGCTTCCTGCGCGCCGAGCGCTCGCTGATCCAGACCATCGGCCGGGCGGCGCGCAACCTGAACGGCAAGGCCATCCTGTATGCCGACCGGATGACCGAATCGATGAAGCGCGCCATCGGCGAGACCGAGCGTCGGCGCGCGCGCCAGGTCGCCCACAACGAAGCCAACGGCATCACGCCGCGCAGCATCGTGAAGCAGGTGCGCGACCTGATCGACGGCGTCTACAGCGAGAAGACCGGCAAGGAAATGGCCAAGCTGGACCTGGAACGCGCCAAGGTCGAGGACATGAGCGAGAAGGACATCGCGCGCGAGATCAAGCGGCTCGAGAAGCAGATGCTCGAGCACGCGCGCAACCTCGAGTTCGAGAAGGCGGCGCGGGTGCGCGACCAGTTGGCGCTGCTGCGCGAGCAGGCCTTCGGTGCCGCGGGCGGCGACAACATCGCCGTGACGCCGGCCAAGTAGGCCGAAGGCCTTCGGTAGCCGCGCCCCCGATCGCCCGGAATCGGGTTTACCCGAGCAAAGTTCGGGGCCTTCTGATATACTTGAGCGAAACACTCAACAAAAAAGAAACTTCGCGATGAAGGACCGACTCACACCCACTGGCTCACCAGTGTCAAGAGTCGGGCAGGGCGGAGACGAGATCACCGTGGCTCCCGGGCAACGGTGTCATTTCAACGGTAAGCGCTAAAAGGAGCTTGCGATGCGTCTCACTACCAAAGGCCGTTTTGCGGTCACAGCCATGATCGATCTGGCGCTGCGCCAGAACACCGGTCCGGTCACGCTGGCCGCGATCAGCCAGCGGCAGCAGATCTCGCTGTCGTACCTCGAGCAACTTTTCGGCAAGCTGCGCCGTCACGAACTCGTCGAATCCACCCGGGGTCCGGGCGGTGGCTACAGCCTGGGCCGCAAGGCCGCCGACATCACCGTGGCCGACATCATCGTGTCGGTCGACGAACCGATCGACGCCACCCAGTGCGGCGGCAAGGAAAACTGCCTCGGCGAACAGGGCCGCTGCATGACCCACGAACTCTGGGCCTCGCTGAACCAGCGCATGGTCGAGTTCCTCGATTCGGTCACCCTGCAGAAGCTGGTCGACGACCAGATCGCCAAGGGCGTGCAGATCGAGAACAAGCCCGTCGTCAAGCGCGCCATTTCCGCGCAGCCGGTGGTCAAGCCGATCCGCGTCAACGCACCGAATTCGGTGTTTGCCCTCGGCAACGTGTTCGCCAAGTCCTGAGGACCGCGACGCAGACGCTTCGAGACGAGACCGACGCGGCGCCCACGCCGGGCGCCGCCAGTGAACGAACAGCGACCAAGAACAACCCCCACGCCAGCACGAGCCAGCCATGGACGTAACTCCTCATTTCCCGATCTATCTCGACTACGGCGCCACCACGCCGGTCGACCCGCGCGTGGTCGACGCCATGATTCCCTGGTTGCGTGAGCACTTCGGCAACCCGGCGTCGCGCAGCCACGCCTGGGGCTGGGAAGCGGAAGAAGCGGTCGAGAAGGCCCGTGGCTACGTGGCCGAGCTGATCGGTGCCGATCCGCGCGAGATCGTGTGGACCTCGGCGCCACCGAGTCGAACAACCTCGCGCTCAAGGGCGCGGCGCAGTTCTACAAGGGCAAGGGCAAGCACCTGATCACGGTGAAGACCGAGCACAAGGCCGTGCTCGACACCATGCGCGAACTCGAGCGCCAGGGCTTCGAGGTCACCTACCTCGACGTGCAGGAAGACGGCCTGCTCGACCTCGAGAAATTCAAGGCCGCGATCCGCCCCGACACGATCCTCGCGAGCGTGATGTTCGTGAACAACGAGATCGGCGTGGTGCAGGACGTGGTGGCGCTCGGCAACATCTGCCGCGAGAAGGGCGTGATCTTCCACGTCGACGCCGCGCAGGCCACCGGCAAGGTCGAGATCGACATCGCCAAGCTGCCGATCGACCTGATGAGCCTGGCGTCGCACAAGACCTACGGCCCCAAGGGCATCGGCGCGCTGTACGTGCGCCGCAAGCCGCGCGTGCGGCTCGAGGCCCAGATGCATGGTGGCGGCCACGAGCGCGGCATGCGTTCGGGCACGCTGCCCACGCACCAGATCGTGGGCATGGGCGAGGCCTTCCGCATCGCCAGGGTCGAGATGAAGGAAGACATCGCCAAGGCCGCGCGGCTGCAGAAGCGCCTGCTCGACGGCCTGAAGGACGTGGAACAGGTCTTCATCAACGGCGACCTCGAGCACCGCGTGCCGCACAACCTGAACATGAGCTTCAATTACGTCGAGGGCGAGTCGCTGATCATGGGCATCAAGGGCCTGGCGGTGTCGTCGGGTTCGGCCTGCACCTCGGCCAGCCTCGAGCCCAGCTACGTGCTGCGCGCCCTGGGCCGCAGCGACGAACTGGCCCACAGCAGCCTGCGCATGACCATCGGCCGTTTCACGACCGAGGAAGAGATCGACTACGCCGTCTCGACCATCAAGCACAACGTGGCCAAGCTGCGCGAATTGAGCCCCCTGTGGGAAATGTTCCAGGACGGCGTCGACATCAGCACGATCCAGTGGTCGGCGCACTGAGGCAGTGACGCGAGACCGCTCCGAAGCTCCACGTTTGAACACAGTTTGAGAGGTACACCATGGCATATTCTTCCAAGGTCATCGACCACTACGAAAACCCGCGCAACGTCGGCTCCTTCGAAAAGGGCGACGATTCGGTCGGCACCGGCATGGTCGGCGCGCCGGCCTGCGGCGACGTGATGAAGCTGCAGATCAAGGTCAACCCCGAAACCGGCGTGATCGAAGACGCGCGCTTCAAGACCTACGGCTGCGGCTCGGCGATCGCCTCGTCGTCGCTCGTGACCGAATGGGTCAAGGGCAAGACGCTCGACGAAGCCGCCGCGCTCAAGAACGCGCAGATCGCCGAGGAACTCGGCGCTGCCCCCGGTCAAGATCCACTGCTCGATCCTCGCCGAGGACGCGATCAAGGCGGCCGTGAGCGACTACAAGGCCAAGCACGGCGCGAAGAGCGCCGAAGCCGCGGCAGTGCACTGAGATGGCCGTCACGCTGACAGAAGCCGCCGCGCGCCATGTGAATCGCTACCTCGGCAAGCGAGGCAAGGGCGTGGGCGTGCGGCTGGGCGTGAAGACCACGGGCTGCTCGGGCCTGGCCTACAAGCTCGAGTACGTGGACGAGCTGACGCCCGAAGACGTGGTGTTCGAGGACCAAGGCGTGAAGGTGCTGGTGGACCCGAAGAGCCTGGCCTACATCGACGGCACGCAGCTGGACTTCGTGCGCGAGGGCCTCAACGAGGGCTTCAAGTTCAACAACCCGAACGAACGCGACCGCTGCGGTTGCGGGGAAAGCTTCCGCATCTGATGCGCAGTCGCTGACCGCGACAACAGCCGCCACCATGTCATGTGCTGGCGGTTTTTTCTTGCCATGAACCTGAACGACACCGACTTCGAGCTGTTCGCCGTCCCCGCGACTTTCGCGCAGGACCGCGCGGCGCTGGACGCGCGCTGGAAAGAGCTGCAGCGCGAAGCCCATCCCGACCGCTTCGCCGCGCAGGGCGCGGCGGCGCAGCGCGTGGCCATGCAATGGTCGGTGCGCATCAACGAGGCGCTACCAGCGGCTCAAGGATCCGGTGCGGCGCGCGAGCTACCTCTGCGAGCTGCACGGCGCTCCGGTCAATGCCGAGAACAACACGGCGATGCCGTCCGACTTCCTGATGCAGCAGATGGAGTGGCGCGAGGCGCTCGACGAGGTCGAGGACATCGCCGCGCTCGACAAGCTGCAAGCCGAGGTCGACGCGGGCCGTGCCCGCGCGCTCTCGTCGCTCGACTGGCTGATCGACGAGAAGGGCGATTACCCCGCCGCTGCGCAGCAGGTGAGAGCCCTCATGTTCATTGAGCGCTTCGGCCACGACGTCGAAGCCAAATCGGATCAGTTGGGACAATAAAGCCCTATGGCTCTTCTTCAGATTTCCGAACCCGGCCAGGCCCCGGATCCGCATCAGCGCCGCATCGCCGTCGGCATCGACCTCGGCACCACGCATTCGCTGGTGGCCTCGGTGCGCAACGGCGTGGCCGAATGCCTGCCCGACGACCAGGGCCGCGTGCTGCTGCCCTCGGTGGTGCGCTACCTCGACAAGGAGCGCCGCCAGATCGGTTTCGACGCGGTCGCCGCGCGCGCACAGGACCCCTCGAACACCATCACCTCGGTCAAGCGGCTCATGGGCCGCGGGCTGGCCGACGTGACCCACCGCGAAGCGATGTCCTATGCCATCGGCGGTGGCGACGGCGGCATGGTGCAGGTGCACACCGCAGCGGGCGACAAGTCGCCGGTCGAGATCAGCGCCGAGATCCTCGCGACGCTGCGCTACCGCGCCGAGGACACCTTCGACGACGAGCTCTACGGCGCGGTCATCACCGTGCCGGCCTACTTCGACGAGGGCCAGCGCCAGGCCACGAAGGACGCGGCGCAGCTGGCCGGCCTCAACGTGCTGCGGCTGATCAGCGAGCCCACCGCGGCCGCCATCGCCTACGGCCTCGACAACGCGAGCGAGGGCGTCTACGCGGTCTACGACCTCGGCGGCGGCACCTTCGACATCTCCATCCTGCGGCTCACGCAGGGCGTGTTCGAGGTCATCGCGACCGGCGGCGACTCGGCGCTCGGCGGCGACGACTACGACCATGCGCTGGCCGATTTCGTGCTGGCGCAAAGCGGTGTTCACACCGCGAGCGAAACCGACAAGGCTGCGGTGCTCGTGGCGGCGCGTGCCGCCAAGGAAGCGCTGACCGATGCCGACACCGTGACCTTCGCCGCCGACGTGGGCGGCCAGCCGATTCGCTTCGCTCTGCAGCGCGCGCAGTTCGACGCGGCGACCAAGGCGCTCACCGACCGCACCCTGGCCGCCGTGCGCAAGGCGCTGCGCGATGCCAGGCTCAAGGCCGACGACCTGCAGGGCATCGTGCTGGTGGGCGGATCGACGCGCATGCCGCAGGTCCGCGAGGCGGTTGCCGAATTCTTCGGCCGCGAGCCGCTGGTCAACCTGAACCCCGACGAGGTCGTCGCGCTCGGCGCCGCGATCCAGGCGAATCAGCTGGCCGGCAACAACGGCGCGGGCGAACTGCTGCTGCTCGACGTGATTCCGCTGTCGCTGGGCCTCGAGACCATGGGCGGGCTGGTCGAGCGCATCGTGCCGCGCAACCAGACCATCCCGACCGCGATGGCGCAGGACTTCACCACCTACCAGGACGGCCAGACCGCGCTGGCGCTGCACGTGGTGCAGGGCGAGCGCGACCTGGTGGCCGATTGCCGCAGCCTCGCGCGCTTCACCTTGCGCGGCATTCCGCCGATGACCGCAGGCGCCGCGCGCATCCGCGTGACCTTCACGGTCGATGCCGACGGCCTGCTGAGCGTGAGCGCCAAGGAGCAGGCCAGCGGCGTGGAAGCCAGCGTCACCGTCAAGCCTTCCTACGGACTTTCGGACGACCAGATCGCAACCATGCTGCAGGAGAGCTTCTCGACGGCGCAGCAGGACATGCAGGCGCGCGCGCTGGTCGAGGCCCGCGTCGATGCCGAGCGCATGCTGCTCGCGACGAAGAGCGCGCTCGATGCCGACGGCGACCTGCTCGACGCCGAGGAGCGCGCGGCCATCGATGCGTCGATGGACGCGCTGCGCCTGGGTGCCCAGGGCAGCGACGCGGCCGCGATCGAGGCCGCGACCAAGGCGCTGGCCGAGATCACCGAACCCTTCGCCGCGCAGCGCATGAATGCCGGCATCGCCCGCGCGCTCTCGGGGCGCAAGGTCGAATCGCTCTAAGACAGAACACCGCACAGAACGACAACGCAGGCGCTGCATGCCCACGATCAAGATTTATCCGCATCCCGAATACTGCCCGCAGGGCGCCGAGATCACCGCGCCCGCGGGCACCTCGATCTGCGAAGCCCTGCTCGACAACGACATCAACATCGAGCACGCCTGCGAGATGAGCTGCGCCTGCACCACCTGCCACGTGATCGTGCGCGTGGGCGGCGGTTCACTCAACGAGGCCGAGGAGGGCGAGGAAGACCTGCTCGACCGCGCCTGGGGCCTGGAGCCGCAATCGCGCCTGAGTTGCCAGGCGATCCTGGCGCAGGAGAATGTGACGATCGAGATTCCGAAGTACTCGATCAACCACGCGAAGGAAAACCACTGATGAGTCGTCTGATCGTTCTCGATACGGAAACCACCGGTCTGTCGGCCGAGAACGGCGACCGTGTCATCGAGCTCGGTTGCGTGGAGCTGTTCAACCGCAAGCTCACCGGCAACGACCTGCACATCTACTTCAACCCCGAGCGCGAGAGCCACGAGGATGCGCTCAAGGTGCACGGCCTGACGACCGACTTCCTGCGCGACAAGCCGAAGTTCGCCACCCTGGCCAATGACATCGTCGAGTACCTGCGCGGCGCCGAACTGATCATCCACAACGCGGCCTTCGACGTGGGCTTCCTCAACAAGGAATTCGAGCGCGCCGGCCTGCCGCCGCTCAAGACCTTCGTGAGCGAGGTGACCGACACGCTGGCCATGGCCAAGCAGGTGTACCCGGGCAAGCGCAACTCGCTCGACGCGCTGTGCGACCGCTTCGGTGTCGACCGCTCGAACCGGACCTTCCACGGCGCCAAGCTCGACGCCCAGTTGCTGGCCGACGTCTACATCAATCTCACGCGCGGCCAGGACGCGCTGTTGATCGACGTGGCCACCGCCGAGCCCGAAGTCGGTACCACGGTGATCGCCATCGACTTGAGCCGCATCGAGCTGCCGGTGCTGGTCGCGACCGAGCACGAACTCGCCGAGCACGACGCCGTGTTGTCCCAACTCGACAAATCGAGCAACGGTCGCACGCTCTTTCGCCAAAACGCTTGAAAAGCTGTGGCATAATCTAAGGCTTCGCAGAACGCGATTCATCCAGGCGCTGAAGCCCATCGAAGAGATCGGGCAGAGGCGTCAGGGGCGGTTAGCTCAGGGGTAGAGCACAGCATTCACACTGCTGGGGTCGGAGGTTCGAAGCCTCCACCGCCCACCAATTTCCAGGTTCCATTTTTTCTTCTCCGTCGGTGCATCGGCCCGACGGCATTGCCGTTCGCGTGTCGGTGCGCGCCGACGACAGGTGCCGTCGTGTGCTGCTGGTGGTGCGGGCCTTCGCGCCTAGAACCGAGGCACGACTTCAACCCAGGAGAACAGATCATGGCGACCGCACCCGATCTTCCGACACCGATCACGCCCACGCCGGGCCTGCCCGTGGAGCCCGACGAGGGGCCGAACAAGGCGCCGACGAGCCCACCGATCCCGAGCCGCCACCGACTGCGACCTGATCTTCACGGGCGCGGCGCTCGCGCTAAGCTCGCCGCATGGACGATCTCGATTGCGCCGTCATCGGCGGTGGTGTGGTGGGTCTGGCCGTGGCGCGCGCACTCGCGCTCGCGGGCCGTGAAGTGATGGTGCTCGAGGCCGAAGGCGCCATCGGCACCGGCACGAGTTCGCGCAACAGCGAAGTCATCCATGCGGGGATCTACTACCCGCAAGGCTCGTTGAAAGCGAAGCTCTGTGTCGAAGGCAAGCAATTGCTCTACGCGTATGCCGAGGCGCGCGGCGTGCCGCACCGGCGCTGCGGCAAATTGATCGTCGCGACTTCCGCCGAGCAGGTGGTGCAGCTCGAGGCGATCCGTCTCAAGGCCGCGGCCAACGGCGTCGACGACCTCGAAACGATCTCGGCCGCGCAGGCCGTCGCGCTCGAACCGCAACTGCGCTGCATGGCCGCGCTGGTTTCGCCGAGCACCGGCATCGTCGACAGCCATGCGCTGATGCTGAGCCTGCTCGGCGATCTCGAGAACGCCGGCGGCATGCTGGCTTTGAAGTCGGCCGTGACGCGCGCCGACCTGGAAGCGGGCGGCATCGTGCTGACCGCGCAGGACGGCACGCGGTTGCGCTGCCGCAGCGTGGTCAACGCGGCCGGGTCGAGCGCGCCCGATCTGGCACGCCACTTCGGAGGACTCGCTACTGAGGCCGTGCCCACTGCCTGGTTCGCGAAGGGCAACTACTTCACCCTGTCGGGCCGCGCACCCTTCGGTCGGCTGGTCTATCCGGTGCCCGAGCCCGGCGGCCTCGGCGTGCACCTGACGATCGACCTCGGCGGGCAGGCCAAGTTCGGACCCGACGTGCAATGGGTGAATTCGCCCGACGACCTGGTGGTGGACCCCGCGCGCGGCGAGGCCTTCTATGCCGAGGTGCGCAAGTACTGGCCCGCGCTGCCCGATGGCGCGCTGATCCCGGGCTACGCGGGCATGCGGCCGAAAGATCTCGGGCCCCGGCGATCCCGCGGCCGACTTCCGCATCGACGGACCGAGCGCGCATGGCGTGCGAGGCCTGGTCAACCTGTTCGGCATCGAGTCGCCGGGGCTCACGAGCAGCCTCGCGATCGGCCGCCACGTGGCGGACCTGCTCGCGACAGAGGAACTGAGTTCCGAGCCGATCGCGAACGATCTCTTGCAGAACTCTTTGTGGATGCGGTCCTCCGTGGGCAATGGAGCCTGTAACATGACAGCACGCCATTTGTAGGCGTGAAGCCGCCGGCGCGTTGCCGGTGTCATCACGGAGGAAGGTTTCCAATGAGTGCATCCAAGAATCTCGAGGCGGCAGCCGAGGACATCGCGAGCGACGTGCGTGGCGTGCTCGCCAGCAAGGACCTGGATTCGGTTCCCCACATCAAGGCGCTGCGCCAGCGCATCGACACCAAGCTCGCGATCGCTCGCGAGCTCGCCGCCGAGAAGAGCCGCCTCGCCGCCAAGAAGGCTCGCGAAGCCGCCTCGGCCACCAACGCCTATGCCCACGACGAACCCTGGCAGATCGCCGCTGGCGCGCTGGCCGTCGGTGTGCTGGTGGGCCTGCTGCTTGGTCGCCGCTGATCGAGCCATGACCGCGGAGGGCCGCCGGTGAGGTTGCTCTCTCTCCTCGGATTGGACCGGCGCCTGCGCCGGCTGCGCATTGCCGCGGCCGAAGGCGCGATGGCCGCCGAAGACCGTGTGCAGCTGCTGCGCATGGCCTGGGAGGAGGAGAAGCAACGGCTCAAGCTGGTGCTGGTCCTCGCGATCGTGCTCTTGGGCCTGACGACGATCGCCGTCGCGCTGCTGTCGGTGGCCGTCGTGGTCCATTTCTGGGACACACCGCAGCGCACCACCGCCGCCTGGTCGGTGGCCGCGCTCTGGATCGTGCTGTGGCTCGCGGCCGCCTGGGGCCTGTGGACCCAGCTGCGCGGTGCCTCGAACAGCTTCACGCCGACCCGCGAGGAACTGGCGCGCGACTGGACCTGGGTGCAGGAGCGCTTCGGGGCTTGGCGACGAGGCCGGCGAAGAGGACGAGGCGGCGCCGCGCCGTCCGGCCACGCGCGAGGAACTGATCGAGCGCATCGAGCGCCAGCGCCTGCGCATCGCGACCTTGCAGGGTGGCGGCACCGCCGCCGCGCCAGACGAGGAGCGGCCGGCACCGCCGCCGCCCGACGAAACGCCTACCGCCACGGCGTTGCGCATCGCGCGCGAGCATCCGGTGGCCACGGGCGTTGCCGTTGCTGCGGCGCTGGTGGTGGTTCGCCCGAAGCGCCTGCTGCGCTGGGCGACCTTCGTCGCGCCGATCCTCTGGCGCATGCGCTGAAACGGCCGGCGAGCCGCGCTCGCCCGCCTTCCCACTGAAAAAGCTCAGGCGTTGCCGCGATCCCGCTGCAGCGCCTGTGCCGTTTCATGGACCAGCGCCGGGCCGCGGTAGATCAGGCCGGTGTAGATTTGCACCACGTCCGCGCCCGCCGCGATCTTGGCCCTGGCGTCGGCCGCACCGAGGATGCCGCCCACGCCGACGATCGGGAAGTCCTTGCCCAAGGCGGCGCGCAGTTGGGCGATCACGCGGTTGCTCGATTCGCGCACCGGCGCGCCCGACAGGCCGCCGGCTTCCTTCGCATGCCGCAGCCCCTCGACCGCGTCGCGCGCCAGCGTGGTGTTGGTGGCGATCACGCCGTCCATGCCATGGCGGCGCAGCGTGGCGGCGATCACCGCCACCTGCGCCTCGTCGAGGTCGGGCGCGATCTTCACGAACAGCGGCACGCGGCGCGGCGCGCCACCGAGGGGCTGGCGCGCCAGCGTCTCGCGCCGCTCGGCCACGGCGCCGAGCAGCGCGTCGAGCGCCTCGTCGCTCTGCAGGCTGCGCAGGTTGGCGGTGTTGGGGCTCGAGATGTTGATCGTCACGTAGTCGGCATGCGGGTACACGCCATCGAGGCAGGCGATGTAGTCGTCCATCGCGCGCTCGATCGGCGTGGCGGCGTTCTTGCCGATGTTCAGGCCCAGCAGCATCGGCGCCTTGGCGCTGGCTGCGTTGCGGCGGAAGCGCGCCTTCTGCACGTTGGCCAGGAAGGCGTCGAGTCCATCGTTGTCTGAAGCCGAGCCGGTTGATCAGCGCCTGGCGCTCGGGCAGGCGAAAGATGCGCGGGCGCGGATTGCCGGGCTGGCCCTTGGGCGTGACGGTGCCGACCTCGACGAAGCCGAAGCCCATGGTGGCGAAGGCATCGATGCAGCGCGCGTTCTTGTCGAGACCGGCGGCGAGGCCGACACGGTTCGGGAAGCGCAGGCCGGCCAGGGTGACGGGATCGTCGACGCGCGGCGCCGCATAGGCGCAGGCCAGCGGCGTGTTCTGCGTGCGCGCGAGCCCGTCGAGCGTCAGTTCATGGGCATGCTCCGGGTCGAAACCGAACAGGAAGGGGCGGGCCAGGCCGTAGAGCGAGGAGGGCAGCAGGGACATCGTCGGATAATTCGGGGCTTCAATGAGCCCAGGATTCTCCGCGATGACCGCACCCCTTCCTTCTTCTTCCGCCGCAGCCACCCCCATCTCCCAGGACGAACTCAAGGCCCAGGTGGGCCGCGCCGCCCTGGCCTACGTGGTGAAGGGCGAGATCGTGGGCGTGGGCACCGGCTCGACGGTCAACAAGTTCATCGACGCGCTGGCCACGATCAAGGACCAGATCCGCGGCGCGGTCTCGAGCTCGGTCGCCTCCACCGAGCGCCTGCAGGCGCTGGGCATCCCGGTGTTCGACAGCAACGAGGTCGAGGAGCTGGGGGTCTACATCGATGGCGCCGACGAAATCGATCACCGCGGCTTCATGGTCAAGGGCGGCGGTGCCGCGCTCACGCGCGAGAAGATCGTCGCGGCCCAGTCGCGCCGCTTCGTCTGCATCGCCGATGCCTCGAAGCTGGTCGACACGCTCGGTGCCTTCCCGCTGCCGGTCGAGGTGATCCCGATGGCGGCGCGCCGCGTGATGCGGCAGTTCGCGGCGCTGGGCGGCCTGGCCCAGGTGCGCGAGAAGGACGGCCTGCCGCTGGTCACCGACAACGGCCAGCACATCGTCGACGTGACGGGTCTGAAGATCGCCGATCCGCTGGCCTTCGAATCCGAGGTGAGCCAGTGGCCCGGCGTGGTCACCGTGGGCGTGTTCGCGCACCAGAAGGCGAACGTATGCCTGCTGGGCACGCCCGAAGGCGTGCGCACGCTGGACTTCGCCTGATCAGAACTTGATGCCGGCCGGGTTTTCCGGCGTCGGGCCGCTCGGCGGTGCCGCGGGCAGCGGCTGCTCGTCGGCGCGCCGCGCGCGGGGCGGTGGGTGCGGGCGCCGGTGCGCGCGTGACCTGCGCGACCATCGGCTGCGCCGGCGGATGGCGGTAGCCGCTCGGCAGGCCGTTGCTACGGGGATAGCCGGCCGCGTCGAGGTACTGCCCCCACTGCGTGTCGGAGAAGCCGGGCAACTGCTGCGCGCCGATGGTCAACAGCGGCAGCGAGTTCTGGCCGCTGAGTTTCTGCAGTGCCTCCACGTCTTGGTTGCTGTTCACCGTGCGTTCCTGGAACGGGATGCCGCGTGTGACGAGCAGCGTGCGCGCCATCGAGCAGGGGCCGCATTCGTCGCCGCTGTAGAGCGTGACGGGATAGCGCTGCGCGATCTGGCGCAGCTCGTAGGGCAGGCCCGCGTTGGCGCCCGTGGCGGGCGTCGGCTGCGCATTGGCGGCGGGTTCGGTACTGGCGGTGGGGGCGCGGTCCGAGAAGGTGACCCGGCCGTTCTTGTCGACCTGCCGGTAGACCGGTTGCGCCATCGCGCCCGCGACGGCGAGCAGGAGGACGAAACCGGTCAGGCGACTTGGTGAGAATTTGTAAATCGGGCGCATGGCCCGAGTATCTCAAGCTTCAGCGCGCCGCATCAAGCCGGCTGCGGCTCGGCCATGCCCTGGTGTCGCAGCAGCGCATCAAGCTGGGGTTCGCGGCCGCGGAAGGCCTTGAACGACTCCATCGCGCTGCGGCTGCCGCCGGCCTCGAGGATGGCCTGGCGGTACTTGCGGCCGGTCTCGATGCTCGGCTCGCCGTTGGCGCCCACGGTTTCCTCGAAGGCCGCGTAGGCGTCGGCGCTCAGCACCTCGGCCCACTTGTAGCTGTAGTAGCCGGCCGCATAGCCGCCCGAGAAGATGTGGCTGAAGGTGTTCGGCGTGCGGCTGAAGGGCGGCGAGGGCATCACGGCCACCTCGGCGCGCACCTGGGCCAGCAGCGCGAGCACGTCGCCGGGCTTGGCGGCCGCGGCGTGGTACTCGGTGTGCAGCAGCATGTCGAACAGCGAGAACTCGATCTGGCGCAGCGTCTGCAGCCCGCTCTGGAAGTTCTTGGCGGCGGTCATCTTGTCGAACAGCGCGCGCGGAAGCGGCGCGCCGGTGTCGACGTGGGCCGTCATGTGGCTCAGCACGTCCACTCCCAGCAGAAGTTCTCCATGAACTGGCTCGGCAACTCGACCGCATCCCATTCGACGCCGCTGATGCCCGACACGTCGCGCTCGTTCACCTGCGTGAGCATGTGGTGCAGGCCGTGGCCGAATTCGTGGAACAGGGTGGTCACGTCGTCGTGCGTGAGCAGCGGCGGCTTGCCGCCCACGCCCTCGGCGAAATTGCAGACCAGTTGCGCGATCGGCGTCTGCAGCCGGCCGTCGTCGGGCCGCGGCCAGCGGGCGCGCACGTCGTCCATCCAGGCGCCGCCGCGCTTGGCGGCGCGCGCGGAGGGGTCGAGGTAGAACTGGCCGACCTTCTGGCCGGCGCGCTCGATGCGGTAGAACTCGACGCTCGGATGCCAGGTCGGCGCGCTGTCGCGGCGGATCGAGACCTCGAACAGCGTTTCGACGATCTTGAACAGCCCCGCCATCACCTTGGGCGCCGGGAAGTACTGCTTGACCTCCTGCTCGCTGAAGGCATAGCGCGCTTCCTTGAGCTTCTCGCCGATGTAGCTCCAGTCCCAGGGCTGCGGATCGGCCAGGCCCAGTTGCGTGGATGCGAAGGCGCGCAGGTCGGCGAGGTCGCGCTCGCCGTAGGGGCGGGCCTTGGCCGCGAGGTCGCGCAGGAACTTCACCACCTGCTCGGGCGACTCGGCCATCTTCGGCACCACCGAGAGCTCGCCGAAGTTGCGGTAGCCCAGCAGCTTGGCCTCTTCCTCGCGCAGCGCGAGGATCTCGCCGATCAGCGCCGTGTTGTCGAAGGCCGGGTCGCCGAGTTCGCTGGCGCGCGTGACGTAGGCGCGGTAGAGCGTCTCGCGCAGCGCGCTGCTCTTGGCGAACTGCATCACCGGCAGGTAGCAGGGCATCTTGAGCGTGAGCTTGTAGCCGTCCTTGGCCTCGGCTTCGGCCGCGGCGCGCGCGGCATTGACCACGTCTTCCGGCACGCCCTCGAGCTCGCCGAACTGCGCGTAGTAGGCGAAGGCATCGGTCGCGTCGAGCGCGTTCTCGCTGAACTTCTGGCTCAGTTCCGCCTGGCGTTCCTGGATCTCGGCGAAGCGCTGCTTGGCCTCGCCCTGCAGTTCGGCCCCGCCGAGCACGAAGTTGCGCACCGCGTTGCGATGCGCCTGGCGCTGCTCGGTATCGAGCGTGGCGACGTCGATCGCCTTGTACTTCGCGTACAGGCGCTCGTCGGAGCCCAGGCGGGTCCAGAACGCGGTGACGCGCGGCATCGCCTCGTTGTAGGCGGCGCGCAGCTCGGGCGTGTCGGCCACGGCATTGAGATGGCCGACCGCGCTCCAGGCGCGGCTGAAGCGTTCCGAGGCCACGTCGAGCACCTTGGAGATCGCGCTCCAGCTGGCGGGGAAGTCGGGTGCCGTCACCGTCTGCAGCGCGGTCTCGGCTTCGGCGAGCAGCACGTCGACCGCGGGGGCAACGTGTTCGGGCCGGATGCGGTCGAACAGCGGGAGGTCGGTGAAATCGAGGAGGGGGTTGTTCGAGGTGGCCATGGTGTTCACTTGGCGGCGCGTTCGGCCGCTTCAAGGGTGTTGGCGAGCAGCATGGCGCGCGTCATCGGGCCGACGCCGCCGGGCACCGGGGTGATCCAGCCGGCGACTTCCTTCACGCCGTCGAAGTCGACGTCGCCCGCGAGCTTGCCGTCGGCCTTGCGGTTCATGCCGACGTCGATGACCACCGCGCCGGGCTTGACCATGTCGGCCGTGAGGAGGTTGAGCTTGCCGACGGCCGCGACGATCACGTCGGCCTGGCGCGTGATGGCGCCCAGGTCCTGCGTGGCGCTGTGGCAGATGGTCACGGTGGCGCTCTTGGCCAGCAGCATCATGGCCATCGGCTTGCCGACGATGTTGCTGCGGCCGATCACCACCGCGTGCTTGCCGCGCAGGTCGTAGCCGATCGATTCGAGCATCTTCATGCAGCCGAAGGGCGTGCAGGGCCAGAAGCCCGGCGCGCCGGTCATCAGCGCGCCGGCGCTGGCGACGTGGAAGCCGTCGACGTCCTTCGCGGGCGAGATGGTCTCGATGACCTTCTGGCTGTCCATGTGCTTGGGCAGCGGCAGCTGCACCAGGATGCCGTGCACCGCCGGGTCGTCGTTGAGCACGCGGATGCGCGCGAGCAGGTCGGCCTCGCTGAGGTCGGCCGGATAGGTCTCGAGCGTGGCCGAGAGGCCGGTCTGCGTGCTGTCGTTGACCTTGTGCTTGGTATAGACCTGGCTGGCCGGGTCCTCGCCCACGAGGATGATGGAAAAGGGCCGGGTTCACGCCGCGGGCCTTGAGCGCCGCGGTGCGGCCGGCGACTTCGGCGCGGATGGTTTTGGCGAGGGCGTTGCCGTCGATCAGTTGGGCGGTCATCGGTTTCGATTTTCCAAGTAAAAACGCCCGCTTGCGCAGGCGTGGGGGTCATGCATCGCTATCAGGCAGATAGCTGGCTTCTAGGCCTTGGCAGCGGGCGCCGCCTGTCCGAGCGCGATCTTCAGCAGATCGGCCACGGTGTTGGCGTTGAGCTTCTCCATGATGTTGGCGCGATGCGCCTCGACGGTCTTGATGCTGATGCCGAGGTCGTCGGCGATCTGCTTGTTGAGGCGGCCGGCGACGATGCGCTCGAGCACCTGCGCCTCGCGGCCCGTGAGCTTGGACAGCAGCGCATCGCGGCTGGCCGACTGCTGGTGCTGCGTGAAGGCGCCGCGCGCGTGTTCGAGCATGCGCTCGACCAGCGCGACGAGTTCCTCGTCGTTGAAGGGCTTCTGGATGAAATCCATCGCGCCCTTCTTCATGCTGTCGACGGCCATCGGCACGTCTCCGTGGCCGGTGATGACCACGATCGGCAGCGGCGAGCGGCGCTCTATCAACCGGTCCTGCAGCTCCAGACCCGTCATGCCACCCATGCGGATGTCGACGATCAGGCAGGCCACCTCGCGGGGGTCGTAGCGGGAGAGGAAGGACTCGGCGGAATCGAAACAGCGGACCCGGTAGTCCTTGCCTTCGAGCAGCCATTGGAGCGAATCGCGTACCGCTTCGTCGTCATCGACGACATACACAGTGCCCTTTTTCGGAATCAAACTCATGCAGGTACCTTTACCTCGTCACTTGCTAGGGAACTGATAGCGTCCAACACCGGAATCCAGAAGGAGAAACGGCATCCGATCACATCCGGGCCATTGTAGATGTTCTCCGCCTGCATCCGGCCGCGGTGCGACTCGACGATGGTGCGGCACAGGTTCAGCCCGATGCCCATGCCCTCGGGCTTGGTCGAGAAGAAGGCCTCGTAGAGCCGGTCCATGACCTCGGGCGCGAGGCCCTTGCCGGTGTCCTGCACCGAGAACTCGATCGCGTTGTGGCCCTCGATCACCTTCGGCAGCACGCGCAGTTCGACGCTGCGCCGCGCCAGCGGGCGCTCGGCGAGGTCGATCGACTCGGCCGCGTTCTTCAGCAGGTTGACCATCACCTGCTCAATCAGGATCGGGTCGACGCGCACCATCGGCAGCCGCGCCGCCACGTAGTGGTTCAGGCGCACGTTGCGCCGGCGCAGCTCGATGCCGGCCAGCTCGACCGCCTCGCTGACCATGGTCGCCACGTCGGCCGGCGTGCGGTTGGGTTCGCTGCGCTTCACGAAGGAACGGATGCGCTGGATGATCTGGCCCGCGCGCTGGGCCTGCTTCGAGGTCTTCTCGAGCGCGGCCAGCAGCGCGTCGTTGTCGATCGACTGGCTCTTGATGCGCGACATCATCCCGTTGCAGTAGTTGCTGATCGCCGTCAGCGGCTGGTTCAGCTCGTGCGCCACGCTCGAGGCCATCTCGCCCATGGTGATGAGCCGGCTCGCCGATTGCGCGCGGTCGGCCTGCGCGGCCGCCTGTTCCTCGGCATCGCGGCGCGGCGTGATGTCGGTGGCGATCACCAGCTGCGCCAGGCGGCCGTCGACCCAGGTCAGGTAGCGCGAGCGCACCTCGAGCCACTTGCCGAGCTCGGGCACGAAGATCTCGTTGTTGGCCGCCTGCGCGGCGGTCAGCGTGTCGATCGGCAGGCCGGCGTAGGGGTCGACGTCGTCCAGGCCTTCGTCGTGCGCGTTCGAGGCCGGCACGCCGGCCTGCGCCACCATGCCCAGGTGGCCGACGGTGTCGGAGCCGAACCACAGGCGGTAGAGCTTGTTGGCGAACAGCAGCTCCTCGCTGCCGATCGGCGCCACCGACACCGCGGCATCGAGCGCCTCGAGCACGGTGGTGAAGCGCTCGTAGGAAGCCGACAGCTGCTCGCGGATGCGCGTGGGCTCGGTGATGTCGGTCATCGAGGTCATCCAGCCGGTCTGGTGGCCGCGCGCGTCGATCAGCGGCGACACGTACAGCCGCGCGTCGAACACACTGCCGTTCTTGCGCTTCACCCGCACCTGGAAGCCGCCGGGCAGGGCGCGGCCGTGCAGTTCCTCCTCGAGCCGCTCGTTCATGACCTCGCGGTCGGATTCGAGCCAGTAGGGGAAGGGCGGCGTCTGGCCGACCAGCTCCTCTTCGGCCCAGCCGGTCATCGCGCAGAAGGCGGCATTGACGTAGGTGATGCGGCCCTGCAGGTCGAGCACCCGCATGCCGGTCAGCATCGAGTTCTCCATCGCGCGGCGGAAGTTGGTCTCGGCCACCAGCCGCTGCTGCGCCTGCAGCCTGCGGCGCGTGTGGCGCCAGGTGCCGATCAGCATCCAGCTGGTGAGCACGCTGAGCGCGCAGACCAGCCAGAACAGCCCGTTGCCGACCACGCCCTGCGAGGTGCGGTAGGCCTGGGCGCGCAGCACCAGCGCGTTGCCCACGGGCGAGACGGGCACTTCGTATTCGTTGGTGCGTTCGCTCCAGGGCAAGAGGCGCGCGCCGGTCTCGCGCAGGTTGGCGGTGTTGCCCGCGATCACCTTGCCCTTGGCGTCGAGCAGCGACACCGCATAGCGCGCCTGCACCTCGGACGGCATGCCGTAGCGCAGCAGGCCGTCGACCGAGAACTCGCCGAGCACCACGCCCGCGAACAGGCCCTGGTCGAACAGCGGGATGTGCAGCTGCAGCATGGCCGGCGGATCGCCGCCGGCCGCGGGCTGGGAGAACACCGGCTGGCGCAGCTCGCGCGCCAGCGCGTAGTTGCTCTCGATGTCGCCGGGGCGCAGCACGTCGCCGATCAGGTGCTGCTGCGCGGGATGCACGCTGGGGCGCGGCATAGCCGGCCTTGAAGCGGCGGCGGTCGTCGATCCAGGTGATGGTCTGCAGCTCGGGGAACTGGCTCACCAGCGATTCGGCGCGGCTGGTGAACTCGATCGGGTCGATCTCGCGGTTGGAGGCATCGCGCGCGATGCGCATCAGCTGCTCCTGGCGCTCCAGCAGCCGCAGCCGCATGCGCTGCTGGGCGTACTCGACGTCGCGGCGCACCGACTCCTGCTCGCGCTCGACCTCCTCGGTGCGCAGATACCAGAAGGCGGTGACGATCGCCGCGAGGAACAGCAGCACGGCGGCCATCGGGGCCAGCATCGCGACGGCGTCCTGCAGCACCGGGGTCTGGCGGCGCCACCAGCGGCGCCACCACGACAGCGGCGAGGCGTTGACGGCACTGCGGGCCACGGCCAGCGGAGAGGAAAAAGGCATTGGGGGAGTTTATTAGGTGGCGAGCTTCCCAAGGCCCGGGTTATCGACGGTGGCACTGGTCCCGGCACGGTCTAGGGGCAGTTGAAAATCGTCAAAATGTCACATTAAGAAATCTATACGCACTATTTGAAATCGCAGTATTTCTGTGCGACACTCCGCGCGCTCACACGCAGAGCGCCTAAATTACGCCCACAGCCCCAAAAGGAGAGACAAGCATGTCGGCAAATCCCGAGAAGCACTTCGGCCCGGCCGCGAACGACGCGGATTCCCAGGAAACGCGCGAGTGGATGGACGCCTTGTCCGCCGTGATCCAGAGCGAGGGCCCCGAGCGTGCGCACTTCCTGCTCGAACAGCTCCTGGAGCACGCCCGCCAGAACACGGTCGACATGCCGTTCTCGGCCAACACGGGCTACGTCAACACCATCGAACCCTCGCAGGAAGCGCGCAGCCCCGGCAACCTCGAGATCGAACAGCGCCTGCGCGCCTACATGCGCTGGAACGCGATGGCGATGGTGGTCAAGGCCAACCGCCACCACCCGCCCGAAGGCGGCGACCTCGGCGGCCACATCGGCTCCTTCGCCTCGCTGGCCAGCATGTTCGGCGCCGGCTTCAACCACTTCTGGCACGCCGAGAGCGAGAACCACGGCGGCGACCTGCTCTACATCCAGGGCCACGTCTCGCCCGGCATCTACGCCCGCGCCTACCTCGAAGGCCGCCTGACCGAGGAGCAGCTGCTCAACTTCCGCCAGGAAGTCGACGGCAAGGGCCTGTCGAGCTATCCGCATCCCAAGCTGATGCCCGAGTTCTGGCAGTTCCCGACGGTCTCGATGGGCCTGGGCCCGCTGATGGCGATCTACCAGGCGCGCTTCCTCAAGTACCTGCATGCCCGCGGCATCGCCAACACCGAGAACCGCAAGGTTTGGGTGTTCTGCGGCGACGGCGAGATGGACGAGGTCGAATCGCTGGGCGCCATCGGCCTGGCGGCGCGCGAGAACCTCGACAACCTGATCTTCGTCATCAACTGCAACCTGCAGCGCCTCGACGGCCCGGTGCGCGGCAACGGCAAGATCATCCAGGAGCTCGAGGGCGAGTTCCGCGGCGCCAACTGGAACGTGGTCAAGCTGATCTGGGGCAAGGGCTGGGACGCGCTGCTCGAGAAGGACCATGACGGCGCGCTGCGCAAGATCATGATGGAGTGCAACGACGGCGACTACCAGTCGTTCAAGGCCAACGACGGCGCCTACGTGCGCAAGAACTTCTTCGGCCGCGATCCGCGCACCCTGAAGATGGTCGAGCACCTGAGCGACGACGAGGTCTGGAACCTGCAGCGCGGCGGCCACGACTCGCAGAAGGTCTACGCGGCCTTCCACGCGGCGCAGAACCACCAGGGCCAGCCCACCGTGCTGCTCGTCAAGACCGTCAAGGGCTTCGGCATGGGCAAGATCGGCGAGGGCAAGAACACGGTCCACCAGACCAAGAAGCTCAACGACGACGACATCCGCGCCTTCCGCGATCGCTTCAACATCCCGATCCCCGACAGCCAGATCGCCGAGCTGCCGTTCTACAAGCCGGCCGACGACACGCCGGAAATGAAGTACCTGCACGAGCGCCGCAAGGCGCTGGGGGGCTACCTGCCGCACCGCCGCGTGAAGGCCGAGGAGAGCTTCACCGTACCCGCGCTCGAGACCTTCAAGGCGGTGCTCGAGCCTACGGCCGAAGGCCGCGAGATCTCGACCACGCAGGCCTACGTGCGCTTCCTCACGCAGCTGCTGCGCGACCAGGCCCTGGGCCCGCGCGTGGTGCCGATCCTCGTGGACGAGGCGCGCACCTTCGGCATGGAAGGCCTGTTCCGCCAGGTCGGCATCTACAACCCGCACGGTCAGCAGTACACCCCGGTCGACAAGGACCAGGTCATGTACTACAAGGAAGACAAGGCCGGCCAGATCCTGCAGGAAGGCATCAACGAGGCCGGCGGCATGTCGAGCTGGATCGCGGCGGCCACGTCGTACAGCACGAACAACCGCATCATGGTGCCGTTCTACGTGTACTACTCGATGTTCGGCTTCCAGCGCATCGGAGACCTGGCCTGGGCGGCCGGCGACATGCAGGCGCGCGGCTTCCTGCTCGGCGGCACCTCGGGGCGCACCACGCTGAACGGCGAAGGCCTGCAGCACGAGGACGGCCACAGCCACATCCTGGCCAACACCATCCCGAACTGCGTCAGCTACGACCCGACCTTCGCGCACGAAGTCGGCGTGATCCTGCACCATGGCTTGAAGCGCATGGTCGAGAAGCAGGACAACGTCTACTACTACATCACTCTGCTCAACGAGAACTACCCGATGCCCGGCCTGCAGCCCGGCACCGAGGAACAGATCATCAAGGGCATGTACCTGTGCCGGCAGGCGCCGGCGGTCAAGGCCGCCAAGGGCAAGGAAGCCCCCACGGTGCAACTGCTGGGCTCCGGCACCATCCTGCGCGAGAGCTTCGCGGCGCAGGAACTGCTCGAGAAGGACTGGGGCGTGAGCGCCGGCGTCTGGAGCTGCCCGAGCTTCAACGAGCTGACGCGCGACGGCCAGGACGCCGACCGCTGGAACCTGCTGCACCCGACCGAGGAAGCGCGCGTGCCCTTCGTGGCGCAGCAGCTCGGCGGCAGCACGGGCCCGGTGGTCGCGTCGACCGACTACATGAAGGCCTACGCCGAGCAGATCCGCCCCTTCATCCCCAAGGGCCGCAACTACAAGGTGCTGGGCACCGACGGCTTCGGCCGCAGCGACTTCCGCAGCAAGCTGCGCGAGCACTTCGAGGTCAACCGCCACTACATCGTCGTCGCCGCGCTCAAGGCCCTGGCCGAGGACGGCGTGCTGCCGGCCGCCAAGGTGGCCGAGGCGATCAAGAAGTACGGCATCAATGCCGACAAGGTGAACCCGCTCTACGCGTAATCACGATTCCCCATAACCAGGACGCGCCTTCCGGCGGGAGACAAACGATATGGCAGCAGTGGAAGTCAAGGTACCCGACATCGGCGATTTCGATGAAGTCGCTGTGATCGAGGTGCTGGTGAAAGTGGGCGACACGGTCAAGCCCGAGCAGTCGCTCATCACCGTGGAGTCGGACAAGGCCTCGATGGAGATTCCGTCGTCGTCCGCCGGCGTGGTCAAGGAACTCAAGGTCGAGGTCGGCAGCAAGGTGAAGCAAGGTTCGGTGGTGCTGGTGCTCGAGGCCGAAGGGGCCGGGCAGGCCGCCGCGCCGGCACCCGCGGCCGCACCCGCAGCCAGTGCTCCGGCGCCGGCCGCCGCGGCACCCGCTCCCGCGGCCGCCCCGGCTGCGGCACCGGCCGCCGCCGCGGGCCCGGTCGACGTGAAGGTGCCCGACATCGGCGACTTCAAGGACGTCGCGGTGATCGAAGTGCTGGTCAAGCCCGGCGACACCATCAAGGTCGAGCAGTCGCTGATCACGGTCGAATCGGACAAGGCCTCGATGGAGATCCCGTCGTCGGCCGCCGGCACGCTCAAGGAACTCAAGGTCAAGGTCGGCGACGTCGTCAACATCGGCGACCTGATCGCGGTGATCGAAGGCGCCGCCCCCGCTGCAGGCGCCGCGCCCGCACCGGCGCCGGCTCCCGCGGCTGCGGCCGCCGCCGCGCCCGCCACGGCTTCGGCCTCCGCGCCGGCTCCGGCTGCGGCCGCTCCCGCGCCGGCAGCCGCCGCGCCGCACGATCCCACCAAGAGCCCGTCGGCCGGCCTGCCGCATGCCTCGCCCTCGGTGCGCAAGTTCGCGCGCGAGCTCGGCGTGCCGCTCGAGGAGGTCAAGGGTTCCGGTCCCAAGGGCCGCATCACGCAGGAAGACGTCCAGGGCTTCACCAAGGCCGTGATGAGCGGCCAGGCCACCACCAAGGCGTCCGCCGCGGCCAAGCCCGCGGGCGGTGGCGGTGCCGACGGCGCCGCGCTGGGTCTCTTGCCCTGGCCGAAGGTCGACTTCACGAAGTTCGGCACGGTCGAGCGCAAGGACCTGTCGCGCATCAAGAAGATCAGCGGCGCGAACCTGCACCGCAACTGGGTGATGATCCCGCACGTCACGAACAACGACGATGCCGACATCACCGAGCTCGAGGCCTTCCGCGTTGCCACCAACAAGGAGAACGAGAAGTCGGGCGTGAAGGTCACGATGCTGGCCTTCGTGATCAAGGCGGTGGTCTCGGCGCTCAAGAAGTTCCCCGAGTTCAACACCAGCCTCGACGGCGACACGCTGGTCTACAAGCAGTACTTCCACATCGGCTTCGCGGCCGACACGCCCAACGGCCTCGTGGTGCCGGTGCTGCGCGATGCCGACAAGAAGGGCATCCTGCAGATCAGCCAGGAGATGGGCGAGCTCGCCAAGAAGGCGCGCGACGGCAAGCTCGGCGCGGCCGACATGCAGGGCGGCTGCTTCTCGATCAGCTCGCTCGGCGGCATCGGCGGCACGCACTTCACGCCGATCATCAACGCTCCCGAAGTGGCCATCCTCGGCCTCTCGAAGAGCGCGATGAAGCCGGTGTGGGACGGCAAGCAGTTCGTGCCGCGCCTGACGCTGCCGCTGTCGCTGTCGTACGACCACCGCGTGATCGACGGTGCCTCGGCGGCGCGTTTCAACGCCTACCTGGGCCAGGTGCTCGCCGACTTCCGCCGCGTGCTGCTATGAGCGCCCAGGCTGCTTCGGCGGCCTCGGCGCCCCTGGCGAACCGGCGCGAGGCCCCATGACCACGGTCGTGGCCGTCCGCAAGAACGGCCAGGTCGCCATGGCGGCCGACGCGCTCGTGACCTTCGGGGACACGCGGCTCACGCACCGGCAGGAGGCGAACCAGAAGATCTTCTCGATCGAGGACGCCGCCGGCCACAGCCTGTTCGCGATGGCCGGCGCCGCGGCGCACTTCCTGGTGCTGCAGCATGCGCTGGCCGCGCAGCCGCGCGAGTCGCTGCTGTTCGGCAGCAAGCACGAGGTGTTCCGCACCTTCACGATGCTGCATCCGGTGCTCAAGAGCTCGTTCTTCATGGAGACCAAGGAAGACGACCACGAGCCCTACGAGTCGAGCCAGTTCACGATGCTGCTGGCCAACGCGAGCGGGATCTACGGCATCTACAGCTACCGCGAGGTGTTCGAGTTCAAGCAGTTCTGGAGCATCGGCTCGGGACGCAGCTTCGCGCTCGGCGCCATGCATGCGGTGTACGACCAGAAGTCGCGCTCGGCGCGCGACGTGGCGGAGGCGGGGATCGCCGCCGCCTGCGAATTCGATCGCAATTCGGCCGGACCGGTCGACTCTCTCACACTCAAACTGAAAGTGTCCAAATGAGCGAACAACAAATCAAGGTGCCCGACATCGGCGACTTCGACGAAGTGGCGGTGATCGAGGTGCTGGTGAAGGTGGGCGACACGGTGAAGGCCGAGCAATCGCTGATCACGGTCGAATCGGACAAGGCCTCGATGGAGATCCCGTCGTCCGCGGCCGGCGTGGTGAAGTCGCTGGCGGTGAAGGTGGGCGACAAGGTCAAGGAAGGCTCGGTGGTGCTGACGCTGGAGGCGGATGCCGCCGCCGCGCCTGCGCCCGCCGCTGCCGCCCCGGCGCCTGCCGCCGCGGCGCCCGCGCCCAAGGCTGCCGCGCCCGCACCGGTCGCCGCGCCCGCGGCCTCGAACTATGGCGGCAAGGTCGACGTCGAATGCGACGTCATCGTGCTGGGCGCCGGCCCCGGCGGCTACTCGGCCGCCTTCCGCGCCGCCGACCTCGGCCTGAAGGTCGTGCTGATCGAGCGCTACGCCACCCTCGGCGGCGTCTGCCTCAACGTCGGCTGCATCCCCTCGAAGGCGCTGCTGCACGTGGCCTCGGTGATGGACGAGGTCAAGCACTTCGCCGACCTCGGCGTGAGCTTCGCCGCGCCCACGGTCGACCGCGCCAAGCTGCTGGGCCACAAGAACAAGGTGGTGGGCAAGCTCACGAGCGGCCTCACGGCCATGGCCAAGATGCGCAAGGTCACGGTGCTGCGCGGCGTGGGCAACTTCGTCGACCCGCATCACATCGAGGTCGAGGAGACCTCGGGCACCGGCTGGGACACCACCGGCAGCAAGCAGACCGTGAAGTTCCGCAGCGCCATCATCGCCGCCGGTTCGCAGGCCGTGAGCCTGCCCTTCATGCCGAAGGACCCGCGCGTGGTCGACTCCACCGGCGCGCTCGAGCTCGGCACCGATCCCAAGCGCATGCTGATCCTGGGCGGCGGCATCATCGGCCTCGAGATGGGCACGGTGTATTCCTCGCTGGGCGCGCGCCTGGACGTGGTCGAGATGCTCGACGGCCTGATGCAGGGCGCCGACCGCGACCTGGTGAAGGTCTGGCAGAAGATGAACGCGCCGCGCTTCGACAACCTCATGCTCAAGACCAAAACGGTCGGTGCCGAGGCGACGAAGGAGGGCATCAAGGTCACCTTCGAGGGCGAGAACGCGCCCAAGGAACCGCAGGTCTACGACCTGGTGCTGCAGGCCGTGGGCCGCAGCCCCAACGGCAAGAAGATCGGTGCCGAGAAGGCCGGCGTGGCCGTGGGCGATCGCGGCTTCATCCCGGTCGACATCCAGATGCGCACCAACGTGCCGCACATCTTCGCCATCGGCGACATCGTCGGCCAGCCGATGCTGGCCCACAAGGCGGTGCACGAGGCGCACGTGGCGGCCGAGGTGATCGCGGGCGAGCTCAAGGGCGACAAGGAACTGGCGAGCGCGGCCTTCAATGCCCGCGTGATCCCGAGCGTGGCCTACACCGACCCCGAGGTGGCGTGGGTGGGCCTGACCGAGGACCAGGCCAAGTCCGAGGGCATCAAGGTCAAGAAGGGCCATTTCCCGTGGACCGCCTCGGGCCGCGCGATCGCCAACGGCCGCGACGAGGGCTTCACCAAGCTGCTGTTCGACGCCGAGACGCACCGCATCCTCGGCGGCGGCATCGTGGGCACCCATGCGGGCGACATGATCGGCGAGATCGCGCTGGCCATCGAGATGGGCGCCGACGAGATCGACATCGGCAAGACCATCCATCCGCACCCGACGCTGGGCGAGAGCATCGGCATGGCGGCGGAAGTGGCGCACGGCACCTGCACCGACCTGCCGCCGCAGAAGCGCTGAAGGATCGGGGGCCGCGTTGCGGCCTTCGCCCCAAAGAAAAAATCCCGCGGCTGCGGGATTTTTTTTCGTCCGGGCCCCTGTGCGAAACGGGCCGAAGAAGGGGAAATTCAGTCGCCGGTGCGGGCCGACGCCGCGGCGGCGCGGATCTCGTCGTTCGATCCGCCGCCGAGCACGCGGCGGGCGCCGTCGAAGCGGCGGCTCCAGTAGCTGCCGTTCATGTCTTCCACGCGCACCTGGGCACCCGAACGCGGCGAGTGGATGAACTTGCCTTCGCCGACGTAGATGCCGACATGGCTGAAGGCGCGGCGCATGGTGTTGAAGAACACGAGGTCGCCGGGCTTGAGTTCACTGCGGTCGATCTTCTCGGTGGCGGCAGCCTGTTCCTCGGCGCGGCGCGGCAGCATGTGGCCGACCGTCTGGTTGTACATGGCGCGCACGAAGCCGCTGCAATCGAAGCCGGTGTCCTCCGAATTACCGCCGCGGCGGTACGGAACACCGAGGAAACCGATGGCGGTCATCACGAGGTCGGAGGTGCGCTCGGTGACGGTCTGGCGGACTTGCCTCAGTTGCCCCACCAGGCCCTTTTCGGCCAGCAGTTGGCCGACTTCGTCGGACCGGTCCGGTGGTTGGGGAGCTGCGTGGGCAGCGACGGCAATCAGGAGGGACGCGGGTAGGACGAAAAAAACGCATGGCGCGTAGGATATTGATGACGGCTGGCGCTGTCAATTTGAGATGAATTAGAGATTGTGCCGCCAACCCATTGATTTACTTGGAAATTTTGAATCATCGGACAACTAAAATGTAACGATTGACCGGTGATGCCGGATAAGCAGTTCGGCCTCCAAGACCCTTCGAAGTCGACAACTGTCTTCATGTGGGTTTGAAAAACCGCCAAGATCATTCGTTTTGCGGGAAAACACATGAAATCGCTCTCCAAGCCTTCCCGGCGCCTCCTCGGCCGTGTCGTCGTCATGTCGGGTTTGATCTTTGGCGCGGCCGCCATGGCGCAAGGGCGATCTGAGACGGTGACTTCGGGGCTCGAGAGTCCCTGGGGCGTGGGCTTCCTGCCGGGCGATCGTTTCGTGGTCACCGAGAAGCCGGGGCGCATGCGCATCGTCGCGAAGGACGGCAAGCTGGGCGCGCCGCTGGCGGGCCTGCCGGCCATTGCGGCGGGCGGGCAGGGCGGTCTGCTCGACGTGCTCGTCGACGCGGACTTCCGCAGCAACCGCACGCTGTACTTCTGCTTCTCGGAGCCCGATGCCGGCGGCAGCGCCAACAGCACGGCGCTCGCGCGGGCGCGGCTCTCGTCCGACGACACGCGGCTCGAGAACCTGCAGATCGTCTTCAGCCAGAAACCCAAGGTCGCGAGCCGCGCCCACTTCGGCTGCCGCATCGTCGACGGCGGCGACGGCACGCTCTACCTCACGCTTGGCGACCGCTTCAGCCGCAAGGAAGACGCCCAGAAGCTCGACAACCATCTCGGCAAGATCGTGCGCATCGGCAAGGACGGCAGCGTGCCGAAGGACAACCCCTTCGTCGGCCGGCCCGGCGCGCTGCCCGAGATCTGGAGCTACGGCCATCGCAACGGGCAGGGCGCCACGCTCGGCCCCGACGGCCGTCTGTGGATGACCGAGCACGGCCCGCAGGGTGGTGACGAGATCAACATCGCCCAGGCCGGGCGCAACCACGGCTGGCCCGTCATCACCTACGGCGAGAACTACGGCGGCGGCAAGATCGGCGACGGCATCACGGCCAAGGAAGGCATGGAGCAGCCGCTGCACTACTGGGTGCCCTCGATCGCGACCTCGGGCATGGCCTTTCTCACCAGCGACCGCTACGGCGCCGCGTGGAAGGGCAACCTGTTCGTCGGCTCGCTGAAGTTCGGCTACCTCGACCGCATCGAGCTCAAGAACGGCAAGGTGGTGGCCGAGCACAAGCTGCTCGAGGACGGACGCGCGCGCATCCGCGACGTGAAGCAGGGGCCCGACGGTCTGCTCTACGTGCTGACCGACGAGTCGAACGGCAAGCTGCTGCGGCTGCGGCCGAACTGAGATTCAGCCGGGGCAGCCGGGCAGCGACAGCGTCGGCAGCAGCCGCTGCCACAGGCGCCGCCATTCGGGCCAGTCGTGGCCGCCCTCGGTGGTGACAACGCGTTCGGCCGGCAGCACGCCCGCCAGCAGCCGGTGGCTGAAGGCGAAGCGGTCGTCGAGCCCGTAGCCCAGGTACAGCGGCGGCCGCGCGCCCGCCGTCTGCGTGTGGCCCGCGTAGCCGCGCAGCCATTGCCAGAGCTGGGTTTCGTTCGGCGTGCGCGGAATGCCGGCGCCGCTGTCGAGCGGCCCGTTCCACTTCGCGAGTCCGCCCGCGTTGGCGATGTCGGTGCTCAGGGTGCGTTCGCCGAGGTAGGGCGCGATCGCCACCACGCCGGCCAGTTCGCCCGGATGCGTCTGCGCATAGAGCAGGCCGCCGAATCCGCCGAGCGAGATGCCGACGATCCAGATCTGGCGGTAGCCCTGGCGCCGCGCGGGGGCGATCACGTCGGCCTCCAGCCGCTCGAGCACGGTCCTGTCGTTGTAGTAGCCGAGGTGCGCGTCGACCAGCATCACGTCGACCGCGAGCCGGTTCTCGCGCACCGCCTCGACGAAGCCCTCGCGCTCGAACTCGTCGGGCGTCGAATGGACGCCCGGCAGCATCACGAGCAGGGTGTCGGCCTGGCGCGTGCAGCGCTGGGTCTCGAGCACGGTCGCCAGCGGCACCGTGCTCTTGCGCACGCCGCCGCAACCGGCCAGCAGCAGCGCGGCACCGACGCCGAGGGTCGCGAGGCAGAGCCGCTTCGTCAGGACTTTCATCCCGCCGAGTCTAGGCCTGGGCGCGGTGAGGTTTGGGCAGTTCGACCATCACCGGCTGTCCGGGCGTGGTGCAGCCCGTGTCGCAGCACTTGCCGGGCTGGCGGTTGCGCGTGATCGCGCGCTGCGGATCGTGCGGCGCGGCCGCGGGCGAGCCGTCGGCCGCGATGCCGCGCTCGAGCAGCCGCTCGACCAGCTCCACCTTCGATCCCACCGGGTAGTGGCGCCAGATCTCCTGCTTCATCGCCGCCGGCGAACCGCCGCCATGCAGGCTGATCACGCTGTACCAGCCGCCTTGGTAGCCGGCCGTCAGGTCCTCGATGAAGCGGGCCGCCTCGATGCGCTGTTCGTAGGGCACGGCCGGATTGGCGCGCAGCACGT
Organism: Variovorax sp. UC122_21; assembly: GCF_044056785.1. Lineage (NCBI taxonomy): Bacteria > Pseudomonadati > Pseudomonadota > Betaproteobacteria > Burkholderiales > Comamonadaceae > Variovorax > Variovorax sp. UC122_21. The sequence goes on along the minus strand of NZ_CP172004.1, from coordinate 3,792,001 downwards.
CCGACAGCCGCGCCGCGGTCTCGGGGTTGTGGTCCTCGTCGGGGCCGGGCAGCGTGACGATCAGGCCGCCGCTCACGGTGTGGGCGATGCGGTGCATGTCGTAGATCTTGGTCGCGAGCAGCAGCTTGCCGATGTTGCTGAACACCGGGTCGGGCATGAAGACCGGGCAGTGTTCGTCGGCCTTGCCGTAGACGCTGGCGGCCACGCCGCAGGCGAAGAAGCCCTCGGTGATGGTGATGAGCTCGACCATCTGCTCGCGCAGGTGGCTTTCCTTGCCCGGGTCGAAGCCATTGGCCTCGCACATCAGCGCGCCGGCGCCGATCAGCAGGTCGCCGAAGCCGGCGCGCGCGCCGATGCAGCTGTGGCGGTGGTGGGTGGCGTAGCTGTAGGTGAGGTGGCCCGAATGCTCCCAGCTGCCGTCGGAGCCGTCGTAGAACACGCGCTCCCATGGCACCAGCACGCGGTCGAAGATGCACACGCCGGTGCTCTGGCCGTACTTGCGGCTGAACAGGGCGTCGCCGTGCTCGAGCTTCTCGCCGGGCCGGCCGGCCGGTCGCGCCACGATGGTCAGGCCCGGCGCGTCCAGCGGCACCGCGCAGCAGACGGCGAAGTCGGCATCCTCGCGGCCCATGTTGCGGCAGGGCATGACCAGCAGCTCGTGCACGTAGGGCGCGCCGGTCACGATGGCCTTGGTGCCCGAGATCACGATGCCGCGCGCGTTGCGCTCCACCACGTGCACGTAGCTGTCGACGTTGGCCTGCTCGTGCGGCCGGCGGCTGCGGTCGCCCTTGGCATCGGTCATGGCCACGCCCAGCGTCAGGTCCTGGTCCTGGACGCGGTGCAGGTACTCGAGGAAGCGCGCCGTGTGCTCGCCGCCGCCACGCGCGTCGTCGATGCGCGCCGACACCTGGGCGATCGCGTTGAGCGCGTCGTGCGTGAGGTAGCGCTGCGCGCAGCCGGTTTCCTGGCACACCAGCCGCACCGCCTCGAGCTTGTTGAGCAGGTCGCCGGCGCTGGTGTTGAGGTGCGAGAGCCGGTTCACGCGCTTGCCGCTGGTGTGCTGCACCGCGGTCATCAGCGGTTCGTACTGCGCCTTCAGCGCATGGTCGTAGGTCAGGGCGATGGCGTTGATGCCGGGGCGGAACGCGGGCTCGTCGGCCACGCTCTCGACCCGCCGGCCGTCGACGTAGACAGTCGGCTTGTAGCGGCGCAGCGATTCGCGGTAGTCGGCGCCGGACATCAGCGCGGCCGAGGGGAGCGGGGCGTTCATTGTGTGTGTCTCCGGTGGTTGTCGTGGGGCCGGAACGAGCCGGCTCCACGAAATTTAAACACTGTTCAAAAAATTGATCAACCGTTAAGAAAAATGAGCAACGCTTAAAAGAAGGGCTACAGTCCAGCCCATGCAGGCCAAGCTCCAACGACGACAGACCCTGAGCGACGCGCGCCGCGCGCTGGTGCTCGACGCGGCGCGGGCCGTGTTCTCCGAGGCCGGCATCGAGGGCGCGAGCATTCGCGAGATCGCGCGCCGCGCGGGCTACACGCCCGGCGCCATCTATTCGTACTTCGAGAGCAAGGAGGCGATCTATGCCGCGTTGCTCGACGAATCGCTGCTGCGCCTGTGCACCGCGGTGGCCGAGGCCGAGGCCTTCGCGGACCGGCCCGCGCTGACATTGGCGTCCAAGGCGCGGGCCTGGTTCGGCTTCTATGCGGCCCATCCGCGCGAGCTCGACCTCGGCTTCTACCTGGTGCACGGCATGCGGCCGCGCGGCCTGACCAGCGAGCTCGATCACGCGCTCAACGACCAGTTGAAGGAAGCGCTCAACCCCTGCGAGGAAGCGCTGCGCGCGATGGGGCTCGGTGCCGCCGACGCGCTGCGCGAGAACACCGCGCTGTTCGCGCACGGCGTCGGCCTGCTGCTGATGCGGCACACCGGGCGCATCCGCATGTTCGGGCAGTCGGCCGATGCGCTGTTCGAGGCCTACATCGGGCAGCTCGTGGACCGCGTCGGGGCGCCGGCCGCCTGAGCGGGTCCGCGCGCCGGTGCTTTGGTGTTAGTTTCCAGGGTTTCGGGCGCACGGTCGCCCCGCAACCCTCGTCAGAAGAAAGAACCCCGCCCATGCTGCTCGACGCATCCCAATCCCAACTCGTGCTGGTCGACTATCAGGCTCGACTGATGCCGGCGATCTTCGAGTCGGAGGCGGTGGCGCAGAACGCGGTTCGCCTCGGCAAGATGGCCCGGCTGTTCGACGTGCCGGTCTTCGGCACCGAGCACAACCCGTCCAAGCTCGGCGAGAACCTGCCCGACATCCGCGCGCTGTGCCGCCGCACGCTGCCGAAGATGCACTTCAGCGGCGTGGAAGAGGGACTGGGCGAATGGCTGCGCGTGCCGGCCAAGGCGCCCCAGGGCAATGCGCGCAGCTTGCCCAAGCACCTGCAGAAGCCGGCCGCGGCCGCGGAGGAGCGCAACACCATCGTCATCGCCGGCTGCGAAGCCCATGTCTGCCTGCTGCAGACGGCGCTCGACCTGCTGGAGGACGAGTTCGAGGTCTGGGTCGTCACCGATGCCTGCGGTTCGCGCACCGAGCGCAACCGCGACGCCGCCTTCGACCGCCTGGCCGGCGCCGGCGCCGAACTGGTGACGACGGAGATGGTCGGCTTCGAATGGCTGCGCACAGCCGAGCATCCGGCCTTTCCCGAGTTGCTCGCGCTGGTTCGCTGAGCGGGCCGGGCACCTTCCAACTAATAGAAGAGGGGCGGCAGACGGCCGGCCCCGGTTTCATCCGCTTGTGGTGCGCGTCAGCCTGCTGCAAGATCGGTCTCCATAATTATGAATTCAGTTTCGACGCCAGCCGCTCGCGGGGCCGGCGCCGGACCGATTTCCAAAGATCAGGAGACAACACCGATGAGCCGCTACGAAGATTTCCATCGCCAGTCCATCGACGCGCCCGAGGCCTTCTGGGCCGAGCAGGCCCGGCTCATCGACTGGCAGAGCCCGCCGCAGCAGATCCTCGACGCCAGCCAGCCGCCGTTCGCACGCTGGTTCGTCGGCGGCACCACCAATCTGTGCCACAACGCCGTCGACCGCCATCTGGCCGAGCGCGGCGACCAGCCGGCGCTGATCTTCGTCTCGACCGAGACCGGCACCGAGAAGAGCTACAGCTTCCGCGAGCTGCATGCCGAGGTGCAGCGCACCGCCGCCAGCCTGATCGAACTGGGCGTGGGCCGCGGCGACCGCGTGCTGATCTACATGCCGATGATCCCCGAGGCCGCGTTCGCGATGCTGGCCTGCGCGCGCATCGGCGCCATCCACTGCGTGGTGTTCGGCGGCTTCGCGAGCGGCTCGCTGGCCACCCGCATCGAGGACGCCGAGCCCAAGGTGGTGGTGAGCGCCGACGCCGGTTCGCGCGGCGGCAAGGTGATCGCGTACAAGCCGCTGCTCGACGAAGCGATCCGCCTGTCGAAGCACAAGCCCGATGCGGTGCTGCTGACCGACCGCGGCCTGGCCCCGATGGCGCTGGTGGCGGGGCGCGACCACCTGGCGAGCGAGCTGCGGCAGAAGCACCTCGACGCGCAGGTGCCCTGCACCTGGCTCGAGTCGACCGAGATCAGCTACACCATCTACACCAGCGGCACCACCGGCAAGCCCAAGGGCGTGCAGCGCGACGTGGGCGGCTACGCGGTGGCGCTGGCCGCGAGCATGAAGCACATCTTCGACGGCCGGGCCGGCGAGACCTATTTCTCCACCAGCGACATCGGCTGGGTCGTGGGCCACAGCTACATCGTCTACGGCCCGCTGATCGCCGGCATGGCGACGGTGATGTACGAGGGCCTGCCCACGCAGGGGCTCGACGGCCAGCCCGACGGCGGCATCTGGTGGCGGCTGGTCGAGAAGTACAAGGTGACGGTGATGTTCAGCGCGCCGACCGCGGTGCGCGTGCTCAAGAAGCAGGACCCGGCGCTGCTCAAGAATATGACCTCTCCACCTTGCGCGCGCTGTTCCTGGCCGGCGAGCCGCTCGACGAGCCCACGGGCCGCTGGATCGCCGAGGGCCTGGGCGTGCCAATCATCGACAACTACTGGCAGACCGAATCGGGCTGGCCGATCATCACCATCGCCAACGGCATCGAGAAGAAGCCCAGCAAGTTCGGCAGCCCCGGCGTGCCGATGTACGGCTACAAGGTGAAGATCCTGCACGAGTCGACCGGCGAGGAACTGACCGCCCCGAACGAGAAGGGCGTGGTCGTGGTCGAGGGCCCGACGCCGCCGGGCTTCATGCAGACCATCTGGAAGGACGACGCGCGCTTCGTCAACACCTACTGGAAGAGCGTGCCCGGCAAGATGGTCTATTCGACCTTCGACTGGGGCATCCGCGACGAGGACGGCTATTTCTACATCCTCGGGCGCACCGACGACGTGATCAACGTGGCCGGCCACCGACTCGGCACGCGCGAGATCGAGGAGAGCATCTCGGGCCACGCGGGCGTGGCCGAGGTGGCCGTGGTGGGCGTGGCCGATGCGCTCAAGGGACAGGTCGCGATGGCCTTCGTGGTGCCCAAGGACGGGCAGGCCGTGAGCGACGAGGCGGTGGCGCTCAAGCTCGAGGGCGAGATCATGAAGACCGTGGCCGACCAGCTCGGCGCGCTGGCCCGGCCGGCACGGGTGCGCTTCGTGGGCGGGCTGCCCAAGACCCGCAGCGGCAAATTGCTGCGCCGCGCCATCCAGGCGGTCTGCGAGGGCCGCGATCCGGGCGACCTGACGACCATCGACGACCCCGCCACGCTGCAGCAGATCAAGCTGTTGCTCAACCCGGCCTGAGCCCTCGCCTGGGGGGTTGTGCATCCGCTTTCAACCGTCATATGGTTGGCGTGGCACAATCGCCCGGTACTCAGGCCCTTCCCCAGCCACAGTCGCATCCGCCAATCGGTTCAGCCGTGTCGCGGAAGGTTTCTTAAACCAGCTCGTGCTTCCCACAGGGAAGCGAAGGTCAGCGCAATATGAGCGATTCATCGACTCCATCGGTGTATGCCGCCTACCAAGGCAACACCTATCTCTTCGGCGGCAACGCGCCCTATGTCGAGGAGATGTACGAAAACTACCTCGCCAACCCCGGCAGCGTGCCCGACAACTGGCGCACCTACTTCGACGCGCTGCAGCACGTCCCCGCCGCCGACGGCACCAACACCCGCGACGTTCCGCACCAGCCGGTCATCAACGCCTTCGCCGAACTGGCGAAGCAGGGCACGACCAAGGTCGTGCAGGCCAGCGGCGCCGATTCCGAACTCGGCCGCAAGCGCACCGCCGTCCAGCAGCTGATCGCCGCCTACCGCAACGTCGGCGCCCGCTGGGCCGACCTCGATCCGCTCAAGCGCGCCGAGCGTCCCGCCATTCCCGAACTCGAGCCCTCGTTCTACGGCTTCACCGACGCCGACCTCGAGACGGTGTTCAACACCAGCAACACCTTCTTCGGCAAGGACACCATGTCCTTGCGCGACCTGCTCAACGCACTGCGCGAAACGTACTGCGGCACCATGGGTGCCGAGTACATGTACACCACCGACCAGAACCACAAGCGCTGGTGGCAGCAGCGGCTCGAAAGCGCCCGCACCAACCCCAAGCTCAGCGCCGAGCAGAAGAAGCACGTGCTCAACCGCCTGACCGCGGCCGAGGGCCTCGAGCGCTTCCTGCACACCAAGTACGTCGGCCAGAAGCGCTTCTCGCTCGAAGGCGGCGAGAGCTTCATCGTCTCGATGGACGAGCTGATCAACCAGGCCGGCGCCAAGGGCGTGCAGGAAATCGTGATCGGCATGGCCCACCGCGGCCGCCTCAACGTGCTCGTGAACTCGCTCGGCAAGATGCCGGCCGACCTGTTCGCGGAGTTCGACCACACCGCGCCCGAAGACCTGCCCAGCGGCGACGTCAAGTACCACCAGGGCTTCAGCTCGGACGTGACCACCCCCGGCGGCCCGGTCCACCTGAGCCTCGCGTTCAACCCCTCGCACCTCGAGATCGTGAATCCCGTGGTCGAAGGCTCGGTGCGCGCGCGCATGGACCGCCGCGCCGACCCGCTGGGCAAGCAGGTGCTGCCCGTGATCGTGCACGGCGACGCCGCCTTCGCGGGCCAGGGCGTCGTGATGGAAACGCTGGCGCTGGCCGAAACCCGTGGCTACTCCACGGGCGGCACGGTGCACATCGTCATCAACAACCAGATCGGCTTCACCACCAGCGACCCGCGCGACAGCCGCTCGACGCTGTATTGCACCGACATCGTCAAGATGATCGAGGCGCCGGTGCTGCACGTGAACGGCGACGATCCCGAAGCCGTGGTGCTCGCCACCCAGATCGCGCTGGACTTCCGCATGGAATTCCAGAAGGACGTGGTCGTGGACATCATCTGCTTCCGCAAGCTGGGCCACAACGAGCAGGACACCCCCTCGCTGACCCAGCCGCTGATGTACAAGAAGATCGCCCAGCATCCCGGCACGCGCAAGCTGTACGCCGACAAGCTGGCCGCGCAGGGCCTGGGCGACACGCTCGGCGACGACATGGTCAAGGCGCAGCGCGCCGCCTTCGACGAAGGCAAGAACACGGTCGACCCGGTGCTGACCAACTTCAAGAGCAAGTACGCCGTCGACTGGAGCCCGTACCTCAACAAGAAGTGGACCGACGCCGGCGACACCGCGATCCCCTCGAGCGAGTGGAAGCGCCTGGCCGAGAAGATCACCACCGTGCCGCAAGGCTTCACGGTGCATCCGCTGGTCAAGAAGGTGCTGGACGACCGCGCCGCCATGGGCCGCGGCGACGTGAACGTCGACTGGGGCATGGGCGAGCACATGGCCTTCGCCTCGCTGGTGGCCAGCGGCTACCCGGTGCGCCTGTCGGGCGAGGACTCGGGCCGCGGCACGTTCACGCACCGCCACGCCGTGCTGCACGACCAGAACCGCGAGAAGTTCGACGAAGGCACCTACACGCCGCTGTCGAACGTGGCCGACAACCAGGCCCCGTTCGTCGTGATCGACTCGATCCTGTCGGAAGAAGCGGTGCTCGCGTTCGAATACGGCTACGCCTCGAACGATCCGAACACGCTGGTGATCTGGGAAGCCCAGTTCGGCGACTTCGTGAACGGCGCGCAGGTGGTGATCGACCAGTTCATCGCCTCGGGCGAAGTCAAGTGGGGCCGCGTCAACGGCCTCACGATGATGCTGCCGCACGGCTACGAAGGCCAGGGCCCCGAGCACAGCTCGGCGCGCCTCGAGCGCTTCATGCAGCTGAGCGCCGACACCAACATGCAGGTGGTGCAGCCGACCACGGCCAGCCAGATCTTCCACGTGCTGCGCCGCCAGATGGTGCGCAACCTGCGCAAGCCGCTGATCATCCTCACGCCCAAGTCGCTGCTGCGCAACAAGGACGCGACCTCGCCGCTGGCCGAGTTCACCAAGGGCAGCTTCCAGACCATCATCCCGGAAAGCAAGGCGCTCAAGGCCGAGAAGGTCAAGCGCCTGGTCGCGTGCTCGGGCAAGGTCTACTACGACCTGGCCAAGAAGCGCGAGGAACGCGGCGACGAGGACGTGGCGATCATCCGCGTCGAGCAGCTCTATCCGTTCCCGCACAAGGCCTTCGCGGCCGAGATCAAGAAGTACCCGAACCTCGTCGACGTGGTGTGGTGCCAGGACGAACCGCAGAACCAGGGCGCCTGGTTCTTCGTGCAGCACTACATCCACGAGAACATGCAGGAAGGCCAGAAGCTCGGCTACGCCGGCCGCGCGGCCTCGGCGTCGCCGGCCGTCGGCTACTCGCACCTGCACCAGGAACAGCAGAAGGCATTGGTCGATGCCGCCTTCGCCAAGCTCAAGGGCTTCGTGCTGACCAAGTAATAGAACGATCCTTTCTCAACACGAACAACCCGCTCGGGCGCATGTAGCACGGCCACATCGCCCGATCCCCCACGAGGGGCGGGCCGGGCGAACCCCGGCCCCAGGGGCACACACAAATCAAAGCGGAGCAAACTCCAAATGTCTATCGTAGAAGTCAAAGTCCCTCAGCTGTCCGAATCGGTGGCCGAAGCCACCATGCTCACCTGGAAGAAGAAGGCCGGCGAAGCCGTCGCCATCGATGAAATCCTGATCGAGATCGAGACCGACAAGGTCGTGCTCGAAGTGCCGGCCCCCGCCGCCGGCGTGCTGGCCGAGATCGTGCAAGGCGACGGCGCCACCGTCGTGGCCGACCAGCTGATCGCGAAGATCGACACCGAAGGCAAGGCCGGCGCCGCCGCCCCGGCCGCCGCGCCCGCCGCTGCCGCCCCGGCACCCGCCGCCGCCGCACCCGCGGCCGCTGCCGCCGCCACCGGCGGTGCCAAGTCCGACGTCGCCATGCCCGCCGCCGCCAAGCTGCTGGCCGACAACAACCTCAAGACCAGCGACGTGGCCGGCACCGGCAAGGACGGCCGCGTGACCAAGGGCGACGTGCTCGGCGCCGTGGCCTCGGGTGCCACCGCCAAGGCCGCGCCCGCCGCGATCCCCGCGCCGGCCGCCAAGCCCGCGCTGCCGCAGGTCGCCGCGCCCACCAGCGCGCCGGACCTGGGCGACCGCCCCGAACAGCGCGTGCCGATGAGCCGCCTGCGCGCGCGCATCGCCGAGCGCCTGATCCAGTCGCAGTCGACCAACGCGATCCTGACCACCTTCAACGAAGTGAACATGGCCCCCGTCATGGAACTGCGCAAGCGCTTCCAGGACAGCTTCACCAAGGAACACGGCGTGAAGCTCGGCTTCATGAGCTTCTTCGTGAAGGCCGCGGTGCACGCGCTCAAGAAGTACCCGGTGATCAACGCCTCGGTCGACGGCAACGACATCCTGTACCACGGCTACTTCGACATCGGCATTGCCGTCGGTTCGCCGCGCGGCCTGGTGGTGCCGATCCTGCGCAATGCGGACCAGATGAGCTTCGCCGACATCGAGAAGAAGATCGCCGAGTACGGCAAGAAGGCCCAGGACGGCAAGCTCGGCATCGAAGAGATGACCGGCGGCACCTTCTCGATCTCGAACGGCGGCACCTTCGGCTCGATGCTCTCGACGCCGATCATCAACCCGCCCCAGTCCGCGATCCTCGGCGTGCACGCCACCAAGGACCGCGCCGTGGTCGAGAACGGCCAGATCGTCATCCGCCCGATGAACTACCTGGCGATGAGCTACGACCACCGCATCATCGACGGCCGCGAAGCCGTGCTGGGCCTGGTCGCCATGAAGGAAGCGCTCGAGGATCCGTCGCGCCTCCTGTTCGACATCTGATCGGAGGCACGAACAGATGGCCAACAAACAATTCGACGTCATCGTCATCGGCGGCGGCCCCGGCGGCTACATCGCCGCCATCCGCGCGGCGCAGCTCGGCTTCAACGTCGCCTGCATCGACGAGTGGAAGAACGGCAAGGGCGGCCCGGCACCGGGCGGCACCTGCACCAACGTCGGCTGCATCCCCTCGAAGGCGCTGCTGCAGTCGTCGGAGCACTACGACCAGGCGAACCACCACTTCGCCGACCACGGCATCAAGGTCGAGGGCCTCGGCATCGACCTCGCCAAGATGCTGGCCCGCAAGGACCAGGTCGTGAAGCAGAACAACGACGGCATCCTGTACCTGTTCAAGAAGAACAAGATCAGCTTCTTCCACGGCCGCGGTTCGTTCGAGAAGTCCGGTGACGCCGGCTACGACATCAAGGTGGCCGGCGCCGCCGAGGAAACCATCACCGGCAAGCACATCATCGTCGCCACCGGCTCCAACGCCCGTGCGCTGCCGGGCGCGGCCTTCGACGAGGAGAACATCCTCTCGAACGACGGCGCCCTGCGCATCGGCGCGGTGCCGAAGAAGCTGGGCCTGATCGGCTCGGGCGTCATCGGCCTCGAGATGGGCTCGGTGTGGCGCCGCCTCGGCGCCGAAGTCACGGTGCTCGAAGCGCTGCCGACCTTTCTCGGCGCGGTCGACGAGCAGATCGCCAAGGAAGCCAAGAAGGCCTTCGACAAGCAGGGCCTGAAGATCGAGCTCGGCGTGAAGGTCGGCGAGATCAAGTCGGGCAAGAACGGCGTGAGCGTGGCCTGGACCAACGCCAAGGGCGAGGCCCAGACGCTCGAGGTCGACAAGCTGATCGTCTCGATCGGCCGCGTGCCCAACACCATCGGCCTGAACGCCGAAGCCGTGGGCCTGAAGCTCGACGAGCGCGGCGCCATCGCCGTGGACGACGACTGCAAGACCAGCCTGCCGAACGTGTGGGCGATCGGCGACGTGGTGCGCGGCCCGATGCTCGCGCACAAGGCGGAAGAAGAGGGCGTTGCCGTGGCCGAACGCATTGCCGGCCAGCACGGGCACGTCAACTTCAACACCGTGCCGTGGGTGATCTACACCAGCCCCGAGATCGCATGGGTCGGCCAGACCGAGCAGCAGCTCAAGGCCTCGGGCCGCGCCTACAAGGCCGGCACCTTCCCGTTTTCTGGCCAACGGCCGCGCGCGTGCGCTCGGCGACACGACCGGCATGGTCAAGTTCCTGGCCGACGCGGCCACGGACGAGATCCTGGGCGTGCACATCGTCGGCCCGCAGGCCAGCGAACTGATCTCCGAAGCCGTGGTGGCGATGGAGTTCAAGGCCAGCGCCGAGGACATCGCGCGCATCTGCCACGCGCACCCCTCGCTGTCGGAAGCCACCAAGGAAGCCGCGCTCGCGGTGGACAAGCGCACGCTGAACTTCTGATCAGCGGCGACCCCGCTGCGGGCAGCCCTTCGCGGGCCGCCCGCAGCCACCCCATACCTAGCATTCCGATCCCTTGAGCGTCAAACAGGCCTATGAAGCGGAACTCGCGGCACGCGGGTTCAAGAGCGATCCCGCGCAGATGCGGGCCGTCGAGGCGCTCGACCGCTGCGCCGCGGAATGGGCGGCCTACAAGTCGCAGCGTTCCAACGCACTGAAGAAGCTCATCAACCGGCCCGAGCTGCCGCGCGGCGTCTACATGTACGGCGGGGTGGGGCGCGGGAAGAGCTTCCTGATGGACCTCTTCTTCAACGCCGTGCCGCTGCGGCGCAAGACGCGTTTGCACTTCCACGAGTTCATGCGCGAGGTGCACCGCGAACTGCGCGAGCTGCAGGGCACCGTCAACCCGCTCGACGAGCTGGGCCTGCGCATCTCCAAGCGCTACAAGCTGATCTGTTTCGACGAGTTCCACGTCGCCGACATCACCGACGCGATGATCCTGCATCGGCTGCTGATCGCGCTGTTCGAGAACGGCGTGGGCTTCGTCACCACCTCCAATTTCAAGCCCGACGACCTCTATCCCGGCGGGCTGCACCGCGACCGCATCCTCCCCGCCATCGAGCTGCTGAACCAGAAGCTCGAGGTGCTCAGCGTGGACAACGGCACCGACTACCGGCGCCGCACCATGGAGCAGCTGCGCATGTACCTCACGCCGAACGACGGCGAGACCGAGAAGGAGATGCGCAAGGCCTTCGAGAAGCTGGCCGAGACCGCCGACGAGAACCCGGTGCTGCACATCGAGTCGCGCGAGATCCGCGCGCGGCGCAAGGCCGGCGGCGTGGTTTGGTTCGATTTCAAGACGCTGTGCGGCGGTCCGCGCTCGCAGAACGACTACCTCGAGATCGCGAGCCAGTTCCACACCGTGCTGCTGTCCGACGTGCCGCACATGCCGGTGCGCATGGCCTCCGAGGCGCGCCGCTTCACCTGGCTGGTCGACGTGCTGTACGACCGCCGCGTCAAGCTCATCATGTCGGCCGAGGTGCCGGCCGAGGCGTTGTACACCGAGGGGCCGCTGGCGCACGAGTTTCCGCGCACGGTCTCGCGGCTCAACGAGATGCAGTCGGCCGAATTCCTCGCGCTGGAACGCCGCATCGTCGACACTCGCCTCACATGAAGAAAACCCTCGTCCTTGCCCTGTGGATGTCGTTGGCCGGCCTGCCGGTCTGGGCCCAGTCCAACGCCGCCGCCGGCGTCGCCGAACTCGAGGCCGCACGCAACCGCCTGGCCACCGAGCGCGCCGCCATCGAGGCGCGCTACGAGAGCGAGCGCAAGGCTTGCTACGCCAAGTTCGCGGTCGAGGACTGCCTGCGCGACAGCCGCGCGCGTCGCCGCACCGAGAACGACCACCTCAAGCGCCAGGAATCGTCGATCAACGACATCGAGCGCCAGCGCCGCGGCGCCGCCGAGCTGCGCAAGCTCGACGAGAAGAAGGCCACCGAACGGCCGCAGGATTCCGCGCAGCAGCGCGAGCAGTCCCAGCAGAACCAGCGCGAGCGCGAACAGCGCGCCGCCGACCACGCCCAGGGCCGTGCCACGACGGCCGCCGAGGCGCCCGAGCGCCAGCGCCAGTTCGACCAGAAGCAGACCAACCAGGCGGCCGAACAGGCCAAGGCTGCACAGCGCCGTGCCGAAGCACCCGAGCAGGTTCAGCGCTACGAGGAGAAGCAGCGCAAGGCCGAGGAGCATCGCGCGAGCCGCGAGCGCCAGAACAGCCACCGCACCAAGCCGCGCGGCGCGCCGCTGCCGCCTGCGGAACCGGCCGCGAAGCCCTGAGCGCTTCGCAACGGCCCATGGGACTTTGGGCCGTGGATCTCAGGCCGCCGGCAGCGGTTCGAGCTTGAGCACCGCGATCGAGATGTTGTCGCCGGTGCCATGCGCCCCGGCGGCGTGCTTCGCCCACCAGGATTTCCACCGCGTCGCGCGGCGGCTGCGCATTCAGCACGCTCGCGAGTTCCTCGGGGGTGAAGTAGTGCCACAGGCCGTCGCTGCAGGCCATCAGCAGGTCGCCGGGCTGCATCCTCGGCACATGGTCGGGCGCGATCGGCGGCGGCGTCGAGCGCATGCCCAGGCAGCCGAGCAGGATGTTGCCCTGCGGATGCACGTTGGCCTCGGCCTCGGTGATCTCGCCGCGGTCGATCAGCGTCTGCACGTACGAATGGTCGCGCGTGCGCTTGATCAGCCGGCCGTCGCGGAAGTGGTAGATGCGCGAATCGCCCGCATGGATCCAGGCGCAGTCGCCGTTCGGGTTCATGAGGAAGGCGGCCAGCGTGCTGTGCGGTTCCTGCTCGCTCGACACGGCCGTGAGCTTGATCACCGTGTGCGCGTCCTCGAGCAACTGGCGCAGCAGCGCCTCGGCCTGGTCGCGCACGGGGTTGTAGCGCGCGAACAGCTGGCGCGCGGTCATCAGCACCTGGTCGGAGGCCTTGCGGCCGCCGCTGCGTCCGCCCATGCCGTCGGCCACCACGGCCAGCACGCAGCCGGGCGTTCGCGGATGCGCGATCAGCAGCACCTGGTCCTGCTGGTAGGGGCGGTCGCCCTTGTGCAGGCCGGTGGCGGCAACGAGTCGGAAGCCTTGGGTCATGAGCGCGAATGCGCCGATGCAGCGCCGCCTGTCTTCTCTGGAGTTCGTGTCACGACGTATTATCGAATGAACACGAGCACGGGCCGCGCAGAAGATGCGCTCGCTCCTCCCACGTTGGATTCCAATCTCCACTCCCTTTCCCGCCAACTGATCGAGCTGCGCATCGAGCATGCGGACCTCGACGCGTCCATCGACGGCCTGAGCGAGGTCGTGCCGCGGGACGAACTGCTGCTGCGCCGCCTCAAGAAGCGCCGCCTCGCGCTGCGCGACCAGATCGTGCGGCTCGAGAACGCGATCGATCCGAAGGAGCCCGCATGAGCGCGGTGGGCATGGAAGACACGCTCGCATCGAAGGTGCTGGAAGCTTTCTCGGACGGCGGCGTGCTCTCGCGCGCGGCCGAGCAGTTCCGCGAACGCTCGGGCCAGACCGAGATGGCGATGGCCGTGGCGCGCACCATCGAGCAGGGCGGCATGCTGGTGGTCGAGGCCGGCACCGGCGTCGGCAAGACCTTCTCGTACCTGGTGCCCGCGCTGCTGAGCGGCGAGCGCGTGCTGCTCTCGACCGCCACCAAGGCGCTGCAGGACCAGCTCTTCGGCCGCGACCTGCCGCGACTCGTGGAAGCGCTGGGCCTGCCGGTGCGCACCGCGCTGCTCAAGGGCCGCGGCAGCTACCTCTGCCTGCACCGGCTCGACATGGCGCGCCACGACGCCTCGCTGCCCGAGCGCGGCAGCCTGCGCACGCTGGCGAAGATCGAGCAATGGTCCAAGGCCACGCGCACCGGCGACCTCGCCGAACTGCCGGGGCTCGACGAGCGCTCGCCGCTGATCCCGCTGGTGAGCTCCACGCGCGAGAACTGCCTGGGCGCGCAGTGCCCGCAGTTCAAGCCCTGCCACGTCAACCTCGCGCGGCGCGAGGCGCTCGCGGCCGACGTGGTGGTCATCAACCACCACCTGTTCTTCGCCGACCTCGCGGTGCGCGAGACCGGCATGGCCGAGCTGCTGCCGAGCGTCAGCGTGGTGGTGTTCGACGAGGCGCACCAGCTCAACGAAACCGGCGTGCAGTTCCTCGGCACCAACCTCGGCACCGGGCAGGCGCTCGACTTCGCGCGCGACGTGCTCGCGGCCGGCCTCACGCATGCGCGCGGGCTTGTCGACTGGCAGGGCATCGTGGCCGGGCTCGAGCGCGCGGCGCGCGAGCTGCGGCTGGCGGTGGGCAAGCAGTGGCCGGGCGCGAAGCTGCGCTGGGCCGGGCCTTCGCCCGAGGGCATCGGCGAGCACGAATGGCAGGGTGCGCTCGACACGCTGCAGATCGCCTTCGAGGAAGCGGCCGAAGGGCTCGACACGGTCAGCGAGCTGTCGCCCGATTTCGTGCGGCTGCTCGAGCGCGCGCGCGAACTCGCGAAGCGCGCCGCCAAGTTCGCGCGCGCCTGCGCGCCGGAATCGGTGCGCTGGGTCGACGTGGGCACGCAGTTGCGGCTGGTGGAGTCGCCGCTCGACATCGCCGAGGCGATGCGCACGCGCGTGCTCAAGATCGCCAAGCCACGCGACGACGAGGCGCCGGTGCCCGGCGCCCGCGAGGCCGTCGACGACTACGACGCCTGGCTCGATGCGCAGGGCGGCGGCGACGACGATGACGACGAGCCGCCGCGCGCGCACGAGCCCGAATCCGCGGCCACCGAGCGCCGCCGCCGCGCCTGGGTCTTCACTTCCGCCACGCTGGGCGACGACCCCACGCTGCGCTGGTTCACCGAGCCGTGCGGCCTCGAGGACGCGGAGGTGCTGCGCGTGCGCAGCCCCTTCGACTACGCCGCGCAGGCCGCGCTGTACGTGCCTCGCGCCTTCCCCAAGCCCAACGAGCCCTCGCACAGCCTGCGCGTGGCGCAACTGGCCGCGCGCGGCGCCGGCGCGCTCGGTGGCCGCACGCTGGTGCTGACGACCACGCTGCGCGCGCTGCGCACCGTGGGCGACGAGATCCGCCAGCAGATCGAGCGTCTGGGCATCGAGCGGCGGCCCGAGGGTGCTGGTGCAGGGCGAACTGCCCAAGCGGGTGCTCATGGACCGCTTCCGCGAGGGCGACACGATGGGGCGCCCCGGCTGCGTGCTGGTCGCCTCGGCCTCGTTCTGGGAAGGCTTCGATGCACCCGGCGACGCCCTGCAGCTGGTGGTGATCGACAAGCTGCCGTTCCCGCCGCCCAACGATCCGCTGGTCGAGGCGCGCTCGCAGCGGCTCGAGGCGCAGGGCCGCAGCTCCTTTGGCGACTACTCGCTGCCCGAGGCGGCGGTGGCGCTCAAGCAGGGGGCGGGGCGCTTGATCCGGCGCGAGACCGACAGCGGCGTGCTCGTGATCTGCGACACGCGCCTGGTCGCGATGGGCTATGGCCGCCGCCTGCTCGGGGCGCTGCCGCCGATGCGGCGGCTCGAGACCGAGGCCGACCTCGACGCGGCGATCGCGGAGCTGGCCGTGCCGGTGCAGGACTGAGGTTCGCGCCGCGCGGGCGATAAAAAAGCCCGAGGGCTCGCGCCGTCGGGCTTTTCGTGTCTCTGGCGTCAGCCGAACCGGCTGGCCGCCGCGATCACCACATCTTCCACCAGGGATCGTCCTTGGTCTTGAAGCCCTGGGTCAGGTAGGTGCTCTGCGGGTAGTTGGAGGTCAGCACGCGCTGCGCGTCGTCGCGCAGGTCGTTCATGCCGAGCGCGTCGTACGAGCGCACGATGATGTAGAGCGCTTCCTCGACGGCGGGCACTTCGCGGTAGTCGGCGATCGCGCTCTGGGCGCGGTTGATGGCCGCCAGGTAGGCGCCGCGCGAGTAGTAGTAGCGCGCCACGTGAACCTCGTACTGGGCGAGCGAGTTCACGATGTAGTTCATGCGCTGGCGCGCATCGGGCGTGTAGCGCGAGTCGGGGAAGCGGGTGACCAGCTCCTTGAACGACTCGAACGACTCCTTGGCCGCCTTCTGGTCGCGCTCCGACAGGTCCTGGCGCGTGAGGAACGCGAACATGCCGAGGTCGTCGTTGAAGTTGACCACGCCCTTGAGGTACAGCGCATAGTCGAGCGCGGGGCTGGCGGGATGCAGCTTCAGGAAGCGGTCGATGGTGGAGACCGCGGCGGCCTTGTCGCCACCCTTGTACTGGGCGTAGGCCTTCTCGAGCTGGGCCTGCTGGGCCAGGGGGGTGCCGGCGGCGCGGCCCTCGAGCTTCTCGTACAGCGGCACGGCCTTGTCGTAGGCGCCGGAACCGGCCTCGTCCTTGGCTTCGGCGTAGATCCGGTTGGGGCTCCAGGTCGCGGTCTTGTCGTCCTTGGTGCTCGAACAGCCGGCGAGCAGCGCGAGGGCGCCGAGCGCCATCCAGGGCTGGGACCGATAATTTGGCGCGAATCATCACATGCGGCTTTCGTGAAACAGTTGCCCTCAATTATATCGACCGACCCCCGCGACAACTCCCCGGAGGCGGCCGAGCTCGACGAGGGCGCCGATCCGTCAGAAGCCAGCGAGTGGCGGGATTTCGTCGTCGACCCCGCGCAGCACGGACTGCGACTGGATCGCGCGCTGGCCGCGTTGGTTCCCGAGTTCTCGCGCAGCTACCTGCAGCAACTGATCGAGGCCGGCGCCGTCGAGCTGCAGGGCCGCGCCGCCACCAAGGCCTCGGCGGCCGTGCGGGCCGGGCAGGCGGGGCGCATCGAACTGCGGCCCACGCCCCAGAGCCAGGCCTTCCGGCCCGAGCCGATGGAGATCGTCACCGTCTACGAGGACGAGCACCTGCGCGTGATCGACAAGCCGGCCGGCCTGGTGGTGCATCCCGCCCCGGCCACTGGAGCGGCACGCTGCTCAACGGCCTGCTCGCGCTCGATCCCAAGGCGCTGCTGCTGCCGCGCGCGGGCATCGTGCACCGGCTCGACCGCGACACCAGCGGGTTGATGATGGTCGCGCGCACGCGAGCCGCGATGGACGCGCTGGTGGCGCTGATCGCCGCGCGCGAGGTCAAGCGCCAGTACCTGGCGCTGGGCCACAAGCCCTGGACCGGCCCGGCCGCGCGCCAGGTCGACGCCGCCATCGGCCGCGATCCGCGCAACCGGCTGCGCATGGCGGTGGTCGACCTGCAGCAGCACGCCGGCAAGACCGCCCGCACCCTGATCGAGCGCCTGGACAGCGAGGAGCGCGGCTGCGTGGTGCACTGCACCCTCGAAACCGGCCGCACGCACCAGATCCGCGTGCACATGGCATCGATCGGCCATCCGCTGGTGGGCGACACGCTCTACGGCGGCACGGCCGCCGCGGGCCTCGCGCGGCAGGCGCTGCATGCGTTCCGGCTGGCCTTCGTCCATCCGGTCACCAAGGCGCCGATCGCGCTGCATTCGGCCTTGCCGGCCGATCTCGCCGAGGCCTTGCGGGCCTGGGGGCTGGACTACAATCGGGCCTGACGGCCCCCAGGGCCGCCGCGCCGGCCACTGCTTGATGCCGGCCCCGCGTTGCACTCGCCGCGTGCCGGCAACGCCTCCTTCCATCCTTCTGAACAAAAAAAGCGTCCTCCAAGGCGCCTTTTCCCGGACAACGCGAACCATGAATACGGCGGATGCCAAGCGCATTCTCGAAACCGCCTTGATCTGTTCGAGCCAGCCGCTGCCGGTGCGCGAACTGCGCGTGCTGTTCGACGACGCACTGGGTGTGGACACGATCAAGTCGCTGCTTCTCGAGCTGCAGGAAGACTGGGCGCAACGCGGCCTCGAACTGGTCAGCGTGGGCAGTGGCTGGCGCTTCCAGAGCCGGCCCGAGATGCGCGACCACCTCGACCGCCTGCACCCCGAGAAGCCGCCGCGCTATACCCGTGCGGCGCTCGAGACGCTGGCCATCATCGCCTACCGCCAGCCGGTCACGCGCGGCGACATGGAAGACATCCGCGGCGTCACCATCAACTCGCTGATCCTCAAGCAGCTCGAGGACCGCAACTGGGTCGAGGTGATCGGCCATCGCGAGACCGTCGGGCGTCCGGCGCTGTACGCGACCACGCGCCAGTTCCTCGATGACCTCGGCCTGGCCTGGCTCGACCAGCTGCCGGTGATCGAGAACGCCGGCGCAGCAGGCGGCGCTGGTCGATTCGCTCGAGCGCGCGGGCGGCGGCAACCAGCCGGCGCTGCCGATCGATGAGCCCGCCGCCGACGATGCAGCGGTTGCCGTGGCGGTGGAAGAGGCGCAGACTGCGCCCACCACCCCGGCAGAACAACAGCAGCCCGAAGCCCTGCAGGCGGTCGCTGACGCAGCGTCGCCCGACACGGCGCCCGAGCCCGGCGATGCCGTCGCCCTCGACGAGCGAGGCAGCGGCGACGCCGAACAGCCAGCCCCCGCGCAAGCCCAGGCTTGCGCCGATACCGAACCCTCCGAAGAACCCCGCATCGATCCCGACGCTCCGCCGCCGGACGCGACCGATCCTGACGCAGTCCTCCCCGGAAAGACCTCATCAGCTCATCCGACCCCGACGAAGCGGCGATCCTGCCGATCGACCCCTTGTCCAACGAAAACACGCCGGAAACGACCGGCCAGTCCGCGGGAGATGCTGCGAAAGCCGTAGCGACGGCGGAGGAGGGCGCGGCACCGAAGCGGCGTCCGCGGCGCAAGAAGGAGGCCGTGGAGGCCGCCGAAGCGCCGGCGCCGGCCGTGCCTGAACCCGAACCCGAAGCGGCCGTTGCCGCCGAGAGCGCCGAGGAACCGGCCAAGCCCGCCAAGCCGAAGCGCCCGCGCAAGCCGAAGGCCGTCGCCGAGGCAGCGCCCGCGGCCGACTCCGAGCCGCCCGTGCTCGAGGCGGCACCCGAGCCCGTCGCGGCACCGACGCCCGAGCCGGAACCCGAACCCGTGCCCGAACCCGCGCGCGCCGAACCGGTGCGCGCGCAGCCGCGCGACGAGGACGACTCGGACGACCGCTTCGACGACGAAGAAGACGAGGAAGACCCCGACGACGAGGAGGACGACCTCGACCGCGCGCGCCGCGCCGCCGAGCGCGAGCAGCGCAATGCGCCGCCGCCCGAGCCGATCCGCTTCGCCGACGTCATCTCGGGCCAGTTCGACGCCGACGAGGACAGCCCCGAGGTGGCGCCGCTCAAGCGCGTGCTGCTGCCCGAGGCCGATTCGCCCAAGCTGCACAAGGTGCTGGCGCAGGCCGGCCTCGGCTCGCGTCTGGAGATGGAGCAGCTGATCCTGCAGGGGCGAATCTCGGTCAACAACGAGCCGGCCCACATCGGCCAGCGCATCCAGTACGGCGACCAGGTCAAGATCAACGGAAAGCCGATCCGCTACCGGATCGCGCCGCCGCCGCCGCGCGTGATCGCCTATCACAAGCCCGTGGGCGAGGTCGTCACGCACGACGACCCGCAGAACCGCCCGACCGTGTTCCGCAAGCTGCCGCGCCTGCACCAGGGCAAGTGGCAGTCGGTCGGCCGGCTCGACCTCAACACCGAAGGCCTGCTGCTGTTCAGCAGCTCGGGCGACCTGGCCAACCAGTTGATGCATCCGCGCTTCGGCCTGGAGCGCGAGTACGCGGTGCGCGTGCTCGGCGCGATCAGCAGCGAAGAGCGGCAGAAGCTGCTCGACGGCGTGCGCCTCGACGACGGCATGGCGCAGTTCGGCACCATCGAGGACGGTGGCGGCGAAGGCTCCAACTGCTGGTACCGCGTCACCATCTCCGAAGGCCGCAATCGCGAAGTGCGCCGGCTGTTCGAGTCGGTGGGTCATGCGGTCAGCCGGCTGATCCGCATCCGCTACGGCGCGATGGTGCTGCCGCGCGGCCTCAAGCGCGGCGCCTGGATGGAGCTCGACGAGCGCGACATCCGCGCGCTGTTCCAGGCCTCGGGTGGCGCGCAGGCGCGGCCGGGCCCGCAGCAGCAGCGCGGCCAGGGGCCCGATGGCGGCGGTGGCCGCAACGGCCGCAACAAGAAGCGCCGCGGCGGCCGCAATGGCGGTGCCGGTGCCCAGGCGCGCGACGACGGTCCGATCCCGAGCCCGATGGGCGAGGCACGCCCGCCGCGCGGCCCGCGCAACAACCGCGGCCCGGGTGGCGGCAACGGCGGTCCGCCGCGACAGCAGCAGGGCCGGCGCAACAACAACAACGGCGGCAACCGCAATCGGCAGGGCGGCGACGATCGTCCGCCGAGCGGTGCCAACCAGCCCGATCCGATGAAGACCTCGCTGGGCTACATCGGCGCCGACAGCTTCACGCGCCAGCGCAAGGAACAGCGCCAGGGCGGCTCCGGCCGCCGTGGCGGTGGGGGCGGCGGCGGCGGGGGGGTGGTGGCGGCGGCTTCGGCGGGCAGGGCGGCGGCGGTGGCCGGCGCCGCGGACGCTGAACAAAAACAGCCGCGCCCGCGCGGCCTTTCGCGGGGTTTTCACCAGGATGGTGAGCCGCGCCGGTTAAAATCGCGGGCTTTGTCGGGATACAGCGCAACAATATCGTTGCAGTTGTGACAAAAAACTTCAGAATCAAGCAAGCTCAGAAAGCACTTCCATGGCTATCGAACGTACCCTCTCCATCATCAAGCCCGACGCCGTCGCCAAGAACGTCATCGGCAAGATCGTTTCCCGCTTCGAGGCCGCCGGCCTGAAGATCGTGGCCGCCAAGCTGGTCCACCTGTCGCGCAACGAAGCCGAGCAGTTCTACGCCGTGCACAAGGAACGTCCCTTCTTCAAGGACCTGGTCGAGTTCATGATCTCGGGCCCGGTGTTCGTGCAAGTGCTCGAAGGCGAGAACGCGATCGCCAAGAACCGTGACCTGATGGGCGCCACCGACCCGAAGAAGGCCGCTGCCGGCACGATCCCGCGCCGACTTCGCCGACAGCATCGACGCCAACGCCGTGCACGGTTCGGACGCTCCCGAAACCGCCGCCAACGAAGTGGCGTTCTTCTTCGCCGGCCTCAACGTCTACGCACGCTGAAGCCGTATCTCGACCGAATCCATGACCACGGCCAACCTGCTCGATTTCGATCTCGAGGGGTTGGCTGCGTTCTGCGAAAAACTCGGCGAGAGGAAATTCCGCGCCACGCAGCTGTTCCGCTGGATCCACCAGCGTGGCGCCAGCGACTTCTCCCAGATGACCGATCTGGCCGAGTCGCTGCGCGAGAAACTCGCGACGACCGCGCGCGTCGAGGCGCTACCGGTCATCACCCAGCACGAATCCAAGGACGGCACGATCAAGTGGCTGTTCGACGTCGGTGACGGCAATGCCGTCGAAGCCGTCTTCATTCCCGAGGACGACCGCGGCACGCTGTGCGTGTCGTCCCAGGCCGGCTGCGCGGTGGGCTGCCGCTTCTGCTCGACCGGCCACCAGGGCTTCAGCCGCAACCTGAGCACGGGCGAGATCGTCGCCCAGCTGTGGTTCGCCGAGCATTTCCTGCGCAAGCACCTGAAGCGCGACGAGCGCGTCATTTCCAACGTGGTGATGATGGGCATGGGCGAGCCGCTGCAGAACTATTCGGCGCTGGTGCCCGCGCTGCGCACCATGCTCGACGACAACGGCTACGGCCTCTCGCGCCGCCGCGTCACGGTCTCGACCTCGGGCGTGGTGCCGATGATCGACCGCCTGGGCACCGACTGCGCGGTGGCGCTCGCCGTCTCGCTGCACGCGCCCAACGATCCGCTGCGCGACGACCTGGTGCCGCTGAACCGCAAGTACCCGATCGCCGAGCTGCTCGAGGCCTGCAAGCGCTACCTCGTGCATGCGCCGCGCGACTTCATCACCTTCGAGTACTGCATGCTCGACGGCGTCAACGACCAGCCCGAACATGCTCGCCAGCTCATCGAGCTGGTGCGCACGCACGGCGTGTCGTGCAAGTTCAACCTGATCCCGTTCAACCCGTTCCCGGCATCCGGCCTGCTGCGCTCGCCGCAGCCGCGCGTGCTGGCCTTCGGCGAAGATGCTGAGCGAAGCCGGCCTGGTGACCACGGTGCGCAAGACGCGCGGCGACGACATCGACGCCGCCTGCGGCCAGCTGGCCGGCGACGTCAAGGACCGCACCCGCGCGGCCGAGCGGATGGCGCAGCGCCGCCTGGCGTCGTCCGCCTCGGGAACGGAGCGAACGGTCGTGTTGCATCCGGTCCGAAAGGCCGCTTCCACCGCCTCCCAGGAGCATTGAACCGATCAGCATGGCTTTTCCGACGGCGAGCGCCGGGCTGCAACGCGTGCTGGCCGTCAGTGTCGCGGGCTTCGCGGCGCTGCTGCTCTCGGGGTGCGTGAACACCCGCACCACGACCACCAGCCTCGATTCGGCCAGCTCGTCCGCGGGCACCCAGCTCGTCACCGAGTCGGACGAGTCGAACGCGCGCCGCCGCGCCCGCCTGCGCATGGAGCTCGCGGCCGGCTATTTCGAGCATGGCCAGAACACGGTCGCGCTCGACGAGATCAAGCAGGCGCTCAACGCCGACCCCAGCTATGCCGACGCCTTCGCGCTGCGCGGGCTGGTCTACATGCGCATGGAAGACGCAGGCCTGGCCGAGGACAGCTTCCGCCGCGCGCTGGCGCTCAATCCGCGCGACGGCAACACGCGTCACAACTACGGCTGGCTGCTGTGCCAGCAGAACCGCTACCGCGACGCGGCCCAGCAGTTCACCGAGGCGCTGGCCACGCCGGCCTACACCGAACGCGCCAAGACGCTGATGACGCAGGGCCTGTGCGAGATGCGCGCGGGCCAGCCCGTCGAAGCCGAGCGCTCGCTGCAGGCGGCCTACGAGATCGATGCCGGCAATCCGGTGGTCGGCTTCAACCTCGCCTCGCTGCTCGCGAAGCGCGGGGAATGGTCGCGCGCGCAGTTCTACGTGCGCCGTGTCAACAACGGTCCCTCGGCCAATGCCGAAACCCTGTGGCTGGGGATCAAGATCGAGCGCAGTCTCAACAACCGCGAGGCGGTCGCGCAGCTGGGCGGGCAGCTGCAGCGCCGCTTCCCGCAGTCGCGCGAAGCTTCGGCGTTCGAGCGCGGGAATTTCAATGACTGAACGGGTTTCCGAATTCGGCACTTCCGCGGTGGTCCCGCTCGAGGAAGCCGACAACAGCGACAAGTCCGCCGGCACCATGCTGCGCGAGGCGCGCGAGGCGCACGGCCTGCACATCGAGATGGTCGCGGCCGCCCTCAAGGTGCCGGCGCAGAAGCTCTTGGCGCTCGAGGCCGACGACATCGCCGCCTTGCCCGATCCGGTGTTCGCGCGCGCGCTCGCCAGCAGCGTCTGCCGTGCGCTGCGCGTCGATCCGGCGCCGGTGCTCGCCAAGCTGCCGGGCGCGCCCAAGGCCACGGTGGCGATGGCCGACCGCAATCTCAAGACCCACATCGTCTCCGGCACCTCGCGCTGGGGCAGCGGTCGTTCGACCGGGCTGCCGTCGCGCGCGCTGCTGACCGTGGTCGCGCTGCTGCTGGTCGGCGCGGCCGCGATCTTCTGGCTGCCGCAATCGGTGTTCGACCGCATCGGCGCCACGATGTCGCGCATCACGGCGCGCGGCGCGGCCGAGATCGGGCCGAACGCCGGCGAAGCGCCCGCGGCCGCCGGCGCCACGCCAGGCATCGCGACCGAGAACGTGCCGGTTCCGGCCGCCGCCATCGGCAGCGCCACCACGCCGGCGCCGGCCGTTGCGACCGCCCCGGCGACGCCGGCCGCGGCAACGCCCGCCGCCACGCCGCCCGCTGCCGCGGCCTCCGCTGCCGCCGCGAGCGGCCAGGCGCTGGTCTTCGTGGCGCGCGAGGAATGCTGGATCACCGTCACCGACTCGGCGGGCAAGCAGTTGCTGCGGCGCAGCCTGCTGGCCGGCGAGACGGTCGGGCTGTCGGGGGCGCTGCCGCTCTCGGTGGTGGTCGGGGCGCGCATCGAGCGTCGATGTGCAGGTGCTCGGCAAGCCCTTCGATCTCAAACCCTTCACGCGCAACGGCGGCGTTGCGCGCTTCGAGGTGAAATCGTGAGCGAACCCCAGCCGATCGAATCCGCGGCGCCCAAGGCGCGCCGCTCGCGCCAGGCCCGCGTGGTCTGGGGCCCGCGCGTGGTCACGGTCGGCGGCGATGCGCCGGTGCGCGTGCAGTCGATGACCAACACCGACACGGTCGACGCGATCGGCACCGCGATCCAGGTCAAGGAACTGGCCCAGGCCGGCTCCGAGATGGTCCGCATCACGGTCAACACGCCCGAGGCGGCGGCGCAGGTGCCCTACATCCGCGAGCAGCTCGACCGCATGGGCATCGACGTGCCGCTGGTCGGCGACTTCCACTACAACGGCCACCGGCTGCTGACCGACTATCCGGCCTGCGCCGAGGCGTTGAGCAAGTACCGCATCAACCCCGGCAACGTGGGCAAGGGCGACAAGAAGGACCGCCAGTTCGGCCAGATGATCGACGCGGCCATGCGCTGGAACAAGCCGGTGCGCATCGGCGTGAACTGGGGCAGCCTCGACCAGGAGCTGCTGGCCAGCCTGATGGACACCAACAGCCTGCGCGCGCGGCCCTGGGACGCCAAGCAGGTCATGTACGAGGCGCTGATCACCTCGGCCATCGAATCCGCGAAGCTGGCCGAATCCATGGGCATGGCCGGCGAGCAGATCATCCTGTCGTGCAAGGTCAGCGGCGTGCAGGACCTGATCTCGGTCTACCGCGAACTCGCGCGGCGCTGCGACTATGCGCTGCACCTGGGCCTGACCGAGGCCGGCATGGGCACCAAGGGCACGGTGGCCTCGGCCACCGCGCTGTCGATCCTGCTGCAGGAAGGCATCGGCGACACCATCCGCGTGTCGCTCACGCCGCAGCCGGGCGAGTCGCGCACGCAGGAGGTGGTGATCGCCTCCGAGATCCTGCAGTCGCTGGGCCTGCGCATCTTCGTGCCGAGCGTCACCGCCTGCCCGGGGTGCGGCCGCACCACCAGCACCACCTTCCAGGAACTGGCCAAGCAGATCGACGACTACCTGCGCCTGCAGATGCCGGTCTGGCGCAAGAAGTACCCGGGCGTCGAGACGATGAAGGTGGCCGTGATGGGCTGCATCGTCAACGGCCCCGGCGAGAGCAAGCACGCGGACATCGGCATCAGCCTGCCCGGCACCGGCGAGGCACCCGCCGCGCCGGTCTTCATCGACGGCGAAAAGGCCCTCACGCTGCGCGGCGACAATATCGCCAACGAGTTCCACCAGCTCGTCGAAACCTACATCGAAAAGCGCTTCGGCCAGCCCCAGGCTGCCGACGTCGCCTGACCACTCCCTCTCCCATGGCTGACAAGATCAATGCCGTCAAAGGCATGAACGACATATTGCCGGCGAGCGTGCCGCGCACCGACCGCCTGCCCGACTCGGCCCTGTGGTCGTGGTTCGAGCAGACGGTGCGCTCGCTGCTCGCGCGCTATGGCTACCAGTACATCGTCACGCCGGTGGTCGAGCCCACGGCGCTGTTCGTGCGCGGCCTCGGCGAGGTGACCGACATCGTCGAGAAGGAGATGTACTCCTTCACCGACTCGATGAACGGCGACCGGCTCACGCTGCGTCCCGAGGCGACCGCCGGCATCGTGCGCGCCATGGTCGAGCACAACGCGCTCTACAACGGCCCGCTGCGGCTGTGGACCATGGGCCCGATGTTCCGCCACGAGCGGCCGCAGAAGGGCCGCTACCGCCAGTTCCACCAGCTCGACGTCGAGGCGCTGGGCTTCGCGGGGCCGGACGTCGATGCCGAGCTGATCCTCATGGTGCGCGCGCTGTGGCGCGAGCTCGGGCTGGTCGAGGGCCAGCACGTGCGGCTCGAGCTCAACAGCCTGGGCCAGCCGGCCGAGCGCCAGGCGCACCGCGAGGCGCTGATCCGCCACTTCGAGGCGCATGCCGAACTGCTCGACGCCGATGCGCAGCGCCGCCTGCACAGCAACCCGCTGCGCATCCTCGACACCAAGAATCCCGCCATGCAGGCGATGGTCGAGGCCGCGCCGCAGCTGATGGACTTCCTCGGCGAGGAATCGCGCGCGCACTTCGCCGCGGTGCGCGCGGTGCTCGACGCCGCGGGCCTGGCCTACCGCGTCAATCCGCGCCTGGTGCGCGGCATGGACTACTACAACCTGACCGTGTTCGAGTGGGTCACCGAGCAGCTCGGCTCGCAGGGCACGGTGTGCGGCGGCGGCCGCTACGACGGCCTGATCGGCCAGATGGGCGGCAAGTCCGCGCCGGCCGTGGGCTTCGGCCTGGGCATCGAGCGCCTGCTGCTGCTGATCCAGGAGCTCGGGCTGCCGGTGCCCGGCAGCGCGCCCGCGGCCTATGCCATCGTGCCCTCGGCCACGGCGCTGCCGCAGGCGATGGTGGTGCTCGAGCAGTTGCGCGCGGCCGGCGTGGCCGTGGTGCAGCATGCGGGCGGCGGCGCCATGAAGGCGCAGTTCAAGAAGGCCGATGCGAGCGGGGCGCGCTTTGCGCTGATCTTCGGCGAGGACGAACTCGCGCGCGGCGAAGTCACCGTGAAATCCTTGCGCGACGGCAGCGGTTCGCAGGTGGCCCGTCCGCTCGCGGACGTGGCCGGCTGGGCCGCCACCCTACAATCGCCGGCTCCCGGGGAATCATCGGGCCGTACTTGAGTCTTTCAGCCTCACGGAGGCGGATCATGAAAACACACGGGCGCATCCGGCGCACCGCGGCCTCGAGTCCTTCCAACCACTGACAGCGCATGGCAACCCATCTCGATCTCGAAGAACAGGAACAGCTCGACCAGCTCAAGCATTTCTGGAACACCTACGGCACCCTGATCACCTGGGTCGTGCTGCTCGTCGCCGGCGCCTTCGTGGCCTGGAACGGCTGGCAATACTTCCAGCGCAGCAAGGCGGCCCAGGCGGCGGCGCTGTACGACGAGGTCGAGCGCAGCGCCCAGTCGGGCGATGCCGCCCGCATCGAGCGCGTGTTCAACGACATGAAGGAACGCTTCGCCGGCACCGCCTATGCGCAGCAGGCCGGCCTGCTGGCCGCCAAGACGCTCTACGACAAGGGCAATGCCGAAGCCTCGCGCGCCGCGCTCGGCTGGGTGGCCGACAAGGCCACCGATCCCGGCTACCAGGCCATTGCCCGGCTGCGTCTCGCGGCCGAGCTGCTCGACGCCAAGTCCTACGACGACGCGATCAAGCAGCTCTCGGGCAACGTGCCGAAGGAATTCGAACCGCTGGTGGCCGACCGCAAGGGCGACATCTACATGGCCCAGGGCAAGCGCGACGAGGCGCAGGCCGAGTACCGCAAGGCCTGGACCGGCCTGGGGGCCGCCTCCGAATACCGCCGGCTGGTCGAATTCAAGCTCAACGCGGTCGGCGTCGACCCCAAGAGCCTGGCGCCCAGCATCACCGTCACCCCCGCAGTTCCTGCCAAATCCTGATCGCCCGCCATCATGAATTTCATGCGTTTCATGCCTGAATCGACCGCCGTGCGCGCGGGGTCTGCTCTTGTTCTGGTAGCGGTCCTGGCCGCCTGCTCGAGCACCTCCAAGCCGAAGCCGGCCGAACTGCCGACCAATGCCTCGCTGATCGGCGTGCGCCAGGCCTGGAGCGTGAAGATCCCGGCGGTCAAGTTCCCGCTCACCACCGACATCAGCGGCGACATCGTGACCGTGGCCGCGGCCGACGGCACCGTGGTCGGCATCGATGCCCGCGCGGGCCGCGAAACCTGGCGCGCCAGCGTCGGCGCGCCGCTGGCGGCGGGCGTGGGCAGCGACGGCTCGATCACTGCCGTGGTCACCACCGGCAACGAGCTGGTCGCGCTGCAGGGCGGCAAGGTGATCTGGAAGCAGCGCCTCACGGCGCAGGCCTTCACCGCGCCGCTGGTGGCCGGCCGCCGCGTCTTCGTGCAGACCGCCGACCGCAACCTCAGCGCCTGGGACGGCGAGAGCGGCCGCCGCCTCTGGTCGCAGCAGCGCACCGGCGAGAACCTCGTGCTCGAGAAGCCGGGCGTGTTGCTCGCCGTGGGCGACACCTTGGTGGCCGGCATCGGCGGCCGTCTCGCGGGCATCAACCCGGCGAACGGCACCTCGCGCTGGGAATCGCCGATCGCGGCCCCGCGCGGCACCAACGACGTCGAGCGCCTGGTCGACCTGACCGGCAGCGTGAGCCGCGTGGGCGACACCGTCTGCGCGCGCGCCTACTACGCCAGCGTCGGCTGCGTCGACACCCTGCGCGGCACGCTGTCCTGGAGCAAGCCGGCCTCGGGCGCCGAAGGCCTGGGCGGCGACGACGGCTTCGTCTACGGCACCGAGGCAGATGGCAGCGTGAACGCCTGGCGCCGTGCCGACGGCGAGCGCGCCTGGCAGACCACCACCTTCAAGAATCGCACGCTGACCGCGCCGCTGGCCGTGGGCCGCTCGCTGGTCATCGGCGACAGCACCGGTCTGCTGCTGTTCGTCTCGCGCGAGAACGGCGGCCTGCTGAACCGCGTCACGCCCGATGGCTCGGCCATCGCGGCAGCACCGGTGGTCGTGGGCAACACGGTGGTCGTCGTCACGGCCAACGGCGGCGTTTTCGGCTACCGTCCCGACTGATCTTCTTTCCAGGCATGGCCATGAATTGCGAATCCGCGAAGGAGCGGCCATGAAACCCGTCATGGCCCTGGTGGGCCGTCCCAACGTCGGCAAGTCGACCCTGTTCAACCGGCTGACCCAGACGCGCGACGCCATCGTGGCGGACTTCGCCGGGCTGACGCGCGACCGCCACTACGGCAACGGCCGCCTGGGCAAGCACGAGTTCATCGTGATCGACACCGGCGGCTTCGAACCCGACGCGGGCAGCGGCATCTTCAAGGAGATGGCCAAGCAGACGCGCCAGGCCGTGGCCGAGGCCGACGTGGTGGTGTTCGTGGTCGACGCCCGCGAGGGGCTGTCGGCGCAGGACCACGACATCGCCAACGAGCTGCGCCGCCTGGGCAAGCCCTGCATCCTGGTGGCCAACAAGTCCGAAGGCATGCACGACGGCGCCAAGCTGGTCGACTTCTACGAGCTGGGCCTGGGCGAGGTGCATGGCGTCTCGGCCGCGCACGGGCAGGGCATCCGGGGCCTGGTCGAACTGGCGCTCGAGTCGCTGAACCTGCCCGAGCCCGAAGACGACGAGGACGGCGAGGACGACGTCAACAAGCCGATCAAGCTCGCGGTGGCGGGGCGGCCGAACGTGGGCAAGTCCACGCTGATCAACACCTGGCTCGGCGAAGAGCGGCTCGTGGCCTTCGACATGCCCGGCACCACGCGCGACGCGATCTCGGTGCCCTTCGAGCGCAACGGCCAGCGTTTCGAGCTGATCGACACCGCCGGACTGCGCCGCAAGGGCAGGGTGTTCGAGGCGATCGAGAAGTTCTCGGTGGTCAAGACGCTGCAGGCCATCGAGTCGGCCAACGTCGTGCTGCTGCTGCTCGACGCGACCCAGGGCGTGACCGACCAGGACGCCCACATCGCGGGCTACATCCTCGAGAGCGGCCGCGCGGTGGTGATCGCCATCAACAAGTGGGATGCGGTCGACAGCTATCAGCGCGAGCAGATCCAGCGCCAGATCGAGACCCGGTTGGTGTTCCTCAAGTTCGCCTCGCTGCATTTCATCTCGGCCATCAAGCGCCAGGGCCTGGGACCGCTGTGGCAGGCCATCGCGCAGGCCCACAAGTCGGCCACGCGCAAGATGTCGACGCCGGTGCTGACCCGGCTGCTGCTCGAGGCGGTGCAATTCCAGACGCCCAAGCGCACCGGCATGTTCCGTCCCAAGCTGCGCTATGCGCACCAGGGCGGCATGAATCCGCCCTTGATCGTGATCCACGGCAATTCGCTCGAGCATGTGACCGACGCCTACAAGCGCTTTCTCGAAGGACGCTTCCGCAAGGAATTCGATCTGGTCGGAACGCCGCTGCGAATCGAATTCAAGAGCTCCCACAATCCTTACGCCGACAAGGACGAATGAGTCTTTGAGGGCTGTTGGCGGCCGATGAGCGGGCGCCGGAACGGAAGTTCCGCCTTTTGAGAACCGTTATTTTTCAAAGGCTTTTGGCGCGGAATGCTGCAGCGCGGGAGGCCTGTGTTAAGGTCCCTTTTCCAACAACTACTCTTGAACACGGAGAATATCGTGAGCAATAAAGGGCAACTTCTACAAGACCCGTTTCTGAACACACTGCGTCGCGAGCATGTGCCGGTTTCCATTTATTTGGTGAACGGTATCAAGCTGCAGGGTCAGATCGAGTCTTTCGACCAGTACGTCGTGTTGCTTCGCAACACGGTGACACAGATGGTCTACAAGCACGCCATTTCCACCATCGTGCCGGGTCGTGCCGTCAACTTCTCGGCCAACGAGAACGACGACGCCGCAGCCTGATCGGCGCGGAGCGCGGCGGTGTCAAACCCGCCGCGCTTTTCCCCTTTTCTGATACCGCTTGTCTGAACTGAATTCCCGCCAGGAAGGCGCCGTCGTTCTCGTCGGCGTCGACTTCGGGCTGCCCCATTTCGACAGCGAACTCGAAGAACTCGGCCTGCTCGCGCAAACCGCGGGCCTCTCGCCCGTGGCGCGCCTCGTGTGCAAGCGCAAGGTGCCCGATGCGGCGCTTTTCGTGGGCAGCGGCAAGGCCGACGAGATCAAGGAGCTCGCCGCGATGCATCGCGCGAGCGAGGTCATCTTCGACCAGTCGCTGAGCCCGGCCCAGCAGCGCAACCTCGAGCGCCAGCTCGACGTCGCGGTGTACGACCGGACCTTCCTCATCCTCGAGATCTTCGCGCAGCGCGCGCGCTCGCACGAAGGCAAGCTGCAGGTCGAGCTCGCCCGCCTGCAGTACCTGAGCACGCGCCTCGTGCGCCGCTGGTCCCACCTGGAGCGCCAGACCGGCGGTGCCGGCGTGCGCGGCGGCCCGGGCGAGAAGCAGATCGAGCTCGACCGCCGGATGATCGCCGAGTCGATCAAGCGCACGCGCGAGCGGCTGGCCAAGGTGCAGAAGCAGCGCGGCACGCAGCGGCGCCAGCGCGAGCGCCGCGAGACCTTCAACATCTCGCTGGTGGGCTATACCAACGCGGGCAAGTCCTCGCTGTTCAATGCGCTTGTGAAGGCCCGCGCCTACGCGGCCGACCAGCTGTTCGCCACGCTCGACACCACGACGCGCAACCTCTACCTCGGCGATGCGCGCCGGCAGGTGTCGATCTCCGACACCGTGGGCTTCATCCGCGACCTGCCGCACGGCCTGGTCGACGCCTTCAAGGCGACCCTGCAGGAAGCGGTCGATGCCGACCTGCTGCTGCACGTGGTCGATGCCTCGAACCCGCACCATCCCGAGCAGATGGCCGAGGTGCAGACGGTGCTGCGCGAGATCGGCGCCGACACCGTGCCGCAATTGCTGGTCTTCAACAAGCTCGATGCCCTTGAAAGCACGCAACGTCCGCTGCATCTGCAGGACGACATGGAGATCGACGGCGTGCAGGTTCCGCGCATCTTCCTGAGCGCCCGCAGCGGCGAGGGCCTGCCCCTGCTGCGCGCGGAGCTGGCCCGCCTCTCGGGCTCGATCGCCGATACCATGACCCCTGAGGGTGACGCTGAATTGCACGGCGCCACCCATTGATTGGGCACAATCCCGCCACTGACAAGAGAACGACGCGAATGAATGCAAAGCCAGTGTGGAAAGGGTTCTTGGGCATGTTCAACCTGAACGATGGCCGATGGGGGCGGGGCGACGATTCGTCCTCCTCCAATGGCGATCGCCCTTCGGGCAACAGGCCTCCCGACGCCGATCCCCCGGGTGCCCCCACGCCCCCGCCTTCGGGCAACAACGGCAACAACAACCGCCCGCGCGGCCAGGGTCCGAACCAGGGTCCGCCGGACCTCGACGAACTCTGGCGCGATCTCAACCGCAAGCTCGGCGGCTTCTTCGGCGGTGGCCGAGGCAACAACAACCGTCCCAGCGGCGGCAACGGTGGCGGCAATGGCTACAAACCCGACATGAAGAACGCCGGCTTCGGCATCGGCCTGGTGGCCATCGTCGCCTTGCTGATCTGGCTCGGCACCGGCTTCTTCATCGTGAACGAAGGCCAGCAGGCCGTCATCACCCAGTTCGGCCGCTACAAGACCACCGTGGGCGCGGGCTTCAACTGGCGCCTGCCGTACCCGATCCAGCGCCACGAGACCGTGGTCGTCACGCAGATCCGCTCGACCGACGTCGGCCGCGACGCCATCGTGCGTTCCACCGGCCTGCGCGAGTCGGCCATGCTGACCGAGGACGAGAACATCGTCGAGATCAAGTTCGCCGTGCAGTACCGCCTGAGCGATGCGCGCGCCTGGCTCTACGAGAGCAAGACGCCCGCCGACACGGTGGTGCAGGTGGCCGAGACCGCCGTGCGCGAAGTCGTCGGCAAGATGAAGATGGACGCGGCCCTCGCCGAGGAACGCGACCAGATCGCGCCGCGCGTGCGCCAGCTCATGCAGAACATCCTCGACCGCTACCAGGTCGGCGTCGAAGTGGTCGGCATCAACCTCCAGCAGGGCGGCGTGCGTCCGCCCGAGCAGGTGCAGGCCGCCTTCGACGACGTGCTCAAGGCCGGCCAGGAACGCGAGCGCGCCAAGAACGAGGCGCAGGCCTATGCCAACAACGTGGTGCCGCTGGCCACCGGTACCGCTTCGCGCCTGAAGGAAGAGTCCGAGGCCTACAAGGCACGCATCGTGGCGCAGGCCCAGGGTGATGCCGGCCGCTTCGCCTCGGTGCTGACCGAGTACCAGAAGGCGCCGCAGGTCACGCGCGACCGCATGTACACCGACGCGATGCAGCAGATCTACGCCAGCACGACCAAGGTGCTGGTCGACAGCAAGCAGGGCTCGAACCTGCTGTACCTGCCGCTCGACAAGCTGATCCAGCAGACCGGCAACAACCAGGCCACCCCGGTCGATGCCGCCAGCCCGAGCGTCGCCGGTACCGCGCCGGTGCAGTCCTCGGTGATCCCGGTCGCGCCGACCAACGACATGCGTGCCCGCGACGGCCGCTCGCGTGACCGCGACGTGCGTTGAACCTGGAAGGCAACAAGAACATGAACAGAATCGGATTCATCGCTTCGTCGATCCTCGTGCTGCTGGTGCTGCTGAGCTCGACCCTCTTCGTGGTCGACCAGCGCCAGTTCGGCGTGGTCTACGCCCTGGGCCAGATCAAGCAGGTCATCACCGAGCCCGGCCTCAACTTCAAGCTGCCGCCGCCGTTCCAGAACGTGTCGTACATCGACAAGCGGCTGCTCACGTTGTCGAGCCTCGACACCGAGCCCATGCTCACGGCCGAGAAGCAACGCGTGGTGATCGACTGGTACGTGCGCTGGCGCATCACCGACCCGCAGGCCTACATCCGCAACGTCGGCCTCGACGAGAACGCCGGTGCCATGCAGCTCAACCGCGTGGTGCGCAACGCGTTCCAGGAAAACATCAACAAGCGCACCGTGCGCGACCTGATCTCGGTGCGCCGCGAGGCCCTGATGGCCGACGTGCAGCGCGAGGTGCTGACCGTGGTGAAGGGCGCCAAGCCCTGGGGCGTCGATGTGGTGGACGTGCGCATCACGCGCGTCGACTACGTGGAAGCCATCACCGAATCGGTCTACCGCCGCATGGAGGCCGAGCGCAAGCGCGTGGCCAACGAGCTGCGTTCCACCGGTACGGCCGAAGGCGAGAAGATCCGCGCCGACGCCGACCGCCAGCGCGAAGTGATCGTCGCCAATGCCTACCGCGACGCGCAGAAGATCAAGGGCGAGGGCGATGCCCAGGCCGCCTCGGTCTACAGCGAGTCCTTCGGCCGCGATCCGCAGTTCGCGCAGTTCTACCGCAGCCTCGAGGCCTACAAGCAGAGCTTCAACAAGAAGAGCGACGTGATGGTGGTCGATCCCTCGTCGGACTTCTTCCGCGCGATGCAGGGCTCGGGTTCGGCCGCCGGCGCCCCGCGCCGTTGACGCCTCCGCTCGCCTCGGTTTCGGGAACGTGAGTTCCGACACCTTCTGGAGCGCGCTGGCGCTGGTGCTGGTGATCGAGGGCATCCTGCCCTTCGTGTCGCCCGGCGGCTGGCGCCGCGGCTTCGGTCAGCTGATGCAGCTGCGCGACGGGCAGCTGCGCTTCTTCGGCCTGTGCTGCATCGTGCTCGGCCTGTGCCTGCTCTGGCTGCTGGCCTGAGGCCGGCAGCGCTGCTTTTCGACCGCCTCGCCGCCCGCTTCGAGCGGGCGCCGCCGGGGCGCTTTTCGGCTGCCGGTAGAATTCCGGTTTAACCACGCCCCCGATCCCCATGTCCGCCTGGGTCCTCCCGGATCACATTGCCGATGTGCTGCCCTCCGAGGCGCGCCACATCGAAGAACTTCGCCGCCAGTTGCTCGACACCGCCCGCAGCTACGGCTACGAGCTGGTGATGCCGCCGCTGCTCGAGCATCTGGAGTCGCTGCTCTCGGGCACCGGCGAGGCGCTCGACCTGCAGACCTTCAAGCTGGTCGATCAGCTCTCGGGCCGCTCGATGGGCCTGCGGGCCGACACCACGCCGCAGGTCGCGCGCATCGATGCCCACCTGCTCAACCGCGATGGCGTGGCACGGCTGTGCTACTGCGGCCCGGTGCTCCATACCCGTCCCGACCGCCCGCACGCCACGCGCGAGCCGCTGCAGTTCGGCGCCGAGATCTATGGCCATGCCGGCCTCGAGGCCGACACCGAAACCCTGCTGCTCGCGCTCGATTGCCTCGACGCGGCCGGCCTGCGCGAGGGCGTGATCGTCGACCTCGCCGATGCCCGCATCGTGCGCGCGCTGTTCGCCGGCGTGCCGGTCGACGCGGCCGTGCTGGCGCGCGTGCATGCGGCGCTGGCCGCCAAGGACGCGAGCGAGCTGCGCGCGCTGACGCGCGATTTCCCCGCGGCCTCGCGCGAAGGCCTGCTGGCCCTGATCCAGCTCTACGGCGACGCCGCCGTGCTCGACGAGGCCGCCCAGGCGCTGCAGGGCACGCCCGCGGTGCGCGCGGCGCTGTCCGACCTGAAGCTGCTGGCCGCCGGCCTCGACGGCGTGGCGGGCCGCAAGATCACATTCGACCTGGCCGACCTGCGCGGCTATGCCTACTACAGCGGCATGCGCTTCGGCATCTACGTGCCGGGCGCGGCCGATTCGCTGGTGCGCGGCGGCCGCTACGACGAGGTGGGGGCGGTGTTCGGCCGCAACCGTCCGGCGGTCGGCTTCAGCCTCGACGTGCGCGAGCTGGTCGGCGTGCTGCCGAAGCGTCCGCTGCGCGCGGCGATCCGCGCGCCGTGGAGCGACGAAACCGGCCTGCGTCAGGCCATCGCCGGGCTGCGCAAGGCCGGCGAAACCGTGGTGTGCGTGCTGCCGGGCCATGGCAGCGAAATCGATGAGTTCCACTGCGACCGCGAGCTCGTCGAGCAGGCCGGCCAGTGGCAAGTCCGAACGATCTGAATTTTTAGCAATGGAACGAGCATGAGCGTAACCACCGGAAGAAACGTGGTCGTCGTCGGCACCCAATGGGGCGACGAGGGCAAAGGCAAGCTGGTCGACTGGCTGACCGAGAGCGCCCAGGGCGTGGTCCGCTTCCAGGGCGGCCACAACGCGGGCCACACGCTCGTGATCAACGGCGTGAAGACCGCGCTGCACCTGATCCCCAGCGGCATCATGCGTCCCGGCGTGAAGTGCTACATCGGCAACGGTGTGGTGCTGTCGGCGGCCAAGCTGTTCGAGGAGATCGAAGGGCTCGAGAAGGCCGGCGTGGAAGTGCGTTCGCGCCTGCGCATCAGCGAGGCCTGCCCGCTGATCCTGCCGTTCCACTCGGCGCTGGACATCGCGCGCGAGGCCTACCGCGAAAAGGGCGGCGTCGAGAAGATCGGCACCACCGGCCGCGGCATCGGCCCGGCCTACGAAGACAAGATCGCGCGCCGTGCGCTGCGCGTGCAGGACCTCAAGCACCCCGAGCGCTTCGCGGCCAAGCTGCGCGTGCTGCTCGAGCTGCACAACCACGTGCTGGTCGAGGTGCTGGGCTCGACCGCGATCGACTTCGACACCGTGTTCGACGAAGCCATGCGCCACGCCGCGCTGCTCAAGCCGATGATGGCCGACGTGTCGCGCGAACTGAACGACGCCCATCGCGACGGCGCCAACCTGCTGTTCGAAGGCGCGCAGGGCACGCTGCTCGACGTCGACCACGGCACCTACCCCTACGTCACCTCGAGCAACTGCGTGGCCGGCAACGCCGCCGCCGGTTCGGGCGTGGGCCCGGGCATGCTGCACTACATCCTCGGCATCACCAAGGCCTACTGCACGCGCGTGGGCGGCGGTCCGTTCCCGACCGAGCTCGACTGGGCCACGCCCGGCACCCCCGGCTATCACATGAGCACCGTGGGCGCAGAGAAGGGCGTGACCACGGGCCGCAGCCGCCGCTGCGGCTGGTTCGATGCCGCGCTGCTCAAGCGCTCGGCGCAGGTCAACGGCCTGTCGGGCCTGTGCATCACCAAGCTCGACGTGCTCGACGGCCTCGAGAAGCTCGAGCTGTGCACCGGCTACGAGCTCGATGGCGAGACCACCGACATCCTGCCGATGGGCGCCGACGAGATCGAGCGCTGCACCCCGATCTACGAAACCCTCGAAGGCTGGAGCGAAAGCACGGTCGGCGTGACGCAGTACGACAAGCTGCCGGTCAACGCGCGGCTGTACCTGCAGCGCATCGAGCAGGTCACCGGCGTGCCGATCCACATGGTGTCGACCAGCCCCGACCGCGATCACACGATCATGATGCGCCACCCCTATCTGGCCGACTGATTTCCCGGCTCGACGACAACCCCAAAAAAGAAGCCCCCTGCGCCCGCTGACCCGGGCGACATCCGCTATTCATCCAGGAGCCCATCCCCCATGTTGACCGAAGACGGCAAGCACCTCTACGTGAGCTACGACGAGTACCACAACCTGATCGAGAAGCTCGCGATCAAGGTGCACCAGTCGGGTTGGGAGTTCGACACCATCCTGTGCCTGGCCCGCGGCGGCATGCGCCCGGGCGACGTGCTGTCGCGCATCTTCGACAAGCCGCTGGCGATCATGTCGACCAGTTCCTACCGGGCCGATGCCGGCACCATCCAGGGCCACCTCGACATCGCGCGCTACATCACCACGCCCAAGGGCGAGATCGCCGGCAAGGTGCTGCTGGTCGATGACCTGGCCGACTCGGGCCACACGCTGCATGCGGTGATCAACATGCTGCGCAACAACTACGCGCCGATCACCGAACTGCGCAGCGCGGTGCTGTGGACCAAGGCGCTCTCGACCTTCACGCCAGACTACTCGGTGGAGTTCCTGCAGACCAATCCGTGGATCCACCAGCCCTTCGAGGGCTACGACTCGCTGCGGCCCGAGAACCTGATCGAGAAGTGGTCGGTCTGAGGCTTGTCGCCAGACGCCGAATCTCGACGCCCCGGCCTGCCGGGGCGTTTTTCATGGCGCGTCAGCAGGCGCCGTCGCCGTTCTCGAACATCGCCGTGTAGCGCCGCTGCATCTCCTCGGGCGACAGTTTCTCGATGCTGTGGCCCACGTTCCAGCGGTGGCCGAAGGGATCGCGGAACACGCCCGAGCGCTCGCCGTAGAAGCGGTCCTCGGTCGGCAT
Source organism: Variovorax sp. UC122_21 (assembly GCF_044056785.1). Classification (NCBI taxonomy): domain Bacteria; kingdom Pseudomonadati; phylum Pseudomonadota; class Betaproteobacteria; order Burkholderiales; family Comamonadaceae; genus Variovorax; species Variovorax sp. UC122_21. Next base: position 3,754,090 of record NZ_CP172004.1, on the reverse strand, counting down.
CTCGAGCGTGGCGCCGGCCGCCACCGCGCGCGCGACCACCGCGTCGGCGTCGTCCACGTGCAGGTGCAGGGTGACCGCGCTGCCGCCCAGCGTCTTCGCGCTCGGGATGCCGTACTCGGGGTACTCGTCCGAGATCATCAGGATCGCGCCGTTGTGGAAGTCGAGCTCGACATGGCCGACGCGGCCGCTGGGCTCGACCAGGCGGAAGATCTCCTTGACCTGGAACACCTCGCAGTAGAAGTCGACCGCGGCCTTGGCATCGTGGACGCAGATGTAGGGGAAGAGCTCGTGGATCGCCATGGGGTGCCTCTCGTCGTGGTTCGTGGAAGAAATCGCGTGTCGGCACCGATTCTGGAAGCCTTCAGCGTGGCCGTCTTGAACGAATTTGACCGGTAGCGGCGTCCGCGGGCGCCGCCACGTGGCGTGGCGACGTGGCGCCCGTGCGTCGCCAGGCCTGCGGCGCCATGCCCGCGAGCGCCGAGAACTCGCGGCTCAGGTGCGCCTGGTCGGCATAGCCGGCCTCGAACGCGATCTCGGCCCAGGGCCGCGCCGGATCGGCCGCCAGCGCCAGCGCGCGGTCGAAGCGCATCACGCGCGCGTACTCCTTCGGCGAGAGCCCGATGGCACCGCGGAACAGCGCGATGAAGCGCCGGTGGCTGTAGCCGCTGTCGGCCACCAGCGCGCCGATGGCCGGGTTCTCGCCCGCGAGCGGCCCGAGCGCCGCCGCGATCGCCGGATGCAGCCCGCGCAGGCCGGCGCGCAGCGCGAGTGCCAGCCGCGCCGACAGCATCGCCTCGAACAGGGCGAGCTGGCGCGCCAGGTCGTCCTCGGCATGCAGCCGCTCGAGCGCATCCGCCGCCTCGCGCGCGCCCCAGAGCGCGTCGAGCGGCGTGTGCTGGCCCGACAACGCGTCTTCCGGCGCGCCCAGCAGTGCGCGCGCCGCGCCGGGCTGCAACTGGGCGCCGACCGAGCGCGTGGCCACCGAGACGTCGCGCAGGTAGAAGCTGCTGCGCGCGCCGCCGACGATGGCATGGCCGTAGGTCCGACCCTCGGTGTCGGCCGCGTGGCCGAACAGCTTGAGCGGCGGCCCCGAGAGCCGGAACACCAGGTGCATGCCGCCCGTGGGCAGCACATGCTCGCGCGCGCCGGGGCGTTCGGCCCCGGCGCCCTCGGCGCCGGGTGCCCAGGCCCAGACCTGCCGCACGAAGGGCCGCAGGTGCGGCACGGGCGCGCGCGTGAGCTGCCGCATCTCAGGCCTGGGCCTCCGCGTGCAGCGCGTAGACCGGGTCGGGCCAGCGCTCGGGCGTCATGCCGGCCAGTTGGGTCGCCAGTTGCTCGACGAAGCGCATGTCGACCTCGGGGGCCATGCTGGCCGGCCCGCGGCCGAAGGCCTCGCGCAGGCGGCGCACGGCATGGGCGGTGCCGCGCAGCACGCCTTCGGGCTGGCCGGACTGCTCGAAGACCCGCACGTTGGCCAGCAGGTGAAGGAACGAGGCCACCACGGTCGCCTCCGTGCGCTGCGTGCCGTCCAGCGCCGCCATCACCAGCTCGAGCCAGTCGACCACTTCCTGCGGAATGCCCTGGGCCGTCAGCGCGGCATAGGTGGTCGGCCAGGCGTTCGGCGGTGCCTTGCGCAGCCAGGCGGCGAGCGCGCGCGGCGTGCCCGCCGGGGCCATCGCCACGGACTCGGCCGCCGAGTTCGCCTGCATCTTCATCATTCGGCGGGGCGCGCCACCGGCGGCGGCCGCCATCGGCATGCCGCGCGTGCGCATCAGCATCGGCGCCGACGCCGGTGCCGCGAGCATGGCGTCGAACTGCACGGAGCCGGTGCCGCCCCAGCCCGCCGGCACCATCTGCGCCACCTTGCGCAGTTCGGGCATGTCGGTCGCGCGCTCGCCCTCTGCGCGTTCGACCACGAGCAGGTAGTTGGTCAGGTCGGTCACGAGCTGGTAGGCGACGGCGAGGCGGCGGGCTTGCGCCACGTCCTCCGTGCCGAGCTCGGCCACCCGTGCGTGCGCGGCGATCCGGCCGAGCGCGTCGATCGGCTCGGCCACGGCATTCACGCGCGCATTGCCGATGACTTCCTCGGCCGCATCGCCGCCCGCGCGCACGCCGAGCAGCCGCACCTCGCCTTCGGGCACCACGTCGAACAGCGCGAACACGTTCACCGTGTCGGCGCCGAAGGCCGAGAGCGGCAGGGCGGAGGTCCACCGCGGCCGCGCGCCGCCGGGCCATTCGACGCGCAGCGCATCGAGCCGCGGCGAGCGCAGCCGCGCGAACATGCGCAGCACGGCCGGCTCGACCGCCTCGCCGGGCGAGACGAAGTCGCAGGCCCCGCCCGTGGCCTCGGCCAGGCGCCGCAGGTGGCTCTCGGCCGGGCTGCTGCCGATGCCGACCACGAACACGCGGTGCCCCGAGGCCTTGGCCGATTCGACGGTCGCGTCGATGGCGCTGATCTCGCCGTCGGTGACCACCAGCACGTCGCTCGACGCGCCGGTGCCCAGCGCGAAGGTCGAGGCCAGCGCGCTCTCCATCTCGGTGCCGCCCAGGTCGGCCTGCAGCGCGCCGATCCAGCGCTGCGCGGCCAGTCGCGTGACCTCGGTGAGCTGCCACAGGCCACGCGAACGGTGCTCGACCGTGGTGCCGAAGCGCGAGAGCGAGAAGCGGTCGCCCGCGCCCAACTGCGTAACGATCGATTGCAGCGCGCGCCGGGCGGCATCGATGCTGTCGCCGGCCATCGAGCCCGAGCAGTCGACGAGCAATTGCACGTCGGTGCTGGCCGGGCCGCGCGCCGGCACCTGCGGGCAGAAGCTCGCGAGCGCGACGATGCCGCCGGGCACGACATCGTCGCGCGCCACCACGGCCACCGAGGCCTGCGCGAGCTGGTCGACCACCAGCACGAAGTCGCGGTCGAGCGCGCTGCGGCGCGCCAGCGACACCTGCAGCAGCCCGCTCGCGGGCCGCATCGCCACGCCCACCGGATGGCTGGGCGAGGCCACGCGCGCTCGTGCCAGTTCGCCATGCAGGCGCAGCTCGATGTCGAAGGGGTAGGACGCCACAGGGCTGTACGCGGGGGCCTGGTGCGGCTGCAGCCCGCCGTCGGCGACCGGGTCGCCGTAGCGCGGCGCGATCACCGTCGGGATCAGCAGGCGCAGGCCCTGCTGCTCGAAGGCCAGCGTCTGCGCATAGCGCAGGGTGACCACGCAGGCCTCGTTCGCCGCGAGGTTGCCGAGGTTCAGCGTGTAGCTGCGGTCGTGGTTCTTCTCCAGCATGATGGCCGCGTGGCCCTCGGCCAGCGCGCCTTCGTAGGCGACCTCGGCCTCGGCCTTCTCGACCACCGTGCCGCGCAGTTGCCGCTCGCCGAGCTGCACGTCGACGCCCAGCAGCACCGCGCCCCACGGCAGCGGAAAGCCGTAGACCACCTCGACGTTGGAGGCTCCCGGATTGCGGAAGCGCTGCTCGACCGTCATCTCGAGCAGCACGCCGCGCAGGTCGCCGCTGGCTTTCACGCCTTCGAGCAGCATGCTGTCGCCGTTCGCGGTCGTCATGCGTGCGTGTTCCTGATAGCTCATGGGATTGCCCTTTCCTGTGTCGTCAGTTCTTCTTCGGAACGTCGGCGGCGGGGCCGTCGACGGGGGAGGGGGCGCAAGCCGCGGCGAAGGCCGCCATCACGCCCTGGATGAAACCGCGCACCTGCTCCGGCGACAGCCCGGCCCGGCCGGGTTCGATCACCACCTCGACGCCGTCGGCCACCGTCAGGTGGCTGCGCACCTCCACCGAGCCGGCCATGCGCGGGCGCGCTGGCACCGGCGCCTCCTGGCCCTGCAGCAGCTCGCGGATGCGCTCGAGCGAGACGCCGGCCGCCGTCCACTTCCTGATGAGCAGCAGCTGCTCGAGGTGGCGCGCGCCGTAGCGCGCCGCGCGGGTCTCGCCTTCGGGCCGGTCGACGATGCCGATCTGCACGTAGTAGCGCACCGTGCGCGGCGGCAGGTCGGCCAGCACGCACAGGTCCGCGAGCGCATAGGAGGCCGCCGGGGAGGGTGGGTTCGATTTCATACACTTGATTTAAACACAAGAACTGTTTTTAAAAAAGCACACGAAAGCTCGGCCCACGGGGGCGCGCTAGCATCGACCGCATGAGCAAGCCTTCCACGACCCTGATCCATCACCCCTACGTGCCGCCCGCCACCTTCGACGCGCCCCAGCCCGGCGTCTACAAGGCCTCGACGGTGTTCTTCGCCGACGTGGCCGCGATGCGCGCGCGCGACTGGAAGACCAAGGCCGGCTACACCTACGGCCTGCACGGCACGCCCACCACCTTCACGCTCGAGGAGCGCCTGGCCACCCTCGAGGGCGGCACCGAATGCCTGCTGGTGCCCAGCGGCCTCGCGGCGATCTCGCTCGTGGCCTTCGCTTTCCTTAAGACCGGCGACGAGGTGCTGATCCCCGACAACGCCTACGGCCCCAACAAGGCGCTGGCCACCGGCGAGCTCGCGAACTTCGGCATCGCGTACCGCCTGTACGACGCCATGAATCCCGAGGACCTCGCGGCCAAGATGTCGCCGCGCACGAAGCTGGTGTGGCTCGAGGCCGCGGGCTCGGTGACGATGGAGTTCCCGGACCTGCCCGCGCTCGCGGCCGCCTGCCGCGCGCGGCGGCGTGCTCAGCGCGCTCGACAACACCTGGGGCGCGGGCCTGGCCTTCGCGCCCTTCGACTTCAACGGCAGCGGGCAGGGCGTCGACATCTCGGTGCATGCGCTCACCAAGTACCCGAGCGGCGGCGGCGACGTGCTCATGGGCAGCGTGGTCACGCGCGACGAGCGGCTGCACCGCGCGCTCAAGCTCACACACATGCGCATCGGCTTCGGCGTGGGCGTGGGTGACGTCGAGACGCTGCTGCGCTCGCTGCCGAGCATCGGGCTGCGCTATGCGGCGCACGACCGCGCGGCGCGCGAGCTCGCGCGCTGGCTCACCGACCGCGACGAGGTCGCGCAGGTGCTGCATCCGGCGATCGAGAGCTCGCCCGGTCACCGCCATTGGCGCGCGCTGTGCGGCGAGGCCGACCTCGCGGCGGGCCTGTTCTCGATCGTCTTCGACGAGCGCTACGGCACCGAGCAGGTCGACCGCTTCTGCGACAGCCTGCAGCTGTTCCGCCTCGGCTACTCGTGGGGCGGGCCGATCAGCCTGGTGGTGCCCTACGACATCGGCCTGATGCGCGACCCCGACGTCGCACCCTGGCCCTACAAGGGCACGCTGGTGCGCTTCTCGATCGGCCTGGAGGACGTGGACGATCTGCGCGCCGACCTGCAGCAGGCGCTCGCGCGGATGGCCTGACCGGCCCGCGCCGGAGGCGCTCCGGTTATCGCTTACAGTACCCCGACGCGCAGTCGTCGACTGCTTCGCCTGAAGGAGAGATCAGTGGCAACACCGAATTACGGTTACGAGAAGCGGCAAAAGGAGCTGGCTCGCAAGAAGAAGAAGGAAGAAAAGCTCCGCGAAAAGGCGAACCGCAAGCTTTCCCCGAGCAGCGACGGCCTCGCGCCGGGCGATCCGGAAGACGACGTGGCCTCGCTCGAACGCGATCCGCCGACCGTGCCGGAGCTGCCGACCAAGAACGGTTGAACGCTGTCCCGCCCGGAACCTTTTCCGTTCTCGATGACGAAGCCGCTGGGGGCCTGTCGGCCCCGCAGCGGCTTTTTGCTGGCGCGAACGGTGAAGGGCGCGGCCCTACTTGGCGGCGAGCAGCTTGCGCAGTTCGGGCCAGACGTTGTCGAGCAGCTGCGGCTGCGCCGCCGCCGTCGGATGGATGCGGTCGGCCTGGAACAGCGACATCGCGTTCGGCGCATCGGCCACGCCCTTGAGCAGGAAGGGCACCAGCGCCGACCTGGTGGTGGACGCCACCTTGGCGAATACCGCCTCGAAGCGCCGCGTGTAGTCGCCGCCGTAGTTGGGCGGCACCTGGATGCCCACGATCAGCACCTTGGCGCCCGCGGCCTGCGCGGACTGCGTGATCTGCAGCAGGTTGGCCTCGGTGTCGGCGAGCGGCAGGCCGCGCAGCGCGTCGTTGGCGCCGAGCTCGAGCACCAGATGGCTGGGCTTGTGCTGCGCGAGCAGTGCCGCGAAGCGCGCGCGTCCGCCCGAGCTGGTGTCGCCGCTGATGCTGGCGTTGACCACGGTGGCGTCGAGCTTCTGCTGCGCGAGGCGCTTCTCGAGCAGCGGCACCCAGCCTTCGCCGCGCTTCAAGCCGTACTCGGCGCTCAGCGAATCGCCGAGCACGAGGATCACCGGCTTGCGCGCGGCGGCGCCCTGCGCCATCGCCCCACGCCATGGCCCGGAACTGCCGAGCGCGGCAGTGGTCAAGATAAAGTCACGTCGATTCAAAACCAAAGCCTTTCCATGTCCCAACCCCCGTCCAATGCGATTGTCGCCGTCGAGCATGTGTTCAAGTCCGTCACCGACTCGACCGGTACCCTGGACATTCTGCAGGACATCGATTTCACCCTCGGGGCCCGGGAAACCGCGGCCATCGTGGGTGCGTCGGGGTCGGGCAAGAGCACCTTGCTGTCGATCGTCGCCGGGCTCGACACGCCCACGCGCGGCACGGTGAAGCTGGCCGGCGACGACATCTTCGCCATCGACGAGGATGACCGGGCCGCCTTGCGCGCGCAGCGCGTGGGCTTCGTGTTCCAGAGCTTCCAGCTGCTGGGCAACCTCAGCGCCCTCGAGAACGTGATGCTGCCGCTGGAGCTGGCCAACCGCAAGGATGCCCGCAAGGCCGCGACCGAGATGCTGGGCCGCGTCGGCCTGGGCCAGCGGCTCAACCACTATCCCAAGGTGCTGTCGGGCGGCGAGCAGCAGCGCGTGGCGCTGGCGCGGGCCTTCGTGGTGCAGCCGGCCTTGCTGCTGGCCGACGAGCCCACGGGCAGCCTCGACTTCGCCACCGGCGAGCAGGTGATGCGGCTGATGTTCGACCTCAACCGCGAACTCGGCACCACGCTCGTGCTGGTGACGCACGACCGCGGGATCGCGGCCCAGTGCGAGCGTCGCATCATGATCGAGGCCGGCCGCGTGATCCTCAACGAGAAGAACGCCGACGCGGCAGTCTGAGGGCTTCGGGTACAACCGGGCCTGCAGGAGGAGATTCAAGATGCAGGACGAGCTACCCCCCGATGCCCGAGTCGCGCTGCAGCGCGGCAACCTGATCGAGGCCATCAAGATCGTGCGCGACCGCACCGGCCTCGGCCTCAAGGAGTCCAAGGAACTGGTCGAGCGGCATGCCAACGCGGTGGAGGGCGAACCCGCGCCCGAGACCGATGAATGGAACCGGCTTTTGAGCGGCGGCGCGCAGGGCCTGCCGGCCGAGGCGATCGCGGCTCTGGCGCAGGGCCGCAAGGTCGAGGCGGTGAAGATCGTGCGCGAGGCCACCGGCCTCGGCCTGGCCGAATCGCTGAAGCGGGTCGACGAGCATGGCGAGCACGGCCAGTCGGTGCCGCATGGCGCCTTCGACCCGATGGCCGAGCCCGGCCGCGTGCCTTCGGGCGGCGGCGTCAAGTGGCTGGCGATCGTGCTGGTGGTCGCCGTGGCGGCCGCCGTCTTCTTTTTCGTCAGCGCCTGAGCCCGATGATCGTTCCGCAGTTCTGGGCCGAAGGCCGCATCCAGGAACGCATCGACGGCCGCCAGCTCACGGTGCGCCGTTTCGGCTGGTCCGACGACAGCCCCGTGGCCGCGCAGGCCCACGCCGACCAGCGCACGCGCGAGGCCTTCGAGCGCATCGTCGGCGGCGAGAAGCTCGAGCGCCGCGAACGCAAGGTGGCCTACAACGGCGCCGACGGCATGCCGATCCGCGAGGAGATCGTCGAGCGCCATGGCGAGGACATCGTCACGCGCAACGGCTATGGCGCGCGCTGCCTCAACACGCCCGACGTGCTGTTCGTCGATGTCGACTTCGAGGACGCCCAGCGCGGCAATGCGCGCGGGCTCACCGTCATCGTCGCCGCGCTCATCGGCGCGCTGGTCGCGGGCTATGCCACCAAGTCGTGGCCGCTGGCCGTGGCGGCCGCCGTGCTGGTGGCGGGCTTCGGCTTCTGGCGCGTGCGCGCCGAGGGCCTGCGCCTGGCCGAACCCCAGGGCGATCCACTGGCGGCGGTGCGCGCGCGCATCGAGCGCTTCATCCACCAGCATCCCGATTGGCACCTGCGGCTCTACCGCACGCCCGCGGGCCTGCGCGCGCTCGCCATGCACGACGTGTTCGCGCCTTCCGATGCCGCGGTCGCCGACGTCTTCCAGACGCTGGGCGCCGACAAGGTCTATGCGCGCATGTGCCGCAACCAGAACTGCTTTCGCGCGCGTGTGAGCGCCAAGCCCTGGCGCATCGGCATCGGCGATCCGATGCGGCCGCGCCCCGGCGTCTGGCCCGTGGCACCCGAGCGGCTCGCGCAACGGGAGGCCTGGGTGGCGCGCTACGAGCAGATGGCCGACCGTTTCTCGGCCTGCGAGTACCTCGAGAGCGTGGGCGACGCGCAGCGCGTGCATCCGCGCGCGCTCGCGGTGCAGCAGCTGCACGACGAGCTGGCGCAGGCGCGCGCCGGCCTGCCGCTGGCCTGAAGCCGGGCGAGGGCGGGCGAGGGCGGGCTCCCTCGATAATCGGCGCATGTCTTCTCCCAAAGTGATCTTCGGCTTCCATGCCGTGGGCGTGCGCATCAAGACCGCGCCCAAGTCCGTGCTCGAGGTGCTGTTCGACGCCAGCCGGCGCGATGCGCGCATGAAACAGTTCATGGCGCGGGCCCAGGATGCCGGCGTGCGGCTGGTCGAGGCCGACGGCGCGCGGCTCGCCAAGCTCAGCGGCAGCCACGGCCACCAGGGCGTGGTGGCGCGCGTGGAGCCGGCCGCTCAGATCCATTCGCTCGACGAACTGCTCGAGGGCCTGGAGGAGGCCGGCACCGTGCCGCTCTTGCTGGTGCTCGACGGCGTGACCGATCCTCACAACCTCGGCGCCTGCCTGCGCGTGGCCGACGGGGCCGGTGCCCATGCGGTGATCGCGCCCAAGGACCATGCGGCCGGCATCAACGCCACCGTGGCCAAGGTCGCCAGCGGCGCGGCCGAGACGGTGCCCTATTTCATGGTGACCAACCTCGCGCGCACGCTCAACGAGCTCAAGGAGCGCAGCATCTGGTGCGTGGGCACCAGCGACGACGCGCCCGGCACCATCTACCAGAGCGACTTCAAGCGCCCGCTGGCGCTGGTGCTCGGTGCCGAGGGCGAGGGCATGCGCCAGCTCACGCGCAAGACCTGCGACGAGCTGGTCAGCATTCCGATGGCGGGTGCGGTCGAGAGCCTCAACGTCTCGGTCGCCAGCGGCGTGTGCCTTTACGAGGCGATGCGTCAGCGCGGCGCTTGAACGCCGCGCCGCGTCCTCACTGCGACGGATCCTTGCCGCGGGTGCGGCCCACGGCGCTGAAGATGCCGATGCCCAGCAGGATCAGCGAGCCGATGCCGATGTAGAGCGTTGGCACGCCGGCCACCGAGGCGCCCCAGATCAGGCCGGCCATGAAGATCAGAAAACCGATCATGTAGAGCGCGAACGACATGCGTGTTCCTCCGAAGCTGTGATGTCTCGCAGTATCTGGAGCGCGCGGGCCGCCCGCACCGGCCGGTGCCGCCAGCGGCTGTGGGAGCGGGCCTACTGGGGGCGCAGGTCCTGGTCGGCCACCAGCAGGTAGCGGCAACCGCCGTCGCCCAGCGCCTGGAACACCAGCGCGCGGTCGACCCCGAAATCCAGGCAGTCGCCGCTCGCGAGCCGGAAGCGCTCCTCGCCATAGTCGACCTGCAGTTCGCCCTCGAGCAGCCACAGGCATTGGCGGTAGGGCTTGCCGCTCCAGCGCGGATAGGCGACCCGCGCCGCGCGCGGCAGCTCGACCTCGACCAGCTCGATGCCGCCGGCCGCGCCGCGCTCGAGCACCTGCCGGCGCAGGTAGCCCGCGCCGGGATCGCGCCACACCGCCTGCGCGGCGCGGGGACGCAGCCGCTGCGTGTCGCGGCCCTCGTCCTGCGTCAGCAACTGCGCCAGCGGCACGCCCAGCCCCGCGGCCAGCCGGCCCAGCAGCACGGCCGTGGGGCTGCTCTGCGCACGCTCGACCTTGGAGATCATCGCCTTGCTCACGCCCGAGCGCTCGGCCAGCTCCGCCAAGCTCAGGCCCTGCGCCTGCCGCAGCGCCAGCAGCCGCCGGGCGATCAGCGCATCGATGGGCTCGGCGGGTTCCGTGGCGGAAGAGGATGCGTCGTTTCTCATAAGAGACTATTATTCTCCTATAGTGAACAACCGCGCAATGCCGCAAAGGAGCCCCATGCGCCTGATCCCCTGCACCGAGGAAGCCCACGCCGGCACCATCCTCGCGATCCTCAACGACGCCATCGTCACCTCGACCGCGCTCTACGACTACAAGCCGCGCACGCCCGAGCAGATGGCCGGCTGGTTCGCCACCAAGCGCGCCAACGGCTTCCCGGTGATCGGCGCGGTGGACGATGACGGCCGCCTCATGGGCTTCGCGAGCTACGGCAGCTTCCGCGCCTTCCCGGCCTACAAGTACACGGTCGAGCACTCGGTGTACGTCGATGCCGCCGACCGCGGCAAGGGCCTGGGCCGCACGCTGCTCGAGGCGATCGTGGCCGAGGCGCAGGCGCGCGAGGTGCACGTGCTGGTCGGCGCGATCGACGCCCAGAACGCCGGCAGCATCGCGCTGCACGAGCGCCTGGGCTTCGAGCACGCGGGCACGGTGCGGCAGGCGGGCTTCAAGTTCGGCCGGTGGCTCGACGTGGCCTTCTACCAGCGCATCCTGGCCACGCCCGCCGAGCCGGTCGACGGCTGATCCTCAGTTCACGGCCCAGAAGCGCATCACCACCTGGGCCGGCCGGCGCACGCCGGCGCCGAGGAACAGCCGTTCGGCGATCCAGGCCAGCGCGGGCGAGGCGGTCTCGAAATGCGGCGTGCAGCGGAAATACACCTGCACCGGATCGACCGGCTCGCCGCGCAGCAGCCGCGCCATGGTTTCGCGCGAGGCGCTGCGGATCGCATGGTTCTGCACGTAGACGAGGTCGCCCGCATCGGTCTCGAGGCCGTAGCGCGCATCGAGCACCGAGAGGGTCTCGCCCACGATCAGCTGGAAGTCGCTGCCGCCCGGCAGCACGCGCGCGGTCCAGCCATGGCCCTGCGCCTGGCCGCCGGTGATCGGCACCACGCGGCGCAGGCCGCCCGGCCCCTGGCCCAGCACCTGGGGTTGGCCGACCTCCACGCGCAGGTCGGCGAAGTGTTCGAGCGAAGGCGCCGCGATGGCTTCGAAGTCGCTCATCGCCGCGTCCTCAGGCGGCCGCCTTGCCTTCTTCCTCGCTCGCGCGATCGAGCATCGCGATCGTGCCCGCGTCGAGCTTGAGCTGGGTGGCGGTCACCAGTTCGTCGAGCTGGGCGATCGAGGTCGCGCTCGCGATCGGTGCGGTCACCGAGGGGCGAGCGATCTGCCAGGCGATCGCGACCTGGCCCGGCTTCGCGTTGTACTGCTGGGCCACCTTGTCGAGCGCCTCGAGGATGCGCAGCCCGCGCGGGTTGAGGTACTTCTTGGTGGTGCTGGCGCCGCGCGCGCTCTTGGCCGCGTCGGCCTCGGTGCGGTACTTGCCGGTGAGGAAGCCGGCGGCCAGCGCATAGAAGTTGATCACGCCGACCTCGCGCTTCAGGCACAGCGGCTCGAGATCGTCCTCGAACACGGCGCGGTCGTAGAGGTTGTACAGCGGCTGCAGGCTCTCGTAGCGCGCGATGCCCAGGCGCTCGGAGACGTCGAGCGCCTCGGCCAGCCGCGGCGCCGTGAAGTTCGAGGCGCCGATGGCGCGCACCTTGCCGGCCTTCACGAGGTCGTCGAAGGCGCCCAGCGTGTCCTCGAGCGGCGTGTTGGCGTCGTCGTCGTGCGACTGGTAGAGGTCGATGTAGTCGGTCTGCAGGCGCTTGAGCGAGGCCTCGACCGCCTCGCGGATGTAGGCCGGCGAGAGCCCGACCTTGCCTTCGCCCATCGACTTGCCGAGCTTGGTGGCCAGCACCACGCGGCTGCGCTTGCCGCTCTGCTTGAGCCACTTGCCGATGATGGTCTCGGACTCGCCGCCGCTGTGGCCCGGCACCCAGTACGAGTAGACGTCGGCGGTGTCGACGAAGTTGAAGCCGGCGTCGAGCCAGGCATCGAGCAGCTTGAACGAGGCGGCCTCGTCGACGGTCCAGCCGAACACGTTGCCGCCGAAGGCGAGCGGGGACACCTGGAGGCCGGAGCGGCCGAGGGGGCGAAGTTGCGACATGGGAAAGCTCCTGAGGAAGGAAGAAGGGGGTGGACGAAGAAGGAGGCGAAGTTCGAGACGAAACCGATGGCGCCGAGCGCCGCGCCGGCGCCCAGCAGCCACAGCAGGTGGATGCGCGTGCGCCAGACGATGAGCGCGGCCACGCCGGTCAGCAGCCACAGGTGCCAGGCCGGTGCGTTGCCCACGTGGTTGCCGGCGGCCAGCACCCCAGCCGGTGGCGATCAACAGGCCCACCACCACGGGCGCCATGCCCTGCTTGAAGGCGCGCACGCCGCGGCGGGTGCGATTGCGGTGGCCCCAGCGGGTGGCGAAGTAGGTCAGGGTGGTGCTCGGCAGCATGATGCCGACCATGGTCACGGCCAGCCCGAACAGGCCGAGCAGCCAGGCCGAGGGCCCGGCGCCGATGCCGCCGCCCGCGTTGAGGCCGACGTTCCAGCCCATGAGTCCGACGAACAGCACGTTGGGCCCGGGCGCGGCCTGCGCGATGGCGACCGAGGAGGTGAACTGCGCGTCGGTGAGCCAGCCGTGCTGCGCCACCAGGTAGCGGTGCATGTCGGGCACGGTGGTGATGGCGCCGCTGATCGAGAGCATCGACAGCAGCATGTATTGGCCGAACAACGCGAGCCAGTCGTGCCAGTGCATAACGATGTTCATGGCTCGATCCTCTTCCAGGTCCAGCCGCAGGCCACGCCGCCGAGCACCAGCAGCACCCAGCCCAGCGGGATGCGCGCCCACGCGATGGCGCCGAACACCAGCGCCACGAACGCCAGGCAGGTGGCGAAGCCCAGCGGATGCTTGCGCAGCTGCGGGATCAGCTTGATGCCGGTGGCCGCGATCAGCCCGCCCGATACCGCGCCCATGCCCGCGCAGCGCGCCCGCGACCTGCGGGTTGCCCGCGTAGTGCGCGTAGAGCACCGCGAGCGCGAGGATCACGAACAGCGGCACCGTGAGCATGCCGGCCACCGCGGCGAGCGCGCCGCGCAGGCCGAAGTAGCGGTCGCCGATCATCAGCGCGAGGTTGATCACGTTGGGCCCCGGCATCACCTGGGCCACGGCCCAGTCCTCGAGGAACTGCTCGGGCGTGAGCCACTTCTTCTTCTCGACCATCTCGCGCTGCACGATGGCCAGCACGCCACCGAAGCCCTGCAGCGCCAGGAAGGTGAAGGACACGAAGAGGTCGCGCGGCGACTGCGGGTGCGAGGGCGTGGAGGGCGCCGCCGCGCCGGAGGCTGGGGGAGACGGTTGCATGTTTGAGCGATTATCGTAGGCAGACGGCAAGATGCCGGGTGCCGCTCCGACAGGACGGCACCGCTCACCGACAGGAGACTTTGCGCCATGTACCTGCGACCCCTCTTCGATCTCTGCCGCCGCGCCGTCGCCTCCTGGTCGAACGACTACGCCCCGAGCATGGGCGCCGCGCTCGCCTACTACACCGTGTTCTCGATCGCGCCGCTGCTGCTGATCGTGATCGCCGTCGCCGGGCTGGTGTTCGGGCAGGAGGCCGCGCGCGGCGAGATCCTCCTGCAGCTCTCGGGCTTGATGGGCGAGCAGGGCGCGGCCGCGGTGCAGAGCATGCTGCAGGCGGTCAACAAGCCGCGCGAGGGCATCGTCGCCACCCTGATCGGCATCGCGCTGCTGGTGGTCGGCGCCACCACCGTGTTCGGCGAACTGCAGGACGCGCTCGACCGCATCTGGCGCGCCCCCGCGCGCGCCAAGAGCAGCGGCATCTTCAACCTGCTGCGCGTGCGCCTGCTGTCCTTCAGCATGGTGATGGGCATCGGCTTCCTCTTGATGGTGTCGCTGGTGGCGAGCGCCGCGCTGGCCGCGCTCGGCAAGTGGTGGTCGCCGATGTTCGGCGCCTGGGAGACGCTGGCCCAGTGGGTCAACTTCGTGTTCAGCTTCGGCATGGTCACCGTGATCTTCGCGATGATCTACAAGATCATGCCGCGCACCAAGGTGCAGTGGCGCGACGTGTGGGTGGGCGCGGCGGTGACGGCGCTGCTGTTCACCGTCGGCAAGCACCTGATCGGGCTGTACATCGGCAAGAGCAGCGTGGCCTCGGGCTACGGCGCCGCGGGCTCGCTGGTGGTGGTGCTGGTGTGGGTCTACTACTCGGCGCAGATCTTCCTGCTGGGCGCCGAGTTCACCTGGGTCTATGCGCGCAGCTATGGCTCGCTCAAGCACTCCGACGTCGGCATCGGCGCCGGCAAGGACGAGCACGTGCCGGCGCGCACGCGCTCGGGCGGCGATCTCTGAACGCGCTCAGCCCTTGAAGCCGCCCTCGGCGAGGAACTGAAGCTCCTCGGGCGTGCTCGCGCGGCCCAGCATCCGGTTGCGATGCGGAAAGCGGCCGAAGCGCGCCACGATGTCCCGGTGCAGCACCGCGAAGCGATGGGTGTTGGCATCGAGCGCGCTGCAGTGCACGACCGAGCGCTCCTGCTCGGCCAGCACCTCGGAATGCATGAAGGGCATGTAGAAGAATGGCCGCAGCACTTCCTCGAGCTGGCGATCGAAGCCGGCGTCGACTGCAAGGTGCGCGACGGCCAGCGCCTTGCCGTCGGTCGCCAGCATGTGGGCGTTGTCGCGCCAGGCGTTGCGCGGCAGCTGGTCGAGCAGCACCAGCAGCGCGAGCGTGCCTTCGGCATCGTGCATCCAGCCGTCGAGCTCGCCGCGCGCGGCGGCATGGTGGACCTCGACGAAGCGATGGGCGAACTCGGCATCGAAGGCCTCGTCCTTGGCGAACCAGCGCTTGGGGCCGGCCTCGCGCCAGAACTGCACCACATCGTGCGCCGAGGGCAGGGCGGGGGAGGTTGAGGATTCGGGGGCGGAAATCATCGCGGCATTGTCTTCTTTCAATCGACTTTCAATGGCGAGGCCGGCGCCGTGCGCACGGCGAACTCGGGGTGGTGGCCGACAAGGGATCGCGGATGCCCTGCCTATGCTGGTCCGCATCCATTCACGATCAGGAGACTTCCCATGAACCGATACGGCACCCTCTTGCGCGCCGCCCTCGTCGCCGGCGCGGCCAGCGCGGCACTGGCCGGCTGCGGCATGATGTCCAAGGCCAATGTCGCGAGCTTCAGCGGCACCATGAACGCGGCCAGCGAGGTGCCACCGAACATGACGCGCGGCAGCGGCATGGCCGAGGCCTGGCTCAACCGCGACACCAACGTCCTCAAGTACAAGATCACCTACACCGGCCTCAGCGGTCCGGCCACGGCGGCCCACTTCCATGGTCCGGCACCGGCCGGCGCCAATGCCGGCGTGGTGCTGCCGTTCTCGAACGCGGCCAGCCCGATCGAGGGCGAGGCCACGCTCACGCCGGCGCAGGCGGCCGACCTCAGCGCGGGCAAGTGGTACGCCAACGTCCACACGGCCGCCAATCCGGGCGGCGAGATCCGCGGGCAATTGCTGCCGAAGATGTGAAGCAGGTCCGCTGAACGCGGCTTCGAGTGTCCCCTGGTCAGTCGGGGGTCACGGGGCTGATGTCAAATGCCCGCATGACGACGTCCCCGAAGAAGCCCCGTTCCTCCCCTGTCTCTCCTTCCCCCCGTTCCCCGTCTTCTACCACCCGCCGCAAGAGCCAGGCCGCTTCCGCGGCCCGCAAGCTCGAAGCCTTCGTGGCGCGGCGCGAGGACATGCGCTCCGCGCGCAAGGCCCTGGTGCTGCAGGGCGGCGGCGCGCTCGGCGCCTACCAGGCCGGCGTCTATGCGGCGCTCAGCGAGACCGAGTTGCAGCCGCACTGGATCGCGGGCGTGTCGATCGGCGCGATCAACGCCGCGCTGATCGCGGGCAATGCGCCCGAGCACCGGGTCGACCGGCTGCGCGAGTTCTGGCACCTCGTGTCCTCGGGCCCTTCGCAGCGCCTGCCTTCCTGGCTCGGCGACCGCGCCACGCAGAACCAGTGGAGCGCGACCATGGCCTCGCTGGTGGGCATTCCCGGCTTCTTCGAGCCGCGCTATTCGCCGGCCCTGCTGCTCGGCGGCGCGGCACCGCTTCTGAGCTACTACGACACCACGCCGCTGAAGGCCACGCTCGAGCGCCTGGTCGACTTCGACCGCATCAACCACTGCGAGGCGCGCTTCAGCGTGGGCGCGGTCAACGTGCGCACCGGCAACTCGGTGTACTTCGACAACACGCGCCAGCGCATCGGGCCCGAGCACATCATGGCCAGCGGCGCGCTGCCGCCGGGCTTCGCGCCGGTGCACATCGACGGCGACGACTACTGGGATGGCGGCATCGTCTCGAACACGCCGCTGCAGTACGTGCTCGACCTTCATCCGCGCAGCGAGCCGCTGGTGGTGCTGCAGGTCGACCTGTTCAATGCGCGCGGCGAGATGCCGCGCACGCTGTCGGGCGTGATGGAGCGGCAGAAGGACATCACCTATTCGAGCCGCACGCGCATGAACACCGATGCGCTCGCGGCCAACATGAACCTGCAGCAGGCGATCGCCGACCTGATCGAGAAGCTGCCGCCGCATCTGCGTCGCGATGCCGCGGTCGAGGCGGTGCAGGCCGAGCTCACGCACCACCCGATCGACATCTTCCACCTGATCTACCGCGACAAGCCCTACGAGCTCGAGTCGAAGGACTACGAGTTCTCGCGCGCGGCGGTCGAGGAGCACTGGGAGTCGGGCGCGCGCGACATGCGCCGCGTGCTCGCGCATCCCGAGACCTTGCGCAGCGACGCCGCGGTCAACGGCGTCACCACCTTCGACCTCGGCGAGGGCGGCAGCGGCCGCGTGAAGCGGCCCGGCCTGTCACGCTGACGAGAGGAATCGCCCTCACGATTCAGCCCCGGCTAAGAAACCGGCATGAGACTGGTTGCCGGATTCAAGATGCTTCAAAGGAGGAATGTCGTGAACATTGAAGACGTGCGGCGCCAGGCTTTCGCCATGCCGCTGACCAGCCCCGCCTTTCCGCCCGGACCGTACCGCTTCATGCGGCGCGAATTCATGGTGATCACCTACCGCACCGACCTCGACGCCTTGCGCGCCGTGGTGCCCGAGCCGCTCGAGGTGGTCGAGCCGCTCGTCAAGTACGAGTTCATCCCGCATGCCCGACTCCACCGGCTTCGGCGACTACACCGAGTCGGGCCAGGTCATCCCGGTGCAGTTGCGCACCGCGCGCGGCCTGGAGCAGGGCGCCTACGTGCATGCGATGTACCTCAACGACCATCCGCCGATCGCCGGCGGGCGCGAGCTCTGGGCTTTCCGAAGAAGCTGGCCTCGCCGCAGTTCGACTACGAGACCGACACCATCGTCGGCACCCTCGACTACGGCAAGCTGCGCGTGGCCAAGGCCACGATGGGCTTCAAGCACCGCGCGCTCGAGCCCGGCCCGATCCTTGCAGGCATCGCGCAGCCCAACTTCCTGCTCAAGATCATTCCGCACGTGGATGGCACGCCGCGCATCTGCGAGCTGGTGCGCTACCACATGGTCGATGTCACGCTGCACGGCGCCTGGACCGGCCCGGCCTCGCTCGAGCTGCATCCGCATGCGCTCGCGCCGGTGGCCGAGCTGCCGGTGCGCAAGGTCGAATCGGCCGTGCACTACATCGCCGACATGACGCTCGCGCTCGGCACGGTCGAGCTCGACTATCTCGCTTCGCCTTCTTCGTCTTCTTCGCAACCCTAACCCAAGGAACCCACATGCAACTCAAGGACAAGGTCGCCTACATCACCGGCTCGGCCAGCGGCATCGGCAAGGAGATCGCGATCCTCTTCGCGCAGGAAGGCGCGAAGATCGTCATCGCCGACCTCAACAAGGAAGCGGCCGACGCCACCGCGGCCGAGCTCAAGGCCACGGGCGCGCAGGCCATCGGCGTGGCGGTCGACGTGACCAACGAGGCGCAGGTCGACGCTTCGGTCGAGGAGGCCGCCAAGGCCTTCGGCGGCATCGACATCCTGGTGAGCAACGCCGGCATCCAGATCGTGCATCCGGTCGAGGAGTTCAGCTTCGCCGACTGGAAGAAGATGCTCGCGATCCACCTCGACGGCGCCTTCCTCACGACCAAGGCCTGCCTCAAGCACATGTATGCGCAGGGCCGCGGCGGCAGCGTGATCTACATGGGCTCGGTGCACTCGAAGGAAGCCTCGCTGCTCAAGGCCCCCTACGTCACGGCCAAGCACGGCCTGATCGGCCTCGCGAAGACGGTGGCCAAGGAAGGCGCCAAGCACGGCGTGCGCGCCAACGTGATCTGCCCGGGCTTCGTGCGCACGCCGCTGGTCGAGAAGCAGATCCCCGAGCAGGCCAAGACCCTGGGCATCAGCGAGCAGGAAGTCATCAAGAAGGTGATGCTCAAGGAAACGGTGGATGGCGAATTCACCACCACCGACGACGTGGCGCGCGTGGCGCTGCTGTTCGCGGCCTTCCCGACCAATGCGCTCACCGGCCAGTCGCTGGTGGTGAGCCACGGCTGGTACATGCAATCGAGTCTTCTCCCTCCCCCGCTGGGGGAGGGAGCAAGGCAGGATCAGAGCTTCAGCGACCAGGTCTCGCCGACCAGTTGCTGGCCGAAGCCCTCGTAGGCTTCGGTCTTCTCGAGTTCGAAGCCGCGCTTGGCATAGATCGCACGCGCGGCCGTGAGGCAACTGTTGGTCCACAGCACCATCTTGCGATAGCCCCTGGCGCGCGCGAAGGCGATGCATTCGTCGGTGAGCCGGCTGCCCAGGCCCAGGCCGCGCGCGGGAGGGCGTGAGCAGCAGCAGCCGAAGCTGCGCGGTGGTGGCCGACTTGCGCACCACGAAGATCGCGCCCACGCGCTCGCCGTCGAGTTCGGCGATCCAGCCCTTCTCCCATTCGGGCTGGAACTTGCGGATGTACTGCGCCACGATCTCCGCGACCAGCGCCTCGAACTCGCCGTTCCATCCGTATTCGCGCGCATAGAGCTCGCCGTGCTGCTGCACCACCCAGCCCATGTCGCCGGGCTTGGGATCGCGCAGCACCACCGTGCGCGTGGGCGCGCGCGGCGCGGTGGGGTCGAGCAGGCGCTCGATCCGTCCCATGGCCTCGACCACCTGTTCGCGCTCGCGCGGCGGCAGCGGCGCGAGCAGGGCGGCGGCTTCCTCGCGCGACTTCTGCTGCAGCGGCGCGAAGGCGGCATGGCCGGTCTCGGTCAGGGTCAGCAGGCTCTGGCGCGCGTCGCGCGGGCTCGGCGAGCGCACGATCCAGCCCTCGGCCTCGAAGCGCTTGAGGATGCGGCTCAGGTAGCCGCCGTCCAGGCCCAACTCGCGTGCGAGGTCGGTCGCCACCGGTGCGTCGCGGTGCGCGAGTTCGTAGAGCACGCGCACCTCGGTCAGCGGCAGCGCGCCGCCGAGGTAGGGCTCGAGCACGCCGGCCTGGCGCGTGAAGAAGCGGTTGAAACGGCGCACGGCCTTGACGGCCTCGACAGGAACAGCGGGGGATTCGGTGGACGGCATGGGCCCGACTGTGCGTCAATTCATTGACAAAAGCAAGTAATTGAATGACTTTGGCTTTCAATAAAGAGAGCCCAGCCTGGGCCGATGCCCCTAATCGAGACCCCGTCCCATCGCTTTCACGGGACAGGAAGGGTGGAAAACCCTAAAATCGCGGGTTACCCATCGCAGCCGCACCTCTCGTTTCCGTTCGAGGCCGCCTGCCGCACCACCCCCATTTGATGAACGCCCCCGTCGACGTCTCCTTTTTCGCGCGCGCCGCCAAGCCGCTGACCAGCTACCGCAAGTACTGGGCAGCCCGCTTCGGCACGGCGAAGTTCCTGCCGACCTCGCGCCAGGAGATGGAGGCGCTCGGCTGGGACAGCTGCGACGTGGTGATCGTCACCGGCGACGCCTACGTCGACCATCCGAGCTTCGGCATGTCGGTGATCGGCCGCATGCTCGAGGCGCAGGGCTTCCGCGTGGGCATCATCGCCCAGCCCGACTGGCAGAGCGCCGAGCCCTTCAAGGCGCTCGGCAAGCCGAACCTGTTCTTCGGCGTGACCGCCGGCAACATGGATTCGATGATCAACCGCTACACCGCGGACCGCAAGATCCGCAGCGACGACGCCTACACGCCCGGCGACGTCGGCGGTGCGCGGCCCGATCGCGCGGCCATCGTGTATTCGCAGCGCTGCAAGGAAGCCTGGAACGACGTGCCGATCGTGCTCGGCGGCATCGAAGGCAGCCTGCGCCGCATCGCCCACTACGACTACTGGCAGGACAAGGTCCGCCGCTCGATCGTGGTCGATTCCAAGTGCGACCTGCTGCTGTACGGCAACGCCGAGCGCGCCATCGTCGAGATCGCGCACCGCCTCGCCGCGCGCGAGCCGGTGCACCAGATCGACGACGTGCGCGGCACCGCCTACGTGCGCCGCGAAACGCCCGAGGGCTGGTTCGAGATCGATTCCACCAGCGTCGACGAGCCCGGCCGCGTCGAGGCGCACGTCAACCCCTACCTGATGGTCTCGGACCAGGCCAAGGCCAACGGCGCGAGCTGCGCGCGCGAGGACGAGGCCGAGGCGGTCGCCAAGGCGGCCGAGGTCGCCGGTTCGCCGGCCGCCGCCGCAGCGGTGCTGAACCCCGCCATCAAGCCGCTGCAGTTCGTGCCCAACCCCGCGCTGCAGGGCCGCGGCAAGACCAAGGTGCCGCCGCGCGACCGCTCGGTGATCCGCCTGCCCTCGTACGAGCAGGTGCGCGCCGACCCGGTGCTCTATGCGCACGCCAACCGCGTGCTGCACCTCGAGACCAACCCCGGCAATGCGCGCGCGCTGGTGCAGGCGCATGGCGAGGGCACGACCGCGCGCGACGTCTGGATCAACCCGCCGCCGATCCCGCTGACCACGGCCGAGATGGACCACGTGTTCGACCTGCCGTATGCGCGCAGCCCGCATCCGCGCTATGCCGACGAGAACGGCAGCCACGACGGCGCGACCAAGATCCCGGCCTGGGAGATGATCCGCTTCAGCGTGAACATCATGCGCGGCTGCTTCGGCGGCTGCACCTTCTGCTCGATCACCGAGCACGAGGGCCGGATCATCCAGAGCCGCTCCGAAGACTCGATCATCAAGGAGGTCGAGGCCATCCGCGACAGCGTGAAGGGCTTCACCGGCACCATCTCCGACCTCGGCGGCCCCACGGCCAACATGTACCGCATCGGCTGCAAGTCGCCCGAGATCGAGGCCGCCTGCCGCAAGCCCAGCTGCGTGTACCCGGGCATCTGCCAGAACCTCAACACCAACCACGATCCGCTGATCAAGATCTACCGCCGCGCGCGCGCGCTGCGCGGCATCAAGAAGATCCTGATCGGCTCGGGCCTGCGCTACGACCTCGCCGTGCAGTCGCCCGAGTACGTGAAGGAACTGGTGCAGCACCACGTGGGCGGCTACCTGAAGATCGCGCCCGAGCACACCGAGCAGGGCCCGCTCAGCAAGATGATGAAGCCCGGCATCGGCAGCTACGACAAGTTCAAGCAGATGTTCGAGAAGTACTCGGCCGAGGCGGGCAAGAAGCAGTACCTGATCCCGTACTTCATCGCCGCGCATCCGGGCACCAGCGACGAGGACATGATGAACTTGGCGATCTGGCTCAAGAAGAACGGTTTCCGCGCCGACCAGGTGCAGACCTTCTACCCGAGCCCGATGGCCACGGCCACGACCATGTACCACAGCAACCGCAACCCGCTGCGCAAGATCACGCGCGAGAGCGAAACGGTGGACATCGTGCGCGGCGAGAAGCGGCGCCGGCTGCACAAGGCCTTCCTGCGCTACCACGACGCCAACAACTGGCCGCTGCTGCGCGAGGCGCTCAAGGCCATGGGCCGCGCCGACCTGATCGGCAACGGCAAGCACCACCTGATCCCGACCTGGCAGCCGCTGACCGACGGCGGCTACACCAGCGCGCGCCGCAAGAACTCGACCAGCGCACCCCCGGTGAAGACCGCCAAGGCCGCGCCCTCGGTGAAGCTGCCGATGGTCAAGCCATCGAAGGGGCGCATCCTCACGCAGCACACCGGGCTGCCGCCGCGCGACACCGGTTCGGGCCGCCCCTCGGCCAAGCCCGCCGGCGGCAAGCCCTCGGCGCGCAAGGTGCGCTGAAGCGGCGGGCGATCCGGCTCCGGCGATCGCCCCGGCCGCCATGGCACAGCAACGCATCCTCCTGGCGACCGATCCGCGCTGGCGCGTGGAGCGCGTGCGTTCGCACGCGACCGCGCCGCAATGGAGTCCCGTCTACACCGCGCTCTCGGGCCGGCTCGTGCTGCCCTTTGATGTCGCCGCGGTGGAGTTCCGCGGCGACGACGGCCGCGGCGCCTGGATCGATGCGCTGACGGCCCTGCGCGTCGCGCCCGCCCAGCGCTACCAGTTGCGCCCCCCAGGCGCGCGAGTCGCGCTGCAGCGTGGTCGTGAGCGCCGCCGACGGCGTGGCCGACGCGCCCTGGACCGGCGACGCAGCCCAACGCCTGCTGTCGCCGCGCGCCCTGTACCGGCTGCGCCTGCACTGGCGTCGCCTCGAAGCGGGGCTCGATGGCGTCGATGCCACGCCACGATTGATCGCCGACGCTCTCGCGGCCGGTGGTCTCGCGCACAGCGAAGGCGCCGTGGGCCGCGCGCGGCGCTGCCTGGTGGCGGAGGCGGCGGAGGGCCGCACGTTGTCGCTGCACGAACTGGCCGAAGCCGCCAGCAGTTCGCCGTTCCATCTGGCCCGCAGCTTTCGCCGCCGCACCGGCCTGAGTCCGCACCAGTACCGGCTGCACCTGCGGCTGGCCGCGGCGCTCGCGCAGCTCGATGCCGGCGAACGCGATCTCGCGGGCCTGGCGCACGCGCTCGGCTTCTGCAGCCAGAGCCACCTCGGCGCGCTGTTCCTGCGCGAGGTCGGCGTGACGCCCGGCGAGGCGCGCCGCGCGCTGCACGCCGCGTAAGTCCGCACGCAGCTGCGCAGGATCTTGATAGCGCCGCCGGGCGCGCACGGCCAGACTGGCCGCATGAACCGATCCCTTCCCTGGACAGGCGTGCTCGCCGCGCTCGCCACCGCGCTGATCGGCAGCGGCTGGCAGATCGCCTCGCGCCATGGCGTCACCACCTCGCTCGGCCCGCTCGAACTCGCGGTGCTGCGCTATGCGATTCCCGCGCTGGTGCTGCTGCCGGTGGCGTGGGCCTCGGGCGCGGTGCTGCGCGCGCTGCCGGCACGGCAGGGCGCGTTGCTGGTGCTCGGTGGCGGCCTGCCGTTCGGGCTGGTGGTGATGGCCGGCGCCCAGTGGGCGCCGGCCGCCCACATGGGCGTGTTCGTGGCCGGCAGCGTGCCGCTGTTCACCGCGCTCGGCGGCTGGTGGCTCGATGGCGAGCGGCCCGCGCGCTCGCGCTGCGTCGGGCTGGCGCTGATGGCCGCGGGGCTCGCGGTGTCCGGCCTCGGCGGCCTGGCCGCGACCGCTTCGGCATGGCGCGGCGACCTGCTGTTCCTGCTCGCCGCGCTGCTGTGGTCGGGCTACACCCTGGCGCTGCGCCGCAGTGGGCTCACGGCCTGGCAGGGCGCGGCCGCGATCAACATCGGCTCGACGGTGCTGTTGCTGCCGCTGCTGTGGTTCGCGGGCGCGCCGAAGCTGCTGAGCGCGCCCCTGCGCGACGTGGCGCTGCAGGCCGTGGGGCAGGGGCTGTTCGCGGGCCTGCTCGGGCTCGCGCTCTACGGCGTGGCCGTCGCGCGGCTGGGCGCGGCGCGCGCCTCGCTCTCGGGCGCGCTGGTGCCGCTGATGACCGCCGTGGGCGCGGCCTGGCTGCTGCGCGAGCCGCTCACGGCCTCGACCTGGCTCGCGCTCGCGCTGGTGCTGCCGGGCGTGGCGTTGGCGGGCGGCGCCTGGACTGCGCGTACTGCATCGCTGCGTTCCCGAACGACCGGTTCTCCTCGACCACCTCGACCAGGCTGATGAACACGTCCCTCACGGCGCACTGGGGTCGTGCTAGATCGGCGTGGTCGCGGGGCGGGAAGCGCCCGAGCACGCGAAGGGCCACGCCGTTGTATGGTGTGGCCCGATGCGCATTTCGTTCCACCGGCCCGGTCCCGGCATGTTCTCGCCAGCGCGACGCCTGGGGCGTGCCTGTGGCGCCGTCCTGTGCGGCTGGCTGCTGGCGGGCAGTCTCCAGGCCGGCGCCGCGCCCACGGCCACCGAGCCGGCGGCCGGCGAAGCGCCCGCGCAGGCGCTGCGCGCCCGGCACAAGCAGATCAAGGACAAGCTCGAGCGCAGCAGCTTCGGCCGCCCCATACAGCTCGATTCGATCGAGACGCCCGACGGGCTGCAAGGCGACGTCTACGCGGTGGTCGAGCATCCGCTGTCGGAGGTCGGCAGCGCGCTCAAGGGCTCGGCCAACTGGTGCGAGCTGATGCTGCTGCACGTCAACAACCGGCGCTGCCGCGTGAGCGGCGCGCCGGGCCGCGAGACGCTCACGCTCTACGTGGTGCGGCGCTACGACAAGCCGGTCGACCAGGCCTTCGAGCTGCCCTTCGCCTACCGCGTGGCGAGCGCGACGCCCGAGCACCTGATGATCGACCTGTCGGCCGCCAGCGGCCCCTTCGGCACCAGCAACTACCACGTCACGCTGGAGGCGGTGGCGCTCGACGAGCGCAAGAGCTTCCTGCACTTCAGCTACAGCTACGACCACAGCATGATGGTGAAGCTCGCCACCCAGGCCTACCTCGCGACCTTCGGGCGCGACAAGGTCGGCTTCACCGTGGTGGGGCAGGCGCCCGACGGCAAGCCCGAGTACATCCGCGGCATGCGCGGGCTGGTGGAGCGCAATGCGATGCGCTACTTCCTCACGCTCGACGCCTACCTCGCGGCCGATGCCAAGGGCCAGTCCGAGCAGCGGCAGCGCCACTGGTTCGCGGCCGCCGAGCAGTTCCCGCGCCAGCTGCACGAGATCGACCTCGACACCTACCTCGCGCTCAAGCGCGAGGACCGGCAGCGCGAGGGGCTGGGCCGCTGACGGTCCGGCCCGCGCTTTCACTTTCCTGTCACACGCGCCGGAGCTAATCGCCCGGCCCGCGCGCAACCGCGCGCGGCCATGACACGGAGATGAAAGACACATGACGAAGAAGATGCAGAGGGCGGCCGCGCGGCCGGGGATCGGATGGCTGGTGCTCGCGGGCGCGAGCGCCTTGCTCGCGGCCTGTGGCGGCGGCAGCGGAGGCGGCGGTGGCTTCGTGTTCCAGCCCGGCGGCGGTGGCGGCAACAACCCGCCCGCCGCGCCATCGAAGACCGGCACCTTCCTCGATGCCGCGGTCGAGGGCCTGGACTACGTGGCCGGCGGCGGCGCCAAGGCCGCGACCAATGCCAACGGCGAGTTCACATGCAAGGACGGCGAGACCGTGAGCTTCTCGGTCGGCGCGCTCGCCATCGGCAGCGCCGCCTGCGGCAGCACGGTCACGCCGCTGACCCTCGTGGGCGGCAGCGACGTCAAGGCCGACGCGGTGGTCAACCGCCTGCTCGCGCTGCAGAGCTTCGACGAGGACCTCGATCCCTCCAACGGCATCCGCCTCGCGCCCGCGCTGAAGGCCGCGCTCAAGGCCGGCTCGCTCGACTTCGCGGCCTCGGCCGAGGCCTTCAACACCACGCTCAACGCCGTGCTGGCCGGGCTGCCCGCGCCCTACGCGAGCCGCAGCGTCGATGCCGCGCGCCGCATGCTCGCGCGCGAGCACTTCGAGAACACGCTGGCCGCGCGCCTCGACGCACCCGTGACCGAGGCCTTCACCCAGTCGAACGCGCTCGGCAGCATCGGCGCCAGCGTCACGCGCTACCAGCTGCAGGCCGACCAGAAGTTCAACGTGCCCTACGAGGGCGCGAACCCGAAGGTGCAGGCCGATTTCCCCAAGGGCTTCCTGCCGGCCTATGGCTCGGGCCTGGCCTTCAAGGGCAAGGCCGACGACGGCGCGCTCGAGTTCTATGCCATCACCGACCGCGGCCCGAACGGCGACGGCCCGAACGCGCCGATCCCCGGCAGCGACACGCTCAGCATCAGCAAGGTGTTCCCGGCGCCGTCGTTCGCGCCCAGCTTCGGCCTGATCCGCATCGGCAAGACCGGCGCGGTGCTGAGCTCGAGCGTGCCCCTCAAGATCGACGCCAACCGCAAGATCACCGGCCTGCCGCCGCGCTCGGGCATCGGCTCGACCGGCGAGACGCCGCTGACCGACCGCTACGTGTTCGACGAAGCCAAGGCCGGCTACGACGCCAACGGCCTCGACCCCGAGACGCTGGTGCTCGACAAGGCGCGCAACGTGCTGTGGACCAGCGACGAGTACGGCCCCTTCATCGCACGCCTGAACATCGCCACCGGCGTGATCGAGAAGAAGTACGCGCCCGGCGCCTCGGCGCACGACCTGCCGCTGGTGCTGGCCAAGCGCCGTCCCAACCGCGGCATGGAAGGCCTGACGCTCGACGTCGCCAGCGGCCGGCTGCACGGTTTCCTGCAGAGCCCGATCGATCCGCGCGACGAGAGCGGCAAGTCGATCAAGGCCAAGCCGCCCGGCGGCAGCAACACCGACGTGCGCCACATCGCGAAGTTCACGCGCTGGCTCGAGTTCGATCCGGCGACCGAGACCTCGAAGCTCTACGCCTACCCGATCGACGGCAGCCAGTACGACAAGGACCGCACCGGCAACGCCAAGCTCGGCGACGTCGTGAGCCTGGGCAACGGCCGCTTCATCGTGATCGAGCAGGGCGCGCGCAAGAGCGACGCCAAGGTGGTCAACAAGCTGATGCTGGTGGAGCTGCCGGCCAACGCGACCGACATCGCAGCGCAAGGGCACGAGCTCGAGATCAGCAGCATCACGCAGGCGCCCTCGGGTGCGGCCGACTATTCGAAGGTCGTGACGATGCGCAAGACCGAGCTGCTCGACCTCAATGCGCTGGGCTGGCTGGCCGAGAAGGCAGAGGGCCTGACCGTCGTGGACGACCAGACGCTGGCGCTGGTCAACGACGACGACTTCGGCCTGCGCACCATCCTGCTCGACGCCAACGGCAACACCGTGGCCGGCAGCGTCGAGGACTGCACCGTGAATGCGGCCGGCACGATCGTGAGCGGCTGCCCCGAGGGCGTGACCGGTGCGCGCCTCACGCGCGGCACCGACCTCGAGCGGCCCACGCGGCTGTGGCTGATCAAGCTCGATAGGAAGCTCGGGGCGCTGCGGCTGCCTTCCTGAGTTCCGGCTTCCCGGGTTCCGGCGCCGGCGGCATCCGCAGATGCCGCGTGGCGCCGGCCGTGCGCATCACGGCCGACAGCAGCGAGCGGAACCACACATGCCCCGGCGCGCGCTGGTGGCGTGCATGCCAGAGCTGGTAGAAGCGCATCGGCGGAAAGTCGAGCGGCGCCGGCACGATCGCCAGCGGCAGCAGCGCGGCGTAGTGCTGCGCGAAATGCCGGCTGGTGGTGAAGATCAGGTCGGTGCCGGGCAGCAGCTGCGGCGCCATCGAGAAGTAGGGCACCGTCACGGTCGGCGTGCGCGCCAGGCGCAGCGTGGCCAGGTGGCTCTCGACCACGCCGCGCTGCAGGGTGCTGTAGAGCTGCGGCACCACGTGGGCGCCGTGCAGGTAGTCGCTCAAGGTGAGTCCGTGCGCGCCCGGATGGTCGCGGTCGACCAGGCAGACGATCTCGTCCTCCATCAGCAAGGTGGTGTGCAGGTGCTCGGGCGGCTGCGGCCAGTTGCCGACCACCACGTCGAGCGAACCGTCGGCCAGCGCGGCCTCGACATCGAACTCGGGTCCCAGCGGATGCATGAACAGGCGCGCGCCCGGCGCGGTGCCGCGCAGGTACTGCACCACCGCGGCCATCAGCGGCGGCGCCAGGTAGTCGGGCGTGCCGAGGTGGAAGGTCAGCCGCGTGGTCGCGGGATCGAAGCTGTCGGCCGGCGCGAGCAGGGCGTCGATCTCGCCGAGCACCACGCGCACCGAGGCTTCGAGCCGCAGCGCGCGCTCGGTCGGCACCATGCGCTGCTTGTCCTTCACCAGCAGCGGGTCGTCGAAGATCTCGCGCAGCCGCTTGAGCGCCGCGCTCACGGCCGGCTGCGACTGGTTGAGCCGGGTGGCGGCGCGCGAGACGCTGCGCTCGGCCAGCAGCACGGCGAAGACGCGCAGCAGGTAGGTGTCGAAAGGGTCGTTGGCGCGGGACATGGAGGGAAGGGCGCCGCACAGCTTTGGTGCCGAGCCATCGTGCAGGCCCGGCGCTTTGCTATGCCGCACATAACGCGCTAGCGATTGGCGTGCCATGGGCCGCTTCCTAGAGTGCGGGCATCGCTCTTGCTGGACCGTGCCATGACCTCCACCGACCTCTCCCTCGCTCGACCCTCGCGCCGCGGCGCGCTGCAACTGCTGGCGGCCGGCGCCGCCGCGCTCGCGCTGCCGGCCTTCGCGCAGTGGCCCGACCGTCCGATCAGGATCGTCGTGACCTTCCCGCCCGGCGGCTCCAGCGACATCCTGGCGCGCGTGATGGGCGAGCAGCTCGCGCGCCGGCTCGGCCAGGCGGTGGTGATCGACAACAAGCCCGGCGCGGGCGGCACCATCGGCGGCGCCCAGGTCGCGGCCGCGGCGCCCGACGGCTACACGCTGATGCTCGCCAACACCACGCCGATCGCGCTCGGCCCGTTCACGCTCGACAAGCAGCCCTACGACCCGGTCGCGGCCTTCAGCCACATCGCCGCGCTGGGATCGGCGCCGCTGGTGGTGATGGCCAGCAAGGGTTCGGGCATCGCGAGCTTCGCCGACCTCGAGGCCCGCGCGCGCAAGGACGGGCGGCTGGACTTCGGCTCGGGCGGTCCGGGCTCGATCGGCCACATCCACGGCGAGTTGATCCGGCGCGTGACCGGGCTGCACCTGGAGCATGTGCCCTACCGCGGCGGGGCGCCGATGACCACCGACCTGATCGCCAACACCATCCCCGTGGGGATCGACGTGATCACCGCCTACGTGCCGTACTTCAAGAGCGGCCAACTGGTGCCGCTGGCGGTCACGGGCAACGCGCGCTCGCCGCTGATGCCCGAGGTGCCCGCCATCGCCGAAGTCGGTCAGCCCAAGCTGGTGCTCGAGAACTTCTTCGGCCTCAGCGGCCCCGCGAAGCTGCCGCCCGAGGTGGTGGCGCGCCTGCACGCCGCCTGCAACGAGGTGCTGGCCATGGCCGAGGTGCAGAAGAAGCTGATCGAGCTGGGCATCGTGGCCAAGCCCGAGACAACGGCCCGCTTCGAGGGCATCGTGAAGGAGCAGGTGGCGGTGCTCGGGCCGACGGTGAAGGCGGCGGGTATCAAGCTCTGAGGTCCGCCGGAGCGCTTCAGTCGGCGAGCGTGAGCAGCGGCACGTCGCGCTCGCGCGCCATCGCCTCGAGCTCGGCGCGGCTGCGCTGCGCGATCCAGGCCGCCACGCCCTCGTGCGTGGCCGGCGCCATCATGTCGCGCGAGGCCAGGCCCGCGGCCTCGCACAGCCGGTCGGCGAAATGCGGCTCGAGCGCGGCCACCGCCACGCGGCCGTCGGCGCAGGGATAGACGCGGTAGCCCGCATGCGCGCCGCCGACCGCGCCTTGCGGCTGCGTCAGGCCCCAGGCGCGCGGCAGCGCGAGCCAGTCGGCCGAGACATTGAGCGCGACCTCGAGGTACACGCCCTCGGCCACGGCGCCGCGCGCGCGCAGCAGCAGCGCCTTGAGCACCGCCTCGCTCGCGAGCAGCGCGCCGCCCATGTCGGCGAACAGCGTGGCCGGCAGCGCGGTGCCGGTGACCAGGCCGCTCTCGGCGAGGTAGGTCAGGTCGTGGCCCGGCTCCTCGGCGCGCTCGCCGTGGGCGCCGACGATCGCCACCTGCGACAGCGCCGGATGGCGCGCATGCAGCGCATGCCAGTCCAGCCCGAGCTTGGCCAGCGCCGAGGGACGGAACGAGGTCAGCAGCACGTCGGTGCGCGCGAGCGCCTCGTGCAGCGCGCGCTGGCCGGCCTCGCTCTTGAGGTCGGCCTGCTCGATCGCGATGCCCTCGTGCAGCGCGGCGTAGGCCGCCTGGTTGTAGAGCGCCATCGGGTCACCCGCGGGCGGCTCGAACTTCAGGCAATCGGCGCCCATGCGGCGGCAGCGCAGCAGCGCGGCCGGGCCGGGCAAGTTGAGCGCGAGGCTCAGGATGCGCATGCCGGCGAGCGGCTGCGAGGAGGCGTCGATGGAGTCGGGCATGGGTGGCGAGGGGATCGGGGCAGTCTGCGGAAGCGGCCATTCTCGCCCCAGCCCCGCGTCGCGCCCGCGACCCGGCCCCCCGATGCGCGCGGCGCCCGCCGCGCGTAGCATGGCCGCCGTCAGGCAAACCTCCAGGAGACGACGCATGTTCCAACCTTCCCTCATGAGCGGCCAGCGCATCCTCGTGACCGGCGGCGGCACCGGGCTCGGCCGCGCGATGGCCGAGCGCTTCCTCGGCCTGGGCGCCGACATCGCGATCTGCGGCCGGCGCCAGTCGGTCTGCGAGGAGACCGCGGCCGAATGGCGCCAGCGGTTTCCCGAACGGCGCATCGACACCTTCGGCGTCGACATCCGCGTTGCCCAGAGCGTGGACGAGATGGTCGAGAGCCTCTGGCAGAGCGGCGGCCTCACCGGCCTGGTGAACAACGCGGCCGGCAACTTCGTCTCGCCGACCGAGAGCCTCTCGCCGCGCGCCTTCGACGCGATCGCGAACATCGTCTTCCACGGCAGCTTCTACGTCACGCAGGCCGTGGGCAAGCGCTGGGTGGCCGAGGCCAAGTCGGGCCAGTGGAAGGCCGGCGACGCCTTCCGCAGCGTGATGAGCATCATCGTGACCTGGGTCGACAACGGCAGCCCCTACGTGGTGCCTTCGGCAATGAGCAAGGCCGGCATCGAGGTGATGACCAAGTCGCTCGCGGTGGAGTGGGCGCGCTACGGCGTGCGGCTCAATGCCGTGGGCCCGGGCGAGATCCCGACCGAAGGCATGAGCAAGCGCCTGAACCCCGGCGAGGAGCCCGGCGCGCGAACCATCGCGATGAGCCCGATGGCGCGCACCGGCCGCATGAGCGAGCTGCAGAACCTCGCGGCCTTCCTGATGTCGCCGGGCCAGTGCGACTGGCTCACGGGCCAGAGCATCATGATGGACGGCGCCAACGCGCTGGCCAATGGCGGCAACTTCTACGAGCTGCGCCAGTGGAGCGACGGCGACTGGCTGGCCGCGCGCGAGCGCATCGAGGCGCAGAACCAGAAGGACAAGACGCAGCGCTGAGCCTGCGCGCTACTTCCTCGGCGGCTTCGCCGCTTGCACGGTGACGTGCTTGTTCACGGGGCTCGACAGCACCAGCGAGGTGGTGACCGCGCCGTCGACCGCGAGCGCGTCCACCACGCGCTCCAGGTCGGCCGGCTCGGCGATCGCGCAGCGCACGATGAAGCAGTCCTCGCCGGTCACGCGGTCGGCGCTCAGCACCTCGGGCATCTGCTCGAACAGCTTCAGGTAGCGCGCGATGCCCGCATGCGTGGTGTCGATGCGGATGATGGCCTGCAGCCCCACGCCGAGCGCGCGCAGGTTGACGCGCGCGCCGTAGCCCTCGATCACGCCCGCGTCCTCGAGCTTGCGCACGCGCTCGCTCATGGCCGGCTGCGACAGGCCGATGCGCTTGCCCAGCGCCGCGAGGCTCTGGCGCGCGTCGGCCTGCAGGGCCTCGAGGATCAGGCGGTCTTTCTTGTCGATGTCCATGCGCGATGAGCGGAAAGGTTCGCCGATGGTCCATCGGCCGGGAGCGCCGATTTTCGATGAA
Source organism: Variovorax sp. UC122_21 (assembly GCF_044056785.1). Taxonomy (NCBI): domain Bacteria; kingdom Pseudomonadati; phylum Pseudomonadota; class Betaproteobacteria; order Burkholderiales; family Comamonadaceae; genus Variovorax; species Variovorax sp. UC122_21. The sequence goes on along the minus strand of NZ_CP172004.1, from coordinate 3,722,045 downwards.
TGCCCGTGGCCCGCGCGCCGAGGGCGCCGCTAAGGTCGTGGCTTCGTTCAAGACCCAAGGAGGAACCCCCATGCAACTCGTCGGCATGCTCGACTCGCCCTATGTGCGCCGCGCGGCCATCTCGCTGCGGCTGCTGGGCATTCCCTACGAACACCATTCGCTCTCGGTGTTCAGCACCTTCGACCGATTCCAGGCGATCAACCCGGTGGTCAAGGCACCGACGCTGGTGCTCGACGACGGCGCGGTGCTGATGGATTCGACCTTGATCGTCGAGTACGCGGAGTTCCTCGCCGGCCGCAGCCTGTGGCCGGCCGAAGCGGCGGCGCGGCTGCGCGCGCTGCGTCTCACGGGGCTCGCGCTCGCGGCCTGCGAGAAGACGGTGCAGATCGTCTACGAGCGTGACCTCCGGCCAGCCGAGAAGCTGCACCAGCCCTGGGTGGACCGGGTGCTGGGGCAATTGCTGGCGGCCTATGACGAACTCGAGCGCGAGGTGGCGGCGGCGCCATGGACCGCCGACGAAGCGGCGCTGACGCAGGACGCCGTCTCGGCGGCCGTGGCCTGGTCGTTCACGCAGCTGATGCTGCCCGAGCTGGTGGACCCCGCACGCTTTCCGGCGCTCGCGGCCCATGCCGCGCGCGCCGAGGCCCTGCCGGTGTTCGCGGCGCTGCCGCAGGCCTGATCAGGCCGCGAGGTCGGCGCCGCGCTCGGCCAAGAGGCCGCGCAGCAGCGAGCGGTGGCAGCGCGACTCGTCCTCGCAATAGCAGCCCACGGCCAGCGCGGTCTGGTGCGAGAGCGCCGCGAGCAGGTCGAGGCTGCGGCTCGCGTCGGCTTCGGCCATCTCGGCCTTGTACTTGCGCATGAAGGCCGTCCACTCGGCCGGCGTCCGCGCGGCCTGGCCCAGCTTCATGGTCTCGGTCGAGGGCGCGAGGTTCGGGTACCAGACGTCGTACCAGTCCTGCGATGCGAATTCGCTCCTGGGCACGCCGCGCGGCGGGCGCCGCACGGTGCCCACGCGCAGGCCTTCGCCGGGGCTGCGCGGCGTGCCGAGTCGAACGATGCGGATGCTCATGGGCGTCTCCTCCGGTGCCGATCTAGGTGCCGACGATGCCGCCGTCGCGCCGCCGGATCACCAGCGTCGCGGAGCGCGGCCGCGCGCTGCCCGGCGCGGTGCCATCGGGCCAGGCGCTGTTGTGCGTGGCGCTGCCATCGTCGCGCGACTCGCCCGGATGCTGGACGTTGACGAACAGCGCGCTTCGGTCGGGCGCGACCACGCAGCCCGTGATCTCGCAGCCGCTGGGCCCGGTCAGGAAGCGCTTGATGCGGCCCGTGGCCGGGTCGGCCACCAGCATCTGGTTGTTGCCCAGCGCGGTGTAGGGCGGCTTGCCGATCAGCTGGCCGCTCATGTCGGTCTGGATCCACAGCAGGCCGCCGCTGTCGAAGTGCAGGCCGTCGGGGCTGCCGAACAGGTCGGCGTCGGCGCTCGGATAGCGCGCGCCGCTGGCGGGCTGCGCGGTGTCGCCCGCGAGCACGAAATGCTCCCAGGCGAAGCCCGCGCTCGCCGCGTCGCCGTCGTCCTCGCGCCAGCGCAGGATGCCGCCGAACAGGTTGTCGGCACGCGGGTTCGCGGCATCGGGGCCGGGCTTGCCGAGGTCGCCGCGCTGGCTGTTGTTGGTGAGCGTGACGTAGACCTCGCCGCCGGGGCTGATCGCGATCCACTCGGGGCGGTCCATCTTCGTGCCGCCCACCGCGTCGGCCGCGAGCCGCGCATGGACCAGCACCTCGGCCTGGTCGGCGAAGCCGGCCGCGGCGTCGAGCCCGGGGCGGCCGTGCACCAGCTCGATCCAGCGGCCGCGGCCGTCGGCGTCGAAGCGCGCGACGTACAGCGTGCCCTCGTCGAGCAGCCGCGCGTTGGCCGCCGCGCGCGAGCCCGCGCCGGCGGGCGCGATGCGGTCCCTGCTCAGGTACTTGTAGATGTATTCGAAGCGCGCGTCGTCGCCCATGTAGACCGCCACGCGGCCGTCCCTGGTCACGGTGCAGGTCGCGCTCTCCTGGCGCTTGCGGCCCAGCGCGGTGCGCTTGACGGGCCTGGCGGCGGGATCGAAGGGGTCGATCTCGACCACCCAGCCGAAGCGGTGCGGCTCGTTGGGATGGCGGCTCAGGTCGAAGCGTTCGTCGAAGCGCCAGTACTCGACCCATTGCGAGCCCGCCACCGTGCCGTAGCGGCGCTGCGCGGGCGTGGCTTCCTTCGCCGCCTCCTTCGGGCCGCCGAAGTAGCCGTGGAAGTTCTCCTCGCAGGTCAGATAGGTGCCCCAGGGCGTGACGCCCATCGCGCAGTTGGCGAAGGTGCCGAGCACCTCGGTGCCGGTGGGATCGAGCCCGGTGCGCAGGCGCGGCGAACCCGCGGCCGGGCCGGCGATGCGCATCGGCGTGTTGCCGTGCACGCGGCGCGCATAGGGCGAGGGCAGCACCTGGCGCCAGCCGCCCTCGGGCGTGCGCGCGATCTCGATCACCGACACGCCCATCGCATGCAGCGACTTGCGCACCTTCTGCGCGTTCCATTCCTTCGCGCCGTCGGCATGCAGCAGCTGCTCGTCGGTGTACTCGTGGTTCATCACGAGCAGCGCGCGCCCGGGCGTGGCGAGCGGAAAGAAATGCATGCCGTCGTGGTGCATGCCGGCCTGCAGCGCCTGGTCGGCCGCGCTGTTGCCGCCGTCGGGCGCGAAGGCGGGCATCGGCTGGCCCGCGATGCCGGTGGGCGTGCCCCAGGGGTAGAGCAGCTGCCATTCGTACTCGGGCGGCACCACGACCGCGTCGCGCAGCGAGGCCGGCACGGCCGTGAAGCCCAGTGCTTCCGCGCCTTCGATGGACACCGTGGGCTTGGTGGCCCCGGCGGGATGCTGGGCCAGCAGCGCCACCACGGCGGCGGTGCCCGATTGCAGGAAGCGGCGGCGGTCGAGGGACATGGGCGGCGGTGCGGTGTTGGGTCGGCGACAGCCGCCATCATCGCCGAGCGCCGCGGCGCGCGATACTTTGCCAACGACCCCAGGAGACACACCGCATGACCGAACGCATCGAAACGATCCGCCACCCCGACGGCGTGGTGGAACTGCAGCTGGACCGCGCCGACAAGATGAACGCGCTCGACCCCGCGATGTTCGATGCGCTGATCGCCGCCGGCGAAGCGCTGCGCGCCGACGCCACGGTGCGCGCGGTGGTGATCGCCGGTCGCGGCAAGGCCTTCTGCGCGGGGCTCGACATGGCCTCGTTCCAGCGCATGGAGCAGGGCGCGGCCGGCGAGGTGCTGGGCCAGTCGGCCGATGGCGCCGGGCTGGTGGCGCGCACGCACGGCCTGGCCAATGCCGCGCAGCAGGTCGCGATGGTGTGGCGCGAGGTGCCGGTGCCGGTGATCGCCGCGGTGCATGGCGTGGCCTTCGGTGGCGGGCTGCAGGTGGCGCTGGGCGCGGACATCCGCATCGTCGCGCCCGACACCAGGCTGTCGGTGATGGAGATCAAGTGGGGCCTGGTGCCCGACATGGGCGGCATGGTGCTGATGCGCGAACTCGCGCGCAGCGACGTGGTGCGCGAGCTCACCTACACCGGCCGCGTGTTCTCGGGCGAGGAGGCGCTGCAGCTGGGCTTCGCCACGCGCCTTGCGGCCGATCCGCTGGCCGAGGCGCTCGCGATGGCGCACGAGATCGCGGGCAAGAGCCCCGACGCGATCCGCGCCGGCAAGCGGCTGCTCAATGCCTCGCTGGCGCACAGCGCGGCCGAGCTCTTGATCGCCGAGTCGGTGGAACAGCAGGCGCTGATCGGCAGCCCGAACCAGGTCGAGGCGGTGCGCGCCAACATCGAGCGGCGCGCGCCGCGCTTTACCGCGCCCGGCTGAGCGACCGCGACACCCTCCCGGGGAAATCTCACCGTCACCGCCCGCGAGGCGGTCCGTTCTCGTCCGCGACGCGTCCCGCGCCGCGACGCGTCCCGCGCCGCGGCGCGCGCCTGCGCGTCAGCCCGGCGCCGCCTGCCTGATGGCCGTCACATGTGATCTTTTTCGCTCAAACGATTAACAAATTGATGCGGATCTGACACAAAGATTTACGTTCATGTAAAATGTAAGTATTCTTTTTGGCGTCCTGAGGCTTTTCAGGCCACTTGTGTGCAGTAGGTCACGGACTGATGGTCAGTTCACGCCAGTTCCGGGAAATTCTTCGTATCACCTTCATCAACTACTAAAAGAACCTTGCCAAACGGCAGCGATCCTGCATGTCGACGACCACGTTTTTCTGCAATCTGAACGTCCCCATCCTGGTGGGCGAGGATCGCTACAAGTACGTCCCGATCGTCGGCGTGTTCCGCACCATCGCAATGGACGACGTCGATGCCTGGGTGATGCATGCCGACGGCCGTCCGCGCAGCGATCGCGAGCTCGCGGCCGAGGTGCTGGTCGAGATCCGCAAGCCGCTGGGCGCGACCGGGCGCACCGCGCCGCATGCCTTCGACGTGGCCGACATCTTGCAGCTCGACCGCGCGGCGGCGATCGTGGTGTCGACCTACCTGGCCGCCTTGCCGCGCGTCTGAGCGGCCTTCTTCCTCTTCCTCAGCGCTTCCCGCGCGCATCCACCGGCCAGATGGCGACCAGCGTGTCGTCCTCGACCACGTGGTAGACGTCGTGCAGGTTCACCGTCGGATCGCAGTGCGGCGTCACGAACTCGACACGCGCGCCCAGCGCCGGGCGCGCGTCGGCCGGCACCAAGAGCTTGCCGTGCTCGTCGCCGAAGAAGGCATAGCGGCTGCCCGTGCCGGCGCCGCGCGCCACCAGCGGCACGCCGCTGTCGGTGGCGAAGCACTTGCTGCCGCCGTCCACGGTCACCCAGTCGGCCGCCTGCGTGCTGACCACCGCGGTCTGCACGAACAGCGAAACCTCGAACGCCTGGCCGGGCCCGTTGCCGGCCAGCACCTGCGCGTACTCGGCATCCATGAACACGTACGAGCCGGCCTGCAGCTCGGTGAAGCCGTCGCCCTGCGCATCGAGGTCGTGGGTGCCGGTGCCGGCGCCGGTCACGATCTCGAAGCGGATGCCCTGGCGCTCGGCCGCGGCCACGATCCGCGCCACCGTCTGGCGCAGGCCCGCGGCCGAGGCGCTGCGGTGTTCGCGCTCCACGATGTGCTGCAGGTTGCCCGCATAGGCCTGCAGGCCCCGCAGCCGCAGCCGCGGTTCGGCCGCGATCGCCGCGGCCAGTGCCAGCACCTGGGCTTCGGTGGCGGCGCCGGTGCGGTTGTAGCCCGCGCCGTAGTCGACCAGCACGTCGAGCGGATGAGGCAGGGCGGCGGCCGCGCGCGCGAGCTCGGCGGCATTGCGCGGATCGTCGATCACCACCATCAGCCCGCCGGGGCCGGCCTGGCGCGCGAGCTTGAGCACGCGCGCGATCTTGCTCGGCGTGACCGCGGGCGAGGTCAGCAGCACGCCCGGGATGCCGCCCGCGACCATCACCTCGGCCTCGCCCACCGTCACGCAGCTCACGCCGATGGCGCCGGCCGCGACCTGCATGCGCGCGATCGCCACCGACTTGTGCGTCTTCACGTGCGGCCGCAGGCCCACGCCGCGCGAGCGCGCGAAGGCGGCCATGCGCTCGATGTTGCGCGTCATCGCGCTCAGCTCGATCAAGAGGGCCGGCGTGTCGAGCTGCTGGCGGCCGCCGGGCACGCCGATCAGCGGCGCATTCACGGGGGAGTGGGTTTCGAGGGACACGGGATGTCTCTTTCTGTGGAGGGTCGATGTGCCGCGCCGGAACACGCGGGCGAATGCCTTGTGAAATGATCGCATCGAAATGAGCGCGCCTTCCATCGTCCCCACCGATCCCCGAGCCTTCGACGGGCGCGCGCCATGAAGGCGCTCGACATCGAGGCCGTGCAGGCCTTCGTGCTGGTCGCCGACCTGCGCAGCTTCACGCGCGCGGCCGAGGCGCTCGACGGCACCCAGTCGGCCGTGAGCCTGCGCATCAAGCGGCTCGAGGACGGCCTGGGCCGCCGGCTGCTCGAACGCACGCCGCGCAGCGTGCGGTTGTCGGCCGAGGGCGATGCCTTCCTGCCCTTCGCGCGCAACCTGCTGGCCGCGCACAGCGGCGCGCTCGATGCCTTCGCGGCGCCGCGCCGCAGGCTGGTGGTGGGCCTGAGCCATCACATCGTCGGCGCCGAGCTGCCGCTGCTGCTGCGCCGCGTGAAGCAGGCCGAGCCCGGCGTGGTGATGGAGGTGCGCGTCTCCACCTCGCGCGAACTGCTCGAGGCCTTCGACCGCGGCGCGCTCGATGCCGTGCTGGTGCTGCGCCACGACAGCCGCCGGCTCGACGGCGAGGTGCTGTTCGAGGAGCCCTTCGGCTGGATGGCCGCGCCCGACTTCATCCACCACTCGGGCGAACCGCTGCCGCTGGCGACACAGGCCGAGCCCTGCAGCGTGCGGCAGATGGCCATCACGGCGCTGGCGCAGGGCGGCGTGTCCTGGTCCGAGGTGTTCGTGGGCGGCGGCATCCTCACGGTGGGCGCGGCCGTCTCGGCCGGACTCGCGGTGGCCGCGCTCGGGCGCCGCGTGGCGCCGGCCGGCACGATCGAGATCGGCCCGGTGCTGGGCCTGCCGCCGCTGCCCGCGCGCGACGTGGTGCTGCACGCGGGCGTGTCCGACGCGCCCGCGCGGCGCGCCCTGAAGTCGCTGTCGGATGCGATGCGCGCGACGGCCGGCGGCTTCAGGCGCTGAACGCGCGCAGGGCGATGGCCGCCACGGCGGTGGCCATCGCCAGCACGGCGGCGCTCGAAAGCACGGCCAGCAGATGGCCGGCGAGCAGGTCGAAGGCGGTGCTCATGGCAGCGCCGCCAGGCCCGGCTTCGCGAGGTGCAGCACCTCGTAGATCGCTTCGCCGTCGGCCGGCTCGGGCGCGTCGGTCAGCAGCGTGAAGCGCACGATGCGCCAGGCGGCGAGGTCGAGCGCGCTCCAGGTCGCGACCACGCCGGCTTCCGGCTCGCGGGCCTGCGCGGCGAACACCGCCGCGCGGTCGGCATCGGCGTCGAGCGTCTGTTCGCTGCGTCGCAGCCAGACCGCGCGTTCGGTGCGAGCCGCGCCGGCGCGTGCATCGAGCGGCAGCCAGCTCTCCACGCTCGGCCGTCCGAAGCTGTCGATCACGTTCTGGAAGCGCTCGGTCATCAGGAACGAGGTCGCGGCCGCCGGTTCGCGCCACAGGTAGACCGAGGCGTAGAGGTTGCCGACGGCACGATGCCGTCCGCGCTCCTGCGAGACGAAGGCCTTGAACACCAGGCCCTCGGTGTCGTCCCACAGCGGCCCGCGCTGCGCCGCGCGGCGGCGGATGGCTTCCATGTCGTGGCCGGCCGGCAGCCGGTGCGAATACTGCATCGCGAACATCGTGTCGCTCCTTGCATGCTTTGTTGAAGATGCAGCAAGCTTGCGATGCCGGGCGGGCCGGTTGAAGGGGCCGCGCGATATAGCTGTGATGTGGCGGCGCAATGGCCGAGGGATGGCCGCGCGGCTACGCCCGGCGCTTCGCGGCCTTCGGCGCCTGCGCGCGCAGGCCCTCGACCAGCAGGCGCCCCGTGGTCTGCAGATGCTCCACGATCAGCGCCTGCGCGGCCTGCACGTCCTTGCCGAGCACCGCGTCGACCAGCGCCTGGTGCTCGCCGCGCACATCGCGCTGGTCGCCGCCCAGTGGTGCCGACAGCTGCCGATAGCGCTCGCTCTGCTGGTAGAGCATCAGGTGCATGCGCAGCAGCCAGCCGTTGGGGCAGCCGCTCACCAGCGCATGGTGGAACTCGGCATGGGCGGTGGTCCAGTCCTCGCTCAGCAAGGTCCGCGGCAGCTCGTGTTGCAGCTCGGCCAGCCGCGACAGCCGGTGATGGGCCGACACCACGCGGCCTTCCCATTCGAGGCCGCCGTGGCGGATCGCCTCGGCCAGGCAGAGCTTCTCGATCTCGATGCGTGCCTGCACCAGGTCCTCGAGCTCGGGCTCGGAGATCGGGCTGACCCGGAAGCCGCGCGCGGGCTCCGACACCACCAGCGATTCGGCCTCGAGCATCGCCAGCCCCTCGCGCACCGCGCCCGCGCTCACGTCGAGCTCCTCGGCCAGCGCGGCGATGTTGAGCTTGGCGTCGGGCAGCAGGCGGCCGCCGACGATGGCGGCGCGCAGGTGGGTGAACACCAGCCGGGTCTGGCTCATGCCCTTGGTCTTCTCGTTCATCGCGTCCTTTCGCGCCGTGGCGTTGCGTTGGCCCGGATCATACTTGGCAGGCTTTTAAATCTATGATTCAATAAATAATATATTATTCGAACGAAAAACCACGGATCCACCCGTCCACTGGAGACAAGCCACCATGACCGACACCTCGCTTCGCACCGTCAAGAACCCGCCGCGCGCCGCGCTGCAGGCCGTGCATTCGCTCGACCGCTTCGTGTTCACCGTGCCCGACCTCGCCGAGGCCGAGCGCTTCTATGCCGCCTTCGGCCTCGATCCGCGCCGCGATGGCGGCCGGCTCGACCTCCACACCGTGGGCCATCCGCAGGCCTGGGGTTCGCTGTACGAAGCGCCGGGCCAGCCCAAGAAGCTGCAGTACCTGCGCTTCGGCTGCTTCGCGGAAGACTTCGACGCCATCGCCGCGCGTGCGCAACAGCTCGGCCTGCCGCGCTGCGAGGCCCATCCGCTGAGCGCGGGGCAGGGCGGCGAGGCCGGCCTCTGGCTGCTGCACCCCGACGGCTTTCCGGTGCAGGTCGTGGTGGCCGCCAAGAGTTCGCCCGAAGCCGCGGGCGAACGGGTGCTCGCGCCGCGTCCGCCGCCGGGCGTGGGCGCTTCGCTGAACCGCGCGCGCATCCCGAAGGTGCAGCCGCGCCGGCTCTCGCACGTGCTGCTGTTCAGCGCCAAGGTGCCGGAAGCGGTGCGCTTCTTCGAGGAGGCGCTGGGCCTGCGCGTCTCCGACCGCTCGGGCGATCTGATCGTCTTCATGCACGGCGTGCACGGCAGCGACCACCACCTGATCGCGATGGCCAAGTCGGGCGGGCCCGGCCTGCATCACCTGAGCTGGGACGTGGCCGACATCGACGAGGTCGGCCGCGGCATGGAGCAGATGCTGGCCGCCGGCCACGTGCGTGGCTGGGGCGTGGGGCGCCACGTGCTGGGCTCGAACTACTTCCACTACGTGCGCGATCCCTGGGGCAGCTACTCCGAGTATTCGTACGACATCGACTTCGTGCCCGGCGACTTCGACTGGCCCGCCGCCGACCATCCGCCCGAAGACTCCTTCTATGCCTGGGGCCCGCGCGTGCCCGAGGACTTCGTCACCAACTTCGAGATCGAGCCCGCGCCGCCGGCCGCCGATCCCGCCGCCTGATCCTTTCGCCTTCCCCTTCCTCTTTCACCCACCACAAGGAACTCCCATGCGCCTCCTGGCCTTTCAAAGCAGCGGCAAGCCCGCCCTCGGTCTTCGTCTTGGCGACGAAGTCGTAAACCTCAGCGCCGAAGGCCTGCCCGCCACGCTCGACGAGCTACTGCGCGCCGGCCCCGAGGGCCTGGCCGCCGCGCGCCGCGCCGGCGAGACCGCGCGCAGCCGGCTGCCGCTGGCCGGCCTCGACTGGCTGCCGCCCGTGCAGTCGCCCGCCAAGGCGATCGCGGTCGGCCTCAACTACATCGACCATGCGGCCGAGAGCAAGTTCGACCCGCCGACCTACCCGGTGCTGTTCCACCGCTTCGCCTCCTCGTGGGTGGGCCACGGCAAGGCGCTCGAGCGCCCGCACGTCTCGACCCAGTTCGACTACGAGGGCGAACTGGTCATCGTGATCGGCAAGGCCGGCCGCTACATCGCCAAGGACCAGGCGCTCGACCACGTGGCCGGCTACTCGGTGTTCAACGACGGCTCGATCCGCGACTACCAGTTCAAGTCGGCGCAATGGATGATGGGCAAGAACTTCGATCGCTCGGGTTCGTTCGGTCCCGAGTTCGTGACCGCCGACGAGCTGCCCGCGGGCGCCGCCGGCCTCAGGCTGCAGACCCGGCTCAATGGCCAGGTGCTGCAGGACGCCAACACGCGCGACATGATCTTCGACGTAGCGACGCTGGTGTCGGTGTGCTCCGAGCCCTTCGCGCTGCAGCCCGGCGACATCATCATCGCGGGCACGCCCTCGGGCGTGGGCCTGGCGCGCAAGCCGCAGGTGTTCATGAAGGCCGGCGACGTCTGCGAGGTCGAGATCGAGGGCGTGGGCCTGCTGTCGAACCCGGTGGTCGACGGGGCCTGAGCCAGGCCCGGGCGCGCTACACCGAGCAGTAGCGCTCCTGGATCTCGCGGTCGGCCAGCAGCTCGGCCGCGCCCGCGTGGTGCGCGATGCAGCCCTGGTCGACGATGTAGGCGCGGTCCGCGATCGACAGCGCCAGCTCGACGTTCTGCTCCACCAGCAGCAGCGTCTTGCCGGCGCGCTTCCAGGCCGCGAACAGCGCGAACATCTCGTCCACCAGCACCGGCATGATCCCCTCGCTGGGCTCGTCGAGCATCACCAGCTTGGGGTGCGCCACCATCGCGCGCGCGATCGCGAGCATCTGCTGCTCGCCGCCCGACATCGTGACCGCCACCTGCGCGAGCCGCTCCTTGAGGCGCGGAAAGGTTTGCGCCACCTCGTCGATCAGCTCCTGCTCGCGCGCGCGCCGGCCCGAGGCCAGGATGCCCAAGCGCAGGTTCTCGAGCACCGTGAGCCCGGGCACGATGCGGCGTTCCTCGAACACGTAGGCCAGTCCCTGGTGGAAGCGCCGGTGCGGCGGCAGGCCCAGCAGCGACACGCCGTCGAACAGCACGCTGCCGCGCGTGCGGCCCATCAGGCCCATGATGCTGCGCATGATCGTGGTCTTGCCCGCGCCGTTGCGCCCGATCAGGCAGACGATCTCGCCCGCGTGCACCTCGAGGTCGACGCCCTGCAGGATGTGGCTGCGGCCATACCAGGCCTCGAGCTTCTGCACCGCGAGCAGCGGTGGTTGCGTTGGGGTCATCGGTGTTGCCCTCCGTGGCCGAGGTAGACGCGCTGCACGTCCTCGTTGGCGCGGATCTCCGCGGGGCTGCCCTGGGCCAGCAGGCGGCCCTGGTGCAGCACCACGATGCGGTCGCTCACGCCCATGATCAGTTTCATCTTGTGCTCCACCAGCGCCACCGTGCGTTCGGCCACCAGCGCGAGGATCAGGTCCATCACCGAGCGCGTCTCCTCGGGGCTCATGCCGGCCGTGGGCTCGTCGAGCAGCAGCAGCTTCGGGTCGCTCGCCAGCGCCACCGCGATCTCGAGCGCGCGCTGCTCGCCGTGCGAGAGCCGCTCGGCGCGAAAGCCGCGCTTGTCCTGCAGCTGCACCCGCTCGAGCAGCCGCTCGGCCTTCTCGATCCAGTCGCGGCGCGCGGCGCGCGGGCGCCAGCAGTCGAAGCCGCTGTCGAGCGCCTGCACCGCCACGCGCACGTTCTCCAGCACGGTGAGGTCGGGGAACAGGTTGGTCACCTGGAAGGACTTGGCGATGCCCAGGTGCGCGAAGCGGTGCTGGGCCAGCCCGGTGATGTCGCGGCCGTCGAAGCGGATCTCGCCGGCGCTCGGCGCGAAGGCGCCCGAGACCATGTTGAAGAAGGTCGACTTGCCCGCGCCATTGGGACCGATGATCGCGGTGAGCTGCCCGCGCGGGAAGCTCACGCCGATGTCCTCGTTGGCGGTGAATTGGCCGAAGCGCTTGGTGAGGCCGCGCGTCTCGAGGATGGCGTCCCGATGCGTGGTCGTCATCGTTCCATCCTCGCGAGAAGCGTGCCCCAGATGCCCTTCGGGAAGAACAGCACCAGCGCGATGAAGATCACCCCGACGATCAGCTGCCAGCGCTCGGTCACGGCCGTCAACGCATGCTCCATCGCGAGGAACACGCCGGCGCCCACGAAGGGCCCGAAGAAGGTGCCCATGCCGCCGAGCAGCGTGACCATCATCACCTGGCCCGAGGTGTGGTACGACAGGGTGTCGATGCCCACGGTCGCGAGGTTGATCGCCGTCAGCGCGCCGGCCAGCCCGCAGAACAGGCCCGAGATCACGAACGACAGCAGCTTGGCGCGCTCCACGTCGAAGCCCGAAGCGCGGGCGCGCTGCTCGTTCTCGCGCACCGCCTCGAGCACCGCGCCGAACGGCGACTGCAGGATGCGCGACAGCAGCCACACGGCCAGCGCCACGAAGCAGAGCATGAAGTAGTAGCGGTTCAGCGGCTGCAGCAGGTCGACCTGCCAGCTGCCGAGGCGCAGCGTGGGCACGTTCACGCCGCGCAGGCCGTTGTCGCCGCCGGTCAGCGAGGTCGCGTGGAAGGCCGCGAAGTACACGCACTGCGCGAGCGACAGCGTGACCATCGCGAAGTAGATGCCGCGCGTGCGGATCGCGAGCGCGCCGATGGCCAGCGCCACCAGCCCGCCGAGCGCGATGCCCGCCGCCACGGCCAGCGGCCAGGGCAGGCCGTAGCTGGCGATCAGGATGCCGCAGGCGTAGGCACCGCTGCCGTAGAAGGCCGCGTGGCCGAACGACAGCTTGCCGGTGTAGCCGAAGGTCAGGTTGTAGCCCGCGGCGAACAGGCCGAACAGCAGGATGTTGATCGCCATCGCGTGGAAGGGAACGACCAGCGGGAACAGCGCGAGCACCGCGATGCTCAGCGGCACGCGGTGGCGCGTGGCCGCCTCGCGCAGCCGTCGCGCGCCCGGGGCCGCGGCGGCTTCGGCGCGCGGCGCGCGCAGCGGGGGCGGGGAGGAGGAAGTGGTGGTGGACATGGTCTGGAAAGCGTTGGAAGCGAAGGGCGCGCCTTCAGTCGCGCGCGCCGAACAGCCCGTTGGGCCGCAGGATCAGCACCGCGGCCATCAGCGCGAAGATGGCGAGTTCGGCGAGCTCGGGCTGGAACAGCGTGGTCATCGCCACCACCACGCCCACCAGCAGGCCGGCCACGATGGCGCCGACCAGCGAGCCCATGCCGCCGATCACGGTGACCACGAAGGCCTCGATCAGCACCGAGCCGCCCATCTCGGGATTCACCCCGCGCAGCGGCGCCGCCAGCAGCCCGGCCAGGCCCGCGAGCGCGGTGCCGAGGCCGAAGATCAAGAGCCACACGCGGCCCACATCGATGCCCAGCACCTTGAGCACCAGCGGATCGCGCGCACCGGCGCGGATCACCAGGCCCAGGCGCGTCTTCTCGATGAACAGCCACAGCGCCAGCAGCAGTGCCGCGCACAGGCCGAGCAGGAACAGCCGGTAGAGCGGGAACACGCCGAAGCCCAGGTCGACCGCGCCGCGCAGCGCCTCGGGCGTGGCGAAGGCCTCGCCCTGCACGCCCCAGACCATGCGCACGCCGTCGACCAGCACGTAGGCCAGGCCGAAGGTCAGCAGCAGCGGGTAGTCGACGCCGCGGCCGTACAGCGGCCGGATCAGCCAGCGCTCGGCCACCAGCCCCAGCAGGCCGACCGCGAGCGGCACCAGCAGCAGGCACCACCAGAAGCTGCCGGTGAGGCCGTAGGCATAGACCGCCACGTAGGCGCCCAGCATGTAGAAGGCGCCGTGCGCGAAGTTGACCACGCCCAGCAGCCCGAAGATGAGCGACAGGCCGACGGCCACCAGCACGTAGATGGCACCGAGCGCCAGGCCCACGAAGAGCTGCTGGAGCAGCAGGGAGACGGAGAGTTCCACGGCGAGGCTCTCAGGCGTGGCCCAGCTCGGCGCAGCTGCGCATGCGTGCCTCGTCGGGGGCCTCGGTGGCGACGATGCGGAAGATGTCGTCCTTGCCCTTGGCCTGCGCGGCGGGCTTCGACTCCACGATCAGCACCGACTGCACCGACTGGTGGTCGCAGGCGCGGTAGTAGGTCGGCCCCTTGTAGGCGTCGCTCCTGAGGGCCTGCAGCGCCTCGACCACGCGGTCGCTGTCGGTGCTTCCGGCCTGCTTCGCCGCGGCCAGCAGGTTGCGCACGCCCGCATAGCCCAGGCCCGCGTAGTCGGTCGGCGCGGTGCCGCCGTTGGCCGCGCGAAACGCCGTGTTGAAGGCGCGCGCCGAGGGCGTGCTCTCCTCCATGCCCCAGTAGTAGCCGGTGCCGCCGATGATGTCGGCATACACCTCGTGGCCGTCGACCATGCGGCCCGAGTGCATCAAGAGCGGCGCGATGATCTTCGACTTCTGCTTGACGCCGAAGTCGCCGGCCTGGCGGAAGGCGATCGACTGGTCGCGGCCGAAGTTGCAGACCACCAGCACGTCGGGCTTGAGCGCGAGGATGCGCGGGAAGTAGCTCGAGAAATCGGTCTGGCCCAGCGGATGGCGGATGTCGGCCAGTACCTCGATGCCGAAGGCTTTGCCGGCCGCGAGGAAGCCGCGCGACATCTCGTGGCCGTAGGCGTAGTCGGCCGTGAGGAACACCACGCGCTTGCCCATCTTCGGGAAGGCGTAGCGCGCCACCGCGCCCGCGGTCATGTGCGGGTTCAGGCACTCGTGGAAGGTGTACTTGCTGAAGTCCTTGGCCTCGTTGATCGAGTCGGACTGGCTCACCGAGTTGTAGATGATCTTGCGCTGCTTGGTGGCGTTGTTGACCGACAGCTGCACCGCCGCCGACACCGAGCCCACGATGAAGTGCGCGCGGTCCTTCTCGATCAGCTCGACCGTGCGCGTGACGGCCTCCTGCGGGTTGAGCTTGTCGTCGCGCACCAGCAGCTCGGCGCGCCGGCCGCCGGCCGCGTTGAACTCCTTGACCGCGAGTTCGGCGCCCTGCTGCACCGCGCGCGCCTCGGCCGCGAAGGGCCCGGTCAGCGGGATCGGCAGGCCGACGCGAAACGGTTCGTTCTGCGCCAGCGCGCGCAGCGGCAGCGCGGCGCCCGAGGCCAGCAGGGCGCCGCCGGCGGCCTGCAGCACGGTGCGCCGGCGCAGCGAGGGGGAGGGAAGGTCGAGGGGCGAGGTCATGGCGTGTCTCCTTGTCGTTCGGGTCAATGCAAGCGATGAAGGCGCGGGCCGGGGGAGGGCGCCCGCGCGGCCGGGGATCAGATGCGCCCGAGGGCGCGCAGCACTTTCTCAGGGGTCACGGGCTGTTCCGACACGTGGGCGCCGAAGGGCCGCAGCGCGTCGTTGATCGCGTTGAGCACGGCGGCCGGCGCACCCGCCGTGCCGGCCTCGCCCGCGCCCTTGGCGCCGAGCTGCGAGGTGCGCGTGGGCGTCTCGATGTGGGCCACCTCGATGTCGGGCATCTCGAAGGCCATCGGCACCAGGTAGTCGGCCATGCTGCCGTTGCGCATCAGGCCGTGGTCGTCGTAGAGGCATTCCTCGTAGAGCACGCCGCCGATGCCCTGCACCACGGCGCCGCGGATCTGCTCGTCGACCAGCATCGGGTTGAGCACGCGCCCGCAGTCCTCCACCACCCAGTGGCGCAGCAGCCGCACGAAGCCGGTGTCGACGTCGACCTCGACATACGAGGCCTGCACGCCGTTGGTGAAGACGAAGGGATAGTCGCGTTGCGCATAGTGGCGCGTGACCACCAGCTCGGGCTGGAAGCCCGCGGGCAGCAGGTCGGGCGGAAGTGCGCGAGCCGGCCGAGCTCGGCCAGGTCGGACAGCGTGTCGCCGGTGGCCAGGCAGCGCACCTCGCCGTGCGCGATCGTCAGGCCCTCGGCCGGCCGCTTCAGGTGCGCGGCCGCCAGCGCCAGGATGTGGCGGCGCAGGTCGCGGCTCGCGAGCAGCACGGCCTCGCCGCCGATGCCCGCGCCGCGCGAGGCCCAGGTGCCGCCGCCGTAGGGCGTGGCCGCGGTGTCGCCCGTCAGCACGCGCACCGAGGCCATCGGCAGGCCCAGCGTGTCGGCCACGATCTGCGCGAAGATGGTCTCGGTGCCCTGGCCCTGTTCGCCCACGCCGGTGGCGCAGTGCACCACGCCGGTGGGGTCGAGCCGCACGGTCGCGCCGTCCTGCGCCGCGATGCGCGCGCCGCCCACGCCGTAGAAGGCCGGGCCGGGATTGGTCAGCTCGATCAGCGCCGCCAAGCCGATGCCGCGGTGCACGCCGCGCTCGCGCAGCGCGGCCTGCTCGCGGCGCAGCGCGCCGTAGTCCATCAGCGTCTCGATGCGGTCCAGGCAGGCCTGGTGCGACAGCCCCTCGAGCAGGATGCCCGAGGCACCCTGGCGCGGATAGCTGCCGTCCTCCATCACGTTGCGGCGGCGCAGTTCGAGCGGGTCGATGCCCAGCTTCGCCGCGGCGAGATCGACCAGCCCCTCGGTCACCGTGCAGGCGATCGGATGGCCGACGCCGCGGTACTGGCTGGTCTGCACCTTGTTGAGGAAGGCGACATCGAGCGTGGCCTTGTAGTGCGCGTGCTTGTAGGGGCCGCCCGTGATGTTGATGACCTGGTTGCCCTCGATCGCGCTGGTGCGCGGGAACATCGAGAACGGGCCGATGCCCGTGAGGTCGTCGATCTGGAACGCCAGCATGCGGCCGTCGTGTGCCAGCGCGAGCCGCGCCTTCACGCGGTGCTCGCGCGCATGCACGTCGGTGACGAAGGACTCGAGCCGGTCGGCGACGAACTTGACGGGCCGCCCCAGCAGCACCGACAGCGCCACCGTCGCGAAGTCGTCGGCATAGGCATGCACCTTGATGCCGAAGGAGCCGCCGACGTCGCGGCAGACCACGCGCACGTCGGCCTCCTGCAGGCCGAGCTGGCGCGCATAGAGGTCGGCCATCATGTGCGGCGCCTGGTGCGAGTGGTGCACCACGAGACGCCGGCCGGTGGGCGTGAAGTCGGCCAGCACGGCGCGCGGCTCCAGCGTCACGCCGGTGTGGCGGCCGAAGCGGAACTCGTCCTCGACCACCACGTCGGCGCCCTCGAACACCGCTTCCACGCCGCCGGTGTCGATCTCGCGGTGGAAGCACAGGTTGCTGCCGAGCTCGGGATGGATCACCGGCGTGGCGGCATCGAGCGCCGTGTCCATGTGCACCGCGGCGGGCAGCGGCTCCCATTCGACCTGGACCGCGTCGAGCGCGTCCTCGGCCAGCGCGCGGGTGCGGCCGAGGATGGCGAGCACCGCCTCGCCCTGCCAGGTGGCGCGCTCGATCGCCAGCGCATGCTGCGGCGGCGAGCGCATGCCTGCCAGGTGCTTGAGCGTGCCGACCCAGGGCGCGCAGACCGCCGCGAGCTGGCGGCCGTCGACGATGGCCGCGATGCCCGGCATGCGGCGCGCCGCCTCGGCATCGATGCGCACGATGCGCGCATGCGCATGCGGGCTGCGCAGGTAGACCACGTGCAGCATGCGCGGCAGCTCGAGGTCGTCGACGTAGTTCGCGCGGCCCTGCGTGAGCCGCTGCATGCTGGGTCGCTCGACCGACTGGCCGATGTAGCGCTGCGCCTCGATCTCGCGCACCGGCGCGGGGAGGGTGAGGTCGTTCATGCCGCACTCCCCGCGGCGCCGGTACAGCCGCCGCATCGTGCCTGCCGTTCCTGCCCGGCCAGCGCGATCGCGTCGACGATCGCGTGGTAGCCCGTGCAGCGGCAGTAGTTGCCCGAGATCTGTTCGCGGATCGTTTCGCGGCCCGGGCAGGGCGTGCGTTCGAGCAGCGCATGCGCGGTCAGCAGCATGCCCGAGGTGCAGGCGCCGCACTGCGCGGCATTGCGCGCCGAGAAGCTGCGCTGCAGGTCGGCGAGCGTGCCGGCGTCGGACAGGCCCTCGATGGTCTCGATGCGCCGGCCGTCGGCCTGCACCGCGAGCACCAGGCAGCCGCGCGCGATCTCGCCGTCGATCAGCACCGTGCAGGCGCCGCACACGCCGTGCTCGCAGCCCACGCGCGTGCCCTTGAGGCCGAGCTCGTCGCGCAGCCAGTCGACCAGGTGCTGGCGCGGCTCCACGCGGCAGGCGTGCACCTCGCCGTTGACCTCGATGCGCACCGCGAGCTTGAGGTCGTGGGTGTCGGTGGTGTCCATCACTGGGCGGTCTCCGGTTGCAGCACGCGCTCGACCGCGCGCCGCAGCAGCACGCCGGCCAGGTGGCGCTTGGCCGCGGCGCTGCTGTGCAGGTCGGCATCGGGCTGCATGTCTTCGTCGAGGCTCAGCACGGCGGCCTCGAGCGTGCTTTCGTCGGCCCGGGTGCCGGCCAGCCGGGTCTCGGCGCCGAGCGCGCGCATCGGCGTGTTGCCCATGCCGAAGAAGGCGATGCGCAGGTCGGACAGCCGGCCCTCGTGCACGTCGGCGGCCAGCGCGATACCCACGATGGCGTAGTCGCCATGGCGCCGCGCGAGTTCGGCGAAGGCGAAGCGGCGCGCCGGGCCCGGCAGCGGGAACTCGAGCGCCACCAGCACCTCATGCGCGCGCAGGTCGGTCTGGTAGAGGTCGATGAAGAAGTCGCCGGCCATCACGCGGCGCTCGCGCTGGCCGTCGCTCACGATCAGCTCGGCATCGGCCGCGAGCGCGCAGGCCGGCCACTCGGCCGCGGGATCGGCGAAGGCGATCGAGCCGCCGAGCGTGCCGCGGTTGCGGATCGCCGCATGCGCCACGTGCGGCGCGGCCTGCGACAGCAGCGGCAGCCGCTGCGCGATCAGTTCCGAGCATTCGATGTCGACGTGCCGCACCAGCGCGCCGATGCGCAGGAAGTCGCCGCGCAGCTCGATGCCGCGCAGCTCGGGCAGGGCGGCGATGTCGATCAGCAGTTGCGGCTTCGACAGCCGCATGTTGAGCGTGGCCAGCAGGGTCTGACCGCCGGCCAGCACGCGGGCCGCGTCGCCGTGCTCGCGCAGCAGGGCCGAGGTCTGGGCCAGGCTCTGCGCGCGCAGGTAGGAGAAGGCGGGGGCTTTCATCGCGGGCTTTCCTGGCTCAGAACGCGCGGCTCGCGAGCCAGCCGATGCCGCTGCCGATCGCGAGCCACAGCAGGCGCTGCAGTTCGCCGGACCAGGGGCCGAAGCCGGCCGATGCGGCGGCGGCGCGCACGGGTGCCGCCAACGTGGGGGCCGGTTCGCGCCGTGCCTCGGGCATGTCCGCCGCGGCTTCGAGCACCTGCGCCGCGGGCTTGGGCGCGAGCTGCTCGTTGAGCGCGAGAAAGAACTCGTCGGCCATCTTGCGTGCCGAGGCATTCACGAGCCGGCCGCCGATCTGCCCGAGCTTGCCGCCGACGGCCGCCTCGACCGTGTAGGTCAGCCGCGTGCCGTTGCCCTCGGTGGCGAGCGTGACGCGCGATTCGCCCTTGGCCATGCCGGCCGCGCCGCCGCTGCCCTCGAAGGCGATGCGGCAGCTCTGCGGTTCGACCACGTCGAGCCGGCGGATGCGGCCGCTGAAATGCGCGCGCACCGGGCCGATCTTGGCGAGCAGCCGCGCCTCCATCTCGTTCTCGCCGAGCCGGCGGATCTCCTCGCAGCCGGGCACGCAGCGCGCCAGCAGCTCGGGATCGTCGAGGGCGCGCCAGACCGTCTCGCGGCCCGCGGGAATCCACTGTTCGCCTTGCAGTTCCATCCGTCGTCTCTTTCTTCGGTGGCGCACCGGGAGCCGGTGCCGTTCGCATGGGCCGGAGTATTTAACGATTGGTCAATAAGATCATTGGTACTTACCATGAGGTAAATTGCGACCCTCCAACGACAACACCGAAGACAACAGCCGTTTCATGAAAGACGCATCCGAAGACCCGAAGAACGTGGCCGTCAAACCCGCGCGCCAGCGGCTCTCGACCGAGGACCGCGAGCGCCAGATCCTCGACGGCGCGATCGCCTTCTTCTCGGAGCGCGGCCTCGACGGCCAGACGCGCGAGCTGGCGCAGCAGATCGGCATCACGCATCCGCTGCTCTATCACTACTTCCCGAACAAGCGCGCGCTGATCGAGCGCGTGTACGAGGAGGTCTACCTCGAGCGCTGGCAGCAGGAGTGGGAGGAGTGGCTGTCCGACCGTTCCACGCCGCTCGAGGCGCGGTTGGCGTGCGCTTCTACGGCGCCTATGCGCGCGCGATCCTCACCAAGGAGTGGGTGCGCATCCTGGTGTTCTCGGGGCTGTCCGACGGTTACGTGCCGGGACAGTACATGGAACTGCTCAAGGAGCGGCTGTTCCCGCACATCTGGCGCGAGATGCGCCACGAGCTCGGCCTCACGGGGCGCGCCAGGCCCACCGAGCGCGAGCGCGAGCTGATGTGGGGCATGCACGGCGGGATCTTCTACATCGGCGTGCGGCGCTGGATCTACGCCGAGGCCATGCCCGAGGACCTCGACGCGGTGCTGGCCGACCGCGTGCGCGCCTTCATGCTGGTGGCGCCCGAGGTGTTCGGCCGCAAGGGCGCGAAGCCCTCGGCCTGATCGCGCCGAAGCGGGTGCCGCTTTCAGATGCATTGGTCATAGCCATATCGCAAACGCTTCGTTGGTGAGCGTGCGTCGACTCCCTACAGTGCGGCCTGCACTTTTCACAAGGAGTTACGCATGTCGATCCTGAGCCGCTGGTGGCGAGTCGCCTCCCTTGCCACGCTGACCTTCCTCGCGAGCGCCCCCGCGGCCTTCGCCCAATCCACGACCGAGGCCGGCGAGGCGCTGGTGTCCACCGAGTGGCTCGAGAAGAACCTCCGGAACGCCAAGGTGCGCGTGATCGAGGTCAGCGTGAACCCCGGCCTCTACGAGCGCGGCCACATCCCCGGCGCGGTCAACTTCTCGTGGCACAACGACCTCAACGACCGCGTGCGCCGCGACATCGTGAGCCAGGCCCAGTTCGAGAAGCTGCTGTCGGCGGCGGGTGTCGACAAGGACACCACCATCGTGCTGTACGGCGACAACAACAACTGGTTCGCGGCCTGGGGTGCCTGGGTGTTCGAGCAGTACGGGTTGAACAACGTGAAGCTGCTCGACGGCGGCCGCAAGAAGTGGGAGGCCGAGAACCGCACGCTCGAGAACCGCACGCCCGAGTACGCCGCCACCGCCTTCAAGGCGAGCCGGCCCGACCCGGCGCTGCGCGCGCGCCTGACCGACGTGGTGGCGGTGGCCGACGGCAAGTCGGACACTCGCCTGGTCGACATCCGCTCGGCCGACGAATACAGCGGCAAGATCTTCGCGCCGCCGGGTGCCGCCGAACTCGCGGTGCGCGCGGGGCACATCCCCGGCGCGGCCAACGTGCCCTGGGGCCGCGCGGTCAACGAGGACGGCACCTTCAAGTCGCCGGCCGAGCTGAAGGCGCTCTACGCCGCCGCCGGCATCGACGGCAGCAAGCCGGTCATCACCTACTGCCGCATCGGCGAGCGCTCGAGCCACACCTGGTTCGCGCTGCACCGCATCCTCGGCTACAAGAACGTGCGCAACTACGACGGCTCGTGGACCGAGTACGGCAACGCGGTCGGCGTGCCGGTGAACAACCCGAGCGGCACCGTCTGGGCATCGAAGTGATGCGAGGAGAGAAGAAGAACGAGGAGGGTGCGTGAGCGCCGCGCCGGGCCGCCCCAAGCAAGCTCGCACCGTAGTGCGAAGCACGAAGGTACTTCAATGAGTCACCAGGAGTTGGGTGGCCGTCCGCCGGAAGCGCGGACGGCATTGGGCGAGCCTTCGGGCTCGTTTTTTTTGGATGGCACGGGCGCGGCGCGCTGGCCCGCGCTGGCCGTGGCCTCGGTCGTGCTCGTGCTGCTCGCGACCGGCGTGCACCTGCTCGGCGAGCGCAGCGGCGGCCGCGCGCTGGCCTTCGCGCTGGGCATCGGCGCGGTGCTCGGCATCGTGCTGCAGCGCTCGCGCTTCTGCTTCTACTGCCATGCGCGCGACTACTTCGAACGTGGCGATGCGCGCGGCCTGCTCGCGATCGTCGCGGCGCTCGCGGTGGGCACGCTCGGCATGCACGTGGTGATGAGCGGCTGGCTGCCGGTGCCGCAGCCGGGCCGGCTGCCGCCCGATGCGCACATCGGCCCGGTGAGCTGGGCGCTGGTGCTCGCGGGCCTGGCCTTCGGCGCGGGCATGGTGGTGTCGGGCTCGTGCATCAGCGCGCACTGGTACCGGCTCGGCGAGGGCTCGCCCACCGCGCCCTTCGCGCTCGCGGGCGCGGCGCTGGGCTTCGTGCTCGGCTTCAACACCTGGAACCCGCTCTACAGCGCGACCATCGCCACCGCGCCCGTGCCCTGGCTGCCGCACCACCTCGGCTATGCGGGCTCGGCGGCGCTGCAGCTCGCGGTGCTGGCGCTCGCGAGCGCGCTGCTGTGGCGGCGCCTGCCGCCCGCGCGGAACGCCGCCGCGCCCGCGAGCTTCGGCGCCGCGCTGCGCGCGCTGCTGCAGGGGCGCTGGCCCTACGTCTGGGGCGGCCTCGCGGTGGGTGCCATCGCCGTGATCGTGGTGCTGCGGCTGCGGCCGCTGGGCGTGACGGCCGCGCTCGGCAGCGCGGCGCGCGCGGCCGGCGAAGGGCAGGGCCTGCTGCCGCAGCGGCTCGAGGGCCTCGACGGCTTCGCCGGCTGCGTCACGGCCGTGGCGCAGAGCCTGTGGCAGACGCCGAACGCGCTGCTGGTCGGCGGCCTCGTCGCCGGCGCCTTCGCGGCCGCGCTCGCGAGCGGGCAGTTCCGGCCCGCGTGGCCGCGGCCGGCGCAGGTCGCGCGCGGGCTCGGCGGCGGCCTGCTGCTCGGTTGGGGCGCGATGACCGGCCTGGGCTGCACCGTCGGCAACCTGCTGTCGGGCACCATGGCCGGCGCGCTCTCGGGCTGGGTGTTCGGCGCGGCCGTGCTGCTGGCGGTCTGGGGCCGGGCTCAGGCTGCGGCTGGGTACCTGAGCGGCATTCCAGGGCCGCGCATATCGAAGCACGCATTCCTTCTTTGTGCCGCGCCCGAGCCGGCGCTACGGTCGGTCCTCTTTTCTTTCTTGCAGCAGAGGACACGCGACATGGGCGCCAGGGATTTCGAGCGGCAGCTTCTTCGGGCGCCGATGGCGGCACGCGCCACGAGGCCGACGTGCTGGTGATCGGCGGCGGCCCGGCCGGCGCCTGGGCCGCGGTGAGCGCTGCCGCGCGCGGCGCGCGCGTGCTGCTGGCCGACAAGGGCTTCTGCGGCACCTCGGGCGCCACCGCGCCCTCGGGCACCGGCCTGTGGCACGTGCCGGCCGAAGGCACGGCGCGCGAGGAGGCCAAGGCCAGCCGCTTCGCCATGGGCGGCCAGCTGGCCGAGCACGCCTGGATGGACCGCGTGCTCGAGCAGACCTGGACCAATGTCGAGACGCTCAAGGAATGGGGCTATCCGTTCCCGGTCGACGACCAGGGCGCGCTGCGCTGCACCTCGCTGCAGGGCCCCGAGTACATGCGGCTGATGCGCAAGCGCGTGAAGGCCGCGGGCGCGCGCATCCTCGACCACAGTCCGGTGCTCGAGCTGCTGGTCGACGAGCACGGCACCGTCTGCGGCGCCACCGGCGTGAACCGACAGAGCGGCGAAAGCTGGGTGGTGCGCGCGGGCGCGGTGGTCATCGCCACCGGTGGCTGCGCCTTCCTGAGCCGCGCGCTGGGCTGCAACGTGCTGACCGGCGACGGCCAGCTGATGGCGGCCGAAGTCGGCGCGGCCCTGTCGGGCATGGAGTTCTCCAACGCCTACGGGCTCGGCCCGGCGTTCTCGTCGGTCACCAAGTCGCTGTTCTACAACTGGGCCACCTTCTACACGGCCGATGGCGTGGCGATCGAGGGCGCGGGTTCGTCCAAGGGCCGCGGCGTGATCGCGCAGACGCTGCAGACCCAACCGGTCTACGCCTGCCTCGACCGCGCCGACGCGCAGATCCGCGCCTGGATGCGCACCGCGCAGCCGAACTTCTTCGTCTCCTTCGACCGCCAGGGCATCGATCCCTTCACGCAGCACTTCCCGGTCACGCTGCGGCTCGAGGGCACGGTGCGCGGCACCGGTGGCCTGCACCTGGTGGACGACAGCTGCGCCACCACCGTGGCCGGCCTTTATGCCGCGGGCGACGCGGCCACGCGCGAGCTCATCTGCGGCGGCTTCACCGGCGGCGGCAGCCACAACGCGGCCTGGGCGCTGTCCTCGGGTTTCTGGGCCGGCGCCGGCGCGGCCGATTTCGGGCGCGATGCACGCGCGCGTTCGCAACGCACGGCCCTGCGTGCCGGCGGCGTCGCGCTGTCCACGCGCGGCGCGCAGGCCTGGGACAGCCAGGCCGTGGTGCGCGCGGTGCAGGCCGAGGTCTTCCCCTACGAACGCAACTGGTTCCGCGAAGGCGATGCGCTGCGCGATTCTCTCGCGCGGCTCGACGCCCTGTGGGAGCGCCTGCGCCAGGGCGCGCCGGCGGCCAGCGCGGCCGACGCGGTGCGCGCGCGCGAAGCGGCCGCCATGCTGGCCACCTCGCGCTGGATGTACCGCAGCGCGCTGCAGCGCACCGAGACGCGCGGCATGCACCGCCGGCGCGAGCATTCGGCCATCGACCCGACCCAGCGCCATCGCCTCCTGAGCGGCGGGCTCGACGAGGTCTGGGTACAGCACCACGCCGTGCAACGGCGCGCCGAGGAAGAGGTGGCCGCATGATCGAACTCATCAGCGCCGAACGCTGCACCGCCTGCAACATCTGCGTGAGCGCCTGCCCGACCAACGTGTTCGAGGCCGTGCCCGGCGGCCTGCCGCGCATCGCGCGCCAGGACGACTGCCAGACCTGCTTCATGTGCGAGCTCTACTGCCCCGAGGACGCGCTCTACGTCGCGCCGATCGCCGACCGCGGCGCCACCGCCGAGGAGCGCGACGTGGCCGCCCAGGCGCTGATGGGCAGCTACCGCCGCGACATCGGCTGGGGGCGCGGCCGCCAGTCGACGGCCTCGGCCGACGCCAGCTTCGAACTGCTGCGGCGCGCGCACTGATGGCGGCGCCCGTCGATACCGGCCGCCGGCGGCTGCTGCGCGGCGCCGTTGCCGCTTCCGCCGCCACACTGCCGCTGTTCTCGATCGCGCAGGGTGCACCGGGCGCGGGCGTGCTGCGCCTGGGCTACATCGGTCCGGGCAGGAAGCCCGCGGCCGCCACCGGCTGGGCGCTGCGCCAGGGCCTGTTGCAGCGCGAGCTCGCGCCGCTGGGTTTCAAGGAGGTGGTCACGCGCAACTTCCCGAACGGACCCGACCTCAACGAAGCCTTCATCTCGGGCGTGCTCGACGTCGGCATCTACGGCGACACGCCCGCCGTGGTCGCGCGCTCGCGCGGGCTCGATGCGCGGCTGATCGGCTTCGACACCGTGGGCATGAACGTCTGGCTGCTCACGCCGCGCGACGGCGTGCGCAGCGTGCGCGAGCTCGAGGGCCAGGCCATCGGCGTGGCGCGCGGTTCCTACATGCACCGCTACGTGCTGGGCCTGCTCAAGGAGCATGGCCTGCAGAAGTCGGTGAAGGTGATCCACATGTTCCCGCGCGACGGCGAGGCCGCGCTCGACCAGCGCTCGATCGCCGCCTTCGCGGCCCAGATCGACGTCGGGCCGCTGCTCGCATCGCGCGGCTACCCCGTGATCGACGAGGCCGACCGCCATCCCACCCTGCGCGGCACCTCGGTGATCGTCGCCTCGTCGAAGCTGCTCGCCACTGCGCCCGGCCTGCCGGCCGCCTGGACCCGCGCGCGCCGCGCCGCCATCGCCGAGATGCGCGCCGACAGCGCGGCCTACTACGCCTTCCATGCCGAGGTCAGTGGCTTCCCGCTCGAGGCGGTCAAGGCCTCGCATCCGCTGAGCCAGTACCCCGAGGCGGCCTATCCCGCCGAGGGGCTGGGGCTGATCGAGGAGGTGAAGAAGTTCCTGCTGACGGAGAAGCTGGTGACGCAGGACTTCGCGTTGGGGCAGTGGCAGTGGGCGTCGCGTGAAGGCATGGAAGGCTGAACGCTCCAAACCGTTCGGGCTGAGCCTGTCGAAGCCTCGCGCGGCGCTTCGACAAGCTCAGCGAGAACGGTTTTTGAGCGGCTGCGTGTTGGCTGCCCGTTCCTCACGAATGGCAGACCAACCCATCCTTTAACAAGGTGATCTCGAACTGCAGATTCCCCGCACGCGCCCCCCGCGCCTGCGCCAGCGTGCCGTCGGCGCGCCAGCGCCGCAGCGCGGCGGCGATGTAGTCGCGCGACACGGCGTCTCCGGCCGCGAGCCGCACGGCCGCGTCGGCCGGCGCGCGCAGGTCCTGCGCCACCGGCTTGTAGAAGCGCCATTCCTCGTTGCCCATCAGCCGCTCGAGCACCTGCGCGTCTTCGGCCAGCGCCGCGCATTCGCCGGCCATGAAGGCCGAGGCCGCATGCACCGCCGAGGGATAGTTGCGCGGCTGCGCGCCATA
The DNA here is from genome assembly GCF_044056785.1 of Variovorax sp. UC122_21. NCBI lineage: Bacteria > Pseudomonadati > Pseudomonadota > Betaproteobacteria > Burkholderiales > Comamonadaceae > Variovorax > Variovorax sp. UC122_21. Next base: position 3,695,816 of record NZ_CP172004.1, on the reverse strand, counting down.
GCGCAGCGCCACCGCGCCCGCATAGCCCGAGCCTTCGCCGACGCAGACCGAGGCGCCGCGCAGCGCCTCCTCGTCCTGCACGCGGCCGCGGCGCAGCGCGACCACCTGGCCGCGGCCGGTGTCGTAGCTGCCGGGCGCGGCATCGATGCCGGCGCCGCCTTCGTCGGTGCGCGCCCCCTGGGCCGGCACGCCGGCCACCAGCAGGTCGACACGGCCGTCGCGCAGGGCTTCGTCGCGTTCGTCGGGCGCGAGGCCGACCAGCACGGCCTTCACGCCCAGCGAGGCGGCGAGTTCGCGCGCCAGGGTGGCGTCGAAGGCATCGGGTTCGGGCGGCGTTGGCGAGCCGGGCGGAGCAGGGCGCGGATAGCGCCGCACGCCAACGACCAGTTCGCCGCGCGCGATCGCGCGCGCGAGCACCGGGCCCTTGGGCAACTGGTTCAGCGGCGTGGCCAGCGCGGGCACGGCCAGCGGAGGCAGCCACGCGAGCCAGGTCGCGGGACCCGACAGGCCGCGCTCGCGCGGCGCGTTGTCGGCATTCGGCCAGGCACCGCCGGCGGCGGCCAGCGCGGCGACCACCGCGAGCACCGGACCGGCCGCGACCAGGCTGGGCCAGCGGCCGATGCCGTCGAGCAGGCCGGCCACGGCGGAGGGCGGACGCGGGTTCTCACTCATCGAGGCTCAACCCGCGCCGCCAGCGCAGCAGCCGGCGCTCGAGCAGCGCCAGCAGGTAGTTCAGCAGCAGCCCGAGCACCGCGAGCAGCAGGATGCCGGCGTACATGGTCGGGATCTGGAAGGTCTCCTGCGAGTTGAGCGTGAGGAAACCCAGGCCCGAGTGCGCGCCGATCATCTCGGCCGCCACCAGCGCCGTGATGCTGTAGGCGCCCGCGAGCCGCACGCCCGTGAAGATCGAGGGCAGCGAGGCCGGCAGCACCACCTTGAAGAAGACGAAGCGGCGCGAGGCGCCCATCGACAACGCGGAGTTCACCAGCAGCCGGTCGACCTGCTTCACGCCGCTCACCGTGCTCAGCAGCACCGGCCAGAACGAGGCCCAGAAGATGATCGCCACCTTCGACAGCTCGCCGATGCCGAGGAACAGGATGAAGACCGGGAACAGCGCGAAGGCCGAGGTCTGGCGGAACAGCTGCAGCACCGGGTCGACGATGGCCGCGAGCCGGCGGAAGCCGCCGACCAGCAGGCCCAGCAGCACGCCCGCGCCGCTCGCGAGCACCAGGCCCCAGAGCGAGCGCTGCAGGCTCGCGGCCACGTGCTTCCAGAGCTGGCCGTTGTCGAGCAACTGGCCGATGCTCGCGAGCACGGCCGAGGGCGGGCTCAGGTAGGCGTCGCTCACGATGCCCAGGCGCGGCAGCGCTTCCCACAGCGCGAGGAACAGCACGATGCCGGCGGCGCGTTCGGCGAAGCGGCCCGCGAACCGGGCGAAGCGCGCCAGCGTGCGGCGCGGCGCTGGCGCGGCGGGCGCGCCTTCGAGCACGGCGCTCACGAGACCACTCCTTCGAGGGAACGCGGCTTCAGCCCGACCTGCACCTCGTCCTTCAGCACCTCCCAGGCGCGCTGGCGCAGGGCCGCGAACTCGCTCGAATGGCGCAGCTCGGCCGAGCGCGGCCGCGCCAGCGGGATGTCGATGATCGCCTTGATGCGGCCGGGCCGCTGCGTCATCACGGCCACGCGATCGGACAGGTAGACCGCCTCCTCGAGGCTGTGCGTGATGAAGACGATGGTCTTGCGGTACTGCTCCCAGATGCGCAGCAGCTCGCCCTGCAGGATCTCGCGCGTCTGCGCGTCGAGCGCGGCGAAGGGCTCGTCCATCAGCAGCACGTCGGGCCGGTAGGCCAGCGAGCGCGCGATCGCCACGCGCTGCTTCATGCCGCCCGAGATCTCGTGCGGATAGCGTTCGCCGAAACCGTGCAGGCCCACCAGCTCGAGGTACTCCTGCGCGGTGCGGCGGCGCGCGGCCTTGCCGATGCCGCGGATCTCGAGGCCCACCGCGATGTTGTCGAGCACCGTGAGCCACGGGAACAGCGCATAGCCCTGGAACACCACGCCCTGGTTGCGGTGCACGCCCGCGACCGGCTGGCCGTCGATGGCGATGCGACCGCCGGTGCGCTCGGTGAGCCCGGCCAGGATGCCTAGGAAGGTCGACTTGCCGCAGCCCGAGGGGCCGAGCACCGAGAGGAACTCGCCCTCGCGCACGTCGAGGTCGAAGCCCTCGAGCACGCGCACGCGCTCGCTCGCGCCGCGCGCCGCGTAGTCCATGCGCACGTCGCGCGCCGAGATCTTGATGCCGCTCATGCGCGCGCCGCTCAGGTCTTCGCCGCGGCGGGCTGCGAGGGCGCCTGCGCGTAGGGGTTGAACTCGTTCGTGTAGACGTCCTTCACCGCCACCTTGCCGGCCGGGATCTTGCCCTCGGACTGCAGGATGTCGACGTAGTACTCGATCGGCGGCTCGGTCACCACCAGGTCCTCGACGTAGGCGTAGCGGTCCACGTTCCGCAGGTCCATGTTGATGCGCTTGGCGACCAGCTTGCGCGCTTCCTCGGGATTCGCGTTGACCCAGTTGCCGGCCTTGGCCAGCGCCGTCACCACGTCGCGCACCGCCTCGGGATGCTCGCGGATGAAGCGGCCGTGCGCGCTGTAGGGCGCCATGCCGCCGAGGCCGCCGTCGAGGTCGAAGTCGCTCCACAGCCGCACCAGCGCGTCGGCATGGTCGGCGCGGCCCGAGAAGGGCGCGTGGATGATCGCGAGGTCGGTGTTGCGCGTGACCAGCGTCTGCTCGGCCTGCTCGTCGGGCACCACCACGAAGTTGATCTTGTTCACGTCCACGCCATGCTGGCGCAGGTACTTCTTGGTCACGAACTCGGCGCAGGCGCCGAAGCTGTTGAAGCCGATGGTCTTGCCCTCGAGGTCCTTGGGCTTGGAGATACCCGAGTCCTTGCGCACGAAGTACTTCATGTGCGGCGCTTCCTCCAGCGTCTTGCCGCCGGCCGCCACCACCTTGAGGTCGGCGCCCGAGGCGATGGCCGAGATCACCAGCGGCACCATGCGGCTGCCGAAGTCGATCTCGCCGGTGCCCACGAGCGGAATGATCTGCGGCGCCGCGATCTTGCCCACGTACTGCGGCCGCGTGTTCGTGCCCTCGAAGTAGCCGAGCTGGTCGGCCAGGTAGATCAGGTCGAACGAGGGGTTGTCGGGGTACTTGAACGCGACCTTGTCGCCGGTCTTCCTGACGACGGCCGGCGCATTGGCCGAAGCGGACTTCGCCTCGTCGCGCGAGCAGCCGACGAGCGCGGCCGCGCCGAGCCCGCCGAGGCTGCCCACCGTGCCCAGCGAGACGAGGGTTTGCAGCAGGCCGCGGCGCGAGGGCGCGCGCAGCGCATCGGTTGCGGATTCGCGGGAGGGGGAGAGCTTCTCGATGGACATGGCGACCGGCAGCGGAACTGCCTCTGAACAGGGATGGCCGATGCTAGGAAGCGGCCGGTGCCGGACCAACGAAGAAATCCATGCATGGATATGCGGGGAGTGGGGAAAGCGGGGGCGCCCGGCGGCGTCGACTGCAGGTATGGTGCGCGGCATGCGCGTCTTCCTGCTCGCCCTCGTCCTCTTCTGTCAGCTCGCCATGGCCGCTCCACCTTCGCCTTCCACGCCGCCGGGCCCCCAGGCCCGGGCGCTGTCCGCGTTCATCGCCAAGAAGAAGTTCCTGCCGGAAGCCCTGTACCCGGGCGCGATGAACGAGCCGGCGCGCCTGCGCTTCGAGGCCACCATCAATGCGCTGGCCATGCAGCTGCAGCCGCTCGCAGACCGGCCGAATCCCAAGGACAAGCTCATGGCCGCGTTCAAGGCCGCCTATCCCGCCTGGGAGAACGAGGACACCGAGGAACGCGAGCGCGCGGTGGGCTACTTCGAGGAGCTGATGGGCATTCTGGGCGTGGAGAGTTCGAACGGCGTGCTGAACCGCCTGCTCTACGGATTCGATCCGGGCAATCGCCGGCGGCGAGGAACGCGCAGGCACTGGCGGCGATGACGGCCGAGGAGCGGGGCTTCGCGGCGAAGCTGGAGGCGCTGGGCGCCGAGAACGTCGAGGCTTTTCTCGTGGCCGCCCTCGGCCCGCCGACGACCGTGGCGGGTGGCATGCAGCTGTGGATGAAGCCGAACGATCCGGGGTTCATGCTGTCGTTGACGAGGCAGCCGAAGGCGGTGATCGTCTGGATGGTGAAGGATCGGTTTCTCTACACGAAGGCTCTTTGAAATCCAGATGGTCTGCCCGGCGGCTTCATCCATGCACCTCCTCATGCGTCTCATCCCCATCGCTTTCATTCTTCTGTGCGTCGGCGGCGTCGCGCATGCCCAGCAGGTCTATCGCTGCGGCAACCAGTACGGCAGCGAACCCTGCGGCAACGGCAAGGGCCGAGTGGTCGACGTGTCGCCGCCGGTGCGCAATCTCGATGCGGCCGGCGCGGCTCAGGTGTTCCTGTGCGTGAGCAACAGCGGCGGGCGGTTCTGGTCGTCGACCCATTGCCGTGAGCGCGGCGCGCTGGTGGAACGCATCGAGTCGGTCCCGGCCGGCTTGTCGTGGGAACAGCAGGTGCAGATTGCCGACCAACAGACGCGGCAAGGCCATGCGGTGCAGCAGCAGGCGATGGAGCAACGCGGCGCGAGCACGCCGGGCGTGACGGGCGGCGGTGGGGATGCCTCGCGGTGCGCTTACTTCAACCAGCAGGTCGAGTACTACGACCGCCTGGCGCGGCAACCGCAGAGCGGAGCATCCCAGTCGTGGATCGCGGAGCGGCGCAAGGAGGTTCGCGACCAGCAGTTCAGGGCGAGGTGCTGAGGGCGGTTGCCCCGCTGGGAGCCGGTCGTGTCCTCGATTGCTTGCGAAAATGCGGCATGCACAGCCTCCTCGATTCCGACCCGGCAGCCGCTTCTCCCGTCCCCGACCCCCTCGCACTCCAGACGCTGCTCGCGCAACGCGGCTCGACCCGCGGCTTCACCGACCAGGCTCTGCCCGAGGGCTGCCTCGAGCAGCTCCTGATCCAGGCGCGCCGCGCGCCCAGTGGCGCGAACCTGCAGCCCGGCGAGTTCATCTCGCTCGAAGGCGATGCCCGCGCACGCCTGAGCGCGGCGCTGGTGGGCGCGTTCCGCAACGGCGAGCAGGAGGCCGAGGACTACAGCTACTTTCCGCGCCCGATGCCGCACAGCCTGCGCCGGCGCCAGGTCGCGGCGGCGCAGGCGCTCTATGGCGCGCTGGGGGCGGCGCGCGAGGACCGTGCCGCGCGCGATGCACAGTTCGAGCGCAACTTCCGCTTCTTCGATGCGCCGGTGGCGCTGCTGGTGCTGATCGATGCGCGCATGGGCAGCGGCTGCTACATGGACCTGGGCATGTGCCTGTTCGCGCTGATGATGGCCGCGAACGCGCAGGGCATCGGCAGTTGCGCGATCGGCGCGATCGCGTCCTATCCGGGCCTGGTGCGCTCGACGCTGGGGCTGGGCGACGAGCACCACATCGTCTGCGGCCTGGCGCTGGGCTATGCCGATCCGCGGGCGCCCGAGAACGCCGTGCGGACCGCGCGGCGGCCGCTCGACGACTTCTTCCGCGTGATGCGCTAGCTAGAGCCGCTGCACCAGCCCCGCCGCGCCCAGGCCACCCGCGCCGGCGATCGCCGCGAGGCCGTGCGCGCCCGATGGGGCATCGTGCTGCATGTCGGCGAGCAGGCGCACCAGGCTGATCGCGCCCGAGGCGCCGATCGGATGCCCGCGGCCCAGGCCGCCGCCGCCGCGGTTCAGACGCGAGGGCTGCAAACCCAGGGCTTGCATGAACGACAGCGCCTGCACGGCGAAGGCCTCGTGCAGTTCCGCGCCCCAGAGCGCGCCCGCATCGAGGCCGGCGCGGCGCAGCAGGGCTTCGGCGGCGGTGGAGGCGCCGAGCATCGGCATCTCCGGCGCCACGCCGATCGAGGTGCCACCCAGCCAATGGAAGCGCGGCGCGATCTTCAGCGCGGCCGCGGCCTGCGGCGTGGCGAGCAGCACGAAGGCGGCGCCGTCGGCGCGCGGGGCGATCGCGAGGCGGCTGACGGCCATCTCTAGCGCAACGACCGGGTCGGATAGCGTGTCGGCGACCGCCTCGATCGGCATGCGGGCCATGCGCGAGGCCGTGAGTTCGCGCGCGTAGCTGTCGTGGGTGGCGGCGCCGATGGGCACGATCTCCGGCGACATGCGTTCGCGCCATGCGAGCGCCTTCGCATGGCTTTGGGCGGCGAACTCATCCTGTTGCGCGCGGCCGATCGAATGCAGCGCGGCGTGGCGCGCGGCGGCGAGCAGCAGGTCGGGATCGCGCGCCGGATCGGGCGCGAAGGCGGGGCGGTCGTAGGGCACGGGCGCCTCGCCGACATCGCGCGGGCGATGCTGGCGGATCGGTGCGCGGCTCCAGGCCTCGACGCCGCCCGCGATCGCGATGGCGGCATTGCCGCTGGCCAGCAGGCCGGCGGCCAGGGTCAGGGCATCGAGGCCGGCACAGCACTGGGTGTCGACCGACAGCGCGGCGATGCGGTCTGGCAGGCCGGCGGCCAGCGCGACCATGCGCGCGGGATTGCCGCCCGCGCCCAGCGCGTTGCCGGCGACGACCGCATCGACCGCCTGCGCCGGAACGCCCGAACGCGCCAGCAAGGCCTGCAGCACCGGTGCGCCGATCTCGTGCGCGGCCAGCGCGCCGAGTGCACCGCCGACCGGCACCACCGCGCTGCGGGCCCAGCCGAGGATCACGGGTGGATTCACAGCCGGCTCCATGGCTCCGAGGACGCGTCGGCCAACTGTCGCGCCAGCGCGGCGTGATCCGTCTTGCCGCTCGGTGTGCGAGGCCAGGCATCGACGCGGTAGAAGCGCCTCGGCAGCTTGAAGGGCTCGAGCCGGTCGCGGCACCAGGCCTGCAGTTCTTCGCGTGAGACCGGTTGCGACAGCGCGAGCAGGGCCACGGCCTCCATGCCGCGCAGCGGATGCGGCAGCCCCTGGATCGACGCGGCCGCGATCGCCGGATGCCCGGCCAGCACGTTCTCGACTTCCTCGGGAAACAGGTTCTTGCCCTGCACGAGCAGCATGCGCTGCTGCCGGCCGACCAGGTGCAGGAAGCCGTCCGCATCCACATGGCCCATGTCGCGCACCGAGAGCCAGTCGCCGTCGCGCAGCACGGCGGTGCCGTCTTCCTCGGCCGTCAGCGTCACGTAGTCGCTGAACACCATGGGACTGCGCACGTAGATCAGTCCGGGCAGGGGCGGCTCGATCCTGAGCTCGACATCGGCGAAGGGCCGGCCGACCACGTCGTCGGGCAGGGCCTCGTCGCTGTCGGCCCAGGCGATGAACGAGGTTTCCGAGGCGCCGTAGAACTCGACGATGCGCGCCGCGGGAAACAGCGCGCGCAGCGCCGCGGTGCGCGCGCGCGGCCACGGGGCGCCGCTGATCATCAGGAGGCGCGTGCCCGTGATGGGCGCCAGGCCATGGCGTTGCGCATGCTCGAGCATCAGCAGCAGCTGGCTGGGCACGGCGACCAGGCTGCCCGCGAGGCCGCGCTGCAGCGTGTCGAGCGCGGCCGCCGCCGAGAACTGGCGTTGCAGGCGCATGCCGGCGCCGGTCCACAGGCCCAGCAGCGCGCCGAACAGGAACAGCGAATGCGAGAGCCGGCCCGGCACCAGCACGGTGGTGCCGGTGGCGGGGCCGAAGCTTTGCACGCAGATCTCGAAGCTGTGGGTCCACGATCCGTGCGTGCGTCGGAAGCCCTTGGGCACGCCGGTGCTGCCCGAGGTGAAGCCGATGTAGAAGGGCGTGCTCGCGCGCGCTTCCTCGATGCCGGCGGCCGCGCCCAGGTGCTGCGCCATGCGCGCCCTTACCTTGTCGCGGACGGCTTCGGGCCAGTCGGGATCGCCGACGGCCGCCGTGCGGTTGCTCGCGAGGATCGCGAGGAAGCTCACCAACTGGTCGGCCGGCGAGGCGCTCGCGCTGGCCCAGGCGACCGTCGGCGTGGCCGCGGCGTCGAGTGCGGCGGCCTCACTTGCGACGCGGTCCGCGAGCGCGGCGAAACTCAGTCGCGTGTGGCCATCGTCGAGCGCGAGGGCATCGGGCGTGTGCCGCGCCCACCAGGCGAGCGGCGCGTGAACGGTCTGGAAATCGGGCGCCGGGCCGGTCATCAGTCGCGATCGAGGCGCCAGCTCGGAAGGCCGCGCGCCACGGTCTGCACCACCAGCGCGCAGACCACGCACTTGACGAGGTCGCCGGGCACGAAGACCAGGCTCGCGAGCGCCGCCTTCTGCAGCGGCAGGTGGGCCACCAGCGACAGCCCCGCGATGCCGAACAGGTAGACCACGACGATGCCGCCGATGAACGAGGCGGCCAGCGCCGCGGCGAACAGCGCGCGTCCGCGCGCGGCGGCGAAGCGCCGCATGATCCAGCCGCAGGCGAAGGCGCCGAACAGCCAGCCCACGAGGAAGCCGGCGGAGGGCGTCACGAACGCGCCGGGACCGCCGCGGCCGCCGGACAGCAGCGGCAGGCCGAGCGCCACGCCCACGAGCAGCAGCGCCACCGCGAGAAAGCCGCGGCGCGGTCCGAGCAGGCAGCCCGCGAGCATCACGCCGAGGGTCTGCAGGGTGATCGGCACGCCCAGGGCCAGGTCGATGCGGGGGACGGCGCCGAGCGCGGCGATCAGCGCGGCGAACAGCGCGACGTAGGACAGCGTGCGGGAGGAGGTGATCGGGGTGGAGGTGGACATGGAAATGGAATGTCGGGGAAGGTTGCGCTGCAGGCCGTGGCCTTGGCTTCCTTGCGTGGCGGACGGGCCGCGGGTGGCTGGGCCTTCACTGCCTGCACGGGGGCGGGCAGGAGGGCGCCCGAGAGCGTAACACCGTCGCCGCCAGGCCCGCGCTGGTACGCTATCCGTTCGATTTCGACCCCAGGCGCGAGGAGGCGCCGCCCCATGAAACAACAGATCTCGCGGCTCTCGCCGCATCAGAACGGCAAGGTGTTCGGCGTCATGATGGCGGTCACCTCGCTGGTGTTCCTCATTCCCTTCGCGCTGCTGTTCGCGCTGGTGCAGCCGGCCGGCAAGAGCGGGCCGTCGCTGCTGCTCCTGCTGCTCGCGCCGCTCATGTACCTGGTCTTCGCCTACTGCGCGGTGGCCATCGGCTGCCTGATCTACAACGTCCTGCAGAAGTTCGTCGGCGGCATCGAGTTCGAGACCTCGACCGAGCTGGACGCGCGATAGCGGCCCGGGTCGCCGCTGCAGCCGAACGCGGGCGTCAGGCCTTGTCGGCGTCCGCCTTCTTGTCGATCGCCGCCTGCAGCTCCCGCGCATAGGCCAGCAGCTGGTCGCGCATGGCATCGGCGCCCTGCAGCAGCGCGTCCGACGTGGGCTGGCCCAGCAGGATGCCCGCCTGCTGGTTGCCGAAGCGCTCCATCCGGTCGAACAGCAGCCGGGGATTGGGGTGCGAGGACATCAGGGCGAGGCAGAAGCTCTTGAGCGCGGCCACTTGTCCCTGGAGGTAGTCGAGGCGTTCTTTGTCGGTCATGGGAGGGGAAGGCGGTTGCGAAGGAGCCGTGGTGGACTCGGGCGGGGAGCCCGGGGTTCCGGGTCCGGCGACGGGCCGCATTATCGAGCCGCACCCGCCTCGGCGGATGACGGGCGCGCCGCCTACGCGAGGCCGCGCCAAGTGCTGCCGCACGCGGGCGCGGGGGACACGGAGACTTTGCCGTCCCTTTCCGCAACTCCCAGCCCGATCACCCACACGCCATGGCCGACACCCCTCACGCTACGACCCCCCTGACGGTGCTCGAAGGCACCGCGCACCCGCTGGGCGCCACCTTCAATGGCGACGGCGTCAACTTCGCCGTGTTCTCGGCCCATGCCACGCGGGTCGACGTCTGCATCTTCGACGAGGCCGGCACCACGCAGGTCGGCTGCGTCACGCTGCCCGAGTACACCGACGAGATCTGGCACGGCTTCGTGCCCGGCCTGCAGCCCGGCGCGCGCTACGGCCTGCGCGTGCACGGTCCCTACGAGCCCGAGAAGGGTCATCGCTTCAATCACCACAAGCTGTTGCTCGACCCCTATGCCAAGGCCTACATGGGCGAGCTGAAGTGGGGCCCCGAGCTGTTCGGCTACACCGTGGGCCATGCCGACGGCGACCTGAGCTTCGACGAGCGCGACAGCGCGCCGCTGGTGCCCAAGTGCGTGGTGGTCGATTCGCGCTTCGAGTGGACCCAGACCGATGCGCTGCGCGTGCCCTGGCCCGAGACCGTGTTCTACGAGACCCATGTGCGCGGCTTCACCATGAAGCACCCGCAGGTGCCCGAGCAGTTCCGCGGCACCTTCGCGGGCATGGCGCGCGACGAGGTGCTGGCGCCGATCCGCGCGCTCGGCGTGACCAGCGTGGAGCTGCTGCCGGTGCAGATGTTCCTGAACCAGTCCTCGCTGCTCGAGAAGGACCTGACCAACTTCTGGGGCTACGACACCATCGGCTTCTTCGCGCTCGATCCGCGCTACATGGACGGGCCGCAGATCGACGAGTTCAAGCACATGGTCGACCGCTTCCACGCGCACGGCCTCGAGGTGATCCTCGACGTGGTCTACAACCACACGCCCGAGGGCAACGAGCTCGGCCCGACGATCTCGTTCAAGGGCATCGACAACGCGAGCTACTACCGGCTGCTGCCCGACACGCCGCGCTACTACATCAACGACACCGGCACCGGCAACACGGTGAACCTCAGCCATCCGCGCGTGCTGCAGATGGTGACCGACAGCCTGCGCTACTGGGTGACCGAGATGCGCGTGGACGGCTTCCGCTTCGACCTCGCGACCATCCTCGCGCGCGAGCCGCACGGTTTCGACGAAGGCGGCGGCTTCCTCAAGAGCTGCCGGCAGGACCCCGTGCTCTCGAGCGTGAAGCTGATCGCCGAGCCCTGGGACATCGGGCCGGGCGGCTACCAGGTCGGCGGCTTCCCGCCCGGCTGGGCCGAATGGAACGACCAGTTCCGCGACACCGTGCGCGCCTGGTGGAAGGGCGAGGAGGGCATGGCCGGCAAGCTCGCGCAGTGCCTCACCGCGAGCGGCGAGCGCTTCAACCACCGCGGTCGCCGGCCCTGGGCCAGCGTCAACTTCATCAGCGCGCACGACGGCTTCACCCTGGCCGACACCGTGAGCTACAACGACAAGCACAACGAGGCCAACGGCGAGGACAACCGCGACGGCCACTCGGACAACCGCTCGTGGAACTGCGGCGTCGAAGGCCCGACCGACGACGAGGCCGTGCTCGCGCTGCGCGCGCGCCAGCAGCGCAACCTGCTGGCCACGCTGCTGCTGTCGCAGGGCACGCCGATGCTGCTGGCCGGCGACGAGTTCGGCCGCACGCAGCAGGGCAACAACAACGCCTACTGCCAGGACAACGAGATCTCGTGGGTGGACTGGGCCACGGCCGGTGGCGACGCGGGGCGCGCGCTCGGCGAGTTCTCGGCCCGCCTGCTCGCGCTGCGCAAGGAATTCCCGGTGCTGCGGCGCAACCGTTTCCTGGCCGGCGCCTGGTTCGAGGACATCGGCGCCAAGGACTCGACCTGGTTCACCCCGGCCGGCGAGGAGATGCAGCCCTCGCACTGGGACGATCCGCAGACGCGCTCGTTCGCGCTGCTGCTCGACGGCCGCGCGCCGGTGTCGGCGATTCCGGTGACGGCGCACGACGCGAGCGTGCTGCTGGTGTTCAACGCCTGGCACGAGGCCGTGCCCTTCACCCTGCCGGCCGCACCCGCCGGTGCGTGGACGCTGGTGCTGGACACGGCCGATCCGGCCCTGGGCGACGACGCGGCGCGCGCCGACTATCTCGCGACCGGGCGCTCGGTGCTGGTCTTCGCGAGCCGCTGAGTTCGCGGCATTCCGGTGACGCAAGCAGACACCGCGCGCGCCCTCGCGGGAGCGCGCGTATAGCACTTCCACGCCCGCGCGGCGCGGTGAATACCCTCGGTAAAAAAGCGCATCCGGTTGAACTTGTGGCCCGTACTCATCCAGAGCCGACGTTCGCGTCGGACGAGTCGTGCCTGCCGAATCCACCATTTACACCGAGGTGATGCCGATGAAATTCTCCCTGCCGCCCGCGAGGGCCTGTGTCTTCGTGCTGACTGCCGTGACCGCCGTGGGTGCCATCGCATCCAGCCACCGCGAGGCGCCGTCGATCGCGGGCATGCCCAAGCTCGATGCCACCGACTTCTACATGTTCCGCAGCTACGAAGCCGGTCGCCAGGACTTCGTGACGCTGATCGCGAACTACCAGCCCGACCAGAGCCCGTACGGCGGCCCGAACTACTTCACCATGGACCCGAACGGCCTGTACGAGATCCACCTCGACACCGACGGCAACGCGGTCGAGGACATCACCTTCCAGTTCAGGTTCAAGAACACGCTGCGCGACATCCAGCTGCCGATCGCGGGCAAGCAGGTGTCGATTCCGCTGGTGCAGGCCGGCGGCATCAGCGGGCCGAACCAGGCCACCAGCAACCTGCGCGAGACCTACACGCTCAACATCGTGCGCGGCGACCGCCGCAAGGGCAAGGTGGAGGCCGTGACCAAGGCCGGCGGCGGCACCGAGTTCGACAAGCCCACCGACAACATCGGCGACAAGACCTTCGGCGGCCCGACCGGCTATGCCAGCTATGCCAACCAGCACCTCTACACGGTCAACATCCCGGGCTGCGCCACGCCGGGCCGCGTGTTCGTCGGCCAGCGCAAGGACCCGTTCAGCGTGGCCCTGGGCCAGGTGTTCGACCTGATCAACCTCAATCCGGTGGGCTCGAGCTCGGCCAACCCCGACGCGCTGGCCGGCAAGAACGTGACGACGATGGCGCTCGAGGTGCCGATCTCGTGCATCACCACGGCCGGCCAGCCGATCGTGGGCGGCTGGACCACGGCCAGCGTGCGCCAGGGCCGCCTGATCGCCAGCCCGCCCAAGAGCGGCCACGGCACCACCGCGATCAACGGCGGTGCCTGGGCGCAGGTCTCGCGACTGGGCATGCCGCTGGTCAACGAGGTGGTGATCGGCCTGAAGGACAAGGACCGCTTCAACAGCTCCAAGCCGCAGGACGACGCGCAGTTCGCCGACTACGTGACCAACCCGACCCTGCCGGCGCTGGTGCAGACGCTGTTCCAGGCGCCCGCGCCCACGAACTTCCCGCGCACCGACCTGGTCGCGGCCTTCCTCACGGGCGTCGAGGGCCTGAACAAGCCGGCCAACGTCAAGGCCTCGGAGATGCTGCGGCTCAACACCTCGATCGTGCCCACGATCAAGGCGAACCAGAGCAACCTCGGCGTGCTCGGCAACGACCTCGCGGGCTTCCCGAACGGACGCCGGCCGGGTGACGACGTGGTCGATGCCGAACTGCGCGTGGCGATGGGGGTGCTGTGCGTGGCCACCGGTGCCAACGACACCTTCAAGGTCGGCTGCAAGCCGGCCGACGCGCCCGCGGGCAGTGCCCCTCTGACCGACGGCGCCGCGCAGAGCCCCACGGAGTTCCCCGATGCCTTCCCGTACCTGAACACGCCGCTGCCGGGTTCGACCTCGGTCTCGGCCGCGCGCTGAGGAGGATGCCGGCATGAACCGCAACATTCCTCGCATCGCCGGCCTGCTGCTGGTGGCTGCCTTCCTCGCCGGCTGCGGCGGGGGCGGCGGCGGTGGCGCCGCGTTCTATCCGTTCCCGCCGGTGAGCGGCAACAACCCGCCCGAGAACCCGCCGCCGCAGGCCGACGCGTACGACAGCTTCATCGCCTACGTGCAGTCGCTGGTCGCCTCGGTGCTCGACACGGCGGAGCCGGCCAACGTGGCGGCCTTCGACCCGGCGCCGACGTCGGAGACCAAGGACCCCGTCGCCACGCAATGAGGCTGGCGCAGCGGTCCGCGGCGGCGCTGCTCCTGTCGCTGGCCGCGGCCGGCGCCGCGCTCGCGGCGCCCCGCGTGCCGGCCAGCGACGACGAGGTGGTCGAGAAGCTGCCCGCGATCGCCGGCTGGCTCGATGCGCAGCGCAAGCTGCGCCGCGAACTCGCGCAGCGGCCCGGCGACGAGGCCACCGCGATCGAGGCCGCGACCACCTACCTCGATCTCGCGCGCTCGCAGGGCGATGCGCGCTACGCCGGCCAGGCCGCGGCCGCGCTGCAGGCCTGGGACACCACGCCCATCGCCCAGACGCCGCCCGCGGTGCTGGTGATGCGCGCCACCGTGGCCCAGTTCCTGCACGACTTCGACGGCGCCGAATCCCTGTTGAAGGCCGCGCTGGCGCGCCGGCCCGCCGATCCCCAAGGGTGGATCACGCTCGCCACCGTGCTGCGCGTGCGCGGGCGCTACAACGAGTCCGATGCCGCCTGCCGCGCGCTCGGCCGCGTGGGCCCGGCGCTCTATGGCGTGGCCTGCCTGGCCGAGAACGCCGGCCTGCGCGGCAACCATGCCGCCGCGCGCGACGCGCTGCGAGGCCTGCTGGCCGACCCCGCGCTGGCCGGATCGCCACAGGCTGGCACGCGGCAATGGCTGTGGACCTCGATCGCCGAGATCGAGGAACTCGCGGGCCGGCCCGCCGAGGCGGATGCTGCGTACCGCAAGGCGCTCGCGGCCGAGCGTTCCGGCTATCTGCTGCTGGCGTACAGCGACTTCCTGCAGCGCGCGGGGCGCGCGGGCGAGATCCCGTCGCTGCTCGCGAAGGAAGCGCGCAGCGATGCGGTGCTGCTGCGGCTGGCCATCGCGCGCACGCAGGCAGGCAAGCCGCCGGCATCGCGCGCGGTGGTTCCCGAAGCCGAGGAACTGCGCGAGCGCTTCGAGGCCGCGGCATTGCGCCCCGGCACCACCGCGCAGCATGCGCGCGAGGAAGCGATGTTCGCGCTCGACGTGCAGGGCGATGCGAAGCGCGCCGTCGAGCTGGCCCGCCTCAACGTGCGCCTGCAGCGCGAGCCGGTCGACATGCTGGTGTTCGCGCGCGCGGCCTCGGCCGCCGGCGATGCGGCAGCGCGCGAGGAGGCGAGGGCGCTGATGCGCGAGATCGGACTGAAGGACGCCCGTGTCGATGCCATTCCCTGAACGACGCCGCATCGGGTTGGCGACCGCCTTGCTGTTCGTGCTGGCGCTGCTGCTGGCGTTCGCGCCGGGCAGCGCGCGCGCCCACAAGGCCAGCGATGCCTACCTGCAGATCCAGCGCGATGCCGAGGGCCTGGATCTGCGCTGGGACATTGCGCTGCGCGATCTCGACGCGACGCTCGAGCTCGACCGCGACGGCGACCGCCAGCTGCGCTGGGGCGAGGTGCGTTCGCGGCTCGACGACATCCGCGCCTATGCGCTCGCGCGGTTGCAACTGCAGCAGGGCCGCTGCGCGCTGGCCGAGGCGCGGCCGCCCGCGGTCGAGGACCGCGTCGACGGTGCCTACCTCGTGCTGCAACTGCATGCGCGATGCGATACGGGGCCGACGCTCGAGATCGACTACCGGCTGTTCCGCGAGATCGATCCGACGCACCGCGGCTTGCTGCGGCTGGCTTCGGACGGCGGCGGCTCGCCCGCCGTGCACTCGCTCGATCCCGCGGCCGGCGGCGTGGCGCTGCCATGGCCGGGCGCAGTGGCCGGATCTTCAACGCCCGCGGCGAACGCCGAGAGCGACAGCCCCGGCTTCTTCCGCGATGGCATCCATCACATCCTGATCGGCTACGACCACATCCTGTTCCTGCTGTGCCTGCTGCTGCCCGCCGTGCTGCTGCGGCGCGGCGATGGCGGCTGGACACCGGTGAGGCACTGGCGCGATGCGATCTGGCCGATGCTCGGCATCGTCACCATGTTCACCATCGCGCACTCGATCACGCTGGCACTGGCCGGGCTCAAGATCGTGAGCCTCTCGCCGCGCATCGTCGAGCCCGGCATCGCGATCACCATCATCCTCGCGGCCGTCGACAACCTGCGGCCGCTGCTGCGCGGCCGGCGCAAGCTCTTCAGCTTCCTGTTCGGCCTGATCCATGGCTTCGGCTTCGCGGGCGCGCTCGGCGAACTCGACCTGCCGCTGCGCGGCTTCGTGCTCGCGCTGCTGCAGTTCAACCTTGGCGTCGAAGCGGGCCAGCTCATGGTGGTGGCCGTGGCACTGGTCGTGCTGCTGTCGCTGCGCGGCTGGCGCGGCTATGCGCCGGTGGTGCTGCGCGGTGGCTCGGTCGTGGCCGTGGCGGTGGCGGCCATCTGGTTCTGCGAGCGCGTGTTCGACGTGAAGATCCTGCCGTTCGCCTGAACGGGGACGCCCGATCTAGAAGGTCCAGCGTGCGCTGACCCGCGCGCTGCGCGGCTCCATCGGATGGATGTGGCGGCCGTCGATGCCGTCGCCGCAGGCGCCGCGCGCCACTTCGCCCGCGCTGCACGAGGCATAGAAGTACTCGATGTCGTTGCCCTTCCTGCCCGCGAGGTTGAACACGTCCAGGCCCAGCGTGAGCTGCTTGTTGACCGCATAGCGCGCGCCGAAGTTCAGCAGCGTGGTGGCACGCGAGCGCACCGTGTTCAAGGTGTCGAGCGCGCGCGGGCCCATGTAGCGCAGGCGAAGCGAGGCCGTCAGCGGGCCTTCGGTGTAGATGACGCCCGCGGCGAACACCCGCTCCACCGCGTTGTCGATGTAGTTGCCTTCGCCCTCGGGCGCCAGGCCCCGGAAGCGCGCGCGCGAGATCGCCGCGTCGGCCTCGAAGCGCCAGCGCGAACCGAGCTTCCAGCGCATCGTGGCCTCGATGCCGCGGCGGCTGCTGGCGCGGCCGGGCTCGGTGGTGCCGGCGTCGCCGACATAGACCAGTTCGGAGTCGAGTCGTAGCTGCCACAGCGCCGTGGTGAGGCTGAAGTCGTCGCTGGGCTGGAAGCGCCAGCCGATCTCGGCGCCGCGGCCCTTCACGAGCGCGGGCACGCGGTCCGCGGGCAGGCCGTTCGTCGGATCGACGTTGATCGTCGCGCCGCGCACGTCGTTGCTGTGGAAGCCCGTGCCCAGGTTGAGGTAGAGCTCGTGCGCCGGCGTCACGGTGAAGGCCAGGCCGGCCTTGGGGCTCACGAGCGAATCGTGGCCGCGTCCGCTGTTGACTGGGCCGTAGAGCGGTTCGCGCCCCTGCACGTCGTAGCGCAACAGGTCGCCGCGCAGGCCCACGTAGCCGCGCCAGCGTTCGCTGAAGTTCACGAGCTGCTGGGCATGAACGGAGAACAGGTCCTGCTGCACCTTGTCGTTGCGCACGGTCGAGGTCCGCTCGCGCGCCACCGTGTTGTAGAGCCCGACCTCGCCGATGCGGTCGCCGCGCCAGCTTCCGCCGAAGCTCAGCACGCCATCCAGTCCGCCGATCTGATTCGGCCGGCTGTGCGTGCCCTGCAGCCCGAAGACCCGGCGGCGGTCGGTCTGCTCGAACTGGTCGCCCTGCTCGGGGTTGTTGAGGAAATAGGTGAAGTCCGAGAACAGGTCGAAGCGGTAGTCGATGACATAGCCACTGAGTTGCGTCTGCCCTTCGGGACTGTTGTCGAACCACTTGCCCGACAGGCTGAGGCGCCGCGTCTTGCCGCCATCGGTGGTGTTGAGCGAGCCGAAGCGCGAGAGCTCGCCGCTGTCGACCAGGCGCTCGGGGATCTGGTCGGTCGAGTTCCAGCGGCTCTGGTAGGCCATGGCCGTGATGCTGAGGCCGCGCACGGGTGAGCCCTGCGAATAGCGCAGCACGGCGTTGGCCTTGCGCAGGCGCTCGGGCGTGTCCCAGGGCCCGTTGTTGCCTTCGAGCTCGATGGCACCGAGCCAGGTCTGGTCCTGCACGGTGCGCGAGCCGGCCGCGAGCAGGCGGCGGAAGTTGTTCGCGCCCAGCGTGACTTCGGCGAAGGGCGCATCGAGCGCGCTCACGTAGTCGAGCGAGGCCGTGCCCGCCAGCGCGAAGTCGCCGCCGTCGGCGAAGTAGGGTCCCTTGCGATAGCGCACGCCCGAGACCAGGTCGGGGATCAGGAAGTTGAGGTCAGCGAAGCCCTGACCGTGGCCGTGCGATGGCATGTTGACGGGCATGCCGTCGACCGTGACCGCGAAGTCGGTGCCGTGGTCGAGGTTGAAGCCGCGCAGGAAGTACTGGTTGGCCTTGCCGTCGCCCGAGTGCTGCGTGGCGACCACGCCGGGCACGGCCTCGACGATGTCGCCGGGGCGCAGCTTGGGGCGGGCCTGGAACGAGGCTTTCTCCACCGCGCCTTCGCTCGCGCTGTCGGCCGTGCCGATGGCCGCGTCGCGCGGGCCGCTCACTTCGATGGGCGGCAGGTGGACGGGCTGGGCCCAGGCCGTGGCGCTGCTGAGCAATGCGCCAAACATCCAGGGCCGGCGCGCAAGGCGGATCGAAGGCTTCATAGGTCTCCCGCGTCTTCGATGTCCGCGCGGAGCGGAAATGCTCGTTGCCATGACGCGCCACTGATACGCACGCAAGCGCGCTTCGGATTCGGCGCGCCCTCAGGGCTTCCGGGGCTGCAGCAGGCCCGAGTAGCACTCGGGAATCTTCTCGTTGCCTTGCGTGCAGTCGGAGTGCCGGTACAGGGCCTCGATCTCGATCACCGGCACCGGCTTGCCCAGGATCATCCGCTGCCCGGCCACGCGGCCATCGAAGCTCACCAGCGTGTACTGGGCCACGAGGTTGCCGTCGTAGTAACCCGCGCCGCAGGCGATGAACTCCTGTTCGTTGCGCGGCCACTGCAGCACGCCTTGCGCATCGAAGGTGGCGTGCAGCAGGGTGAAGCACTGGCGAGAGCCTTCCTCTGGCGTGATGGCGTTGATGCCGCCGCTCCAGTGGATGCGTTTGCCTTGGGCTTGCGGGGTCAGGGCTTGGGCAGGGGGGAGGGTGGTGGTTTGGGGTTTCGTTGTGCGCGCAGGTGGATCAGGTTCGTGATCGGCGGGGGTGCTGCAGGCGCTCACGAGGGCCGCGGCACACAGCAGGAAGGTAGCGTGTCGTTTTAGGTGATCGGGCATCGGTTCATCGTAGCGTGGCTCCACGCTTCATCCCGGAAGGGGAGCAACCAGATCGCGCCGACCATCGCGCACGAGATAGACATCGACTTAGCCCAGGGCATGCCATGAACACAGCGCGCCGCTCCAACGCACCGTCTTTCAGCGCCGCAGCCAAGGCTGTTCGACGTGGACATGGCGCGCGAGCCGAGCGTGAACGTGCTCGTGCCGCCGGAGCCTGCTGTTGGCCGAATCGTACGCATGGCGGCGACCAACGACACTGACTTCAGGAGGCTGTGGCTGAAGACGAAGAACCTGGGGAATCGCACGCGGCTCAACATGGCGCGCGGCCAGCGCTGCCTGCTGCTGGTTCACCGGCCTGACGCTCAGCGTGATCGACGACCACATCGGTACGCTGGTCGACCGCGGCGACATCCTGCGCGTGCAGCGCGGGGTGTACGTGCCGGCCGTCCAGCACCCGCCGGCGCGCGCCATGTCGAAGACGCTGCTGCCCGACGGCTGGGTGAAGATCGAGATCGGTGACATGGTGCTGACGCTGACCTCCCGCGAGGATCGCATGCTGGCCACGCTGCAGGCTGGCGCGGCCGCCCAGGCCATCGCGATCGAGACCGGGCGCAACGCCGCGCTGCTGGCCGCCGAGTTGGCCGAGGAGATCAAGCGCTTGCGTCGTCGCGTCGCCGCGCTCGAAGCGCCGACCGACCCGAGCCAGGCACAGCTGTTCGACACTCCCTTCTGTAGGGCGAGCAAGCCGGCAGCCAATGGCGCACACTTTGATCGCGGTGAAGCTCAGCCTGGTTGAGCACAGGGCTCATAACTCAGAGGTCGGCGGTTCAAATTCGTCCATCGCAACCCGACGTTTGCGAAGCGTGACCGCCGAACCTATCTGCATTCGACCCGCGCAACGGGTGATGGGACGGAGCAAGGTTTGGAGAAAGCCGACCCACTCTCACCCTTCACGCAGGGGGACATAAAAAAAAGCCCGCA
The DNA here is from genome assembly GCF_044056785.1 of Variovorax sp. UC122_21. Taxonomy (NCBI): domain Bacteria; kingdom Pseudomonadati; phylum Pseudomonadota; class Betaproteobacteria; order Burkholderiales; family Comamonadaceae; genus Variovorax; species Variovorax sp. UC122_21. Next base: position 3,675,843 of record NZ_CP172004.1, on the reverse strand, counting down.
TGGCGGGCTCGTAAAGTGCCGCTGTCTCTCAGTAGGTTTTTCGGACCGTTTTGAGCTGCGTATTGCCGTGAGCGACGGCGCCGGTGCCGTCGAGCACCTCGCATGTATAGCCGGGGTACGCGCTTTCGAAACGGTTGCGGAACCCAACGACCGTATCCGAGCCGGCCAACTTCCGCTTGAAGTCGTAATCCGGAATGCCCTGTGTCGACGGGTCTGCGATCGCGCCTTTCCCGTCGAATATGTTGATTTTGAAGCCCTCGAGCTTTTCAACCTCACTTTGTCGTGTAGACAGTTTCGTCACCTGACGTCTCCTTCTCCATGCTGCTTGTTGTCGCCCATGCGGGCGACTAATTTATACAGGGTCCCGGCGTCGGCAGCCGGCCCTCCCCTGTAGGGATTCGCCGTATCGACAGCCCGCGCGAACATCACCTCGCCGAGCACGCACCCCGAACACGGCGCCAGCCCTGGTGCTGGAGTAGGGGTAAGCCACTCCGGATTTTTCCTCCTGCTCGTCCCAGGGGTTGCAGGGTGGGACGAGAACCGCACGGTCCAGCGCGCGAGCAGCGCGTAAGTCGGATGGACCGAACCCCCGGCGCTACGCCGGCCAGTTGTCTCCCGAGCGGCCTCGGTCGCACGTTCGCCCGCCAGGATCACCCTGGCGGGCTTTTCTGACACCGGTGGTGTAGGTAGAAGAAGATGGAGTTGAGCGAGGAGTGGTGCGGCTGCGACGTTCCCCATCGCACCTTCAAGAATTGTCTTCGCACTTGTCAGACAGGCGCGCACCACCCCACCTTTGGGTTTGGGCGAGTTGAGTTGGGCCTGGATGGTTGTGATTTCAGCCTCAAGTTCTGCTTGCGATTCCTTTGACAGGCGCAGTTCCTCCATTGCTGCTCGTATGGCTTCGGTGAAGGCGGCGATCGCTTGCGTGTTCATACCCATCTGCTGCGTACCAGATGAATACTGCTGGAGTTGCGAATCAACCATCGATCCAATATGGTTGTGGATCGTGGTGTTGTAGTGATTGCTCTGTCCCAACGCTTTTTCTCCGTGGGTAAAGGTCTGGCCTTCCCCCTTGATGCCCCGTCGGTCAAGGTCGAGGGCAAACCTCAACACATTGTCCCGAACAGAACCAAGTACTCGAACAATGGACGGGCGAGGAATGTAAAGACCTGGCTCGAGATCGGTGCCAATCAGACGCATGATTTCAAGCGCTTGGGGTCCAGGATAGCGGTATATCAGAGTCCGTTTAGCGCCATCAAGAAGATCTGAAAGCTCGATCGCGGACTGCGCTACATGTCGAACGCACAGGGCATCTGAGAGTGCCTGGTCCTCAATGTGCACGGGTTGCCAACCGTGGAACGGGTTGCGCACCTTGAGTTGCCCGACTACCTTCCTGTAGGGCGGGCACTCCTTGTCGGCAAAGCCTGCAAGCTCTGATTCGATCCAGTCCTTGATTTCCGGAGCCTCGAGGCGCTGGGCAACAACAAGTGCTCGGCGGAGCAACGCGCCGATGGCCGCGCTCTCATTTGTTGCCATTTCGACAAGTTCGTCCACTAAACCGGCCATTGCAGCTCCTCGTTTAGGGCGAAGAATAGCCCAGTCACCCCTATAGGGTTCGCCCCTCGCGTCCGCGCGCGGAAGACTTGGCTGCATGGCAGCACCCAAGCCGGCGAAGAAGCAGACGCCCGCACCGAAGAAGACCACCACCAAGCCCGCAGCCCGCAAGAAGGCCGCGGGTTCGCCTGCGCGCAAGAAGGCCCCGGCCGCCAAGGCGAAGAAGCCACGCCGACCAGCAGCAGAGCCGGCCCAGTTCGGGCTCACCGACCTGCAGCAGCGCTTCGTCGACGAATACCTGGTCGACCTCAACGGCACGCAGGCTGCCATCCGCGCCGGCTACAGCCCGGACAGCGCGCGGCAGATGGCGTCCGAGAACCTGTCAAAACCGTACATCCAGGCCGCGATCGCAGACGCCCGGAAGGCGCAGCAGGAGCGCACCCAGGTGGATGCCGACCGCGTGGTGACGGAGGCCTGGAACATCGTGCTGGCCGACCCGCGCGAGCTGGTGCAGGTGAAGGTCGGCTGCTGCCGGCACTGCTGGGGCGAGGGCTTCAGGTACCAGCGCACGGTCGGCGAGTTCAACCACGATCGCGAGCAGCACGCCCTAAAGAACGCGGCGCCAGCTGAGTTCGACGAGAAGGGCGGCATCGGCTTCGACCCGCTGATGCCGCCGCACCCGGCCTGCCCGGACTGCGGCGGCGACGGCCATCCGCGCACGGTGCTCGCCGACACGCGCCGCCTGTCGCCCCAGGCGGTCGCGCTCTATGCGGGCGCAAAGATGACGAAGTACGGCATCGAGATCTCCATGCACGACAAGGGCGCGGCGATGGAGAAGCTGTTCAAGCACCTGGGCCTCTACGAGAAGGACAACCAGCAGAAGACCGACCCGCTGGCTGCCCTGCTGCACAGCATCGCAAACGGCAACGGCAACGGGTTCCGGCCCGTGGCCAACGACCCCGAGGCACCGGCCGGCACCAGCGGCTTCATGCTGCGCCAGGACGTGGACGATGGCACTCCAGGCTAAGGCGTCGGCGCGCCCTGTCGACCCGGGCACGTTGGATGAGGACGACACCGCGCTGGACGTCGCGCCCGGCGGCGCCGTCGACACGCAGCTCGGCCACCGCTGGGACAACCGCCGCCGGCCCAAGCGTGGGCCGCACATCGCCAAGCACGCCGACCAAGTGTCCAGGGACGCGGCCGAGCTCGAGCGCTGCCTGCGTGACCCGGAATGGCGGTTGTTCAGTGGCTGCCTCTACCGGATCATCGCCAAGGGCGAGTCACCCAAGAACGAGGACGGCGAGGTCATCGACGAGGGCGATTCGTTCGTCATGCCGTTCAAGCCCAACCGGGCCCAGCGGCGCTTCATCATGCGGCCCTGGCACCGCAACGTCATCCTGAAGGCCCGGCACCACGCTGATCGCCATCCTCTGGCTGGGTCACGCGCTGTTCAACGGGAGTCAGGACCGCCAGGTGGCTGAGGCCATCGCCATCATGAGCGGACGTTTCGTCGTCTGCGCATCGAATTGGATGCCTCGTGGCACCATGCCGCGCTTCTCAAATAGGACTTGAGCCTGTCGCGATATTCGACTGCTTCGGCCTCAAGGTGGAGAAGTTGTGGCGATCAAGCCGCTTGTGCTCGATGCGAAGTCGGTAGCGCCCGTCGCCTGCTTGGATGTTCTGCGCCATGGCAGATGCGTACGAGAACGGGCGAGTAGTGCCGCTACCTTTCGGGGTAGCGGAGGGTCGTTCTGAGTCGCTTTGGGCGGTTCGGTTTTTCGCGGTGTGTCGGAAAAACCCAGGGAAATCAACAACGGAGTTGGCCTGCCCGGAGGGGATCGAACCCCCGACAACCTGCTTAGAAGGCAGGTGCTCTATCCAACTGAGCTACGGGCAGATTCCAGGCGGAACAGAAAGCAAAGCAGGAAAGAAGATTCTTGGTCGGGGCGAAAGGATTCGAACCTTCGACCCTCTGGTCCCAAACCAGATGCGCTACCAGGCTGCGCTACACCCCGACAAGCCTTCTATTCTAGCCCGAATATGAGGCGGTCTCAGCGCTTCTCGTACTGGGTCTTGCCGAAAAGCATCTCGCGCGCCTTGTCGTCGGTGATGGGCTTGCGCAGGTCGGCGAGCACCTTCACGCCGCGCTGCACGGCGGGACGCTCGGCGATGCCGTCGAACCAGTCCTTCAGGCGCGGATAGTCCTCGAGGGTGATGCCCTGGTTCTGCCAGCTGCGCAGCCACGGGAAGATGGCGATGTCGGCGATGCTGTAGTCGGGGCCGGCGATGAAGCGGTGCTTCGACAGCTGCTTGTCGATCACGCCGTAGAGGCGCCTGGCCTCGTTGGTGTAGCGGTCGATGGCATAGGCGATCTTCTCGGGCGCGTAGAGGCGGAAATGATGCGCCTGGCCGAGCATGGGGCCGACGCCGCCCATCTGGAACATCAGCCACTGCAGCACGTCGTAGCGCGCGCGGTCGCCCTGGGGCAGGAACTGGCCGGTCTTGCCGGCCAGGTAGACGAGGATGGCGCCCGATTCGAACAGCGAGATGGGCGCGCCGTCCGGACCGTCGGGGTCGGTGATGGCGGGGATCTTGTTGTTGGGGCTGATCTGCAGGAAGTCGGGCGCGAACTGGTCGCCCTTGCCGATGTCGATGGGATGCGCGCGGTAGGGCAGGCCGCACTCCTCGAGCATGATGTGGATCTTGTGGCCGTTGGGCGTGGGCCAGGAATAGACCTCGATGGTCTTCGGTTCGGGCATGTTGTCGAGTCTCCGGTCTGGATGGGGGGCGGCGAAGAGGGGCTCCTCGACGCGGCAGCCAGCATATACAGGCGGCCGCGCGGACGTGCATGGCGCGGCCAATGACCGGCGCGCGCCTCAGCCCACCTGTCGCTCGTGCGCGTTGCACCACATCCAGTCCTCGCCGGGTTCCAGCGACTGGATCACGGCATGGCCCTCGGCCTGCGAGTGGCGCGTGGCATGCCGGTTCTTCGACGAATCGCAGCAGCCGACGTGGCCGCAGTGCACGCACAGGCGCAGATGCACCCAGCTGTCGCCGGTCTTGAGGCATTCCTCGCAGCCGCGCAAGGTGTGGGGCGCGGCGATCTCCGCGGGGACGTGTTCGCAGGGCTTGATGCGCATGCGCGGGTTCTCCTGGATGAATGGGTGAGGGATCGGGACTCAGGCCACGGCCGAGTTCGAGGCCAGGTGCTGGTGGATCAGCGCGACCACCGCCGCGCCTTCGCCGATCGCGCCGCCCACGCGCTTGACCGAGCCCGAGCGCACGTCGCCGACGGCGAAGACGCCGGGCACGCTGGTCTCGAGCGCGGTGGCCGGGCGCGCGGGAAAGCCGGCGCTGGCGTCGGAACCGGTCTGCACGAAGCCGTGCTTGTCGACCGCGACGCCGCAGCCCGCGAGCCAATCGGTCTCGGGTTCGGCGCCGACGAACAGGAAGATGTTGCGCGCGGGGCAGTCGTGCTCGGCGCCGGTGCTGTGGCAGCGCCAGGTGGCGCCGGTGAGGCCCGCGTCGGGGTCGCCATGAAGTCGCACGAGTTCGGTGTGCGGCTGCAGCGAGATGTTGGGCGTGGCCTCGATGCGGTCGATCAAATAGCGCGACATGCTGGCCGCGAGCGAGGGCCCGCGCACCAGCACGTTGACCTTGGCCGCATGGTGCGAGAGGAACACGGCCGCCTGGCCGGCCGAGTTGCCGCCGCCGACCAGCGCGACCTCCTGCTGCGCGCAGAGCTTGGCCTCGATGGCCGAGGCCCAGTACCAGATGCCGCGGCCCTCGAATTCGTGCAGCCTGGGCACGCCGGGGCGGCGGTAGCGCGCGCCGCTGGCCACGACCACTGTGCGTGCCGAAATGCGGCGGCCATCGGCCAGCGCGATGGCGAGGCTGCCGTCGGGGTTGGTGCGCGCGCAGTCGAGCGAGGCCACCTTAGCCGGGATCAGCATCTCGACGCCGAACTTCTGCGCCTGCACGAAGGCCCGGCCGGCCAGTGCCTGGCCCGAGATGCCGGTGGGAAAGCCCAGGTAGTTCTCGATGCGCGCGCTGGCGCCGGCCTGGCCGCCGAAGGCGCGGCAGTCGAGCACGATCACGCGCAGCCCTTCGGAGGCGGCATAGACGGCGGTCGCGAGGCCGGCCGGGCCGGCGCCGACCACGGCCACGTCGTAGAGCTCGTCGTGCGCAGCGGCATCGACCATGCCCAGGCACAGCGCCAGCGCGTCCTCGCTCGGGTTCACCAGCACCGAGCCGTTGGGGCACACGGCCAGCAGCTGGTGGTCGCCGTACTGCGCCAGCAGCGCGGCGGCGTCGGGGTCCTGGTCGGCGTCGACCAGGTGATAGGGATGGCCGTTGCGGCGCAGGAAGTTCTCGAGCCGCGCCATGTCGGGCGACTGCGGCTGGCCGATCAGCACCGGGCCGGCGGCGCCCGATTCGATCAGCGCCACGCGCCGCAGGATCAGCGCGCGGGGTGATGCGCTCGCCGAGGTCGGCCTCGGCCACGAGCAGCGCGCGCAGTTGCGCGGGCGGCAGCACCAGCGCCTCGACGTCCTCCTCGGCATGGCCGTCGACCAGGGCGGGGCGGCCGCTGAGCTGGCCGACCTCGGCCAGGAACTCGCCCGGCCCCTGGCGCACGATCGGCACCACGTGGCCCAGGCCGTCGCGCTGGGTGACCGAGACCACGCCCTTGAGCAGCACGAACATGCCGGCGCCGACTTCGCCGGCGGTGAACAGCCGGCTGCCGCGCGCGAAGTGCTGCACGCTGCCGAAACGCGCGATGCGCGCGATCTCGGTGTCGTTGAGCACCGGAAAGGTCTGCAACTGTCGGTTACCGCCGGCGGCGGCGGTGCTGGAAGTGTCTGCGGTGGCCATCGGTCCTGGGTCTCCGGTGGGGGGTGCCGAGCGTCGGCGGTCGGGGCATTAGACGCCAAAGAAGGGCGCCCGGCGGCCCGTCACATCGTCATGCAATTGCCACGGCCATGACACGCGCTTTTCACCACGGGTGCCGAGACTCGCCCAGCAGAAAGGGTTTCCACATGAAAGAACTGCCCAACCCGACATTTCCGCTGTCGCAGATCGGGCTCCGCGCAGCCCTCTGGCCCGCGCCCGTCGTCGCCGGCACCGCCGCCGCCGTCAGCGCGACGCCCAAGGCCCCCGCTGCCATCGGCCCCGCGGTCGTGCTGCCGGCCCCCGTCATCGAGGCCAAACAGGGCATCACCGTGGGTTGGGCCCGTCACCAGGACGACGTCCGTGCCGCCCAGCGCCTGCGCTATGAAGTGTTCGTCGGCGAGATGGGGGCCCGCATCTCCACCTCGCTGCCCGGCCACGACGTGGACCTGTTCGACGATTTCTGCGAGCACCTGCTGGTGCGCGACGAACTGACGCAGCAGGTCATCGGCACCTACCGCGTGCTGACGCCGGCCCAGGCGCGCCGCGTGGGCAGCACCTACAGCGACACCGAATTCGACCTGACCCGCCTGCGCGACCTGCGCGAGCGCATGGTGGAGCTGGGCCGCAGCTGCGTGCACCCCGAGCACCGCCAGGGCGGGGTGATCCTGGCCCTGTGGGGCGCGCTGGCCGGTTTCATGCACCGCAACAAGCTCGACACGATGATCGGCTGCGCCAGCATCCCGATGTCGCACAACGGCGTGACCTGCGGCGACGCGGCGGCCAGCATCTGGCGCCAGCTCTCGGCCAGCCACATGGCGCCGATCCAGTACCAGGTGCAGCCGCGGCTCGCGCTGCCGGTCGAGCGCCTCGACGGCAGCCTCGACGTGGAACCGCCCGCGCTGATCAAGGGCTACCTGCGCCTGGGCGCCAAGGTGCTCGGCGCGCCGGCCTGGGACCCGGACTTCAACACCGCCGACCTGCCGATGCTGATGCGCATCGACGACCTGCCGGCGCGCTACCGCAAGCACTTCCTGGGCGCATGAAACCAGCGGTCGTCCGACCCGCGAACGGGTCGTCCGTCCTGCCTGCGGACGGGGAAGAGCGGTCGAAAGTAGGCATGTCGGCAGCGTCACGGGACAGTCATGCAAATGTCACAAACCCGCATGACACTGTCACATTCCCTTTATCGAGCACGGCAGTGGTGCCGCTTGTTCCAGAATCCGTGTCCATGCCTTCAGATCCGGCCGATTCGCTGACTTCGGTGGCCGAGACGCCGAAATTCACCTTGCTTGACCGCGACCACAGCATCCTGTCGTTCAACGAGCGGGTGCTCGACTGGGCGCATCGCCCCGAGGTACCGCTGATCGAACGGCTGCGCTACCTGTGCATCGTCTCGTCGAACCTCGACGAGTTCTTCGAGGTCCGCGCCGCGCCGCATCTGATCGCGGGCAGCGCCGACGACCACAAGGGCACCTACACGGTCGAGTCGTTCCGCCGGCTGGCCGAAGCGGTCCACAAGCTGGTGGCGCGCCAGTACGCGCTCTACAACGACGAGCTGATGCCGACCTTCGGCACGCACGGCATCCACATCATTTCGCACGGCGAGCGCAACCCGGCGCAGCGCAAGTGGGTGGCCGAGTATTTCGAGCGCGAGGTGCGCCCGCTGCTGCTGCCCGTGGGGCTCGATCCCTCGCACCCGTTCCCGCAGGTGGCGAACAAGTCGCTCAACTTCATCGTGCGCCTGGGCGGCAAGGACGCCTTCGGGCGCGAGAACCCGATCCAGATCGTCAAGGTGCCCCGCGTGCTGCCGCGGCTCATCAAGATGCCGGCCAAGGTGTCGGACGGCAAGACGCTGTTCGTGGCGCTGTCGAGCGTGGTGCGCGCGCACCTGTCCTCGATGTTCACGGGGCGCGAGGTCGGCGACTTCTCGCAGTTCCGCGTCACGCGCCATTCCGACCTCGCGGTGGACGAGGAGGACGTGAAGAACCTGCGCACCGCGCTGCGCCAGGGCCTGCAGCACCGGCACTTCGGCCAGGCGGTGCGCCTGGAGGTGTCGGCCAGCTGCGCCGAGTCGCTCGCGAGCTTCCTGCTCGAGCAGTTCAACCTGCCGCCCGAGGCGCTGTACCGCGTGCACGGCCCGGTCAACCTCGCGCGCTTCACCCAGCTGGCCGACCTGCTCGACGAGCCGAAGCTGCGCTTCAAGCCCTACCAGGCCTCCTACCCGATCACGCTGTCGCCCTCGCAGTCCTTCTTCGAGCGGCTGCAGCGCGGCGACGTGCTGATCCACCAGCCCTTCGAGAGCTTCGAGGGCGTGCTGGCCTTCCTGCGCGAGGCGGTGCAGGACCCGCAGGTGCTGGCGATCAAGCAGACCATCTACCGCACCGGCGCCGACTCCGAGCTGATGGAGCTGCTGCGCGAGGCGGTGCGCCGCGGCAAGGAAGTCACCGTGGTGGTGGAGCTCAAGGCGCGCTTCGACGAAGAGGCCAACATCAACTGGGCCGAGATGCTCGAGTCGATCGGCGCCCAGGTGGTGTACGGCGTGGTGGGACTGAAGACCCACGCCAAGATGCTGCTGGTGACGCGCCGCGAGGGCAAGCAGATGCGCCGCTACGGCCACCTGTCGACCGGCAACTACAACCCGCGCACCGCGCGCCTGTACACCGACATCAGCCACCTCACGGCCGATCCGCTGCTGACCGCCGACATGGAAGCGGTGTTCGTGCACCTCGCGAGCCAGAGCAAGCTGCCCAAGCTCCACCGCGTATGGCTCGCGCCCTTCGACCTGCACAGCAACATCCGCGCACAGATCGCCACGCTGGCCGCGGCTGCCGAGCGCGGCGAGCCCACGCGCATCGTCGCCAAGATGAATGCGCTGACCGACGAGGAGCTGGTCGCGGCGCTGGTGCATGCGGGGCAGAAGGGCGTGAAGATCGACCTGATCGTGCGCGGTGCCTGCACGCTGCCGGCCCAGGTGCCGGGGCTGACCGACAACATCCGCGTGCGCTCGGTGATCGGCCGCTTCCTCGAGCATTCGCGGGTGTTCTATTTCCGCCATGGCGAGGACGAGTCGCTCTACCTCTCGAGCGCCGACTGGATGAACCGCAACATGATGCGGCGCATCGAGCTCGCCTGGCCCGTGACCGACCCGGTGCTGCGCCAGCGCCTCATCGACGAGTGCCTGGTCGCCTACCTGCACGACGGACGCGATGCCTGGGACCTGGGCGCCGACGGGGTCTACACCCGGGTCGACCACGACACGCACCCGGGCGAGGCCGGCGCGTCGCGCGCGATCGAGGCGCATGGCGCGCAGGCGGCCCTGATGAACCGCTACGCAGCGCGAGGGCCCCGTGACGTCGCATCCGGTCAATGAAGCCGAAGTTCGAAAGACGATGACCATGGACCTGATCTTCTGGCGCCATGCGGAAGCCGATGACTGGACCGAGGGCTGCGACGACATGCAGCGCTCGCTCACCGCGCGCGGCGAGAAGCAGGCCAAGCGCATGGCCAGCTGGCTCGACCGCCAGCTGCCCGACGGCACGCGCATCATCAGCAGCCCCGCGCGGCGCTGCGAACAGACCGCGCTGGCGCTCGGGCGCAAGTACAAGCTGCGCAGCGAACTGGCGCCCGACACCACCGCCGACGCGCTGCTGGCCTCGGCCGGCTGGCCCAACGGCAAGTCGGTGGTGCTGATGATCGGCCACCAGCCCTCGCTGGGGCAGGCGATCTCGCTGCTGCTGGGCCTGAAGCAGGACAGCTGCCCGGTGCGCAAGGGCGCGCTGTGGTGGATCCGCACGCGCGAGCGCGATGGCGACGTGCAGACCGTCGTGGTGACGGTGCAGTCGCCCGAACTGCTCTGAGGCTGCGCGCGGCCACGCCGCGCATTCGGTGCCGGCTCCGCGGGCAGCGCTGCCGGCTGTCCGCCGGCCATCCGGCCGGACGGCTCAGCAGCCCGCCAGGTCCACGCGCCAGGTGCTGATCTTCTGCCAGGCCAGCACCTCCTCGCGCAGCAGGTGGGCCGACTGCGGAAAGGCCTCGGCCCAGTCGGGCGCGCAGGCGATCGAGAAGGTGCGGGTGCCGAGCGTCGACAGGTGCAGGGCGTCGGGCGCGGGGTCGCGCCGCGCGTGGCACAGGATCACCGCGAGCCGCAGCGCCAGCAGCTGCATGACGAAGGTCTCGTCGTCGAGCGAGGCCTCGAGCTTGCGCAGCTTGCCGCGCTGACCCAGCACCAATTGGGCGAGGGCGTGCAGCTCGTTGACCGCGAAGCCGGGCGCGTCGGTGTTGTCGAGGATGTAGGCGCCGTGCTTGTGATAGTCGCTGTGCGAGACCAGCGCGCCGATCTCGTGCAGCTGCGCGGCCCAGCCGAGCTTGCGCAGCGCGCGGCCGGCGCGGCTGGTGGTGCTGCCGCCGCGCGCGGCCGGCGCCAGCTGCACGAACAGGGCGGCGGCGGCATCGCCCACGCGGCGGGCCTGGATGGGGTCGACCGCGAAACGGGTGGCGAGCCGCGCGACCGTGGTGGTGCGCATGTCGGCCACGCTCTCGTCGCGTTCGAGCAGTTCGTAGAGCACGCCATGGCGCAGCGCGCCCTGGGCCACCTTCATCTCCTCGATGCCCAGCAGGTCGAACACCGCGCGCAGCACGCTGAGGCCGCCGCCGATGACCGCCTTGCGGTCATCGCGCATACCCTCGATGCGCAGCTTGTCGGCGCCGCCGGCCTTGAGCAGCCGGTCGAGCAGCCAGTCGAGGCCCTCGCGCCGGACCACGCCGGGCTCGCCGCCGGCCGCGGCCAGCACGTCGCCGACCGCGCCGATCGTGCCCGAGGCGCCATAGGCCACGTCCCACTGGTCGCGCGTGTAGCTGCCGAGCGCGTCGTCGAGCACCGCCTTGGCCGCGACCTCGGCGGCCCGGAAGGCGGCGGCGGTGAACTGGCCTTCGGGAAAGTGCTTCATCGACCAGGCGACGCTGCCGACGCGGTACGACTCCATCAGCTCGGCTTCGAGGGCGCGGCCGATGATCATTTCGGTGGAGCGCCCGCCGATGTCGATCACCAGCCGGCGTTCGCGGTCCGAGGCGTCGTTGTGGGGCAGCATGTGCGCCACGCCCTGATAGATTAGGCGGGCTTCCTCGCGCCCCGGGATCACGTCGATGCCGAAACCCAGGATGGTGCGCGCGCGCAGCAGGAATTCCTCGCGGTTGCGCGCCTCGCGCAGCGTCTGGGTGGCGACGGCCCGCACCTGCGAGCGCTTGAAGCCGGCCAGCCGCTCGCCGAAGCGGGCGAGGGCGTCCCAGCCGCGCTGCATGGCTTCGGGCGTGAGGTTGCGCGCGCTGTCCAGGCCGTTGCCCTGGCGCACGGTCTCCTTCAGGTATTCGGTGCGGTGGATCTGGCCGTGGTCGACCTGGCCGATTTCGAGCCGGAAGCTGTTGGAACCGAGATCGACCGCTGCGAGGCGGGTGCCGTTTTGCATGTTGTAGTAAAGAGGCGGAGCCTGATTCGTATGTCGTTGACGGTTTCCCCACCGCCTTCCAACCCCACCGCAGCGAGGTTCGAGAGGCTAGTTGGGGCGCATGACGGTTGTGTGACAGCGTCACAGAGCCGGAGGGCTCCACAGCCCCATTTTCCCTCGACAGAGGGGTGTCACATCGATGTCACACAAGCTTTCTAGAGTCCGTCGCAAGCCCGCAAGGGGACTACTTCTTACTTCTAAAGGAAGCTTCATGAAAACGACGTTCAAATTTGCAACCGCCGGCCTCGTCGCCGCGGTTTTCGCTCTTCCCGCGTTCGCCCAGGACGTGACCGGTGCCGGCGCCAGCTTCCCCGCACCGCTGTATGCCAAGTGGGCTTCGGACTTCAACAAGGCCACCGGCGTCAAGATCAACTACCAGTCGGTCGGTTCGGGCGCCGGCCTGAAGCAGATCGAAGCCAAGACCGTCGACTTCGGCGCGTCGGACGCTCCCCTGAAGGACGAGGAACTCCAGGCCAAGGGCCTGATGCAGTTCCCCACCGTCATCGGCGGCGTGATCCCGGTCGTGAACATCCAGGGCATCAAGCCCGGAGAACTCAAGCTCAGCGGCCAGGTGCTGGGCGACATCTACCTCGGCAAGATCACGAAGTGGAACGACCCCGCGATCAAGGCCCTGAACGGTTCGCTGAACCTGCCCGACGCCGCCATCGCCCCAGTTCGCCGCGCCGACGGTTCGGGCACCAGCTTCCTGTTCACCAACTACCTGTCGAAGGTCAACGCCGAGTGGAAGAGCAAGGTCGGCGAAGGCACGGCCGTGAACTGGCCCACCGGCGCGGGCGGCAAGGGCAATGAAGGCGTCGCCGCCTTCGTGGGCCGCCTGCCGAACTCGATCGGCTACGTGGAATACGCCTACGTCAAGCAGAACAAGATGACCTATGCCCAGCTGCAGAACGCCGCCGGCAACTTCGTCTCGCCCGACGACACCGCCTTCAAGGCCGCCGCCGCCGGTGCCGACTGGAACAAGAGCTTCTATCAAGTGCTGACGAACCAGTCGGACAAGGGTGCATGGCCGATCACCGGCGCCACCTTCATCCTGCTGCACAAGACGCAGGACAAGCCGGCCAATGCCACCACCGTGCTGAAGTTCTTCGACTGGGCCTACAAGAGCGGCGACAAGACGGCCGACGACCTGGACTACGTGCCGATGCCCGACGCCGTGAAGGCCACGATCGCCAAGGCCTGGGGTGAGGTGAAGGACGCTTCGGGCAAGCCCGTCGCCTTCAAGTAAGCCTTCTCCTTCCCGATCAGAAAAAGAAAACACGGCGCGTCCATGAGCAGCAATCCGCTCGATGGCGCGCCGCTTTCGTCCTTGCCGGAGCGACACGTGTCATCCACTTTCCCCGCCGCCGCCACCGCGCTCGATCTTTCCGCCGAGCAGGGCCGCACCACCGCACCGCCGCCGATGAAGGCATCGCGCTCCGGTCCCATGGTCGATCGCCTGTTCGGCCTGGCCGCCAAGGGTGCCGCGCTGCTGACGCTCGCGATGCTGATCGGCATCCTGCTGTCGCTGATCGTCGGTGCCTGGCCCGCCATCACCAAGTACGGCCTCGGCTTCCTCACGAGCAGCGTGTGGGACCCGGTCCAGAACGAATACGGCGGCCTCGTGATGATCTACGGCACGCTGGCCACCTCGGCCATCGCCCTGGTGATCGCGGTGCCCGTGAGCTTCGGCATCGCGCTCTTCCTCACCGAACTCTCGCCCGGCTGGCTCAAGCGCCCGCTGGGCACCGCCATCGAACTGCTGGCCGCCGTGCCCTCCATCGTGTACGGCATGTGGGGCCTGCTGGTGTTCGGCCCCATCCTCTCGACCTGGGTCCAGCAGCCGCTGCAGAAGCTGCTGGCCGGCGTGCCCTACCTCGGCGCGCTGGTGTCCGGTCCCCCGGTGGGCATCGGCATCCTCTCGGCCGGCATCATCCTCGCGATCATGATCATCCCGTTCATCGCCTCGGTGATGCGCGACGTGTTCGAGGTCACGCCCCCGCTGCTCAAGGAATCGGCCTACGGCCTCGGTTCCACCACCTGGGAGGTCGTCTCCAAGGTCGTGCTGCCCTACACCAAGGCCGGCGTCGTCGGCGGCATCATGCTCGGCCTGGGCCGCGCGCTCGGCGAGACCATGGCCGTCACCTTCGTGATCGGCAACATGAACCAGCTGAACTCGCTGTCGGTGTTCGAGGCGGCCAACAGCATCACCTCGGCGCTCGCCAACGAGTTCGCCGAAGCCGGTGCCGGCCTGCACCAGGCCGCGCTGATGTACCTGGGCCTCGTGCTGTTCTTCATCACCTTCGTCGTGCTGTCGCTGTCGAAGGTGCTGCTGGCGCAGATGAAGAAGAGCGAAGGAAAGAAGTCGTGAGCACAAGCCAATCCCTCATCAACGCCAAGACCCTGGCCGAAACCCGCCAGGCCCGCTTCGCCTCGCGCAACCGCGTCAACAAGATCGCCCTCACGCTGTCGCTCGCCGCGATGGTGTTCGGCGTGTTCTGGCTCGTCTGGATCCTCTGGGAGACCCTGCGCCTCGGCATCGGCGGCCTGTCGATCGCGGCCTTCACCGAGATGACCCCGCCGCCGAACGAAGCGGGCGGCATCCTGAACGCGATCTTCGGCTCCTTCGTGATGGTGCTGCTGGCGACCTTCGTCGGCACGCCGATCGGCATCATGGCCGGCATCTACCTGGCCGAATACAACCCCAAGGGCATGCTGTCCTCGGTCACGCGCTTCGTCAACGACATCCTGCTGTCGGCGCCGTCGATCGTCATCGGCCTGTTCGTCTACGCGGTGGTCGTGGCCTACTTCAAGAACTTCTCGGGCCTGGCCGGTGCGCTGTCGCTCGCGCTGATCGTGATCCCGGTCGTGATCCGCACCACCGAGAACATGCTGCAGCTGGTGCCCCCGGGCCTGCGCGAAGCCGCCTACGCCCTCGGCACGCCGAAGTGGAAGGTGATCCTGAGCATCACGCTGCGCGCCGCGCGCGCCGGTGTCGTGACCGGCATCCTGCTGGCCGTGGCCCGCATCGCCGGCGAGACCGCGCCGCTGCTGTTCACCGCGCTGAACAACCAGTTCTGGACCGCCGACGTGACGCAGCCGATGGCCAGCCTGCCGGTGACGATCTTCAAGTTCGCCATGAGCCCCTACGAGAACTGGCAACAGCTCGCCTGGGCCGGCGTGTTCCTGATCACCGTCGCGGTGCTCGCCCTCAACATCCTGGCGCGGGTCCTCACGCGCTCCAAGCACTGAAGCCGACGCGGCTTTCATGCACACAGCACAGAACGAACAAGAGAAACGCAACATGGCACCCATCACCGCTCCCACCGTCGCCGCATCGCCCGCGAAGATCTCGGTCAAGAACCTGAACTTCTACTACGGCAAGTTCCACGCGCTCAAGGGCATCAACCTCGAGATCCCCGAGAACAAGGTCACGGCCTTCATCGGCCCCTCGGGCTGCGGCAAGTCGACCTTGCTGCGCACCTTCAACCGCATGTTCGAGCTCTATCCCGAGCAGCGCGCCGAAGGCGCCATCGAGCTCGACGGCGAGAACCTGCTGACCAGCAAGCAGGACGTGGCGCTGATCCGCGCCAAGGTCGGCATGGTGTTCCAGAAGCCGACGCCGTTCCCGATGTCGATCTACGACAACATCGCCTTCGGCGTGAAGCTGTTCGAGAACCTCTCGGCCAGCGACATGGACGACCGCGTCGAATGGGCGCTGAAGAAGGCGGCCCTGTGGACCGAAGTGCGCGACAAGCTGCAGCAGAGCGGCTCGGGCCTCTCGGGGCGGCCAGCAACAGCGCCTGTGCATCGCGCGCGGCATTGCGATCAAGCCGAAGTGCTGCTGCTCGACGAACCCTGCTCGGCCCTGGACCCGATCTCGACCGCCAAGATCGAGGAACTGATCGCCGAGCTGAAGAACGAATACACGGTGGTCATCGTGACCCACAACATGCAGCAGGCCGCCCGCTGCAGCGACTACACCGCCTACATGTACCTGGGCGACCTGATCGAGTTCGGCGCCACCGAGCAGATGTTCTTCAAGCCGCAGCGCAAGGAGACCGAGGACTACATCACCGGCCGCTTCGGCTGATGCAACAACGCAAAGAGGACGACACCATGACTGAAAAAACACCTCTCCAGCCAGTTCGACAGCGAACTCAACGGCGTCTCGTCGCGCGTGATGGAACTCGGCGGCATGGTCGAGTCGCAGATCCACCAGGCGATCTACGCGCTGCTGCAGTTCGATTCGGACGCGGCCGACCGCGTGATGGAGACCGAGCATCGCGTGAATGCGATGGAGATCGAGATCGACCGCGAGCTGTCGTCGATCATCGCGCGTCGCCAGCCGACCGCGCGCGACCTGCGCCTTCTGATCGCGATCTCGAAGACCACCGCCAACCTCGAGCGCGTGGGCGACGAGGCCAACAAGATCGCGCGCATGGTCAAGTCGATCATCGAGAGCGGCGCTTCGCGCATGCTGCCGACCACCGAGCTGCGCATCGCGGCCGACCTGGCGTCGAACCTGCTGCGCACCGCGCTCGACGCGTTCGCGCGCCTCGACACCGCCGCGGCGCTGTCGATCCTCAAGGACGACGACCTGATCGACAAGGAGTTCGACGGCTTCGTGCGCAAGCTGGTCACCTACATGATGGAAGACCCGCGCACCATCTCCGCCAGCCTCGACCTGCTGTTCCTGGCCAAGGCCATCGAGCGCATCGGCGACCACGCCAAGAACATCGCCGAGTTCATCATCTACATCGTCAAGGGTGCCGATGTGCGGCACACTTCGATGCAGGAAATCGAGTCGGCGCTGCAGTAACGGCCAGTACGACTGCGGCAAGACTCCCAAGAAAGCATGAAAAAACCCCGAGTCCTGATCGTCGAAGACGAGTCCTCGATCGCCGAGCTGATCGCCGTCAACCTCCGCCACAACGGCTTCGAGCCGATCTGGTCGGAGGATGGCGCGGCGGCCCAGCGCGAGATCGATGCCTTCCTGCCGGACCTGATCCTGCTCGACTGGATGCTGCCGGGCCAGAGCGGCCTGCAGCTCGCGCGCCAGTGGCGCAAGGACCCCCGTACCAAGGCCGTCCCGATCCTGATGCTGACCGCGCGCGGCGACGAGCCCGACAAGGTGGCCGGCCTCGATGCCGGTGCCGACGACTACATCACCAAGCCGTTCTCCACCCAGGAGATGCTGGCGCGCATCCGCGCCGTGCTGCGCCGCCGCGCGCCCGAGGTGGTGACCGAGCGCGTCGAGATCGGCGAGCTCGCGCTCGACACCGCCACCCACCGCGTGACCTGGCAGGGCAATGCGCTGAAGGTTGGTCCGACCGAGTTCAAGCTGCTGGCCTACCTGATGCAGCACGCCGAGCGCGTCCACAGCCGGGCCCAGCTGCTCGACAAGGTGTGGGGCGACCACGTCTACATCGAGGAGCGCACGGTCGACGTGCACGTCAAGCGCCTGCGCGAATCGCTGGGCGCGGCCTCGCCGATGGTCGAGACGGTGCGCGGCGCCGGCTACCGCCTGACGGCCCAAGCCACCGTTTGACCGCCGTGAGCGTCTCCGCCCGCGGGCGCGGATAATCGCCCGCCATGCCGTTTCGCATCGCTACATTTTTAATAGCGTCTCTCCTTGGCGGAGCGGGCGTTACAGCCTTTTTCGGCTGGAAACTCGGCTGGCTCGGCGCCTGGGCCGGCGCGGTGGTCTGGCTGGGCTTCGATGCCTGGCGCGCCAAGCGGCTGCTGCTGATCCTGCGCAACGACGCGGTGGGCCTGCCCAGCCGCGGCGTCGGCATGTGGGGCGAGCTGGCCGAGCGCATCCGCAAGCTGCTGCGCGACCGCGAGCAGCAGATCCGTCAGGCCGAGGACCGGCTGCATGAGTTCCTGGCCGCGATCCAGGCCTCGCCCAACGGCGTGGTGCTGCTCGACGAGCAGGGCCGCATCGAGTGGTGCAACCAGACCGCGGCGGCGCAGTTCGGCATCGATGCCGAGCGCGACCTGCTGCAGCACCTGGCCAACCTCGTGCGCGATCCGGCGTTCGTGGCCTACCTCGCGTCGTGGAACTACAGCCGCGACGTCGTCATCGACGGCCACGGCCTGGGCGCCCAGCGCAGCCACCCGGTGCGGCTGTCGGTGCAGGTGCATCCCTACGCGGGCAACCGCCGCATGCTGCTCACGCGCGACATCACCGCGCTCGAGCAGGCCGAGGCGATGCGGCGCGACTTCGTCGCCAACGTCTCGGCACGAGATCCGCACGCCGCTCACGGTGCTGGCCGGTTTCGTCGAGACGCTGCAGAACCTGCCGCTCGATGCCGACGAACGCGCGCGCTACCTCGGCCTGATGGGACAGCAGTCGCATCGCATGGAGACGCTGGTCAACGACCTGCTGACCCTGTCGCGGCTCGAGGGCAGCGCCGCCCCGGGCGGCACCCAGTGGACGCGCATCCGCGCCTTGCTCGCGCAGTGCGAGGACGAGGGCCGCGGCCTGTCGGGCCGGCTCTCGCCGCAGCTGGGCCACAAGCTGTCGTTCGCCATCGATGCCGATTCGGAAGTGTCGGGCGCGGCCACCGAGCTGCAGAGCGCGATGTCGAACCTGCTGAGCAACGCGATCCGCTACACGCCCGGCGGCGGCGAGGTGGCGGTGAGCTGGCGCGTGCTGCCCGACGGCCGCGGCGAGTACGCGGTGAAGGACACCGGCCCGGGCATCGCGGCCGAGCATATCCCGCGGCTGACCGAGCGCTTCTACCGCATCGACCGCAGCCGCTCGCGCGAGACCGGCGGCACCGGGCTCGGGTTGGCGATCGTGAAGCACATCGCCCAGCGCCACGGCGCGGAGTTGCGCATCGAGAGCACGGTGGGCAAGGGGTCGCGCTTCACGCTGCTGTTCCCGGCCACGCGCGTGCGCGAGGCGCGGGTGATGGCGCGGCAGCCGGCCTGAACGGCCGCGGCGCTTTCACCGTTCAGCCGCTCAGCCGCGCACGCGGTGCGCCATGGTCCAGCGCAGCAACGCGCCGAACAGCAGCGCCGTGACGGCCAGCGCCGCGGCGCCCATGATCCAGAACGCCAGCGGCGACTGCATGGCCGGCCAGGGGCCGAGCCCGCGGTAGGCCAGCAGGTAGCTGCCGCCCAGGCCCACGACCCACAGCAGCGTGCAGTAGATCGCCAGCGGCGCGAGCGTGACGCGGTAGCAGCGCAGCACGAACACGCAGAGCGTCTGCAGCGCATCGGCGAAGTGGTAGAGCGCCACCACGAGCAGCAGCGCGCCCGCGAGCGCGATCACGGCCGGCTTGTCCGAGTACACGGCCGCGAGCTGGAAACGCAGCCCCCACATGGCGAGCGCGAACAGCAGCGCGCACAGCACCGTCAGCTCGAAGCCGGTGCGGCAGGCGCGCCGCGCCAGCACCGGATCGCCGGCGCCGAGCCAGAAGCTCACGCGCGCGCTGGTGGCGATCGCGAGCGACAGTGGCACCATGTAGGCCACGGCCAGCAGGTTGGCGGCGATCTGGTGCGCGGCGGCCGCCGGTGGTGCCCAGGCGTGCGATGAACAGCGCCATCAGCGTGAACGAGGTGACCTCGACCAGCACCGCGAGGCCGGCCGGCACGCCCAGGCGCGCGAACTGGCCGATCTGCGCCCAGTCGGGCTTCTCGATCGCCTGCCAGAGCCGGTAGCCGCGGTAGAACGGACTGGCGCGCAGCAGCCACACGGCGCAGCCGAGCATCGCCCAGTTGACGACCAGCGTGGCCCAGCCGCAGCCGACCAGGCCCATGGCCGGCAGGCCCGCGCCGCCGAAGGTGGAACCAGACCGACAGCGGCAGCTTGATCGCCAGCGAGCCCAGCTGCAGCCAGGTCACGAGCTGGGGCTTGCCCAGGCTCTGGCTCAGCGTGCTGAAGAGGCGGAACAGCAGCGCGGGTGCAAGCCCGAAAGCCAGCACCATCAGGTAGGCCTCGACCTCGCCGCGCATCGCGGGCGGCACCTGGGTCCATTGCAGCGCCGGGCCCGGCAGCAGCAGCAGCGCCATGCCCACCACGATCGCCAGTCCCGCGAGGTAGAGCGACTGCCGCACCGAGCGGCCCACCTCGGCGCCGCGGCCGCCGCCGTGCAGCTCGGCCCACACCGGCAGCAGGGCCTGCAGCACGCCCATGAGCGAGACGTAGACGCTGACGAAGATGGCGGCGCCGACCGACAGGGCGGCCAGCGCGTCCTCGGAATAGCGGCCGGCCACGATGGTGTCGGTCACGCCGAAGGCCATCACGGCCAGCTGGCCGACCAGCACCGTGCCCGCGTGGCGGGCGATCAGTCCGCGTTCGCCCCTCACCGCGGCGCGATCTTCTCGTACAGCAGCAGGTCGTCGGAGGGACTGCTGGGGCGGCGCAGGGTCCCAGCGAAGCGCCATTGGTCGAGCGAGATGATGGTGTGCAGCCGCTCGATGGTCTCCGGGGCCACCAGCAGCCACGGGCAGTCGGTGCCCAGCAGCAGCGGCTGCAGGTCGAAGCGGCCGTGGTACTGCAGCGCCGCGATGTGGGCGCGGCTGAACGCCAGCTCGGCCACGCACTTGGGATGGCCCACGCGCTCGGTCACCGCGCGCACCTGCGGCGCGTAGCTGCGCGCGTAGTCGATCGGCGGCAGCCACAGCGTCATCAGCAGCATCCAGCACAGCGCGGTACCGCCGGCCGGCAGCACCAGCGTCTTCCAGAGTGCCGCGCGGTGGCGGCCGGTGCGCCAGCGCACCAGCCAGCACCAGGCGATGGTGGCGGCGAGCGCGAGCACGAAGGCGATCGGCGAGAACTCGGGCACGAAGCCCGGCACCAGCCGCGCCACGCTGGCCGCGGGCTTGGGCGGGTAGCCGGTCTGCATCGCGATCCAGTAGATCCAGCCCAGCAGCGCGAGGCCGCTGAAGAAGAGCAGGGTGAACCAGTCGACCAGCGCCGCCACGCTGCGCCGGAAGGTCGGCAGCGCGAAGGCCGCGAGCGTGGCCATCGCCGGCAGCGCCAGCATCAGCGAGCGGTCGGAGTAGTCGGTGGTCCAGGTGGCGGCCAGCGGCACCAGCGCGAACCAGAACGGCAGCGCCACGTGGCGCGCCGCGAGCTGGCGGCGCCAGCGCCACAGCGTCCACAGCGCGAGCGGCCAGGCCGGCCAGGTGAACCACAGCAGCAGCCGGGCCTGGCTGCGGATGTCGCCCGCGACCGAGGTGCCGGGATGGGCGCCGGGCAGGTCGATCTTCCACTGCAGCAGGCCGAGGCCGATCGCGAGCGCCGCGGCCAGCAGCGTCACGCCGGCCATGGTCAACAGCGCGCCGCGCGTGTAGCCCGGGCCTTCGTCCTCGCCCATGCCCGACCAGCCGGTGCTCGCGGGCTCGGCGGCGCGGCGCATGCGGCGGCGCTCGTAGGCGATGAACAGCACGCTGCCCGTGGCCAGGGCCAGGCCGACGGTCGGGCCGCCGCTGAGCGTCATGCCCAGCGTGCCGACCACCAGCGCGATGACCGGCCGGCGCGCCGGTAGGGCAGGGCCGCCACGCCGTAGAACAGGTGCGAGGCGAAGTAGAGCTGGGCCAGCGCGGGCGTGGTTTCATGGCCGAGCTGGGCCAGGCCCAGGCAGGCGATCAGCGCGAGCAGGGCGCCGTCGGCCATGGCGCGCGCGTAGTCGGTCGGCCGCGCCTCGCCGCCGAAGGCGAAGGCCACGGGCTGGGCGCGCGCGGTGCGCGCCAGGTAATAGACCGCGTACCAGGTCGCGGTGAAGGTGCCCCACAGCAGCAGCGCGAACACGATGCGCACCGCGAAGTCGGGATGCAGCCAGGCAGGTGCGATCTTGATCGCCAGCGCGCCGATCCAGTACGGCACCAGCGCGGGCGTTTCGGGCGCAATGCCCAGCAGGCGCGGATCGAACCAGCGCGCGAGGCCCTCGGTGCTGCGCGCCAGCTCGGCCATGTAGCCGAAGGCCGTGATGTCGGCGCTCTTCCACGGGCCCCGGCCGACCAGACCCGGCAGCAGGTAGGCGGCGCACAGCAGCAGCAGCGCGATGCGCGGCAGCCGGCGCACGGCATTCTGGGCAACGATCGCGGGCGTGGGCTGGTTCAAAGGGCGATGGGCGGCGGCGGGTGGGGGAAAGAAAAAGGGCAGCGCGGTAAACCGGGCTGCCCTCGACGCCAGGCCTGAGCCTGGGTGCGTGCCTTACTTGGAGGCAGCGGCGCCGGTCGTCTTGCCGAAGCGGTTGCGGAACTTCTCGACGCGACCGCCCATGTTGTCGACCGACTTCTGGGTGCCGGTGTAGAACGGGTGCGATTCGCTGGTCGTGTCCAGCTTGAACAGGGGCAGCTCGCGGCCGTCGTCCGCCTTGGCGGTTTCCTTCGTGTTCACGCAGGAACGGGTCACGAACTTGAAGCCGTTCGACATGTCGACGAACAGGACTTCGCGGTAATTCGGGTGGATGCCTTCTTTTGCCATGGTCTTTCCTTGGGGGTCGATGCGAGAGCCACTGGCGGGCAGGACGCCGGCCGCACTTTTCGCGAAGCCGCCGATTATCGCATACTGGGCCGATGGCGGCCACTTTGGCCCGTCCCCAGCGAAACCAGCCCTCCCATGACCTCCAGACCCCTGCGCGCCGGCCTCGTCGGCTACGGCTTCGCCGGCCAGACCTTCCATGCCCCCGTGCTGTCGGCCGTGCCCGGGCTCGAACTGGCGGCCGTGGCCAGTTCCCAGCCGCACAAGGTGCATGCCGACTGGCCCGGCGTGGCCGTGGTGCCCGACACGGCGGCGCTGGTCGCGCGGCCGGACATCGACCTCGTCGTGGTCGCCACGCCGAATGCCCAGCACCATCCGGTCGCGAAAGCGGCATTGCTGGCCGGCAAGCACGTGGTGGTCGACAAGCCCTTCACCCTCGATGCCGCCGAGGCGCGCGAGCTCCAGGCGTTGTCCGAGCGCAACAAGCTGGTGCTCGCGGTCTACCAGAACCGCCGCTACGACGCCGATTTCCTGACCCTGAAGGAACTGCTGGCCAGCGGCGAACTGGGCCGCCCGGTCTATTTCGAGTCGCATTTCGACCGCTACCGGCCCGAGGTGCGCGAGCGCTGGCGCGAGCAGAAGGTGCCGGGCGCGGGCATCTGGGTCGATCTGGGCGCGCACCTGGTCGACCAGGCGGTGCAACTGTTCGGCATGCCCGACACCCTGCAGCTCGACACCGCCGTGCTGCGCGACGGTGCCCAGGTCGAGGACTACTTCCACGCGGTGCTGCGCTACGAGTCGGGGCCGCATGCGCCGCTGCGCGTGGTGCTGCACTCGACCACGCTCGCCGCCCATGCGGCGCCGCGCTACCTCGTGCACGGCACCCGCGGCAGCTACGTCAAGCACGGCGTCGATCCGCAGGAGGACGCGCTGCGCGCCGGCCAGCGGCCGCCGATGGTGGGGTGGGGCGCCGATCCGCTCGATGGCGAACTCGTGCTGCCCGCGGCCGACGGCACCGTGGCGAAGCGCGCCTGGCCCACGCGCGCGGGCGACTATGTCGCCTACTACGCGGCCGTGCGCGACGCGATCCTCGGCCAGGGCCCGAATCCCGTGCCGCCCGCGCAGGCGGTGGCGCTGATGGAACTGCTCGATCTCGGCCGGCGCAGCGCCGAGGAAGGCCGCGCGCTGCCGGTCGCGCGCCCATGAAAAAAAGCGCGCTGCATCTTGCGATGCAACGCGCTTCTTGGGAGGCGAGCTTCGGTCGAAGACCGGCTCAACCCCCGCGACGCATCATGTCGAAGAACTCGACATTGGTCTTCGTCGCCTTCATGTTCTTGAGCATCAGCTCCATCGACTCGATCTCGTCCATGTTGTACATGAGCTGGCGCAGGATGCGGGTCTTCTGCAGGATCTCGGGCGCGAGCAGCAGCTCCTCGCGGCGCGTGCCGCTGCGGTTGAGCTGGATCGAGGGGAACACGCGCTTCTCGTAGAGGCGGCGGTCGAGGTGGATTTCGGAGTTGCCGGTGCCCTTGAACTCTTCGAAGATCACTTCGTCCATGCGGCTGCCGGTGTCGATCAGCGCGGTGCCGATGATGGTCGAGCGAGCCGCCTTCCTCGACATTGCGCGCCGCGCCCAGGAAGCGCTTGGGACGCTGCAGTGCGTTGGCGTCGACACCGCCGGTCAGCACCTTGCCCGACGAGGGCACGACGTTGTTGTAGGCGCGTGCGAGACGCGTGATCGAGTCGAGCAGGATCACCACGTCCTTCTTGAGCTCGACCAGGCGCTTGGCGCGCTCGATCACCATTTCGGCCACGTGCACGTGGCGCGCAGCAGGCTCGTCGAAGGTGGAGGCGATGACCTCGCCCTTCACCGTGCGCTGCATTTCGGTCACTTCTTCGGGGCGCTCGTCGACGAGCAGCACCATCATGTGGACCTCGGGGTAGTTGGCGCTGATCGCGTGCGCGATGTGCTGCATCATCACCGTCTTGCCGCTCTTGGGCGGCGCCACGAGCAGGGCGCGCTGGCCCTTGCCGATGGGCGCGATGATGTCGATCACGCGGCCGGTGATGTTCTCTTCGCCCTTGATGCCGTCGCGTTCGAGGCGCATCTGTTCCTTGGGGAACAGCGGCGTCAGGTTCTCGAACATCACCTTGTGCTTGTTCTGCTCGGGCGGTCCGCCGTTGACGGCGTCGAGCTTGGTCAGCGCGAAGTAGCGCTCGCCGTCCTTCGGAATGCGCACCTCGCCCTCGATCATGTCGCCGGTGTGCAGGTTGAAGCGGCGCACCTGGCTCGGGCTGATGTAGATGTCGTCGGTGCTGGCGGTGAAGCTGGTGTCCGGGCTGCGCAGGAAGCCGAAGCCGTCGGGCAGGATTTCGAGCACACCGTCGGCGAAGACCTGTTCGCCGGCCTTCGCGCGCTTCTTGATGATCGCGAACATCAGCTCCTGCTTGCGCATGCGGCCGACGTTTTCGATCTCAAGGGCTTCGGCCTGCTTGAGGACTTCAGACACGTGGAGTGCCTTGAGTTCGTTTAAGTGCATGGAACGACCCCTTGCGGGGGCAATCGAGGGGAAACGGAGAACAGGGGGGTGGTTCGATGTGAGACGAGAACTGCCTCACTGACCGGGGAACTCGAACCGGCTACCTGAAAGGGCCGGCGATCTGCTGGTGATTATGACAGGAAAAACGCGCCGGCCAACGCGTTGCGCGCTGGCCGGTTAGAAAGCACTCAGGCGAGTTGCTGGTCGATGAAGGCGGTGAGCTGGGCTTTGCTCATGGCGCCGACCTTGGTGGCGGCGAGCTGGCCGTCCTTGAACAGCATCAGCGTGGGGATGCCGCGAATGCCGAACTTGGCGGGGATGTCGCGGTTCTCGTCGACGTTGAGCTTGGCGATCTGCAGCTTGCCTTCGTAGGCGCTCGACACTTCGTCGAGGATCGGGGCGATCATCTTGCAGGGGCCGCACCATTCGGCCCAGTAGTCGACCAGCACGGGCTGGCTGGACTTGAGCACGTCGGCTTCGAAGGAGGAATCGGAGATGTGTTTGATCAGCTCGCTGGCCATGATGGAGTCCTTGTGCGCGGGGAGTTTCGGTGCAGCTACAGTGCGGGTCATTGTGACAGAAACCAAGGGGTGACGTGGCATGCACGAAGGCTATGGCGCCGATAGCCAGAGCCCTCGTCGCGACCCGCCCCGCCACCGAATCCCCCGCGACAGAACATGAACGAAGGCCATCCCGTCCAGGCCCTGTGGTGCGACCCTGCCGATGGTGTGGTCGCGCGCATCGTGCGCGTGCTCGCCGAACGCCAGGCGCATGCGGCGCGCACGATGGTGCTGGTGCCCTATGCGCAGCTCATGGGCGTGGCGCAGGCCATGTGGGCGCGCTGCGGTTCGCCGGGCTTCGTGCCGCGCTTCGAGACCACGCGCAACTGGGCGCGCAGCGCGGGCGGCTTCGTGCCCTCGGACTACGACATCGCCTTCGACATGGCGCGCGACCTCGTGACCGCGCAGGGCCTGCTCTCGCAGACCGGCTTCGGCGCCGAACGCTTCGCGCTCGCGGGCCGCGTGGTCGAGCTGGCCTATCAGCTCGCGCCGCTCGCGGCCGCGGTCGCGCCCGACGAACGCGGCAGCACCTGGGCCGAGCGCGCCGCGGGCGTGGCCGATGCGGGCAGCGAATCGGAGTGGTTCCGCATCGAGAGCGCGCTGATCCGCATCGCGGTCGCCTGGGCCGCGAACGCGAGCTATGCCACCGACGTGCTGCTGCGCGAGCCCGCGCGCGCGCAGATCGACGTGCTGATCGTGCTCGAGGGCTTCCAGACCGATCCGCTGACGCAGACCCTGTGCAGCCTGTGGGGCGAGCGCGCCGTGCGCCTGTCGCTGGTGCCGGCCATCGCGCCGCGCGGGCAGTCCGCGGCCCATGTGGCCATCGATCCCGAGGACGAGGCCGAGCTTGCCGCGGCCTGCGCGCTGCGCCACCTGGCCGAGGGCCGCAGCCCGGTCGCGCTGGTCGCGACCGACCGCGCGCTCACGCGCCGCATCGGCGCGCGGCTCAAGGGGCAGGGCGTCACGGCGCAGGACGAGACCGGCTGGAAGCTCTCGACCACGCCGGCCGCCGCCATGCTGATGAGCGCGCTGCGCGCCTGCGCGCACGACGCCGGCAGCGACCAGGTGCTCGACTGGCTCAAGAGCGGCGCCGACGGCGATGCGCTCGCGGTGCAGGGACTCGAGTCGAGATTGCGGCGCGAGGGCGTGCGCGACTGGTCGGCCTGGTGCGCGCAGGCCGCGCGCAGCGAGAAGCCGCAGGACGTCGCGCTGATGCCCTTCACGAACGAGATCGAGGCCCGCCGCGCGCCGATGGCACGTGCGCGCCCGCTCGCCGAATGGCTGGGTGCGCTGCGCGCGCTGCTCGAGGCAGCCGGCCAGTGGGAGCCGCTCGAAGCGGACCTCGCGGGCGGCAAGGTGATCTCGGCGCTGTGGCTCGATGCCGGTGCGCACGGCGACGACGAGGCTTTTCCTGGAGGCCGTCACACGCTGTCCGAATTCACGGCCTGGGTGCGCGACGTGCTCGAGGACGCGAGCTTCGTGCCGCCGGTCATGGGCGAGATACCGCAGGTGATCGTGCTGCCGCTGCACCAGCTGCTGGGCCGGGCCTTCGGCGCGATCGTGATCCCGGGCTGCGACGACCGCCGCCTGCCCGCATCGCCCGAGCCGCCCGGCAACTGGAGCGCCGCGCAGCGGCTCGAGCTCGGCCTGCCTTCGCGCGAGGCGCTCGAGGCGGCGCAGCGCGCGGCCTGGAACGCGGCCCTGTGCAATCCCTGGTGCGAACTGCTGTGGCGCGGCGCCGATGCCAGTGGCGAGCCCGTGCGGCCCAGCCCGCTGGTGCAGGGCCTCGAGCTCGACCACGCGCTCGCGTTCACCGACGATCCCGCGCACGCGGCGCGAGGTGCCCGTGCGTCCCACCCTCTATCCGATGCCCTCGGGCGCGCTGCTGCCGCTGCGCAACGTGTCGACCAGCGTCTACGAGGACCTGCGCCGCTGTCCCTATCGCTTCTTCGCGCTGCGCCAGCTCGGCCTGCGCAGCGTCGACGAGCTCGATGCCGAGGTCGACAAGCGCGACTTCGGCAACTGGCTGCATGCGGTGCTCGGCCACTTCCACGAGACGCTGCAGCAGACGCCCACGCGCGACGCCGGCGAGCGCCTGCGCTTCATCGAGGACGCGGCCGTGCGCGCCACGCGCGAATACGGTCTGTCGGACGCGGAGTTCCTGCCCTTCGCCGCGGCCTGGCCCGCGGTGCGCGACGGCTACCTCGACTGGCTCGCGGGCCACGAGGCAGCGGGCGCGGTCTTCGTCGAGTCCGAACCCTGGAAGGAGCAGCCGCTGGGCGCGCTGCAACTGGTGGGCCGGCTCGACCGCATCGACCGCATGCCCGATGGCCAGCCCTTCGTGATCGACTACAAGACCGAGTCCTCGGCCGTGACCAAGGAGCGCGTGAAGGAGCCGACCGAGGACACGCAGCTGGCCTTCTATGCCGCGCTGGTGGCCGACGACACGCTGCGCGCGGCCTACGTCAACGTGGGCGAGAAGTCCTCGGGCACGCAGACGGTGGAGCAGCCGGTGGTGGTGCAGGCGCGCGATGCGCTGGTGGCCGGCATCCTCGACGACTTCCGGCGCATCGCCGACGGCACGCCGCTGCCGCCGCTGGGCGAGGGCACGGTGTGCGAGCACTGCACCGCGCGCGGCCTGTGCCGCAAGGATTTCTGGAGCGACGATGCCGGCGCCGCCGTGCTGCAGGGGAGCACGCCATGAACGGCGCCGCCTACGAACACAACGGCCAGCGCGTGCCGCGCGAGGCCTTCTACACCGTTGCCTGCGATCCGCGGCGCTCGGTGGCGGTCGAGGCCTGCGCGGGCGCGGGCAAGACCTGGATGCTGGTGTCGCGCATCGTGCGCGCGCTGCTCGACGACGGCGCCAATGCCTGCCAGCCGCACGAGATCCTCGCCATCACCTTCACCAAGAAGGCGGCCGGCGAGATGCGCGAGCGGCTCGACCAGTGGCTCGAGACCTTCGCCGAGCGCGAGCCCGAGAAGCTGGTCGAGGAACTCGTGATGCGCGGCATGCCGCCGGCCGAGGCGCTGGCCGCCGCGCCGCGCCTCAAGGGCCTGTACCGGCACCTGCTCGAAGGCGGCCGGCCGGTGCAGTTCCGCACCTTCCACGCCTGGTTCGCGGGCCTGCTGCGCAATGCGCCGCTGGCGGTGCTGCGCGAGCTCGGCCTGCCGTCGAACTACGAACTGCTCGAAGACGATGCCGAGGCGCGCTCGCGCACCTGGCGCCCCTTCTTCGAGGCCGTGACCGCCGACCCCGACGCGCTGGCCGACTACTACGCGGTGGTCGCCACCTACGGCCGCTCGCAGACCGCCAAGGCGCTCGGCGAGGCGCTCACGCGGCGCGTGGAGTTCTCGCTCGCCGAACCGGCCGATGCGGTGCGGCATTTCGCCGACCTGCATCCGGCGCTGGCCGGCTTCGACACGCCCACCGACGCGCTGCGCGGCGAGGCCGTGCGCCGGCGCTGGCTCGACCGCGCCGCCGCGCTCGGCCGCGAGACCAACAAGACGCCGCAGAAGGCGGCCGAGGCCGTCGTCGACATCTTCGGCACCGGCGAGCCGGCCGAGTCCGCGCTGCCGTCGGCGCTCGCGCTGCTGCGCAAGAGCTTCTTCGTCGCGACCGAAGACCGGCTCAACAAGAACCTGCAGAAGTACCCGGCCGCGCAGGAGGCCGAGGCCGAACTGCAACTGCTGTGCGCCGCGCAGGCCCAGCACGCGGCCTGGCTCTACCAGCAGCGCATGACGCGGCTCACGCGCCTTTTGATCGACGCCTTCGCGGGCGTCAAGCGCGCTCATGGCTGGGTCGACATGAACGACGTCGAGCAGGCCGCGCAACTGCTGCTGGGCCAGTCGGCGCTGTCGGGCTGGGTGCAGGAGCGGCTCGATGCGCGCATCGCGCACCTCTTGATCGACGAGTTCCAGGACACCAACCCGCTGCAGTGGCAGGCGCTCTATGGCTGGCTCAGTGCCTACGTGGGCGCGGGCGGCAGCGCGCCGCGCGTGTTCGTCGTGGGCGATCCGAAGCAGAGCATCTACCGCTTCCGCCGCGCCGAGCCGCAGGTCTTCATCGCCGCGAAGAAGTTCGTGCGCGAGGGCCTCGGCGGCGAGCTGCTCAACTGCGACCACACGCACCGCAATGCGCGCGCCGTCGTGGGCCTGGTCAACCAGGCGATGCTGGCCGCGCAGGAGGCCGGCGAGTTCGACGGCTTCCGTGCCCACACCACCGAGCGCAGCGACGAGGGCGCGCTGCTGAAGCTGCCTGCCATCGAGCGCGATGCCGCCGAAGCCGCGGCGGAAGCGGCACCGGCCGACGACGGCATGCTGCACTGGCGCGACAGCCTGGTCACGCCGCGCGTGCTGCCCGAGGAGCAATTGCTGCAGAAGGAATGCGAGCAGGCCGCGCGCTGGATCGCGCAACTGATCGCCGACGGCACGCCGCCGCGCCAGATCATGGTGCTGTCGCGCCGCCGCAGCCGGCTCGCCGCCATGCAGGACGCGCTGCGCCAGCGCCACATCCCGGTGCAGCAGCCCGAGAAGAACGAGCTGCACGATGCGCCCGAGGTGCAGGACATGGTGGCGCTGATCGATGCGCTGGTCTCGCCCGCGCACGATCTCTCGCTGGCGCGCGCGCTCAAGTCGCCGCTGTTCGGCATCGGCGACGACGATCTGGTGCAACTGGCGCTGCGCCAGCGCGCGCTGCCGGGCTGGAGCTGGTTCCGGCTGCTGCAGACCGGCGAGGACCTGCCGGCCGCGCTGGCCGAGGCCGCGCCGCGTCTCAAGCGCTGGCAGCGCTGGCTCGCCACGCTGCCGCCGCACGATGCGCTCGACGCGATCTTCCATGAAGGCGACGTGCTCGCGAAGTTCGGCGCGGCCGTGCCCGCCGCGCTGCGCCAGGGCGCGCTGGCCAACCTGCGGGGCCTGCTGGCCGCGTCGCTCGATATCGACGGCGCGCGCTTCGTCACGCCCTACGCGCTGGTGCGCGCGCTGCGTGCCGGCGGCGTGCGCGCCCCGTCGGTGGCCGCGCCCGAGGCGGTGCAATTGCTGACGGTGCACGGCGCCAAGGGCCTCGAGGCCGACACCGTGCTGATGCTCGACTGCGACGCGCCGCCGCCGCGCGCCCAGACCATGGGCGTGCTGGTCGAATGGAAGGGCGGCGACCGCGTGCCGACGCGCTTCGTCTTCCTCGCGAGCGAGAAGACGCCGCCGGCCTGCGCGGCATCGCTGCTGCTCGACGAGCAGCGCGCGCGCCACCGCGAGGAACTCAACGGCCTCTATGTCGCGACCACGCGCGCCCGCGCGCGGCTGGTGCTGTCGTCGGTGCGCCCCGCGCGCGCCAACGAGGGCAGCTGGTGGGCGCGGCTGGCCGAGGCCTGCGAGACCGTCGATGCCGACGAGCCGCTGGTGGCCCCGCTCGCGGCGCAGGCGCAGGCCGTGTTCGCGATCCACGAGCTGCCGCCGTTCGCTTCCGCGACGCCGCCGGTGCGCGTCGCGCGCAAGGAGAAGGCGGCCACCCTCGACGCGCGCGCCGCGGCCTTCGGCCAGGCGATGCACCGGCTGCTCGAATGGTCGGTGCCCGGCGAGCCCCTGGCCGCGGCCCATGTGCGCGCGGCGGCGCAGGAGTTCCTGCTCGACGCGCAACAGGCGCGCGGCGCCGCGGCGCTGGCCGCGCGCATCCGCGCCGGCGCGGGTGCCTGGGCCTGGGACCTCGAGGCCATCGACTGGCACGGCAACGAGGTCACGCTGGTGCACCAAGGCGACACGCTGCGCATCGACCGGCTGGTGCGCGAGCGCGCCAGCGGCACCTGGTGGATCCTCGACTACAAATCGGCCGCAAGGCCCGAGCGCGATGCCGCGCTCATCGCACAGATGCAGCGCTACCGCGCGGCCGTGCAGCAGGCCCATCCCGGTGCCACGGTACGCGCCGCGTTCCTGACCGGGCAGGGCGAACTGGTGAACCTCGAATGACTTCTTCTTCCACCGTCGCCGTGATCGGCGGCGGCCCCGCCGGCCTGATGGCGGCGGAAATCCTCTCCGCGGCCGGTGCGAGCGTGCACCTCTACGACGCCATGCCTTCGGTGGGGCGCAAGTTCCTGCTCGCGGGTCGCGGCGGGCTCAACCTCACGCACTCCGAGCCCTTCGAGGCCTTCGTGGGCCGCTTCGGCGAACGCCGCGCCGAGCTCGAGCCGATGCTCGCGGCCTTCGGTCCCGCGCAGCTGCGCGAATGGGCCGCGGGCCTGGGCATCGAGACCTTCGTCGGCAGCTCGGGCCGCGTGTTCCCCACCGACATGAAGGCCGCGCCGCTGCTGCGTGCCTGGCTGCACCGGCTGCGCGAGGCCGGCGTGCAGTTCCACATGCGGCATCGCTGGATCGGCGATGCCGCGGTCTCGCCCGGCGTATTGCGCTTCGAAACGCCCGCGGGCGAGGTCGAGGCCTCGGCCGATGCGGTGGTGCTCGCGCTCGGCGGCGCGAGCTGGGCGCGGCTCGGCTCCGACGGCGCCTGGGCGCCGCGGCTGCAGGCACAGGGCGTGGCGGTGGCCGCTTTGCAACCCGCCAACTGCGGCTTCGACGGCAGCGGCTGGAGCGCGCATTTCTCGGAGCGTTTCGCGGGCCAGCCCTTCAAGTCGGTGGCCGTGTCGTTCACCGACAGCCGCGGCCGGCAGTTCGCGCGCAAGGGCGAGTTCGTCGCCACGGCGGGCGGCATCGAGGGCAGCCTCGTCTATGCCGTCTCGGCCCTGCTGCGCGACGAGATCGCCGCGAACGGCAGCGCCACATTGCTGCTCGACCTGTTGCCCGACCGCAGCGCCGAGCAGGTGCTGGCCGCGGTCAGGCATCCGCGCGGCGCGCGTTCGCTCGGCAGCCACCTCAAGAGCCGGCTCGGCCTCGAGGGCATCAAGGCCGGCGTGCTCTACGAGGTGCTGAGCCGCGAGGCGATGCACGATCCGCTGCAGCTCGCGCAAGCGATCAAGGCCGTGCCGTTGCGGCTGCTGGCCGCGCGCCCGGTCGACGAGGCGATCAGCACCGCGGGCGGCGTGCGCTTCGAGGCGCTCGATGCGCAACTGATGGCGAGCGCGCTGCCCGGTGTGTTCGTCGCGGGGGAGATGCTCGACTGGGAAGCGCCGACCGGCGGCTACCTGCTCACGGCCTCGATGGCCAGCGGCGTCGCGGCCGCGCGTGGCGTGCTCGCGCGGCTGGGGCTGTCGTGAGGCTTTGGATTTTTCGGCGCGGCTCCCGTTCCGGGGCGGAACGAGAGCGCTGAAGAAGTTGACGAGCCTTACCCCTGGCACTGACTACGCAGTTAGGGCTGCTTGGTTCCCCACCTGACCCGGTTGGCCACTTCACCATGCAGGGAGGCCCGTCAGGATCGATTCTAACCTCGCTCGCGTTGCCCCCTTCGCCGGGGCGGTGAATCGATCGATGAGAAACATCGAGGAGGCGGGCGCCGAAGCGTCCCTTCGCGGCTTTTAGAATGGGTGCAATGTCCTATATCGTGCTCGCCCGCAAGTTCCGTCCGAAAACCTTCGCTGAGATGGTCGGTCAGGGGCACGTGGTGCAGGCGCTCGAGAACGCGCTCACCACCCAGCGCCTGCATCACGCCTACCTGTTCACCGGCACGCGCGGCGTGGGCAAGACCACCGTCTCGCGCATCCTGGCCAAGTCGCTCAACTGCCAGGGCCCGGACGGGCAGGGCGGCATCACCGCCACGCCCTGCGG
This sequence comes from Variovorax sp. UC122_21, assembly GCF_044056785.1. NCBI lineage: Bacteria > Pseudomonadati > Pseudomonadota > Betaproteobacteria > Burkholderiales > Comamonadaceae > Variovorax > Variovorax sp. UC122_21. The sequence goes on along the minus strand of NZ_CP172004.1, from coordinate 3,642,650 downwards.
CGTGTGCCAGGCCTGCCGCGACATCGACGCCGGCCGCTTCGTCGACTACACCGAGCTCGACGCGGCCTCGAACCGCGGCGTGGACGAGGTGCAGTCGCTGCTCGAGCAGGCGGTCTACAAGCCGGTGCAGGGCCGCTTCAAGGTCTTCATGATCGACGAAGTGCACATGCTGACCAACACCGCGTTCAACGCGATGCTGAAGACGCTCGAGGAGCCGCCCGAGTACCTCAAGTTCGTGCTGGCCACCACCGATCCGCAGAAGGTGCCGGTCACGGTGCTGTCGCGCTGCCTGCAGTTCAACCTGCGCCCGATGGCGCCCGAGACGGTGCTCGAGCACCTGACCTCGGTGCTGCAGACCGAACAGGTGCCGGCCGAGCCGCAGGCGCTGCGCCTGCTCGCGCGCGCGGCACGCGGCTCGATGCGCGACGCGCTCTCGCTGACCGACCAGGCGATCGCCTTCGGCAACGGCGAGCTGGTCGAGGCCGGCGTGCGCCAGATGCTCGGCAGCGTCGACCGCGGCCATGTGTTCCGCCTGATCGAGGCGCTCGCGCAGGGCGACGGCAAGACCGTGGTCGAGACCTCCGAGGCGCTGCGCATCGACGGCATGTCGGCCGCCTCCACGCTCGAGGAGATGACCGCGGTGCTGCAGGCCATGGCGGTGCTGCAGGCCGTGCCTTCGCGCGCCGAGGCCGCCACGTCCGCCACCGATCCCGATGCGGCCGACACCGCGCGGCTCGCGCTGCTGATGCCGGCCGACGAAACGCAACTGCTCTACAGCCTGTGCCTGCACGGCCGCGGCGAGCTCGGCCTCGCACCCGACGAATACGCCGCGCTCACGATGGTGCTGCTGCGCTTGCTGGCGTTCAAGCCTGCGCAGAACGCGGCCGGCTCGGCCTCCGCGGAAAAAAAAACTCTGAATGAAGCCCCGGCGGCGGCGCCGGCACCCGTTGCCGCCCCCGTGCAGCCGCCGCGGCCGATCCCGGTGCGCAGCATGTCGGCCGAAGTGCCGCGTCCGGCGCCAAGTGCCGCACCTGCGCAACCGTCGACCGCCGCCCCCGCGGGCCACCGCTTGCCGGTCGTCGACCAGCCCGCGCGCCGGCCCGAGGCGCGTCCGCCCGAGGACGTGCCCGAACCCGATCCCGCCCAGGTGGTCGCCGTGCCGATGCGCGTGCAGCCGCCGCCCCGGCGCGCGCGACACGCCGCGCGATGGCGCTCAGGCCCCCGCCGCGCCGATCCCGCCGAGCGAGGAGGGCGATTTCTGGTTCGCCACGGTCACGCAGCTGATCGCGGCCGAGAGCATCGCCGCGCTCACGCGCGAACTCGCGCTGCAGTCGCAGCTGGTGGCGCGCGACACCGACCAGTGGCTGCTGCGCATCGAGCGCGAGTCGCTCAACCAGCCCTCGAGCCGCGAGAAGCTGATCGCCGCGCTGGCCGCGATCGGCCACGAGGTCAAGCTCGCGATCGAGGTCGGCGGCGTGGTCGACAGCCCGGCGCGCCGCAACAAGGCCGCCGCCGACGAGCGCCAGCGCATCGCCGAGGAGGCGATCCGCAGCGATCCCGAGATCCAGGCCCTGATGCGCGACTTCGACGCGAGGATCGTCCCGGGCTCGCTCAAACCGGCCTGAGCGGACGGGCCACGCGCAGCGGCGACAATCGGCCGTGGCCCTTGCGGCGGCGAGGCTTCGCCGCCCTCCGCGCTTCCATCTCTTATCCTTCCCCATCCACCCAACCGATCCACAGGACCAACGATGTTCAACAAAGGACAACTGGCCGGCCTCATGAAGCAGGCGCAGGCAATGCAGGACAACCTCAAGAAGGCCCAGGAAGAACTGGCCCACATCGAGGTCGAGGGCGAATCGGGCGCCGGCCTCGTCAAGGTCGTGATGACCTGCAAGCACGACGTCAAGCGCATCACCATCGACCCGAGCCTGCTGGCCGACGACAAGGACATGCTCGAGGACCTCGTGGCCGCCGCCTTCAATGCCGCCGTGCGCAAGGCCGAGGAGACCAGCGAGCAGAAGATGGGCAAGCTGACCGCCGGCATGCCGGGCCTGCCCCCGGGCATGAAGCTGCCGTTCTGATGCCGCCGCGCCACCAAGGCTGACGTGTCCGACGCCGGTTCCCTCGACGCGCTCGTCGATGCGCTGCGCCGCCTGCCGGGCGTGGGCGTCAAGTCGGCCTCGCGCATGGCCTTCCACCTGCTGCAGCACGACCGCGAGGGCGCGCAACTGCTCGCGCGCGCATTGCAGCAGGCGGCCGGGCAGGTGCGCCATTGCGAGCGCTGCAACACCTTCACCGAGATGCCGGTGTGCAACGTCTGCCTCGACGTGCGGCGCGACCCGACCAAGCTCTGCGTGGTCGAGACGCCGGCCGACCAGGCCGCGCTCGAACGCACCAACGCCTTCCGCGGCTACTACTTCGTGCTGATGGGCAAGCTCAGTCCGCTCGACGGCATCGGTCCCAAGGACCTGGGCCTGCAGAAGCTGTTCGAGCGCGCGCTCGACGGCACCGTGGCCGAGGTGATCCTCGCGACCAACTTCACGGCCGAGGGCGAGGCCACGGCGCACGTCATCGGCGATGCGCTGCGTCAGCGCGGCCTCACGGTCACGCGGCTCGCGCGCGGCGTGCCCGCGGGCAGCGAGCTCGAGTACGTGGACCTCGGCACCATCGCGCACGCGCTGGTCGACCGGCGCTGATCCCGCGGCGGCCACCGCCGCAGCGCGGCGCCCGTACCGCGCCGCGCATCCAGGAGATTCCGGAGACACCATGACCCTGTCGCTGCTCACCGTCGCCCACTGGTGCGTCTTCATCGCCTGCGGCCTGCCGTACCTCGCGGCCTGGATCGCCAAGGCCGGCGCCTTCCGTCCCAGCGACAACGCGCAGCCGCGCGACTGGGCCGCCAGGCAGGCGGGCTGGCGCGCGCGCGCCAATGCCGCGCAGGCCAACAGCTTCGAGGGCCTGCCCTTCTTCATCGGCGCGGTGCTCATCGCGCACCAGCTCGGCGCCGCGCAGCTGTGGATCGACCGCCTCGCGATCGCCTACGTGCTGCTGCGCGTGGCCTATCTCGCGCTCTACATCAAGGGCATCCCGGCGCTGCGCAGCGCGGTCTGGGCGGCCGCGTTCGTGGTCAACATCGCGATCCTGTTCCTCGCGAAGTAGCGCGACCGAACCCGGCCTTTTTCACTCTGTGAGAGGCCTTCATGCTTACGTGAAAACCCGCACGGGATGACCCCGATGCAGCGACCCTGCGCGCGCCCCTAAGCTCGATTCACTTTCGACGCACCCCAGAGCCACCCCAAGCCGCCGCAGGCCACGTTCCATGCTTCACCGCCGCACCCTCATCTCCGCCTCGGCCATCGCCGCCGCCACCATCGCGTTGCCGCGGGTGTTCGCGCAGCCGAAGCTGGAGAAAACCAAGATCTCGATCGCGGTCGGCGGCAAGGCGGCGTTCTACTACCTGCCGCTCACCATCTCCGAGCAGCTCGGCTACTTCAAGGCCGAGGGACTCGACGTCGAGATCTCCGACTTCGCGGGCGGCGCGCGTGCGCTGCAGGCGGTGGTCGGCGGCTCGGCCGACGTGTGCTCGGGTGCCTACGAGCACACCATCAACCTGCAGGCCAAGAACCAGTTCTTCCAGGCCTTCGTGCTGCAGGGCCGCGCACCGCAGATCGCGATGGGCGTGTCGACCAAGAACATGTCGAGCTATGCCGGCATCCCCGACCTCAAGGGCAAGAAGATCGGCGTCTCGGCGCCGGGCTCGTCGACCAACATGGTGGCCAACCTCGTGCTCTCGCGCGGCGGCCTCAAGGCCAGCGACGTGAGCTACATCGGCGTGGGCGTCGCCGCCGGCGCGCTCACCGCGCTGCGCTCGGGCCAGATCGACGCCATCAGCAACACCGACCCGGTGATGACCATGCTCGAGCAGAAGGGCGACGTGAAGATCATCAGCGACACCCGCACGCTCAAGGGCACGCAGCAGGTGTTCGGCGGGCCGATGCCGGCCGCCTGCCTCTACGCGCCGGTCGACTTCGTGCAGAAGAACCCCAACACCTGCCAGGCGCTGGCCAACGCGATCGTGCATGGCCTCAAGTGGCTGCAGACCGCGGGCCCGGGCGACATCATCAAGACCGTGCCCGAGACCTACCTGCTCGGCGACCGCGCGCTCTACCTCGCCTCGTTCGACAAGGTGCGCGAATCGATCGCGCCCGACGGCATCGTGCCGTCCGAAGGGCCCAAGACCGCGCTGGCCGCGATCGCGAGCTTCGATACTTCCGTCAAGGCCGACAAGATCGACCTCGCGAAAACCTACACCAACGATTTCGCACGGCGAGCGAAGGACAGGTTCAAGGCCTGACCTCGATGTCCCGCGACCCGGCTTCGGCCGGGTTTTTTCTGGGGGACGCGCACCGCCAGCCATCCAGTTCCGACATGTCCGACCACGCACTCGAACTCCTCTCGATCAGCTGCATCTTCCATTCGAAGGACGACCCCGGCCAGCGCTACACCGCGGTGGCCGACACCACCTTGCGCGTGCGCGCCGGCGAGTTCGTGTCGGTGGTCGGCCCCACGGGCTGCGGCAAGTCGACCCTGCTCAACATCGGCGCGGGGCTGCTGCAGCCTTCGTCCGGCACGGTCAAGGTGTTCGGCCAGCCGCTTTCGGGCATCAACGCGCGCGCGGGCTACATGTTCCAGACCGAGGCGCTGATGCCCTGGCGCAGCGCCATCGACAACGTGATGGTCGGGCTGCAATACCGCGGCGTGCCCGATGCGCAGGCGCGCCGCGAGGCCGAGGCCTGGCTCGCGCGCGTGGGCCTCTCGGGCTTCGGCGACCGCTATCCGCACCAGCTCTCGGGCGGCATGCGCAAGCGCGTGGCGCTGGCGCAGACGCTGGTGCTCGACCCCGACATCATCCTGATGGACGAGCCCTTCAGCGCGCTCGACATCCAGACCCGCCAGCTGATGGAGAACGAGGTGCTCGACCTGTGGAGCGCGAAGAAGAAGGCCGTGCTGTTCATCACCCATGACCTCGACGAGGCGATCGCGATGAGCGACCGCGTGGTGGTGCTCTCGGCCGGGCCGGCCACCCATCCGATCGGCGAGTTCGAGATCGACCTGCCGCGTCCGCGCGACGTGGCCGAGGTGCGCACCCAGCCGCGCTTCGTCGAGCTGCACACCCAGATCTGGGAAGTGCTGCGCGACGAGGTGCTCAAGGGCTACGCGCAGCAACTGAAGAAGGCCGCATGATGTCGCGCCTGGCCCTCAACGAACGCAATGCGCGCTTCTGGCAGCTGGTGCTGCTGGTCGTGATCCTGGTGGGCTGGCACCTGGCCTCGCGCAACCAGCAGGTGGCCTTCTTCCTCGGCGAGCCGATCCAGGTGGCCGGTCGCATCTGGAGCTGGTTCCTGCCCTTCGAGGTGCCGGCGAACCCGCTGTTCCCCGACGGGCTCAAGGGCAATGCCGACATCTACCTGCACCTGGGCACCACGCTGCTCGAAACCGTGCTGGCCTTCGGCATCGGCACCGTGCTGGGCCTGGGCTGCGGCCTGTGGCTCGCGCTCGCGCCCACCGCGAGCCTGATCCTCGATCCCTACATCAAGGCCGCCAACTCGATGCCGCGCGTGATCCTGGCGCCGATCTTCGCGCTGTGGTTCGGCCTCGGCATCTGGAGCAAGGTGGCGCTGGCGGTCACGCTGGTGTTCTTCATCGTGTTCTTCAACGTCTACCAGGGCGTGCGCGAGGTGAGCCCGGTGGTGCTGGCCAATGCGCGCATGCTGGGCGCCAACCAGCGCCAGCTGCTGCGCACCGTCTACCTGCCGAGCGCCACCAGCTGGGTGTTCTCGAGCCTGCACACCTCGGTGGGCCTGGCCTTCGTGGGCGCGGTGGTGGGCGAGTACCTGGGCTCGGCGCGCGGCGTCGGCTACCTGATCCTGCAGGCCGAGGGCACCTTCGACGTCAACACCGTGTTCGCGGGCATCGTGGTGCTGACGGCCTTCGCGCTCGCGCTCGACGCGCTGGTGGGCCTGATCGAGAAGCGGCTCATGAAGTGGCAGCCGCGCAGCGGCGAGACCGAGAAGCTCTAAGCCGCGCGGCCGTGTGCGGACGCCCTCAGGCGTTCTTGCCGTGCGCCTCGGCGTTGACCTGCACCAGCGCGCGGCCCGCGAAGATGCCGCCGGCCATCTCGAGCACCACGCGCTCCGCGTCGCGCCGCCGCAGTTCGTCGATCACCTCGTCGGCCTCGGTGTCGGAGGCACCGAGCGCCAGCACGCCCTGGCGGCCGAAGGCCATGGCCGATTCGAAGGTCTCGCGGATCTGGAAGTCGACGTTGAGCTTGCCGATCTCGAGCATGTGCTCGCGGTCGTAGGCGCGCACCAGCAGCTGCGCATGCGGGAACTCGGCCTTGAGCAGCTCGACGATGCGCGTGGTCGCGGCCTTGTCGTTCACGCACACCATGATGACGCGCGCGCCGTGGGCGCCGGCGGCATGCAGCACGTCGGCGCGCGAGCCGTCGCCGTAGTAGACCTTGAAACCGAACAGGGCGGCGACGCGGATCGCCTCGGTGTCGGTGTCGATGATCGAGATCGAGGCGCCGCGCGCCAGCGCGCCCTGCACCGCGATCTGGCCGAAGCGGCCGAAGCCGATCAGCAGCACATTGCCGACCAGGTCCTCGGCCTTGTCGATGCCGTCCATCGACGCGGCCGCGGCCGGCGCGAAGCGGCGGTGCGCGAGCACCACCAGCGGCGTGAGTGCCATCGAGAGCACCACCACCGCCGTCATGTTGGCGTTGACCACCGGGCTGATGACGCCCGCGGCGAGCGCGGAGGAGAACAGCACGAACGCGAACTCGCCGCCCTGGGCCATCAGCACCGCGCGGTCGAGCGCGTCGGCGCGCGAGCTCTTCGCGAGCCGCGCCACCACGTAGATGCACAGCGACTTCACGACCATCATCGAGAGCACCCCGGCCAGGATCAGCTGCCAGTTGCGCGCCACCACCGCGAGGTCGAGCGACATGCCCACGCCGATGAAGAACAGCCCGAGCAGGAGGCCGCGGAAGGGCTCGATGTCGGCCTCGAGCTGGTGGCGGAAGGTGGACTCGGACAGCAGCACGCCCGCGATGAAGGCGCCCATGGCCATCGAAAGGCCACCGAGTTGCATCAGCAGCGCGGCGCCCAGCACCACCAGCAGCGCGGCGGCGGTCATGACCTCGCGCGCCTTCGAGTTGGCGAGCACGCGGAACAGCGGGTTCAAGAGCCAGATGCCGGCCGCCACCAGCGCCGCGAGCGCGGCCAGCGCGATGCCCACGCCGACCCAGCGCGAGCCGGCCTCGACCGCGTGCTGCGTGGCGTCGGCCGGCGCGATGAAGGCCACGATGGCCAGCAGCGGCACGATCAGCAGGTCCTCGAACAGCAGCACGGCGACGATCTTCTGGCCGCGCGGCGCCGCGATGTCGCCGCGTTCGCCGAGCAACTGCATCACGATGGCGGTGGAGGTCAGCACGAAGCCCATCGCGCAGACGAAGGACACGGCGAGCGGGAAGCCGAAGGCCATGCCCACGCCGGTCAGCAGCAGGCCACAGACCACCACCTGCAGGCTGCCGAGGCCGAAGATGTCGCGCCGCATGCTCCACAGGTGCGAGGGCCGCATCTCGAGGCCGATCACGAACAGGAACATCACGACGCCGAGCTCGGCCGTGTGCAGGATGGTCTGGGGATCGGTGAAGAGGCCGAAGCCGAACGGGCCGATGGCCAGACCCGCGGCCAGGTAGCCCAGCACCGAGCCGAGCCCGATGCGCTTGAACAGCGGCACCGCGACCACCGCGGCCCCCAACAGCGTGACGACCTTGACGAGATCGCCCGCGCTTCCTTCCACTGCCATGTCGTGGCCCTCCTGATCTAGTTATCCATGACCGGCGCCGCGAAAGGCGATGCGCCGGTCTTGCCGCCGCTTCAGCGCTTCTTTTTCGAGGGCGTGCCGCCGCGCTTCTCGCGCACCACCTGCTTGCTCGGCGCGCTGGCCGGCACCTTGCTCACGTTGCTGCCGCGCTTGACCTGGACCACCGGGCGGCCGCGCGCGTTGCTGCGCGCCGCGGGGACCGGCACCCGAGCCGACGCGCGCGGCCGGGGCGGCACGCACCGGCAGGTAGACCACCACGCTGATGCCGCGCTTGAAGGCATGGTTGGGCTTGACGTCGTTCCACTCGGCGACGTTCGCGGGCTTGAGGTTGTAGCGGCGCGCGATGCTCGCCACGTTGTCGCTGCGGCCGGCCTTGACGGTGGTGCGGCGCGTGACGATCTCGGGCTGGAAGCTCAGGTGGCCGCTGTCGGCCACCACCGCCGCCACGTCTTCCTTGACGCGCGCGCCGCGCGGCACGATCAGCGTGGAGCCGGCCTTGATCAGCATGCGCGGCGGCACGTTGTTGAGCGCGCGCAGGTCCGACTCGCTCATGCCGGCGCGCTGGGCGGCGTCGGCCACGGTCATGGTGGTGGGCACGACCCAGGCGGTCCAGCTCGCGTACTGGCCCTGCGTGTAGGCGTCGAAGTTGCGCTGGAACACGGCGGCGTTGTCCCAGGGCAGCAGGATCTCGGAGGTGCCGGCGGCGATCAGCACCGGCTTGTGGGCGGCCGGGTTGAGCGCGCGGAAGTCCTCGATGCGCACGTCGGCGAGCTTGGCGGCCAGTTCCACGTCGAGGTCGCGCGTGAGCGGCACGGTCTGGAAGTAGGGGTGGTTCGCGATCACCGGCAGCTCGGCGTTGAAGGCCTGCGGGTTGGCGACGATGTTCTTCACCGCCTGCAGCTTGGGCACGTACATGCGGGTCTCGGCCGGCATCGTGAGGTCGCTGTAGGTGGTGGGCAGGCCCAGGCGCTGGTTCTTGGCGATGGCGCGGCTCACGCTGCCTTCGCCCCAGTTGTAGGCGGCCAGCGCGAGCTGCCAGTCGCCGAACATGTTGTAGAGCTTCTGCAGGTAGTCGAGCGCGGCGCGCGTGGAGGCCACCCACGTCGCGGCGGTCGTCGCGGAAGATGTTCTGCTTGAGGTCGAAGTCGGTGCCGGTGGCCGGCATGAACTGCCACATGCCGGCCGCGCGCGCGCTCGACACGGCCTGCGGATTGAAGGCGCTCTCGATGTAGGGCAGCAGCGCCAGCTCGGTGGGCATGTTGCGCCGCTCGAGTTCCTCGACGATGTGGAAGATGTACTTGTTCGAGCGCTCGGTCATGCGCTGGATGTAGTCGGGCCGGCTCGCATACCACTGCTCGCGATCGCGCACCAGGTCGCTGTCGAGGTCGGGCATCTTGAAGCCGCGGCGGATGCGGTCCCACATGTCGGCCGGCGGGGCCAGCGTGACCACGCTCTGCGAGCGCGCCTCGCTGCTGGCGATGGGGGCGAGCTGGCCGCTCGGGTAGATGGGCGCGGCGCGGCCGGCGGCGAGGGAGCCGGTGCCGCCGGCGGTGGGGGGAAGGAGGGGGAAGGGGAGGAAGACGAGGAAGAGGGGGTGCCGGTGCCCGCGCAGCCGGCGAGCAACAGGATGCCTGCAAGGCAGGCGGCAGCGGTGAGTTTCATCGGAAGTCGTTTTTCCATTGGCGCAGCGCGGCGAACACGTCGGCTTCGCCCGCTTCGGGGGACAGCTCGGCATGCGCGCGCACCGCTCGAAGGACAGTGGCTTCGCGGCTGCGAAGAAAGGGGTTGATCCGGCGTTCGAGGGCCAGCTGCGACGGCAGCGTGGGCTCGCCCTGGGCGCGCAGGCTTTCGCAACGCGCCCGGTACTGAGTCAGGTCGGTGTTGCCGGGTTCCACCGCCTGGGCGAAGCGCAGGTTAGAAAGTGTGTATTCGTGGGCGCAGCATACGCGGGTGTCGCCGGGCAGCGCGGCGAGCGCGTCGAGCGAGGCCAGCATCTGCGCGGGCGTGCCCTCGAACAGGCGGCCGCAGCCGCCGGAGAACAGGGTGTCGCCGCAGAACAGCAGCGGCGCGCGGCCCTCGGCGGCTGGCAGGAAGTAGGCGATGTGGCCGGCCGTGTGGCCCGGCACGTCGATCACTTCGAAGCGCAGGCCCAGCGCGTCTGCATGGTCGCCCTGCACCAGCGGCGCGTAGGGCTCGGGGATGCGCTCGTGCCTCGGCCCCCCACGGCGGCGCCGGTGGCGGCGCGCAGTTCGGCCACGCCGCCCGTGTGATCGGCGTGATGGTGCGTGACTAGAATCGCGGCCAGTTGCAGCTTGCCGCTTGCCAGTGCGTCGAGCACCGGCCGGGCATCGCCCGGGTCCACCACGATCGCGTTGGACCCGTCCTGCAGCATCCAGATGTAGTTGTCGGCGAAGGCGGGCAGCGGAACGAGGGTCATGAGCGGTCAAATTATAGGTTTGCAGGAGTGGTTCGCGACCCCCCCCGGACGCTACCTTCTCGCCTGGGAACAAGCCCAGTTCGACCAGGCCGTGGCCGACGTGTTCGGCTACCACGCGCTGCAGCTCGGGGCCGCCCAGGTCGAGGGCCTGCGCGCCAACCGCATGCCGCATCGCTGGCTCGCGCTCGACGATCCGGCGCACCTGGCGCATGCGCCGCAGGCCGTGCTGCTGACCGATTTCGCGGCGCTGCCGTTCGCGGCCAACAGCCTCGACCTGGTGGTGCTGCCGCATGCGCTCGAGCTCAGCCCCGATCCGCACGCCACGCTGCGCGAGGTCGAGCGGGTGCTGGTGCCCGAGGGCCGGGTGGTGATCTGCGGGCTCAACCCGACCAGCCTCTGGGGCATGCGGCAGCGCCGCGCGCACCTGTACCGGCGCCTGGGCTTCGGCGAACTCTTCCTGCCCGAGGGCGGCGAGTTGATCGGCTACTGGCGCATGCGCGACTGGCTGCGCCTCTTGAGCTTCGAGGTCGAGTCGGGCCGCTTCGGCGTCTACCGGCCGTCCGCGCGCAGCGAGGCCTGGCTCGAGCGCAGCCGCTGGATGGACGTGGCCGGCGAGCGCTGGTGGCCGATCTTCGGCGCGGCCTACTTCCTGGTGGCGGTCAAGCGCGTGCGCGGCATGCGTTTGCTGAGCCCCGAATGGCGCCGCGCCAGCGCCCGCGCCACGGCGCCGGTGCCGATAGCGGGCAAGGTGCACCGCGAAGGACGCCGAGCCGAGAGCGAATGATGAATATCGACAGTGAAGAAATGAAGGAACAGAGAGCTTGAACGAAGTCGTGATCTACACCGATGGTGCCTGCAAGGGCAATCCCGGCCCCGGAGGCTGGGGCGCCTGGCTCAAGTCGGGCCCCACCGAGAAGGAGCTGTTCGGCGGCGAGCTGAACACCACCAACAACCGCATGGAGCTCACGGCCGTGATCGAAGGCCTGAGCGCGCTCAAGCGGCCCTGCAAGGTCACGCTCTACCTCGACAGCCAGTACGTGCGCCAGGGCATCACCGAATGGATCCGCGGCTGGAAGGCCAAGGGCTGGCTCACCTCGACCAAGCAGCCGGTGAAGAATGTCGAGCTCTGGCAGCGGCTGGACAAGCTGGTGCAGGAGGGCGGCCACGCCATCGAGTGGCGCTGGGTCAAGGGCCATTCGGGCGACCCGGGCAACGAGCGCGCCGACATGCTGGCCAACAAGGGCGTGGACAAGGCGCTCGGCCGCGGCTGAGCGCGCGGCTGGACACGCGGCGACTACGGGTCAGCCCTCAGAGGGAAGCGGGGCCCGCGCGCTCGAGTGCGCGGGCAGGCCTCGGCAAGGGCATGGATGTTGCTTGAGGCGTTGCGATGGCCATCGAGAGATGGTTTCCAACCCTTCGCTCGCAGCATGCACATCGACTACTCCACCGACACGGTCGACGACGCCCAGCGCTTTGCCTACTGGAGCGACGTGGTGTGCCAGCACCTGATCCCGGCCAAGAGCGTGGTGCCCGACCGCCAGCATTTCAACGCGCGCTTCAAGCTGCGCTCGCTCGGCAAGCTCGCGCTGGCCGAGATGTCCTCGCCGCGCCATGTCTGGGAGCGCGATGCCCAGCATTTGCGCAGCGGCCCCAACGAGGACTTCATGCTGAGCCTGATGGTGTCGGGCCACGGCGTGCTCTCGCAGTCGGGGCGGGAAGTGGTGCAGCGCAACGGCGACATCGTGCTCTACGACGCCGCGCGGCCCTTCAGCTTCGACCTCGCGCCCGAGTCCACGCTGCTGGTTCGCATTCCGCGCCGGCAACTGCTGTGCCGTTTTCCCGAGGCCCACAACCTCACGGCGATGCACTTGGCCGAGGGCCATCCCACGGCGCGGCTGCTCGGCCACATGATCCGCGAGGCGGCGAGCCTCGAGCTCTCGGGTAGCGAGGCCATGGAGGCCAGCCTCGCGGGCTCGATGCTCGACATGCTCTCGGCCGTGCTGCAGGTGCAGAGCGACGGCGCCGAGGCCGCGCTGTCCTCGCATGCCCAGCTCTACCAGCGCACGCGCGAGTACATCGCCGCGCACCTCGACGACTGCGAGCTCGACGTGGAGCAGATCGCCGCGGCGCAGCACGTGTCGGCGCGCACGCTGGCGCGCGTGTTCGCCGAACACGGCAGCACGCCGATCCAGCACCTGTGGAAGCAGCGCCTCGAGGCCAGCCATGCGGCGCTCAGCGAAGGCCGGGTGCGGCAGGTCACGCAGGCCGCGTTCCAGCACGGCTTCAGCGATCTCTCGCATTTCTGCCGCGTGTTCAAGAAGGCCTACGGCGTGACGCCGCAGACCCTGTTGCGCCGCCACTGAGCGCGGCGCTGCGCGGCTGGCGGTTCCAGCCCATCGCGATGGCAGGCGCAGCCAAGCCGCGAACGGCGTCGTTGCCTATCGTGAAGCCAGCCCCCCGACGGGCGCTTCACGCAAGGAAACGACGATGCCTTCCTCCCCCTCCGATCCATCCGACCCATCCGGTACACCGCCGGCGATCGACACCGCCGCGCTGGCGCGCTGCGCCGGCCTCGAACTGAGCCCCGAGCGGCTGGCCGCGGTCGATGCCGTGCTACAGGCATGGATCCCCGCCGCCCATGCGCTCAGCGCGCAGATGAGCGATCCCGCGCGGCAGGCGCTGATGCCGGTCACGGCCTTCACGCATGCGCACGAGCTGCCGGAGGAGGGTGCATGAACGACATCGCGAACTTGGGCCTCGCCGAAGCGGCGCGCCTGGTGCGCGCGCGCCAGGTCTCGCCCGTGGAACTGGTCGAGGCCTCGCTCGCGCGCATCCGCGCCCACGACGGCGTTCTCAGGTCCTTCATCACCGTGTTCGAGGAACAGGCGCTGCAGGTCGCGCGCGCGGCCGAGATGCTGTCGGCCGCGGGCCACGAGCTCGGACCGCTGCACGGCGTGCCGCTGGCGCTCAAGGACAACGTCGCGCTGCGCGGCAGCCGCACCACGGCCGGCAGCAAGCTGCTGGCCGACTGGGTGCCCGAGGCCGACGCCACTGTCGCCACACGGTTGCGCCAGGCCGGCGCGCTGTTCATCGGCAAGACCAACATGCACGAGTTCGCCTGGGGCGGCACCTCGGCCAACCCGCACTACGGCGCGGTGCGCAACCCCTGGGACACCGATCGCTTCCCGGCCGGCTCCAGCGGCGGCTCGGCCGTGGCGGTGGCCGCGCGCCTGTGCTTCGGCGCCATCGGCACCGACACCGGCGGCTCGATCCGGCTACCCTCGGCCATCAACGGCATCGTCGGGCTGCGGCCCACCTATGGCCGGGTCAGCAACCACGGCGTGATCCCGCTGGCCTGGAGCATGGACACGGTGGGCCCGATGGCCCGCAGCGTGGAGGACTGCGCGCTGATGTTCGGCGCCATCGCGGGCTTCGATCCGAAGGACGCGGCCAGCGCGCCGCGCGCGGTGGACGACTACCTGCAGGACCTCGAGGGCGGCTGCCGCCACCTGCGCATCGGCATCGTGCCGGGCTATTTCTTCGAGCACCTGCAGGCGCCGGTGCACGACGCCGTGAAGGCCGCGATCGCGGCATTCGTCGAACTCGGCGCGCAGGTGGTCGAGGTCGACATCGGCCACATCCACGGCAACATCTCGGCCCAGCTCACCATCGAGTCGGCCGAGCCCAGCACCTACCACCAGCGCAACCTGCGCGAGCGGCCCGGCGACTACGGCGACGACGTGCGCACGCTGCTCGAGGCCGGCGAGATGCTGCTGGCCACCCACTACCTGCAGGCGCAGCGCTACCGTGCCTTGTTGCGCGCCGAGTTCCTCGAGGCCTTCCGCCGCGTCGACGTGTTCGTCTGTCCCTCGCTGCCCTTCGCGGCCACGCGCATCGGCGAAACCAGCGTGGAGATCGAGCCGGGCCGGCCCGAAGACATGCTGTCCGCGATCATGCAGTTCACCGGCGTGGCCAGCCTCACGGGCCTGCCCTCGCTCAACGTGCCCTGCGGCTTCGATCCCGATGGCCTGCCGATCGGCATGCAACTGATCGGCCGACCCTTCGCCGAGGCCGCGCTGCTGCGCGCGGGCCATGCGTTCCAGCAGGCCACCGACTTCCACCGCCGCGCGCCCGCGCTGGCCTGAAAGCGCCAACCCACCCACGACTGGCCGCGCCAGCACATCGCGATGGCGCTGCGAGCCAAGCCGCGAAGGCGGTGCTTCTATACCTTCGACGTCGGCGTCTTCCTACAGGCCGACCCCTTTTCCATCCACAACGAACGGAGCCTCCACACCATGCCGAACACCGATCTGCACTACCTCGAACTGCTCGAAGTCGGCCGCCTGATCCAGTCGAAGGAACTCTCGAGCGTCGAGGTCACGCAGGCCCAGCTCGACCGCATCGGGCAGGTCGACGGCGGCCTGCGCAGCTATGTGCGCGTGATGGCCGACTCGGCGCTGGCCGAGGCCAGGCGTGCCGATGCCGAGATCGCGCGCGGCGAATCGCGCGGCCCGCTGCACGGCGTGCCGGTGGCGGTGAAGGACCTGTGCTGGACCGCGGGCGTGCCCACGGCCGCGGGCATGACGCTCTACCAGGACTTCGTGCCCGAGGTCGACGGCACCGTGGTGCGCAAGCTGCGCGAGGCCGGCGCGCCGATCCTCGGCAAGCTGCAACTCACCGAGAGCGCCTATGCCGACCACCATCCGAGCGTGTCGCCGCCGGTCAATCCCTGGAATGCGGCGCACTGGCCGGGCGTGTCCTCGAGCGGCTCGGGCGTGGCCACCGCGGCGGGCCTGTGCTACGGCTCGCTGGGCACCGACACGGGAGGATCGATCCGCTTTCCCTCGGCCGCCAACGGCCTCACGGGCCTGAAGCCGACCTGGGGCCGCGTGAGCCGCCATGGCGCCTTCGAGCTCGCCGCCACGCTCGACCACATCGGCCCGATGACGCGCAGCGCCGCCGATGCCGGCGCGATGCTCGGCGCCATCGCGGGCGCCGACGCGAACGATCCCACCGCCAGCCTGCTGCCGGTGCCCGACTACCTGGCCGACATCGGCCGGGGCCTGGCCGGGCTGCGCGTGGGCATCGACCTGCGCTGGGCCACCGAGGGCGTGGACGCGCCGACGCGCGAGGTCTTCGATGCCGCCGTCGCCGCGGTGAAGACGCTGGGCGGCGAACTGCGCGAGGTGCGCTTTCCCGATCCGGCGCAGGCGCTGGCCGACTGGTTCCCGCTGTGCGGCATCGAGGCCGCGGTGGTGCACGAGAAGACCTATCCGGCGCGCAAGGAGATGTACGGCCCGGCCGTGGCCGGCCTGATCGAGCTGGGCCTGGCGCAAAGCGGCACCGACTACCAGAAGATCGTGCTGCACCGCCACGATTTCAGCGGCCGCGTGCGCGCGATGTTCGAGGACATCGACCTGCTGTTGATCCCGGCCACGGGCATCGCTTCGCCGACCATGGAGCGCATGGCGCAGATGGGCGTCGATGCCGAGCTGATGGCCGCGATGCTGCGCTACACCTGTCCCTTCGACATGACCGGCAGCCCCACGATCACGCTGCCCGGCGGCTTCACGCCCGCGGGCATGCCGGTGGCCTTCCAGTTCGTGTCGCGCCACTTCGACGAGGCGCTGCTGGTGCGCGCCGGCGCGGCCTTCCAGCAGCTCACCGACTGGCACCGCCGCCACCCCGCGCTGTGAGCGCCGCGGGCTTCCCATTCCTTCGTTCTCCCTCGTTCTTTTCTCCTTCCCTCGAAAGCACCACCATGACACTACGCAATGCGCTTCTCTCCCTGGGCTGCACGCTGGCGCTGGCCACCTCGGCGATGGCCGCCGATCCGCTGAAGATCGGCCTGATGGAAGACGTCTCGGGCGACCTCGCCGTGCTCGGCAAGCCCAAGCTCAACGGCTCGCTGCTGGCCGTGGAGGAGATCAACAAGGCCGGCGGCATCATGGGCCGCCAGATCGAGCTGATCCACCTCGATCCGCAGGGCGACAACGCGCGCTACCAGGAGTTCACGCGGCGCCTCCTGAGCAAGGACAAGGTCGACCTGCTGATCGGCGGCATCACCTCGGCCTCGCGCGAGGCGGTGCGCCCGATCGTCGACCGCACGCAGACCCCGTACTTCTATACCAACCAGTACGAGGGCGGCGTGTGCGACGCCAACATGATCAGCATGGGCGCGGTGCCCGAGCAGCAGTTCTCCACGCTGATCCCCTACATGGTCCAGACCTTCGGCAAGAAGGTCTACGTGGTGGCCGCCGACTACAACTTCGGCCAGATCTCCGCCGAGTGGAACCGCACCATCCTCAAGGACCTGGGCGGCACCGTGGTGGGCGAGGAGTTCATCCCGCTGGGCGTGTCGCAGTTCGCGCAGACGATCCAGAACATCCAGAAGGCCAAGCCCGACTGGCTCTTGATGCTCAACGTGGGGGCGGCGCAGGATTCCTTCTTCGAACAGGCCGCGGCCGCCAAGCTGAACCTGCCGATGGGCTCGTCGGTGAAGGTGATGCTGGGCTTCGAGCACAAGCGCTTCGCGCCGCCCGCGCTCAACCGCATGCATGCCACGGCCAACTGGTTCGAGGAGATCGACACGCCCGCGGCCACCGAGTTCAAGAAGCGCTGGCACGCCAAGTTCCCGAACGAGCCCTACATCAACGACATGGGCTACAACGCCTACAACGCGCTCTACATGTACAAGGCGCTGGTGGAGAAGGCCAAGTCGACCAAGCTGGCCGACCTGCGCAAGGTGATCGCCACCGGCGACGCCTGCATCGAGTCCGCCGAGGGCAAGATCTGCATCGATCCCAAGAGTCAGCACGTGTCGCACCAGATGCGGCTGATCTCGGTCGACGACAAGCATGCGGTGAAGGTGCTCAAGGACTACGCGACCATCCAGCCCTACTGGCTCGGCCAGATCGGCTGCGACCTGACGAAGAAGAACGACCGCAAGCAATACACGCCCTCGGACCTGCCGAAGAAGTCCTGAGCGTGTCCGCAGCAGCCAGCCACTGACCGGGAGCCGCGGTGTTCGCCGAAATCTTCTCCTTCCTCTACCAGTTCGCCGACGTGTTCGCGTTCCTCATCCTTTCCGCGGCCGGCCTGGCCGTGGTGTTCGGGATGATGGGCGTGATCAACATGGCGCACGGCGAGTTCATCATGTGCGGCGCCTACGTCACCGTGGGCCTGGTGCACGGCGGGCTGCCGCTGCCGCTCGCGCAGCTGTGCGGCACGCTCGCGGCCGGCCTGATCGGCATGGCCGTGGAGTGGAGCCTGGTGCGCAAGCTCTACAAGCGGCCGCTCGACTCGCTGCTCGCCACCTTCGGCCTGAGCCTGATCGTCACGCAGGGCATGCTGCTGGTGTTCGGCTCCACGCTCGCGGGCGTGGGCACGCCCGAGGGCAGCTTCAGCGTGGGCGGCTACAGCTTCTCGGTCTACCGGCTGGTGCTGTTCGGGGCCGCGGTGGCGGTGCTCGGCGGCATCTACCTGGTCTTCATGCGCACCCGCTTCGGCGTGCATGCGCGCGCCACCATGCAGAACGCCTCGATCGCGCAGGCCACCGGCGTGCGCGTGGGCCGCGTGTACGCGCTGAGCTTCGGCATCGGTGCCGGCCTCGCGGGGCTGTGCGGCGCGCTCTATGCGCCGACCATGACCCTGATCCCGACCATGGGCGCGGCCTTCCTGGTCGAGAGCTTCGTCACCGTGGTGGTGGGCGGCGCCAACGTGCTGCTGGGCACCGCGCCGGCCGGCATCCTGCTCGCGGTCATCCGCACCGGCCTCAACGGCTGGGGCGGCCAGATCGTGGGCCAGATCGGAATGCTGCTGGCGGTGATCGTGGTGATCCGCATCCTGCCCGAAGGGGTGTCGGGCTGGCTGGCCCGGCGCACCCGCTGAACGGTGTCTTCCCCTGCACGGAGTCCTTCTCGCATGTTCCAACTCATCAACGGGCCGCAGACGCTGGGCGCCAGCCGCGTCTTCTGGCTTCCCTTCCTCGCCGTGCTGGTCCTGGTGCTCGCATACCCGGCCGTCGCCGATTCCTACGACGTCGGCAACATGGCCTATCTGCTGACCTGGACCTTCATGGCCATGGGCCTGTGCCTGGTCTGGGGCTACGGCGGCATGCTGTCCTTCGGCCAGACCTTCTTCTTCGGCGTGGCCGGCTACGGCTACGGCGTGCTGGCCACCAACCTGGGCGGCGAGTCGGGCACCACCTTCCTCGCGCTGGCGCTGGCGCTCGGCCTGGCCGCGCTGGCGGCGGCGGTGCTCGGCTACTTCATGATCTGGGGCCGCGTGGGCGGCGTGTTCTTCGGCATCGTCACCTTGTCGGCCACGCTGGTGCTGGCCTTCTTCCTCGGCCAGACGGCCGGGCCCGAATGG
Organism: Variovorax sp. UC122_21; assembly: GCF_044056785.1. Taxonomy (NCBI): domain Bacteria; kingdom Pseudomonadati; phylum Pseudomonadota; class Betaproteobacteria; order Burkholderiales; family Comamonadaceae; genus Variovorax; species Variovorax sp. UC122_21. The sequence continues at coordinate 3,623,950 of NZ_CP172004.1, read as the reverse complement.
CACATCGGCAACGCGCGGCTCAACGGCTTCAACGGCATGAAGGACATGGCGCCGTTGAACATCCCGTGGTTCGGCGGCGAGCCGCTGTTCTTCGAGGGCGTGGCGCTGTACTACCTGGTGGTGGCGCTGATCCTCGTGGTCTACCTGGGCCTGCGCATCCTGCTGAACTCGCGCTTCGGCAACGTGGTGGTGGCGGTGCGCGAGGACCCGCAGCGCGCCGAGCTGCTCGGCTACGACGTGCGCAAGTACCAGCTCGCCACCTTCGTGATCGGCTCCGCGCTGGCGGGTCTGAGCGGCGTGCTCTACACCTCCTGGGGCCAGTTCATCACGCCCGCGAGCATCGGCTTGCCGGCCGCGGCGATGCCGATCGTCTGGGTCGCGTTCTCGGGCCGCGGCGACATCACGGCCACGCTGGTCGGGTCCTTCCTCGTGCTCTGGGCCTTCCAGGCGCTGACGGTCTACAGCCAGCAGGCGGCGCTGCTGCTGATGGGCGCGATGCTGCTGTGCACCGTGATGGTGGCGCCGCAGGGCTTCGTGATCGGCGTGGCGAACGCGGTGCGGCGGCTGTTCGCGCGGCGCGGCGCGGCCAAGCCTGCGGCACCGTCGAAGCTGCCCGAAGCCACGACCGCGGAGGTGCGCGCATGAACGAGGTCTTGTTGCAGACCCACGGCCTGTCGAAGCGCTTCGGCGGCCATGCGGCGGTGTCGGAGGTCGACCTCTCGGTGCGCCGCGGCGAGATCCATTGCCTGATCGGGCCCAACGGCGCGGGCAAGAGCACGCTGTTCAAGCTGATCGTCGGCACCCACGAAGCGAGCGAGGGGCGCATCGAGTTCCAGGGCCGCGAGGTGACCGGCGAGCGGCCCTACCAGCGCGTGCAGCAGGGCATGAGCATCAAGATGCAGGCGCCCAGCGTGTTCCGCGAACTGCCGGTGCGGCAGAACATCCACATCGCGCTGCAGCACCATGCGCGGCTGGCCGAGCTGCGGCGCGAGGAGGACCGGCTGCTCGAGCTGCTGGACCTCGCGGCCGATGCCGACAAGCCCGCGGGCGAGCTGGCCCACGGCCAGCAGCAATGGCTGGAGATCGGCATGGCGCTGGCGCTCAAGCCGGTGCTGCTGCTGATGGACGAGCCCACGGCGGGGCTGTCGCCCGAGGAGACCTTCAAGACCGGCGAGCTGATCCAGAAGCTCAATGCCGAGGGCATGACGGTGCTGGTGGTCGAGCACGACATGGCCTTCATCCGCCAGATCGCGCAGCGCGTGACCGTGCTGCACTTCGGCAAGGTGTTCGCCGAGGGCTCGATCGCCGAGGTGATCGCCGATCCCGCGCGTGGCCGAGATCTACCTGGGGAAGACGCATGAACACCACTGAGACCGTGCTCGAGATCCGCGGCCTGCAGGCCGGCTATGGCGCCACGCCGATCCTCCAGGGCGTCGACCTGACGGTGGGCAAGGGCGAGATCGTGGCGCTGATCGGGCGCAACGGCGTGGGCAAGACCACCACCATGCGCTGCCTCATGGGCCTCTTGCGCACGCGCGGCGGCGGCATCCGCTTCCTGGGGCGCGACATCGAGACCCTGGCCAGCGATGCGCGCGCGCGACTGGGCATCGGCTATGTGCCGCAGGGGCGCGAGGTGTTCCCGCGCATGACCGTGGCCGAGAACCTGATGGTGGGCGAGTTGATCGGCGGGCCGCGCGGCCGCAAGCAGCCCGAGCTGGTCTACCAGTACTTCCCGCGCCTGGCCGAGCGGCGCGACCAGCTCGCGGGCACCATGTCGGGCGGCGAGCAGCAGCAGCTCGCCATCGGCCGCGCGCTGGTGGGCAACCCGGCGCTGATGCTGCTCGACGAACCCTCGGAAGGCATCCAGCCCTCGATCGTGCAGCTGATCTGCGACGTGCTGCGCGCGATCCGGCGCGACCTCGGCACCACCATCCTCTTCGTCGAGCAGAACCTCGACACCATCCTCGACGTGGGCGAGCGCGCTTACGTGATGGAGAAGGGCCGCATCGTCGGGCGCATCGAGCCCGGCGCCATGAACGCGCAGGCGGTGCGCGAGCACCTCTCGCTGTGAAGCAACCCCAAAGGAGACCCAATCCATGAGCTGGCTCGAACGATCGATCATGCAGACGCGCGGCGAGGGCCGCAGCCGCAGCGTGGCCACCCACGAACTCACCGAGGCGAAGCAGGGCACCTACCACTTCACCATCGGTCCCTACACCCAGCCCGTGCTGACGGTGAAGCCCGGCGACCGCATCGTGGTCGAGACGCGCGATGCCTTCGACGGCAAGGTCAGGACCGAGCAGGACCTGCCCTCGAAGGTGCTGACCATGCCCTTCGTCAATCCGCAGAACGGCCCGATCATGATCGAGGGCGCCGAGCCCGGCGACGCGATCGCGGTGCACATCGAATCGATGGCGCCGCGCGGGCCCAACCCGCGCGGCACCTGCTGCATGATCCCGGACTTCGGCGCGCTGAGCGGCACCGCCTTCACCGCGCTGCTGAACCAGCCGCTGCCCGAGACCGTGCGCAAGATCGACGTGGACGAGGAGGGCGTGTACTGGAGCAAGCGCGTCACGCTGCCGTACCGCCCGCACATCGGCACGCTGAGCTGCTCGCCCGAGCTCGACTCCATCAACAGCCTCACGCCCGACCAGCACGGCGGCAACATGGACCTGCCCGACATGGGCCCGGGCAGCATCACCTACCTGCCGGTGCGCACGCCGGGCGGGCGGCTGTTCATCGGCGACGCCCACGCCTGCCAGGGCGACGGCGAGGTCTGCGGCACCGCGGTCGAGTACCCGAGCCTCACGACCATCCGCGTCGACCTGATCAAGGGCTGGAAGCTCGAGTGGCCGCGGCTGGAGACCGAGGCCATGATCATGGCCATCGGCAGCGCCCGCCCGCTCGAGGACGCCACCCGCATCGCCTACAAGGAACTGGTGCTGTGGATGGAGGCCGAGTACGGCTACGACCGCTGGGACGCCTACATGATGCTGAGCCAGTGCGGCAAGGTGCGGCTGGGCAACTTCGTGGATCCGAAGTACACGGTGGGGGCGGGGATCTCGAAGGAGTATCTGGCGCCCTGAGTCCGCTCAGGCCGCGGGCCTGGCGCGCCGCTTCGGCGCCATCGTCGCGGCCCCGCGCCGCACCGCCTCGGCGAACTCGGCCAGGATCGGCGGGCGCTCCATGCCGTCGCGGCGCAGGAACAGGCCGAAAGACGGCAAGCTCACCTTCGGCGCGACGGCGAGCCGGCGCACGCCGCCGCGCGCGATCTCGTCGATCGCATGCTCCAGCCGCACCGCGCACAGCAGCGACGGATCGCGGCGCAGCACCGCGCCGACCGTCACCGACGACAGGGCCTCGACGACCGGCATCGGCGGCGTCGCGCCGTCGTTGAGGAAGGCCGTCATGAAGGCCTGCCGCACCAGCGTCTCGCGCGGCGGCAGTACCCAGGAGGCCTGGGCCAGGTCGGCCCAGCGCAGCTTGCGCCGGGCGCCGTCGTCGTTGCCGGGGTGAGCGGTGGAGGCGAGCACGCAGAGTTCGTCCTCGAGCAGCACCACGGGCTCGAGCCGCGGCGCGATGTCGCTCGCGGACAGCTCGGGCGTGATGGCGCCGAAGACGCAGTCGAGCTCGCCCTCGAGCAGCCGTTCGATCAGCTCGTGGACGCGGCCCTCGCGCAGCAGCACGGCGGCGCCCGGCACGCGTCGGCGCAGCTCGGCGATGGCGGCCGGGATGGTGGCGGTGACGGAGGGCGCGCCGACCCGCAGCACCGCCGCGGCGCCGCCCTGCAGCGCGTCGACGTCCTCGGTGGCGCGCGCGAGTTCGTTGAGCACCGCCCGCGCGCGAAACACGGCGCTCGCGCCCAGCGCGTTGGCGTGGATGCCCTGGTGGCTGCGCTCGAACAGCCGCGCGCCGAAGCAGCCCTCGATCTCGCCGAGCATCTTGCTGATCGCGGGCTGGCTCAGGTGCAGCCGTGCCGCCGCGCCGCGCATGGTGGCGGTCTCGGAGAGCGCGGCGAGCAGCTCGAGGTGCCGCAGGCGCAGCTTGCGCACGAGATGGTGGGTCTTGGCGTCCATGGGCATTCCCGGTGTCGGAGGCGATAGCTGATCGTGATCGCTCCCTCACGATTATCGAATTTTCAAGAATAGGGGAAGGGGATAAGGTCCGGGCCGATGAACACCGAGACAACGACCGATATAACGACCGAGACATCCGGCCCCGCGGCACCGCTGGCGGGAGTGCGCGTGATCGACATGGGCAGTACATCGCCGGCCCGGGCGCGGCGATGGTGCTGGCCGAGCTGGGCGCCGAGGTCATCAAGATCGAGCCGATCGCGGGCGACCAGGCGCGCCACATCGGGCGCTACGGCGAGTCGATGATCCGGGCCTACAGCCGCGGCAAGCGCTCGATTGCGCTCGACCTCAAGAGCGAGGCCGGGCGCGCGGTCGCGTGGCGGCTGATCGAGGGCAGCGACGTGCTGATCCAGAACCTGCGCCCGGGCGCGGTGGAAGCCCTGGGCTTCGGGCCGGAGCCGGTGCGCGAGCGCTTCCCGAAGCTGATCTACCTCTCGATCTCGGGCTTCGGCAACCGCGGGCCCTCGAGCGCGCGTCCCGGCTACGACGTGGCCGCGCAGGCCGAGAGCGGGCTGATGTCGGTGACGGGCGAGCCGGACCGGCTGCCGCAGAAGGTGGGCGTGCCGGTCATCGACGCGGCCGCGGGGCACCTGGGCGCGCAGGCGGTGCTGGCGGCGCTCTATGGCCGCACGCGCACCGGCCGGGGCGAGACGCTGCGCACCTCGCTGCTCGAGGTGGCGCTGCACCTGCAGGCCACCACCTGGTGCGACTACCTGGGCGGCGCGCCCGAGCCGACGCGCATCGGCGACGGCCAGCCGAACAACGCGCCAGCCGCCGAGGTGGTGCCCACGCGCGACGGGCATATCGTGCTGTCGGCCTATGCGGACGAGCACTGGGCGCGCTTTTGCCGCGTCGTGGGGCGCGAGGCGCTCGCGGACGATCCGCGCTTTCGCAGCAACGCCCTGCGCGTGCGGCATCGCACCGAACTGCGCGCGGTGCTGCGCGAGTGCCTGTCTGCCTTCACCAGCGAGGAGTGCGTGGCGCTGCTGAGCCGCAACCAGATCGTCGTCGGCGCGGTGCGCAGCTACCGGCAGGTGCTCGACAGCGAGGACGTGCAGGCCAGCGGCATGCTGGTCGATGCGGTCGCGGCCGACGGCAGTCGCTACCCCTCGCTTGCCTTGCCCTACAGCCTCGGCGACGCGCCGCGCGCCCGGCCGCGCGCCGCCTCCGCCTGCGGCGCGGACACCGACGAGGTGCTGGGCGCGCTGGGTTTCGGCGCGCAGGAAATCGCCGAGCTGCGCCGCGACGGCGCCGTGGCCTGAGCGCCGGATGAGAGAGAAAGACACCATGGACCTGTTCACACACCCCGACGAAGCCGCGGTCATCCAGACGCTGCCGCTGTTCGAGATGATGCGCATGCGCGCCGCGACCACCGCGCGCCGCCATCCGCGGCTGGGCTTCGCCGCGACGGAACCGGGCACCGGCATGCGCTGGGTCAACCAGTTCACCCACACGCACCGCCGCCTCGGGCCCGAGGACCGGGAGGTGGTGAGCCCGAACAACGACACCGTCTACAGCAACGCCTGGCTCGACCTCCGCGAGGGGCCGGTGGTCATCGAGTCGCCCGACATGGGCGAGCGCTACTGGACCCTCGGGCTGCTCGATGCCTGGACCAACCCCTTCGCCTACGTGGGGCGGCGCACCACCGGCAACCGGGCGCAGCGCACGCTGGTCCATGGGCCGGGCTGGCGCGGCGCAGTGCCCGAGGGCATCACGCACACGATCCGCGCGGCGGGCGACGACGTCTGGCTGATCGGCCGCATCCTCGTGGAGGACGACGGCGCCGATGCCGAGCGCGTGCGCGCATTGCAGGCGGGTTTGCGGCTCGTGCGGCTCGATGGCGCCGACGCGGCGATGCGCGTCGACACCGTGCTCGACGGCCGCGACACGCGCATTCCCGCGCCCGAGCTGTATCGCCAGGTCGTGGAGGCCGCGCTGCGGCGCAATCCCGTGCCCGAGGGCGAGCGGCTCGCATGGCCGCCCGCGGCCGGCGCGCTCGAGGCCGCATTGCCGGCCGTCTACGAAGGCCTGCGCAACGCCGGCCAGCCGCACGACCTCGGCGGCGGCTGGGCCATCCCGGTCATGGTGCGCACGCACTGGGGCGACGATCTGCCGACGCGCGCGCGCATCGCGCGCAACTTCATCGGTGCGCTCGGCATCGACGAGGCGATGTACCCGACGGCCGAGGTCGACGCGCGGGGCGAGCCGCTCGATGGATCGCGGCGCTACGAGCTGCGCTTCGCGCCGGGCCGGGCGCCGAAGGTGGGCGCCTTCTGGTCGCTCACGATGTACCGACGCAGCGACTGCCTGTTCGTGGCCAACCCGATCGCGCGCTATTCGATCGGCGACCGTACGCCGGGCCTGCGCCACGAGGCCGACGGCAGCCTCGCGATCCGGCTGCAGGCCGACGATCCGGGGCCGGGCATGAACTGGCTGCCCGCGCCGCGCGACGAGCGGTTCTATGTGGTGCTGAGGCTCTACCAGCCGCATGCCGACCATCTGGCGCTGCGCTTCGACTATCCGCCGATCCGGCAGGCTTGAGACACGACGAACGAACACACTTAAAAAAATGGAGACGACACGCATGACGACCCTGAACCGCCGCCACCTTCTCGCCGCGGCCGCCGGCCTGGCGCTGCCCTGGAGCGCGCCGGCTTTCGCGCAGGCCTGGCCCGCGCGGCCGATCCGCATGATCTCGCCCTATGGCGCGGGCGGCTCCAACGACATCCTCACGCGCGTGCTCGGCGACTTCCTCGGGCGCCGGCTGGGCCAGGGCATCGTGGTCGAGAACAAGGCGGGCGCGGGCACGCGCATCGCCAACGACTTCGTGGCCAAGGCGCCGCCCGATGGCTACACGCTGCTGCACGCGGCTGCGCCGATCGCCATCGGCGAGGCGCTGTACAAGGACCTGCCGTACGACGTGCACAAGAGCTTCGCCGCCATCGCCAGCACCGCGATCGCGCCGCTGTTCCTGGTGGTCAATGCCCAGGCGCCTTACAAGACGCTGGCCGAGTTCGTGAAGCATGCGAAGGCGCAGCCCGGGGGCGCCACCTTCGGCTCGCCGGGCGCGGGCTCCGCGCCGCACCTGACGGCCGAGCTGCTGCTGCGCGCGGCGGGCGCCAAGGGCGTGGTGGTGCAGTACCGCGGCGACGCGCCGGCCTACACCGAACTGCTGGCCGGGCGCATCGACGCCACGCTGACCGCCATCTCGACCGCGGTGCCGCACATCCAGGCCGGCAAGCTGCGGGTGCTGGGCGTGGCCAACGAGGAGCGTTCGCCGCTGTACCCCGATGCGCCCACCCTGCGCGAGCAGGGCCTGCCATCGGTCGTGGGCTACGGCTGGTACGGCATGCTGGCGCCCGCGGGCACGCCGGCGGCGGTGGTCGAGCGCCTGAATGCCGAGATCAACGCGGCCGTGGCCAACGCGGACGTGCGCCGCAAGGCCGAGGCGGCAGGACTGCAACTGCGTGGCGGCAGCGCCGCAGAGTTCAGCGCGTTCATCGGCAGCGAGACGCGCAAGTGGGCCCAGATCATCAAGGCCGCGAACATCACGGCGGAGTGAAAAGGCCCTAGACGATCCCGTCGAACATCATCACGTCGACCTCGTCGCCCGCGGCCACCGGGCCCTGGTCGTGGTGCAGCACCACGAGGCCATTGGCCTCGACCATCGAGCTGAGCACGCCCGAGCCCTGGTTGAGCGCCACCCGCACCTCGGGCAGCGTGCCGGGCACCGACTGCACGAAGCCGCGCTGGTACTCGGTGCGGCCCGGCTTCTTGCGGATCGGCCCGAGGCTGCGCGCGCGCAGCAGCGGCGGGTGCGCGGCAGCGGCGGCATGGCAGCCCATCATGCGCAGCAACGCGGGCCGCACGAAGGCGAGGAAGGTGACCATCACGGCGACCGGGTTGCCGGGCAGGCCGAACAGCACGGCAGATTCCGAGCCCTGGGGCTCGCGCGGGATCAGGCCCACGGCCATGGGCCGGCCCGGACGCATCGCGACGCGCCAGAAGGCGATGTCGCCGAGCTGCCGCATCACGTCGCGCGTGTGGTCGGCCGCGCCGGCGCTGACGCCGCCGCTGGTGACGATGGCATCGGCCTCGCGCGCCGCGCGCTGCACGGCCGCCGCCAGCGAAGCGGGATCGTCGCGCACCAGGCCGAGGTCGATGACCTCGCAGCCCAGCCGCTCGAGCAGGGCGGTGACGGTGTAGCGGTTGCTGTCGTAGACCGCGCCCTCGCGCGGCGTGTCGCCGACCTCGAGGATCTCGTCGCCGGTCGACAGGCAGGCCACGCGCAGCCGGCGCAGCACCGGCACGCCGGTCAGGCCCAGGCTCGCGACCATGCCGAGCGCGGCGGGCGACAACCGCTGGCCGCGGCGCAGCGCGGGCTGTCCCTGCATCAGGTCCTCGCCCGCGAGGCGGCGGTTGTCGCCGCGGCGCACCACGCGCGCGGGGAAGCTCAGGCGATCGTCCTCGACGCGGCAGAACTCCTGCGGGATCACGGTGTCGAGCCCGGCGGGCATGACGGCGCCGGTCATGATGCGCACCGCGTCGCCCGGGGCCAGGGCGCCGCGCCAGGTGGCGCCGGCCAGCGCGGTGCCGGCGATGCGCAGCGAGACCGAGGCATCGCTGGGCGCGTCGTCGCGCAGCAGCGCGCCGTCGAAGGCGAAGCCGTCCATGGCGGAGTTGTCGTGCGGCGGCACGCTGACGGGCGAGACGATGTCCTCGGCCAGCACCCGGCCGAGCGCCTGGCGCAGGCCGAGCTGTTCATGCTGCGCGACGACGGCGCCTTCGACCAGCCGCTCGATGAAACCGCGCACGCCGTCGACGCCGAGGTCCTGGGGGTCGTGGCCGGCGAGGCCGGCGGCGATGTCGGCGATGCGGCCCATCGGAGCGCTCATCCGCCGATGTAGCTCATCTCGACGCGGCGCTGCGTCTTGGCGCCGCCGTCGTCGGGGCCGCGCAGCGCGCGCAGTTCCGAGTAGCGGTCGGCGCGGCCCTGCCAGACGTGGCCGATGGCCGAGGCGATCTCCTCGTCGCTGGCGCCGCCGCGCAGCAGCGGGCGCAGGTCGTGGCCGGCGCTCGCGAACAGGCACAGGTAGAGCTTGCCCTCGGTCGACAGCCGCGCGCGGCTGCAGTCGTGGCAGAAGGCCTGCGTGACGCTGCTGATGACGCCGATCTCGCCGCGGCCGTCGGCATAGGCCCAGCGCTGGGCGGTCTCGCCGGCCGCGCTGGCCTCGAGCGGGCGCAGCGGGAACTCGGCGCCGATGCGCGCGACGACCTCGGCCGAGGGCAGCACCTCGTCCATGCGCCAGCCGTTGGTGGCGCCGACGTCCATGTATTCGATGAAACGCAGCACGACCTTGCCGTCGAGCTGGTCGCGGAAGTGGCGCGCCATCGGCAGGATCTCCTGCTCGTTGGTGCCGCGCTTGACCACCATGTTGACCTTGATCGGGCCCAGGCCCGCGGCATGCGCGGCCTCGATGCCGGCGAGCACGTCGGCGACAGGAAAGTCGACGTCGTTCATGTGGCGGAACACGGCGTCGTCGAGGCTGTCGAGGCTCACGGTCACGCGCTGCAGGCCGGCGGCCTTGAGCGCGGTGGCCTTGCGCTTGAGCAGCGAGCCGTTGGTGGTGAGCGTGAGCTCGAGCGGCTCGCCCGCGGGCGTGCGCAGCGCGGCGAGCTGTTCGATCAGGCCCTCGATGTTCTTGCGCAGCAGCGGCTCGCCGCCGGTCAGCCGGATCTTGCGCACGCCGTGCGCGGCGAACTGGCGCGCCAGCCGCGTGATCTCCTCGAAGCTCAGCAGCGCGCTGTGCGGCAGGTACTGGTAGTCCTTGTCGAACACGTCCTTCGGCATGCAGTAGCTGCAGCGGAAGTTGCAGCGGTCGGTCACGCTGATGCGCAGGTCGGTCAGCGGCCGGCCCAGGCGGTCGTGCAGCACGCCGGTGGCGGGCAGTGCAACGCCGGGCACGACGGGGGCGGGGCGCGCGCGGCCGATCTCGGCGATCGGGATGACGGTGCTGTGGCTGCTGCGGTTGTTCATGGGGCGGAAGCTCCGATTTTGCGCCATGGGCCAAGGGCCCGTGCCGCGCAGGCTACTGGATCGCGCCGCGGCGGACCTTGCCCGCGGTCAAGCTTCGGCGATTCGGGGCCGTTCAACCGCGGCAGAGCTTGAGGTTGGTACGGGTGGCGCGCACCACCGGCAGGTAGATCTCGGCGTCGGCCGGCGGGTACTCCTCCTGGATCTGCTCGTCGCTCTTGCCCGCGCTCTCGGCCAGCGGCGCCAGGGTCTGCAGGCAGGCGGCGCGGTCGCCGAGCTTGTACTGGGTCAGCGCGAGGTCGTTGCGCATCCAGCCCTTGCTGATCCAGTCCAGGGTCTTGTCGCACTGGCTGAGCACCGGCGCCAGCGTGGTGAGGGCGGCGGCGTAGTCGCGCGCGTCGTAGCGGCGCTTGAAGCCCTGGCGCGAGGCGGCCACGGCCCGGTCGGTGCAGGCCGGCGCCGGGCGGGTGTAGGTGCCCTCGAAGGTGGCGCGGGCGCCGCAGCTGTCGCGGCACTGGTCGACGCCGTTGCTGCCGACCTTGACCGTGCCGCCGTCGACGGTGAAATTCACCACGCAGCTCGAGTCGTCGAGTTTCGCCGTGCCGCGCGCGAGCGTGCCGTCGAGGGCGCAGGTGTGGGCGTTGGCGCCGATGGTCGTGATGTCGAAATGGCCGTTGGGCTTGATCCGCAGCGCGCCGTTGCCGCCCTCGTAGATGTACTCGCCGGGCGGCGGCGAGGCGAAGTCGGCGCGGGCGAGGCCGGCGGCCGCGAGCGCCAGCACGGGGAGGAGGCGGACGAAGGGCAGGGGGCGTGGAGCGTTCATCGGGCGTTCTTTGCTCGGGCGGCGACGGCCCGGCCAGTGTATCGGCCGCAAACCGTCTGGCGGGTTCTCGTCATTCTCGTGCCGCCTGTCTGGACATGGACAATGCGAACTATTATCATTTGTGCGCCTGAGTACGTAGCGAATGGACGACGCAAAGGGCTTCTTTCAACCAGGAGCTTTGTCATCGTGCCCTACGTTCTTCCCGCCTTGCCCTATGCCTTCGACGCGCTCGAGCCGCACATCGACGCGCAGACGATGGAAATCCACCATGGCAAGCACCACCAGACCTACGTCAACAACCTCAACGCCGCGCTCAAGGACACGCCGCACGAAGGCCAGCCGGTCGAGGCGCTGATCGCCGGCGTCGAGCAATTGCCCGAGGCCCTGCGCGCGGCGGTGCGCAACAACGGCGGCGGCCACGCCAACCACGGCCTGTTCTGGACCGTGATGGCGCCCGTGGGCCAGGGCGGCGGCGGCTTGCCCGAAGGCGAGCTCGCCAAGGCCATCGATGCCGACCTCGGCGGCTTCGAGGCCTTCAAGGAGGCCTTCACCAAGGCCGCGCTCACGCGCTTCGGCAGCGGCTGGGCCTGGCTCACGGTCACGCCCGCCGGCAAGCTCGCGGTGGAGAGCAGCGGCAACCAGGACAGCCCGCTGATGCGCGGCATCGGCTCGGGCAACGTGCCGATCCTCGGGCTCGACGTGTGGGAGCACGCCTACTACCTCAAGTACCAGAACCGCCGCCCGGAATACATCGCGGCCTTCTACAACGTCGTCAACTGGGCCGAGGTGGCCCGTCGCCATGCCGCGGCGCTGCGCGGCGGAAATCCCGACGCATGAACCCCGACAGCTCCGAGCAACCGGCCGCGGCCCCCGCCATGCACGGCCCGCGTCCCGCCCGCAGCGCGCGCGAATGGCTCGGGCTGGCGATCGTGGCGGCCGGCGCGCTCGTCGTGGTGGCGCACTTCTGGCGTTTCGTGACCGCCGACCCGGTGGTCTGGAACGCGTTCCTCGGCGGCTCGGTGGCGGCCTTCGCCACGGCGCTGGGCACCACGCCCGTGATCTTCTCGCAGCGCCTGCCCGACCGCGTGCAGGACACGCTGTTCGGCTTCGGCGCTGGCGTGATGCTCGCGGCCTGTGCCTTCTCGCTGATCATTCCGGGCCTCGAGGCCGCCAAGTCGATCGGCGTCTTCGGCGGTGGCGACTGGGCCGCCGGCGGCGTGATCGGCGGTGCGATCCTGCTCGGCGGCATCGCGCTGATGGTGATGGACCGCGTGCTGCCGCACGAGCATTTCATCAAGGGCCGCGAGGGGCAGGCGGCGCGCCAGATCCGGCGCACCTGGCTCTTCGTGTTCGCGATCGCGCTGCACAACGTGCCCGAGGGGCTGGCGATCGGTGTCGGCTACGCGGGCAACAACGGCCTGCGCGCCGACGCGCTGGCCACCGGCATCGCGATCCAGGACGTGCCCGAGGGCCTGGTGGTGGCGGTGGCGCTGCTGGCCGCGGGCTACAGCCGCATGTTCGCCGTGCTGATCGGCATGGCCTCGGGCCTGGTCGAGCCGCTGGGCGCGGTGCTCGGCGCGGCCGTGGTCGGCCATTCGGCGATGCTGCTGCCCTGGGGGCTCGGCTTCGCGGCGGGCGCGATGTTGTTCGTGATCAGCCACGAGATCATTCCCGAGTCGCACCGCAAGGGGCACGAGGCCTTCGCCACCGGCGGGCTCATGGTGGGCTTCGTGCTGATGATGCTGCTCGATACGGCGCTGGGCTGAGCGGCTGCTAGCCGCAAGAAAAACGCGGCGGGCCTGGCGGTCCGCCGCGTTTTTCTTGAAGGGAGGCGATCTCAGCCGTGCTTCACCGCCACAGTCTTCAGCGTGGTGAAGCCGTACAGCGCCTCGAAGCCCTTCTCGCGGCCGTAGCCCGAGGACTTGACGCCGCCGAAGGGCAGCTCGACGCCGCCGCCGGCGCCGTAGTTGTTGATGAACACCTGGCCGCTGCGCACGCGTTTGGCCATGCGGAACTGGCGCGCGCCGTTCTCGGTCCAGATGCCGGCGACCAGGCCGAACTGGGTGGCGTTGGCAAGTGCCACCGCTTCGTCCTCGTCGGCGAAGGCCATGGCGGCGAGCACCGGGCCGAACACTTCCTCCTGTGCGAGGCGGTGGGTCACCGGCACGTCGCGCAGCAGCGTGGGCGCCTGGTAGAAGCCGGTCTCGGGCGCCTCGTCGACCACGATGCCCTGCGCCACCATCGGGATGCCGGCCACCTGCGCGTCGCTGAGGAAGTCCCACACGCGCTGCTGCTGGGTCTGGCGGATCAGCGGACCGACGTCGAGGTCCATCGCGGCCGGGCCCACGCGCAGCGCCTCGAAGGCGTGGCCCAGGCGCTCGAGCAGCGGCTCGTAGATGGCTCGCTCGACCAGCACGCGCGAGCCGGCCGAGCAGGTCTGGCCGGCGTTCTGCACGATGGCGTTGATCAGCACCGGGATCGCCGCGTCGAGGTTGGCGTCGGCGAAGATGATCTGCGGGCTCTTGCCGCCGAGCTCGAGCGTGACCGGGCAATGGCGCTCGGCCGCCACCTGCTGGATCAAGGTGCCGATCTTCGGGCTGCCGGTGAAGCTGATGTGGTCGATGCCCTCGTGGCGCGCGAGCGCGTCGCCCACCTCGTGGCCGTAACCCGTGACGATGTTGAGCGCGCCGGCCGGAAAGCCGACCTCGGCCGCGAGCTGCGCGACGCGGATCAGCGACAGGCAGGCGTCCTCGGCCGGCTTGACCACGCAGACGTTGCCGGCCGCGAGCGCGCCGCCCACGCTGCGTCCGAAGATCTGCATCGGGTAGTTCCAGGGGATCACGTGGCCGGTCACGCCGTGCGGCTCGCGCCAGGTGAAGACGCTGTAGCCGTCCTGGTAGGGGATGGTCTCGCCGTGCAGCTTGTCGCAGGCACCGGCATAGAACTCGAAGTAGCGCACCAGCGCGAGCGCATCGGCGCGCGCCTGCTTCACGGGCTTGCCGCAGTCGCGCTGCTCGATCGCCGCGAGCTCGTCGACATGCTCGGCGATCTTCTGCGAGAGCTTGAACAGCAGCCGGCCACGGTCGGCCGCGCTGACCTTGTGCCACACGCCCTCGAAGCAGTCGCGCGCGGCGCGCACCGCGCTGTCGATGTCGGCGGCATTGCTGCGCTGGATCTCGTCGTAGGGCTGGCCGTCGGAAGGGTCGATGACGGGGAGGGTGCGGCCGGAGGCCGAGGGAACGTCGGCGTTGGCGATGAAGTTGAGCTGCATGGGCCGGGATTTTGCGCGAAGCGGCGAAACCCCGCGCGGCGCCTACCGTGCGGCCTTGGGCAGCGCCTTCACCGCATTGAGCATGCGCTCGACATGCTTGTCGGGATTGAGGTTCTGGTAGTACGAGGCGACCCTGCCGTCGGGCGCGATCACGTACGACAGCCGGTTGGCGAAGTCGGGCCGGGTCTGCATCACCGCGTCGAAGGACTGGATCACGCTCTTCGATTCGTCGGAGGCGACCGGAAATCGGCTCTGGCAGGACTTGACCGAGAACTTCGACAGCGTGTCGATGTCGTCGGCCGAGACGCCGATCACCGTCGCGCCCAGGGCCGCGAACTGGTCGATGGCCTCGGCGAAGGCATGGGCCTCGATCGAGCACTCGTTCGAGTCGGCGGCCGGGAAGAAGTACAGCACCACCGGCCCCTTGGCGAGCGCATCGGCCAGCGAGTAGCGGAAGGTCTTGCCGCCGAGCGCGGCGGTGGCGGTGAAGCGGGGCGCGGGGTCGCCGATGTCGAGCGCGGCGCGCGCGGGTGCGCAGAGCGCCGCCGCGGCCAGCGCGAGTGCTCCGAATGCCGCGCGCGAGAAGGTCGGAAGTTGCATGGCGGTGTGCTCCGGTCGCTGTGGGGGCGGATTCTAGGACGATGCCGCCGCTGAAACCGGCGCGGCGTGCGCGCCGTACTTGCCGCAGGGGCCGCGCTCGAAAAGAGGGAAGATGCGGCCCCGGGAGCGCGCTCATCGCGCCGATGGCGGGGAAGAACGGAAAATGACGACGAATGCCTGGATCCGGCGCGCGCTGCGCCTCGTGTACGCCCTCGGCGTGGCCGCGACGCTCGCCGCCTGCGGTTCGCTGCCGCCCGCGCGCGAACGGCCCGCCGAGCATGCCGCGGCCTTCGATCCCTCGACCCGGCTGGCGAAGATCGCCGAGGCCTCGACGCCGCCCGGCGAGCACTCGGGCTTCCGGCTGATGCCGCTGGGCGTGTATTCGCTCGACGCGCGCATCCAGCTCGCGCAGCGGGCCCAGCGTTCGCTCGTGGTGCAGTACTACCAGCTCGAGAACGACGCCACCGGCCGGCTGCTGCTGCGTTCGCTGCGCGAGGCGGCCGCGCGCGGCGTGCAGGTGCGCCTGCTGGTCGACGACCTCTACACCATGAAGAGCCAGCAACTGCTGCTGGCGCTGGCCGCCGTGCCCAACGTGCAGGTGCGGCTGTTCAATCCCTTCTGCTGCGGGCGCGGCGGCGGGCTCTTGTCGCGCTTCGCGGCCTCGCCGCTGGAGATCGCGCGGCTCAACCACCGCATGCACAACAAGCTGTTCATCGCCGACGGCGCGATGGCGGTGGTGGGCGGGCGCAACATCGCCGACGAGTACTTCGTGCTCAGCGAGGCGCAGAACTTCATCGACATGGACGCGCTGGTGGTCGGCAAGGTGGTGCCGCAGCTCGAATCGATCTTCGACACTTACTGGAACAGCCGGCAGGTCTGGCCGGTGGCCGACATCGTGACGGGCGAGGGCGGCCGTGCGCCGGGTGCGGCCGATTTCGATGCCTGGATCGGCATGGCCGCGCCGCCGCCGAAGATCGTGCTGCCGTCGGTCGACATCCTCGGCTACGGACCGATCGCCGAGGAGCTCGACGCGGGCCGCATGGGCCTGTTGTGGGGCGAGGCGCGCGCCATCGCCGATCCGCCGACCAAGCCGACCACCATGACCGCCGAGGAGGCCATCGCCACCAGCGTGACGATGAAGGTCTGGACCTTGATGCTCGATGCGCAGAGCGAGGTCGACCTGACCTCGCCCTACCTGGTACCGGGCGAGCGCGGCATGGCGGCCTTCGAGGAACTGACGAAGCGCAAGGTCAAGCTCACGCTGCTGACCAACTCGCTGGCCGCCAACGACGAGCCGCTGGTGCACACCGGCTACGTGCGCTACCGCGAACGGCTGCTGCGCAGCGGCGCCGACGTCTACGAGCTGAGCCCCAAGCGCACCAGCGCGGGCGAGCGCTTCGGCATGTTCGGCAAGTCGCTGGGCCGGCTGCATGCCAAGACCGCGGCCATCGACAAGCGCCGCATCTTCATCGGCTCGATGAATCTCGACCCGCGCTCGGCCAGCCAGAACACCGAGATGGGCGTGGTGGCCGACAGCCCGCAGCTCGCGCGCGAGATGCTGCGCGTGATCAACATCAGCAAGCTGCAGAACTCCTACCGGCTGCGCCTGGCCAAGGGCACGGGCACCCTGGAATGGCTCACGACCGACGGCGAGAAGGAGCTGATCCTGACCGCCGAGCCCGAGTCGGATTTCTTCCAGCGCTTCTACAACATGCTGATCGCCCCGATCGTGCCCGAGATGCTGCTGTAGCCTCGGGGGGATGGCGCAGACCTTCACGTCCCTTTCCGCCCCGCAGGTGATGCTGTGGGGGCTGCTGTTCTTCGGCGGCATCTACCTCGGCTTCGGCGCGCTCAACACCCTGCTGACGAAGCGCGTGCTGCCGGCGCTGGGGATCGGCCGGGTGCTCGATCCGCGGCCGCTGCAGCCCGGGCAACTGCGGCGCGAGCTCACGCAATCGGGCATCTCGGTGCTGATCTTCGGGCTCGGCATGGTGTTTCCCTGGGGGCTGCTGCAGCTGGGCTGGGCGCGGCTCGATCCCGATGCGGGCTGGCGCCAGGTCGTGCTGGAGATCGTGGTGCTCGCGCTGTGGAACGACGTGCATTTCTGGCTCAACCACCGGCTGCTGCACACGCGCTGGCTGCGGCGCTTCCATGGGCCGCACCATCGCTCCTTCGTGACCACGCCCTGGGCCACCTACAGCTTCCATCCGCTGGAGGCCGCGATGCTCGGCAACGTGATCCTGCTGCCGATGGTGCTGCACGACTTCAGCTTCTGGTCGCTGGCCTCGGTGCCGGTGTTCAGCCTGTTCTTCAACAGCGTCGGGCATTCGAACTACGACTTCTTCCCGCGCGTGTCGTACAGCCACTGGTTCGCGGCCAGCCGCCGCCACCACCTGCACCACGCCTGCCACAACGGCAACTACGGCTTCCAGTTCACCTTCATGGACCGGCTCTTCGGCACCCGCATCGCGGCCGACGCGGCCGAGCCGCTGTTCCGGGGCTTTCGCGACAGGCAGCGCGGCCGTGCGGCCACGCACGATGGCAGGCCGGCCTGAGATGCCGCGGCTGCGTCACTGGCGCGACTGGCAGAGCCTGCTCTACCTCGCGGCCCTGCCGGCGCTCGCCGCCTGGCAATGGGTGCATGGGTTCAGCCTCTGGCTCTATGCGCCGATGCTGTTCCTCACGCTCGGCGTTGGCGTGATCCACCACAACCACGTGCACCTGCGCATGTGGCGCGGCCGGCGCATGAACCGCCTGACCGACTCCTGGATCACGCTGCTGCAGGGCCATCCGACCTTCGTGTTCTGGCCCGCGCACGTGGCGAACCACCACCGCCATCGCCATGGCCCGAACGATGTGGCGCGCACCTACCGCTTCGGCGGCGACAGCAACCATCTGCGCGGCTACCTGCTGCATCCGTTCCAGGCGGTGTGGGTGCTGTTCCCGCTGTTCATCGCGTGGCTGGGGCGGCTGCATCGCCATCGGCGCGGGGCCTGGCGCTACTGCATGGCGCAGTACGCGCTGTGGCTCGCGAGCTGGGCCGCGCTGCTCGCGCTCGACTGGCGCAAGGCGCTGGTGTTCGTGATCCTGCCGCAGCTGCACGGCCTGCACTGGCTGCTGGCCACCAACTACCTGCAGCACGCGCACGCCGACGGCCGCCGGCCCGAACGAGGGGCGCGCGGCGATACCCCGGGTACCCCGCTGAACTACGCGCGCAATTTCGAGGGCTGGGTCAATCCGCTGCTGTTCAACATCGGGCTCCACACAGCGCACCACGAGAACCCGCATGCCCATTGGTCCGAGCTCACGCATCTGCATCGCACGCACTACCGCGCGCGGGTCGATCCGTCGCTCAACGAGGGCGGGCTGGTGCCGTACATGGCGCGCGTGTTCGTGCTCGGCGCGCTCTGGCCGCGATGGCGCAGCCGACCGCTGATGCCGGGCGATTCCTTCACTTCCTGACACATGCCAGTTCCCTTCCAACGCGTCTACCTCGAAAGCGCCGGCTATTTCATGCCTGGCGACCCCGTGCCCAACGAGCGCATGGACGACTTCATCGCGCCGCTCAACCGGATGTCCGAGCGCATCAAGCGCCGCATCCTGGCCGAGAACGGCATCCAGACACGGCACTACGCGATCGATGCCGAAGGCGCGACGCGCCACACCAATGCGCAGATGGCGGCCGGCGCGATCCGCGACTGCCTGCAACGCGGCGGCGCCGAGCTGTCGCGCGTGTCGCTGCTGGCCAGCGGCTCCTCGGGCGGCGACACGCTGATGCCCGGCTTCGCCAACATGATCCAGGGCGAGCTCGCGGCAGCGCCGATGGAAACGCTCGCGGTGCACGGCATCTGCGCGGCCGGCGTGTCGGCGATACAGGCCGCGGCGCAGGGCATCGAGCTGGGCGCGCACCGCTCGGCGCTCGCGGTGGCCAGCGAGATGCCCTCGCGGCTGTTCAAGCGCTCGCGCTTCGCGGCGCGCGGCTACGAGACCGACTTCGACTCGCACTTCCTGCGCTGGATGCTGTCGGACGGCGCCGGGGCGCTGCTGCTGTCCGATGGCGCACCCGCGCTGGCCGGTTCGCCGGGCCTGCGGCTGCGCCTGAAGTGGGTGCACCAGCGCTCGTTCTCGGGTGACTACCCGGTCTGCATGCAGCTGGGCCTGACCGAGGACCGCGCGCGCGGCCACCTCGACTTCGCTTCCTGGTCCGAGGCCGAGGCGGCCGGCGCGCTGTCGCTGCGCCAGGACATCCGGCTGCTGCCGCACCTGTTCGACATCGGCATCCACGAGTACGCGGGGCTGGTGCGCGACGGCTGGGTCGATCCCAAGCGCGTCGACCATTTCCTCTGCCACTACTCGTCGGAGAAGTTCATCCCCGTGGTCGAGGACCTGATGGCCAAGGCCGAGCTGTCGATCCCGCGCGAGCGCTGGTGGAGCAACCTCGCGTGGCGCGGCAACACCGGGGCGGCGTCGATCCTGGTGATGCTGGCCGAGTTCCTCCACACCCGCGCGCTGAAGCCCGGCGAGCAGGTCTTCTGCTACGTGCCGGAGTCGGGGCGCTTCATGGCGGCCTACATGCTGTTCGAGGTGGAGGCGGTGGAGGCGCCGCCCGTGATGGTCGCGCCGCGCGCTACCGTGGCCACGGCCGACGACGAGCTCGTGATCGCGCCGCCGCACGACCCGGCCGCCGCGCCCGCGGGCCTGGGCGCGCTGCTGACCGAGCTGGCCGCCATCTGGCACGACTACCGCTCGCGCGTCTGGCGCACGCCGCTCGTGCGGCAGATCCGCGAGCGCCGCTTCGCCGTGCCCGACTACCTGAACTGGATGGAGCAGTGGGTGCCGCAAGTGCGCGAAGGCAGCCTCTGGATGCGCGAGGGCGCGGCCTCGCTGAGCGAGCCGTACCAGGCGCTGTCCTCGCTGATCGGCGTGCACGCGGGCGAGGAGCAGAACGACTTCCAGATCCTGTTCAGCGACTACCGCAAGGCCGGCGGCACGGTCGAGCGCATCGAGGACCTGCGCCGCAACCCGGGCGGCGAGGCGCTCAACGCCTACCTGCATGCGCTGGCCGCCACGCGCGACCCGATCGGCCTGCTGGGCGCGATCTACATCATCGAGGGCACGGGGCAGCGCATCGTGCCGGCGCTGCTGCCGCTGCTCAAGGCCAGCCTGCGGCTGCCGCCCGATGCCTTCCGCTTCCTCGAATACCACGGCCACAACGACGAGAACCACCTGAACCGCTGGTTGCTCGCGGTCGAGATGGTGATGGCCGTCGAGGGCCAGGCCCGCGCCGCGCGCCAGATCGCCGACACGGCGCGCCACACGGCCGCCCTCTACCTGATGCAGTTCCAGCACATCACCGAGCGGATTTCCCATGCGAACGCCTGAATTCCTGGCCCGCGGGCACGACGAGCGCGACCCCAGCCCCTGGCTGGCGCTCTACCTCGACCAGAGCACGCCGCTGCCCGACGAGGTCAAGGCCGCCTGGCTCGCCGATTCGAGCTCGGGCTCGCGGCAGTACCTGCTGCCGTTCCTGCGGCCGATCGCGCGCGCCACCATCATCCTGATCCAGGTGGTGAAGGTGTTCGTGCCGCGCAACTGGTCGCACTCGCGGCTGCTGCACCGCATCCTGGCCTGGGGGCTCCAGCATTTCGTCTCGCCCGAGGCCAACTGGCTGATCCTGCGGCATTTCCACCTGGGCTCGCAGGTGCTGGCCTTCATCGGGCGCAATTCACCGGCGCCGGTGGTCACCTCACCGCTGGAGCCGCCGGACATCGAGGCGCTGAAGGACGACATGTTCCTCAAGCACGACCTGAACCTCTTCAATTTCGTGATCCGGCTGAACCAGGCGCTGCGCGACCGCGGGCTGGCGCTGGGCAAGGCGGACGCGCCCGATTTCTCGATGATCCGGGAGCCCGCGCTGCGCCTGGAGGACATGCCGCATGGGCGGCTCAACTTCCTCGATCTGCAGAGCGCCATCGAGCTGTTCACGCCGCTCTACCAGCTGATGCTGACCGACAACGACTTCTGGCGCGCCGCCAACTCGCTGCAACTGGATGAAACCATCGGCATCTATGCCGCCACCATCCTCGCGGCGCCCGAGCACCTGATCCTGGTCAACAACAAGCATCCGCTGGTGCCGCTGTCGACCCTGCGGGCCGGGCACCGGCTGGTGATCCATGGCCTCTCGACCGAAATGCTGCACAGCCTGCTGCAGCGCATGAAGGCCGCGAGGAGCGGCGAGGGCGGCGAATCCGGCTTCGTCCCGGCCGGGGAAGGGGCTTCGGCCGACACCCCGCCACTTGCATAGGGGTATGCTGTCCCCAGATGCAGACCATGAACACGACCCACACTCCGTCCCCCAAGACCGATCTGTCGGTGACCCATGTGCTGGCCCAGTTGCTCGAGCGGCTGGAACACAGCAAGGTGCCCGTCGGTGCCGAGCAGTACCGCTCGGTGGTCGCGCACCTGGTGCACGAGTTCGAAGACGTCGAATCGGGCGCCGACCTCAGCCGCCTGCTCGACGCCTATCCGGCCGCCGCCGAGGTGTACGAGAACCTCAACTACCAGCACGCCGGCCTGTGCCGCTCCGCGCTCGACGCCTCGCTGGCGGCCGAGACCCGCGCCAGGGAAGCAATCGCGCGCGCCATGCGCCGCCCCGAACCGAACAAGAAGGAAGAAACCGATGGCCAAGGCTGAGGTGAAGACTGCCGTCCTGGAAGACGGCCTGCGCTACAAGTCGAAGACGCCGGGGTCCCCGTTCCGCGCCTCCGCGTCGTTCAGCGGCGCCACCATGTCGTGCTTCATGTGCGGCAAGCACCGCGTGCGTTCGCAGCTGCGCACCCGCCAGGTGCTCGGCAAGTCCCAGACCGTCTGCGCGCCGTCCTGCAAGGCGCTCGACGAGGCGCTGGAAGCCGCCGCGGCCGCGCCGTCGTCGCCCGAATGACCCAACGCCCGCGGGGGCGTCTATCGATCCGTCTCGCCTAGCACGGCGGGGCGACGCGTTGGCGACATGCCCGTGCGGGCATGCCGTCGTCCGGCTTCCAAGTTGACTGCAATAGTTATACAGTTAGAAACAATTGATGCATGTAATTGCATTGGTCAAAAAGTTCTAATTTCAGGCCGACATCAGATGATTTGCAGCAAGGCAATGAATGCTTTTGGCGTAGTGCGACAGTTCGCGCGCGCGAAAGGAAGCTGCCGTGGCTAAACCGCGTCACGTGGTCATGCAGGTGGTCAAGCGGTCTTCGGGCAGCGCGTCGCATCATGTGGAATTCCTGATGGACGACAACTTTGCCGAGCGCCTGCGGCAGTTGCGTTCGCTGGTGCCGCCGCTGGGCAGCCTCAACAAGCAGCGCGACCTGGTCATCGACAAGGTGCGGGTGCGGCTGCCCAACGCCATCTGGCGCTCGGGCCATGGCACCGACAGCAGCGTGGACGGCTCGTGCATCGTGATCGCGTCCGAGGGCTCGTTCAACTGCGGCGGCAAGGACCGCCTGACGCGCGAGAAGCTGGTGACCTACAACTTCTCGATCGCCCGCCTGGTCGAGCTGCACGGCGAGCGTCCCGAGGGCGAGACCTTCTACATCCGCGACGGCACCTTCGCCAACGACGAGCCGGCCGAGTCGCCGGCCGGCCGCTGGGTGGCCTCGATGCACGAGCTCGAGGCCGTGATGCGCGTGCCCGACGCGCCCTCGGACTTCGACACCCTGCACGAGGTGCCGCTGCGCGTCGACCCGCAGCAGCAGGCGAGCGGCACGGTGCCGCAGCACCGCACCAGCTTCTTCTGAAGAACCGCGCTCAGGCCGCGGCCGCTTCCGGCTGCGCCTTGGCCGCTCCGCCGACCGGCACGTAAGCCGCGCGGTTGTCCACCAGCCAGCGCTCCGACAGGCTGCTGTCCTGCTGGGTGGGATGGAAATCGGCGCGCAGGTAGCGGCGCCACATCGCGTAGTTGCCGCGCAGCAGGCCGTCGCGCGCGAGCAGGATGCGCGCGGCGCTCTTCCAGGTCGACCATTTCCACAACTGCTTCTCGTGCCGCAGGTTGGCCAGCGTCTGGTGCATCAGGTCGCCGAGGAACATCAGCGTGACGCGGCGGAACCAGCGCGTGCGCCATTCGTCGGAGCCGCCCGCGGCCCGGTAGACGTCGAAGGCCACGCTCTTGTGCTCGAGCTCCTCGGCGCTGTGCCACAGCCACATGGTGCGCAGCCGGGGCTCGGCGCCGTCGAGGATCTGCGGATGCGCGAGCAGCCACTCGGCGAACATGGCCGTGAAGTGCTCGGTGGCGGCCGTCACCGCGAGCGCGTGGCGGGGATCGGCGCCTTCCATCAGCGACAGCCGCTTGCTCGCGCGCTCGGTCCAGCGGTCGACCAGGCCCTGCTTCTCGAGGTGGGCGTTGAACAGCGAATGGATGCGCCGGTGCGTCGCCTCCTGGCCGATGAAGCCGCGCACGTCGGCGCGGTATTGGTCCTGCGTCTCGGGCGGCAGGGTGGCGACGGCGTCGCGCACGGCGTCGATGAAGAACTGCTCGCCGAAGGGGAAACTCATCGACAGGGCGTTGAAGAAGGCGGTGGAGAATGCGTCGCCGCCGCACCAGTCGCGGGCAAACGGGGCCTGGAGGTCGATCAGAAGGCGGCGGACGACGAGTTCGGTGCTCATGAAGACAATCCTCGTGAATCGGAATGGTGGTGGCAAGGGGCGTGGTACAGATGCGTACCGCAATGCCTGCATGGTGCCTCCGGGTGCTTGGTACTGTCAAGTACCAGTGCGTACGAAAATGTTCCGTTCATGAGTGCCGTCACCGACAACACCTCCCAGACTCCGGCCGAATCGCGCAACGAGCACTACCGCCGGCTGCTCGAGGGCATGGCCCGCGCGGTGGCCGCCAAGGGCTATGCCGACACCACCATCGCCGACATCGTGCGCGAGGCCTCGGTGTCGCGCCGCACCTTCTACGAGCATTTCGCGACCAAGACCGAATGCCTGATCGCGCTCTACGAGGCGGCCAGCCACCTGGCGCTGCAGGCGGTCAGCGAGGCCTTCGACCCGGTGCAGCCCTGGCATGCGCAGGTGGAGCGCGCGATCACGGCCTACCTCGACTACCTCGCGCAGGACCCGGTGCTGCTGCGCACGCTGTTCGTCGAGATCCTGGGCCTGGGCATGCCGGGGCTGGTGGCGCGGCGCCGGGTCAACGACGAGATCGCGAATTTCATCCAGGCCGCGATCAACAGCAGCGGCACGACCGGCCCGGGCCCGCAGGCGCACCTGACGAGCGAGATGGCGATGACGGTGGTCGGCGGCATCAACGAGCTGGTGCTGCAAGCCATCGAGCAGGAGCGCGCGGGCGACCTGCGCGAGCTGGTCGCGCCGGCCACGCGGCTGGTGCGCGCGGTGGCGGCGGAGAGCCAGCGTTAGGCGGGTGCCGCCCGCCGCGGCGTCGCCGCGAGCCACAGCGCCAGCAGGCCGGCGAACAGCAGGGCCAGCAGCACGCCCAGGTGCGGCAGCACGTCGTGCAGCGGCGCGCCCATCTGGTTGAGCCGCAGCGAGGCCTGGATGCCCGCCGTGCTCGGGAACAGCCAGCGCAGGGCCTGCAGCGGCGCGGGCAGGGCCTCGACCGGCCACGAGAAACCCGACAGAAAAGCCATCGGCAGGGCCGTGAACAGGAGCACCTGCAGCGCCCGTTCGCGGTCGCGGAACCAGCAGCCCAGCAGCAGGCCCAGCGTGCAGATCGCGGGCACGTAGAAGGCCAGCAGCACCAGCGCGCCGAAGGGGTTGCCGCCGCGCGGGTAATCCTGCAAAAAAAACACCCAGCCGAAATAGAAGATGCCGCTGAGCACGCCGAAGCCCGACAGCGCCGCCAGCCGGCCCAGCCAGGCGCTCATCGAGGCGCGCAGCCGCCGCGCCTCGGCCCAGGTGCCGGCCAGCATCGCGGTGCCCATCAGCAGCGTCTGCTGCAGGATCAGCAGCGCCACCGCCGGCACCACGTAGCTGCCGTAGCCCTCGGTGGGATTGAACAGCGCCACCAGTTGCGTGACCAGCGGGCTGCGGCTGCGCGCCGCCTGCACGGCGCTCTGGCCGCCGGCCTGCAGTTTGCGAATCTCGACGCCGGCCGAGACCGTGCCCACCGCTTCCGAGAAACCGTAGAGCACCGCCTTGTTGAGCAGCGCGTAGGCGCCGTTGCCCTCGATGCTCACCACCGCCGGCAGGCCGCGCAGCACGCTGCGCTTGAGGTCGGCCGGCAGCAATGCATAGCCCTCGATCTCGCCTCGCCACAGGGCCTGCTGCGCCTCGTGCACGTCGGCCGTCACCAGGCGCACGTCCAGTCGCGGATTGGCCATCGCGAAGCGCGCGATCTGGCGCGACAGCCCGGTGTGGTCCTGGTCGACCACCCCCACCGGCACGCGGGTCACGGCCTGCGAGCCGTACGGCCAGGGGTAGAAGAAGCCGTAGATGATCGGCGCCAGCAGCATGATCAGCAGCACGCCCTTGTCGCGCAGCACGGCCAGCGCGGTGTCGCTCCAGGCGGCGCCGAAGCGGGCGAGGGCGCGCTGCCGCTCCATCAGCGGCCGCCCCACGAATCGGGTGCGCGCGCGGCGCGGCCCAGCGCGGTGGCCGTCGCGGCCAGCAGCACGGCGCTGCCCAGCACCATCCACAGCGGCGTTGCGGCCGAATAGGCCAGCGGCGCGCCCATCTGCAGCTGCTCCATCTGCACGCGGATGTAGTGGGTGTAGGGCAGCAGCGCGGCCCACCGCTGCGCTAGCGCGGGCATGGCCACCAGCGGGAAGCCCACGCCGCCGAACGCGAAGGCCGGCGCGGTGATGAAGCCGGTGGCCGACAGCGCGGTGCGCAGCGAGCGCGTGAGCGCCGCCACGAAGCCGCCGAGCGCGATCGACAGCGCGAGGAACACCACCAGCGCGAACAGCGTCCAGCCGAGCGAGCCCACCGGATGCCAGCCGCGCCCGGCCGTGATCCACAGCATGGCGGCGATGCCCACCAGCGACAGGCTCGCGAACGGTAGCGCGAGCTTGCCCGCGAGCGCGGCCAGCGCCTCGTGCCAGCGCGGCGCGGCGCCGAGCCAGCCGCCGATGCTGCGGTCGCGCAGCTCGCGGCCCACGGCCCAGGCGCCGGCGGTCATCGCGAGGATGTGCAGCAGCGCCGGGATCAGCGCGGCGCCGAGGAACTGCTCGTAGTCGCCCGAGGTGTTGAACAGCGCGACGGTGCCGGCCTTCAGCGGCTCCATGGTCGCGCGCGCGGCGATCATCGATTCGCCGCGCTTGTTGCGCACCGCGAGCTCGACGCCACCCGAGACCGTGGCGACCACGGTGCGCACGTCGCGCTGGATCAGGCTCGAATGGGTGCCGAGCTGGGCGTTGTGCAGCAGCACGACCTGGCCGGTGCGGCCCTGCTTGACCTCGCGGTTGAGATCGCGCGGCAGCTGCACCGCGGCATCGACCGCGCCGCTGGTGAGCGCGCGCGCCATCGCGCCTTCGTCGTCGAAGCGCTGCACCACGCGCAGGCCCGGCGTGGCATCGAGGAAGCGCACGATCTGGCGCGACAGCGCCGAGCGGTCCTGGTCGAGCACGCCGATCGGCAGCCGCTCGGGCAGGCCGGCCGAGAAGATCCACCAGATCAGGAGCACCGCGAGCAGTGGCACCCAGGTGATCATCGCGAGGTCCCAGGGCCGCGTGCGCAGCAGCGCGAACTCGCGCCGTGCGCTGGCGGTGGAGAAGCCGCGAAGGCTCATGTGCTAGTCGACCAGCACGCTCATGCCGGGCCGCGCACCCTCGATCGGCTGCAGCGGCCGCGCGCGGACCTCGAAGGTACGCACGTCGAAGCCGGCGCCGCCGCGGGTGGCGCGCCAGGTCGCGAAGTCGGGCAGCACGCCGCTGTAGTAGACCTTGAAGCGCGCCGTGCGCCGGTCCTCGGCCAGCGCGGGCAGGCGGGCCTCGAACTCGCTGCCCATCGCGAAGCGCGGCAGCCGGTCCTCGCGCACGTTGAGCACCACCCACTGGTCGGCCAGGTCGACCACCGTGACCACCGCCACGCCCTGCGGCGAGAGTTCGCCGACCTTGGCCAGCACCTTGGCCACCTCGCCGGCGACCGGGCTGCGTAGCTCGGTCTCGGCCCTGGCGGCTTCGGCTTCCGCGACCACGCCGGCCACCTGGCGCGCCTGCGCGCTGGCCGCGGCCTGGTCCTCGGGACGCGCGCCGGCGCGCGCCATGTCGTACTGCGCCCTGGCGGCGATCGCCGCGTCGCGCGAGGCCTTCCAGTTGGCCTCGGCCTCGTCGCGCTTCTGGTCGGCCACCAGGCCTTCGCGCGCGAGGCCGTCGACGCGACGGAACGAGGTCTGCGCGAGCTGGGCCGCGGTCTCGGCGCGCTGCCACTGCATGCGCGCCATCTCGATCTCCTGCGGCCGTGCGCCGTTCTGCGCCTTCTGGGCCACAGCCTGCGCGGCCTGCTCGGCGGCGGTGGCCTGCGCGAGCTTGGCGCGCACCTCGGGGCTGTCCATGCGCACCAGCACCGCGCCGGCCTGGATGCGGTCGCCTTCCTTCACCAGCACCTCGGCCACGCGCGCCGTCACCTTGCCGGCCACGTCGGTCTCGCGCGCCTCCATCTGGCCCTGGAACACCTCGGGCGCGGGCCGGGAGGCGCGCCAGAAGCCCCAGGCCAGCAGCGCCAGCACGAGCAGCGCGGCCAGGATCGCGATCAGTTGGCGGGTCTTGGCACTCATCATTCAGTTCACCTTCACGTCGGCACGCGCGATGTAGTCGGAAAAGCGGTCGGACAGGCCCGCGCTCTCGAGCAACTGGGCCAGCGCCTGCACGTACTCGTTGGCGGCCTGCGCGCGCTCGGTCAGCACCTTGGCCTGGTTGGTCTCGGCGTCGATCAGGTCGAGCGTGGTGCTGGTGCCTTCGCGCAGGCCCGAGGTGCGCAGCTTCAGCACCTCGCGCGCCAGTTCCACCGAGGCCTGCATCTCGAGGTACTGGCGGCGCGCGTTGTCGAGCGCACGCCAGTTGCGTTCCACCAGCAGCGAGATGTCGCTGCGTGCCTGCGCGCCGGTGCGTTCGGCCTGCTCGACCTGCCTTTGCGACGCGGCCGAGAGCGCATCGCGGTCGACCGAGTCGTACAAGGTCCAGCGCACGCCCAGGCCGGCCACCCAGTCGGCATTGCCGCTCTTGAGCTGGCGCGTGCCGAAGGCGATCACCTGCGGGCGACGCAGCGCTTCCTCGCCCTCGTGCAGCTGTTCGGCCTGCGACTTCTTGGCCGCGACCTTGTCGAGGCCCGGATGGCGGTTGAGCGCCGAATCGATGAACCAGCCCAGCGGTTCTATCGGTGCGCTGATCACGAACAGCGGCGTCTGCGGCGCCACGCGGCCCTCGGCGCGCACCGTGCGCGCCAGCGCCACGGCCGCGAGCGCGGCGTCGTTCTCGGCCTTGCGCGCGTTGCGGCGCGCCTCCTCGTAGGCCGCGCTGGCCTGCAGCCGTTCGACGCGCGAGATCACGCCGGCCGCGAGCATCTTCTGCGCCGCCGCGTCGTGCTGCGCGATGGTGCGCTCGGCCTGCGCGCGCAACTGCGCCGCGCGCTGCGCGAGCTGGGCGCCGAAGTAGCGCTGCACCAGCAGCGTGTCGACCTCGTGGCTCGTCTGTTCGGCATCGGCCTCGGCCTCGCGCGTCTGCGCCGACACGAAGCCGCGCACCGCGTCGGTGGCACCGCCCAGGTAGATCGGCCAGACCGCCGACACCGAGGCGTTGGAACCGGTGTCGTGCCGGTTCAGGGTGTAGCTGTTGGGCAGCTGCGGGATCGGCACGCGCGCGATGAAGTTCTGGATCGACGGCGGCAGCGCCTGCCCGATCTGGCCGAGCTTCTGGTTGAGCGGATCGAGGTCGAGGTTCAGGTTGGCGTTGTACGCATAGGCCAGTCCCGACACGCTGACCACCGGGCCGCCCAGCCGCTTGAGCCCATCGCCCTGCAACTGCTTGGCCTCGACCGCGGCGCGCGCGGCCGCGAGCTTGTCGGAGCGGTCGAGCATGCGGGCGCGCGCGGCGTCGAAGCTCATCGCGGTGGCCTCGTCGGCTGATGAAGAAGCCTGCGCGAAAACCGCGCCGCCGGTGGCCGCGAGCAGCAGCGGCGCCAAGGCCTGGAGGAGGGCGTTGCGACAGTGAAGGTGTGTCATCGGATTCGAAAGGCCTGGCGCGCAAGCGTAGCGGGCCGGCGCGGCCCGGTCACGCGAAACGTGGCGCGTGCACCTCGCTTCGATGGCACGCGTTCTCGAGCGCGCAAGAAAAAGGGGCGACGCCGATGCGGCATCGCCCCTTCCGGAATGGCGTTTCAGTCGGGCGCGAGCCTCAGGACTTCACTTTCACCTCGACGCGCCGCGCCTCGCCCGCGGGGCCGTCGGCCTGGGTCTGCTCGGGCTTGGCGAGCTCGATCTTGTCCTCGGGCGCGCCGGCGGCCTTGAGCGCATCGCCGACCGCCATCGCGCGCTGCTTGGCGAGCTCGGCGTTCTTCGCGGCGTCGCCGGTGGCGTCGTGGTAGCCGCTCACCAGCACCGTGTTGCCGCTCTGCACCGCCTTGATCACGTCGGCCAGCGCCTCCCTGGCATTGGGCGCGACCTCGGCGCTGCCGGTGGCGAAGTAGACTTGACCACGCCGTTCTCGACCTTGATCGCGGCGGCTTCGGCCGCGGTCACCGCGCCCGAAACCACGGCGCCCGCAGGCGTGCTGACCGCGGCCGGTGCCGTGGCGGCCACGGGTGCCGGGGGCGGCACGGCCGCCGTCGCATCGCCGGCATGGAACTTCACCACCAGCGGCACGATGCAGCAGCGCCACGATGTTGATGATCTTGATCAGCGGGTTCACGGCCGGGCCGGCCGTGTCCTTGTAGGGATCGCCCACGGTGTCGCCGGTGACGGCGGCCTTGTGCGTCTCGCTGCCCTTGCCGCCGAAGTGGCCGTCCTCGATGTACTTCTTGGCGTTGTCCCAGGCACCGCCGCCGGTGCACATGGAGATGGCGACGAACAGGCCCGTGACGATGGTCCCCATCAGCAGGCCGCCCAGGGCCTTCGGTCCGAGCAGCAGGCCGACCACGATCGGCACCAGCACCGGCAGCAGCGAGGGGATCATCATCTCCTTGATGGCCGCGCCAGTGAGCATGCTCACGGCCTTGCCGTATTCGGGCTTGGCGGTGCCTTCCATGATGCCGGGGATGTCGCGGAACTGCCGGCGCACTTCCTCGACCACCGAGCCCGCGGCGCGGCCCACGGCCTCCATCGCCATCGCGCCGAACAGGTAGGGGATCAAGCCGCCGATGAACAGGCCGACGATCACCATCGGATCGCTGAGATTGAAGGTGATGTTCAGGCCGAAGCTCTCGAGCTTGTGCGTGTAGTCGGCGAACAGCACCAGCGCCGCGAGGCCGGCCGAGCCGATCGCGTAGCCCTTGGTCACGGCCTTGGTGGTGTTGCCCACCGCGTCCAGCGGGTCGGTGATGTCGCGCACGCTCGCGGGCAGCTCGCTCATCTCGGCGATGCCGCCGGCGTTGTCGGTGATGGGGCCATAGGCGTCCAGCGCCACCACGATGCCGGCCATGCTGAGCATGGAGGTCGCGGCCACCGCGATGCCGAACAGGCCGGCCAGCGCGTACGAGGCCAGGATGGCGATGCACACGAAGATCACCGGCCAGGCCGTCGAACGCATCGACACGCCCAGGCCCGCGATGATGTTGGTGCCGTGGCCCGTGGTCGAGGCCTGCGCGATGTGCTGCACCGGCTTGTACTGCGTGCCCGTGTAGTACTCGGTGATCCACACCAGCGCCGCCGTCAGCGCCAGGCCCACGAAGCAGGCGCCGAACAGCTCGAGCTGGCTGCCGCTGGCCGCGATCGCGTTGTCGGGAATGAGCCAGCTGGTGACGAACCAGAACGCGATCAGCGACAGGATGCCCGCCACCGCCAGGCCCTTGTAGAGCGCCGGCATCACGTTGGTCATGCCCGGCGAGGCCTTGACGAAGAAGCAGCCGATGATCGACGCGATGATCGACACGCCGCCCAGCGCCAGCGGATAGAGCACCGCGTTGACCGGCGCCGCCGTGACCATCAGCGCGCCGAGCACCATGGTGGCGATCAGCGTCACCGCGTAGGTCTCGAACAGGTCGGCCGCCATGCCGGCGCAGTCGCCGACGTTGTCGCCCACGTTGTCGGCGATCACCGCGGGGTTGCGCGGATCGTCCTCGGGGATGCCGGCCTCGACCTTGCCCACCAGGTCGGCGCCGACGTCGGCGCCCTTGGTGAAGATGCCGCCGCCCAGCCGCGCGAAGATCGAGATCAGCGAGGAGCCGAAGGCGAAGCCGATCAGCGGATTGAGCAGCGCCGCCAGCGCATGGTTACCGCTAGGCAGGCCCTTGGAGGCCAGGAACCAGTAGAAGATCGAGACCCCCAGCAGGCCCAGCCCGACCACCAGCATGCCGGTGATGGCGCCGCCGCGGAAAGCCACGTCGAGCGCCGGGCCGATGCCTTGGGTGGCGGCCTGCGCGGTACGCACGTTGGCGCGCACCGAGACGTTCATGCCGATGAAGCCGCAGGCGCCCGAGAGCACCGCGCCGACCACGAAGCCGACCGCGGTCGTGAGGTCGAGGAACAGTGCGATCAGGATCGCGAGCACCACGCCCACGATGGCGATGGTGCGGTACTGCTTGGCCAGGTAGGCCGCCGCGCCCTGCTGGATCGCCGCCGCGATCTCCTGCATGCGCGCGTTGCCCGCGTCCTTGGCGAGGATCCAACTTCGGGCCCAGATGCCGTAGGCCACGGCCACGAGGCCGCAGACGATGGCGAGGATGAGGGGGGTGTTGCCATTCATGCGTTGCTTCTCCATTCGTTCGTTGTGACGTGGAGACGGAAAGCGCGAGGATCCGTTGCGTGCAACGCGCGGGAGTCGAGATTTCCGCCGCGTTGCTTCCTCGAAGCTCGCTGCATCCCGGGGAGCCGGGGTGCGGAGCCGATTGGCCAACGGCTGCAATTTACAGGCAAAAACGAAATCGCGTGCGACGGGTCCGTGACTCGGAAAGTAAACTTCGGGTTTGTCCGCATCCCCCTCATACTTTTCAACTACTCGAAAAACGTCATGTCCTTCGACAAAGTCTCCCCCGGCAAGAACGTCCCCGATGCCTTCAACGTCGTGATCGAAATCCCGATGAATGCCGACCCGATCAAGTACGAGGTCGACAAGGAATCGGGCGCGATCTTCGTCGACCGCTTCATGACCACGGCCATGTACTACCCGGCCAACTACGGCTACGTGCCGCAGACGCTGTCGGGCGACGGCGACCCGGTCGACGTGCTGGTGATCGCGCCGTACCCGCTGCTGCCGGGCGTGGTCGTGCCCTGCCGCCCGCTGGGCATCCTGATGATGGAAGACGAAGCCGGCGTGGACGGCAAGGTGCTGGCCGTGCCGACCGACAAGGTGCTGCCGATCTACAGCCACTGGAAATCGGTGGACGACGTGAACCCGATGCGCCTGAAGGCCATCAGCCACTTCTTCGAGCACTACAAGGACCTCGAGGCCGGCAAGTGGGTCAAGGTGCTGGGCTGGGAAGGCATCGACGCCGCCCGCAAGGAAATCCTCGACGGTATCGCCGCCTACAAGAAGTGATCGGGCGGGGCGCGCGGGTCGCGCGGGCAGTCACTCCTGCTCGAACGGCGACCGGCGCGCATTGGTCGCGCTTCAGGTAGGTGGCCCACTGGCCGGCATCGGCTGTCGCAAGCCGCTTGCGATAGAGGTCGGCCATGCTCTCGTCCTGCAGCGAGAGCGCGGGCGTGGCGCAGATGGTCTTCTCGGTGGGGTTCGAGGCCTTGGCGCAGTCGAAGCTGGCGGCATGGGCCGGCACGCAGGCGAGGGCCGCGAGGCCCAGGGCCAGCGCCCGGGAGATAAGGTTGCGGATCGATGCGGGCATGCGGTGCGCTCCTGCGTGACGGGCCTGCGCGATGCCCACATGCTCGTTCCCGCGCCCGCCGATGTTGATCTGCCGAACGGCAGGGCCGGCTATGCCCTTGGTCGCAGCCTCGGGCTGAGCTTCAGCCGCGGGCCGCGTCGCCGGCCAGCCGCATCCATTCGCGGTTGACCGAGCGGGCGTGCGAGTTCCAGTGGCGCGCGGCCTGCTGGAGTTCGTCCCACTGGCGCTGCGCGGCGGCGCTGTCGCCCTGCTGCGCGAGCCAGGCCACGTAGCGCGCACGCGCCTCGACGGTGTTGTAGAGGCTCAGGGTCGATTCGAAGGCCTGGCGCGCTTCGTCGTTGCGGCCCTCGGCGGCCAGGGCGCGGGCCACCAGCAGCGCGACCTCGTCCTTGCGGTAGTCGTCGCGGGTCGAGCGCAGGCTTTGCAGCGCCTGCATCGCTTCGCTGCCCGCGCCGGGACCGCCCGCGGCCAGCAGCGCGCTCGCGAGGCCGAACTGCAGCTCGGGATCGGAGGCCAGCGGGCCCTTGAGTGCATCGCGGTAGTGCCCGACGGCCTCGCCGGCCTGGCCGCGGTCGAGCGCGGCCTTGGCGAGGCGCAGCTTGTTCTGCGCCGTGGGCGCGAGGTCGTAGGCCTGCTCGGCCGCGCGGTATTCGCGCTCGGGATCGATGAAGCCGATGGCCGCGCTCGCGACCTTGCCCGCGGTGCGCTGCATGCGCGAGGCGGGCAGGTACTCGACCACGAAGTAGACGATGCTGCCCAGCAGCGGAAAGCTGAACAGGATCAGGAGCCAGTACATCTGCTTGCCGTGGCGCATCGCGTGCACCGCGAAGAACAGCGCGATCAGGATGTGCAGACCCAGGCCGACGAATGGCATGACTTTTCCCCTTGTTGTTGGCGATCTGCCGGGGTTATAGCAGCCGAGTTTGGCCGTGGCCTGACGCGTACCCGCCGTCGCGCTCAGGCCGCCTTGAACGGGCTGCGCTCGCCCAGGTGGTCCATGTAGTTCTCGATGCCTTCGCCCTCGCGCTCGAGGAAGCGCTCGACCGCGTCGGCGAACGCGGGATGCGCGAGCCAGTGGGCGCTGGTGGTCTTCACGGGCATCAGGGCGCGCGCCATCTTGTGCTCGCCCTGCGCGCCGCCCTCGAAGCGATGCACGCCGTGCGCGATGCACCAGGCCAGCGGCTGGTAGTAGCAGGCCTCGAAGTGCAGGCAGTCGACGCGTTCGACCGCGCCCCAGTAGCGGCCGTAGGCCACGAGCGGGCTGCCGGTGGCGTCGTCGGTGGCCAGCGCGATCAGGCTGGCGGCGATCGGCTTGCCCTCGCGCTCGGCGATGAACAGCAGCCAGGCTTCGGGCAGCGTGTCGGCCATGCGATGGAAGAAGTCGCGCGTGAGGTAGGGCGGGTTGCCGTGCTCGCGGTAGGTGCGCGCGTAGCAGCGGTAGAAGAAGTCCCAGTCGGCGCGCGAGATGTCGGTCCCGCGCGACCAGCGGAAGCGCACGCCGGCATCGGCGACCTTGCGGCGCTCCTGGCGGATCTTCTTGCGCTTGTCGTGCGAGAGGCTCGCGAGGAAGGCCTCGAAGTCCGCGTAGCCGGGCGCCGGGTTCTGCCAATGGAACTGCACCGTGTGCCGCAACATCAGCCCGGCCTCGGTGCAGGCCTCGATGTCGGCCGCGGCACCGAACAGCAGGTGCAGCGACGACAGCTCGCTCTCCTTGCACCAGGCCACCAGCGCCTGGGCCAGCAGCGCGCGGCCGGCCGCATCGCGCGCGAGCAGGCGCGCGCCGGGCACGGGCGTGAACGGCACCGCGACCGTCGCCTTCGGGTAGTAGGCCAGGCCATGCTGCTGGTAGGCGTTGGCCCACGCCCAGTCGAACACGTACTCGCCGTAGGAGTGGTCCTTGACGTAGACCGGGCAGGCGGCCTCGAGCGTGTCGCCGCGCCAGAGGGTGAAGAACTGGGCCGTCCAGCCGCTCTCGGGCGTGGCGCTGCCGCTCTCGTGCAGCGCTGCCAGGTACTCGTGGCGCATGAAGGGCGAGGGTTCGGCCTGCGCGGCGAGCAGCGCGTTCCAGGCCTGCGGGCTCACGTCCGACGGCGACGCGACAACCCGAATGACATAATCGTTCAAGCCTGTTTCTTCCTTCCGTATGACGCTCAAGCTCGCCATCGCGCAACTCAATTTCGTGGTGGGCGATCTCCCCGGCAATGCCCGAAAAATCGTGGCGGCCGCGCGCGAGGCCCATGCCCGGGGCGCTCGCCTTCTGCTGACGCCCGAACTCTCGATCGCCGGCTATGCGGCCGAGGACCTGTTCCTGCGGCCCGCCTTCACCGAAGCTTGCGATGATGCCGTGAAAGGCATCGCCGCCGCTCTGGCCGACCTCAAAGACATGGTCGTGGTGGTGGGGCATCCGAGCGGCGGCAGCCTGCGCGGGCGCTCCGTGTCGGTGCAGCTGCGCCACAACGCGGCCAGCGTGCTCAAGGAAGGCCGCATCCTTCAGACCTACGCCAAGCGCGAGCTGCCGAACTACCAGGTGTTCGACGAGCGCCGCTACTTCGCGCCGGGGCAGGGCACCTGCGTGTTCGAGGCCGGCGGCGTGTCGGTCGGGTTGCTGATCTGCGAGGATGCCTGGTTCGACGCGCCGGCCGAGCTGGCGCGCGCCGCCGGCGCCGAGGTGCTGGCCGTCATCAATGCTTCGCCCTACCACGTGGGCAAGGAGGGCGAGCGCGTGGCGCGCATGGCCGAACGCGCGCGCGCCGTGGGGCTGCCGCTGGTCTATGCCCACCTCGTGGGCGGGCAGGACGAGGTGGTGTTCGACGGCGCCTCGTTCGCGCTGCAGGCCGATGGCGCGCTCGCCGTGCAGGCGCCGGGCTTCGAGGAGAAGCTGGTGCTGGCCGAGCTCGAGCGTGCACCGTCGCAGGGCGTGCGCTTCCTGCCCGAGCCCATCGCCGCGCCGCGCGACGCCGAGGCCCAGCTCTGGGATGCGCTGGTGCTCGGCGTGCGCGACTACGTCGGCAAGAACGGTTTTCCGGGTGC
Organism: Variovorax sp. UC122_21; assembly: GCF_044056785.1. Lineage (NCBI taxonomy): Bacteria > Pseudomonadati > Pseudomonadota > Betaproteobacteria > Burkholderiales > Comamonadaceae > Variovorax > Variovorax sp. UC122_21. The sequence goes on along the minus strand of NZ_CP172004.1, from coordinate 3,588,125 downwards.
GATCCTCGGGCTGTCGGGCGGCATCGATTCGGCGCTGGTGCTCGCGATCGCGGTCGACGCGCTCGGCAAGGACAAGGTGCGCGCGGTGATGATGCCCTCGCCCTACACGGCCGACATCAGCTGGATCGACGCGCGCGACATGGCGGGTCGCCTGGGCGTGCGCTACGACGAGATCTCGATCCGGCACACCTTCGAGTCGTTCAAGGCGGCGCTGGCCACCGAGTTCGCGGGCCGGCCCGAGGACACGGCCGAGGAGAACATCCAGGCCCGCATCCGCGGCACGCTGCTGATGGGGTTGTCGAACAAGTTCGGCTCGATCGTTCTCACTACGGGCAACAAGAGCGAGATGGCTACCGGCTACTGCACGCTCTACGGCGACATGGCGGGCGGCTTCGCGGTCATCAAGGACCTGCTGAAGACGACAGTGTTCGCGCTCGCGCGCTGGCGCAATGCCCACGATCCCTACGGCACCGGCGCCGAGCCGATCCCCGAGCGCATCATCACGCGGCCCCCGAGCGCCGAGCTGCGGCCCGACCAGACCGACCAGGACAGCCTGCCGCCCTACGACATCCTCGATGCGATCCTGGCACGCTACATGCAGGACGACGAGGGCATCGACGAGATCATCGCCGCGGGCTACGACCGCGCGGTGGTCGAGCGGGTGGCACGGCTCATCAAGATCAACGAATACAAGCGGCGCCAGGCGCCGGTAGGCATCCGGGTGACGCACCGCAGTTTTGGCAAGGATTGGCGTTACCCTATCACCAGCAAATTCAACGAAACCGCCGGAGCACGCAAACCATGAAGCAGATCACCGCCATCGTCAAACCCTTCAAGCTCGAGGACGTACGCGAGGCCCTGGCCGAAGTGGGCGTCACCGGACTCACCGTGACCGAGGTTAAGGGCTTCGGCCGCCAGAAGGGCCATACCGAGCTGTACCGCGGCGCCGAGTACGTGGTCGACTTCCTGCCGAAGATGAAGGTCGAAGTGGTCGTCAACGAGGGCGACGTCGAGCGCTGCATCGAGGCCATCGTGAACTCGGCGCGCACCGGCAAGATCGGCGACGGCAAGATCTTCGTGACGGCCGTCGAGCGCATCGTGCGCATCCGCACCGGCGAAGAGAACGAGAACGCGGTCTGAGCTGAGCCGCTGGGGCCGGCGCTCGCCGGCCGTTCTTTCACCGCGGGCTCAGAGGTTCTCGGCCAGTCGGTCGTCGCGCGGATGGCGCGGCACCTCGGCCCGCAGCGCCGCGAGCAGCGGTTCGGCCTCGGTGCCGGTGCGCACCAGGCTCATCTGCCAGTCGCCCATCAGGCCGTCGCGCACGCTCTGCGCGAGGAATTCCAGCAGCTTGTCGTAGTAGCCCACGCTGTTGAGGATGCCGACCGGCTTGTCGTGGTAGCCGAGCTGGCGCCAGGTCCAGATCTCGAACAACTCCTCGAAGGTGCCGATGCCGCCGGCCATGGCCAGGAAGGCGTCGGCGCGTTCGCCCATCATCGCCTTGCGTTCGTGCATGGTGTCGACCACGTGCAGCTCGTCGCACAGCGGGTTGGCCAGTTCCTTGTCGACCAGTGCCTTGGGGATGATGCCGACCACGCGGCCGCCCGCGGCGCGCGTGGCCTCGGCCACCGTGCCCATCAGGCCGGTGCGGCCACCGCCGTAGACCAGCTGGCCACGCTGCTGGCCGATCCAGCGGCCTACCGCCGTGGCGGCTTCGGTGAACTCGGGACGCTCGCCGGGGCGCGAGCCGCAATACACGCAGATCGAAAATTCAGGGGTCATCCCCCGATCATGCCTCGCGCGGCGGGCCCGCTCATGACACGAAGCGCGTCCACAGGGCTGCCGCCCAGATGCAGGTGCACAGCGACAGCGACAGCAGCACCGCGGCGCTGCCCATGTCCTTGGCGCGCTTGGAGAGGTCGTGCCATTCGGGGCCGATGCGGTCGATGGCGGCTTCCACCGCCGTGTTGAGCAGCTCGACGATCATCACCAGCACCGCGCTGCCCGCGAGCAGAGCGACCTCGACCCAACTGCGGCCGAGCCAGAAGGCGGCGGGGATCATCACCATCGACAGGATGGCTTCCTGCCGGAAGGCCGGCTCGCTCCAGCCGGCGCGCAAGCCGTGCAGCGAGATCAGCGTGGCGTGCCAGACGCGCTCGAAACCCTTGCGGGCCTTCTGCGGGTTGACGGCGGGGTCGGGAAGTTCGGGCAGGGCGCTCATCGGCGGCTCATGGGCTTGGAGGTGACGAGCCGGGTGCCGGCCCAGGCGTCATGCCAGAACTGGCGTTGCGGATGGAAGCGTGCCAGCAGGGCCCAGATGGCCACCCAGCCGAAGACGAGCACCGTGACTTCCGGGCCCGACAGCTTGAAGGGCGCGACGGCGGCGAGCGGCGGCAGGAACCAGATCCAGCTCAGCAGGTAGCGCGCGAGCGCGCGGCGCTGGCTGACCGGGTGGCCGTTCACGTCGACGATGCGGATGTTCCAGGTCTTCATCGCCAGCGTCTGGCCCTTGGCCCAGAACCAGACGAAGTAGACGCCGAACACCACGAAGAGGAAGGCCTGGAACAGGTGGCGCCGCTCATCCATGGCATCGCGCATCTGGCCCAGCGTGCTGAAGAGCCAGCCCGAAACGAACACCACGGCGAAAAGCAGCATGCCTTCGTAGAGCCAGCAGGCCATGCGGCGCCAGAGTCCCGGGACCGGGCCCTCTGCAATCGAAAGGGAAGCGTCAGATGCGGGTGGGACAGGCGAATCCGACTCCGAAATTTCGGAAGGGCTGGAAACCATCGAGACCTTGGGTCAGGGGGCGGCCGAGGGTGGCTCGAGCGTGCGCCCCGCAGAAGTGGAAGACGGTGTGGAGGATACCGAAGTCGATGGACCGGGCGATGAAGAGTACGGAGACGGCACCTGGGCTTCGGCCGGCACCGGCTGGGGCGTGTAGCCGGCGGGGGCCGCGGTCGACGACGACGCCGGTGCGGTCGTGGCCGTTGCGGTGCCGGTGGCTGCCGTCGGAGGGTTCGCGGCGAGGGCGGCCGCCGGGACGATGGCCGGCGCCGCGGGTGCCATCGGCGGCGCGAGCTGGATGCGGGGCGTGTGCAGCCCCGGCGACGTAACCGCCGGAACGGCCACCAGTTTCTGGGACGACACGGGGCGCACCGGGATCGCGGCGCCCTTGGGCTTGGCCGGCGCGCGCTCGGCGAGCTTGCGCTTTTCCTCTTCGCTCAGGGCCTGGTATTGCTCCCACTTGGCCTTGCGCTCGTCGGCCGGCACGCGCTTGACCTCGGCGAAGTTCAGGCGCGCCTGGACGCGCTGCTGGTTGCTGAGCGCGGCCCATTCGATCATGCGGCTGCGCAGCGTGATCTGGTCCTCGGCCGGCAGCGAAGCGTAATTGCGCGACAGCGCGAGCCACTTGCGCTTCTGGCCGACGTTGAGCGCGTTCCAGTGCGGTGCCAGCGGTTGCAGGGCCTGCTGCTGCTCGGCGGTGAGCTCGGCCCACAGCGGCTTGGTGAGCACGGGCGGCTTGGCGGCGGCGGACGCGGCCATGGTGCCGGTCGGCGCGGCCTTGGGCGTGTCCGCGCGAACGGTTTCCGAGCGCACGGGCGTGGTCTGCGCGGCCGCGATCGTCAGTCCCAGTGCCGCCATGGCCACGATGCCGACCCCGCCGAGGCGAACCACCGCGCCTTGCGACCACGAGCGCGAGGAGCGGGGCGAAATCGCGGGGAGCAGGGTGCGGCGTGGCATTCGGATGATCGGTCGGAGAGAGGCTTCGGACGGGCGGGAAAATCTGGCGGCGGACGGGAGCGGCGAAGCCGGGCGCGGGACTGGGAGGGCGGCCAACGCCCTCGTCAGTCGGAAGCGCCGTCGGACTTGAGGAACTGCGCGAAGCCCGGGTCGGTATAGGCGGCCGGCGGCAGATCGCCGGTGAGCAGCGCGGAATCGACCTCGGCCAGCTCGCTGGCGCGGTCCTCGTCCTGCATCACGCTGATGGTGACCAGGCCGGCCACCAGGGCCACGAGCGGCACCACGGTGCCGATGCGCGTCCACCAGCCCCAGCCGCCACCCAGTGCGGCGGTGTTGCCCGACTGCACCACGGCGGGCGCGACGCGCAGCTGCGGTGCCTGTTTGCGCTGGGCCACGGCTTGGGCGCGCGCTACGCGCAGGCGTTCGCCGATGTCGTGCGGCAACGCCTGGTTGCCGGCGGACAGGCGCGCGGCCACGCGTTGGCCGAACTCGTCTTCGGCGACGGAGGAGAGAGGAACCTTAGTATTCATAGCGAAATTCCCTTGGCTTTGAGCGCCTTGCTCAGAGCGTGGACGGCGCGCGAACAATGGGTTTTGACGCTGCCCTCGGAGCAGCCCATGGCGGCGGCCGTCTCTGCGACGTCCATTTCTTCCCAGTAACGCATCAGGAAAGCCTCGCGTTGACGGCCCGGCAATGCCGCGATCTGTTCTTCGATCTCATGCAGGACCTGTGCCCGGCGCGTGGTGTCCTCGGCGCTCTCGGTTTCTCTGGAGTCGGTCGGCGAGGCGAAGTTCTCGAGCAGGTCGAAATCGCCGTCGTCGTCGGTGGACTCGAAATCGCTGAGGTTCGAGAACAGGGCGCGGCGGGTCTTCTGGCGGCGGAACCAGTCGAGCGTGCAGTTCGAAAGGATGCGCTGGAACAGCATCGGCAGCTCGGCGGCGGGCTTGTCGCCGTAGTGCTGGGCCAGCTTCATCATGCTGTCCTGCACGATGTCGAGCGCCGCTTCCTCGTCTCGCACGTGATAGACCGACCGCTTGAAAGCGCGGCGTTCGACGCTTTTCAGGAAATCGGAGAGTTCTTGTTCGGTGGCCAAGCGTGAGAGGGGCGCCGGGCGCCGCGTGGGAATGGATGTCGGGCGGGAATGCCTCGTTGTTGGCCGCGAATTATGCCCGCCGCTCTCGACGAATCGTGTTGCGGGGCGATACGGGCTCGGCGGAAGGCCGCGTCGGTGTCATAATCGCGGTCGCAAGTCAAAAGGCAAACGGGTCACGGTCCGGCGGAACAATCAGTCCGCCCATGGCTTTGGCCTCAAGTCCTGGCGCGGCCCCACAAGGGTTGGCAAGGGGCACCCAAGGTTTTTCGTTCCCGAAAAAACTCCAAAGGTTGATCATGGAAATCTCGAAGGCGGAACTCGCTTCCGCAGCAGCCGCGTCCTCCGGCGCCGGCAATCACACGCAAGAACTCATGGGCGCCGAAGTGCTGGTCAAGGCACTGCAGGCCGAAGGCGTCCAGTACGTCTGGGGCTACCCCGGCGGCGCGGTTCTCTACATCTACGACGCGTTCTACAAGCAGGACACCATCCAGCACGTGCTGGTGCGCCACGAGCAGGCGGCGGTCCACGCCGCCGACGGCTATGCGCGCGCCACCGGCGAGGTGGGCGTGGCGCTGGTCACCTCGGGCCCGGGCCTGACGAACGCGGTCACGGGCATCGCCACGGCCTACATGGACTCGATCCCGATGGTGATCATCTCGGGCCAGGTCCCCACGGCGGCGATCGGCCTGGATGCCTTCCAGGAATGCGACACGGTCGGCATCACGCGCCCGATCGTCAAGCACAACTTCCTCGTCAAGGATCCGAAGGATCTCGCGATGACGATGAAGAAGGCCTTCCACATCGCACGCAGCGGCCGTCCGGGCCCCGTGGTCGTGGACGTGCCCAAGGACGTCTCGTTCAAGAAGGTGGCCTACGCCGGCTATCCCGAGAAGGTCGAGATGCGCTCTTACAACCCGGTGCGCAAGGGCCACGGCGGCCAGATCCGCAAGGCGCTGCAGCTGCTGCTCAACGCCAAGCGCCCCTACATCTACACCGGTGGCGGCGTGCTGCTGGGCAATGCCACCAACGAACTGCGCACGCTGGTCGACATGCTCGGCTACCCGGTCACCAACACGCTGATGGGCCTGGGCGCCTATCCGGCGAGCGACCGCAAGTTCCTCGGCATGCTGGGCATGCACGGCACCATCGAGGCCAACAACGCGATGCAGAACTGCGACGTGCTGCTGGCCGTGGGCGCGCGCTTCGACGACCGCGTGATCGGCAACCCGAAGCACTTCGCGCAGAACGAACGCAAGATCATCCACGTCGACATCGACCCGTCGAGCATCTCCAAGCGCGTGAAGGTCGACATCCCGATCGTGGGCGACGTCAAGGACGTGCTCACCGAGCTGATCTCGATGATCCGCGAGAGCACGACCAAGCCCGACGCCGGCGCGCTCGCCAACTGGTGGAAGACCATCGAGGGCTGGCGCGATCGCGACTGCCTCAAGTACGACCGGGGCAACAAGGACGTGATCAAGCCGCAGTTCGTCGTCGAGACGCTGTGGAACATGACCAAGGACGCGGACACCTACATCACGTCCGACGTCGGCCAGCACCAGATGTGGGCCGCGCAGTACTACCGCTTCGACGAGCCGCGCCGCTGGATCAACTCCGGCGGCCTGGGCACCATGGGCGTGGGCATTCCCTACGCCATGGGGATCAAGCTCGCGAAGCCGGACTCGGAAGTCTTCACCATCACGGGCGAAGGCTCGGTACAGATGTGCATCCAGGAACTGTCGACCTGCCTGCAGTACAACACGCCGATCAAGATCTGCTCGCTGAACAACCGCTACCTCGGCATGGTGCGCCAGTGGCAGGAGATCGAGTACTCCGGCCGCTACAGCCACAGCTACATGGATGCGCTGCCCAACTTCGTGAAGCTCGCCGAGGCCTATGGCCACGTCGGCATGCTGATCGAGCGTCCCCAGGACGTGGAGCCCGCGCTGCGCGAGGCCCGCAAGCTCAAGGACCGCACCGTGTTCATGGATTTCCGCACCGACCCCACCGAGAACGTGTTCCCGATGGTCAAGGCCGGAATGGGCATCACCGAGATGCTGCTGGGCTCCGAGGATCTCTGATCCGCGGCCCGTTTTCGACCGTTCGTTTCTCAACCTTTCACTGACGAATCTATTGCCCGCCGAGCCCGCGCATTACCGTGCGCGGGGGAGGGCGGCGAAAGCGAAAGCTTCCGCGCTGGCGAAAAGAGGAGTCACGCACACATGAAACACATCATTGCCGTTCTGCTGGAAAACGAGCCTGGCGCTCTTTCCCGCGTGGTGGGCCTGTTCTCGGCCCGTGGCTACAACATCGAATCGCTGACCGTCGCGCCCACCGAGGATGCGAGCCTGTCGCGCATGACCATCGTCACCGCCGGTTCGGACGACGTGATCGAGCAGATCACCAAGCACTTGAACCGCTTGATCGAGGTGGTCAAGGTGGTCGACCTGACCGAAGGTGCCTACACCGAGCGCGAGCTCATGATGGTGAAGGTGCGCGCGGTGGGCAAGGAGCGCGAGGAGATGATGCGCATGGCCGAGATCTTCCGCGGCCGCATCATCGACGTCACCGACAAGAGCTACACCATCGAGCTCACCGGCGACCATGGCAAGAACGACGCCTTCCTCGAGGCGATCGATCGCAGCGCCATCCTCGAGACCGTGCGCACCGGCGCCAGCGGCATCGGCCGCGGCGAACGCATCCTGCGGGTCTGACCCGATGAAAACGGAGCTCGGTCGCCGTCCGTTCGGGCCGAGCTTGTCGAAGCCTCCGCGCGAGCGGGGACTGCATTGAGCCCTTCGACAGGCTCAGGACGAACGGCACAACACACTGCAACTCGCATATCTATCTGGAGAACATCATGAAGGTTTATTACGACAAGGACGCGGACCTGAGCCTGATCAAGGGCAAGACGGTGGCCATCATCGGCTACGGCTCGCAAGGCCACGCGCACGCGCAGAACCTGAACGACAGCGGCGTGAAGGTCGTGGTCGGCCTGCGCAAGGGCGGTGCCTCGTGGGACAAGGTCGGCAAGGCCGGCCTGCAGGTCGCCGAAGTGGCCGATGCCGTGAAGTCCGCCGATGTCGTCATGATCCTGCTGCCCGACGAGCAGATCGCCAACGTCTACAAGAACGACGTCGCGCCCAACATCAAGGAAGGCGCTTCGCTGGTCTTCGCGCACGGCTTCAACGTGCACTACGGCTTCGTGCAGCCGCGCGCCGACCTCGACGTGTGGATGGTCGCTCCCAAGGCCCCGGGCCACACCGTGCGCAGCACCTACACCCAAGGCGGCGGCGTGCCCCACCTCGTGGCCGTGCACCAGGACAAGACCGGCAAGGCGCGTGACCTCGCGCTGAGCTACGCCACCGCCAACGGCGGCGGCAAGGCCGGCATCATCGAGACCAACTTCCGCGAAGAAACCGAGACCGACCTGTTCGGCGAACAAGCGGTTCTGTGCGGCGGCACGGTCGAACTGATCAAGGCCGGTTTCGAAACGCTGGTGGAAGCCGGCTACGCGCCCGAAATGGCGTACTTCGAATGCCTGCACGAACTCAAGCTGATCGTCGACCTGATCTATGAAGGCGGCATCGCCAACATGAACTACTCGATCTCGAACAACGCCGAATACGGCGAGTACGTCACCGGCCCGCGCATCGTGACCGACGAGACCAAGAAGGTCATGAAGCAAGTGCTGCGCGACATCCAGACCGGCGAATACGCCAAGAGCTTTGTGCTCGAAGCCGCCGCCGGCCAGCCCGCGCTGATCAGCCGCCGTCGCCTCAATGCGGAGCATCAGATCGAAGTCGTCGGCGAAAAGCTGCGCGCGATGATGCCCTGGATCAAGAAGAACAAGCTGGTCGACCAGACCCGCAACTGATCTTCCGGCGAGCAGGGCGCTCCGGCGCCCGATTCCCAAGGGCCACCCTCGCGGTGGCCCTTTTGCTTGGAGGGCCGGGCGTGCCCCTGAACTACACTCCCTGGGATGCGATCCAGTGACCGAATTGCTATCGAAGAGATAGCTGAACCGACAATGCCCATGAGGGACGGAGACCAATCCAATGCATGACGACACCGTCCCCGACGAGGTCCAGCCGCGCAAGCGGCGAAAGGGCATCTACGTCCTGCCGAACCTCTTCACCCTGGCCGCGCTGTTCGGCGGCTTCTATTCGGTCGTGATGGCGATGAACGCGCGCTTCGACCTCGCCGCGCTGGGCGTCTTCGCGGCCATGGTGCTCGACAGCCTCGACGGCCGCGTGGCGCGCATGACCAATACGCAGAGCGCGTTCGGCGAGCAGATGGACTCGCTGTCCGACATGGTCTCGTTCGGCGCCGCGCCCGCGCTGATCGCCTACGAGTGGTCGCTCAAGGGCCTGGGCCGCTGGGGCTGGATCGCGGCCTTCGTCTACTGCGCCTGCGCGGCGCTGCGGCTCGCGCGCTTCAACGTCAACACCGGCGTGGTCGACAAGCGCTGGTTCCAGGGCCTGCCGTCGCCCGCGGCTGCGGCGCTGGTGGCCGGCTTCATCTGGCTCATGACCGAGTGGGGCAAGCGCGGCGGCGAGGTGCTGTACCTCTCGTGGACCCAGATCACCTGGATCACCTTCGCGTTCACGCTCTATGCGGGCCTCACGATGGTGACCAACGCGCCGTTCTACAGCTTCAAGGACGTGCAGATGAAGAAGAGCGTGCCCTTCGCCGTGATCGTGCTGATCGCGCTCGGCATCGCGGTCATCAACATCCATCCGCCGACGGTGCTGTTCGGCCTTTTCGTGGTCTACGGCCTGAGCGGCTACGTGGTCTATGCATGGCGCAAGGCCAAGGGTCAGCAGACCAGCGTGATCAGCACCTCGACCGAGGAACCCGACGAGCGCGGTTTGCACAACTGAGACAGGCATCGGGACACAGTCTTCACAAAGACTCGATGCCTGTGCTAAATTCGCAACCCTCATGACGAAGATGATTTCGCTGCTGTCCCTACTAGCTCTCCCTCACGGGCGGAGACGGTAGCGCACGCGCAAATCCATCACCACGGCCCGTTCGCACCAGCAACGGGCCGTTTTGTTTTTGGGGTTGCTGGTTGATCACCAACCATCACAGCAGAGAAATCGACATGTTGAAGCAACCTCAAGCCAAATACCGTGCCTTCGCGCCCATCGGTCTCAAGGACCGCACCTGGCCCGATGCCGTGCTGACCAAGGCGCCGATCTGGCTGTCGACCGATCTGCGTGACGGCAACCAGGCCCTGGTCGAGCCGATGGACATCACGCGCAAGATGCGCATGTTCGAGACCCTCGTGGCCATCGGCTTCAAGGAGATCGAGGTCGGCTTCCCCTCCGCGTCGCAGGTCGAGTTCGACTTCGTGCGCAAGCTCATCGAGGAAGACCGCATTCCCGACGACGTGACGATCCAGGTGCTGACGCAGGCGCGCGACCACCTGATCGCCCGCACCTTCGAAGCCTTGCAAGGCGCTCCGCGCGCCATCGTCCATCTGTACAACGCCGTGGCGCCCGTGATGCGTCGCGTGGTGCTCGGCATGGACGAGGACGGCATCGTCGAACTCGCCGCCACGCATGCGCGCATGTTCAACGAGATGGCCGCGAAGCAGCCGAACACGCGCTGGACCTTCCAGTACTCGCCCGAGATGTTCTCGGGCACCGACCTCGCGTTCTCCAAGCGCGTGGTCGACGCGGTCACCGCGGTCTGGGCGCCGACGCCCGAGCGCAAGTGCATCGTCAACCTGCCGTCGACGGTCGAGCACTCCACGCCGAACATCTTTGCCGACATGATCGAGTGGATGCACCGCAACCTCGAGCGTCGCGACGCGATCGTGCTGTCGGTGCACCCGCACAACGACCGCGGCACCGGCACCGCCGCCGGCGAGTTCGCGTTGATGGCCGGTGCCGACCGCATCGAAGGCTGCCTGTTCGGCAACGGCGAGCGCACCGGCAACCTCGACCTCGTCAACGTGGCGCTCAACCTCTACACGCAGGGCGTCTCGCCCGAACTGGACTTCTCGAACATCGACGAGATCCGGGCCACGGTCGAGCACTGCAACCAGATCCCTGTGCATCCGCGCCACCCGTACGTGGGCGACCTGGTCTACACCTCGTTCTCGGGCTCGCACCAGGACGCGATCAAGAAGGCCTTCTCGGCGCGCAAGGACGGCGACATCTGGGACATGCCCTACCTCCCGATCGACCCGAAGGACGTGGGCCGCAGCTACGAGGCCGTGATCCGCGTCAACAGCCAGTCGGGCAAGGGCGGCATCGCCTACCTGCTCGAGAGCGAGTACGGCATCGAGATGCCGCGCCGCCTGCAGATGGAATTCAGCCAGACGGTGCAGCGCGTGATGGACGTCGCGGGCAAGGAACTCACGGCCGCGGACCTCTGGCAGCTCTTCGTGCGCGAGTACGGCATCGAGTCGGTGCAGGCGCTCCAGCACCGCGTCTTGCAGGAGGAAGGCAAGGACGGCGCCAACGCCTCGGTGCTTCTGCGCGGCGACCTGGCCTGGAACGGCGAGACCGTGGCCATCGAGGGCCGCGGCAACGGTCCCATCGATGCCTTCACGCACGCGCTGAGCGCCGCGACGGGCCATGCGGTGCGCGTCATCGACTACCACCAGCATGCGATCGGCGCCGGTGCCGATGCCAAGGCCGTGGCCTACCTGGAGCTGCGCGTGGACGAGTCGCGCACCCTGTTCGGCGTGGGCATCGACGAGGACACCATCGCCGCGTCGCTGAAGGCGATCGTCTCGGGCGTGGAGCGCGCCAGGGGCAATGGCGCGCACAGCGCACAATCGGAGACCGCGACCGTCTGAACCCCATCCCGCCCGATGCGCCAGGTGGCCAGAAACGAAGGAGAACCACGATGACCGACCAACTCATAATTTTCGACACCACCTTGCGCGACGGCGAACAGTCGCCCGGCGCCTCGATGACGCGCGACGAGAAGTTGCGCATCGCCAAGCAGCTCGAGCGGCTGCGGGTCGACGTCATCGAGGCCGGCTTCCCGGCCAGCTCGAACGGCGACTTCGAGGCGGTCAAGGCGATCGCCAACGCGATCAAGGATTCGACGGTGTGCGGCCTCTCGCGCGCCAACGACCGCGACATCGCGCGCGCCGCCGAGGCGCTCAAGGGCGCAGCGCGTGGCCGCATCCACACCTTCATCGCGACCTCGCCGCTGCACATGGAGAAGAAGCTGCGCATGTCGCCCGACGAGGTGCATGAACAGGCCCGGCTCGCGGTGCGCTTCGCGCGCAACCAGGTGGCCGACGTGGAGTTCAGCCCCGAGGACGGCTACCGCAGCGATCCCGACTTCCTGTGCCGCGTGCTCGAGACCGTGATCGCCGAGGGCGCGACCACGATCAACGTGCCCGACACCGTGGGCTACGCGATCCCCGAGCTCTACGGCAACTTCATCAAGACGCTGCGCGAGCGCATTCCCAACAGCGACAAGGCGATCTGGTCGGTGCATTGCCACAACGACCTCGGCATGGCGGTGGCGAACTCGCTGGCGGGCGTGAAGATCGGCGGCGCGCGCCAGGTCGAGTGCACCATCAACGGCCTCGGCGAGCGCGCGGGCAACTGCTCGCTCGAAGAGGTGGTGATGGCCGTGAAGACCCGCAAGGATTACTTCGGGCTCTCGCTGAACATCGACACCCAGCACATCGTGGCCGCGAGCCGCATGGTCAGCCAGACCACCGGCTTCGTGGTGCAGCCCAACAAGGCGGTGGTGGGTGCCAATGCCTTCGCCCACGCCTCGGGCATCCACCAGGACGGCGTGCTGAAGGCGCGCGACACCTACGAGATCATGCGTGCCGAGGACGTGGGCTGGAGCGCCAACAAGATCGTGCTGGGCAAGCTCAGCGGGCGCAACGCCTTCAAGCAGCGGCTGCAGGAACTCGGCGTGACCATGGAGAGCGAGGGCGAGATCAATGCCGCCTTCCTGCGCTTCAAGGAGCTGGCCGACCGCAAGTCCGAAATTTTCGACGAGGACATCCTCGCGCTTGTCAGCGCGGAGGAGGGTGCGAACGTTGGCGAACAGTTTGCTTTCGTTTCTCTCGCTCAGCACAGCGAAACCGGCGAACGCCCCCAGGCGAAGGTCGTCTTCACCGTCCATGGCAAGGAAGTCACGGGCGAGTCGGATGGCAATGGCCCGGTCGATGCTTCCCTCAAGGCCATCGAGTCGCACGTCAAGAGCGGCGCCGAGATGGTGCTTTACTCGGTCAATGCCATCAGTGGCTCGACGGAAAGCCAGGGAGAAGTTACAGTCCGGTTACAAAACGCGGGACGGGTGGTCAACGGCGTTGGGGCGGATCCCGACATCGTTGTGGCGTCGGCAAAGGCTTATTTGAGTGCGCTCAACAAGTTACAGAGCCAAGCTGAGAGAGTGGCGGCACAAGGTTAGGTTTTCGGGCGATCCTTGGTATTCGAATGAAGAAAAGGATGCAAGTAGCTGATATTGCGTGCCTTTTTTGATTTCGATACACTGCGGTTCTTATTCCTGCCGCTGGAGATTTTGTACATGCCCGAAGCCCGTCTCCACCGCGTTTCAAGCCTTCGCACTCTCGCCGTCGCGTTCTGCGCGACGGCTTTTTGTTGTCCGGCGCCCAGGCCGCCAAAAAAGAGAAGGCCGCCCCCGCCAAGACGGCGGCCGTCTCGAAGAAAGCCCGCGGCGCCGCGCCGGTCGAGGTGAAGCGCAATGCCGCGTCGTCGAAGGTCGCCAAGCGTGGCGGCCGCGAAGACAAAGCCGACAAGGTGGTCCGTGGTGGCCGCAACGTGGTGGCCACCCTGCAGAAGAAAAACGGCAAGACCGTTGTGGCCGTGCAGCGCCGCTCGGTGGTCCGTGTCGAGGCGCCGCCGCGCCAGTCCTTCGGCCAGATGGCCGGCCTGCACACCACAGACGACGCGCTCGAACTCAAGTCGAGCGTCGCGCTGGTGGTCGACCAGGACACGCACGAGGTGCTGTTCAGCAAGAACGACCACGCCGTGCTGCCGATCGCCTCGCTCACCAAGCTCATGACCGGCCTGCTGATCAGCGAGGCCAAGCTGCCGAACGAAGAGCTCATCACCATCACCCAGGACGACGTCGACACCGAGAAGCGCAGCAGCTCGCGCCTGACGGTCGGCACCACGCTCACGCGCGGCGAACTGCTGCACCTGGCGCTGATGTCGAGCGAGAACCGAGCCGCCCACGCGCTGGGCCGCACCTATCCCGGTGGCCTCAGCACCTTCGTGAGCATCATGAACGCCAAGGCGCGCATGCTCGGCATGAAGGACACGCGCTACGTCGAGCCCACCGGCCTGTCGAGCCGCAACCAGTCGAGCGCGCAGGACCTGGCGCTGCTGGTGAATGCCGCCTACGCCGACGCCACCGTGCGTTCGCTGTCCACCTCGCCCGAGTACCAGGTCGAGGTCGGCCGCCGCACCTTGCAGTTCAACACCACCAACCGCCTCGTGAGGAGCCCGGACTGGGACATCGGCGTGCAGAAGACCGGCTACATCTCCGAAGCCGGCCAGTGCCTGGTGATGCAGGCCCGGGTCGCGGGCCGCAAGCTGATCATGGTGTTCCTCGATTCGGCCGGCAAGTTCAGCCGCATCGCCGATGCCGAACGCGTGCGCCGCTGGGTCGAGGCCACGCACGCCGTGCCGGGTTCACCGGCCGCTTCGCGCAACGTTGCGTACCAGGTCGCGGGCTGATTGGGCCCGCCCCAAAGACGAAAGCCGGCGGTCGCCGGCTTTTTTCATGGTGCTGGGGTTTTTGGGGGACCCAGGAAGGTGCCCAGGCGCCTCAGGGTGCGGGGGTGGAGGCTCCGCCTGCCGGCGACACCGGCGCGGCGGCCACGGCCCCGGCAGCGGGCGCCACGCCCTGCTTGAAGCCCAGCGCCTCCGAGATCTCGTTCGCGGTCGCCTGCAGCTTGGGCAGCCAGCCTTCGTCGAGCCGGTCGGCCGGCGCCGAGATCGACAGCCCCGCGACCAGCTTGGCCTGGTCGTCGTAGATGCCCGCGGCCATGCAGCGCACGCCCAGCTCCAACTCCTCGTTGTCGCGTGCGATGCCGTACTGGCGCGCCTTCGACAGCTCGCGCTCGAGCGCCGGCAGCTGCGTGATGCTGTTGCGCGTGTGGCCCGCGAGCCCGGTGCGCGTGGCGTAGCTGCGCACGCGCTGCGGATCGTCCGCGGCCAGGAACAGCTTGCCGGTGGAAGTGAGGTGCAGCGCGGCGCGGCCGCCGATGGCGCGCACCACCTGCATGCCCGAACGCTCGCTGTAGGAGCGCTCGATGTACACGATCTCGTCGCCCTGGCGCATGCTGAGGTTGACCGGCTGCTGCGTGAGCTTGTGCAGCTCGCGCATCGGGCCCAGCGCGGCGTCGCGCACGTTGAGCCGGCCCTTGACCAGGTTGCCGAGCTCCAGCAGGCGCATGCCGAGCCGGTAGCTGCCGGCCTCGGGGCGGTCGACGAACCGGCCGACCGCGAGGTCGTTGAGGATGCGGTGGGTGGTGGAGGGATGAAGCCCCGTCTTTTCGCTGATTTCCTTGAGGGAAATCGCTTCTTCGCGCGAGGCCAGCACGTCGATCAGCGCGAACATGCGTTCGATGACCTGGATGACGGGGGTGGCCGGAATGTCGGAATGGTTTTTTCTCATGGCGCTGTGCGGTGAAGACCGGGCGCCATTTTATCTTGTGAAATCGCTGGCGCGCTGCCACCGGCCATCGATCAGCAATTCGTGGGGTGCGAAGCGCGCCTTGTAGTTCATCTTCGGGCTGTGCTCGATCCAGTAGCCCAGGTAGACGTGGGGCAGGCCGAGCTTGCGCGCCTGCTCGATCTGCCAGAGCACGCTGTAGGTGCCGTAGGCCATGCCGTCCTCGGGCTCGTAGAAGGTGTAGACGGCCGAGATGCCGTCGTTGAGCACGTCGAGGATCGACACCATCTTGAGCGCGCCCGCGCTGCCGTCGGGCAGGGTCTCGCGGAACTCGACCAGCCGCGAGTTCACGCGGCTCTGCAGCAGGAACTGGGTGTACTGGTCGATGCTGTCGTGGTCCATGCCGCCGCCGGCGTGGCGGCCGTTCTGGTAGCGCAGGTAGAGCTGGTAGTGCTCGGGCACGAAGCACAGCTTGAGCACGCGGGCCTGCAGGTCGGCATGTTGCTTGACCGCGCGGCGCTGGCTGCGCGAGGCCTTGAAGGCATTGGCCAGCACCCGCAGCGGCACGCAGGCGCGGCAGCCGTCGCAGTAGGGGCGGTAGGTGAACATGCCGCTGCGCCGGAAGCCGCTGAGCACCAGGTCCGAGTACGCGTCGTTGTGGATCAGGTGGCTGGGGGTGGCCACCTGCGAGCGGGCCTGGCGGTCCGGCAGGTAGCTGCAGGGATAGGGCGCGGTCGCGTAGAACTGCAGCGTGTGGAGCGGGAGATCCTTGAGGTGCGTCACGTCGGGTGAGAAGGTCGCGCAGACAGGAGTTCGGACCAGTATACGGGCTCGAAACGCCACGTGGGCCCCGGCGCTTCCCGGGCCCGGGCCACGTGTTCGACGAAGCGTTCGCGCGGCATTTCCTGCGCGCCCAGGCTCGCGAGGTGGGCCGTGTTCTGCTGGCAGTCGATCATTCGCACGCCGAAGCGCCGGCACAGGCACACCAGCGCGGCCAGCGCGGTCTTCGAGGCGTCGGGGCGGCGCGTGAACATCGACTCGCCGAACACGGCGCCGCCGATCGCCACGCAGTAGAGGCCGCCGGCCAGCTCGCCGTCGATCCAGGTCTCGACGCTGTGGGCATGGCCGGCCCGGTGCAAGTCGGTATAGGCGGCGACCATGTCGGGCACGATCCAGGTGCCCGACTGGCCCGGTCGGGCCGAGCCGGAGCAGGCCCGGATGACGGCGGCGAAGTCGTGGTCGATGCGGATCTCGCAGCCCGGCGCCTGCGCGAAACGCGCCAGCGTCTTGCGCAGCGAGCGATGGAGCCGGAAATCTTCCACCTGCAGCACCATGCGCGGATCGGGGCTCCACCACAGGATCGGCTGGTCCTCGCTGAACCAGGGGAAGACGCAGCGGCCATAGGCGCGCAAGAGAGTATCGACGTCGAGCGAGCCGCCGGCAGCCAGCAGCCCGGGCACGGGGTCGGCGATCCCCCACGCCGTCGAGGGGTCGGGCAGGGCATCGCCGGGTTCGAGCCAGGGCAGTTGTCGCATGGCCGTAGGTATACACGGCTTGCGGGGCGCATCTTCGTATCGAGGGCGAAAACCCGACGCCGGTCGCGCCACGGGTCGCTCGAGCACGCCCTTTTCTGGTGCCCTCCCAATGCACTCGTCCAAAGGCGCACACGTTTGCTCCAGCTCACATATAGTGCGGAGCTTCCTTCGAAGAAGCACCCCATGACGGCCCCGCGCGCCAGCGTTGTGCGCGGGCCCGGTACAAGAGGACCACGTTGACCACAGACCCCAACCCCATGCGTTTCGGCAGCGGCCAGGCCGTGCGCCGGCTCGAAGACCAGAGTCTTCTCTCAGGTGCCGGCCGCTACACGGACGATGTGTCCCTGCCGAGCCAGTCCCACCTGGTCTTCCTGCGCTCCCCGTACCCCCACGCGCGCATCGCCGCCATCGACACCTCGGCGGCGCTCGCGCTGCCCGGCGTGCTCGCCGTGATCACCGGTGCCGACCTGGCCGCGGCCGGCGTCAAGCCGATGCCCGGCGCCGCCGGTTTCAAGCGCGCCGACGGCAGCGACAGCGCCAGCCCCGCGCGCCGTGCGATCGCGCACGAACGCGTGCGCTTCGTCGGCGAGGCCGTCGCCGTGGTGGTGGCCGACACCGTGCAGCAGGCGCGCGACGCGGCCGAAGCCGTGATGGTCGAGTACGAGGAGCTGCCGATGGTGGTCGACCTCGCGGCCGCCACCGCCGACGGCGCGCCGCAGCTGTGCGACGAGGCCGGCGGCAACATCGCGGCCGAGATGCGCCACGGCAGCAGCGAGGCCGCCACGGCCGCTTTCGCCAAGGCCGCCCATGTGGTGGCGCTCGACGTGGTCAACCAGCGCGTGGTGGCGCTGACCATCGAGCCGCGCTCGGTGCTCGCCGCGCCCGACGCCGACACCGGCCGCCTCACGATCCGCATGAGCACCCAGATGCCCTCGGGCGTGCGCGACTCGATCTGCGCCGCCATCGGCCTGGCCAAGGACAAGGTCCGCGTGGTGGTCGGCGACGTCGGCGGCGGCTTCGGCATGAAGACCGGCGCCTATCCCGAGGACATCGCGGTGGCCTTCGCGGCGCTGCAGGTGAAGCGCCCCGTGAAGTGGGTGGCCGACCGCAGCGAGGAATTCCTCTCGAGCGCCCACGGCCGCGACATCGAGGCGAAGGCCGAGCTCGCGCTCGACGCCGACGGCCGCATCCTCGCGCTGCGCATCAAGACGCTGGCCAACGTCGGCGCGTACGCCACCGGCACCGGCGTCGCGATCCAGCTGCTGATCGGCCCCTGGGTGCAGACCAGCGTCTACGACATCCAGACCATCGACTTCCATTTCAAGGCGGTGCTCACCAACACCGCGCCCACCGGCGCCTACCGCGGCGCCGGCCGGCCCGAGGCGATCTTCACCATCGAGCGGCTGATGGACGAGGCCGCGCGCCAGACCGGCATCGACCGCATCCAGCTGCGCCGGCGCAACTTCATCCGCCCCGAGCAGATGCCGTACAAGAACCCGATGGCGCAGACCTACGACACCGGCAAGTTCGAGTCGGTGATGGACCAGGCGCTGGGCCTGGCCGACTGGAACGGCTTCGAGGGCCGCGCCGCCGAATCGGCGCGCAACGGCCGCCACCGCGGCCTGGGCATCGCCACCTTCCTCGAATGGACCGGCGGCAACGTGTTCGAGGAGCGCGTCACCGTCTCGGTGCAGGCCGACGGCGTGATCGAGGTGTTCTCGGCCGTCAACGCCATGGGGCAGGGCATCGCCACCTCGCTGGCGCAGCTCGCGGTCGACGCCTTCGGCGTGCCGATCGAGAAGGTGCGCGTGGTGCTCGGCGACACCGACCGCGGCGACGGCTTCGGCAGCGCGGGTTCGCGTTCGCTGTTCACCGGCGGCTCGGCGGTGCGCATCGGCGCCGAACGCACCATCGACAAGGCACGCGAACTCGCGGCCCAGGAATTCGAGGTCGCGATCGACGACGTGACCTACAGCCGCGGCGCGTTCGCCGTGATCGGCACCGACCTCGAGCTCGACCTGTTCACGCTCGCGGGCAAGCAGCCCGAGCGCGAGATCTTCGTCGACTCCACCAGCACCGTGGCCGGCCCGACCTGGCCCAACGGCTGCCACATCTGCGAGATCGAGATCGATCCGCCCACCGGCGAGATCAGCGTGGTGGCCTACAGCTCGGTCAACGACGTGGGCCGCGTGGTCAACCCGATGATCGTGCGCGGCCAGCTCGAGGGCGGCGCGGTGCAGGGCATCGGCCAGGCGCTCTACGAGCAGGTGGTGTACGACCACGAGACCGGCCAGCCCGTCACCGGCAGCCTGATGGACTACGCGGCGCCGCGCGCCGACATCGTCAGCACCATGTTCCACATGGAGATGGACGAGTCGACGCCCTGCAAGAACAACCCGCTGGGCGTCAAGGGCGTGGGCGAGCTGGGCACCATCGGCGCCACGCCGGCCATCGTCAACGCCGTGGCCGACGCCTTCGCGCGCAACGGCCATGCCGCCCGCGCGCCGCGCCTGCACATGCCGCTGAGCCCCTCGCGCGTGTGGCAGGCGATGCAGACGATCGACTGAGGACCCGCCGCGCGGCCGGTACTGCGGGAGAACCACCATGATCGTGGTCACCGAACTGCAGACCGAGCCGATCCGGGTCTCGAGCTACCGCTGCGACGCGGGGCCCGGTGCCCCGCCCTTCGCCGAGATGCACGAGGGCCACTCGGTCTCGTACGTGCGCAAGGGCAGCTTCGGCTATCGCACGCGCGGCCATGCCTACGAACTTGTGGCCGGCTCGGTGCTCGTCGGCGCGCCGGGCGACGAATACGTCTGTACCCACGACCACCACCTCTGCGGCGACGAGTGCCTGGCCTTCCACCTCTCGCCGGGCTTCGTCGAGCTGATCGGCGGCGGGCGCGGTACCTGGCAGGCCGGCGGCCTGCCGCCGCTGCCCGGGCTGATGGTGCTCGGCGAGCTCGCGCAGGCCGCGGTCGAGGGCCGCAGCGACCTCGGCGTCGACGAGGTCGGCATGCGCTTCGCCTATCGCTTCGTCGATCTGGTAGAGGGGCGCGAGGCGCCGCGGCCCGACGCCGCCTCCGCGCGCGACCGGCGCCGCGCCGTCGATGCCGCGATGTGGATCGCCGAGGGTTCGCACGAGGACATCGGCCTCGAACAGGCCGCGGCCGAGGCCGGGCTCAGCGCCTTCCATTTCCTGCGCCTGTTCTCCCAGGTGCTGGGCGTGACGCCGCACCAGTACCTCGTTCGCTCGCGCCTGCGCCACGCGGCGCGCCTGCTCGCCGACGGCGACCGGCCCGTGACCGAGATCGCGCTCGACGTGGGCTTTGCCGACCTCAGCAATTTCGTGCGCACCTTCCGGCGCGCCGCCGGCGTCTCGCCGGGCGACTTCCGCCGGGCCGCGCGCGGCGACCGCAAGATTCTCCAAGACCGCCTCGCGGCCTTGCTCGACGATGAGCGCCTGATCCATTCATCGACCAGGAAGCCGTCGCCATGCACCACGCCATCGAACTGACAGCCCCGGCCCGCGCGGGTCGCCATCCCTGAGCGCGAAGGAGCCCGCCATGGCCACCATCCACCGGGAATTCGAACTCGCCGCGAGCGCGGCGCAAGTATGGGACGCGCTGCGCGACTTCCGCGCCGTGCACCAGCGGCTCGCGCCGGGCTTCCTCACCGCCTGCCGCATCGACGAGGAGGGCGCGCGCATCCTCGACTTCTCCAACGGCAGCGTGGCGCGCGAGCTGCCGGTGTCGATCGACGAATCGCTGCGCCGCATCGCCTACACCGTCACCGGCAGCCGCATGCGGCATCACCATGCGTCGGCGCAGGTGTTCGACGCGTGCGAAGGGCGCTCGCGCTTCGTCTGGATCACCGACGTGCTGCCCGACGAGCTCGCGCCCTACATCGCCGGCATGATGGACGAGGGCGCGGCCGCGATAAAGAAGACGCTCGAGGCCGAGGCTCAGAAGTCCTCGAGCGGCAGCCCGACGTAGTTCTCGGCCAGCGAGGTCGAGGCCGCGTGCGAATGCACGAGGTAGTCGAGTTCGGCCTCCTGGATCTTCTGGCCGAAGGCGCCGGTCTCGGGGAAGCGGTGCATCAGCGAGGTGAACCACCACGAGAAGCGCTCGGCCTTCCAGACCCGGCGCAGGCACAGGTCGGAATAGCGGTCGAGCGCCGAGGCCGAGCGCTCGCGGTAGAAGATCTCGAACGCGCGCGACAGGTAGCCCACGTCGGCCGTCGCGAGGTTCAGCCCCTTGGCACCGGTCGGCGGCACGATATGCGCCGCATCGCCGGCCAGGAACAGCGAACCGAAGCGCATCGGCTCGGCCACGAAGCTGCGCAGCGGCGCGATGCTCTTCTCGAGCGAGGGGCCGGTCACCAGCCGCTCGCGCGCTTCCGGATCGAGCCGCGCGCGCAGCTCGTTCCAGAAGGCCTCGTCGCTCCAGTTCTCCACCCGTTCCTCGGTCGGCACCTGCACGTAGTAGCGGCTGCGCGTGGCGCTGCGCATGCTGCACAGCGCGAAGCCGCGTTCGGTGTTGGCGTAGATCAGCTCGTGCGACACCGGCGGCACGTCGGCCAGCACGCCGAGCCAGCCGAAGGGGTAGACCTTCTCGTAGGTCTGGATCGCGTCGGCCGGCACGCTCGCGCGGCTCACGCCGTGGTAGCCGTCGCAGCCGGCGATGAAGTCGCATTCGATCTCGTGCGTCTGGCCGTCCTTCTCGTAGCGCACGCGCGGCGAGCGCGAGTCGAAGTCGTGCAGGCTCACGTTGGCGGCGCTGTAAATGGTGGTCAGGCCCTCGGCCGCGCGCGCTTCCATCAGGTCGCGCGTCACCTCGGTCTGGCCGTACACCGTGACCTGCTTGCCGCCCGTGAGCCCGTGCATGTCGATGCGGTGGCGCGCGCCCTTGAACAGCAGTTCGATGCCCCCGTGCGGCAGGCCCTCGGCCTTGGCGCGGGCGTCGACGCCGGCACGTTGCAGCAGGTCCATCGTGACCTGCTCGAGCACGCCCGCGCGGATGCGCCCGAGCACGTAGTCGCCGCTCTGGCGTTCGACGATGACGTTGTCGATGCCGGCCTTGAACAGAAGCTGGCCGAGCAGAAGGCCGGCCGGGCCGGCGCCGATGATCGCTACCTGGGTGCGCATGTCGATGTCTCCGAGAAGTTGCGCGAAGCGTAGGGCGCGCGCGCCGCCGTGGCACGCCGGCCGATGCGGCTGTGTGCGATCATGCGAATGGCTGCGCGATGATCGCGCAACTTCCCGCTTCGCCCCACTCATGACCATCGCCAGAGCCGACTTCATCGAGGGCATCGCCAAGGGAATGGCGGTGCTCGAAAGCTTCGACACCGAGCGCCAGCGCCTCAACGCCACCCTGGCGGCCGAGCGCGCCGGCCTCACGCGCGCCGCGGCGCGCCGGCACCTGCTGACCCTGGCGCACCTCGGCTACCTCGAGACCGACGGCAGCTATTTCTGGATGGCGCCCAAGGTGCTGCGCTTCTCGGGCAGCTACCTGGCCTCGTCGCGCCTGCCGCGTGCGTTGCAGCCGACGCTGAACCGGCTCGCGGCGCAGACCGGCGAATCCTTCTCGGCCGTGGTGCTCGACGGCGAGGAGGTGGTGATCGTGGCGCGCAGCGGCAGCTACGGCACGCCCACGCGCGTGCTGGCCTACGGCCTGCACCTGGGCGCGCGGCTGCCGGCCCATGCCACCTCCACCGGCCGCGTGCTGCTGGCCGCGCTGCCGCCGGTCGAGTTCACGCGCTGGCTCACGGGCCGCCATCTCGCGCGCCTCACGCCGCAGACCACCACCCAGGCGCGCGCGCTGCGCCAGCTGGTGACGCGCGCGCGCGAAGGAAGACCACTGCTTCGCGAGCGAGGAGCACGAGCTCGGCGTGCAGGCGCTGGCCGTGCCGCTGCGCGACATGCAGGGCCACACGGTGGCCGCGCTCAACGTGGTGCTGTCGGGCGCACGCTACCAGGAGGAGGCGGTGCGGCGCGACATGCTGCCGCTGCTGTTCGAGGCCGCGCGCGAGGTGCGCGCGCTGCTTTGAACTTCGCCCGATCCGGCCGCCTCGAACCTCGAAACCAGAACTCCAGGAACCCGCCATGCGACTGCTGCTCCTCGAAGACGACGTGATGATCGGCGAAGCCGTGCTCGACCTGCTGCGTGCCGAGCAGTACGCGGTCGACTGGGTCAAGGACGGCGACAGCGCCGAGTCGGCCCTGCGCACCCAGGACTACGACCTGGTCCTGCTCGACCTCGGCGTGCCGCGCCGCGACGGCCTCGAAGTGCTGCGCAACCTGCGCGCGCGCGCAAGCAGCGCATGCCGGTGCTGATCGCCACCGCGCGCGATTCGATCCAGCAGCGCATCGAGGGCCTGGACGCCGGCGCCGACGACTACGTGCTCAAGCCCTACGACCTCGACGAGCTGCTGGCGCGCATCCGTGCGCTGCTGCGCCGCGCGGCCGGACGCGCCGAGCCGGTCTACGAACACATGGGCGTGAGCATCAATCCCGCCACCCGCGAGGTCAGCGTGGCCGGCCAGCCGGTGGTGCTGTCGGCGCGCGAATGGGCGGTGCTCGAGCCGCTGCTGGCGCGGCCCGGCATGGTGCTCTCGCGCGCGCAGCTCGAGGAGAAGCTCTACAGCTGGAAGGACGAGATCAGCAGCAACGCGGTCGAGGTCTACGTGCACGGCCTGCGCAAGAAGCTCGGCGCGGAGCTGATCCGCAACGTGCGCGGCGTCGGCTACATGGTGCCGAAGGCGTGAGCGGCATGATGGGCCTGGCCGCGCGCATGACCGGCTCGCTGCGCGCGCGCCTGCTGTGGTTCCTGCTCGCGGCCATCGTGCTGGCGGCCGGCGCGCAGGCCCTGGTGGCCTACCGCACGGTGCTCAAGGAGGCTGACGAGATCTTCGACTACCACATGCAGCAGATGGCGCTGTCGCTGCGCGCGGGCCTGCCGCCGAGCGCGGCGGTGGGCGGCCTCGGCGGGGCCGAGCAGAACTTCGATTTCGTGGTGCAGGTCTGGACCGCGGACGGCGTGCGCATCTTCGAATCGGCCGACCAGGCCGCGCTGCCGCAGCTCGCGGTGCTGGGCTTCGCCGACGTGCGCGCGCGCGGCACCACCTACCGCGTGTTCTCGATGCAGACGCGCGCTCTGGTGATCCAGGTGGCGCAGGACATGGCGGCGCGCCAGCACATGGCCGGCACCCTGGCGCTGCGCACCGTCGCGCCGGTGGCGCTGATGGCGCCGCTCTTGATGCTGGTCGTGTGGTGGGTGGTGAGCCGCTCGCTCGCGCCGGTGGCGCGCGTGCGCACCCAGGTGGCTTCGCGCCAGGCCGACGATCTCTCGCCCGTGAGCGAGGAGAAGCTGCCCGACGAGGTGCGCCCGCTGGTGCATGAGCTCAACCTGCTGTTCGACCGCGTGCGGCAGGCCTTCGAGGCGCAGAAGCACTTCGTGGCCGACGCGGCGCACGAATTGCGCTCGCCGCTGGCCGCGCTCAAGCTGCAGGTGCAGGGCCTGCAGCGCGCCACCGACGACGGCGCGCGCGAGCTCGCCATCGGCCGGCTGGTGGCGGGCATCGACCGCGCGACGCGGCTGGTCGAGCAGATGCTCGCGCTCGCGCGCCACGAGGCCAGCATGGCTGCCGGCGCGCCGCCCGAGCCGGTGGTGCTCGCGGAGGTGGCGCGGCTGGCGGTGTCGGACGCGGTGGCCGCGGCGCAGGCGCGGCGCATCGACATCGGCATCGCGCGGGCCGACGAGGGCGCCGCGGTGAAGGGCCAGCCCGAGGCGCTGCGCATGCTGCTGCGCAACCTGCTCGAGAACGCCGTGAAGTACACGCCCGAGGATGGCCGCGTCGACATCGCGATCGTGCGGCAGGGCGAGGGCCAGGGCGAGGCGGTCGAGCTCAGCGTCGACGACAGCGGCCCGGGCCTGCCGCCCGCCGAGCGCGAGCGCGTGCTCGACCGCTTCTACCGCTCGGGCGAGCCGCAGGCGCCGGGCAGCGGGCTTGGCCTCTCGATCGTCAGGTCGATCGCCGAGCTGCATGGCGCAAGCGTGGCGCTCGCTGCCTCGCCGAGCCTGGGCGGGCTGCGGGTGGTGGTGCGCTTTCCGACGAAGACCTGAAGAGAACAGCCGGACGCAGAGGACGCGAAGGTTTCGCGAAGAGCGCGAACGGAACTCAAAAAAAGTTTGGCTGTTCTCTTGCGTCCTTCGCGCCATCTTCGCGTCCTCTGCGTCCGGCTCTTCGATCCCGCATTTAAGCGGCGCTTAAGCGAGCGCAACGACATTCCTTCCATCGCATCAGCGTCACGACGCAATGAAAGGAACCGATCCATGAACACCCGACTGACTTCGCCCCGTGCCTTGGTCCTGGCCCTGGCCACCGCGGGCGTGATCGGCGCCGTCGGCGCCGGCGCCTACACCAGCGCGCGCGCCGTGGGCACGCCCACCAACGCCACCGCGACCGCGCCGGCCGCCATGGTCACGCTGCCCGACTTCTCGACCATCACCGCGCGCGACGGCGCGGCCGTGGTCAACATCAGCGTCACCGGCACCATGAAGGCCTCGGACGACGAGGAGGCCGCGCAGATCCAGGGCATCGATCCCGACGATCCGATGTTCCAGTTCTTCCGTCGCTTCCAGGGCCAGATCAACCCGCGCGGCCAGCAGCAGCAGCGCGACGTGCCGGTGCGCGCCCAGGGCTCGGGCTTCATCGTCGACGCCAACGGCATCATCCTGACCAACGCCCACGTGGTGAAG
Source organism: Variovorax sp. UC122_21 (assembly GCF_044056785.1). Lineage (NCBI taxonomy): Bacteria > Pseudomonadati > Pseudomonadota > Betaproteobacteria > Burkholderiales > Comamonadaceae > Variovorax > Variovorax sp. UC122_21. The sequence continues at coordinate 3,562,366 of NZ_CP172004.1, read as the reverse complement.
GACGCGAAGGAGGTCACCGTCAAGCTCACCGACCGCCGCGAGTACCGCGCCAAGGTGCTGGGCGCCGATGCCAAGACCGACATCGCGGTGCTCAAGATCGACGCCAAGAACCTGCCGGTGCTCGCGCTGGGCAACACCAAGGACCTGAAGGTCGGCGAATGGGTGCTGGCCATCGGCTCGCCCTTCGGCTTCGAAAACACCGTGACGGCCGGCGTGGTCAGCGCCAAGGGCCGCACGCTGCCCGACGACAGCTACGTGCCCTTCATCCAGACCGACGTGGCGGTGAACCCCGGCAACTCGGGCGGCCCGCTGCTCAACACGCGCGGCGAGGTGGTCGGCATCAACTCGCAGATCTACAGCCGCAGCGGCGGCTACCAGGGCGTGTCGTTCTCGATCCCGATCGACGTGGCGGTGCAGGTCAAGGACCAGATCGTCGCCACCGGCAAGGCGGTGCACGGCCGCCTCGGCGTGGCGGTGCAGGAGGTGAACCAGGCCTTCGCCGATTCCTTCAAGCTCGACAAGCCCGAGGGCGCGCTGGTCTCGAACATCGAGAAGGGCGGCCCCGGCGACAAGGCGGGCCTGAAGGCCGGTGACGTGATCCGCAAGGTCGGCGACCAGCCCATCGTGTCCTCGGGCGACCTGCCCGCGGTGATCGGCCAGCAGGCCCCCGGCACCAAGGTCACGCTCGAGGTGTGGCGCCAGGGCGAGCGCCAGGAGCTGACGGCGAAGCTCGGCGATGCCAGCGACAAGCCGGCCCAGGTCGCGAAGGCCGACAAGGCCACCGGCCAGGGCAAGCTGGGCCTGGCGCTGCGTCCGCTGCAGCCCGACGAGAAGCGCGAGGCCGCGGTGGAGACCGGCCTCCTGATCGAGGATGCGGCCGGTCCGTCGGCGATGGCCGGCGTGCAGGCCGGCGACGTGCTGCTGGCGATCAACGGCACGCCCGCCAAGACGGTGGAGCAGGTGCGCGAGGTGGTCGCGAAGGCCGACAAGTCGGTGGCGCTGCTGATCCAGCGCGGCGACGACAAGATCTTCGTGCCGGTGCGCATCGGCTGACCGCCCCGGGCCGGACCCCGACGCGCGACGACCGATGAAGCCGCCGCACCGACGGTCTTCGGCCCCGCGGGCCGAGCACCTCGATCCTGCCGACAGCGCCGCCAACGGGCTGTCGGCCCACATCCTGCCGACCTCCGCCACCATGATCGGCGTGTGCATGACCGTGATGTCCATCGGGCACCTCGGTCCGCGCGACGATCTGCGGCTGGTGATCGATCGGCTGCTCGCGGTCGACGCGCTGGTCTTCCTGGCCAGCGCGTTGCTGTCGTTCATCTCGATGCGCATGCGGCGCTCGGGCGCGCGGCTCGAGGCCTGGGGCGAGGTGGTGTTCATCGCGGGCCTGGCGCTGCTGGCGCTCGGCGCCGTGGCGCTGACCTTCGCCTTGCGCTGAGCCCGGCGCCCGCGTTCAGTGCTGCGGGCAGTCGATCGCGCCCGGCCACTCGAGCGTGATGCGCGTGCCGCCGGCGGCGTTCTCCTCCTGCTCGACCGCCGCGATCTCCAGCCGCGCGCCGATGCTCAGTGCGCGTGCCCGCATGTTCGCGATGCCATGTCCCGTCGTCTTCGGCGCGGTGCCCGCGGGCCGCAGACCGACGCCGTCGTCCGTCAGCACGATGTGCACGCGCGGCGGCTGCGCCTCGGCCTGCCAGCGCGCATGCAGCACGATGCGCGTGGCGCGCGCATGCTTGAGCACGTTGGTAAAGGCCTCGAGCAGGATGCGCTGCAGTTGCAGCGCGGCCTGGGCCGAGAACGGCGCCACCGGCGGGATCACGCCCACGTCCCACACCAGCGCGATGCCGGCCGCGTCCAGCCGCGGCTGCAGCCGGTAGCGCAGGGTGGCGAGCACGGTGGCGAGGTCGTCGTGCGTGGGCTGCAGCGAGTCGACCGCCATGCGCATCTCGTCGAGCGCGAGCTTCACATGCTCCTCGACCACCGCGCGGTCGGGCGCGGGCTGGGTCACGACGTTGAGCAGGCCCACGAGCTGCGAGCCGACGCCGTCGTGGATCTCGCGCATGATGCGCTGCCGCTCGAGCAGCACGGCCTGTTCCTGCTGCTGCAGCCGCAGCGCGTCGAAGGCCACGCGCAGCTGTCCCTCGCGCTCGGCCACGCGTTCGGCCAGGGTGGCGTTGAGCGCGCCGTAGTCGGCCACGGTGCGGCTGTAGCGGTCGACCACCAGGCCCGCGAGGATCAGCACGAAGAAGAACATGGCACGCGGCGTCTGCGAGATGTCGGAGCCGCCGAACAAGCCCATGCGCACCAGCAGCAGGTCGTGCATGCCCGCGAGGATGGCGAGCACGCCCGCCAGCAGCAGCACCATGGCGATCGTGCGGCGCTCGACCCAGGCGCTGCGCGCCACCACCGGCAGGCAGGCCACGCCCGTGAGGTTCAGCAGCACCAGGCCGGCGGTCCACAGCGCCGGCCAGGCCAGCACGAAGGAGGCGATGGCGCTCGCGACGGCGATGCCCATCGCCGCATAGAGCGCGCGCACCAGCCCCGCCGAGCCGCGCTGCAGCACCAGCAGCACGAAGCGCGTGATGAGCCCGATGTGCAGCGCATAGCAGACCGCGATCACCACGCCCCAGAGCGGCCAGGGCAGGTTCATGTCGGGCCGCACCCGATCGATGTTGTGCGGCAGGCCCGACAGCGCGGCGAGCGCGAAGCAGCCATAGAGCGCATGGCGCTGGCGCAGCCAGAGCGCGCCCGACAGGCAGCCCATCAGCGCGAGGATGGCCGCATTGACGATCACCGAGGTGTGGCGCCAGCGCTGGTAGGCCCGGTAGCGCGGCAGCAGTTCGCGCTCGGTACCGTACTGCAGCGTGGCCAGCGCCGCGCCGCGCTGGCGTTGCATGGTGGTGCGGATCACCAGCTCCTGCGCGGCGCCGGTGCGCTGCAGCGACACGGCCACCGGCACGAACGGCGTGCCCTTGGTGTCGTAGGACGGATCGCCCAGCGTGCCGAAGCCCGCGAGCGGCGTGCCGTTGAACTCGATCGCGACCTGGTTGCCCACGCCCGCGAACAGCAGCGCGGCCGGCTCGCTCACGGGCGCCGTCGCCGCGGGCAGGGCGATGCGGTAGGTGGCCTTGCCGCCACGACCCGGGAAGGCATGGTCCCAGCGGAACGGCAGCTCCACCCGACGCTCCTCGGCGGGCAGGCCGTCGGGCTCGAGGCGGGCTTCGGCGCTGGTGACGGTGTAGGGGGAGGCGGTGCCGCTGGCGTCGGCCGGGCCGGCGATCAGCAGCAGCGCGGCGACCAGGGCGAACAGGAAGCGCAGATCGGAAGAAGAGGCAGTGGCGGCGGAAGGCCGCTCAGGGCAGCCAGCCCAGGTTGCGCGCCTCGAACACGGCTTCGGACTTGTTGTGGACATCCAGCTTGCCGTAGATATTGCGGATATGGGTTTGAACGGTCGAAGCCGAGACTCCCATCTGCGCGCCGACCTCGGCATAGGTGAAACCACGGGAAACGAGGTCCAGCACCTCGGATTCGCGCGGCGACAACCGCACGGGCGGCGTGCGCGGGAGCGCCGAGGATGCCATGGCCGAGCCGATCGTGCCCTGGGCCAGCCCGACCAGCGCGCTGGCGCCGGCAGGCAGGGGCGCATCGCTGCGCGCCTGCCAGCGTCGCAGCAGTTGCCGCGCGATCACCGGCGACATCGGCGAGCCGCCCGCGCGCAGGTGGCGGATGTGGGCCGCGAGCTCGCTCTCGGTGCCGTCCTTGAGCAGGTAGCCGCTGGCGCCGGCTTCGAAGGCGCGCAGCATGTTGGCCTCGTCGCCGAAGATCGACAGCACCATCACCGCGCAGGCCGGCTGCATGCTGCGGCAGCGGTCGATGACCTGCAGGCCCGGCAGGTCGGGCAGGCCCAGGTCGACCAGCAGCACGTCGACCGGGTTGTCCTCGAGCCAGGCGAGCAGCTCGGTCGCGGTCGAGGCGCAATGGGCCAGGGTCAGCGAGGGATCGGCATCGACCACGCGGGCCAGGCGTTCGCGCATGCCGGTGTCGTCCTCGACCAGCGCGACCTGCGTGGTCGAGAGAAGGGGGGCGGCTGCGGTGTCGATGGCCATGGCGCGGGGCTGCGGTCCTCGGGTGGGTGGAGTCCGCAGCGTAGGGGCCGGCACGCGCCGTGCCCATCCTATATACGTGGGAGGGACGGACCGCGCGCTCAGCGACCCGACATGCGCGCCAGCCGCGACGCCACGCGCTGCAGGTGGGCGCCGAGCTCGGGCGGCGACTCGACCTCGAAGTCGTGCCCCAGGCAGCCGAGCCAGACCGCGAGCGCATCGAGCGAGTTGGCCGCGGTCTGGATGCGCGTGCGGTCGGGCGCGACCGCCTCGGGCACGCCGCCGACCCACGACAGTTGCCCGTCGAGCGCGGCCACGGGCGCATGCACCAGCACGCGCGCATGGTGCAGGTAGGGCGAGATCTGCAGCGCGTGCTGCATGTAGGCCGCGATGTCGCCGTGCGGCAGCCGCCGCGGTGTGAAGTGCGCGCCGGTGGGCTCGGGATCGACGATGCGGTCGAGCCGGAAGGTGCGCCAGTCCTCGCGGTCCGTGTCCCAGGCCAGCAGGTACCAGCGCTGGCCGGTCTGCACCACGCGGTGCGGCTCCACGCGGCGGCTGCTGACGACCTCGTGGTGGTCGCGGTAGCCGAAGCGCAGCAGCGCGCGGTCGGCGCAGGCCTCGGCGAACAGCGACACCGCCTTGAGCCGGATGTCCGAGCGCTTCTGCAGCACCGGCACCACCGTCGCGCGCAGCTTGTCGAGCCGGCGGCGCAGCCGCGGCGGCATCAGTTGCTCGAGCTTGGCGAGCGCGCGCATCGAGGCGTTCTCGATGTCGTTGCCGCCGTCGCTGGCGGCCGGGCCCACGCCCAGGCCGACCGCCACCGCGATCGCTTCCTCGTCCTCGAGCAGCAGCGGCGGCAGGCTGTTACCCGCGCCGAGCCGGTAGCCGCCGGCCACGCCCGAGGTCGAGTCGACCGTGTAGCCGAGGCTGCGCAATCGGTCGACGTCGCGGCGCAGGGTGCGCTCGGTGATCTCGAGGCGGCGCGCGAGCTCGGCGCCGGTCCAGGCGCGCTGCGCCTGGAACAGCGACAACAGGCGGATGAGGCGGGCGGAGGCGGAGAGCATGCACGCGATGATGCCTGCGATCGAGGACAGAATCTGTCCGCAATGGACCTTAGTCTTCGGGCCTTCCAACACCCCAGACCCCCAGGAGAAAAGCCCATGCTCAAGACCTACAACGGCAGCTGCCACTGCGGCAAGGTCCGCTTCCAGGCCGACATCGATCTCGCGGCCGGCACCGGCCGCTGCAACTGCTCGATCTGCGCCAAGGCGCGCAACTGGGGAGCGATCGTGCGGCCCGAGGCCTTCCGCATGGTCAGTGGCGAGGACGAGCTGTCGAGCTACCAGTTCGGCTCGTACAGCACGCACCACCTGTTCTGCCGCCATTGCGGCGTGCGGCCCTTCGGCCGCGGCGACGTGGCCGAGGTCGGCGGCAAGTACGTCAGCATCAACGTCAGCTGCCTCGACGACGCCACGCCCGACGAACTGGTGGCCGCGCCCGTGATGTACATGGACGGGCGCAACAACAACTGGTTCAACCCGCCGGCCGAGACGCGGCATCTCTGAAAAGACGGGCGATAAAAAGCCCCGCGGCCTTGCGGCGGCGGGGCTCGCGCGACGCGGTTCGTTGCTCGCCGCGCTTACTTGCGGCGGCGCGTCGGCTGCTCGGCCGGCACGTAGGTCTGCGACGGCGCGGCGCCGCCGTCCACGCCGAGACGGCCACCGCCGCCGAGGCCCTGGCCGCGCACCGTTTGCGCCTTGTAGTTGCGCAGCGAACGGACCATCTGGTTGAAGGCGTCCATGAAGGCCGCCGCGATCACCTTGCCCTGCGGCGTGCGCGTGTAGCCGCCGACGCCGCCGGCCGCGCGGCCGCCGGCGAGGTCGGCGAAGCCCGCGAAGTCGGTCTTCGAGGCGCTGCCTTCCGCGGCCGCGACCTGCACGCCCGAACGGTTGTCGATCAGCGTCAGCAGCGCCGAGGCTTCCTTGGTCTGCAGGTTCGCGCCCAGGCTCGCGATGGCACGGCCGCGGCCACCGCCGACCAGCCCGCCGATGGCGCCGCCGAGGCCGCCCGCGTCGTTGTTGCTGAACACGATCTCGGGCGACAGGCCGTAGTCGGACGCGACCATCTGGCCGCGACCGAAGTTGCTGCCGCCGCGCATCTCGCCCGACTGCTGCAGCGCGCGCTCGCGCGTCATCGCATTCATGCCGGCCGCGCCGCGCTCGACCACCACGAAGCAGTTCGATTGCTGCACCAGCAGGCGCAGCAGGTTGGCGGTGGGCGGCAGCTTGTATTCGCCGGTCAGCACGGTGTACCAGCCGGCATTCACGTTCTCGATCAGCGAGACGGTGCCCAGCGGCGAGTCGCAGCGCTCGAGCGCGCTGCTTTCGCCCGAGGTGGCGGCGCCGGCCGCGCTGCCCGTGGCCACGGTCTTGGCCGATTGGCTGCCCATCTGCATGTCCATGGTCTGGCAACCCGAGAGGGCCAGCAGGCCGGCCAGTGCGCTTGCGAGAGAAAGTTTGGAAAAAGCCATGTCCCGATCTATCAAGTGAAACAACACGGCGCCTGCGCGGCAGGCGCCCCTATCGAACAGCCGAAGGTGGGACCGCGTGGCCAATACGAGCTCCCGATTCGATACCGCGTCGCAAGCGACCGCGCGACGATACGGACCGGTCACCCGGCACGCCAGTGTCGAAAGTCATGTGCGCATGCGCGTCCTCCGCGGTGCGGATTCCGGCAGGGCCTGGGATGGAAAACGGCTCCTCGACCTCGGCTCGAACGGGGGCTCTTGGAAGGTGGCCCATCTTCGAAACGCGCCGCCTGCAGCGAGGCACGAACGGCAAGGCCCGAGGGCTTGCGCGATGCGCCGGCTGGCGGAGCGAGGCGCGATTATCCATCGCTAAATCTTTGGAAAAGATGAGCACGGCGATGGTGTTCTCGAGGCCTTCTTCGAGTGAAAACCTTCGTCGTATTTTTGACCTCCAGTTAACATTTCATCGTTGGCGGAGGGTTGTGGCGCGTGATGAATCTCACGCGACCTGCAGTCGGCTGGCGTTGTTTTGTTTTTTTCCTCACTTCCAGAATCAGGAGTTTTCAGATGGCAACCACCAAGAAGAACGTCGTTGGAGAAGCGGCAGCCGAACTCACCCGCCAGCAGGTGCAGCAGGCCCTGGCCATCGCGGGCGCTTCGGATTTCAGCGGCTCGACCGACCCGGCCTTCGTCGGCTCCGTGCTCGTGGCGCTGGCCATCAACACCAGCTCGGTCAGCGCGACCATCGACAACGCGAAGACCCGTCGCGACGCGACCGGCGGTGGCGGCCTCACGGCGCACTGATCGGACCGTCGGAAATGAAAAGGCCGGCAAGCGCAATGCTTGCCGGCCGGAGTGGATCGAGTGTCGCGGGATCGGTGCGAGCCCGACGATGCCTGTCTTTGCAAGGCCGCGGCTCAGCGCGCGGCTTGCCTCATCGCATCAATCGCAGCGGAACAGCACGCCGCTCTCGGCCGGTGCCTTGCCGAGCCAGCGCGGGGTCTGGTTCTTGTTGTCGCAATAGAGCTGCGCCTGCGTGTAGGTGGTGGCGCGCAGGACGCCTTCGCGGAACTGCATCACTTCGTTCGGGGGCGTCGAGCAGCCGGCGATGGCCAGCGCGCAGGGGATCGACAGGAGGGCCAGGAGGGACGGTGCATGCCAGTTCATCGCACGATTCTCCGACATTCCCGTGTCGCCCAAGTCCTCACCCCTGGTTGGCCGCGGCCGCCGCACCCGGGTACAGGTACCTGAAGTAGGGTCCCGAGCTGCCGAACAGGCGCGCCGCGAGTTGCACCGGATCTTCGGCGCTGTGCTTCTCGTAGAGCACCGGTCCCCAGATGATGAAGCCGTCGATGCTGAGCGTGGCGGGCGCGGGCTCGATCGCCTTCCAGGCATGGGCGAATTTCGAGATCCACGAGAGGGCGTCGGTCAGCGCGTAGTTGGGCACGACCACCGGTTGTTCGATGCGGGGCATGGCAGTACTCCTGGGTAGAGAAGACTGTACAAATATACAGTAAACTCCATCCCATGGCAGGCGCGTCGCGCGCCACTTTCCATTCTCCTTGACGGGTTGCCCGTCCCTTTGATGCTTGACTGCAAGAAGGCTTGAGCCCGGTCCGATGCCGGGCTTTTTTTTGCCCGTTATTTGGTAATTTATTTCTTTTAGCTTTATGGTTTATTGAAAATCAATGCCAAATAATTAGCAAATTAATAATAAGAAAAATGACTAAGATATTTGCGGCACTTCGAATCCCGAGTGGCTGCCGCTGGCCTGTTCAATGGCTTTAGGCTGCTTTTGCAGGATCCCTGAAGTTTCTTGCCAAGTCATTCAAAAGGGAGTCTTCCAATGAGATTGAAATCGATCGCCGTGACGGGTGTGGCTGCTGCGTGCCTGGCCCTGGCGGCCTGCGGCGGAGGAGGCGGTGGTGGTGGCGGCTTGCCGGTGTTTCCGCTGATGCAGCCGCCCCCGACGCCTCCCGCACCTCCTCCTCCTCCTCCTCCGCCCGGGCCCGCGCCCGCGCCTGCGCCCGAGCCGGAATCCAGCGTGCGGGTGGTGATGTACGAAACGCTGAAATTGCCCAATTCCGAAGAGAACATGAACGAAATGGTGCGCCAGTTCAATTCGCAGGGCGAGCGGGGCTATCGCTTTGTCGCCTTCGGCGAATACGGCGATGAGGGGAGCGCTTCCCTCTATGTGAAGGATTCGAAGACGACCTACAGCTATGAGCAGGTGGTCGCCGCGGACAGCGTCGCGGCGCTGAGGGAGCAGCTGAGGACGCAGGGATTGCGCGGCTACAGGCCGTTGTTCGGCGACGTGGGCCTCTATTTCAAGGACAACGCCGCGGACACGACCTACAGCTACATCGTGACCGAGTGGAGCGCCACGCCCACCGCGGATGCGTTCCTCACCGAGCTCAACGCCAAGGGCGTGAACGGCTACTACCCGCATGCGCTGGAGGCGCGATGGGGTGGGACCAGGATCCGGATCTTCGAGAAGGACGACAGGAGCAACGCCGCCTACGCCTACGCCTTCCTCGACAAAGCCACGGGTGGAGACAGCACAGCTGCCTTCCTGGCCCAGCTCAACGCGCAAGGTGCCAAGGGGTTCCGTTTGCTCGACAGCCCCACCTTCTCGGACGGAAGGAAGTTCATCTACGAAAAGGATGCGACGCAGTCCGCGAAGTTTTCGTTCTACGAAAAGGCCAGCGACGATTCCTTCGACTTCGCGAAGCTGGTGGTGCGTGCCAACGAGGAAGGAAAGAAGGGTGCCAGCCTGGCGGAGGTCCACGGCGAGGGCGAACGTTACTTCACGACCTCGGACTGCAAGGGCCGACTCTGCGATACGCGTCAGTTCTGACGCGGCTTCGCGAGAAGCGCGAGCCCGGCGGCTGCCGGGCTTTTTTTCGTTCGTCTTCGAAGAAGAACGACGTGCACAAAGGAAAATGCCCCGCTACCTTGTGAGTAGCGGGGCATCCAGTAGCCTTGCGGCTTGTTTTGGCTCCTCGACCTGGGCTCGAACCAGGGACCTACGGATTAACAGTCCGGCGCTCTACCGACTGAGCTATCGAGGAACAAGCCTCAGATTATAGCGTCGTTTTTGAGGGTCTGGCAAACCGACGCAACTTTTCGCTAAAAAAGTTCAGAGCGCGATGCTCACGCCGAGCCGCAGCGTGCGCGGTGCGCCCGGGAACAGGTAGACGTGGCTGAACTGATAGGGCGATTCCTTCCAGTAGCGGCGATCGAAGACGTTGTCGACGGCCAGCGACCAACTGGTGTTCACGCCGTTGAGCCTGGTGTCGTAGCGCAGCACCGCATCGAGACGCGTCCACGACGGCAGGCGGATCGAGCCATCGGGCAGCACGTTGCGCCGGCCTTCGTACGACAGCTGTCCCGCGATCTCGAGGCCCGCCACCGCGGGCACGCGGTAGGCGACCTGCGCGCGCAGCACCTGCTTGGGCACGTTGGTCGGCGACTGCCCGTTGAGCGCGGGATCGGCCGTGCTGCCGCGGCGCTTCGCGTCGATGACCGACACGCTGCCGCCGAGCCGCCAGGGTCCCTGGTTCCATTGCGCGCCGGCCTCGAGCCCGCGATGCACGGCGCGGCCGTCGTTGCGCACCGTGCACGATTCGCCGCAGGCATCGAGGTTGGTCAGCGGCCGCGAGATGTCGAACCACGCGAGCTGCCAATTGAAGGCCTCGTTGCCGCCCTTGAGGCCCAGTTCCCATTGCCGCGAAGCGAGCGCCGCGAGCGCCTGCCCGGCATTCCTGTAGAGATCGGGCCGGTTCGGCACCACTTGCGATTCCACGCCCTTGCCCCAGCTCGCATAGGCCAGCAGCTCGGGCCGCAGCACGTAGCTCACGGCCACCCAGGGCGTGGTCACCTCCTGCTTGTAGCCGGTCGGGTCGGAGCCGTCGTTGCCTATGCTGCTGCGGTCGAGCCGCGTGTGGCGCACGCCGACCCAGGTGGTGAAGCGCTCGTTCCAGCGGATCGCGTCCTGCAGGGTGAGCTCGGTCGAGCGCTCGTCGCGGTTGGTCTGCGGCGTGGCGGCGTCGGGCGCCGGCGGCACGAACGAGGTCGCCCAGATGTTGCCGGTGCCCGCGTAGTTGTAGGCCTGGTTCTGGAAGCGGTTGCGCACGCGGCTTTGCAAGAGGCCGATGCCGAGCTCGTGCCGCACGCTGCCGGTCATCACGTTGCCCTTGAGGTTGAGGCTGCCCGCGGTCTGCGTGCGGCGCTCGTTCTCGCTGCGGAAGTCGTAGACGTCGAAGGTGCCGTCGCTGCAGTAGCGGTCGTAGTTGCCCTCGGCGCCGCAGCCGAAGGCGTAGGCCAGGCGGTCGTCGGTGCGCAGCCGCTGCCGGCCGATCTGCGCGCTCCAGCGCCAGTCGGCGTTGATGGCCTGGCTGAAGCGTAAGGTGCCGGTCAGCGCATCGAATTCCGAGGGCTGCGACCACGGCTGGTTGTTGAGGTTGATGCGAGGATCGACCGGCGCCGGCAACCGGGCACCCAGCAGGCTGTAGCCGTTCTGGCTCGGCTGCGTCTTGCGGCTCTTCTCGATCTCGAACTCGAGCACCGAGTCGCGCGTGATGCGCCAGTCGGCCGCGAGCGAGAACAGGTTGCGGTGGCCGTCGAGGTCGTGCACCAGCGGCTTGAGATTCTCGGCCGCGACGTTGATCCGGTAGCCGAACTCGCGCTGCGCGCCGAAGCGCCCGCCGAGGTCGACCGCGCCGAGCAGGCTGCCGCGGCTCGTGGTCTCGATGCGCACGGTGCGCAGATCGTGTTCGGTCGGCCGCTTGACCACGTAGTTGACGAGCCCGCCCGGCGCGCTGGTACCGGCCTGGATGCCGCTGGTGCCGCGCAGGATCTCGACGCGCTCCTTGTTGTCGAGCGGGATCGAGGTCTCGGCGCTGATCGGCAGGCCCTCGCGCCGATAGTTGAAGCGGTTGTCGAGCACGAAGCCGCGCACCGTGAGGTAGTCCCAGTAGCCGGCCGAGTTGTAGGCATCGGTCACCGAGGCATCGAACTGCGTGAGGTCCGCGAGGCGCCGCGCACCGCTCGCGCGCAGCTGGTTGCTGTCGATCACGGTGGCCGACAGCGGCAGCTCGCGCAGCGGCACGTCGCCGAAGCCGCTGATCTCGGCCGGCGGCGCGAGGGCGGCCGGGTTCACGGTCACCGCGGGCAGCGCGGTGGTGTCCTGTGCCTGGGCGAAGGCGCCGTGGGCTGCGAGCAGGGCGGCCATCGCGCAGGCGATGGGGGTGCGCGAAAGAAGAGGAGAGAGATGCGTCATTCGGTCGGGTTTCAGGGCTTCGCAGCCGATGCGGTGCGGTGGGCGTCGATGGCCGCCATCCATTGCGCGGCCGTGCCTTCGGGGTCCTCGGCGGCGACCAGCGCGCGCACCACGGCGACGGAGCCGACGCCGGTGGCGAGCACCTCGGGCAGGCGCAGCGCGTCGATGCCGCCGATGCCCACCTGCGGATAGCCGCGCAGCAATCGCGCATAGGCCGCGAGCCGCGCCACGCCTTGTGGCGCGGTCGCCATCTTCTTGAGCGTGGTCGGGTAGACCGCGCCCATCGCGATGTAGCTCGGGCTCACCGCATCGGCGCGCACCATCTCGGCATAGCCGTGCGTGCTGACGCCCAGGCGCAGGCCGGCGGCGTGGATCTGTTGCAGTTCCTCGGGCGCGAGCGCATCGAGGTCTTCCTGGCCCAGGTGCACGCCGTAGGCACGCGCCTCGATCGCCAGGCGCCAGTGGTCGTTGATGAACAGCAGCGCACCGGTGCCTTGCACGGCCTCGACGGCCGCGCGCACTTCGCGCGCCACGGCCTGTGCGTCCTCGGACTTGAAGCGCAGCTGCACCGTCGGCACGCCCGCGCGCGCCATGCGGCCGACCCCAGGCCGCATCGGGCAGCACCGCATAGAGGCCGAGCTGCTCGGGGCAGGGCGCGAAGGCGTTGTCGCGCGCCGCCGGCGGAAATTCGCGCAGGCCGAAATCGGCGGGCGCATCGGGCCAGCGCTGCGCATCGAAGCCGCCGAGGCGCTCGCTCTGCGCGCGCCAGGCGCGCGCGATGCATTCGGCGTCGATGTCGATGAAGCCGAGCGCGCCGCAGGCCTGCCGCGCGCCGCGGTAGATGGCGTCGTCGGCGCTGTAGGCGATGGCGGCCGCGGGGGCCGAGGTGGCGGCGCCGAAGCGCAGGCCATGCGCCGCGACGATCTCTTGCGCGACGCGCGCGCGGTCCGGTTGCTGTTCGTGGTTCATGGTGCCGCTCATCCCGCGTGATGCCAGAACGGCGTGCCCAGCACCGGCGTGCTGGCCTGCGCCGCATCCTGCGCGGCCATGGCACCGGCGCGGCGCGCGGCCCGGCCGGCCTGCACCGCGTCGGCGAAGGCACCGGCCATCGCGACCGGGTCCTGCGCGAGAGCGACGGCGGTGTTCAGCAGCACGCCGTCGAAGCCCCACTCCATCACCTGGCAGGCATGCGAGGGCAGGCCCAGTCCGGCGTCGACCAGCATCGGCACCTCGAGCCGGTCGCGCAGCACCTGCAGCGCATAGGGGTTGACCGGCCCGCGGCCGGTGCCGATCGGCGCGGCCCACGGCATCACGGCCTGGCAGCCGATGTCGACCAGCCGCTGGCACAGCACCAGGTCCTCGGTGCAGTAGGGCAGCACCTTGAAGCCGTCGCGGATCAGCTGCGAGGCGGCATCGACCAGGTTCAGCGTGTCTGGCTGCAGCGTGTAGTCGTCGCCGATCAGCTCGAGCTTGATCCACGGCGTGTCGAACAGCTCGCGCGCCATCTGCGCGGTGGCGACCACTTCCTGCACGCTGTGGCAGCCCGCGGTGTTGGGCAGCACCGGCACCTCGAGCCGGCGCAGCAGCTCCCAGAAGCCGTTGCCGAGCTCGCTGTTGCCCGAGCCCTGGTTGGCGGTCTGGCGCCGCAGCGAGGCCGTGAGCATCGCGGGCTTCGCGCGCTTCACGGCGGCCTCGAGCAGGTCGGGCGAGGGGTAGCGCGCGGTGCCCAGCAGCAGGCGGCTGTGGAAGGTCTCGCCGTAGAGCACCAGCGGGTCGTTCGGGGTCGTGGTCATCGGTCTTGTCTCCATCAATGCGTTCAGCCGCCCGTCACGGGGCGGATCACTTCGACGCGGTCGTCGGGCCGCAGCGCGCGCGCGGCATAGGCCGAGCGCGGCACGAACTCGCGGTTCACGGCCACCGCGAAAGGCGGCGTGGCATTCAGCGCGGCGAGGGCGTCGGTCAGCGTGGCGTGCTCGGGCAGCGCGAAGGGCTTGTCGTTGATCAGGATGTTCATCGTCGTCATGGGGTCTCCAGGCCGAAGCCTTGCGCGAGCGGCGAGCGGCCCTGCGCGAGCCACTCCATCGCGGCGTCGAGCAGCGCGGGCGCGATCATGAAACCGTGGCGGTACAGGCCGTTGATCTGCAGCACGCGCGGCCGCGGCTGGCGCAGCGCGGGCAGGTTGTCGGGCAGGGTGGGGCGGCACTGCGTCGCGATCTCGACGATGCGCGCCTCGGCGAAGCCGCTGTGCACCGCGTAGGCGGCACTCAGCAGCTCGAGCGTGGAGCGCACGCTCGCGGGCGACATGTCGTCCGATTCGATCTCGGTCGCGCCGATCACGAACAGGCCCTCGGGCTTGGGCGCGATGTAGAGCGGATAACGCGGATGCACGAGCCGCGTGGGCCGCGCCAGCGTCACGTCGGGCGCATGCACGCGGATCACCTCGCCACGCACGCCGCGCAGCGCGTTCCACTGCGGCCGGGCACCGAGGCCGCGGCAGTCGATCAGCCAATCGGGCTGGCCCGGCGAATCGGGAGCGAAGTCCTCGGGCGCGCGCGGCGACTGCCAGTGCAGCGTGACCTTGTCGTCGGCCTGCAAGGTCGCGAGCAACGCGGCCAGCAGCGCGCGGTTGTCGAGCTGGCCTTCGCCGGGCAGGAACAGGCCGCTGGCGAAGCGCCGGCCCAGCGAGGGTTCGAGCACCTCGATGCCCGCGCCATCGAGCGTGCGCATCGGCGCCAACTCGGGCACCTGCGTGCCGGTGTGGGCCAGCACGCGCGCGAGCCGCGCGGCCTCGTTCGCATCCTGCCGGTGCCACAGCACCAGCGTGCCTTCGCGCTGGAAGAACACCGGCCGCGCCAGCGGTGCGAGCAGCTCGGGCCAGCGCGACAGCGCGTGGTGGCCCATGCGCACCCAGTGGCACCGGTGCCACCGCCGACTCGGCGAGCGGCGCGAGCATGGCCGCGGCCACGCGCGCGGCCGCGCCTTCGGCCTCGGCGCTGCCGGCTTCGTAAAGGTCGACGCGGCAGCCGGCCCGCGCGAGCGTCACGGCCATCAGCCGGCCCATGAGGCCCGCGCCGAGGATCGCCGCCGATCGGAAGGGCAGGTTCATCGCGATGCTCCTCGGGCCTTCGAATCGCGTCGATAATTTTCGGCATGACCCAAGGACCCACCCAGCGCTATGCGCGCGTGCTCTCGATCGCCGGCTCCGACAGCGGCGGCGGCGCCGGCATCCAGGCCGATCTCAAGACCTTCGCGGCCCTCGGCTGCTACGGCATGACGGCCATCACCGCGCTCACCGCGCAGAACACGCTCGGCGTCACGGGCATCCACGGCGTGCCGCCGGCCTTCCTCAAGGCGCAGATCCAGGCCGTGGTCGAGGACATCGGCGTCGACGCGGTCAAGCTCGGCATGCTGCATGCGCCCGAGGTGGTCGAGGTCGTGGCCTGGGCCATCGACCACTACCGTCTGCCGAACGTGGTGCTCGACCCCGTGATGGTCGCCACCAGCGGCGATCGCCTGATCGCGGCCGAGACGGTGCAGGTGCTGGTGCGCGAGCTGTTCCCGCGCGCCGCGGTGGTCACACCCAACCTCGACGAGGCGGCCCTGCTGATCGGCCATGCGATCGACGGCATCGGCTCGCTCGACGGCGCGGCCGACGAGCTGCTGGCGCTCGGCGCGCGCGCCGTGCTGCTCAAGGGCGGCCACCTGCCGGGCAGCGAGGTGGTCGACGTGCTGTTGCAATCCAGTGGCGAACGCACGCGCCTGGCCTCGCGCCGCATCGAGAGCCGCAACCTGCACGGCACCGGCTGCACGCTGTCGTCGGCCATCGCCGCGCACCTGGCACTGGGCGCTGCGCTGCCCGAGGCGGTGGAGCGCGCGCGCGCCTACATCCTCGGCGCGATGGCGGCCGCTGTCGACGTGCAGGTCGGTGCCGGTCATGGCCCGCTCAACCACGGCTTTGCGCCAGTGCCGACGCAGCGCCTGCCGCTGCAGGCTTCGGCCGGCTGAGCCAGGCCAGCACGAAGGTCAGCGCCAGCGTCGGCAGCGCCGAGCCGAACTGCGGCGCCCATTTCGCGAGCGCGTGGTAGGCCGCGATGCCCGCGATCCAGATCAGCGCCGCCGCCAGGTCGACCTTGGGACGCGCGCCGGCCGGCGCCACCGCGCGGCCGCCGCCCAGCCGCCCGAGGATCACGCCGTAGAGCGGCACGAACACCGAGCTCAGCAGCAGCAGGAAGGGCTCGAGCGTGTGCATCGGCAGCACCAGCGCGAGCGCGATGCACAGCACGGCCAGCAGCAGGCCCCAGCGCTTCACGCTCCAGCGCGGCAGCAGGCTGTGGGTGGAGACCGAGCCCGAGTAGACGTCGCCATAGGCGTTGTCGAGCTCGTCGATCAGGATCAGGCCCAGCGCCACCAGCCCGCCCTGCGCCAGCAGCAGCGCCGTGACCAAGCTGGTGCCGGGCTCGGCCACGCTGACCACCATCACGCCCAGCGCATAGCACCAGATGTTGGCCAGCGCATAGCCGATCCAGGTGCCGCTGAAGGCGCTGCCGAGCCCGCCCGCGCTGCGCTTGCCGTGGCGCGCATAGTCGGCCACCAGCGGCAGCCACGACACCGGCATCGCGATCACGAGGTCGAGGGCGCCGAACATGCCCATGCTGCCGTCGCCCGGGCGCGACCAGAAGGGATCGAAGCCCTTGGCATGCAACTGCGTTGCGAATTGCCAGCTGAGCCACAGCAGCGACAGCACCACCAGCGGCAGCCCGAAGCGGCTCACGAAGCGCCGCACCAGCTTCACCATCGAGCCCGCGAGCAGCGCCAGCAGCACCGCGCCCCACAGCAGCGTGGTCGCCACGCCGCCCCAGGCACTGCCCAGCCATGGCCCGGCCACCGACTGGCCGATGGCCTGCGTGCCCTCGCGCATGATCACCAGCTCGAAGGTGGTCCAGCCCACCAGCTGCACGATGTTGAGCAACACCGGCAGCCGCGCGAAGGCGCTGCCGTAGGTGGCATGCATCAGGCCCGCGCTGGCCAGGCCGCTCTCGCAGCCCAGGCGCGCGGTCCAGGCCAGCAGCGCGGCGCCGAGGCACGAGCCCAGCGCGATCGCGATCGCCGCGTCGCGCGTGCCCACGGCCGGCACCAGGTAGGCGCCGATCTGCATCACCAGCAGGCCCACGCCCAGGCTGAACCAGAGCGAGGCATGGTCGTGCCAGCCGAAGACGCGCTGCGACGCCGGCAGCGGCGTCAGCGCCTCGTTGGCGAGAGGGTTCGATGTGTCGTCGTGTGCCATCCGTTTTGCTCCGGGCAAAAGGTTTGGCAGGTGGGCGAGGCTCCAGCGGCACGGCCGGCACGCGAGAGAACGTGACAGGCCGCCGGACCAGCTTCCCTGCGCGAGGATTACCTCAATCAGGTTCAAAGGGACTTTCTCAGCCGGGTCGGCAAGCCGACCCAACACCCCCTAGCGAGCCGCCATTTTAGGCCTGTCGCGGCGTACCGGGGGCATTCCGCGAAGTCCGGGACAATCCGCGCCACAACGAACGCGGGCGCGCACGAGCGCGCAGGAAGGGAATCACATGGCAGACGCTGCTCCATCCGCGGCCCCCACGGAAGCCGGCCGGCCACCCCCGGCCGCCAGCCGCATGCGGCGCTTCCGGGTCGATGTCGGCACCATCATCTGCGCCGTCGCGCTGGTGCAGTCGCTGCTGCTGGTGGCGCTGGGCTACTGGGGGGCGCAGCGGCTGGTGTCGCGCATCGGGGAGTCGGCGCACAAGGTCCACCACGACCGCATCGAGGACAACGTGCTGGCCTTCCTGGCCAAGACCCAGGCGGTGGTGCACGCCGTCGGCGAGTCGCCGAGCCTGCATCCGCTGGGCGAGGACGGCGAGCGCAGCGCCGAGCTGCTGTGGACCCTGCTCGAGGAAGCGACCGAGCTCGACAGCCTCGGCGTGGCCAGCGACGACGGCCACCTGCTGATGGCCGAGCGCTACCCGGTGTCGGCGATCCGCCAGGTGGTGCGCGATCCGGCCTTCAGCACCGAGACCTGGGAATACAAACGTCCGTTCGACGTCGAGGGCGGCGATCCGCGCCAGCGCTTCGCGACCACGCGCATCGAGTCCTTCCGCAGCGACCACGACGCCACCGAGCGCGCCTGGTTCCGCGAGGCGCTGGCGCGGAAGGCGCCGGTGTGGACGCCGCCGTTCCGTTTCGACGACGGCGAGGAACTCGGCGTGAGCTACGCCCAGCCGGCCGAGCGGCTCGACGACGAGGGGCACACGCCGCAGTCGCTGGTGGTGGTCGGCCACCTGTCGCTGGGCCACCTGTCGACGCTGGTGCGCCAGTTCGGCAGCCGCGGCCCCGGCGAGAGCGTGCTGTTGAGCGACGACCACCACGTGCTCGCGCGCAGCGACCATCCCGATCCCGTGCGCGAACTGCGCCTGCCCGAGGGCGGCGTGCTCGGCGCGGTGCATGCGTACATGCTGGCGCACGGCATCTCGGAGAACGTGGAGGACGAGAATTTCGTCGTCACCCACGCGGGCGAGCGCTACCGGGTCGAGTCCTCGCGCATCGGCCCCACGGGCTGGGAACTGATCAGCTGGGAGCCCGAATCGGTGCTGCTCGCCGGCGTGGAGCGCCTGGTGCGCTGGGGCCTGCTGCTGACCCTGGCCTTCCTGGTGTTCGCGCTCTTCGTCTCGCTGCGGCTGTCGAAGCTGGTGACCGCGCCGATCGAGAAGCTGTCGCACACCGCGCGCCGCATCGGCCGGCTCGAGCTCGACGATCTGCCGCAGCAGCAAAGCCGCGTGCTCGAGATCCAGCACCTGAACCAGGCGCTCGACGACTCCGCGCGCAGCCTGCGGGCCTTCAGCAAGTTCGTGCCGGTGCACCTGATCCGCCAGCTCGTCGCCGAGGGCCATGCGCTGGCACCCGGCGGTTCGCCGCGCCGCATCACCGCCATGTTCACCGACGTCGAGGGCTTCACCAGCATCGCCGAATCGCTGCCGGCCGACCTGCTGGTGCGCCAGCTCACCGAGTACTTCAACCTCGCGCAGCGCGTGTTCGCGCGCCATGGCGGCGTGGTCGACAAGTACATGGGCGACGGCATCATGGTGCTGTGGGGCGCGCCGCTCGAGCTGCCCGATGCCGAGTACCGCGCCTGCCTGGCCGCGCTCGAGCTGCATGCCGAGATGGCCGAGCTCAACCGCCGCTGGCAGGCCGAGGGGCTGCAGCCCTTCCACACGCGCATCGGCATGCACACCGGCGTGGTGATCGCCGGCGTGCTCGGGTCCAGCGACCGGCTCTCCTACACCGCGCTCGGCGACGTGATCAACGCCGCGAGCCGTATCGAGGGCAGCAACAAGGACCTGGGCACGCGCACGCTGATGTCCGACACCACGCACGAGGGGCTCGCGGGGCGGCTGCCCACGCGCCGCATCGAGGAGCAGGTGACGCTGCGCGGCCGGCAGACGCGCATGGTGCTGCACGAACTGCTCGAGGAGAAAGAAGCGCCCTAGAGATCGAGCACCAGCCGCGGCGAACGCGCGCGCGAGCAGCAGGGCAGGAACTGGTCGTTGGCGGCCTGCTCGGCGGGCGTGAGGAAGAGGTCGTGGTGCGCGATCTCGCCCTCGAGCACGCGCGTGAGGCAGGTGCCGCAGACGCCCTGGGCGCAGGACACCGGGATCTCGATGCCCTCGGCCGCGAGCGCGTCCACCACGCTGAGCGCGGCCGGCACGCGCACCACGCGGCCGCTGCTGCGCAGCTGCACCTCGAAGCTTCCGGCCTGCTCGACGGGCGGCGGCGCGCCCGTGAAGCATTCGAAATGCACGCGCTCCTCGGGCCAGCCGAGCGCGCAGGCGGTGGCGCGCACCGCTTCGATGAAGCCGTTCGGCCCGCAGACGTAGAGATGGCGCCCTGGCACCGGCGCGCCGATGGTGGCGGCCAGGTCGATGCGTTGCGCGGGCGGGCCATCGTCGTCGTGGAAGAAGACCCGGTCGGCGAAGGTCTCCGCCCGCAGCCGCGCACGATACGCCGCACGTGGCGCGCTGCGGCTGCAGCAGTGCAGCGCGAAGTCGCGGCCCAGCGCTGCGAGCCGGTGCGCCATCGCGAGCAGCGGCGTGATGCCGATGCCGCCGGCCAGCAGCAGGCTGTGGCCAGCCGCTTCGTCGAGCGCGAACAGATTGCGCGGTGCGCCGACCTGCAGCAGCGTGCCCTCGGTCACCGCCTCGTGCAGCGCGCGTGAGCCGCCGCGCGATGCCGCCTCGCGCAGCACGCCGATCTCGTAGTGGCCGGGCGCCTGCGCGGGCGGGTTGCACAGCGAGTAGGGCCGCACCAGGCCACCGGGCAGCAGCACTTCGATGTGCGCGCCGGCCTCGAAGGGCGGCAGCGCGCCGCCGTCGGCGGCCTCGAGCCGGAAGCCCGCGATGCCTTCGGCCTCGATCGTCTTGCGCGCGACGCGCACCGCGATGCGTTCGACGGCCGCGCTCATTCGCCCTGCAGGAAGTTGCCGGCCTCGAAGCGCACCGGCGGCGCGTCGGCGTCGAAGCTCACGCCGGCCGGGTCGCGGCCTTCGCGCAGCGCGTCGAGCTGGCGCTGCAGCAGCCGGCGCAGCATCACGATGCCGCGGTCGGAACTCGCCAAGTGCTCCTCCGAATGCGCGGTGATCGCGCCCTGGCTCACCTGGGCCTCGTAGTCGCCGGGAAAGCGGCGGTGCTCCTCCTCGCTGAGTTCTTCCCACAGCTTGCCGTTGAGGCGCGAGCGCACCCGCGCGAGATCGCCGGGCTCCTTCACCCGGCCCACGGTGTAGATGCGGAAGCTGTGGTCGTCGATCGGCAGCACCCAGCCGATCGACTCGACCCGGCCATAGGCCGCCACGCGCGGGTTCGGCACCACGCGCAGGGTCGGCAGCACCGGCCCGGCCACGCGGCGGAACACGCGGCCGTCCTCGAGGCGGCGGATCGAGGTGATCATCACGCCGGTCTCGGTGCTCTCGAAGTTCACCTCGGGCATCTGGCCCATCAGCGCCACGAACTGGGTGCCGCTGAAGCTGCCGTGCAGCACCGGCACGTGGAAGGGGTCGGCCACGTTCTCGTAGTGCTGCAGCCAGTTGCAGGGAACGATCCGCGGCCCGCCGCCGCCGATGCTGTTGTCGTCGGCCTCGAGCGTCTCGCCCTCGTCGAGCACCTCCAGGCAGTCGTAGCGCGGCAGCACCGGCTTCTTCTCGGCCGGGCCGAGGTAGGCCCAGACCAGGCCGTAGCGCTCCTCGACCGGGTACCAGGGCTGGCGCACGCGGCCGCGGGTGCGCGCGCCGCCGTCGGGCTCGCAGGGCTGGTCGACGCAGTGGCCCTGCACGTCGAACATCCAGCCGTGGTAGCAGCAGCGGATGCCGCCTTCCTCCACGCGGCCGTAGTAGAGCGAGGCGCCGCGGTGGGCGCAGCGCCAGTGCACCAGGCCGGGCCGGCCGCTCTTGTCGCGGAACAGGATCAGGTCCTCGCCGAGCACGCGCACCTGGCGCGGCGTGTCGGTGGCATCGGCGGCCAGCCCGATCGGATGCCAGTAGCGCCGCAGCAGCTCGCCGATTGGCGTGCCGGCGCCGACCTCGGTCAGCTCGGCCTTGTGGCTCGGCGGCTTGCGGCCGTAGGCGGTGCCGGTGTCGAACGCGACCGGCTGCCATTCGGCAGCGGCTGGAGAAGAGGAAGAGGAGGAGGGAAGGACGGTGCTCATTCGGGGGTGACTCCTGCGGCCTTGATCAGGTCCGCGACACGGGGGAAATCGGCTTTCTGGCCGGCGCGGAACTCGGCCGGCGTGCTGCCCAGCGGCTCGAAGCCGAAGCCGGCCAGCCGCTCCTGCACGTCGGGCTGGCGCGTGACCGCCTGCAGCGCGGCGACCCATTCGTCGATCATGGGCTGCGGCGTTTTCGCGGGCGCGTAGACGCCGATCCAGCTGTCGAGGTCGAAGCCCGCGAAGCCCTGCTCGGCGAAGGTCGGCACCTCGGGCATCGAGCGCACGCGGCGCCGGCCCGTGATGCCCAGCACCTTGATGCGGCCGGCCTGCGCCAGCCCGCGCGCGGTGGCCGGGTTGGCCCAGGCCACGCCCAGCGCCTCGCCGAACAGGTCGTTGTGCGCGGCCGCCTCGGCCTTGTAGGGCACGTGGATCAGGTCGATGCCGGCCTGGCGCGCGAGCAGCTCGCCGAACAGGTGAGCGTTCGAGCCGTTGCCCCAGGTGCCGTAGCTGATGCCGCGGTGCGCCTTGGCGTAGGCGACGAACTCGCGCACGTTCGAGAACGGCGCCGAGGCGCGCGCGATCAGCATCGGCCCGCCGGTCGCGAGCTGCGACAGCGGCTCGAAGTCCCTCACCGGGTCGTAGGGCAGGCGCGGCTGCAGCACCACGTTGTTGATGTGCGTGAGCGGCAGCGTCAGCAGCACCGTGTAGCCGTCGGGTGCCGCCTTGGCGACCGCGTCGGCCGCGATGGTGCCGCTCGCGCCGGGCCGGGGTTCGACGATCACCGGCTGGTTCCAGCGCGCCTTGAGCTTGTCGGCGTAGATGCGCGCGATCGAGTCCATCGGCCCGCCGCCCGAGCCGAAGGGGATGATGCGCACCACGCGGGTGGGAAAGCTGGGTGGGCTCGCCTGCGCGAAGGCCGGGCCGGCGGCGCCGGCCATGACGGCGCCGAGAAGGCCGAGCGCGCGTCGGCGCGTCGGCTGGGGTCGCAACGGATTCATCGTGTCTCCAGGTCGTGCTGTACTTGTGGGCCCGACGATAAGTACCGCCCGTGCCCCGGGCAATTCGAAGCTTTGGATATGAGATATGGCCCGACGTGATATCCGCAGCCTCGATGTCGGCATGCTGCGGACCTTCGATGCGCTGATGCGCGAGCGCAGCGTGTCGCGCGCGGCAACGCGCCTGTTCCTGAGCCAGCCCGCGGTGAGCGCCTCGCTCAACCGGCTGCGCGAGACCTTCGACGACCCGCTGTTCACGCGCACCGCGCACGGCGTGCAGCCGACCGCGCGCGCCACCGCGCTCGCGGGCCAGGTCGAGCGCGTGCTGGCCGACCTGTCGGCCATGCTCGAGCCCGACGACCGCTTCCAGCCCGAGCATTCGCAGCGCATCTTCCGCATCTCGGGCGGCGACTACGCGAGCCACCTGCTGCTGCCGCGGCTGGCCAACGAGCTCGTGGCCTGCGGCTCGCGCGTGCGGCTGTACTGGGAGACCAGTTCCTTCCTCACGCTGACCGAGCGGCTGCGCAAGGGCGACTTCGACGTCGCCGTGCTGCCGCGGCTGCAGCCGCCGAGCGACTGCGAATCGGCGCTGCTCTACGAGGACCGCTACGTGGTCGCGGTGCGCCGCGGCCATCCGACCCTGGGCGAGGCCGCCTCGCTCGACGACTTCTGCGCCGCGCCGCATGTGTTCCTGGGCTACGGCAGCTCGGCGCTCGACGACCTGATCGACCAGGTGCTCGCGCGCCAGGGCCGCCAGCGCAGCATGAGCGTGGCCATGACCAGCTTCGGCCAGATCGTCGACCTGCTGGCGCAGACCGACCACGTGGCGGTGATGCCGCTGCGCGTGGCCGCGCGCTTCGACGCGCTGCTCGCGGTGCATCCGCTGCCCTTCGAGCTGCAGGGCTACCGCTCGGTCGTGTGCTGGAACCGGCGCTCGAATTCCGACGCCGGCGTGCTGTGGCTCAAGGACGCGCTGCTGCGCATCGGGCGCGAGGCCGATGCGGTGCCGATGCCCGTGCCTACGTCGGCCTGACGCGCCGCGCGAAGGCCTCGAGGCCGTCGATGGTCATCTGGACATGGCGCTCGAAGCTGCTGTCGAGCGGCACGGTGCTGCCGTTGTCCCAGCGCACGATGAAGGCGCGGTTGGCCAGCAGCGGCAGGTTGCGCGAGAGCACCGGGTGGTCGAGCGGGCGGATGGTGTGGACGCGTTCGCGCAGCTCCTCGGCCCAGGTCTGCGTGTTGTCCGAGGGCAGCGGCGAGAACTCCATCGTGAGGAAGCCCAGCATCGCCGCGATCGTGCAGTTGTAGGCCTCGCGCAGCGGCTCGCCCTCGAAGCCGGCCTCGGTCAGCGCCGTGAGCACGCCCTCGACCAGCGCGGTCGGCAGGCTGCCGTTGGACACCAGCTGCGCGCCCAGCAGCTGCGCGACGTTGGGATGGCGCCGCACGGCCGCGCGGCAGCGGCGGAACAGCTCGGCGATCCAGGCCTGCCAGTCCGGCTGAGTGGCATCGGCGGGCGGCGCCACGTCGGCCATGACCGCGGCCGCGACCTCGGCCAGCAGCGCCTCGCGCGAGCTCACGTGCCAGTGCACCGTGGCCGGATAGACGCCGAGCCGCGCCGCCACTTCGCGCAGGCTGAAGGCGCCGAGGCCGGCCTCGTCGATCAGCGCCAGCGCGACCTCGGCGATCCGGCCCCTGGTCAGCGCGGCGCCGCCCGCGGGGCGGCCGGCGGTGCGGGGCGGGGGGGCGGCTTTCTTGCGCGCGGTGGTCATCGGGTGGGTGCCATTGTTCAGTCGGTGAATTGATTGTATAAACATCGGAAAATTGAGCATAGAACAATTAATGCTGAGCCGAGCGCCAATTCCAGCCGTCCCACCCTTTCCAGGAGCCGCCATGACCCTTGCCCCCATCGACCACGCCCTGGCCGAGGCGCACCGCCGCTTTATCGAGGCCAACCCCGCCAGCCGGCGCCAGTTCGAGGCCGAATGCCGAGTCCATGCCCGGCGGCAACACGCGCTCGGTGCTGTTCTACGCGCCGTTCCCGCTGACCATCGCGCGCGGCGAGGGGGCTGCGCTGTGGGACGCCGACGGCCACCGCTATGTCGACTTCATCGCCGAGTACACGGCCGGGGTCTACGGTCACTCGGCGCCCGAGATCCGCGAGGCCGTGATCGAGGCGATGCAGGGCGGCGTCAACCTCACGGGCCACAACCTGCTCGAGGGCCGGCTGGCGCGGACCATCCGCGAGCGCTTCCCGCAGGTCGAGCAGCTGCGCTTCACCAACTCGGGCACCGAGGCCAACCTGATGGCGCTCACGGCCGCGCTGCACTTCACGGGGCGGCGCCGCATCGTGGTGTTCTCGGGCGGCTACCACGGCGGCGTGCTGGGCTTCGGCGACCAGCCCTTGCCCACCACCGTGCCCTTCGACTTCCTCGTGCTGCCCTACAACGACGCCGAGACGGCGCGCGCCCGCATCGCCGAGCAGGCCTCGCAGATCGCGGCCGTGCTGGTCGAGCCGATGCAGGGCGCGGCCGGCTGCATCCCGGGGCAGGCCGATTTCCTGCAGGCGCTGCGCGAGGCGGCCACGGCGGCCGGCGCGCTGCTGATCTTCGACGAGGTCATGACCTCGCGCCTGGGCCCGCGCGGCCTGGCCAACCAGCTGGGCATCCGCGCCGACCTCACGACGCTGGGCAAGTACATCGGCGGCGGCATGTCCTTCGGCGCCTTCGGCGGTCGCGCCGACGTGATGGCGCAGTTCGACCCGCGCACCGGCGCGCTCGCGCACTCGGGCACCTTCAACAACAACGTGATGACCATGGCGGCCGGCCAGGCGGGCCTCACGCAGCTGTTCACGCCCGAGGCGGCCGGCGCGCTGGCCGAGCGCGGCGAGGCGCTGCGCGCGCGGCTCAACGCGCTGGGCGCGAAGGAGGGCGTGGCGCTGCAGTTCACGGGCGTGGGCTCGCTGATGAACGCGCATTTCCTGCAGGGCGAGGTGCGGCGCGTGGCCGATCTCGCGGCGGTCGACGGGCGGCTGCGCCAGCTGCTGTTCTTCCACCTGCTGAACGCGGGCATCTACACCTCGCCGCGCGGTTTCGTGGTGCTGTCGCTGCCGCTCGGCGACGCCGACATCGAGCGCTACGTGGGGGCTATCGGCGGCTTCATCGCCGAGTACCGCGCGTTGTTGCCCGCGCTGGGCTGAACGCGGCTCAGGCCTTGCCGGCCACGCCCAGCAGCTCGTGCAGCCGGGTGCTGGTGGTCGTGTACTGCAGCGGGATCGCCTTGCCCGGGAACACCAGGGCCGCGGCGCCCCAGGCGGCCAGCGTGGCCTCATGGAAGCCGCAGACGATCAGCTTCTTCTTGCCCGGGTAGGTGTTGATGTCGCCGACCGCGAACACGCCGGCTTCGCGCGTCTGGTACTTCTCGGTGTCGACCGGCACCTGCTTGCGCTCGAGCTCGAAGCCCCAGTCGGCGATCGGCCCGAGGCGCGGCGAGATGCCGAGGCAGGCGACCAGCGCGTCGAGCGGCAGCTCGACCGTGCTGGCATCGGGCGTGGCGATGCGCAGCACGTGGCCGTCGAAGCCGCTGGGCTGGCCGACCTGGAAGCCCAGCCGGCCCTCGGCCACCAGCGCGCGCATCGCGGCCACCGTGGCCTCGTCGGCCTGGAAGCCGTCGCGCCGGTGCACCAGCGTGACCTGCCTGGCGATGGCCGTCAGCGCGATCGCGGTTTCGAGCGCCGTGTCGTCACCGCCGTTGACCACCACGGCTTGCCCCGCGAAGCGGTCGAGCGAATCGGGGTGATAGAACAGCGATTGGCCCTCGAAGCGGCCGATGTCTTCCAGCGCGATGCGCTTGGGCACGAAGGCGCCGACGCCGGCCGCGATGAACACCGTCTTCGCGAGGAAGCGGTGGCCGGCCGAGGTGCCCAGCAGCAGCCGCTGGTCGGCCTGGCGCTCGAGCGTGGCGACCTGCTCGCCGAAATGGAAGACCGGCTCGAACGGCGCCACCTGCGCCAACAGCGACTGCGCGAGCTCGCGCCCGCTGGTCACCGGGGTGCCGGGAATGTCATAGATCGGCTTGTGGCCGTACAGCGCCACGCACTGGCCGCCCGCGGCGGGCAGCGCATCGACGATGTGGCAGGAGATCTCGAGCAGGCCGAGCTGGAAGGCCTGGAACAGCCCCACCGGGCCGGCGCCGATGATCAGGGCGTCGGTCTCGATGGGGGCGGGGGACTGGCTCAGCGCACCAGCTCCGAGATCTTGCCGGCCTTGTCCTTCCACTCGTCGGCGTCGGGCAGGGCGGGCTTGCGCTTGGTGATGCTCTTCCAGCCGTCGGCCTGGGCCAGCTCGGCATTGAGCTTGATGAAGGCGATCTGGTCGGCCGGCAGGTCTTCCTCGGCGAAGATCGCGTTGGCCGGGCACTCGGGGATGCAGACCGCGCAATCGATGCATTCGTCCGGGTCGATCACCAGCATGTTGGGACCTTCGCGGAAGCAGTCGACGGGGCAAACGTCCACGCAGTCGGTGTATTTGCAACGGATGCAGGCTTCGGAGACGACGTGGGTCATTTGGCGTTGTATGCGTTCTGTGGTCGGGAAAAACCCTTGATTTTAGGCCTTTGCGGCGCTCGGCTGCACGAGCACGGCCGCGGAGGTGCGATGCGAGGCCGTATCGACCAGCACCAGCGAGCCCAGCGTGCGCGAGCGCGTGAACGGCAGCACCGCCAGCGGCTGCTGCAGCGCCAGCACCACGTCGCCGATGGCATTGGCCTCGAGCTGGGTTGCGGGCTCGGATTCGAGCGTCGTGATGTTGATCCGGTCGACGATGCGCGCGACCTTGGCCTTGACCCAGCGGTGCCCCTGAAGCGCCCAGTAGACGCGGCCCGCGACCAGCGGCTCGTCGTCGAGCCAGGCCACTGTGGCGGTGATCTCGCGCACCGGCTCGAAGGCCTCGGGCGCCAGCAGCCAGTCGCCGCGCGACACGTCGACCTCGCGGTCGAGCACGATGCCGGCGCTGTGGCCCGCATGCACGGTCTTCGGCTGGCGCGCGTGGCTCAGCACCTGGGCCACGGTGGCCGTCTGGTTGCTCGGCAGCACGGTCACGCGCTGGCCCGGCTCGACATGGCCCGAGGCCACGCGGCCCCAGAACACGCGGCGGCCCTGCGAGGTGTCGGCCGAGGACGAGAACTTCTCGACCCACTGCACCGGGAAGGCGAAGGGCACCGATTCGTCCTGCGCCGTCACCGGCAGCTGTTCGAGCAGCTCGAGCAGGCTCGGACCCTCGTAGCCGACCCAGTCGGCATGGCGCGTGGCCACGTTCCAGCCCTTGAGCGCCGAGATCGGCACGATCGCGGCCACCTGCACGCCCGCGGCTTCGGCGAAGGCGTTGAGCGCGGCCGAGATGCGTTCGAAGGCCAGGCCGGCATCGGCGATGGCGTCGAGCTTGTTGACCGCGAACACGATCGACTGCACGCGCAGCAGGTGCGTCAGCAGCGTGTGGCGGCGCGTCTGCGGCAGCAGCTCGCGCTTGACGACCGTGCCGTCCTCCACCTCGGCGGCCCAGGCCAGCTTGGTGGCATCGACCAGCACCACGGCGGCGTCGGCGGCCGAGGCGGCCGTCACCATGTTGCGCGTGTACTGCTCGTGGCCCGGCGCGTCGCCGATGATGAACTTGCGTTTGGCGGTCGAGAAGTAGCGGTAGGCCACGTCGATCGTGATGCCTTGCTCGCGCTCGGCCGACAGGCCGTCGGTCAGCAGCGCGAGATCGGTTTCGCCGCCGCGCTGCACGCCAGCGAGCTGGTCCTGCAGCACGGTCTTGCTGTCGACCAGCAGGCGGCCGATCAGCGTGCTCTTGCCGTCGTCGACCGAGCCGCAGGTGATGAAGCGCAGCGCGGTGCCGGTGTCGGCTGTGATTTCGGGTTGAAGCGTGGTGGCGGTCATGGGTTTCTTTCGGGAGACACCGCGGAACCGGCTTTGCCGGGCCGCTGGTGTCGCCCCCTTGAGGGGGGAGTCGAGCTACACGAAGTGAGCGAGGGACGGGGGTGGGTCAGAGTAACCGTCTTTCTTGCGTTTTTCCATCGAAGCTTCGGAGGTCATGTCGTCCATCCGGGTGGCGCCGCGTTCGCTGACATCGACCGACAGCGTCTCGAGCACCACGTCGCCCGCATCGGCCGCGAGGCTCTCGACCGGGCAGGTGGTCGTGATGTCGCCCACGGTGCGGAAGCGCACGTCGCGCACCTGCACGGTTTCGCCGTCGCGCGGCGGGGTCAGTTCGGTCACCGGCACCAGCAGGCCGCGGCGCTCCACCACCTCGCGCTTGTGCGTGTAGTAGATCGAGGGCAGGCCGACGTGCTCGCGCTCGATGTACTGCCAGACGTCGAGTTCGGTCCAGTTCGAGATCGGGAACACGCGGAAGTGCTCGCCCGGCGCCAGGCGGGTGTTGAACAGGGTCCAGAGCTCGGGGCGCTGGTCCTTGGGCTGCCATTGGCCGAAGCTGTCGCGGTGCGAGAAGATGCGCTCCTTGGCGCGGGCCTTCTCCTCGTCGCGGCGCGCGCCGCCGATCAGCGCGTCGAAGCGGAATTCCTCGATCGCCTCGAGCAGCGTCACCGACTGGTGTGCGTTGCGCGATTCGCCCGGGTGCGCGAGGCGCACCGTGCCGCGCTTCATCGAGTCCTCGACGCTGCGCACGATCAGCTCGGCACCCAGTTCCTTGGCGCGCTGGTCGCGGTAGTCGGTCACTTCGGGGAAGTTGTGGCCGGTGTCGATCATCAAGAGCGGATAGGGCAGGCGGCCGATGCCGAAGGCCTTCTCGGCGCACTTCAGCAGCACCAGCGAGTCCTTGCCGCCCGAGAACAGCAGCGCGGGGCGCTCGAAGGCCGCGGCCACTTCGCGCAGGATGAAGATGGTTTCTTCTTCCAGCGCATCGAGGTGCGTGTTGGACAGGTGCGCGGGCGGCAGCAGCAGATCGGATTCGGTACGGGCGTTCATCGGGTGGGGCGCTGGAGATTCGGAGTCGGTGGAGCGGGCGTTCAATGCGAGAGGTGCAGGCCGCATTCGCGGTTGTCCTCGCCCTTGGTCGGGTCCACGTAGTCGAAGTTGTTCGGCAGGCCGTGCGCCTCGCAGTAGGTGTAGAGATCCTTGGACGACCAGTGCAGGAGCGGCGCGACCTTGATCAGGCCGTCGGAGTTGATGCTGACCGGCTCCATCTGCGCGCGCACGGCCGTGTCGGTGGCGCGCAGCGCGGTGAACCAGACCTTGGGCGCCGTCTCGCGCAGGGCACGCGCGAAGGGCTCGAGCTTCACTTCCTCGGTGAAGGCGGCATGGCGCGGATCGTCGAGCGCCGGCGTCGGGCCGTCGACCGCCTCACGGTGCGCGCGCGAGCGGCGCGGCAGGTAGATGTGCAGGTCCAGGCCCAGCTGCTTCGTCACCTCGTCGGCGAAGCGGTAGGTGGCCTCGGTGTTGTAGCCGTTGTCCATCCAGATCACCGGCACGTCGCGCTTGGCGCGCGTCACCATGTGCAGGATCACAGCCTCGAAGGGCCGGAAATTGGTGGTGACGATCGCGTTCTGGCCCAGGCCGATGGCCCAGTCCACCAGGCCTTCGGCGTTGCGGCCGAGTTCGGTGTTGATGCGTGCGAGGTCGATGCTCATGGATGAATCAGGCGTTGCTGTGGGAACTCAATTGCCGGCCGCGAAGTGCGGCGCGGTCTGCACCGCGTCGCCCTGGTAGAAGGCGGAGAAGCGGTCGAACTGGCGCTGCGCGTCGGAGGCGTCCACGCCTTCCTTGAGCACGGCGCTCGAGAAGCCGGTGCGTTCCATCTGCACCAGCTGGTCGATCAGCACGTCGCCGGTGGCGCGGATGTCGCCCTTGAAGCCCAGGCGGCGGCGCAGCAGGAAGGCCTGGCTGTAGGCGCGGCCGTCGGTGAACTTCGGGAAGTGCAGGTCGATGCGTTCGATGTCCGACAGGCAGACCTCGATCGCGAGCGGATCGGCGTCGTTCGCCAGCTGCAGCACTTTCGGGTCGCCGTCGTCGACGTGTTCCTCGGCCGCAAGGATGTTGAGCGTCTTGTTCATGCTGCTTCCTCCACCTTGAATCGCGCACCGTTGGCCGCGGCCTTGAACGGGTCGGGTCCCACGCGGCGCAGCGTGTCGATGAAGTTCTCGCCGTTCTCGCGCGTGTCGCGGTAGGTCGTGAGCACGGCCTCGATCACGCCCGGCACTTCGGCCGCCGAGAACGAGGGGCCGACCACCTTGCCGGCCTGTGGCGCGCCGCTGAGGGCCGAGCCGTCGGAGCCGCCGAGCGTGACCTGGTACCACTCCTTGCCGTCCTTGTCGACGCCCAGGATGCCGATGTGGCCGCTGTGGTGGTGGCCGCAGGAGTTGATGCAGCCGCTGATGTGCAGGTCGATCTCGCCGATGTCGTCGAGCTCGTCGAGGTCCTGGTAGCGCTCGGTGATCGCCTCGGCGATCGGGATCGAGCGCGCATTGGCCAGCGCGCAGAAGTCGCCGCCGGGGCAGGCGATCATGTCGGTCAAGAGGTGCACGTTGGCGCTCGCGAAGCCGGCCGCGCGGGCGGCCAGCCACAGCGCATGCAGGTCTTCGGCATGTACCCAGGGCAGCACCACGTTCTGGTCGTGCGTCACGCGGGCTTCGCCGGCCGAGAAGCGGTCGGCCAGTTGCGCGAGCGTGTCGAGCTGGTCGGCCGAGGCATCGCCGGGCGCCTGCTTCAGGCGCTTGAACGACAGCGTGACCGCGCGCAGGGCCGGGTTCTTGTGCGGCGCCACGTTGCGCGCGAGCCAGCGCGCGAACTGCACGTCCTCGGCGGCATGGGCGCGCAGCTCGGCGTCGGTCTTCTCGGCGCTCTGCAGCACGCGGGTGGCCAGTTCCGGCGGCACGAAGGAGGCGGCCACGCGGTCGAACTCTTCCTGCGTGATGGTGTGCGGCGCGCCGTCGTGCTCGAGGATCTGCTTGTACTCGGCATCGACGTCGTCGATGTAGCGCTGGCCCTCGGCCTTCACCAGGATCTTGATGCGCGCCTTGTAGATGTTGTCGCGGCGGCCGTAGCGGTTGTAGACCCGGATCACGGCCTCGAGGTAGTTCATGATCTGCTGCCACGGCAGGAACTCGCGCAGCACCGTGCCCACGATCGGCGTGCGGCCCATGCCGCCGCCGACCTGCACGCGGAAGCCGATCTCGCCGGCGTCGTTCTTCACCAGCTTCAGGCCCACGTCATGCCAGCCCGTGGCCGCGCGGTCCTCGTCGGCGCCCGTGATCGCGATCTTGAACTTGCGCGGCAGGAACGCGAACTCGGGATGCAGCGTGCTCCACTGGCGCATGATTTCGGCGTAGGGGCGCGGATCGGCCACCTCGTCGATCGCGATGCCCGCGCGTTCGTCGCTGGTGATGTTGCGGATGCAGTTGCCGCTGGTCTGGATGCCGTGCATGTCGACCGAGGCCAGCAGGTCCATCACGTCGGCCGACTTGGCGAGCGGGATCCAGTTGTACTGGACGTTCTGGCGGGTCGAGAAGTGGGCGTAGTGGGTGGGCAGCTTCTGGCTGCCGAGCTGGCCCTGGGTCTCGATGGCCTTCTTGTAGACCTCGGCCTCGGGCTCGTCGTACTCGCGGGCGATCTTCGCGAGCACGCGCAGCTGGCGGCTCGAGAGTTCGCCGTAGGGCACGGCCACGCGCAGCATCGGGGCGTAGCGCTGCACGTACCAGCCGTTCTGCAGGCGCAGGGGACGGAACTCGTCTTCGTGGAGACGGCCCTTTTGCCAGCGCTCGAGCTGGTCGCGGAATTGGGCGGCTCGTTGATGAACGAACTGGCGGTCGAAGTCTGTGTATTGGTACATCGTGCGTGAGTCTTGTCTTGAAGTGCGGTGCGTCCAGCGCGCCTGCAAGAAGCCTGGATTCTGAAAGCGAGCCTTATGGAACCAAACTATTTTTTAGTTCGCGCCTTATGCGGATAAGCTTATTCGCCAGTGTTCATGCGGGTTTGCGGGCGGTTGGATGCTTATTCTGGATAAGGGCGGGTGCGGGGTGCAGGGTGGATTTTAGGAATGTGGGGAGTTGGTTTCAGGGGGCGGGGTTCTTTGGGGGCGTTCTGCTCTTGCAGAGGCAGGGGCCGGGATTTCGCCCCGGCGGGCGAGTCACTTTCTTTTGCTTCGCCTGTATGGACCGGGCACATGGTGGACAGGTGTGCGAGGACATGGTGGACACCATTGGGTATATCGCCCGATCGGAAGACGACCATGCCCTGGAGCACCCGAGACACCATGAGCCTGAGAGAAGAGTTCGTTGCCCTGGCACGCCAGGAAGGTGCCAACCGGCGCGAGCTGTGTCGGCGCTTCGGCATCAGCCCGCAGACCGGCTACAAATGGCTCGCACGCAGCGCCACGTTGGGTGCCGCCGGCCTGGGCGATGCCAGTCGACGCCCGCACCACAGTCCTGGCGAGACCTCGCCCGAGCTTCAACAATCCATCGTCTCGCTGCGCCAGCAGCACCCCGCCTGGGGCGCACGCAAGCTCGCACGGCGACTGAGTGACCTCGGACAGGGTTGCGTGGCTCCGAGCACCGTCAACTCCATCCTCAAGCGCCACGGCCTCATCAGCGCCCAGGCCAGCAGTGCGGCCACCGCTTGGCAGCGCTTCGAGCACGAGGCGCCCAACAGCCTTTGGCAGATCGACTTCAAGGGCTACGTGTCCACCGCAGCAGGGCGCTGCCACCCGCTGACGCTGCTGGACGACCATTCCCGCTACAACCTGGCCCTGCGCGCCTGTGCCCGTCAGCAAACGGCCAGCGTGAAGGAGCAACTGCAGGATGTCTTCTCCCGCTACGGCTTGCCGGTGCGAATCAATGCGGACAACGGCGCGCCCTGGGGCAGTCCGCGCGAGCCGGGCCAACTCAGCGAACTCGCGCTGTGGCTGATCCGCCTGGGCGTGCGGGTGAGCTTCAGCAGCCCCTATCACCCGCAGACCAATGGCAAGGACGAGCGCTTCCATCGCAGCCTGAAGGCGGAGTTGCTGGCCGGGCGCAGCTTCCAGGATCTGGCGCAGGCGCAGCAGCAGTTCGATCGCTGGAGGCATGTCTACAACCATGAGCGCCCGCACCAGGCGCTGGGCATGAACACCCCGGCGAGCCGGTATCGCGCTAGCGAGAGGGCCTATCCGAGAACGCTGCCGCCGCTCGAGTACGGCCCGAACGACACGGTGGTGAAGGTCGGCTGGCTGGGGGAGGTGCGCTTCAAGAGCAAGCGCTTCAAGGTGTCTGCAGCACTCAAGGACCACGAGATCGCGCTGCGCGAGCAGCCCGGCAGACAGGGCTGCTATGACGTCTACTTCGTGCACCACAAGCTGCGCGAGATCGACCTGCGCGAGGCCTGAACCACCATGCAGAATGTGTCCACCATGTCCTCGCACATGTGTCACCCATGTCTCCGGTCCATACATTCGCCAAAAGAAAGTAACCAAAGAAAAGGCGACCCCACTGTCTGCGACCCTCCGCTTCGCTACGGGCAACCTGCGGTGCTCGCGTTTCGCGGGGTCTCGCAGAACTCGCTCCACTGCGTTCCGCTCAGACAGCTGCGAGCCCTTATCCGCGAAACGCTGCGCTCCTCGGCGCAGCCAGAGGGGGTGGGTCGGGCCGTTGCTTCGCTCGGCCTTGCAATGCTGGTCGGGCCTTTGCTTCGCTCGGCCTTGCAATGCTGGTCGGGCCATCGCTTCGCTCGGCCTCGCAATGTCGCGCGGGCCATCGCTTCGCTCGGCCTTGTGTTTGTCTTGTCCCCTCTCCCTCTGGGAGAGGGTTAGGGTGAGGGCACCGGGCCTCATCAAGGGTCTGACGGTATCCATCGCCCGGAGCCCTCACCCCAGCCCTCTCCCAGAGGGAGAGGGGCAATACCAATGCCGAGCGAAGCGATGGCCTGTTAGGTACCCGCGGCCGAGCGCAGCGATGGCCCGAGGGTTATGCCAGGCCGAGCGAAGCAAAGGCCCGATCCACCCCCCTCTGGCTGTGCCGAGGAGCGCAGGGAAAGCGGGATAAGGGCCGCAGCTGTCTGAGCGGAACGAAGTGCAGCGAGTTCTGCGGACCCCCGCTTTCCCCGAGCACCGCAGGTTGCCCGCAGCGAAGCGGAGGGACACAGACAGTGGGGTCGCCTTCTTTTGCTTACTTTTCTTGGCGAGACAAGAAAAGTGAGTCGCCCGCCGGGGCGAGACCCGGCCTACGGCCTAAGCAAAAAAAAGAACGCTCAGATCTCACCGCAACATCGAAGACATCGCAGAACAGCAGTTCAACATCCGAACCGCACTCTCGACATCTGCAGCCACAAACCGAAGAGTCACCCCATCGACCCGCTCAAACCCCGGCCACTGGCAAAACAGATCCGCCAGCGCCGCAGTCTGCGCCCTCAGCGTCACAGTCTGCGGCCCTTCGAACACCAGCGGAGCAACCTTGACCCGCGAAGACAGCGCGACTCGAACCCCCGCCGAATCGCCTCACGCGACTTCTCAGGCGACAACGAAACCCCACTGGTATTTCCCGTAGCCCTCTTCGTCTCCACGAACACAGCCTGAGGAAACAAGCCACGGTTCTCGGCAATGAACACATCGTCCCCACTGCCCATCACCACCGGCACCCCATATTCCCCCGCCAGCGCCCCATAAAGCCCAGCCTCACCCAGCTCCTGCCCCCCAAGAGAGACACCCGCAAACGCAAAGCTGTTGATCGTGTGCGCCAGAATCCCGCGCCCTTGCGCCCGCGAGTGGTAGCCCACCATGCAGACCGCTTCGACCCCGTCTTCCTCCACCCCCGCCACCATGCTCAGATAGCGCGGCTTCCCCTGCACCACGCGAGCCCGCGGATCGAGCACATCGGGCGGCATGTTGCGAAACCCCCCGTGCGAGTCGTTCACCAGCACTTCGTTGGCCCCCGCATCGAAGGCCCCCGCGATCGCCGCATTGGCTTCCTGCGCCATCAGCAGCCGCGCTCGCTCATATTCGGGATTGCCTTGCCGCGCCTGCTCGGGGTGATAGACACCCGCCACGCCTTCGATATCGGTGGAGATCAGCACTTTCATGAGGGCACCCGGCAAAAGAGAAAAATCAAGAAAAGAGAGAAGGGGACAACAGCTCGCCCAACGCGGCACGGCGGTTGCCGTCGCGCCCGGTCACCGACTCGGCCCGCCACAGCGCATGCAGGATCGCCTGCTCGGTCCCATCGGCCGCCGCCTGGAACAAACCGTCGAGCTGCGTCTCGTGCAGCATCGCCACGGCCGGCATCGCGCGCTCGGCCCGGTCGGGCACGGTGTAGGCGGTCGAGAAGGCCAGCACGATGTCCCCGCTGCCGTGCCCGAAGACCGAGCCGGTGCGCGCCAGCCCGGCCCCGGCGCGCAGTGCCAGCCGGCGCAGTTGGCGCGCATCGAGCGGCGCGTCGGTCGCGACCACGACGATGATCGAGCCCTTCTCGGGCTCCTGCGCCATGGCCGGTTCGGCCAAGAGCGTGGCAAGACGGGCGCCCACCGCATGCCCCGCCAGCCGCAGCTCGGGCTGCCGCCCATAGTTCGCGAGCACCAGCGTGCCCACCGTGTGCGAAGCCTCGCCCACCGGCACGAGCCGCGAGGCACTGCCGATGCCGCCCTTGAGCTGGAAGCTCGACATGCCGCGCCCCGCGCCCACCGAACCCTGCGCGAAATCCGCGCCGGCATCGGCCAGCGCGCGCTGGTAGTCGGCCTCGCTTACGGCCAGCCGCTGGATGTCGTTGAGAAAGCCGTCGTTGCGCTCGAACACCAGCGGATTCACGGTCGGCAGCGAGCGCCCGGTCTCGGGGTTGTGCGCGATGCAGTCGCGGATCTGCGCGGCGGCCACGGTGCCGACCGAGAAGGTGTTGGTCAGCGCGATCGGTGTCTCGAGCACGCCGAGCTCTTCGAGCTGCACGAGCCCGATGCTCTTGCCGAAGCCGTTGAGCACCACGGCGGCCGCCGGCACCTTGTCGCGGAACGGGTCGCCGGTATGCGGGCGGATCACGGTCACGCCGGTCTGCACCGGGCCTTCGGCGAGCGTGCGGTGGCCCACGGTCACGCCCGCGACGTCGCTGATCGCGTCGCGCGGGCCCGGGCGCAGGCCACCGATGCGGGGCAGGGCGCTCGCGCTCATTGCCGGTCGATCTTCGGATCGAGCGCGTCGCGCAGGGCGTCGCCCAGCAGGTTGAAGGCCAGCACGGTGAAGAAGATCGCGAGGCTGGGGAACAGCGCCACGTGCGGCGAGGTCACCATGTCGGCGCGCGCCTCGCTGAGCATCGCGCCCCATTCGGGCGTGGGCGGCTGCGCGCCCATGCCGAGGAAGGACAGGCTGGCCGCGGTGATGATCGAGGTGCCCACGCGCATGGAGAAATACACCACGATCGAGGAGATGGTGCCCGGCAGGATGTGGCGCACGACGATGGTCCAGTCCGAGGCGCCGATGCTGCGCTCGGCCTCGATGTAGGTCTGCTGCTTGAGCACCAGCGTGTTGCCGCGCACCAGCCGCGCGAAGGCCGGCACGCTGAACACCGACACCGCCACCACCACGTTGGTCATGCTGCTGCCGAGGATCGCGACCACGCCCAGCGCCAGCAGGATGCCGGGGAAGGCGAACAGCACGTCCGAGATGCGCATCACGATGCGGTCCCACCAGCCTTCGTAGTAGCCCGCGAGCAGGCCGAAGGCGGTGCCGACGAAGCCGCCGACCAGCACCGACAGGAAGCCCGCCATCAGCGAGATGCGCGCGCCCGCGAGGATGCGGCTGAAGATGTCGCGGCCCAGCGGGTCGACGCCGAACCAGTGCGTGGCCGAGGGCCCGCTGTTGAGCATGTCGTAGTCGAAGTAGTTCTCGGGATCGAAGGGCACGATCCACGGCGCGAACACGGCGACGAACACCAGCAGCAGCACGAACAGGGCGGCGACGATGCCCACGGGCTGCTTCTTGAAGCGGCGCCAGCATTCGCCCCAGGGAGTGCGGACCTTTCCCGCGGTCTGGAGCGTCGTGACCGGCGCGGCGGCGGGAAGGGTGGATTCGGCAGGCACGCCGGTGGCTTGGGTCATGGCGGCGGCCTCACTTGTAGCGGATGGTCGGGTTGATGAAGCCGTACAGCACATCGACCACGAGATTGATCAGGATGAACTCGAGCGAGAACAGCAGCACCAGCGTCTGGATCACCGGGTAGTCGCGCATCTGCACCGCGTCGACCAGCAGGCGGCCGAGGCCGGGCCAGTTGAACACCGCCTCGACCAGGATCGAGCCGCCGAGCAGGAAGCCGAACTGCAGGCCCATCATCGTGACCACCGGGATCAGCGCATTGCGCAGGCAGTGCTTGATGATCACGCTGCGCTCGCGCACGCCCTTGGCGCGCGCGGTGCGCACGAAGTCCTCCTGGATCACCTCGACGAACGAGGCACGCGTGAAGCGCGCCATCACGGCCGCCACGGCCGCGCCCAGCGTGATCGAGGGCAGGATGTAGTGCTTCCAGGTGGCCGCGCCCACGGTCGGCAGCCAGCCGAGCTGCACCGAGAAGATCTGCATCAGCAGCATGCCCAATGCAAATGCGGGAAAGGAGATGCCCGACACCGCCAGCGTCATGCCGATGCGGTCGGGCCATTGGTTGCGGTACACGGCCGACACGATGCCGATGCCCATGCCGAAGATCACCGCCCACACCATGCTGGTGACGGTCAGCATCACCGTCGGGAAGAAGCGCTCGGCGATCTCCATCGACACCGGCCGCCGCGTGCGGATCGAGGTGCCGAAGTCGCCCTGCAGCATGTGGGTGAAGAAGTTCGCGAACTGCTGCGGCAGCGGCTTGTCGAGGCCGAGCTCCGCGCGGACCATGGCCACGGTCTGCTCGTCGGCCTCCTGGCCGGCGGCAAGGCGCGCCGGGTCGCCGGGCAGCATGTGGACGAACAGGAACACCAGCACCGCCACGATGAGCAGCGTGGGGATCAGGCCCAACAGTCGTTTGAGGAAGTAGTTCAGCATGGGTAGCAGGGGCCGCGAACGGCCGGCGGCGGGGTGCCGCCGGCCATCGCGCGGTCAGTCAGGAAACGGAGAGACCCGCGATCAGTTCGCCACCGACATCGCGTCGATGTTGATGTTGGCGTCGGGCATCACGAACACGCCCGTCAGCCGCTTCGAATGCGCCGACAGGTTCTGCTCCGTCACCAGCGGCAGGCGCGGCAGGTCCTTGCGGATCTGTTCCTGCGCGGTCTTGTAGAGCGCGGCCTTCTCGGTTTCGTCGACCGACACCAGCGCCTTGGCCAGCGCGTTGTCGACCACCTCGCTCTTGTAGAACGACATGTTGTTGAGCTTCGGCGCCCACGACTCGGAGGCGAACAGCGGGCGCAGGCCCCAGTCGGCCTCGCCGGTGGACGAGGACCAGCCGGTGTAGTACAGGCGCACCTTGGCGGTCTTGGGATCGGGCCAGGCATCGACCTGCTCGGTGCGCTGGCCCACTTCAGAGCGCCTGCACCTGCAGCTTGATGCCGACCTGCGCGAGCTGCTGCTGCACGAACTGGATGGTCTTCTGGCTGGTCGTGTTGTTGTAGGCGCTCCACAGCACCGACTCGAAGCCGTTCGGGTAGCCGGCCTCGGCCAGCAGTTCCTTGGCCTTCTTCACGTCGTAGGGCACGGGCGCCATCTTCTCGGCGTACTTCACGCCCTGGGGCATCACGCCCTGCGCGGGGATCGCATAGCCGCCGAAGGCCACCTTGGCCAGCGCTTCCTTGTTGATGGCGTAGCCGATGGCCTCGCGCACCTTCTGATTGTCGTAGGGCTTCTGCAGCATGTTGAAGGCCAGGAAGCGCGTGATGATCGAGGGCGACGCCACGACCTCGAGCTTGTCGCTCTTCTTC
This sequence comes from Variovorax sp. UC122_21, assembly GCF_044056785.1. Classification (NCBI taxonomy): domain Bacteria; kingdom Pseudomonadati; phylum Pseudomonadota; class Betaproteobacteria; order Burkholderiales; family Comamonadaceae; genus Variovorax; species Variovorax sp. UC122_21. The sequence continues at coordinate 3,522,888 of NZ_CP172004.1, read as the reverse complement.
AGCAGCTCGGCCTGCTCGTAGGGGATCGGGAACGCGAAGTCGGCCTCGCCGGTCTGCATCATCGCGGCGCGCGTGTTGTTCTCGAGCACCGGCTTCCATTGCACGGTGTCGACCTTCGGGAAGCCCTTCTTCCAGTAGCCGTCGAACTTCTTGGCCTTGACCGCCTCGGTCTGCTTCCATTCGACGAACTCGAAGGGGCCGGTGCCCACGGGGTGGAAGGCGATGTCCTTGTTGCCCCACTTCTTGAGCGCGGTCGGCGAGATCATCGCGGCCGAGGCATGGGCCAGCGAGTTGATGAAGGGGCCGAAGGGTTCCTTGAGCGTGATGCGCACGGTGGTCGGGTTCAGCGCCTCGACCTTGCCCACGCGGTTGAACTGGTTGTAGCGCAGCAGCTTGTTGTCCTGGTTCAGCACGCGCTCGAGCGTGAACTTCACGGCCTCGGCGTTGAAGTCGGTGCCGTCGTGGAACTTGACGCCGCTGCGCAGCTTGATGGTGTAGACCAGGCCGTCCTTCGAGACCTCGTAGCCCTCGGCCAGCACGTTCTGCACCTTCAGGTCCTTGTCGAACTGGAACAGGCCTTCGTAGAAGGTCTTGGTCACGGCCGTGGTGATCGTCGTGTTGGTGTTGTACGGGTCCAGCGTCTCGGGCTGGTAGCCGATGGCGAGCACCACGTCTTTGGCGGCCAGGGCCGAGCCCGAGGCGGCGAGCGCGGCCAGGCCCAGCAGCGCACAGGCCCATCGCAGGGAGGAAGAGGATGGCTTCATGGGAAGAACTCCAGTCGATTCGTGAAAGAGAGGGAGGAACAAAAAAGCAGGGGGCCCTGCGACGGAAAAACGAAAAAGAAACTCGAAGGCGTCAGAAAGCGCCGCCGATGGCATGCCGCGCCACGAAATGGCCCGGCGCCACCTGCACCAGCGGCGGCACCTCGGGCTCGTCGCCCACGGCGCGGATCGGGCTCGGGATCTCGCCCTCGAGCAGCGCGCGCTGCTTGTGGCGGCGCGAGGGATCGGCCACCGGCACGGCCGCCATCAGCTTGCGCGTGTAGGCATGCTGCGGCGCCTCGAACACCGCGCGGCGCGGGCCGATCTCCACGATCTGCCCGAGGTACATCACGGCCACGCGGTGGCTGATGCGCTCCACCACCGCCATGTCGTGCGAGATGAAAAGGAAGGCCACGCCGAGCTCGCGCTGCAGGTCGAGCATCAGGTTGACGATCTGGGCCTGGATCGAGACGTCGAGCGCCGACACCGATTCGTCGGCCACCACCACCTTGGGGTTCAGCGCCAGGGCGCGCGCGATCGCGACGCGCTGGCGCTGGCCGCCCGAGAACTCGTGCGGATAGCGCTGCGCCGCCTCGGGCGGCAGGCCCACCTTCTGCAGCAGCCAGTCGACGCGCTGCTGCGCCTCGGCGCCCTTGGCGATGCCGTGGATCAGCAGCGGCTCCATGATCGAGAAGCCCACCGTCACGCGCGGATCGAGCGAGGCGAAGGGGTCCTGGAAGATGAACTGGATGTTGCGGCGCAGGGCCTGCAGCTCGCGCGTGGGCAGCTCGCGGATGTTCTGGCCGCCGAACTCGATCGCGCCGCTCTGGCTCTCGACCAGGCGCAGCAGCGAGCGGCCGGTGGTCGACTTGCCGCAGCCCGACTCGCCGACCAGCGCCAGCGTCTCGCCGGGGTAGAGGTCGAAGCTGATCTTCTCGACCGCATGCACGCGCCGCTTCACGCGGCCGAAGACGCCGCTGCGCACGTCGAAGCGCGTGACCAGCTCGCGCACGCGCAGGATCGGGCCGGCCTCGGCGCGCACCGTGTCGTGCGGCTCGGTGTGGGTGCCGGGCTCGGCCTGCGCGCCGGTCTCGGTGCGCAGCAGCTCGAACTTGGCCGGCAGCTCGGTGCCCTGCATGGCGCCGAGCTTGGGCACGGCCGACAGCAGCGCGCGGGTGTAGGGATGCTGCGGCGCGCCGAACACGGTGTCCGACGGGCCCGCCTCGACCTTGTCGCCGCGGTACATCACGAGCACGCGGTCGGCGATCTCGGCCACCACGCCCATGTCGTGGGTGATGAACAGCACGCCCATGCGCATCTCCTGCTGCAGCTCGCGGATCAGCTGGAGGATCTGGGCCTGGATCGTCACGTCGAGCGCGGTGGTCGGTTCGTCGGCGATCAGGAGCTGCGGCTTGCACGACAGCGCCATCGCGATCATCACGCGCTGGCGCATGCCGCCCGAGAGCTGGTGCGGGAAGCGGTCGAGCACGTTGCGCGCCTCGGGGATGCGCACCAGCTCGAGCATGCGCAGCGCCTCGGCGCGCGCGGCCGCGTTGCTCTTGCCCTGGTGGATGCGGATGGCCTCGGCGATCTGGTCGCCCGCGGTGAACACCGGGTTCAGCGAGGTCATCGGCTCCTGGAAGATCATCGCGATGTCGGCGCCGCGGATGCCGCGCATCGTGTGGTCGCGCGCCTGCGCGAGGTCGAGCACCTCGCCGTTGCGGCGGCGAAACGCCATGCGGCCGTCGAGGATGCGGCCGCCGCCGTGCTCCACCAGGCGCATCAGCGCGAGCGAGGTCACGGACTTGCCCGAGCCCGATTCGCCCACCACCGCGAGCGTCTCGCCATGGTCGACGTGGAAGGACAACTTCTTGACCGCATCGACCGTGCGCTCCGAGGTGGTGAAGCGCACGCTGAGGTCGTCGACCGCGAGCACGCGGCCTTCGGGCAGGTTGGGCAGAGAGGGGAGGGAGGTCGCAGCGGACATGGCGGTCGGGAAAGGAAGCGGTGGCGTCAGGCGAAGATCGCCGTCTTCGGGGTCTCGCGGCCGCGCGCATGGGCGCGGTACATGCCCCTCGGTGTTGAAGGGCAGCGCGAGGTTGCCGTGGCGATCGACGGCGATCAGGCCGCCGGTGCCCCCGATGGCCGAGAGCGACTCCATCACCACCGTGCGGGCGGCGGCTTCGAGCGTGGCGCCGGCGTAGGCCATGCGCGCGCAGAGGTCGTGCGCGGCGGCGATGCGGATGAACATCTCGCCGCTGCCGGTGCACGAGACCGCGGCGGTGGCGTCGTCGGCGTAGGTGCCGGCGCCGATCAGCGGCGAATCGCCGATGCGGCCAACGCGCTTGTTGGTCATGCCGCCGGTGGAGGTGGCGGCGGCCAGGTGGCCGTGCATGTCGAGCGCGACCGCGCCGACGGTGCCGAACTTGCGGTCCTCGTCGAGCGGGGCATGGGTCATGGCCGCGCCCTCGTGATCGACCACCACGCGGCCGGTGTCGCGCACGCGGTGCAGCTGCTGGCGCCGCGCCTCGGTCGAGAAGTAAAGGGCTCGACCATCTCGAGCCCGCGTTCGCGCGCGAAGGCCTCGGCCCCGGCGCCCGCGAGCAGCACGTGCGCGCCGTCCTCGAGCACCGCGCGCGCCAGGCGCACCGGGCGGCGCACATGGCACACGCCCGCGACCGCGCCGGCGGCGAGCGTGGCGCCGTCCATCACGGCGGCATCGAGCTCGTGGGTTTCTTCGTGCGTGAAGACCGCGCCGTGGCCGGCGTTGAACAGCGGGCAGTCCTCGAGCAGTTCGACCGCGAGGCAGGTGGCGTCGAGCGCGGATGCGCCCTGCAGCAGCGCGGCCTGCGCGGTGGCCACGATGTGGCGCAGCGCCTCGTGATAGGCCGCGGCCTGTTCGGGCGTGGTGGTGCCCGCGCTGATGGTGCCGGCGCCGCCATGGATGGCGATCACGGGCACGCGCGGGGTGGGGGCGTTGTCGTTCTGGGTGGGGCTGTTCATCGGGATGTCTTCTTCTTCGGGGTGCTGTCCGCGGGCGGCGTGGCCTGCTGGGTCGCGCCGTTCGCGCCATTCGTGCCGTTCGTGCGAGGTCCGTTGCCCCCGTGCAGCCACGGCCGCACCGCCTGCAGGATGCGGCCCGCCGACTGCACCGCGCCCGGCGCGCGCAGCGCCACGGCGCTGGTCAGCGCCTCGATCAGCGCGAGCACGCTGGTCTCGCAGTTGGGGCGGTAGCTGGTCTCGGTCTGGCAATAGAGCGCCACGTCGGCCAGCGGCGCCAGCGGCGAGCTCGGCCGATCGGTCAGCGCGAGCACCGCGCAACCCTGGCCGCGCGCGATCTGCGCCAGCGCGATGGTGTCGGTGAGGTAGCGCGGGAAGGTCACGCCGATGAACACGTCCTGCGGCCCCGCATGCATCAGCGTGCGCGCGGCATGGGTCACGCCGCTCACGCCCGAGAGCAGGCGCACGTCGCTGCAGCTGCTGTCGAGCCCGTGCTGCAGCAGGCCCGCGAGCCAGGCGCTGGCGCCGAAGCCGCCGATGTAGATCGAGCGCGCCTTGCCGATGCGCTCCACCGCCGCCTCGCAGGCCGCGTAGTCGAGCGACTGGCGCGTGGCGTCGATGTTGCGGCGGCTCTCCTCGAGCGCCGCGGCGAACACCTCCGACACCGTGGTCGGCCGCTCGAGGTTGCCGCGCAGCCGCTCGACCGGCGCCACCAGCGGCTCGAAGCCGCGCACCAGCTCGGCCCGGAAGGCCGGGTAGCCGTCGAAGTCGAGCGCGCGCGCGAAGCGGTTGGCCGTGGCCACCGACACGCCGGCGGCCGTGGCCAGCTCGTCGATCGGCAGCGTGGCCACCTGCAGCGGATGCTCGAGCACATAGTCGGCCACCTGCCGGTGCGAGCGGGACAGCCGCGGCAGGGCCTGCGCGATGCGCTGGGCCACGGTGGTGCCTGGAGGGTCGACGTTGGTGCTCATGGGTTCGGAAGGGCGCCGGAACGGTGCAAATTTGAAAACTGATTTACAAATATAAGTCAGTTAAGAAAATTTTCTGTCATTTTTGGCCGAGTTTGCAAGTTGCGGGCCAGTGCCGTGGGGAGATCGGGGCGGGTGAGGGAGGGCGCCGCGCGGGTGCTTTTCCCTCTGGACGAGGGCGCGCGCGGGCACGGCCGCGAGCGCGGCCTTGGGGATTTCCCTAGGGTTGTGTCAGAACGCGGTCTTCGAGGCCGCCGAGGCCTGTTGCTCGAGCGATTGCGCGAGGAAGTCGACGAAGGCCCGCACGCGCGCCGCGAGCTGGTGGCGCTGCGGATACACCGCGTAGATGTCGGCATCGGGCGTATGGAAGGGGCGCAGCACCTGCACCAGCCGGCCGCTGCGCAGGTAGCGCGCGATGTCCCATTCGGCGCGCATCAGGATGCCGTGGCCTTCGAGCGCCCAGTTGACCGCGATCTCGCCGTCGTTGGTGGTCAGCGTGCCGCGCGTCTTCACGGCCTGCGTGCTCGCGCTCGCGCCGCGCCCGCTCGACAGCCGCCACAGGCCGTAGGCCTCCTCGCCCTGGCGGATGCCGAGGCAGTTGTGGCGCGTGAGGTCGTTCGGCACCTTGGGCGTGCCGTGCTTCGCGAGGTAGGCCGGCGCCGCGCACAGCAGCCGCCGGTTGGCCGCGATGCGCCGTGCGATCACGCGTGACTCGGGCGGCGCGCCGAAGCGCACGCAGACGTCGAACGAATCCTCGGTCAGCGGCGGCGGGTTCACCGACAGCTGCAGCTGGACTTCGACCTCGGGATGCCGGCGCACGAACTTCGAGATCAGCGGCGCCACGTGGCTGCGCCCGAAGCCCAGCGTGGCGTTGACGCGCAAGAGGCCCTGCGGCACCGCCTTCGACACGCCGAGCTGCTCGCCCAGGCTCTCGATGTCGGCCAGGATGCGCCGCGCCTGCGCGAGGTAGAGCTCGCCTTCGGGCGTGAGGCCCATGCGCCGCGTGGTGCGGTTGACCAGGCTCACGCCGAGCCGCGCCTCCATTTGCGCGAGATGCTTGCTCACGGCGGCCGTCGTGATGCCGAGTTCGCGCGCCGCCGCGCTGAGGCTGCCGGCGCGCGCCAGCGCCGAGAAGAAGCCGAGGTCGGCGGGTTGGATCTCGTGGGCCATCGCGGTTCTGACTGTTGACTTGAAGTTGACGATGGATTGACTTTAGGGGCGATCCGATCGCGCGTCGAGTTCCTACAGTCGAAGCCATTCCAACACCGCAGCGACGCAGCTACACCATGAAGACCTACAGGATCGCAACCATTCCCGGCGACGGCATCGGCAAGGAGGTGGTGCCGGCCGGGCGCGAGGTGCTCGAGGCACTGGCCGCCGGCGGCGAGCGCTTCGCCTTCGAGTTCGAGGACTTCGGCTGGGGCGGCGACTACTTCCGCGCCCACGGCGAGATGATGCCGGCCGACGGCCTCGACGCGCTGCGCGGCAAGGACGCGATTTTGTTCGGCTCGGCCGGCGATCCGCACATTCCCGATCACGTCACCCTGTGGGGCCTGCGCCTGAAGATCTGCCAGGGCTTCGACCAGTACGCCAACGTGCGGCCCACGCGCATCCTGCCCGGCATCGACGGCCCGCTCAAGCGCTGTGGCCCCGGCGATCTCGACTGGGTCATCGTGCGCGAGAACTCCGAGGGCGAATACGCCGGCGTCGGCGGCCGCGTGCACCAGGGCCATGCGATCGAGGCTGCCACCGACGTCTCGATGATGACCCGTGCCGGCGTCGAGCGCATCATGCGCTTCGCCTTCTCGCTGGCCCGTTCGCGGCCGCGCCGCCAGCTCACCGTGATCACCAAGAGCAATGCGCAGCGCCATGCGATGGTGATGTGGGACGAGATCGCCGTGCAGGTGGCCAGGGAGTTCCCCGACGTGCGCTGGGACAAGGAACTGGTCGACGCCGCCACCGCGCGCATGGTCAACCGGCCGGCCTCGCTCGACACCATCGTCGCGACCAACCTGCATGCCGACATCCTCAGCGACCTGGCCGCCGCGCTCGCGGGCAGCCTCGGCATCGCACCCACCGGCAACATCGATCCCGAGCGCCGCTTCCCCTCGATGTTCGAGCCCATCCACGGCTCGGCCTTCGACATCATGGGCCAGGGCCTGGCCAACCCGGTCGGCACCTTCTGGTCGGTGGTGATGATGCTCGAGCACCTCGGCGAGCCCGAGGCCGCCGCGCGCCTGATGCGCGCCATCGAACAGGTCACGGCCGACACCTCGCTGCACACGCGCGACCTCGGCGGCAGCGCCACCACCGCCGACGTGACCCGCGCCGTCTGCGCGCTGCTGGCCCCGTTGCCCGAGCGCCAGGCCGCCTGAGTTTTTCCGCCCCCGGGGCCGGAGAGGGCGTGCGCGCACGGCCGGCCATTGCCACGACAACAAAGGAGACAACCCGTGACCCAGCCCATCGTCCGCCGCCGCGCGGCACTGACCGCGCTCGCCGCCGCCTTCACCCTCGGCCTGGCCGCCACGACCGCGGCCGCGCAGGCCTGGCCGGCCAAGCCCATCAACCTCGTCGTTCCCTTTCCGCCCGGCGGCAGCTCCGACGTGCTGGCGCGCTCATTGAGCGACAAGCTCTCGCAGAGCCTGGGCCAGCCCGTGGTCGTCGAGAGCCGCCCCGGCGCCGGTGCCACGCTCGGCGCCGACTACGTGGCCAAGGCGCGGCCCGACGGCTACACCCTGCTGATGGGCGCCGTGCACCACACCATCGCCACCAGCGTCTATCGCAAGCTGCCCTACGACTTCGAGAAGAGCTTCGCGCCGATCACCACCGTGGCGCTGGTGCCCAACGTGATGGTCGTCAACGCCAAGTCGCCCGCGCGCGATGCGCAGGCACTGATCGCCCAGGCCAAGGCCGCGCCGGCCAAGCTTTCGTATGGGTCGAACGGCAACGGCACCGTGCAGCACCTGATCGGCACCCAGCTCTCGGCCCTGTCGGGCATCGAACTGCTGCACGTGCCCTACAAGGGCAGCGCGCCGCTCACCACCGACCTGCTCGGCGGCCAGGTCGACATGTCCTTCGACACGCTGACGCCCGTGCTGCAGCACATCCGCGCCGGCAAGCTGCGCGCGCTGGCCGTGACCACCGCCAAACGCTCGAGCAGCCTGCCCGATGTGCCGACCCTGGCCGAGTCGGGCCTGAAGGATTTCGACCAGGGCACCTGGTTCGGCATCCTCGCGCCGGCGGGCACGCCGAAGGAGATCGTGGAGCGGCTCAACGTCGAGATGGTGAAGATCATCCAGTCGCCGGAGTTCAGGAAGCGCATGGAGGAGATCGGTGCGGAACCGGTGGGGGATACGCCGGCGCAGATGGCGGCGCGGATTCGCAGCGACACAGCGAAGTATGCGAGGTTGGTGAAGGAGGCGAGGGTGGAGATCGACTGAGGGGGTAGCGCAGGCGTCGCCGCATGGGAATTCAGGACAACGAGCTTGCATCCACCGCCACAGACCTTCTTCATAGGCCAAACGGCCGTGCAGCCAAATCATCGGAATTCCTGACAATTGCGCCGTCAATTTCCGGAGTCATCGATGCGTCCGCGTTCTGTCCTTGCCTTCCTTCGGCTGCTGGCCGCGCCGGCATTCGCCGGGCTGTTGTTCCTCTCGATGCTCGCGTCCGCGCAGGACCTGCCCGGCGCCAAGGACAACCCGCTGCTCAAGCGCTTCGCGGGCTCGACCATCGTCGGCTACGACTTCAAGCGCTTCGACGAATACCTGGTGCCGACGGGGACCTACAAGGGCTACGACACGACTTCGAGAAAGCGCAGCTGGACCAGTTCCGTGCCGGTCGAGGGCGCGTTGACCCGCCTGTGGTACGAATCGGCCGGCGACACGTCGACGGCGGAGCTGATCCGCAACTACCAGAATGAGGTGCAGGCGGCCGGCGGCGTCACGCTCTACGACTCGGGGCGCGACGAGAACTTCAAGAGCCGCTCCTGCTTCCTCTGCCCCTACAGCTGGAACGAGATCAAGACCAGCCGCAGCACCTACACCTTCTCGGCCGCCGAGGTCGCGACGGCGCGCCTGGCGAGCTTCAAGATTCCGCGGCCGCAAGGCGATCTCTACGTGGTCGTCGAGGCCGTGCAATGGGCCAAGGACAGCAAGGACTACAAGGCGGTCAAGGGCGCCTACGCGGCGGTCGACATCATCGAGGTCGGGGCGATGAAACAGAACATGGTGACCGTGAGCGCGGGCGACATGTCGAAGGCCATCGCCGCCACCGGGCGCGTGGCGCTCTACGGCATCCTGTTCGACACCGCCAAGGCCGACATCAAGCCCGATTCCAAGCCCGCGCTGGACGAGATCGCCAAGCTGCTCAAGGCCGAGCCCGCGCTCAAGCTGCGCGTGGTCGGCCACACGGACAACCAGGGCACGCTGGACAGCAACATCGCGCTGTCGAAGCGGCGCGCGGAAGCGGTCAACGCGGCCCTGGCCAGCCAGTACGCGATCGCGGCCAACCGGCTCGCCGCGTATGGCGTGGCCGATCTGGCGCCGGTCGCCAGCAATGCGGCCGAGGACGGCCGCGCGAAGAACCGGCGCGTGGAGCTGGTGCCGCAGTAGTCCAGCTTCGGGTGCCGCGAAGAGTTCCACGGCCGGTAAGAACTGTGCGCGGAGCGACCGCCTACCGCCGAGCCTCCAGGCTCAGCCATTCGCGTTGCGCTGCCAGTACCTCATCCGCGGAGCGGCCCAGCAGTCGTGCATAGACCGAAGGCGCGGTCGCTCCCTCGGTGCTGATCAGGAGCACCTTCGACGAAGCATCGAGCGCGGCCTGCGCCTTCGCCGTCTCGGAGAGCGCAAGCTGCAGCAACGCGGCCGCGCCCGCGGCGCCCGATTCCCCGCTCACCACCGGCACGTCGCGCGCCGATCCCTCGGCCAGCCGCCGCATCGCAGCCACCGCCTCTTCATCCTCCAGCGTGAGGAAGACATCGACCGCGGGCTCGAGGAAGCGCCAGGCCAGGGTCGAGGTCTCGCCGCAGGCGAGGCCGGCCATCACCGAGTCGACGCTGCCGGTGGCCACGGCCGGCCGGCCTTCGATGGCGCTGCGCGTGAGGCAGTCGGCCTGGCGCGGTTCGGCGACGACGAGCACCGGACGGCGTTCGCCGAAGCGTTCCCAGAGGTAGCTCGCCACGCCGGCCGCGAGGCCGCCGACGCCGCCTTGCAGCATCACGTGGGTGAAGGGACAGGCACCGTCGGACTCGGCCGCGAGCTGCTCGAGCGCCTCGTCGACCATCGTGCCGTAGCCCTGCATCACGTCGCGCGGCACATCCTCGTAGCCGGGGTACGCGGTATCGGACACGACCTGCCAGCCATGCCGTTCGGCGAGCTGCGCGGCATGCGCGACCGAGGCGTCGTAGTTGCCCTCGATGCGCACGATCTCCGCACCGAAGTCGGCAATCGCGCTTTCGCGCTCGGCGCTCACGTGCCGATGCAGCACGATCACGCAGCGCACGCCCACGCTGCGCGCTGCCGCGGCGAGTGCGCGGCCGTGGTTGCCGTCGGTGGCGCTGATGACGACGAGGTCCTTCAAGGCGTCCGCGTGTTCGCCGCGCAGCACCGCGTCGGCGTTCCAGTCGGGATGGCGCCGCAGCACCAGCCGCACCAGCGCGGCCGGCGCGCCGAGCGCCTTGAAGCTGCCGAGCGGCGAGCGCAGCGATTCGTCCTTGAGGAACACCTCGGCGATGCCGCAGGCCTGCGCCAGGTCGCTCAGGCGGCGCAGCGGCGTGGGTTCCGGCGCGAGCAGCGACCAGCGCGAGAGCCACGCGCGCGTGGCGCGTGCTTCGTCGATGCTGAGGATGCGGCGCAGCGCCTCGGGGTAGGGCGCGCGCACGGCGCGGGCATTGCGGACCAGCATGTCGAGCTTTCGAAGGAAGGGAAGGGGATCAGCGCGGCAGCCGCATGCGCACCAGTTCGGCGAAGTAGCGCGCGCCGATCTCGAGCACCTCGTCGTTGAAGTCGTAGCCGGCGTTGTGCAGCGGCGTGCCGCCGGGCTGGCCGTCGGCACCGTTGCCGAGGAACACGAAGGCGCCGGGCACCACGCGCAGGAAGGCGCCGAAGTCCTCCGAGGCCATCATCGGCACGGTGTTCGCGTCCACGCGAGCGGCGCCGAGCACCGCGGTCGCGGCGGCCACCGCATGCGGCACGCATTCGGGCCAGTTCACCGTGGGCTCGAATTCGTGCGTGTACGAGAACGCGCATTCGGCGCCGTGCAGCCGGCAGATGCCCTCGCTGATCTCGCGCATGCGCCGCTCCAGCGTGGCCTGCACGGCGGGGTCGTAGCTGCGCGTGTCGCCCTTGATGACGACGTTCGAGGGGATCGCGTTGCGGATGCCGTCGGTGATGAACTCGGTGCACGAGACCACGGCCTGCGCGCCCGGGTCGAGGCTGCGCGAGACGATGGTCTGCAGCGCGAGCACGATCTCGGCGCCGATCACGATCGGGTCGATGCCCATGTGCGGCCGTGCCGCATGGGTGCCGCGGCCGCGCACATGGATCGCGAAGTTGTCTTCGCTGGCCATGATGCCGCCGGCGCAGGTGGCGATGGTGCCGGCCGCGATGCCGGGCATGTTGTGCAGGCCGTAGATCTCGTCGACGGGGAAGCGCTCGAACAGGCCGTCGGCCATCATCGCCTTGGCGCCGCGGCCGTGTTCCTCGGCGGGCTGGAAGATGAAGCGCACGGTGCCGTCGAAGTCCTGGCGTTCGCGCAGCAGCCGCGCCGCGCCGAGCACGATCGACATGTGGCCGTCGTGGCCGCAGGCGTGCATCTTGCCGGGCGTGGCCGAGGCATGGGCGCGGCCCGGCGCCGATTCGGCGATGTCGAGCGCATCCATCTCGGCGCGGATGCCGATCGCGCCGCGGCCTTCGCCCACGCGCAGGTTCGCCACCAGCCCGGTGCCGCCGATGCCCTCGTGCACCTCGAGGCCCAGTGCGCGCAGCGTGCGCGCGACGAAGGCCGAGGTGCGGTGCTCGGCGAAGCCGGTCTCGGGAATGGTGTGCAGGTAGCGGCGCCAGCCCGAGAGTTCGGCATCGAGCGGCGCGCCGGCGATCGGGTCGGGGGCAGGGATGGCGGTGGTCATGGGCAACAATGCTATGTCGCCGACCCCTGAATTCGCGCGCATTGAAGGGGCCTTTGGCGCAATTCCATTCCACCCGCCGCGCCTGCCGATCCCGCCCATGCCCACGCCCCTCGATGCCTACGACCTCAAGCTGCTGGCGCTGGTGCAGCAGGACGCGCGCCTGCCGCAGGGCGAGCTGGGCCAGCAGGTGCACCTGTCGGCCGCGGCGGTCAACCGGCGCCTGAAGCGCATGGCCGACGAGGGCGTGATCGAGCGCCATGCGGCGATCGTCAATCCCGACGCGGTGGGATGCGAGCTCACGGTGATCGTCGAGGTCGAGGTGGAGAGCGAGCGCGTCGATCTGCTCGATGCGATGAAGCGCAGCTTCCAGGCCTGCCCGCAGGTGCAGCAGTGCTACTACGTGGCGGGCGAGTGCGACTTCGTGCTGATCTTCGCGGTGCGCAGCATGGCCGACTACACGCGGCTCACGCGCGAGCTGTTCTTCGAGAACAACAACGTGAAGCGCTTCAAGACGCTGGTGGCCATGAGCCGGGTGAAGGTGGGGCTGACGGTGTCGGTGGACGAGGCCCTGAAGGAGATCGCGCCCTGACCGCATCGTCGTTGTCGCTCGGCATGCGGCCATAGGCGCCATCGTGCCGGCGCGAGGCGTGTGGACATGGCGCCAGAGCCTGGCCGATCCGACCGGCGAGGTTGACGCTGCCCGGCCCCCGGCGCAGCATCCCCGCCCGGCACGACGTGTGCCGGGGTCGAAGAAGAGGAACCACATGAGACAAGAAAATGGCGCCGCGCACTCGCGGCCGTGTGCGGTTGCGTGCTCGTCGCGGCGATGGCGGCCTGCGGTGGGGGCGGCGGTGGCGGTGGAGGCGGCGGCCTCCCGATCCTGCCGCCGGCTCCGGCACCCGAGCAGCCCGCGCCGCCGCCGCCATCCTCCACCGGCCGCGTGGTCAGCGAGACCGTCAGCGCCAAGGCCTATGGCGTGGACTACCGCATCGACATCTACATCCCGGCCAGCTACGACGCCGGCACCGATTCATTCGCCACCATCTATGCGCTCGACGGCGATGCCACCAACGGCCTGCCCGACACGCGCTTCGTGAACCTCAAGAACATCCTGCAACGGCGTGGCACCAAGGCCATCCTGGTGGGCATCGGTGGCAGCGCGCGGCGGCAGGAGGACTACAACTTCCCGGGCGCCAACGGCTACCACGCCTTCCTCGTGAAGGAGCTGGTTCCCTACCTCGAATCGAAGTACCGCATGGACCCGAAGCGCCGCATGCTCTCTGGCCTGTCGACCAGCGGCAACCTGGCCGCGACCGCGATGTTCCTCGAGGCGCCCGACCAGCTGGTGTTCTCGTACTTCCTGTCCACCGAAGCCGCCTTCTGGCAGCAGAAGGACGTCAACTACGACCTCGAGCAGAAGATGTTCACCGCGCTGGCCGGCAAGTCGCTGCCCGCGACCATGGTGCTGGCGCGCTGCGACGCCAACTGCAACGGGCCGGTGGTCAAGGAGATGTACGACCGGCTCGCGGCCCGCAACTACAAGGACTTCAAGCTGACGCAGACGGTGTTCAACTCCACGCACGTGGGTTCGGACGTGCTGGCCTTCGAAGACGCGATCTCCAAGCTGCTGCCCTAGAAGCCCGACTGCCGGCCGGGGTTCAGTCCCGCGGCCAACAATGGCTGCCATCCGCGGGCCGTCGGCCCGCACCACCTGGCCCGCGGGCCGAAGGAGCAGCATCTTGGAATACCGTCATCTGGGCCGATCGGGCCTCAAGGTCCCCGTCCTGAGCTTCGGCACCGGCACCTTCGGAGGCAAGGGCGAGTTCTTCCAGGCCTGGGGCAGCACCGATGTGGCCGAGGCCCGCAAGCTGATCGACATCTGCCTCGATGCGGGCGTCAACATGTTCGACAGCGCCGACATCTACTCGGGCGGCGCGGCCGAGTCGGTGCTCGGTGAGGCGATCAAGGGCCGGCCGCGCGACAAGCTGCTGATCTCGACCAAGGCCACCTTCCGCAGCGGCGAGGGCGCCAACGAGGTCGGTTCCTCGCGTTACCACCTGGTCGCCGCGGTCGATGCCGCGCTTAAGCGCCTGGGCACCGACTACATCGACCTGTTCCAGCTGCAAGGCTTCGATGCCGCCACGCCGGTGGAAGAAACGCTCTCGACGCTCGACGACCTCGTGCGCGCGGGCAAGCTGCGCTACGTGGGCGCCTCCAACTTCTCGGGCTGGCACCTGATGAAGTCGCTGGGCGTGGCCGAGCGCTATGGCTATCCGCGCTACGTGGCGCACCAGGCCTACTACTCGCTGGTGGGCCGCGACTACGAATGGGAGCTGATGCCGCTGGCGCAGGACCAGGGCGTGGGCGCGGTGGTGTGGAGCCCGCTGGGCTGGGGCCGGCTCACCGGCAAGATCCGCCGTGGCCAGCCGCTGCCGCCAACAGCCGCCTGCACGTGACGGCCGACATGGGCCCGCCGGTGCCCGACGAGCTGCTCTACCGCGTCGTCGATGCGCTCGAGAAGATCGCCGGCGAGACCGGCAAGACGGTGCCGCAGGTGGCGCTGAACTGGCTGCTGCAGCGCCCGACCGTGTCGAGCGTGGTGATCGGCGCGCGCGACGAGCAGCAACTGCGCCAGAACCTCGGCGCGGTGGGCTGGAACCTCACGAAGGAGCAGGTGGCCGAGCTCGACGTGGCGAGCACGACGACGCTGGCCTATCCGTACTGGCACCAGCGCGGTTTCTCGGAGCGCAACCCGGCGCCGGTCTGACGCGGTATTGACTCCTTCCCCCTTTGGGGGAAGGTCGGGATGGGGGCACCGGGCGCATCCATCGCTTCACGGTGTCGACGGGTCGGTGCCCCCACCCCGGCCCTCCCCCAGAGGGGGGAGGGAGCAAGAAAAAGACAGGCCGCTCGATCCTTCGCTGCTTCCGGCGTCAGGCTCAGCACCCAGCGCTCGAAATGCTCGAGCGCCCCCGAGGCCGGCCGGCCCTCGGGATAGGCGAAGTAGTAGCCCTGGCTCACGTCGAGGCTGCGGTCGATCGGGATCACGAGCTCGCCGGTGCGCAACTCGTGCTGGATCAACAGGCGCGGCGCCAGGCCCACGCCCATGCCGGCCGCGGTGGCGGCCGTCACCATGGTGAAGAGCTCGTAGCGCGGCCCGCGCGAGGCATGCACCGTGTAGTCCCAGCCCTGCTGCGCATACCAGTCGCGCCAGGCATGGGCGCGCGTGCTCAGGTGCACGTGGCGGCAGCGCGCGAACGCGGTCTCGTCCCAGGGGCCGTTGGCATCGCGGAAGGCCGGGCTGCACACCGGCACCATCTCGCCCTCGGAGAAGATGCGCCCGCCGCGCGTGTCGGGCCAGAACTGGTCGCCGAAGTAGATCGCGGCGTCGTAGGCGTTCTCCTGGAACGAGAAGGGCTGCGAGCGCGCCGACAGGTTGACCGTGATGTTGGGATGCAGCCGGCTGAAATCGGGCAGGCGCGGAATCAGCCACTGGGTCGCGAAGGTGGGCACCACCGCCACCTCGAGCACGAAGCCCATGTCGTGGCCGGCGGCGATCTCCAGCGTGTCGCGCCGGATCTGGTCGAGGTGGCGGCGGATGCGCGCCGCGTACTCGCGGCCCACGTCGGTCAGGGTGAGCCGGCGCCGCACGCGCGAGAACAGCGCCACGCCGAGCCGCTGCTCGAGCATCGCCACCTGGCGGCCGACCGCGCTCTGCGTGAGCGCCAGTTCGCTCGCGGCGCGCGTGAAGCTGCCCAGCCGTGCCGAGGCCTCGAAGGCCTGCAGCGCGCCGAGGTTGGGTATGTCTTTTCTCATCTCGCCTGCTTGTCCTGGTGGGCCGATTCTGGCGCGGCCCGCTTTGCGCCCGCCAGCGCCACTCTAATCGGCGTTGGCCCTGCCGCGACGACATGGCCGAAGTGCCGGCCGCGCTGCTGCGCCGCGGTCGCGTGTTTGTGGGTACGCTGAGGGCGCGCGCCGCGGCTGGCGCATGACGCGGGGCAGTGACGATGACGAGCGAAGCGAAAGGCATTCCATGCGGCGTGTGGTGATCATCGGCGGCGGGGCCATCGGCTCCGCCATCGCCTATTTCCTGACCCGCGATCCGGCGCAGGAGCCCTTCGAGGTCACGGTGGTCGAGCGCGACTTCTCGTACAGCCAGGCTTCGTCGGCGCTGTCGGCCAGTTCGATCCGCCAGCAGTTCTCGACCGCCATCAACATCGAGATGTCGCGCTACGGCATCGACTTCTTCCGCGGCCTGGGCCGGACGCTGCGCGTGGGCGACGACGCACCCGACATCGGCCTGGTCGAGCCCGGCTACCTCTACCTGGCCTCGGCGGCGGGCGAGGGCGTGCTGCGCGAGAACCATGCGCTGCAGAAGGCCCATGCGGTCGATGTGGCGCTGCTCGAGCCCGAGGCGTTGAAGGCGCGCTTTCCGTGGCTCGACACCGAGGGCGTCGCGCTGGGATCGCTGGGCCTGTCGGGCGAGGGCTGGTACGACGGCTACAGCCTGCTGCAGGCCTTCCGCAGGAAGGCCGTGTCGCAGGGCGTGCGATATGTGCAGGCGCAGGCGACCGGGCTGCAATGCGAAGGGCGCCTCGTGCGCGGCGTCGTGCTCGCCGACGGCCAGGCCCTGCCGGCCGACGTGGTCGTCAATGCCGCGGGCGCCTGGGCCGCGACCGTGGCGCGCTGGGCCGGCATCGACCTGCCGGTGCGCGGCCGGCGCCGCAGCGTGTTCAGCTTCTCGTGCCCCGAGGCATTGCCCGGCTGCCCGCTGGTGATCGACACCTCGGGCATCTGGCTGCGCCCGAGGGCCGCCAGTTCATCTGCGGCTTCGCGCCGCCCGAGGACCAGGACCCCGACGACGCGCCGCTCGAGGTCGAGTACGAGGCCTTCGACAGCTTCATCTGGCCCACGCTGGCCGAACGCGTGCCGGCCTTCGAGGCCATCCGCATGACCGGCGCCTGGGCCGGCTACTACGAGATGAACCTGTTCGACCACAACGCCATCCTCGGCCTGCACCCGACTGCGACAACCTCTACTTCGCCAACGGCTTCTCGGGCCATGGCCTGCAGCAGTGCCCGGCGGCGGGGCGCGGCGTGGCCGAACTGATCCGCTTCGGCGGCTACCGCAGCCTCGACCTGTCGGCGGTGGGCTTCGAGCGCATCTTGCGCAACGCGCCGCTCTTGGAGCGCAACGTCATCTAGGGCCAAGCCTCGCGGGCGTAGGATGGCCCCCGAAAGGTGTCCCGACATGACCGCCAAGACATTGACCGACACGGCCGCCGCGCTGCTGGCCGCCGACAAGGGCCTGCTCGCGATGGACGAGAGCAACGCCACCTGCAACAAGCGCTTCGCCGCGCTCGGCATCCCACAGACCGAGGCGGCGCGGCGCGACTGGCGCGAACTGATCGTCACGGCGCCGGGGCTGTCCGACAGCATCGGCGGCGCGATCCTGTTCGACGAGACGCTGCGCCAGACCACCAACGCTGGCGTGCCCTTCGCGCAGGCCCTGGCCGCCGCGGGCATCGTGCCGGGCATCAAGGTCGACACCGGCGCCAAGCCGCTCGCGGGCCATCCGGGCGAAACGGTGACCGAGGGCCTCGACGGCCTGCGCGAACGGCTGGCCGAGTACGCGGGTCTGGGCGCGCGCTTCGCCAAGTGGCGCGGCGTGATCGCGATCGGCGCGGGCCTGCCCAGCAGCGCCTGCATCCGCGTCAACGCCCATGCGCTCGCGCGCTATGCGGCGCTGTGCCAGGAGGCCGGGCTGGTGCCGATCGTCGAGCCCGAGGTGCTGATGGACGGCGACCATTCGCTCGCGCGCTGCGCCGAGGTCACGCAAGAAGTGCTGCATCGCACCTTCGCCGAGCTGCGCGCGCAGGGCGTGCTGCTCGAGGGCATGCTGCTCAAGCCGAACATGGTGCTGCCGGCGCAGAACGCGGCCGTGCAGGACGACGTAGCCGCGGTGGCCGACGCCACGGTGCATTGCCTGCTGCGCAGCGTGCCCGCCGCGGTGCCGGGCGTGGCCTTCCTCTCGGGCGGGCAGTCGGCGCAGCTCGCGTCGGCGCGACTCAATGCGATGAATGCCCGCTTCGGCGCGCGGCTGCCGTGGGCGCTGAGCTTCTCGTTCTCGCGCGCGGTGCAGCAGCCCGCGCTCGATCTCTGGAAGGGCGACCCGGCCCGCGTGGCCGAGGCGCAGAAGGCCTTGGTGTTCCGCACGCGCTGCAACCGGGCCGCGCGGCGCGGCACCTACGATGCGCGCAACGACGCGCCGCTGTAGGCACGACCCCTGTTCGCAACCCAAAGAGGAGACGAGACGCTTCATGGACTTCCAGGACCAGTACCGGCGCAAGCGCGCGAGCGCCGCCGATGCCGTGCGCCAGGTGCGCAACGGCGACATGATCATCGTGCCCACCGGCGTGGGCGAGCCGCCCGCGTTGCTCGAGGCACTGTCGGAACAGCGGCGCGATTTCCGCGACGTCAAGGTTGCGCAGATCCTCGCGATGCGCAAGTACGCCTACATCGATCCCGAGACGGTGGCGCACGTGCGCCATGTCGCGCTGTTCTTCGGCGGCGCCACGCGCGCGGGCGGGCAGGAGGGCTGGATCGATTTCCTGCCCAACTACTTCTCGGAGATCCCCGCGCAGATCGAGCGCGGTCAGATTCCGGCCGACGTGGTCTTCAGCATGGCCTCGCCGATGGACGCGCACGGCTACTTCGCGCTGAGCCTGGGCGCGGACTACACGATGGCCGCCGTGGCCAAGGCACGCGCGGTGGTGCTCGAGGTCAACCCGAACGTGCCCTTCGCGCATGGCGCCTGCCATGTGCACGTGTCGCAGGTGGCGGCGCTGGTCGAGAGCGAGGCGCCGGTGCTCGAGGTGGGGCTGCCGAAGATCGGCCCGGTGCAGCAGGCCATCGGAAAGTACGTGGCCGAGCGCATCGATGACGGCTCGACCTTGCAGATCGGCTATGGCGGCATTCCCGACGCGGTGGTGATGCAGCTCACGGCCAAGCGCGACCTCGGCATTCACACCGAGATGATCGGCGACGGCATCCTCACGCTGGTGGAGAGCGGCGCCGTGACCAACCGGCGCAAGAACCATCTGCCAGGCAAGTCGATCGCGACCTTCGCGCTCGGTTCGAGCAAGCTCTACCGCTTCATGGACCGCAACCCGGCGCTCGAGATGCATCCGGTGAACTTCACCAACGACCCGGCGCTCGCGGGCCTCAACGACAACCTGGTCGCGATCAACGCCACCATGCAGATCGATTTGCTGGGCCAGTGCGGTTCCGAGAGCCTGGGCCATGCGCCGTACTCGGGCACGGGCGGGCAATCGGACTTCGTGCGCGCGGCCAACCGCTCGCGCGGCGGCAAGGCCTTCATCGTGCTGCCCTCGACCGCCAAGGGCGACACCATCTCGCGCATCGTGCCCTCGCTGTCGCCCGGCACGCACGTGAGCACGAGCAAGAACGACATCGACTACGTGGTGACCGAGCATGGCGTGGCGCAATTGCGCGGCAAGTCGGCCAAGCAGCGCGCGCGCGAACTGATCGCGATCGCGCATCCTGACTTCCGCGCCGAACTCGAAGAGCAGGCGCAGCGGCTGAGGCTGCTGTGAGGCGCGCGCTGGCGGGCGGCCTGCTGCTCGCGGCGACGTTGCTGGCGGGCTGCGCGAGTTCAGTCGACCAGGTCAGTTCCGGCCTCTGGCATCACCAGGCCGGGCTGTGGGCACAGGCCGGTCCGCGTCTCGTGGACGGCGTGCCGGCACTCGAGCGCCAGAACCCCGCCGACCCGCGCCTGCCGACCGCCTACCTGGCGCTCGGCGACGTGGCCGCCGCGGCCGGCCGGCATGACGTGGCCGACGACAACTACGGCCGCGCGCTGCGTGCCGCGCGCGCCTATCACGCGGGCAACCCGACGCTGCTGCGCAATGCGCTGGTGCACCGCGGCAACTTCCTGCGCGAGCGCGGCCGCGCGGCCGAAGCGATCGCGCTGCTGTCCGAAGCCGAGGCGATCTCCGCGCGCGAGACGAGCGTGCCGAAGGTGCTGAACGCGATCGACCTCGACAACCTCAGCGTCGCCTACCAGGCCGTGCCCGATTTCCCGCAGGCCGAGCGCCTGAGCCGCCGTGCATTGGCCGTGCTCGACACGATCGAGCAGACACCGGCGGTCGGGTCGACGCGCGGCGTGGTGCTCTACAACGCGGCCTACGGGCTGGCTGAAGTGGGGCGCAATGCCGAGGCCGAGGCGCTCTATCGGCAGGCGTTGCCGCTGGTGTCGAAAGGGCCGGACCGGTGGCGCGTGGAGGTGGTGCGCAAGCAGTACGCGCAACTGTTGCGGAAGATGGGGCGCGAGGCGGAGGCGAAGACGATGGCAGGGCCGGTCCGCGATTGATTCGCTGAAGAGAGGATGCTCCGCCAGCCTTGGCGCTCAGTGCCGGCTTGCCGTACGCCAGCGCTGCCAGTGCCTGAACGGCAGGTTGCCGAACCACCCGCCCACGAGCACGCAGACCGCCTGCACCGCGAGCGCGATGACGAAGGCCTGCGACAAGTCGCTTTCGCTCTGGGCGCGGTTCATCTCGTACCAGTGCCCGACCGCGCGCAACGCTTCGTTGGCGGCCATTCCGAGCAGCAAGGCGCCGGCGAGGACGAAGGCGATGCGAAGCAGCACGCTCACGGGCGCATCAAACGCCCTTCGCCGCGCTCACCAGCGCGGGCGCCGCCCGATAGCTCTCGGGAAAGAGCTTCTTCAGGTCGTCGATCTTCGGCCAGTCGTTGACGACGATGTAGCCGTGGTCCGGGTGCTTCGTGAGGAAGTCCTGGTGGTAGTCCTCGGCGGCGTAGAAGGGCTTGCCCGTTTCGATGGTGGTGGCGAGCGGCTTGCCGAAGGTCCTGGCCTGGTTCAACTGGGCGATGTAGGCCTTCGCGATGCGCGCCTGCTCGGCGTTCTCGGCGAAGACGGTGGAGCGGTACTGGGTGCCGGTGTCGGGTCCCTGGCGGTTGAGTTCGGTCGGGTCGTGCGCGACCGAGAAATAGATCTGCAGCAGCTTGCCATAGCTGATCTGCTTGGGGTCGTAGGTGATGCGCACCGATTCGGCATGGCCGGTGCGGCCCGAGCCGACCTCGTCGTACTTGGCGGTCTTCGCATCGCCGCCCGCATAACCCGAGACGGCGTTGCTCACGCCCTGCACGCGCTGGAACACGCCCTGCACGCCCCAGAAGCAGCCGCCCGCGAAGACGGCGGTTTCAGTCTTGGCGGCGGGTGGCGCGACGAGGTCGGCGGTGGGGGCGGGCACGCGGCGCGCGGGCTCGGCCGAGGAGGGCACGGCATGCCAGACCAGGGCCGCGGCGGCGAGGGTGGCGGCGGTGAATGCGAGGGATTTCATGGAGGATCCTTGAGGGGAGGTGGCCACGCGGGAGCGACCGCCGGAGGCGACATTGCCGCCGATTCCGGCGGCCGTCAATGCCGCGTCGGGTTCGGGTGCCTTTTCTTACTTCTTCATCGCGTCCTTGCCCATGGCATCCTTCTTCATCGCGTCCTTGGACATGGAGTCTTTGGCCATCGAGTCCTTCTTCATGCCGTCTTTCGACATGGAGTCCTTCGCCATCGAATCCTTCTTCATGGCGTCCTTGGACATCGCGTCCTTGGCCATGCCATCCTTGGCCATCTCGTCGGCTGCGAAGGCGGAGGCGCCGGCAAAGGCGAGGCAGGTGGCGAGCAGGGTTGCGCTGAGCTTGTTCATTGGGAAGTCTTTCGGGTTGAGGTTTCACTTTTCAAGAGAGGCGCGGTTCGTCGAGGAACACGGCCTCGCGCTTTCATCGGCAGTCGAATCGTCGCGGGCGACGACTCAGCTCCCTCCGAACCAGTTGTAGCCCTGGTCTTCCCAGTAGCCACCTGAATAGGTATTGCTGACGAACATCGCCTGGATATGCTTGGGGTTCTTGTAGCCAAGCTTGGTCGGCATGCGCAGCTTCATCGGAAAGCCATACTTCGGCGGCAGCACCTCGCCGTCGTAGGTCAGCGCCAGCAGGGTCTGCGGATGCAGCGCGGTCGCCATGTCGATGCTGGTGTAGTAGTCGTCGGCGCACTTGAAGCCGACATAGCGCGCGGTGGTGTCGGCACCGACGTGGCGCAGAAAATCCGCGAAGCGCACGCCGCCCCAGCGGCCGATGGCGCTCCAGCCTTCCACGCAGATGTGGCGCGTGATCTGCTCGTGCTGGGGCATGGCGCGCAGCTCGGGCAGGGTCCAGCGGCGCTTGTCGGCGACCAGGCCGGTCACCTCGAGCCGGTAGCCCGCTTCGTCGACCTCGCGGATCTCGTCCTCGCCGTAGTAGGCATTGAACGGAAACGGCCGCGTGATCATCGAGGCGGGATAGGTCTCGGCGAGCTGCGTGGGGCTGAAGATCAGGCCCTGCACCCGGTCGTTGATGCGCGAGATCTTCGAGAGCGCGGCTTCGACGTGGCTGTCGTCGCTGATGCTGCAGCCTGTGAGCAGCGACAGGCCACCCAGGGTCAGTGAGCGTTGAAGGAAGGCGCGGCGTGCGGGGTGCTCAACCTTCTTCGCGATCAGTGCTCGCGCTTCCTGGACCACGGTCTCGCTATCGACGGCGGTCATTCTTGGGGCTTTGAAGATTCTCATGTCTGGTTTTGGTTGTTTGAGGTCGGGGCGCGTGCACAGGACAGCGGGTACTTCCCTCCGCGAATGTCCCCCGCCTTCGGCTCCTCCTTGATTTCGCTGCGGGAAGCACCCGCTGCCCTGTGCACGTGGACGCAGCGGTGGTGCCGGCCGATCAACTGCTGCGCGTCTGGCTCACGTCGGCGGGGTACTCCCCGCAGCGAAATAAAGGAGGAGCCCGAAGGGCGGGGGACATTCGCGGAGGGGAGTACCCCGTCGGCGTGAGCCCACCCCGAACGCCCCCGATGAAGAGCCAGGGCGTTCATTTCAGACCCCGAAAAGAACGACCCCAAACCATCGCAAGCAAGGTGCGAGGAACCAGCGCCACCATCACCAGGTGAAGCACGACGAAGGCAACCAAGGAAGCCATCCCGAAGAAGTGAATGCGCCGTGCGAACTCGTAGCCACCCAACAGATCACGCAGCACAGCGAACTGCACCGACTTCCAGAGCACCAGCCCCGACAGCACGATCAAGACGATGTCGAGCATCACGAACAGATAGGCCAGCCGTTGCACGTTGTTGTAGCGGCGCGGATCTGCATGCGAGAGCCGGCCCTTGAGCGCCGACAGCGCGTCGTGCCACACACCGCCCGGTGTGACCGGAAAGAACTTGGTGGCAAGTCGCCCGCTCGCGATGTTGAGCGCCAGGTAGACGAAGCCGTTGAACACCAGCAGCCACATCGCCGCGAAGTGCCACTGCAGCGCCCCGCCGAGCCAGCCGCCGAGCGTTGCCCCGGACGGAAAGGTGAAGGGAAAGAAGGGCGCCGCGTTGTAGATGCGCCAGCCGCTCGTCACCAGCATCAGCACCGCCAGCGCGTTGAGCCAGTGCGTGATGCGCATCCACAGCGGATGGATGGGACGGGTGTCCGGGGCGGCGAGGGCGGTGCTGTTCATGGAGCGGATTCTCGAGCCCACCCCCCTGGCCGATTCATCACGCAAAGTTCAAAGAATCGTGATAACTCGGGAATCCGTATCGCGGGACAATCGGCGCCATGGACACCCCCAAGCGCGTGCTGCTGGTCGAAGACGACGCCCATATCGCCGAACTGTTGCGCATGCATCTGCGCGACGAAGGCTATGCGGTGGTGCATGCGGCCGATGGGCATGCGGGCCTGCGCGAACTGGAGCGCGGCCAGTGGGACGCGCTGGTGCTCGACCTGATGCTGCCCGGCATCGACGGGCTCGAGATCTGCCGCCGCGCACGCGCCATGGCGCGCTACACCCCGATCATCATCATCAGCGCGCGCTCGAGCGAGGTGCACCGCATCCTCGGCCTCGAGCTCGGCGCCGACGACTATCTGGCCAAGCCCTTCTCGGTGCTCGAGCTGGTGGCGCGCGTGAAGGCGCTGATCCGCCGCACCGATGCGCTGGCGCGCAATGCGCGGCTGGAGTCGGGCAGCCTCGCGCTCGGCAACCTCGAGATCGAGCCGCTGGCGCGCGAGGTGCGCGTGGACGGCAAGCCCATCGAGCTCACGCCGCGCGAGTTCGACCTGTTGTATTTTTTCGCGCGCCACCCGGGCAAGGTGTTCTCGCGGCTCGACCTGCTCAACCAGGTCTGGGGCTACCAGCATGACGGCTACGAGCACACCGTCAACACCCACATCAACCGGCTGCGCACCAAGGTCGAGGCCGACCCGGCCGCGCCGCGGCGCATCCTCACCGTATGGGGCCGCGGCTACAAGCTCTCGGCCACGGCCGATGGCAAGGACGAGGGCGCCGCATGATGGGCTGGGCCACGCTCTCGCGCCGCCTGTCGCTGGTGTTCGCGCTGCTGCTGCTGGTGTGCTGCGGTGCCTCGGCCTGGCTGCAGGTGCGCGCGAACGGGCGCCACGAGCAGGAGGTGGTCCAGCGCCTGTCGGGCGGACTGGCCGCGCACATCGCCGAGAACGCCGAGCTGATGCGCCCGGGCGGGCTCGACCCGGCCGCGGTCAAGCGGCTGTTCGACCAGCTGATGGCCGTCAACCCCAGCGTCGAGGTCTACCTGCTCGCGCTCGATGGCCGCATCGAGGCCCAGGCCGCGCCCGAGGGACACCTCAAGCGCGACCGCGTCGACCTCGCGCCCGTGCGGCGCCTGCTGGCCGGCGCGCCGATGCCGATCCTCGGCGACGATCCGCGCAACCTGCAGACCGCCAAGGTCTTCAGCGCCGCGCCGCTGCGCATGGACGGCCGCGACGCCGGCTATGTCTACGTGGTGCTGCAGGGCGAGGACCACGATGCGCTCGCCGCCCACGTGGCGGCCGACAACGCGCTGCGCACCACGCTGTGGTCGATGGGGCTGGTGGCGCTGCTCGGGCTGGTCGCGGGCACGGCCGCGTTCTGGCTCATCACGCGACCGCTGCGCGAGCTCACGGCCGCGGTGCGCCGCTTCGAGACGGAGGGCATCGATGCGATCGAGGGCCAGGCGCCGACGCTGGAGCGCATCGCGCGCGGCGGCGGCGAGATCGCCTTGCTGGCGCAGGCCTTCGCGCAGATGACGCGACGCATCGCCGAGCAGTGGCGCGAGCTCACCCTGCAGGACCAGCAGCGGCGCGAGCTGTTCGCCAACGTCTCGCACGACCTGCGCACGCCGCTGACCTCGCTGCACGGCTACCTCGAGACCCTGCGGCTGAAGGCCGGCACGCTCGACGAAGAGGAGCGCCGCCGCTACCTCGACATCGCGCTCGACCAGAGCCGCAAGGTGGGGCGGCTCGCGCAGGAGCTGTTCGAGCTGGCGCGGCTCGAGTACGGCGTGGTCAAGCCCGAGAAGGAGAGCTTCGCGCTGGCCGACCTGGTGCAGGACGTGTTCCAGAAGTTCGAGCTCGCGGCCGAGTCGCGGCAGCAGAAGCTGCGCCCCGACATCGCGCCGGGCCTGCCGGTGGTGTCGGCCGACCTCGGGATGATCGAGCGCGTGCTGACCAACCTGCTCGACAACGCGATCCGCCACACGCCGGCCGGCGGCGAGATCGTGGTGCAGCTGCGCGCGGCCACCGGGGACGAGGGCACGGGCGTGACAGTGCAGGTCAGCGACACCGGGCCCGGCATTCCGCGCGAGTTGCAGCCCGGCCTGTTCAAACGCCCGGCCTTCACCGGCAGCGTGCGCAGCGACGGCTCGGGCGGCGGCGGGCTGGGGCTGGTGTTCGTGCAGCGCATCCTGCAACTGCATGGCAGCGACATCCGGCTGGTGCCGCAGGCGGGGCGCGGCGCGGTGTTCCGTTTCCGGCTCTCGGGCGGCTGAGCACCGGACGCATCGGTGCAAGCGCCGGTTGCGCGCGCGGCGGCCGATGCTACAAGCGGATGCGGGGACGCAGGCACGTCGACCTGCGACCGACGATCCACCCAGGAGACACCGCCCATGCCCGACTTCCGCACCGTCGTCATCGACCAGGATCCGCAGCATCCGCGCATCGCGCGCCTCGTGCTCAACCGCCCCGAGAAGCTCAACGCCATCGCGGAGACCACGCCCACCGACATCCGCCACGCGGTGGAGTGGGCGCAGGCCGAGGACGAGGTGCACGTGATCGTGGTCGAGGGCGCGGGCCGCGCCTTCTGTGCCGGCTACGACCTCGGCGACTATGCCGAGGGCCACGGGCGCGAGGGGCAGGGCGAGCATCCGTGCCGGCAGGAGAAGACGCCCTGGGACCCGATGCTCGACTACGCCGCGATGAAGCGCAACACCGACGACTTCATGGCGCTGTGGCGCTGCACCAAGCCGACCATCGCCAAGGTGCACGGCTACGCCGTGGCCGGCGGCAGCGACATCGCGCTGTGCTGCGACCTGCTGGCCATGGCCGACGACGCGCGAATCGGCTATATGCCCACGCGCGTGTGGGGTTGCCCGACCACGGCCATGTGGACCTACCGGCTCGGCGCGCTGCGCGCCAAGCAGCTCATGTTCACCGGCGACACCATCGACGGCGCGCAGGCGGCCGACTGGGGCCTCGCCAACTTCGCGGTGCCGGCCGAGGAACTCGACGCCGCCACGCTCAAGCTCGCGCTGCGCATCGCGGGCGTGCCGCGCTCGCACCTGATGATGCACAAGCTGGTGGTCAACCAGGTCTGGCACTCGATGGGCCTCGAGCAGAGCCAGATGTTCGCCACCGTGTTCGACGGCATCACGCGCCACAACCCCGAGGGCATGTGGTTCCGCCGCCAGGCCGAGGCCGAGGGCTTCAAGAGCGCGGTGCAGTGGCGCGACAGCGGGCGCGACATCCCCGAGGGCGACGAGGCGAGGGCGCTGATCGCGGTGCTGGAGGCGAAGCTGGCCGCGCGCTCCTGAGCGAGGCGCGGGGGCCGTGCATGTCACGGCGCAGACACATGGCCTCGCAATGATCCGACGCCCGCCAAGAACCCATAACAACGCGCGGCGGGTGGCGACGAATCCGTACCAGCCACACAGCGAGAGAGAGGGTCTCCCATGCAGTCATTTTCCCTGGCCAGGATCGCCCTGGCGGCCAGCGCCTGCGCGCTCATGAGCGCTTGCGGCGGAGGCGGCGGCTCTGCCGTCTTCCCGATCCTGCCGCCCGCACCGGCCCCCGCGCCGCCGGCACCGCCGCCGCCGGCGCCGGCCCCCGTGCCCGCCGCGCTCGTGATCGGGCACCGCGGCGAACCGGCCCAGCGGCCCGAACACACGCTGGCCTCGTACCAGCAGGCCATCGACGACGGCGCCGACTTCATCGAGCCCGACCTCGTGCCGACCAAGGACGGCGAACTGGTGGCGCGCCACGAGAACGCGATCGCCATCGTCGACGCCAGCGGCAAGGTGCTCGAAGCCACCACCAACGTGATGGACGTGCCGAAGTTCGCGAGCCGCAAGACCACCAAGACCATCGACGGCCGCCCGGTCATCGGCTGGTTCACCGAGGACTTCACGCTGGCCGAGCTCAAGGAGCTGCGCGCGCGCGAGCGCATTCCGGCGCAGCGCCCGGCCAATGTGTCGTTCAACGACCTGTTCCAGGTGCCCACGCTCGACGAGGTGATCGAGCTCGCGAAGGCGCAGTCGCAGGCCAAGGGCCGCACCATCGGCATCTATCCCGAGACCAAGCATCCGACCTACTTCCGCTCGATCGGCCTGCCGCTCGAGAACAAGCTGCTCGACACGCTGCAGAAGCACGGCCTGAACAAGGCCGACGCGCCGGTGTTCGTGCAGTCCTTCGAGACCGGCAACCTCAAGGACGTGCGCCTGCGCAGCACGGTGAAGATCGTCCAGCTGATCGGCGGCTCGGGCGCGCCCTACGACCTGGTGGCGCTCGGCGACAAGCGCACCTATGCCGACCTCGTGAAGCCCGAGGGCCTGGCCGAGATCGCGACCTATGCGCAGGGCATCGGCCCCGACAAGTCGCGCGTGATCCCGGTGGTGGCCGGCAAGCTGGGCACGCCCACCACGCTGGTGAAGGATGCGCACGACAAAAAGCTGTTCGTCCACATCTACACGATCCGGCCCGAGAACGCGTTCCTGCCCGACAGCCTCAAGAAGGAGCCGAAGACCGACGGCACCGTGCACGGCGACACGGCGGCGGAGATCACCGCTTTCCTCGATGCCGGGATCGACGGGCTGTTCGTCGACAGCGCCGCGACCGCGGTTCCGGTGGTGAAGGCCTACAGCGCGCAGAAGCGCTGAACGCGGGCGGGAACCGCCGCGCAGGCGGTTCCCGTTCGATGCACGTCAGCAGGGACGCGCGGCGGCCGCGCCGGGCCGCGTCAGCTGGCTGGTGCCGCTTTCATCCACCGCGCCGAGCGGTCGCGTGAAGGTGCAGCCGTACTTGGGATCGGCCACCGTCGCCGCGGTCACCACGTCGTCGCCCGCGGGCTTCACGCCGTCGCGCTCCCACTTGATCATCGCGTCGAAGGCCTCGACCTGCTCGGCCAGCGTGAAGTCGCAGTGCGAGATGCCGCGCACCGCGCGTTGCACCAGCCAGCTGGCGTTGCCCTTGGCCGCGACGCGTTTGTTGTAGATCTGTTCCATGCTGAAGGGCACGTAGAGATCGCCGAGCGTGTGCAGGCTCACCACCGGGATCTTGAACTCGCCGTTGGCCTTGGGAATCCAGCGCAGGCCGTCGCGGCGCAGCCGGTTGGCATCGGCCGCGGCGGTGAGCTTGATGACCGAGGCATTGAGCGCGGTCGAACCCGCGGTGTCGCCCTCGATGGTGTAGGTGAAGCGGTTGGTGTCGAGGGTGTTCTTGTTGAGGATGCCGTTGACCGTGCCGTCGCTGCCGAACACGCCCCACACCGCGGCGAAGGAGCCGCCCGCGGTGAAGCCGAGGTCGAACATCGGACGCTTGCCGCCCGTGAGGTTCTCGACCACCGAGGCGAACTTCAGGCCGGTGGCCGTGGGCGTGCTCGGGAAGCTGGTGTAGAGCGTGCCGGTCACCTGCGCGGAGATGTCCGACCAGTTCACCGTCGGGTACTTAGGCAGCCCCGCCAGCGCCTGCGCCGTGACCTGCGCGCCCGCGAAGTAGTCGAACAGCTCGGTGTCGCCGACCACGCCGCACATCGGCACCGCGCCGTTGTAGCGCACCTTGTGGTTGGCCGTGGCATAGGCCTCGTCCTCGATCGCCGCGGCCGTGATGTGGCCGCCCATCGAGTGGCCGGTGATGTAGATCTTCGAGGGCGCGGCGAGCTCGCGGCCGTTGGCCTTGGCGATCTTGTTGAACTCCAGCGCCAGCGCGTTGGTGTCCTCCACGCCCACGCGCACGTCGTAGAAGTTCTTGCTGTAGCTCGAGGCGGCCCAGGCATAGCCGTTCTGGATCAGGTAGCGGCGGATCGAGGGGTTGCTGACCGCGAGCACGTTGCCTTCGCCGGCATAGCCGTGCGCGTACATCACGAGCTTGCCGTTCCAGTTGGACGGCACCTCGACGCGGTAGGCGGCGCCGCCGAGCACGCCGGCCCAGCGGCTGGTGGTGGCGTTGTCGATCGCGTCGCCACCGGCGGCGGCCAGGGCCGCGAAGGTGGTGGCCGCGGCATCGGCCGGCGCGAAGGAATTGCGGTCGTCCTGCGCGCGGCGTTCCTCGGGCGCGGGGGGGGCGGGCGGCGGCGGGGGCGGTGCCGGCGGCGCGGGGGCGGGCGCGGGCGGCACGATCGGGAAGACGGCGCCACCGCCGCCTCCGCCGCCGCAGGAAGCGGCGGCGATGCTGGCGGCGATGACGATGAGCTTGAGGCGCGCGGAATGCATGGTTCGTTGTCTCCGTTTTCTGGGGGCGAGGAATGCCGGCCGCCGTCGTCGGGAGGTGCCAGAGGTGCCCATGAGGCTGGCACGACCGTGCTTTTCTTTCGGGCCGGCGGGGCAGCGTAGAGGCGCCGCCCCTGCAATCGGTGGGGGCTTTCCCGTAGCCGCTATCGCCTGCGCGACAGCAGCGCCGCGCGCGGCGCGCTCAGTTGCGCCGGCGCGTGACCGTCACCGTGGCCTCGAGGCCTTCGTAGGCCTCGGCCGGGCCGTACCAGCTGCCCGAGATCGGCGCGCCCTGGGCCGGGTCGCGCGTCACGCCGACGCGGATCAACTGGCCGCTGCCCATGAGGTTGTTGGTCGGATCGAACGCGACCCAGCCCGCGCCCGGCAGGTAGGCCTGCAGCCAGGCGTGGGTGGTGCCGGCGCCGGTCATGGCCTCGCCCTTGGCCTGCACCGTGCTGTCGAGCGCGGCGTCGTAGATGTAGCCCGAGACGAAGCGCGTGGCGATGCCCAGGCGGCGCACCGCCTCCATCATCAGCAGCGCGTAGTCGCGGCAACTGCCGCTGCCCAGCGCCAGCGTCTCCAGCGGCGTCTGCGTGCCTTCCTCGTCGCGCGCCAGGTACTCGAGGCTCTGGCCGATGTGGGCGTTCATGCGCGTGAGCACCTCGCGCGTGCTGTTGGGCTTGTCGGTGTGCAGGAACTGGTGGGCCCAGCGGATCAGCGTGCCGTCGGGGTCGTCGTGATGCGGGCGCAGGTAGTGCTCGAGGTCGAGCCGGTCCTGCAGCGAATAGGCGAAAGGCAGGAACTCCGCGGCCGGGTCGATCGCGAGCTGGTCCTGCGCGGCCGCGGGCACGGTCTCGATGGTGAACGAGCAGACGATGCGCAGCTCGGTGGCCTCGCCCATCGGCTGCACCAGCGCCACCGAGTTGGAATGCGGGTCCTGGATCAGCCGCGTGTGGGCCGACGGGCTCACCTGCAGGTCGGTGGCCAGCACGCGCAGGTCGTGGCTGTCGCGCGGGCGGAACATCACGCGGTGCAGCCCGAAGCTGACCGGCTCGTTGTAGCGGTAGATCGTGGTGTGGCGGATGTCGTACTGGGTGCTGGGCATGGGGCATTCTCGTGCGTTCGTGTGTCGCCGGACATGTCCGTGGCGACGGGGCCGGCAGGACTGCCGCATAATCCGCGCCCCCTTGGCCTTCGTGGCCGCACCGTTCGCCCATGGAGGACCATGTACGCATCGACTTTCATCTTCGCCACCCGCCAGTTCGACGACGCCTTCCACCGGCTCGACCAGGCGATCGCCGAAGCCGCCCGCGCGCTGCCCGGCTACCTGGGCGAGGAGAGCTGGGAGAACAGTGCCAACGGGCTGGTGTCGAACGTCTACTACTGGCGCTCGCTCGAGGCGCTGCAGGCGCTGATGACGCATCCCTCGCATCTGCAGGCCAAGGCGGCGCAGGCGAACTGGCTCGACGGCTACCGGGTGGTGATCTCGGAGGTGGTGCGCAGCTACGGCGATGGGCGCATCGACCATCTGCTGCCGGCACTCGACGCCGTATAGCGGGAGCGGACTTCCGGACGCAGAGGACGCGAAGGTTCCGCGAAGGACGCAAAAGGAATCCAGAAAAAATCTCGGTTTTCTTTTTCGCGCCTTTCGCGGAACCTTCGCGTCCTCTGCGTCTGGCTGTTCGTGCTTTATCAGTCCCGCGCGGCACGCCGCGTATCGAGCGCCTTCGCCAGCGCCGCCGGCAGCGGCAGCGGCTCGCCATGCCACTGCGCGGCCAACAGCTCAGCGCACAGCGCGGCGAAGCTGAGCCCGCGCGAGCCTAGCGCCGTGCAGGCCCACAGGCCCTTGTCTTCCAGCGCATCGCCCAGCGGCCCGACCAGCGGCCGGCGGTCGCCCGAGGCGCAGCGCACGCCAACCCAGGCCTGGGCCTCGCCGCGTGCGAAGGCCTGGTCGATCGATTCGGCGCTGGCCGGATGCAGCCGGGTGGCGCGTTCGCGCACGGCTTCGGCGTCGCTGCCGCGCGGCGCGAGGTCGTGGCTGTCGCGGTCGAAGGTGGCGCCGGCCAGCCACAGCGGCGCGCCGCCCTCGGGCTCGGGCACGCCGGCGATCAGGTGGCCGTCGCCATTCACCGGCGCGGCGGGCAGCGCCGCCGCATCGCTGCGGCCCCAGGCCACCTGGCCGCGCACCGGCTGCAGCGGCAGGCGCGGCGCCAACAGGCCCGAGCCATGGCCCATCGCGACCACCACGCGGTCGGCCTCGGCCAGCACGGCACCGTCTTCGGCCAGCAGCCGCCAGCCACCGGTGGCCGGATCGCGCTCCAGCCGCTCGACGCGGCAGCCACCGCGGAACGCGATGCCGGGCTCGCGCAGCCAGGCCTCGACCAGTGCACGCGGGCGCACCCAGGCGGCGCGCGCATGCCAGAGCGCGGGCGCGTCGGAGGGCAGGCTCGCGGCCGCGAGCTGCTCGGCGCTCGCGGGCCAGGATTCGTTGGGCCCGTCGGCATGCCAGCCCGCGGGCACGCGCACATCGCCATCGGGCCGGCGTTCCAGCGTGCCGGTGCCGCGCCAGTCGCGGCGTTCTTCCAGGCGCTGCGCCAGTTCGTTCCAGGTCGCGCGGATGCCGGCACGCGTGAGCCGCGAGAGCAGGGCGTCGTCGGGCGACACATGCGGCGCGAGCAGCCCCACGGGCAGGCCCGAGGCGCCTTCGGCCGGGCGCGCGGCGGCGTCGAGCACCTCGACCTGCCAGCCACGCCGCGCGAGGCTGGCCGCCACGGCCGCGCCCGCGAGGCCGGCGCCGATCACGGCGCAGCGGCCGGGCGCGGCGACGGTCTCGGGCAGCGGCTCGCGCCGGCGCACGGTCCAGGCCGGCGCGAAGCGCGCGCCCAGGCAGTCGCGCTTGGGCGGCAGGCCGGGACGGCGTTCGAGCTGGAAGCCGTTCTGCGCCAGCGCGTCGCGCACGGCGCGCGCATAGGTCCAGGTGCCGAGCAGGGTGTCCTGGCGCGCGAAGCGCGAGAGCGCCTTCAGCGTCTCGGGCGACCACATCTCGGGATTGCACTGCGGGCTGAAGCCGTCGAGATACAGGCTGTCGGCCTCGAAGCGCTGGGCGCGCAGCATGGGCTGCACCTCGCCCACGCAGAGCGTCAGCAGCACCCGGCCGTCGTCGAAGGCCAGCCGATGGAAGCCCGGCAGCAGGCCGTGCCAGCGCGCGGCCAGCTCGCGCGCGAGCGGCGCGAGTTCCTCATAGGCGCCGGCGGCGCGCAGCAGGCTTTCGGCCGCCACCGGCCAAGCCTCGATCGAGACGAAGTGAAGCAGCCGCGGGCGTGCCGGATCGGCGCGCCACGCGGCCCAGGTCGCGAGGAAGTTGAGACCCAGCCCGAAGCCGGTTTCGAGAATCCGCCACCGCGGCTGGCCGGCCCAGGCGGCCGGCAGGCCGCAGCCGCCGAGGAAGACGTGGCGCGACTGCGCGAGCGCGCCGGCCTCCGTGTGATAGATGTCGCCGAAGCGCTCGCTGTGCGGTGTGCCGTCCGTGCGCCAGGCGACCGGTTCGGCCGTCACTGCGGGTAGTTGCGCGGCCTCAGGCCGACGGCGGGACGTAGCCCTGGGCGACGTCGGCGCCCTCGCCGAAGAAGTGCTTCTCCATCTGGCGTGCCAGGTACTGGCGGGCGCGCTGGTCGGCGAGGTTCAGGCGGTTCTCGTTCACCAGCATGGTCTGCTGCTTGAGCCAGGCGGCCCAGGCTTCCTTGCTGACGCTCTCCCAGATGCGCTTGCCGAGTTCGCCGGGGTAGGGCGGGAAGTCGAGCCCTTCGGCTTCCTTGCCGAGCTTGATGCACTGAATCATGCGTGCCATGTCGATTGCCTTTGGGTGGGGGAGCGCGAAAAGCTGCTCTTAGTTGATTTAGCTATTTAGAACTGAAAACTTGGTCGTTCCAGTTCCTATATGTCGTATTGAGAATACGCAGCTTCATTGATATGCCATTCGAGAACGACACCATGAGCCTCCGCCGCGACTTTATCAAGCTTTCCCTCGGTGCCGGCGTGGCCGGCGCCATGGCCCTGTCGGCGCTGCCGGCGTTCGCCCAGGGCAGCGCCGCCGGTCCGGTGACGCTGCTGAACGTCTCCTACGACCCCACGCGCGAGCTGTACGTGGACTACAACCAGGCCTTCGCCAAGTACTGGAAGGGCAAGACCGGCCAGGACGTGACGATCAAGCAGTCGCACGGCGGCTCGGGCAAGCAGGCCCGCTCGATCATCGACGGCATCGACGCCGACGTGGCCACGCTGGCCCTCGGCGGCGACGTCGACGCGCTGGTGACCCATGGCGGCCTGCTCAAGGCCGACTGGCAGAAGCGCCTGCCGCACAACTCGGCGCCCTACACCTCGACCATCGTGTTCCTGGTGAAGAAGGGCAATCCCAAGGGCCTGAAGGACTGGGACGACCTGGTCAAGCCCGGCGTGCAGGTGATCACCCCCAACCCCAAGACCTCGGGCGGCGCGCGCTGGAACTACCTCGCGGCCTGGGAATTCGCCAAGCGCAAGTACGGCGGCGATGCCAAGGCCAAGGAATACGTGGGCAACCTGTTCAAGAACGTGCCCGTGCTCGACACCGGCGCGCGCGGCTCGACCATCACCTTCGTGCAGCGCGGCGTGGGCGACGTGCTGCTGGCCTGGGAGAACGAAGCCTTCCTGGCGCTGAAGGAATTCGGCCCCGAGAAGTTCGAGATCGTGGTGCCGTCGATCTCCATCCTGGCCGAGCCCACCGTGGCGGTGGTCGACAAGGTGGTCGACAAGAAGGGCACGCGCGCCGTGGCCGAGGAATACCTGAAGTACCTGTATTCCGACGAAGGCCAGGACATCGCCGGCCGCAACTTCTACCGCCCGACCTCGGACAAGGCGAAGGCCAAGTACGAGAAGCAGTTCCCCAAGCTGACGCTGGTGACCATCGACCAGGCCTTCGGCGGCTGGAGCAAGGCCGACAAGGACCACTTCGCCGACGGCGCCTCGTTCGACCAGATCTACACCGCCAAGCAGAAGTAAGCGCGGCATTCGCCCCGCGGCCACCGGCCCCGATGGCGCCCGTCTCGACGGGTGCCGGGGACCGGTTCGCTTCGACCCTTCCGATACCGCCACCCGAAAGCCCTCCGTGTCCGTTCTCCTGATTGCCGGCAGCCCCTCGGCGCCTTCGCGCTCCACCGCGTTGCTCGACGCGGTGGCCGAGCGCCTGGCGCGGCGCCATGCGCAGATCGAACGGCTCGCGATCCGCGACCTGCCGGCGCAGGCGCTGCTGCTGGCGGACTGGAACCATCCCGGCCATCGTGCAGGCCATCGCCCAGGTGACGCGGGCCCGCGCCATCGTGGTGGCCACGCCGGTCTACAAGGCCGCCTACAGCGGCGTGCTCAAGGTCTTCCTCGACCTGCTGGCGCAGAACGCGCTCAAGGGCAAGACGGTGCTGCCGCTGGCCACCGGCGGCAGCCCGCACCACATGCTCGCGCTCGACTACGCACTGCGGCCCGTGCTGCAGTCGCTCGCGGCGCGCCACATCCTGCCGGGCGTCTACGCGAGCGATTCGCAGATCGCGCTGACGCCCGAAAACGCCTACCAAGTGCACAACGACCTGGCGGAGCGGCTCAACGAGGCCGTCGAGGTGCTGGCCACCGAGGGGCTGAAGCTGCCGGCGACACACGGCTTCGAGCCGGTGCCGTTCTCGCGCGTGCGATGTAGCGTCTGAAGCCGGCCGGCGCACGACCCGGCCGCCACCACCGCTTCATCCCATTCCCGACCCTTCCGAACGCGGCGATTCGCGCCGCGCGGGGGATGGCTTCGCCTCCCGTTTCGATTCAGTCCAAGGACCACCCCGCATGAACCCCGTTGCCACCGAAGATTCCGTGCTCGACGTGCCACCGCGCTCGCTCTGGCGCGCATTGCGCGACCTCGCCGTCAGCATCGTCGTGGTCGCCGCGATCGCATTGATCGTGAGCTTCCTGTCCGCCACCTCCGCGCATGCGCAGGGCAAGGCCGGCGCCGCCAAGGAGCTGCGCATCGGCTACCAGAAATCGGCAAGTCTCTTCGTGCTGCAGAAGGCGCAGGGCTCGCTCGAGAAGCGCCTCGCGCCGCTGGGCGTGGGCGTGAAGTGGGTCGAGTTCCCGGCCGGCCCGCAGCTGCTCGAGGGCCTGAACGTCGGCGCTGTCGACGTCGGCTACGTGGGCGAGGCGCCGCCGATCTTCGCGCAGGCCGCGGGCGCCAAGTTCGTCTACTTCGGCTACGACCCGGCCGCGCCGCGCGCCGAGGCGATCCTGGTCACCAAGGATTCGCCGATCCAGTCGGTGGCCGACCTCAAGGGCAGGAAGGTCGCGCTCAACAAGGGCAGCAACGTGCACTACCTGCTCGTGAAGCAGCTCGAGAAGAACGGCCTGAAGTTCAGCGACATCCAGCCGGTGTATCTGGCACCGGCCGATGGCCGCGCCGCCTTCGAGAGCAAGAACGTCGACGCCTGGGTGATCTGGGATCCGTTCCAGGCCGCGGCCGAGAAGGCCACCGGCGCGCGCGTGCTCGCCGACGGCACGCCGGGCGTGGTCAGCAACTACCAGTACTACCTGGGCGAGCGCGGCTTCGTGAAGAACAACCCGAAGGTGATCGAGGCCCTGTTCGAGGACTCGGTGGCCCAGGGCATCTGGCTCAAGAAGAACCTGCGCCAGGCGGCCGAGCTGATCGCGCCGCTGCAGGGCCTGCCGGTCGACGTGGTCGAGCTCGCGCTGCGCCGCTACGAGTTCAACGTGAAGCCGATCACGCCCGAGGTCGCCGCCGACCAGCAGCGCATCGCCGACACCTTCTACGCGCTCAAGCTGATTCCGAAGCCGATCAAGGTCAGCGACGCCGTCGTCGCGGCCCAGCCCTGAGCACCGGTCCCCTTCATCTTTCGCAAGCCACACCCGCCATGACCACCATCTCCCTCCCGCGCCGCCGCCTGCTGCAGGGCGCCGCCGCCGCCATCGCGCTGCCTTCCGCCCTCGGTGCGCTGGCGCAGGCGCCCGCGCGCCAGTTCCGCATCGGCAACCAGAAGGGCCTGCTCAACATCCTCAAGGGCCGCGGCACGCTCGAGAAGCGCCTCGCGCCGCTGGGCGTGAGCCTCGAGTGGACCGAGTTCACGGCCGGCCCGGTGCAGCTCGAGGCGCTGAACGTCGGCTCGATCGACTTCGGCGACGTGGGCGAGGCGCCGCCGATCTTCGCGCAGGCCGCCGGCGCGCCGCTGGCCTACGTGGGCGCCACGGTGCCGCGTCCGCAGTCGGAAGGCGTGCTGGTGCCCAAGGGCTCGGCCATCAAGACGGTGGCCGAACTCAAGGGCAAGAAGATCGCGCTCAACAAGGGCTCGAACGTCCACTACTTCATCGTCAAGCTGTTCGAGAAGCATGGCCTCTCGTATGCCGACCTGAACCTGGTCTACCTGCCGCCGGCCGATGCGCGCGCGGCCTTCGAGAAGGGCTCCATCGACGCCTGGGTGATCTGGGACCCGTTCCTGGCCGCGGCCGAGAAGACGCTCGATGCGCGCGTGCTGGCCGACGCCACCGGCGTGGTGGGCAACCGCGCCTACTACTTCTCGTCGCTCGACTACGCGGCGAAGAACGCCGACGTGGTGGCGATCGCGATCGAGGAACTCAACAAGGTCGACGCCTGGGGCTCGGCCAACCGCGGCGAGCTCGCGACCGAACTGGCCGCGCTGTGGGGCCTGCCCAAGCCGGTGGCCGACCTCACGGTGGCGCGCACCGCCTACGGCACCACGCCGATCACCAAGGCCATCCTCGGCGAGCAGCAGAAGATCGCCGACACCTTCTTCGACCTCAAGCTGATTCCGAAGAAGATCAACGTGCTCGAAGCCGCCACGGGAATCG
The DNA here is from genome assembly GCF_044056785.1 of Variovorax sp. UC122_21. Classification (NCBI taxonomy): domain Bacteria; kingdom Pseudomonadati; phylum Pseudomonadota; class Betaproteobacteria; order Burkholderiales; family Comamonadaceae; genus Variovorax; species Variovorax sp. UC122_21. The sequence continues at coordinate 3,485,332 of NZ_CP172004.1, read as the reverse complement.
CGTGATGCAGATCTTCTGGTTCCTGCCCACGCACGGCGACAGCCGCTACCTCGGCACCAGCGAAGGCGCGCGCCCGGTCGACCTCGACTACCTGCAGCAGATCGCGGGCGCGGCCGACCACCTCGGCTACGAGGGCGTGTTGATCCCGACCGGCCGCTCGTGCGAGGACCCGTGGGTGATCGCCTCGAGCCTGATCGGCGCGACGAAGAAGCTCAAGTTCCTGGTCGCGGTGCGACCCGGCCTGCACCAGCCCAGCCTGGCCGCGCGCATGGCCGCGACCTTCGACCGGCTCTCGAACGGACGCCTGCTGGTGAACCTCGTGACCGGCGGCGACCAGTCCGAGCTCGAGGGCGACGGCGTCTACCTCGACCATGCCGCGCGCTACGAACAGTCGGCCGAGTTCATCCGCATCTGGCGCGAGATCCTCGCGCGCAGCCACGACGGCCAGGCCTTCGACTACGAGGGCAAGCACCTGAGCGTGAAGGGCGCCAAGCTGCTCTATCCGCCGGTACAGAAACCGCATCCGCCGGTGTGGTTCGGCGGCTCGTCGGCCGCGGCCCACGACCTCGCGGCCGAGCAGGTCGATGCCTACCTCACCTGGGGCGAACCGCCGGCCGAGGTGGCGAAGAAGCTCGCCGACGTGCGCGCGCGCGCCGAGCGCCGGGGGCGCCAGGTGCAGTTCGGCATCCGCCTGCACGTGATCGTGCGCGAGACCGAGGAGGCCGCCTGGAAGGCCGCCGAGGACCTGATCAGCCGCGTCGACGACGAGACCGTGATCCGCGCCCAGGCCGTCTTCGCGCGCATGGACTCCGAAGGCCAGCGCCGCATGGCCGCGCTGCATGCGGGCGGTGCCAAGCGCACGCGCGCCGAACTCGAGATCGCGCCCAACCTCTGGGCCGGCGTGGGACTGGTGCGCGGCGGTGCCGGCACGGCGCTGGTCGGCGACGCAAAGACCGTGGCCGCGCGCATCGAGGAATACGCCGCGCTCGGGCTCGACCGCTTCATCCTCTCGGGCTACCCGCACCTCGAGGAGGCCTACCGCTTCGCCGAGCTGGTGTTCCCGCTGCTCTCGCGCAAGGCCAAGGACCGGCTGGCCGGTGGCTCGCTGAGCGGGCCCTTCGGCGAGGTCGTCGCCAACCTCGACGCGCCTTCGCGCCTCGTCTCGCAAAGCTGAAGGACACGCCATGACGGAACAGGTTCAGGAACTGCCGGCGGTCGCGCCGGCCGAGGGCGCGGGCTCCGCGCTGCGAGGCTTCGGCCTCAATGTGGCCAGGCGGCTGGTGCCGTGGCTGGTGCCCGTGGGGCTGATCGTGGTGTGGCAGATCGCGTCGTCGCTGGGCTGGCTCAGCACGCGCGTGTTGCCGGCGCCGGTCGACGTGGTGAAGGCCGCATGGAACCTCACGGTATCGGGCGAGCTGTGGACGCACGTGAAGGTCAGCGCGGGCCGCGCGCTCGCGGGGCTGGCCATCGGCGGCGGCGCCGGGCTGGCGCTGGGCCTGCTCACGGGCTCGGTGAAGTTCTTCGAGACGCTGCTCGACTCCACCATCCAGATGGTGCGCAACATCCCCGCGCTGGCGCTGATCCCGCTGGTCATCCTGTGGTTCGGCATCGACGAGTCGGCCAAGCTGTTCCTGATCTCGGTGTCGGTGTTCTTCCCGATCTACCTCAACACCTTCCACGGCATCCGCAACGTCGATCCGCAGCTGATCGAGATGGGCCGCACCTACGGCCTCACGCGCTGGCAGCTCTATCGCGCGGTGATCCTGCCGGGCGCGCTGTCCTCGATCCTGGTCGGCCTGCGCTTCTCGCTGGGCCTGATGTGGGTGATCCTGATCGTGGCCGAGACCATCTCGGCCCAGGCCGGCATCGGCTACCTGACGATGAACGCACGCGAGTTCCTGCAGACCGACATCGTGCTGGTGGGCATCCTGCTGTACGCGCTGCTCGGCAAGCTGGCCGACCTGTTCGCGCGCGGCCTCGAGCAATGGTGGCTGCGCTGGCATCCGGGCTACCAGAAGAAGACGACGAAGTGAGGGCAGGGCAATGACGCACACGACCATCTCCCGCCGCCAGGCGATCGCGACGCTCGGCGCAGCCGGCGTGCTCGGCCTGGCGGGCACGCCCGCCGCCTTCGCGCAAGGCACGGCCGCGCGACCCGCCACCGTGCGCCTGGGCTACCAGAAGTCTTCGACGCTGATCGCCGTGCTCAAGGCGCAGGGCGTGCTCGAGAAGCAGCTCGCGCCGCTCAATGCCACCCTGAGCTGGCACGAGTTCACCAGCGGCCTGCCGCTGCTCGAGGCGCTGAACCTCGACAACCTCGACATCAGCGCCGACGTGGCCGACACCGTGCCGGTGTTCGCGCAGGCTGCCGGAGCCGAGCTGACCTTCATCGCGCAGGAAGCGCCGTCGCCCGCGGCGCAGGCGATCCTGGTGCGCGAGGACTCGCCGCTCAGGACCGTGGCCGACCTCAAGGGCAAGAAGATCGGCTTCGCCAAGGCGGCCGGCGCGCACTACCTGCTGATCGCCGCGCTCGACAAGGCCGGCCTCTCGTTCAAGGACATCGAGCCCGCCTACCTGACGCCGGCCGACGGCCGTGCCGCCTTCGAGAAGGGTGCGATCGACGCCTGGGTGGTGTGGGACCCGTTCCTCGCCGCCGCGCAGCGCCAGTCGAAGGTGCGCGTGCTGGCCGACGGCGCGGGCATCGCGTCCTACCAGCGCTACTACCTCGCGAGCACCAAGTTCGCGAAGGCGCGGCCCGACGTGTTGCGCGTGGTCTATGCCGAGCTCGAGAAGACCGGCAAGTGGGTCAAGCAGAACCCCAGGGAGGCGGCCGCGCTGCTGTCGCCGGTGTGGGGCCTCGACGCCGCCACCATCGAACAGGCCAACGGCCGCCGCAGCTACGCGGTGCGGCCGGTGGTGCCCGAGGTGCTCGGCGAGCAGCAGCGCATCGCCGACGCCTTCCTGGCCGAGAAGCTGCTGCCCAAGAAAATCAATGCGCTCGACGTGGCGCTGTTCAAGCCTGGAGCCTGAGATGAGTGCCGTCCTCGACCGACCGCAGAACGACGCGCCGCTGGCGATCCCCGGTGGCGTGCGCCTGGAAGTGCGCGGCCTGCACAAGCGCTACGGCGAACGCGAGGTGCTGCGCAACACGCAGCTCGCGATCGAGCCGGGCCAGTTCATCGCCATCGTGGGCCGCAGCGGCTGCGGCAAGAGCACGCTGCTGCGCCTGATCGCCGGCCTCGAGGAGGCCTCGTCCGGCGCGCTCTACACCGACGGCAAGCCGGTCAGCGGCCTGCACGACGACACCCGGATCATGTTCCAGGAGGCGCGCCTGCTGCCCTGGCGCCGCGTGCTCGACAACGTGACGCTGGGCCTCGCGAAGGACGCCAGGGCGCGCGGCAAGGAGGTGCTGGCGCACGTCGGCCTGGCCGACCGCGAGAACGAATGGCCGGCGCGCCTGTCGGGCGGCCAGCGCCAGCGCGTGGCCCTGGCGCGCGCGCTGGTGCACCACCCGCGGCTGTTGCTGCTCGACGAGCCGCTGGGCGCGCTCGACGCGCTCACGCGCATCGAGATGCACCGGCTGATCGAGAACCTGTGGCAGCGCCACCGCTTCACCGCGCTGCTGGTCACGCACGACGTGCAGGAAGCGGTGGCGCTGGCCGACCGCGTGATCCTGATCGAAGACGGGCGCATCGCGCTCGACGAGAACATCGCCCTCGCGCGTCCGCGCTCGCAGGGCGACCCGGCCTTCGCGGCCATCGAGAAACGCATCCTCGACAGGGTGCTGCAAAAGCCCGGGGCAACCGAAGAGGCTGAAAGCGGCGCCGAAGCAAGCTGGCTCGGCAAGCCCGCGCATGAACTGCGCTGGGCGATCTGAGACGGATGGAACCGTTCGGGCTGAGCCTGTCGAAGCCTCGCGCGGCGCTTCGACAGGCTCAGCGTGAACGGGCTTGTTCTTCTTCCTATCTGAAAGGCTCTTGTATGTCGCAAAACTGGAAATTCGAGACCCTGTCGGTGCACGCCGGCTATTCGCCCGACCCGACCACGCGCGCCGTGGCGCCGCCGATCTACCAGACGGTGGCCTACGCCTTCGACAGCGCGCAGCACGGCGCCGACCTGTTCGACCTCAAGGTGCCGGGCAACATCTACACCCGCATCAACAACCCGACGCAGGACGTGCTCGAGCAGCGCATCGCCGCGCTCGAGGGCGGCATCGCCGCGCTGGCGCTGGCCTCGGGCCAGGCGGCCGTGACCTACGCGATCCAGACCATCGCGGAGGCCGGCGACAACATCATCAGCAGCACGGCGCTCTACGGCGGCACCTACAACCTGTTCGCCCACACGCTGCCGCAGTTCGGCATCACCACGCGCTTCGCCGACCATCGCGATCCGAAGAGCTTCGAGAAGCTGTTCGACGAGAAGACCAAGGCGGTGTTCGTCGAGTCGCTGGGCAACCCGGCCGGCAACGTGACCGACATCGCGGCCATCGCCGAGATCGCGCACCACCACGGCGTGCCGCTGATCGTCGACAACACCGTGCCCTCGCCGTACCTGAGCCGGCCGATCGAGCATGGCGCCGACATCGTCGTGCACTCGCTGACCAAGTACCTCGGCGGCCACGGCACCAGCATCGGCGGCGCGATCGTCGATTCGGGCAAGTTCCCGTGGGCGCAGCACAAAGAGCGCTTCAAGCGCCTGAACGAACCCGACGTGAGCTACCACGGCGTGGTCTACACCGACGCGCTGGGCCCGGCCGCCTACATCGGCCGCGCGCGCGTGGTGCCGCTGCGCAACACGGGTGCCGCGATCTCGCCGTTCAACGCCTTCCTGATCCTGCAGGGCATCGAGACGCTGTCGCTGCGCGTGGAGCGCATCAGCGACAACGCGCTGGCCGTGGCACGGCACCTGAAGGCGAACAAGTCGGTGAAATGGGTCAACTACGCGGCGCTCGAGGACCATCCCGATCATGCGCTGGCGCAGAAGTACCTGGGCGGCAAGGCCAGCGGCGTGCTGACCTTCGGCATCGAGGGCGGCCGCGAGGCGGGCGCGAAGTTCCTCGACGCGCTCAAGCTGTTCACGCGCCTCGTCAACATCGGCGACGTGCGCTCGCTCGCCACCCATCCGGCCTCGACCACGCACCGCCAGCTCTCGCCCGAGGAACTCGCGCGCGCCGGCGTGAGCGAGGAGACCGTGCGCCTGTCGGTCGGCATCGAGCACATCGACGACCTGCGCGCCGACCTCGACCAGGCGCTGGCCGCGGCCGCGGCCTGAAGCCGCGCGAAAGCAAAACCATGACAACACTGCAATCCATTCCCGACGCCGCGCTCGACCAGCTATTCCGGAAGGCGCGCACCGTGCATGCCTTCAAGCCGGTGCCCGTGAGCGACGAGACCATCCGCCAGCTCTACGAGCTGCTGAAGTGGGGCCCGACGGCCTACAACGCCCAGCCCGCGCGCTACGTGTTCGTGCGCAGCGAGGAGGCCAAGGCCAGGCTCAAGCCGGCGCTGTCGTCGGGCAACACCGCGCAGACGCTGGCCGCGGGCGTGACCGTGATCGTGGCGCACGACACGCGCTTCTACGACCACCTGCCGGTGCTGTTTCCGGCCTACGACGCCAAGCCCTTCTTCGAGAAGAGCGCTGAGGCGGCGCAGGCCACGGCGTTCCGCAACAGCAGCCTGCAGGGCGCCTACCTGATCCTCGCGGCGCGCGCGCTCGGCCTCGATGCCGGGCCGCAGTCGGGCTTCAACGCCGAGCTGGTCGACAAGGCCTTCTTCCCCGACGGCCGCTGGCGCGCCAACTTCCTCGTCAACCTCGGCGTGGCCGACCACGCCGGCACCTTCGAGCGCGGGCCGCGGCTCGCGTTCGACGACGTGGCCGAGATCGTCTGAGCGCCACGTTCTTCCTTCACCGATCCATCCATCCACACCATCCAACCAAAGGGAACCATCATGTCCATTCAAGCCATCAACGTGCGCAACCAGTTCAAGGGCAAGGTCCGCGAGATCATCCGCGGCGACGTCGTCTCCGAAGTCGATGTCGAGACCGCCTGGGGCATCGTGACCTCGGTCATCACCACGCGCTCGATCGACGAGCTGCAGCTCAAGGTCGGCTCCGACGTCGTCGCGCTGGTGAAGTCCACCGAAGTGTCGATCGCCAAGCTCTGAATCCCCTGGAGTGCGCGTGGCGCATTCCCCTCGGCCCGGCGCCAGCGATGGTGCCGGGCTTTTTTTCGTCGGCCGGCTCAGTACTTGATCGTGATGCCGGCCTTCACGCCGTTGTTCTGCTTGCCGTCGGACTCGACGCCGGCCGAGAACGAGGTGTTGCCGCCGGTGCTGCCGCCCACCGAATAGATTGGGCGCGAGCCCGAGGTGTCCATGCCGCCATAGGCCGTGGCGCCGCTGGGGCGCTGCACGCCGACGGTCGCGCCGAGGGTGTCGGCCGATTTCTCGGTGGGCACGATCTTGGGCGCGACGTAGAGGACGGTGCCGTCGTCGGTCTTCACCGGGAGCTTGGGCTCTTCGGCCCGGGCGAGGGCGGCGGCGGTGCAGCCGGCGGCCAGGATCAGGGTGGAGCGAATGCGAATATCCATCGAGCCGAGCAGACACCATCGAGGCCGGCCACGGCGTAGGCGATGGCCGACAACCGGCGAGCGGCGAGCACGCTGCCGGCACGTGCGAGGAACGCTCTCGCCGTCGATCGAAGCGCTTAGAACAGCCGGTTGTTAAGAACCGACTTTTCAGTTGTTTGAAGATCGCGGGCCCGCTCCTACAGTGGTGGTCATCGCCACCAATGGCGCATGCATCCACACAGCAACGCACACCAGGAGCCCGCACACCATGTCCGTGGAAGTTGAAGAACTCGTCCTGCCCGAAGCGCTCGAGAAGGCGCGCGCCCATGCCGTCGAAGCCGGCTGGCCTTACGCCGGCGGAGTGACCCCGCCCGTGGCCTGGAAGCTCGTGCAGGAAGGCAAGGCGGTGCTGGTCGACGTGCGTTCGGGCGAGGAACGCAAGTTCGTGGGCCACGTGCCCGAGAGCGTGCACGTGGCCTGGGCCACCGGCACCGCGCTCACGCGCAATCCGCGCTTCGTGCGCGAGCTCGAGGCCAGGCTCGAGAAGGACGGCGGCAAGGACGCGGTGGCGCTGCTGCTGTGCCGCAGCGGCAAGCGCTCGGCGCTCGCGGCCGAGGCCGCCGCCAAGGCCGGCTTCTCGCAGGTCTACAACGTGCTCGAAGGCTTCGAGGGCGAGATCGACGGGCAGCAGCATCGCGGCGGCTCCGACGGCTGGCGCTTCCATGGCCTGCCGTGGGTGCAGGACTGATTTCTCCCCACGCACGGAAGGAAGAACGGCCCATGGCCCATTTCGAAGTCGCGGAGATCGTCGCCGCGCTGCATGCGGTGCGCATCGAATGGCGCGACCTGCAGCGCCGCTCGCGCGAACCCGGCGCGCGGCGAGTTTCCCTCGCGCGACGCGCTGGCCCAGATCGTGGAATCGCTCAAGGGCGCGCTGTTTCCGATGCGGCTCGGCCCGCACGACCTGCGCCACGAGAGCGAGGATTTCTACGTCGGCCACACGCTCGACGCCGCCTTGCAGGCGCTGCTGACGCAGGCACGGCTGGAACTGCATTTCAATGCGCGCCATGCACCGCGCAGCGCGAGCGAGATCGACGAGGCCGCCACCGCGGCGGTGCGCAGCTTCGCGAACCGCCTGCCCGAGCTGCGCCGGTTGCTCGACAGCGACGTGCTCGCCGCCTACCAGGGCGACCCGGCCGCGCGCAGCGTCGACGAGGTGCTGCTGTGCTATCCGGGCGTGCTCGCGATGATCCATCACCGGCTCGCGCATGAGCTCTACCGCCTCGACCTGCCGCTGCTGGCGCGCATCGTGGCCGAGCTCGCGCACGGGCAGACCGGCATCGATATCCATCCGGGCGCGCGCATCGATGCCGGCTTCTTCATCGACCACGGCACCGGTGTCGTGATCGGCGAGACCGCGGTCATCGGCAAGCGCGTGCGGCTCTACCAGGCCGTGACGCTGGGCGCCAAGCGCTTCCCGACCGACACCGAGGGCAACCTGCAGAAGGGCCTGCCGCGCCATCCGGTGGTGGAGGACGACGTGGTGATCTACGCCGGCGCCACCATCCTCGGGCGCGTCACGCTCGGCAAGGGGGCCGTCATCGGCGGCAATGTCTGGATCACCGACGACGTGCCGCCGGGCGCGAGCGTCACGCAGGCCAGCCTGCAGAAGAACAACGCACCGAGGGGGTGAACACACCATGAATGCATTCGTCGAAGATTTCGGAGTCGCCGTGCGGCAGTTGCGCGAGGCCCATGGCTGGTCGCAGGAGCAGCTCGCGGAGCGCTCGGACCTCAACCGCTCCTACGTGGGCGAGGTGGAGCGCGGCCGCGTGATCCCATCGATCGTCACCGCGCACAAGCTCGCCACCGCGCTCGAGATCAACATCGTCCATCTGCTGTCGCGCTGCGAGCAGCTCGGCCAGTCGCGCCTGGCACGCCGGATCAACTTGGCGGCTATAGCCTGTTGAGGGGAAACCCTTGGCGCCGGGACACTCCCGCCGTCAGTCGCGTTCGTCCCTTTTCTTCATTCCCACGGCCTTTCGGAGTCGCCGGCACCGCTCGCGGTGACCCGGTGGGCCTGACCACATCGGAGTTTTCTTCATGACCGCAACCGTCGGTGGAACCACCGCGCTCGGCGACAACGCCGCAAGGCAGTTGGCCAATGCCACCAAGACCGTTCCCCAGCTCGAGACCATCAGCCCGCGCTGGCTGACGCACCTGCTCCAGTGGGTGCCGGTGGAGGCGGGCATCTACCGCGTCAACAAGGTCAGGAACCCCGAGTCGATCAAGGTCACCTGCACCTCGCGCGAAGAAGAGAACCAGCTGCCGCGCACCTTCGTCGACTACGAGGAGAACCCGCGCGAGCACTACCTCAATGCCGTGAGCACCGTGCTCGACGTGCACACCCGCATCTCCGACCTCTACAGCAGCCCGCACGACCAGATCAAGGAGCAGCTGCGCCTGACGATCGAGACGATCAAGGAGAACCAGGAGAGCGAGCTCATCAACAACCCCGACTACGGCCTGCTGGCCCAGGTCAGCGAAGAGCAGCGCATCTTCCCGCTGACCGGCGCGCCCACGCCCGACGACCTCGACGAGCTGCTGACCAAGGTCTGGAAGGAACCGGCCTTCTTCCTCACGCACCCGCTGGCGATCGCCGCCTTCGGCCGCGAGGCCACGCGCCGCGGTACGCCGCCGCCGACCGTGAGCCTGTTCGGTTCGCAGTTCATCACCTGGCGCGGCATTCCGCTGATCCCGTCGAACAAGGTGCCGGTGGCCGACGGCAAGAGCAAGATCCTGCTGCTGCGCGTGGGCGACAAGCGCCAGGGCGTGGTCGGCCTGTTCCAGCCGGGCCTCGCGGGCGAACAGAGCCCGGGCCTGTCGGTGCGCTTCATGGGCATCAACAACCACGCGATCGCGTCGTACCTGATCTCGCTGTACTGCTCGCTCGCGGTGCTGACCACCGACGCGCTCGCGGTGCTCGACGACGTCGAGATCGCCAAGTACCACGACTATCCCGACACCTACAAGTAAGCCGCGGTGAGCTCCCCACTGACTCCAGGCGGCCTGCCTTCGGTGCCGTCGTCCGCCGAAGCGCCGTTCGATCCGGCGCTGCTGGCGCGCATGGCGAGCGCGATGTTCGCCGCGCTGCCGGGCACGCCGCCGACTTCACTGCCGGGGGCTGCCAGCGGGCTGGTGCCGGGCGCGCAGTTCCCCGCCAACATCGCGCCGCCGGGTTCGCCGCTCGTGAGCCCGGCCGGCTTCGGGCCCAGCGTGCCGGGCACGCCGATCCCGCAGGGGCAGGTGCCGGGCACCAACCTGCTGCCGGCCTCGCCCACGCAACTGCCTTCGCTCGCGAACCGCGCACCCGCGCTGCTGCCGCATGCGGTGGCCGGCAACGGCGTGCCCGACACGGTGCTGTCGGTGGCGCCGGCCTTCGAGCCGCGCTCGGGCGGCCACGTGCTCGGCGTGCCGCCGGTGCAGCCCTCGCAGGCCGCGTCGAGCGCCGCCTCGCCGTACTACTTCCTCGGCGGCAGCCATGGCCAGCCGGCCGGTGCCGGCGGCTTCGCGGTGCACGATCCCTTCGCCGACCTCGCGGCGCTGGCCGTGTCGCGCGAGCCCGCCGCGCCACCGTCGGCACCGCCCGCGCCTGTCAATGGTCGCGACGCGCAGTTCTACTTCGTCGACGCGGTGCGGCTGCCCAGCGGCTTCGTCACGCCGGCTAAGGCCGATCCGCGCGGGCCCGAGGCGGTGCCGCTGGCCGGCAGCGGCCAGCATCCGCCGTTCGACGTCAACGCCGTGCGGCGCGACTTCCCGATCCTGCAGGAGCGCGTGAACGGCAAGCAACTCGTGTGGTTCGACAACGCGGCCACCACGCACAAGCCGCAGTCGGTGATCGACCGCATCGCCTATTTCTACGAACACGAGAACTCGAACATCCACCGCGCGGCGCATGAGCTGGCCGCGCGCGCCACCGACGCCTACGAAGGCGCGCGGGAGCGCGTGCGCCGGTTCATCAACGCGCCCGAGGTGGAGGAGGTGATCTTCGTGCGCGGCACCACCGAGGCCATCAACCTGGTGGCCAAGAGCTGGGGCGGCCAGCACGTTGGCGAGGGCGACGAGATCATCGTCTCGAACCTCGAGCACCACGCCAACATCGTGCCGTGGCAGCAGCTCGCCGCCGCCAAGGGCGCGAAGCTGCGCGTGATCCCGGTCGACGACTCGGGCCAGGTGCTGCTCGACGAGTACCGCAAGCTGCTCAACGACCGCACGAAGATCGTCGCCGTCACCCAGGTGTCGAACGCGCTCGGCACCGTGGTGCCGGTGAAGGAGATCGTGGAACTCGCGCACCGCGCGGGTGCGAAGGCGCTGGTCGACGGCGCGCAGTCGGTCTCTCACATGCGCGTGGACGTGCAGGACATCGGCGCCGACTTCTTCGTGTTCTCGGGCCACAAGGTGTTCGGCCCGACCGGCATCGGCGTGGTGTGGGGCAAGCGCGAGGTGCTCGAGGACATGCCGCCGTGGCAGGGCGGCGGCAACATGATCGCCGACGTGACCTTCGAGAAGACCGTGTTCCAGCCGATCCCGAACAAGTTCGAGGCCGGCACCGGCAACATCGCCGACGCGGTGGGCCTCGGCGCGGCGATCGACTACGTCAACAAGGTCGGCATCGAGAACATCGCGCGCTACGAGCACGACCTGCTGGTCTACGGCATGGCGCAGCTCGGCGCGATTCCCGGTGTGCGGCTGATCGGCACCGCGGCCGACAAGGCCAGCGTGATGTCCTTCGTGCTCGACGGCTACAGCACCGAGGAGGTGGGCCATGCGCTCAACGAGGAAGGCATCGCGGTGCGCACCGGCCACCATTGCGCGCAGCCGATCCTGCGCCGCTTCGGCGTCGAGACCACGGTGCGGCCCTCGCTGGCCTTCTACAACACCTTCGACGAGATCGACCGGCTCGTGGCGGTGGTGCGGCGGCTCGCGGGCCAGCGGCGCGCGGGCTAGCTCGACGATCCGAGGTGCTGCCTGAAGAAGGCCAGCACCTCGGCGTTGAAGGCCGCATGGAAAGCCGTGCGGTCGAAGCCCGGGCCGTCGCGGCAGATCTCCGGACTCGCCGCGAGCTGCGCGGCGGAGCAGGGCGCGAGAAAGCCGAAGTGGCCGGCCTTGTCGGCCACGCGCCAGTCGGGTGCCGTCGGCAGGTTGCGTCGCACGGCCGCGACGTTGTCGGGCGTGACGCCATCGCCGCCATGGGCCGAGGCCCACAGCTGCACCGGCACCTTCACCCGTTTCAGGCCCTCGGCATCGAACAGCGTGCTGAGCGGATCCGCGATCACCGCGGCCTTGATGCGTTCGTCGTGCGCCAGCGGTGCCGCGAGCAGCGCGCGAAAGCGCTGCCGCATGGCCGTGCAGGCCGAGCCCTGCGGCGCCGCGGTACAGGGCGAGCCGGGCAGCGGCGGCAGCTTCTCGAAATCGGGCCGCGCGCCGATCAGCACCAGGCCCGTGTAGCCGCCGCGCGAGAAACCGTAGAAGCCGACCTTGTCGGCCGCGAGCTTCGCATGCGCGGGCCAGCGCGCGAGCATGTGGTCGACCAGGCGGCGGATATCGGTGGTGCGCGTCGCGAGCGCCACGATGCTGTCTTCCGGGCCGCCGCGGATGCGGAAGTTGTCGTCCGAGTGGTTGATCGCGGCGACCACGAAACCCGCGTTCGCGAGCGCTTCGGCCGTGTCGTGATGGCCGAGGAAGGAGCCGCCGTAGCCGTGCGACAGCACCACCAGCGGCAGCCGGTCGCCCGCGATCGGGCAGTCGCGCACGCCGGGCAGCGTGTTGCGCTCGAGCTGGATCTGGCCGTCGGGCGCGGCGCAGGGCGTCCACACCGCGCCGCGCAGCGCCGGGCCGTCGGCATCGGCCGGTATCTCGAGGGTGCTGAAGCCGGCGGCCTGGGTGCAGGCCACCCACAGTCCGAGCGCGATCGGAAGAAGGAAGCGAAGAGGGTTCATGGCGGGGATGAAGGCCGGGGTCGGCCGGCGGGACGGATCGGAATCAGCAGGTCGGTGCGCAGCGCGGCCTGCGCGACCTGGCGCGGCGAGTTCAGGTAGTGCTCGAGCGTGGGCCGGTCGTCGGGCTCGTAGCCGCTGCCGGGCAGCCAGCGTGCGTAGAGCGCGTAGACGGCGGCGTTGATGCGCGAGTAGGGGCCCGCGAGGGTGTGCACCGCATAGAGGCCGCCCGGCATGTCGAAGGCCTCGATCTCCGCGTCGTCGGCCGGCCAGGGATCGGGCGAGGCCGCCGCCACGTAGTAGCGGAAGTCCGGCCGCGCGTCGGGATTGCCGCAGGAGATGCCGAACCAGCCCGATACGCGGCGCGGGCCCAGCCGGGCGCGCAGCCGCCGGTGCGTGTGCGGGATGGTGGAGGCCGGCCCGTGGTGGCGCAGCGCATGCACCGGCTGCGCCGGGCGCTCGACGATCCGCACGGCGGGCGGCGCCTCGTCGCTCCGGTCCCGCGCCGCGGGCATCGCATCGAGCACCACCGCGTGCATCTGCTGCTGGAATTCGCGCGGCGACTGCCCGGTGAACTGCCCGAAGGCGCGCGTGAAGGCCTGCGGGCTCTGGTAGCCCACGGCCAGTGCCACGCCCGTGACGCTCTGGCCGCCGCGCGCCAGCAGCCGCGTGGCCATGGCGAGGCGCACGCGCCGCACCGTGGCCGCCACGGTCTCGCCCGCGATGCTCTGGTAGATGCGGTGGAAGTGGAAGGGCGAGAAATGCGCGAGCGCCGCCAGGTCCTCGAGCCGGTGGTCGGCCATCGGGTCGGCCACGATGGCGGCGACGGCGCGCGCGACGCGTTCGCGGTAGTCGTGTTCGGCGCGGGGCGCGGTCATGCCCCGCAGTGTGCCGCCGGGCGGCCGCCGCCGCTTAGCCGACTTTGCGGAGTCCGCGACGCACAGGCTATGCTTTGCGGTCGTCGACAACGCAGCCGCCCCTCGCATGTCCCAGTCTCCCGCCTCCGCCTCCGCCTCCGCTTCCGCCTCCCCGGCCACCGATGAATCCTGCGACGTGCTCGTCGTGGGCGGCGGTCCCGCCGGTTCCACCATCGCCGCGCTGCTCGCCAGGCAAGGCCGCAAGGTGGTGCTGCTCGAGAAGGAGCACCATCCGCGCTTCCACATCGGCGAATCGCTGCTGCCGGGCAACGTCGAGCTGTTCGACAAGCTCGGCGTGCGCGACCAGGTCGAGAAGATCGGCATGCCGAAGTTCGGCATCGAGTTCGTCTCGCCCGACCACGAGCACCGCAGCTACGTCGATTTCGCCGAGGGCTGGGACAAGTCGCTGGACTCGGCCTGGCAGGTGCGCCGCTCCGACCTCGACGAGATCCTGTTCCGCAACGCGGCGGCGCGCGGCGCCGAGGCGCTCGAGGGCTGCAAGGTGCGCGACGTGCGCTTCGACGCCGACGGCGCCACGGTGCGTGCCCAGATGGACGACGGTGAGCGCCGCAGCTGGCGCGCGCGCTTCGTGGTCGATGCGACCGGCCGCGACACCCTGCTGGCCAACCAGTTCCGCTGCAAGCAGAAGAACCCCGAGCACAACAGCACCGCGCTGTTCGGCCATTTCCGCAACGCCAAGCGGCTCGAGGGCCGCAAGGAAGGCAACATCAGCATCTGCTGGTTTCCGCACGGCTGGTTCTGGTTCATCCCGCTGGCCGACGGCACCACCAGCGTGGGCGCGGTCTGCTGGCCCTACTACCTGAAGTCGCGCGAGAAGCCGCTCAAGGACTTCTTCTACGACACCATCGCGCTGTGCCCGGTGCTGGTCGAGCGGCTGAAGGACGCCGAGCTGGTCGACGACGCTGTGCATGCCACCGGCAACTTCTCGTACTCGAGCACCCACGCCACCGGCGACCGCTACCTGATGCTCGGCGACGCCTTCACCTTCATCGACCCGATGTTCTCCTCGGGCGTCTACCTCGCGATGCACAGCGCCTTCGACGGCGCCGAGGCCGTGGCCAAGGCGCTCGACCGCCCGATGGAGTACGCGGGCGCGCGCGCCGACTTCGAGGCCATGATGCGCAAGGGCCCGCGCGAGTACTCGTGGTTCATCTACCGCGTGACCAACCCGACGATCCGCGAGATGTTCATGTACCCGGGCAACCCCTTCCGCGTGAAGGAGGGCCTGATGTCGCTGCTGGCCGGCGACATCTACCGCGGCACGCCGTTCTGGGGCGCGCTGCGCATGTTCAAGGCGCTGTACTACTTCATCTCGGCGATGCACCCGCGCCGCACCTGGGCCGGGTGGAAGCGGCACCGCGACAACATCCGGGACATGGGGATGTTGAAGGGGGAGACGATTCTCAAGTCGGATTGACGGGGCGGGCACGCTCGCTTTTGCCATTCAGCGGGGCGCCCCCGTGAATAGCAAGGTGAATAGATAAATCGCGCGGCTTCACGCGGGTTTTCGCTTGGGAAACCCGGGAAGCTGAATGGATTCGTGAATAGATACTCCGCGCGCGCCGGCCAAAGGCTCAGTTCGCCGCAGCCTGCGCGCGAGCGCGCTGCACCTCGTAGGCCTTGAGGTGCACATAGGCGATGCGCAGCACCGAGGGCACGGCGGGCGCGGGCTGCGTTGCGCGGCTCAGCAGGTCGCCGAGGATGTGGTCGGCCTCGACGGCGCCGCCGCGCGCGAGGTCCTTGTACATCGAGGCTGTGATCGGCGAGCCGGCCGCGGTCATGAAGGCATGGCCGCGCTCGATGGCGCCGGGGCGCACCGCGAAGCCGTTGTGGGCGGCGATGGCGGCGCATTCGTCGAACAGGGCCAGCGCCACGTCCTGGCCGCCGGCGGCGACCACGTCGCCGATGGAGCCGCGCATCAGGCTGGTGAGGCCGGCGATCGAGGCGATGAAGACCCACTTCTCCCACATGTCCTGCAGCACGTTGTCGCTGGCCTTGGCCTCGAAGCCGGCGCCCTCGAACTGCTGCTGGATCGCCTGGATGCGCGGCGGGATGCCGCCGGCGCGGTCGCCGTAGGTGAGGCCGTGCGAATCGTTGAGGTGCAGCACGCGGCCCTCGTCGTCGAGCGTGGCCGAGATCAGGCACAGGCCGCCGAGCACGCGCGCCTCGCCGAAGCGCTCGACCAGGGCGTCGATGTGCTGCATGCCGTTGAGCAGCGGCAGGATCATCGTCTCGGGGCCGACGGCGGGCGCGAACGAGTCCATGGTCGAGGCCAGGTCGTAGGCCTTGCTGCCGACCACGACCACGTCGTAGGGGCCGCCGATGTTCTCGGCCGACACGTGGGGCGGCGAGGGAATGTGCAGGTTGCCCTGCGGGCTCTGGATCACGAGGCCGGTGGCCGCGATCTGCGCCGCGCGCCGCGCGCGCAGCAGGAAAGTGACGTCGCGTCCCGCCGCCAGCAGGCGGCCACCGAAATAACCACCGAGTGCGCCGGCACCCACCACCAGAAATCTCATCGCGCTTGCTCCTGAATCAGACAAAGAACCGGCGGCGATGATGCCGAAGATCGCGCGAGGCTGCTCTACGCCGCGGGCTTCTCCTGCAGCCGCCGGCGGGCAAAGGGCGAGAGGTCGAGCGTGCTCGCGCGCCCCAGCACATGATCGGCGATGGCGTCGCCGAGGCCGGCCGAATGCTTGAAGCCATGGCCCGAGCAGGCCGAGACCACCAGCACGCCGGGCAGGCCGTCGAGCGCATCGATGACGAAGCGGCGGTCGGGCGTCACGGTGTACATGCAGGCGCGGGCCTTGAGGGCGCGGCCCTCGATCTGCGGGAAGCGCCCGGCCACGCGCTCGCGGAACATCGCGGCGCTCTCCTCGGGCCGCACGCTGCGGTCGATGGCGTCGGGCGTGGTGGCTTCCACGTACTGCTCGGTCGCGACCTTGAGCGCGGGCTGCGCGGGGTCGGAGGACGGAAAGCCGTACATGTAGTCCTCGGGGCCGTCGCCGAACATCCAGATGAAGACCGGGAAGCGGCCGGGCGCGAAGTCGGCGGCGGCCGCGCCGGTGTCGAACCAGTGCATGACCTGGCGGTGCACGGAGAAGTCGCGCTGCCAGTCGGCGCGTGCCTGCCGGCCCAGGAACTCGGGCAGCCAGGCACCGGCCGCGACCACGACGCGCCCGGCCTCGAAGCTCGCGCTTTCGGTGCGCACGCGCACGGTGTCGCCGTTCCCCTACGGGCTCGACGGCCAGCACCTTCTCGCCGGTGCGGATCTGCGCGCCCGCGGCGCGCGCCACCGCGAGCTGGGCCTCGATCGCCGCCTCGGGCCGCACGAAGCCGGCCTCGCGCTCGTGGTAGCCGATCTCGTCGCCCTGCAGCTGGAACTGCGGGAAGCGCGCGCGGATGCCGGCCGCGTCGAGCACCTCGTGCGCGATGCCGAAGCGCTCGGCGCAGGCGATGGTGCGGCGCACGAAGTCGGGCTTGCCGTGGTGCTCGGCCACGCGGCCCTGCGGTGCCAGCACCAGGCCGCCGGTGGTGGTCATCAGCGAGCGGCCGGTGCGCGCCTCGAGTTCGCGCCAGATGGCGTGCGAGCGCTGCACGAAGGGCACGCACTCGTCGCCTTCGCCGATCGCGAGCCGCGTGATGCGCGAATCGCCGTGCGAGGAGCCGAGCTCGTGCGGCGGCGCGAACTGGTCGATGCCGAGCACGCGCGCGCCGCGTTGCGAGAGCTGGTGGAGCGTGGCGGCGCCGAGTGCGCCGAGGCCGATGACGATGACGTCGTGGTGGAAGCTGGAAGTCAAGAGGGCAGCGGTGTCAGACGAGGTTCAGGTCCAGGAAGGCGTCCTTCACCTCGATCGGTTTGGGAATGAGCTTGAGCTGCGCGAACACGTCGGCCAGGCCCTGCTGTTCGCGTGCGATGGCCGGCGTGAGCGCGACCACGCCATATTGACGCCGTTCGGTCGCCAGCGCCAGCACCTTGGGCTCGACCTTGAGCTGCGGCGCCAGGGTGGCCACCACCTCGGCCGGATGGGCCTGGGCCCAGTCGTTGGCCTTGCGCAGCTCGGCGAACACGGTGCGCAGCAGATCGGCATTGGCGCGCGCGAACTCGGGCTGCGCGAAGTGGTAGGTGCGGTTGCCGCTGAGGCCGGTGCCGTCGAACAGCAGGCGCGATTCGGTGGCCTGCTGCGCACCGGCCAGGAACGGGTCCCACAGGCCGATGGCCGCCACGCTGCCCGACTGGTAGGCGGCCACGGTGTCGGAGGCGGTGACGATGTAGACCGGCTCGATGTCCTCGTAGCGCAGGCCCGCGGCCTCGAGCGCGCGGATCAGCACGTACTGCGTGTTGTAGCCGCGGCCCGTGACCACCTTCTTGCCCTTGAGGTCGCGCACGGAGCGGATCGGCGAGTCGCGCGGCACCAGGAAGCCGACGCCGCCGGGGTAGGGGCTCTCGGCCGCGAGATAGACCAGGCCCTTGCCGCTGGCCTGCTGGAACACGCCGATGCCGTCGGAGGCATGGCCGAAGTCGATGGCGCCGGCGGCCAGCGCCTCCGACAGCTGTGCACCGCCGAGGAACTCGGCCCATTCCACCTTCACGCCCGCGCTCGCGAGCGCCTGCTCGAGCCGGCCCGTGCCCTTGAGGATGTTGAGCGTGTTGAACTTCTGATAGCCGATGCGCAGGGTCTTGGCACGGGTCTGCGCGAACAGCGGCGTGGCGGCCGCGGCGATGGCGGCACCGGCGCCGGCGCGAAGCACGAGGCGCCGCGAGAGAGCGGAGGAGGAGAAACGGGGAGTGTTCATGGCGATGCCGCGCGCGGCGCGGTGGGAGAAGTGAGCGGGAAGGCCGGCGACTCTAGGGGCCGCGCGCGCATCGCGCGACGAAGCTTTTCGCATGAGCTCATGCGCAACTCCGCGGGGCATATGCAAGCGGAAATTGCTTCGTTGGAAGGGACGCGCGCGCTGCCTAGAGTCGCGGCTTTTCATTCCGAAGAGCAGGCATGACCCGCAGCACATTCATTCTCTCGAGCCTGGCACTGGCCATCGGCTCCTTCACCCTGGCCAGCGCCGCCTGGGCCGACCGGCTCGACGACGTGAGGAAGGCCGGCGTCCTGCGCGTGGCCGCCTTCGACGGCAATCCCCCGTTCGGCTACATCGACCCGGCCAGCAAGAAGCAGGTGGGCCACGACATCGACCTCGCGACCGAGTTCGCGAAAAGCCTGGGCGTGAAGATCGAGCTGGTGCCGACCAACCCCGCCAACCGCATCCCGCTGCTGACCTCGGGCAAGGCCGACGTGGTGTTCGCGAGCTTCACCATCACCGACGAGCGCGCCAAGGCGGTGGACTTCACCACGCCGTACTTCCTGGTCGGCCAGCAATTCCTTGCGAAGAAGGGCCTGCTGAAGGACGTGGCGCAGATCAACGAGATCCGCATCGGCACCGAGAAGGGCACGACGATGGAATCGAACCTGCGCAAGAACTACCCCGAGGCCAAGGTCGTGCTCTACGACGATTCGCCGTTCGCGCTGGCCGCGCTGCGCAACGGCAATGTGCAGGCCATCACTAACGACGGCGTGAAGCTCACGGCGCAGTGGAACGCGCTGCCCGACAAGGAGAAGTACGAGATCCCGGCGATCACGGTCTCGAAGGAGTACCTGGGCGCGGCCGTGCCGAAGGGCGAAACGCGGCTGCTCGAGGCGCTCAACACTTGGCTGGCCGAGAGCGAGAAGAACGGCCGCGCGCTGGCGATCTACGACACCTGGTTCGGCCCGAACAGCAAGGCGCCGCTGCCGCGCCTGCTGAAGATCGGCGACCAGCGCGTGGCCTCGCGCTGAAGGCGCCACGGCCTTGATCGATCTCCTGCGCGAGCAGCTGCTCGCGCCGCGCTACCTGGGCTGGCTGCTCGACGGCTGGCTGACGACGATGTGGAGTTCGCTGCTGGTGGTGGCCGGGGCCACGGTGCTGGGCGTGGCGGTCGCGGCCGGCCGTTCCTCGGACCGGCCCGCGCTGCGGCGCGCCACCGCGGCCTATGTCTCGCTGTTCCGCAACACGCCGCTGTTGGTGCAGCTCTTCTTCTGGTACTTCGGCGCGCCCTCGGTGCTGCCCGAGGCCGCGCGCGAATGGCTCTACGCGGGCCACGTGCTGTCGTTCGAGCTGCTGTCGGCGCTCGTCGGGCTCACGCTCTACGCGGCCGCCTACGTGGGCGAGGACATCCGCTCGGGCATCCGCGGCGTGCCCGTGGGCCAGACGCTGGCCGCGTCGGCACTGGGCTTCACGCGCGCCCAGGTACTGGCGCAGGTAGTGCTGCCGCAGGCGCTGCGCATCGCGCTGCCGCCGCTCCTGGGCCAGTACATGAACATCGTCAAGAACACCTCGCTCGCGATGGCGGTCGGGCTGGTCGAGCTGTCCTATGCCTCGCGGCAAGTCGAGGCCGAGACCTTCAAGACCTTCCAGGCCTTCGGCATCGCGACCTTGCTCTACATCGCGACCATCGGCGCGATCGAGCTGCTGGCGGCCTGGGCCGCGCGGCGGCAGGCGAGGGCGGCATGACGGTGTTCGAGACGCTGTGGGACAGCCTGCCGTACCTGCTGTGGGGCGCGTTTCCGCAGGGGCCGTTGGGCGGCGCCGCGCTCACGCTGCTGCTGAGCGCCGGCTCGGCGGTGGCCTCGGCGCTGCTGGGGCTGGCCGGGGGCATCGGGCTCGTCACGGCGCGCGGCGGCCTCAAGGCGCTGCTCGTGCTGGTGCTGGGCTTTCTGCGTGCGATCCCGGTGCTGATGCTGATCTTCTGGACCTACTTCCTGCTGCCCTTCGCCTTCGGCGTCAGCGTGCCGGGCGTGCTGTCGGTGATGTGCGCGCTGTCGCTGGTGGGCGGCGCCTACCTCGCGCATGCGGTGCACGCGGGCATCCGCGGCGTGGGGGCCGGGCAATGGGCGGCGGGGCTGTCGCTCGGGCTCACGCGCTGGGGCACCTTGCGCGTCATCGTGCTGCCGCAGGCGCTGCGCATGATGCTGCCCTCGTTCGTCAACCAGTGGGTCACGCTGGTGAAGGACAGCTCGCTGGCCTACATCGTCGGCGTGGGCGAGCTGTCGTTCGTGGCCGCGCAGGTGAATGCGCGCACCATGGTCTATCCGGCCGAGATCTTCATGCTGGTGGGCGCGATCTACTGGCTGCTGTGCAGCGGGCTCGACCGGCTGGCGAACGCCTGGCTGCGGCGGGCGCGCACCGAGGGCGCCGAGGCCAAGAACTTTTCCGGAAAAGGTCTTGAACGCTTCGCATAATCGCCAGCGTCATTCGACACCCTCACTACGACTCTCTCATTCAAGGAGCTTCACCCATGGCCCAGACCCGGATCGCCGTCATCGTCGGCAGCCTGCGCAAGGACTCGTTCAACCAGAAACTGGCGCTCGCGCTGGCCAAGCTGGCGCCCGAGGACTTCACCTTCGAGCACGTGCGCATCGACGACCTGCCGCTGTACAACCAGGACGAGGACGGCAACCAGGCCGCGTCGGTCAAGCGCCTGAAGACCGAGATCGCGGCGGCCGACGGCCTGCTGTTCGTCACGCCCGAATACAACCGCTCGGTGCCCGGCGTGCTGAAGAACGCGATCGACCATGCCTCGCGCCCCTACGGCCAGAGCGCCTGGGCCGGCAAGCCGGCCGGCGTGGTCGGCATCTCGGTCGGCGCCATCGGCACCGCGCTGGCGCAGCAACACCTGCGCAACGTGCTGGCCTACCTCGACGTGCCCACGCTCGGCGCGCCCGAGGTGTTCCTGCAGAACAAGGACGACCTGTTCGACGACAAGGGCCACATCGGCAACGAAGCCTCGAAGAAGTTCCTGCAGGGCTGGATGGACAAGTACGTGGGCTGGATCAAGAGCCACAAGGCGGCCTGAGCACGGTCCGCACGCAGGTTCAATAGAGGATCACCAGCACGGTCTCGCCGCCGAAGGCCTCGTCGCGGGCCACGGCGGCCGTGACCGGCCGGGTGGCGACCTTGCCCGCCTTGCCGTCCTTGTCGATCCTCGGCGGCAGGGGCGCGTTCAACTGCACGTAGCGCACCTGCGCCGGCGCGGCAGCGAACTCGGCCACCGCGCGCAGCGAGGTCGCGCCGGGCGGCGGCGCCACCGCCTGCATCTGCTGGTTCACGCGCTGCGAGAGTTCCTGCAGCGCCTTGAGGTCGCCGCGTGCCGCCGCGGCCTGCAATTCCTGCTTGATCGAATCCATCGATTTCATCGCCGCCTCCTGCTGCTTGCGGCCGGGCACCTGCGAGCCGTCGAAGGTCTTCTGGCCCTTGGCCACCAGCTGCAGCACCTGCTCGGGCGACAGTCGCGTGGTGAAGACCACGCGGCCCTCGCGCGCGTCGCTCGCGAACGGGCGCCAGCGCAGCGTGGCCGCATCCTTCGCGCCGACGGCGCTGGCCAGGCCCAGCCGCGTGGCATCGGGCTGCTCGTCGGGCACCAGCGCGCCGAAGCCGTTGCGCTGGCCGGCGCGCATCCACGGTCCCAGGCCCTTGCGGAAGCGGTCGTCCTGCACCTCGAGCATCTGGCGCGCGATCGCCCGCACACCGGGCGCGGTGTGGTCGAGCGCGGCCAGCACCGCCTCGCGGTCCTCGGGCGAGCCGATCTTGCCGAGCCTGCGCAAGCCCATCTCGGCCAGCATGGGGGAAGCGGGCGCGCGCGGCGCTGCGCAGCACCTCGCGGTCGATCTCGCCGCGCGACTGCAGCGCCTGCAGTTCGCCGTAGAGCGACAGTTCGAGTTCGGCGCGCAGGCCGGGGCAGGCGGCGTTCCAGCGGCCATCGACGCACTGGGCCTCGAAGCGCGGCAGCACCTGCTCGGGCGGGATCTCGGTGCGCGGGCCGCCGATCAGCAGCGCGGCGCTCAGCAACAGGGCTTCGTTCATGGCGATGACTCCGGAGGGGGCTCACTGCGTGGCGCGGCGCATCGCGCTGCCCTTGGCCTTCACGTTCTTCGTCAGCGTGACGATCTCCTCGGGCGTCGGCACCACCATGCTGTTGTCGGGCTTGCGCACGTTGGTCGAGCCGGCCCACTGGCATTTGCGCGCCAGCGCGGCGATATGGTCGCGCAGCACGCGCACGCCGGCGTCGTAGGCCTTGGCGTCGCTCTGCACGAACCATTCGACCGACTCGACCGACTTGTCGCCGGCCTTGTAGGCGGCCGTGCAGGCCTTGATGTGCGTGTTCTCGTGCTCGATGGTGAATTCGGCCAGCGGTTTGCACAGCTTCTGCCGGATCTGCTGCTCGGTCACCGGTCGCGTGGTCGGCGACTGGCCCGGGCGCGGAACGTACTCCACCAGCTGGCAGCTGCCGCCGCTGATCACCGTGCCGAATGACGGCGCCGCGGCCCCGGCCGTGCCGGCGTCGCTGGCCGGCGGCGCGAGCACGCCGTACAGGTTGCCTTGCATGGCCGCGGTGAGCGCGCTGGTGGCCTGTGTCTGCATCGCATCGATGCTCAGGGGGTAGTAGGCCTGGGAGATCCAGGTCTGGAACTTGGCGCGCAGGAACTCCTGCTCGAGCATTTCGCGGTACAGCCGCGGCAGGTCCTGGCAGCGGTCGCAATCGGGCGCGGCCTGTGCGGCGGCGCAGCCGAGCGCGAGCGCCAGCGCGGCCAGCGCGCGCGAGGGGCGTGGAGGCAGCTTCACGGTGAGGGGCTCCTGGAAGGGACGTTCGGGGACGGCGCCTCGTCGGCCGCCAGCGAGATCGCGAGCGCCAGCGCCTGGGTGCGCGGTGCGTCGGCATCGAGCGCAAGGGCCATGTCGATGCTTCGGCGTGCCTCGGCATCGCGGCCCGCGGCGGATTCGGCCAGCGCGCGGTTGTGCCAGGCGCGGGCCGACTGCGGCGCGCGTTCGGTGGCCTCGCGCCAGAGCGCGGCCGGGTCGGCCCAGGTGGCGGCGCGCCAGGCGCAGGTGGCCGCGAGTGCCGCCAGCAGGACCAGGCCCGGAACTGCGCGACCGGGTCGGCGCAGCCAGGTCGCGAGCACGGCGCCCAGCGCCAGTGCGGGACCGATCCACGCGGGGTACAGCGGCTTTTCCACGACCCAGTCGAGCCGCGCGATCAGCGTGTGGGTCGGCGCGAGCATGGCCAGTGGCCACAGCAGTCCGAGCGTCGCCAGCGGCCAGCGCCGGCGCAGCGCGAGCGCGGCGAGCAGCAGACCTACGAGCGCGAGCGCGCCCGGCAGCATCGCATCAGCGCTCGGCGCCGGATGCTCGACCGACAGCGCCCAGGGCCGCAGCCACAGCGCCAGCGACAGCGGCAGTGCGGCGGCATGTCGGGCCAGGGCCTCGAGCGGATCGGCCAGCGCGAGCGAGTAGCCGGCCAGTTCGCGCAGCCGGGGGCCGAAGGTCCAGAGCAGCGCGGCACCGGCGAGCGCGGCGAATGCGGGCCCGGTCATGCGCCGCACGATGCGGCCGGCCGTGGCGCTGGGTCGGGTGGACTCCCACACCATCAGCATCAGCGGATAGATCAGCGCCACTTCCTTGGCCGACACCGCGAGCGCGAAGGCGACGAGCGACAGCGCCTCGAAGACGGCGCGGCGCGCGCGGACCAGGCCCTCGCGCCACGCATGTTCATGGGCCAGCAGCGCCAGCACCAGCCCCAGCGTCATCAGCCCGGTGGAGCGCCCGCTCGCGAAGCTCACCACCGCCGCGTGCGCGGGCTGCAGCGCGAACAGCGCGGCGGCCAGGAAGGCCGCCAGCGGATCGGCCAGCCGGCCGAGGGCCAGCCGCCACACGGCGAGCACGGTGGCCGCGTGCAGCGCGAGGTTGGTCGCGAGGAAGCCGGTGCCGTCGAAGCCCCACAGCGCATGGTCGGCGACGTAGCTCAACCGAAGCAGCGGCCGGAAGCCGTTGGCCAGCCGCTCGCGCAGGGCTTCGCCGCCGGCCGTGGCCGGATCGAGCACGATGTTGGACAGGTCGTCGTACTGGAAGCCGCCGGCCAGACCCGCGGCCCAGGCGGCGAGACAGAGCGCGAGCAGCGCGACCGCCGCCATGGGCTCGGTCGCGGGAAGAAGAGGGATGCGGGAAGCCGGAAGGCGGGCTGCGGGCATGCGGCGATTCTGTCGAGCGCGCCATGCGCCAGCCATTGGCCGAAGCGTCTATGTCAGCCGGGATGTCGCCCACGAAAAAGCCGGCACGTCGGCCGGCTCGTCGTTCGGAAGCGCCGCGAACGGCGCGCCGTCATCAGGCCGCGAGGGCCGCGACGCTCTGGTTGGCGGCTTCGGCAGTCGCCGTGCCGATGTCGCCGCGGGCCGAGGCCAGCGCGGCGTTCTTGACCGCGTCGCCCATGCCGAGTCCTTCGGCGCGCACGAAGCGCACGTCGGTGATGCCGAAGAAACCGAAGATCACCTTCAGGTAACTCTCCTGGTGCTCGGTGGCCTGGCCGCCTTCGGTGGTCGAGTAGATGCCGCCGCGGCTCGAGGCCACGATCACGGTCTTGCCGCCGGCCAGGCCGACCGGGCCCTTGTCGGTGTACTTGAAGGTGCGGCCGGCCTGCGCGAGGCGGTCGATCCAGGCCTTGAGCTGGCTCGGGATGGTGAAGTTGTAGAGCGGGGCGCCCACGACCACCACGTCGGCGGCGAGGAACTGGCTCACCAGCTTCTCGGACAGCGCGTTCTCGCGCTGCTGGGCTTCGGTCGGCTGGGCCTGCACGCCGGTCTTGATGCCGAGCGCGTCGGCGCTGAAGTGGGAGGGGGTGTCGACCGCCAGGTCGAGGTACTCGACCGTGGTGTCGGGATGGGCGGCGCGCCAGGCGGCCACGGTTTCGGCCGTCAGCAGGCGCGAGGTGGAGTTGCCGCTGAGGATGCTGGAGTCGATGTGGAGCAGCTTCATGGTGTTGATCGCTTTCTTTCTTTCGATGTCGGCGCTCAAAAGTGGCCGGCGTGGTCAGAATTCTATTTTTGGTGCGAGTGGGTGATAAGTAGGTAAAAATAAGCCACATCGTTTCAAAAACAGGACAGTAAAGCCATGCAGGACCTCAACGACATGGTGTTCTTCGCCGAAGTGGCCGAGCGCGGGGGCTTCGCGGCCGCGAGCCGGGCGCTGGGCATTCCGAAGTCGCGGCTGTCGCGGCGCGTGGCCGAGCTCGAGGAGCAACTGGGCGTGCAGCTGATGCAGCGCAGCACGCGGCGGCTGTCGCTCACGCCGGCCGGCGAGATCTACCTGCGCCACGCGGCCTCGGTGCGCGACGCGGCGCGCGCGGCCTCCGAGGCGGTGGCCCAGGTGCAGACCGAGCCCAGCGGGCTGGTGCGGCTCAGCTGCCCGGTCACGATCTCGCACAGCGGGCTGGCGCAGGTGCTGCCGACCTTCCTCGAGCGCTATCCGGCGGTGCGCATCGACATGCGGGTGATCAACCGGCCGGTCGACCTGATCGAGGAGGGCATCGACATCGCGCTGCGCGTGCGGCCCCAGATCGAGGACAGCGCAACCCTTGTCGCCCGCACTTTCGGCACCAGCCGCGGCGTGCTGGTAGCCACGCCCGAGCTCATGCGGCGGCTCGGCCCGATCGAGGGGCCGGACGACCTCGTGAAGCTGCCGACCGCGGCGATGTCGGTCAACGGAGAGGGGCGCAGCGAATGGCGGCTCGAGGGCCCCAAGGGCCGGATCCATGTGCATTCCCATACGCCGCGCTACGTGGCCGACGACCTCGCCACCCTGCAGTACGCGGTGCTCGGCGGCGTGGGCGCGACGCTGTTGCCCGACTACATGTGCCGCGCCGATCTCAACGAGGGCCGGCTGACCCGGGTGCTGTGCGACTGGGGGCCGGCGCCGGTGGTCGCGCACATGGTGTTTCCGGCGCGGCGCGCGCTGGTGCCGGCGGTGCGACGGCTGATCGATTTCCTGGTCGAGCACCTCGAGCACGGGGCGCACCGCATGTTCTGACGCCGATTTCGAGGCGCGGAATCGCCTCGTTATGCAAAAAACGTCATAACCAAACAATCAGATATTCGTTTGGCATCCTTGGCGGGGTTCGGACAATCCAGGTCTTCCATTCCATCCAAGGAACGACCATGGCAACCCTCCGTCTCGGCGACAGCGCCCCCGATTTCACCCAGGATTCCAGCGAAGGCCCGATCAAATTCCATGAATGGGCCGGCGATTCGTGGGTCGTGTTCTTCTCGCACCCGGCCGACTTCACGCCCGTGTGCACCACCGAACTCGGCAAGACGGCGGCCCTGTCGGGCGAATTCCAGAAGCGCGGCGTGAAGCCGATCGCGCTGAGCGTGGACCCCGCCGACAAGCACAAGGAATGGATCGGCGACATCAACGACACGCAGAACACCACGGTCAACTTCCCGATCGTGGCGGACGCCGACCGCAAGGTGTCGGACCTGTACGACCTGATCCACCCGAACGCCTCGGCCACGGCCACGGTGCGCAGCGTGTTCATCATCGATCCGAAGAAGACGATCCGCACCATCATCACCTACCCGGCCTCGACCGGCCGCAACTTCGACGAGATCCTGCGCGTCATCGACTCGCTGCAGCTCACCGACAGCCACAAGGTGGCGACGCCCGTGAACTGGAAGGACGGCGACGACGTGGTCATCATCCCGAGCCTGCAGGACCCGGCCGAGATCGCCCAGCGCTTCCCCAAGGGCTACAAGGCGGTGCGTCCCTACCTGCGCCTGACGCCGCAGCCGAACAAGTAAGCCGGCGGCATCGGCCCAGGCCCACCACCTTCGCATGCAGACCCGCATCGTCATCGTCCCCGGCTGGCGCGACTCCGGCCCCGGCCACTGGCAGAGCCTGTGGCAGGAGCGCATTCCGGGCGCCGCGCGCGTGCAGCAGGACGACTGGGCCTCGCCGCGGCGCGAGGCCTGGGTGTCGACGCTGGCGCGGCTGGTGCTCGAATCGCCGGGGCCGGTGGTGATCGCGGCGCACAGCCTGGGCTGCATCGCCACGGCGCACCTGCCGGCGGAGGCCGCGGCCCGGATCCAGGGCGCGCTGCTGGTGGCGCCGGCCGATCCGGAGCGCCGTGCCGTGCTGTCGGACTTCGCGCCCGTGCCCTACGCGGCGCTGCCGTACCGCAGCATCGTGGTGGCCAGCAGCAACGACCCGTACTGCCCGATCCGCCTGGCCGGCGCATACTCGCGCGCCTGGGGCAGCGAGTTCGTTCGCATGCAGAATGCGGGCCACATCAACGTCGACTCGGGGCACGGGGAATGGCCGCTCGGCCTGGCCCTGCTCCAGTCGCTGACCGACGAGCCCGCCCCCTGGGCGGCGGGCCGTGATTTTTCAGAAACCTTGGCAACCACATGACTTCCAGAATCAAGACCTTCGCCGCCGTGCTCGCGCTGGCGTCCTCCGCACTCGTCGGCAGCAGCGCCCTGGCCCAGGGCACCGGCCTGCTGAACGCCTCGTACGACGTGGCGCGCGAGTTCTACAAGGACTACAACGCGGCCTTCACGGCGCACTACAAGAAGGCCACCGGCAAGGACGTCAAGATCGACCAGTCGCACGGCGGCTCGAGCGCCCAGGCGCGCGCGGTGGCCGACGGCCTCGATGCCGACGTGGTGACCATGAACACCTCGACCGACATCGACTTCCTGGCCAACGCCGGCGTGGTCGCCAAGGACTGGACCAAGAAATTCCCCGAGAACGCATCGCCGACCACCTCGACCATGCTGTTCCTGGTGCGCAACGGCAATCCCAAGGGCATCAAGGACTGGGACGACCTGGTCAAGCCCGGCGTGCAGGTCGTGATCGTCAACCCCAAGACCGGCGGCAACGGCCGCTACGCGTACCTGGCGGCCTGGGGCTACGTCAAGAAGAAGGGCGGCACCGACGCCCAGGCGGCCGAGTTCGTCGGCAAGCTGTTCAAGAACACGCCGGTGCTGGCGCGCGGCGGCCGCGATGCCACCACCGCCTTCCTGCAACGCAACATCGGCGACGCGCTGATCACCTTCGAATCCGAAGTGGTCTCGATCGACCGCGAATTCGGCACCGGCAAGGTCGACTCGGTCTACCCTTCGATCAGCATCGTGGCCGAGAACCCGGTGGCCGTGGTCGAGCGCACCGTCGCCAAGAAGGGCACCGGCGAACTCGCCAAGGCCTACCTCGACTGGCTCTATTCCGAAGAAGCGCAGGAAATCGCCGCCAAGCACGCACTGCGCCCGCGTTCGCAGACCGTGCTCAAGAAGTACGCCGCGACCTTCAAGCCGCTGCAGCTGTTCACGGTGCAGGAGTTGTTCGGCAGCCTCGGCGAAGCGCAGAAGGTGCACTTCAACGACGGCGGCCAGTTCGACAAGCTCTACACGCCCGGCGCCCGGTAAATGAGCGGGGCAACCTCCTCGGCGCTGTCCTCACCGGCAGCGCCGTTTTCGCGTGCGGTCGGCGGCGGTGGCGCCAAGCGCGTGCTGCCTGGCTTCTCGATGACGCTGGGCTTCGCGGTCTTCTATCTCTGCCTGATCGTGCTGATCCCGCTGTCGGCGCTGGTCTTCAAGACCTTCACGCTGAACTGGGACCAGTTCTGGGTCGCCGTGACCGCGCCGCGCGTGCTGGCCTCGTACCGGCTGACCTTCGGCGCCTCGCTGCTCGCGGCGCTGGTGAACCTGGTGTTCGGGCTGCTCGTGGCCTGGGTGCTGGTGCGCTACAAGTTCCCGGGCAAGCGCATCGTCGATGCGCTGGTCGACCTGCCGTTCGCGCTGCCCACGGCCGTGGCCGGCATCTCGCTGACCGCGCTGCTGGCCGGCAACGGCTGGGTCGGGCAGTACCTCGAGCCGCACGGCATCAAGCTCGCGTTCACGCCCGCGGGCGTGGTGATCGCGCTGATCTTCATCGGGCTGCCCTTCGTGGTGCGCACGGTGCAGCCGGTGCTCGAAGACGCCGAGAAGGAACTCGAGGAAGCCGCCACCTCGCTGGGCGCGACGCGGCTGCAGACCTTCACCAAGGTGATCTTCCCCTCGATCGCGCCGGCGCTGCTCACGGGCTTCGCCATGGCCTTCGCGCGCGCGATCGGCGAGTACGGCTCGGTGATCTTCATCGCCGGCAACATGCCGATGATCTCGGAGATCACGCCGCTGATCATCATCGGCAAGCTCGAGCAGTACGACTACGCGGGCGCCACGGCGGTCGCGCTGGTGATGCTGGTGATTTCGTTCCTGCTGCTGCTGGTCATCAACGGCCTGCAGGCATGGCAGCGTCGCCGGGCAGGGGGTTGAGATGAGCGCACCGTCCAAAGTCATTCGCCGCACCCAGGCCGGCACCACCGAGGCCGCCTGGGTCCGCTGGCTGCTGATCGGCCTCGCGCTGGTCTTCATGTTCCTGTTCCTCGTGCTGCCGCTGGCGGCCGTGGCGACCGAGGCGCTGCGCAAGGGCCTCGACGCCTACCTCGAGGCGCTGAAGGAACCCGATGCCTGGAGCGCGATCCGCCTGACGCTGATCACGGCCGCCATCGCGGTGCCGCTGAACCTGGTGTTCGGCGTGGCCGCGGCCTGGGCCATCGCCAAGTTCGAGTTCCGCGGCAAGGCCTTCCTCACCACGCTGATCGACCTGCCGTTCGCGGTGTCGCCGGTGGTGGCGGGCCTGATCTACGTGCTGGTGTTCGGCGCCCAGGGCTGGTTCGGCCCGTGGCTGGCCGCGCACGACATCAAGATCATCTTCGCCGTGCCCGGCATCGTACTGGCCACCGTGTTCGTGACCTTCCCGTTCATCGCGCGCGAGCTGATCCCGCTGATGCAGGCGCAGGGCACCGACGAGGAACAGGCCGCGATCGTGCTCGGCGCGAACGGCTGGCAGACCTTCTGGCGCGTGACCCTGCCCAACATCAAGTGGGGCCTGCTGTACGGGGTGATCCTGTGCAATGCGCGCGCCATGGGCGAGTTCGGCGCGGTGTCGGTGGTATCGGCCACATCCGCGGCCAGACCAACACCATGCCGCTGCACGTGGAAGTGCTCTACAACGAATACCAGTCGGTGGCCGCCTTCGCGGTGGCCTCGCTGCTGGCGATCCTGGCGCTGGTGACGCTGGTGATCAAGTCGGTGATCGAATGGCGCCACGAGCGCGAGATGAAGGCGATCGCCGAGCTGCCGCCGGAGCGGCCGACGGCGGCCTAGGAAGAAAGAATTTCATGAGCATCGAAATCCGCAACATCAGCAAGCAGTTCGGCACCTTCCGGGCCTTGAACGACGTCAACCTGAACGTCGAGTCGGGCGAACTCGTCGCGCTGCTCGGCCCCTCGGGCTGCGGCAAGACCACGCTGCTGCGCATCATCGCCGGGCTGGAAACGGCCGACGCCGGCAGCATCCTGTTCTCGGGCGAGGACACCACCGACGTGCACGTGCGCGAGCGCCAGGTCGGCTTCGTGTTCCAGCACTACGCGCTGTTCCGCCACATGACCGTGTTCGAGAACGTGGCCTTCGGCCTGCGCGTGAAGCCGCGCAAGGAGCGCCCGAGCGAGGCCCAGATCAAGTCCAAGGTGACCGAACTGCTCAAGCTCGTGCAGCTCGACTGGCTGGCCGACCGCTATCCGCCGCAGCTCTCGGGCGGCCAGCGCCAGCGCATCGCGCTGGCCCGCGCGCTCGCGGTCGAGCCCAAGGTGCTGCTGCTCGACGAGCCCTTCGGCGCGCTCGATGCCAAGGTGCGCAAGGAACTGCGCCGCTGGCTGCGCCGGCTGCACGACGAGCTGCACGTCACCTCGATCTTCGTCACCCACGACCAGGAAGAGGCGCTCGAAGTGGCCGACCGCGTGGTGGTCATCAACAAGGGCCACATCGAGCAGGTCGGCTCGCCGCAGGAGGTCTGGGACCAGCCCGCGAGCCCCTTCGTCTACGGCTTCCTCGGCGACGTCAACCTGTTCCACGGCCGCGCCGACAACGGCTCGGTGCAGCTGGGCGATCTGCGCCTCGATTCGCCCGAGCACAGCGGCGCGCGCGACGCCAAGGCGCTGGCCTACGTCCGTCCGCATGACCTGGATGTGACACGCCACGTGCCGGGCGCGACGAGCGGCATCGTCGCGACGCTGGCGCGCGCGATCGTCGTCGGTCCGATCGCGCGGCTGGAACTTGAACCCGTCGACACGAATCCAGACAATCCGGGCTCCGGAACCATCATCGAGGCGCAACTCCCTGCGCAACAGTTCCGTGACCTGGGCTTGAAGGAGGGCGACACCGTCGTCGCCACGCCACGCAAGGCCAGGGTGTTCGTAGAAGAGGATTGGGTGTCTCCTTGATCGATTGGTACTTCGGCGCGCCGCGCCGCGCTTACGGCCTGATCTGCCTGGCCTGTGTGCTCATGCTGGCCTTCGGGCTCTACCTGCAGCACGTGGTGGGGCTCGAGCCCTGTCCGATGTGCATCGTCCAGCGCTACGCGCTGGTGCTGGTGGCGCTGTTCACCGGGCTGGCCGGGGCTTTCCGCGGCCGCGCGCTGCAGGTCGGCGGCGGCTTCCTGGCGCTGCTGGCCTCGATCGGCGGGGCCTACACGGCCGCTTCGCAGAGCTGGCTGCAGTGGTATCCGCCCGAGGTGGTGTCGTGCGGCCGCGACCTCTACGGCATGATCGAGACCTTCCCGCTCAAGCGGGCGCTGCCGATGATCTTCCGCGGCGGCGGCGACTGTTCCAAGATCGACTGGACGCTGTTCGGCCTCACGCTCGCGAACTGGTCCTTCATCGCCTTCACGGTGCTGACGGTCCTGCTGCTGGTGCTGCTGTTGCGCCGGCGTCCGGCACGCTGAGCGCGGCTTTCGCCGCATCGGCCTTCGAAGGCGGACCGCGGGTCCGCCTTTCGTCTTTGCGGCGCCCGTCACGGTGACGAGGGCGGTGAGGGCGGTGAGGGCGATGGGGCGGAGTAACCCCGCGGCGGAACTCCGTCTTTAGGAACGCTTCAGACAGCGGGACTAGGATGACCCCATCCCTCCCGCATCGCGACCCGGCCGCAGAGCCCGGCGAATGCATCCCCCGCCCGTTCCACTTCCTTCCCGCTGCATGCCCCAGACTCCCCCCCGGCGTTCGCGCAAGCTCCTCTACGGCATCCTGGCCCTCGTCGTGCTCGGCATCGCGGCCGCGATCGTGCTCACGCCGGCCAAGAAACCCGAATACCTGACGGCGACGGTGCAGCGCGCCGACCTCGAGAACGCGGTGCTGGCCACCGGCGTGCTGCAGGCGCTGCGGCAGGTGGAGGTGGGCGCGCAGGTCACGGGCCAGCTCGAGTCGCTCAAGGTGTCGCTGGGCCAGACCGTCAAGAAGGGCGACTGGCTGGCCGAGATCGATCCCGCGATCTCGCAGAACACGCTGGCGCAGGAACAGGCCCGGCTCGACAACCTGCAGGCCCAGAAGGTGGCGAAGGAAGTGCGCGTGAAGCAGGCCGAGCTGGCCTGGGCGCGCCAGCGCGAGATGCTGGCGCAGGACGCCTCGGCGCGGCAGGACATGGAGAGCGCCGATGCCGAACTGCGCGCGCTGCGCGCCGACGCGGTGTCGCTCGACGCGCAGATCCGCCAGCAGCGCCTGGCCGTGTCCTCGGCCCAGACCAATCTCTCGTACACCCGCATCATCGCGCCCATCGACGGCGACGTGATCTCGATCAAGACGCTCGAGGGCCAGACCGTGGTGGCTTCGTTCCAGGTGCCCACGCTGATGACCCTGGCCGACCTGTCGACCATGACGATCAAGGCCCAGGTGTCAGAAGCCGACGTGGTGCGCGTGCGCGCCGGCCTGCCCGTCTACTTCACCATCCTCGGCGACCCCGACAAGCGCTACCACGGCACCCTGCGCGCGGTGCAGCCCTCGCCCGAGAAGATCAACAACGCGGTGTTCTTCAACGCGCTGTTCGACGTGCCGAACCCCGACCGCACCCTGCGCGTGGACATGACGGCCCAGGTCGCGATCATGCTCGGCGAGGCCAAGCAGGCGTTGACCGTGCCGCTGACCGCGCTCGGCAACCGCGACAAGGAGGGCCGCTACGAGGTGCGCGTGCTCAAGGCCGACCACACGCCCGAGACGCGCAAGGTGCGCACCGGCATCACCAACAACTTCCAGGCCCAGGTGCTCGAGGGGCTGAAGGAGGGCGACCGGGTCATCACCGGCGACGCCTCGGCCGTGGAACCTCGCGAGGGCGAGGCCAACGGCGGCGAGCGCCGCGGCAAGGGCCCATGACGCAGGCGCCACAGCAAGCCCTGCTGTCGCTGCGCGGCATCGGGCGCAGCTTCCCCTCGGGCGAGACGCGGGTGCAGGTGCTCGAGGACGTGAACCTTGACATCGGCCACGGCGAGATGCTCGCGATCGTCGGCGCCTCGGGCTCGGGCAAGTCGACGCTGATGAACATCCTCGGGCTGCCTCGACCGGCCCAGCAGCGGCAGCTACACGGTCTCGGGCCACGACGTGGGCACGCTCGACAGCGACGCGCTGGCCGAGCTGCGGCGCGAGCACTTCGGCTTCATCTTCCAGCGCTACCACCTGATGCAGCACCTGACGGCCACCGGCAACGTCGAGGTGCCGGCGGTGTACGCGGGCACCGACGGCGCGGCGCGCGAGGCGAGGGCGCGGCAGCTGCTCGCGCGACTCGGGCCTGGACGACCGCGGCGATCACCGGCCGAGCCAGCTCTCGGGCGGCCAGCAGCAGCGCGTGAGCATCGCGCGCGCGCTGATGAACGGCGGCCAGGTGATCCTGGCCGACGAGCCCACGGGCGCGCTCGACAGCCGCAGCGGCCAGGAGGTGATCGCGATCCTGCGCCAGCTGCATGCGCAGGGCCACACCATCATCATCGTGACCCACGACATGCAGGTGGCGAGCTGCACCGAACGCATCATCGAGATCGCCGACGGCCGCATCGTCGGCGACCGGCCCAACGTGCCGACCGTGCCCGCGCCCGAAGCCGCCGGCGGTGGCGAGGCACCACAGCCGGTGACCCGGCCCGCCACGGGCGGTCGGCTGAGCACCGGCTGGTCGCGCTTCGCCGAGGCCTTCCGCATGGCCTGGCGCTCGATGATGTCGCACCGCATAACGCACCGCGCTCACCATGCTGGGCATCGTGATCGGCATCACCTCGGGTGGTCTCGATCGTGGCGATCGGGGAGGGCGCCAAGCGCTTCGTGCTGTCCGACATCCGCGCCATCGGCACCAACGCGCTGGACATCTATCCGGGCCGCGACTTCGGCGACGACAAGGCGCAGAGCATCCGCACGCTGGTGCCGGCCGACCTGCAGGCGATCGCGGCGCAGCCCTTCGTGCACAGCGTGACGCCCGCCACCCATGCGCAGCCTGCGG
The DNA here is from genome assembly GCF_044056785.1 of Variovorax sp. UC122_21. Lineage (NCBI taxonomy): Bacteria > Pseudomonadati > Pseudomonadota > Betaproteobacteria > Burkholderiales > Comamonadaceae > Variovorax > Variovorax sp. UC122_21. The sequence continues at coordinate 3,450,630 of NZ_CP172004.1, read as the reverse complement.
GCTGCGCTACCGCAGCATCGACATCAACGGCAACGTCAACGGCGTCAGCGACAGCTACTTCGCGGTGCGCGACGTGCAGATGGCCAGCGGCATCGCCTTCAACGCCAACGACGTGCGGCACCAGTCGCAGGTGGTGGTGATCGACCAGAACACGCGCCGCAAGCTGTTCCCCGAGGGCGTGGACCCGCTCGGCAAGATCATCCTGGTCGGCAGCCTGCCGTGCACCGTGATCGGCGTGGCGCAGGAGAAGAAGAGCATGTTCGGCGAGAACAAGCAGCTCAACATCTGGCTGCCCTACAGCACGGCGGCGAGCCGGCTGTTCGGCCAGCAGCACTTCGACGGCATCACGGTGCGCATCCGCGACGAGCAGCCGACCAAGGCGGCCGAGGACGGCATCGTGAAGCTGCTGACCCTGCGCCACGGCGGCAAGGACTTCTTCACCTTCAACATGGACAGCATCGTGAAGACCGCCGAGCGCACCAGCCAGTCGCTGACCTTGCTGCTGTCGCTGATCGCGGTGATCTCGCTGGTGGTGGGCGGCATCGGCGTGATGAACATCATGCTGGTGTCGGTGACCGAGCGCACGCGCGAGATCGGCATCCGCATGGCGGTGGGCGCGCGCCAGAGCGACGTGCTGCAGCAGTTCCTGACCGAGGCCGTGTTGGTGTGCCTGGTCGGCGGGCTGATCGGTGTGCTGCTGTCCTATGGCATCAGCTTCCTGTTCTCCCTGTTCGTGAAGCAATGGCAGATGATCTTCTCGCTCGGTGCCGTGCTGTCGGCCTTCTTCTGCGCCTCGCTGATCGGCGTGCTGTTCGGCTACCTGCCGGCGCGCAACGCGGCGCGGCTCGACCCCATCGAGGCACTGGCCCGTGAGTAGCGCGCGCCTGCTCCCCGTGGCCCTGTCGGCGGCGCTGCTCGCGGCCGGCTGCACCGCGTTCCAGCCCGAGCGCCGGCCCGAGAAGCCGCTCGCGCTGCCCGCGGCCTGGCAGCAGCCGCAGTCGGGCAGCTCCAGCGCGGCGGCCGTGTTCCCCGCGAAGTGGTGGTCGACCTTCGGCGATCCGCGGCTCGATGCGCTGGTCGACCAGGCGCTGCAGGTCAACAACGACCTCGCGGCCGCCGGCATCCGGGTGCAGCGCGCGCAGCTGCAGGCCGGCCTGGCCGATACGAATCTCACGCCCGGCGTGGTCGGCCAGGCCGCCACCAGCCGCGGCTACGACCTGAAGCGCGGCGGCGTCGCAGGCTCGACTTCCAGCTCGCTCGTGACGCTGAGCTACGAGCTCGACCTCTGGGGCCGTCTCGCGGCGGTGCGCAGCGCGGCCGACTGGGAGCTCAAGGCGACCCAGTCCGACCGGCAGGCGGCGGCATTGGCGCTGGTCGCCACCACCGCCAATCTCTACTGGCAGACCGGCTACCTGAACCAGCGCATCGCGCTGAGCGAGGCCGGCATGGAAGACGCGCGGCGCATCGTGGCGCTGGTGCGCGCGCGCTACGAGGCCGGCGCGGTCTCGGGCCTCGACGTGGCGCAGGCCGGCCAGAACCTCGCGAGCCAGGAGGCGGCGCACACGCAACTGCTGCAGCAGCGCTTGGAAACGCGCAATGCGCTCGCGATCCTGTTCGACCGTCCGCCCGAGGTGGCGGCCGAGGAGCCCGCGAGCCTGCCCGACGCGGCGCTGCCCGCGATCGACGCGGGCCTGCCCGCCAGCCTGCTGGGTCGGCGCCCCGATCTGCGCGCGGCCGAGCAGCGGCTGCGTGGCGCGCTCGCCAATGTCGACGCGACGCGCACCGGCTTCTATCCGGCGCTGAGCCTCACGGGCTCGCTCGGCACCTCGAGCACCGCGCTGGGCGAACTGCTGCGCAACCCGGTCGCGACGCTGGGCGCGGGCCTGGCGCTGCCGTTCCTGCAATGGAACACGGCGCGGCTGACGGTGGCGGTGTCGCAGAGCCAGTACGAGGAAGCGGTGGTGGGCTTCCGGCAAGCGCTGTACACGTCGCTGTCGGAGGTGGAGAACGCGTTGTCGTCGCGCACGCAACTGCGCGACGAGAGCGCGAAGCCGATGGTGGCGCTGGAGCTGGCGCAGCGCGCCGAGCGGTTGTCGGAGGTGCGCTACCGCGCCGGGGCGACGGCGCTGCAGCCGGTGCTCGATGCGAAGGACCGGCGGCGCGCGGCCGAGGTGTCGCTGGCGCAGAACCGGGTCAACCAGCTCAACGCGACCATGACGCTCTACAAGGCGCTCGGCGGCGGTGCGCTGGAGTAGCTCGTCAGGGCTGGAACGGCGGTGCGCCGCGCAGCTTGCGCCACAGCAGGCCCGGCAGCCGCAGCACGAACTCCACCATCAGCCGCGTGTGCATCCAGGTCAGCAGCACGTTGTCGCGCCCGTAGCGGAAGTGCGAGACCCCGCCTTCCTCGGCCGTCAGGTACTTGACCGGTGCGTCGATGTTCACCGGCTTCACGCCGCGCCAGGCCAGCCGCACCACGGCCTCGGTGTCGAAGTCGAAGCGGCGCATCCAGGGCTGGCGCTGCATCACCGCGATCAGGTCCGTCACCGGATAGACGCGAAAGCCGTAGAGCGAATCGCCGACGCCGGCGAACAGCGTCTCGAGCTGCGTCCAGCCGTTGGAGACGCGGCGCCCGCGCACGCGCAGCAGCGGCGCGCTGGCGTCGAACACCGGGCGGCCCAGCACCATGGTCTCGGGCCGTGCCAGCGAGGCCTGCATGAAGGCGGGGATCAGCGGGGCCGGATGCTGGCCGTCGGAATCCATGGTGAGCGCATGCGTGAAGCCGGCGTCGCGCGCCGCGCGCAGCCCGTGCAGCACCGCCGCGCCCTTGCCCTGGTTCTCGGGCAGCAGCCACACGCGCAGGCCGGGGCGGTCGGCGGCCATCCGCTGCAGCCGCTCGCCGGTGCCGTCGTCGCTGCCGTCGACCACCACCCACACGGGGCTCCATTGCGCGAGCGCCGCCTCGACGGTGGAGAACAGGCGCTCGCCCGTGTTGTAGCTCGGGATCAGGACAAGGTGGGTGCGCGAGGCGTCTGGCATTCGGGAGATTCGGCGTCGGCGGCGCGCCGTTCCAGCTGGTGTCGGAAATATTGTTCGAGCTCGGATTGCAACACGTCGCTGTCCTGTGTCGGCGCGAAGCGCTGGCCCAGGCGCAGCTTGAACACGATCGGCAGCGGCGGCACGCGCCAGATCGGCCAGCCCTTGCCGAGGTAGGGCGAGTCGGTGTCGATGAACACGGTCGGATCGGTGCCTGCGCGAGCTTGGCGATCAGCGTGACGCCGGGGCGAAACGGATTGAGCGGCGGCGTGACGGTGCGCGTGCCTTCGGGAAAGATCACCAGCTGGCCGCCCTCGCGCAGGTCGGCCACCGCCAGCCGCACCATGGTGCGCGCCGATTCGTTGCTGATGTAGCGCGCCAGCCGCGCGCCCGCGCCCAGGAAGATGTTGTGCAGCAGCTCGGCCTTCATGATGCAGGCGCTGCGCGGCAGCCGCGCCACCAGCAGCAGCGCGTCGAGCATGGTGGGGTGGTTGGCCACGAAGATCACGCCGGGCTCGTCGCGCAGCGCATCGAGGCAGCTCGCGTCGATGCGCATCATGCCGGTGACCGAGGCCAGGCCCCAGAAGGTCCGGTAGGCGAAGGCGATGGTGGCGCGGCCCAGCGCGCGCGCCGGCTTCACCGGCATCACCGGGTAGATCAGCATCGCGAAGGCGTTCCAGACCAGCGAGATCACGCCGAGGAACAGCAGCAGCGCATAGAGCATCAGCGCAAGCGGGACGGCCGTGAGAGTGCGCCAGCACGCGGAGGATCATCGGGAAGGGGTGGGGGCTGCCGTTCGAGCGTCAGTCCCGCCGCCGCCCGGGGGCGGTGGCATGGGCTTCGATCTCGACCAGCAGGTCGCCGCGGCAGATGTCGGCCTCGAGGTATACCGCGCCGCGCACCATCGGCGCGTCGGACCCGAGCGCGTCTTCGAGCACGCCGCGCACGGCTTCGAGATCGGCCGGGTGGCGCACGTAGACCACGCCGTCGAGCGCGGCCAGCGAGAAGCGCGCCGATCCCTGCGCGTTGGCGGCGGTCACCACGGCCTCGAGGTTGCGCAGCGTCTCGCGGGTCTGCTCGCGCACGTCGCCGCGGTGTACGGTTTCGTGGCCGACGATGCTCGCGGTGCCCGAGATGAACAGCGCGCAACGGTCGTCGCCGATGTCGGCCAGCGCCGCGCGCGAGAAGGTGGGCGCGCGCGGCCCGTAGGTCGAGGGATAGCGGTAGGCCGAGACCTGGCGCGGGTTCTCGATCGGCAGCGGGGCGCGGGCGCCCGGCCAGGAAGCGCACCGACAGCGCGCCGCGGTGGATGCCCAGCGCGCAGGCGGCCGGCGCGCCCTCGAAGGCGGCGCGGCCGGCTTCGAGGAAGGCGTCCTGCCGACCCAGGTTGAACTGGCGGTAGCGCTCGAGCCCGCCGCCATCGCCGTTGATCTGCGGCAGGTAGTTCCAGATCCGCAGCGGATGGGCGATGCCGCTCTGGTCGAGCGTGGCGAACAGGTCGCGGTAGGCGCGGTGGGCCAGCTCGGCCAGGCCCTGCTTCTCGACGCTTTCGTCGAGGTCGATCGCGCCCAGCAGCCAGTGCTCGTCGGCGCGCCAGCGCACGAGGCCGGTGCGGCCGGTCCGCACGGCCGGCCCGGTGGCATGCCAGACGTCGGCGACGGCGCCGCGCGCCGAGAGCACGCTGGCGTCGACCGGCGGCATCCACTCGATGCGGTCGGGCGTGCCGTAGCCGATGGCGGCGAAGGGCGCCGGTCCGTCGGCGGCCAGCGCGAGGCTGTCCGCGAACGACAGGCGCTCCACGCGCAGGGAGGAGGAAGAGGAGGAGGGTGTTTCGCCCTGGAAGCGCACGATCAGGAAGCCTTTGCGAGGGGATCGGGGCCTGCCTGCGGGCGGTCCGCCCCGGTCGCGCGCGAGGCGTGGCGGGTGGGCAGCAGCGTCGGATGTCCCGACCCGGCGAAAGGCAATGGCGTCATCGAGGGATTATCACCAAAAGGTTTGACCGGCCCGCCCGGCCGCGCCGCCGGTCCGTTGTGCGCGCCGGACAGTAAACTCGCAGCCTGCTTCGAAAACACAGGACAGCGAGAGAAAAGCCATGGCCGGACACAGCAAATGGGCAAATATTCAGCACCGGAAGGGCCGGCAGGACGAAAAAAGAGGAAAGCTCTGGACCCGCGCCATCCGTGAAATCATGGTGGCGGCCCGGGCCGGCGGCGGCGACCTGAGCGCCAACCCCCCGCCTGCGGCTGGCGGTCGAGAAGGCCAAGGCGGTCAACCTGCCCGCCGACACGGTCAAGCGCAACATCGACAAGGCCACGGGCAATCTCGAAGGCGTCAACTACGAAGAAATTCGTTACGAAGGGTACGGCATCGGCGGCGCGGCGATCATCGTCGACACCATGACCGACAACCGCGTGCGCACCGTGGCCGAAGTTCGCCACGCCTTCGCCAAGCACGGCGGCAACATGGGCACCGAGGGCTCGGTCGCCTTCCAGTTCAAGCATTGCGGCCAGTTCGTCTTCGCTCCGGGCACGGATGAAGACAAGGTGATGGAAGTGGCGCTCGAGGCCGGTGCCGAAGACGTCGTGACCGACGACGACGGCGCCATCGAGGTGATCACCGCGCCCGGCGACTTCGAGGCGGTGAAGAACGCGCTCGAGGCGGCGGGCCTGAAGCCCGAGGTGGCCGAGGTCACGATGCGGGCCGAGAACACCATCGACGTGACCGGCGAGGACGCCGCGAAGATGCAGAAGCTGCTCGACGTGCTCGAGGACCTCGACGACGTGCAGGAGGTCTATCACAACGCCTCGCTGTCCGAATGAGGGCCGGCACCCGGCAGCAGCAATGATGGAAAGAACACAGCGTATGAAGGCCCGAGAATGAAGGTACTGGTGATTGGGGGAGGGGGCCGCGAACACGCCCTGGCATGGCGGCTGGCGCAGGCCGTCCGGGGTGAGCCGCATCTACGTGGCGCCCGGCAATGGCGGAACGGTCACCGACCCGCGCTACGACAGCATCGACATCACCGAGCCCGCCGCGCTGCGCGAGTGGGCGATCAAGGAAAAGATCGCGCTGACGGTGGTCGGGCCCGAGGCCCCACTGGCCGCGGGCGTGGTCGACGAGTTCCGCGCGCACGGCCTGCGCATCTTCGGCCCGACCAAGGCGGCCGCCCAGCTCGAGAGCTCGAAGGCCTTCTCCAAGGCCTTCATGAAGCGCCACAAGATCCCGACGGCCGAGTACGAGGCCTTCACCGACGCCGCCGCCGCCCATGCCTACATCGACGCCAAGGGCGCGCCGATCGTGGTCAAGGCCGACGGCCTGGCTGCCGGCAAGGGCGTGGTCGTGGCCATGACCGCGCAGGAAGCGCACGACGCGGTCGACTTCATGCTGGTCGACAACAAGTTCGGCGTGTCGCACAACGAAGGCGGCGCGCGCGTCGTGATCGAGGAGTTCCTGCAGGGCGAGGAAGCCAGCTTCATCGTGCTGTGCGACGGCAAGAACGTGACCGCGCTGGCCACCAGCCAGGACCACAAGCGCCTGCTCGACAACGACGAGGGCCCCAACACCGGCGGCATGGGCGCCTACTCGCCCGCGCCCGTGGTCACGGCCGAGGTGCATGCGCGCGCGATGCGCGAGATCATCCTGCCGACCATCCGCGGCATGGAGAAGGACGGCATTCCGTACACCGGCTTCCTCTACGCCGGCCTGATGATCGACGCCCAGGGCCATCCCAAGACGCTCGAGTTCAACTGCCGCATGGGCGACCCCGAGACCCAGCCGATCATGATGCGGCTGAAGTCCGACCTGTTCGAGGTCTTCTGGCACGCCACCGACGGCACGCTCGACCAGGTCGAGCTGCAGTGGACCGCCGCGTCGCGCTCGGCGTGGTGATGGCCGCGCACGGCTATCCGCTCTCGCCGCGCAAGGGCGACCGCATCGACGGCATTCCCGCCGAGGCGCCCGATGCCGTGGTGTTCCATGCCGGCACCACCGTGAAAGACGGCGAACTCCAGACCAGCGGCGGCCGCGTGCTCTGCGTGACCGTGCTGGCCGACAGCGTGAAGCTCGCGCAGCAGCGCGCCTACGAAGTGGCGGCGCGAGTGCGCTTCGACGGCGCCCAGTACCGCCGCGACATCGGCTTCCGTGCCGTGCAGGCGCGCAGCCACGGCACCAACGGTTGATGCAGCGGCAACCCTCCGATCCCCAGGCGGTCGGCGACTATCTGCGCGGGCTGCAGCAATCCATCGTCGCCGCGGTCGAGGCGGCCGATGGCGGCACCGCGGTGCGCGATGCCTGGCACAAGGCGCCCGACGAGCCGCTGCAGGGCAGCGGACTCACCTGCATCCTCGAAGGCGGCGAGCTGTTCGAGCGCGCGGGCTGCGGCTTCTCGCAGGTGCGCGGGCCGAAGCTGCCTCCGTCGGCCACGCAGAACCGGCCCGAGCTGGCCGGCGCGCCCTTCGAGGCGATGGGCGTGTCGCTGGTGTTCCACCCGCGCAACCCCTATGTGCCGATCGTCCACATGAACGTGCGCATGCTGGCCGCACTGCCGGCCGGCGGCGAGCCGGTCTGCTGGTTCGGCGGCGGCATGGACCTCACGCCCTGCTACGGCTTCGAAGACGACGCGGTGCATTTCCACACCGTCTGCCGCGATGCGCTCGCGCCCTTCGGCGAGGACAAGTACCCGCGCTTCAAGACCTGGTGCGACGAGTATTTCTTCCTCAAGCACCGCAACGAGCAGCGCGGCATCGGCGGCATCTTCTTCGACGACTTCGCCGAGGGTGGCGTCGACAACGGCTTCGCGCTGATCCGCTCGGTCGGCGATGCCTTCCTGCCGGCCTACCTGCCGCTGGTGGAACGCCGCCGCGACATGGCCTGGGGCGAGCGCGAACGCGCCTTCCAACTCTACCGGCGCGGCCGCTACGTCGAGTTCAACCTCGTGTGGGACCGCGGCACGCACTTCGGGCTGCAGTCGGGCGGGCGCACCGAATCGATCCTGCTGTCGATGCCGCCGCAGGCGAGCTGGGCCTACCGCCGCGAGCCCGAGCCGGGTTCGCCCGAGGCGGCGCTCTACAGCGACTTCATCGTGCGCCGCGCGTGGCTGCCGTGAACGTCCCGAAGAACGCGCCGCGCATCGGCGTGTTCGGCGGCGCCTTCGATCCGCCGCACAACGCCCATGTGGCGCTCGCGCGGGCCGCGCTCGAGCAACTGGGCCTCGAAGCGCTCTACGTCTTCCCGACCGGGCATGCCTGGCACAAGGTGCGCGAACTCACGGCCGCGAAAGACCGCCTGGCGATGGCGCAGCTGGCCTTCGGCGACATCCCGGGCGTGGTGGTCGATTCGCGCGAGATGCTGCGCGACGGCCCCACCTACACCATCGACACCCTGCACGAACTGCGGCAGGCGCGGCCCGATGCCGAGCTGGTGCTGGTCATGGGCGCCGACCAGGCGCGGGCCCTGCCGAGCTGGCACGGCTGGCAGGATATACTCGCGGTCGCTACTATTTCTGTAGCGTATCGCGCACTATCGACGGCCGACACCGCCCGTTTTGATCCGAATACACTGCCCGGCCTCCCGGCTGGCGCGCGTTTCGAGGCGCTCGAACTGCCTGCCATGGACATCAGCGCCACCGACATCCGGCGGCGTGCGTCGCTGGGCGAGGAGATTTCCTCACTGGTTCCGTCCACGGTTGCACGCTATATTGACCAACACTTCCTCTATCGCCCTGCCTGATGACCACTGAAGCCGCCGCCAAGAAAGACACCCAGAAACTCCAGCGAGCCATCATCGATGGGCTCGAAGACGTCAAGGCGCAGGACATCCAGGTATTCGACACCGAGCATCTCTCGCCGCTGTTCGAGCGCGTGATCGTGGCCTCGGGCACCTCGAACCGCCAGACCAAGGCGCTGGCCGCGAGCGTGCGCGACGCGGTGCGCGATGCCGGCTTCGGCAAGCCGCGCGTGGAAGGCGAGGAAAACGGCGAGTGGATCATCGTGGACTGCGGACAGGCCGTCGCGCACATCATGCAGCCGGCGATCCGCCAGTACTACCACCTCGAGGAAATCTGGGGCGACAAGCCCGTGCGCCTGAAGCTCGGCGCCAGCAAGCCGGCCCGCGCCTCCGAGGACAAGGAAGCCAAGCCCGCGGCCGCCAAGGCGCCGACCTCGCTGCGCCGCGCGAGCGCCGCCAAGACCGCGATCCGTGCCGCCGAGCGCGAGGCCAAGGAAGCCAAGGCCGCGCCGAAGAAGGCGGCGGGCAAGACAGGCGCCAAGACCGCAGCGAAGAAGGCACCGGCCAAGAAGGCCCCGGTGGTGGTGGTCGGCAAGCCCGTGGCCAAGAAGGCCGCCGCCAAGAAGACCGTTGCCAAGCCCGCGGCGAAGAAGGCACCCGCGCGCAAGACCGCTTCGCGCGGCGCATGAAGCTGCTGGTGGTTGCAGTCGGGCAGCGCATGCCCGACTGGGCACAGACTGCCTGGGACGACTACGCCAAGCGCTTCCCGCCCGAACTCAAGCTCGAACTGCGCGCGGTCAAGACCGAGCCGCGCGGTTCCAAGTCGCTCGAGACCCTCTACGCCGCCGAACGCGAACGCATCGAGGCCGCCATCGCGCGCGGCATGCGCATCGTGGTGCTCGACGAGCGTGGCACCGCGCTGACCACCAAGGCCCTGGCCGTGCGGCTGCAGAGCTGGCAGGGCGAGGGCGACGACGTCGCGCTGGTGATCGGCGGCCCCGACGGGCTCGACCCGGCCTTCAAGGCCGCGGCCCACGAGCGCATCCGCCTGTCCGACCTGACCCTGCCGCATGCGATGGCGCGCGTGCTGCTGGTGGAGCAGCTCTACCGCGCATGGTCGGTCAACGCGGGCCATCCCTACCACCGCGAATGAGCGGCGCGGCGAGGGCCTCGCCGCGTCCTCGCATCGACCCCGTCCTTTCTTCCGCACCCCAGGAACGACCGCCGTGCCGACCACTCCGACCTTCCTCTATCTCGCCTCGCAGAGCCCGCGCCGCGCCCAGTTGCTCGGCCAGCTCGGCGTGCGCCATGAACTGCTGCTGGCCGCCGACGACGAAGACGCCGAGGCGCTCGAGACCGTGCTGTCCGGCGAATCGCCCACTGGCTATGTGCAGCGCGTGACGGCGCTCAAGCTCGATGCCGCCGTGGCGCGTCTGCGTCGCCGCGGCCTGGCCGATGCGCCCGTGCTGTGCGCAGACACCACGGTGGCGCTGGGCCGCACCATCCTCGGCAAGCCCGAGGACGCGCGCGATGCCGAGCGCATGCTGGCGTTGCTGTCGGGCGCCACGCACCGCGTGCTGACCGCCGTGGCGCTGCAGCAGGGCCGCCGCCGGCAGGCCGCGCTCAGCGTGTCGCGCGTGCGCTTCGCGACGATGACCCGTGCGCAGATCCGCCGCTACGTCGAAGGCGGCGAGCCGCTGGGCAAGGCTGGCGCCTATGGCATCCAGGGCGCGGCGGCTGCCTTCGTCGAGCACATCGCCGGCTCCTATTCGGGCATCATGGGCCTCCCCATGTTCGAGACCGCGCAACTGCTGCGGCGCGCCGGTTTCCCCACTTGAGACAACCGAGACAACCGAGAACTCCATGCAAGACATCCTGATCAACTGGTCCCCGCAGGAGACCCGCGTGGCGGTGGTCGAGCACGGCGCGGTGCAGGAGCTGCACGTCGAGCGCACGCTCGAGCGCGGACTGGTCGGCAACATCTACCTGGGCAAGGTCTCGCGCGTGCTGCCGGGCATGCAGTCGGCCTTCATCGACATCGGCCTCGAACGCACCGCCTTCCTGCACGTGGCCGACATCGTCGCGCCGTTCACGCCGGGCTCGCGGCCCAGCGCCGCGCCGGCCGAACGCGACCACCGCAATGGCGGCACCATGGTGCCGATCGAGAAGCAGGTGTTCGAGGGCCAATCGCTGCTGGTGCAGGTCATCAAGGACCCGATCGGCACCAAGGGCGCGCGGCTGTCGACGCAGATCAGCATCGCGGGCCGGCTGCTCGTGTTCCTGCCGCAGGACAACCACATCGGCGTGTCGCAGAAGATCCCGGCCGACCTGCGCGATGCGCTGCGCTCGCGCATGCTCGCGCTGATCGAGGCCGCCGCGGCCGCCGACAGCGGCGGCGTGGTGCCCGAGAACACCGGCGGCTTCATCCTGCGCACCAACGGCGAGGACTCGACCGACGCCGAGCTCGCCGACGACATCGCCTACCTGCGCAAGACCTGGTCGCGCATCCGCGAGGCCTCGACGCAGCTGCCGCCGATGTCGCTGCTGCACCAGGACCTGAGCCTCTTGCAGCGGGTGCTGCGCGACCTCACCACCGAGGACACGCAGACCATCCGCATCGATTCGCGCGAGCAGTTCGAGCTGCTGCTGAAGTTCGGCCTCGAGTTCATGCCCAAGGCATCCGGCAAGTTGCAGCACTACCGCGGCGAGCGGCCGATCTTCGACCTCTATTCGGTCGACGAGGAGATCGCGCGCGCGCTCGGGCGCCGGGTCGATCTCAAGTCGGGCGGCTACCTCGTGGTCGACCAGACCGAGGCGCTGACCACCATCGACGTGAACACCGGCGGCTTCGTCGGCGCCCGCAACTTCGACGACACCATCTTCAAGACCAACCTCGAGGCGGCGCAGGCCATCGCGCGCCAACTGCGGCTGCGCAACCTGGGCGGGATCATCATCGTCGACTTCATCGACATGGCGCGCGACGACCATCGCGAGCAGGTGCTCGGCGAGTTCCGCAAGCAGCTCGCGCGCGACCGCGTGAAGACCACGGCCGGCGGCTTCTCGCAGCTCGGCCTGGTCGAGATGACGCGCAAGCGCACGCGCGAATCGCTGGCCCACATGCTGTGCGAGCCCTGCGTGGCCTGCGGCGGCCAGGGCATCGTGAAGACCGCGCGCAGCGTGGCCTACGACGTGATGCGCGAGATCCTGCGCGAGGCGCGGCAGTTCACGCCACGCGAATTCCGCATCGTCTCGTCGCCGCAGGTGATCGAGCTGTTCCTCGACGAGGAGAGCCAGCACCTGGCCGGGCTCAGCGACTTCATCGGCAAGCCGATCTCGCTGCAGGCCGAGCCGGCGATCGGGCAGGGGCAGTACGACATCGTGCTGCTCTGAGCCCTTAGTCCTTCAACGCCGCGATTCGCGGCCCTGACGCATCCCGATGCTGGCGAGCGCCGCCAGCACCAGCAGCACGGCCATGGCGAGCAGGCCGTTGGTCGTGCGGCCCGTGCTTTGCTCGATCCATCCCATCACCGACGGCCCGATGAAGCCGCCCACGAGGCCGCAGGTGTTGACCAGCGCCAGCCCGCCCGCGAGCGCCGCGCCGGCCAGGCGCGAGGAAGCGAACAGGAAGATCACCGACTGCACCACGAAGAACATCGATCCCGTGAGGCAGAAACCCGCGAGCGCGATGGCCGGGCTCGCAAAGGCCGCGATGCACAGCCCCACGGCCATGGCGGCCAGCCCGATCAGCAGCAGCAGACGGCCGCGTTGCGGCGTGACCGCGAGCCGCGGCAGCGCGATCGCGCCGACCGCGGCGGCGACCCAGGGCAGCGAGTTGAGCGCGCCGATCTGCAGCGGCGTGAGCTTGCCGTAGGTGCCGATGATGCTCGGCAAGAAGAAGATCACCGTGTAGATGCTGATCTGGTGGCAGAAGTAGACGAAGATCGCGAGCCAGATCTGCTTGTCGACCAGGCAGGCACGGAACGATTCGCCGACCTGACCATGGGCCGCGTCCTCGGCGCGTTCGTCGGCGAGGCCCTGCTCGATTGCCCGGGCCTGCGCAGGCGTGAGCCAGCTCGCATCGGCCGGCCCGTCGGGCAGCTTGCGCCAGACCACGAAGGCCTGCGCCACGGCCGGCAGCCCCTCGATCACGAACATCCATTGCCAGCCGTGCCAGCCCAGCAGGCCGTCCATCTGCAGCAGCGCGCCGCCGACCGGGCCGCTGAGGATGTTGGCGATGCACACGCCGAGCAGGAAGTAGCCGGTGGCGCGCGCCCGGTCCTTGCGGCCGAACCAGTAGTTCAGGTAGAGCATCACGCCCGGGAACAGGCCGGCCTCGGCCGCGCCGAGCAGCACGCGCATCACGTAGAACGAGGTCTCGCCGGTGACGAAGGCCATGCCGGCCGACAGCAGGCCCCAGGTGATCATGATGCGCGCGATCCACCAGCGCGCGCCCACGCGGTGCATCACCAGGTTGCTCGGCACCTCGAGCAGCGCGTAGCTCAGGAAGAACAGGCCCGCGCCCAGGCCGTAGGCCGCGGCCGAGATGCCGATGTCGACCGCCATGTGGTTCTTGGCGAGCGCGATGTTCGTGCGGTCGATGAAGCTGATCACGTAGGCCAGCACCAGCAGCGGCATCAGCTTGCGGAAGATCAGCGCATTGAGCGAGGCCTGCTCGTCGGTGGTGGCCGTGTCGGCCGCGGGCCCGAGACGGGCGCCGGGGATGGAGGTGTGTGCCATCGGTGTCTCTCTCTGAAGTCTTGTTCTGATGAAGGAATGCGGCGGCGCGCCGTGCGAGGCGGCGGCGCTGCGGGCGATGGGGGGCGAGGGCTTAGAAGTCGACCTTGGCCGCGCCCTTGAGGCCGAGGATCTCGCGCGCCTCGTCGGGTGTCGCGATGTCGATGTTCAGCGCCTCGAGCACGGCGCGGATGCGCAGCACCTGCTCGGCGCTCGAGGCGGCGAGCCGGCCCGGGCCGATCCACAGCGAGTCCTCGAGCCCGACGCGCACGTGCGAACCCATGGCCGCGCCGATGGTGGCCAGCGGCAGCTGGTTGCGGCCGGTGCCGAGGATCGACCACTGGAAGCGGTCGCCGAACAGGCGCGCCGCCGTACGGTGCATGTGCATCAGGTCCTCGGGATCGGCGCCGATGCCGCCGAGGATGCCGAACACCGTCTGCACGAACACTGGCGCGCGCACCAGGCCGCGGTCCATGAAGTGGCGCAGGTTGTTGAGGTGGCTGACGTCGTAGCACTCGAACTCGAAGCGGGTGCCGTTGGCCTCGCCCAGACGCAGGATGTTCTCGATGTCGGCGAAGGTGTTCTTGAAGATCAGGTTGCGGCTGTTCTCGAGGTGCTCGCGCTCCCAGTCGTGCTCGAAGGATTTGAAGCGCTCGAGCATCGGGAACAGGCCGAAGTTCATCGAGCCCATGTTGAGCGAGGCCAGCTCGGGCTTGAAGGTGGTGGCCGGGCGCATGCGTTCCTCCACGCTCATGTGCGGGCTGCCGCCGGTGGTGATGTTGATCACGGCGTCGGTGGCGGCCTTGATCTTCGAGAGGAAGGGGCGGAACAGGTCCGGGTCCTGCGAGGGGCGGCCGTCCTTCGGATCGCGCGCGTGCAGGTGCAGGATCGCGGCGCCGGCGCGGGCCGCCTCGATCGAGGCGGTGGCGATCTCGTCGGCCGTCACCGGCAGGTGCGGCGACATGCTCGGCGTGTGGATCGCGCCGGTGGGGGCGCAGGTGATGATGGCTTTGGTGCGGGTGGCCATGAATACGGTCCGTTTGAAACTGGGAAGGGGAAGAGGGCGCTCAGCTCAGCGCCTGGGTGTGGCCGTCGACCACGAGCTCCTGGCCGGTGACGCTCGCGGCCAGGTCGCTGGCGGCGAACAGCACCATGTTCGCGATGTCGCCGGCCGTCACCATGCGGTTGAGCGCGGACTGCGAGGTGTAGCTGCGCGTGACGTCCTCGATGGGCTTGCCGAGTGCCTGGGCCTTGGCGGCGATCACGGCGCGGATGCGTGGCCCGTCGACCGCGCCCGGCAGGATCGCATTGACGCGGATACCGTCGGGGCCGAGTTCGAGCGCGAGCGTCTTGGTGAAACCGATCACGGCCCATTTGGAGGCCGCGTAGGGCGAGCGGCCCGGCATGCCGAGGTGGCCGGCGGCCGAGGACAGGTTGACGATCGAGGGATTGCGGCCCTGGCGCAACCGCGGCACGGCGAGCCGGGCGCAAAGGAATTGGCCTGTGATGTTGACGGCCAGCGTTCGGTTCCAGTCGTCGAGCGAGAGGGTCTCGACGCCGCCGGTCGGGCCGGCCACGCCGGCGTTGTTGACCAGCACGTCGAGGCCGCCGAGCTTGCGGTCCGCGGCTTCGAACAGCCGGGCCACCTGTTCCTCGCTCGAGACGTCGGCAAGGCAGCTGCCAACCTCTGGCAGCTCGGTCGACAGCCGGTCCAGGCTCTCGGCCTGCACGTCGCAGACGAAGACACGGGCGCCGGCCGCGGCGAAGGCGCGCACGATGTCCAGTCCGATGCCGCTGGCGCCGGCGGTGACGAGCACGCGCTTGCCGGCGAGGGAATTGCCGTTCCACATTCTGAATAGCTCCTTGGGGTGTGACAGGGAATGCTCGGCATCGTAGATCTGTGATCACAGATATCGCATAGGGTATACCCCGAAACGTATACTCCTCGGCATGGAGCTCGCCGACCTCGTCACCCCGCTCAAGCGCCAGACGCTCAGCGCCAACGTTTACGACCAGTTGCGCGACCTGGTGATGAGCGGGCAGATGATGCCGGGCGAGCAGATCTCGCTGCGCAGCGCCGCCGCGGCACTCGGCGTGAGCGTGATGCCGGTGCGCGAGGCGATGCAGCGGCTGGTGGCCGAGCAGGCGCTCGAGTTGACGCCCAGCCGCACCCTGCGCGTGCCGCGCATGACGCCCGCGCAGTTCAAGGAGATCACGGTGATCCGCACCAACCTCGAAGGGCTGGCGACCGAGGCCGCGGCCGCGGCGGTCGGCACGGTGGCGCTGCGCGAGATCGCCGAGCGCCACGATGCCTTCGTCGCCGAGATGAAGGCCGCGAGTCCCGATGGCTCGAGGCTGGTCACCTTCAACAAGGAATTCCACTTCGCGGTCTATGCCGCGGCCGACATGCCGATGCTGCTGCAGATGATCGAGGCGCTGTGGCTGCGCATCGGCCCGATCCTCAACTACGACCTGCGCGCCGGCTCACGCCGCGTGGGCGAGAAGGTGGCGGTGTCGCACCATGCGGCCTTGCTCGCGGCGCTCAAGCGGCGCGATGGTGCCAAGGCGCGGGCCGCGCTCGAGGGCGACATCCGCAGTGCGGCAGAGTTCATCCTCTCGGCGGGTGTGCTCGTGGCGGAGGGCGCCTCAGCGCCGGCGCCGGCCGGCGGCCGGGATCAGAGCGTCGGATCCTGACCCGCGGCCGCGCTGCGCACCGCATTGGTCTGCAGCCGCGCATAGAGGCCGTCGAGCGCCATCAGCTGCGCGTGCGAACCCTGCTCGGCCACGCGGCCCTGTTCCATCACGATGATGCGGTCGGCATGCTGGATGGTCGACAGGCGGTGCGCCACGATCAGCGTGGTGCGGTTCTGCATCAGGCGCTGCAGGGCGTCCTGCACCAGGCGTTCGGATTCGGTGTCGAGCGCCGAGGTGGCCTCGTCGAGCAGCAGCACCGGTGCATCCTTGTAGAGCGCGCGCGCGATCGCGAGGCGCTGGCGCTGCCCGCCCGAAAGCTGCGTGGCGTTGTGGCCCAGCACGGTGTCGATGCCCTGGGGCAGGCCCTCGACGTGGCTGCTGAGGTTGGCGGCCGCGATGCAGGCCAGCACGCGGTCGCGGTCGATCTCGGCGCCGGCGCCCAGCGCCACGTTGGCCGCGAGGGTGTCGTTGAGCATCACCACGTCCTGGCTCACCATCGCGAACTGCGAGCGCAGGCTCTTGAGCTCCCATTCCGAGATGTCGTTGCCGTCGAGCAGCACCTGCCCGCCGCTGGGCAGCACGAAGCGCGGCAGCAGGTTCATCAGCGTGGTCTTGCCCGAGCCCGAGGGGCCGACGAAGGCCACGTTCTGGCCCGGCTCGATCACGATGCTCACGCCGTCGAGGGCGGGACGCTCGTCGTCGCCGCGGTAGCTCACGCGCGTGTCGCGGAACTCGATGCGGCCCTGGGCATGCGCCATGCCGAAGCTGCCCTGCGGCTCGGTCGGTACCTCGTCGACCAGTGCCAGGCCGCGCTCGAGCGCCGCCAGGCCGCGCGTGATGGGACCGGCCACTTCGGCGAGGCGCCGGATCGGCGCGATCAGCATCAGCATCGCCGTGATGTAGGCGACGAAACCGCCGACCGTGAAGCCCTGCTTGCCGCTCTGCCAGAGCGCGATCATCACCACCACCGACAGCGCCAGCGAGGCCATCATCTGCGTGAGCGGCGTGGTCGCGGCCTGGGCGATGGTGGACTTCACGGCCAGCCGGTTGAGCTTCTGGCTCAGTTGCTCGAAGCGCCTGGCCTGGGCCGTCTCGGCGCCGTGCAGGCGCACCATGCGGTGGGCCAGCACGTTCTCTTCCACCACATAGGCCAGCTCGTCGGTGGCCTGCTGCCCCTGCTGCGTCAGCTTGTAGAGGCGCTTGGAGAACACCTTCATGATCCAGGAGATGCTCGGCACCAGGAAGGCCACGATCAGCGTGAGCTTCCAGTTCAGGTAGACCAGATAGCCCAGCAGCGCCACCAGCGTGAAGCCGTCGCGCGACAGTCCCAGCAGCGCCTGCACCAGCAGCATCGCGCCGGTCTGCACTTCATAGACCACGGTGTTCGACAGCGTGCTGGCCGACTGGCGCGCGAACAGCGCGAGCTCGGCGCCCAGCAGCCGGTCGAACAGCACCTTGCGCAGCCGTTGCATGCCTTCGTTGGCGATGCGCGAGAGCGCGTACTGCGAGATGAACTGGGCGATGCCGCGCACCGCGAACAGCAGCAGCACGGCGGCCGGCACGAACCACAGCGGCATCTCACCGCGCGTGAAGCCGCGGTCGAGCAAGGGCTTGAGGAGGGCCGCCATCAGCGGCTCGGTGATGGCGGCGAGCATCGCGCCGCTCAGTCCCAGCGCCCACCACTGGCGCGAACCGCCGAACCAGGTCATGAGCCGCGCCAGCCGGCGCATCAGGGGAGGGCGTACGGCTTCGCTGCCGGGGGGTGTCTGCATGGCGGCGGATTCTACGGGGCGGGTCGGAACACCCTTTCAGCGCCCCGGGCCCGGTGCCGCGGCGTTTTCCGGAAGCATTTTGTATGTAGGACCTGGCGCCGCATGGAACGTTTTGCCATGGCGCCATCAAAGCAATGTGTACCATGTGGCCCCGTTACAAGGGGAGAAACTTTTTCAACCCGAGATCTCTCCGAAACCGCATGAACAAGCCGTTGCAAGCCCTCTCTCCAACTCCTTCTTCATCGCTTTTGGGTCGCCGCACGGTCATCGCGGCCCTGGCTGCCTCCCCCGTCCTGCCCGCACTCGCCCAGTTCAAGGTCGAGGTGTCGGGCGTGGGGTTGACCCAGTTGCCCATTGCGCTCGTGCCGTTCCGCGGCCAGGATTCCTCGCCGCAGAAGATCTCCGAGATCGTCCAGGCCGACCTCGAACGCAGCGGCCAGTTCCGCGGCGTCGATGCCTCGGGCCAGGCGCTCGACGAGGGCTCGCGTCCTGATTTCTCGGTCTGGCGCCAGCGCACCGCCGACTCGCTCGTGGTCGGCAGCGTCACGCGGCTGGCCGACGGTCGCTACGACGTGCGCTTCCGTCTCTGGGACGTGGTGCGCGGACCGAACGGCGGCGATCTCGGTGGCCAGAGCTACATCGTCCCGCAGGGCGACCTGCGGCTCGCCTCGCACCGCATCGCCGACTACGTCTACGAGAAGCTCACGGGCGACAAGGGCATCTTCTCGACCCGCATCGCCTACGTCACGAAGGGTGGCAGCCGCTATTCGCTGTGGGTGGCCGACGCCGACGGCGAGAACGCGCAGGCCGCGCTCGCCAGCCCCGAGCCGATCATCTCGCCGGTCTGGTCGTCCAACGGCCAGCAGCTGGCCTACGTGTCCTTCGAGTCGCGCAAGCCCGTCGTCTACGTGCACAACGTGGCCAGCGGCCAGCGCCGGCTGGTCGCCAACTTCCGCGGCTCCAACAGCGCGCCGGCCTGGGCGCCCGACGGCAGCACGCTGGCCGTCACGCTGAGCCGCGACGGCGGCTCGCAGCTCTACACCATCCCGGCCAGCGGCGGCGAGCCGCGCCGGCTGACCCAGAGCGCGAGCATCGACACCGAACCGGTCTACTCGGCCGACGGCAGCACCATCTACTTCGTGAGCGACCGCGGCGGCGCGCCGCAGATCTACAAGATGGGTGCCAATGGTGGCAACCCGACGCGGGTCACCTTCAGCGGTACCTACAACATTTCTCCTTCCGTCAGCGCCGACGGCCGGTGGTTGGCCTACATCTCCCGAGTGGGTGGGGCGTTCAAACTCCATGTGATGGAGTTGGCCTCCGGCAACGTCACCGCCATCACCGACACCTCGGCGGACGAGAGTCCGAGTTTTGCCCCCAATAGCAAGCTGATCGTCTATGCCACGCAACTGCAAGGTCGCGAAGCCCTCATGACGACCACGCTGGACGGAAAAATAAAGGCACGGCTGGCGGGTCAGGCAGGAGACATCAGGGAACCGGACTGGGGTCCGTTTCAAAAGCAATGATTAGGTTTATCTGAGGAGTTCGAAATGTTGAAACGTACGATTTATTCGCTGGCCATCGTGGCGCTGATCGCAGGCTGCTCGTCGGGCACCAAGCTCAACGACACGCCCGTGACCGACCGCTCCGGCAGCATGGGTGGCGCCGGCAACCAGGGCGCGGCCACGGCCGTGGCGCCGGTCACGATCGATCCCAATGCCGGCACCGCTCAGGGTCCGATGGGCGTCGAGCGCATCGTGTATTTCGACTACGACAGCTACACGGTCAAGCCCGAGTTCCAGTCGGTGATCGACGGCCATGCCCGTTTCCTCAAGGCCAACCCGCAGCGCCGCGTCTCGATCGAAGGCCACACCGACGATCGCGGCGGCCGCGAGTACAACCTGGCGCTGGGCCAGAAGCGTTCGGAAGCCGTGCGCCGCGCGCTCACGCTGCTGGGCGTGAACGACAGCCAGATCGAAGCCGTGAGCTTCGGCAAGGAAAAGCCCGCCGTGACCGGCGCGGGTGAAGAAGTCTGGGCGCAGAACCGTCGCGCCGAAATCCGCTACACCCGGTGATGCGTCCCGCCCAAAGCGCTCTATGGCGTGGCGCGGCTCTCGCGGCCGCGCTGTTGTGCGCCTCGGCCGGATCGCAGGCCGCGCTGTTCGAGGATGACGAGGCCCGCAAGGCCATCCTCGACCTGCGCCAGCGCGTGGAGGCCGTGCGCCAGCAGACCGATCAGCGTCTGACCGACGAAAACGGTCAGTTGCGGCGCAGCCTGCTCGACCTGCAGACGCAGATCGAGCAGATGCGCGGCGATCTCGCGCGCATGACCGGCCAGAACGAGCAGCTCACGCGGGCCGTGAGCGAGCTGCAGTCCAAGCAGACCACCATCGACGATCGACTCAAGCAGAACGAGCCGTCGAAGGTCACGGTCGATGGCCGCGAGTTCAATGCCGATCCGCGCGAGAAGGCCGACTTCGAAGCCGCGCTCGGCGTGTTCCGCGCCGGCCAGTTCGCGCAGGCGCAGACCGCCTTCGCCGAGTTCGTCAAGCGCTACCCGCAAAGCGGCTACAACGCCTCGGCCCTGTTCTGGCTTGGCAACGCCCAGTACGCCACGCGCAACTACAACGAGGCCATCGCCAACTTCCGTTCGATGCTCTCGCTCGCGCCCGACCACGCCAAGGCCCCCGAGGCCGTGCTGTCGATCGCGAACTGCCAGATCGAACTGAAGGACACGCGCGCCGCGCGCCGCACGCTGGAAGACCTGACCAAGGCCTACCCGCAATCGGAAGCCGCGCAGGCCGGCCGCGAGCGTCTCTCGCGCCTGCGCTAGTGCCGGCGGAGCCTTCCGCTTGAGCACCGTTCACGAGCCCGTCTCCACGATCGAACCGGCGACTGCCTCCGAGGCAGCCGCCGGTTTTGTCGCGTCTGGCGACGATGCCATGGCGCCCGATTTCGCACGCCGCTTCGGCGGCCTCGAGCGCCTGTACGGCGTGAGCGGTGCCGCGCGCATCCGCAACGCGCATGTGCTCGTCGTGGGCATCGGCGGCGTCGGGTCGTGGGCCGTCGAGGCGCTGGCGCGCAGCGGGGTGGGGCGCCTCACGTTGATCGATCTCGACCACGTGTCCGAATCGAACATCAATCGCCAGATCCACGCGCTCGACAGCACCGTGGGCCAGGCCAAGGTCGAAGCCATGCGCGAGCGCATCGCGCAGATCAATGCCGAGTGCCGCGTGCTGCCGATCGACGAGTTCGTCGAGCCCGACAACTGGCCCGCGCTGCTCGAAGCAGCGCAGGCCGCCAACGGCCCCGTGCATGCCGTCATCGATGCCTGCGACCAGGTGAAGGCCAAGCTCGCAATGGCCGCCTGGGCTCGTGGCGTTGCGCGCGGCACCGACTTCATCACGGTCGGCGCCGCGGGCGGCAAGCGGCTCGCGCACAAGGTCGACATCGACGACCTCTCGCAGGTCACGCACGACCCGCTGCTCGCGCAACTGCGGCAGCGCCTGCGCAAGTCGCACGGCGCGCCGCGCGAAGGCCGCAAGATCGGCGTCACGTGTGTCTTCAGCCGCGAGAGCGTGGCCCCGCCCGATGCGTCGTGCGCCATCGACAGCGGCGACGGCTCGCTCAACTGCCACGGCTACGGATCGGTGGTCAGCGTGACCGCGACCTTCGGCCAGTGCGCGGCCGGGTGGGTTCTCGATCGGGTGGCTGCAAATACCACGCTATAATCTTTGGCTTTGCCGCGTTTGACGGCGGCAAAGCACCAAGAAAAACAAGAACGAGGAAGTCCCTGCGAAGGGAAACCGAATTCGGGACGTTAGCTCAGTTGGTAGAGCAGCGGACTTTTAATCCGTTGGTCACTGGTTCGAATCCAGTACGTCCTACCAGAACCAGATCCATCGATCTTCGAATGGGTCCGACAGCCTCAAGTGAAATCTTCACTTGGGGCATTTTTTTGCCCACGTGCGCTTGCTCGTTTCCACCGCGCAGGACAAAAGCATTCCAGCGGGACGTGCGATCTGCCACGCGACCTATGCCCAGGAGCGCCTCGCTTCACGCACCCTCGCTTCGTTGTTCTTCGCGACCCAGCGCGCCACCTTGGCGGAGACGTTGTGTCCATCCACGATGAACATTTCCTGTGGGTCACCGAACCAATGGCGACCCGCTGGAATGTTCTGGACATCGAGGCGAGGTTGAAACGCGATGCCCTCGAACCTGCTCCGATCGGCCACCACCAAAGCTTGTTCGCTGGACGACCTCATCGCGACTTCGGCGCCCAGCGCCTTCGAACGGGTGACGCTCATTCTTCCGTGGCCTTCCAGAAAGACCTGGAGCCTGTTCATATCGCTCGGGTCGGATTCGCGCCCCTCCAATACCGCACACGTCGTCGGTCGCAGGGTCTGAATCCAGGAGAGCAATCCGTCAGTCGTCTTGATGCCGCATTCAAGCCGTCTTTTGACTTCCGACAGATTCTCCAGAGACCAATCCAACTCGTCGATATCGCTGTCATAGCCCCTGCGAGATCTCTTGAACATGATCTCCAATGGAGCGTTCGAACTCAGTTCTCCCGAGGGGTAGTGAAAAGCGCCGGCCCATCCCGTACTGGCGTTGTGCCCTGCAATCAACGCACACGACCACAGGTCCGAAGTCGTCACACGCAACTCACCTGTTTTCTTCGCCGGGTCGTATCCGGGAGCCAGAATGCCCTGACCCATTTCGATGAAGAACGATGCCATTCATTCGCTCCAGTTGGCTGCAAAGCGTGCAGCAGGAGCTGCGGCCGGTCGCTGTGATTCTCAGAAAGGCGGCCGACATGGGCAACTACCGGAATCCGCGGGCAGGCGGGATGCGGTGTGTTCGAGAGGCAGGTCGCCGCGCTAACTCTTCCGCGGCCAGAGCACATCCTTCCCCGCCGGCGTCAACTGATAGGCAAACCGCCGCGCAGGCCTCGTCTGAATCCGCACCGACGGCGTATCGACCGGCACGATCAGCCCCGCCGTCTGCAGCGCCTCGAGGTGATGTCCTTCGACCTCGGGCCACGCGCCCGCGCTGACCCTTGCAAGGCAGGCGGTGACCAGCGTCTTGTTCTCGAGCATCGATGACTCCTTTTTCGCAGGCCAGCGATTCTGTGCCTGCGGTGGAGTTCGATCTCTCCTCCGTTGGGAGGAAGAGAGAAAGCGGCGCGCGAAGCAGCGCCCGGCTATTCGATGAATCGCGCCGCGATGTCCTCGAGCGAAGGCAGATCCATCTGCGTGTGCCCACCGGCGTAGCCCTTCAGACTCAACTTCAGACCCTTGTAGTTGCGGCTCGCGATCTTGTCGTGCATCGCGGTGATCGTCGGGCCGCCGGTGTTGTTGAGGGCGTAGGCGAGCAGCAGCGTGACGGGAACGTCGCGCGTGGCGGCGTCGGCATACATCTGCTTCTCGAGCTGATCGACCTGCGCGGCGACGGGTCCGTTGAAGGGCGCTTCGGAAGAGAAGAAGTACTGGAAGGTGAATTGCCCCGAGCCCTCCATGAAGAAGGCGCTCGCGACGAAGATGCCGCCGTTCGACAGGCCCGAGAGCATGCGCCTGGCCGGGTTGGCGCGGTAGTTCGATTCGACGTAGGGCACGAGCTCGCGCGTGACGAAGGTGTGATACGCGGTGGAGCCCGGCGGCAGGTAGTCGGTGTTGCGGTGCGCGGTGCCGCCGATGCCGACGACGATGGCCTTCTTGCCCTGGCGTTCGAGGATGTCGACGAAGTTCTTGAAGCGCGACACGCCGAGGTTGAAGCTCGCATCGCCATCCGTCAGGTACATCGCGGGATAGCTCGCGCTCCCGCCATCGTAGGCGGCGGGCAGGTAGATCTGGATCGGATAGGTGTCGCCGTTCGCGTTGGACTTGAGCGTGGCGTTGATCACGCGGCTGGTGCTCGAGGGCGGCGGCGCGGGCGGCGGGTCGTTGCTCGCGGGCGGGAGCAGCGGCAACCCACCGCCGCCACCGCCTCCGCCACCACCGCCGCAAGCGGCGAGGCCGAGCACGAATGCGGCGGCCAGGGCCCATGTGAATCGGCGGAACATCCGATGAAGCTGCATGCTGAATCTCCTCGTGGTGCGGATGCGCGGCGCATCCTGCTTGTTCTCGCGGATGCGGGATGGCATCGCGCGGCCCATGGCTTGCGCATGGGTGGAGAGCGATTGGGTCAGAAGACGTCGTCGAATGGAAGTTACGAAGATCGTCGTATTCACAGCGAGAGGCGAGCGGCGCGGGCGTACGAAGAGCGGGGGATTGGCTGCGCGCTACAGTGGTCGACCTCCGGAACCACAGAGCAGGGACGAACCATGACCACCCGAAGAAGCCGCCCGGCCTGCGTGCTGCTGGCACTGGCGGCCTGCTGCACGGCCGCTTCGGCCGCCACCATCGTCTGCACGCCGGGGCCCGCCGCGGGCAATGCGCCGTTCAACGCGGTGCGCAGGATCGCGATCGACGAGTTCTCGCGCACGGTCAACCTCGACGTGGTGCGGTCGAAGACGCGCGAGACCGAGACGCTGGGGAAGATGCGCGCCGACCTGGTCGGCATGGACGAGTCGTCGGGCGAGCCGGTCTACGTCTTCAATTCGATCCCGACCTCCGAGGTCGAGACCACCACGCTGTTCAAGCTGTTCAAGGCTGGTGAATGGCGGCTGACCAGCGCCACGCTGAGCTTCATGGGCAAGGTGCCCGTGCTGCGCAATGCGGACGGCGGCACGGTGTTCAACTGCAAGCGCTCGAGCCTGGGCTGAGCGAACGACGGGCCGGGCTCAGGGCTGGGTGCGTGCCTTGATGAACTGGCCGCCGCGCAGCCGCACGCGTTCGATGGCCGCTTCGAGCGAGGGCTGGCGCATCACGACGAGGTCGCCCTTGGGAATGCCGCGCCAGGTGATCCGGGCCACGCCCGAATAGCTGCCGCGCGCCGTCTCCTTGCAGAAGAACGAGCCGTTCCAGCCATCCTGGAGGTCGACGGAGATGTGAGCTGATTGCATGGGTGGCGAGCGTAGGCACGAGAGGCCTGCGAAGCCAGGAAATAGTACCTTGGTTCTCGTTTTATTGCCACCGGTCTCCGTGGGCGCCTTCAATTGAAGTCGGTCATGAAATACCAGATCGGCTCCAGCTTCGCGCCCGGCGCCGGCCGGTGCAGGTAGATGTCGTAGACGATCGTCCGTGGCTGCGGCCCCCGCTTGTACGCGATGCGCACCACGCCTTCGTCGACGCTGGCCGGATCGGTGCGCCTGAGCCGCACCAGCGTGCCGTCGCCGCGGATCTCGAGCGCGTGGTGCTCGAGCGGCGCGACGGTGCCGGTGCCCTTGTCGACGAAGCGCACCCATTCGCCATCCCGCTCCCGTGCCTCGCTGGCCGACAGGTAGATGGTCGGATAGAGCAGCCGCTGGGCCTTGGCCAGCGCGCCGATGAAGGCCTCGCCCTTCCTGTTCCCGATGTCGTCGATCAGCCGGCGATAGACCTCGACCGCCTCGGCCTCGAGCTTCGGATCGGCCGCATCGAGCGGCACGCTGCGTTCCCAGCCGGCCAGGCCGTAGGGCACCTGGGCCTCGAACTGCACGGTCTGGCTGAAGCCCTTCGGGTCGGTGAACAGCGCCTGCCGGCCGTCGCGCAGCGGGGGCAATTCGTAGAGCGTGGTGCTGCGCGGCGGCTCGGTCTTGCTGCGCACGACCAATTCCACCTTGAGGTGGTCCGTGTCGGGCAAGCGCTCCTGCCCGGCCGCGGGCAGGAGGAGGATCGTGAGCTTCTGCGGACCGCTGCGCAGGATCGCCGGGTTGAGCGGCATGCCGATCGAGCCGATGCGTCGGGTGGGCAGGACCGAGATCGGCAGGTCGTTGACGTCCACGCGGAACGCCAGCTTCTCGGTCGACACCCTCAGGTCGTAGAGAGGCTGCTGCGCCTCTTTCCTCGAGGTGCCCGGATCGCCGGGCGCCTGCGCCGCGGCCGGCATGGCGGCCTGCAGCAACGCCGCGAGCATCAGGACGGCGGTGGACTTCCTCATTCGGCGATCTCCCTGCATATGAACGGGCGGCCATTATGCGAACGGGCCACTCGGGCAGGCTTCTTGCACGGCACCAGGGCCGCCCGCCCCCCGGGCAACCGCCATGGCGGCTGGCGCCGATTGCCCGTAGATTGGCGCGCACAACAAGCGTCCGATTCCCACCTTGAAATCGCAGGAGTGTCCGTGGAAGCATGGTCGAGCCAGCAACTCTCGCCGCTGTACGGGCGCGAGGTCTTCCGTTCCCGCGCGGCGGACGAAACCCATGCGCGCATCGCCTGCGAGCTGAAGCCGCACCGCAGCGTCTGGCATCGCGGCGACGTCGATGCGATCTTCTGCCGCGCCGAGCTCAGCGCACTCTCGCTGTGCATCCTGCGCTACGGCTGCGACGTCGACATCGAGCCCGATGCGCTCGGCAACTTCGTGCTGGTGCAGATGCCGCTGCGCGGCCATGCCGACATCCATCATGCGGGCGGCAGCCTGCAGATCCATCCGGGGCAGGGCGCGGTGATCTCGGCCCACAGGCCGGTGCGGCTGCGCTGGCATGCCGACTGCGAACAGCTGATGCTCAAGATCGAGTTGAGCCGGCTGCAGGAGGTGGCGCGCCATGCCTTCCCGCTGCGTGGTGCCGATGCGGTGGGCGAGATCGACTTCGAGATGCCGTTCCGGCTCGACGACACGGCGGGCACGCAATGGCGCCGCATGGTGGCGAGCCTCGCCTCGCTGCTGCCCGCGGCGGGCGATGCCGGCTACGACGCGCGCTGGCTCTCGCACTGCGAGGACAACCTGATGCTCTACCTGCTGTGCCACCGGCCGAACTCGGTGCGCGAGCGGCACGACGAGGCGCGGCACGGTTCGGAGGCCGCGAGCCTGCGCCAGCTGCGGCGCGCCGAGGAGTTCATGCACCAGCGGCTCGACACCCCGCTGTCGCTCGAGGAGGTGGCGCGCGCCGCCGGCCTCACGCGGCGCGGGCTGGCGCTGCTGTTCCGGCGCTACCGCGAGCTCTCGCCCGGCGAGGTGCTGCGCAACATGCGGCTCGATGCCGCCCATGCGCAGCTCGCGCGCCACGACGGTGCCAGCGTGACCGAGGTGGCGTTCAATTGCGGCTTCTCGCACCTGAGCCGCTTCGCGGCCTGCTACCGCGAGCGCTTCGGCCACCTGCCGCGCGAGACCGCGCGGCATTGAGGCACCGGATCAGGACGGCTTCATCGCGCACTGCGCCGCGGTCGTGTCCTGGTGGTTCGTCAGCACGGTGCCGATCACCTTGTTGGCGATGCGGCCGCTGCCGTCCTTGGCGATCACGCGCAGGTAGTAGTTCTGGATCGGGAAGTTGTTGGCGCCATAGCGGAAGTCGCCGCGCACCGACTTGTAGTTGGCGGCCTTGATCGCCTTCAGCAGCGCGGCCTTGTCGGCCACCTTGCCGCCGACGTCGCGCACCGCCGCGTCCATCGCCATCAGCACGTCGTAGGCCTGGCCCGCGTAGAACGAGGGGTTGCGGCCGTTGTTCTGCTGCCGGAACGCGGCCACGAAGCGCTGGTTGGCCGGGTTGTCGAGGTCGAAGGACCAGTGCGCGGTATTGAACAGCCCGAGCATCGGCTCGCCGACCGCGGGGATCATGTCCTCGTCGGCCGAGAAGGCGGTGGAGATCAGCGCCACGTCCTTCGACAGGCCCGCGCCCACGAACTGCTTGATGAAGGCCACGCCCATCGCGCCCGGCAGGAAGAAGTAGAGCGCGTCGGGCTTCGAGGCGCGGATCTGCGCGAGCTCGGCCGAGTAGTCGAGCTGGCCCAGCTTGGTGTAGAGCTCGTCGCCCGTGCCGCCCTTGTAGGTGCGCTTGAAGCCGGTGATGGCGTCCTTGCCGCCGGGGTAGCTGGGCGCGATCAGCGCCACCTTCTTGAAGCCCTTGTCGCCCGCGAACTTGCCGGCCGCCTCGTGGTACGCATCGTTCGGGGTACGAGGCGCCGAAGAAATAGGGATTGCAGCGCGCGCCCGAGAGGTCGCTCGGCCCGGTGTTGCTCGACAGGTAGGGCACCTTGGCCGCGAACAGCGGCGGCGCCACCGCCAGCGCCACCGACGAGCCGACCGGTCCGGTGAACAGGTCGATCTTGTCGCGCATCAGCATGCGCTCGACCACCTGGCGCGCGGTCTCGGGGTTGCCCGCGGTGTCGGCCTCGACGAACTCGACCGGCACGCCGCCGAGCTTGCCGCCCAGCTGCTTGATCGCGACCGCGAAGCCGGCCTTCGACTCGGCGCCGCCGACCGCGAAGGGCCCCGACAGGTCCATTGCGAGGCCGACCTTGACGGTCTGCGCCTCGGCGCGCGGCGACAGGGCCAGCAGGGCGGAGAAGGCGGCGAGGGCAAGGACCGAGGGGACGGTCGCCGTGCGCGGGCGGCTGAGCGGCATCGAGAAACTCCTCTGGCGATGGATACGCCGAACGTGGGTGGGAAGCGGGTGGCTGAATGAGACCGGGCGAATGGTCGCAGGCCGCAGTCTGGCAGCGCCGCGCGCCGCGGCTATCCGTTTCGTGCAGCGCGGCCTGCTGCACGAAATGGACAGACAGCCGCCACGCGTCGTCTCCAGAATCGCCGCCATCCCGATCCACCCCTTCGAGAGAGACACCCCGATGAGCCACTACATCGACATCCCGGCCGGCGACGGCGCGCAGAGCTTCCGCGGCTACCTGGCCCTGCCGGCCTCGGGCCGCGGCCCCGGCATCGTGCTGTGCCAGGAGATCTTCGGCATCAACGACTACGTGCGCGAGGTGGCCGACCTCTATGCCGAGGAGGGCTATGTGGTGCTCGCGCCCGACCTGTTCTGGCGCATGGAGCCCGGCGTCGAGCTCGGCTACTCGCCCGAGGACTGGCAGCGCGCGTTCGGCTTCTTCCAGCAGTTCGACATCGAGGCCGGCATCGCCGACGTGACCGCCAGCGTGCAGGCGCTGCGCGCGCACCCGGCCTGCACCGGCAAGGTCGGCGCGCTGGGCTTCTGCCTCGGCGGCAAGCTGGCCTACCTCGCGGCCGCGCATTCGGGCGTGGACGCGGCGGTCGGCTACTACGGCGTCGGCATCGAGGGCGCGCTCGAGCTGGTGCCCAAGATCGCATGCCCGATCGCGCTGCACTTCGCCGAGCTCGACAAGTTCTGCCCGCCCGAGGCGCGCGCCCGGGTGCTCGAGGCCTTCGCGGGCCGGCCCGGCGCGCAGATGTACGTCTACCCCGGCGTCGACCATGCCTTCGCGCGCACCGGCGGCGACCATTTCGACAAGCCCTCGACGTTGATGGCGCACCAGCGTTCCATGGCGCTGTTCAAGGAGGCGATCGGTCCGGTCTACGACCTGTCGGCGCTGTGGGACAAGCACTGCGAGTACGAGTTCGCCACGCGCGACGTGGTCGCCACCATGGGCACCATGGTCGCCGAGCCCTACGTCAACCACATCCCCACCATGACCGGCGGCGTGGGCGCGAAGGAGCTGTCGCGCTTCTACAAGCACCACTTCATTCCCACCACGCCGCCCGATACGCGGCTCACCCCGATCTCGCGCACCGTGGGCGCCACGCAGATCGTCGACGAGATGCTGTTCTGCTTCACCCACACGGTCGAGATCGACTGGATGCTGCCCGGGATCGCGCCCACGGGCAGGCCGGTGGAGATTCCGCTGGTGGCCATCGTCAAGTTCCGTGGCGACAAGCTCTATCACGAGCACATCTACTGGGACCAGGCCAGCGTGCTCGCGCAGATCGGTCTGCTCGACGTGAAGGGCCTGCCGGTGGCCGGCGTGGAGACCGCGCGCAAGCTGGTCGACGAGCAGCTGCCTTCGAACACGCTCATGCCGCGCTGGGCCAAGTCCACCGCGCTGACCATCGCCGACCCGGCGCTGCCGCTCGGATGAACGCCGCGCCTTCCATGCTCGAGCTGGTGGTGGCCTCGGCCAGCGCGCTCACGCCGGCCATCAAGGCCTTCGTGCTGCGCAGTGCGAACGGCGAGGCGCTGCCCGCGTTCGCGCCCGGCGCGCACCTGGGCGTGCAGGTGATGCAGTCCAACGGGCAGGCCGGCCAGCGCGCGTACTCGCTGGCGCAACCCCATGGCGCGCCGGACCGCTACGAGATCGCCGTGCTGCACGAGCCCGACGGCGCGGGCGGCTCGGCCTGGATGCATGGCCTGGCCGAGGGCGCGCGGGTGCTCGCGCAGGCACCGCGCAACGACTTCGCGCTGCGCCAGGGCGAGGCCGCGCCGCTGCTGATCGCGGGCGGCATCGGCATCACGCCGCTCCTGTGCATGGCGCGCGCGCTCGCGGCCGAGGGCCAGGCCTTCGAGTTCCACTACGCCACGCGCAGCCCCGAGGCCACCGCCTACCTCGACGAGGTGCGCGCGCTCGGCGGCCGCGTGGTGCACGACGGCGGCGATCCCGCGCGCGGACTCGACCTGCGCGCGCTGCTGGCCGCGCCGGTGCCCGGGCGTCATCTGCATGTCTGCGGCCCGCGCGGCCTGGTGCAGGCGGTGGTCGACACCGCGCGTGCCCAGGGCTGGAGCGACGACCATGTGCACTTCGAACTGTTCGCGGGCGCGCTCGCGCAGGCCGGCGACGCGGCCTTCGAGGTGCGCACCTTGCGCTCGGGCCATGTGCTGACGGTGCCGCCGGGCCGGAGCCTGCTCGACGTGCTGATCGCCGCGGGGCTCGACCCGCTCTACGATTGCCGCCAGGGCGACTGCGGCGTGTGCGCCGTCGACGTGGTCGAGGGCGTGCCCGACCACCGCGACCACAACCTGAGCCCGCGCGAGAAAGCCGACGGGCGCACCATCTGCACCTGCGTGTCGCGCGCCCGGACGCCGCGGCTGGTGCTCGACATCTGATCCCACGATTCCAGGAGACCCATCCATGACCATCGACCTGCAGTCCCTCGTGCAGCCCGACCGCGTCCACAAGCGCGTCTACACCGACCCCGCGATCTTCGAGCTCGAGATGGACCGCGTGTTCGGCCAGGCCTGGCTCTACGTCGGCCACGAGAGCCAGGTGCCCAAGCCCGGCGACTACTTCACCACCCGGCTCGGCCGCGAGCCCGTGGTGATGGTGCGCCACACCGACGGCCAGATCCACGTGATGTTCAACCGCTGCCCGCACAAGGGCGCCAAGATCGTGCCCGACGGCAGCGGCAGCGCCGGCAAGTTCCTGCGCTGCCTCTATCACGGCTGGACCTTCAAGTGCGACGGCAGCCTGCTGTCGGTGCCGCTGCGCAGCGGTTACGAGGACACGGGGC
Organism: Variovorax sp. UC122_21; assembly: GCF_044056785.1. Classification (NCBI taxonomy): domain Bacteria; kingdom Pseudomonadati; phylum Pseudomonadota; class Betaproteobacteria; order Burkholderiales; family Comamonadaceae; genus Variovorax; species Variovorax sp. UC122_21. Next base: position 3,419,404 of record NZ_CP172004.1, on the reverse strand, counting down.
TCGACCTCAAGGACCCGCAGTACGGCGTGCGCAACGTGGCGCGCGTCGCCACGCACCGCGGCTTCGTGTTCGCGAGCCTGTCGAAGGAAGGCCCCGAGCTCAAGGAGTTCCTCGGTGGCGTCGCGACCTCGCTCGACAACTTCTGCGACCGCGCGCCCGAGGGCGAGGTCGAGGTGGCCGGCGGCGTGCAGCGCGTGATCCAGCGCAACAACTGGAAGATCTTCTTCGAGAACCTGCACGACACCATCCACGCGGTGGCCACGCACGAGTCGTCGTGGCGCGCGGCCAAGGAGGAGTTCGAGGCCATGCCCGCCGGCACGCAAAAGCCCTTCGAGGTGGTGATCGTCGACGGCAACGGCGAGCCGCTGGAGTTCTGGGAGAAGCTCGAGCTCAAGGGCTACGACAACGGCCACGGCTTCATGGAAGGCATCTTCGTGCCGCCGACCGACCCGGTGAGCCTGGCTTACGTGGCCGCGCTCGAGGCGGCGCAGGGCGCCGAGCGCGCCGACCAGATCCTGCGCGTGAACCGCCACAACACCATCGTCTACCCGAGCTGCTCGCCCCACACCTCGTTCCAGCAGATCCGCGTGATCCGGCCGCTGTCGGTCGACCGCACGCTGGTCGAGATCTTCAGCTTCCGGCTCAAGGGCGCGCCCGAGGCCACCTTCCAGCGCACGCTCAAGTACACCAACATCGTCAACTCGCCCTCGTCGAACGTGATGCCCGACGACCTCGAGGCCTACAACCGGGTGCAGGAGGGCCTGGGTTCGGACGGCGGCGACTGGGTCAGCATGCACCGCGCCGTCGGGCGCGACCAGCCGCTGCCCGGCGGGCGCGCCTCCAACGGCAACAGCGAGATGCCGGCGCGCAACATGTTCGGCGCCTGGGCCAGATACATGGGCGTGGACACCGGGAGCGCCGCATGAACTTCCTCGACTGGAACGAACAGCAGGAGATCACGCAGTTCCTGCACCATGAGGCGCGGCTGCTCGACGAGCACCGCTGGGACGAATGGCAGCGCCTGTTCACGCCCGACGGCCTGTACTGGGTGCCGCTGGTGCACGGCCAGGCCGACCACCTCAACCATGCCTCGCTGTTCTGCGAGGACGCGCTGCTGCGTTCGATGCGTGCGCGCCGGCTCGAGCAGGCGCGCGCCTATTCGCAGCAGCCGCCCACGCGCACGGTGCACGTGGTGGGCAACATCGGCATCGAGGGGCGGGAGGAGGGCAATGAGGGCGACCAGGCCGGTCTCACCGTGCGCTCCACCTTCGTGCTGCTCGAATGGCGCAAGACCGAGCAGCGCATGTTCGGCGGCAGCGTGCTGCACACGCTGCGCCGCCACGAGGGCGAGCTGCGCATCCACCTCAAGCGCGTCGAGCTGGTCAACTGCGACGCCGCGCACGAAGCGCTGCAGGTGTTCGTGTGAAGGCCGCGCTGCTCGCGATGCACTATCAGAACGACGTGCTGCACGCCGACGGCAAGGTGCGCGTGGGCGTCGCGGCCGACGATCCGGCCCGCCCGCGCCTGATCGCCTCGGCCGGCCGGCTGATTGCGGGCGCGCGCGCCGCCGGCGTGCCGGTGATCTTCGTGCGCATCGCCTTCGCGCCCGGCTACGTCGACTGCCTCGACAACTGCACGCTGTTCCGCCGGGTCGCGCAGAGCGGCGCGGTGCAGGAGGGCAGCTGGGGCGCCGAGTTCTACGACGAGCTCGCGCCGCTGCCGGGCGAGGCCGTGGTCACGCACAAGCGCAACAACCCCTTCTGGGCCAGCGGGCTCGAGCAGGCGGTGCGCGCCACCGGGGCCGACCGGCTCTACGTGGCGGGCATCGCGACCAACCACGTGGTCGAGCACGGCGCGCGCCATGCGAGCGACCTGGGCTACGACGTGGCGGTGGTGGCCGATGCCTGCAACACGGCGCAGCCGCACCTGCATGCCGCGAGCCTGGAGAATCTGTCGATGCTCGCGCAGGTGATCGGCGTCGAGGACGCGCTCGCCCAGATGGGCCCCTGAACCGATGAAGGACATCTCATGAACATGCAAGGCAAGGTCGCCATCGTCACCGGCGCCGCCGCGATGCTGGGCAGCGCCATCGTGCGCACGCTGGCGCAGGCCGGCGCGCGCGTGGTCGCGGTCGACATCGACGCGGCGCGCGGCCAGGCGCTGGCCGCCGAACTCGGCGCGGCCTGCCGCTTCGCCGCCTGCGACATCGCGAACGACGAAGCCCTCGACGCGCTGGTGGCCGATGCGCTGCGCATCGAGGGCCGCATCGACTGCCTGGTCAACAACGCCGTGGTCTACAACGACGGCGGCATGGGCGCGAAGCGCGCCGAATGGCTGGCCGCGCTCGACGTCAACCTGGTCTCGGGCGCGCTGCTCGTACACAAGGCGACCGAGGCGCTGGCCGCGCAGGGCGGGGCCATCGTCAACATGGGCAGCGTGGGCGGCAAGTTCGGCACCGCCGACCGCGCGCTCTATCCCGCGGCCAAGGCGGCGATCCTCCAGCTCACGCGCAACCAGGCCGCGACCCTGGCGCCGCGGCGCATCCGCGTGAACTCGGTGTCGCCGGGCTGGACCTGGTCGGACGCGCTCTCGCGCATGGCCGGCGGCGACCGCGCCAGGGCCGACCGCATGGCCGCGCCGCTGCATCCGCTGGGCCGCGCGGGCGATGGCGACGACGTGGCGCAGGTGGTGCTGTTCCTGTGCTCGGATGCGGCACGCTTCGTGACCGGCGCCGACATTCCGGTCGACGGCGGCTTTTCAATGCTCGGGCCCGACCAGGGCCGCTCGGCGCGCGACTGGTTCGCGGCCGGCATGCCCTAGTCGAAACGCTTCTCCCACTCCCAGTTCACCGCCGGCAGCGTCTCGACCACCGGCCGCGCGAACAGGTAGCCCTGGAACAGCCGGATGCCGAGCTCGCGCAGCGCCATCGCCTCTTCCATGACCTCCACGCCCTCGGCCACCACGTGGATGCCGAGTTCGCCGCAGGTCGAGACGAAGCCCTTGACCACGGCGCGGCGCACGCCGTCGGTGTGGATGTTGCGGATCAGCTCCATGTCGAGCTTGACGATGTGCGGCCTGAGCGCGACGAACAGCTCGAAGCCCGCGAAGCCGGCGCCGAAGTCGTCGATGGCCGAGGAGAAACCGTGCTGCTGGTGCATCTCGAAGGCCTGCACCAGGTGCGGCAGGTCCTCGACGCGCTCCGACTCGGTCACCTCGAAGATCAGCCGCTCCTTCGGGAAGCCGAAGCGCTCGGCGGTCTCGACCGCGCTCTGGAAGCATTCGCCCTGGCGCCCGGCGTCGTTGGGCATCACGTTGAGGCTCAGCCGCGAGGCCATGCGCAGCCCGGCCGCGAGCTCGATCGCCTTGGCGCGGCAGGCGCGGTCGAACTCGACGCGGTGGCGCGCATGCACCAGCCCGAGGATGTGGCCGGCGCCTTCGCCGTGGATGCCGCGCACCAGCGCCTCGTGCGCATAGACCTCGCCCTTGTCGACGTCGACGATGGGCTGGAAGGCCATGGTGAAGGCGGGGCAGCTCGCGGCGAAGTCGGGCACGGCCGAGGCATCGTTGCTGGCCTGGGTGGCCGGCTGCTGGAGGCGGTTGATGGTCAGCGCGCGCGCGGCGCTGCAGTAGCCCGGCGGACGGGCGTTGAATTCGCGGGCCAAGGGTGCCAGGCTGGACACGGATGGCCTTCAGACCCGGGGGCCGTGGATGAAAAGTCGTTGCGGGATGCCCGACATGGTGTTCTCCGGTTCCTGGGCGCGGCCACGCGGGGCCGCATGTCCGCTTTTTCGGCGCGGCGGCGCAAGACTTGAGGAGAAAAAAGGGCCCGGCGGGCAAAAAAAGAGGCGGCTCCTCCCAATGGAGGAGCCTCGGCCTAGAAGCCGCCCGCCGCGATCATCCGCAGCAGCGCGCGGTTGACTTCCTCGGCATCGACCGCATGCGTGCGGCGCAGGTTGCGCAGCGCGGTCGGGTTGCTCGATTCGAGCGCGATCGCGAGCTGCAGCGCCGGCGCGTACGGGCCGTTCTGCGCGATGGTCGCGGCCACGATGCGGTCGGTCAGCGGGATGCGGCCGAAGCTGGTGCGCAGCGGCTCGCCCATCACCAGGTCGAGCTGCGAGAACAGGCCGCACAGGTAGACCTCGCGCTTGAGGTCGTCCTCGATGCCGGCGTCCATCAGGTGCGCGACCAGGTGGCCGCGCATCGCCATCGAGGTGTTGAGCGGGCGCAGGTTGGCGTCCTCGCTGGCGGTCGGCAGCTGCTGCGACAGCCAGGTGCTCAGGCGCTGGAAGCCGATCATCATGAAGCCGTGGCGCAGCGAGGCCACGCGGTTCGGCAGCCCCAGGCCCGGCGAGTTCAGGTAGAGCATCAGCGCGTAGACCAGCGCGGCCTCGCGGCTCACGAACTGGTCGATGCGCTCGAGCGACTCCTCGGCGTCGATCGCGTTCATCACGCGCACGATGGCGCGCCGCGTCGGCGGCAGCGGCTGGCCGCCGTAGCCGTGCAGCACGTCCTCGCTGGGCCAGCCGGCCACGGCCCAGGCGTTCTGCTGGTCGAGCGCATGCTCGGCCAGCGCGCGGCTGGCCACGCCGTCGATCAGCGCCTCGGGGCGCACCGGGCTTTCGTCGCCGGGGTGCGCCATGCTGCGGTCGAACACCGTGGTGTCGCGCGTCACCTGCGCCAGGCGCAGCGCGTCCATCGCGTCCTCGGGCGCGAGCCGCAGCAGCCGGCGCTCGAACCACGGCGCGGCCTCGGCGTCGGGGATCTGGGTCGGCACGCCGCTGGCGACCATGCGCACGCCGCGCCGGGCGGCGGCGCGCACGGCGGGGCGCAGGCCGGCGTCCTGCATCCAGCCGAGCGGGATCTCGAGCATCGGCCCGGCCGCCTCGGCGTTGCTCGCGATGTCGCGCAGGAACTCGGGCGTCTGGATCGACAGCAGGAGCGTCGGCGAATCGGCGTTCCAGGTCTCGGCGAGGGTGCGCAGCAGGTGGCGCCCGTCGATGCGTTGGCGGTCCTCGTGGACGAAGAGCTGGACTCCCGCGAGTGCGCGCGGCCGGTTCCAGAACGGGCGGTAGCCGAGGGTCAGGCTGCCGAGTACCGATTGAGACATGAAGACGAGAAGGAGAGAACGAACGAAAGGGCGGTCACGCCGCCTCAGCCGATGAAGTTGAACAGCGACAGCTTCTGGATTTCGGCATAGGAGCCGAGGGCCGCGGAGTAGGCGGTCTGCTGGGTCTTGAAGTCGGACAGCGCCTGGATCGTGTCGAGGTCCTCGGCGCGCGAGCGGTCGGCCTCGAGCTGCAGGCTGCGCGAGGACTGGCGGTCGGAGATGCTGTCGACCTGATTCAGCAGGTCGCCCGCGCGGCCGCGCGAGGCCGACAGCCGCGCGCTCGCGGCATCGATCTGCACCAGCGACTGCGCCACGTTCTGCGCCAGCTGGCCGCTGCTGTTGTTGCCGTCCTTCACGCCCGCGATCGCCTGGTCGAGCACGCCGAACAGGCTGGTCTTGCCGCTGGGCGCGATGCTCAGCGCGTTGCCGTCGGCCGGCACGCCGCTGGCCGTGAGCGAGATCCCGGCGAACTCGATCGCCTGGCCCGCGGTGTAGGGCTGGCCCGACTTGAGCGTGGCCTGCGTCGTGGTGTCGATCACGTCGTAGGTGGTCACGCCGTTGGCGACGCTGAAGGCGACGCGGTAGCCGTGGCCGGTCAGCGCCGAGGGATCGACCACCTTGCCGGCGTCGCTGTAGACGTTGCGCGTGCCGGCCGCCTGGCTCACGGTGAACACGCCGTTGCCGGTGGGCACGTCCATCCAGGTGGCGTGGCCGTCGAGCATCGAGGGGATGGCGGTGTCGCTGGCCGCGCCGGCCTGGCCCGCGATGCCGTCGAAGCGCACGCCGCTGCCGTTGTCGACGAAGGGCGCCGCGGTGCTGCCCAGGCCGCCGAACAGCGACTGGCCGTTGCTGTCCTGCGCGTTGGCATAGCCGAGCAGTTGCCCGCGCAAAGTGGTCAGGCGCTGCGCGATGGTGGCGCGGTCGGCTGCCGACAGCGTGGCGTTGCCGGCGTTCACCACCAGCGTGCGGAACTCGGCCATGGCCGCGGTCGCGCTGCCCCAGGGTCGACTCGGCCGTCGAGACCGCGTTGCGCTGCAGCTCGAGCGCGCGCTGGTCGGTGCTGACGCGCGCCATGCGCGTGATGGCGCGTTCGGCCTGCGCCGCGCCGGTCGGGTCGTCGCTCGGGCGCAGCACCTTCTTGCTGGCGCTGAGCTGCTCCTGCAGCTTCGAGAGCTGGGACTGGCGCGTGGTGAGCTGGCGCACCGCGTTGTCGTAGGTGGTGGCGCTGGCGAGGCGGGTGGCTGTCATGGTTCTTCCTGTCTCCCGATCAGTTCATGTTCTGCAGCAGCGAATCGAAGATGCTCTGCGCGATCTGGATCATCTTGGACGAGGCCTGGTAGGCCTGCTGGTACTGCAGCAGCTTGGCGGCCTCCTCGTCGAGGTTCACGCCGGCCTGGCTGGTGCGGTCGGTCTCGAGCGAGGTGGCGATCGAGCTCGAGATCTCGGCCGCGTACTGCGCGCTCTGCGAGCGCACGCCGACCTGCGCCATCAGCGCGGCATAGCCGTCGGTCATGGCGGCGCCGTCGAACACCGTCTTGTCGCGCAGCGCCAGCAGCGCCTGCGCATTGCCGGCGTTGCTGCCGCCGTAGGCGGTGGTGGCGGCCTGGACGGTGATGGTGTCGCCGGCCTTGGGCGTGCCCGACAGCACGAGGGTCCAGCCGTTGTAGCTGATCGGCTGGCCCGCCACGTAGGGCACGCTGGTCGGGTTGCCGGTGCCGTTGCCCGACACGTCGAAGCCGCCCGCGCCGTTGAAGGTCAGCGTGACCGGCTGGTTGAGGTTGGCATTGGCCGAGGTCGCGGCCAGGCTGCCGACCGCCATGCCGCCGGTGTTGCCGGTGCCCACGCGCGCCTCGACCGGGCTGCCCGCGGCCAGCCCGCGCGCCGAGCGCAGCACGGTGGCCATGTCGCCGGCGGCCGAGGCATAGGGCTTGAGCACGAAGCTGTCGCCCTCGGCCGCGCTGCCCGACTTCAGGTCGAGCTTGAGCCCGTCGATCTCGATCGGCATCGGTCCCGCGAAGCTGGTGGTCTTGCCGTCCGACAGGCGCTGCACTTCGATGCTGCCGCCCGCGCCGAACTTGACCTGGTAGCTCGAGGCCGCGAGCGCCGAGGTGTTGGACACCGTGGCGCCGATCACCGCGTTGCCGGTGTTGCTCGCGGCGCCCATGGCATCGGGGATCGCGATCGGCTTGAAGAAATCGCCGCCGACCTTGCCGTCGAGGTCCACGCCGAGCCGGTGCTGGGCATTGATCTCGGTCGTCAAGGTGAGCGCCATGCGGCCCAGGCCGTCGCGCGCCTCGGCCAGGTCGCTGTTCTGGAAGCGCAGCAGGCCCGCGACCGCGCCGCCGCCCAGCGTGGCCTCGTCGATGGTGGTCGCGAGGCCGTTGCGCATCAGCGTCAGCTTGCTCTGGTTGGCGTCGTCGGTGCTCATCGCGACCTGCGCCGCCTTGTTGCCCAGCACCAGCGCCTGGCTGCCCACGAACACGCTGAGCGAGCCGTCGTCGGCCTGCACCGTGGTGGTCTGCACCTGCTGGTTGAGCTCGCGCAGCAGCTGGTCGCGCTGGTCGAGCAGGTCGTTCGGGCTCTGGCCGCCGCCGCTGGCGCGCGCGATCTGCTCGTTGAGCGTGGCCAGCCGCCCGGCCAGGCCGTTGATGCTGCGCACCGCGTCGCCGAGCTGCGAGTTCACGCCCTTCTGCAGGTCGTCGAGCCGGGTCTGGGCGTCGCGCATGCGCGCGGCCATCTCGTCGGCGCGCGTGATCACCACGTTGCGCGCCGTCACGTCGGTCGGCGCGCTCGCGATGTCGGAGAAGGCGTTGAGCAGGTCCGACACGGCCGCGCCCAGGCCGGTCTTGCCGCCCTTGAAGATGTCCTCGAGCGAGGACAGGCGCGCCGCGCGCGTCTCGTCCATGGCCTGCACCGACTGCGCGGCCGCGGCCTGGCGCGTGAGGAACTCGTTGTGGGCGCGCTCGATGGTCGTGACCTCGACGCCCTTGCCGATGTAGCCGCTGCCGGTGTATTGGCCCGCGACCTGGCCCATCACGGCGGTCTGGCGCGAATAGCCGACGGTGCTGGCGTTGGCGATGTTGTGGCCGGTGGTCGACAGCGCGACCTGGTTCGCGAGCAGGGCGCGGGCGCCGACGTTGAGCAGACTCATGGCGGGATCTTTCTCGGCGCTTCAGGTGCGCTGGATCTTCAGCGTGGTGTGGATCGCGCGGCTGAGCTTGGCCGCGTAGGCCGGGTCGGTGGCATAGCCGGCGCGGTGCAGTTCGCTCGCGTAGGCGCTGACCGAGCTCACGCTGGCGCGCGCCTTCTCGTAGCGCGGCGAGTTGCCGATCAGGCGCGCGTAGTCGCGGAACGACTCCTCGTAGGAGTCGTAGGCACGAAAACGCGCCGTCACCTTGCGCGGCTCGCCGCCGATGTATTCGGTGGTGGTCACGGCCACGGTGGGCCCGGTCCAGCTGCCGCCGGCCTTGATGCCGAACAGGTTGTGCGAGGGGCTGCCGTCGCGGTGGCGGATTTCGCTGCGGCCCCAGCCGGTCTCGTGGCCGGCCTGGCCGATCATGAAGCTGGCGGGAATGCCGGTCTCGCGCGACACGCGCTCGGCCGCGTCGTCGTGCTGCTCGACGAAGCTGCGCTGGTTGGCGGCCGGCTTGATGCGCGCGGCCTCGGCGCCCAGCGCGATGGTCGGCGCCTTGGCGGTGCCGCTCATCTGCTGCGTGAGCTGGCGCGTGATCGCGTCGGTGAGGCCGCCGGGCAGGCCCGAGAGCTGCACCGCGAACTGCTGGTCGAGCAGGTCGGTGCCGAGCTTCTCGCCGTCGCTGTCGAGCAGGCCGACTTCATGGTCGCCTCGCGCATGCTCTTGATCAGCTCGCGCATGAACAGCGACTCGAACTGCTTGGCCGCCTCGCGCACCGCCTTCGGGTCGTTGCCGTTGGCCGCGAGCTTGAGCGCGTCGAGCGAGCGCGCGTCGGCCGCCAGCCCCTGGCCGGTGGAAGGCGACATGGACATCGCGGACAGCGAGGTCTGCATCGACATCAGATCACCTCGAGTTCCGCGTTGAGCGCGCCCGAGGCCTTGATGGCCTGCAGGATCGCGAGCAGGTCCTGCGGCGTGGCGCCCAGCGAGTTGAGGGCGCGCACCACGTCCGACAGCAGCGGCGCGGCGGGCACCTGGATCATGGTGCCGGGCTCCTGCTTGATCTGGATCGAGGCCTGCTCGGCCACCACGGTGCGCCCGCCCGACAGCGGCGCGGGCTGGCTGATCACCGGCGCCGAGCTGATCGTGACCGACAGGTTGCCGTGCGCGATGGCGCAGGGGCCGAGCGTCACGGCCTGGTTCAGCACGATCGAGCCGGTGCGCGCATTGATCACCACCTTGGCCGCGGGCGTGCTGGCCTCGAGCGTGAGCTCCTCGAGCTCGGCGATGAAGTTCACGCGCGCATTGGCGTCGGTGGGCGCGCGCACCTGCACCGTGCGGCCGTCCATGGCGCGCGCGGTGCCGGTGCCGAGCCGGCGGTCGATGGCCTGGGCCACGCGGCGCGCGGTCTGGAAGTCGACCGCGTTGAGGTCGAGGTTCACGCTGTCGCCGTCGAGCAGCGGCGAGGGCACGCTGCGTTCCACCTGCGCGCCATTGGGCACGCGGCCCGCGCTCAGGTGGTTGATCTGCACCTTGCTGCCCGCGGCCGCGGCGCCGGCGCCGCCCACCACCATGTTGCCCTGCGCGAGCGCGTAGATCTCGCCGTCGGCGCCGCGCAGCGGCGTGGCGACCAGCGTGCCGCCCTTGAGCGACTTGGCATTGCCCATCGAGGAGACGTTGACGTCGAGCTGCTGGCCCGGCTGCGCGAAGGCCGGCAGCTGCGCGGTGACGATCACCGCCGCCACGTTCTTGAGCTGCAGCTGCGAGGCGCGGTTGTCGGGCAGCGTGATGCCCAGCTGCTGCAGGTAGTTCGCCACGCTCTGCGTGGTGTAGGGCATCTGCGTGGTCTGGTCGCCGGTGCCGTCGAGGCCGACCACCAGGCCGTAGCCTGTGAGCTGGTTGCTGCGCACGCCTTGCACGGCGGCGACTTCCTTGATGCGCAGCGCATGCGCCTGCTGGGCGGGGCCGAGCGCGAGCAGCAGCATGCCGAGCAGGCCGAAGGAGAGCGCGGCAACGCGGCGGCGCAGGCGGTGCTGGGACGTGAAGGACATGGCGTCGTGCATCCTCAGAACGGCAGCACGCTCATGAAGAAGCGGCCCAACCAGGGCATGACCTGCGATTCCTGCTGCGCGCCGCGGCCGCGCGACTCGATGCGCACGTTCGCCACCTGCGTCGACAGCACGTTGCTGCCGGCCTGGATCGAGCGCGGATCGATGGTGCCCGAGAAGCGCAGCACGTCCACGTTCTGGTTCACGCCGATCTGCTTCTCGCCGGTCACCACCAGGTGGCCGTTGGGCTGCACGTCGATCACCGTCGCCGTGATCGAGCCCTGGAAGGTGTTGGCGCTCTCGGTGCCGCCCTTGCCCGCGAAGTTGTGGGCCGACTCGGCATTGGCGCCGGCGCGGCCGAAGGAGTTGGCGGCGAAGAAGGGTAGCGCCGCGATGCTGGTGTCGATGCTGCTGGTCTTGCCGATGGTCGAGGTCGACTTCTGGCTCGCGCTCACGTTCTCGACGATCGAGATCGTCACCGTGTCGCCGATCATGCGCGCGCGCCGGTCCTCGAACAGCGGCCGGTAGCTCGCGCTGCGGAACAGGCTGCCCGTGGCCTGGCGCGGCACGGCCGCCATCGGCGAGGCGCTCACGGGCGGCGGCGCGGTCGAGGGCATCTCGACCTGCGGCGTGTTGGCCAGCGTGGTGCAGCCGCTGGCCACGACGACGGCGAGGGCGGCGAAGGCCGCGCGGAACAGGGAAAGTCTCACAGCTGCCCCAGCTTCTGCAGCATCTGGTCGCTGGTTTGAATGGCCTTCGAGTTCATCTCGTAGGCGCGCTGCGTCTGGATCATCGAGACCAGCTCCTGCACCACGTTCACGTTCGAGGTCTCGAGGAAGCCCTGCATCACCGTGCCCAGGCCGTTGGTGCCCGCGGTGCCGCCGTTGGGCTGGCCCGAGGCGGCGGTCTCGGCATAGAGGTTCTCGCCCAGCGGCTCGAGGCCGGCCGGATTGATGAAGTTGACGATCGCGAGCGAGCCGATGTTCTGCGGCGTGGCATTGCCCGACAGCGTGGCCGAGACCGTGCCGTCGCTCGAGATGCTGACGCTGGTCGCGGTGGCGGGCACCGTGATGCCGTTGGCCACCGGCAGGCCGGAGGAGGTGACCAGCCGGCCCTGCGCGTCGACCTGGAACGAGCCGTCGCGCGTGTAGCCGATGGTGCCGTCGGGCTGCGTGACCTGGAAGAAGCCATTGCCCTTGATCGCCAGGTCGAACTGGTTGTTGGTCTGCTGCATGCTGCCCTGCGAGAACGAGCCGGCTGGTGGGGCGACCGTGCGCACGCCCAGGCCCAGCTGCAGGCCGGTGGGCAGCTGCGACTGCTCGGTGCTGTTGGCGCCGACCTGGCGCAGGTTCTGGTACATCAGGTCCTCGAACACCGCGTTGGCGCGCTTGTAGCCCGTGGTCGAGACGTTGGCGAGGTTGTGCGAAATCACGTCCAGCTGGGTCTGCTGGGCTTCCATGCCGGTCTTGGAGATCCAGAGCGAATTGATCATGGCGAGGGTCTTTCTTCTCTTGCGGCGGGCATCAGCCCTGGACGTTGAGCAACTGCGCGGCCGACTTGTCGGAGTCCTGCGCGGACTGCAGCAGGCGCAGCTGGCTGTCGAACTGGCGCGCGGCGGCGATCATCCCGACCATGGTCTCGATCGGGTTCACGTTCGAGCCCTCGAGCGCGCCGGTCTCCACGCGCGCGGTCGCGTCCGATGGCAGCGGCTCCTGCGAGGCGGTGCGGAACAGGCCGTCCTCGCCGCGGCGCAGCGGGTCGTCGGCCGTGGGCGTGGCGAGCTTGAGGCGGCCCAGGGTGGAAGAGGGCTGGTCGCCGGTCTTGGCGCTGACCGTGCCGTCGCTGCCCACCGACAGCGTCGAGCCCGGCGGCACGTCGATCGGCGCGCCGCCGTCGGACAGAAGCGGCAGGCCCGAGCTGGTCATCAGCGTGCCTTCGGGCGAGACCTGGAAGGCGCCGGCGCGGGTGTAGGCCTCGGTGCCGTCGAGGCCCTGCACCGCGAACCAGCTGCGGCCCTGCGCCACCATGTCGAGCGCGCGGCCGGTGCGCTGGATCGCGCCGGGCTTGTCGTCGTGGCCCGAGGTGGCTTCCATCGCGAACACGCGCGTGCTGGCGCCGTCGCCGCGCAGCGGCACCGCGCGGAAGGTCGAGAGCTCGGCGCGAAAGCCCTGGGGTCGAGGCATTCGCCAGGTTGTTGGCGAGCACGCTCTGGCGCTGCGCCGCGGCGCTCGCGCCGCTCATGGCGGTGTAGATCAGGCGGTCCATCGCGCCGTCGCTCCCGGTGCGTTCGATCAGCGCAGGTTGATCAGCGTGGACATGACCTGGTCCTGCGTCTTGATGGTCTGCGCATTGGCCTGGTAGGCGCGCTGCGTGCTCATCATGTTGACCAGCTCGGCCGTGAGGTCGACGTTCGATTCCTCCAGCGCGCCCGAGCGCAGCTGGCCGAAGGTGCCTTCGCCGGGCGCGCCGCGCACCGGCTGGCCCGAGGACGCGGTCTCGACCCAGTAGCCCGAGCCGCTGGGCGCCAGGCCCTGGGCATTGCGGAAGCTCACCAGCGCGACTTGGCCCGCGGCCTGGGTCTGGCCGTTCGAGTAGGTGGCGGTGATGACGCCGGTGTCCTCGATCTTGATGCCGGTGAGCTGGCCGGCGGTGTAGCCGTCCTGCGTCAGGTCCGACACCGCGAAGCGCGCGTTGACCTGGGTCATGTTGCCGAGGTCGAGCGAGGCGGTGAAGGTGCGCGTCGGGTCGTTGGGCGAGGACAGCGTGATCGCCGGCACCGTCGAGGTGGTGGTGTTGAGGCTGCCGTCGGCGTTGAAGTTGAGCTGGAACGGCGTGGAGGCGGCGGGGTCGCTGCCGTTGACGCTGGTGTAGACGTTCCAGCTGTTGTTGGCGGCCTTCTGGAAGTACAGGCCGACCGGCACCTCGAGGCCCTGGGCGTCGTAGGCGGTCAGCGAGGTGCCGTAGGTGCGGATCGGCGTCGGCGGCGTGGCGGTGGAAGCCACCACGGCGCTGGCGTCGAGCGTGATCTCGGCCGCCATCTTGGTGGTCTGCTTCGCCGGAATGGGCGCGCCGGTGGGCAGCTTCAGCGGGATCGCGTCGTAGCTCTGGCGCACGCCGTTGGCGTCGGTGGCATAGCCCATCACCTGCGCGCCGCTGTTGGTGATGATGTTGCCCTGCTTGTCCTGCTCGAAGTTGCCGGCGCGGGTGTAGGCGGTGGAGCCGTCGGGCGCCTTCACCTGGAAGAAGCCGCCGCCGTTGATGGCCACGTCGAGGTCGTTGCCGGTGATCGACAGCGAGCCCTGCGAGAACTGCTGCGAGACGTCGGCCACGCCCACGCCCAGGCCCACGTTGGTGCCGCCGATGGCGCCGGCCGAGCTGGCGTAGATCTCGGCGAACTCGGCGCGCGAGGACTTCATGCCGGTGGTGCCCGCGTTGGCGATGTTGTGGCCGATCACGTCGAGGCTGCGGCTGGCGGCGTTGAGACCCGAGAGTGCCTGTTGAAAGCTCATGGAGTGGCTCCTGTGTGCTGGATGGGAAGGGGTGTCTGTCAGAGAACGGCGTGCACGTTGGCGTAGGGCGTCTTGCCCGCGGTCAGCAGCGTGAGCGTGAGGCCGCCGCTGGCGTCGCTGCCCACGGCCACCACCTTGTCGCGCATCAGCGCCACGGCATCGACCTTCTCGCTGCCGTTGGTGGCGATGACCTTGAACTGCAGCGGCGTGTCGGCCGGGTACTTGGAGGAATCGAGCGTGAAGCCGTGCTGGCCCGCGTCGAGCTCGCCGAGCGAGACGGTGTCGATGATCTGGCCGCCGGCCGTGGTGACCTGGATCTTCACGTTGCTGGCCTTGGCCGGCAGCTCGATCGCACCGACCGCGGTCTTGGCCGTGGTGTCGAAGGCCAGCTGGTTGCCCTCGGTCAGCACGCCATGGCCCACCAGGTTGCCGGCCTGCAGCACCTGCATGGCCGACATCTGGGTGTTCATGTTCTTCATCGTGTCGTTGAGCTGCTGGATGCCCGTGACCGTGTTGATCTGCGCGATCTGCGAGGTCATCTGCGCGTTGTCCATCGGATTCATCGGATCCTGGTTCGCGAGCTGGGCGACCAGCAGCTTGAGGAAGCGGTCCTGCGCCTCGGCGGTGCCGCTGGCGGAGATCGACTTGCTGTCCGCGCTCGAGCTCGGCACGTAGGTGGTGCCGGTGAGGTTGGAGGTGGCGGCGGTGGAGGTCATGCGCGGGCGTCCGGAAGAAGGATGTGCGGAGGGGTGGCGATCACTGGCCGATCTGCAGCGTCTTGAGCAGCAGGTTCTTGGCCGTGTTCATCACCTCGACGTTGTTCTGGTAGGAGCGCGAGGCCGAGATCATGTTGACCATCTCCTCCACCGCGTTCACGTTCGAATGGGTCACGTAGCCCTGGGCGTCGGCCATCGGGTTGGCGGGCTCGTGCACCTTGCGACCGGGCGTCTGGTTCTCGGTCACCGAGTCCACGCGCACGCCGGCGCCGGTCTCGCCGTCGAGCGCCACGGTCTGGAACACCACCTGGCGCGCCTTGTAGGGCTGGCCGTCGGGGCCGGCCACCGCGTCGGCATTGGCCAGGTTGCTGGCCACCACGTTCAGGCGCTGCGACTGCGCGCTGACCGCGCTGCCGGAGATGCCGAAGATCGAGAACATCGACATGGCTTATTGCCCCTGGATGGCCGCGAGCAGCGTCTTGCCCTGGCCGTTGATGAAGCGCAGCGTGGCCTCGTAGCGCACCGCGTTGTCGGCGAAGGCGGCGCGCTCGCGGTCGAGATCGACGCTGTTGCCGTCGAGCGAGGGCTGGGTCTGGACCGCGTAACCACCAGTGGCGCCACTGGCGCCGCTGCCGCCGGTTCCGCCGCCCGAGGTCAGCGGGATGTGGCGCGCGTCGGTGCGCCCATCGGCGCTGGCACCCGAGGCGGCGCGCGGCGTGCCGCCGCCCGTGGCCTCGCGCATCGCGTCGGCGAAGCTGAAGTCGCGCGCCGCGTAGCCGGGCGTGTCGGCGTTGGCGATGTTGCTCGCGATGTCGCGCTGGCGGTCGGCACGCAGCACCAGCGCTTTCGCCTGGAAATCCAGTGAGTTCGTCAGTTTGTCGAGCATGGGCCAGGGTCCTCGCGAAGGGTGTGGGCGTGAGCGCCCGTGCGGAAATTGTGGGAGCCGCGCCGATTTCGGAAGCGCGGATGAAAGGCGGCTTTTTCGGCCTTATCGCGGCTTTGGGGTCGGGGCGGACTGCCTACAGTGCGGGTCGCGCTGCGGTGGGCCGAGGCACGCGCGTTCCGCATTTCCGTCCCTGCACACCCCGGAGGAGCCCATGGCCATCCCCGCATTCCATCTCGCCGCCGGCGCGCTGCTGCTCGCCGCCTGCACCGCCTTCAGCGCCTTCGCCCAGCAGGCGCCGTCCGAAGGCGCCGAAGCCGGCGAGGCCTTCGCCGCCAGCACCCGCCAGTGGCTCGACGACGCCGTGGCCCAGGCCCAGTCGGCCAATCCCGCGCCGCTGCGCATGGAGGTCGCCATCGGCGCGCTCGACAACCGGCTGCGCCTGGCACCCTGCAGCCGCGTCGAGCCCTACATCCCGACCGGCCTGCGCCTGTGGGGCCGCACCCGGCTCGGACTGCGCTGCGTCGAGGGCGGCGCGCGCTGGAACGTCTTCCTGCCGGTCACCATCAAGGCCTTCGGCCCGGCCTGGGTGCTGCGCGACAACGTGCTGCCCGGCACCGTGCTGAGCGCGGCCGACGCGGTCGAGGCCGAGGCCGACTGGGCCGCCGAGCCCTCGCCGGTGATGGCCGATGCCGCCCAGTGGGTGGGGCAGGTCGCCTCGCGCTCGCTGCAGGCCGGCCAGCCGCTGCGCCAGTCGATGGTGAAGCCGGCCCAGGCTTTCGCCGCCGGCACCCAGGTGCGCGTGGTGGCCCAGGGCCAGGGTTTCGAGATCGCCACCGAGGCCCAGGCGCTGACGCCGGGCGTGGTCGGCCAGATGGTGCGCATCCGCATGGAAAATGGCCGCATCACCACCGGCGTGGTGCAGGATCCGCGCACCGTGCGCCTGTCGATGTGAGCGGCGCGGCGCAAAAAACTTCGAAAAAGTCCTCAAGTCCGTCGAACGGCGGTCGAAATCCTGGGGACGAAGCCCCCGCCCGGGGCCAGGAGCCGCCATGAAGATCAACCCGTTGCAAGATCCCGCCGTCGCGGCCGCCACCGGCGTGACCGCGGCCGCGAAGACCGGCCGGGGCGCCACGCCCGCGGTGGCCGATGCCGGCGACGCCACCGGCACGCCGGTCAGCGTGTCGGCCTCGGCCCGCACGCTGGAGGCCGCCGCCACGGCCGGCAACGGCATCGACGAGGCGAAGGTGGCGGCGGTGCGCGCCGCCATCGCCAACGGCAGCTTCAAGGTCGATTCCGGCGCCATCGCCGACAAGCTCCTGGCCAACGCCCAGGAATTCCTGAGCCGCGCAAGGAACTGATGCCATGCCCGATACCCGTGCTTCCGCCGAGATGCTGCTGAGCGAAGTCGAGGACCAGCTCGACCTGGTCGATGCCGGCCTGCGCCGCGCCGAGCCCTCGGACCTGCTGCAGGCCAGCGGCGAGCTGCGCCGCTGCGCCACCGGTTTCGCGCGCGCCCTCGAGGCCGCGCTGTCGGCCGAGGCGCTCGACGCCGAATTCCGCCGCCGCGTCGAGGCCGTGGCCCAGCGGCTGTCGAACCAGCGCGACAGCGTCGCGCGTCGCACCGTCATCGTCGACCGCAGCCTGGCCTCGCTGCTTGGGCCGCGCCCGACGCCACCTACACCATGCCCGGCGAGCGCAGGGTGTTCGCGGGGCTGCGCTCGGCCTCGATGCCGGCGCACTGACTACGACGGCTTCGGCACGCGCTCGAAGCGGTAGAACAGATTGGGTTCCGACAGCAGGTAGAGCCGCCCGTCGGGACCGACCGCCACGCCCTCGGGCTGCGGCACCTTGCGCCGCAGGCCGCCGAAGCCGCGCCACAGCGGCAGCATGCTGACCGGGCGCCCGTCGCTCGCGTACTCCACCACCAGCGCCGACTCGTCGCTCAGCAGCAGCAGGTGGCCGGTCGGGTCGTGCAGCGTGACCGAGGACAGGTCGCTCATGAACAGCGAGCCCGCACGCGAGGACTTCCATTCGCTGATGTCGATGTTGAAGCCGCTCGCGGAGGGCGTGTCGGGATCGAGCCCGGTCACCATCAGCACGCGCATCGGCAGCTTCTCGCGCACCACGTACAGCCGCTTGTGCACGCCGTCCCAGGAGATGCCCTCGAAGCTGCTGTTGTGCAGCCGGTCGATGCCGATGCCCAGGCTCGGCCGGCCGGCCACCGACACCCGCTGGGTGTCGCGCCCGATCCGCACCCAGTACATGCGGTGGCTGTCCTCGTCGGAGATCACGTAGCTCTCGCCCTGCACGTAGGTGATGCCCTCGGGGTCCTTCACGCCCTCGAGCCCGATCACGCGCAGCAGCCGGCCCTCGGTGTCGAGCTCGGCAATCTGCGGCGGGCGGTTGATGACCGTGAAGAGGGTGCCGGTCTCGGTGTTGAAGGTCAGGCCCGAGGCGTTGCGCGTCAGGCCCTGGATCGGCAGGCCCTCGACCGCCACCCGGTAGTCCGGCAGCCACAGCGACTTGCCGGCCCATTGCGCGGCGCCCAGCGTGGTGCCGAGCCAGTAGTAGCCGAGCGCGAGCACCTTGAAGTACCAGGCGAAGGCCACGGCGAATGCGAGCACGAGGGCCAGGAACAGGGTCTTGCGGGAGCGGGCGCGGATCATGCGGGCGCAGTCTAGCGTTCAGACCACCGAGAGCAGCCACTCGAGCAACTGGCGCTGCCGGCCCGAGGCCGGCGTCTGCGGCGACAGCAGGAAGTAGCCCGAGCCGTCCGCGACGAAACCCAGCGGCGCCGCCAGCACGCCGCTCGCGAGGTCGTCGCAGACCAGGTGCCAGGGCCCGATCGCCACCCCGAGCCCGGCGACCGCCGCCTGCAGGCTGAAATAGAAATGCTCGAAGACCTGTTCCCTGCCGCCGGTGTCGGTCGAGGCGCCCCGCAGCTGCGTCCACGACGGCCAGGCCTGCGGCCGCGTGCGCGTGTGCAGCCGCACCGCGTCGCTGCGCAGCGACGGACTCGCGCCGGCGTTGTCGAAGAAATCGCCGATCCGGTGCGGGCTGCACACGGGCCCGATCTTCTCCTCGAACAGCGGCTGCGCCTGCACGCTCGCGGGCCATTCGAAGTCGTTGCGGCGGATCGCGAGGTCGATGCCGCCGTCGAAGGAGAGTGGCCCGCCGCCCGCCACCAGGTGCACCGCGGCCTCGGGATGGCGCGCCTGGAAATCGGGCCAGCGCGGAATCAGCCAGCGCATCAGCAGGGTCGGCTCGCACGACAGCACCAGCGGTGCCTCGCGCGCCGAGCGCCGCAGCGCGCGCGTCGCGTCCTCGATCAGGCCGAAGCCCTCGTCCACCGCGCGCTGCAGCCGGCGCCCGGCCTCGGTGAGGAAGACGCCGCGGTTGCGCCGTTCGAACAGCGCCAGGCCCAGGTCGTCCTCGAGCATGCGTACGGCGCGACTGACCGCGCCATGGGTCAGGTGCAGGTTGTCGGCCGCCTGGCTGAAGTTCTGGGTCCGGGCCGCGGCCGCGAAGCAGCGCAGCGCCATCAGCGAGGGCAGGCGCGAGGGGTTCTTCTGTGAACCAGGCTCACCGTTGGT
This sequence comes from Variovorax sp. UC122_21, assembly GCF_044056785.1. Lineage (NCBI taxonomy): Bacteria > Pseudomonadati > Pseudomonadota > Betaproteobacteria > Burkholderiales > Comamonadaceae > Variovorax > Variovorax sp. UC122_21. The sequence goes on along the minus strand of NZ_CP172004.1, from coordinate 3,400,413 downwards.
GTCAGCAATCATCGTTTGTCCGGGGGCGGGCATCTGCATAGATTAGAGCGTCCGGCCCCGCCGTCCTCGATATTCCCTCATGCAAGAACTGTCAGCCCAACTCACCCAGTCCGTGCCGCCCGAGCGGCTCGCGCTGACGATGGGCGATCCATCGGGCATCGGCCCCGAGATCGTTGCGCGCACCTTGCTGAATGCCGAGTGGGCCCGGCGCTGCGTGCTGATCGGCGATCCGCGCGTGATGCGCCGGGCCTTCGAGGCCCTGGGCGCGGGCGCGAGGCTGCGCGTGGCGGCGTCGATCGACGACATGGCGCACGAGGTGGGCATGGTGAACCTGCTGGCCGCGTCGCGGCTCGAGGCGCTGCCGCCCGTGGGCGCCGTGCATGCGGCCAGCGGCCGGGCCGCCTTCGAGGCGATCGCGGCCGCGATAGCCCTCGCGCAAGCGGGCCGCGTCGCGGGCATCGTCACCGCGCCGATCCACAAGGAAGCGCTGGCGGCCGCCGGCCTGCGCTATCCGGGCCACACCGAGATCCTGGCCGAGCGCACCGGCTGCAAGGTCGCGATGATGCTGGCCAACGACGAACTGCGCACCGTGCTCGTGACGGTCCATTGCGCGTTGCGCGAGGCCATCGAGCGCGCGGACTTCGCGGCGCAGATGTCGGCGATCCGGCTCGCGCACCAGGGCGCCCGGGCCTTCGGCATCGCGGCGCCGCGCATTGCGGTGGCCGGGCTCAATCCGCACGCGGGCGAGGGCGGGCTGTTCGGCGACGAGGAACAGCGCACCATCGCGCCCGCGATCGCCGCCGCGCGGCGCGAGGGCATCGATGCCAGCGGACCCTGGCCCGGCGACACGGTGTTCATGCAGGCGCGCCAGGGCCGCTTCGACGTGGTGGTGGCGCAGTACCACGACCAGGGGCTGATCCCGGTCAAGTACCTCGGGGTCGACCAGGGCGTGAACATCACGCTCGGCCTGCCGTTCGTGCGCACCAGCCCCGATCACGGCACCGCCTTCGACATCGCGGGGCGCGGCAGCGCCGACGCCGCCAGCTTCGGGGCCGCGCTCGACATGGCCGCGCGCCTGGCGGCCGCCAAACGAATCCCCGGAAAGGCCCGACCATGAGCGGCTTCGAATTCATCTTCATGCTCACGCGCCACGACCGTACCGTGGCCGACGCCGCGCGCCATGTGGCGACGGCGCTCGCGGCCGGCGTGCGCCACATCGGCTTCAAGGACATCGGGCTGCCGATGGCCGCGCTCGAGGGCCTGCACCGAAGCATCCGCGACCACGGCGCCTCGAGCTACCTCGAGGTGGTCTCGCTCGACCGCGACAGCGAGATCGCCTCGGTCGAGATGGCGTGCCGGCTCGGCGTCGACCACCTGCTCGGCGGCACGCATGTCGACGAGGTGCTGCCGCTGCTCGAGGGCACGGGCATCCGCTACTACCCGTTCGCGGGCCGGGTCTCGGGGCATCCGAGCGTGCTCGGCGGTTCCATCGAGCAGATCGTGGCCAGCGCCCGCGCGATCGCGAGCCGGCCCGGCGTGGCGGGGCTGGACCTGCTGGCCTACCGCGCCGCGCTCGACGTGCCGCGGCTGATGCGCGCGGTCTGTGAGGCCGCGGGCAAGCCGGTGATCGTGGCGGGGTCGATCGACACGCCGGAGCGCATCGCGGCGATCCGCGCCAGCGGCGCCGCGGGCTTCACGGTGGGCACGGCGGCGCTCGACGGGCGCTTTCCGGCGGCCGGCACGAGCCTCGAAAGCCAGCTCGCCGCGATCCTCGGCGCGCGATGAAAAAAGCACCGCGGCGCGGTGCCTGTGAGCGTCAGTGCGAGCGCATCTTCGCGCGCAACCGCGCGATCGACTGGCTGTGCAGTTGCGACACGCGCGACTCGGTCACGCCGAGCACGGCCGCGATCTCCTTGAGGTTCATGTCCTGCTCGTAGTACATGCCCATGATGTGGCGCTCGCGCTCGGGCAGGCTGTCGATGGCGCCCACCAGCGCCTGGCGCAGCCGCTGGTCCTTGAGCAGGCTCATCGGGTCGGCGTCGGCATCGGCCAGGTGGCGGTCGAGGAAGCCCGACTCGCCCTCGGCGTCGGTGCCGCCGCCCATGTCTTCCAGGTACACGAGCTGGGTGCCGCGCACGCGGCCCAGCAGGCTCTGGTAGTCGGCCAGCGGCATCTCGAGCGCGTCGGCGATCTCGGATTCGGCGGGCGCGCGGCCCAGCTTCTGCTCGAGCGCGCGCACCGCCTGCTCGATCTGCTTCTGGCTCTTGCGCGAGCCGCGCGAGAGCCAGTCGCCGTCGCGCAGCTCGTCGAGCATGGCGCCGCGGATGCGCTGGGTGGCGAAGGTCTCGAACTGCACGCCCTGGCTGGCCTCGTAGCGCGACAGCGCATCGGCCAGGCCGATCATGCCGACCTGGATCAGGTCGTCGAGCTCGACGTTGGGCGGCAGCTTGGCGATCATGTGATGCGCCAGCCGGCGCACCAGCGGCACGTGCTGGCGGATCAGCGCATCGCGGTCGAGCCGGCCCTTGGGCGTGTACATCTGGGAGAGCGGGGAAGCGGCCTGCATGTCGTGTCGGGGGCGGGTGCGCTCCTCAGAGTTCGCCCGCGCCGGGCGAGAAGAACAGCTCGAGGTCGGCCGGCTGCGGATCGAAGGGCGAGCGCTGCGCCGCGCGCATCGAGTCGCGCACCAGCTCGGCGGCCAGCGCCGGCTTCCAGTCCTGCGAGGTGCGCGGGCCATGGGCCACGCCGCGCAGCACCAGCTGGTGGCGGATCAGCGTGTCGAGCGCCGGGCCCAGCTTCACGGCCTCGTCGGTCTTGCTCAGCACGGCCTGGCGCGCGCCGCCGATCTTGAAGCTGGCGGCCATCTCGTCGAGCGTGTCGCCGTGCGCGCCGGCGTTGAGCACCATCAGGCGCGCGATGCCGGGCAGGTCGAGGAGGTCCAGCAGGTCGCGCCGGCGCGGATCGCGCGGCGCGAGGCCGGCGGTGTCGATCAGCACCATGCGCTTGCCGTGGAACAGCGCGAGCAGCTCCTGCAGCGCGGCACGGTCGTGCGCGAGATGCGCCACCACGCCCATGGCGCGGCCGTGGGCGCGCAGCTGTTCGTGCGCGCCCGCGCGGTGCATGTCGAGCGTGATCAGGCCGACGCTGGCCGGGCCATGCAGCCGCGCGCACTGGGCCGCGATCTTGGCGGCGGTGGTGGTCTTGCCGACGCCGGTGGCGCCGACCAGCGCATAGACGCCGCCTTCCTCGGCCAGCGTGGGCGCGGCGGGGTCGAGGCCGAGCATGCCTTCGAGCGCGGCCATCATGCGGCGCACCGCGCCGGCCGCGTCGTTGTCGAGCGCGATCGATTCGAGCACGTTCGCGCGCGAGCGCGGGCGAGTAGCCGGCGCGCAGCAGCTTGAGCATCAGGTTCGAATGCACCGGGTTCTGCCGCGCCGGGCCGAGCCAGGCGAGGGCGTTGAAGCGGCTCTCCATCAGCGTGCGCATGGCCTGCAGCTCGGCCATCAGCGCCTGTTGCGTTTCGCTCGCGGTGTCGATCGCGGGAGCGGGCGCGGCGATGGGGGCGGGGCGGGGCGTTTCGACGGTGGCGGGTGCGGCGGTGGGCGCGAAGGCCGCGCGGACCGGTGCGGCCAATGGCGCGGCGGGTGCGGGGGTCGGCGAGGCGGCCTCCTGCTGGCGCCGCAGCATGCGCTCGCGCACGTAGTCCTGGAACGACAGCGTGCTCATGCCGAGCTCGGCCACGTCGGCCTCGACGATGGCGCGCGATTCGGCGCTGGCGAGCGGGGCCGGCGCTGGTGCGGCGGGTTGCGGTTGCGCGATGGCCGGCGCGGGCGCGGGCACCGGCTTCGGCGGCGTCCACGCGGGCGCCGACAGCGTGCCTTGCGTGCCCTGCAGGATCGCGCGGCCGGCCTCGAGCGCGCTCAGGCTGTCCTCGGCCGCGGCCACCACTTCCACGCCGTCGTCGAGCTGGCGGTTCGAGAGGATCAGCGTGCCGTCGCCGAAGACATTGCGCGCCAGCGCCATCGCTTCGCGTGCGGTCGGTGCGGTGAAACGTTGGATGTTCATGCGGAGGCTCCTCGCAGGATCGGGCCGATGCGGGATCGTGTGGGTTTCAGGAATTTCGCTGTGGCCGAGCACCTGCATGCGCGGCGCGGCGCGGCGCACCATGCGCGCGATGGCGTTGCGGATCGCGTCGGGCACCAGCAGGCAGGCCGGCACGCCTTGCTCTTCCTGCTTGAGCGCGACCTCGGCGGCGGTGCGCGTGAAGATCTCGACCACGCCCGGATCGAGCGCGGGCGCCTGGGAATTGCCCAGGGCCTGCATCAGCAGGCGCTCGAAGGCCGGCTCGATGGCGATCACGTCGAGCTCCTTCACCGGGCCGTAGATCTGCTGCACGATGGCCGGCGCCAGCGCCACGCGCACGCGGCGCGCGAGTTCGGCCGGGTCGGTGGTGCTGCCGGCATGCTCGGCCAGCGTCTCGACGATGGTGCGGATGTCGCGGATGTGCACCGACTCTTCCAGCAGCAGTTGCAGCACCTTCTGGAACGTGGACAGCGGCACCAGCTTGGGCACGACTTCCTCGATCAGCTTGGGCGCCAGTTTGTTCACGTGTTCGACCAGTTGTTGGGTTTCGGTGCGGCTGAGCAGCCGCGCGGCCTGCACCTGCATCAAATGTGACAGGTGGGTGGCCATCACGGTCTCCGAATCAACGACGGTGAAACCGCTCATTTGCGCGGCTTCCCGCTGCCGTTCCTCGATCCAGTGCGCGGGCAGGCCGAAGGCCGGGTCGGTGGTGGGCGTGCCGATCAGCGGGGTGGTGATGCCGCCCGGATTGATCGCCAGGTACATGCCCGGATGGGCCTCGCCCTCGGCCACCACCACGCCGCGCAGGGTGACGCGGTAGCTGCTGGGCTTGAGCTCGAGGTTGTCGCGCACGTGCACCGCGGGCGGCAGGAAGCCCACCTCCTGCGCGAACTTGCGGCGCACGCCCTTGATGCGCGTGAGCAGGTCGCCCTGGCGGCTCTTGTCGACCAGCGCGATCAGGCGGTAGCCGAGCTCCAGGCCCAGCAGGTCCACCGGCTGCAGATCGTCCCAGCTGGCCTCGGCATCGGGCGCGGGCGGTGCCGGCGGCGCGGGCGCGGCCGGCGGCGGGCGGCGCGACAGCCGCCAGGCGCCCCAGGCCAGCAGCGAGGCGATCGAGAGGAACACCACGTGCGGCATGCCCGGGATCACGCCCAGCAGGCCCAGGATGCCGGCGGTGAGGCCCAGCACGCGCGGCGAGGTCAGCAGCTGGTCGACGATCTGGCGGCCCACGTCCTCCTCGCGGCCCACGCGCGAGATCACCATCGCCGCGGCGACCGAGATCAGCAGGCCCGGCACCTGCGCCACCAGCGCGTCGCCGACCGCGAGCAGCACGTAGGTGTCGGCCGCCTTGCCGGCCGACAGGCCGTGCTGCAGCACGCCGATGGCGAAGCCGCCGACGATGCTGATGACCAGGATCAGGATGCCGGCGATCGCATCGCCGCGCACGAACTTGGAGGCGCCGTCCATCGAGCCGAAGAAGTTCGCTTCCTCGGCCACCTCGGCGCGGCGGCGGCGGGCCTCCTTCTCGTCGATCACGCCGGCGTTGAGGTCGGCGTCGACCGCCATCTGCTTGCCGGGCATGGCGTCGAGCGTGAAGCGCGCCGACACCTCGGCGATGCGCTCGGCGCCCTTGGTCACCACCACGAAGTTGATCACCACCAGGATCGCGAACACGATCAGGCCGACCGCGAAGTTGCCGCCGATCAGGAAGTGGCCGAAGGACTCGATCACCGCGCCCGCGGCGCCCGGGCCGGTGTGGCCTTCGAGCAGCACCACGCGCGTGGAGGCCACGTTGAGCGACAGCCGCATCAGCGTGGTCAAGAGCAGCACCGAGGGAAAGGCCGCGAAGTCGAGCGGGCGCACCATGTAGGCCGCCACCATCATCACCATCAGCGCGACCGCGATGTTGAGCGTGAAGAAGCCGTCGAGCAGCCAGGGCGGGATCGGCAGCACCATCAGCGCGAGGATGGCCACCACCAGCAGCGGCGCGGCCGCGCGCTGGAACATGCCGCCGCGCTCGCCGAGCCACTGGCGCAGGGCGAGCGGGTTCATGGGCGCACTCCGGCGACGGGTTCGGCGGCGGTCGTCGCCGCCGGCTTGCGGTGCGGATCGAGCTCGGGCGCCACGTAGGGATCGGGCACGCCCTGCGGCATCGGGCCCTCGCCGCGCAGCGCGGCCTTCATGCGGTAGACGTAGGCCAGCACCTGGGCCACGGCGGTGAACAGGCTCGAGGGAATGGGCTGGTCGATCTCGGCATGGGCGAACAGCGCGCGCGCGAGCATCGGCGACTGCACCACCGGGATGCCGTTGGCGTTGGCGATCTCGCGGATCTTCATCGCGAGCAGGTCGACGCCCTTGGCCACCACCTGCGGCGCGTTCATGGTGGCCTCGTCGTAGCGCAGCGCCACCGCGTAGTGGGTCGGGTTCATCAGCACGAAGTCGGCGCGCGGCACCGCGGTGATGCTGGCGCGCTGCGAGATCGCGCGCGCCGCGCTGCGCTGCCTGCCCTTGGTATGCGGGTCGCCGTCGGATTCCTTGTGCTCCTGCTTGAGCTCCTGGTGCGACATCTTGAGCTTCGACAGGTGGAAGAAGCGCTGCAGCGGCACGTCGATCACCGCGGTGGCGAACACCACCAGCAGCAGCAGGCCCACGCCGGTGGCGAGCCAGTCGCCGAGCGCGCGCAGCGCCGAGGGGGAGGGCTGCAGCACCACGCGCACCACCTCGCCGATCGAGCCGGCGACGTAGTACCAGCCGATCGCGCCGAGGATGGCCGACAGCAGCACCAGCTTGGCCACCTGCGCCACCTGCTGGCGCGTGAACAGGTTGCCCAGGCCCTTGAACGGGCTCAGGCGCGAGAGGTCGGGCGTGATCGCCTTGGTGCTCGAGACCCAGCCGCCGACCGCGAGGCTGCCCGCGACCGCCGCGCTCAGCACGATGGCGGCGAACACCACGCAGGCCACCAGGCCCAGGCCGGCGAAGGTCGACAGCCGCGACAGCATGTCGGCCGGGTCCTGCACGCTGGCCGCGTTGAAGACCAGCGCCTGCGCGAGCGTGCCGCGCATCTGCTCGAAGGCGGTGGGCGCGAGCAGCAGCAGCGCGACCGCGCCGGTGCCCATCACCGCGAGGTGCGACAGGTCCTTCGAGCGCGGCACCTGGCCGTCGCGGCGCGCCTGGTCGATCTTGCGCTGCGAGGCGGGGAGCTGGCGGTCCTGGCTGTTCGATTCCATGGCGGTGGCGCTCGCTCAGGGCTGGGCGCGGCCCGGGGTGGCGGCGGGTGCCGCGCCGGCGGGAGCGGCCGGCGCATCGGCGCCCTCGGGCTTCTTCTGCTCCCTGGCGAGCTCGGTGGCGATGGCCTTCACCGCGTCGTTGCCCTCGAGGCGCGCGTTGCCGAACAGGCGCGACTCGGCGTCGCGCGTGAGCACCACGATGCTGATGCGGCGGTTCAGCGGCGCCAGCGCGTTCTTCTTGTCGAGCAGGTCGCTCGCGGCCAGGCCGACCACGCGCACCAGCTTGTCGTCGGGCATGCCGGCGGCCACCAGCTCGCGGCGCGAGGCATTGGCGCGGTCGGCCGACAGCTCCCAGTTGCCGTAGCCGCGGTCGCCGTTGCCGTAGGGCGCGGCATCGGTGTGGCCGGCCAGGCTCACGCGGTTCTCGATGCCGTTGAGCGCGCCGCCCACCGCGCGCAGGATGTCGTGCATGTAGGGCTTCACGATCGCGCTGCCGGTGTCGAACATCGGGCGGTTCTGCGCGTCGACGATCTGGATCTCGAGGCCGTCGGAGGTCACCTCGAGCTTGATCTGCGAGCGGAATTCGCGCAGCTTGGGGTTGCTCTCGATCATCTCCTCGATGCGCGCGCGCAGGGCCGCCATGCGGCGCGCGTCCTGGCGCGCCTGCTCGAGCTTGAGGCTGTTGTCCTGGCCGATCTTCTTCGGGTCCATGGTGCTGCCGTCGGTGCGGCGCACCTCGCCGGTGGTGCGCGTGAGGTCGCGCCCGCCGCCGGGCACCACGCTCGAGGCGCTGCCCGCGCCCGAGCCGCCGGCCATCTCGACCTTCATCGGCGAGTTGAAGTAGGAGGCGATGCCCTGCAGGTCGCCCTTGGCGGTCGAGCCCAGCAGCCACATCAGGAGGAAGAAGGCCATCATGGCCGTCACGAAGTCGGCGTAGGCGATCTTCCAGGCGCCGCCGTGGTGCGCATGCGTGGTCTTCTTGACCCGCTTGATGATGATCGGCTGGAGCTTGCGGGTCCCGGGCGTGGTGGCCATGGCGTTGCCTCTTGCGCTGGGCGCTCTACTTCTTCTTCACGTGGGTCTCGAGCTCGGTGAAGCTCGGCCGGTCGGTCGAGAACAGCACCTTGCGGCCGAACTCGATCGCGGTCGTGGGGTTGTAGCCCTGCATGCTCGCCAGCAGGGTGGTCTTGATGCACTGCAGTTCCTTGGTGCCTTCCTCGGCCTTCTGCTCGAGCAGGCCGCCCAGCGGCTCGACGATGGCGTAGGCCAGCAGGATGCCCAGGAAGGTGCCGACCAGCGCCGAGCCGATCATGGCGCCGAGCACCGCCGGCGGCTGGCCGACCGAGCCCATGGTGTTCACCACGCCGAGCACCGCGGCCACGATGCCGAAGGCCGGCAGGCCGCCGGCCAGCCGCGCGATGGCGGCCACGGGCGCATGCGATTCCTGGTGGTGGGTCTCGATCTCGCTGTCCATCAGCGACTCGATCTCGTGGCTGTTGAGGTTGCCCGAGGCCATCATGCGCAGGTAGTCGGTGGTGAACTCGACCACGTGGTGGTCCTTGGCCACGTTCGGGTGCTTCTGGAACAGCGGCGAATCCTGCGGCGCCTCGATGTCCTTCTCGATCGACATCAGGCCTTCCTTGCGCGCCTTCTGCAGGATGTCGTAGAGCAGCGCCATCAGCTCGAGGTAGCGCGCCTTGGTGTACTTGGAACCCTTGAGCGCCGTCGGCAGCGCCTTCAGCGTGGCCATCAGCACCTTGCGCTGGTTGTTCACCACGAAGGCGCCGAGCGCGCCGCCGCCGATCACCATCAGCTCGATCGGCAGCGCATGCAGCACCACCCCGATGTTGCCGCCATGGATGATGTAGCCGCCGAAGATGCAGCCCAGCGCGACGAGGTAACCGAGGATGACGGACATGGGGCGATACGAGTTCCTGGAACCCCTATTGGGCCTCGGAGCCGCCCCGCGCATTCCATGAAAAAAGGGCCCTGCGGGGGCCCTTATCTTCTGTTTGCCGGCTGGCTCGCGGCATTCGCCGCGCTCACTGCAGCTGGATGCCGCCCGCGCCCGAGCCCTTGCCGGCGCGCGCCGGCGGTTCGCACAGGCCGCAGACGAAGTGCTGCGCGTTCTCGTAGGGCTCGGTCACGAAGTGGCCGCCGCAGCGCGAGCAGGGCGTCATGGCGAGCATCTGGTTCTCCATGAAGCGCACCAGCCGCCAGGCGCGCGTGATCGACAGCTGCGGCTCGAGGCCGCAGGCACCGGTCTGCTCGGTGTACAGGCCGTAGGCCTTGATCAGCGCGTCGACCGGCTCGAGCTCGCTGGTCTTGTTGAGGTAGGTGTAGATGTTGTGGAACAGCGAAGCGTGGATGTTCGGCTGCCAGGTCAGGAACCAGTCGGTCGAGAAGGGCAGCTGGCCCTTCGACGGCGACTTGCCCGCCACTTCCTTGTAGAGGCGCAGCAGCCGTTCGTACGACAGCTCGGTCTCGCTCTCCAGCACCTGCAGGCGCGCGCCCATCTCGATCAGATGGACCGCGCGCTCGATCTGCCGGGACTCGCCCAGCACGCTCTTCGGATTGGCCATGCCTTGTCAGCTCGCGGAATGCGCGGCGCCTCAGTACGAGGTTTCCGCGAAACGGCTCGACATGACGATGTTGGCGTGCAGCTTCAGCGTCTCGTCGTTGGCCGTGCGGGTGCGCACGTTGTGGTTGGTGAGCAGGCCCCAGACCATGTCGTCGGTGGCACGGAAGCGGCACAGCAGCATGTTGCTGGAGGCCAGCTTCATGATCTGCGCCGGCGACAGCGTGTCGATGAGGTCCGCGGATTCCTCGGAAATGCCGAGCCGGAACAGGGCCTGCGCCTTGTCTTCCCGGATGAGGCTCTGCGCCAGCATCAGGTAGGTGAGGTTGGCTTCCTTGATCTCGGCGAGCAGCTGTTCATTGGTCATGAGTGCCTCCTCCTAGGCGGGCAAAAGTGCCCTTGGCGACCGTGTACTTTCAGTTTAATCACAAATGTCAGACTCAGTAAACATTTGTTAAAAATGTACCGCAGTAGGCGGATTCCTACAAAAAAACTTTGCCCCGGGATGCCTCGATGGTGAGTGCTTGCAACCATCGCGCCCCAGAAACGTGACTTGGTTATCTCAAATGAATACTAAGGCACTCCGAGTGAAAGTCTTATTTCGACAGTCATAGATAAATCTATCGAGAGTCGGACATCCATGGCTTCCGTTTCGCGGTTTACAAGCTGTTAACGAGTGTGACCTGATGTGGTGCACAGACCACGAAATCCCGTGGGGGCAAAGTTGTCTTGCGTGGTGGGGAAACTACGGGTTTCCGTGGGGGTAACACGCGGAACATGGTGGCCCCCGCGGCGCAATCGCCGCCGCACCCCTCTGCATCCGCTCGGAAATCTTGAGGGTGCGATCGCAAAAATAAATCGCTAAAGAGCTGGCTGGGACCCACCGAAAACCAGTGCAACGGGCCTTGCACCAGGGTTCGTCAGGCAGCCAGCGCTTCGCTGGCGCGACTTTGGCAGCGATGCCCGACTTATCAGTTTGAAGGAGCTCTCATGGCCTCGATCATCAACACCAACATCAGTTCGCTCACCGCGCAGCGCAACCTCTCGGGCAGCCAATCCTCGCTGGCGACCTCGATGCAGCGCCTGTCCTCGGGCCTGCGCATCAACAGCGCCAAGGACGACGCCGCCGGCCTCGCGATCTCCGAGCGCATGACGGCCCAGATCCGCGGCCTGACGCAAGCCGGCCGCAACGCCAACGACGGCATCTCGCTGGCGCAGACGGCCGAAGGCGCGCTGAGCACCATCGGCAACAACCTGCAGCGCATCCGCGAACTGGCCGTGCAGTCGCGCAACGCCACCAACTCGACCGAGGACCGCGCCTCGCTGCAGAAGGAAGTCACGCAGCTCAAGAGCGAGATCGACCGCGTCGCCAAGCAGACCTCGTTCAACGGCACCAAGCTGCTCGACGGCAGCTTCAACGCCCAGTCGTTCCAGGTCGGCGCCAACCAGGGCGAGACGATCTCGATCGACTCGATCGCCAACGCCAGCATCACCGCGCTGGGCAGCTGGAACAGCGTCGACACCTACTCGGCCACGGTGACCGGCGGCGTGCCCGCGGGCTTCGGCGGCATCACCGCCAACGCCTTCACGATCAACGGCGTGGGCATCGGCGCGGTCAATGCCGGCACCGACGCGGCCACGCAGGGCGCCAATGTGGCGGCCGCCATCAACAAGAAGTCCAGCGAGACCGGCGTGGTCGCGACGGCCGCCGCCAGCGGCGCCATCACGCTGACCTCGAGCGGCAGCAACGCCATCAACATCGGCGGCACGGTGACCAACACCGGCCTGACCGCCGGCCAGACGGCCGCGACCGTCACCGCCGCGGGCAGCGCGCAGACCGGCTTCAACAACCTGACGGTCGACACGGTGGACGGCGCCGACAACGCGATCCTCGCGATGGACGCCGCGCTGAAGGCCGTGAACTCCTCGCGCGCCGACCTCGGCGCGATCCAGAACCGCTTCGAATCGGTGGTCTCGAACCTGTCGACCTCGGCCGAGAACCTGACCGCTTCGCGCAGCCGCATCCAGGACGCGGACTTCGCGGCCGAAACCGCCAACCTGTCGCGCGCCCAGGTGCTGCAACAGGCCGGCACGGCGATGGTGGCCCAGGCCAACCAGCTGCCGCAGACGGTGCTGTCGCTGCTGCGCGGCTAAGGCAGGAACAGGGGGCCGAAGGCCGGCCTCCTGCACGCTTCATCGCGGGGCGGCGAACGGACAATTCCGTTCGCCGCCCCGTGTTTTTTCCGTGGGCGCGAGGCGATTCCAGCATCGGAGAAAAGACATGGCCAGCATCACATCGACGGGCATCGGCAGCCAGCTCGACGTCGAATCCATCATCACGCAGCTGATGGCGATCGAGAAGAAGCCGCTGACCGCGCTGCAGACCACGGCGAGCACGCTCGACAACAAGATCTCGGCCTTCGGCACGCTCAAGTCGCAGCTCTCGGCACTGTCCGACGCGGCCACCAAGCTGGCGGCCGCCGCGACCTGGAACGCCAAGACCGCCTCGAGCTCGAACGCGACCGCGCTGAGCGCCAGCGTCACCAACGCCGGCGACGCCGTGGCCAGCAGCTTCACCATGCAGGTGTCGCAGCTCGCGCGCGCCCAGGCCGTGTCCTCGAACGCGGTGGCCACGGGCACCGGCTTCGGCCTCGGCACCCTGAGCATCCAGCTCGGCGACTGGAACGACACCGACACCGGCGGCCCGAACTTCGTGGCCGGCGACAAGGCCGCCATCGACATCAGCGTGAACGAGGGCGACAGTCTCTCGACCATCGCCTCCAAGATCAACGCGGCCGGCGCGGGCGTGAGCGCCACCGTGCTCAAGGACCTCTCGGGCGAACGGCTGATGCTGCGCTCCAGCAGCACCGGCGAGGCCGCGGGCTTTCGCGTCACGGCCACGCCGCTGGGCTCGGGCGACGGCGCCGACCTCGGCCTGCTCGCCTTCGATGGCGCGGGGCAGGGCATGGGCGCCAACCCGGTGCAGTACGCACGCAATGCCGAGGCCACCATCAACGGCGTGACGATCCGCTCGGCCACCAACGTGCTGGCCGACACCGTGCCGGGCGTGAGCCTCACGCTGTCGCAGGTGACGACCTCGCCGGTCGAGGTCGCCGTGACCACCGACACCTCGGGCCTGCGCGGCACGATCCAGGCCTTCGTGACCGCCTACAACACGATGAACCAGACGCTGAACTCGGCCACCGCCTACGACGCGGCGAGCAAGACGGCGGCGCTGCTGCAGGGCGATTCCACGGCCGTGAGCCTGCAGAACGCGCTGCGCAGCCTGGTCGGCTCGCCCTCGGGCGGCGGCGCGATCCAGCGCCTGAGCGACCTCGGCATCACGGTCGCCAAGGACGGCGCCGGCAACCTCGCGGTCGACACCGCCAAGCTCGACGCGGCGCTCAAGAACCCGGCCGCGGTGCAGCAGTTCTTCGCCGCGGCGCAGAACACCATGGACTCCAGCGCGACCGGCTTCGCCACCCGGCTGTCGGCCTTCACCCAGGCCGCGATCGCCACCGACGGCACGCTCGACACCCGCACCCAGTCGCTCAAGGACCAGCGCAAGGACAACGACAAGAGCCAGGACAACCTCAACGACCGGCTGACCCTGACCGAGAAGCGGCTGCGCGCGCAGTACACGGCGCTGGACACGAAGATGGCCTCGCTGACCGCGCTCAACACGTACATCACCCCAGCAGGTGGCGCAGTGGAACAAGTCCACCAGCTGAGGCGCCGGTTTTCGGGCCCGCGCCGGGCCCGCGGGCCTCAACTTCCGCACCGGAATGCCGATAAAGAAGGCATAGACACCGGAACAGGAAGCCGCACCATGTACACCTCGCCCGCAGCCCGCGCCGCCCAGGCCTACTCCAGAGTGGGCGCCGAATCGGGCGTGGACGCCTCGACCTCCCCGCACCGGCTCATCGAGCTGCTGTTCGACGGCCTGCTGCAGTCGATCCACGCCGCCAGCGGCGCGCTGGCGCGCGGCGACATCGCGGCCAAGGGCCAGCAGATCATGCGGGCGGTGCGATTCCTCGAGGAGGGCCTCAAGGGTGGGCTCGACGAGGCCCGGGGTGGAGAACTCGCGGTTACACTCCGCGCGTTGTACGACTATTGCATCAATCGCCTGACGGTCGCCAACCTCCGCAACGACGGGGCGGCCCTGGCGGAAGTGGCCTCGCTGATCGCACCGGTCGCACAGAGCTGGAAACAGATCGGGCCCTCCCAGCCCGCGCAGGCCGCCTGAGGCGTCCTTGGAGTCCTTCATGCAAGAGCGACTGCTCGACTACTACAAAGCGATCGAAGCCGCGAGCAAGCAGATGCTCGAGGCCGCCCGCATGGAAGACTGGGAAGGCGTGGTGCGCTGCGAAGGCGCCTGTGCCGTGCTGATCGAACAGCTGCGCTTCAAGGCCACCTCGCTCGAGCTGCCGCGCACCGACCGCGCCGAGAAGACCCGCGTGATGCAGCGCATCCTGCGCAACGACGCCGAGATCCGGCTCCTGGCCGAGCCGTGGATCGCCGACCTCGACCATCTGTTCGATTCGCGGCTGCAGCTGATCCACTGAGGCTGGGGCGCGAAGGCGCCGGCCGGCGGAAGAACAAAAAGCCGTTGGAAGAACAAAAAACCGTTCACGCTGAGCTTGTCGAAGCGCCGCGCAAGGCTTCGACAGGCTTAGCCCGAACGGTGGACGAAGACCCGGAGGCCGAACGGTGGACGAAGACCCGGAGGCCGAGCGGTTGTCGAGGATCGGGGAGCCGAACGGTTCTCGCGGATCGAAGCGATCCGCCTCACACCTGCATGTTCATGATGTCGCTGTAGGCCTGCACCATGCGGTTGCGCACGTGCATCGTGGCCTGGAAGCCGATCTGCGCCTTCTGGATCGCGACCATGGTCTGCTCCAGGCTGACGTTCGGGTTCTCGAGCTGAACCTCGCGCTGCAGCGCGCCGGCCTGGTTCTGGGCCGCGCTCACCGACTGCAGCGCGCCCGAGAGCGCGCCGGCGAAGCCGCCGCCGCTGCCCTCGGCGGCCGAGGGCGCGGTGCGCGCCGTGCGCGCGAAAGCCTGCGCCGGGGTGGGCGAAGTCAGCGGTGCGAGTCGGAGGTCCATGGGCACCGATGCTACGGGCGCTCGGCCGAGCGCGATCGCGGGGAAATGGGCAGGAAAGCAGCCCTTTATCGGGCTTATGTGGGACGGGGTCGGCCCGAATAATCGCAGCGAGCACGAAGCGCCTTCCGCGCCGTGCGAACCGACCCGCACCGCCGAGCCCATGTCCACCGCCGTCGCCGAACTTCCCGCCGCCCAGCCCGCGTCCCTTGCCGCCCCGGCCTGGCAGGGCCGCCTCGCGTCGCTCGACCGGCGCCAGCGCCTGCGGCTGGCGATCGGCGCCGCGCTGCTGGTGGCGCTGGCCGTGGCCGCCATCGTGATGGGCCGCCAGGCCGACTGGCGCGTCCTCTACGCCAACCTCGGCGACAAGGACGGCGGCGCGATCGTCGCCCAGCTCGCCCAGATGAACGTGCCCTACAAGTACACCGAGGGCGGCGGCGCTGTGATGGTGCCGGCCGACAAGGTGCACGACGTGCGCCTGCGCCTGGCCTCGCTGGGCCTGCCCAAGGGCTCGGTGGCCGGCTTCGAGCTGATGGAGAACAACCGCTTCGGCATGACGCAGTTCCAGGAGAAGCTGAGCTTCCAGCGCGGCCTCGAGGGCGAGCTCACGCGCTCGATCCAGGGCCTGGCCTCGGTGCAGAGCGCGCGCGTGCACCTGGCGCTGCCGAACCAGAACGGCTTCTTCCGCGAGCAGCAGAAGCCCTCGGCCTCGGTGCTGCTGACCTTGCACCCGGGCCGCACGCTCGAGCGCAACCAGATCGCGGGCATCGTGCACCTGGTGGCCTCCAGCGTGCCCGAGCTCGCGCCCTCGGCCGTGAGCGTGGTCGACGACAGCGGCAAGCTGCTGTCGCAGACCGGCGACGGCGCCGCGGGCGGCGCGGGTGCCGGCGAGGGCCAGCAGCTCCAGTACGTGCAGCAGATCGAGCAGCAGTACATGCGCCGCATCCTCGACATCCTCGAGCCGGTGGTGGGGCGCCAGAACGTGAAGGCGCAGGTCACGGCCGACGTGGACTTCTCGCAGAGCGAGGCGACCATGGAGGAGCACCGCCCGAACCAGGCGGCCGAGGCCGGCGCCGTGCGCAGCCAGCAGACGGTGGAGACCACCGGCCCCGGTGCGGCCGGCGCCACGCCGCCCGCGGGCGTGCCGGGCGCGACCTCGAACCAGCCGCCCGGCGCCTCGTCGGCCCCGGTCAACGGACCGGCCGCGGCGCTCGCGCCCGCCGGCGCCGCGGCGGGTGCCGCGGGCGCGGCCGCCCAGCGCCCGCCGGGCAAGCGCGAGTCCACCATCAACTACGAGGTCGACAAGACCGTGAAGACCGTGCGCAGCGCCACCGGCCAGATCCGCCGGCTCAGCGCGGCGGTGGTCGTCAACTACCAGGGCGTGGCCGACGCCGCGGGCAAGGTGGTGCCGACCGCGCTGTCGGCGCAGCAGGTCGAGCAGATGACGGCGCTGGTGCGCGAGAGCATCGGCTTCAACAAGGAGCGCGGCGACTCGGTGAACCTGATGAACACGCCGTTCCTGGTCGACGCGCCGGTGCAGGTCGAGCTGCCGCTGTGGAAGCGCCCCGAGATCCTGGAGCTGGCGCGCAGCTTCGCCTGGCCCGTGGGGCTGGTGCTGATCGGCGCGATCGTGCTGCTGGGCATGGTGCGCCCCGGCCTCAAGGCCATGGCCGCGGCCAAGCCGCTGCCCGGCAGCATCACGCCGGCGCTCGGCGGTCCCGCCGCCGGCGGCCAGCTCAACGCGATGGTGGCCGACACGCCCGAGCGTCCCGCGCTCGGCGCGCCCGAGGCGGTGGCCGTGCCCTCGCCGCAGGAGCAGGTGCCCGAGCAGATGCGCCTGGAGGGCGCGCGCCAGATGGCGCGGCAGAACCCGGTGGCGGTGGCGAACATCGTCAAGACCTGGGTCCACGGCTGAGCGGAAACCAGGCACATGGACGAACAGGGACTCAACGACGCGGCGATTCTTTTGATGTCGCTCGGCGAACACGAAGCCGGCGAGGTGCTGCGGCACCTGTCGCCGCGCGAGGTGCAGAAGATCGGCGAGACCATCGCCAAGACCCGCGCGGTGTCGCGCGAGCGGCTCGGCGAGGTGGCGGACCGCTTCATCACCGCCACCGCGGGCCAGAGCCTGTTCGCGGCCGACACCGGCGACTACGTGCGCTCGGTGATGCGCCACGCCCTCGGCGAGGAGAAAGCCTCGATCCTGGTCGACCGCATCCTGCAGACCGCCGACCTCAGCGGCATCGAGAACCTCAAGTGGATGGACGCGCCCTCGGTGGCCGAGGTGCTCAAGCTCGAGCATCCGCAGATCGTGGCCGCGATCCTGGTGCACCTGGAGCCCGAGCATGCCTCAGCGATCCTGCTGCAACTGCCCGACCTGCAGCGCGCCGAGGTGCTGCTGCGCGTGGCCACGCTCGAGGGCATCCAGCCGGCCGCGCTCGAAGACCTCAACGAGGTGATGTTCCGCGTGCTCTCGGGCGGCGCCAAGGTGCGCAAGCCCTCGCTGGGCGGCCCGCGCACCGCGGCCGGCATGATCAACCTGCTGGGCAGCGGCGCCGATGCGCAGGCCATCGCGGCGATCCGCAACCACGATGCCGAGCTGGCGCAGCAGATCGCCGACCTGACCTTCGTCTTCGACGACGTGATGAAGCTCGACGACAAGTCGCTGCAGCTGGTGATGAAGGAGATCGCGTCCGAGACGCTGATCGTCGCGCTCAAGGGCGCGGCGCCGCCGCTGCGCGATAAGTTCCTCTCGAACATGTCCTCGCGCGCGGCCGAGGCGCTGCGCGAGGACCTCGAGGCGCGCGGTCCGCTGCGGCTGTCGGAGGTCGAGGCGCAGCAGAAGGAAATCCTCAAGGCGCTGCGCCGGCTCGCCGACGAAGGCCAGATCATGCTGGGCGGCGGCGATGGCGGGTTCGTCTGATGGGCGCGCGCATGGCCGTCGCTGAACCGACCGGAGCGAGCCGATGAGCCGCGGCGCCTTCATCCGCGGCGAGGACGTCGCGCGCTTCGCGCGCTGGCAGTTCGCAGCCGTCGGCGCCGAGGGCAACGTGCTCGGCGGCGTGGTCGATCCCGAGGCGATCGAAGAGGCGCGCCAGCAGGGCCGCGACGAGGGCTATGCGGCCGGCCGCGCCGCCGCGCAGGCCGAGGCGCGCGAACAGATGGAGGCCTACCAGGCCAATGAGGGCCTGGAGGCCGCGCAGCGCGTGGCCGACTTGCTCGCGCGCGCCGAGGCGCAGCTGGCCGAGGTGCAGCAGGAACTCGCGCGCGGCACGCTCGAGATCGCCTGCGCGCTCGCGCGCCAGGTGCTGCGCCAGGAGATCGCGACCCGGCCGGCCGTGCTCGAGCCGGTGGTGCGCGAGGCGCTCGCCATGCTCGCGGTCGATGGCAAGGCCAGCACCGTGCGGCTGTCGCCCACCGATTTCGAGCGGCTGGGCGTCGCGCTGCGCGCCGAGTTCGAGAGCCAGCCCGTGAGCGTGGTGGCCGACGCCGGGATCGCGCCCGGCGACTGCCTGGTCGAGTCGGCCGGCACCGTCATAGACGGCGGCGTGGCCACGCGCTGGTCGCGTGCGGTCGCGGCGCTGGGCCTGGCGATGCCGTGGCACGACGACGCCGCGCCGAAGGACCCGGATGCGGCTGGCTGACCCGCTCGACTGGCGCCAGTTCATGGCCGACGCGCAGGCGCGGCTGGCGCACGACGCCGGCCTCGAGGCGCGCGGCACGCTGACCCGGCTGACCGGCCTGGTGCTCGAGGCCTCGGGCATCCGAGCGCCCGTGGGCTCGCAGTGCCTGGTGCGCATGGGCAGCCAGCCCGCGGTGCTGGCCGAGGTGGTGGGCTTCTCGAACGACCGCGCCTTCCTGATGCCGGCCGGCGAGGTGCAGGGCCTGTCGAGCGGCGCCAGCGTGGTGCCCGCCGCGCCCTATGTGCCGGTGCCGCGGCTCGGCGAGGCCGATCCCGGCATCGCGCCGCGCGTGGGCGCGCTGCGCCTGCCGCTGGGCGACGGCCTGCTGGGCCGGGTGGTCGATCCGCAGGGCCATGTGCTCGACGACCTGGGCCCTTTGACCGAGGTCAGCGCCGAGCCGCTGGACCGCGCGCCGATCAACGCCATGGACCGCGACCCGGTGCGCGAGCCGCTCGATACCGGCGTGCGCGCGATCAATGCCTTGCTGACCGTCGGGCGCGGCCAGCGCATCGGCCTGTTCGCCGGCTCGGGCGTGGGCAAGAGCGTGCTGCTCGGGATGATGGCGCGCTACACCGCGGCCGACGTGATCGTGGTCGGCCTGATCGGCGAGCGCGGCCGCGAGGTGAAGGAATTCATCGAGGACATCCTCGGTCCCGAGGGCCGCGCGCGCTCGGTGGTGGTGGCGGCGCCGGCCGATTCGCCGCCGCTGCTGCGCATGCAGGGCGCGAGCTACGCGACCGCGGTGGCCGAGCATTTCCGCGACCAGGGGCTGCACGTGCTGCTGCTGATGGACTCGCTCACGCGCTATGCGATGGCGCAGCGCGAGATCGCACTGGCGATCGGCGAGGCGCCGGCCACCAAGGGCTATCCGCCCTCGTGCTTCGCCAAGCTGCCGCGACTGGTGGAGCGCAGCGGCAACGGCCTCAACGGCGTGGGCTCGATCACCGCTTTCTACACCGTGCTGTCGGAGGGCGACGACCAGCAGGACCCGATCGCCGACGCCGCGCGCGCCATCCTCGACGGCCACATCGTGCTGTCGCGCGCGCTGGCCGAGGAGGCGCATTTCCCGGCCATCGACATCGAGCAGTCGGCCTCGCGCGTGATGCACAACGTGGCCTCGGCCGGCCACCTCGAATGCGCGCGCCACTTCCGCGCCATCTACTCGCGCTACCGCAAGAGCCGTGACCTGGTGCGCGTGGGCGCCTATGCCGCGGGCAGCGACCCGGCGCTCGACCAGGCGATCCGGCTGCAGCCCGCGATGACCGCGTTCCTGCAGCAGCGCATGCACGAGAGCGCACCCTTCGATGTCAGCCTCGGCGGCATGGCGGACGTGCTCGAGGGACGCCAATCATGAGCGGCCTCGAGATCGCGGCCGACATGGCGCGTGATCGACGCGATGCCGCGGTGCAGGTGCTCGCGCAGGCGCGCCAGAAGTGGCTCGCGGGCCAGGTGCAGCTCGACCAGCTCGAGAGCTACGCGCAGGAATGCACCGCGCGCTGGGCCACGCGCTCGCTCAACTGCACGCCCGAGCTGATGCGCCACCACTACCAGTTCATGGAGCGGCTCGACCACGCGATCGCGCTGCAGACCGGCATCGTGCGCGAGCTCGGCCAGGGCGTGGAGCGCGCGGCCGTGCCGGTGCGCGAGGCCGAGGCGCGGCTCGAGAGCCTGCGCCAGCTGGTGCGCTCGCGCGAACGCGAGCTGCAGCTGCAGGCCGACCGGCGCGCGCAGAAGCAGACGGACGAACAGGCGGCCTTGCAGCACCGGCGGCACGGCGAACGGTCGGAGGAATGGCGATGAGCGTCGAAGTCGCGCGGGCGAGTGCCGATCCGTTGATGCCCGTGCGCGCGCCGACCGCGCGCGAGCGTGGTGGCGCGGCCGATGCCTTCGATCGGGCGCTCGAGGGCGCGAATGAATCGCAAGCCTCGGAGGCGGCGGAAGCCGCGGACGAGGAGGGCGCTTGCGTGCCGGCGAAGACGCCGGCCGCGGGGGCCGTGAAAGAGGACGAGAAGGCCGACGAGGCAACGCCCGGCGCAACCGCGATCGCGCCCACCCAGCCGGCCGTCGAGCCCTGGATGCTGTTGGCGCAGGGCGCTTTCGTGAGTCGCGAGGGCAAGGCGGGGTATGCGCCCGTTGCAACGAGTGAGGTCGCGGTCGATGCCGTGAACGGCGGCGGCGCGGGACCGAAGCCGGCCAAGGGCATGCCCGCGCCGCCGGCGGTTTCCACGCCTGGCACCGCGCGGGATGCCGCCGCCGATGCGCCCGCCGCGCCTCCCGCCAAGTCGAATGGCGCGGCGACCGCGCGCAGCATGGCGCAGCGCCTGGCCAACCTCGCGGCGGCCGATGGCGCGGCAGCGCCCTCACGCACCGCACCATCGCAGGCCCTGCCGCCGAAGGAAGAACTCGCCGCCGCCTCGCTCTCCGCGCAGGCGCGAACGATCCAGGCCGCGGTGACGGAAACCGTCGCCACCGTGGCCGCGCCGCGCCGTGCCGAGAAAAGCACCGAGCGCGGCAGCGCCACGGGCACGCTCGTCGATCCCGGCAGCGCGACGGCGGGCACGTCTTCCTCCGCCTCGGCATCGTCGGCCTGGATGGCCCCCGTCGATCCCGCGTCCGCCGCGGCCTCGGCCGGCGGCGCCGTGCTCGCCGATCGAATGACCGAGCAGGTCAGCTGGTGGCTCGCGCAGAAGTCGCAGGGCGCCGATGTCTCGCTCGAGCTCGCGCCGGGCCAGACCGTGTCGTTCAGCGTGCAGGTGCAGGGCAACGAGGCGCAGATCGCCTTCCGCAGCGACCAGCCCGAGGTGCGCCAGATGCTGGGCCAGGCCGCGGCGCAGCTCAAGGACCTGTTCGGGCAGGAAGGGCTGCTGCTGTCGGGCGTGACCGTGGATGCGCAGTCCGCGGGCACGCAGCAGCGCGGCGAGGGCGAAGGGCGTTCCGATGCGCGCGGCGTGGTGCGCGGCGTCGCGCGGCTCGGCGCGGCCTCCGCCTCGGCCCCCGCGCCGGCGGTCGTGCGCGCGCCGCTGCCGGCGGGGCGCGCGCTCGATCTGTACGTCTGAGCGGTTTTCCCCCCTTTTTATCCGCCCCTTCCCGCGGCCCTCGCGATCGAATAATCGACCGCACGAGGATGGCGATGGCCGCCGTCCGTGCCCCGAAGGAAATCCACCGTGTCCGCCAAAGCCGCCGACCCCGCCATGGCCAATGCCGCGCCGCCGCCCAAGGGCAGGATGAAGCTCGTCCTGGGCATCGTCGTCGCCGTGCTGCTGGCCGGCGGCGCGGCCGCGGGCGGCACCTGGTTCTTCCTCCACAAGAACGGCGCCGCTGCGCCGGCCGCCGCCGCCGAGTCGGAGCCCGAGCCCGATGCCAAGCATGCCGACGCCACCTACCTGGCGCTCGAGAACCTGATCGTGAACCTGGCCGACCCGGGCGGCGAGCGCGTGGCCCAGATCGGCATGACGCTCGACGTGAAGGACGAGAAGACCGCCGCGCGCCTGAAGACCTTGATGCCCGTGGTGCGCAGCCGGATGCTGATGCTGGTGTCGCAGCGCACCTCCGAGGAACTGCTCAAGCGCGACGGCAAGGAGAAGCTGGCCGAGGACGTGATGATCGAGGTGACGCGCGTGCTCAACCCCGAATCGGCACGCGGCGACGACGACGAGGCGCCGCGCCGCAGGAAGCCGCGCGCCAACGGCCCGGTGCGCGGCGTGCTGTTCTCCAGCTTCATCGTGCAGTGAGCCGAAGCGCCCATGAGCAGCAGCGAACAGGACACCGCGACCGCGCCCGAGGCCGCCCCCGCCGACAGCGCCGAGCGCCTGGCCGACGCGGCCGCGCGCGACTACGACATCACGGCCGGCGAGGAGCGGCTGGTGCGCCGCCCCATGCCCACGCTCGACGTGGTGCACGACCGCTTCGCGCGCAACCTGCGCCAGGGCCTGTTCCAGCTCGTGAGCCGCAGCGCCGACATCGCGATCGAGCCGGTGCAGCTGCTGCGCTTCTCCGATTTCCTCGGCGCCTTGCCGCTGCCGTCCAACTTCAACATCGTGGCGATGCCGCCGCTGCGCGGCCGCGCGCTGGTGGTCTGCGAGGCCACGCTGATCTCGGCGCTGGTCGATGCGCTGTACGGCGGCTCGGGCACGGTGCATGCGCCGATCGAGGGCCGCGACTTCTCGCCGACCGAGCAGCGCGTGATCCAGCGCGCGCTCGGCGTGGTCTGCAACGCCTACAACACCGCCTGGCAGGACGTGTACCCGCTCAAGCTGGTGCCCGACCGTTCCGAGACGCACGTGCAGTTCGTCGACGTGGCCGCGCCCGGCGACACGGTGCTGGTCAACCTGATCAAGGTCAGCGTGGCGGGCGTCACCGGCCACATCCACGTGTGCCTGCCCTATGCCTCGCTCGAGCCGATCCGCTCGGTGCTCTACGGCGCGCAGCAGGCGCGCGAGATGGCCGAGGACCGGCGCTGGGTGACCATGCTCACGCGCGAGATCCAGGCCGCCGAGGTCACGCTGGTGGCCGAGCTGGCGCATCCCGAGGTCACGGTGGCGCAGCTCATGAGCATGAAGCCCGGCGACTTCATCCAGTTCGACCGCCTGCCACAGCTGGTGGCCTCGGTCGAGGGCGCTCCCGTCTTCATCTGCCACTACGGCACCCACAACGCGCGCTACGCCTTGCGCATCGACGAATGCCTGCGCGGCGACGACCCGCACTGGCTTGGAGGTTCACATGTCCACTGATCAAGCCACTCCCGACAACGCCGCCGGCGGCTGGGCCGAGGCGCTCGAGGAAGTGCCCGCGGGCGCCGCCGCTTCGGGCGCGGCACCGCTGCAGGACATCCAGCGCGTGCTCGACATCCCGGTGCAGCTCTCGGTGGAGCTGGGCCGCAAGAAGGTGCCGATCAAGCAGATCCTGCAACTGGGCCAGGGCTCGATCGTGGAGCTCGACACGCTCGCGAGCGAGCCGATGGACGTGCTGGTCAACGGCTACCTCGTCGCCCAGGGCGAGGTGGTGGTGGTCAACAACAAGTTCGGCATCCGGCTGACCGACGTGGTCGCGCCGGCCGAGCGGCTGCGCCGGCTCAACCGGGTCTGAGGCGGCTTTTCCTCCGTTTGCCTTCATGACGCAGAGCCTGCTCACCATCGTCGTCTTCATCGGCCTGATCTGCGCCGTGCCTTTCGTGCTGCGCCGCCTGCAGCAGCGCCGAGGGCTCGGCGCGGCCGGCGCGGGCGGTTCGGCCTCGCGCCTGCTGTCGGCGGTGGCGGTCGGGCCGCAGCAGCGCGTGGTGACGGTCGAGGTCGGCCCCGAGGGCGCGCGGACCTGGCTGGTGCTGGGCGTGACGGGCCAGTCGATCACCTGCCTGCACACGCTGCCGGCCGCGTCTTCCGAGGTGCCGCATGCGCAGCTGCCGCGCTAAGGGGCTCGCGGCCGTCGCGCTGCTGGCCGCGCCCGCATTCGCCTTCGCGCAGGAGGCCGGCGGCCAGCTGCCGCTGCTGGTGGGCTCGGGCAGCGGCGGCACCAGCTTCTCGGTGCCGGTGCAGACCTTGCTGTTCTTCACCGCGCTGTCGTTCTTGCCGGCCATCGTGCTGATGATGACGGGCTTCACGCGCATCGTGATCGTGCTGTCGCTGCTGCGCCAGGCGCTGGGCACGCAGTCGGCGCCGCCCAACCAGGTGATCATCGGCCTGTCGCTGTTCCTCACGGTGTTCGTGATGGGGCCGACGCTGGACCGCGTCTACGACGAGGCCTACAAGCCCTACAGCACCAATGCCATCGGCTTCGAGGAGGCGCTCAAGCGCGCCGAGACGCCGATGCGCCAGTTCATGCTCAAGCAGACGCGCCAGAGCGACTTCGCGCTGTTCGCGCGGCTGGCCAAGCTGCCGGCCGACGTCAAGGCCGAGACCGCGCCGATGCGCGTGCTGATCCCGGCCTTCGCGACCAGCGAGCTCAAGTCGGCGTTCCAGATCGGCTTCATGATCTTCATCCCGTTCCTGGTGATCGACATCGTGGTCTCGAGCGTGCTGATGTCGCTCGGCATGATGATGCTGTCGCCGGTGCTGGTCGCGCTGCCGTTCAAGCTCATGCTGTTCGTGCTCGCGGACGGCTGGAACCTGCTGATCGGCTCGCTCGCCGCGAGCTTCGCCACATGAACGCGCAGATGGTCCTGACCATGGGGCAGGAGGCGCTGGTCATGCTCCTGACCGTGTCGCTGCCCGTGCTGCTGGTGGTGCTGGTCGTGGGGCTGGTCGTGAGCATCTTCCAGGCCATCACGCAGATCAACGAGGCCACGCTGGCCTTCGTGCCCAAGCTGGTGGCGGCCGTGGCGGTGCTGGCGCTGGCCGGGCCGTGGATGCTCGCCACGCTGGTCGACTACATCCGCCGCGTGATCGAGTCGATTCCGCAGATGGTGCTGTAGCGCGCCTTCCCCGCCTGCCGTGCTGACCTTCACCGAAGCCCAGCTCATGGCCTGGGTCACGCCCGTGCTGTGGCCCTTCCTGCGCGTGCTGGGCGTGTTCACCACCGCGCCGGTCTTCTCCTCGCGTGCCTTTCCGGTGCGCGCGCGCATCGGGCTGGCCTTCATGATCGCGCTGTGCGCGCAGGCCACGCTCGACACGCCGCCGATGATCGGCCTCAACGACGCCGCGATGCTCGGCACGCTGGTGCAGCAGGTGGGCATCGGCATGGCGATCGGCTTCTCGGTGCGCATGGTGTTCGCGGCGGTGGAGTTCGCGGGCGAACTGGTCGGACTGCAGATGGGGCTGAACTTCGCCTCCTTCTTCGACCCCGTGAGCAGCGGCCAGACCAGCGCCGTGTCGCGCTTCTTCGGCAACATCGCGGTGCTGTTCTTCGTCGTGATCAACGGCCACCTCACGGTGCTGATGGCGGTGATCCGCAGCTTCGAGGCCTTCCCGGTCGGCGGCAGCCTGCTGCAGGCGCTGGCGCGCACGCGCATGCACGAGCTGGGCACCGAGCTGTTCGCGAGCGCGATGTGGATCGCGCTGCCGATGATCGGGCTCCTGCTGTTCGTCAACTTCACGCTGGGCATCGTCTCGCGCGTGGCGCCGCAGATGAACATCTACGCCATCGGCTTCCCGGTCACGCTGACCGCGGGCCTGGCCGGCATCGCGCTGGTGCTGCCGATGATGGAGCAGCCGCTGCTCGCGCTGATGGAGCGCATGATCACGACCGCCGCGGGCGGCCGCTGGTCAGCCCAGTCGCTGCTGCAGCAGGTCGAGCGCTTCCTCGGCCGTGCGCGCGATGCGGATCGAGCAGGCCAGCATCAGGTTGAGCGGCAGCTCGAAGCCCTCGACCGCCATGCCGTTCGCGTCGCGCAAGGTGCCGTCGGCATCGCGCCGCGTGGGCAACGCCGTTTCGACGCGCGCCGCATAGCTGCCCTCGGGAATGCCATAGCCCACCACCGGCAGGCCCAGCGCGATCGCCACCCCGACCTCGAACACCGTGCCCGAATCGGGCTCTGTGCCGCGGAACGGCGACAGGTCGGCGATGACGCCCGAGGCGCGGCGCAGCAGCGCCATGTTGGTGTCGTAGATCGCCTGCGCCACCTCGGCCGGCGGCGTGGCCGGCCCGCTCGCGTCCTCGGCCGGCGGCAGCGCCTCGAGGCCGCGCGCCGCGCAGGCCTCGACCAGGCGCTGCAGGCGCGCCGTGGCATCGACGCGAAAGACATCGGGGCCGGCGAGGTAGACGCGCCGCACGCGGTCGGAAGGAGCGTTCATGCGACGAGTATGCGGCGGCGGGGCATGCGCGTGCGTAGGGCGATGCGCATTGGCATGCCGACGCGGGCGAAAAAAGGCCCGGACGAACCGGGCAGAGTCTGCTCGCAGGAATGGCGTGCCGTGCCGCTCTACTTCGCGGGCGAAGGCAGCGTGATCTCGAACGTGATGCCGCCGGTGCTCGAGCCGCTGGTGCCGCGCTGCGAGCTGAAGTACAGGCGCGTGCCGTCGGGCGAGAGGGCGGGGCCGGTGACTTCGCTGTCGTCGTGGCCCTCGAGGCGCATCAGCGGCTGGGAGGTGCCGGCCTCGATGCGCAGCACGCCGATCTCGAGGTTGCCCGCGTCCTCGGCCACGAGGATGTCGCCGAGCGCCGAGATCGTCAGGTTGTCGGGCTCGTCGATCGAGTGCGTGGCCGGGTTCTTGTCCTTGCCGTCGTAGATCACCTCGAGCGTCTGGTTCAGCGTGTCGTAGGCCCAGATGCGCGCATTGAACGAGGTCACGAAATAGACGATGCCGTTGAAGAACCAGATGCCCTCGGCCTTGGTGAAGATGGCGCCGGGCGGTGTGAGGCCGCCGGTGCGCATGGCGCTGCGCACGCCGGCCTGCGCCTTCTCGGGATTGATCACGTCGAGCCATTCCACGGGCTGGGGCGTGCCGTAGTCCTTGAGCTTGGCGTAGTCGGGCGCGGCAAGGTCCACGTCGTTCACGATGCCCTTGACCTTGAGCACCTCGAGCCGGCCGCTCTTCATCGCGGGACGGGCCGCGCCTTCGGGCCAGTCGCTGGCGTCGCAGACGAAGCGATACACCCGGCCGCCCGATGCGTCCTCGGTCAGGTAGAGCGTCTTGTGGACCGGGTCCACGCAGACCGCCTCGTGCGCATAGAGGCCGAGCGCGGGCAGGCTGGGCGCGCTGTTGGCGTCGACCCAGGGCTTGGCGGGATCGCACTCCCACACCATGCCGCTCGAATGCTCCTCGCACGAGAGCCAGGTGCCCCAGGGCGTGGGGCCGCCGGCGCAGTTGGTGGAGGTGTTTTTGAGCACGGCGTAGGAATCGACGACCACGCCGTTCCTGTCGAAGCGCAGCGCGCCGACGCCGCCGTTCTTGCTGCCGACCTCCGAGTTGCTCAGGTAGATCCAGCCACCGTCGGGGCCGGGGTAGACCGCGCCGCCATCGGGCGCGGCATGCCAGGCATAGCTGCCCGCGGCCGCGGTGCCCGAGCGCGCGACGATGCGCGAGCTGAAGCCCTTGGGCAGCCTCACGCCGTTGGCGTCGGGCGCCTGCAGTTCGGAGAACTCGGCGAACGGGCTCTTCTTCACGGGCGGCGCCGGGGGCGGCGGCGCGGGCGGATCGCCCGCGGGTGGCGGGCTCGGCGGCAGGGCGCCGATCGGCGGGAAGGCCACGCCGTCGCCACCGCCGCCGCAGGCGGCGAGGAAGGCGGGCAGCGTGACCGCACCGGCGGTGGCGAAGCTCTGGCGCAGGAAGGCGCGGCGCTGGGGCAGGTCGAGGGGAATCGTGGGGAAGGCTTTTGTCATGTTCCGTGCATCGTGAAGTCAGGTCGCGGTCAGGGAAGACCGGGCGCGATTCTTCGGCGGTGCGATGGCAGAACGATGACGCCGGACGCGGGGCGTCGCGGAAAAAAAACAGCCCGCACGAGGCGGGCTGGAAGGTGACCTGCGGAGGAGGGAGGATCAGAGGTACAGGTCACAGGGAGAGCCCTTAATGTGCTCTGCGAACCTGCATGCAACCTGACCTCGCGCCCCGTTTCGCATTCCTGGAGGATTGCTCATCCTGGGCTCATTCTTCGGAAGCCGGCCCTCGATTCAGTCCTCGTCTTCCACTTGCCGATGATCGTGCCCAGCACGGTGAAGGCGAGCCGGATCGGTTCGTGCGCGGGATTGAGCGGCTGCAGCCAGCGCCGTCCGTCCTCCTGCTTGAAGGCCTTGAAGGTGACCTCGCCGCTGGCATCGAGCCTGGCGATGATGCGTTCGCCATCCATGGGCTGCACGCGCTGCGGGTCGACGAAGATGATCGCGTCGACGGGGTAGCTCTTCAGATGGCCGCTGGGCGCGGTCATGCTGTCGCCGCGCACGCGCAGCGCATAGGCGAGTTCGCTGTGGCGGCTCACGCAGGGAATCCACATCTCGGCGGGCACCGGTTGCGGCGGCGGCGCGGGTGGCAGCATGCCCTTGCGCAGTTCGCGCACGTTCAGCGGCAGCGGCGGCGGGGCCGGCGGTGGCGGTTCGGGGATGGTGGGGCCGGTCCAGGTGGCGGCCTGTTCCCAGCTGATCAGCGGCACGGTACCGGGCGTGCCGGGGCGGTAGAAGGGGATCGGCGGCGGCACGCGCGTCACGCGGTAGGGGCCGTCGCGCTCGCCCGTGATGTCGGCCGAGCGCGGCAGCGCGGCTTCCTCCCAGGGGGCGCGCCCCTCGCCCGTGACCAGCCAGATCGGATCGCAGCGGTAGGCGCGCGCGAGTTGCACCAGGCCCGAGGGCCGCACCGTTTCTCCGCGTTCGATCTTCGAGATGTCGGATTGCCGCACGCCCGAGTGCTCCTCGGCCTGCCGCTGCGTCAATTTGGCGTATTTGCGAGCCGCCAGCGCCCGTGCCGCAAGGGGATCTTCCATGGGCGCGAATTTAAGCGTGAAGGAATATTCACTCTCAACTTTAGAATGGGCGAAAGGGAGTCAGCCATGAAGCCTCAAGAGCTCGTACTGGCGCTGCGCGCCATGGGACTTACGCAGAAGCAGATCCAGAAACGGACCGGCATTCCGCAACCGACCATCAGCAAGATCGGGCGCTACGGCGAGCGCGACGTGATGCTGCGCACCTACGACGCGCTGCTCGCCGCCTACGAGCAGCAGCTCAAGGAAGGGCCGGTGGCGCCGGGGCCGGGCAGGGGCCGGCCATTGTCGCGCGCCATGCCGGCCGAGCCCGCGATTTCCGAACCGGCACCGGTGACGCCGGCCCCCGCGCCCGCACCGGTGGCGGCCAGGACCGGCAGCTCGTCGCGCCGCCGGCCCGCGCCGGCCCCGGTGGTGTTGCGACCCTTTCCGCGCGGCCCGCTGCCCTGGCCCGCGATGCACCGCGATTGAGCCATGCACCGCGGCGTCGCGCCGGGCCTCGAGTTCGAGGGCGTGTTGCGGGGACTGCTGATGCTGGTGTCGGTCGCCGTGATCTGCGTGGGCTGGCAGGCCGGCGATGTGCTGGCATTCGGCCTCGGCGGCTTCGGCCTGGCGCTCGGCGTGGCCCTGGCGCTGGCCGCGCCCGACCGCGAATCGCTCAGGCGGACGCGGGCGCTTCGGCGGGCGGCAGCGCGAGCACGGTGCGCACGCGCACGCAATCCTTGATGTGCTGTTCGCCCAGCGCGCGCAGCGCCGCATAGCCGAGGGCGGCCGACACCACCTGGCCGGCGATCGGCACGTACTTGGTGGCCTGCTTGGCCGTGAGCCGCATGCCCGCATGGCGCGCGAGCTTGATCAGCAGCTCGCGCGTGACCAGCCGGCCGACCAGCAGCGCGCCGACGGTGGTGGCGGCCTTCTGCACGCGCTCGCGCTGGTGGGTGCCCAGGCGATCGATCTGGGTCACCGAGAGCCCGAATTCGGCGCTGATCTGCGGCACGAGTCGCGAGAGCAGGGCGGCATCGGCCATCCAGTCCACACCGGGCAACGGCACCGCGCTGGCGGCCGCGGCGATCAGCGCCTTGCGCCCGAGCAGGCGCCGGCTGCGCTGGATGGCGGCGATCAGCTTCTCGTCGCCCTGGGCCAATTCGATGGCGGATGGCATGCGGTGCACCTCCCGGGTGGTCGTCGGATGGATGGGGATCTTCCGATAGATGGTCCGACCGGGCGGTGGTTCAAGGCCCGAAGGCGTTACAGGCGGTTCAGGGGTATCAGGCCCGTCACGCGCTCAGGGCTTCGAGCTGGTCCGACAGCGCGAGCCAGCGTTCCTCGAGCTGGCCGATCTCGTCGTTGAGCGCCTTGAGCCGCTTGCCGGCCTCGGCGATCTCGGCCGGCGGCAGCGGCTCGGCCAGCCGGGCCTCGAGCGCCGTGCGCTCGCTGCCGGCCGCGGCCATGCGCTCGTCGATCTTCGTGAGCTCGCGCTTCAGCGGCTTGGCCTGCTCGCTGCGCTGCTGGCGCTCCTGGGCGTCCTGCTTGCGCTGCTGCGGGTTGCGCGACGCGGCCGCGGGCGCCGCCACGGGCGCCGGCGCGGGCGCTGCGACCGGCGCTGGCGCCGGAGCCGCGGCGGCGGCCGCGTTCGCCACCTTGGCCTCTTCGCGCAGCCGCTTGGCCTCGTCGAGCAGGTAGCGCTGGTAGTCGTCGAGGTCGCCGTCGAAGTCGCCGACCACGCCGCGGCCCACGAGCCAGAACTCGTCGCAGACCGAGCGCAACAGCGCGCGGTCGTGGCTCACGAGCATCAGCGTGCCCTCGAACTCGTTGAGCGCCACGGCCAGGGCCTCGCGCGTGGCGAGGTCCAGGTGGTTGGTGGGCTCGTCGAGCAGCAGCAGGTTGGGGCGCTGCCAGACCATCATCGCGAGCACCAGCCGCGCCTTCTCGCCGCCGCTCATGGTGCCCACGGGCTGCTTCACCATGTCGCCGCTGAAGTTGAAGCTGCCGAGGTAGCCGCGCAGCGCCTGTTCGCCGGTGGCCTCCTTCACGCTGCTGCCGAGCTCGCGCGCCATGCGCACCATGTGCTCGAGCGGGTTGCTCTCGGGGTGCAGCACGTCGAGTTCCTGCTGCGCGAAGTAGCCGATGTTCAGGCCCTTGCCCTCGGTGACCTGGCCGGCCAGCGCGCCCATCTCGCGCGCGATGGTCTTCACCAGCGTCGACTTGCCCTGGCCGTTGGCGCCCAGGATGCCGATGCGTTGGCCCGCGAGCACCGAGCGGTTGACGCCGCGCAGGATGGTCTTGGGTTCCTCGTTCTCTATCTCGTAGCCGAAGCTCGCGTTGCTGATCGACAGCATCGGGTTCGGGATGTTGCCCGGCTCCTTGAACTCGAAGCTGAAGTCGGCCTCGGCCAGCAGCGGCGCCACGCGCTCCATGCGCTCGAGCGCCTTCACGCGGCTCTGGGCCTGCTTGGCCTTGCTGGCCTTGGCCTTGAAGCGGTCGATGAACTTCTGCAGATGGGCGATCTTGTCCTGCTGCTTGACGAAGGCCTGCTGCTGCTGCTCCATCTGCAGCGCGCGCATGTCCTCGAACTTGCTGTAGTTGCCGCCGTAGCGCGTGAGCTGGGCGTTGGCGATGTGCAGGGTCACGTCGGTCACGGCGTCGAGGAACTCGCGGTCGTGGCTGATGACGATCATGGTGCCCGCGTAGCGCTGCAGCCAGGCTTCGAGCCAGACCAGGGCGTCGAGGTCCAGGTGGTTGGTGGGTTCGTCGAGCAGCAGCAGGTCGCTCGGGCACATCAGCGCGCGCGCGAGCTGCAGCCGCATGCGCCAGCCGCCCGAGAAGCTGTTGACCGGCGCGTCGAGTTCGTGCGCCTTGAAGCCCAGGCCCAGGATCAGCGCCTGCGCGCGCGGCACGGCGTCGTGCTCGCCGGCATCGGCCAGGTCGGTGTAGGCATGGGCCAGCTCCATGCCGATGTCGGCGTCGTCGGGGCTCGCGGTGTAGGCGGCCTCGATGGCGGCCAGCGCTTCGCGCAGCTCGGTCAGGCGGGTGTCGCCGCCCACCACGAAATCGGTGGCCGACTCCTCGGTCTCGGGCATGTTCTGCGCGACCTGCGCCATGCGCCATTGCTTGGGCACGGAGAAATCGCCGCCGTCCTCGTGCAGGGTGCCGTTGAGCAATGCGAACAGGGTGGACTTGCCCGCGCCGTTGCGGCCCACCAGGCCGACTTTCTCGCCGGGGTTGAGGGTGACGGTGGCGCCGTCGAGCAGGACCTTGGCGCTGCGGCGAAGAATGACGTTCTTGAGAGTGATCATGAAATGGAGCCCAACCTCGGATTATCCGAGTTGGGCCGAAAGGGGGACGGAATACGGGTACCGGACGCAGAGGACGCGAAGATTTCGCGAAGGTCGCAAAAAAGAAATTTCCTGGTTTCTTTCGCGTCCTTCGCGAAATCTTCGCGTTCTTCGCGTCCGGTCAGCCCGCTTTCAACAGCGCCTCACGCGTGACCAGTAGCACCTGGTCGTCGCCGGCCGAGGTTTCGAGCCACACCACCTCGAGCTGCGGAAACGCCGCCTCGAAATGCTCGCGCTCGTTGCCGATCTCGAGCACCAGCACGGCGCGCTCGCTCATGCGCGCGGGCGCGTCGGCGAACAGTCGGCGCACGAAATCCATGCCGTCGGCGCCGCCGGCCAGCGCCAGCTCGGGCTCGGCGCGGTATTCGGCGGGCAGGGCGGCCATACTCCGGCTGTTGACGTAGGGCGGATTGCACAGCACCAGATCGTAGGGGCCGGGCGTGGCCGCGAGGCCGTCGGACTCGATCAGCGTCACGCGCGCATCGAGCGCGTGGCGCGTGACGTTGATCGCGGCCACCTCGAGCGCCGCCACCGACAGGTCGGCCGCGTCCACCGTCACCTCGGGGTAGGTCAGCGCCGCGAGCACCGCGAGGCTGCCGTTGCCGGTGCACAGGTCGAGCACGCGCTGCGTGTGCTCGCCGAGCCAGTAGTCGATGGAGCCGTCGGCGATCAGCTCGGCGATGAAGCTGCGCGGCACGATGGCGCGCTCGTCCACGTAGAAGGACACGCCCTGCAGCCAGGCTTCCTTCGTGAGGTAGGCGGCGGGCTTGCGGCTCGCGATGCGCTCGGCGATCAGCGCCTCGACCTTGGCCGCGTCGGCCGGTGCCACCGGCGTGTCGGCCACGGCGTCGAGCTCGTCGAGCGGCAGCTTGAGGCGCCACAGCACCAGCCAGGCCGCTTCGTCGAAGGCATTGGCCGTGCCATGGCCGAAGGCCACGCCGGCCTGCTCCAACTGCTCGGCGCCCGCTTCGATCAGCGCGATGACGGTCTTCATGCCGCGAGCGCAGCGTCGAGCTGCTTCAGGGTGCGCAGGTAGATGTTCTTCAGCGTTTCGATCTCGGCCACGTCGATGTGCTCGTCGATCTTGTGGATGCTGGCATTCACCGGGCCGAGCTCGACCACCTGCGGGCAGACCTTGGCGATGAAGCGCGCGTCGCTGGTGCCGCCGCTGGTCGACAGCTCGGTCTCGATGCCGGTCTCGTCGCGGATCGCGCCCTGCACGGCCGCGACCAGTTCGCCCGGCGTGGTCAGGAAGGGCAGGCCGCCGACGGTCCAGGCCAGCGTGCAGTCGACGCCATGCGCGTCGAGCACGGCCTGCACGCGCTGCTGCAGCGCCTGCGGCGTGGACTCGGTCGAGAAGCGGAAGTTGAAGTCGATCACCGCGCTGCCCGGGATCACGTTGCTCGCGCCGGTGCCCGCGTGGAAATTGCTGATCTGCCAGCTCGTGGGCTGGAACCAGGCGTTGCCGGCGTCCCAGCCGCCGGCCGCGTTGATCGCGACCAGCTCGGCCAGCGCGGGCGCCACCGCATGCACCGGGTTCTTCGCGAGGTGCGGATAGGCGATGTGGCCTTGGACGCCCGGACCGTGAGCTTGCCGCTCATGGTGCCGCGGCGGCCGTTCTTGATCATGTCGCCGCAGCGCTGGACGGCCGTGGGCTCGCCGACGATGCAGTAGTCGAGCTTCTCGCCGCGCGCGGCCAGCGCGTTGCACACGACCACGGTGCCGTCGACGCCCGGGCCTTCCTCGTCGCTGGTCAGCAGCAGCGCCAGCGTCAGGCGCGGATCGGGCACGGCCTGCAGGAACTCCTCGATCGAGACCACGAAGGCGGCCACCGAGGTCTTCATGTCGCAGGCGCCGCGGCCGTAGAGCTTGCCGTCGCGGTGGGTGGGCGTGAACGGATGGCTGGTCCACTGCTCGACAGGGCCGGTGGGCACCACGTCGGTGTGGCCCGCGAACACCAGCGTCTTCGTGGCGGCCGAGGCGTCGGCCGGGCGGCGCACCGCCCACAGGTTGGCGACCCGGAAATCCGCCGGACCGCTCTCGATGGTCTCGAGCACGAAGCCCAGCCGCGCGAGCCGCTCGCCCAGGATCTGTTGGCAGCCCGCGTCGTCGGGGGTGACGGAAGGGCGCGAGATCAGTTGTTCGGCGAGCTGGAGCGTGCGGGACATCGGGGGGGCGGTTCTCAGAATTTCACGTCGAGCGTGATGTCGGTGAAGGTCGGTTCGTCGAGCTGGTCGGTCAGGTGCCGCTCGTCGACCTGGGACTTAAGCGCCTGGCGGTTCTGCAGGCGCCACATGAGGTTGGTGGGCGAATCGGCATGCGCCAGCCCTTCCTCGCGGGTGATGCGTTCCTCGATCACGAGGCGCGCGATGTCTTCCTCGAAGGTCTGCGAGCCTTCGGCCATGGATTGCTCCATCGCTTCCTTGACGCCCGAGAAGTCGCCCTTCTCGATCAGCTCGGCCACCAGCGCGGTGTTGAGCATGACCTCGAGCGCCGGCACGCGCGCGCCCTGGGGCGTGCGCAGCAGCCGCTGCGAGACGATGGCGCGCAGCGCCGAGCCCAGGTCGCCCAGCAGCGTGGGGCGAACCTCGACCGGGAAGAAGCTCAGCACGCGGTTGAGGGCGCGGTAGCTGTTGTTGGCATGCAGCGTGGCCACGCACAGGTGGCCCGACTGCGCATAGGCGATGGCCGCGGTCATGGTCTCGCGGTCGCGGATCTCGCCGATCTGGATCACGTCGGGCGCCTGGCGCAGCGCGTTCTTCAGCGCCGTCTGCAGCGACTGCGTGTCGCTGCCCACCTCGCGCTGGTTCACCAGCGAGCGCTTGTTGGTGTAGGTGAACTCGATCGGCTCCTCGACCGTGAGGATGTGGCCGCTGGCGTGCTCGTTGCGGTAGTCGAGCATCGAGGCCAGCGTGGTCGTCTTGCCGGCGCCGGTGGCGCCCACCATCAGGATCAGCCCGCGCTTCTCCATGATGAGCGTCTTCAGGATGTCGGGCAGGTTGAGCTCGTCGAAGCCCGGGATGACCGAGGCGATGTGCCGCACCACCACCGCGTAGGTGCCGCGCTGGCGCATCGCGCTGATGCGGAAGTTGCCCGCGCCCTCGATGGCCACCGCCATGTTGAGCTCGCCGTTGGCCTCGAGCTCCTGGATGCGCGCGGGCGGCACCACCTCGGACAGCAGCGCGAGCGGCGCGGCCGGCGGCAGCACCTGCGCATTGATCGGCACGCACACGCCGTTGATGCGGTATCCGCCGGGGAGTGCGCCGACAGGTAGATGTCGGAGGCCTTGCGCTCGGCCATCAGCCGAAGAATTCGCTCCATCATGTTCATCGTCGCTCTCCTTCTCCTCGGTCGTTCGGCGGTGCCGTCGTGGCGCTCTGGTGGAACGGAAAAAAAGGCGGCCCCCTCAGGCCGCCCGGATCGATCGTCGGATCAGTCGCGCAGCAGGTCGTTGAGGCTGGTCTTCGAACGCGTCTGCGCGTCGACCGTCTTCACGATGATCGCGGCGTAGGTGCTGTAGTCCTGGCCCGTCTTGGTCTTCTTGGGCAGGTTGCCGCTGATCACCACGCTGCCGCTGGGCACGCGGCCGTACGAGATCTCGCCGGTGTCGCGGTTGAAGATCGGGGTGCTCTGGCCGATGTAGACGCCCATGCCGAGCACCGAGTTCTCTTCCACGATCACGCCTTCGACCACTTCGGAGCGCGCGCCGATGAAGCAGTTGTCCTCGATGATGGTCGGGTTGGCCTGCAGGGGTTCGAGCACGCCGCCCAGGCCCACGCCGCCCGACAGGTGCACGTTGGCGCCGACCTGCGCGCACGAGCCCACGGTGGCCCAGGTGTCGACCATGGTGCCTTCGCCCACGTAGGCGCCGATGTTCACGTACGAGGGCATCAGGATCGCGCCCTTGGCGATGAAGCTGCCGCGGCGGGCCACGGCCGGCGGCACGATGCGCACGCCCGAATCCTTGAGTTCGCTGGCCGACAGGTGCAGAACTGGTCGGCACCTTGTCGTAGAAGCCGAGCGAGCCGGCCTGGATCTGCTCGTTGTCCTTGAGGCGGAACGACAGCAGCACGGCCTTCTTGATCCACTGGTGCACCGTCCACTGGCCCACGCCCTCGCGCGTGGCCACGCGCAGCTTGCCGTTGTTGAGTTCGACGATCACGTGCTCGACGGCATCGCGCACCTCGGCCGAGGAGGCGCTGACGGAGATGTTGGCGCGGTCTTCCCACGCGGCGTCGATGATTTGTTGCAGTTGCTGGGTCATGAGAACTCTCGGATGAAGAAGCGAAAAAATCGGAGGCGGGGAGGGAAGGATCAGCGGCCGCCCTGCACGAAGCGCACGATGCGCTCGGCCGCCTCGACGCACTCGGCGGTCTCTGCCACCAGCGCCATGCGGATGCGGCCCTTGCCCGGGTTGACGGGGGCGCCGCCCTGCGGGCCGTGCGTGTCGCGTGCCGGATAGCTCCCGGCAAAACCGTGACATTGTATTGAGCGTGGAGGGCGCGGGCGAAGCCTTCGTCGTCGCCGGCCCACACTTCGGGCACGCCGGCCCAGAGGTAGAAGCTGGCGTCGGGCAGGCGCACGTCGAGCACCGGCTCGAGCAGCGGCGTGACGGCCGCGAACTTGGCGCGGTACATCTCGCGGTTGCGCACCACGTGCTCCTCGTCGCCCCAGGCGGCGATGCTGGCCGCGGCCACCACCCCGCTCATGGCGCTGCCGTGGTAGGTGCGGTAGAGCAGGAATTTCTTGAGGATGTCCGCGTCGCCCGCGACGAAGCCGCTGCGCAGGCCCGGCACGTTGCTGCGCTTGGACAGCGAGGTCAGCGCGATCAGGTTCTTGAAGTCGCCGCGGCCGAGCCGGGCCGCCGCCTCGAGCCCGCCGAGCGGCGGCTCGTCGCGGAAGTAGATCTCGCTGTAGCACTCGTCGGCGGCGATCACGAAGCCATGGCGCTCCGACAGCTCGAACAGCTTGCGCCATTCGTCGAGCGGCATCACGGCGCCCGTGGGGTTGCCGGGCGAGCAGACGAAGACCAGCTGGGTGCGCTGCCAGATCGCCTCGGGCACGCTGTCCCAGTCGACCGCGAAGTTGCGCGCGGGCACGCTGGGCGCGTAGTAGGGCTCGGCGCCCCGAGAGGAAGGCCGCGCCCTCGTAGATTTGGTAGAACGGATTGGGCGAGATCACGACCGGCGGATGGGCCGTGTCGCTGGCGTCGATCACGGTCTGGGCCAGCGAGAACAGCGCCTCGCGCGAGCCGTTGACCGGCAGCACCTGGGTGGCGGGATCGAGCGCCAGGCCGTAGCGCTTTTGCAGCCAGTCGGTGAAGGAGGTGCGCAGCTTCAGGTCGCCCGCGGTGGCGGGGTAGGCGGCCAACGCGCCGAGGCCCGCGCTCAGGGCCTCTTTGATGAATTCGGGTGTCGCGTGCTTGGGTTCGCCGATGCCGAGGCTGATGGGCTTCAGGTCGGGGTTCGGCGTGACGCCGGCGAACAGCTGCTTCAGCCGTTCGAAGGGATAGGGCTGGAGCCTGGAAAGCAGGGGATTCATGGGGCGAGATTATCGGCGACACGGGCCGCCGCCGCCCCGGCGCGGGCTCAGGGCGTGGCGCGGCGGTAGAAGGCCAGCGAGCCGGCCAGCGCCAGCAGCATCGCGCCGCAGGTGCGGTCGATCCAGCGTGCGGCGCGCGCGGTCAGCAGCTGCATCGCCTTGGCGCCGACGAAGGCATAGACCAGCATCACGGCCATGTCGAGGCCCGCGAACAGCACCGCGATGATCGCGTACTGCATGCCCTGCGACGCGGCGGGATCGATGAACTGCGGCAGCAGCGCCGAGCAGAACAGGTAGCCCTTGGGATTGGTCACCGCGACCAGGAAGGACTTGAAGAAGACCTGGCGCCCGCTGCCGGTCGCGACGGCCGCGCCCTCGGCGGGCCGCTCGAAGCTGCCGCCCTGCGAGCGCAGCATGCGGATGCCGAGCCAGGCGAGGTAGGCCGCGCCCACCCACTTGAGCATCGAGAACCAGAACTCCGAGGCCGCCAGCAGCGCGCCCAGGCCCAGCGCCACCGCGCCCACCAGCACGAAGTCCGACAGCATCGCGCCGAACATGCCCGGCAGCGCGCCGCGCACGCCGCGGCGCGAGCCGTTGCTCAGCGCCAGCAGCACGGTGGGGGCCGGGCGTGGCGATGGCGGCCAGGGCCACGATGGAGAACAGCAGGGCGGTGGTGAGCGTCATGGCTTCTCGCGGGCGGGATCGATGGGAGGGTTCAGATCTTCTTCACCAGCACCTGACTCTTGCGGTCCCAGTTGTACTTGCGCTTGCGCGCCTCGGGCAGCCAGTCGGGGTTGACCTGCTGGAAGCCGCGCTTGAGGAACCAGTGCATGGTGCGGGTGGTGAGCACGAACAGGCTCTCGATGCCCATGGCCTTGGCGCGGTGCTCGATGTGCTTGAGGATGCGTTCGCCGTCACCCTGGGCCTGCGACTGCGGCGAGACGGTGAGGGCGGCCATCTCGGCGGTCTTCGCCTCGGGATAGGGATAGAGCGCGGCGCAGCCGAAGATCACGCCGTCATGCTCGACCACCGTGTACTGGTGGATGTCGCGCTCGATCTCGGTGCGGTCGCGCTTGACCAGCGTGCCGTCGCGCTCGAAGGGCTCGATCAGCTGCAGGATGCCGCCGATGTCGTCCACGGTCGCCTCGCGCAGGCTCTCGAGCTTCTCGTCGATCACCATGGTGCCCACGCCGTCGTGCACGTAGACCTCGAGCAGCAGCGAGCCGTCGAGCGCGAACGGCAGGATGTGGTTGCGCTCCACGCCGGCCTTGCAGGCCTTCACGCAGTGCTGCAGGTAGAAGGCGGTGTCGGTGGGCTTCTGCGGCGGCGGCAGCGAGGCCAGCAGCTTCTCGGCGGCGTCCAGCGGTAGCTCGGTGTCGATCGGGTTGTCCTCGCTCTCGGGCAGCTCGCTGTCGATGCGGATGCCGGGAATCTCGGTCAGGAAGATCAGCTTGTCGGCCTGCAGCGAGATCGCCACGCTGGTGGCCACGTCTTCCATCGTGAGGTTGAAGGCCTCGCCGGTGGGCGAGAAGCCGAACGGCGAGATCAGCACCATGGCGCCGAAATCGAGCGTGCGACGGATGCTGGTGGAGTCGACCTTGCGCACCAGCCCCGAATGCTTGAAGTCCACGCCGTCGACCACGCCCACGGGTCGCGCGGTGATGAAGTTGCCCGAGATCACGCGCACCGTCGAGCCCGCCATCGGCGTGTTCGGCAGGCCCTGGCTGAACGCGGCCTCGATCTCGTAGCGCAGCTGGCCCGCGGCTTCCTGGGCCGAGTCGAGCGCCACCGCGTCGGTGATGCGGATGCCGTGCGAATACTTCGCCTCGTGGCCCTTGGCGGCGAGCTGCTCGTTGACCTGCGGGCGGAAGCCGTGCACCAGCACGATCTTCACGCCCATGCTCTGGATCAGGGCCAGGTCCTGCGCGATGTTCTGGAGCTTGCCGGCCGCGATCGCCTCGCCCGCGAGCCCGACCACGAAGGTCTTGCCCCGGTGCGTGTGGATGTAGGGCGCCACGGAACGGAACCAGGGCACGAAAGTGAAATTGAAGACGGTCGACATGGGCGTGATTGTGCATTCTTGGACGCGTTTTGGTGCAGCGCATCAGGCCAGGGCGCGCAGCAGCCGCGCGGCGCCCGCGGCCGGCGGCGTGCCGCGGGCCTTGAACGACGCGAGCTGCGTGGCGTAGGCGTCCAGCGGTTCGGCCTCCGGCGCGGTCGAAGGCACTGCCGTGGCGAGCGGCAGGCCGAGCAGCCCGGCGAGCTCGGCGGGCGCGATCGAGCCCTGGGCCATCAGCGCATCGACCACGGCCAGGAAGGCCGTCGCATGCGACTCGATCAGCTCGAGCGCGCGGATGTGCTCGCGCGCCAGGATCTGCTCGATCTCGCGGTTGGTGGCCGCCACGTCGGTGTTGAGGTTGTCGTTCGCCTCGCGCGTCACGTCGGTGCGGCTCCAGCGGCTGCCGAAGGCGTGGTGCCGCACGTGGCGCGCCGCGGTCTCGGTGGCCTGCGCCAGGTCCTGCTCGGCGCCGGTGGTGGCGCCGGCATCGCCGAACACCAGCCGCTCGGCCGCGCGGCCGGCCAGGCTCACGCAGATGCTGTCGAGCGTGTTCTGCTTCGACCAGGCCTTGCGCTTCACATAGCTGTTGTAGCCGCCCTCGAACGAGGCCACGTTGATGCGGATCTCCTGCGGCGCGCGGCCGAACAGCAGCGCATAGACCAGCCCGTGGCCGGCCTCGTGCACCGCCAGCAGCGCACGGAAGTCGGCATTGGCGCGCTGCTTGAGCCGGTTGAGCTCGAGCACCACCGGGAACTCGCGCCGCGCGAGGCGAAAGCGCGCCATCATCTTCGCCTGGCCCTGCGCACCCTGCGATCCGTCGCCCGCGTCCAGCATCAGCCACACCGGCTCGGCGCCGTTGGCGCCGTGCTCGAGCGCCCAGAGCGCCGCGTTGACCAGGGTCGCGCTGAGGATCGCGTGGATCGACGAGAACAGCGGCCGCGTGCCCTGCGCGGGGAACACCGCGTTGGCGTAGATCTGCTCGTAGACGCTGGCGTCGAGCACGAAGCGCACGCCCGAGCTCTCCTGGATCTCGCTCACGTAGCGGTCGCAGATCGAGAGGATCAGGCGCACGTAGGTCGCGCGGTCGAACGAGGGATAGATCACGTGGTTGTTGCCCAGCCGCGCGATCTGCTCGGGCTTGAAGCGTTCGGCCAGCGCCTTCTTGACGTCGATCAGCGACAGCTTCTTCGTCAGCGCGTGGAAGATGTCGGCGTCGGTGTCGCAGTCCTCGACCCGCTTGGCGGTCTCGGCGTACATCTCGTCGAGGTTGCCCGCGACGAACACCAGCAGCTTCGAGTAGTCGGTCTCCCAGCTCTCCTGCGAGGCGCGGAAGGCGCGCAGCCGCTCCTGGATCTCGGCCGGCCTCCAGGTCATGATCTCGAGCAGCGATTCGCGCAGCTTGAGGCAGCGCTTCAACTCCTGCGCTTCCCACGGCGACAGCTGCAGCCGGCGCTTGCGGCGCGGCTTGCCGTCCTTCTCGTCGTCTTCTTCGTCGTCCTCGTCCGCGCTCTTGCGGTCCTGGTCGTACTCGGCCCAGGCCAGCGAGGACTCGATCTCGCCGAGCACCGACAGCGAAGGCGGCAGGCGGCCGTCGGACAGCAGCGCCCAGACGTCCTGGTAGCGCTCGACCTTGGCTTCCTTGCCGTGCTTGTCGACGGTGCGAAAGCGCTGGAACTCGTCGAGCACGAGGATGCCGCGCTCGCCCTCGGCGATGCCCGACTCGGCCAGCATGGCCGAGATCGAGCCGGCGCTGCGGTGGCCAGAGCCATGGCTGAAGCCGTCCATCTGCACTTCGATGAAGCGGTCGTAGAAGCCCAGGTGCTGGGCCAGGCGGCGCACCAACTGCGTCTTGCCGGTGCCCGTGAGGCCCCAGAGGCAGACGATGACCGGGCGGGCGATGAGCTGCGGCAGCACGTACCAGGCGCGCAGCGAATCGATCACGCGATCGATGATGTCGTCGATGCCGAAGAGCTCGGTCTTCAGCGAATGGGCCACGGCCTGCAGGTGGCGCGAGCGCTCGGCGAGCGTCGCATGCAGGTCGGAATGGATGTCGTTGGACATGGCGGTCTTTTTCTTCTTCGGATGATTTTTCGGGAGACGGGAACGCGGCCGCTTCCCGCGAACGGGGAGAGGCTGCATGCGATGCGCGGTTCGGGATCAGGGCGGCGCGCTTCGGATCGCTTCCGAAGCGTGCGGGCGGCGGCGTTCCGTGAGGGGAGGAAACGCGGCGCGCGCGGGCTTCGTCAGGCCGGGCGGGTCGACTTGACCCCGCCACGTGCAATCACGTGGCCTGCGCGCATGCGCAGCGAGGGGGGTACAAGGATGGTGGTCATGGCCGCGATCGTAGCGGCGCAGGTCCGGCGCGTAAAGAATATTTACGCCGTGGTGTGGAAGCGCTGCAACATCCACGGTGCGCGCCGATAATCGACGGTTTGCCCGAAGAGAACGGGCGCCTGCGCTTGCGACCCCCTCCCTTGACGACCACGACGACTTCCCCCCTTCGCATCGACTTTCCCGAATCGCTGCCGGTCTCGGCCCGGCGCGAGGAGATCATGGCCGCCATCCAGGCGCACCAGGTGGTGATCGTCTGCGGCGAGACCGGCTCGGGCAAGACCACGCAGCTGCCGAAGATCGCGCTGGCACTGGGCCGCGGCAAGCTCAATGCCGAGCCCGGCAAGGGTCGCCTGATCGGCCACACGCAGCCGCGCCGCATCGCCGCGAGCTCGGTGGCCAAGCGCATCGCGGAGGAACTGAAGACGCCGCTGGGCGACGTGGTCGGCTTCAAGGTGCGCTTCCAGGACCGCCTGTCGCGCGATGCGTCGGTCAAGCTGATGACCGACGGCATCCTGCTGGCCGAGACGCAGACCGATCCGCTGCTCAAGGCCTACGACACCATCATCATCGACGAGGCCCACGAGCGCTCGCTGAACATCGACTTCCTGCTCGGCTACCTGCGCGAGATCCTGCCGCGCCGGCCCGACCTCAAGGTGATCGTGACCTCGGCGACCATCGACGCCGACCGCTTCGCGCAGCATTTCGCCTCGGCCAAGGGGCCGGCGCCCACGGTGTTCGTCTCGGGCCGCACCTTCCCGGTGGAGCAGCGCTACCGGCCGTTCGAGGAATCGCGCGAACACGACCTCAACGACGCCATCGCCGACGGCGTCGACGAGCTCTGGCGCGATCCGCACCATGCGGGCGACATCCTGGTCTTCCTGCCCGGCGAGCGCGAGATCCGCGAGGCCGCCGACCACCTGCGCCGCCATCTCACGCACCAGCCGCTGTATCGCAACGCCGAGGTGCTGCCGCTGTTCGCGCGGCTGTCGCAGGCCGAGCAGGACCGCATCTTCGACGGCCACACCGGCCGGCGCATCGTGCTGGCCACCAACGTGGCCGAGACCTCGCTCACCGTGCCGGGCATCCGCTACGTGATCGACACGGGCACGGCGCGCGTGAAGCGCTACAGCTTCCGCAGCAAGGTCGAGCAGCTGCTGGTCGAGCCGATCAGCCAGGCCGCCGCCAACCAGCGCGCGGGCCGCTGCGGCCGCGTGGCCAACGGTATCTGCATCCGCCTCTACGACGAGAAGGACTTCGAGGGCCGGCCGCGCTTCACCGATCCCGAGATCCTGCGTTCGTCGCTCGCGGGCGTGATCCTGCGCATGAAGTCGCTGCGCCTGGGCGACGTGTCGCGCTTTCCGTTCCTCGAGGCGCCGTCGCCGCGCGCCATCGCCGACGGCTACCAGTTGCTCAACGAGCTCGGCGCGGTCGACGATGCCAACGAGCTGACCGCCACCGGCGCCGAGCTCGCCAAGCTGCCGCTCGACCCGCGCGTGGGCCGCATGATCCTGGAAGCCCGTTCGCGCGGCGCGCTCGAGGAGGTGCTGGTGATCGCCTCGGCGCTCAGCGTGCAGGACGTGCGCGACCGCCCGATGGAAGCGCAGCAGCAGGCCGACCAGGCGCATTCGAAGTTCGACGACGAGAAGAGCGAGTTCAGCGGCTACCTGCGGCTGTGGAAGTGGATCGCCGACGCGCGCGGCGGCCATGGCGACAGCCACAAGCTCAGCAACCGCCAGTACGAGCAGCTGCTGCGCCAGAACTTCGTCAACGTGCGTCGCGTGCGCGAATGGCGCGACATCCACTCGCAGCTGCTCACGGTGGTCACCGAGCACAAGTGGCGCATCAACGCCGAGCCCGCGGGCTACGAGCCGCTGCACCTGTCGATGCTGGCGGGCCTGCTCGGCAACATCGGCTGGAAGCTCGAGGACGACGAGGCCTACCTCGGCGCGCGCGGCATCAAGTTCTACAAGCATCCCGGCGCGCACCTGAAGAAGAAGCCCGGGCGCTGGATCGTGGCGGCCGAACTGGTCGAGACCACGCGGCTGTTCGGCCGCGGCATCGCCAACATCGAGCCGCAGTGGCTCGAGCAGGTGGGCGGGCATCTGCTGAAGAAGCAGCTGCTCGATCCGCACTGGGAGAAGAAGAACGCGCAGGTGGCCGCGCTCGAGCGCGCCACGCTCTACGGCCTGGTGGTCTACAGCGGCCGGCGCGTCGACTTCACGCGCGTCGACCCGGTCGCCGCGCGCGAGATCTTCATCCGCGAGGCGCTGGTCGGCGGGCAGTGGGACAGCCGCTTCCCGTTCCTCGCGGCCAACCGCAAGCTGGTGCGCGAGGTCGAGGGCCTCGAGCACAAGT
Organism: Variovorax sp. UC122_21; assembly: GCF_044056785.1. NCBI lineage: Bacteria > Pseudomonadati > Pseudomonadota > Betaproteobacteria > Burkholderiales > Comamonadaceae > Variovorax > Variovorax sp. UC122_21. The sequence continues at coordinate 3,355,774 of NZ_CP172004.1, read as the reverse complement.
CGCGCCGGCAGGACGTGCTGGTCGACGACGAACTGATCTTCGCCTTCTACGACGCGCAACTGCCGGCCGACGTCGCCAGCGGCACCGGCTTCGAGAACTGGTATCGGCAGGCCTCGAAGGAGCAGCCGCGGCTGCTGTTCCTCACGCGCGACGAGCTGATGCGCCACCAGGCGGCCGGCATCACCACCCAATCGTTCCGCCCACCTTGCGACTCGGCGGCGTGGACTGCGCCGCGAGCTACCTGCACGAGCCCGGCGATGCCAAGGACGGCCTCACGGTCAGCGTGCCGCTGTTCGTGCTCAACCAGGTCAGCGAGGAACGCTGCGAGTGGCTGGTGACGGGCATGCTCAAGGACAAGATCCAGGCGCTGCTCAAGAGCCTGCCGCAGCGTCCGCGCTCGCGGTTGGTGCCGCTGCCCGAGTCGGCGGCGAAGCTAGCCGAGGCGCTGTCGGAGCCCGAGCTGTTCGGCACCGGCTCGCTGACCGATGTGCTGCTCAAGCGCGTGCGCGACATGACCAGCATCGACGTCAAGCGCGCCGACTTCAAGCTCGACATGCTGGCGCCGCACCTGTTCATGAACCTGCGCGTGGTCGACGAGCACGGCCGCCAGCTCGGCATGGGGCGCAACCTCGGCGCGCTCAAGGCCGAGCTCGGCGCGAAGGCGCGCGGCGCGTTCCAGGCGCTCGCCGGACTCAACGTGAAGGCCTCGGCCGAACCCGCCAAGGCCGCGGCGCCCGCCGACGCGCGTCGTGCCCAGGAGGCGGCACCGCCCGCGCCCGCCACCCCGGCGCTGCCGGCCGGCCAGCGCTACACCGCCTGGAGCTTCGGCGAACTGCCCGAGCTGATGGAGGTGCGCCGCGGCGCCCAGTCGCTGGTCGGTTTCCCGGCGCTGCGCGACGAGGGCGACGCGGTCACGATCGAGGTCTTCGACGAGCCCGCGGTCGCGGCCGCGAAACATCGCGCGGGTCTGCGCCGGCTGTTCGCGCTGCAGCTGAAGGACGCGCTCAAGTACCTCGAGAAGAACATCCCCGACCTGCAGAAGATGGCCGTGGCCTACATGCCGCTGGGCACCGCCGACGAGCTGCGCGCGCAGATCGTCGAGATCGCGATCGACCGCGCCTTCCTGCAGGAGCCGCTGCCGGCCGACGAGTTCGCGTTCAAGCGGCGGCTCGACGAGGGGCGCGGACGGCTGACGCTGATCGCCAACGAGGTCGCGCGGCTGGCCGCGACGATCCTCGCCGAATACGCCGCGGCCGCGCGCAAGATCAAGGACACGAAGATCCAGCCCGAGTCGGTGCAGGACGCCGCGCAGCAGCTGCAGAAGCTGGTCGGCAAGCGCTTCATCGCCGATGCGCCGTGGACGCAGCTGCAGCATTTCGCGCGCTACCTCAAGGCCATCGTGCTGCGGCTCGACAAGCTGCGCGGCGACCCGGCGCGCGACACCGCCAAGCTGGCCGAGCTGCGCCCGCAGGAACAGCGCTACTGGCGGCTGGTGGCCGAGCGCAAGGGCGTGGTGGACGACCGCATGCTCGAGTTCCGCTGGCTGCTCGAGGAACTGCGCGTGAGCTTCTTCGCGCAGGAACTGCGCACGCCGCAGCCGGTGAGCGTGAAGCGGCTCGACAAGGCCTGGGCGCAGTTGCAGGCCTGAGCGTTCTTTCGAGGTTCCAAAGAAAAGCCCGCTGTCGCGGGCTTCGTCCGAAGAGGCCTTCGCCTCGTCATGAAGGGCGAGGCAGGGTGCAGCCTCGCCCGCGCGTCATATCCTGCCCATCAGCACCAGGATGATCACGATCACGAGCACCAGGCCCAGGCCGCCGCTGGGACCGTAGCCCCAGGTACGGCTGTGGCCCCAGCTCGGCAGCGCGCCGATCAGCAGAAGGATCAGGACGATCAGCAGAATGAACGAGAGCGACATGTTTTCTCCAGGGACGTTGTTATCGAGCCTCGATGCTCGTGACCCCGGGGTGCGCGCAGCGCAAGAGAGCCGCGCCTTCGCCGGTCAGGACTGTCCTACCGTGGGCGTCGGCGCCCGCGCCGGGTGGGCTGCGCCGGCGTAGCGACGACGACGACGGCGAGCACCAGCACGACCACCAGGAAGGCCGTGCCGATCGCACCGAAGACGATGGACATGCCCCACAGCGAGAAGAAGCTGTCGATGCGCGCGTTGCGCGGATCGCCGGGCGCATGCAGCACCCGCACCGCCTCGCCGACCTCGTAGGAGGGCGGGTTGCTGCTGGCCGAGGACTCGAAATCGATCGTCTCGCCCGCGGCCGTGCGGAAACGCACGCGCGGCTTCCAGGTGCCGTCGCCGTCGTCGTCCGATTCCACGTGCAGCAGCTCGATCACCTCGCCCTGTGCGTGCACCGCCGACCGTATGAAGTAGACGGTGTGGGCCGCCACGAGCAGCGCCACCGCGAACAGGGACGCGGCGATGCCGCCGAAGACCTTCTGCAGGGTGCGCAGTTGGGGATTCGCCATGGTCGTTTCTCCTTCAGCCGCCGCGGTGCGATGCGCCCGCGGCGAATTCGCCGAGCAGGCCGCCCAGGCTCGCGAGCAGCAGGCAGGCGGCGAGGAAACCCACGGTGCGCAGCAGCCCGAGCAGCGCCTGCCGCCAGGGCCGCGTGCGCAGGAAGAACAGCGGCACGCCCAGCAGCGGGAACACGCCCGCGAACAGCGCGATGCGCCCGCGAGGGACCTGGCCGCGCGCGAGCAGGTCGGCGCGGCACCAGGCGTAGCACAGTGCGGTGATCAGCGGCATGTGCAGCATGTCGATGGCCGAGTACTGCCGGCCCGGCAGCAGCGGCACGAAGGCGTCGGCGATGCCGGCGGCGAGGAAGGACAGCGCCAGCGCGCCGAGGAGGAGCCGGGGCGCCTGCATCGCTTGCGGTCTCGTGGCGCGGGAGGCGGTCGCCCGTCTCAGAGCTTGGCGAGCCGGTCGAGCGCGGCGACCAGCGTCTCGTCCTTCTTGGCGAAGCAGAAGCGCACCACGCGCTGGTCGAAGCCGTCGCCGTAGAAGGCCGACAGCGGGATCGCCGCCACGCCGATCTCGCGCGTGAGCCAGAGGCAGAAGTCGGCCTCCGAGAGATCGCTGACCGCCGAGATGTCGACGCACTGGAAGTAGCTGCCTTCGCTGCGCAGCAGCTTGAAGCGGGTCCTGGCGAGGCCGGCGGCGAACAGGTCGCGCTTGCGCTGGTAGAAGGCCGGCAGCTCGAGGTAGGGCGCGGGGTTGGCCATGTAGCGCGCCAGCGCATGCTGCATCGGCGTGTTGACGGTGAACACGTTGAACTGGTGCACCTTGCGGAACTCGGCCATCAGCGGCGCCGGCGCGGCCACGAAGCCGACCTTCCAGCCGGTGACGTGGTAGGTCTTGCCGAAGCTGCTGACGATGAAGCTGCGCGCCGCCAGGCCCGGGAAGCGGGCCACGCTCTCGTGGCGCGCGCCGTCGTAGACCATGTGCTCGTAGACCTCGTCGGCGATCACGAACACCTCGGTGGGCGCGAGCAGTTCCTCGAGCCGGCGCATCTCGGCCTCGGTCCACACGGTGGCGCTGGGGTTGTGCGGCGTGTTGACGATGATCGCGCGCGTGCGCGGGCTTAAAGCGGCGGCGATGCGGTCGAAATCGGGGCGGAAGGTGCCCGGCACCAGCGGCACGCGCACCACGCTGCCGCCCGCGAGCTCGATGTTGGGCACGTAGCTGTCGTAGCAGGGCTCGAGCACGATCACCTCGTCGCCCGCGCGCACCACCGCGAGGATGGCCGTGATGATCGCCTGCGTGGCGCCGGCGGTCACCGTGATCTCGGTCGCGGCGCTGTAGACGTGGCCGTAGAGCGCCTCGATCTTGGCGGCGATGGCCTCGCGCAGCGCGGGGATGCCCGGCATCGGCGGGTACTGGTTGTGGCCCGCGGCCATGGCGGCCGTCACGTCCTCGAGCAACTGCGGATCGCAGTGGAAATCGGGGAAGCCCTGGCCCAGGTTGACCGCGTTCTTCTCGGCCGCGAGCGCGGACATCACGGTGAAGATGGTGGTGCCGACGGCGGGCAGCTTGGTCGCGATCGCGGGCGTGCGGGGGGAAAGGGCGGTGCTCATGGTGGGATGCGTGGGAGGGATGTCGGGACGAGCGCGTGATCCTCGGTGGCGCTCAGAGTTCGTAGTCCTGCTGGTGGCCGCTCAGGGCCTTGGCGATCAGGTTGCGGTCGAGCCGGTCGGACAGCAGCTCGGCGAACTTGAACACGAAGTTGCGCAGGTAGGCGCTGCGCTTGAAGGCCACGCGCGCGATGTTCTGGCCGAACACCTGGCCCATGGGGCGCACCACGAGGTCGGCGTTCGATTCGTCGCGCACCGCCATCTCGGCCACGATGCCCACGCCGAGCCCGAGGCGCACGTAGGTCTTGATCACGTCGGAGTCGATGGCTTCGAGCGCGATGCGCGGCGCGAGCTTCTTCTGCGCGAACGCATGGTCGATGCGCGTGCGGCCGGTGAACGAGGGGTGGTAGGTGATGATCGGTTCGGAGGCCAGGTCCTCGAGCGAGATGCGCTCCTTGGTGGCCAGCGGATGTTCCTTGGGCAGCACCAGCACGTGCTGCCATTCGTAGCACGGCAGGGTCACGAGCTCGGCGTAGTCGGCGAGCGATTCGGTCGCGATGCCGATCTCGGCCACCTCGTCGATCACCATGCGTGCCACCTGGTCGGGCGAGCCCTGGTGCAGGCTCACGTTGACCTTGGGGTAGGCCTCGCGTAACTTCGCCACCGGCACCGGCAACACGTAGCGCGCCTGCGTGTGGGTGGTGGCGATGGACAGCGTGCCGCTGTCCTGGGCGCTGAACTGCTCGCCGATGCGCTTGAGGTTGCCGACCTCGCGCATGATCAGCTCGATGCTCGCGATCACGTGCTGGCCCGGCTCGGTCACGCGCTTGAGGCGCTTGCCGTGTCGCGCGAAGATTTCCACGCCGAGTTCTTCCTCGAGCTCGATGATCGCCTTCGACACCCCGGGCTGGGAAGTGTGCAGCGCCTTGGCGGCCTCGGTCAGGTTCAGATTGCGCCGCACGGCTTCCTGAACAAATTTGAACTGGTGCAGATTCATATCAAATTCCGTCTTATTGCGGAATTTATTATGCCTTCGGAATCTATGGAAATTGCCGAATGTTCAGATTTCCGCCGCAATTCGGGCCAGCAGATCGATCACCTGCGGCGATTCCCCCACGGTGGGGCCGAGCGTGAAGGCCAGCGCGGGCCACTCGGCGCGCAGCGCATCGAACTGGCGCGGGATGTCCTCGCGCGCATGCTTGCCCATGCCGAGGAACATCGGCACCACGCGGATCGCGGTGGCACCTTCGCCGGCCAGCGCGGCCGCCGCGGTGCGCAGGTCGGGCTCGGCCAGCTCGAGGTAGGCGCAGCGCACCAGCGCCGCGGGCGACAGCGCCCGCACCCGTGCCGCCACGGCCTCGATCGGCAGGCGCCAGCGCTCGTCGCGCGAGCCATGCGCCAGCAGCACGATGCCCTGGACCGTCGGCGTGGCCATCAGCGTCTGAGCACCAGCCAGCTGAAGGCCGCCAGCGACATCACCGAGTAGATGAGCCCTGGCGCCGCCGCCGTGATCCAGGGCGACCAGTTGCTCAGGTTGCCGAGGTAGCCGAACACGTTGTTCAGCAGGAAGAAGCTGATGCCGATCATCACGCCGCCGAACACGTAGGTCGTGATGCCGGCCTGGCGGAAGTGCAGGTAGGCGAAGGGCAGGGCGAGCACCACCATCACCAGGCAGGACAGTGGATAGAACACCTTGCGCCAGAACTCGATCTCGTAGCGCTGCGCGGTCTGGCCGTTGGCGTCGAGGTGGCGGATGTAGTCGAACAGGTCGATGGTGCTCATGCGGTCGGGCCGCAGCAGCGCCACCGACACCATCTCGGCCGTCAGCGAGGTCGGCCAGTTGAGCTCGAGCATCCGGGTGGTGCCGACATGCGCCTTGCCCTCGGGCGCGTGGGTGTCGTAGTCCTGCTGCTCGATCTCCGACAGCACCCAGTAGCCGCGCTCGATGCGCGCCGTGTTCGCTGTCATCTGCTTGCGCAGGTAGCCCTTGTCGTCGAACTCGAAGATGCGCGCGGTCTTAAGCACGCCGTTGCGCGAGATCGACAGCACGTTGACGGCATAGGACGACTTCTCCTGCTTTTCCTTGAGCCAGGCGCCGGTGTTGCCGACGAAGGTGAAGGTGCCCTGGTAGCGCGACTTCACGAGCTGCGCTGCGCGCTCGGCGGTCGGCGCGAGGTAGTCGCCGACGGCGAAGGTCAGCACCACGAAGCCCAGGCCGAGCACCAGCAGCGTGCGCAGCGCGCGCCAGGGGCCGAGGCCGCTGGTGCGCAGGATGGTGTATTCGGAGCTCTGCGCGAGCCGCGCCATCACGAAGATGCAGCCGATCAGCACCGTGATCGGCAGCAGCTCGTAGAGATGGCTCGGCAGCAGCAAGGTCACGTAGAGCAGCGCCTGCGCCGGCCCGTAGGCCAGGCTTTCGGGGCGGCCCACGGCCTGCAGCTCGTCGACGAAGTCGAAGAAGAAGAACAGGCTCAGGAAGCCGAGGGTCACGAAGGCCACGGCCTTCAGCGCCTCGACGTAGATCAGGCGGCGGATGGTTCTCATGGCGTGGGTTCCAGCCGGGCGGTGGTGGCGGGCGGCGTGGGGCCGGCGCCGGGGCCGCCGCGGCTCTTGCGACGCGCCCAGTTGTTGTTGCGCAACGTGAGCCACGAGACGGCGATCAGCGCCACGCCGCCGTGCAGCAGCAGCATGAAGCCGCCCATGCCGTAGCGGCCCGAACTGATCCAGCTCTGGCCCAGGTTCAGCAGGTTGTAGTAGATGACGAAGGCGAACAGCGCGAACAGCAGGTTGCCGCTGCGGCCCACGCGCGGGTTGACGCTGGAGACGGCCAGCGCCAGCAGCACGAAGTTGATGGCCGCCAGCAGCATGCCCACGCGCCAGGCGAGTTCGCCGCGCGCCGCGTTGGCGTTGAAGTCGCCCAGCAGCGACAGCGTGGTGCGCGCGCGTGGCGGCGTGGCGTCGCTGGAGCCCGCGGCGCTGCCGCCGGCGCGCGTGCCGTAGGTCTCGAATTCGCTGATCTTCAGGCCGCTGTCGGGCAGCAGCGGGCGCTCCAGGCGCTGGCCGTTGCTCAGCATCAGGTAGCGCGAATTGCCGAGCGTCTCGATGCGGCCGCTGCGCGCCGAGGTCGTGATCTGCAGGTTGCGCTCGATCGACCAGATGAAGACGTTGGTGGCGGTGGCGCTGTCGGCGGAGTCCTTGTCGATGAAGAACACGCGCAGCCGGCCGGCCGACTCACGGAATTCGCCGGGCGACACGCGCTCGAGGTCGCCGCGCTGCTCGTACTGCTGGCGCATGCCCATGGTCTGCGAGTTGGCCCAGGGCCAGCCGATCAGCGCCATGGCGGCGATCAGCAGCAGCACCGGCCAGGCGAAGCGGAACAGCGGCTGCACGAAGTCGGACAGCCCGCGGCCGCTGGAGAACCAGATCACCATCTCGCTGTCGCGGTACATGCGCGACAGGGTGCCGACGATGGCGATGAACAGGCTCAGGCTCAGGATGGTCGGCATGTAGCCGAGCACCGTGTAGGCCATGACGAGGAACACTTCGGACGGGTTCACGCTGCCCTTGGAGGCCAGTCCGAGCGTGCGGATGAGCATCATGGTCATCACGATGGTGACCAGGACCACGAGGGTCGCTCCGAAGCTGCGGGACAGCTCCTTGCGTAGGGAAGAATGGAATAACATCGTTCGAGGAAAAAAAGGATTATGGACTTTCAACTCAAGACCCTCACCGTCGCCCGCGCAGCGGCCGAAAAATCCGACGTCCTGATCGTGCTCGTGGGCAGCGCGCCGCTCGCGTCCAAGGACCCCCTCTCCGTTCAGATCGCGGCCGCCCGCAAGGCCGGCGACCTGCCCGACAAGGCCGGCAAGCTGCTGTCCCTGTACCGGCCCGAGGACGTGGCCGCCGCCCGCGTGGTGCTGGCGGCCATCGGCGACGGCAAGCCGGCCTCGGTACGCAGCGGCGTGATCGCCGCCGTCAACGCCGCCAAGGCCCAGTCGCCCAAGCGCGTGGTGCTGGCCTTCGCCCAGGAGGCCGAGCCCGCGGCCGTGGCGAGCGCCGTCCTCGCGGCCGCCGACGCCAGCTATGTCTACACCGCCACCAAGTCCAAGGCCGAGCCGCGCAGCATCCGCCAGGTGACCGTGGGCGTGGCCGACGCGGCCCCGGTCGGCGCGGCCTTCGAGCAGGCGCGCGCCACCGTCGAGGGCATCGAGTTCGCCAAGGAATGGGGCAACCGCCCCGCCAACCACGCCACGCCGACCATGCTGGCCGAGGCCGCCAAGGGCCTGGGCAAGCTGCCCGGCATCAAGTGCGAAGTGCTCGGTCCCAAGGAGGTCGACAAGCTCGGCATGGGTGCCTTCGCCGCCGTGGCCCAGGGTTCGGCCGAGCCGCTGCGCTTCATCGTGCTGCGCTACCAGGGCGGACCCAAGGACCAGGCGCCCGTGGTGCTGGTCGGCAAGGGCATCACCTTCGACACCGGCGGCGTCTCGCTCAAGCCGGCGGCCGAAATGGACGAGATGAAGTTCGACATGTGCGGTGCCGCGAGCGTGCTCGGCACCTTCCGCGCACTGGCCGGCATCCAGCCCGCGATCAACGTGATCGGCCTGATCCCCTCGTGCGAGAACATGAACGACGGCCGCGCCATCAAGCCCGGCGACGTGGTCACCAGCATGAGCGGCCAGACCATCGAGATCCTCAACACCGATGCCGAGGGCCGGCTGATCCTCTGCGACGCACTGACCTATGCGAAGCGCTTCGACCCCGCCGCCGTGATCGACATCGCGACGCTCACGGGCGCCTGCGTGGTGGCCCTGGGCGGCGTGCGCAGCGGCCTGTTCTCGAGCGACGACGCGCTGGCCGCGGCACTCGAGGCCGCGGGCGAAAGCTCGCAGGACCGCTGCTGGCGCCTGCCGCTCGACGACGAATATGCCGAGGGGCTGAAGACCAACTTCGCCGACGTCGCCAACGTGGCGGGCCGCGCGGGCGGTGCCATCACCGCGGCCAAGTTCCTGCAGCGCTTCACGGCTGACTTCGCCTGGGCGCACCTGGACATCGCGGGTACCGCGTGGAAGAGCGGCGCGGCCAAGGGCTCGACGGGCCGGCCGGTCGGCCTGCTGGTCTCGTACCTGACGGGCCGCGCGCAGGACGGCGCGGCGACTGCCGGCGCCGGCAATGCCAAGGGCAAGGGCAAGGGCAAGGGCGACAGCAAGGCGGCGGCCCGCAAGGCGCGTTCGGTGCAGTGACGGAGATCGGCTTTCACTACAACGCGCCGGACAAGCTCAGCTACGCCTGCCGGCTCGTGCGCAAGGCCGTCGCCACGCGCGGCATGCGCGTGGTGGTGGTCGGCGAGGCGCAGTGGCTCGATGCGGTCGATGCCGGGCTCTGGCAGCTCGCGCCGACCGAGTTCGTCGCGCATTGCCGCGGCGACGCGCCGGCCCATGTGCTCTCGCGCTCGCCGGTGATCCTGGCCGACGAGGGCGCCGAGTCGGCCGCGCTGCCGCACCGCGAACTGCTGGTCAATCTCGGTGCGCAGGTGCCCGCGGGCTTCGAGCGCTACGAGCGCCTGATCGACATCGTGAGCAACGAGCCCGACGACCGCCAGATCGGCCGCGCGCGCTGGCGCCATTACGCCGATCGCGGCTACACGATCCAGCCGCACGACTTCGCGAGGAGCGCATCCTGATGGCCAGTCCGACCCGCACACCGCCGCGTTTCGTTCCCACCCTGACGACGGTGCTCGACCTGCCCGCCGAGCCGGTCGCGGCGCATTCGCCACTCGCCGACAACGCGGCCGCGGATGCCACCGCGCCGGCCGTGCCCGACCCGGCCCAGGCCGTTGCATTGCCGCCCGCGGTGCAGCGTTCCGAGGCCGACATCGTGCGGCTCGAGGAGCAGTTGCTGCACCGTGTTCTTCAGCGCGTGGACTTCTCGCTCGAGGAGCGTTTGAGTGACACCGTGGCCGCCGCCGTGCAGCAGCAACTCGATGCGATGGTGCCGCGTTTGCGTGGCGAAATCGAAGCCGTTTTGCGTGCGTTGGTGATCGAGGCAATGGCCGCCGAACTCTCGGAAAACCCAGGGTCTACGCCAACTTTCGAGGGGTGAAGCTTCAGCTAAACTGCGCGCCAGGTCGGGTGGGCCAAAGCTGGAGGGTTAGGGTGGCCCGGGTCTGCGGCGCGGAACTTGCGAGGTCAGGAGCGCCCGGATCACACGACCGGTTTCTCAATCTCATCATCCATGTTCTGGAGGTTCTCATGCAATTGAAATGGACTGCGGTCGCTCTGGCTGCACTCACGCTGGTGGCTTGCGGCAAGAAAGAAGAAGCTGCGGCACCCGCTGCTGCCCCGGCGCCCACCGCGGCCGCCCCGGCACCCGCTGCACCTCCCGCCGATGCACTGGTCGTGAAGATCGGCCACGTGGCTCCGACCAGCGGTCCCATTGCCCACCTCGGCAAGGACAACGAGTTCGGCGCCAAGATGGCGATCGAGGAACTGAATGCCAAGGGTCTGAAGATCGGCGACAAGGTCGCCAAGTTCGAACTGGTCGCCGAAGACGACGCCGGCGATCCGAAGCAAGGCACGGCCGTGGCCCAGAAGCTGGTCGACAGCAAGGTCAACGGCGTGGTCGGTCACCTGAACTCGGGCACCACCATCCCCGCCTCGAAGCTCTACAGCGACGCCGGCATCCCCCAGATCTCGCCGTCGGCGACGAACCCCAAGTACACCCGCCAGGGCTTCAAGACCACCTTCCGCGTGGTGGCTGACGACACGCAACTCGGCGGCACGCTGGGCAAGTACGCGGTCGAAACGCTCAAGGGCAAGAACATCGCCGTGATCGACGACCGCACGGCCTACGGCCAGGGCGTCGCCGAAGAATTCGAGAAGTCGGCCAAGGCCGCCGGCGCCACCATCGTGGGTCACGAATTCACCACCGACAAGTCGACCGACTTCAACGCCATCCTGACCAAGCTCAAGTCGGCCAAGCCCGACGTGCTGTTCTTCGGCGGCATGGACGCCGTCGGCGGCCCGATGCTCAAGCAGGTCAAGCAGCTCGGCCTGAACGTCAAGTTCATGGGCGGCGACGGCCTGTGCACCGGCGAACTGCCGAAGCTCGCTGGCGATGCCATCGGCGAAGACATGGTGGTGTGCGCGGAAGCCGGCGGCGTGGACGGCGACTTCAAGCAACCGCTGGAAGACTTCAAGGCCAAGTTCAAGACCAAGAACGGCGTCGACGTCCAGATCTACGCACCGTACGTCTACGACGCGGTCAACGTGCTGGCCGAAGCCATGGTCAAGGCCGGTTCGTCCGACCCCGAGAAGTACCTGCCCGAAGTCGGCAAGATCCAGTACAAGGGCGTGACCGGCCCGATCGCCTTCGACGAGAAGGGCGACATCAAGAACGGCGCGCTGACGCTCTACACCTACAAGGGTGGCCAGCGTACGCAGATCGCCGTGGTGCGCTGATCGGCTGCGATCCGCGTTCCAAAGAGAAAGGGCCTTCGGGCCCTTTTTTCATGAGCGCTCGAAACGTCAGGGGACGAAGGGAAGGGCGGGGAACGCCCGCGATCTCAGAGCGGCGCGAGTCCCGAGGGGCGGTCGGTGTTGCAGTACTCGATGAAGGCATCGAGGTCGCGCGACTTGTCGAACACCGCGTCGGCGCCGAGCGTTTCGCAGCGCGCGCGGATGTCGGCCGTCACGTAGTTGCTCAGCACCACCGCGCGCTGGCCGGGACGGCGTTCCTTGCAGCCCGCGAGCACGCCCAGGCCCGAGCCTTCCTTGAGGAACAGATCGACGATCAGCAGTTCCCACGCGGCCGGATGGTCGCGCAGCCATGCCAGCGCTTCGGATTCGGTTTCGGCAAAGCCAACGACTTGGGCATTCACGAGGTCCTCGAGTGCCGGAACCAGGTTGTCCCTGATGGTCTTGTTGTCCTCGACGAGGAACGTGATGAGGGCCATGCCACGGTTAGGGTGTGAGAACCAATAGCGTAGCGTGCCGCGCGCGCTTGCTGCGTAGGAGAAAGGAGACGGAGAAACGCGGCGTGTCCCTATTTCATACGATGTCCATGGCACTCGGGCATCGCCGGGTGCCATGGCGTCAGTCGCTCGCGCGCTTGCCCGTGCCGGCGGCCTGTTCGAGCTTCTTCGCGCGGGCCACGCTCTCGTCGCGCTGGGCCGTGGCCTCGATGCGCTTCTCGATCTCCTCGCTGAGGGCTGCGTTGACCTCGGCGAGCTGCTCGGCCGACTGCGCGAGCTTCTCCTCGAGCTGGCTGGTGTGCGCGATGGCCAGTGCCACGTCGCCCACCTGCACCTCCTCGGGCAGCTCCTGCTCGAGCACGGTGTTGACCACCGCGAGATTGTCGGAGGCCTTCTGCACGTCGGCGGCGACCTGCTCGGTTTTCTCGAGCGTGCGATCGAGCGACGTGATGCCGAGCGGCTTGGTGCTGGGGTGTCCTGCCATGCGGCGCCTCCTGGGAACTGAGTACCTGCTGATCGTACGCCAGTCGCGCGCAAGCAACGGGCGCCCACAAAAAAGCCCAAGTGCCAAAGGCAACTCGGGCTATTTGCATGTTCGCGAACGGTTGCGAACAAAGACTCTCTGGCGGAGCAGGCGGGATTCGAACCCGCGGAGGGCTATTAACCCTCACACGCTTTCCAGGCGTGCGACTTAAACCGCTCATCCACCGCTCCGAAGCCCACGATTGTAGCAGTCGCCGGGCCCGTTTCCGGAAAGCCTCAGGCCGTCGGGCCCGAGGATTTGCCGGCCTGCACCATGCGCATGGCCGAGGCGATCAGTGCCGCGGTCTCGGTCATGTTGCTCGGCACGATCAGCGTGGTCTTGGAATCGGCCGCGACCTTGCCGTAGGCATCGACCGCGCGTTCGGCGACCTTGAGCTGCACCGCCTGCTCGCCGCCCGGTTGCTGGATGGCAGCGGCCACGCGCTCGATGGCGTCGGCCGTCGCCGTGGCCACCGCGGTGATCGCGGCCGCCTCGCCCTGGGCGTTGTTGATCTGGGCCTGCTTCTCGCCCTCGGAGCGCGCGATGAAGGCCTCGCGTTCGCCGGTGGCGATGTTGATCTGCTCCTGGCGCCGGCCCTCGGAGGCCGCGATCAGCGCGCGCTTCTCGCGTTCGGCCGTGATCTGGCGCTGCATGGCCTGCAGGATTTCCTTCGGCGGCGTCAGGTCCTTGATCTCGTAGCGCAGCACCTTCACGCCCAGTTGAGCGCGGCCTCGTCGATGGCCGCGACCACCTGGGCATTGATGACGTCGCGTTCCTCGAAGGTCTTGTCGAGCTCCAGCTTGCCGATCACGCTGCGCAGCGAGGTCTGGGCGAGCTGGGTCACGGCCACGATGTAGTTCGACGAGCCGTAGCTCGCGCGCATCGGGTCGGTGACCTGGAAGTAGAGGATGCCGTCGACCTGCAGCTGCGTGTTGTCGCGCGTGATGCAGATCTGGCTCGGCACGTCGAGCGGGATTTCCTTCAGGCTGTGCTTGTAGGCCACGCGGTCGATGAAGGGGATCAGGAAGTTGGGGCCGGGCGTCATGGTGCCGTGGTACTTGCCCAGGCGCTCGCGCACCCAGGCGTTCTGCTGCGGCACGAACTTCACCGACTGGCTGATGAAGATGATCGCGATGACCAGGATGATGATGGGGACCGAATATTCCATGACTCTGTACCTTTCCTCTTTCGTTCTCGGGTTCTAGCTAGACCTTGTCGACCACCAGCCGGCTGCCGACGACCTCGACCACGCGGTGTTCGCCGGTGGAGGGCGCATGGCCCGCGCGCTGCACGACGGTCCACTGCGCGCCGCGGTAGCGCACGGTGGCGGTGCCGTCGGGGTTCCAGGCCTCGACCTGCACGCTCTCGCCGATGTCGAGATTGAGGTCGCGGTTGGCTTCGGTGGGAGGGGGCGGCGGGCGCTTGCGCTGGATCGAGTACCAGGTCAGCACCGCCACCACGCCGACGACGGCGGCCACCAGCAACTGCGTGACGGTACCGAAGCCCAGGTGGGCGGAGATCGCCGCGGCGGCGAACCCGCCGGCCAGCAGCAGCAGGTAGACCGTGCCGGACAGGAGTTCGACCACGATTGCCGCGCCAGCGATCAACCACCAGATCGTGGAATTCGCCATGACATCTCCTCTGTGTTTTGTTTCAGGCGACGCCATTCTGAGGCATGCGCTCGCGAGGCCCCGGACTCGCCTGCACTTTGTGGGGGCTCCCCGGCGCGGCGGCGAAAAGCGTGTCGCGACGGCATTCGGCGGACATTCGGCGCGTGGGCGAATTCTTCATCTGAATTCCGTACACTTCGCGCCTCATTGCCTGTCCGGAGCTCCGCCCCATGAAATTCCGCTTTCCCATCGTCATCATCGACGAGGACTTCCGCTCCGAGAACACCTCGGGCCTCGGTATCCGCGCGCTCGCGCAGGCCATCGAGACGGAAGGCTTCGAGGTGCTGGGCGTCACGAGCTACGGCGACCTGAGCCAGTTCGCTCAGCAGCAAAGCCGTGCCAGCGCCTTCATCCTGTCGATCGACGACGAGGAATTCACGGTCGGTCCCGACCTGGATCCGGCGGTGCTGAACTTGCGCAATTTCATCGGCGAAGTGCGGCGCAAGAACGCCGACGTGCCGATCTACATCTATGGCGAGACCAAGACCTCGCGCCATATCCCGAACGACATCCTGCGCGAGCTGCACGGCTTCATCCACATGTTCGAGGACACCCCCGAATTCGTGGCGCGCCACATCATCCGCGAGGCCAAGAGCTACCTCGAGAGCGTACAGCCTCCTTTCTTTAAGGCGCTGATCGATTACGCGGAAGACGGTTCCTACTCGTGGCACTGCCCGGGCCACTCGGGCGGCGTCGCCTTCCTCAAGAGCCCGGTGGGCCAGATGTTCCACCAGTTCTTCGGCGAGAACATGCTGCGTGCCGACGTCTGCAACGCGGTGGAGGAACTGGGCGAGCTGCTCGACCACACCGGCCCGGTGGCGGCCAGCGAGCGCAACGCGGCGCGCATCTTCAATGCCGACCACTGCTTCTTCGTGACCAACGGCACCAGCACCAGCAACAAGATGGTGTGGCACCACACGGTGGCGCCCGACGACGTGGTGGTGGTGGACCGCAACTGCCACAAGTCGATCCTGCACGCGATCATCATGACGGGCGCGATCCCCGTGTTCATGAAGCCCACGCGCAACCACTTCGGCATCATCGGCCCGATCCCCAAGAGCGAGTTCGAGCCCGAGGCGATCAAGGCCAAGATCAAGGCCAACCCGCTGCTGTCCGACGTCGACGCCAACAAGGTCAAGCCGCGCGTGATGACGCTCACGCAGTCGACCTACGACGGCGTGATCTACAACACCGAGACCATCAAGAACACGCTCGACGGCTACGTCGACACGCTGCACTTCGACGAAGCCTGGCTGCCGCACGCCGCCTTCCACCCGTTCTACGGCTCCTACCACGCGATGGGCAAGCGCCGTGTGCGGCCGAAGGAGTCGCTGGTGTTCGCGACCCAGTCCACGCACAAGCTGCTGGCCGGCATCAGCCAGGCCAGCCACGTGCTGGTGCAGGACTCGCAGAACCGCCAGCTCGACCGCGACCTGTTCAACGAGGCCTACCTGATGCACTCGTCGACCAGCCCGCAGTACGCGATCATCGCGAGCTGCGACGTGGCCGCCGCGATGATGGAGCCGCCCGGCGGCACCGCGCTGGTGGAGGAGAGCATCCTCGAGGCGCTCGACTTCCGCCGCGCCATGCGCAAGGTCGAGGAGGAGTTCGGCAAGGACGAGTGGTGGTTCAAGGTCTGGGGCCCCGAGAAGCTCGTGGACGAGGGCATCGGCGTCCCGGACGACTGGATCATGCACGGCGAGAAGAACGGCAAGAGCCGCTCGAAGAAGTCGCCGCGCAACTGGCACGGCTTCGGCGAACTGGTCGACGGTTTCAACATGCTCGACCCGATCAAGTCGACCATCGTGACGCCGGGCCTGGACCTCGAGGGCAACTTCGCCGACAGCGGCATTCCCGCCAGCGTGGTGACCAAGTTCCTGGCCGAGCACGGTGTGATCGTCGAGAAGACCGGCCTCTACAGCTTCTTCATCATGTTCACCATCGGCATCACCAAGGGCCGCTGGAACACGCTGCTGACGGCGCTGCAGCAGTTCAAGGACGACTACGCGCGCAACCAGCCGATGTGGCGGATCATGCCGGAGTTCTGCCAGCAGCATTCCGGCTACGAGCGCCTCGGCCTGCGCGACCTGTGCCAGCACATCCACCAGCTCTACGCGCGCTACGACGTGGCCCGCCTGACGACCGAGATGTACCTGAGCGACCTCACGCCGGCGATGAAGCCCAGCGACGCCTTCGCGCACATCGCGCACCGCAAGACCGAGCGCGTGGAGATCGACGAGCTCGAGGGCCGCATCACCACCAGCCTGATCACGCCGTACCCGCCGGGCATTCCGCTCTTGATCCCGGGCGAGGTCTTCAACAAGAAGATCGTCGACTACCTGAAGTTCTCGCGCGAGTTCAACACGCAGTGCCCGGGCTTCGAGACCGACATCCACGGCCTGGTGGCGCGCGTCGACGAGACGGGCAAGAAGCGCTACTACGCCGACTGCGTGCGAAAGAGCGCCTGAGCGCCGCGGCGCGAAGCGGGCAGGGCGGGAGGGGCGGCTCAGCCGTCCTCGCGCACGCGCATGAAGCGTGCGAAGCGCGGCAGCCCGCCGGCCGTGAGCCCGTTGTAGCGGTAGGTGACCCAGCTGCCGATCGCGGGCGGCTGCTCGCGTTCGGCATCGCTCAGGCCGGTGCCCAGCTTGAAGCGCTGGCCACCGGGCATTTCGACGAGCAGCGCGCCGAGCCGATGGGCGTGTTTGCCCTTGCCCGGCACGTGGCCGACCACGCGGGCTTCGGCGTCATCGTGCGTCTTGACCTTGAGCAGGTCGTTGTTGCGCTCGGCGCGGTAGAGCGAGGCGCCGCGGTGCAGCATCAGGCCTTCGCCGCCCATCTTCACGGTCTTGTCGAGCAGCGCCTGCAGCGCCTCGGCCGTGGTGGCGCGCTCCTGCGGCACCGCGACCACCCAGGGCGCGTCGGTGATCGGCAGCAGCCGGCGCAGCACGCCGAGGCGGGCCGTGAAGTCGCCGCCCTGGGCCGGCAGGTCGAACACCATGAACTTCATCTCGTGCCAGGCGACGTCGTTGGGCGTCTGGCTGCGCACCGTCGACACCGCATGCGCGAAGCGCCCGCGGCCGGCCCAGAGCTCGCCGTCAAGCGGCTGCCTGGGCAGTGCCGCGGTGAACCAGGCCGGCGCCAGGATGCGCTCGCCGCCGCGCGTGAAGAGCTGGCGCCCGTCCCAGTACGCGCGCACGCCGTCGTACTTCTCGCTGACCCAGTAGTCGGCCAGCGACATGCCCGGCCTGTAGACCTCGGCCAGCATCAGCGCGGGCGCGCCGGCGAGCGCCGGCAAGGTCAGCGCCAACCCCAGGGTGGCGAGCAGCAGGGAACGTCGATGGAGCACGGGTGCTATGAAATGAGTAGCTGGAAACGACCGATGGATGCCCATTTGAGGCCGAAGTTCCATGGCGAGGCAAGCGCTGCGCGACCGGCGCGCATCGCCGTCCGACGGGCGCGAGAACGCGTCCGGGAGCCGTGGTGCCGCTTACTCGGCCATGCCGCCGACGACGTTGCTGAAGCCGCCGTCGACATAGGTGATCTCGGCCGTCACGCCGCTGGCGAGGTCGCTCAGCAGGAAGGCCGCCACGTTGCCGACTTCCTCGATCGTCACGTTGCGGCGGATCGGCGAGGCCTCGGCCACGGCGCCGAGCATCTTGCCGAAGCCCTTGATGCCGCTGGCCGCGAGCGTCTTGATCGGGCCGGCGCTGATGCCGTTGACGCGCACGCCCTTCGGGCCCAGCGAGGCCGCCGTGTAGCGCACCGAGGCCTCGAGCGAAGCCTTGGCCAGGCCCATGGTGTTGTAGTTGGGCAGCGCGCGCTCGGCGCCCAGGTAGGTCAGCGTGAGCAGGGCCGACTTGTCGTTGAGGTAGGGCTGGGCCGCCTTGGCCATCGCCGGGAAGCTGTAGGCGCTGATGTCGTGCGCGATGCGGAAACCCTCGCGCGACAGGCCCTCGAGGAAGTCGCCCGCGATCGCCTCGCGCGGCGCGAAGCCGATGCTGTGCACGAAGCCGTCGAACTTCGGCCAGACCTGCGACAGGTCGGCGAACAGCTTCTCGATCTGGGCGTCGTCGCCGACGTCGCAGTCGAAGATCAGCTTCGAGCCGAAGTCGGCCGCGAACTCGGTGATGCGGTCCTTGAAGCGCTCGCCGACATAGCTGAAGGCGAGCTCGGCACCCTGTTCGTGGCAGGCCTTGGCGATGCCGTAGGCGATCGAGCGGTTGCTCAGCACGCCGGTGATCAGGAGTTTTTTGCCGGAAAGAAAGCCCATGGAGTTGCCTCGTGAAAATCTCGGGGCAGAATTCTCGCATGCGAGGTTGGCTGCTCTGGTTCGGTTTGGCGCTCTCGGCGGCCCCTTCGTGGGCCGCCCATGCGTACGCGCAATTCGGCGACATCAAGTACGCGCCGGGTTTCACGCATTTCGACTACGTGAATCCCAACGCCCCCAAGGGCGGTGAATTCAGGCTGGTGCCGCCGACCCGGCCCACCAATTTCGACAAGTTCAACCCGTTCACGCTCAAGGGCACCGGGCCCTCGGGCCTCGGCCAGCTGATGTTCGAGAGCCTGATGACCGGCAACTCCGAGGAGCCGACCACCGCCTACGGCCTGCTGGCCGAAGACATCGACGTGGCGCCCGATCGGCTCTCGGCCACCTTCAGGCTCAACCCCAAGGCCCGCTTCAACGACGGCTCGCCGGTGCTGGCGGCCGACGTGGTCCATTCGTTCCAGACCCTGATCGGCCCGCTCGCGGCGCCGCAGTTCAAGACCATCTATGCCGAGGTCAAGAAGGCAAGCGCGCTCGGCGAGCGCACGGTGCGCTTCGACTTCGCGAGCCCGAACCGCGAGCTGCCGCTGGTGGTCGGCAGCATGGCGGTGTTCAGCCGCAAATGGGGCGGCGGCAAGCCCTTCGACCAGATCGTGACCGAGGTGCCGATCGCCTCGGGCCCCTACAAGCCCGCGAGCGACCGGCTGGGCCGCGACATCACCTACGTGCGCCGCGCCGACTACTGGGGCGCCGAGCTGCCGGTGCGCAAGGGCCTGTTCAACTTCGACCGCATTGCCTACAAGGTCTACCTCGACGAGACCGCGCGCTTCGAGGGCCTGAAGGCCGGCGAGTTCGACTTCATGCGCGAGTTCGTCTCGCGCAACTGGGCGCGCCAGTACAAGGGCAAGCAGTTCGACAGCGGCGAGATCACCAAGCGCGGTTTCGAGAACCACAACCCCGGCGACTTCCAGGGCTACATCTTCAACACGCGCCGCGACAAGTTCAAGGACGTGCGCGTGCGCCAGGCCATCGGCCTCGCGATGGACTTCGAGTGGCTCAACCGCCAGCTGTTCTACGGCATCTACACGCGCGTGCAGGGCTACTTCCCGAACAGCGACTTCCATGCCGACGGCCTGCCCGGGCCCGACGAGCTGGCGCTGATGGAACCGCTGCGCGCCAAGCTCCGGCCCGAGGTGTTCGGGCCCGCGCCGGTGCCCGCGAGCACCGATCCGCCCGGCAGCCTGCGCGAGAACCTGCGCAAGGCGAGGGCGCTCTTGGCCGGGGCCGGCTGGACCTACCGCGACGGCGCGCTGCGCAACGCGAAGAACGAGGCCTTCACCATCGAGTTCCTCAACGACCAGCCCTCGCTGATCCGCGTGGCCACGCCGCTGCAGACCGCGCTCAAGAAGCTGGGCATCGAGATGAGCTTTCGCACCGTCGACTTCTCGCTCTCGCAGCAGCGCATGCAGAACTACGACTTCGACATGACCTCGATGCGGCTGCCGGGCAACAGCGCGCCGGGCGGCGAACTGTTCGAGCTGTTCGGCTCGAAGTCGGCCGAGACGCCGGGCTCCTCCAACTACTGGGGCATCGCCGATCCAGCGGTCGACGCCATCGTCGGCAAGGTGGTGTCGGCCACCACGCGCCCCGAGCTCACCACCGCCTTGCGCGTGCTCGACCGCGTGCTGTCGGCCGGCTATTACTCGATCCCGATGTACTACGGCAGCGCCTTCCTGGTCGGCTACCGCCCGGCCGGCGTGGTGCTGCCGCCGACCGTTCCGCCGTACTACGATGTGGGCGACTGGGCCCTCGCGACGTGGTGGGCCTCGCCGGCCAACAAGTAGCGCCCGCCGCACCAGAAGAGATCCGGAGCACGACAACCGCATGGCCAGCTACATCCTCAAGCGACTGCTGCTGATGATCCCCACGCTCCTGGGCGTGCTGATCATCACCTTCGGCGTGATCCAGTTCGTGCCGGGCGGTCCGGTCGAGCAGATGGTGGCGCAATTGCAGGGACGCGATTCGGGCGGCGAGCGGGCCGCGAGCAGCGGTGCCGGCTACCGCGGCCGCCAGGGCCTCGATCCGCAGCGCATCGAGGAGATCAAGAAGCTCTACGGCTTCGACAAGCCGGCCCACGAACGCCTGTGGACCATGCTCAAGTCCTTCGCGCGCTTCGACCTCGGCACCAGCTTCTACCAGCGCAAGGACGTGTGGGAACTGGTCAAGGAGAAGATGCCGGTCTCGATCAGCCTGGGCCTGTGGACCTTCTTCATCAGCTACCTGATCGCGGTGCCGCTGGGCGTGGCCAAGGCGGTGCGCGCCGGCTCGCGCTTCGACTTCCTCACCACGCTGATCGTGCTCGTGGGCTATGCCATCCCGGGCTTCGTGCTCGGCGTGGCGCTGCTGGTGATCTTCGGCGGCCAGCTGCAGTGGTTCCCGCTGCGCGGCCTCACCTCGCCGAACTGGGAGAGCCTGAGCTGGGGCGCGCGCATCGTCGACTACCTCTGGCACATCGCGCTGCCGGTCACGGCCATGGTGATCGGCAGCTTCGCCGTGACGGCGATGCTGACCAAGAACTCCTTCCTCGAGGAAATCCGCAAGCAGTACGTGCTGACCGCGCGCGCCAAGGGCCTCGCCGAGCGGCAGGTGCTCTGGAAGCACGTGTTCCGCAACGCCCTGATCCCGATCATCACGGGCTTTCCGGCCGCCTTCATCGGCGCCTTCTTCACCGGCTCGCTGCTGATCGAGACGCTGTTCACGCTCGATGGCCTGGGCCTGCTGAGCTACGAGAGCGTGATCCGGCGCGACTACCCGGTGGTGCTGGGCACGCTCTACCTGTTCACGCTGATCGGGCTGGTGACCAAGCTGATTTCCGATCTCTGCTACGTCTGGGTCGATCCGAGGGTGAAGTTTGACTGAATCGATGCCCACTCCCGCCGCGCCGCGTCCGCCGGCCAAATCGGACAGCCCCGGCCGGCGCGCCTGGCGCCGTTTCCGCCGCAATCCGCTGGGCTTCTGGAGCCTGGTCCTCTTCTCCGTGCTGGTGGTGCTGAGCCTGTTCGCCGAGCTGCTGTCCACCGACAAGCCGCTGGTGGTGCGCTACGAGGGCCAGACCTACTTCCCGGTGCTGCGCGACTACTCCGAGAAGACTTTCGGCGGCGACTTCGAGACGCCGGCCGACTACCTCGATCCCTTCATCCGCGACCGCATCACGGCCGGCGCCAACTGGGCGCTCTACGCGCCCAATCCTTACGGCCCGCGCACGCTCAACTACTTCGCCAAGCAGCCCAATCCGGCCGCGCCCTCGGGCGAGAACCTGCTGG
The DNA here is from genome assembly GCF_044056785.1 of Variovorax sp. UC122_21. NCBI lineage: Bacteria > Pseudomonadati > Pseudomonadota > Betaproteobacteria > Burkholderiales > Comamonadaceae > Variovorax > Variovorax sp. UC122_21. Next base: position 3,333,945 of record NZ_CP172004.1, on the reverse strand, counting down.
GCACCGACGACCGCGGGCGCGACCTGCTGGCGCAGCTGATCTACGGCTTTCGCGTCAGCGTGCTGTTCGCGCTGGCGCTCACGGCGGTGGGCGTGGTGCTGGGCATCGCCATCGGCGCGATCCAGGGTTTCTTCGCGGGCAAGACCGACCTGTTCCTGCAGCGGCTCCTCGAGATCTGGGGTTCGATGCCCGAGCTCTACCTGCTGATCATCTTCAGCGCCATCTTCACGCCCAGCGTGCTGCTGCTGCTGGTGCTGCTGAGCCTGTTCGGCTGGATGTCGCTGGCCGACTACGTGCGTGCCGAGTTCCTGCGCAACCGCCAGATGGACTACGTACGCGCCGCGCGCGCGCTCGGCGTGAGCAACCTGCAGATCATGCGGCGCCACATCCTGCCCAACAGCATGGTGCCGGTCGTCACCTTCCTGCCGTTCCGCATGAGTGCGGCGATCCTCGCGCTGACCTCGCTCGACTTCCTCGGGCTCGGCGTGCCGCCAGGCACGCCCTCGCTGGGCGAACTGCTCAACCAGGGCAAGGCGAACATCGACGCCTGGTGGATCTCGATGTCCACCTTCGGCGTGCTGGTGTTCACCCTGATGCTGCTGACCTTCATGGGCGACGCGCTGCGCGACGCCCTCGATCCACGGAAGGCCGACAAGTGAAGCCGGGCGAATCCTCCCTCGCGGCCGGCGCGCCGCTGCTCGACGTGCGCGGCCTGCGCGTGGCCTTCGGCGGCAAGCCGGTGGTGCACGGCGTCGATTTCCAGATCGCGGCCGGCGAGAAGTTCGCGCTGGTGGGCGAGTCGGGCTCGGGCAAGACCGTCACCGCGCTGTCGCTCTTGCGGCTGGTGCAGAACGCCGAGCTCTCGGGTTCGTCGCGCCTCTTCGATGCCGAGCACGCGCGGGACGGGCGCGACCTGCTGTCGATCCCCCGAGCGCGAGCTGCGCGGCATCCGCGGCAAGGAGATCGCGATGATCTTCCAGGAGCCGATGACCGCGCTCAACGCGCTCTACAGCGTGGGCGACCAGATCGCCGAGGTGCTGGAGCTGCACGAGGGCCTGCCGGCGCGCGCCGCGCAGGAGGCCGCGGTGCAGCTGCTCGCCGACACCGGCATTCCCGAGCCGGCGCGGCGCGCGCGCGCGCGTGCCGCACCAGCTCTCGGGCGGCCAGCGCCAGCGCGCCATGATCGCCATGGCGCTGGCCTGCCGGCCGCGCCTGCTGCTGGCCGACGAACCGACCACCGCGCTCGACGTGACGGTGCGCGCCCAGATCCTCGCGCTGCTGGCCGAGCTGCAGCGCAAGTACGGCATGGCGGTGCTGTTGATCACCCACGACCTGAACCTGGTGCGGCACTTCGCCGACCGCGTCGCGGTGATGGAGCAGGGCCACATCGTCGAGCACGGCCCGGTCGCGGGCGTGTTCGAGGCGCCGCAGCATCCCTACACGCGCAAGCTGATCGACAGCCATCCCACACGGGACGTGACGCCTGCGCCGGCACGCCCCGACGCGGCGCCGATCCTCTCGGCCACGGGCTTGCGGGTGAGCTACCCGGTGCCCAAGCCCGGGTTCGCTGGCTGGTTCGGCAAGGGCGAGTTCGTGGCGGTGCAGGGCGCCGATTTCCGCATCGCGCCCGGCGAAACCCTGGGCGTGGTCGGCGAGTCGGGCTCGGGCAAGTCGACCCTGGCGCTCGCCGCGCTGGGGCTGCTGCGCTTCCAGGGCGCGCTCGAGGTCGAGGGGCAGGGCTGGGGGCAGGGCCAGGCGTCCGATCTCGCGCTGCGGCGCGCGATGCAGGTGGTGTTCCAGGACCCGTTCTCCTCGCTCTCGCCGCGCATGACCGTCGAGCAGATCGTCGGCGAGGGCCTGCTGGTGCATGCGCCCGAGCTCAAGGCGTCCGACCGTCGCGCGCGCGCGCTGCAGGCGCTGGCCGACGTCGGGCTCACCGAGGCGCAGTTCCCGGCGCTGCTCGACCGCTATCCGCACGAGTTCTCGGGCGGCCAGCGGCAGCGGCTGGCGATCGCGCGCGCGCTGATCGTCGATCCGCGCCTGCTGGTGCTCGACGAGCCCACCAGCGCGCTCGACGTCACGATCCAGAAGCAGGTGCTGGGGCTGCTGCAGCGGCTGCAGCGCGAACGCGGGCTGAGCTATCTGCTGATCACGCACGACGTGGAGGTGATCCGCGCCATGGCGCACCAGGTCATCGTCATGAAGGACGGGGCCATCCTCGAATCGGGCCCGGTCGACCGGGTGCTCGACGCGCCCGAACACCCCTACACGCAGAAACTGGTGGCCGCCGCGCAACTGGCCTGAGGGCGGGCGCCACCCACAACAACGAGCATTGCGCGAAAAGATGTCGGAAATCGGACAAGACAGGCGCGGCGCCTGGCGGGCGGCGCTCGCCTGCATGGTGACGCTGGCGGTGGCCATGGGGCTGGGGCGCTTCGCCTTCACGCCGATGCTGCCGATCATGCTGCACGAGGGCAAGCTCGAGCTCGAGGCCGGCGGGCTGCTGGCCTCGCTCAATTACCTCGGCTACTTCGTCGGCGCGGTCAGCTGCGCCGCCATCGGGGTGCGCGCCAAGACCATGGTGCGCGGCGGGCTGCTGGCCACCGCCGCGCTGCTGATCGGCATGGGGCTGCTGCACAGCTTCGGTGCCTGGGGCGTGCTGCGCGCGGCGGCCGGCGTGATGAGCGCCTGGGTGTTCGTGTTCGCCTCGACCTGGGGCCTGCGCCGGCTGGCCGAAACGCGTTCGCCGGCGCTCGGCGGCGTGATCTACACCGGCCCGGGCGTCGGCATCGCCATGACGGGGCTGCTGGGCGGGGCGCTCGGCCGCTGGGGATCGGAAACCGGCTGGATCGGCCTGGGCCTGTTGGCGCTGGTGCTGATCGCGGTGATCTGGCGCGTCTTCAACGACGGCGAGCAGGCCGTGGCCGGCGGGGCGGCCCCCGCGCCCGCCGCGGCGCCGAGCGCGCGGGATTCGGCCGCGGCGCGCACCGATGCGATCTGGCTGGTCGCGCTCTACGGGCTGGCGGGCTTCGGCTACATCATCACCGCCACCTTCCTGCCGGTGATCGCGCGCCAGGCGCTGCCGGGCTCGTTCTGGCCCGACTATTTCTGGCCGCTGTTCGGCGCCGCCATCATCCCGGGCGCGCTGATCGGCGCGCGCGCGCCGGTGCACTGGGACAACCGCCTGCTGCTGGCGATCGCCTATGCGCTGCAGGCGGTCGGGGTGGTGCTGTCGGTGGCCTGGCCCAGCGTGGTCGGCTTCGCCCTCGGCAGCCTGTTGCTGGGCATGCCGTTCACCGCCATCACGCTGTTCGCGGTGCGCGACGCGCGCCGGCTGCGCGGCAACGCGGCGGCCGGGCTGATCGGCTATGCCACCGCCTCGTACGGCGTGGGGCAAATCATCGGCCCGCTGTTCGCGGCGCCGCTGGCGCAGCGCACGGGTTCGTTCCAGATTCCGCTGCTGGTCGCCGCTGCCGCGCTGGCGCTGGGATCGGTGCTGTTCGCGGCCGTCTGGGCGCGCTCGCGGCGCGTGGCCGCCGCACGGGAAGGGGCTGCCACGCCCTGAGACGCGAACGGGTGTGGCCCGTGTGCAGAAGTGCCCCTTCATTTATCACAGAAGTGGCATATAATTCGAGGCTCACGACCAAACGGGCGGGTACCAACCGCCCGTTTTTTTTGGTCCATCCGTTCTCGGATCGCCGGGCAAGACCCGGTCTCTCACGGATTTTTTGATCGATGGCGCATTACCTGGCGGGCGGGTCTTGCGCATCGTTGAACTGAATAAAAAGGCATCTTCGAACACGTGGCATTGCAGCAGACAGTGGAACAAACCGTGGCCGGGCTCGGCTACGACCTGGTCGAGATCGAACGCTCGGCGGGAGGATTGCTGCGCGTGACGATTGATTTGCCGTGGACGGCCCCCACATCGGAGGCTCTCGCCGCCGGCACGCCCGAGCCCTTCGTCACGGTCGAGGACTGCGAGAAGGTCACGCGACAGCTCCAGTTCGCGCTCGAGGTCGACGGCGCCGAGTACAAGCGGCTCGAGGTGTCCTCGCCGGGCATCGACCGCCCGCTGCGCCACGAGAAGGATTTCGAGCGCTTCGAGGGCGAGGTGATCGACATCACGCTGAAGGCGCCGATCGGCGAGGCGGCGGCCGGCCAGGTGTCGGCCAATCGCAAGAAGTTTCGCGGCACGCTCGAGCGGGCCGCACAGGCGGAAGGGGCCGACGGCCCTCAGGGCTGGCAGATCGTCTGGAGCGACGCGCCGGAGCCCAAGCCGGGTCAGAAGGTCAGCAGGAAGCGCGCGCCGGCACCGTTGCAGGCGCTGGGCTTCGTGCTGGACGAGCTGCGCGAAGCGCGGCTGGCACCCATCGTGGATTTCAAGGGGCGCAAGCCCAGGGCCCGTCAGGGCTCGCAGGACATTGGCGGAACAAAGGTTCCGGACTGACTAGAGGAGTGGTGGCATGAATCGCGAAATGTTGATGTTGGTGGATGCGATCTCGCGCGAGAAGAACGTCGAGCGTGACGTCGTCTTCGGCGCGGTCGAGTCCGCGCTGGCGCAGGCCACCAAGAAGCTGTACCAGGGCGAGGTGGACATCCGCGTCGCCGTCGACCGCGACAGCGGCGACTACGAGACCTTCCGTCGCTGGCACGTGGTGCCCGACGAAGCCGGCCTGCAGCAGCCCGACCAGGAAATCCTGCTGTTCGAGGCCAAGGAAGAGATGCCCGACATCGAGGTCGACGAGTACATCGAGGAATCGGTGGACTCGGTGCCGATCGGCCGCATCGGCGCCATGGCCGCCAAGCAGGTGATCCTGCAGAAGATCCGCGACGCCGAGCGCGAGATGCTGCTCAACGACTTCATGTCGCGCGGCGACAAGATCTTCGTGGGCACCGTCAAGCGCCTGGACAAGGGCGACATCATCGTCGAGGCCGGCCGCGTCGAAGGCCGCCTGCGCCGCAGCGAGATGATCGCCAAGGAAAACCTGCGCAACGGCGACCGCGTGCGCGCCATGATCATGGAGGTCGACCTGACGCTGCGCGGCGCGCCGATCATCCTGTCGCGCTCGGCCCCCGAGTTCATGATCGAGCTGTTCCGCCAGGAAGTGCCCGAGATCGAACAGGGCCTGCTCGAGATCAAGAGCTGCGCCCGCGACCCCGGTTCGCGCGCCAAGATCGCCGTGCTCTCGCACGACAAGCGCGTCGACCCGATCGGCACCTGCGTCGGCGTGCGCGGCACACGCGTCAACGCCGTGACCAACGAGCTCGCCGGCGAGCGCGTGGACATCGTGCTGTGGAGCGAGGATCCGGCCCAATTCGTGATCGGCGCCCTGGCGCCGGCCAACGTGTCGTCCATCGTGGTGGACGAGGAAAAGCACGCCATGGACGTGGTGGTCGACGAGGAAAATCTCGCGATCGCGATCGGCCGTGGCGGCCAGAACGTGCGTCTGGCTTCCGAGCTCACCGGCTGGAAGATCAACATCATGGACGCCAACGAGTCGGCCCAGAAGCAGGCGAACGAGACCGATGCCGCGCGCCGCCTGTTCATGGAGAAGCTCGACGTCGACGAGGAAATCGCGGACATCCTGATCTCCGAGGGCTTCACCAGCCTCGAGGAAGTGGCCTACGTGCCGATCTCCGAGATGCTCGAGATCGAAGCCTTCGACGAAGACACGGTCAACGAGCTGCGCTCGCGTGCCAAGGATGCGCTGCTGACCATGGAAATCGCCAAGGAAGAGGGCGTCGATACCGTCTCGCAGAACCTGCGCGACCTCGAAGGCCTGAACCCCGACCTGATTCCGAAGCTGGCCGAGGCGGGGGTGAACACCCGCGACGACCTGGCCGACCTCGCGGTCGATGAACTCACCGAGATCACCGGCCTGAGCGCCGATGACGCCAAAACCCTCATCTTGAAGGCCCGCGAACACTGGTTCGCTGGCCAAGAGTGATGGTCATGGAGGCACGAAACGAATATGTCCAGTACCACTGTCGCCGAGTTCGCGAATGAACTCAAGAAGACTCCCGAAACCTTGCTCGATCAGCTTCGCAGCGCCGGTGTGCCCAAAGCGGCCGCCAGCGACGCACTGACCGAGTCGGACAAGCAGCGCCTGCTCGGTTTCCTGAAGGCCAGCCACGGCACTGTCGAGCCCGAGCGCAAGAAGATCACGTTGACCAAGAAGTCGACCAGCGAGATCAAGCAGGCGGACGCCACCGGCCGCGCCCGCACGATCCAGGTCGAGGTGCGCAAGAAGCGCACCTTCATCCAGCGCGACGAAGGCCCCGCGGGTGCCGTCGAGGCACCGGCACCGGTGGCCGCCGCGCCCGTCGCCGCCCCGGCCGAGCCGGCCGCGCCGCGCATCGATGAAGCCGAACTCGCGCGTCGCGAGGAGGAAGCCCGCCGCCAGGCCGAGCTGATCCGTCGCCAGGAAGAAGAGCTGGCCGAGAAGCGCCGCCAGCGCGAGGAAGCCGAAGCCCGCGAACGCGAGAAGGTGGAACGCGCCGAGCAGGCCGAACAGGCCGAGCAGGCACGCCAGGAAGCCGCGCAGGTGGCTCGCCAGGAAGCCCAGAAGAAGGCCGAGACCGAAGCCGAAGCGGCCAAGCCGGTCGCTCGCAGCTCCGCCAACAGTGCCGCCAAGGCCGAGGCCGAAGTCGCTGCGCTGAAGGAAGCCGCGGAAGCGCAGGTCGCCGCCGCCAAGCAGGCCGCCGAGGCCAAGGCCACGGCCCAGGCCGCCGCCGCGCAAGCCAAGGAAGACGCGAAGGCCAAGGCCGCCGCCGAGTCCAAGGCCCGTGCCGACGAGGAAGCCGCGCGTGCGCGCGACCTCGACGAGCGTCGCCGCAAGGCCCTGGCCGAAGCCGAGGCCATCCGCGCCATGATGAATGCGCCGGCCCGAGTGCTGGTGCCGCACAAGGCCGAGAAGCCCGCCGAGGTCAAGCCCGCCGGTGGCGTCAAGGGCACGCTGCACAAGCCGACCGCGCCCGCGGCCCGCGCCGGCGCGCCGGCCGCGCCGGGTGCCGCGGCCGCGCCCGCCGGCGGTGCCGCCGGCAAGGAAGTGAAATCGGCCAAGCTCTCGTCGAGCTGGGCCGGCGACACCGCCAAGAAGAAGGAAATCAAGACCCGCGGCGACGCGAGCGGCGGCGTGGGCCGTGGCAACTGGCGCGGCGGTCCGCGCGGACGCCGCGGCAACGACCGTGGCCACGACGACCAGCAGCACGCACCGGCAGCACCGGTCGAGGCCCGCATCATCGAGGTGCACGTGCCGGAAACCATCACGGTGTCCGAGCTCGCGCACAAGATGTCGGTCAAGGCGTCCGAGGTGATCAAGCAGCTGATGAAGCTGGGCCAGATGGCCACGATGAACCAGGCGCTCGACCAGGACACCGCGATGATCGTGGTGGAGGAAATGGGTCACAACGCGGTGGTTGCCGCGCTCGACGATCCCGAAGCCTTCACCGACGAGGACGTGTCGGCGCAAACCGCCGAGGCCCTGCCGCGCGCACCGGTCGTGACCGTCATGGGTCACGTCGACCACGGCAAGACCTCGCTGCTGGACTACATCCGCCGCGCCAAGGTGGCCGCGGGCGAAGCCGGCGGCATCACGCAGCACATCGGTGCCTACCACGTGGAAACCGAACGCGGCATGGTGTCGTTCCTCGACACCCCGGGTCACGAGGCGTTCACCGCCATGCGTGCCCGCGGTGCGCAGGCCACCGACATCGTGATCCTGGTGGTGGCGGCCGACGACGGCGTCATGCCCCAGACCAAGGAAGCCATCAAGCATGCGAAGGCGGCGGGTGTGCCGATCGTGGTCGCGATCAACAAGATCGACAAGCCCGATGCCAACCTGGACCGCGTGAAGCAGGAACTGGTGGCCGAGGAGGTCGTGCCCGAAGAGTACGGCGGCGACGTTCCGTTCGTCGGCGTCTCGGCCAAGACCGGCCAGGGCATCGACGACCTGCTCGAACAGGTGCTGCTGCAGGCCGAAGTGCTGGAACTCAAGGCGCCGGTGGATGCCGCCGCCAAGGGCCTGGTCATCGAAGCGCAGCTCGACAAGGGCCGCGGCCCGGTCGCGACCGTGCTGGTTCAGTCCGGCACGCTCAAGACCGGCGACGTGGTGCTGGCCGGCTCGACCTATGGCCGCGTGCGCGCCATGCTCGACGAGGACGGCAAGCCGACCAAGACGGCGGGTCCGTCGATCCCGGTCGAGATCCAGGGCCTGACCGAAGTGCCGCAGGCCGGCGACGAGTTCATGGTGATGAGCGACGAGCGCCGTGCGCGCGAAATCGCCACCTACCGTGCCGGCAAGTTCCGCAACACCAAGTTGGCGAAGCTGCAGGCCGCGAACCTGCAGAACATGTTCACCGACCTGTCGGCGGGCGAAGTGCAGACGCTGCGCATCATCATCAAGGCCGACGTGCAGGGCTCGCAGGAAGCGCTCGCGCAATCGCTGCTCAAGCTCGCGACCGAAGAGGTCAAGGTGCAGGTGGTGTATGCCGGCGTGGGCGGTATCAGCGAAAGCGACATCAACCTCGCGATCGCCTCGAAGGCGGTGGTGATCGGCTTCAACGTGCGTGCCGATGCCGGCGCGCGCAAGCTGGCCGAGGGCAATGGTGTCCAGCTCAACTACTACAGCATCATTTACGACGCGGTGGACGAGATCAAGGTCGCCATGTCGGGCATGCTGGCGCCGGAGCGCCGCGAGGAAATCATCGGCTCGGCCGAGATCCGCACGGTGTTCGTGGCCTCGAAGATCGGTACCGTGGCCGGCTCGTACGTCACCTCGGGCTATGTCACCCGCAGCTCGCACTTCCGCCTGCTGCGCGACAACGTGGTGGTCTACACCGGCGAAGTCGACTCGCTCAAGCGCATGAAGGACGACGTCCGCGAAGTGCGCGAAGGCTTCGAGTGCGGTATCAAGCTCAAGAACTACAACGACATCAAGGAAGGCGATCAACTCGAATTCTTCGAAATCAAGGAGATCGCCCGGACGCTGTAAACGGACGACCGAACGCGCAGGTCGCGAAGCGCCGAGCTTCGCGATCTGCGCTTTCCACATCCGGGAACGCTTCCGCATTCGTCAATGCCCAAAAGAAAAGCCGCCACTCCCAACCGCGCCTTCAAGGTCGCCGATCAGATCCAGCGCGATCTGACGGAGCTGATCGCGCGCGAGTTGAAGGACCCGCGCGTGGGCATGGTCACGTTGCAGGCGGTGGAAGTCACGCCCGACTATGCGCACGCGAAGATCTTCTTCAGCCTGCTCACCGGCGACGTGGACGAGACCACCGAAGCGCTCAACCAGGCCGCGGGCTTCCTGCGCAACGGCCTGTTCAAGCGCCTGCACATCCACACCGTGCCCACGTTGCACTTCGTGTTCGACCGCACCACCGAGCGTGCCGCCGACATGAACGCGCTGATTGCGCAGGCCGTCGCTTCGCGTTCGAAAGACGACTAGCCATGAATGCGCCACGCACAAGGGTGCAGCGGCGCCCTGTGCATGGGGTGTTGCTGCTCGACAAACCGCTGGGACTGTCCAGCAACCAGGCCTTGCAGAAGGCCAAGTGGTTGCTGCGCGCCGAGAAGGCGGGCCATACCGGCACGCTCGATCCGCTGGCCACCGGCGTGCTGCCGCTGTGCTTCGGCGCGGCCACCAAGTTCAGCCAATTGCATCTCGACGCCGACAAGACCTACGTCGCCACCGCGCGGCTGGGTATCCGCACCGCCACCGGCGACGCCGAGGGCGAGGTGATCGCCGAACGCCCGGTCCAGGTCACGGCCGAGGACCTCGCGCGCGCCGAGGCGCTGTTCACCGGCCCGATCCGCCAGGTGCCGCCGATGCACAGCGCGCTCAAGAAGGACGGCAAGGCACTCTATGAATACGCGCGCGAGGGCATCGAGGTCGAGCGCGCGCCGCGCGACGTCGTCATCCACGCGCTGAAGATCGCGCAGACCGGGGCCGATGCCATCCGCATCGAGGCCTCGGTCAGCAAGGGCACCTACATCCGCACCCTGGGCGAGGACATCGGCGAGGCCCTGGGCTGCGGCGCCCACCTGAGCTCGCTGCGTCGCACCGCCACCGGCGGCTTCGTGGCGGCCCAGTGCATCACGCTCGAGGCCCTGGAGGCCATGGACGAGGACGAGCGGCTGGCCCGGTTGTTGCCTGCCGAATGCCTGGTCGAGGGCCACACGATCGTCACGCTGGGCAGCGAGGATGCAGGGCGCTTTCTGTCCGGCCTGCGTCGGCGCGGGCCGTGGGCCGATGCGGCCCGGGTCGCGGTGTTCGGCGAATCGCCCCCGGCCTTCCTCGGCACGGCCCATGTGGCCGCCCATGAACTGATCCCGGGGCGCTTGCTGAACCCCATCGAAATCCAGCAAATTCTTTTGAACGCACCACAGACCGAAGCGACACCATGACCAAGCAAATCCGCAATATCGCCATCATTGCCCACGTGGACCATGGCAAGACCACGATGGTCGACCAGCTGCTGCGCCAATCGGGCACCTTCGCCGAGCACGAGAAGGTCGTCGACACGGTGATGGACAACAACGCGATCGAAAAGGAACGTGGCATCACGATCCTGGCGAAGAACTGCGCCGTGACCTGGCAGGGCACGCACATCAACATCGTCGACACCCCCGGCCACGCGGACTTCGGCGGTGAAGTGGAACGCGCGCTGTCGATGGTCGACGGCGTGGTGCTGCTGATCGACGCGCAGGAAGGCCCGATGCCGCAGACGCGCTTCGTGACCAAGAAGGCACTGGCCCTGGGCCTGAAGCCGATCCTGGTGGTGAACAAGGTCGACAAGCCCGGCGCCAACCCCGACAAGGTGGTCAACGCCGCCTTCGACCTGTTCGACAAGCTCGGCGCGACCGACGAACAGCTCGACTTCCCCGTGGTCTACGCCTCGGGCATCAATGGCTGGTCCTCGCTCGAAGAGGGCGCGCCCGGCGAGCAGTGGGGTCCCGACATGTCGGCCCTGTTCGACACCATCCTGAAGCACGTGCCTTCGCAGAAGGGCGACCCGGCCGCGCCGCTGCAGCTGCAGATCTCGGCCCTCGACTTCTCGACCTTCGTCGGCCGCATCGGCGTGGGCCGCATCAGCCAGGGCACCCTGAAGCCGATGATGGACGTGCTGGTGATGGAAGGCCCGGACGGCCAGTCCGTCAAGGGCCGCATCAACCAGGTGCTGACCTTCCAGGGCCTGGACCGCGTGCAGGCCACCGAAGCCGGCCCGGGCGAGATCGTGCTGATCAACGGCATCGCCGACATCGGCATCGGCGTCACCGTGACCGATCCCGCGAACCCGGCCCCGCTGCCGATGCTCAAGGTCGACGAGCCCACGCTGACCATGAACTTCTGCGTCAACACCAGCCCGCTGGCCGGCCGCGAAGGCAAGTACGTCACCAGCCGCCAGATCTGGGACCGCCTGCAGAAGGAACTGCAGCACAACGTGGCGCTGCGCGTGAACGAGACCGACGAGGAAGGCGTGTTCGAAGTCATGGGCCGCGGCGAACTGCACCTGACCATCCTGCTGGAGAACATGCGCCGCGAAGGCTACGAGATGGCCGTCTCGAAGCCGCGCGTGGTGTTCCGCAACGTCAACGGCGAGAAGCACGAGCCGATCGAGCTGGTGACGGCCGACATCGAAGAGCAGCACCAGGGTGGCGTGATGCAGGCCCTGGGAGAGCGCAAGGGCGAACTCGTCAACATGGAACCGGACGGCCGTGGCCGCGTGCGCCTCGAGTACCGCATTCCGGCGCGCGGCCTGATCGGCTTCACCAACGAATTCCTGAACCTGACGCGCGGTTCGGGCCTGATCAGCAACATCTTCGACAGCTACGAGCCGCACAAGGGCGAGATCGGCAGCCGCAAGAACGGCGTGCTGATCTCGATGGACGACGGTGAGATCTTCACCTACGCCCTCGGCAAGCTCGACGACCGCGGCCGCATGTTCGTGAAGGCGAACGATCCGGTCTACGAAGGCATGATCGTCGGCATCCACAGCCGCGACAATGACCTGGTGGTGAACGCCACCCGCACCAAGCAGCTCACGAACTTCCGCGTCTCGGGCAAGGAAGACGCGATCAAGATCACGCCGCCGATCGACCTCACGCTCGAATACGGCGTCGAGTTCATCGAGGACGACGAACTGGTCGAGATCACGCCCAAGAGCGTGCGCCTGCGCAAGCGCTTCCTGAAGGAACACGAGCGCAAGCGCGCGAGCCGCGAATCGGCCGTCTGACGACGGTCCCCGCGTCCCGGCCATCGAGGCCGGGCGCGGCGTTCAGCGCACCACTTAGCGCGCCACTCAGCGCGCCACTTTCGGTGGCGGCAGCTTCGGCAGCACGATCGTCGGCGGGGGCGGCGGCGGCTCGGGCAGCTCGAGCGGTCCCAGCGCGGCATCGCTCACGCCCTGTTTCGTGAGCCGCGCCTCGACCACCGCCATCGCGAAGCGTCGATCGAAATCCCCATCCACGCGCCAGACGTCGTTGTCGTCGGGCGCCAGCGTGATCTCGGCGCGCAGCGGCAGCGACGCGGCGCCGCTGGCTTGCACGCCGCCGATGGCGCCGAGCCGACGGTCGTCGTAGACCATCACCACCGGGCAGACCTGCTGCTGCCCGTCCCCGGCCTGGCAGGCGCCCGCGGGTTCGACCTCGGTCAGCGCGAGCCTGGGGTCCGGATCGATCGCCATGAGCGGCATTTCGCGCAGCGCGCGCAGGCGTTCCTGCAGGGTCTTGGGCGCCCGCATGCGCGCCTCCAGCTTGTCCACGCCTTCGCGCAGCGCGTCCGCGAGCGCCGGCCGGCCGACCGGCTCGGCGTTGTGCCGCGGGCGGCCTTCGGCATCGAGCGCGCCGAAGCGCGCCTCGACGATCGCCGCCTCGGCGCCGCGCACCACCGTGTCGCCGCCCGAGCCGCCGCTGTCGGACCCGATGGTGAAGCCGATGGTCTCGGTCTTCCCGTCGCGCGACAGCGTGGCCAGGCAGCCGCGCACCTTGTCGGGCTTGAGGAAGCCGATCTCGTGCAGCGCGCTCACGCGGGCCTCGACGCCGGGCTCGGAACGCAGCCGCTCGTCGTTGCTAGTGCTCGACACCAGGCTGCCGAGTTCGCGCCGCGCCAGGTCGCTGTTGCAGGCCGGCAGGGCGTTGAGCTTCCACAGATAGGCGCCCGCCGCGCCGACCATCGCGAGCACCGCGATCACGCCGAGCCAGCGCGGGGGGCGCAGCCCCGTCGAGCGCTTGCGCGTCGCGGCCTTCGCGCTCGCGGTCTCGGCCGCGATGCGCTCGCGCGCCTGCGCGATGATCCGTCGCCGCTCGTCGGCGCCGACGAAGGCCGGCTCGGCCTCCACGCGCGCGGCGATGGCCTCGAAGCGTTCTTCCTCGAGCCAGCCGTCGGTCACCAGCCAGGCGAGGGCGGTGGGCGGATCGGCGCGCTTGTCGGCCACCAGCGGCACCCAGGGCAGCGCCTCCTCGAGGTCTTCGGCGTCGAGCAGGCCGTCGTCGCGCAGCGCCTGCACCACCGCATGCGAGAGACCGATCGCGCCGGCCTCGAGCAGCTCGTCGGATTCGTCGAGCGTGTCCTCCGCGTCCTCGGCCATCGAATCGCCGTGCGCCGCGACGATGCGCTCGATCAGCGTGTCCTGGTCCTCGTTCTCGGCCGGCAGCAGCCCGCGCAGCCGCATCCAGGCATAGGCATGGGCCGGCGTGGGCGGCTTGGGCAGGCTCGCGTATTCGGGATGGGCGCGCGCGATGGCGAGCCGGGGCGCATCGACCAGGCCCTGGAGGACCAGCGCCTCGAAGGGCTCGGGGTCGAGCCAGGCGTGCGCGGCCTCGGGGTCGGGCTCGGCACCGCCGACCGGCACGCGCTCCAGTGCCTCGTCGCGCGCATCGGCGTCGATGCGGCCGTCCGCATGCAGCGTGAGCACGGCCTCGCGCACGATGCCGCGCTCGCCGAGCCGGTGCAGCGCCTCGGCCTGTTCGGCGACGTCCACGGCCTCGTCGCGCGTGCCGCGGTCGAGCTCGTTGCGCTCGACGCGCCGGTCGAGCTGGATGCGCAGCACGTGCGAGGCCACGGGATCGATCAGCCCCTGCTGCTGCATCCAGTCCAGCGCATGGGCCGGGGTCGGCAGGGAAGGCAGAGCGGCGAATCCGCGATGGGCCAGCGCGGCATCGTGCTGTTCGTCGGTGATGAGCCCGAGGGGGAGCAGGGCGGCGAAGGCGTCGAGGTTGGCGTTCAAGGGCATCGGGTCATTCTGCCGCCTGCGCGCGGCGGGTCCGGAAACGAAAAAGGCGGCCACCGCGGGCCGCCTTCCTGGCGTGTGGATCGCCCGGGCGCGAGCCCCGGGCGATGGGCGCTGTCTCAGGGACGCGCGAGCTTCCAGGCGCCGTTGCCGAAGCCGTCGCCGGTCTTGTCGCCCGGCTTGGCGTCCTTGGCCCAGTAGTACAGCGGCCAGCCCTTGTAGGCCCATTGGCGCTTGCCGTCCTCGCGGATGATGATGGTGTAGCCACCCATCGGCTTGGCGGTTTCGGCCACGCCCAGCGGCGGCCAGTTGGTCGCGCACTGGCCGTTGCAGGCCGAGGTGCCCGAACCGGCGGCATCCTTGGTGAAGGTGTAGAGCGACATGCCGTTGGGGCCGACCAGCACGCCGTCGGCGGTGCGCGTCGGGGTGTCGGGCGCGCTGGCGCTCTGGTTGGACATGCTGCCGCAGCCGGCGAGCAGGGCGGCCGCGAGGATCGAGGCGCTGAGCAATTTCATGCAGTTTCTCCTTCGTTGAGTGATCGCGAACATGGAAATGAGGGAATGCATGCGCGAACCGGCCGAGTGTATGCCGCGCTCAAGACAGATCCCGGTAGGCCAGCGTCGCGAGTTTCATCAGCGTCTCGCGCGGCAGCCGGCCGGCCACCGCGTAGCCGAAACCCTGGTCGACCCAGTAGAAGCTGGGCACGGCGCCCTCGGTGGCGAAGCGGAACGCGGTCTCGGGCGCGGGGGCCGGCGCGGCGCCCGCGGTCTTCGGATCGAGCTGGCCGACATAGAGCGTGACGCGCTCGCCGGCCGCATCCTCGAACATGAACTGGGCCCGGGCGCCGTTCTCGCCGGGCAGCAGCCGGCCGCCGACCAGCGTGTAGCCCAGGGTCGAGAAGTCCGGCACCTTGAGCGGCCGGTCGAGCCGCCGTGACAGCCACTGCACCAGGTGCTGCTGCTCGGCCGCGGCCACCTCGACCGGGTGGCGCTTCTCGGGCGTGTAGACCTGGTGCGCGAGCGAGGCCGCATGGACGAATTCGCGCACCGCCGGCGCGCGCGCCAGCGCGGTGCCCGGGCGCTGGCTGGCGCTCCATTGGGCATTGCCGAGCCAGCCGGCGCCGAAGGCGATCAGCAGGCCGGCCGCGATGCCGCCCCAGCGCCACCAGCCGTCGCGCGGCGCGGCCTCGCGCTCGAGCACGGCCGACAGGTGGGCCGGCACGGGTTCGTGCAGCAGCTCGGCATGGAGCTGCCGCAGCGTGTCGCGCTGCGTTTGCCAGAGCGAGACCCGCGCCGCGAGCGCAGGATCGTCCGCCAGCGCGGCCTCGATGGCGGCGCGGCGCTCGGGCGCGAGCCGGCCGTCGACCCAGGCGTGCAACTCGTCGTCGGAAGGGGGCGGGGCGGGGCGGTTCATGGCGTTACTTGAGGCGGCGCAGGCCGGGGCGCGGGGGCGCACTGCCCGCCAGTGTGCCTGCCGACGTGCCCGCCAATGCACCGGATGCGGCGGCGCCATCGAGCAGTTCCTGCAGCCGCGCGCGGGCACGCGAGAGCCGCGACATCACGGTGCCCAGCGGAATGCCGAGCACCTTCGCGACCTCGGCATAGGACAGGTCTTCGAGCGTCACCAGCAGCAGCACGGCGCGCTGCTCTTCCGGCAGCTGCAGCAGGCAGCGCTGCAGGTCGAGCCGCACGCCGTGATCGCGGCCGGGGTCGACGCCGCCCTGCTGTTCGGGCGGCAGTTCGTCGAGCGATACCGCCGCATGCGGCGGCGGCGCACGGCGCACCTGGCTCGCGAAGAGGTTGTGCATGATCGCGAACAGCCAGGCGCGCAGGTCGCTGCCCGCCACCCACAGCCGCCACTTGCTGCAGGCGCGCTCGAGCGTGTCCTGCACCAGGTCGTCGGCCGCCCAGGCATTGCCGGTCAGCGCGCGCGCATAGCGGCGCAGGCCGGGAATGTGCGGGGCGAGCTGGCGGGCGTCCATGGAAGGCGGGAAGGCCCGGGCTCAGGGCTTGGCGGTCTTCCAGCTGCCGTTGACGCCGTCGCCGGTCTTGTCGCCGGGCTTCGTGTCCTTGATCCAGTAGTACAGCGGCCAGCCCTTGGCGGCCCACTGCTTCTTGCCGTCGTCGCGCGTGACGATGCTGAAGTCGCCCGCGGCCTTGTCGCCATCGGCCGCCATGTACGGCGGCCAGTTGGTGGCGCACTGGCCGTTGCAGACCGACTTGCCGTTGCCGGCCGTGTCCTTGTCGAAGGTGTAGAGGGTCATGCCGTTGGGGCCGACCAGGGCGCCATCGGCGGCCTTGGGCTGGGCCGCGGCGGGCAGCGAGAGGAAACCGGCGGCCAGCAGCGTGGCGGCGAGGAAGGGAAGGCGGCGCGAGGTCAGCGGCATGGAAGAGCTCCTGGTTGTGGCGCCGGACGATCCGGCGACACCTGCATGAACGCCCGCGGCGCCGCGTTTATTCCAGGGCCGCGCAAAAAAAAGCGCGAACGCCGCGGCTCAGCGGCTGCGGCTCTTCATCGCGCGCTCGACTTCGCGCTTGCCTTCGCGGTCCTTGATGGTGTCGCGCTTGTCGTGCTCGGCCTTGCCCTTGGCCAGCGCGATCTCGCACTTCACCTTGCCGGCCTTCCAGTGCAGGTTCAGCGGCACCAGGGTGTAGCCCTTCTGCTCGACCTTGCCGGTCAGGCGGCGGATCTCTTCCTTGTGCAGCAGCAGCTTCTTGGTGCGCACCGAGTCGGGCGTCACGTGGGTCGAGGCGCTCTTGAGCGGGTTGATCTGGCAGCCGAGCACGAACATCTCGCCGTCGCGGATCACCACGTAGCCGTCGGTGAGCTGCACCTTGCCTTCGCGCAGCGCCTTCACTTCCCAGCCTTCCAGCACCATGCCGGCCTCGAAGCGTTCTTCGAAGAAATAGTTGTACGCCGCCTTCTTGTTGTCGGCGATGCGGGAGGAGGTGTCTTGTTTCTTGGTGGCCATCGTTGTCATTTGGGGGCGCATGGCGCCCGGACAACCGCCCGGCATGCACAGGGCGTGGATTCTATGAAAGTGGCAGCAGGTGCCTTCAGCGCTGCCGCTGCAGCGTGCGATGGGGCGATTCGCCGAAGCGCCGCGCGTAGTCCTGCGCGAAGCGCCCGAGGTGGGCGAAGCCGAACTGCAGCGCGACCGAGGTCACGGTGGTGTCGGCGCCCGGCTCGCTCAGGCGCTCGTGCACCGCGAGCAGGCGCCGCTCGCGCAGGTAGGCCATCGGCGTCTGGCCCGCGTGCTGGCGGAACGCCACCTGCAGGCTGCGCACGCACAGCCCGCTGGCCGAGGCGATCTCGTCGACCGTGAGCGCATCGGGCAGGTGCGCCTCGATGTACTCGCGGGCCCGGCGCAGCGCGCGCGGCGAGACGTCGCCGCGCTCGGCGCCCAGGCGCGCGCTCTGGTTGTGCGGCAACTGGCCCAGCAGGGTGTGGATCAGGCCCGATTCGGCCTGGGCCAGGAAGGGCGTGGTCAGCGGCGTGCGGCCGCACGAGAGCTCCTGCGCGAGGAACTCGACCAGGTGCTTCACGCTCGCGCCCGCGCCTTCGTCGAGCGCGATCTCGGGCTCGAACTCCAGCGGCCGCGCGCCGGCCGCCTCGCCGCACAGCGATTCCCAGTGGCGCTGCACCACCGCCTTGCCGATCTTCACGATCAGGTGCGGCGTGTCGTCGCCCCAGCGCATGCGCAGCGGCTGGCTCGGCGAGGCCAGTGAGGCGCGGTGCGCATCGGAGGTGAAGCTCTGGCCGGCCCACTCGATGCGGGCATTGCCCCTGAGCGGAATCTGCAGCAGATAGAAGTCGCCGAGGCAGCCGGGATCGATCTCGACCTCGGCGCCGTACTGCACGTAGTTCAGCGAGATGTCGCCCAGCGGCGCGACGTGGTGGCGCGCGTCGAAGCGCGAGCTGCCGTGCCCGAGGTGCAGCCGGTGCGGACAGAAGATGCGCGCCACCTCGTCGCGCGCCTCGTCTAGGTCGGGCGTGGCGATGACGGCGTAGCGCGACAGGGGAAGCGAGGCCGATGCAGCGACAGCGTGTTCCATGCGGGGCGGCGTGGGGGCAGCGAATAAATGCGTTTTGCGGACAGCGCCTGCGCAATCCGGATTGGGCTCTGAATCCTTCAAATCTAAAGTAACTGCAAGCAATTGACAACGGGACCAACCAGGAGAAAAGGCATGAGCGACAAGGACTTGCAGGACAGGACGGTGCTCGTCACCGGTGGCGCGACCCTCATCGGTGCGGGCGTGGCCCGTTGCCTGCGCGATGCCGGTGCACGCGTGGTGCTGGCCGACATCGACGTGGCGCGCGGCGAGGCGGTGGCGCGCGAGATCGGTGCGCAGTTCATCGCCACCGACATCACCGACGACGCCGCCGTGCAGGCCTGCGTCGAGCAGGCGGCCGATGCCGAGGGCCGCATCCATGCGCTCGTGAACCTGGCCTGCAGCTACCTCGACAACGGCCTGGCCTCGCCGCGCGGCGAATGGCAGGCCGCGCTCGACGTCAACCTGGTCTCGGCCGTGATGATGGCGCGCGCCACGCTGCCCTTCATGCAGGCCGCGGGCGGCGGCGCCATCGTCAACTTCACCTCGATCTCCTCGGGCGTGGCCCAGACCGGCCGCTGGCTCTATCCGGTGAGCAAGGCCGCGCTCGTGCAGCTCACGCGCAACATGGCGCTGGACCTGGCGCCGATGAAGGTGCGCGTCAATTCGGTGTCGCCGGGCTGGACCTGGTCGGCCGTGATGGACCAGCTCACCGGCGGCGATCGTGCCAAGACCGATGCGGTGGCCAGGCCCTTCCACATGCTCGGCCGCGTCGGCGAGCCGGTCGAGGTCGGCCACGTGGTGGCCTTCCTGTGCTCGCACAAGGCCTCGTTCGTCACCGGCGCCGACTGGGCCGTGGACGGCGGCTACTCTGCCCTGGGCCCGGAGCAGGGCGAACCGGCCATTCCCAAGCTCGCGGCCTGAAGGCGGCCGGCGCATCCCTTTCATCACCCCCACCCACGAACGAGGCATACCCATGAGCAACATCGCATCGCAGGGCGCCAAGCCGCGCCGTTTCATGATCGTCGGCGCGGGCCAGTCGGGCCTGCAACTGGCGCTGGGCCTCCAGCGCGAGGGCCACGAGGTGACCGTGGTCTCGAACCGCAGCGCCGAGGACATCGCCACCGGCCGCGTGATGTCGAGCCAGTGCATGTTCGACGCCAGCCTGCGGGTCGAGCGCGACCTCGGCATCGACCAGTGGGCCGACAGCTGCCCGCCGGTCGAGGGCATCGGCTTCGCCGTGCCGCATCCCGAGAAGCCCGGCGAGAAGCTGCTCGGCTGGTCGCACCGCCTCGACGCGCCCGCGCGCTCGGTCGACCAGCGCGTGAAGGTGCCGGCCTGGATGAAGACCTTCGAGGAACGCGGCGGGCAGATCCTGTTCCAGGACGCGGGCATCGAGGACCTCGAGCGCTGGACCCAGTCGCACGACCTGGTGATCGTGGCGGCCGGCAAGGGCGAGATCGCGCAGATGTTCGAACGCGACGCTCAGCGCTCGCCCTATGACAAACCGCAGCGCGCGCTGGCCCTGACCTACGTGCACGGCATGACGCCGCGCCCCGAATACTCGGCCGTCAACTTCAACCTGATCCCCGGCGTCGGCGAGTACTTCGTGTTCCCCGCGCTGACCGTGACGGGGCCGTGCGAGATCATGGTGTTCGAGGGCGTGCCCGGCGGCCCGATGGACTGCTGGGCCGACGTGAAGACGCCCGCGCAGCACCCTCGAGCGCTCGCTGTCGATCCTCGACACCTTCACGCCCTGGGAGGCCGAACGCTGCCGCGACGTGCGACTGACCGACGACAACGGCATCCTGGCCGGCCGCTTCGCGCCCACGGTGCGCAAGCCGGTCGGGCGGTTGCCCTCGGGCCGCGCCGTGCTCGGCATGGGCGACGTGGTGTGCCTCAACGATCCGATCACCGGCCAGGGCTCGAACAACGCCGCCAAGTGCGCCGATGCCTACCTGCGCGCCATCCTGGCGCAGGGCGAGGGCGCCTTCGACGCGGACTTCATGCAGTCGGCCTTCGACGGCTACTGGCGCTATGCGCGCCACGTCGTCGAATGGACCAACGCGATGCTGCAGCCGCCGCCCCCGCACGTGCTCGAGGTGCTGGGCGCGGCCCAGGGCAATCCGGCCGTGGCGCGGCGCTTCGTCAACGGCTTCAACGATCCGCGCGACTACGCCGAGTTCTTCATGACGCCCGACGCGAGCAGCGCCTACCTGCGCTCGCTGGCGCCGCAACCGGAGGCGGCCTGACCATGCGCGGCGAGTTCCGGGCCATCGAGTCGCTACGCTGCGAACCCAACGTGGGCGCGGGCGACTTCCGGCGCGCCATGCGCTGCCTGGTCGGCGCCGTGACCGTGGTCACGAGCACCGATGGGCACACGCCCGTGGGCCTCACGGCCACGGCCGTGACCTCGTTCTCGGCCGAGCCCGCGCGCATCCTGGCCTGCGTCAACCTGCAGGGCAGCAGCTTCCGCACCATCGCGCAGAGCCGCCGCATGGCGGTCAACCTGCTCGCGCTCGACCAGTCGGCGCTGGCGCTGGCCTTCTCGCGCCAGGGCGAGGCCGGCGAGCGCTTCGATCCCGCGCACTGGGAGACGCTGGTGACCGGCGCGCCCGTGCTGCGCGGCGCGCTCGCGGTGTTCGACTGCGTGGTCGACGAGATGATGGTGGCGCACAGCCACGCGATGCTGATCGGCGAGGTCAAGGCCGCGCGCATCACCGATGCGCAGGGGCTGCCGCTGCTCTATGCCTGCGGCCAGTTCACCACCCTGCGCGACGAGTGCGTGCCGGCCTGAGCGCCGGCCGAACCACCCCACGATCCAGAGATTCGGAACAAGGAGAAAGACATGACAGCTCAGAAGGGCCGCTGGCTGCGGGTGCCGGCCATCGACGGCAGCGGCAGCTTCCGCGCCTACCTCGCCACCCCCGCCTCGGGCAAGGGCCCCGGCATCGTGCTGGCGCAGGAGATCTTCGGCGTCAACGCCACCATGCGGCAGGTGGCCGACTACTACGCGGAAGAAGGCTACGTGGTGCTCGCGCCCGACCTGTTCTGGCGCCAGCAGCCCGAGGTCGAACTCGGCTATGCGCCCGACGACTGGCAGAAGGCTTTCGCGCTCTACAAGGGCTTCGACGAGGACAAGGGCACCGAGGACGTGGCCGCTTCGCTGGCGCTGCTGCGCTCGCTGCCCGAGCAGCAGGGCAAGGCCGGCGTGCTGGGCTTCTGCATGGGCGGCAAGCTCGCCTACCTCGCGGCCTGCCGCACCGATGCCGACGTCTGCGTGGGCTACTACGGCGTGGGCATCGAGCAGCGGCTCGAGGAGGCCGACCGCATCCAGGGCCGGCTGGTGCTGCACATCCCCGAGCTCGACGGCTTCTGCCCGCCCGAGGCTCGGGCGCGCATCGTCGAGACGCTTGGAGCGCGGCCCGGGTGCGAGCTCTACGTCTATCCGGGCGTCGACCACGCCTTTGCGCGCCTGGGCGGCGACCACTACCACAAGCCTTCGGCGCTGATGGCGCACGAGCGCAGCGTGGCCGCGTTCCGGCGCGAGATGGGTCCGCACTACGACTTCTCGGCGCTGTGGGACAAGCACTGCGAGTACGAGTTCGGCACGCGCAACGTGGCCGACACCATGGCCACCATGGTGGCCGAGCCCTACGTCAACCACATCCCGACCATGACCGGCGGCGTGGGGCACGCGATGCTGAGCCGCTTCTACCAGCACCATTTCGTGAACAGCAATCCGCCCGACACGCGGCTGGTGCCGATCTCGCGCACGGTGGGCGCGACGCAGATCGTCGACGAGATGCTGTTCTGCTTCACCCACAGCTGCGAGATCGACTGGCTGCTGCCCGGCGTGGCGCCCACGGGCAGGCCGGTGGAGATTCCGCTGGTGGCGATCGTGAAGTTCCGCGGCGACAGGCTCTACCACGAGCACATCTACTGGGACCAGGCCAGCGTGCTGGTGCAGGTGGGGCTGCTCGATCCGAAGGGCCTGCCGGTGGCTGGCGTCGAGACGGCGCGCAAGCTGCTCAACGAGACGCAGCCCTCGAACACGCTGATGGCGGCCTGGTCGCGCTCGGGTTGAGGCGGCCTCTCGTCCCGCGAGAGAGGGAGCCGCGCGGGCTCCCTACAATGAATCGGTCTCTCGATCCGATTCAATGAAAACAGTCAACAAGTCCGTTCTCATCTGGTACAGCGCCGAAGAGATGTACGCGCTGGTCACCGATGTGGCGAAGTACCCCCAGTTCCTGCCCTGGTGCGACAAGGCGCGCGTCATCGAGCAGGACGAGGCCGGCATGACCGCCGAGGTCGGCCTGGCCTTCGCGGGCCTGCACCAGAGCTTCACCACGCGCAACACCCATGTGCCCGGCCGCGAGGTGCAGCTCAAGCTGGTCGACGGGCCGTTCTCCAACCTCGACGGCCACTGGAAATTCGTGCCGGTGGGCGAGGGCGGCGAGCGCGCCTGCCGCGTCGAGCTGCACCTGAGCTACGGCTTCAGCAACTTCGCGCTGCAGGCCCTCGTGGGCCCGGTGTTCGACACCATCGCCTCGAGCCTGGTCGAGGCCTTCGTCAAGCGCGCCGAGCAGGTCTACGGCGCAGCCTGAAGCACCGATGATCGAGGTGACCCTGAGCTGCTCGCCGGCACCGCGCGAGGTGTTCGAGGAGCCGCTGCGCCTGGCCGCCGGCGCCACCGTGAGCGACGCGATCCGCGCCAGCACCCTGGCGAAGCGCTTTCCCGCGCTCGATTGGCGCCAGACGATGACGCCCGGCATCTGGGGCCGGACCGCCGATTGGGACGACGCACTCGAAGACGGCGATCGCGTCGAGCTGTGCCGCGCGCTCGAGGTCGATCCGAAGGTGGCGCGGCGCGAGCGCTTCCAGCGGCAGGGCGCGCGCGGCACCGGGCTGTTCGCGAACCGGCGCCAGGGCGGCAAGGCGGGGTACTGAACCCCTCGGCGCGGCTTACTTGCAGTCGCTGTCGATCACCGACTGCAGCCGGCGCTGCTCGGCCACGCGCTGGTTGTCGTCGAGGATCTCGCGCTCGCCCTTGGCGTTGACGCGCGCGATGCGCATGCCGCTGTCCATGGTGGCCTTGCTTTCGCGGGCGCGGCTGCAGTTCTCGGCCTTGGCCTTGGCGAGCTTCGCTGCCTCGGCGGCCTGCTTGGCCTTCTCGTCGGCCTCGGCCTTCTTTGTCTTTTCCTCGAGGTCCTTGTCGACCGTCGGCGCCTTCGGCGCGGCTGGTGCAGCCGGTGCCTCGGCGCCCTTGTCGGTGGTGGCCGTGCCCTCGGGCGCCGCCACGCCCGAGCCGGTGCGCGCCGGCGGGCCGGCGCGACGCACGATGTTCTTCTCGGGAATGTCGGTCGGCGGCGGCTGGTCGCTGAAGACCTTCTTGCCGTTCTTGTCGATCCATTGCCATTGAGCGTCCGCGGCCAGGGGCAGCAGGCAGATCGATCCGAGCAGGAGGCTGAGCAGGAACTTCATGGGGCGCAAGTCTAGCGATGCCTTACGTTTTGCAACAGGCAGTGATTGGTTTTCGCCGCGGTCCGGGGACCGGGCAGTGGGCAAATGGCGACGCGGGAGGCGACGGGCGGGCGATAGGCCCGCACCGCGCGGGGCCGAGCTGCGGTGAGCCCGCCAGCATACCCCGCGGCCTCGTTACAATCCGTCTTTTGGAGCCTCACCCATGCGCCTTCTCGGCAAAGCGCTCACCTTCGACGATGTGTTGCTGGTGCCAGCGTTCTCCCAGGTCCTGCCCAAGGACACCTCCCTCGCCACCAAATTCTCCCGAAACATCACGCTGAACATCCCGCTCGTCTCGGCGGCGATGGACACCGTGACCGAAGCCCGCCTCGCGATCGCCATCGCGCAGGAAGGCGGCATCGGGATCGTGCACAAGAACCTCACCGCGCAGCAGCAGGCCGCCGAAGTGGCCAAGGTCAAGCGCTACGAATCGGGCGTGCTGCGCGATCCGGTGGTGATCACGCCCACGCACTCGGTGCGGCAGGTGATGGCGCTGTCGGACCAGCTCGGCATCTCGGGCTTCCCGGTGGTCGACGCCGGCCGCGTCGTCGGCATCGTGACCGGGCGCGACCTGCGCTTCGAGAACCGCTACGACGTGCCCGTGAGCGAGATCATGACGCAGCGCGACCGGCTGATCACCGTGCCCGACGGCACCACGCTGGCCGAGGCCAAGGCGCTGCTCAACAAGCACAAGCTCGAACGCCTGCTCGTGATCAACAGCGACTGGGAGCTCAAGGGCCTGATCACCGTCAAGGACATCACCAAGCAGACCACCTTCCCCAACGCCGCGCGCGATGCCTCGGGCCGCCTGCGCGTGGGCGCGGCGGTCGGCGTGGGCGAGGGCACCGAGGAGCGCGTCGAGGCACTGGTCAAGGCCGGCGTCGATGCCATCGTGGTCGACACCGCGCACGGCCACAGCAAGGGCGTGATCGAGCGCGTGCGCTGGGTCAAGCAGAACTATCCGCAGATCGACGTGATCGGCGGCAACATCGCCACCGGCGACGCCGCGCGCGCGCTGGCCGAGGCCGGTGCCGATGCGGTCAAGGTCGGCATCGGCCCGGGCTCCATCTGCACCACCCGCATCGTGGCCGGCGTGGGCGTGCCGCAGATCATGGCGGTCGACAGCGTCGCCACCGCGCTGCAGGGCAGCGGCGTGCCGCTGATCTCCGACGGCGGCGTGCGCTACTCGGGCGACATCGCCAAGGCCATCGCGGCGGGCGCCAGCACCGTGATGATGGGCAGCATGTTCGCCGGCACCGAAGAGGCGCCCGGCGAGATCGTGCTGTACCAGGGCCGCAGCTACAAGAGCTATCGCGGCATGGGCTCCATCGGCGCGATGCAGCAGGGCAGTGCCGACCGGTACTTCCAGGAATCGACCACCGGTAACCCCAACACCGACAAGCTCGTGCCCGAGGGCATCGAGGGCCGCGTGCCCTACAAGGGCTCGATCGTCTCGATCATCTACCAGATGGCCGGCGGCGTTCGCGCCAGCATGGGCTACTGCGGCTGCGGCACCATCGAAGAGATGAAGAACAAGGCCGAGTTCGTCGAGATCACCACCGCCGGCATCCGCGAGAGCCACGTCCACGACGTGCAGATCACGAAGGAAGCGCCGAACTACCGCGCCGAGTAAGCGGTGGCTGAACCTGATTCTGGCCAGACCTTGAAAGTCGGGCCAGATCAGGTTTAGAATTCGGGCCAGATTCAAATTTTCTGGCCCCAATGCAATCCATCGGCATCGCTGAAGCCAAGAACAACTTCTCGGCCCTGATCGACTCGGTCGAGAAGGGCGAGGAGGTGCGCATCACCCGCCACGGCAAGGAGGTGGTGCGCATGCTGCCGGTGCGGCGCAAGCCGGTCATCACCGACGAGCAGATCGCGCGCGAACTGGGCCAGATCGACGCGCTCCATGCCGCCATCCTGCCGGGCACCCCGGCCGGCGCGCTGCTGAACCAGGGCCGTCAGCCATGACCGCCTTCGTCATGGACGCCTCGGTCACCGCCGCCTGGCTGCTGCCCGACCACGCCAACGAACACACGCGCAGGCTCTACGCCGCCATCCGCCGCGACGAGGTCGAGCCGCAGGCGCCCAATGCCTGGCAATGGGAGTGCGCCAACGTCATCGCCAACGGCGTGCGCAGCGGGCGTATTCCGTCCTCAGCCGTCGAGGGCCTGTGGAGCGTGCTCGATGCCATCCGCCATCGCGTCGAGCTGCACGAACTCGCGCCGGCCCAGCACAAGGCCGTGCTCGCCGTCGCCATCGATGCCGGCGTGTCGCTCTATGCCGCGGGCTATCTCTGGCTCGCGCGCTCGCTCGGTCTTCCGCTCGCCACCTTCGACGAGCAACTCATCCAGGCCGCGCCGCAAGCGGGCGTCCGGCTGTTCGACATTTCAACGCTCTGAGTCCCAGCCCATGCAACACGACAAGATCCTCATCCTCGATTTCGGCTCGCAGGTCACCCAGCTCATCGCGCGCCGCGTGCGCGAGGCCCATGTGCTCAGCGAAGTGCATCCCTGCGACGTCAGCGACGAGTGGGTGCGCGAGTACGCGGCCGACGGCCACCTCAAGGGCGTGATCCTCTCGGGCAGCCATGCCAGCGTGTACGAGGAGACCACCGACAAGTGCCCGCAGGCCGTGTTCGATCTCGGCATTCCCGTGCTCGGCATCTGCTACGGCATGCAGACCATGGCGCACCAGCTCGGCGGCAAGGTCGAGGGCGGCCACAAGCGCGAGTTCGGCTTCGCCGCCGTGCGTGCCCACGGCCACACCGCGCTGCTCAAGGAGATCGCCGACTTCGCCACGCCCGAAGGCCACGGCATGCTCAACGTGTGGATGAGCCACGGCGACAAGGTCACCGAGCTGCCGCCGGGCTTCAAGCTCATGGCCAGCACCGACAGCTGCCCCATCGCCGGCATGGCCGACGAGGCGCGCCGCTACTACGCCGTGCAGTTCCATCCCGAGGTCACCCACACCGTGCAGGGCAAGGCCATCCTCGAGCGCTTCGTGCTCGGCATCTGCGAGGCCAAGCCCGACTGGGTCATGCGCGACCACATCGCCGAGGCCGTGCAGAAGATCCGCGAGCAGGTGGGCGACGAGGAGGTCATCCTCGGCCTGTCGGGCGGCGTCGATTCGAGCGTGGCCGCCGCGCTGATCCACCGCGCCATCGGCGACCAGCTCACCTGCGTCTTCGTCGACCACGGCCTGCTGCGCCTCAACGAGGGCGACATGGTCATGGAGATGTTCGAGGGCAAGCTGCACGCCAAGGTCATCCGCGTCGATGCCAGCGAGCTGTTCCTCGGCAAGCTCGCGGGCGTCAGCGACCCCGAAGCCAAGCGCAAGATCATCGGTGGCGAGTTCGTCACCGTGTTCAAGCAGGAAGCCGCCAAGCTCAAGGCCGGCGACGGCGGCCACAAGGGCGCCACCTTCCTCGCCCAGGGCACCATCTATCCCGACGTCATCGAGAGCGGCGGCGCCAAGAGCAAGAAGGCCGTCACCATCAAGAGCCACCACAACGTCGGCGGCCTGCCCGAGCAACTCGGCCTGAAGCTGCTCGAGCCCCTGCGCGACCTGTTCAAGGACGAGGTGCGCGAACTCGGCGTCGCGCTCGGCCTGCCGCCCGAGATGGTCTACCGCCACCCGTTCCCCGGCCCGGGCCTGGGCGTGCGCATCCTCGGCGAAGTGAAGAAGGAATACGCCGACCTGCTGCGCCGCGCCGACGCCATCTTCATCGAGGAACTGCGCAACTTCACCGACGCCGAAACCGGCAAGACCTGGTACGACCTCACGAGCCAGGCCTTCACCGTGTTCCTGCCCGTGAAGAGCGTCGGCGTGATGGGCGACGGCCGCACCTACGACTACGTCGTCGCCTTGCGCGCCGTGCAGACCAGCGACTTCATGACCGCCGACTGGGCCGAGCTGCCGTATGCGCTGCTCAAGAAGGTGTCGGGGCGGATCATCAACGAGGTGCGGGGCATCAATCGGGTGACCTACGACGTGTCGAGCAAGCCGCCGGCGACGATCGAGTGGGAGTGAGGTCGGGTACTTCGCGGACTGTCGTCCGCGAAGAAAACCCCATCGGCCTTCAAGAGGCCGCGGGCACGACCTCGATCGCGATCTTTCCCCGCACCCCGTTGTTGGGACTTTCCAGCCGCGCATGGGCAAGCGGAATATCTGCCAGCGAATAGACGGCGCCCACATGCGGCCGTAGCTGCCCGCGCTCGATCAGGGCGCTCAACTCATCGAGCTTGCCGCGGTTCTGCCTGGTGAAGACGAAGTGGTAGCTCGCGTTCTTGCCCCAGGCCTGGACGAGGTTCTGCGGCCGGGCGATGTCCACGATGCTGACGACGCGGCCCAGTTGGGCCAGCGCGTCGGGGCTGCGCGACAGGGTGTCGCCGCCGATGGTGTCGAACACGACATCGACGCCGCGGCCACCGGTTTCGCGCAGGACGGCGTCGACGTAGTCCTCCTTCTCGTAGTCGATGAGCGCGTCGGCGCCCAGGCTGCGTGCGAACTCGAAGTTGGCTTCGCGCACGGTCGTGAACACCCGCGCTCCCATGGCCCTGGCGAGCTGGATCGCCACATGGCCGACGCCTCCCGCGCCGCCGTGCACGAGGATGCTTTCGCCAACCCTTAGCGCCGCGCGCACGACCAGCGCTTCCCATGCCGTGCCGCCCACCAGGGTCAGGCTGGCCGCCTCGAGATGGCTCAGCGAGGAGGGCTTCTTTCCGACGATGCCTTGGGCGGCCACGTGGTACTCGGCATAGCTGCCCGGCCCGTCGAAGATCTGCGGCGTGTACCAGACCTCGTCTCCGGGAGAGAAGGCCGTCACGCCCGGCCCGACTTCTTCCACAACACCCGATACGTCGTGGCCGGTGATGGCCGGCAGTGGCACCAGATCGGGATAGTCACCGCGTCGGACCTGGTAATCGAGCGGATTGATGGAGGTCGCGTGGACCCGGACCAGGATCTGTCCCGCCTGGGGCACAGGGAGGGGCAGGTCGCACAGTTCGAACGATTCGGGGCCACCGAACGATGTGAGTTGCAGTGCTTTCATGGTATGTCCTTCATTTCTATAAAAAGGGATATCGGGAATTTCCGATGTTTCAGGGTAAAAAAAAGGTCAAAGCTCCTTGCCGATGAGCTCGGCAAGGGCGCTGATGGTTGCCTCGTTGCGCTTGTAGTAGGTCCACTGGCCGATGCGCCGGACTTCGACCAGGCCCGCTCGCTGCAGGGTCGCCAGGTAGTCCGACACCGTCGACTGCGACAACCCGACGCCTTCCTGGATGCTGCTGACGCAGACGCCCACCGTCAGGACGTCGCCTTCGTCCTGCGGAGGGAAGTTCTTCGCGGGGTCCTTCAAGCCCTTGAGGATGTCGAGGCGCGTCCGGTTCGAGAGGGCCTTGAAGACTTCGAGCAGTTCCATGCGTCGATCATATCGGAATTTACCGATATCCCAATGCCGACGCTGCGATGCCCCTCAGTTCCCTCCGGTCGCCCACCACGCATGCCCCGTGCGCGGCGCCTCCAACGCCACCCGTTCCCCCATCACCGGCGTGGCCAGCTTCACATCGCTCGCCTGTGCCAGCGCCTGGATGCGCTCGAAGGGTTCGTTCCATGCATGCATCGCCAGGTCGAAGGTGCCGTTGTGCACCGGCAGCAGCCAGTGCCCGCGCAGGTCGAGGTGGGCCTGCAGCGTCTGTTCGGGCTGCATGTGGACCTCGGCCCATTGCCTGTCGTAGGCACCGGTCTCGAGCATGGTCACGTCGAAGGGGCCGTAGCGGTCGCCGATGGTCTTGAAGTCGGCGTGGTAGCCGGTGTCGCCGCTGAAGAAGAGCCGCAGGTCGCCGGACAGGATCACCCACGAGGCCCAGAGGGTGCGGTCCTCGTCGAGCAGGGTGCGGCCCGAGAAATGCTGCGCGGGCACGGCCGCGAGGCGGATGCCGCCGACGGTGGTCTCGTCCCACCAGTCGAGCTGCCGCACCCGCGCCGGGTCGACGCCCCAGCCGATCAGGCGGTCGCCCACGCCGAGCGGGGTGACGAACACCTCGACCTTGGGCGCGAGCCGCGCGATGGCGGCGCGGTCCAGGTGGTCGAAGTGGTCGTGCGAGAGGATCACGCCCTTGATCGGGGGCAACTCGTCGATATCGATCGGCGGCGCATGGAAGCGCTTGGGGCCGGCCCATTGCACCGGCGAAGCGCGCTCGGAGAACACGGGGTCGGTGAGCCAGAACTCGCCGTCGAGCTTGAGCAGCAGGGTCGAATGGCCGAGGCGGTAGAGGCTGCGATCGGGCGCTTCCAGCAGCGCCGCGGTCGTCTGCGGCCGCACCGGAATCGGCGTGCTCGGCACGGTGGTGTCGCTCTTGCCGGTCAGGACCCGCCAGCCGATCGCCACGGTCTTCAGAAAACCCATCGGCGTGCGCGGCACGACGTTGCGATAGACGCCGTTGCGCTGCTGCGGCGACTGGGGATGGGCCGTGGGTCGCGAACCGCAGGCGCAAAGCGAGAAGGTGGACATGGCGAGGACTCCGTTCGTGAACAGGTGGAAGGGGCTCAGGCGCCGGCCGCCGGGCCGGGACGGCCGCAGACGAGGCGCACGGCGGTGCGGATGCCGGCCTGGTACTCGGCCGGCGTGCGGGCGTAGTGCTTGAGGCCGTGCGATGCGGCATACAGGTGCTGCGCGAGCGCCTTGGCCGTGAGGCCGGCGCCGCGCCAGGGCACGGCGTCGCCGGCGGACTGGATGGCGCGTGCCAGTTCCTTGGGAACGGCCTGGTCGAACTCCTCGAGCACCGGGCCGACCAGCTCGCGCGCGGTCGCGACGATCTCGTTCATGTGCTCGAGCGACATCTGCGAACCGTCGTTCTGCGCATGCAGCGCCGCGAAGGCGCCGACCAGCCGCTCCTCGATCGGCAACTCCTCGCGCGCCAGCGCGGCGCGCATGGCCGCGAGGCCGCGTTCGGCGAACCAGGTGACGGCCTGCTTGAAGAGTTCGTCCTTCGCGCTGAAGTGCAGGTAGAGGCCCTGGCGCGAGATGCCGGCGGCGCGCGCAAGGTCGTCCATCGAGGTCTTGCGATACCCGCAGCGCAGGAAGACGCCGATCGCGGCCTCCATGATCGCGACGCGCCGGTCCGGGGGCGGGGCCATCAGCGGGAAACTCCGGCGAGGCCGAAGGAGATCGGGGACAGCGAAGGCATGGGCGAGTTCGACGGTGAGGGTGGTGTTCAAGGCCCCCGCCGATCGACGCACCACGAAGCCCGGCCGCCGTCCCGCAAGGACAGGCGTCGAGCTTTACAGTATTGATCTATTTTGTCAATTTGGTCTGGAGATCGAGACCCCGCTCCTCACGCGGTTTCAACGCTCTCGTAGACGAGGATCGCCGCCGCGAGGTCCTCGAGCGCCGTGCCCACGGCCTTGAAGACGGTCCGTCCATCGGACTCGGTTCGTCCCTGGACCCGGCCGGCGGCGAGGTCGGCCAGCTCTCCCGCCACGTCCGCCGCCGCGAACACGCCGCGCGACATCGGCCCGAGCAGTTCGCCGCTCTTCTGCAGCGCCTCCCGCGTGTCGATGAAGAGCTTCGCGCCGGCGAACGCGGCGTCGTCGGCCTCGCGCATCTGCGGCGTGAAGCTGCCGATCAGGTCGAGGTGGCCGTGCGGCCGCAGCCAGGCGCCCTCGATCACCGGCTGCGTCGCGAGCGTGGCGCAGCTCACGATGTCGGCCTCGCTCGCGGCCTGGGCGAGGTCGGCGGCGACGAACGCATCGATATCTTGCGCGTGGAGGCGCGCGGCGAGTTCCTTCGCCGCCACTTCGTTGCGATCCCAGACTGCGATGCGCTCGATCGGCCGCACGGTGCGAAACGCCTCGGGGACGAGGCCACCGACACGGCCGCAACCGACGACGAGCAGGCTGCGCGCTTCCACGGGTGCGAGGTAGGAGGCCGCGAGGGCCGATGCGGCGGCCGTGCGGCGCGAGGTGATCTCGTTGCCATCGATCTGCGCCAGCGGCTCGCCCGTGCGCGCGTCGTAGAGCGTGTAGGTCGAGAACAGCCCGGGCAGGCCGCGCTCGGCATTGCCCGGGAAGATGTTCACCGTCTTGATACCCAGGTAGCGACCCTCCTGCCACGCCGGCATGATCAGCACGGTCCCGCCCGGTTGCTCGGCCTGGCCCGCAAGCGCATGCACATGCCGCAATGGCACTTCGCAGCCGGCGACGAACATGTCGCGCAGCGCGGGGATCAGGCGCTCGAAGCGCAGGGCGCGGCGGGTGGTTTCGGTATCGATGGTTCTCATGGGACTGTGGCGGCTAAACGGAGGTCGGGGCTCATGCATCGAGCACGAGGTCTTCGAGCGGCACGGCCTGGCATGTCAGGCACACGGCCGGGTCTTCGGGTTCGCGGCCATGCAGGTGCGCGACCTTGCCGGCGATCAGGCGCACGGCGCAGCTTTCGCATTGCCCCACGCGGCAGCCGCTGGGCAGTGGCAGACCCAGCGATTCGCCGAAGCTCAGCAAGGTGCCTTGCCGGGGCGTCCAGGTGGCCGGCCCGCGGCCCGAGCGCGCGAAGCGGACCTCGAACTGCTGGGGGCCATCGGTCGGCGGCGTCGCGGGCGAGCGGAACACCTCGCTGAAGATGTCGAAGCGCGGTACGCCGCGCGCCACCAGGCCCGCGATGACGCTGTCCATCATGGCGGGCGGGCCGCACAGGTAGAAGCGTGCGCGTTGCGCGATCAGCGCGTCGTCCACCACGCCGGCATCGATGAAGCGGTCCGACTGGTAGTCGATGCCGGGGCGGTCCTCGGGCAGCGGCGCGTTGTAGTGGTCGATCACCCGCAGCCGGGGCAGGCGCGCGCGGTGCTGCGCGATGCGTTCGCGGAAGGCATGCGTCGCGCTGTTCTGGTTGGCGTAATAGAGCTCGATCGTGGGGCCTTCGGCGCCATCGGGCAGCGACTCGAGCAGGCTGATGAACGGCGTGATGCCGATGCCGCCCGCGAACAGCACCAGCGGCTGGGACGAACGGCGCGGAATCACGAAGCCACCCGACGGTGCCCGCAGCTCGACGGTGTCGCCGAGCTTCAACTCGCGATGCAGGTGGCCCGACATGCGCCCCTGGTACGGCGTGCCGTCGGCCGCGCGGCCGCGCTGGTGCCGCACCGCGATGCTGTAGCCGCGCCGATCCTCTTGCTCGGCCGCACCGGTGAGCGAATAGGCACGCGAGACCGGCGTGCCATCGCCGGGATCGAGCTTGAGTTCCACATGCTGGCCGGGCCGGTAGTCGGGCAGGGCGCCACCGTCGACGGGCGCGAAGTGGATGCCCAGCACGCCTTCGGCCTCGGGCCGCAGTGCGTCGATGCGAAAGCGGCGCATGCCGGTCCATGCGCGCTGTCGCAACGCCGTGGCGGGATCGCGTTCGATGTCGCAGAGAAAGGAGCGGTGCGGCACCGAGCCGCTGACCGGATCGCAATGGTCGGCCGAGATCAGCGCATTGAAATTGCTGCTCGACGCACCATCGACCGGCAGGCCCTCGCGGTCCAGTTCGCTGCAGCCTTGCCACCAGCCGAACTCGGCCACGACGACATCGTCGGCCAGGCCGGGCGCGAGGCGCGCGACGAAGCGGGCCTCGCCCACGCGCGTGCGGATGCGCACCCAGTCCCCGTCGACGATGTGCTTGCCCTTCGCGAGCGCGGGACTCAGCTCGGCCACCGGCTCGGGCGCGCGCCTGCGCAGCGAGGGCAGGCTGCGATGCTGGCTGTGGCAGTAGAGGCCGTTCTTGGCCGAGCTCAGCACATAGGGAAAGCGGCCCTGTCCGGTCGCCCTGGTGTCGCGCGGCGTGTCGGCGGGCTCGACGAAGCGCGCCACGGGCGGCTGGCCGTGGCGCAGCAGGGTTTCGGAATAGAGCTCGACGCGGCGCGTGGGCGTGTCGAAGCCTCGCACGCCGGTGGGCGTTTCGCGCGCGTACTTCCGTTCAGCCGCGTCGATGTCGCAGGCCACGCCTTCGGGCCGCTCGCGCAACTGCGCCACCGTGAGACCCAGCGGCTCGAGGATGTGGTTCCATCCGGCCTCCAGGCGGCCGCCGAAGAATGCCTCGCCCATGCCGAGGCGTTGCGCGAGATCGAACAGCACCTCGTTGTCGGAACGCGATTCCCCGCGCGGTGCCACCATGCGCTGGCGCAGTTGCACCCAGCCGGCCGCGCGGTCGTCGATCTCGAAGCCGATGCGCAGGCCCTCGCGCTCCCAGGGCGTGTCGATCGGCAGCAGGATGTCGGCATGGCGCGCGGCCGGCGTCTCGAACAGGTCGCAGTGCACGTGGAACTCGAGCTGCGACAGCGCCTGCTGCGCGAGCGCGGTGTCGGCCTGCGAGACCGGCAGGTTGGTGCCGAAGGCCATCATCGCGCGCACCTTGTAGGGCTCGCCCTCGACGATCGCGCGATAGGTGTCGCGCGCGGTCACCCAGCCATGGGCGGGCGGGCCGATCGGCCGTTCCTTCAGGCCGAGCGCTTTGGCGCGCTGCGCATCGGGCAGCAGCGAGAGCGCATTGACCGTGTTGACGCGCGGACCGGTGCGCACGCGGTTGCCGCCGATGCGATCGAAGCTGCCGCACAGCGCGTACAGGGTGGCGACCGCGCGTTCCGACTGGGTCGCGTTGGTGTGCTGGCCGATGCCGGTCCAGGCGTGATAGGCCGTGCGGTGCCCGCCGCCGAACAGTTCGGCCGCGGCGCGCAGCGGGGCTTCGGGCACGCCGGTGATGCGTTCCACCTCCTGCGGTGTCCAGGCGGCGCAGGCCTGCGCCAGCAGATCGAAGGCCGGGCGACACGCGATGCGCTGGCCGTTCTTCGCCGTCAGCGTGACAGCACCGCGCAGGCGGAAGTGGGCCGAGCCTCGAGCTCGTGCGGCCCGAGCGGTGTCGTAGGGCACGGCCCCCTGGTCCGCATCGCTCCAGACCATGAAGCGGTCGCCCTCGGCATCGGGCCGCAGGTCGCGCTCGCGCAGCAGATGCCCGTCGTCGTCGCGCACCAGCAGCGGCGCATTGGTCCAGTCGCGCACGAAGTCTGCGTCGAAGCGCTCGTCCTCGATCAACAGGCGGATCAGCCCGAGCGCGAGCGCCGCGTCGGTGCCGGGCCGCACCGGCAGCCAGCACGTCGGCCTGGCGCGCCAGCGCCGTGGGACGCGGATCGACCACGATCATCCGCGCGCCTTTCGCTCGGCCCTTCGCGATGGCATTGGCCTGCGCCAGCCAGGTGTTGGTGGGGTTGTGGCCCCACAGCACGATCAGCTCGGCCTGCGCATAGTCGGCCGGTGGCATGCCGCCGCCGAAGGTGAAGGCATGGGCGAAGTCCTTGTGCCAGTTGCAGACCTCGGTCGCGTAGCAGATGTTGGGGCTGCCGAAGAGGCGCACGAAGCGCTCGATCCAGTCGATGCTGTCGCTCAGGGGCGTGCCGCTCGGCGTGGTGACCGCGAATACCACCGATTCGGCGCCGCTCTCGGCCTTGATGGCGCCCAGGCGTTGGGCGGTCTCGGCCAGCGCCTCTTCCCAGCCGATGCGCACCCAGCCCGGATCCGGATCGCCCTTGGGCCGCGTGCGGCGCATGGGATGCAGCACGCGATGCGGACTGTGCACGAGCTCGGGCGCGGCCTTGCCCTTCATGCACATCGCCTGGCCGGTCGGGTGTGTCGTGTCGGGCCGCACCGACACCAGCATGTCGCCGCGCACCTCGTTGAGCGTGCCGCAGCGCGAGCGGC
This sequence comes from Variovorax sp. UC122_21, assembly GCF_044056785.1. NCBI lineage: Bacteria > Pseudomonadati > Pseudomonadota > Betaproteobacteria > Burkholderiales > Comamonadaceae > Variovorax > Variovorax sp. UC122_21. The sequence goes on along the minus strand of NZ_CP172004.1, from coordinate 3,298,411 downwards.
AGAGCGTGCAGTAGCCGGGGCTTGGTTTGCGTCGTGGCCGCGTCCATTCGAGTGCCCGCTGCGTTCAAGGCATCACGGGTGCCACGTAGCTCAGCGTGCGACCCAGGAACCACAGCATGAAGAGCACCAGCGGCGCATGCACCAGCAGCTGCAGGAAGGTGAAGCCGACGATGTCGCGCGCCTTCAGCGAGAGCACGCCCAGCAGCGGCAGCATCCAGAAGGGGTTGATCAGGTTGGGCAGCGCCTCGGCCGCGTTGTAGACCTGCACCGCCCATCCGAGGTGGACCTTGAGCTCGTTGGCCGCCTGCATGACGTAGGGCGCCTCGATGATCCACTTGCCGCCGCCCGAGGGAATGAAGAAGCCCAGGATGGCGGAATAGGCGCCCATCACCACCGCGAAGCTGTCGACGCTGGAGATGCTCACGAACAGGTGCGCGATGCGGTCCGACAGCGTGTGGCCGCCGTCGCCCTTGGCGGCGGTCAGCATGGCCGCGATGGCGCCGTAGAGCGGAAACTGGATGATCACGCCCGCGGTCGAGGGCACCGAGCGCGACACGGCGTCGAGAAAGCTGCGCGGGCGCCAGTGCAGCAGCATGCCGATCATCAGGAACAGCAGGTTGTAGGTGTTGAGCCCCGCGATCGCGATCAGCGGGCTCTTGGCCATGAACTCCTGCGCGAGCCAGCCGAAGCCGAGCGCGCACAGCAGCAGCGTGAGCAACGGGCTGCGCTCGAGCCATTCGCCGGGGCGCCGCGCGGCGGTCGCGTCCGTTGCCGGCTTGGCCTCGGTCAGGTCGATGCCCAGGTCCTGCGCCGTGACCGCGCTCTCGACCGTGGGCGCGGACCACAGCGCGATCGCGACCGAGACGGTGATCAGCACCAGCGCCATCACCATCGACTGCCACAGGAAGATGGTCTGGCTGAACGGGATCACGCCAGTGATGTCGAGGATGCTCTTGGGCAGGCTGGCGGCGTTCGCCTGCAGTTGCGCGGCCGAGGAACTGAGGCCGAGCGCCCAGGTCGCGCCCAGCCCGAGATAGGCGGCCGCGCCGGCGGCGCGGTAGTCCATGCGCAGTTCGGTCCGGCGCGCCAGGGCGCGTACGTAGAGCGCGCTGAAGATCAGCGAGATGCCCCAGTTGAACAGCGACAGGATCATGCTGATCGCCGCCACGTAGGCGATGGCCTGGCGCCCCGACACGGGCACCGCGGCCAGGCGGCCGATGAAGCGCGCGGCCGGCGGCGAGGTCGCGACCACGTAGCCGCCGATCGCGACCAGCGCCATCTGCATCGTGAAGACGATCAGGCTCCAGAAGCCGTCGCCGAAGGACTTGGCCACGACCAGCGGGCTCGATCCATTGAGCAGCGCCGCGACCGCCACCACCGCCGCCGCGATGGCCGCGAACACGTAGGCATCGGGGAACCAGCGCTCGGCCCAGGCGGTGAAGCGCAGGCCCAGTCGGCTCAGCAGGCCGGGACCCGCATGGCCCGGTTGCGCGGCGGAAGGGAGCAGGGCGTCTTGCCCGGGGGCTGTTCTTGGTGTCGAGGGCATGGTGTCTCCAGTGGCGGGGCCTGGGGCGTCGTTCGCGCCCGGAATGTCGTGCGGGGCGACTATGGGCGAATGCCAGCGTCAATTCAAATATTGAATATCAATAGAGTGATATAGGATCGCTCTATGTCGATCACGATCAAGCAGCTGCAGCACTTCGTCGCCACGGCCCACACCGGCCAGGTCTCGCGCGCGGCGCAGCGCTGCTATGTGAGCCAGCCCTCGTTGACGACCTCGCTGCGCAATCTCGAGACCGCGCTGAAGGTCCAGCTCTTCACGCGGCATTCCGACGGGCTGCGGCTCACGGTGCATGGCGAAGGCTTCCTGCGCCATGCGCAGCACATCCTGCGCACGCTCGAAGTGGCGGTGGAAGAGACCCACGGCTCGGCGTCCTCGGTCGAAGGGCGCGTGCGCATCGCCATCACGGACACGGTGTCCGAATACATGCTGCCGAAGATCATCGGCGCCATGCGCCGGCAACTTCCGCTGATCGAGTTCGAACCGGTCGAGCGCAACCGCGAGGAAATCGAGGCGGGCCTGCGCAGCGGCGAGTTCGACCTCGCCGTGGTGCTGGTCTCGAACCTCTCGCAGGCGCCCGACATCCGGCGCGAGAACCTGCTGAAGTCGCAGCGCCGCCTGTGGACCTCGCTCGACCATCCGTTGGCGACCGGGCAGTCGGTGTCATTGAAGGAGATTGCGGAGCTTCCGTTCGTGCTGCTCGACATGGACGAGCACGTGGAGACCGTGGGCCGCTACTGGGGCGCGGCGAAGCTCGAGCCCAAGGTCGTGTTCCGGACCAAATCGATCGAGGCGGTGCGCAGCCTGGTCGCGCAGAACGTCGGCGTCACGATCCTGTCGGACCTGGTGTTCCGCCCGTGGTCGCACGACGGCGGCCGCATTCGCCGCACGGCGATGGCGGGCGCGGTGCCGTCGATGGACCTGGGGCTGGCCTACCGGCGCAGCGGCGTGCTGTCCGAAGCGGTCGCCGCCTGCGCGGGCACCTTGCGGCTGCTGGCCAAGACGGTGACGCGCGAATCGGACCTGCGGGCCGGCGACGGCCCCTGAATGGAAAAGCCCCCGCGTCTTCTCGAAACGCGGGGGCTCGATCGCTCAGGCCGGCATGCGCCCGAAGCGGCCGCCGTTGAAGTCGGCCATGGCCTGGCGGATCTCGGCCTCGCTGTTCATCACGAACGGACCGTAGCCCACCACGGGCTCGTCGATCGGTTCGCCCGACAGCCACAGCACCGTCGCGTCGCTGTTGGCCTCGATCTCCACGCCGCTGCCGGCGGTGTCCAGGTGCACCAGTTGCCCTTCACGCGCGATCGTCTCGCCGTTGACCAGCACCGTGCCGCGCAGCACCACCAGCGCCAGCGTGTGGCCTTCCTTCGCCTCGAAGCGCCCGGTGCGGCCCTGCGCGATGCGAAGGTCCCACACGTCCATCGGCGTGAAGGTCCGTGCCGGGCCGCGCTGGCCGTCGAACTCGCCGGCGATCACGCGCAACCGGCCCGCGCCCTCGGGCAGGTCCACCGACGGGATCTGCGCGTCGAGCAGGGTCTGGTAGCCGGGCTCGGCCATCTTGTCCTTCGCGGGCAGGTTGACCCAGAGCTGCACCATCTCCATCGTGCCGCCGCGCTCTGTGAAGCCGCGCGAGTGGAACTCCTCGTGCAGGATGCCGCCGCCGGCGGTCATCCATTGCACGTCGCCCGGGCCGATCAGGCCGCCCGCGCCGGTGGAGTCGCGATGCTCGACCTCGCCCTGGTAGACGATGGTCACGGTCTCGAAACCGCGGTGCGGATGCTGGCCCACGCCGCGCGGGCGGACGGCCGGTTCGAAGGACGTCGGCGCCGCATGGTCGAGCAGCAGGAACGGGCTCAGGTGCTTGCCCAGGCCGTCGTAGCCGAACAGCGAGCGCACCGGAAAACCGTCGCCCACCCAGTGCGTGCGAGGGGCGCTGTAGACACCGAGAACCTTCTTCATCTTCATCTCCTTGCGTCGCCAGGACGAGGGTCCTGGCCGATAGATAGAGAATATGAGTTGAACGATGGATGCAGTAGATGGCAATATTTGCCATCAGCGTTCTATTCGGTGAACGATGAGGGGTGCAAGCGATGAAGGACCTGAACGACCTCTACTACTACGTGCAGGTGGTGGACCACGGCGGTTTCGCGCCCGCGGGCCGCGCGCTGGGCATGCCCAAGTCCAAGCTCAGCCGGCGCATCGCGCTGCTCGAGGAGCGCCTGGGCACGCGCCTGATCCAGCGCTCGACGCGGCGCTTCGCCGTCACCGAGCCGGGCCAGACCTACTACGGCCACTGCAAGGCGATGCTGGTCGAGGCCGACGCGGCCGACGAGGCCATCGCGCTGACCCAGGCCGAGCCGCGCGGCGTGGTGCGCATGACCTGTCCGGTGGCGCTGCTCGACACGCATGTCGGCGACATGGTGGCGGCCTTCATGGTCGCGCACCCGCGCGTGCAGATCCATCTCGAGGAAACCAACCGCCGCGTGGACGTGGTGGGCGAGGGCGTCGACGTCGCCATTCGCGTGCGGCCGCCGCCGATCGAGGACAGCGAACTCGTGATGCGCGTGCTCGCCGAGCGCGGGCAGTGCCTGGTGGCGCATCCGCAACTGCTGTCGGGCGGCATCCCGCGCGTGCCCGCCGACCTCGCGGGCCTGCCGAGCATGGACCTGGGCCTGCCGCAGCACGAGCATGTGTGGACCCTGATCGGCCCCGACGGCGCGCAGGCGGCCATCCGCCACCAGCCGCGCCTCGTCACCCGCGGCATGCTCGCGCTGCGCGCCGCGGCCCTGGCGGGCGTGGGTGTGGTGCAACTGCCGTCGATGATGGTGCGCGAGCAGATCGCGCGCGGCGAGCTGATCCACGTGATCCAGGGCTGGGCGCCGCGGCGCGAGATCATCCACGCGGTGTTCGCTTCGCGGCGCGGGCTGCTGCCGGCAGTGCGGGCGCTGGTGGACTTTCTGGCGGAGCGTTTTGGGGCGCTGGACGAGGACTGAATTCGCGTTCCATTCGCCGTGCGCGGTCCGTGACGTTTCTCCTGATCGCTCATTGAAGTCGCCCCGTCGGCAACAAATGTTGTGGATTTATTCGCGGTGTTCGCCCGAATCTCCGGAATCATTTGTACACACGTACATCATTTGGTTAACGGCTACAACAATATGCAACCATTCAAAAAAAACAGTCAGGGAAGAAGGTATGCCACTCGTTCTGGGCGTGATGGGGCTCCCTCCGGTTGAGGTCGAGCTCCTGAGAATCATCGTCCGCCTCAGCTCCAATCTCCGTTCGCGCTGGACGGTCAGTGAATCGCAATCCTGTGATCTGCTGCTGATCGATGGCGACGGGCCTGCCGCCGAGCGGCAGGCGCCACCGGCACGTTTCGTGGTGCCGATGGTGGCTCGCCGCGGCGATGCCGCCGTGCCGGCCAGCCCTTCGCTCGCGCGCCCCATCTATGCCGAAGAAGTGGTGGAACTGCTCAACCGGGTCGCGCCCAACGCCTTGCCCGACGACGCGACGCAGGCCGGCGCGCGCGCCTCGCTGATCCGCTGGCCGTCGCAGGCGACGCTGCAGCGGCACCCGGCCCATGTCAGGCTGGCGGCGGCGCTCTCCAGGAGCGCGCAGTCGGCCGAGAGCCTCGGCGCATTGGGCCAGGTCGATGTCGAGGTATGTCGCGCCTTCCTGCGTCTGCTGGCGGAAGAAGGGGCCCTGGCCTGGGCCACGGAACTGCCCGGCGTGCCTCGCGCGGCCACGACCGCCGATGCGCGGCAGCGGAAGCGGGGGCTGCTTTCGCGCATCCGCCGGCGTCTGGGCCTGTCCTGAGCGACGGCGCGCCATGAGGGATTTCAAGCTCGTCTTCACGGGCCCGATGGGCGTGGGCAAGACCACGGCCATCGCCGCCATCAGCGACATCAAGCCCATCGGGACCGAGGTCGCCAATGCCGACAGCTCGGTGGCCAAGGCCACCACGACGGTGGGACTCGATTTCGGCCAGCTGACGCTGGACAACGGCGACCGGCTGCGCCTGTACGGCACGCCGGGACAGGCCCGCTTCGACTTCATGTGGAAGATCCTGGTGCGCGATGCGCTCGGCCTCGCGATCCTGATCGACAACAGCCGGCCCGATCCGCTGGCGGACCTCGCGGCCTATCTCGATGGCTTCGCGGGTGCGCTCGAGAAGATGCCTTGCGCGCTCGGCATCACGCGGCTGCCCACGCATCCTTCGCCCACGCTCGACGATTACGCCGGCGCGCTCGCGGCCCGCGGCCTGGTGCTGCCGGTGCTCGCCATGGACCCGCGTCGCAAGGACGACGTCGTTGCCCTGATCGAAACGCTGCTCATGCAGATCGAGGTGATCGACGAGGAGATCGCACCATGAAGATTCCCCACGCGCTCGAGCTGCGCGCCGCGGCCGAGGCCCGCGGCGTGCTCGACGAAACGAGCGGCGTCGTCTCCGTGGTGGTCGCCACGCCCGACGGCTTCGAGATCGCTCATGCCAGCCTGCGCGACTTCGACCCCTCGCGCATCGCCGCGATGGCCAGTTCGATGGCCGCCATCGGCGCCGTGGCCTCGCAGGAGGCGCGCCTCGGTCGTTGCACCTGCATCACCGTGGCCACCGACAAGGGCTTCGCGCTCGTCAGCCCGGTGCGCAACGGCGAGACGGAACTGGTGGTGAACGTCATCGCCAATGCCGACGCGGTGCTCGCGCAGGCGAGGTACCGGACCGCCGCATGCGTGCGGGCGCTCGAGGCGCCGTGACGCGCTGATCGCCATTGCCGGCGGAGACGGGGTGCATGCGACGCCTCCGCTTCATCCTTTCATTCGCATGATCATTCACAGGGAAAAGAACACATGGCCTCGATCCAGAACAGCCTCGACAACCTCCTGACCGCCGACGGCGCACTGTGCGCCGCCGTGGTCGACTCCACCAGCGGCATGATGCTGGGCGCCATCGGCTCTGGCGTCGACCTCGAGGTGGCGGCCGCCGGCAATACCGAAGTGATGCGCGCCAAGCTCAAGACGATGCGCGCCCTTGGTCTCAACGACAGCATCGAGGACATCCTGATCACGCTCGGCAAGCAGTACCACCTGCTGCGCCCGATGGCGCAGAAGGAGGGGGTGTTCATCTACTTCGTGCTCGACAAGTCGAAGTCGAACCTGGCGCTGGCGCGGCGCAAGCTGCAGGAGGTCGAGAAGGACATGAACTTCTGAGCGTCCGCGCACCGGGTGCCTTAGACGCACCGGGTGCCTTAGACGCACCCGGTGCATGGGCAATGCGGCGCCGAATACGACGCCCTTTCGTTCGCCGCCCCGTCGAACATTGGTGACCGCTGTCTTCGTCGCGGACGAGGACCCGGATGCCAGCCATCTCGCCCGACGCGGCGGGACAGCCCGCCACTGAACCCTTGCAGCACCTGTCATTCCCGCGGGGCGGCTTCCTCGTTTCGTTTCGAAGGACGCCGACATGCACGCCGACACCTCCATCTCCCGTTCCGTCCGGCGCGAAGCGCTCGACCTGCTGCTGCAACGCCATTCCCCCTGGCCACTGACCGACCCCGCACCCTCGGCGCAGGACCTCGACCTCGTCTTCCAGGCCTCGCTGCGCGCCCCCGACCACGGCCAGCTCCAACCTGGCGCTTCATCATCATCCGCGGCGAGGCCCGCCTCGCGCTCGGCGAGGTGTTCGCGCAGGCCGCGCGCCAGCGTGATCCCGAGGAAGACGGCGAGCGCTTCCGCAACAAGGCGATGGCCGCGCCGCTGCTGATCGCCATCTGCGCGCGCGTGCTGGCGCCGCACAAGATCCCCGAGTCCGAACAGGTGCTGGCGGTCGGCGCCGCCGCGATGAACATGCTCAACGCGCTGCACCTGCTGGGCTACGGCGGCTTCTGGGCCACGGGGCTCAACAGCTACGACCCGCGGGTGCAGCGCGCGCTGGGCCTGGGCGAAGCGGACCGGCTGCTGGGCTTCCTCTACGTCGGCACGCCGAAGGAGGCGACTCGCGCGCCCGAGCGTCGCGCACCCGAGTCCTTCGTGCGCGAATGGTCCGGCGCGGCGCGCTGAAATTTCTTCGCGCGGCGGTCCCGGATCGCGCCGGGCATCCTGCACCATTCAGCCCCCCAACGAATGCCTTCCGCCGTGCGGTCCTCGACCGCCACCGCACGCGCCCCCACGCTTGACTGCCGCCATCCGCCACACCCGCCGCCGCGCGCCCCCGTCCCCGCACGAGGGCCGACGCGCATGAAGTCCCGCCGCACCGCCCCCGCGCCCGAACAACTGCTGCTGCCCGGCATCGACGCACCGCCGCCACCGCTGCGCACCCGTGCGCGCGCCACGCCCGGCGAACGCGCGCCGCGCAAGCCACCGCCGGCGCATGTGTTGTTCTTCGCGATCCATCCCGGCGAGGAAGATGCCGCGCGCATCGCGGCCTGGAGCGCGCAATGGCATGCGGAACGGGACCTGCGGGCCATGCACGTCGAGCCCGACCGGTTGCACGTCACGCTGCATGAGCTGGGCGAGCACGAAGAGTTGCCGCGCGACAAGGTCGAGCTCGCGATCGCGGCCGCCTCGCGGCTGCACCTGCCGCGCTTCGAGGTGGCATTCGACGGCGTGGCGCGCTTCGCCAAGGGCGCCTGCGTGCTGCTCGGCGGCGACCACGGCGAAGCTGGCCGCGCTCGCGGCCTTCCGGCAGCGCCTGGGCGAGGTGCTGGCCGATGCGGGCTTCGCGCCCAGGCGCGTCTTCACGCCCCACCTCACGCTGTCGTACATGCGCGGCGCGATGGAGCCCGCCACGGTCGAGCCGGTGCGCTGGACCGCCGCGAGCTTCGCGCTGATCGACAGCCGGCGCGCCGAGGGCGTGCACGAGGTGCTGGGCCGCTGGGCGCTGCCGGGCTGAAGGCCCCGGGGCCGTCAGAAGTTCGCGCGCACGCCCACGGTCAGCAGGCCGGTCTTGGCGTGCTTCGAGACCTTGCCGAAGTAGTCGTAGTCGGCGGTGATCGAGAGATTGCGCGTCACGGCGTATTCCGCGCCGAAGCCGGCCATGAGGCCCGTGCCGTTGCCGCCGATGCTGTCGCCGCCGAACAGGCGGTGGTTGTTGCCGGCCGAGACCCGGCCATGCGCCACGCCGAGCCGGCCGTTGAGCGCGAACGACTCGCCCAGCGGCAGCCGCGCGGTGGCGGCCGCGTAGAACACCTGGCCGGTGCCGTTCTCGAGCACCGAGTGCGCGCCGAATCCGCTGTAGCTGGTGTTCCACTGCTTCACGCGGCCCAGCCGCGCATAGCCGCCTTCCACGCCGAAGGTGTCGGTGAAGCGGTAGCCGCCATAGACCTTGAACGCGGTGCCGCTCTTGCTGTTCTTCTCGCCGCCCCAGGGCACGGGCACGCGCGAGGACGAGGGCAGGCTGTAGCTCGAGCGGCCGATGGCGCCGCCGACGTACAGGCGCGTGGTGTCCTTGCCGTGGTCGGCCGCGCTGGCACGCATGGACGCGGCGGCGGCCAGCAGCAGGGCGGACAGAAGGAGCGCAGTGCGCAGCGGCGAAGTCTTGGGCAGCGAGGCTTGGTGGGAAGGCATGGAATGCTTGGGGAAAGATGAGATGAAAGGGAAGGGAGCCACAGGCGCCGCGTGGTGCGTCGGTGGTTGCATTCATTCTCGAAAGCGAGCCTGAAGAAAGGCTGCGCCTCCCCTGAAGGCTTCGTGAAGCGGGCCGCCGCACAAAGCTTCAAGACATGGCCTTCGCCGAGGGCTAAGGTGCCGCGCCATCCCTTCCTCATTCATTCACGGAGACACGGTTGACTGACATCGAACCCCTCGGATTCATCGGCCTCGGCGTCATGGGCCAGCCCATGGCGCTCAATCTGGCGCGCGCTGGCACGCCGCTGGTCGTATGGAACCGCTCGCCCGCGCGGCGCCGAGCCCTTGCGCGAAGCCGGTGCGCAGGTTGCGGACACACCCGCGCAGGTGCTGCGCCGCACGCGCATCGCGATCCTGATGCTGGCCCACGGCGAGGCGATCGACGAGGCGCTGGGCCGCGGCACGCCGGCCTTCGCGGACAACGTCGCGGGGCGCACCATCGTCCACATGGGCACGACCTCGGCCGCGTATTCGCAAGCGCTGGCCGACGCGGTCCGCGCCGCGGGCGGGCGCTATGTCGAGGCGCCGGTCTCGGGCTCGCGCAAGCCGGCCGAGGCCGGGCAACTGGTGGCGATGCTCGCCGGCGACGCCGACGCGGTGGATGCGCTGCGGCCGCTGCTCAAGCCCATGTGCCACGAGACCGTGGTCTGCGGCCCGGTGCCGCAGGCGCTGCTGATGAAGCTGTCGGTCAACCTGTTCCTGATCACCATGGTCACGGGCCTCGCGGAGGCCTTCCATTTCGCCGACCGCCACGGGCTCGACACGCGCAAGCTGGTGTCGGTGCTCGAGGCCGGGCCGATGGCCAGCGCCGTGTCGCGCATGAAGGCGCAGAAGCTGCTCGCGCAGGACTTCGAGGTGCAGGCCTCGATCACCGACGTGCTCAAGAACAACCGGCTGGTGGCCGAGGCGGCGCGCGCGGCCGGCGTGGCCTCGCCGCTGCTCGATGCCTGCCACGCGCTCTATGGCGAGACGCAGGCGCTGGGCCTGGGCGCGCTCGACATGGCGGCCGTGGTGCGCGCGATCGAGGTGCGCACCGATACCGGCGTGCGCTGATCAGCCCAGCGCCGCGCTCCAGCGCGCGGGCGTGAGGCCGTAGGCCTGCTTGAACTGGCGCGACATGTGGCTCTGGTCGGCGAAGCCGGCCGCGTCGGCCGCATCGGCCAGCGAACTGCCGCGCCGCAGCAGCCGGCGCACCGCGTCGAGCTGGCGCAAGGTGCGGGAAGCGGCTCGGGCTGGTGCCGAAGGCCGCGCGGAACTGGCGCGCGAGCGACCATCGGTCGAGGCCGGCCAGGCGCTCGAGCGTGGCCATCTCGGGCGCTCGGTCGGCGTGGCCGCGATGTGCTCGCGCACGCGCGCGAGGCCCGCGAGCTCGAGCGGGCCGGTCGCGGCCGCGCGCCCCGTGGCCGCGTTGGCCAGCAGTTGCGCCACCGCGACCGCGAACTCGGTGCGCAGCACCTCGTCGTCGATCGCGGCGTCGAAGTCCCAGAGCTCGCGCGCGGTGGCGAGGCCCGTGCCGAGGGCCCGCAGCCGCGCCGCATCGAGCACCGGCTGCGTCACGAAGGGCAGCGGCCGTCCCTGCAGCGCGCACTGCACCAGCGCCGGATCGACGTAGAGGATGCGGTAGCCGAAGCCATCGTCGGTGCCCGCGCCGCCGTCGTGCAGCTCGTCGGGATGCAGCACGTGGCACTGGCCCGGCAGGCATTGCTGCTGCGTGCCGCGGTAGCGAAAGCGCTGCACGCCCGCGAGCGTGATGCCGATCGCATAGGTGTCGTGGCGGTGCGGCGAGAAGGCCTGGCCGTGCAGGTGGGCCTCGAGGCGTTCGATGCCTTCGGTGCCGGGAGCGATCCGGATGCGGGGGGAGGGCGCCATCGTGATGCGGAAAGGAGGGACGGCCGTGTTTGTACGCCGAACCCGAAGACCGTGCTCAGTCGCCATCGGCGAACTGGTCGAACAGCAGGCCGCGCAGCCACTGGTTGCCCGGATCGCGGTGCAGCTTGGCATGCCAGAACAGGTTGATCGCGATCTGCGGCAGCGCCACCGGGTGCGCGCGCCACACCAGCCCGAAGGGCTCGGCGATGCTCTGCGCGAGCCGCTCGGGCACGGTGGCGATATGTCGCCCGAACGCAGGATGTGGCCGATGGCCACGAAGTGCGGCACGCGCAGCCGGATGCGCCGCTGGATGCCCTGCGCGGCCATCACGTCGTCGGCCTTGCCGTGGCCGGTGCCCGCGGCCTGCACCAGCACGTGGTCGGCCGCGACGAAATCCTTGAGCGACACGCTGCGCTTCTTCGCGAGCGGATGGCTGCCGGCGAACAGGCACACATAGCGCTGGCGGAACAGCCGGCGCTGGAACACGCCCGACTTGAGCTGCGGCAGCAGCCCGATCGCCAGGTCGACATGGCCGGCCTCGAGCTCCTCGCGCAGGTTGGTCGCGGTGTTGTTGCGCACGGTGCTGATGGTCACGCCCGGCGCAACCGCCGACAGCGCGGCCATCAGCTTCGGCGTGAAGTAGATCTCGCCGATGTCGGTCATCGCGAGCGCGAAGGCGCGCGTGCTGGTGGCCGGGTCGAACACCACCTGCTGGTTGAGCGCGGTATGCAGCGCGCCCATCGCATAGGCCACCGGCTCGGCCAGTTGCAGCGCGAAGGGCGTGGGCTCCATGCCGCGCGCGGTGCGCAGGAACAGCTCGTCGCCCAGCAGCTTGCGCAGCCGCGCGAGCGCGTTGCTGATCGCGGGCTGCGACAGGCCCAGCGACGCGGCCACGGCCGACACGCGTTTCTCGGCCAGCATGCGGTCGAACACCAGCAACAGGTTGAGGTCGATGTCCTTGAGCTGCATGCCGGACCTTTATTCATTTCGGTGATGAAGAGGATTCACGGAATTCTATTGGTCAATCGGCGACGGCCGCGCATCATCGGTCCCCGAGACAACCGGCGCAGCGCGCCCGCCCACGAGAAGAACATCCGATGGACCTGCACATCCACCCCCTGGCCCGCACGCTCGAGGTCCGCCCCGGCGCGAACCTGCTCGAGGTGCTGCGCGAGCACCATGTGCCGGTGTCGTACAGCTGCATGGCCGGGCGCTGCGGCACCTGCCGCTGCAAGCTGGTGTCGGGCCAGGTGCTCGACGCGGGCCAGGATGCCATCCGCCCCGACGGCCAGGGCGAGCGCTACGTGCTGGCCTGCCAGGCCACGCTGACCGAGAGCTGCGCGATCGAGATCCCCGAGCCCGACGAGGTGGTGGTGCATCCGGCGCGGGTGCTCAAGGCCACGGTCACCGGCATCGAGACGCTGACCCACGACATCCGCCGCCTGCGCCTGAAACCCAACAAGCCGCTCGAGTTCTCGCCGGGCCAGTACGCGCAACTGCAGTTCGCGCCGGGACTCGCGCGGCCGTACTCGATGGCGGGCCTCGGCCGCGACGACGAACTCGAGTTCCACGTGCGCCGCGTGCCCGGTGGGCGCGTCACCGCGCATGTGTTCGAGCAGCTGCGCGTGGGCGACGCGGTGCGCGTCAGCGGGCCGCTGGGCACCGCCTACCTGCGCACGAAGCACCGCGGGCCGATGCTCTGCGCGGCCGGCGGCACCGGGCTGGCGCCGATCCTGTCGATCGTGCGCGGCGCCATCGAGGCCGGGCTCACGCAGCAGTCGATCCACCTCTATCTCGGCGTGCGCTCGGGCGCCGACGTCTACGGCCTCGCCGAGCTGCGCGAACTGCAGGCGCTGCATCCGCGCTGACGGTGCAGGTGGTGGTGGTCGCCGGCCCGGTCGAGGCCGGCCAGCGCCTGGGCCTGATCACCGACGCGATCCGCGCCGACTGGCCCGGCAGCCTCGAGGGCTGGCGCGCCTACCTCTGCGGCTCGCCGCCGATGGTCGAGGCCGTGACGCAACTGGTGCGCGGCCGCGGCCTCGCGCCCGAGCAGATCCATGCCGATGCCTTCTACCTGCAAGGCACCTGAAGAATTGCCGGAAAGACAAGGAGACCCGCGATGACAACGCAAGCCGTGTTCCCCATCGAGCTGCGCTGGGAGAACGAGCAGACCAGCCGCATCCCGTTCAAGGCCTACACCGACGAGGAACTGCACCGGAAGGAGCTGCAGCGCTTCTTCTACGAGAAGCACTGGTGCTATGTCGGCCTCGAGGCCGAGATCCCGAACCCCGGCGACTTCAAGCGCACCGCCGTCGGCGAGCGCTCGGTGATCCTGGTGCGCGACATGGAAGGCGAGATCCACGTGGTGGAGAACGTCTGCGCGCACCGCGGCATGCAGTTCTGCCGCGAGCGCCAGGGCAACCGCAAGGACTTCGTCTGCCCCTACCACCAATGGAACTACTCGCTCAAGGGCGACCTGCAGGGCGTGCCGTTCCGCCGCGGCGTGAAGCAGGACGGCAAGGTCAACGGCGGCATGCCGGGGGATTTCAAGCTCGAGGAGAACGGCCTCAACAAGCTCAAGGTGGCGCGGCGCGGCGGCGTGGTGTTCGCCGCCTTCGACCACGACATCGAATCCTTCGAGGACTTTCTCGGCCCCGAGATCCTGCGCTACTTCGACCGGCTGTTCGACGGCCGCAAGCTCACCATCCTCGGCTACAGCCGCCAGCGCATCCCGGGCAACTGGAAGCTGATGCAGGAGAACATCAAGGACCCGTACCACCCGGGCCTGCTGCACACCTGGTTCGTGACCTTCGGACTCTGGCGCGCCGACAACAAGTCGGAGCTCAAGATGGATGCGCGCGGGCGCCACGCCGCGATGATCTCCACGCGCGGCAGCGCGGGCAAGGCCGCGCAGGTGACGCAGGTCTCCAGCTTCAAGGAGAGCATGCAGCTCAAGGACCCGCGCTTCCTCGACATCGTGCCCGAGCCCTGGTGGGGCGGGCCGACCGCGGTGATGATGACGCTGTTCCCGAGCCTGATCCTGCAGCAGCAGGTCAACAGCGTGTCGACGCGCCACATCCAGCCCGTGGGCCACGATGCCTTCGATTTCGTCTGGACCCATTTCGGCTTCGAGGACGACAGCGCCGAGATGACGCAGCGCCGCCTGCGGCAGGCCAACCTGTTCGGGCCGGCGGGCTTCGTGTCGGCCGACGACGGCGAGGTGATCGAGTTCTCGCAGCAGGGCTTCGAGCAGAAGCCCTACCACCGCACGCTGGCCGAGCTCGGTGGGCGCGAGGTCGAGAACACCGACCACATGGTGACCGAGACGCTGATCCGCGGCATGTACCGCTACTGGCGCGAAGTGATGGAGGCCGCATGAAGCAGCTCGACCCCGCCGCCTACCTCGAGCTGGCGCGGCTCTACGCGGCCTACGCCCACGCGGTCGATTCGGGCCAGTGGAGCCTGTGGCCGGCCTTCTTCACCGAGCAGTGCAGCTACCGGCTGCAGCCGCGCGAGAACCACGAGCGCGGCCTGCCGCTGGCCACGCTGTCCTTCGAGAGCCGCGGCATGCTGGAAGACCGCGTCTACGGCATCCAGGAGACGCTGTTCCACGACCCGTACTACCAGCGCCACGTGGTCGGCTTGCCGGTGGTGCACGGTGTCGACGACGACGGCGCCATCCGCAGCGAGGCCAACTACGCGGTGTTCCGCACCAAGCTCGACGGGCCCTCGACCGTGTTCAACGTGGGCCGCTACATCGACCGCGTGGTGTCCACGCCCGAAGGCCTGAAGTTCGCGTCGCGCCTGTGCGTGTTCGACAGCGAAATGATCCCGAATTCCATCATCTATCCGATCTGAGCCATGCAGGACAAAGAACCCGAGACCCACGGCGCGCCGCTGCGCCGCTTCACCGACCCGGCCTACCGGCCGCTGTGCGCCAACCTCGCCGAGGTGCGCGAGAACATCGACGCGCTCGACCGCCGGATCGTCACGCTGCTGGCCGAGCGCGGCCGCTACGTGAAGGACGCGGCGCGCTTCAAGCGCGATGCCTTCCAGGTCTCGGCGCCGCGGCGCCAGCAGGAGGTGATCGACAAGGTGAGGGCGCTGGCCGAGCAGGAGGGCGCCTATCCCGAGGTGGTGGAAGCCGCCTACCGCGCATTGATCGCGGGCTTCATCGCGCGCGAGCAGCAGGACCACCTGGGCATGGTGGACGTGGAGGCGCGGCCATGAAGACGCTGTTCGTGCTCGCGGCCACGGCCGCCATCGCCATGACGGCCCAGGCCCAGGACTGGCCGCAGCGCCCCGTGCGCGTGATCGTGCCCTTCGCCGCGGGCGCCTCGCCCGACATCCTCGCGCGCATCGTCAACGACAAGCTCGCCGCGCGCATCGGCCAGCCGCTGATCGTGGAGAACAAGCCCGGCGCGGGTGGCAACAGCGGCACCGACCAGGCCTCGAAGGCCGCGCCCGACGGCTACACCTTCCTGCTCTCGGTCAACGCGCCGCTGGTCTACAACACCATCCTCTACAGGAACCTGCCGTACGACCCGTTCAAGGACCTGGTGCCGGTGTCGCTCGCGGCCACCACGCCCAATGTGTGCGCGGTGTCCAACGGCATGAACGTCGACGCGGTCAAGGGCTGGCTCGACGCGCTGAAGCGCAACCCCGGCCAGTTCAACTTCGCCTCGACCGGCAACGGCTCGATCTCGCACCTGGGCGTGGAGCTGGTCAAGCTCAAGACCCGGTCCTTCGCGGTCCATATCCCTTATGCGTCGTCGGGCCAGGCCGTCACCGCGATCATCCAGGGCGACGTGCAGTTCGCCTGCCTGCCGCCGGTGTCGGTGATGCCGCAGGCCAAGGCTGGCCGGCTCAAGGCCATCGCCGTGACCTCGGCCGAGCGCTCTGCGCTGCTGCCCGAGCTGCCGACCCTGCGCGAATCGGGCCTGCCCGACATCCAGGCCGTGCCGTGGTTCGCCTACATGGCGCCCAAGGGCACGCCCGATGCGATCGTGCAGCGCATGAGCCGCGAGATCGCCGCGGTGCTCAAGGACCCCGAGGTGCAGAAGCGCCTGCAGACCGCCTACTTCGATCCCGTGGGCAGCACGCCCGAGGCGCTGGCGAAGTTCATGGGCGAGGAACTGCGGCGCTGGAAGCCGGTGATCGAGCGCACGGGCCTCAAGCCCGACTGACGCGGAAGGCCCGCCGCGAAACCCCCAACCGTTCGCGCTGAGCTTGTCGAAGCGGCGCGCAAGGCTTCGCCCTTCGACAAGCTCAGGACAGGCCAAGCTAGGCCCGAACGGATGGGGCTCACCACCCATTCAGGACAGAAAAGAAGAACGACATGACCACGATCACCTGGATCGACGCCGCGGCGGTGGACGACGTCCCCCGCCGACGACGTGATCGGCATCGACGTGCAGGGCCGCGACATCGCGCTCTACGGCACCGAGGACGGCATCCATGCCACCGACAACATCTGCACCCACGGCCATGCGCGGCTGTGCGACGGCTTCCTCGAGGGCCACGAGATCGAGTGCCCGCTGCACCAGGGCCGCTTCGACGTGCGCAGCGGCAAGGCGATGTGCGCGCCGCTCACCGAGGACCTGCGCAGCTACCCGGTGAAGATCGAGGACGGCCGGGTCTACCTCGCGTTCGAGAGCTGATCGGCGGGCAGCTCGCGCGCTCGCTCGCGGCGCCGGCGCTTGGCCTTCGACGGATGCCACTGGTGCGTCGAGGCCTTGAAGGCCGGCCGCTCGA
This sequence comes from Variovorax sp. UC122_21, assembly GCF_044056785.1. NCBI lineage: Bacteria > Pseudomonadati > Pseudomonadota > Betaproteobacteria > Burkholderiales > Comamonadaceae > Variovorax > Variovorax sp. UC122_21. The sequence continues at coordinate 3,281,610 of NZ_CP172004.1, read as the reverse complement.
GCGCCATCGCCTCGAGGAAGCGCGGGCCGATCTGCAGCCGTGGCGTGGCCAGCGAGGGATCGAAGTCGGCCTCGACGCGGCCCACGTCGGGCACGCGCGCATAGCGCAGCACGCGGTAGCCGGCATCGACGAGCAGTGCGTCGTGGGCCTCGCGCAGCGCGCGCTCCTTGCGGCCGGCCTTCTCGTCGAGGCCGACCACGGCCACCACCTCGAAGTTGCGGTCGCAGATGACGAAGTCGGCGATCTTGCGGCCGAAGCCACTGCGCGCGGCGCGGGTGCGCGCGGTGAGCAGGGCGCCGAAGCTCACCTGCGGCAGCACCACGAGGTCGGGCAGCGTCTGCACCAGGCGGTGGTACATGGCCTGCTGGCGTTCGTTGAGCGGCGCGCGCGGACGCGGGCGTTCGACGAAGCCGCTGCGGCTGTCGTTGCGTTTCTGCGCGATCAGCACGACCAGGAGCAGGGCGAGGGTCGCCAGGACGATCACGAATATAAATGTATTCATCTGTAACTCTCCTTCAGCGGCGAGTCTCGCACGAGTGAAAGCGAGCGCTTCGACAAGCCCCTCGAGGCCCGGGACCGGGGCCTGCGCGCGGCCTCTGTTGCGGCTTCTTTTCGCGCGCTCTGTATCTGTTCGCCGCGCGCCGGTGCGGCGAAGATGACGCCTTTTCTCTCCGCTGGAATTCCGCCCATGACCGCCTCCGCCCTTCGCCAACAGACCGCCGACCGCATCGCCGCCGAGCTCGGCCACAGCTTCGAGGGCGAGATCCGCGTCGGCGGCCACTACGCGTCGGCCGTGCGCGACGGCCATACCCTCTACATCAGCGGCCAGGTGCCGCGCGTGGGCACCACGGTGATGGTCACGGGCCGCGCGGGCGACACGGTGTCGCTCGAGCAGGCGCGCGAGGGCGCGCGGATCTGCGCACTGCGCGCGCTCGCGATCCTGCGCCGCGAGCTCGGCTCGCTCGACGCGGTGCGCCAGGTGCTGCGCGTGGGCGTGTTCGTGCAGTGCAGCGCCGACTTCACGCAGCACAGCGAGGTGGCCGACGCGGCCTCGGACCTGCTGCACGAGGTGTTCGGCGACGCGGGCGTGCATGTGCGCACGGCGGTCGGCGTCTATGCGCTGCCGAAGAACGCGACGGTCGAGGTCGAGATGACCGTCGCGGTCGACTGATTCAGCGCAGCAGCAGGTCGGCCACTTCCTGCGCCAGCGTCGCCACCGTGCGCGGCGCGCAGCCCTCGGCGTTGTTGCTCACGGTGACGAAGGCGTTCTGCCCGGCCTTCACGGTGCCCGCGATCACGCGCGCCAGCGCCTGGCGCGTCTCGGGATCGGGATCGACGATCTTGTCGAACGGGCCGTAGAGCTTCTCGGCGTCCTCGTAGCCGTAGCGGCCGTGGCGCCGGTGCAGGTTCCAGCGGCACACCAGCGGGCGCGGCCAGAGCGCGCGCAGCATCGGCAACTGCTCCTCGATCGGCGGCATCTTCGCGTGCAGCCCCAGGCACCAGGTGGCGCCCACGCTGCGCAGCATGGCGGCGAACTCGGGCGTCATGAGCTGCGGATCCCGCACCTCGACCGCGACCACCGCGTCGGGCGCGGTCGGTGCGAGCGCCGGCAGCGCGGCGATCATCGCGGCGATGCGCTCGAGCAGCAGCGGCACATCGGCCAGCACCGGCCGCGGCAGCGGGCTCATCTGGAACACCAGCGCGCCGATGCGATGGCCCAGGCCCTGCAGCGCGGGCTCGGCGAACTCGCGCACCGCGAGGTCGGCGCTGAGGAAGGCCGGATTGATCTGCGTGCCGCGGCCGCTCTCGTCGCGCACCGTGGCATCGGTCACCACGCTCGGCGCCTTCACCACGAAGCGGAAGTCGTCGGGCACCATCGCCGCGTAGCGCGCGTACTGGCTCGCGGTGAGCGCGCGATAGAAGTTGCGGTCCAGGCTCACGCTGCGGAACAGCGGATGCTGGCCATAGGCCGCGAGCCCGTTCTTCGACAGCACGGCCTCGGCGTATTCGCCGTCCCACACGAGGCCGGCCCAGCCCGGGTAGTTCCACGACGAGCCGCCGAAGCGCAACTGCGGCGGCAGCTGCAGCGCGAGGTCGACCAGCGCCGGATCGGCCGGCGCCGGCAGCACGGTGCCACCGCGCGATTTCTTCGGGGTCGGAGCATCGGCCGCGGGAGGCGCGGAAGGGGCAGGCGCCGAAGGGGGAGATCCGGGGAGGTGGGGGAAAAGGGTGTCCTGCATTGCACTGGGGCCTCGGGCGCGCATTCTCGCCCGGGCCCAGGAGAGGCTGTCGAACACGGACATCCGAACGCAGAAGAAATACAAAAGCGCGCAGAGGTCGCAGAAGGATTTCCATTCTTTGGGATGTCCCTTCTGCGACCTTCGCGAAACCTTCGCGCCCTCTGCGTTCGGCTGTCCGCTCCCGCTCCCCGGCACAATCCGCGCCATGAAACAGTGGTTGCGCACCCGCGGCGGATGGTGGCTGGCCTGGCTGGCGCTGTCGGCCCTGGGCGCGGTCTGGCTCGCGCGCGCCGAGATCGAGCGACTGCACCAGGCCTTCGACACCGACGCGCGCATCGCGCACCGCCTGATGAGCCAGCAGGTGGTGCAGTACGACGCGGTGCTGGCCACGCTTGCGCTGCTCGAACCCGCGGGTGGCGGCGGCGCGGCCGACCGGCCCGAGCAGCGGCTCCCCGCGGTGTATTCGTCGATCCTCGGCGTGCAGCGGCGCGCGCGCGGCGAGGCCTGGCCGCCGGGGCCGCAGGCCGAGGCGCTGGCGCGGGCCGAGGCGCGTTCGCGCGAGCTGCGCCGCGCCGAATACGCGGCGCTCGACCTGCCGCACGGGCGCTACCTGCTGGCGATCGGCGCCGACCCGGTCAGCTATGCGCTGGCCATCGACCTCGCGGGCACCGTGCCCTGGCGCGACTGGCCGATGAACCCGCAGCAAAGTCCGGTGCGGCTGAGCCTGCAGCGCGATGGCCAGCAGCTGGTGCTGCAGCCGGGGCGCATCGGCGAGGGCGGCTGGCGCTTCGACTTCACCAAGGTGCTGGCCTCGCCGAGCCAGCCCTTCGACCTCGTCGCGCAGCGCCAGGTGGGCTGGTCCGAACTGCCCTGGCGCGCGATCGCGCTGTGGACGCTGGCGATGGCGCTGCTGGTCGCGGGCCTGTGGACCGCGCGGCGCCAGCGCGTGGCGCGCCGCCGCGCGGAAGAACTGCTGCGGCTCGGCCAGGTCGCGCGGCTCAATGCGCTCGGCGAGCTGTCGGCCGGCCTCGCGCACGAACTCAACCAGCCGCTGACGGCCGTGCTCGCGAATGCGCAGGCCGCGCGCCGGCTGCTCGACGAGGAGCCGCCCGACATCGCCACCGCGCGCGGCGCCATGGGCCAGGCAGTCGAACAGGCGCGGCGCGCGGCCGGCGTGGTGGGGCGGCTGCGGCGCGTGATCGAGCGGCCCGAGGCCGGCGGGGAGTTGCGCCCGCTGGCGCTGCACGAGGTGGTGCGCGATGCGATGCACCTGCTGGCGCCCGAGTTCGAGCAGCGCGGCGTCGCGGTGCGCTTCGATGCCGCGGCCCAGCCGCCGCTGCGCGTGCTCGGCGAGCCGGTGGCGCTCGAGCAGATCGTGCACAACCTGCTGATGAACGCGCTGCAGGCGCTCGAAGGCGTGCCCGCGGGCGAACGGCGCATCGAGGTCGAGCTTGCGCGCCAAGGCGAGGAGGGCATGCTGGCCATCGTCGACAGCGGACGCGGCATCGCGCCCGAGGCCCTGCAGCGCCTGTTCGAACCCTTCTTCAGCACGCGCGAAGGCGGTCTGGGACTGGGCCTGAGCCTCAGCGAGACGCTGGCCAGCGGCATGGGCGGCAGCCTCGAGGCCGCGCATGCATTGCCGCGCGGCGCGCGCTTCACCTTGCGGCTGCGGCTGGCGCAGAACCCATGACGACGAACGTACAGCCCCAATCCCCGCTGGTGCACCTGATCGACGACGACCAGGCGGTGCGCGAGAGCCTCGCGCTGCTGATCGGCACCGTCGGGTCTGCGCGTGCAGACCTGGGCCGATCCGCAGGCCTTCCTCGCGGGCTTCGACCGCAGCGGCATCGGCGCGATCGTGCTCGACGTGCGCATGCCCGGCATCGGCGGGCTCACGGTGCTCGACCGGCTGGTGGCGCAGGGCGTGGACCAGCCCGTGATCATGCTGACCGGCCATGGCACGGTCGAGATGTGCCGCCGCGCCTTCAAGGCCGGCGCGGCCGAGTTCCTCGAGAAGCCGGTCGACGACGAGCAACTGCTCGAGGCGCTGCAGCAGGCGGTGCGCCAGCACGTGCGCTCGCGCGAGCGTTCGCAGGCCGACCAGGCCGCGCGCGAGCGGGTGGCGCAGCTGTCGGAGCGCGAGCGCGAAGTGCTGGCCTTCATCGTCGCGGGCCTCACCAACAAGGAGATCGCGCGCGAGCTCGCGCTGTCGCCACGCACGGTGGAGACGCACCGCGCGAACCTGTTCGCCAAGCTCGAGAGCGATTCGCTGGCGCAGCTGATCCGGCGCTACGCGCTGCTGGTCGATAGCAGCGCTCCGTAGAACTACGGAGCGCGGCCCGCAGCCGTACGAATGGCCGCGCCGGCGCGGCTTTCCTACAGTGGCGCAGCCGCCGGCAACGGGCCGGCGCCACTCACTGGAGACCCCTTCATGCATTCGTCGCTTCGCCTCGCCACCCTCGCCGCCGCCGTCGTCGGCCTGGCCGCTTCCACCCTGGCCCAGGCCCAGACCGCCGCGCCCGCCGCGGTGCGCACCGAGCGCAACATCTCGCTCGCGCTGGCCAACCAGATCGCCGCCGAGGCCGTCGCCGCCTGCGCCGCCAACGGCTACAACGTGGCCGCCACCGTGGTCGACCGCGCCGGCACCGTGCGCGCCGTGCAGCGCGCCGACAATGCCGGCCCGCACACGCTGGCCTCGAGCGAGCGCAAGGCCTGGACCTCGGCCTCGGCCAAGAGCCCCACGCAGGCCATGATGGAGAACGCGCAGAAGAACCCCGGCGCCGCGAACCTGGTCTACCTGCCGGGCTTCCTGCTGCTGGGCGGCGGCGTGCCAGTGAAGTCGGGCAACGAGGTGATCGGCGCCGTGGGCGTGGGTGGCGCGCCCGGCGGCCACCTCGACGAACAGTGCGCGAACGCCGCGCTCGAGAAGGTCAAGGGCCTGCTGGGATGAGAACGCCGCGCGCGCTTCGGCTCGCCGCCGGCCTGGCGCTCGCGCTGGCCGCGGGCGTGCCGGGCGCGGCCCTGGCCCAGGTCGCGCCCAGCGTGGCCGAGGCCAAGGCCTACGAGGGCCTGCACCGCGCGGCCTGGCAGGGCGACCTGCCGAGGCTGCGCACGCTGGTCGCGGGCGGTGCGCGGCTCGACGCGCGCGATGCGCGCGGGCGCACGGCGTTGCAGGTGGCCACGCATGCGCGCCAGCGCGAGGCGATCCGCCTGCTGGCGCAGGCCGGCGCCTCGCTCGATGTGCTCGAGGACGACCGCTACGACGCCGTGACCATCGCCGCGGTGGCCGACGACCCGGCCACGCTGGTGCTGCTGCTGTCGCTGGGCGCGAGCGCGAAGCAGGTCACGAGCCGCTACGACGGCACCGCGCTGATCGCGGCCGCGCACCTGGGCCACGACGAGGTGGTGCGGCAGCTGATCGCCGCCGGCGCGCCGCTCGACCACGTCAACAACCTGCACTGGACCGCCACCATCGAGGCCGTGGTGCTGGGCGACGGCGGCGAACGGCACCAGCGCACGCTGGCCGCGCTGATCGGCGCGGGCGCCAATCTCTCGCTGGCCGACCGGCAGGGGCGTACGCCGCTGCAGCTCGCGGTGGCGCGCGGCTACACGGCGATGGCCGATCAATTGAAGGCGGCGGGCGCGCGGTAGGGCCTGTTCACCCTATTCAAGGGGTCGCGAAGCTCGCCAGAGCCTGCCCATAAAGGCGCGCGACGACGCGTGTGCGTCCGCACACGCTAGGAGCGCAACGCTGAGGGGCAGGCTCTGGTTGCGAGGGAGAATCGGGCTTTTGACGTCCGAGACTCCGCCCATGCCGCTTTCCGTCGACACCACCGCCCGCGCGAAAGGCCGCTGAGATGCGCGGCCTCGGACTGATCGGCCTCGTGATCGCGCTCGCGATCGTCGCGCTGGTCGCGAAGAAGCAGTTCACCGGCACGGCGGTGCCCGTCTCCGCCGACGGATCGACGGCGTCGGCCCCCGTGCGCGACCAGGCGCGCCAGGTGCAGGACCAGTACAAGCAGGCCCTCGACGCCGCGATGCAGCAGTCGCAACGCAAGATGCCCGATGACGAGTGAGCCCTTGACCGACGACGGCTTCATGGCGCTCGCGCTGGCCGAGGCGCGGCGCGCGGCCGAGGCCGGCGAGGTGCCCGTGGGCGCGGTGCTGGTGAAGGACGGCCGCGTGATCGCCACCGGCCGCAACACGCCCGTGGGCGGGCACGACCCCAGCGGCCATGCCGAGATCAACGCGCTGCGTGCCGGCGCCGAGGCGCTGCGCAACTACCGGCTCGAGGGCTGCGAGCTGTTCGTCACGCTCGAGCCCTGCGCGATGTGCGCGGGCGCGATGCTGCATGCGCGGCTCGCGCGCGTGGTCTATGGCGCCGCCGATCCCAAGACCGGCGCGGCCGGCTCGGTGCTCGACCTGTTCGCGCTGCCCCAGCTCAACCACCGCACGCAGGTGCAGGGCGGCGTGCTGGCGGCCGATTGCGCGGCGCTGCTGCAGGACTTCTTCCAGCGCCGGCGCACGGCCGCGCGCGAGCAGGCGCAGCCGCTGCGCGACGATGCGCTGCGCACGCCGCCCGAGCGCTTCGCCGCGCTGGCCGACTACGCCTTCGCGCCGCACCACGTGCAGGACCTGTCGTCGCAGCGCGGCTGGCGGCTGCACTACGTCGACGAAGGGCCGGCCGACGGCGTGGCCTGCCTGTGCCTGCACGGTCCTGGCGAATGGGGCTATGCCTTGCGCCATCTCGCGGGCCTGCCCGGGCTGCGCGTGCTGATTCCCGACCTGATCGGCTTCGGCAAGAGCGACAAGCCCAAGCGCGAGGCCGCGCACAGCCTCGAATGGCATCGCGACCTGCTGCTCGAATGGCTGGACCGGTTGCCGCCCGCGCCGATGGTGCTCGTGCATTCGCAGGCCGGCGCGGACCTGGCGGCGGCGCTGCATGCGGCCGCGCCCACGGGCCGCTTCGCGGCGCTGCTGGCCGCGCCCGAAGGCGGCGAGCGCGTGCGCGAGGCCTGGCGCGCGCCGTTCCCCGACCGCGGCTTCGAAGCCGCGCTGCGCGCGCTCGGCCCGTTGGCCCGGTCCTCGGGCCCGGACCGCGCGCAGGCGCTGGCATTGGCCGAGGCGGCGCGGGCCGCGATGGGATACTCGACGCCGTGAGCAACAAGCACATCTACATCTATTCCCCCTCCAGCGCGGTGCGCGACAAGGCCGCGTTCCGGCGCGGCGTGGCGCGCCTCAAGGCCCTGGGCCACGAGGTCGAGGTCGACGAGGCCGCGCTGTCCTTCCACCAGCGCTTCGCCGGCGACGACGCGACCCGCCTCGCGGCCATCGGCCGCGCGGCCGCGAGCGGGGCCGACATCGCGCTGATCGCGCGCGGCGGCTACGGGCTCACGCGCATCCTCGACGGCGTGCCGTTCAAGAAGTTGGCCAAGGCCATCGAGCGCGGCACCGAATTCGTCGGCCTCAGCGACTTCACCGCGCTGCAGAACGCGCTGCTCGCGAAGACCGGCGCCGTGACCTGGGCCGGCCCCGCGGTGGGCGAGGACTTCGGCGCCGAGGCCGGGCCCGACGACATCATGGAAGCCTGCTTCGACGACCTCGCGAGCGGGCAGGGCGAGGGCACGGGCTGGCGCATGCCGGTGCGCGACGCGGCGCTCAAGTTCAAGCCCGTGCACGACGCCGTGCTGTGGGGCGGCAACCTCTGCGTGCTGACCAGCCTGCTCGGCACGCCGTACTTCCCGGCGGTCGACCAGGGCGTGCTGTTCATCGAGGACACCAACGAGCACCCGTACCGCATCGAGCGCATGCTCGAGCAGCTGCGCATGGCCGGCGTGCTCGGCCGCCAGCGCGCCATCGTCTTCGGCCAGTTCACCGGCATGCGCAAGGTGCCGGGCTACGACCGCGGCTTCGGCCTCGACACCGTGATCGACCGGCTGCGCGCGCAGCTGCGCAAGGTGCAGGTGATCGCGGGCCTGCCGTTCGGCCACGTGCCGACCAAGGTGCTGCTGCCGGTGGGCGCGAAGGTCGAACTCGCGGCCGACGGGCGCGACGTGTTCATGGTGTGGGGCCATCACCCGCACGGCGGCGCCAGGCCGCACGCGCAGGGCCACGATCACGATCACGGCGACGCGCACGGCGCTCACTCGCACCACGGCCACGCGCACTAGGCGCCGCGCGCGCCAAAAAAAAGGCGGCCCGGAGGCCGCCTCGAAGCGAACGCCAGGCAGCTCGCGACCGCCTGCCGTCCGTTACATCAGTGGTGGGGAATGCGCTGGTGCGCGCGCGGTCCCATCGATCCCGGCAGTCCGCCTTCGAACATGCTGTTGATGCCCTTCATCTTGCGGCGCGCGGCGGTCTCGCCGTCGATCGCGCTCAGCGCGGTCATCACGTCCTGACGCAGGTACCAGAGGGTTTCGACATCGGCCGCGAAGCGCACGCGCTGGCTCACGCGCTGCACCGAGTGGCCACCTTGCGAGGGCAGCAGCGACAGCATCGCGCTGCGGATGCGGCCGAGCTGCTGATCCTTGGTGCGTGCGTTGCCGGCACCCGACAGGTGCAGCAGACGAAGCAGGCGGCGGATGATCGTCATGGCGAGTTACGTAACACCGAGAACAGGATTGACGGTTACCTTAATCGGGCGCTGAGCAAGACACAAGTTGTGGAACAGTGTTTCTTGTTCGAAAACAACACACTTTACGTCGCAGTTCGAGCAAAAACTGAAGAGTGTTTTTCTTAAGTATTAATTCAAATGCAGGATTATTCCTACAGAGCTCACAGTATTTGTCCGACGCCTTACGCTTCCTCTTCAGAATAGTGCGACTGGGTGAAGGATTTGACGGTACAAACCCGTCCAGGGATGACTGGATTTCGGCGTTCTCCGTGTCCGGGCAGAGATAGAGAAACACAAAACAACGGCGGTGAGGCCGGATTCAGAACATGGTTGTCAACTCCACGGTGGTGTTCGCGGACCTGACCGGCAGTACCCGGGTCTTCGAGGCCATGGGCAATGCCCGGGCCACCGAGACGGTGACGCGCCTGACCCAATGGATCGGGGCGGTCTGCGAGAAGCATGGCGGGCGGGTGGTCAAGTCGCTGGGCGATGGCGTGTTCGCGCTGTTCGCCGAGGGCGCGGGCGCGATCCAGTCGGTGATCGAGCTGCAGCGCCAGCACCAGAAGCGCCTGCTGGCGTGGCCCGCGCCGCTGCGCATGGAACTGCAGATCGGCGTGGCCAGCGGCGAGGTGCTCGAGGTCGACGGCGACTGCTTCGGCGACGCGGTCAACCTGGCGTCGCGGCTCAGCGACCTCGCGGGGCCGAGCCAGATCTGGGCCACCGAGTCGGTGATCGTCCAGTTGCGCGAGGGCGCGGTCCATCACCGCGACCTCGGCCCGATCAACATCCGCGGCCGCAGCGAGCTCTCGGTGGTGCACCGCATCGACTGGCAGGAAGACCTCAGTGCCTCGCTGACCGTGCCGGCCGCGCTGATGGCGGGGCGCCATGCCGATTCGAACTTCGGCCAGATCGAGCTGAGCTGGCTCGACGTGCGCTCGATGTTCCGCACCGAGCAGTTGCCGATCCACCTGGGCCGCGTCGACGACGCGCAGTTTGTGGTCAACGACCCGCGTGTGTCGCGCCTGCATGCGCGCATCGAGCTGCGGCACGGCAGCTGCGTGCTGATCGACCTCAGCACCTACGGCACCTGGGTGCGCTTCCACGGCAATGCCGGGCCCAGCAGCGAGATCGCGCTGCGGCGCGAGGAATGCGTACTGCACGGCAGCGGCGAGATCGGGCTCGGTGCGCCGCTCAGCGATTTCAGCGCGCCGACCATCGCCTTCAACACCATGGGCGGCGACGTGCTGCTGTCGCGCCGCGCGGTCGGCTGAGCGGCGCCGGCGCCGTCACGTTTGGCTACCAGAAGCCGTGGCCGGGCGTGCACGGCGCGCGGGGGCAGGGCGTTGCTCGTGCATCGGACCGCCGTCGCGGTCGTTGCCAGCCAGCCAGCCTGGACCGGGAGCCCCCAGTGAACCTCAAGCCTTCTTCTTCCTCGTCGCGCGGCCTGCACCTCGCCGCGCTCGCCGCCGTGGCGTTCGGCTCGCTGTTCGCCGCCGGTGCCGCGAACGCGCGCGGCCACTGGTCGATCGAGATCGGCACGCCCGGCGCGGGCTATCCGCCGCCTTACTACGCGCCGCCGCCGGTCTACTACGAGCCGGCACCGATCTATTACGCGCCGCCCCCGCCGGTGTATTACCGCCCGCCGCCGCCCGTGTACTACCGGCCGGCACCGCTGATCGCGCCGCCGCCGGGCCGGCCCTATTACGGCCCGGGCTACCCGTACCGCGCGCCGAACGACGACGGCGACGACGACTGACGCGCTCGGTGTCCGCCGGGTCGCGCACTGAAGACAATTCACGACAGGAATTGTCAAATTGTGTTTCTTGGACGACGAAAAAGTCACACAAGTTCACAGTTCTAGTCGAAAGTCCGTCGTTCCCGGGCCTTCATTCCACGGAAAACAGTAGGGCATGACCCTTGCCTCCTGACTCGCATCGGCGCGCGGGCGCCGCAGGAGCGAGGGTCATGTTCGATACGGAAGAAGCCGCCCAGCAGGCAGCGGCTCATGAGATGGATGCGCCGCTGGCGCGGCCGAAGGAAAGCGGCGGCACGCCCGCCCACGAGGGATCGGCCAAGGCGCTGAAGGGCCTGGCGCTGTTCGCCATGCCGGCGCTGATCGCGGCCTGTGGCGGCGGCGGAGGAGGCGGCGGCGGTGGCGCGGGTGGCGGCATCTTCCCCGGCGCGGGCGGCGGCAACCCGCAGCCCGATCCGGCCACGCCGGCCGACACCGGCCCCTACCACTACCTGCAGGCCAAGAGCGACGCCGAAGCCGCGCGCTTCCTGCTGCAGGCGCAGTTCTCGGCCTCCGAGCCCGAGATCGCCGCGGTGCGCAGCCTCGGCTACCTGCCCTGGCTCGAACAGCAGTTCAGCGCGCCGCGCACGCAGACTGCCTGGGAATGGGTCGAGAGCCAGCCCTACAACGGCACCGACGTCGACGCCACCGTCTGGCGCCAGCTCATGCTGTCGGGCGACGCGGTGCGCAAGCGCATGGCGCTCGCGCTCAGCGAGATCTTCGTGGTCTCGGCCAACGACATCGGCTCGAGCTGGCCGACGCACATGATGGCCCAGTACTGGGACACGCTGGCCGCCGGCGCCACCGGCAACTTCCGCCAGCTGCTCGAGGCCGTGACGCTCAATCCCGCGATGGGCTTCTACCTCAACACGCGCGGCAACCAGAAGGAGAACAACCGCGGCCGCCAGCCCGACGAGAACTACGCGCGCGAGGTCATGCAGCTCATGAGCATCGGCCTGCAGCAGCTCGAGGCCGACGGCACGCCGAAGACCGGTGCCGACGGCCAGCCGCTCGACAGCTACACGCAGAACGACGTGACCCAGCTCGCGCGCGTCTTCACCGGCTACGACCTCGACATCAAGCCCGCCGAGGAGAACGGCTTTCGCCCGCCCGGCGCCAGCTACACCGTCGAGACCCGGGACTGGACCACGCGGCCGATGGTGCTGATCGCGAGCCGCCACTCGATGCTCGAGGCGAAGTTCCTCGGCGCCTCCGTGCCCGCCAACACGCCCGGCGCCGCCGCGCTCAAGATCGCGCTCGACACGCTGTTCAACCATCCCAACGTCGGCCCCTTCATCGGCCGGCAGCTGATCCAGCGGCTGGTCACGAGCAACCCGAGCCCGGCCTACGTGAAGCGCGTGGCCGCGGCCTTCGCCAACAACGGCGCGGGCGTGCGCGGCGACATGAAGGCGGTGTTCGCCGCCGTGCTGATCGACGACGAGGCGCGCGCGCCGGCCGGCCTCGCCGACCCCGACTTCGGCCGCCTGCGCGAGCCGATGCTGCGGCTGGCGCAATGGGGCCGCAGCTTCGGCGTGAGTTCCACTAAAGGCACCTGGCGCATCGGCGACCAGAGCAATGCCAGCTACGGCCTGGGCCAGAGCCCGCTGCGCTCGCCCTCGGTCTTCAACTACTTCCGGCCAGGCTACGTGCCGCCGGCCACCGCCATCGCCGAGCGCAAGCTGGTGGCGCCCGAGTTCCAGATCGTCAACGAGTCCAGCGTGGGCGGCTACCTCAACTTCCTGCAGAACGCGCTGCCCTACGGCATCGACAACGGCGACGTGCGTGCCGCCTACACGGCCGAGAAGGCGCTGGCGCTCGATCCCGCGGCGCTGGTGAAGCGGCTCAACCTGCTCTTGACCGGCAACCAGCTCTCGAGCGCCACCGTGAACCTGATCGTCAACGCGCTCGCCACGCCCGCGCTCAACGCCAACAGCAACGAGGCCGCGCGGCTCAACCGCGTCTACGCGGCCGTGATGCTGGTGATGGGCGCGCCCGAATACCTGGTGCAGAAATGAAATCCACGACCCCGATGACGAAGACCAGCCAGGAGCGGCGCCCATGCATCTGATCGATCCCGCGCGCCACACCCGGCGCGCCTTCCTGCGCCGCTCGGGCCAGCTCGCGATGGCCGGCACCGCGCTGCCGTTCGCGCTCAACCTCGCGACCATGGGCGAGGCCGCGGCCCAGGCCGCGCCCGGCGACGACTACAAGGCGCTGGTCTGCGTCTTCCTCTACGGCGGCAACGACTACGCCAACACGGTCGTCACCTACGACACCGACAGCTACGGCAAGTACAGCCAGATCCGCGGCGGCAACGGCGACGCCGGCGGCGGCATCGCGATCGCGCGCGCCCAACTGCTGCCCACCTTGCTCGCGCCCACGCAGGCATTGCCGGGCGGACGCCAGTACGCGCTGCATCCGTCGATGACCGCCCTGGCCGACCTGTTCCACAACGAGGGCAAGGTCGCGGTGCAGCTCAACGTCGGCCCGCTGATCGCGCCGATCACGCGCGCCCAGTACGACAGCGGCAACCGCAAGGCCTGGCCGGTGCCGCCCAAGCTGTTCTCGCACAACGACCAGCAGTCGGTCTGGCAGTCGTCCTCGCCCGAGGGCTCGACCGTGGGCTGGGGCGGCAACATCGGCGACCTCGTGCTCTCGGGCAACACCGGCTCGCTGTTCACCTGCATGTCGGTCGCGGGCAACGCGGTGTTCCTCTCGGGCGACCAGGCGCTGCAGTACCAGGTCGGCACCGGCGGCGCGGTGCGCATCTACAGCGTGGGCAACAACACCGGCAACCTGTTCGGCTCCGACACCGTCAAGGCCGCGATGCAGCAGCTCGCGCAGCAGTCGCGCGGCCACACGCTCGAGGAGGAATACAGCAAGGTGATCCGGCGCGCGGTCAAGGCCGAGGGCCAGGTCACGACCGCCATCCAGAGCGACTTTCCGGCCGGCGCCTTCCCGGCCAACAACGGCCTCGCGAGCCAGCTCAGGATGGTCGCGCGCCTGATCCGCGGCCGCGCCTCGCTGGGCGTGAAGCGCCAGGTCTTCTTCGTCTCGATGGGCGGCTTCGACCTGCACGACAGCCTGATCGCCAACCAGCCCGGCCTGATGCAGCGGCTGTCCGACGCGATGACCGCCTTCCACCGGCAGATGGCGACGCTGGGCCTGGCCAACCAGGTCACGGCCTTCACCGCCTCGGACTTCGGCCGCACGCTCTCGTACAACAGCGACGGCTCCGACCACGGCTGGGGCGGCCACCACTTCATGGTCGGCGGCGCGGTCAAGGGCAGGGCGATCTACGGCACCCCGCCGCCCGTGAGCATCGGCGACAGCACGGCCGATGCCGACCAGTGGCACGTGGGCCAGGGCCGGCTGCTGCCCACCACCTCGGTCGACCAGTACGCCGCCACGCTCGCGCGCTGGTTCGGCGTGCCCGACAGCCAGCTCGACGGGATCCTGCCGAACCTCAAGAATTTCGGGCGCACGGCCAACGGCATCGCGTACCCGCGCGACGTGGGATTCATGGCGTGAACATCATGGGCCACGTGACGCTGATGGGCAGCCTCGACAGCGTCGAGGGCGGCATCAGCGTGGACTTCGGTCCCAAGCCGCGGCGCGAGGCACCGCCGCCGATGCCCGGCCTCGGCCTGGCGCGGCGCCGCCCGTTCGCCAGCGTCGAGGCCGCGATCGCGGCCATCGAGGCGCTGGACCGCGAGCTGCGCAAGTTCGAGCTCGCGGTCGACGACGCGCTGCAGGACTACCTCGGCGTGCAGATGGCGCAGATCACCGACTGCGCGCTGACGCGCGGCTGGGAGCCCGTGGGCTTCGTGCAGGACGAGGGCTTTCGGGTCTATCGCTACGAGCGCCTGCGCGGCCGGCGCAGGCTGGGCTGAAGCGCTCGCGCGGCATCAGTCCGCGCGCGGCGCCCGGTAGCGCAGGGCTTCGATCACCAGTGCCAGCGCCGGCGACAGCTGGCGGCGGTTGGCGTGGTAGAGGTGATAGCCGGGAAAGGTCGGCCACCAGTCCTGCAGCACCGGCACCAGCGTTCCCTGCGCGATGTGGGGCGCCATGAGGTCGAAGGGCACGCAGGCGAAGCCCATGCCGTCCAGCGCCGCCTGCAGCATCAAGTAGGTGTTGTTGAAGGTCGCCTGTCCGCGCACCCGGACGCTGAGCGCCTCGCCGTCCTTCTCGAAATCCCACGCGTACAGACCGCCATGCGTGGCCAGCCGCAGGTTCACGCAGCGGTGCCCCGTGAGGTCGCCGGGCACCAGCGGCAGCGACTTCCCGGCCAGGTAGCCGGGGGAGGCGGCCACCGCCATGCGCAGCGGCGGTGCGATCGCCACGGCCACCATGTCCTTGTCGACGCTGCTGCCCAGGCGCACGCCCGCATCGAAGCGCTGGGCCGCGATGTCGGTCATCGCGTAGTCCACACTGAACTCGATCTCGATGTCGGGATGCGCCTGGAGCAGCGGCAGCAGCCGCGGCCACAGGGCCGTGGCAATGGCATGGTCGTGCGCCGTGATGCGCACCGTGCCGGCCGGCTTGTCGCGCATCGCGCTCAGCGAATCGAGTTCCTGCGCGATCTCCCGCAGCCGCGGCGCCAGCGTGTCCAGCAGCCGCGCGCCGGCATCGGTCACCGAGACGCTGCGCGTGGTGCGCGTCAGCAGGCGCACGCCGAGCCGGGACTCGAGTGCCAGCATCGAATGGCTGAGCGCCGAGCGCGAGACGCCCATCTGCGCGGCCGCGCGCGTGAAGCTGCGTTCGCGCGCGACGACGACGAAGGCCTGGAGGTCGTTGAGGTTCTCGATGGTCACGGACGAATTGGTGAGCTGAGTTCACAAGTGCATCCCGATTTTGCAGTCTTCTCAACCAATGGCTCGCTTCCTAGAGTTCGGGCATCGGTCCATTTCCAGGAACTCCCCATGTGTCATCGTCCCCTCCGAGCCGCCTTCTGCCTGGCGGCACTCCACGGCCTGAGCGCCGGCGCCGTCGAGAACGCTCCGGCCGGTGCCCAGGCTCAGCAGATCGCGCGCGCCGGCAGCCAGGCCTCGGTCGCCGGTCCCGCCGAGTACTTCACCGGCCGCGTGCGCATCGATCCGGTCTGGCCGGCCAGCGACAGCCTCAACGCATCCGGCGGGCTCGTCACCTTCGAGCCCGGCGCGCGCTCGGCCTGGCACACGCACCCGGCCGGGCAGCGTCTGGTCGTGACCTCGGGTGTCGGCCTGACCCAGGAGTGGGGCAAGCCGGTGCAGGAGATCCGGCCCGGCGACGTCGTCTGGTGCCCGCCAGGCGTCAAGCACTGGCACGGCGCGGCGCCGGGCACCGCGATGACGCATCTGGCCGTCACCGGCACGGTCGACGGCAGGAACGTCGAATGGCTCGAGAAGGTGTCCGATGCGCAGTACCCCCAGCGTTGACCGGTCCCGCAGGACCGCACTCGCGTCCGTGCTGGGCCTCGCCGCCGCCGCCTGCCAGGCCGCGCCCACGAACGCCGCGCCCGTCGCAACCGAATCCCTGTCAGCGCGCCAGCAGGCGATCGTTCCCATCGCGGCCTTCGCCGCGAGCGGCGACATCGGGCGCCTTCATGCCGCGCTGCAGCGGGGTCTCGATGCCGACCTGAGCGTCAACGAGCTCAAGGAGATCCTGGTGCAGGTCTACGCCTATGCGGGCTTTCCGCGCAGCCTCAATGCACTGGGCGAGTTGATGAAGGTGCTCGAGGCGCGCCGGCAGCGCGGCGTGCGGGACCGCGAAGGGCCGCTGCCGTCGCGGCCCGCTGCGCAGGGCGACGCCTTGCTCGCGGCCGGCACGGCCAACCAGACGAAGCTCTCGGGCGCGCCGGTCCGGGGCCCGCTGTTCGACTTCGCCCCGGCGATCGACGAGTTCCTCAAGACCCACCTGTTCGGCGATCTGTTCGAGCGCGACAACCTCGACTGGCAAAGCCGCGAGCTCGCCACCGTCGGCATGCTGGCGGCGCTCGCGGGCGTCGAGTCGCAGCTGCAGGCCCACATGCGCATCGCGATGAATGTCGGGCTCGGCGCGGCGCAGCTCGAAGCGCTGTGCGAGGTGCTCGAGGCACAGGTCGATGCCGAGGCGGCGCGCAGGGCCCGCGAAGCCTTGAAACGCCAGTTCGCCGCCGCGCGTGCGGGCGATTGAAGTCGCGGCGGCGGTCGGCACCACCGCGCAGCCTCGTTCCGTCAACGCCCCGGCACCAACGGCGACACCGGCGCCACCGGCGGCGGCCGCTGCGGATACACCGAGGTGCCGAAGGTATTGCCCATGCGGGTGCTGGTGGCCGCGCGGTTGAACAGGCCGAGCTGGTTCGAGGGCCGGTTGGCGATCGCTTCCGAGGCCAGCTGCGGCACGCCGTCGGCGTCGCGCGGCGCCGACGCCGGCGGGCGCATCTTCTGCGTCAGGCAGTCGTAGGAGGGCGCGCGTTCGCCGTTCACCGTGACCTCGACGCACGGATTGGCCGGCGCGGCTTCCTGCGCCATGGCACCTGAGCCGACCAGCATCGCGATCCAGAAGCAGGCTGCGCGCATCGAGGTCTCCGCTTTCCCGAGAAGATGAACCCGCCAGACTAGACCGCCCACAAGTCGCCGCGATGTCGCGAACCCGGGTGCGCGGTGCCTGTCATGGGTCGGTCATGTCAGCCGAATAGCCTCAGGCCGCGAACATCGATCCAGGCCGCGAGGCGGACGGCCGCGCCCATCGCCCACTTTCTCCCCGCAGCACTTTTCCTGCCTTCTTCCTCCGCCTCATGACACGTGCTTCCGCCTCGGGCAGTGCCCTGTCGCTGTCCTGGTGCCTCGTCGTGCTGCTGATGATGGGCGCGCGCTTCGCGCACGCGCAACTGCCCGGTCCGCGCGAAGCGGCCGGCGCGCTGAACTTCGACCTTCGGGCGCAACCGCTGCAGGACGCGCTGGCCGAGTTCGCGCGCATCACCGGCCATTCGGTGCTGGTCAGCAGCAGCCTGACCGCGGGCCGCGACGCTGCGTCGGTGCAAGGGCGCCTCGCGCCGCGCGAGGCGCTGCGGCAATTGCTCACGGGCTCGGGCCTGGTGGCGCGCTATGTCGGCGAACAGTCGTTCACGCTGGTGCCCGAGTTCGAGGCGGAGGCGAACGCGCCGGCCGCCCCGCGCGACGAGGCCCCCGTCGGCAGCGACGAAGCCGCCGCCGAGCTGCGCGCCTATGCGGCCCCGCTGCAATCCTCGATCACGCGCGTGCTGTGCATCGAGCAACCCGATGCCTTCGGCCGCTACCGCCTCGGCGTGCAGTTGTGGATCGGCGCCGACGGCACGGTGCGCGACATCCGGGTGCTCGAGGGCAGCGGCCAGCGGGAGCGCGACGCGCGCGTGCTGCGCAGCCTGCGCGATCTGGTGGTGGATGCACCGCCGCCGACGCTGCGGCAGCCGATCACGATCCTGCTGACGCCGCGCACCGACCCGGCGCGCGATTGCCGGCCCCATCGGCGCGACGGAGCCCGCGCGGGCTGAGGGAGCGCCGATGCCCGATCGCTTCAAGGCCGCGCTGCGGACGCTGTTCCTCGCGCGCTACGCCCAGTTCCGCAAGCACCTGCACATGCGGCTGGGCTCGGAGGACCTGGCCAACGACGCGCTGCAGGAAACCTTCCTGCGGGTGGAGAACAGCACCGTGCGCAGCGAGGTGCGCTATCCCTCGGCCTACCTGTTCCGCATCGCGCTCAACGTGGCCGAGGACCAGCGCAAGAGCAACGCACGCCTGCTGAGCGTGGGCGAGGTCGAGGCGCTCTACGACATGGCCGACGAGATGGCCGACCCGGCACGCGGCGCCGAGGCGCGCGACCAGCTCGTGGCGCTCGAGCGCGCGCTGGCCGAGCTGCCGCGCCGGCGCAAGGCGATCGTGCTGGCCGCGCGCGTGGACGAGATGCCGCACAAGGACATCGCCACGCGCTACGGCGTCTCGGTGCGCACGGTCGAGAAGGAGCTGCGCGCGGGCCTCGAGCATTGCTGCGAGCGATTGGGCCGGGATTTCATCCAGCGCTTCGGTCCTGGCGCCGGAAAACAGTCGAAGCAAGATGAAGGCTGACAACGATGAAGCCGCGCCCTTCGACGAACCCGGAGATCCCGACGCGATGAAGACCCTGCAACGCGAAGCCCAGGCCTGGGCGGTGCGTCTGGCCTCGGGCCAGGCGAACGAGGACGACGCGCGCGCCTTCAAGGCCTGGTGCGCGCGCAGCCGCGCGCACGCGCAGGCCTTCGCGCAGGCGCGCGAGGTCTGGCGCGCGATGGCGCCGGCCGGGCTGCAGCTGCGCCGGCAGGAAGAGCGCGCCGTGCGCCACCGGCTGCCGTCGCCGGGCCGCCGCGCCTGGCTCGGCGGCGCGGTGGCGGCCTCGGTCGCCTACCTCGCGGTGTCGCCGCCGCTCGGGCTCTGGTCGCCGGTGTCCGACTGGAACGCCGACTACAGCACCGCCACCGGCGAGCAGCGCGAGGTGCACGTGGCCAACGGCGTGGTGCTGCAGCTCAACACGCGCACGCGCGTGAACCTGCGCCGCGCGGTGGGCGATGGCGGCGGGGGCGACAGCGTCGAGCTGGTGGCCGGCGAGGCCGAGTTCGACAACGCGGCCCTGGCCGGCGCGCGCTTCATGGTCACGGCCGCGGGCGGCACGGTGTCGGCGCAGCGCGCGCGCTTCAACCTGCGCAACCTCGACGGCGAGGTCTGCGTGACCTGCCTGTCGGGCCAGGTCGAGGTGGCGCGCGGCACGCAGCGCGTGCGGCTCGAAGAAGGGCGCCAGCTGCGCTGGAGCGCGGCCGGCCTGGGCACGGTCGCGGCGGTCGACACCGGCGCGGTCAGCGCCTGGCGCCGGCGCCAGCTGGTGTTCGACCGGGTGCCGCTGTCGGAGGTGGTGGCCGAGGTCAACCGCTACCGCCATGGCCGGCTGCTGATCACCAACGCGGCGCTGGGGCGCACCAGGGTGCAGGCCAGCTTCTCGATCGACCGGCTCGACGACGTGGCCTTCCTGGTGCGCGACGTCTATGGCGCCGAGCTCACGCAGCTGCCGGGCGGCATCGTGCTGCTGGGCCTGGCCAGCGCCTGAGCGCCGGGTGGCGCGCCGGGTTCGTGAAGTTTTCGTGACATGGTGCAGTCGCGTCGCGGCTTCGCTGTCATAGCTCGGTAGACCACGAGGCCGCGGGCCTCGCGGCATCGATCGAGCAACGCAACACGAACCCATGGAAGTCCGCATGCAACGCAGCAGCACGGTGACCCGGCGCCACGAGAGCAGCCCCTTTTTCCTCACGCCCCAGACCCGGCTGCGGCCGCTGGTGCATGCCATCGCGCTGATGCTGGCCGCGGGCGCCACGGTGCCCGCCGCGCAGGCGCAGCGCGCCTTCAGCGCCGGCTGGATGGCGCAGAAGAACATGGCGCAGAGCACCGCGCAGGCGACCGGCCGGCTGCCCAACGGCATGCCGGCCTCGGCGCTGGTGAGCCCGCAGGCGCAGCAGCAGCGCGCGGGCGAGCAGCTGCAGCGCTCGATCGGCAACCTGAACCTCGCGGCGCGCGGCATCGCGGCGCAGCAGGCCGCGCAGGAAGCGGCGCGGCGCGCGGCCATCGCCAGCGGCCAGGGCGTGCCCGACGGCCTGGCCGAGGGCGGCCTGCGCGTGGACACGGCCAGCCTCACGGCCGGCTGGGCCAACGCCAACGCGCCGGTGGAAACGCGCAGCGGCGGCCAGACGCAGGTGACCGTCGCGCAGACCGCGCCGCAGGCGATCCTCAACTGGGAGACCTTCAACGTCGGGCGCAACACCACGCTGAAGTTCGAGCAGCAGCCGAGCTGGGCCGTGCTCAACCGGGTCAACGATCCGCAGGCGCGGCCTTCGCAGATCCAGGGCCGGATCCAGGCCGACGGCACGGTGATGGTGGTCAACCGCAACGGCATCGTGTTCAGCGGCAGCAGCCAGGTCGACACGCGCAACCTGGTGGCCTCGGCCGTCGGCATGAGCGATGCGCAGTTCAGGAAGGGGATCTACAGCGAGGCCCAGGGCACCAAGTTCATCCCGAGCCTGGCCAACGACCTGCAGACCACGGCCAACAGCTTCAGCCATGGCGCGGCCACGGGCGACGTGGTGGTCGAGGCCGGCGCGCGCATCGCGACGCGCCGCCCCGAGACGGTGACCGAGGCCGGCGGCTACGTGCTGCTGGCCGGCCGCGAGGCACACAACCACGGCCAGATCAGCACGCCCAACGGCCAGGTCATGCTGGCCGCGGGCGATGCCTTCGTGATCCGCAAGGGCCTGGGCACCGACGAGAACCAGGCCTCGACCACGCGCGGCAACACCGTCGTGCCGCTGCGCCTCGAGGGCAGCGCCGCCGGGCTGGTGCGCAACACCGGTCTGCTGCAGGCGGAGCAGGGCGACATCACGCTCACGGGCCGCGACGTGCGCCAGCAGGGCGTGGCGGTGTCGACCACCTCGGTCCACACGCGCGGCACGGTGCATCTGCTCAACGACACGGCCGATGCCGCGGGCAAGGTGACGCTCGAGGCCGGCAGCGTGACCGCGATCCTGCTCGACGAGAGCGCGACCACCGCGCTCGACGTGCAGCGCAACGCGATGATCAAGGACTCGGACAAGGCCGGCGACGGCGTCGCGCACCGGCGCGACCAGTCGCTGGTGCGCATCGCCAGCGGCGGCGAGGTCGAGTTCCTCGGCGACTCGCTCACGCTGGCCACCGGCGGCCAGGTGTTGGTCGATGCCACGAAGCGCAGCAGCGTGCGCGAAGGCGCGCGCATCGACGTGGCGGGCGCGGTCGGCGTGCGCGTGGCGATGGAGGCCAACAACGTCGAGATCAACGTGCAGGGCAACGAGCAGCGCGACGCGCCGCGCAACCGCGACGGCCGCGCGCTGTTCAACAACAACATCTGGCTCGACCGCCGCTACCTGGTGCGCGTGCCCGCGGGCACCAACGGCTACGAGACCGACCGCTGGTACACGGCGGGCGGCCTGCTCGAGGTCGGCGGCTACCTGGGCATCGCGGGCCACGGCATCGGCGAATGGTCGGCGCAGGGCGGCACGGTGCAGTTCGGCGGCGGCGAGCTGCGCACCGACAAGGGCTCGAGCATCAACCTCGCGGGCGGCACGCTCGACGTGCAGACCGGCAAGATCCGCCAGACCTGGCTCAAGGGCTCGGACGGCCGGCTCTACGAAGCCTCGCGCGCGCCCGGCGACCTGCTCTACACCGGCCTCTACAAGGGCTTCGAATCGGAGCACAAGCGCTGGGGCGTGACCGACGCTTTCTACAACCCGCTGATCGGCGCCAGGGAGCGGCTGGAGAACGGCTACACGGTGGGCCGCGACGCGGGCCGGCTGGTGGTGGCCACGGCCAAGGCTCAGCTCGAGGGCGACATCGACACCAGCGCCTTCCAGGGCCAGGGCCAGACGCAGGCACGCGACAAGTCATTCGACGGCTACCGCCAGGCGCAGACCGCGGTGGCGCTGCGCGGACAGCTCATCGTCGGCAGGCAGACGCCGGTCTACGACAAGGCGACCGAGGCGCTGCGCTCCATGGAAGACGCGGTGGCGCAACGCATCGCCATCGGCGGCGCGGTGGAGGAGGGGCAGGACATCCACCTCGACGCCGGCTGGCTCGACGCGCTCGAGCTCGGCGCGCTGCGCGTGCATGCCAAGGACGCGATCGCGGTGCGCGAGGCGGTGCGCGTGGCGCCGGGCGGCGACATCGCGCTGCATGCCACGCAGGTGCGGGTCGATGCCGACCTGCAGGCGCGCGGCGGCGGCATCGCGCTGGGCAACGTGTTCCAGAAGTGGAGCGCGAGCCTGGGCTGGTTCGACAGCCTCGCGGCGCCGCTCAAGCCCGAGCTGGCCGCCAACGTGACGATCGCCGAAGGCATGCTGCTCGACGCGCGCGGCCTGTGGACCAACCTCGCGCTCGACCGTGCGGGCACGGCGGGCGTGCCCTTCATCGCGGGCGGCAACATCCGCGTGCAGTCCAGCGGCGACGTGGTGGTGTCGCAGGGCGCGGTGCTCGACACCTCGGCCGGCGCCATCTACCGCGCCGACCACAGCGTGCAGGGCGGCCGCGGCGGCGACATCGCGCTGGCGGCCAATGCCTATCCGGGCGTCGGCACAGGCACGTCGGTCGGCGAACTGGTGCTCGGCGGCGCGCTGCGCAGCCAGGGCATGAAGGGCGGCGGCACGCTGCGGCTGCAGTCGGGCGGCGCGGTGGTGGTCGGCGGCGAGATCGCGGGCGGCCGCGGCGTGCTGGCCGCGGGCGAGGCCGCGCCGGTCGACCTGATCGCGAGCGAGGGTTTCGTGGTGAAGGCCGGCGCCACCTTGCCGACCGATTTCCACTACACGCGCACGCGCGCCCAGCCCGGCGAGGTGCTGGGCGCGGCGCCGCTGGTGGACCGGACGCGGCCCGAGACCCACCTCACGCTCGCCGCGAGCTGGACCCTGCCCAAGCCCGTGGGCAGCAACGACTTCTACAGCCTGCAGACCGCGAGCGGCCAGTCCTATTCGGTCTACGCCTGGAGCCAGGCGCCGACGCTGCCCGCGGGCACGGTCATCGTCAGCCTCACGGGCCAGTTCGGCGGCTTCCCGAACGGCTACGTGGTGCCGGCCGAGGTGTTCCCGCAGGGCATGGGCATCCAGCCGAGCCCGGGCGTGATCCGGGCCGGCACGACGGCGCCGCGCGACCTCGAATTCACGGCCGGCACGCGCATCGCCGCGGGCGGACGCTTCGACCGCGACGTGGCGGTCGGCCGCGTGCTGCACATCGATGGCGAGCAACTGCGCGCGGGCTTCTCGCGCTACGAACTGATCGGCCACCAGGGCCTGGCGGTCGCGCCGGGCGCCGCGCTGCGCGTGGAGATGCCGGTGCTGCGCGCCGACACCACCGCCGCGCGCGGCCTGCCCACGGGCGCCGACACCGCCGGCGTGCTCCAGAGCTGGCTGCCGCCCGAATACACCGAGAACGCTGCCAAGGGCCTGCTGACGCAGCGCCAGGGCGCCGACCTGCAGCTCACGGCCGGCTGGGGCTACGGCTCGCTGGCGCCGCTGGACGTGGGCCGCGACGCGCGGGTGCGGGTCGATGCCGGCCGCGCCATCACGCTCACCGGCAACGGGCAGATCACCGTCGACGGCACGCTGCGCACGGCGGGCGGGCGCATCGAGGTGACGAACTTCGGCTATGGGCTCGACGGCGCCTCGTCGAAGGGCCACGACCGCTCGATCTGGCTCGACGACCATGCGGTGCTCGACGTCTCGGGCGAGGCCCGCATCGCGACCGACGTGCGCGGCCGGCGCTACGGCCTGGTCGGCGACGGCGGCAGCATCCAGATCGGCGGGCGCTACAACGCCAATGCCACCAGCACCGTGGGCGCCGACAACTTCATCGTGGTGCGCCCCGGCGCGCGCCTCGAGGCCTCGGGCACCCGCGCGACGCTGGACCTGCCGCAGGCCGGCGCCACGACCGTCGCTTCCGACGGCGGCCTGATCTACCTGAGCAGCTTCAACGGCCTGTTCCTCGACGGCACGCTGCGCGCCGCTGCGGGCGGCGCGGGCGCGGCCGGCGGCACGCTGGGCCTGACCCTGGAGGCGCCGGCCTATCCCGAGGCCAACCTGCCCGACGCGCGCGTGCGTTCGCTGCGCGAGATCAGGGTGGGTGCGCAGCAGGGCCCCGACTCGCTGCGCGCCGACCTGCGCCCGGGCCAGGCCGATGCCGCGCTCGCCTACGGCCATGCGCGCATCGGCGTCGATCGCATCGAGGCCGGCGGCTTCGACAGCCTCTCGCTGCTGGTCAACGGCGTGATCGCCTTCGAGGACGGCGTGAACCTGCGGCTCGGCCAGGGCCTGCGCATGACCGCGGGCAGCTTCAGCCTCGCGCAGGGCTCGGGCGACGGCTCGCAGGTGCGGCTGGCGGCGCCCTACGTGCGCCTGGGTGGCAATACCGGCCTGGGCCGCGACAAGCACATCCTGCCGATCCCGGTGAACACGCGCGTGCCGCGGCTGGCCGCGGGCTCGGACCTGCGCATCGAGTCCTCGGTGCTCGACGTGATCGAGACCGTGGCCTTCGGCACCGCGGGCCCCCAGCCCGAACTCCAGGGCAACGTGCAGGTCGAGCGCGACGGCTTCGAGCGCCTCGAACTGCGCAGCCAGGGCGACCTGCGCCTGCTGGCCTCGCTGGTGCGCGACCGCACCTCGCTCGAGACCGCGGGCGACCTCGTGCTCGCGGCCAGCCAGATCTATCCGGCCACCGGCGCGCGCGCCGAGATCCGCGCCGGCAAGAGGGGACAGGTCGACACCTGGGGCAACTACCAGAACCTCTACGACCCGGCGCGCAGCCTGCGCGTGGAGCGCATCGGCGAGGGCGAGCCCGCCGTGCCGTACTCGGCCTTCGGCAGCCTGCAGCTGATGTCGGCCAACATCGACCAGGGCGGCGTGCTGCGCGCGCCGCTGGGCAGCGTGGTGCTGGGCCGTCCCGAGGGGCAGGCCGACGACCTCGCCTCCACCGTGCGGCTGCGCGCGGGCAGCATCACCTCGACCAGCGGCGCCGGCCTGGCCATGCCCTACGGCGGCACCAAGGACGGGCTGACCTACGTCCACAACGGCACCGACGCCGGCTACGTGGGCCTCGGCGGCTCGGGCATGGCCTTCGGCGGCGTCACGCTGCTCGGCGAGCGCATCGATGTGCAGGGTGGGGCGCTGATCGACCTGTCGGGCGGCGGCACGCTCACGGGCGCGGCCTTCCTCACCGGCCGCGGCGGCTCCACCGACGCGCGGCTCAACCCGCTGGTGCAAAGCGGCACCGGCCGCGCTGCCTTCGTGCTGCCGGGCCTCGCGACCAACCCGGTCTACGCCATCGTGCCGGGCGCGCAGCCGGGCGCGGCGCCGATCTCGGCCGAGAAGGGCGCGGGCGACCCGATGGTCGGGCGCCAGGTCACCATCGGCGCGGGCGTGCCGGGCCTGCCGCCGGGCAGCTACACGCTGATGCCCTCGACCTATGCACTGCTGCCGGGCGCCTTCCGCGTCGAGCTCAACGGCCTTGCGAGCGGCCAGGCGGCCTTCGGCAGCACGCAGGCGATGCGCAACGGCTCCTACAGCACCGCGGGCCGGGTCGGCGTCGCCCACACCGGCATCCTCGACACGCTGACCACGCAGCTCGTGCTGACGCCGGCCGACCTGCTGCGCACCTATTCCCAGTACAACGAGACCAGCTATGCCCAGTTCGGCCTCGACTGGGCCGCGCGCGACGGCGTGCCGCGCCCGCGCCTGGAGCGCGACGCGGGCCGGCTGACGCTGACCCCGGGCATCAAGCCGCTGGAGGACCGCGGCATCCGCATCGCCGAGGGCACGGTGCGGCACGCGGCCGCGCCGGGCGGCTTCGGCAGCGAGCTGGTGGTGAGCGGCAGCACGCGCATGTTCGAGATCGTGGCCGCGGGCAAGGCGCCCAGCGCGGGCTTCGACGGCGTCACGCTCGATGCCGGCATGCTCAACGGCATCGGCGCGGGCACCATGTCGATCGGCGGCGCGCCGAGCTCGCAGTTCGAGACCGGCCGCAACACCCAGCGGTCCTACCTCGCGAACTTCGGCACGGCCTACCAGGCCGCCAGCGGCATCGTGCTGCGCGAAGGCGCCGTGCTGTCGGCGCCGCAGGTGTTCCTGGTCGCGGGCCAGCGCGAGGGCGGCATCGTGCTCGAGCAGGGCGCGGGCATCGACACCCTGCGCCGCGGCCAGGTCTCCTGGGACTCGAAGGCCGGCTACGTCTTCAAGCCGGGCGATGTCGCGGTGCTCGCGGTCTCGAACGGCTGGCTCGACGTGCTGGCTCCGAGCCTGAGCACCGACACCCGCTACGGCCAGGGGCCGATCCGCATCGGCGTGTGCGGCGGCAGCGTGCGCTGCGGCGGCACCACCACCCTCTATGCCGAGGGCACGATCACGGCCGCGACCGACCGCGCCTTCGAGCTCGGCGACTCGGTGCGCTACGGCGCGCGCAACCTGGTGCTGGCCGTGGGCGGCATCAACGTCGGCAGCGCCGAGGCGCTGGAGCGCGCCCGCGCGGGCGGTGCGCTGCCCTTGGGCATGACGCTCAACCAGCAGGTGCTCGACCGCCTGCTGCGCGGCGACACCAGCACCGGCGCGCCCGCGCTCGAGAACCTGGTGCTGACCGCGCGCGATTCGGTCAACTTCTACGAGTCGGTGCGGCTGTCGACGCTGTCCTCGGCCAACGGCCAGCCCGCGCTGGCGCAACTGGTGCTGACCACGCCGGCCATCTACGGCCATGGCGGCGCCGGCGACGTGGCGCGCATCGAGACCGACACCCTGGTGTGGAACGGCACGGCCTCGCCGGCCGGCGGCGTGATGAGCGGCGGCGCGGGCACCGGCAGCGGCCGGCTCGAGGTCGACGCGCGCGAGATCGTGTTCGGCTACGCGGCCCAGGCCCAGCCCAAGTCGGTGATCTCGCACGACCGCCTGACGCTGGGCTTCGGCACGGTGGCGCTGAACGCCAGCGAGCGCATCACGGCCAACCACCGGGGCAGCCTCGGCGTCTACCAGTCGCAGGGCGCGTGGAACGAGGCCACCAAGGCCTTCGACCGCAGCGGCGGCGAGCTGCTGATCGCCACCCCGCTGATGACCGGCAAGGCCGGCTCGGTCAACGCCATCCGCGCGGGCGGGCGCATCGCGGTGACCACGCCCGAAGGCGCGGTGCTGCCGGCCATCGACGCGGTGGCACCCGAGGCGCTGGGCGCCGAGCTGCGGCTCGACGCGGGCGGCCAGTTGAGCTTCGACACCGCGGTGCGGCTGCCCAGCGGCAAGCTGAGCCTGGTCGCGCAGGGCGACCTGCTGCTGGGCGCGCGTTCGATGCTCGACCTCGCGGGCCGGCGCGTCGATTTCTTCGACGTCAGCAAGTACGCCTGGGGCGGCGACCTCGTGCTCGAGAGCCGCGGCGGCAACATCGCGCAGGCGGCGGGCGCGCGCATCGACCTGTCGGCCCGCAACAACCGCGCGGGCCGCCTCGATGCGGTGGCGCTCGACGCCGGCGCGGGCACGATCGACCTGCGCGGCGCCATCGCGGCCGACAGCAGCGGCTCTTACGACGCGGGCGGCACGCTGGTGCCCTACGCGGCGGGCGACATCGAGCTGCGCGCGCAGTCCATCGCCGACTTCCGCGGCCTCAACGCGCGGCTCAACGAAGGCGGTGCCTTCGGCGTGCGCAGCTTCCAGCTCAAGCGCGGCGACCTGGTGGTCGGCGACGAGCTCAAGGCGCGCGAGATCAACCTCTCGGTCGACGGCGGCCGGCTCACGGTCGAGGGCCGCGTCGACGCCAGCGGCGAGCAGGCCGGCAGCATCCGGCTGGCCGCGCGCGACGGCGTTGCGCTCGCGGGCACGGCGGTGCTCGATGCCAGCGCCAGCGTGCTGCGGCGCGACAGCTACGGCCAGGCCATCGACGCGCCCAATCGCGCAGTCATCGAGCTCGATGCCGGCAGCGGCACGCTATCGATCGCCAGCGGCGCGCGCATGGACCTGCGCGTGGCCGGCGCCGCGAAGGACTACGGCACGGTGGCGCTCAACGCACCGCGCCGCGGCGCCGACGACGTGGCCATCGAGGCCGCGGGCAGCATCGCGATCCAGGGCGCGAAGTCGGTCGCGGTCAATGCCTTCGTCACCGACAAGAGCGCCGCGAAGGGCACGGACGCGAGCGTCGACGGCCGTACCTACCAGGTCATCGACCAGGCCTACCTCGACCGCCTGCACGGCCAGAGCGAGGCCTTCATCGAGGCCGCGCTGCGCAACGGCGCGCTGATCGACGGCCGCCTCGCGGGCCTGCGCGCGCAGGGCGAGCGCTTCCACCTGCGCCCCGGCGTGCAGATCGTGACCGATACGGCGATCAACCCCGATGGCGACCTGCACGTGGACGGCGACATCGACCTCTCGGGCCACCGCTACGCGAGCCTGAACCCGCGCACGCCAAAGACCCTGGCCTACGGCTCGGGCGAACCGGGCGCGCTGGTGATCCGCGCGCCGGGCAACCTCGAGGTCTTCGGCAGCATCAACGACGGCTTCGACGGCTCGCGCCTGGTGCGCGGCGCCACGCCCGACGACAAGGGCTGGGTCCTGCCGAGCGGCCGGATTCCGTTCGGCGGCGACCTCGTGATCCCGCACGGCGGCCTGGTCACGCTCGACACCGGCACCGGCTTCGAGCAGGGCCGCACGCTGAACTTCGACCTGCCGGCCGCCGCCGTCACGCTGCCTTCGGGCACGCTGCTGCCGGGTGCGATGGTGCTCGACCAGCCGCTGACCGTGCCCGCGGGCCTGGTGCTCGGCGCGGACGTGCGCGACGCCGCGGGCCGGCTGCTGCACGCGGCCGGCTCGGTGCTCGGCGAGCCCGTGACGCTGCCGGCCGGCACGCGCCTGGCCGCGGGCTTTCGTCTGCCGGCCGAGGTGCGCATGGCCGCGGGTATCTGGCCCGCGGGCGTGGCGCTGCCGGTGGGCATGTCGCTGTCGCGCCCGCTCGCGCTGGCCAAGGGCGCGGTGGTGCCCTCGGAAACCCAGGTCAAGCTGCCGGGCGGCGTGGAGATGATCGACCTGCGGCCCGCCGATGCCGACGGCAACCAGGGCCGCACCTGGGCGCTGGCGCCGATGCTGCCCGCGGGCTCGCTGTCGTGGGACCTGCGCCTCGTGGCCGGGGCCGACCTCGGCGCCGCCGACACCCGCCTCGCGCAGCCGCACGCCACCGGACGGCTGCAGCTGGCCGACACCCACTTCGGCCTCGGCTCGAAGGTCAGCGACGTGCCGGGCACGGGCTCGCCGGCCACCTACTTCTGGGGACCGGACGCCGGCGCGAAGCTGGTGATCGATTTCTTCGGCGAGTACGTGCTGAGCTTCCAGATCGTTCCGGGCACGCCCATGACGCCCGAGCAGATCGACGAGATGCGCATGTGGGGCATGGTCGTCAACGACCCCGCCGAGATGAACGACTACGGCTACGGCGAATACGCCACCGTCGACAAGCCGGCCGTGCCGCCGGACCGCGTCGCGGCCTACCACCCGGCGCGCGAGCAGATCTTCAGCGTGCTGCGCACCGGCACCGGCGACCTCGACCTGGTCTCGGGCGGCGACATCACGCTGCGCTCGCCCTACGGCGTCTACACGGCCGGCACCGCCACCGCGCCCGGCGTGGGCGGCGCGGCCGACCGGCGCTACGACCAGCAGCGCGGCCTGCTCAAGGACGGCTCGATCCTGTTCCCCATCGAAGGCAAGCCCTACGAGCACCTGGTCGACGGCGGCGCGCGCAGCCTCTACGCGGCCTGGTATCCGGAGCAGGGCGGCAACCTGCTGCTGCGCGCCGGCGGCGACCTGCGCGGCGACCTGGTCGGCAGCGGCGGCTCGCTGCGCGTGGGCTTCGAGCTCGCCGAGATGCGCGGCCAGATCGGCTCGACCGCCACCGGCACCTGGCTCTGGCGCCAGGGCAGCGGCAGCGTCGCGACCGGCGCCGACGCGCTGCCCGCGGCCTGGTGGATCAACTTCGGCACCTACGTGGCGGGCTCCAACGGCGAGTACTACCCGTACCCGAACAACAGCTTCTACAACGACCCCTACCTCGTGGGCTTCACCGGCTTCGGCACGCTGGGCGGCGGCAACCTGGTGGTGGAAGCCGGGCGCGACGCCGGCATGATCGGCCCGCGCGGCGAGGTCTATTTCAACGACGGCGCGATGCAGGGCTACACCAGCCGGGTGCCGCGCAGCGAAGGCCTGCACCTGGCGGTGGCCAGCACCGGCCGCATGACGCCCGCCGGCGAGCTCGTGCTCACGGGCGGCGGCGACCTCGACCTGCGCATCGGCGGCAGCCTCAATCCGAACGCGGCGCTGCGCAGGAACGAGCACGACCTCAACAGCACGCTGGTCAACCTGCGCGGCGCGCTGCGCGTGCAGGCCGGCGCCATCGGCGGCCTCGACGTGGGCGCGGGCACGCGCGACCAGCTCGACTCGCGCGGCGGCGATCCCTACAGCACGGGCCGCGCCGGCGCCAGCGGCGGGCCGGTGCTGGTGCTCGGCGACGCGACCGCGCGGCTGGACACGCGCGGCGACCTGGTGCTCGGCGGCGTGGCCGACGCGGGCCGCACCCGGCTGCTCAACGCCACGCCGTTCAGCTACCAGGGCCAGGCCTACACCGGCCAGGGCTTCAGCTGGTTCTCGCTGTGGACGCCCGCCACCGGCGTGGACCTGTTCAGCGCCGGCGGCAACCTCACGCCGACCACCGCCTGGGGCGAGGGCGCCGTGAACGAGGACGTGGTGAAGGCGCGCCGAGACAACAACCTCGGCGCGACCTACCAGGGCCACTTCTATCCGTCGATCCTGCGCGCGGTCGCGGCCAGCGGCAGCCTCTACTACGGCGTGGGCACCGCGGGCCTGGTGGCCAACAACGGCGCGGCCTTCACGCGCACCGAGTTCGGCCTCACGCTCTCGCCGGCACCGCAGGGCGCGCAGTACGCCAACGTCACCGGCAAGGGCGTGCTCGAGCTGCTGGCGCGCGACTCGATCCAGGCCAGCGGCTATGCGATCACCGCGTCGACCGCCGACCCGGCGGCGCTCACCAGCCCGTTCCGCCCGGGCTTCATGGGACTGATCGCCTACACCGGCGGCGGCCCCTACGGTCTGAGTCCGGTGGTGGTGCACAACCTGCATCCGTCGGTGACGAACGACCAGACCGACTGGCTCATCGGCTTCAGCGGCCGCTACACGAACGCGCCGTTGTTCACCTTCGCGAGCCAGGCCACCTCGGCCTATGCCGCGGCGGGCCAGGAGGCGGCGCGCTACTACGCGGTGGAGGGCGACATCGTCGGCCTGCGCTTCGGCCAGGCCGCCAGCCTCGGCTACCTGGGCCGCGACGGCACGCGCTACGACGGCTCGATCCCGGTGGCGGTGCGCGCGGGGCGCGACATCACCGACTCGGGCACGCGCCTGGGCCAGAAGGACACCATCGGCACCGGCCGCGGCAACCTGATCTCGCACGGCCTGGCCGACGACATCTCGGTGGTCGAGGCCGGCCGCGACATCCGCCACAGCAGCTTCTACGTCACCGGCCCGGGCCTGCTCGAGGTGACGGCCGGGCGCAACCTCTACTTCGCCGACCGCGGCGAGGTCAAGACGCTGGGCGCCGTGGTCGACGTGAAGCCCGGCGACCGCAGCAGCGGCGCCAGCGTGGCGGTGTCGGCCGGCATGGGCGCGGGCGCCGACTGGCAGGCCTTCGCGAAGCGCTACCTCGATCCGGCCAACCTGGCCGATCCGGGCCAGCCGCTGGCCGACCAGCCGGGCAAGGCGGTGGCGCTCTACCACGGCGCGCTCTCGCTCGCGCAATGGCTGCAGCGCGAGTTCGGCTACGAAGGCGGCGAGTCCGGCGCCGACGCCTTCCTGGGGCGCAAGCAGGTGGAGCTCGACCGCGAGCGCCAGCAGGCGCTGTCGCGCGGCGACAGCGCGCCCAACCGTTCGCTGGCGCGCGAGTACCGGCTCGAGAGCCGGCTGCATCTGGTCAACTGGCTCACGGATCGCTTCGGCAAGGCCAACCGCCTCGGCCTGCACTTCGACGCCGCCACCATGGACGCGCGCGCCTTCTTCGCCGCGCTGCCGGCCGAGCAGCAACGCGCCTTCCTGCGCAACGTCTACTACGCCGAGCTCAAGGCCTCGGGCCGCGAGTACAACGAGGAGGGCGGCAAGCGCCGCGGCAGCTACCTGCGCGGCCGCGAGGCCATCGCGACCCTGCTGCCCGACACCGACGCCGAAGGCCGGCCGCGCAGCTACGAGGGCGATCTCACGCTGTTCAGCAGCGCGCTCTACATCGACGGCTACGTGGTCAGCAACGGCGTCGGCAAGGACCGTCCGACGCCGGGCAAGACCTACATCAGCAAGGCCGAGTGGGAGGCGCTGGGCAGCCCGGGCTACGACGTCAACTTCTACGACGTGCTCGACGCCGGCATCCACACCCAGTTCGGCGGCGACGTGCACGTGATGACGCCGGGCGGGCGCACGCTGGTGGGCGTGGACGGCGGCTTCGTGCCCGGTCCGGGCTCGGGCGTGATGACGCAGGGGGAGGGCGACATCAACATCTACGCGCAAGGCAGCATCCTGATGGGCCAGAGCCGCGTGTTCACCACCTTCGGCGGGAACATCCTGGGCTGGTCGGCCGGGGGCGACATCAACGCCGGGCGCGGCGCCAAGACCACGGTGGTCTACACGCCGCAGCGGCGCGTCTACGACGGCGTGGGCAACGTCACGCTGTCGCCCAACGCGCCGACCACCGGCGCGGGCATCGCCACGCTGAACCCGATCGCCGAGATCCCGCCGGGCGACATCGACCTGATCGCGCCGCTGGGCACCATCGACGCGGGCGAGGCCGGCATCCGGGTGTCGGGCAACGTGAACCTCGCGGCGCTGCACGTGGTGAATGCCGAGAACATCCAGGTGCAGGGCAAGTCCTCCGGCATCCCGGTGGTGGCGGCGGTCAACGTGGGCGCGCTCTCGAACGCCAGCGCGGCGGCCGCGCAGGCCGGCATCGCGGCGCAGGACTCGCTGCAGCGCGAACGCGCCGAGGCGAGGAAGGCCTTGCCCTCGGTGTTCACCGTGCGCGTGCTGGGCTTCGGCAACGAGGCGCCCGAAGGCGCGCCGGCCGGCGGCGGCGCGCGCGAACGCGGCACCACCGGCGCCGCCTACGACCCCCAGGGCGTGGTGCAGGTGCTCGGCGCCGGCGCGCTGAGCACGGCGCAGATGCAGTCGCTGACGCCGGGCGAGCGCCGCAACCTGAAGCCATAGCACGAAGGACCGCGCGCCATCCGCCGCGTCATTCCGGCAAGGGCCTCCCGCGTGGAGGCCCTTCTTCTTGGGCGCGTCGAAAGCCGCGTGCAGGACCCGTCCGACTTTTCTTGATGAAGTTTTCGTGACAAACGACAGTCGCCGCGCTTCCCGGGCGTCTAGGAAACGTACGCAGCGGCGACATGAAGGCTCTCCACCATGGGCCGCTGCCGAGCGAGCTTCATCCTTGAGAACCGAGCTGGACATGCATGACTTGAAGAAGAACGCCCCACCGATGTGCTGGAGAGCGGTGTGGCTGGCAGTGCTGGCGCTGAGTGCGCACGGCGTGGCGTCGGCGCAGGCCGCCGCACCCGCCGACACCCGGGCCCCGAACCAGAACCCGCCCCCCGCGGCCGCGGCCGTCGCCGCGCCGGCCGCACCCGAACGAAAGGTCGACGTCACCGAATACATCGTGCGCGGCAACACCGCGCTGGACGCCCGCGCGATCGAGAAGGCGGTCACGCCCTTCCTCGGTCCCGAGCGCACGCTCAAGGACATCGAGGGCGCGCGCGACGCGCTGCTGGCCGCCTACCAGGCCGCCGGCTACCAGTCGGTCTACGTGGACCTGCCCGAACAGCAGGTCGCGCAGGGCGTGGTGTTCCTGCAGGTCAGCGAGACCCGCGTGGGCCGCGTGCGCGTGGTCGGCGCCGAGTACAACTCGCCGCTGGACGTGCGCGACCAGGTGCCCGCGCTGCGGGAGGGCACGGTGCCCGACTTCAACAAGGCCCAGTCGCAGCTCGCCGCGCTCAACCGCGGCCCGAAGCGGCAGGTGATGCCGCTGGTGCGCCAGGGCGCGCTGCCCGGCACCATGGACGTGGACCTCAAGGTCGAGGACCAGAGCCCGTGGCGCGCCAGCGTCGGCCTCAACAACGACTACAGCGCCGACACGCGCAAGCTGCGCGCCTCGGCCTCGATCGGCCACGACAACCTGTGGCAGCTCGGGCACAGCGCCTCGATCAGCTTCTTCGGCGCGCCGCAGGACCTGAAGCAGACGCAGGTGGTGTCGGCCTCGTACCTGGCGCCGCTGCCGAACAGCAACTGGGCGCTCGAGGGCTCGGCCTTCTGGTCCGACAGCAACGTGGCCACCGTGGGCGGCACCGACGTGCTCGGCAAGGGCCACTCGCTCGGCCTCAAGGCCACCTACACGGTGCCCAACGCCGGCAACTGGTGGCACTCGTTCAGCGCCGGCTTCGACCTCAAGAACAACCGCGAGGCGCTCACGCTCAAGAACAGCAGCGACGAGGTGCCGCTCAAGTACGCGCCGATCACGCTCTCGTACTCGGGCCTGCGCCAGGCCGAGAAGAGCCAGTACGGCGTGGGCGTGTCGCTGGTGATCGGCACGCGCAGCTTCTTCAGCTACGGCAGCGACCAGTTGCAGTTCGACTACAAGCGCTACAAGTCCTCGCCGAGCTTCATGGTGCTGAAGACCGACCTCAACGGCACCTACACCTTCGACGGCGGCTCGCAGCTGGCCTTCCGCTTCAACGGCCAGTTGACCGACTCGCCGCTGGTGTCGAGCGAGCAGATCGCCGGCGGCGGCATGAACTCGGTGCGCGGCTATCTCTCGGCCGAGGCCACCGGCGACTACGGCGTGGTCGGCTCGGTCGAATGGCGCACGCCGCCGCTGACCTGGCTCAACCCCTGGGTCGAGGGCTGGCGCGCCTACGCCTTCTTCGACGGCGCGCGTCTGCGCCTGAAGAACCCGCTGCCCGAACAGGCCGACCGCTTCGCGCTCGCCTCGGTGGGCCTGGGCACCACCTTCAAGGTCGGCCAGTACTTCTCGGGCCGCATCGATGTCGGTCGTCCGCTGAAGGACGGCCCGCGCACGAAGAAGGGCGACACGCAGGTCAATTTCAGCATCAACGCCAGCTACTGATCACCGAACCCGAATCCGAACGCGGCAACGCCACTTTCAAGAATTTTTTTCCACGAGCTTTCCGGAGAACCCCTGTCATGCGACGCTTTCTTTTCCTCGCGCTCACGCTGTTGAGCACGCTCCTGCCGGGCCTGGCCCATGCATGGTGGCAGCCCGAATGGGCCTATCGCAAGCCGATCACCGTGGACGGCGGCCCGCAGGCCGGCGCCATCGGCAGCGACGCCGGCCGCGTGCCGGTGCTGGTGCGCCTGCACACGGGCAACTTCAAGTTCGAGGGCGTGAGCGAGACCGGTGCCGACCTGCGCTTCGTGGCCGGCGACGACAAGACCGTGCTCAACCACCAGATCGAGCAGTTCGATCCGCTCTTGGGCATCGCGCTGGTCTGGGTCGACGTGCCCAACGTCTCGGCCGGCACGCCGCAGAAGCTCTGGATGTACTACGGCAATCCCAAGGCCCCGGCCTCGGGCAACGGCCAGCGCAGCTTCGATCCCGACTACACGCTGGTCTACCACTTCGCCGAAGGCGCGGTGCCGCCGCGCGACACGACCGCCTACGGCAACAACGGCCAGACCCCGACCGTGCCGGCCGAAGGCACGGTGATCGGCAAGGGCGCGCAGTTCGCCGGCGCGCCGCTGATGCTGCCCGCCACGCCCTCGCTGGCACTGGCCGCCGGTGCCAGCTTCACCTTCTCCGCCTGGGTGCGGCCCGACCAGCTCGGCGCGCGCCAGGTGATCTATGCGCGCCGCGACGGCGCGGGCGAACTGCTGGTGGGCATCGACCAGGGCGTGCCCTTCGTGCAGGTCAACGGCCAGCGCAGCACCCCGGCGCAGCCGGTGCAGGCCGGCCAGTGGTCGCACATCGCGGTCAAGGCCGAGGGCGACAGCGTCGCGCTGTACGTCGGTGGCCGCCCCGCGGTGTCGCTGGCCGCGCGCCTGCCGGCGCTGAACACGGCCGCCGCGCTCGGCGCCGATGTGGCCGCCGCCGCGGCCGCACCGGCCGCCGGCCAGGCCGCGCCCGCCGCCTGGGCGCCGTTCACCGGCGCGATCGACGAAGTGCGCCTGTCGAAGGTCGC
Organism: Variovorax sp. UC122_21; assembly: GCF_044056785.1. Classification (NCBI taxonomy): domain Bacteria; kingdom Pseudomonadati; phylum Pseudomonadota; class Betaproteobacteria; order Burkholderiales; family Comamonadaceae; genus Variovorax; species Variovorax sp. UC122_21. Next base: position 3,245,183 of record NZ_CP172004.1, on the reverse strand, counting down.
GCGCGGCGATGCGCTGCTGCTGGCCGACGCCGTCTCGCAAGGCGCCGAATCGCGCCTCACGGCCTTCGGTGCCGACGAGCAGCAGGCCGGCAAGAGCCACTTCGGCTTCATCCTGGCCGCGATGCCGCTGGACGCCTGGATCGTCGTCGGCCTGCTGGGCCTGATGATGGTGCTGTCGTGGGCCATCATGATCGGCAAGGGCCGCAGCTACGGCGCCACCTCGCGCGCCAATGCCCGCTTCATCGAGCACTTCCGCGAAGCCGCCGGCGCGCCGCTGGACCGCCTCGCGATCAGCAACACCGTGTCGCAGCAAGTCCGCGACGACTCCTCGCTGTGGCGCCTCTACCAGGTGGCGATCGAGGAGATGCGCCGCCGCCAGGAACGCGGCTACGACCTGAGCGCCGTGTCGAGCGCGACCATCGGCGCCATCCGCGCCGCCATGGACGGCGTGATGGTGCGCGAGACCGAGCGCATGTCCAAGCGCATGAACTGGCTGTCGACCACCATCGAGGGCGCGCCCTACGTCGGCCTGTTCGGTACCGTGATCGGGATCATGCTGGTGTTCGTGGTGGCGGCGATGGCCGGTGCCGTGGACATCAACTCGGTGGCACCGGGCATGGCGGCCGCGCTGCTGTGTACCGCCGCCGGCCTGGGCGTCGCGATCCCCGCGCTGTTCGGCTACAACTGGCTGGCCTCGCGCTCGGACGCCATCGGCGCCGACATGGCGGTGTTCGTCGACGAGTTCGTGACGCGCCTGGCCGAAGAGCAGGGCGAGGGCAGGTCGGTGCCCGCGGCCGTCGCGGCCCAGGGCGGCGCGCGCCGCACGGCCGACGACAACGCGGCACGTGGCGGCTGGACCTCGCCGGCACAGGTTCCGGCCTGAGGCGACGCACATGCCCAACGCAGCCAAGTTCGCCGTGCGCAAGCGCACCGGCGGCATCAACATCACGCCGTTCGTGGACGTGCTGCTGGTCGTGCTGGTGATCTTCATCCTCACCAGCAACGCCAGCATCCCGGGCATCAAGGTCGACCTGCCGAAGGCCAGTTCCTCGGTGGCGCTGGAGAAGCCAAAGACCAAGGCCATCACGATCGACAACGCGGGCAACGTGTTCCTCGACGCCTACCCGGTCTCGCTGCCGGAGCTCGAGGAGCGCCTGCGCACCGAGAAGGCCCTGTCGCCCGACTTCCCCGTCATCGTGCGCGGCGATTCGAGCGTGCAGTACGCCAAGGTGGTCGACGTGCTGGACCTGCTGCGCCGCATCGAGCTGAACCAGATCGGCCTCGTGACCGGCAAGCAGAAGTGAGGACCGGCGCGTGAAACCTCGCGATCCGACTTTCGCCTTCGAGGGCCGCGCCGCGGCCGGCGGCGGCGCGCCCGCCGACGCGCACGCGCTGTGGCGCCGCTGGGGCGGCTGGGCCATCGGCGCGGTGCTGCTGGCGCTGCTGGCGGCGCTCGTGTGGTATCTGCTGGCCGACACCGCGAGCCAGAAGCGCGTGGTGGCCGACGCCCCCACGCTGATGCTGCCGCCGCCTCCGCCCCCGCCGCCCGAACCCGAGAAGCTGCCCGAGCCCGAGCCGGAAAAGATCAAGCCGGTGACCGAGCCCGAGCCCAAGCCGATCGAGCCGCTGGAGCCGCCGAAGGACGACACCCCGCCCAGTCCCACCAAGGACCTCGGCGACCCCGTGACCATGGACAGCGCCGCGCAGGCGGGCAGCGATGCCTTCGGCATCCAGGCCGGCAGCGGCGGCGGCATGAGCGGCACCGGTGCCGGCGGCGGCCTGGGCAGCGGCTCGTTCTCGCGCTATGCCGCGAGCGTGCTGCAGCAGGCGCTGCTGCGCGACCCGCGCACCCGCAACCTGGGCTTCGACGACATCCAGATCGACATCTGGCTCGACGCCGAGGGCCGGACCACGCGGGCGCAGCTGGTGCGCGGCACCGGCACCACCGACATCGACGAAGCGGTGCTGGCGATGGTGCGCGGCCTCGAGCGCTTCGACGAGAAGCCACCGGCCTCGCTGCGCTTCCCGATGCGCGTGTCCATGAAGGGGCGCCGGCAGTGACGCACGCCGAAGCCCCGCCCATCCCCCCATTCAATCCTGTGAACGAAGCGATGAACCCCTCCAAACATTCCCCCGCCCGACGCCTCGCGCCGGCCCTGCGCCAGGGCGCGCTGGCCGCCGCCGTGGCCGCGGCCTTCGCGCTCGCAGCGGGCGGCGCCGCCGCCCAGTCGGCCCCGGCCGGCGAGACCGCCATGGTCAAGCTGATTCGCGGCCTGATCCAGAGCGGCACGCTCGCCAAGGACGTGGGCGAGGCGCTGCTGGCGCAGGCCCAGGCCGAAGCCATGGCCTCGCAGCAGGCCCAGCAGCGGCTGGCCGCCGTGTCGGCCGGTGCCGTGGCCGGCGCCAGCGCCGGTGGCCTGCGGCTCGAGCCGGGCGACGTGCGCGTGCCCTACATCTCGCAGACCGTGCGCGACCAGATCCGCGACGAGGTCAAGGCCCAGGTCATGGCGCAGGCCAAGGACGAAGGCTGGGCCGCGCCCAACGAGACCCCCGAGTGGAGCAAGCGCATCCGCTTCGAAGGCGACGTGCGCGTGCGCAACGAGTCGCGCAGCTATGCGGGCAACAACAGCAACATCGAGATCAACTGGCCCGAGCTCAACAAGGGCAGCGGCTACGACGTCAACCCCAACACCAACCTCGCGCTGCCCTCGCTGCTCAACACGCGCCAGGACCGCCGCAACCTGTTCCGCGCGCGGGCCCGCGTGGGCATCCTCGCGGACCTCAGCGAGAACACCAAGGCCGGCGTGCGCCTGGCCTCGGGCAGCGACGAGAGCCCGGTCTCGACCACCCAGACCCTGGGCGGCGGCCTGAGCAAGAAGAGCGTGTGGCTCGACCAGATGTGGATCTCGCACAAGCCGTTCGACTGGCTCACCGTCACGGGCGGCCGCTTCGGCAATCCCTTCATGTCGACCGACACGCTGTTCTCGAGCGACCTCAACTTCGACGGCATCGCGTTCCAGTTCGACAAGGCGCTGGCCAGCAACAAGGACCTGTCGCTGTTCGGCACGCTGGGCCTGATCCCGCTCGAGTACTCCTCGGACAACGCGCCCAGCCGCAGCCAGGACAAGGCCAGGAGCGAGAACAAGTGGCTGTTCGGCGCGCAGGTCGGCGCCGACTGGAAGATCGACGACGACAACCGCCTGCGCGGCGCGCTCGCGTACTACAACTTCCGCAACATCAGCGGCAAGGTCTCCGAGCCCTGCGCGCTGTACGCGGGCGCCGACGGCTGCAGCACCGACTGGTCGCGTCCGGCCTTCATGCAGAAGGGCAACACGCTCATGCTGCTGCGCGACATCTCGCTCGACCCGCTCAACCCGGCCGGCACGCCGCAGCCGCAGTACGTGGGCCTGGCCTCGAAGTTCCGCCTGGTCGACCTGAACATGCGCTGGGACACGAAGGTCGCGGGCAACAACCTGCGCCTGGACGCCAACTTCATCCGCAACACCGCCTACGACGCCAACGACATCTGGCGCCGCGCGGGCATCCGCGGCGCCATCGTCAACAACTTCGGCAACGGCGGCGGCACCGGCCAGTCCGACTACAAGAGCGGCGGCAACGCCTTCATGCTGCAGGCCACCTACGGCCGCCCGGCGCCCGCCGCGCGCGGCGACTGGAACGTGCTCGCGGGCTACAAGCGCATCGAACCCGATGCGCTGCCGGACGGCTACAACGACTCGACCTTCCATGGCGGCGGCACCAATGCGCGCGGCTACTTCCTCGGCGGTTCGTACGCGTTCGACAAGAACCTCTGGTTCACCGGCCGCTGGATCTCGACCAAGGAGGTCTATGGTCCGCCGCTGTCGATCGACACGCTGCAGCTCGAACTCAATGCGCGCTTCTGAGGACGTCGTCGTGGCCCGATCCCATTTCAAGACACCCGCGCTCGCCCTGGCGCTCGTGCTCGTCGGCCTGGCCGGCGTCGCGCACGCGCAGGGCGCGCCTGCCGCGGCCGGTGCGCAGAGCATGGAAGAGCGGCTGCGCGCGCAGCTGCGCATCACCACCTCGCAGCTGCAGCAGGCGCAGAACGAGCTGGCCGCGCTCAAGGCCGGCAAGCCCGCGGCACCGGCACCGGGCGCGGCCGCGCCCGCACCGGCGGCCGAAGTCGAGGCGCTGCGCAAGGACCTCGCGCGCGCCCAGTCCCAGCTCGCCGGCGAGCGCCAGGCGCGCGAGCAGGCCAGTGCCGGCGTCGAGCAGATCCGCCAGCAGGCGCAGGCCGCGGCCGAGAAGTCCGGCGGCCAGATCGCGCAGTTCCGCAGCGCCTACGAGGAGTTGCTGCGCACCGCGCGCGCCTCCGAGGCCGAGCGTCAGCGCCTCGTGGCTGAGACCGGCACGCAGCGCACCGCGCTGACCCAGTGCGAGGCGAAGAACACCCAGCTCTATGCCGTGGGCCAGGAGGTGCTGCGCGCCTACGAGACCATGGACATGGGCAGCGTGTTCGCCGCGCGCCAGCCGTTCGCGGCCCAGAGCCGCGTGAAGTTCGAGCAGATCGCGCAGCAGTACGGCGACAAGCTGTACGAAGGCCGCTTCGACGCGCGCGCCGTCAACGCACCCAAGCCGGCCGAGGCCGCGGCCACGCCGCCGGCCGCCGCCGCATCGGCACCCGCCGCGAAGTGAGCGGCCAGAAGGAACCCAGTCCATGAACCCGAAGAAACCCCTTGCTCCCGCGCGCCTGCGCACGCTGGCCGCGCTGCTGCTGGCCGCGTCGACCGGCCTCGGCGCCGCGGCGCAGCAGATCGCCGCGCCCGGCGGCGCGCCGGTGGTCGCCCGCCTGGGCGACCTCACCGTGCGCCAGGACGAGGTCGAGAAGCTGCTGCAGGCCTTGCCCGATGCCGAGCGCGCGGCCGTCAAGGACAACCGCGCCAGCGTCGAGGGCTGGCTGCGCCAGCGGCTGCTCGGCGAAGCGCTGCTGAAGGAGGCGCGCGACAAGGGCTTCACCGACAGGCCCGAGGTCAAGGCCAAGGTCGACGCCGCGGTGCGCGAGTTCACGGCCCGCATCGTGACCACCGGCTACCTCGAGTCGGTGAGCCAGGTGCCGGCGGGCTATCCGTCGGATGCCGAGCTCACCGCCGCCTACGAGCAGGGCAAGGCCGGCTTCAACCTGCCGGCCACCTACCGCGTGGCACAGATCTTCCTCGCCACCCCCGACACCGCGCCCGCGGCCGTCGCCAAGGTGCGCGAGGAAGCCCAGAAGCTGGCGCGCGAGGCGCGCTCCAGCGACTTCGCGGCGCTCGCGCGCGCGAAATCGCAGGACAAGAGCAGCGCCGAGCGCGGCGGCGAAGTCGGCAACCTGCCGCTCGCGCGCATGCTGCCCGAGGTGCGCGACGCCGTTGGAAAGCTCAAGCCCGGCCAGGTCGGCGAGCCGGTGCAATCGGCCGCCGGCTTCCACGTCGTGAAGCTGCTCGAGAGCCAGCCCGCGCGCACCGCCACGCTCGACGAGATGCGCCCGCAACTGCAGGCCGCGCTGCGCCAGCAGCGCCAGCAGCAGTTGATCCAGGCCCACCTGGCGCAGCTCGCGCCGGCCACGCAGCTGAGCATCGATGCCGCCGCGCTCGATGCCGCGCTGCGCAAGACGAACTGAACCCACCAACAACCAACAACCACCGTCCACAGACAGGGAACCTCATGACGAACACCCCGACCGACACCACCACTTCCGCAGCCACGTCCGCCGAAGCCCTCGACCTGCTCGACGCGGTCACGCCCGAACAGGTCTCCGACGCCATCAAGGCCGCCGGCGCCGCCGTCTCCACCATCGAACAGGACGGCGTGGTCCGCCTGCACAGCGCCAGCCACGGCATCGGCTTCCAGGTGCTGTGGGGCAATCCCGTCACCACCACCCAGTACACCGACTTCACCTTCAGCTGCCCGCTGCACGTGCAGGGCGGCACCTTGCCCGAGGCCGTGCTGGCCGCCTGGCACCGCAGCAAGCGCTTCGCGCGCGTCGCCCAGCACGGCGACTTCGTGGTGCTCGAGATGGACGTGGTGGTCGCCGGCGGCGTGACGCCCGCGCACCTCGCGTTCAGCGCGCGCCTGTGGATGCAGATGATGGGCGAATTCTTCCTGCACCTGCGCAACTACGGCCCGGCCGCCGCCACGCGCGGCGATGCCGCCAACGGCGCAGCGCCGGCCGCTGGCGCCGCCGACCGGGTCGAAGCCGCCGCCTGAGCGCGCGCCGAACGCATCCCAGCGCGATGCCCGACAGCCTTCGTTCCGCGGCGTCCTTCGACGGCCACGACTCGCCGACGCTGCGCGCGATCCACGCCACCGCGCGCCAGGTGCAGCGCGCGCGGCGCGCGGAGACCGTGCGGCTGCGGCAGCGCGAGGCGCTGCTCGACATGCTCGCGCGCGTCATGGCCGACCTGCACATCACCAACGCCGAGCTCAATGCGGCGCGGCGCGCGCTCGCGCCGACGCGGCCGAAGTGAGGTTCGCGCCATGGCCGCACAGGTCGGCCCTCGCGTCGATCGCCTGCGCGGCGCTGCCCGCCGCGACGATCTCGGTGTTCTCCGAGGCCCATGGACCGCTGCAGCGCATGGCCGATCGCTCGGCCGTGCTGGGCAACGCGCTCCCCGCGCGTGCGCGCCGAGACCGCCGCGCATCAAGCACTTCCTGCGCGACAACGGCGTGGCCTGCGGCGAGAGCGACACCCCGCAGCTCGGCCCCCGGCAGTCGCCGGCCGCGCGCGCCGCCGCGCTGTCGGTCGGCGTGCTGTGCGGCTAAGCCGGCAGCGTTTTCCAGAACCCTCCCCGAAAGAACGCATGTTCCCCTCGCACCGTCATTCCGCCGCCGCGCCGCGGCCCTGGGCCAGCCTGTTCCGCGCGCTCGGCCTCGCCGGACTGGGCCTGGCGGCCGTGCACATGCCCGTGCAGGCCCAGCTCGCGCCCTCGGCGCGCGCGCCGGTGCCGCAGCACTGGCTCCGCTATGCCGAGCGGGCCGGCAACCAGTTCCAGGGTCGGCTCAGCGATCCCGCCGACGAGACCGTGCAGCGCCTCCATGCCTGGATGCAGCAGCGCGTGCTCGAAGAGGGCCGCACCCTGCCGCCGCCGCCGCTGATCGTGCGCGTCTGGGTCGCCCCCGACGGCCGGCCCGAGCGCGTGGCCTTCGATTCGCTGGGCAATGCGCAGGCCGATGCCGACCTGCGCCAGCTGCTGACCGCGCAGCCGCTGTCGGAGCCGCCGCCGCGGGACATGCGGCAGCCGATGGTGTTGCAGCTGGCGTTGAAAGTGCTGGGGCCGGGTTGAGGGGCGCAATCGCCCGGATCTACTTGCGAGCGCCGGCCGATGCCATCGCGGCCTCCGCCGCCTCGATCGCCGCGCTCACATCGCCCATGGTCACGGGATCGCTGTCCTTGCCGACCAGCTCCCTGAGCGCCGCCAGGTGCGCCACGCCCAGCGCCTCGTCCGCGCTGGCCGGCAGATCGGGCACGACGCCCGTGCCTTCCCAGTTGGTGCGCGTGATCGGGTTGACCGAGCGCGCGAAGGGGATCGTGACCTCGAGGTGATCGTTCAACCGATGGTTGCTGGAGGGATGGGCGCCGCCCTTGGTGCGCTCGCCGACGATGCGGGCACGTTTCAGCGCATGCAGGTTGTACGCGAACTCCTCGCCGCCCGAGAAGGTCTGGCTGCTGGTCAGCACATAGACCGGCCGGTTCAGGTAGCGCGGGCCAGCTAGTTCGGCGCGGGTCCAGTGCGACTCCACGCGGTTGCCCTCGCGATGCAGCACGTCGTTGAGGTGCACCTTGCCTTCGAGCAGATGGCTGCTGACCTGGGCCACGCCCGCGGGCCAGCCGCCGCCGTTCTGGCGCAGGTCGACGATCAGGGCATCGGTGTGGGCGAGGAAAGCGAAGGCGGCCGCGGCGGTCGCCGCCAGTGCCTCGGGCTTGTCGAAGCAGCGCAGGTCGATGTAGCCGACGTTGCCGGCCATGCGCTCGGCCTTGTAGAAGCAGTGGTTGAAGCGCACGTACTGCCGCTTCATTTGCGCCTGCGCCGCCGCGGCGGCCTGCGCATCGGCGGGTTGGGGCAGCGGCTCGCGGCTGAAGCCCACGAGCAGGTGCCGGTCCTGGCTCACCGACTGCAGATCCTGCTCGAGCTGCGTGCGCAGCGCGTCGGCCGTCTCGATGCCCGCGTAGGCCCCGTCGCGCAGCCGCGCGCGCAGGTGGGCCGCGATGGCATCGGCCTGCGTTGGCAGCACGTAGTGGACCTGCACCAGTTCGGCGGTGCGGGCCACGAGGCGGTCGCGCTCGGCGGGTGCGAGGGGGACGGTGTCGGGGGATTGCGCGGCGGCCGATGCGGCCAGCGCGCTCAGGGCAAGGGTGAGGAGGGCGAGGGCGGAGGGAAGCAGGCGGCGCATGGCCGCGATGCTAAGGCAGCGAAAAAGGGCTTCAGCCCGCTGCCGCGAGGATGTCCTCGAGCGCGCCGATGTCGATCGGCTTCTGCAGATGATGGTCGAACAGCTTGCGTCCGTCGGGGCCGCCCGCGGCGCCGGCATCGGCGGCCGAGAAGCCCGAGATCGCGACCAGGAGCTTGGGCGCGCCCTGGGCCTCGGTCTCGCGCAGCCGGCGCGCGACCTGGGTGCCGGGGATGTCGGGCAGGGTGAGGTCGATCAGCGCGGCATCGAAGCGTTCGGCGGCGGCGGCGTCCAGGGCCTGTTGGCCGGTGTAGGTGCAGCGGGCGGTGTGGTCCTGCAGGGTCAGCAGTTCCTGCAGCAGGTCGGCTGCGGCTTCGTTGTCGTCGACGATCAGCACATTCACGGCGGTCGGTCCTTGGCGGCCTTTGCGGCCTATGGTTTTCTGAAAATGTCCGGAATGAAACATTGTCCCGGCACCGCGCCGCGCGTGGGGTAGGAGCAGGCCTACGGTTGCGCCGATCCCTGCGGCGCGGCCAGCGGCAGCTCGACGCTGAAGGTCGATCCCTCGCCCGGTTCGCTCGCGACGCCGATGCGCCCGCCGTGCAGGCTCACGATCTGGCGCGTGATGTACAGGCCGAGGCCGAGCCCGGCCGCGTGCTTGCGGCTGTGTTCGGTGCGCTCGAACTGCTCGAAGATGCGCGCCTGGTCCTCGAGCGCGATGCCGATGCCGCGGTCGCGCACGCTGATGCGCGCGACGCCGTCCGCGCCGGTGCCGATCCGTTCCACCACCATCGCGACCGGCTGGCCGCCGCCGTAGCGCAGCGCGTTGGTCAGCAGGTTGGTCAGCACCTGCTCGATGCGGAACTCGTCCCACACGCCCGGCAGCTCGGCCGGCGCCTGCAGCGAGATCTCGGAGCCCGCGGCCTCGGCCTGCTGGCGCAGGTTCTCGACCACGGCGCGCGCGAGCTGCGCGAGGTCGGTGGGCTTGGGCTGGATCGACAGCGCGTCCTTGCGCATGCGCGTGACGTCGAGCATGTCGTCGATCAGCCGCACCATGTTGCGGATCTGCCGCTGGTCGCGCTCGATCATCGCGGGCAGCCGGTCGGCGGTGAAGGCCGCGAGGTTGCCCTTCGAGACGTGCAGCTGGCGCAGCTGCGCCTCGAGATAGAGGGTGTTGAGCGGCGTGCGCAGCTCGTGCGAGACCATCGACATGAAGTCGTCGCGCATGCGCACCGCGCGCTCGAGCTCGCGCTGCGTGACCTGCAGCTGCGCGACCAGCTCCTCCTGCTTGCGGTGCGCGTCGGCCAGCAGCTCCATCTCGTGGCGCAGCGCCTTGCGGTGGCGGTGCAGGTCGACGAACACGTTGACCTTGCTGATCACGGCATGCGGATCGAGCGGCTTCTGCAGGAAGTCGACGGCGCCGCTCTCGTAGCCCTGGAAGGCGTAGTTGCGCTCGCGGCCGGCGGCGCTCACGAAGATCAGCGGGATGTGCCGCGTGCGCTCGGTGCCGCGCATCATCTCGGCCAGCTCGAAGCCGTTCATGCCGGGCATCTGGACGTCGACGATGGCGAGCGCGAATTCGTGCTCGAGCAGCAGCGCCAGCGCATCCTCGGCCGACTGGGCGCGGAACACGGAGCGCCCGGGCGCGCGGATCAGCGCCTCGAGCGCGACCAGGTTCTCGGGCAGGTCGTCGACGATCAGCAGCTTGCTTTCGACATCAATGTCCATGGGCGGCCTCCAGGTGCATCAGCAGGGTGTGGAGATCGCGCAGCGGCAGCACGAAGTCGGGCGAATGGCGCGCTATGGCGGCGTTGGGCATGACGGAAACTTGGGCTTCTTGGGGATCCTGCACGGCGGTCAGTCCGCCGGCACGGTGAATGCGTTCCATGCCCTCGGCGCCATCGTCGTTGGCACCGGTGAGCAACACGCCGGCGAGGCCGGCGCCGTAGACGTCGGCCGCGGAGGCCATCAGCACGTCGATCGAGGGGCGCGAGAACAGCACGGGCGGCTCGCAACTGAGCGAGAAGCAGCGGTCGCGCTCGATCGACAGGTGGTAGCCGGGCGGCGCGAAATAGAGCGTGCCGGCCGCGAGCGGCATCTTGTCGGCCGCCTCGCGCACCGGCATGGCGACGCGCTCGCCGAAGACCTCGGCCAGCCGGCTGTCGTGTCCCTCGGGCAGGTGCAGCACCACCACCTTCGGGATGCGGCCGCCTGCGGGCAGCCCGATGAGCAGGCCGAGCAGCGCGTCGATGCCGCCGGCCGAGGCGCCGATGACCACCGCTTCGACGCGGCGGCGCAGATGGGAGGGCAGCGCCTGTCTCACGTGGCCTTCCTGTAGATGCGCTCGGGGCGCGCCAGCGGCTCGAAGCGGTCGGCGTAGGCCGAGAAGTCGATGCTCTCCTTGGCGCCCAGGCCGAGGAAGCCGCGGTGGCTCAGCGACTCGTGGAACAGGCCGAGCGCGCGGTTTTGCAGCTCGCGGTTGAAATAGATCAGCACGTTGCGGCAGGACACCAGCTGGGTCTCGGCGAACACGCTGTCGGTGGCCAGGCTGTGGTCGGCAAAGATGGTGTCGGCGCACAGCGAGGGGTCGAAGCGCGCGGCGTCGTAGGCCGCGGTGTAGTAGTCGGAGAACGAGCCCAGTCCGCCCGCGCGCTGGTAGTTGGCGGTGTAGCCGCGGATCGCCTCGAGCGGGAAGATGCCCTGGCGCGCCTTCTCGAGCGAGGCCGGGTTGATGTCGGTGGCGTAGATCTGCGTGCGCGCGAGCAGGCCTTCCTCGCGCAGCAGGATGGCGAGCGAGAACACCTCCTCGCCGGTGCTGCAGCCGGCCACCCAGATCTTGACCGACGAATAGGTGTGCAGCAGCGGCACCACGTGCCGGCGCAGGCCCAGGAAATAGGCCGGGTCGCGGAACATCTCGCTGACCGGGATGGTGAGGAACTGCAGCAGGCGCCCGAACAGCGCGGCGTCGCGCAGCACGCGGTCCTGCAGCGCCGAGATCGAGGGCAGGCCCAGCTGCGTGAGCGCGTGCAGCACGCGCCGCTTCTGCGAGGCCAGCGTGTAGTCGCGGAAGTCGTAGCTGTACTTGAGGTAGATCGCCTCCATCAGCAGGCGCAGCTCGATCTCGGTGTCGCTCAGCGGCTGCGGCGGCGCGGCGATCGCGCCGGGCAGGGCGGGGCGGCCGGTCGGCGGCGGCGCTTGCGTCACAGGCGCTCCATCTTCGGCATCCACACGCGCAGCAGCGAGAACAGGCGGTCGAGGTCGACCGGCTTGGCGAGGTAGTCGCTGGCGCCCGCGGCCAGGCACTGCTCGCGGTCGTCCTTCATGGCCTTGGCGGTGATGGCGATCACCGGCAGCTTGGCGAAGCGCGGGTCGGCGCGCAGGTGGCGCGTGGCCTCCAGGCCGTCCATCTCCGGCATCATGACGTCCATCAGCACGAGGTCGATCTCCTTCACGCGGTCGAGCTGCTCGAGGGCCTCGCGGCCGTTGCGGCCGATCTCGACCTTCGCGCCGCGCTGCTCGAGCGCGCTCGTGAGCGCGAAGATGTTGCGCACGTCGTCGTCCACCAGCAGCACCGTGCGGCCCTCGAAGATCCGGTCGCGTCCGCGCGCGGCCTTGAGCATGCCCTGGCGCTCGCTCGAGAGCTCGGCCTCGACCTTGTGCAGGAACAGCGTCACCTCGTCGAGCAGCCGCTCGGGCGAGCGCGCGCCCTTGATGATGATCGAGCGCGAATAGCGGTGCAACTCGGCCTCTTCCTCGCGCGTGAGGTTGCGCCCGGTGTAGACGATCACCGGCGGGAACGAGACGATGTCCTCCGAGGCCATGCGCTTGAGCAGCTCGCTGCCCTGCATGTCGGGCAGCTTCAGGTCGGTGATCATGCAGTCGAAGATACGGGTGCGCAGCAGTTCGAGCGCCTCCTCGCCCGAGGCCACGTCGACGATCTCGATGTCGTCGTCGCCGATCAGTTGAATGACGCTCTGGCGCTGCAGGTCGTCGTCCTCCACCAGCAGCACCGTCTTGACCTTCTGCGTGAGCTTCTCCTCCAGCCGCGCGAACACGCGCGTGAGCTCGTCGCGCGTGGCGGGCTTGCGCGCATAGCCGACCGCGCCCATGTGCAGCGCGGCCTCGGCGTTGTCGGCGGCCGAGACCACGTGGATCGGGATGTGGCGCGTGAGCGGCGAATCCTTCAGGCGCTGCAGCACGTCCAGGCCGGTGCTGTCGGGCAGCCGCATGTCGAGCAGGATCGCGTCGGGCACGAACTCGTTGGCCAGCGCGAAGCCGTCGGCCGCCCCATGCGCGACCAGGCAGCGGTAGCCGAGCTCGTGCGCCAGGTCGTAGAGGATGTGGGCGAACTGCGGTTCGTCCTCGATCACGAGCACGCGCCGCACCTGCTGGTCGCGCGGCAGCGCGCGGTCGTCGGCGAACTGCGGCGCGGGCACGGCGGCGGCCGGCGCCGCCGGGGCGGGTGGTGCGACCGGCACCGGCGCGCGCGCGGGCAGGCGCGCCGACGCCCCGGCCGCGGGGCGCGGTGGCGGCGCGCTGCCCGGTTCCTGCTGCGCGGCCTGCGGCGCTTGCGCCGGCAGGTGCAGGGTGAAGGTGCTGCCCTGGCCCGGTTCGCTCTGCACGCTGAGCGTGCCGCCCAACAGCTGCGTGAGGTCGCGCGAGATCGACAGGCCCAGGCCGGTGCCGCCATAGCGGCGGCTGGTGGTGCCGTCGGCCTGGCGGAAGGCCTCGAAGATCACTTCCTGCTGGTGCGGCGCGATGCCGATGCCCGAGTCGGAGACCGCGAACGAGGCGCCGCCGTCGGCCGTGCCCGAGATCACCAGCGAGACCTCGCCCTGCTCGGTGAACTTGAGCGCGTTCGACAGCAGGTTCTTGAGGATCTGCTCCACGCGCTGGCGGTCGGTGACCAGCGAGGCCGGCGCGGCCGGATGCAGCTCGAGGCGGAAATTGAGCCGCTTCTCGTCGGCCAGCGGCCGGAAGGTGCTCTCCAGGGCCTGCGCCAGGCGGTCCAGGCGCGTGTCCTCGGGCACCAGCTCGAGCTTGCCGGCCTCGACCTTGGCGATGTCGAGGATGTCGTTGATCAGCACCAGCAGGTCGTTGCCCGAGGCATAGATCGATTCGGCGAACTTCACCTGCTCGGTGCTCAGGTTGCCCTGCGGATTGTCGCCCAGCAGCTTGGCCAGGATCAGCGCGCTGTTGAGCGGCGTGCGCAACTCGTGCGACATGTTGGCGAGGAACTCCGACTTGTAGCGGCTCGCGCGCTGCAGCTCGTCGGCGCGCTCCTCGAGGTCGCGCTGGGCGCGGCGCAGCGCGGTGTTGCGCTGGTCCAGCGCCTCGGTGCGCTCGGACAGCTGGCTGTTGGTCTGCTCGAGCTCGGCCTGCTGGTTCTCGAGCATGGCCTGCGAGGCGCGCAGCGCGCGCGACTGCTCCTCGAGCTCCTCGTTGGCGGTGCGCAGCTCCTCCTGCTGCACCTGCAGCTCCTCGTTGAGCTGCTGGGTCTCGGCCAGCACCTCCTGCAACTGCTCGCGGTAGCGCGCCGCGGCCAGCGAGGTGCCGATGTCCTCGGCCACCACGTCGAACAGGTCGCGCGCGCGCTGGTCGGGCGTGCCGGGCAGGCCGAGCTCGACCACGCCGTTGGACAGGCCGTCGTTGGCGACCGGCAGCAGCACCACGGCGCGCGGACGCATCTCGCCCAGGCCCGAATTGACCTTGAGGTAGTCGGCCTCGACCGGGTCGATCAGCATCAGCCGCTTCTCGGCCGCGGCCTGGCCGACCAGGCTCTCGGTCGGCGAGAACACCTGCTGCGCATTCTCGGCCTCGAGCGAGAAGCCGTAGCTGGCCGCGCGGCGCAGCGGCCCGTGGCGCTCGCGTACGTAGAGCGCGCCCACGGTGCTGCCCAGGTGGCGCGAGAAGAAGGCCAGGATCTTGCGGCCCATGTCGGCGGCGCTGAGCTCGCCCACCAGCTCGCCGACCAGCTCGGTCTGGGCGGTGCGCAGCCAGGCCTGCTCGGTCAGCCGGTCGGTGTGCGCCTCCTGTTCCTGCAGCACCGCGTCGTAGCTCTCGGACAGCCGCATCAGCTGGCGGCGGCCGAAGTAGGCCACCAGGCCGCTCAGGGTCAGCGTGAACAGCAGGAACAGGCCCACCACCATCCAGCTGGTGCGCTTGACCTCGGCGTTGCGCTGGAAGCGCAGCGACTGCTCGGTGTTGATGAAGTTGTCGAACTCGTTGCGGATGTCATCGGTCAGGCGCTTGCCGCGGCCCAGCTTGACGGCGGCCTCGAAGTCGCCGCCGCTGCGGCGCGCCGCGATCATCTCGGCCGCGAACTCGTTCCAGGCGCCCTGCAGCGAACCGATGCGGTCGACCCGCTCGATCTGCTGCGGGTTGTCGCCCACCAGCTGGCGCAGCGCCGCGGCGTCGGTTTTCTGGCGCGCCAGCGCGGCGTCGTAGGGTTCGAGGAAGCGTTCCTGCCCGCTGATCAGGAAGCCGCGCATGCCGGTTTCCATGTCGATGGAGCGGCGCTGCAGCTCGCTGGCATTGCGCACCACCTGGTCGGTGTGCTCGACCCAGGCGATGGTCGACAGCAGGTACAGGATCAGGGCGACGAAGACGACGGCACCGAACAGGCCCCCGAGCAGCGGCAGCTTGATGTTGCGGCTCAGGAGGCGCTCGAAGTCGGCGGTATCGATCGCGGCGGCAGTTTTCATTTCGAACGTAGTTGTGAACGAACAATTGACATTGTCTTCGACCGGCGGAGGCGGCCGGCGCGCGGCCGCCCGACCGGCCCCGGAACGGCGGCAAGGCGCGAGGGAAGAGGGTGGGAGGGGCGGCCTGGGGGCCGCCCCGGAACTCAGTACTCTAGCTTCGGATACCAGTCGGTGCCGCGGCCGGCCGGCGTCAGGTCGAGGATGTTCCACAGCGGCGTGGGGTCGACCGCGAAGCGCGGGTCCTGGCCGGGGTCGGCGGTTTCGGCCAGCTCGGGGGCCCAGAAATGATGCACGCGGCCCTCGGCGCCGGACCCAGACGTCGAGCGCCGGCCATTCGCTGCCGTCGGGCGCGAGGCCGCGGTAGTCGCGCGCGAAGTCGTCGCCGACCGTTTCGTAGAACGGCAGGTTGCGCCAGCCGCGCTCGCGCGCGAAGGCCAGCTGGCGCGCCACCGGCGAACGGCCGAGCACCGCGAACGCCACCTTCTGCGCGATGTCGCGCACCGGCACGTCGAGCGCGCCGAGGAAGGCGGTGCACATCGGGCAGGGCCGCTCGCGCTGCGGGCCGTACATCCAGAAGTAGGTGACGAGGGTGTCGTGGTCGCCGAACAGGTGCTCGAGGCCGACCGTGCGGCCGTCCTCGTCGCGGAAGCGGTAGGGCGGCGGCTCGCCGCCCGGCGGCAGTTCGCGGCGCTGGGCGGCCACGCGCTCGACGTGGCGGCGCAGCTCGATCTCCTCGGCGAGCAGGGCGGTGCGGGCCTCGCGGTAGGCCGGGCTGTCGTTGGGATAGGGGCGGCTCGCGGAGGCGGCGAGTTCGGTGGCGGGTTTCAGGGCGGTCATCGGTGTCTCCTTTCGGAAGTCGGACAGGCAGGGCGAAAGCGGTGGCACATCGGACCTGTCCTGACGTGGCGCCGCTGCCGGTTCGGCCCCGAAATGACCGTGCGCTCCAGCCTACGCGGCGGCAGGGATACTGTGAATTCCACCAGCACACTGGATGAATATCCATATACTGGCGGCCGCCGCATCCTGTCGAACCTCCACGCCGATGTCCCGCGAAGCCCTCTGCGCCACCGTTGCGCCCGTCTCCGTCAAGGCGCTGTGCGCCTTCGGCGCGAAGGCCGGCGACCTCGACCTGCGCTTCGTGCCCGCGCCCAGCGCGCAGGAAGGCATGGCGGGCCACGCGCTGGTGCAGGGCCGGCGCGGCGAGAACTACCAGAGCGAGGTCGCGCTGCAGTCCGAATGCGGCGCCCTGCTGGTGCGCGGCCGCGCCGACGGCTACGAGCTGCAGTCGGGCAGTGCCCGCGTCGAGGAGATCAAGACCTTCCGCGGCGACTTCGACGCCATCCGCGGCAACCACCGCGCGCTGCACTGGGCGCAGGCGCGCTGCTACGGCTGGATGCTCTGCGAGGCCGACGGCCATGCGGCGATCACCGTGGCGCTGGTCTACCTCGACCTCGCGAGCGGCGAGGAAACCGTGCTCGAGGAACTGCACACGCGCGAGGAACTGCAGGCCCACTTCGAGGACCTCTGCGGCCGCTACATCGCCTGGGCCGAGCGCGAGGGCCGGCATCACGCGGCGCTGGCGGACCTGCTCGGCGCGCTGGCCTTTCCGCACGGCGCCTTCCGCACCGGCCAGCGCGAGCTCGCCGAGGCGGTCTACCGCGCGGCCTCGAAAGGCCACTGCCTGATGGCGCAGGCGCCCACCGGCATCGGCAAGACGCTGGCCACGCTGTTCCCGCTGCTCAAGGCGCGCGCGGCCGGCCGCGTCGACAAGGTGTTCTTCCTCACGGCCAAGACCTCGGGCCGCGCGATCGCGCTCGAGGCGCTGCGGCTGCTCGAGCGCCAGGCCGCCACCGGCGGCAAGGCGCCGGCCGATCCGCTGCGCGTGCTCGAACTGACCGCGCGCGAAAAGGTCTGCGAGCACCCGGGCCGGGCCTGCCATGGCGATGCCTGCCCGCTCGCCAAGGGCTTCTACGACCGGCTGCCGGCGGCGCGCGCCGAGGCCGCGCGCGCCGCCTGGCTCGACCGCCCGGCGCTGCGCCGCATCGCGCTCGCGCACGAGGTCTGCCCCTATTTCCTCGGGCAGGAAATGGCGCACTGGAGCGACGTGGTGGTCGGCGACTACAACTACTACTTCGACGGCAGCGCCTTCCTCTGGGCCACCATGAAGGAACGCGAATGGCGCGCCGCGCTGCTGGTCGACGAGGCCCACAACCTGCTGGAGCGCGCACGCGGCATGTACACCGCGCCGCTCGACGACGGCGCGCTCGAGGAGGCCCACCGCGCCGCGCCGGCCGCCGTGCGCGGCCCGCTCGCGCGGCTGCACCGCGAATGGGGTGCGCTGCAGGAGGCGCAGCAGGCCAGCGCGGTCGACTACGAGACCGCCGACGAGATCCCCGAGCGCTTCGCGCGCAGCCTGCAGGCCGCCAACACCGCGATGGCCGAGCATTTCGCGGCCACGCCCGACGCGGCGCAGGGCCCGCTGCAGCGTTTCTTCTTCGACGCGCTGCATTTCGCGCGGCTGGCCGAGAGCTTCGGCGACCACTCGGTGTTCGAGCGCACGCTGGGGCCGAACGGCTCGCGCGGGCTGGCCATCCGCAACCTCGTGCCCGCGCCCTTCCTCGAAGGCCGCTTCGCCGATGCCGCCTCGGCCGTCTGCTTCTCGGGCACGCTGTCGCCGTTTCCGTTCTACCGCGACGCGCTGGGCCTGCCCGAGGACGTGGCCGTGCTCGACGTCGACTCGCCGTTCAGCGGCCGCCAGCTCCATGTCGAGGTGGCGATGGATGTTTCCACGCGCTGGCGCGACCGCGCGCACTCGCTGCGCAGCGTGGCCGGCATCATCGGCAGCCAGTACGCGCGCCGGCCCGGCAACTACCTGGCCTTCTTCAGCAGCTTCGACTACCTCGAGCAGGCCCGCGCGGCCTTCGTCGCGCGGGATCCCGAGGTGCCGGTGTGGAGCCAGACCCGCGGCATGCCCGAGGCCGACCGGCAGGCCTTCGTCGAGCGCTTTGCCGTCGGCGGCCGCGGCATCGGCTTCGCGGTGCTCGGCGGCGCCTTCGGCGAGGGCATCGACCTGCCGGGCACGCGCCTCGTGGGCGCCTTCGTCGCGAGCCTCGGGCTGCCGCAATACAACGCGCTCAACGAGATCACGCGCGAGCGCATGGACGCGCGCTTCGGCAAGGGCTACGAGTACACCTACCTCTACCCGGGCCTGCAGAAGGTGGTGCAGGCCGCGGGCCGCGTGATCCGCACCGAGGAGGACGAGGGCGTGCTGCACCTGCTCGACGACCGCTTCTCGCGCGCCGAGATCCGCGAGTTGCTGCCGCGCTGGTGGGAGGTTCGCCTTGGCGGGCAGCAAGGAGGCGACGATGCGCGCCGCTAGACGCGTCGAGCACGATGCGCAGCCCGACCTGTTCGGCGCCGCGCCGGTCGCGGCCATCGACGGGCTGCGCTACGAGACCGATTTTCTGAGCGCCGCCGAGGAGGCCGAACTGCTGGCCATCGTCGGCGGCTTCGCGCTGCGCGAGATGCGCTACAAGGCCTACACCGCGCGCCGTCGCGGCATCGGCTTTGGCGGCCGCTACGACTTCGATGCCAACCGGCTGCTGCCCGGCGCGCCGCTGCCCGAATCGCTGCATCCGCTGCGCCGCCGCGCCGCGGCCTGGGCTGGCATCGACGAGGCCGAGCTCACCCATGCGCTGATCGCCGAATACCAGCCCGGCACGCCGCTGGGCTGGCATCGCGACGTGCCCGACTTCGAAGACATCGTCGGCATCTCGCTGCGCGGCGACGCCGTGATGCAGCTGCGGCCCTACCGGCGCGACGGCCACTACGCGGCCAACGATCCCATGGTGCAGCTGGGGGTCGAACCGCGCTCGATCTACCTGCTGCGCGGCGCCGCGCGCTGGGAATGGCAGCACGCGATCGCGCCGACGCCGGCGCTGCGCTACTCGATCACCCTGCGCACGCGCTCGCGGCGAAGGGTGGGCGCGCCCGGCCCGGCGTGGCACGACGACGACCGCTGAACCACGCCGGGGGCCGGGGCAGGGCGCGCTACGATCCGCCCCGCATGGAGTCCACTTCCACACGCCCGCTCTGGCAACGCTTCCTGGTCTTCCTCGGCCCTCTGGTCCTGACCAACGTGCTGCAGGCGCTCGGCGGCACGGCCATCACCATCTACCTGGGCCAGTTGCTCGGCACGCGCTCGCTGGCGGCGGCGGTCAGCTTCTTTCCGCTCTTCATGTGCTGCATGGCCTTCGCGATCGGACTGGGCACGGGCGCCTCGGTGCTCGTGGGCCAGGCCTGGGGCGCGCGCGACGCGGACAAGGTCCAGCGCATCGCGGGCTCGGTGCTGCTGGGCACCTTGCTGCTGTCGTGCGCCATCGCGGGCATCGGCGCGGCGGGGATCGGCCCGGTGCTGCGGGCGCTGGGCACGCCGGGCGACGTGCTCGCCGATGCCGTGGGCTATGCGCGCGTGCTGTTCGCCGCGATGCCCGTGCTGTTCGTGCACCTGATGCTGGCGGCGCTGCTGCGCGGCCTGGGCGACACGGTGACGCCGCTCAAGGCGCTCGCGGTGGCGTCCTCGGTCTGGGTGCTGCTCACGCCGGCCTTCATCCTCGGCTGGCTGGGCCTGCCGCGGCTCGGTACCCAGAGCGCGGCCTGGGCCAGCATGACGGGCAACGCGCTGGCCGTGCTGTGGCTGGCCTGGCATCTGCATCGCAGCAACAGCCTGCTCGCACCCGCGAAGCTGCGCGCGCACCTGCACTGGAACGCGCCCGTGCTCGCTACGGTTGCACGGCTCGGCGTGCCCACCGGGCTCTTCTTCATCACGAGTTCGCTGGCCGACGCGATGCTGCTGTCGCTGGTGAACCGCCATGGCCCCGGCGCGACGGCGGCCTGGGGCACGGTGGGCCAGGTGATGGCGTATGTGCAGTTCCCGGCGATGTCGATCGCCATCGCCGCCTCGGTGTTCGCGGCCCAGGCCATCGGTGCCGGCCGCCTGGACGAGGTCGACCATGTGAAGCGCGTGGGCCTGTGGATGAACCTCGTGCTCACGGCCGGGCTGGCCGCGCTGGTGTCGCTGGCCGCGCCGTTCGCGGTGAGCCTGTTCAGCAGCGATCCCGCCGTGATCGAGCTCGCGGCCTCGGTGCTGCGCATCACGGTCTGGGGCAGCGTGGCCTTCGGCATGGCGAGCGTGTTCACCAGCGTGATGCGCGCGGCCGGCACGGTGCGCGTGCCCACGGCGATCTCGCTGGGCTGTCTGGCGGTGCTGCTGTTTCCGCTGGCCTGGGTGCTGCAGCAGGCGCTCGGCCTGCGCGGCGTCTGGGTCGCCTATCCGCTGACCTACCTGGTGGCGCTGGGGCTGCAGGCGCTGTACTTCCACGGCGTGTGGAAGCGCAGGCCGATCCGGCGGCTGATCTAGGGCCGACAGCAAGTTCGGTCAGGACGCGCCGCGCCCGCGTGGCCGATGATCGCCACATGGACCGACCCACCCCCGACCCGATCGCCGAACTGATTGCCTGGATCGAGGCGCGGCTCGACGACACGCTCACGCTCGATCGCATCGCGCAGCAGGCCGGACTGTCGCCGTATCACTTCTCGCGGCTCTTCACCGCGCGCATGGGCCGCAGCGTGATGGCCTATGTGCGCGGCCGCCGGCTGGTGCGCGGCGCGCGCCGGCTCTGCGACGAGCCCGATCTCAAGCTCGTCGAGCTCGCGCTCGATTGCGGCTTCGAGTCGCAGGAGGCATTCACCCGCGCGTTCAAGCGCATCTTCGGCGTGTCGCCCGGACGCTTTCGCGCCGGCTTCGCGCTCACACCCATCGAAGGCCAATACCCCATGAACCTGCCCGCCAGCACTTCCACCGCCGTGACCCGGCTGCCCGACCTCGTCCGGCTCGAGGCCTTCAGCATCGCCGGCCCGGCCCGGCGCTTCGACCAGGAGAGCCGCGCCGAGATTCCGCAGCTGTGGTCCGCGCTGATCGGCGCCTTGCCGTTCAAGGGCCAGGAACCGAGCTGGGCCACCTACGGCGCGGTCTGGAGCGTCGACCGCGAGGAGGGCAGCTTCGACTACATGGCGGGCGTGGGCATCGAGCCCGGCAGCAGCTTGCCCGCGGGCTTCAGCGAGAAGCGCATTCCGGCCGCGACCTATGCGGTGTTCCGCATCACGCTCGACGGATCGGCGCTGCATCCGCAGGTGAAGAACGCGATGGCGACGATCTGGGGCCAGCTGATCCCGGCCTCGGGCCTCAGGCTGGCCGACAGCCCGGACTTCGAGCTCTACGACGGCAGGTTCGAGCCCACGCGGCCCGGCGCGGTGATCGATTTCCACGTGCCGGTCGAGGGCTGATAGCCTCCGGCTCCCGACCTTCGCCACACCGAACACCGCATGTCCGATCTTTCCTTCAGTCCCGCCGCCGAACGCAACAAGCAACCGATCCTCGAGCGGCTGCTCGGCATCCTCGGCGAGCAGGGCGCGGCGCTCGAGATCGCCTCGGGCACCGGCCAGCATGCCGAGTGGTTCGCGACGGCCTTGCGCGGCTGGACCTGGCAGACCAGCGATGCCGATGCGCGCACACTTCTCGCGCTCGCGCGCCGCGTCGAGCAGGCCGGGCTGCCGGGGCTGCGGCCGCCGGTGCTGCTCGACGTGATGGATGCACCCTGGCCCTCGCAAGGCGAGGCCTTCGCGCAGGAGTTCGATGCGATCTACTGCGCGAACATGCTGCACATCTCGCCGTGGTCGACCTGCACCGCGCTGATGCAGGGCGCGGCGCGGCATCTGCGGCCCGAGGGCCTGCTGGTCACCTACGGGCCTTACTTCGAGGAAGGCACGGCACCGGCGCCGAGCAACCTCGCTTTCGACCAGAGCCTGCGCGAACGCGACCCGACCTGGGGCATCCGATCGTTGAAGGACGTGCAAGCGCAGGCGCGCGCCGCGGGGCTGCGCCTGCGTGCGCGGCACGAGATGCCCGCGAACAATCTGCTGCTGGTGTTCGGGCGCTGAAAGTCACGGTGCCGTCACGCCGATCTGCCAATGAAAAGACGTGATCGAAATTCCGGACAGATGCATTGCAATGCAATCATTCGCATTGCCGAATAGATCCTTCAATTGATGGGTAATTGCGCATTGCGCGATTGAACTTTCTTCTCGCAACGGATTGCCGTGGGCGCTAATCCATTGGGCTGTACAACGTTCCAATTCAGCGGGAATCCACGCGTAGACGCCGCTTGACGGCGAAGAACAGACTCCGCGTCCCATCTCGGGATATGTCCCAAAGGAGTCTTTCCAGTGGCAAAGAAATTCACCATCCTGGCTTTCGTGGGCGGCGGTATTCGCGGCCTCATGTCGGTCACGATTCTCAAGCGATTGAAGGAATACCGGCCCGACCTGATTCGCGATGTCGATCTGATCGCGGGTTGCTCGACCGGATCGATCATCACGAGCGAATTGCTGGCGGGCAAGTCGCCCGACGAGATCATTCATCTCTTCACGCACGGCGAGCTGAACTTCTACGACAACATGAACACCGATCCGACGGCGCCCGCCTATCCGATCAAGTCGGTGTACGAAACGCAGGAGCTGCTGCACGGCGACAAGAAGGTCGGCGACGAGACCCGAAAGAAGGTGCTGTTCGTGACCTTCAACGTGGGCGGTCTGGAGCTGGTCGACGGCATCGTGGTTCCGAAGCCCTGGTCGCCCTGGATGGTCACCAACATGCTGACCGAGGCCGACCTGAAGGACGGCTTCGATGGCCATGTGAACTATCCCATCGCCAAGGCCGCGACCTCGAGCGGCTCGATGCCGGGCCAGCTCAATTCCTTCGAAGGCAATGTCGACGGCGCCTTCTTCAACCACGATCCCACGATGGCCGCCATCGCGCTGGCCGTGCACAACGGCCACAAGCTCGAGGACATCTCGGCCATCACCATCGGCACCGGCCTGATGCCCGACTGGGTCGCGCCCAACACCTACGAGTGGGGCGCGCGCCAGTGGATGGACGGCGTGCCGAACCCGTTCGAGAACACGACGCCGTTCCTGATGAACCAGGAGCGCTCCTCGCCGATGCTCGACATGTGCCTCAACGGCACCTCGGACAACCTGATGCCGACCCTGGCCAAGCTGATGCTCGGCGACCGCTTCACCAACCTCAATCCGCGGCTGCCGTGCTTCATTCCCGAGAACTCGACCAGCCCGCAGGCCATCGCGCTGCTGCAGGACCACGGCAACAAGCTCGATCTCGAGGCGGCCTACCAGTTGATCGACACCTACTGGCCCGGCGGTTCGAGCGACCAGCCGATCCAGGCCTGAGCGGCCCCATTCCCACCCATTGCGAACAGGAGAAATGATGCCGATCACCGAACCGGGATTCATTGCACCCCATGCCTACTTCATCACCGAGGGCCAACCCTTCGTCATCCGACAGATGGGCGAGGCGGGCCAGGTCCTCGATGTCTACGAGAACAACCCGGCCCAGAACCAGCAGGTCATCACCTACCCGCCGAACGGCGGACCCAACCAGGCGTGGCGCTTCGTCCCCGCGGGCGCGTCCGGCTGGTGGTACCTGCAGACGACCATGACCACGGGCTACGTGCTCACGATGGCCACGCCCACCGGCAATTCGCCGCTGCTGCAGAACGTGGTGGTGGCGCCGATGGCCAAGGACGCGCGCGACGAGCAGCTCTGGAGCCTGATGCCCAGCGAGACCCTTGGCTACTGGTTCATCCAGAGCAAGCTGCTGGT
The DNA here is from genome assembly GCF_044056785.1 of Variovorax sp. UC122_21. Classification (NCBI taxonomy): domain Bacteria; kingdom Pseudomonadati; phylum Pseudomonadota; class Betaproteobacteria; order Burkholderiales; family Comamonadaceae; genus Variovorax; species Variovorax sp. UC122_21. Next base: position 3,221,337 of record NZ_CP172004.1, on the reverse strand, counting down.
CAGCAACGAGTACAACGCGAAGGTCCTCGGCGTGCACGCGGCGGGAGGACCCGGGATCTCCGATCCTTGCGCGGTGGTGGTCGACGTGGACTACCTGCAGTACGAGCCGCAGGTCTGGGCCTTCATGCCGGGGAACGTGACCGGCTGATGCGGGGGCGGTGCATCCGCGCCGCTCAAGCGCCGGGGTCCTCGATGCCGAACTCGATGAATGCCGCCATCCGTCGTCTCCCGAAACGCGCCCGAGCATGGCGAGCGCGAGGCGCGGTGAGAATGCAACCCCCATCCACTCGCCCCACGAAGCCGATGACCACCCGCGCCACCTTCCTCAAGTTGCTGACCCGCAAGCTGTACCCCGTGCTCATGGCCGAAGGCTTCGAGGGCACGGGCCAGACCCTGCGGCGCATCGAGGGGCCGGTGATCCACGTCTTCAACGTGCAGGGCGCGAGCGGCGGCAAGCAGTGCTACCTCAACCTCGGCGCGCACCTCGACTTCCTGCCGACCGAAGGCGGAGGCCAGGTCGCGTCGGCGGAGATCGAGGAGTCGCACTGCGTGTTCCGCGATCGCCTCGATCCGCCGGCCGGCGAGGCCCATGGCTGGGCCTATGGCCAATCGATGGAGGAGGCCGAGGAAACGGTCGATTTCATCGTGAGCGAATGGGCCGGGCCGGGGCGCGGCTTCTTCGCGACGCACGGCAACTATCCGCAGGGCTTCGTGCAGATGCTGCGCGAGACCGATCCCGCGCGGATCCACGCGCGCACGGCGCTGCACCTTGCGCGGATCGCGGTGCACCTGGGCGAGCGCTCGATCGCCCAGGCGCTGGTCGATACCGGACTGGCGAAGGCGCCCGAGCGCGCGACCAGCCTGAAGGCCGATCTCGAGAAGGTGCTGGCGGGCTGAGGCCCGCGCTCGGCGCGTCGCATTGCGCCGTGCCCCCGCTGTAGGACCCGGCCTCGCGCCGGCGTCGGCGGCGCGGGCCGCCACTCCTACAGGCCCGGGGCCTTCCTGCCGACGGGGCATGGCGTGGCCGCCCTCTATGTTCGGAGCGAACTCACCGAACCACGCCCGCACCAAGATCCATGACGGAAGACCTCAGCAGCGACACCCTCGAGCGGCTTCGGCTGCCCGCCGATCCCGCCGTCGCACTGACCCGCCTCGTCGAAGCCGGCGCCGACCGCGTGCCCTGGCCGGCCCAGGGCCGCACGCTGATGCGCTGGCGCGCGCTCGCCGAGGTCGCGGCGCACGATCTCTCGCTGGCCAAGCTCTATGAAGGCCATACCGACGCGCTCGCGATCCTCGCCGAGCTGCATGGCCCCGCCGTGCCGGCCGGCTCGCGCTGGGGCACCTGGTGCGCCGAGCCGCCCGATGCGCGCGTCGCCATGCGGCCCGAGGAGGGCTGCCCCGGCGCCGTGCGGCTCGACGGGCGCAAGGCCTGGTGCTCGGGCGCCGCGGGTCTCACGCATGCGATCGTCAGCGTGCACGACGAGGAGGGCCGCGCCTGTCTCGCGGCCGTGTCGCTCAAGCAGCCGGGGGTGCGGGTGTCGGACGAAGGCTGGGAGGCCGTGGGCATGGCCGCGAGCGCGAGCGTGGACGTGCATTTCGACCACGCGCTCGCGGTGCCGGTCGGCCGGCCCGGCGACTACACGAGCCGCCCGGGCTTCTGGCAGGGCGGCGCCGGCATCGCGGCCTGCTGGTGGGGCGGCGCCCTGGGCATCGCGCGCCAGGTGCTCGCGATCGCGGCGCAGGTCGGCAAGCCCGATGCGCACCGGCTCGCGCACCTCGGCGCCATCGATGCCGCGCTGGCCGGCGCGACCGCGGTGCTGCGCGAGGCCGCGCACTGGATCGACACCCATCCGGCCGACGACGCGCGGCGCGTGGCGCTGAACGCGCGGCTGGTGGTCGAGCAGGCGGCCGAGACGGTGCTGCGCCACGCGGGCCGCGCGCTCGGCGCCGCGCCGCTGTGCCGCGACGCGCGTTTCGCGCGCGCCATGGCCGACCTGCCGGTATACCTGCGCCAGAGCCACGCCGAGCGCGACCTCGCCGCGCTCGGACAGATCGCCGTCGACGAAAGGAGCGCCACATGGGTGCTGTGATGAACAAGATACGCGGTGCCGCCGGCCGAGCGATCCGCGGCGACGGCACCACCGAGGCCGAATGGAACGGCTGGCCCGGGCTGGCCCGGCTGCCCGCGATCGCCGCCGGGGAACTGGTGCCCGAGGGCGCGCGCGCCGTGGTGGTGGCGCCGCATCCCGACGACGAGGTGCTCGCGGTCGGCGGCCTGCTGGCGCAGCTCGCGGAGCAGGGGCGCGAGGTGGTGGTGATCGCCGTGACCGACGGCACCGCCAGCCATCGGGGATCGGCGGTGTGGTCGCCCGAACGGCTGGCGCGCAGCCGGCCGCGCGAGAGCCTGCGCGCGCTCGAGCGGCTCGGGCTGGCGATCGAGCCGATACGGCTCGAGCTGCCCGACGGCGGACTGCAGGCGGTGCGGGCCACGCTGGCGGCGCGGCTGGTGTCGCTGCTGCGGCCGCGCGACATGGTCTTCACGACCTGGCGCCGCGACGGGCATCCCGACCACGAAGCCACGGGCCAGGCCTGCGCGCTGGCGGCGGCGAGCGCGGGTGCGCGCCTGGTCGAGGTGCCGGTCTGGGGCTGGCACTGGGCCCGTCCCGCGGATGCGCGCATGCCGTGGCGGCATGCGCGACGCCTGCTGCTCGACCCCGAGGCGCTGCGGCGCAAGCGCGAGGCAGTGCGCGCCTTCACGAGCCAGCTGCGGCCCGATCCCTCGACCGGCGCGCCGCCGGTGCTGCGCGCCACCACGCTGGCGCGTGCGCAGCGGCCCTACGAGGTCGTGTTCCTGTGAATCCCGCGGCGCCGCACGACTACTTCGAGTCGCTCTACGCGGCCAGCGAGGATCCCTATGCCGTGCGCGCGCGCTGGTACGAGGCGCGCAAGCGCGCGCTGCTGCTCGCGGCCTTGCCGCGGGTGCGCTATCGCCATGCGTTCGAACCCGGCTGCGGGATCGGCGAGCTCACGCTGGCACTGGCCTCGCGCTGCGACCGGTTGCTCGCGAGCGATTTCTCGGCCCGGGCGGTGGCGACCGCACAGCAGCGCACGGCCGGGCTTGGCCATGTGGAGGTGCGGCGGCAGACCCTGCCCGACGACTGGCCGATCGATGCCGGCCCCGGCAGCTTCGATCTGATCGTGCTCAGCGAGGTCGGCTACTTCCTCGACCGCGAGGCGATGGAACGCGTCGCGGCCTGCTGCGAACGCGCGCTCGACGCCGACGGCACGCTGGTGGCCTGCGACTGGCGTCCCGACTTCGCGCAGCGCAGGCTCCCGACCGCCGACGTGCAGGATGCGCTGGCCGCGCTCGGCCTGGCCCGGCTGGTGCTGCACGAGGAGGCCGACTTCGTGTTGCAGGTGTGGGCACGCGACGCGCGCTCGGTCGCCGAACGCGAAGGCATCCGGTGAGCGCATCGCCATCGCGGGCGGACGGGGCCTGAACCGCCGCGGGCTCCCTACACCTCGATGCAAGCGTGTTGCGCCGCCGACGACGGACAGCGCTGACGCGGGCCGCTAGGCTTTTCTTACCCTGGGTGCGAGTGCCCGCGCGCAGCATGTTTTTCATCTTCCATCCACACAGGAGCGATGAACATGCCACGAGGCGACAAGTCGTCCTACACGGACAAGCAGATACGCAAGGCCGAGCATATCGAGGCAGGCTACGAGAAACGCGGCCTGGGCCGGGGCGAGGCCGAGCGCCGCGCCTGGGCCACGGTGAATGCCGAAACCGGCGGCGGCAAGAAGAGCGGCTCGGGCCGCGGCAAGACCGAGAACCATGCGCCGTCGCGCAAGGGCGGGCACAAGGGCGGTGCCGCGGCGGCCGCCCGACCCGCGGCCGCGCGATCGGCGTCGGCGCGCAAGGCCGCGGCCACGCGCAGGCGCAACGAGCAGCGCGGCTGACCCCGGCCGCCTGCACTCACGGAGACGACCATGCACATCATCCTCGGAGCCACCGGCCACGTCGGCTCGGCACTGGCCGAAGCACTGCTGGCCAAGGGCCAGCCGGTCACCGTCATCACGCGCCATGCCTCGAAGACCGAGGCGCTGCGCAAGAAGGGCGCCAAGGTCGCGGTGGTCGACGTGTTCGACGTTGCCACCTTCCAGCGCGTGCTGGCCGGCGGCAAGCGGCTGTTCCTGCTGAACCCGCCCGCGGCGCCGTCGACCGACACCGCGGCCGAGGAGCGGCGCAGCCTGCGCAGCATCCTGCGCGCGGTGCAGGGCGCCAACCTCGAGAAGATCGTGGCCGAGTCGGCCTACGGCGCGCAGCCCGGCGAGCGCATCGGCGACCTCGGCGTGCTCCACGAGATGGAGCAGGCGCTCGCCGCGCAGCCCATTCCCACCGCCGTGATCCGCGCGGCCTACTACATGAGCAACTGGGACCTGTCGCTGCAGACCGCGCAGGAGCAGGGCGTGGTCCACACCATGTACCCGGTCGACTTCGCGCTGCCGATGGTGGCACCGCAGGACCTGGGCCAGTTCGCGGCTCGGCTGATGGAAGGACCGGCCAAGGATTCGGGCCCGCATCATGTGGAAGGTCCCGAGGCCTATACCAGCGCGGACGTGGCCGAGGCCTTCGCGCTCGCGCTCAACAAGCCGGTGCGCGCGGTCCAGACGCCGCGCAGCCAGTGGGAGCATGCGTTCAAGGCGATGGGCTTCTCGGACGCGGGCGCGGCCTCGTACGCGGCGATGACGCGCGTCACGCTCGACAAGAAGTACGAGGCCGAGAACCCCGAGCGCGGCCGCGTCTCGCTGCGCGAGTACATCGCGGCGCTGGTACGGCGCAACACGGGTTGAACGCGGCGAGGCTTCACCGAACCGTCATCTGCCCTCCCTAGCATCCGGCGCTTCGCCCACTCGCGCAGCGCCCGATGCCTTCCTTCGCTCCTCCCTTCAAGCCCGCCGCTCTTCGTCTTCTGGCCGCGGCGCTGTGCGCCGCCGTTGCCCCGACCGCCTGCGGCGGTGGTGGCGACAGCGGCGTATTCCTGCCGGTGGCACCGGCCCCGGCACCCGCGGCGCCGCCACCGGCTACAGCGCCCGCGCCCGTCGCCGAACGCAGCGTGCAGAGCGTGCGGCTGATCGGCGAACAGGTGCTGGCCAACGACCTCAGGATCGACGGCGTGCAGGTCGGCGGGCTCTCGGCGGTCGACTACGACCCGGCCACGAAGCTCTGGTACTTCCTCAGCGACGACCGCACCTCGTCGCGCTTCCACACGGCCGAACTCGACTACGACGGCCAGCGTTTCTCCTCGGTGCGCTTCCGCTCGACGATCGCGCTCAAGGACATGAACGGCAAGGTCTATCCCAGCCCCGATCCGGCGCCGGGTGGCACCGCGGCCGATCCCGAATCGTTCCGCATCGACCCGCAGGGGGGCGGCCTGTGGTGGGGCAGCGAGGGCGACCGCGCACGCGGCCTCGATCCCTTCGTGGCGCGCATGGCCATCGACGGCGTGGCCAACCTGATCCTGCCGGCGCCCGCGATGTTCAGGATGTCGCCGACGCAGGAGAAGGGCTCGCGCAACAACGCGACCTACGAGGCGCTGAGCTTCTCGGCCGACGGCAGGAGCCTGTGGGTCGGCATGGAAGCGCCGATCTACGAAGACGGCCCGCTGCCCACGCCCAAGAGCGGCGCGGTGTCGCGCTTCACGCAGTTCGATCGCGCGGGCGCGGTGCTGCGCCAGGTCGCCTATCCGATCGATGCGATCCCCAAGGCGCCCACGGGCCCGAATGCCGACAACGGCGTGTCGGAGATGCTCGCGATCAACGACCACCAGTTCCTCGTGATCGAGCGCGCGGGCGTGCAGGCGGCCGACGGCAACTACAGCAACTACATCCGCCTCTACGAGATCGAGACCGAAGGCGCCACCGACGTGCGCGGCCTCGCGAGCCTCGTGGGCGCCGACTACAAGCCGGTGCGCAAGCGCCTGGTGCTCGACCTCAACACGCTGGGGCTGGCCAGGCTCGACAACATCGAGGGCATCGCCTGGGGACCGAAGCTGCCCAACGGCAACGACACGCTGGTGCTGGTGTCGGACAACAACTTCAACACCGCGAGCCAGATCACGCAGCTGCTGGCCTTCGAGGTGCAGCCGAAGAAGTAGGGCAGGGCCGCCGCTCGGCGGCCCTTTGTCGGCTCAGCCGCGCGACAGCGAATCCGCCACGCGCTGGCGCCGCACACCGCCCTGGCGCTCGAGCATCCAGCCCGGGTACTCGGCCGGCAGCGCGCTGACCTTGTCGAGCCGCGCGAGTTCGTCGGCGGTGAGCTGGATGGCGGTGGCCGCGAGGTTGTCGTCGAGCTGGTCGACGCGCTTGGCGCCGATGATCACGCTGGTCACCACCGGCTGGTGCAGCAGCCAGGCCAGCGCGACCTGCGCCACCGAGACCTTGCGCGCCTCGGCCAGCTCGCGCATGACGTCGATGCAGTCGAAGGCGCGTTCCTTGTCGACCGGCGGAAAGTCGAAGGCGATGCGGCGGCTGCCCTGCTCGGCCTGCTGCGCCTCGCCCGCGCGGCTGTACTTGCCGCTGAGGAAGCCGCCGGCCAGCGGGCTCCACACCATCAGGCCGACCTCCTCGCTGCGCAGCATCGGCACCAGTTCGCGCTCGAGGTCGCGGCCCGCGATCGTGTAGTAGGCCTGCAGCGATTCGAAGCGCGCCAGGCCCTTGCGTTCGGAGATGCCCAGCGCCTTGACGATCTGCCAGGCGGCCCCAGTTCGACACGCCCACGTAGCGCACGTGGCCGTGACGCACCAGGGTGTCGAGCGCCTCCACGGTTTCCTCGATCCGCGTGGCGGGGTCGAAGCCGTGGATCTGGTAGAGGTCGATGTGGTCGAGCTGCAGCCGCCGCAGGCTGGCCTTCACGCCGTCCATGATGTGGTAGCGCGAGGCGCCAGCGGAGTTGACGCCCTTGCTGCCGGTTTCGCCGAGCACCTTGGTCGCCACCACCACCTTGTCACGCGGCACCTTGAGGTTCTTGAGCGCCTGGCCGGTGATGACTTCCGACTGGCCTTCGGAATAGACGTCGGCGGTGTCGATGAAGTTGATGCCGGCGTCGAGCGCGCGGCCGACGAGCGCCTCGGCCTCGGACTGCTGGAGATCGCCGATCTGGCCCCAGATGCCCGAGGACCCGCCGAAGGTCATGGTGCCGAGGCAGAGCTCGGAGACGAAGAGGCCGGTGCGGCCGAATTTGCGGTATTGCATCGAAAGACTTCCTTTGCGTTGAAGACCCGGTGGGCCCCGGAAAAGTATCCGGCCGCGCACCGTCCCGGGGCCAGCGCGTTCCTGCAAAGGTCTTGCCTAATTCTCCAGACCGGTGGCCGCGGGCGTGCGCGCGCGCCAGGGGAGGTTTAAGCTGCGAGCCGCTTGTTTCTCCACCGTGACAAGGACTCGCCACATGTCCGACGAAACCCCCGACATCCTTTCCGCCATCGGCACGCCGCTGCCGCTGGAACCCGAACTCGACGAAGCCCGCAAGGAGCTGGTGCGCCTGATCAACCTGGTGACCGGCGGCCGCGATGGCTCGATCGACACCGCGGTGCCCGGCCTGTTCGTCTACTGCGTCAGCAAGCCCGACGGCCCCAAGCATGCGATGCAGACGCCCGCGCTGGGCCTGATCGCGCAGGGCTCCAAGCGGATCATGGTGGGCGACGACATCTACGTGTACGACCCGATGCACTACCTGGTCACCTCGGTCGACCTGCCGGTGTGCGGCCAGGTGCGCGTGACCAGCGAGCAGGAGCCCTACCTGGGGCTGCGGCTCGAGCTCGCGGTCGACGAGATCGGCGAGCTGATCCGCAGCGAGCAGCTGCCGGCCAAGGCCAATGCGCCGGCCTCGCGCGGCATGTACGTCAACCGCATCGCGATGCCGGTGCTCGAGCCGGTGCTGCGGCTGCTGCGCCTGCTGGAGACGCCGGAGGACGTGCCGATCATGGCGCCGCTGATCAAGCGCGAGATCATGTACCGGCTGCTGGTGAACGGCGAGGGCGCGCGGCTGCGGCAGATCGCGCTGCAGGACAGCCACACCCAGCGCGTGGCCAAGGCGATCAGCGCGCTGCGCGTGAACTTCGCGCAGTCGCTGAAGGTGGAGGACATGGCGCGCGCGGTGCACATGAGCGTGTCGTCGTTTCATCATCACTTCAAGGCCGTGACCGCGATGAGCCCGCTGCAGTACCAGAAGCAGCTGCGGCTGCAGGAGGCACGCCGGCTGATGCTGCTGACCGGCGCCGACGTGGCGACGGCCGCGCACAACGTGGGCTACGAGAGCCCCTCGCAGTTCGCGCGCGAGTACGGCCGCATGTTTGGCGCGCCGCCGCTGCGCGACAAGCGTCGCTGGCTCGGCGAGGCCGGCAACGACGCGCTGGGCGCGGCCTCGCGCGAGGCGGCCTGAGCAGCCGGCCCGCGCCGCGCGGATGGATGCCGTCCTGCATGCGGTGTCGTCCGCGTCCGGCGTTCCCGCGCCGCGCGCTCGCGACACTGCGTGGCTTCAATGCAGGAGAAATTTCCGATGTCCGAAGACCTTCAGATCCGCATCCCCCGGGACGATGACCGGATCGACGTGACCGACCTCAAGGAAGTCGACTACTGGACCGAATGGTTCGGCGTGTCGGAAGAACGGCTTCGCACCGCCGTCGCCTCGGCCGGCACCTACAAGGACGACCTGCGCATCTACCTCGGCCTGCCTTGAGGCCCGGCTAGCGACGGCCACGCTCTCCATGGCCGAATCCCGCATCGCCATCTACGGCGCCATCGGCGCGAACATCGCCATCGCGATCACCAAGTTCATCGTGGCCGGCATCACCGGCAGCTCGGCGATGCTGTCCGAAGGCATCCATTCGTCGGTCGACACCTTCAATGGCGTGCTGCTGCTGGTCGGCCTGCGCCTGAGCAAGCGCCCGGCGAGCGTCGAGCATCCGTTCGGCCACGGCAAGGAGCTCTACTTCTGGAGCCTGATCGTGGCGGTGCTGATCTTCGGGCTCGGCGGCGGCGTGTCGTTCTATGAAGGCATCGAGCACATCCGCCATCCCGAGCCGCTGGGCGATCCGACCTGGAACTACGTGGTGCTCGCGGCCGCGGCGGTGTTCGAGGGCACGAGCTTCCTGATCGCGCTGCGGCAGTTCCGCGCGCAGGCCGGCGGCACGCCGTTCTGGCAGGCGCTGGACCGCAGCAAGGACCCGACCACCTACACGGTGCTGGCCGAGGATGCGGCCGCGCTGGCCGGCCTCGCGGTGGCGGCGCTGGGCATCTACCTCGGCCACCGCTTCGACATGCCGGTGTTCGACGGCGCGGCCTCGATGGTGATCGGGCTGCTGCTCGCGGGCGTGGCGCTGCTGCTGATCGCGCAGTCGCGCGGCCTGCTGATCGGGGAGGGCGTGCGGCCCGAGACGGCGCGCGCGATCCGCGAACTGGCAATGGCGCAGCCCAGCGTGGAGGAGGTGGGCCGGGTGCTGTCGATGTACATCGGGCCCGACCAGGTGCTCGCGATCGTCGACGTGAATTTCAAGGACGATACCGACACCGGCGACGCCGCCGAAGCCATCGCCGCCATCGAGCGCCAGGTGCGCGCACGCTTTCCGATGATCAAGCGCCTGTTCATCGAGGCGAGCGAAGCGCCGCCCGATCTCGCCCTGCATTCCTGAGCGGCGCCTCGCGCGGCGCACGCTGCCGCGATGGCGTCCTGGCCGTGCGTACAGATCTCTTGCCTGGTTGGCAACCCCTCGTGATGACGGAAACAATTGCTTGCATTCACATGTAAACAATGATTTCATTCCGTTCAGAAACAAGGGAGCCCACCGAGCAGCAAGAAGGGAGTCCGACGTGAACCATCACGGGTCGACGCTTCGAAACCTGGCACCTCGGGCAGCGCTTGCCCTGTGCCTTCTGCCGCTGGCGGCCGCAGCCGCCGACGGGACCATCCACTTCACCGGCGCGATCGTCGGCGCACCCTACGAGATGCGCGTCGATGCACGGCCGGGCACGCTCGTTCACCGCGTGACGAGCCACGCCACCGAGATCCGCTTCCTGCGCCAGGAGATCGATGCGCCGAGCGCCAGCGTGCGCGTCGATGCGCTCGGCGAACAGCCGCTGGCCATCGCGTTCATCGACGCGCTCGGACGCACGACGCCGCTGGCGCCAAGGAGCGAGCGGTCGATCGGGCAGGACGGTGGGGTGTTGTCGATGGCGGCGCAGTCGGGCGGCATCGCGCTCGTGACCGTGCGCTACGACTGAATTGCTGCCGCGCGGTCGCGAGGGACTTCGAACGGGCCCGGCGCGACGGCCGGGTGGAGAAGCGTGCGCCCGTTCAGGCGACGGTCAGGACCGGGCGATTACCGTCGCTCGACGGCTTCGCGGCTCGCGCGGGCGGCCACGGCGGCGTTCACCGCGTTTTCAGTGGCCAGGCGCTTGCCCCCGCACAGGGTGCACTGGTAGTAACGCAGCCAGGGAAGCCAGCGCATCCAGGAGCGACGTGGAATGCGTTCGAGATGGGCAAGCCCGCAGGAACACTTGGAAGACGAAATAGCCATCGGCGTTGGACTTCAAGATTGTTGTGCATCGAGCTTTTTCCCTTGCCGAGGCTCTGAGGCCTATTCGCAGCTTCGTTACGTTTGCCGCAATTATTCTTTCGAAATAGTGCATTTGTATTACGGATTGTGAGATTTCTGAATACTGTAGTTTTCCCGCACATCCGACTCGAACCACGGCTTTCCGTCAGATTGGAGCGCTAAGCCGTGACGGTTCCGGGTCGAACTCCCGCATTGCCCTGCACATCGCACGGAATCTGGCTATCGTGCTTTCCCGAATCGCAAGCAACACCAACACGGAGAAATGCATGCTTTGGGAAAAGAAGGTCGAACAGTGGAGCGCGGCCGTCCGCGCACGTGCCAATCTGCCCGCGCGGCTGACCTTGTGGGACGGCAAGTCGTACGACTTCGGCGACTTCAGCGGCCCGGCCGTCACCCTGCACGTGAAATCACCCTCGGCGCTGTCGCTGATGCTCGAGCCGACGCTGGCCAACCTCGGCGAGGCCTATGTGCAGAGCAAGATCGACATCGAGGGCAAGCTCAGCGACATCATCGACATCGCCTACGGGCTCGCGAAGAGCTCGCTCGACAGCGGCACCGGCGCCGGTGCCAGCGCGCTCAAGAACATGGCGCGCTACTTCACGCACACCAAGGCGTCGGACCGCAAGTCGATCCAGTACCACTACGACGTCTCGAACGCCTTCTACCAACTGTGGCTCGACCCGAACATGGTCTATTCGTGCGCCTACTTCGAGAACGGCGACGAGGACCTCGAGACCGCGCAGCTCAAGAAGATCGACCACATCCTCACCAAGATCCAGCTGCAGCCGGGCCAGACCCTGCTCGACATCGGCTGCGGCTGGGGCGCGCTCGTGATCCGCGCGGCGCAGAAGTTCGGCGCGCGCTGCGTGGGCGTGACCCTGTCGCAGAACCAGTTCGAGCTCGCGACCGAGCGCGTGAAGGCCGCGGGCCTGGCCGACCGCATCGAGATCCGGCTGCAGGACTACCGCGACGTGAGCGGGCAGTTCGATCGCATCACCAGCGTCGGCATGTTCGAGCACGTGGGCCGCAAGAACCTGCCCGAGTACTTCCAGCGCGTGCGCGCGCTGCTGGCCGATGACGGCGTGGTGATGAACCACGGCATCACCTCGTCCGACCCCGAGGGCGGTGGCGTCTCGTACGGCGGCGGCGACTTCATCGACCGCTACGTGTTCCCGAACGGCGAGCTGCCGCACATCGGCCTCACGCTGCAATCGATGCAGCAGGGCGGCCTCGAGGCCTTCGACGTGGAGAACCTGCGGCGCCACTACGCGCGCACGCTGCGGCTGTGGAGCGATGCCTACGAGGCGCACACAGAGCAGGTGCGCGCGATGGTCGACGAGGAGAAGTTCAGGATCTGGCGCGTGTACCTCGCGGGCTGCGCCTATGCCTTCGAGAACGACGACGTGGCGATCTACCAGATCGTGGGTCGCAAGGCCGGCCGCGCGGCGAAGACGCTGCCGTGGTCGCGGCGCTACATGTACCCGAGCGACCCGGGCCTGCTGGCGGCCTAGGAGGCCGCGCCGCGGCAGCCGGCCTCGACGTTGTTGCCGTCGGGGTCGAGCACGTAGGCGCCGTAGAAATGCATCTCGGCCGGCCCGCGCGGGCCGGGAAAGCCGTTGTCGATGCCGCCGGCCTGCAGCGCCGCGCGATGGAAGGCGTCGACCTCCTGCGGCGTCTTCGCCGAGAGCGCCAGGTGGATCGGGCTGGCCGACACCTGGTGCGCGCCGCTCCAGAAGGCCGGCTGGTCGGTGCCGATCCAGACGAAGGGCACCGTCAGCTCGGCACTGCGAACGAGCAGGAACGAATGGGCGCAGTTGTCGAGGGTCCGCAGGCCGAGCGCGCCCGCGACCGCGTCGTAGAAGCGGCGCGCGGCGCGCAGGTCGCGCACCCTGAAGCCGATGTGGTCGAACATGGTGATCCTTTCGTCGGGAGTCCGTGCATGGTCCGGCCCCGCGCAGCGCCCGGGGAACGGACCCGCCGCGCATCGTGCGGCCGGACATCGCCTACGCAGGATGTCTGGAAACGAGGCTTGCGCGTCCGGCGCGAATTCCTTCGGCGTGACATCCTCCTGTCGGCCTGCCTGCGTGCCGCACCGCCGGGTGCGTCGCGAGGGCAGCGAACCACCCCACGACAAGGACACGAACAACATGAAAGTCAATGGAATCGAACGCCCGCTCGACGTCGACGGCGACACGCCGGTGCTCTGGGCCTTGCGCGACGTGCTCGGCATGACCGGCACCAAGTTCGGCTGCGGCATGGGCCTGTGCGGCGCCTGCACCATCCATGTCGACGGCGCGCCCACGCGAGCCTGCCTCACGACGGTGGAATCGGTGGGCAAGGCGAACGTGAGCACCATCGAGTCGCTCGCCGCCACGCGCGTGGGCCGCGCGCTGCAGAAGGCCTGGCTCGACCTCGACGTGGTCCAGTGCGGCTACTGCCAATCGGGCCAGCTGATGTCGGCCACCGCGCTGCTGAGCAAGAACACGACGCCGAGCGACGAGGAGATCGATGCCGCGATGAGCGGCAACGTCTGTCGATGCGGCACCTATGTGCGCATCCGCACGGGCATCAAGGAGGCGGCACGCGCGCTCTCCGGAAAGGCGGTGGCCTGAGATGCTGATCGATCGACTGACGGAACACGCACCCGTGGCTTCGCCCGCGCTCTCGCGCCGCGGCTTCCTGAGCATCGGCGCCGCGCTCGGCGGCGGCCTGCTGATCGGCGTGGGCCTGGGTGCCGTGCCCGAGGCGGCCGAGGCCGCACCGGCGGGCACGCCGCCGTGGACGCCCAATGCCTTCGTCAAGATCGCGCCCGATGGCCGCGTGACCGTGACCATGGGCTATATCGAGATGGGGCAGGGCACCTACACCAGCGTGCCGATGCTGATCGCCGAGGAGCTCGAGGTCGACCTGGCCGCGGTGCGCGTCGAGCATGCGCCGCCCGACGACAAGCTCTACGGCAACCCGCTGCTGGGCTTCCAGGTGACCGGCGGCTCGACCACCATCCGCGCCGCCTACGAGCCGCTGCGGCGTGCCGGCGCCACCGCGCGCACGGTGCTCGTGCAGGCCGCGGCGCAACGCTGGAAGGTCGCGCCCGAGAGCTGCAAGGCGGCCCGCGGCGAGGTCGTGCATGCGGACAGCGGCCGGCACCTGAAGTACGGCGCGCTGGTCGCCGATGCCGCGAAGCTGCCGCTGCCCGAGAAGGTCGCGCTCAAGGCGCCGGCCGATTTCCGGCTGATTGGCACGCCCGCGAAGCGGCTCGACTCGCCGGCCAAGGTCGACGGCAGCGCGCTCTACGGCATCGATGCCAAGGTGCCGGGCATGAAGGTCGCCACGCTCGCGCAGTCGCCGGTGTTCGGCGGCCGCCTGCGCAGCGTGGACGACAGCAAGGCGAAGGCGGTGCGCGGCGTGCGCCAGATCGTGCGGCTCGACGACTGCGTGGCGGTGGTGGCCGACCACATGGGCGCGGCGAAGAAGGGCCTCGCGGCGCTCGCGATCGAATGGGACGGCGGCGCCAACGCGGGCATCGATTCGGCGGCGATCGTCGAATCGATGAAGCTGGCCTCGCTGCAGACCGGCGCGGTGGCGCGCAACGAGGGCGACAACGCGGCGGCGATGACCGGCGCGGCGCAGCGCCTCGAGGCCGTGTACGAAGTGCCGTTCCTGGTCCATGCGGCGATGGAGCCGCTGAACTGCACGGTGCATGTGCGGCCCGACGGCTGCGAGGTGTGGGTCGGCACCCAGGTGATCACGCGCGCACGTGCCGCGGCGGCGGCCGCATCGGGCCTGCCGGTCGAGAAGGTCACGGTGCACAACCACCTGCTGGGCGGCGGTTTCGGTCGCCGGCTCGAGATCGACAGCATCACGCGCGCGGTGCAGATCGCCAAGCAGGTCGACGGCCCGGTCAAGGTGGTGTGGACGCGCGAGGAGGACACGCAGCACGACATGTACCGGCCGTACTTCTACGACCGCGTGAGCGCGGGCCTCGATGCGCAGGGCCGGCCGGTGGCCTGGCGCCATCGCATCACGGGCTCGTCGATCCTCAAGCGCTGGCTGCCGCCGGCCTACAACAACGGCTTCGATCCCGAGACCATCGACGGCGCCGAGAAGCCGCCCTATGCGCTGCCGAACATCCACGTCGAGTACGTGAACCACGAGCCGCCGGTGCCCACCGCGTTCTGGCGCGGCGTCGGACCGACGCACAACGTGTTCGTGGTCGAGAGCTTCATCGACGAGCTCGCGCATGCGGCCAAGGCCGATCCGGTGGACTACCGGCGCGCGCTGCTGGGTGCCAACCCGCGCGCCAAGGCCGTGCTCGAGCTCGCGGCGCAGAAGGCCGGCTGGGGCACGCCGCTGCCGCCGCAGCGCGGGCGCGGCGTGTCGCTGCAGTTCGCCTTCGGCACCTTCATGGCGCTGGTGGCCGAGGTCGAGGTGCCGAAGGACGGCGGCGAGCCGGTGGTCAGGCGCGTGGTGTGCGCGCTCGACACCGGCGTGGTGGTCAACCCCGACACGGTGCAGGCCCAGGTGCAGAGCGGCGTGATCTTCGGCATCTCGGGCGCGCTGTGGGGCGAGGCGACGGTGAAGGACGGACGCATCGAGCAATCGAACTTCCACGACGTGCGGCCGCTGCGCATCAACGAGACGCCGGCGATCGAGACCCATATCGTGGCCAGCGGCGAAGCGCCCGGCGGCATGGGCGAGCCCGGCACCTCGGGCATCGCGCCCGCGATCACCAACGCGATCTTCGCGGTGACCGGCAAGCGCGTGCGCAGGCTGCCGGTGTCGCGCGGGCTGACGAGCGCTTGAGCCGAAACGCTAGCGCGCGAAGACGAGCAGCGTCTGCGTCGCGAAGCCGAAGCGGCCGCGCTCGTCGTGCAGCTGGCTGAAGGTGCAGCCGCTGCCATCGGGCGCGACCGTGGTCACGGCATCGAGGCCGATCCAGTCGCCGACCGGCTGCCGTGCGAGCTGAAGCGAGAGGTCGGCGTTGGCGAAGTTGAAGCGCTCGACCGGCAGCACCCAGCTCAGGCCGTTGCCGAAGTCGGCCGCGGCGGCCGCGCGCATCGCGGGCGAATTGGCGGCGCCCGCGACCAGCGGCACGCGCAGCCGAAACCAGGCAGCCGCCGGTCCCGGTGCCGCGGCATCGCCGGCCGCCACGCGGGTTTCGGTCGCCGTGTAATAGAACGAGCGCACGTCGGGCAGGCCCGGAATGCGCAGCGGTGCCGTGCAGTCCGACGGTGCCGGCATCGACAGGGCAGGGGCCAGCGGCCTTTGCAACGCGGCTTCGGGCGGCACCACGGGCTGCGTGCGCACCAGCAGCGCATGCGCCTTCGCCACCGGCTTGCCCTGGGCCATCAGCGATACCTCGACGCGCGCGGTGGTGCGGCCCGCCTCGGTCGTGAGGGCGGACGACAGCAGGTCGACCGGCACCGGCCGGATCAGCTCGACCGTGAGCCGCGCGAGCTGCCAGCCTTCGCCCTCGACGGCCGACTCGGCGATGTGCGCGAGCAGGCCGCAGGGCGCGCCGCCATGCTGCGCGCGCGGATCCCAGGGACCGCGCGCGAGCTCGCTGGCGCGCCAGGTGTTCGCGTCCTCGCGCACGAAGACGGCATCGGTGGGGGGCGAGTTCATGCATGGGCGGCGATCTCGATGCGACGCAGGGGCGCGGGAGTCGGGACTTCGTCCTCGGTCTCGAACTGCTCGGCCCAATGGCGGAAGCGCATGATGGGCCCGTCTCCCTCGGCGAGGCTGGGGCGCTTCCAGCGCATCTTGTGCTCCCAGATCGGCACGTCCTGGCTCACCTGGTGGATCGCCTCGTCGATCAGCGCGAGGCTCATGTCGGGCGAGGCGATGCCCTGCAGCCGCGCCATCAGACTGAAGCTCACGGCGACGCGGCCGGCCTCGATCGGCACCACCGAATCGACGAACAGGATCTCGGCCAGGTCGGCGATGCGAAAGCGCACCGTCGCGAAGTAGGGGCCGTACAGCGAGGTCTGCAGGAAGCCCGGCAGCCGGCCGCGCGGCGTGTTGAAGTCGTGCAGGATGTTCACGTGCAGCGCCGGCCCCGCGGGCTCGAAGCGGTCGAGCCGCGCCAGCGTGGCCACGCCGTGCAGATGGTGGAAGTGCGTGGTGTCGACGATGTTCTCCTGCACCTCCTGCCAGATCGTCGCGACCTCCCAACGCTGGCGCCGGTAGCGCGACCACTGCGCATCGCCATGCTCGGGCATCGCCGGCACCTCGAAGCTGGGCGCGATGCCGCGCGGATGCCACCAGACCATCACCAGCCCGTTGCGCTCGACCAGCGGCCAGGACTTCAGGTGCCGCATCTCGAGGCGCGGATTCGGGCTGTAGGGAATGTCGGTGCAGGCGCCGTCGCCTGCGAACTGCCAGCCGTGGAATGGACAGCGCAGCGAGGTGCCGCAGACACGGCCGCCATGGCCGAGATGGGTGCCGAGGTGCGGGCAGTGCGCATCCATCGCATGGGCCTGGCCCTGCATGTCGCGCCACAGCACGAACTCGCGGCCCATGGCCGTGAGGGGCTGCACCTCGCCCTTGCGAAGGTCCTCGCTGTAGGCAGCCTGGAACCAGCCATGACCGAAAGAGGAGTCGTCGAACCTGCGCATGGAGAAGCTTCCTTGGTGGTTGAACTGGACGCCGTGGCCGCCGGCGGCGTGATCGTTGCGATGCGGCCGAGGCGTCGAAGTATAGGGAGCCGGAGTGCAATTGCAATAAGAAATGAACTGTGATTCAATTCTTTGCGTGACCTACCGACGCACATCGAAAGTCGAAGAGCGCATGACGCTCACGCGCGAACGCATCGTGCTGGCCGCGCTCGAACTCGTGGCCACCCACGGCTACGGCGGCACCACCATGCCGATGGTCGCGGCCACGGCCGAGGTCTCGACCGGCTTGCTCTACCAGTACTTCCCGTCGAAGACCGACCTGTTCGACGAGGTGTTCCGCCAGGCCTCGCAGCGCGAGATCGACGCCTGCGCCGCCGCGGCCGCCTCCGAGAGCGGTGCCAGCGAGCGATTGGCCGCGATCATCCGCACCTTCGCGCACCGCGCGCTCAAACGGCCCAAGCTCGCGTGGGCCCTGCTGGCCGAACCGGTGGCGCCGCAGATCGACGAGGACCGGCTGCGCTTTCGCGAACCCTATCGCGCGATCTTCGTGACCGTGATCGAGGACGGCATCGACAGCCGCGAGTTCCGCGCTCAGAACGCGCACACCAGCGCCGCGGCGATCGTCGGCGCGCTGGCCGAAGCCATGATCGGCCCGCTCGCGCTCGGCGTGCTGTCCAAGCGCGCGGCGCAGCGCGTGGTGGAAGACATCGTCGCGCTGTGCCTGGCCGCGGTGCTCGACCACACCGCGCGCGCCGCCCCCGCGAAGAAAGGGCAGGGCGCGAATGCGCCCGTTCCGCCTTCGGCAAAGGAGACACCATGACCGACTTCATCCAGCCCCATCCCGAGCTGTCGAACCGCTTCGCGAGCGACCGCACCCTGCACCACACGCTCGAACGCCTGCTGCCCGCCGAGGTCTTCGCCGACGCGAGCCCGCTGTTCCAGCGCATGGGCGAGCGCGCGATGCAGGAGATTCCCGCGCTGGCCGCGACGGCCGAGCACAACGTGCCGCGCCACGAGCCCTTCGATGCCTGGGGCCGGCGCGTCGACCGCATCGAGGTCGATCCGGCCTGGCATCGCCTGGTCGACATCGGCCTCGAGGAGGGCCTGGTCGCGCTGCCCTACGAGAACCCCTATGGCGAGTTCACGCGCGTGGTGCAGGCCGGCCTCGTGAACCTCTACGACGGCGCGGGCGCGGTGGCCTCGTGTCCGCTGGTGATGACCGATGGCGCCGCGCGCCTGCTCACGCTGCACGACGAGGCACTGGCCGCGCGCTACAAGCCGAAGCTCACGGCGCGGCAGGGCGGCTGGACCTCGGGCCAGTGGATGACCGAGAAGGAGGGCGGCTCCGACGTCGGCCAGACCTCGACCGTCGCGCGTCCGCGCGGCGACGGCACCTGGTCGCTGCACGGCACCAAGTGGTTCACCTCGGCCACCACCTCGCAGATGGCGCTCGCGCTCGCGCGGCCCGAGGACGCGGTGCCGGGCAGCCGCGGGCTGTCGCTGTTCCTGGTCGAGCTGCGCCGCCCCGACGGCAGCTGGAACCACATCGCCGTGCGGCGCCTGAAGGACAAGCTCGGCACGCGCGCCCTGCCGACCGCGGAGCTCGAGCTCGAAGGCACGGTCGCGGTGCCGGTCGGCGGCATCGATCGCGGCGTGGCCAAGATCGGCGACCTGCTCAACGTCGCGCGGCTGTGGGCCTCGTGGGGCGGCCCGGCGGGCGTGGGCCATCTGCTGATGCTGGCGCGCGACTACGCGACCCGTCGCCGCGTATTCGGCCAGTTGCTCACCGAGAAGCCGCTGCATGCACAGTGGATAGCGCGCATCACGGCCGAGTACGAGGCGATGCTCGCGCTCAACTTCGAGACCGCGCTCGCGCTCAATCGCCACGAGCGCGGCACCGGCGCGCCCGGGCTCGCGCGCCTGCTGGCGCCGCTGACCAAGCTGGCCTGCGCGCGCCAGAGCATCTGGGCCGCGAGCGAACTGGTCGAGAGCTTCGGCGGCGCGGGCTATGTGGAAGACACGGGCATCCCGCGCGTGCTGCGCAACCTGCACGTGCATTGCATCTGGGAGGGCACGACCTCGGTGCTCGCGCACGACGTGCTGCGTGCTCTGCGCGCGCCCGAGGCGGGCGAGGCCTTTCTCGCCGACATCGACGGGCGGCTCTCGACGCTCGCGGGCCATGGCACGCGCGCCCCCGATGCCATCGTGCATGCGCGGCGCATGCTCGCGGAACTGATGCCGCGCGCGCAGGAGAGCGACGGCCGGCGCCTGGCCTGGGGCATGGCGCGCACCTACCAATCGGTGCTGCTGCTCGAGGCGGCCGCATGGCGCCAGGCGCGCAAGGCCGACGGCTCGGGTTGGACCGCATTGCGGCTGTTCCTGCAGGACGCGCTGGTGCCGCCGGTGCTGCCCGCATCGGACGAGGAACTCGCGGCGCTGGCCTTCGGGGGCGACACGGCCGTGGCGTCGTAACGCAGCGGGTCGGCGGCCTGCGCGTCGACGCGATTGCCGCTATCCTCGAACGCGACGTACCGGCGCCGACATGGCGCCTTTCGCTTTCTCTTCGCGTCCTTCCATCGCCCATGACCTACCTCGCCGCCTCCACGCGCTACGAATCCATGCCCTACCGCAAGGTGGGCCGCAGCGGCCTCGTGCTGCCCGCCATCTCGCTCGGGCTGTGGCACAACTTCGGCGACACCACGCCGATCGCCACCCAGCGCCAGCTGCTGCGCACCGCCTTCGACCTCGGCATCAACCACTTCGACCTGGCCAACAACTACGGCCCGCCCTACGGCAGCGCCGAGACCAATTTCGGCCGCCTGCTGCGCGAGGACTTCAAGCCCTACCGCGACGAGCTGATCATCTCGAGCAAGGCCGGCTGGGACATGTGGCCCGGCCCCTACGGGCAGGGCGGCGGCTCGCGCAAATACGTGCTGGCCAGCCTCGACCAGAGCCTGCAGCGCATGGGCCTCGACTACGTCGACATCTTCTATTCGCACCGCTTCGATCCGCACACGCCGCTCGAGGAAACGGCCTCGGCGCTGGCCCAGGCCGTGCAGCAGGGCAAGGCGCTGTACATCGGCATCTCGTCGTACTCGGCCGGCAAGACGCGCGAGATGGCCGCGCTGCTGCGCGAGTGGAAGGTGCCGCTCTTGATCCACCAGCCGGCCTACAACCTGTTCAACCGCTGGATCGAGAAGGACCTGCTCGGCGCGACCGAGGAACTCGGCGCCGGCGTGATCGCGTTCACGCCGCTGGCGCAGGGCCTGCTGACCGACAAGTACCTGCAGGGCGTACCGGCCGATGCGCGCATCAACCGTCCGGGCGGCGGCTCGCTGAAGCCCGAGCACCTGTCGGATGCCAACATCGAGCGTGCGCGCGCGCTGAACGCGATCGCGCAACGGCGCGGCCAATCGCTGGCGCAGCTTGCGCTGACCTGGACCCTGCGCGATCCGCGCGTGAGTTCCGCGCTGATCGGCGCGAGCCGGCCCGAGCAGATCGTCGACAACGTGGCCGCGCTCCAGGGTGCGCCGCTGAGCGCGGAGGAACTCGCCGAGATCGACCGCCATGCGGTCGAGGGCGGCGTGAACCTCTGGGAAAAGCCGTCGACCGACTTCGCCTGAACGAGCCGGCGGTCAGGCTCACTCGAGCGTGAAGCCGATCTTCAGCGTGACCTGCCAGTGCGCCACGCGGCCGTCCGTGACGTGGCCGCGGGTCTCGACGACGGTGAACCACTGGATGTTGCGCACCGTCTCGTGCGCCTTGGCGATCGCGCCCTGGATGGCGTCCTCGATGCTGGTGGTGGACGAGCCGGTGAGTTCGAGGCTCTTGTAGACGTGGTTCGACATGGTCGGTAGCTCCTGAAGTGCGGCAATGCAAGGGGATGGAAAGAGGCCGGTCCATCGTACGCCGCGCACCGCGCGGCAGGGCGATCACGGAATGCATCAGGTAACTCGCAATCCGTCTTTGAGTTGCCGCATGCCTTGCGCAGAATCGATGCGTTACCCATCGAGTCCCCCATGCCCTTGCGCACCTACCATTCCGTGGCCGACCAGGCCCAGCTCGTCATCTCGCGCACCGCCACCGAGTGGCGGGTGCCGCCCGCGTCGGCCCATGCGATCGCGCGCCGCGCGGCCTACGGCCATGTGCCGCGCCGTGCGCTGCGCCGCCTGCAGGCCATGGCCACGCTGCGGCCCGCGGTGCTGATGCATTCCTGGTGAATGCGCCGGCCATGCCGCCTTCGGCGCGGCATGGCCGGGGCTTCAATGCACGAAGCCACCCTTTACGAAGCGCACCGGCTGCGCATCCATGCGCGTGATCAGCGCCCCGAGGCCATCGGCCGCCCCTGCCACGACGGTTGCCGTTGCCGAAGCGGTCTCCGCGCGGCACAGCAGATCGTCGTCGCTCCATGCGCTCTTGCCGGGCTCGCCGCGCGCGCGCAGCCAGCCCGCGCGATCGACGAGCAACTGCGTGCCCTCGAGCTTCTCGGTGGCCGCGATCAGCGAGAAGGCTTCCCACGCCTCGGGCGAATCGGCAACGCAGGCGATGCTCCGGTCATCCTGTTTCGAAGCAGCCGCGGGCTCGCGTTCGAGCAGCACCGTCACCAGCCGCGGGTCCTCGAGCAACGCACTTGCGTTATCGCCACCGGCCACGATCCGCAGGCGCTGGCCGCGCCAGCTGCTGAGCATGCGCACCGGCTTGCCGTCGCAACGCACCGCCATGTCGGGCGGGCTCACGGGCTGCGCCCACACGCCCGCCACGCGCAGGCTTTCGCCGGCGGCCTGGGCCTTCATGTAGTCGATCAGGGCCCAGGCGTCGCTTTCGCTCAACCGGCCCTGGAAGCCCGGCATGGTCAACGCGCCATGACGATCGCGCGTGCCGTGCAGCACGCGCCACAGCAGGTCGCCGTCGGCGCGGCGCCAGAGCAGCGGGCCGGTGAGGTTCGGCGGCCACACGGGCTGCGCCGCGGCCAGCGGGCCCTGGCCGCGGCCGTCGCTGCCATGGCAGGCCACGCAGTTCTGTGCATAGAGCGAGCGGCCGCGCGCGATCGATTCGGCGCTGAAGCCCGCCGCATGCTGCTGAAAGCTCGTGGGATGCGCGGGCACGAGGACCACGTGGGCATCGGGCCAGGGCGCCAGCACCACGGGCAGCGCCGCGGCGCCCAGCAGCCAGATCCTGCGCCGGCGCCACAGCAGCGCCGCGATCAGCACGAGCAGCGACAGGCCCAGCAGCACCACGCTGATGCCGAGCCGGCGCGCCTGGCCCAGGTCGATCAG
This sequence comes from Variovorax sp. UC122_21, assembly GCF_044056785.1. Taxonomy (NCBI): domain Bacteria; kingdom Pseudomonadati; phylum Pseudomonadota; class Betaproteobacteria; order Burkholderiales; family Comamonadaceae; genus Variovorax; species Variovorax sp. UC122_21. Next base: position 3,198,831 of record NZ_CP172004.1, on the reverse strand, counting down.
CAGGTTCTCGCCCGACAGCCGCTGGTCCCAGGGCCAGGCGGGCTGTCCGTGCGCATGCGCGACCAGGCCCAGCGCATCGAGCAGCCGCAGCAGCTGCAACTGCAGGGTCTGCAGGCCCTCGATCAGGACATTGAGCCAGGCCGCATCGGGCAGCGCGTTCATCGCGCCCGCGCCTCGAGGGCCGGCCTCACCAGGTCGCGTCCAGGCCCAGGTGGCGCAGCGCCTCGTGGCGCAGCTCGGCCAGGCGCGGATCGCCGCGATGGCGCGGGTAGGGCAGGTCGACCACCAGCTCGGCGGCGATGCGCGCCGGCCGGTCGCTCAGCACGATCACGCGGTTGGCCAGGAACAGCGCCTCTTCCACGTCGTGCGTGACCAGCAGGGCCGAGAAGCCGTCGCGCTGCCAGAGGTTCACGAGCTCGCTCTGCATCGCGATGCGCGTGAGCGAATCGAGCTTGCCCAGCGGCTCGTCGAGCACCAGCAGCTGCGGGTCGTTGACCAGCGCGCGCGCCAGTGCCACGCGCTGTGCCATGCCGCCCGACAGTTGATGCGGATAGGCCTTCGCGAATTCGGTGAGGCCGACGCGCTGCAGCGCCTCGTCGACCCGGCCGCGCTGCGCATCGAGCACGCCGCGGGCCTGCAGGCCCAGCGCCACGTTGTCCCAGACGCTGCGCCACGGGAACAAGGTGGGGTCCTGGAACACCACGATGCGCGAGGGATCGGGCTTCTCGATGGTCTCGCCGTTCTGCGTGATGCGGCCGGTGGTCGCGGGCTCGAGGCCGGCCACCAGGCGCAGCAGCGTCGACTTGCCGCAGCCGCTCGGGCCGAGCAGCGCGACGAACTCGCCGGGGCGCACCTGCAGGTCGATGTCGTCGAGCACCTGCAGCACGCCCGTGGGCACCTCGAACCAGTGGCTCACGCCGTGGATGTCGATCAGCGCGCCGGTGTGTGCGGCGGTGCCTGCCTCGACGCTGGGGGAGAGGACGGTGTCTACCATTTGACGGTTCCCTTCTGCCACGACAGCACGCGGTCGCGCACCTTGAACAGCAAGGTGATCAGGCCCGAGCACAGCGCGGCCATCACCAGCAATGCCGCATACATGTTGGCGTACGAGGCCCAGCCCTGGGCCCACTGCAGGTACCAGCCGAGACCGGCCTTCACGCCCATCATCTCGGCCGTGATCAGCACCGAGAACGAGGCGCCCAGGCCCATGAACAGGCCCACGAAGACCTGCGGCAGCGCGGCCGGGATGGCCACGCGCAGCACCAGGAAGCGCTCGGAGGCGCCCAGCGTGCGCGCCACGTCGTAGTAGCTCTTGCCGACCGAGGCCACGCCCGACCAAGTCAGCACCGCGACCGGGAAGAAGGTGGCGAGCCCGACCAGGAACACCGCGGCCACGTAGCTCGAGGGCGCGAAGAAGAAGGCCAGCGGCAGCAGCGCCGAGGCGGGCACCGGGCCGAGGAAGCGCAGCAGCGGATGCACCCAGTAGCCCGCGATGCGCGACCAGCCGACCGCCACGCCGGTGACGAAGCCGACCAGCGCGCCGATCACGAAGCCGTTGGCCAGCAGGCGCAGCGAGTAGGCGGTCGACAGGCCCAGGCGCTGCCAGTCCTCGTGCAGCACATCGATCAGGCTCTGCGGCGGCGCGAAGAAGGGGGAGGGCAGCACGGCCAGCTTGGCGGTGGCGATCTCCCACAGCGCGAGCACCAGCGCCGAGGCCACCAGCCACTGGCCGGCCGGACGCAGCGTGCGCGCGACGCGGCCGGCGCGCGGGCCGAGCAGCGCGATGACGAGGAAGACCGCGGCGATCACCAGCGTGGCGTAGCCGAATTCCTCGGTGAAGTTCCAGTCGCTGAAGCCGATCGGCTTGTTGGGCCACAGCAGCGTGAGCAGGCCCAGCGCCAGCCAGGCCACGGCGGCCAGCACGCCGGTGCGCCACAGGCCCGGCGGCAGCGCGTGGCGGCGCGCGAGCACGGCGGCGGCATCGGTGGCCACCGGCGCGGGCGGGCGCGGCGCGCGCGGCGTCGGGGCCGCGGTGGTGCCGCGGAACTCCGGCGCGTTCAGCACGCCGGACACGTCGAGTGCGTGGTCGGCCGAGGTCATGCCTGGGCGCTCCCGATGGCAGGTTGATCGTCGAAGAGGGTCATGGGAATTGCTCCGCCGGAGGATGAAGAAGGGAAGGGCGAGTGTTGGCGCTGCACCCGCCCCGGCCAACGAATGAATGCACGCATGGATATGCGGATTCGTCGGCTGCGGCATGTTGCCGCCGGGGCGTTCAGGACGCGACGTTCGCGCCCACGGCCCAGTAGAAGGTGGGCCGCGCGCCGTTGAGCAGGTGGTCGCCGACCACGCGGCCCTTGTAGATGGTCGGGTTGTGCGAGGCCAGCGTGCGCGCGTTGCGCCAGTGGCGGTCGAGCCGGATGTCCTCCTGAAGCGCCGAGGCACCGCCCACGTCGAACAGCCGCGTGCCGGCCTGCAGCACCGCATCGACGATGCCGGCCTGGGCCTTGGCGGTCTCGAGCTCGACCTGGAACAGCAACTGCTCGGGGATGGCTTCGCCACGCTGGCGCAGGCGGTCGATCTCACCGAGCGTGCGCGCCACCGCCTGCACCGTCGCGCTCGCGACGAAGGCCGTGCTGGCGAGCTGGCCGACGACCTGCTGCACCAGCGGATCCTCGCGCGGCGTGCTGCCGCTGCCGTGGCTGTAGACGCGCTTGCGCGGCTGCACGAAGTCGACCGCGTCGCGCACGATCGCGCGCGCGATGCCGGCCAGGGTGGCCAGGTGGGTGAGCTGGAATTGCGCGGTCAGTGGCGTGGGCTGGTCGCGCACGTAGAGCAGCACGTGCGCCGGATCGACGCGCACGTTGCGAAAGCGCGTGGTGCCCGAGGCGCTCAGGCGCTGGCCGAAGCCGCGCCAGTCGTCGACGCGCTCCACGCCCGGCGCTTCCGAGGGCACCAGCGCGATCACGCGGTCGCTGCTGCCGTCGTCGTTGTGGCGCTGCGCCGAGACCGCGATCCATTCGGCGTAGAGCGTGCCGGTGCTGTAGTACTTGTCGCCCTCGAGGCGCCAGCCGTCGCCGTCGCGGCGCAGCGTGGTCTGCATCTGGCCGAGCGGGCCTTCGCCGAGTTCGGTGGTGGCGTTGCCGAAGATCACGCCGTCGGCCGCGAGTCGCAGCCAGGGGCCGTGCAGCGCGGGATCGATCTCGGCGAACAGGCGCTCGATGAAGCCGAAGTGGGCGCGCAGGATCTGCGGCAGGTTGGAGTCGGCCTCGCCGAGCTCGATCAGCAGGTCGAAGAACTGCTCGACCGAGGCGCCGAGCCCGCCTTGGGCCACCGGCACGCGCAGCGCGCCGAAGCCGGCCTGGGCCAGCCAGGCCACGGCCTCATGGGCCAGCAGGCGTTCGTTCTCGCGCTGCACCGCGCCTTCGGCGATGCGCGCGAAGATCGGGCGGAAGCGGTCGGCGAGCTGGTCGTAGGACGGCGGTTGCGGGGCCCGCGGCGGCACGGCCACGGGCGACGGGTTGCCGGGCGCGGTGCGCGGCGGATGCGTGAGGGATTCCATGGGGCAACGACTTTGCAGCCGTGCCCTTCGATTGGGAAATGCGCTTTTCGAGTTTTCTTATGCCGCGCGGCTCAGGCGCGCGGCCGGGGCATCGCCGGCCAGCGCTTGCCCGCCAGGCCCGGCATGCGAAGCGCGAGTTGCTGTGCCCCGAGCTCCAGCATCCACCAGGCCGCGCCCAGCAGACCCGCCATGACCGCGCCGAACAGCAGGCCGACCGCGATGTCGAGCGGGAAATGCACGCCCACGTGGATGCGCGCCCAGCCCGTGGCGGCGGCCACGGCGAACAGCGCGATGCCCGGTGCGCGCAGCACCGGCCGCGCGAGGAAGGCGAAGGCCACCATGAACATCACCGAGGCATGCGTGCTCGGCAGCGACGCGCTGGCGCCGTGCGGAATGTAGGCCGGCACCAGGCCCGTGATGAACGGCCGCGGCACGTTGATGCGCGCGGCGATCTCCTGGCACAGCATGGCGGTGATCGCGGCGCCCGCGAGCACGAAGAGGATGTAGGCGCGATGGCCGGGCCGGCGCCAGGCGGCGGCGCCGATCACGGCCGTGGAGAGCCAGGGGCCGCCGAGCGCGAGCCCGACGGCGATCGCCAGCAGCCACGGCGTGGGCTGGGTGCCGGCCGCGAGCCATTGCAGCAGGTCGAGGTGGAATGCGTTCATGCGGCCTCCCGGAACGGGTGGAACGCAACGACGGCGGCGCGCGGGCGTGCGCGTCCGGCGCGGCTTGCGCGCGGGTGGGCGAAGGACATGGAGGAGCCTCGTGGGCGAAGTGAAGCGGCCCTGCCGCGCCGGGCGTCAGGGAAGCGATGGATGCGGCGCGGGTGCGCCGCCGGAAGGGTCAGGCGATCGCCGGCGGTGCCGTGGTCGGCGGCAGGCGCAGCCAGGGGCGGGGCAGGGGGAGGCGCCCCACTCCGCGCGCTGACGCGCCGCGGCGGTTCGTGGCGGGCACCGGCCAGGCCGGTCACCATGGCGATGGTCAACGGCAGCAGCGCGAGCACGACGCCCATGAAGCCATCGAAAGCCGCGCTCACGGCATTGACCATGACCGTGCAGCAGGACGCCTGCGCGAACACGGTGGTCTCGAGGCTTCGCGCATGACCGACGCGTTCGTCGGGTTCGAAGCGCACGGTCTCGCCGGCGTTGCGCACCTTGAGGCCGGGCTCGTCCTCGAGCCCGTCGCTGTGGAAATGCGCCGAGATGAACGGGTGCAGCAGCACCAGCCAAAGACCGATCACGCACCCGATGCATCGGTGTGCGTCGATCCATCGGCGAAGCCTGGCCAGCAGCATGCGGCGGATGCTAGGGCGCAAATATGAACAGAATATGAGTACTCGCCGAACTCGTGCGAGTTTGGGGGCCTGCTCGACGGGGCGAACTATCGGCGCCGTCCGACAACGAGGGAAATCTCGAAGGGTCAGCATCCTCGAGTCCCGAGCGACTCCTCCTCCCTGGCTTGGGGCACCTGCAGCCACAACTGCGGGTTCTTGAGCGCCCGGCTTCGTGCCGGGCGCCTTTTCTTTGCGGGTTCGATCGGGAGGAGCGAGATGGGGGCGGTTGCCGCTGCCGCGTTTCGGATTCCCCAATATTCATCAACAGTCTTGCCGTCGCTCGGCTGCCATTCGGGCAGACAACAAGATCATTGATTTTACATAATGCACATTGTGCGGATTAAACGGAAAAGCAGAGAAGCGGAAGTTCGCCGCATTCGGCCCGCGCGGCGCTTCAATCCCGCGTGCTCATCCCGCCATCCATCGCGAGCTCCGCCTGCCTGATCTGCCGGCGCCGACGCAGCGCTTCGCTCATGCCGTCGCGCACGCCGGCACGGATGACGAGGTACAGGAGCCAGCCCGCGAGCGTGCCGGCGATCAGGATGGCTGCGAGCAAGGACATCTGCCATGCCAGGGCGCCGCCGCCGATCTGTTGGATGGTGACTTGCATGGATGCTCCGGGCAGAAAAAAAGGCTTCATCGAAGCCCTCATTCTGTTCGTGCCTGTTTCCAAATCACACAAGCTTCATCAAGTTCTTACCGGTTCGACCATGAAATAAGTCACAGTTAACGACCGTCAGCAGCAAAAACGACTACTTTATTAACAGATGCCTACCACTTGCCATCCTTCGGCACCGGTTTCGCTGCCGATGTCGCCGCGATCAACGACGCGGCTTCCGATCGATTGGCGCGGTTGGCGAAATCGACCGCGGTCATGCCGAGCTGGTTCTTCATCGTGACGTCCGCGCCCTCGGCCAAGAGCAGCTTCACGGCGTCGGTCGAGCCGTACATCGCGGCCATCATCAGCGGCGTGGTGCCGTTGGGCGACTGTGCGTCGATGAAGGCGAAGTTGTCGAGCAGCTGCTTCATGATCGCCACGTGCCCGCCGGTGGCCGCGTAGTGCAGCGGCGTCCAGCCGGGCTTGTTGATGTCGGCATCGCGCTTGATGAGCTGGGTGACCAGATCCTGCTGGCCCTTGATGGCGGCGAGCATCAACGGGCTTTCGTCCTTGGCGTTGCGCAGCTCGACATTGGTCTGCGGCGATTCGAGCAGCACCTGGATCACCTTCGGCGACGGCTCGCGCAGCGCGATCAACAGGCCGGTCTGGCCGCGCTCGTCGCGCGTGTTGGGATCGAAGCCGCGCTGCAGCAGGCTGCGAACGCCGCTCGGGTTGTCGGCGCGCACGGCGCGGAAGAAGTCCTCGAAAGACCCTGCATGTGCGGAAAAAACTGCTGCAAAAACAGACAGATAAACGAGCTTCTTGAAGTTTTTCTTCATCATTGTCGAACCCCCTTGAACAGTGTTTCGAAGTTGTCGCTGGTCGCCTGGGCCACGGCCTCGACCGGCAACTGTCGCAGTTCGGCGATCTGCCGCGCCACGTAGGGCACGTAGGCCGGCGTGTTGGTCTTGCCCCGGTACGGCACGGGCGCTAGGTACGGGCTGTCGGTCTCGATCAGCATGCGCTCGAGCGGCACGAAGGCCGCCACGTCACGCAGATCCTGCGCCTTCTTGAAGGTCAGGATGCCCGAGAAGGAGATGTAGAAGCCGAGGTCCAGCGCGGCGCGCGCGACCTCGGCGGTTTCGGTGAAACAGTGGAACACACCGCCGGCCGCGCCCGCGGAGCCGTCCTCGCCCTCCTCCTTGAGGATCGCGATGGTGTCGGCCGAGGCCTCGCGCGTGTGGATCACGAGCGGCTTGCCGGTCTGCCGGGCGGCCCGGATGTGCACGCGGAAGCGCTCGCGCTGCCACTCTAGGTCGGCGATGCTGCGTCCGCCCTTGCGTTCTTCCATCTGGTAGTAGTCGAGGCCGGTCTCGCCGATCGCCACCACGCGCGGCCGCGCGGCCAGGCGCACGAGGTCGTCGACGCTGGGTTCTAGCGTGTCCTCGGTGTCGGGATGCACGCCCACGCTGGCCCAGAAGTTGTCGTAGCGCGCGGCCAATGCCTGCACGTCATCGAACTCCTCGAGCCGGGTGCAGATGCACAGGGCCCGGTCGACCTGGGCGGCGGCCATGGCGGCGCGCACCGTGTCCATCTGGTCGGCGAATTCGGGGAAGGTCAGGTGGCAGTGGGAGTCGGTGAACATCGCCAGAAATCTGAGGAAACGAAGGGAGCCGGAAACTGGCGAGCGCAAGAGGCGGCCGGGCCGCCCTGGAGGTCAGATCGTCTGCGTCGGCCGGTCGGAAGCCATCGAGCCGCCCAGCGCGGCTTCGATGCGGGCCTTGAGCTGGCGCGATTTCTCGTCGGACGGGAAACGGATGCCCACGCCGGGCGCCCGGCTGCCGGCCGCGCGTGCCGGCGTGATCCACGCGACCTTGCCGGCCACCGGGTAGCGTTGCGGGTCCTCGGGCAGGGTCAGCAGCACGTAGACGTCGTCGCCGAGCCGGTATTCGCGCGAGGTCGGAATGAAGATGCCGCCCTCGGAGAACAGCGGGATGTAGGCCGCATAGAGCGCGCCCTTCTCCTTGATCGCGAGCTGGATGACGCTCGGCCGGTGCGGCGTGGCGCCACCCGCGGCGTTGGCGGCGGCAGAGGCTGCTGCGGAGTTGGCGGACGGGGCTGCGGGTTGGTTCATGGGCGGCGAGCGGCTGAGTTGAGGGTGCTGCGCGCTTCGCTCACGAGCGCTTCCAGCATGAGTCCTGCATTGAACGGATGTTCCGCGGTCCGGGCCGACGCGGCCAGCGATTTCGACCAGCGCGCCAGCGCGAGCCGCGACGGCGCGGCCGGCAGGTCGCCGGGTTCGAAGAAACGCGGCGCGGCGCCATTGCCGACGGCCATCAGGTCGTGGCAGAGCTTCTGCAGCGCGCCGACCGCCTGCGCCGGCGCCTGGTCGGCCAGCGCACCGACGTCGCCGCGCAGCACGGCCTTGGGCAGCAGCGCCCAGGCCTTGGGCGACTGGCCGGTGCGCGCGAGCCGCAGGGCATCGCTCGGGCGTCCGCCGGCTGCGCGCAGCAGGGCGGCGGCATCGGCCGCGGGAACGTCCTGCCCCGCGAGCCAGGCCTCGGCCTGCTGGGTGTCGGGCCAGGGCAAGGTGAAGCCGAGGCAGCGGCTGCGAATGGTCGGCAGCAGTTGCCAGGCGGCCTCGCTCGCGAGCACGAAACGCACGTCGCCCACCGGCTCCTCGAGCGTCTTGAGCAGCGCATTGGCGGTGATGGTGTTCATGCGCTCGGCCGGATAGACCAGCACCACCTTGCCGCGGCCGCGCGCGCTGGTGCGCTGCGCGAAGCCGACCGCGTCGCGCATCGCCTCGACACGGATCTCGCGGCTGGCCTTGCGCTTCTTGTCGTCGATGTCGGCCTGGGCCTTCTCGTCGAGCGGCCAGCCCAGGTCCAGCATCGCGACCTCGGGCATCAGCACGCAGAGGTCGGCATGGGTGCGGACCTCGATGGCGTGGCAGCTCGGGCAATGGCCGCAGGCGGCGCCCTCCTCCGTCGGCTGCTCGCACAGCCAGGCCGAGGCCAGCGCGAGCGCCAGGTCGTACTGGCCCAGGCCCGAGGGCCCCTGCAGCAGCCAGGCGTGGCCGCGCTGGCGCAGCAGCTCGACCAGCGGCTGGCGCAGCCACGGCGAGAGTTCCGCCGCGCTCATGCGCGCCCTCCCCCGGCCAGGCCGCGCGCCACCAGCGCCGCCTCGACCTGTTGCCAGACCTGGTCGCGGCTCTGGCTCGCATCGATGCGCACGAAGCGCGCCGCATCGGCGGCCGCGCGCTCGGCATAGCCATGCGCGACCTTGCGGAAGAACTCGACCGGCTGGGCCTCGAACTTGTCGGGCACGCGCGCGCCGGCCAGTCGCTGGGCCGCGATCTCGGGCGCGAGGTCGAACCACAAGGTGATGTGCGGCTGCAGCAGGGTCGCCTCGGACTGCCCGCCGCGCCCGGCCTGCGCCCAGCGCTCGAGCGTGGACAGCACCTCGGCGTCGAAGCCGCGGCCGCCGCCCTGGTAGGCGAAGGTGGCGTCGGTGAAGCGGTCGCACAGCACCACGTCGCCGCGCGCCAGTGCCGGCTCGATGACTTGCACGATGTGGTCGCGCCGCGCGGCGAACACCAGCAGCGATTCGGTCAGCGGGTCCATCGGCTGTTCGAGGATCAGCGTGCGCAGCGTTTCGGCCAACGGCGTGCCGCCCGGTTCGCGCGTGCGCGTGACCGCGCGGCCCCGGCCCTCGAAGAGCGCCTGCAAGGCATCGAGGTGGCTGGACTTGCCGGCCCCGTCGATGCCCTCGAGCGTGAGAAAGAGTCCGCCAGCGTTCATTGGGCTGCCTTCGTCGCAGGAGTGCCGCCGCCGCGCTGGTAGCGGTTGACGGCACGGTTGTGGTCGTCGAGCGAGCTGCTGAACTGGCTGGTGCCGTCGCCGCGCGAGACGAAATACAGCGATTTGCTTTGCGCGGGCTGCACGGCCGCCAGCAGCGCGGCCTTGCCGGGCATCGAGATCGGCGTGGGCGGCAGGCCGTTGCGCATGTAGGTGTTCCAGGGCGAGTCGGTCTGCAGGTCCTTCTTGCGCAGGTTGCCGTCGAAGGCGGAGCCCATGCCGTAGATCACGGTCGGGTCGGTCTGCAGCGGCATGCCGATGCGCAGCCGGTTGTTGAAGACGGCCGCGATCTCGGCCCGGTCGGCGGCCTTGCCGGTTTCCTTCTCGACGATGCTCGCGAGGATCAGCGCCTGCTCGGCCGATTGCAGCGGCAGGTTGCTCGCGCGCGCGGCCCAGGCGGCCTCGAGCTTCTTGTCCATGGCGCGCATGGCGCGCTGCAGCAGCGCGACGTCGGTCGAGCCCTTCGAATAGGTGTAGGTGTCGGGGAAGAAGCGCCCTTCGGGGTGCTGGCCGGGCCGGCCGAGCTTTTCCATCAGTGCCTCGTCGCTCAGGCCCACGCTGTCGGGCTTGAGCTGTTCGGCCTTGGCGAGCGCCGCGCGCACCTGGCGGATGTTCCAGCCTTCGACCAGCACCAGGCTGCGGGTGGCTTCCTCGCCGCGCACCAGGATGTTGAGCAGCAGCTTGGGCGTCACGCCGCGGTCGAGCTCGTAGCTGCCGGCGCGCATCTGCCGGTCCTGGCCCGAGATGCGGAACCACAGGTAGAGCAGCTGCGGGTCGACCGCAACGCCGGCATCGGCCACGGCCTGGGCGATGCCGCGCGGCGTGGTGCCGGGCTCGACCGACAGATCGACGTTCGGTGCCGGCAGCTTGAGCGGCTGGTGCACCCACCAGAGTCCGCCGGCACCGGCGGCCAGCGCGGCCAGGGCAGCGAGCAGGAAGAGCGTGAGGATGAAGCGGCGCACGGATCCGATGGAAGAGCGGAGGAAGGAAGCGATGAAAGGGGCTGAGCGGGGCGAACGCGAAATAAGAGGCGGCCCGACAAGGCGGTGGCCCTGCAACAAGAAAGGCTGCCGTCGCCGCGGTCCCGACGAATCAGGCCCGGCCATGATAATTCAGCGATGACCACAGTCGTTCTCAATGGCGTTGCGCCCCTCGCCCATCTGGGCGTGATCCGTGCCGAGGGCCCCGATGCCGCGGCCTTCCTGCATGGCCAGCTGACCCAGGATTTCTCCCTGCTCGGCGCCGCCGAGGCCCGCCTGGCGGCGCTGTGCACCGCCAAGGGCCGCGTGATCGCGAGCTTCATCGGCATCCGCCCGCAGCCCGATCTCGTGCTGCTGGTCTGCAGCCGCGACATCCTGGCGGCCACGCTCAAGCGGCTGTCGATGTACGTGCTGCGCGCCAAGGCCAAGCTCAGCGACGCGAGCGAGCAGTTCGCGCTGTTCGGCCTCGCGGGCACCGCGCTCGCCGCCAACGGCCTCGACGCCTCGGCCGCGCCCGGCCAGCGCCGCGCGATCGAAGGCATCGAGGGCGGCAGCGCCATCTCGCTCTACCCGGCCGACGGCGTGCCGCGCGCGCTCTGGCTGGCGCCGGCCGGCAGCGCCGCGCCGCAAGGTGCCGCGCTCGACGCGGCGCTGTGGTCGTGGAGCGAGGTGCGCAGCGGCATCGTCACGCTGACCACGCCGGTGGTCGAGGCCTTCGTGCCGCAGATGATCAATTACGAGTCGGTGGGCGGCGTCAACTTCAAGAAGGGCTGCTACCCGGGCCAGGAAGTGGTGGCGCGCAGCCAGTTCCGCGGCACGCTCAAGCGCCGCACCTACCTCGTGAAGGCCGACGGCGAAGTCGCGGCCGGCCAGGAAGTCTTTGCCGCCAGCGACGCCGAGCAGCCCGTGGGCACGGTCGCGCAGGCCGCGCCCGCGCCCGATGGCGGCTGGGCCGCGCTGATCTCGATGCAGATCGCCGCGCTCGAGGCCGGCGGCCTGCATGCGGCCTCGGCCAGCGGCCCGGCGCTCCAGGTGGAACCTTTGCCTTATCCGCTGCTCGAAGATATCTGAGTCTCCGAACAGCACCGGGCGCCGACCACCGGCACCGCGCTGCAGCTTGAAGCCCAATCAGTGAGGCGTTTTGGGCTTCCACCGCCCGTCGTTCGGGCGCAAGGCGCTATCTTTCCGATAGCGCCTTTTTTTGTGCGTGTTTCTTAACCCCGTTGCCGCCGGTGCGCCGTAGAAGCCTGCACCGACCACTTCCGGCAAGGAAAGAGAGACCTCCATGAACCGCAGATTCTTCTCCACCGCCCTCGCGCTGGCCGCGCTCTCGGCCTGTACCCCAGACCCCGGCGCGCCCCTACCTGCCGCCCTCGCCCGTCGACCGCCTCGGCGGCCTGATGGAAGTCAGCGTGGTCGACCGCGCCACCGGCCGCGAGCTGCCGATCTACCGCGCCAACGGCGAGTACTGGGTGGCCGGGCGTCCCGGCGCGCGCTATGCGCTGAGGCTGCGCAACCGCATGGGCGAGCGGCTGATGACCGTGATGTCGGTCGACGGCGTCAACGTGCTGACCGGCGAAACCGCGGGCGTGCAGCAGAACGGCTACGTGCTCTCGGGCGGCGAGCGCGCCGACATCGCGGGCTGGCGCAAGAGCGATTCGCAGATCGCGGCCTTCGAATTCACCGCCAACGGCAATTCGTATGCGAGCCGCACCGGCCGGCCCGACGAGGTCGGCGTGATCGGCGTCGCGGTGTTCCGCGAGCGCGTGGCACCGCCGCCCCCACCGCCCGTGCCGATGCCGTATCCGCGCCGCGACGGCTACAGCCGCGAGGAGTCGGCGCCGCGCGGCGAATTCGAGGCCCGCAACAAGTCGATGGCGCCGGCGCCCTCGGCCGACAGCGCGGCTCCGTCGGAATCCGCCGTGGCGCAATCGCGCAGCCAGCCCGCGCCCAGCCTCGGCACCGGCCATGGCCGCCGCGAGACCTCGTACGTCGGCCACACCACCTTCGAGCGCCTGCGCTCCTCGCCCGACGAAGTGGTGCGCATCCGCTACGACAGCCGCGAGAACCTGGTCGCAGCGGGCGTGATCCCGGCCAACCCGGCGCCGCGCTGGCCGCGTCCCGCGGGGCCCACGCCGTTCCCCGAATCCGAGGCGGGCTACGTGCCCGATCCGCCGCCGCGTTACTGAGAGGCGCTCAGCGCAGCGCGCGCCGCATCTCGATGTGCGGGATGTCGGCCTCGACGAAGGGCTCGCCATGCGCCGCATAGCCGAGCCGTTCGTAGAAGCGCTCGGCGCTGCGCTGCGCATGGAGCGCGATCTCCGCATCGCCGCGCGCCCGGGCCGCGGCCTCGAGCGCCTGCACCACCGCCACGCCGTGGCCGCCGCTGCGCAGCGCGCGATGCACCGCGATGCGGCCGATCATCGAGCGGCCGTCCTGTGCCGGCAGCAGCCGGCCGGTGGCGATCGCCTGGCCGAGCCGGTTGCGCACCACCACGTGCGGCACGGCCGCGTCGTGTTCGTCCCACTCCATCGCCTCGGGCACCTTCTGCTCGTCGATGAAGACCGCGCGCCGCAGCGCCGCGGCGCCCACGCCGAGCGTGGCCCAGTCGCCGGTGTCGATGGCGCGCATCGTCTCGCCGGCCTCGAAGCCCTCGAGGATCGCGCGCAATGAGGCCGGCACCGGCTTCGAGGTCTGCGTGGCCGGGTCGGCGAACACATAGACCAGCTCGCAGCCGACCAGGAATTCGCCCTGGCGGAACAGCCCGCCCTCGAAGGTCATCGACGAGGTGCCGATGCGCGCGCAGCGCATGCCCACGTCGATCACGTCGTCCATGCGCGCCGAGGCGCGGAAGTCGATGGTCGCCTTGCGCACGTAGAGATCGCCGCCCAGCGAATGCATCGCCTCCTCGTAGGGCAGCGCGAGCGCGCGCCAGTAGTCGGCGATGGCGGTGTCGAAGTACATCAGGTAGTGCGCGTTGAAGACGATCTTCTGCATGTCGACTTCGGCCCAGCGCACGCGCAGGCGGTGGAAGAAACGGAAATCACTGCGTTGCATTCTTGTTGTCTCCAGGAGAAATGAAATCGGGGCCGTCAGGGCCGCAGCGCTTCGCGCAGCGCCTTGGCCGCATCGTCCTGTGCCTGCAGCGCCTCGGGCACCGCGCGGCCCATCTTGAGGAACTCGTGGATCACGCCGCGGTAGATCTCGAGGTCGACCGGCACGCCCGCGGCGCGCAGCTTGTCGGCATAGGCGATGCCCTCGTCGACCACCGGGTCGCACTCGGCCAGCGCGATCCAGGCCGGTGCCACGTCGTCCACGTCGTCGGCGATCAGCGGCGCGAAGCGCCAGTCGTCGCGGTCGGCCGGGCTGCGCACGTACTGGCCGAAGAAGTAGTCGATCAGCGCCTTGGTCAAGAGCGGGCCCTGCGCATAGCGGCGGTGCGACTCGGTGTCCTGGTGGCCGGTCATGCCGGGGTAGATCAGCAGCTGCAGCGACAGCGGCAGGCCCGCGTCGCGCGCCAGGATCGCGCAGACCGCGGCCAGCGTGCCGCCCGCGCTGTCGCCGCCGACCGCGAGCCGCGCGGGATCGAGGCCCAGGCTCGCGCCCTCGCGCGCGACGAAGGCGAAGGCGTCCCACGCATCGTCGGAAGCGGTCGGGAACTTGTGCGCGGGCGCGAGCCGGTATTCGACCGACACCACGGCGCAGCCGCTCTTCTTGCAGAGGACGCGGCACAGCGTGTCGTGGGTGCGGATGTTGCCGACCGTGAAGCCGCCGCCGTGGAAGTACACGAGCACCGGCAGCACCTCGGCCGAGGGCGCGTAGAGCCGCGCGGGAATCGCATGGCCGTCGCGCGCGGCGATCTCGAAGTCCTCGACGCGCGCGAGCTCGGGCTTGGGCACCTCGAGCACGCCCGCGCCGCGTTCGTACGAGGCCTTGGCCTCGTCGGGCGTGAGCTGGTCGAGCGAAGGGTGGCCGGCGCGCGCCATGCGCTCGACCACGCTGGCCATCTTGGCGGTTAGCGGATGGGGAAGTTGTGCGGAGGGATTCGTCGTCATGTCACTTGAAGGAAACGACCACGGGCTGGGCGCGCGCCAGGCCTTCGTATGTCACGAGCACCGTCTGCCCCGCCTTGGGCGGCAGCAGCGGCGAGAAGGAACCGAGGCTGACGAGGTCGCCGGGCTTCATGGCGATGCCTTCCCTGGCAAGGGCGCCGGCCAGCCACACCACGGCATTGAGCGGATGCTCGAGGATGTCCGAGCCCTTGCCGCGCGCGAGTTCGTTGCCGGCGCCGTCCTTCATCACCACCGTCATGTCGCGCAGGCTCTGCAGCAGCGCGGCCTGGCCCGCGCCGTCGGCGGGCACGTCGATCGCCACGCCCCTGACGCCCAGGCGCGCCGCCACGTTGATGGCCGCGAGGCCCGGCCCGCCGAGCTTGGGCGGGGTCTGCACCGCGAGATCGGGCAGCTCGATGAAGGGGATCACCTGGTCGATGGCGGCGAGCACCTCGGCCGGCGTCTTCGCGGCATTGATGTCGGCGCTCTTCACGCGCACCAGCATGTCGGCCTCGAACAGCGGCCGCGCGCCGAAGGCGGCATCGACCACCGCGCCGGTGTCGAGCACCATGTCGCGGTAGAGCACGCCCCACACCGGCTGGTCGTAGTTGAAGCGCTTCTGCACCGCGGGATTGGTGAGCCCGGCCTTGTAGCCGATCACCGGGCCGAGCTTGCGCGCATGCAGCGCATTGAGCTTCGCGCGCGTGCAGGAGGCGTCGGTCTCGCCCACGTTCTCGAGGTCGGCCGCGGGCCGGTGGGCCTCGAGCGCGGCCGCGAAATCGGCGACCTGCTGGTCGCTGAGGCAGGCGGCCAGCGCCGGTGCGGCGGACAGCACGGCGATCGCTGTGCCGAGCGCGACAGCGGCAAGGGTTTTCTTCGTGTGCAAGGTGCCTCCCTCCTGATAGTTTCGGTAGATTCGATGGTCCGCCATCGTACTGCCCGCAAGCTCCGGAACCCCTCCCCCACCCATGGCCCTCATCCAATACCTGACCCAGATCCAGTTCGAATTCGGCGCGGTGAAGCTGCTGTCGAGCGAGTGCGCGCGCATCGGCATCCACCGCCCGCTGATCGTGACCGACGCCGGCGTGCGCGCGGCCGGCATCCTGCAGAAGGCGATCGACGCCATCGCCGACCTCGAGGTCACGATCTTCGACCAGACCCCGTCCAACCCGACCGAGGCCGCCGTGCGCGCGGCCGTCGAGCTCTACCGCGGCGGCCGCTGCGACGGCCTGATCGCCGTGGGCGGCGGCTCGGCCATCGACTGCGCCAAGGGCGTGGCGATCGCGGCCACGCACGAAGGCCCGCTCAAGACCTACGCCACCATCGAGGGCGGCTCGCCGAAGATCACCGACCGTGCGGTGCCGCTGATCGCGGTGCCCACCACCAGCGGCACCGGCAGCGAGGTCGCGCGCGGCGCGATCGTGATCGTCGACGACCACCGCAAGCTCGGCTTCCACAGCTGGTTCCTGATGCCCAAGGCCGCGATCTGCGACCCCGAACTCACGCTCGGCCTGCCGCCGCGCCTGACCGCCGCCACCGGCATGGACGCGATCGCGCACTGCATGGAGACCTTCATGTCGGCCGCCTTCAACCCGCCGGCCGACGGCATCGGCCTCGACGGCCTCGAGCGCGCCTGGGGCCACATCGAACGCGCCACCAAGGACGGCAGCGACCGCGAGGCGCGCCTGAACCTCATGAGCGCCTCGATGCAGGGCGCGATGGCGTTCCAGAAGGGCCTGGGCTGTGTGCACTCGCTGAGCCACAGCCTCGGCGGCGTCGATCCGCGCCTGCACCACGGCACGCTCAACGCGCTGTTCCTGCCCGCGGTGATCCACTTCAACGCCGGTGCCGAGTCGGTGCAGAAGGAGCAGCGGCTGCAGCGCATGGCGCAGGCCATGCACCTCGATTCGGCCGGCGACCTCGGCGATGCGATCCGCGACATGAGCGCGCGCCTGGGCCTGCCCAAGGGCCTGGCCGAAGTGGGCGTGACGCCCGCGCTGTTCGAGCAGATCATCGACGGCGCGATGGCCGACCACTGCCACAAGACCAACCCGCGGCTCGCCACGCGCGACGACTACCGCGCGATGCTCGAAGCCTCGATGTGAGGCCCGGCCGGGGCGAGCGCTCCGGCCTTATAAGCAGTTCGTCTTAAGCATGCGGCTTTTTCGCGCCGCATGCGCCATCGCGTCATGTCGATGACATGAGGGCTTCCTAGACTGGCCTCGACGACCCGCACCCGCCGGGTCCTTCGAGAACAGGGAACACCTTCGAATGACGCGAACCATCCGGGTCCACACCGCACTGAGCGCCGAGCAACTGAAGTTTCGCGCGATGCGGGGACAGGAAGGCCTCTCCCGGCTCTTCGAGTTCGAGGTCGACATGGTCAGCACCAGCTTCAACCTCGACCTGAAGACGCTGCTGGGCACCTCGCTGAGCATCGAGGTCTCGGACGACGCCGGCCCGCGCTTCCTCAACGGCACCGTGGTGCGCTTCGAGCTGCTGGGCCGCGCCAACGAGACCGGCCGCCACTACGTCTACCGCGCGCTGGTGCAGCCCTGGCTCTGGTACCTCACGCGCACCACCGACAGCCGCATCTTCCAGAACAGGAGCGTGCCCGAGGTGCTCGACGAGGTGCTCGGCAAGTACGGCTTCGAGTACGAGAAGCGACTGACCGGCAGCTACCGCAGCTGGGAGAACTGCGTGCAGTACCAGGAGAGCGACTTCGCCTTCGTGAGCCGCCTCATGGAGCACGAAGGCATCTCCTACCACTTCGAGCACAGCAACGGCTCGCACCTGCTGGTGCTGGCCGACGACGCCGGCGCCTACCGGCCGCTGCCGGGCTACGCCAGCATTCCCTACCGGCCGCGCGACCGCGTGGTCGACGCGCTCGAGCCCTGCATCGACCGCTGGCGCGTGGCCGAGCAGATCACCTCGGGCCGCGTGATGCTCGACGACTTCGATTTCCGCAAGTCGCGCGCCTCGCTGCAGAGCGTGCAGCAGGACCCCAAAAGCCACGAGCACGCCTCGTACGAGGTCTACGAATGGCTGGGCGGCTACAGCGAGCACCAGCAGGGCGACACCTACGCGCGCATCCGGCTGCAGGAGCTGCAGTGCGCGCACGAGCTCGCCGCGGGCCACACCAACGTGGCGGGCATGGCGCCGGGCTACCTGTTCTCGCTCACCCATTGCCCGCGCGAGACCGACAACCGCGAGTACCTGGTCACCGAAACCCGCTACGACCTGCAGGAGCCCGAGTACTCGAGCGGCGGCAGCAGCGAGTCGGTGTGCGAGTTCGACTTCAGCGTGCTGCCCTCCTCCGTGGTCCACCGGCCCGCGCGCAGGACGCCGCGCCCGCGCACCAACGGCCCGCAGACCGCCACCGTGGTCGGCCCGCAGGAGATCTGGACCGACCGCTTCGGCCGCGTGAAGCTGCAGTTCCGCTGGGACCGCTACGGCCAGGCCGACGAGAACAGCTCCTGCTGGGTGCGCGTGTCGAGCAGCTGGGCCGGCGCGAACTTCGGCACCATGCACATGCCGCGCGTGGGCCAGGAGGTCATCGTCGACTTCATCGGCGGCGAGCCCGACCGGCCGATCATCACCGGCCGCGTCTACAACAGCGACCAGATGCCGCCGTGGGAGCTGCCGGCCAACGCCACGGCCAGCGGCATCCTCACGCGCTCGAGCGAAGGCGGCGCGGCCAACCAGGCGAACATGCTGCGCTTCGAGGACCGCACCGGCGCCGAGCAGATCCTGCTGCATGCCGAGCGCAACCTCGACGTGGAGGTCGAGGCCGACGAGACCCACACCACCGACGGCACGCGCACCACGCTGATCAAGGGCCACGAGTCGGCCACCTACCAGGACGGCGAGACGCGCGACATCACCGCGGGCGCGCAGGAGACCATCACCGGCGGCGACACCCGCGACGTGACCGGCGGCTTTAACGAGACCATCAGCGGCGGCGTCAACCAGCGCATCACCGGCGGCAAGAACCGCAACCTGGCCGGCGGCCTGAACGACACCATCACCGGCGGCGTCAACCTCGCGATCACCGGCGGCTTCCACGGCACCATCGACGGCCAGGAGATCCGCTTCGTGAGCGGCGGGCGCAACGACACCATCAACACCGGCAACAACACGACGGTCAACGGCCCCTCGACCACCATCGTGACCGGCCCGACGGTGCACACCTCGCCCGACGTGACCTTCAACACCACGAACCACATCCACAACACGACGCAGCACGTCATCAACACCAACGTCTACAACACGACCTCGACCACCTACAACAACACCACCAACAACTACACCAACAACTCCACCGTCTACAACAACAACTACGCCTCGAGCGGCGACTGGCGGCTCGCGCGCGTGGGTGGCGTGGGCTTCCGGCTGAGCCTGGTGGGGATGTCGCTCGACGTGTGGGGCGCGCGGGCTGCAGTACTACGCGGCGCTCAACGCGCAGCTCGCGACGGTCAAGATCGACGTGGCCATCTTCTCGCTGAAGAACGCGCCGCTGAAGATCAGCACCACCGGCCTGAAGATCGCCAACAAGGGCATGCTGATCGCGACCGGCGGCCTGGCGGCGAAGTTCAAGGTGCTGACCCTGGTGGCCTGACGAAGCGAACGAATGGAAATCCTGCTGTGGATCGTCTTCGCGGTGCTGATGGGCTCGATGCTGCTGGTGGCGGCGTCGGTCGTGATCGTGGCCACGCGCGAGAACCGCGCCTATTCGGCCGAGGCCAGGACCTGGGAGCGGCTGGCGCTGACCGGCATTCCCGCGCAGGCCGTGGTCGAGTCGCTCAAGCGTTCCGAGAATGAGCTCTCGCGCGGCGGCTCGCAGGGCCAGACCGTGTATGCCGTCGAACTCTCGCTGCGCGTGATCGGCACCGACGCCATCGTCGAGGAGCGCCCCGCCATCGTGCGCACGCTGATCGACGAAGGGCTGTTGCCGCAGTTCGCCGTGCCCGGCAAGCCGGTGCACCTGCTGCGCGATCCGGACGACGCCTCCATCTTCGCCATCGACCGCGCGCGCACGCCGCTCGAGATTCCGCGCGCTTCGCACTGAGCGCGCGTCCTGCCGTGAAAACAGTCAAACCCCTGCGGCTGAGCGTCATCACGCGCCCGTTCCTGCGACAAGGCCATCAGCGCCTGGCGCTCACGGTGATGGGCATGGTGTCGATGGGCGAAGAGCCGGTGCTGCTGCCCGAGACCGAGTTCTGGAAGACGGTCTCCGAAGAACTCGGCCCCACCGGCGCCATCGACCTCGGCATGCCCAAGGCCTGCGCCGAATTCCTCGCTACCGGCCATGCCTACACCCATCACCAGGCCGAGAAGACGGCCTGCGCGGTCGAGCTGCGCGTGGGCGCGCTGGCGCGGCAGCTGGTGGTGTTCGGCGACCGCTACTGGGTCGATGGCCGCGCGAGCGCGCCGCAGCCCTTCGAATCGATGCGGCTGGACTGGAGCCGCGCCTATGGCGGCCCGGCCTTTGCCGACAACCCGCTGGGCATCGGCCACCAGCCCGAACTGGTCAATGGGCTGTGGGTGCAGCGCTTGCCCAACGTCGAGCATCCGCAGCGCCGCATCGACCATCCGGGCCGCGAGATGGAGCCGGCCTGCCCCGGTGCCATCGATGTGAGCTGGCCCGCGCGCATGCGGCTGATCGGCAGCGACTACGGCGCGCACTGGCGCGAGCACCTGTTCCCCGGCTTCGCGCAGGACATGGACTGGCGTCTCTTCAACGCCGCCGCGACCGAGCAGCGCT
This sequence comes from Variovorax sp. UC122_21, assembly GCF_044056785.1. Lineage (NCBI taxonomy): Bacteria > Pseudomonadati > Pseudomonadota > Betaproteobacteria > Burkholderiales > Comamonadaceae > Variovorax > Variovorax sp. UC122_21. The sequence continues at coordinate 3,178,685 of NZ_CP172004.1, read as the reverse complement.
GGACCCAGGACGACCGCATCGCGGGCGGCACGCCCTACGCGCTCTGGAACATGCATCCCGCGCAGCCCATGCAGCGCGGCCGGTTGCCCGACTGGCGCGCGCGCGGCTTCGTGGCGCGCAAGGCGCAGCCCGGCAGCGACGAGCCCGAACATTTCGACGAGGTCGAGCTGCGGCTCACCACGGCCTGGTTCTTCCCGCACCGCGAACAGATCGCGCTGATCTTCCATGGCGAGACCGCGATCGCCGAGGACGACGCCGCCGACATCACGCACCTCATGCCCGCGATCGAGCGCGCGGCCGATGCGCCGCGCCCGCTGGCCCACTACCTCGAGATCCTGCAGCGCCGCAGCGACCCCGAAACCGGCGCGCTCCACACCTTCCGCGACGAGGAGCTGCTGCCCGCCGAGACCATCGGCCCCTGGATCGACCAGCTCGAGGAAGAAGAATCGCCGCTGGTGCGCAACATGCGCGAACGCGCGCGCGTGCTGCGCGAGGACCTCGCCGACCAGGGCGTGGCCGCCGGCCACAAGCCGCGCCATTTCAAGGAACGCGCGGCGCCCGAGCCCTTCACCAGGCGGCCGAGCCTCAGCGAGCTGCCCGCGTTCATGGAGCGCGCCAAGGTCTACGAGCGCGAACAGCTGCAGAAGCTCGAGGACGGCCGCCGCGACCTCGCGCGGCATGCGAAGGCCAATGCGCCCGAGTCGCGCAAGGTCGGCTTCGACACCGGCGAGATGGTCGACGGCGCGCAGCGCACCGAGGTCAAGGGCCCGCCGGCCTTCGATGCGAAGACCGTGATGCAGGGCCTGCTGGGCATCGCGCCCGCCACGCGCAGCCCGCAGATGCCGCCCGAGCAGCAGCGCGCGCTCGAGCAGGCGGCCGAGAACGGCCGCCGCGGCCTGATCGACATGTACCGGCTCGGCGCGCAGCACCAGAGCGCCGCCGATGCGATGGACGGCACCCGCGCGGCCGAGGCGCGCGAACGCGTGCTGCAGCTCATGGCGACCACGCGCGATCTCTCGGGCCTGGACCTGACCGGCGCCGACCTCTCGGGCATCGACCTGCGCGGCGCGAGGCTGCATCGCACCCTGCTCGAGAGCGCGTCGCTCGCGGGTGCGCAGCTCGATGGCGCCGATGCCACCGAGGCGGTGCTGGTGCGCGCGAACCTCGCGCATGCCTCGCTGGCCCACTGCGTGCTCGACCGCGCCAACCTGAGCCTCGCGCGCTGCGAGCGCACCTCGTTCGCGCACGCTCGGCTGTCCGAGACCACGAGCGAGAAGAGCCGCTTCGACCATTGCGACTTCGGCGGCGCGCAGCTCGCGCACCTGAACCTGTTCGGCATGCACTTCGAGGGCTGCCGCTTCGACGATGCGCACTTCGACTACGTGACCGTGCTCGAAGGCAGCCGGCTCGTGGACTGCAGCTTTCGCGGCGCCACGCTGCACAAGTTCGGCCTCATTGCCTGCGAGGTCGAGGGCCTGGACTTCGCGGGCGCTTCGCTCGAAGCCTGCGCCTGGGCCCACACCGTGGCCGACCGGCGCGTGAGCTTTCGCGGCGCCACGTTGCGCACCAGCTGCTTCGTCGGCACCAGCAGCCTGCGCACGGTCGATTTCGAAGGCACCACGCTGGTCCATTGCAGCCTGCGCGAGATGCAGCTCGAAGGCGCGCGCTTCGTGCGCGCCACGCTCGACACCTGCGATCTCTCGGGCTGCGTGCTGACCGGTGCCGACCTGAGCGCCATCGATGCGCCCGACAGCCTGTTCATTCGCGCCGACTTCACCCAGGCCTCGCTGCGCGGCGCCAACCTCATGAATGCCCATCTGCAGAAATCCCGCCTGCTCTCCTGCGACCTGCGCGAAGCCAACCTGTTCCGCGCCGACGTCTCGCAGACCGTGATCGACACGGTGACCGACACCCACGGCGCCCATCTCGAACAGGCCAAGACGCTGCCGCGGCGCGCGGCGGATCCGGTGCAATGACGCCGGAAACCCTGGCCCTGAAACTGCGCGGCGGCGAATTCATCGAGCGGCAGGATTTCCAGGGCATGCGCTTCGATGGCCTGGATTTGAGCGGCGGCGCCCTGCGCGACTGCGATTTCTCCAACGCCAGCCTGCGCGGCGCGAAGCTCGCCGAGTCGGCCTTCGATGCCTGCCGCTTCGACGGCGCCGTGCTCGACGCGGCCGACCTGCAGCGCGCGGGCTTCCACCGTTGCAGCCTGGCGCGCGCGAGCCTGCGCGGCGCCGCGATGAGCCGCGCGGCCTTCAGCGACTGCGAGCTGCACGAGGTCGATGCGGCAGAGGCCAAGGCCGACCTCGCGGCTTTCCACCAGAGCCGGCTCGATGGCGCGAGCTTCGCGGGTGCGGAACTCACGAAGGCCGTGTTCGGCGAAGCGAGCCTGGCCGGCACCCGCTTCGACGCGGCGACGCTCAACACCACCGTCTACTACCGCGCCGCGCTGCGCGATGCGCGCTTCACGGGCGCCAGCTTCCACAACGTGATCTTCAGCGAGGCCGATCTCGCGGGCCAGGACTTCTCGGGCCAGCAGTTCCGGCTCTGCCAGTTCATCGATGCCGAGCTCGGCGGCTGCAACTTCGACCGCGCGACGCTGATCCAGTGCAACTTCAAGGGCGCGAAGCTCGCGCGCGCGATGCTCACCGCGGTGCATGCGCCGCAGTGCCTGTTTCCCGAGGCCGACCTGCGCCAGGCCGATGCGCGCGGCGGTCATTTCGACCAGAGCCTGTGGGTCGATGCGCGGCTCGACGACGCCGACCTGTCGGACGCGCGGCTCGAGCAGTGCGTGTTCCACCGCGCGCGCTGCCGGCGCACCTCGTTCGCGCGCAGCCGGCTCGTGTATGCGGACTTCGCCTATGCCGACCTCGGCGAGGCCGACCTGCGCGGCGCCTTCTTCGAGCGCACGCAGATGCACCGCGCGCTGCAGTCCGGCACCCGATGGGGCGAGCGCGGTGGCGTGCTCGACAGCGATCCGGCCTTGTTCGAGGCCGAGCGCTTCTCGGCCGCGCGCCAGGACCGGCCGCAACGCGCGGGCCGCGACGGCTTCGGCCGGCCGCTGCCTTCCACTTCCGACGACCTCGAGGACCTCGCACCATGAGCCCTGCCGCCCTGCGCGAACGCGCCTCCGCTCCTGCCGCGCACGATGCGCCCGACATGCAGGCCTTGCTGCACCGCCCACTGCCCGCGCCCGCCGCCTGGACCGGCAACGCCCTCGGCACCGTGCTGCAGGCGCTGCCCGGCGATGCCTTCCTCGTCGAGGCCCAGGCCGGCGGCGAACGCTGGCACTGCCCGCGTGCCGCGAGCTGCCTGCTGCAGCCTTCGGTCGGCGACACGGTGCTGGTGGCCGGACCGCGGCGCGACCAGGCCTACCTGATCGCCGTCATCGTGCAGGCCGACCCCGCACAGGCGCGGCTCGCGGTCGACGGCGTGCTCACGCTGCAGGCCGGCACCCGGCTCGAACTGGCCGCTCCCGAACTCGATCTGCAGGCGCGCAAGGCACAGGTCGAGATCGGCGAGATGGACTACCGCGGCAGCGAAGTGCGCATCACCACGCTGATCGCGCGCTTCGTCGGCCGCACCTGCGAGACCGTGCTCGACCGGCTCAGCGTGCTGACGCGCTCGAGCTTCAGGCTCACCGAGGAGGTCGAGCAGGTGCGCGCGGGGCAGATCGACTACCAGGCGGAAGAGACCCTGCGGCTGCACGCGAAGAACACGCTCGTGAGCAGCAAGGGGCTGGTCAAGGTGGATGCCGAGCAGATCCACATGGGCTGACCCGAAAGCTCGCCCTGTCAAACCCCATACCCGTTCACGCTGAGCTTGTCGAAGCGTCGCGCAGGGCTTCGACAGGCTCAGCCTGAACGGATCGGAAAAGGAGTCAACCATGTTCGCCAACGCACAGATGATGGGCGTCGACCTCGCCTTCCCCGACGTCTGCAAGACGCCGCCGGCCTTGCCCATCCCCTATCCCAACTTCGCGCTCGGCCCGACCGCGATTCCCAACGCCTGGAACATCCTCTACGGCGGCACGCCGGCCCACAACATGGCGACCGTCACGCCGATCACCAACGGCGACAACGCGGGCGTGCTGATGGGCGTGGTATCGCAGACGGTGATGGGGCCCTCGCGCCACATCACGGGCGCCTTCACCGTGCTGCTCAAGGGCACGCCGTGCACGCGCATGACCAGCCTGTCGGTGCAGAACCGCTGCAACATCGTCGGCATGCGGATCGTGCCGAGCCAGTTCAAGGTGCTGGTGCTCGCCGCCTGAGCCTCCGAGGCCTCAGGCCGCCCGGCTGGACGGCGCAGCGAACCAATCCTCGGCCCAGGGCTGGCGCTTCACCGGCTGGAACTCGCTGAAGGTGAAGCGCGCGAGCTGCTCGCGGCTGAACGGATCGTCGAGAAAGAAGGCCTGCAACTGTTCGAGCGACTCCGCGCGCCCGAGCATGAAGCCGCCGGTGGCCGGCACCTTCGGGCCCGAGCACAGCAGCAGGCCGGCGTCGTAGCCCAACTGAAGGTAGGCGCGGTGCGCGGGCACGGATTCCTGGATGCGTGCCAGCGGCACGATGTAGTCGATCTCGACGATGAAGTGCTTCATGCACGGCGGGCAAGCACCCGCCGTGCCAGCGATGGCTACTCCGCCTATTCCGCCTTCACGCTCGCGGTGCGGATCACCGCGCCCCACTTCGCGGTCTCCGATGCGATGAAGGCATCGAACTCCTCGGGCGTGCCGCCGGCCGGAAAGGTGCCCATCGCATCGAGCTTCGCGCGCGTCTCGTCGCTCTTGATGATGCGCGCCACCTCGTCCGACATGCGCTTGACGATCTCGCGCGGCGTGCCGGCCGGCGCGAGCATGCCGGCCCAGGTGCTGCCGGTGAAGCCCGCGAACCCCTGCTCGATGAAGGTCGGCACGTCCGGTACCGCGGGCAGCCGCTTGTCGCCGGCCACGCCGATCAGCCGGATCTTGCCGGCCTTGGCCTGGTTGATGAGGCCGGTGGGCGCATCGAAGAAGAGCTGGATCTGCCCGCCCATCAGGTCGGTCAGCGCCGGCACCGCGCCGCGGTACGGGATGTGGATCATGTAGGTCTTCGTGAGCGACTTCCACAGCTCGGTCGTGAGGTGCGCGGCCGAGCCGTTGCCCGACGAGCCGAAGCTCACCTTGCCGGGATTGGCGCGCGCGTAGTCGATCAGTTCGCGCGCGGTCTTGAACGGCGCATCGAGGTTGACCGCCGCGAGCAGCGGCGACACGCCCATCAGCGACACGCCCGCGAGGTCCTTGCGTGGGTCGTAGGGCAGCTTCGGATAGAGCGAGGTGTTGGCCGCGTAGGCCGCGATCACCACGCCGAAGGTGCTGCCATCGGGCGCGGCCTTGGCGACCGCATCCACGCCGATCAGGCTGTTGGCGCCGGGCTTGTTGTCGATCAGCACCGGCTGACCCAGCCGCGTCTGCAATCCGATCTGCACCAGCCGCGCCATCTGGTCGGTGAAGCCGCCGGGCGTGTAGGGCACGACGATGCGGGATCGGCTTGTTGGGCCAGGCGCTCTGCGCGAGCACCGGCAGCCCGAACGTGGCGGCCGCACCGGCGGCGGAGGTGGCGATGGCGAAGCGGCGGCGCGACATCAGGGCGTGAGGCATCGGGAACGGTCTCCTGCTTGTTATGCGCCGTCCGGGGCGGACGGCATGCGGGCCATTCTCGAAGCGCGGGCCGCGTGCCCGTTCAGGGTTTGCCCGGCGCCGCTCAGAGTGGCAGGATCTCGGCCGCGCTGCCGCGCGCCAGCCATTGCTGCAGTTCGTCCGACAGCCGCTGGGCCTCGCGCGTGGCCCGGGTCCAGGCCGCGATGCGCGCCTGCGCGTCGTTCTGGAAATGGATGAAGTCCTTGCGATCGGGCAGCTTGCCGTTGGGCAGGGTCTTCACCCAGTCGGGATCGGGCGCGAGCACCACCATGCGGTCGAGGAAGCCCGTGGACTTGTGGCGCCAGCGCAGCCCCTTGTCGAGCCAGCCCGGCACCACCGCGCGCTGGAAGTGCGGGTACAGCACCAGGCCGTCGTCGACCGGCTGGTAGTCGAGGTGCAGGTGGTAGTCGGTGATGCCGCCGTCCCAGTAGGCGCCGCGCGGCGCGCCCGGGATGTCGTGGACCGCGGCCAGCAGGAACGGGATCGAGCACGAGGCCTGCAGCACCAGGTTGAAGTTGTCCTCGCGCAGCGCATGCTGGCGGGTGCGGAAGTCGCGCGTGCCGAAGGGCAGCTCGGCACCGGGCGTGGAGAACACGCAGCGCTCGAGCCAGGCGCCCAGGGTCTTGCGGTGCACGCTGTTCGAGGCGAAGGCACCGAGGTAGCCAACGGGCGTGCGCGCCCTGCCCTCGCGCCCGAGGATGTGGCGCCCGCGCGAGGTCACCACGTGCAGCCGGTAGCGCGGATGCGCGAGCACCTCGCCGATGCGCCCGCCATAGAAGGCCTGCAGGCTCTCGGCAAAGCGTTCGCTCAGCTGGTGCGGGCTCAGCCGCTTCTGTCCCGGCGGCACCTCGAATTGCTGGCGCACATAGTCGTGCTCGAAGCGCTCGAAGGCCGCGACCGGATCGCCGAGGCAGGCCGTGGCCAGTCGCCAGGCGCCGATCGACGCGCCCACGAGGTGCACCGGCTGGTCCGATTGCGCGAGCCACTCGCCGAAGACAAAGCGGTCGATCGGCCCGAGGATCAGCCCCTTGGGGCCGCCGGCCGCGCCAGGGATGGTGCGCACATCCTGCGGCCGCAGGCCATGGGCCTCGATGTGCCGGCGCGCGGCGGGGCCGGCGTAGATGCGCAAGGCTTTCATGCCAGGGCCATCAGCAGGATCCGTGCGCGTCGCGCGGATTACTTGCGCAACCCCTGCAACTTCGCAAACGCATTCGCCATCTGCCCCGAAGGCTGCGGCGTGTTGTCGCGGCGCGGCTGCTGGCCACGGCCGGCGCCTTCGAAGCGGTTGTCGCGCGGGCCGTCGCGGCGCGCGGGGGCGGCGTCGAGCTTCATCGACAGGCCGATGCGCTTGCGTGCCACGTCGACCTCCATCACCTTCACCTTGACGATGTCGCCGGTCTTCACGACCTCGCGCGCGTCGTTGACGAACTTGTGGCTCAGCTGGCTCACGTGGACCAGGCCGTCCTGGTGCACGCCGAGGTCGATGAAGGCGCCGAACTGGGCGACGTTGCTCACGGTGCCCTCGAGGATCATGCCCTCCTGCAGGTCGGCGATGTCCTCCACGCCGTCGTTGAAGCGCGCCACCTTGAAGTCGGGGCGCGGATCACGGCCGGGCTTCTCGAGTTCGCCGAGGATGTCCTTGACGGTGATGACGCCGAACTTCTCGTTGGCGAACAGCTCGGGCTTGAGCGTCTTGAGCATGTCGGCGCGGCCCATCAGCTCGGCGATGGGCTTGCCGGTCTTGACGATGATCTGCTCGACCAGCGGATAGGTCTCGGGATGCACGCCGGTGACGTCGAGCGGGTCGCTGCCGCCGCGGATGCGCAGGAAGCCCGCGCTCTGCTCGAAGGCCTTGGGGCCGAAGCCCGTGACCTCGAGCAACTGCTTGCGGGTGCCGAAGGCGCCATTGGCATCGCGCCAGCGCACCACGGCCTTGGCCACGGCCGAGGACAGGCCCGAGACGCGGCTCAGGAGCGGCACGCTCGCGGTGTTGAGGTCCACGCCGACCGAGTTCACGCAGTCCTCGACCACGGCCTGCAGGGTGCGCGCAAGCTCGCTCTGGTTCACGTCGTGCTGGTACTGGCCCACGCCGATGCTCTTGGGGTCGATCTTCACGAGCTCGGCCAGCGGGTCCTGCAGCCGGCGCGCGATCGAGGCGGCGCCGCGCAGGCTCACGTCGACGTCGGGCATCTCCTGGGCCGCGAACTCGCTGGCCGAGTAGACCGAGGCGCCGGCCTCGCTGACCACCACCTTGTCGACCTTCATCTCGGGCGCGCCGGCCTGGGCCGCCATCTTCGCGAGCAGCTTGATCAGGTCGGCCGCGAGCTTGTCGGTCTCGCGGCTGGCGGTGCCGTTGCCGATCGCGATCAGGTTCACGCCGTGCTTGGCGCAGAGCTTGCCGAGGGTGTGCAGCGACCCTTCCCAGTCCTTGCGCGGCTCGTGCGGGAACACGGTCGCGGTCTCGACCAGCTTGCCGGTGGCATCGACCACCGCCACCTTCACGCCGGTGCGGATGCCGGGGTCCAGGCCCATCACCACGCGCGGGCCGGCCGGCGCGGCCAGCAGCAGGTCGCGCAGGTTGTCGGCGAACACCTTGATCGCCACCTTCTCGGCGTCCTCGCGCAGGCGCGTGAACAGGTCGCGCTCGGTCGACAGCGCGAGCTTCACGCGCCAGGTCCAGGCCACGCACTTGCGCAGCAGGTCGTCTGCAAGACGGCCGGCATGGCTCCAGCCCAGATGCAGCGCGATGCGGCCTTCGGCGACGCTGGGCTTGCCCGGCTCGGGCTCCACCGGCAGCACCAGCTTGGCGTCGAGGATGTCGAGCGCGCGGCCTCGGAACACCGCCAGCGCGCGGTGCGAGGGCACGCGGCCGATCGGCTCGTCGTAGTCGAAGTAGTCGCGGAACTTGGCGACGTCGGCGTTGTTCTCGTCCTTGCCGCTCATCAGGCTGGACTTGAGCAGGCCCTCGTTCCAGAGCCATTCGCGCAGGCGCTGCACCAGCACGGCGTCCTCGGCCCAGCGTTCCGAGAGGATGTCGCGCACGCCGTCGAGCACGGCGGGCACGGTCGAGAAGTCGGGCCCGGGCTTGCCGTCGTCGAGCGTGGTGGCGGGCTGCAGGAAGGCCTTGGCCTCCACGGCGGGATCGAGCGTGGGGTCGGCCAGCAGCTTGTCGGCCAGCGGCTCGATGCCGAACTCGCGCGCGATCTGGCCCTTGGTGCGGCGCTTCTGCTTGAACGGCAGGTACAGGTCTTCCAGCTCCTGCTTGGTCGGCGCGAGTTCGATCGCGGCGCGCAGTTCGGGCGTGAGCTTGCCCTGTTCGTCGATGGCCTTGACCACCGCGGCGCGGCGGTCCTCGAGTTCGCGCAGGTAGCTCAGGCGCGCCTCGAGTTCGCGCAACTGGGTGTCGTCGAGGCCGTCGGTGGCTTCCTTGCGGTAGCGCGCGATGAATGGAACCGTGGCGCCCCCGTCGAGCAGTTCGACGGCGGCCTTCACCTGATGCTCGCCCACCTTGATTTCGGCGGCGAGCTGGCGAATGATTTTCTGCATTGCTGAGTGGCGTCCCTGTCGCTGCGACCGGCCGGCCGGTCGCGTTGGTCGAATGAAGCGCGCGAGTTTGCCATAGTGAAAATGGCGTCCGGCCTCCCGGCGTGGACACTTGTCCGACCGCTCCACGCCCCCAACTCCCCACCGTGCAACCACCCTCCTCCCCTGGCCCGCGCCGGCCGCCGTCCCGCTTCGGGAAGTTGTTACGGACGGTGTTCGCCGTGCTCCTGGTGCCCTTGCTGCTGTTCGAGGAATGGGGCTGGGGACCGCTGGCCGCGCTCGCGGCGCGGCTGGCCCGGCTGCCGATGTGGGCGCGCGCCGAAGCCTGGCTGCGCGGCCTGCCGCCCTGGGGCGCGCTGCTGGCCTTCCTGTTGCCGGTGCTGCTGCTGTTGCCGGTCAAGGTGCTGGCGCTGTTCCTGTTCAGCCATGGCCACGCGGGCAGCGGCGTGGCGGTGCTGGTCGCGGCCAAGCTGGCCGGCACCGCGGTGGTGGCGCGGATCTTCCAGCTGGTCGAGGGCACGCTGATGCGCATCCCGTTGTTCGCGCGCTGGTATCCGCGCTGGAAAGCCTGGAAGGACCGCGTGCTGGCCCTCGTGCGGCAGAGCCGGCCGTGGCGGCTGGTGCACGCCTTCAACCGGCGCGCGCTGCGGGCCTGGCGGCGCCTGCGCGGCGTTTGAGGCGCGCGCCTATTTTTACCCGGGTATATTGATCCAATCAATTTAACCCGGGTAAAATTTGCGCCATGACACTTTCCCAGGAAACACGGCGCGCCCTCACCCGGCAGTACAAGGACAGCACGCTCCCCGCCGGCGTGTTCGCGATCCGCAACCTGAAGACGGGGCGGGTGTTCGCCGCGGCCGCGCTCGACATCGTGGGCGCGATGAACCGCCAGCGCTTCGAGCTCAACCTGCGCAGCCACCGCAACAAGGCGCTGCAGCAGGACTGGATCGCGCTGGGCGCCGAGGCCTTCGCCTTCGAGGAACTGGCGCGGGTGAAGGAGCGCGACGACCCGGCCTTCGACCGCGCGGCCGAGCTCGAGGCGCTGTTCGAACTCTGGGCCGAGGAATCCGGCTGCCATGGCGCGCAGGGTTACAACGGCCCGGCGCGCCCGAGCGCCTAGGCCCTCGCCGGTGCCCGCCGCCCCGATCGCCTTCCTCATTCGCCGGGCGCAAGAAAAGTCAGGCTTTCTTCATTGCGCCCGGGTAAATTACCGCTCCGCCTCCATGACCCTCGAGACTTCCTCCCTCCCGGCCTGCGCCGATCCCGCGTCCACCCTGACCGCCTTCGCCGGCTTCCACCGCATCGCACGCGGCTCGCGCGCGGAACTGGTCGCCGCGCTGCGCGCGCGCGCCGACGACACGCCGTACCTGGTGTTCGATGACCGCAGCGGCGCGCAGATCGACCTCGACCTGCGCGAGGCCCCGGCGCCGGCCGGCGAGCCGCCGCGCGGCGTCGGCCGCCCCAAGCTCGGCGTGGTGGCGCGCGAGGTCACGCTGCTGCCGCGCCAGTGGGAGTGGCTGGGCCGCCAGCCCGGCGGCGCCTCGGTCGCGCTGCGCCGGCTGATCGACGAGGCACGCCGCGTCAACGCAGGGCGCGATGCCGCACGCGCGGCGCGGGAAGCCACCTACGGCGTGATGACGGCGCTGGCCGGCAACCTGCCCGGCTTCGAGGAAGCCATGCGCGCCCTGTTCGCGCTCGAGCGCGATCGCTTCGAGCACCACATTTCGACCTGGCCCGATGACCTGCGGGCCCATCTCCAAGAACTCTCCGGCGCGAGCTGGACCCACGAATGAACGCCAAGACAGACACAGCCCCCAACCCGAGCGGCCTCCAGGGCACGCCCGTGGCCCCCGTGGGCGCGCCGCGCGCCCTGTGGAAGACCTTCCTGTTCTTCCTCGCCCCCATGCTCTTGAGCAACATCCTGCAGTCGCTGTCGGGGACGCTCAACAACATCTACATCGGCCAGATGATCGGCGTGACCGCGCTGGCCGCGGTCTCGAGCTTCTTCCCGGTGTTCTTCTTCTTCATCGCCTTCGTGATCGGCCTGGGCGCCGGCGCCTCGGTGCTGATCGGCCAGGCCTGGGGCGCGCGCGACGTCGCCCGCGCCAAGGCGGTTGCCGGCACCACGCTGAGCGTGGGCATCCTGATGGGCCTGGTGATCGCGGTGTTCGGCGGCGCCTTCACCACGCCGCTGCTGGCGGCGCTGGGCACGCCGCCCGACGTGCTGGCCGAGGCCACGCGCTATGCGCGGATCATGCTGATCGCGATGCCCGGCGTGTTCGTGTTCCTGATCTCGACCGCGATGCTGCGCGGCGTGGGCGACACCGTCACGCCGCTGCTCACGCTGCTGATCTCCACCACCATCGGCATGCTCGTCACGCCGGCTTTGATCCGCGGCTGGGGCGGCCTGCCGCAGCTCGGCGTGACCAGCGGCGCCTGGGGTTCGGTGCTCTCGTTCCTGGTGGCGACCCTGTGGCTGGGCTGGCGCCTGCGCCAGCGCAACAGCTCGCTCGCGCCCGACGCGGCCTTCCTGCGCAGCATGCGCATCGACCCGCAGCTGCTCAAGACCGTGCTCAAGGTCGGCGTGCCCACGGGCGTGCAGATGATCGTGGTGGCGCTGGCCGAGGTGGTGCTGCTGTCGCTGGTCAACGGCTACGGCTCGAGCGCCACGGCCGCCTACGGCGCGGTCAACCAGGTGGTGGCCTACGTGCAGTTCCCGGCCATCTCGATCGCGATCACGGCCTCGATCCTCGGCGCGCAGGCCATCGGTGCCGGCCGCGCCGACCGCCTCGGCGCCATCGCGCGCACGGCGCTGATGATGAACCTGCTGCTCACCGGCGGCCTGGTGCTGCTGGGCTACCTGTTCTCGCGGCCGCTGATGGGCTTCTTCATCACCAGCGCGCCGGTGATCGAGATCGCGCAGGAACTGCTGCACATCATGCTGTGGAGCCTGGTGATCTTCGGCATGGCCTCGGCGCTGTCGGGGATCATGCGCGCCAGCGGCTCGGTGCTGGTGCCCACGCTGATCTCGATCGCCTGCCTGCTCGGCCTCGAGGTGCCGGTGGCCTGGTTCATGAGCCACCGCATCGGCCTCGACGGCATCTGGTACGCCTACCCGGTGACCTTCGGCGCGATGCTGCTGCTGCAGACCGCGTACTACCAGCTGGTCTGGCGCAAGAAGGCGATCCACCGGCTGGTGTAGCGCTCAGGCCCCGTCGAAGGCCTTCTTCACGGTGGCGATGTCGAGCTTGACCATCTTCATCATCGCCTCCATCGCGCGTTTGGCCTTGGCGGGATCCTTGTCCTGGAACATCCGGATGATCTCGTCGGGCGCGACCTGCCACGAGACGCCGAAGCGGTCGGTGAGCCAGCCGCACTGCACCGGCTGGCCGCCGCCCTCGAGCAGCCTGTCCCAGTAGTGGTCGACCTCGGCCTGGGTCTCGCACCGCACGTACATCGAGATGGCCGGGGTGAACTTGTACTCGGGGCCGCCATTGAGCACCATGAACGCCTGGCCGTCGAGCTCGAAGGTGGCGGTGAGCAGCGAGCCCTTCTTGGCCGGATTGACGTCGCCCCACAGCAGGGTGTCGGTCACGCGCGAGTTCGGGAAGATCGCGCTGTAGAACTTCAATGCGTCCTCGCCGTTGCCGTCGAACCAGAGGCAGGGAACGATCCTTTGCATGGGCATCTCCTTGGAGCTTTGTTGATGAACCAGTGAGTTCAGTATCGAAGCCCCGCGCGGCCGCTGTCAACCCGGGCGATGCCCATCAGCCGTAAGTGTTCGTGCGCCCGGAAAGCGGCAGCCGGACGCTGAAAACCCACGCCGCGCCCCGGTGCCAGGCCCTCGACGATGGCCACCTCGCCGCCCATGCGATGCACCGCCTGTTTCACGATCGCGAGGCCCAGGCCCGAGCCCGGCGTCTCGTGCGCGCCCTCGCCGCGGTGGAAGCGCTCGAACACCCGCTCGCGTTCGGCCGCGGGAATGCCGGGCCCGTCGTCGGCCACCAGCAGCGCGAGGCAGCCCTCCTCCACCCCCAGCGTCATCGCCACCTGCGCACCATCGGGCACATGGCGGATCGCGTTATGCAGCAGGTTCTCGAGCACCGACTGCAGCGCCGGCACATCGACCTCGGCCTGCAGGCTGTCGGGCGCCTCGAGCGCCAGCTCGATGCCGCGCGCCATGGCCTGCGGCGCCGCCTGCGCGAGCAGCCCGCGCGCGAACTGCGCCACGTCGACGCGCTTCGGCGCCGAGGGCTGCGCATCGTCGAGCAGCGCCAGGTCCAGCAGCTGCTGCGTGAGGTGCGAGGCGCGCGCGATCGCCTGCTCCAGATGCAGCTGCGCGCGCTCGCGCTCGGCGGCATCGGCCGCGCCCGCCAGCGCATGGGCCTGGGCGGCGATCACCGCCATCGGCGTGCGCAGCTCGTGCGCCGCGTCGTGCACGAAGGCGCGCTCCTGCGTGAGCTTGTCGCGCAGCTGGCGCAGCATGCGTTCGAGCCCCGAGGTCAGCGGCTTGAGCTCGGCCTGGGGCGGGTCGTAGCCGATCGGCGACAGGTCGCTGCCGCCGCGCCGCGCGATGAGGTCGGCCAGCCGCTGCAGCGGCCGCAGCCCGAGCCGCACCGCCAGCCACACCGGCAGCAGCACGATCGGGAAGGCCAGCAGCAGGTAGGGCAGCAGGCGCGTGGCGTTGCGCTCGAGGATCCACCGGCCCGTGATGCGCGGCTCGGCGAGCTGCAGCCGCCAGCGGCCGGCCTCGCTGCCATGGACCCAGTACGAGATGCCGTCGAAATCGCGCTCGATCACCTGCGGCGCCGGCGCGTCGAGCACCCGGTCGCCGAGCGCGGCCGAGCGGTAGAGCACCGCGCCATCGTCGCGCCGGCGCAGTTCCATCCACACGCTGCCGCCCGGATTGCCGCTGATGCGCAGGGTCCTGAGCAGGGTCGCGGTGGAACGCATCACGTCCACCGCCTGCGCGTCGCTGTCGACCTGGCGCAGCGAGGCGCTCATCGCGCGGCCCAGCTTCTTCAGCCCCTGGTCGACCGCGAGCGCCTGGCGGAACTCGACGTAGAAATAGGCCAGCAGCATCAGCCAGACGCCGACGAAGGCGAGCAGCATCGCGGCCAGCACGCGCCGGCCGATGCTGGGGCCGGGCCAGGCGATGGACGGACGGCTCATGGCGTCAGCATGTAGCCCACGCCGCGCACCGTGTGCACGCGCGTGGCGCCGATCTTGCGCCGCAGGTTCGACACATGGACCTCGACCGCCGCGAAGTCCAGCGGCTCGCCCAGCGGTTCCAGCCGCTGCGCGAGCACGCCCTTGGCGACCACCGCGCCGGGCTCGCGCGCCAGTTCGAGCAGCAGCCTGAACTCGCGCGGCGACAGCTCGAGCGCGCTGCCCGCCAGCGTGGCCTGGTGGCGCCGCGGCGCGATCGACAGCGGCCCCAGCGTCCAGACCTCGCTGGCCTGGCGCGCCGAGCGCCGCAGCACCGCGCGGATGCGCGAGATCAGTTCGGCGGTGGCGAAGGGCTTGATGACGAAGTCGTCGGCGCCGCCGTCGAGGCCGGCCAGCCGGTCCTCGACCGCCGAGCGCGCGGTGATCACGATCACCGGCACCGTGCCGCCCTCGCCGCGCCAGCGTGCCAGCAGCTCGAAGCCGTTGCCGTCGGGCAGCGAGAGGTCGAGCAGCACGCAGTCGAACACGGTCGCGTCGGGCACGCGCGGCGCGTCGCGCGCGCGGCGCAGCCATTCGCTCGTGAGGCCGTCCACCTTGAGCGCGGCCTGCAGCGCGCGGCCCAGGTCGAGGTCGTCTTCGATCAGCAGGATGTGCACGCGGCGATTGTGCGCGCGCGGACCTTGGGCGCAGCCAAAGACGGGGCGCGCCATCTTTGGCTTCGCCCAAGGTCGGGCTTCGCACAATCGGCGGCCGCTTCTCCAGGAACCGCAACCATGCCTCGCGACTTTCGCCCCACCGCCCTGCTCGCCCTGGCCTGCGCCGCCGGCGCCTTGCTGCTGTCCGGCTGCGCCACCGCGCCCACCCATCCGGTGCTGGCCCAGGCCAGCCACGACCGCACGCTGCCGCCGCTGGTGCCGATGCGCCGCTTCGTCGCCAATGTCGACACGGTCGGCGGCCACGTGCTGTCGCCCGATGGCCGCCACCTGCTGTGGGTGCAGACGGTGGGCACCGACGTGGGCCTGGCCGTGCGCGACAGCGACGATGCAGCCACGGTGCAGTCGGCCAGCACGCGCAGCTTCGCCACCGGCACGCTCGCGAACGCGTCCGCCTACACATGGCTGCCCGACAGCCGCCACATCGCCTACCTCAAGGATGCGAGCGGCGACGAGAACACGCAGATCTTCGTGCTCGACAGCCAGTCGCCCGAGGCCAGGCCTTGGGCCGTCACGCCCTGGCCCGGCGTGCGTTCGACCGGCGTCATCGGCGGCGCGCCCGGCAGCCCGAACTTCTACTTCGCGAGCAACCGCAACGACCGCACCAGCCTCGACCTGTTCGAGGCCGACCCGCGCACCCGCAGCGTGCGCGAAGTGGCGCGCGGCGAGCCCGGCAGCCGCGTGGTCGCCTGGTACATCGACACCCGGCGCGAGCTGGCCGCGCGCATGCGCCAGCTCGGCAGCGCCGACGGCTCCGACCTGCTGGTGGAACTGCGCCAGGCCGACGGCAGCTGGCGCCCCTTCAAGACCATCGAGGCCTTCGATGCCTACGCGCCGCTGCGCATCGACCGCGAAGGCGGCCGGCTCTGGGCGCTCGGCAACATCGGGCGCGACAAGCTGGCGCTGGTCGAGGCCGACCTCGCCACCGGCGCCGAGAAGGTGCTGGCCGAGGACGCGCAGGTCGACCTCGGGACCGTCTACTTCCCGCCGAACGAAGGCGCGCCGCAGGCCTGGACCTCCGAGCCCGACCGCCCGCGCATCCGCTACCTCGACGCCACGCTCGACGCGGAGGTGACCGCCGCCATGAAGCTCGCGCGCGAGCGCGGCTGGCTCGCCGCCGACCCCGTGATCGCGCGCCCGCAGAGCAGCACGCTCGGCCAGCGGCGCATGGTGCTGCGCGCCGTCACCGAGACCGGCGCGGTCGAACTGCTGCTCGACCGCGACAGCCAGGCGCTGGCGCGCCTCACCCCGGCGCCGCGCGAGAACGGCGACGACTTCTTTTCGCCGACCGAGCCCTTCGCGTTCAAGGCCTCCGACGGCCTGCAGGTCCACGGCTACCTGGCGCGCCCGCGCGGCGTGCGGGGCCCGGTGCCGCTGGTGGTCTACATCCATGGCGGGCCCTGGATCCGCGACAGCTGGCTGCCGGCGGGCTTCAACACCGTGCAGATGCTCACCAACCGCGGCTATGCGGTGCTGCAGGTCAACTACCGCGGCTCGGGCGGCTACGGCCGCGCCTTCATGCTGGCCGGCGCGGGCGAGACCAGCGGCCGATTGCAGCAGGACATCGCCGAGGCCGCGCAGTGGGCCATCGACCAGGGCGTGGCCGATCCGCGGCGCATGGCGGTGCTGGGCGCGAGCTTCGGCGGCTTCTCGGTGCTCGCGCAGCTGATCCGCAAGCCGCACGACTACCGCTGCGGCATCGACATCGTCGGCGTGGCCAACTGGCCGCGCGTGATCGAGAACTGGCCGCCGTTCTGGCGCAACCGCCACTACTTCGCGCGCTTGTTCGGCGACGTGAACCAGCCCGAGGAACGCGCGCGCATGCTGCGCGATTCGCCGGTGTCGCAGCTCGACCGCATCGAGGCGCCGCTGCTGGTGATCCACGGCGCCAACGACGTGCGCGTGCTGCGCCAGGATTCGGACGACGTGGTGGCCGAGCTGCGCCGGCTCGGCCGGCCGGTGGACTTCCTGAGCTTTCCCGACGAGGGCCACAGCGTGCGCAAGTGGCGCAACCGGCTCGCGCTGTGGCGCAAGGTCGAGGACACGCTGGCCGGCTGCCTCGGCGGGCGCAGCAACGGCTTCGACTTCTACGAGCTGATGCCGCGCTCCTGAGCCCTACCAGCGGTAGGTGGCCGTGGCCACCGCGGTGCGCGGGTAGCCGTAGTAGCAGGCCACGTAGCCGCAGTTCGCGAAGTAGGTCTTGTTGGTGAGGTTGCGCAGGTTGAGCGCGAGGCTCCAGCGGTCGATGTCGTAGCCGACCATGGCGTCGAACACGGTCACCGCCGGCACCTTGGTCGGCGCGGTGGATTCGCCGTCGCCGTAGTTGGTGCCGGTGTAGCGCGCGCCCAGCCCCAGCTTCACGCCGTTGGCGAAGCGGTAGTCGGCCCAGACCGAGAAGCGGTGGCGCGGCACCGCGGTGGCCTGCTTGCCGATCTCGGCGCTGTTGGCGCTGGCCGTGACGATGGCGCGCGGCGTGTAGGCATACGAGGCCGTGAAGTTCAGCCGCGGCACCAGTTCGGCCGTGGCCTCGAGCTCGAGGCCGCGCACCGAGATCTCGCCGGTCTGCTTGGGCACGAAGTCGGCGTCGTAGCTGATGTAGTTGTTGCGCTTCAGGTCGAAGACGGCGGCGCTGTAGAGCGCCTTGCCGCCGGGCGGCTGGTAGCGCACGCCGGCTTCGTATTGCTTGCCGCCCTCGGGCTTGAAGGGGTTGCCCGACACCGGGTCGATGGTGGCGGTGGGTGCGAACGACTCGGTGTAGCTCAGGTACGGCGCCCAGCCGCTCGGGTGCAGGTAGACCAGGCCGGCGCGGCTGGTGAACTTGTGGTCGCGCATGCGCTGGGTCGAGCCGTCTAGGCGGCTGAAGACGGTGCTCTCGGCATCGTCGTAGCGCCCGCCCAGGGTCAGCGACCAGCGCTCGCCCCACTTGATCTGGTCCTGCAGGTAGAGGCCGGTCTGGTTCAGCCGCGTGATGCCGTCGAAGTACGGCGCCGGGATGTCGTAGGCACCGCCATGGACCGGCGCGTGGATGTTCAGCGGCGGCGCGCTGCCGCCGCTGAAAGTGACCTGGTCGATGCGGGTGCGCTGGTAGTCCAGCCCCACCAGCAGCTTGTGCGTCACGTCGCCGGTGCGGAAATCGGCCTGCAGCTGGTTGTCGAGCGCCACCGCGCCGATGTTTTCGCGGCTGCCGAACACGCTGCGCGAGAGCTGCGTGAAGTTGGCGATGTCGTTGGCGTCGTCGGGGTTCAGGCTCATGAAGCCCGAGGCCTGCACGCCGCGGTAGTCGAGCTTCTGCGCCGCGTAGCGCGCGTTCTGCCGCACGGTGAAGGTGCCGTCGATGCGATGCTCGAACTGGTAGCCGATCATCCGCTGGTCCTGGTTGAACCGGTCGAAGCCGGGTTCGCCGGTGAACAGCTTCGAGGGGATGTAGGTGCCGATCGCGGTGGGCTCGAGCGAACCGATGGTGGGCCGCGCGCGCGTGTAGACGCCGCCGCGCGTGCGCGTGAACATCGACAGCAAGGTGAGGCTGGTGTCGGCCGAGGGCTTCCAGGTCAGCGAGGGCGCGATGTAGCCGTGGTCGTCGGCCTCCTTCGCGGCCGGCAGTTGCGCATCGCGCAGCACGCCGGTGATGCGGTAGAGCAGCTTGCCCTCGGCGTCGAGCTGGCCCGCGAAGTCGCCCGCGATCTGGCGCCGCGCGTTGTCGCCGAACTGCACCTGCAGCTCGCGCACCGGCTCGGCCGTGGGCCGCTTGCTGACCACGTTGACCACCCCGCCCGGGCCGCTCATGCCGTAGAGCACCGACGAGGGGCCGCGCAGCAGCTCGATGCGCTCGGAGCCGTAGTTCTCGGTGCGCCACACGCCCCAGGTGCCGTTGTTGCGCAGCGGCAGGCCGTCGAGGTAGAAGCCCGGCGAGTAGGCATCGAAGCCGCGCAGCGAGATCCAGTCGTAGCGCGAGTCGGCGCCGTAGGTGGTGGTCGACACGCCCGGCGTGTAGCCCAGCGCGTCCTTGAGGTTGGTGGCGCCCATGGCCTCGATGCGGTCGGCCGTGATCACCGAGATCGACTGCGGCGTCTCGATGATCGGCGTGTCGGTCTTGGTGCCGGTGGCGCTGCGCCGGGCCACGTAGCCCTGCACGCGGCTGGTGGCGCTCTGCTCGCCCTCGGCCTGCACGGTGACCGCCGGCAGCGACGCATTGGAAGCGCCCGGCACCAGGGTGCGGATGACCACGGCGTTGCCCTCCACGCTGGCCGCCAGGCCGCTGCCGGCCAGCAACTGGTCGAGCGCCTGGCGCGGCGCGAGCCGGCCCGCGACCGCCGGCGCGGTCTTGCCCGCCACCAGGCTCTGCTGCACCACGAGCTGCACGCCGGTCTGCCGCGCCCAGTCGTTGAGCGCCTCGGCCAGCGGCTGGGCCGCGATGCGGATCGGCACCGGGTCGGCCGGCAGCGCCTGGGCCGATGCGGTCAGGTGGGCCAGCGAGAGCGCCAGGGCCAGGGCCAGCGGTGCCGGCTTCGATGTCAAGCGGTTCATCTACGTTTCCAGACTTTGAATACAAATGGTTCTCATCTGGGTTGACGCACGAAGCGCGGGAAATACCGTAGTCCCGCCGAAAATTTTTTCCGGCGCCCCGGCGGCGCTGCTCTTTCTATCAGTGCGCGGCGACCAGCTCGGCGACCGCGCCCGCCTCCTTCAGCCGCACCGGCAAGGCGCTCGGCAGCGCGCGGCGCAGGGTGCGCGGATCGCGCGGGTCGAAGGTGCCGGTCAGCCGCAGCGCCGCCACGGCCGGATCGTTCACCACCAGGCCGGTGGGGCCGTAGCGCTCGAGCTCGGCCAGCGCGCGGCCCAGCGGCGTGTCGACGAAGCTCAGCCGGTGCTCGCGCCAGGGCGCGATGCCCTCGCCCAGCACCGCCGCCACCGGGCCCAGCAGGCCCCGGGCATCGCTCTCGAGCTGCTGGCCGGCGACCAGGAACACCGCCTCGCGCAGGCTCGCGGCCGAGGGCGCGGCCCAGGCGCCGTCCTGCGCGCGCTCGCGCCGCGCCACCCGCACCCGGCCCTCGTCCACCGACACCCGCGTGCCGTCCGCGCCGTCGATCCCCGGCGTGTGGCGCACCGCGAAACGGGTGCCGACCACGCGCACCTCCAGCGGCCCGGCCAGCACCGAGAACGGCCGCTCGGCGTCGGACTGCACGGCGAACACCGCCTGTCCCTCGAGCAGCCGCACCTCGCGCCGGTCGCGGAACAGCTGAACCTCGATGCGGGTCGCGGTGTCGAGCCGCAGGCGCGTGCCGTCGGGCAGCGGCAGGTCGAGCTGCTGGCCGCGCCGCGTGGCGAAGGCCTGCACGAACACCGGCTGCGCCTGCAGCTCGCGCCAGCCCAGGTAGCCGGCGCCGACGGCCATGCCGGTGGCGGCCAGCGCCAGCGCCGGCTTCATGAAGCCGCGCCGCGTGGGCGTGGCCGCGCGGCCCGCGAAGCCTTCGCGCCAGCCGGCCACGGTCGCGGCCGGGATCGCGTCGACGGCCCGCCAGCGCGATTCCCAGGCGCGCCAGGCCTCGGCGCGGCGCGGATCGGCCACCAGCCAGCCCTGGAACGCGCGCTCCTCGCTGGCGCTCCAGCCCTCGCGCTGGCGGCGCACGAACCAGTCGAGCACCTTCTCTCGCAGGCGCGATGCGTCTTCCGGTGGTGGCGTCGAATTCATGTGGCGAGGGTGTCCCTGGAGATGGAGACGCACGAACGGGCGCCAACCCTGTAGGACGTGGTCTGTCTTCGGTTCATCGTGGCTGCTTGTTTCATTTCCCGTCGCGCTCCAGGCAGTCCCAGCAGGCGGCCATCGCGATGCGCAGCTGCATCTCGACCGTGCGCGTCGAGATGCCCATGCGCTCGGCGACCTCGGCATACGAGAGCCCGTCGAACTTGTAGAGCACGAAGGCCTCGCGGCAGCGCGGCGGCAGGCCGTCGATGGCGGCGATCATCGCGGCCAGGCCCTGGCTCGAGGCCAGCGCCGCGTCGGGCTCGAGGCTCGCGGGGCCCATGCAGTCGTCGGGCTCGCCCAGGCCCTCCTCGGCCTCCGCCAGCCCGGCGCGCACGCTGTTGCGCCGGTGATGGTCGGTGACGAGGTTGCGCGCGACCCGGTAGAGCAGCGCGCGCGGATCGCGCACCACGCTGCCCGCGCGCTGCGCCTCGTAGACGCGCGCATAGCTCTCCTGCGCC
The DNA here is from genome assembly GCF_044056785.1 of Variovorax sp. UC122_21. Lineage (NCBI taxonomy): Bacteria > Pseudomonadati > Pseudomonadota > Betaproteobacteria > Burkholderiales > Comamonadaceae > Variovorax > Variovorax sp. UC122_21. Next base: position 3,157,379 of record NZ_CP172004.1, on the reverse strand, counting down.
AGGTCGGCCGCGGTGGCGCGGTCCGGCACCTTGCGGGACAGGAAGTTCAGCAGTTCGCGGTAGTAGCGTTCGAACACGGGCGCGCCGGCACCGGCAAGGGTGGGTCGAAGTCCAGGAGGCAGGTTGGCTTCGACGCGGCGTGGCTGACCTGAGGCGGTTCAAGAAGACGGGAGCGCCGATTATGGCGGGCTTCGGATCCGCCCTCCCCCGGCCCGCGTCAGGCCTTGAACCCGTACAGCGCGGCCGGGTTGTCGACCAGGATGCGCCGGCGCGTGTCCTCGCTCGTGGCCCACGAGAACAGCAGGTCGTACAGCGGCGCGCTCTCGGGGCGCGGATCGCGTCCCGGGTGCGGCCAGTTGCTGGCCCACAGGCAGCGCTCGGGAAAGGTCTCGGCCAGCGTGCGCGCGAGCAGGCTCACGTCGTCGTAGCCGGGCGCGCCGCTCTTCGAGGTCTCGTAGGGCGCCGAGAGCTTGATCCACACGCGGCCCGCATCGATCACGCGCAGCAGCGACTGGAACGAGGGATGGCTGGGCGCCACCGGCTCGAGGAACTTGCCGTTGTGGTCGAGCACCAGCCGGCACGGCAGCTTCCTGAGCACCTCCTCGTGCTCGGGCATGGTGCGGCCGTCGAGCTGCAGGTTGATCATCCAGTCGGCATCGGCCATGCGCGCGGCCATGCCCGGCAGCGACTCCCAGCCCAGCACGCCCCCGATCATCATGTAGCGCACGCCGCGCATGCCGCCCGCATGCAGGCGCGCGATCTCGGCGTCGGGCGCATCGGGCGCCAACAGCGCGATGCCGCGCGACGCCTCGCCGAACTGCGCCAGCGCATCGAGGGTGCAGCGGTTGTCGAAGCCGTAGCCCGTGGGCTGCACCACCACCGCGCGCTCGATGCCCAGCGGCTGCTGCACCTGCTCGCGGTAGGCCGATACCGGCGAATGCGGCGGCACCCAGGCGACGTTCGGGATCAGCGGGAAGCGGTCTTCGTAGATGTGGACGTGGCAGTCGCAGGCGCCGGCATAGCGCGCATTCCGGGTCGGTTCCATGGAGGCTCTCGGTGGATGGGGAAAGGGATCAGGCCGGCACGCCGAAGGCCTGGCGCCAGCGATGGGCCTCGGCGGCATTCACCGCGCCCTTCGGCACCCGGCCCTGGAAGATCTCGGCCAGCTGCGACACGGTTTCCATCGCCTGGTGCTCGACCGCGGGCGGCGTGAGGCCGCCGATGTGCGGCGTGGCGATCGCGCGCGGATGGCGCGCCACCGCGGGCGACGGCATCTGGTCGGGCGCGCGGCCCACGTCGAGCGCGCAGCCCGCGATCGTGCCGGCATCGAGCGCGGCGACCAGCGCGTCCTCGTCGACCAGGTTGCCGCGCGCGGCATTGATGAAGAAGGCGCCCGGCCGCATCGCCGCGAAGGCGGCGGCGTTCATGAGGTTCTCGGTGTCCTCGGTGGCCGCCGCGAGGCAGACCACGAAGTCGGACTGGGCGAGCAGCTCGCCGAAGCCGGCCTGCGCGATGCCGGGCTGCGCCACCACCGCGAAGGGATCGTGCACCACCACGCGCATGCCGAGCGCCTGCGCCACGGTGCAGAGGTAGCGCGCGATCTGGCCGTAGCCGATCACGCCGAGCGTGGCGCCGCGCAGCTCGCGGCCCATGGCAGGCGGCACCGGCAGGCCCGCGTGGTAGAGCGCGGTCGAGACGCTGATGCCGCGCGCGAGGTCGATCATCGCGCCCACGATCCATTCGGACACCGAGGCGATGAAGCCCGCGCTGGCCTGCGTCACCAGCACGCCGTGGCGGCTCGCGGCGGCCAGGTCGATGTTGCGGATGTCGATGGCGCAGCGCACGAAGGCCTGCAGCTTGGGCAGCGCGGCGAACAGCGCCTCGTCGCCCACGGTCTGGCGGTAGGAGACGATGGCATCGCAGTCGCGCGCCAGTTCGGCGATCTCGTGCGACGAGAGATCGCGGTCCTCGGGGTTGAAGCGCACCTGCGCGAAGGCGCGCAGCGCGTTGCTGGCGCGTTCGCCGAAGTAGTGGGCGAGCTTGCTCTGGGGATGGCTGACGAAAACCGTGGTCATGGCAAGGCAGGAGGAAAGAAGAAGACGGCCTCAGCCGCGCGGCGGCGCCACCGAGTCGCGCGCCACCAGCGTGGGCGCGAACAGGAACTCGCCCGCGGGCAGCGTGCCGTCGGCCAGGCGGCTCATCACGCGCTCGACCATCACCTGCGCCATCTCGGGCACCGGCACGCGCACCGAGGTCATCGCGGGGTACATCAGGGTCGAGAGGAACACGTTGTCGATGCCGACCACCGACACATCGTCGGGCACCGCGAGCCCGGCATCGCGAAAGCCCGCCATCAGGCCATAGGCCAGCAGGTCGTTGACGCCGACCACGCCGGTGGGCCTCTCGGGCAGCTGCGCGAGCTGGCTGGCCTGGGTGCGGCCCAGCTCGCTCATCATCGAGTCGCCGTACTCGTCGACCGGCAGGCCCTCGACCACGCGCGCGCTGGCCTCGAGGCCGGCCGCGCGCGCGGCCGCGAGAAAGCCCTGGATCTTCTCGTTGCGGCTCATGGTGCGCCCCGAGGGCGTGACGAAGGCCAGCCGCCGGTGGCCCCGTTCGATCAGGTGCGCGGTGGCGATGCGCGAGGACTCGAAGCTGTCGACCGTGACGTGGTCGATCACCGAGGCCTCGCCGGGCGTGGCGCGCCGGTCGTAGCTCACCACCACCAGGCCGCGCTCGGCCGCGGCCTCGACATGCTCCTCGTCGATCAGCGACGAGATGATGATCACGCCGCGCACGCCGTGGGCCATCAGGTCCTCGAAGAAGCGCGCCTCGCGTTCCTTCTCGCGGGTAGGTATTGCCGATCATGATGCGAAAGCCGTAGCGTTCCTGCGCCAGCGCCTCGACCTCGCGCGCGATGAAGCCGTACATCGGGTTGGCCATCGAGGGCACCAGCAGGCCGATCAGCGGCGTGTGGCCGGTCTTGAGCTGCCGCGCCGAGGTGTTGGGCCGGTACTCGAGTTCGCGGATGGCGTCCTGCACCCGCTCGAGGGTGGCGGCCGCCATGCGGTCCACGCGGCCGTTCAACACGTTCGACACGGTGCTGGTCGAAACGCCCGCGCGTTGGGCGACATCGCTGATTCTGCTCACGGTTTTCGGGGTCCTTTCGGGTTCATCGCGGTCCTGCGGTCGTGCGTCGTCACAGCCCCATGCGCGTCGGCAGCCAGACCGAGAAGGCCGGCACCAGCACCAGCAGCACCAGGGTGACGAACAGCACCGCGAGGTATTTCATCATCGGCCGCGCCACGTCCTTCACCTGCGTGCCGGTGATGGCGCAGGTGGCGAACAGGCCCAGGCCCACCGGCGGCGCGAACAGGCCGAAGCCCATCGCGATGACCATCACGGTGCCGAAGTGCAGCGGATTGACGCCCAGCTGCGCCGCGATCGGTGTCAGCAACGGCCCGAAGATGATGAGCGCGGGCGCGCCCTCGAGGACGGCGCCGAACACGATCATGATCAGCACCGAGAGCATCACGAACATGGTGCTGCCCCATGCGTGCGCGAACTCGATCATGAACGACGACAGGTACTGCGGGATCTGCTGGATTGTCAGCGCAAACGAGAGGCTGGACGCGGCCGCCACGATGAACAGGATGGTGCCGGCCATCGAGGCCGAGCGCACGAACAGGCGCGCCACCGACGACCAGGTGAGTTCGCGGAAGGCCAGCCAGCCCACCACCAGCGCGTAGACCACGGCGAAGGACGAGACCTCGGTCGAGGTCGCGACGCCCGAGGTCACGCCCTTGCCGATCATCGCCACCATCACCAGCGCGACCAGCGCGCCGCCGAGCAGGCGGAACATGGGCGTGCGCACGTCGAAGGCCTGGTCGGGGTCGATGCGCGCGCCGACGTAGATGGTGACCGCGGCCAGCGAGAGCGCGAGCACCACGGCGGGCACGAGGCCGGCCATGAACAGCCCGGCGATCGAGATGTTGGCGACGAAGCCCATGATGATCATGTTGATGCACGGCGGGATGGTCTCGGCCATCACCGCGGTGCAGGCCAAGAGGCCGGCGGTCTCGTTCGGATCCTGCTTGGTCTTGCGCACGGCCGGCATGATGATGCCGCCGACCGCGGCGATGTCGGCCAGCTTGGAGCCCGAGACGCCCGAGAAGAAAGCGGTGGCCGTGATGGTGATGAGGCCCAGGCCGCCGCGCAGGCGGCCGAACATGCGCAGCAGCAGTTCGATCAGCCGCGAGGACATGCCGTTGGATTCCATCAGCAGGCCGGCCAGCACGAAGAAGGGAATGGCGAGCAGCACGTAGTGGTCGGTGCCGGCCATGACTTGCTGCGAATAGACCAGCATCGGCAGCGAGGGATCGGCCATGAAGAACACCAGCGACGAGAGCGCGAGCACGAAGGCGATCGGCACGCCGAGCATCAGGCCGCCGAGGAAGCCGGCGGTCAGCAGCATCCAGGGCGCGATGGCGTGGCCGGGCACGAAGGCGTTCCAGCCGACGACGGCGGCGGTGAGCGCGATGCCCACTGCCAGGGTGCTCCACACGCGCCGTGCCGGTCCGTTGACGGCGTTGGCGAGGCCGAACAAGGTCATGAACAGGCTGCCGATGACTACCGGGTAGACGTAGATCCACTGCGGCAGGCCGATCGGGGTGGTCATGTTGTAGGCGTCGAGCAGCAGTTCCCACGACGAGGCGAGCAGGCTGGCCGAGACGCCGACCACGATCCAGTTGCCGAACTGGATCAGCGCGGGCTGCCAGCGCGCGGGCAGCAGGCCGCGGAACAGGTCGACGCCCACGTGCTGGCTGCGCGCGAGCACGGTGGCGGCACCGAAGAAGACCTGGATCACCATCAGCGCGCGCGCGACCTCCTCGGCCCAGTCGAAGGGGTCGTGCAGGAAGTAGCGGAACACGACCGAGACGAAGACGACGAGGACATCGATCGCGAGCACGACGCCGGCCACGTTCTCCATGGCGCGCGTGAGCCAGGCGAGGCCGCGGCCCGCGCGGTGGGCGGTGCTGAAGCCCAGGGCGCGCGGATCGTGGCCGTGGCCCGCGGCCGGCAGCGGCGACAGGGGCGGCAGAGGCGGCAGGACGGCGGGCGTGACCATCGGAGGCAGGACGCTGGACATGCGGGTCAGGCGCGGGCGGCGTTGATGGCGGCGAAACAGCGGCCCGGTTTCGGGATACTGCCTGGCGAAGGCCGACCAGAGCCTGGCCTCCATCTCTTTGCGCACCTGGTCGCGCTCGTTCTTCGCCATGGGCGTGAAGCTCAGGCCCAGCTTCTTCAGTTCCTCGATGGCGCCCTGCCCTTTCTCGGCGCCGATCTGGCGCTGCTGCGCGGTCGATTCGGCCGCGGCCTTGAGGAAGGCCGGGCGCAGGTCGGCCGGAATGCGGTCCATGGCGCGGCGCCCGGCGATGCAGACCATGGGGCTGAACAGGTGCTCGGTCATCCAGCAGTGCTTGACGACCTCGTTGAGCTTGCTCGCGAGCACGGTGGCGGCATCGTGCTCGAAGCCGTCGACGACGCCGGTCTGCGCGGCCATGTAGAGCTCGCCGAAGGAGATGGGCGTGGGGATGGCGCCCATGATCTTGAAGGTCTCGATGAAGGCGGGCGTCGGCAGCACCCGCAGCTTGACGTTCTTCACGTCGGCCAGCGACTTGACGGGCTGCTTGGTGTAGACGTTGCGCGCGCCGTAGTGCTGGCCCCAGGTGATGACCTGGCAGCCGGTGCTCTTGACGAGCATGTCGTTGAGCTTGGCGCCGACGCCGCCGTCGAGGGCCTTGGCCACGTGCTCGTAGCTGTCGAACAGGTAGCCGAGGTCGAGCATGCCGAACTGCGGCGTGACGGTGGCCCAGATCGAGGAGCCGGTGAGCATCATGTCGATGGAGCCGACCTTGACCTGCTGGACGACGTCGCTTTCCTTGCCGAGCTGGTTGTTGGGAAAGTAGTCGATGCGGATGCGCTCGCCGACGGCCTTCTTGAGGTTGACCTGCATGAGCTGGTTCCACGCGAAGTGCGAGGAGTTGAGGTCGGCGACGTGCGAGGACGACAGGCGCAGCGCGACGGTCTTCTTGTCCTGCGCGGCGACGAAGGGCGTGAATCCCGTGCCGGCGGCCGCCATCGCGAGCGGCAGTGCCGACGATGACTGGACGAAGCGGCGGCGTGAAATCGAGGTCATGGCTTGTCTCCTGTGGGTCGGAACGCCCGTTTGGCGCCGTTTGGTGGAACGATTTACTGTATCGATACACAAATGGCGTTGCAATGTTGGTTCGGTAGGTGTTTTCCTTCGTAAACGGCGGTTTTTGGGGGCGCCGGGGCGCGTGCACAGGACAGCGGGTACTTCCCTCCCGCGAATGTCCCCCGGCCTTCGGCCTCCTCCTTGATTTCGCTGCGGGAAGCACCCGCTGCCCTGTGCACGTGGGCGCTGCGGTGATGCCGGCCGATCAACTGCTGCGCGTCTGGCGCGCGTCGGCGGGGTACTCCCCGCAGCGAAATAAAGGAGGAGCCGAAGGCGGGGGACATTCGCGGAGGGGAGTACCCCGTCGGCGCGCGCCCGCCCCCGGCCTACGACAACACGGCCCCCTCACCATTGCCACGGAACACACGACCCGCTAGGGTTGTCCGCATGACCCCAGAGACCTCCCCCCGACGCCGCGAGAAGCTACGCCATCCAGATGCACGGCGACCAGAAGTACGGCGTGCATCCCTACGTCCATCACCTCGATGCAGTGGTCGCGCTGCTGCGGCCTTATGGGGAACAGGCGCAGGTCGTGGGCTACCTGCACGACGTGGTGGAAGACACCGACGCCACCGTGGCCGACATCGCCGAACGCTTCGGCACGCTGGTGGCGGGTTGCGTGGCACTGCTGAGCGACGCGCCCGGCGCCAACCGCAAGGAGCGCAAGGCCCGGACCTATGCCGCCATGTCGCATGTGAAGGGCGAACAGGAACTCGCGCTGACCGTGAAGGCCGCCGACCGACTGGCCAACGTGCGCGCCTGCGTCGCCGATGGCCATCGCGACCTGTGGGAGACCTACCGCGGCGAGCACGCCACCTTCAAGGCCGCCGCCTACCGGGCCGGCCAATGCGATCCGCTCTGGGCCGAGCTCGACACCCTGCTCAGCGACGCCGCGGCGCCTGAGCGCAGGCCGACGGCTTGAGGCTCAGCCTTGGCGACGCGTCCGGGGCTTCAGCCGACCTGAGTCGCGCCCTTGCCGCCGATCAAGCGCCACGCACTCGCCGCGCTGAGCAGCGCCAGCCCGGCGCTCAGCAGCATCACCCAGCGGAAGCCCGCGACGAAGGCTTCGGCCACTGCGCGCCGCAAGGCCTCGGCCGTGGCCGCATCCACGCCCGGCGGCATGGCGGCGCCGGCGAGCCTGGCGCGCTCGCCCTCGAAGAAGGCCGTCACCTGCGCCGAGGCGCCCGCGGCCTGCAGGTGCTCGGCCAGCGCGGCGTCGAAGGCCCAGGCCATGATCGCGCCAAAGACCGCGATGGCCAATACCGCGGCTGCGCGCGAGACCGCGTTGTTCACGCCCGAGGCCACGCCCGCGAGCTCGGGGCCGACGGCGTTCATCACGGTGGTGGTGAGCGGCGCCACGGTCACCGCCATGCCCAGGCCCAGCACCACCACGGCCGGCAGGAAGCCGCTCCAGTAGCTCGCGCCCACGCCCGGCAGCGCGAACAGCGCGAAGCCCACGGCCGCGATCGCGGGCCCGATCACCAGCGGCAGCCGCGGCCCGAAGCGGTCGACCAGCTGGCCGGCCCAGCCCGAGAGCGCGAACATGATGAGGATGAAGGGCAGCAGCGCCGCGCCGGCCGCCGTGGCCGACCAGCCCTGCACCTGGATCAGGTTGAGCGGGAAGAAATAGAGGCCGCCGCCGAGCGCGGCATAGAGCAGCAAGGTCAGCAGGTTGGCGCCGCTGAAATTGCCGCTGCGAAACAGCGAGAGCGGCAGCATGGGCGCGCGCACGCGGCGCTCGACGGCGACGAAGCCCGCGCTGCCCGCGATGCCGATGGCCAGTGCCGCGAGCACGGCCGCCGAGGTCCAGCCCTGCGTGGGCGCCTCGATGAACGCATAGACGATGCCGCCGAGCCCGGCCGTGGCCAGCAGCGCGCCCCAGGGATCGAGACCGCCGCCGGCCGAGGCGCCGCGGCTCTCGGGCACGTGGCGCCAGCAGATCCACAGCACCAGCAGCGCCATCGGCACGTTGACCAGGAAGGCCCAGGTCCACGAGAAATGATCGACCAGGAAGCCGCCGAGCACCGGCCCCACGGCCGCCGTGATGCCGCTGAAGCCCGACCAGGTGCCGATGGCCTTGCCGCGCGCCTTCTCGGGAAAGGCCGCGCTGATCAGCGCCAGGCTGCCCGGCACCAGCAGCGCGCCGCCGATGCCCTGCACCGCGCGCGCGGCGATCAATTGCTGCACGCTGGCCGCGAGCGCGCAGGCCACCGACGAGAGCGCGAAGATCGCGACGCCGATCGCGAACACGCGGCGCCGCCCGAAGTGGTCGCCGAGCGCGCCGCCCACCAGCAGCAGCGCGGCCAGCAGCAAGGCATAGGACTCGACCACCCACTGCGCCTGGAAGGCGGTGGCGCGCAGGTCGGCCTGGATCGCGGGCAGCGCGACGTTGACGACGGTGCCGTCGATGAAGGCCATGCTCGAGCCGACGATGGCCGCGGCCAGCACCCAGGGCCTGAAGGCTTCGGGACAGCCGGTGTCGTCGACGGCGTCGACGCCGTGCCGGATCAGCGTGTCGTCGCAGGGCGTCTTGCCGATCTGTGTCATCGCTGGTCTCCGCTTCTTCTTGGTATCACCCAGTCCAGAGCTTCATCCGCCACGCCCACCCTGCCCCGCGGCTAACGCGCAACGGCCACGTTCAAATGGCGCAGGCGGTCGCCGACGGATTCGCGCGCGCCGCGGCCATGCTGCGGGCCATCGCCGCGGCCACGGCGGCGGTCACGCGCTGGGCGCCCTGCGCCACCGCGTCCATGCCGGTGCCCACCGGTTCACCGGCCTCGAAGCTGCACACCAGCGTGCGCGGCTCGTCGGCGCGCCGCAGGGTCCAGCTGAAGGCCGCTTCGACACGGCCGCCGTCGACCGCGTCGAACTGCTTGAGCTGCGCCGCGATGCGCCACACCGGCTGCACGTTCGGGCGGCCGCCCTTGCTGACATCGAGCGCGCCCAGACGCGTGGCGATGCCGCTGGCCAGCGCGTCGCGCAGCTCGTTCTCGAACGACGAGGCCCAGCGGTGCTGCTCGAGCACCTCGACCTGCACGCTGCCGCCGGGCTTGCGCACCACCATCTGCGGCCGCGCCAGCCGCTCGGGCACGGCCACGGGCGCGAGCTCGATGGCCAGCGGCACGGTGCCGCTGGCGGCGGGCGCGGCGATCTGGTCCGCGGGCACGCTGCTGGCCAGCGTGTAGTAGCTGTCGGGCTTGCTCGCGCAACCTGCCGCGAGCGCGGCCAGCACCGCGATGCCGGCGAGGAAGGTTCTGCTGTGCTTCGTCATTTCTTGTCGTCCGGTTTGCCGCGCAGCAGCGATTCGGGATGGCGTTCGAGGTAGTCGGTCAGCACGCGCACCGAACCGGCGGCGCGCGTGAGTTCCTGCAGCATCTGGCGCGTGTCCTGCTGCAGCGGCGAGTCGTCGGCCAGCGTGCGCTCGGCCGAGTTCACGGTCTTGCGCACGTCCTTCATGGCCGCGGCCAGTTCGGGCGTCACGTCGTTGTTGATACGGTTCACCGTCTGCTCGGCGGCGGTCAGCGTCTTGTTGAGCGTGGCCAGCGTGGTGCGCAGGTCCTGCGCGATCTGCTCGTAGGGCACCTTGTTGAGCTTGCTCGCGATCTCCTGCACCTGCGACTGGATCTCGTCGAGGCTGTTGGCCATGGTCGGCAGCTCGATCGGGCTCTTGCTCAGGTCGATCTTCGCGGGCGGCGCCTTCGGGAAGAAGTCGAGCGCGACATAGACCGAGCCCGTGATCAGGTTGCCGTTGCGCAGCTGCGCGCGCAGGCCCTTCTCGGTGAGGAAGCGCAGGCGCTCCTGCTGCGAGAAGCGCGGCTCCTTCTCGTCGGTGCGCTCGACGCTGCGGCGGCGCAGCCGGTCGGGATAGATCTGCACCAGCACCGGCATGCGGAACTCGCGCTCGGCGCGGTCGAACTCCACGCCGATCGACTTGACCTCGCCGATCACCACACCGCGGAAATCGACCGGCGCGCCCGGCACCAGGCCGCGCAGCGACTGGTTGAAATACATCAGCAGGGTCTGCGAGGGGCCGTCGGGCTCCTTCATCGCCGTGACCTCGTCGGCGCGAGCATGAAGGCGGTGTTCTCCTTCGCGAGCGGGCCCATGGCGTCGTCGGGCGCCTGGAACGCGATGCCGCCGAGCAGGATGGTCGCGAGCGACTGGGTGCGCAGCGTGAAGCCGCTGGCACTGAGCTGCGCGTCGATGCCGCTGGCCTGCCAGAAGCGCGAATTGACGCCCACGAACTTGTCGTAGGGCGCGTTGACAAACACGCGCAGCGTCACGCCGCGGCCGTCGCCGTCGAGCTCGTAGGCCGCCACCTGCCCCACCTTGATGCGGCGGAAGTACACGGGCGAGCCGACGTCGAGCGAGCCGATGTCGGCGGCGCGCAGCAGGAACTGCTGGCCCGAGTCGTCGCGCGTGACGATGGGCGGCGTTTCCAGGCCCTTGAACTCGCCCGCGCTCTCCTTCGACACGCCGGCGTCAGCGCCGATGTAGGCGCCCGACAGCAGCGTGTTCAGGCCCGAGATGCCCGAGGTGTCGAGCCGCGGCCGCACCACCCAGAAGCGCGAGTCCTCGGAGGTGAAGCCCTCGGCCTCCTTGTTGAGCTGCACCAGCACGCGCACGTGCGAGCGGTCGCGCGCCAGGCGCAGGCTCTGCACCAGGCCGATCTGCACGTCCTTGTACTTGACGGCGGTCTTGCCGGCCTCGAGACCCTCGGCGGTCTTGAAGGTCAGCACGATCTCGGGGCCGCGCTCCATCAGGATGCGCGCCACCAGCATCACGCCCACCAGCGCGGCCACGATCGGGATCAGCCAGATCAGCGAGGGCAGCCACTCGCGGCGGCGCTTGACCTGCGGCCTCGGCAATGGCGGCGCGGACGGCGCCGGTCGGTCTTGCGGTTGGTCTTCTTCACTCATGCTGCTTGTTCTTCCCTGTTCTCGAAACTCTCTTGCATCGCCTGTGCCTGCTGGCTGTCCCAGGTGAGCTTCGGATCGAAGCTCAGCGAGGCCAGCATGGTCAGCACCACCACCGAACCGAAGGCCGCGATGCCCACGCCCGCGGTGATCACCGCGAAGCCCTGGATCTGCACCAGCCCGGTCAGCAGCGACACCACGAACACGTCGAGCATCGACCAGCGGCCGATGATCTCGATGATGTGATAGAGCTTGGCCCGCTCGTGCTGCCGCCAACTGCTGCCGCGCTGCGCCATCACCACGAGCAGGAACAGCACCGCCAGCTTGAACAGCGGCACCAGGAAGCTCGCGATGAAGACGATGGCCGCGAGCCCGTAGGCGCCCGAGACCCAGAAATAGATCACCCCGCTGAGGATGGTGTCGTACTGCGCGCCGAACAGCGTGCGCGTGATCATCACCGGCAGCAGGTTGGCCGGGATGTACATGATGCAGGCCGCGATCAGGAAGGCCCAGGTGCGCGTGAGGCTCTGCGGCTTGCGCGTGTGCAGATGGGTGCCGCAGCGCCCGCAGGCCTCGCCCTCCTGCGCGTCCTGCCAGACCGCCGCGCAGTGCGGGCAGGCCAGCAGGCCCAGCGAGGCGGCGGTGACCACCGGCGTGTCGGCGGCGGGTTCGGGTTCGGGCGGGGGCGGCCTGCGCAACGACGGGAACTTCATGCGGAAGCCCTCTCCTCGCCTTCGTCCTCGTCGCCGGCGGCGCGGAAGGTCATCTCCCAGAACGCGCCCGGGTTGAACGACAGCACCGCCGTCAGCGTGACCGTGAGCGCCACGAAGGCCCACAGCGCCGGCCCGGGCACCACCGTCGCCATGCTCGAGAGCTTGACCACGGCCACCAGCACGCCGAGCAGGAACACCTCGATCATTCCCCAGGGCCGCAGCGACTGCATCAGCCGCACCAGGATCGCGAAGCCCAGCGGGCGGTGCTCGCGCCGCAGCGGGATCAGCAAATAGACCAGGATGCACAGCTGCAGCAGCGGGAACAGGATGGTGGTGGCCAGCACCAGCAGCGCCACCACCGACATCCCCTCGGCCCCGAGCACCACCACCGCGCCGGCCAGCGTGGTCTGGCTGCGCAGGCCCTGCAGCTCGATCTCGACGATCGGGAACAGGTTGGCGATCGCGAACATGATGAGGCTGGTCACGGTCAGCGGCAGGATGCGGCTCTCCTGCGCGCCCGGATGGCGGCCGATCTCGGTGCCGCAGCGCGCGCAATGGGCGACCTCGCGCGGCTGCAGTTCGGCGCGGGCATAGACCGCGTCGCAGCCCGGGCATACCACCGTGTCAGGTACTTCCTTCATGGGGCCGTACCCTAACCTATTCAGCCCGCGTGTCCCGTCGTCCTGAGCCGCAAGCTGCTGAAGATTGCGGCGATACCAGCACAACAGCCGGCCAGCACCAGCGCCACCACCGGCCCGTGGCCGCCATGCGGGCTCCAGAGGCTGAAGACGCCGGCCAGCACCACCGCGCCCAGCGTCTGGCCGGTGAGCCGCGCCGTGCCGAGCATGCCGCTGGCTGCACCGCTTCGGTGCGCGGGCGGCGAGGTCACGATGGTGTGGTTGTTCGGCGACTGGAACAGCCCGAAGCCCAGCCCGCACAGCGCCATGCGCCAGGCGATGTCGGCATTGACCGGGTGCGCCGGCAGCAGCGCCAGCGAGAACAGGCCGGCGGCCATCAGCCCCAGGCCGATGCCGCCGAGCAGCCCGTCGGGATAGCGGCCGATCAGGCGGCCGGCCAGCGGCGCCATCGCCACGATGCCCAGCGGCCAGGCCGTGATCAGCAGGCCGGCCTCGAAATGGCTGCGGCCGTAGACCTCGAGCAGCAGGAACGGCAGCGCGATGTAGGCCAGCATCTGGGCGCAGAAGGCCGCCACCGAGGTGCCCATGGAGAGCGCGAACACCGGGATGCGCAGCAGGTCGATCGGAAACAGCGGCACCGCGAGCGAGCGCTGCCGGCGCAGGTAGACGAAGCCCACCGCCACGCCGGCCAGCAGCGTGAGCCAGGCGCTCAGCGGCGGGCCGCCCGCCTCCACCCCGCCCTCGCGCACGCCCAGGCGGTCGACGCCGAGGAACACCAGCGAGAACATCAGCACGTTGAGCGTCACGTCGATCGGCGAGAAGCGCAGACCCGCGGCCGGCGCCACGCGGTTGAACGGCAGCGCCTTCATGCCGAGCGCGAAGGTGACGATGCCCAGCGGCACGTTGATGGCGAACAGCCACGGCCACGAGGCCACCGACAGGATCGCCGCCGCCACCGAGGGCCCGGCCACCGAGGAGGTGGCGACCACCAGCGAGTTGATCGCCATGCCCTTGCCGAGCTGCGAGGACGGATAGGTCAGCCGCACCAGCGCCGCGTTCACGCTCATGATGCCGGCCGCGCCCAGGCCCTGGAAGGCGCGCGCGGCGATCAAGGTGGTCAGCGAGTTGGCGAAGGTCGCGGCCGCCGAGGACAGCGTGAACACCGCCATGCCCACCAGGTAGACGCGGCGGTAGCCGACCAGGTCGCCCAGCGAGGCCAGCGGCAGCAGCATCACGAGGATGGCGATCTGGTAGGCGTTGACCACCCAGATCGACTGCGAGGCGCTGGCGTTGAGTTCGCGCGCGATGCCCGGCAGCGCGAGGTTGACGATGGTGCCGTCGAGCACCGAGACGATCAGCCCGAGGATGATCACCAGCATCGACCAGCGCCGCGCGGGCTGGTCGAGGCCGTCGATGACGCGCGCGCCGCCCTCGGTGCCCACGCTGGCCGCCACGCTGCTCATCAGGCCTCCTGCACCCGGCGCGCCGGTTGCGTGCCGCGGTCGCCGCCCAGCGTGAGCCAGGTCAGCACGCCGGCGATCAGCGCGCCCGCGGCCATGCCGGTCACCATCGGCAGCGGGCCGCCGTCGGTGAAGGCACCCACCACCGCCATCGCCACCGCGCCGGTCAGCATCTGCAGCGTGCCCAGCAGCGCCGAGGCGGTGCCGGCGATGGCGCCGTGCATCTCGAGCGCCAGCACGCCGGTGGTCGGGATCACGAAGCCCATGAAGCCCGAGGCGATGAAGTACAGCACGATCATCACCCACAGGCTGTCGCCGCCCATGGCGTAGTAGGCGAACATGGCGACCATCGCCACGCCGCAGCCGGCCACGCCGAACTTCACCAGCCGCGCCAGGCCGAAGCGCTCGCCGAGCGTGCCGTTGAACTGCGAGGCGCCGAAGAAGGCGGCCGCGTTCACGCCGAAGGCCACGCTGTAGAGCGCGGGCGACAGGCCGTAGTGGTCGATCATCACGAACGAGGAGTTCGCGAGGTAGGTGAAGAAGCCCGCCATCGCGAAGCTGCCGATGAACACCAGGCCGAGGTAGTGGCGGTCGCGCAGCAGCAGCCAGTAGGCCGCGAGCGCGCTGCCGATGCTGCTCTCGACGCGCTCCGAGGCCGGCCGGGTCTCGGCCAGCAAGGTGGCCATCATCGCGAGGCCGGCGACGGCCGCGACGGTGACGGCCCAGAACACGCCGCGCCAGCCGGTGACCGCGATCACGCCGCTGCCCACCAGCGGCGCGAGGATCGGCGAGATGCTGAACACCAGCATCAAGAGCGACATCAGCCGCGCGGCATCGGTGCCGGTGTGCAGGTCGCGCACCACCGCGCGCGGGATCGCCATGCCGGCCGCGGCGCCCAGGCCCTGGATGAAGCGCAGCGCGATCAGGGTCTGGATGTCGGTGGCCAGCGCGCAGCCCACGCTCGCGATCGCGAACACCGCCAGGCCCGCGTACAGCGGCGGCTTGCGGCCCACCATGTCGGAGACCGGCCCGTACAGCAGCTGGCCCGCGCCCAGCGAGATGAAGAAGGCCGTGAGGCTCATCTGGACCGCGCCGATGTCGGCGCGCAGGCTCTGGCCGATCGCCGGCAGGGCCGGCAGGTACATGTCGATGGCGAAGGGACCGATGGCGGAGAGCAGGCCCAGCAGCAGGGCCATGCGGAAGAAGGGAGAGGAACGCATTGGAGCGATTGTCGCCAATGCGCCGCCCGCGCGCCGGCGGCGCGCCCAGTGTCCCCTCGCCCCGGCCCCGCTAATTTCCGGAAAAGAAACGGTTGACCGGCCGCGGCAGCCCGAGGTTCTCGCGCAGGGTACGACCTTCGTATTCCTGCCTGAAGATGCCACGGCGCTGCAGTTCGGGCACCACGCGGTCGACGAAGGCATCGAGCCCGCCGGGCAGCCACGGGAACATCACGTTGAAGCCGTCCGAGCCCTCGCTCTCGAGCCATTCCTGCATCTCGTCGGCGATGGTCCGGGCGGTGCCGACGAAGGCCAGGCCGCCATAGCCGCCCAGGCGCTGCGCGAGCTGGCGCACCGTGAGGTTCTCGCGCCGGGCCAGCTCGATCACGCGCTCGCGTCCGCTCTGGCTCGCGTTGGTGGGCGGCACCTCGGGCAGCGGGCCGTCGGGGTCGAAGGTGGAGGCATCGTGGCCCAGCGCGATCGACAGCGAGGCGATCGCGCTGTCGTAGTGCACCAGGCTGTCGAGCTTCGCGCGGATCGCCTTCGCCTCGTCGACCGAGTCGGCCACGATGGTGAAGGCGCCCGGCAGGATCTTGAGGTGCTCGGGATCGCGCCCGAGCTTGCGCATGCGCGACTTGACGTCGGCATAGAAGGCGCGCGCATTCGCCAGCGTGCCCGGTGCCGCGAAGATCAGCTCGGCCGTCTCGGCCGCGAGCTGGCGGCCGGCCTCCGAGGCGCCGGCCTGCACGATCACCGGCCAGCCCTGCACCGGCCGCGCGATGTGCAGCGGCCCGCGCACCGACAGGTGCTCGCCCTTGTGGGCCAGCACGTGCAGCTTGGCCGGATCGAAGAAGCGGCCGCTGTCGACGTCGCGCACGAAGGCGTCGTCGGCCCAGCTGTCCCACAGGCCGGTCACCACGTCGTAGAACTCGCGCGCGCGGTCGTAGCGCGCGTCGTGCTCCATGTGGTCCTCGCGGCCGAAGTTCAGCGCCGCGTCGGGATTGGACGTGGTCACGATGTTCCAGCCCGCGCGGCCGCCGCTCAGGTGATCGAGCGAGGCGAAGCGGCGCGCGATGTGGAACGGCTCGTCGAAGGTGGTCGAGGCAGTGGCGATCAGCCCCAGGTGTTGCGTGTGCTGCGCCAGCGCCGACAGCAAGGTGAAGGGCTCGAACGAGGTCGCCGTGTGGCTGCGCTGCAAGGCCTCGATCGGCATGTTGAGCAGCGCGAGGTGGTCGGCCATGAAGAAGGCGTCGAAGCGCCCGCGCTCCAG
Organism: Variovorax sp. UC122_21; assembly: GCF_044056785.1. NCBI lineage: Bacteria > Pseudomonadati > Pseudomonadota > Betaproteobacteria > Burkholderiales > Comamonadaceae > Variovorax > Variovorax sp. UC122_21. The sequence goes on along the minus strand of NZ_CP172004.1, from coordinate 3,140,909 downwards.
CGTCTGCGCGAGCTGCTTGAGCCGCTCGAAGTTGAAGTTGGCGTCGGGCCAGGCGCCCGGGTAGCGCCAGGCGCCGGTATGGATGCTGACCGGGCGCATGAAGGCGCCCAGGCGCAGCTGCTTGCGCGCGCTCACGGCTTGTCCCAGAACACCAGCGCGCGCAGCTCGATGCTGCGCCGGGGCGGCGCCTCGGGCGAGCCGGTCGGGTCCTCGAAGGCCGTGTGGGCCGTGAGCCGCGCCGTGCCGTCCTCGCGCGAATCGAAGATCTTCAGCAGCAGCGCCTCGTCGGGCCGCAGCCGCGGGAACCAGTACCAGCGGTGCTTCGGGTTCCAGGTGAAGGAATAGGTCTCGCCCACCTTGTCGGGATAGATCAGGTCGCTGGGCACCAGGTCCGCGGCATCGATGGAGCGCGCGTCGCACAGCGCGAGCGGCAGCCGCTCCACCGTGGCCAGCGGCCGCCACAGGTTGACGATCGCGAAGCGCTTCGTGAGCCGCTCGGCCGCCTCGTCGGCCGGCAGGTGATCGGTGACGCGGCGCCGCGCCGAGGCCGGCGTCTGGTCGTCGTGCACGCGGCGCACCGGCTCGCGCAGCTCCGAGGTGCGGCGCGAACCCTGGGCGCTGTCGCGCAGCGTGTGGTCGAACACCACGATCTTCTCGCCCCCGGTCACGTCGCGCAGCAGCGCTTCCGACTCGCGGTAGTAGATGTCGCGGATGGTCGCGTCCTGCGAGAAGTCGGCCAGCACGCTGCGGTGCGCGATCTGGGTGAAGCCGCTGCGGTCGAGCGAGAGCTCGCGCAGCGCCACCAGCGGGCGGCCGTCGCGGATGGCCACGCGCCGTGCCTCGAGCTCGCCCGTGACCCAGGGCGTGCCCGGCGGCGGCTCGAAGGTGTAGCTCGCGGGCCGGCCCTGGCCCGGCTTCAAGTAGTGGAGCTCGGCCTCGACCGACGGCAGGGTGGCGATGAGCGGATGCTCGTGCGGACTGAATGGCGATGCGGAACTCATGCGCTCCTCGTTCTGAATCAGAAGGGTTCCTTGAACGGCCGCAGGTCGAGTTCCTGCGTCCAGGCGCTGCGATGCTGGGCATGCAGCTGCCAGTAGCTCTCGGCGATGGCATCGAGCTGCAGCAGCCCGTCCTCGCCGGCCTGCGCCGCGCGCTGCGGCGAGCCGCTGCGCAGCCGCTCGCCGTCGATGCCGCCGTCGATCACGACATGGGCGACATGGATGCCCTGCGGCCCGAACTCGCGCGCCAGGCTCTGGCTCAGCGAACGCAGCCCGGCCTTGGCGGCCGCGAAGGCCGCGAAAGGCGGCTTGCCGCGCAACGCGGCGGTGGCACCGGTGAACAGCAGGCTGCCGCGCCCCGCGGGCACCGCGCCGTCGAAGGGATTGGCCAGCAGGCCGCGCAGCGCCTCGCGCGCAAACACGAAGCCGCCGAGCGTGCTGGTGCGCCAGGCCTGGGTGAACTGCTCGACCGAGATCTCGAGCGTGGGCGCGCGCGCCGCGCTGGAGGCATTGAACACCGCCACCGACAACGGCCCGAGCGCGCGCACGCGCTGGCCGACGCCGTGCACCTCGGCCTCGCTCGCCACGTCGGCCGCGAAGGCATGGGCCGTGCCGCCCGCGGCCGCGATCTCGGCGGCCACGGCCTCGAGCTGCTGCGGCGTGCGGCCGGTCAGCGCGACGACCAGGCCCTCCTGCGCGAAGCGCCGCGCGAGCGCGGCACCGAGGCCCGCGCTCGCGCCGACGCCCGCGATCCAGGCGACGGAGGGACCACGGGAGGCGGTGGGTTCGGTGGGGGAGGAAGACGGGGAGGAAGCGGCGTTCGTGGACATCGGGACGGCTCGGCAAAGCGTGGATCGTCACGAAGGCTATACCCGCGCCCCGGGGGCCGGAACGATGGAAAAGCGATAACCATATGCGCGAACCGGTCGAGTCCCGGGCCCGATGCAGGCCGGCCGCGGAAGGTGCACAAGCACCCTGCCCCGTGCTTTCCCGCCTCGGTCATTTCCGTGTCAGGAATGCCGGGCCGAGCGGCCTAACATGGTCCGGCGGCCGGCGACGGCCGCGGCTTTCCTCAACGCCTCCCATATCACACACACAACAGGAGACAACACGTGAATCCGATCGAGCAGAGAACCATCTCGAAGATGAGCTGGCGGCTGTTGCCGCTGCTCATGGTCAGCTACTTCATCGCCTACCTCGACCGCGTGAACCTCGGCTTCGCCGGCGCCGCCATGTCGAAGGACCTGGGCTTCAGCGCGGCCGTGTTCGGCAGCGCGGCCGGCATCTTCTTCATCGCCTACTTCCTGTTCGAGGTGCCGAGCAACATGGCGCTCGAGCGCTTCGGCGCGCGCCGCTGGATCGCGCGGATCATGTTCAGCTGGGGCATCCTGTCGGCGGCCCAGGCCTGGGTCGGCGGCTCGACCAGCTTCAACGTCGTGCGCTTCCTGCTCGGCATCGCCGAGGCCGGCTTCTTCCCGGGCGTCATCTTCTACATCACGCTGTGGTTCCCCTCGGCCTACCGCGCGCGCATCGTCGGCTGGTTCATGTTCGCGATCCCGATCTCCACCGTGATCGGCTCGCCGATCTCGGGCTTCATCCTCAACATGGACGGGATGGGCGGCATGCACGGCTGGCAGTGGCTGTTCATCCTCGAGGCGATCCCCTCGCTGATCCTGACCTTCTTCGTGCTGTTCTACCTGCCCGACGGTCCGAAGGACGCGAAGTGGCTCACGAACGAGGAACGCACCTGGCTGCAGGGCACGCTCGACGCCGAGCGGCGCAACCGCGAGTCGATCAACCAGATCTCGTGGAAGCAGTCGCTCTTGAACCCGCGCGTGATCGGCCTGGGCTTCGTCTACATGGGCATCACGGTGCCGCTGTACGGCCTGAGCTTCTTCCTGCCGCAGATCATCAAGGGCTTCGGCGGGCTGGGCAACGTGGAGATCGGCTTCATCAACGCCTTCCCCTACCTGGTGGGTGCGATCGCGATGCTGTTCTGGACCCGCGCCTCCGACGCGCGCAAGGAGCGCAAGTGGTTCCTGCTGATCCCGCTGGCCTGCATCTTCGTCGGCCTGGTGCTGGCGGCCGAGACCAGCGCGCCGGTGCCGAAGATGGCGGCCGTGACGCTCGCGGCCTTCGGCATCTTCAGCGCCCTGCCCACCTTCTGGACCCTGCCCACCGCGATCCTCAGCGGCACCGCCGCGGCCGCGGGCATCGCCTGGATCAACTCGATCGGCAACCTCGGCGGCTACATCGGCCCGACCATCTTCGGCACGCTCAAGGACCGCATGGGCAACGACATCTACGCGGTGATCTTCCTCGCGCTGCTGGCGGCCGTGGCCTTCGTGCTGGTGCTGATCATCGGCCACGACGCGCGCACCGAGCAGGCCGCGGCGCCCGGACGGGCCTGAGATCGTTCAGGCGCCGGCGCGCACCGCCGCGCCGGCCAGGGTCGCCGCCCCCGCGGCCTTGGCCGCCTCGAGCTCGCGCCAGGCCTCCCAGCACGCCTTCGAGCAGCAGGGCCACCAGCCCAGCGGCCCGACCACCGCCACCTCGCCGCAGCCGTTGCCGCACCAGCGCAGCACGAAGGACCTGGAACGGCGGCGCGGCGCGGCGGGCGGCTGCAGGGATTGGAACGGGGACGTAGCGGGGTGCATGGCGGGCGGGGCTTTCTTCGCTGTCTTCGACGATCGGAACGGGACCGACCTCCTGAAGACGAACGACGGGCCCCGAACCCTCAATCTCCGGCGAAATATTTTTCGCCGCGCCTTTCAGTACAGCGTGGCTTTCTGCCGCGCCGGCAACTCGCGGTCGTAGCTCGCGCCGTCGAAGGCGGCATCGGTCAGCGCCGACAGGATCGCGCCGGGCGTGGGCACGTCGGGCCGCGCCTCGTCGGGCCGCGGCGCCCACAGCCGGGAACGCTGGATCGCACGCGCGCACTGGAAGAACACGGTGTCCACGGCGATCTCGATCACGCACTGCGGCGCCTTGCCCTCCACCGCGAAGCGCGCGAGCAGCGCGGGATCGGCCGTGATCCGCGCACGGCCGTTGACGCGCAGGGTCTCGCCCACGCCCGGGATCAGGAACAGCAGCGCCACGCGCGGGTCGGCCACGATGTTGCGCAGGCTGTCGATGCGGTCGTTGCCGCGGCGCTCGGGCATCCACAGCGTCTTCTCGTCCTTCACCGCCACGAAGCCCGGCGGGTCGCCGCGCGGCGAGGCATCGAGGCCGTCCGGCCCGAGAGTGGCGAGCACCGCGAACGGCGAGGCCGCGATCAGCGCCCGGTAGGACGGATGCAGCCAGTCGATCTCCTTCCTGAGCGCGGCTTCGCCGGGCTGGCCGAACAGGGCCTGGAGCTGGGCCAGGGTCTGGATCGCGTGCGGGTCGTGGGTCATGACGGTCGATGGTGAAGGGAATCCGGGGAGTCCTCGAGTTTCGCGGCACTGCGCCCGCAGGCGATGGCCATGCCGGCCAGCAGCGCCGCCGCCACGCCGTAGACCCAGGCCGACGAGGCAATGGGCAGCAGCAGCCCGGCCAGCACCGGCCCGGCCCCCGCGCCGATGTCGCGCCAGGTCGAGCGCGCGGCCAGCGCCTGCACGCGCTCGGGTCCGGGCGTGCGGTGCGCGACGATGGGCGCGATCAGCGGCAGCTGCAGCGCGCGCAGCACCACGATCAGCGCCGCGCAGCTCCAGAGCCAGCCCAGGCCGAAGCCCACCAGCGCCAGCGCCGTGAGCAGCGACAGGCTCACCAGCAGGCGCTCGGCGCCGAAGCGCTCGGCCATGCGGCCGCCCACGGGACTGAGCGCGATCTCGGAGAAGTAGCGCAGCGCCATCAGCACGCCAGCCACCACCACCGCCGCGCCCGGCAGCAGGTCCTTGCCGAGGTACGACAGGCCGACGATGAACAGGCCGTCGAGCGCCAGCCCTTCCATGAAGGACCAGCCGTCTAGGCTGTTCGGCCGCTGGAAGCGCTTGGCCGCCACCGCGACCGGATGCGGCGCCTTCGGCAGCCGGCGCGCGGCCAGCAGCCCGAGCAGCGCCACGCCCGCCAGCAGCCAGAAGATGGTGCGCGGCCCGCTCCAGTGCGCGAGCAGCGCGCCCAGCGGCAGCGCCACCACCGGTCCGAGCGCGATGAAGGCGCGCGAGCGGCCGCTGCGGCGCGCGGCGCCCACGGGGTCGGCCGTGGCCAGCGCCTGCGTCGAGAGGTTGAAGGCCGCGAAGCACAGGCCCCAGACCAGCCGCAGCGGCAGCAGCAACCACAGCCCCGAGAGCGTGGCATAGCCGAGGCAGCACAGCACCGCGCCCGCGACGGCCAGCGTGCAGGTGCGGCGGTCGCCATGGCGCGCATAGAAGTCGGCCACCCAGCCATAGCCGGCGATGCGCACCAGCCGGTTGGCCGCGAGCAGCAGCCCCGCCTCGGCGAGCGTGACGCCGAACTGCGCGGCATACATCGGCAGCAGCAGGTAGAGCACCACGTCGCCCGGCAGCGCGAGCCCGAGCGAGAGCGCGGCATGGCGGGAGTCGCGGTCGGTGGTGGAGACGGAGGCCGCGAGGGTGGCGGGGTCGGAAGCGGAGCGGCTGGAGGAAGATGACATCGAGCCCGCATCGTGCGCCCGCGAAGGCCGAGCCGACAAACGACATTAACGCGCCGCATGCGTGACAAAATCGCACGCATGCCGTCCCGCGAGCCTCCCCTGAACGCCGTGCGCGCCTTCGCGGCCGCGGCGCGCCACCTGAGCTTCACGCGCGCGGCGCACGAACTGCACGTCACCCACAGCGCGATCAGCCGCCAGATCAAGGGCCTCGAAGCCTTCCTCGGTGTCGCGCTGTTCGAGCGCCGCATCCGCCAGGTCGCGCTGACCGCCGAGGGCCAGCAGTTCTTCGCCGAGGTCGAGCCCGCGCTGGCGCAGATCGGCGCCGCCGCGCGTGCCTTGCAGGCGCAGGGCGCGGCGCGCACGGTACGCATCAACGTGCGGCCCTCGTTCGCGGTGCGCTGGCTGATCCCGCGCCTGCCCTCCTTCGTCGAGCGCCATCCGGACATCGAGCCGCAGGTGGTCACGAGCACCGTGATGCCCGAGCAGGTGGCCGACAGCTTCGACATCGCGGTGCGCCGCGGGCTCGAGGGCTGGCCGGGCGCGATCGCGGTGCAGCCCTTCCTCGAGGACGAGGTGCTGGTGGTCGGCGCGCCCGCGTTGTTCAAGGCCCATCCGCTGCGCGACCTGCGCGCGCTGGCCGCGCACGTGCAGCTGTCGGCGCGCACGCGCAAGGAGGACTGGGAGGCCTGGAAGAAGCAGGTCGGCGCGCCGCGCGTGCGGCCGGCCGGCCGGCTGCAGTTCGACCACCTGCACTTCGTGCTGCAGGCCGCGGTCGACGGCCTGGGCATCGCGCTCGCGCCGACCTCGCTGGTGTCGCACGACCTCGCCTCGGGCCGGCTGCAGTCGCCGCTGCCCGCGCTGCGCATGCGGCTCGAGCGCTACTACTACGGGCTCGCGCCGGGCGCGGCGCCCGAGGCGCGGCAGGTGGCGGACTGGTTCGAGGACATGCTGCTCGCGCAGCAGGCCGGCGCGGGCTGATCGACGGAGCGGAAGGCGGACGGCCGAACGCAGAGGGCGCGAAGGTTTCGCGAAAGTCGCGGAAGGACTTCCAGAAAGAGTCTGTTTTTGCGGGTCCGTTTTTGGCCAGCCCGATGCGGGGCGGTCCGCGACCATCGCCTCATGCCCTCCGCCCTGCCCCGTCCCTTTCTTCACCTGGCCCACGCCAACCTCGCGGCGCAGTCGGCCGAACAACTCGGCCTGGCCGCGGTGCCGCTGGTCGCCGTGATGGCCTATGGCGCGGGCGCCACCGAAACTGGCCTGCTCGCCGCCGTGCAGACGCTGCCCTTCCTGCTGCTCGCGATGCCGCTGGGCCTGCTCGCCGACCGCATGCCGCGCCGGCGCCTGATGCTGCGCGCCGAAGTGCTGCGCGCGCTGTCGCTCGTGCTGATGCTCGCCGTGCTGGCGGCGCCGTGGTCCGCGCGCATGGGCATCGCGGGCATGGCGCTGCTGGGCTTCATCGGCGCGATCGGCACCGTGGCCTTCAGCGTCGCGGCCCCGGCGCTGGTGCCGAACTCGTGCCGCGCGAGGCGCTGGCGCGCGCCAATGGCCGCATCGAGCTGGCGCGCAGCGCGGCCTTCGCGGCCGGCCCCGCCGTGGCGGGCGCGCTCGTGGCGTGGACCGGCGCGGGCGCGGCCTTCGTGCTGGCGGCGGCGCTGTCGGCCGCGGCCGTGGCCCTGCTGTGGAAGCTCCCCGAGCCGGCGCGCCGCATGCCCGCCGCACGCCATCCCTGGACCGAGCTGCGCGAAGGCGCGCGCTTCGTGCTGCGCCATGCCTGGCTGCGGCCGATGCTGCTGACCGGCGCGGTCTTCAACATCGCGTGGTTCGTGCTGCAGGCCGGCTATGTGCCGCACGCGGTGCGCGCGCTCGGGCTCGGCGCGCAGGGCGTGGGGCTCACGCTCGCGATGTATGGCGCGGGCATGGTCGCGGGCGCGCTGCTCACGCCGCGCATCGCGGCGCGCACGAGCCCGGGCCGCGCGATCCGCGTCGGCCCCTTCAGCGCGGTGCTGGCCGCGGTGTTGATGGCGTCGACGCTGCATTGGCCCAGCGCCGCGCTCGCGGCCTTCTCGCTGTTCGTGTTCGGCGCCGGGCCGATGGTGTGGACCATCAACTCGACCACCTTGCGCCAGGGCGTGACACCCGCGGGCATGCTGGGCCGCGTCTCGGCCGTGTTCCTCACGGTGAATGCCGGCGCGCGGCCCGTGGGTGCCGCCCTCGGTGCGGCGGCCGGCGCGCTCTGGGGCGAGGCCGGCTGCCTGCTGCTCGCGCTCGCGGGCTTCGTGCTGCAGGCGGCGGTCATCGCGCTCGCGAAGCTCGATGCCGCACCCTCGGATGCGGCGTTGCGCAGCCCTACTTGAGCGTCGACCAGACCATCGCGCGGCAGCCCGGCTGGTTGGCGGGCGGCAGCAGGTCGCAGTTGCGCAGCGCCTGGCGCTGGTTGTCGTTCATGCGGTCGTAGCGATCGCGGTCCCGGTCGCGTTCGCGCTCCCAGCCGCCGCCACCGCCGCCATAGCGGCGCGGGTCTTCAGAGCGGCGGCGCGATTCGATGTCCTGCAGGTTGTCGCGGTCCTGGCGCGAGAGGTTCTCGTTCTGCAGGCAGCGCGCGTAGGCCGGGCTTTCGGGGCGGAAGCCATAGGCCATGCAGTTCTGCTCGTCGCGCATGCGCTGTTCGCGCGCATGCTCGCCGGGCGTCACGCAGCCGGCGAGCAGCGTGCCCGCGGCAACGGCCACGAGCGCGAGGCGCGGCACGGAAGAACGGAAGGTGCGAAGAAGAAAAAGCGGTCGGGGTTCGATACGGTTCACAGTCATTGCCGAACTCTAGGTCGCGGAGCTAGCAATGTTCTGAATCAATTCTTAAGAAGCACGTCCTCGAAGAAGGCGCCGATCGGCCGTTCGCGGTCGCGCACCTGGACCTCGAGCACCCAGATGCCGTCGCCTGGAACGAAGTCGGCTTCGGCCAGGCGGCGCTTGCCGTAGAGCGCATGCGGGAAGTCCGAGACCCGGTGGCCGGCCGTCTCGCGCACCAGTGCGCAGCCATGCGTGCCTGCAAGCTCGCTCGCGAAGTCGTAGAGCGCGGCGCCGCTCAGTCCACGCCGCCACGCCTCCTGCGCGCGTTCGAAGATGTCGCGTGCCGCGCGCGTGACGCGCGCGTGGTCGGCATCGGCGCCGCGAACGAAGGTATCGCCGTAGTCGCCCTCGTAGCCGTCCCACACCGGGCCGAGGTCGACGGTGTAGACGTCGTCCTCGCGCAGGCGCCGCTGCCGATCGACCGGCTCGCGCGAGGTGCGCTGCGTGTCGGGCCCGAAGCGCACATAGGTCGGATGCCAGTTGTAGGCGGCGCCGAGTCGCCGCAGATGCCGGTCGGCGACCGCGATCGCCTCGCCCGTGGTCATGCCGGGTTCGATCAGCGCGGCGATCTGCGGCAGCGCCTCCATAGAGCGGCGGCGCGCCTCGAGGATGCCATCGCGCGTGAACGTGGCGCCCACCTTCTCCCAGGGATGGCGCACGACCTGCTTCGTGCTCGGCAGAAACACCTCGGAGCCGAAGCGCGCTTTCGGCAGCCCCTCGGCCTGCAGCAGCGCGCGCGCGTCGCGCACCATGGCCGGGTTGCCGCAGGCATAGACGATCGTGCGCGCCCAGTCGTGCGCGGCCCTCGATGCCGCGTACTGCACATGCTGTTTGACCTCCGCGCGCGAAGACGGCACCGCGGTCCAGCGGAAGCCCGCGTGCACGCTCGCCATCTCGTCGAGCCATGCGGCCGCATAGCAGTCGCCGGCCTCTGCCACGCCCCAGTAGAGCGACACCGTGCGAAACGCGCCGCTCGCGAGCGCCGCCTGCAGGATCGGCCGCACGCCCGCGAAGCCGGTGCCGGTGGCCAGCAGCACGAGGTGCTCGATCCCGTCGGCGGGTGCCTGCCAGACGAAGGCGCCGTGGGGCCCTTCGAGCTCGAGCAGGTCCGCGGGTCGAAGCGCCGCGAGACGCTGCTCGGTGAACAGGCCGCCCGGCATGCGGCGGATATGGAACTCGAGCCGGTTCGCTTCGCCGTCTTCCGTCGGCCGGTTGGCGATCGAGAAGCTGCGGCGCTCGCCGTCCTCGAGCACGAACTGCGCATGCTGCCCCGGCGCGCAGCGAAAGGGCTCGGCGCTCTGCAGCTCGACCACGAGCCGCGTGACCTTGGCCGTGAGCGGTTCGCAGACCAGCACCTTGGCCGAATGCCGCGATGGCGCGAGCGCCGCCGCGCTCCAGTGTGGGAAGCGCAGCCGCAGGTCGCTGGTGGCGCGGCACTGGCACATCAGCAGCTCGCCCGCGTCGACCTGGTAGGCCGCCTCCGAGGGCGGCGCGATGCGCTCGACGCTGCCTTCGAGCAGTTGCGCGCGGCACGAGCCGCATTCGCCGCGCTTGCACGAGAACGGCACGGCCACGCCCTGCGCCAGCGCCGCGTCGAGCAGGCTGCCCGCGTCGTCGAGGGGGAATCGCGGGCCGTCGGGCGCGAGGGTGCAGAAGAAATGCGTGGGGTTCGTCGTCATGGGGAGCTTCGTGGATGGAATGCCTTGGACGCGAATCTAAATAGAATGTGGCCTTGTCTGTAGATCCATTCTGGAGAAAACGATAAGGCCACTTTCCAGCCCCCGCAGGTCCGGCGCACGCCATCGAGCCTCGATCTCGCGACCGAGCCGCCGCGCGAGGGCGAGGCCAAGCAGGCCTGGATCTACCGCCAGATCCGAGCGCGCATCCTCGACGGCGCGCTGGCCAAGGGCGCGCGCCTGCCCTCCACGCGGCAGCTCGCGCAGCGCTGGCAGGTGTCGCGCGTGACCGTCGACGCGGCCTACGACCAGTTGCGCAGCGAGGGCTACCTGGTCAGCCGGGCCGGATCGGGCACCTATGTGGCGGCGCAGGTGCCCGACCGCTTCCTCGAGGCCGGCGAAGCGAAGCGGCGCCCGGCCGCGCCACGTTCCCGGCCCGCCTGGAAGACCGACATGGCGCCGCTCGCGGCCACCGAGGCCTACCAGCCGTTCATGGCGCGCGTGGCCGACCCCGCCCTGTTCCCGCTCGATCTCTGGCGCCGCACGCTGCAGGCCGGCGCGCGGCGCGTGACGGCGGCGCAGCTCACCGACGACGATCCCTTCGGGCTGCCCGAGTTGCGCGAGCAGATCGCCCGCTACCTCGGGGTGGCGCGCGGCATCGCCTGCGAGGCCGAACGCGTCGTGGTCGTCTCGGGCATCCGCGAAGGGCTCGACCTCTGCGCGCGGCTGCTGCTCGCGCCCGGCGACAAGGTGCTGCTCGAGGACCCGGGCTACCTGCATGCCGCGCCGATCTTCGGCCAGCACGGGCGGCAGGCGGTTCCCCTGCCCATCGATGCCGAGGGCTTCCCGGTCGCGCACGCACGCGCGCATGCAGACGCGCGGCTCGCGCATGTCACGCCCGCACACCAATCGCCCAGCGGCATCACGATGCCGGTATCGCGCCGGCTCGAACTGCTGACGTGGGCCGAGACCGCGCGGGCCTGGCTGGTCGAGGACGACTACGACAGCGAGTTCAGCTACGACAGCGCCCCGCTGCCCGCCCTCAAGAGCCTCGATGCGGCCGACCGCGTGATCCATTGCGGCAGCTTCAACAAGACCCTGTTCGGCGCGCTGCGCATCGGCTACATGGTGCTGCCGCGCGCGCTGGTCGCCGACTTTCGCCGCGCCCGCCACATCGCCGGGCGCTCCACCGGCGTGATCGAGCAGATGGCGCTGGCGCGCTTCCTCGAGAGCGGCGCTTTTCGCGCGCCATGTGCGGCGCGCGCGCCTGGTCTATGCGCAGCGGCGCGACCTCGTGCTCGGCGGCCTGCGCGCCGCGCTCGAGCCCGCGCGGCTGCATGTGACCGGAGAACACGCGGGCTTCCACCTCGTGTGGTGGCTGCCGCCGGACATGGCGCTGGCGCCGTTCCTGCGCGCGGCCGCGCAGCGCGGACTGCGCTTCCAGGCGATCTCCGATTTCTGCCGGCGCAAGGACCTGCCGCCAGGGCTGGTGATCGGCTACACGGCGATGGACGACGCCGCGCTGCGCCGGCACGTGGACGAACTGCGGCGGCTGATCGCCGAGTCGCGCTAGAACAGCGACGCCATCCCGTTCGGCCGCGCGCCCTCGATGTCGAGCATCCTGAGCTTGGTCAGCGCCCCGCCCCCGGCCGAGAAGCCGCCGGGCTTGTTGCCGGCCGCGAGCACGCGGTGGCACGGCACCACGGGCGCGAAGGGGTTGAGGCCCATGGCCTGGCCCACCGCGCGCGCCAGCGTCTTGTCGCCCAGTTCCTCGGCGATCTCGCCGTAGGTGCGCGTGTGGCCCGGCGGAATGCGCCGTGCGAGCTCGTAGACGCGCCGATGGAAATCGGACAGGCCGCGCATGTCGAGCGCGATGTCGCGCAGGTCGTCCTGCGCGCCTTCGAGCAGGGATTGCACGGCGGCGATCGCGCGTCGCGCCTCGGCATTCGGCTCGGCCTCGGGCAGCTCGGGAAAGCGCTGCCGCATGCGACGGCGCGCGGGCTGCTCGGTGGGGTCGTCCTGCGGCAGTTGCACGCCGACCAATCCTTGCGGACCCAGGCGACGCCGCAGACGCCGAGCGCGGTATCGAACACGGCGAAGCCGGGCGTGGCGGCCTCGTCGGCGAGCGCAAGCGCCTCGTTCATGCGGGCTCCAGCGCATGCTGGCGCGAAGCCAGCACGGCGCCGAGCCACAGCGCGATCGCCGACCCCACGAGGCCGCGCGCCAGTCCGCCCGGTCCGTCGGAGATCCAGCCGGTGATGGTCGGGCCCACGATCTGGCCGAAGGCGAACACGATGGTGAAGACGCTGATGCCCTGCGCCCAGCGCGGAGGACGGCAGGTTGTGACGCACCAGCGCGGTGGTCGAGGCCACCACCGAGAGGAACACGCCGCCGAACAGCAGCCCCGAGACCAGCGCGATGGGCGCCGAGGCACTGAGCACCGGCAGCAGCGTCGCGACGCCCAGCAGCCCGTTGAGCAGCGCCTGCGGCTGGCCGCCACGGTAGCGGTCGAGCAGCCCGGCCCACAGCCGCGACGAGGCGATGCAGGCGATGCCCAGCAACGCATAGAACAGTGTGACGAAGCCCGCGCTCGCGCCCTGCTCGCGCAGCAGCGCGATCACGAAGGTCATGTAGCCGATGTAGCCGATGCCGAAGAAGGCATAGCCCGCGAGCGCCCAGCCGAAGCGCCGCAGCGCGACCGGCGCGCCGGGTGCGGCACCGGAAGCCGAAGCGGTGGGCACGGGCGCGGGTCGGTCTGGCAGCGCGCGGCCGGCCCAGGCCAGCAGCACCGTCGCCACGCCGCTGGCCACCGCCAGCGCCCACCAGGCCCAGGCCCAGCCATGCGGTTCGCCCGCGGCGGCCTGCAGCACCTGCGGCACGAGCAGCGCCGAGGCCAGGATGCCGAAACCGGTGCCGCCGTAGTAGATGCCCAGCAGCAGGCCGCCGCGCGAGGCATCGGCCTCGCCGAGTCGCGCGGCCATCAGGCCGCCCGCCACGAACACCCAGGCGCTCGCGATGCCCGCGAGCAACCGCTGCAGCAGCAGCGCGGGCGCCGCCGTGACGAAGCCGCTGCCGGCCATGAACAGGCTCGCGAGCACCGCGCCCACCACCAGCAACCGGCTCACGCCGAAGCGCCGCATCAGCGCCGGCGTGACCAGCGCGCCCACCAGGTAGCCGACCGCGTTGGCGGTGTTCATGCCGCCCGCGAGCGCATAGCTCCAGCCCAGGTCGTCGCGCATGGGCGGCAGCAGCAGCGCATAGGCGAAGCGCGTGATGCCGAGCGAGACGGCCGCGCCCATCGACAGGGCGAAGGCCAGCCGCAAGGTGGGCGGCACGGGGGCGGAGGAAGTCAGGGTGGTCGACATCGGGCGGTGCGCGGGGGATGCACCATTTTGCGGCAGGCCGCGCCGCCGCGCTGTCGCGCGTGAATCCGCCGTTCAGTGCACGCCGGCTTCCGCCTGCACCAGCAGCCGCTCGAGCAGCACCGCCACGTGCACCGCCTCGCGCTGCGCGCCATCGGCGATCTGGTGCCGGCAGCTCGTGCCGTCGGCCACCACGATCGCGCCGGGCTTGGCGCGGATCGCGGGCAGCAGGCTGGCTTCGGCCATGCGCATCGAGACCTCGTAGTGGCTGGCCTCGTAGCCGAAGCTGCCGGCCATGCCGCAGCACGAGCTCTCGATCAGTTCGGGGCGCGGCGCCCGGGATCAGCTTCAGCACCTCGAGCACCGGGCTCACCGCGCCGAAAGCCTTCTGGTGGCAGTGGCCGTGCAGCAGGATCGGTGCCTCGGCCGGCTTGAGCGCGAGTTCGAAACGCCCGGCGCGGACCTCGCGCGCGACGAACTCCTCGAACAGCAGCGCCTGCTTGGCCACGGTCTCGGCCTTCTCGCCGAAGCCCATCACCAGCGTCTCGTCGCGCAGCGTGAGCAGGCACGAGGGCTCCAGGCCCACCACCGGCACGCCCGCGCGCGCCAGCGGCAGCAAGGCATCGATCAGCGCCTCGGCCTTGCGCTTGGCCTCCTCCACCATGCCGCTGGCCAGATAGGTGCGGCCGCAGCAGTGGTGCGCGCCGCGCTTCTCGACCGTGTGCAGCACATAGCCCGCGGCCTGCAGCACGCGCGCGGCCGCGAGCGCGTTCTCGCTCTCGAAGGTGCCGTTGAAGGTGTCGACGAACAGCACCGCGGCCTTGCCGCCGCGCCGCGCGATCGCCAGCACCGTGTCGCGGTCGGCGAACAGGCCGGGCTCGCCATCCTTGGCGCGCCAGAAGGTGTCGCCGCGCCAGGCCGGCAGCGAGCGCTTCGCCGAGAAGCCCAGCAGCTTCTCGCCGAGCCAGGCGGCGCCCGGCACGCTGTTGCGCAGGTTCAGAAGCCACGGCAGCCGGCTCGCGCGGTGCGCGTAGTCGGGCAGTTGCGCCACCAGCCGGTCCTTGAGCGTGTGGCCATGGCGCCGCTTGTAGTGGTCCAGGAACTCGATCTTCATCTTCGCCATGTCCACGCCGGTCGGGCAGTCGCGCTTGCAGCCCTTGCAGCCCACGCACAGGTCCATGGTCTCGTGCAGGGCCTCGCCGGTGAAGGCATCGGGGCCGAGCTGGCCCGACAGCGCCAGCCGCAGCGTGTTGGCGCGGCCGCGCGTGAGGTGCTGCTCGTCGCGCGTGACGCGGTAGCTCGGGCACATGGTGCCGGCGTCGAACTTGCGGCAGTGGCCGTTGTTGTTGCACATCTCGACCGCCTTGGCCAGGCCGCCGGTACTGTCGCCGCCGGTGCCGGGCGCGGAGGTCTCCTCGGTCACCGGGTCGGCATTCACGTTCCAGGCCGACCAGTCGAGCACCGGCTTGAGCTCGATGCGGCGATAGGGCTTGGGCGCGGTCGGCGGCGCGAAGCGGAACAGCGCGCCGTCGTCCATGCGCGGCGGGTCGATGATCTTGCCGGGGTTGAACAGGCCGATGGGGTCGAGCTTGTGCTTGATCGCGCGAAAGGCCTCGTTGATCGCGGGCCCGAACTGCCACTCGATCCATTCGCCGCGGCACAGGCCGTCGCCGTGCTCGCCGCTGAAGGCGCCCTCTGTACTTGCGCACCAGCGCCGAGGCCTCCTCGGCGATGGCGCGCATCTTGGCGCCGCCATCGGCGCGCATGTCGAGGATCGGCCGCACGTGCAGGGTGCCGACCGAGGCATGCGCATACCAGGTGCCGCGCGAGCCGTGGCGCGCGAACACCTCGGTCAGCGCGTCGGTGTATTCGGCCAGGTGCTCGAGCGGCACGGCGCAGTCCTCGATGAAACTCACCGGCTTGCCGTCGCCCTTGAGGCTCATCATGATGTTGAGACCGGCCTTGCGCACCTCCCAGAGGTTCTTCTGGCGCGCCTCGTCGGGCATCTCGACCACGCTGCCCGGCAGGCCCAGGTCGCCCATCAGTTCCACCAGTCGCGCCAGCGCGTGCAGCAACGGCGCCTTCTCGGCGCCCGAGAACTCCACCAGCAGGATCGCGGCCGGCTTGCCGATCAGCGCGGTCTGCACCGTGGGCTTGAAGGCCGGGTTCGCGAGGCTCAGCTCGATCATCGTGCGGTCGACCAGCTCGACCGCGGTGGGCCCGAGCTTGACGATGTGCTGCGCGGCATCCATGGCCGCGTGGAAGGTCGGGAAGTTGACGATGCCCAGCACCTTGGCGCGCGGCAGCGGCGCCAGCTTGAGCGTGAGGCTGCGCGTGTAGGCCAGCGTGCCCTCGGCGCCGATCAGCAGGTGCGCGAGGTTCACGCTGCCGTCGGCCGTGTAGGGCTTCTCGCTCTGGTTGTCGAAGATGTCGAGGTTGTAGCCGGCCACGCGGCGCATCACCTTGGGCCAGTTCGCCGCGATCGCCTCGCGGTGCTGGCGCGCGAGGCCGCGCACGAACTGCGCGATGCCCGCGGCGCGCACGCCCAGCGAGCCCACGGGCCCGAAGTCCACCAGCTCGCCGCTCGACAGCCAGGCGCTCGCGCCGAGCACGTTGTGCACCATGTTGCCGTAGGCGATGGAGCGCGAGCCGCAGGAGTTGTTGCCCGCCATGCCGCCCAGGGTGGCCTGGGCGCTGGTCGACACGTCGACCGGATACCACAGGCCGTGCGGCTTGAGCTGCGCATTGAGGTGGTCGAGCACCAGCCCGGGCTCGACGGTGGCGGTGCCGGCCTCGAGGTCCAGGTCGAGCACGCGCCGGAAATGCTTGCTGTTGTCGATCACCAGTGCCGCGCCCGTGGTCTGGCCGCACTGGCTGGTGCCGCCGCCGCGCGCGAGCACCGGCACCTTGAGGTCGCGCGCCACGTCGATGGCGGTGGCGATGTCGCGCTCGGTCGTCGGCACGAAGGCGCCGACCGGCGTGATCTGGTAGATCGAGGCGTCGGTGGCGTAGCGGCCGCGCGAACCCGCGTCGAACAGCACCTCCCCTTGCGTCTCGGCGCGCAGGCGGCGCGCGAGCGCCTCGCAGGTGTCGTTCGGCGGCAGGACGGTTCCGGCGGGCTGGATGCGGCTGGCGGGTTCGATGAGCATCGTGGGTTTTCTTGCTTGGGGGGAAGCGCGCTCAGGGCGCCTTGGAACGGGTCTTCTTCGCGGGCGGATAGATCTCGCCATCGCGCAGCAGCTCGAGCACGGTGTCGCGCTTGCGCAGCACGTGCGCGACCAGCACCTTGCGCATGGCGGCGGCATCGCGCGCGGCCAGCGCCTCGATCATCTGTTCGTGCTCGGCCACCGCGTTCTTCCACTTGGCCTCGTTCTGGTTGGTGCGAAAGCGCAGCGACTGCACGCGCGCATTGATCGAGCGGTAGGTGTTCGACAGCACCGGGTTGCCCGCGGCCTCGTTGATCGCCGAATGGATGCGCGCATTGAGCCGGTAGTAGCCCGAGAGGTCGTGGCGCGCATAGCAGGCCAGCATCTCGTAGTGCAGCGCGCGCACCTCGGACAACTGCTCCTCGGTGATGCGGCGCGCCGCCAGTTCGCCCGACATGCCCTCGAGCATCGACAGCACCTCGAAGGTGTCGATCACGTCGGCCTCGGTGAGCTTCACGGCCACCGCGCCGCGGTTGGGGCAGCAGGTCGACCAGGCCCTCGGCCGCGAGCAGCTTGATCGCCTCGCGCAGCGGCGTGCGCGAGACGCGCAGCTGCAGGCAGAGCTCGCGCTCGTTGAGCTTGGCGCCCGGCGCGATCAGGCCTTCGACCAGCATGGTGCGCAGCCGCGCCGCGACCTGGTCGTGCAGCGAGAGACGGGAGATTTCGATGATTTCGGCGGTCATGGGATGCGTTCTTGGGGCCTCGTGATTGCATTTTGAATGCAAAAAAGAAGGGCTACAACCTTTGATATTCAGGGTAAACCAGCAGAACAAAATGAATTTTGAATGCAAAACTGGCGCCGAAAGGACCCGCCATGCTGCAACTCGATCTCCATCCCACCGGCCGTCACTTCCTCCAGATCCCCGGCCCCAGCCCGGTGCCCGACCGCATCCTGCGGGCCATGAGCCTGCCACCATCGACCACCGCGGGCCCGAGTTCGGCACGCTGGGCCTGAAGGTGCTCGGCGGCATCCAGCAGATCTTCAAGACGAAGCACCCGGTCGCGATCTACCCGGCCTCGGGCACCGGCGCCTGGGAGGCCGCGCTCGCCAACACGCTGAGCCCGGGCGACCACGTGCTGATGTACGAGACCGGCCACTTCGCCTCGCTGTGGCAGAAGATGGCCACGCGCCTGGGCGTATCGACCGAGTTCTCGCCTATGCGGGCAGCGACGACCAGTTGCCGAACGCGCCGAGCTGGCGCCGCGGCGTGCAGGCCGAGCTGATCGAGGCGCGGCTGCGCAAGGACACGGAGACGAAGATCAAGGCCGTGTGCGTGGTGCACAACGAGACCTCGACCGGCGTCACCTCCGACATCGCCGCGGTGCGCCAGGCCATCGACGCGGCCGGCCATCCGGCGCTCTTCGATGGTCGACAGCATCTCGGGCCTCGCGAGCGCCGATTTCCGCCATGACGAATGGGGCGTGGACGTCACGGTCAGCGGCTCGCAGAAGGGCCTGATGCTGCCGCCGGGCATCAGCTTCAACGCGCTCTCGCCGCGCGCGCTCGAGGCCTCGAAGAGCGCGAAGCTGCCCAAGGCCTTCTGGGCCTGGGACGAGATCGTCGAGATGAACAAGGATGGCTACTGGCCCTACACGCCCAACACCAACCTGCTCTACGGCCTCTCGGAATCGCTCGACATGCTGCTGGGCGAAGGGCTGGACAACGTGTTCGCGCGCCACCGCCGCTGGGCCGCGGGCGTGCGCGCCGCGGTGCAGGCCTGGGGCCTGCCGATCCAGTGCGCCGACCCGGCCGTCTATTCGCCGGTGCTCACCGGCGTGATCACGCCCGAGGGTGTCGACGCCGATGCGCTGCGCCGGCTGATCCACCAGCGCTTCGACCTCTCGCTGGGCACGGGCCTGGGCAAGCTCAAGGGCCGCATGTTCCGCATGGGCCATCTCGGCGACAGCAACGACCTCACGCTGGTGGCCATGGTCGCGGGTGTGGAGATGGGCATGAAGCTCACGGGCATCGGGCTCGCGGGCAGCGGCGTGCAGGCGGCGATGGACCATTTCGCGAGCCATCCGGCTGCGCCGGTGGCGCTGAAGAAGGCCGCGTAAGGGAGCCTGCGCGCAGCAGATCAGAACGCACTCCCCCCACCCGTTCGGGCTGAGCCTGTCGAAGCCGCGCCCCGCCTTCGACAAGCTCAGGCCGAACGGTTTCCGGGAAGGGTGCGGATGGCCAAGGAAGGTCCAGGCACGGGACTCGCGGCTTCGGCCTTCATCCGATATCACAACCCACGGAGACAAGCACGATGCAACGACGTTCCCTGATCCAGGCCGCGACCGCCGCGGCCGCCACGCTGGGCGTGCCCCGGCTGTTCGCGCAGGACTGGCCCAACGCGCCGGTGCGCATCGTGGTGGGCTTCCCGCCGGGCGGCGGCACCGATGCGCTGGCGCGCGTGGTGGCGCAGAAGCCACCGTGATGTGGAACCAGCAGGTGATCGTCGAGAACAAGGCCGGCGTGGCCGGCGTGCTCGCGGCCGACTACGTGGCGCAGCAGCCGAGCGACGGCAGCACGCTGCTGATGGCCCACATCAACAGCCATGCGCTCGCGCCCAGCCTGCAGCCCAAGCTGCGCTACAGCGTGGAGCGCGACTTCGTGCCGATCGTGCTGGTGGGCGTCACGCCCAACCTGCTGATCGCGAGCCCGGCGCAGAAGGCGCTCACGGTGAAGGACATCGTGGCTGCCTGCAAGGCCGCGCCCGGCACGCTGAGCTTCGGCTCGGCCGGTGCGGGCTCGGCGCAGCACCTGGCGCTCGAGATGTTCAAGCTGCAGGCGGGCGTCGATGCGCTGCACGTGCCCTACAAGGGCAGCGGGCCGCTCTTGGCCGACCTGATGGGCGGGCAGATCCAGTACAGCTTCGAGACCATGACCGCGGCCACGCCGCATGTGAAGAGCGGCCGCGTGCTCGCGGTGGCGCAGACGCGCACCCAGCGCGCCAAGGGCCATCCGAACGTGCCGACCATGCAGGAACAGGGCTTCCAGGGCTTCGAGGCCACCACCTGGTACGGCCTCGCGGGCCCGGGCAAGCTGCCGGCGCCGATCGCGCAGAAGATCAACCGCGACGTCAATGCCGTGCTCGCCATGCCCGACGTGCAGGAGAAGCTCGACACCTACGGCGCCGAGGACGGCGGCGGCTCGCAGGACAAGTTCAGGCAGTTCATCCACACCGAGATCGCCAAGTGGGCCAAAGTGGTGAAGGACGGCAACGTGCGCGTCGAATCTTGAGAAGATCGGCGGCATGAACGCACACACGACCACCCTGCCCCCTGCTCTTTCCGCGCTGGCCGACGCCCTCGTCGCCGCGCGCCGCGCCGACCGCACGCTCGATGCCGTGCCCTGGCTCGACATGCTGCACGCGCCCGCCGAGGCCTATGCGGTGCAGGACGCGGTGGCCGCGGCACTCGGCTGGTTCGACGCGGGCACCCTGCCCGGCTGCTGGAAATCCGGCGGCGGCTCGCGCACTGCGACGCTCACGCATGCGCCGCTGCCGCCCGCCGGCGTGCGCCGGAGCCCGGCCGACTACAGCGACCTGGTGTTCCACCAGCCCGGCATCGAGGCCGAGATCGCGCTGCGCCTGGGCCGCGAGGTCACGCCGGCCCTGGCCGCCTCGCTCGCGCATGAAGACGCGGCCTCGCTGGTCGATGCCATGACCGTCTCGATCGAGGTCTGCGATGCGCGCTGGCAGGACCGCGAGGCCGCCACGCCGCTGTTGCGGCTGGCCGACTCGCAGGTGCACGGCGCGCTGGTGCTCGGCGAATGGCGACCCTTCGCCGCCATCGACTGGGCCTCGCAGCGCTGCGAAACGAAGATCGGCGACGCCGACACGGTGGTGCGCGAAGGCAGCCATCCGCTCGGCGATCCGGCCTGGCTGCTGCCGATCTGGCTGCGCCATCTCACGCGCCGTGGCCAGGCCGTGCCGGCCGGCACGGTGGTCACCACCGGCTCCTGGATCGGCCTCCTGCCCTGCGCGCGCGGCGATCAGGTGACGGCCGACTTCCCCGGCATCGGCGCCGTGCGGCTGCGCGTGTAGCGCCCGCCGCCCACGCCCGAGCAGGCCACGAGGAAGTCGAGCACCGCGCGCACCCGCGCCGGCAGGGTGCCGGCCTTGCCGATGTAGACCGCGTGGATCGGCTCCACCTCGTTCGGGTTGAACTCCTCGAGCAGCGGCACGAGCCGGCCCGCGTCGATGTCGTGCTGCGTGTGATAGAGCGACAGCCGCGTGATGCCCGCGCCCGCGATCGCCAGGTGGCGCAGGGTCTCGCCATCGCCTGCGCGCACCGGGCCGGCCACCGGCAGCAGGATCGTCCTGCCGTCGATGCGGAACGGCCAGTCGGGCGCGCTGCGCCGGTAGGTCCAGCCCAGGCGGCTGTGCGCCTCGAGTTCCTGCGGCGTGCGCGGCGTGCCGTACTTCGCGAGGTAGGACGGCGCGGCCAGGAGGGTCTGGCTGGTGTCGCCGATGCGCCGCGCCACCAGGTCGGAGGCCGGCAGCTGGCCCCAGCGGATCGCGATGTCGGCGCGCTCGTCCATCAGGTCGACGATGCGGTCGGTCAGCGCGATGTCGAGCGTGATCTGCGGATGCTGCTCGATCAGCTTCGGCACCAGCGGCACCAGCATGTGGTGGCCGAAGGACACGCTGGCGTTGATGCTGACCCGCCCGCGCGGCGCGGCACCGGCGGCCGCGCAGCGCTCGGCCTCGTCCATGTCGGCCAGCACGCGGTGGCTGCGCTCGTAGAAATGCAGGCCCTCGGGCGTGAGCTGCAGCTTGCGCGTGGAACGGTGCACGAGCTGGATGCCCAGCCGCGCCTCGAGCCGCGCCACCAGCTTGCTGACGGCCGAGGGCGTCATGCCCAGCAGCCGCGCGGCGGCCGAGAAGCCGCCCGCGTCGACCACCTGCACGAAGGCCTCCATCTCGCCCGAACGGTTGACCTCGATGCGCGGCATGGCGTGTTCTCCAGGGAATCGATTTGTGAGTTGAATTCACAAGTGCGTTGACCGGCGGCATTCTAGTCAACGAGCGGCTTCGTCCGCACAGTACAGGGCATCATGCCCATCGCTCTACTCGCCCTCACCGCCGGTGCCTTCGGAATAGGCACCACCGAATTCGTCATCATGGGCCTGCTGATGCAGGTCTCGACCGATCTCCAGGTCTCGATCACGGCCGCCGGCCTGCTGATCTCGGGCTATGCGCTCGGGGTCGCGGTCGGCGCGCCGCTGCTCACCATCGCCACCCGCCGGCTGCCGCGCAAGACCGTGCTGCTGGCGCTGATGGCGATCTTCACGCTCGGCAACATCGCCTGCGCGCTGGCGCCCAACTACGAGCTGCTGATGGGCGCGCGCGTCATCACCTCGCTCGCGCACGGCACCTTCTTCGGCGTCGGCTCGGTGGTGGCCACCGGCCTGGTGGCGCCCGAGCGCCGCGCCTCGGCCATCGCCATCATGTTCACCGGCCTGACCGCCGCCACCCTGCTGGGCGTGCCCTTCGGCGCCTGGCTGGGCCTGCACTTCGGCTGGCGCGCGGCCTTCTGGGCCGTGGCGCTGATCGGCGTGGTGGCGCTCGCGGTGC
Organism: Variovorax sp. UC122_21; assembly: GCF_044056785.1. Classification (NCBI taxonomy): domain Bacteria; kingdom Pseudomonadati; phylum Pseudomonadota; class Betaproteobacteria; order Burkholderiales; family Comamonadaceae; genus Variovorax; species Variovorax sp. UC122_21. The sequence goes on along the minus strand of NZ_CP172004.1, from coordinate 3,118,662 downwards.
TGGCCGTGTTCGTGCCGCGCGTCGAGGGCGAGGCCAGGCCCGCGCCGCTGCGCGAGGAGATCGCCGTGCTGGCCCGGCCCCAGGTGCTGCTGGGCCTGGCGATGACGGTGCTCGGCTTCGCCGGCGTGTTCGCCGTCTTCACCTACATCCAGCCGCTCCTGACCCAGGTCACGGGCCTGTCGGAATCGGCCGTGTCGCCGATCCTGCTGGTGTTCGGCGGCGGCCTGGCCGTGGGCAACATCGTCGGCGGCCGGCTGGCCGACCGCGCCGTGATGCCCGCGGTGCTCGGCACGCTGGCCGTGCTCGCGGTGGTGCTCGGCACCATGCAGTTCGCGATCGGCACGCCGATCGCCGCGGTGGTCTTCGTCGGCCTGCTCGGCGTGGCCTCGTTCGCCACGGTGGCGCCGATGCAGCTGCGCGTGCTCGAGAAGGCCTCGGGCGCCGGCCAGAACCTGGCCTCGAGCCTCAACATCGCCGCCTTCAACCTCGGCAACGCGCTCGGCGCCTGGGCCGGCGGCGTGGTGATCGACCATGGCCCGGGCCTGCGCGCGCTGGGCTGGGCCGCCGCGCTGCTGACCGTGGCGGGCCTCGCGATCGCGCTGTGGAGCCGCGCGCTCGACCGCCGCGGCGACCGCACCTTGCCCGACGATTGCGCCTCGGTGCGCGCCTGATCCATCGCTCATTCAAACAAAGGAGAAGTTCTCATGGAACAACGCTTTCTCGGCCGCTCGGGCTTCAAGGTGCCCGCCCTCGGTTTCGGCGCCGGCACCTTCGGCGGACAGGGTCCGCTGTTCAGCGCCTGGGGCAACACCGGCACCGACGGCGCGCGCCGCATCGTCGACATCGCGCTCGATGCCGGCGTGAACCTGTTCGACACCGCCGACGTCTATTCGGACGGCGCCTCCGAGACCATCCTCGGCGCCGCGCTCAAGGGCCGGCGCGACAAGGCTATCGTCTCGACCAAGCTCTCGCTGCGCGCGGGCGACGGGCCGAACCAGGTCGGCGCCTCGCGCCACCACCTGGTGGGCGCGACCGAGGCCGCATTGACGCGGCTGGGCACCGACTACATCGACATCCTGCAGTTGCATGCCTTCGACGCGATGACGCCGGTCGAGCAGGTGCTGGGCACGCTCGACGCCCTCGTGAAGTCGGGCAAGGTGCGCTACATCGGCATGTCGAACTTCTCGGGCTGGCAGCTGATGAAGTCGCTCGCGGCCTCCGACCGGCTGGGCCTCGAGCGCTACGTGGCGAACCAGACCTACTACTCGCTGGTCGGGCGCGACTACGAGTTCGAGCTGATGCCGCTGGGCCTGGACCAGGGCGTGGGCGCGATCGTCTGGAGCCCGCTGGGCTGGGGCCGCCTCACGGGCAGGATCCGGCGCGGCCAGCCGCTGCCCGCGGGCAGCCGGCTGCACGAGACCGCCGGCTTCGCGCCGCCGGTGGACGACGAGCGCCTCTACCGCGTCGTCGATGCGATGGACATCGTGGCCGAGGAAACCGGCAAGACCCATGCGCAGATCGCGCTCAACTGGCTGCTGCAGCGGCCCACGGTGGCCAGCGTGCTGATCGGCGCGCGCGACGAGGAGCAGCTGACGCAGAACCTCGGCGCGCTCGGCTGGCAGCTGAGCGACGCGCAGATGGCGCGGCTCGATGCGGCCAGCGCGATCGCGCCGCCCTATCCCTACTACCCGTACTGGAACGGGCAGTTCGCGGAGCGCAGCCCCGTGGCGGTGCCGGTCAGCGCGCCGGCAACGGCCGCTTGACTTCGCCGGCCGACACGAAACGGCGCGCGCGCATCCACTTGGTCACGACCCACTTCTCGCCGCGCGTCACGGGCGCGCTCGCATGCAGCGAGCGCGCATCGACGCGGCCCTCGTCGTCGCCGTATTCGAAGTAGCAGGCATTGCCGCGGATCGGCGACATCGCCAGGCCCAGCTGCGGAAAGACGGTCTGGCCGCCCTCGGGCACGTCGTTCAGGTAGGTCACCAGCGTGCTCACGCGCTGGCCGCTGCGCGCGATCGACTCGCGGTTGGCCGCGTTGCCCGGCACCAGGTAGTCGTGGTGGGGCTCGCTGCCCGCGCCCTCGGGGTAGTGCAGCAGCTGCAGGCCCTCGCCGTTCTCCAGCGGCAGGTTCATCAGCGCCGACAGCCGCCGGTCGAGGCGGGCCACGAGCTCGTTCTCGGCCAGGCGAAAGAACATGCCCCAGCTCGCGCGCCGGTCGCTGACCACGTCGCGCCCGCTCATCGGATCGACCAGAGTGGAAGGCGCGAGACGCGGACGCGCCATCTCGATCAGCGCCCGGCATTCCTCGGCATCCATCACATTGCCCAGCGAGGCATGGACCGGGTCCTCGCCACGCGCATGCACGACGATCTCGCGGTCGATGGCCTGGATCCGCGTGCCCGGCGCGAGCCGCATCGCGGGCCGGGCGGCGGCCGCGTCCGGCAGCTCGATGGCATCGGCCGGCATCGGCGCGCCGCGCTGCCGCGCATCCACATGGGCCGCGACGATGGCCTGCGCGGCGCGTTCGTTCATGCCCTTGCCGCGCATCGTGGCGACCAGCGCCTGCGGCATCTGGCCGGCATCGAGCATGCCCTGGAGCCAGCGCCCCAGCTCGGGGGAGAAGCGCACGACGGTGCTCATGGCCGGCCGCCGCTCAGACGGGCCCCAGGTGCGGCACCCAGCCCTTGTCGCCGCGCGTGAAGCCCTGGCGCAGCTGCAGCGGGCCGTTGGCGCCATTCATGATGCGCGCGACCATCGGGAACACGCGCTGCGCGTCGGGGTCCTGCATCCACGGCGCCGGCTCGATGCGGTAGGTGTAGCTCACCACGGCCATCGGATGGCTGGCGTCGGTGCCGGCCAGCTTCACGTCGACGATCTTCTCGCGCTGCAGGTGCGCCACGCAGAAGTCGTTGGCATGTTCGGCATCGCGGGTGGCGTGCGAATGCGGCTTGTAGAACTTGCGGCCCTCCTCGGTCAACTCGAAGCGCTTGACCGCGCCGTCGGGGTTCTCGGCGCTCTTGGGCGCGGCGACGATGGTGCTGCGCACCAGGCCCAGCTTCTCCATCACCGGGAACTGCACCGCGTGGCGCGCGCCGGAGCCGGCCTCGGCTTCGGTCAGGTCGATCGGCCAGTCGAACATCGCGAGGCAGATGTCGCCGCGCTCGGCCAGGTAGGCATCGAGCGGGGCCGCGAGGTTCTCGGCGGTGGGGGCGCTGGCGTCGGGGCCGGCGCTGCAGGCGGCGAGCGCGCAGAGCGCGGCCATCGCGGTGAGGGTCGTCAGGGTCTGGAGCGAGGAACGGAGAGTCATGGGGTTCTGGTGGAGGTATCGGATAGCCAAGGCGGGGCTCAGTGCAGGTCGAGTTCGTCCGCGACCCAGCCGCGCCGCGTGAGGTGGACGCCGAGGCGCATCTGCATCGTTCCCTCGCGCTGGATCGCGCGCGCGAGCAACGGGAAGGCCTGCTGCACCTCGGGCGCGGTGGCCCAGGGATCGAGCGCGATGCGGTAGGTGAAGAGCAGCGAAGTCGTGGTGCGGTCGTCGCGGGTCTGCGGCGGGTCCCAGCCGACCAGGCGATCGAGGCTCAGGGTGGCCGCGCAGAGGTCGGCCGGGTGCACGACGGTCTGCGTGGTGGTGCGCACCACCACGGGCAGCTGCAGGTAGTGCTCGCGCCCGGCGTCGGTCAGCGCGTATTCGCGCGCGGCCGCGACGTCCTTGCCGGTCACGAAGCCCAGCTTCTCGAGCAGCGGCATCTGCTGTGCGTCGGGCGCGTTCGATCCGGTCGCGACCTTGATCGGCCAGTCGTACTTGGCCAGGCACACATGCCCGCGCTGCGCGAGGTAGTCGTTGGCGGTCGCGGTGAAGTTGTCGCGGTTCGGAAAGCGCGCCTCTTCGTTGCCGCAGGCGCTCAGCACGACCATCGGCAACGCGAGGCACGCGGCGATGCCGAAGCGCCGCCAGGGGCTGGAGCGCGTGACCGTCATTTCGTGCACCGGCCGGAAGCCGCCGGCGTGGCGGACGGCTGGTAGCCGTCGCTCAGCGTGCCGAGGAAACAGGTCAGGTCGGCGATCTGCTCGGCCGTCATGGCCGGTGCCGAGCCCGGCGCGCGCGGCTTCGTGCCGCTGGCCAGCGTCTTCTCGCCACCCTCGCCCGTGCCCAGCGGCACTTCCTCGTCGACGTTGCCCTGCTGCGCGCGCGGCAGGTCGTTGTACTTGCGCACCGTCGCGCCCGGCACGGCCGTGGGCTGCAGCGCCCAGGCCGGATTCGCCTGCGGCGCGCCGCTGCCGTCCTTGTCGGCCGGATACCAGTATTCGGGATGGGTGTCGCGCGTGTTGTAGAAGTTGAGCACCTGCTCCATCGAATGGAACACGCCGTTGTGGAAGAAGCTGCCGCGCGTCGCCACGTTGCGTAGCACCGGCACCTTGAACATGCCGCAGTACGGGGCCGCCGTGCCCGGCGTGGCGGGCAGGTGATCGGTGCGGAAGGGACCGCACAGGCCCATGTCGAAGTACTTCGGATCGTCGTTGGCCGGGATCGGATCGGGATTGTTCGGGATCGAGCGGTCGTTGCGCGGCGCGGCCAGCGCCTGGTAGGTGAAGTCGGTCATCAATCCGGTGTTGCCGTTGAAGTTGGCGCCCGTGTAGTGGCAGCCCGAGCAGTTGGCGATGCCGCTGCTGTGGAACAGCACCTCGCCGCGCCGCTCGGCGGGCGTCAGCGCGCCGCCGATCTTGTTGAAGACATAGAGGTCGTACTTGCTGCTGTACGGATGGAAGCTCAGGTCCTCGGTCTCGAGGGCCTGGATCGCCTTGCCGAGGTCGTCGAAGGCGGCATCGGTGTCGTCGAAGACCTGGGCGCCGAAGGCCTGCTTGAACAGCGCCGCATAGCTGCCCTCGCGCACCGCCTTCACCACCGCCTCCTTCGAGGCGGCATTCATCTCGACCGGGTTGAGCAGCGGCAGCGCGGCCTGCGCCGCCATCGTGGCCGCGCGGCCGTCCCACATGAAGCCGCCGCCCGGCGACTCGGAGGTCACGCCGTCGGGATTCGGTGCGTTGTCGTCATAGGCCGGCGTCGATTCGCGGTAGCGCAGCGAAGGCACGGCGCGCGCGCCGGTCTGCGCGATGTCGGAACCGAGCTGCACCGAGATGCTGTTCGGCGGGCCGTAGGCGTACTGCGGGTCGTGGCAGCTCGCGCACGACATGTTGCCGCCGCCCGAGAGCCGCTTGTCGAAGAAGGCCAGTTGGCCGATCTGGGCCGGCAGGCTCAGCACCGGCGTGCGCGCGGCGGCGGCAGCTTTGGCCGTCGCCGGGTCGCTACTGTTGCAGGCCACCAGGGCCCACAGGGCGGCCGCGAGCACCATGCCGAGCGCGACCGTCTTTTCCATTGCCAAGTTCATCATTCAACGTTGCATCCCGCGAAGGCGGCCGCGCCACCTTGCGGGATTTCGGAAACCTGAAACGCCGGATTCCAGGCGGTCCGCAACGGATCCCGTCTGGAATGGCCTGAGGGGAAAGATCCGCGGAGCGAAGCGATGCGCCTCGCCCTGCGGATCGTCCTTCGGGTTACTTCGTCGCCCAGACGTTGACCTGGCTCGCGTCGGGTCCCACCTGCGGCGTGATCTGGCCCACGGTCTGGCCCGTGACCGGATCCTTCACGCCGACGATGTCGCCCGGGTAGAGCTTCTGCGTGTAGCCGCTCGGGATCACGTAGGCATGGTTGATCGGCCGCACCGAGTCGAAGTGCGTGTCCGCGCTGCCCGAGTACTCCGGCAGTGCCGCGATGTTGGCCGTGATGAAGGCTTCGGTGTACTTGGCGCGGTTCAGGTAGCTCGCATCGACGGCCGGGTCGGCGATCTGGAACATGTCCTGCAGCGTGCGCACGAACGAGAAGTGGCTGTAGGCATCGCTGTCCACCACCTGCTTCTTGGCGTTGCCCAGGTCCTGCTGGTTGCTGATGATCCCGAAGATCGAATTGCCGTGGCCGAAGTTGCCGTTGCTGTAGTTGAGCGGCGGCGCGATCGGCAGGCCCTTGCCGCTCGCGTCCACGGTCAGCGGCGTGGTCTTCGAATTCGGGCCGCCGGCATTCCAGCCGCAGCACGAACCGTTGCTGCCGCCCTCGCCTTCGTCGTACATCACGACGATCGCCACGCGCTTGTTCGGGTTCTTCCACAGCGCCGAGCTCTGGATCTTCTTGACCACCATGCCGAGATAGATGTCGGCGCGCTGCACACCGTTGGCCTGGCCGTTGTTGGCGCTCACGCAACTGGTGTCCTGGCCGACGCCGTGCATGTCGTCGCACTGGTCGGGCACCACGAAGTTGATGTTGCCCACGTCGCCGGTCTCCAGGTCCTTGCTGAACTGGTCGTAGATCCAGCCGCTGGGGATGCCGTAGACCGAGGTCTTGAGCCAGTCGGCTTCCTGGTACTGCGTACCGAAGATGGTGCGGTTGGTGGCCACGAACTCGGGCAGGTTGCGCGCGTCCTGGAAGGCGATCGACGGACCGTGCTTGACCTTGTAGAGACCGTTCCCCACCGCGTAGTTGTCCGAGCCCTTGAGGCTGGGGGTGGAGCCGTCGAGGTTGGTGACGCCCAGCTTGGTTGCGTCGTAGGTGGCGGCCACCTTCGCATCGGCGATGCTGTCGGCGCGCACGTCCTGGCCGGGGTTCATCGATTCGCTGTAGGTGCGGATCGTGCGGCCGGTCTTCGACATCAGCGTGAACAGGTTGTCGCCGGGGATGTTGTGCACGGTGCCGGTGGTCGGCGTATCACTGCAGGCCGCGCCGGCGGTCGTGCTGTAGCCGGCACGGGTGGCGCTGTTCGCGGGCGGCAGCTTGTCCTGCGTGGGCAGGGGCTGGCCGTCAGACGCCGTGCCGCCCTTGAATTCGACGTCGGTGATCTTGTAGGGACCGTCGGGAACCACGCCGCAGCCGAACCAGTTGTCGTCGGTGATGCCGAAGTCGTCGCCGCCGCCCAGCGCGCTGTAGTTGGGCTCGGACGGGTTGCCGGTCGAGTAGTAGGTGCTGAGCTGGTTGTACTTCTTGAGGATGTAGTTGATGTTGACGGCGCGCGGGTTGTCCACGATCACGTCGGTCGACTTGTTCTCCTCGATGATCACGAAGATGTTGTCGTAGGCCGGCACGCCTTCGACGTTGAAGGCCGCCTGCTGCGCCTGCGCGAAGGTGATCGGCGCCTGCTTCTGCAGCGGCTGCGAACGCGCGACGCTGCTGCCATCCTTGTTGCTGAGGGTCACGCCCGACAGGCCCACCAGGCGCGGGTCGCCGCCCGCCACAGCGAGGTGGTCGGGAACATGTCCTTGCGATCGAGCTTGGCCGTGGCGTAGGTGTAGCGGTTGGTCAGTTCGTTGTCCTGGTACAGGGCCGCGTACTGGTCGGTGCCCTTCAGGCCGTTGACGTCGGCCAGCGGATCGGTGAGCGCGGCCGTGCCGAGGTTGAAGGTGGGCACGTTCAGGCGCGCGAGCAGGTTGGCCTTCTCGGCCTTGTAGCTGCTGCCGTTGGCTTCCACCAGGCGCTGCGCTTCGCTCGACAGCGGGCTGATGACGATCTTCGCCGCGCCCTGGTCGGCGATCTGGTCGGCCGAGGCGCGCAGGATCAGGTGGCTCGCGACCTTGGCGCCGGTGGCCGTGTTGGTCGCCGAGCTGCCGATGTCGGCCACGAGCTGACCGGTCTGGGGTGGTGGTGGTCAGCGTGAACTTGCCGCTGGCGTCGGTGGTGGTCGAGACCTCGCCGCTGTCGAGCACGCCGTTGCCGTTGGCATCGACGAAGACCGTGGCCTTCGCGTAGTAACCGGCCTTGAGCGTCGGGTTGCCGGTGTTGCTGCCGGGCACGTCAGCCGCTGGCGGCGACCACGCCGCTGAGGGTGACGGCGTTGCCGCTGCCGTCGCCGGGCGGCAGGAACGCGAAGCCACTGCCGCCACCGCCACCGCAGGCGGTGAGCACGGAGGCTGCGAGCACCGTGAGCGCGGGGCACAGCAGGCCGGTCTTGATCTTGTGGATGGGTTTCAAAGTCGACTCTCGATCGTTGGGGAATGCGAACGGACGCACGGATTCGCCGAATCCGGCGGCCCTTGATTCAAGGACCGGTCGATGGTGGTTTTGCCAAATGTCAGTCCGAAGGCAGCAGACTTAGGTGCGCATTAGCGTTTTCTTCCACGCTCGGAAACAGCGCGCGCAGGCGCACGCGCGGCGTGCGCGGCACGCCGTAAAAAGCAACGGATCTGCGGTTTCGCGCCCCGTGGTCAGGGCGCGGTCAGCGAGCCGGGGCGGCTGCTATTTCGGCGCGGCTTCGCGCCGTGCGAGCGCATGCATCTGCGTGGCTTCGCGCGGCAGCCACAGCGAGAGCGCGAACACGGCGAGACCCACCACCAGCATCATCACGAAGGTCAGGTGCAGCGAGCCGCCGAGCGCGAGTCGCAGCGCCACGTCGCCGGCCGCGGGCGAGGCCGGGCCCTGCAGCAGCAGGCGCAACTGCTCGTCGGTGAAGGCGAGGCGGCCATCGGCGCGCGTGAGGCCGAAGTTGAAGACCGCGCCGAAGAAGGCCGCGCCCAGCGCGCTGCCGAGGTTGCGCGAGAACACGTTGGACGCGGTGGCGCTGCCGCGCTGCGCGACGTCGACCGACTCCTGGATCAGGATCAGCGAGCTCAGGCTCAGCAGGCCCATGCCCAGGCCGATGACGAACGAGCCCACGCCCGCGAGCACCGGCGTGCTGCCCGCGGCGAGCAGCACGAAGCTCGCGCAGCCCACGGGGATCAGGGCCGCGCCGGCCACGAGGATGCGCCACAGGCCCACGCGCTGGAAGATGCGCGAGGTCAGCGTGGCGCCGATCGGCCAGCCCAGCATCACCATGGTCAGGGTGAGGCCCGCGGTGACCGACGAACGCTCGAGCACCACCTGCACGTACATCGGCAGGAAGGTGGTGATGCCGATCAGCACCATGCCCGCGAGCAGGGCCGCGCCGTTGACGGTGGCGATGACGCGCGCGCCCCAGAGCTTGAACGACACCATCGGGTCGGCCGCGCGGCGCTCCTGCCACACGAACAGCAGCACCGTGAGCACGAAGGCCGCGCTCCAGCCCCAGGCCGAGGCGTCGTTGCCGATGCCGAACTCGGTGAGCGCGATCATCAGCGCCGCGATGCCGGCGGCGAACAGCACCGCGCCCACGATGTCGATCGAGGCGCGGCGCGTGGCCGGCGTCTCGTGCAGGAAGGCCCAGAAGCCCAGCGCGGCCGCGAGGCCGATCGGCACGTTGATCCAGAAGATCCAGGCCCACGAGAGCTTCTGCACGATCAGCGCGCCGAGCATCGGCCCGAGCACGGCCGACACGGCCCACACGCTCGCGAGGTAGCCCTGCACCTTGCCGCGCTCGCGCACCGGATAGAGGTCGCCCACGATGGTCAGCGCCACCGGCTGGATGGCGCCGGCGCCGATGCCCTGGATCAGCCGGAAGCAGATCATGGCGGGCATCGACCACGAGAAGCCCGCGAGCAGCGAGCCGACGAGGAAGATGGCGATGCCCACGAACATCACGGGCTTGCGCCCGTAGAGGTCGGAGAGCTTGCCGAACACCACGGTCATCGCGGTCTGCGCGAGCAGGAACGAGGCGAAGACCCAGCTGTAGAGATGCAGCCCGCCGAGCTCGGAGGCGATCTGCGGCATGACGGTGGAGACGATGGTCGCCTCGATCGCGACCATGGCCATCGACGCCATGATCGATGCGATGACCAGCGGGCGGTGGGTGGTCTTGGTGGGAGGGGCTTCGGGTGTCACGCGGGACTTCCTGGGGAGCGCGGTGCGTCGGGGCACATCGGGGCGCGGGAAGCGCACGGGGCACGGGCACGGATTGCGAAGGGCTGCATGCTATAGCCATCACGAGCCCCTGTCCGCTGCTCGGACTCTTCGCAGGATCAGGCAAGTGCGAGTGCGAGTGCAAGTGCAACCGAAGTGCGCGGGCGCCCTGCCCCGCGCCCTCGCCTCGTCAGCCTTCGCCTTCGGGCGGCTCGAGGAAGGACGGCTGCGAATGCGGGAAGGCCGCCTTGCCCTGGCTGCCCTCGCCCGGCACGAAGAAGGCATAGCGGTTGCGGCCCGCGGCCTTGGCGGCATAGAGCGCGGCATCGGCGCGCGCGAGCAGCTCGGCCGCCGTGACCGCCGATTCGGCCGGGCCGTGGAAGGCGATGCCGATGCTGGTCGCGACCTCGATGCGCTGGCCGTCGACGCGGAAGGCCGGGTGGTTGATCTGCGCCACGATCTTCGAGGCCACGGCCGCGACCGCCTCGCGCTGCTTGAGGTTCTCGATCACCAGCACGAACTCGTCGCCGGCCAGCCGCGCCGCCATGTCGCTGGCGCGCACGCAGGCCTTGAGCCGGCGCGCGTACTCGGCCAGCACGGCGTCGCCCACCGCATGGCCCAGCGTGTCGTTGATGGCCTTGAAGCGGTCGATGTCGAGGAACATCACGGCCAGCGAATGGCCGGTGATGCGCCCGCGCAGCACCGCGTCGGGCAGGAACTCGTTGAAGGCCAGCCGGTTCGGCAGGCCGGTCAGGGTGTCGATGCGCGCGAGCTCGATCAGCTGGCGCTCCACCAGCTTGAGCGCCGTGATGTCGAGCGCCAGCGAGAAGATGCCGTGCGTGCTGCCGTCGCTGCGCGTGTCGGGCACGTAGATCACCTGCGTCACGCGGTCGTAGCCCGCGCGCTGCGTGCGCGCCTCGAACTCCACCTTCTCGCCGGCCAGCGCGCGCGCGAGCATCGGGCGGCGCGTCAGGTAGACCTCGCGGCCCGCCACCTCCTCGAGATGGCGCCCTTCCACCTGCGCGGGCCCGAGGCCCAGCCAGGCGTGGCTGGTGGCGTTGGCGAAGGTGATGCGCTCCTCGCGGTCGATGTAGGTGATCAGCGCCGGCATGCTGTTGGTGATGGCGCGCAGCCGCAGCTCGCTCTCGGCGGCGCGCAGCTCGGCCTCCTTCAGCGCCGTGATGTTGAAGGCCATCAGGTAGAAGCCCAGCACCTCGCCCTCGAGGCTGATGTCGGCGATCAGGTGGGTCTGGAAATGGCCGTCGCTGCCGTGGATCGGGGCATCGACCGGGAAGTGCGCGTTCTTGCCGGCCAGCACCGAGGGCAGGTGCGGCCGGATCTGTGCGTACACCGCATCGCCGAGCGAGGAGCGCAGGCTCACACCCGCGAGCGGGCCGTCGAACAGGTCGGCGAGCTTCCGCGCGCGGCTGTTGGCGAACAGGCAGTTCTCGTCGCGGTCGAAGTAGCCGACCAGCGCCGGGATGCTGTTGGTCACGTCGCGCAGCCGGCGCTCCTGCTCGGTCAGCGCCTTGCGCACGTTCACCTCGTCGGTGATGTCGAAGGTCATCGCGAACACACCGCGCACCACGCCCTCGGTGTCGCGGTCGGGGATGTAGTGGGCCTTGTAGGTGCGGTCGCCGACACCGCGCGCCGGGTTGCCGGCCTTCTCGATGATCACGGCCTCGCCGCGCAGCGCGCGCTCGTAGTACGGCGCGACCACCGCGAAGTCCTCGGCGCCACGGGCCTCGGGCATTGCGCGGCCGACCAGCTCGCCGTCGTCGTGCATCGCCTTCACGTGCGCATTGACGAAGGTGTAGCGCAGCGCCGCATCGACGTGCGAGACCAGCGCGGGGATGTTGTCGGCGATGGTGCGCACCTGGGCCTCGGAGCGCGCCAGGCGCAGTTCGCTGGCGCGCTGCTGGGCCATCAGCTGATCGAAGCTGCGCGCGAGCTCGCCGATCTCGTCCTGCGCGTAGCGCTCCGGTGGCTCGGGCACGCCGACGGCCGGATCCTGCGCCGACTGCATGCGCCCGTGCAGCGCGGCCAGCGGCGTGAGGCGCCGCCGCACGAAGCCCAGCGCGAGCGCGCCCGCCAGCAGCGCCGCCACCAGCCCGCCGCCCAGCGCCACGCGCTCGATCGCGTCGATGCGCGCGAAGGCCTCGCTGCTCGGGTACATGGCGCCGACGATCCAGTTGGTCTGGTCGGTGCGCTGGAACGCGAACAGGCCCTGCACGCCCGATTCGTCGATGCCCTCGCTGGTGCCCTCGAAGCCCGCGATGGCGCGCCGGATCTCGGGGTTGGCGCCGTTGTCGGTCGGCAGCCGGGTCAGGATGCGCGCCGCGTCGGGGTGGTCGACCACCACGCCGTCGGCCGTGAGGATGAACAGGTAGCCGGTCTTGCCGAAGCGCACGTCGGCCAGGTCGCCGAGGATGTTGCGGTCCTTCAGGTTGAGCGCGCCCGACACCACGAAGCGCACCTTGCCCTGCGCGTCGAGCACCGGCTCGGTGATGGCGATCTGCGCCAGGCCGTTGAGCCGGTTGCGGTAGGGCCGCGAAATGAGGCCCAGCCCGGACTGCACCGTCTGCTGGAAGTAGGCGCGGTCGCGGATGTTGATGGTGCCGACCTGGCTGGCGTTGCTGAAGTTGGCGACCAGGTTGCCCTCGAGGTCGATGAAGGCCACGTTGTCGAAGGCCAGGCGCAGCGACTTGTGGCGCTCGAGGAAGGCCTGCAGCGGCCGGCCGTCCTGGAAGTTCTGCGCCTCGACGCTGTCGACGAAGGTCTGCAGCAGGATGCGGCGGCTGCCGAACTTCTGGTCGACGCCGGTCGCGATCGAGGACACGCGCGCGAACTGCTCGCCGGTGATCGAGGCCCGCAGGCTGCCGCGCACCAGTTGCAACGCGACCATCGCGATGGCGACGGTGGCGGCCAGCACCACGGCGGCGACGCCGAGGCTGACGCGGGTGTGGAGTCCGAAACGGCGATGGAACGGTCGCGAAGGGGTCATGAATGGGATGAAGGGGCCAGGGCGCGCCGGGGTTCCGTGCCGGCTCGTGCAACCTGGGGCGAGTATCGGTGCGTTTGTCGGTCGGCGGAAGGTGAGAAACGTCATACACCTCCGCTTGCCCATACGCGGCGGGCACCCGAACGGATGCAGCCGCCGCGCGCACCCGTCAAGCCGCGACCAGCGGCTGGCCGGCCGCCGGGGCCGTCACCGCACCGGCCAGCGCATCCACCATCGCGTCGACCTCGGCCTCGGCCCGGGCCAGCGAATCGGCCAGCAGCGCGCCGCCGAACTCGTCGCCTTCGGCCGCGGCCTCGTGCACCTCGGTCAGGCCGATGTACGCGAACGCCGTGCGCACCATCGCCTCGGCATGGTTCATGTGCGCGATGCGCCCGCCCGGGCCGTAGCCATGGTCGCCGCGCGCGCCCAGCAGCACCAGCCGCTTGCCGGGCGGCAGCATCGGCCAGTACGGCACGGCGCCGCGCGCGCGGTCGAAGCCGAAGGTGCGGCCCACGCGCACCACGTTGTCGATCCAGGCCTTGAACTGCGCCGGCACGCCGAAGTTGTACATGGGCAGGCCGACCACCACGAGGTCGGCCGCCAGCAGCTGGTCGACCAGGCGGTCGCTCTCGGCCAGGCGCTCGGCCATCCAGGGCTCGCGCTGCTCGGGCGCGGTGAAGGCGGCATGGATCCAGCGAGCGTCGACGAAGCCCGGCGGCTGCTGGCCGACGTCGAGGTGCTCGACCGCGTCGCCGGGCCGCAGCGCCTGCCAGCGCTCGACGAAGCGGGCCGACAGGCGGCGCGAGTGGGAGCCATGGGGATCGGTGCCGGAGCGGCCCGGGCGCGCGCTGGCGTCGATATGGAGCAGTCGGAGGGACATGGTCGTTGGTCCTTGCAATGAGTGAATGGATGTCTTTCGTCTCGCGGTGCCAGAATGGCGGTCGGCCGAGGCGTACCCAGAATCTATGGGCCTCGGCATGGCATCACAAACGATCGTTTTTCCTCCAATGAAAGAGCCAGACTCATCCGTCAGGGCGCCTCGGCGATTGCCGCCGCTGCTCGCGCTGCGCGCCTTCGAGGCCGCGGCGGCGCATGGCAGCTTCCTGCGCGCGGCGCACGAGCTGTCGGTCACGCCCTCGGCCATCAGCCACCAGGTGCGCGCGCTCGAGGACACGCTGGGCCAGCCGCTGTTTCGCCGCCTCACGCGGCAACTGGCGCTCACGCCCGCGGGCGCGCGGCTGTTCGAGGACCTGCGCCAGGGCTTCGACGCGCTCGAGGCCGGCGTCGAGCGGCTGCGCCGGCCGGCCGCGACGCAGGCCGTGACGCTGAGCACCAACACCGCCTTCGCCGCGCGCTGGGTGATCCCGCGCATGGCGGCCTTTCGCGCGGCCTGCCCCGGCATCGAGCTGCGGCTGCATGCGAGCGACACCGTGGTCGACCTCGCGCGCGGCGAGGCCGACATCGCGGTGCGCCTGGGCAGCGGCCGCTGGCCAGGCCTGGCGGCGCGCGCGCTGATGCCCGAGCGCTACGCGCCGCTGTGCAGCCCGATGCTCGGGCTGGCGCGCGTGGAGGATCTGGCGCGGCACCGGCTGATCCATTGCGACTGGCAGCCGCAGGCCCATGCGCCGGCGCTGTGGCCGCGCTGGTTCGAGGAAGCGGGGCTGGCACCGCCGCGCGGCCGCTCGGCGAAGCAGGCCGCGCCGGCCGCGCCAACCGCGCAGGAGGCCGAGCTCTCGTTCTCCGACGAGACCCATGCGATCCTGGCCGCGCTCGGCGGCCATGGCGTGGCGCTCTTGAGCCTTACGCTCGCGGCCGAGGAGCTGCGCAGCGGCGCGCTGGTGCAGCTCTTCGGGCCGGCGCTCGATACCGGGCGCTACTTCCTCGCCACCGCGAGCGGGCGCGAGGACGAGCCTGCCGTGCGCGCGGTCTGGGACTGGATCGTGTCCCAGGCCGGCTGATCAATCCTCGAAGGGCTCGGCGATCTCGCGCAGCGCCATGCGCTTGTAGGCCGCGACCAGCGCCGCGCCCTCTGCCGGCGCCACGCCGATCGCGAGGCGGATCGTGGCCTCGCCGAGCTCCCAGATCAGGAAGGCGGACTGTTCGATCTCGGCGATGCGTTCGCGCTGCGCATCGCCGTGCACCTTGCGCATCGCCTCGGCCAGCATGCCGCCGGCGATGCGGCTCTCGGCGATCTGCAGCCCGAGCAGTTGCCGATCGGCCTGCATGCCGCTCCAGATGTCGCGCATCACGGGCCGCGCGCTGACGATCTCGAAATAGCGGTCGACCAGCGCCGAGAACGCTAGCCGCAGGCTCGCAAGGTCGTGCACCTCGCGCAGCCCCTCCTCGATGCAGCCGCGGCTGTGCAGGTTGATGCGCTCGGCCAGCACGCGGATCAGCGAACTCTTGTCGGGGAAGTACTGGTAGAGCGAGCCGATCGAAATGCCGGCGCGCGCGGCCACCTCGCTCGATCTTCAGTGCGTCGCTGCCGCCGTGCTCGATCAGCGCCGAGGCGCATTCGAGGATCAGCTCGACGCGCGCCTTGCTGCGCTCCTGCGTGGGGTTCTTGCGGGCGCCCGGGGTGGCGGTGGCGATCTGGTTCATGGCGGGGACGACTCGAAAAAACGGTTGACGCTCGAAATGTGAGGGAATATCATTTTTTACATGAGCAATCCTCACATTAACCCAAGGAGTCCCCGATGGCAATCGATCAGACCCGGTCGCAGGCGCGCGACGACGCAAGACCCATTCTCGTACTGGGCGCCCACGGCAAGACCGGCGCGCGCGTCATGGCCCTGCTGCAGGCCGCCGGCCATGCGGTGCGCGCCGGCTCGCGCAACGCCCGCCCCGCCTTCGACTGGAACGACCGCGCCACCTGGGGCCCGGCGCTCGAGGGCGTGCGCGCGGTCTACATCGCCTACCAGCCCGACCTCTGCGTGCCCGGCGCGGTCGAGACCGTGCGCGCGTTCTGCGAGGCGATCGCGCAGGCCGGCGTGCGCAAGACCGTGCTTCTCGGGCCGCGGCGAGCCCGAGGCCGAGGACGCCGAGAACGCGCTGCGCGCCAGCGCGCTCGACTGGACCATCGTGCGCGCCAGCTGGTTCTTCCAGAACTTCAGCGAGAACTACTTCCTCGAGGAGATCGTCGCCGGCGAGATCACGCTGCCCGAGGGCCTCGCGCCCGAGCCCTTCGTCGATGCCGACGACATCGCGGAGATCGCGGTCGCCGCGCTGCTCGATCCCGAGGGCGGGCGCCATGGCGGCCAGCTCTACGAACTGACCGGCCCCGAGGCGCTGGACTTCCCCGAGGCGATACGCCGCATCGGCCAGGCCGCGCAGCGCGGCATCGGATGCCGCATCGTGACCATGGACGACTACGCCGCCGCGCTGGGCCAGGCCGGCCTGCCGAGCGATCTCGCGTGGCTCGTGATCTACCTGTTCAAGACCGTGCTCGACGGGCGCAACACGCCGGTGGCCGACGGCGTGCAGCGCGCGCTGGACCGGCCGCCGCGCAGCTTCGCCGACTACCTCGCGCGCACCGCGCCCACCGGCGTCTGGGGAGCCGCGTCGTGAGCGGCAAGCTGCTGACCGCGCTGGTGCTGGCCGGCGCGCTGTCGAGCGCATTGGTCGCCGGCATGTTCTACGCGTTCTCGTCTTTCATCATGGCCGCGCTGGCGCGCGTGCCGCCGGCCGAGGGCATGCGCGCGATGAACGCGATCAACGTGACGGTGATCACGCCGAGCTTCATGGTGCTGTTCATGGGCACGGCGGTGCTCGGCATCGGGCTTGCCATCTGGTCGCTGTTCTCGATCGCGCAGACCGACTCGCAGCTGGTGCTGCTGGGCGCCCTGCTCTACCTGGTCGGCTGCTTCGGCGTGACCATGGTCTTCAACGTGCCGCTCAACGACCAGCTGGCCGCCGCGCCCACCGAGGTGCCGTGGCACAGCTACCTCGAGACCTGGACCCTGTGGAACAGCGTGCGCACCGCCGCGGCCACGCTGTCGTCGGCGGTGCTGGTGACGGTGGCGCTGCGGCAGGCCGCGGGCTGAAAGCGGGAGCGGGCAGCCGGACGCAGAGGACGCGAAGAGTTTCGCAGAAGTCGCAGAAGGAACAACCAAAAAATGGATGTTCTTCTGCGACTTCTGCGCTCCTTGGTATTCCTTCTGCGTTCGGCCGTCCGAATTCAAGGCGCGCGCAGCTGCTCGCGCAGCTTGGCGCCGATCTCGGGCCGCTCGAGGAAGGGGTCCGCGGGGTTGGTGATCGAGACGATGTTCTCCATGCGGCTGCGCACGTTGCCCAGCGCCTTCGGATGGCTGAAGACGTAGAACTGGTTGTCGCTGATCGCCTCGAAGACCTTGGCCGCGACCTCGGCCGCCGTGATCTTGCCGCTGCTCACCGCCTTGTTGCTCATGGCCTGGCCGATCAGCTGGCTCTTGGTGAGTTCGCTCTGCGCGGGCGCGTCGGGCCGGTTGCGTTCGCTGCTGGTGATGCCGGTGGGCACGAAGTACGGGCACAGCAGGCTGGCGCCGATCTGGTCGGTGACCAGGTTCAGGTCCTGGTACATGGTCTCGGTGAGGCTCACGACCGCGGCCTTGGCGGCGTTGTAGATGCCCATGTTCGGCGGCGTCAGCAGGCCGGCCATGCTCGCGGTGTTGGTCACGTGACCGCGGTACAAGGGGTCCTTCGCGGCGGCCTCGAGCATCATCGGCACGAACAGGCGCACGCCGTGGATCACGCCCCAGAGGTCGACGCCGAGCACCCAGTCCCAGTCGGCCACGGTGTTCTCCCACACCAGGCCGCCCGCGCCCACGCCGGCATTGTTGAAGACGAAGTGCGGCGCGCCGAAGCGCTCCTTCACGGCGGCAGCCAGCGCTTCCATCTGCGCCGCGTCCGACACGTCGACCTTGCGCGCCAGCACCTGCGCGCCGGCCGCTTCCATCTCGGCCTGCGCCTTGTCGAGTGCGTCCTGCTGCACGTCGACCAGCACGAGGTTCATGCCGCGCGCCGCGCCGATGCGCGCGCATTCGAGTCCGAAGCCCGAGCCCGCGCCGGTGAGCACGGCGGTCTTGCCCTTGAAGTCCTGAATCATTGGATACGTTCCTTTGGAATGGCTCTGCGCCGAGCATTAGAGCGCGTCGGCGCGCACGCGGCTGTCGTTCGTGCGACGCAGCGCGAAGCCTTTGGTTTACGCATGGGCCGACGGGGCCGAAGGATGTCTCCGAAGCTACATACAAGCTGCCTATAAACCGCCGCAGCCCGCTCGCCGGTCCTTCATCCATCGAGAGAACACCCATGATCCACGCAGTGCCGAGGCCGGCCTGGCAACTCCGAACTTTGGTACTCGCAGCGGTCGTCGCGTTGAGCGCGTGCGGCGGCGGCGGTGGCGGCGGAGGTGTCTTCCCCTTCGTCCCCCCGCCGCCCACCGACACCGCGCCGCCGCCCGTGCAGCCACCGCCGCCGGCACCGACCTGCGCCGCCGCGATTCCGGCCGATGCGCCGCTCGCGGCCATTCCCGCCGTGCAGGGCACGGGCCACCTGAGCCCGATGGCCGAGCAGGCCGTGACCGTGCGCGGCGTGGTGGTCGGCGACTTCCAGGCCACCGGCACCGGCGATCCCCGGCTCAACGGCTTCTTCGTGCAGTCGCGCGTGCCCGATGCCGATCCGCTGACCTCCGAAGGCCTCTTCGTCTATGCGCCAGCCAACGCCACGCGCGTGGCGGTCGGCGACTACGTGCAGGTCTCGGGCACGGTCACCGAGTTCGGCCAGACCGCGGGTGCGGGTGCCAAGCCCGACAGCCTCACGCAGATCGCGGGCAGCAGCGACAAGCCCGTGGCGGTTTCCATCTGCGGCTCGGGCCTCGCGATCGCGCCGACGCCGATCACGCTGCCCGTGGCCGACGAATCCACGCTCGAGCGCTACGAAGGCATGCTGGTCGAGATCGCGCAGCCGCTGGCCGTGTCGGAGCTGTTCGAGCTGGGCCGCTACGGCCAACTGGTGCTGGCGCTCAACGGACGCCAGTTCAATCCCACCAACGGCAATGCGGCCGCGACGCACGAACAGAACCTGCTCGCGCGCATCGTGCTCGACGACGGCGGCTCGCGCCAGAACCCGAACCCCATTCCCTACCTGAGCGCGGCCGGCAACGAGGGCACGCGCCGCATGGGCGACACGACGCAGAAGGTCACGGGCATCCTGAGCCACAACTTCGCGGCCTACCGGATCCAGCCGACCGAGGCGACCAGCTTCGCGCAGGCCAATCCGCGCCCGGCCACCGCGCCCGCGGTCGGCGGCGCGCTGAAGGTGGCGAGCCTCAACGTGCTGAACTACTTCACCACCTTCCAGAACGGCGAGAACGCCGCGGGCCAGACCGGCCAGGGCTGCACGCTGGGCAGCGAGGCCCCGAGCGCGGGCAACTGCCGCGGCGCCAACAACCGCGCCGAGTTCGACCGCCAGCAGGCCAAGATCGTGGCCGCCATCGCGGGCCTCGATGCCGACGTGATCGGCCTGATGGAGATCCAGAACACCGACGTGGCGACCGACAACCTCGTGGCCGCGCTCAATGCCAAACTGGGCGCGGGCACCTACGCCTCGGTGCGCAGCGGCAGCTTCGGCACCGACGCGATCAAGGTCGACATCCTCTACAAGCCCGCGAAGGTGCAGCGTGTCGGCGGCCTGGTGTTCCCCACCGGCACCGACCTCACGGAGTACGTCGCGCCCAGCGGCCGGCCGCCGCTGGCGCAGCGCTTCAGCGCGGTGGGCAACCACGGCGGCTTCTGGTTCGTGGTCAATCACCTGAAGAGCAAGGGCAGCTGCCCGGGCACGGGCGACATCGACCTGGGCCAGGGCTGCTTCAACCTCGCGCGCACGAAACAGGCGACGGCGCTCAACAGCTTCGTCGCCAAGCTCAAGGCGCAGGGCGAAGCCGACGTGCTGATGATGGGCGACTTCAACAGCTACCTGCTCGAGGACCCGACGAAGGTGCTCGAGTCGGCCGGCAACGAGAGCCTGCTCAAGCGCATGCCCGCCAACGACCGCTATACCTACGTGTTCGGCGGCGAGACCGGCGCGCTCGACCATGCCTATGCCTCGGGCTCGCTGGCCGCGCAGGTCGCGGGCGTGGGCGTGTGGCACATCAATGCCGACGAGCCGACCGCGCTCGACTACAACACCGACTTCACGACCGACGACCGCTATGCGCCGACGCCGTTCCGCGCCTCGGACCACGACCCGGTGCTGGTGGGGCTGAACCTCGCGGCCGATGCGGCGGTGACGCTGCCGATCCTCGGCGGCACGATCCCCGCGACCGCCAGGGCCGGCGAAAGCTACGGCGTGACGATCACCGAAGCCCTGCCCGGCGGCAGCGCCACCCTGACTTCGCTCTCGGTCGACTGGGGCGATGGCAGCGCACCGACGACCGCGCCGGGCGCCGGCACGGTGACCCATACCTACGCGGCCGCGGGCAGCTTCGACGTCGTCATCACGCTGACCAACTCGGCGGGCCAGACGGCCACGCGCTCCGGAACCGTCGCCGTCAGCAAGATCGTGGTGGTTCCGCCCGGCGCGCCCGACCTGTTCTTCAGTGAGTACATCGAGGGCAGCTCGAACAACAAGGCGATCGAGCTCTACAACCCGACCGCGGCGGCGCTGGATCTGAGCCTCTACACCGTCAAGCTGTACTCGAACGGCGCGAGCACCGCGACCAACACCCAGGTGCTCGAGCGGCACGCTGGCCGCGGGCGCGACGCTGGTGCTGTCGAACAGCGGCGCCACTGCCCCCTTCAAGCCCGCGGGTTCGCTCGTCAGCAGCGTGGTCAACTACAACGGCGACGATGCGCTGACGATCGAGAAGTCGGGCACGGTCATCGACCGCATTGGCCAGGTCGGCGTGGACCCCGGCGCCGAATGGAAGAGCGGCAGCGTGAGCACGCTCGACCAGACGCTGCGCCGCAAGCCCGCCGTCAAGGCCGGCGACCGCAATCCGTTGCTGCCCTTCGATCCGGCGCAGCAGTGGGACGGTTTCCCGATCAACACCTCGGACGGCCTGGGCTCGCACACGGTGAACTGACCGGGACCGCCGGGCCGGCGCTCGGTCGGCCCGGCGGATTCAGCCCTCGGCCTTCTTCAGCACATAGCCGATGCGCGGGAAGTGCACATGCACCCGCCCCGTGCGCTCGCCGGTGCGTTCCAGCGAGTAGTGGGTGCGCGTGGCCGCCACCAGGATGCCCGGCGTTTCCTCGAGCCCGAAACTCTCGGCGCGCAGGGTGACGGCGCTGCCCAGCGGAATGCCGTGGTCGTCCTGGAAGGTGCTGTCGGTCAGCAGCGAATGCGGCGTCGCGGCCTTGGCCACGGCGATGGCTTCGTCGGCGCCGAACTTCTCGGGCGTGCCATGGCCGATGGCCGCCATGCGGTTCATCCAGTCGACCACCGCGGGCGTGAGGTCGAGGATGCCCTTCACCGCCTCGATGCGGCGCGTGTACCAGAGCGGGTGATAGGCCGAGAAGTCGGCGATGCTGGGCACCTCGCCGAGCAGGAAGGGCTTGTCGTCGAGCATGTCGGACAGCCGGCGCAGGTACGACTTGTAGGCGCTGGTGGCATCGGCCGGGCGCAGCCGCGTCATGTTGCCGGCGCTCATCTTCGCGCGGTCCTCGCCGAAGGCCTTGGCGGCCTCGGGCGGCGCCTTGGCGAACACCTCGGCCGCGCCCTTGGGCTGCAGGTTCCAGGCCATCGCCGCCCAGAACAGCGTGGTGTCGGCCCACTGCGCGAGGATGCGCGACATGCCCTTCTCGGGCTCGGGGTACAGCGTGGGCGCGGGCTGCAGGTGCTCCAGCACGTCGGCGATCAGCGCGCTGTCGCAGTAGATGTCGGCGCCGATCTGCAGGAACGGCGTCTTGCGGTAGCCGCCCGTGAGCACCTCCACGTCGGGCTTGGGCATGATCGGCGGGATGAAGACCGACTTCCACGGCAGCGCCTTGGCGCCGAGGATCAGGCGCACCTTCTCCGAGAAGGGAGAAGTGGCGTAGTGGTGCAGGATCAGATCGGCCATCGTGGTTTTTCCTTGTGAGAGGGAGACAGTGTTCTTCTAGACCGGCTGCGCGCGCCGCACGATCGCATCGAAATCGGTGCCCGCGCCCAGCGTGCCGAAGGCATGGCCCCAGTCGCCGCCCAGGCGCGAGGCGCAGAACGCGCCCACCACCGCTGGCGGCGCGGTCTGTGCGAGCAGCGAAGCCTGCACGGCCAGCGCCACGTCCTGTGCCAGACGACGCGCCTCGACCTCGGAGGCCATCGCCTCGATGCGCGCGGGCAGCGCGTCGGCCAGGCGGTCGAGCGCCGCATGCTGGCCGCGCGCGGGCGCCAGTTCGTGCGCCAGCGCCGCCACCGCGTCGCCCTTGCGCAGGCCGCGCAGCAGGTCGAGCGCCATGATGTTGCCCGCGCCCTCCCAGATCGAGTTGAGCGGCATCTCGCGGTAGACGCGCGCCATCACGCCCTCCCCGCCCTCCTCCACGTAACCGTTGCCGCCCAGGCATTCCATCGCCTCCTGGCCCAGCAGGCTGCCGCGCTTGCAGATCCAGAACTTGGCGACCGGCGTCAGGAGCCGCGCCATCAGGCGCTCGTGCTCGTCGGCGGGCCGGTCGAAGGCACGCGCGAGGCGGATCGCGAGCGCGGTGGCGGCCTCGCTCTCGAGCGCCATGTCGGCCAGCACGTTCTGCATCAGCGGCTGCGCGATCAGCGGCTTGCCGAAGGCGCTGCGCTGCGCCGTGTGGTTCAAAGCCAGCGCGAGCGCCTGGCGCATCAGCCCGCTGGTGCCGAGCGCGCAGTCCAGCCGCGTCATCGTGCCCATCTCTAGGATCTGCGGAATGCCGCGCCCCTCCTCGCCCACCAGCCAGGCGCTGGCGCCGTGGAACTCGACCTCGGAACTGGCATTGGCCTTGTTGCCGAGCTTGTCCTTCAGGCGCTGGATGCGGATCGCGTTGCGCGTGCCGTCGGGCAGCACGCGCGGCAGGAAAGAAGCAGCTGAGCCCGGCCGGCGCCTGCGCCAGCACCAGGAAGGCATCGCACATCGGCGCCGAGAAGAACCACTTGTGGCCCGTGATCTCGTAGCGCTCGCCCCAGCCATCGCTGTCCGCGCGCACGGCCTTGGTGGTGTTGGCCCGCACGTCGGAGCCGCCCTGCTTCTCTGTCATGCCCATGCCCATGGTCACGCCGGCCTTGTCGGCCACCGGCTTGAGCGCGGGGTCGTACACGAGACTGCCGAGCTTCGCGCCCCAGTCGGCATGCACGGCCGCGTTGTCGCGCAGCGCGGGCGTTGCCGCGTAGGTCATCGAGATCGGGCACAGCATCGAGGGCTCGAGCTCGGTGAAGAGCATGAAGCCCGCGGCGCGCAGCACATGGGGCGACGCGGCCGCGCCGGGCTCGGCGCGCCACGGCGTGCCGTGCAGGCCCGCGCCCACCGCCGCCTTCATCAGCAGGTGGTAGCTCGGATGGAACTCGACCTCGTCGATGCGCCGCCCGAAGCGGTCGTGCGTGCGCAGCTCGGGCGTGTGCACATTGGCCAGCCGCGCATGGGTCTGCATGTCGGCCGAGCCCAGCGTTTCGCCCAGTTGCCGCAACGCATCGGTCGGCAGTTGCGGCGCATTGAAGTTCAACGCATCGCGCAGGGGCCGGTTGGTGTCGAAGAGGTTGTAGCCGGCCAGTGGCGCCGGCTGGTTGAATACCTCGTGGGTCGCGTCCATGGCCGGCTCCTTCGCGTTTTTTCAGTGCCTCAGATCAGCTTGACCAGCTGCTTGCCGAAGTTGCGGCCCTTGAGCAGCCCCAGGAAGGCCTCGGGCGCGGCCTCGATGCCCTGCGCGATCGACTCGCGCGGCTTGAGCTTGCCGCTGCCCACCAGCGCGCCGAGCTCGGCCAGCGCCTCGGGCCACACCTCCATGTGCTCGCTGACGATGAAGCCCTCGACCTTGAGCCGGTTGATCAGGATCAGCGCGGGGTTCGCGAGCGGCAGCGGCTGGCCGTCGTAGCCCGCGATCATGCCGCACAGCGCCACGCGCGCGAAGGCGTTGGTGCGCAGCAGCACGGCGTCGAAGAAGTGTAGCCGCCGACGTTCTCGAAGTAGCCGTCGATGCCGTCGGGCAGGCTTCCTTGAGCGCCGCGCTCATGGTCTTGACGTCGGGATGCTGGCGGTAGTCGATGCAGGCGTCGAAGCCGAGCTCGTCGGTCACGTACTTGCACTTGTCGGGCCCGCCCGCGATGCCCACCACGCGGCAGCCGCGCGCCTTGGCCAGCGCGCCGAAGGCGCTGCCCACGGCACCGCTGGCGGCCGTGACGACCACGGTCTCGCCGGCCTTGGGCGCGATGATCTTGACCAGGCCGTACCAGGCGGTCACGCCCGGCATGCCGACCGCGCCCAGGTAGTGCGACAGCGGCACGTGGGTGGTGTCGACCTTCTTGAGCGCACCGGGCTGCGAGGCATCGACCACGCTGTACTCCTGCCAGCCGCCGAAGCCCACCACCTTGTCGCCCACGGCGTACTTCGGATGCTTGCTCTCGACCACCTCGCCCGCGGTGCCGCCCTGCATCACCTGGCTCAGCGGCTGCGGCTGGGCATAGCTTCTTGGCGTCGTTCATGCGCCCGCGCATGTCAGGGGTCGAGGCTCATGCAGTGGTGGCGCACCAGCACCTGGTTGTCCTTGAGCGCCGGGGTTTCCGCGGTCACGAGCTTGAAGTTGCTTGCGACGGCTTCGCCCTCGGGGCGGTTGTCGAGGATCTGCTGCTTGTTGGTCGGCATGGTCGGTTCTCCTGGAAGCTGGTTGGCGGCGCGCGAGGCGCCTTCGGACTGCGGCGGCGGAACGCGGTCCGCCGCCCCTGGACTGTTCGCCGTCAGTCGGTCGACGGCGGGCGCATCGCGTTGGCGCTCGCCGGACCGGTCGGCAGCCGGCGCTTCACGTACTTAAAGGTGCCGGTGGCATCGGGCGCACACGCGCTCCTGCTCGTCGTAGATCTTGGCCTCGGTGAAGGCCAGCGTGGCGGTGCGGTGGATCAGCGTGCCGCGCGCGTGCAGCGGGCCGACCGAGGGCTGCATGAAGCTGGTCTTCATCTCGATCGTGACCACGCCGGTCTCGGGTGTCACGCTGCGCGCGGCCGCGGCCATGCTGATGTCGAGCAAGGTCATGCAGGCGCCGCCGTGCGTCACGTCGAAGGTGTTGAGGTGCTCGGGCTTGGCCGTGTAGCGGATCTCGGATTCGCCGTTCTCGAACTTCACGAGCTCGAAGCCCAGGTGGCGCGCGAACGGGATCTGGCTCGTGTACGAGCAGATGTTGATGTCGTCGGAGTCTTGGGTCATTGCTTCAGAACGTGTTCAGGCCGCGCCGAGAACCACGCTCACGCCGCCGTCGACCGCCAGCCACTGGCCGGTGATGTGCTTGCCGGCATCGCTCGCGTACAGCAGCGTCAGGCCCTTGAGGTCTTCGTCGTCGCCCAGGCGGCCCAGCGGCGCCTGCGCGGCCATCTTCTCCTCGCCCAGCGACTTGATCAGGCCGGCCGCCATCTTCGTCATGAAGAAGCCCGGGCAGATCGCGTTGACGGTGATGTTGTACTTGCCCCATTCGGCCGCCAACGTGCGCGTGAAGCCGATGACCGCGGTCTTGGAGGTGTTGTCAGGCCAGGGTCTGCATCTCGGGCGGGTTGCCGTTGAGGCCCGCGATCGAGGCGATGTTGATGATGCGGCCGCTCTTCTTGGGATCATGTACTGGTTGGCCACGTGCTGCGACAGGATGAAATCGCCGCGCACGTTGAGGTTCATCACCTTGTCCCAGGCCTCGACCGGGTGGCTCTCGGCCGGCGAACCCCAGCTCGCGCCGGCGTTGTTCACGAGGATGTCGATCGCGCCCAGGCGCTGCAGCGTTTCCTCGGCCAGGCGACGGGTGTCCTCCTCCTTCGCGCAGTCGGCGGCGATCCAGCGCGCGTCGATGCCGGCGGCCTGCAGCTCGGCCGCGGCCTGCTCGAGATCGTCGGCCTTGCGCGAGCTCAGCATGATCTTCGCGCCGGCCTCGCCGAGCGCATGGGCCATCTGCAGGCCCAGGCCGCCGCGAGCCGCCGGTGATGAGCGCGGTCTTGCCGCGAAGGTCGAACAGTTGCTGGGTGGTGCGTGCGGTCATCGGGAATGTCTCCGGGTGTCGGTGGTGTTCGGGGGTCAGAGCTCGTAATCCATACGCTGGCGCGCTTCGCGCACGGCGCCGATGAAGGGCTTGAGCGCGACGTGCTGCGGATGCTCGGCATAGGCCGCGAGCGCGGCGGCGTCGGTGAATTCCGAGTTGAGGATCAGGTCGTAGGTGGCTTCCAGGCCCGGCTGGGCCAGCGCGACCTCGAAGCGCGCGGTGCCGGAGACAGCGTCGCGCAGGCCTCGAGCAGCGCCTTGGCCTTGGCGAGGTTGGCGGCCTTGTCGGCGCCCTCGGCGTGTTCCTTGAACTTCCACATCACGATGTGCCTGAGCATGGCTTGGCTCCTTACTTGTCGTTCATGCGCGAGCGCACGTAGATCAGCACGAAGCCCACGACGGTCGCGATGCCGCCGGGCACGGCCATGGCCCAACCGGTGGCCGGCTCGGTGCGGCCGGTGGCGATGCCCAGGACGATGAGGAACAGGCCGCCGTAGATCAGGATCCAGATCCACTTCTCGAGCGTGGCATGCGGTTTCGGAGGCTTGGCGGGAGTGGGAGGGGTCATGGCAATGGAGGGCATCAGAATGCCTCTTCGGGCAAGGCGGTACAGGTCGGATCGCGGCTCTCGACCACGTTGAGCCAGGCGCCGTTCTTCGGGCAGCTCGTAGTGAAGAAATAGCGCGCGGCCGCCATCTTGCCAGCAGTCGCGGGCGCGGCCTGCGCCGGGTCGAGTTCGAGCGCGCGCTGCGCCACGTCGAGCCACAGCCAGGCCAGCACCGTGTGGCCGAAGGCCTGCATGTACGGCACCGCGTTCACCAGCGCCTCGGCCGGGTCGCCGGTGGACCAGGCGGCCTCGGTGGCGCTGCCCACGCGCTGCAGCGCCTCGCCCAGCGCCTTGGCGTGGGCGGCGAGCGCGGGCACCTGGGCGGCGCGGCCGATGGTCTCGGTCATGCGGCCGGCCAGCAGCTGCAGGCCGCGGCCCTTTTCCATCAGCACCTTGCGGCCCAGCAGGTCGGCTGCCTGGATGCCGTGCGTGCCCTCGTGGATCATGTTGAGGCGGTTGTCGCGCCAGTACTGCTCGACCGGGAAGTCGCGCGTGTAGCCGTAGCCGCCGTGCACCTGGATCGCGAGCGAGTTGGCCTCGAGGCACCATTCGCTGGGCCAGCTCTTGGCGATCGGGGTCAGCACTTCGAGCAGCAGGCGCGCGTCGTCGGCGGCCTGCGCGTTGCCGGTCTTCTGCTCGTCGACCAGCCGCGCGCAGTACAGCTCGAGCGCCAGCGCGCCTTCGCGATCGGCCTTCTGCGCCAGCAGCATGCGGCGCACGTCGGCGTGCTCGATGATGCGCACCTGCGGGCCCGCCGAATCCTTGACCACCTTGGCCTCGCCGCCCTCGGGCTTCTTCACGAGACGGCCCTGTGGCCGGCTCTCGGCATAGTCGAGCGAGGCGTAATAGCCGGCCATGCCGAGCATGGTGGCGGCGGTGCCGACGCCGATGCGCGCCTCGTTCATCATGTGGAACATGCAGTGCAGGCCCTTGCCGGGCGCGCCGACCAGGTAGCCCACCGCGCCGGCCTTGCCGCCGACCGGGTACTTGCCCTCGCCGAAGTTCAGCAGCGTGTTGGTGGTGCCGCGCCAGCCCAGCTTGTGGTTGAGGCCCGCGAGCGCCACGTCGTTGCGCTCGCCCGTGAGCTCGCCCTGCGTGTTCACCATGCGCTTGGGCACGATGAAGCAGCGAGATGCCGCGCGTACCCGGCACCAGCTTGCCGTTCTCGTCGGGGATCTTGGCGAGCACGATGTGCACGATGTTCTCGGTCAGCTCGTGGTCGCCCGAGGAGATCCACATCTTGTTGCCCGTGAGCCGGTAGCGCGGGCCCAGCGGGTCGTCCTGGAAACCGTCGCCGTCGGGCACGGCGCGCGTGGCCACGTCGCTCAGCGAGGAGCCGGCCTGCGGCTCCGACAGGCACATGGTGCCGGCCCAGCGCCCGGAGAACTCGTTCCTGGCGAACACTTCCTTCTGCGCATCGGTGCCGTGCACCAGCAGCAGGTTGGCGTTGCCGCTGGTCAGCATGTTCGAGCCGATGCTCACCGAGGCCATCGCGAAGAAGCTGTTGGCCGCGGCCTGCACCGTGTAGGGCAGTTGCATGCCGCCGATGTCGTAGTCCTGCGCCGCGCTCATCATTCCCGATTCGACGAAGGCCTTGTGCGCGTCGTGCGTGGCCTGCGGCAGGATCACCTTCTCGCCGTCGAAATGCGGCTCCTGCGTGTCGACGGTGCGGTTGAACGGCGCGTACTTCTCGCGCGCGATGCGCTCGCAGGTGTCGAGCACCGCGTCGAAGGTCTCGCGCGAGTGGTCGGCGAAGCGTTCGCGCGAGGCCAGCGTTTCGGCATGCAGCCAGTCGTAGAGCAGGAAATCGAGGGTGGGACGCAGGCTCATGGTGGGTTCCAGGAAAGCGGGATCGGGGTCGGACAGCGAGCGCGGAAGGCGCGGAAAGCCAAGAAAAAGTCGCAGAGAAAAACCAATGAAAATTCTGGTTTCTCTTCTGCGACTTCTGCGTAACCTTCGCGACTTCTGCGTTCGGAAGTCCGAATTCAGCGGTTCAGGACGAAGCTCAGATCACCTCGAACACGCCCGCGGCACCCATGCCGCCGCCGATGCACATCGTGACCACGACCTTCTTCGCGCCGCGGCGCTTGCCTTCGATCAGCGCATGGCCGGTGAGGCGCTGGCCGCTCACGCCGTAGGGGTGGCCCACGGCGATGGCGCCGCCGTCCACGTTGAGGCGGTCGGCCGGGATGCCGAGCTTGTCGCGGCAGTAGATCACCTGCACCGCGAAGGCTTCGTTGAGTTCCCACAGGTCGATGTCGTTGACCGTCAGGCCCAGGCGCTTGAGCACCTTGGGGATCGCGAACACGGGGCCGATGCCCATCTCGTCGGGCTCGCAGCCCGCCACCGCGAAGCCCAGGAAGCGGCCCAGCGGCTTCAGGCCCTTGCGCTCGGCGTACTTCTCGTCGACCACCACGCAGGCGCCGCCGCCGTCCGAGAACTGGCTGGCGTTGCCGGCCGAGATCAGGCCGCCGGGAATGGCCGAGCGGATGCCGCTGATGCCTTCCTTGGTGGTGCCGGGCCGGATGCCTTCGTCGTTCTCGATCGTGACTTCCTTGGTGCGCAGGCCCAGCACCGGGTCGGCCACGCCGGCCAGCACGGTGATCGGCGCGATCTCGTCCTTGAAGCGGCCGGCTTCCAGCGCGGCCGTGGCCTTCTGCTGGCTCGCGGCGCCGTACTCGTCCATGGCGTCGCGGCCGATGTTGTAGCGCTTGGCGACCTGCTCGGCCGTCTGCAGCATGTTCCAGTAGATCTCGGGCTTGTGCTTCACGAGCCAGGGATCGGCCAGCATGTGCTTGTTGGCTTCGTTCTGCACGCACGAGATGCTCTCGACGCCGCCGGCCACGTAGACGTCGCCCTCGCCCGCGATGACGCGCTGGGCGGCGGTGGCGATGGTCTGCAGGCCCGAGGAGCAGAAGCGGTTGATGGTCATGCCCGAGGTGGTGATCGGGCAGCCGGCGCGCAGCGCGATCTGGCGCGCGATGTTCGAGCCGGTCGCGCCCTCGGGCGTGGCGCAGCCCATGATCACGTCGTCGACCTCGGCGGCCTCGATGCCGGCGCGGGCGATCGCATGCTGCACCGCATGGCCGCCGAGCGTGGCGCCGTGCGTCATGTTGAAGGCACCCTTCCAGCTCTTGGCGAGCGGCGTGCGGGCGGTGGAAACGATGACGGCGCTGGTCATGGTGAGGTCCTTTTCGAAGATGGAAGGGAAAGCCGGGTTACTGGGGCTGCGCCCCGGAGGCGTTGCGCAGCAGCTGCTGATAGAAGCCGATCATCTCGCCGTAGTTCGAGATCGCGAGGCGTTCGTTGGTGCCGTGGAAGCGCGCGAGATCCTCGTTCTTCATGCGGAAGGGCGAGAAGCGGAACACCGCGTCGCTCAGGATCGAGAAGTGGCGCGAATCGGTGGCCGCGGTCATGAGGCCGGGCGCGACGACGGCGTCGGGGAAGGACTGGCGCACCGAGCGCTCGATGGTCCGGTAGCCGGCGCTGTCGGTCGGCGAGACCGGCGAGGCCTCGGAGTTGCCGGGGTAGCGCTTGATCTTGATCTCGTCGTCGCCCAGTTGCTTGCGCAGGTGGGCCTCGACGCTGTCGATGGTGTCGCCGGGCAGCACGCGGAAATTGACGGCGGCTTCGGCGCGGCCGGGCAGCACGTTGTCCTTGTTGCCGGCGCGCACGATGGTCAGCGCGGTGGTGGTGCGCAGCATCGCGTTGCTGCTCGGGCTCTTCTGCAGCTGGCCTTCGACCAGCGGCGCCGTGAGCCAGAGGTTGGACAGCATCACGCGGTTGATGCCGCTCATCTCGGGCGCGAGCGTGCCGAACATCTGGGCGGCCACGCCCTGGATGCCGCCGGGCATCGGGTGGGCCTCGAGCTTCGCGAGCGCCGCGCCCAGGCGGCCGATCGCGCTGTGCGCGGGCGGCATCGACGAGTGGCCGGGCGCGGTGTCGAGCGAAAGGAAGAAGGTGGCGTAGCCCTTCTCGGCCAGGCCGATCAGCGCCGCCGGTTTGCTCAGGCCCGGCAACACGCCGTCGAGCACCAGCAGGCCCTCGTCGAGCACCCAGTCGAGCTTCACGCCGCGCGACTTGAGCAGCTCGGCGATCGGCAGCGCGCCGCGCAGGCCGCTGACCTCCTCGTCGTCGCCCATCACGAGGTAGACGGTCTGCTTCGGCTGGAAGCCGCTCGCGATCAGCAGCTCGATGGCCTCCATCTGCGCGAACAGGTTGCCCTTGTTGTCGAGCGTGCCGCGGCCCCAGACGAAGCCGTCCTTGATCTCGCCGCCGAAGGGGTCGACGCTCCAGGCCTTCTCGGTGCCGGGAGCGATCGGCACCATGTCCTGGTGCGCCATCAGCGCGATGGGTTTGGCCGCGGCATCGCTGCCGGTCCAGGTGTAGAGCAGCGCCTTCTGGCCCACCACTTCCTTCTTGAGGGTGGCGTGGACCTTGGGAAAGTTCTGCGCGAGGTAGGCGTGCAGCTTGTCGAACTCGGCCAGGTTGGCGGCCGGGTCGTCGAGGCTGGACACCGTGCGAATGGGGATCGCGCCCGCGAGCCGCTTGGCGGCGGCCTGCAGGTCGATCTCGGGCTTGGGGGACGGCGCCACCGCGAGCTGGCGCGATGGCGTGGTCCAGGTCTTGACCGCCACGACCGCCGCCAGCGCGACCAGCACCAGCAGCAGTCCCAGGAAGATGCGTTTCAACATGGGCGGTCGAGATCCGGCGACATCAACCGAAGGACTTGCCTTCGGCCACGAGCTTCTGGATCAGCGCGGCGGGCTGCCAGAACTCGGCGTCGTCGCGCGGGTTCTTCGCGAAGCGCTTCATGGTTTCGGCCACGTTGTACAGGCCGACCTGCGAGGCGTAGTGCATCGGGCCGCCGCGCCAGATCGGGAAGCCGTAGCCCGTGAGGTAGACCATGTCGATGTCGCCCGACTTCGAGGCGATGCCGTCCTCGAGGATGTGCGCGCCTTCGTTGACCAGCGCGTAGACCAGGCGCTGCACGATCTCCTCGTCGGAGATCTTGCGCGGCGTGATGCCCAGTTCCTTGCGGTGGTCCTCGATCATCTTGTTGACGAGTTCCGAGGGGATCGCATCGCGCTTGCCGGCCTGGTAGTCGTACCACCCTGCCCCGGTCTTCTGGCCGAAGCGGCCCAGTTCGCAGAGCTTGTCGGCCGTGCGGCTGTACTTCATGTCGGCGCGCTCGACGGCGCGGCGCTTGCGGATCGCCCAGCCGATGTCGTTGCCGGCCAGGTCGCCCATGCGGAACGGGCCCATCGCGAAGCCGAATTTCTCGATCGCCTTGTCGACCTGCTGCGGCGTCGCGCCCTCGTCGAGCAGGAAGCCGGCCTGGCGGCTGTACTGCTCGATCATGCGGTTGCCGATGAAGCCGTCGCACACGCCCGAGACCACCGAGGTCTTCTTGATCTTCTTGCCGATGGCCATGACCGTGGCGAGCACGTCCTTGGCGGTCTGCTTGCCGCGCACCACCTCGAGCAGCTTCATCACGTTGGCGGGGCTGAAGAAGTGCATGCCGACCACGTCCTGCGGACGCTCGGTGAACGATGCGATCTTGTCGACGTCGAGCGTCGAGGTGTTCGAGGCCAGGATCGCGCCCTTCCTGGCGACGCGGTCGAGTTCCTTGAAGACCTTCTCCTTGACGCCGATCTCCTCGAACACGGCTTCGATGATCAGGTCGGCGTCCTTCAGGTCGTCGTAGCTCAGCGTGGTGCTCAACAGCGCCATGCGCTGCTCGTACTTGTCCTGCTTGAGCTTGCCCTTCTTGACCTGGGCTTCGTAGTTCTTCTTGATGGTGGCGATGCCGCGGTCGAGCGCTTCCTGCTTCATCTCGAGGATCTTCACGGGGATGCCCGCGTTGAGGAAGTTCATCGAGATGCCGCCGCCCATGGTGCCGGCGCCGATCACGCCGACCGTCTTGATCTCGCGCTTGGGCGTGTCCTCGGGCACGTCGGGGATCTTCGAGGCGGCGCGCTCGGCCATGAACAGGTGGCGCAGCGACAGCGACTCGGGCGTGAACATCAGCGCGGTGAACAGGCGGCGCTCCTCGGCCATGCCCTCGTCGAACTTGAGCTTGGTCGCGGCCTGCACGGCGTCGATGCACTTGAGCGGCGCCGGATAGTTCTTCGACATGCCGCCGACCATGTTCTTGGTGAACTGGAAGTAGGCATCGCCTTGCGGGTGCTTGCACGGCAGGCTGCGCACCAGCGGCAGGTCGCCGCTCTTGGCGGCCGCGGCCTTGGCAAACTCGACGGCTTCGTCGAACACGGTCTCGGGCGAGGCGGCGAGCTTGTCGAACAGCTTCTGGCCCGGCAGGCTCGCGAGCAGCTCCGACTTCACGGCCTCGCCGCTCACGATCATGTTGAGGGCGGTTTCCACGCCGAGCACGCGCGGCAGGCGCTGCGTGCCGCCGGCGCCGGGCAGCAGGCCCAGCTTGACTTCGGGCAGCGCGACGTTGGTGCCCGGGGCCGCGACGCGGTAGTGGCAGCCGAGCGCGAGCTCGAGGCCGCCGCCCATGCACACCGAGTGGATGGCCGCGACGATGGGCTTGGTGGCGGCTTCGAGCGCGAGGATCACGCTCAGCAGGTTGGGCTCCTGCAGTGCCTTGGGCGTGCCGAATTCCTTGATGTCGGCGCCGCCCGAGAACGCCTTGCCGGCGCCGGTGATGACGATGGCCTTGACGGCATCGTCGGCATGGGCCTTCGACAGGCCGTCGGTGATGCCGATGCGGGTCGAGAAACCGAGACCGTTGACCGGGGGATTGGTCAGGGTGATCACGGCGACATCGCCGAGCACTTTGTATTCAGCCGTCATGCTGCGTTCCTTGGTGTGTGAAGAGAAAAAGAAAAAGCACGAGTGTTCTTTTTCCGGGGATTCTAGGCCTTTGGCGCGGCGCAACAATGGCACGCAGTCGCTGGAGGGACAAGGGGTGAAAACGGGGCCGGACGCAGAGGACGCGAAGGTTCCGCGAAGGACGCCAAAGAAAACCCAAACAAGTATTTGGCTGCTCTTTCGCGTCCTTCGCGTGATCTTCGCGTCCTCTGCGTCCGGAGGTGCGTTTTCGAAAGCCTAGTCTAGACCTCGAGCCATTCCTTGCGCGTCGCCCCGTCCGCGCGCAGGCTCGCGGGCGTGCCGTCGAACACGATGCTGCCGTGGCCCATGACGAGCGCACGGTCGGAGATCGCCATCGCGATGGTGAGCTTCTGCTCGATCAGCAGCACCGAGATGCCCTTGTCCTTGAGCGTGCGCAGGTACTGGCCCACGAGCTCGACGATCTTCGGCGCCAGGCCCTCGGTGGGCTCGTCGATGATGATCAGGTCGGGGTCGCCCATCAGCGTGCGGCACAGCGTGAGCATCTGCTGCTCGCCGCCCGAGAGCACGCCGGCCTCGGTGTGCTGGCGCTCCTTGAGGCGCGGAAACATGCCGTACATGTCGTCGAACTGCCAGCGGCTGCCCTTGCCCGAGCCCTTCTGCCCCAAGAGCAGGTTCTGGTGCACCGTGAGCTTGGGGAAGATGTCGCGGTTCTCGGGCACGTAGCCGATGCCCAGGTGGGCGATCTCGTAGGCCTTCTTGCGCAGGATGTCCTGCTCCTTCCAGCGCAGCGTGCCCTCGGCATGCACCAGGCCCATGATGGCCTTGGCGGTGGTCGAGCGGCCCGAGCCGTTGCGGCCCAGCAGCGCGACGATCTCGCCGGGCTGCACGTCGAAGGAAACGCCATGCAGCACATGGCTCTTGCCGTAGTAGGCGTGGATGTCGTGAAGCTTCAGCATCTTAGTGTCCCGCCCCTTGCGCATCGGCGACCGATGAACCGAGATAGGCTTCCTGCACGCGCGCATTGGCGCGCACGGCCGCCGGCGTGTCGAAGGCGATCACCTCGCCGTAGACAACCACCGCGATCTTGTCGGCCAGGCCGAACACCACGCCCATGTCGTGCTCCACCGTGAGCAGGGTCTTGCCCGTGGTCACGTGCTTGATCAGCGCGATGAAGTGCGAGGTCTCGGTCTTGCTCATGCCGGCCGTGGGTTCGTCCAGCAGGATCACGTTGGCGCCGCCGGCGATGGTCACGCCGATCTCGAGCGCGCGCTGCTCGGCATAGGTGAGGTTCACCGCATGCACGTCGCGCTTGCGTTCCAGGCCGATCTGGCGGATCAGTTCCTCGGTGCGCGCATTCGCGTCGTCGAGGTTCGAGAGGAAGCGCAGGAAGGTGTACTTGTAGCCGAGGCTCCAGAGCACGCCGCAGCGCAGGTTCTCGAACACGCTGAGCTTGGGGAAGATGTTCGTGATCTGGAAGCTGCGCGCGAGGCCCAGCCGGTTGATCTCGTAGGGCTTCCTGCCGTCGATGCGCTGCCCGTTGAGCAGCACCTCGCCGCTGGTGGGCGCGAGCCGGCCGCTGATCAGGTTGAACAGCGTGGACTTGCCCGCGCCGTTCGGCCCGATGACGGCCACGCGCTCGCCGGCCTTCACCGCGAGGTCCACGCCGCGAATGATCTCGGTCTTGCCGAAGTTCTTTCGCAGCGCCTTGAGTTCCAGTGCGTATTCAGCGCTCATGTGTTACGCCGCCTCCCGACGCTTGATTTCCGTTTCGATCTCTTCCTGCGCCTGGCCCCAGACCCGCACAAAGCGGCGCCGCGCGACCTCGAGCGCGCCCAGGCCGATGGCCAGGATCGCGACCGCGCCGAGCCAGCTGCCCATGCCCGCGGTGTCGAGCGAGACGCCGAAGAAGTTCAGCCGCGAGCCCATCGCCGCGTTGAGCTGGATGTGGTAGATCATCTCGATCAGCGCGGCCGCGCCGATCACCACCGGCACCAGCGCCGCGGCGAGCGCGAGGTAGAGCCACCAGAAGCGGTCGAACTTGCCGAACTTGGCCACGCGCAGGTTCATCATGATCAGGCTCGCGATGCCGCCCGGGGCGAACATCACCATGAACACGAACACGAGACCGAAGTACAGCTGCCAGGCCTTCGAGAGCTCCGACAGCAGGATCGAGGCGAACACCAGCAGCACCGCGCCGATCATCGGGCCGAAGAAGAACACCGCGCCGCCGAGGAAGGTGAACAGCAGGTAGCCGCCCGAGCGCACCGCGTTGAGGCTGTCGGCCGCGTTCACGATCTCGAAGTTGATCGAGGCCAGGCCGCCGCCGATGCCGGCGAAGAAGCCCGCGATGATGAACGCGAAGTAGCGCACGCGCTGCGTGTTGTAGCCGATGAATTCCACGCGTTCGGGGTTGTCGCGCACCGCGTTGAGCATGCGACCCAGCGGCGTGCCGGTGAAGGCGAACATCAGCGCGGTGCACACGAAGCAGTAGAACGCGATCAGGTAGTACACCTGGATCTGCGGCCCGAAGGTCATGCCGAGGAAGGGCGTGCCATAGACGCGGTCGGTGGTGATGCCGCCCTCGCCGCCGAAGAAGCTCGGGAACATCAGCGCCATGGCCGCCACCAGTTCGCCGATGCCCAGCGTGATCATCGCGAAGGTGGTGCCCGACTTCTTCGTGGTGACGAAGCCCAGCAGGATCGCGAAGAACATGCCGGCCAGTCCGCCCACGAGCGGGATCAGCACCAGCGGCACCGGCACCGCGCCCTTGCTCGCGAGGTTCATCGTGTGGATCGCGATGAACGAGCCCAGGCCGACGTAGACGGCATGGCCGAAGCTCAACATGCCGCCCTGCCCCAGCAGGATGTTGTAGCTCAGGCAGATGACGATGAGGTAGCCCATCTGCGAGAGCATGGTCAGCGCCAGGCTGCTCTTGAACAGGTGCGGCGCGACGATCAGGGCGATGGCGAACAGCGCCCAGATCAGGTAGCGCCCGATGTTCCAGGGCTTGAAGCGGTAGTAGCGCGAAGCTTGCGTGGTCGATGTCATGGCGTCAGTCCTCCCGGGTGCCGAGCAGACCCTTGGGCCTGAAGATCAGGATGAGGACCAGGAACAGGTACGGCAGGATCGGTGCGACCTGCGAGATGGTGAGCTTGAGCAGCTCGTAGCCGAAGGTCTGGTCGCTGACCGCGACGCCCAGCGCCTGCAGTCCGCCCGCCAGCGACTGGTCCATGGCGACCGCGAAGGTCTGGATCACGCCGATCAGCAGCGAGGCCAGGAAGGCGCCGGCCAGCGAGCCCATGCCGCCGACCACCACCACCACGAAGATGATGGAGCCGACCGAGCCCGCCATCGCCGGCTCGGTGACGTAGGTGTTGCCGCCCACCACGCCCGCGAGGCCCGCAAGCGCGGCGCCGCCGCCGAACACCAGCATGAACACGCGCGGCACGTTGTGGCCCAGCGCCTCGACCATGTCGGGATGCTTGAGCGCGGCCTGGATCACGAGGCCGATGCGCGTGCGCGTGAGCAGCAGCCACACCGACACCAGCATCAGCACCGCCACCAGCATGATGAAGGAGCGCGACTTGGGGAACTGGGTGCCGTAGAGCGAGAACAGCGGGCCCTGCAGCTGCGCCGGCAGGCCGTAGGGCACGGTCGAGCGCCCCCACACCAGCTGCACCAGCTCGAGGATCAGGTAGGAAAGACCGAAGGTCACGAGCAGCTCGGGCACGTGGCCGAACTTGTGCACGCGCCGCAGGCAGTAGCGCTCGAAGCCCGCGCCCAGCGCGCCCACGAGCAGCGGCGCGAGGAACAGCGCCGGCCAGAAGCCGACGATGTTCGACAGCGTGTAGGCGATGTACGCGCCCAGCATGTAGAAGCTGGCGTGCGCGAAGTCGAGCACGCCCATCATGCTGAAGATCAGCGTGAGGCCGGAGCTCAGCATGAACAACAGCAGGCCGTAGCTCACGCCGTTGAGCAGCGAGATGACGAAGAATTCGACGTTCATCGGTCTTTCGGATCACATGAAAAAGAAAAAGGCCCGAGTGTTGAAGTCGGGGCCTCGACCGTTCAGGGGCGTCCCGCGTTCAGGAGGGCCGCTTCATCTGGCACGTGGTGGGCGTGCTCGCCACGTAGGCTTCGTAGTACTTGACCGGGGCCAGCGTGTAGCCGGTGTTCTCGGGGCTGTACGGGTTCTTGGCGTCGGCCTTCTGCCAGCGCGTGATCCACAGGCCCTGCTGCAGCTGGTGGTCGGCCTTGCGCATCTCGACGTCGCCGTTGAAGCTCTTGAACTTCATGCCCTCGAGCGCCGCGGCCACCTTCACCGGCTCGGTCGACTTGGTGCGCACGAAGGCTTCGCTGAGCATCGCGTAGACGGTGTAGATGTCGGTGGTGTAGAGGTCGTCGTTGAAGCGCTTCTTGAACTCGCCCATCAGCGGCTGGACCGGGCCCGGCGCGTTGTAGTGGCTGTAGCCGACCTGGTAGACCTTGCCGTCCGAGGCCGCGCCCATGGCGGTCGGCGTGCCGTTGGTGACGGCGTAGTAGGTGTAGAACTTGACGTTGAGGCCGGCGTCGTTGGCCGACTTGATCAGCAGCGCGAGGTCGGAGCCCCAGTTGCCGGTGATCACGGTGTCGGCGCCCGAGGCCTTGATCTTGGCGATGTAGGGCGCGAAGTCGCGCACCTGGGCCAGCGGATGCAGGTCGTCGCCGACGACTTCGACGTCGGGGCGCTTGGTCTTGAGGTTTTCCTTCGCGAACTTCGAGACCTGCTGGCCGTGCGAGTAGTTCTGGTTGATCAGGTAGACCTTCTTGATCTCCGGCTGGTCCTTCATGAAGGTGGTCAGCGCCTCCATCTTCATCGAGGTGTCGGCATCGAGGCGGAAGTGCCAGTAGCTGCACTTGCTGTTGGTCAGGTCGGGATCGACCGCCGCGTAGTTGATGTAGAGCACTTCCTTGCCCGGGTTGCGGGCGTTGTGCTTCTCGAGCGCGTCGATGATCGCGAGCGCCGGGCCCGAGCCGTTGCCCTGCACCACGTAGCGCGCGCCCTGGTCCATGGCCGAGCGCAGCGCGGCGGTGGTTTCCTGCGGGCTGAGCTTGTTGTCGATGCCGATGACCTCGAACTTCACGCCGGCCGCGTTCTTCTTGTCGAATTCCTCGGCGAGGAACTGGAAGGTCTTGAGCTGGTTCGTGCCGACCGCGGCCATCAGGCCCGACAGCGGGTCGAGCCATGCGATCTTGACGGTTTCACCCTTCTGGGCCAGGGCGCCGGCGGCGCTTGCGGCAAGGATGGCTGCGGTAGCGATTTTCAGAGTGAACTTCACGATCTATATCTCCTGGTCAAACCGAATCAAAAAAGCCTTGCACGAGCGTACAAGCGTTCCCTGCCCCTCCCCTCAGGGATTGCCCGTAAGGGGAGTGCCGGGAAGCCCGGTTTCTATCGCGCAGGCGACAGCGCATTTCTCCAATTTCTACCCGTCGGTAGGCTTTTCTACCTCCGGGTAGGAAATGCGCATGAACACCCTCAGGGGCGCTTCATCTGGCAGGTCGTCGGCGTGCTCGCCACGTACGACTCGTAGTACTTCACGGGAACGTTGGTGTAGCCGGTGTTCTCGGCGTCGTAGGGGTACTTGGCGCTGGCCTTCTCCCAGCGCGCGATGTACAGGCCCTGCTGCAGCTGGTGGTCGGTCTTGCGCATCTCGACCTCGCCGTTGAAGCTCTTGAACTTCATGCCCTCGAGCGCGGCCGCGACCTTGACCGGGTCGGTCGATCTGGTCTGGACGAAGGCGTTGTCGAGCAGCGCGAAGGCATGGAAGATCGACGCCTGCGTGAGGTCGTCGTTCATCTTCTTCTTGAAATCGCCGAGCAGGCGCTGGATGTCGCCGCCCATGTTGTAGTGGGCATAGGCCACGGTGTAGACCTTGCCCGCGGAGGCCGAGCCCATGGCGGTGGGCGTGCCGGCGCCGGGCGCGTAGTAGGTCAGGAACTTGACGTCGAGGCCCGCGTCGTTGGCGGCCTTGATCAGCAGCGACAGGTCGGAGCCCCAGTTGCCGGTGATCACGGTGTCGGCGCCCGAGGCCTTGATCTTGGCGATGTAGGGCGAGAAGTCGCGCACCTGGGCCAGCGGATGCAGGTCGTCGCCGACGATCTGGATGTCGGGCCGCTTGTTCTTGAGGTTCTCCTTGGCGTACTTGCTGACCTGCACGCCGTGCGCGTAGTTCTGGCCGAGGATGTAGACCTTCTTGATGTCCGTCTGGTCCTTCATCCAGGTGGTCAGCGCCTCCATCTTCATCGAGGTGTCGGCGTCGAGGCGGAAATGCCAGTAGCTGCACTTGCTGTTGGTCAGGTCGGGATCGACCGCCGCGTAGTTCAGGTACAGCAGTTCCTTGCCCGGGTTGCGCGCGTTGTTCTTCTCGATCGCATCGATGATCGCGAGCGC
The DNA here is from genome assembly GCF_044056785.1 of Variovorax sp. UC122_21. Classification (NCBI taxonomy): domain Bacteria; kingdom Pseudomonadati; phylum Pseudomonadota; class Betaproteobacteria; order Burkholderiales; family Comamonadaceae; genus Variovorax; species Variovorax sp. UC122_21. The sequence continues at coordinate 3,078,868 of NZ_CP172004.1, read as the reverse complement.
CGGGCCCGAGCCGTTGCCCTGCAGGATGTAGCGCGCGCCCTGGTCCTGGGCCGAGCGCAGCGCGGCCGTGGTCTCCTGCGGGCTGAGCTTGTTGTCGATGCCGATGATCTCGAACTTCACGCCCGAGGCGTTCTTGTTGTTGAACTCCTCGGCCAGGAACTGGGTGGTCTTGAGCTGGTTCGTGCCCACCGCGGCCATCAGGCCCGACAGCGGATCGAGCCAGGCGATCTTGACGGTCTCGCCCTTCTGGGCGAAGGACGCGCCGGCACCGGCCAGCAGGGCGCACACGGCGATGGACTTGAGGGCAAAACGCATGAGGAGTCTCCAGGTTGTAGGGCCGCCCGATCGGCTGCCTCGGCAGCGTACAAGCGCGCTTTTTTCGGTCGCACAGGGATTGCCCGCAAGCCGGGCCGCGGCGGTGGCCGTGCTATCGCCTAGGCGACACGGCCAGCGCCGCGAACCGCGTCAGAGGCCGGGCAGCTTGTAGTCCTTGAGCTGCTCGCGCAGCCGGGTCTTGAGGATCTTTCCGGTGGCGCCCAGCGGAATCGCCTCGACGAAGACCACGTCGTCGGGGATCTGCCACTTGGCGGTCTTGCCCTCGTAGAACTTCAGCAGTTCCTCGCGCGTGACCTCGGCGCCGGGCTTCTTCACCACCGCGACGATCGGGCGCTCGTCCCACTTCGGGTGGTAGACGCCGATGCAGGCCGCCATGGCGATGGCCGGATGCGCGACCGCGATGTTCTCGATGTCGATCGAGCTGATCCATTCGCCGCCGGACTTGATCACGTCCTTGCTGCGGTCGGTGATCTGCAGGTAGCCGTCGGCATCGATGGTGGCGACGTCGCCGGTGGGGAACCAGCCGTCGATCAGCGGATCGCCGCCCTCGCCCTTGAAGTATTCCTTGACGATCCACGGGCCCTTGACCAGCAGGTCGCCGTAGGCCTTGCCGTCCCAGGGCAGTTCCTTGTTCTCGCCGTCGACGATCTTCAGGTCGACGCCGAAGATCGCGCGGCCCTGCTTGAGGCGCACCGTGAGCTGCTCCTCGGGCGACTGCTTCAGGTGCTTGTTCTTGAGCGTGCACAGCGTGCCCAGCGGGCTCATCTCGGTCATGCCCCAGGCATGCAGCACCTCGACGTCGTAGAGATCCTGGAAGGCCTTGATCATGGCCGGCGGGCAGGCGGAGCCGCCGATCACGGTGCGGTTGAGCGTGCTGAACTTCAGGCCGTTGGTCTGCATGTGGCCCAGCATCATCTGCCACACGGTGGGCACGCCGGCCGCGAAGGTCACGCCCTCGCCTTCGATCAGTTCGTAGACCGACTTGCCGTCGAGCGCCGGGCCCGGGAACACCAGCTTGCAGCCCACGAGCGCGGCCGAGTACGGAATGCCCCAGGCGTTGACGTGGAACATCGGCACCACGGGCAGCACCGAGTCGCGCGCCGAGATGCGCATCACGTCGGGCAGCGCGGCCGCGTAGGCATGCAGCATGGTCGAGCGGTGGCTGTAGAGCGCGGCCTTGGGGTTGCCTGTGGTGCCGCTCGTGTAGCACATGCTCGAGGCCGAGTTCTCGTCGAACACCGGCCATTGGTACTCGGTGGACTGGCCGCCGACCCAGTCCTCGTAGCTCACGAGGTTGGGCACGCCGCTGTCGACCGGCAGCTTGTCGGGCCCGCACAGCGCCACCCACTTGCGGATGGTCGGGCACTTGGCGTGCACGGCCTGCACCAGCGGCAGGAAGGTCAGGTCGAAGCACAGGATCTGGTCTTCGGCATGGTTCGCGATCCATGCGATCTGGTCGGGATGCAGGCGCGGATTGATGGTGTGCAGCACGCGGCCGCTGCCGCTCACGCCGTAGTAGAGCTCGAGGTGGCGGTAGCCGTTCCAGGCCAGGGTCGCGATGCGATCGCTGAACAGCAGTTGCTCGCCGTCCAGCGCATTGGCCACCTGCCGGGAACGCGATGCGATGTCGCTCCAGGTACAGCGGTGGATGTCGCCTTCGACCCGGCGCGAAACGATCTCGCCATCGCCGTTGTGGCGCTCGACGAACTCGATCAGCGACGAGATCAAAAGCGGTCGGTCTTGCATCAAACCCAGCATCTACAGGCTCCTTCTTTCAACAAAATTCAGCGGTTTCAGGACTAGCGCGATTCACGCAATTTATGTGCGTTCGCACAATGACAGAAACCCGCACTTCGCGGACACCGATCTGTCGTCCAGACGACAGCCGGCGCCCGCCGGAGCATGCAGGCGCCGTGGCGGCGTTGGCCGCCACGAGGGTGTCCGCCGCCAGTGCACCGTCTCAGGGCGCGCTGTTCTGCAGCTGCGTCTTGCTCGCGTCGAACACGATCTTGCGCGGCCAGTTGGGCCAGGTCACGCCCAGGCCCGCGTGGTTCGGATCGCCGGTGCGCGCGAACGCCGACAGGCTGCCCACCATCGCATCCGACAATGCCTCGCGGCCCGGCCGGTTCGCCTCGCCATAGGCGAAGGAGAAGATGTTGGTGCCGAAGTTGTGGAACATGAACACCGTGTCGAGCCCGTGCGTCGCGCCATAGACGGTGTTGAACGGCGCCACCTGCTGGCTCCAGTCGAAGCGGTAGTACCAGGTCCTGGTGGGCAGGTACTTGGCGACCGCGTCGATCTGCGGCGGCAAGGCGTTGAGGAAGACCACGTTGGTCGCGAAATCCGATGCGGCCTTCCAGCCGGTCAGCGGCTTACCTACCGGCAGGTAGGGTGCGTTGATCAGATCGGCTTCGGTGAGCGTGGTCGGCACATCGGGATTGAAGTTGTATTGCAGGCCGAAGCGTTCGTAGTCGGTGGGCTTGAAGCCCAGGCCCTGCCCCGTGAAGGTGCCGAAGGTGTTGGCGAACAGCGTACCTTCGTCGCGCGTGTTGCCGATCAGCATCGGCACCTTGTTGAAGCGGCCCGCGGCCACCTCGGCGGCCGAGTTCACCGGCAGGACGGTGCCGTCCTCGATTGGTGCCGGCAGTGTGCCCAGATCGCTCGCCTTCGCGAGCACCAGAGCGAGCAGCTTGTCCGCCGGCACGCTGCGCATGTAGCTTGCGATCTGCGCATCGGTCTGCGAGGCCGCCCAGGTGTTGGCCGAGGCCGTGTCGGTCGCCTTGCCGTCGGCGATGGCGAGGAGGTTGAGCAGCTTCTTCGAGTAGGTCTGCGCACTGGCACGCGAGGCGAACGCAATCCCGCCGCTCAACGGCACCGCCTTGTGCAGCAGGCCGGCCGACGCCGGCGAGACCACCAGGCCCCAGGTGTTGACCGCGCCCGCCGACTGCCCCATGACCGTGACGTTGCCCGCGTCGCCGCCGAAGGCGCCGATGTTGGCCTGGATGAACTTCAGCGCCTGCATCTGGTCGAGCAGCGCGAAGTTGCCCGAGTCGTTCTTCGCCTCGCCGGTCTTGAGCTGCGGCAGGTCGAACCAGCCGAGCGCGCCGAGGCGGTAGTTGATCGTCACGACGACGGCATTGCCGCGCCTGGCGAGCTGGGCGCCGTCATAGCCAGGATCGGCCGTGTAGCCCGAGATGTTGCTGCCGCCGTAGATGTAGACGATCACGGGCAGCTTGGCGGTGTCGCCGGCCGGGCGCCAGATGTTGAGCGTGAGGCAGTCCTCGTCGCCCACCGGCTTGCCGAAGCCCTCGCGGTTGCCGAGGCCGAACGGCGCGTCGCCGGGCGCGGGGCTGAAGTAGCGCCCGCCCTGGGCGCAGCTGTGGCCGAACCTGGCGGCGGAGCGCACGCCTTCCCAGGCCTTGGGATCGGCGGGCGGCGCCCAGCGCAGCGCGCCGACGGGCGCCTGGGCGAACGGCACGCCCTTCCAGGAGAAGGTGCCGGTGGCGGCGCTGTCGTCCACGCCCTCGATCTTGCCGGCGGTGGTCTGGCGCACCATCGGGCCGTCGGCGGCCGGCGGGGGCGCGGGCGGCGGCGGCGGTGGCGGCGCCACCGGGAAGAATCCGCTCGATCCGGAGCCGCCGCCGCCGCAGGCCACCAGCGCCATGCTGGCGGCCGCGATCGCGGCCATGGCGATGGCCGAGGCCACCTTCGTCTTCTGTCCTGCCGTACCCTGGCTTTTTGCTGCCGTTGCCATTGCTTGCATGTGTTTGTCTCCACACCGGGTTAATCGGAATTCCTGCATCGGTGTCCGACAGCCATACTCCGGCCCGCCGAACCCGAAAAAAATTCTAGGAACGGGTGCCGTTTCCACCGCTATCGCAAGCGAGCCAATCGAATGACTTCAGGAGCCTCCAACCCGCGCCACGCGCGCCGGCCCGCGCGCCGTCCGGGCTGCATGCCGCAGCCCGAGCTGCGCACGAGCTCGTCGGCCTGGCTCGAAGGGGTGCTGAGGATGTTCGAGGCCGAGGGCCTGGACGTGCCCTCGCTGTTGCGCGACGCCGGCTTCGACCCCGAATCGCTGCTGCGGCAGAACGCGCGCATCCCGGTCGACGAGGTCACCGTGCTGTGGCAGCTGGCCGTGGCGCGCGCGGGCCGGCCCACGCTGGGCCTGCACCGCGGCCTGGCCGCCACCCACAGCAAGCTCGGCACCGTCGCCCACGTGATGGCCTGCTGCGTCGATCTCGGCGAGGCGATGGACCGGCTCGCGCGCTACATGCCCGTGATCTCCGATGCCACCGCGTTCTCGGTGCAGCCCGAGGCGCGCGGCCGCTGGATGGTGATGCAGCACACGGGCGGCAGCCTGCCGATCCCGCGCCAGCGCGTCGAGTACGCCCTGCTCACCATGCTGATGCAGTGCCGCTGGCTGATCCGGCGCGAGATGGAGCCGCTGGCGATCGAGTTCGCCTACCCGCCCCCCGACGACGACCGGCCGCACCGCGAGGCCTTCGGCTGCGAGGTGCGCTTCGGCGCCCCGGCCAACCGCATGCTGCTGTCGGCCGCCAACCTGGCGATGACGCTGCCGACCAGCCACCCCGAGCTCGGCGAGATGCAGGAGCACCTGCTCGACGACCAGCTCGACCAGTTGGGCCAGACCACCACCAGCACCCTGGTCTGCGCCGAGATCGCGCGCCGCCTGCCGCACGGCGAGCCGCGCCGCCAGGACGTGGCCGCGGGCCTGGGCCTGGCCGAGCGCACGCTGCAGCGCCGGCTGCAGGAGGAGTCGGTGTCGTTCCAGGCGCTGCTCGACCGCACCCGGCGCGAACTGGCGCAGCAGTACCTGGCGCAGGAGCGCCACACGCTGACCGACGTGGCCGACCTGCTGGGCTTCGTCGACAGCAGCAACTTCTTCCGCGCCTGCAAGCGCTGGTTCGGCCTGCCGCCGGCCCAGTACCGCACGCGGCTGTGGCAGGGCGAAGGCGCCGACCTGCCCCTGCTACGCGCCGCGGCCTGACCGCCCTCGGCCTGGGGTCTCGCGCTCTGCCGGACAATCGGGCCATGACGCCCACGAGCCCGCTTGCCGAAGAAACCCGCACCGACGCCACCGCCGCCCGGCCCGAGAACGCCGACCTGGGCCTGGAATGGGTCGAAGGCTTCGCGGCGCTGGGCCCGCGCTTCTTCACCGAACTGCGCCCCACCCCGCTGAGTTCGCCCACGCCGTCCTACTGGGTCGGCCACAGCGAGCAGGTCGCGCGCGAGCTGGGCCTGCCCGCGGACTGGCGCAACGACGCGCTGCTCGAGGCGCTCAGCGGCAACATCCCGCTCGCGGGCGCGCGGCCGCTGGCCAGCGTCTACAGCGGCCACCAGTTCGGCGTCTGGGCCGGCCAGCTCGGCGACGGGCGCGCGATCCTGCTCGGCGAGACCGCGGGCGGCCTCGAGATCCAACTCAAGGGCGCGGGCCGCACCCCCTATTCGCGCATGGGCGACGGCCGCGCGGTGCTGCGCTCGAGCATCCGCGAGTTCCTCTGCAGCGAAGCCATGCACGGCCTGGGCATCCCGACCACGCGCGCGCTGTGCGTGACCGGCTCCGACGCGCGCGTGCGCCGCGAGGAGATCGAGACCGCCGCGGTGGTCACGCGGGTGGCGACCAGCTTCATCCGCTTCGGCCATTTCGAGCATTTCGCGGCCAACCAGCAACACGATGAACTGCGCGCGCTGGCCGACTACGTGATCGACCGCTACTACCCGGCCTGCCGCCACAACGAGCGCTTCGGCGGCAACCCCTACGCGGCGCTGCTCGAGGCCGTGAGCGAGCGCACCGCCACCCTGCTGGCCCACTGGCAGGCGGTGGGCTTCTGCCATGGCGTGATGAACACCGACAACATGAGCATCCTCGGGCTCACCATCGACTACGGGCCGTTCCAGTTCCTCGACGGCTTCGATCCGCGCCACATCTGCAACCACAGCGACACCGGCGGGCGCTATGCCTTCAACCAGCAGCCCAACGTGGCGTACTGGAACCTGTTCTGCCTCGGGCAGGCGCTGCTGCCGCTGATCGAGGACCAGGAGCTCGCGCTGGCCGCGCTCGAGTCGTACAAGACCGCGTTCCCGAACGCCTTCGAGAACCGCATGCGCGCCAAGCTCGGCCTCGCCGACGCGGCCGACGGCGACCGCGCGCTGATCGAGGACGCGCTCAAGCTGCTGGCGGCCGAGAAGACCGACTACACCATCTTCTGGCGCCGGCTCGCGCAGTACTGCGTCGACGGCAACATCGAGCCGGTGCGCGAGCTGTTCATCGACCGCGCCGGCTTCGACGCCTGGCTGCTATCTTTTCTGGAGCGCCACACCCATACACCGCGCGATCAGGCGGCCGAATTGATGCTGCGCAGCAATCCGAAGTACGTGCTGCGGAACCACCTGGGCCAGCAGGCCATCGAAGCGGCTGGCCGGCGCGACTTCTCGGGCGTGGCCACCTTGCTCGGCCTTTTGGAATCCCCATTTGAAGAACATCCCGGCGCCGATGCGTATGCCGGGTTCCCGCCCGACTGGGCTTCCACGATCGAAATCAGCTGCTCATCATGAACACACCCGTCCAGAAAACCGATGCCGAATGGAAAGCGCTGCTCGCCGAAAAAGGCGCCGAGCCGGCGGCCTTCGAGGTGACCCGCCACGCGGCGACCGAGCGCCCCTTCACGGGCAAGTACGAAGCGCACTGGGACGACGGCACCTACCACTGCGTCTGCTGCGGCGCCAAGCTGTTCGAGTCGGCCACCAAGTTCGACGCGGGCTGCGGCTGGCCCAGCTTCTCGCAGGAAGCCGTGCCGGGCGCGATCCGCAACATCGTCGACCGCTCGCACGGCATGGTGCGCACCGAGAATGTCTGCGCCAATTGCGGCGCGCACCTGGGCCACGTCTTTCCCGACGGACCGACCGAGACCGGCCTGCGCTACTGCATGAATTCGGCCTCGCTGGATTTCCAGAAGAAGCCCTGAACGGCGACCCCTCCCTTTCCTTCCGGCCCCGTCGCCATCCGACTGCATGAAACTGATCCTCGACTTCTTCCCGATCCTGCTGTTCTTCGGGGCCTACAAGCTCGCCGACATCTACACCGCCACCGGCGTGCTGATGGCCGCCACGGTGGTGCAGATGGCGATCATCTACGCGATGGAACGCAAGCTGCAGGCGATGCAGAAGGCCACGCTGGTGCTGATCCTGCTGTTCGGCACGCTCACGCTGGTCCTGCACGACGACCGCTTCATCAAGTGGAAGCCGACCGTGCTGTACGGCGCGATGGCGGTGGCGCTGGCCGTGGCGCTGTGGGCCTTCCGCAAGAACTTCCTGAAGATGCTGCTGGGCTCGCAGCTCGAGCTGCCCGACCGCATCTGGATGCGGCTGAACATCGCGTGGATCGGCTATTGCCTCTTCATGGCCGCCATCAACGGCTACGTCGCGGCCTACTTCACGACCGAGGCCTGGGTCAATTTCAAGCTCTGGGGCTATGCGTTCCCGATCGTGTTCCTGGTGGCGCAGGGCCTGTACATCTCGCCGCACCTCAAGAGCGGCGACGACAAGCCGGCCGCCTGAGCATGAGCAGCACCACCGCTTCGCATCCGCTGCCGACCGTGGCGGCCCTCGAGGCCGCGCTGCGTGCCGCACTGCAGCCGACGGCGCTCGAAGTCATCGACGAGAGCGCCGCGCACGCGGGCCACGCGGGGGCCAATGCCGAGGGATTCGGCACCCATTTCCGCGTGCGCATCGCCTCCCCGCTGTTCGAGGGAAAGCCACGCGTGGCGCGTCATCGGCTTGTGTATGATGCCCTCCAACTTTTCATCGCACAGGGTCTGCACGCCATCGCCATCGAGGTGCTCTGAGTCGTCCATCCACCGCCAGCCGCCGGCTGACGGGCCCCGGTTCTCCGCGGCGGCGCTCCCTCCCCCTGTGTCCTTGCTCCGGTTTCCTCCACGCGCACTTTCATCCAAGCGCATTTCTCAGCCCGACATTCAATCCATGAAAAAACAAATCTTGCAGGCCGTCGCGGCCGCAGCGCTGCTCGGTGCCGTTCCCATGGCCGCCCTGGCGCAGAACGCAGCCATCGTCAACGGCAAGGCGGTGCCCAAGGCACGCATGGACGCGCTGGCCCAGCAACTGGCCGCGGCCGGCCGTCCGGTCACGCCCGAGATGCAAGGTCAGCTGCGCGAGGAAGTCGTGGCACGCGAAGTGTTCATGCAGGAAGCGCAGAAGCAGGGCCTCGACGCCACCGAGGACTACAAGAACCAGCTCGAACTCGCACGCCAGGCGATCCTGATCCGCGCCCTGTTCGAGAACTACCGCAAGACCAATCCGGTCTCGGACGCCGACGTGAAGGCCGAGTACGACAAGTTCGTGGCGGCCAACGGCGGCAAGGAATACAAGGCACGCCACATCCTGGTGGAGACCGAGGACCAGGCGAAGAAGATCATGGCCGACCTCAAGAAGGGCGCCAAGTTCGAGGACATCGCCAAGAAGCAGAGCAAGGACCCGGGATCGGGCGCCAACGGCGGCGACCTCGACTGGGCCAACCCCGCCAACTTCGTGCCCGAGTTCTCGGAAGCGATGATCAAGCTCAAGAAGGGCGAGACCACGCCGGCGCCGATCAAGACCCAGTTCGGCTGGCACATCATCCGCGTCGACGACATCCGCCAGGCCCAGCTGCCGAAGATGGACGACATCAAGCCGCAGATCACGCAGCAGCTGCAGCAGCAGCGCCTGCAGAAGTACCAGGAAGACCTGCGCGCCAAGGCCAAGATCGAGTGATCGCGGCGCCCCGGGCGCAAATTCCTCAGCAAAGACGGCCTTCGGGCCGTTTTTCTTTGGGCTTGTTTCTTGCAAGAATCCGCGGCGCGCCATCGGCGCGGAGGGTGTCGACCATGGGCTTCTACCACTCGACCGAGGCGCTCGCGCCACGGCACAAGACCGAGTTCTGGCGCGAATCGGTATGCCGGCGCCTGATACCGGCGCGCGGCGAATTCGCGCGCGATTTCGACGGCTGCCTCTCGGGCCAGCAACTGGGCAGCCTCACGGTGTGCCGCATGCAGTCGAAGCCGCACACCTTCATCCGCACCGACCAGCTCGCGCGCGTTGCGCCCGACGACGACATCGTGGCCGCCTTTTTCCAGCGCGGCCAGGCCAACATGGCGCAGCAGGGCCGCACGCTGCATGCCTCGGCCGGCGACATCGTGCTGTACGACGCGGCCCGGCCCTTCGTGCACGAGCTCGTGCCCGAGTCGCTGCTGCTGGTGCGCTTTCCGCGCCAGCAGCTGCTGTCGCGCTTCCCGAAGGCCGAGCACATGATGGCGCTCAAGATCGCCGACGGCAGTTCGCTGGCCGGGCTGCTGCACGGCATGGCCGAGGAGGCGCTGCGCTTCGAGGCGCGCGATGCCGCCCTGCCCGCGCAGGCGCGCTTCGCCGCGGCCTTCCTCGACACGCTGAGCGCCGCGATGGAACTGCAGGACGTGGCCGAGGGCGCCGCCGCGGCCACGCGCCACGGCTCGATCTACGAGAAGGCCGTGCGCTACATCGACGCCCACCTCGACGACACCGGCCTGTCGATGGCCGGCGTGGCCGAGGCCGCGCATGTCTCGCCGCGCACGCTCACGCGCGTGTTCGCGGCCCATGGCACGACCGTGATGCATCACCTGTGGAAGCGCCGGCTCGAGCAGAGCTTCCACATCCTGTCCGAAGGCCGCGTGCAGCAGGTCACGCAGGCCGCCTACCAGTGCGGCTTCAGCGACCTCTCGCATTTCTCGCGCGCCTTCAAGAGCGCCTACGGCACCACGCCCGGCAGCCTGCTGCACGGGGCGGCGAGCTGAAGCGCGCGCTTCAGCGCAGGTATTCGCCCGCCGCCTCGGGCTGGAACTGCAGCGCCGCGACGCGCGCCGCGCCGTGCACGCCGGCCGGCGTGGTCCATTCCACCACCTGTCCCACGCGCGCGCCCAGCAGGCTCGCGCCCACCGGCGACATCACCGAGACCTCGCCCTCCGAAGGCTTGGCATCGCGCGGATAGCACAGCGTGATCGCATAGCGCTCGCCGTTCGCGGGGTCCTCGAGCTCGACGCGCGAGTTCATCGTGACGAGGTCGGGCGACGCATCCTGCGGCGCCACGACCTCGCTGCAGTCGAGCATCTCCTCGAGGGCCTGCGCGATCGGATCGGCCGCGCCGCGCGTCTGCAGCGCATGCGCGGCGAGCTTGTGCAGGCGTGCGTGGTCTAGCTGGGTGAGGGTTCGTTCGAGTCGCGTGAACGAGGCGGTGGCTTGCATGGGTGGCTCCTGATGAAGTGAAGGCGTGCCCGCGGGCTCCATCGAGGGAGCGCAATGAGGCGGACGCGCCGGCGCGCGGGCTTGGAGGAGGCCCGGCGATCGGGAGGTGCGCGAGAAGAAAGGAAGGAGGAAGGATCGCCGGGCTCAGGAATGCCAGGGCGATCGGCGCTTGAGCGCCGTCATCCGCGCCGCGCGGCGCCGGCCACGCGCGAGCGCGCCCGGCAGGGCCGGTGCGGTCAGCGTGGAAGCGGAAGTGCGCGACATGCGGCCGAGTCTACCGGCCCCGTGGCGCAGGCCGCGGCGAAAGTCCCCACCGGCCTTGCCGGATTGGAACCCTCGCCGCCGGCGATCAGCCCACCCAGCGGCGGGCGTTGCGCCAGATGCGCATCCAGGGGCTGCGCTCGCTCGCGTCGCCGCCGTTCCAGCTCATCTGGATGTTGCGGAACACGCGCTCGGGGTGCGGCATCACCGCGGTAAAGCGGCCGTCGGCCGTGGTCACCGAGGTCAGGCCGCCCGCGCTGCCGTTCGGGTTGAACGGGTACTGCTCGGTGGGCTGGCCCTGGTTGTCGACGAAGCGCATGGCCGCGATCGCCTTCGAGGCATCGCCACGGTGCTTGAAGTTGGCGTAGCCCTCGCCATGCGCGACCGCGATCGGCAGCCGCGCGCCGGCCATGCCCGCGAAGAACAGGCTCGGCGAATCGAGCACCTCGACCATCGACAGGCGGGCCTCGAAGCGCTCGCTCTGGTTGGTGGTGAAGCGCGGCCAGGCCTCGGCGCCCGGGATGATGTCGGCCAGCTCGGCGAACATCTGGCAGCCGTTGCACACGCCGAGGCCGAAGGTGTCGGCGCGGCCGAAGAAGCGCTTGAACTCGTCGGCCAGGCGCGGGTTGAAGGTGATGCTGCGGGCCCAGCCGATGCCGGCGCCCAGCGTGTCGCCGTAGCTGAAGCCGCCGCAGGCCACCACGCCCTTGAAGTCGGCGAGCCGCGCACGGCCCGACTGCAGGTCGGTCATGTGGACGTCGAAGGCCTCGAAGCCGGCCTCGCTGAAGGCATAGGCCATCTCGACGTGCGAGTTCACGCCCTGCTCGCGCAGGATCGCGACCTTGGGCCGCGAAGCCAGCACCGCGGGAGCGGCAGGCTCTGCACCGGCAGGCAGGTGCCAGTGCAGGCCCGGATCGGCGGGCTCGCCGGCGGCCGCATGCTCGGCATCGGCGCAGGCCGGGTTGTCGCGCTCGCGGGCGATCTTCCAGCTCACCGAGTCCCAGACCTGGTGCAGGTCGTGCAGGCTGGCGCTGAACACCGACTTGGCATCGCGCCACACCTCGAGCTTGCCCTTGCCGGCCTCGATGGCCGAGCTCGCGGGCCGGGTCTTGCCGATGAAATGACTGTGGGTGCTCAGGCCGTGGGCGCGCAGCACCTGCATGACCTCGTTGCGCTCGGCGGTGCGCACCTGCAGCAGCATGCCGAGCTCCTCGTTGAACAGCGCCTTGAGCGTGAGCTCCTCGCGCCGCGCGCTGACCTGCTGCGCCCAGTTCTTGGCGTCGCCGGTCTCCATGCGGCTGTCGGAGATGCCGTCGCCCTCGGTGACCAGCATGTCGACGTTGAGCGCCACGCCCACGTGGCCCGCGAAGGCCATCTCGCAGGCCGCGGCGAACAGGCCGCCGTCGCTGCGGTCATGCATGGCGAGGATCTTGCCGTCGGCGCGCAGCGCGTTGACGGCATTGACCAGCGCCACCAGCTGCGCCGGATCGTCGAGGTCGGGCACGGTGTCGCCGCTCTGGCCCAGCGTCTGCGCCAGGATGCTGCCGGCCATGCGGTGCTGGCCGCGGCCGAGGTCGACCAGCACCAGCGTGCTGTCGTCCTCGTTGGCGTCGAGCTGCGGCGTGAGCGTGCCGCGCACGTCGTCGAGCGAGGCGAAGGCGCTCACGATCAGGCTGACGGGCGAGGTCACCTTCTTGGTCTCGCCGCCCTCCTTCCACTGCGTGCGCATCGACAGCGAATCCTTGCCGACCGGAATCGAGACGCCCAGCGCCGGGCACAGCTCGAGGCCGACGGCCTTGACCGTGGCGTAGAGCGCGGCGTCCTCGCCGGGCTCGCCGCAGGCAGCCATCCAGTTGGCCGACAGCTTGACGCGCGACAGCTCGATCGGCGCCGACAACAGGTTGGTGATGGCCTCGGCCACCGCCATGCGGCCCGAGGCCGGCGCGTCGTAGGCGGCCAGCGGCGTGCGCTCGCCCATGCTCATCGCCTCGCCCGCGAAGCCCTGGAAGTCGGCCAGGGTCACGGCGCAGTCGGCCACCGGCACCTGCCACGGGCCGACCATCTGGTCGCGATGGCTCAGGCCGCCCACGGTGCGGTCGCCGATGGTGATCAGGAAGCGCTTGGAGGCGACGGTCGGGTGCGACAGCACGTCGATCGCGGCCTTCTGCAGGTCGACGCCCGTGAGGTCCAGCGGCTGGAAGCTGCGCGCCACCGACTGCACGTCGCGGTGCATCTTGGGCGGCTTGCCGAGCAGCACGTCCATCGGCATGTCGACCGGCTGCAGCGCGGCGCCCTCGTCGGCCACCAGCAGCTGGCGCTCCTCGGTCGCCACGCCGACCACCGCGAAGGGGCAGCGCTCGCGTTCGCAGAAGGCCTTGAACCGTTCGAGCGACTCGGGCGCGATCGCCAGCACGTAGCGCTCCTGGCTCTCGTTGCACCAGATCTCCTTCGGCGCCATGCCCGATTCCTCGAGCGGCACCGCGCGCAGGTCGAAGCGCGCGCCGCGGCCGGCGTCGTTGGTCAGCTCGGGGAAGGCATTGCTCAGGCCGCCCGCGCCCACGTCATGGATCGCGAGGATCGGGTTGGCCGCGCCCTGCTGCCAGCAGTGGTTGATGACCTCCTGCGCGCGGCGCTCGATCTCGGGGTTGCCGCGCTGCACCGAGTCGAAGTCGAGCTCGGCCGCGTTGGCGCCGGTGGCCATCGAGCTGGCGGCGCTGCCGCCCATGCCGATGCGCATGCCGGGGCCGCCGAGCTGGATCAGCAGCGAGCCGGCCGGAAAGCGGATCTTCTTGGTCTGGGTGGCATCGATGCTGCCGAGGCCGCCCGCGATCATGATCGGCTTGTGGTAGCCGCGCTGCACCGTGTCGCGGTCGCTCGCCAGGGCCTGCTCGTACTCGCGGAAGTAGCCCAGCAGGTTGGGCCGGCCGAACTCGTTGTTGAAGGCGGCGCCGCCCAGCGGGCCCTCGGTCATGATCTGCAGCGGGCTCGCGATGTGCTCGGGCTTGCCGTAGTGGCCGTCCTCGGGCCAGAGCTTCGAGACCGTGAAGCCGGTCAGGCCGGCCTTGGGCTTGGAACCGCGGCCGGTGGCGCCCTCGTCGCGGATCTCGCCGCCGGCGCCGGTCGAGGCGCCCGGGAACGGCGAGATCGCCGTCGGGTGGTTGTGCGTCTCCACCTTCATCAGCACGTGGGTCAGCGCCGTGTCCTTCGTATACGCCGGTGCGCTCGCGGCATCGGCGCCGCGCGGAATGAAGCGCTCGATCTCGCCGCCTTCCATCACCGAGGCGTTGTCGGCATAGGCGATCACCGTGTGCTGCGGGTTCTGGCGCTCGGTGTGGCGGATCATCGAGAACAGGCTCTGCGGCTGCGCCGCGCCGTCGATGGTGAAGTCGGCGTTGAAGATCTTGTGGCGGCAGTGCTCGCTGTTGGCCTGCGCGAACATCATCAGCTCGACGTCGCTGGGGTTGCGGCCCAACTTCGTGAAGGCATCGACCAGGTAGTCGATCTCGTCCTCGGCCAGCGCCAGCCCGAAGCCGGTGTTGGCCGCCTCCAGCGCCGCGCGGCCCTGGGCCAGCACGTCGACCGTGGCCATGGGCTGGGCCGGCAGCTCGCTGAACAGGCTGGCGGCCTGGTCGACGGTGGCGAGCACCGATTCGGTCATGCGGTCGTGCAGCGGGCCGGCCGCGGCGGCCAGCGCCTCGCCCTCGAGCACCGGCGCCTTGCCCAGCAGCGGCGACTTGAGCTTCAGGTGATATTGGGTGACGCGCTCGACCCGGCGCAGCGCCAGGCCGCAGTTGTGGGCGATGTCGGTGGCCTTGGAGGCCCAGGGCGACACCGTGCCCAGGCGCGGCGTGACGACCACCGCCGCCGCGGCCTTGGCGGCGGGCGCCTCGAAGGGCTCGCCGTAGGTCAGCAGGGCCGCGAAGCGCTCGCGGCCTTCCGCGTCGAGCGCGCCATCGGTCACCACCAGGTGCACGAAGCGCGCGGCGATGCCCTCGATGCGCGGATCGACGGCCTGCAGCTTCGGCAGCAGCTGCCGGGCGCGGAATTCGCTGAGTGCGCTGCCGCCCTCGAAGATGGTTACGACGGGAAGGGCAGTGGAAACGGAAGCGGGCTGCGTCACGATGGGTGGGGCCTTGGGGCCGCGTTGGGCTTTGGAGAGGTCTGGAAATCCGTGGGCGGGCGGCCGCTGACGGGGCCGTCCGCGCAGGACGCGGATTTTAGGTCATGCCGAAGCCCTCGCCCGCCCCGCCGGCCAGAGCCCGTGCCAGCGCCGATTTCTTCGGCCGGATGGGATAATTCCACGCATGAGCATTACCTACAAAGACGCCGCGGGCATCGCCGCCATGCGCGTCGCCTGCCGCCTCGCGTCCGAGGTGCTGGACTACCTCACGCCCTTCATCAAGCCCGGCATCACGACCAACGACGTCGACCGCCTGGCCGCCGAGTACATGGTCAAGCAGGGCACCACCTCGGCCACGGTGGGCTACATGGGCGCCAGCAGCGTCCCCTTCCCCAAGTCGCTGTGCACCTCGGTCAACCACGTGGTGTGCCACGGCATCCCGAACGACAAGCCCCTGAAGAAGGGCGACATCATGAATGTCGACGTCACCGTCATCAAGGACGGCTGGTTCGGCGACAACTCGCGAATGTACGTCGTGGGCGACGCCTCGATCGCGGCCAAGCGCCTGTGCCACATCACCTTCGAGGCCATGTGGCACGGCATCCTGCAGGTGCGCCCCGGCGCCCACCTGGGCGACGTGGGCCATGCGATCCAGAAGTTCGCCGAGGGCCAGGGCTTCTCGGTGGTGCGCGAGTTCTGCGGCCACGGCGTGGGCCAGCGTTTCCATGAAGAACCGCAGGTGCTGCACTACGGCCGCCCGGGCACCATGGAAGAGCTCAAGCCCGGCATGATCTTCACCATCGAGCCGATGATCAACGCCGGCAAGCGCGACGTGAAGGAAGACTTCAAGGGTGGGCAGTACGACGGCTGGACCATCGTCACGCGCGACCACTCGCTCTCGGCCCAGTGGGAACACACGGTGCTGGTCACCGAAACGGGCTACGAGGTGCTGACCCTGTCCGAGGGCAGCCCGCCGCTGCCCTCGTTCGTGAGCGCCATCAAGACATGAGTCGCGCGGCCGGCCGCGCCACCCCATCGCCATGATCGAAGCTGCCCGACACGACGTCGCGACGCTGCGCGAAGCCTACCGCGCGAAGAAGCTCGCCCTTTTCGAGACCCTGCGCTTCGCGCGCGCGCCCACGCGCAGCGTGCACACGGTGCTGCGCCAGCTCGCGGCGCTGGCCGACGAGAACCTGCAGACGCTGTGGCAGGACGCCGATTTCGGCGACGGCCTGGCGCTGGTGGCGGTCGGCGGCTACGGCCGCGGCGAGCTGTTCCCCTATTCCGACGTCGACGTGCTGCTGCTGCTGCCGCCCGAGGGCGGCGAGCAGGCGGTCGAGCCGGCACGGCTCGAGGCCTTCATCGGCCAGTGCTGGGACGCGGGCCTGGAGATCGGCTCGAGCGTGCGCACCATCGAGGAATGCCTGGCCGAGGCCGAGAAGGACGTCACGGTCCAGACCTCGCTGCTCGAGGCGCGGCTGATCGCGGGCGACAAGAAGCTGTTCGCCACCTTCCGCAAGCAATTCGGCACGGTGATCGACCCGCAGGCCTTCTTCATCGCCAAGTCGCAGGAGATGCGGCACCGGCACCAGAAGTTCGACAACACGCCCTACGCGCTCGAGCCCAACTGCAAGGAGTCGCCGGGCGGCCTGCGCGACCTTCAGACCATCCTCTGGGTCGCCAAGGCCGCGGGTTTTCGGCAGCCGCTGGGACGATCTGGCGCGCAACGGCCTGGCCACGCCTTTCGAGGCGCAGCAGATCAAGCGCAACGAGGCGCTGCTGTCGCTGATCCGCGCGCGGCTGCACGTGATCGCGAACCGGCGCGAGGACCGGCTGGTGTTCGACCTGCAGACCGCGGTGGCCGCGAGCTTCGGCTACGTGAGCGAGTCGCAGCGCAAGTCGAGCGAGGCGCTGATGCGGCGCTACTACTGGGCCGCCAAGGCGGTCTCGCAGCTCAACCAGATCCTGCTGCTCAACATCTCGGAGCGGCTGCAGCCGGTGGACGAGCTGCCGACGCCGATCAACGAGCGCTTCTTCGAGCGCGCCGGCCTGATCGAGATCGCGCGCGACGACCTCTACGAGAGCGAGCCGCACGCCATCCTCGAGACCTTCCTGCTCTATCAGAAGACCATCGGCGTGAAGGGCCTGTCGGCGCGCACGCTGCGCGCGCTCTACAACGCGCGCCACGTGATGGACAGCAAGTTCCGCAACGATCCGGCGAACCACGAGACCTTCATGCGGACGCTGCAGCAGCCCTACGGCATCACGCATGCCTTCCGGCTGATGAACCAGACCTCGGTGCTGGGGCGCTACCTGCGCGTGTTCCGCAGCATCGTGGGGCAGATGCAGCACGACCTGTTCCACGTCTACACGGTCGACCAGCACATCCTGATGGTGCTGCGCAACGTGCGGCGCTTCTTCATCGCCGAGCATGCCCACGAGTACCCGTTCTGCTCGCAGCTCGCGGCCGGCTGGGACAAGCCCTGGCTGCTGTACGTGGCCGCGCTGTTCCACGACATCGCCAAGGGCCGCGGCGGCGACCATTCCACGCTGGGCGCGCGCGACGTGGCGCGCTTCTGCAAGCAGCACGGCATCTCGCGCGAAGACTCGAACTCATCGAGTTCCTGGTCTCCGAGCACCTGGTCATGAGTCAGGTGGCGCAGAAGCAGGACCTGAGCGACCCCGAGGTGATCGGCGCCTTCGCGAAGCGCGTGGGCAACGAGCGCTACCTCACGGCGCTCTACCTGCTGACCGTGGCCGACATCCGCGGCACCTCGCCGCGCGTGTGGAATGCCTGGAAGGGCAAGCTGCTCGAGGACCTCTACCGCTACACCCTGCGCGCGCTCGGCGGGCGCATGCCCGACCCCGACACCGAGGTCGAATCGCGCAAGCGCGAGGCGCTGGTGCAACTGGCGCTGCACGCCCAGCGCTTCGAGGCGCACAAGGCGCTGTGGGACACGCTCGACGTGGGCTACTTCATGCGCCACGACGCCAGCGAGATCGCCTGGCACGCGATGCAGCTGTCGCGCTTCGTGCCGCCGAAGAACGTGCCGATCGACCCGGCCGCGCCGCCGGTGGTGCGCGCGCACCTGTCGCCGGTGGGCGAAGGGCTGCAGGTGGTGGTCTACACGCCCGACCAGCCCGACCTGTTCGCGCGCATCTGCGGCTATTTCGACCAGGCCTCGTTCAGCATCCTCGACGCCAAGGTCCACACCACGAGCAACGGCTACGCGCTCGACACCTTCCAGGTGGTGACCACCTTCCTGCCCGACCACTACCGCGACCTGATCAACATGGTCGAGACCGGGCTCGCGCAGACCCTGACCGAGGCCGGCGCCCTGCCGGCGCCGAGCATGGGCCGGGTGTCGCGCCGGGTGCGCAGCTTCCCGATCAAGCCGCGCATCAGCCTGGTGCCCGACGAGAAGGCGCAGCGCTGGGTGCTCAGCATCTCGGCCAGCGACCGCGCCGGCCTGCTCTCATCCGGTGGCCCGCGTGCTCGCGCGGCACCACCTGAACCTGCAGCTCGCCAAGGTCACGACCCTGGGCGAGCGCGTGGAAGACAGCTTCCTCATCAGCGGTCCCGAATTGCAAGGCCAGCGCACGCAGGCCGCGATCGAGACCGAGCTGATGGAAGCCCTGGAGGCCTGAATGGCCAGCCCGGCGGCCCGCTCCGCCGGGCCAGATTCGCGACAAAAGTTCACAGATTCCTGTGAATTGAATACCAAATGTTTCTTTTTTCTGTCCAAAAGGCAGAATGGACCCCATGGACACATTGCTGACCCAGCTTTCGAGTTCCGTATCGTCGGCCAGGACCCTCGAGGATCTGACCCGTCCCATGCTCGAGATGCTCGAGGCCGTGACCGGCCTGGAATCGACCTATCTCACGCGCATCGACCTGGAGCACGGGCTCCAGCACATCCTCTACGCGCGCAACGTGCGCCAGCTGCAGATTCCCGAAGGCCTTGCGGTGCCCTGGGGCGACACCCTGTGCAAGCGCGCCCTCGACGAGGGCCGCGTCTACACCGACAACGTCGCCGAATGCCGGGGTGATCGGACGCCGCGCGCGAGCTCGGCATCCAGACCTATGTGAGCACCCCGGTGCGCACCGACAGCGGCGGCCTCTACGGCACGCTGTGCGCGGCCAGCGGCGAGCGCCAGCCGCTGCCGGCCAATGCCAGCAACGTGCTGGGCCTGTTCGCGCGGCTGATCGGCCACCAGGTCGAGCGCGAGCGGCTGTTCCAGCAGCTGTCGGAGGCCAACGCCGAGCTCGCCACCCATGCCGCGACCGACGCCCTGACCGGCCTGCCGAACCGGCGCGCCTTCCTCGACGGGCTGCGCCGCCTGCTGGCGCAGGGCCAGCGCGACGGTACCGGCGTGCTGGTCGCCTTCGTCGATCTCGACGGCTTCAAGAAGATCAACGACGTGCACGGCCACGAGACCGGCGACGACTTCCTGGTGGAGATCGCGCGCCGGCTGCACGCCACGCTGCGCGCCGGCGACCTGCTGGCGCGCCTGGGCGGCGACGAGTTCGTGGTGGTCGGCCCGGGCCCCGCGCTCGCGGGCGGCGAGTCGCCGGCCGCGGCCGAGGCGCTCGGCCAGCGCGTGGCGGCGGCCACGGTCGGCGATTTCCATCTCGGCACGGTCCGTATCGGCTACGAAGGCGCCAGCGTGGGCGCGGTGTCGGTCGATCCGCGCTTCACCACGGCCGAGGAGGCGCTGCGCCTGGCCGATGCCGCGATGTACCTGGACAAGCGCGGGCGCAGCGGCCGACCGCACGGATGAGCTGATGATCGGCCGGCCACGCGGGCGCCTCGAGCGCGTGTTCGGATCGCTCGAAGGTCCGCCTCACCCTGGGCGGCATCGTGGCGCTGGCCGTGGGCATCGCACTGAGCACCAGCGTGCTGCTGGGCATCGCCGAACGCGACCTGCTCGCCGCGCAGCAGCAGCGCGAACTCGGCGAGTCGGCCCGTACCGCCGCCCTGCTCTCGCGCAGCGTGGTCCAGCTGCAGCGCGCGCTGCTGTCGGTTTCCGAATCGCTCGACGAGGCCACGCTGAACGACCCCGCGGCGCTCGCGCGCTTCATGGACAGCAAGCCGATCCTGCGCGGGCTCTTCACCGTGCTCTACATCGCGCGGCCCGACGGCGAGGTGCGCATCCTGGTCGATGCCGAGACCGGCGTCTCGCGCCCGCCGCTGCCGCTGACCCAGCGCAACTACTTCCGCCGCACCCTGGCCGAGGGCCGGGCGATCGTGTCGGAACCGCTGAGCGGCCCGCTGTCTGGCGAGCCGATCGTGGTCTTCACCCAGCCCGCGCGCAATGCGTCGGGCATCTACGCGGTGTTCGGGCGGGGTGCTGCGGCTGTCCAGCCGCGACCTGCTCGACGGCCTGGTCGACCCGCAGGCCGGCGACGACAGCGCGCTGCTGGTCGTCACCACGCTCGACGGCCGCGTGCTCGCGCACCCCGACCACAGCCGCATCATGGGCTCGCTCGCCGACGAGCCGCGCCTGGCGCAGGCCTTCAAGGCCTGGACCGCCGAGCGCAGCCCGATGGAACCCGCGGGCGTGGCGCTGCCGCAGCCCGGCGAGATCGCCAGCGCCGCCGGCGTGGCCGGGCCCGACTGGATGGTGTGGCGTGCCCGGCCCCAGTCGGAGCTGACCGCGCCCTTCGCCGCCGCGCGCGCGCAGTCGCTGCGCTGGGCCGGCCTGATCGGCCTGCCGCTGGCGCTGGGACTGCTCGGCCTGCTGTGGTGGGGCCTGCGGCCGCTAAGGCTGCTGGAACGGCGCGCCCAGCACCTGTTCGACGGCAGCATGGGCGCGGCCGATGGCTGGCCGCGCGCGGGCGGCGAGATCGGCCAGCTCGGCAACGTGCTGCGGCGCGTGGGCATCCAGCGCGCCGAGCTCGAGCGCCTCAACAGCGAGAGCATCGCCAAGCTCGGCTCGGTGATGCGCGCGGCGCCGGTCGGCATCGCGCTGGTGCGCGACGGCCGCTTCGACCTCGCGAGCGATGAGCTCTGCCGGCTGCTGGGCTGCGCGCGCGAGGACCTGCTGGGCCGCTCGACCGGCAAGGTGCTGGTGCCGCCCGAGCCCGGCGAGACCCCGCTGGCGGCGCTCGAGGCGCTGGCCTTCGGCGCCGACCAGGCCTACGTGGGCGAATGCCAGGTGCAGCGGCCCGACGGCAGCCGCTTCTGGGCCCGGCTGCGCAGCAAGCCGGTGGACGCGGCGCGCATGGAGCTCGGCACGATCTGGATCCTGACCGACATCGACCAGCAGCGCCGCACCCAGGCGGCGCTCGAGTGGTCGGCCGCGCACGACAGCCTGACCGGGCTGGCCAACCGCCAGCGCTTCGAGGCCCATGCGCAGCGGCTGATCGCGGGCCTGCCGGGCACCATGCCGGCCGCCATGGTCTTCATCGATCTCGACAACTTCAAGCGCGTGAACGACACCGGCGGCCACCTGACCGGCGACGCCATGCTGCGCGCGGCCGCCCGCGCCATCGCCTCGCGGGTGCGCGCGGGCGACCTCGCGGCGCGGCTGGGCGGCGACGAGTTCGTGCTGCTGCTCGAGCGCTGCCGCCATGCCGATGCGGTGCGCGTGGCCGAGGCCATCGTGACCTCGATCGCCGAGATCGCCATGCCCTCGCTGCCCGCGGACCTGCGCATCGGCGCGAGCATCGGCGTGGCCAGCCTCACGCCGCAGACCCTGAGCGTGGACGCCTGGCTGCATGCGGCCGACGAGGCCTGCTATGCGGCCAAGACGGCGGGGCGCGGCGTGGTCCGGGCGGGCTCCGCGCCGGCCGAGCGCATGTCGGGCTGAACCGGCCGACTCTCGACATCGGCAGGATTTCATCGCCAACCCGCCAGCCCATGAAAAAGCCGGTGCGACCGCGAAAAGCCCACTAATTCACGGTTCCTGGGGAAACCCCGGATCCAGCGAATCCATTTGGCTGACGAATACGTAACGCCTAAGTTACCGGTTCGATGCGACCAACCCGCCTGGAAGCGAACGGCCGCGAACCGCACAGAACGGAACAGACCGGAAAGCGACTGCTTCGTCACGAATTCCCGACAATCAGCCGTGAACTAATACCAACTCAGTAAACGATTGTTGTCAATCGTTAACCATTCCCAGAGAATGCCCCAGCATGGAAGAAACAAACGGGGTCATCGAACACTTTGAACGCCGGGCCTGCAGCGCGCAGTGGCTCGCATTCAATCGCGGCATGGCAGCCGAGCTCGCCGCCGGGCTTCCGCCCGAGGATCTGCACCAGCTTTTCTTCCGGATCGGCGAGAACGTGGCGCGCACCTTTCCGGTGCCTCCCTGCGCGAGCCTGGCGGAACTGGAAGCCGAGTTCAACGCCCGCTGGGACAGCATCGACTGGGGCTACGGCACCTTGCGCGAAGAGAACGACGGCCTGCGCATCCGCCATGCCTGCAGCCCGCTGGCCATGGCTTTCGGGCCCGAATCCACCGGCTGGAGCAGCGGCTTCTTCGAAGGCGTCTACCAGACCTGGTTCGGCAGCCAGCGGCTGCCCGCCTCGCTGCGGGTGCAGGCGCTGCCGTCCCATCCGCAGCCCGGCGCGGTGATCGAACTCCGATTGGCGAGGTCTTCCCCATGAGCAACGACGATCCCTCGGCCGAGGACGTGGCCGGACTGTTCCGCAAGTTCGGTGGCGATTCGCATGTCTACAAGGAATTCGCACCGCCCGAGCCGACCGACGGCGATGGCCGTGCCGGCTGGCCGTTGCTGTCGGGCGCGCCGATCGAGCGCGCGCCCGAAGCGCCGGCTCCGCTGCCGCCGCCGCCCGCTGCGCCGATCCCGCCGGTGAAACCCGTGGTGCACTCCGCGCCCGTGCCGCCACCGGCTCCGGTCATCGCACCGCCCATGGCGGTTCGCCCCGCGCCGGCTCCGGCCGCGGTCATGCCGCCCGCGCGGCCGGTCGCGCCGCTCGCGAGCCCGTTCGGCCCCGCGCCGGCCGTTCCGCCGCCCGCCCAGCCCGTGCCCGCCTGGGCCGCCGCGCGGCCGGCACCCGCCTTCGTCCCGGGGCCCGCCCCGGCCCATCCCTCCACCGCCACGCCGACACCTCCCGCCTCGGATGCACGGAGCCCGACCGAGCTGGACGCGCTGTTCGCGCGCCTGGCGGGACCGCAGCGCCCCGAGCCTCCGCCGGGCCCCATGTCACGCTGGCGCCGGCCGACGTGACCATGGTCGTCATCCCCGTCATTTCATCCAAGGGCGGTGTTGGCAAGACCACCGTCGCCGCCAACCTGAGCACCGTGCTCGCCGAACGCGGCCACCACGTGCTGGCGGTCGACCTCGATCCGCAGAACGCGCTGCGCTTCCACCTCGCCAACGATCCGCACCAGTGCGTCGAGGGCCTGGCCGAGGTCGCGGCCGGCCAGCTGACCTGGACGCAGGCGATGCGCCCCGGCCATGGCGGCACGGTGGTGCTGCCCTTCGGCACGGTCGACGACGAACAGCAGATCGAGCTCGAGCAGCAGCTCGCGCGCTACCCCGGCTGGCTCGGCGACACGCTCGCGCGCTTCGCGCTGCCCGACGACACGCTGGTGGTGCTCGACACGCCGCCCGGCCCCACGGTCTACATGCAGCAGGCGCTGCGCACGGCGAACTTCTGCGTGGTCACGGTGCTGGCCGATGCCGGCTCCTTCGCCACGCTGCCGATCATCGAGCGCATGGTCGACAAGTACTGCCGCCCGCGCGCCGACTACGGCGGCAGCGCCTACGTGGTGAACCAGGTGGCGCCGAGCCGCCGGCTCAACCACGACGTGTTCGAGATGCTGCGCGCGCGCCTGCAGTCGGAACTGCTGGGCGTGCTGCACCAGGACGAATCGGTGTCCGAGGCGCTGGCCTCGGCGCTGCCGGTGCACCGCTACGCGCCCCTGAGCCAGGCGGCGCAGGACCTCTCGGTGTGCGCCGACCGGCTGCTGGCGCGCATCGCCGCGGCCGCCGCGATGCGCACCGCCCACGCACAGCCCGCGGCCGATCCGGCCTGGCAGATGGAGTCCCGATGAGCAGCAGCAAGGCGCAGCCGGCATCCGAGGCGGACTCCGCGCCGCCTCCCTCGCCCGACACCCCGCTGGGCGCCGACCGCCCGCCGCGACCCGCGCCGGCCTTCCTGCGCCTGTGGCCCGTGCGGCTGCTGGGCTGGCTGGTCCTGCTGACGGCGGCGCCGGCGCTGATCATCGCGCCCATGACCTTCGAGCAGCAGCTGGTGCTGTCGGTCGGCATCTTCCTGGCCGCCATGTTCGTGAACCGCTTCCGCGGCCATTTCGCGGGCCTGGTGCTGATGCTGCTGTCGGTGATCGTCTCCTCGCGCTACACCTACTGGCGCATCACCGAGACGATGTACATGGACAACATCGTCGACCTGGTGCTGGGCGTGGGCCTGCTCATGGCCGAGCTCTACGCCTTCGTGGTGCTGCTGCTGGGCTACGTCCAGACCGCCTGGCCGCTGGGCCGCAAGCCCTCGCCGCTGCCCGCGGACCCGGCCGAGTGGCCGACCATCGACCTGTTCATCCCGACCTACAACGAGCCGATGTCGGTGGTGCGCCCGACGGTGCTGGCCGCGCAGGCCATCGACTGGCCGCGCGACAAGATCAAGATCTACGTGCTCGACGACGGCCGGCGCCCCGAGTTCCGCGAGTTCTGCGATGCCGTGGGCGTGACCCACGTCACGCGCGACAACAACCGCCACGCCAAGGCCGGCAACATCAATGCCGCGCTCAAGAACACCAGCGCCGAGTTCGTCGCGATCTTCGACTGCGACCACATCCCCACGCGCTCGTTCATGCAGATCGCGATGGGCTGGTTCAACCGCGATGCGAAGCTGGCCATGGTCCAGCTGCCCCACTATTTCTTCTCGGCCGACCCCTTCGAGCGCAACCTCGACACCTTCGGCACGGTGCCGAACGAGGGCGAGCTGTTCTACGGCCTGATCCAGGACGGCAACGACCTCTGGAACGCCAGCTTCTTCTGCGGTTCGTGCGCGGTGCTGCGCCGCACGGCGGTCGAGGAGGTCGGCGGCATCGCGGTCGAGACCGTGACCGAGGACGCCCACACCGCGCTGAAGATGCACCGCCGCGGCTGGAACACCGCCTACCTCGCGCTGCCGCAGGCCGCGGGCCTCGCGACCGAAAGCCTGTCGGGCCACGTGGGCCAGCGCATCCGCTGGGCGCGCGGCATGGCGCAGATCTTCCGCGTCGACAACCCGCTCTTCGGCCGCGGGCTGCATTGGGCGCAGCGGCTGTGCTACCTCAACGCGATGCTGCACTTCCTGTACGGGCTGCCGCGGCTCATCTACCTGACGGCGCCGCTGGCCTACCTGTACTTCGGCGCGAGCGTGATCCATGCCTCGGCATCGATGATCTTCGCCTTCGCGCTGCCGCACATCCTGCACGCCAACCTGACCAACAGCCGAATACAGGGGCGCTTCCGCTACCTGCTGTGGAACGAGGTCTACGAGGCGGTGCTGGCCTGGTACATCTTCCGGCCCACGCTGGTGGCGCTGATCAATCCCAAGCTCGGCAGCTTCAACGTGACGGCCAAGGGCGGCCTGATCCAGGAGCAGTACTTCGACACCTCGATCGCGAAGGCCAGCCTGGTGCTGCTGGCGCTGAACTTCATCGGCGTGGCGCTCGGCATCTGGCGCCTGACCTGGGTCGATCCGCAGAACATCGCCACCGTGTGGCTGAACCTGGCCTGGACCATCTACAACCTCATGATCCTCGGCGCCTGCGTGGCGGCGGCCAACGAGTCGCGCCAGGTGCGTGCCGCCCACCGCGTGACGCTCGACGTGCCGGCGGCGCTGTACTTCGCCAACGGCCACTCGATGCGCTGCAACACCTTCGACTTCTCGACCGGCGGCCTGGGCCTCGAGCTGCCGACCGAGGTCAAGCTGGCGCCCGACGAACCGATCGAGGTGGCGCTGTTCCGCGGCGACGCGGAATCGCGCTTCCCGGCCACCGTGCGCTTCAGCAACGGCAAGCGCCTGGGCATCCGCTTCGCGCCGATGAGCTTCGCGCAGGAGCGCGCGCTGGTGCAGTGCACGACCGCGCGCGCCGACATTTGGGCCGCGCGCTGGGGCAACCATCCGCGCGTGGGCGTGCACCGCGTGCTGGCCCACCTGACGAGCATCAGCCTGGTCGGCTTCAAGGACATGTTCTCCCATTACTACCGAGCCGGCCTCTCGCGGTTGCGGCTGCCCAAGCGCTCTGTCGGAACGAAGAAGGAACCCGCGTGACGATCACCTCGAAAGCGCCGCGCCGCGGCGCCGCCCCCTCCTTCCGTCCGGCCGCCGGCGCCGTGCTGGCCCTGCTCGCGCTGACCGCGGCCGGCACGGCCTCGACGCAGCAGCAGCGCCCGGGAGCACCCGCGGCGGCCGCGCCGGCCTTCGCACCGGCGACCGTGCCCACGATCGCGCCGGCCGCCGTGCCCACGCTCGCGCTGCCGCCGCAGCAACTGCCCGGCGCGTCCGCGGTGCCGGTGCCCGTCGCCAGCACGGCCGCGGCCGGCGGCACGGTGCGCGAGCTCAACCTCACGCAGCTGGGCATCGACTACGCGATCCAGCTGCGCGGCATCAGCGGCACCATCGGCATCCCGTTCAACATCCGCGCCGACGAGCTGGTGACCTCGGCCTCGTTCCGCCTCAACTACGCCTACTCGCCCTCGCTGATCCCCGAGCTGTCGCACCTGAAGGTGACGGTCAACGACGTGCTGGTCGCCACGCTGCCGGTGAGCCGCGCCGACGGCGGCAAGCCGCAGACGGCCGACATCCCGATCGACCGGCGCCTGATCACCGAGTTCAACCGCATCAACGTCGAGCTGATCGGCCACTACACGCGCGACTGCGAGGACCCGGCCCACACCAGCCTGTGGGCGCGCATCGACGCCTCGAGCACCTTGCGCCTGAACGTCTCGCCGCTCAAGCTGACCAACGACCTCGCGACGCTGCCGCAGCCCTTCTTCGACCGCCGCGACGTGCGCCGCGCGCGCATTCCCTTCGTCTTCGGCAGCGCCGAGTCGGGCCCGCTGCTCGAGGCCGCGGGCGTGCTGTCGTCGTGGTTCGGCGCGCTCGCCGACTACCGCGGCGCGGTGTTCCCGGTCTCGCGCGGCCAGCTGCCCAGCGGCCACGCGGTGGTGTTCGCCACCCCCGAGACCAGCCTGCCCGGCCTGGTGCTGCCCTCGATCCAGGGCCCGGCGCTGGCCGTGGTCGACCATCCGCAGGACCCGACCGCCAAGCTGCTGCTGGTGATGGGCCGCGACGCCAACGAGCTGCGCACCGCCGCCGCCTCGCTGGCGCTCAACAGCCGCGCGCTGTCGGGCGCGACCAGCGCGATCGCCGCCTTCCAGGAGCCGCCGGCGCGCAAGCCCTACGACGCGCCGCGCTGGGTGCCCAGCGACCGGCCGCTGCAGTTCGGCGAGCTCACGACCGCGGCCGACCTCTCGGTGACCGGCTACAACCCCGATGTGGTGCGGGTCAACCTGCAGCTGCCGCCCGACCTGTTCACCTGGCGCAGCCGCGGCATCCCGCTCGACCTGCTGTACCGCTACACGCCGCGCGTGCGGCCCGACCAGTCGACGCTCAACGTCAACGTCAACGAGAACTTCATCGGCGCGATCCCGCTGCGCTCGGCCAACCCGGCCGGCGACCGCTGGTACAACCCGCTGGCCGTCAAGCTGATGCCCGACGGCACCCTGGCCGAGCGCAAGGAAGTGATCCTGCCGCCGCTGGCACTGGGCCCGCGCAGCCAGCTGCGGCTGCACTACTACTTCGAGCC
This sequence comes from Variovorax sp. UC122_21, assembly GCF_044056785.1. Taxonomy (NCBI): domain Bacteria; kingdom Pseudomonadati; phylum Pseudomonadota; class Betaproteobacteria; order Burkholderiales; family Comamonadaceae; genus Variovorax; species Variovorax sp. UC122_21. Next base: position 3,051,064 of record NZ_CP172004.1, on the reverse strand, counting down.
CGTGGCCGGCCGCTGCATCCCGCAGCTCGACAACGTGCGCGGCTCGATCGACCCGACCTCGAAGATCGACGTCTCGGGCTTCCCGCACTTCATCGCCATGCCCGAGCTCGCGGCCTACGCCAACGGCGGCTTCCCGTTCTCGCGCATGGCCGACCTGTCGGACACCGCGGTGATCCTGCCCGACCAGGCCGACACCTCCGACACCGAGACCTACCTCGGCCTGATGGGCCAGATCGGCCGCGCCACCGGCTACCCGGTGCTGCGCGTGAAGGTGGGCCGCTCGGCCGAGGTCTCGCAGTGGGCCGACAAGGACCTGCTGGTGATCGGCAACCTGCAGAACCAGCCGCTGTTCACCCAGTGGGCCGAGCGCATGCCGCTCAAGCGCGCCGCGGCCGCCAACGGCAGCGGCGACGGCTCGCCGCAGTTCAAGCTCGCGAGCTGGATCGACAGCGCGATCGACTTCGTGATCGGCGCGCGCACCCGCGAGGACTTGCCGGGCTCGATGCAGATCGCGGTCAGCGACGACGGCCGCGATGCGGTGCTCGCCGGCTTCGAGTCGCCGCTGCGCAGCGGCCGCAGCGTGGTCGCCGCGATCTCCAACGGCACCTCGAAGGATGCGCTGCTCAACGCGCTGATGACGCCCGACCTGCTCAAGCGCGTGCAGGGCAGCATGGCCATCGTGCGCGACGCGCAGGTGCACAGCGTGCTCGGCAGCGACACCTACTACGTCGGCCGCCTGCCGCCGATCGCCTGGCTGCAATGGAACCTCTCGCGCAGCCCGCTGCTGCTGGCGGCCCTGGTGGTGCTGCTGGCCGTGATCGGCGCTGCGGTGGCCTATGCCAGCCTGCAGATTCGCGCGCGCCGCCGCCTCAAGTGACGACCCGCGCCCCGGAGACCCGCCCCACGATGCCAGGTTCGAAGCCCACGCTTCCCTCTTCCGTTCCCGACCGGCAGCGCCGCTCGCTGTTCGCGGCGATGGCCGCGTCCGCGCTGGCCTGGACCGGCACGCGCGCGGCCGCGCAGGCCGCTCCTTCCGCGCCACCCGCCGCGCCGATGCCCGCCACCTGCCATCCCGCCGCCGACTGGAACGCCTTCGTCGTGCGCCACGTCCAGCGCGACGGCCGCGTGATCGACTTCAACTCGGCGCAGCAGCACTCGACCTCCGAGGGCCAGTCCTACGCCATGTTCTTCGCGCTGGTCCACAACGACCGCGAGCTGTTCGCGCGCGTGCTGGGCTGGGCCGAGACCAACCTCGCCAGCGGCAGCATCGCGAAGAACCTGCCGGCCTGGCAGTGGGGCCGCAAGCCCGGCGGCGGCTGGGGCGTGCTCGATCCGAATCCCGCCTCCGACGCCGACCTCTGGATCGCCTATGCGCTGATGGAAGCCGGCCGGCTCTGGAGCGAGCCGCGCTACGCCAGCATGGGCCGCAGCCTGCTGGCGCTGGTGGCGCGCGAGGAAGTGGTCTCGCTGTCCGGCTTCGGCCGCATGCTGCTGCCCTGGCCCAAGTCGGTGGCCAGCGGCTCGGTGTGGCGGCTCAACCCGAGCTACATGCCGCTGCAGCTGCTGCGCTATTTCCAGCACGCCGATCCGCAGGGCCCCTGGGCCGCGGTGGCCGACAACACGGTGCGCCTGCTCGCGGCCACGGCGCCGCGCGGCTTCTCGCCCGACTGGTGCGCCTGGTCCGAAGATGCCCGCGCCTTCGTCGCCGATCCCGAGAAGGGCACGGTCGGCAGCTACGACGCGATCCGCGTCTACCTCTGGGCCGGCATGCTGCCCGAGCAGTCGCCCGACCGCCGTGCGCTGCTGCAGGCCCTGTCCGGCCCGAAGCGGCTGCTGGCCGACCGGCAGCCGATCCCCGAGCTGGTCGACACCGCCACCGGCACCGTGCGCGGCATGGGCCCGCTGGGTTTCGCCGGCGCGATGCTGCCCTACCTGAAGGCGCAGGACATGCCCGAGGCGCTGGCCACCGAGGTGGCGCGCCTGCCCAATTCGCGCGCCGACGGCCAGCCGTCGACCGCCCTGCTTCCCTACTACGAACAGATGCTGCTGCTCTTCGGCCAGGCCTGGCTCGACGGGCGCTACCAGTTCCTTCGGAACGGCCAGCTGCAAACCTCATGGAGACTGCTATGTCGACCCACCCGCACGGCATGACATCGCCGCGTCCGACCCGGTTGCGCCGCGCTCCGGCGGGCCTGCCCTCCGCGCGCTGGCTGGCCTGCCTGGGCCTGTTCGCCACGCTCGGTGCCGCCAACCCCGCGCATGCGCAGGCCGACGCCGCCACCGCCCTGATCGAACAGGGCAACTACTGGCAGTCGCAGGGCCGCGCCGACCTCGCCGAGGAGAGCTGGCGCAAGCTGCTGAGCGTCAACCCGCAGTCGGCCGACGCGATGTACGGCATGGCGCAGGTCGAGCTCTCGCGCGGCAACGCCGAGCCGGCGCGCAGCTGGATCGCGCGGCTGCGCACGGCCGCGCCCAACGATCCGCGCCTGTCGCGCCTGCAGCAGCAGGCACAGAACCCCGGCCAGGGCAGCCTGCTGCAACGCGCCCGCGCGGCGGCGCGCGCCGGCCGCGCGTCCGAGGCGGTGCAGCTTTACCGCGACCAGTTCGACAACCGGCCGCCGCCCGAGGCGCTGGCGCTCGAGTACTACCAGACGCTGAGCAGCACGCCGCAGGGCGCCGACGAAGGCCGCCGCGGCATCGAGCAGCTGGTACGCGAATACCCCGAGAACGCCAGCTACAAGCTCGCGCTCGCGCAGCTGCGCACCTACAGCGAGGCCACGCGGCGCGAAGGCATCCGCAGCCTGGCTGAACTCTCGAAGCAGCCGACCGTGGGCGCGGCCGCGCGCGCGAGCTGGCGCCAGGCGCTGATCTGGCTCGACGCGCGCGCGCCCGACATGCCGCTGTACCGCGAGTTCCTCGCCAACAACCAGAACGACACGGCCGTGGCCGCGCGCCTCGAGGCGCTCGAGAGCGGCCGCACGACCGCGGCCTCCGGCCCGGGCGTGCCGCTCGGCGAGGGCTACCGCGCGCTCGACCGCGGCGACCCGGCGACCGCCGAGCAGCGCTTCCAGCAGGCGCTGCGCGCCAAGGCCGACGACAGCGAGGCGCTCGGCGGCCTCGGCCTGGTGCGGCTGCGCCAGGAGCGCTTCGCCGAGGCGCAGCAGTACCTCGAGCAGGCCGCGCGTGGCGGCAACACCAAGTGGAATTCGGCGCTGCAGAGCGCCACCTACTGGAACCTCGTGAACCAGGCCCGCGCCGCGCAAGGCCGCAACGACCTGCGCGGCGCGCAGTCGCTGCTCGAGCGCGCGGTGCGCATCGACGCGCGCGAACCCGTGGGCCAGGTCGCGCTGGCCGACCTGCGCGCCGCCGCCGGCGAACTGCCGCAGGCCGAACAGGGCTACCGCCGCGTGCTCGAAAGCAAGCCCTCGGACGGCCAGGCCCTGCGCGGCCTGATCGCCGTGCTGGGCCGCCAGGGCCGCGCCGACGAGGCGCTCGAACTCTCGCGCCGCCTCACGCCCGAGCAGGCGGCCCAGCTCGGCGGCCTGCGCGACATCCAGGTCGAGCAGGCACGCGCCAAGGCCAAGCAGCAGGCCGATGCCGGCGACGCGGCCGGCGCGCAGCGCACGCTCGAGGACGCGATGCTCGCCGCACCCGACAGCCCGTGGGTGCGGCTGGACCTCGCCAACATCTACCGCCGCCAGGGCCTGGTGGCCGAGGCGCGCGGCGTGATGGAGGGCCTGCTGATGTCGCAGCCCGACATGCCCGACGCGCTGTTCGCGAGCGCCCTGCTGGCCTCCGAGACCGGCGACGCCGCCGCCGGCATGCAGTACCTCGAACGCATCCCGGCCGGCTCGCGCACCCGCGAGATGGCCGCGCTGCAGCGCCGGCTCTGGGCCCAGTCGCAGGCGCAGCGCGCGCAGGCACTCGCGCGCCAGGGCCAGGTCGACGCCGCGCGCCAGCTGCTGGGCAGGCCGAGGCCTCGCTGAGCAGCGACATGCCGAGCGAGATCTTCGGCCAGCTCGCGGGCGCCTATGCCGACATCGGCGACGCGCCGCGCGCCCTCGCGATGAGCCGCCAGCTGCTCGCGCGCACGCCGACGCCGACCGTGGCCAACCGCCTGCTCTATGCCTCGGTGCTGCTCAAGACGCGCCAGGACATCGAGCTGTCGGCCGTGCTGCGCCAGCTCGCGAGCACCAGCATGACCTCTTCCCAGCGCGCCGACTTCGACGCGCTGCGCATCGCCTACGCGCTGCGCCAGACCGACGCGCTGCGCGAGGCCGGCAACCTCGAGGCCGCCTACAACGCGATGGCGCCGGTGCTGGCCGAGCAGCCCGACGATCCGAAGGCGCTGGCCGCGCTCGCGCGCCTGTATTCGGCCGCGCGCGACGAAGGCCAGGCGCTGGCGCTCTACCAGCGCGTGCTGCAGCGCAGCCCGACCGACCTCGACACCCTGCTGGCCGCCGCAGCGAGCGCGAGCGCGCAGCGCAACCATGCCGATGCCGAGAGCTACGTGATGGCCGCGCTCAAGCAGGCGCCCGACGAATCGCGCGTGCTGACCGCGGCCGGCCGCGTCTACCGCAATGCCGGCGACAGCCGCAAGGCCGAGCAGTACCTGCGCGCCGCGGTCGAGGCCGACAGCCGGCTCGCGGCCGGCGGTTCGCCCGGCGCGCCCGGCGTGCCGGGCGGCCTGCCGCCCGCCAACCCCTTCGCCGGCATGACCGGCGGCGCCGCGCGCGCCGCGCTGCCAGTGCCTGCGGGCGCCGGTGGCAATCCCTTCGCCCAGGCACGGATGCAGCCGGTGGCCTATGCGGCGGCGGCGCCCGCGGCCGCCTATCCCGCCAGTTACCCCGCCAGTTACCCCGCGAGCAATCCGGTGCAGTACCCGGCCTATCCCGCCGCGCCCGCGAACACCGCCTATCCAGGCGCGACGCCGTGGCCCACGGGCACGCAGCCCGCGGCCAACAACGCCAAGGGCCGCCGCACCACCGGCACCGCCGCGCCCGCCGCGAACACGCGCACCGCCGCGCGCACGGCCAACACACCCCAGGCCACGGCCTATATCGCACCGCCGTTGCAGCAGTACCCCGTGCCCGGCACGCAGACATCGCTGCCCCCGGTCTATGCCCAGGCGCCGCAGGCCTATGCGCAAGGCGGCGGCCTGCTGCCGCTGCCGCGCCCCGGTTCGGCGCCGGCCGACCTCGGCTGGAATGCGGCACCGCGCGCCCAGCCGCCGGTCGACTCGGCCGCGGCGGAACTGCGCGAACTCGAGGCCGCGCGCTCGGTGTCCTTCACCGCGGGCACCGTGTTCCGCAACCGCGCCGGCGAGGCCGGGCTGAGCCGGCTGACCGACTTCGAGATTCCGTTCGAGGCCCGCTTCCCGGTCGGCGACGGCAAGATCGTCGTGGGCGTCACGCCCACCTTCCTCGATGCCGGTTCGCCCGCGGGCGACTGGGCCACCGCCAGCCGTTTCGGCGGCGGGCCCGGCGCGGCCTTCACGGGCCTGGTCAACGGCACCACGGCCGGCCAGCAGAACGCCTCGGGCCTGGGCCTGAGCGTGGGCTACGAGGGCAAGAACTTCGGCGCCAGCATCGGCACCACGCCGCTGGGCTTCCAGCAGGTCAACCTGATCGGCAACGTCAGCTTCAAGGGCGCCTTCGGCGACTCGTGGTCGTACAAGGCCGACCTGTCGCGCCGGCCGGTCACCGACAGCCTGCTGTCCTTCGCGGGCGCAAAGGACGAACGCACCGGCGAGCGCTGGGGCGGCGTGGTCGCGACCGGCGCCCGTGGCGACATCGGCTACGACGACGGCACCTACGGCTTCTACGGCTACGGCGCGCTGCACGGCCTCACGGGCAAGAACGTGGCGAGCAACTCGCGCTTCGAGATCGGCGGCGGCAGCTACATCCACCTGCTGAGCGAGCCGGGCAACAAGCTCACGCTGGGGCTCAACCTCGGCATCATGGGCTACGACAAGAACCTCAGCTACTACACCTTCGGGCATGGCGGCTACTTCAGCCCGCAGAGCTTCGTGAGCCTCGCGTTGCCGGTGGACTGGAGCGGGCGCAACAACCGGCTGTCGTGGCGCGTCAATGCCTCGCTGGGCGTGCAGGCCTTCAACCAGAAGGAAGCGCCCTACTTCCCGACCGACAGCAGCCGCAACGGCGACGCCGGCCGCGCCGCCGCCGGCGCGGCGGCGCTCGGGCTCACCAACACGATCTACAACGGCCGCTATCCGAAGACCTCGAAGACCGGCCTGGCCTACAACCTCGCCGCGGTGCTCGAATACCAGCTCGCGCCGAAGATGTACCTGGGGCGGCTCGATCGGCCTGAACAACGCGCAGGACTACCGGCAGTTCACCGGCAGCCTCTACCTGCGCTACGTGTTCGACGGCTCGAGCACGCTGGGCGTGCCCACGGGCACGACGCTGCGGCCGCTGGTGTCGCCGTACACGCCGCTGCTCTGATCGGCGACGGCCCATGAAGAAGCCGCGCGGCCCCGAGGGGCTCGCGCGGCTTTCGTTTTGTTGGAGGGCTCAGCCGCCCGCGGTCGACGGTCCCGCCGCGGGCAGCACCGCCTGCGCGCGGTGCTGGTGCGGACCCCACAGCGGCACGCGCTCGAAGTCCTTGACCCACTGCGGGATGTCGCAGGCCGACAGCGGCATCGAGATGCCGTAACCCTGGGCCAAGGTGCAGCCCATCTCGAGCAGCGCCTCGCCCAGATCGAGCGTCTCGACCCCCTCGGCCACGGGCGTGCGGCCCAGCGCCTTGAGCAGCGCGAGGATGCCCTGCACGATCGCGCGGTCCTGCTCGCTCTCGAGCATGCCGCGGATGAAGGACTGGTCGATCTTGACCGAGGACACGGGCAGCTGGCGCAGATAGGTCAGCGAGGAATAGCCGGTGCCGAAGTCGTCGATGGCCACCGGCACGCCCAGGCCCTTGCAGGCCTCGACGAAGCGGGCCACGGTGGAGAACTTGCTGATGGCGGTGGTCTCGAGGATCTCGAGCTCGAGCGTGCCGGCGCCGAGCTTGGGGAACTGCGCCAGATGCTGCGCGAGCCGGTCGACGAAGTCCCAGCGCATCATGTGGCGCGGGCTCACGTTCACGCTGATCGCGGTGCGCAGGCCTGCCGAGCGCCATTCATGCGCCTGCCGCAGCGCCGCGCCGATCACCCAGTCGCCCATGCGCTCGGCGAGCTCGTCGCCCTCGGTCAGCGGCACGAACTGCCCGGGCTGCAGCAGGCCGCGCTCGGGATGCTGCCAGCGGATCAGCGCCTCGACGCCGACCATCACGCCGCGCTGCATGTCGACCTTGGGCTGGTAGCAGAGGAAGAATTCGTCGCGCTCCAGGCCTTCCTGGATGCGCTGGCGCGCGCGCACCATCTGCTCGTCGGCATGGGCCTGCGGCGCGTCGAAGTAATGCACCCGGCCGTCGCCCGCGCGCTTGGCGAAGAAGGCCGCGTGGCTGGCCTGGCGCAGCGCGAGCTCGGGCGGCGGACCGCTGGCGTCGAGCAGCCGCGCGCCGAGGCTGGCCTCGAGGCTGACGGCGTGGCCGCGCCATTCCCAGGGTTCGGACAGCGCGGTCAGCATGCGCTCGAGCACCTGGTGGCACTGCGAATTGCCGATGCCCGCGAACACGGCCGCGAACTCGTCGCCGCCCACATGCGCGATCAGGCCCTCGCGCGGCAGCTGGGCCTTGAGGCGGCGGCGCGCTTCCTCGAGCGCGGCGTTGCCGCCGGCCATGCCCAGGCGCTGGTTCACGTCGGCGAAACGATCGAGGTCGATGAAGCAGACGATGGCCAGCCGCTTGCCCTCGCGGGCCCAGTCGGCCAGCAGCGGGCGCAGCACCTCATCGGGCGGAAGGCGGTTGAGTCCGGAATCCGGCAGGGCCATGGCGGGAGGTTGCTTGGTCGACAAAGGGCTGAGTCCGGAAAATCGCAATCTATTGTTCTCTCAAAACTGACCGTGGAGCGATCCGGGCGGGCGAATTGTTACGTTCGCGGTTCTCGCGCAACACCGAGGCATCGAAACAGGACCAAAGCATTCACGAATGGGTGCCCTGGCACGGGGAAGCGGGATCGAAGCGGCGGGCTCGGCTCTCTCTGCGTTCTCTTCTTATTGGCAGCTCGCCCCCACGATGCGGCCCGAGGGTTCGACCCTCACGTTGAGCCGGGTCGGATCGAGCGCCGGGTCGGGCGGGTCGGTGGCGAGCACGGTGCGCGCGGACTTCGCGCCGCTGCGCTGGCGCATTTCCTCGAGAAGCGCGGCGGTGACGCGCAGGCCCAGCGCGAAGCGCACGCCTTCGGCCAGGCAGCTGTCGGGCGGCGGCGCGAAGGCCGGCGGCTCCGGCACTTCGGAGGTGAGCGGACGGTCCTTGGGCGGCGCCTGGCAGCCGGCGGCCAGCAGGAGCAGCGCCGCGAGAGAAAGCCAGTGTCGGCCGTGGATGCGCATTCGGGGGTTCCTTGAACGGGGCGTAGCTTAGTCGGCCGCGACCGCGAATTTCGGCGATCTCGCGGAAACGAAAACAAAAGTATCGACAAAATTCACGATCTCCCTCCCGGTTTCAGGAGGGAAAACGTTTGCGCCATCTTGGCATGCGCCGAGGCAACGGGTCCAGCGGCGAGACACGCCCCTCTCCGACTGTGCCGCCGGCGCTCGCCACCGTATCCTAGGCGCACCCGGCCCGGCGCCGACTCCTCCCGAACCCTGGACACATCCCGATGAGCCCTGCCTCCAAGACCGCGGCACCCGCCGCCCTCCCCGGTCAACCCGCGCCGCACGACCTGCTGGTGAACGTGCCGCGGCTGATCTCGGCCTACTACAGCGGGCGGCCCGATCCCTCGGTGGCCGCGCAGCGCGTGGCCTTCGGCACCTCGGGCCACCGCGGCTCGTCCTTCGACAACGGCTTCAACGAATGGCACGTGCTCGCGATCAGCCAGGCGATCTGCGACTACCGGCGCCAGAAGGGCATCGACGGCCCGCTGTTCCTCGGCATCGACACCCATGCGCTGTCGACGCCGGCCTTCAACAGCGCGGTCGAGGTGCTGGCGGCCAACGGCGTCGAGCTGATGCTCTCGCAGGACGACGAATACACGCCCACGCCCGCCGTCTCGCACGCGATCCTGGTCTACAACCGCGGCCGCAGCAGCGGACTGGCCGACGGCATCGTGATCACGCCCTCGCACAACCCGCCCGAGAGCGGCGGCTTCAATACAACCCGCCCAATGGCGGCCCGGCCGGCACCGACATCACCTCGGCGGTCGAGGCCGCGGCCAACGGCTTCCTGGCCAACGGCCTGCAGGGCGTGAAGCGCCTGCCGCTGGCGCAGGCGCTCCAGGCCTCGACCACCCACCGGCACGACTACCTCAACACCTACGTCGAGGACCTGGCGCAGGTGCTCGACATGGACGCCATCCGCGACGTGCCGATCGCGCTGGGCGTCGATCCGCTGGGCGGCGCGGGCGTGCACTACTGGCCCGCGATCGCCGAGCGCTACAAGCTCTCGCGCCTGACGGTGCTGAGCCAGGAGGTCGACCCGACCTTCCGCTTCATGTCGCTCGACTGGGACGGCCGCATCCGCATGGACCCGTCCTCGCCCGATGCGATGCACCAGCTGATCGCGCTCAAGGACCGCTTCGGCATCGCCTTCGCCTGCGACACCGACCACGACCGCCACGGCGTGGTGGCGGGCAGCAGCGGCCTGATGCAGCCCAACAGCTACCTCGCGGTGATGATCGACTACCTCTACACGCACCGCCCCGGCTGGCCCGCGGCCGCGGCCGTGGGCAAGACGGTGGTCAGCAGCCGCATGATCGACCGCGTGGCCCAGCGCCTGGGCCGCCGGCTCTACGAGGTGCCGGTGGGCTTCAAGTGGTTCGTCGACGGGCTGGTCGACGGCTCGCTGGCCTTCGGCGGCGAGGAGAGCGCGGGCGCGACCTTCCTGCGCCGCGACGGCACCGCCTGGACCACCGACAAGGACGGCATCGTGCCGGCGCTGCTGTCGGCCGAGATCGCCGCGCGCACCGGGCGCGATCCGGGCGAGCGCTATGCCGAGCTCACGCAGGCGCTGGGCCGGCCGGTCTCCGACCGCGTCGACGCGGCCGCCACGGTCGAGCAGAAGAAGCGGCTGTCGAGCCTGTCGCCCGCGCAGCTCCGCTCGACCGAGCTCGCGGGCGAGAAGATCGTCGAGGTGCTGAGCCATGCGCCCGGCAACGGCGCGGCCATCGGCGGCGTGAAGGTGATCACCGAGAACGGCTGGTTCGCGGCGCGTCCCTCGGGCACCGAGAACATCTACAAGATCTACGGCGAGAGCTTCCAGGGCCCGGAGCACCTGGCGCGCATCCTCGAGGAGGCGCAGCAGGTGGTCGACGGCGCGCTCGCCGCGCCCTGACACCGGTCGCGCAATGCGCACGTTGCCCCTGCGCCTCTCGCCCGGCGACGACCTGCGCGCGGCGCTCGACCGCGTGCTCGCGCAGCAGGCGGTGGACGCGGCCTTCGTGCTCTCGGGCATCGGCAGCCTGCACGGCGCGCGCGTGCGCTTCGCGGGCGCGCCCGAGCCCACGGCGCTCGAGGGCGACCTCGAGATCCTCACGCTCGCGGGCTCGCTCTCGCCCACGGGCTCGCACCTGCACATCAGCGTGGCGGACGCGCAGGGCCGCGTCTGGGGCGGCCATGCGGCGCCGGGCTGCGTGGTGCGCACCACCGCAGAAGTGTTGTTGGCATTGCTGCCCGAATGGCGCTTCTCGCGCGAGCACGACGAGGCCACGGGCTATGCCGAACTGAGGATGTACGCGAGAGCGCTGGATCGCGACTGAGCCGGGTCGGGTTGTTCAGTGCGGCTTGTCGTTGAGGTCGTACTTCATGACGCGGCCATGCCGCCCCTCGATGTCGCGCTCGACCTCGTAGACATCGCCGCTGTCGGGCGGCGCTGCGCGAGCACGGCGTCGAGCGCCGCGAGGTCGGCCGCATCGAGCTCCAAGGCGAGCATGCGCAGATGGTCGGGGCAGATGGTCGCCGCGGCGCACGCCGACGATCACGGCCGCCACCTCGGGCTGCGCGAGCACCCAGCGCATCGCGACCGCCGACAGCGAGGTGCCGTGCCGCCGCGCGATCTTCTGCAGCGCCTGCAGCAGCGCCTGGAACAGCTCCCCAGCCGCCGAAGTCGTCGATGATCAGCTTGTACTTGACGAGCGAGCGGTTCTCGAGCGGCTCGACCGGTTCGCTCGCGCCGAGCCAGCGCTCCGAGAGAAAACCGCCGGCCACGCTGCCGTAGCACAGCAGCTTCACGCCGGCCTGCGCGCACCAGGGCGCGAGCCGCGCGCGCGGCCGCTGGTCGAGCAGCGAGTACTGCACCTGCATGCTGCGCAGCGGCAGGCCGGCGTCGCCCAGCTCGCGCGCGCGCGGCGTGTCGAAGTTGGTGCCGCCCAGCAGTTCGATCTTGCCGGCGCGCTGCAGCTCGGCCAGCCAGTGCGCGACCTCGACATAGCGCGGCACGCGGTAGTCCCACCAGTGGAACTGCACCAGGTCGAGCCGCTCCACGCCGAGGCGGCGCAGCGAGCGGTCGATGGTCTGTTCGACCTGCTGCTTGTCGATGCTCGGCAGCAGCGCGAGGTCGGGCACGAACTTGGTGTGCACGCGCAGCTGCGCGAGGCTGTCGGCGCCGTGGCGCGCGCGGTGCTCGCGGCGGAATTCGCCGATCAGCTCCTCGACGCCGGTGTAGATGTCGGCGCAGTCGAAGGTGGTGATGCCGGCCTGGTAGTAGGCCGACATGTCGGCGATGGCCGCGGCGCGGTCGATGCCGCCATGGCCGCCGGCGAGCTGCCAGCCGCCCTTGAGCATGCGCGAGATGGAATAGCCGGGGGCGAGTTCGGTGCGGGGGACGGTGCTCATGGTCGAAGGTCGGAAGGGTGGACCACGGCCGTGGTGTCGGCGTGGCGGAAGACGCGCGTGCCGATGCGCGTGATGCGCAGGCGCGAGGGGCAGTTCGGATCGGGGCAGGCGATCTCGGCGTCGGTGCTCATCCAGTCGTTGCCGTCGGTGGCGCGCTGCTTGGCGGCCAGCAGCGGCAGCACCGCGCCCAGCGAATAGATCGAGAAGCCCTGCCCCGGCGGGCAACGCAGCATCTCGCCGCGCAGCTCGAAGTGGTCGCCGGGCTGGCCGCAGTAGATGCGCGCGCCCTCTGGCGCGACCACCTCGACGCGCAGGTCGTGCAGCGTGAAGCTGCGCTCGGCGGCGGGATCGGTCGGTGTGCTCATGGGAGGCTCCTGCTCAGGGATTCGGCGGCGTCACCGACAGGATGATCTCGGTCGGCGCCTGCGAGGCGTTCATGTAGCGGTGCGGCAGCCGCGCGTCGAAGGAGATGCTCTCGCCGGCCTGCACCGGGTAGTCGACGCCCGCGACCTGCGCCACCAGCGCGCCGGCCACCACGTAGACGCACTCGGCCGAGGCATGGCCGCGCGGCTCGTCGGCCGACGTCTGGCCCGGCTGCAGCACCGCGCGCAGCACCTCGAGCTGGCCCACGCCGGCGGTCAGCCGCTCGTAGGCGACCTGGCCCTGCGGCGCCGTGAGCATCGCGCGCCGTCCCGGCCGGCTGACCCAGACGGTGGGCGGCGCGGGGTCGGAGAACAGCGAGGACACCGATTCGCCGAACACGCCCGCGAGCCGGCGCAGGGTTTCGAGGCTGGGGTCGGTGACCGCGCGCTCGATCTGGCTCAGCAAGGTGGCCGACACGCCGGCCTGGGCCGCGAGCTCGCGCAACGAGAGGCCGCGTGCGGTGCGCAGTTCCTTGAGCCGTTCGCCGATCATGGGTGGGGATTTCCTTTGTGCAGTCTGGCAGCACGATTGGAGCGATGCTATGTGCCATGAAGGTGCACGTCAAGACGGCGAGATGCCCAGAAAAGTCGCACGAATCACAAGGAAAACCCGAAAGCTCGCCGCTTGTGCTCCGTGCACTTTGGCTGCACACTCCGCGCCCATCTCGTGCAGCAGCACTTCACAGGAGTTTCGAATGGCCGGCCCTGCTTCCCTCCTCCATCGCATCGCCTCCGCGCCGCCGCGTCTACCGATGGCTGCTCGCCTTCCCATTCGTCTCGGCAGGCCGGCCTCGCGCCCGTGGTCAACGACATTGCGCTGCGGCCCTTCGGCCTGCCGTTCCCGATGGCCTGGCAGATGGCGGGCATCGTGCTCACGAGCGTCGCGATCGCGCTGGTGTTCCGGCTCGACGCGCGCCATGGCGTGGAGGACGAGGAAGCCGACTTCCTCGCGCGGCACCAGGACGCGGCACCGACGGCCACGGGAGCGCGCGATGAAGCTCGCGATCGTCCTCGCCATCCTGCTCGCCACGGTCGCGGGCGCCATCGCCTACGGCCGCCGCACGCGGCGCGCCGCCACCTTGGCCGAATGGGCCGTGGGTGGCCGCAGCCTCGGCACCCTGCTGTTCTGGTTCATGAACGCGGGCGAGGTCTACACCACCTTCGCGGTGCTCGGCATCTCGGGCTATGCCTGGGCACTGGGCGCGCCGGCCTACCTGGCCTTCTGTTCGGTGTCGATGAGCTATGCGGTCGGCTACTGGCTGATGCCGAAGATCTGGCGCGCGGGGCGCATCGGGCGCCTGCTCACGCAGGCCGACTTCTTCGCCGCGCGCTACGAGGCGCCCTGGCTCCGGCGTGCTCACCGGCGTGGTCGGCATCGCCTCGCTGGTGGTGTACGTGCAGATCCAGCTCGTGAGCCTGGGCCTGATCGTGCAGCTCACGCTCGACGGCGCGGTGTCGAGCGAGGCAGCCACCCTCGGCGCGGGCCTGTTGATGATCGCCTTCGTGTTCGTGGCCGGCGTGCGCTCGGCGGCCTTCGCGGCCGGCGTGAAGGACGTGCTGATGGTGCTGGTCGTGGTGCTGCTGAGCGTGACGGTGGCGAGCAAGGTGGGCGCGGCCTCGCTGCTCGACCTGTTCGCGCTGGCCGAGGCCAAGCATCCGGGCATCGGCAGCTTTCCGGGCCTCGACGCGAGCTCGCCGACCACAGCGATCTGGCTCATGACCTCGGCCATCAACATCGCGCTGGGCAACTGGGTGTTCCCGCACCTGTTCCAGATGTCGTACACGGCGCACAGCGCCACCGCGATCCGGCGCAACGCGATCTGGCAGCCGATCTACTCGCTGGCCTATTTCTTCATCATCCTGCTGGGTTTCGCCGCGCTGATCGCGGGCACGCAGCCGCCGGGCGGCAACCTCAACGCGGCGCTGCTGCAGTTCGTGTCCGACCGCTATCCGGCCTGGACCGTGGGCCTGCTCGCGGGCACCGGCTTCCTGCTGGCGCTGGCGCCGGGCTCGCTGCTGCTGCTGACGGCCGGCTCGATCTTCACGCGCAACGTGGTGCGGCCCTTCAGGCCCGCGCTCGGCGAGGGCGCGGCGCTGGCGCTGTCGCGCGGCTCTCTGGTGTGCTTCGCGGCGATCGCCGTGTGGCTGTCGATCAGCCAGAAGGGCTCGCTGGTGAAGATCCTGCTCGACGCCTATTCGGCCATCGGCATGCTGGCACCCGGCGTGTTCCTCGGCTTCCTCTGGAAGCGCACCAGCGCGCTCGGCGTGCTGGCCGGGCTGCTCGCGGGCTTCGCGGCACTGCTGGCGCCGCCGGCCGCGAAGTTCTGGGCGACCGCGCTGCCGCAGTGGGAGGCCGGGCTGATCGCGATGGCGATCAACGCGGCGGTGGTGGTGGCCGTGAGCCTGGTCACTCGGCGGCCGCGCGCCGCCGCGCTGGCACTGGGGCAGCTCGACGACGAGGCACCGCGCGCGGCCGGCGTCCTGCCCGCGCGGGCCGCCTGAGCTTCAGCCTTCGAGCATTTCCACGCGCAGCGTCGCGACCGCGCCGGCCACGGCCGGGTGCGACTGCAGCGCATGCACCGCGAGATCGAGCGCGCCCTGCGCCATCGGCTCGGTCAGCACCAGCACCTGCGCACCGGCCGCACTGGGTGCGGCCAGCGTCACCTGCCCGCACCGGCACCTGCTGGCCCGCGAGCCAGGCCGTCACAGCCTCGATGCCGCCGGCCGCGTGCACCGGCACGCGCAGGTAGTGCGCGCTGCGCACCGCGGCGCGCGGCAGCACCTCGAGCGCGTTCATCGCATGCGCATGGAAGCCCAGGTGCGGCACGCGCTGCGCGGCCGGGGTGCCGGCCAGCCGCGCCACGTCCACCAGGTCGGCGATCACGGCCGAGGCGGTCTGCTCCGAGCCGGCACCGGCGCCGTAGTACATCGTCACGCCCGAGGCATCGCCCTTGACCATCACCGCGTTCATCGAGCCGTTCACATGCGCCAGCAGATGCTCGGCGGGCACCAGCGCGGGCTGCACGCGCAGCTCGACGCCCTCTTCGCGGCGGCGCGCCACGGCCAGCAGCTTGACGCGAAAGCCCAGCTGCTCGGCGCAGGCCACGTCCAGTCCCTGCAGCGCCGTGATGCCCTCGGCCTGCACGTCGGCGAAGCGCAGCGGCATGCCGAAGGCATTGGCCGCGAGCAGCGTGAGCTTGTGGGCGGCGTCGATGCCCTCGATGTCGAAGGTCGGGTCGGCCTCGGCATAGCCGAGCGCCTGGGCCTGCGCGAGCGCGGCGCCGAAGTCCAGGCCCTCGTCGCGCATCTTGCTCAGGATGAAATTGGTGGTGCCGTTGACGATGCCCGCCACCCATTCGATGCGGTTGGCCACGAGGCCTTCGCGCAGCGCCTTCACGATCGGGATGCTGACCGCCACCGCGCCCTCGTAGGCCACCGCCACGCCATGGCGGCGCGCGGCCTCGAAGATCTCGTCGCCATGCTCGGCCAAGAGCGCCTTGTTGGCCGTCACCACGTGCTTGCCGTGGGCGATCGCCGCCAGCACCCAGTCGCGCGCCGCGCCGGTGCCGCCGGCCACCTCGACCACCACGTCGAGCTCGGGATGGGTCGCGACGCGCATCGCATCGTCGGTGAGCGCCACGCCCTCGCCCACGATGCCCGCGGCGCGCGCGAGGTTGCGCGCGGCCACGATGACGAGCTCGATGCCGCGGCCGGCGCGCGCGGCGATCTGGTCGTGGTTGCGCGCCAGCACGCGGAAGGTGCCCGAGCCGACGGTGCCGATGCCGATCATGCCCACGCGCAGCGCTCGCATGGCCTGGCTGGGCACGACGGTTTCTAGGGACTGGACGGGATCGCGGTACATGGGCTTCTCCAAACGACAAAAACAAAAACCCAGCTGCCAGAGCTGGGTTTCATTCGTTCGGGGGAAGAGCGATCACCAGGTGGCTGCCGGAACGGCCACCTGCGCGTGCTCAGGTGGCCGCGGTGGTAATGGTGGTAATCATTCGTGCATCCATTGCCCATCCGGTCCGCGCGAAAGCGGACGGCATCATGCGGCCCATGCGGGCGGCGCTCGATGCGAAGGCGGGGAGGAAACACGACATGGGGCCGGAGTGTACAGGACGCCCAAGCCGGCTCGGCCGGCACCATGCGCGGCACGGCCGACAAGCGCCCTTCGAGCCACACGCTGTAGCGCGAGAGCCCGAAGCACAGCAGCCAGTAGATCGCCGCGATGAACAGGTAGCCCTCGAGGTAGAACGGCCGCCAGGTCGGATCGCCGCCGAGCGACAGGCCGAGCGCACCGGTGAGCTCGAACAGGCCCACCACCGTGACCAGCGAGGTGTCCTTGAGCGTGCCCACCACGTTGTTGGTCAGCGCCGGCACGACCAGCCGCAGCGCCTGCGGCAGCACGATGTCGCGCTGCACCGGCCAGCGGCCGAAGCCCAGCGCCATCGCGACCTCGGTCTGGCCGCGCGGCACGGCCTGCAGGCCGCCGCGGATGATCTCCGCCAGGTAGGCGGCCACGAACAGCGACAGCCCGGCCAGCACGCGCACCAGCACGTCGGGCTGCCAGCCCGCCGGCCACAGCAGCGGCAGCAGGAACGAGGCCATGAACAGCACCGAGATCAGCGGCACGCCGCGCACCAGCTCGATGTAGCTTGCGCAGAGCGTGCGCACCACCGGCCAGCCCGAGCGGCGCCCGAGCGCCAGCAGCAGCGCGAGCGGAAAGGCCAGCGCCAACCCGACCACCGCCAGCCCGATGGTCAGCGGCAGGCCGCCCCAGCGGTTGGTCGGCACATGGCTCCAGCCGAACACGCCGCCGCGCATCAGCAGCACGAAGGCCGCGAGCGTCAGCAGCCACAGCGGCAACAGCCACCAGCGCCAGCTGCGCGGCCAGGCACTGAGCAGCGTGACCGCCGACAGCAGCGCGACCGCGATGGCGGGACGCCACTGGTCTTCGTAAGGGAAGCGGCCGAACAGCATCGGCCGCCATTTCTCGGCCACCACGCCCCAACAGGCGCCGTGCTGCACCGCGCGGCAGGCCTCGGCATCGGGACGGAACACCGCGTGCACCACGGCCCACTCGACGAAGTGCCAGCCGGCCCAGGCCAGCAGCGCCGCGAGCAGCAGCGTGGCGAACGTGCGCAGTGGCGAACCCCAGAGTTCGTGCCGCCAGGCGATCGGGCCTCGCACGACCCTCATCGCCAGCCCCGCAGCGCGACGCGCGCGTTGTAGCGGTTCATGCCCAGCGAGATCACGAGCGACAGCAGCAGGTAGACCGCCATGATGATCGCGATGCATTCGAAGGCGCGGCCGTTCGCGCCGATGGTGGTGTTGGCCACCGACACCAGCTCGGGATAGCCGACCGCCACCGCGAGCGAGGAGTTCTTGACCAGGCTCAGCACCTGGTTCGTGAGCGCCGGCACGATCACGCGCAGTGCCTGCGGCAGGATCACGATGCGCAGCTGCTGCACCGCCGAGAAGCCCATCGCCTGCCCCGCGAGCACCTGGCCCTGCGACACCGACAGGATGCCCGCGCGCACGATCTCGGCCACGAAGGCGGCCGAATAGAACGACAGGCCCGCGACGATGGTCACGTACTCGGGACTCAGCGCCGCGCCGCCGTTCACGCCGAAGTCGCCGCGCTCGGGCCATTCGAGGTGCGTGGGCCACCAGCCGCCCTCGCCCGCCACCGGCCACGGCACGCTGAGGCCGCCCTTGCTGAGCCACACGCCCGGCAGCAGCCGGACCGGCTCGGTCGGGTCGGGCAGCAGGTTGGCCATCACGAAGGCCAGCATCAGCAGCTGCACCAGCAGCGGCACGTTGCGCAGCAGCTCGACGTAGGCGGTGCAGATGCCGCGCACCAGCACGTGCGGCGCGAGCCGGCCGATGCCGATCAGGGTGCCGAGCAGCACCGAGAAGACGACCGCCGGCACCGCGGCGCGCACGGTGTTGACGAGGCCGGCGAGGAAGGCGCGCCACGAGGGTTGGCTGGCCTCGAAGTCGAGCCAGCCCTCGCTGATCGCGAAGCCCGCGGGCTCGGTGAGGAAGTCGAAGCCCGAGCGCACGCCGCGCGCGCGCAGCACCTCGAGCGCGTGGTGCACGACCCAGAAGGCGCCGGCCACCACGGCCAGCACCAGCAGCACCTGCACGGCCCAGGCCAGCCAGGCCGAGCGGCGCGCGCCGCCCGCGGCCCGCAGGCTCATCGCACCGGCGGTGCGTAGATCAGGCCGCCCTTGCTCCAGAGGTTGTTGGAGCCGCGCGGCAGCTTCAGCACCGACTTCGGTCCGACGTTGCGCTCGAAGATCTCGCCGTAGTTGCCCACGGCCTTGATGGCGCGGTAGGACCAGTCCTTGTCGAGGCCCAGCAGCTTGCCGAGGTCTTCACCGGCGCCCAGCAGGCGCTGCTGCGCGGGGTCCTTGCTCGAGGCCTTGAGCTGTTCGGCGTTGGCCTCGGTGATGCCGGCCTCTTCGGCCTCGATCAGCGCGTTGGGCACCCACTTGGCGATCGCGAACCATTCGTCGTCGCCGCGGCGCACCAGCGGCGCCAGCGGTTCCTTGGAGATCAGCTCAGGCAGGATCAGGTAGTCGTCGGGGTTCTGCGCTTCCTTGTTGCGCAGGCCGGCGAGCGCCGAGGCGTCGGTGGTGAAGGCCTGGCAGCGGCCCGAGAAGAAGGCCTTGAACGAGGCCTCGAAGCTCTCGAACACGACGGTCTTGACGGGGATGTTCTGGGCCCGGAAGTAGTCCGAGACGTTCTTCTCGTTGGTGGTGCCCGACTGGGTGCAGATGGTCGCGTTCTTCAGTTGCTTGGCGCTCGTGACCTTGAGCTTCTTCGGCACCAGGAAGCCCTGGCCGTCGTAGTAGGTGATGGTCGTGAAGTTGAAGCCCAACGAGGCGTCGCGCGTCAGCGTCCAGGTGGTGTTGCGCGCGAGGATGTCGATCTCGCCGGCCTGCAGTGCCGAGAATCGCTGCTGCGAATTGAGCGGCACGAACTCGACCTTCTTCGCATCGCCGAGCACGGCCGCGGCGATCGCGCGGCAGGTGTCGACGTCGAGGCCCGACCAGTTGCCCTGCGTGTCGGGCGCCGAGAAGCCGGCCACGCCGTTGGTCACGCCGCACTTGACGCTGCCGCGCTGCTTGACCGCATCGAGGGTCTTGCCGGCGAAGGCGGGCGCGGCGGCGACCAGCGCGGCGGCGGCCGCGGCCAGGGCGAAGGCGGATCGGAATCGGGGCGTCATGGGTGGGTTCTCCTCAAGGGTCGCGGTCTGCGGTGGGGGTGTCTGCGCGGAGGCAAAAAGGCAGTGTACGAGGCGGCGCGCCGGGCCGCCAAAGAACAGGCGGTTGGATGCATATGCGAAGCCCGTGCGGACGCGAAGGACGCGGGCGCGGCTGCCTGCCGTTTCTTCACTACCATACGGCCCTCGCAACATTTCGAACCATCACCGAGGAACCCCGACCATGTTCAAGTCCGACGACACCGGCAAGCTCATTCTTCGCGTCGCCCTGGGCATCTTCATCCTGCTGCATGGCATCGCCAAGGTGACCAAGGGCGTCGACGGCATCGGCGGCATGCTGGCCTCGCATGGACTGCCGGGCGTGCTCGCCTACCTGGTCTACGTGGGCGAGATCGTCGCGCCGGTGCTGCTGATCATCGGCCTGTACACGCGGCCCGCGGCCGCGATCGTGGCGATCAACATGCTGGTGGCGATCTGGCTGGCGCACCGCAAGGACCTCGGCGCCCTCAACGGCCAGGGTGGCTGGGCGCTCGAGCTGCAGGGCATGTTCCTGTTCTCGGCCATCGCGCTCGCGTTCACGGGCGGCGGCCGCTTCGGGCTCAACAACAAGTAGTCCGGCTCAATCGTCGTCAGCCGCATCGAGGCCCGGGAACAGGACCTCGGTGTAGCCGAAGCGCGAGAAGTCGCGCACCCGCATCGGATAGAGCTTGCCCAGCAGGTGGTCGACCTCGTGCTGCACCACGCGCGCGTGGAAGCCGCTGGCCGTGCGATCGATCGGATCGCCATAGGGATCGAAGCCCGTGTAGCGGATGTTCGAGAAGCGCGGCACCACGCCGCGCAGGCCGGGCACCGACAGGCAGCCTTCCCAGCCCTCTTCCTCGGCCTCGCCGATCGGCGTGATCACGGGGTTGAGCAGCACGGTGCGCGGCACCGGTGGCGCATCGGGATAGCGCGGGTTCACGACGTCGGTGCCGAAGATCACCAGCTGAAGGTCGACGCCGATCTGCGGCGCCGCGAGGCCGGCGCCGTTGACGGCATGCATGGTCTCGAACATGTCGCGCACCAGCAGGTGCAGTTCGTCGGTGTCGAAGGCGGTGACCGGCTGCGCGATGCGCAGCAGGCGCGGGTCGCCCATCTTGAGGATTTCGTGGATGGCCATGGCGCGGATTATCGCGAGGGCCCGCGGACCGCGCAGGCGGGCGCGCCGCGCCCACCCGCTTCACTCGGTCTCAATGACCCGGCAGGGTCGGCGCAATGTTCTGCGGCACATAGCCGGGCATGCCCGGCAAGGAGCCCGGAACGCCGCGGCCGGTGCCGGGCGTGACCGGCACGGTGCGCTGCGGCTGCGGGCGCGGCAGCGCCACTGGCGGCACGCCCGCAGGCGGACGGCCACCGTTCCAGCCGGGGCGTCCACCGCCGTTCCAGCCCGGACGGGACGGGTACGGATAGCCGGGGCGGCCGTAGTACGGCCGGTCGCGGTAGTAGGGACGGCGGTCGTAGTAGGTCCCGCCGTTGATGTAGACAGGCGCGGGCTGCACCACCACCGGGTCGGAATAGTAGGGATCCGAGTAGCCCCCGCTGTAGTACGGATCGCCGGGCACCGCGACGCAGCCTGTGAGCAGCGCGAGGCCGCCGGCCGCGAGGCATAAACCGAGAACACGAGTTTTTTGCATGAGGGTCTCCTTGTCAGCCTTCTGCGTTCGTTCAACGTCCCAGCTTGTAGACCCTGTTGACTGCGCTGATGTGAAGTCGCGTAACGGCCGGTAAGGAGGAGACGGTCTCCTCATTCCGCGGCCGGAGGCACGCCGTTGGCCAGTATGTCCAGCATACGTGCCTCGTCGATCACCTCGACGCCGATCTCGCGCGCCTTGTCGAGCTTGCTGCCGGCTTCCTCGCCGGCCACCAGGTAGTGGGTCTTCTTGCTGACCGAGCCGGCCACCTTGGCGCCAGCCGATTCCAGTTTGTCCTTCGCCTCGTCGCGGCTCAGCGTAGGAAGGGTACCGGTGATGACGAAGGTCAGTCCCGCCAGCGGCTTGGGCGCGCGCGCCGCGGGCTCGCCCTCCTCCCAATTCAATCCGCAGGCACGCAACTGCTCGACCACCTCGCGGTTGTGCGGCTGGTCGAAGAAGGTGCGCAGGCTCTGCGCCACCACCGGGCCGACGTCGTTGACCTCGAGCAGCAGTTCCTCGCTCGCGTCCATGATCGCGTCGAGCTTGCCGAAATGCTTGGCCAGGTCCTTGGCGGTGCTCTCGCCCACGTGGCGGATGCCCAGGCCGAACAGGAAGCGCGGCAGCGTGGTCTTCTTCGAGGCCTCGAGCGCGTCGACCAGGTTCTGCGCCGACTTGTCGGCCATGCGCTCCAGCCCCGCCAGCGTGGTGAAGCCCAGCTTGTAGAGATCGGGCAAGGTGCGGATCAGGTTGGCATCGACCATCTGCTCGACCAGCTTGTCGCCGAGCCCGTCGACGTAGACCGCGCGCCGCGCCGCGAAATGCAGGATCGCCTCCTTGCGCTGGGCACCGCAGAACAGCCCGCCGGTGCAGCGGTAGTCGGCCTCGCCCTCCTCGCGCACGGCATCCGAGCCGCAGACCGGGCACTTGCGCGGCATGGTGAAGATGGCGCCGCGCTCACCCTCGGGCCGCGCCAGGCTCTCGGGCGTGACGCCCACCACCTCCGGGATCACGTCGCCCGCGCGGCGCACGATCACGCGGTCGCCCACGCGCACGTCCTTGCGGCGTGCCTCGTCCTCGTTGTGCAGGGTGGCATTGGTCACGGTCACGCCGCCCACGAACACCGGCGCCAGCTTGGCCACCGGCGTCAGCTTGCCGGTACGCCCGACCTGCACCTCGATGCCGAGCACCTCGGTGACCTGTTCCTGCGCCGGGTACTTGTGCGCCACCGCCCAGCGCGGCTCGCGCGAGACGAAGCCGAGCTGGCGCTGCAGCTCGACGCTGTCGACCTTGTAGACCACGCCATCGATGTCGTAAGGCAGGCTGTCGCGCTGGCGCCCGATGTTCTCGTGGAACGCGATCAGCTCGATCGCGCCGGTCGCGCGCGCGGTCTGTATCGCCACCGGGAAGCCCCAGGCATGGAACTGCTGCAGCCAGTCGAACTGGGTCGGGCAGTCGGGCCCGCCCTCGGCCGGCGGCGTGACCTCGCCGAGGCCGTAGGCGAAGAAGCTCAGCGGCCGCTCGGCGGCAATCGCGGGGTCGAGCTGGCGCACCGCGCCCGCCGCCGCGTTGCGCGGGTTCACGAACACCTTCTCGTTCTTCTGGCCGGCCGCGATCCTCTGCCGCTGGCGCTCGTTGAGCGCCTCGAAGTCGGCGCGCTTCATGTAGACCTCGCCGCGCACCTCGACCACCGGCGGTGCGTTGCCCTTCAGGCGCAGCGGGATCTCGCGCACCGTGCGGATGTTCTGCGTGACCTCCTCGCCGACCTCGCCGTCGCCGCGCGTGGCGGCCTGCACCAGCACGCCGTGCTCGTAGCGCAGGTTCATCGCGAGCCCGTCGAACTTGAGCTCGCAGACGTAGGCGATCTGCGGACCGTCCTCGGCCAGGCCGAGCTCGCGCCGCACGCGCGCATCGAAGCTGCTGGCGCCGCCGGGCGTGATGTCGGTCTCGGTGCGGATCGACAGCATCGGCACCTTGTGGCGCACCTTGACGAAGCCGTCGAGCACCTTGCCGCCCACGCGCTGCGTCGGCGAATCGGGCGTGCGCAGCTCGGGGAACTCGGCCTCGATCGCCTGCAGCCGCTGGAACATCCGGTCGTACTCGGCATCGGGCAGCGCGGGCGCGTCGAGCACGTAGTAGAGATGGGCGTTGTGGTGGAGCTTCTCGCTCAGGTCGGCGGCTTCGCGGGCCGCTTCGTCGCGCGTGGTCATGGGGTGTCTTCCGAAAAAACGATGCGGCCGCCCGACCGCTGCATGGCGGGCGGAGCGGCCTTGTGCATGGCGGCAGCGGTTTAGCTGAACAGCCGGCGCGCCAGCGGCGAGCCCGCCGCGAGGTCGCGCGCGTCGAGCGTGTCGTAGAGCTGCTCGAGGTCGGCGCCGATGGCGTCCATGGTCTCGTCGCGCAGCAGCTGGCCGTCGCTGTCGGTCACCACGCCGTCCATCTCGCGCGCCAGCGTGGCGGCGATCTCGCGCATGCGCGTGAAGGGCTGCTCGCCGCGGTCGACCTGCGGCACGTCGAGGCTCAGGCTCAGTTCGCGAATGGCCGACTGCGCCGGATCGTCGGCCAGCGCGGCCTGGGTGTCGAAGGCCAGGCCGAGGATCGGCGGCAGGCCCAGCTCGCTGGTCGGCAGCACCATGCGGCCCGGGATGATGCCGGCCACGAAGCCCAGCCGCGCAGCGTTCTGCTGCACATAGCCCGGGCTCCAGGCCGCATGCAGCGCGCGCAGCACGAAGCCCAGCTGCGCATCGTGCGCGCTGGCGAACTGGTCGAGCTCGCGCGCGCGCGCCACCTCGTCGAGCATCTCGGGAAATTCGGGCGCGCCGTTCAGCGCGTCGGCGAAGGCCTGGGCCTTGACCACGAACTCCGAATACTCGATCTCGTTGAGCGCGCCGGTGCGGTTGGCCAGTTGCACGCCGACCTGGAACGCGCCGTAGCGCTGTCCCGGCACGGGCGGCTCCCATTGGCGCGAGTGCTCGTTCAGGCCCTCGATGGCCACCGGCTTGCTGCCCGCGCGGCGCGTGGGCGGCATGGCGGCGATCGCGGCATCGCCCGAGGCCAGGCCGTCGAGCGAGATCGGCGCGATCACGTCGATCAGCGGATCGAGCCCGCCGCGCCGCTCGCCCGTGGGCACCGGCAGCGTGCCGGGCGCCGGCAGGTCGGGATCGAACAGCGGCTCGTGCCGGTCGTTCGTCGGCACCTGGCGCGGATCGACATGCAGCACCGGCTCGTAGCCGTCGTCGGACGGTGCGCGCTGCGCATCGGCCGGATCGTCGTCGGCCGCATCGGGCTGGCGCGGCGCGTTGCGGCGCGAACGCAGGGCGTCGTAGCCGATCACGGCCGCGAGGACGAGGCCACCGAGGATGGCCAGGGCAAGCGTGAGATTGCTCATGGGTGCGCGCGCCTCAGGCTGCCTCGACCATCGAGGCCGCCGCTTCCATGTCGACCGCGACGATGCGCGAGACGCCCTGCTCCTGCATGGTCACGCCGATCAGTTGCTCGGCCATTTCCATGGCGATCTTGTTGTGGCTGATGAAGAGGAACTGGGTTTCGCGGCTCATGGCGGTCACGAGTTTGGCGTAGCGCTCGGTGTTGGCGTCGTCCAGCGGCGCATCCACTTCGTCCAGCAGGCAGAACGGCGCGGGATTGAGTTGGAAGATCGCGAACACCAGCGCGATCGCGGTCAGCGCCTTCTCGCCACCCGACAGCAGGTGGATGGTCTGGTTCTTCTTGCCCGGCGGCTGCGCCATCACCTGCACGCCGGAATCGAGGATCTCGTCGCCGGTCATCATCAGCTTGGCGTTGCCGCCGCCGAACAGCTCGGGGAACATGCGGCTGAAGTGCTCGTTCACCGTCTTGAAGGTGCCGCCGAGCAGGTCGCGCGTTTCGGCGTCGATCTTGCGGATGGCGTCCTCGAGCGTGGTGATCGCCTCGTTGAGGTCGGTCGATTGCGCGTCGAGGAAGACCTTGCGCTCGCTCGCCACCGCGAGCTCGTCGAGCGCCGCGAGGTTGACCGCGCCGAGCGCCACCACCTCGCGGTTCAGCCTGTCGATCTCGCCCTGAAGGCCGGCCAGTCGCACCTTGTCGGTCTCGATCGACAACGCGATGGCCTCGAGGTCGGCGCCGGCATCGGCCAGCAGCTGCTCGTACTGCTCGAAGCCCAGGCGCGAGGCCTGTTCCTTGAGCTGGAATTCCGTGATGCGCTGGCGCAGCGGATCGAGTTCGCGCTCGAGCTGCAGCCGGCGTTCGTCGCTGGCGCGCAGCTTGAGCGTGAGGTCGTCGTACTGGCTGCGCGCGGCGCCCAGCGCGGTCTCGCGCTCGAGCTTGAGCGCGAGCGCGTCCTGCAGCCCGGCCTGGGCGGCGGCATCCGACAGCCGGCTCAGTTCGCCGCGGGCGCGTTCGTCCTCGTCGGCCAGCGCCACCGTTTGCTGCGAGGCGGTCTCGATCGAGCGGTTGAGTTCGCCGCGGCGCGCCTCGAGCGTGCGCTGCGCGAAGGTGGCTTCCTGCGCCTGGCGTTCGAGGCTGCGGTGCTGCTCGCGGCTGGCGGTCAGCGCGCGGCCGGCCTCGATCACGCGCTCGTCGAGCTCGGCATGGCGCTCCTGGCTGTCGGCCAGCTGCATGTCGAGCTCCTCGAAGCGGCCTTCGGCCGCGATGCGGCGCTCCTGCAGCTCCTCGAGCTGGGCGTCGACCTCGCCGAGGTCGGCCGCGAGCTGCTCGCTGCGCGCGCGGGTCTGTTCGGCCAATTGCGTGAGGCGCAGGGTCTCGACCTGCAACTCGTGCGCGCGCGACTGCGTGTCGGCGGCTTCGCGCCGCGCCGACACCAGCCGCTGGGCGGCGTCGGCATAGGCGGCCTCGGCGCGCACCAGCGCGGCACGGGCGTCCTCGCTGATCAGCGCCTGGGCACGCAGCTGGCGGTCGAGGTTCTCCATCTCCTGCTGGCGCGCCAGCAGGCCGGCCTGTTCGGAATCGGGGGCGTAGAAGTTGACACCGTGCGAACTGACCGCGTGGCCGCTCTGCACGTAGATCGTTTCGCCGGGCTGCAAGCTGCCGCGCTGGGCCAGCGCCTCCTCGAAGCTCGCGGCGGTGTAGCAGCCGTGCAGCCAGTCGGCCAGCAAGGCCTGCTGGCCCGCGTCGTTGAGGCGCAGCAGGCTCGACAGCCGCGGCAGGCTGGCGGTGCCTTCGGGCACACCGGCGACCGGCGGGTTGTAGAAGGCCAGCTTGGCCGGCGGCGCGTCGTTGGCGAAGGCGCGGACCATGTCGAGCCGGCTGACCTCGAGCGCGCCCAGGCGCTCGCGCAGCGCGGATTCGAGCGCGTTCTCCCAGCCCTGTTCGATGTGGATGCGGCTCCACAGGCCCTGCAGGCCGTCGAGCCCATGCTTGGCGAGCCAGGGCGCGAGCTTGCCGTCGGTCTTGACCTTCTCCTGCAGCGCGCGCAGCGCCTCGAGCCGCGCCGACAGCTCGGCATGGCGCGCACCCTCGCTGTTCACCGCCTGCTGGCGCGTGCGGCGGTCGTCGTCGAGCCGCGGCACCGCTTCCTGCAGGTCCTGCAGCCGCGCATCGGCCTCGCTGGCCGCTTCCTGCGCGGCCTCGAGCTGCTCCTGCATCGCCACCAGCTTCGCCTCGTCGGGCGCGGCCAGCCCCTTCTGGTCGGCGCGCAGCCGCTCGCTGCGCTGGTTGAGCTGGCGCGACTGCTCCTCGATGTTGCGCTGGTCGGCCGCCAGCACCTGGATCTGCTGCTGCACTTGCACCACGGCCGTGCGCTGCGCGTTGGCCTGGTCCTGCGCCCGCTGCTGCGCCTCCTCGAGTTCGGGCATGCGCGCGTCGTGCTCCTCGAGCTGGGCTGCCAGCAGCACGGCCTGCTCCTCGGCGTCCACGCCCTGCCCGGCCAGCGTTTCGATCTCGGCCTCGGCCTCGACGCGGCGGTTGTCCCACTGCGCGATCTGCTCGCGCAGCTGCACCAGCCGCTGCTCCACGCGCTGGCGGCCCTCGACCACAAAGCGGATCTCGCCCTCGAGCCGGCCGACCTCGGCGCTGGCTTCGTAGAGCTTGCCCTGGGCCTGGTTGACCAGGTCGCCGGCGCCGTAGTGGGCCTGGCGCACGGTTTCGAGTTCGTTCTCGATGTGGCGCAGGTCGGCGGTGCGCGACTCGAGGTCGTTGATCGCCTTCTCGGACTCGGCCTTGATGCGCGCCTTGTCGCTCTCGCTCTCGGCGCGCTTGAGGAACCACAGCTGGTGCTGCTTCTTCGTGGCGTCGCCCTGCAGCGCGTTGTAGCGCGCGGCCACCTCGGCCTGCTTCTCGAGCTTCTCGAGGTTGGCGTTGAGCTCGCGCAGGATGTCCTCGACGCGCGTCAGGTTCTCGCGCGTGTCGCCCAGGCGGTTCTCGGTCTCGCGGCGGCGTTCCTTGTACTTCGAGACGCCCGCGGCCTCCTCGAGGAACAGGCGCAGTTCCTCGGGCTTCGATTCGATGATCCGGCTGATCGTGCCCTGGCCGATGATGGCGTAGGCGCGCGGGCCCAGGCCGGTGCCGAGGAACACGTCCTGCACGTCGCGCCGGCGCACCGGCTGGTTGTTGATGAAGTAGCTGCTGGTGCCGTCGCGCGTGAGCACGCGCCGCACCGCGATCTCGCCGAACTGGTTCCACTGGCCGCCGGCGCGGTGGTCGGCGTTGTCGAACACCAGTTCCACGCTCGAGCGGCTGGCCTGCTTGCGCGTGGTCGTGCCGTTGAAGATCACGTCCTGCATCGACTCGCCACGCAGTTCCGAGGCACGCGACTCGCCCAGCACCCAGCGCACCGCATCCATGATGTTCGACTTGCCGCAACCGTTGGGCCCGACCACCCCGACCAGTTGGCCCGGCAGCAGGAAGTTGGTGGGTTCGGCGAACGACTTGAAGCCCGAGAGCTTGATGGAATTGAGACGCACGACTTGTCGGCCTGTCCTGCGTGAATGTGTCCCCGGCTAGAGGGCCAGGTCAACAATTAACGCCAAGGTATTGATTTGTAAGGAAAATTGCACGGGCCCGCCGCTTGAAGCAGGCCGCCGCCCCAGCCGTGGATGATAACGTCAGGGCATGAGCGAATCCTCGGTTTCTCCCCTGAAAGACCGCCGCGCCTGGCTGCTCGCGGGCACCGGCACCCTGCTCGGGCTCGGCGGCTGCGGCGCGTTCCAGAACACCCAGCGCGCCGAACCCTACGCCAACCAGGAATGGCTGCAGTCGAGCGCCAACCGCATCGCCAACCTTCTCGCTGCGCGACAACCTCGAGTCGATACGGCGCGTGCAGACCACGCTCTACCGGCGCAATCCGCGCGAGTGGCGCAAGTCGGCCGCCAACATGGACGCCGCCAGCCAGCGCGCCTGGGCCGCCGTGACGCAGGGGCCCGACCTGCCCGAGCTGCGCGGCGCCACCGGCATCGACGCGATCCGTCTGGCCTTCGACACCGGGCCGCAGGGCTACCAGGGCGACCGCGTGGCCGCCCTGGTGGTGGGCTGGGCCTCGATGCTCAAGCAGGCCAACGGCGACACCTGGGAGCAGAGCATGATCGACGGCATCAATGCCGAGAACAGCTACCGGGCCGCGCGCAACTTCGAGATCTCGCTGTGGCTGATCGCCTCCAAGACCGGGCCCGACGGCCAGCCGCTGCTGCTGGCGACCGAGATCAGCGAACGCGGCCGCAACCTCGTGGCCGACCGCGAGTTGTCGAAGGTGGTCGCGCGGCTCGACCTGCTGGCGGCCCAGGCCGACGAGAAGTACCGGCGCGCGGCGCTCGATTTCGGGCAGAACTGGGTGATGGGCGTGGTGATGCCCTTCTTCACGCTGGTGCCGCGCTGACGCCGGGCCGGCGGCGCGGCGGCAACGGCGGCCACGGGCCAGGGATCATTCGGAAACATATTTCCGAATTTGCCATTTGCGGTAATATCTTTCCATGACCAAGCAGGAACTGATCGCCGCGCTGATCGCCCGCCGCGAGGCCGCCGGCCTCTCCGGGGCCGAGATCGCGCAGCGCTCGGGCCTGACCGAGCGCTCGGTGCGCAACGCGCTCGGGCCGCAGGGCAATCCGCAGATGTCCTCGCTGCTCGCGCTGGTCGAGGCGCTGGGGCTCGAGCTGCAGCTGGCGCCCAAGGGCTTCGGCGCCAGTGCCTCGCTCGACACCGATGCCGGCTATCGCCCCGTTGCCACGCGCGTGGGTACCGCGGTGGCCGCCGTGGCGCAGTCCCCGGCGCCGCCGCCCTATCCCCCCGGCGAGCCGACCCGGCGCGGCTCGCGCAGGCGCTCGCCATGAACGTCAAGATCCTCGAGATCGCGCTCGGCGCGCGCCGCTTCGGCAAGCTGTTCCAGTACGCCGACCTGTGCCGCTTCGTGGCCGAGCCCGAGATCGTCGCGGCGCCGCCGGCCGAGGTGCTGTCGCTGTCGATGGTGGCGAACGACGCCGCCTCGCAGGCGGCTCTGTGGAGCGACGTCAAGAACCCGCTGTTCAACGCCCAGGGCGGTCAGCTGCCGCGCTTCTTCCAGAACCTGCTGCCCGAGGGCGTGCTGCGCAGCCACATCGCGCAGCTGCGCGGCTGCCGCGAGAACGACCATTTCGAGCTGCTCGCGGCCTGCGGCGGCGACCTGCCGGGCGCGGTGAGCGCGCGCCCGGTGTCGGTGGACCGCGCCACCTTGCAGCGGCTCATCACGCAGGACCAGGACGCGCTCGAGATGTCGGTGGTCGAGCTGCCGATGCCGCAGGGCATCTCGGTGTCGGGCGTGCAGCCCAAGCTGGGCCTGCGTCGCCAGGGCGGGCGCTACGTGGCGCGCACCCGCGCCGGCGCCAGCACGCGCGTGATCGCCAAGCTGCCCGTGGCCGGGCGACCGCACATGCCGCAGCTCGAGATGCTCTCGCTGCGGATGGCGGCCGCAGCGGGCGTCGAGGTCTGCCATGCCGAACTCGCGCCGCTGTCCGCCATCTCGGCCGAACACAGCTACGCCCTGCCCGACGAACCCGAATTCCTCGCGGTCACGCGCTTCGACCGCGACGGTGCGCGCCGCATCCACTTCGAGGACTTCGCGCAGGTGCTGGGCTTCGACCCGCTGCACAAGTACGGCGGCAGCTACCTCGACATGGCGCTCGCGATGCGGGCCTTTCCCTCGCTCGGCGAGGAGGCGGTGCTCGAGCTGGTGCGCCGGCTCGCGGTCAACGAACTGCTCGGCAATCCCGATGCGCACCTGAAGAACTTCGGCGTGCTCTATCCCGACGGCGCCTCGCCGCGCTTCGCGCCGGCCTACGACATCGTGGCCTATGCGGCGCTGCAGGGCGTCGAGGGCCATGCGCTGCCGCTGCTGCCAGCCACAGGCAGTGCAGCGCCTCGGCGCAGCGGACTGTTCAGCCCCGCCAACGTGCGCGCCTTCTGCTTCTCGGCCGGCCTGCACGAGCCGCAGGTGCGACGCGTGGTCAGCGACACCGCACGCCGCGCGCGCGAGCAGTGGCCCGCGATGATCGACCGCGCCGCGCTGCCCGCGCCGTGGAAGGCACGGCTGCAGCAGCGCCTGCAATCCCACCCCCTGCTGCAGGGAATGGCCCGGCGCGGCCAATAGCGGCTGGGCCCGACGGAGCCGGCATCGCCGCGCGGCACGAGATACACACGCGCACAACTTTGCGCGATGATGCTTCCGCCCGGGTGACATAGTTCAACGCAACGTGACAGGAATTGGCGCATGCGAGTCGGTATCGTGGTTCTGGAGTTGTTGATCGACGCGGGCGCGGCCTGCGCCGCCCTGGGCCTGCTCGGTGCCGGCAGCGCCGCCTTCACGGCCGCGAGGCGCCGCTACATCGGCGGCGACGAGAGCCTCGCGGCGCCCTCCGCGAACGGCCAGTCCGACGACCACATCGACGGCGGCCCTGCGGGCGATTCGTCCCCGCGCCGGGAGTCCGCCACCCCAAGCTGAGGCAAACTGTCGCCGGCTCCCTGAATCTTCCACATCTACCAGCGACACCATGAGCTCCATCAATTTCATCGGCGGCGAAAAAGGCGGGGTCGGCAAGTCGGTCACGGCACGGGTCCTGGCCCAGTACTTCATCGACCACAGCCGCCCCTTCACGGGCTTCGACACCGACCGCTCGCACAGCTCGTTCACCCGCTTCTACGAAGGCTTCGCCTCGCCCGTGGTGGTCGACAGCTTCGAAGGGCTCGACACCGTGGTCAACGGCTTCGAGACCCATCCGCAGCAGAGCGTGATCGTCGACCTCGCGGCGCAGACGCTGGCGCCGCTGGCGCGCTGGATCAAGGAATCCGACCTGTTCGACGTCTTCGCCGAGATCGGCGTGACCGTCAATTTCTGGCACGTGCTCGACGACGGCAAGGACTCCTCGGACCTGCTCGGCACGCTGGTCGACACCTTCGGCAGCCGGCCCAACTACATCGTGGTGCAGAACTACGGCCGCGGCAGCGACTTCGGCACCCTGCTCGGTTCGCAGTCGATGTCCAAGGCCACCGCGAACGGCGCGCGCGTGATCGCGCTGCCGCGCCTGCACGAGGCCAGCATGCGCAAGATCGATGCGCAGAGCACCAGTTTCTGGAAGGCCGTGAACGACCGCGAAGGCCCGCACGCGCTGGGCCTGCTCGAACGCCAGCGCGTGAAGTCGTGGCTGGCGACCGCCTACGCGGCCTTCGACACGCTGCCGCTCTGAGCGCGAGCTAGATCATTCCGCCGTTGACCGAAATCACCTGCCCGGTGATGTAGGCCGCCTCGTCGCTCGCGAGGAAGGCGGCCAGGGCCGCCACTTCCTCGGGCTTGCCGGCGCGCTTGGCGGGCACCATCTGCTGGATCAGCGCCGGGTCGAACACGGCGTCGGCCATCGGCGAGGCGATGATCCCGGGCGCGATCGCATTGACCGTCACGCCGCGCGAGGCCACCTCGAGCGACAGCGCCTTGGTCGCGCTGTTGAGCGCGCCCTTGGCCGCGGCGTAGTTCACCTGGCCCTTGTTGCCCACCAGCGCCGCCACCGACGAGATGTTGAGCACGCGACCCCAGCGGGTGCGCATCATCGGCAGCAAGAGCGGCTGGGTCACGCGGAAGAAGCCGTTGAGCGAGATGTCGATCACCTTGTGCCACTGCTCGGCGCGCATGCCCGGCAGCACGGCGTCGTCGTGCACGCCCGCGTTGTTGACGATCACCTGCACCGGCCCCGGCTCGAGCATGCGCGCGCAGGCGGCCGCGCAGGCCTCGTCGCTGCGCAGGTCGAAGACGTGGCATTCGGCCTTGCCGCCGGCCGCGACGATCTTCGCGGCCAGTTGCTCGACCGCTTCGGGGCGCGAGTTCGCATGCAGCAGCACGGTCGCGCCGTCGCGCGCGAAGCGCTCGGCCATGGCGGCGCCGAGCGCGCCGCTGGCGCCCGTGATCAGGGCGCGTTTTCCTTGGAGGCTCATGATTCCTTCGGGGTGTCCAGGGCCAGCGGCGTGTTCAGCACCACCACCGCGCGGCCATCGGCCAGCGCACGGCCTTCGCCGTCCCTGAGCCAGAACTCGTACATCACCTGCCGGGCGTCGCCCGACAGCCGCCGCGCCTCGACCTGCAGGCGCCCCTCGACCTCGTCGAGCCGCGCCACCGTCGTGCGCACGCCGCGCGTGCTCGCGAGGAAGCCGGCCGAGGGCGTCGCGCCCTCGCTCGCCAGCAGCCCGCCATGCAGCGCCATCGCCTGCGCGGCGTACTCGACGGCATTCGGCGCCAGCAGCCCGCTGGCCGTGCGCAACGGGTTGTCGGCATCGCGGTGGGTGGCGGTGCTGCAGCGGATCGTTTCCGCATCCCAGCCCTCGAGCCGCTCGAGCAGGCACATGCTGCCGCGGTGCGGAATGCGCTGCGCGATGCCCTCGCGCTCCAGCGTCTGCGGCACGAAGCTCATCGCGCGGCCTCCGGCACCAGATCGGCCACCAGCAGCACATTGGCGAACGGCGTGCCTTCGCTCATCGGAATGCTCTGCACGCCGAAGCCCAGCCGCTCGAGCAGCGCCGTCCATTCGGCCAGCGGACGGCCCCAGGTCGGCGACACCTTGTGGCCGCGCACGCGCGTCACGGTGCGGTCGACCCACTGGCTGATCGCGAAGCCGCGGCGGCTCGAGGCATCGCCCACGCGCAGCAGCAGCCGCGCCCGGGGACTGCCACCGCGCTGCAAGGCGTCGCGCACGCGGCGCAGCACGCCTTCCTGCGCGGCATGGTCCACGTAGTGCAGCACGTCGAGGATCACGACCAGGTCGCAATCGGGCAGATCGGCCGCGCACATGTCGGCACAGAGCAGCCGCGGCGCGGGCTCGAGATGGCCGATGGACGCTTCGGCGCGCGCCACGTCCTTGGGCATCAGCTCGATGCCGGTGTATTCGGCGGCGCTCGGCGTGGCGCCCCAGCCGGCCGGCCAGCGGCCCTGCTGCTGCATGCGGCTCATCGAGGCCAGCAGGCTCGCGAACAGGCCCTGGCCGCAACCGATGTCGACCACGCGGCGATGCTGCGCATCGATCAGCCCGCGCTCGAGCAGACCGCGGAACACCGGATCGCGCCCGAGCTTGCCGCGCGCGAAGTGCCAGGCGAAGCTGCCGCCCTTTCTGTAGGGATCGGTGGCGGCCTCGTGCAGCTCGCGCCAGGCGTTGTCGGCCGAGAGCACGGCGCTCATTCCCGAAGCCCCTCGGGCAGGGTCACGGCGCGCAGTCCATCGGCGCGCAGGCGTTCGAGCAGCAAGGGCAGTACCTCCAGCAATACGGGTTCTCCACGGGCGGTGCGCGCGGCATTGCCGTCGTGCAGCAGCAGGATGTCGCCGGCCGCCAGACCGCGCGTCAGGCGCGCCAGCACGCGCTGCGCATCGCCCTCGCGGGTGTCGAAGCCGCGGCGGGTCCAGCTCACGAGCGACAGGCCGAGCCGGTGCAGCACCGGTTCCAGAAAGGGATTGCGCAGCCCGGCCGGCGCGCGAAAGCAGCTCGGGCGCTGGCCCGTGACCTCGGCCAGGATCTGCTGCGCCTGCGCGATCTCGCTGGCGAAGCCGCGCGGGCCGAGGAAGGAGAAGTTGTGCCGATGCCGCGCCGTGTGGTTCTGGATGCTGTGGCCGCGCGCGACGATCTCGCGCGCCAGCGCCGGCTGGGCCCGCACGCGCTCGGCGATGCAGAAGAAGGTGGCGCGCTGGCCATGGGCGTCGAGCAGGTCGAGCACGCGCGGCGTCACCGCGGGCTCGGGGCCGTCGTCGATGGTGATCGCCACCTCGCGGCGCGCGATCGCCGCGGCCGGCAACCGCGTGACGTTGGGGCCCAGCAGCCGGCTGCGCGGCGTGAGGCCGGCCGCGGTGATCAGCGCATGGTTGAGCACGATCGCGCCGAGGGCCCAGGGCCAGGCGCCCGGCGCCAGCACGCCCGCGCCGACGGCGGCCGCGTGCCAGGCCGCGCTGGCACGGATGGCCGGCGGCCAGGGCCAGGATTCGGGGGTGGCGGGTGCGGTCGACATGGCGCGGGATTGTGCGTCAGCCGCGCGCGCCGCCGCCCGAAGACCCCGTCTCGCCCGCGGGTGGTGCCGCGGGCGGCGTCACGCGGCGCGCGAAGGCGGCCGACAGCAGCAGCGCGAGCAGTGCGCCCGGTGCCACCACGCGGCCGATCGAGGACAGCGCGGGAATGTCGGAGATCGCGATCAGGCCGAAGGAGACCACGGTCGTCAGGTTGGCGAGCATCAGCGAGGCCAGCGTGTCCTCGTCGGCCCGGCCCGTGGTGCGCAGCTGGTCGAAGAACAGCGCGTAGTTCGAGCCCACCGCCACGATCAGCAGCAGTCCCACCAGGTGCAGGATGCCGAGCGCGGCCTGCATCACGGCCATGCCGCCGAGCGTGAGCATCACGGCGAACAGCAGTGGCTGGCACACCGCCAGCAGGCGCCGGCCCGAGCGCAGGTAGATGCCCAGCAGCACGACCACGGCCAGCGCGCCCAGCAGCACCTGCACGAAGGCCTCGTGCAGGTAGCGCCGGTAGAGGCTGCCGAGCTCGCGGCCCACGTCGACCACCTGCACCTCGGGCACGCCGGCGAGCGCGGCCTCGAGCTTCGACTGCTCGAACTTCGGCCCCGGATGCAGCGCGATCAGCGTCGACCAGCCGCCGCCCGGGCGTTCGTACATCAGCGAGCTGACCACCGCGCGCAGCGGGCCTTCGCGGAGTTCGTCGAGCTGCACCGGCTTGAGCTGACGCGCGGCCTCGACGTCGGCCACGAAAGGCGCGAGCCGGCTGGCCGGCAGCGGCAGGCCCTGCGTGGCCTCTACCAGGCGGGTGCGCAGCGTGTCGGCATCGGGCAGGCTCGCCAGGCGCGCCTGCTGGGCCGCGATGCTCGGCAGCACGCGCGTCACGGTCTCGAAGCCGCCGAGCTCGCCGCGGTCGACCAGTGCATTGAGCCTGGCGCTCGCGGCCTCGTTGTTGCGCAGCGCCGCCTGGGCGTCGGCGCCATTGGCCATCACGATGATGCCGCCGTCGCTGGTGCCGATGTCGTTGCGCAGCATCTCGTCGAGCTGCTGCTGCGCGCGCGGCACCGGGCTCATCGCGCTGAGGTCGGCGCGCCACAGGTGGCCGCCCTGCCACAGCACCAGCGCCAACGCGGCCACGCCCAACGCAGCGAGCGGCCAGCGCAGGCGCGGCAGGTTGCGCACCATCAGGCCGGCGAAGCTCGCCATCTGGCGCCGCATGCCCATGCCGGTGGCGCCGTCGGGCGCGAGCATCGGCAGCGCGTAGCGGGTCGCGACGGCGGCCGCGACCAGGCCCGCGATCGAGAACACGCCGAGCTGGGCCAGGCCCGGGAAGCCCGAGAACACCAGCGCCGCGAAGCCGCAGACCGAGGTCAGCAGGCCGATGCGCACCGTGGGCCAGTGCACCGTGCGCCAGCGCTGCCAGCCGGTGCCGGGCACGGCGGCGCCGCGCGCCTGGATCAGGTAGTAGATGGCGTAGTCGACCGTCTCGCCGATCAGCGTGCTGCCGAAGCCCAGCGTGAGCCCGTGCACCGAACCGAAGACCCAGCTGACCGCCGCGGTGCCGATCACCACGCCGGTGGCCACCGGCAGGAAGGCGATCACCAGCGCGCGCGGCGAGGCGAAGGCCAGCAGCAGCAGCCCGCCCATGACGATGCCGCCGACGATCGCGAGATGGATCGCCTCGGTCTTGATCTTGTCGCGGCTGAGCACCGAGAACACCGGCGGGCCGGTCAACAGCAGTTGCGGCTTCGCTTCGCCGAGGTCGCGCGTGGCCGCCTCGTGGGCCGCGTGCACGCGCGCGATCGCCACCGCCTGCGCGTCGAGGTCGCTGCCGGCGGCGCGCGTGGTCAGGATCATCAGCGCGCGCGGCGCGGTGCGCGACATCCACACGCCGTCCTCGCTGCGCGGCGCGCTGGCCGGCACCAGCTCCTCGGCGATGCGCGTGGTCTCGCCCGTGGGGTCGCGGTCGAGGAAGGGCTTGATCACGTTGCCGGCCGGCGTGCCGAGCAGCGACAGCGTCTCGTTGATCGCGTCGCGCAGGCCCTCGACCGTGAAACGCTCGGGCGCCACGCCCGGCGAGAGCTGGTAGCGGTGCTGGAACACCCAGGTGCCGGCCTCGGTCCAGTCGCCGGTGTCGCCGTTCTGGATCAGGTCGAACAGCTGGCTCTCGCGCATGCTCTTCGCCATCGCGCGCGACACCTGCGCGCGCGCCTCGGGCGTGCCGCCCTCGAGGCCCAGCATCAGGGTGCGCGAGGCCACGCCGCTTTGCAGCTGCTCGATCAGCACGCGCTGGCGCGCATCCGGGCTCTTGGGCAGGAAGGCCGACAGGTCGGCGTTGAACTGGGTGCGCGAGATCTCGAACACGCCGGCCAGCAGCAGCGCCACCCAGACCAGCAGCACGACCGCGCGGCGCTGCCAGCTCGGCGGCCCCTGCGGCGCGGTCGCGCTCACGGCGTGGCGCGCCCGGCCGGCGCCGCCGCCGGTGCGGGGGCGGCCGCGGGACGGTCGGGCACGATGTTCATCACCGAGCGGTCGCCGCCGACGAACTCCATCTCGAGCCCGAGCACGTCGCTCGCGCGCCCGCTGATGCGCATGCTGCGCACCTGGGCCGCGAGCCGGCTGTCGATCGGCGTGAGATCGAGCGCCCACTGGCTGGCCGAGCCGGTCACGGTGCTGCGGAAATAGCGCTGCAGCGTGCTGCCGTCGCCGCTGAGCGTGCCGCGCATGGCTTCGACCAGGCCCAGCAGCTCGGGCATGCTGTCGAGTGCCAGCGTGCGGTTGCGGCCGCCGCGCGACAGGGTCAGCGTGTTGCCCTCGACCGCCATGGTCTCGACGCGCGGCGACAAGGTGCGGCGCACCAGCTTGTCGGGCGCATCGAAGCTCAGGGTGCCGCGCGCATCGAGCGGGCCTTCGAGGCCGTGCACGAAGCGCTGCTCGGTGAAGCGGGCCTCGCCGCTCTTCTGCTTGGCCAGCAGCCCCATCAGTTCGTTGAGGTCGAAGGCCCAGGCCGGCGCGGCGCCGAAGGCCAGCACCAGCAGCAGCGCCTGGAAGAACCGCTCAAGCCGCCGCGGGCGCATCTGCATCTTCGAGCCAGAAATCATGGAAATTGAACCAGTTGTAGGGGTAGGCGCGGCACAGCGCCTCGAGGCGCGCCACATAGGCTTCGACCGCGGCGCGGATCAGCCGTTCGCGCTCGGCGGCATCGGCCGGGCGTGGGCCGAAGTCGGCCAGGCGTTCGAAGCGGACATCGTAGCGCGCGCCGCCCTGGTAGACGCCGGCCATGAAGAACACCGGCCGCCGCAGCAGCGCCGCGAGCCGGAACGGCCCGTCGTTGAAGCTGGCGTCGCGGCCCAGGAACGGCAGCACGATGTTGTTGCCGCGCTGCTGCGCGGGCTGGTCCTCGCTGCCCGGCAGCGTGCGGTCGGCCAGCATGCCGCCCATGCCGCCGCCGTCGAGCCAGTCGCGCAGCGCGAGCATCGAATGCGGCCGGCCCAGCGCGATCACATGGGGCCGCGCCTCGGGCAGGCTGATCGCGTTGAGGATGGCGGTGATGCGCTGCGCGTTGTCGGGGTACATCAGCATCGCGAGGCGCATGCGCGCCTCGTCGGGCTGCTGGCGCTTGCAGGCGCCCATGGCCTCGAAGCTGCCCACGTGCGCGCCGAGCAGGAAGGCGCCGCGCCCCTCGAGCGCCGCGTTCTCGAGCTCGACCTGGCCGTCCATGCGGAAGTCGAACAGGTCCATGCGCCCGCGCAGGAAATACACCCGGTCGAGCACCGTCGAGGCGAAGGCATGCAGCAGCTTGAAGCCGTCGACCCAGCCGGCCCGCGGGCCGATGGCGCGGAACAGGTAGCGCTTGATGTGGCGCCGCGGCGTGGGCGCGAACAGCAGGAAATACAGCGCGATCGGCGGCAGCAGCAGCCGCGTGACGCGGCGGCCGAAGAAGATCGCCATGAAGCAGATGAAGCGCAGCGCGAGCATGTTGCTGCGCTCGGGGGCGCGGGTCCAGTCGGCCGCGTCGGCGGAAGCGGCGGGAGTGGCGCCCGCGGGCGGCGCGGTCCGGGCCGCGGCGTTCACCGCGCGGGTCTCGGCCTCGGTGTGCTTCATCGCGGCGACTCTGCCACGGGCGTCCAGCGGCCGGTGACGGCCACCACGCCGTCGCAGCGCACGTCGAAGCGCACACCGCCGCCGCCGGCCTCGGGATTCAGCTCGATCGCCAGCACGGCGCCCGGACGCACCGGCGCCAGGAACTTGGCCGCCGCCAGCGTGGGATGGGTGCCGAGCCGGGCCAGCAGCGCCGGCACGCGGCGGATCGCCTCCTGCACCTCGGCCAGCACCAGCGCGCCGGGAAGCAGCGGCTGGCCGGGAAAATGGCCGGCGAACACCGGATGGTCGACCGGCACCGTGTGCACGAGCCGCACCGGCGTGTCGTCCTCGGCCAGCTGCGCCAGCGCGAACTCGCGCAGCGCGCGCACCGTGAGCTTGCCCGTGCCCTCGCGCGGAAAACGCTTCACGTGCACCACGCGCCGCGGCACGAACACCGGCTCGAGCCGTTGCCGCAGCGCGCCGACGATGGCCGCCGCCGTGAGCTCGGGCGCCACCACGAAGGCGATCGGCCGCACCACGCCGTCGGCCACCTCGTCGGGCAGCCAGAAGGCGCCGTCGTCCACGCCCGGAATGCTGTTGAGGTGGTAGTTGAGGTGGGCCAGCGAACTGCGCCGGCCGGCCACGTGGATCAGGTCGTTGGCGCGGCCGAACAGCCGGAAGCGGCGTTCGTCGAGCAGCTCGAGCACGTCGGCCATCGGCGTCGGCTCGGGCAGGAAGTCGCCGCTGAAGATGAAGCGCTCGTTGCCGTCCTCGCCGCCGGGCTCGGCATGCACGCGGATCTGGCCGAAGGTCTCCCAGACCTCGGTCTCGGTGGTGCGGCGCATCGCGACCTGGCCCGATTCGGTGCTGCCGTAGATCTCGAGCAGCACGCCGTGCAGCGCCTGCTCGGCCTGGGCGGCGAGCTGCGGCGACAGCGGCGCGGTGGCCGAGAGGATCAGGTCGACCTCGGGCAGCGCGATGCCCGACAGCAGCAGCGTCTTGAGGTGGAACGGCGTGGTCACCAGCGCGCGCGGCCGCGGCACCGAGGCCAGGGCCTGCGCCACGTCGGCCGGGAAGAAGGGCCGGCCGCTGTCGAAGGCGGCGCCGCCGAGCATCGCCAGCAGCACCGAGGATTCGAGCCCGTAGCTGTGCTGCACCGGCACCGTGGCGACCAGGGTCAGGCCCGCGAGCGAAGGCAGATCGAGCACGCGGCACAGGCGCTCCACCGCCACCGCCACGTCGCCCGTGAGGGTGCCCCAGGTCTTGGCATGCGGCTGGGGCGCGCCGGTGGAGCCCGAGGTCAGCAGGCTGGCCGCGTGGCGTGCGGCGTCGATCATCGGCACGGCGGCCAGGTCCGCCGCCTCGGCGGGCGACGGGCCGGCGCTCTTCTCGATCACCACGCGCGCCATGCCGGGCGTCTGCAGCGCCGGGTCGTCGACCAGCGCGAACAGCCCGCCGCCATGCGATTCGCGCAGCCGCGACAGCGTGTCGGCGCGCGCATCGGGCGGCAGCAGGCTGGCGTGGCCGCGCACCAGGGCCGCGGCCATGCCGACGATGAAGTCGTAGCGGTCGGAACAGAGATTGACCGCGGCGCCGTGGGCCGGCAGTTGCGGCGCGAGGCGGGCCACGTCGGCCAGGAACTGGCGCGTGCTCAGCGGCACGCCGTCGCGCCAGGCGAGCGGCGCATCGGGATCGCGGTCGGCAAGCAGCGGCAGCAGGCCAGGATTCGGTGTCACGCGGTGCCTCTTCCTCTTTCGTGTCGGTCCGCCGGGCCGGCGGAATTCAGCGCGGGCCGCCGCCGGCGCTGCTGTCGGCCGACGAACTCCCGTAGAAGGCGCGCACCGCATCGACCATGCGGGTGCGCTCGAACTCGGGGTGCAGCCGGTAGCGCAGCAGGTGTTCGCCGACGAACAGCAGCGCCACGCTGGCGGGCGTCAGCACATTGGCCAGCAGCGACCAGGCCGAGAACGACAGCGTGAGGTAGACCACGATCGACGACAGCACCACCAGCGCGAAATAGCCGGTCCAGATGCGCGTGAGCTGCGTGGTGTAGGCGCGCATCGCGCCGCGCAGCGGATGCACGCGCTGCGCGAACTGGGTGATCAGCGGCGTGCTGTCGCCGCGCAACGTGGAGCCGAACCAGCCGCACAGCAAGGCATTGATGGCCACGTGCTGGAACACGTAGAGCCGGTTGGTGTCGCCCGCCTCGCCGCTGAGCACCAGCGCGAAGCCGGCCAGGCCCAGCGCGACCACCGCGGCGAAGCCCCAGCGGCCGAAGCGGCTGGCGGCGAAGCCCATGGCGGCGAGCCACAGCGGCCCCAGCAGCACGACCACCGCCCACGGCTCGGTGGCGTGGAACAGCATCATCCAGTGGGAAGCACCGGCATAGGCCACCCCCACCAGCAGCAGGAGCGCCAGGCGCCATCGTGACATGGGGTTCAGGCCGCGCGGTTCTGGGCGACGTGGGCCGCGAGCGTGCGCAACGACTGGAAGATCTGCTGGTTGCGTTCGTCGTCCGAACGCAGCTGGAAGCCATAGCGGCGCGAGACTTCGAGCGCGACCTCGAGGATGTCGATCGAATCGAGGCCGAGGCCTTCGCCATACAGCGGATCGGTCGGGACGATGTCGGCCGGTGCCACCTCGAGATTGAGCGCGTTCACCAGCAGCACGGCCAGTTCCTGCTCGATCGGCGACTGTTCGGCATCGCCATCGGCGGGAATGGGGGGCTGAGCAGTCGAAGACAAGAAAAACCTCCAGAAACTTTTTGCCGCAAGGGCGCGTGGGCCGTGGATTATAGGAGGGCGGCTTGATTAGACTGGCCGCCCCGACACGACCCGGAACCGTCCATGGCCGACTCTCTTCTGATCGCCCGCCACGAGAGCGTGGAATGCGCCCTCCTCCCGGCCCTCGCCAACCGCCACGGCCTCATCACCGGCGCCACCGGCACCGGCAAGACGGTCACGCTGCAGACCATGGCCGAGAAGCTGTCGTCCATCGGCGTGCCGGTGTTCATGGCCGACGTCAAGGGCGACCTGACCGGGATCAGCCAGCAAGGCGCCATCGGCGAGAAGATGGCCGCCACGCTCAAGGAGCGCGGCATCGAGCTGCCCGAGCCGCTGGGCTGCCCCGTCACGCTGTGGGACGTGTTCGGCGAGCAGGGCCACCCGGTGCGCGCCACCGTCTCCGACATGGGCCCGCTGTTGCTGGGCCGCATGCTCGACCTGAACGAAACCCAGGCCGGCGTGCTGAACCTGGTGTTCAAGATCGCCGACGACAACGGCCTGCTGCTGCTCGACCTCAAGGACCTGCGCGCGATGCTGCAGCACGTGGGCGAGAACGCGAGCCAGTTCACCACTGCGTACGGCAACATCAGCGCCGCCAGCGTGGGCGCGATCCAGCGCGGCCTGCTGCAGATCGAGACCCAGGGCGGCGACAAATTCTTCGGCGAGCCGATGCTCAACATCGCCGACTTCATGCAGACCGTGGGCGGCAAGGGGGTGGTCAACATCCTCGCGGCCGACAAGCTCATGAACTCGCCGCGCCTGTACGCCACCTTCCTGCTGTGGATGCTGTCGGAGCTGTTCGAGCAACTGCCCGAGATCGGCGACCCCGACCAGCCCAAGCTGGCCTTCTTCTTCGACGAGGCCCACCTGCTGTTCAACGAGGCGCCCAAGGCGCTGGTCGAGCGCATCGAGCTGGTGGTGCGGCTGGTGCGCTCCAAGGGCGTGGGCGTGTATTTCGTGACCCAGAACCCGCTCGACATTCCCGATTCGGTGCTGGCCCAGCTCGGCAACCGCGTGCAGCATGCGCTGCGCGCCTTCACGCCGCGCGACCAGAAGGCGGTGAAGGCCACGGCCACCACCATGCGGCAGAAGCCCGGCCTCGACATCGAGAAGGCCATCACCGAGCTCGCGGTCGGCGAGGCGCTCGTGAGCTTCCTCGACGAGAAGGGCCGCCCGAGCGTGACCGAGCGCGTCTACGTGCTGCCGCCCGGCAGCCGGATCGGCCCGATCACGACCGCTCAGCGCCAGGCGCTCCTGGCCGGTTCGCTGGTGGCGGGCGTCTACGAGAAGGCGGTCGATCGCGAATCGGCCTACGAGAAGCTCAAGGGCCGCGCCGAGACCGCGCCCGGAGCACCCGCCGCGGGCAAGGCCACGCCCGGCAAGCCGGCGGAAGAGGGTTCGGGCGCCGGCGGCATGCTCGAACGACCTGCTGTTCGGCCACACCGGCCCGCGCGGCGCCAAGCACGACGGCCTGGTGCAGACCATGGCCAAGTCGGCGGTGCGCACCATGGGCACCTCGGTCGGCAAGGAGATCCTGCGCGGCGTGCTCGGCGGCATCTTCGGCTCGAAGAAGCGCTGAGCGGCGCGGCGACGGCCCCATGTCCTCGGGCAAGCCTCCGGCCAGGGACATCGCGGCGTTCTGGGAGCGCTGCATCTGGCCGCGCGTGCTCACTCAATGCGAACGCGAGACCGCCTACAAG
This sequence comes from Variovorax sp. UC122_21, assembly GCF_044056785.1. Taxonomy (NCBI): domain Bacteria; kingdom Pseudomonadati; phylum Pseudomonadota; class Betaproteobacteria; order Burkholderiales; family Comamonadaceae; genus Variovorax; species Variovorax sp. UC122_21. The sequence continues at coordinate 3,007,843 of NZ_CP172004.1, read as the reverse complement.
GCGCTCTACACGCGCGAGCACGGCCAGGGCGAATTCGTCTGCCAGCGCAACGAGATCGCCGACAGCTGGATCGGCGTGATCGAGGGCTTCCTGCGCGTGCAGGACACCTCGGCCGACGGCAAGCCCGTGATGTTCACGGGCGTGGCCGCGGGCGGCTGGATCGGCGAAGGTTCGCTGCTGAAGGTCGAGCAGCGCAAGTACGAGATCGCCGCCACCCGCCCCACCGTCACCTTGCACCTGCCGCGCGACACCTTCGCCTGGCTGCTCGACAGGAGCGTGCCGTTCAACCACTTCATGCTGTCGCATTTGAACGAGCGGCTCAGCCAGTTCATCGCCACGGTCAAGTTCGACCGCCTGCTCGAGCCCACGGGCCGCGTCGCGCGCGGCATCGCGAGCCTGTTCCATCCGGTGCTCTATCCCAACACCGACGCCACCCTGCAGATCAGTCAGGAAGAAATCGGCTGGATGGTCGGCGTGTCGCGCCAGCGCGTGAACGTGGCGCTGCACGAACTCGAGGCGGCGCAGCTCATCAAGACCGGTTACGGCTACATCAACGTGCTCGACCGGCAGCGGCTGTCGCGCTATCCGAACAACCAGCCGGGCTGAAACACCCGCGCGGCGGGCGCTTCGCTCGTTCGCTGCCTCAGAGCGGCGTCGACACCGGCGCGGCCGGCAGGTCCTGCCCGCCCGGGCCGCCGCGGAAGGTGGTCGGCGTCCACGGCACCTGCCCCACGCCCGGCTTGCTCCAGTCGCACACGCCATCGGGGAAGGTCGCCTGCAGCCGCACCTGCTGGCCGCCCGTGAAGACGGCGCCGGCGTAGTCGGCCGAGGCGAAGTCGATCGGCTTGAGCTGGCACTTGAACACGTCTTCCGAGAGCGGTCCGCCCGACACGATGCGCACCGATTCGTAGGGCTTGACCGGGCAGGCGGCGCTGCCGAAGCCGATGTCGACCAGCTCGGCGGTGGTCATGCCCGCGGTCGCGATGCACTGGTCGACCGCGTCGGAGGGCTTGTTCTTCACGACCTTCCTCTCCTTCGTGTCGGCGGACCTGTCGGCCTCCATGGCGCCGAGCCAGCGGTCCATCATCAGGAAGGCCTGCCGGGTCAGCGCGACGCCGGTGCCGGCGTTGCTCGCCAGCACCACGTGGTTGTCGTGCCCGCCGTTGCCCGCGTCCAGGCGCGCACGCTGCTGGTAGGTGCGCCAGGCCATGTGGATGTCGGCGCCGAGCTCGGGCCGCAGGTCGATGACCGGCACCTTCGCGAGGTTCTTCGCGTAGCTGACGAGGCCGCTGCGGTAGAGCGCGGTCATCGCGCTGGCCTGCATCCGCGCACGCGCCGCGGGAATGACGGCCTTGTCGCCCGACCAGATCATGTCGGCGTCCCAGCTGCCGATGCCTTCGTTGAGCGCGACGAACTCCTCGGGCGTGATGGCGCCGGAGCGCAGGGCCTTGAGCCCGTACTGCACGCCCGCGTTGTCGTAGGGCAGGTTCGGCACAGTGTTGCCGTTGAGCTCGGTGGTGCCGAGGATCGCCGTCATCACGTCGTGGATCGTGCAGCGCACGCCGTTGGGCCGCAGCGCCGGGTCGTACACCAGCGCCGCCGGAAAGCCCGGCCCGCAGTTGGTGGCCTGCACCGGGTTCTGCGGCGCGAGGAAGGAATAGACCCAGTTGGTGCAGTAGTCGGCGGTCGGATGGCCTTCGATGGCCGCGCGTGCCGCCGGCGACAGGCCCGCGCCCGGGCCGGTGCCGTAGTAGCGCCAGAGGTTGCCGCAGTCGCGCGTCTCGATCCAGGTCGTCACCGCGTCGGGGTAGCTGTAGCCGGTCTGCAGTCCGTCGAGCAGGCCGGGCATCACCGAGGCCGGCACGGTCTGCATCATCGAGCCGCCCGAGCCGCCATCGGACATGGTGTAGCGGATCTCGCCGTAGGTATCGACGATGTGTTCCTTGACCATCATGATGTTCTCGGTCGCGAGGAACTCGTTGTTGTTGTCGTTGTGGTTGGTGAGCTGCGAGTTGACCGTCATGAAGCCGGCGCGCAGCGCGTTGTCGTCGAACAGCGCCGTGCCCGGGTTCTGCTGGAAGCGGTTGCCCGAGGCCGAGGCGCCCATCTTCCAGAGCACCTTGCCGTTCCAGCCCTTCTGCGGCTCCCACGGCGTCCACGGCCTGGCGGGATCGAAGTACACCGCCACCTGGTATTCGCCGCGGCCCATCGTGCCCAGCTCCACGCGCAGCAGCGCCTTCACGGTGTCGCCGCGGTCGGTCGTGAAGTTCGCGATCTCGGCGTCCTTCGGCCGCTTGGCCGGGTCGTACTGCAGGAAGCAGGCGTAGGGACCGAAGGGCTGCTGGCCGCAGTCGGTGCCCTCCTTCGCCTTCGGCTGGTAGTAGTAGGTGTAGACGGTGGGCGCGTTGCAGTCGGCGTCGACCGGGTCGGCGTCGAGCCCGCTCACCAGCGTGGTCGCGGTGGCCGAGAGCCCGGTGCCGGGCACCGTCACCGTCGCGACCGAACCGGCCTTCGTGGCGCAGATCCACGGCTGCACCGGCGTGCCCGCGAAGATGTTGCCGCCGCGCGCGAAGTTCTCGATCGCGAGCTTGGCGCCCGTCTTCGTCGACTTGAGCGTGGCGGTGAGCGTGTTGCTGCCCACGCGCAGCCCGGTCACGGTGCCGAGCACGCGGCCGTTGGCGCGCAGCGCGAAGGCGGAGGAGACGTCCTTGCCGTCGAGGTCCACCGCGAGGTCGAGTGCACTCTTGCCCTCGGGCAACACGATCTCGACGTAGGCATCGCCGTCGCTGATCATGTCGGCGCGGTTCGACAGCGTCCTGATCTTGAGTTCGCCCGTCGCCGCCGAAGGTGGCGGTGGCGATTCCGGCTGCGAGCCGGAGGGCGGAAGAATCGGCAGTGCCACGCCGCCGCCGCCGCTGCCGCCGCAGCTCGCGAGGGTGACGACCGCGCACAGGCCCAGGACCCGCAGTCCCGTTCTGAGGATGTCTCGCATCGATGTCTCCTGTTGTTGTGAGAGAAACGCGACGCGATTGCAATCCTTTCGCTCTTTTCGAACTGTTCAGCGAACGACATTTCGCCGCGGGACAGGGTTTGTCCCAGTGCGGCGTACGAGCGCTCGCAGGCCCCTACCAGCGCAGCAGCCGCGGCCCGAGCAAGGCGCCGACCAGCACCGGCACCGCGATTCCGCTCACGTACCAGACCGCGAGGAACGGCGCCGTGAGCTCCATGCAGTGCAGCGCATAGACGGCCGCGCCCACGCCACCGGCGAGCGCGCCGGCCGCCGCGCCGGCCAGCGCGGGCCGGGTCGGCGCGAGGCTGCGCAGCGCGGCCATGGCGCCGACGAACACCGGCAGCGCCATCACCGCGATGCTCAGGGCGCAGATGCGCCACGACTGGCCCATCAACGAGGGCATGCGCCCTTCCATCGGCGTGTCGAACCAGGCCACCACGGCCAGCGCCCAGACCGCCAGCACCGGCAGCACGGCACCGATCCAGGCCCGGCGCACCGGCACGCCCGGCCGCGCGAGCCGCTGCACCATCACGAAGGCGGCGCCCGCGATCGCCAGCGGGAACAGCAGCTTGACCCAGAACATCGGCCAGAACAGGGCCTGCAGCAGGTCGCGCCGCGGCCCGTAGTCGACCAGCAGGATCGCGAGCGACAGCGGCGCGCCGATGGCCAGTGCCAGCCCCAAGCGCCGGCTCGCCGCCTGGCGCGGCACGGCCACCGGCCCGGCGGCGAGCAAGGCGACCAGATCGTCGGTCTTCATGCGGCGCTCCCGAAGCGCGCGGCCAATGCCTTGAGCCCGCGATGGATGCCCACCTTGACCGCCGACTCGGACATGCCCGTGAGGCTCGCGGTCTCGGCCACCGACAGGCCCTCGATCTTCACGTGCACGATCGGCAGGCGCTGGCGCTCGGGCAGGGTCTCGAGCAGGCCGCCGAGGTCGCGGCGCGCATCGCTGGCCTCGATGTCGGAGGCCGCGAACAGGCCCTGTTCATCGTCGATCGGGTCCTGCAGCGCCTCGCGCGAGGACTTCGCGCGCAGCAGGTCGATCATCTTGTAGCGCGCGATCGCATGCACCCAGGCCGTCAGCGGCTGGTCGCTCTGGTAGGTATGGCGCTGGTTGTGCATGGCGAGCAGGCATTCCTGGACGAGGTCTTCCACATCATCGGGCCAGCCGAACAGCCGCCGGCCCAGGAAAGCGCGCAGGTGCGCGCTGAGTCGCTGCAGGAAGTCGCGGTACGCCTTCGCGTCGCCGTCGAGGCCGCGAAGGAAGAGGCTGCGCAGCGCCGCCTCGGCGTCGCTCGTTTGCATCCTGCTGCCTTCGTTGTTTCGTGCCATCGGACCGGCTGGTTACAGCCTCGTCGAAAAAGTTCCGACGGATTGTGCCGCGCCGCCGCAAGGGCCCGCGCGGCCGCGGGCCTTGGCCCTGCCCCGGCGCTCGCTGGACTAAGCTGTTCGCCACCCCTCAAGGAGCGCCCATGTCGTCCGGCATCGCCCCGGTGTTCAAAGGACTCGTCTCGCATCCGTGGGCCTACCCGGCACTGGAGGCGGTGCACATCGTCGGCATCGCGATGCTGTTCGGCGGCCTGCTGGTGTTCGAGCTGCGCGCGCTGGGCCTGGGCCGCGACCTGCCCGCGGCCCGGCTCGCGCGCCTCACGCTGACGCCCGCGCTGGCGGGCTTCGGCCTGTGCGCCGCCACCGGCCTGGCCATGTTCGCGGGCCAGCCCGGCGAGCTGCTGGCCAACCCGGCCTTCCGCATCAAGCTGCTGCTGATCGCGCTGGCCGGCGCGAACGCGGCGCTGTTCCATGCGCGCGGCGGCTCCGCGCTGCTCGACGGGCCCGCCGCAAAGACCGGACGGCTGCAGTGCCTGTTGTCGCTGGCCTTCTGGCTCGCTGTCATCATCTGCGGGCGCTGGATCGCCTATGCCTGAGCGGGCCCCGGCCCGCTCCCACCCTTTCTCCGAGGAGAACGCCATGCCGCTGCCAAGACGCGCCTTCGTCGCCACTTCGCTGGGCCTCGGCCTGGGCCTCGCGCTGCCGGCGCGCGCGCACCATGGCTGGAGCAGCTTCGACCAGGAGCGCCCGCTCTACCTCGAGGGCCGCGCCACCCGCGTGATGTGGCGCAACCCGCATGGCGAGCTCGAACTCGAGCTGCCCGAGAAACCCGCGCTGCCGGCCGACCTGAAGCAGCGCGCGCTGCCGAAACAGAGCGCATCGGTCGACGGCCCTGCGCTGCTCGCCAGGGCCCAGTTGCCGACGCGGCGCGACCGCAAGTGGCTGGTCGAGCTCGCGCCGCTCACGCGGCTGTCGGCCTGGGGCGTGGAAGAGATCAAGACCGGCACGCAGCTCGGCGTGCTGGGCTTCACCTTCACCGGCGAGAAAGGCGATGCGGTGCTGCGCGCCGAGTACCTGTTCGTCGACGGCAAGGTCTACGGGTTGCGCTCCTCGCCGGCCTGAGCTTCTTTCGGCGTTTCTTCTCGCGCCCTCCGCCGCGCCGCGCACGCGGCGTTGTCCGTCGTTCCCCGGCTTGCAAGCCATGCGGTCGATCGGTACATTGCATTTTTTGAGGGCCATTCATGTCCGTCGACAGCACTGCGATCCCTTCGTCCTCCGCCTCCCCCGTTCCTCCCGCCGCGCCGGTGCCACCGGTTCCCTCGGCCTCCGCGCTCCCGGTCCAGACCGTCGTCCCCACGCCCAGCGGCCACATCCGGCTGACCTCGCACAGCGGCGGTTTCGGCGCGCTGCCGATCCGCTGGGGCGCGGCCACCGCCACCGAGCGCGGGCCGATCGTCGGCACCACCACCAGGCGCGCGCACCGCAACGTCATCGGCACGCACAGCGGCTCGTACAGCGTGTATCGCGCGCTCGCGGTGGCCGCGGGCGCGCTCAAGCGCGAGCACAAGGCCGACCTCACGAACACCGCGCCCACCGACATCATCGGCCCCTATCCGCAGTGGGGCGAGCCCGGGCGCATCGTCTCGCTCGACCCCTGGGGCGCGCTGGTGGCCGATGCCTTCAAGAACGAGCTCGCGGCCGGCTACGACATCCGCCCGACCATCGCCATCACCAAGGCGCACGTGATCCTGCCCGAGGTGATCGAGGCGCTGCAGAGCGGCCGCCTCAAGGCCGACGGCCACTTCCTCACGGCCGGCGGCGCAGCGATGGTGACCAAGGCCGCGATCGAGCCGGTCTGGTACCTGCCCGAGGTGGCGCGGCGCTTCGGCTGCTCCGAGACCGACCTGCGCCGCGTGCTGTTCGAGGAAACCGGCGGCATGTACCCCGAGCTGGTCACGCGCTCCGACCTCGAGGTGTTCCTGCCGCCCATCGGCGGGCAGACGCTCTACATCTTCGGCAACCCGCGCGACCTCGCCAATCCCGAGGTCGAGCTCACGGCGCGCATCCACGACGAATGCAACGGCTCCGACGTGTTCGGCTCCGACATCTGCACCTGCCGGCCCTACCTCACGCACGCCATCGAGGAGTGCATCCAGGGCGCACAGCGCGGCGGCGTCGGGCTCATCGCCTACTCGCGCAAGGAAGGCCGCGCGCTCGGCGAGGTCACGAAGTTCCTGGTCTACAACGCGCGCAAGCGCCAGGTCGGCGGCGACACCGCCGACCAGTACTTCGCGCGCACCGAATGCGTGGCCGGCGTGCAGGACATGCGCTTCCAGGAGCTGATGCCCGACGTCTTCCACTGGCTGGGCATCAAGAAGATCCATCGGCTGGTGTCGATGAGCAACATGAAGTTCGACGCCATCGTCGGCTCGGGCATCGAGATCGGCGAACGCGTGAACATTCCCGACGAACTGATCCCCGCCGACGCGCGCGTCGAGATGGACGCCAAGATGGCCGCCGGCTATTTCACGCCGGGCCCGGTGCCGGACGCGGAGGAACTCAAGAAGGCCAAGGGCCGAGGACTGAACGAATGACGAGCAGCAACAACGATTTTCGCGACCACCTTCCCGTCGACGGTTCGGGCAGCCTGCGGCCCGGCGACGAGGGCCGGGTCGATCCCGCGATCGAGTTCGCGGTCGATGCCGGCCATCCTGCGGGCGCCGCGCGCCTCTTGCGCAGCACCGCCGAAGTGCGCCGCCGCGCCGCCGGCCTGCTGGCGCGCGCGCGCAACGGCGAATCGCGCTGGTTCCGCATCGGCGACGACAACGCGCTCGAGGATGCTGCGCGCACCGTGGCCGAGGTCACGCGCGAGCGCTATCCCTGGGACACCATCCCGTACCACAGCCGCTGGCGCCACTTCGAGGCCGGCGGCATCGACCGCCGGGCCCAGCTCGACGAGTTGCTCGGCGAGGCCGACGCGCGGCAGCGCGCGCGCGCCCACATCGACCTGGTGCTGGTCAGCGTGCTGCTCGACGCCGGCGCCGGCCCCGACTGGCGCTACACCGAACCGGCCAGCGGCGAGCGCTTCACGCGTTCCGAGGGCCTGGGCGTGGCGAGCTTCCATGCTTTCACCAGCGGCCTGTTCTCCTCCGACCCCGAGCGCCCGCTGCAGGCCGATGCCGCCGGCCTGCGCGGCCTCGTCACCGACCGGCTCGGCGCCGCCTTCCAGGTCAGCGAAGTCAATCCGCTGGTCGGCCTCGCGGGCCGTGCCACGCTGCTGCGCCGGCTCGGTGAGGCGCTGGCCGAACAGCCCGAGGTGTTCGGCGAGGACGGCCGGCCCGGCAACCTGTTCGATGCGCTGGTCGGCCCCTTCGGCCCGGCCGCGCCGCCCACCGCCGAGATCGGCGCGCACGCGATCCTGTCGCTGCTGCTCGACTCGCTCTCGCGCATCTGGCCCTCGGCCAATGCGGTCGACAGCATCGCGGCCGATGGCAGCGACAACCTCGGCGGCATCGGGTCGGGCGATCCCGCGCTGGCGCTCGGCGACTGCTGGCGCCACAGCGCGGTGCCGGGCCCGGGCCTGACCAACGGCTGGATGCCCTTCCACAAGCTCTCGCAGTGGCTGACCTATTCGCTGCTCGAGCCTTTCGAATGGGCCGGCGTGAAGGTGCGCCACCTCGAGGCCCTGACCGCGCTGCCCGAGTACCGCAACGGCGGCCTGCTGATCGACAGCGGCGTGATCGTGCCCAAGGACGCCGCGCTGCTCGAGCGGCGCTGGAAGGCCGGCGACGAGTTCATCGTCGAATGGCGCGCGCTCACCGTGGCCCTGCTCGACGAACTGGCGCCGCGCGTGCGCAAGGTGCTCGGCCGCAGCGAGGAACAGCTGCCGCTGGCCTGCGTGCTCGAAGGCGGCACCTGGGCCGCGGGCCGGGCACTGGCACAGCGCTTGCGTGACGGTGCGCCACCGCTGCAAATCGAGAGCGACGGCACGGTCTTCTAGGGCCTGGCCAGTCTTTTAGACTTCCGGGTTTCGCCAACGCAGAACGAATCGAAGAATTCCAATGAGCAACGTCCACCTCCTCGACCACCCCCTCGTCCAGCACAAGCTCACGCTGATGCGCCGCAAGGACGCGTCCACCAACAGCTTCCGCCGGCTCCTCAACGAGATCAGCATGCTCATGGCCTACGAGGTCACGCGCGACATGCCGATGCAGGACGTCGAGGTCGAGACGCCGCTCGAGACCATGCAGGCCAAGGTCATCGACGGCAAGAAGCTGGTGCTGGTGTCGATCCTGCGCGCGGGCACCGGCATCCTGGACGGCATGCTCACCGTGGTGCCCGGCGCTCGCGTCGGCCACATCGGCCTGTACCGCGACCCGAAGACGCTGACCGCGGTCGAGTACTACTTCAAGATGCCCGGCGAGATGGACAGCCGCGACGTAATCGTGGTCGACCCGATGCTGGCCACCGGCAACTCGGCGGTGGCGGCGGTCGAGCGGCTCAAGGAACTCAATCCCAAGTCGATCAAGTTCGTCTGCCTGCTGACCTGCCCCGAGGGCGTGGCGACCATGCAGAAGGCGCACCCCGACGTGCCGATCTACACCGCCGCGATCGACCGCGAACTGAACGACCACGGCTACATCCTGCCGGGCCTCGGCGACGCCGGCGACCGCATCTTCGGCACGAAATAAGGCTCGCCCCCAGGCTGCGCGGCGCTTCGCGCCTCTGTGCCAACCCCCTACCGGGGGCAACACCAGCGGCCCGGCAAAGCCGGTTCCGCGGTGTTTCCCGAAAGGCTTCGGCACGGGCACGCGGATTGCAAGACATTCATTTTCAACACCCGAGGAGAAGCACCGTGACAGCACGCCGCCCCCTGATCGTTCGTTCCATCGCCATCGCCGCGGCCCTCGCGGCCGGCCTTCCCGGCCTCGCGTTCGCGCAGGCCAAGCTCAAGGTGGCGGCGGTCTACACCGTCCCCTTCGAGCAGCAATGGGTCGGCCGCATCCACAAGGCGCTGAAGGCCGCCGAGGCGCGCGGCGAGATCGAGTACAAGGCCACCGAGAACGTCAGCAACGCCGACTACGAGCGCGTGATGCGCGAATACGCCACCGGCGGCAACCAGCTGATCCTCGGCGAGGTGTTCGGCGTCGAGGCCGCGGCGCGCAAGGTCGCCAAGGACTTCCCGAAGGTCGCCTTCCTGATGGGCTCCTCGCTCAAGCCGCAGGCGCCCAACTTCAGCGTGTTCGACAACTACATCCAGGAGCCGGCCTACCTCAGCGGCATGGTCGCCGGCGGCATGACCAAGAGCAACCGCATCGGCATGGTCGGCGGCTTCCCGATCCCCGAGGTCAACCGCCTGATGAACGCCTTCATGGCCGGCGCCAAGGAGACCAATCCCAAGGTCGAGTTCAGCGTGAGCTTCATCAACAGCTGGTTCGACCCGCCTAAGGCCAAGGAAGCGGCCTTCGCGATGATCGACAAGGGCGCCGACATCATGTACGCCGAGCGCTTCGGTGTCTCCGACGCGGCCAAGGAAAAGGGCAAGCTCGCGATCGGTAACGTGATCGACACCCAGGCCCAGTATCCCGACACCGTGGTCGCCTCGGCGCTGTGGAACTTCGAGCCCTCGGCCGACCGCGCGATCAAGCTGGTGAAGGATGGCAAGTTCGCCGCCGAGGACTACGGCATCTACTCGCAGATGAAGTACAAGGGCTCCGAGCTCGCGCCGCTGGGCACCTTCGAGAAGAAGGTGCCGGCCGAGATCGTCGCCAAGGTCAAGGCCAAGCAGGCCGACATCCTCGCCGGCAAGTTCACCGTGAAGGTGGACGACGGCCAACCCAAGTCCACCGCGAAGTGAGCCGCCCAATGACCCTGCGCTGGCGTTCCCTGCTCGCGGCCGGTGTGCTGGCCTTCGGCCTCGCGGGCTGCGTCGGTGTCTACAAGGGCACCGGCGTCAGCAGCAACAGCGGCACCCGGCTCGACGACACGCCGCGCATCGCGGTCATCTCGGCCTTCGAGCCCGAACTCAAGCTGCTGCTCGCGCGCCTGCAGGGCGCGGCGAAGCACGGCGTGAACGGCGTCGAGTTCACCACCGGCACGCTCGAGGGCAAGCCGGTCGTGCTGTTCCTCTCGGGCATCAGCATGACCAACGCGACCATGAACACGCAGCTCGCGCTGAACCGCTTCCGCGTCACGAACATCGTGTTCAGCGGCATCGCGGGCGGCGTGAATCCTTCGCTGCACGTCGGCGACGTGACGGTGCCGGCCCAGTGGGGCCAGTACCTCGAGGTGCTGATGGCGCGCGAGACCGCGCCCGGCAAGTACGCCGCCCCGCCCTTCATCACCGACGCCACCCTGCCCAACTTCGGCATGATATTCCCCCGCCCGGTCGAGGTGCGCTCGGCCGCGCGGCCCGGCATCGAGCGCAAGTTCTGGTTCGAGGCCGACCCGAAGATGCTCGAGGTGGCACGCGGCATCCGCAACGTCGACCTCGCGAGCTGCAGCGCCGGCAAGTGCCTGGCGCGCAAGCCCCAGCTCGTGGTGGGCGGCAACGGCGTCTCGGGCCAGGCCTTCATGGACAACAAGGCCTATCGCGAATACACCTTCAAGACCTTCCAGGCCAACGTGCTCGACATGGAGACCGCGGCCGTGGGCATGGTGGCCTACAGCAACGGCGTGCCCTACATCGCCTTCCGCTCGCTCAGCGACCTGGCCGGCGGCGGCGATGGCGAGAACGAGATGGGCACCTTCATGAACATCGCGGCCGACAACTCCGCGAAGGTCATGCTGGCGTTCCTGGCTGCCTGGAAGTGACGGCGCCGATCCGCCTCGTTCTGCTGCCCGGCATGGACGGCACGGGCGATCTCTTCGAACCGCTGCAGGAAGCCCTCGACCCGCGCACGCGCGTCGACATCGTGCGCTACCCAGGTTCCGGGCCGCAGGGCTACGACGAACTCGAGCCCCGCATCCGCGCGCAACTGCCGGCCGACGAGCCCTTCGTGCTGCTCGGCGAATCCTTCTCGGGCCCGCTCGCCATCGCGATCGCTGCCGCGCCGCCGCCGGGCCTGCGCGGCCTCATCCTGTGCTGCAGCTTCGCGCGAGCCCCCGCGCCCGGGCTCGCGCTGCTGCGCGGCGGCCTGCTCGGGCTGGCGATGAAGTTCCTGCATGCGGCACCGCTGCGGGGCCCCATGCAACGCATGCTGCTGGGCCGCGGCGCCGATCCGCGCCTGGGCGCGCAACTGCAGGCCGCGCTCGGCAAGGTCTCGACCGCCGTGATGACGCATCGCCTGCGGGCGGTGCAGCGCGTGAACGTGACCGCGCTGCTGCCCCGCATCCGCGTGCCCGCGCTGTACCTGCAGGCGCTGCAGGATCGGCTGGTGCCCGCGAAGGCGGCCGCGATCATCGAGCGCGCGCTGCCGGCGCTGCGCATCGTCCGGCTCGACGGGCCGCACGGACTGCTGCAGGCCTCGCCCGCCGCGGCGGCCCGGGTCATCGACAATTTCTGCCGCGAGCGCGCCCTGTCCGCGCCCGCCACACCATGAACTCCAACGTGCTCCGGCTCGAAGGCATCACCAAGCGCTTCGGCAGCCTGGTCGCCAACGATGCCATCTCCCTCGACCTGCGCGCCGGCGAAGTGCTGGCGCTGCTCGGCGAGAACGGTGCCGGCAAGTCGACGCTGATGTCGATCCTGTTCGGCCACTACGTCGCCGACGAAGGCCGCATCGAGGTCTTCGGCGCGCCGCTCGCGCCGGGCAACCCCAAGGCCGCGCTGGCCGCGGGCGTCGGCATGGTGCACCAGCACTTCACGCTGGCCGACAACCTCAGCGTGCTCGACAACGTGACCATGGGCACCGAACCGCTGTGGCGCCCGCTGTCGCGCCGCGCGGCCGCGCGGGCGCGGCTGCTGGAGGTGGCGCAGCGCTTCGGGCTGCCGGTGCGGCCCGAGGCGACCATCGGCAGCCTGTCGGTGGGCGAGCGCCAGCGCGTGGAGATCCTCAAGGCGCTGTACCGCGGCGCGCGCATCCTGATCCTCGACGAACCCACGGCCGTGCTCACGCCGCAGGAGAGCGAGGCGCTGTTCGCCACGCTCTCGCAGATGGTGGCGCAGGGCCTGTCGGTGATCTTCATCAGCCACAAGCTCGGCGAGGTGCTGCGGGTGTCGCACCGCGTGGCCGTGCTGCGCGGCGGCAAGCTGGTGGCCGAGGCCGCGACGGCCGACACCACGCAGGCGCAGCTCGCGCTGTGGATGGTGGGGCATGCGGTCGAGGCGCCCCAGCGCCGGCCCGCGAAGTCGGTCGGCGACGCGGTCTGCGTGCTCGATCGCGTGAGCACCGCGGCTTCGAAGAGCGGCGGCCAGGACCGGCTGCGCGAGGTGTCGCTGACGCTGCGCGCGGGCGAGATCACCGCGATCGCGGGCGTCTCGGGCAACGGACAGGTGGCGCTCACCGAGCTGCTGTGCGGCACCCGCCGCGCCACCGCGGGCCGCGCGCAGCTCATGGGCCGCGCCCTGCCGCCCTCGCCCGCGCGGCTGGTGCAGCGCGGCGTGGCGCGCATTCCCGAGGACCGGCATGCGGTCGGCGTGGTCGGCGACCTGCCGGTGTGGGAGAACGCGGTGTCGGAGCGGCTGCGCAGCCCGGTGTTCTCGCGCGGCGCGATGTTCGTGAAGCGCGCGGCCGCGCGGCTGCATGCGCGCCGCATCGAGCAGGCCTTCGACGTGCGCGGCGCCGGCCTGATGGCGCCGGCGCGCTCGCTGTCGGGCGGCAACATGCAGAAGCTGATCCTCGGCCGCGCGCTGCTGCCGCCCGAGCAGCCCGAGCCCGGCCGCGACGAGCAACGCAAGCACCCGACCCAGGCCCCGCGCCTGATCGTCGCGCACCAGCCGACCTGGGGCCTGGACATCGGCGCCGTGGCCTATGTGCAGCAGCAGCTGATCGCCGCGCGCGATGCCGGCGCGGCCGTGCTCGTGATCTCGGACGACCTCGACGAGGTGCTGGCGCTCGGCGACCGCGTGGCGGTGATGCACGGCGGCCACCTGGGCGAGGCGCGCGCCGCCTCGGCCTGGACGCGCGAGGCGATCGGCCTGGCGATGGCCGGTGCCACCGCCTCCACCACGAAGGAGGCCACGCCATGATGCGGCTCGAACGACGCCACCAGGCCTCGCGCACCGCGCTGGTCCTGGCGCCCATCGGCGCGGTCGCCTTCACACTGGCGATCAGCGCGCTGCTGGTGCTGTGGGCCGGCGCGCCCGTGGGCCGCACCTACGCGCTGCTGCTGCAGGGCGGCTTCGGCTCGGTGTTCGCCTGGAGCGAGACCCTCACGCGCGCGATCCCGCTGATCCTCACCGGGCTGGCCGCCACGGTCGCGTTCAAGGCGCGGCTGTTCAACATCGGCGCCGAGGGGCAGCTGTACGCGGGCGCGCTGGCCGCGGTCGCCGTGGGCGGCATGCACGGCGGCACCGGCTTCGAGCTGTCGCCCTGGCTGCTGTTCCCGCTGATGATGCTGGCCGCCGCCGTGGCCGGCGCGCTGATGCTGCTGGGCCCGGCGCTGATGAAGAACAGGCTCGGCGTCGACGAGGTCGTGACCACGCTGCTGATCAACTTCATCGTGCTGCTGGGCGTGTCGGCGCTGCTCGACGGGCCGATGAAGGACCCGACCGCCATGGGCTGGCCGCAGAGCGTGTCGCTGCAGTCGGACCTGGAACTCGGCAAGCTGATCGCCCAGACGCGCGTGCACACCGGGCTGCTGTGGGCGGTGTCGCTCGCGGTGATGGTGTGGGCGGTCTTCAAGTACACGGTGCTGGGCTTCGACATCCGCGCCGTCGGCGCCAACGCGCGCGCCGCCGCCTTCGCCGGCGTGCCGGTGACGCGCACCGTGGTCTCGGTGGCGCTGCTGTCGGGCGCGCTGGCCGGGCTGGCGGGCGCGATCGAGGTCGCGGGCCGCACCAGCTACGTCACGCTCGACATGTCGCCCGGCTATGGCTACACCGGCATCGTGATCGCGATGCTGGCCGGCCTGCATCCGCTGGGCGTGATCGCGGCCGGCGTGTTCGTGGCCGGCGTGCTGGTCGGCGCCGACACCATGAGCCGCGCCGTGGGCGTGCCGACCTACATCGCCGACGTGATCGTCGCGGCCTCGCTGATCGCGGTGCTGGTGGCGACCCTGCTGACCCAGTACCGCGTGCGGAGGAGCCGATGACCGACCTGCTCGACATCCTCGCCAACCCGGCCTTCTGGGTCGCGGTGCTGCGCATCGCCACGCCGCTGATCCTCGGCACGCTCGGCGTGCTGCTGTGCGAGCGCGCCGGCGTGCTCAACCTCGGCATCGAGGGGATCATGGTCGCGGGCGCCTTCACCGGCTGGCTCGCGGTGTACCTGGGCGCGCCGCTGTGGGCGGGCGTGGGCATCGCCGCGCTCACGGGCGCCGTGTTCGGGCTGCTGCATGCCTTCCTGACCGTCGGGCTGGCGCTCTCGCAGCACGTGTCGGGGCTGGGCATCACCATGCTCGCGACCGCGCTCAGCTACTTCGGCTACCGCGTGAGCTTCCCGAAGGTCAACACGCCGCCGACCATCGTGCCCTTCGCGCCCATGGAGTGGCTGCACGTCCCGGTGCTCGGCGCCCAGACGCCGCTGACCCTGCTCGCGTTGGCGCTGGTGCCCGCGGTGGCCTGGCTGCTCTACCGCACGCCGCTGGGGCTGGCGCTGCGCATGGTCGGCGAGAACCCGCAGGCGGCCGAGAGCCAGGGCGTGTCGGTCGCGGCCACGCGCACCGGCGCCATCGTGGCGGGCTCGGCGCTGATGGGCGTGGCGGGCGCCTTCCTCACGCTGTCGGCCTTCAACGCCTTCTTCTTCAACATGGTCAACGGCCGCGGCTGGATCTGCGTGGCGCTGGTGGTGTTCGCCTCGTGGCGGCCGGGCAAGGCGCTGCTGGGCGCGCTGCTGTTCGCCTTCTTCGACGCGCTCCAGCTTCGCCTGCAGCAATCGGGCGATGCCTTCCTGCCGTACCAGCTGTACCTGATGCTGCCCTACCTGCTGTCGATCCTCGCGCTGGTGCTCGTGGCCCGCAAGGCCAGCTATCCGCAGGCGCTGATGAAGCCCTACCGCAAGGGAGAACGCTGAGGGGTGGCGGCCGGCAGCGCCGGTTCGCCGCCGCGGCGCAGCAGCTGCACCAGTGCACGCAGTGGCGCGGTGATGCGCCATGAACGCGAGTTGCGCAGCTCGGCGATCTGCCGCTCGAGCTGCGCGACGCGGCGGCTCGCGTTGGCCAGCTCGCGCTTGAGCGCGCTGCGGTCCAGCGCGGCATGGTTCGGGAACGCGAGACGCGGCGAGGCCGCGGCCTCGGCGGTCGGCTCGGCCAGTTCCCGCCCCACGCGCACCTTCGAGGGCTCCGCGACGCGGGCATGCGCGCGCAGGGCCGAGGCGCGATCGACCCCGTCGCCCAGCGTGGCGCTCAGGGCACCGTAGAGATAGTCCGGGTCCTCGATGAAGCGCGGAAAGTCGAGCAGCACGATCGGCACGTTCCGCTTCACCAGCGCATGCAGCAGCTCGTGGAAACCCAGCGCGAGCAGCCGCGCCTGGTCGATCGGGTTGAGCGAATAGACCACCCCGCCCGCCGTCGTGCCCCAGGTCTCCCATTGCTTGCAGTCGTCGTGCAGGCCTGGCATGGCGTGGCGCGCGCGCAGCTCGTTGACGGTGCGGCTGGCGGCGGCCTCGACGATGCCGCGCATCGGGATCACGACGGCGTCGACCACCGTCTGCGGGTCGGCCAGCACGCGCTCCACGTACTCGAACAGCCAGGGCGACTTGATCACGTAGGGCGCGTCGAGGTCGTCCAGCGGCAGGTCCTCGAGGCCCGCGTTGGCATCCTCGTCGTAGCCCCGGTACTGGTCGCGCGCGATGTGGGTGTCCAGACCGCATTCGGCGAGGTACTGCACCAGGAAGGTCGTGCCCGCGCGGCCCGTGCCGGCGATCAGCAGGTGATGCTTCATGCGCGGGCGCCCAGCGGGGCGACGACCGGCCGCGGCGCCGTGCCGAAGGCCAGCAGCAGCGCCTCCACGGCGTCGGCCAGGCGGCAGGCCGAGGTGTCGATGACCAGGTCGGGCGCGACGGGCGGCTCGTAGCTGTCGGAGATGCCGGTGAACGCCGCGATCTCGTTGCGGCGCGCCCGGGCGTACAGCCCCTTCACGTCGCGCTGCTCGCACAGGGCGAACGGCGCATGCACGTGGATCTCGCGGAAGGCCTCGCCGACGATCTCGCGCGCCATCGCGCGCTGCGCCTGCAGCGGCGTGATGGCCGCGACGATCACCAGCATGCCCTGCCGGCTCAGCAGCCGGGCGACTTCGGCCATGCGGCGGATGTTCTCGCTCCGGTCTTCCTGGCTGAACCCCAGCCCCCGGCTCAGGCCGCCGCGCACCTCATCGCCGTCGAGAATGACACTGGCCACCTGCTCGCCCTGCAGCCGGGCCCGCAGGCCCTGCGCGAGGGTGGATTTGCCCGCGCCGGAGAGCCCGGTCATCCACATGACGCATGATGGACTGCCGGGATGCCCCGGCAGTGCCAGGACGCCAGGTCCGAAGTCAAGGTCGTCGCGCTTCATTGTTTTCAAAGCGTAAGCGGCACCCCTTCGACTTTTGTCTCTGCAAGGTAAAAAATTCTGAGTAGAGAATTACGACGGTCCGCCATCGCCCTCCACACACCCATGCCGAACCTCCTCCAATCCGCCTCGATCGCCGCCGTGCTCGCATGCGGCGCGGCCGCCCATGCGCTGGGCACCGACTACGGCTACGAACGCTTCCAGACGCCCGATGCGGTCACCTGGGTCCAGCTCTGCGGCACCTGGGGACCGAACCACCAGGGCACCTACCGCGTGGTGCATGCCGAGCAGTACGCGCAGTCCTTTCTCTATGTGCAATGGATGGCGCGCGATGCCAACGGCAGCCTGCAGGCCGCGCACACGGTGGCCATCGCCGAGCTCGACAACGACCATGCCGAGATCGCCCTCAGCGACCTGACCTGCCGCGCCACGCCGCGCGGCATCGTGCTCACGGCCAAGGCCGACTCGGGACACGACGACAAGCTGCGGCGCGTGACCATCGAGGTCGGTCCGGCACCGGGCCAGTACCGCTTCCGGCCGCAGCCCTCGCGCTGAAGCCAGCCAGACGGCCACGCCAGGCCGAATCCCCCCACAACGATCCCCAAGCCCCACGATGCTCGACCTCCTCGTCACCAACGCCACCCTCCCCGACGGCCGCACCGGCATGTCGATCGCCGTGCAGGACGGCCGCATCGCCGAAGTCACGGCCGGCCTGGCCGCGCCGGCGCACGACACGCTCGATGCCGCCGGCCAGCTGGTCGCGCCGCATTTCGTCGACCCGCATTTCCACATGGACGCCACGCTGAGCTACGGCCTGCCGCGCGTCAACCAGAGCGGCACGCTGCTCGAGGGCATCGCGCTGTGGGGCGAGCTCAAGCCGCTGCTGACGGCCGACGCGCTGATCGAACGCGCGCTGGCCTACTGCGACTGGGCCGTGGCCAAGGGGCTGCTCGCGGTGCGCTCGCATGTCGACACCAGCGATGCCAGCCTGCTGGCGGTCGATGCGCTGCTCGAGGTCAAGCGCCGCGTGGCGCCCTACCTCGACCTGCAGCTGGTGGCCTTCCCGCAGGACGGCGCGCTGCGCATCCCGGGCGGGCTCGAGAACATCGAGCGCGCGCTCGACAAGGGCGTGGACGTGGTCGGCGGCATCCCGCACTTCGAGCGCACCATGGCCGACGGCGCGACCAGCGTGAAGCGGCTGTGCGAGATCGCGGCCGAGCGCGGCAAGCTGGTCGACATGCACTGCGACGAATCCGACGACCCGCTCTCGCGCCACATCGAGACCCTGGCCTTCGAGACGCAGCGCCTGGGCCTGCAGGGCCGGGTCACGGGCTCGCACTGCACCTCGATGCACTCGATGGACAACTACTACGTGAGCAAGCTGCTGCCGCTGATCGCCGAGGCCGGCGTGAGCGTGGTCTCGAACCCGCTGATCAACATCACGCTGCAGGGCCGCCACGACAGCTACCCCAAGCGCCGCGGCATGACGCGCGTGCCCGAGCTGCTGGCCGCCGGCGTCAACGTCGCCTTCGGCCACGACTGCGTGATGGACCCCTGGTACGGCATGGGCTCGGGCGACATGCTCGAGGTGGCGCACATGGGCCTGCACGTGGCGCAGATGACCAGCCAGGCCGGCATCCACCAGTGCTTCGAGGCGGTGACCACCAACGCCGCGCGCGTGATGCAGCTCGAGAACTACGGCCTCGAGGCCGGTTGCGATGCGAGCTTCGTGCTGCTGCAGGCGCGCGATCCGGTCGAGGCGATTCGGCTGCGCGCCACGCGCCTGAGGGTGTTCCGCAAGGGCCGGCTGCTGGCCGAGACGCCGGCGGCGACGGCCTCGCTGCATCTGCCGGGCCGCGGCGACGCGACGAGCTGGAGCCTGCCGAAAACCTGAGCCTTCGCGCCGCTCGCGCAACTCCGCCGGCCGGGTGGCTGCACCTCGGCGGTGGATGGCTTCATCCGCTCGTTGCGATAGCTGCTAGCTAGGCCGCGCGCGATTCGGGCGCCAGCGCCTCGGCCAGGGCCGCCAGCGCCTCGCCCACCGGCCGCTCGACCTTGAGCGCCAGCAGCTCGTCGGCCCGCGTGCGCCCGAGGTTCACCGCCGCCACCGGCTTGCCGGCCGCCGCGGCCGCCTGCACGAAGCGGAAGCCCGAATAGACCATCAGCGACGAGCCCGCCACCAGCACCCCATCGGCGGCCTCGAGCGCCGCGAAGGCGGCGGCGACGCGCTCCCGCGGCACGCTCTCGCCGAAGAACACCACGTCGGGCTTGAGCAGGCCGCCGCAATGGGCGCAGGCCGGCACGTCGAAGGCGGAGAAGTCATGGCCTTCGAGATCGGCATCGCCGTCGGGTGCCGCGCGCGCCTCGAGCGCGGCCCAGCGCGGATTGCGCGCGCGCAGTTCGCGCTGCAGTTCCGCGCGCGGTATGCGGCGTTCGCAGCCCATGCAGCGCACGGTGTCGATGCGCCCGTGCAGGTCGATGGTGGCGCGGCTGCCGGCGGCCTCGTGCAGGCCGTCGACGTTCTGGGTCAGCAGCAGGCCGACGCGGCCGGCCGCCTCGAGCCGCGACAGCGCGTGGTGCGCGGCGCCCGGCCGGGCCAGCGCCATGGTCGGCCAGCCGATCAGGCTGCGCGCCCAGTAGCGGCGCCGTGTCGCCTCCTCGCCCATGAAGGCCTGGTAGGTCACGGGCGAAGGCCGCTTCCATTCGCCGCGCGCATCGCGGTAGTCGGGGATGCCCGACTGGTGCTGCAGCCCGCGCCGGTCAGCACGAACAGTTGGCGGTGGCGCGTGGCGAAGTCGGTGAGCGCGGCGGCGGTGGCGTCCATGCGGGGAGCATACGTGGGCCGGGCCATGGCCGTGCGCACGGGGGAAATCGCGGACAGCGACGCGCCGCCGGCCTCCAGGCGCCTCAAGCGGCCGCGATGCGCCCGTCGCGAAAGTGCACGACGCGGTCGGCCACGCCGAAGTAGCGGTCGTCGTGCGAGATCACGACCAGCGTGTGGCCCCTGGCGCGCAGCTCCGGCAGCAGCTCGGTATAGAACTGGTGGCGAAAGCTCGGGTCCTGGTCGGCCGCCCATTCGTCGAACACCATCACGGGCCGAGCCTCGACCCAGGCATGCACCAGCGCGAGCCGCTTGCGCTGGCCAGTCGAGAGGTCGATGGTGCTGAAGGCGCCGTCGTCGACCGCCACCTTGCCGTCGAGCGCGAGCCGCGCCAGGCCGGCGCGCGCGATCTCGTCGCGCTGTGCGGACGCGAGGCCGGGCTCGTCGGGCAGCGCCTCGAACAGGTGGAAGTCCGAGAGCACCGGCGAGAACAGCTGCCGGTAGGCGTCGCGGCTCGCGTCGGTCACCGCCTCGCCATCGACCGTCAGCGTGCCCGCCTGAGGCAGGTAGAGGCCGGTCAGCAGCTTGAGGAAGGTGGTCTTGCCCGAGCCGTTGTCGCCCGCGATGAAGAGGATTTCGCCGCGAGCGATGCGCAGGTCGATCGGGCCGAGCGCGAACGGCGCGTTGCCCTGCGCGACGGGCGTGCTGTCCTCGGCCTGCGCGGGCGCGAAGGCGTAGCGCACGCCGCTGAGCGCGATGGCCTCGGCGAAGGCCGGGCGTGAGCCCGTGTCGGCGACGGCACCGGCCAGGCCCGGCTCCGGGCTCTCGAAGCGCTCGGTCAGTTCGGCGACCCGACCCAGCGCCACGCGCGCCCGCGCGAAGAACGGCAGGAAGCCCAGCACCTGGTCCATCGGCCCCTGCAGATAGAGCAGCGCCAGCACGAAGCCGCTGAGCACCTCGGCCGGCAGCCGCCACAACCCGGCGGCGCCGAACACCACCGCGATGAACAGGAAGTACAGCGCCGAGCCGGCCTCGTGCGCGAGCGAGAAGGCATCGCCGGCCTTCACGCTGGCCCGGCGGATGTGGTCCACGCTGTGCAGCACCTCGCCCCGGTAGACCTGCGCGCGCCGGCCACGGCTCAGGCGCAGTTCCTTGGCCGCGTCGCCGAGCCGGCGCCAGGCCTTGTGCAGCGCATCCTCGCCTTCGCGCGCCGCGTCGAAGCTGGCGATGGCGCGCCGCAGCGCGATCCGGTGGATGGCGATGCCGCCCGCCATGACCACGGCCAGCAGCGCCGCGAGCTGCCACGAGAGCCAGACCAGCCACCCCAGGCAGCCGAGCACGATGGTCGCGGAAACCACCGTCATCGGCAGGCTCAGGCACAGGCCGCTCACCATGCCGATGTCGTGCGTGAGCACGGGTGTCAGGCGGTGGGTGCGGAAGCGCTCGAGCTCGTCGATGGGGGCGTCGAGGATCCGCTGCGCCAGCCGCGTCCGCAGGCTGCGCAGGATGTCCTGCCCGATGCGGTTGGTGAGCGCGTCGGAGAGCACGCGCCCGACCAGCGTGAGCAAGGCGAGGCCGACGAAGGCCAGCGCCAGGCCCGAAGCCAGTCCGCCTTCGGCGTGCAGCATGCGGTTGATGAGCGCGAGCAGCGAAACCGTGGCGGCGCTGCCGCCGACGCCGGCCAGCGTCGCCACGCCGAGGCCGAGCGCATGGCGGCGCAGCAGGCCGTTCGGGCCCACGAAGAGATCGGTGGTAGAGGCTTGGGCTTGGGGCATTCGGGCTGGTTCGGCGAAACGAAGGCCGCATGGCGCGGTCCGGCAGCGAGAAGGCCGAGGATCGTAGCAGCCGGGCGAGGCCGCCCTGCCCCGAAGCTCAGCCCTGCAGGTGGCCGGGCTGCAGCAGGTCGCACCACATGTGCACCTTGCCCAGCAGTTGGCCGTCGAGCGCGATCGCCAGCGGCTCGACGCCGAAGGGCTGGAAGCCGCAGCGTTCGTAGAGCCGCTGCGCGGCATCGTTGCCCTCGGTCACGGTGAGCTGCACCAGGCGCAGGCCCGGCCGCTGGCGGGCGTGCTCCAGCAGCGCCAGCACCAGCCGGCGGCCGAAGCCCGCCTGCCGGGCCGATTCGGCCACCGACATGCCGAACAGCGTGGCCTTGTGCCGCGCGCGCTCGCGCCACTCGAAGCTCAGTCCGGCCGCGCCGACCAGCCCGCCGGCATCGAAGGCGCCGTAGACCACGTCGGCCGTGTCCTCGCCTGGCGCCAGCCGCTCCTCCCAGAAGCGCAGCGGCAAGGCGCCGCGCTCGGCCACCGTCGAGGTGAAGGCGCTCGGATGCCGCTCGTAGGCATCGAGCATGCGCGCGCGATAGGCCATGGCGTCGGCCGGCACCAGCCGCCGCACGACATTCACTTCGGTCCTCTGTTCAGAATCGGACATGAAAAGCTCGCCTTTCCATCGCCGGCCCGGCGCCTGCGTGGGGCTCAGCGCGACGGCGCGATCGCGTCGGCATAGTCGTAGAGCGCGCCCAGCAGTTCCTCGCCCTGCTCGTCCACGGTCTCCGACAACGCATCGATCTCGGCGAACAGGCCCTCGACCGTGCGGGCGCCGCCCTCGCCGTCGAACAGCTTCGCCACGCGGTGTTCTTCCCAGCGCTGCGCCTCTTCCTCGCTCAGCGTCTCGGGCCAGTTGCGCGCGCGGTAGCGGAACACGATCTCCTCGAGCCGCCCGTCGTCGAAGCCGGTGCGGTCCTTCGCGAGTTCGGCCGGCGAGAGCGTGCGCAGCTGGTTGAGCCGGCGCCGGTCGCCGTTGCCGACGAAGCCGCCGTAGAGGTCCTCGTCGACGTCGGGCGCGTCCTCCTTCGGCCGCTCGTAGACCTTGGCCCAGATCGCGCTCATGTCGGGCAGGTCGCGCGCGATCGCGGCATGGCGCATGGCCGTGTCGAGATCGATGCCCCAGCGCTCGGCCATGGGCGCGGCCAGCGTGCGCAGGTTGCCCACCACCATCGGCGACTTGTTGAGGTGCACGCCCTTGATCGGCAGCCGCACCACGCCCTCGGGCAATTCGGCGGCGCGCGTGAACATACGCAGGCGCACGGTGTCGGCATCGAGGTCGCGCAGCTCGCTCGGGTCGTGCGCGAGGTCCCAGGCCAGCAGCTCGTTCTTGTTGGTGGGATGGCTGGCCAGCGGCCACATCACGGCCAGGCAGCCGCGCTCGGCCGGGAACATGCCCGAGACGTGCAGGAAGGGCTTCGCGGTCTCGCGCACCGCCGGCAGGCCGAGCTCGCTGGCCACGCGGTCCTTGCGGTGCAGCGCGAAGGCGAAGTCGAACAGCTTGGGCTGCGCGTTGCGGATCAGCCGTGCCAGCGCGATGGTGGCGCGCACGTCCGACAGCGCATCGTGCGCCGACTCGTGCAGCAGGCCGTTGGCCTTGGCGAGGTCCTCGAGCTTGAAGCTCTGGCTGCCGTCCTCCTTCTTCGGCCACTGGATGCCGTCGGGCCGCAGCGCATAGGTCAGGCGCACCACGTCGAGCAGGTCCCAGCGGCCGCACTCGTTCTGCCACTCGCGCGCATAGGGATCGATGAGGTTGCGCCAGAACAGGAAGCGCGTGACCTCGTCGTCGAAGCGGATGGTGTTGTAGCCCACGCCGATGGTGCCGGGCTGCGAGAAGGCGCGCTCGATCTGCGCCGCGAACTCGTGCTCGGGCAGGCCGCGTTCGAGGCACAGCTGCGGCGTGATGCCGGTGATCAGCGTGGCTTCCGGGCTCGGCAGGTAGTCGGGCGCGGGCTTGCAATAGATCATCAGCGGCTCGCCGATCTCGTTGAGCGCCGCGTCGGTGCGGATGGCGGCGAACTGCGAGGGCCGGTCGCGGCGCGGGACGGCGCCGAAGGTTTCGTAGTCGTGCCAGAGGAAGGTTTGAGCGGTCATGTCGTTGGGGAAAAGCGAAAGCGGATACCGGGTGCGGCGCCCGGCCTCAGAGCAGCGGCGACGACAGCCGCGCGACCGAGTCGCCGAGCCGTTGCCAGAAGGGCTGGGGCCGGTGCGCGCGCACGGCGGCCGAGCTGTGCAGGTCGGTCTCGAACTGCGCCGCCAGCGGTCGCGCCAATGCCGGACCATAAACCACCGCGCAGACCTCGAAGTTGAGGCGGAAGCTGCGGTTGTCGAAATTCGCGGTGCCGATCATCGCGCAGTCCTCGTCGACCACCAGCGTCTTCGAGTGCAGCATGCGCGCCTTGTACTCCCACACCTTCACGCCCGCGGCGATCAGTTCGTCGAAGTAGGAGCGCGCGGCGGCGCTCACGATGGCCGAATCGCTGCGCCGCGGCACCAGCAGCCGCACGTCGACGCCGCGCAGCGCGGCGCTCGTGAGCGCCATCAGCGCGGGCTCGCCGGGCACGAAGTACGGCGTGGTGAGCCAGGCGCGGTGGTTGGCGTTGTGGATCGCCTCGACGTGCATGCGGTGGATGGCCTCGAGTGTGTTGTCGGGCCCGCTGGTGACGATCTGCACCGGGATCTCGCCGGCCTCCACCTTGGGCAGCATGGCATCGAGGCCGTCGCCGAAGCTGTGCAGGTCCTCGCCGGTGGCATAGGTCCAGTCCTCCATGAAGGTGGTCTGCAGCCAGCGCACGGCGCTGCCTTCCACGCGCAGGTGCACGTCGTGGTAGGCATCGGGCCGCGTGCGCTTGTCTTCCTCGTCCGTGATGTTGACGCCGCCGGTGAAGCCCACGCGGCCGTCGCACACCACGATCTTGCGGTGGGTGCGGTAGTTGGTCACCGGACGCAGGCGGCGGCCGATCCTGGTGTCGTGGAACAGCGCCACCTGCACACCCGCGGCCAGCATCGGCGCCATGAACTTGCGGCCGATGCGCTGGGAGCCGAGCGCATCGATCAGCAGCCGCACCTTCACGCCCTCGCCCGCGCGCGCCACCAGCAGGTCGCGCAGCGCGGTGCCGATGGTGTCGGGCTCGAAGATGTAGTACTCGAGATGCACATGGTCGCGCGCCGCGCGCACCGCCTCGAAAATCGCGTCGAAGGTGCGCGCCCCGCCCGAGAGCAGCTCGACGCCGGTGGCGCTCGATACCGGGATGCCGCAGGTCGCGGTGCCCAGCCGCGCCATCTGCTGCAGCGCCGGCGGCGCATGTTCGGCCGCGTCGCGCAGCCGCGCCAGGTCGGCCTGCGCGTTGGCGTTCGCGCGGGTGCGCAGGCGCTTGAGCCGCTGCTTGCGCAGGCGCTGCGGCCCGAGGAAGTAGTAGATGACGAATCCCGCGAACGGCAGCAGCGCCAGCGAGAGGATCCAGCTCATCGTCGACACCGGCGCGCGCTTCTGCATCACGATCCAGACCGACAGCACGGCGATGTAGCCGCTCCATGCCAGGGAGAGGCCGGTTTTCCATTCGGGACTGAGTTCGGGGAGGATCAAGGCGAGGGGCGGACCCCTCAAAAGAAAAAGGCCGGCAGCGCGATGCTACCGGCCTTTGGGGGGCGGTTCCGCGGCCTCGTCGGCCACGGAATGCCCAGTTCCTTCGCTTGTCTTAGCCGGCCGCGGCCTCTTCCGCTTCGGGCTTCGACTTGCCTTCCTTCTTCGGCAGCGGCTGGATGTCAAGCAGCACTTCGTCCTTCTCGTCGAGGTCGACTTCCAGGCGCCCGCCTTCGGTCAGGCGGCCGAACAGCAGTTCGTCGGCCAGTGCACGACGGATCGTGTCCTGGATCAGGCGCTGCATCGGCCGTGCGCCCGATCAGCGGATCGAAGCCCTTCTTCGCCAGGTGCTTGCGCAGCTTGTCGGTGAACGTGACCTCGACCTTCTTCTCGGCCAGCTGCGTTTCGAGCTGCAGCAGGAACTTGTCGACCACGCGCAGGATGATCTGCTCGTCGAGCGCCTTGAAGTTGACGATGGCATCGAGCCGGTTGCGGAATTCGGGCGAGAACAGGCGCTTGATGTCGCCCATTTCGTCGCCGGCCTGCCGCGGGTTGGTGAAGCCGATGGTCGCCTTGTTCATGGTCTCGGCACCCGCGTTCGTCGTCATGATGATGATGACGTTGCGGGAAGTCGGCCTTGCGCCCGTTGTTGTCGGTCAGCGTGCCATGGTCCATGACCTGCAGCAGCACGTTGAAGATGTCCGGATGCGCCTTCTCGATTTCGTCGAGCAGCAGCACCGAGTGCGGCTTCTTCGTGACGGCCTCGGTCAGAAGACCGCCCTGGTCGAAACCGACGTAGCCCGGAGGCGCGCCGATCAGGCGGCTCACCGCGTGACGCTCCATGTACTCCGACATGTCGAAGCGGATCAGCTCGATGCCCATGATGTAGGCAAGCTGCTTGGCCGCTTCGGTCTTGCCGACGCCCGTCGGACCCGAGAACAGGAACGAGCCGATCGGCTTGTCGCCCTTGCCCAGGCCCGAGCGCGCCATCTTGACCGCGGAGGCCAGCACTTCGAGCGCCTTGTCCTGGCCGAACACCACGCTCTTGAGGTCGCGCTCGATCGTCTGCAGCTTGCCGCGGTCGTCGTTGCTGACGTTGGCCGGGGGAATGCGCGCGATCTTCGCGACGATTTCCTCGACTTCGGTCTTGCTGATGGTCTTCTTGCGCTTGCTCGCCGGCAGGATGCGCTGCGCCGCACCCGCTTCGTCGATGACGTCGATCGCCTTGTCGGGCAGGTGACGGTCATTGATGTACTTGGCGCTCAGCTCGGCCGCGGCCTGCAGTGCGGCCACCGCGTACTTCACGCCATGGTGTTCCTCGAAGCGCGACTTCAGGCCCTTGAGGATGTCGACGGTTTCCTGCACCGAGGGCTCGACCACGTCGACCTTCTGGAAACGACGCGACAGGGCCGCGTCCTTCTCGAAGATGCCGCGGTACTCGGTGAAGGTGGTCGCGCCGATGCACTTGAGCTGGCCGCTCGAGAGCGCCGGCTTGAGCAGGTTCGACGCGTCGAGCGTGCCGCCCGAGGCCGCGCCGGCGCCGATCAGCGTGTGGATCTCGTCGATGAACAGGATCGCGTTCGGCTTGTCCTTGAGCGACTTGAGCACGCCCTTGAGGCGCTGTTCGAAGTCACCGCGGTACTTGGTGCCCGCGAGCAGCGCGCCCATGTCGAGCGAGAACACGTTCGACTCGGCCAGGATCTCGGGCACGTCGCCTTGCGTGATGCGCCATGCCAGGCCCTCGGCGATCGCGGTCTTGCCCACGCCGGCCTCGCCGACCAGCAGCGGGTTGTTCTTGCGCCGGCGGCACAGGATCTGGATCACGCGCTCGACCTCGTACTCGCGGCCGATCAGCGGATCGATCTTGCCGTCCTTGGCCATCTGGTTGAGGTTCTGCGTGAACTGTTCGAGCGGCGAGGCCTTCTCGTTCTTCTCGCCGCCGCCCTCTTCGCTCTCGTTCGAGGAGGCTTCGCTGTTGCCCTTGACGGCTTCCGGCGGATCGCTCTTCTTGATGCCGTGGGCGATGAAGTTCACCACGTCGAGGCGGGTCACGCCCTGCTGGTGCAGGTAGTAGACCGCGTGCGAGTCCTTCTCGCCGAAGATCGCGACCAGCACGTTGGCGCCGGTGACTTCCTTCTTGCCGTTGCCGGTGGACTGCACGTGCATGATGGCGCGCTGGATCACGCGCTGGAAGCCCAGCGTGGGCTGGGTGTCCACATCGTCGGTACCCGCCACCTGGGGCGTGTTGTCCTTGATGAAGTTGGTGAGCGACGCCCGCAGGTCGTCGACGTTGGCCGAGCAGGCGCGCAGAACTTCCGCGGCGCTCGGGTTGTCCAGCAAAGCGAGCAGCAAATGCTCCACGGTGATGAACTCGTGGCGCTGTTGCCGGGCCTCGACGAAGGCCATGTGCAAGCTGACTTCCAGTTCCTGGGCAATCATGTGATTTCCTTTTTGCCTTGCTGTAAATAAGTTCTCAGATGGGTTGGAGCTTGCCTAAATCAACAGGTTCATTCCACGGGTTCGCTGACACATTGCAAAGGATGCCCTGCCTGCTTGGCCGCCTCCATCACCTGGTTGACCTTGGTGGCCGCCATGTCGCGGGAATAGACCCCACAGACGCCGCGGCCATCGAGGTGAATCTTGAGCATGATCTGGGTGGCGCTTTCGCGGTCCTTGCTGAAGTACTCCTGCAGGACGACGACCACGAACTCCATGGGCGTGTAGTCGTCGTTGAGCATGACCACCTGATACATCTGGGGTGGCGCCGTTTTCTGCGGACGCCGCTCGAGGACGACCGAATCTCCGTCGTCTCGCGCCGGTTTACGCACCGGTGGCGTGGGAGGGGTCGAAGGAATTCTCGTTGCCATGAAAAAGATTCTATAGAGCGTGCAAGCGCCGTGCCGGCTCGGGAAAAGCTGGTGGCGAGAATTCGACAAATCAAGAGGCTTGCGGCTCATACGCCGTCAAAAATCCGTTCAACGGATTTTGACGATATCCCGCTCAGATATTCCGCAGAACAGGCTTTCGGGGAGCCGGCAATTTGCGCCTTTGGCCGTGCTCGGCGGCCGGCAGTTCCGCCGGGAGGGCGTCGATGTCCTCGTCGCTGAGCTCGAGCAGCCGGCGTTCCGGGGCGGGAACGGGCTTGGGCGCTGCCGTGAGCTCGGGCTCGGGAGGCGACACAACCGGGTCGGCGGCGAAGAGGATCGTCGCGGGTTCCTCGGGCCCGGCGCCCTCCTCCACGGCCCGCGGCGCCTTGCGCCTTGCCCGCAGTAACACCCAGGCCGACACCCCGCCGCCGAGCCAGCCGACGGCCAGGGCGCCCGCGAGCACCCATGCCGAGGGGAGCGAACTCACCGCCCGGCCTCCCATTTCTGCAGCAGATCCTGCGGGATCGCCCCGACCACCTCCGAGAACGGCTTTCCGACCAGGTTTTCGGCCTGGCGCAGCAGCACGACGACCGGGGTGCTCGGCTCATGGACCTCGAACCAGGCCCGCACTGCCCGGATCGCGCTGAGCGCTTCGTCGCGCGAGGCAGGCCGTGCAACCGTCACGGCGTCGTCGAGACGCACGGCAGGCACCGGCGAGGCGCGCCGGGCGGGCGGATCCTGCGCAGCCCCACCGAACGGCTCGAGCAACTGCTCGAGCGCGCGCAGTTCGGGCGCATGGCCGCCAAGCTGTGCCCGGCTCCAGCGCGCGATGCCGTCGAGCGACCGTGCGGCGCTCGCCAACCGATTCAACGGTGCCTGGGTGTCCGCGGCCGATGTCCGCCTCAACTCCGACAGCTGCTGGACCACGGAATCCCGTAGCGAGGCACCGGCGGACACGCGCGATGCCCGCTCGACATCGCGCACGCTCAGACGCGCGGCGGTGCCCGCCTCGATCACGATGTCCCGGACGTCGCCGACCAGTCCCTCCGGATCGGCCAGCGCCGCGACGGCGTTCGCGCGCACCGTGGGATCCTCCTCGCCCTCGATCACGCGCTGCGGATGCACGGCGTCCGGCCAACGCGCGAGGACCGCGGCCAGCAGCGCGAGCGCCTGCGCCAGCCCCGCGGCGCCCGCGAGCCGGGTGCGCGCCCGGCAGAGCCAGACCAGCACATGGATGTCGCGGGTGCGCGCCAGCAGTTGCGCGCAATCCCGCTCGATGTCGCCCCAGTTAGGCGCCTCGGGAAGGCCGATGAAATCGCCGTACTGCGCCTCGACGCGCGGCACCATGCACGAACGCAGCACCGCATAGTCCGGGTCGTACTCGAGGCTGGGCCGCAGGGCGCCACGGGGCTCACGGGGAGCAGCCACTGGCGGCCCAATCCACGGCCGGCTCGGGCACATCGAGACTCGAATTCATCGCGACTCCGGCGTGCCGACGTACTGCTCGGGCTCGAAGACCATGCCCGCCGTGTGGCCCTCGGCGTCGCCCCTCGCCGCGTCGTCCCCGCCCAGCCAGGTCGACCATCCCAGCCGGCGCAAGGCCTCGAGGCGCGCGGGCGGTCTGCTGTCGCGGCGGATCCGCAGTTCGACGTCCCAGACGAACTCGTGGCCAACGAAGGCACGGACCCACTCGACCAGCAACGGGAGATCGCGCCCCTGCGGCGTGAAACGCAGGTAGCGCTCGAGCGTCAGTGGCCCGAGCACCAGCCGGAACCTGGACTGCCGGTCGGCGACCACCTCGCCGGCCAGGGCGCCGTCGCCCATCACGCTCGATGCGCGGGCACTTCCCAATTGGCTGCACTCCTCGGGTGCGATGCGGATCCAGTGCGGCATGAATTCCCGCAGTTGCACCGGCATGGAGAAGAAGCGCGCCAGCGTGCCCGCCAGGCCGTCGGGATCGCGCGCCTCGCGAACCAGGTGCGAAGCGGCGGCCAGCCGCGCATGCGATGGCAGCACCGAATCGAGAATCTCGTTGGGATCGTGTCCGCTCAGGCGCGCGACATAGCGGCTGAAAGGCTCGTCGCCGCGGCGGTCCAGCCCCGCCGCCGCCTGGCTCTGCGCCCAGGCCCGGTACATGTGCGTGAGATAGCGGTGATGGAACAGGTCCAGGAAGTCCGCGAGCGTGCTGTCGTTCGCGTTCTCCATGCGATCGCGAACGATCTCGGTGAAATGCAGCGGCAAGGGACCGTTCGATCCGAGCATGCCCAGTCCGTAGAGCCGGATCAGCGGTCGCGACGGATCGTTGCCGCCGCGGTGCGGCCCGGCTCGCGGCGCCACGGCTTCCGCCGGGTCAGGCCGAAGCGGCAGCACGATTTCGGCGATTTCGCGCGGCGCGAAGGCCAGGGCCGCCGCCTGCCCCAGCCTGAAGCCTTCCTGCTGCGGCCTCGCCGCCAGCCCGATCGGCGGCCGTTCGGGGCTGGAAGCGGCCAGCCGGCGCAGCAGCGCGAAGAAGCCGAACTTCCAGGGCGTGCGGCTGGCTTCGTCGAGCGCCACGGCGGTCTGCCGTGCCGCCGGACCGTCGTCATGGCACGCATCGTTCATGTCGCCGCTTTCTCGGTGTCGCCCGCGCGTCCGCCGATGCGGACATGGCTGTCGGGCGAGATGTCGTGGTGCTCGCGCCGCGTCAATCCGGGCAGGTCGAAGCCGGCCTGCCGCACGAGTTCGGGAGCGAACGCCGCGAGCACGTCGGCGGGCGGCTCGAACGCCAGCAGATCGGGACCGTCGAGCCGGTCGAAGCCTTCGATCAGTTGGTCGATGCTGCCGCGCGCATGGAGGATGTCGAGCAACGAGGGAAACGCGGCGCCCTGCGCGCTCAACTGCGCGAGCGTCGGTGCGGCCGGCCCCTCGGGCTCCGGAGCCTGCCGCCAATCGGCATGGCCGGCGAGCGCGCGCGGATCGCGCACCGCGCGCTCGAACGCTTCGTGCCATCGATCGAACAGCTCGCAGGCCCCAGCCGCTCGTCCAATGGAAGAGGACCGCCCGTTGCGGCCCGACGATGGCTCGAGAGGCCGCGCCATCGGCGGCCCCTCTGGAGCAGCGAGGTCACGACATCGGCCTGCGGCCGGCGCCGGGCGCCCGCGATGTCGAGCACGCCGAAAGGATCGTCCGCGCTCATGGCAGCACGCCCCAGGCCGGCTGCAGCCGGTGGCTGGCATCGACGAAACGGCCCTCTGCGTCCTGCAGCCAGAACGCGTTGCCGGCGTGTGCGCCCATGTCCGGTCTGGCCAGTCGGACCAGGGCAGATAACGAACGCCGCGTACACGCGCGGCGGGGTCGGCCACCGGTCCCGCCCCGATCCAGCGGTCGATCACCGCCTGCATCCGACGGCGCCGGGCATCGTGGCCCTCGGCACCCGACCGCTCGACCAGAGCGCCTGAACGGCGAACACCAGCGTCCGGAAGCTCGCGGCTTTGCCCGTTGCCACATGGCGCGCGAGCATCCGGGCCAGCCAGAACTGCCAGTCGCAAGGCTGCGCCGCATGGCTTTCGTAGTGTTTCCTGATCCAGTGCGGCCTCGCCGCCTGGTAGACGATCAAGGGATGACGACGCCCGAGGCTGTCGCAGGAAGGAACGATGACGCCGAGAACGCACTGCCGCGCAGCGAATGGCAGCGTCCCGGGCGACAGCACGAAAGCCACCGGCAGTGCGCTGGCT
The DNA here is from genome assembly GCF_044056785.1 of Variovorax sp. UC122_21. Lineage (NCBI taxonomy): Bacteria > Pseudomonadati > Pseudomonadota > Betaproteobacteria > Burkholderiales > Comamonadaceae > Variovorax > Variovorax sp. UC122_21. The sequence goes on along the minus strand of NZ_CP172004.1, from coordinate 2,976,106 downwards.
CCTTCGCCGCGAGGTCCCGGCACGACTGCCCCCTCGCCCGCTGGCATGCCGCATCGCCGGCCTTCCAGCGCCAGCCAGGCGCGCCAGGCCGAGATCTCGCCGAGCCCGGTGTCGAAGCGGACGAAGTCCGCGTGGCCGGCAACTCGCCCAGATGGCGGGCGGGGTCACCTGCCACGATGCGATCAGTTCGCCGAGCATCGGATCACCCCCTGCGCCCGGGGCAGCGAAACCCCTTGAGCAGATCGCTGTTGAACGGATTCGGCTGGCTGCCGGCGCCGATCTCGAGCAGCGCCCGACGCCCGTCGAACTGGAATTCCACGCCCACGCGGCCCGGGGTCGCCGTGTTCACGATGCGGCCCTTGTCCAGCAGCCGCAGCAGCGCCCAGGGTCCGCTGCCGCCGAGGGTCGAGGTCGGGCCCGACACCCGGGGATTCGCGCTCAGCTCCGCCATCGATCCGCCACGCGGTCCAGGCCAGAGGACGGGAAACGCCTGCACCGGCCCATGGACATAGCGCAGGCCCTGCCCGTCGATGTCGATGCTCAGGTCGGTGATGCTGGGTTCGAGTTCGAGCACCTTGAGCTCCAGCCGCCAACCGAGCTTCCTGCCGCCCGCCTCGCGGAAGAAGAGATCGCGGATCTGCTGCGCCCGGTCGAAAGCGTCGAGGTCCGGGCCGCTGCGCGCCAGCAGCTGGAGCAGTTCTCCCGTGAGGGTGGGACCGGCGGCGGCCGTCGTTACGACCGGCGCCGCCGGACTCGCGGGCGACTCAGGCCCCGCGAGACCCGCGGTACTGACAGGATCCTTGTAGCGCCAGGGACGCACGCTGGTATCGACGTAGATCGCCAGATGCTTGCCGAAGAATTCGTCGGCCGCGCCTCCCGCGGCGAACATCAGCGTGAAGTCCTCGATGGAGGCATCCTGCGACGTCGACGCCAGCGGATACCGGCCTTCCACGCCGCGCCTGCAGGGCTCGCCGACCTGCTGAGCCATCAGGCCCATGAGGCGGTCGAACTGGAGCTGGGCCTGGCCGCGCAGGATTTCGGTCGCGCCCTGCACCACCTTGCCGCCGCCGCTCGTGGCCAATGCCGTCAGCACCTCCCGGAACGGCGACGGCAATTTCCCGGCCTCGAGCACCAGGCGCGCACCGACCTCGGCGCCGCCGGGTGGCAGGCTGCGCGCGCTCAGGGCCGTGTCCGCCACCACGAGCAGGGTGTAGAACTCGTTGACCAGGCCCGTGACGGTTTCGAGCCCCGGCCGGATGGCGCCCGTCGTGCCGGCGGACACCATGCCCGCGTCGGGCTGGCCGGTGACCAGTTCGCGCAGCGCGGCGAAACGGTTGTCGACGAGCTGCCGCTCCATCCGCTCCTCGGCACGGATGCCGAGACGGCGTCCCACCGCCTGCGTCTGCCGGCTCAACTGCTCGGCCGCCTTGTCGAGCAGGCCCTTGGCCTCCTCCGGCTGAACCACCAGCGGGCGCGACAAGGTGGTTTCGCGTGCGGCGGCTCGCGCCAACCGGCTCAGCGGCGAATCGGGCGCCGCGAGCTGTCGCAGCACGCTCAGGTCGAAACCCAGGTTCGTCGCCGCCGCATCGCTGCCGCCGACCGGACGGATCGAGCCCAGAAAGTGCTCCCAGTGCTGCGCGTACTCCTCGAGGTACAGGCGCCGGATGTCGTCCAGCCGCGGGTCGCCGTCGGCCTCGCGCGCCGGGCCCGGGGCCGAGGAAGCAGCGCCGCGTCCCATGACCCAGCCGTCGTCGTCGAAGGCACGCGCCACGAAAACCGGCAGGCGTTTGCCGAAGACCTCGTGGTAGCCGTCGTAGGTGAAGAGACCCGGCACGCCTTTCTCGAGCGGCAATCCGCCGTCGCGCGCGAACACGGTGCCGGCCTGCGGACCGACCGCGCGAACCAGCGTGAACGCCTGGGGCGCCTCGGCTTCCATCGTCGCCTTCGCGCGCTCGTAGACCCGCTGGGTGGCGGCCTGGGTGCCGAGAAAATCCTGCGCCGCGCGCACCAGCGCTTCGTCGGGCAGCGCATCGAGTTCGAGCGCCCGCTCGCCGCGAAGAGCGCGGCCGCATGCTCGGCCACCGACGCCCGCCCGTGGAACACGGCGGCGCTGCCGGGGGTCGCCCCATCTTTCAGCACCCAGTTGCGCACGTCTGCGGCACCGCCCTGCATGTAGCGCTCCCGGTCGAACAGCAGCCTGTAGGCCCGCAGCGCGTCGTAGGCCGCCTTGGCATCGCCCTCCTTCACACGCTGCGACAACGCGGCTTCCATGCGCCGCACGATGACGGGCAGCAGCATGCGGTTCTGCAGTCGGGCATAGGTCTCGTCGGTCGCCGCCAGCACGTCGGGGGCAGCGTAGAGGCCGTAGAGATAGGCGCTGCCCGGGTCGTCCAGATCCAACCCGGGCTGTCCCGGCAGTTCGCGCGCCGCGTTCAGCGCATCCGGAACGTCGATGGCCCTGAAGCGTTCGAACAGCGCGCCCACCTGCAGCGCCAGCGCCTGCGTTCGCTGGCCCGCCGCCTCGAGGTAGCGTCGGTTGTTCGCGAAACTCGAGGCTAAGGCGCCAGCCAGCCAGACGAAGAGCACGACGACCAGCGCATGGCCCAGGGTCCGCAGCAGCCGATAACGGAATTCCCACCGCAGATTCGGCGCACGAGATGCGCTTCGGGAACGATCACGCGCGCCAGCACATCGTGGATGAAGAAGCCTTGCCGGCCGTGCGTCGCGACGGTGTTCTCCTGTTCCTCCAGACGATCGGATGCGGGCATGCCCTGCTCCCGCTCTTGCGCTTGTGCGAGGCGCCGCCGCATCCGCTGCAGCAGCGTGCGGCCATCCGCCGGCAACTCGCAGCCCGACTGGGCGCCGCTCGTGAAATAGACGCCGCGAAGCGCCTCCGGCTTTGCGTGTCGTCGAACCGGGACGAGAGAAAGACCTGCTCGAGCAGCGGCGCCAGCCGCGACGAAAGCCCCCCAGCTCCTGCGGCAGCGCAAAGAGGCGCCGCCGTCGCTCCACATCGAACTCCTCGTTCAACCGGGCGCGAAGCCCCGGCCTCGATCCGCTCCTGGAGCGTGGCGAGCTCGGTGCGAACCCGCTGGTGCAAGGCCTCGCCGTCCAACATCGGGCTGCCGCGCGAACCGATGCGCCCCGCCTTTTCGAGCGGCAAGGTGAAGCCCCAGGGCTGGGTCCGGCTGTCGCTCGTGAGCGAATGAAAGTACTCGCCGAAGCCGCGCAGCCGATCCATCTGGGTCACGATCACGTACACCGGGAAACGGATGCCCAGTTCCCGGCGAAGCTCCGCGAGGCGATCGCGCACCAGCGCCGCATGCGCGGACCGTTCGGCGTCACCCGCGCTCAGCAATTCCGTCACGCTCAGGACGACGACCGCGCCATTGATCGGTGCGCGCACGCGATGCTGGCGCAGCAGGGCCAGGAAGCCGAGCCACTCGGCGGCATCGCGGGTGGCATGGCGCTGCTGGGTGGTGTAGCGGCCCGCGGTATCGATGAACACGGCCTCGTTCGCGATCCACCAGTCGCAATGCGGCGTTTCGGCCGGTGCATCGGACGGCGTCGTTCGGGCGCCGAGCCCCATCTGGCGTGCCAGCGGGAACTGGAGTCCCGCGCCAGCAATACGGACGTCTTGCCGGCGCCCGGACTGCCGACGACCAGGTACCAGGGCAGTTCGTACAGGTGGCGCTTGCCATCCAGCATTCGGCGCAACCCGCCGAGCCCGCGCATTTTTCGCAGCGCCGCCACTGCGGCCTGAACTGCCGCGGCCACGCGCCTGAGTTCTTCCTTCGCGACCTCGTTGCCATGGGTCTGTGTCTTGCGAAACAGGAGCTTCGCGAGCAGGTCGTCGTCGTTGCGCAAGGCCTGCCAGAGGCGGAAGCAGCCGTAGAGGGCGTACAGCAGCAGCACCGCGGCGATCAGCGCAACGCGCGCCCAGACCGGCGAGAGCGGTTGGGCCTCCCCGATCGCCAAGGTCGGCCCCGCCTGCCATACGAGCAGGCACAGCGCCGCGACGCCGACGAGGCTGTAGGGCCCCGAGGCCAGCCAGAGGATGCCGAGCAGCAGCGACAGCACGATCAGCGCCAGCCGAACCTCTTGCGAAGCAAGGGGGCGCACACCGTTGACGGCGAGCAGATCGCCCGCGAACCAGATGGCGCAGCCCGCCAGCACGACCGCCAGCAGCGCCAGGATGGGCCGCGACACCAAGAATGCGCCCACTTGCTTGAGGTATGGCATGGAGCTGCGACCTTTCTGCTGTCTGTTCAACGAGGAAGCGGCGGCAGGCTTTCGCCCCGCACGGACGCGGCGGCCCGGGCCTGCGGATCGATGCCCGCGTCTTGGGACACCACGATGTCCACGCGCCGATTGCGAGCGCGCCCCTGTACGGTGGCGTTGTCGTCCAGCGGCGAGGTCTCGCCTTGTCCCGTGCTGCGGATGCGCGAGGCCTCGACACCCTTGTCGAGCAGCACGGCGGCGACGGCCGCGGCGCGCTTTTCGCTCAGCACCTGGTTGTCGGGAAACTCGCGCGTGCGTATCGGCCGGTTGTCGGTGTGCCCGATGACCTGCACCGTGCCGGCCACCTGATTGATCTCGTCGGCCACCTTGCCCAGCGCCGCAAGCGTCCGCGCGTTGAGACTCGCGCGGCCCGGCACGAACATCTGGTCGCCACGGAAGCTGACGGCGCTGCGCTGCGCATCCTCCTCGACGCTCACGCTGCCGCGCGCGATCTCGGCCGACAGCAGTTCCTTCAGACGCAACGCCCTGGCCGGCGGAACCATCGCCGCGGTCGGCGGCCGCATCCGGCCGATAGTGGCAATGCGCTGCGTCAACGCCGAGCTCATGGCCGAGAGCTGGTACCTGTACCAGCCGAAAAGACCGGAAAGAACCAATACGGCCACGACGCCCGTGATCCACACCGGCAGGCTGCGCGCCAGCCGCAATCGCCCCGCTGGCGCGCCCTTCCAGTGCGGCGACAGCGCATGGGGCACCTCGACGCGAACCGTCGCGAGCAGCTCGAACAGGCGATGGCGCACGGCTTCGAGCTGCCGCCTGCCGTGCGCGGCCGTGCTGAAGCGGCCCTCGAAACCCAGGCCGAGGACCTGGTACATCAGCTCGAGCAGATCGGCGTGTTGCTCGGGGTCGGTGGCCAGCCGGCCGATCAGCAGGAAGAACTTGTCGCCGCCCTTGGTATCGCCATGGAACCTGGCTGCGAGCTGCAGGCCGGCCCAGACGCCCGCCTCGCCGGCCTGCCCGCCGCCCCACGCGGTGCTGTTCGCGGCTTCGTCGATCGCGGTGCACAAGGCGTAGCTCGCGGCCAGCGCATGCTCGTGGCGGATCCTCGCGGCGGCGCAGATCGACTGGAACGCCGCGACCTCGCGCTCGAGCAATCCATGCCACAGCTGGACGCCCTCCGCGCCCAGGGTCGGCGGCAGGTCCGCCAGCGCACGCAGCAAGGGACCGGCCGCTTCGAGCAAGGGATTCCGGGCCGCCACGATGACGGCCACGCGCTCACGCACCGAACCGCCCTCGGCAGGCGATGCAGTCGCGCGATCGGCGCCGTCCGCGAACAGCGGATCGGCACCGCCGTCGTGGAAGTCATCGGCACCGAATGCCGGATCGCTCTTTTCTTCGAAGTCGTGCATGGTGGCGTTGGCAAGCGAAAAAAAGTTCGAACGACGTGGCGTCAGGCCTCGCACTCGGATCCGTCGTCGACGATCCGCTCGAAGCGGCTGTTGCGGATATGGCAGCTCCGCATGCGGGCATCGGTCATGCGCCAGACGCCCGTGCCCTGCGTGTTCTCGATCACGATGGCGGCGGCCAACGGCACGCCGCGGCTTCGCTGCCGGCCGATCACGAAACTCGTGTGGTCGAAGCGGCAGCCCTCGATCACGAGCCGCGTTCCGGCCACGAGAACGGCGCCGCTGCCCGTGCAGTTGGCAAAGGTCGTCTCGCCCGTGCTGCCGATGCCTTCGCGTGCATGCGGCGCCGCGTCGCCACCCAAGAAGATGCACTGCTCGAAGACCACGCCGGTGCTTCCGTCCCGGCCGCCGAAGACCGCGTGTCCGAAGCTCCGGCAACGCACGAAGCGCACGTCGCTCATCACGCCGAAGTCATGGCCTGGCGCGACGAATCGGCAGTCGACGAAGCGGCAACCGGACATGGCATCGAGCCGCAGATGGCCCTCGCCCGCGAAGTCGCAATCGACGAAGCGCAGGTCGTGCCAGGCCACGCCTGTGAAGAATCCCGCGGCCAGGTCGGCGCCGGTGATGGTCATGGGCGCGCGGCCACCGTCGAGCAGCCGGGCGTGCTCTTTGGGGAGTTGGGCAATCGGCGTGCTCATGCCATCCCCCCTGGCCACCGCGCGACACGGGCATCGCCATGCAGGACTCGCTTCATTTCTCGCGCACTCCCCAGAGTTCCATGCGCAGCCCCGGAAACTCCGCCGCCACATGCAGCGCCAGGCCGCCATGGCGGACCATGTGCTCCCAGAGGGCGCCCTGCGGCTCGAGCTGGACATAGACGAAGCCGGCGTTGAAAGGAATCTGTCGCGGCGGCACCGGGAGAACCTGGAGCGGAATGCCCGGCAGATGCGAACGGATGAGTTCGGGCAAGCGGTCGCTGGGCCCGGCCTTGCAGCAGGCGACGAACTGGCTCGCGAGCTGATCCGGCGGCAGGTGCGCCGCCACGGCAAAAACCAGGCTCTGGAAACCCCGAAGTTCCGCGGGCTCGACGCTCGCGACGTGCACGCCGTTGGCCCGCTGCGCCAGCGCGATGGGCTGGGCACTGCGCACCAGCACGTCGTTGAGCAGCGACTGCACGTCAGCCACCAGCCCCTTGAACGACAGATAGGGGTCGACATGCCGGTAGCTGCCATGGGGCGCGGGGCGGCGAGTGCCGGCACGCACGAAGGTGGCCAGCTCGGCGCCCAGCGCGCGCAAGGTCACGAACAGCTGCTGCGGCGAGGTGTCCCTGACCTGCAGCCAGTGCTCGAGCAGGGGCTCGTAGCGGTTGAGGATCTGCAGCAGCAGGAAGTCCGACACCTCCGCGGCCTCCCTGGACTTGCCGTCGCTGCCGCTCAACCGCGCGGCGAGCGCATCCGCACGCAGGCGGCACAGCCCGTGCAAGTGCGTCATCCAGTCGCTCAACAAGGCACTGGCGCCATAGCCCGAGACTGGCGGGATCAGCCGACTGTCGAGCGCGATGCTGCCGTCGGATCGCAGCACGGTGACCTTGGCGAGCGGCAGGCCGATCCAGGCGTCCGTCAGTTCGCGCTCGGGCAGCAGCCGCAGACGCAGGCGCGAGAGCTGCACCAGCTTCGGTCCCTGGCCGATCGAGTTGGCGTCGCGCAGCTCGGTGTCGAACACGCCGAAGCGCGCGAGCGAACCCGCCGACGTCGAGGCATCGTCGAAAGTGGTCTCCTCGCCGTTCGGTGTGCGGATGGGCACCGCGAGGTGAATGACCTGGTCGATGTGCTCCGGCCCCACCGTGAGCGGTGCCGGTGGCAGGGCCTGGGCCGGCGCGTCGAAGGGCGTACCGTCCTGGAAGATGCCCGCCGCGTCGGCCAGCACCAGCTTGCCGAGCGACAGCGACTCGGCATCGATCGCATACCGATGAAAACCCCAGTAGAAGGGATCGAGCGCGGCCGCGCGCTTGTGGGCCAGATGCTCGAGGTAACGCTCCTGCTGCTGGAACAGCTGCGGGCGCAGGAACAGCCCTTCGCTCCAGACGACCTTGTTGTACCAGCTCATGGTTCGGTGCTCGCTTGCATGGCCGGCGCTCAATCGGCGGGAACGAGCCGGATGCCCCTGGCCTGCAGCCGGACCTCCAGCTTGAGCTTGCGGGCCGGCAGCACGGCGCGGTACCAGGCGATCTCGGGCGCGGCCTCGACCTGCCGTACGGCGCGCCAGTCGGAGGCCCCCAGCTCGCGGTAGCCCGCCAGCACGCCGATCGCAGCCAGGTCGGGATGCGACTTGCGGCGGATCGAGCGCGTTTCGCCGGGCCGCAGGATGAACTCCTCGCGCACGAGCATGTCGGTGCCGATCAAGGCCTTGTCGTTGCCGTGCAGCGTGAAGTAGTCCGCCGTCTCGAACGCGGCACTGGACTTCAGTTCGTAGACGCGAACCAGGATCGGCGCCGGCCGGCCCTTGTCGTCGGGGTTGACCTCGGCTTCGGCGATGACCGCGAGCTCCAGCCGGGTCTGCTCCCTCGGATGGGAGAACTGGGCCATCGCCGGCATCGCCATCAGCGGCATGACGACGAGCATGCAAAGTCGGAGCAGGCGCATGGGAGTGACAGGATGCAGAGCAGCCGGACGACGCAGATCGGGACCTGGCGTTCAGGACTCCTTGTTGCCCTTGATGTCGTAGCCCGCGGTCACGGCACCGGCGCTGCCGCCCTGCGCGTTCTGCACCGCGTACTCCTGCTTGATCTTCGAGAACGAGAGCCGCACGCGTTCCTTGATGCGCAGCGCGTCGGAGTTCGCGCCGAAGGGATGGACGGCCGTGACGATCACGTCGGTGAAGGTGTACTTGAGGTACTCGAGCGGGCTGCCGCCGGCCTTGCGCACCGTCAGCTTCGCTTCCTGGACATGCTTGCCGGTCAGGCAGTACTTCATGAGGTTGGGGCTGGCGCGATCGATGTAGTGGTCGAACTCGAGGTCTTCCACCGTGGCCTTGCCGGCGCCGCCGCCCGAGCCGGCATGCATGAACGACTCCTGGAACGCCTTCCAGTTGAAGGCGAGCACCTCGATCTCGTTCTTGTGCTCGGCATCCAGCGACTCGCCTTCGATGCCGTCGATCTTCAGAAAGATGTCTTGAGACATGCGAACTCCCTGTTCTCTCGTTGTTGATTTCGAGCCGCCGCATGGACCGCGGGGCCTGGTTCGAAGAAGCGGACGGGCCGCTCAGGCCTCTTCCCTGAGCGACGGCAGCCGGGCCACGAGCCGCAGCGAGACCGTCAGGCCCTCGAGCTGGAAGTGCGGGCGCAGGAAGAACTTGGCGCCGTAGTAGCCGGGGTTGCCCTCGATGTCCTCGACCACGACCTCGGCGGCCGCGAGCGGCCTTCGCGCCTTGGTCTCCTGCGAAGAGTTCGCGGGGTCGGCATCGACGTAGTTCATGATCCAGCCGTTGAGCCAACGCTGCATGTCGTCGCGCTCTTTGAAGCTGCCGATCTTGTCGCGGACGATGCACTTGAGGTAGTGCGCGAACCGCGTGCTGGCGAAGAGGTACGGCAGACGCGCCGCCAGGTGGGCGTTGGCGGTGGCATCGGGGTCCATGTATTCCTGCGGCCGCTGCATCGATTGCGCGCCGATGAAGGCCGCGCTGTCGGAGTTCTTCCGATGCACGAGCGGGATCAGGCCCGCCTTGGCGAGCTCGGCCTCGCGCCGGTCGGAGATCGCGATCTCGGTGGGGCACTTCATGTCGAAGCCGCCGTCGTCGGTCGGAAAGGTGTGGCACGGCAGGTTCTCCACCGCGCCGCCCGACTCGACGCCTCGGATCATCGTGCACCAGCCATGGTGCTTGAAGCTGCGGTTGATGTTGGCCGCCATCGCATACGAGGCGTTGCTCCAGACGTAGTTGCGATGGTCGGCGCCCTCGGTCTCCTCCTCGAAATCGAAGGCGTCGACGGGATTGGTCTTCGCGCCATAGGGAAGCCGGGCCAGGAAGCGCGGCATGGCGAGGCCGATGTAGCGCGAGTCCTCGATGCCGCGCAGCGAATTCCAGGGTGCGTGCTCGAGGTTCGAGGTGATCCGCGCGAGATCCCTGGGATTCGCGAGCTCCTGCCAGGACTCCATGCCGAGCAGCGAGGGCGCGGATCCGGCGATGAACGGCGCATGCGAGGCAGCCGCCACCTTGGCGATCGCGGCGAGCAGTTCGACATCGGCGGGCGTGTGGTCGAAGTAGTAGTCGGCCACCAGACAACCGTAGGGCTCGCCGCCGAGCTGGCCGTACTCCTCCTCGTAGATGCGCTTGAAGACGGGGCTCTGGTCCCATGCCGTGCCCCGGTGGCGGCGCAGCGTGCGGCGGATCTCGTCCTTCGAGACGTCCATGAAGCGGATCTTGAGTTTCTCGTCGGTCTCGGTGTTGCTGACGAGGTGGCTCATGCCCCGCCAGGCCGACTCGACCTGCTGGAATTCCTCCTTGTGCAGCACGAGATTGATCTGCGCCGAGAGCTTGCGGTCGATCTCGGCAATGATGGCCTGGATGCTGGTGTAGGCATCGTCGGTCATGGTCGCGGCATGGACCAGGGCCTGTTGGGCCAGGGTGCGCACCGCGGCCTCGACGGCGCCGCGGGCTGCGTCGGTCTTGGGGCGGAACTCCCGGTCGAGCAGGAAAGAGAAGTCCGAGACTTCGCCGTAGCCACGAGGTGCGGGCTCGGCGAGGACGATGGCGTCGATGGATGACATGGCGTTTCCTTGAAATGGATCGACCGTCAGGCGGCCGCCGCGATGTCGGCATCGCATCCGAGCTCGGGCGCGGGCCTGGCGGCGGAAGCCAGCGACTTCATGAGCGCGGGGTCTTGCAGCAGCCGGTTCATCAGTTCCTCGGCGCCGGCCTTGCCGTCCATGTAGGTCTGCAGGTTGGCGAGCTGGCTGCGGGCCTCGAGCAGGCGTGCGAGCGGCTCGACTTTCCGTGCGATGGCCGCCGGCGAGAAGTCCTCCATGCTCTCGAAGCTGATGTCGACCAGGAGCTGCCCTTCGCCCGTCAACGTGTTGGGAACGGCGAACGCAACGCGCGGGGCGACCGCCTTCATGCGCTCGTCGAAGTTGTCGACGTCGATGTCGAGGAACTTGCGCTCCGCGACCGGCGGCAACGGCTCGGCCGGCTTGCCCGACAGATCGGCGAGCACGCCCATGACGAAAGGCAATTCGATCTTCTTCTCGGACCCGTAGACCTCGACGTCGTACTCGATCTGCACGCGCGGCGCCCGATTGCGGGCAATGAACTTCTGGCTGCTGTTGTCGATCATGAAACCCCTCCTGAAAAAGACAGTGAATGACGGGCCCGCACGAACAGACCCTTGAGCGAAAGCGAAAACCCGGATGCCGCCCAGGGCCCCTCAGGCGTACTCGACGTGGCAGGCGATGCGCTTCTCGGCGGCGCCCTGCGCCCCGGTTGCAGGCCCTTGCGCGTCGTGGCTTCGAAGGCCCACGTGCATGCGGGCGATCTCTCGCTTGCCCTGCAACGCATCGAGCCAGTGCCCCGACAGGACCGGCAACAGCTGCTGCTCCATGAATGCGGCAAGCTGCCGGGCTCCCGTGTCGTGCATCCGGCATCGACCGATGACGTGGGCGATGAGGTCGTCCGCGTAGCTCAGATCGATCCCGTGCTGCTCTCCCATCCGGTCCGCGATGCGCTGCAGCTGCAGCGCGGCGATGCCGGCCATGACCGGCGTCGACAACGGCAGATACGGCACCACCGTCACGCGACCGAGGAAGGCCGCGGAGAACACACGCCGCAGCGGTGCCGCCAGACCCTCGCACAAGGCATCGATCGAGGGCATCGACGCGGGATCGCCGCAGGCGTTCTCGATGAAGGCCGCGCCGGCATTGCTGGTGAGCAGGATCGTGGTGTGGCGAAAGTCGATGCGCTGACCCTCGCCGTCCTCCATCCATCCCTTGTCGAACACCTGGTAGAAGACCTCGTGCACGTCGGGATGGGCCTTCTCGATCTCGTCCAGGAGCACGACGCCATGCGGCCGGCGGCGAACGGCCTCCGTGAGCACGCCGCCCTCGCCGTAGCCGACGTAGCCCGGCGGCGCGCCGCGCAGCGTCGCCACGCTGTGCGGTTCCTGGAACTCGCTCATGTTGAGGGTGAGGAGGTTCTGCTCGCCGCCGTACATCGCCTCGGCCAATGCCAGCGCGGTTTCGGTCTTGCCCACGCCCGAAGGGCCGGCCAGCAGGAACACGCCGACGGGCTTGCACGGATCCGTGAGCCGCGCGCGCGCGGTCTGGATGCGCTGCGCGACGATGTCGAGCGCACCCGGCTGGCCGAGCACGCGCCGCTCGAGCGCGCATCGGAGCTGAAGCACGGCCGCGGCCTCGTCGGTGAGCAGCCGGCCGGCGGGAATGCCGGTCCACTCGGCGACGATCTTCGCGACCACCGCTTCGTCGACCTGGAGAAAGACCTGCGGCGCGCCTTGCTGGAGTGCCTGGAGTTCCTCCTCGAGCGCCGAGACATCGAGATGCGGAGGATGGTCCGGCTCATCCTCCCCCTCCTTTCTTTCTTCTACCCTCAGCGCCTGGATCCGCCGGACCAGCGCCTTCTCCCCCTGCCACTTGTTCTTCTGCGTCCGGAGTTCGTCGCGGATCTTCTCGAGCGACTCGCGCGCCGCGATCATTCGCGCGAGCCGGGTCTCGCAGCCCTGGGCGATCCGGGTCTCGTCGCGCAGCAGTTCCACCTCCACCGCGAGCGACGCGATGCGCTGCCGCAAGCCCATCACCGCGGGTGGCGGCACGTGCAGCGACATGGCGACGCGCGCGCAGGCGGTGTCGAGCAGGCTGATGGCCTTGTCGGGCAACTGACGCGACGGCAGATAGCGCTGCGACAGCACGACGGCGGCACGCACCGCCTCGTCGAGCACGGTCACGCCATGGTGCGCGGCGAAGGTGGCCGCGAGTCCGCGCACCATGTCGATGGCGGCGGCCGCGTGCGGCTCCATGACCTGCTGCACCTGGAAGCGGCGCGCGAGCGCCGGATCCTTCTCGATGTAGCGCTTGTATTCGCGCCAGGTGGTCGCGCCGATGACGCGCAACGCACCGCGCGCGAGCACGGGCTTCAGCAGATTGGCGGCATCTCCCGTTCCGGCCTGCCCGCCCGCGCCGACCAGCACATGCACCTCGTCGACGAACAGGATCACCGGCTGCGTCGACTGCACCGCCTCCTGCAGCAGCGACTCGAGCCTGGCCTCGAACTCGCCGCGCATGCCGGCCCCCGACAGCAATGCACCGAGATCGACGCTCAGCAGCCGCGCGTTGCGCAGCTTGGGCGGAACCTCGGCCCTGGCGATCGCCAGGGCGAGCCCCTCGACGACCGCGGTCTTGCCCACGCCGGCCTCGCCGGTGAGCAAGGGGTTGTTCTGGCGCCGACGCAGCAGGATGTCGACCATGGCGCCGATCTCCTGGCCGCGACCGACGACGGGATCGATCCGGCCGGCGCGGGCGCTTTCGGTGAGGTCGGTGCAGTAGGTGGCCAGTGCCGAGGCCGCCGTGGTGGCGGACACCGCCATGGGGATGGCTTCGCCACGCGTCGTTGGCGTCGCGCGCGAACCGTCGTGCGGTCCTTCCGTTGCCTCGGGCGAGCCCTTCACGAGCGCGAGCAGTTCATCGGGCTGCCGGTCGACCGCCAGCGCACGGAACGCGGGCGAGATCTCGAACAGCACACGCCGCAGGTCCGGTGTCTGCAGCAGCGCGCGCATCAATTGCGCACCGCGGATGCAGGAAGTGCCGAACTCGAGGCTGGACAGGAGCCAGGCCCGTTCGACCGCGGCTTCGATGTGATGCGAGAAATCGCTCAACGACGAGGCACCGGCGGGCAGGCTCGACAAGGCGTCGCCGAAGTCCTTGTCGAGCACCTGCGGGTCGATGCGATGGTGATGGCAGAGGCGATGCAGGTCGCTGTCGCCAGCCTGCCGAAGCTGGTGCAGCCAGTGCACGAGTTCCACGTGCGAATGGCCTCGCACCCTCGCGAATGCCGTCGCCGATTCGAGCGCGCGAAACAGCGTGAGGTCGAGCTTGCCGAACAGCGCGCGGCGGGACAGCGTCATGGCCGGCCCTCCCCGCGCTCGAATCGCATGCATGCCGGCACGAGACGATGCGCGGCTTGCGCGTGCGACGGCATCGATCGCTGCGTTTTGCTCTCCCTCATTTCACGCTCCCCTGGTCCTCGATGAGCGCGATTCTGTCGAGGGGGGCGCGTGTTTTTTCGTCCCCAGTTTCTAGCAATAGTTAAATGCGCACAGGCATAACTTCAACCGTGATCTTTGCCCCCAATGAGTCTTTCCGGACCGTCAAAAACGAGATGCGCGCACCCAAAGAAAAAGCCCCCGGGGTTCGCGAGACCCCGGGGGCTTGTGACTGTCGCTTCGGCGTTCGAGGACGCCGAGCGCGGGATCACATGTTGTCGATCATCACCTGGCCGAAGCCCGAGCAGCTCACCTGCGTGGCACCGTCCATGAGGCGGGCGAAGTCATAGGTGACCTTCTTGCTGGCGATCGACTTCTCCATCGCGCTGATGATCAGGTCGGCGGCTTCCTTCCAGCCCATGTGGCGCAGCATCATTTCGGCCGAGAGGATTTCGGAACCGGGGTTCACGTAGTCCTTGCCGGCGTACTTGGGCGCGGTGCCGTGGGTGGCTTCGAACATGGCGACGGTGTCGCTCAGGTTCGCGCCCGGGGCGATGCCGATGCCACCGACCTGCGCGGCCAGCGCGTCGGACACGTAGTCGCCGTTGAGGTTGAGCGTGGCGATGACGCTGTATTCGGCGGGACGCAGCAGGATCTGCTGCAGGAACGCGTCGGCAATGCTGTCCTTGACGGTGATGTCCTTGCCGGTCCGCGGGTTCTTGAACTTCATCCACGGGCCGCCGTCGATGAGTTCGGCGCCGAATTCCTTCTGGGCCAGGGCATAGCCCCAGTCACGGAAGCTGCCTTCGGTGAACTTCATGATGTTGCCCTTGTGCACCAGCGTGACGCTCGACTTGTCGTTGTCGATCGCGTACTGCAGCGCCTTGCGCACCAGACGCTCGGTGCCTTCCCGCGACACCGGCTTGACGCCGAGGCCCGAGGTGTCGGGGAAACGGATCTTCTTGACGCCCATTTCCTCTTGCAGGAACTTGATGAGCTTCTTGGCCTTGTCGCTCTCGGCTTCGAACTCGATGCCGGCGTAGATGTCCTCCGAGTTCTCGCGGAAGATGACCATGTTGGTCTTGTGCGGCTCGCGCACCGGGCTGGGCACGCCTTCGAAGTACTGGATGGGACGCAGGCAGACGTAGAGGTCGAGTTCCTGGCGCAGCGCGACATTCAGCGAACGGATGCCGCCGCCGACGGGCGTGGTCAGCGGGCCCTTGATCGAGATGACGTAGTCGCGCACGGCGTGCAGCGTTTCCTCGGGGAGCCAGACGTCGGGACCGTAGACCTTGGTCGACTTCTCGCCGGCATAGACCTCCATCCAGTGGATCTTCTTCTTGCCGCCGTAGGCCTTGGCCACCGCCGCATCCACCACCTTCAGCATCACCGGCGTGATGTCCAGACCGGTGCCGTCGCCTTCGATGAAGGGGATGATCGGCTGGTCGGCACATTGAGCGAGTTGTCGGCGTTGACCGTGATCTTCTGGCCTTCGGTCGGGACTTTGATGTGCTGGTAGCTGGACATGAGGGGAGAAGACTCCGGAGTGGAAGTAATTCGAGACGACTGTCTGCGAATTCAGACAGCGAGGGGGATTCGCTGTACAGCGCGCGAACAAATCGCTGTACATTTTAGACGCAACCCATCAGTGGGCGTTTGTCAACCTGCGGGCCGCCGGCCTCGTTAGTGCCTGACCTTCTGCTCGCCGGGAGGCGTTTCCAACCAATTCTCGATAGAGGAATCCATCAATGAGCAAACTTCTCGCAGTCATGATCGCTGGCCTGTTCGCAGCCGGCGCCTATGCCCAAAACCCGGCTGGCACCACCCCCGAGCAAGGGAACGCCAGCAACAGCAAGGCGCAGCAACGCGCTGAAGCCCGCAAGGACGCACGTCCCGCTGGCAAGGTGGCCGCTCCCGCTGGCGACATCGCCAAGACGCCCGAAGGCGGCGCCATCGGCACCGACAAGGCTGCTACCTCCGGCGAGAAGCGCGCTGAAAGCCGCGACCAACGTCGTCGCAACAAGGACGGCAGCGTGAAGCGCAAGTCGACCCAAGGCGGCACGCCCCAGTAAGGATTCGTCCTCTTGAAAGAAAGCGCTCCATCGGAGCGCTTTTTTTTCGCCCTCATTCTTTGCTCATTCTTCCAGGGCCCGCACTGTCAACCGCAACGAATGCTTTCCGTTGAACACGCACCTCCACAGGGAGGTGGTCCATATCTAACAATCTCAAAGGATTTGTCATGAAGAAGCTGTTCGCTGCCCTGGTCGCCGGTCTCGTCGCATTCGGTGCCTTTGCTCAACAACCCGAACCCGCCGCAGCAGCTCCCGCCGCTGCCGCCACCAAGGCCAAGGCACCGGCCAAAAAGCACGCCGCCGCCAAGAAGCACAAGGCACGCAAGGTCGCCAAGGCCCACGTCGCCACCAAGAAGGCGTAAGCTAGCCGCCTTCACAGGCCATGCCCGCCAGGCCCGCGTCAGCGGGCTTTTTCATGGGGCCGGGCACGGCCTCTTTGTATGGAAGAGTCTGAAAGAACCCCGATGCTCCAGCGTTTTGCCGCCCTGTTGGCCTTCTCCGTCGCCGTTTCCGCCACCCTGCTCGCCCCGGCCCACGCCCAGCAGGAACCTCAAACCAACCTCCCGCGCACCAAGCTGTCGATCGGCCTGTACACCATCGATGCGCAGATCGCCCAGGCGCCGGTCGAGCGCCAGATCGGCCTGATGTTTCGCAAGGAGATGCCGCAGGCCGAAGGCATGATCTTCGTGTTCGAACAGCCGGCCACCCAGTGCTTCTGGATGCGCAACACGCTGCTGCCGCTGACGGCTGCCTTCGTGGCCGAGGACGGCCGCATCGTCAACCTGGCCGACATGAAGCCTCAGACCGACGAGTCGCATTGCTCCGAGGAGCCGGTGAAGTACGTGCTCGAGATGAACCAGGGCTGGTTCAAGAAGAAGAACATCAAGAAGGGCGCGAAGATCACCGGCGAGTTGTTCGCCGCGGGCAAGCGCTGAGTCCCGCCGCATCCGCACGCCGCCAACCGGTACCGGTTGGCCCAGCGAAAAAGCCCCGCATGCGGGGCTTTTTGCATGAAGGCACCGTGATGGTGCCTTGCGTCGATCTCAGCCGAAGTTCTTCTCGGCGAAGCCCCAGTTGACCAGCTTGGCCAGGAAGGTCTCGACGAACTTGGGACGCAGGTTGCGGTAGTCGATGTAGTAGGCGTGCTCCCAGACGTCGACCGTCAAGAGCGCCGTGTCGGCGGTCGTCAGCGGCGTGCCGGCGGCGCCGGTGTTCACGATGTCCACGCTGCCGTCGGCCTTCTTCACCAGCCAGGTCCAGCCCGAGCCGAAGTTGCCCACGGCCGACTTCACGAAGGCTTCCTTGAAGGCGTCGTAGCTGCCCCACTTGGCATCGATGGCCTTGGCCAACGCGCCGCTCGGAGCGCCGCCGCCTTGCGGCTTCATGCAGTTCCAGAAGAAGGTGTGGTTCCAGATCTGGGCCGAGTTGTTGTAGATGCCGCCGCTGGACTTCTTGACGATCTCTTCGAGCGTCATCGACTCGAACTCGGTGCCCTTCTGCAGGTTGTTGAGGTTCACCACGTAGGCGTTGTGGTGCTTGCCGTAGTGGTACTCGAGGGTCTCCTTCGAGTACTCGGGTGCCAGCGCGTCGAGGGCGTACGGCAGGGGTGGGAGCACATGTTCCATGGTTTTTTCTCGTGGGTTGGTTGTGGGGAATCGATGATTCTAGAAAGGAATCGTGGCACTCACGTCGGACGCGTTCCCGTCGCGCCGCGTGACGCGACGGTCAGATCGACGGAGCCATCGGACAGGCGGGCAACGACGGCATCGCCGGGTGCGAGCGCCTTCGCGCTGATGACGGCGCGCCCGTCGGCATCGGTGATCCAGGCATAGCCGCGCTGCAGCACGAGCGCGGGATCGAGCAGCCTCAGCCGCAGCGCGACGCGCTCCAGGCGCTCGCGGCGTTGCACCAGCGCGCGCTCGAACTTCGCGGGGAAATCGTCGGCCAGCCTCTGGGCCGCCTGCGATTGCCGCTGCGTCCTCGACAGCACCGCATAGTGCAGGCGCTGCGCATGGTGCGCGAGCCGCAACTGCTGACGCGCCACCAGCGACGAAGGTCGACCGAGCCGGCCCGCGGCCTGGTCGAGCCGCTGGCCCAGCACGTCGAGCCGCGCGCCGATGGCGTCGTCGAGGCGCTCCTCGAGCAGTGTCAGGGCATCGAGCCACAGCGCCCGCGGCGCGCTGACCAGCTCGGCCGCGGCGGTGGGCGTGGGCGCGCGCAGGTCGGCGCAGAAATCGGCAATGGTGAAGTCGGTTTCGTGGCCCACGCCGCTGATCAGCGGCACCGGGCTCTGCACGATGGTGCGCGCCAGGCTCTCGTCGTTGAAGGCCCAGAGGTCCTCGATCGAGCCGCCACCGCGCACCAGCAGGATGACGTCGACCGCCGGCTGCAGCGCATAGAGCGATTGCAGCGCGCGCACCAGCTCGCCGGGCGCGCCGGCACCCTGCACCGCCGCGGGCGCCACCGTCACCGGAATATGGGGCACGCGCCGGCGCAGCGCGGTCACCACGTCGTGCAGCGCCGCGGCGCCCAGCGAGGTGACCACGCCGATGGAACGCGGCATCACCGGCAGCGCGCGCTTGCGTGCCGGATCGAACAGGCCCTCGGCCTCGAGGCGCGCCTTGCGCTGCAGGAACTGCTCGAACAACGCGCCCTGCCCGGCCCGGCGCAGGCTCTCGACCACCAGTTGCAGGTCGCCGCGCGGCTCGTAGACCGCGAGGCGCCCGCGCACCTCGACCTGGTCGCCGTCGCGCGGCGAGAAATCGAGCAGGCCGGCCGCGCGGCGGAACATGGCGCAGCGCAGCTGGCCCGATTCGTCCTTGAGCGAGAAGTAACGATGTCCGCTCGCCGCGCGCGAGAAACCGGAGATTTCGCCGCGCACGGAGACCGGGTTGAAGCGGGCATCGAGCGCGTCGGCGACCGCGCGGCACAGCGCGCCGACTGCCCACACGCGCGGTCCGGCGGCCGGGTTCGGGTCACGCAAGTTCACAGAACCGCCGAATCGTGATTTGCCACTCTTCCACAACGGGTGCCGTGGCTCGGGTGCCAGGCCCCGGGGGTCGGACAATTGCACGGTTTCTCGTGCAAGTTGTTGATTTCATTTAAAAAAGCGGTGCCCAAAATTCAATCGATCCAATGGAAAGCCCAGTTGGCGCGGCTCGCGGCGACTTGCGCAGCGGGTTAATCACAAAGTTATCCACAGAATCTGTGCGTCTTGGCCGACACGCAAACAAGCGCTGTGGCGATGGTGGCTCGGTGGATAATCGCCGCGCATTGACAGCCTACGGGGCCGGAGGATTCCTTGTTTTCCATCATAGTTGCTGCAGGTTGGCCCATCTGGCCGCTGCTCGCTTGCTCGGTGATCGCACTCGCGCTTGTTATAGAACGTTTCACGAGTCTCAAGACAGTGAAGGTGCTTCCGCCCAAGCTGCTCGAAGAAACCATCACGGTGTCGCACAACGCGGTGCCGGGGCCCGACGTGGTGACCAAGCTGGAAAACAACTCGATGCTCGGCCAGGTTTTGGCCGCCGGGCTGCGCGCGTTGAACGCCAACCCGCGCTGCACCGAGGACGACCTGCGCGCCGCCATGGAGGCCTCGGGCCGCACCGTGGCGCACCGGCTCGAGCGCTACCTGCCCGCCCTCGCCACCATCGCCTCGGCCGCGCCGCTGCTCGGGCTGCTGGGCACGGTGATCGGCATGATCGAGATCTTCGGCTCGCAGTCGCCGACCAGCGGCGCGGTCGGCTCGGGCAATCCAGCGCAGCTCGCGCACGGCATTTCGATCGCGCTCTACAACACCGCCTTCGGCCTGATCGTCGCGATCCCGACCCTGATCTTCTGGCGCTATTTCCGCAGCCGCGTCGACGAGTACCTGCTGAACCTGGAACTCTCGGGCGAGCGCTTCGCGCGCCATCTCAACGCGCTGCGCAAATGAGGGCGCGCACCGCCGCCATGGCCGCCGCCGGGAGCGCCCGGTGAGCCGCGGCCGCATGCAGTTTCGCCACGGCGCGCGCGACGAGCCCGAGATCAACCTGATCCCGTTCATCGACGTGCTGCTGGTGGTGCTGATCTTCCTGATGCTGTCGACCACCTACAGCAAGTTCACCGAGATGCAGCTGCGGCTGCCGACGGCGGACGTGGACGCGCAGCGCGACTACCCCAAAGAAGTGATCGTCGGCGTGTCGGCCGACGGACGCTATTCGATCAACAAGACGCCCGTGCCCGACCGCAGCGTGGACACCGTGGCGGCGGCGCTCGCCGCGGCCGCCACCGGCGGCAAGGACAGCGTGGTGATCATCAGCGCCGATGCCAGCAGCCCGCACCAGGCCGTGGTGACGGTGATGGAGGCCGCGCGCCGCGCGGGCCTGATGCAGATCACCTTCGCCGCCCAGTCGACGGCGCAAGCCGGGCACTCGATTGCCGTCGCAGGGGCGCAACGGCACCGACGCCGGCGCAACCGCCTCCCGGCTTCGGCACGCCTGGCTGCGGCGCGGCCCGCTGGCCATGCTGCTGTGGCCGCTGTCCCTGCTCTTTCGCACCCTGGTGGCGCTGCGCGCGCTGCTCTATCGCCTCGGCTGGCTGCGTACCGAACGCGTGCCGGTGCCGGTGGTGATCGTCGGCAACGTGATCGCCGGCGGCGCGGGCAAGACGCCGGTGGTGATGGCGGTGGTGCAGCATCTTCATTCGCGCGGCTGGCGGGTGGGCGTGGTGTCGCGCGGCTACGGCCGGCATACCGACGACTGCCGCGAAGTCCTGCCCGACAGCGATCCGGGCGAGGTCGGCGACGAGCCGGCGCTGATCCGTCGCAGCACCGGCGCGCCGGTGTTCGTGGCGCGCCGCCGTGCCGAGGCCGCGCGCGCGCTGCTCGCGGCCCATCCCGCCACGCAGCTCATCGTGAGCGACGACGGCCTGCAGCACCTGGCACTGGCGCGCGATATCGAAGTCTGCGTGTTCGATGACCGCGGCATCGGCAACGGCTGGCTGCTGCCGGCCGGCCCGCTGCGCGAACCCTGGCCGCGCGATTGCGACCTGGTGCTGCACAGCGGCGAGCACCCGGCCTTCGCCGGCGGCTTCACCGCCACGCGTCAGCTCGCGACCTACGCGGTGGCGAACGACGGCACCCGAACGCCGCTGGCCTCGCTGGCTGCGCGCCCGGTGACGGCGCTGGCGGCGATCGCGCGGCCCGAAGCCTTCTTCGAAATGCTGCGCGCGCAAGGCATCGAAGCCGAGCGAACCATCGCCCTGCCCGACCACCACGATTTCGCCGACTGGCACGACGACCTGCCGGCCGACCACCTGCTGCTGTGCACCGAGAAGGACGCGGTCAAGCTCTGGCGCAAGAAGCCCGATGCGCTGGCCGTGCCGCTGCTGTTCACCCCCTCCGAAGCCTTCCTCGCGGCGCTCGACGCAAAGCTATCATCGACCGATGGACACCAAGCTGCTTGAACTGCTCGTCTGCCCCGTCACCAAGGGCCCCCTGACCTGGAATCCCGAGAAGCAGGAACTCTGTTCGCGCAGCGCGCGCCTGGCCTATCCGGTGCGCGACGGCATTCCGGTGCTGCTCGAGAACGAGGCCCGCACCCTGTCCGACGACGAGCTCGGACTGTGAGCTTCACGGTTCTGGTGCCGGCCCGGCTGGCGTCGACGCGGCTGCCCGACAAACCGCTGGCCGACATCGCCGGCGTGCCGATGGTGGCGCGCGTTGGCGCAACGCGCGGCGCAGTCCGGCGCGGCGCGCGTCGTGGTGGCGGCGGACCATGCCTCGATCCTCGCCGCCTGCCAGGCCCACGGCGTGGAAGCGATCCTCACCCGCCAGGACCATCCGAGCGGCAGCGACCGTCTCGCCGAGGCCTGCGAACAGCTCGGCCTCGACGGCGACGCGGTGGTGGTCAACGTGCAGGGCGACGAGCCGCTGATCGACCCGGCGCTGATCGACGCCGTGGCCGCCGCGCTGCTCGCGCGGCCCGACGCCGCGATGAGCACCGCGGTGCATGCCATCGATTCGGTGGCCGACTACCTCAATCCGAACGTCGTGAAGGCCGTGCTCGACGCGCAGGGCAACGCGCTCTATTTCAGCCGCGCGCCGATTCCCTGGTGGCGCGACGGCGCCGCGCCGGGCGTGCCGCCCGCGCAGTTGCCCTCGCCCGCGCCGCTGCGCCACATCGGCATCTACGGCTACCGCGCGGGTTTCGTGCGCCGATTCCCCATGCTGCCGCCCTCGCCGCTCGAAGGCATCGAGGCGCTCGAGCAGTTGCGCGCGCTGTGGCATGGGCACCGCATCGCGGTGCATGTGAGCGACGCGGCGCCGGGGCCGGGCGTGGATACGCCGGAAGACCTGGCGCGGGTGCGGGCGCTGTTCGCCTAGACGCGCGACCGGGTTCAGGCGCGGCCGGCCAGCTTTTCCAGGTAGGCCGCGGCCTTCTCGAAGCCCAGGTCCGCCGCCGCCCGCAGATCCGCACGCCCGCGCGCTTCGTCCCTGGGCACCCCCTGCGAGGGAAGCTGGCCCAGCCGCATCAACCCCACCTGGTAGAGCGCCAGCGGATGCCGCTGATCCGCGCTGCGCAGGAGGAACGGAACGCCCCGGACCAGATCGCCGAGCCCCTTCTGGTGGTGCTCGAACAGACGGTACGAAGCCAGCCCGTCACCCGCCTCGGAGGCGAGCTCAGACGCTTTCAGCGCCGTTTCGTCCAGAAGGAAGCGCGTCGCGCCGGTGATCGGATCCACGTTCATTGCGCCTTTCTCGTCAGGGGCATCGCCGATGCCGCTTCTGCGGCTTGAAGCGCCGCATGGTCCCCGGGTTCTTCGTGTCCGGCAAGGCCGGGTTCGCCGGATCGCGGGGCGCTGGCAGCAAGGCGCCATTCGAGTAGTACCACAGCAAGGTGTCCGGGGCCCGCACCGTCGCGCCGAGTTCGTTGGCGAGTTGCTGGGCATAGCTGGCCGAACCGGCACCGGTGGAGCATGACAGCAGGTCGACGCCCATGCCCTTCTTGTACTTGGAATGGGCCCGGATCTCATCGGCGATCTCCTGCACGGTGAGGGGGACGTTGTTGCAGTCATGAAGCGGCGTACCGTGGCCGCCCACCGAGATCCGCTTGGGGTTGTCGGGCACCAGGTCGGCAAAGCCGCAGATGCTCTCGTGCGAGGGAAAGTGCTTGATGTCGACCAGCCCGAGCGGATCGACCCACCCCGTCGGATTGGGTGCATACGCGAACAGGTTGATGCCGCCCGAGAGCCCCATCGGGTCCTGGCTGGCGAACCGGCCGCAATCGGGGTCGTAGTACCTGAAGCGGTTGTAGTGGAGGCCGGTCTCGTCGTCCCGGTACTGCCCCTGGAACCGCAGGTTCTGCACCACCTCGCCCTCCTCCTGGCCGGCGAGGCGCTCGGCATGTTGCTCGAGCCGCCAGGTGTTGCCCCAGGCCTTGTAGCTGGTGCGCCAGAGGATCTCGCCCGCCTCGCTGCTCAATTCGCGCGGCGTGCCGAGATGGTCGTTGTGGTAGTAGCGCGCGCGCCAGTCGGCCAGCCGCGCAACCGTCGCGCGGCCATCGTCCTGCGCCTTCCCGTCGTCCGGCGCGGCATCCGCCTCGCCCCGCGCCACCGCACGGATGCGCCGCTGTTGCGCCAGCATCCGTTCCATGAAGACGGCCTGCGACTTTCGCGGCTGCCACTCCTCGTCGCCGGCAGCGTCGGCCGCCACCGGTGCCGCGGGCATGGCCGGGGGCTGCTGTGCGGCCGAGGCATCGCTCACGATCTGCGCCAGTGGAACGAAGCCGTCGCCCTCGTAGAGGTAGACGATCCGTCGGCTGCCGCGCAGTTCGCCGCACAGACGGTTGCCGTCCCAGTCGAACAGGGTCTGGCCGAAGCGGTCTGTCTTTCGGATGCGGCGGCCGAAGGCGTCGTAGGCATAGTGCGTGACCAGCGGCGCGGCGCCCGCGTCGCCGCCGCGGGTGACGACGGTGCGCTGGAGCCGGTGCTCCACGTCCCATTCGAAGCGGATCGCGGTGTGCTTGCCGATGCGCTTTTCGATCACGTTGCCATGGCTGTCGTAGCGGTATCGCTTGTCCTCGAAGACCTCGACGCGGTTGTCGCGCACGAGGCCCGCGGAGCTGCCCGCGGGCGCATCGGCCGCCAGCAGGTTGCCCGCCGGATCGAAAGCGAAGCGTTCGGCGAGGTCCGGCTGCGCGGCGGCGAGCAGGCGGCCGACCGGATCGTAGGCATAGCGCACGGCACCATGGCGCGCATCCATCGACTCGGACAGATTGCCGGCGCGGTCGTAGGCATAGCTGCGCCGCAGCACCGCCAGCGACGGCCCCTCGATTCCATCGGGCCCGGCTTGCGCCTCGGCGGCCCAGGCGGTCTGCTCGGCCAGGCGCCCCGCCGCGTCGTAGCGATAGCGGCTGTGCAGACGACCCTGGCTGCGGGCTGTCTCGCGGTGCAACGGATCCCGCTCGATGTCGCAGACCACGCGTCCGTCGATGTTGACCTGGTGCAGATGCCCCGAACCGTAGTGCAGCCAGTTCAGCGTCCGCCCGTCGGGCAGGAGGGTCGACACACGATGGCCCAGCGGGTCGTAGCGGTGGCGCCAGCGGGCCTCGGGGCCCATGCCGGTGCGGCTCTCCTCGATCAGTTGCCCCACCGCGTCGAACACGAAGCGGCTGCGGCTGCCCGCGTCGTTGACGGCCTCGACCAGCCGGCCGGCGGCGTCGTGGCGGTAGCGCGTGACCTTGAACTGGGGCCGGCTCACCCCATCGGGCCCCACCGCGTGGCCCGCGACCTCCTTGCGAACCAGGCGCCCCGCGGCATCCCGCTCGTAGTGCGTGACGATCGCATGCCCGGGCAGCGCGGAACTCGGGGCCACCTCGTCGGCCAGGCCGAATCCCCACGGGTCCTCGTAGGTCGGGGCCGAGCGCTGCCGCGGCAGCCCGCCCCGGCCCGCGCCCTCGCGCTGCTGCTCGAGCGCCAGCCGGCGCGCGAGCCGCTGCCGGCGGTCCAGGCAACCCAGCTCGATCCTGGCCAGCATCAGGCCGCTGGGGTCGTAGCGGTGCCGGACGTGCCGGCCGTCGAATCCGGTCTCCTCGACGATGCGGTCGAGCGCATCATGGACGAAGTCGTGGCGCACGGCGTTCTCGTTGTAGAGCGCGACCAGCCGGCGGGCCTTGTCGTACTCGTAGCGCAGCTCGTGCCCCAGCGCGTTGCGGCGCAGCACCGGCAAGCCGTCCACGGCCAGCTGGTACTCGGTGCGCCGCCCCAGCGCGTCCACGTGCTCGAGCAGGCGTCCCGCCGCGTCGTAGACCTGGCGTTCGCAGGCGCCGTCGGCGTACTGCACCGACAGCAGCCGCCGAGGCTGTCGTGCCGGTAGGAGGTGGTCTGCCCGAGCGCGTCGGTCACGCTCGCCAGGTAGCCCCAATCGTCGTAGGCATAGGACGTCGCGAGGCCCGAGCAATCGACATGGCGAACGATCCGGCCGGCCGCGTCGTAGGCCATGCGCCGTGTCTTGCCCAGCGCGTCGACGATCTCGACGGGAAGGCCGCGCCCGTCGTACGCGTAGCGCGTCTCCTGCCCGAGCGCGTCGACGGTCGCCACCACGTTGCCGCGCTCGTCATGGCGATGCTCGATGGTCGCGCCAGCCGGGTCGACGATGCGGCTGGGCAGCCCCAGGCGGTCGTCGTAGGCAACCCAGGTCACCAGCGACTCCTGCGCGGTGGGCCCGGGCTCCTGGATGCGCGTCGGTCGGCCCTGGCCGTCGTAGGCGTAGCGCCGGGTGCGGCCCGCGGGATCGGTCTGTGCCAGCAGCATGCCGAAGGCATCGAGCTCGGCGCCGGGTCCGCCCGCCCATCGCGTCGACGGTGCCGATCCATTCTCTGTGCTGGTTGAATTCGTAGACCTCGACGCGGCCCAGCTGGTCCCGCACGCGGGTCTCGCGCTCGGCGTACTCGAAGCGATAGGACTCGCCGTTGTCGGCATCGCAGCGCAGCACCTTGCCGCGCGGTGCGCAGACGTCGTATTCGTAGCGCACCCGCATGCCGTCGGGCCGTGTGTGCGAGACCATCATGTGCTCGATGTACTCGAACTCGCGCGCGACATGGCCGCTGCGATCGACGACCCGGACCAGGTCGCCCTCGGCGCTGTAGTCGTAGGTCACCAGCGTGACCGGCGGCTGGCCCGCCGCGCGCTCGAGCGCGACCCGGCGGATTCGCACGGCCCCGCCGGCCAGCGTCTCGAAGACCGGCAGGAACGCCCTGCCGGCACTGTCCTCGATGCGCACCGGCAGGCTCTGCGCGCCATAGCGAATGCGTAGTGCGTTGTCGTTGCGGTCGACGATGGCCTCGAGCAGATAGCGCGCGCCGGCCTTCCCGAAGACCAGGCGCGGGCTGCCGGCGGGGCCGAGCAGTTCCAGGTGGTCCGCGTCGGGCGCGCTCAGCGCGAATTGCTCGAACTCGTTGTAGTGGCGCCCTCCCGGCGCGAGCAGCGGGAACATCACCTCACGGCCGTATTCATCGATCAGCACGAGCCGCCGCCCGCCGGGCGTGCGCCGCGTCTCGATGCGCGCGTCGAGCTTCAGCGCCCATCCCTGGCCGAACCAGCCCGAACGCGCATTGCTCGAGGTGTAGGTGCGCTGCCAGACCAGCGGCATGAGCGCGGGCAGCTCGAAGTCCAGCTCCATGCCGTCGGCCAGCACCTTGCAACCCAGCACCGGGTTCACCGGATGGGCCACGAGCGGGCACACCACGCACGGCGGCGATCGTCCATCCCCCGGCGTGCTCGAGTCCTCCCCATCCGCCAGCCGGCGCGGATGCGGCTCGCCGCCCTCGTGCGGCCGCTCCTTGTGCTTCTTCTTGAACTCCTTGAGCTTGCGGATCGCCGCGGCGATGTCGTCGCCCTTGGTGATGCCGGCCTTGGCCATCAGCTGCGCGGCCTTGGTCGCGCCGCCGGCCGCCGCGCCCACGCCGGCCGTGGCCAGCGAGACGGCCACGGCTTCCGCCGTCTGGCCGAGGATCACGCCCACGGCCTCGCAGCCCTTGCCCTGCTTGACCATCTCCTCGACCTGGGCCGCGATCTCGCAGAGCTGGTCCTGCAGCATGTCGGCCGCGAAGTCGAGCAGGTCGTCCATGGTGATGGAGCCGTCGCGCAGGCCATTGATCACGCCCACCACCTGCTTGCCCGCCTCCACCGCCTGGGTGCCGAACTTCTGCAGCCCGTCGACCGCGCTGCCCATCGAGCCCAGCGGATCGGAGAAGAAGGCCTTGATGCCGCCCCACACGCTGCCGAGCATGTCGCCCACCGCGGCCACGTCGCCGGTGATGGTGTTCCAGGCGCCCGAGAGCACGTCCTTGCCGCAGCCCGCAGGGTCCGCGAACATTCGGTCCTTGCTGGCCACGCCGAGCGCGGCCATGTTGGTCTTCATCTGCTCCCAGCAGGCCTTGTCGGCGATCGCCTGCTCGGGGTTGATGCTGGTGTAGACCTTGGCCGGCGCGTTCCCCTTGTTGATGGTGCCCGTGTGGCCGTTGAACACGGCCAGCCCGCCGTCGATGTGCAGCGTCTGCGACCACTCCTTGGGCTCGAACTCGTCCATGTACGTGCCCGACATGACGCCCTTGCCCTTGCCGGCCTCGCCGCCGCGGCTGACCGGCACGCGCGAGCGGTCGAGGAAGTACTCGTTGGTGCGGCCGTCGGAACGGTTGGCGGTCTTCACCGACTCGTCGAAGTACGAGATCGTCCAGTAGGGAACCGGCACGCCCTTGTCGGGCTTGAGCGGCGTGTATTTCCAGTCGGGCGCCTTGGCCAGCGCGAAGTGTTCGTGGCGTTTCTCCGCCTGCTCGGGTGCGGCCATGCGTTCAGCGCTCCATGATGCTGAGGCTGGCCTGCGACCAGTCCTGCGCGCCGGTGGTCAGCCGCCAGACCAGCGCCAGCGTGCCCTGGTCGAGGTCGATGTGGAGCGTCGACAGGTCCATGTCCAGCGGCACGACGATGCCGTCGTGGTCCGCCATCAGCGCGGTGGCCTTGAGCGCCGGCAGCCGGAAGCCGCGCACGGCCTCGAACAGGCCCTCGAGCTCCACGTCCTCGTCGCCGCGCAGGTAGCCGTTGGTCTGCTGGTCGTCGGGCGCGCAATTGAAGTAGCGCAGGTCGAAGTCGCGCGGCAGGTGCGGCGCAACCTGCTTGCGCCAGGCCTCGTCGGTGGTGCCGATGCGCGAGACGCGCGGCTGCCAGTCGCCGGGCACGGGCGCGAAGTTGAGGGTGCGGTAGTGGCGCCCGGGCGCGGCGGCCAGCGTCTCGTCGGGCGACAGCAGCTGCGGCGCCGGCCATTCGCGGTCGCGCTCCCAGCGCTCGCCGCGTTCGCCGCGCAGCCGGCCGCCGAAGCCGACGCCGACCGGGTTGGCGAGCCAGGCATCGCGCGGCGCGTCGTCGCCGCTCGGGTGCTCGCCGCCGAAGGCATGCTCGTAGAGCAGCGGCACGCCGCGCACCGGCGAGGGATGCGACAGCTCCCAGCCTCCCATGGCGCGGTAGCGCCAGTGGCGCGGCCCGGTGATCTGCAGCGACTTGCGCAGCGCCCCCACCTGCACGTGCGCGAGCCAGCCGTGGGCCGGTTCGCCGCCGGGCGCCCTGGCCTCGCCGGTCACCAGCACGTCGGTGCGCTCGCGAAACGGGATCAGGTCGCTGGGCTGCAGCAGGCTCGACGCGCCCGGCTCGCCCGCGTAGCGGTCGGCCATGTTGAGCGGCGGCTGTTCCTCCAGCGGCGACAGACCCTGGGCCGTGATCGCGAAGGTGGCCTTGGCGGCGAGGCTGTGGTATTCCTTCTCGTCGTACAGCTCGGTGTCGAATCCAAAGGCGGGGTACGGGGTCTCGTTGATCAGGGCGATGGCCATCGTCAGTTCATGTGGATGTGCTGGCCGTCCATGTCGACGACGGTGGCGCCGTTGACCTGGATGCGGTCGCCGCGGATGGCGATGGTTCCGTCCGACTTGAGCGTGATCGACGAGGCGCCGCACACCAGCGTGAGCTCGTCGCCGGCCTGGTGCACCATGGTGCTGCCCGCGTTCACGCTGACCGTCTTGCCCGAGCTCAGCGAATAGCTGGTGCCCACGGTGGTCGCGTAGCGGGAGCCGACGTTGTGCGTGTGCAGGAAGCCCACGTTGCTCATCCACGTCGCGCCCACGTTGAGGTTGTAGGCCGCGCCGATGTTGGTCATCTGCGCGATGCCCACGTTCTTCAGGCTCGTCAGGCCGATGGTCTCCTGCTTGTTGGAGCCCACCGTGAGGTTCTGGTTGACGCCGATCTTCACCTTCTCGTTGTTGCCCACCGTCTCCGTGCGGTTGACGCCGATCTTGATGGTCTCGTTGAGGCCCACGTCCTCCTTGCGGTTCTCGCCGATCGAGATCGTCTCGTTCTGTTCCACCCGCTCATTGCGGTTCTTGTGGATGGTGATGCGCTCGTTGCCGTCGACGGTCTCGGTGCGGTCGTTGTGCACCGTGATGGTCTCGTCGTGGTCCACCGTCTCGGTGCGGTCGTGGCCCACGTGCACCGTCTCGTCGTGGTCGATGGTCTTGGCGCGGTCGTGGCCGACCCAGTGCGTTCTCGTCGTGCTCGACCTCGATGTCCTGGTTGCGCTCGGCATGCAGCCACACCTGCTCGGCGCCCTTCTTGTCCTCGAAGCGAAAGGCGTTGGCGTTGGCGTCGGTCGCGCCTTCGGAGCTGCGCGACAGCAGCCCGCTCTGCGTGGCGTTGGCGGGCAGCTCCCACGGCGGCATGTTGTCGGCGTTGTAGACCCGGCCGGTGACGATCGGCCGGTCGGGGTCGCCGTTCTCGAAGTCGACGATCACCTCCTGGCCGATGCGCGGGATCTGGATGCCGCCGAAGTTGGTGCCGGCCCAGGGCGACGAGACACGTATCCAGCACGAGCTGTTCTCGTCCTTCGAGCAGGTGCGGTTCCAGTGGAAGCTCAGCTTCACGCGGCCGTACTGGTCGGTCCAGAGCTCGCGCCCGGCCGGGCCGGTGACGATCGCGGTCTGCGGGCCGGTGGTGCGCGGGCGCGGCACGGTGGGTGCGTCGGCACGAAAGACCTTGCTGGTCGGAATCACCTCGAAGTCGACGCGGCACTCGAAGCCCTGCTGGTCGCTCGCGTCGCCCACGTCCTGCAGGTGCAGCCGCGCGTCGGTCACGAGGTACTGCCGGTTGGCCTCGTCCTGCGGATGGCGCTCGAGCTCGAGCAGGCAACCCGGCACCACGGCGCGCAGGTTGCCCGAGCCGCTGGCGCGCTCGCCGCCTACGCCGGCCTCCTGCATGCGCACGCGCGCCAGTTGCTCGCCCTCGGACTCGACCATGTAGTCGCCGGGCCAGCCGTAGCGCTCGCGGTCGCTCTGTGCGGTCTTGCGCGGCATCGCGCTGACCTGCTGCAGCCGCGCCTTCGGCCGCTGGAAATCGAAGTCGTCCGTGACCCAGCGCCCGCTCTGCAGGCATTCGGCGGCCTGGAAGCTGTCGCAATGCTCCTCGGCGATGGTCTCGTCGGCGCCGCGGAACGGCACCTTGCGGTAGGCGGCGTTGGCGTAGGGCTGGTGCGAGGACATGTCGTCCACGATCACCAGCTTGTGCGAATCCTCGGCGTGCTCGAAGTAGTAGTACAGCCCCCACTCGTGCAGCAGCCGCGCCACGAAGTCGTAGTCGCTCTCGCCGTACTGCACCTGGAACTCGCGCGCCGGGTAGCTCTGCGTGGCGCGCAGCTCGAACGCGAAGCCGTAGCTGCCGAGCACCTCCTGCACGATCTCGAGCACGCTCTTGTTCTGGAAGATGCGGTAGTCGCTGGTACGCACGGCAAGGGTCAGCCAGGGCTCGATCACCGCCTCGTAGAGGGCGCGACGGTTCTCCAGGCGCAGGAAGCGCATGCGCGTCACCAGCCCGGAAATGTGCCGCTTGCTGCCACCCGCGCCGGGGCGGCCGTCTAGCACGATGTGGGCCGTGAGCGTCTCGCCCACCATCGGCTTGATGTTGACGTTGGCCGCCTGGCGTGGGCTGTGGCCCGGGGTTTCGGGCGTCGCGAGCACCAGGCTGTAGCGGAAGAGCCGGCTCAGCCCCTCCTCGCCGTCGATGGACACCGGCTGGAGGGCCGGCCGGCCTCCGAGCGTGGGCATGGTCGCACAGCTGGCGTCGAGGATGCAGCCGGCCTGCGAGGAAGCAATGGGCATGAAGTTGGATGGGTCCCGTGATGCGATGAGGCGCCGGATCGTGGACACGATGGCGTCATCTTTGTTTCTTCTTTTAACTTTCCGGATCAGTCTACGAAGAGCTGCCTTTGGGGGTCAAGAAGTCCTAAGTACTGCTTTTTCGCCGTCGGCGCCTTCGGTGTCCGGCGAAATTGTTCACGGGGCCGCGTGCTATCCTCGACGCAATTCCGTCCGCCGCACTCTGTCTTTATCGAGGGCTGCGTGCGCGACGCGACACAAATCCAAGAACCCTCCGAGGACACCATGAGACTGATTTTGTTGGGCGCGCCCGGGCGGCGGGCAAAGGCACGCAGGCGGCCTTCATCTGCCAGAAGTACGGCATTCCGCAGATCTCCACCGGCGACATGCTGCGTGCCGCCGTCAAGGCCGGCACGCCGCTGGGCCTGCAGGCCAAGGCCGTGATGGATGCGGGCGCGCTGGTCAGCGACGACCTCATCATCAATCTCGTGAAGGAACGCATCGCCCAGCCCGACTGCGCCGAAGGCTTCCTGTTCGACGGCTTCCCGCGCACCATTCCGCAGGCCGACGCGATGAAGGCCGCGGGCGTCAAGCTCGACTACGTGCTCGAGATCGACGTGCCCTTCAGCGACATCATCGAACGCATGAGCGGCCGCCGCTCGCACCCGGCCTCGGGACGCACCTACCACCTCAAGTTCAACCCGCCCAAGGTCGAAGGCAAGGACGACCTGACCGGCGAGGAACTGATCCAGCGCAAGGACGACGAGGAAGAGACCGTGCGCACGCGGCTCGACGTCTACAGCCAGCAGACGCGTCCGCTGGTCGACTACTACTCGGCCTGGGCCAAGGCCGATCCGGCCGCCGCGCCGAAGTACCGCGCCATCCAGGGCGTGGGCACGGTCGAAGAGATCACCCAGCGCGCACTGGCCGCACTGAGCAGCTGAGCCCCGGCTCGAATCGCAAGCCGCGTGCGGGCCCCCGGGGCCCGCGACGCGGCTTTTTCTTTGGGGCCCGGCTTCAAAGCAGCGCGAGCGTCAGCGCGATGCGCGCCTTGACCGGCGTCAGCGCGCCCGCGTCGGGCAGCGTGTCGCCCGGCTTGGCCAGGATGCGTCCCTGCGTGCAGCGGGTGGCGCGCAGCACCGCGATGCCGGCCGCCTGCGCCTCGAGCGCCGCCGCCTCGAGCGCGTGGTGCAGCGTGCCGTTGCCGGTGGTCGCCAGCACGAGGCCGCGCAGCGGCGAAGTGGCGCCGCCGTCGGCGCGCAAGGCACGGATCACCGCGTCGCTCGCGCCCGCGTGGCTGATCACGATCTCCACGCGCGGCCACGCGGCTTCGTCCTCGGGCAGGCGGTCGAGGGCCGCGCCCGCTTCCGACGCCGGCCAGTCGCGCACGCGCCGCACCGCGCCCTCCTCCACGTAGCCCAGCGGCCCCGCGTCGCCGGCGTCGAAGGCATCGAGCCGGTAGGCTGTGCACCTTCTGCACGTCGAAGGCACCGAGCACCGTGCCCGCGCACACCGCGCTCACGCCCTGCGCGCCCGGCGTCGCGGCCACGGCGATCGCATCGCGCACGTTCTGCGGACCGTCGGGCGACAGCGCGGAGGCCGGGCGCATGGCGCAGGTCAGCACGATGGGCTTGCGCGGTGCCAGCACCGACTGGAGGAAGAAGGCGGTCTCCTCGAGCGTGTCGGTGCCGTGGGTGATCACCACGCCGGCCACGTCGGGCTGCGCCAGCCAATGGGCGCAGCGCAGCGCCAGCGCGCGCCAGATCGCGAAGGACATGTCCTTGCTGTCGACCTGCGCCACCTGCTCGGCCGCCAGCGTCACGCCCGCGGGCGCCTCGATGCCGCCGAGCAGGTCGGCCACGCCCACCTCGCCGGCGGTGTAGCCGATGTTGTCGCCACTGTTCGCCGCGCGGCCCGAGATGGTGCCGCCGGTGCCGAGCACCACCACGCGCCGTGGATCGAGAGGGATGAATTCACCATGGCTTGCCAACTTTGAAAAACTGGTTAAAAATACAGGTACTGGATGTTCAGCCAGTGCCGCAAGGAACCACCATGCAGTTCGCCGTGAAGCTTACCGCCCGCCAGCAGCAGATCCTCGATCTGATCCAGAGCGCCATCGCCCGTACCGGGCGCCGCCGACCCGCGCCGAAATCGCGAGCGAGCTGGGCTTTCGCTCCGCCGATGCCGCCGAGGAACACCTGCAGGCCCTGGCCCGCGAGGGCGTCATCGAGCTCGTGAGCGGCACCTCGCGCGGCATCCGCCTCAAGGGCGATGCGCTGCGCTCGCTGGCCGAGTCGCGCAACAGCCAGTTTTCGCTCTCGCTGCCCGGCATGGCCCAGCTCGCGCTGCCGCTCATCGGCCGTGTCGCGGCCGGTTCGCCGAT
Organism: Variovorax sp. UC122_21; assembly: GCF_044056785.1. NCBI lineage: Bacteria > Pseudomonadati > Pseudomonadota > Betaproteobacteria > Burkholderiales > Comamonadaceae > Variovorax > Variovorax sp. UC122_21. The sequence goes on along the minus strand of NZ_CP172004.1, from coordinate 2,942,633 downwards.
CCTCGCGCAGGAGCACGTCGACCAGACCTACTACGTCGAGAACACGCTGTTCCAGCGCCAGCCCGACTACCTGCTCAAGGTGCGCGGGCATGTCGATGCGCGACGCCGGCATCATGGACGGCGACCTGCTCGCCGTGCAGGCCACCAAGGAAGCGCGCAACGGCCAGATCGTGGTGGCGCGCCTCGGCGACGAGGTGACCGTCAAGCGCCTCAAGCGCAACAAGCAGGTGATCGAGCTGCACGCCGAGAACCCCGACTACCCGACCATCGTCGTCCAGCCCGGCGAACCCTTCGAAATCGAAGGCCTCGCGGTCGGCCTGATCCGAAACACCATGCTGATGTAGGCACGCCGAGCCGGCTGGGCGGTCCGCATCGCCGAGCCGCATCGCGGATCCGCACCACGCATCCCCCATCCGGTCGCCGCAGGTGGCGGGCGTATGGCGCTTTGTCGCCATCACCCTGCTGCGCCCGATGACAACGAATCCTGCCTGTGTTCAACCTCAAACCTTCTTGGAGTTCACATGGGAATCGCCCTCCTCACCTTCGTCGATCTTTGGATGCCGCTGCAGTCGCTCGCGAGCCGCTGGCTGCCCGCCCGCCCCGCGCACCGTCGCGATGACGACCTCTGCGCCAGCGAGCTGCGCTATGTGTCGGTACGGCCGTCGAGCGTCGCACGCGGCGACAGCGGGCACAACGCCGTCGCGCCCGCGGCCGTGGCGCAGGCACCCTCGCGTCCGCTGCGGGTGGTACGACTCGTCGACCGCCAGCAGGGCGGCGCGCGCAACAGCAACCGCGTGGTGATCTCGGGCCGGATGGCGGATGTGTGCGCCGAGCTCGACCGGCTCGCCGCGCTCGAGGCACTCGAAACCACCGCCGTGTCGCCCCGCCCCGTGCACCTGCATTGAGGGAGCAAGGCTCGGCTCGCGCGATCGCTCGATCGCGTGGGCACGACGCCTCGGGCCCAGGGCACTCTGCGGGCCAACATCGCCCTTTGCCCATTCTTCGCGGCCCTTCTTTCGCCTTTGCCCCGTTTTCGCCCTTGGGGGCCCGGGGGCCGTATCCAAACGTTCACCGGCGCGCCGATTCCATGCTGCGAGGCACAATGGCATGCCATGAATATTGTGATCCTCGACGATTACCAGGATGCGGTGCGCAAGCTGCACTGTGCTTCGAAGCTCGATGCCTACGCAGCCAAGGTCTATACCAACACCGTCAAGGGCATCGGCCAACTCTCGGTGCGTCTCAAGGATGCCGACGTGATCGTCCTGATCCGCGAGCGCACCCAGATCTCGCGCCAGCTGATCGAGAAACTCCCAAGCTCAAGCTGATCTCGCAGACGGGCCGCATCAGCAGCCACATCGACGTGGCCGCCTGCACCGAGCGCGGCGTCGCGGTGGCCGAGGGGTCGGGTTCGCCGCAGGCGCCGGCCGAGCTGACCTGGGCGCTGATCATGTCGGCCATGCGCCGGCTGCCGCAGTACATCAGCAACCTCAAGCATGGCGCCTGGCAGCAGTCGGGGCTCAAGTCGGCCTCGATGCCGCCCAATTTCGGGCTGGGCTCGGTGCTCAAGGGCAAGACGCTCTGCGTCTGGGGCTACGGCCGCATCGGCCAGCTCGTGGCGCGCTACGGCCAGGCCTTCGGCATGCAGGTGGTGATCTGGGGCCGCGAGGCGAGCTGCACCAAGGCGCGTTCCGACGGCTTCCAGGTGGCGCAGAGCCGCCAGGAGTTCTTCGCGATGGCCGACGTGCTGTCGGTGCACCTGCGGCTCAACGACGAAACCACCGGCCTGATCACGCTCGAGGACCTCTCGCGCATGAAGCCGACCTCGCTGTTCGTCAACACCTCGCGCGCCGAGCTGGTCGAGTCCGATGCGTTGCTCGCGGCGCTCAACCGCGGCCGTCCCGGTCTGGCGGCGATCGACGTGTTCGAGAGCGAGCCGCCGCTGCAGGGCCATGCGCTGCTGCGCCTCGAGAACTGCATCTGCACGCCGCACATCGGCTACGTGGAGCAGGAGAGCTACGAGATGTACTTCGGCCAGGCCTTCGACAACGTCGTGAGCTTCATCAAGGGCAACCCCACCAACATCGTCAACCCCGGGGCGTTGCAGGTCCGGCGGTGAAGCCGTGAGCCAGCCGGCGCCGAGGGGCGCACTCTGGGCGCTGCTCGCCGGCAACTTCGTGATCGGCACCGGGGTGATGGTGGTGCCGGGCACGCTCAACGAAATCAGCGTCTCGCTCGACGTCAGCGCCGCCACCGCGGGACAGCTGATCACGGCCGCGGCCTTCGTCACCTGCCTGGGTGCGCCGCTGCTCGCGGCCGCGGTGGCCGGCTGGGACCGGCGCCGGCTGCTGGCCCTCACGATGCTGTGGTACGCGGCCTGGCACGCGGTGTCGGTCTTCATGCCGAGCTTCGGCGCCCTGCTGCCGGTGCGCATGCTCGCGGTGATCGCGCCGGCCATCTTCACGCCCCAGGCCGCCGCCTGCGCCGGCAGTGCTGGTGCCGCCCGAGCAGCGCGGGCGCGCGGTCACCTTCGTCTTCCTCGGCTGGTCGATGGCCTCGGTGCTGGGCCTGCCCATCGGCGCGCTGATCGGCGGCCATTTTCGGCTGGCGCGCGGCCTTCCTCGCGATCTCGGCGCTCAGCGTCGTGAGCGCGATCTCGGTGTGGCTCACGCTGCCCAACGGCATCCGGCCGGTGGCGCTCACGGCCGCGGCCTGGGCGCGCGTGCTGCGCAGCCCGGTGCTGATGGGCATCGTGTCGATCACCGCGCTGCAGGGCGCGGGCCAGTTCGTGCTGTTCAGCTATTTCGGCCCGATCCTCAAGCAGCGCTTCGGCGCCGACGCCACCGAGTTGAGCCTGATGTGGGGCTGGTTCGGCGCCTGCGGCCTGCTGGGGCAACATGGTCGTGAGCCGCATCATCGACCGCGCGGGCGCCGGCCGCATGGTGCTCGTGACCACGGGCCTGATCGCGCTGAGCCTGGCGCTCTGGCCGCTGGCGGACAGCCTGTTCTGGATCGCGGTGGTGGTCTCGCCCTGGGGCCTGGGCTGCTTCTCGACCAACTCGGCCCAGCAGGCGCGGCTGGTTGGCCTTGCGCCCGCGCTGGCGCCGGGCTCGGTGGCGCTCAACAGCTCGGGCATCTACATCGGCCAGGCCTTCGGCGCCGCGCTCGGCGGCTGGCTGCTGGCGCGCGATGCCATGCACTGGATGAGCTGGGTCGGGCTCGCGCTGCTGCTGGTGGCCATGGTGCTCAGCGCGGGCATCGACCGCAGCCGCCGGACGGCCTGACCGGCGCGGCGAAACCCGGTCGCACCGGCTCCCGCAAGCCTCCCCGAGAAACACCGGGGAAACCCTGCTCCCGCCAGACTGCAAAATCGCTGCTGCAGCGGCCGGCGTGCGCGCACGCGCGGGCGGCCCGCCAGAGATCTCTCAACCTTTGAAAAACCCCAGCCACACATGACAGTGAACTACACCCGGATCGGCGTCGTCGGCGCCGGTGCCATGGGCCGCGGCATCGCCCAGATCGCGGCCCAGGCCGGCAGCGAGGTGCTGCTGCTCGACAGCTTCGAAGGCGCCGCGGCGCGTGGGCGCGATGCCATCGTCGCCCAATGGAACAAGCTGCACGAGAAGGGCCGCATCGACGAGGCCACGCGCGACGCCCAGATCGCGCGCGTACGGATCGCCGAGTCGGCGCAGGCGCTGGCCGGCTGCGATCTCGTGATCGAGGCCGTGGTCGAGAACCTCGAGGTCAAGCGCAAGCTGTTCGCCGAGCTCGAAGCCATCGTCGCGCCCGATGCGACGCTGGCCACCAACACCTCCTCGCTGTCGGTGACGGCGATCGCGGCCGGCCTGAAGCACCCCGAGCGCTTCGCGGGCTTCCACTTCTTCAACCCGGTGCCGCTGATGAAGGTGGTCGAGGTGGTGGCCGGCTTCAAGACCGCGCCCGAGGTCTGCGGCCGGCTCGCTGGCTATGCCGACGCAGATGGGCCACAGCGCGGTGCAGGCGCAGGACACGCCGGGCTTCATCGTCAACCACGCCGGCCGCGGCTACGGCACCGAGGCGCTGCGCATCGTGGGCGAAGGCGTGGCCGACTTCGTGACCGTCGACCGCATCCTGCGCGAACAGGCGGGCTTCCGCCTCGGCCCCTTCGAGCTGTTGGACCTGACCGCGCTCGACGTCTCGCATCCGGTGATGGAATCGATCTACCGCCAGTACTACGACGAGCCGCGCTACCGCCCGAGCGTGATCACCGCGCAGCGCCTCGCGGCCGGCGCGCTGGGCCGCAAGACCGGCGAAGGCTTCTACCGCTACGAGGACGGAGTGATGCAGCAAGCGCCCGAGGCGCCGGCGCCGAAGGTCGATACGCTGCCCGCCGTGTGGGTCTCGCCGCGCGCGGCGCGCCGCGCCGAACTGCTGCGGCTGGTCAACACGCTGGGCGCGCAGATCGACAGCGGCGCCTCCGCCGCGCCGCAGTCGCTGATCCTGGTCGCGCCGCTGGGCTTCGACGTCACCACGGTCGCGGCCGTCGACCGCCTCGATGCCACGCGCACCGTCGGCATCGACATGCTGATCGACGACGCCGCCAGCAAGCGCCGCGTGCTCGCCACCAACCCCGCCACGCGGCGCGACATGCGCGACGCCGCGCACGCCCTGTTCGCGCGCGACGGCAAGGCCGTGAGCGTGATCCGCGACAGCGGCGGCTTCGTCACGCAGCGCGTGATCGGCACCATCGTCAACATCGCCGCCGACATGTGCCAGCAGCGCGTGTGCACGCCGGGCGACCTCGAGACCGCGGTGCAACTGGGCCTCGGCTATCCGCGCGGCCCGCTGGCCATGGGCAACCTCTACGGACCGACCAACATGCTCGAGGTGCTGTTCAACATGCAGACCGTCTACGGCGATCCGCGCTATCGCCCGAGCCCGTGGCTGCGCCGCCGCGGCGCGCTGGGCCTGAGCCTGCTGCACGAGGAAGAGTGAGCCGCGACATGACCGCCGAACTCAGAGAGCACGAGCGAAGGTCGCACCATGGTGCTGACGATCGCCAATCCCAGCCAGCGCAACGCGCTCGGTCCGAGATCTATGCCGCCGGCATCGAGGCGCTCAACGGCGCCGAGAACAGCAGCGAGATCCGCAGCGTGGTCATCGTGGGCGAAGGCCCGTGGTTCTGCGCCGGCGGTTCGCTGCAGCGGCTGCAGGCCAACCGGCAGCGCGAGCGCTCGGTGCAGGCCGAGAGCATCGAGGGGCTGCACAACTGGATCGATTCGATCCGCACCTTTCCGAAGCCGGTGATCGCGGCCGTCGAGGGTCCGGCCGCGGGCGCGGGCTTCTCGCTCGCGCTGGCCTGCGACTTCGTGGTGGCCGCGCGCGACGCGGTGTTCGCCGCCTCGTACAGCAACGTCGCGCTGTCGCCCGACGGCGGCCTGAGCTGGCATCTCGCGCAGATGCTGCCGCGCCAGCTCGCGAGCGAATGGCTGATGAACGGCGAGCGCATCGGCGCCGAGCGCCTGCATGCGCTGGGCCTGGTGAACACGCTGAGCGATCCGGGCCAGGCCCTGGCCGGTGCGCTCGCGCTGGCCGCCAAGCTCGACGAGCGCGCGCCCAACTCGCTCGCGAGCATCAAGGAACTGCTGAGCGAGGGCCGCGGCGCCACGCTCTCGTCGCAACTGAGCCAGGAGCGCGATCACTTCGTGCGCAACCTGCACCACGCCAATGCCGGCATCGGCATCGCCGCCTTCCTCGAGAAGAAGAAGCCCCAGTACGAGTGAGTACGCGTGACGGGCGGCGGCGCCTCGCGTCGCTCCCGTGACAACCCTACGCCTTTCAGTCGCCGACAGGACAGACCATGGACGACCCCATTCTTACCATCGAAGAACGTGAAGCGATCAACAGTGGTCGCTGGTTCTCTTCCCTCTCCCCTTCGCTCAGGCACGACATCCTCCGATGCGCATTCGTCAGACGGTACAAGGACGGCGACCTGATCGCCGCGCGCGGCGATCCGCCCGAGCACTGGATCGCCTGTGCCAGGGGCGCGGTGCGCGTGAGCTCCACGGCCGTCTCGGGCAAGCAGGTGACGCTGACCTACGTGGAGCCGGGCATCTGGTTCGGCGACGTGGCGATGTTCGACGGGGACCGGCGCACGCACGACGCCTATGCGCATGGCGACAGCACCATCCTGTGCGTGGCGCGCGCCGACTTCCAGAAGATCCTGGCCGCGCACGTCGAGCTCTACGAGGCGCTGATGCGCCTGCAGGCACGGCGCATCCGCACGCTGTTCGGGCTGGTGGAAGACCTCAACACATTGCCGCTGCGCGCGCGGCTCGCCAAGCAGCTCATCCACCTGGTGCGCAGCTACGGCGTGCCCAACCTGGACGACGGCAGCCAGATGCGCATCGGCCTGCAGCTGGCGCAGGAAGAACTCGCGCAGTTGCTGGGCGCCTCGCGCCAGCGCGTGAATCAGGAACTCAAGACCATGGAACGCGAGGACATCATCCGCATCGAGCCGGCCGGACTGGTGGTGCTCGATCGCGCGGCACTGATGCGCGTCTCGGAATCGGATCGATAGCATGAGCCAGGATTTTTCGAACTTCGTCGGCACCCGCGCGGTGTCGCAGCAGCACGCCTTCGACGTCGACGCGCTGTCGGCCTGGCTCGAGAAGAACCTCGAGGGCTTCAAGGGCCCGCTGACGGTCGAGATGTTCAAGGGCGGCCAGTCCAACCCGACCTACAAGTTGGTCACGCCCACGCAGAGCTACGTGATGCGCGCCAAGCCGGGGCCCGGTCGCCAAGCTGCTGCCCTCCGCGCATGCGGTGGAGCGCGAGTTCAAGGTGATGAGCGGCCTGGCCGGCACCGACGTGCCCGTGCCGCGCATGCACTGCCTGTGCGAGGACGAGGCCGTGATCGGCCGCGCCTTCTACGTGATGGAGTTCATGCAGGGCCGCGTGCTCTGGGACCAGTCGCTGCCGGGCATGGGCAATGCCGAGCGCAGCGCCATCTACGACGAGATGAACCGCGTGATAGCCGCGCTGCACACGGTGAAGTACGCCGAGCGCGGCCTCGCCGACTACGGCAGGCCCGGCAACTACTTCGAGCGCCAGATCGGCCGCTGGAGCAAGCAGTACGTGGCCTCGATCACGCAGCCCATCCCCGAGATGGACAAGCTGATGGAGTGGCTGCCGGCGCACATGCCCGCGAGCGCGCGCGACGAGAACATGACCTCGATCGTGCACGGCGACTTCCGGCTCGACAACCTGATGTTCCACGCCACCGAGCCGCGCGCGATCGCGGTGCTCGACTGGGAGCTGTCGACACTGGGCCATCCGCTGGCCGACTTCAGCTACCACTGCATGTCCTGGCACATCTCGGGCGCGACCTTCCGCGGCATCGCGGGCCTCGACCACGCGAGCCTGGGCATCCCGACCGAGAGCGAATACATCCGCAAGTACTGCGAGCGCACCGGCCTCACCACGCCCGAGGCGCTGGCGCCCGACTGGAACTTCTACCAGGCCTACAACCTGTTCCGCATGGCCGCGATCCTGCAAGGCATTGCCAAGCGGGTCGAGGCCGGCACCGCATCGAGCGAGCAAGCCGTGGCCTCGGGCCGCGGTGCCCGTCCCATGGCCGAAATGGCCTGGCAATTCGCGCAGCGAGCATGAGCCTCCCGGCCTTTCACGTCGCCCTCCGGCATGTGATCCGCCGCCCCTCGCGGGGGAGGCCCGGCCCGCTCGTGCGCTCACGAAACGCACAACGCACCCTGTGCGCACACGGCCGTACCGGCGGCTAGGCACCACCCGAGCCGCCCGCCCTTCACCCCCAACGGAGACCCCCATGGATTTCGAATACTCGGCCAAGACCAAAGACCTCCAGAAACGCGTCAGCGCGTTCATGGACGAAATACATCTATCCCGCCGAAGCCGAATACAGCGCCGAACTCGCGGCCAACACGGCCGCCGGCAAGCGCTGGACCGCGCTCAAGACCGTCGAGAAGCTCAAGGACAAGGCCAAGGCCCAGGGCCTGTGGAACCTGTTCCTGCCCGTCGACAGCGCGGCCGCCTCGGGCTACGACGGCGCCGGCCTCACCAACCAGGAATACGCGCCGCTGGCCGAGATCATGGGCCGGGTGCCATGGGCGTCTGAAGCCTTCAACTGCTCGGCGCCCGACACCGGCAACATGGAGACCATCGCGCGCTACGGCTCCGACGCCATCAAGGCACGCTGGCTCAAGCCGCTGCTCGAAGGCCAGATCCGCTCGGCCTTCGCGATGACCGAGCCGACGTGGCCTCGAGCGACGCGACCAACATCTCGACGCGCATCACGCGCGAAGGCGACGAGTACGTCATCAACGGCCACAAGTGGTGGATCTCGGGCGCCGCCGACCCGCGCTGCGCCGTGTTCATCACCATGGGCAAGAGCGATCCCGAGGCACCCAAGCATTCGCAGCAGAGCATGGTGATCGTGCCGGCCGATGCCAAGGGCATCCGCATCGTGCGCCCGCTCAACGTGATGGGCTACGACGACGCGCCGCACGGCCACGTCGAGATGTACTTCGAGAACGTGCGCGTGCCGGTCGACAACATCCTGCTCGGCGAAGGCCGCGGCTTCGAGATCGCCCAGGGCCGCCTCGGCCCCGGACGCATCCACCATTGCATGCGCCTGATCGGCCTGGCCGAGCGCGCGCTCGAGCTGATGTGCCGCCGCGCTTCGTCGCGCATCGCCTTCGGCAAGACCGTGGCCTCGCAGACCGTGACGCAGGAACGCATCGCCGAGGCGCGCTGCAAGATCGACATGGCCCGCCTGCTCACGCTCAAGGCCGCCTGGCTCATGGACGTGGCCGGCAACAAGGTCGCGAAGAACGAGATCGCGATGATCAAGGTGGTGGCGCCTTCGATGGCCTGCCAGGTGATCGACTGGGCCATGCAGGTGCATGGCGGCGGCGGCATGTGCGACGACTTCCCGCTCGCCTACGCCTATGCCGGCGCGCGCACCCTGCGCTTCGCCGACGGTCCCGGACGAAGTGCACCGCAACGCGATCGCCAAGTGGGAGCTGGGCAAGTACGCGCCGGGCAAGGCCGAGGCGGAGATGCCGGTCACGCGCTTCTGAGCGGGCGGCTTTCCCAAAAGCAAAGGGCGCGATCTTCGCGCCCTCGGATTGCTGGCTAACCTCAAGCCCTCGCCTCTCGGCGAGGGCTTTGTGCTTTTGGATGACAGGATGCTCGATAGCCCCACTCCCGCGCAGCAAGAGCTCGCCATCGTGGCAAGGCGCCGGCAGACCACCTGTTCTTCAAGCCTTACAGCAATGGCTCCAACCAGGCGCGGAGCGATGGCGTATCGTGAATATCGCCCCCGAATAGGTGCTCGGGGATGAGAGGTTCGTTTGCTTTTCGGCTCCGACCGATCCAGACCTTCTGGGGAACGGCCATTTGCAAGCCGCTCGGCAGATCGACCACGGCGATGTCGAGATAGTCGGAGTCCGCGCTGGTCGCTTCACCGACATGCAAAGCGCCCGGAACTGCGAGCACCAGATCCGAAAAATCCAGGCAAGCGCTCGCGCAGTTTTTATCCGTCAATAAAACGACGCGACCCTTGAATGAATCTCCCTCGGGAGGCGACGGGTACTGGCTTCCTTCAATCGCACCGTCGGAAACCAATACATCGGGCCCGGATTTCTGATGCGCCTCTTTCAGGAATTTTTCCATCTCCGAAATCTTCCTGTATCTGACGCTCTGCGGCCCCGCGCGCGCCAATTCATCGCGCGCAAGGCGCGCAAACCAATCCACCGAAATTCGAGATGGACGCCACCACGCTTGCGCACCACTTTCCAGATTTGGTGTATCTCGTCGCATCAGTGCCGCCAGCAGTTGATAGCCGAAGAGACTGCTTCCACCGTTGTTTCCGCGCGCATCGAATACGACGACATCGGCTTTCGCCGGAACACTCAGAATGGCCAAAATGGCGTCTTCCATTTCGTTTTTTTCCAAATCCGAAGACAGGAACTGCTGCGCATAGATCCAATAGCGATTCTTCCCCCAAGGCTCAACGCCCGTGCGGGGTCGTTGCCTGTTCGAGGAATAAATTCCTGCATCCGAAGCTTTCCAATCGAGCCGATATTCCCGGGTTTCCCCATTCGACTCAAAAGTGCAGCTATACGGTTTTTCTCTTTCCCAGATGCCGTCACGAGGAATTCGATTCGAAAGCAGCAGTGCGAGCCTGTCCAGAACGGATTCCAAGCCGGTGCGCCGGTCCACGAAAGGCGCGATGTGGGTATCTATGTATTCGGATGGTTTCAGTCCATCGCAGGCGATCAGGATGGCCCCTTTCTCTGGCAACGGAGTGGGCCATCCTGAAGCGGCACGCACGACCCGCCATTCGCCACTCCTCCACTGCGCGGTCCAGCCGGCCCACATTGTCTTGCTGGAGGCGTTCGGATCCCAGACGGCCACATGACCGTCGCGAAAACCGGATAGGTAATAGCGGACCGCCGCCAATACCTGCCGCGCGTTTGCAGCCCGCATTGCAAGTTTCTCGGCATCGTCATAACCTCGAACAAACCAATCGTTGAACGGCCGGTCTGTTTTCAGCGCTACTGCCGGATGGGCATCACGGAGAACCTGTTGCGCCCGTGCAAGATCGGCCAGAGCGATCGCAGAGTAATTCGAGCCCGTTGCATTTGATGAAAAAGGCAGGACAGCCAATAACAGGAAGCAACGCTTGAATTCGCGCAGAGCCGGCAACTTCAGGCGAGGCATCAAATGGTTTAGGGGATTATTGGATTCCGCATGACCATCCGACTGCCGACGGGCACTGTCGCGACTGAGCGCGCGTACGCACCAATCTTTCATCATGACTCACTCCCTTTCGGCTTGTTTGCAAGCTCTATGAATGGATGTGGCATCCTACACCGGCTTCTTCAAAGCCTTTTAAGAGGACTCACCCTTTTTCTGCGAATTGATTCGCAAAAAATCATCAACGGAGGTTGCAAGCCCAAGGAAGGTTTTTGGATTCGCTGCCTATCTGAACGAATCTCAGAGCTTCTTCTGCATGAACATCGCGCTGCCGAAGGCCGGGTCGAGCTGGTAGTCGGCGAAGCCTTCGCGCTCGTAGGCCTTGCGCGCGGACACGTTGCCCGACAGCACCTCGAGCGTGAGCTTGCAGGCGCCGCGCGCACGGGCCTCCTGCTCCACGCGCTCGAGCATGCGCTGCGCGAGCCGCTGGCCGCGGTGGCTGGACGCCACGACCACGTCGTGCACGTTCACCAGCGGACGGCAGGCAAAGGTCGAGAAACCTTCGACGCAGTTGATCAGGCCGACCGCTTGTCCGTCGTCGTAGGCGAGCACGCTGAAGGCCTGCGGCCTGGCCGCGAGCGCGGCCGGCAGGTTGGCGCGCACCTGGGCGCTCAGGGGCGTGCCGCCACCGGCGGGATCGCGCGCGTAGCCATCGAGCAGCTCGACGAGCGCCGCGGCCTGCGCGGGGTCGCGGTAGTCGACGAGCACGACCTCGATCGTCACTTCGCGCCTTCCACCGTGGCCACGAGACGCCGGGCGCTGGCCTCGGCCACCTGCGCATCGCGTGCCTCGACCATCACGCGCAGCAGCGGCTCGGTGCCGCTGGCACGGATCAGCACGCGGCCCGAGTCGCCGAGTTCGGCCTCGATGCGCTTCGTTTCGCTGGCCAGCGCCGCGTTGTCCTTCCAGTTCTGACCGGGCGCCAGGCGCACGTTGATCAGCGTCTGCGGGAACAGCGTCACGCCCTCGAGCAGCTGCGCCACGCTCTTACCGCTGCGCACGCAGGCCTGCAGCACCTGCAACGCGCTCACGATGCCGTCGCCGGTGGTGTGGCAGTCGAGCGCCAGCAAGTGGCCCGAGCCCTCGCCGCCCAGCAGCCAGCCGTGCTTCTCGAGCTCCTCGAGCACGTAGCGGTCGCCGACCTTGGCGCGCACGAACTCGATGCCCTGCCCGCGCAGTGCCACCTCGACCGCCTTGTTGGTCATCAAGGTGCCGACCACGCCGGCCGGCTTGCTGCCGCGCGCGATGCGCTCGGCCACCATCAGGTAGAGCAGTTCGTCGCCGTTGAAGAGGCGGCCGCTGGCATCGACCAGCTGCAGCCGGTCGGCGTCGCCGTCGAGCGCAATGCCGTAGTCGGCCTTCTGAGCCGTCACGGCGGCGATCAGGGCCTCGGGGTGCGTGGCGCCGAAGCCGTCGTTGATGTTGAGGCCGTCGGGCGTGCAGCCGATGCTCTGCACCTCGGCACCCAGCTCGTGAAACACGTCGGGCGCCACCTGGTAGGCCGCGCCATGGGCCGCGTCGACCACCAGCTTCAGATCGCGCAAGGTGAGGTCGTTGGAGAAGGTGCTCTTGCAGAACTCGATGTAGCGGCCGGCCGCGTCGTTGAGTCGGCGCGCCTTGCCCAGGCCGGCCGACTCGACCCAGACCGGGTCTTCCTCGAGCGCGGCTTCCACCGCGAGCTCCCACTCGTCGCTGAGCTTGGTGCCCTGCGCGCTGAAGAACTTGATGCCGTTGTCGGGATAGGCGTTGTGGCTCGCGCTGATCACCACGCCGAGGCTGGCGCGCTGCGCGCGCGTGAGGTAAGCCACGCCCGGGGTCGGAAGCGGGCCGAGCAGCACCACGTCGACGCCGGCCGAGTTGAAGCCCGATTCGAGCGCCGACTCGAGCATGTAGCCCGAGATGCGCGTGTCCTTGCCGATCAGCACGGTGGGCCGGGCCTCGGTCTTCTTGAGCACGCGGCCCACCGCATGCGCGAGGCGCAGCACGAAATCGGCGGTGATCGGCGAACGGCCGACGGTGCCACGGATGCCATCGGTGCCGAAGTACTTGCGAGTCATGTTCTTGTCTTTTCTCGGGATGTTTGAAGGAATATTTCTGAGGAAACCTGGCCCGGCTGCCGTGGCGATCCGATGGCTATGCGGCGGCCTTCATCGCGCGCCAGACCGCGAGCGCGGCGACCGTGTCGCGCACATCGTGCACGCGCACGATGGCAGCACCATGATCGACCGCGAGCACGGCGGCGGCCACGCTGGGCACCGTGCGCTGCGCGGCCTGCTCGATGCCGGTGACGGCGCCGATCGAGGACTTGCGCGACCAGCCCAGCAGCAGCGGATGGCCCGCGCCGAGCAGCTCGCGCTGCCGGGCCAGCAGCGCGAAATTCTGCGCCACGGTCTTGCCGAAGCCGATGCCGGGGTCGAGCGCGATGCGTTCGGGCGCGATGCCGAGCACGGCCAGGGCGTCGAGCTGCGTGCGCCAGAAGTCCAGCACCTGCGGCACGACCTCGCCGTCCATCGGCGCGGCCTGCATGGTCTGCGGATCGCGGTGCATGTGCATGAGGCAGATGCCGCACGAGGGATGCGCGGCAACCGCCTCGCGCGCGCCCGGCTGGCGCAGCGCCCAGATGTCGTTGACGATGTCCGCGCCGAGGTCGAGCACCGCGCGCATGACCTCGGGCTTGTAGGTGTCGATGGAGAGCGGCACGCCGAGCTTCACCGCCTCGCGCACCACCGGCAGCACGCGCGCCAGTTCGGCCTCGAGCGGCACGGCGGGACTGCCGGGCCGGGTGGATTCGCCGCCGATGTCGAGGATGTCGGCGCCCTCCTCCAGCAACTGCTCGCAGTGGCGCAGCGCGGCCGCGGTGGAGGCATGGGCGCCACCGTCGGAGAAGGAGTCGGGCGTGACGTTCACGATGCCCATCACGCGCGGCTGCGCGAGGTCGATCGTGAAGCGGGAGGTCTGCCAGGAAGACATGGCGAGGTGCATCGTCATGCGGCCACGAGGGCCCGAACATGGAAAACGGGGCCTGAGGCCCCGTTGCTGTTTGATGCCAGACGCACTTCTCAGGCGGCGGTCGGCGAAGGTTCCGGATTCACGGCCGGCGTGCCGCCGTTGCCGCCACCGTTGCTGCCCGAGGGGGGCGTGCGCGGCGTCCAGTCCTTGGGCGGGCGCGGCTCCTTGCCGGCCATGATGTCGTCGAGCTGCTCGGAGTCGATGGTTTCCCATTCGAGCAAGGCCTTGGCCATCGCGTGCATCTTGTCGCTGTTCTCTTCGATCAGGCGACGCGCCAGCGCGTACTGGTCGTCGATGATGCGGCGCACTTCGGAGTCGACCTTTTCCATGGTCTGCTCGCTCATGTTCGTGGTCTTGGTCACCGAGCGGCCCAGGAACACTTCGCCTTCGTTCTCGGCGTAGACCATCGGGCCAAGCGCATCGCTCATGCCGTACTTCATGACCATGTCGCGCGCCAGGTTGGTGGCACGTTCGAAGTCGTTGCTCGCGCCGGTGGTCATCTGGTGCATGAACACTTCCTCGGCGATGCGGCCGCCGAACAGCATGCTGATCTGGTTCAGCATGTACTCGCGGTCGTAGCTGTAGCGGTCCTGCGCCGGCAGGCTCATGGTCACGCCGAGGGCGCGGCCGCGCGGAATGATCGTGACCTTGTGGACCGGGTCGCACTTGGGCAGCAGCTTGCCGATGAGGGCGTGGCCGGACTCGTGGTAGGCCGTGTTGCGGCGCTCTTCCTCGGGCATGACCATGCTCTTGCGCTCGGGGCCCATGAAGATCTTGTCCTTGGCCTTCTCGAAGTCCTGCATCTCGACCACGCGCGCATTGCGGCGGGCGGCCATCAGGGCGGCTTCGTTGCAGAGGTTGGCCAGGTCGGCACCCGACATGCCGGGCGTGCCGCGCGCGATCACGCTCGGATTCACGTCCTGGCCCAGCGGGACCTTGCGCATGTGCACGCCGAGGATCTGTTCGCGGCCGCGGATGTCGGGCAGCGTGACGTAGACCTGGCGGTCGAAACGGCCCGGACGCAGCAGCGCGGCGTCGAGGATGTCGGGACGGTTGGTCGCGGCCACGACGATCACGCCGAGGTTGGTTTCGAAGCCGTCCATCTCGACCAGCATCTGGTTGAGGGTCTGCTCGCGCTCGTCGTTGCCGCCGCCGAGGCCGGCGCCGCGCTGGCGGCCCACCGCATCGATTTCGTCGATGAAGATGATGCAGGGCGCGTTCTTCTTGGCGTTCTCGAACATGTCGCGCACGCGGGCCGCGCCCACGCCGACGAACATTTCGACGAAGTCGGAACCCGAGATCGAGAAGAACGGGACCTTGGCTTCGCCGGCGATCGACTTGGCCAGCAGGGTCTTGCCGGTGCCGGGCGGGCCGACCAGCAGCAGGCCGCGCGGAATGCGGCCGCCGAGTTTCTGGAAGCGCTGCGGGTCCTTGAGGAAGTCGACGACTTCGCGCACCTCTTCCTTGGCCTCGTCGCAGCCCGCGACGTCGGCGAAGGTAACGGTGTTGTTGTTCTCGTCCATCATGCGCGCCTTGCTCTTGCCGAAGCTGAAGGCACCGCCCTTGCCGCCGCCCTGCATCTGTCGCATGAAGTAGACCCACACGCCGATCAAGAGCAGCATCGGACCCCAGCTGACCAGCAAGGTCATGAGCAGGGAGCCCTCTTCGCGCGGCTTGACGTCGAACTTGACGTTGTTGGCGATCAGGTCGCCGACCAGGCCGCGGTCGAGGTAGGTGGCCGTGGTGCGGATCTTGCGGTCGTCGTTGGTGATCGCGACGATCTCGCTGCCGCCCTGGCCTTCCTGGATCGTGGCGCTCTTGATGCGGTTGCCACGGACTTCCTCGAGGAAGTCCGAATAACCGATATTGCCTGCACCGGCGGCGCCGCGGGTGTCGAACTGCTTGAACACAGTGAACAACACCATCGCGATGACAAGCCAGACGGCAACCTTGGAAAACCACTGATTGTTCAAACGAAGCTCCAGTCGAAAGCGCGTGACGGGAAGATGAAAATACGCGCTTGGGTACGCAGTTGCGCCCCATTTTAGGCTTTTCAAGCTGCGAAAAGCTCGGATTTCCCTAAAGCAGCCATAGCCTGACAAGGGTTTGGGGGGTTTTCGGTATCAACGCGTATCAGACGCCGGTTTTCAGGCCGATCCCGACCATGAAGGTCTCGGACGAACGGTCACGCGAAGCCTTGGGCTTGAACGGCTTCACGGTGCGGAAATGGGCCTTGAAGAGCTTCACGAGCTGGTCGTAGCCGCTGCCGTGGAACAGCTTGGCCACCAGCGCCCCCTCGGGCTTGAGGTGGTGCTGCGAGAAATCGATGGCCAGCTCGATCAGGTGGGCGATCCGCGCCGCGTCGGCCGACTCGATGCCCGAGAGGTTGGGCGCCATGTCCGAGACCACCACGTCGGCCTTGCGGCCGCCCAACGCCTCGGTGAGCTGCGCCAGCACGCTGTCCTCGCGGAAGTCGCCCTGCAGGAAGTTCACGCCCTCGATCGGCTCCATGGGCAGGATGTCGATCGCGACGATGGTGCCCTCGAGCGCGCCCGTGGCGGCCCCGCCCGGCGACATGCGCCGGCGCACGTACTGGCTCCAGGCGCCGGGGGCCGACCCGAGGTCGACCACCAGCTGGCCGGGCTTGACGAGGCCCAGCGCCTCGTCGATTTCCTTGAGCTTGTAGGCCGCGCGGGCACGGTAGCCCTCCTTCGTGGCCAGTTTCACGTAGGGATCGTTGATGTGGTCGTGCAACCACGCCTTGTTGACTTTCTTGGGCTTCGCCTTGGTGCTCATGGATTGGCCTGGGTGCCGGGCCCCGGTTTCTACGGGGGCTGGCGGTTCGGCTCGTGGAGGTGCTGATCTACGTCCGATAATACGGGGATGCCCGCCATTCAACTTACCCCTGCCGAGCGCAAGGTGCACCGCGCCGAAGCTCACCACCTGGATCCGATCGTCATGGTCGGTGGCGACGGGCTCACCCCTGCCGTGAAGAAAGAGGCCGATGCGGCCCTCAAGGCCCACGGCCTCATCAAGGTGCGCGTCTTCTCCGACGACCGCGCCGCGCGCGAAGCGATGCTGCAGGAGCTGGCCGACGAGCTCGATGCCGCCCCGATCCAGCACATCGGCAAGCTGCTGGTGCTGTGGCGTCCGAAGCCCGAGAAGGAACGCGTCGTCGACGAGGACCGCATGCCCGGCCCGCGCGACGTGAAGATCGTCAAGTACAGCAAGCGCGGCGGCCAGCGCCCCGAGATCAAGACCCTGCGCGTCCTCGGCAACCAGCGCCTCACGCCCGGCGGCACGATCAAGCGCGCCAAGGCCAAGCGGCCGCTGTCGGCCAAGAAGCGCAACCAGGCGGACTGAGCTTGGCGCCAGCACAGGGCGCCGTGCGCCATATCCTCTGCATGAAGTGGGGCGCCAAGTACGGCCCCGAGTACGTCAATCGCCTCTACGCCATGGTGCGCCGCCACCTGAGCGGCGATTTCCGCTTCGTCTGCCTGACCGACGACGGCCAGGGCGTGCGGCCCGAAGTCACCTGCCTGCCGATCCCGCCGCTGAACCTGCACCTGGCGCCGGGCCAGCGCGACGGCGCCTGGAAGAAGCTGACGACCTTCGAGGCCGACCTGCACGGGCTGCGCGGAACCGCCCTCTTCCTGGATCTCGACGTGGTGATCGTCGGCAGCCTCGACGCCTTCTTCGAGCAGCCCGGCGACTTCCTGATCATCCGCGACTACGACCGCTTCTGGCGGCGCGGCCGCATCACCGGCAATTCGTCGGTCTACCGCTTCGAGCTCGGCGCGCACGCCGACGTGCTCGGCTACTTCCGCGACCATCTCGACGAGGTGCAGGCCCGTTACCGCAACGAGCAGACCTACCTGTCCGACGTGCTGCACAAGCAGGGCAAGCTGGCCTACTGGCCCGACGGCTGGTGCCCGAGCTTCAAGTACCACGGCATCCCGGCCTGGCCCGCCAACTACTGGAAGGCGCCGTTCGTGCCGCGGGACGCGCGGATCATGGTGTTTCACGGCGAGGTCAACCCGCCCGATGCGCTGGCCGGCCGGCGCAACCGGCGCTTTCGCTACATCCGCCCGGCGCACTGGGTTGCCGAGCACTGGACCGAGTAGGTCCTCCTCCCGGACTTCAGCGCGGCCGCTGGCCGCCGCTCATGCGCCAGAGCAGCACGCTGGTACACAGCCACTGCACCAGGTACATCCCGCTGCCCACCGAATGCCAGAGCTTGAGGTTGTCGCGTGCCACGATGCGCGGCGCCACGGCGTACTGCTGCAACAGCGCGAGCAGCATGGCGGCCAGCACCAGGAACAGGGCCGTCAGCATCGGCGGGGTCATGCCGTCGTCGGCCTTGGCGCGGAAATGGATCAGCAGGATCAGTCCGCACAGCAGCGCGATCCAGCTCTGGGCCTCGAACAACTGCGCCGCGAAGTTGCCCGCCACCGAGGGATTGCCGAGCCGCGCGAACAGCATCGGCACGACGAGAAAGCCGATGGTCGTGAGGCTGCCCCACCAGAGGGCGGCCAGCATCAGCGCGACACGGTCTTTCATCGCGATGCCGCTCAGAGGTAGCTGACCGCCACGATCTCGTAGCGCTTGAGGCCGCCGGGCGTCTGCACCTCGACGCTGTCGCCCTCTTCCTTGCCGATCAGCGCGCGCGCGATCGGGCTCGACACGTTGATCAGGCCCTGCTTCAGGTCGGCCTCGTCCTCGCCCACGATCTGGTACTTGACCGGATCGCCGCTGTCCTCTTCCTCGAGTTCGACCGTCGAGGCGAACACCACCTTGCCGCCGGCATCGAGCTCGGTCGGGTCGATCACCTGCGCGGCCGAGAGCTTGCCCTCGATCTCGAGGATGCGGCCCTCGATGAAGCCCTGGCGGTCCTTGGCGACTTCGTACTCGGCGTTTTCGCTGATGTCGCCCTGGGCGCGTGCCTCGGCGATCGCATTGATGATCGCGGGCCGCTCCACAGTCTTGAGGCGGCGCAGTTCGTCGCGCAGCTTTTCCGCGCCGCGTTTGGTGATGGGGATGGTTGTCGCCATATATCGTTCTCCATAAAGCGAAACCGCCGAACGCTGCCGTTCGGCGGTCGATGGGGGAAGGCTCTCAAACGAGAGTTCGTCCGGTCAGCCGGCTCAGGATGGCGAGCGGGCTCGAAGCGGGATTGTATTGCTTCGCCGCGTCCAGGTGCAGGGTCTGCTCGAGCATGTACTGCCCGGCCATCACCGCGTGCGAGGTCTGGTCGGAGAAGCACACCCGAGACCGAGCCGGGCGGGAACTCCGCGTTCTCCTGCGGCGAGGTCTTCTGGTAGTCGAGGTCCGACTTCATGCCGTCGTGCAGCTGCAGCATCAGGTGGTCGTACTCGCTGCGGAAGGACTTGGTCACGTGCAGCGCCTGCAGCAGCCTGGCCTGCCAGCGCGCATAGGGCTTGGCGCGCGGCAGGAAGCGGCGCGCGATGTCCTCGAAGGGCTCGCCCACGCGCCACACGCGCGGCGCGCCGTCGGGATTGACGTTGGTGAACACGCGCAGGATGCGCTCGCCGTAGTTGGGCCGCGAAGGGAAGGCATCGACGTGCAGCCGCCGGTCGTCGGCGCGCCACGACTGCACGCGCGTCTCGACCTGCGCCGGGCGGTAGCTGGTGGGCGCGAGCCGCAGCGCGGCCACGTAGTGCGGCAGCAGCCCGTGGATCAGCTGCTGCGCCTGCGCCCGAAAGCGCCCGACCATGCCGGCCGCGAGTTGCTGCACCGCCTCGTCGCCCACGGCGCCCTTGAGCCTGCCGTTGGCGTCGAGGCTGATGTTGCGCACGTCGGGCGACAGCAGCGCGGGCGTGAGCAGCGCACGCTCCTGCGGCAGCAGCTCGAAGCCCAGCCGCGGGAAGTACAGCACCTTGCCGGCCTCGAGCGCGGCGATCCACGCCTCGTTGGGCGTGGCCGCGCTCCAGTCGTCCAGTGCCAGTTCGACGAGCTGCGTTTCCATCGCGAGGCTCAGGCCGCGGCCAGCTGCGCGTGCATCTCCTGCACCGAGATGACGTCGAGGTCGTCCATGTAGCGCATGCCTTCGACCGCGGCTTCGGCGCCGAAGATCGTGGTGAAGGTGGTCACGCGCGCCAGCAGCGCCGAGGTGCGGATCTGGCGCGAGTCGGTGATCGCGTTGCGGCGCTCCTCGACCGTGTTGATGACCAGCGCGATCTCGTTGTTCTTGATCATGTCCACGATGTGCGGGCGGCCTTCGGTTACCTTGTTCACCGTCGCGCACTCGATGCCCGCGGCGTTGATGGCCGCGGCCGTGCCCTTCGTCGCGATCAGCACGAAGCCCAGCTGCGCCAGGCCGCGAGCGACCTCGACCGCGCGCGTCTTGTCGTTGTTCTTCACCGAGATGAAGGCCTTGCCCGACTTCGGCAGGAGCGTGCCGGCGCCGAGCTGCGACTTCACGAAG
Organism: Variovorax sp. UC122_21; assembly: GCF_044056785.1. NCBI lineage: Bacteria > Pseudomonadati > Pseudomonadota > Betaproteobacteria > Burkholderiales > Comamonadaceae > Variovorax > Variovorax sp. UC122_21. Next base: position 2,922,403 of record NZ_CP172004.1, on the reverse strand, counting down.
GCCTCGCCGAAGGTCTTGCCCACGCCCATCACCTCGCCGGTCGACTTCATCTCGGGGCCGAGGATGGTGTCCACGCCCGGGAACTTGACGAACGGGAACACGGCCTCCTTCACGCTGAAGTACGGCGGCGTGACTTCCTTCGTCACGCCCTGCGACGCGAGCGACTGGCCCGCCATGCAGCGCGCCGCCACCTTGGCGAGCTGGATGCCGGTGGCCTTGCTGACGTAGGGCACGGTGCGCGAGGCGCGCGGATTGACTTCGAGCACGTAGATCGTGTCCTTGCCGTCCTTCTGCTGGATCGCGAACTGCACGTTCATCAGGCCGACCACGTTCAGCGCCTTGGCCATCGCGGCGCTCTGGCGCTTGAGCTCGGCCACGGTCTCGGCCGACAGGCTGTAGGGCGGCAGCGAGCAGGCGGAGTCGCCCGAGTGCACGCCGGCCTGCTCGATGTGCTCCATCACGCCGCCGATCAGGGTCTGGCCCTCGGCGTCGCGCAGGCAGTCGACGTCGCATTCGACGGCGTCGTTGAGGAAGCGGTCGAGCAGCACCGGCGAGTCGTTGCTGACCTTGACCGCCTCGCGCATGTAGCGCTCGAGGTCGCGCTGCTCGTGCACGATTTCCATCGCGCGGCCGCCGAGCACGTAGCTCGGGCGCACCACCAGCGGATAGCCGAGTGCCGCTGCCTTCTCGAGGGCCTCGGCTTCGGTGCGCGCGGTGGCGTTCGGCGGCTGCAGCAGCTGCAGTTCGTGCAGCAGCTTCTGGAAGCGCTCGCGGTCTTCGGCCGCGTCGATCATGTCGGGCGAGGTGCCGATGATCGGCACGCCGTTGGCCTCGAGGTCGAGCGCGAGCTTCAGCGGCGTCTGGCCGCCGTACTGCACGATCACGCCGACCGGCTTTTCCTTGTCGACGATCTCGAGCACGTCCTCGAGCGTCAGCGGCTCGAAGTACAGGCGGTCCGAGGTGTCGTAGTCGGTCGACACGGTCTCGGGATTGCAGTTGACCATGATGGTCTGTAGCCGTCCTCGCGCATCGCGAGCGCTGCATGCACGCAGCAATAGTCGAACTCGATGCCCTGGCCGATGCGGTTGGGACCGCCGCCGAGCACCATGATCTTCTTCTTGTCCGACGGATCGGCCTCGCACTCGTCCTCGTAGGTCGAGTACATGTAGGCGGTGTCGGTCGAGAACTCGGCCGCGCAGGTGTCCACGCGCTTGTAGACCGGCGCACGCCCAGGGCGCGGCGCTTCTCGCGGATGGCCGTGTCCGTGGTCTTCAGCTGCTTGGCGAGCCGGCGATCGGAGAAGCCCTTCTTCTTCAGCGCGAGCAGCGTGTCCTTGTCGATGTCGTCGAGCGACTTGGTCTCGAGCTCGAGCTCGATCTTCACGATCTCCTGATCTGCACCAGGAACCACGGGTCGATCTTGGTCAGCGCGAACACCTCGTCCACGCTCAGGCCCTGGGCGAAGGCATCGCCCACGTACCAGATGCGCTCGGGGCCGGGCTCGCCCAGTTCCTTCTCGAGCACCTCGCGGTCCTGCGTCTTCTCGTTCATGCCGTCGACGCCGACCTCGAGGCCGCGCAGCGCCTTCTGGAACGATTCCTGGAAGGTGCGGCCCATGGCCATCACCTCGCCCACCGACTTCATCTGCGTGGTGAGGCGCGAGTCGGCCTGCGGGAACTTCTCGAACGCGAAGCGCGGGATCTTGGTGACCACGTAGTCGATCGAGGGCTCGACGAGGCCGGCGTGGCGCCGCCGGTGATCTCGTTGCGCAGCTCGTCGAGCGTGTAGCCCACGGCCAGCTTGGCCGCGACCTTGGCGATCGGGAAGCCGGTGGCCTTCGAGGCCAGCGCCGACGAACGCGACACGCGCGGGTTCATCTCGATCACGACCATGCGGCCGTCCTTCGGATTGATCGAGAACTGCACGTTCGAGCCGCCGGTGTCGACGCCGATCTCGCGCAGCACGGCCAGCGAGGCGTTGCGCAGGATCTGGTATTCCTTGTCGGACAGCGTCTGCGCGGGCGCCACGGTGATCGAGTCGCCGGTGTGCACGCCCATCGGGTCGAGGTTCTCGATCGAGCAGACGATGATGCAGTTGTCGGCCTTGTCGCGCACGACCTCCATCTCGTACTCCTTCCAGCCGAGCAGCGATTCCTCGATCAGCAGCTCGTTGGTCGGCGAGGCCTCGAGGCCGCGCTTGCAGATGGTCTCGAACTCCTCCGAGTTGTAGGCGATGCCGCCGCCGGTGCCGCCGAGCGTGAAGCTCGGGCGGATCACGGTCGGGAAGCCCACGCTCTTCTGCACCGCCCAGGCCTCGTCCATCGAGTGCGCGATGCCCGAGCGCGCCGAGCCCAGGCCGATCTTGGTCATCGCGTCCTTGAACTTCAGGCGGTCCTCGGCCTTGTCGATGGCCTCGGGCGTGGCGCCGATCAGCTCGACCGGCTTGCCGGTGGCCGCGCCCTGGTACGCTGTCGAGCACGCCGTGGTGCCAGAGGTCGAGCGCGCAGTTCAGCGCGGTCTCGGCCGCCCATGGTCGGCAGGATCGCGTCGGGGACGCTCCTTGGCGATGATCTTCTCGACCGTCTGCCAGGTGATCGGCTCGATGTAGGTGACGTCGGCCGTGGCCGGGTCGGTCATGATCGTCGCGGGGTTGCTGTTGATCAGGATGACCTTGTAGCCTTCCTCGCGCAGCGCCTTGCAGGCCTGCACGCCGGAGTAGTCGAACTCGCAGGCCTGGCCGATGATGATCGGGCCGGCGCCGATGATGAGGATCGATTTGAGGTCTGTGCGCTTAGGCATTCTCTTTCTCCGTCTTTTCCGTATTGTTCTTTTCCATGAGTGCCGTGAAGCGGTCGAACAGATAGCCGATGTCGTGCGGGCCGGGCGAGGCTTCGGGGTGGCCCTGGAAGCAGAAAGCCGGCTTGTCGGTGCGCGCCAGGCCCTGCAGCGTGTTGTCGAACAGGCTCACGTGGGTGGGACGCAGGTTCGCCGGCAGCGACTTCTCGTCGACCGCGAAACCGTGGTTCTGGCTCGTGATGCTGACGCGGCCGCTGTCGAGGTCCTTGACCCGGGTGGTTCGCGCCGTGGTGGCCGAACTTCATCTTGAAGGTCTTCGCGCCCGAGGCCAGCGCCATGATCTGGTGGCCCAGGCAGATGCCGAAGGTCGGGATGCCGGTCTCGATCAGTTCCTTGACGGCGCTGATCGCGTAGTCGCAGGGCTCCGGTCGCCGGGACCGTTGGCCAGGAAGATGCCGTCGGGCTTGAGCTTGAGCACGTCGGCCGCGGGCGTCTGCGCCGGCACCACGGTGATGCGCGCGCCGCGCTGGGCGATCATGCGCAGGATGTTCTTCTTGACGCCGTAGTCGAAGGCCACGACGTGGAAGCGCGGCGTGATCTGCACGCCGTAGCCCGAACCCAGCTTCCACTCGGTCTCGGTCCACTCGTAGGTCTGCTTGACCGACACGACCTTCGCCAGGTCGAGGCCGGCCATGCTCGGCGCGGCCTTGGCGGCGGCGATGGCCTTGTCAATCAGCGCCTGGGTGACCGCTTCCCCTTCGGCCAGTCCCAGGATGCAGCCGTTCTGCGCGCCATGCGTACGCAGGTGGCGGGTCAGTTTGCGGGTATCGATGTTGGCGATGGCGACGGTCTTGCCTTCCACCAGGTACTGCGACAGCGTCGCGGTATGGCGGAAGTTGGAGGCGATCTGCGGCAGGTCACGGATGATGAGGCCCGCGGCATGGATCTTGTCGGCTTCGATGTCCTCGGGATTGACGCCGTAGTTGCCGATGTGCGGATACGTGAGCGTCACGATCTGCTGGCAGTAGCTCGGGTCGGTGAGGATTTCCTGGTAGCCGGTCATCGCGGTGTTGAACACCACTTCGCCGACGGTGGAGCCGGTGGCTCCGATCGAGTTGCCTTGAAAGACCGTGCCGTCTGCGAGCGCCAGGATGGCGGGCGGGAAACTTCCCTTGAGAGACAAAAGCACTGGGTTCTCCGGATGGTTACGGTCGCCCGGCGTCCCGGGCTTCGAAGCCTTGGGACTGCTGCTTAAGGGGAAGATGGCGTGGAATGCGGCCGGGCGACGCTGATTTGCGAGTAAGCCCCCGATTGTAGCCCGGCGGCCGCGGCCTCTCGCCTCGTGGGGCATGAAGATTCGCTAGCGCGTACACCAGCCATGCGTCAATGGCATGAACCCGGCGGCAACTGAGAATGTTTCTTATCTTTTGAGGGTGACCGCGCCGCTCGCATGCAGGCAGATGGCGGCGGCCGCGGCCACGTTGAGCGACTCCTCGCCCCCCGGGCTGCGCAATGCGGATGTGGTGCGTGGCCCGCGCCTCGAGCACGGCCGACACGCCCTGCCCTTCATGGCCCAGCAGCCAGGCGCAGGGATGCGGCAGCTTCGCCGCGTGCAGCCAGTCGCCGCGGTGCGAGCTGGTGGCGACCAGCGGCACCGCCAGCGCCTCGAGCGCCTCGGCATCGACGCCCTCGATCAGCCGCAGGCCGAAATGGGCTCCCATGCCCGCGCGCAGCACCTTGGGCGACCAGAGCGCCGCCGTGCCCTTGAGCGCGATCACCTGCTGGAAGCCGAAAGCCGCGGCGCTGCGCAGCACCGAACCGACGTTGCCGGCGTCCTGCAGCCGGTCGAGCACCACGGTCGGCGCCTCGGGCAGCACCGCGGGCCGCTCGGGCAGCTCGAGCAGGAAACCCATGGGCGCCGGCGATTCCAGTCCGCTCGCCGCCTTCAGCAATTCGTCGTCGACGACCACGGTCTTGGCGGCATCGCGCGACCATTCGGCGGGCGCCTGCGGCCAGAAGGACAGCGAGAACACGGCCACCGCCGGCGTCACGCCGCGTGCCAGCGCGGCGCGGCACAGGTGGTCGCCCTCGAGCCAGATGCGGCTCAGCTTGCGGTAGGCGCCCGGGTCCTGCGCCAGCTTGCGCAGGTCCTTGAGCAATGGGTTGTCGCGCGAGCTGATGCGGCTCGGGCCGGCGGGCGTGGTCATCGGATCAGGGCGCCGGGCGCAGTTCGATGGCCACGACCTGGGTCTGCACCGCAACCGCGGTGAGCGTGGATTCGACCTGGACCACCGGCACCGTCGGCGTCATGCGCGCCAGCGCGGCCGCCACCGGGCTGAACGAACGCCGGTGGTGCACGCAGGCGCCATGCTGCAACAGGGCCTCGAGATGCTCGGGCGTGCCGTAGCCCTTGTGGCCCGCGAAGCCGTAGTGCGGAAACTCCTGGTGCAGCTGCTCGCAGAGCCGATCGCGGTGCACCTTGGCCAGGATCGACGCGGCCGAGATCGCCTTCACGCGCGCGTCGCCCTTGACGATGGCCTCGGCCAGCACGTCGAGCTGCGGCAGCCGGTTGCCGTCCACCAGCACCTTGGCCGGTTTCAGGCGCAGGCCCTCGACCGCGCGGCGCATCGCCAGCATGGTCGCGTGCAGGATGTTGTGGGTGTCGATCTCCTCCACGCTGGCCTGCGCGATCGAGCAGCACAGCGCCTTGGCCATGATCTGGTCGTGCAGCCGCTCGCGCTGCAGCGCGGTCAGGGTCTTGGAGTCGGCCAGGCCGCGGATCGGGCGCTCGTCGTCGAGGATCACGGCCGCGGCCACCACCGGCCCGGCCAGCGGACCGCGTCCCGCCTCGTCCACGCCCGCCAGCAGGCCGGGCGCGTCCCAGGCCAGGGGCGCCTGTTCAGCCTTCAAGAACTTTCTGGATCGCATCGGCGCACAGTGTCGGCGTATCGCGCTGCAGTTGCACGTGGAGTTCGGCAAAACGCGCCTCGAGCGCGCGCACCCGCTCGGGGGCATCGAGCCGATTCGAGCGTGGCCTGGGCCAGCGCCTCGGGCGACGCGGCTTCCTGCAGCAATTCGGGCACCACGAAGTCGCGGCACAGGATGTTGGGCAGCCCGACCCAGGGCTGGAGCTGCTTGCGCTGCATCATCCGCCACGAGAGGCTGTTCATGTTGTAGGCGATGACCATCGGCCGCTTGAACAGCGCCGCCTCGAGCGTGGCGGTGCCGCTGGCGATCAGCGTGACGTCGCAGGCGGACAGCGCGGCATGCGACTGGCCATCGAGCAGCGTCACCGCGTCGTCCAGGCCACTGGCCTTCAAGAGCGCCTCGACCTCGGCGCGCAGCCCCGGGAGGATCGGCGCCACGAAGCGCAGCGCGGGCCGCGCCTTGCGCATCAGCGCGGCGGCCTCGAAGAAACGGGCCGCCAGGTAGCGGACCTCGGAGCGCCGGCTGCCCGGCAGCAGCGCCACCACCTGGGCGTCGGGCGCGAGGCCCAGCGAGGCGCGCACCGCCGCGCGGTCGACCGTCATGGGAATCACGTTGGCCAGCGGATGCCCGACATAGCTCGCCTGCACGCCCTGCGAGGCCAGCAGCTCGGGCTCGAACGGGAAGATGCACAGCACGTGGTCGGCCGCGGCGCGGATCTTCTCGATGCGCTCGGGCCGCCAGGCCCAGATCGACGGGCAGACGAAGTGCACCGTCTTCATGCCGCGGCCACGCAGGCCGGCCTCGAGATCGAGGTTGAAATCGGGCGCGTCGACGCCGATGAAGAGTTCGGGCCATTCGCGCAGCAGCCGCGCCTTGAGCTGGCGCCGGATGCCCGCGATCTCGGCGTAGTGGCGCAGCACCTCGATGTAGCCGCGCACGGCGAGCTTTTCCTGCGGCCACCAGCTCTCGAAACCGTGCGCCAGCATGCGCGGGCCGCCGATGCCGGCGGTCTGCAGGCCGGGCCAGCGCGCGGTGAGGCCGTCGAGCAGCAGCCCGGCCAGCAGGTCGCCGGATGCTTCGCCGGCGACCAGCGCGAAGCGTCGCTGCCCGTTGGATGTCATTGCTGGAAACTCAGCGCGCGATGCCGCGCGTGGAGGTGGCGAGGAAGCCGTCCATCAGCGCCACGTCGGCGGCCGCATCGGGCGTTTCGGCGGCCAGCGCGGCAATGCCGGCACGCGCCTCCTCGAGCGTCTTGCCCTGGCGGTACAGCAGCTTGTGCATGTCGCGGATGGCGGCGATGCGCCCGGCCGAGAAGTCGCGCCGGCGCAGGCCGACCAGGTTCACGCCGCGCACCGTGAGCGGGGTGCCGTCGACCACCATGTAGGGCGGCACGTCCATCGCGATATGGCTGCCGAAACCGATCATCGAATGCGCGCCGACGCGCATGCGCTGCAGGATGCCCACCAGCCCGCCGACCGTGACCCAGTCGCCGATCTGGACATGGCCGGCCAGCGTGGTGTTGTTGGCCATCGTGATCTGGTTGCCGAGCTGGCAGTCGTGCGCGATGTGCACGTAGGCCATGATCCAGTTGTCGTCGCCGATGCGGGTGACGCCCGCATCCTGCACCGTGCCGACATTGAAGGTGCAGAACTCGCGCACCGTGTTGCGGTCGCCGATCGTGAGCTCGGTCGGCTCCCCCGCGTGCTTCTTGTCCTGCGGCACCGCACCCAGCGACGAGAACTGGAAGATGCGGTTGTCGCGCCCGATGGTCGTGTGGCCTTCGATCACGCAGTGCGAGCCGATGACCGTTCCCGCACCGATACGCACATGCGGACCGATCACGGTATAGGGGCCGACCGCGACCGACGGGTCGAGCTCGGCCTTGGGATCGACGATGGCCGTCGGATGAACCTGCGTCATGCGCCGATCGTCAGGCGTTGATCTGGCGCATCGCGCACATCAGCGAGGCTTCGCAGGCCAGCTCGCTGCCCACCAGCGCCCGGCCCTTGAACTTCGAGATGCCGGCCTTCATGCGCTCGATCTCGACCTCCAGCGTGAGCTGGTCGCCCGGCTCCACGGGGCGCTTGAAGCGCGCGCCGTCGATCGCGGCGAAGTAGTAGACGGTGTTGTCGTCGGGCACGATGTCGAGCGAACGGAACGACAGCAGCGCCGCGGCCTGCGCCATGGCTTCGAGCATCAGCACGCCCGGCATCACCGGGCGATGCGGGAAGTGGCCGTTGAAGAACGGCTCGTTCATGGTCACGTTCTTGAGCGCCGTGATGCGCTTGCCCTTCTCCATGTCCAGCACGCGGTCGACCAGCAGAAAAGGATAGCGGTGCGGCAGCAGCTTGAGGATTTGATGGATGTCGAGCGTCGTCGTCATGGTGGTCTTCTGTTCCTGCATCGTCGTCATTGTTGGGGGGGAGCCTTCTCCAGCGCCTTCAGTCGTTCGCGCAGGCTGTGCAACTGCTTGAGCGTTGCGGCGTTCTTTTCCCAGGTCGCATTGTCATCGATGGGGAACATGCCGGTGTACTGGCCGGCCTTGCGGATGGAGCGTGTCACCACGGTGGCGGCGGACACGTGGACGCCGTCGGCCACGCTCAGGTGGCCCAGCACGATGGCACCGCCGCCGAAGGTGCAGTTGGCGCCGATGGTCGCGCTGCCGGCCACGCCGACGCAGCCCGCCATCGCGGTGTTGCGGCCCACGCGCACGTTGTGGCCGATCTGGATCAGGTTGTCGAGCTTCACGCCGTCCTCGAGCACGGTGTCGTCGAGCGCGCCGCGGTCGATGCAGGTATTGGCGCCGATCTCGACGTCGTTGCCGATGCGCACCGCGCCCAGCTGCTCGATCTTGACCCAGCCCTCCTTGCTCGGCGCGAGGCCGAAGCCGTCGGCACCGACGACCACGCCTGGATGCAGCAGGCAGCGCTCGCCGATCGTGCAGTCCTCGCTCACGGTGACGCGCGACTTCAGCACCGTGCCGGCACCGATGCGCGCCCCGCGCTCGACCACGCACAGCGCGCCGATGCGGGCCGTGGGATCGACCTGAGCTTCGGGATGGACCACGGCCGAGGGATGGATGCGCTCGGCCTCGGGCCGCGCATGGCTCGCCTTCCACAGCTGCGTGAGCCGTGCGAAATAGAGGTAGGGATCGGGCGCGACGATGTAGGCGCCGCGCGCGGCGGCCGGCTCGCTCATCGCGGGCGACACGATCACGCAGGCGGCCCTGGAGGCCGCGAGTTCCTGCTGGTACTTGGGATGGCTCAGGAAGCTGAGCGCATCGGGCTGTGCATTCTGGAGCGGGGACAGGCGCTCGATGGACAGCGTCGCATCGCCATGAAGCTCGCCCCCGAGGGCGTCAACGATGGCTCCTAGCTGCAGTGCCACGCCGGTACGCGGCGTTACTTGCCGCCCGTGGGCGAGGAAGCGGACGAGGGCGTGCTCACCGAGGCGTTGAGCGCCTTGATCACCTTGTCGGTGATGTCGTGCTTCGGATTGATGTAGATCGCTTCCTGCAGGATCGCGTCGTACTTCTCGGCTTCGGCGACCTGCTTGACCACGCGATTGGCACGGTCGTAGACCTGCTGCAGCTCTTCGTTCTTGCGCGCGTTGAGGTCTTCCTGGAACTCGCGGCGGCGACGCTGGAAGTCGCGGTCCTGCTCGATCAGGGTGCGCTGGCGCGCGGCACGCTGGCTCTCGGGCAGGGTCACGGCCTCGCGCTCGAACTTCTCGGACGCGGCCTTCAGGGCATCGCCCTGCGCGGTCAGGTCCTTTTCGCGCTTGAGGAACTCGGCCTCGAGCTTGGCCTGCGCCGTCTTCGCGGGCTGCGCCTCGCGCAGCACGCGATCGGGATTGACGAAGCCGATACGAAATGTTTCCTGCGCCTGCGCCCGAGCGGGCGCCGCGAGCCATGCCATCGCGGGAATCAGCAACGCGCCTGCCGTGGCGCGAATCAAATGCGTCATTAGAAAGAGGTTCCGATCTGGAATTGCAGGCGCTGGATTCTATCCTTCGGGATCAGGATCAGGCCCGTGTTCGGGTCCTGCACTTCCTTCTGCTGGCGCACCGGAACGGCATAGGCGATCCGCAGCGGGCCGAGCGGGGAGATCCAGCTGATGCCGAGACCGACCGAGGCGCGGATCTTCTTCGAAGCCTTCCACTGTTCGTCGGTGAGGCCGGCCGAGCGCGAGCCGAACACGTTGCCGGCGTCGAAGAAGCCGTACAGGCGCAGCGTGCGGTCGTTACCGGCGCCGGGGAACGGCGTGCTGAGTTCGGCGTTGAAGATGGCCTTCCGGGTGCCGCCGAGCGCGGCGCCTTCGGTCTGGCCAAGCAGCGGCTGGTCGCGCGGACCGAGCGAGTTCTGCTCGAAGCCGCGCACCGAGCCCAGGCCACCGGCGTAGAAGTTCTTGAAGATCGGGTAGACCTTGCCGCCGAACGCCTTGCCGTAGCCGACTTCGGAGTTGATCGCGAAGGTGTACTGCTTGTTGATCGGGAAGAACTGCTGGTACTGGTAGTTGGTCTTGAAGTACCGCATGTCGCCGCCGACACCGATCTCGAGGTTGGCGCGCTGCAGGCGGCCCTTGGTCGGGACCAGTGCGCTGTCGCGGTCGTCGCGCGCCCAGCCCACGGTCAGCGGGATGCCCCAGACGCTGTCGTTCGAGCAGCCGTCGATCACGTCGAAGTTGAGGCCCGGCACCAGGCTCGGGATCGGACGCGTCGTGCAGCCGAAGTAGCTGCGGTAGGAGTTCGGGGTCAGGAACGCGTAGGTGTTCTTGGCATTGAACGCATAGCGCTCCACGCCGATGCCGAAGAACACCGTGTCGAGTTCGCTGAACGGCACGCCGAAGCGGATCGACGCGCCCTGGTTGACCAGCTGGTAGTCGCCGTCGACGGCCGTGTTGTACGGGCGGGTCGTGTTGTGATAGACGCTGATCGTGCGCGAGATGCCGTCCTTGGTGAAGTACGGATCGGTGGTGGTCACCGAGATCGTGCGGTTCGACTTGCTGGTGTTGACCTGCAGGCCCAGGTAGTTGCCCGAGCCGAACACGTTTCCTGCTGGATGCCGAAGGTCAGCGAGACGCGCTCGGCGCTCGAGTAGCCGGCACCCAGCTGCAGCGAACCGGTGGGCTTCTCGGCCACGGTGATCAGCAGGTCGACCTGGTCGGGCGAGCCCGGCAGCTCCTGGGTTTCGACGTTCACTTCGGTGAAGTAGCCCAGGCGGTCCACGCGGTCGCGCGAGAGCTTGATCTTGTCGCCGTCGTACCAGGAAGCCTCGTACTGGCGGAATTCGCGGCGGATCACTTCGTCGCGCGTGCGGGAGTTGCCGCCGACGTTCACGCGGCGCACGTGGACGCGGCGCGAAGGCTCGGCCTGCAGCACCAGCGTCACGCGGTTGTTGACGCGGTCGATCTCGGGCTTGGCCTGCACGCGCGCGAAGGCGTAGCCGAAGGTGCCGAAGTAGTCGGTGAAGGCCTTGGTGGTCGCCGTGACCTGCTCGCCGTTGTAGGGCTCGCCGGGCTTGATCGTGACCAGGGTCTTGAATTCCTCGTCGCGGCCGAGGAAGTTGCCGTCGAGCTTGACGCCCGCGACGACGAACTTCTCGCCTTCCGTGATGTTGACCGTCACCGACAGGTCCTGGCGGTCGGGCGAGATCGCGACCTGCGTGGAGTCGACGCGGAACTCGAGGTAGCCGCGCGTGATGTAGTAGCTCTTGAGCGTCTCGAGGTCGGCATTAGCTTGACGCGCGAATACTGGTTCGATCTTGGTGTACCAGCTGAGCCAGCCGCCGCTGTCCTGGTCGAACAGGTCGAGCAGCGTGCTCTCGCTGAAGTCCTTGTTGCCGACGATGTGCACTTCGCGGATGCGCGCCGAGTCGCCTTCGGTGACCGTGAAGGTCAGGTTCACGCGGTTGCGCTCGATCGGCGTGACGGTGGTCACGACCTGCGCGTTGTAGAGGCTGCGGCTCACGTACTGGCGCTTGAGCTCCTGCTCGGCGCGGTCGGCCAGGGCCTTGTCGTAGGGCCGGCCTTCGGTCAGGCCGACCTCGCGCAGCGCCTTCTGCAGCGCCGCCTTGTCGAATTCCTTGGTGCCGACGAAATCGACGTCGGCGATGGTCGGGCGTTCCTCGACGATCACCACCAGCACATTGCCGTTGACGTCGATGCGCACGTCCTTGAACAACCCCAGATCGAACAGCGCGCGGATGGCGGCGGAACCGCGGTCGTCGCTGTAGGTGTCGCCCACGCGCAGCGGCAACGACGCGAAGATCGTTCCGGGCTCCACGCGTTGCAGGCCTTCCACGCGGATGTCGGCGCACGGTGAAGGGCTCGACGGCCCAGGCTGCCGTGGCCGCCAGCGTGCTGGCCACCAGTGCGGCAACGCTACGCAGGCGAAAGCGACTGAAGTTTTTGTTCATCTGTGAATTGATCCGGCGCGGAAAGGGCCGGCAAGATAGTTAACCGAAAGAGCCGCGATGTGTCGTTGAACAAGGCAATCGACATCATGACCAGGAGCAGGGCAACGCCACCGCGCTGAAGCCAGTCCATCCAGACGTCGGAGACGCTTTTACCGGTCAGGCCCTCCCAAAGATAATACATCAGGTGCCCCCCATCGAGGACCGGCAGCGGGAGCAGATTGAGCACGCCCAGGCTCACGCTGATGAGCGCGAGGAACACCAGGTACTGCGTGAGGCCGAGGCTGGCGGACTTGCCGGCGTAGTCGGCAATGGTGATCGGGCCGCTGAGATTCTTGATCGAGGCCTGGCCGATGACCATCTTGGCCATCATGCGCACGGTCAGCGCCGACACCTCCCAGGTGCGGACCACGCCGCGCCAGACGCCGTCGACCGGACCCTGCCGCACGGTCACCATGTCGGGCGGCGCGCCCACGTAGGCGCCGATGCGGCCGACCTTCAGGCCGCCCTCCTCGCGCACCTCGGGCGTGACCTCGATCGTCTGCGCGCGGCCCTCGCGCTCGATCTGCCAGGGCAGCGCGAGCGCCTTGCCGTCCTTGACCGAGGCGCGGATCGCCTCGCGCAGCTGCTGGCCGTCGACGATGGCGGTGTCGCCGATGGCGCGCACCAGGTCGCCGCGGCGCAGGCCCGAACGCTCGCCGGCGCCGCCGGCCATCACCTCGCCGATCTCGGGACGGGTCATGGGCGCCAGCACGCCGATCTTGCGGAACATCTGGGCATCGGCATCCTTGACCTCGATGCGGCTCAGCGGCAGCACGAGCGTGCGGGCCGGCTGGCCGCCCTGCCCCGCCACCTCGAGCGTGAGGTCGTGGCCGTCGAGCGCGCCACGGGTCATGCGCCAGCGCAGGTCCTCGAAGGACTGGACCTCGGTCAGCTCGTCGCCCTCGAAGCCGGCGCGGGCGATGTGCTCGCCGCCGCGCAGCCCGGCCTGCTCGGCCAGCGAAGCCGCCACCGGCCGCGCCAGCGTCGCCACCGGCTCCTGCACGCCGATCCAGTTCACGACCGTGTAGAGCGCCACCGCCATCAGCAGGTTGGCGATCGGACCGGCCGCGACGATGGCCGCGCGCGAGCGCAGCGGCTGGGTGTTGAAGGCGCGATGGCGCTCTTCGGCGCCACCGGGGCCTCGCGCTCGTCGAGCATCTGCACGTAGCCACCGAAGGGAAACAGGCCGATGGCGAACTCGGTGTCCTGGCCCGGATGCTGGCGCCGCGGCTTCCAGGCGTAGACCGGTTTGCTGACGCGCCACAGGATGCGGCCGAGCAGCGAGGGGCTGTCGGGGCTGCCGAATGGCAGCGTGGCCACGCCGAAGCGCTTGACCTTGACGCCGCAGGCGACCGCGACCCGGTAGTGGCCGTACTCGTGGACGGTGATCAGCAGGCCGAGCGCGACGATGAATGCAACGAGGGTGAGCATCCGGAACCTTGCTTCTTGGAATCGGTGGCGCGCGGGGCGTCAGGCGGACAGACGCAGCGCCGCGGCATTCGCGGCAGCGCGGGCGCTGGCGTCGAGGGCCAGCAGATCGGCCAGCGACGCCGGCTTGGAGGGCGCGACCGCCTCCAAAGTTTCCATGTTGACCGCATGAATGCGATCGAAGCGCAGCCGGCGCGCCAGGAAGGCCTCGACCGCGACCTCGTTGGCGGCATTCAGCACGGCCGTGGTGCCGGGCACCGCGCGCAGCGCCTGCCAGGCCAGGTCCAGGCCCGGGAAGAGCGCCGCGTCGGGCGCATGGAAGCTCAGATCGGCCAATTGGCGGAAAGTCCAGCCGCGCCGCTCCGCTCTCGATGCGCTCGGGCCAGGCCAGGCCGACGGCGATCGGCACCCGCATGTCGGGCGTGCCGAGCTGGGCGAGGATCGATGCGTCGGTGAACTGCACCATCGAATGGACCACGCTCTGCGGATGGATCACCACCTCGATCTGCTCGGGCGCCACGCCGAACAGGTGCCGCGCCTCGATCACCTCGAGGGCCTTGTTCATCATGGTGGCCGAGTCGACCGAGATCTTGCGCCCCATGACCCAGTTGGGATGGGCGCAGGCCTGCTCGGGCGTGACGGAACCGAGGGTCTCGGGCGCACGGGTGCGGAACGGGCCGCCCGAGGCCGTGAGGATGATCTTGTCGATGCGCCGCGCCCAGGTGGATGGGTCCTCGGGCAGCGACTGGAAGATGGCCGAATGCTCGCTGTCGATCGGCAGCAGCGTCGCCCCGCCCTCGCGCACCGTGCGCATGAACAGGTCGCCGCCGACCACCAGTGCCTCCTTGTTGGCGAGCAGCAGGCGCTTTCCGGCGCGCGCGGCCGCCAGGCAGGGCCCCAGGCCCGCGGCGCCGACGATGGCCGCCATCACGGCATCGACCTCGTCATGCGACGCTATCTCTTCGATAGCACCGGCGCCGGACAGGACCCGGGTCGGCAGGTTGCTCTGCTGGAGCTTCTCGGCCAGCACGGCCGCATGGGCCTCGCTCGCCATCACCGCGAAGCGCGGCGAGAAGCGCGCGCACTGCGCGAGCATCTCGTCGACCTTGGTGGCGGCCGAGAGCGCGAAGACCTCGAAGCGCTCGGGATGGCGCGCGATCACGTCGAGCGTGCTGACGCCGACCGAACCGGTCGAGCCGAGCACCGTCACGCGTTGTCGGGGGGAAGTGTTCACAGAAAAGCCAGCATCATTGCAATGGGGAGCGTGGGCAAGAGGGCATCCACCCGATCGAGCACCCCGCCGTGGCCGGGCAGCAGCCGGCTGCTGTCCTTGGCGCCCGCGCTGCGCTTGATCAGCGACTCGACCAGGTCACCGACCACGCTCATCGCCGCCAGGAAGACCACGCCGAGCAGCAGCAGCCACCAGCCGCGCGCCGCCAGCCGGCTGTAGAGGCTGGCCACCGTGGCCTGCGCCGAGGCATCGGCCCAGACCCAGGCCAGCGCCAGCACCACCACGCCCGCCATGCCGCCCCAGACGCCTTCCCAGCTCTTGCCGGGACTGATCGCGGGCGCGAGCTTGCGCCGCGTGAACTTGAGGCCGAAGGCGCGGCCGGCGAAATAGGCGAAGACGTCGGCAACCCAGACCAGCACCAGGATCGAGAGCAGGAAGTTGATGCCGATCAGGCGCGCCTGCACCGCGGCCAGCCAGGCTACCCACAGCGCCAGCAAGCCGCCCACGAGACGGATGCCGCGCGGCACCTTGGGCCAGCCCGGCACCGCCGCGCGCAGCAGCGCCGCGCCGCCGAGCACCCAGGCCGCGCTGGCGAGCGTCCACAGCAGCAGCAGCGGCCGCTCGAGCAGCCCGAGCCACCAAGAGAGCGCGCACAGCACCACCATCTCGAGGCCGAGGAACACCGACACGCGCTGGCCATAGCCGTTGAGGCGCCCCCACTCCCAGGCCGCGGCGCCGATCAAAACCAGCATCACGCAGCCGAAGGGAACGTAGGAAGGATAGAAAAGCGCCGGCAGAAGGATCGCCAGCAGGACGATCGCCGTGAGGATGCGTTGCTTGAGCATGCAGCGGGGTTCGTCCGGGAAAGAGAGATTCAGGCCGTCTGGCGGGGTCTGGCGCTGGTCGAGACCTGCGCCGATGTCTTGCCGAAGCGGCGTTCGCGGTTCTGGAAGGCGGAAATGCCCTCGTCGAGCGCGGCCTCGTCGAACTCGGGCCAGAGCTTGTCGCTGAAGTACAGCTCGGCATAGGCGCTCTGCCAGAGCAGGAAGTTCGACAGTCGCTGCTCGCCGCCGGTGCGGATGAACAGGTCGGGATCGGGCACGTGGGCGAGCGCCATCGCGCGGTCGAGGTTGAGCTCGGTCAGCGGCTCGCCGCGCTCGGCCAGCTTGGCGGCGGCCTGGGCGATGTCCCAGCGGCCACCGTAGTTGAAGCACACGTTGAGCACCAGGCGATCGTTCATCGCGGTGGCGTTCTCGGCGTCGATCAGGCCCTTCACCATCTTCGGCGACAGGCCGCCGCGCTCGCCGACGAAGCGCAGCTGCACGCCGTCGCGGCCGAGCTTGGGCACCTCGCGCGCCAGCGCGCCGACCATCAGGTCCATGAGGCCCGAGACCTCCTCGGGCGGGCGGTTCCAGTTCTCCGAGGAGAAGGCGAACACGGTCAGCACCCGCACGCCGCGGTCGACGCAGGCCTTGACGCAGCGCCGCAGCGACTCCACGCCCTGCTTGTGCCCTGCCACGCGGGCAGGAAGCGCCGCGTGGCCCAGCGGCCATTGCCATCCATGACGATGGCGATGTGGTGCGGAATGGTCTGCGGCGTGGAGGCGGCCATGGGCAGCCTCGAAACGGCCATGATCTCCGCTTCCTTGGCCGCGATCAGGCGATCGATCTCCGCGATGTGGCGGTCGGTCACCTTCTGGATCTCGGCTTCGGCGCGCTTCTGGTCGTCTTCCGAAGCCAGCTTGTCCTTGACCAGCTTCTTGACCGATTCGTTGGCGTCGCGGCGCAGGTTGCGCGTCGCGACCTTGGCGCTCTCGCCTTCGTTGCGCACCAGCTTGGTCATTTCGCGGCGGCGCTCTTCGCTCATGGCGGGCAGCGGCACGCGGATCAGCTCGCCCATCGAGGCAGGGTTGAGACCCAGGTCGCTTTCGCGGATGGCTTTCTCGATCTTGGCGCCCATGCCCTTTTCCCAGGGCTGCACGCTCAGCGTGCGCGAGTCGAGCACCGACACGTTGGCCACCTGGCTCAGCGGCACCTGCGAGCCGTAGTACTCGACATGGATCGAGTCGAGCAGCGCGGCGTTGGCACGGCCGGTGCGGGATCTTGGTGAGGTTGTTCTGGAAGGCAGCGATCGACTGGTTCATCTTCGCGTCGGTCGTGCTGCGAATATCGGCAATGGTCATTCTCAAATACTCCTAGGCATGCACCAGCGTGCCCTCGTCCTCGCCCATGACGACGCGCTTGAGCGCGCCGTTCTTGAAGATCGAGAACACCTTGATCGGCAGCTTCTGGTCGCGGCACAGCGCGAAGGCTGCCGCGTCCATGATGCCGAGATTCTGCGCGATGGCCTGATCGAAGGTCAGGCTGGCGTAGCGCGTCGCGTCGGGATGGGTCTTCGGGTCGGCGCTGTAGACGCCGTCGACCTTGGTCGCCTTGAGCACCAGCTCGGCGCCGATCTCGGCGCCGCGCAGCGCGGCGGCGGTGTCGGTGGTGAAGAAGGGGTTGCCGGTGCCCGCGGCGAACACCACGACCTTGCCCTCCTCGAGGTACTGCAGCGCCTTGGGCCGCACGTAGGGCTCGACCACCTGCTCGATGGCGATGGCGGACATCACGCGCGCCACCAGCCCCTGCTTGTTCATGGCATCGGCCAGCGCCAGCGAGTTCATCACCGTGGCCAGCATGCCCATGTAGTCGGCCGTGGCGCGGTCCATGCCGACCGAACCGCCCGCGACGCCGCGGAAGATGTTGCCGCCACCGATCACGACCGCCACCTCGACGCCCATGTTCACGACCTCGGCCACTTCCGCGACCATGCGGACGATGGTGGCGCGGTTGATGCCGAAGGCGTCGTCGCCCATCAGTGCCTCTCCCGACAGCTTCAACAAGATTCGCTTGTGGGCTGGGCGGGGATCAGACATGGGCAATTTCCTTTAAGAGTGAGCGGGGGCGAGTGTAGAGCTTGGCGGTGAAAAGGCGACAGCATGCACCGGCACGCTGTCGCCTTCTGGCGGGGACGGTCTCAGGCAGCGGCCTTGGCGGCTGCGACCTGGGCCGCGACTTCGGCGGCGAAGTCGTCGACCTTCTTCTCGATGCCTTCGCCGACCACGTACAGGGTGAAGCCCTTGACGGTGGTGTTGACGGACTTGAGCATCTGTTCGACGGTCTGCTTGTCGTTCTTCACGAACGGCTGGTTGTGCAGCGAGACTTCCTTGAGGAACTTCTGCACGCCGCCCTCGATGCGCTTGGCGACGATGTCGGCGGGTTGCGGCTTCTTGCCTTCGGCTTCGGCGGTCTTGCGGTCTTCTTCCGCCTTGCCCGCGGCCACGGCGCGTTCCTTCTCGATCAGTTCGGCCGGCACATCCGACGCGGCAACCGACACCGGCTTCATGGCGGCGATGTGCATCGCGACGTCCTTGGCGGCGGCATCGTCACCTTCGAACTCGACCACCACGCCGATGCGCGTGCCGTGCAGGTACGAAGCCAGCTTGCCGTTGCCGGCGAAGCGCTTGAAGCGGCGGAAGCTCATGTTCTCGCCGATCTTGCCGACCAGGCCCTTGCGCACGTCCTCGAGCGTGGGGCCGAAGCCGTCCTGCTCGTAGGCCAGCGCACCCAGCGCGGCGATGTCGGCCGGGTTGTTCTGCGCGACCAGCTTGGCGGCGGCATTGGCCAGGGCCAGGAAGCTGTCGTTCTTGGTGACGAAGTCGGTTTCGCAGTTGATCTCGATCATCGCGCCGGCGGCGTCGTCGACATAGGCAGCCACCACGCCTTCGGCGGTGATGCGGCTCGATGCCTTGCCAGCCTTGTTGCCGAGCTTGATGCGCAGCAGCTCTTCGGCCTTTTCCATGTTGCCGTCGGCCTCGGTCAGAGCCTTCTTGCACTCCATCATCGGCGCGTCGGTCTTGGCGCGCAGTTCGCCGACCATGCTTGCGGTGATTGCAACCATTGTTTCTCTCCGTATTCAGAAAATCAGATTAAAAAAAAGGGGCAACGAAGCCCCTTCTTCAGGCGCGGGGACGCGCAGCTCAGGCCGAAGCGCTTTCTTCGACTTCGACGAATTCGTCGCTACCTTCGGCGATGGCCTTGACCACGTCGCTGGTCGCGCTGTTGCGGCCTTCGATGATCGCGTCGGCGATGCCGCGGGCGTACAGCGTGACAGCCTTCGACCAGTCGTCGTTGCCGGGGATCACGTAGTCGATGCCTTCGGGCGAGTGGTTGGAGTCCACCACGCCGATCAGCGGAATGCCGAGCTTCTTGGCTTCGGCCACGGCGATCTTGTGGAAGCCCACGTCGATCACGAAGATGGCGTCGGGCAGCGCGGTCATGTCCTGGATGCCGCCGATGTCCTTCTCGAGCTTCTCGATTTCACGGGTGAAGGTGAGCTGCTCTTTCTTGCTCAGGCTGTCGAGGCCGGCTTCCTGCTGGGCCTTCATGTCCTTCAGACGCTTGATCGAGGTCTTGACGGTCTTGAAGTTGGTCAGCATGCCGCCGAGCCAGCGGGTGTCGACGAAGGGCACGCCGGCGCGGCGAGCTTCGGTGGCGGAACGATTTCGCGCGCCTGGCGCTTCGTGCCGACCATCAGGATCGTGCCGCGGTTGGCCGTCAGCTGCTTGGCGTACTTGGCCGCATCCTGGAACATCGGAAGCGACTTTTCCAGGTTGATGATGTGGATCTTGTTGCGATGACCGAAGATGAACGGGGCCATCTTGGGGTTCCAGAAGCGGGTTTGGTGACCGAAATGGACACCGGCTTCCAGCATTTCGCGCATGGTGACGGACATTGAAGTTACTCCGAAGGTTGGGTCTAAAATCCAGCCCGTTTTTGCACTCCGCTGGACACTGCATGCCGGCCTGGCCGGCCACGCTGCATCAGCGAAGTCGCAACACCTTGATTGGGCTGGTTTGCGAATGTGTTTCTTCTGCGTGGCACTCTCCCCTTGACAGGCAAAGTACCGCGTGAGCGAAACCCAAAGAGTATAGCACGCGCCTCAGACACCTCTGCCCTGCACGCCTTGCCAGTCCCCGACGCCCCACCTCCCGCCCCGCCGCCGAACGCCGTTCGGCGGATGCACGCGCCTGAAGCCCCGTCCAGCGCCGGGAGAACGCCCCGGGCGTCCATGCTCTGGCATGCTGCGCTGCGCGACGAGGCCGCGTGGCTGCTGCAAAAACAATAGCTAGGCACCCTCGTCAGATGGGCGTCAGCACTCTTTCTTATCCTGAATCTCAATGAAATCGCGATCGTGGGCGCCGGCATCATCGGTGTCACCACCGCCTGGGAGCTGGCGTCCGACGGCCATGAAGTGGCCGTTTTCGAGCGCCGGGCGCTGCCGCCGAGGAGGCCAGCTTCGCCAATGCCGGCGTGGTCGCGCCCGGCTACGTTACGCCCTGGGCGGCGCCCGGCATGCGCCTCAAGGTGTTGCGCTCGCTGCTGTCGTCGCACGGCGCCATCAAGCTGCGCTGGCCGCTGACCTCGCGCGACCTGGGCTGGATGTCGCGCTGGCAGAAGGCCTGCAAGCTCGAGACCTACCTCGCGAACCGCGCGCGCATGCAGCGCCTGGCCTTCTACAGCCGCACCCGCGGCTGCACGAAGTGAGCGAGGCCCGCGAGCTCAGCTATGAACGCAGCGACGGCTACCTGGTGCTGCTGCGCTCCAAGCGCGAGCGCAAACTGGTCCAGGCCGGGCTCGAAGTGCTGCGCGGCGCGGGCAGCGTGTTCCGCGAAGTCGACGCCGACGAGGCCCGGCTGATCGAGCCGGCCCTCAATCCCGACACGCCGCTGGCCGGCGCGATCCACCTGCCCGAGGACGAGGTCGCGAACTGCCGCCAGTTCGCGCTGCTGCTCAAGTGGGAGGCCGAGGCGCTCGGCGCGCAGTTCCATTTCAACTGCGACATCGCGCCGCTGAGCCGCGCCGCGCCCACCTCGGTGTCGCTGGCCAGCGGCTCCGATGCGCTGCGCTTCGATGCGGTGGTGGTCTGCGCCGGACTCGGCTCGGCCTCGCTGCTGCGCCCGCTCGGCCTGCGGATCCCGATGGCGCCGGTCTACGGGCATTCGGTGAGCGCGCCGGTGCGCGAGCCGCTCAATGCACCGCGCAGCGCGATCATGGACGAGCGCTACAAGGTCGCGATCTCGCGCCTCGGCCAGCGCGTGCGGGTGGCCGGCAGCGCCGAGATCGGCGGCTCGGCCGACACCTTGAGCCAGCCCGCGATCCTCACGCTTTACAAGGTGCTGCAGGACTGGTTTCCGGGCGCGGCCACCCTGCAGTCGGGCGTCCAACAGTGGAAAGGCGCAAGGCCGATGCTGCCCGACGGGCCGCCGGTGCTCGGCGCGAGCGGCATCCCGGGCGTGTGGCTCAACCTGGGCCACGGTTCCAGCGGCTGGGCACTGTCGTGCGGCAGCGCGCGCGTGGTGGCCGACCTGATCGCCGGGCAGGACCCGGGCGTGGACCTCGAAGGCCTGGGCGTCGAGCGGCTCGGAAGCTGAGGCTCAGGCCTCGTCCTTCGGACCCCACTGGCGCGGATGGGCGGCCGGTTTCTCCACCGGCAAGGGCGGCGGCTCCGGCGGCCGCAGGCGCCGGGCCAGCCCGGACAGCAACGCGGGCGCGACCAGCACGCACACCGCCAGACACAGCAGATCGGCGGCCATCAGCAGCCAGCGCCACGCGCCCGGCGAGCCGTCGACCAGGGGATCGAGCCAGCGGATCAGCCCGAAGCCCCACCCCACGCTCGCGGCCCAGGCCAGGTCGCGCAGCGACACCCAGCGCAACGATTCGGCCAGCAGGAACACGGCCCCAGACGAGGGCCAGCCACCCCAGCGCCCAGGACAGGCCCTCGTCCAGCACCATGCCGGTGAAGACGAAGGCCGCGAACCACGCGAACAGCAGCGCGATCAGCCAGCCGAGGATCCCGAGGCGTTTCATCGCGCGATCATAGGCAGGGGCAGAATCCACCGATGCACCGCATCACCTCCGCCACCGCAGCCGACCTGTTCGACCTCGCCGCCACGCGCCGCATCGAGCAGGCCGCCGCGGCCGCCCTGCCCGCCCACGCGCTGATGCGGCGCGCCGGGCTGGCGGTGGCACGGCTCGCGATGGCGATCGCGCCGCATGCGCGCACGGTCTGGGTGGCCTGCGGGCCGGGCAACAACGGCGGCGACGGTTTCGAGGCGGCCGCACAACTGAGGCAGCGCGGGTTCGAGACCATCGTCAGCTTCGCGGGTGACGAGGCCCGCCTGCCCGCCGATGCGAAGGCCTCGCTGCAGCGAGCTCGCGACGCGGGCGTGGCCTTCGCTTCGGAGCCGCCCGCGCGCTACGAACTCGCGATCGATGCCTTGCTCGGCATCGGCGCCGGCCGGCCGCCGCAAGGTGCAATGGCCGAGTGGCTGCGCCGCATGCATGGCGAGACGCATCCCGTGCTCGCGGTGGATGTGCCATCGGGGCTGAATGCGGACACCGGAACACACCCGATTGGCGAGCTGATCGGGCAGAGCGCGGCATCGCGGCGCATCTGCCTGAGCCTGCTGACACTGAAGCCCGGTCTCTTCACGGCCCAGGGCCGCGATGCGGCCGACGAGACCTGGTTCGACGACCTCGGTTGCGGCACGGCGAACGAAGCACCGGTGGCGCGCCTGCCGGGCGCCCCGCCTTTGGCCCCGCGCGCCCACGCCTCCCACAAGGGCAGCTATGGCGACGTGGCCGTGATCGGCGGCGCATCGGGCATGGCCGGCGCGGCGCTGCTGGCGGGCTCCGCCGCGCTGCACGCGGGCGCGGGCCGCAGCTTCGTCGGGCTGCTCGATCCCGGCGCGGCGCCGGTCGATCTCGCGCAGCCCCGAACTGATGCTGCGCGACGCGCGTTCGCTCGATCTCTCGGCGATGGCCGTGGTCTGCGGCTGCGGTGGCGGCACCGCGGTGCGCGAGCTGCTGCCGCGCGTGTTGTCGACCGCCCGCGCGCTGGTGCTCGATGCCGATGCGCTCAACGCGATCGCGAGCGACGACGGTCTGCAGACCCAGTTGAAGGCGCGCACGCAACGCGGTCGCCCCACGGTGCTGACGCCGCATCCGCTCGAGGCGGCGCGCCTGCTCGGCGGCACGGCCGGCGAGGTGCAGGCCGATCGCCTGGCGGCCGCGCGCCGGCTGGCGGCGCAGACGGGCGCCGTCGTGGTGCTCAAGGGGTCGGGAACGATCGTCGCCGACGATGGGGGCGCGGTGCCCGTCCTCAATCCGACCGGCAACGCCCGCCTCGCGAGCGCCGGCACCGGCGACGTGCTGGCCGGCATGGTCGGCGCGGGCCTGGCGGCGGGCCATGAAGCATTCGAAGCGGCCTGGCACGCAGCCTGGCACCACGGCGACCTGGCCGACCGCTGGCCGGCCGACGCGCCGCCGCTGACGGCCGGCGCGCTCGCGCGCCAGTCGCCGCGCTGACAGGCTTCTAGCCGCGGCCGACGAAGGGCATCTTCGTCGCCATCACCGTGTGGAACAGCACGTTGGCCTCGAGCGGCAGGTTCGCCATGTAGAGCACCGACTGGCCGACGATCTTCACGTCGATCAGCGGCTCCACCGCGAGCTCGCCATTGGCCTGCGGCACGCCCTTGGCCATGCGCGCGGCCAGCTCCGTCATCGCGTTGCCGACGTCGATCTGGCCCACCGCGATGTCGTGCTTGCGCCCGTCGAGCGACGCGGTCTTCGTCAGGCCCTCGACCGCATGCTTGGTTGCCGTGTAGGCGGCCGAGTTCGGCCGCGGCGCGGTGGCCGAGATCGAGCCGTTGTTGATGATGCGGCCGCCCTTCGGCGTCTGCGCCTTCATCGTGCGGAAGGCCTGCTGGATGCAGAAGAACATCCCGTTGAGGTTGATGTCGACCACGCCGCGCCATTGCTCGGGCGTCCAGTCCTCGAAGGAACCGGGCGGGTTGCCGACACCCGCGTTGTTGAACAGCAGATCGACGCGACCGAAGCGCTCGACGGTGGCGCCGAACAGCGCCTGCACCGACTCGGCACTGGCCACGTCGGTGGGCACCGCGAAGGCGCGCGCACCCGCGCCCGATTCCTCGGCCACCTGCTCGAGCGGCTCGAGGCGGCGGCCCGCCAGGGCCACGCTCCAGCCGTCGCCCAAAAGGGCCAGCGCCGCGGCGCGGCCGATGCCGGTGCCGGCGCCCGTGACGATCGCGATGCCCTTGTTCTTCTCTGTACTCATGCCCGTTGTCTCCTTCTCGGCGTGTTCATGGATTCGAATGGAATGGATGTGGATGAAGGAGGCATTCAGCCGCGGCGCGTCTTGCGCCCCTTCATCTTGTTGGCGGCCTTCTTGACCGCCGACTTGAAGGCCTGCATCGCGGACTGCGGGCCGCCCGCGGCCGGC
Source organism: Variovorax sp. UC122_21 (assembly GCF_044056785.1). NCBI lineage: Bacteria > Pseudomonadati > Pseudomonadota > Betaproteobacteria > Burkholderiales > Comamonadaceae > Variovorax > Variovorax sp. UC122_21. Next base: position 2,898,223 of record NZ_CP172004.1, on the reverse strand, counting down.
TCCCGTCCGGCGCGGGCGCCGCCGCTCGGCGCCTCGGCCTTCTGGCGCGCACCGCGCTTGGCCGAGGCCTTGACCGGCACGCCGCCGGCCGCGGCACCCTTGTCCTTCATGGCACGCGCGGTGAGCTCCTCGCCGTCGCGCACCAGGCGGAAGTCGATCTTGCGGCCGTCGAGGTCGACGCGGCTGACCTGCACCCGCACCCGCGTGCCGATGGCATAGCGGATGCCGGTGCGCTCGCCGCGCAGCTCCTGGCGCATCTCGTCGAACTTGAAGTACTCGCCGCCGAGCTCGGTGATGTGCACCAGGCCCTCGACGTACATCGCATCGAGCGTGACGAAGATGCCGAAGGTGGTGGCCGCGGTGACCACGCCGCCGTACTCCTCGCCGAGGTGCTCGCGCATGTACTTGCACTTGAGCCAGGCCTCGACGTCGCGGCTGGCCTCGTCGGCACGGCGCTCGTTGGCGCTGCAATGCAGCCCGGCGGCCTCCCAGGCCTGCACTTCCTTGGTCGGCGCAACCGTCGCCTTCTGCGGCTTGGTGGTCGGCGCCTTCACGCGCGAGGCCAGCCGCTTGGCGAGCTTGGCATGCGCCTCGCCCGGCGTCGGCAGCATCGGCAACTGGTAGCGCGTCTTGCCGAGGATGGCCTTGATCACGCGGTGCACCAGCAGGTCGGGATAGCGCCGGATCGGGCTCGTGAAGTGCGTGTAGGCCTCGTAGGCCAGGCCGAAGTGGCCGCTGTTGATCGGCGTGTAGATCGCCTGCTGCATCGAGCGCAGCAGCATGGTGTGGATCTGCTGCGCGTCGGGGCGCTCCTTGGTCGCCTCGGCGATGGCCTGGAACTCGCCGGGCGCCGGGTCGTCGGTGATGCTCAGGCCCACGCCCATCGCCTTCAGGTAGCCGCGCAGGATCTCCTTCTTCTCGGGCGTCGGGCCCTCGTGCACGCGGTACAGGCCCGGGTGCTTGCCCTCGGCGATGAAGTCGGCGCTGCAGACGTTGGCCGCGAGCATCGCTTCCTCGATCAGGCGGTGCGCCTCGTTGCGGGTGCGCGGCACGATCTTTTCGATGCGGCCGGCGTCGTCGCAGATGATCTGCGTCTCGGTGGTCTCGAAGTCGACCGCGCCGCGTTTGCCGCGCTGCTTGAGCAGGGCCTTGTAGACGTCGGCGAGGTTCAGCAGGTCCTTGACGCGCTCCTTGCGCTTGGCCGCCTCGGGGCCGCGCGTGTTGCCGAGGATGGCAGCCACCTCGGTGTATGTGAAGCGCGCGTGGCTGAACATCACGGCCGGATAGAACTGGTAGGCGTAGATTTCGCCATCGGCCGCGACCAGCATGTCGCAGACCATGCACAGGCGCTCGACCTCGGGGTTCAGCGAGCACAGGCCGTTCGAGAGCTTCTCGGGCAGCATCGGAATCACGCGGCGCGGGAAGTACACGCTGGTGGCGCGGTCGTAGGCATCGATGTCGATCGCCGAGCCGGTGCCCACGTAGGCGCTGACGTCCGCAATCGCAACCAGGAGGCGCCAGCCCTTGCCGCGGCCGACCTTCGCGGGCTCGCAGTACACGGCGTCGTCGAAGTCGCGCGCGTCTTCGCCGTCGATCGTGACCAGCGGCACGTCGGTGAGGTCGACGCGGCCCTTCTTGTCGGCCGGGCGCACCTTCTCGGGCAGCGCCTTGGCCTCGGCCAGGCACGCTTCGGAGAACTCGTGCGGCACGCCGTACTTGCGCACCGCGATCTCGATCTCCATGCCGGGGTCATCGATCTCGCCGAGCACTTCCTTCACCCGGCCCACGGGCTGGCCGAAGAGCGCGGGCGGCTCGGTGAGCTGCACAACGACCACCTGCCCGACCTTGGCGGGACCGGTCGCACCCTTGGGAATCAGCACGTCCTGGCCGTAGCGCTTGTCCTCCGGTGCCACGAGCCAGATACCGCCCTCGTGCAGCAGGCGGCCGATGATCGGCTGCTCGGGGCGCTCGATGATCTCGACCACGCGCCCCTCGGGACGACCGCGGCGGTCGAGCCGCACCACGCGCGCCTTGACCCGGTCCTTGTGCAGGACCGCGCGCATCTCGTTGGGGGGCAGATAGATGTCGGCTTCGCCGTCGTCGCGTTGCACGAAGCCATGTCCGTCGCGATGGCCCTGAACAGAGCCTTCGAATTCATCCAGCAAGCCGCTGGAAGTGACATTATTTTTGATATGATCTCCTTCTTTCCTGAAATTCAAAGCGTACCTGCTTCGGCAAGTATGCGGGCCCAGATGGCGGAATTGGTAGACGCACTAGTTTCAGGTACTAGCGAGTAACATCGTGGAGGTTCGAGTCCTCTTCTGGGCACCAAGTTTAAATAGACTCTCACCAAGTCTTTCGATTCAAGCCACCGGCCTCCGGTGGCTTTTTCTTGCCCGCTCCGATCATGGTCGTCATCGACGTCGGCGCGCGCGCGGTCAGTCCGCGCATCGGTGCCTGTGTCGTGAACGCATCATCGTGCGCACAAAATTGCGAGCCCGCGAGAAAATCGTTTTTGATTTGATATACTCGTAGGCTTTCCTGAAAAGCCCAGATGGCGGAATTGGTAGACGCACTAGTTTCAGGTACTAGCGAGTAACATCGTGGAGGTTCGAGTCCTCTTCTGGGCACCAGATCCAAGAGCACCTTCAAAAGGTTCTTGAGATTCTTCGAATGAAGCCACCGTTTCACGGTGGCTTTTTTCTTGTCCGTTCGAATCATCAAGCGGTCGTCAGATCGGCAGCGCGATCAGGTCGTGCCCCTCGGCGCCCACGATGCGCGCGCGCGTGAACTCCCCCACCTTGAGCGTCTTGCTGATCTTCTCGGGCGGCAGCAGCCGGCACGGTGCCATCGATCTCTGGCGCGTCGGCGTAAGTGCGTCCCACGCCGCCCTTGCGGCCCATCGCCGGCGCGGAGTCGACCAGCACCTGCATCGTGGCGCCCACACGCTCCTGCAGCTTGGCGATCGACACCGCCTCGGCCACCTCCATGAAGCGCGCGCGACGTGCTTCGCGCTCGGCCTCGGGCAGCATGCCGGGAATGTCGTTGGCGGTGGCGCCCTCGACCGGGCTGTAGGCAAAGCAGCCCGCGCGATCGATCCGCGCTTCGCGGATGAAGTCGAGCAGGTGCTCGAATTCCGCTTCCGTCTCGCCCGGAAAACCGGCGATGAAGGTGCTGCGGATCACGAGCTCCGGGCACACCTCGCGCCAGCGCGCGATGCGCTCGAGGTTCTTCTCGCCGCTCGCGGGGCGCTTCATGCGGCGCAGCACGTCGGGATGGCTGTGCTGCAGCGGCACGTCGAGGTATGGCAGCACCTTGCCGCTGGCCATCAGCGGAATGACCTCGTCCACGCTCGGATAGGGATAGACGTAGTGCAGCCGCACCCAGGCGCCATAGGGCTCGGCGATCTCGCCGAGCGTGCGCACCAGCTCGAGCATGCGGGTCTTGACCGGCTTGCCGTCCCAGAACCCGGTGCGGTACTTGACGTCCACGCCATAGGCCGAGGTGTCCTGGCTGATCACCAGCAGCTCCTTGACGCCGCCCTCGAACAGCGCCTTCGCCTCGCTCAGCACGTCGCCCACGGGCCGCGACACGAGATCGCCGCGCATCGAGGGAATGATGCAGAAAGTGCAGCGGTGGTTGCAGCCCTCGCTGATCTTCAGGTAGGCATAGTGGCGCGGCGTGAGCTTGAGGCCCGCCACGCCGAAGCTGTTGGGCACGAGGTCGACGAAGGGATCGTGCGGCTTCGGCAGATTGGCGTGCACCGCATCCATCACCTCCTGCGTGGCATGCGGACCGGTGACGGCCAGCACGCTGGGGTGCATCTGCTTGACCAGGTTGCCGCCCTGGTCGCCAGTCTTGGCACCCAGGCAGCCGGTGACGATCACCCGGCCGTTCTCGGCCAGCGCCTCGCCGATGGTGTCCAGGCTTTCCCGGACGGCATCGTCGATGAAGCCGCAGGTGTTGACGATCACCAGGTCGGCGCCCTCGAAGGACTTGGCGGTCTGGTAGCCCTCGGCGCTCAGCTGCGTGAGGATCAATTCGGAATCGGTAAGGGCTTTGGGACAGCCCAGGCTCACGAAACCGACCTTGGGGGCGGCCGTCGTGGCTGTTCTTTCGTGGGAGGCAACTTCGCTCATAGCCTCCTATTGTCCCAGCTATCTGGGACGACAGGTATTTCAGGGACGCTTGATGCCAAAGGCGCCCAATACCTGCTCGGTGCTTTTCTGCATCTGCTCCTGCATCTGCAGGAACACGTTCTTCGATTGCTCCACGTAGTTGCCCATCAGGCCCTGCAGCATCGGCGACTGCATGCTCATGAAGCGCGACCACATCTCGGGCGTCAGGCCCTCGGCTTTTTCGGCGAGCTGCGCCTGCACCTCGGTCATCGCCTGGATGTTCTTCTCGAGGTAGGGCGCCATGTAGCTCTGCATGGCCTGGCCGTAGAAACGGATGATGTTGGCCAGCACCTGCTCGGTGAACATCGGCGCACCGCCCGCCTCTTCTTCGAGAATGATCTGCAGCAGGATGCTGCGCGTGAGGTCGTCGCCAGTCTTGGCATCGCGCACCACGAACTGGGCGCGCTCGATCACCAGTTGCTTGACCTCGGTCAGCGTGATGTAGGTGGACGTCTCGGTGTCGTAGAGCCTTCGGTTCGGGTACTTCTTGATCACACGCTGTACCGGCTTGACCCCGGACTTCTTGCTCTGCACTGCGGACTCCTTCACATGGACGCCCATGTCATCGGATGATTCTAGGGAGCGGTTTTGCTGCATCGCGACAAGGTTTACCCTGACCGCGCGCGACCGGCGGCCGCGCCTTCACTCCGCGGCGGTGGCGTATTCGGCGCCGCAAGCCGCGCAGACGGCCGATTCGGGCCGCTCCGCGCTCTCCTCGCGGAAACGCAACGGGCTCTTGTGCCCGTAGACCACCCAGCAACGCGGGCAATGCTCGTGGCCGACCGTCGGCAGATAGGCGCGGGCGCGCTGCTCGGCGCGCTCCTGCGTGACCGGCATGCCCTGCCGCGCCGCGCGCTCGACCTCGCGCGCGGCCATGGTGTCGAGGCGGCCGCCCGCGCGGTCGTTGATGCCGTAGACGGCGCGCGCGAACTCGATCGGCGCCTGCTTCATCAGCGCGGCCAAACGCGCCTGCGCGCGCTCGCGATCCACCACGATCGATCGCGCGCTCATCGGATGATCCCCGAGGGGAAATGAAAAGAAAAAAGGCTCTGCACGGCAGCCAAGTTAGCACAAGAAAATGGCCCGGTGGTTGCCCGTGGCGGACATCCGAATGGGCGATTGCCACGATGGGAACCCAGCCGAAGGTCTGGTCCTCCAGTGCGGCGAATGGCCGATCCAGAAAATGGCGCCCGGTCGGATCCAGGCAGCTCTGCGAAAAAGATTCTACCCACGGGTAGGATCCGCTTTCGCCCCGTCAGCCACAGCCCGCCTCGAGCGCCCCAACCCCGATCCTCGAAGGACGCATCGACGTCACGTCAGATCACGGATGGGATGAGAGACAGGAGATGAAGCTTCGGGCTCCACTGCAAGGGGGAGAGTAATCTCCCCGAAATCTCCCGTTGGGCCTGAAGACTGGTCTTCTTCAGAGGGAGATTTGGTAGGCGCGATTGGACTCGAACCAACGACCCCCACCATGTCAAGGTGGTGCTCTAACCAGCTGAGCTACGCGCCTGCGATTGTTTCGAGAAGCTGAAAGTATAGCAGGAGAAATGGCGGTTTCCGGACCCGCCGCCGCTTTTTCATCGACGTCGCGCGGATCGCACGCCGGCCACCGCCGTGACCACGTTGAGCACCTGCGCGAGACGCGCCGCGTCGGCGATCTCCACGGTGAAGGTCATCCATGCCGTGCCCTTGACCGACTGCGTCTGCACGCCGATCACGTTCATCTTCTCGCGCGCGAAGACATCGGAGATGTCGCGCAGCAGGCCCTGCCGGTCGGCCGCTTCCACGGCGACGTCGACCGCATAGACCGGCGCCTCGCCCTTGGTAGAGCCCCACTCCACATCAATCACGCGCTCGCCGTCGCGCGAGGCCATCGTGCGGAAGTTGCTACAGTCCACGCGGTGCACGCTCACGCCGTGGCCGCGCGTGACGAAGCCCGCGATGGCATCGGGCGGTGCCGGCTTGCAGCACTTCGCGAGCTGCGTCATCAGCGAGGAGACACCGACCACCAGCACGCCGCCCTTGCCCGATTTCTCGCTGGCACGCGGCTTCTTGATCTGCACGCCGTCGTCGGGATTCGCCGGCGGTTCGGGCGGACGCAGCAGCGTCTCGATGTTGCGCAGCGAGAACTCGTCCTTGCCGACCACCTCGAACAGCTGGTCCGCCGACTTGAAACCCAGTTGCGATGCGAGGTCCTCGAGCCGCATGGCCGTGCGGCCTTCGCGCTGCAGCAGCTTCTCGACCGCCTCGCGGCCGCGCGCCACCGTCTCGTGCGTGATCTGGGCATTGAACCAGGCGCGCACCTTGGCGCGCGCGCGATGGCTCGCGAGATAGCCGAGCTCCGCGTTGAGCCAGTCGCGCGACGGGCCGCCTTCCTTGGCCGCGATGACTTCCACCGTCTGCCCGTTCGACAGCGGCGTGTTCAGCGGCACCATCGCGCCGTCGACGCGCGCGCCGCGGCAGCGATGGCCCAGCGTGGTGTGCACGGTGTAGGCGAAGTCGACCGGCGTCGCGCCCTGCGGCAGCTCGACGATCGCCGCGTCCGGCGTCAGCACGTAGATGCGGTCGTCGAACAGGCCCTGGCCCTGCAGGCCGCCCGACAGGTCGCGTTCCCACGCCAGCAGCTGGCGCAGCACCGCGATCTTGGCGTCGTACTCGCCGCTGGCCCACACGCCCGCATAACCCTTGTGGCCCGCTTCCTTGTAGGCCCAGTGCGCCGCGACGCCATGCTCGGCGTGGTCGTGCATCTCCTCGGTGCGGATCTGGATCTCGATCGGCTTGCCGACCTGGCCGTCGACCAGCGCGCGCACCACCGTGTGCAGCGACTGGTAGCCGTTGGGCTTGGGCCGCGCGATGTAGTCGTCGAACTCCTCGTCGATCGGCTGGAAGTGCGAATGCACCCAGGCCAGCGCCGCGTAGCAGTCCCTCACGTCGGGCACCACCACGCGCAGCGCGAGGATGTCGAACACCTGCGCGAAGTCGAGCGACTTGCCGCGCATCTTCTTGACGATGCTGTAGATGTTCTTCGGCCGCCCCTGCACCGTGGCACGGATGCCCTCGGCATGCAGCTCGCCCTCGAGCCGCGAGCGCAACTGCTCGACGTAGCTCTCGCGCTCGATGCGCTTCTCGTCGAGCAGGCGCGCGATCAGCTTGTAGGTTTCGGGCTCGAGGAAGCGGAACGAGAGGTCCTCGATCTCCCACTTGACCTGCCAGATCCCGAGCCGGTTGGCGAGCGGCGCGAACACCTGCAGCGACTCGCGCGCCACGCCCTCGGGCACGGGCTGCTTGCTGGCGGCCGCGTAGCGCAGCGTCTGCAGGCGCGAGGCCAGACGCAGCATGACCACGCGCAGGTCGCGCGAGAACGCCAGCAGCATCTTGCGCACGTTCTCGGTCTGGGCGCCCGCGCCCTCGTTCTGATGCGCGCGCGCCGCCGCGCGGGCCTGCTCCTGCACCCGCACGAGCTTGGTGGTTTCCACCGCCAGCGCGGCGAAGTTGTCGCCGAAGACCTTGGCGATGACTTCCTGCGGCCGGTTGAGGTGCGAGCAGGCGTAGACCAGGTAGCTCGCGCCCTGCATGGCCTCGGAGCCACCCATCTTCTTGACGATGGCGGCCACCGCGTCGGCATGCGCCAGGGCGTTCTCGCCGGTGTCGAGCAGCTCGTCGACGATCAGCGGCTCGGCGAAGGCGCGCGCACGCGCGAGCATGTTCTCCATCACCGGCGAACGCTCGGCGGTGGCGGCCGACAGCGGATAGTCGACGACGATGCCGTCCGAAGCGGGCATCCCCTGGAGGCTGGAAGACTCGCGCTTCACGCTGCCCTCAATCGAACAGGAAGTCCGCGACCACCGCGGCCTGCGCGGGATCGACGAAGGTCGGCGCATGGCCGACGCCCTCGAACTCGACCAGCGCCGCATGCGGGCCGCGCTGCGTCATCGCGATGGCGGTCTCGCGCGACAGCAGATCGGACTGGGCGCCGCGCGTGACGAGCACGCGCGCCGTGATCGCGTCGTAGAGGCCCCACATGATGGCGCCGACCTGTGCCGCGGCCTCGGGCGTGATGGCGCGCAGGCCGACCGCGAGCGCCGGGTCGTAGTGCAGCATCCAGGGGCCGTCCGCACCGGCCGGTGCGTCGACCTTGGCCGCGCCATCGGCGCTGCGCTGCGAGGCCGGCACGACCATGGGCCGCGTGAGGTCGAGCCACTGCTCGGGCGTGTGCGGACCGAAGCTGGTGGAGATCGCCCACAGCGCGTCGGCCGCCTGCTGCAGGTTGTCGTAGCGACCGCCCTGCCCCACGTAGGCCGCGATGCGCTGGATCGCCGCCGCCTCGATGGTCGGGCCGACGTCGTTGACGACGAAGCGCCGCACCGGTGCCGGCAGCGGCAGTTCCTTGTGGCCGGCCAGCACGAAGCCGATCAGGCCGCCCATGCTGGTGCCCACGTAGTCGAGCGTCTGGATCGGATGCTGCCCATGGAGCTGCGCGAGCAGCGCCACCATGTCGCCCGCGTACAGCGGCACCTGGTAGGCCGCCGGGTCGCGCAGCCAGTCGCTGGCGCCGCGGCCCGCCACGTCGGGGCAGACCACCCGCACCCGGCCTTCGGCGCGCGCCACCAGTGCACGGGCCAGCGCGTCGAAATCGCGGCCCTGCCGGGTCAGGCCGTGGACGCAGAGCACCAGGTGAGGGCTGCCCGCGTCGCCCCACTGCCAATAGGCCATGCGGTGGCCGCCGTGGGTGTCGTTGCACGCCACGTGGTGAAGCGTCGGTTCGGTCATGGAAACAGGGCCGTTCTGGTGCGGATAATCTTCTCGTCGCATCCTAATTCATCCGGAGATTCATCTTCATGCTCAAAGGCAAAACCGCTCTTGTCACGGGGTCCACCAGCGGCATCGGGCTCGCCATCGCCAGCGCCCTCGCCCAGCAGGGCGCGAACATCGTGCTCAACGGCTTCGGCGACGCCGAGGCGCCCAAGGCGCAGATCGCCGCGCTCGGCGTGCGCGCCGAATACCACGGCGCCGACATGAGCAAGCCCGATCAGATCGAGGACATGATGAAGTTCGCGGCCGCCGAGTTCGGCCGCGTCGACATCCTGGTCAACAACGCCGGCATCCAGCACGTGGCCAAGGTCGAGGACTTCCCGCCCGAACGTTGGGACGCGATCATCGCGATCAACCTCACGAGCGCCTTCCACACCACGCGGCTGGCGATTCCCGCGATGCGCGAAGCCAACTGGGGCCGCGTCATCAACATCGCGTCGGCCCACGGCCTGGTGGCATCGGCCCAGAAATCGGCCTATGTGGCGGCCAAGCACGGCATCGTCGGCTTCACGAAGTCGGTGGCGCTCGAGACCGCGACCACCGGCATCACGAGCAACGCGATCTGCCCGGGCTGGGTGCTGACGCAGCTGGTGCAAAAGCAGATCGACGACCGCGCGGCGCGCGAAGGCATCAGCGCCACGCAGGCGCAGAACGACCTGCTGGGCGAGAAGCAGCCCTCGCTGCAGTTCACCACGGTGGAACAGCTCGGCGGGCTCGCCGTGTTCCTGTGCTCGCCCGCGGCCGACCAGGTGCGCGGCGTGGCCTGGCAGATGGACGGCGGCTGGACCGCGCAATAAGAGAAAACACGGGCGGGGCGCGCCAGGCGCCCCGCCCCGCAGCCCTTACTTGAGCTGCACCGATCCCGAGACGTTGACCACCACGCTGGTCTTGCCCGCCTCGATCGGCACCTGCGCGTCGGCCGAGAAGGACTTGGCCGCGGCCGCCATCATGCGCGGGCGGATCGGCCCGCCGTCGTTCGCATTCACCGTCACCTCGCGCAGCGTGTAGCCCGCGAAGCCGAAGTTCTTCGACAGCTCGGTCGCCTTCTGCTTGAAGGCGTCGATCGCGAGCGTCTGCGCCTCGGCCTCGGTCTTGGCACGCTGCTCGCGGCTCAGGCCGAAGCCCACGTTGCCGACGGTCAAGGTCGTGATGCGGCCGGCCGTCTGGGCGATGCGCGGGAAGTCGCGGCCCTCGAGCACGAGCTCGGCCGTGCCCTGCCAGCCGTTGATCTTGCCCTCGCGCGTGTAGCGCGGCGACAGGCTGAAGTTGCCGGTGCGCACGTCGAGCTGGCCGGCCTGCGCGTTCTTGCGCGCCTCGGTCAGCGCCGCATCGAGCGCGGCCTTCAGCTGCGTCTGCACGCTGCCGGCATCGGTGCCGTCGCGCGTGGTCACGAGCGTCATGCTCAGCAGGTCCTGCTGCACCTCGACGGTTCCGTTGGCGCTGAGCTGCAGCACGTTCTGCGGCGGCGCCATGACGGCGTTCTGCGCCATGGCCGCGCCGGCCATGCCGGCCCATGCGGCGCACGCCGCGATCAAGGTAATGGTTTTTTTCAAGATGGCTCTCCCAGGTTGTAGGTACGTCGACGACGTACGAGAAGAAGACGGGTGCTCGGTGCACCCGCCCTCGCGGCGCGAGCCGTGGCTCGCGCGCTGCGCTCAAGGTCGCTGGCTGCGCGGCGCGGGCAGGAGCCGCGCGGCCGGCATCGGTGCCGGCACGATGCGCTCGGCCGGCTGCGATTCTGCCGAATGCCCGGGGATGCCCGGCGCGGCCCATTGACCGCGCACCTGCTGGCGCAATTCGTAGAGCTCGGCCGGCGTGAGACGCCGCCCCGCGATGGCTTCGCCGCGGCGCATCTCGTCGCGCTGCGCGGCGCGGTGCGCGGCCACCGCGGACCGCAGGTCGTTGCGGCGCCCCTCGGCCACCCGAAGGAATTCGGCCGCCGAAATCGACGGCATACAGGCACACGCGAGCAGAAGCAGGGGTGCGGCGGATGGAAGAAGTCTCTGCGCAAAAGTCATAGGGCAGAGGCACTGTGCCACCGCCACGCTTACACCGGATGACTGGACCGCGAGCGGTCGCAAGTTTTGTAACTTAGTGTCAGTCTCAAAGCAAATCCGGCTCAACCGGCTTCCAACGCCTTCAGAATCGGCGCTGTTACAAATTCGACGTTGTAGAAATGACTCAAGTTCCCGCTCGCACCGACAAGATCGTGATCGTCGACGATGACGCCCGCATCCGCGACCTGCTTCGCCGCTACCTGACCCAGGAAGGTTTCGAAGTGATCGTGGCCGAGGACGGCAAGGCGCTCAACCGCATCCTGTTGCGCGACACGGTCGACCTGATCGTGCTCGACCTGATGATGCCCGGCGAAGACGGGCTGTCGATCTGCCGCCGCCTGCGTGCCGCCAACGACCGCACGCCGATCATCATGCTCACCGCCAAGGGCGAGGACGTCGACCGCATCGTCGGCCTCGAGGTCGGCGCCGACGACTACCTCGGCAAGCCCTTCAATCCGCGCGAACTGCTGGCCCGCGTGCACGCCGTGCTGCGCCGCCGTCCGCCGCTCGAGGCGCCCGGCGCGCCCTCGACCGAGAACGAGACCGTCACCTTCGGTCCCTTCACCTTCGACCTCGGCTCGCGCACGCTCAAGAAGGACGGCGAGGAACTCTCGCTGACCACCGGCGAGTTCGCGATGCTCAAGGCGCTGGTGCGCCACCCGCGCCAGCCGCTGTCGCGCGAGAAGCTGGCCCAGCTCGCGCGCGGCCGCGAGTTCGAGCCCTTCGACCGCAGCCTCGACGTGCAGATCTCGCGCCTGCGCAAGCTGGTCGAGTCCGACGCCGCGGCACCGCGCTACATCCAGACGGTGTGGGGCGTGGGCTACGTCTTCGTGCCGGACGGCACGGCCTGACGCGGCACCAGCGGTGGCCATCGGCCTCCCCTCCGGAAGAGAAAGTACCCAGGAGGACGGCGCCCAGGTCACGATGCCGAGCCCGCTCGAGGGCTCGGCGCAGCGTGACCGGCGTCCCGGGCTCAAGCTCGGCTTCAGTCTCTTCTGGCGCACCTTCTTCCTGCTCGCCCTCCTGCTGATCGGCTGCACCGTCGCCTGGCTGCAGACCTTCCGTTCGCTCGAATACGAACCGCGCGCGATCCAGACCGCGCACCAGATCGCCTCGCTCGTGAACCTCACGCGCGCGGCGCTGGTGTACTCGGACGCCATCACGCGCGTGTCGCTGATCAAGACGCTGGCCGACCAGGAAGGCGTGCGCATCCTGCCGCGCGAGCCCAACGACCGCGTGCAGCCCTACACCAGTGGCGCGCTCGACCAGCGCGTGACCGAGGAGCTGATCGACCAGCTCGGTGCCGGCACGACCGTGGCCAGCCGCGTCAACGACGAGGCCGGCCTGTGGATCGGCTTCACGATCGAGAGCGACACCTACTGGCTGCTGCTCGACCCCACGCGCTTCAGCCGCGTGGGCGGGCGCACCTGGCTGGTCTGGCTCAGCACCGCCATGGCGCTGTCGCTCGCGGGCGCGGCGCTGATCACGCGGCTCATCAACCTGCCGCTCAAGCAGCTCTCGCGCGCCACCATGCAGGTGCGCGAGGGCGAGTACGAGGCGCACCGGCTCGACGAACGCGCGCGCACCAACGAGATCCGCGCGGTCAACATCGGCTTCAACCGCATGGCCGACCAGCTCGCCAAGATCGAGCAGGACCGCGCGATCATGCTGGCCGGCATCTCGCACGACCTGCGCACGCCGCTCGCGCGGCTGCGCCTCGAAACCGAGATGAGCGTGGCCGACGAGGACGCGCGCGACCACATGGCGGCCGACATCGCGCAGCTCGACGCGATCATCGACAAGTTCCTCGACTACGCGCGGCCCGACCATGTCGATCCCAAGCCGGTGCTGCTGCGCGACGTGGTCGACTCCTGCACCTACGCCGTGCAGGACTACGAGGAGATGAGCATCACGGTCGACGTGCCGCCCGACCTGCGCGTGATGGGCGACGAGGTCGAGCTCACGCGCGTGATCTCCAACCTGGTCGAGAACGCGCGCCGCTACGGCAAGACGCCCGCCACCGGCATCGCCGACGTGGTGATCCAGGCGCAGGCGAGCAACGACGCGGTGCTGATCAAGGTGCGCGACCGCGGCGCCGGCGTGGAGCCGGCCCAGCTCGCGCAGCTCACCAAGCCCTTCTTCCGCGGCGACGCGGCGCGCACTTCGGCCGCGGGCGCGGGCCTGGGCCTGTCGATCGTGGCGAAGAACATCGAGCGCATGGGCGGCACCTTCGCGCTCACCAGCACGCCGGGACGCGGCCTGGCGGCGCACATCCGCATGCCGCGCGCGATGCCGGCGCCGCCGCGGCCGGTGCAGCCGCCGGTCCGCAAGATCTGAAAGAAAAGAACCGCGCGCTCAGCGGTGCAGCAGCACCACGGCGCGCGCTTCCATCGCGCGGCCCTCGCCCACCGGGCCCAGCTTCTCGGCCGTCTTGGCCTTCACGTTGACCTGCTCGCCCGCGATGCCCAGCGTCTGCGCGATGCGCTCGCGCATGGCCGGGATGTGCGGCGCCAGCTTCGGCGCCTGCGCGATCACGGTGCTGTCGACGTTGCCGATCTGCCAGCCCTCGGCACGCACGCGGCGTGCGGCTTCGGCCAGCAGCACGGCCGAGTCGGCGCCGCGGAACTGCGCATCGGTGTCCGGAAAATGCCGGCCGATGTCGCCCAGGCCCGCGCCGCCGAGCAACGCGTCGGTGATCGCATGCAGCAGCACGTCGGCATCGGAGTGGCCGAGCAGGCCCGTGACATGCGGCACCTCGACGCCGCCGAGGATCAGCTTGCGCCCGCCACCAGCTGATGGACGTCCCAGCCCTCGCCGACGCGGATGTCGAAGGCCGCGCTCATGGCATCACCTTCTTGCGCGCCAGCAGCAGCGCCTCGGCCAGCGCGAAGTCCTCGGGATAGGTGACCTTGAAGTTCTGCGCGCTGCCCGGCACCAAGAGCGGCGTCAGCCCGACCGCCTCGATCGCGCCGGCCTCGTCGGTCACCGCGTCGCCGGCGCGCTCGAGCGCGTCGAGCAGGATGCCGATGCGGAACATCTGCGGCGTCTGGGCGAGCCACTTATCGGCGCGCGGCAGGGTCTGCGCCACGCGGCTGTCGGCCGTCGACACCTTGAGCGTGTCGGCCAGCCGGTGCGCCAGCAGGCCACCGACGGCATCGTGCTCGCAGGCCGCGATCAGCGCCTCGATCTGGCTCGGCGTCACGAGGCAGCGCGCCGCGTCGTGCACCAGCACCCAGTCGTGCGCGCCGGCGCCCTTCTGCCGCAGCGCCAGCAGGCCGTTGCGCACCGAGGCCGCGCGCGTCACGCCGCCCACGCGCAGCAGGTGCTCGTCCTGCTGAGGAAAGAGCGGCAGCGCGGCGTCCACGTCGCGGTCCTCGGGCGCCACCACCAGCGCGATGCCGGCGAAGCGCCCGACCAGCGCGCGGAAGGCCTCGAGCGTGTGCGCCACCATCGGCGCCCCGGCCAGCCGCCGGTACTGCTTCGGCTGCGGGGACTGCGCATGGCCGGCACGGTGGCCGGAACCGGCGCACGGGATCAGCACGAAGAGGCGGGAGGAAGACATGGCGGGGCGGACGGTCGGCCGGTGCGCCGACAAGCAGAAGAAAGGCCGCCATTCTAGAATCGACCCCATTGCACACCCCTCGCCAGTCGGCGCGGGGTGTTGTGCATTTCCAGCAAGCCTTTATGGACCTCCCCACCTCACGGCGGGCAAGCGCTTCACGCTGCCGCGCCCCCCGCTGTCGGCCGATGCACTGCTGCTGGCTCAGCTCGCGCGGCGCGAAAAGGCCGCGGGCCGCGCCACGGCCATGTTCACGGCCGATGCCAACGACGCCCAGCGCCTGATCGACGAGATCGCCTTCTTCGCGCCCGAACTGCGCTGCGCCCTGTTCCCCGACTGGGAGACGCTGCCCTACGACAGCTTCTCGCCGCACCAGGACCTGATCAGCGAGCGCCTGGCCACCCTGTGGCGCATCAGCCAGAAGGAAGCCGACGTGGTGCTGGTGCCAGCCACCACCGCGCTCTACCGGCTCGCGCCGCCGTCCTTCCTCGCGGGCTACACCTTCCATTTCAAGACCAGGCAGAAGCTGCAGGACGCCAAGCTCAAGGCGCAGCTCACGCTGGCCGGCTACACCCACGTCACGCAGGTGGTGAGCCCGGGCGAGTACGCGGTGCGCGGCGGCCTGATCGACCTGTTCCCGATGGGCTCGCCGGTGCCCTACCGGGTCGACCTGTTCGACGACGAGATCGACTCGATCCGCACCTTCGATCCCGACACCCAGCGCAGCCTCTACCCGGTGCCCGAGGTGCGGCTGTTGCCGGGCCGCGAGTTCCCGATGGACGACGACGCGCGCGCGCGCTTTCGCGGCCGCTGGCGCGAGCTGCTCGAGGGCGATCCGACCAAGAGCCGCATCTACAAGGACATGGGCAACGGCGTCGCCACCGCCGGCATCGAGTACTACCTGCCGCTGTTCTTCGACGAGACGGCCACCGTGTTCGACTACCTGGGCCCCGACACCACCGTGGTGCTGCATGGCGAGCTCGAGCCCGCGTTCCAGCACTTCTGGCAGGACACCGGCGAGCGCTACCGCCTGGTGCGCGGCGACCCCGAGCGCCCGGCGCTGCCGCCCGAGGCGCTGTTCCTCAACGCCGAGCAGTTCTACCAGCGCGTGAAGCCGCATGCGCAGCTCTCGATCCGCTCGAC
Organism: Variovorax sp. UC122_21; assembly: GCF_044056785.1. Classification (NCBI taxonomy): domain Bacteria; kingdom Pseudomonadati; phylum Pseudomonadota; class Betaproteobacteria; order Burkholderiales; family Comamonadaceae; genus Variovorax; species Variovorax sp. UC122_21. Next base: position 2,882,471 of record NZ_CP172004.1, on the reverse strand, counting down.
CGCCGACGCCGCGCCCTTCGCCGAGTTCGACACCCTGCCCGCCTTCTCGGTGGTGCGCGGCGCCGACGATCCGCTGGTGCGGCTCAAGGCCCACATCGCCGCCACGCCGCACCGCGTGCTGATGATCGCGGAGAGCGACGGCCGGCGCGAGAGCCTGCTCGACTTCCTGCGCGCCAGCGGCGTGAGCCCGCCGGCCTTCGACTCGCTGGCCGAGTTCGAGGCCGCAACCGACGAGAAGGTCGGCATCGCCACCGCCGCGCTGGCGGCCGGCTTCGCCTGGCGCGAACAAGGCATCGACTTCGTCACCGAGACCGAGCTGTTCGCCACCGGCAGCACCGGCCGGCGCCGCAACAAGAAGCAGGAACAGGTCAGCGACGTCGAGGCGCTGATCAAGGACCTGTCCGAGCTCAACGTGGGCGACCCGGTGGTGCATTCCGCGCACGGCATCGGCCGCTACCGCGGCCTGATCCACATGGACCTGGGCCAGGGCACCGATGCCGAGGGCAAGCCGCTGCTGCAGGAGATGCTGCACCTGGAGTACGCCGACAAGGCCACCCTCTACGTGCCCGTGAGCCAGCTGCACCTGGTGAGCCGCTACACCGGCGTCAGCGCCGACGAGGCGCCGCTGCACAAGCTCGGTTCGGGCCAGTGGGACAAGGCCAAGCGCAAGGCCGCCGAGCAGGTGCGCGACTCGGCCGCCGAGCTGCTCAACATCTACGCGCGCCGCGCCGCGCGCGAAGGCCATGCGTTTCGCTACTCGCCGGCCGACTACGAGGTGTTCGCCAACGACTTCGGCTTCCAGGAAACCGCCGACCAGAAGGCGGCGATCCATGCCGTGGTGCAGGACATGATCTCGCCGCAGCCGATGGACCGCCTGGTTTGCGGCGACGTCGGCTTCGGCAAGACCGAGGTCGCGCTGCGCGCCGCCTTCATTGCGGTCACCGGCGGCAAGCAGGTGGCCTTCCTCGCGCCCACCACGCTGCTGGCCGAGCAGCACTACCAGACCCTGGTCGACCGCTTCGCCAAATGGCCGGTGAAGGTGGCCGAGATGAGCCGCTTCCGTTCGACCAAGGAAATCACGACCGCCGCCAAGGGCCTGGCCGAGGGCACGGTCGACATCGTGGTCGGCACCCACAAGCTGCTCTCGGAATCGGTCAAGTTCAAGAACCTCGGGCTCTTGATCATCGACGAGGAGCACCGCTTCGGCGTGCGCCACAAAGAGGCGATGAAGGCGCTGCGCGCCGAGGTCGACGTGCTCACGCTCACCGCCACACCGATCCCGCGCACGCTGGGCATGGCGCTCGAGGGCCTGCGCGACCTCAGCGTGATCGCCACCGCGCCGCAGCGCCGGCTCGCGATCAAGACCTTCGTTCGCAACGAGGGCACCGGCGTGATCCGCGAGGCCGTGCTGCGCGAGCTCAAGCGCGGCGGCCAGGTCTACTTCCTGCACAACGAGGTCGAGACCATCGAGAACCGGCGCCAGAAGCTCGAGGAGATCCTGCCCGAGGCGCGCATCGCCGTCGCCCATCGCCAGATGCCCGAGCGCGAACTCGAGCGCGTGATGCGCGACTTCGTGGCCCAGCGCTACAACCTGCTGCTGTGCTCGACCATCATCGAGACCGGCATCGACGTGCCGACCGCCAACACCATCGTGATCAGCCGCGCCGACAAGTTCGGCCTGGCGCAGCTGCACCAGCTGCGCGGACGCGTCGGTCGTTCGCACCACCAAGCCTATGCCTACCTCATGGTGCCCGATACCGAGGGCCTGACCAAGCAGGCGGCGCAGCGGCTCGACGCGATCCAGCAGATGGAGGAGCTGGGCTCGGGCTTCTACCTCGCGATGCACGACCTCGAGATCCGCGGCACCGGCGAGGTGCTCGGCGAGAACCAGAGCGGCAACATGATGGAGATCGGCTTCCAGCTCTACAACGAGATGCTCAGCGAGGCCGTGCGCTCGCTCAAGGCCGGGCAGGAGCCCGACCTGCTGTCGCCGCTGTCGGTCACGACCGAGATCAACCTGCACGCCCCCGCCCTGCTGCCCGACGACTACTGCGGCGACGTGCACCTGCGGCTGTCGTTCTACAAGAAGCTCGCCACCGCGAAGAACCCCGACCAGATCGACACCCTGCTGGAGGAGATCGTCGACCGCTTCGGCAAGCTGCCGCCGCAGGCCCAGACCCTGATCGACACCCACCGCCTGCGCGTGCTCGCGCGGCCCTACGGCGTGGTCAAGGTCGATGCGGCGCCCGGCGTCATCAACATCACCTTCAAGAAGGATCCGCCGGTCGATTCGATGGCGATCATCCACCTGATCCAGAAGAACAAGCACATCAAGCTGGCCGGCAACGAGAAGCTGCGCATCGAGCGCGAGCTCAAGGAGCCGAAGGATCGGGCGCAGATGGTGCGCGATGTGTTGCGCAGCCTGGGGCAACCGTTGGTGAAGGAAAGCCCCGCGGCCGTCGTATAAGTGCCTGGCACTTATATAATTGCCGATGTAATTTTTCGGGAGATCCGCCATGTCCCAGATCACGATCTACCTGGACGAAGAGTCCGAGAAAACAGCGCGCGCGGCGGCGGCGGCGGCGAACCTGCCCTTGAGCCGCTGGTTCGCCCTGCTGGTGGCGCGTGAAGGGCAGCGCGGCAAGAAGACCGGCTGGCAGAGCTTCTTCGCCGAAGCCGACAAGCAGAAAGCCGCCTGGGACGAGTTCCCCCTGACCGAGGACATGCACAAGGACCTGCCTCCCGATACGCCGCGCGAGTCCTTGTGAAGTACCTGCTGGACACCAACACCCTCATCTACGCCTTTCGCGGCACGGGCGGCGTGCGCGTGCGCATGAATGGCACGAGCGATGCGGACATGAATCTGTGCGCCATCAATCTGTTCGAACTCGAGTTCGGTTTCTCCAAGTCCGCCAACCCGGGCCCGCAGCGTGCGCTGCTCGATGAACTCGTGCAGCGCCTGCGCATCCTGCCGCTGGACAGCGCGAGCGCGGAATCGGCCGGACAGATCAAGGCCCACCTCCAACAGGCCGGTACGCCGATCGGCCCCTATGACCTGCTCATCGCGGGCATCGCGATGGCGCACAACCTGATCGTCGTCAGCCGCAACGTCAGCGAGTTCTCGCGCGTGCCCGGCCTGCGCGTCGAGAACTGGTATCACTGAATGACCCTTGCCCCCTCCTCCCCCGGCCTCGTCCTCCAGCGCTTCACGCCGCCGCTCGCCCTCCAGGACTTCAAGCTCATCGCCTTCGACATGGACTCGACGCTGATCAGCATCGAGTGCATCGACGAGATCGCCGATGCCGTCGGCAAGAAGGCCGAGGTGGCCGCGATCACCGAGGCCACGATGCGCGGCGAGATCAAGGACTTCAAGGAGAGCCTGCGCCGCCGCGTCGCGCTGCTCCAGGGCGTGCCGGTCGGCGCGCTGCAGCAGGTCTACGACGAGCGGCTGAAGCTCAACCCCGGCGCGACCGAACTGGTGGCGGCCTGCAAGACGGCGGGCCTCAAGGTGCTGCTGGTCTCGGGCGGCTTCACCTTCTTTGCCAACCGCGTGAAGGAGCGCCTGGGCATCGACTTCGCACGCTCGAACCTGCTCGACGAGGCCGACGGCCAGCTCACGGGCCAGGTCGCGATGCAGAGCTGGGGCGACATCTGCGACGGCGCCGAGAAGCGCCGCACCCTGCTCGAGGTGGCCTCGCTGATGGGCATCTCGGCGCGGGAATGCATCGCGATGGGCGACGGCGCCAACGACCTGCCGATGATGGGCGAGGCCGGGCTGTCGGTGGCCTACCACGCCAAGCCCAAGGTGCGCGAGCAGGCGATGGTGGCGATCGACGAAGGCGGGCTCGACCGCCTGCTCGAGGTCGTCCGGCCCTGACCGGTCAGGCCGGGCTGCCGGCCGCGGGTGCCTTGGCCGCGGTGCCCAGCAGCCGCTCGCGCATCGATGGCACCACGGTGTCGGCCGCGCGCTCGAGCTGCTCCACGAGGCCGCCCACGCCGACCGCGAAGCGCGCGCCCGAGGCGCTCGAGGCCGAGCCCAGCGCGATGATGCCGATGCCCTCGGTGACCACGCCGCGCGAGAACGCATAGCCGCGCTCGCGCGTCTCCTGCACGCGCGCCTTCACGTAGTCGGCATCGACGTCCTGCCCGCCGGGCTTGAGGCGCGCGTTGCTGCGATGGATGGTGCGCGCCACATGGTCGTCGCTGCTGGCCGCGAGCAGCGCCCAGCCGGTGCCCGACATGCACAGCAGCCGGCGCGTGCCGGGCTGCACGTTGAACTGGATCGCGCGGCTGCCGAAGATCACATGCACGTACTGCGCGTAGATGTCGTTCTCGACGGCGAGGATGGCGGTGAAGCCGGTCTCGCGCGCGATGTCGCCGAGCACGGTGAGCAATTGCCCGCCCTGGAACATCGAGTCCATCACCCAGTCGCCGATCGAGGCCAGGCGCGGCGTGGCGAGGTAGGCGCGCAGCGAGGAGTCGTAGCGCAGGTAGCCCAGCGTGGCGACGCTCTTGAGCAGCACCTGCGCGCTCGACAGCGGGTAGCCGAGCCGCTCGGAGATCTCGCGCACCGTCACCGGCCGCCGCACCTCCCGCAGGTACTCGAGCACCTGAAACACCCGCCCCGCCGTCTTGATGACCGATTGCTCCACTTCATGTTCTCCGCGGTCCCAGCCGGCATGTTGCGCGCTCGACCGCCCGGGCCGGACCGCGCGCGATGCTACTGCAACTCGATACCGGTGATGCCCATCAGCCGCTTCCAGCGCTCGATCTCCTCGGCCTGGTAGCGGCGCAGTTCGGGCGCCGAGGACATGATCAGTTCGGTGCCCTGCTTGCGGTAGTAGGCCTGGATCTCGGGTGTCTGCGCGGCCTTGGCGAACAGCGCGCCGAGCTGCTCGAGCGCGGCCGGCGGCGCCTTCGAACTCACGGCGGCGGCAACCCAGTTGAACGCGAGGTAGTCGGGATAGCCGGCCTCGCCGACGGTGGGCACCTCGGGCAGCACGATCGAGCGCTTGGGCGCGGTGAAGGCCAGCGCCCGCACGCGGCCCGAGCGCGCGAGCTCGTTGGCACCGGTGGCGTCGACCACCGCGAAATCGACCTCGCCCGTGAGCACCGCGTTGACGGCCTCGCCCGCGCCCTTGTAGTTGATGCCGGCGGTCTTGATCTTCGCCATCTCGTTGAACCACTCGGAGTAGAGCGTGTACGACATGGAGCCGCTGGCGTAGTTGAGCTTGCCCGGCCGCTTGCGCGCGTCGGCCACGAGCTCGGCCAGCGAGCGGTGGGCCGAGGCGGCCGGCACGATGACCAGGCAGGCACCGCGCGACAGCAGCGTGATCGGCGCGAAGTCGGCGATCGGGTCGTAGGGCAGCTTGCGGAAGGTGGCGGCGTTGGTGGTCAGCGTCGAGTTGCTGCCGATGAACACCGTGTGGCCGTCGTGCGGCGGATTCAGCGCGGTCTGCACGCCGATGAAGCCGTTGCCGCCGGGCTTGTTCTCCACCGTCACCGCCTGGCCCGAGAGGTCGCCGATGCTCCTGGCGAACAGGCGCGCCGTGATGTCGGTGCCGCTGCCGGGCGGGAACGGCACGATGAAGCGCATCGCGTGCGAGGGAAAGGCCTGCGCCTGCGCGAGGCCGGGCAGGCTCGCGGCACCGGCCAGCGCCGCGCCGGTGCCGAGCAGCAGCCGGCGGCGGTCGCGAGAGAAATCACTCATGGGTCGTCTCCTGGTTTCTTTGTTCTCAGCGCCGCGAGCCCAAGAGCTCGCGCGCCACCACCCAGCGGTGCACCTCGCTGGGTCCTTCGTAGATGCGCATCAGCCGGGTCTCGTTGGCCATCTGCTGCAGCGGCATTTCCTTGGTCATGCCCATGGCGCCGAAGATCTGCATCGCCATGTCGATCACGTCCCAGGCCATCTCGGTGGCGTAGACCTTGATCATCGAGACCTGCGAGCGTGCCTCCTCGCCGCGGTCGATGCGCGCGGCGGCCTCGTAGGTCATGAGGCGGCAGGCGTGGATGCGCGTGGCGGCATCGGCCACGCCCCATTGCACGCTCTGGCGGTCGGACAGCAGCGCGCCGAAGGTCTTTCGCATCGGCGCGTACTCGCAGACCATGTCGAGCGCGCGCTGGGCGCGGCCGATGCACCAGGCCGCCATCTGCACGCGCCGGCTCGACAGCCGCGCCTGCATCGGCGCGAAGCCCTGCCCTTCCTGGCCCAGCAGCTGGCCGGCGCCGACGCGGCAGTCCTGCAGCACCACCTCGTAGGTCGACACGCCGCCGAGCATCGGGATGCGGCGCTCGACGATGAAGCCCGGCGTGTCCTTGTCGACGATGAAGGCCGAGATGCCGCCGCGCGAGCCGAGCGCCTTGTCGGTCACGGCCATCACGATGGTCCAGTCGGCGCGCGCGGCGCGGCTGATCCAGATCTTGCGGCCGTTGAGCACCCAGTTGCCTTGCGCGTCGCGCTCGGCGCGCGTGCCCATCGCCGACGGATCGGCGCCCGCGCCGGGCTCGGAGATGGCGATCGCCGAGACCGTCTCGCCGCGCGCATAGGGCGCGAGATAGCGCTCGGTCTGCGCCGCGTCGGCCGTCTTCAGCAGCATGCGCAGGTTCGGCGAATCGGGCGGCAGGTCGTAGGGCACGATGGTCTTGCCGAGCTCCTCGTTGACGCCCACCATCGCCGTCACCGGCAGGTCGGAGCCGCCGAGTTCGGCCGGCGCATCGAGCCCCCAGAGGCCGAGCTCGCGCGAGAGCGCGTCGAGCCGCTCGTGCTCCTCGGGCATCAGCATCAGCTGCCCGCCCTCGGCTTCGCGTTTCAGCACCGCCGGCTCCAGCGGCAGCAGCTCGTCGCGCACGAAGCGCGCGACCAGGTCCTTGAGCATGCGGTGCTCGTCGTCGAGTTCGAAGTTCATGCCCCGCCCTCACTTGCCGGCCACCGCGCGGCTGGCCTTGAGTCGCGCGATGGCTTCCTCGCCGAGGCCGGCCTCGCGCAGGATCTCGCTGGTGTGCTGCCCCACCGTGGGCGCCTGGCGGTACACGCGCGTCGGCGTGGCCGAGAAGCGCGCCGTGGGCCGCAGCTGGCGGATCGGCCCTTCGGTCGGATGCTGCGCGTCCTCGAACAGGCCCACGGCCTTCAGGTGCGGATGCGCGGGCAGGTCGTCGAGCGCATAGATCGGCGTGGCCGGGATGTCGAGCTTCTCGCACAGCGCCATCCACTCGGCCGTGGTCTTCAGCGGCGACAGCTCGCGCAGGTGGCCGTAGAGCGCGCGCACCTGCGCGTTGCGCTCCTGCCGGTTGGCGATGCTGTAGCGCTCGGCCAGCTCGGGCTGGCCGACCTCGACGAAGAAGGCCTGCCAGTGGCGCTCGGTGTAGGGCAGCATGCTGATCCAGCCGTCGCGCGTGCGCGCCGGCTTGCGGCCGCCCTCGAGCAGCCGCGGATAGCCGGCCTTCACCGCCGAACCCTGGAAGGTCATGCCGCCCATGTGCTCGGCCAGCACGAAGGCCGCCATGGTCTCGAGCATCGGCACCTCGACGTACTGGCCCTGCCCGCTGCGCTCGCGGTGCAGCAGCGCCGCCAGCACCGCGTTGCAGACCGCGAGGCCGGTGGTCTTGTCGGCGATCAGGCTGGGCGTGTAGTCGGGCTGCTCGCGCCCCACCGAGCCCACGCCCACCAGCCCGCAGGCGGCCTGGATGATGTCGTCGAAGGCCGGCTTGTCGCGGTGCGGGCCGTCCTGGCCGAAGCCGGTGGCGGCGCAATACACCACCTTGGGATTGAGCTTCGCCACCGCCTCGTAGCCGAGCCCGAGGCGCTCGACCGCGGCCACGCGCATGTTGTGCACCACCACGTCCACCTGCGGGATCAGCGCGCGCAGCGCCGCCACGCCCTCGGGCGACTTGAGGTCGACCGCGAGCGAGCGCTTGTTGCGGTTCACGGCCAGGAAGATCGAGCTCATGCCCGGGTGCTGCGAGATGCCGTTGGCGCGCATCATGTCGCCCTCGGGCGGCTCGACCTTGATCACGTCGGCGCCGTAGTCGGCCAGCATCTGGGTGGCCAGCGGGCCGAGCACCACGGCCGTGAGGTCGAGCACGCGGATGCCCTTGAGGGGGCCCGAGGGCGCGTTGGAAGTCGTATCGGTCATAGAGAAGAAAGAAGAGGGATTCAGTTGGGCAGGCCCACGAGATGCCGCGCCATCACCACGCGCTGGATCTGGCCGGTGCCCTCGACGATGTCGAGCGCCTTCACGTCGCGAAACAGCTTCTCGATCAGGTGGTCGCCGCGGCCGCCCGCCAGGCCCAGCACCTCCATCGCGAAGCTCGTGGCCTCGAAGGCGGCCGGCGGCGCGAGCGCCTTCGAGGCCGAGGCCTCGAGCATGTTGGGCTGGCGCCGGTCGGCCAGCCAGGCGGCGCGCAGCGCCATCAGCAGCGCGGCCTTGAGCTTGCGGCGCGAACGCTCGAGCCGGTCGCGCAGCCGCAGGTCGGAGGCCAGGCCCTGGGCCTGCATGAAGGCCGCGGCCTCGTCGAGCGCGGCGCGGCCGATGCCCACCGCCATGCCGGCGATGGCCGGACGGCCCGCGTTGAAGGTGTTCATCGCACCCTTGAAGCCGCCCGAGCGCTGCTCGTAGTAGGCCTCGCCGCCGAGCAGGTTGGCCGCCGGCACGCGGCAGCCCGAGAGGAAGAAGGAGGTCGACTCGTAGGCCTTCAGGCCCATCTTCTTCTCGATGCGGAAGTCGCCGAAGCCCGGCGTGCCGCGCTCGACCACGAAGGCACGGTGGCCCGCGCGGCCCAGCGCCGGATCGATGGTGGCGAACACCACGGTCCATTCGGCGCGGCCCGAGTTGCCCGAGAAGGACTTGGCGCCGTCGAGCACCCAGTGGTCGCCGTCGCGCCGCGCGCGGGGTCTTGATGTTGGCCACGTCGGAACCGCCCGAGGGCTCGGTCATCGCGAAGGCACCCCAGATCGGGCGCTGCGGATTCACGAAGGGCGAGAGAAAGCGCTGCTTCTGCTCGGGCGTGCCCATCGAGAGGATCGGCGGTTCGCCCAGGCCCGGGCCCGGCAGCGCGACGCCGATGCCGCGGTCCCAGTAGGCGCCCTCCTCGGCCAGCAGCACCTGGGCCACGGCCGAGCCGGCCTTGTTGGGCGCGGGCGCATCGGTGCCCTCGGGCGCCGCGCCGGCCGCGCGCCAGCGTGTGCGGCCGAAGCCCTCGGCCAGCATGCGCACGAAGAAGGGGTCGTCCACCGGCAGCGGCGCGCCCGCGCGGTCGGCGCGCCAGCCCGCGGGCCGCATCTCGTCGCGCCCGAGGCGGCGCAGGGTCTGCAGGCGGAACTGGTCGTCCGCGCTGATCGAAAAATCCATCTCAGGCTCCCTGGGTCGTTGCGTCGGTGGTGGCAAGAAAGTCGATCGGCGCGGCGATCGCGGCCGGCAGCGCGTCGTCGCGCGCGGCATCGGCGCCGCCGAGCAGCAGGCCCAGCGCGCGCAGTTCGCGCAGCTGCTTCTCGACGGGGTAGTCGCGCATGAAGCCCGCGCCGCCGAGGATCTGCACCGCGTTGGCGCCGATGAAGACCGCGTTCTCGGTCGCCTCGATCAGCGCCGTGGCCGCGGCCTCGCGCGCGAGCCGGCCGGCATCGAGCCGCCAGGCGGCCTCGTGCAGCAACTGGCGCGCGGCATCGACCGCGCTGTGCATGTCGACGATCAGGAAGGCCAGCGCCTGGTGGTGCGCGATCGGCTTGCCGAAGGCGACGCGTTCGAGCGCGTAGCGGCGCGAGTAGTCGGCCGCCGCATGCATCTGGCCGACCAGCAGCGCCGCGAGCTGCACGCGCCCATGGGCCAGCGCGAGCGCGGCGGCCGCGGGGTCGGACCACGCGGCCTCGACCGGCGCGCGGTCCACGCGCAGCTCGCTTGCGCCCGCGGCACGCAGGCCGGCACCGGGCACTTCGGTGAGCACGATGCCCTGCGTGACCAAGCGCAGCCCGTCGCGGCTCAGCACCGCGAGCAGGTCGATGCGGTCGGTCGGCAGCCAGGCCGCCTGGCCGCTCAGCGCATCGCCGTCGCTCGTCCACTGGCCGCGCGCATCGAACACCAGCGCCGCGCGCGCGATCGGGCCGCGCCAGCAGCGGCTGCAGATGGCGCTGCAACGCCGCCTCGCCGCCAAATGCCAGCAGTGCCTGCGCGACCGCGCCGATCGGCTGCAGCCCCAGCGCCGCGCCCGGGCAGCCGGCCGCGAGCCGCTCGGTCACCAGCACCCGCGCGAGCGCGCCGAGGCCGGCGCCGCCCGCGGACTCGGGCCAGTCGATGCGGTCGAAGCCGATCTGGGCCGCTTCGCGCCGCAGGGCCTCGGGCAGCGCGCGCTGCGCCTCGAAGGCGCGCTGCGAGGGCAACAACTGTTCGTCGGAAAAACGCTGGGCCGTCTCGGCCACCAGCGCGAGTTCTTCATCGAGTGCGAAATCGATCATGGCGTGCTCCGGCGCGGCTCAATGGCGTCCGAAGACGGGATCGCGGCGCTGCGCCATCGCGGCCACGCCCTCGCGGAAGTCCTGGGTCTGGAAGTGCTGGCGCTGCTCGCCGGCCTCGCGCTCGACCGCGGCACGCACCGCCTCGACCAGCCCGGCGCGCAAGCTGGCGCGGGTCGACTCGACCGCGATCGGCGCCGAGATCGCGATCTCCTCGGCCAATGCCTGGGCGCGCTCGCGCACCTGGTCCTGCGGCGCCAGTTCGTCGACCAGGCCGATGCGCAGCGCCTCGGCGCCGTCGATGCGGCGGCCGGTGTAGAGCAGCAGCGCGGCCTGCTGCGCGCCGACCAGGCGCGGCAGCGTGTGGCTCAGCGCGAAGCCCGGATGGAAGCCCAGGCGCGCGAAGTTGGCACTGAAGCGCGCCTCGGCGCAGGCGACGCGGAAATCGGCCACCAGCGCGAGCCCGAGCCCGCCGCCCACGGCCGGCCCGTGCACCGCCGCGATCACCGGCTTGGTCACGGCGAACAGCCGGATCGCCTGCCGGTAGAGCTCGCCCGGGTCGCGCCGCTCGCCGGCCGCGGGCGTGGGCGACGAGAAATCGGCGCCCGCGCAGAAGGAGCGCCCCTGCGCCGCCAGCACGATGGCGCGGCATGCCGGGTCGGCCTGCAGCGATTCGAAGGCCTCGGCCAGCGCCGAGATCAGCGCGAGGTCGAAGAAGTTGTGGGGCGGCCGGCACATCTCCACCGTGGCCGTGTGGCCGGCGCGGTGGATCGAGAGGTCGGGCGGATTCGCTGCGGTGCTCATGGGACTCCTGTCAGGCTGTTCTTTTTCAACGATATAACAGATACATGTTTTTTAAAAGCACATATGTATTATTATTTGGCCAGCCCGAAGCTCGGGCAGGTCGGCGAACGACCGGTTCAGTCACGAACTCAGGAGCAAAAAAGATGGAGACAAGCAGGCGCCGGCTGTTGCTGGCATTGGCGGGAACGGCGGGCGCGGCGGTGGCGGGACCGGCCTTCGCGCAGGGCACGGCCTTCCCGACGCGGCCGATCAAGATCGTGGTGCCGTTCACGCCGGGCAGCGGCTCCGACAACTCGGCGCGCTACTTCGGCGACCAGCTCGCCACGCAGCTCGGCCAGGCGGTAGTGGTCGAGAACAAGCCAGGCGCCAACGGCATCATCGCGCTGCAGCAGGTGAAGAACGCGCCGGCCGACGGCTACATGCTGCTGCTGGCGAGCAACTCGCCGATGGCCGTGAACCCGCTGACCATCAAGGACCTGGGCTACGACTCGGTGAAGGACTACAAGCCGGTGTCGGGCCTGACGCGCGGCATGAACGTGGTGGTGGTCTCGAACGATTCGCCGTTCGCGAGCATCGAGGCGCTGCTGGCCGCCAGCAGGAGCAAGTCGCTCACCGTCGGCACCTACTCCGCGGGCTACCAGCTCGCGGCCGCCTGGCTCGCCAACGTGGCCGGCGGCGACTTCACCAACGTGCCCTACAAGGGACAGGCGCCGATCATGACCGACGTGATCGGCAACCAGCTCGACTTCGCGCTGGTCGACCTCGGCGGCGCGATGCCGCTGATCAAGGGCGGCAAGCTGCGCCCGCTCGCGGTCTCGGGCGAGGCGCGCAACCCCGACCTGCCCAGCGTGCCGACCATCCGCGAGAAGGGCTTCAACGAGTACGTGCAGTACAGCTGGGTGTCGTTCTACGTGCGCTCGCAGACGCCCGACGACGTCACCGCCAAACTCGCCGAGGCGCTGCAGAAGACGCTGGCCACCGAGGACGCGCGCGCCTTCGTGCGCAAGTCGGGCGCCGAGCTCATGCCCTACCCGCCCGAGAAGATGCAGCGCTTCCACCTCGAGGAGATCGCGCGCTTCCGCAAGATCGCGGCCATCGCCAACATCAAGCCCGAGTGACCCAGAATGGCGGCATGAACCAAGCCGTCCCCTCGTCCGAAGCCCCCCTCTACAGCGCGCCGGCGCTGGTTGCCTATGCCGATGCCCTGCTGCAGAAGTGCGGCCTCGCCGCGCCGATGGCCGCGAGCGTGGCGCGCACGCTGGTCGAGGGCGACCTGCTGGGCCACGACACCCACGGCCTCGCGCTGCTCACGGGCTACGCGAAGGAGCTCGAGTCCGGTGGCATGGCACGCGAGGGTGCGCCCGAGGTGCTGTCGGACCGCCCCGCCGCCGTGCTGTGGGACGGCCGGCGCCTGCCCGGCCCCTGGCTCATGGAGCAAGGCCTCGACCTGCTGATCCCGCGCGCCCGCGAACTCGGCACCGCCTCGCTGGTGATCCGCCGCAGCCACCACATCGCCTGCCTCGCCGTCTACATGCTGCGCGCGCTGCGGGAGGACATGCTGATGCTGCTGGCCTGCTCTGACCCCAACACTGCGAGCGTCGCGCCCTTCGGCGGCACGCAGGCGGTGTTCACGCCCAACCCGCTGGCGCTGGGCTTCGGGCTCACGCAGGGCGGCGTGATGGTCGACATCTCGGCCTCGATCACCACCAACGGCATGAGCAACCGCAAGCGCGCGGCCGGCGAGACCTTCGCCGAGCAGTGGCTGATCGATGCGCGGGGCCGGCCCTCGAACGATCCGCAGGTGCTGTTCGACAGCCCGCCCGGCACCCTGCTGCCGGTGGGCGGCCTGAGCCATGGCCACAAGGGCTACGGCATGGCGCTGCTGGTGGAGGCGCTGACCGGCGGCCTCGCCGGCCATGGCCGCGCCGACCCGCCCGAGGGCTGGGGCGCGACCGTGCACGTCACGCTGCACGACCTGCATGCCTTCGGCGGCAAGGCGGCCTTCCTGAGGCAGATGGACGAGGTCGCCGAGCGCTGCCGCGGCAATGCGCCCATCGATCCGGCGAAGCCGGTGCGGCTGCCGGGCGAAGGCGGGTTGAAGCGTCGGGAGGCGCAATCGAGGGACGGGGTGCGGCTGCACCCGTCGATCGCGCGTTCGCTCCAGGACGTGGAGCAGCGGCACGGCCTGCGGCTGGCGCAGGCGCTGGCCTGATCAGTTGTCTTGGTCGTCGCCGTCCTCGTCGGACGGCGCGGCCTCGCCCGCGGGCCGCGGCTTGCGCGTCGCGGGCCGCGCGAGGATCTCGAGGTAGAACTGCTTGCCGCCCTCGGCCACCACGTGGTCGATGCTGGCGGTGATGGCCGACAGGTGGATCGTCTCGGCGTCGTCGGCGGCGGTGCCGAAGCGGCAATCGAAGTCCCAGAAATCGGCGCCGGCCGGCAGTGCATGGCCGCGCTCGCGCTTGATGTACTTGCGGATTTCGTGCTTGGTGGCTTCGAGGTGGCGGTCGGGGTGCTTGCCCTCGACCTGAAGCTGGAAGGTTTTTCTCATGGGTGATGGTAACCAATGCCCCCGCCGTGCCACTGTGTACAGTCGGCGGCTCAACGGAAAGCAGGTGAAAGACATGGCGCGCGCGAACGACTGGGCAAGCAAGGTGATGGCATTGATCAACGGCGGCAATCCCGCCGCGGCCATCGCGCAGATCAAGGTCGCGCCCTCGGTCAAGGACCTGAAGGCGCTGCAGACCATCATGACGCTCTCGAAGATGAAAGGCCGCTATCCGAACGTGGATGCGGCCATCGCGGACAACCTGGCGCTGCTCGCGGCGCCCCGGCTGCACCGCTCGCCCTGACAACGACCGGGCTTTACAGCGCCTGGCCGAGGCGCTTGACGCCCTCTTCGATCTTCGCCACGTCGGCGGTCGCGAAGCTCAGGCGCAGGGTCGCCACGTCGGGGTTCTCGGCATAGAACGGCGCGCCGGGCACGAAGGCCACGAGCTTCTCGATCGCGCGCTTGGCGAGTTCGTTGGCATTGGCCAGCTTGCCGTTGGCGCCCGTGAGGCGGGCCCAGAAGAACAGGCCGCCGTTGGGCTGGGTGAAGCTCACCGCGTCGCCGAGCTCGCGCTGCAGCGCCTGGCCCATGGCCTTGGCGCGCTGGCCGTAGACCTCGCGCACATGCGCCAGCGTGGCCGGCATGCGGCCGCTCTTGAGGTACTGGGCCGCGGTGGCCTGCGAGAAGGTGCTGGTGTGGGCGTCGCTGAACTGCTTGCACATGGTGGCCTTGGCCAGCAGTTCGGCCGGCGCGATCATCCAGCCGATGCGCAGGCCCGGGCTCAGCACCTTGCTGAGGCTGCCGCAGTGCGCGAGCAGTTCGCGGCTGCCGGGCACGTCCTTGCTCAGGGCCATGATCGAGGGCGGCGGCGCCTCGCCGAAGTACAGGTCGCCATAGGGATCGTCCTCGACGATCAAGGTCTGGTACTTCACGGCCAGCTCGAGCACCTTCTTGCGACGTTCCAGGCTCAGCATCGCGCCGCTGGGGTTGCCGAAGGTGGGGGATCAGGTAGACGAACTTGGGCTTGTGCTCGGCGATCAGCTTCTCGAGTTCGTCGGTCTTCACGCCGTTGGCGTCGATCGGCGCGCTGATGAGCTGGGCGCCGTAGAGGCGGAAGCACTGGATGGTGGCCAGGAAGGTCGGGCCCTCGACGATCACCTTGTCGCCGGGCGAGATCATGGTCTTGCCCAGCAGGTCGAGCGCCTGCTGGCTGCCGGTGGTGACGATCAGGCCGCTGGGATCGACCTCGACGCCCTTGGTCTTCATGAAAGCGCTGAGCTGCGCGCGCAGCGGTTCGTAGCCTTCGGTGGCGCCGTACTGCAGCGCGCCACCGGCCTCCTCGGCCAGCACCTTCTGGCTCGCCTCCTTGAGGCCCTCGACGTCGAACATCGCGCTGTCGGGGAAGCCGCCCGCGAAGCTGATGATGCCGGGCTTGCCCAGCAGCTTGAAGAGTTCGCGGATGGCGGAGGTTTCGACGTTGTCGAGGCGGGAGGCGAATTGCATGGTCAGTCTCACTTTCTGGCCGCCATTGTGGCGAAAGCCGCGGGAAATTAAGTTGCGTAGGTCATTCCCGTTTCAGCGATATATTGCGCCTGCCTTTGTCCCGCCCCATGAAAAAAGAAAACATCGCGCCCTTCTTCGCCGTCCTGCAGGCCGCCAACCCCACGCCCGAGACCGAACTCGAATACAGCACGCCCTTCGAGCTGCTGGCCGCCGTGCTGCTGTCGGCGCAGGCCACCGACGTGGGCGTGAACAAGGCGACGCGCAAGCTGTTCCCCGTGGCCAACACGCCGCAGGCGATCCTCGACCTCGGCGTCGAGGGCCTCGAGGGCTACATCAAGACCATCGGCCTGTACCGCAGCAAGGCCAAGCACCTGATCGAGGCCTGCCGCATGCTGGTCGAGCAGCACGGCGGCGAAGTGCCGCGCACCCGCGCCGAGCTCGAGGCGCTGCCCGGCGTGGGCCGCAAGACCGCCAACGTGGTGCTCAACGTGGCTTTCGGCGAAGCCACGATCGCGGTCGACACCCACATCTTCCGCGTCGGCAACCGCACCGGGCTGGCGCCGGGCAAGACGCCGCTCGAGGTCGAGCTCAAGCTCGAGAAGCGCGTGCCGCTCGAATACCGGCTGCATGCGCACCACTGGCTGATCCTGCACGGGCGCTACGTCTGCGTGGCGCGCACGCCGCGCTGCTGGGATTGCGCGGTGTCGACCTACTGCGACTACAAGCCGAAGACGCCGGCGCCCAAGCGCTGAAGCCGCATCAGGTCGACCGAAGCTCGACCACCTGCCAGCCGCCGAAGGGCAGCGGCGTCGACGGCCACTCGGTGGCATCGCGTGGAAAGCGCGTGCCCGCATGCAGCAGCGACACGGCGCGCAGCACGCCCGCATGCGCGACCCACAGCGCATCGCCCTGCCCGGCTCGCCATTCGTCGTAGGCGCCGGCCACGCGCGCCATGAAGGCACGCACGCTCTCGCCATGCGCGCCGGCTCGGGTGTCGGCGAAGTCGGCGGTCCAGGCATCGAGCTCGGCGCGCGCGATGGCCGACCAGGACTGCCCTTCCCAGGCGCCGAAATCCATCTCGGCGATGCGCGCATCGTGTTGCACGGCGAGGTCGGGCCGCAGCGCGGCGATCGCGTCGGCGAGCATGGCGCAGCGCCGCAGCGGGGACGACAGCACGGCGAGTCCCGGCGGCAACTCTCGAGCGATGCGCTCGGCGGCCGCGTGCGTGGCCTCGGCCTCGGCCTCGAGGTCGCTCGCGCCGTAGCACAGCCCCGCCTCGGCGATCACCGGCGCATGCCGCAGCAGCCAGAGCCTGCGCATGCTCATGCCCGCCACGCCAGCGCGAGGTAGATCGCGATCTCGCAGACCTGTTGCGTGGCGCCGAGGCCATCGCCCGTGAAGCCCTGCAGCCGGCGCCGGAAGAGCCGCGCCATCCACAACGCCGCCAGCACCGCCGCGAGCAGCGCCGCCAGCGCATGCACCGCGCCGTGCGACAGCGCCAGCAGCGCCAGCGCGGGCAGCGTCCACAGCACGCCGATCGCCAGCGCGCCGCCGCTGATCGCATCGGCCAGCGGCTTGGCCTTGCTCGCGCCGCTGTCGCCCACATAGGGCAGCCAGCGGATCAGACCGAGCGGCGCGAGCCGCGACAGCACATGCGCGCCGACGATGGCAGCGGCCACCGCATGCAGCCCGCCGCCGGCCAGCACCGCGATCAGCGCGCACTTGAGGCCCAGCGCCAGCACCAGCGCGATCGCGCCGAAGGCACCGATGCGCGAGTCCTTCATGATCTCGAGCGCCCGCGCACGGTCGGCCGAGCCGCCCAGGCCGTCGGCCACGTCGGCCAGCCCGTCCTCGTGGAAGGCGCCGGTCAGCATCACGGTCGCGACCGTGCTCAGCACCGCCGCCGCGAACGCGCCCGCCAGCCCCGGCAGCCCCATCGCCACGCCCACGAACACCAGCGCCGCCACGCCGCCGGCCAGCCAGCCGATGCCCGGCAGGTGCGCCGCACTCGCGCGCAGCATCTGCGGGCTGTAGCCGACCCAGGCCGCGAGCCGGCCCGTGACCGGCACGCGGGTGAAGAACTGCAGCGCTAGCAGGAAGTGCCGCAGGCCCGTCATCGATCTCAGGCGTCCTTGCGCGAGACGCCGGCCGACTCGAAGCTCGCCATCTCGCGCACGATGCGGCAGGCCGATTCGAGCAGCGGCCAGGCCAGCGCGCCGCCCGAACCCTCGCCCAGGCGCAGGCCCAGGTTCAGCAGCGGCTCGAGCCGCAAGCGCTCGAGCAGCAGCGCATGGCCCGGTTCGGCCGAGACATGGGCCGCCACGCAGCGCTGCGCCACGTGCGGTCGCAGCGCCTGCGCCACCAGCACGGCGGCGCTCGCGATGAAACCGTCGAGCACGATCACGCGCCGTTCCTCGGCCGCCTGCAGCACCGCGCCGACCAGGGTCGCGATCTCGAAGCCGCCGAGCGCGGCCAGCGCGTCGAGCGGCGCGGTGGCGCGCGCATGCAGCGCCAGCACCTCGCGCAGCACGGTGCGCTTGCGCGCCAGCCCGTCGGCGTCGAGCCCGGTGCCGGCGCCGGTACAGCGATCGATGTCGATGTCGGCCAGGCGCGCCAGCAGCAGCGCGGCGGCCGAGCTGTTGCCGATGCCCATCTCGCCGAGCAGCAGCGCATTGCCCGGCAGCGCGCGCACGATCTCGCGGCCGTTGGCGATCGCCTGCGCGCACTGCGCGGCGCTCATCGCCGGGCCGGCCGAGGCATCGGCGGTGCCGGGCGCGATGCGCCGCTGCACCAGGCCGGGCCGCGGCTGGAAGTCGCGCCGCACGCCGCAGTCGGCCACGGTCAGCGCCAGGCCGTGCTGGCGCGCGAGCACGCTGACGGCGGCGCCGCCGGCCAGGAAGTTCTCGACCATCTGCCAGGTCACGTCGCTCGGATAGGCCGAGACGCCGCGCGCCGCCAGCCCGTGGTCGGCCGCGCAGACCAGCATCTGCGGCGCATCGAGCGCCGGCGATTCGGTGCCGAGGATCGTTCCCAGGCGCAGCGCCAGCGCCTCGAGCCGGCCGAGCGCGCCCAGCGGCTTGGTCTTGTTGTCGAGCGCGGCCTGCAGCCGGGCCGCGAGCGCGGCGTCGGCGATGTCGGGCACCGCGGGAAGAAGGTCGTCGTGGGTCATGCGATCAGGCCGGCGAGCACGCCGGCGTCGAAGTGGTTGTCGATGAAGTCGGCCAGGCCGTCGAAGGTGGCGTCGAGCGTGGGCGCCGCGACGCCGAACAGCGCCTGCAGCGCCGCGGGGTCCTCGAACAGCCCGTGCAGATAGAGCCCGAGCACGTTGCCGCGCGCGTTCTGCCAGGCCAGCCCCTCGGGCATCACCGCGCCGCCGTCGCCGGCCATCTGCGGGTGGGCCGCGGTCTGGCCGTGGTGGATCTCGTAGCCGGCCACCGCCACGTTCGACAGCGCGGCCCAGGCGCCCGCCAGCGTGCCGAAGGCGGCCTCGCGGCGGCGCACGGTCTTGTCGCGCTCGAACACCGTCACCAGCGGCAGCAGGCCCAGCCCGGGCGCGTTGCCGTCGATGCCGTGCGGATCGACCAGCGCCTCGCCGAGCATCTGCAGCCCGCCGCAGACGCCGAGCACCGCGCCGCCGCGCGCCGCATGCTCGGCCACCGCGCGGTCGAGCCCCTGCGCGCGCAGCCAGGCCAGGTCGCCGCTGGTGTGCTTGGAGCCGGGCAGCACGATCCAGTCGGCGCCGGCCACGTCGGCCGGCGCGCGGGCCCAGACCAGACGCACGCCGGGCACGTTCTTCAGCGGCTGGAACTCGTCGAGGTTGCTGAGGCGCGGATAGGCGATGACGGCGACGGTGCGCGTCACCGCGCCCGAGGACCGGCTGCGGTCGTCGAACACGCCGTCCTCCTCGGGCAGGCCGTGCTGCCACCACATCGGCAGGGTCGCGACCACGGGCACGCCGGTCATCGCGCGCAGCTGCTCGGGCGCGGGCGCGAGCAGCGAGGCATCGCCCCTGAACTTGTTGAGCACGAAGCCCGCGAGCAGCGCGCGGTCGGCCTCGGGCAGCAGCGCCCAGGTGCCGTAGAGATGGGCGAAGGCGCCGCCGCGGTCGATGTCGGTGGCCAGCAGGCAGCGCGCCCGGGCATGGCGCGCGATGCGCAGGTTGACGATGTCGCTGGCCATCAGGTTGATCTCGGCCGGCGAGCCCGCACCCTCGATCACGACCACGTCGTTCTCGGCGCGCAGTTCGTCGAGCGCACGCGCGAGCTGCGGCCACACGCGCTCGCTGCGCCCGCGCCACGGCAGCGCCGACAGGGTCTCGTCGACCTGCCCCATCAGCACCACCTGGCTGTGGGTGTCGCGCTCGGGCTTGAGCAGCAGCGGGTTCATGCGCACCTCGGGCCGCGCGCGCGCCGCGAGCGCCTGGAAGTACTGGGCGCTGCCGATCTCGCCGCCCTCGACCACGCGCGCGTTGTTGCTCATGTTCTGCGCCTTGTAGGGCGCCACCTTGAGTCCCTGGCGCGCATACCAGCGGCACAGCGCGGTCGCGATCCAGCTCTTGCCGGCCCCGCTGGTCGTGCCCAGCACCATCACGCAACGCGCCCCGCCGGTGTGCTCTCGCGCGCTCGCCGGCGCCGCCGCTGCCTGGAAATTCATGGCGGGATTGTCGTTGAGCGCGCGCGGGTGCCCGAAACGCAACGCCGGAATGCGGCTTCCGTCACGCAACCGGGCCTGCGAACCCACGGGCTGCATCCGGTTCGGCGATTCCTCCGTATACCCGGCTTCTCCGTCACAGCACCCGCGACCACGCCCCATGCCTGCCCTCAACGACCTGGCCCTCACCGTCGAAGAACCCGAACCGGACCGTTTCCACTGGGTGCTGCTCGAGGCGCTGGACAGCGGCGAGGCCGAGGTGCTCGACTACCGCGTCTACCGCCGCGCCGCGCGCGCCGAGGCCAGCTACTCGAATGCGCTGGTGATGGGCGTGGCGGAGCTGCAGAAGATCAGCGCCGCGCGGACGTCCGATCCCGACACCTGAACCTGCGCGCGCTCAGGGCGCGAAGCCAGAGCGCCGCACCACGGGCTCCCACTGCTGCCGGTAGGCCTTGAGCATCTGCACCGTCTCGGCGTTGCTGCTGACCACCGGCGTGATGTAGAGCGCATCGGCCGCCTTCTGCAGCCCCGGGTCCTGCATCACCTCGCGGATCTTCGCGGCCAGCAGCTGCACCCTGGCCGGCGGCATGCTGCTCGGCGCGAAGAAGGTGTTCCAGCCGTCGGCATCGATCTTCATGCCGGCCTCGCGGAAGGTCGGCAGCGAGGGCGCGAAGCTCGCGCGCTTCTTGCCCGACACGGCCAGGATGCGGATCTTGCCGGCCACGTGCTGCGCATAGAGCGAGTCCAGCGTGTCGATGGCGATCGGCAGCGAGCCGCCGGTCAGGTCGGCCGCCAGCGGCGCCGAGCCGCCGTAGCCCTTGATCTGCGGCTGCACGCTCAGCGCATCGCCCACCATCAGGCCGAAGAAGTGCGGCAGGCTGCCGGTGGCCGGCACGCCGAAGACCGCCTCCTCGGGATGGGCCCGAGAGCCGGCCCACCAGGAACATGGCGCGGTCGAGCTGCAGCTTCTGCCCCACGGCCAGCGCGAAGTCGTAGCTGCTGACCTGGGTGACGGGCACGAAGTCCTTGTCGGGATCGTAGCCCGCGTCCTTGATCACCAGCGGCGCCACCACCATCACGGCGGGGTTGCCGAGCATCAGCACGTTCTCGGTCGCGCTCGCGCGCCGCAGCTGCTTGGCCGCGAGCCGGCCGCCCTCGCCCGCGCGGTTCTCGACCGTGACCGCCACGCCGAGCTTGGGGCCGAGCCGCTCGGCGATCAGGCGCGCGATGCGGTCGGTGCTGCCGCCGGGCGCATAGCCCACGACCAGCGTGAGCGGGCTGTCGAGGTTCTGCGCCTGCGCGGGCGCCAGGATGCCGCCGATCGCGAGCGCGAGGCAGCAGGCGGCGAGTCGTCGCCGGGAAGGGAAAAAGGGCACGGGGGATCTCCTCACGCCGGCGGCTGGTGGCCGGCTTTTGTTACGCTGTTTATATGCAGGTAACAAATAGTTGATCTAATCCATCATCGGGCGCCGCGGCGGCGCCGCCACATCCCGCGCCCTCCGTGAGCTCTTCTTCCCTGCAAGCCTTTCCCGACGCGGCCGCGCTGCTCGCGCCCCGCTCCCTCGACGACCTGCTGCTGTACCGGCTCTCGCGCGCGGCGCGCGCCGGTGCCGGCATGGCCACGCGGCTGGTCGAGGGCGGCTTCGGCATCACGCGCCGCGAATGGGGAATGATCGGCACGCTCGCGCAGACCGGCGAGATCACGCCCTCGGCGCTGTCGGAGCAATTGAACCTGGACCGCGTGCGCACCTCGCGCGGGCTGCGCAGCCTGGTCGAGAAGCAGCTGGTGGAGCGGCGCCGCGACGCCGAGGACCGGCGCGAGGTGCATGTGCGGCTGAGCCCCGCGGGGCGGCAGCTCTACGACGAGCTGTTCCCGCGCATCGCCGACCTCAACACCGGCCTGCTCGATGGCCTGGAGCCCGCGCACATCGAGATCCTGCTGCAGTGCCTGCAGCGACTCGAGCAGCGCGGCGGCGCGCTCAGCGCCCAGGGCATGGTGCCGAGAAGGCCGACCGCCGTTCGGGCGGCACGCGCCACCGCTGGCCGAAGCGGGGCGCGTAGCGACGAAGCGAAGAGCGCTCAGCTCTGCGGGCCGCGCGGGGCACCGTCGCCCGAGGCCACCGCGCCCGGCACTTCCCAGCCGCCGCCGATCGCGCGGATCAGCCCCACGGCCGCCTGGTACTGCGCCGACTTCACCTGCAGCGCCTGACGACGGTTGCGCAGCTCGCTGCGGCGCGCGTCGAGCAGGTCGAGCTGGCTGATGTAGCCGTTGCGGTAGCGCGTGTCCGACAGGCTGGTCGCGCGCGCGGCCGAGGCCACGGCCGTGGCCTGCACGCCCGACTGCTCCTGCAGGATGCGGATCGACGACAGCTGGTCCTCGACCTCCTGGAAGGCCACCAGCACCTGGTTGCGGTAGCCGGCCAGCGCGCCGTCGAGCTGCGCATTGGCGCTCTGCAGCCCGGCCTCGCGGCGGCCGCCGTCGAAGATCGGCAGCGACAGCAGCGCGCCCACGCCCCACGAGCGGGCCGACCACTTGAACAGGTCGCCGATCTCGGGCGAGGCATAGCCGGCCGCGCCGGTCAGCGAGATGTCCGGGAACCACGCGGCCTGCGCCACGCCCACGCGCGACTGGGCCGCGAACACCGCGTTCTGCGCGGCCGACACGTCGGGCCGGCGCGTCAGCACCGTGGCCGGCACGCCGGGCGGGATCGCGGGCAGCGCGGTGGTCCAGTCTGCCGGCCGCACGCCGAAGCTCGAGGCCGAATCGCCCACCAGCACCGCGAGCGCGTGCTCGACCTGGGCCCGCTGGCGATCGATCGCCAGCGCGTCCGACTCGGTCGACGAGACCTCGGTCTGCACGCGCGCCACGTCGAGCTCGGCGATGTCGCCGGCCTGCTGGCGGCGCTGCGACAGGCGCAGCGTGTCGCGGTAGGCCTCGACCTGCTCGCGCACCAGCACGCGCTCGGCATCGAGGGCGCGCAGCGTGAGGTAGGTCTGCGCCACTTCGGCCTGCACCGCCAGGCGCGTGCTCTGCAGCAGCGCCTCGCGACCGGCCGCGTCGAGCCGCGCCGCGTCGCTGGCGCGCGAGAGGCGGCCGAACAGGTCGAGCTCGTACGAGAAGGTGGCGCCGGCATTGGTCATGGTGGCCGGCGAGGTGCTGGCCGTGGCCTTGTCGAGGCCGGCGCCGCGGTTGGCGCCGGCGCTCAGGCCCACCTGCGGCAGCCGGTCGGCGTTGACGCTGCGCGCGATGGCGCGGGCCTCGGCCAGCCGCGCCGCCGCGCCCTGGATGTTGTTGTTGCTGACCTCGGCCTTGGCGATGAGCTCGTTCAGGACCGGATCGTTGAAGGCCTGCCACCAGGCGCCGCGCGCGGCACCTTCGGAAGGCACGGCGCGGGTCCAGCCGGCGGGCGGCGTGGCGCCCTGCTCCTTGAACTGGGCCGCGGCCGGGGTCTCGGGCAGGCCCGAGGGCACGCTCGCGCAGCCGGCCAGGGCCAGCGCCGCCACCAGGGGCAGCACGGCCGCGCGCAGCGGCGCCGAGAGGGATGAGAGCTTGAAGTTCATGATCGAGCTTCCTTCTTGTTCTGTGGTTCGTTCGTCATTCATGCGAGGTCCGCGGCGAGGCCGGCACCGGATGCAGGCCGCCGCCATGGCCGCCGCCCGATCCGCCGTGCGATCCGCCCGAGGCCGGCGCCGGATGGCCGGCCGACACGAAGTCCTCGCCATGCGGCACCTCGCCGTGCAGCTTCAGCGGCCGGTTGCCCGCGATGCGGCGCATCAGCACGTAGAACACCGGCGTCAGGAACAGGCCGAAGGCCGTCACGCCGATCATCCCGGCGAACACCGCCACGCCCATCGCCTTGCGCATCTCCGAGCCCGCGCCGGTCGACAGCACCAGGGGCAGCACGCCCATGACGAAGGCCAGCGAGGTCATCAGGATCGGGCGCAGGCGCAGCCGGCTGGCCTCGATCGCGGCCTGGATCGGCGTTCGCCCGGCGAACTCGAGCTCGCGGGCGAACTCCACGATCAGGATCGCGTTCTTCGCACTGAGCCCCACCAGCACGATCAGCCCGATCTGCGTGAAGACGTTGTTGTCGCCTCCCGAGATCCACACGCCCGCCATCGCGGCCATGATGCCCATCGGCACGATCAGGATGATCGCGATCGGCAGGGTCAGGCTCTCGTACTGCGCGGCCAGCACCAGGAACACCAGCAGGATCGCCAGCGGGAACACCAGGAAGGCGGAGTTGCCGGCCAGGATCTCCTGGTAGGTCAGCTCGGTCCACTCGAAGCTCACGCCCTTGGGCAGCGTCTCGGCCGCGATCTTGGTGATCGCGTCCTGCGCCTGGCCCGACGAGTAGCCGGGTGCCGGGCCGCCGTTGATGTCGGCGGCCAGGTAGCCGTTGTAGCGCATGGCGCGTTCCGGACCGAAGGTCGAGTTGACCTTCATCAGCGCGGCCAGCGGCACCATCTCGCCCGAGGTCGAGCGCACCTTCAGCAGGCCCACGTCTTCGGCACGGGCGCGGTAAGGCGCGTCGGCCTGGACGCGCACGCTGTACGTGCGGCCGAACTTGTTGAAGTCGTTGGCATACAGGCTGCCCAGGTAGATCTGCATCGTGTCGAAGATGTCCGTCACCGGCACGCCGAGCTGGCGCGCCTTGGTGCGGTCGATGTCGGCATACAGCTGCGGCACGTTGACCTGCCAGCTCGTGAACATGCCCGTGAGTTCGGGCGCCGCATAGGCCTTGGCCATGAAGGCCTTGACCGCCGCGTCCATCTGGTCGTAGCCGACCGAAGCCCGGTCCTCGATCTGCAGCTTGAAGCCGCCCGTGGTGCCCAGGCCCGCCACCGGCGGCGGCGGGAACATCACGATGAACGCGTCCTGGATGCTCGAGAAGGCGCCGTTGAGCTGGCCCGCCACCGCGCCGCCGCTCTGGTCGGCGCGCTTGCGCTGGTCGAAGGGCTTGAGCGTGGCGAACACGATGCCTGAGTTCGAGCTGTTGGTGAAGCCGTTGATCGACAGGCCCGGGAAGGCGATGGCGTCTTCCACGTTCGGGTTCTTCTTCATGATCTCGCCCATGCGCTGGATCACTTCGTCGGTGCGGTCGAGCGTGGCGCCGTCGGGCAGCTGTGCGAAACCGATCAGGTACTGCTTGTCCTGCGCCGGCACGAAGCCGCTGGGCACGGCCTTGAACAGGCCGAAGGTCACGCCGACCAGCGCGAGGTAGATCACCAGCATCAGCGTCTTGCGCGAGATCACGCGCTTGACGCCGCCGCTGTAGGCCTCGGAGCCGCGATGGAAGAACCGGTTGAAGCCGCGGAACAGCCAGCCGAAGGCCCGGTCCATGCCGCGCGTCAGCGCGTCCTTGGGCTGGTCGTGGCCGCGCAGCAGCAAGGCGGCGAGCGCGGGCGACAGGGTCAGCGAGTTGATCGCCGAGATCACGGTCGAGATCGCGATGGTCACCGCGAACTGGCGGTAGAACTGGCCCGTCAGGCCGCTGATGAAGGCCAGCGGCACGAACACGGCCACCAGCACCAGCGCAATCGCGATGATGGGCCCGGACACCTCGCGCATCGCGCGGTAGGTCGCTTCGCGCGGCGTGAGCCCCGCCTCGATGTTGCGCTCGACGTTCTCCACCACCACGATGGCGTCGTCCACCACGATGCCGATCGCCAGCACCAGCCCGAACAGGCTCAGCGCGTTGATCGAGAAGCCGAGCACGTGCAGCACCGCGAAGGTACCGATCACCGACACCGGCACGGCCAGGAGCGGAATGATCGACGCGCGCCAGGTCTGCAGGAACAGGATCACGACCAGCACCACCAGCATGATGGCTTCGAGCAGCGTGTGGATCACCGATTCGATGGACGCGCGCACGAACTGCGTCGGGTCGTAGGCGATGCGGTATTCCAGGCCTTCCGGCATGTTCTTGTTGAGCTCGGCCATGGTCTTGCGGACGTTCGCCGAGATGTCGAGCGCGTTCGAGCCCGGAGCCTGGAACACGCCCATGCCGACGGCCGGGTCGTTGTTCAGCAGCGAGCGCAGCGAGTAGTCGGCGGCGCCCATCTCGAGGCGGCCGATGTCGCGAAGACGCGTGACGGCGCCGTCGGTGCCGCTCTTGACGATGATGTCGCCGAACTCTTCCTCGCTCTGCAGGCGCCCCTGCGCATTGATCGAGAGCTGCATGTCAACGCCCGACAGGCCCGGCGAAGCGCCGACCACGCCGGCCGCGGCCTGCACGTTCTGGCCGCGGATGGCAGCCACCACGTCGGAGGCCGAGAGGCCGCGCTGCGCCACCTTCTGCGGGTCGAGCCAGACGCGCATCGAGTAGTCGCCGCCGCCGAAGATCTGGACCTGGCCCACGCCTTCGATGCGCGCCAGCGGTCCTTCACGTTCAGCACCGCGTAGTTGCGCAGGTAGTTGATGTCGTAGCGGTTGTTCGGCGACACGAGGTGGACCACCATCGTGAGGTCGGGCGCGCTCTTCACCGTGGTGATGCCGAGCCGGCGCACTTCCTCGGGCAGGCGCGGCTCGGCCTGCGAGACGCGGTTCTGCACCAGCTGCTGGGCCTTGTCGGGGTCGGTGCCGAGGCGGAAGGTCACCGTCAGCGTCATCACGCCGTCGGTGGTGGCCTGGCTGCCCATGTAGAGCATGCCCTCGACGCCGTTGATCTGCTCTTCCAGCGGAGTCGCCACGGTCTCGGCGATCACCTTCGGGTTGGCACCCGGGTACTGGGCGCGCACCACCACCGAGGGAGGCGCGACTTCCGGGTACTCGGAGATCGGCAGACCGCGCAGCGCGATCAGGCCGGCTATCAGCATCAAGAGCGACAGCACGCCGGCAAAGATCGGCCGGTCGATGAAGAATTTAGAGAGATTCATTTCGTTGGCTCCATCGCGCGGACAGCGCGATCCACGCCGCTTCGAAAAAGACGAGCGGCATCCAGGTGGCTCCCATCAAGGAACTTCGAGTAACGCTGGCGAGAGCCGGCCGTTGCCGCTGTCGCCGTCGTCGGTGTCCCGGGTTTCCCGGCGCGCCGGCCTGTCGTCAGGCTGGCGCGCGGGGCCCGGTGTCGTTCAGGACTTCGCGGCCTGCGCCACTTGTTCCGTCGGTTGTTGCGCCTTGCCGTCGGCCTTGGCGTCCATGGTCACGGTCTGCGGCGCCACCAGCGCACCCGGGCGGATGTGCTGCAGGCCGTTGACCACCACGCGGTCGCCAGCCTTCAGGCCCTTGCTCACGACACGCAGGCCGTTGATCGAGGCGCCGAGCGCGACTTCGCGGTAGACCGCCTTGTTGTCCTCGCCCACGACCATCACGAACTTCTTGTTCTGGTCGGTGCCGATGGCGCGTTCGCTGACCAGCAGCGCGGTGTCGTTGCGGGCCTGGCCCATGCGGATGCGGGCGAACTGGCCGGGGATCAGGGCGCCGTCCTTGTTGTCGAAGGAGGCGCGCACGCGCACCGTGCCGCTGCGGGCGTCGACCTGGTTGTCGATCAGCTGCAGCTTGCCGACGAAGGGCGTGCCCTCCAGGCCGGCCGTGCCCATCTGCACCGGGATCGTTTCGATCTGGCCGCGCGCGCTGGAGCCGCTCGGCAGGTCCTTCAGGGCCCGCGTGATCACCTGCTCGTCGGCATCGAAGCTCGCGTAGATCGGGCTCACCGAGACCAGCGTGGTCAGCACCGGCGCGCCGGGACCGGCCGCCACCAGGTTGCCCACCGTGACCTCGATCTTGCCGATGCGGCCCGAGACCGGCGCCCGCACCTGGGTGTAGCCCAGGTTCAGACGTGCCGACTGCAGCGAGGCCTGGGCCGCGCGCAGGTTGGCTTCGGCTTCGCGGCCGGCGTTCACGCGCTCGTCGTATTCGCGCTGGGCGATCGCCTGCTCGTCCCACAGGCGCTTGGCGCGCTCCTGCTCGCTGCGGCTGAAGGACTGGCGGGCCTGCGCCGACGCCACCTGCGCCTCGGCGCGCTCGACCTCGGCCGCGTACGGCGCGGGGTCGATGGTCACCAGCAGGTCGCCCTGCTTGACCAGCGCGCCTTCGCGGAAGTGCAGCGACTGCACGGCACCCGCGACGCGGGAGCGCACGTCGACGCGTTCGACCGCTTCGAGGCGGCCCGAGAACTCGTCCCAGGCGTTGATCTCGCTCGGCGCCACCGCCGCGACCGAGACCGGGATGGCTTGCGGCGCGCCCGCGGCCGGCGCGTTGGCCTCGGCCTTGAAGCTGTGCATGCCCAGCACCGCGGCGGCCACCGCCAGCAAGGCGGTGACGCCGGTCACGGCGGGCCACAGGCCCTTGCGGGCCGCGGAGGAAAACGTTGGCTTGTTGTTCGACATGGTGATTCGTCCTTCTCTCAGATGACTCAAATGACTCGGATGACTTTTCGGGATGCAACAGTCCGTCCTGGCGCCCTCGCACCAAGAAAAACGGAGATTTCGGAAACAGGCCGGCCGCACCGGGTGCCCCCGGTGGCTCGGCCGTATCGGCGGGGCCGTCGCCTCGTTGGCGACCGACCTCACCGCGCTAGCGGCTGGCTATCTGACTGAGGTCGCTGGCTAACTGGGCTTCGGTGTCGCCCCTTGGGGCGGTGTGGTCGCCGCAAAGAATTCGCGGAAGTGCTGCTGCACGGTCGCTTCGCAGACCTTGCAACCCATGCACTCGGCGTCGTAGAGCGCCTTGGGCCATTCGGCCGCGTTGCTCAGCACCGCGCTCGTGACCTCGATGCCGGCCGAACGCAGCCGGCCCGCGAAGGTCAGCGCCTCGTCGCGCATGGCGTCGTCCTCGCCCACCAGCACCAGCGCCGGGGCCAGGGCCAGAGGCGCAGCGAACCGCTGGGCACCGCATAGGGGTGCGTGGCGTTCGACGGGCAGCTCAGGTACTTCTCCCAGCCCGTGGCCCAGCGGCACTCGGGCGAGTCGTTGGTCGCCTTGCGCAGCGACGCGGTACCGGCGCAGGGATCGAGCATCGGCGACAGCAGGATCTGGCCCGCCAGCGGCGGATGGGCGCGGTCGCGCGAGATCAGCGCCACCGCCGCCGCCAGGTTGCCGCCGGCTTCCTCGCCGGCCAGGTAGACCTGGGCGCCGCGGCCGCCGAGCTTGACGCGCTGCTTGTAGAGCCATTCGAGCGCCGCGTAGCCGACCTCGATCGGCTCGGGAAACGGCGACTCGGGGGCCAGCGGGTAGTCGAGCGAGACCACCACCGCGCCGGCGCCGGCCAGCAGGCGCGCCACGTTGCGGCCGTTGTCGAGCCCACCGCAGATGAAGGTGCCGCCATGGAAGTGCAGCACCAGCGGCACGGTTTCACCCTTGGGGCGCTGGCCGTAGACACGGGCGCCCACCGGATCGCGGCCGGGCAGCTCGATCGACAGATCGGCTTCCGCGCCTTGCCCCGCGGCGAGCGCGGCTGCTTCGGCGGAGCGGGACGATGGACGGGGTGACATGGGGACGACCTCGGGAAATGGGCGATGGTTGAAATATAAGGCGCCGACTGTCGCGTTAAACAGGCATGCAAGCCCTACTCTGTTTCCAAACTACGAACAATCGGACCGGGTCACCAAAGGGTTATGACCTTGTGTGAGAATCCGCACCCCCCGGCGAGGGCCGGGTCTCAAGAACAGGCATTCGATGGATCAGATCCAGGCCATGCGGATCTTCGTCCGCGTCGTGGAAGCCGGCACCTTCACCCGCGCGGCGGACTCGCTCGCCCTGCCCAAGGGCACCGTCACCAAGCAGATCCAGGCCCTGGAATCGCGGCTGCGCGTGAAGTTGCTGAACCGTACCACCCGCCGGGTGACGGTGACGCCGGACGGCGCCGCGTACTTCGAGCGGGCGGCGCGGCTGCTCAACGACTTCGACGACATGGAAGCCAGCATGACGAATGCGCAGTCCAGCCCCACGGGCCGGCTGCGCATCGACGTCGGCACCTCGGTCGCGCGGCTGGTGATCCTGCCGGCGCTGGCCACCTTCTGCGACCGCTACCCCGAGATCCAGGTCGACCTCGGCGTCAGCGACCGCACGGTGGACCTGATCAGCGACAACGTCGACTGCGTGATCCGCGCCGGCGACCTCGCCGACCAGTCGCTGGTGGCGCGGCGCATCGGCACCCTGCACTTCGTGACCGTGGCCTCGCCGGCCTACATCAAGCGCTATGGTGCGCCGCAGCATCCGAACGACATCGAGAAGCGCCACCACGTGGTGAGCTACTTCTCGGGCACCACGCGGGCGCGTCTACCCGCACGAGTTCAAGAAGGGCGACGAGCACATCGAGCTCAACGGTCCCTACCGGGTGTCGGTCAACGAGAGCAACGCCCACATGGCGGCCGTGCTCGGCGGCTTCGGCATCTCGCAGTGCATCACCTTCATGGCCGAGCCGCACCTCGAGAGCGGCGAGCTGATCGAGGTGCTGCCCGACTGGCACCGCGACCCGCTGCCGATCCACGTGGTCTACCCGCCCAACCGCCACCTGAGCGCCAAGGTGCGCGCCTTCGTGGACTGGGCCGCCGAACTGTTCGCGAAGACGCCGCGGCTGCAACGGCGCTGAGCGCCATGCTGTTCTCGCCCGAGCGCCACGAGCCCCTGCGGGCCGACGCCTGGGACGAGGCCCGCGCGCGCGAGGCCATCGAAGCCATCGTGCGCGACACCGAGGCGCGCTTCACGCCCGAGGGGCTGTGGCCCATGCATCCCGGCGATGCGTCGAATCCCGACCCCCAGTACCTGCTGTACTGGGGCGCCAGCGGCGTGATCTGGGCGCTGCACCATCTGCGGGACCGCGCCGCCAACCGCGCGGCCATGGGCCGCCCCGCCGACGCCGGCTTCGCGGCCTACCTGATGGGCGACACCGGCATCCGGCTGCTCGAGCACCGGCTCCAGCCCTCGGCCGCCATCGCCGACGAACTCGCTCGGCTGTGCGGCGGCCACCTCGACGACCCAACCCTCGAACTGATGTGGGGCACGCCCGGCACCCTGCTCGCGGCGCTGTTCATGCACGAGCGCACCGGCGAGCTGCTGCTCGCCGCCGGCGAAACCACCTGGCAGGCCGGCCCGCTGAACAAGGGCGCGAACCTGTGCCACGGCACCGGCGGCAACGGCTATGCCTTCCTCAAGCTGCACCGCCGCTTCGGCGATGAAGCCTGGCTGGACCGGGCGCGCGCCTTCGCCATGCACGGCATCGCGCAGACCGAGGCCGACCTGGCCGCGCACGGCCACCGGCGCTATTCGCTGTGGACCGGCGACCCCGGCTTCGCGATCTACCTGTGGGATTGCATCGAGGGCACGGACCGCTTTCCGACCCTCGACTGCTTCTTCTAGGCCGGCGGCCGCCGCGCGCGCAGCTCGCCCGCCGTCGTCGCCCAGGCCTTGCCGAGCATGCGCGTGAGATAGGCCCCCGAGGCCCAGCCGACCTGCTGCGCCACCGACAGCACCGATTCGTCGGTGTTCTGCAGCAGGTGGCGCGCGCGCTCGAGTCGCCGCTGCTGCTGGAATTCGAGCGGCGACAGCCCGTAGGCCGCGCGGAACAGCCGCTCGATCTGCCGGCGCGAGAGCCGGTGCCGCGCCGCGAAGGCCTCGAGCGGCAGCGGCGCCGCCAGCGTCGCCTCGATGTCGCTGGCCAGCAGCGCGGCGATCACCGCGCCGGGCGTGCCGCGGCCGTCGGGATGCACCAGCGGGTTGGCCATGAGCCGCGCCGCCTCCATCACCAGCGCGCCGCAGTGGGCCACGTGCGCCATCGAGGGCTCGGGCGATGCCGGCGCGCCGGCCATCTCCAGCAGCCGGTGCGACAGCAGGTTCAGCGCGCCGCTGCCCGCGCGCAGGCCCTGGGCCGGCTTCGCGATGCCGTGCGCGCGCAGCGCCGTGTCCCAGAATTCCGAATCGACATAGACCGCGAGGTGCGTCTGGCGCAGCGTCATCGCACTGGTGGCATGGGCGGCGCCGGCCGCGAACCAGAGGAAGTGGCCGGGCGAGGACTGCAGCGCGTCGCCGCGCGGATCGATCACGTCGAAGCGGCCCGCCAGCGGCACGAACAGCATGTCGCAATCGTGCGCATGCGGCGTGGTGGCGTAGCCGTCGAGCGTGCTCGCCACCGGCGTCGCCTTGTGGGCCAGGCGGTCGGCGAACGCGGAGATCCGCGGTCCGGAGGGGGCGGCGGGGGACGGCATGGGCCGATTGTGTGGTCAATCGCGCGGCCGATGTCGCGATCGTGCGCGCCGGCGTCGCGAACCGAGGCACGCGGATGGGCACCGACGGGAAGACTAGGCCCCTCCTCCACCCGTTCCGCCAAGGACCTCCATGACCGCCAGCCTCCGCCCGCCACGGCGCCTCGCCCTGATGGCCGCCGCCGCCCTGCTCGCCGCCGCCTGCGGTGCCGCGGCCGCCGCCGACACCTATCCCGCCAAGCCGATCACCATCGTCGTGCCCTTCCCGGCCGGCGGCGGCACCGACGTGATCTTCCGCGCGGTGCAGGTCAGGCTGCAGGCCGAGCTCGGCGTGCCGGTGATCATCGACAACCGCGCGGGCGCCGGCGGCACGGTGGGCACCGGCTATGCCTCCAAGGCCGCGCCCGACGGCTACACGCTGGTGGCCGCCACCACCACGACCATCGCCTCGGCCCAGGCCGTCTACCCCAAGCTGCCCTATGACCCGCTGGCCGACCTCGCGCCCGTGGGCACGCTGGGCACCACGCCCTTCGTGCTGGTGGTGGCACCCACGCTGCCCGCGAAGAACCTCGCCGACTTCATCCGCGATGCCAAGGCCAAGCCCGGCACGCTCAACTACGGCAGCATCGGCAACGGCACCGCGAGCCACCTCGCGGGCGAGCTGTTCAAGCAGCGCACCGGCATCGAGATGACCCACATTCCCTACCGCGGCGCCGCGCCCGCGCAGACCGACCTGATG
This sequence comes from Variovorax sp. UC122_21, assembly GCF_044056785.1. Taxonomy (NCBI): domain Bacteria; kingdom Pseudomonadati; phylum Pseudomonadota; class Betaproteobacteria; order Burkholderiales; family Comamonadaceae; genus Variovorax; species Variovorax sp. UC122_21. The sequence continues at coordinate 2,849,643 of NZ_CP172004.1, read as the reverse complement.
GCCGGCCAGATCCAGGCGCTGTTCGACAACCCCACCGCGCTCGCGCCCCAGGTGCGCGCCGGCCGCATGCGCGCGCTCGCGATCAGCCAGCCCTCGGCGGTTTTTCCAGAACTGCCGAGCTTCGAGGCCGCGGGCATCAAGGACTTCAAGCCCGAGCTCTGGTACGGCCTGATGGCGCCCGCGGCCACGCCCAAACCGGTGGTGGAGCGGCTGCGCTCGGCGCTCGACAAGGCGCTGCAGGACCGCAACCTGCGCGCCGACATGATGGCCAAGGGCGTCTCGCCCGCGAGCTGGTCGCCCGAGCAGTTCGGCCAGCGCGTGCGCGCCGACATCGCGCTGTGGGGCGGCATCGCGCGCTCGGTCAACGCGAAGGCGGACTGAGATGACGATGCAGCTCGTACGCGTCTTCGCCCGCCCCGGCACCCGCGCCGGCGGCAACCCGGCCCCGGTCTGGCTCGATGCCGATGCCATGTCCACCGAGGACATGCAGGCCCGCACCCGCGAGAGCGGGCACGAGTCGGTGTTCGTGCTCGCGCCCGACGATGCCGCCCGGCACCGCCTGCGCATGCGCTACTTCGTGCCGCGCCACGAGATGGAGATGTGCGGCCATGCCACGCTCGGCGCGCTGTGGCTGCTGCACGAGCGCGGCCGCTGGAACGGCGAACCGATCGCGGTGCAGACGCTCAGCGGCACGGTGCATGGCCGCTTCGTCGACGGCGCGGTCGAGATCAGCCAGCCCAGCGCCACCATCGCCGCGGTCGACGCGGCCCTGGTGCGCGAGATCGCACAGTGCCTGGGCATCGACCTCGTGCGGATCGTCGCGCCCGGGCTGAACGCCGCCACCAGCCGCGTGAAGACGCTGGTGCGGCTCGAGAGCCCCGAACTGCTGCATGGCCTGCGGCCCGACTTCGCGCGCGTCGAGGCGCTGTGCGACCGGCTCGGCTCGACCGGGCTCTATCCCTTCGCATCGAACGCCGATGCGCGGGGCACCGAGGTCAGCGCGCGCCAGTTCCCGCGCTCCTCCGGCTATCCCGAGGACGCGGCCACCGGCATCGCCGCCGCCGCGCTGGCCTGGGGCCTGCGCGAGATGGCGCTGGTCGGCGCCGACGGCACGCTGGTCACGGTGCGCCAGGGCGAGGCCATGGGCTCGCCGTCGGCGATCCAGGTGCGGCTGCCCGCGCAGGCCGAGGCCGCCGAAGGCTGCTGGCTGCGCGGCGACGCGCAGGCGATGGACGAGGTGCCGCATGACTGATGCCGACCGGCGCCTGGAGGCACTCGCCGCCCAGGCGGGCCACGATGCCTCGCCCGCCGCGCGCCCCGCGGGCCGCTATGCGAGCTTCGCGCGCGCCGGCGATCTGCTGCATTCGAGCGGTGTGGTCGGCCGCGAGAACGGCGTGGTGATCGCGGGCACTATCGACGACAGCGAGTCGGGCATCGCCCTCGGCGAACGGGCCGCGGTCGCCGCCGCCATCGCGCTGCTGCGTGCCGCGCGCACCGAGCTCGGCGGCCTCGACCGCGTGCAGAAGATCGTCGCGCTCACCGGCTACCTGCAGGCCGGGCCTGGTTTCACGCAGCATCTGCGGGTGATGAATGCCGCGAGCGAGCTGCTGCGCCAGGTGTTCCCCGACCAGCCGCTGCCCGCGCGCACCACGGTCGGCGTGGCCTCGCTGCCGGGCGGCGGTGCGGTCGAGATCTCGCTGGTGCTGCAGGAGCGCGCCGCGACCTGAGATCCCCACCCGTTCACGCTGAGCCTGTCGAAGCGCCGCGCAAGGCTTCGCCCTTCGACCAGCTCAGGACAGGCCAGGCTCAGCCCGAAAGCTCCTTGCGCCTCAGGCCCCGAGCCAGCGCACCACCAGCGGCACCAACAGGGCCGTCGCGATGCCGTTGAGCCCCATCGCGAGCGCCGAGAACGCGCCCGCGGTCTCGTTGACCTGGATCGCGCGCGCGGTGCCGATGCCGTGCGCCGTGATGCCGACCGCGAAGCCGCGCACCGCGGGTTCCTTGATGCGCAGCAGGTTCAACAGGCCCGTGGCCATGATCGCGCCCGCGATGCCGGTGATGGCGGCCGCGACCGCCGACAGCGACGGCAGGCCGCCGATCTTTTCCGACACGCCCATCGCGATCGGCATGGTGGCCGACTTCGGCGCCAGCGACATCAGCAGCTCGTGCGAACCGCCGAGCGCCCAGGCGATGCCCACGGCCGACACGATGGCCGCCACCGAGCCCGCGAGCAGCGCCACGCCGATCGGCAGCCACAGCCGGCGCAACCGCGCCACCTGGCTGTAGAGCGGCACCGCGAGCGCCACCGTGGCCGGCCCGATCAGGAAGTGCACGAACTTCGCGCCTTCGAAGTAGGTGTCGTAGGGCGTGCGCGTCGCCAGCAGCACGGTGACGATCACGATCACCGACACCAGCACCGGATTGACCACCGGGTTGGCCCCGCTGCGCCGGTGCAGCCACAGCGCGCCCAGGTAGGCCAGCAGCGTGAGCGCGAGCCACAGCAGCGGCGACTGGGCCAGGAAGACCCAGATCTCGGACAGCTTCGCGGGCGCGCTCATTGGGCGTCCTTGCCGGTGATGCGGATCATCCAGCGCAGGGTGAGCGCGGTCACGGTCATCGTGAAGGCCGCGCCCAGGATGCCCGCGGCCAGGAACGGCAGCCACTCGCGGCCCACGCGTTCGAAATGCAGCATCACGCCGGTCACGGCCGGGATGAACAACAGCATCAGGTTGCGCAGCAGATGGCCCGAGGTCTCGCCCAGGCTCTCGGGCACGCCGCCGCGCCACAGCAGGCCCGCGAACAGGAACAGCATGCCGAGCAGCGGACCGGGCACGGGCAGGCTCAGCCACTGCACCAGCAGTTCGCCGGCGAGCTGACAGAGAAAGAGCGTGGTGATGGCGTAGAGCATGGAAGAGGTCCTCGTGGTCGTTCTCGTCGGCTAGTTTGTACCCGCCAGGCGCCGCCATGCGGCATGCAGCGCGGCCTGGCTCGCGGGCGGCAGCACGCCCATGCGCACCTGGCCCGGCAGGCCGAAGGACGCGCAGTCGCGCAGCTTGATGCCCTCGGCGCGCAAGCCGGCCAGCAGGCCCGCGAAGTCCGTCGCCATCGGTTGCGCGAGGTGGTAGTTCGCCACGCTGGGCAGGGTCTGCCAGCCCATGCGCGCGCACAGCGCGAGCTGCGCCGCCTTCCATTCGCGCAAGGTGCTCAGGCTGTCGCGCACCCAGGCCTGCACCGCGGGCTCGGCCCATGCCGACAGCATCGCCACGCCATGCGCGCCCACGGGCCACGATGAACCGAGCCGCAGCAGCGCGCCCACCGCCTCCTGCGCATCCGCCGGCGCGATCGCATAGGCCGCGCGCACGCCCGTCATGCCCAGCGCCTTGTTGGGCGACCACATCTGCCAGAGCCGGTCGAGCCGCGCGGGCGCCAGCGCGAGTTCGCCATCGAGCCGCAATGGTTCATAGGCGCGGTCGAGCACGCAGGGCACGTCCTCGGGCAGCGCGGCGATCGACGCGGCCAGGCCGGGCTGCGCCTGCCCCTGCGGCGCGGAGGGATCGCAGCACCACGCGAGCCGCGGCCGCCGTGCCGCATGCGGCGCGCGCACCACCTGCAGGCCCCAGGCGCGCGCGGCGGCCGCGTAGTCGCCATAGGAGGTGGCCGGCAGCACGACCTCGCCATGCGTGCCGCGGTCCTCCCGCGCCACCCAGGAGGTGATGCGACGGATGAACTCGCTCGCGCCGGCCGCGATCACGATGCGCCAGGGCGCCACGCCATGCAGCACCGCGAGCCGCGTGCGCAAGACCGTGTAGGCCGGATCGGGATAGCGCGTCGCATCGGCCGCGCGCACTTGCGCGAGCGCCTCGGGGCATGGGCCGCAGGCGTTGGCATTGGTCGAGAAATCGTGCGCGGGCGCGCCGAGCGCATCGGGGCCGCCGTGGGTCGGGGTGAAGTCGAGCTCGCTCATCGCGCCGCCACGAAACAGGAGGACGACCGGCAGCCAGGCGGCCAGCGCCAGCAGCAGCACGGTGCGCTGGCCGAAGCGGGCGGCACGCGCCGTGTCGGCGGGCATCACGGCCCGGCCCTCGGCGTTGAGCGCATAGACCGCGGGCTTGGCCAGCCGCACGCCGAGCAGCAGCGCCATCGCTGCCATCGGCCAGCCGCTGTTGGGCGACGGCGTGCGGCGCGCCTCGCGCGCGAGGCCGCGCGGCCAGCGCCCGGCCGCCAGCGCGAGCAGCAGCACCGTGAGCCGCGCGGGCAGCCACGACAGCAGGTCGTCGGCGCGCGCGGCCCATTTGCCGGCCCAGGTCCAGTCGCGGCCGCCGCGCTCGCCGCGGTAGCCCCACATCGCATCGGCCGTGTTGGCGAAGCGGTAGAGCGCCGCGCCCGGCAGGCCCAACAGCAGGAACCAGAACAGCGGCGCCACCAACGAATCGTTGAGGTTCTCGGCCAGCGATTCGATCGCGCTCTCGCGCACCTCGCGCTCGCCGAGCTGCGAGACATCGCGACTCACGAGGCGCGCGAGCCGCGCCCGGCCCGCTTCCAGCGATTCGCCGAGCGCGGCCTCGACCGCGAGCACCTCGTCGCGCAGCATGCGCCAGGCGAACAGCGGCTTGAGCAGCAGCCCCAGCAGCAGCGCGAAGGCCCAGGCCGGCAGCGCGTTCTGCAGCACCGCCTGCAGCGCGACGGCGATCGCGAGCACGGCCAGCGCGCCTGCGCACCAGGCGATGGCGCCGAGCACGAAGGCGCGTCCTGCCTTGCCGGAAGCCGCGCCGAACGGCGGCGCGATGCGCGCGCCGGCCCAGCCCAGGTAGCGCCCGATCCACACCACCGGATGCCAGCGCGCGGGCGGCTCGCCGAGCCAGAGGTCGACCGCGAGCGCGATCCACAGCGCGGCCAGCATGGCCAGCACGGGAGCGGTGAAGTCGATGGCCGGCATGGCGCGATTGTCCCGAATCAGAGGGCCGGCCGCGGCCGGCGGTGCCGGTGCCACTGGGTCAGCGCGCCGAGCGCGAGCAGCACCGCCATGCCGAACAGCGCCCAGAGCGTGCGCACCACCGAGTCGCTGCGCGGCGCGGGCACCGTCTCGGGCTGCGGTTCGAGCCGCAGGCCGCGCACGGCTTGAGTCGCGGCCTCGTTGCCTTGTTTGCTTTCACTCGGTGCCGGCGACTCGGCCGGCATGGCCGCGGCGCGCTGCACTTCCACCGGCACCACGGCCGGCTTCGGCGGTGCGCTCATCGCCGCGCGCGCGAAGCGCTCCACCGCCACGTTGCGCTCGCGCAGCCCGCTGGCCTGCGCAGCCTGCGCATAGGCCTGCGCGAGCTCGCGCCGCGTCGCGGCATCGGGCGACCAGTAGTTCAGGCGCACCGCATCGAGCATGCGCTCCAGCGTCTGCGCGAAGGCCGCGCGGTTCGCGCCTTCGAGCCAGGCGCGGGTGCCGAGCCGCTCGCGGTCGCGCACATAGGTGTCGTGCAATGACTGCCACTGGTCGGGCCGCACCGTGGCCGGGGCGGTCACCTGCCAGCCCCAGAGGAACTGCGCGGTCTTCAGCACCTGCAGCGCGCCGCTGTAGCCCTCGGCCTGCTGCGCCGCGATCCATTGCGGATGCAGGTAGCGCGTCTGCATCTCGCGCGCGATCGCGCCGGCCGCGGTGTCGGTGCGCACCGCGCCGGTGTCGCGCAGGTTCAGCACGTAGAGCGCCGGGTCCTTGCCCGTGAGATGGCGCACCGCCTGCGCGATGCCGCCGAGGTACTGGAACGGATCGTCGTTGGTGAGCACGCCATAGAGGTTGGAGCTGCGCGCCATCAGCGCCGCGTCGACCTGCGCGAGATTGCCCGCGAAGGCGCCGGGCCGCGCGGCGCCTTCGAGGCCCTGGCCATAGGCATGGCCCATGCGGTCGATGAACAGGCCCGCCATCTGCGCGTCGCCGCCACCGCGGCGCTGCGAACGCCAAAGCTCGCTCGCGAGCGCGGCCTCCTCGAGCCCGGCGCCATAGCTGCCCTGCTCGTTCGAGAACACGCGCGCGGTCGACCAGCGCGCGGCCTCCGCCTCCGACGCACCCTCGGTGCGCAGCCGCCGCGCCAGCGCCTCGCTGTGGCGCGCGACCGCGTTGGCGCCCGCGGGCTCGCGCAGCGCCGCCACCTGCCGCACCGCCTCGTCGAGCCAGCGCATCACGTGCGGGAACTGGTCGCGGTACGAGCCCGTCACGCTGACCAGCACGTCGATGCGTGGCCACTTCAAGGCCGCGGCGGGCAGCACCTCGATGCCGTGCATGCGCCCCGCCTCGTCCCAGCGCGGCCGCACGCCCATCGCGTGGAAGGCCTGGCTCTCGAGCACGCCCTGGTGGCGCGAGGCTTCGCCGGCCCAGAGCGTGAACGCGATCTTCTCGGGCGCCTTGCCGCCGTGGGACTGCGCATAGGCGGCGATCCAGGCATCCATGGCGGCCACGCCGGTGTCCCAGGCCGCGCGCGTGGGCACCCGGCTGGGATCGAAGCCGTAGAGGTTGCGCCCGGTCGGCAGGCTGTCGGGATTGCGCACCGGATCACCGCCATAGCTCGCGCGCAGGTAGCGGCCGTCGAGGGCCGTCAGCAGGCCCTCGATCTCCTCGTTGTGCGCGAGCACCGCGTCGAGCTGGCGCACGCGCGTGGCCAGCGCGCGCAGGGTCTCGGCCTGCGCGGGCGCGGTGGTTGCACCGTCGAAGTCGGCATCGTCGAGCACCCTCGCCACCCAGCGCCCCAGCGGCGAGTCGGCCATGTCGGCCGGCTCGCGCAGGAAGGTCTCGTCGAGGTCCTCGCCGAGCGCGGTCGCGAGCGGCTTGCCGACGATCTGCAGCAGCGTGGCGCGCCGCCGGGCATCGGGCGCCTCGCCGAAGGTCGCGAGGCCCAGCGGCTGCGCGGTCTGCGCGAGTTCGTCGAGGGTAGGGATGCAGCACCGCCACGAAGCCCGCGAAGTCGGCGCGGATGCGCGCGGCGGTCCAGGCCAGGTCGCGGTCGTAGTGCCGGGCCACGAAATCGGCCAGCAGTTGCCGTTCGAGCGCGGTCTTGACCGGACCGGGCGCGAGCGTCTCCCAGTCGTGCATGCGCTCGTGCATCTGCGCGAGGCCCGGGCGCAGGCCGGCCGGCGAGAACATCGGCGTCGAATGGCTGACCATGGTCGCGCGGCCGCGACGCTTGGCGGTGGTGGCCTCGCCGAGGTTGTCCATCACGTAGGGATAGACGTTGGGCAGGTCGCCGAGCACCAGCAGCGGATCGTCCTGCACCGACAGCCCGCGCTCCTTGCCGGCCGACCATTCGACCGTGCCGTGCGTGCCCACGTGCACCACGGCCGAGGCGCCGAACTGCGTGCGCAGCCAGAGATAGGTGGCGAGGTAGGCATGGCCCAGCGGCACCGCCGAGCGGTGGTAGACCTGCTGCGCCTTGTCCTTCACCGCCGTGCCGGGTTCGAAGCGCGGCGGCTGGCGCAGCACCACCACGTTGCCGAAGCGCACGCGCGGGATCACGAAGGCCGGTGCGCCGTCCACCGTGCGCAGCTGGGTCGAGCTTTCGGGCGCGCCCCAGTACGCCTCGATGCGCTGCTGCGTCTCGACGGGCAGCGCGCGGAACCATGCGAGGTAGCGCGCGAGCGGCAGCGTGTCGGCCAGGCCCTGCGCGAGCAGCGGCTGCAGTTCGTCGGTTCCGGGTGCCGGGTAGGACGCCTTGAGCGTGGCCTGCACCTGCGCGATCAGCGCCTCGGGCGCGGGCGCCTCGGTGCGGTAGCCGGCCGCCTGCATGGCCGCGATCATGCGGCTCACGCTGCGCGGCACGTTGAGGAAGGAGGCGCCGAAGTTGGCCTCGCCCGGCGGGTAGTTGTAGACCAGCATCGCGACCCGGCGCTGGTCGGCGCTCGTGCGCTGCAGCCGCAGCAGCGCCGCGGCCTTGTCGGCGACCGCCTCGATCTGCGCGGGCAGCGGCTGCAGGCTGCCGCTCGCGGCATCGCGCGCGCTCACGAGCATCGGGTCGGTCATGCCGGCCAGTTCGCTCGGGCTGTAGTAGGCCGCGATGTCGGACTGCGCGAGGCCGTCCTTGCTCTGCGCCCATTGCACCGCATCCATCGCCAGCGACGGCAGGGTCTGCAGCACCGGCACACCGATGCGCTCGAGCTCGGCCTTGCGCTCGTTGGGCGTGAAGACCAGCGCGGCATTCACGATCAGGTCGGCCACGCGGCGCCCGCCCTCGGCCTGGGTCATGCGCGTGTAGAGGTCCTTCTGCTGGCGCGGGCCGTAGAAGGCATAGGCACGCAGGCCGCGCTGCGCGAGCGCGGCGATCAGCGTGTCGAGCCAGGCCGTGTCCTCGCCGGTCACGGTGGCGGCATTGACCGCGATCGCCACCGTGCCGTTCGCGCCTGGCAAGCGCTCGACCGCCTCGATGCCTGTCTCGATGCGCGGCCACCCCGGGTGATAGAAGCCTGCGAGCGGCGTCGCCACGGGTTCGGGCAGCCCATCGGACACGCCGACCCTGGCGAGCGCCTGCATCGACGCCGAGAGGTTCGCGCCGCCCGCGAAGCGCCAGTAGGCGCGCAGCCGCTGCGCCCAGGCCGCGTCGACGCCACGCTCGGCCGCGAGAGGCGGCGCGGCCGTGAGCTGGCCCCGGGCCACCAGCGCGAACTCGCCGACCAGCACATAGGGCGCCGCGCTGCGCGCGATCGCGTCGCCGAAGCGCGCCGCCGCGGCCTGCGCCACGCTCAGATGCGGCGCGTCGATCACCAGCAACCGCGCGCCCTCGAGCGCGGCCGACAGGGCCTCGGGCGAATCCCGCGTGGCCGACAGCACCTGCAACGGCAGCCCGGCCTGCTGCGCCTCGGCCTGCAGCCGCGCGACGCGTGCGGGCGACACCAGCGAAGTCGCGAGCACAACGACCGGGCCGGTTGACGGCTGCTGCGCCCAGGCCGGCAGCGCCGCCAGCCATGCCAGCAGCCACAGCGCGACCCAGCGCCGCGCCAGGCTCACTTGCCGCCCTGCACCGGCACCGCGTCGGCCGGCACGTAGACCATGGTCCCGTCCTTGAGGCGCCAGGCCGTGCCCGCGCGCTCGCCGTCGCCCTCCCCGGTCGCGCCGCTGGCCTTGAAGCGCGTGATCTTGCGGCCCTCGCGCGTCACGATCTCCATGTTCGGCTGGCCCTCGTTGCGGATCACCGTGACCTTGTCCTGCGCGAAGGGGTTCATCGGGTTGTTGATGACCGCGATCATCAGCATGCCGATCACGACCATGAAGACGTCGATCAGGTTGATGGTCGAGAGCACCGGATCGTCGTCGTCGCCGTCCAGGCTGCTCAGAATCGAGAACTGCCGCTTGCTCATGAGAGCCGGTCCCGCGCGTCGAGCAGCATCACCAGTTCGCGCATCAGCCAGCGCCGGCGCACGGTGTAGACCACGAAGGCGATCGAGGCCGAGGCCAGCGCGACGATCACGCTCGCGAAGGCCGGCGCGAGGCTCTGCGCCACGCCCTGCGACTCGCCCGAGGCCACGGCCACCAGCGCGGGGCCCATCGGGATCATGGTGGCGATCAGGCCCAGCATCGGCGCCACGCGGCTGCACAGCCGCACGCCCTCGAGTTCCTTGAGCACGGCCAGTTCCATCTGCTCCTGGCTGGCCTGCGCATGGCGCGCCAGCACCAGCGCGCGCGACGGATCGCGCCGGCGCTGCAGGTATTCGACGCCGAAGGCACCGAGGCACCACACGGCATAGACGAAGGACAGCAGCACGCCCAGCGTCACCGGCCAGAGGAACAGGCGCGCGAGCTCGAACAGCACGGTATCGAAGGCCAGCATCAGGCGGACTCCAGGTCAGGCGAAGAAGGATCGGGATCGAACAGGTCCGAGGGCCGGCCCCAGGCCTCGTCGAACACCAGCGACGACAGCGGCGCGCGCCGCGCCCAGCGCTCGCGCTGCAGCATCGGCTCCTCGTAGAAGCCGTGCACCGGCCCGAGGCACAGCAGCGCGATGGTCTCGGCGCCGGCCGGCAGGCCCAGCAGCGCCGCCACCTCGGCGGGATCGAACAGCGAGACCCAGCCCATGCCCAGCCCCTCGGCGCGCGCGGCCAGCCAGAGGTTCTGGATCGCGCAGGCGGCCGAGGCCAGGTCCATCTGCGGCAGGGTGCGGCGGCCGAACACATGGTGCTCGCGGCCGTCGGCCAGCGTCACGGCGAGCAGCTCGGCCGCGTCGAGCAGGCCCTCGACCTTGAGCCGCATGAAGGCGTCCTCGCGCTCGCCGAGCGCGCGCGCCGTCAGCACGCGTTCGCGCTCGACCGTCGCATGCAGGCGCGTGCGCAGGGCCGCGTCGCGGATGCGGATGAAGCGCCAGGGCTGCATGAAGCCGACGCTGGGCGCATGGTGGGCCGCCTCGAGCAGCCGGCGCAGCAGCGCGGGCGCGACCTCGCCGCCCGCGAAATGCCGCATGTCGCGCCGCTCGTGGATGGCGCGGTAGACCGCCCTCGCCTCCTCGGCCGCGAACGCCTGGCTCATCCGGCTCAATCCTCGATGCCGCGCTGCGCCGGGATGCCGGCCTTGAACGCATGCTTGACCAGCGTCATCTCGGTCACCGTGTCGGCCAGCTCGATGAGTTCGGGCGGGCAGCGGCGGCCCGTGAGGGCCACGTGCACATGTTTCGGCCGCGCGCGCAGGGTCTCGAGCACGCCCTCGAGCGGCAGCCAGCCGTAGATCAGCGGATAGGTGATCTCGTCGAGCACCACGAGGAAATACTCGCCCGAGAGGATCGCGGCCTTCGCCTTCTCCCAGCCATCGCGCGCCAGCTGCCCGAGCGCTCGAGGTCCTGGCTCTTCCAGCTGAAGCCGTCGCCCAGGCCCTCGATCGGGATGCCGATCTGCTCGAACATGCGGTGCTCGCCGAAGCGCGCGCTCGGCACCTTCATGAACTGGTAGATCTTCACGGCCTTGCCGCGGCCATGCGCGCGCAGTGCCAAGCCGAAGGCCGCGGTGCTCTTGCCCTTGCCGTCGCCGGTGTTGACGATGACGATGCCGCGGCGTTCGCCTTCGGGCTTTTCGTAGGGCTTCTCGCTGGGTGGGGTTTCTATCTGCATGGGTGGGTCTCTTTCAAGGCTTTCGAATACGGGCAGCCGGACGCAGAGGACGCGAAGGTTTCGCGAAGGACGCAAAAGAAGACATCCAAAAATTTTCTTTGAATTCTTTTCGCGCCTTTCGCGATACCTTCGCGCCCTTCGCGTACGGCTGTCCGACCCCGCATTCATCGCGGCAACGCAATCCATTGTTCCGCCACGCGGTGCACGCGGATGCGGTGATCGAACACCTGCTCGAGCGCCGCATGCGTCGCGGGATCGCTGCTGCCGCCGTGGTGCACCACGCGGCCGCGGTCCATCACCACGAGCTCGTCGGCGGCCAGGGCCATGGGCAGTTCGTGCAGCACGCTGACCACGGTGCGGCCCGCGGCGACCAGCGCGCGCACGGTCTGCATCCAGTCGGCCTGGTGCGGTGGGTCGAGGTTGGCGAGCGGCTCGTCCATCAGCAGCAGCTTCGGCCTCGACCGCGAGCGCGCGCGCCAGCAGCACGCGCTGGCGCTCGCCGCCCGAGAGCTGGCCCAGCGGCCGCTCGCGCCAGTCCCAGGCCTGGGTGGCGCGCAGCGCGCGCTCCACGGCGGCGCGGTCGGCTTCGTCGGGCGCGGCCAGCCAGCGCTGGTGCGGCAGGCGACCGAGCATCGCCACGTCGTAGACCAGCAGGTCGTCGGCCGCGCCCTCGCCCGCCACGCCCTGGCCCAGCCACGAGAGGCGGCGCGCGCGCTGGCGCGCCGGCAGCTTCGCCGCGGGCTCGCCGAACAGCCGCAGCTCGCCGCGGTGCGCGAGCAGGCCCGCCAGCACCTTGAGCAGGGTCGACTTGCCGGCACCGTTGGGGCCGACGATGCTGGTCCAGCGCGCGGCCGCGATCGCTAGATCGATGCCGTGCAGCACCTCGGCGTTGCCGAGCGCCGCGCTCACGCCGCGCACCTCGAGCGCCTGTGCGGTGACGGCCGTCATGAGGCCGTGCCCCTCGCGGTGCGCCGGTGCATCAGCCACAGCAGGTAGCTGCCGCCCAGCACCGCGGTGAGCACGCCCACGGGCAGTTCCTGCGGCGCGATCAGCCAGCGCGCCAGCAGGTCGGCCGCCATCAGCAGCAGCCCGCCCATCGCGGCCGACAGCACGATCAGCCGCGCATGCGTGGTCTTGACGACAGAGCGCACCAGGTGCGGCGCGGCCAGTCCGACGAAGGCGATCAGGCCGGTCTGCGCCACCGCGGCGCCGGTGGCCAGCGCCAGCACCACCACCAGCGCGGCGCGCATCGCGCCCAGCGGCAGGCCCAGGCTGCGCGCGGTGGACTCGCCGAGCGCCAGGCCGTCGAGCACCGGCGCCAGCGCCCAGGCCAGCAGCAGGCACAGCGCGCAGGCCAGCGCCATCACGGCGCAGGCGCTCCAGCCGACCAGGCCGGTGTTGCCGAGCGTGAAGCCCTGGATCGCCTGCAGGATGTCGGCCGAGGCGATGGTGATCAGGTCCTTCATCGCGCCGAGCACCACGCCCACGATCACGCCCGCGAGCAGCAGCCGCAGCGTCTGCTGCACGCCGCGCGCGAGCAGCAGCGTGAGCATCACGGCCGCCATCGAGCCCAGGAAGGCCGCGCCCGTGAGGCCGAGACGCACCACCCACTGCGCGCTGGCGGCCGAACCGCCGAAGAACAGCAGCGCCAGCGCCACGCCCAACGAGGCGCCCGAGGCGCTGCCGAGCAGGAAGGGATCGGCCAGCGGATTGCGGAACAACCCCTGCGCCACCGCGCCGGCCAGCCCGAGCAGCGCGCCCGCGAGCCAGGCGCCGAGGGTGCGCGGCAGCCGGATGTCCCAGACGATCTGCAGCGCCACCGGATCGTGGCGCGCCGACAGGAAGCTCTCGAAGCCGGTGCTGCCGATGCCCAGGCCGAGCAGCAGCAAGGCGGCGCCGAGCACCAGCAGCGCGAGGCCGAACAGCAGCACGCGGCGCAGGTGGCCCGCGGGCATCAGCGCGCGCCTCGCGTGTTTGCCTTGTCGCCCAGGCATTGCGCCATCAGCCGTGCCGCCTCGTCCATGCGCGGGCCGGGGCGCACCAGCACGTCGGACTGTTCGGCCGTGAAGCGGCAGATGCGTCCCTCGCGCACCGCGCGCATGGTGCTCCAGCCCGGGCGCTGCTCGAGGCCCTGCGCGCTGCGCACGCTGACCATGATCAGGTCGGGATTGGCGCGCACCACGTATTCGGGGTTGAGCTTGGGAAAGGGGCCGAGCGCCGCCGGCACGATGTTCCTGGCGCCCAGCCGCGTCAGCGTCTCGCCGATGAAGGAGGATTCGCCGGCCGCGTACGGGCCGCTGTTGACCTCGAAGTACACGCGCACCCCGCGCGCGGCAGCGGGCAGCGACTGCGCCGCGGCCGACACCGCGGCATCGATGGCGCGCCAGACCGCCGGTGCCTCGTGGGTGCCGAGCACCTGGTCGAGCTTGCCGAGCACGCGGCGCACGTCGGCATGGTTCTTCGGTTCGAGCACCAGCACCTTGAGGCCCAGCGCCTCGAGCCGCTCGGTCACGCGCGAGGACTTGGCGAGCAGCACCACGTCGGGCTTGAGCGCCACCACGGCCTCGACGTTGGGGTCGATGCCGCCACCGAGTTGCGGCAGGCCGCGCACCGGCGCCGGCGAATTCGAATAGCGGTCGACGCCGACCAGCCGCGCGCAGGCACCGAGCGCGCAGACCGATTCGGTCAGCGAGGGCAGCAGCGTCACGATGCGCTGCGGCGGCTGCGGCAGCTCCACGCTCACGCCGCGTTCGTCGACCACCTCGAGCGCGCTCGCGGGCGGCGACCACAGGCCCGTGGCGAGTGCCAGTGCCGCCAGCGCGGCGACGAGAAAGCCCTTCATCGGCCCGGCTCCTTCAGGGTCAGCGGCAGCCCGGCCGCCATCAGCGTGACGCGGTGGCAGACGCCGGCGACGTCCTGGTTGAGCCGCCCCAGCGCATCGACGAAGGCGCGCGTCTCGCGGCCCAGCGGGATCACGCCCAGGCCGATCTCGTTGCCCACCAGCACCACGGGACCGCGCGCATCGCGCAGCGCGCGCCAGCAGCAGGTTGATGTGCGCGGCGGGCGTGCGCGAGACCGGCCGCGCGCCCTCGGCGCGCAGCGGCATCAGCAGGTTGGTGAGCCACATCGTGAGGCAGTCGACCAGCACCAGCGATTCGGGCGTGCTCTGGGTCACGATGGCGCGCGCCAGCTCGACCGGTTCCTCGATCGTGCGCAAGCTGGGCACGCGCTCGGCGCGGTCGGCCTGGTGGCGCACGATGCGTTCGCGCATCTCGTCGTCGTAGGCCTGCGCGGTGGCGATCAGCACCGCGCGGCGCTGCTTCGGCGCGGCCGCGAGCCAGTCGGCCGCGCGCTGCTCGGCGCGGCGCGACTTGCCGCTCTTCTGGCCGCCGAGGATGAATTCGTGTTCAGGCGTCAACGCGATGCTCCTGGGCAGCCGGTGCCCCGGTTTCGAGCGGCGCGGCATCGAACAGCCGCGCGGTGGCTTCGGGACTGGAGGCGAACCAGGCGTGGAAATAGCTCGCGCGCACGCTGCCGCGCACGTAGAGCGCCTCGCCATCGGCCGTGCCTTGCGGGCGGCGCGAATGGGCGGCCGGCACGAGCGATGTCTCGCAGCGCGAATAGTGGAAGGTGTGGCCGCGCAAGGTGTGCGCGCCCAGCGCGAGTGCCTGCGGGCCGAGGCCGGCGAGCCGCTTCTGCAGCGTGACGCGGCCGGGCAGCAGGCTCCACAGCGCATGCACCTCGACGTCGCCTCCGTCTCCGGGCACCGCGATCTCGTCGAACAGCGCCATCATCCCGCCGCATTCGGCCCAGATCGGCCGGCCCGCGGCCGCATGGGCGGCGAGCGCGGCGCGCAGGTCCGAACGCCGCGCGAGCGCGGCGGCATGCAGCTCGGGATAGCCGCCGGGCAGCCACAGCGCATCGCAGTCGGGCAGCGCCTCGCCGGCCAGCGGCGAGAAGAAGACCAGCCTGGCGCCGAGCGCGTTCAGCGTGTCGAGGTTGGCCGGGTAGATGAACGAGAAGGCCGCGTCGCGCGCGATGGCGATGGTGCGGCCCGCGAGCAGCGGCGCGATCGGTGCGACCTCGTTCGCGGGCGGTGCCTCGAAGCGCACCCGCGGCAGCTGCAGCGACCCGAGCGGCGTGCCGGCCAGCGCATCGGCCACGCGGTCGAGCCGCTCGGCCGCGTCGCCGAGCTCGTGCGCCGCCACCAGGCCCAGGTGGCGCTCGGGCAGCGAGAAGCCCGCGTCGCGCGGGCAAGGCGCCGAGCCAGTCCGCGGGCTCGCGCAAGGCGCCGCGCAGCATGTCGGCATGGCGCTCGCCGGCCACGCGATTGGCCAGCACGCCGGCCCAGGGCAGAGCGGGCCTGAAGCTCTGCAACCCATGCGCCAGCGCACCGAAGGTGCCGGCCATCGCATGGGCGTCGATCACGGCCAGCACCGGCAGGCCGAAGCGCTGCGCCAGATCGGCCGCGCTCGGCGTGCCGTCGAACAGGCCCATCACGCCCTCGACGATCACCAGGTCCGACTCGGCCGCGGCCGCATGCAGCCGCGCGCGGCAGTCGGCCTCGCCGGTCATCCACAGGTCGAGCGAATGCACGGGCGCGCCGGTGGCCAGCCGCAGCCAGTGCGGGTCGAGGAAGTCGGGCCCGCACTTGAAGGCGCGCACGCGCCGACCCTGGCGCGCATGCAGCCGCGCGAGCGCGGCGGCCACGGTGGTCTTGCCCTGCCCCGAGGCGGGCGCGGCCACGAGCACGGCGGCGCAGGTCGCCGCGCGATCGGGCAGGTGCTGGCTTACTGGGGCGTCCACTTCAATCCGACGTACGCGTTGCGGCCACCGGTGACGTAGCCGCGCGCGAGCATGTAGTCCTTGTCGCCCGCATTGTCGATGCGCGCGACCAGGTCGACGTCGCGCACGATCTTCGTGCTGGCCACGAGGTTCAGCAGCGTGTAGCCGCCGAGCGTGCGCGTGTTGGCCGCGTCGTCGTAGCGCTGGCTCGAGGTCTGCACCTCGGCGCCCAGGGTCCAGCCGCCGAGGCGCCAGTCGGCGCCCAGCGTGGCATAGCGCTTGGCGCGGCGCGCGAGCAGCTTGTCGGTGGCCAGGTCCCGCGGGTCCTGGAAGTCGAGCGAGGCGCGCAGCGTGACGTCGCCGATGCGGTGGCCCCCCGACAGCGTCACGCCCTCGTAGCGCGCCCGCGCGGTGCTGCCGTAGCAGCCGAAGGACGAGGCGCAGCCCTTGGCGGTCGAGTCGAACACGATCAGGTTGCGCACGTTGTTGCGGTACGACCACGATGCCCGCGTGGGTCGGGCCGTCGGTGTACTTGAGGCCAAGCTCGACGTTGCGGCTAGCTTCGGGCTGCAGGTCGGGCTTGCCGTATTCGCTGAAGCGCTGGTAGAGCGTGGGCGCGCGGAAGGCGGTGCCGGCCGAGGCGGTCACGCGCAGCTTCGGCGTGATCGCGAAGCCGTAGGCGGCGCTGCCGGTGGTCTTGCCGCCGAACTCGCTGTCGTCGTCGTGGCGCACGTTGAGCTGCAGCGAATGCGGGCCCTGCACGAAGCCGTAGCCGAGCGAGACCGCATCCTGCGAACGCTTGCGCGCCAGGCCCTTGTCGGTGGCGCTGGTGGGCGCGTTCTCGAGCCGGTCCTCGCGGCGCTCGAGCGCGGCCGTCACCAGGTGCGCTCCGAAGCGCAGCTCGTTCTGGAACAGGTAGCCGCGCAGCCGGGTCTCGGTGCGGTAGTACGAGGGCATGGTGCTGTAGACCGACTGCGAATCGGTCACCTGCAGCCGCGTGCTGTAGACCTCGTTCCACTGCGCCGACCAGGTCAGGCCGCCGGTGCGCAGCCGGTTGCGGCTCTGGTCGTCGAGGTGGTCGGCCGGCGGCTTGCTGCCGGACTTGGCCGCGTCGTAGCGCGCCTGCGTGTCGCTCGACAGCGCGGTGGCCTCGAGGCGCTGGCCGGGCGCGATCTGCCAGCCCAGGCGCACATTGCCCGAGGTGGTGTTGTAGCCGTCGCGGTCGGGGCTGGTGAAGCCGTCCTTGGGCAGGGTGCGCTTCTCGAGCGGCTGGATGTTGAAGCCGCGGCTCTCCTCGTGGGCCACGCCGAACGAATAGTCGAAGGCATTGGCCTTGCCGCTGATCGCGGCCTCGGTGCGCGAAAGGCCATGGCTGCCGAAGCCCACGCCGATCGAGGGCGACACGCCCTCCTCGCCGCGCTTGGTGAACAGCTGGATCACGCCGCCGATGGCGTCGGAGCCGTAGACCGCGGCGGCCGGGCCGCGCAGCACCTCGATGCGGTCGATCTGCGCCAGCGGGATGCTCTCCCAGGCCGCGCCGCCGGTGGCCTGCGAGTCCACGCGCACGCCGTCGATGTAGACGGCGGTGAAGCGCGTCTCGGCGCCGCGGATGTAGACGCTGGTCGAGTTGCCCACGCCGCCGTTGCGCACGATCTGGATGCCGGCCTGGCGCGCGAGCACGTCGGCCACGCCGGTGGAACCGCTGCGCTCGATGGTCTCGCGGTCGATCACCGAGACATCGGCCACGAGGTCCGACAGCGGCTGCGCGGTGCGGGTGGCGGTGACCACCGTTTCGCCGAGCGCGCCGGGCTGGGCCTGCGCCGAAGCGGCCAGCGGCAGCTGGGCCAGCAGCAGGCCGCCGAAGGCCGGCACCAGGGCCAGCGGCAGGCCGGCCAGGCGCATGCCGATGCGGGACGCGGGAATGCGAGCGCGCGAACGGCGCGAGAAGGAAACGCAGGAAATCATGGAGTGAGCGAGCGAACGTCTATGCCCCTTGCCGGCCTCCCCGCCGACGCCCGGGGCGCCATTGGCTCGTGCATGCATCGACGAAGCGAAGGGCATGCGCGAACCGCCTTGTTGGCCGGTATCCGGGCTGGCAGACCGGCCCTCGCCGCCTTCCCAGGCGCCTGTTTCAGGGCGCCCAGTGGCTCGTGTGGAGAGGGTGGCGCCTTGCGGCGCCGTCTGCTTGACCGTTGCGGGGGCAGCGCAGGCGGCTTCGGTGCCGGCGCGCGGCCGGTCCCTTCACTCCTGCTTCCCGTTGAACCGCGGCGCGTGAACCACGCCGCAGGCACCAACGGGCGAGATTGCTAGGCGCTGCGCCGCGCGCTTTAAGTCGAAAGTTGCGTGCGCCCGACGGTCGACGGGCCTCGCGCACCGGCTCGCGCACTAACATCGACAGGCTATGCGATGCCCTCACCGCACCCCCGCATGACCCTGCACTCCTCGCCGCTGCTGCGCCTGCGCTCCGCCCTGCAGCGCCTGTTCGGCGTCTCGGGCTGGCAGTCGATGCTGCTGTGGTCGATCGTCGCCGGCCTGCTCGGCACGCTCGCCACCGAAGGCTTTCGCGCCGCGCTGCGCGGCTTCGAGCACCTGGTGCTCGGCCCCGGCGACAGCCTGGTCGCGATGGCGCGCGCGCTGCCGTGGTGGGCACGCATCGCCTTCCCCGCCGCGGGCGGCCTGGTGGCCGGCGGGCTGCTCGTGCTCGCCAAGCGCGTCGCTGTGCGCAGCGCCACCTCCGACTACATGGAAGCGATCGTGCTTGGCGACGGCCGCATTCCGGTGGCGCAGACGCTGGTGCGCAGTGCCTCCTCGCTGGTGAGCATCGGCACCGGCGGCTCGATCGGCCGCGAGGGCTCGATGGTGCAGCTCGCCGCGCTGGCCGCCTCGCTGCTGGGCCGGGTGTTCCGCTTCCCGGTCGAGCGGCTGCGGCTGCTGGTGGCCTGCGGCGCGGCGGCCGGCCTCACGGCCGCGTACAACGCGCCGATCGCGGGCGCCTTCTTCGTCGCCGAGATCGTGCTCGGTTCGATCGTGATGGAGAGCGTGGGACCGATCCTGATCGCGGCGGTGGTCGCCAACATCGTGATGCGCGCCCTGCCCGGCTACCAGCCGCCCTACCAGATGCCGGTGTTCCCCGAACTGCATGGCGCCGAGATCCCGCTGTTCGCGCTGCTCGGCTTGCTGCTGGGCTTCGCGGCCGCGGGCTTCCTGCGCGCGCTGCAGGGCAGCCGGGCGCTGTTCGCGCGGCTGCCGTTCGCGCTGCCGTGGCGGCTCGCGCTCGGCGGGCTCGCGATGGGGCTGGTGTCGGTGCCCTGGCCCGAGGTCTGGGGCAATGGCTACAGCGTGGTCAACGCGGTGCTGCACACGCCCTGGACCTGGACCCTGATCGCCATGGTGCTCGCGGCCAAGCTGGTCGCCACGCTGGCCACGGCCGGCTCGGGCGCGGTGGGCGGCGTGTTCACGCCCGCGCTGTTCTTCGGCTGCATGGTCGGCGCGCTGTTCGGCCATGCCGCGCAGGCGCTGTGGCCGCATGCGGTGTCGGCGCCCTATGCCTATGCGGTGGTCGGCATGGGCGCCTTTCTCGCGGGTGCCACGCAGGCGCCGCTGATGGCGATCCTCATGATCTTCGAGATGACGCTCAACTACCAGGTGATGCTGCCGCTGATGCTGGCCGGCGTGATCGCCTATTTCGTCGCGCGCTCGGCCAATGCGGGCTCGATGTACGAGATCACGCTGCGCCGGCGCGAGCAGCAGGACGAGCAGCTGCGGCTGCGCTCGCTGCACATCCGCGACCTGGTGCAGCCGGCGCAGACGGTGGTGGGCCCCGAGGCCGATCGCGAGGCGATGAGCCGGCTGTTCCTGCAGCATCCGGTGAAGTACCTCTACGTGGTCGATGCGAACCAGCGCTACCTCGGCGTGGTGCCCCTCTCCGCGCTCGGCACGGCCGCGGCCGAGGTGCGCGCGGCGGACCTGCTGTCGCAGGCCATCGCGCCGATCACCGCCGACACCAGCCTGGGCGAGGCGCTGCAGCGCTTCCTCGAGCACCTGGGCGAGCGGCTGCCGGTGATCGAGAGCGCGGCGAACCCGGTGCTGCTGGGCGTGGCCGCCAAGAGCGCGTTGCTCGCCACCTACGTGCGGCTCAGCGAAGTTTGATGGCGCGGCGCGCAGGCCGCAGAATGCCGTGCCAGGCGCGGCGGGTGCCCAGGAGGACCGCCGCTTTCACGGGAAACTACAATCGCGCACCATGCCCGCCTCCAGCCCCATCGACCAGATCGCCGAGCGCGTGGAACGCCTGCTCTTGCGTCACGAAGAGGTGCAGCGCACGAATGCGCTGCTGCAGGAACAGGTCGATGCGCTGACGCGCGAGCGCGATGCGCTCAAGTCGCGGCTCGCGGCGGCGCGCACGCGGCTCGATGCGCTGCTCGAGCAGCTGCCGGCCGTACCTCCCTCCGAAGATTCCCCCGCATGAAGCAGATCGAAGTTCAGATCATGGGCCAGAGCTATCTGCTCGGCTGTCCCGATGGCGGCGAAGCGCAGCTGCGCGACGCGGTCGAACGCGTGGATGCAGCCATGTGCAAGATCCGCGACGCGGGCAAGGTCAAGGCGCGCGACCGCATCGCGGTGCTGGCCTCGCTGAACCTGGCCTTCGATCTCGCGGCGCAGGAAGCCACGGCGAAGGCCGCGCCGCCCGCGGAGCCGGCCCCGACTCCGGCCGCGGCACCCGCCGACGACGGCGCGGTCGATCCGAAGGCCACGCAGCTGATCCACAAGCTCGACCAGGCACTGGCCGGCGACGGACATCTGCTTTAAGCGTTACGCGCTTTCTTTCTCTCGCTTGCAGAGATCGGCGCGCACTGCAAGAACTTCGATGCAAACCTGCCCGCTGCGCAGGGACTCCCCCGCAAAAAACCGGAAAGTGCCCGGGCGCGAAGGCGTAAAATCGATCCTGTCTGCGGTGCGCGTTGGGCTTTATATGTCCTTGTTCCAATGCTCTACGGAGCCGGGCTTGGTATATCGCTCGACGGGTGTGATCATCTCGCGTCAGATGAACCCGAAGTCTTGCTGCCCTCGCCCACCTGAACCCCGGTTCAGGATGCGAGTCTGGCGCCCATTCGCAGACACCTATTCCTCTTCGCTGCGCTGAATGCGCATCGAACATCGGCGGTCCCCGGCATGGCGGGATCGCCCCAAGAACCCACGCTGTATCCGCATCGATACATCCGATCCTGGCTGCTGCGCGACAGTGCGCGCCGGGCCGCAGCTACGTTTCAGATAGCATTGCGGCCCACCCCCCTCCCTCTGTCCCTCGAACCGAGGCCCGTTGCCATCGTTGCACGGCGCCCTTGCCTTACCCGAAAGTCCGTGGCGTGAACGTGACCAGCCTGCTCGACCCCCTCCTGATCGCCGAACTGGTCGCCCTCGGCCTCGGCACCGGTTTTCTCGCGGGCCTGCTCGGCATAGGCGGCGGCATGGTGATGGTGCCCTTCATCACGATCATCATGGGCCACCGCGGCGTGCCGGCCGACCTCGCGGTGAAGATGGCGATCGCGACCTCGATGGCCACCATCATCTTCACCTCGGTGTCGAGCGTGCGCGCGCACCACAAGCGCGGCGCGGTGCGCTGGGACATCGTCAAGCGCCTCGCGCCCGGCATCGTGATCGGCAGCCTCGTGGGCAGCCTCGGCATCTTCGCGCTGCTCAAGGGCACGGCGCTGGCGATCGTGTTCGCGCTGTTCGTGGGCTTCTCGGCCACGCAGATGTTCCTCGACCGCAAGCCCAAGCCCACGCGCCAGATGCCGGGCACCGCGGGCCAGCTCGGCGCCGGTGGCGCCATCGGCCTGGTCTCGGGCCTGGTCGGCGCGGGCGGTGGCTTCATCAGCGTGCCCTTCATGACCTGGTGCAATATCTCGATCCACAACGCGGTCGCCACCAGCGCCGCGCTGGGCTTTCCGATCGCGGTGGCCAACGTGGCCGGCTACGTGATCAGCGGCCAGACGGTGCAGGGCCTGCCGGCCGGCTCCTTCGGCTACATCTGGCTGCCCGCGCTCGCGGTGATCGCCGTGTGCAGCGTGCTGACCGCGCCGCTGGGCGCCAGAGCCGCTCACAACCTGCCGGTGAAGAAGCTCAAGCGCGTGTTCGCGAGCATCCTGTACCTGCTCGCGGCCTACATGCTCTGGAAGGGCCTGCGCGGCTGAGCGCGCGGCCCTCTTCCGCTCTCCCTTCCTCGATGACGCGACGCGCCTGCCCGGCGCGCCGTGAGGTCGCGCGCGCCGCAGTTTTTCTCAACCAGCGCCAGCAAATCTCGATGGTTCGCGCCGGCCGAAAGCCGGACCATTCCGTTCATGCCAACCACACGAGGAACGGACATGAGCAAGAGACTTTCGGTCGCCATCATCGGCGCCGGCATGGGCGGCCTGGCCACGGCCGCGGCGCTGCGCCGCGTCGGCATCGACGTCATGGTCTACGAACAGGCCGAGAAATTCACCCGCCTGGGCGCGGGCATCCAGATCGGCTGCAACGCGATGCAGGTGCTGCGCGGCCTGGGCCTCGAGGCGCGCATGCGCGCCGAGGCCTTCTACCCGCGCTCGTGGAACAACAAGGACGCCTACACCGGCGAGGTGCGCTTCGACATGATCTTCGGCGAGACCGCCGAGCGGAAGTTCGGCGCGCCCTACCTGCTCGCGCACCGCGGCGACCTGCATGCCGCGCTGCACAGCGCGGTGCCCGACGAATTCATCCGCCGCGGCCACAAGCTCGCGGGCTTCTCGCAGGGCGATGGCGGCGTCGAGCTGCGCTTCGCCAACGGCGCCACCGTGCATGCCGACGCGGTGGTGGCAGCCGACGGCGTGCACTCGCTGGTCAAGGACCAGCTGTTCGGCAGGTCCGAGCCCAACTTCACGGGCCGCATCGCCTACCGCACCACCTTCTCCGCGGCGCTGCTCGGCGGCCAGGAGATCGACCAGTGCACCAAGTGGTGGGGCAAGGACCGCCACATCGTCATCTACTACGTCAAGCCCGACCGCAGCGAGGTCTACTTCGTGACCAGCCAGCCCGAGCCCGGCTTCCGGCTCGAATCGTGGTCGACCAAGGGCGACATCCACGCGCTGCGCGAGGCCTTCGCCGACTTCCATCCGCAGGTGCGCCACGTGCTGCAGTCCTGCCCCGAGGTCCACAAATGGGCGCTGGTCGACCGCGATCCGCTGCCGCGCTGGAGCGAGGGCAACATCACGCTGCTCGGCGATGCCTGCCATCCGATGACGCCCTACATGGCGCAGGGCGCGGCGATGGCGATCGAGGATGCGGCGGTGCTCTCGCGCTGCCTCCAGGGCTGCGACCGCGACGGCGTGGCCGAGGCCTTCCAGCGCTTCGAGGCCACGCGCAAGCCGCGCACCTCGAAGGTCCAGCTGACCTCGCGCACCAACACCTGGCTGCGCGACCCGCAGGACGCCGACTGGGTCTATGCCTACGACGCCTGGAACACGCCGCTGGCCGAGCCGGCCGTGGCCTGAAGGAGAGCGACGACATGACGGACAAGACCCACACCTCGGCGAAGTTCCAGCGCGGGCTCGCCACGCGCAAGGCGGTGCTCGGCGCCGGATGCGTCGAGAAGTCGATCGCCGAGGCCGACGACTTCAGCTGGCCGATGCAGCAGCTCACCACCGAGTACTGCTGGGACGAGATCTGGAACCGCCCGGGCCTGGACCGGCGCAGCCGCAGCCTGCTGAACCTCGGCATGATCAGCGCGCTCAACCGGCCGCACGAGCTGCGGCTGCATGTGCGCGGCGCGATCAACAACGGCATCACGCCCGCCGAGCTGCAGGAGGTGTTCCTGCAGGTCGCCATCTACTGCGGCGTGCCCGCGGCGCTCGACAGCCTGCGCAACGCGCGCGAGGTGCTCAAGGAGATGAAGCTCGTCTGAAGCTTCGCCCTTTAAAAAACATCGGAGACAACGAGATGGACAACCAGGCAATGCTGAGCCGCCGCGCACTGATCGCGCTCGCGGCCGCGTCGATGGGCGCGGCCGCCCTCGCGCAGCCGGCCACCACGCGCGGCAAGGTCACGAAGATCCTCGTGGGCTTTCCGCCGGGCCAGGCCACCGACATCGTGGCGCGGCTGATGGCCGAGAAGATGCAGGCCGTGACGGGCGAAAACTAGGGCCTGTTGACCCTATTCAAGGGGTCGCGAAGCTCGCCAGAGCCCGCCCATCAAGGCGCGTGACGACGCGTGTGCGTCCGCACACGCTAGGAGCGCAACGCCGAGGGGCGGGCTCTGGCGAGCTTCCCTGCGGGTTGCCCCGCAAAGGGGCCGTCTGCGGCGTTGCCCGCGCTTGCAAGGCATCAGCCTTGCTGCGCGCGGGCGCCTTGCATCCAGCCCCTTTGCGGGGCAACGCGACCCCTTGAATCGGGTCAACAGGCCCTCCGTCGACAACAAGCCCGGCCAGGGCGGCGGCATCGCGATGGGCCAGCTCGCGAAGTCGCCCAACGACGGCTCGACGATGATGCTCACGCACATGTCGGCCGTGGCCACCAACCCGCACCTCTACCGCAGCGTGCCCTACGACTCGCTCAAGGATTACGAGGCGGTGGGCCTGGTCGGCGACCTGCCCTTCGTGCTGGTGTGCCATCCCTCGCTGCCCTTCACCGACGCGCGGGGGCTGGTGGCCTATGCCAAGGCCCACCCGGGCAAGCTCACCAACGCCTCGTCGGGCAACGGCACGGTGTCGCACCTCGCCATGGAGGAGCTCAAGCGGCGCGCGGGCATCGACATCGTGCACGTGCCCTACAAGGGCAGCGCGCCGGGCCTGACCGACGTGGTCGCGGGCAATGTCTCGCTGGCGCTCGAGACCGCGGCCGGCGTGCAGGCCTTCGTGCAGGGCGGCAAGCTGCGCGCGCTCGGCGCGGCCACCGCGAGCCGGCTCGACGCGCCGCTGGCCGTGCCCACGCTGATCGAGCAGGGCTTCGCCGACTTCCGCGCCTCGACCTGGCTGATGCTGCTCTATCCGGTCGGCACCTCGAAGGCGCTGGTGGCCTCGACCCACGACGCGATCGCCAAGGCGATGCGCAAGCCCGAGGTGGAGCGGCGCATGCGCAGCATCGGCGCGCTGCCGCGCTACAGCGCCAGCCCGAGGAAGCCACGGCCTACGTCGCCAGCGAGTTCAAGAGCTGGGGCGAGCTGGTGCGCCGCAGCGGCGTGCAGATGGACTGAGCGGCGCGCTCAGGACGCCGGGGCCTGCGAGCGCAGCCATTGCTGCATCGAGGCCTCGGTGTCGCTGCCCTCGCGCACCAGCCATTCGCAGAAGCTCTCGGTCACCGGGTCGGCATGGGCCGTGCTCGCGAAGTAGCGCCGCTGCTTGGCGGCCAGCACGCCGAAAGGCGCGCACAGCCGGCCCGCGATGATGTCGTCGAAGGCGAGGAACAGCGGCACCAGCGCGAGGCCCAGCCCGTCGATGGCGGCCTGCAGCGCGAAGTACATCTGCTCGAAGCGGATCGCGCCGCCGGGCTTGAGCCCGGCCACGCCGGCGGCCGCGAGCCAGTCCTCCCAGGCATAGGGCTCGGTGGCGAAGCTCACGAGCGTGTGCGCGGCCAGGTCGCGCGGCGCGCGCAGCCGGCCGCCGTCGAGCAGGTCGACATGGCACACCGGCAGGATCAGCTCGCTCATGAAGGGCCGCGACACGCAGTGCGGCGGCGGCTCGAGCGCGCCCGCAATGGCGATGTCGTAGCGGCCCTCGTCGAAGTTGACCGGCGCCAGCAGGGTGGTGAGCCGCAGGTCGACCTCGGGCCGCCTGCGCTGGAAGGCCGGCAGGCGCGAGAGCAGCCAGCGCATGGTGAAGGTCGGCGGCGCGTTGATGCGCAGCGCGGTCGGCACCGCCTGCTCGCGCAGCTGCATCGAGGCCACCGCCACGCGGTCGAGCGTGGCCGTCAGCTCGCCGAGGTAGAGGCGCCCGGCCTCGGTCAGCGCGAGCTGCGAGGAGGTGCGGCGGAACAGCGGCACGCCCAGCCATTCCTCGAGCAGCGCGACCTGGCGGCTGATGGCGCCGTTGGTCACGCTCAGCTCTTCCGCGGCGCGCGTGAAGCTCACGTGCCGGCCCGCGGCCTCGAAGGCACGGATCGCGTTCAGGGGTGGAAGTTTTCTGGACATGGCGGGGCGACTGTAGGCCGCGACGGGTGCAAGCGGGTTGCGTTTTTCTCAACGGGCTTCAGTTTTACTCGGTGGCGGGGCCGGGGGAACGGGCCGAGACTGGCGCTCTCATGACCACCACCCAGCATCTGTTCCTGCCGAGCGCGGCCTGCCGCGTCGCGGTCCACGTCGACGGCCCCACGGACGGCCCCGTCGTGCTGCTCGCGCACGCGATCCTTTCATCCTCCGTTCTGTGGCGCCGCCAGGCCGAATGGCTGGCCGCCGAGGGCTGGCGCGTGCTGCGGCCCGACACGCGCGGCCATGGCCGGTCGGAGGCGCCCTCACCGCCATCACTGCCCTGGCGCATGGGCGACCTGGCGCGCGACGTGGTCGAGATCCTCGATGCGCTCGACATCCGCGCCGCGCACTACGTCGGGCTCTCGCTCGGCGGCATGTGCGGCTTCGCGCTGGCCGAACGGCATCCCGAGCGCCTGGCCAGCCTGTGCCTGTGCGACTGCCGCGCCGACGCGCCCGCGGCCTTCGCGCAGCCCTGGGACGAACGCATCGCGCTCGTCGAGGCCCAGGGCTGCGAAGCGCTCGCGGGCCCGACCATCGAGCGCTGGCTGGGCCGCGATTTCATCGCCGCCCATCCGGCCGAGGCGCAGGCGCTGCATGCGGCCGCGGCCGGCACCTCGCGCGCGGGCATGGTCGGCTGCGCGCGCGCGATCCAGCAACTCGACCACCGCGCGGCCGCGCGCGCCATCCGCGTGCCCACGACCCTGGTCGTCGGTGCCAACGATGCCGCGCTGCCCGATGCGATGCGCGAGCTGCGGGCCGAGATTCCCGGGGCGCACCTGGAGATCGTTCCCGACGCGGGCCATCTGCCGAACATCGACCAGCCCGAGCGCTTCGACGCCGCGCTGCGGGCCCACCTCGAGCGCGCACGCCGGACGGTCTGAAGCAGCGTCGGCTTCTTCTCGAGGCCTACTGCACGCGCTGCTGCCGCCACTCGCGCGGCGAGCAGCCGAAGCGCTCCTTGAAGGCGCGGCTGAAATGCGCCGCGTCGTTGAAGCCGCGGCCATAGGCGATCTCGGCCACGGGCCGGCCCGCGAGGCGCGGCTCGAGCAGGTCGCGGCTGCAGGCCTCGAGCCGGCGCTCCCAGATGTACTGCGCGGGCGTCAGCGGCTCGCTCTTGAAGACGCGGTGGATCTGGCTGGCCGACACGCCGAGCTCGGCCGCGAGGCTGCCCACCGACAGCGCGGGATCGCCGAGCTGTTCCTCGATACGCCGCTTCACGCGCGCGAGGTGGTAGGCCGTGAGGCTGCTGAGCGAGGGCGCGCTGGCGGCAGGCAGGGTCTGCAGCCCCGCCACCAGGATGTTCTGCACGCCATTGGCCACCGCCAGCGCCGAGGCCGGCTGCAGCGTCTCGATGTCCTCGCGCAGGGTGCGGATCATGCCCAGCAGCAGGTGGCCCGCGCCCTGGCGGCCCGACACGGTGGTGGCCGTCAGCGCCTGCGTCTCGCGCAGCTCGCTGCGCAGCCGGTCGCCGGGCAGCTTGAGCACGATCTGCTCGAAGCGGTCTTCGAACAGCAGCTGGTAGGGCCGCGTGCTGTCGTAGAGCGCGAAGTCGCCGGCCTCGAGCACCGCGTCGCGCCCGTCCTGGCGCACCACGCCGCGGCCCTGGGCCTGGATGCTCACGAGGAAGTAGTCGTCGCCCGAGCGCGCGATGTGGCCCGAGGTGCGCAGCACCTTCTGCGGGCCCGAGCGCACCACCGACACGTCGAGCCCGGGCAGCGTGTGCTGGCGGATGCTGCCCTCGAAGTCCTCGGACTCGTCGGGCCGCACGGGATCGCAACCGAGCTGCACATAGACGTTGCAGATCATGTCGGTCCAGTAGGCCAGCCGCTGCGATCGCGCAACGGCATCGGTGCTGAGCAGCGTGTTCATCGGTGGCATCTCGAAAAACGGGAATCGGCGGGCATGCAACGCAGGAACAAGAATGCCGCAAGTTGCGGTCAAGGCGTTCGCAGGCGGCGAATTTACGCTTCAAGCAACCCGCATGCCACCGCGCAAACCCGCGCCGGAGCAAGGCGGCGAATCCACGTTCTCCACCGAAAGGCCCCGCCATGCCCACCACCGTTCACCCCAAGCTCCGCGTCGCCGCCGTGCAGGCCGCGCCCGTGTTCCTCGACCTCGACGGCACCATCGACAAGACCATCGCCCTGATGGCGCAGGCCGCCGCGCAAGGCGTGAAGCTGATCGCCTTTCCCGAGACCTGGATCCCCGGCTACCCGTGGTGGATCTGGCTCGACTCGCCGGCCTGGGGCATGCAGTTCGTGCAGCGCTACCACGACAACTCGCTGGTGATCGGCTCGGCCGAGTTCGAGCGCCTGCAGGCGGCCGCGCGCCAGCATTCGATCTGGCTCTCGTTCGGCTTCAGCGAGAAGGCCGCGGGCAGCCTCTACATCGCGCAGGCGCTGATCGACGACCAGGGCCAGGTGGCGCAGACGCGCCGCAAGCTCAAGCCCACGCACGTGGAGCGCACCGTGTTCGGCGAAGGCGACGGCGCCGACCTGCACGTGGTGCCCACCGCCATCGGCAACATCGGCTCGCTGTGCTGCTGGGAACACCTGCAGCCGCTGAGCAAGTACGCGATGTACTCGCAGAACGAGCAGATCCACTGCGCGGCCTGGCCCAGCTTCTCGCTCTACCGCGGCGCGGCCAACGCGCTGGGCGCCGAGGTCAACAATGCCGCGAGCCAGGTCTATGCGGTCGAGGGCGGCTGCTTCGTGCTCGCGCCCTGCGCCACGGTGTCGAAGGCGATGAGCGAGCTGATGTGCACCGACGCCGGCAAGCAGCAGATGCTGGGCGTGGGCGGCGGCCATGCGCGCATCTACGGGCCCGACGGCTCGGCTCTGGGCACGCCGCTGCCCGAGACCGAGGAAGGCCTGGTGATCGCCGACATCGACCTCGGGATGATCTCGCTCGCGAAGGCCGCGGCCGATCCGAGCGGCCACTACTCGCGCCCCGACGTCACGCAGCTGCTGCTCAACAAGACGCGCCGCGAACCCGTGGTGGTGCAGCTCACGCCCGTGCCGGAAGGCAACGCGGCCGAGCCGGTCGAGGCCTGAGCGCGCACGAAGGAGCCGCGCCATGGAATCCGCCATCGACGAGCACCTGAAGTGCCCGCGCACGCGCACCCGCCGCGTGGAGGACGACTACACACCGCCCTACCCCGTCTGGTCGGCGCGCGCCGACCGCGCGGTCACGCAGGTGGTGATGGGCTACTTCGGCGTGCAGTCGCTCGGCGCCGCGCAGCAGGGCCGCGCCTGCGCCGCGCTGATGCGCATCGCGCGCGACTTCGCGCGGCCCGACGGCCCGCTGCACCACGACCTCACGCACTATGTCGATGCCGAGGGCTACGACAACATGATCGCGATCGCCTACTGGACCGATCCGGCGGCCTTCGCGCGCTGGAGCGCGACGCCCGAGATCGACGACTGGTGGCAGTCGGACGAGCGGCTGCACGAGGGCCTGGGCTACTTCCGCGAGATCGTGTCGCCGCGCGTGCAGCACTTCGAGACCATGTTCAACACGCCCGACCGTCTCGAGGGCATCGGCGTGGCCATGGGCGGCGTGAGCGGCGAGCTGCAGGAGCATGGCTACTGGGGATCGATGCGCGACCGCATCCCGCTGTCGCAGACCGATCCGATGTCGCCCTCGGGCACGCGCGCGGGCGATCGGCGACGCGCCCGCGCCGGGCCGGCGTGTGCGCATCGCGGGCCATGAACACGTCGCGATGATCCGCTCTGGCCAGGAATGGACCGACACCACCGGCCAGGAGCGCACGCTCTATCTCGAGGAGATGGAGCCGGTGCTGCGCGAGGGCATGGACTTCCTGCGCGACCAGGGCCTGGCGATCGGCTGCTACAGCAACCGCTACATGCGGCATCTCGATGCGCGCGGCGCGCCGCTGCAGAAGTCCTTCGGCCTGAGCTTCTGGCGCTCGCTGGCCGACATGGAGCGCTGGGCCGAATCGCATCCGACCCACGTGGCGATCTTCGGCAGCTTCATGCGTTACGTGCAGGCGCTGAACTTCCAGCTGCAGCTGCGCGTGTACCACGAGGTGTCGGTGCTCAAGGCCGACGAGCAGCGCTACGAATACATCAACTGCCATGCACGCACGGGATTGATGAACGGCATGGGTTGAGAGCGCCGCATGACGGATGCCGTAGGATTCGCGCCCCGAACCCAAGGACCCCGATCATGTGGCGCGAATTCGAAAGCCTCGTCGAAAGCTCGATGAAGGAATGGAAGATCCCGGGGCTCGCGCTCGCGGTGATCGAGGATGGCGAGGTCTCGCTGCTGAAGGGCTACGGCGTGCGCGACCTGCGCGGCAACGAGCCCGTGACCGCCGACACGCAGTTCCTGCTGTGCTCGATCACCAAGTCGTTCACCGCGGCCGGACTCGGCCTGCTGGTCGACGAGGGCCGGCTCGCCTGGAGCCGGCCGGTGCGCGAAGTCATCCCGGAGTTCCGGCTGCACGATGCGGTGGCGACCGCGCAGCTCACGGTGCGCGACCTGCTGAGCCACCTCAGCGGCCTGCCGCGCCACGACTGGCTGCACATGCCGGCCGACCTGACGAGCGCGCAGATGCTGCCACTGCTGCGCCACCTGGTGCCGAGCCGCGAACTGCGCGAGGCCTTCCAGTACTCGAACCTCGGCTACATGGTCGCGGGCATCGTGATCGAACGCATCAGCGGCAAGGGCTGGCAGGACTTCGTGACCGAGCGGCTGCTGAAGCCGCTGGGCTTCACTCACTACGGCTTCGGCATCGACGCGCTGGTGGCGGCCGCCGATGCGGCCCGCCCGCACACCATGGTCGAGAACGATCCCGTCCCCGCGCAGCTGTGGCCGGTGCCGACGGCCGCGGGCGGCGGGCTCAATGCGAGCGCCGCCGATCTCGCGAAGTGGATGCGCTGCCTGCTCGACGAAGGCCGCGTGGGCGACACGCCGCTGCTGTCGGCCAGGACGGTGCGCGAGATGGGCATGCCACGCGCCTGGATGTCGCGCTCCGAGCATGCCGAGATCGGCGATTCGCACTACGGCCTGGGCCTGTTCTGCGAGAACTATCGCGGCGAGCGCACGCTCGCGCATTCGGGCTCGTGGTTCGGCTGGGCCACGCTGATGACCGTGGTGCCGTCGCGCCGCGCGGGCGTGGCGGTGCTGACCAACCGCGCGCCGGGCGCCGTGCCCTCGATCCTCACCTTCGCGGCGCTCGACCGCATCGCGGGCCGCGAGCCGGTCG
This sequence comes from Variovorax sp. UC122_21, assembly GCF_044056785.1. Lineage (NCBI taxonomy): Bacteria > Pseudomonadati > Pseudomonadota > Betaproteobacteria > Burkholderiales > Comamonadaceae > Variovorax > Variovorax sp. UC122_21. The sequence continues at coordinate 2,818,371 of NZ_CP172004.1, read as the reverse complement.
ACTGGTTCCAGCGGCTGCTCGCGAAGCGCCGCGCCGACCTGGTGCAGCAGCGGGTCGACGACAAGGCACGCACCGACCGACGCCGCCCCGGCACGCAGCCCAGCCATGCGCTCGAGGAGTACGCGGGGCGCTACGAACATCCGGCCTACGGCCGCATCGAGATCGCGCACGAGGGCGACCACCTCGCCTGGCACTGGCGCGGCGCCGCCGGCGCGCTCACGCACTGGCACTACGACATGTTCGTCACGCCGGACCGGCCGACGGTGTTCCACCCCGACAACCTCGCGCTGAGCTTTCTCTACGACCGCGCGGGCCGCATCGACCGCATCGCGGTGCCCTTCGAGCCGATGGTGGAGGACATCGTGTTCAGGCGCGCGAAGGACGCGCCCGAGGCCTAGAAGAAACTAGGCGAACAAGCCCTTGTGCTCGCCGCGCAGCAGCGCCTTCTGCACCTTGCCCATGGTGTTGCGCGGCAGCTCCGGCACGATGAAGCAGCGCTTCGGGATCTTGAAGTTCGCGAGCCTGGCCTTGAGCTCGGCCACGATCGCGTCGCCATCGAGCGTGGCGCCGGGTTTGGCGATGACGATCGCCACGCCGACCTCGCCGAAGTCGGGGTGCGGCACGCCGACCACCGCGCTCTCGGCCACGCCGGCCATCTCGTTGATGTAGCCCTCGATCTCGGCCGGATAGACGTTGTAGCCGCCGCTGATGATCAGGTCCTTGCTGCGCCCGACGATGGTGATGTAGCCGCGGCCGTCGATCTTGCCCACGTCGCCGGTCTTGAAGAAGCCGTCGGTCGTGAACTCCTCCTGCGTCTTCTCGGGCATGCGCCAGTAGCCCGCGAACACGTTGGGGCCGCTGACCTCGATGCCGCCGATCTCGTCGGTGGTGCAGTCGCGGCCCTGGTCGTCGCGCACGCGCAGCTGCACGCCCGGCAGCGCGAAGCCGACGGTGCCGCCGCGGCGCTCGCCCTGCTCGGGGCGGTAGGGATTCGAGGTCAGCATGATGGTCTCGCTCATGCCGTAGCGCTCGAGGATGGTGTGGCCGGTGCGCTCGCGCCACTCGTCGAAGGTCTCGATCAGCAGCGGCGCGGAACCCGCGACGAACAGCCGCATGTTGCGCACCGCTTCGCGCGTGAGGCCGGGCTCGGCCAGCAGGCGCACGTAGAGCGTGGGCACGCCCATGAACACGGTGGCCTCGGGCAGCTTCGCGGCGATGCGCTTGGGATCGAACTTGGAGAACCAGAGGATCTTGCTGCCGTTGAGCAGCGCGCCGTGCAGCGCCACGAACAGGCCGTGCACGTGGAAGATCGGCAGCGCATGGATCAGCACGTCGCCTTCGGTCCAGCCCCAGTAGTCCTTGAGCACCTCGGCATTCGACAGCAGGTTGCCGTGCGTGAGCATCGCGCCCTTGCTGCGGCCGGTGGTGCCGCTGGTGTAGAGGATCGCGGCCAGGTCGTCGGCCGACTTCGCGGCCGGCTTGTGCACGTCGCTGCAGCTGGCGGCGACCTCGAGCAGGGTGCCGCTGCGGTCGTCGTCGAGCGTGAACACGTGGCGGGTGCCGGCGGCCGTGGCCAGCGGCGCCACCCAGGCCGCGTTGCGGCTGGTGCAGACCACCACGGCGGGCTCGGCATTGCCGATGAAGTACTCGATCTCGGCGCTCTGGTAGGCGGTGTTGAGCGGCAGGAACACATAGCCCGCGCGCAAGGTGGCGAGGTACAGCAGCATCGCCTCGACCGACTTCTCGACCTGCACCGCGATGCGCGCGCCCTTCTCGAGCTTCAGCGCGTCGAGCAGGTTGGCGATCATCGCGCTCGCGCGGTCGAGGTCGCGCCACGAGTACGCGAGGCCGTTGTCGGTCTCGACCGCGATGGCATCGAGGTCGGCGGGAAAGGCCGCGCGCAGGGCGGCGAACAGGTTGGCGTTGGCGGTCTTCTTCATCGGTCGGACTTCACAGGAGGCGGAAAACGAAAGGCGGGTCAGAAATCGGGCGCGCGCTTGGCGAGGAAGGCGGCGATGCCTTCGCGGTGCTCGGCCGAGTCGGCGTAGTCGTAGGCGGTGGCGACCAGCGCGGCGACCGGCTCCACCTCGGGCGGCGCGGTGTTGGCGCCGGTCACGGCATGGTGCAGCACGGCGAATGTGCGCTTGTGCATGCGCGCGGTCTGCGGCGCGAGCCGCGCGATGCGCGCCGCGTGCGCCTCGGCCGCGGCGGCCACCTCGGCATCGGGCAGCACCGACAGCAGGAAGCCCGCGTGGTAGAGCCGCGTGGCGTCGTGCACGCCGGCGGCCAGCAGCATGTCGCGCGCCAGCGTGTCGCCGATGGCGCCCTGCACCAGCGCGGCCTCGCGCGGCGCCATCGGAAAACCGAGCTTCGCAATCGGCGCGCCGAATTTCGACGCGGCGCCCGCGAGGCGGATGTCGCAGCAGCTCGCGATCTCGATGCCCGCGCCCATGCAGGCGCCCTCGATCTGCGCGACCAGCGGCACGGGACAGTCGAGCAGAGCCTGCAGCGCGGCCCAGACCTCGTTCTCGTGGAATTCGCGCAGGCTCGCGGCCTCGAAGCGGAACGACGGGTATTCGGAGATGTCGCCGCCCGCGCAGAAGGCGCCGCCCTCCCCGCGCACGATCACGCAGCGCAGCGCCGGGTCGGCGGCGAGGCCGGCCACCAGCGCGCGCAGCTCGCGCCACATCGCGCGCGTCATCGCGTTCAGGCGTGCCGGGTTCGACAGCGTGAGGAACGCGAGCGCGCCCTCGCGGCGCAGGCCGACGCTGCCCGCGCTCATTCGAGCTTGGCGCCCGAGGCCTTGACCACGGCGGCCCAGCGCTTGATCTCCGAATTGACGAAGCCGCCGTACGCGGCCATGGTCAGGTTCGGGATCTCGGAGCCGTTCTGCGCCCAGATGGCCTTGAGCTCGTCGCTCGCGAGCGATTTCTTCATGTCCTCGACCACCTTGGCCTGCACGTCGGCCGGCGTGCTCTGGGCGTCCACAGGCCGTACCAGGTGGTCACGGTGTAGTCGGGCAGGCCCACCTCGGCCGCGCAGGGGACGTCGGGAAACGCCGGGTTGCGCTTGGCGCCCGCGACCATCAGCGCCTTGATGCGGCCGCTCTTGATGTGCTGCGCCGAGGAGCCGAGGCCGTCGAACATCAGGTCGACGTTGCCCGAGATCAGGTCGGCCAGCGCCGGGCCCGCGCCGCGGTAGGGGATGTGGGTGATGAAGGTGCCGGTCTGGATCTTGAACAGCTCGCCCGCCAGGTGGTGCGAGGTGCCCGCGCCGGCCGAACCGTAGTTGAACTTGCCGGGGCTGCGCTTCACCAGCGCGATGAATTCCTGGATGGTCGTGGCGGGCACGCGCTTCGGATTGACCACCACCACCTGCGGCACGTTGGCCAGCAGCATCAGCGGCACGAAGTCCTTCTCGATGTCGTAGTCGAGCTTGGGATAGATCGAGGGCGCGATCGCATGGTGCACCGCGCCCATGAACAGCGTGTAGCCGTCGGCCGGCGCCTTGGAGGCGATGCTCGCGCCCAGCGTGCCGCCCGCGCCGCCGCGGTTGTCGATCACCAGGGTCTGGCTCGTGAGCTTGGCGAACTGGCCCGACAGCGGACGCGCGAAGGCGTCGGTGCCGCCGCCGGCCGGGAACGGCACGATCATGTTGACCGGCTTGGTCGGCCAGTTGCTCTGCGCGGTCGCGGCGCCGCCGCACAGAACCGCCGCGCCCGCAGCCGCCAGGCGCAACACGTCGCGCCGCTGAAAACTCTGGTTCATCTGTCTCATCTCCTGTCGTTGTGGATCGCCGCGGATGCGACGGCCGGCGCTGTGTGCGCCGGACTTGGGGCCCGGTCAGGCCTTCTTGAAAAACAGACTGTCGACGTCCCCCGACACGGCCACCTTGCCTTGCGCGAGCCAGTCGCGGTGCCGGTCGAGACGCTTGAGATCGTATAGGTAGTTCACCATGAGGCCATAGGACTGCTTCTGTCCCTTGGGCGACGGATCGCCGGCCCAGTTGAGGCGCTCGACGCGCGCGCCGTTGCCCAGGTGGAAGCGCGCGACCGGATCGGCCGGCGTGCCGTCGACCAGCGAGCGGCCCAGGTATTCGGCGGCGCACTGCAGCAGCCACTGGCGCAGCGGCGACTTAGCGTCCAGGCTCGCGGCGGCATCGACCGCGGCCAGCAGCCGGTCGGCCGTGGGCGGCAGCGAACCCACGAGCCGGCCGATCTCGGCGGCGCGCTTCTCGTCGAGGCGCGCGACCATGTCGGGCGCGTTCTTCGCGAGCCAGGTGCGAAAGCCCGGGATCGGCGACAGCGTGGCGAAGGTCTTGAGCCGCGGCAGCTCGTCCTGCAGGGTCTCGACCACGCGCTTGATCAGCGAGTCGCCGAAGCTCACGCCACGCAGGCCGTTCTGCGTGTTGCTGATCGAATAGAAGATCGCGGTGGTGGCGCGCGCCGGCGGCACCGGCACGGCCGTCTCGTCGAGCAGCGGCGTGATGCCGTCGCTCACGCGGTCGACCAGCGCCACCTCGACGAAGATCAGTGGCTCGTTCGGCAGCCGCGGATGGAAGAAGCCGTAGCAGCGGCGGTCGCTGTCGTCGAGCCGGTTCTTCACGTCGTTCCAGCTCTTGATGTCGTGCACCGCCTCGTAGCGGATCAGCTTCTCGATCAGCGAGGCCGGCGAGTTCCAGTCGATGCGGCGCAGCTCGAGGAAGGCGACGTCGAACCAGGTCGAGAACAGCTGCTCGAGCTCGGCGTCGAGCGCGAGCAGGCGGCGGTCGCCCTTGAGGCCGGGCAGCAGCTCTGCGCGCAGGTCGACCAGGAAGCGCATGCCCGCGGGCTCGACCGCGAAGCGCTGCAAGAGGCGCATGCGCGGCGACACCAGCGCGCGGCGCAGCTTCAGCTCGGCCTGGCCCTCGTCGGGCGTGCCGACGGCGGCCTGGTGCTGGTCGCGCGCGGTCTTGAGCTTTTGCGCGTCGGCGGCGAAATGCTCGCTCATCAGGGCCCAGAAATCGCGCCGCTCCTCGGGCGTGGCGGCCGCGTATTCCACCGCGATGGCATGGGCGCGGCGGCCGCCCTCGACCTCGCTCACGCGCGGGTCGATCACCGACTGCATGGCGGCCAGCACGCGGCGCAGCGCGCGCGGCGACAGCGCCTCGTCAGCCTTGCGCAGGGTGGCCTCGAGCCGCTCGGCGGTGGTGCGGGCGCTGGGCTTGGGGGCCGACTTGGCGGCGGCCTTCGCGGGGGCGTCGGAAGCTACCGGCACCTTGCGTTCGTTCTTGTCGCCCGTGCGCAATCGCGCCTGGAACCATTCGGTCGCACTCATCGTGGATGCACTCCCATGCAGAAAGAAAAAGACGAGAAAGAGGTGGCGGCGCGCCTCATGGCATGACCCGCGATTTCTGCTGGTTGCGCATCACCTCGCGCAGCGCCTCGCGCTGGCGCGTCATGTGGGTGCGCATCGCGGCATCGGCGCCTTCGCTGTCGCGCGCCTTGAGCGCCGCGAACACCGCGAGATGCTCCGACAGGCTCTGCTCGAGCCGCCCCGGCGCATGCAGCTGCTGCTGGCGCGCGAGCTTGAGGATCTTGCGCAGGTCGCCGATCACCTGGGCCAGCCACTTGTTGTCGGCCAGCTGGATGATGGCCTCGTGGATCAGGTGGTTGGTGGCGTAGTAGTCGTTGATGCGCTTGGCCTTGGCGTGGCGCACCAGCCGCTCGTGCAGGGCGTCGAGCTCGTGCAGCTCGGCATCGCTGGCGTTGCGCGCCGCCTCGAAGGCACAGCGGCCCTCGAGCAGCGCGATGACCGGGAAGATCTCGTCGAGGTCGCGCTCGGTCACCTCGCGCACGAAGCAGCCGCGGCGCGGCTCGTGGCGCAGCAGGCCCTCGGCCGTGAGCACCTTGAGCGCCTCGCGCAGCGGCGTGCGCGAGATCGACAGCCGCTCGCACAGCGCGACCTCGTCGACGAAGCTGCCGGGCGCCAGGGTGCCGTCGAAGATCTGCTCGCGCAGCGTGGTGGCGACTTCGTCGTGCAGGGAGTTGTGGACCAGGCGCATGGCGGGTTCGATCGCGTAATTTCCTGTAATTACGCGTAATTCTGAGCCCGGACGCGAAGCAGCGCAAGGGCCGCGCGTGAAACGCGGGGCTCCGGACTTACCCTGGTCAGACGATAGCTTGCGTGGCCGGCGGTGCGGCACGCGGCAGATGAAGGAAGCGCGGGACGGGGCGCTGCCCCGCCCTCCCCGGCTCCCGGTGCGGCGTCAGGCCTTGCTGGCGACCGGCACGGCCTGCTCGCGGCGCGAGGCCCAGACCCACAGCGCGATGCCGCCCAGGATCATCGGCACGCAGAGCCACTGGCCCTGGCTCAGGTCGAGCGCGCGCAGGCCCAGTTCGTTGCCCGGGTGGGCAAAGATCTTGTCGGGCTCGCGGAAGAATTCGGCGATGAAACGGAAGATGCCGTAGCCGACCAGGAACGCGGCCGACACCTGGGCCTGCTTGCGCGGCTTGCGCGCGTAGAGCCACAGCAGCACGAACAGCAAGAGTCCCTCGAGCAGGAACTGATAGACCTGCGACGGATGGCGCGGCAGCATCGAGCCGCTCTGCGGGAACACCATGCCCCAGGGCAGGTCGGGGCTGCTGAAGCGGCCCCAGAGTTCGCCGTTGATGAAGTTGCCCACGCGCCCCGCCGCGAGGCCGGTGGGCACGCAGGGCGCGACGAAGTCCATCACCTGCCAGAACGGCCGCGCACGCGAACGCGCGAACCAGACCATGGCCGCGATCACGCCGAGCATGCCGCCATGGAAGCTCATGCCGCCCTCCCAGACCTTGAAGATCTCGAGCGGATTGAACAGGTAGAACTCGGGCCGGTAGAACAGGCAGTAGCCGAGCCGGCCGCCGACGATGACGCCGACCACGCCGAGGAACAGGATGTCCTCGATGTCCTTGCGCTGCCAGGCCCCGGCGCCCACGAGGCTGCGGTAGGGCTCGTGCTTCAGCCGCAGCGTGCCGAGGAAGTAGAACAGCGCGAAGGCCGCCAGGTAGGTCAGGCCGTACCAGTGGATGGCGATCGGCCCGAGCTGCAGGGCGATGGGATTGATCTGCGGATACATGAGCATCCGCGGATTGTGCCCGCGCCGCATGACGCGGCCGGGGGCGTGGGGGCTTCCCGGCACGCGGCCCGGCGCCCCGCCCCCCTCAGGCGCTCAGCGCCCGAATTTCCACCACACCAGGCCGGCCACCGCGGCCGGCACGGCGAACACCAGCAGGAAGATCGGCAGCTCCTCGGCCACGCTGTAGCCGGCCTCGATCACCCCCACCGCCATGTTGATGCCGGCGCCGACGAACCAGGCCGGCACGAACCACATCGCGGCCGTGCTCAGGGCCGCGTCGCCGCTGCCGCCGAGCACGCGGCCGGCCAGCAGGAACAGGGCCAGCAGCACGATGCCGCTGCCCATCACGATGAGCGTATGCATCGCTTGCCTGGTGCGATGCGTCAGCGCGTGGTGTAGCCGCCGTTGGCGAAGATGGTCTGGCCGGTGATCCACCAGCCCTCGGTGACCAGGAAGCGCACGATCGGCGCGATGTCCTCGATGTCGGTCAGGCCCTTCGTCGAGAACTTGCTGAGCGCGGCGGCGCTGCTGTGGTAATCCACCGCCTCCTTGCTCTCCTGGCCGTAGAAGAACGGCGTGTCCATCGGGCCCGGGCCGATCGCGTTGACCGAGATGCCGCGCTCGCCGAACTCCTTGGAGGCGGCGCGCGTGTAGTGCTCCACCGCGGCCTTCGAGCCCGGGTAGATCGCGTAGTACGGCGTGTAGGCCGCGAGCAGCGAGCTCACGATCGTGACGATGCTGCCGCCCTCGGCCAGCGTGCGGCCGGCCTGCTGGATGAAGAAGAAGGCGGCCTTGGCATTGGCGTCGAAGCTCTTGTCGTAGTCGGCTTCGGTGACCTCGAGGATCGGCTTCTTGATGACCACGCCCGCGGTGTTGATCGCTATGTCGACCTGGCCGAACTGCTTGACGGCCTGGTCGAACAGCTCGACGTTGTTCTCGACCACCGCGAGGTCGCCCTGCACCAGCAGGGTGGCGGCGCCCTTGGCCTCGAGGGCGGCTGCGGTCTTCTCGGCATCGGCGCGCGAGCTGTCGCTGTTGTAGTGGATGGCGACGCCGCGCACGCCTCCGTCGACCAGTTGCTGCGCGACGAGCGCGCCGAGGTTCTTGCCGCCGCCGGCGATGACGGCGACCTTGTTCTTCAATGTGCGTGCGGACATGGAAATCTCCTGGGTTGAAAGCCATTGATGTGTGACACGAGGCGCAGTGTATTGATCGCCAGACGGCCGATAAATGGGCAATTCGAGGCTAGACTGTTCGGAAATCCACGAACAATCGCCGGACCGCCGCCGGTGCCCTTCCATGGACCGCATCGACCTCCTCCAGGTCTTCCTGCGCGTGGCCGAATCCGGCAGCTTCACGCGCGCCGCCGACCGGCTCGGCCTGCCGCGTGCCACCATCTCGACCGCGGTGCAGCAGCTCGAGGCGCGGCTGGGCTCGCGGCTGCTGCACCGCACCACGCGGCGCGTGGGCCTCACGCCCGACGGCGAGGTGCTGCTCGAGCGCGCCCGCGCGCTGGTGGCCGACATGGACGACCTCGAGCAGCAGTTCCTGCCTTCGCACGGCAGCGTGGGCGGGCGCCTCAAGGTCGACGTGCCCAGCCGCATCGCGCGGCTGCTGATCGCGCCCGCGCTGCCGGATTTCTTCGCGCGCCATCCGGCGCTCGAGCTCGAACTCGGCTCGAGCGACCGCGCGGTCGACCTGGTGCACGAGGGCGTGGACTGCGCGCTGCGCGTGGGGCCGCTGGCGAGCAGCAGCCTGGTGGCGCGGCCGCTCGGGCACTTCACGCTGGTCAACTGCGCGAGCCCGGCCTACCTCGCGCGGCACGGCACGCCGCGCACGCCGGCCGAGCTGCCGCAGCACCTGGCGGTGAACTACGCCTCGCCGACCAGCGGCCGCGCGGCGCCCTGGGAATGGCGGCGCGACGGCGAGACCGCCTCGCTGCGCATGCGCAGCCAGGTGACGGCCAACAACGCCGAGACCTACATCGCCTGCGCGCTCGCGGGCCTGGGGCTGATCCAGATCCCGCTGTACGACGTGCGAACGCATCTGGCGGCCGGCGAGCTGGTCGAGCTCATGCCCGATGCGCGCGCCGAGCCGCTGCCGGTGCACCTGGTGTATCCGCACCGGCGCAACCTGTCGCGGCGTGTGCAGGCCTTCGCGGGCTGGCTCGAGACGCTGCTGGCCCCGGCCCTCGACGGGCCGCCGCCCTCCTCCGCCGCTACGTCGCGCCGCGCGCGGCCGCCGGCTGGCGCTCCCGCACGAACGCGATGAAGCGCTCGAGCGCGGGGTTGGCGGCCTCGGCCGGCCACACCAGGCTGGTCTCGCAGCGCGGCAGCGCCGGCGCGGCACGGCGCCGGCCCGCGGGCGCAAACTCGTCGGCGCCCCGGTAGACCACGCCCGCGCGGCGGAACTGCGTGACGCTCTCGGGCACCCAGGCCACGCCGATGCCGCCCGAGACCAGGTTGACGATGGTCTGCATCTGGATCGCCTCCTGCGCCAGCAGCGGCACGCGCCCGGCCGCGTGGTAGAGCGCGAAGACCGCGTCGTGCAGCGAAGGCACGATGCGGCGCGGAAAGATCACCAGCGGCTCGGCCAGCACCTCGGCCAGCGGCAGTTGCCCGGCGCTCGCGAGCGCATGCCGCTGCGGCAGCGCCAGCACCAGCGGCTCCTGCGACACCGCGAGCCGCGCCAGCCCCGGCGGCGCGGCACCGGGCGAATGCAGCATCAGGCCGGCATCGATCTCGCCGCGCGCGAAGGCCTCGAGCTGCACGTCGCCCGTGGCCTCGACCAGCTCGAGCGCGACCTCGGGACACAGCACGCGGAACTCGCGCACCCAGTCGGGCAGCTGCTCGAAGCCGACGGTCGAGACGAAGGCGATGCGCACCCGGCCCACCTGCCCGGCCGCGGCCGCGCGGGCGCGCGCCGGCAGCGCCTGGGCGCGCGCCAACAGCTCGCGCACGTCGGGCAGCAGCGCCTCGCCGGCCGGCGTGAGCGCGACCCGGCGCCGCGTGCGATCGAACAGCACCACGCCCAGGGTCTTCTCGAGCTGGGCGATGGCCTGCGTGACCGGCGGCTGGGTCATGTGCAGGCGCTGCGCGGCGCGGCCGAAATGCAGCTCCTCGGCGACGGCCACGAACTGGCGCCAGGCCCGCAGGTCGATCAGGCTTTCATTCATTCGCCAAGCATATCAATCGGCCTCTCAAAATGGATTGGAAGCAATCAATCAGAAGTCCGATACTTGGCGCTCCCCGGTTTTCCCTCCCCACGATCGAAGAGACACCCACCATGGACACCAAGCCAATCCAGATCAATCGCCGCAGCGCCAACATCGTCGAAGGCAAGAGCCGCGCGCCCAACCGCTCGATGTTCTACGCGATGGGCTACGAGGAAGGCGACTTCAAGAAGCCGATGGTCGGCGTCGCCAACGGCCACAGCACCATCACGCCCTGCAACTCGGGCCTGCAGAAGCTGGCCGACGCGGCCATCGCGGGCATCGAGGAAGCCGGCGGCAACGCGCAGGTGTTCGGCACCCCGACCATCTCCGACGGCATGGCCATGGGCACCGAAGGCATGAAGTACTCGCTGGTGAGCCGCGAGGTGATCTCCGACTGCATCGAGACCTGCGTCGGCGGCCAGTGGATGGACGGCGTGCTGGTGGTCGGCGGCTGCGACAAGAACATGCCCGGCGGCCTGATGGGCATGCTGCGCGCCAACGTGCCCGCCATCTACGTCTACGGCGGTACCATCCTGCCGGGCCGCTACAAGGGCCAGGACCTGAACATCGTCAGCGTGTTCGAGGCCGTGGGCCAGAACGCCGCCGGCAACATGAGCGACGAGGACCTGCACGAGATCGAGAAGCGCGCCATCCCCGGCACCGGCTCCTGCGGCGGCATGTACACGGCCAACACCATGTCGAGCGCGTTCGAGGCGCTCGGCATCTCGCTGCCCTATTCGTCGACCATGGCGAACCCGCACGACGAGAAGGCCAACTCGGCCAAGGAATCGGCCAAGGTGCTGATCGAGGCGATCAAGAAGGACCTGAAGCCGCGCGACATCGTGACCAAGAAGGCGATCGAGAACGCGGTGGCCGTGATCATGGCCACGGGCGGCTCCACCAACGCGGTGCTGCACTTCCTCGCGATCGCGCACACGGCCGGCGTGGAATGGTCGATCGACGACTTCGAGCGCATGCGCAAGAAGGTGCCGGTGATCTGCGATCTGAAGCCCTCGGGCAAGTACCTCGCGGTCGACCTGCATCAGGCCGGCGGCATTCCGCAGGTCATGAAGGTGCTGCTCAACGCCGGCCTGCTGCATGGCGACTGCATCACCATCAGCGGCCAGACCATCGCCGAAGTGCTCAAGGACGTGCCCGACGTGCCGCGCGCCGACCAGGACGTGATCCGCCCGATCGACAAGCCGATGTACGACGAAGGCCACCTGGCGATCCTCAAGGGCAACCTGTCGCCCGAAGGCGCGGTCGCCAAGATCACCGGCCTCAAGAACCCGGTCATCACCGGCCCGGCGCGCGTGTTCGACGACGAGCAGTCGGCGCTCAAGGCCATCCTCGACGGCAAGATCGTGGCCGGCGACGTGATGGTGCTGCGCTACCTCGGCCCCAAGGGCGGCCCCCGGCATGCCCGAGATGCTCGCGCCCACCGGCGCGCTGATCGGCGCGGGCCTCGGCGAGAGCGTGGGCCTGATCACCGACGGCCGCTTCTCGGGCGGCACCTGGGGCATGGTGGTGGGCCACGTGGCGCCCGAAGCGGCGGCCGGCGGCACCATCGCCTTCGTGAACGAGGGCGACTCGATCACCATCGACGCGCATGCGCTCAAGCTCGAGCTCAACGTGCCCGAGGCCGAGATCGCCAAGCGCCGCGAAGGCTGGAAGGCCCCGGCCCCGCGCTACACGCGCGGCGTGCAGGCCAAGTTCGCGTTCAACGCCTCGAGCGCGAGCTCGGGCGCGGTGCTCGACAAGTTCTGAAGCCCGGCGCTCAGGCCGTGGCGGCCGGCGGCTGCCACGGTGTCGCGACGTCCTCGTAGCCGATGGACTTCGGGCGCAGGCGCGCCAGCAGGTCGTCGACGCTCTCGAAGCGCAGCAACTCGCGCGGCGGGCCGCGGTCCAGGTCGTCCACGACGAGCACGGCCGGGGCCTGTGCGCCGCTGTCGCGGTAGTCGAGCATGACCACCCGGCCGTGATCGGCCTCGAGCACCACGAGTAGCTGCGGCGCATCGAAGCGCTGCTTCCACGGCGTTTCGCCCGGCGGGAACACGATGCGGTCCGACAGCTCGGCCAGCGTCACGAGGTATTCCATCGGCATCAGGTGGCGCAACGCCTCGCTGTAGGGCCGGGCTTCGCCGTCGGCGATGTCGACCCAGCGGCACGACACGCCGCCGCCGTTCTTCACGCGCCACAGCGCCACGAGTGCGCCCGGCAGCCGCAGGCCCAGCCGGGCCTCGGTCTGCGCGACCAGCGCCTCGTCGGCCATCAGTTGCGGCTCGGAGCCGTCCTTGCGCTGCACCGCATTGAGGTAGAAGAAATGAGGCTGCGCCTCGCCCCAGAACATCGGCGCGCGCCATTCCGCCGGTGCCTCGCCGAGCGGCGGGCCCAGGTCGCGCGCGACCGTTCGCGCCACGCCGCGCTCCGGGCGCACGCGCCGCAGCGCCGCGAAAAAATCGTCGAAGTTCTCGAAGGCGATGTCGACCGGCTCCACGCCGCTCTGGCGGTCGAAGTCCACGATCAGCACCCGCGCCTGCGGCCCGCGCGTGTAGTCGAGCAGGGTCATGTCGCCATAGCGGGCCTGCAGCACCACCAGCTGGTCGGCGCCGGCCGGCACGTCCTCGGGCTCGTGCGTGAAGTCCTCGTAGTGCTCGGCCACGGTGCGCAGCTTCTCCACGGCCGCGAGGCTCGAATAGTCGATGGAAAAAGCGCCGCGCCAGTCGTCGTGGAACGGGCCGGCATCGCGCTTCAACGGCACGTAGAGCCAACCGACGTAGCCGCCGTTCATCCGGCCATAGAGCTGGCGCAGCGTGTCGGGCAGGCGAAAACCGAGCCGCGCTTCGGTGGCCGCGATCATGGCCTCGCTGGCCGCGAACGGCGGCTTCTCGACCGGCGTGCCGCGCTGCGCGAGCGCTTCGCGCGCGGCGTTCTGGCGCCAGTAGCCCGGGGACTCGAAGAAGGTGTGGTGATTCAGCGGCGTCGGGTCGATGTCGAGTTCGGGCTCGGCTTCCGGCGCGGGCGATGACGTGCCGACCATCGGCTCGGGTGCCGCGGGCGAGGCCTTCGATTCGAGCCGGATGATCGCCGCGCTCACGGCGACCGCCACGACGAACAGCGCCGCGGCCCATTGAACATCGGAAGTCGAGAACGCGGCGATAGCCGCGGTGGGCGCCAGCAGCATGCTCAGCCCCAGTCCGAGCAGGTAGAACACGCCCGCGAGCACCGCCTGGATAGGCAGCGTCACCAGCGCCGACAGCGCGATCCGCTTCGCGCCGCCGAGCCGCCAGGCCAGCGCCCAGGCATTCCATTTGCCGAGTGCGTAGAGACCGGTGAACAGCGGCGTCGCCAGCAGCACGATCCATGGCGAGCGATGCAGCCAGCCGGCCGCGCCCATGGCCAGCACGATCAGCAAGCCCATGGCGATCCGAACAACGGGCGCGAGCCCCCGCGATGGCATGCGTGTGGTCATTCTCGATCCTCCCCTCGGTGGAGCGCCGCGATGCGACGGCGCGCTGCGGCGAGTCTCACATGCGCGGCGGCCGCGGCCTGTCGGCCAAAGGCTCAGGCGCCCGGCAGGCCGCGAAAGCGCAGCGCCATGCGCGTGAAGAACAGGCCGACCAGCAACGGCAGCAGCGAGAAGACGCAGAAGGCGATGACGATGCCCCACATGTTCTGGAAGTCGTCCACGCGCGCCCGCGCCGGATCGTCGGGGCTGTAGCGCACCGCGACGGCATCGCCCGGGCGCTTGCCGGGAGCGCTGCCGCCAAGCCCCTTGACGCGCAGCTTCCGGCCGTCGGCCGCCGTGTACTCGACCAACGGCACGCGCGACACCGTGGTGCGGCCCTTGCTGTCGGTGCCGCGCTCCGCGATGTGTTCGATCAGCGTGCCCTGCGTGCCGACGGTGTCCGCGATCGCGATCACGCGCTGCACCGCGATCGAGCCCGCGCCATAGAGCCCCGCGGCAGCGATCGCCAGCGCGCCGAGCCCGATGCCCAGCAGCAGCCGGCGGCGCCAGACCACCAGGGCCGCGCCCACGAGCAGCCCCGCCATCAACCCGTACTTGAAGACGCTCAGTGCGTGCTCGACCGCCTCGTCGCCCATGCCGTGCGGTGCGCGCTCAGCGGCGCGGGCGCTGCCCGGTGCCGGTCTTCATGCCCATGTTGGTCTTCTGCCGGTCGATGCGCGCCTGGCGGCGGGCATCCTCGCGCTCGACCACCTTGCGCTTGGTGTAGCCCGAGGCATCGGCCCAGGCCCACCAGGCCATGGCGAGCGCGAAGGGAATCAGCACGATCCACCAGCTCCAGGTGGCGACCGGACCGACTTCGAAGTACTTGAGGGCCACGCCCAGGATGCCCAACACCAGAAACCACATCGCGAATCCCTCCGGGTCGTGTCGCGCGATGCGGTCGCACGCCGGTGCCCGGCGCTCCCTACAATCGTCGCGTTGAGCCATCGAATGTAACTCAGCCCTTACATAAACAGAGAATCCGACCCCCATGAAAAGAGCCCTGCTGTTCGCGTCCCTGGCCCTCGGCCTGGCAGCCCCCGCCTTCGCCGACCTGGCGCTGGCCACCTCGAAGAACTGCATGAGCTGCCATGCGGTCGAGCGCAAGGTGCTCGGCCCCTCGTTCAGAGGACGTGGCGGCCAAGTACAAGGACAACGCGGGCGCGGTAGACATGCTGGCCGGCAAGATCATCAAGGGCGGTTCGGGCGTCTGGGGCCCGGTGCCGATGCCGGCCAACAACCAGGTCAGCGAAGCCGACGCGAAGAAGCTCGCCGCCTGGATCCTGTCGACGAAGTAGGACGACGCGTCCTCAGATCCGTGGCTCGATGTCCACGGGCAGCGAAGGCCGGCGCTCGATCCGGTCCTCGAGCTGGCCGATGTGCGCGGCCAGCGTGTTGTCGGACTGCTCCGAACGCAGCCGCACCGCGGCCTCGAGCTGGTCGATGCGCGCCAGCAGCGCCGTCTGACGCTCGGCGTTCTGCGCCATGTGCTGGTTCTCCTGCGTCTGCAGGAAGTTGCGCAGTTCGGTGAAGCGCGAGGCCTCGGCCTTGTCGGCCAGGTCGCGCTGCACCTGCATCTCCTTGGTGTGGCGCTTGGTCTCGATCAGCACCGAGCTGTGCAGGTACAGCACGTAGACCAGGAAGAAGGCCGCCAGCACCACGGTGAGCCCCAGCATGATCAGGCCCAGCGGCGCCGAGACGGTCATGAAGCCCAGCCACACGTCGGTGGGCGTGGCCAGCGTGCCCCAGTTGAGCGCGGCCAGCGCCGCGATCAGCAGCACGATGACGAACAGGAAAGCGGATCTCACGCCCATGGGGGCCTCCTTCGGAAAGATCGAACACGTTGGGAACCCGCGCGCTTCGAGGCGCGCGGTGGTGCCAGCGGTTTTACCTCAGCGAAGGGGCCTGCCCGGCGCTCGGCCCGGTACAGACGCCCCTGTCCTACAGCAGGAGTGCCGCGTCGATCAATTCGTCTGCGACAGCTGATCCAGGATCGCCGGGTTCTCGAGCGTCGAGGTGTCCTGCGTGATCGCCTCGCCCTTCGCGATGCTGCGCAGCAGCCGCCGCATGATCTTGCCGCTGCGCGTCTTCGGCAGGTTGTCGCCGAAGCGGATGTCCTTGGGCTTGGCGATCGGCCCGATCTCCTTGGCCACCCAGTTGCGCAACTCGGTGGCGATCTGCTTTGCCTCCTCGCCGGTCGGCCGCGCGCGCTTGAGCACCACGAAGGCGCACACCGCCTCGCCCGTCACGTCGTCGGGACGCCCCACCACCGCGGCCTCGGCCACGAGGTCGGTCTTGGACACCAGCGCCGACTCGATCTCCATCGTGCCCAGCCGGTGGCCCGAGACATTGAGTACGTCGTCGATGCGGCCCGTGATGCGGAAGTAGCCACGGTCCGCACTGCGCACCGCACCGTCGCCCGCCAGATAGATCGTGCCGCCCATCTCCTCGGGGAAATAGCTCTTCTTGAAGCGCTCGGGATCGTTCCAGATCGTGCGGATCATCGAGGGCCAGGGCCGCTTGATCACCAGCATGCCGCCCGCGCCGTTGGGCAGGTCCTTGCCGGTCTCGTCCACGATCGCGGCCATGATGCCCGGCAGCGGCAAGGTGCACGAGCCCGGCACCAGCGGCGTGGCGCCCGGCAGCGGCGTGATCACGTGGCCGCCGGTCTCGGTCTGCCAGAAGGTGTCGACGATCGGGCAGCGCTCGCCGCCGATATTGCGGTGGTACCACATCCACGCTTCGGGATTGATCGGCTCGCCGACCGAACCGAGGATGCGCAGGCTCGTGAGGTCCCAGTTCTTCGGATGCACTTTCTCGTCGCCCTCGGCCGCCTTGATCAGCGAGCGGATCGCGGTCGGCGCGGTGTAGAACACGCTGACCTTGTGCTTCTCGATCATCTGCCAGAAGCGCCCCGCGTGCGGGAAGGTCGGGATGCCCTCGAACACCACCTGCGTGGCGCCGGCCGCGAGCGGGCCGTAGGCGACGTAGGTGTGGCCCGTGATCCAGCCGATGTCGGCGGTGCACCAGAACACGTCCTCGGGACGGATGTCGAAGGTCCAGTCCATCGTCATCTTGGCCCACAGCAGGTAGCCGCCGGTGGCGTGCTGCACGCCCTTGGGCTTGCCGGTGGAGCCCGAGGTGTAGAGGATGAACAGCGGATGCTCGGCATTCACCGGCTCGGGCGCGCACTCGGTGCTCTGGCCGGCCAGCGCCTCGGCGAAGGTCTTGTCGCGGCCTTCGACACGGTTCCAGGCCGAGGCCGTGCGCTCGTAGACGAACACGGTCTTGATCGACTCGCAGCCGCCGAGCGCGATGCCATCGTCGACGATGGCCTTGAGCGGCAGTTCCTTGCCGCCGCGCAGTTGGAAGTTGGCGGTGATGACCGCGACCGCGCCGGCGTCGATGATGCGTTCCTGCAGCGCCTTGGCCGAGAAGCCGCCGAACACCACGCTGTGGGTGGCGCCGATGCGCGCGCAGGCCTGCATCGCGATCACGCCCTCGACCGTCATCGGCATGTAGACGATGACGCGGTCGCCCTTCTTGATGCCCTGCGCCTTGAGTGCATTGGCGAACTGGCTCACGCGTGCGAGCAGCTCCTTGTAGGTGACCTGGGTGACGGTGCCGTCGTCGGCCTCGAAGACGATGGCGGTCTTGTTCTCGACGGGCGTGCCGATGTGGCGGTCGAGGCAGTTGGCGCTGGCGTTGAGCTCGCCGTCGCCGAACCATTGGTAGAACGGCGCGTTCGATTCGTCGAGGATCCTGCTGAAGGGCTTGGTCCACTGCAGGTGGCTTTTCGCCTGGCGGCTCCAGAAGCCTTCGAAGTCCTCCTCCGCTTCCTTGCACAGGGCCTCGTAGGCGGCCATGCCGGAAATGCGTGCGCCTTGAGTGGCGCGGGCATCGGGCGGGAACACGCGGTTCTCGACCAGGACGGATTCAATGTTCTTCGATGCGCTGCTCATGTCTCGTGTCTCCTGGATGAATTGCGGCCGTAATGTCGGCGCGACCACTTACGGGCCACTGACGCCGAACCGGCGTGCTGCTGACGGACCCCGATGTTAGAGCGGGGGGTTATCACGAGTGCGTCACCGGGACACCCCTAGAATCGCGCTCCCCGTCACACACGCCCCCTCGATGTCCTCCCCGACCCCTTCGATCCCCGGAACATGCCCGTTCACGCCCGCACCTCCCCGTTGCGCCCGCTGCCACGGCTGATCTTCGCGAGCCGCTGGCTCCAGCTGCCGCTGTACCTGGGACTGATCGTGGCGCAGGCGGTCTACGTGGTGCATTTCCTGGTCGAGCTGCTGCACCTGGTCGAGGCTGCGTTCGGCAGCCAGACCGCGCTGCAGGCGCTGATCAACAGCATCGGCTACAAGACCACCGCGCCGGTGGCCGCGCTCAACGAGACGGTGATCATGCTGGTGGTGCTGGCGCTGATCGACGTGGTGATGATCTCGAACCTGCTGATCATGGTGATCGTGGGCGGCTACGAGACCTTCGTGAGCCGTATGGACCTCGAGGGCCACCGCGACCAGCCGGAGTGGCTGAGCCATGTGAACGCCTCGGTGCTCAAGGTCAAGCTGGCCACCGCCATCATCGGCATCAGCTCGATCCACCTGCTCAAGACCTTCATCAACGCCGACAACTACACCGACAAGGTGCTGATCGCGCAGACGGTGATCCACGTCGCCTTCCTGCTCTCGGCCATGGCGATCGCCTTCACCGACCGCCTGATGGCGCACCCCCCGGCCGACCACTGAGCTTCGTTCAGGCCGCCAGCGGCAGGTCCCAGGCCGGCACTTCGGTGAAGCGCTGCGCCAGGAAATCGAGCATGGTGCGCAGGGTGGCCGGCATATGCTTGCGCGAGGTGTAGACCGCGTACATGCCCACCACCTGCGGTTCGAAATCGGGGAACAGCGGCACCAGCTCCCCGCCGTGCACGAGTTGCGCCGTCAGGTAGGTCGGCAGCATCGCGATCCCCGCGCCCGCGCGCGCCAGGCCCATCAGGCTGGCCGCGTCGTTGGCCGACACGTTGCCGTCCACGGCCACCGACACCGGCGCGCCATCGCTCTTGCGCGTGAAGCTCCAGAGGCTGTGGCCGAAGTACGAATGCGTGAGGCAGTTACGCTGCGCGAGTTCGTCCACGCGCTGCGGCGTGCCGTGCTCGGCCAGGTAGGCCGGCGAGGCGCAGACCACCGAGCGGCAGTCCGTGAGCCGGCGCGCGATCAGGTTGGGATCGATCTCGGCCGCGGTGCGGATCGCGAGGTCGATGCGCTCGTCGACCAGGTTCACGGTGCGGTCGAGCAGCACCAGGTCGACCATCACGCCCGGATAGAGCCGTACGTACTCGGCAATCGCGTCGGCCAGCTGCGCCTGCGCGAACGAGGTGCCGGTGGTGATGCGCAACTGCCCGCGCGGCGCCTCGGCCGGATGGCGCACCGCGGCCTGCATGTCGCCCGCGAGCTCCAGCACCTGGCGGCAGCGCGGCAGCAGCTCCTCGCCCGCGGCCGTGAGACTCAGGCGCCGGGTGGTGCGGTGCAGCAGCCGCGCGCCGGTCCATTGCTCGAGCTCGGCGACGTAGCGCGTGACCACGGGGCGCGACATGTCGAGCAGGTCGGCGGCGGCCGAGAGGCTGCCCGCGTCGACCACGGTCACGAAGACGCGCATTGCGTTGAGACGGTCCATTCGAACGATTTTAGGAATAAAGAAGCGCGAATTTCGAGGTATTTCTTTCGAAATGAGAAACCTAAGATGAGCCTCATCGCCCTCTTCTCATCTCGTTCCAAGGAGTCCTCCATGAGCCACATCGCCATCATCGGTGCCACCGGTCGCGCCGGCGGCCGCCTCCTCGAAGAAGCACTGCGCCGCGGCCACACGGTCACGGCCATCGCGCGCCATGCCAGCGCCAAGCTCGCCGGCCGCGCCAACGTCAAGGCCGTCGACCTCGACGTGCTCGACGGCGCCGCGCTCGAGAAGGCCCTGGCCGGCCACGACGCCGTCTTCAGCGCCGCCCATTTCGCGACCGTGCCGCCCGCGGCCATCATCGAACCCGCGAAGCGCGCGGGCGTGAAGCGCCTGCTGGTCGTCGGCGGCGCCGGCAGCCTGTTCGCGGCACCGGGCCTCAAAGTCATCGAGACGCCGAACTTCCCCGAGGCCTACAAGGCCGAGGCCTCGGCCGGCGGCGTGTTCCTCGAGGCGCTGCGCGGCGAGAAGGAACTCGACTGGACCTTCCTCTCGCCCTCGGCCGAATTCGTCGAAGGCGAACGCACAGGCAAGTTCCGCCTCGGCCAGAACGACCTGCTGGTCAGCGCCGAGGGCCGCAGCTGGATCAGCTTCGAGGACTACGCGATCGCCTTCATCGACGAGCTCGAGAAGCCGGCGCACTCGCGCCAGCGCTACACGATCGGGTACTAAAGCTCGCCCCCAGGCTGCGCGCACTTCGTGTCGCTTCGCCAACCCCCTACCGGGGGCGGGCCGGCCGCTTCGGGCGGCCGTGCGCGGCGGCCCCCACGAAATACGGGCCCCATCGCCGCATCAGCGGCCCGTCATGTTCTCCGGCACCACCCACTGGTCGAACTGCTCGGCCGTGAGGTGGCCCGAGGCGATCGCGGCCTCGCGCAGGCTGGTGCCTTCCTTGTGCGCCTTCTTGGCGATGTAGGCCGACTTGTCGTAGCCGATGTGCGTGTTGAGCGCGGTCACCAGCATCAGCGAGCGCTGCACCAGCTCCGTGATGCGCTCGCGGTTCGGCTCGATGCCCACGGCGCAATGGTCGTTGAAGCTCACCATGCCGTCTGCCAGCAGGCGAACGCTCTGCAGGAAGTTGTGGGCCACCATCGGGCGGAACACGTTGAGTTCGAAGTTGCCCGAGGCGCCGCCGATGTTGATGGCGACGTCGTTGCCGAACACCTGCGCGGCCAGCATCGTGACGGCCTCGCTCTGGGTCGGGTTGACCTTGCCCGGCATGATCGACGAGCCCGGTTCGTTCTCGGGAATGCTCAGTTCGCCGATGCCGCTGCGCGGGCCGCTCGCGAGCCAGCGCACGTCGTTGGCGATCTTGTTCATGCTGGCCGCGAGCGTCTTGAGCGCGCCGTGGGCATGCACCAGCGCATCGACGCTGGC
The DNA here is from genome assembly GCF_044056785.1 of Variovorax sp. UC122_21. Classification (NCBI taxonomy): domain Bacteria; kingdom Pseudomonadati; phylum Pseudomonadota; class Betaproteobacteria; order Burkholderiales; family Comamonadaceae; genus Variovorax; species Variovorax sp. UC122_21. The sequence goes on along the minus strand of NZ_CP172004.1, from coordinate 2,797,435 downwards.
CATCGCCTCGAACTTGCTCGGCGCGGTCACGAACGGCAGGCCGGTGAGCTTCGCGAGCTCGGCCGCCACCTGCTCGGCATAGCCCTTGGGTGCGTTGAGGCCGGTGCCCACGGCCGTGCCGCCGAGCGCCAGTTCGCTCAGGTGCGGCAGCGCAGCGCGCACGTGCGCCTCGCCATGCGCCAGTTGCGCCACGTAGCCCGAGAACTCCTGGCCCAGGGTGAGCGGCGTGGCGTCCTGCAGATGGGTGCGGCCGATCTTCACGATGTCGGCGAAGTCCTTCGACTTCTGCTCGAGCGTGCCGCGCAGCTTGGCGATGGCCGGCAGCAGCTTGTGCGTGATGGCCTCGACGGCCGCCACGTGCATCGCGGTCGGGAACACGTCGTTGCTCGACTGGCTGCGGTTCACGTCGTCGTTGGGATGCACCAGGCGGCCCTCGCCGCGCTCGCCGCCCAGCAGTTCGCTCGCGCGGTTGGCCAGCACCTCGTTGACGTTCATATTGGTCTGCGTGCCGGAGCCGGTCTGCCAGACCACCAGCGGGAACTCGCCCGGGTGCTTGCCGGCGATGACCTCGTCGGCCGCGGCGACGATCGCGTGGGTCTTCTTCTCGTCCTGCAGGCCCAGCGCGTGGTTGACCACGGCCGATGCGCGCTTGACCTGGGCCAGGGCCTTGATGATCTCGCGCGGCTGCTGCTCGCCCGAGATGTCGAAGTTCTGCAGCGAGCGCTGCGTTTGCGCGCCCCACAGCTTGTGGGCCGGCACGTCGATCGGTCCGAAGGTGTCGCGCTCGGCACGGGTCTTGGGGGAAGTCGTCATGAGAAAAGCTCCGCAGTCTTGGAAATGGGTGCGCCCGCTCGCCGGACGCGGCCCCGAGTATCGCCGGATAAGAATGGCTCTCATCTGACGCGGCCATTGCGTTCCAGACTACAGCCGTTCGCGGGCGGCGGATTGACATGCTTCATGTCAAAAAGTTACAATCATCGTCTTTCGCGGACCTGCAAGTCATTACGAACCCGTCGCGGAATCCCCGCTGCGGGATGACGCTGCAGCTCCCACCGGCACTACTCGCGGATCTTCGAATCCCGTCGCGGTGCAGGTTCTCCCGCCGGGCCAGCCCGGCACACCGGCCGGATAGTTCCGGCCCCACTGCCACGTCACGCTTCTCCAGGCGGCGCCCCTCGACCAGGCCCGTTGCCCGCGAGCGAAGCATCCGGCGGGCACTGGTTTCGTCGCCACGTCGTCCTCAGTGCCTTCCGGCAGCCATCGGCTGATGGCGTGGCCGCTGCCGTCCCGCTTCCAGGCGGAACGGCACCCGTCCAACCTTCGCACAAGGAGCCCGGCATATGGCCAAAGGAATTCTCATCGACCACGTCTTCAAGGTCTTCGGCGATGCGCCCGACGACGCGCTGGCGCTGGTGCGCCAAGGTCTGTCGAAGAAGGAGATCCTCGCGAAGACCGGCCAGTCGATCGGCGTGTTCGACGCCACCTTCGAGATCCAGGCCGGCGAGATCTTCGTGATCATGGGCCTGTCGGGCTCGGGCAAGTCGACGCTGGTGCGGCTGCTGAACCGGCTGATCGAGCCGACCGCGGGCCGCATCGTGATCGACGGCGCCGACATCAACGAACACTCCGACGCCAGGCTGCGCGCGCTGCGCCGCAAGGACATCAGCATGGTGTTCCAGTCCTTCGCGCTGATGCCGCACATGACGGTGCGCGAGAACACGGCCTTCGGGCTCGAGCTGTCGGGCACCGGCAAGAAGGAGCGCCTGGCGCAGGCCGACCTGGCGCTCGCGCAGGTGGGGCTGGCGGGCTGGGGCGACAGCTATCCCGACGAGCTCTCGGGCGGCATGCAGCAGCGCGTGGGCCTGGCGCGCGCGCTGGCCTCCGACCCCTCGATCCTGCTGATGGACGAGGCCTTCTCGGCGCTCGACCCGATCATCCGCACCGAGATGCAATCCGAGCTGCTGCGGCTGCAGCAACAGCAGCGCCGCACCATCGTCTTCATCTCGCACGACCTCGACGAGGCGATGCGCATCGGCGACCGCATCGCGATCATGAAGGACGGCCAGGTGATCCAGGTCGGCACGCCCGACGAGATCCTGCGCTGCCCGGCCAACGACTACGTGCGCAGCTTCGTGCGCGGCGTGGACGCGGCGGCCGTGTTCAAGGCCGCCGACATCGCGCGCAAGCCGCTGACCGTGGTCTGCGAACACCCCGAGCGCGGCGCCCGCGCGGCGCTCAAGCTGCTGGAAGACCAGGACCGCGACTTCGCCTACGTGACCAGCCCCGACCGGCGCTACCTCGGCACGGTCTCGGCCGACACGCTGCGCGCCGCGCTCGACGGCCATTCGGGACCGCTGGGCCTGCGCCATGCCTTCCTCGCCGACCTCGGCACCATCGAGGCCGACGCGCCCGTGGCCGGACTGATCGGACAGGTGGGCCAGGCGCCCTGCGCGGTGCCGGTGGTGGCGACCGACGGCCGCTTCTGCGGCGCGATCAGCAAGACCACGCTGCTGAAGTTCCTCGATCGCGACACGCCGCCGATCGATCCCGCGCTGCCGCCCGCCCCCGCCGCGAGCGCCGCCCCAGCCCATGTCCTGGCCTGAACCCGATTTCGAAGGAAACGCCGAGATGAACGACACCACCCTGCCCTCCGACCTCGCCACCGCCAACGATGCCGCCGCCGCGCTGGCGCAGCAGCCCGCGCCGGCGCCCGTCGCGCTCGATCCCTGGGAAGCCCTGTCGGCCGCGCCCGATCCCGCGGCCACCAGCGCCTGGCTCGACGCGCCCGTGCCGCAAGACGCCGCGCACCAGCTCGCCGGCCAGGCCGATGCCGCCGGCTTCCAGCTGCACCGCCTCTGGGACGGCTCGCTGCCGGTCGAGTCCTGGATCAACCAGGGCCTGGGCTGGGTGGTCGAGCATTTCCGCCCCTTCTTCCAGACCGTGCGGCTGCCGATCGACAGCACCCTGAACTCGGTGCAGAGCCTGCTGACCGGGCTGCCGACGCTCGCGATGATCGCGCTGATCGGCCTGCTGGCCTGGCAGTTCGCGGGCCGCGCGCTCGCCATCGGCAGCACCGTCGCGCTGCTGCTGGTCGCGATGCTGGGGATCTGGCCCGAGGCCATGGTGACGCTGTCGCTGGTGCTGACCTCGCTGGTCTTCTGCATGGTCATCGGCCTGCCGCTGGGCGTGCTGCTGGCCAGCAGCGACCGTGCCCAGCGCGTGATGCGCCCGGTGCTCGACGCGATGCAGACCACGCCGGCCTTCGTCTACCTGGTGCCGGTGGTGATGCTGTTCGGCATCGGCAACGTGCCGGGCGTGATCGTGACCATCGTGTTCGCCCTGGCGCCGCTGGTGCGCCTGACCAACCTCGGCCTGCGCCAGGTGCGGCCCGACCTGATCGAGGCCGCGCGCGCCTACGGCGCCTCGCCCTGGCAGATGCTGGTGAAGGTGAAGCTGCCGCTGGCCATGCCCTCGATCATGGCCGGCATCAACCAGGCGCTGATGCTGTCGCTGTCGATGGTGGTGATCGCCTCGATGATCGCCGTGGGCGGCCTGGGCCAGATGGTGCTGCGCGGCATCGGCCGGCTCGACATGGGCCTGGCCACCGTCGGCGGCCTGGGCATCGTGCTGCTCGCGATCTCGCTCGACCGGCTGACGCAGGCCATGGGCCGGCCGCGCCGCGGCGGCCAGCGCTGGTGGCATGGCGGCCCCGTGGGCCTGGCGCTGCGCACGCTGCAGCGCGCGGTGGCGCCGGCCGCGTCGCGCGGCACGGAAGAAGCCGTGCCGGCCCTTTCGACCCAGACCCGCTGAAGCACCGGAGGCACACGACGCATGAAGACATCGATGAATCCATTCGCGCGCGGCCTCGGGCTGCTGGCCCTGGCCTTCGCGGCCGCCAGCTTCCCCGCGCATGCCGCCACCGACCTGCCCGGCCAGGGCATCGTCGTCAAGCCGCTCAAGAGCTCGCTGGCCGAGGAGGCCTTCCAGACCCTGCTCGTGATGCGCGCGCTCGAGAAGCTCGGCTACACGGTCGAGCCGATGAAGGACCTGGAGCCCGCGACCGAGCACCTGGCGATCGCCAACGGCGACGCCACCTTCATGGCCAACCACTGGAGCCTGCTGCACGCCGACTTCTACAAGAACAGCGGCGGCGACGCGAAGCTGTGGCGCCAGGGCGTGTACGCCGACGGCGCGGTGCAGGGCTACCTGATCGACCGCAAGACCGCCGAGCAGTACCACATCACCAACATCGCGCAGCTCAAGGAGCCGGCGATCGCGAAGCTGTTCGACACCGACGGCGACGGCAAGGCCGATCTCACCGGCTGCAACCCCGGCTGGGGCTGCGAGCTCGCGATCGAGAACCACCTGGGCGCCTACGGCCTGCGCGACACCGTCACGCACCGCCAGGGCAGCTATGCCGCGCTGATGGCCGACACCATCGCGCGCTTCAGGCAGGACAAGCCGATCCTCTACTACACCTGGACGCCCTACTGGGTCAGCGCCGTGCTGCGTCCGGGCGCCGACGTGGTGTGGCTGCAGGTGCCGTTCTCGGCCTCGCAAGGCGGCGAGAACGTGGACACGCGCCAGCCGAACGGCAAGAACTACGGCTTCCTCGCCAACCAGGAGCGCATCGTCGCCAACCGCGAGTTCGCCGAGAAGAACCCGGCCGCGGCGAAGCTGTTCGAGGTCATGAACGTGCCGATCGGCGACATCAACGCGCAGAACCTGCGGATGAGCGAAGGCGCGAACAGCCAGCAGGACGTGGAGCGGCATGCCGACGGCTGGATCCGCGCGCACCAGAAACTGTTCGACGGCTGGGTCGAGCAGGCGCTGGCGGCGGCACGCTAGGGATCAGCCGGCGGACTCGCGCTGCCAGACGAGCTTCATGACGGTTTCCACCCCGGCCTGCGGCTGCGGCGCGGTGAGCAGCTCGAGGCTGTCGCCGGTCCATCGCCACTGGCGGCGCAGCCGGGTCCCCACCCAGTTCGGATAGGTCGAGATGTCGACGTGGTGCACGATCCAGTCGCCCTCGCGCACGTAGCGCCCGGCATAGCCGATCGACGAACGGTACGCCGCTGCGCTCTCGGCGTCGGTGGCGTCCTGCCGGTCCGAGCCCGAAAGGCGCGCGCGGCCGTCGTGCGTGATGAGCGCCGTCATGCGGCCATCGGCGCCGTAGTGGATGACGCCCGAGGGCCGGGCGCCGTAGACGTCGAAAAGACGTTCGCCCCTTGGGTCCACGGCATAGGCCTCGCGCAGGTACCAGGTCCCGAGCAAGGCGTGGTCCGGTACGCCGCTCATGGCAGCACCGCCACGGCCCGCACCCATCCGGCCGAGGCCTTGTGGATCTTCACGGGGAAGCAGATGACGTGGAAGCCGCTGGCGGGCAGGAGGTCGAGGTTGGTCAGTTTTTCCATCTGGTAGTAGCCCGTGGTGCGGCCGGCCTTGTGCCCCTCCCAGATCAGGGAGGCGTCTCCGGTGGCGGCGTAGCGCCGGGCGGTGTGCGAGAAGGGGGCGTCCCAGGACCAGGCGTCGGTGCCCACCACGCGCACGCCCTGCGCCGTCAGCCAGAGCGTGGCCTCGCGGCCCAGGCCGCAGCCGCTGTCGAGGTAGTCGGGTTGGCCGTAGCGCGCGGCGGCGGCCGTGTTCACCAGCACGATGTCCAGCGGCTGCAGCACGTGGCCGATGCGCTGCAGTTCCATGGCGAGGTCGTCGGCCGTGGCGACGTGGCCGTGGGGCAGGTGGCGCAGGTCCAGCTTCACGCCGGGGCGATGGCACCAGTCCAGCGGCACCTCGTCGATGGTGGCGGCGGGCTGGCCGCCGTCCATGGTCGAGGCGTAGTGCCATGGCGCATCCATGTGGGTGCCGTTGTGGGTGGACAGGTCGATGCGCTCCACCGCCCAGGCCTCGCCATCGGGCAGGTCCTCGGGCCGCAGGCCGGCGAAGGGCCCGGCCAGGGCCGCGAAGGTCTCGTGGTGGTGCTGGTAGTGGATGCGGGGGCCATTGCCCGGGCGGTCCACCGGCAGGTCGTTCTCGATGGCGACGGACAGGTCGATCAGTTGCATGGATGCCCCCGCCTCACTGCTGCGCCAGGCCGATGGACTTCACCAGTCCGGGCCAGCGCTGCGTTTCGGCCTTGAGGTGCGCGGCGGCCGCCTCCACCGTGCCGCCGACAGGCTCGTTGGCGAACTCGCGGAACTTCGCGGCCACCTCGGGCTGCGCGAGGATCGCGTTCGCCTCGCGATTGAGGCGCGCCACCAGGTCGGCGGGCGTGCCGGCCGGCGCCACCAGCATGAACCACAGGGAGAAGTCGATGCCCGGCAGGCCGGCCTCGGCGAAGGTCGGCACCTCGGGCAGCAGGCTGGTGCGGGCGCGGGTGGAGACGGCCAGCGGCCGCACCTTGCGCGACTCGATGAAGGGCCGGATCGTGCCCACGTTGTCGCACAGCGCCTGCACGCTGCCGCCCAGCAGGTCGGTGATGGCGGGAGCGGCGCCCTTGTACGGCACATGGGTCACGCTGGCGCCGGCCTCGCGGGCGAACAGCCCGGCGCAGATGTGGTGCGGCGAGCCTTCGCCTGCATTGGCCAGGGTCAGTTGGCCCGGATGCTGGCGCGCGAAGGCGATCAGCTGGCGCAGGTCGCCCGCGGGGGCGCCCGGGCCCGCTACCAGCACCAGCGGCGCGGACGAGACCTGCACGATGGGCACGAATGCGCGTGCCGGGTCGTAGGGCATGCGAGCGTAGAGCCCCGGGTTCACGGCCAGCGGGCCCAGGCCCGCGAGCAGCAGCGTGTAGCCGTCGGGCCGCGCCTTGGCCACCGCATCGGCGCCGATGTTGCCGTTGGCGCCGCCCCGGTTGTCGACCACGAAGGGCTGGCCCAGGCGCCGCGAGAGCTTGTCCGCGAGCAGGCGGGCGATGTTGTCGGTGCCGCCGCCCGCGGGGTAAGGCACGACCAGGCGAACGCTGCGCTCGGGGTACTGCGACCAGGCCGGCGCGGCGGCGAGCACGGCCAGGGACAAGGCGGCGGCAGCGCCGCGCCAGAGGGTGAACAGGGTCATCGGGTCTCCACCGGCAGCCCATCTGTCGGTCTTGTTAGTTAGTCGATCGACTAATAATAACCACGAGATCGGACCCTCGGCAAGGCCAGTTACCATCGGGCCCCTTCCCCGCAGCCCGCGCGATCGCGATCCCGATGCCCGCCACTCCCAAAGCCTCCACGGACGAAGCGCCCGCGCCCAAGGCCCCTCGAACACCCCGCAAGACCGATGGCCGCGAAGCCATCCTGCGCGCGGCCGAGCGGCTGTTCGCGGAGCACGGATTCGAAGGCTGCTCGCTGCGCGCGGTGGCCGACCTGGCCAAGGTCAACCAGGGGATGATTCATTACTTCTTCAAGTCGAAGGACGCCCTCTTCCTCGAGACCTACATGCGCGGCGGCCAGCCGCTGGTGGACGAGCGCATGCGGCTGCTCGATGCCGAGGAGGCGCTGCAGGAAGGCCGCCCCATCGGGCTCGAGCGCCTGATCGAGATCTTCCTGACGCCGGCCGTGGCGCTCGCGCTCAGCGGCGCGCGGGGCCGCAACTTCCTGCGCATGCAGGCCCATCTGCAGCTCGACGGCACGCGCTTCGGCAGCAAGCTGCGCAGCTCGCTCTACGACGACTCGTCGCGGCGCTTCGTGCGCGCCTTCGCGCGCAGCCTGCCCGAGCTCTCGCAGGAGCAGGTGGCCTGGCGCTTCATCTTCGTGCTGGGCACCTACCAGTACGTGCTGGCCGACACCGGCCGGCTCGAAGTGATCTCCGACGGCGCGAGCAACGGCCGCGAATTCGACAAGGCGCTGCGCGAGATGATTCCGTTCCTGGCGGCGGGCATGCGCGCGGCGGGGCCCGCCTGACAAGGTGTGAAGAAACCTACTGCGCGCCCCGATCTCGCACCTGCGGTCCTCACCGTACAAAGTACGGCTCCGGTCCTCGGCGCGACATCGGGGCGCTCGCTACGGTTTCTTCACACCTTGTGAGCGCCCCAGCCGGCGAAACCCGGCGCTGAGATAATCGGGGGGCGTTTCCACACCCTAAAAAAGCCCCCACCATGACGACCACGATCCAGCAGGCCGACCTGATCGAATCGATCAGCGCCGCGCTGCAGTACATCAGCTACTACCACCCCGCCGACTACATCGCCCACCTGGCCAAGGCCTACGAGCGCGAGCAGAGCCCCGCCGCCAAGGACGCGATGGCGCAGATCCTCACCAACAGCAAGATGAGCGCGACCGGCCAGCGCCCGATCTGCCAGGACACCGGCATCGTCAACGTGTTCCTCAAGGTGGGCATGGACGTGCGCTGGGGCGGCTTCACCGGCAGCCTCGACGACGCCATCAACGAAGGCGTGCGCCGTGGCTACAACCACCCCGACAACACGCTGCGCGCCTCGGTCGTGGCCGATCCGCAGTTCGATCGCAAGAACACCAAGGACAACACGCCCGCGGTGATCTTCACCGAGATCGTGCCGGGCGACAAAGTCGAGGTGACGGTGGCCGCCAAGGGCGGCGGCAGCGAGAACAAGAGCAAGCTGGTGATGCTGAACCCCGGCGACAGCGTGGTCGACTGGGTGCTCAAGACCGTGCCCACCATGGGCGCCGGCTGGTGCCCGCCGGGCATGCTGGGCATCGGCATCGGCGGCACGGCCGAGAAGGCCGCGCTGCTGGCCAAGGAAAGCCTGATGGACGACCTCGACATGCACGAGCTGCAGGCCAAGGCCGCGCGAAAAGAAGAACTGACCAAGGTCGAGGCCCTGCGCCTCGAGCTGTTCGAGAAGGTCAACGCCCTGGGCATCGGCGCGCAGGGCCTGGGCGGCCTCGCGACCGTGCTCGACGTCAAGATCAAGATGTACCCGACGCACGCGGCCAGCAAGCCGGTGGCGATGATCCCGAACTGCGCGGCCACGCGCCATGCGCACTTCGTGATGGACGGCAGCGGCCCGGTCTACCTCGAGGCGCCCTCGCTCGACCTGTGGCCCAAGATCGACTGGGCACCCGACGAGAAGAAGAGCAAGCGCGTCGACCTCGACAAGCTCACGCCGGCCGAAGTGGCGAGCTGGAAGCCCGGCGACACGCTGCTGCTCAACGGCAAGATGCTCACCGGCCGCGACGCCGCGCACAAGCGCATCCAGGACATGCTGGCCAAGGGCGAGAAGCTGCCGGTGGACTTCACCAACCGCGTCATCTACTACGTGGGCCCGGTCGATCCGGTGAAGGGCGAGGCCGTGGGCCCGGCCGGCCCGACCACCGCCACGCGCATGGACGGCTTCACCGAGATGATGCTGGCCCAGACCGGCCTGATCGCGATGATCGGCAAGGCCGAGCGCGGCCCGGTCGCGATCGAGGCGATCAAGAAGCACAAGAGCGCCTACCTGATGGCCGTGGGCGGCGCCGCCTACCTCGTGAGCAAGGCGATCAAGACCGCCAAGGTGGTGGGCTTCGAGGACCTGGGCATGGAAGCCATCTACGAATTCGACGTGGTCGACATGCCGGTGACGGTGGCGGTCGATGCCGGCGGCACCAGCGCGCACATCACCGGCCCGGCCGAGTGGCAGAAGCGCATCGCCAGCGGCGAATTCAAGACCATCACGCTGGAACCCGCTTGAGCCTCGCCGCGCGTCCGCAGCCGCCTGCTTCCGCTTCGCCCGTCGGCGTGTTCGACAGCGGCGTGGGCGGGCTGAGCGTGCTGGGCGCGCTGCGCGCCGAGCTGCCGCGCGAGCGTTTCGTCTACTTCGCCGACACCGCGCATGCGCCCTACGGCGAGCGCGGCGATGCCTACGTGACCGAGCATTCGCGGCGCGTGGTCCAGACGCTGGTGCGCGAGCACGGCATCAAGGCGCTGGTGGTGGCCTGCAACACCGCCACCACGGCCGCGATCCACGTGCTGCGCGCCGAGAATCCCGAGCTGCCGATCGTCGGCCTCGAGCCCGCGATCAAGCCCGCGGTGGCGGGCAGCGCCACCGGCCACGTGTCGGTGCTGGCCACGCGCGGCACGCTGGCGAGCGCCAAGTACGCGGCGCTGCGCCATACCTTTGTCCATCCCGAGCGCATCCGCTCGGTGCCCTGCGACGGGCTGGTGGCGGCGATCGAGCGGCTCGACGAACTCGCCATCGACCAGCTCTGCGCCCACTACATGACGCTGGCCGGCCCGTTCGGCGGCGACGCCGGCGAGACCGACACCGTGGTGCTCGGCTGCACCCACTATCCGCTGCTGCAGGACCGGCTGCGGCGGCTGGCGCCCTCCGCCGTCCGCTTCCTCGATTCGGGCGTGCCGGTGGCGCTGCAGACGCGGCGGCTGCTCGGCGCCGCGGGGCTGCTGCAGGAGGCCGCGACGCCCCTGGACGCAGCCTGGGTGACGCTGCGCAGCAGCGGCGACTGAGCGGTGCTCGAGACCGCTGCATCGCGCTGGCTGGGCCTGCGCCCTTCCGACCTGCTGCCCGATCGGCCGCAGGCGAGCACGGCCTGAACGGCCGCCCGATTCCATGCGCCCGCTGCGCCATCTCGTCCTCGTGCTCGCCGGCCTGCTCGCGGCCGGCGCGGGCCATGCGGCCTGCGAGAGCGGCCTGGCCGAGCGCATGCACGCCAAGCTGCATTCGCAGCGGCCGCTCGACGAGCGGCTGGCCGCCTGCAAGCCCTGGCCGGCCTATCCGGGCCGCAGCATCGTCGTGCTGCCGATGCCGCGCGAGAGCAGCGACAACGGCGCCAAGGTCTACGACCTCGAGGTGCTGCTGATCCAGCGGCCCGACAACGGCAACACCGAGCGCGACACCGTGATCGGCCGGCTCTTCCAGGCCGAGGCGCTCGACGAGGACCGCCACAACCTGATCCAGGACGTGCGCATCGACACCTCGCGCTACGTGCTCGCGAGCGACACCCGCGCCTTCGGCCTGCGCGTGCGCTACCGCGACGTCGGCACGGCCAGCGCCGCGAGCGAGACGCTGCGCCTGTACGTGCAGCAAGGCGCGAAGCTGCGCCAGGTGCTGCCGGAGATCGAACTCGACCGCGAGAGCGGCGAGTGGGATGCCTCGGCCTGCGCCGGCCGCTTCGAGAAGCTGCGCACCATGCTGTCGGTGGGCAAGGCCGCGAGCAACGGTTACGCCGACCTGATGCTGTCGCGCACCGTGGTGCAAAGCCGCGCGCAGGCCTCCGAGGACCAGGGCTGCGTCGAGAAGGCGCAGCCCGCGCGTTTCAATTCGGTGACGCTGCGCTACGACGGCGAACGCTACAAGGTCCCGAAGTCGCTGCGGCAGTCTTCGTTCTGACATCGGGTCTTTACCGTGAAGCACCTCGGTGTTTCACTGAAATGTCATCCCAAAGTACCAGCATGCGCGGTTTGTTCAGAACAACCACCGCGCACCATGACAACGCCCACTCCGCTTCGCTCGACCCGCATTCCCTTCAAGCCCATGCTGCTCGCCAGCGCCCTCTCGCTGATGCTGGCCGCCTGCGGTGGCGGCGGTAGCGACGGCGGTTTCATCGGTTTTCTGCCGCCCCCGCCGCCCGCCACGGCGCCGCCGCCGCCTGCGCCCCCGCCGGCGCCGCAGCTCGTGTCGAGCGCGACCTTCACGCCCAACGCCGGCACCACCGAAGGTTCCCTCGGACGCCTCCACCGCGTTCGCGCTGCCCGACGGCTTCATGCTCGTGGCCGACGACGAGGCCAACGTGCTGCGCGTGTACCCGCGTGCCGGCGGCGCCGCGGTCAAGGAATGGAGCTACGAGACCGACGGTCCGAAGCTCGGCAAGGAACTCGACCTCGAGGCCGGCGTGCGGATCGGCGATACGCTGTACCTCACTGGCTCGAACAGCAACAAGAAGGACGGCGGCGATGCGCCGGACCGCTCGCACCTGTTCGCCGTGAAGGTCTCTGGCACGGGCGCTGCCACCACTTTCACCTATGTCGGCCAGTTCTCGGCCCTCGAAGCCCAGCTCGTCGCCTGGGACGTCTCCAACGGCCACGGCCTCGGCGCCAACCACTTCGGCTTCGCCGTCTCGGCGGGTGCCGGCGTCGTGCCCGAGCGGGTCGACGGCTTCTCGGTCGAAGGCATGACCAGCGCACCGAACGACAGCGCGCTGTGGCTGGGCTTCCGGGCGCCGCAGACCGGCGGCTCGACGCGCGCCAAGGCGCTGATCGTGCCGGTGCAGAACTACGCCGCGCTGGTCGGAGGAACGGCCACGCAAGCCACCTTCGGCGCACCGATCGAACTCGAACTGGGCGGACGCGGCATCCGCTCGATCGACAAGGGCACCGACGGCAACTACCTGATCGTGGCCGGCCCCGCGGGCGCCGCCAGCCCCGACGTGGACCGCAACTTCGCGCTGTTCGCCTGGAACGGCAATCCGTCGAGCGCGCCGGTCGAGCTCTCGAACGACCTCGACGCGCTGCGCAAGGCCACGGGCGGCAGCTTCGAATCGACGGTCGAGGTGCCGGGTCCGGTGAAGGCGGGCACGCAGGTCCAGCTGCTGCTGGACAACGGTGACACCGTGTGGCCCGGCCAGACCAAAGCCTCGAAGGACCTCGACCCGGCCGACCAGAAGTTCGACGGCTTCGTCGTGCGCCTCGGCGAACCCTGGGGTCGACACCACCGGACCTCGGCTCAAGGTCGCCGCACCGGACGCCGGCCGTGTCGGCGTGAACCTCGACACCTCGATCTCGCTCTCGTTCAACGAAGCCATCCGCCTCGGCGCCGGCAACATCGTGCTGCGCAAGGCCGACGGCAGCGTGGTCGAGACCTTCAACGCCAAGAGTGCCGCAGCGCGCGTGCAGCTGGCATTCAACGTGCTGACGCTGGTGCCCAGCGCCAAGCTCGCCGGCGACAGCGGCTACTACCTGACGGTGGATGCCAACGCGATCACCGATCCGGTCGGCAATGCCTATGCGGGCATCAGCAGCGCGACCGAACTGAGCTTCGTCACGGCCGGCGCGCCGACGCAGCTGGTGGCCGGCGACCTGCTGTTCATGGCGGGCAATGCCGAAGCACCCGATGCCTACGCCTTCGTGCTGCTCAAGGCCGTGAACGGCGGCACCCAGGTGACCTTCACCGACCGCGACCGCAAGGCCGGTGCGCTCGAATTCACCGACATCACGAACGAGACGGCCTTCGTCTGGACCGCCGACCGCAACCTGCCCGCGGGCACGATCGTGACCATCCAGACCGACGTGACGGGCAACCCGATCGCCGACAAGGGCACCACGCTCGGCTCGCCCGGCGGCATCGGCAAGTCCGAGACGGTCTATGCCTTCCAGGGCGGCACCATCGATGGTCTGGGCGTGGGCACCGCGGGCAAGATCACCGCGGTCGGCAACTACCTCGCGAGCCTGACGCTCGGCGGCGCGGCGGGCACCATCCCCGACGCGCTCACGACGGCGGGCACCGCCTTCTCGTTCACGGTCAGTCCGGCGAACCAGACCAACGCGATCTACACCGGATCGCTCGACCGATCGGACCTGCCCGCCTTCGCAGCGCGCGTGAAGAACCCGGCGAACTGGACCATTCGCTACGCGCCGGCCGCGGGTTGGCCGATCACCAACAACAGCCTGTTCAGCGGCTCCTGAGACCTACCCCTGCCCTCGCAGCGCGGCCTCGCGGCCGCGCCGCACGTCGATCGGCCACAGCAGCAGCAGGCCGGCGACGAACAGCACCGCGGTCGACAGGATCGCGATGCGCTGGTTGCCGGCCGTGAGCCAGGTGACAGCGCCATAGGCCAGCGGGCCGACGATGCTCGCGAGCCGCGTGGCGAAGGACCAGAGGCCGAAGAACTCGGCCATCTGGGCCGGCGGCGCGAAATAGCCGGTCATCGCACGGCCGGCCGACTGGCTCGAACCCATCGCGAGGCCCGCGATGGCCGCGGCCCACCAGAAGCCGCCCTTGGTCGTGACCACCGCGGCGATCACGCAGACCGCGATCCAGGCCACCAGCGTGACGGCCAGCGAAGTCTTGTGGCCAATGCGGTCCTGCACGTAGCCGAAGCCGAAGGCGCCGAGCGCCGCCGCGATGTTGAGCACGACGATCAGCACCATGGTCTCGCTCGCGACGAAGCCGATCACCTGCTCGGCATAGATCGCGGCCAGCGTGATCGCCACCGCCACGCCGCCCTGGTAGCAGACGGTGCAGGCCAGCAGGGTCATGAAGTCGCGGTAGGCGCGCGCCTGACGGAAGGTGGAGCGCAGCTGTTGCCAGGCGCCCGGCGCCCTGGCGTCGCCGAGGGCTTGCGCGCTGGGTCTGGCGCGCTCGGGCAGCAGCACGAAGGTGGCACAGGCGGCCGTGCCGTAGATCGCGGCGGTGATCAGCATCGTCACCGGCACGAAGTGCGAGGCCGGCAGGCCGCGCGCCTGCGACCACAGCACGTAGGCCAGGCACAGGCCCAGCGCCAGCATGCCGCCGACATAGCCGAAGGCCCAGCCCCAGCCGCTGACCTTGCCCATGCCCTCGGGCGTCGCGAGCTCGGGCAGGAAGGCGCCGGTCAGCGACTCGCCGTAGGAATAGAAGGTGTTCGACACCACGATCAGCAGCATCGCGACCGCCACGCCCGTGGCGCCCGAGAAGCGCGGCGAGAGCGCCAGCGCCGCGGTGCCGATCACGCAGCCCACGGTGGTGATGACCAGCAGCCGCTTCTTGGCCGCGCGCAGGTCGGCCCAGGCGCCGAGGGCCGGCATCGTGAACATCACGATCGCATAGGAGATGCTGAGCGCCACGGTCCAGGCGAACGGGCCCCAGGGCGCGCCCTTGGCGATGCCGCCCACGAAGTAGGCGGCGAACACGGCCGTGATGACCACGGTCGTGTAGCCCGAGTTGGCGAAGTCGTACATGGCCCAGCCGAACACCTCGCGCTTGCGCACGCCGGCGTTGAGGGCGGAAGAAGGAAAGAGCGCTGCCATGCGGCGGATGGTGGTGGCGCCGCGTGGCAGGCGTGTGGCGCTCAGTGCAGGTGGCGCGGGCGGCGTCCGCCGCCATGGCCGCTGCCGCCGCCGCCACCGGTACCGCCGGTGCCGCGCGGGCGCTTGCCGATCTCGAGCGAGTTCACCAGGGCATCGAAGCGGTCGCTGAACAGGCGGTCGATCTCGGCCACCACGCCGCCGAGTTCGGAACCGTCGAAGTGACGCTCCATCAGGTTCACCACGTCCTCGACCAGCAGGTCGCGCTGCACCTGCATGATCGCGGCCGGATTGGGGCCCACGAACAGCATCACGAAGTCGTCGCGCGACTCCTCGTCGGGGTCGCCCTCTTCCTCGTCGAAATCGGTGTCGTAGAAGGTGACCTCGATGGCCGCGCCGCGCTCGGAGAGTTCGTTCAAAGCCATGCACATCTCGTCGAGCGCCTGGCGGAAGTCCTCGTCGCCGGCCACGGTCCAGCACATCTGGAGCATGTGGTCCTTGGGCTCGAAGCGGATACCGGGTTCTTCCTCGTAGGAGCTGGCGGCGCCGTCGGCGAGCGACTTGGCGCCCGCGTATTTCCACAGCGGCTTCAGCGCTTCCTGGATCTGGTCGAAACCGACGTCCGAACGCAGGGCCACGTCGCCATGCACATGAATTTCGAATGGAGCGTTGTAGCGAGGCATTGAATGCTCCCTTGTTAGATGTGGTGCCCGGAACGGGGGTCGAACCCGTATGCCCCGATTAAGGAAGCGGCGGATTTTAAGTCCGATGTGTCTACCAATTTCACCATCCGGGCCCCGGGTTGAATGACGACGATACCCCAAACGAAAACGAGCCCCGTCAACATGGTTGGCGGGGCCTGGTGTATCGACGCTGGATTCAACGGGAGAAGTGTGGAGGCGCGATCCGGAGTCGAACCGGACTAGACGGATTTGCAATCCGTTGCATAACCGCTTTGCTATCGCGCCACGCAGAAAAACGAAATCGAACTAGCGAAAAAAAGGGAAGCTGATGCTTCCCTTTTTCAAAACTGGAGCGGGAAAAGAGTCTCGAACTCTCGACCTCAACCTTGGCAAGGTTGCGCTCTACCAACTGAGCTATTCCCGCGTTTCGAGCCTTGAATTATAGACCAGATTTTCGGGGTTTCGCAAGTTGCGTCCCCCGAATTTCATGATCGTGTCGTTCAGTGCTTGACCGAGCCTTCCGACGCCCGCGACTCGCGCTGCTTCGCGAGCTCGGCCACGGCCGCCGCCGAGGCCGCGACCTCTTCGTCGGACAGCGGCGTGGGCTGCTTCTCGAGCGCGATCTCGAGCACCTTGTCGATCCACTTGACCGGCACGATCTCGAGGCCGTTCTTCACGTTCTCGGGAATGTCCTGCAGGTCCTTGGCGTTCTCCTCGGGGATCAGCACCGTCTTGATGCCGCCGCGCAGGGCCGCCAGCAGCTTCTCCTTCAGGCCGCCGATGGCCGTGACCTCGCCGCGCAGGGTGATCTCGCCGGTCATCGCCACATCGGCGCGCACCGGGATGCCCGTGAGCGCCGACACGAAGGCCGTGGTCATCGCCGCGCCCGCGCTCGGGCCGTCCTTGGGCGTGGCGCCGTCCGGCACGTGGATGTGGATGTCGCGCTTCTCGAACACCTCGTCCTTGATGCCGAGGCGGCGCGAGCGGCTGCGCACCACGGTGCGCGCTGCCTCGACCGATTCCTTCATCACGTCGCCCAGCGAACCGGTGCGGCTGATCACGCCCTTGCCGGGCATGGTCACGGCCTCGATCGTCAGCAGGTCGCCGCCGACCTCGGTCCATGCGAGGCCGACCACCTGGCCGACCTGGTTCTGCTTCTCGGCCAGGCCGAAGGTGAACTTGCGCACGCCGAGGAAGTCGTTGAGGTTCTCGCCGGTGACCGTGACCTTGGGCGTCATCTGCTTGAGCAGCAGGCCCTTGACCACCTTGCGGCAGATCTTCGAGAGCTCGCGCTCGAGCGAACGCACGCCGGCTTCACGCGTGTAGTAGCGCACGATGTCGCGCACGGCCTCCTCGGTGACGAGCAGTTCCTCTTCCTTCACGCCGTTGTTCTTCAGCTGCTTGGGCAGCAGGTACTTGATCGCGATGTTGGTCTTCTCGTCCTCGGTATAGCCCGAGAGGCGGATGACTTCCATGCGGTCCAGCAGCGCCGGCGGAATGTTCATCGAGTTCGAGGTGGCGACGAACATCACGTCGCTCAGGTCGAAGTCGACTTCCACGTAGTGGTCGCCGAAGGTGTGGTTCTGCTCGGGATCGAGCACCTCGAGCAGCGCGCTCGACGGGTCGCCGCGGAAGTCGGTGCCCAGCTTGTCGATCTCGTCGAGCAGGAACAGCGGGTTGCGCGTGCCGATCTTGCTCAGACCCTGCAGCACCTTGCCCGGCAGCGCGCCGATGTAGGTGCGGCGGTGGCCGCGGATCTCGGCTTCGTCGCGCATGCCGCCGAGCGCCATGCGGGTGTACTTGCGGCCGGTCGCCTTGGCGATCGACTGCCCGAGCGAGGTCTTGCCCACGCCCGGCGGGCCCACGAGGCACAGGATCGGCGCCTTGACCTTGTCGACGCGCTGCTGCACCGCGAGATACTCGAGGATGCGGTCCTTGACCTTCTCGAGGCCGTAGTGGTCGGCGTTGAGCACCGCCTCGGCATTCGCGAGGTCGTGCTTGATCTTCGTCCGCTTGGCCCAGGGCAGGCCCACCAGCACGTCGATGTAGTTGCGCACCACGGTGGCTTCGGCCGACATCGGCGACATCAGCTTGAGCTTCTTGAGCTCGCCCTCGGCCTTCTTGAGCGCGTCCTTGGGCATCTTGGCGAGCTTGATCTTCTTCTCGATCTCCTCGATGTCCGCGCCCTCCTCGCCCTCGCCGAGCTCCTTCTGGATCGCCTTGACCTGCTCGTTGAGGTAGAAGTCGCGCTGGTTCTTCTCCATCTGGCGCTTCACGCGGCCGCGGATCTTCTTGTCGACGTTGAGGATGTCGACTTCGCGCTCGAGCTGGCCGAACAGGTTCTCCAGCCGTGCCTTGGTGTCGTCGAGGTCGAGCACCGCCTGCTTGTTGTCGAGCTTGAGCGGCAGGTGCGCGGCGATCGTGTCGGCCAGGCGGCCCGGATCGTCGATGCTCGAGATCGAGGTCAGGATCTCGGGCGGAATCTTCTTGTTGAGCTTCACGTACTGGTCGAACTGCTGCATCACCGCGCGGCGCAGCGCCTCGACCTCGGTGCCCTTCTCGCCGCCCTCGGGCGCCGCCACCGGCGTCACGTTGGCCGAGAAGTGGGTCTCGCCGTCATCGATGCGGTTCACGCGGGCGCGCTGCTGGCCCTCGACCAGCACCTTCACCGTGCCGTCGGGCAGCTTGAGCATCTGCAGGATGGTCGAGACGCAGCCGACCTCGAACATGTCCTCGACCGAGGGCTCGTCCTTGGCGGCGGCCTTCTGGGCCACCAGCATGATGCGGCGCTCGGCCTCCATGGCCAGCTCGAGCGCCTTGATGCTCTTGGGGCGCCCCACGAACAGCGGGATCACCATATGGGGAAACACGACGACATCGCGCAGCGGCAGCAGCGGCAGGTCGATGGCGTCGGCGGGCAGAGGGGTATGACCGGACATGGATATCCTTTGATTGATCAAGCAAAGATGGACGGCGACACGGGCATTTCAAGCCCGCGGCCGCAGTCTTTGTCGAAGACGCCGGGCATCTCGGGGGGAAGAGCCGGCGCGGGAGTCACTCAGGCCTTCTTGGCTGCCTCGCGGTACACGAGCAGCGGGGGCTTGTTCTCGTCGATGGTCGATTCCTCGACCACGACCTTGTCGACGTTGGTGGCATTGGGCAGCTCGAACATCGTGTCGATCAGCGACTGTTCGAGGATCGAACGCAGGCCGCGCGCGCCGGTCTTGCGGGCCAGGGCCTTGCGCGCGATCGCCTTGAGGGCGGCGGGACGGATCTCGAGGTCCACGCCCTCCATCTGCAGCAGCTTGGTGAACTGCTTGACCACGGCGTTCTTGGGCTCGGTGAGGATCTGCACCAGCGCGTCCTCGCTGAGCTCGGCCAGCGAGGCCACCACGGGCATGCGGCCCACGAGTTCGGGGATCAGGCCGAACTTGATCAGGTCCTCGGGTTCGACCTCGCGGAACACCTCGGTGAGGCTGCGCTGGGCCTTGCTCTTGACGCTGGCGCCGGAACCGATGCCCGAAGCCTCGGTGCGGTTCTCGATCACCTTCTCGAGGCCCGCGAACGCACCGCCGCAGATGAACAGGATATTGGTCGTGTCGATCTGCAGGAAGTCCTGGTTCGGGTGCTTGCGCCCGCCCTGCGGCGGCACGCTGGCCATGGTGCCTTCGATGAGCTTGAGCAGCGCCTGCTGCACGCCCTCGCCCGACACGTCGCGCGTGATCGAGGGGTTGTCGGACTTGCGCGAGATCTTGTCGATCTCGTCGATGTAGACGATGCCGCGCTGCGCGCGCTCGACCTCGTAATTGCAACTCTGCAGCAGCTTCTGGATGATGTTCTCGACGTCCTCGCCGACGTAGCCGGCCTCGGTCAGCGTGGTGGCGTCGGCCATCACGAAGGGCACGTCGAGCTGGCGCGCCAGCGTCTGCGCCAGCAGCGTCTTGCCCGAGCCCGTGGGGCCGATCAGCAGGATGTTGCTCTTGCTGAGCTCCACGTCCTCGCCCTTGGCCTTTTCCTTGTGGCGCAGGCGCTTGTAGTGGTTGTAGACGGCCACCGACAGCATGCGCTTGGCCGGCTCCTGGCCGATCACGTAGTTGTCGAGGTTGGTCTTGATCTCGAGCGGCGTGGGCAGGTCGTTGCGCGCATCGCGCGCTTCCTCGCCCGCGGGCAGTTCGTCGCGGATGATCTCGTTGCAGAGATCGATGCACTCGTCGCAGATGAAGACCGAAGGACCCGCGATCAGCTTCTTCACCTCGTGCTGGCTTTTGCCGCAGAACGAGCAGTAGAGCGTTTTTTCGCTGGAAGTGCCTTTTTTCTCGGCCATGGACAGGTGCCTCGTAACGGGTTTGGACAATGATAACGAAACAAAAACGGCGTTTCCCGTGTGGAAAACGCCGTTGTTGCCTTTTTGGCGCCGCCGGCGTCGTGACGCCAGAGCGCCGGGCCCCTCCTCAGGGGCGCTTGGCGATGACCTGGTCGACCAGGCCGTAGTCCTTGGCCTCGTCGGCCGTCAGGAAGTAATCGCGCTCGGTATCGGACTTGACCTTGTCCAGCGGCTGGCCGGTGCGCTCGGCCAGGATGCGGTTCATCTGGTCCTTGGTGCGCAGGATGTCGCGCGCATGGATCTCGATGTCGGTGGCCTGGCCGCGGGCGCCGCCGAGCACCTGGTGGATCATGATCTTCGAGTTGGGCAGCGAGAAGCGCTTGCCCTTGGCACCGGCCGCGAGCAGGAACGCGCCCATGCTGGCCGCGAAGCCCACGCACAGGGTCGAGACCTCGGGCTTGATGAACTGCATGGTGTCGTAGATCGCCATGCCGGCCGTGACGCTGCCGCCCGGCGAGTTGATGTAGAACGAGATGTCCTTGTCGGGGTTCTCGCTCTCGAGGAACAGCAGCTGGGCCACCACGAGGTTGGCGGTCTGGTCGTTGACCTCGCCCACCAGGAAGATGATGCGTTCCTTGAGGAGCCGCGAGTAGATGTCGTAGGACCGTTCGCCACGGCCCGATTGCTCGATGACCATCGGGACCATGCCGAGGCCTTGGATTTCCTGTGCGCTCATGAATTTGCTCCGGAGAAGGGTTCGTTCGCTGTCGTCAATCTGAACTGTACGCCTGAGTGAAATGGGGCTCGTGCCGCAAAGCACAAGCCCCATGGCGTCCCGGGCCGAGGCGGCGATCAGGCCTGTTGCTGCTGCGCCATCAGTTCGTCGAACGACACCGACTTCTCGGCGACCTTGGCCTTGCCGAGCACGAAATCGGTCACGTTGTTCTCGATCACCACGGCCTCGACTTCGGCCAGGCGATTGTTGTCGCTGAAGTACCAGCGCACCACGTCGGCCGGCTTCTCGTAGCTCGAGGCGAGCTCGTCGATGTGGGCCTTGATCTGCTCGGGCTTGGCCTGCAGGTTGTTGGCACGCACCAGCTCGGCGACCACCAGGCCCAGGCGCACGCGGCGCTCGGCCTGGGGACGGAACACTTCCTCGGGGATCGGGGCCTTGTCGGCGTCCTTGATGCCGCGCTGCTTGAGCTCGGCGCGCGCGCCTTCGATCATGCGGTTGACTTCGGACTGCACGCTGGCGTTGGGCAGATCGAGCTCGGCGTTGGCCACCAGCGCGTCCATCACGGCGTTCTTGTTGCGCGCCAGCAGGCGGAACTTGACCTCGCGCTCGAGGTTCTTCTTGATGTCGGCGCGCAGGCCTTCGACCGTGGCTTCGGCGATGCCGAGCGACTTGGCGAGCTGCTCGTTGACTTCGGGCAGGTGCGAGGCTTCGATCTTCTTCAGCGTGACGAGGAAGTCGGCCTGCTTGCCGGCCACGTCCTTGCCGTGGTAGTCGGCCGGGAACGACAGCGGGAAGGTGCGGCTGTCGCCGGCCTTCATGCCGCGCACGGCGTCTTCGAATTCCTTGAGCATCTGGCCTTCGCCGACCACGAACTGGAAGTCCTCGGCCTTGCCGCCCTGGAAGGGCTCGCCATCGATCTTGCCTTCGAAGTCGACGGTCACGCGGTCGTCGTCCTGGGCCACGGCGTCCTGCGCGCGTTGCGCGAAGGTGCGGCGCTGCTTGCGCAGGATGTCCAGGGTCTTGTCGATCGCGTCGTCGCCCACTTCGGCCGACAGCTTCTCGACTTCGGCGCCCGACAGGTCGTTGATCTTGACCTCGGGGAACACCTCGAACACGGCGTCGAAGGACAGCTCGCCTTCGGGCGCGCCTTCCTTCTCGGTGATGCGCGGCTGGCCGGCCACGCGCAGCTTGGCTTCGTTGGCGGCCTGCGAGAAGGCCTCGCCGACCTTGTCGTTCATGACCTCGAACTGCACCGAGTAGCCATAGCGCTGGGCCACGACGTTCATCGGCACCTTGCCGGGACGGAAGCCGTCCATCTTGACGGTGCGCGCGAGCTTCTTGAGGCGCGAATCGACTTCGGACTGGATGATGCCGACCGGCAGGGTCAGCGTGATCTTGCGTTCGAGCTTCTCGAGGGTTTCAACGGTCACGGTCATGAACTTCTTCCTAGTGAGGGATTGGCTGGTGCGCGGGGCCGGACTCGAACCGGCACGTTCTTGCGAACGTCAGGACCTAAACCTGGTGCGTCTACCAATTTCGCCACCCGCGCTTTTGCCTTTTTCAGGTGAATGCAAAAGCGGACGGCCTGGGCGCCGGGAAGAACCCGGCAGTCCAAGACCGTCCGCTCGAAATCGGTCAACCGCGCATTTTAGTCGAAACCGGAAGGCTCCCGGCTTCTCCTCGGTGCGGAGTTCGCGGCCCGGCGGGGCGGGACAAACCCTGCATCCGCCCGCTCAGGCCGCCTGGGGGCCCGGCAGGGCGCCGGCGCCCTGCGGTGCCGGCGGCGGCGCCTCGTCGCGCTTCACGCGGAACGCCGCCGCATACATCGCCGGCAGCGCCAGCAAGGTCAGCACGGTCGCCACGATCAGCCCGCCCATGATGGCCACCGCCATCGGCCCCCAGAACACGCTGCGCGAGAGCGGGATCATCGCCAGCACGGCGGCCGCGGCGGTCAGCACGATCGGACGCAGGCGGCGCACGGCCGACTCGACGATGGCGTCCCAGGCCGGCACGCCGGCCGCGCGGTCGTGCTCGATCTGGTCGATCAGGATCACGGCGTTGCGCTGGATCATCCCCATCAGCGCGATCACGCCGAGCAGCGCGACGAAGCCGAAGGGCCGGTTCAGCAGCAGCAGCGCACCGGCCACGCCGGCGATGCCCATCGGGCCGGTGATGAACACCAGCAGCGAGCGGCTGAAGCTGTGCAGCTGCAGCATCAGCAGCGTGAACACCAGGAACAGCATGATCGGCACGCCGGCCACGATGGAGGCCGAGCCCTTGCTGCTCTCCTCCACCGCACCCGCCACCTCGATGCGATAGGCGCCCTGCCCGGCCGCGTGCCAGCCGGCCTCGAGCTCGCGCAGCTTCGGCAGCAGCTGGTCGGTCACGGTCGCGCCCTGCAGGCCCTCGGTCACGTCGCCCTGCACGGTGATCGCGTAGTCGCGGTTCTCGCGCCACATCACGCCCGGCTCCCAGGTGAACACCGGCCTGGCGATCTGCGTCAGCGGGATCGAGCGGCCCGAGGCCGTCGGCAGGTAGGCGTTGCCGATGTCCGAGATGGCTTCGCGCTCGTCGGCCGACTGGCGCAGCACGATGTCGATCAGCAGGTCGTTCTCGCGATACTGGCCCACGG
Source organism: Variovorax sp. UC122_21 (assembly GCF_044056785.1). NCBI lineage: Bacteria > Pseudomonadati > Pseudomonadota > Betaproteobacteria > Burkholderiales > Comamonadaceae > Variovorax > Variovorax sp. UC122_21. Next base: position 2,774,162 of record NZ_CP172004.1, on the reverse strand, counting down.
TGGTGCCGCTGAACATGGTGCGCGAGGCCTGCGCGATGGCCTGGCTGGTCACGCCGAGCGCGCGCGCCTTGGCCTGGTCGACCTCGAGGCGGATCACCTTCACCGACTCGTTCCAGTTGTCGTTCACGCCGCGCATGTTGGCGTTCTCGCGCAGCACGGCCTTGACCTCGTCGGCATGCGCGCGCAGTTGCGTCGGGTCGGTGCCGATCACGCGGAACTGCACCGGGTACGGCACCGGCGGCCCGTTGGGCAGCAGCTTCACGCGGCCGCGCACCTCGGGGAATTCCTGCGCCAGCAGGCCGGGCAGCGACAGCCGCAGCGTCTCGCGCACCTTGAGGTCGCTCGCCAGCACGATCAGCTGCGAGACGTTGGACTGCGGGAACACCTGGTCCAGCGGCAGGTAGAAGCGCGGCACGCCCGAGCCGATCCAGGTGCTGACGGTCTTCACGCCGGCTTCCTTGAGGATGCGCTGCTCGACCCGCTTCGCCACTTCCTCGTTGGCCTGGAACGAGGTGCCTTCGGGGAACCAGATGTCGACCAGGATCTCGGGCCGGCTCGAGTCGGGGAAGAACTGCTGCTGCACCTTGCCCATGCCGACGATGCCGAGCGCGAAGATCAGCACGGTGGCGCCGATGGTCAGCCAGCGGTGCTGCACGCACCAGTTCACCGCGCGGCGGAAGGCGTTATAGAACGGTGTGTCGAACAGCTCGTGCGGCGTTGCCTCGGGGTCATGGGGCTTCACCTTGAGCAGCAAGGTGCCCAGGTATGGCACGAAGTACACCGAGACGATCCACGACAGCACCAGCGCGATCACCGTCACGGCGAAGATCGCGAAGGTGTATTCGCCGGTCACCGACTTGGCGATGCCGATCGGCAGGAAGCCCGCGGCGGTGATCAGCGTGCCGGTGAGCATGGGCTTGGCCGTCACGTCGTAGGCGAAGGTGGCGGCGCGGACCTTGTCGTAGCCTTCCTCCATCTTCCGCACCATCATCTCGACCGCGATGATCGCGTCGTCCACCAAGAGGCCCAGCGCGATGATCAGCGAGCCCAGCGAGATCTTGTGCAGGCCGATGCCGAAGTAGTTCATCGCCAGGAAGGTCACGGCCAGCACCAGCGGAATGGTGATCGCCACCACCAGGCCCGGACGCATGTCGATGTACCAGCCGAAGCGCCCGCCCTTGTGCAGGCCCAGCGAGATGATGCTGACCGCGAGCACGATGGCCACCGCCTCGATCAGCACGCGCACGAACTCGTTGACCGAGCTCGCCACGGCGACCGGCTGGTCCTGCACCTGCGCGAGCTTCACGCCCAGCGGCAACTGCTTGTCGATGCTCGCGGTGGCCGCGCGCAGCGCCTTGCCCAGCGCGATGATGTCGCCGCCCTTGGTCATCGACACGCCCAGCGCGATCACTTCCTTGCCCTGGTGGTGCACCTTGACCGCGGGCGGATCGATGTAGCCGCGGCGGATCTCGGCGATGTCGCCGAGCTTGAGCTGGTTGCCCGAGCTGCCGCGGATCGGCATCTCGCGCAGCTGGTCGACGCTGGTGAACTGGCCGCCCACGCGCACCTGCACCACGTCGAGCGGCGACTGGATCGTGCCGGCGCTCTCGATGGCGTTCTGCGAGCCGAGCTGCTGCAGCACGGCGTTGAAGTCGAGGCCCAGTTGCGCCAGGCGCTTCTGCGAGATCTCGATGAAGACCTTCTCGTCCTGCACGCCGAACTGGTCGACCTTGGCCACGTCCTTCACGCGCAGCAGCTGCTGGCGCACGTCGTCGGCCAGGGTCTTGAGCTCGGCGTAGGTGAAGCCCTCGCTCTCGAGGGCGTAGATCACGCCGTAGACGTCGCCGAAGTCGTCGTTGAAGAACGGCCCCTGCACGCCCGCGGGCAGGGTGCCGCGCATGTCGCCGATCTTCTTGCGCACCGTGTACCAGACGTTGGCGACCTCGCTCGCCTTCGAGGAGTCCTTGATCTGGAAGATGATCTGCGACTCGCCGGGCTTGGAGTAGCTGCGGATTTTGTCGGCGTACGGTGCCTCCTGCAGCGTGCGCTCGAGCTTGTCGGTGACCTGCTCGGCCACCTGCTGCGCGGTGGCGCCGGGCCAGTAGGTGCGCACCACCATCGCGCGGAAGGTGAAGGGCGGATCCTCGTCCTGCCCGAGCTGGAAGTAGGCGAAGGCGCCCAGCAGCATCAGCACCAGCATCAGGTAGCGCGTGAGCGGCGCGTGGTCGAGCGCCCATTTCGAGAGATTGAAGCCGCCCGCGCGGCCGGCCGGCTCGGTGCCGTGCGTCGCCTTGTCAGCGCCGCTCATTTGCCGGCACCCGCTGCGATCTCCTTCTGGCCGGCGGCCACGGGCGCGACGCCCTGCGTGGCACCGCCCGCGTCCGCACCGCCGGCCGCCACTTCACGGGGCTGGTAGATCGTGACCTTCTGGCCCGGCGACAGCACGTGCACCCCCGCCACCACCACCTGCATGCCGGGCGTGACGCCGGCGCCGATCACGGCCTCGTTGCCGTCGGCGGTCGCCACCTGCACCGACTGCGAGCGCACCGTCATGGTCGACTTGTCGAGCACCCACACGGCCGTGCCCTTGCCTTCCTGGCGCAGCGCGCTGGTCGGCAGCTTGACGACGGCCGGGCCGCCGCGCGCGAGCGCCTGCGGCCGCGCATAGACGGTGGCGCCGAGCGCGGGCGCGCTGGCGGCATCGATCGCCACCTTCACGGTGAAGGTGCGCGTCACGGCATCGGCGCTGGCCGCGACCTCGCGCACTTGGCCCTGCAGTTCCTCGCCACCCGACCAGCCGCGCACCGCGACCGCCGAGCCGGGCTTGATCAGGCCCGCGCGGTCTTCCGGCACCGCGAACACCACGTCGCGCGCGCCGTCCTGCGCGATCCGCACCACCGGCGTGCCGGCCTGCACCACCTGGCCCGGCTCGGCCTCGATGGCGGTGATGACGCCGGCCACGTCGGCCACCAGCGTCGTGTAGGCGGCCTGGTTGCCCTGCGACGAGAGCTGGGCCTGCGCCTGCTCGAGCTGCGCCTGGGCCGCCTTCCAGGTCGATTCGCGGCGCTCGAGCTCGGCGCCGCTGATGAAGTTCTGCTCGCGCAGCTCGCGGTAGCGCTTGAGGTCGGCCGCGGCCAGGTCGCGGTTGGTCAGCGCCGCGGCCTGCTGGGCGCGTGCCGCTTCGGCGGCCAGCCGATAGTCCTGCGGATCGAGCTGGGCCAGCACCTGGCCGGCCTGCACGCGCTGGCCGAGCTCGGCCTGGCGGCGCGTGATCTTGCCCGCCACGCGAAAGCCCAGGCGCGACTCGACGCGCGCCCGCACCTCGGCCGAGAACTCGGGCTGTGCGTCGTAGGCGCTGGTGCCCACGGTCACCAGCTTGACCGCGCGGACCGGTTCCTCCGCGGGTTTGGACGGCGAGCAGCCGACCAGGGCCACGAGGGCGGGAACCAGCAGCCAGGCGGCCGCGCGGTCGAGCGAGAAGATGGATTGGGAGGCGGTCATGAGACACCCTGGAAGGAACGAACCGGGTCTTTAATGACCCACCGGTTAGTAATCTAGGGTAAACGTGAACCGCTGTCAATTACCCGCCGGTCAGTAGCGCCGGCGCCCGCCCCGTGCTCAGGTCCGCTGGCCCATTTCCACCAGCCTGTTGTCGGGCAGCTCGAAGTAGTCCGAGGCACGCCCCGCGTTGCGCTGCAGCCAGCCGAACAGCGCGCGCCGGATCGGGTTGAGGCCCGGCAGGTTCTCCTCGCCCACCGAGGCGCGCGAGACGAAGTACGAGGTCTTCATCGAGTCGATCGCCAGCGTCTTCTGGTAGGCCAGGATGCGGATGAACTCGGGCACGTCGGGCCGCTCCATGAAGCCGTGGCGCGCGGTCACGACCCAGATGCCGGTCATCAGCGACTCGGCCTCGATGCGCAGGCGCGCGTCGACGCGCGGCGTGTCGCAGGGCAGCACGCGCAGCACGATCACCTGCTCGTGCAGCACCTGGTTGTGCTTGAGGTTGTGCAGCAGCGCATGCGGCACCGAGGTCACGTCGACGTTGAGGAACACCGCCGTGCCCTGCACCCGGTGCGGCATGTGGTGGGCCAGCGACTCGAAGAAGGGACGCAGCGGCAGGCTCTCGGCCGCGGCCGCGTCCAGCCCCAGGCGCCGCCCCTTGGCCCAGGTGGTGAACAGCAGCATCACGCCCGCCGCCACCGCCAGCGTGAGCCAGCCGCCCTCGGCCACCTTGAGGCTGTTGGCGACCACGAAGGTCAGGTCGACCGCCGCGAAGGCCGCCACGCCCAGCGCCACCGCCGGCTTGTTCCAGCGCCACAGCCCCCAGGCCACGATGCCGGCCAGCAGGGTGGTCGTCACCATGGTGATCGACACCGCGATGCCGTAGGCCGCCGACAGCGCGCTCGAGCTGCGGAAGCCCAGCACCAGCAGCAGCACGCCCACCATCAGCAGCCAGTTGACGGTCGGCACGTAGATCTGGCCGATGGCCGTGCCCGAGGTCTGGATCACGCGCATGCGCGGCAGGTAGCCCATGCGCATCGCGTGGGCCGTGAGCGAGAAGGCGCCCGAGATCACGGCCTGCGAGGCGATCACCGTCGCCATCGCGGCCAACAGCACCATCGGCAGCACGCCCCAGGCCGGAAAGAGCCGGAAGAAGGGGTTGTCGATCGCCGCCGGATTGGCCAGCACCAGCGCGCCCTGTCCGAAATAGTTGAGCACCAGCCCCGGCAGCGCGATGAACAGCCAGGCGAGCCGGATCGGCCGCGCGCCGAAGTGGCCCATGTCGGCGTAGAGCGCCTCGCCGCCGGTGAAGGCCAGGAACACCGCGCCCAGCACCGCCAGCGACTGCAGCCGGTGCTCGACCAGGAACAGCACGGCGCGCCGCGGATCGAGCGCCGCCAGCACCTGCGGCTGGGCCAGCACCTGCAGCAGCCCGGCCACGCCGATCACCACGAACCACAGCAGCATCACCGGCCCGAACACCTTGCCGACCGCGCCGGTGCCCTTCTTCTGCACCGCGAACAGCGCGATCAGGATCACCACCGTGATCGGCAGCACCGCGCGCTCGAGCATCGGCGCGCGCACCTCCAGCCCCTCGACCGCCGACAGCACCGAGATCGCCGGCGTGATCAGGCTGTCGCCGTAGAACATGGCCGCGCCCACCAGGCCCAGCAGCCCGATCAGGTGGCCGAGCCAGGGCTTCGCGCCGATGCGCGCGGCGGCATTGCGCGCCAGCGCCTGCAGCGCCAGGATGCCGCCCTCGCCATCGTGGTCGGCGCGCAGCACGAACACCACGTACTTGAGCGTCACCACGAACAGGAGGCCCCAGAAGATCAGCGACAGCAGGCCCAGCACCGCGTCGGGCGAGAACGGCACGCCGTGCTCGGGATTCAGGGTTTCCTTGAAGGCGTACAGCGGCGAGGTGCCGATGTCGCCGAACACGACGCCGAGCGCCGCGATCACGACCAGGCCCCTGCCGGCCGGGTGCGCCGCGTCGCCTTGCGCGGTGGAAGTCCTGGCCGGTGCATTCATGGGAGCAAGAATCGGGAGTGGGGACGCCGGGAGCATAGCCGCGCTGGTTGACAATCGCAGCGTGTCCCAGACGCCCCCTCCCCCCCACGCCGCCGCCGCCCCGACGCACTACGAGAACTTTCCCGTGGCCTCGTGGCTGTGCCCGCCGCGGCTGCGCGCGCCGATCGCGGCCATCTACCACTTCGCGCGCACGGCCGACGACATCGCCGACGAGGGCCAGGCCACGCCCGCGCAGCGGCTGGCCGAGCTGCACGCCTACCGCGCCGCGCTGGCCGATGCGGCGCGGGGCCGGGTCGATCCGGCCGGGCCCTGGGCCGGCGTGTTCGGCCCGCTGGCCCACAACATCGAAACCTTCGGCCTGCCCGAGACGCTGCTGGCCGACCTGCTCGACGCCTTCATGCAGGACATCGTGAAGACCCGCGACGGCAGCGACTACGCCGACCGCGAGGAGCTGCTCGACTACTGCCGCCGCTCGGCCAACCCCGTGGGCCGGCTGCTGCTGCACCTGTACGGCGTCGACGACCCGGCCTCGCTCGCGCAGAGCGACGCCATCTGCAGCGCGCTGCAGCTCATCAATTTCTGGCAGGACCCGAGCGTGGACCTGCCGCGCGGGCGCTTCTACTTCCCGCTGACCGACTGCGCCCGGCGCGGCTTCACGCGCCAGCACTTCAAGGTGTTCGCGCCGCTCTCGCCCGCCTACCCGCCGCCGCAGGAGGCGATCAACCTGATCTCGGTGGTGTCGTTCTGGGCCCGCGAGCTGATGCACCAGGGCGCGCCGCTGGTGCACCGCCTGCCGGGACGCGCCGGCTGGGAGCTGCGCCTGGTCGTGCAGGGCGGCCTGCGCATCCTCGACAAGATCGAGGACCTGGGCTTCGACAGCTTCACGCAGCGGCCCACGATCGGCAAGGCCGATGCCCCCGTGCTGCTCTGGAAGGCACTGCGGATGCGGAGACAATCACGGCCCATGAACGCAGCGCCCTCCCGATGAATCCCGAGCAATACGTGCAAGACAAGGCCGCCGCCTCGGGCAGCAGTTTCTATTACGCCTTCCTGTTCCTTCCCAAGCCGCGGCGCGCGGCCATCACCGCCTTCTACGCCTTCTGCCGCGAGGTCGACGACGTGGTCGACGAGGTCAGCGACCCCGGCGTGGCCGCCACCAAGCTCGCCTGGTGGCGCACCGAGGTCGCCCAGGCCTTCGCGGGCACGCCGCACCATCCGGTGATGCAGGCGCTGATGCCGCACGTGGCGGCCTACGGCATCGAGGCGCGCCAGCTCGACCAGGTCATCGAGGGCTGCCAGATGGACCTCGAGCAGACCCGCTACCTCGACTTCCCCGGCCTCGCGCGCTATTGCCACCTGGTGGCGGGCGTGGTGGGCGAGGTGGCGGCGCGCATCTTCGGCCAGACCGAGGCGCAGACCACCGCCTACGCGCACAAGCTCGGCCTCGCGCTGCAGCTCACCAACATCATCCGCGACGTGGGCGAGGACGCGCTGCGCGGACGCATCTACCTGCCGGTCAACGACCTGCAGAAGCACGAGGTCAAGGCGCACGAGATCCTCAACCGCGTGCATTCCGAGCGCTTCGTCGCGCTGATGAAGTTCCAGGCCCAGCGCGCCCATGCCGCCTACGACGAGGCGCTGGCGCTGCTGCCCGCGGCCGACCGCCGCGCGCAGAAACCGGGCCTGATGATGGCCAGCATCTACCGCACCCTGCTGCGCGAGATCGAGCGCGACGACTTCCAGGTGCTGAACCAGCGCGTGAGCCTCACGCCCGTGCGCAAGCTGTGGCTGGCCTGGAAGGTGCAGGCGCTGGGCCGGCTGTGAGGCTGGCGGTCGTCGGGGCCGGCTGGGCCGGCCTGGCCTGCGCGGTCGAGGCCGTGCGCCAGGGCCACGCGGTCACCGTGTTCGAGGCCGCGCCCAACGCTGGCGGCCGCGCCCGCCGCGTCGACGACATGCACGGCATGGCGCTCGACAACGGCCAGCACATCCTGATCGGCGCCTATGCCGCCACGCTGCAGCTGATGCGCGATGTCGGCGTCGATCCCGAGCGGGCGCTGCTGCGCCTGCCGCTGTCGCTGCGCTTCGCCGATGGCGGCGGCCTGCAGCTGCCGCGCCTGCCCGCGCCGCTCGACCTGCTCGCGGGCATCTTCCGGGCGCGCGGCTGGACCTGGCGCGACAAGTCCGCGCTGCTGCGCACCGCGATCGGCTGGCGCCTCAAGGGCTTTCGCTGCGACGCCTCCACCACCGTGGCCGAGCTCTGCGCGGGCCTCACGCCGCGCGTGATGCAGGAGCTGATCGAGCCGCTGTGCGTCTCGGCGCTCAACACCCCCGTCGCGCAATCGAGCGGCCAGGTCTTCCTGCGCGTGCTCCACGATGCCCTCTTCAGCGGCAGCGGCGGCGCCGACCTGCTGCTGCCGCGCGCCGACCTCGGCGCGCTGCTGCCCGATGCGGCGCTCGCCTGGCTGCGCGCGCATGCCGCGAGCCTGCGCATCGGCCAGCGCGTGCGCGCGATCGCGCCCGAGGCGAAGGGCTGGCGCGTCGACGGCCAAGCCTTCGACCGCGTGGTGCTGGCCTGCGCGCCCTGGGATGCCGCCCGGCTGGTGCGCGCCAGCGGCCTGCCGGCCGAGGCCTGGTGCGCCAGCACCGAAGCACTGCGCTTCGAGGCCATCGCCACGATCTACCTGCGCGGCGCGAGGCCGCTGGCCGAACCGATGCTCGCGCTGCGCAGCGACTCGGCCACGGCACCGGCCCAGTTCGTGTTCGACAAGGACCGGCTCTGCGGCCTGCCCGGCGTGCTCGCGATGGTCGTGAGCGCCAACGAGACGCCGCGCGAGCTGCTCGAGACGCAGGCGCTCGCGCAGGCGGCCGCGCAACTGGGCCAGGCCGGCCTGCGCGTCGTGCAGACCGTGGTCGAGAAGCGCGCGACCTTCGCCTGCACGCCCGGGCTGGCCCGTCCGCCCGCGACCATCGCGCCCGGCCTGCTGGCCTGCGGCGACTACGTGGCAGGCCCCTACCCCGCCACGCTCGAGGGCGCGGTGCTCAGCGGCCTGGCAGCGGCAAGGATGACCGCATGAGCACCGAGCTGCGCTACCTCGACTTCGACTACAGCGAGGACGCCGATGGCCATGGCAGCTTCGATGCGATGGCCTCGGTCGCGCCCGAGCGCGTGGGCGAGGTGCAAGCCGAGATCGATCGCGTGCTGGCCTGGGCCGAGGCCGCCTTTCCCGATGCGCGCGGCGCGCTCGACGAAGGAGCGACCTGGGACCACGACCTGCAGCACACGCGCGACGATGCGCGCTTCGAGACCCTGGCCTTCTCGCTGAGCGGCACGGCCGATTTCTGCGCCGCGCTGCGCGAGCGCTTCGGCCTCGACTAAGCCGCCGCCTTGTTGCGCAACCGCAGCAGGCTCAGCCCCAGCAGCACGAAGGCGCCGCCCGAGACCTTGTTGAACAGCCGCGTGCGGCGCGGGTCCGACAGCTGCTTGCGCAGCAGGCGCGCGAGCAGCACGTAGAAGGCGTGCGACAGCACCGAGGCGGCGGCGAAGGTGGTGGTCAGCACCGCGAACTGGGTGGCGATCGGCGCATCCTGCGTGAGGAACTGCGGGAACAGCGCCGAGAAGAACAGGATGCTCTTCGGATTGGTCAGCGCCACCGTCAGGCCATGACCGAACAGGCGCCAGCTCGAGCGCGGCGAGCCCGCCGCCGAAGCACCCTGCAGGTCGGCGAACACGCTGCCCTGGCTGCGCCACTGCTTGATGCCCAGGTAGATCAGGTAGGCCGCGCCCGCCAGCTTCAGCACCATGAAGGCATGGGCCGAGGTCGAGAGCACCACGCCCAGCCCGGCCATCGCGGCGGCCGACACCATGAAGAGCCCCAACGCATTGCCCAGCGAACTGATCATCGCGCGGCGCGGGCCCACGGACATCGAGTTCGACACCGCCAGCAGCACCGCGGGGCCGGGCGTGAAGGCGACGAGCAGGGTCACGCCGCAGAAGAGGAGCCAGTTGGACAGATGCATGGGGAGCTTTCGCGCGGCGCGCTCGCGCCGCAGGCCGGGGAAGCAAAACTATAGTCGGGCAACCCGTTCGCCGCAGCCGCGGCGGAAATTGCCCTCACGGCCCACCCTCTCCCGGGACGAACCATGGTCACCTGCTACCTGCGCTACATCGTCGACCCCTACAAGCTCAGGGAGTTCGAGCACTACGGCAAGCTCTGGATCCCGCTGGTCGAGAAGTTCGGCGGCCAGCACCACGGCTACTTCCTGCCCTCGGAGGGCGTCAGCAACGTGGCGCTCGCGATGTTCAGCTTTCCCAGCCTCGCGGCCTACGAGCAGTACCGCGCCGACTCGATGCAGGACGCCGACTGCCAGGCCGCCTTCCGCTATGCCGAGGAAACGCGTTGCTTCCTCAGCTACGAGCGCAGCTTCTTCCGCCCGGTCTTCGGGTAAGGCTCAAGCGCCGAGCGCCACGCACAGCGCGTGCAGGTTCGGCACGATCAGCTGCGGCCGCGCGCCATGCACCCAGGGCCGCTCGTCGCGCACCAGCCAGGCCGCCTGCATGCCGGCATTGAGCGCGCCCACCACGTCGAGCTCGGCATCGTCGCCCACGTGCAGCACGTCCTTGGGCAGCAGGCCGACCGAGGCCGCGGCGGCGCGGAAGATCGGCGCATGCGGCTTGCCGCTGCCGAAGGCGCGCGCATTGAAGGCGGTGCGAAACCAGCGCCCCACCCCGGTCTTGTGGATGTCGGCATTGCCGTTCGACACCGCCACCAGCGGATAGCGTTCGCTGAGCCACTTGAGCGCGGGCAGCGCATCGTCGTAGAGCGTCACGCGCTGGCGTTCGGCGAAGAAGGCATCGAAGGCCGGGTCGGCCAGCGCCGGGTCCTCGCCCGCGCGGCGCAGCGCGGTGCGTATCGATTCGCGGCGCAGCGCGCTCAGGTCGTGCGCGAGGTCGGAACGCTCCTTGGCCGTGGCTTCGCGCAGCTCGCGCAGCACGCCCGGCGTGACCAGCAAGGCGGCCGTCTTCGGCGCCTCGCGCAGCAGCCAGGCATGCAGCACGGCCTCGGCGCGCTCGATGGTCGGCCAGATCGGCCAGAGGGTGTCGTCGAGGTCGAGGGTGATGGCGCTGATGCGCTCGAGATCGAGCGGCGCGCTGCTCGCGGGGACCGTGGGGTCGAGAAGTCATGCCCGAGAATATCGCATGCCTCCAAGTCCCTCGCCCGTCCCCGGCAACGCCCCCCGCAACACCGCCGTCCTCTGGTGCAACCTCGGCTCGCCCGATGCCCCCACCGCCAGCGCCGTGCGCAGCTATCTCGCGGACTTCCTCGGCGACCCGCGCGTGGTCGAGATCCCGCGCCTGCTCTGGCTGCCGATCCTGCACGGCATCATCCTGCGCGTGCGGCCCGCGAAGTCGGCCGCCAAGTACGCGAGCATCTGGCTGCCCGAGGGCTCGCCGCTCAAGGTCTGGAGCGAACGGCAGGCGCAGCGCCTGGGCGACACGCTCAGCCGGCGCGGCCACCGCGTGGCGGTGCGCGACGCGATGCGCTATGCCAATCCCTCGATCGGCGCGCGGCTCGATGCGCTGCAGGATGAGGGCGTCGAGCGCGTGCTCGTGCTGCAGGGCTATCCGCAGTACTCGGCCACCACCACCGCGAGCGTGATCGACGCCGTCAACGACTGGAGCCGCGCGCAGCGCAGCGTGCCCGAGTTCCGCTTCGTCAACCAGTTCCACGACGACCCCGGCTACATCGCGGCGCTCGCAGGGCGCATCGAGGCGCACTGGCAGGACCAGGGCCGCGGCGAGGTGCTGCTGCTGAGCTTCCACGGCATTCCCGCGCGCAACATCGAGCTCGGCGATCCCTACCAGTCGCAGTGCCTCGAGACCGCGCGCCTGCTCGCCGCGCGCCTGGGCCTCGCGCCCGCGCAGTACCGCGTGACCTTCCAGTCGCGCTTCGGCAAGGCGAAGTGGCTCGAGCCCTACACCGAACCCACGCTGCGCGAACTCGGCGCCGCGGGCGTGAAGCGCGTCGACGTGGCCTGCCCCGGCTTTCCGGCCGACTGCCTCGAGACGCTCGAGGAGATCGCGATGGAAGGCCGCGAGGCCTTCCTGCATGCGGGCGGCGAGCAGTTCAGCTACATCCCCTGCCTCAACGACGGCCCGGCCTGGATCGACGCGCTCGCCGACATCGCCGAGCGGCATCTGGCGGGCTGGACCACCCGCTGAGTTTGTCGCAGGCCTTCCAGGTGGTGAAGCCGTTGTCCTGCGCCACCGGGTAGCGATGCCGAAGCGCTTGATCGCGTCCTGCACGTTGCGCGTCGACTTCTCGTAGGCGAACTCGGGCGAATGCACGCCCACCGCCACGAAGCCCTGGTCCCTGTACTTCTCGTACCAGCGCACCACGTGCGGCAAGGTGCGGATGCAGTTGATGCAGGAGCAGGTCCAGAAATCGACCAGCACCACCTTGCCGGCCAGCCCCTGCAGGGTGAGCGGCTCCGGGTGGAGCCACTTGTCGATGCGGGCGGCGTGAAGGCTGCCGGCCTTCACGGCCTCAGAACTTGCCGAGATAGTCCATCTTGCCCACCGGCACGCCGGCGTTGCGCAGCACGTCGTAGGCGGTGGTGGCGTGGAAGAAGAAGTTGGGCAGCGCGAACTGCAGCAGGTAGCGCTGCGCGGTGAAATGCACCTCGGTGCCGCGCGCGGTGATGACCACCGGGCGGTCCTCGTGGCCGTCGATCTGCGCGCGGTCCACGCCGAGCAGGAACTCCTCGGTCTTCGCGATGCGCACCAGCAGTTCGTCGTAGCTCTTCTCCTCGTCGGGGAAGCTGGGCGCGGTCACGCCCGCGATGCGCGCGGTGCCGAGCTTGCAGGCATCGCTCGCGCGCTGCACCTGGCCGGCCAGCGTGAGCATGTCGGGCGCGAGGCGCGCATCGACCAGGGTCGAGGGATCGATGCCGTTGGCCTGCGCATGGGCCAGACCCTTGCCGAGCACGTGGCGAAGCTGGGCCAGCCCGCGGGTGAAGACCGGCACGGAAATGTCGTACATCGAAAGCGCCATGGTGCGAATGCCTCTAAGTGTTGCTGTGGGGTGATGACCGGCGGCGATTGTGGAGGCCGCCGTCCCCTCAGCGACCCGCGGCGCGAATAAACCCTTCGATGCACTCCAGTTGTTCGGGCACGTTCAGCGCGGGCGCGTGGCCGCAGCCCTGGATCTCGACCACCTCGAGCCGCCCCGCCGCGCCCGGGCCGCGCTGCCGCATGGCCTGGACCACCTCGGGCAGCACCAGGTCGGACTCGGCGCCGCGCAGGCACAGCACCGGCGCCTCGATGGCGTCGTAGTGCGGCCAGATCAGGTAGTCGTCCTCGCGCGTGCTGAACTGGCGCACCATGGCCGGGTCGTAGTGCGGCGTGACGCGGCCGTCGGGCAGCCGGCGCGTCGAGGTCTCGGCGAGCCGGCGCCACTGCGCATCGCTGAGCCAGCCATAGGGCTTGTAGACGCCGCGGAAGAAGGTCTCGAGCTCGCTCACCGTGTCGAAGGCCGGCGGGTTGCCGGCATAGGCGCGGATGCGCTCGATCGCGGCCTGCGCGAGTTCGGGCGCGTTGTCGTTGAGCACCAGGCTGGCGATGCGCGCCTTCATGCGCGGCACGACCAGCCCGCCCGCGCAGACGGTGCCGATCGCGCCGCCCATCGAGGTGCCGACCCAGTGCACGCGCTCGAGCTGCAGCTCGTCGCACAGCGCCTCGGCCAGTTGCGCATAGAAGGCGAGCCGGTACTCCTCGTCGGGCAGCGGGCTCCACTGGCTCAGGCCGCGGCCGATGGTGTCGGGGCAGATCACGCGGAAGCCGCGCGCGGCGAAGTGCTCGGCCAGCTCGTCCATGTCGCGGCCGGTGCGCGCGAGGCCGTGCCAGGCGATCAGCACCTGCGGGTCAGGCCCGGCCGCGGGCCAGTCGAGCCAGTGGATCTCGCGGCCCGCGAGCCGTGCGTAGTGGGAGGAAGGAACGATGCGGGAAGTCATCAGGTCGCTCATCGCACGGCGCTGGCGCGGCGGGCCCGCAGCTTGCCGACGATGCCGGTGGGGAAGTAATAGACGGACAGCACGAACAGCACGCCGAGCCACAGCAGCCAGCGGTCGGGCGACAGCAGCGCGGCGAGCCACGGCAGGCCGCTCGCGGCCTCGCTGCCCATGCGCAGCAGGTCCTGCAGATAGCTCTGCGCGACCACGAACAGCACGGCGCCGATGGCCGCGCCGTAGATCGTGCCCATGCCGCCGATCACCACGATCAGCAGGACGTCGACCATGATCTCGAAGCTCAGCGAGGTGTCGGGGCCGTTGTAGCGCAGCCAGATCGCGAGCATGGCGCCGGCCAGCGTGGCGAACAGCGCCGACAGCACCGCGGCCGTGGTGCGGTAGACCACCACGCGGTAGCCGATCGCCTCGGCGCGGAACTCGTTCTCGCGGATCGCCTGCAGCACGCGGCCGAAGGGCGAGTTGACGATGCGCAGCATCGCCAGCACCAGCACCACGGCCGCCACGAACAGCAGGTAGTAGCACAGCAGGCGACCGTCGAGCGAGACGCCGAGGAAGGGTTCCTCCGCGAACTCGAAGCTCGGCGAGATCAGCTCGGGCAGCTTGAAGGTCAGGCCGTCCTCGCCGCCCGTGAAGTCCGACAGCTGCGAGGCCAGCGTCTGGAAGGCCGAGGCCACGGCCAGCGTGATCATCGCGAAGAAGATCGCGCGCACGCGCAGCGAGAACAGGCCGATGGCGAACGAGAGCACCAGCGAGACCGCGAGCGAGGCGCCCAGGCCCACCAGCACCGCGCCCCAGTCGGGCCCGAGCCGCGAGGCCGAGATCGCGATGCCGTAGGCACCGATGCCGAAGAACATGGTGTGGGCGAAGCTCACGATGCCGGTGTAGCCCAAGAGCAGGTCGAAGCTCGCGACCAGCACCACGAACACCAGGATCTTGGCCGCGACGCTGAGCGCCTTCACGCCCGGGAACAGGAAGGGCGCGAAGGCCAGCGCGAGGAACAGCGCCACCAGCAGCACCGCCAGCAGGCGGCTTCGGGGCATGTCGTTGGAGAGGAGTCGTTTCAGGAACATGGCTCGGTCCTCAGCGGTTCGCCACCGGATATACGCCCTGCGGACGCCACAGCAGCACCGCCACCATCAGGAAGATGCTCGCGAACTGCGTGAGCGTGGGCAGCACGAAGCCGATGTAGTTGGTCATCAGCCCGACGAGCAGCGCACCGAGCAGCGCGCCGCCGGTGGAGCCGAGGCCGCCGATGATGATGACGATGAAGATCAGCACGTTGACCTGCGCGCCCATCTGCGGCACCAGGTTCTGCTGGAACAGGCCCCACATCACGCCGCCCAGGCCGGCCAGCGCGCTGCCGACCACGAACACGCCGACGAACAGGCGGCCGATGCGGTAGCCGAGCGACTCGACCATCTCGCGGTCTTGGACGCCGGCGCGGATCAGCAGGCCGATCTTGGTGCGGCTCAGGGTCCAGGCCAGCAGGCCGAACACCACCACGCCCACCGCCACCGCGAGCAGCCGGTACTTGCTGATCGCCGCGTCGCCCACCAGCAGCGAGCCGCGCAGCGCCTCGGGCAGCGGCAGCGGAACCTGCGCCGGGCCCCAGATCACCTTGATCAGTTCCTCGCCGATGATCATGCCGCCCATCGTGATGAGGATCTGCTTCAGGTGCTGGCCGTAGACCGGCCGCACGATGAAGCGCTCGAAGGCCAGGCCGACCGCGCCGGCCACCGCCATCGCGACCAGCATGGCCGGGAAGACCGCCACCAGGTTGCGCCACAGCTCCTGCGAGCCGGTCCAGTCGCCCATCAGGCCGAGCACGCTGCTGGCCACGAAGGCGCCCAGCGCGATGAAGACGCCGTGGCCGAAGTTCAGCACGTCCATCAGCCCGAACACCAGGGTGAGGCCCGAGGCGATGATGAAGATGATCATGCCCATCGCGAGGCCCGCGACCGTGAGCGTGAGCCAGGTCGAGAACGAGCCGGTGAGCGGCAGCGCGACCAGCGCGAGGACGGGCACCAGCAGCAGCGGCTTCCAGTCGAATTCGATTTTCATAGGGCGAGTCCCAGCAGCGACTGCTGCAGTTGCGCATCGGCCGCGAAGGCCGCCATCGAGCCGCTGTGCACCACGCGCCCGTTGTCCATCACCGCGACCGCATCGCCGAGGCGCAGCGCGAAGTTGATGTTCTGTTCCACCAGCAGGATCGTGACGCCGCTGCGCTTGAGCTCGTCGAAGGCGTCGATCATGTTGTTGATGATGGCCGGCGCGAGGCCCTTGCTGGGCTCGTCGACGATCAGCAGCTCGCGCGGCTCGACGATGGCGCGCGACACGGCCAGCATCTGCTTCTGGCCGCCCGAGAGCTTGCCCGCCGGGTGGTTCCAGAACTTCTCGACCGCGGGGAACAGCTTGAAGATCCACTGCAAACGCGTGTCGTCCATCTGCTGCGCGTTCTTCGCGCCTCGCGCGGCCAGCAGCATGTTCTCCTTCACCGTGAGGTCGGAGAAGATGCCCATGTTCTCGGGCACGTAGGCGATGCCCAGCTCGGCGATCTGCGGCGTGCGCAGGGCCGTGATGTCGCGCTCGCCGAAGCGCACCCTGCCCTGCGACGCATGCCACAGGCCCATGACGGTGCGCAGGGTGGTGGTCTTGCCCGCGCCGTTGCGGCCCAGCAGCATCGTGAGCTGGCCCTTGGGCACGGCGAGGTCGACGCCATGCAGGATGTGATAGGCCCCGATGTGCGTGTGCACGCCCTCGAGGGTCAGCAGGTTGGTGCTCATGCAGCAGCCTCCTTCGCGATGCCCAGGTAGGCTTCCTGCACCACCGGCGAGGCGATCACGGTGGCCGGATCGCCGTCGGCCACCAGGGTGCCGTTGTGCAGCACGATGATGCGGTCGGCGAGCTCGCGCACCACGTCCATCTTGTGCTCGACCAGCAGGATGGTCTTGCTGCGGTCCTGCTTGAGCTGGCGGATCAGGTCGAGGATCACGGGCGCCTCGGCCGCGTTCATGCCGGCCGTGGGCTCGTCGAACATAAAGACCTTGGGCTCGAGCGCCATCAGCAGCGCCACCTCGAGCTTGCGCTGGTCGCCGTGCGGCAGGCTGGCCACGGTGGCGTGCTCGCGCGACTTGAGGTTGGTCTGCGCCAGCAGCTCGTCGGCGCGCGCGGTCAGCGCCGCGTGGTCGCTCCAGATGCTCCAGAGGTTGAGCCCGCGGCGGTGCGCGCCCTCGCGCGTGGCCTGCACTGCGAGGCGCACGTTCTCCAGCACCGTGAGGTTGGGGAACAGGTTGGTGAGCTGGAAGGCCCGCCCCAGCCCGGCGCGGGTGCGGGCCGACGGCGACAGCCCCGACAGCGGCTGGCCGTCGAGCGACACCGTGCCCGCGCTCGCCTTGAGCTGGCCCGAGATCAGGTTGAAGTAGGTGGTCTTGCCCGCGCCGTTCGGGCCGACGATGGCCGTCAGCGTGCCCGGCGCGAATGCGCAGCTCACGCCATTGACGGCCACGTGCCCGCCGAAGCGGATGGTCAGATCTCGGGTCTCAAGCATCGTTGGTCATTGCGAAAACGAAAATTCCAGGAAGGTCGACCGGCCTCAACAGCTGCCGATCACGTAGTAGTTGGGGCCGGTCTGCTTCAGCGTGGTGGTCACGTAGATGTTCCACAGGCCCATCGATTGCCCCGAGCCGTAGGCATAGGTCAGGCCCCACAGCGCATAGGCGCGGCCGGCCACGGTGTGGGCGTAGTTGCTCGCGGTGAAGCAGGTGCCGCCGCCGCCGCTGCCGCCGGTGGTGGTGCCGGTGGCGGCGGTCGACATCGCGCCCTCGGCATTGGCCGCGGTCAGGCCGGTCACGGTCCAGCTGTAACTGGTCGAGGGTGCCAGGCCGGTGTCGGTGTAGCTGGTGCCGGTCACCGGCGAGGCGTTGACCTTGCTGCCGCCGCGATAGACGTTGTAGCCGCTGGCGCCGGCCACGGCGGTCCAGCCGATGACCATGCTGGTGCTGGTCGCGCCCGAGGTGCCCACGCCGGTGGGCGCGGGCAGCGCGCTGCCGCCTCCACCGCCCGTCACGCGGTCGACCATGGCCTTGACGGCCGCCATCTGCGGGCCGGACTTCTTGGCGTAGTTGACGCTGCCGTAGCCCCACCAGTCCCAGCAGCTGTTGGTGGCCGCGGTGCTGGTCTGCGGATAGACCAGCACGATGTTGTTGGTGTCGGCCCAGCGGTTGTAGCCGGTCTTCTTCACGTACTGGTCGCTCACGTCCGTGTAGTTCTGCTTGCAGCCATGCAGCACCACGTGCACGCGGCAGCTGTTGCCGCTGCCGGCCGCGCAGGCCGCGGGCGTGTAGAGCCAGCCGGTGGCGGCCATGCCCGAGCCGCCCGAGAACTCGCCCTGGTTGAACTCGGTGAAGCTGCCGCCCAGCGTGCCGTTGTTGCGCGCGTTGAGCGGGCCGTAGAGGTGCTTGAGGATCTCGCCCGCGAGATCGAAGCCGCAGTTGTTGATGTAGGGCGAGGCCGTGGTGGCGCAGGCGCCGCCGTAATCGTCGGTGACCATCGCGTGGCCCGCGCCGAGGTTGTTCTTGTAGACCGTGTTGGCCGCCGGCACGAAGCTCTGGTAGTAGGTCTTGAGGTCGTCCATCACCGGCTGCTTGACCGTGTTGTCGGAGGTGCCCGAGAACAGGTAGACCTTCGAGCCCGTGAGGTTCGACACCGGGTCGATCGCGCCGCTGGCGGCCCAGCTGTTGGTGGTGCTCACGAGCGTGGACACCGGGATGCTGCTCGCATGCGTCATGCAGCGGCCGGTGGCGTTGAGCACCGAGCCTTCGGCGCAGTAGTACGGGCCGCCGGCCACCACGCCGGCGCCGCGCTTGAAGGTGGCCGAATAGGCCACGTGCAGTTGCACCGCCATGAAGCCGCCGGCCGACAGGCCGGACACGCTGACCTCCGCCGGGTTCGCGCCGAGCGCCGGCAGCGGCACCGCCGCCGCCGCGCCCTGCGCGGCCACCGCCATGGCCGCGGCCATGGCCAATCTCTTCCAGTTCCAATTCATCGCTGGCATCGCTGTCTCCTTCCGTTATGGGTGTAAGAACGCTGCTTGGCTGATCGAGGACTCGGCCGTGGAGCGCGCCGCCCGCGGACGCAGGCTGGCGCTTCGCCCGGCGGCCATCCGGGGCGAAAGAGAAAGAAAACGGTGGGCGGCGCGCGGCGCCGCGTTCGGGTGGCGGGAAGCGCCGGACTCAGCGCTTGTTCTTGATCGGGATGTCCATCTCTTCAGGCTTGATCTCGTGCACCAGCTCCGGCACGCCCCAGGCGAACGCCGGGTCGACCTTGATCTTGAAGTGGTACATCGACTGCATCGCCTGGTGGTCTTCCTTGCGGAAGGTCATCTTGCCCTTGGGCGTGTCGAAGCTCATGCCTTCCATGGTGCCGATGAGCTTGTTGGTGTTGGTGTCGCCGTTGGTCTTCTTGAGCGCCGTCACCACCGCCATCGCGGCCGAGAAGCCGCCGGCCGTGAAGAAGTCCGGCGGCGTCTTGAATTCCTTGTAGTGCGCCGCGACCATCGCCTCGTTCACCGGGTTCTTCGGAATGCCGAAGTAGTAGTAGGCCGCGCCTTCCATGCCCGGCAGCGCCTTGTAGGCCGCCATGGCCGGCAGGATGTTGCCGCCGGTGGCGATCTCGATGCCGTAGCGCTTGAGGTCGAGGTCGACGATCTTGAACGGGTTGCCCGCGCCGGCCCAGACGATCCAGATGATCTTGCGGCCCGGCTGGTCCTTGAGCTTGTCGATCAGGCGCTGGGCGCCGGCCGTGAAGTCGGTGGTGGCGGGCGGCAGGTACTCCTCGTGGACCAGCTTGGCCTTCTTGAGCGCGGCACCGAAGGCCTTCACGCCGTCGCGGCCGAAGGCGTTGTCCTGCGCCAGCGTGGCGACCGTCACGCCGGCCTTGTCGACGGCCACCGCGTTGGAGATCGCGTCCTGGCTCGAATTGCGGCCGGTGCGGAAGATGTACTTGTTCCACTTGTCGCCGGTGATCGAGTCGGCCACGGCAGGCTCGACCAGCAGGATCTTCTTGTACTCCTCGGCCACCGGCAGCATCGCCAGCGCCACGCCCGAGGCGGTCGGGCCGACGGCCAGCGCGGCCTTGTCGTCGGAATAGGCCGCGGCCAGCAGCGACTTGCCGAGGTCGGGCTTGCCCTGGTCGTCCTTCTCGATCACGACCAGCTTCTTGCCCGCCACGGTCATCGTGCCCTCGGTGGCGTAGTTCAGGCCCATCATGAAGCCGGTCTGCGTCTGCTTGCCGTAGGCCTCGAGCGCGCCGGTCTTGCTGTAGATGTGGGCGATGCGGATCTCGCCGGACTGGGCCCAGGCGGGTGCGGCGGCGGCGCAGGCGGCGAGCGCGGCCAGGGCGACGAGGTGGCGACGGTTCATTCGTTGTCTCCTGATAAAGATGACTGAATATTGCACACTTCGTGCCACGCGCTAAACCGTTGATAACAAAGGTTTCTTCATTCGGGGAAAGCGCGATTCGGCTGAATTCAGAACAGTTGTTGTGTCTGAATTTCAGGCGACTGTCTATTCTTCAGTCAGGGTTTTCGCGGAGGCCCGGCGCTCCTCGAGCCACTGCCGGAACTGCCGCTCGGCCTGCAGCCGGAATTCGTTGCGCGCGTGGTTGCAGGCCGCATGGGCCAGCCGCCGGTGCTTGGGCGAGCGCACGCCGCCCAGCGTGGCGTCGACCAGGTGCTCGATGGTGGCCGATTCGGGCCGCCCATGCGGCTCCTCGAAGTCCATCGGCAGGCCGCACCAGTGGCAGTTGGGGCCGAAGGTGGAACGCAGGGCGCGGACGCTCACAGGCTGGCATGCTCGAGGATTTCCTGGCCCATCAGCGTGCAGTCCTTGCCCGCCACGTGATAGATCAGCCGCATGCGGTAGTTGCCCTTGTAGATCGAGCCCCAGACCTCGAGCACACGGAACTGCTGCGCCTTGTTGGCCGGGTTGCGCAGCGGCGGCAGCTCCTTGACCTCGGAGCCGACGCGGATGCGATCGTCCTCGCCGAAATGGAACACCAGCAGCTTCTTCGCGCGCGAGACCGCCTCGTCGGCGCAGGGCGGCGCGGCCAGGGCGGCGCCGGCACAGGCGCACGATGCGGCGAGAACGAGGGAGCGGATCGGTGTCTTCATGGGAGGCTCTGGTGGAAGGCTGGTTCGCAGGCGGATGGAGGCCGCATTGTCAGGTGGGCGTGTCGACCTCGTCCCACTCGCGGTCCTCGAAGCGCACCAGCCAGTTCAAGGCGCGATGCCGCTCGGCGATCACGCCCGCATCGAGTTCCGGCGGCACGGGGACCTGCTGGAGCCCGGCCTGGCGTACGCGCCAGTGCAGGCGGTAGTGCAGGTCGAGCGCATCGAGGATTTCGCCTTCGCCGCGCATGCGCAGCGAACGCAGCGCGCCCGGCAGGTCGCGGGCTTCCAGCATCGTGCGCGCGGCGAGCGGCACGTCGCAGATCGCGCCGGGAAAAGGCAGCGCATCGACCAGGCCCATCGCCCACTCGAGCAGATACAGGCATTCGTAGCGCCAGCCGAACTGGACCACATCGGACGCCAGCGGTTCGGGGTCCGAGAGGAAAGCCTGCTCCGCCGGCGTGAGATGCGCCCGTGCCGAGGGCAGCCGCTCGAACAGGTCCTCGGGCGCCAGCGGCTCCTTGCTCGCGAGGGACTCGGCCCGCGCCGCTACCGCCAGCAGCGCGAAGGCCCGGCCCGCGATCTCCTGGGGCGCGCGCAGCCGCAGCTCGGGCTCGCAGACCAGCGGCGGCAGGTGCCGCGGGACCTCGATGCCGCGCGCCGCGAGCGCTGCCTCGGTGCGCGCCTTGCGTTCCCGGGCCTCGGCCGGATAGGGCAGCGCGGCTTCGCCATCGGGCGCCTCGCCCGCCGCCGACAGGAGGATGCGCCCCCGGGGATCGCGGATGCTGCCGTCGGGCAGGAACACGATCGCATTCGCGCGCACGGCCCAGTCCGAGAACGCATCGAGCAGGCCCTCGTCGATCGACAGGCTCAGGTGCTGGCGCACGCGCTGGACATGACGCATCACGTGATAGCGGTTGCGCGACATCGTGCCGTCGCCGCGGCTCAGCACGTAGCCGACGAAGCCGGCCAGGTGGGGCGCGAGTTCGGGATCCGACAGATCGCGGCGACCCTGCAGGGCATGGGGAAACTCGAGCGCCGGTACATCGGCACGCGTGCAGTAGGCGTTGACCAGGACCCGCTCGCCCTGCCCGGCCTCCTCGGCGCGGCCTGGCGCCGGCCGGCCCAGCGCCCCCTTCAATCGCGTCAACAAGCCCTTCATCGATGCTCTCCTCCTTCGTGGTCTGCGCTCGGCGCGCGGGTCAATCCGCCTGGTTCGTCATGCGTTCGTACAAGGTCGCCCGCGAGATGCCCAGCAGGCGCGAGGTCGCGAGCTTGTTCCCCCCGGTCGCCGCCAGCGCCGCGCCGATCGCGCGGCGCTCGAGCTCGGCCACCTGCTGCGCGAGCGGCCGCAGCAGCGCGGCCTCCTCGTCGGCGTCGTGGGCGTCGCGCAGCGCGGCGGGCTGCGCGATCTGCTCGAGGCCGGCTTCGCGCAGGATGCGCTCGAGCTGCGCCGCGTCGATGCGCTGCGAGTCGCTGCGCATGGTCACCTGCTCGAGCACGTTGCGCAGCTCGCGGATGTTGCCGCGCCAGTGCTGGCCGGCCAGCAGCGCGAGCGCATCGGGCGTGAGCTCGGGCGGGGCCTCGCCGCTGCGCAGCGCCATGTCCTCGCCGAGCGCCTCGACCAGCGCCGGGATGTCGGAGCGCCGCTCGCGCAGCGGCGGCACGCGCAGCGGCAGCACGTTGAGGCGGTAGTAGAGGTCCTCGCGGAACTGGCCGCGGCGCACCAGCTCGGGCAGGTCGCGCGAGGTGGCGGCGATCACGCGCGCGTCGAAGGGAATCAGCTTGTTCGAACCGAGCGGCTCGATCTCCCCCTCCTGCAGCGCGCGCAGCAGCTTGGCCTGCAGGCCCAGCGGCATGTCGCCGATCTCGTCGAGGAACAGGCTGCCGCCGTCGGCCAGCTTGAACTTGCCTTCGCGCCCGCGCTTGTCGGCGCCGGTGAAGGCACCGGGCGCGACGCCGAAGAACTCGGCCTCGAGCAGGGTGTCGGGCACGGCCGCGATGTTGAGGCTCACGAACTGGCCCCGGGCGCGCGCCGAGGCCGCATGGATCGCGTGCGCGAGCAGCTCCTTGCCGGTGCCGGTCTCGCCGAGCAGCAGCACCGGGCTCGCCGACTGCGCCGCGCGGCGCGCATGGCGCTTGACCTCGACCGCAGCCGGGCTGCTGCCGATGAAGCTCGCGAAGGTGTACTTGGAACGGCGCTGGCCCTCGGCCGCCTGCTGGTAGAGCGGGTTGTTGCGCTGGCTCGCGAGCTCGCGCCGCGCATCGTCGAGGTCGCGCTGCAGCAGCGCGAACTTGCTGATCAGCGGCTGCAGCGTGGTCTCGGGCTGGTCGAACAGCACGATACCGATGGCGCCGATCACCTCGCCCGCGCCGTCGGCACGCTCCTCGCGCAGCGGGATGCGGCTCACGACGAAGGTGCCGGCCTTGTTGGTCAAGAGGTCGATGAGGATCGGCTCGCCGGTCTCGAGCACGCGGCGCATCTGGGTGTTGGGGATCACGTCCTCCACCATGTGGCCGAGGAACTGGTCGATCGACGAGAAGCCCAGCGCGGGCAGGAAGCGCCGGTAGCCCTCGTTGACCCAGACGATGCGCCCGCTGCGGTCGACCAGGAACATGCCCTGGCTCATGCGCGAGAACAGGTGGAACATGGAACGCGCGGCCAGCGCGAGGATGCCGTCGGCATCGAGCGGCAGGGCGGAGGGCGCGGCGGCCGCGGCGGCGGTAGGGGCAGGCATGCGCGGATCGTAGCCTGCATCAATCCGCAACAAATCCGGCATCGCCGGCCGGCGCCGGCGGGTCAGAATGCCCCGGGGTGCCGCCGCCCGGCAGCGCCGGGCGCCCTCCCCCGCCACCCACGCGCCCCGCCCCCCGTTTCCCTCGCGCCCCAGCGGCCCGCGCCGCTCCCGTCTTCAGGAGACCTTCAGCATGGGTTCAGGCCGGCCTAAGTTAATCAATCGTTTGATTTGAAGCATGGTGTAATCGCCCGCATGAAGTCCACGCTTCCTCCATCGACGGAGCCGGCGCGCAAGAGCGCCGCCGTCCCGCGCGCGCCGCGCAGCGACGGCGCCGAGGCGCGCCAGCGGCTGCTCTACACCGCGCTGCGGCTGTTCGCGCAGAAGGGCTTCGCCAAGACCTCCACGCGCGAGATCGTGCGCGAGGCCGGGGTCAACATCTCGGCCATCAGCTACTACTTCGGCGACAAGGCCGGCCTCTACGCCGCCACCTTCAGCGAGCCCATGGGCGGCAACGCGGGCGACTTCGTGGCGCTGTACGCCGCGCCCGGCCTCTCGCTCGAGGAATCGCTGCGCATCTTCTTCGCCAAGATGGTCGAGCCCTTCGACCAGGGCGAGGTGGTGCGCCAGTGCATCCACCTGCACATGCGCGAGATGCTCGAGCCCACGAGCCTGTGGGCCAAGGAGCTCGAGCGCGACATCAAGGACCCGCACCGCGCCATCGCCGCGATGCTGTGCCGCCATCTCGGCGTGGCGCGCGCCGACGACGACATCCACCGGCTGACCTTCGCGATCACGGGCCTCGCGATGCAGCTGTTCGTGAGCCAGGACGTGATCGAGGCGATCCGTCCCGCGCTGCTCGACACGCCGCGCGCCGTCGACACCTGGGCCCGGCGCCTGGCCGGCTACGCGCTCGCGCTGGTCGAGGCGGAAGCGCGGCGCCGCGCCGCCGACCCGGTGCCGCCCGCGCGCGCGCGATCGCCCCGCCCTCCATCCCGCTCCGGGAGAAAGACAGCATGAGACGAGTTCCACGACCGATCGCCCTCCTCTGCCTGCGGGCAGGCCTCGGACTCGGCCTGGCCGCCGGCCTCGCCGGCTGCGGCCTGACCCGGCCGCCCGCCACGGTCGGCGCGCCCGCCCCCGCGCAATGGCACGCGCCGCTGCCGCATGGCGGCTCGCTGGCCCAGTTGACCGGATGGTGGCGCCAGCTCGACGATCCGCTTTTGGTCGACCTGATCGCGGCCGCCGAGGGCGCGAGCCCCAACGTGGCGAGCGCCGCGGCGCGGCTGGCGGAGGCGCGCTCGACCCGCGTGCAGGCCGGTGCCGCGCTGCTGCCCAGCCTCGATGGCACGGCCTCGGCGAGCCGGGGCACCGCGGGGCTGACGGGCGGCGCTCCCGGCGGCAGCAGCGGTGCCGCCGGCGCTTCCGGCGGCGCCAGCTCGGGCTCCGGCAGCACCTCGGCCACCACGCCGATCACCACGCTGCAGGCCGGCCTGCAGACCAAGTGGGAGATCGACCTGTTCGGCCGCCTGCGCGCCGACCGCGACGCGGCCGTGCAGCGCGAGCGCAGCGCCGATGCCAAGTGGCACGAGGCGCGCGTCTCGGTCGCGGCCGAGACCGCCAACGCCTACTTCGCGGAGCGCGCCTGCCAGCAGCAGTTGCGCGTGGCCGAGTCCGACACCCGCTCGCGCGGCGAGACCGCGCGCCTGACCGACCTGTCGATGCGCGCCGGCTTCACCGCGCCGGCCGACGCCGCGCTCGCGCGCGCCAGCGCCTCCGACGCCTCGGGCCGGCTGACGCAGCAGCGCGCGCAGTGCGCGGTGCAGCGCAAGGCGCTGGTGGCGCTCACCGGCATCGCCGAGACCGAGCTCGAGACCCGGCTCGCGGCCGCGCCCGCGCAGCGCGCGCTGCCGGCCGTGGGCCGCATCGACAGCGTGCCGGCCAACGCCATCGCCCAGCGGCCCGACGTCTATGCGGCCGAACTCGGCGTGGCCGCGGCCAGCGCCGAGGTGGGTTCGGCCGAGGCCGAGCGTTATCCGCGGCTCACCATCTCCGGCAACATCGGCCGCACGGGCTTTCGCGTCAGCGGCTTCCGCGAATCGATCGAGACCTGGACCGTCGGCCCGGTGGCGCTCACCGTGCCGCTGCTCGACGGCGGCGCGCGCGCGGCCAATGCCGACGCGGCCAAGGCGCGCTACACCGAAGCCGTGGCGCTCTACCGCGCCAACGTGCGCCAGGCGGTGCGCGAGGTCGAGGAGGCGCTGGTCAACCTCGACGCCACCGATGCGCGCACCGGCGACGCCGACGCCGCGGTGCAGAACTACCAGGCCTCGTTCAACGCCACGCAGGCGCGCTTCGACAGCGGCCTGGCGAGCCTGTTCGAGCTCGAGGATGCGCGCCGCACGCTGTTCAGCGCGCAGACCGCGCGCGTCTCGCTGCAGCGCGAGCGCGCCGAGGCCTGGGTCGCGCTGTACCGCTCCATGGGCGGCGGCTGGACCCGCCCCGGCACCGCGGCCGCCGAAGCCGAAGCCACGCCCCAGCGCGTCCCCGTGACCATCATCACCACGCCGGGCCGCACCCTCACCATCTACCGCTCCTCCACCCCGGCCGCCAAGGTCGCGACGTCGCCATGAAAAGCCCCTCCCGCACCACCCTCATCGTCGTCCTGGTCGCTGTGGCCGCCATCGCCGCGGCGCTGTTCCTGTTCGGCCGCGGCAAGTCCGCGGACGCGCCTGCGCAGCAGGGGCAGCAGGCGGCCGCGAAGGACGGCAAGGCCGCCCCGGCGCGGCCCGTGCTCACGGTCACCATCGGCCAGCCCGAGACCACCGAACTCGCGGTGACGCTGGCGGCCAACGGCAATGTCGCGGCCTGGCAGGAGGCCAGCGTCGGTTCCGAATCGAACGGGCTGCGGCTGGCCGAGGTGCGCGTCAACGTCGGCGACCTGGTGAAGAAGGGCCAGGTGCTCGCCACCTTCTCGCCCGAGACGGTGCAGGCCGACATCGCGCAGGCCAAGGCCTCGCTGGCCGAGGCCCGCGCCACCGCGGCCGACGCGGCCGGCAACGCGGCGCGTGCGCGCACCCTGCAGGCCACGGGCGCGCTGAGCCAGCAGCAGATCAACCAGTACCAGACCAGCGAGCAGACCGCGAAGGCGCGCGTCGAGGCCGCCGAGGCGGTGCTGGCGGCGCAGCAGGTGCGCGGCCGCAACACGCAGGTGCTGGCGCCCGACGACGGCGTGATCTCCGCGCGCAGCGCCACCGTGGGCAGCGTGGTGTCGGCCGGCACCGAGCTGTTCCGGCTGATCCGCCAGGGCCGACTCGAATGGCGCGCCGAGGTCACCTCGGCCGAGATCGCGCGCATCGCGCTCGGCACGCCGGTGTTCGTGGTGGGCGCCAGCGGCGCGCAGGTGCAGGGCAAGGTGCGCAGCATCGCGCCCACGGTCGATCCGCAGACGCGCGCGGCGCTGGTCTACGTCGACCTGCCGCCGGTGCAGCAGAACACCGGCATCAAGGCCGGCATGTTCGCGCGCGGCGACTTCGAGCTCGGCCGCAGCAGCGCGCCCACGGTGCCGCAGAGCGCGATCGTGCCGCGCGACGGCTTCAACAACCTGTTCCTGCTGAAGGACGACAACCGCGTCTCGCAGCTCAAGGTGCAGACCGGCCGCCGTGTCGGCGACCGCGTGGAGATCACGAGCGCGCTGCCGCAGGGCGCGCGCATGGTGGTCCAGGGCGCGGGCTTCCTCAACGACGGCGACCTGGTGAAGGTGGTCGATGCGCCCGCCGCGGCCAAGGGCACGGCGCCCGCCGCCGCCCCCGCACCGGCCGCCTCGGCCGCGCAGCCCGCCGGCAACGGCAAGTAAGCCAGCCCCGGAGAAACCGCCATGAACGTTTCCGCCTGGTCCATCCGCAACCCCATCGCGGCGGTGATGCTGTTCGTGCTGCTCACCTTCGGCGGGCTGCTGTCCTTCAACGCGATGAAGGTGCAGAACTTCCCCGACATCGACCTGCCGACCGTCACCGTCTCGGCCTCGCTGCCGGGCGCCGCGCCCTCGCAGCTCGAGAACGACGTCGCGCGCAAGATCGAGAACTCGATCGCCACCGTGCAGGGCCTCAAGCACATCACGACCAAGGTGCAGGACGGCGCGGTCACGCTGATCGTCGAGTTCCGGCTCGAGAAGCCGGTGCAGGAGGCCGTGGACGACGTGCGCTCGGCGGTGCAGAAGGTGCGCGCCGACCTGCCGGCCGACGTGCGCGACCCGGTCATCACCAAGCTCGACTTCGCGGCCCAACCGGTGCTGGCCTTCACCATCGCCTCGAGCCACATGGACGCCGAGGCGCTGTCGTGGTTCGTCGACAACGACGTGAGCAAGAAGCTGCTCGCGCAGCCCGGCGTGGGCGCGGTCTCGCGCGTGGGCGGCGTCACGCGCCAGGTGCACGTGGACATCGACCCGAACAAGCTGCAGGCGCTCGGCGCCACCGCCGCCGACATCTCGCGCCAGCTGCGCCAGGTGCAGGTGGAGAGCGCGGGCGGCCGCTTCGACCTCTCGGGCAGCGAGCAGCCGGTGCGCACGCTCGCCACCGTGACCTCGGCCGACCAGCTCAACGCGATGCAGATCGCGCTGTCGGACGGCCGGCGCGTGCGCCTCGATCAGGTGGCGCGCATCAGCGACACCATCGCCGAGCCGCGCGCGGCCGCGCTGCTCGACGGCAAGCCGGTCGTGGGCTTCGAGGTGGCGCGCAGCCGCGGCGCCAGCGAGGTGGAAGTGGGCGCGCTGGTGCACAAGGCGCTCGACGAGCTCAAGGCCCAGCGCCCCGACATCGAGCTCACCGAGGCCTTCAACTTCGTGGAGCCGGTGCAGGAGGAATACGACGGCTCGCTGCATCTGCTGTACGAGGGCGCCATCCTCGCGGTGCTGGTGGTGTGGCTGTTCCTGCGCGACATGCGCGCCACCTTCGTCTCGGCCGTGGCGCTGCCGATGTCGGCCATCCCGGCCTTCATCGGCATGCACCTGCTGGGCTTCTCGATCAACGTGGTGTCGCTGCTGGCGCTGTCGCTGGTGATCGGCATCCTGGTCGACGATGCGATCGTGGAGGTCGAGAACATCGTGCGCCACCTGCGCATGGGCAAGTCGCCCTACGACGCGGCGATGGAGGCGGCCGACGAGATCGGGCTGGCGGTGATCGCCACCACCTTCACGCTGATCGCGGTGTTCCTGCCCACGGCCTTCATGAGCGGCGTGGCCGGCAAGTTCTTCAAGCAGTTCGGCTGGACCGCCTCGCTCGCGGTATTCGCCTCGCTGGTGGTGGCGCGGGTGCTCACGCCGATGATGGCCGCCTACCTGCTCAAGCCCATCGTCGACCAGGAGAAGGAGCCGCGCTGGCTGTCGGTCTACATGCGCTGGGTCACCTGGTGCATGACGCACCGCTTCGCGACCATGGTGCTGGCCACGCTGTTCTTCTTCGGCTCGCTGGCGATGATCCCGCTGCTGAAGACCGGCTTCATCCCGCCCGACGACAACTCGCAGACCCAGGTCTACCTGTCGCTCGCGCCCGGCGCCACGCTGGCGCAGACGCAGGCCACGGCCGAGGAGACGCGCAACCGGCTGATGAAGATCCGCCATGTGCGCAGCGTCTACACCACCGTGGGCGGCGGCAGCGCGGGCGGCGATCCGTTCGCGAACTTCGGCACGCCCGAGACGCGCAAGGCCACGCTGACGGTGAAGCTCGACCCGCGCGGCGACCGGCCGCGCAAGCAGGTGATCGAGAACGAGATCCGTCGCGCGCTGGAAACCCTGCCCGGCGTGCGCAGTACCGTGGGCCTGGGCGGCTCGGGCGAGAAGTACATCCTCTCGCTGTCGGGCGACGATCCGGCCACGCTGGTGGGCGCCGCGCGCGACGTGGAACGCGACCTGCGCACCATCGCGGGCCTGGGCAACATCACTTCCACCGCGAGCCTGATCCGGCCGAGATCGCGGTGCGCCCCGACTTCGCGCGCGCCGCCGACCTGGGCGTGACCAGCAGCGCGATCGCCGAGACGCTGCGCGTGGCCACCCTGGGCGACTACGACCAGTCGCTGCCCAAGCTCAACCTCGCGCAGCGCCAGGTGCCGATCCTGGTGAAGCTCGAGGACAGCGCGCGGCAGGACCTGGCGCTGCTCGAGCGCCTGACCGTGCCCGGCAGCCGCGGCCCGGTGATGCTGGGCCAGGTGGCGCAGCTCACGGTCGAGGGCGGCCCGGCCGTGATCGACCGCTACGACCGCTCGCGCAACGTCAACTTCGAGATCGAACTCTCCTCGGTCGGCCTGGGCGACGCGAAGAACGCCGCGATGGCCCTGCCCTCGATCCGCAACCTGCCGCCGGGCGTGCGCGTGACCGAGGTCGGCGACGCCGAGGTGATGACCGAGCTGTTCAACAGCTTCGGCCTGGCGATGCTGACCGGCGTGCTGTGCATCTACATCGTGCTGGTGCTGCTGTTCAAGGACTTCCTGCACCCGGTGACGATCCTGTGCGCGCTGCCGCTCGCGCTGGGCGGTGCCTTCGTCGGCCTGCTGCTGGGGCAGAAGGCGCTGTCGATGCCCTCGCTGATCGGCCTGATCATGCTGATGGGCATCGCGACCAAGAACTCGATCCTGCTGGTGGAGTACGCGATCGTGGCGCGCCGCGACCACGGCATGAACCGCTGGGAGGCGCTGCTCGACGCCTGCCACAAGCGCGCGCGGCCGATCATCATGACCACCCTGGCCATGGGCGCCGGCATGGCGCCGATCGCCTTCGGCTGGAGCGCGGCCGACTCGAGCTTCCGCTCGCCGATGGCGATGGCGGTGATCGGCGGGCTGATCACTTCGACGGTGCTGAGCCTGCTGGTGGTGCCGGCGGTGTTCACCTACGTCGACGACATCGAGCACTGGATCCGGCGCGTGGTGCGCAGGCTGCGCCGGCAGCCGCCGGACCCTCATATCGACGACGACCTGAAGGTTCAGCAGCACTGAATACGGGAACCGGACGCAGAGGACGCGAAGGTTCCGCGAAGGGCGCGAAAGAAATCCAGAAATGCTTTGGGTGTTCTTTCGCGCCCTTCGCGTGATCTTCGCGTCCTTCGCGTCCGGTACCCGAATTGAAGAACTCCAACGCCCTCAGAAATCGAAGCTCGCCTGCACCTGCCAGGTCCGCGGCGGCGCCACCGAGATGAAGTTGCGCCCCGCGATGGTCCAGTAGTTGTCGTCGAGCAGGTTCGAGATGCCGGCGCGCAGCGTGGTGGCCACGCCGTTCATGCGCGTGGCGTAGCGCGCACCGATGTCGATGCGCTTCCACGAGGGCACGCGCTGCGTGTTGGCGAGGTCGACCCAGGCACTGTCGGTGTAGATGTAGCGGCCGGTCAGCGTGAGGCCGGGCACGGCGGGCACGTCGTACTCCAGGCCGAGGTTGGCGGTGAACTCGGGCACGCCGATGGCCTTCCTGCCGTCGCTCGCGCCGCCCGCGGTCTTCGACATGCGCGCGTCGATCCAGGCCACGCCGCCCAGCAGGCGCAGGCCCTTGCCGATCTCGCCGAAGCTTTCCGATCTCCACGCCCTTGTTGCGCTGCAGGCCGGCGGCGCGGAAGAAGTTGTCGCTGTCGACGAAGGCCGTGGCCTTGCGGATGTCGAAGTACGCGACGGTGAGGCCATGGCTGCCGCGGTCCCACTTGAGGCCGAACTCGTGCTGGCGCGACAGGTAGGGCGCGAGCTGCTCGCCCGCGTTGCGCGCGCCGGCCGGCGCCACCGCCCCCTGCGCCAGCGCCTCGGCGTAGTTGCCGTAGACCGAGATGCCGTTGTCGAACCTGTAGAGCGCGGCCACGGTGGGCGTGGTCTTCGACTGGTCGTAGGGCAGCTTCTTGATGCGCTGGTGGCGCGCGCCCCAGCGTGACGAACAGGCGGTCGTCGAAGGCCGAGATCGTGTCGGCCACGGCGAGGCTGTCGAGGTCGAGCGCCGGGCTGTCGACGCCCGGCACCAGCGGCACGCCGAAGGCGAAGGGGTTCGGCACCAGGTTCTGCGTGTAGATGCTGCCGACCACGCGCTGGGGCAGCGGCAGCGACTGCGAACGCATGTCGAGCAGCTGCTGGCGCTGCGACACGGCGCTGAGCGCGAGCTTGTGCTTCGTCGCCCCCAGCGAGAAGCTGCCGCGCACGCCGACGTCGGCCACCTGGTTGGACTGCGTCCACAGCAGGCTCGAGGCGCTGCTGTAGCTGACCTGGCCCAGGCCGTTGATGGTGGTCTGGTCGATGTAGCGGCGCTCGGGCGCGGTCTCGCGCAGCTTGCCGAAGCGCGCGTAGGCGGTCCAGTTGTCCGTGAAGTCCCACTCGGTGCTCAGCAGCGCGAAGGGCTGGCGCACCTCGAGCATTTCCCACGAAGGCTTGGGATGCACCTTGGGATCGGGCGGCGGGGGCAGCGCGGCGCCGGGCTGCAACAGCCAGTGGTTGAACAGCGGCGACGAGGTGCGCCGCGTGTAGCCGGCATCGAGCACGGCGCGAAAGCGGTCGCCGCGGTAATCGAGCGCGATCTGCGCCGCGGCCAGGCGCCGGTCGGCGCCGTCGTAGACCCGGCCGTCCTCGGCGCTCAAGTTGATGCGCGCGCCGAACTGGTGGTCGGCGCCGAAGCGCTGGCCCAGGTCGACGTGGGTGCCGAGCAGCGAGCGCTGGTTGGCCGACAGCGTGATCGAGCGCACCGGCGCGTCGGTGGCGCGCTTGGGCACCAGGTTGAAGCTGCCGCCGGTCGTGCTGCCGTAGCCCGAGGCGCCGACCAGCCCGGCCGCCGGCCCCTCGAGCACCTCGAGGCGCTCGTAGTGCTGGATCGGGATGTTGCTGTACGCGAACAGGCCCTCGAGGCCATCGAACAGGTAGGCGTCGCTGTTGGTGAGGAAGCCGCGGATCGAGCTCTGGTCGAGCGGCGAGGTGGCCGACAGGCTGGTGCGGATCGAGGGATCGTTGGCCACCATGTCGTTGACGTTGCGCGCGCCCTGGTTGCGGATCAGCTCGGCCGTGTAGGCCTTGGTGCTGAACGGCGTCTCGAAGATGTCGGCCGTGCCCAGCATGCCGAGCCGGCCGCCGCGCGCCACCTGTCCGCCCGCGTAAGGCGCCGCGAGCACTTCGGCCGCGGGGCCGGCGGCCGTGACGGTCACCGGTGCCAGTGCCGCGCCGCCGGCCCCGGGGACCACTGGCGCGCGCGTCTCCACCCGGCGCAGCGAGAAGCCGCCGCCCTGGCGCGGCACGGCCTCGAGCGCGCTGCCGGCCAGCAGCGCGGCCAGTCCGCTTGCGATGCCGTGGCGGCCCTCGAGCCCGCGCGTGACGGCGCCCGCGACCAGCGCCGGGTCGTAGCTGAGGTTGACGCCCGCGCTGCGCGCGAAGCGGTCGAGCGCGGCATCGAGCGGGCCGGCGGGCACGCTGAAGCTGCGAATCTCGTCGGGCGCCTGCGCGCGCGCCGCCTCGGGCAGCGCGGCGGCGGCGAACATGGCCAGGGCCAGCGCGGCATGCAGCGCCGTGTGCAGCGCGAAGGTCGGCGCGCCGGCGGCGCGGAATCGGGAAAGGCTCATGGGTCTGGACAGGCTCGAAGGATGGAAGGCGCTCGTCGCCGAGCGGGTGCATCCAGGAGGTCGGACGAGAAACGCGATCCCCTCAGTTTTTTCGCGTCGTTCTCGAAATTTTTTTGAAAAGCCCGCTCAGGCCGGTGGCCCGACCGACACCCAGTAGCGCGTGCGCAACCGCACCGAGATCGGCTGCGTCTGCGCGAGGAACCGCAGCGCGCGGTCGCTGTCGCGCACATGGAACACGCCCGAGACGCGCAGTTCGGCCACGGCCGGATCGCACAGCACCACGCCATGGCGGTAGCGGCCGAGCTCGGCCAGCAGGTCGGCCATGCGGATGTTCCGGCCGGCGATCACGCCGTCGACCCAGCCGTCCTCGTCGAAGCCGCGGCTGGCGGCCGGCGTGCTGCCCGATTCGGCGAGCCAGCGGCTCTGGCCCGCCTGCACCACGGCCTCGGCGGGACCGTCGCCCGGATGCAGCGCCACCGCGCCCTGCTGCACGCTGACGCGCGCGCGCCGCTCGTCGATGCGCACCACGAAGCGCGTGCCCAGTGCCTGCATCCGGCCGAACGGCGTGTAGACCCAGAACGGGCGTTTGGCGGCGGCGGCGGCGGCGGCGCCGGCATCGTCGCCGGTGCTGACCATGATCTCGCCGCGCCGCAGCACCACGAGGCGGCGCTCGCCGTTCAGGGCGGTGCTGACCGCGCTGTCGGTGTTGAGCACCAGCGTCGTGCCGTCGGCCAGCCGCAGGGTGCGCTGCTCGCCGGTGTCGGTGCTGGCATCGGCCAGCAGGCGTTGCCACGGCGCGTGCTCGCGCATCAGCCAGCCGGCACCCAGCGCCACGCCGGCCAGCGACAGCAGCTTGAGCGCGGTACGGCGGCCGCGCTGCTGCCGGTGCAGCTGCGCGGCCTGCAAGGTGTCGCGCGCGGGGCCGGCCGGCATGCCGGCGAAGCCGCGCCGCAGGTCGCCGACGCGCTGCCAGGCCTGCGCATGGCGCGGATCGGCCGCCAGCCATTGCGCGTGCGCGCGCCGCATCTTCGGCGTCGGCTCGCCATGGTCGAGGCGCACCGACCACAGGATGGCGGCGTCGATCACGCTGTCGGGCAGAACGGCGCTCATGCTTCGAAGCGAAAGGCGTAGCAGGCCCGCAGCGCCTTCGCCACGTAGCGCTCGGCCGTGGCGAGCGAGACACCCAGCCGCTCGCCGATCTCGCGGCAGCTCAGGCCGTCGAACTGGGCCAGCAGGAAGGCGCTGCGCACGGCGGGCTTGAGCGTGTCGAGCATGCGGTCGATCTCGACCAGCGCCTCGAGGATCGAGAGGCGCTGCTCGGGCGAAGGCGCGGTCGCCTCGGGCATCTGCGCGAGCGTTTCGAGCCAGGCCTGCTCGAGCTCGCGGCGGCGCCAGTGGTCGATCACCAGGCCGCGCGCCACCGACGACAGGTAGGCGCGCGGCTCCTTCATGCCCACCGGTTCGCGCCGTGCCAACAGGCGCAGGAAGACGTCGTGCGCGAGGTCCGCGGCATCGAAGGCATTGCCCAGCCGACGGCGCAGCCAGCCCTGCAGCCAGCCGTGATGGTCGCTGTACAAGCTTCGGACTTCCTGCTGCAAGGCGGATTCGGCCGCGGCCATGGCACTTCTCCAACGAGTGCCGGGCACCCATCAACAAATAAGAATGGTTCTCATTTTATGAGGCCCGCGGCTTTTTTCGAAGCCCTTCGCAGCCATCGCCGGGTCTCAAGCCCCGAGCGTGGCGTCGAGCCAGTCGCCGATGCGCGCCATCGCGAGCCGCTGCGCGCCCGCATGGCAGTGGGCGCCGGCGCCCAGCGTGTGGTCGAGCGAGAGGAAGGTCTTCTCGCAACCCAGGTGCGCGAACAGCTGCTCGGGCTGCCCCTGGAAGAAGATGTCGTCGCTGCCCGCGCACACCAGCGTGGGACAGCGGATCTTCTCGGCCACGCCGTCGGCCACGTTGTAGTCGAGCAGCGTCGAGAGATAGCCGCGCGCCGTGCCCTTGCCCGTGACCCAGGCGCCATGGGCGAAGGCCCAGCGCGCCTGCGTGTCGCGCGCGGCGAGCTGCGCCAGCGCGCGGTCGATCTCGGGCGCCTCGGGTGCCGTCAGCAGGCGCCGCGCGACCTCGCGCTGGCCGCCGAACAGCGGTAGCGTCTTCGCCGCCATGTCGTAGATGCCGTCGACGGCCACCAGCGCGCGGATGCGCGGCTCGAAGGCGGCCGCGCGCGGCGCGAGCACGCCGCCCAGGCTGTTGCCCAGCAGCGCGACGCGGCGCGCGTCGACGTCGGGCCGCGCGAGCGCATGGTCGAGCACCGGCCCCACCACGTGCTCCCAGTCGGGGCGCAGCACCAGGCCCTGCGCGTGCATCGGCCCGGGTTGCCCGGTCCGTCGAAGCTCAGCACGTGATAGCCGCGCTCGGCCAGCGCGGCGGCGGCCACGTAGTGCATCTCCTCGACCGAACCGTCGAAGCCGTTGTGCATCACCACCAGCGGCCGGCGCCCGCCGCGCCCCGTCGCCGTGCCCGCGGCCCGGTAGAAGTAGCCCGGCAGGTGCGTGCCCTCGTAGCGGATGCGCACCGGCTCGACCGCGCCGCCCGAGAGGCGGCAGGCCGCGCGGAAGCACTCGACGCCCTGGCGGTAGGCCGCGTCGATGCGCGGATCGGCCGGGTTGCCGTGCAGGAAGAACTCGGCGCTGCGGTAGTAGTTGGAAGCGCGCAGGAAGGCATCGCGCGCGCTCGCGGCATGGCCGCCGCCGAGGCTGCGCCGCGCCTCGGCCTCGACGCGTTCGGCAGTGAGCCGCCATTCGTCGTGCCAGCTGTCGTAGTCGCCGGCGCGGATGCGCTGCGCGGTGACAGCAACCTCGCCGAAGTCGGCGCCGCGTAGGCGATGTGGCCGAAGGAGCGCAACGTCTCGAACCAGAAGGTCGGATCGTTCTCGAAGAACAGCGGCCGCAGGCCGGCGGGCGGGGCGGATGCCGGTGCCGCGGCGGCCGCGGGTGCTTCCGCGGCCTGCGCGCGGGCCTGGGTGGCGAGAGCGATCGCGCCGGTGGCGGCGAGGATCGCGCGGGCGAAGTGTCGGCGTTCCATGGAAGCTCCTTTCGGTTCGAAGTGTTCGGGTCCTGCAATGGACGCGACTCTAGGAAGCCGGGCGGCGCCCGGCAGCAGCCTTGCGACGGAATGCCGCACGGATGGAGCGAAAGGCCGCGCGCGCGGCGCGAAACGCGGCCGCGCCAAGAACGAACGCCGCGGGCATCGCTGCCCGCGGCGTCTTCGAAAAGGAAGGATGGATGGAACCGGCTCAGCCCGAGGCTGCGAGCCGCGCGAGTTTCTTCTCGCTCATGCGCTTGGCCACGCGCGGCAGCACCAGCACGGCGACGATCACGACGAGGATCACGATCGACTCGGGCCGCTGGAAGAACACCACCGGGCTGCCCTGCCCCATCGAGATCGCGTTGCGCAGGTTGGCCTCGGCCAGCGGGCCCAGGATCATGCCGACCACCACCGGCGCGGTCGGGAAGTCGAAGCGCCGCATCACCACGCCCAGCAGGCCGATGGCATAGAGCAGGAACAGGTCGAAGGTGTTCTGGCGCATGCCGTAGGCACCGACGGTCGCGAAGATCAGGATGCCGGCATAGAGCTGCGGCTTCGGGATCTTGAGCAGCTTGACCCACAGGCCCACCATCGGCAGGTTCAGCACCAGCAGCATGAGGTTGCCGATGTAGAGCGAGGCGATCAGCGCCCACACCAGCGCGGCCGAGGTGGTGAACAGCTGCGGGCCCGGCTGGATGCCGTAGTTCTGGAACGCGCCCAGCATGATGGCCGTGGTGTTCGAGGTCGGGATGCCGAGCGTGAGCAGCGGGATCAGCGCCGCGGTCACGGTGGCGTTGTTCGCGGCCTCGGGACCGGCCACGCCCTCGATGGCGCCGGTGGTGCCGAACTCGCTCTTGGCGTCGGCGTCCTTCGCCATCTTCTTCTCGGTGGCATAGCTCAGGAAGGTCGGAATCTCGGTGCCGCCGGCCGGAATGCAGCCGAAGGGCGTGCCGATGGCCGCGCCGCGCAGCCAGGCCGGGATCGAGCGCTTCCAGTCGCGCTTGGTCATGTGCACCCGGGTCAGCTTGTTCTGGCCCTCGACCACGCGGCCTTCGTAGAGCACCGCGTAGAGCACCTCGGCCACCGCGAACAGGCCCACGGCCACCAGCACGATCTCGATGCCGTCGAGCAGCTCGGGCATGTCGCCCGTGTAGCGACCCTGGCCCGAGATCTGGTCGAGGCCGACGCAGCCGATCGCGAGGCCCGCGAACAGCGCCGTCATGCCGCGCAGCGTGCTCTTGCCGAGCACCGCGCTCACGGTGGTGAAGGCCAGCAGCATCAGGAGGAAATACTCGGGCGCCGCGAGCCGCACCGCGTAGTCGGCCACGAAGGGCGC
Organism: Variovorax sp. UC122_21; assembly: GCF_044056785.1. Classification (NCBI taxonomy): domain Bacteria; kingdom Pseudomonadati; phylum Pseudomonadota; class Betaproteobacteria; order Burkholderiales; family Comamonadaceae; genus Variovorax; species Variovorax sp. UC122_21. The sequence goes on along the minus strand of NZ_CP172004.1, from coordinate 2,736,725 downwards.
GAACAGCGTGACGACCACGGTGGCGATGGTGCCGGCGACGAAGGAGCCGATGGCCGCGGTGGCGAGCGCCGCGCCCGCGCGTCCGCTCTTGGCCATCTTGTTGCCCTCCATCGCCGTCACCATGCTGGCGGTTTCGCCGGGCGTGTTGAGCAGGATCGAGGTGGTCGAGCCGCCGTACATGGCGCCGTAGTAGATGCCCGAGAAGAAGATCATCGAGGCCGTGATGTCGACCTTGCCGGTGATCGGCAGCAGCATCGCCACCGCCACCGCGGGGCCGATGCCGGGCAGCACGCCGACGGCCGTGCCCAGGGCGCAGCCAATGAGGCACCAGAGCAGGTTGATCGGGGTGATCGCGGCCGCGAAGCCGCTCATTAGGGCGTTGAAGATGTCCATGTCAGATCCACCCTGTGGCAGTGAGGCCCGGCAGGCTGATGGCCAGGAACTTGGTGAACATCCAGAACACCGGCGCCGAGATCGCGACGCCGGTCAGGAGATCGATCCCCCAGGTGCGCGCCGAGCCGGCGGCCGCCTGGCCGCTCGCGCGGCGCAGGCCCTGCACCGCGAGCAGGTAGCACAGCGCGCAGCTCAGGATGAAGCCGATGGTGGTGATCAGCGCCGCGTTGAGCAGCAGCCCGGCCGAGACCCAGACGAAGCCGGGCCAGTAGGCGCGGTCGTCGCCCGAGGGCGCCTCGAGTTCGCGGAAGCCGCCGCTGCGCGCTTCCCAGGTGATCCAGGCGCCGCAGATGATCAGCACGATGGACACCAGCCAGGGCAGGAAGTTGGGACCGACGCCGCCGTAGCCGGCCTCGGAGGAAATGCCGATGGCGCCATAGGCCAGCGCGGCGCCGGTCAGCAGCACGCCGACGCCGACGACGGTTTGGGGCCACGGCGCGGACGGCGCGGCGGGGGCGGCGCCCGGTTCGGGCGGCGCCATCGAGGGATTTGGTGTTGTCATTTCTGCTCCCGGATTCGAGCGAGACGGGCTGGATTTGAAAACGGCACGCTGTCGTGAGGGACAGCGCGCCGTGTGGGCTGGGTGGAGCGCAGGCTCAGACCATGCCGGACTTGGCCATGATGGCGCGCAGGCTCGCGAAGTCGTCGTCGACGAACTTGCTGAAGGCGTCGCCCGACAGCACGGCCGGCGTCCAGTCGTTCTTCTTGAGCGACTCGGCCCACGAGGCGCTCTTGAGCGCGGCCAGCACCATCTCGGTCAGGGCCTTGCGCTGCTCGGCGCTGATGCCGGGCGCGCCGTACACGCCGCGCCAGTTGCCGATCTCGACGTCGATGCCCTGCTCCTTGAGCGTGGGCACGTTGATGCCGGGCAGGCGCTGGGCCGAGGTGACGGCGATGGGCTTCATCTTGCCGGCCGCGATGTATTCGGCGAACTCGCTGTAGCCGCTGCCGCCGATGGTGACGTTGCCGCCGAGGATGGCCGCGGTGGCCTCGCCGCCTCCGCGGAAGGCCACGTAGTTGATCTTCGAGGGATCGGCGCCGACCTTCTGCGCGATCATGGCCGCGGCGATGTGCTCGGTGGAGCCGCGCGAACCGCCGCCCCACTTGACGCTGCCCGGGTCCTTCTTGAGCTGCTCGACCACGTCCTTCATGGTCTTGAACGGCGAGTTCGAGGGCAGCACGAAGACGTTGTATTCGGTGGTCATGCGCGCGATCGGCGTGGCCTGCTCGAGCTTGACCGGCGGCTTGCCGGTGATGATGCCGCCCAGCATGACCGAGCCCATCACCATCAGGGCGTTCGGATCGCCCTTGGAACCGTTGACGAACTGGGCCAGGCCCAGCGCGCCGGCGGCGCCGCCCTTGTTGTCGTAGGCGACCGTGTCGGCCACCTTGGCGTCCGTCAGCGCCTTGCCGAGCGCGCGACCCGTGGTGTCCCATCCGCCGCCGGGGTTGGCGGGAATCATCATCTTGACGTTGGCGGCGGCACGCGCCGACAGCGGCAGCGCGCCGGCGGCGGCCAGCGCGGCCAGGGACTTCAAAAAGGTATCGCGACGCATCGTTGGTGTCTCCTGAGGGGGAAAAGGAACGGAACCTGACTTGGACCTGAACCGCTATCATGCGCCGCCCCGCTGTCAGTTGGCTGTCCACCGGACTGGGGAAAACACCGAAGCCCTCCCCGCCCGAGCCCCCCTGCGCGAGCCCGCCGGCCGCCCCCGATCCATGAAGTTGCTGCTGGTCGAAGACGATCCCTCGATGCAGGTCACGCTGCAGCGCAGCCTCGCGCGCCGCAAGATCGACGTGCGGGTCTGCGGCGACGGCGCGCTCGCGCTCGAGCACTGGCGCGCGGTCGAGCCCGACGTGGTGGCGCTCGACCTCAGCCTGCCCAACCTCGACGGCCTGCAGGTGCTGGCGCAGGCGCGCGCCGAGGGCCTGCGCACGCCGGTGCTGCTGCTGACCGCGCGCGGCACCGTGGGCGACCGCATCGTCGGCCTCAACGCCGGCGCCGACGACTACCTGCCCAAGCCCTTCGACCTCGACGAGCTCGAGGCCCGCATCCGCGCGCTGCGCCGGCGCAACCAGAACGCCGGACCCGACCCGGTGCTCAATCCGCAGGAGGTCGGCGGCCTGCGCTTCGAGCCCGACAGCGGCGCCATCTACCACCGCGCCGAGGTGCTCGAGCTCACGCCGCGCGAGCTCGCGCTGCTCAAGGCGCTGATGATGAAGCCCGGCCACGCGCTCACCAAGGAACGGCTGTTCGAGCTGGTGTTCCCGGGCGAGACCGACGTGCAGTACGAGGCGGTCGAGGTGGTGGTGTACCGGCTGCGCAAGAAGCTCGTGGGCACCGGCGCCGCGCTGATGACGCTGCGCGGCCTCGGCTACCTGCTTCGCGCCGAGCCATGACGGCCAACCTGTCGCTGCGCGCGAGGCTGCTGTTCGGCATCCTCGCGCCGGTCGCGCTGCTGATCGTGATCAACAGCGTGAGCCTCTACCGCCAGAGCCTGGCCGCCGCCACCACCGCCTACGACCGCACGCTGCTCGCCTCGGCCAAGACCATCGGCGAACAGCTCGACGTGGAAGGCTACGACGAGCATGCCGAGCTGCGCGCGATCGTGCCCTACTCGGCGCTCGAGGCCTTCGAGGCCGACAACCGCAGCCGGCTCTTCTACCGCGTCTCCACGCTGCAGGGCGAGATGATCTCGGGCTTCGCCGAGCTGCCGTTCTGGCACGGCCGCATTCCCGATCGCACGCCCTATGCCGCGCTGGTCGACTTCTACGACGCGCGCTTTCGCGACCAGCCGGTGCGCGTGGCGGTGCTGCTGCAGCCGGTGGCCAGCGCGCGCGGCCGCGGCATGGCCGTGGTGCAGGTGGCCGAGACTTTGGAGCTGCGCGAGACCCTGGTGCGCAAGCTGCTGCTCGACACGCTGTGGCGCCAACTGCTGCTGATGGGCGTGATCGCGGCCGTCACCGTGTTCGTGGTGCAGCGCGCGACCCGGCCGGTGCGCCAGCTCGGCGAGGCGATCGACCGGCGCGCCGCCGACGACCTGTCGCCGATCGACGCGCCCGATGCGCCGCGCGAGCTGCGCCCGCTGATCGATGCCACCACCGAGGTCATGGGACGGTTGCAGCGGCTGCTCGATCACCAGAAGCGCTTCGTGCGCGACAGCGCGCACCAGCTGCGCACCCCGCTGGCGGTGCTCAAGGCCCAGGTGCAGTCGGCGCGCCGCGGCGACCTGGCGCCCGAGCAGGCGCTGGTCGAGATCAACCAGACCGTGGACCGCGCGACCGCGCTGGCCAACCAGATGCTGTCGCTGGCCAAGGTCGAGCAGCTGCGCCAGCAGCCCGAGTCGGTGCGGCTCGACCTGGCCGAGGGTGGCGCGCCAGATCGTGCTCGACCTGTCGCCGCTGATCGCCGACAAGGCGCTGGACTTCGAGCTCGATGCCGACGCGCCGGTGCCGGTGCGCGCCCACCGCTGGATGCTGCAGGAGCTCACGCGCAACCTGCTGCACAACGCGATCAAGCAGTCGCCGGCCGGCGGCGCGCTGTCGGTGGCGGTGCGCGCCGAGGCCGGCGAGGCGATGCTGCGGGTGCGCGACAGCGGCCCGGGCATCTCCGCCGAACTGCGCCAACGGCTGTTCGCGCCCTTCTCGGCCGGCGACAGCGCCAGCGGCTCGGGCCTGGGCCTCGCGATCTGCCGCGAGATCGTGCTCGCGCTCGACGGCCGGATCGCGCTCGACAACCGCACGGGGCCCGACACGCGGGACAATATCGCCGGGCTCGACGCCGTCGTGCACCTGCCACTGGACCGGCACACCTCCTGACTTATGGATCGTCTTCGCATCGACAAATGGCTCTGGGCCGCCCGCTTCTTCAAGACCCGCTCGCTGGCGGCCGAGGAGATCGGGCAAGAACCGCATCCTGGTGAACGGCGATGTCGCCAAGGCCTCGCGCGAGGTCAAGGTCGGCGACACCGTCTCGATCCGGCTCGGCCCGCTGACCCGCACCGTCGCCGTGCGCGGCCTCAGCGGCCAGCGCGGCCCGGCGCCCGTGGCCCAGCAGCTCTACGAGGAGACGCCCGAGAGCCTGGCGGCGCAGGCCGCCTTCCGCGAGCAGCGCCGCATGGGCAGCGAACCCGCGCTCGCCATCGAGCAGGGCCGCCCGACCAAGCGCGACCGGCGCGTGCTCGACGACGCGGCGCGCCATGCCGAGTGGGACAACCGCTGGAGCGCCTCGATCGATCCCGACGAGCGCTGACAGCCGCGACGCGCCCATCGCGTACCCTGTGGCCTTCGTTCATTCAACGGAGACCGCAGGCCATGGCCAGCTTCAAGAAGTACCGCGTCGGCAGCAAGTTCCAGCTCTCCGACCTCGATCCCGGCGACACGCCCTTCCTCAAGGGCAACGAGGCCGCGCAGCGCGACCGCCTCGACGCCCTGGCGATCGAGCTCGACGAACTGCAGAACCTGCTGCATGCCGAAGGCCGCCGCAAGCTGCTGGTGGTGCTGCAGGGCATGGACACCAGCGGCAAGGACGGCACCGTGCGCTGGGTGTTCTCGCGCACCTCGCCGCTGGGCGTGCGCGTGAGCGCCTTCAAGGCGCCCAACGACGAGGAGCGCGCGCACGACTACCTGTGGCGCTGCCATGCGGTGGTGCCGCGCACCGGCGAGGTCATGGTGTGGAACCGCAGCCACTACGAGGACGTGCTGGTGCCGGTGGTCGAGGGCTGGATCGACAAGGCCGAGACGAAGCGCCGCTACGCGCAGATCAACGACTTCGAGCGCCTGCTCGTGGAGACCGGCACCACCATCGTCAAGTGCATGCTGCACATCGACAAGGAGGAGCAGCGCCAGCGGCTGCAGGCGCGCATCGACACGCCCGGCAAGGAATGGAAGTTCAGCATGGCCGACCTCGAGGTGCGCACCAAGTGGGATGCCTACCAGCGCGCCTACGACAAGGCGCTGGGCGCGACCTCGAGCGCGCATGCGCCCTGGCACGTGATCCCGGCCAACAGCAAGCGGCACCGCAACCTGATGATCGCCGAGCTGCTGGTGAAGACGCTGCACGAGATGGACCTGAAGCCGCCGCCGGCCGATCCCGCGCTGCGCGGGCTGATCGTGAACTGAGCAGCACGCGTTCAAGGGCCGAGCGCCCGCGCGCGGACTGCGCGAACGCCTACGCGACGCCGTCATGGGAGCGAACTAAGGTTCAACCGTGCGGATCGAGGCCCATGCAACGGTGCTTCGCCGCGCATCCACTCCCATGAAGGACTCCAACATGAAAAAGACCCTCTTCATCGTCGCGGCCGCCCTCGGCCTGCTCGCTTCCTCCGGCGCCGTCATGGCCCAGCCCCATGGCGGCCCCGGCTACGACCGGCCGCACATGGCGCCGCACCACCGCAAGCACAAGGTGTGGGTGCCGGCCCATCGCGAGCACGGCCGGCTGGTGCGCGGGCACTACGTCTGGCGTTGAGCCAGCCCAACGAAAAAGCGGCGCCGAGGCGCCGCTTTTTCTTGACCGGTCGAACCCGGTTCAGGAGCGCCGCATGGGCGCCTGCGCCAGCACTCGGCACTGGCCGAACTCGCAGCGCACGGCCCAGGTGCCGCCGTTCTCGCACGGCACGGTGTAGGCCTCGTAGCCCGGGCCCTTGGCCGTGAGCTCGGCGCGCGGCTGCAGGTTGCAGCGGCCGTTCTTCGCGATGCGTTCGACGTTGTAGGTGTCGACGCCGGTGCGGCGCGGCGCGAACGACTCGACCGGCGAATAGCCGTAGGCATAGAAGCTGTCGCGCACGTTCGGGTCGAGGTTGCGGTAGCCGCGCTTGGCCATGCAGTGCACGACGGCGATCTGCTGGTGCTCGGCGATCACCGACTCGGGCGGCCGCGAGTTCATGTCGACGATGACGGCGGCGAGGCCGGTCCAGGCGGCCGCGCCCGCGATGCCCTGGCCGTGCACGGTGATCAGGCCCAGGCCGAAGGCGGCCCACATCCAGTCGTTGTCCTCGTTGCGCGCGGTGATGCGCGTGGCGGCCGTGCGGCACTCGGCCACGTCGGCGTCGTAGCGGACACGGTCCACGCCTTGCATCGCGACCTTCGGCACATAGGACAGGCCGCGGCCGGTTCCGGGCTCGGTCGGCGTCGGCGGCGCGCTGACGCAGCCGGCCAGGGCCACGACCGCGCACGCAAGGCTCAACAGCAGCTTCATGGGATCCCCTCGTCCTCTACTTCGCGTAAGTTGCGGCGGATTTAACCATACATAAAGTTACTTTTGCATCGCCTCGTTGCGGATCAGCGACGCGTGCGTGCCGCGCTCCTACGCCGGGCGCCCCTGTGCCTTGGGCACACTGAGCCCATGCAATCCACGAGCACCCGGCCCGGCAGCGCCATCCGCGAACTCTATTCGGCCCTGTGGCACTTCGCCGCCGGCGCGCGCGGCCAGCTGCTGGGCGCCACCGCGCTGCTGGCCAGCTCGCAGCTGATCCGCCTCACCCTGCCCTACCTCGCGGGCCAGGCCATCAATGCGCTGCAGCGCGGCGACTTCGGCGGTGCCGGCCGCTGGATCGCGACGCTGGCCGGGGTCTACGTCGGCGCCTGGGCGCTGCATGGGCCCGGCCGCATCCTCGAGCGCAACGTGGGCGTGAAGGTGCGCGAGACCCTGGCCGACCAGCTCTACGCGCGCATCGCCGCGGCGCCGCTGGCCTGGCACGACGGCCACCATTCGGGCGAGCTGCAGCACCGCGTGCACCAGGCCAGCCGCGCGCTGTCGGACTTCGCGCAGAACCAGTTCATCTGGCTCACCAACGTCGTCAACTTCGTCGGGCCGCTGGTGGCGCTGGCGCTGCTGTCGCGCACCAGCGGCGCCACGGCGCTCGCGGGCTACGTGCTGATCGCGGTCGTGATCCTGCGCATCGACCGCGCGCTGATGCGGCTGGCGCGCGCCGAGAACGACGCCGACCGCCGCTACGTGGCGGCGCTGCTCGATTTCCTCGGCAACGCCTCGACGGTGATCGGCCTGCGGCTGCAGGGCGCCTCGCGGCTGCTGCTGCGCCGGCGCATGCGCGCGGTGTCCGAACCGCTGAAGCGCACCGTGGTGCTCAACGAGGGCAAGTGGTTCGCGGTCGACCTCATGGGCCTGGCGCTGACCTGGGGGCTGGTGGTCATCTACGTCTGGCAGTCGCGCACGCCGGGCCAGGCCGTGATGCTGGGCGGCGTGTTCATGATCTACCAGTACGCGCAGCAGGCCGCGGGCGTGGTCACCTCGGTGGCGGCCAACTTCAGCTTCTTCGCGCGCATGCACACCGACTACGGCAGCGCGGCGCCGATCTGGGAGGCGCCGAAGGGCGACTCGCTGGCCACGCCGCCCGAGCAGGTGCCCGCGAGCGAGCGCATCGATGCCGAAGCCGCCTGGCAGGCGCTGGCCGTCGATGCGCTGGACTGGAACTACGCGCCGCGCGGCAGCGCACCCGCAACGACAACGGCTCCCGGCGAGGAACGCCCGCGCGGCGGCCTGCATGCGGTGTCGCTCGCGCTGCGCCGCGGCGAACGCGTGGCGCTGGTGGGCCCGAGCGGCGGCGGCAAGAGCACCTTGCTGCGCGTGCTCGCGGGCCTCTATGCGCCGCAGGGCGGCGTGCTCGCGCTCGACGGCCAGCCGGTCGACTGGACGCAGCTGCGCCGCATCGCCACGCTGATCCCGCAGGAGACCGAGCTGTTCGAGGCCAGCGTGCGCGAGAACCTCGCCTTCGGCCTGCCCTTCGACGACGACGCGCTGCGCGCCGCGCTGCATGCGAGCACCTTCGACGAGGTGCTGGCCGCCACCCACGGCGACCTCGACACCGCGGTGTCGGAGCGCGGCTTCAACCTCTCGGGCGGCCAGCGCCAGCGGCTGTGCCTGGCGCGCGGCGTGCTCGCGGCCCAGGGCAGCTCGCTGCTGCTGCTCGACGAGCCCACGAGCGCGCTCGATGCCGCCACCGAGGCGCGCGTGCTCGAGCGCATCGCGCAGGCCTTTCCGCGCGCCTGCGTGGTGGCCTCGGTGCACCGGCTGAGCCTGCTCGAGCGCTTCGACGCGGTGGTGCTGATGGAGGCCGGCCGCGTGGTCGATGCCGGTCCGCGCGACGCGGTGTTCGCGCGCCAGCCCTTCCTGCAGCGCATGGTGGCGCCCGCGGCGCCCTGAACCGCCCCCTAGAATCTCGCGCTTTCGGTCACGAGCACCGCACTGCGCATGAACCCCAAGGCCGGCAAGGCGAGCATCAAGGACGTGGCCACGCTTGCCGGCGTGTCGCTGGGCAGCGTCTCGCGCGTGATCAACAAGGCCCAGAACGTGAGCCCCGCGCTGCGCGAGCGCGTCGAGCGTGCGATGCGCGAACTCGACTGGCGGCTCAACCATGCGGCGCAGGCGCTGCGCGCGCGCAGCTCGCGCACGGTGGGCTGCATGTTCACCGACGTCGCCAATCCGCTCTACGCCAAGCTCTACCGCACCTTCGAGGCCAAGCTGCGCGAGGCCGGCTACATGGTGCTGCTGGCCAACAGCCTCAACGATCCGCAGTGGGAGCTCGAGATCCTCGCGATGTTCCAGGGCCGCCGCATGGACGGCGTGATCATCGCGCCGGGCAACGAGCGCGATCCGGCGGTGCTCGAGGCGGTCGAGAAGCTCGGCATCCCGGCCGTGATCCTCGACCGCGACATGGACGTGGCGCAGGACCAGCTGCTGTTCGACCATCCGCGCGGCATGAAGGAGGCCGTGCGGCACCTCGCGGGCCTGGGCCATCGCGAGATGGGCCTGGTGGTGGCCGGCATGCAGAACCGGCCGATGCGCCGCCGCATCGAGGGCTTCGAGGCCGGGCTCGAGGCCGTCGGCCTGGCGGCGCGGCCCGAGCACATCGTGCGGCTGCCCACCTCCACCAGCCCCGCCTTCGATGCCGTCACGCAACTGCTCGAAGGCGCGGTGCGCCCCACCGCGCTGGTCACGCTCGGCACCAGCGTGCTGGCCGACGTGCTCCACGCCATCGCCGCGCAGGGCCTGCGCATCCCGCGGGACATCTCGCTGGTCACCCTGGGCGAGCCCGACTTCGCGCGCAGCCACCGCCCGCCGGTCGGCAGCGTGGCGGTGGACCTCGACCGCGCGGCCGAGGATGGCGTGCGGATGCTGCTCGAGCGCATGCGCGACGCGCCCGATGCGCCGCCGCGCCATGTGCTCGCGCCCACGCGGTTCGTGCCGCGCGGCTCGTGCGGGCCGGTGCCCGCGCAGGCCGCACCGAAGCCGCGCAGGCGCGCGGGCTGACTCCGCCCCGACCATGCCCGCGGTCGCCCTACACCTTTCGATGAAACGATTCACCCTGGGAGAAACACCGTTTGCCGGTGTCGGCCTCGGGACTTAAGCTGCGGGACATTCCCTCCCTCGTCCCCGGCCCCGCGCCCGCACCGTGAACCTCTCCACCGCCCCCACACCCCATGCCGAAGCCGCCAGCAGCAGCCTCGAGGGCCGCGTCGCGATCGTGACCGGCGCCGGCTCGCGCAGCGCCGAGATCGGCAACGGCCGCGCCGCCGCCCTGCTGCTCGCGCGCCGCGGCGCGCGCGTGCTGCTGCTCGATGCGCAACTCGACTGCGCGCGCGAGACCGAACGCATGATCGCGGCCGAGGGCGGCAGCGCGCTCGCGCTGGCCTGCGACGTGTCGGACGCCGCGCAATGCCGCCAGGCCGTGGCCCGGGCGGTCGAGGCCTGGGGCCGCGTCGACATCCTGGTCAACAACGTCGGCATCGGCGGGCCGGCCGGCAATGCGGTCGATCTCGACCTGGATGAATGGGACCACGCGCTGCGCGTCAACGTCACGTCGATGATGCTGATGGCGAAGTACGCGATCCCCGAGATGCGCAAGCTGGGCCGCGGCGCCATCGTCAACATCGCCTCGGTCGCGGGCCTGATCGGCGGCACGCCGGCGCTGCTCTATCCGACCTCGAAGGGCGCGGTGGTCAACATGACCCGTGCCATGGCCGCGCACCACGGCGTCGAGGGCATCCGCGTCAACTGCGTGGCGCCCGGCATGGTCTACACGCCGATGGTCGCGGGCCGCATGACGCCCGAGGTGCGCGAGCAGCGCCGCAAGCGTTCGCTGCTGCAGACCGAGGGCTCGGGCTGGGACGTGGGCCAAGCCGTGGCCTACCTCGCGAGCGACGAGGCGCGCTGGGTCACGGGCGTGATCCTGCCGGTCGACGCGGGCGCCACGGCCGGCAACGCGCCCTCGCCCGGCCTGCGGCCCGACACCCGCGCCGCCTGACATCCACCGACCGAGGACCCCGACCCATGCCCGCGTACCCCTGCTGCCCGAGCATCCCGAGGATCCCGCCGCCGCGGCGCTGTTCGAGCGCGTGCGCGCGGCGCGCGGCCCGGACTTCCACCTGCCCCATCTCTACCGCGTGCTGGGCACCGCGCCCGCGCTGTTCCGCGGCTGGCTCGACTTCGCGTGGCCGCTGCGCCTGGATGCGAAGACGCCGCGGCTGCTGCGCGAGCTGATGATCCTGCGCGGCGCGCAGCTCTCGGGCACCGCCTACGAATGGGCGCATCACCTGCCGATGGCCACCGAGGCCGGCGTGAGCGAGGCGCAGATCGACGCGCTCGCGCACTGGCGCGACAGCGATCTCTTCGATGCCGACGAACGCGCGGTGCTGCAGCTCGCCGAGGAGGTCACGCGCGGGCCCGCGGCCTCGGCGGCCACCGTGGCGCAGCTCAAGGCGCGCGGCTTCGACGACGCGGCCGTGGTCGAGCTGGTGCTGACCGCGAGCTTCTATGTCTGCGTGAGCCGCTTCCTGCAGTCGATGGACGTCGAGCTCGAGCCCGGCTACGAGGCGCATCGCGCACGCATGTGAACGCCGTCAGGCGGCAGCGGACGCCTCGCCGAGCAAGCCCATGAAGGCCGGCCGCAGGTAGAACTCGACCACCGAGGCCTCGCTCGCATCGGGCACCCAGCGGTGCAGCTCGGCCGCGCCGTTGATCGCGCCGACCAGCAGCTGCGCCGCGAGCGCCGCATCGAGCGGCCGCACCGATCCGTCGACCAGGCCGTCGACCAGCATCGCCGCCAGGCGCTCGATGCGCTGCTGCAGCGTCGTGTGCACGCGCGCGCGGTCGGCCGCCTCGGGCAGCGCGCTGGTCGACGACAGGCGCAGCAGCGGGCCCTCGGCCGAGCGCTGGAAGCGCACCAGCATGCGCGCCGCCAGGCCCGCGCGCTGCCAGCCGCTGCCGCCAGTGTCCTCGGCGAGTTCGAAGGCGCGGCGGATGACCTCGAAAGTGCGCTCGAAGCAGGCCGAGATCAGGTCCAGCTTGTTGTCGTTGTGGTGATAGAACGAGCCCTTGGTGACATGGAGCCGCGCCGAGATCTTGTCGACCGAGGCGCCGCGGTAGCCCTGCTCGTTGAGCAGCGCGGTGGCCGCGCGCAGGAAGGCATCCATCGCGGCGTTGTCGGTGGGCCCATGCAGCACCGCCTCATCGGACAGCGCGACCGCCTCCCATCGCGCCGCCGGCGCGCCGAGCCCGTGGAGCACGATGTCGGCCACGCGCGCGGCCATGCGCGGGTACTGCGCCGCCTCGTAGCGGCCGAACCAGGCCGGCAGCCAGTGGACCAGCGACAGCAGCAGGTGGGTGCGGGCATTGCGCACCTCGCGCGGCCAGAGCGCGGTGGCCTCGTCCTTGAACAGCCCGCGCACGCGGCGGAACATGCCGGTGTAGGCGATGTGCACGGTCTCGAGCTGCGGGCTCGGCAGCGCGCGCACGTCGCTGAAGGCCACCACCGGCGGATGCTCGCCGAGCGCCACGGCCGCCAGCAGCGCGGCATGGCCCGCGAGGAAGGCACGCACGCGCGCCTCCACCGTGGCCTCGCGCGCCGCGGCCTCCGCGATGCCGTCGAACAGCACGATGGCGCGCAGGAAGCAGGCGGTGGCCAAGTCCTCCTTCTTTCGGTAGTAGTAGGTGACGCTGTTGGTCACCAGGCCCACGCTGGCCGCGATGCCGGCCAGGGTCGCGCCCTTGACGCCCTGTGCGTTGAACTGCGCCGCGGCCGCGTTGAGGATGGCATCGCGCTTTTCCTGGAAACGCGCGGTCTGCGGCTCGCGGGCGGTGACGGCGGTCATGGGGGCAAGCTTCTTCGGCGGCGGAAAGGACGGTGGGCCGCGATGATACCGAGCAGCAATCGAAGATCAGGTATTCGCGCGTTCATGGGCACTTCCCATGCGAGTCGCCTAGGTTCCACCATTTTGGAATCGGCGGTTTGTATTGGAACGGCGCCCTTGCTATCGTCGCCGGGCCCGGCTCGCGCCGGATCCGACGAACGAAGAAAAAGGAGACCGTCATGGACTTCACCCTGTCCGACAAGCAAGTGCACTGGCGCGATCGCGTGATCGCGTTCATGAAGGCGCACGTCTACCCCGCCGTGCCCACCTACATGGCGCAGATGCAGGGCTTCGGCGAGAACCGCTGGCAGGTCGTGCCGATCGTGGAGGAGCTCAAGGCCAAGGCGCGCGAGGCCGGGCTGTGGAACCTGTTCCTGCCGCTCGATTCGGTGCCCTCCGACAGCCCCTACAAGGGCGCCGGCCTCACCAACCTCGAGTACGCCGTCTGCGCCGAGGAGATGGGCAAGGTCGGCTTCGCCTCCGAGGTCTTCAACTGCTCGGCGCCCGACACCGGCAACATGGAAGTGCTGATCCGCTACGGCAGCGACGAGCACAAGAAGCGCTGGCTGCAGCCGCTGCTCGAAGGCCGGATCCGCTCGGCCTTCCTGATGACCGAGCCCGACGTCGCCTCGTCCGACGCCACCAACATCGAGACCTCGATCCGCCGCGACGGCGACCACTACGTGATCAACGGCCGCAAGTGGTGGTCCTCGGGCGTGGGCGATCCGCGCTGCGAGATCGCCATCGTGATGGGCAAGACCGACCCCGAGGCGCCGCGCCATTCGCAGCAGTCGCAGATCCTGGTGCCGCTCCACACACCCGGCATCGAGATCGTGCGCATGCTGCCGGTGTTCGGCTTCGACGACGCACCGCACGGCCATGCCGAGGTGGTATTCCGCGACGTGCGCGTGCCGGTCTCGAACCTGCTGCTCGGCGAGGGCCGCGGCTTCGAGATCGCGCAGGGCCGGCTCGGGCCCGGGCGCATCCACCACTGCATGCGCTCGATCGGCGGCGCCGAGGTGGCGCTCGAGAAGATGGTGCGCCGGCTGCAGTCGCGCACCGCCTTCGGCAAGCGCATCGCCGACCAGTCGGTGTGGGAGCAGCGCGTGGCCGAGGCCCGCATCGACATCGAGATGACGCGCCTCTTGTGCCTCAAGGCCGCCGACCTGATGGACCGCGTGGGCAACAAGGTGGCGCGGCTCGAGATCGCGATGATCAAGGTGGCGGCGCCGCGCACCGCGCTGCGCATCATCGACATGGCGATCCAGGCCCATGGCGCGGCCGGCGTCACCACCGACTTCGGCCTGGCCAAGCAGTACGCCAGCATGCGCACGATGCGGCTGGCCGACGGACCCGACGAGGTGCACAACCGCTCCATCGCGCGCATGGAGTACGGGCGCTACGCGGACTGACCATTTCGAGGAGACAACACACCATGTCCTTGTTCTCGCTGGCCGGCAAGGTGGCCATCGTCACCGGTTCCTCGCGCGGCATCGGCCGCGCCATCGCCGAGCGCCTGGCCGAGCACGGCGCCAAGGTCGTGATCTCGTCGCGCAAGCCCGAGCCCTGCGCCGAGGTGCGCGACGCCATCAACGCCGCGCACGGCGCGGGCGCGGCGATCTCGATCCCGGCCAACATCTCGTCGAAGGAAGAGCTGCGCCATCTGGTCGAGGAGACCACGCGCCAGCTCGGGCGCGTCGACATCGTGGTGTGCAATGCCGCCTCGAACCCCTACTACGGCCCGCTGGCCGGCATCGAGGACGACCAGTTCCGCAAGATCCTCGAGAACAACGTGATCGCCAACCACTGGCTGATCAACTTCGCGGTGCCGCAGATGATCGAGCGCAAGGAGGGCTCGATCATCATCGTCTCCTCGATCGGCGGCCTGCGCGGCTCGCCGGTGATCGGCGCCTACAACGTCTCGAAGGCGGCCGACTTCCAGCTCGCGCGCAACCTCGCGGTGGAGTACGGGCCGCACAACGTGCGCGTGAACTGCATCGCGCCGGGCCTGATCAAGACCGATTTCGCGCGTGCGCTCTGGGAAGACCCCGAGAACCTGCGCCGTCGCACCGAGAGCACGCCGCTGCGGCGCATCGGCGACCCCGACGAGATCGCGGGCGCGGCGGTGTTCCTGGCTTCGCGCGCGGGGGCCTTCATGACCGGGCAGAGCCTGGTCATCGATGGCGGCGTGACCTGCTGAGCGCCGCGGCGCCGGGACCGGGCCGGGCTCAGTCGGCGCTGCAGTTCCAGGCGCGCACGAACTGGACGGCCTTGGACTGGGCGCGCTGGAAGGCGATGTCCCAGGTCGGCTGGTCGGCAATCACCAGGGCGCAGCGCGGGACGCCGTCCAGGAATATCTCGGCCACTCCGGCGCAGGAGCCGTCGGCGTTCACCGTGGGTTCGAAAGCGCCGGTCCAGTGATCCGGCAGTTCGAGAACGAGGGATGGGGCGTGCATGTGCGCCCAATCTTAGGACGCAGGCCTCAAATCGACAACAAAAGTTAACATTCCCGCCGGAACAAAGTCACGATTACCACGCGAAAACGTAAAGGTTTTGATAGCAATTCGGGGGGAATTCGCTCCATCCGCCTGCCGGCGCGGTGCCGGCGCCTCGGCTCAGGGCCGCGGCAGGCTCGAGAGGAAGGTCGAGACGAACAGCGAAGCGGCCCGCCCGACCTCGAGCACCTCCGACAGGTCGAAGCGCTGCGGCGCGGCGCCGCTGTCGTCGCCCGCATGCCTGACCTCGATCAGCACCTCGCTCGCGAGCTCGCGGTCGCCGCGGGCCTTTCCGTTGGGCATCAGCCAGGTGTCGAGCGTCTCCGGGGGAATCCGCCGGAAGACGGCGACCGCCGGGACATAGCGAAAACTCCGCTCCTCGGCCGTGGCGATGGGCATGCTGACGCGACAGGCGAAGCTGTCCTGCAATGTGTTTGTCACTCCCTGTTCCTTTTTTATGTGACGAGTTACGTAAGTTAATTCCTCCCTGCATGGCAGAGAAGAATCAGCTTAGGTTTTGCGCCGACGGTTTGTGAATAACACACGCTTGGGGATTCACAGTTCACGGTTTGAAGCGCATGGACCCGACGTCCACGGCTTTCAAGCACGCTCAGTTCACAAGGCTTGGCTCCCTGGCGCTAAGGTTTTGACCTTCGTCACGCGCGCGACTCGGCCTACAGCCAAAGACATCAGGTAACTGACGGCAACGTTTGTTAAAGCACTCGACCATCGCTCCAGCCCATCGACAACAGGAGGTACGGATGAGCTTCAAGGAGATCAACGATCGTTTCGGCCTGCAGTTCCAGCGCGGCAGCCGCGTGTTCTGCGACGGACGCCTGGGCACCATCACCGGCGCGACCCATTCGCACATCCGCGTGCGCTTCGACGGCCGCCAGAACGGCGCACCCTGCGATCCGCTGGAAGTGCGGCTGGTGGACACGATGCCGGTGGGCGTGCCCGCCATGCCTGCGCCGCAGGCCCTGGCGTCCGGCCAGTAGGCGAAGCGATCGCGCGGCGGCGCGAAGCCACCGCATTGCTGTCGGGCCGCGAAGAAACGAAAAGAAGGAAGCGCCACCAGAGCGCATTTCGAGCGGCCAAGAAAAAAGCCCAGAAGCAGCGATGCTTCTGGGCTTTTCCGTCCTTGGACTTTCGTCTTCGGCACGGGTCTTGGCGGAACCGGAGGGATTCGAACCCTCGATGAGGCTCTACACCCCATACTCCCTTAGCAGGGGAGCACCTTCGGCCACTCGGTCACAGTTCCTGAAAGAAGCCGAGATTATGCCATCACTCAGGCGGCCGGTTGGTCCAGATCGAAGGCTTTGTGCAACGCGCGCACCGCCAACTCCATATATTTTTCGTCGATCACGACCGAGGTCTTGATCTCGCTGGTCGAAATCATCTGGATGTTGATGCCCTCTTCGCTCAGCACGCGGAACATCTTGCTCGCGACGCCCACGTGGCTGCGCATGCCGATGCCCACGATGCTGACCTTGCAGATCTTGGTGTCGCCGACGATCTCGGTCGCGCCCAGCGAGGGCATGACCTTGGCCTGCAGCAGGTCGACGGTGCGCGCGTACTCGTTGCGGTGCACCGTGAAGCTGAAGTCGGTCTTGCCGTCCTTGCTGAGGTTCTGGATGATCACGTCGACTTCGATGTTGGCGTCGGCCACCGCACCGAGGATGTGATACGCGATGCCCGGCTTGTCGGGCACGCCGAGCACCGAGATCTTGGCTTCGTCGCGGTTGAAAGCGATGCCGGATACGACGGCTTGTTCCATGTTTTCGTCTTCCTCGAAAGTGATCAGCGTGCCGGACTTGGCCTCTTCATTGATGTCGATGTCCCAGGGCGTGAAGCTGGACAGCACGCGCAGCGGCACCTTGTACTTGCCGGCGAATTCCACCGAGCGGATCTGCAGCACCTTGGAGCCCAGGCTCGCCATCTCGAGCATCTCCTCGAAGCTCACGGTCGAGAGGCGGCGCGCATCGGGCTCGACGCGCGGGTCGGTGGTGTAGACGCCGTCGACGTCGGTGTAGATCAGGCACTCGTTGGCCTTCATCGCGGCCGCGATCGCCACCGCCGAGGTGTCGCTGCCACCACGGCCCAGCGTCGTGATGTTGCCGGCATCGTCCACGCCCTGGAAGCCGGTGATGACGACCACGCGGCCGACCGCGAGGTCGGCGCGCACGCGGGCGTCGTCGATGCTCTCGATGCGGGCCTTGGTGTAGGAGCTGTCGGTGCGCACCGACACCTGCCAGCCCGCATAGCTCACGGCCTCCACGCCCTCGGACTGCAGCGCGATCGCCAGCAGCGCCGACGAGGCCTGCTCGCCGGTGGAGGCGAGCATGTCGAGTTCGCGGTTGTGCGCCTCGGCCGGTTTGCTGGGTGCGAGCTCTTTCGCCAGGCCGAGCAGGCGATTGGTTTCGCCGCTCATGGCACTCGGGACCACGATCATCTGGTGGCCGGCGCGCGCCCACTTGGCGACGCGCTTGGCGACATTGCGGATGCGCTCGGTCGAGCCCATCGACGTGCCGCCGTATTTGTGAACGATCAATGCCATGGGTGAATTCTGAGAGAAGAAAAATCCCGCGCTTCAACCATATGCGGCGCATGCGGCGAAGGCGGCGCCCCGCAGGCTGTCAGCGCGAGGCTGCTGGCGAGGGCGGGGCATTGTACCAATGCAGCCGATCCCCCCTGCGTTCGGCGAAACCGTCGGCCACCTTGAGGTGAATCCGGTGGCCGCGCGTGGTGCAGGCGCGGACCTGGTCGAGCAGCTGGTCGAGCTGCGCCGCGCTCGGTGCGCGGCCATGCGTGCGCACGAGCCAGTGGCGCAGCAGATTGGCCTGGCGTGCGCGCGACAGCGCCTGCAGCGCGGCGATCCGCGGCGGCTCGCCGGCGGCCTCGAAGTCCTGCGCCGCGACCTCGTCGAGCAGTTGCTGCGCCTGCGCCGCATGGCCGGCACTGCGCGCGAAGGTGCCGCGGAACTGCGGGAAAGCCTCGGCCAGCGCAGGCAGCAGCACGGCGCGGATGCGGTTGCGCGTGAAGCGCGCGTCGGTGTTGGTCGGGTCCTCGATCCAGGGCAGTCCGGTGGCCGCGAGCCACTCACGGATTTCGCTGCCCGGCACCGCGAGCAAGGGCCGATGGAGGTCGATGCCGCCGCGCAGCGCATGCGCGGGCATGGCCGAAAGACCCGGCAACCCCGCGCCACGCGACAGCGCCAGCAGCAGGGTCTCGACCTGGTCGTCGGCGTGATGGCCCAGCGCGATGGCGCGCACGCCCTCCTCGCTCGCCATCGCGGCCAGAGCCTCGTAGCGCGCGCGCCGCGCCGCATCCTCGGGGCTGTCGCCGGCCGCATGGCGCGCATCGACGCGCCGCACGCTCAAGGGCACGCCGAGCCGCTCGCAGACCGCGAGGCAATGCCGTTCGAAATCGTCAGCGGCAGACTGCAGGCCGTGATGCACGTGCAAGCCCCGCACCTGACCCGGCCAGCGCTCGGCGCAGGCCGCCAGCAGTGCGGTGGAATCGGCGCCGCCGCTGAAGCCCACGGCCAGCGGCAGATGCGCCGGCTCGAACGCGGCCATGGCCCGTTCGAAGGCGGCGGTCATGGCGGTGCCGCGGCCGGCTCAGCGGCCGGCGTCGGCCTTGGTGTCGGTGAAGCGGCCGTAGCTTTGCAGGCGCTCGTAGCGGCGGTCGAGCAGTTCGCGCGGCTTCAGGTCGCTGACCTGGCGGAATGCATCGTTGAGCGCGCGCTTGAGGAACGCGGCCATCTGGCGATGGTCGCGGTGCGAGCCACCGACCGGCTCGCTCACGATCTTGTCGACCAGGCCCAGGGCCTTGAGACGGTGCGCGGTGATGCCGAGCGCGTCGGCGGCTTCCTGCGCCTTCTCGCTGGTCTTCCAGAGGATCGATGCGCAGCCTTCGGGGCTGATCACCGAATACACGGAGTACTGCAGCATCAGCACCTGGTCGCCGACCGAGATCGCCAGCGCGCCGCCGGAGCCGCCCTCGCCGATGATGGTCACGATGATCGGCACCTCGAGCTGCGCCATCTCGAAGATGTTGCGGCCGATGGCCTCGGACTGGCCGCGCTCCTCGGCGTCGATGCCGGGATAGGCACCGGGCGTGTCGACGAAGGTGAAGACCGGCAGCTTGAACTTCTCGGCCGTCTTCATGAGGCGCAGCGCCTTGCGGTAGCCCTCGGGCTTGCTCATGCCGAAGTTGCGCGCGGTGCGCTCCTTGGTGTCGCGGCCCTTCTGGTGGCCGAGCACGATGCAAGGCGTGCCGTTGAAGCGCGCGAGGCCGCCGACGATCGAGAGATCGTCGGAGAAATGGCGGTCGCCATGCAGTTCGACGAAGTCGGTGAAGATCTCGTTGACGTAGTCGAGCGTGTAGGGACGTTCCGGATGCCGCGCGATCTTGGTGATCTGCCAGGGCGTCAGGTCGCTGTAGATGTCCTTGGTGAGTTGCTGGCTCTTTTTGCCGAGCTGATCGATTTCTTCGGAGATGTCGACCGCGGATTCGGTCTGCACATAGCGCAATTCTTCGATCTTGGTTTCGAGTTCCGCGATGGGTTGCTCGAAGTCTAGGAAGGTTCGTTTCGCCAACGTCTTCTCCTGTTTTTCAGTATGCGACGACCGGCGCCGGGTCGAGAGAGCGCCAAATATACCAAGTCGCCACGCTGCAATACGGGGCCCAGGCCACGGCCACGTCGCGGGCATCGCTGCGGCTGACCGGATCACCCGAAAAATAGTTGACGCTGATGCCGTTGAGCAGCCCCAGGTCGTCCACGGGCAGCACGTTGGGCCGCATCAGGTGGAAGATCAGGAACATCTCGGCGGTCCAGCGGCCGATGCCGCGGATGGCCACGAGCTCCTCGATGATCTGCTCGTCGGCCATGTCGTTCCAGGCGTCGACGTGCACCTTGCCCGAATCGAAGTGCAGCGCCAGGTCGACCAGGTAGTCGATCTTGCGCACCGACAGCCCGGCCGCGCGCATGTCGTCGACCTTGAGCTTGAGCACGTTGCGCGGCGTGAGCTTGCGCGGCAGCGCGGCGAAGCGGTCCCAGACCGACTGCGCGGCCTTCACCGAGATCTGCTGCCCGACGATGCTGCGCGCCAGCGTGACGAAGGCATCGCCATGCGACTCGAGGCAGGCGTCGCCGAACTTCGGGATCAACCGCTTCATCACGCGGTCCTTCTTGGCCAGGTGCCTGCAGGCCTCCTCCCAATAGTCCGGCGTGATGATCTCGACGCTCGTCTTGGGCAGGGTGGGCATGGGATTGGTCGTTCCGTTCACTGGGCGACGGCCCAGGTGGTGCCGGTCGGCGAATCCTTCAGGACGATGCCCTGGTCGAGCAGCTCCTTCCGGATGCGGTCGGCCTCGGCGAAATTCTTCGCGGCCTTGGCATCGGCACGCTGTGCGATCAGCACCTGGATGGCCGCGTCGTCGAGCGCGCTGCCCGCCTGCAGGAAAGCCTGTGGACTGTCCTGCAGCAGGCCGAGCACGCCGCCCAGCGCCTTGAGCAGGCCCGCGATCTCGGCCGAACGCGTGCGGTTGACCTCGCCCGCGAGTTCGAACAGCACGGCGATCGCCTCGGGCGTGCCGAAGTCCTCGTCCATCGCGGCCTTGAAGCGTGCCGCGTCCGGCTGCGTCCAGTCGATCGCCACGCTCGCCGGTGCCACCGCGTCGAGCGCGGTGTAGAGACGCTTGAGCGAGTTGCGCGCATCGTCGAGATGCACGTTGCTGTAGTTGAGCGGGCTGCGGTAGTGCGTGCGCGCGACGAAGAAGCGGATGGTCTCGGCGTCGTACTTCTCGAGCACGTCGCGGATCAGGAAAAAGTTGCCCAGGCTCTTGGACATCTTCTCGTCGTCGACGTTGATGAAGCCGTTGTGCATCCAGGTGCGCGCGAACGGCGCCTGGCCGGTCGCGCCCTCGGATTGCGCGATCTCGTTCTCGTGGTGCGGAAACTGCAGGTCGGCGCCGCCGCCATGGATGTCGAAGCGCTCCCCCAGCAGGTCGCAGGCCATGGCCGAGCATTCGATGTGCCAGCCCGGGCGGCCGGGTCCGAACTCGCTGGCCCACTTCACCTCGTCGGGCTCGCTGGGCTTGGCGCTCTTCCAGAGCACCGGGTCGAGCGGATCGTCCTTGCCGTCGAGCACAGCCACGCGCTCGCCCGCATGCAGCTCGTCGAGCGACTTGCCGCTGAGCTTGCCGTAGCCGGGGAACTTGCGCACCGCATAGTTCACGTCGCCGTTGGGCGCGCGGTAGGCCAGGCCCTTCTGCTCGAGCGTGCCGATCATCGCGAGCATCTGCGGAATGAACTCGGTGGCGCGCGGCTCGTGCGTGGGGCGCTCGATGCCGAGCGCATCGGCGTCCTCGTGCAGCGCGTCGATCATGCGGTCGGTCAGCGAGCGGATGCTCTCGCCGTTCTCGACCGCGCGGCGGATGATCTTGTCGTCGATGTCGGTGATGTTGCGCACGTAGGTCACGGCGAAGCCGCTGGTCTTGAGCCAGCGCTGCACCACGTCGAAGGCGATCATCGAGCGCGCATGGCCCAGGTGGCAGAAGTCGTAGACCGTCATGCCGCAGACGTACATGCGCACCTGACCGGGCCGCAAAGGGGAGAACTCCTCCAGTTCACGCGAAAGCGTGTTGTAGATGCGCAGACTCATGAGATTCGGAAAGCGTCGTGTCGCGCTCGTGCGATGCGGGCGAACGACGGTGTTTTCAGGGGTGATGGGGCTGTGGCGACGAGGCGGCTGGACAGGGCCCCTCGGCTACAATGCCGGGCAGTATAAACGGCTGTCGCCGAGTCTTCTTCCGGGTGTTTTCGAGCCCTTGCGCAGCGCAAGGCTTGCTCCCGACCCGGCTCCACCCCGCCCCCCATTCCGCAGCATTCGTGCCGCACCTTTGCAGAGGCTTCATGAAGAACGCCGTGTTTTCCAGACTCTCGATCGCCATCGCGCTGCTGTTCGGCCTGTGGGCCTCCGCGGCCCAGGCCAACGACTACGACGACGTCAACCAGCTGCTGCGCCAGGGCAAGTCGAACGAGGCGCTGGCCAAGGCCGACACCTACATCGCCGGCAAGCCGCGCGATCCGCAGATGCGCTTCCTGCGCGGCGTGATCCTCACCGAGCAGGGCAAGAAGGACGAGGCCGTCAAGACCTTCACCCAGCTCACGCAGGACTTCCCCGAGCTGCCCGAGCCCTACAACAACCTCGCCGCGCTCTATGCCTCGCAGAGCCAGTTCGACAAGGCGCGCGACGCTCTCGAGACCGCGCTCAAGCTCAACCCCAACTACGCCACGGCCGAGGAGAACCTCGGCGACGTGTATGCGCGCCTCGCGGCCCAGTCCTACACCAAGGCGCAGCGCTTCGCGACCACCAGCACGAGCGTGGCGCCCAAGCTCGAACTGATCCGCCAGATCTTCACGCCGAAGAGCGAGGCCGACGCGGCCGCGCTGCCCGGGGCCGCGCCCGTGGTGCGCAAGCCGGTGGGCCGCACCAGCAAGTAGGCGGCGCAAGCCGGTCGCCGATCGCGCGCACGCACGCCGGAACGTTTGCAGCAGGCTCGCGCTCTCACGGCCGGCCTTCCACCCTTTTCATCCCCCGGACACGGAGCTCTTCCTTGACGATCCAAGCCCTCTCCCGTTTCAGCCGCCGCGGCGCCCTCGTGTTCGCGGCCACCCTCGCCTTCGCCGCCGCGGGCCATGCGCAGGCGCAGCAGCGCGTGAAGCTCGCGACCTCCGCCGGCGACATCGTGGTCGAGCTCGATGCGGCCAAGGCGCCGAAGACGGTCGAGAACTTCCTGCAGTACGTCAAGGACAAGCACTACGACGGCACCGTGTTCCACCGCGTGATCGACGGCTTCATGATCCAGGGCGGCGGCTTCACGGCCGACCTGCAGCAGAAGCCCACGCGCGCGCCGATCCCGCTCGAGGCGAGCAACGGCCTGAAGAACGACAAGTACACGATCGCCATGGCGCGCACCGGCAACCCGAACTCGGCCACCTCGCAGTTCTTCATCAACGTGAAGAACAACGACTCGCTCAACGCCCCCAACCCCGATGGCTACGGCTACACGGTGTTCGGCAAGGTGGTGGCGGGCACCGACGTGGTCGACAAGATCCGCGGCGTCGCCACCGGCAACAAGAACGGCATGCAGAACGTGCCGGTCACGCCCGTCGTGATCCAGTCCGCCACCCTGGCGAAGTAAGCCGGCCCCGCCAGGCATCCACCCCCTTTCAAGGAGCATCAGCATGAGCAATCCCCAAGTCGACCTGCATATCCAGAACCTCGGCGTCATCACGCTCGAACTCGACGCCGCGAAGGCGCCGAAGTCGGCCGCCAACTTCATCGAGTACGTGAAGAAGGGCCACTACGACAACACGGTGTTCCACCGCGTGATCCCCGGCTTCATGGTGCAAGGCGGCGGCTTCGAGCCCGGCATGAAGCAGAAGCCCACCGGCGCCGAGATCGAGAACGAGGCCAACAACGGCCTCAAGAACGAGGTCTACACCGTCGCCATGGCCCGCACCAGCGCGCCGCACTCGGCCACCGCCCAGTTCTTCATCAACGTGGCCGACAACGGCTTCCTCAACCACACCGCGCCTTCGGCCCAGGGCTGGGGCTACGCCGTGTTCGGCAAGGTCGTCAAGGGCACCGAGGTGGTCGACAAGATCAAGGCCGTGAAGACCGGCCGCAAGGGCTTCCATGACGACGTGCCGCTCGAGGACGTCGTGATCGAGAAGGCCGTCGTCGTCGGCGAATGACGACAGGGCCGACGGCGGCATGAGCACGGCAGCCACTGCACCCGCGGTCTTCGCGGAACTGGTGGCGCCCGCCTCCTGGCGCACCGTCGACCTGATCTCCGACCTGCACCTGCAGACCGGCGAGCCCGCCACCTTCGAGGCCTGGCGCGGCTATCTCGAGACCACGCCGGCCGATGCGCTGGTGATCCTCGGCGACCTGTTCGAGGTCTGGGTCGGCGACGACGCGGCCGGCGAACCGGGCTTCGAGGCGCAGTGCGCCGAGCTGCTGCGCCACACGGCCGCGCGGCTGCCGGTGTTCTTCATGCACGGCAACCGCGACTTCCTCGTCGGCGCCGCGCTCGCCGCCCAAAGTGGCCTCACGCTGCTCGACGATCCCACGGTGCTGGTGCTGCACGGCGAACGCTGGCTGCTGAGCCATGGCGACGCACTGTGCCTGGACGACACCGACTACCTGCGCTTTCGCGCCCAGGTGCGCACGCCCGAATGGCAGTCGGCCTTTCTCGCGCGCCCGCTCGCCGAGCGCCGTGCCCTGGCACGTGCGATGCGCGTGCAGAGCGAGGACCGCAAGCGCGATCCCTCGGTGGTCTGGGCCGACGTCGATGCCGATGCGGCGCGCGACTGGCTCGCGCGCGCCAACGCACGCACGCTGGTCCACGGCCACACGCACCGCCCCGCCGAGCACGACCTCGGCGACGGCCTGCGCCGCCTCGTGCTCAGCGACTGGGATGCCGCCGCGCATCCGCCGCGCGCACAGCTGCTGTGCCTGTCTCCGGCGGGCGCCCAGCGCGTCGATCTGCGTTGAGGGCCGCCGACGCGATGCTCGACTGGCTGCGCCGCCTGCGCCATCCGCGCGCCCTGCCCCCGATTCCCGAAGCCGCCTGGCAGGCCACGCTCGCGCGCTATGCCTTCCTGGCCGAGCGCCCGGCCGCCGACGTCGAGCGGCTGCGCGCGCTCACGGCGCAGTTCCTGCGCGACAAGCAGTTCCATGGCGCCCAGGGCTTCGTCATCACCGACGAGGTCGCGCTCGCGATCGCGGCGCAGGCGGTGCTGCCGGTGCTGCACCTGCGCGGCGGCCTGGCCTGGTACGACGATTTCGTCGGCATCGTGGTGCATCCCTCCGAGGTGGTCGCCCAGCGCAAGGTGGTCGACGAGGCCTCGGTGGTGCACGAGTACGAGGAAGTGGTGGCCGGCGAGGCCATGGACCACGGCCCGGTGATGCTGAGCTGGCAGGACGTGCTGGCCAGCGGCGTCACCAGCGAGGGCGGCTACAACGTGGTGATCCACGAGTTCGCCCACAAGATCGACATGCGCGGCGGCGACGCCGACGGCTGCCCGCCGCTGCCGCCGGGCTTCGCGGGCAGCCGCAATGCGCGCGAGGCCCGCGCGGCCTGGCTCGGCGCGCTGCAGCCCGCCTACGAGGCCTTCCGCGAGC
Source organism: Variovorax sp. UC122_21 (assembly GCF_044056785.1). Classification (NCBI taxonomy): domain Bacteria; kingdom Pseudomonadati; phylum Pseudomonadota; class Betaproteobacteria; order Burkholderiales; family Comamonadaceae; genus Variovorax; species Variovorax sp. UC122_21. The sequence continues at coordinate 2,711,431 of NZ_CP172004.1, read as the reverse complement.
AGACCATCATGGCCGAGCGCTTCGGCGCCGAGCCGCCCTGGCTCGACGACTATGGCGCGACCTCGATCGGCGAATTCTTCGCGGTGGCCTGCGAGGCCTACTTCGTGAACCGCGCGAACTTCGGGCGCGACTTTCCGGGCGTGCTCGAGCTGTTCGACCGCTTCTTCGGCCCGCCGCCGAGTCGAGGCTAGAGGGCGACCCGCGCGCCCGGCGCGATCGTCGACGGTGCCGCGTTGAGGGTCTCGATCGCGAAGCCGGCCGCGGCCTTGTAGCGCGCCATGTAGGCCTCACGCTCCGCGGCCGGAATGACCTGCTCGATGTCGTCGAACACGCCGCCGCAGCGCTCGTCGACCAGGCCCAGCAGGCCGAACGGACCGGCGCCGCGGTTGCGCAGCACCAGCGCCGAGATGTCGGCGCACAGGCGCTCGTCGTAGGCGCGCAGCGCTGCCGGCGTCACGCCGTGCGAAAGCATGGAGGCGCCGAGCACGCGCGCATCGACGATGGCCTGGCTCGCGCCGTTGGAACCCACCGGGTACATCACGTGCGCGGCATCGCCGAGCAGCGCGACATGGCCGTCGACCCAGGTCGGCACCGGGTCGCGGTCGATCATCGGGTATTCGAAGACCTCCTTCGCGCCGCGCAGCATCGAGGGCACGTCGAGCCAGCCGAAGTCCCAGCCATCGAAGTGGTGGGCGAAGTCCTTCAACTCGACGCGCCGGTTCCAGTCGCCCTGGGTCCAGCCCTCGGCGTTGTCGACCGTGATCTCGGCGATCCAGTTGATGGTGGCCAGGCCCGTGGCGGGATCGGGCGGCGAGATCGGATAGAGCACCACGCGGTGCCGCAGCGAGCCGACGCCGACGAAGGACGCGCCGCTGCGCACCGGCACGCCCGGCGTGGTGCCACGCCACATGATGGCGCCGCCCCACTGGATCGGCGGCTGCCGCGGATGCATCTGCGCGCGCGCGGCCGAATGCAGGCCGTCGGCCGCGATCAGCAGGCGGCCCTCGACCTCGCTGCGCTGGCCGTCGCGCGACTCGACCAGCGCGGTGACGCCATGCGTGCCATTGCGATAGCCCGCGACCCGCTGGCCGAGCTCGATGGCCTCCGGCCCGAGCCGCTCGAGCACCGTGCGATACAGCAGCATCTGCAACTCGCCGCGATGCACCGAGTACTGCGGCCAGCGGTAGCCCGCGCGCAACCCGCGCGGCTCGGCATAGACCTCGTTGCCGTTGCGCCCGACCAGCGCCCATTCGCGCGCCTGGATGCCGATGCGGTCGAGCACGTCGTTGCCGATGCCGAGCTCGTGAAGCTCGCGCACCGCGTTGGGCTGCAGGTTGATGCCCACGCCCAGCGGCTGCAGCGCGGGCACCGCCTCGAACACGCGGCAGGGCACGCCGAGCTGGTGCAGGGTCAGCGCGAGCGAAAGGCCGCCGATGCCGCCGCCGGCGATCAGTACGGGGGATGCGTCAGGAGTGGAGGCCATGCGGCGATCGTCGGAAGTCGGAAAAAGGAAGGGCCGCACGAAGCGGCCCGAGGAATGCCGGGCTCGCCACGGGCGCCCGGGCCCGCGGCGGCGCTTCGGCCGCTTACTTGCGCAGCAGCGCATTCAGCGCGTTCTGCAGGCGCCGCGCGCTGTTCGCGTCGTGCGCCGCGGCCAGCACCTTGCCCGCGTCCTGGCCCCAGGTCTGGGCCGGGGCCGGATCGCCACGCTTGGTCAGCAGCTTGAGCTGCAGCGCGCGGCGCGCTTCGAGCTGCTCGGCGGGCGTCGGCACCTCGGCGGCCATCTCGAGACGCAGCAGCGCCTCGGCGGCCTCGTCGGCACGTGCGGCCGGCGAAGCGCCGATCGCCTGCGACCAGCTGCTACGCACCGCGGGCGTGACCGCGCGGCCGAGTTCCTGCACGCTCGGCAGGCGCGCGGCATCGCGCTGCTCCCAGGCGCCGAGCACCTGGGTCAGCGCTTCGCCGTGGGCCTGGGCCGCCAGCTTGCGCAGCGCCATGTCGGCACGCTCGAGCGCCTCGCGCTGGGCGCGGAAGGCGGTGTCGCCCAGACGCGGACCGCGGTCTTCGCGCGGCGGGTAGTCGCCGAAGCGGCCGCCCGGTGCGCCACGGTCGCCACCGCGATCGCCACGGCCATCGGGGCGCGGACCGCCACGGTCGCCGCCCGGACGGCCAGGGCCGCCGGGACCGCCAGGTCCGCGCCGGTCGCCGAAGCGGCCGCCGCCACGCGTCGCGGGTGCCGCGGGTTCGGACTTGCGGTTGCCGGGACGATCGTCGCCGCGCACGGCCACCACCGGACGGGGCGCGGGCTTGGGCGGCGCGGCCGGCGCCGGAGGTTCGGCAGCGGCGGCTTCGCCGGCATCGTGCGCTTCGCTGTCGGCGCGCGCCGAGGCGTCGGCACCGTCGGCCGGTGCCACGAGGTCGGCGGCCGGTGCGGATTCATGGGCCGGCACGGCCGCGGGCGAAGCCTCGGCATCGCTGGGCGACGGCGCCTGCTCGGCGCTCTCGCCGAATTCGGCGGCGGCCTGGTCGGGCCCGGCCACCTCGGTCGCGCCGACCGCCGGGCCGTCGCCCGATGCGGTGCGCTGCGGGGCCGGCGCGGGCGCCGGGGGCGGCACCTCGCCGCGCAGCGCGGCTTCGAGCTGGGCGATGGCGGCGCGGATCTTCTGCGCGTCGCCGCTGGCATTGGCCGCGTCGAGCGCCTTCGAGGCGTTGAGCACGTGGCGGTCGCGGTCGCTCATCGCGGCCGAGGCCTTCTCGCGCTCGGCCGACTTGCGGTTGAAGGCTTCGTCGATGGGCGCGCGGAAGGCGTCCCAGAGCTTCTGTTCCTGACGACGGTCGAGCGGCACGCCCTGCGCCTCGGCCTGCCAGCGCTGCTGCAGCGCCTTGACGGCGTCGATGCGCAGCACGGGCTGGGCGCCCAGTTCCGTGGCTTCGCCGATCATGGCCTGGCGGCGTTCGATGCTGGCCTTCTGCGCGGTCTCGAACGGCGCGCGGGCGGCGCCGAAGGCTTCGTTCCATTGCGGCTGCAGCTCGGCGAACACCTTCTCGCCCACGTGGCCGGCATCGCGCCAGCGGTCGGCGAACTGGTGCAGCGCGCGGTTGTGCGCCTTCAGGTCGGTGGCGCCCGCATGTTCGGCGGCCCAGGCCTTGACCTCCTCGATCAGGGCCACGCGCAGCGCGCGGTGCTCGGCCGCGTCGGCACGCACCTTCTCGAGCCAGGCCTCGACCACCTTGTGGGCCTCGTTGCAGGCCTCGTCGAAACGCTTCCACAGCGCGTGGTTCGGCACGCCGCCCTGGTCGGCCTGCTTCCACTGGTCCCGCAGCGCGCGCAGGGTTTCCTGCATCTTGCGGCCGCCCAGGGCCTGACCCTCGGGCGCTTGAGCAGGCCTTCGGCCTTGGCCACGAGGTCCTCGCGCACCTTGTCGGCGCTCCAGCGCTGCCAGCCTTCGAGTTCGCCGGCCGCCACCAGCGCGGCATGCACGCGCGCCTCGAGCGGGGCCTCGACCAGCTTGCCGTGTTCCTTCAGCACCGCGCGCAGCGCGGCGGCGGCGCCGGCGCTGGCCTTGCCGTGGCCCTCGGCGGTTTCCTGTTCGAGCTTGGCCAGCGCGGCCTGCACGGCGTCCTGCGCGGCGGCACGCACCGCGGGATCGACCTTGGGTGCCGGCGGGCGCGCGGGTGCCGCGGCCTTGGGCGCGACGGCCTCGCCGCGCGCGGCGCGCAGTTCATCGGCCCAGACGGGCACCGGCGGCAGCGGCGCGGCGGCGTCGGCCGCGGCGGCAATGGCCTGCGCCAGCGCGCTGTGGAAGGCATCGGACACCACGAGCAGCTGTGCCTTCGAGGCTTCGAGCTGCGGGGCGAACTTGGCGTCGAGGCTGGTCCAGTTGGCGTCGGCGGCGATGTCCGCGGCCTGCTGCTGCCAGTGCGTCACGTCGGTGCGCAGGGATTCCTCGGCGACCTGCGCATCCTTCCAGCCCTTGGTCGACAGCACCTCGAAGCGCTGCGCCAGCAGCACGGCGGCCTCGCGGTGGACCTGGGGCGCGGTGCTGCAGGTCCTCGATGCCCTTGATGCGCTCGGCCAGCCGTGCCTTGAGGCCGGCCAGCGGCTCGCGCGACAGCGGCGCGCCGGCCTTGGCGGCATCGCGCTGCCAGGCGAGCGCGTCGGCGATGTTGAGCTTGGACTGGCCCAGCAGCCCCTCGGCCTTCTGGGCCCATTCGGCGGCGATGGCCTCCTGGCCCTTGGCGCGCTTGAGCTCGTCGAGTTTCTCGCGCAGCAGGCGGGCGGCACCCTTGTCGCGCCCGCTCAACTCCTTGAAGACTTCCTGCATCTGCTCGGGTGCCGGGTTGCTCGCGAGCCAGTCGCGGATGCGCGAGGCACGCTCGCCCGAGGTCGGCGCGGTGAAGGCGCCGCCGGTCAGCGAATCGAGGGCCTGAAGGTCGTGTGGCTTGGAAGAATTAGAGGTCACGTGCGCGAGATCGTTGTCTGAAGAGAGAAAGCGAAGGCGCCGGCAGAGGCCGGCGCAGACCGCCATTTTGACCCACTTGCCGCGCGCCGTCGAAATCCACCTTGCGGCGCGGCCCGGCGATGCGGCGAAACGACGCCGGGGCCGGTCGCGCCGCAGGGGAAACGGTGCCTGCATATATAGCAGTGCACGCTGAAAAACCAAGGGGCGCCGCGCGGCGCCCCCCGGACGGACGCTCAGCGCATCGCGAGCTTGAGTTCGGCGCCCGGCTTCCAGTCGTCGCCGCTGGCCGTGGTGCGCACCGCGCCGAGGAACAGCCGCTCGCTCGTGAGCTTCTGCGACAGCAGGTAGTCGCGCACGGCGGCGCCGCGCTCCACCGCCAGTTGCCGCATCGACTCCTCGTCGACCGGCACGCTCGCGAGCAGCAGTTTCTCCATCTCGTTGAGCGGCAGGTCCTTGGCCAGGCCGACCATGTTGCGCGGCTTGGTGATGTCGGCGCGCTTGTAGACGGCGGTCAGCAGCGCGGGGTACTCGGCGTCGGTGACCGGCGGCACCTCGGTGCCGGCCTGGCCGCCGCGCACCGCGGCGCGGCGCTTCTCGGCCAGGGCCATCTGGCGCAGGCGCTGGCGCTGGTAGGCATCGCGCTCCTTCTCGAGGCTGGCGGTGCCGATCACGGTCATCTCGAGCGTCGGCCGGTCGACCAGCGCCTTCACCACCTTGTCGAGGCTTTCCTTGGCCGAGGCGCTCAGCGCCGAGCTGCCGGGCTCGAAGGTGATGGTGCTCGACTCGCTGCTGCCGCCGCCGCCCAGGCCGCCGGTCAGCAGGCTGAACGGCGCGGTCACGGCCTTCACGATCAGGTTGACCACCGCCTTGAAGATCAGCGGCCCGATGCTGAACTGCGGGTCGTTGAGCGAGCCGCGCAGCGGCAGGTCGACGTCGATCACGCCGTTGCGGTCGGCCAGCAGCGCCACTGCGAGCTTGACCGGCAGGCTGTCGGGCGCGCCGGCGACCTCCTCGCCGAACTGCAGCTGGTTGAGCACCAGCTTGTTGGTGGCGGTGAGCTGGCCATCGGGCGCGATCTTGTAGTTGACGTCCATGCTCATCTTGCCGCGCTCGATGCCGTGGCCGGCGTAGCGCACGGAATACGGCGACAGCGGCGCGAGGTCGAGGTCGCGCATCTTCGCGGTGATGTCGAGCTCGAGCGGCTTGGCCAGCGGATTGAGCTTGCCGGTGATCTCGAGCGCCGCGGTCTGCTGCGCCTTGCCGCGCAGTTCGAGCTCGGCCAGCGCGGGCCGGCCGCCCTGCCCGTTCGGCGGGTTCGAGGAGAAGGAACTGAGCTTGCCGGTCAGCTCGCTGAGGTCGGCCGAGTAGTTGGGCTTGACGAACAGGTCGGTGAAGTCGATCTTGCCGTTGACCAGGCTCATCGGGCCGAAGTTGATGACCGGCGCCGGGCCGCCCGGCGCGGCGGGCGCGGCCTGGGCCACCGCGGCGGGCGCGGAGGCCGGCGCCGCCGGCGTGGCGGCGCCGCCGACCATCAGCTCGGCCGGCACCGGCGCGCCACCCGCGGGCCGCTCGGGTCCGCGCGTGGTGGTGGTCGTGCCGCCCAGGTTGCGGCGTGAACGGGTCTCGGCCGTCGTGGCCGCGGCGGCCTTGGACTCGGCCTCGCCCTTCTTCGTGAGGCTCAGCAGGTTGAGCTGGCCGCTGGGGTCGATGATGACCCGGGCGAAGAAGTCGGTCAGCGTGGTCTCGCGCACGTCGACGGTGGGCGCGGCGTTGGGCGCCAGGCCGACCTGCAGGCCGCGCAGGCTCAGCGTCTTCCAGCTCAGCAGCTGGTTGTCGCCGCGGTCGAAGCCCGGCGACTGGGTCAGCGAGACGCTGTTGGCGCGGAAGTCGTCGAGCGCGGTGTCGCCCGCGAGCTTGACGGTCATGCCCGCCGGAGCCGTCGCGTAGTTCACGCTGCCGCGGTAGCTGACGAAGGCCCGGCGGATGTCGACGTTGAGCGCGTCGGCGTAGTAGGCCTTGAAGGCATGGGCCGGGAACGAGGCCACCTCGAGCCGGCCCTCGGCGGCCAGCGGCTTGAGCACGATGTGGCCCTTGTAGTCGAAGCGGCCCGGGTCGGCGCGGCGGCCCGAGCCGATGCGGCCCGACACCTGCAGCGGCGACTTGGTGGCGGTCTCGGGCGCGAGCTTCTCGGCATTGAGCTTGAAGGCCGTGATCTCGACCGCGACCGGCGTGGCGCTGGCCTTGTCGGCGTACGAGAGGCTGCCGTTGTCGACCGCGAACGTGCCGACGGTCAGCGCCCAGGGCTTGGTGTTGGCGCCCGGGGGTGCCGATTCGGGGCCGCTGCCGGCCGGCTTGGGCGCCGCCACCTTGGCCTCGGCTTCGGGCTTGCCGCCCGCGGCGGCCGGCGTCTTGAGCCAGCGCTCGAACATCCAGCGCTTCTCGCTGTCGCGCTCGATGCTGACCTTGGGATTGGTGGCGGTGAACGAGCCCACGGCCAGCGTGTGCTTCGCCATGTCGACCTCGGTATCGCGCAGTTCGAAGCGGCCGACGCTCGCGAGCGCGGTCTTGGCCTGGGTCAGCGCGAGGTTGTCGGCCGCCACCCGCTTGGCCTTGAAGCGCAGGTCGGGCGGAGCCCAGGCGATGCCGATCTCGCCGCTGAGCTTGCCGTCGAGCGTGGGCTCGAGGCTGTTGGCCAGATAGGGCGCGGCCAGCGAGAGCGGCAGCGCCTCGACCTCGGTCTGCACCTCGGCCGCCTTGTCGGTGCCGCTGCCCTTGAACTTGAGCGTGGCGCCGCCGACCTCGGTGCTGCCGCTGAACTGGGCCGGCTTCTCCATCGGCCAGGTCAGGGCCGTGACGTCGATGCCGAGCGCGCTGACGTCGATCGCCGCGCCGGGCTGCACGGTCTCGTCGCGCCAGCCGATGCGCCCGCCGCTCAGGGCGATCTTGTCGACCTGGACCTTGAGCGCGGGCTTGGGTGCTGCCGCGCCAGCGGCGCCGCTGGCGGCACTGGCGGACGAAGCGGGCGGTGCCGGCGGCTTGGCCGCGACCACCTTCTCGGTCTTGCCCGTGGTCGGATCGCGCGCCATCAGATTGAGCTGGCCCGAGGCATCGCGCGCCACGACCAGCTGCGGGCTCGCGAGCGCGACCTCGCTCAGATGGAACACCGATTCGAGCGGCCGCACGTCGGCCAGCGCGAGCTTGAGCGAGTCGAAGGCCAGCAGGTCGCGCCCGCGCGCGTCGGCGAGCTTGGCGCCGTGCGCCTCGACCGTGCCGGTGACCTTGAGGCCGACCGTGCTGGCCTGCTGGAAGTCGATCTTGAGGTCGGCGTCGAGGCTGCCGGCCTGCAGCTGAACCGGCAGGCCGCCCGGGATGTAGCCCAGGTACGGCGCGAGGTCGAGCCCCTTGAACTGCACGTGGGCGTCGGTCTTGCGGCTGGCGGCGAAAGGCGTGGTCAGCGCGGCCGAGTCGAACTTGCTGCCGTTGAGCGCGAAGGCGAGCTTGGGCTCGGTGTTGACCTCGCGTTGCGAGGCCAGGTTGCTGAGGAACGGCACCTTGAGCACGAAGTCGCGCAGTTCATGGCGGCGCTTGACGGTCTGGTCGTCGAAATCGACCGCGCCCTCGGTGATCGCGATGTTGTAGATGGCGAAGCGCGCGGGCTCGGCCTTGGGGTCGGGCGGCGGGCCGGAGGCCAGCCTGGCGAGGATGTCGTCGATGTCGTACTTGCCGTCGGCCTGGTGGGTCAGCAGGATGGCCGGCGCTTCCACCGTCACCGCGTCGATCACGGGCGCGAGCCGGAACATCGACTGCAGCTCGGCATCGGCATAGATGCGCCGCACCACGACCTGGTTGCCCTTGCCGTCGGCGGTGGCGATGCGCAGGTTGTTGAGCGTGAGCTCGAGGGTCCAGGGCTTGAAGCCGATGCGCTCCACGGTGACCTGGCGGCCCAGCTTCTCGCTGGCGATCTTCTGCAGCTGGCTCTTGGCGATCGGCGGCACCGCCAGCCAGGCCAGGACCCAGAGGCCGAGAAGCACGAGCAGTGCCACGATCCCGCGTCGCACCCATTTGTTCTTTCTTAAGCTTTGTATCGAGGCGGCAGCATTCATTCGCGCGAGTGTGCCCCAAACAAGTGGCATGCCAGAAGCAAGAAAGCCCGGCGACGCGACGAATGTCATGTCACCGGGCTTGATGGCGGGCATACGACCCATTGCCATCGTTTCGCTCGACCGGAAGTCGATGGTTCCGGTCGTGCTGGCGGCAGAGATTGCCGCCGTGGTTCCTCCGCCGTTCCGGCCCCGGTTCGCACCGCGACCGCCTGGCTTCGGAAAGCACCTGAAAACCTCAGGCCCGTTCAGCTTAGGCGGCCCGACACGGCTTTTCAAACCCGAAATCGCAAGGGATTTCCCTTAAGAAAGACGCGGTCCCCGCGGTCGGTTTGAAACATTTGTTCGACACTTTTAAGAATTAAGACGGAATTCCTTATGCTTGACCGGGTATTTAGCAACGATAGAATCCCGCCTGCTCCGGACGCCCGACGCGACGGAGCCACCCTGTATCCGCTGCCGACTCCCCCCGGCTTGATCAGGCGGCCGCGCACCTCATCCCTCCAGCGCGGAACCTGATTGGTACCAATCCAAGCGCCGCTGCCTCCATCCCACCGCCCTTCCCGGCGCTGCGACAGGTGCCGCACAGAAAGGAAGAGCGATGAACAAGGCGTTTGATGCCACGGCCCGCGGGCTGAGGACCTTCGTGTCCGATGCGGCAGACGGCTTTTTTGAAATCACGCACAACGGTTTCGCCCTGCTGGGCCTGGCCATCGTGTTCGCGGCCCTCGCCCTCGTGGCGCGGCCCGACCTGCGCCATCAAGGCGAGGAACAGCTCATGGGCTGGCTGCAGTCGCGCAAACCCGCGCCCGAAGCCACCGACCTCGAGCCGACCGCGATCGAGCGCACGACGGCCGCGAGCCCCGGCGACCTGCCCAAGCAGCAGGCCGCCGTGGCTTACTGGCTCAGCAAGAAGTACCGCGTCGCGGCCGAGCCGCTGAGCGTGCTCGTGGCCGAGGCCTACAACATCGGCAAGCACACCAAGCTCGACCCGACGCTGATCCTCGCGATCATGGCGGTCGAGTCCAGCTTCAACCCGTTCGCGCAGAGCCAGGTCGGCGCGCAGGGGCTGATGCAGGTCATGACCCGCGTGCACGGCGACAAGTACGAACCGGCCGGCGGCACGCTGACCGCCTTCGACCCCGTGACCAACATGCGGGTCGGCGTGAAGGTGCTGCAGGAATGCATCGCCCGCGCCGGGTCGCTCGAAGGCGGCCTGCGCTACTACGTGGGCGCGGCCAACCTCGAGGACGACGGCGGCTATGCGGGCAAGGTGATGGCCGAGCGCGAGCGCCTGCTGCAGGTGGCCAGCGGCCGCGCGCCCTCGCCGTTCGCGCCGACGCCGCCGGTGCTGCGCCCGCAGCCGCTGCCGCTGCCGGTGGTGGCCCCGGCCAAGCCCGACGAGGCGACCGAGCCGGCCAATGGCCCGACGCCGCCGAAGGTGGCGCTGCTGTCGGCCGTGTCCTGAATCTCCTTTCGCCCGCCGCCGGGCCGGCCCGATCCGCTACACTCGAGCGGGTACGCGACTGGCGATAGGCGCGGTGCCGACAAGGCGCCCGCGCTGACGTGGACTACCACTGGGAAGCGTACCGCCCGCGACGTCGCTCCAGACGCGCGGGCGATCAGCCGTTCGCCTGGGCAGCCCTTGTTTGGTTGAAGAACAAGGACCTCGTCTTCAAAGGACTGCCATGTACCAACGCAACAATCTGGTCGAACAGACCGATCCCGAAATCTGGGCTGCCATCCAGGCCGAAAACGCGCGCCAGGAACACCACATCGAGTTGATCGCGAGCGAGAACTACGCCTCGCCGGCCGTCATGGCCGCGCAGGGCTCGCAGCTCACCAACAAGTACGCCGAGGGCTACCCGGGCAAGCGCTACTACGGCGGCTGCGAGCACGTCGACGTGGCCGAGCAGCTGGCCATCGACCGCGTGAAGCAGATCTTCGGCGCCGAAGCGGCCAACGTGCAGCCCCATTGCGGCGCCTCGGCCAACGAGGCCGTGCTGCTGGCCTTCCTCAAGCCCGGCGACACCATCATGGGCATGAGCCTGGCCGAAGGCGGCCACCTGACCCACGGCATGCCCCTCAACATGAGCGGCAAGTGGTTCAACGTGGTGAGCTACGGCCTGGACGCCAACGAAGCCATCGACTACGACGCGATGGAACGCAAGGCGCACGAGCACCAGCCCAAGCTGATCATCGCGGGCGCCTCGGCCTACTCGCTGCGCATCGATTTCGAGCGCTTCGCCAAGGTGGCCAAGGACGTCGGCGCGATCTTCATGGTCGACATCGCCCACTACGCCGGCCTGGTGGCCGCGGGCGTCTACCCGAACCCGGTGCCGCACGCCGACATCGTGACCTCGACCACCCACAAGAGCCTGCGCGGCCCGCGCGGCGGCATCATCCTGATGAAGTCGCAGCACGAGAAGGCGATCAACAGCGCGATCTTCCCCGGCCTGCAAGGCGGCCCGCTGATGCACGTGATCGCCGCCAAGGCGGTGGCCTTCAAGGAAGCGCTGTCGCCCGAGTTCAAGTCCTACCAGCAACAGGTGGTCAAGAACGCCCAGATCGTGGCCGAAACCCTCACGCAGCGCGGCCTGCGCATCGTGAGCGGACGCACCGAAAGCCACGTGATGCTGGTCGACCTGCGCGCCAAGGGCATCACCGGCAAGGAAGCCGAGGCCGTGCTGGGCAGCGCCCACATGACCATCAACAAGAACGCGATCCCCAACGACCCCGAGAAGCCGATGGTGACCAGCGGCGTGCGTGTCGGCACGCCGGCCATGACCACGCGCGGCTTCAAGGACGAAGAGGCGCGCATCACCGCGAACCTGATCGCCGACGTGCTCGAGAACCCGCGCGATGCCGCGAACATCGACGCCGTGCGCGCCAAGGTCCACGCGCTGACCAGCCGCTTCCCGGTCTACCGCTGAGCCCGAAGAAGAAGCCCTGACCGCATGAAATGCCCTTTTTGCGGTCATCTCGAAACGCAGGTCGTGGAGACCCGCGTTTCGGAAGACGCCGACTTCGTGCGCAGGCGCCGCCAGTGCGGTGCCTGCGACAAGCGCTTCACCACCTACGAGCGCCCCGACGTCAATTTCCCGGTCGTGGTGAAGAAGGACGGCAGCCGCGCCGACTTCGACTCGACCAAGGTCCGTGCCTCGATGATGCTGGCGCTGCGCAAGCGCCCGGTGAGCATCGAGCAGATCGACAACGCGCTGCTGCGCATCGAACAGAAGCTGCTCGCCAGCGGCCTGCGCGAGATCGAGTCGACCAAGGTCGGCGAACTCGTGATGCGCGAGCTCAAGAAGCTCGACAAGGTGGCCTACGTGCGCTTCGCCTCGGTCTACCGCAGCTTCGAGGACGTGGACGAGTTCAGGCAACTGCTGCGCGACATCTGAGTGGCGGGCGCTACCCGCCGCTGCCGGCTGCTACTCGCCGCCCTTTCCGCACACCCCCGTTCCGCATTCCCCCTTCCGATCGGGGTCGCAACTTCGAGGCCGCCCCGACGCCGAGAGGACGATGGCCGCGCGCCGCCCCGTCTCGGCCCTGAACGCGACGCAGCCCGCGCCGAAACCGGCATTGCGCAGGCGCCGCGAGAAGCCGTTGCCGTCGTAGTGCACGCCTTGCGCCAGCCCGTCGCCCAGTTCCTTGTCGATGGCGACGCCCGGCGGGAGCTGGTCGAAGCGGCGCAGCACGCGTGGCGCGCCTTCGCCGCCGGGATCGACGACGATCGCCCAGCCCCCGTCCCAGCCCGCGCCGCCTTCGGGCAGCACGCCGACCGGCTCGCCGCGCCGGATCGCCTCGATCCGCGCCATCGCGAGCGCGCTCATGAAGGCCTGCGACGCGGCTGCCAGCCGCTGATGCAGCAGCAACGCGCGAAAACCCGGCACGCCCACGGCGGCCAGGATGGCGACGATGGCGATCACGGTCAGCAGCTCGATCAGCGTGAGCCCGCGCGCCCTGCCGGATCGCTTCATTGCCAGCACCGCGCCCGCTGCGCGCCATCGCAGCCGCGTCCGCCCGTGCTGTCCAGCCACAGGTTGCCGACCGGCGGGTCCGAGAAGCCGGGCTTGAGCCGCGCGGAAAGCCGCAGACAGTCGTCGAGGCTGCGCTGGCCGTCGCAATGCTCGCTGCGCACGAGGTACTTGCCGCCCTGCCCGCTCTCGGCGGAATCGCCCTCGTAGCGCCGGTAGCGGCCATCGACGGTGAAATGGCGCTCCTGCTGCTGCATCTGCGCGAGCAGCGCCGAGCGCGCCTCGGCGCGCCAGCCGCGGTGCACCGCATCGACGTACGAGGGAAAGGCAATGGCCGCGAGGATGGCGATGATCGCGAGCGCGATCAGCACTTCGATCAGGCTCCAGCCGAGGGCCGCGCCCGCTCGCTGGCCGTGGCGGGCGGTCATGGCCGCCTCCCTTGCGGATCCGGCACCTGCCGCCAGCTGAGACGGCCGGCGCGGCGCGAGACCGTGGCGTCTTCGAGCGGCCGGGTGAGCGACACCGCCTTGCCCTTCATCAGCGTGCCGGGACTGAGGACCGCGAGCCGCCGGGTCTCGGCGCGCCGCCCCGTCGGATCGGCGGCACCGTAGGCGGCGTCGCCCTGCTGGACCACGAAGGGCGCGCCCGGCAGCCCCGCCTCCGAAGGCACGCAGGTGCCGCCCATCGACAGCCCGGTCATCGCGTCGACGGCGCAACTGCGGCCACCGCCTTCGCCGCAGGCCGCCTGCGGCGGGATCAGCGTGTTGAAGAACAGGCGGCCGTCGGCCAGCACGGAGCGCTCGACCTGCCGCTCGCCCTGCTCGCGCGAGGCCGGCAGGTCGAGGTACCAGCCACGCCGCCGTGTCGTCGTGCGATCGAAGGCGCCGTAGACGAAGGACGGGCCTTCGATGACCGTCAGCCCGCCCTCGACGGATCGCGCCTGCCGCGCCATCAACTGGGTGCGCGCCTCGCCGGCGCGGATCGGCGTGCCCGTGTCCTGCACCGCATACACGGTCTGGAGGCCGCGGCGCGCGGCACCGAGGTCCGCCGGCTCGATGAACTGGCCGGTGCCGAATAGCACGACGCTGCCGCCGCCGGGCCCGAGCCCCACCTCCGGCGGCACCGTGATCGGCTGGCGCCGGCTGCCCGCGCCGCCATCCATCGCGACCATCAGCGGCGCCCCGCCGAAGCCCAGTGCGTTGGCTTCGCTCCACGGCGCATCGCGCTCGAAGTCGAACTTCCAGAGATGGCCCTGGGTATCGCCCGCATAGAGCCAGCGGACCGTTCCGTCGTCGGCCGCATGGTCGCCCGGTGCGCTCGCGAGCGCATTGAGCAAGCTGGCATCGGCGGGCCGGGGCAGCAGGATCTTGTGATAGTCGACGCCGCGCCGCCACGGCGTGCCGGCCGGCTTGTCGAGCGACAGCAGGAACAGCGCGGCACGCTTGTCGGCATTGCGGTTGTTGAAGCCCGAGGGCACGACCGCGAACCAGGCATGGGTGGCCGGGCGGCCCGCGGTCGCCGCCCTGGTACGGAACTTCAGGATGCGCGGCGGCTGCATCAGGTGGCCCATGTCGGGGTCGTCGGCGCTGCCGAATTCCCACAGCACCTTGTCGGCCGAGAAGGCGCGCGGGTCGCTGACATCGAGCGCGAAGACACCGGCCGCGCCCGCGCCGAGGCCGGAGACCAGCACGCTCTTCCACTTGCCGCTGGCCATGCGTGCCTCGGCCACCGTGGGCGTGCCATCGACGTAGGCACGGTGCGCGCCACCGGCCTGCGCCAGCTGGCCCAGCGCGGGAAACACCAGGCGCGGGACATAGCCGAACAGCTCCTCGCCCGTGCGCGCCGAGAAGGCATGCAGCATGCCGTCGTTGGCGCCCTGATAGACGACTCTCTCGCGCTGGCGGTGTGCATCGAGGAACGCCGGGTAGCCCGCCTCGCGCAAGGCGGCATCGGGCGCGCCGACGTACAGCGGCGCCGCATGCGCGATGTCGCCCATCACCGAGTCGCGCACGCGCAAGCGGCCGCCCGCGAACGAGGCCTCGTTGCGGCGCTCGCCGCGCAGGTAGTTCAGGCGGTCGCGGGCCAGGACATCGACCGATGCCGCCGACGCAGGCTCGGCCGCCGGATCGGGGTCCGCGCGCAGCGAGCGCCGCAACGGCTCGTCGAGCGCCTCCCATTCGAAGGGGATGCCGAGGCCGGCGCTCGACAGCGTGAAGATCTTCCGCGACGCCGCTGCACCGGGCTGCTCCATGCGCGCATCGAGCAAGGCACCCGCGTCCCACGACGGCTCGTCGGCCACGCGCAAGGCGCCGGTCTCCGGGTCCACGAACAGGCGAAACGCCTGCAGGGTGCCGGACCAGCGCCGGCTGTCGGAACGCGAGCGATAGACGCTCGCGCCGGCCGCGCCCACCGTGTCCGAGGAGATCGCGGCCGTGGCATTCGCGCCCAGCGGCGGCGCGGTGGCACGGCGCAGCACGCCGCGCAACGCCTGCGCCGTCGATCGCGCATCGCTGGCCAGGACGTAGTTGGCCGGCATCGGCTGCCCGTCGCTGTCGAGCCCCTCCGCCCATTCGGCGTTGCCGAACCATGCCGACCTGCCCGCCGTGTCCGGGGCACCGAACAGCGCGGCGGTTCGGAACGGATCGCCATCGCCGTTGCGGTCCACGAATCCGCCGTACTTCGCGGCCAGGTAGAGCGCGCTGCCGCGCTCGCGCTTGCCCACCGACGCGCCGCGGCCGGCATCGAGGTCGATCGCGAAGGTCTGGACGCGCAGGTCGGGGTGGTCGCTGCGGACCCGCTGGGTGCGCGCCCAGTAGGCGAGTCCCGCCATGGCGAAGGAGCCAGGGGCCGCGGCGGCGTCTCCATGCTCGAACGCAGCGACAAGGCGAGCCCCGTGCGCGACGCCGGGCTCGAAGGCCGCGCCCGGCCATGGACGCTCCTCGCGGGCGTCGAGGCCGCCGATGCTCAGGACGTGCTGGCGCTGGCAGTTGCCAAGCACCGGATCGGCTGCCGTCGACGGTCTGCCCTGCAGGTAGCGCAGCGATTCGTGGAACAGCTCGCCCGCGGCGCCGAAGCGCGCGTATGCGCCCGAACGTCCGAAGCGATTGACCGCCAGGACGATGCCCTGCGCGGTGCCCGCGCCGCCGTCATGGAACACGCCCGTGCGCGCATCCCACTCGGCCCGCGGGTTCGCGACCCGATCGAAGCGGGCATCGGTCTTCTCCGGCCCGATGGACTTCATCGCTTCGCGCGGCAAGCCGCCGAGGCGCACGGCATCGCCGCCGAACACGGCGAAACGCGCGTCGCCCGCATGGATCTGCAAGGCGCCCACGGGTTTGTGATGCCCGCTGGGATGGGCGGCGCACAGATCGCGGCGCGCGACGGCCTCGTCGGCGGTGCAGACCTCGACGCGCGCGAAGTGGAGATCGGCGCCGGCCGCCGAGGCGCAGCCACGGTCGGCGTCGGCGCGCATGTCCGTATCGACGACCAGCCGCTCCCCGCAGTTGCGGATGCGCAGCGCACCGCCCGCGCGAAGCCTGCCGCGCGGAACCAGCCACTCGAGATGCCCGCGCACGGTCTTCACGGGAAGCTCGAGGCCGGCATCCACCGGCCAGGTCGCGCGCTGCAGCACGGTCCGCTCGGGCGTGTCCACCACGCGGTCGCCGCCGGTCAGCGCCATGCGCAGATGGTCGAGCGGCGACGCCGTGGCCCAGTTCAGCAGATTGCCGCTCCATTGGTCTTCGCAGACGATCTCGCCGCCGGCAAGCGTGGTGGCGGTTGCCGTGCGGCGGAAATAGCCGTCGACGCGCAGGTAGTCGTAGCAGCCCTTCGCATCCCAGTAGCCGCCGTGGACCTTGGTGGGCTCGAAGTCGCCGAGGTACGCCGGTCCCGCGTTCGAGGCCTGGATCGCCAGGTCGATCACGACGTTGGGCTCGGGCTGGCCGGCCAGCGCATGGAGCGGCACGTCGGTCAGCAGCGCGTCGGGCGGCATCGCGGAGGACGCACCGGCCCATGCCGGGCCCTTCCACGTCATGCAGAAAACCACGGCGATGCACACGATGAATGTTCGAAGCAAGGGCATGGCAGTCCGATCAGGAGGACGAAGAGGAAGCGCCGGCACAGCCGGGACTCGCCGACGGCTTGGCCAGCGTGGTCTGCAGCAGCACGCGCGTCTCCTCGCGCGGTCCGTAGCCGATGGCGGTGACGCGGAAGACATGCGTCGCGGTGGCCGCGCTCGCGCTGTGCAGCACGCCCTGCGCTCCGCCGCCCCGGCTGCGCAGGGCTTCGACGACATAGCGCGGCGCCCGCGCCGACAGGCCACCGGCACCGGTGGCATAGACCTGCCCCGTGAACCGCCCATAGGCCACCGACGGCCCGGCATCGGCGTTGAAATCGACCTGCGTCCACGCCGGGTTCGCGCCCACCGGTGCGGCCGCGCAAAGCCCCAGCCGTGCACCGGTGCCGGCGCAATCGGCAACGAAGGCCGAGACATCGCGGCCATCGAACAGGCACAGCCGCCGGGCCGCATGGTCGTTGGGCCCGAGCAGGTCGCGCTCGGCATCGAGCAGCGCGGCCTCGGCGGCCTGGAACGCCACCTCGGTGTCGCGGTCGTGGCGCGCGATGCGTTCGCCGAGCAATGCGTTCTGCGCCGCGGCAAGGCCGAGCACCGACACCACGAGCAGCAGCATCAGCACGACGACCAGCGAGAAGCCGCGCGATGCACGCACGCGCGGGCTCATGGCGCGTCCTCGCGCTGGCTGTTGCGCAGCGCCACCGTGAAGCTCGCGACACGCCGCAGCCGCCCGTCGGCCGCCGGCCGGAAGCGGACCGCCGGGAACTCGGGGCCGAGTGGATGCAGCTGCGCCTCCTCGGGCCGGGGCCAGTGACCCGGCCGTGCGCTGCGCGCCACCATCCCGATGCGCAGCGCCACCACCTGGCGCCAGGCCGCGTTGCCGAGCGACGACGCAGCCGCCGCCGCATCGAGCTGCGCGGCATCGAGCCACTGCTCGGGCGTGCCGTCGCCATCGAGGTCACGCCCGAACAGCACGCGGAACACCTCGATGCCGCGCGCCAGCGGCTCGGAGCGGAAGCTGCCGCGCCGGTCGCCGCGGTATTTGCAATAGAGCTCGGGCTCCCCGTCGGCCGCCTCGGCGACATGGAAGATGCTCCAGGCCCGGTCGGCCGCCGTGGCCGTGCCGAAGCTCGGCGCGGGCTGCGCGAATCCCATGCAGTCGACCATGGTGCCGTCGGCCTCCATGGCATCGCCGTTGTCGTCGGTGCGCGAGCTGCCGGCGAAGCGCACGAGCAGCGAATCGCTGTCGTTCACGCCGCGGGTGTGGTGCCGCCCATAGCTTTCGCCGCTGGCGCCGACGCGGGTGTTGCGCGCGCCGACGATGTCGAGGTCGAGGGGATCGTTCCCGGCGGCCGTGGCCGCAGCGCCGGCCACGCGATCGGCATAGCCGGCCTGCCGCACCGTGCGCCGCACGACGAAGGCCGCGAAGCGCAGCGACTCCTCCACCGTGCGGGCATCGGACTCGGCGACGAACAATTGCCGGCTGCCGCCAAAGGCGAGCGTGGCCGCGAGCACGACCACCAGGCCGAGCGCCAGTGCGACCATCAACTCGACCAGCGAAACGCCGCACTGCCGCGCGCGGCCTCCGAGTCCGGGATGCTCAGTCACCGCGCGCCCCTTCGCTGGCCGGCTCGGCCATCAGCGACATCACAAGCCGCGGCGGTGCCGACGCAGCCGCGCGGCGCTGCGCCTCGCTCGCATTGCGCGGCAACCAGCCGAGCTTGACGACCAGCAACGGTCCATCGGCCTCGCAGGCCCAGGCATGGGCGCCCGATGCCTCGTTCCATGGATTGCCGTCGAAGCAGACCGTGACGCGCGCGCCCGGCAGGGCCTTCGCGGCGCGGTGCTTCCAGGCCTGCATGTCCCAGTGCGCGAGCGCCTCGGGCTTGCAGGCGACGCCGGTCGCCGCGCAATCGGTGACGCCGGTCTCGCCCATGGCGGATGCCGCGGTCCAGCTCGCCACGAGGTAGCCATTCGCCGCATCGCGCCGCCCGGCCACGGACCGGTTGAGCCGCGTCTTCTCCGACAGCTCGCGCACCAGGTTCAGCGCCGCGCCGAAGTTCGCGGCCTCGCCGCTCGCGCGCACCGCCTGCAGCAGCATCGCCGCCGCGCCGAGCAGCCCCAGGCTCAGCAGCGCGATGGACACCAGCACCTCCATGAGCGAGAAGCCCGTGCCGGCGCGCGCCGATCGATTCGACATTCCCATATCCGTCCTCCCCCTTCTCTTCTTGTGTCGCGTGTCTCGCGATCGAGCGGCAAGCGTACGAGCGCTCTGCGCGCAGGCAACGCTCCGTCCATCCGCATTCGCGCGCCGCTCGTATGATCCCGGCGCACCCGTGTCAACTTTTCCTCGCGAAGCCTCCATGCCCTCCCCCGAACACGACGCGCAGCACATGACGAGCGCCCTGCGCCTGGCCGCGTCGGCGCTGCTGATCACCGACCCGAACCCACGCGTGGGCTGCGTGATCGCCGATGCGCAGGGCCGCGTGCTCGGCCAGGGCCACACGCAGAAGGCCGGCGGCCCGCATGCCGAGGTGATGGCGCTGCGCGATGCGGCGGCACAGGGGCATTCGGTCGCGGGCGCCACCGCCTACGTCACGCTCGAACCCTGCGCCCACCATGGCCGTACCGGCCCATGCTGCGACGCGCTGATCGCGGCCGGCATCGGCCGCGTGGTCGCCTCGCTCGCCGATCCGAATCCGCTGGTCGCGGGCCAGGGCTTCGAGCGGCTGCGCGCGGCGGGCGCGGCGGTCGAGGTGGGTCCGGGCGCCGAGGAAGCGCGCGAACTCAATATCGGTTTTCTCTCGCGCATGGTCCGCAAGACACCCTGGGTGCGCATGAAGGTCGCGGCTTCGCTCGACGGCCGCACCGGCCTCGCCAACGGCGTGAGCCAATGGATCACGGCCGAGGCCGCGCGCGCCGACGGCCACGCCTGGCGCGCCCGCGCCAGCGCGGTGCTGACGGGCGTCGGCACGGTGCTCGAGGACAACCCGCGCCTCGACGTGCGGCTGGTCGAGACGCCGCGCCAACCGCACCTGGTGATCGTCGACAGCCACCTGCAGACCCCGCCCGACGCTCACCTTTTCATAGCAGGTCGCGCGGTCTGGATCTACGCGGCGGCGCGCGACGAAGCCCGGGCCGCGGCGCTCGAGGCCCGCGGCGCCACGGTCAGCTGCCTGCCGAATGCGCACGGCAAGGTCGATCTGGGCGCGATGCTGCGCGACCTCGCGGCGCGCGGCGTCAACGAGCTGCACGTGGAATCGGGCCACAAGCTCAACGGCTCGCTGCTGCGCGAGGGCTGCGTCGACGAGCTGCTGGTCTACCTCGCGCCCAAGCTGATCGGCAGCGGCCTCGACATCGCGAGCCAGATCCACGCCGACGGACCGCTGGTCTCGCTGGCCGGGGCACTGCCGCTGGAATTCCGCTCGGCCGACCGGATCGGCCCCGACCTGCGGATCGTGGCGCGCGTGGCCGGCCGGGACGCCTTCTGACGCCGCCCGCGGCGCGCCGGCTGCCGTCCAGAGCCGCCCGCCGAGACGCCCGCGCGACCTCGCCGCCGGTCCCGAAGTGCCAGGAAATGCCGCGGGCCTTCCGGACCTGCGAAAATGCGCGGATGTTCACCGGAATCATCACCGGCGTGGGGCGTATCGCCGCCATCCACGACCTCGGCTCCTCCTCCTCCCACGGCAAGAGACTCGGCATCGCGGCGCCCGACGGCTACCTCGACGACGTCGGCCTCGGCGACAGCATCGCGCTCAACGGCGCCTGCATGACCGTCACCAGTTTCGACCCCGCGCAGAGGCTCTTCACCATCGACATCTCGGCCGAGTCGCTCGACAAGACCGCGGGCCTGACCGAGGAAGGTGCGCGCATCAACCTCGAGAAGGCCTTGCGCGCGAGCGACCGCCTCGGCGGCCACATCGTCTCGGGCCACGTCGACGGTATCGGTACCGTGAGCCGCTTCGAGCCCGTGGGCGAGAGCTGGGAGCTGCGCGTGGTTGCGCCGCAGGCGCTGGCGCGCTTCCTGGCCTACAAGGGCTCGATCACCATCAACGGCGTGAGCCTCACGGTCAACACCGTCGCCGACGCGGCCGACGGCAGCAGCGAGATCAGCATCAACCTGATCCCGCACACCGTGCAGAACACCTCGCTGGGCGACCTGCGCGCCGGCTCGCGCGTGAACCTCGAAATCGACACCGTGGCGCGCTACGTGGAGCGCATGCTCCAGGCCGGCGTGCTGCAGCCGGCCCGGCCGGCCACCGACTGATTGACCGACATTCCCCGCATCCAAGGACCCCGCCCCATCATGAACGCATCCGTCACGCCGATCGGCGCCTCGCGCGCCAATCGGACGCCCGCGCCGATCTCCCCGGTGGAGGAGATCGTGGCCGAACTGGCCGCCGGCCGCATGGTCATCCTCGTCGACGAGGAAGACCGCGAGAACGAGGGCGACATCGTGGTCGCCGCCGACCACATCACGCCCGAGGCCATCAACTTCATGGCCCGCCATGCGCGCGGCCTGATCTGCCTCACGCTGTCGCGCGAGATGTGCGAACGCCTGCAGCTGCCGCCGATGGTGGCGCGCAACGGCACCGAGCACGCGACCGCCTTCACGGTCTCGATCGAAGCCGCCGAGGGCGTGACCACCGGCATCTCGGCCGCCGACCGCGCGCGTACCGTGCAGGCCGCCGTGGCGCGCAACGCCGTGGCCGCCGACCTGGTGCAGCCGGGCCACATCTTCCCGCTGCAGGCGGTCGACGGCGGCGTGCTGATGCGCGCCGGCCACACCGAGGCCGGCTGCGACCTCGCCGCCATGGCCGGCTGCTCGCCCGCCTCGGTGATCTGCGAGGTGATGAACGAGGACGGCACGATGGCGCGCCTGCCCGACCTGCAGCTGTTCGCGGCCGAGCACGGCCTCAAGATCGGCACCATCGCGGCGCTGATCGAGCACCGCAGCCGCACCGAATCGCTGATCAAGAAGGTCGGCTGCCGCGAGATCCAGACCGCCTGGGGCGCGTTCACCGCCCATGCCTTCGTCGACCAGCCCAGCGGCGGCGTGCACCTCGCGCTGGTGCGCGGCAAGTGGGCGCCCGAGGACACGGTCGACGTGCGCGTGCACGAGCCGCTGTCGGTGCTCGACGCGCTCGAGATCAACCGCTCGCTGCATTCGTGGAGCCTGGACGCCAGCCTCTCGCACATCGCGCAGCTCGACCGGGGCGTGGCCGTGCTGCTGAACTGCGGCGAGACGGCGCACGAGCTGCTGGCCCAGTTCGACGGCACCGCGCGCCCCGCGCAGGCGCCCGAGCGCGGCCGCATGGACCTGCGCAGCTACGGCATCGGCGCGCAGATCCTGCGCGAATGCGGCGTGCAGAAGATGAGATTGCTCGGCACGCCGCGGCGCATGCCCAGCATGGCGGCCGGCTACGGCCTCGAGATCGCCGGCTATCTGGCAAAGGACTGAACGACATGCAAGGTGCAAACCAGGGCGCGGCCGACAAGCCGCTGGACGGCAACAGCGGCAAGGGACTGCGCATCGGCATCGTGCAGGCGCGCTTCAATGCCGACATCACCGATGCGCTCGCCCGCGCCTGCCTCGACGAGTTCGCGGCGCTGGGCGTGGCCGCCAACGACATCCACCACGTGCGCGTGCCCGGCGCGCTCGAAGTGCCGG
Source organism: Variovorax sp. UC122_21 (assembly GCF_044056785.1). NCBI lineage: Bacteria > Pseudomonadati > Pseudomonadota > Betaproteobacteria > Burkholderiales > Comamonadaceae > Variovorax > Variovorax sp. UC122_21. The sequence goes on along the minus strand of NZ_CP172004.1, from coordinate 2,689,148 downwards.
TCGCGCTGCAGGCGCTGGCCGAGCGCGGCGGCTACCACGCGCTGGTCGCGCTGGGCTGCATCATCCGCGGCGAGACCTACCACTTCGAGCTGGTGGCCAACGAATCGGGCGCGAGCGTGAGCCGCGTCGCGCTCGACTACAAGCTGCCCATCGCCAACGCCATCCTCACCACCGAGAACCTCGAGCAGGCCGTCGCCCGCCAGACCGACAAGGGCCGCGACGCGGCCCGCGTGGCGGTCGAAATGGCGCGACTGCTGGCCGACCTTTCATGACCGACGACACCACCCAAGAAGACCAGGGAGGCGCTGCGCCGCAGCGTTCCGCACGACCGGACAAGGCGCGCGCGACGCGCACCGGCCTGACCGCCACCGGCGCGCGCAAGGCCTCGGCCAAGTCCAACCGCACCCGCGCGCGCGAGTTCGCGCTGCAGGCGCTCTACCAGCACCTGGTGGGCCGCAACGAGCCGGCCGCCATCGACAGCTTCACGCGCGACCTCGCGGGCTTCCACAAGGCCGATGCCGCGCACTACGACGCGCTGCTGCACGGCTCGATCGAAGGCGCCGAACAGCTCGACGCGCTGATCGTGCCGCTGCTCGACCGCAAGCTGGCCGAGATCTCGCCGATCGAGCATGCCGTGATGTGGATCGGCGTCTACGAGTTCCAGCACTGCCTCGACGTGCCGTGGCGCGTGGTGCTCAACGAATGCATCGAGCTCGCCAAGGAGTTCGGCGGCACCGACGGCCACAAGTACGTGAACGCGGTGCTCAACGGCCTCGCGCCCCAGCTGCGTCCGCTCGAGGTCGAGGCCGACCGCGCGACCGGCAAGGCGCGGCCCTGATCCCGTCGCCATCTCCTTCTCTTCCTCCATCTTCTTTCGCGAGGCACCCCGCATGAGGATTTCGACCCGGGCCGAGCGCATCGAGCCCTTCTACGTGATGGAAGTGGCCAAGGCCGCCGGCAAGCTGGCGCGCGAGGTGGCCCACACCGACCGGCCGATGATCTTCCTGAACATCGGCGAGCCCGACTTCACCGCGCCGCCGCTGGTGCAGGAAGCCGCGGCGCGCGCGGTGCGTGCCGGTGCCACGCAATACACCCAGGCCACCGGCCTCGACCACCTGCGCGAACGCATCAGCCAGTGGTATCGCGACCGCTTCGGCGTCGACGTGCCGGCGCGCCGCATCGTGGTGACGGCCGGCGCCCTCGGCCGCGCTGCAGCTGGCCTGCCTCACGCTGATCGAGGCCGGCGACGAGATCCTGCTGCCCGATCCCAGCTATCCCTGCAACCGCCACTTCGTGAGCGCGGCCGAAGGCAAGGCCGTGCTGATCCCGACCACCGCCGAGGAGCGTTTCCAGCTCAGCGCCGACAAGGTCGAGGCCGCCTGGACCGACAAGACCCGCGGCGTGCTGCTGGCCTCGCCCTCGAACCCCACCGGCACCTCGATCGCGCGCCACGAGTTGCGGCGCATCCACGAGGTGGTGAGTTCGCGCGGCGGCATCACGCTGATCGACGAGATCTACCTGGGGCTGTCCTATGACGATGCCTACGGGCAGACGGCGCTCGCGATCGACGACAACGTGATCAGCATCAACAGCTTCAGCAAGTACTTCAACATGACGGGCTGGCGGCTGGGGTGGCTGGTGGTGCCCGATGTTCTGGTGCCTGTGGTGGAACGGCTGGCGCAGAACCTGTTCATCTGTGCGAGCACGGTGGCGCAGTACGCGGCGCTGGCTTGCTTCGAGGCGGAGAGCATTGCGGAGTACGAGCGTCGGCGCGGTGAGTTCAAGGCTCGGCGCGACTGGTTCATTCCGCAGCTCGAGGCGTTGGGGCTACCGGTTCCGGTGGTTCCCGATGGCGCTTTCTACGCCTGGGCCGATTGTTCGGGGCTGGCTGCTCGGCTCGGGATTTCGGGGAGCTGGGATTTTGCGTTCGAGGCTATGAAGCGGGCGCATGTGGCTGTGACTCCTGGTCGCGACTTCGGGACTGCTGATACTGCTCGCTTTGTTCGGTTCTCTACGGCCAGTTCGATGGCGCATCTTGAGGAAGCTATTGGTCGGTTGCGTGGTTTGGCTGGATGAGGGGTTCGGCTTTCTGGTTTGACGCTGCGTTTTTGTTGAGGCCGTTGGCCGGGAATTCCGCCCGGCGGCGGACCTACTTTCTTTTGCTTCGCCAAAAGAAAGTAGGCAAAGAAAAGGCGACCCCGCTGTCTGTGTCCCTTCGCTTCGCTACGGGCAACCTGCGGTGCTCGGCTACGGCGGGGGTCCGCAGAACTCGCTCCACTGCGTTGCGCTCAGACAGCTGCGGCCCTGATCCCGCCTACGCCTGCGCTCCTCGGCACAGCCAGAGGGGAGTGACTCGGGCCTTTGCTTCGCTCGGCCACACGACATCCATTCGGGCCTTCGCTTCGCTCGGCTTGGGATATTGCTCCCTCTCCCTCTGGGAGAGGGCTGGGGTGAGGGCTCCGGGGCGGTGGATACCGTCGCAACATCGGTGAGGCCCGGTGCCCTCACCCTAACCCTCTCCCAGAGGGAGAGGGGACAAGACAAACACAGGGCCGAGCGCAGCGACGGCCCGAACCACCCCTCTGGCTGCGCCGAGGAGCGCAGCGTTTCGCGGATAAGGGCTCGCAGCTGTCTGAGCGCAGCGCAGCGGAGCGAGTTCTGCGAGACCCCGCGAAACGCGAGCACCGCAGGTTGCCCCGTAGCGAAGCGAAGGGGTCCCGACAGTGGGTCGCCTTTTCTTTGGTTACTTTCTTTTGGCGAAGCAAAAGAAAGTGACTCGCCCGCCGGGGCGAGTCCCGGCCAACAGCCTCAAAAAAGAATGACTTACGAGTTCCCCCTACGCGTCTACTGGGAAGACACCGACGCCGGCGGCATCGTCTTCTACGCCAACTACCTCAAGTTCATGGAACGCGGCCGCACCGAATGGCTTCGCTCCCTGGGCGTCGAGCAGAACAAGCTGCGCAATGAAACAGGCGGCCAGTTCGTCGTCAGCGAGACCCAGATCAAATACCACCGCCCCGCCCGCCTCGACGATCAGCTCATCGTCACCGCCGACCTACGCCAGATGGGCTCCGCCTCACTGATAATCGCGCAGACCGTGCTGCTGAAGCCGGAGCAGGCGGGCGCCACCCCCACCCTGCTGTGCGAAGGCACGATCCGCATCGGCTGGGTCGACGCCGCCAGCCTGCGCCCGGCACGGATTCCGGCGCAGGTTTCGGGAACCCTCGAACGCTATCGCGGCTCCATGACTCAACCCTTCAAGCCATGAATCAAGATCTCTCCATCATCAATCTCCTGCTCCATGCCAGTTTCATGGTGCAAGCGGTCGTGCTCCTCCTGGTGATCGTCTCGATCGCAAGCTGGGCCGCGATCATCCGCAAGTACTTCGCGCTCAAGCGCATGCGCGCGCTCAACGACGACTTCGAACGCGAGTTCTGGTCGGGCACCAGCCTCAACGAGCTGTTCGCCTCTGCCGCGCAGAACGCCAAGTTCGCCGGCCCCATGGAACGCATCTTCGCCTCCGGCATGCGCGAGTATCAGAAGCTGCGCGAGCGCCACGTGAGCGACGCGCCCACGCTGCTCGACGGCGCCCGCCGCGCGATGCGCGCGAGCTTCCAGCGCGAGCTCGACGCGGCCGAACAGAACCTGTCCTTCCTCGCCACCGTGGGCTCGGTCTCGCCCTACGTCGGCCTGTTCGGCACGGTCTGGGGGATCATGCATGCCTTCACCGGCCTGGCCGCGCTGACCCAGGTCACGCTCGCCACCGTGGCGCCCGGCATCGCCGAAGCGCTGGTGGCCACCGCCATCGGCCTGTTCGCCGCCATCCCGGCCGTGGTGGGCTACAACCGCTTCGCGCGCGAGATCGACAAGATTGCGATCGCCCTGGAGACCTACATCGAGGAGTTCTCGAACATCCTCCAGCGCAACCTCTCTTCCAACCCGTCCGCGGCGGCCCCGGCGGGCCCCTCGGCCACCAACCGCTGAACCGGAGCGCGCACGCATGCCCGCCGTTTCGTCCCGCGGCCGCGGTCGCCGCACCATCAACGAGATCAACATGGTCCCGTTCATCGACGTGATGCTGGTGCTGCTGATCATCTTCATGGTCACCGCGCCGCTCATCACGCCGAGCGTGATCAACCTGCCCACGGTCGACCGCGCCAACAAGCAGCCCGACAAGCCGATCGAGATCGTCATCAAGAGCGACGACGAGGTCCAGGTCAAGAAGGACCCGTCCCAGGGCACCGGCGGCGCCTCGGTGCCGATGACGCAGATCGGCAGCATCGCCAAGGCCGCGCAGAACGGCGATGACCAGCGCCCGGTGGTCATCAGCGCCGACAAGTCGGTCAAGTACGAGACCGTGGTGAAGGCCATGAACCAGCTCAAGCGCGCCGGCATCGAGCGCGTGGGCCTGTCGGTCCAGACCACCAACGCCAAGTAGCGCCAGCCGGACCCGAGAACGCATGTCACTCGCCCTCGATCGCCCCGAGTTCGCGCCGCCGCCGCAGCGCGGCACGCCGCGCGCCGTGGTGCTCGCGCTGATCGCGCACGCGCTGCTGATCGCCGCCCTGACCTGGGGCGTGCGCTGGAAGAGCGAAGGCGACGACGACGCGGTGGAAGCCGAGCTGTGGTCGCCCACGCAGCAGGTGGCCGCGCCGCGCATCGCCAATCCGCCGCCCGCCCCCGCGCCCACGCCCGCACCGCCGCCTCCCCCGCCCCCGCCCCCGCCACCTCCTCCGCAGGCCGTGCGGCCCGATCCCACGCCAGCGCCCAAGGCGCCCGACATCGCGCTCGAGCGCGAGAAGAAGCTGCGCGAGGAGAAGGAACAACGCGAGCGCGAGCAGGAACAGCAGCGCCAGCAGGAAAAGAAGCGCCAGGAAGCGCAGGCCAAGAAGGAGAAGGACCAGCTCGAGGCCAAGAAGCGCGAGGAAGACCGCCAGAAGGAACTGCAGCAGCAGAAGCAGGCCGAGCAGCAGAAGCTCGCGGAACAGAAGAAGCGCGACGACGCCAAGAAGCTCGAACAGCAGAAGGCGCAGCTCGACAAGGACCGCCAGGACAACCTGCGCCGCCTGATGGGCCAGGCCGGCTCCACGGCCGAACAGACCACCGGTCCGCGCTCGGGCAAGGGCGCGGGCAGCGGCGGTCCGTCGGCCGGCTACTTCGGCCGCGTGGCCGCGCTGATCAAGCGCAACGTGGTGTTCGATCCGAACTCGATCAGCGACAACCCCGCGGCCGAGATCCAGATCCAGACCTCGCCCGACGGCACCATCGTCGGCACGCCGCGCCTCGTGAAGTCCAGCGGCAATGCCGCCTGGGACGACGCCGCCCTGCGCGCGGTGCAGAAGACCGAGGTGATGCCGCGCGACGTCGACGGCCGCGTGCCCTCGCCGTTCCCGATCATCAGCGTGCGGCCGAAATCGCAGTGATGCGGTGAAGACGCGAGCGGCGCGGCGCTTCGGCCGCGCGCCGCCGCAGTCTTAGCGCCGAATGAGCGCGCGCGCCGGCCCGGAACTCGCGGCCTCCGGCCCCCTCTACCGCCCACAACAACACGGCGGGGAAGAGCGCTCCCTCACAAGAACGATGAAGCCCAACGGACACATCCGGTATGGCAGCAGCCCCCTGCTCGCGAGCAGGACACCGGTCTGGCGCAGCAAGCTCATCGTCGCGGCCGTGGCCTTCGGCTTCCTGCTGCTCGCGGTGCGCGCGGCCTACGTGCAGGTCTTCGACAACGACTTCTTCCAGCACCAGGGCGAGGTGCGCTACCTGCGCACGCTCGAGCTGCCGGCCAACCGCGGCCGCATCCTCGACCGCAACGGACTGATCCTGGCCTCCGACATTCCCGCGCCCAGCATCTGGGCCATTCCCGAGGACATCGAGCGCGGCGATCCCGCGGTGCAGGCCCGGCTGCACGAAGCGGCACGGCTGCTCGGCATGCCGCAGAAGGACTTCGACAAGAAGCTCGAGGACGAGGACAAGAGCTTCGTCTGGATCCGGCGCCAGGTCGACGAATCCGTGGCCAAGCAGGTGGCGGCGCTCGGCATCAAGGGCCTCTACCTGCGCCGCGACTACCGCCGCCAATACCCCGAGGGCGAGGCCGCGGCCCACCTGGCCGGCTTCACCAATGTCGAGGACATCGGCCAGGAAGGCGTGGAGCTGGCCTTCGACAAGGACCTCGCCGGCAAGGCCGGCTCGCGCCATGTGCTGAAGGACCGGCTCGGCCACATCGTCGAGGACACCGAGGACCAGGTGCCGCCGACCGACGGGCGCGACATCCAGCTGAGCATCGACGACCGCGTGCAATCGGTGGCCTACGAGAAGATCCGCGACGCCGTGGTCGCGAACAAGGCCCGCGCCGGCAGCGTGGTGGTGGTCGACGCGCGCACCGGCGAGCTGCTGGCGATGGCCAACTACCCGAGCTACAACCCCAACGACCGGCGCAACCTCAGCGGCGAGCAGCTGCGCAACCGCGCCATGACCGACGTCTTCGAGCCCGGCTCGACCATGAAGCCGATCACCATCGCGACCGCGCTGCAGCTCGGCCGCGTCACGCCCAAGACCATCATCGACACCAACCCGGGCCGCATCACCGTCTCGGGCGCCACCATCCACGACGACGAGAACTTCGGCGTGCTCACGGTCGAGGGCGTGATCCAGAAGTCGAGCAACGTCGGCGCCACCAAGATCTCGCAGCGCATGTCGGCGCAGGAGATGTGGAACTCGCTGACCGCGGTCGGCCTGGGCCAGAAGCCGCAGACCGTGTTCCCGGGCGCGGTGACCGGGCGGCTGCGGCCGTGGAAGTCGTGGCGGCCGATCGAGCAGGCCACCATGTCCTATGGCTACGGCCTCTCGGCCTCGCTGTTCCAGATCGCCCATGCCTACACCGCCTTCGCGCACGACGGCGAGGTGATCCCGGTCAGCCTGCTGAAGAACGACGGCACGCCGCCCACGGGCGTGCAGGTGTTCTCGCCGCTGGTGGCCAGCGAGGTGCGCCAGATGATGCACCTGGCGGCCGCGCCCGGCGGCACCGCGCCGCTGGCGCAGACCATGGGCTATTCGGTGGGCGGCAAGACCGGCACCGCCCACAAGCAGGTCGGCAAGGGCTATGCCTCCGACAAGTACCGCGCCTGGTACACCGGCATGTCGCCGATCGACAAGCCGCGCATCATCGTTGCGGTGATGGTCGACGAGCCCGGTGCCGGCAAGTACTTCGGCGGGCTGGTGGCCGCGCCGGTGTTCAGCCAGGTGGTGCAGGAGACCCTGCGCATCATGAACGTGCTGCCCGACCTCGCGGTCGCGCCGATGGCGCACTGAAGAGGGACGGCGCCGCCACGGTGCTCGTTTAGGATCGTCGGCAACTCTTGTCACCGGCGATCCCGACATGGTCGACTCCTCTCCCGTCGCGCTCGGCGACCTCGTCCCACTGCCCTACCAGCAGGCGCTGGCCACCCACCTGCAGGCGAACGAGCCCGAGGCCTGGCGCTGGGCCGCCTCGGCCGAGGCGCGCGAGGAGCATGCGGTGGCCGTGCGCGCCGAGCTGCTGCGCCAGTCGTACCGGCTCGACGCCGACGCGCATCCCGAGCTGCATGCGCACAGCGCGCTGGTCGCGCAGCGGCTCGGCGTCACCGTGCCGATCACGCTCTACCAGGGCCAGGATGGCGCGATGAACGCCGCCATCCACATGCTGCCGGGCGAGGCCCACATCGTGCTCTCGGGCCCGCTGCTCGAGCGGCTGCAGGGGCCCGAGCTGCAGGCCGTGCTCGGCCACGAACTGGCCCACCACCTGCTGTGGACGCGCGACGACGGCCGCCACCTGGTGGTCGACCGGCTGCTGCAGGCGACCGCGGCCGATCCGCGCGCCGACGCGAGCCATCTGCAGACCGCGCGACGCCACAGCCTCTACACCGAGGCCTTCGCCGATCGCGGCGCCTGCGTGGGCTGCGGCGCGCTCGAGCCCGCGGTGAGCGCGCTGGTCAAGGTGCAGACCGGCCTCGCGCAGGTCCATGCCGCGAGCTACCTGCGCCAGGCCGACGAGATCAGCGCCGGGCCCGATGCGGCGACGCGCGGCACCAGCCATCCCGAGGTCTTCGTGCGTGCCCGCGCGCTGCGGCTGTGGAGCGAGCGCGATCCGCAGGCCGATGCCTGGCTGGCCGGCGCGCTCGAAGGCCCGCTCGACCTCGGCACGCTCGACGTGCTGGGCCAGGAGCGCGTGGGCGGCCTGACCCGCGCCGTGGTCGCGCGGCTGCTGCGCGAGCCTTTCATGCAGTCCGATCCATTGCTCGCGCATGCGCGGCGCTTCTTCCCGGGCTTCGTGCCCTCGCTGCCGCAGGCCGTCGAACCGCCGCCGCCCGATCCGCTGCCCGTCGGGCTGCACGACTACATGGCCAGCGTGCTGGTCGATTTCGTCGCGGCCGATCCCGAGCTCGACGATGCCGCGCTGGCCGCGGCGCTCGCGCTGGCCGAGCCGCTGGGCTGCGCCGCGCCCCTCGAGCAGCGGCTCGCGCAGGACCTCAAGCTGGCCAGGCGCACGCTCGCGCGCGTCAAGCGCGACGTCACCACCGTGCTCGACAAGGCCCGGGCCCAGCACGCACGGAGCGCCACGGCATGACGGGCATCGCACCGCTGTTGCAGTTGCTCGACACCGCCGATGCCCACGGCGGCCTGCAGACCGACGACGTGCTCGCCCTCGCGCTGCCGCTGCTGCGCGAAGTCTCGGCGCTGCACGAGCAGGGCCGGGTCGCCGCGCTGGGCCATGCGATGGCCTACCGCGTGAACGAGCTGCCCGCGCTGGAACTGGCCCAGCCCGCGGGCGCCGAGCCGAAGCGCAACCCGCAGGCGATCGCGCCGCTCGAGCGCCCGGTGGCCTCGGTGCTGCGCGTGGTCGGCGAGGAACGCGTCACCGTCGAGGGCGGCATCGGCGTCGCGCGCGAGAACCTCGAGGTGCTGCCCGAGGCCACGCCCGATACGGTGCCGCAGCGCCCGGCCTACCTGCCCGGCTACGGCGCCTGGGAGCAGCGCTTCGCGCACCACGATGCGCTCAGCGACATGCTGTGCCTGGGCCAGGTGCTGGCCAGCCTGGCCTGCGGGCTCGACTTCACGCAGGGCGAGGAGCTCGCGCGCTTCGCCGAGCACCGCGGCAACCTGTTCGAGATCAACCGCCGGCTGCACCCGGTGCTGGCCGCGGTGATCGTCGAGATGACGGCGCTCGATCGCCACGAGCGCACGCGCGACCTGCCCTCGGTGATCCGCCGCCTCGAGACCTACCGCGACCAGCCGCTGGACCTGGGCCTGGAGCGCCTCGCGAACCCGAAGGACGGCGCGGGCCAGCGCCGCCAGGCGATCCAGCTGCACCTGCGCGACCGGCTGTTCGACCTCTCGCGGCGCAACCGGCTGCTGTACTTCAAGCCCACGCAGGCGCACGTCAACCTCACGGTGGCCAGCGTACCGCTGGTGGTCGACCTGCAGAGCATCCGCGTCGACCAGCTCTGCGTGTGGGACGGCCGCTTCGCCGCCGAGGTCGCGAGCGGCGACCCGGTGCCGCTCGCGCGCTGGCTGCGCTTCGAGGACCAGCCCTACCTGCCCGGTGCGCTCGACCGCATCCTGCAGGAGGCGCGGCGCGACCGCGCCGAGTACGGCCTGTCGCAGCTCTCGCTGGTGATCGCCTTCCTGCGCTGGCACAACCTCAAGGAGGACGCCGACGAGCGCATCGTCTCGCCACTGCTGATGCTGCCGGTGGAGCTCGCGCGCAAGAAGGGCGTGCGCGACCAGTACCTGCTCGAGGCCGCGGGCCCCGAGGCCCAGGTCAACCCGACGCTGCGCCATCACCTGCGCCAGCTCTACGGCATCGTGCTGCCCGAGAGCATCGACCTGCGCGAGACCTCGATCGAACAGTTTCATGCCGAGCTGGCCGCGCAGATCGCGCGCACCGAGCCCGGCGTGCAGTTGCGGCTGCTGCGGCAGCCCGAGATCGCGCTGATCCACCAGCGCGCGCGCCAGCGGCTCGAGCAGTTCAAGCGGCGCGTGCGCGAACGCGCGCCCTCGGCCTTGTCCCTCGCGGCCACCGACTACAGCTATGCGCAGGACGATTTCCGCCCGCGCGGGCTGCAGCTCTTTCATGCCCGCGTGCAGCGCGTGCCGCTGCCGCTGGCCGGCGCGGTGGGCGCGCGCCCGACACCGCGCGCGCCGCAGATGGCGCCGCAAATGGCACCACAGACGGCGCCCGCCGAGGCCGAGCGCCAGACCTTCGCGCTGCGCGAGAACGCCGGCAACCCCTACCAGTGGGACGTGGACCTCACGGCCGTGACGCTCGGCAACTTCAACCACCGCAAGATGTCGCTGGTGCGCGACTACAGCGGGCTGGTCGAATCGGACATGGCGAGCGAGGCCTTCGACCGCGTGTTCTCGCTGCAGCCGCGCCAGGTCGACACCGAGGCGCCCGCGGTGCTGCCGCTGGCCGAGCAATGGCCGGTGGTGCAGGCCGACGCGACCCAGACCGCCGCGGTGGCGCTGGCGCGCACCGGGGCCAGCTACATCATCCAGGGGCCGCCGGGCACCGGCAAGTCGCAGACCATCACCAACCTGATCGCCGACTACGTGGGGCGCGGCCGGCGCGTGTTGTTCGTCTGCGAGAAGCGCGCCGCGATCGACGTGGTGTTCCACCGCCTGCGCCAGCAGGGGCTGGACGAGCTGTGCTGCATGATCCACGACTCGCAGGGCGACAAGAAGGCCTTCGTGCAGAACCTGCGCCAGACCTACGAGCAGTGGCTCGAGGCGCCCTCCACGCTCGAGGCCGAGGGCGGCGAACGCACGCGGCTGCTCGATGCGATGGACCTCGACCTGCGCGCGCTCGAGCGCTTCGATGCCGCGATGCGCGAGGTGCCCGCGCACCTGGCCGTCACGCTGCGCGAGCTGGTGGCGCGACTGGTCGCGCTCAAGACCGCCGATCCCAAGCTCACGCCGCTGCAGGCCGAGGCCCTGCCCGACTACGCGGCCTGGCGCCGCCATGCCGAGCTGGCCGCGCGGCTGCACCTGGCCGTCACCGAGAGCCTGGGCGCGCCCACGCTCGCGCAGCATCCGTTCGCGCTGCTCGCGCCCGCGCTGCTGCGCCAGCCCAAGCCGCTGGCCGCGCTGGTCGAAGGCGCCGAACGCGCCGCGGCGCAAAGCGGTGCCTGCCGCGATGCGCTGGTCGAGGCCTGGCCACCGCTGGCCGAAGCCGGCGCCACATGGCGCGACGCGCTCGATCTGGTGGCCGATGCGCGCCGCGTCGCGACGCTGGCCGCGCGCGGGCAGCTCGCGCTGCTCGATGCATCCATCCCGCGAGCCAGGCGCTGAATGCCGCGCTCACCGAACGCCGCGGCCTGCAGCAGGCGCTCGACGAGAAGCTGCAACGCACCGCCCATTGGCGCGACAAGCTCTCGCCCGCCGACACCGAGGCCGGCCTCGCGCAGGCCCGCGCGCCAGCAGCACTCGCTGCTGCGCTTCCTCCAGCCCTCGTGGTGGCGGCTGTCGAGCGAACTCAAGCGCCGCTACGACCACGCCGCGCACGCGGTGCGGCCCAAGCCCGCGCAACTGCTCGAGGAGCTGCTCGCCGAGCACACCGCCCGCGCCGCGCTGCAAAAGCAGGCCGCGCGGCTCGAAGCCGACTACGGCTGCACCGACCCCGAGGCCTACGCGCAGCAGATGCAGACGCTGCGCGGCCTCGACGATGCCGGCAGCCTGCGCGTCGCCTTCCAGGCCCATCTGCGCAGCGCGCCCGGCGCGAGCCGCGACGTCGAACGCCTGGTCGCCGCGGGCTCACGCTGCGACGCGCTCGATGCGCTGTGGCGCGACCTGGTCCACGATCCCGCAGCCCTGCCGTTGGCCACGCTCGAAGACCTCGCGCGCACGCTGCACGACCAGGCCGATGCGCTGCCCGCGGTGCTCGCGCCGCTGCAGGAACTCGCCGATGCCGACCCGGCCGTGGCCGCCGCGCTGCGCGGCCTGCCGCTCGTGCCCGAGGCGATCGAATTCGCGGTCGCGCGCGAGGGCCTCGAGCGCGTCTACCGCACCGAGCGCTGGCTGCCGCGCTTCGATGCGGCCACGCTCGCGCGCCATGCGCAGCGACTGGGCGATGCCGAGCGCCAACTGCTCGGCCGCAATGCGCGCACGCTGGCCGCCGCCGTGCGCCAGCGCTTCCGCGACCACGTGCAGAAGAGCGCCCTGCCCGCGAGCCAGCTCGATGCCGAGGGCAAGGCATTCAAGAAAAGCTACAACGCCGGGCGCCGCGAGCTCGAGCACGAGTTCGGCAAGACCATGCGCTACAAGGCGATCCGCGAACTCGCGAGCGGCGAGACCGGGCAGGTGGTGCGCGACATGAAGCCGATCTGGCTCATGAGCCCGCTGTCGGTGTCCGATACGCTGCCGCTCGCGGCCGACCTGTTCGACGTGGTGATCTTCGACGAGGCGAGCCAGATCCCGGTCGAGGAAGCGGTGCCCGCGCTCTACCGCGCGCCGCAGATCATCGTGGTGGGCGACGAGATGCAGCTGCCGCCGACCAGCTTCTTCTCGTCGGGCCGCGATGCCGAGGACCAGACCGTGTCGGTCGAGGACGAGGACAACGAGGGCGACCGCATCGCGGTGGTGCTCGATGCCGACAGCCTGCTGAACCAGGGCGCGCGCAACCTGCCGGCCACCCTGCTGGCCTGGCACTACCGCAGCCGCTACGAGTCGCTGATCGGCTTCTCGAACGCGGCCTTCTACGCGGGCAACCTCTACACGATCCCCGACCGCAGCCTGCCGAGCGAGGCGCGCGCCGAGATCCTGGTGCAGTCGAGCGCCGCCACGGCCGAGTCGGTGGCCGCGCAGGCCGATGCGCTGCTCTCGCGCGCCATCAGCTTCCACCGCGTGACCGACGCGGTCTACGACAGCCGCCGCAACAGCGGCGAAGCGCGCCACATCGCGCAGCTGGTGCGCGAGCTGCTGCGCCGCGGCACCGGGCGCAGCCTCGGCATCGTGGCCTTTTCGGAAGCGCAGCAGGGCGAGATCGAGGCCGAGCTCGACAGCCTCGCCGCGGCCGACGCCGAGTTCGCGGCGCGGCTCGAGGCCGAGTACGTGCGCGAGGAGGACGACCAGTTCTGCGGCCTGTTCATCAAGAACCTCGAGAACGTGCAGGGCGACGAGCGCGACATCATCCTGCTGAGCATCTGCTACGGCCCGAATGCCGAGGGCCGCATGCTGATGAACTTCGGGCCGATCAACCAGCGCGGCGGCGAGAAGCGGCTCAACGTGATCTTCAGCCGCGCACGCCACCACATGGCGGTGGTCTCGACGATCCGCCACGAGGCGATCACCAACGACCACAACGAGGGCGCCGCGGCGCTGAAGAATTTCCTGCGCTATGCCGAATGCCTGTCGCGCGGCGACGATGCCACCGCCACGCGCGTGCTCGAGGACATGAACCCGCTCGCGCGCGGCGCGGCGCGGGCGGGCCACGCGCGGGCCGACGCGGTGAGCGTGCAGCTCGCGGCCGCGCTGCGCGCGCGCGGCCATGCGGTGGACGAACAGGTGGGCCAGTCGCGCTTTCGCTGCGATCTGGCGATCCGTGCCGCCGGCACGGGTTCAGGCGCGGGCGACAGCCACTACGCGCTGGGCATCCTCGTGGACACGGCGGCCCACTACGAGAACCGCAACGTGCTCGAGCGCTATGTATCGCGCCCGCGGATCCTCGATGCCTTCGGCTGGGAGGTGCGGCAGGTGCTCGCGAAGGACTGGCTGCACGCACCGGAGGCGGTGCTCGACGGGATCGAGCACGCGCTGGTCGAGAAGGGCGCGCTCAGCGCACCACGACCAGCTGCTTGACGTCGAGCTCGACCTTGTTGCCCACGAGGTCCTTGTCGAACTCGCCGGTGATCTCGACGCGCACCTTGTCGTCGATCCTCACGCCGGGCGGGAAGTACTTGGCGTCGATCTCCACCTTCATGCGGCCGGTGTCGTCGGCGAAGGTGTAGTGCTCGCCGCCGTCGTGCGAGACGATGAAGCCGCGCAGGGTGGCGTGCTGGTCGTCCTTGCCGGTGTCGAGCAATTGCTTGACGGTCATGGCGGGCACCGAGCTCGGGCCGGCGTACTGGGCCAGGCTGCTCAGGGGCAGTGCCAGCGCCAGGGCGGCTGTGGCCAGGAAGGCCTGCTTGATGGATGCGTTGCGGGTGCCGGTGGCGGTCTTGTATGGCATGGCGAATGTTCCTCCTCGAACTTGCCGGTTGAAAACGCGCAGGCGCGAAGCCTGCCCCGGTAAGAAGGCCCTGACCGCGAGGAGTTCCCGCTATCGCTTTTCGCCGTCCCTGCGCGCCGCGCGGTTATTCGTAGATGACCGCTGCCTTGCCCGCCTCGGCCTGCGCGGTCCAGCTCGCGAGCGCCGCATCGGTCGGGAAGAACTTCGCGCGCTCGCCGAGCTGCAGCTCGACCTGCGCGCCGCCACGCGCCATCGACAGGCGCACCGGCAGGCCCTGCACCAGCTCGCCATGCTCGCTCTGCTCGGTGCGCGCCGGGAAGTCCTCGAGCAGGCGCGCGATGTCGGGCGCCTTGCCGTTGACCGCCACGCGCAGGAACTTGCCGAAGCGGCAGCGCGCGCTGGCCAGGTCCCAGACCTGCTGCACCTGGAAGCGCGCCTCGAAGCCGCCGCGCGCGGGCTGCAGCCGGCCCGAGACGATCACCAGTTCGTCGTCCTTGAGCGTGTTGCGGTTGGCGTTCATCAGCGCCTCGTCGGCAGTGGCGTCGATCGAGTCGGACTTGTCGTCGAGCTTGAAGATCGCGAGTCGGCCGCGCTGGCCGTTGATGACGCGGAAGTCGCTCACGATGCCCGCGATCACCTGCTGGTCGCGGCTGTCGAGCAGGTCGGTGATCTCGCGCTTGCAGAAGCGCCGCACCTCGTGCGAGACCTCGTCGAACAGGTGGCCCGAGAGGTAGAAGCCGACCGCCGTCTTCTCGAAGGTCAGGCGTTCCTTCACGCCCCAGGGCGTGGCGTCGACCAGCTCGGGCTCGGCCGTGGCCGAGCCGTGCTCGCTGTCGCCGAAGATGTCGACCTGCGCGGCATTGGCCGCGGTCGCGTTGGCGAATTCGAAGGCGCGGTCGACCGAGGCGATCAGCGAGGCGCGGTTCTGCTGGATGGCATCGAAGGCGCCGGCCTTGATCAGCGCCTCGACCGTGCGCTTGTTGATGCGCTGCCGGTCGATGCGCACGCAGAAGTCGTACAGGCTCTTGAACGGACCGCCCTCCTCGCGCGCGCGCACCACGGCCTCGACCGCGAGCTGGCCCGTGCCCTTGACGGCGCCCAGGCCGTAGCGGATGACCTTGTCGGTGACCGGCTCGAAGCGGTAGTTGCCGCGGTTCACGTCCGGCGGCTCGAAGGTGAGGCCGAAGTTCTTCTGCGCGTCCTCGAACAGCACCTTGAGCTTGTCGGTGTCGTCCATTTCCACCGTCATGTTGGCGCAGAAGAATTCGGCCGTGTAGTGGACCTTGAGCCAGCCCGTGTGATAGGCCAGCAGCGAGTAGGCGGCGGCGTGCGACTTGTTGAAGCCGTAGCCCGCGAACTTCTCCATCAGGTCGAAGATCTCGTCGGCCTTGTCCTGCGCGATGCCGTGCGTGCTCAGGGCGCCGGCGCGGAATTTCTCGCGGTGCTCGGCCATCTCCTCGAGCTTCTTCTTGCCCATCGCGCGGCGCAGCAGGTCGGCGCCGCCGAGCGAGTAGCCGCCCAGGATCTGCGCGGTCTGCATCACCTGCTCCTGGTAGACCATGATCCCGTAGGTCTCCGAGAGCATCTGGGCCACGGCCGGGTGCGGATACTCCACGTCCTCGCGGCCGTGCTTGCGCGCCACGAAGCTCGGGATCAGGTCCATCGGGCCCGGGCGGTAGAGCGCGTTGAGCGCGATCAGGTCCTCGAGCCGGGTCGGCCGCGCGTCCTTCAGCATGCCCTGCATGCCGCGCGATTCGAACTGGAACACGGCCTCGGTCTTGCCCTCGGAGAACAGCCGGTAGGTCGGCGCGTCGTTGAGCGGGATGTTCTCGTAGGCGAAGTTCTCGCGGCCCTTGTGCCGCTTCATGATGAACTCGCGCGCGATCTCGAGGATCGTCAGCGTCGCCAGGCCCAGAAAGTCGAACTTCACGAGGCCGATGGCCTCCACGTCGTCCTTGTCGTACTGGCTCACGGCCGAGTCGCTGCCAGGCTGCTGGTAGAGCGGGCAAAAGTCGGTGAGCTTGCCGGGCGCGATCAGCACGCCGCCGGCGTGCATGCCGATGTTGCGGGTCATGCCTTCGAGCTTCTGCGCCAGCTCGACCACGGTCTTGACCTCTTCCTCCTTCTCGAGCCGCTCCGCGAGCTGCGGCTCCATCTCGAGCGCGTAGTTGTTCTTGTCGCCCTCGATCTTCTGCGGCGGCGGGTACTGCAGCGTGACCGACATGCCGGGCTTGTTCGGGATCAGCTTGCTGATGCCGTCGCAGAACATGTAGCTCATGTCGAGCACCCGGCCCACGTCGCGGATGGCCGCGCGCGCGGCCATGGTGCCGAAGGTGGCGATCTGGCTCACGGCGTTGCGGCCGTACTTGTCCTTCACGTAGTCGATCACGCGGTCGCGGTTGCCCTGGCAGAAGTCGATGTCGAAGTCGGGCATCGAGACGCGCTCGGGATTCAGGAAGCGTTCGAACAGCAGGTTGTATTCGAGCGGATCGAGGTCGGTGATCTTCAGCGCATAGGCCACCAGCGAGCCGGCGCCCGAGCCCCGGCCCGGGCCGACCGGGCAGCCGTTCTGCTTGGCCCAGTTGATGAAGTCGCCCACGATCAGGAAGTAGCCCGGGAACCCCATCTTCAGGATGGTGTTGATCTCGAACTCGAGCCGCTCGACGTAGCGCGGCCGCTGCGCATCGCGCTTGGCCGCGTCGGGGAACAGGTGCTCGAGTCGCTTCTCGAGGCCCTCGAACGATTCCTGGCGAAAGAACTCGTCGATCGGCATGCGCACGCCTTCGCTCACGAAGGGCGTGGGGAAGTCGGGCAGCTGCGGCTTGCCGAGCACCAGCGTCAGGCTGCAGCGCTTGGCGATCTCGACCGTGTTGGCCAGCGCGCTCGGGATGTCGGCGAACAGCGCCTGCATCTCGGCGCTCGACTTGAAGTACTGCTCGGGCGTGAAGCGGCGCACGCGCCGCGGGTTGCCGAGGATCTCGCCCTCGGAGATGCACACGCGCGCCTCGTGCGCCTCGTAGTCCTCGCGCGTGGCGAACTGCACCGGGTGCGTGGCCACCACCGGCAGCCCCAGCCGCGCGGCCAGTTGCACCGCGGCCAGCACGTGCGGCTCGTCCTCGGGCCGGCCGGCGCGTTGCAACTCGATGTAGAAGCGGTGCGGGAAGATGCCCGCGAGGCGCAGCGCGAGCTCGGCCGCGCGTTCGCCCTGCCCCGCGGCCAGCGGCGCGCCGAGCGGGCCGGCCTGCGCGCCCGACAGCGCGATCAGCCCGCCCTGCAGTTCCTCCACCCATTCGAGCTTGCAGGCCGCCTGGGCCTGGCCGCGGCCGACGTTCTGCGTCCAAGCGCGTGCCAGCAGCTCCGAGAGGTTGAGGTAGCCCTGCTTGTTCTGCACCAGCAGCACGATGCGCGTGAGCGTCGCCGCATCCTTGCCCATGCCCTCGAGGAAGATCTCGGCGCCGATCACGGGCTTGACGCCCTTGCCGCGCGCTTCCTTGTAGAACTTGATCCCGCCGAACAGGTTGTTGAGATCGGTGATGGCCATCGCGGGCTGCTTGTCGGCAGCGGCGGCCTTGACGACTTCGTCGATGCGGTTGGTGCCGTCGACGACGGAGAACTCGGTGTGCAGGCGCAGGTGAACGAACATCCGGCCATTGTAGGAAGGCGGGCCTCCACGATGTGAGTTGGCGCGGCCCCTATTGACACCCGGGCGGCCGACCGTTCGGGAGTGCCCGAGTCAGGAACGGGTCAACCTGCGGCGCCTAGAATTCCCGCCGTGCAAGAGACCCAAGAGATATTGAACATCGCGGCCTACAAGTTCGTGGCCATCGACGACGGCCCCGTGCTGCGCGAACGCCTGCTGGACCACAGCCGCGCGCTCGGGCTGATGGGCACGATCCTGATCGCGCCCGAGGGTATCAACATGTTTCTGGCCGGCGAGCCCGGCGCGATGGCGGACTTCCTGGCTGGCGTGCGTGCCGATGCGCGCTTCGCCGACCTCGAGACCAAGGACAGCTGGTCCGCCGCCCAGCCGTTCCGGCGCATGCTGGTCAAGCTCAAGCGCGAGATCATCCGCATGGACCATCCCGCGATCCAGCCCGCGGCCGGCCGCGCGCCGGGCGTGGACGCGCCCACGCTCAAGCGCTGGCTCGACCAGGGCCACGACGACGCGGGCCGCGAGATCGCGCTGCTCGACACGCGCAATGCCTTCGAGGTCGACCACGGCAGCTTCGAGGGCGCGATCGACTGGCGCATCGAGAAGTTCACCGAGTTCCCGCCCGCGCTGCGCGCGCACCGCGCCGAATTCGCGGGCAAGACGGTGGTGAGCTTCTGCACCGGCGGCATCCGCTGCGAGAAGGCCGCGATCCTGATGCGCGAGGAAGGCGTCGACAACGTGCTGCAGCTCGAGGGCGGCATCCTCAAGTACTTCGAGCTGGTGGGCGGCGCCCACTACCGGGGCGACTGCTTCGTGTTCGACGGCCGCGAGGCGCTCGCGCCCGACCTCAGCGCCCGCGCGGCCAAGGCCAGCGCGCGCGCCGCCGAAGACCCCGATCTCCACAAGAAACGATAGGCCGACCGCCCCGCGATGCGCATCCTGCTGGTGGAAGACGAACTGGACATGGCCTCCTGGCTGGTGCGCGCGCTCACGCAGGGCGGCTTCGTCACCGACCATGCGCCCGACGCGCGCACCGCCGAGGCCCTGATGGCCGGCACCGAGTACGACGCGGTGGTGCTCGACCTGCGGCTGCCCGACAAGCACGGCCTCTCGGTGCTGGCCGACATGCGCAACGCCGACGACCGCACGCCGGTGCTGATCCTCACCGCGCAGGGCGCGCTGCAGGACCGGGTGCGCGGCCTGCACCTGGGCGCCGACGATTTCCTCACCAAGCCCTTCGAGCTGGTCGAGCTCGAGGCGCGGCTGACCGCGCTGGTGCGGCGCAGCCGCGGCCGCCAGCATCCGCGGCTGCAGTGCGCCTCGCTGGCCTACGACGGCGAGAGCCACGCCTTCACGCTGCGCGGCACGCTGCTGGCGCTCACGCCGCGCGAGCATGCGGCCCTGAGCGCGCTGCTCATGCGCAGCGGCTCGCCGGTGGGCAAGTCGCAGCTGTTCGGCAAGGTGTTCACCAACGACAGCACCGCCGGGCCCGATGCGATCGAGGTGGTGCTGCACCGGCTGCGGCGCAAGCTCGCCGACAGCGACGTGCGCATCGTCACCGTGCGCGGGCTGGGCTACATGCTCGAAGGCATCGCCGATGGACCCGCACGCGCCGGCACCGTCTCCGTCCCCCACTGACAGCTGGCGCTTCGGCATCCGCGCGCGCCTGCTGGCGCTGCTGCTGCCGGGCATGGTCGCGCTGCTCGCGCTCGACAGCTGGAGCGACTACCAGGCGCTGACCGAGAGCCTGGTGGACGCCTACGACCAGAGCCTGCTCGAGCCCGTGCAGGCGCTGGCCAACGGCATCGTGGTGGCGAGCGACGGCAGCGTGCGCGTGCAGGAGGCGTTCTCGGTGCAGGCGATGTTCGAGTCGACCCACCTGCGCTACAAGTACCTGCACGTGGGCGCGGCGCCGGTGGTGCGGGGCGAGACCGGCACCGAGGAGACGCTGATGGGCGTGCCCGACCTGCCCCCTCCGCCTCCGCGCGGCGGCGGCCCCGAGGGCGCGCCGGTGTTCTACGACGCCACCTACCAGCAGCACCCGGTGCGCGTGACCGCGCTGCGCCAGACGGTCTACAACAGCCACGCGGGCAGCGCCTACACCGTGCTGATCCAGGCCGCCGAAGGCACCGGCCCGCGCCGGCGCGCGCAGGACGAATCGCTGCGCCAGGAGCTGCTGCGCGCCGCTCGCATGGTGGTGGTGATGGCGCTGCTGGTGTGGCTGGGGGTGGCCTGGACCCTGCGCCCGCTCGAGCGGCTGCGCCGGTCGCTGCGCGAACGCGCGCGCGACGACATCCAGCCGCTCGATCCCGCCGGCGTGCCGCAGGAGGTGGTGCCGCTGGTCGACGCGGTCAACCACCACATCGGGCGCCATCGCCGCATGGTGGCCGAGCATTCGCAGTTCCTCGCCGATGCCTCGCACCAGCTGCGCACGCCGCTGGGCATCCTGTCGATCCAGGTCGGCTACGCGGTGCGCGAGACCGACCCCGAGCGCATGCGCGAATCGCTGCATGCGATCGTCGCGCAGCTCGCGCGCACGCGGCGCCTGAGCGAACAGCTGCTGGCGCTCGCGCATGCGACGCACGAAGGCGGGACCGAAGCCGCCGCGCCCGGGATCGTGGACCTCAACGCGATCGCGCGCGCCGTGGTGTTGCAGTACCTGCCGCTTGCGCGCGAGCACGACCAGGACCTGGGCTGGGTCGACGCGCGCGGCGACACCGCCACCGAGGGCCTCGTCGCGCCCGACGAGGAAGAGGACGCGGCCTCGCCCGTGATCCCGGTGCGCGCCCATGCCGCCGAGCTGCACGAGCTGCTCGCGAACCTGGTGCACAACGCGATCAAGTACACGCCGCGCGGCGGCAACATCACGGTGACGGTGCGCCGCGATGCCTCGCAGGCGCTGGCCGAGGTCTGCGACAGCGGCCCCGGCATCGCGCCCGAGCGGCGCGCCAGCGTGTTCGAGCGCTTCCAGCGCGACCCGGCCTCGCAGGCCCCGGGCGCGCCCGCGATGCAGGGCGCCGGCCTCGGCCTCACCATCGCGCGCGGCTATGCGCGGCGCAACGGCGGCGAGATCGTGCTGGCCAGCGCCGACATGCCCGAGAGCGCCAACGGCGGCGGCCTGCGCGCGATCCTCCGTTTGCCGCTCGCCCGTACGTGATAACACGTATTTTGGGCCTCGAAGGCCCTTGCAAGCGTGTTGCGAAAGGGGATTGAAAGCCCCGCTTCCTAGACTGCATTGCTTCAGCCCGAAGGAGACATATGCAGCACAGCACGGGTGGTGGCGCGGCCTCGCAGGCATCGCGCGCCCCATCGACATTCAAGAAAGACTACTACGGCGGAGCCCTGATGGTGATCGTCGGACTGGCCGCCGCCTATGCCGGCTACGGCTATCGCGTCGGCGAACTCGCGCACATGGGACCGGGCTTCTTCCCGGTCGCGCTCGGGCTGCTGCTGGCCTTCATCGGCCTGCTGATGGTGATCTCGGCGCGCGGCCAGCAACCGGCACCCGAGGCCGCCGTCTCGCACGGCCATCCCTCGGGCCTGCCCGACCTGCGCGGCTGCGTCTGCATCGTGCTGGGCATCCTCTCGTTCCTGCTGCTCGGCGAGTACGGCGGGCTGCTGCCCGCGACCTTCGCGATCGTGTTCATCTCGGCGCTCGGCGACCGCGACAACACGCTGCGCGAGGCGCTGCTGCTCGCGCTCGCGATGATGGTCATCGCGGTGGTGGTGTTCTGGTGGGCGCTGAGCCTGCAGCTGCCACTGTTCCAGTGGGGAGGCTGAGACCATGATCGGACAATCGCTCCACGACCTCTGGTTCGGCTTCGGCGTCGCGTTCCAGGGCTCCAACCTGCTCTGGTCCTTCTTCGGCGTGCTGGTGGGCAACCTCATCGGCGTGCTGCCCGGCATGGGCGCGCTGCAGGCCATCTCGATCCTGCTGCCGCTCACCTACGTGATGCATCCGGTGCCCGCCATCCTGATGCTGGCCGGCATCTTCTACGGTTCGCAGTACGGCGGCGCGATCGGCGCCATCCTGATGAACATGCCCTCGCATCCGCCGCACGCGGTGACCTGCCTCGACGGCTACCCGATGACCAAGCAGGGCAAGGGCGGCGTGGCGCTCGGCGTGACGATGATCTCCTCGTTCTTCGCCGCCTCGGTGGGCATCGTGGTGATGATCTTCGCCTCGCCGCTGCTGGTGCAGATCGCGTTCAAGTTCGGCCCGACCGAGATCTTCTCGATCATGATGCTGGGCCTGCTCGCGGGCTCGACCATGTCGCGCGGCTCGGCGCTCAAGGGCGTGGCGATGACGGTGTTCGGCCTGCTGTGCGGCGTGGTCGGCACCGACGTCAACAGCGGCAGCTTCCGCTTCGCCTTCGATCTGCCCGAGCTCAGCGACGGCCTCGAGCTGGTCGCGATCTCGATGGGCCTGTTCGGCGTGGCCGACTTCCTGCTCAACGTGAACCGCATGAAGAGCATCGGCGACACCGGCACGCTCAAGCTCAGCGACATGCGCCCGAGCAGGGAAGAGCTCAAGCGCGCCTTCCCCGCGATGATCCGCGGCACCATCGTCGGCACGATCTTCGGCGCGATGCCGGGCACCGGCCCGACCATCACCACCTTCATCGCCTATGCGCTCGAACGCAAGGTGTCGAAGACGCCCGCGGCCTTCGGCACCGGCATGATCGAAGGCGTGGCCGGGCCCGAGGCCTCGGCGCATTCGAAGACGCAGGTCGACTTCATCCCGACCATGAGCCTGGGCATCCCGGGCGACGCGGTGATGGCGCTGATCCTCGGCGCGCTGCTGATCCAGGGCATCCAGCCCGGCCCGCAGCTGATCACCGAGCACCCGGACATTTTCTGGGGCCTGATCGCCAGCTTCTGGATCGGCAACGTGATCCTGGTGGTGCTCAACGTGCCGCTGATCGGCGTCTGGGTGAAGCTCCTGAAGGTGCCCTACAAATACCTGTTCCCGGCGGCGATGTTCTTCATCGCGGTGGGCGTGTTCAGCACGCAGAACAGCCTGTTCCAGATCTGGGAGGTGCTGGTGTTCGGCATCATCGGCGCGCTGCTGATGTCGCTCGAGTTCTCGGTCGCGCCGATCCTGCTGGGCTTCGTGCTCGGGCCGATGGTGGAGGAGAACTTCCGCCGCGCGCTGCTGCTCTCGCGCGGCGACATGTCGGTGTTCATCACGCGCCCGATCAGCGGCACCTTCATCGGGCTGTGCGTGCTGCTGTTGATCGGCGTCGGCTACTCGGCCTGGCGCGGCTCGCGGCGCAAGTCGCAGCTGCTGCCCGATGCGCCCGACGGTGCGCCACCGGCCGAAGCGGTGACGCTCGGCAAGTAGTTAAAGGCCTTCGGCGAAGGCCAGCACGCGGCGCCCGTCGGCCTCGGTATAGACCGCGGCCGGCGTGAGCCCCACATAGCGGCCGCCCTCGTGCGGCCGCGCTTCCACCAGCTGGAAGCCCACCACCTCGCCCGACTTCACGTAGCGCGTCTCGATGTAGATGCCGGTCTGGCCGGCCTTGTTGATCGGCAGCTGCGCGACGGCCGCATAGTCCTCGGCCTTGAGCAGCGCGGTGAGGCGGTCCTTCAGGTGGAAGTCGTACCAGGCCTGCTTGTAGACCTGCGACTCGCCGGTCTTCACGTGCTTGAGCATCACCAGCAGCTTGCGCTGGAACAGCTTGAGTTCCTTCATCAGGAATTCGAACAGGTCGCCGTATTCGCCCGGGGCCGTTTCCGGAGTCTTCTGAATCGCCATCTCGCCTCGCTCGCTTTCTTCAACGTCGTTGTGGTTGTGGGTCGCGGGGCCGGTGTTCCCTCCCTCGCGGCGGGCGCACTTTACTATCGGACGATGGCATTTCGCGCCGCCTTGCGCGCGAACGATGCAACAAGTTTCACAAGTGAACCCTATAGTTTTCAGAACCGCGACGCGCGCCGACCTGGCCGCCATCGTCGCCCTGCTCGCCGACGATCCGCTGGGCCGCGAACGCGAGGCCGCGAGCCCCGCGGCCGATGCCATCGATGCGCGCTACCTCGCCGCCTTCGAGGCCATCGCGGCCGATGCCAACCAGCAGCTCGTGGTCGCGACCGAGGGCGACACGGTGGTCGGCACGCTGCAGCTCTCGTTCATCCCGGGCATCGCGCGCCAGGGCGCATGGCGCGGCCAGATCGAGGCCGTGCGCATCGCGTCGCAGCGGCGCGATGCGGGCCTGGGCCAGCGCATGTTCGAGTGGGCGATCGCGCGCTGCCGCGAGCGGGGCTGCGCGCTGGTGCAGCTCACGACCGACAAGCGCCGGCCCGATGCCCATCGCTTCTACGAGAAGCTGGGCTTCGTGGCGAGCCACGAGGGCTACAAGCTCGCGCTGTAGCCGCGCAACGAGTTCAGGTGGGCGTGCTGCCCGTGTCGGGCTCGCGCACGCCGAAGGGCTTGCCCGGCAGCGGAATGAACTCGGTCTCGCCGGGCACGTGGCCCATGCGTTGCGCGGCCCAGTCCTCGCCGGCCTGCAGGATGCGTTCGCGCCGGCTCGAGACGAAGTTCCAGGTGATGTAGCGCGGGCCGTCGAGCGGCTCGCCGCCGATCACCACCAGCCGCACTGGCGCGGTCACCGGCGCCGTGAGGTTGGCGCCCTGCCCGTCGGGCAGCACGGCCATGGTGTGCATCGGCACGGCCACGCCGTCGAGGCCGATGTCGCCGTCGATCGGATAGACCGCGAGCTCGGCGCCAGCGCGGGCAGCGCGAAGCTCGCGCCGGCCGGCAGCGCGATGTCGAGGTAGACGGTCTGCGAGAAGGTCGTGACCGGCGAGCGTTTGCCGAAGGCCTCGCCCACCAGCACGCGCACGCCCACGCCCTGCTCGAACAGCGCGGGAATCGCATCGGCTGCGGTGTGCTCGAAGGCGGGCTCGACCTCTTCATGGGCCTGCGGCAGCGCGGCCCACAGCTGCAGGCCGTGGTTCACGAAGCTCTCGGCCAGCAGGCGCTCGGGCTTGCGTTCGGAGTGCACGATGCCGCGGCCCGAGGTCATCCAGTTGATGGCGCCCGGCAGGATCTCCTGCACGCTGCCGATGCTGTCGCGATGCATCATCGCGCCCTCGAACATGTAGGTGACGGTGGCCAGGCCGATGTGCGGATGCGGGCGCACGTCGTGCGAGTTGCCCGGCTGCTCGGTGGCCGGGCCGAAATGGTCGAAGAACACGAAGGGGCCGACCGAGCGGCGCACGGCCGCGGGCAGCAGGCGCCGCACGTTGAAGCCGCCCCCCAGGTCCTTGTCATGCGGTTGCAGCAAACGGGTGGTGGGGGTGGCGGCGGTCATCGTGTTCTCTCCGTGGGTGCCCCGGGCCGGGGGCGGCCCGCGCAGGCGGTGGTCAGCCGCGCGATCTTGCCACCGCGGCCACGCGCTCGCCGAAAGACCGCGCGGTGTCGAGGTCACCGCGGGGAATCTCGGCCGGGCTCGCGTCCGAGGGCGACTGCGTCAGCAGGCCGCCGTAGCCGCCGATGTAGTTGGTCGAATCGCGCGTGGCGGCCTTGTTGTTGGTCGGCAGGATGCCCATGCTGACCCAGATGCCGCTGTGCTGCATCGCGAGCGTCCAGAGGTAGGTCAGGGTCGTGACCTTGTCGCCGTTGATGGTGGCGCTGTTGGTGAAGCCGGCGAACAGCTTGTCCTTCCAGCCCTGCGTGTACCAGACCTTCGACGATGCATCGGCGAATTTCTTGAACTGCCAGCTCACGCCGCCCATGTAGGTGGGCGAGCCGAAGATGATCGCGTCGGCCGCGGCCAGGGTTTCCCAGCCGCCCTCGGGCAGGTTGCCGTCGGCGTCGATGGCGAGCAGTTGCGCGCCGGCGCCGTCGGCCACGGCCTGCGCCACGCGCTGGGTATGGCCGTAGCCGGAATGGAAGACGATGACGATGTTGGCCATGTTCGGTTTGCTCCTCGTGGTGGATGGGTGGGCGCGGCTCAGCGCTTGTCGATGCTGAAGCGGCCGGGGCCGAAGGCGGCGAAGGCGAGCAGGCCGCCGGCGATGGCCATGTTCTTGTTGAAGTTGATCTGCTGCATCATCTTCATCGCATCGGGCACGGCCCAGTACTTGTGGAAGAACAGCGCGGTCACGACGGTGAAGATGGCCATGACGATCGCGGTCCAGTGGGTCTTGAAGCCCAGCAGCAGCGCGATGCCCAGGCCGAGTTCGATGACGATCGCGACCGCGGCCGCCACCTCGGGCAGCGGCAGGCCGGCCGAGCTGATGTAGCCCACGGTGCCGCCGAAGCCCATGAGCTTGCCGATGCCGGCCGGGATGAACAGGTAGGCGATCAGGATGCGGCCGATCAGCGCGAGCGTGTCCTGCGCGCCGTTGGGGGTGGTGGTGGTTGTCATGGTTCGAACTCCTCGGTTGTGTTGAATGGAATGAAAGGAACGGGTCGCTGAGAAAAGGCCGGGCCCTCGCCCGGCCGCGGGAACATCAGGCGGCGAGGTCGAACACCAGCACCTCGGCGTCCTTGCCGCCGGCCAGCGTCAGCCGCGATTCGCCTTCGAGCAGCGCGGCGTCGCCGCCCGCGAGCTTCTGGCCATTGACCTCGAGCTCGCCGCGCACCAGGTGCACGTAGCCCTTGCGCTTCGGGTCGAGCGCGAGGCTCGCGCTCTCGTCGCCATCGAGCAGGCCCGCGAACAGGCGCGCATCGGCATGCACCGTCACCGAGCCGTCGGCGCCGTCGGGCGAGGCCACCAGGCGCAGCTTGCCGCGCTTCTCGGCGGCATCGAAGTTTTTCTGCTCGTAGCCGGGCTCGATGCCGCGCACGTTGGGCTGGATCCAGATCTGCAGGAAGTGCGTGGTCTCGTCGGCCTTGTGGTTGAACTCGCTGTGCATCACGCCGCGGCCGGCGCTCATGCGCTGCACGTCGCCCGGCGGGATCGACTCCACGTTGCCCATGCTGTCCTTGTGCGCCAGCTCGCCCGACAGCACGTAGCTGATGATCTCCATGTCCTTGTGGCCATGGGTGCCGAAGCCGGCGCCCGCGGCCACGCGGTCTTCGTTGATCACGCGCAGGTTGCCGAAGCCCATGTGGGCCGGGTCGTAGTAGTTGGCGAAGGAAAAGCTGTGGAACGAGCGCAGCCAGCCGTGGTCGGCATAACCGCGTTCCTGGGATCTACGGACTTGCAACATCTTCGGACTCCTTGGGCCGGACCCGTGGGGATCTTCGGCCTTCTTCGTATGCCGCGCCGGATGCGCAGCGGATGGGAAGAACTTTAGGCCCGTGCCCCCGAGTGAAAAGCGCCGCGCTTTGATGGCATCATTCAAATTTTTTGATCAATGGAGCCGCGATCATGCCCAGCCCCCGCGACGTGCTGACCCCCGATGCGCTCGCCATGCTGCAGACCGTGGCCCACACCGGCAGCTTCGCCGCCGCCGGCGCGCGCGCTCGACCTGGTGCCCAGCGCGCTGAGCTACCGCGTGCGCCAGATCGAGGACGCGCTCGACGTGCTGCTGTTCGACCGCAGCGCGCGCCAGGCGAAGCTGACCGAGGCCGGCGCCGAGCTGCTGCGCGAGGCGGCGCGGCTGCTCGGCGAGATCGATGCCGTGGCCAACCGGGTGAAGCGCGTGGCCACCGGCTGGGAGCCGATGCTCACGATCGCGGTCGACAGCGTGATCGCGCGCGATCCGCTGCTCGACCTCGCCACCGCATTCTTCGCGCTCGAGCCGCCGACCCGCCTGAAGCTGCGCGACGAGACCCTGCTGGGCACCATCGAGGCCCTGACCAGCGGCGAGGCCGACCTCGCGATCGGCGCGGTGCTCGACGCCGCCAGCCTGGCCTTCACCGCCACCGGCCTGCGCAGCCTGCCGCTGGGCGAGCTGCGCTTCATCTACGCGGTGGCGCCGCACCATCCGCTGGCGCGGCTCGAGGAACCGCTGAGCGACGCCGTGCTGCGCCAGTACCGCGCGGTGGCCGCGGCCGACTCGGCGCGCAGCAGTCCCGGCATGACGGTCAACCTGGTCGGCGGGCAGGACGTGCTGACCGTGCCGACCATGCAGGCCAAGCTCGCGGCGCAGCTGCACGGCCTGGGCGGCGGCTTCCTGCCCGAGCCGATGGCGCGGCCCTACATCGAGGCCGGCCACCTGGTCGAGCGCCGCACCGAGCGCCAGCCGCCGCTGGGCAGCATGCACTGCGCCTGGCGCGTGCGCGCGGCGGGCAAGCCCGGGCGCGCGCTCGAATGGTGGCTCGCGCAGTTCGAGCACGAGGGCACGCGGCGCGCGCTGCTCGAGCGGCACCGCGGCCGCTGATGCCTCGGGGGCGCGCATCGTCGTTTGCCCCAGGGTGGCTGCGGCGCGCGCGCAGACCGGGTTAGAGTCGGCGCAGCATCCAACCGTCTTCACCTCGTCACAAGAAAAGGGTCCAGCAATGACCACTCGTCCTCGCGCCAAGGCAGACCGCCACCGAAGCCCGGCCCCCTCCCCCGACACAGCCTCCGACACAGCCGCCACGGCGCCGCGCCACTACGCCGTCGTCGGCGCCGGCATGGCCGGCGTGGCCTGCGCGCGCACGCTGGTGCAGGCCGGTCACCGCGTCACCGTGTTCGAGCGCGGCGACGGCGCGGGCGGCCGCATGGCCAGCGTCGACACCGCCTTCGGCCGCTTCGACAGCGGCGCGCAGTACTTCACCGTGCGCGACGCGCGCTTCGCGCAGGCACTCGAGACCGTGCCGGGTCTGTGCCGGCGCTGGAGCGCCAACCTCGTGCGCGTGCTCGATGCCCACGGCCGCGTGGCCGAGGCCGCGCTGCCCTCGCTCGAATCGCACTGGGTGGCCCAGCCCGGCATGGACTCGCTGGTGGCGCAATGGGCCCAACCGCTGGGCGACAGCCTGGTCACCGGCACGCAGGTCACGCGCATCGAGCCCGATGCGCTCGATGCCGCGCGCTGGCAGCTGCGCACCGCCGGTGCCGGCGACTCGCAGCGCGTGTACTCGGGCTTCGACGCGGTGCTGCTCGCGGTGCCGCCCTCGCGCGCCCGCGCGCTGCTCGAGGACGGCAAGCTGTCGCGCGGCATCAGCCGCCAGGTCGAGCCGGTGCGCATCGCGCCGTGCTGGACGCTGATGATCGCCTTCCCGCAGGCCAACCAGCCGACCATGTCGCACCTGGGCCCGCAATGGAATGCCGCGCGCAGCACGCACCACCGCGTGGCCTGGCTGGCGCGCGAATCGTCCAAGCCCGGGCGCGAGCGCATCGAGCGCTGGACCCTGCAGGCCAGCGCCACCTGGTCGCAGGAACACCTGCGCGACGACGCGCCGCGCATCGAGGCCAAGCTGCTGCGCGCCTTCTCCGAGATCACCGGCATCCATGCCACGCCGGCCCATGCGCAGGCGCTGTGCTGGGCCGAGGCACAGACCCAGGTGCCGGTGGGCCAGAGCCACCTGTGGGACGCCAAGGCGCGCATCGGCGTGGCCGGCGACTGGTGCATCGGCCACCGCGTCGAGGACGCCTTCGTCTCGGGCCTGTCGCTCGCGCTCGCGGCGCTGTAGTTCGCGTGCCGGGGCCGGCCGCGGCCCCTTGCCGTTTTTTCATGCCTCCCGTCGGCCGCTTCGCTCCCTCGCCCACCGGCCCGCTGCACGCGGGCTCGCTGGTCGCCGCGCTCGCGAGCTGGCTCGACGTGCGCGCGCAAGGCCCGCGAGCGCGCTGGCTGGTGCGCATCGAGGACGCCGACACCGAGCGCTGCCTGCCGGGCATGGGCGAGCGCATCCTGCGCCAGCTCGCCGACTGCGCGCTGCTGCCCGACGAGGAACCCGCGTGGCAGACCGCGCGCACCGCGCGCTACGAGGCCGCGCTGGCGCGCCTGCGCGAACGCGGCCTCGCCTATCCCTGCGGCTGCTCGCGCAAGGACATCGACGAGGCGCTCGCGCGGCTCGGCCAGCGCCACGAGCGTCATGGCGAGCGCGTCTATCCCGGCACCTGCCGCGACGGCCTGCACGGCAAGCCCGCGCGCGCCTGGCGCTTCGCCACGCAGAAGTTCGAGGCCGCGGCGCCGGGCGAACTCCACTGGACCGACCGCCGCCTCGGCGACCAAGGCCAGGACGTGAGCCGCGAGGTCGGCGACTTCGTGCTGCGCCGCGCCGACGGCCCCTGGGCCTACCAGCTCGCGGTGGTGGTCGACGATGCCGACCAGGGCGTGAGCGACGTGGTGCGCGGCGAGGACCTGGCCGACAACACCGCGCGCCAGATCCTGCTGCAGCGCGCCCTCGGCCTGCCGACGCCGAGCTACCTGCACACGCCGCTGGTGCGCGGCGCCGATGGCCACAAGCTCTCGAAGCAGAACGGCGCGGCCGCCTTCGACACCGCCACGCCCGAGGCCGCGCGCGCCGCGCTCGAGGCGGCCGCGCGCGTGCTCGGCCTGGGCCCCGCTGGCGGGGCCTCGTGCGCCGAGGCGCTGGCCGGCTGGGTGCCCGCCTGGCGCGCTCTCTACAATTCGCGGCCGCAATGACCTTTCCCGACACCGTGTCCCACGACCTTCCGCCCGCCGACGACGCAGCGGGCGACAGCCCCCAGCCCCATCCCCTGCACCGCCGCCTCAAGAGCTTCGTGAAGCGCGGCGGCCGCACCACCGACGGCCAGGCACGCGCCTTCGCCGAGCTGGGCCCGCTGTTCCTGCTGCCCTACCGCGAGCAGGCGCTGGACCTGGCAGCGGCCTTCGGCCGCGAGGCGCCGACCGTGCTCGAGATCGGCTTCGGCATGGGCGAGGCCACGGCCCACATCGCGACCGTGCGGCCCGACACCAACTTCCTCTGCTGCGAGGTGCACGAGCCCGGCGTGGGCGCGCTGCTCAAGCGCATCGGCGAGCAGAGCATCCCGA
Source organism: Variovorax sp. UC122_21 (assembly GCF_044056785.1). Taxonomy (NCBI): domain Bacteria; kingdom Pseudomonadati; phylum Pseudomonadota; class Betaproteobacteria; order Burkholderiales; family Comamonadaceae; genus Variovorax; species Variovorax sp. UC122_21. The sequence goes on along the minus strand of NZ_CP172004.1, from coordinate 2,658,465 downwards.
ACATCCGCATCTGCGCGCACGATGCCGTCGAGGTGCTCGACCACATGCTGCAGCCCGCCACGCTGGCCGGCGTGCACGTGTTCTTTCCCGATCCCTGGCACAAGAAGCGCCACAACAAGCGCCGGCTGATCCAGGCCGAGTTCGTGACCAAGCTCGCGCGGCACCTGCGCCCCGGCGGCTACATCCACTGCGCCACCGACTGGCAGCCCTATGCCGAGCAGATGCTCGAGGTGCTGTCGGCCGAGCCGCTGCTGCGCAACACCGCCGCCGACTACGCGCCCAAGCCCGATTACCGGCCGCTGACCAGTTCGAGAACCGCGGCCTCAAGCTGGGCCACGGGGTCTGGGACCTGGTGTTCGAGCGCGCCTGAGCGCGCCCTGCGTCAGTCCTCGACCACGAAGCGGAACGGCAGCCGCATCGCGCTGCGCAGGCCCTGGCCGTTCGCGTCGCGCGCGCGGCTCGAAGCGCCAGGCTTCGAGCGACTTCGTCACCACCTGCGACAGCAGCGGATGCGGCGAGCTGACGATCCGGATCCGATCGGCGCGGCCCTCGGGGTTCACGTCGAAGGCCGCGACCACCGTGCCCGCCACGCCCTGCTCGGCGAGCTGCGAGGGATAGCTCGGGATCGCGCGCTGCAGCACGCGCGCATCGGACACTGGCGCAGGCCGGCGCGCCGGCGTCGGATCCGCCATGGGAGGGGCTGCGATCGTGGGCGGCGCGGCGACCTCCAGCGTCGGCGTCCCGGTCCCGCCCGGCGAGAAACCTACCTCCGGCGGCTCCGGCGCCCGGTTCCTGGCCAGGTCGGTGCAACCGGCCACCACGGCACATCCCAGTGCCAGCACGACGATCTTGTTCATGGCGGCGATTCTGCAGGGCGCAAAAACTTCCCGCCGGGCATCCAAATTGCTACACTTTTTTACTATTTTGAGCAAAAGGTGTTCGATGAACGACGCACGCAGACAGTGGCTGATGAAGACCGGCGCCCTGCTGACCCTGGGCAGTGCCCTGCCCCGCGCGTTCGCGCAGACCCCTCGCGCGGCCGTGGCCGCCGGTGCCCGCGTGGTGCTGCTGGGCCAATCGGTGCCGCTGACCGGCACGGCCGGCGAGATCGGCCTGGCCTTCGCGGCCGGCAGCCGGCTCGCGGTGAGCGACTTCAACGAGCGCAATGCCGCCAGCGGCCTGCAGCTCAAGCTGCTGCAGCTCGACGACGGCTACGATGCCGCGCGCGCCGCAACCAACGCGCGCACCCTGCTGTCGCGCGACAAGGCCGACATGCTGTTCGGCTTCGTCGGCACCGCCAGCAGCAATGCCGGCGCCGAGGTCGCCACCCAGCAGGGCAGCCTGCTGTTCGCGCCCTTCGCGGCCTCGGACACCTTGCGCGGCCCCGCGCATCCCAACGTGTTCCATGTGCGCCCCGGCATGATCGACGAGGCGCTGAAGATCGTGCGCCAGTGCGCCACCGTGGGGCAGACCCGCATCGCGCTGGTCGGCGACGACGACGCGATGGGCAACGCCGGGCTCGCGGCGGTGCAGCAGGCCGTGACCGAACTCAAGCTGCCGCCGCTGGTCGCCACCGCGCTGGTGCCCGCGGGCGGCGGCAAGGCACTCGAGGAGGCGCTCAAGGCGGTGCAGAAGCCCGCGCCGCAGGCCATCGTGCTGGTGTCGCTCTCGGGCACCACGGCCAATGCCATCCGTGCGCTGCGCAAGAGCGGCTACACCGGCAGCTTCATGGCTTTCTCGATCGTGGGCATCGACCCGCTCTACGCCGAGCTCGGCAAGGACATCGGCGGCATCGTGATCTCGCAGGTCGTGCCCTCGCCGCGGCCCTCGGCGATCCCGATCGTCAAGGAGTACCGCGCCGCGGTCGACAACTCCGACCAGGCGCCCTCGTACGAGGGCCTCGAGGGATTCATCGCCGCCAAGACCGTGGGCGAGGCGGTGCGCCGCGCGGGCCGGAGCTTCACGCCGCAGAGCCTGCAGCGCGTGATGAGCGCGATGACCGACTACGACGTCGGCGGCTTTCGCATCAACCTGCGCCCGGGACTGCGCGACAACGTGCGCAGCATCGACCTGATCAGCATCTCGTCGGACGGCCGCGTGCTGCGCTGAAGCCTCAGGCCAGGTTCGGGTGGTAGCCCACGGGCGAATAGATCACCACCAGCGCCGTCGCCGGTCCCGCGAGCGCATGCCCGCGGTGCGGGATGCGCGCGTCGAAATGCAGGGTGTCGCCGGGCTCGAGGATGAACTTGTCGCCGCCGACCTGCCATTCCACGCGGCCCGTGAGCACGTGCATCATCTCCTCGCCCTCGTGCTCGAAGAACACGAACTTGTCGACCTTGTCGGGAAAGGTGAACAGGAAGGGCTGCAGCGCGCGGTCGGTGGTGGCGTCGGTCAGCGCGAAGTAGTCGTAGCCGAAGGCGCTGCCGCCCATCACGGTCGGGCGCTTGTCGGCATGCCGCACCAGGCTCACGCCGCGCCAGCTCTGCTGCGCATGCGCGTTGTCGGTCAGCAGGCTCGCGGCCTCGATGCCCAGCACGCTCGCGATGCGCGCGAGCGAGCCGATCGGCGGCACCTTCTGGCCGCTCTCGATGCGCGAGAGATAGGCCTTGCCGAAGCCGGCCTGCTCGGCCAGCGCCGCGAGCGTGAGGCCCGCCTCGAGGCGCCGCTGCTTGAGGCGCACGCCGAGGTCCACGTGGGCCGGCACCTCGGCGGGGGCCGCTGCGACGGCAGGAACGGCGGGGGCCGCCGCGCGCCTGGACGGCCGGGCGGTTTTCTTTGAAGCAACCATGCTCCGAATTTAACGGAACCGGTTTACCGCCCGGCACATCCGGTTGCCCGGATGGTCGGCACCGCGCGAGAACGACTCAGTTCTTGTCGGCCTCGAAACCCGCCGCGTTGAAGAACACATTGGGCTTGCGGTAGATCGCGAGGATGGTGCAGCCCTCGTCCGAGCGCGTCTCGTGCAGCGAGCCCGGCTGGCGCCAGACGAACTGGCCCGCGCGGCAGATGCCGTCGTGGTCCGAGAACGAACCCTCGAGCACCCAGCTCTGTTCGATCTCGGGATGCCTGTGGAACGGCAGCACCGCGCCCGGCTCCCACTTGAGCAGCACCGTCATCTCGCCCGATGCGTCGTCGCGGTAGAGCACCTTCATCTGGATCTTCGGGAATTGCGAAGGCCGCCATTCGAGCGTGGCGGGATCGACGTAGACGGAACCACCGATGGTGGGTTGCAGCTTGCCGGAGAGGCGTTCCTTGAAGACGGCGGACATGTGTGTGACTCCTGTGGATGGGGTGGTGGGGAATGGGACGTCTCCGCGACGGGTGGCACCAGCTTTGGACCGATGTTTCCCGACGGGCAACTCCTGGAAATGACTTGAACCTCAGCCCGCGAAGCGCAGCCGATTGGCCTCGCGCGCGGCGCCGTATTCCATGATCCGGGGCCACCTCGGCCGCGGGCGCGGGGCCGAAGCGCCGCTCGATCAGGTGCAGCGTGGCGTCGATGCACAGCGTGACGCCACCGCCCGTGACCACGCGGCCGTTGTCGACCACGAGCGCGGGCTCGGTGCGGATCGCCGGATGGCGTTGCCGCAGTTCGTCGAGCGGCGAGGTCTCGGGCGGCACCACCTCGAACTTGGTGGTCGCGCGCAGGCCGTCGAGCACGCCGGCCTCGGCCAGGATCATCGCGCCGGTGCAGACCGAGCAGACCAGCGCCGCGGGCGCGACGCGGCGCACGAATGCGAGCACGCGCGCATCCTGCGAGGCGGCGCGCCAGCCGGGCCCGCCGGGCACCAGCAGCACGTCGACCTCGCGCACCTCCTCGAAGCTGCGGCTCGGCAGCACCTGCAGGCCGTTGGCGAGCGTGACCGGCGCGCGGTCGAAGGACACGGTCTCGTAGCCGAGCTCGGGGATCACGCGCCGGGCCATCGAGACCACGCCGATGGCGGCGAGGTCCACGGGTTCGATGCCCTCGTAGAGCAGGAAGGTCATGTGCATTCGCGGGTCTTTCGTTCTGGATGGAAAGTCGTGGGGCGCCGCGCTCAGAAGTTGCGCACCGAGTCGTCGCGCGTCTCGTGCGCGAAGAAGGCCGCCACCAGGGTCACGCAGGCCAGGCCGATCAGCATGATCGACACGCCCGCGGTGCCGCCGAGCTTGCCCACCAGCAGGGTGGCGAGGATCGGCGCGAGTCCGCCGCCGAGCGCGGCCGACACCTGGAAGCCGAACGAGGCACCGGTGTAGCGCACGCGCGCACCGAAGAGTTCGGGGAAGTAGGTGGCCTGCGGGCCGAACATCAGGCCGTGGCCGAAGCTCAGCGCCACCGCGGTCGCGGCGATGATGATCCACGGATCGCGCGTGTCGACCAGCCAGAACAGCGGGAACGCGAAGACGATGGTGAAGAGCGTGCCCGCGAAGTAGAACGGGCGACGGCCGATGATGTCCGACAGCCAGCCGAACAGCGGAATCGTCACCACCTCGATCGCCGCCGCGACCATGATCGCGTTGAGCAGCATCTCCTTGGGCAGGCCCAGGTTCTTGGTCGCATAGACCACCATGAACACCGTGAGCATGTAGACCCACGAGACCTCGCAGATCTTCAGGCCGACCGCGATCAGGAAGTTCTTCGGATCGCGGAACACCGCCTCGGCGAAGGGATTGCGCGCGATCTCCTTCTTGGCCTTCATCTCGAGGAACACCGGCGACTCCGACACCCGCGTGCGGATGAAGGCACCGAGCGCCACCAGCACCACGCTCAGCAGGAAGGGCACGCGCCAGCCCCAGGCCATGAAGTCCTCTTCGGGCAAGGTCGACACCATCGAATAGACGCCCGCCGACAGGATCAGGCCGATCGGGAAACCGACCTGCACCAGGCTGCCGCAGAGTCCGCGCCGGCGCTTCGGCGCATGCTCGAGCACCATCAGCGCCGCCCCGCCCCACTCGCCGCCCAGGCCGATGCCCTGCACGATGCGCAGCACGATCAAGAGGATCGGCGCCCAGATGCCGATCTGCTGGTAGGTCGGCAGCAGGCCGATGGCGAAGGTGCCGAGCCCCATGATGGCGAGCGTCAGCAAGAGCATCGACTTGCGGCCCAGCCGGTCGCCGAAGTAGCCGAACACCGCGCCGCCGAAGGGCCGCGCGAAGAAGCCCACGGCCGCGCTGCCCAGGGCGGCCAGCGTGCCCATCAGCGGGTCGTCGGCCGGAAAGAAGATCTTGTTGAAGACCAGCGCGGCGGCGGTGCCGTAGATCAGGAAGTCGTACCACTCGATGATGGTTCCGACCGAACTGGCGAACACGACACGGCTGACTTCGGAGCTGTCGGTCTCGGCCGACCGTCCCTCCTGGGCCAGCGCGGGATTTGCGGGGTGATTCATGGTGGTGGCTCTCCGATGCGAGGTTGATGGCTCTGCTGACGGGGACCGCCCGCCTCGGGGGCGGTGGCGGCGTGGGTTGCCCGTTTTCGTGCACGGGCGGTGAAGCTGGGCGAAGATTAGTTTTTGTTTCCCAATGGGAAACATATCGCTTTCCCTGAGAAGCAATATCCACCGTTTCAGGGCTGAATCCTGTAGACGAGTTGCCCAGTTTTGGTGAATAAGTTTCCCATCGGGCTACTTCTTCGCAAGAGCCATGCCACGGGAGACGGCCATCGGGCAGGCGCGCGCAGGCCGCCGCCCGCGGGCGGAATGCATCGGTTCAGGAAGGTCGGGGCGAAGCCGCGCAGCGGCTCAGGCCGTGCTGTCGAGCAGCAGCTCCGCGAAGCGCTGCTGCACGTAGCGCGCGGTGGCGCCCAGCGGCCGCCCCTGCAGCCACAGCATGCGCACCGACAGCCGCGGCAGCGCCAGCGCGGGGCACGGCAGTTCCTTGAGGGCCTGGCGGTAGCCCTCGTAATGCGCGATGTTGACGGGCAGCACGGCCCAGCCGAGCTTGTCGGCCACCATCTCGGCCGTGCTGTAGAAGCTGTCGGAGCGCCACACGCGCGGGCTGTAGGCCACCTCGTGCACGTCGTCCGCATGCATCAGCAGTTGCCGGTGGCCGACCAGGTCCTTGCGCCGCACGGTGCGGCCGTCGGCCAGCGGATGGTCGACCGCCACGAACACGCCCTGCGGCACGCTGCCGATGCGGCGCAGCTCGAAGCAGGCGCGCGCCGGGCCGCGGTCGAAATGGAAGGCCACGCTGGCACGCTCCTGCTCCACGTAGTCGGCCACCTCGGTGGCGGTGCCGTTGAGCAGCGTGAGTTCGAGGCTCGGGTACTTCACCGAGATCTCTCGCAACAGCGTGGCGATGGCGGTGTAGGGCAGCGCCTCGTCGAAGGCCATCGAGAGCGCGGCCTCGTTGCCGTCGTGCAGCGAGCGCGCGCGCTGGTCGAGCTGCTCGGCCTGGCGCAGCAGCTCGCGCGCCTCGAGCAGCAGCACCTGTCCCGCCTCGGACAGCTGCGCATTGCGCCGCGAGCGGTCGAACAACGCCACGCCGAGGTCGGCCTCGAGCAGGCCGATGGCGGTGCTCACGGCCGACTGCGCCTTGCCGAGCCGGCGCGCGGCCGCCGAGAACGATCCCGCAGTCGGCGGTGGTGACGAACTGGCGCAGCTGATCGACGGTCCACTCCATGGCGCTCGCCTTCTTATCTACTTTTCAGATGGATTTCATCTTTATTCATCCATTCTAGTGAAGCAAGATCGGGACTCCAGGCGAGGCGACCCCGCCCTAGCCCGGGAAGAAAGAAGTCCGTTCGCATGCCGATCTCCCGTCTCGCGATGCCCCGCATCCCCACCGCCCCCCTCACCCTGAACTGGTGCCACGACCCCGCGCAGGAAGCCGCCATCGCCGCGCTGTTCATGCGCCAGCTGAGCCCGCGCTACATCTCGCATTCCGAGTTGCAGGGCGCGCGCGCCGTCGCGCCCGGCGAATGGCGCCGCGACCTGCCCGATGTGCTGCGCGCCGAACTGCGCGAAACGCTCGCGCTGCCGCCGGCCACGGCCGCCTCGCTGATCGCGACCGCGCATGCCGGCGACGCACTGGCCGCGATCGCGCTGGTGTCGATCGACGAGGCCCGGCGCGCCGCGCGCGCCTTCGCCACGCTCGACGACCTCGTGGTCGACGCACCGTTCCAGTCGGCCGGCGTCGGCGGCCAGCTGTTCGACTGGGTCTGCGCCGAACTGCGGCAGCGCGGCATCGCGCGCCTGTTCCTCGAGAGCGGCATCGACAACCGGGGCGCGCATCGTTTCTTCGAGGCGCGCGGCTGCGTGCCGATCTCGGTCACGATGCTCAAGCAACTGGAGGCCTGAGCGATGAATCCCGTGTTCAGGAAATGGATCACCCTGGTGATCGTCTCGATGGCGCTGCTCCTGATCGTGGTCGACATGACCGTGCTCTACACGGCGCTGCCCACGCTCACGCACGACCTCGCGGCCTCCTCGTCCGAGAAGCTCTGGATCGTCAACGCCTATACGGTGGTGGTGTCGGGCTTCCTGCTCGGCATGGGCGCGCTCGGCGACCGCGTGGGCTACAAGCGCATGTTCCTCGCGGGCCTCGTCGTGTTCGGCGTGGCCTCGCTGTGCGCCGCCTATGCCGGCAGCCCCGGTGCGCTGATCGCGGCGCGCGGCCTGCTGGGCGTGGGCGCCTCGATGATGATGCCGGCCACGCTGGCCATCATCCGGCTCGCCTTCGCCGACGAGCGCGAGCGCGCGGTCGCCATCGGCGTCTGGGCCTCGGTCGCCTCGGGCGGCGCCGCGTTCGGCCCGGTGGTCGGCGGCGTGCTGCTCGAATACTTCTGGTGGGGTTCCGTGTTCCTCATCAACGTGCCCGTGGTGGTACTCGCGCTGGTGCTCGGCGCCTGGCTGCTGCCGGGGCGGCGCGCGGGCGCCAGCGCGCACCCGAAGCCCTTCGACGTCGTCGGCTCGGTGCAGGTGTTCGTCGCGCTGGTCTGCCTGGTGCTGGCGATCAAGGAATTCGCCAAGCCCGTGCCCTCGGGCCTCGCGCTGGGCATCAGCGCCATCGCGAGCCTGCTGGCCATGGCGCTGTTCGCGCGCCGCCAGCGGCGCAGTGCGAGCCCGCTGGTCGACTTCCGGCTGTTCCGCGACCCGTACTTCTCGGGCGGCGTGATCGCGGCCATCGTGGCTTCGGTGGCGCTGATCGGCGTCGAGCTGGTGTTCAGCCAGCGGCTGCAGCTGGTGAGCGGCCTCTCGCCGCTGCAGGCCGGCCTGACGATCCTGCCGGTGCCGCTCGCCGCCTTCGTGGCGGGACCGCTCGCGGGCATGCTGCTGCCGCGCACCGGTTCGCGCCCGCTGATCCTCGGCGGCCTGCTGGCCACCGCACTCTCGCTGTGCGGGCTGGCGCTGGCCGTCGATGCCACGGGCGTGCTCAAGCTCGCGGTGCTGGTGCTGCTGGGCCTGGGCGTGGGCGCGACCATCACGGCGGCCTCGAACGCGATCATGAACAACGCGCCGGCCGAGCATGCGGGCATGGCCGCGTCGATCGAGGAGGTGTCGTACGAACTCGGCGGCGTGCTCGGCATCGCGCTGCTCGGCAGCGTGCTCTCGTCGACCTACACGGCCACGCTGGCCATTCCCGACGCGCTGGCGGTGCCGGCCTCCGCGCGCGACGGCATCGACGGCGCGCTGCTCGCGGCCGAGACCTTGCCCGCGCAGATCGGCACGCAGCTCGTGGCGCTCGCGCACATGGCCTTCGACCAGGCCTTCTTCGCGGTGATGGCCGTGGCCGTGGCGATCGTCGTCGCGGCGGCCTGTTCGGTGGCGCTGCTGGGCCGGCGCGTTCAGCCGGCGCGCACCAGTTGCTGAAGCGCGTCGAGCGACACCAGCTCGATGCGCCCGTAGCCCAGCGCGACCACGCCCTCGCCCGCCAGCGCATTCAGTTCCTTCGACAGCGTCTGGCGCGTCACGCCGAGCATCATCGCCAGCGCCTCCTGCGGCAGCGCCACGCGCTGGCGCGTGTGCTGCGACTGCGTGGCATCGCCGCGCGCCAGCACCAGCAGCCGGTGCGCGACACGCGCGCGCAGGCTGCGCAGCGTGGCGTCCTCGGCCAGGCCGTAGAGCATGCGCACGCGCGCGGCCAGCATCGCGGCCATGGCGTTGGCGAACACCACGTCGCGCATCAGCTGGCCGAAGGACTGCGGCGAGATCACGAGCAGGTCGAGCGCCTCGAGCGCGGTGGCGTCGTGGGTGCGCGGCGAGCCGTCGATCAGCGTGATCTCGCCGAACCAGTTGCCGGGCTCGAGCACCGCGAGGATCGCCTCGCGGCCGTCCTGGCGCAGCGACGATATCTTGATGGTGCCCGCGGCCAACCCGAAGAAGCCGCCATCGGCGATCACCGGATCGCCCTGGCGGAACACCATGGCGCCGCGCCGCAGGTGGATCAGCTCGGCCGCGCCCAGCAGGTCTCGCGCTGCGCGCGCGGCATGCTCATGAACCAGGGGTTGGACTCCATCGCCGCGCGGTGGGCGGCGGACAGGCGCGGTTTCGACGGTGCGGGCATGCGGTGTGGCGGTGACGGAAAAGGGGGGAGGCCGGTGGCGCGAGACAAGTCGGCGACAGGCGCGGGCGGGGTTTACCAGCAGCCTCAATTGTCAAATTCTTGACAGTTGAGCGTCAAGCACGGGTCTACAGTGCCCTCACCCACGAACGAGAGACCCACCGGAGACGACAACGATGAATGCACGGGCAAGCTTCAAGACCATGCAGGACAGCACGCGCGAGGACTGGCAACTGATCGGCGGCGAATTCATGCAATTCACGCGCGGCCTGCCGGAACGCGTGATCAAGCACCTGCAGATCCTCGAGGGCGACTACGGCGGCTTTCCGGTCGACCGCTACACCCACTCGCTGCAGACCGCCACGCGCGCGCTGCGCGACGGCCGCGACGAGGAGTACGTGGTGTGCGCGCTGCTGCACGACATCGGCGACACGCTCGGCAGCTTCAACCATCCCGACATCGCCGCCGCGATCCTCAAGCCCTTCGTGAGCGAGGCCAACCACTGGATGGTGCAGAACCACGGCATCTTCCAGGGCCACTACTTCTTCCACCACATCGGCCTGGACCGCGACCTGCGCGACAACTTCAAGGACCATCCCCACTACGAGCGCACGGCCGAGTTCTGCGCGCTCTACGACAACCCGGCCTTCGACCCGAACGCCGAGACATTGCCGATCGCCGAATTCGAGCCGCTGCTGCGGCGCGTGATGGCGCAGCCGAAGCAGAGCATCTACAAGGCGGCGCTGAAGGAGCCGGCTGCGGTTTGATACGCCGTCGAAAGCGGACATCAGGACGCAGAGGACGCGAAGGTTCCGCGAAGAGCGCGAAAAATTCAAAAGAAATTTTTTGATGTCTTCTTCTGCGTCCTTCGCGAAACCTTCGCGCCCTCTGCGTCCGGCTGCCCGAATTCAACAACCTCCCAAGGACATCACCCAGTGAATGCCACCACACCAACCGAAGTCCAGAAGCTCGTCTCCGCCGAGGAATGGCAGCTGCGCGTCGACCTCGCCGCCTGCTACCGCCTGGTGGCGCTGTACGGCTGGAGCGACCTCGTGTTCACCCACATCAGCGCGCGCGTGCCCGGCCCCGAGCACCACTTCCTGATCAATCCCTACGGCCTGATGTTCGACGAGATCACGGCCTCGAGCCTGGTCAAGGTCGACCAGCAGTGCAACAAGATCATCGACTCGCCCTACCCCGTGAACCCGGCCGGCTTCGTGATCCACAGCGCCGTGCATGCCGCGCGCGAGGACATCCAGTGCGTGCTGCACACGCACACCAAGGCCGGCATCGCGGTCAGCGCGCAGAAGAACGGCGTGCTGCCGATCAGCCAGCAGTCGACCTTCGTGCTGGCCTCGCTGGCCTACCACGACTACGAGGGCGTGGCCTTCCGCGACGACGAGAAGCCGCGGCTGCAGGCCGACATGGGCCACGCCAACTTCCTGATGCTGCGCAACCACGGCCTGCTGACCTGCGGCAAGACCATTGCCGATGCGTTCCTTTCGATGTACACCTTCGAGAACACCTGCCAGATCCAGATCGCGGCCCAGTCGGGCGGCAGCGAACTCACGCAGGTGAACCCGCAGATCATCGAAGGCGTGGGCCAGGCCATGAAGGTGCAAAGCGGCGGCCTCGGCGGCATGTTCGTCTGGCCCTCGCTGATCCGCAAGCTCGACCGCATCGACGACAGCTACAAAAACTAAGACGCGTCGATCCCGGTTTCCCAGGCTGCCAGCACCCGCGCGACGGGGGCCGGCAGCCATTTTTTTAGATCCAGAAGAACGATTGAGGAGACAAGACCCATGGACGCCACGCTCATCGTGACCCGGTTCCTGTTCGGCGCGCTCGCGCTCGTGATGTTCGGGCTCGGGCTGTCGCTCTCGCTCGACGACTTCCGGCGCCTGTTCCGGCATCCGAAGGCCGTGACCATCGCGCTGCTGCTGCAGGTCATCGGCCTGCCGCTGGCCTGCTACGCGATCATCGTCGGCTTCGGGCTCTCGCCGGTGTTCGCGATCGGGCTCATGCTGCTCGCGGCCTCGCCCGGCGGCATCTCGGCCAACCTGTTCTCGCACCTGTTCGGCGGCAACGTGGCCATGAACATCTCGCTCACGGCCGTCAACACGCTGCTGTCGATCGTCACCCTGCCGCTGATCGCCAACTGGGCCATCCACCATTTCGCGCAGAGCGGCCAGGTGGTGCCGCTGCAGACGCGCAAGCTGGTCGAGGTGATCGCCATCGTGCTGATCCCGGTGGCCATCGGCATGTTCGTGGCCTCGCGCCGGCCCGGCTTCGCGGCGCGCATGGAGAAGCCGACCAAGATCTTCAGCGGCGTGGTGCTCGCGGTGGTCACGGTGCTGGCGATCGCGAACGAGTGGAAGACCATGGCCGCCACCTTCGCCGAGATCGGCCTGCCGGTGGTGCTGTTCAATGTGCTGAGCCTGCTCGCGGGCTACTACCTGAGCCGCGCCGCGGGCCTCGAGAAGCCGCTGGCCACCGCCATCAGCTACGAGATCGGCATCCACAACTCCACCTTGGCGATCTTCGTCGCGGTCAGCGTGCTCGGCAGCTTCCAGCTCGCGCTGCCGGCCGCGGTGTATTCGGTGGCGATGTACGTCACCGCCCCGCTGTTCGGATGGTTGCTGCTGCGCCGCGGCGCGAGCGAGGCGGCGCCTGCGCGATGATGCGCGCATGGAACTGAGGCAACTGCGCTACTTCGTCAAGGTCTGCGAACTGCGCAGCATGGGCCGCGCGGCGGTCGAGCTCGGCGTGGTCACCTCGGCGCTGAGCCAGCAGATCAGCCGGCTCGAGAGCGAACTCGCCACCCGCCTGCTGCAGCGCAGCTCCACCGGCGTCACGCCCACCGATGCCGGCCTGGCCTTCCTGCAGCAGGCCCAGCTCACGCTGCGCCATGCCGACGACGCGGTGCGCGCGGCGCAGCAGGCGCGGCTGTCGGGCCACGTGAGCGTGGGCCTCGCGCCCACCACCGCCACCGTGCTCGGCGTGCCGCTGATGCGCGCCATGCAGGAGCGCTATCCCGAGGTGCGGCTGCACATGGTCGAGGCGCTGTCGGGCCATCTCACGACCATGCTGCATGCGCGCCAGCTCGACCTGGCCGTGCTGTTCCAGACCGACACGCCGCGGCGCTGGAGCGTCTCGCCGCTGCTGGCGGAAAAGCTCTTCGTGGTCGCCTCGCCCACGCTCGCCAAGCGCCCCATGGGCACCAAGGTGCGGCTCTCGCAGCTGGCCGAGGTGCCGCTGATCCTGCCGAGCGGCAGCCACGGCCTGCGCGCCACGCTGATGGCGGCCTTCCTGCGCGCGCGCGTGCAGCCGAACATCGTGGCCGAGGTCGACGGCCTCGCGCTGCTGATGGACGCGGTGCGCGCCGGCTACGGCGCCACCGTGCAGCCCGGCGCCGCCACCGCGCGCCACGACCGCGACGACCTCGAGCTCACGCAGATCGCCGATGCCCACGTGGGCCGGCGCAACCTGCTCGTGAGCCTGTCGGACGACGAGCTCTCGCCGGCCGCGCTGGCCACGCGCGTGGTGGTGGCCGACACGGCCCGCAGCCTCGTTCGCGACGGCCGCTGGACGGGTGCAAGTCTTCTCGAAAACTGAACACCCGTTGCCGCTTTCGGCCTTTCGCGTGAAGGCCGCGCTGCCTACAGTCTCCTGGATTCCAAGGAGACCCACGAGTGATAGACGTACTGGTTGTCGGCGGCGGCAATGCCGCGCTGTGCGCCGCCCTGATGGCGCGCGAGGCCGGCGCTTCGGTGCTGCTGCTGGAGGCCTCGCCCAAGGCATGGCGCGGCGGCAATTCGCAGCACACCCGCAACCTGCGCTGCATGCACGACGCGCCGCAGGACGTGCTGGTCGATGCCTACCCTGAAGAGGAGTACTGGCAGGACCTGCTGAAGGTGACGGGCGGCCTCACCGACGAGCACCTCGCGCGGCTCGTGATCCGCGCCTCATCGAACTGCCGCGACTGGATGCGCGGCCACGGCGTGCACTTCCAGCCGCCGCTGTCGGGCGCGCTGCACGTGGCGCGCACCAATGCCTTCTTCATGGGCGGCGGCAAGGCGCTGGTCAACGCCTATTTCCGCAGCGCCGAGAGGCTCGGCGTGCAGATCCGCTACGACACGCCCGTGGCCTCGGTCGAGCTCGACGGCGAGCGCTTCGTGGCCGTGCGCACCGAGGCCGGCGAACGCATCGCGGCGAAGAGCTGCGTGCTCGCGGCCGGCGGCTTCGAGTCGAACCGCGAATGGCTGCGCGAGGCCTGGGGCCAGAACGAGCGCGGCGAATGGCCGGCCGACAACTTCCTGATCCGCGGCACGCGCTTCAACCAGGGCGTGCTGCTCGAGCACATGATCGCCGCGGGCGCCGACAGCATCGGCGATCCCTCGCAGGGCCACATGGTCGCCATCGACGCGCGCGCGCCGCTCTACGACGGCGGCATCTGCACGCGCATCGACTGCGTCTCGCTCGGCGTGGTGGTCAACCGCGAAGCCCGGCGCTTCTACGATGAGGGCGAGGACTTCTGGCCCAAGCGCTATGCGATCTGGGGCCGGCTGGTGGCGCAGCAGCCCGGGCAGATCGCCTGGTCGATCATCGACCAGAAGGCGGTCGGGCGCTTCATGCCGCCGGTGTTCACCGGCACGCAGGCCGGCACGCTCGGCGAGCTGGCACAAAAGATCGGCCTGGACGAAGCCACCTTCGTGCGCACCGTGCAGGACTACAACGCCGCCTGCCGCGTCGGCCGCTTCGACCACACCGCGCTCGACGACTGCCACACCGAGGGCCTCGCGCCCGCCAAGACGCACTGGGCGCGCCCGCTCGACACCGCGCCCTTCTACGCCTACCCGGTGCGCCCCGGCATCACCTTCACCTACCTGGGCCTGAAGGTGGACGAGACCGCGGCCGTGCGCTTCGGCGGCCGGCCCAGCCCCAACCTGTTCGTGGCCGGCGAAATGATGGCCGGCAACGTGCTCGGCAAGGGCTACACGGCGGGCGTCGGCATGAGCATCGGCACGGCCTTCGGCCGCATCGCCGGCACGCAGGCAGCGAAGGCCGCCAAGAACATTTCGAAGAATTCCCCGGAGACCCCTCTTGCAGCAGCTCACTGATCTCGTCGCCCGCGCGCGTGCCGATGCGGACGGCATCGGCGCCACCCCGTCGCGCGTGATCCCGATCCAGCCCGCCCTTCCGCTGACCGCCCCCGAGGGCGAGGTCGCGCGCATCCTGCAGATCTGCAACGCCTGCCGCTACTGCGAAGGCTTCTGCGCCGTGTTCCCGCGATGACGCGGCGGCTCGAGTTCGGCAAGGCCGACACGCACTACCTGGCCAACCTCTGCCACAACTGCGGCGCCTGCCTGCATGCCTGCCAGTACGCGCCGCCGCACGAGTTCGCGGTCAACGTGCCGCAGGCCATGGCCCAGGTGCGCATGCAGACCTACCACGACTACGCCTGGCCCGCCGCGATGGGCTCGCTCTACGAGAAGGCGGGGCTCACGGTCGCACTGGCCCTGGCCGGCGGCCTCGCGCTGTTCCTGGTGCTCGCGGTCGCGATGAGCGGCTCGCTGCTGCACGAGCCGCTGGCCGGCAACTTCTACGCGATCTTCCCGCACAACTTCCTCGCGCTGCTGTTCGGCGCGGTGTCGCTGTTCGTGCTGCTCGCGCTGGCCCTGGGCGTGCGGCGCTTCTGGCGCGAGGTCTCGCCGGCCAACGACCCCGGCAACGCGCCGGCCATGGCGGGCGTGCGCGGACCCGCGAGCGCGGAGGCGGCGCACGACGCGCTGCGCCTGAAGTACCTCGGCGGCGGCCACGGCGAGGGCTGCAACAACGAGGACGACCGCTTCACGCTGTGGCGCCGGCGCTTCCACCACTTCA
Organism: Variovorax sp. UC122_21; assembly: GCF_044056785.1. NCBI lineage: Bacteria > Pseudomonadati > Pseudomonadota > Betaproteobacteria > Burkholderiales > Comamonadaceae > Variovorax > Variovorax sp. UC122_21. The sequence goes on along the minus strand of NZ_CP172004.1, from coordinate 2,643,105 downwards.
CCTTCTACGGCTTCATGCTGTGCTTCGCGTCGACCTGCGTGGCCACGCTCTACCACTACCTGTTCGACCTGCATGCGCCCTATGCGCTGACCAGCCTGCCGGTGCTGCTGGGCACCGCCGGCGGCATCGGCCTGGTGGTCGGCCCGATCGGCCTGCTGTGGCTCAACCTGCGGCGCGACCCGGCGCATGGCGACGTCGCGCAGCGGCCCATGGACCGCGGCTTCATCGCGCTGCTGCTGCTGACCAGCCTCACGGGCCTGGCGCTGCTGGCCTGGCGCGACACGCAATTCATGGCGCTGCTGCTGGCCGTGCACCTGGGCGTGGTGATGGCACTGTTCCTCACGCTGCCCTACGGCAAGTTCGCGCACGGCATCTTCCGCTGCGCGGCGCTGCTGAAGTTCGCGATCGAGAAGCGCCTGCCCAGCCGCCTGCAGCTCGGCGCCGACTGAACCTGCCCCCGGAACCCACACCGATATCGAAGAAAGGACCCGTGCGATGACCAACCCTGGCGTACTCCAGATTCCCTCCATGAAGGACCAGTGCTCCGCCGCCGAATGGCAGGCGCGCATCGACCTCGCCGCCTGCTACCGGCTGGTCGACCTCTACGGCATGTCCGACATGATGGCCAACCACATCTCCTCGCACGTGCCCGGCGAGAAGGGCGCCTTCCTCATCAACCCCTACGGGATGATGTACGAGGAGATCACCGCCTCGAGCCTGATCAAGGTCGACCAGGACGGCAACATCCTGTCCTCGCCCGACTTCGGCGAGCTGAACTACGGCATCAACAAGGCCGGCTACGTGATCCACAGCGCGGTGCATGCCGCACGGCCCGACGTTGCCTGCGTGATCCACACCCACAGCTGGGCCTCGATGGCGGTGTCCTCGCTCGAATGCGGGCTGCTGCCGCTCACGCAGACCGCGATGCGCTTCCTCAAGATCGGCTACCACGACTACCAGGGCGTGGTGCTGAACACCGCCGAGCAGGCCTCGCTGCTGGAAGACCTGGGCGACAGCGAGGCCGTGATCTTCCGCAACCACGGCGCGCTGGTGGTGGGCCGCAGCGTGGGCGAGGCCTTCAACTGGATGCACCGGCTCGAGCTGGCCTGCCGCGCGCAGATCGGCGCGATGTCGTGCAACACGCCGCTCAAGGCGGTGCCGCAGGAGGTGCTCGAGGAGACCTGGAACAACTACCAGCCCGGCACGCGCCGCCCCTACGGGCTCATGGAATGGCCGGCGCTGCTGCGCAAGCTCGACCGCATGGATCCGGGCTTCCGCGACTGAAGCCCCCGCCTCCCCGCCTCCCCCAGAAGAACCAAGACGACTCCCGATGAAAAGAAGACTGTTCCCCGCCGTGCTGGCGCTGCTCGCCGCGGCCATGGCCGTTCCCGCCTTCGCGCAGAAATTCCCGCAGAAGCCCGTCACGCTGGTCGTGCCCTTCGCGCCCGGCGGCAACCTCGACGTGGTCGCGCGCACGCTCGCGCCCGCGCTCGGCCAGATCCTGGGCCAGTCGGTGATCGTGGACAACCGCGCCGGCGCCGGTGGCGCCATCGGCGCCTCCTACGTGGCACGCGCGCAGCCCGACGGCTACACGCTGCTGGTCAGCACGCCCAACGCGCTGGTGGTGCTGCCGCTGATGACGAAGACCACCTATGCGCTCGACAACTTCGCGCCCATCGGCCTCGCCGCCACCACGCCGCTGGTGATCGCGGTGCGCGGCCAGGGTCCGTACAAGGACATCGAGGGCCTGCTCACCGCCGCGCGTGGCAAGCCCGGCCAGGTCACGGCCGGCCATGCGGGCCCGGGCACCACCAACCACATCGCGCTGCTGCAGCTCGAGCAGGCCGGCAAGCTGAGCCTCAACACCGTGCCCTACAAGGGCTCGGCCCCGGCCCTCACCGACCTGCTGGGCGGCCAGATCGACCTGGTGGTGGACCAGCTCACGAGCTCGGCCGCCCACATCCAGTCGGGCATGCTGCGCGCCGTGGCCGTGATGTCGAAGGAACGCGACCCCGCGCTGCCGAACGTGCCGACCCTGCGCGAGGCCGGCCTCAAGGACTTCGACGCCACCACCGCCACCGGCCTGCTCGCGCCGGCCGGCACCCCCGCCGACGTGGTGCAGGCGCTCAATGCCGCGCTGCGCAAGGCGCTGGCCGACGAGAACGTGAAGCGCCGCCTGATCTCCGTCGGCAGTCCCGGCCAGGCTTCCTCGCCCGAGGAGTGGCTCGCGACGCTGAAGAAGGAAGACGCCGGCGCCCGCCTGCTCGCGAAGAGCGGCAAGCTCAAGGTCGACTGAGGAGGCAGCCGCATGACCCGCCCCTGCCTGCCTCCCCACGAAGCCTTCGCACCCGTGGCCTTCGCACTGCCGCCCGGCGCCTGCGACAGCCATGCCCACGTCTTCGGTCCCTACGCAAAATTCCCGCTCGCCGAGGACCGCAGCTACACGCCCGCCGAATATCCGGGCGCGGCCTTCATCGCGCACCTCGACCGGCTCGGCCTCGCGCGCGGCGTGCTGGTGACCGGCAGCGCGAGCGGCACCGACAACGGCGCGGTGCTCGAAGCCCTGTCGCAGTACCCCGAGCGCCTGCGCGGCATCGCCGTGCCGCGCGCCGACACCGGCGATGCCGAGCTCGACCGCTGGCATGCGGCGGGCATCCGCGGCGTGCGCTTCAACCTGTTCCAGCGCGACGGCCATGCGGTCTACCGCAACGGCGTGGGCATCGAGGTGCTGGAGGCACTCGCGCCGCGCCTCGCGGAACGCGGCTGGCATGCGCAGATCTGGATCCACGCGCCCGACCTGATCGAGCTCGCGCCGCGCCTGCTGCGCCTGGGCCTGCCGCTGGTGATCGACCACATGGGCCGCATGGCGGCCACGCGCGGCATCGACGACCCGGGCTTCCGCACGCTGTGCCGACTGCTGGCCGACGGCAAGGCCTGGACCAAGATCTCGGGCGCCGACCGCAACACCGGCCTGGGCGCGCCCTACGCCGACATCGATCCCTTCGCCGAAGCGCTGCTGCAGGCCAATGCCGAGCGCGTGGTGTGGGGCAGCGACTGGCCGCACATCAACTACTTCGAGCCCGCGCAGGTGCCCGACGACGGCGCCCTGCTGAACCTGCTGGCGCGCTGGCTGCCCGACGCGGCGCAGCGCCGGCGCGTGCTGGTCGACAACCCGGCCGCGCTGTACGACTTTCCCCCCGCCCGTGTAGAGCCCATCCACCCCTCCGAGGATCACAAGAATGAAACGAGACAAGCCCTCCCTCCTGCCGCGACCGCTCCTGGGAATGGCCGCGGCCCTGCTGCTGGCCGCCGGCCTCGGCGCCGCGCCGCGCGCGCAGGCGCAGGCCGCCTATCCCGCCAAGCCCGTGCGCGTGGTCGTCGCCTTCACCGCGGGCGGCACCACCGACATCCTCGCGCGCGCCGTCACGCAGCAGATGTCCGAGAAGCTCGGCCAGCCCTTCGTGATCGACAACAAGCCCGGCGGCGGCGGCAACATCGGCACCGAGTTCGTGGTGCGCGCGCCGGCCGACGGCTACACGCTGATCGTCAATTCGGTGGGCCCGATGGCCGTCAACCAGACGCTCTACAAGAGCCTGCCCTACGACCCGCTGCGCGACCTCGTGCCCGTGGTGCAGATCGCCGACGTGCCCAACGTGCTGGTGGTGAACCCCGAGGTGCCCGCGAAGACGCTCGAGGAGTTCATCGCCTATGCCAAGGCCAACCCCAACAAGCTCAACTACGGCTCGACCGGCATCGGCACCTCCTCGCACCTGTCGAGCTACATGCTCGGCAAGCGCATCGGCGCCGAGACGCTGCACGTGCCCTACAAGGGCGCCAACGCGCTCACCGACCTGCTCGCGGGGCGCATCCAGTTCATGTTCGCGACCATTCCCTCGGTGATCCCGCACATCCGCGCGGGCAAGCTGCGCGCCATCGCGGTCAGCAGCCTCAAGCGCTCGCGCTCGCTGCCCGACGTGCCGACCGTGGCCGAGAAGGGCTTCGGCGATTTCTCGGCCGGCTCCTGGTTCGGCTTCTTCGCGCCCAAGGGCACGCCCGCGCCGGTGATCGCGCTGCTCAACAAATCGGTCAACGACGCGCTGCCCTCGCTCGAAGCGCAGATGATCCGCGAGGGCGCCGACCCGGTGGGCGGCACGCCCGAGCAGTTCGGCCGGTTCACGCGGCAGGAGTACGAGAAATGGAAGAGCATCGTTCGCGAGTCGGGCGCGACGGCCGAATGAGCGGGCCGCTGCGCATTCTGATGACGGAAGCCGCCGCGCTTCAGGCCGGCACCGGCCTGGCCGAGGCATTGGCCGGCCGCGCGCACCTGGTGGTGGCCGAGGGCGACGATGCCGACGTGGCCTTCGTCTCGCGCGACGTCACCGGCCTGTCGACCAAGCACGAACTGCTGCCGCACACCCTGCGCTTCCACGATGCGCTGCGCCACGCGCCCTCGCTGCGCTGGGTGCATGCCCATTCCTCGGGCGCCGACCGGCCCGTGTACGGCGAACTGCGCGCGCGAGGCGTCGAGGTCACGACCTCCTCGGGCGCCAACGCGGGCGTGGTGGTGCAGACCGCGCTGGCCGGCGTGCTGATGCTCGCGCGCCGCTTCCCGCAACTGCTCGCGGCGCAGCGCGAGAAGACCTGGGCGCCGCTCGTGGGCAGCGGGCTGCCGCGCGACCTCGCGGGCCAGACCGCGGTGATCGTGGGCTGGGGACCGATCGGGCAGGGCCTGGGCGCGTTGCTGTCGGCGCTCGGGCTGCGCGTGGTCTCGGTGCGCAGCAGTGGCGATGCAGCGCTGGCGCCCGCCGTCGAGAGCGTGCGCTTCGAGGACATCGGCCAGGTGCTGCCGCGCGCCTACTGGCTGCTGCTCGCCTGCCCGCTGACCGAGCGCACGCGCGGGCTCGTCGATGCGGCAGCGCTCGCGCTGCTGCCACCGGGTGCGCGGCTCGTGAATGTCGCGCGCGGCGAGGTGGTCGACGAAGCCGCGCTGATCGAGGCGCTGCGCGGCGGCGCGCTCGCGGGTGCCTACCTCGACGTGTTCGCGCACGAGCCGCTGCCCGCCGACTCGCCGCTGTGGTCGCTGCCGAACGTCATCGTCACGCCGCACACGGCCGGCCATTCGGACGGCAACGAGGCGCGCGTGGCCGCCCTTTTCCTCGACAACCTGCGGCGCTGGAACGCCGGCCTGCCGCTGCTGAACCGCGTGGCCTGACCACCCTCTTCATAAAAACACCAAGACCCCCACGACCATGAAAAGACAAGCCTTCCTCCGCACCGCCCTCGCGACCCTGCTGCTTGGCGCGGGTACCCTGCCCGTGCTCGCCGCCGACTGGCCGAGCAAGCCCATCACCCTCGTCGTGCCCTTCGTGGCCGGCGGCACCACCGACATCGTCGCGCGCACCGTGGGCAGAAGCTCTCGGAATCGCTCAAGCAGCCGGTGATCGTCGACAACCGCGGCGGCGCGGGCGGCACCGTGGGCGCGACCATCGCGGCCAAGGCGCCGGCCGACGGCTACACGCTGTTCCTCGCGACCATCGCGCATTCGATCGCGCCGGGCCTCTACAAGAAGCTCGCCTACGACTTCCAGCGCGACTTCGACCCGGTGGCAATGGTGGCCTCCACGCCCAACGTGCTGATCGTCAACGACAAGGTGCCCGCGAAGACCGTGGCCGAACTCGTGGCCTACATCAAGGCCCATCCCGGCAAGGTCAACTTCGGCTCGGCCGGCAACGGCAGCACCGAGCACATCTCGGGCGAACTGTTCCGCTCGATGACGAAGACCGAGATCGTGCACGTGCCCTACAAGGGTGGCGCGCCGATGATGGCCGACCTGATGGGCGGCCAGATCCAGATGGCGATCGAGACCAGCCCCTCGGCCTCGCCGCACGTCAAGGCCGGCAAGGTGCATGCGCTGGCCGTCACCACCAAGGCGCGCTCGCCCGCCTACCCCGGCGTGCCCACGCTCGACGAGGCCGGCCTCAAGGGCTACGACATGACGACCTGGTTCGCGCTCATGGCGCCGCACGGCACGCCGCCCGAGATCGTGCAGCGGCTCAACGCCGAACTCGCGCGCGCCCTGCAGCAGCCCGACGTCGTGAAGCGCTTCGAGGAACAGGGCGTGACGGCCGGCCACATGAAACCCGCCGAGCTCGCGGCCTTCATTGGCAGCGAGACCACCAAGTGGGTCAAGGTCGCGAAGGAGTCGGGCGCGACGGCCGAATAGCCCGGGCCTGCGCGGGCAGGTCGGACATCGCCCTACGGCCATGGCGGAAACCTGCTTGCGGCCGCGGCGGGCGATGTCTGCAGAATGGAGGGCCATGCATGTCGGAAAAAAAGCCCCCGCTCCTCCTTCTGGCCCTCGGCCTCCTCGCCAGCCTCCTCGCCTCCGCCCAGTCTCCCGTCTCGCCCGCCCCGGCCGCCACCGAGCCGCGCATCAAAGCGCTGATCGCGCGCATGACGGTCGAGGAGAAGGTCGGCCAGCTGAGCCTCTACGGCCCGGCCGACACCAACATCCCCGGCAACCCGCAGGCCAACCGGCGCAATGCGCAGCTCGAGGCCGACGAGGTACGCGCGGGCCGCGTGACCGGGCTCTTCAACAACGAGGGCCTGACGCGCAAGCGCGAGCTGCAACGCATCGCGGTCCAGGAGTCTCGCCTGGGCATTCCGCTGATCTTCGGCGCCGACGTGATCCACGGCTTTCGCACCATCTTCCCGATGCCGCTGGCCGAGGCCGCGAGCTGGGAACCCGCGCTGGCCGAGCGCACCGCGCGCGCGGCGGCGGTCGAGGCCAGCGCCGACGGCTTCCGCTGGACCTTCGCGCCCATGGTCGACATCGCGCGCGATGCGCGCTGGGGCCGCGGCATCGAGGGCGTGGGCGAGGACCCGCTGCTGGCGAGCCGCTTCGCCGCCGCGCGCGTGCGCGGCTTCCAGGGCGACGACCTGTCGCGCGCCGATGCGCTGCTCGCCACGCCCAAGCATTTCGCGGGCTACGGCGCGGCCGAGGGCGGGCTCGACTACAACACCGTCGACATCTCCGAGCGCACGCTGCGCGAGGTCTATCTGCCGCCGTTCCGCGCCGCGCTCGACGCGGGCGCGCTGTCGCTGATGAGCGGCTTCCACGAGATCTCGGGCATTCCCTCGACCGCCAATCCGGCGCTGCTGACCGGGGTGCTGCGCGGCGAGTGGGGCTTCCGCCGGCTTCGTGGTGTCGGACTACACGGCCGACGAGGAACTGATCGCGCACGGCTACGCGGCCAACGGCCGCGAGGCCGCGAAGCAGGCTTTCCTCGCGGGCACCGACGTGAGCATGCAGAGCGGCCTCTACATGCGCGAGCTGCCGGGCCTGGTGGCCGCGGGCGAGGTGCCGATGGCGCGGCTCGACGACGCGGTGCGCCGCGTGCTGTACGCCAAGCTCAGGCTCGGCCTGTTCGACCAGCCGATGCGCGGCCTCGACGGCCCGCCGGCCGCGCAGCGCGCCGAGGACCCGGCCTTCATCGCGCTGGCGCGCGAGAGCGCGCGCCGCTCGATCGTGATGCTGAAGAACGAGGGCGCGCTGCTGCCGCTCGCGAAAAGCGGCACCAAGGTCGCGCTGATCGGCCCCTTCGCCTCGGGCACGCAGGACCTGCTGGGCGCCTGGAGCCTGTTCCCGGGCCAGAGCGCGCCGGTGGGCATCGACCAGGGCCTGCGCGCCGCGCTCGGCGACGCGGCCTCGCTCACGGTCACGCGCGGCTCGAACGTCGAGTCGCTGCTGCCCGGCGGCATCGAGGCCGCGGTGGCCGCGGCGCGCCAGGCCGACGTGGTGGTGCTGGCCATCGGCGAGGGCGAGCGCATGTCGGGCGAATCGCGCTCGCGCGCCGACATCGGCCTGCCGCTGGTGCAGCAGGCGCTGGCCGAGGCGGTCGCCGCCACCGGCAAGCCGATCGTCGTGCTCCTGAGCAACGGCCGCGCGATGGCGCTGCCGCCGGTGGCGCGCGATGCGCGCGCGATCCTCGTGACCTGGTTCCTCGGCGTGCAGACCGGCCACGCGATCGCCGACGTGCTGTTCGGCGACTTCAATCCCTCGGGCCGGCTGCCGGTGAGCTTTCCGCAGGCAGCGGGACAGGTGCCCTACTACTACGCCCACAAGCGCACCGGCCGGCCGCTGCCGAGCGACGCGCCCGGCACCGCCTTCAAGACACGCTACATCGAGGCCTCCAACGAGGCGCTCTATCCCTTCGGCTTCGGCCTGGGCTTCGCGCCGGTGCGCTACGACGGCGTCGCGCTCGACAGCGAGCGGCTGTCGATGGCCGACGGCACGCTGCGCGTGCGCGCCACCGTCACCAACACCGGCCAGCGCGAAGCCGAGGAGGTGGTGCAGCTCTACATCGCGCAGCGCACCGCGAGCGTGACGCGGCCGGTGCGCGAGCTCAAGGATTTCCGCAAGCTGCGCATCGCGCCCGGGGCCTCGGTGCAGGTCGAGTTCGCGCTGCGCGCGGCCGACCTGGCCTTCATCGGCCGCGACCTGCGGCCCACCGTGGAGCCCGGCGACTTCGACCTCTGGGTGTCGCCCTCGGCCGTGGGCGGGCTGCACGCGCGCTTCGCGCTGGTTCGCTGAAGTGCGCTGAAGCTCAGCCGCGCGGCGGCAGGAACGACAGGTCCACGTGGTAGCGCTTCGGGTTCGCGGGATCGACGTAGACCGCGATCGGGCGCCCGCTCAGGTGCCGCGTGGGATCGAACCAGATGTTGGCGCTGCGGAACTGCCGCAGCTCGCGCCCGAAGCCGGCGCGCGCCTCGACGATGGCGCGGTAGGGATGCTGGCCATTGACCTGGAACGTGGTGTTGAGCTCGACCTCGCGCAGCTCGGTATCGATGCGCTGGCCGTGCTGCAGCAGCCAGGCCGCGCGCTTCGCGTTGCGTTCGCCGATGAACAGGATGCCGCCGCCCACGCCCGTGAACATCAGGCCCAGCAGCGTGAGCAGCCACTTGGCCTCGTTGGGCACCACGATCGCGATGAGCAGCAGGCCCAGTCCGACGGCGATGAAGATCCACTTGAGCAGCGTCAGCGACGTGTTGTGCATGAGGGGTGCGGCGGGTTGAACGGGGCCGCTGCGTTATAGCAGAGCCCCTCCGCCCCTCCGCCCCTCCGCCCCGCCGGCACCGTCCTCAGTCGAACACGCCCGTGAGCGCCACGCGCGTCACCACGCCCGAACTGCTCGCGCCCACGCCGAGCGTGACGCTGTAGCGGCCGTCCTGCGAGGTGTGGCGCAGCGAGCCGCCGATCGCGCTCTCGCTGCGGTAGTTGCCCAGTCCCACGGCATAGCTGATCTTGCCGGGCACCATCGGCGCGGCCTCCATCGCGGCCACGCTGGCGATGCCGGCGTAGGCACGGCGGGCCGTGTCGTCGATCTGGCTCTGCAGGCGGGCGGCCGTGAGGTCGGTGTAGGCCTTGCCGACCGGCAGGCCCTGCGCGGCCACGGTGTCGGTGTAGGCATTGGCCTGGCTCACGCCCTCCTTCACCATGCCCTGCACCTGGCCGACGTTGGTGGCGTCGGTGGGCGCGCTGCCCGGGGCCACGCCGGTGATCTGGCGGTTGCCCAGCGCCACCTCGCCCATCGACGACTGCACGCCGGCCATGCCGATGGCGGTGTAGTTGTTGAGCGCGCCGCGCGTGGTCGCGCTGCCGGCACCGAGCGCCACGCTGTTCGCATGGTTCACCACGGCGCCGTTGCCGATCGCCACGCCCGAGTCCTCGAAGGCCTGCGCGTTGGTGCCGATGGCCAGCGCGTTGTCGGCACTGGCGCGCGCGCCGGCGCCGATCGAGGCGGTCTGGTTGGCGCTCACGTAGGCGCCCGAGCCCGAGCCGATCGCGATGTTGTCGTTGCCGCGCACGTGCTGGCCCGCGCTGCTGCCCTGCGCGAGGTTCGAGTTGCCGCTGACCGCCTGGCCCGCCATCGTGCCCGAGGCCACGTTGTTGCTGCCCTGCACGCCGCCGCCCGCGGCCTGGCCGGTGGCGATGTTGTTGTTGCCCGAGACGCCCGCGCCGGCCTGCATGCCCGAGGCCTGGTTGCCCACGCCGGTGACGCCCGCGCCCGAGCCCTGGCCCATCGACAGGTTGTTGCTGCCGTTGACGTTGTTGCCCGCGCCCGTGCCGTAGGCCTGGTTGCCGTTGCCCTTGACGTTGCTGCCGGCACCGGTGCCGTAGGCCTCGTTGTCGTTGCCGGTCACGTTCTGGCCGGCGTTCTGGCCCGTGGCGTCGTTGCGGCTGCCGGTCACGTTCGAGCCGGCCGCGTAGCCGGTCGAGTTGTTGTAGTCGCCGGTCACGTTCTGGCCCGAGCTGCGGCCCATGGTCTGGTTCCAGCCGCCGTTGACGTTGGTGCCCGCGTAGTAGCCGATCGCCTGGTTGGCGTTCTTGCCCGACACGTTGCTGCCCGCGCCCTCGCCGATGGCCAGGTTCCAGTTGGTGCCGACGTTGTTGCCCGCGCCCTCGCCGAGCGACACGTTGTTGCTGCCCGTCACGTTGCTGCCGGCATTGGTGCCGATGCCGGTGTTGTCGCTGCCCGTGACCTTGCTGCCGGCGCCGTTGCCCATGGCGTTGTTGTTGCTGCCGGTCACGGTCATGCCGGCGTTGGTGCCGGTGGCGTTGTTGTCGCTGCCGGTCACGCCGCTGCCGGCGTGGAAGCCGGTGGCGTTGTTGTGGTCGCCGGTGACGTTGTCGCCCGCGCTGCGGCCGATCGACTGGTTCCAGCCGCCCTTGACGTTCTGGCCCGACTCGAAGCCGATGCCGACGTTGGCATTGCCGCCCGACACGTTGGTGCCGGCGTTGTTGCCGATCGCGAGGTTCCAGTTGGTGCTGACGTTGTTGCCGGCGCCCAGGCCGATCGAGATGTCGCTGGTGCCGGTGACGTTGCTGCCGGCGCCCTGCCCGATGGCCTGGTTGGTGGAACCGGTCACGTTGTTGCCGGCGTTCTGGCCGATGGCCTGGTTGCCGCTGCCGTTGACCGTGTTGCCCGCGCCCTCGCCGATCGCCTGGTTGTTGCTGCCGGTGACGCCGGTGCCGGCACCGGTGCCGATCCCGAGGTTGGCCTTGGCCGGGTCCCAGACCACCGGCACCGTCTGGGCCAGGGCCGGTCCGCAGATCGCGGCCAGGGCCAGCGAGGCGCCGAGCAGGCTGGCGCCGCGCGGCATGCGCTTGTTCTTCTTCATGGTGTTTCTCCTCGTGGGGGTGGAAGCGCGCTCAGGCCTGCAGGTGCATCGCCATCGCGGGGTCGCTCACGGTGGGCTTGCCGGTCTCGACACGGCCCGCGAAGCGGCGCACGGCGTTGCCGGCGGTCACGGTGAAGTCGTACCAGTGGCCGCTGTCCTTGAGCTCCCAGTGCAGCATGCCCATGTCGCCCTTCGGCGCCTTCAGCGTCCAGGGGCCGTCGGTGCGGTAGGCGTTCGACTGCACCGTCACCTCGCCGTCGATGCTGCCGTTGTTGTGCACCTTCACGTAGACGTTGCCGGCGGCCGGGTCGTAGCAGACCTGGACCTCGGGCCTGAAGGCGGCCGAATTGAAGGCCATCGCATCGCCGCTGAAGCTGCGCACGAAGCCGTTGGTGCTGTAGACCCAGAGGTCGTACTTGCCGCCGTCGGTGGCACCGGTGTCCCAGTAGTCCTGCAGCTGCTTGCCGGCTTCCACCGTGTAGCGGCGCGGGATGCGGTCCAGGTGCAGCTTGTCGTAGACGTGGAACACCGCGCCCTGGTCGCCGGTGTTGCTGAAGATCAGCGAGACCAGGCCGCGCGCCTCGACGCGCGCGCTGGTGTGCAGCTCGTAGGGCAGCGCGCGCGAGAAGCGCGTGCCGGTCTCCTGGAACAGCGGCGTGGCGGGCACGGGCGCCTTGGTGATGACGCCGGTGTTGCCCAGCGCCCTCTGCGCCGTGTTGATGGCGGGATAGCCGCTGGTGTCGGGCAGCTTGGGCACCACCGGATCGTTCGGGCTGACGAAGTCGAAGCAGCTCGTGAGGTCGCCGCAGACCGCGCGGTGCCAGGGGCTGATGGCGTCGATCGTGATGTCGAAGCGCTTCTCGAGGAAACGGCCCATCGAGGTGTGGTCGAACACCTGCGAGTTGACCCAGCCGCCCTTGCTCCACGGCGACACCACGTACATCGGCACGCGCGAGCTCAGGCCCCAGGGGCGGATCTTGCCGCTGACGGTGTCGGCGGCGTTGAGGTAACTGCCGACCGAGGCGTCGAAGTACTCGCCATCGAGCGGCACGGTCGACTTGCCCATCAGGTTGCCGTTGGCGTCGTACGAGGGCACGGCGGGCATCGCCAGGTGGTCGAAGAAGCCGTCGTTCTCGTCGAAGGTCACGAACAGCGCCGTCTTGCTCCAGACCGCGGGGTTCGAGGTCAGCGCGCTCAGCACGTCGGAGATGAAGTCGGCCGCGCCGGCCGTGCCTTCGCTGCTGCCCGGGTGTTCGGCCAGCGCCTGCGTGGGCAGCACCCACGAGACCTGCGGCAGGGTGTCGTTCATCACGTCCTGCTTGAGCTGGGCCAGGAAGTTGGTGGCGCCGTCGGCCGCGGCGGGACCGCCGGTCAGGCCGTGCTGGTAGATCGGCGAGCCGGGCTGCGCGGTGCGGAAGCTCTGGAACGCCAGGCAGCCGTTCATGGCGCCGGTCCAGTTGTTGTTCATGTTCTGGTAGATGTGCCAGCTGATGCCGTTCTTCTGCAGCACGTCGGGCAGCGTGTCCCACTTGAACGCGTTGTTGACGTACTTGTAGTTGTAGGCGCCCGTCGTCGCGTTCTTCTGGCCGGTGCCGTCGGCTTCCTGCGGGTTGCCGGCGATCCAGTTCGACGGGCTCGGCCAGCAGCGCGAGTTGACGGGTTCCGAATCGGTGTCGGTGCTGTTGATGCCCTTCTTGCGCAGCTCGGGGTTGAAGTTGGAACCCGACCAGAACACGATGCGGTTGGGATCGGTGCCGGTGAGGATCGAGCAGTGGTAGCCGTCGCAGATCGTGAAGGCATCGGCCAGCGCGAACTGGAACGGGATGTCCTCGCGCAGGTAGTAGCCCATCGCCACCTGGCCCTTGAACTGGATCCAGCGGTCCATCTTCCCCTGCGCCCAGGCGCCCTGCATGTCGGGGAAGTTGTGCGGCGCGCCCGAGCCGATCAGCGCGTTGGCGATCGTGGAGTCGCGGCGGAACGGCTGGATCTCGGGCGTGCCCGCGGTGGTGTTGGACTGGAAGAACACCGACTTGCCGTTGGCCAGCGGCAGCGGGAAGCGGTCGCCGAAGCCACGCACGCCCTTCAGCGTGCCGAAGTAGTGGTCGAAGCTGCGGTTCTCCTGCATCAGGATCACGATGTGCTTGATGTCCTTGATGGAGCCGGTGTCGACCGCGGCCTCGACCGCCAGGGCCTTGCGGATCACGGGCGGGAGCATGGTGAGGGCCGAGGCCGCGCCGATGGCGCCGGCCGACTTGCGGAAGAAATCGCGACGGGAGGTGGTGTTCATGGGAGGTTCTTTCAACGCAGGGGCGAAGGGAGGTCTGGAGGAAGGCGCGGACTCAGGGCGCGCACTTGAGCGCGGGCTGGGGCGGCGGGTTGTTGCCGTTGCCGTTGTTGCCGTCGCCGGCCGGCGGGGTCTGTCCCGGCGGCAGGATCGGCAGGCCACCGCCCCCACCACCGCCACCGCAGGCGGCGAGGCTCAGGCACAGGAGAAGGCCTGCCGCAGCGAGGCCGTACCGGGAAGATGCTGTTTTCATGAGGGTTCCTTTCGAATCGAGGGACGTGGGAGACAAAGGCGCGGCCGAAGCCGCTCCGCGCGGCGGACAAGCCGCGCGAGAGTTCGGACAGAAATCAGGGAATGGGGGGCGGGCGCCGCGAACGCGGTATCCGCGGGGGACTCAGGGCTCAGCCATAGCGGCTGCGCAGCCGGGCGGCGATGCGGTCGAGCACCAGCACCGTCAGGAAGATCGCGATCAGGATCGTGCCGACGTGCGCATAGTTGTACATGTCGTAGCGGCCCTTGAGCTCCTGGCCGATGCCGCCCGCGCCGACCAGGCCGACCACGGTGGCCATGCGCACGTTGCGGTCGAGCACGTAGAGCGTGTAGGCGATGAACTGCGGCATCACCTGCGGCAGCACCGCGAAGCGCATCACCTTGAGCTTGTTGGCGCCGATGGCGCGCAGCGCTTCCTGCGGCTTGTCGTCGGCGGTCTCGATGTCCTCGGCGTAGAACTTGCCGAGGAAACCGGCCGAGTGCAGCGCGAGGGCCAGCACGCCGGCGATCGGGCCGAAGCCGTAGGCCAGCACCAGGAACAGCGCGCTCACCAGCTCGGGCACCGCGCGGAACAGGCCGACCACGCTGCGCGCGAGGCCGTAGGCCAGGCGGTTGGGCGCGTAGTTCCTCGCGCTGCACCAGGCCAGCGGCGCGCTCAGCACGATCGCGATCAGCGTGGCCCAGACCGCGATCTCGAAGGTCTCGAGCATCTTCACCGCCACGTGCCACAGGTAGCCCAGCGGCTCGACCAGCACCTCGCGGCGCTCGACGCGGTCCTCCATCTGCAGGGTCTCGGGGTTCAGCTTCGGTTCGTGCGTCTCGAGCGTCTCGACGTGCGAGAACCAGGGCAGCCGGTTGCGGTCGAAGCCCTCGATGCGCGCGACCTCGGTCTGCTCGGAGACCTGCGGCGGGAACAGCGAGCGCGCGATCGAGCCCAGGCCCGACAGCACCTGCGAGTTGTCACGCAGGCCCACCGCGGCGAGCACGCCCTCGCCGGTCAGCGAGAGCATGCGGCCCATCTCCACGCGCTGGCCCGCGAAGAAGCCCACCACGAGCACCAGCAGCAGCACGACCAGCGTGCGGGTGCCGAAGGGCCGCGGCAGGTCCCAGGCCGAGGCCGGGCGCGATGTGCGCGCGTCGGAAGAGGAGGAAGAGAACGTGTTCATTGCGCGAGCTCCAGGGCACCGGCATGCAGCGGCAACGCCGCCTCGGGCTCGCCGGCCAACGGCGGCCGGGCCGCGGGCACGGACGCCGGCGCCGCATCGTCGCGGCCGTAGATCGCATCGAAGACCTGCGGCTGGAACGTCCGCGGCGCGCCGTCGAACACGACCACGCCGCGACGCAAGGCCACGATGCGGTCGGCGAACTCGCAGGCCAGTTCGATCTGGTGCAGGCTGCACAGCACCGTGGTGCCGCGCTCGCGCGCCTGCCGGCGCAGCAGCGACAGCACGTCGTGGCTGGTCTGCGGATCGAGGCTGGCCACCGGCTCGTCGGCCAGCACCAGCGGCGGATCGAGCATGAAGGCGCGCGCGATGCCCACGCGCTGCTGCTGGCCGCCCGAGAGCTCGCTCACGCGGCGCAGCAGATGCTCCTCGCCCAGCCCCACCGACTCGACCAGTTCGCAGGCCTTGCGCCGCTGGTCGTCGGTGAACAGGCCGAGCAGCGCGCGCCAGGTGCCCAGCGCCGGCAAGGCGCCGGCGAGCACGTTCTCGGCCACGCTCGAGCGCAGCACCAGGTTGAACTGCTGGTGGATCATGCCGATGCGCGGACGCACGCGCGCCAGCGAGCCCGGCGCGATGCGCACGCCCTCGACCCGCACCGTGCCCTGCGTGGGCACGACCAAGCCGTTGGCGGTGCGCAGCAGGGTCGACTTGCCGGCGCCCGAGGCGCCCAGCACCACGCAGAACTGGCCCGCGGGCACCTCGAGCGAGACGCCGCCGAGCGCGCGCGTGCCGTCGGGGTGGCGCATGGCGACCGATTCGAACTGCAGCATGGGCGTGCTTCCGGCGGCGGGCTCTGGGGCGTGCGTGCGATCGCCGGCGATCAACGCTCGGCCGCCTTGGCGAGGATGCGGCCCTTGAGGTCGTCGGTCAGCAGGCCCAGCTTCTCGGCGGCGACGTTGAACTCCTCCTCGGAGAACCTGGTGTCGTAGCCGTCGATCTTGCCGCCGCCGTAGCCGCGGATCATGTCGGGCGTGATGCCGGGGGCCTTGTTCACGGTCTGGAAGGCGTCCTTGAGCTTGGTCTTCAGCGCCTCGGGCAGCTTGGAGTTCAGCGCCAGCGGCGGATAGGGAATGGCCATGCTCTTGGCGATCACCTTGATGGTCTTGGGATCGGCCGCGCCCTGCTTGACCGCCTTCTCGTACGAATCGAACGAGAGCGAGGCCACGTCGACCTGGTCCTGCACGCAGCGCGGCCAGGCTGCTGGCGTGGCTGCCGGTCATGCGGATCGCCGACAGGTCCTTGGCCGGGTCCATGCCGGCGTCGAGCAGCATCGCGATCTGGAAGGTGAAGCTCGAGGCCGAGTTCACGTCGCCGAAGGCCACGCGCTTGCCCTTCAGGTCCTTGATCGAGGCGATCGGCGCATTGGCCTTGGCGAACATGCCGGCGTAGTAGACCGAGGCGCCCTTCTCCACGCCCACGGCCAGCAGCTGCGCGCAGCCGCGCTTGTGGGCCTGCACGTACGACACCGGGCCGAAGAAGGCGATGTCGGCGAGCTGGTTGCACATGCCCTCGACCACGGCGCCGTACGACTGGCCGACCTTGAGGTCGAAGTTCAGGCCGGTGCTGCGCGTGATGGCGTTGAACACCGGCGCGTAGTCGGCCTTGGTGCCCGACTCGGTGCCGCCGTCGGCCGGAATCAGCAGCACGCGCAGCGGATGCTCGCGCGAGCCGTCGGCCACGGACTGGGCATGGGACGGGAGGGCCAGCAGCGCGCTGAACGAGACGGCGGCGGCGATGGCCAGGAGTTTCTTCATGATCGATTCCTTCGGTTCGGGGGCATTGCGCGGGCGAGTGGCTCGCTCGGATGCGTTGAACTTTAGAAGTCGAAGATGACAAGCAAATGAAATAAGCTCATTTGAAAATTAGCAATCGACTGAGCAATGTTCAATACAATCCCGCCGCACGGCCAGCACCCCGCTCCCCCGATGGCCCGAACCGGAGATCCATGAAGAACATCGCAACCCAGACCCGGGCGCCGGGAGGCCCCGCGGCAGCGGACCTGGCACCGCTCGCGCAGGCGCGGCACCTGCTGCTCGACCTCGACGGCACGCTGGTGCGCCAGAACGAGGCCATCGACGGCGCGGCCGAACTCCTCGAGCGTTTCGAGGGCCGCTTCGCGATCGTGTCGAACAACTCGACCCACACCGCCCAGGGCCTCGCGCTGCGGCTGCGCCGGCTCGGCCTGCGCGCGCCGCCCGAGCGCATCGTGCTGGCCGGCGAGCTCGCCGTGAGCCTGCTCGCGCGCCAGCACCCCACGGCGCGGCTGATGGTGGTGGGCACGCCGGCCTTGCAGCGCCATGCGCGCGCGCTCGGCTTCCGGCTGGTCGCGTCCGAGGCCGAGTTCGTGCTGCTGGCGCTCGACATGCGCTTCAGCCATGCGCGGCTGGGCGCGGTGGCCAACGAGCTGCTGCGCGGCGCGCGGCTGGTGGTCACGAACGCCGACGCCACCCATCCGGGCCCGCACGGCCGCGTGGTGCCCGAGACCGGCTCGCTGCTCGCGGCCGTGCTCACGGCCAGTGGCGTGCAGCCCTGGCGCATCGTCGGCAAGCCCGAACCGCTGCTGTTCGAGGAAGGCCTGCGCTGCCTGGGCGCCGAGCCCGCGAGCACGGTGGTGATCGGCGACAACCCGGCCACCGATGCGGCGGGCGCCGCGCGGCTGGGCATGGCCTGCCTGCTGGTGGGCGCCGCGCCCGAGGCGGTGGCGCCCTCGGTCGCGGGCCTGCTGCCGCCGCGCGCCACGGCCGAGGTGACCGCCCTGCCCGCGCGGCCGCCCGCGCGCAGCCGCCTCAGTACCGCTTGAGCGACAGCACGTCGAAGGTCTGGCGCAGCGTGCGCACCGAGGTGTCGTAGTCCGACAGCGCCAGGCAGGCGATCAGCACGTCGATGATCGCGAGCTGCGCGAGGCGGCTGGTCATGGCCTCGGTGCGGAAGTTGGTCTCGCGCGCCATGGTGAACAGCAGCACGTCGGCGAAGGCCTGGATCGGCGACTTGCCGAAGTTGGTGATGCACACGGTCGAGGCGCCGGCCTCCTTGGCCAGCCGCGTCGCGGTCACGGTCTCGTGCGTGCTGCCCGAGTGCGAGATGGTCAGCACCGCCACCCGCGAGTCGGTGAGCGAGGCGCTGATCGCCTGCACGTGCGAATCGACCACCACCTTCGCGTTGAGGCCGATGCGCAGCATGCGGTAGTGCGCGTCCTCGGCGATGGTGGCCGAGCTGCCGATGCCGTAGATCTCGATGCGCTCGGCCTCGCGCAGCAGCTTCACCGCGCGCTCCATCGCACCGGCATCGAGCGTGGCCTGCGTGTCGTGCAGGGTCTGCACGTTGCTCTGGAAGATCTTGCGGATCACCGCATCGGCCGCGTCCTGCGGATCGAGGTCCTCGTGGATGAACTGCACCGGCCGCACGATCTCCTGCGCCAGCGCGATCTTGATCTGCTGGAAGCCGGTGGCGCCGAGGTTCTTGCACAGGCCGACGATGCTGCCCTCGCTCGAGCCGGTGCGCTCGGCCACCTCGCTGACCGACATGTGGACCACCTCGCGCGGGTTCTTCACGATGAAGTCGGCGATGCGCTGGCCCACCGGGCCGAGCGAGGACCAAAGGGTCTCGATGCGCGCGAGCACCGCGAACACCTGGGCGCCGCCGGAGGCATCGGCGGCCGAGGCCTTGCCGTTGGGCGCGGGGGTGACGCTGGTGGACTTGGCGGTGGTGTTGCGCTTCATGGGCGGCGAGCTTACCCGCGCTCGATGGCGGTTTCGCGCATCGCTCAGTCGAGGCCGTGGAAGCTGCTGTCGTCGGGGCCGATGTGCGCGGGCGGCGTCCACGTCGCGTCGCGCATCGAGCGGCTCACGAGCCGGTCCACGCCCAGCAGCGTGGCGAAGATCGCCATGCGCACCGGGATGCCGTTGTCGGTCTGGCGGAAGATCGCCAGCCGCGGGTCGTTGTCGAGGTCGGTGCTCAGGTCGTGCGAGCCCGGGCGGCCGTCGCGCGGCAGCGGATGCATCAGCACCACGTCCTTCCTGCACGCCGCATCGACCAGCGCGCGGTCGATCGCGAAGGCCTGGTCGAAGCCCTCGAGCACCTCGTCGTGCGCGAAGCGCTCCTTCTGGATGCGCGTCGCGTAGACCACGTCGGCGCCGGCCAGCGCCTGCGCCGGCGCGGTGGCGGTCTCCACCACGTGGCCGTTGCGGCTCACGAGTTCCACGATCTCCGCCGGCATCGCGAGCTGCGGCGGCGCGACCAGCGTGAACTTCAGGCCGCGGTACAGCGCGAGCAGCTTGATCAGCGAATGCACCGTGCGGCCGTACTTGAGGTCGCCGACCATCGCGACATGCGCGCCGTCGACCAGCTTGCCCAGGCGCGAGAACTCGCGCTGGATGGTGTAGAGGTCGAGCAGCGCCTGGCTCGGATGCTCGCCCGGCCCGTCGCCGCCGTTGATGACCGGCACGTTGGTGGCGCGCGCGAATTCGGCGACCGAGCCCTGCTCGGGATGACGCACCACGATCGCGTCGACATAGCCGCTGATCACGCGGCTGGTGTCGCGGATCGATTCGCCCTTGGCCATCGAGGAGAAGGTGAAGCCCGTCGTGTCGCAGACCGAGCCGCCGAGCCGGCAGAACGCGGCGCCGAAGCTCACGCGCGTGCGCGTGCTGGCCTCGAAGAACAGGTTGGCCAGCACCGCGCCCTCGAGCACGCGGCTGACCTTGCGGCGGCGCGCGATCGGCTGCATCACGTCGGCGAGCCGGAACAGCTCGTCGATGGCCTCGCGGTCGAACTGGGCCACCGACAGCAGGTGCTGCGCGCCGTCGACATGGAGCGACCGGCGCAGCGCGCCATCCTGTGCGCTCTGCGTATATTCACCAGGACGCCTGCTCGACGCCAGGATCTCGCTCACGAAGCGCCGCGCCACCTCGGGCATGGCCCGGAATTCGTTCGACTCGTCGGGCAGCAGCCAGGCGTCGAGCGCCCTCCGACGGCTGCCGATGCGCTCGGCGAAGGCATCGCGCGTCATGTTGAGCTGACGCATCGCGTCGCGGAGAAGCACTTGCTGCGGCATGTTCATGGGCCGCGAGTTTATACGCAATGCGTATATTTCGGAAATCCTGCCCGGATCCTAGCGCCGGGCCGCCTTCACGGGCTTCTTCGCACCCGGGCGCAGCGCGCGCTGCCGCGTGCCCGCGCCGCGCGCGGGCCCCGCCGGCGCCACGTCGTGCTGGCTCGCGCGCAGCTTGAAGTCGCAGGTCTGCACGGCCAGCTCGACGATGCGCGCCAGCGCCGGGCTCGCGTTGTCGCGCCGGTGCACGGCGCTGTAGACCAGCGGCGGCGGCATCGGGTCGCTGCGCACGATGCGCAGCAGGCCGCTGCGGATGTCGGGCCGCACGTAGTCGAGCGCCTGCTGGCTGATGCCGAAGCCGCTGATCGTCAGCTCGCGCAGCACCGTCGTGCTGTTGGTCAGCATGACCTTGCCGAAACGGAAGCCGTGCTCGGCGCGCCAGGCCTCGTAGAAGCGGTTCTTCGAGGCACCCGCGGGCTGCTCGATCACCGGGTAGTCGGCGAACTCGTGCGGCTTCAGCGCGCGCTGCGGAATGCGCAGCCGCGGACTCGCGATCCAGGCCTGGTCGACCTGCCCCACCTTGACCGATTCGAAGGCCTGGCCCCAGAAGGTGCCCGGCATGATCGTCAGGTCGAGCTTGTTGGCCTCGAGCCGCTCGAACAGCGTGAGGCCGG
Source organism: Variovorax sp. UC122_21 (assembly GCF_044056785.1). Lineage (NCBI taxonomy): Bacteria > Pseudomonadati > Pseudomonadota > Betaproteobacteria > Burkholderiales > Comamonadaceae > Variovorax > Variovorax sp. UC122_21. The sequence continues at coordinate 2,622,423 of NZ_CP172004.1, read as the reverse complement.
CGTCGACCACCGGCTCGATCGTCACCTGCGGATGCAGCTTCTGCAGCAGCTGGATCAGCCGCGTGAGCCAGGTCATCGCGATCAGTTCCGTCACGCCCACGCGGAAGCTGCCGCGCAGCGTCTTGTCGAGGCTGATGTCGTGCTCGATGCGCTGCCACAGCCGCAGCGCTTCTTCCGCCAGCGGCAGCAGCTCGCGGCCGGCCTGCGCCAGCTCCAGGCCGTGCGAGCTGCGGTGCAGCAAGGGACCGCCGAGCGACTCCTCGAGCTCGGCCAGCCGCTTGGAGATGGCCGACTGCGTGGTGTGCAGCTTCACCGCCGCGGCGCTGAAGCTCTGGAGCCTGGCGCTGAACAGGAAGGCCTCGAGCTGCTTGAAGGTGAAGTTCATGCGGCGGAATGTACGCCCGCCACCGGCCAGGAAAAAAAGGAATACCGCGCCACGCCGATTACTCGTTTGTCCCGCGGCGAAGGCACTTCGATACTGGCCGCATGCTTCACATCGCACCACGACTGAACCGGATCCAGCCCTCTCCGAGTTCCATGGCCGGCCAGCGGGCGCGCGAGCTGCGCGCGCAGGGCCGCGACATCCTCGCTCTCACCGCCGGCGAGCCCGACTTCGAGACGCCCGAACACATCAAGCAGGCCGCCATCCGCGCGATGGCCGAGGGCCAGACGCGCTACACCGACGTCGGCGGCACGCCGGCGCTCAAGGAGGCCATCGCGGGCAAGTTCCTGCGCGAGAACCGGCTGCGCTACGCGCCGGGCGAGATCATCGTCGGCACCGGCGCCAAACAGGTGATCTTCAATGCGCTGATGTGCACGGTGGCGGCCGGCGACGAGGTCATCGTGCCGGCGCCCTACTGGGTCTCGTACCCCGACATCGCGCGGCTGGCCGGCGGCGTGCCGGTGTTCGTCGACGGCCCGGCCGGCGCAGGCTTCAAGCTGCAGCCCGCCGACCTCGAGCGCGCCATCACCGGCCGCACGCGCTGGCTGATGCTCAACTCGCCGAACAACCCGAGCGGCGCCACCTACACGCGCGCCGAGCTGCTGGCACTGGCCGAGGTGCTGCGGCGCCATCCGCAGGTCTGGGTGCTGACCGACGACATCTACGAGCACCTGGTCTACGGCGACGCACCCTTCGCCACCCTCGCCGAGGTGGCGCCCGACCTGCGGGAGCGCACGCTCACTGTGAACGGCGTCTCCAAGGCCTATGCGATGACGGGCTGGCGCATCGGCTACGGTGCCGGGCCCGCGGCGCTGATCAAGGCGATGGTCAAACTGCAGTCGCAGAGCACCTCGGGCCCGAACTCGATCGCGCAGGCGGCCGCCATCGCGGCGCTCACCGGGCCGCAGGACAGCATCGCCACCAACCGCCAGGCCTACCGCGCGCGGCGCGACACGGTGGTCGAGGCGCTCAATGCCGTCGACGGCATCCGTTGCGAAGTGCCCGACGGCGCCTTCTACGTCTTCGCCTCGTGCAGCGCGCTGTTCGGGCTGCGCACGCCCCAGGGCACGACGATCGCCGACAGCGACGACTGGGTGATGCACCTGCTCGACGCGCAGGACCTCGCGTCACTGCAGGGCAGCGCCTATGGGGTGCCGACGCACTTCCGCCTCTCGTTCGCCGCCGGCACCGAGCAGCTGCTCGAAGGCTGCCGGCGCATCGCGCGCGCACGCGCCGAACTCTCGGGCCAACCGCTTCACCAGGAACCGCAATGAAACTCCGCTCCCTCCTCACGCTGCTGCCGGTCGTGGCCGCGGGCACGGCCTGGCTCGGCGCCGCCACCGCGAGCGCGGCCGACACCTTTCCATCGCGGCCCGTGAAGATCCTCGTGGGCTTCTCGCCCGGCGGCTCGAACGACGTGGTGGCGCGGCTGATCGCGCCGAAGCTGGCCGAAGGGCTGGGCCAGCAGGTGCTGATCGACAACCGTCCCGGCGCCGGCGGCAACATCGCGGCCTCGGCCATGCTCGCCGCGCCGGCCGATGGCCACACGCTGCTGATGTGCACCACGGGCACGCTGTCGATCCAGCCGCATGTGCTGAAAAGCATGCCCTTCGATCCCGAGAAGGACATCGTGCCGGTCACGCAGGTCGTCAATGCGCCCTACATGCTGCTGGTCAACGCGAGCCTGCAGGTGAAGAACGTGAAGGAGCTGGTCGCCTACGCGAAGCAGAAGCCCGGCGAGATCAACTTCGCGTCCTCGGGCACGGCCACGGGCGGCCACCTCGCGGGCGAGATGCTCAAGAGCCGCGCGGGCATCGACATCGTGCACGTGGCCTACAAGGGCACGGGCCAGGCCATGACCGACCTGATCGCGGGCCAGGTCTCGATGATCTTCGACCAGCCCGTGAGCTCGATGCAGTACGCGCGCGCCGGCAAGCTGCGCGCGCTCGCGGTGGCCAGTCCGCGCCGGCTCGCGGCCTTTCCCGAGATTCCGACCTTGGCCGAGGCCGGCGTCGCCGAGGTCGAGCCCGTGACCTGGGCCGGCATCTGCGCGGCGAAGAACACGCCGCCGGCCGTGGTCGAGCGCCTGCAGCGCGAGATCGCGAAGGTGCTCGCGCAGCCCGAGATCGCCAAGCGCCTCACGTCCGATGGCCTCGAGCCGGTGGGCAACACGCCGAGCAATTCCGCGCCTTCCTCGCGGCCGACAAGCGCAAGTGGGGCCGCGTGGTGAAGGACGCTGACGTCAAGGCCGAATGAGAGAACACCAGACCATGAACCCGCATCCCGACATCGTTCGCGACTTCGAGCGCGTTGCTCCCGAACTGCTGCGCCGTGCCGCGGCCTTCCAGCCGGCCATCCTCGCCGACGTCGCGGGCCGCCGCGGCGCCATGCATGGCCGCATCGAGGCCCTGCGCCACCGCATGAAGCTGGTGGGCAACGCGCTCACGGTGGAGGTGCGGCCCGGCGACAACCTGATGATCCATGCCGCGATCGCGCTCGCGCAGCCGGGCGACGTGCTGGTGATCGACGGCAAGGGCGACCGCAGCGCGGCGCTGATGGGCACGATCATGATGAATGCCTGCCGCCAGGTCGGCATCGCCGGCGTGGTGATCGACGGCGCGGTGCGCGACAGCGTGGAGATCGACGAGATGGACTTCCCGGTGTTCTCGGTGGGCACCAAATCCCAACGGCCCGACCAAGCTGGCCTCGGGACGCATCGGGCATCCGGTGTCGGTCGGCGGCGTGGCCGTGCGTGCCGGCGATCTGGTGATCGGCGATGCCGATGGCGTGGTGGTGGTCGAGCGAGAGAAAGTCGACACCCTGCTTCGCGCGGCGCAGAAGAAGGTCGAGGACGAAGCCGCGCGCATCGAAGCGATCAGGCAAGGCCACACGACGGCCAGCTGGCTCGACGCGGCACTGCGCAAGGCGGGCGTGCTCGGGGAAGGCGAGACGCTGGTGTGAGCGGCGCGCTGTCGCACCACGCACGAAGAAAGGGCCCGCAGGCCCTTTCCTCATTCGCTTCCTTCATGCGGCCGATGCTCTCGCACCGGCTTGGCACCGTGGCCGATCAGAGGCCAGCTTGGCGCGTGAACGACACGCTGGGCTTCTTGTAGGCTTGCGGCACTTCGTCGCGGTAGAACGCGCGGCGGTCGAGGCTTTGCAGCGGGTCGTGGGCCTTGGCAACGGCTTCGGCACGAACGGTTGCGCGGTCGGCGGTCGAGCTGAAGGTTTGCGCACCGGCGGTGGCACCTTCGCTGTAGGCATCGCCGGCACGGGCGGCTGCCACGGCTTGCGATTCGACTTCGGCACGCGAGACCGTGGAATGCACGGTGTGGACGCCGTCATAGGTTTCGGCATGTGCGCCGGTGGCGGCAAGCAGTGCAACGGCAACGGCGGCGAGGATCTTCGAGGCGGTCATTTGGTATCTCCTTCAGGTTGAACGGTGGTTTGTCCGTGAGGAGAAGTTTGATCCTGTTGGCCCCTTTTGAATCGCCGCAAAAAGAATCACGGCGTTCGCCGTTTCGAAACAATCCAGAAAGTTTTGGGCAAGTTTCACGCATGCGAGCGGACCGCCGAATCCACCCTCTGCAGAGGGAGATCGGCCGAATGCACTACTTTCTTGCATCCATTGCATGCGCCCAGCGCATGCATCAAAACTTGCCGAATCTCAATGCGAGATCATCCACGGCCGCCGCGACGGTGCCGATTTGGCACCGTTCGACGCGGTCACCGTAGCACGCGGCGCGCGCTCGTCGAGCAGCATCCGCAGCCCGATGGATGCCGCAATCGCGCGTAGTCGCGCGAGCTCGCGGGCTCGTGACGCGCGCGCTCGTTGGTGGCCATCGCGAGGCGCGTGTCGGCCGCCATGAGCGCGAGCCGCGGCGCGGCCGAGAGCACGCGCGGCGAGGCGCCGCCGCAGTCGGGGCAGGCAGCGGGCTCGTCGCGCAGCGCCGAGGGGCGCAGCGCCTCGAAGCCGCCGCAGCGTCCGCAGTCGTAGTCGTAGGTGGGCATGCGGCTTCCTTGTTCAATGCCTCAGCGCAGGTCGGGCGACAGCGGCATGTCGATGCTGCCGTCGATCATCTTCACCGGCCCGGTGGCGTTGGGATTGATGTCGAAGTCGAAGATGCCCGTGGGCAGCCACAAGGTGGCGCAGGAGTTGGGCACGTCGACCACGCCGCTGATGTGGCCCTGCACCGGCGCCGTGCCGAGGATGGAGTAGGCCTGCGCGCCCGAGTAGCCGAACTTCTTCAAATACTCGATGGCGTTGAGGCAGGCCTGGCGGTAGGCGACGTTGACGTCGAGGTAGTGCTGCTTGCCGCTCTCGTCGACCGAGATACCCTCGAAGATCAGGTAGTCGTTGTACTGCGGCGTGATGGGGCTGGGCTTGAAGATCGGGTTCTTGATGCCGTACTTGGCCATGCCGCCCTTGATCAGCGAGACCTTCATGTGCACCCAGCCGGCCATCTCGATGGCGCCGCAGAAGGTGATCTCGCCGTCGCCCTGGCTGAAGTGCAGGTCGCCCACGCTGAGGCCCGCGCCATCGACGTAGACGGGGAAGAACACCTTCGAGCCGCGCGAGAGATCCTTGATGTCGCAGTTGCCGCCATGCTCGCGCGGCGGCACGGTGCGCGCGCCCTCGGCCGCGGCCTTGGCACGCGCCTCGCCGGTCATCTTGCCCATGTGGGCGGTACCGGCGAACGGCGGATTGGCCAGGCCCGGTACGCGATCGGGGTCGGTGGCGATCAGCGCCTTCTCGCGCTCGTTCCACATGTCGAGCATGGGCTTGTCGGGCAGGCAGCCGATGAGGCCCGGATGGATCAGGCCCGCGAAGTTCACGCCGGGGATGTGGCGCGAACTCGTGAACATGCCCTTGAAGTCCCAGATCGATTTCTGTGCCTCGGGAAAATGGTCGGTGAGAAAGCCGCCGCCGTTCTTCTTCGAGAAAAATCCGTTGAAGCCCCAGAGGCTGTCCTGCTTGGCGCCGATGTCGAGAAGATCGACCACCAGCAGGTCGCCGGGCTCGGCCCCCTTCACGCCCACGGGGCCCGAGAGGTAGTGCACGGTGCTCAGGTCGATGTCGCGCACGTCGTCGGCGCTGTCGTTGTTCTTGATGAAGCCGCCGGTCCAGTCGAAGGTCTCGAGAATGAAGTCGTCGCCGGGGTTGACCCAGCAGGCCATCGGAATGTCCGGGTGCCAGCGGTTGTGGATCATCTCGTTCTCGGTGGGCGACTTGGTCAGATCGACCTTGATCAGCGTGTCCGTCATTTGCAGTGGCTCCTGGTTGGGGTTGTGGTTAAACAGAGAGATAGGCCTTGATGCGCTCGACATCGGTCTTGTCGCGCGCGGTCTCGTGCACGAGGCGCCCGCCTTCGATCACGAACAGGCGGTCGGCGACATCCATGGCAAAACTCAGCACCTGCTCCGACACGACGATGGTCAGGCCGCGCAGCTTGCGGATCTCGTTGAGTGCCTTGGCGATGTCCTTGATGATCGAAGGCTGGATACCCTCGGTGGGCTCATCGAGCAGCAGGACCTTGGGATCGGTGACGAGGGCACGCGCGATGGCCAGCTGTTGCTGCTGCCCGCCCGAGAGGTTGCCGCCCTTGCGCCGGCGCATGTCCCACAGCACGGGAAAGAGCGCGTAGATCTCCTCGGGGATGCGGCGGGTCTTGGAGTTCTCGAGGCCGGTCTCGATGTTCTCCTCGACTGTCAGGGTCGGGAAAATCATGCGACCCTGGGCACGTAGGCGATGCCCTTGGCGACGCGCCTGAAACTCTCGTCGCGCGAGACATCCTGTCCCGCCACCTCGATGCGGCCGCTCTTCAAGGGGAGCGCGCCCATGAGGCTCTTGAACAGCGTGGTCTTGCCCATGCCGTTTCTGCCCATGATGGCGACGGTCTCGTTGGCCATGCCCTCGAACGAGATGCCATGCAGGGCCTCGCTCTGGCCGTAGGCTACGTGGAGGTTTTCTACCTTGAGGGTGATGTTGCTCATTTGCTGGGCCTCTGCTTAGGTGCGTTCTTTGTTGGGGGCGCTGTGGTTCGAGGCACGACGGGTCGGGGCGCGTGCACAGGACAGCGGGTACTTCCCTCCGCGAATGTCCCCGGCCTTCGGCCTCCTCCTTTATTTCGCTGCGGGAAGCACCCACTGCCCTGTGCACGGGGGCGCAGCGGTGGTGCGGGCGGTTCAACAACCGGCGCGTCCAGGCGCACGTCGATGGGGTACTCCCCGCAGCGAAATAAAGGAGGAGCCGAAGGCGGGGGACATTCGCGGGAGGGGATGCCCCATCGGCGCTGTGCCCGCTCCAGCCGATGAACACTCGGCACGACGAGAACTTCATCAATGCCCCAGATAAACGTCGATGACCTTCGGATCCGCCTGCACCTTCTCCATCGGCCCCTCGGCCAGGATCTTTCCCTGGTGCATCACGGTCACCTTGTGCGCGATCTGCTTGACGAAAGCCATGTCGTGCTCGATCACGATCACCGCGCGGTTCTGGCAGATGCGCTTGAGCAATTCGGCCGTGAGCTCGCGTTCGCGCGCGCTCATGCCCGCGATCGGTTCGTCGAGCATCAGCAACTCGGGCTCCTGCATCAGCAGCATCCCGATCTCGAGCCACTGCTTCTGGCCATGGCTCAGCAGGCCCGCTTCGGTGTCGAGCCGGTCGGCCAGCCCGATCTCCGTCGCCACGGCCTGCACGCGCGCCTTCACTTCGTCATCGCACTGGAAGGCCAGCGCGCCGAACACCGAGCGGCCCTTGGGAAAGGACACCTCGAGGTTCTGGAACACGCTGAGGTTCTCGTAGATCGACGGTGTCTGGAACTTGCGCCCGATGCCCAGCCGCACGCGCTTGTGCTCGGCCATCTTCGTGAGCTCGGTGTTCTTGAACTTGATGCTGCCGCTGCTCGCGCGCGTCTTGCCGCAGATCAGGTCGAGCAGCGTCGTCTTTCCAGCCCCGTTCGGGCCGATGATCACGCGCAGCTCGTTGCGGTCGATGTAGAGCGTGAGGTCGTCGATGGCCTTGAAGCCGTCGAAGGACACGCTGAGGTCTTCCACGGCGAGCGCGAAGTCGGTGTTGCTCATGGTCGGTCTCCGGTTCAGGCGCGCTGGCTGCCCACGCCTTCGGGCAGCGTGGGTTCGTGCTCGGGTGTGGGCGCGACGGGAGCCGCGGCCACCGCGGGCGGCTTCACCGCGGCCTCGCGCAGCGCCTGGCGACGCGACTTCCACCACGGGCGGATCTTTTCTTCCCACAGGCCCGCCAGGCCCATCGGGAAGGCCATCGTCACGCCGATGAACAACCCCGCCATCAGGAACAGCCACAGGTCCGGGAAGCTCTCCGAGAACAGCGTCTTGCCCGCGTTCACCAGCAGCGCGCCGTAGACCGCGCCCACCAGGCTCATGCGGCCGCCCACCGCGCAGAAGATCACCATCTCGATCGAGGGAACGATGCCCACGAAGCTCGGCGACATGAAGCCCACCTGCAGCGCGAACATCGCGCCGCCGATGCCCGAGAGTCCGGCCGCCAGGCAGAAGGTGAAGACCTTGAAGTTCGACACGTCGTAGCCCGAGAAGCGCACCCGGTCTTCCTTGTCGCGCATCGCCAGCAGCAAGGTGCCGAGCTTGCTGGTCTGGACCCAGCGGCACAGCACGATCGCCGCCACCAGCAGCGCCACGCAGACGTAGTAGAGGATGTACTTCGCGCTGTCGGTGCGCGTGTCCCAGCCCAGCATCGTCTTCAGGTCGGTCATGCCGTTCACCCCGCCGGTGTAGCCCTGCTGGCCGATGATCAGCACCGTGAGGATCAGCGCCACCGCCTGCGTGATGATCGCGAAGTAGACGCCGCCCACGCGGCGCTTGAACATCGCGAAGCTGATCAGCCAGGCCAGCGCCATCGGCACCGCCACCACCAGGATCAAGGTCAGCGGCAGACTTCTTGAACGGCAGCCAGAACGCCGGCAGCGCCGTGATCTGGTTCCAGTCCATGAAGTCGGGAATGCCGGGCGTCGACTGGATCTTGGTCGACACCGGATCGGAGGCCTCGAGCTTGAGGAACATCGCCATCGCGTAGCCGCCGAGCCCGAAGAACACGCCCTGTCCGAGGCTCAGCACCCCGCCGTAGCCCCACACCATCACCAGCCCCACGGCGACGAAGGCATAGGTGAGGTACTTGCCCACCAGGTTGAGTCGGAAGATGTCGAGCGACAGCGGCAGCACCACCGCGAGCAGCAGCACCAGCAGCAGCAGGCTGCCGAGCTGGTAGCGCTGGATCGAGGCCTTGAGGAAATTCATCGGGAGTTCTCCGGGAAAGCGAAAGTCAGCGACGCACCTTGACGGCGAACAGGCCCTGGGGCCGCATCATCAGAATGAGCACGATCAGCGACAGCGTCAGCACCTTGGCCATCGAGCCGGTCATGAAGAATTCCGAGACCGACTGCGTCTGCGCGATGCCGAAGGCCGAGACCACGGTGCCCAGCAGGCTGGCCGCGCCACCGAAGGTGACGACCAGGAAGGCGTCGACGATGTAGAGCGAGCCCGAGGTCGGCCCGGTCGAGCCGATGGTGGTGAAGGCCGCGCCCGCCACGCCGGCGATGCCGCAGCCGATCGCGAAGGTCAGGCGGTCGGTCTTCTTGGTGTCGATGCCGGTGGCGTTGGCCATCACGCGGTTGGCCACCGTGGCGCGCACCCGCAGGCCCCAGCGGCTTCGGTGCAGCGCGATCAACACGCCGCCCGTGACCAGCGCCGTGAGCACCAGCACGAACATGCCGTTGATCGGGATGTCGAGGCCCTCGTGCGGCGTCCACGAGCCCATCAGCCACTCGGGCAGGGTCGGGCTCACTTCCTTCGGACCGATGAAGGTGCGGAAGATCTGCTGCAGCCCCAGGCTCACGCCCCAGGTCGCGAGCAACGTGTCGAGCGGCCGCTTGTAGAGATGACGGATCAGCGCCCACTCCACCAGCCAGCCGACGATGAAGGCGAACACGAAGGCCAGCGCGATCGAGATCGGGAAGTAGTACGGCATGAAGGCCGGTGCCAGGTGCTCGGTGACCTGCGCCGCGAGGAAGACCGAGTAGGCCCCGATGGTCATGAACTCGCCGTGCGCCATGTTGATGACGCCCATCTGGCCGAAGATGATCGCGAGCCCCAGGCCCATGAGCAGCAGCACCGCGAAGAGGCTCAGCCCCGCGAAGCCCTGCATCAGGCCGATGTTCCACATGTCCGACAGCGTCATGGCGACAGTTCCAGGTGTTGGGTAGTTGCTCCTTCCCCCTCTGGGGGAGGGAGAAGGACGGGCAGGCAGGGATTACTGGTAGCCCTTGGGGAACGGATCCGGTTTGATCAGCTCCGCCGATTCCGCCACCACCTTGAAGGTCCCGTCCGGCTGCCCCTGGCCGATGCGCGCCTTGCTCCACAGGTGATGGTTCGCGTCGAGCTTCACGTAGCCTTCGGGCGCGGTCTTGAGTTCGATGCCCGGCGAGCCGGCCACCACCTTGTCGACGTCGAAGCTGCCGGCCTTCTCGACCGCGGCCTTCCACAGCCACGGGCCGAGGTAGCCGGCCTGCGTCACGTCGCCGATCACCGCGTCCTTGCCGTACTTGGCCTTGAAGGCGGCCACGAACTTCTTGTTGTTCTCGTTGTCGAGCGACTGGAAGTACTTCATCGACGAGTAGAAGCCCGCGAAGTTCTCGCCGCCCACGCCGGTCATCTCGTCCTCGGTCACGGCCAGGGTCAGCAGGAACTGCTTGTCGCCCGTGATGCCCGCGGCCTTGAGCTGCTTGTAGAAGGCCACGTTCGAGCCGCCCACCACGGCCGCGAAGATGCAGTCGGGCTTGGCGACCTTGATCTTGTTGATCAGCGAGTTGAAGTTGGTGTGGCCCAGCGGGTAGTACTCTTCGCCCTTGACCGAACCCTTCTGGAAGTTCTCGATGTGCTTGCGCGCGATCTTCATCGAGGTGCGCGGCCAGATGTAGTCGGAGCCGACGAGGAAGAAGGTCTTCGCCTTCTTCTCCTTCGCGCCCCAGTCCAGGCCCCAGATGATCTGCTGCGTCGCTTCCTGGCCCGTGTAGATCACGTTCTTGCTCTGCTCCAGGCCTTCGTAGAAGGTCGGGTAGTACAGGAGGCCGTTCTCCTTCTCGAACACCGGCAGCACGGCCTTGCGCGAGGCGCTGGTCCAGCAGCCGAAGACGGCCGCGACCTTGTCGTTGACCAGCAGCTTCTTCGACTTCTCGGCGAAGGTCGGCCAGTCGGAGGCGCCATCTTCCTTGATGACCTTGATCTTGCGGCCCAGGATGCCGCCCATCGCGTTGATCTGGTCGATCGCGAGCTGCTCGGCCTGGATCGAGCCGGTCTCCGAGATCGCCATCGTGCCGGTGGACGAATGCAGCTGGCCCACCGTCACCTCGGTGTCGGTCACGGCGAGCTTGGTGGTGTTGACCTTGGCCGTGGGGAACTGGCCCTGGCCGAAGCTCAGGCCGCTCAGGCCCAGCACGGGCAGCGCGGCGGCGCCTTGCAGCAGGCGGCGGCGGCGCAATGCCAGGGCATCGAGGGAAAGATCGGAATCACGCGACATCGAAGAACTCCAGCAGGTTGAGGAAAGTACAGGCCGCGCACCATCGAAGTGCGTCGGACGGTGCGGCTGGCACCATGGCTGGAACTTTAGAAATCACTGGCCGCTGCGCGAATACGTCATTCAACGTAGCGGCACGCGCATCGCCTGCCCGCAGACTCGCGGGACCGACGACGACGCGCGGGGACGCACGGCGGGCACGGAGCGCTTCTTGCAATGCAGCTGCACCATGCCGCCGATCCCCTCGCCGTCGCCGTCTCCACGAGACACCCCGATGCCTTCCGTCAATTCCGTGAGCGGGCAGAAGATCTTCCGCATCCGACGCGACTACAACGCCTGGGTCGCGAACGAGACGCTGGAGGACTACGCGCTGCGCTACACGCCGCGCAGCTTCCGCAAGTGGTCGGAGTTCCGGGTCGCGAACGCGGCCTTCGGCGCCACCTCCTTCCTTGCGCTCGAGGCCATCGGCGGCGCCATCGCGCTGAGCTACGGCTTCTCGAACGCGCTGTGGGCGATCCTGGTGGTGGGGCTGATCACCTTCCTCACCGGTCTGCCGATCTCCTACTACGCCGCGCGCCACGGCGTCGACATGGACCTGCTCACGCGCGGCGCCGGCTTCGGCTACCTGGGCTCCACCCTCACCTCGCTGATCTACGCGAGCTTCACCTTCATCTTCTTCGCGCTCGAGGCCGCCATCCTCGCGCTCGCGCTGCAGATGTACCTCGACTGGCCGCTGTGGCTGCTCTACCTGGTGTCCTCGCTGGTCATCATTCCGCTGGTGGCGCGCGGCATCACGCTGATCTCTGGGCTGCAGCTGTGGACGCAGCCGATCTGGATCGTGCTGTTCGTCTGCCCCTTCGTCGCGGTGCTGGTGAAGAAGCCCGAGCTCTATGCCGACTTCACCGGGCTCGTGGGCCGGGTCTCGAACAGCAGCGGCTTCGATCCGCTGATGTTCGGCGCCGCCGCCACGGTCGCCTTCTCGCTGGTGGTGCAGATCGGCGAGCAGGTCGACTACCTGCGCTTCCTGCCCGAGAAGACGGCCGCCAACCGCGCGCGCTGGTGGACCGCGGTGCTGGTGGCCGGGCCGGGCTGGATCGTGCCGGGCATGCTCAAGATGATGGGCGGCGCCTTCCTGGCCTTCCTCGCGCTGCAGCACGAGATCCCGGCCAACCACGCGATCGAGCCGACGCAGATGTACCTCACGGGCTTCGCCTACGTGCTGCGCGACCCGGCCTGGATCCTCGGCATCACGGTGCTGTTCGTGGTGGTTTCGCAGATGAAGATCAACCTCACGAACGCCTACGCCGGCTCGCTGGCCTGGTCGAACTTCTTCGCGCGGCTCACGCACAGCCATCCGGGCCGCGTGGTGTGGCTGGTGTTCAACGTGGTGATCGCGATCCTGCTGATGGCGCTGGGCGTGTTCGCCGCGCTCGAGCACGTGCTGGGCTTCTACAGCAACATCGCGATCGCCTGGGTCGGCGCGCTGGTGGCCGACCTGATCATCAACAAGCCGCTGGGCTGGAGCCCGAAGACCATCGAGTTCAAGCGCGCCCACCTCTACGACATCAACCCCGTGGGCCTGGTCGCCACGCTGGTGGCGGCGGCGCTCGCGATGCTGGCCTACTCGGGCGCCATCGGCCAGTGGGCGCGCTCGTTCTCGCCCTTCATCGCGCTGGCCACCGCGCTCGCGGTCTCGCCGCTTTTGGCCTGGCGCACGCGCGGGCGCTACTACCTGGCGCGGCGCGACATCGCGCACTGGACGCCGGGGCAGATCGTGAAGTGCTCGGTCTGCGACAACGGCTTCGAATCGGAGGACATGGCCCACTGCCCGGCCTACAGCGCGCCGATCTGCTCGCTGTGCTGCACGCTCGAGTCGCGCTGCCACGACCGCTGCAAGACCGACTCGCGCGCGGCCGAGCAGATGAGCGGCTGGCTGCAGTCGCTGCTGCCGCCGGCGCTGTCGGCGCGGCTCAACTTCCGCGTCGCCCACTACCTGATGGTGGCGGCCTCGCTGGTGGCGCTGCTGGCCACGGTGATGGGCGTGGTCTACGCGCAGGAGGCGATCACCGGCGCCAGCGCGGTCGATCCGCGGCTGCGCGACGCCTTCCTCAAGGTCTTCACGCTGCTGTCGCTCGTGGCGGCGGTGGCGGCCTGGTGGGTGGTGCTGGGCAGCGAGAGCCGGCAGATGGCGCAGGAGGAATCGAACCGCCACAACCACCTGCTCACGGTCGAGATCGAGGCCCACCAGCGCACCGATGCGGCGCTGCAGGCCGCCAAGGAGGCGGCCGAGGCGGCCAACCAGGCCAAGACGCGCTACGTGGCCGGCATGACGCACGAGCTGCGCACGCCGCTCAACAGCATCCTGGGCTATTCGCAGATCCTGCTCAAGGGCGACGCCGCGCTGCCGCCGCGCGAGGCGGTGCAGACCATCCACCGCAGCGGCGAGCACATGCTGGGCCTGATCGACGGACTGCTCGACCTCGCGCGCATCGAGGCCGGCCGGCTGCAGCTCGAGCCGGCACCGCTGGCGCTGCCGGCCTTCCTCGACCAGGTGGTGCACATGGTGCGGCCGCAGGCCGAGAACAAGGGCCTGGCCTTCGTCTACACCCATGCCGGGCGGCTGCCGCCCTGGGTGCATGCCGACGCCAAGTGGCTGCGCCAGATCCTCATCAACCTGCTGACCAACGCCGTGCGCTTCACCGACAGCGGCACCGTCACGCTGCACGTGGACGCGCGCCGCGAGGTGCTGCGCTTCGACGTCATCGACACCGGCATCGGCGTGGCGCCGCAGGACCATCAACGCATCTTCCTGCCCTTCGAGCGCGGTGCCGCGGGGCGCCGGCGCGGCGAGCCCGGCACCGGGCTGGGCCTCACCATCACCGGCCTGCTGACCTCGCTGATGGGCGGCGAGCTCAAGCTGGCCGCCACCTCCTCGGCCGGCAGCACCTTCAGCGTGCGCGTCTACCTGCGCGCGGTGGCCGACCCCGGACCGCAGGCCAAGGCCGGCGCGCTGCGCCAGCCGGTGTCGGGCTACCTCGGCGAGCGCCGCACGCTGCTGGTGGTCGACGACCAGCCGGTGCAGCGCCAGATGCTGGCCGGCATGCTCGCGCCGCTGGGCTTCGAGGTGCGCGAGGCCGCGAGCGGCACCGAGTGCCTCGACAACCTGCGCGAGGAGCTGCCCTCGGCGATCCTGCTCGACCTCAGCATGGACGACCTCGACGGCTGGCAGACCGCGAGCCTGGTGCGGGCCTCGGGCTTCGATGCGCTGCCGATCATCATCGTCTCTGCCAACATGTTCGAGAACCAGGCCGAGCGGCTGCGCGCCGCGGGCTGCCAGGCCTTCGTGGGCAAGCCGGTGATCGAGTCGGAACTGATCGCCACGCTCGAGCGCCACCTCGGCCTCGAATGGCTCGATGCCGCCGACGCGCTGCGCCCGCTGGCCGACGAGGAGCTCGCGCCCGCGCGCCCACCCCGGCTGCTGCTCGGCGAGGACGAGCGCGCCGAGCTGATGCGGCTGGTGCAGATGGGCCACGTGCGCGGCCTGCACCAGGCGCTCGACCGGCTGGCCGCCCGCTCGCCGGGCGCGGCCGCCACCTGCACCTGGCTGCGCGGCATGGTCGCGCGCTTCGAACTCGACTCCCTCCGCAAGGCCCTCGCCGAAGATGCTGACACCCTCGCCTCCCCTTCCTGAAGCCGAACGCCCCGTGGTGCTGGTGGTCGACGACGCCCCCAGCAGCCTCGGCATGCTGTGCGACACGCTCGAGGCCAGCGGCTACACCGTGCTGGTGGCGGCCGACGGCGAATCGGCGCTGCAGCGGCTCGCGCTGGTGGTGCCCGACGCCATCCTGCTCGACGGCATGATGCCCGGCCTCTCGGGCTTCGAGACCTGCCGCCGCATCAAGGCCGACGCGGCGCTCGCGCACATCCCGGTGATCTTCATGACCGGCCTCTCGGAAACCGCCGACGTGGTCGAGGGCTTCGAATGCGGCGGCGTCGACTACGTGGTGAAGCCGATCCGCGCGCAGGAGGTGCTGGCGCGCCTGCACACCCATGCACGCAACGCCCGCATCACGCGCATGGCGCGCGACGCGGTCGACGTGGCCGGCATGGGCGTGGTCTTCGTCGATGCGCGCGGGCGCATCGCCTGGCGCTCGCCGCAGGCCGGCCTGTGGCTGCATGCGCTGGGCGAGGCGCGTGCGCCGGGCCTGCTGCCGCGCGCGCTCGAGGCCGCGCTGGCGCCCGGCGCCACCCTGGGCGTGGTCACGGCGGCCGGCATCCGGCTGTCGGTGCGCAACCTCGGCGCGGCCGCATTGGGCGAGACCATGCTGCTGTTCGCGGTGCAGCGCGAGGGCGCGGGCGGCGCCTCGTCGGCGCGGCTGGCCGAGGCCGCGCTCACGCCGCGCGAGACCGAGGTGCTGTCGTGGCTCGCCAAGGGCAAGACCAACCGCGACATCGGCGAGATCCTCGGCACCAGCCCGCGCACCGTGAACAAGCACCTCGAGCACATCTTCGAGAAGCTCGGCGTGGAGACCCGCGCGGCCGCGGCGGCGCTGGCCAGCGGACGGTTCGACTGACGCGTTCTTTCTCTAGGCGTTGCTGGTCGCGCGCACTTCCTCGATCGTGGTCTGGCCGGCCAGCACCTTCTCGATGCCGTCCTGCCTCAGCGTGCGCATGCCTTCCTTCAGCGCCGCCTGCAGCAGCTCCTCGGCGCGCGCCCCGCTCTGCACCAGCCGGCGCAGTTCCTTCGACACCGTCATCAGCTCGTGCACACCGACGCGGCCGCGGAAGCCCGTCTTCGCGCAGTGCTCGCAGCCCGCGCCGCTGTGCAGGTGCAGCCGCCCGTCGCGGCCGAAGCGCTGCAGCCAGCCGGCCAGCGTGGCCTGCCGCCGAACGGGGATTTCCTCGGGCGGGAAGGCGTGCAGGTAGTCGGCCAGCAGTTCCTCGATCGCCTCTTCGCTCGCGGGCGCGCTGCGCACGCAGTGGCCGCAGATGCGCCGCACCAGCCGCTGCGCCAGCACCGCGAGCAGCGAGTCGGCGAAGTTGAACGGGTCCATGCCCATGTCGAGCAGGCGCGTCACGGTCTCGGGCGCGCTGTTGGTGTGCAGGGTCGACAGCACCAGGTGGCCGGTCAGCGAAGCCTCGATCGCGGTCTTCGCGGTCTCCTCGTCGCGGATCTCGCCGACCATGATCACGTCGGGATCGGCGCCGCACGAAGGCGCGCAGCGCCTTGGCGAAGGTCCAGCCGATGCGCGGATTGATCTGCACCTGGCGCAGCCCGTTCTGCGTGATCTCCACCGGGTCCTCGGCGGTCCAGATCTTGCGCTCGGGCGTGTTGATGTGCATGAGCGCCGAATGCAGCGTGGTGGTCTTGCCCGAGCCCGTGGGCCCCACGCACAGCACCATGCCGTAGGGCCGTTCCACCGCGTACGTCAGGCGCCGCAGGTTGTCGGGCGACAGGCCCAGCGACTGCATCGGCAGCGGCTTGGCCGAGGCCAGGATCCGCATCACCACGTCTTCCAGGCCGTTGTTGGTGGGAATGGTCGCCACGCGCAGCTCGATCTTGTGCTGCGGCGAGTACTTGGCGAAGTTGATCTTGCCGTCCTGCGGGTTGCGCTTCTCGCTGATGTCGAGGTCGCACATGATCTTCACGCGCGCCACGATCGCGTTGCGGTAGCTCGGCGGCAGCTCGAGGTAGGTGTAGAGCAGCCCGTCGCGGCGGAAGCGGATGCGCGTCTTCTCCTGGCCCGGGTAGCTCTCGATGTGGATGTCCGAGGCGCCGTCGCGGTGCGCTTCCTGGATCATGCTGTTGATCATGCGCACCAGCGAGTTGTCCGACTGCTCGATCGGCGACTCCACCGGCGCCGGCGCGGGCCCTTCCTTCTCGAGCGTCTGCAGCAGTTCGGTGGTGCCGGTCAGGTCGAACTCGATCGGGCGCATCGGATCGAGGTGGGCCGCGCCGCCGCCGCCGTCGGCCGCGTCGCCGATCTTCTCGTAGGCCACGCCCAGCACGCTGTCGAGGTCCAGGCACTGGCCCACGACCGGGATCACCTTCATCTGCGCGACGAACTGCACCTCGTCGATCACCGAATACCGGCTCGTGGGATCGTCGATCGCGATCACCAGCCGCCCTTCGTGCAGCATCAGCGGCATGACCTGCAGCCGCCGCGCCACCGCATGGCCCACCTTGCGCAGCGCCTCGGCCGTCGCCGGGAACACGTGCAGGTTGACCAGCGGATAGCCCATCTTGCGCACCAGCGCGGTCTGCAGCTGGCCATGGCTGACCGCGCCCATGCGCACCAGCGTCTCGCCAAGCGGCACCTGCGGCTCGCGGCGCTGCTGGCGCAGCCCGGCGGCGAGCTGGTCGCCGGTGATCATGCCCAGCGCGACCAGCGCCTCGCCGATCCGCGTGATCGGCATCCGGCTCTGCGCGCCGAGCGCGCGCACGAGCTGCTCGGGCAAGGTGACTTCGGTGAATGACATGGCTTGTTCTTTTCCTGTTGGGTGTGGCGGGCGCGCCGGTGGCGATGCGTTCGCGGCGCGCGGATGCGAGATCGTAGAGCGCCGCGCGAGGGCCCGCCACCCGGCGGGATTGCTGAGTACGCAAGTGTTCAACGAGACGACGATCCCGCGCCTTCGGCAGCGGCCGGCGCGGAGATATCGAACATGCGGCTGAAGTCGCAACACTCCTGCGAGAGCATGACGATCGAGGAGATCAGCGTGCTGCGCTGGTCGCCCTTGTACATCGCGATGTAGGTCATCTTGGGCGGCGCGGGCGTGCAGGGAATGACCATCAGCGAGCCATTGGCCACCATGGGTGCCAGGCACTCCTCGGGCATGCAGCCGATGCCCAGGCCGGACATGGTCAGGCCCATCATCGCCACCAGGTTGTTCACGATGATCACGTCGGTCGGCTGCACGCCCAGCGACTTCATCCAGCTGTTGTGCGCCGTGCCGGCCCCCGACCTGCTGCCCTGCAGCAACAGCCGGCGCGATGCCAGCTCATGCAGCCTGAAGCTCCGGTCCGCCTCGACGAAGCCGGGCTTGCACATCCACACGCTCGAGAACGCCCCCACCGCGTGGCTGCGCAGGTGCGCTTCCGCGTACACGTCGGGCACCAGCACCAGGTCGAGCTCGTCGGCCAGCAGCTTGTCTTTCAGGTTGCCGCTCGCGTCCACGTCGGGCTCGATAATGACCTTGGGGTAGCAGCGCTGGATCGCGTCCACCAGCCGGTGCAGCCATGTCATGGCGGTGAACTCGGTCACGCCGATGCGCACGCGGCGCTCGATGACCTCGGGCCTGCCGATCTGGTCGATGGCCGCGTCGCGGTGTTCGAGCAGCTTCTTCGCCAGCACGAACATCTGCTCGCCCTTTTCCGTGAGACGCGCGGTGCGCTGGGTGCGATCGAAAAGCTCGAGGTCGAAGCCGGCTTCGAGTTCGTGCACGCGCTTGGACACGGCGGAGGTCGAGGTGTGCAGCTTGTGCGCGGCCTGCGAGAAGCCGCCCGACTGCACGACCCAGTACAGGGCCTCCAACTGCTTGAACGTCATCATGGTCAGGCAAAACCCTAAACGGTTTCCTTTTTTTCCACAAAATCCTCGGAAAAAATTCGCTTTTTGAAATTTTAGGCAACTTTCACAATCCCGCCATCGAATTGATCCGGGGTCCGTGTCCATGGTTGCTCTCAGTCCCAACGCCCACCTCGGCAACAGCCTGCCGGGCACCTTGTTGGCCCATCGCCTCGACGGCGTCAAAGCGTCTCCGAGCATGGCGGCGAAGACGCGCGTCGATGCCCTTCGCGCGGCCGGCCGCCGCATCGTCGACTTCACGATCGGCGAGCCCGACTTCCCGACACCGCGCCACATCGTCGAAGGCGGCGTCGCGTCCCTGCTGGCCGGACAGACGCGCTACACGGCCTCCAACGGCACGCCGGCCCTGCGCCAGGCGATCGCCGACAAGCTGCGGCGGGAGAATTCGCTGGCCTACGAGCCCGGGCACATCGCCGTGGGCAACGGCGCCAAGCACGTCATCTACAACGCCTTCGCCGCCACGCTGAACGAGGGCGACGAGGTGATCGTTCCCGCGCCCTACTGGGTGTCCTACCCCGACATGGTGGCGCTGCATGGCGGCACGCCCGTCGTGGTGCCGTGCAGCGCCGCCGAGGGCTTCAAGCTGACGCCCCGGGCCCTCGAGGCGGCCATCGGCGAGCGCACGCGATGGCTGGTGCTCAACACGCCCAACAACCCGACGGGCGCGGTCTACACGCGCGACGAACTCGCCGCGCTCGGCGCGGTGCTCGAACGCCACCCGCGGGTGTGGCTGATGACCGACGAGATCTACGAGCACTTCGTCTACGGTGGCGCCACGCACGTGTCGCCATTGAACGTGATGCCCGGGCTGGCTGAGCGCACGCTGGTGATCAACGGCGTGTCCAAGGCCTATGCGATGACGGGCTGGCGCATCGGCTACGGCGCGGGGCCGGCGCCTCTGATCAAGGCCATCACGATGCTGCTGTCGCAGAGCACCTCGTGCCCGGGTGCCATGAGCCAGGCCGCGGCGGCCATCGCGCTCGACGGGCCCCAGCACACCGTCGCCGAAGCCGCCGCCCTGTTCGAAACGCGCAGGGACCGCATGGTGCAGATGCTGCGGACGCTGCCGGGCTTCGATTGCGCACCGCCCGACGGCGCGTTCTACGTGTTCCCCGGCGTGGCCGGGCTGATCGGACGACACACACCGGCGGGGCAGCGTCTTTGCTCCGATGTCGACGTGGCGCTCTACCTGCTGGAGCGCTCCGGCGTCGCCACGATCGACGGCACTTCGTACGGCATGCCCGGCCATCTGCGCATGTCGTTCGCCACCGGCGTCGATGTCATCGAGCAGGGTGGCGAACTGCTGCACGCCGCGGTGGCCGAGCTGCGCTGAGCTTCATCCCCTTCACAAGACCTTCCAGGAGCAGTCCCCATGAGAAAGACCGCATCGACACTGATCGCAGGCACATGCCTCGCCTTGCTGGCCAACCTGGCGTGCGCGGACCAGCTCGCCGACATCAAGTCCAGGGGCGTGTTCGTGTGCGGCACGCTGGGCACGGCGGAGCCGTTCAGCTTCTCCAACGCGCAGACCCGCGAGGTGGAAGGCTACGACGTGGACTTCTGCAAGGCCCTGGCCAGGTCGCTGGGCGTCAAGCTGGAGCTCAAGCTCATCTCGGTGGCCGCGCGCATCCCCGAGCTGCAGCAGGGCCGCGTCGACGCCGTGATCGCCAACCTGGGCTGGAGCGCCGAGCGCGCCGAGCAGATCGCCTTCAGCCACCAGTACTTCGCCAGCGAGCAGAAGGTGGCCGCCCGCAAGGACAGCGGCTTCACCACGCTGAAGGACCTGAGCGGCAAGCGCGTGAGCGCGGTGAAGGGCTCCAGCTCGGAGCTGCTGGTGCGCAAGGCGATTCCGGGCGCCACCACCATCACCTTCCAGGACCCGCCGAACGCGTTCCTGGCCATGCAGCAGGGCAAGGCGGACGGGTTTGCCGTGTCCGAGCTCAACCTCGTGAAGTTTCGCCAGCAGTCCGAGAGCACCGTGCCCATCGTCGCGCTCGAGCCCTCGCTGGTGCTGGAGCCGTGGGGCATCGGCATGCGCAAGGACGAGGCCGGATTCATCAGGCAGGTGAACGACACGCTGGAGACCATGGAGAAGTCCGGCGAGGCACAGCGGATCTTCGACAAGTGGCTGGGCACCGGCACGGCCTACAAGATGCAGCGCGGCTTCAGGATCGAGCCCATCAAGGGCTGACGGACACCATGCAAGAAAGCGCATGCCGTGGGTAGCAAGCTCGACTTTTCCGTGCTGGGGCGCGGCGACTATCCGCAGTGGATATGGCACGGGGTGCTCACCATGTTCGAGCTCACGGCGGCGGCATGGCTGTTCGCCATGGTGCTGGGCACGCTGCTCGCGGTGGTGCGCATGTCGGACAGCCGCGTGGCGAAGGCCTGTGTGGCCGGCTATGTGGAGTACCACCAGAACGTGCCGATGCTCGTGCAGGTCTTCCTCTGGTACTTCGGCATGCCGGCGCTGCTGCCGCATGCGGGAC
Source organism: Variovorax sp. UC122_21 (assembly GCF_044056785.1). Classification (NCBI taxonomy): domain Bacteria; kingdom Pseudomonadati; phylum Pseudomonadota; class Betaproteobacteria; order Burkholderiales; family Comamonadaceae; genus Variovorax; species Variovorax sp. UC122_21. The sequence continues at coordinate 2,601,342 of NZ_CP172004.1, read as the reverse complement.
AGCAATGGCTCAACGCGCACGACAGCGAGTTCCTGCTGGCCTTCATCTCCATCGGCCTGTGCATGGCGGCCTATGTGTCCGAAGGCCTGCGCGGCGGCATCCGCTCGATTCCCAAGTCGCAGCTGGAGGCCGCGCGCGCCATCGGCCTGTCGTACCTGCAGGCTTCGCGCCTGGTGATGGTTCCGCAGGCGTTGCGCATCGCCCTGCCCACGCTGGTGAGCCACACGGTGCTGCTGTTCAAGAACACCAGCCTCGCCATGACGGTCGGGCTGGCGGAGCTGACCTACGTCACGCGCGAGATCGAAAGCCAGTCGTTCAGGACCGTGGAGGTCTATCTGCTCTCGACGGTGATCTACCTCGGCGTATCGCTGCTGATCATGACGATCGGCACCGGCCTGGAAAACCGCTACCGCATCCGCGCGAGGTAAGCCATGGACAGCATCCTTTCCATCCTGCGCGAATACGGCGTGCTGCTGCTCGTGGGCCAGTACCCGAACGGCCCGCTCGGCGGCCTGGCCATCACGCTGCTGCTCTCCGTGCTCGGCCTGGCGCTGGCCTTTCCGCTGGGCGTGGCCATCGCGCTGGCCCGCATGAGCACCTTCGCCTGCCTGCGGTTTCCCGCCCTGGCGGTGATCTACGTGGTGCGCGGCGTGCCGCTGGTCATGTTCATCTTCTGGGTCTATTTCTTCGTTCCGGTGCTGACGGGCCGGACGGTCAGCGGCTTCACGACCATGGTGGTCACGCTGGTGATCTACCAGGCGGCCTACCTGGCCGAGATCGTGCGCGCCGGCATCGAGGGCCTGCCGAGCGGGCAGGCCGAGGCGGCACGTGCCATCGGTTTGAACTACCGCCAGGCCATGACGAAGGTGGTGCTGCCGCAGGCGCTCTACAACATGGTGCCGGCCCTGGTCAGCCAGTTCGTCTCCACCATCAAGGAAACCTCGCTGGGCTACGTGATCAGCGTGAACGAGCTCACCTTCGCGGCCAACCAGATCAACAGCTCCTTGATGACGCAGCCGTTCCAGGTGTACTTCGTGCTCGCGGCCATCTACTTCTGCCTGTGCTTCTCGCTCACGCGGCTGGCCCGCTGGCTGGAGCGCCGCATCGCCGCACGCCGCGAGGGGGATGCCGCGGCCGCACGCGCCACCGCCTCCGCGGCCATCCCGTCCGTCGCTCCCCAGCAGGCCGCATGACCATGTCTTCCAGCAGTACGCCCCTGATCGCCTTCGATCTCGTGAACAAGTGGTATGGCGACTTCCATGCCCTCGACGACATCAGCGCGGAGGTCCGCAAGGGCGAGGTCGTGGTCGTGTGCGGACCTTCGGGCTCGGGCAAGTCGACGCTGATACGCACCGTGAACCGGCTCGAGAACATCCAGGGCGGAACCATCCGCTTCGACGGCAACGACGTGCACGCGCCGTCGATCGACCTGAACCGCTTCCGCAGCCAGGTCGGCTTCGTGTTCCAGAGCTTCAACCTGTTTCCGCACCTGTCGGTGGCGCAGAACATCATGCTCGGCCCGGTCACCGTGCGAAAGCACAAGCGCGCGCAGGCACGCACCCGCGCGCTCGAGCTGCTCGAGCGCGTGGGCCTGGCGTCGAAGGCCGACGCGTTCCCCGGCCAGCTGTCCGGCGGCCAGCAGCAGCGCGTGGCGATCGCGCGCGCGCTCGCCATGGATCCGCCGGCCATGCTGTTCGACGAACCCACGAGCGCCCTCGACCCCGAGATGGTGGGCGAGGTGCTGCAGGTGATGAAGTCGCTGGCGCGCGACGGCATGACCATGATGTGCGTGACGCACGAGATGAACTTCGCGCGCGAAGTCGCGGACCGCGTCTGGTTCATGGACCAGGGCCGCATCGTGGAAACGGGCCCGCCGGACGAGTTCTTCTCGAAGCCACGCAGCGAGCGGGCGCGGAAGTTCCTCGCCGACCTGCGCTCGCACTAGCGGACCCGACCTCCCGACATCGCATCGAACCGACTTTCAACCTGCCGATTGGTGATATCCATGAACAACGGACTCCGCATCCTCCATCGCCGCCGCGCCGTCGAGCTGGACCTCGCACGCCGCTTCCTCGACGTTCCAGTGGCCAACGTGAGCGACTGCATGTCGCGCATGACCGCCGGCGGACCGCGGCTGCGACCGATGCACGCGGGAGGACGCATGGCCGGCCCCGCCTTGACGGTCAAGACCCGTCCGGGCGACAACCTGATGATCCACAAGGCACTGCAGCTGGCCAGGCCGGGCGATGTGATCGTCGTCGATGGCGCGGGCGACCTGACCAACGCGCTCATCGGGGAGATCATGGTCGGCGAAGCCGTGCACCGGGGCCTGGGCGGATTCATCGTGAATGGCGCCATCCGCGATGCCGGCGCCATCCGCGCGGGCACGCTGCCCGTCTATGCCGCGGGCGTCACGCACCGCGGCCCCTACAAGGACGGCCCCGGCGAGATCAATGTGCCGGTCGCCATCGATGGAATGGTCATCGAGCCCGGCGACCTGGTCATCGGCGACGACGACGGCTTCCTCTGCCTGCCCTACGACGACGTGGCCGAACTGCTGGCCGCGGCGAACAGGAAGCAGCAGATCGAGAACAAGATGGTTGCCGATATCCAGGCCGGCACCTTCGATCGCTCGTGGGTGGATGCCACCCTGACGCGCCTGAACTGCTTCATCGAGCCATGAATCGCGCACCCCTCTCCGCCTCGCCGGGGAAGCCCAAGGGCACCATCCTCGTCACGGCACCGAGGATTCACGAAGACGCCATGGCGCTGCTGAGCGAGTACCGGGTGATCCAGACCGGCACGACGGTCACCGAGGACGAACTGGTCGCGATCTGCGCCAGGGAGGAACCGGTGGCGATCCTCGCGCGCTACGGCTTCTTCAACGAGCGCGTGTTCCGTGCCTCGCCACGGCTCAAGGTCATCTCGCGCCACGGCGTCGGCATGGATTCGATCGACATCGCCGCGGCGCAGCGGGTCGGCGTCGCGGTCGAAGCGGCGATCGGCTCCAACAGCCAGGCCGTCGCGGAACACGCGATCGGCCTGATGTTCGCCTGCGCGCGCAAGCTTGCCTGGCTCGACCAAAGGATGAAGCAGGCCCGGTGGGGACAAGGAAGGCTATCTCGGCCTCGAGCTGCAGGGCGCGACGCTCGGCGTGATCGGCTGCGGCTCGATCGGTGGCCGTGTCGCGGCCTTCGCGAAGGCGCTCGGCATGAAGGTCCTGGTCTGCGATCCGTATCTCGGCGAGCACCTCCTGCCGGCGGACACGGTGCGGGTCGAGCTCGAGAGCCTGCTGCGGCGCTCGGACGTCGTGTCGCTGCATTGCCCGCTCAACGACGAGACCCGCGGCATGCTCGATGCGTCCAGGCTCGCGCTGCTCAAGGACAAGGCCATCGTCATCAACACCGCGCGCGCGGGCCTGTTCGACGAGGCCGCCATGCAGCAGAAGCTGCGCGACGGAGGCATCAGCCTGGGCCTCGACTGCTTCGTCCAGGAGCCCCTGCCGGCCGACTCCGCATGGCTCGATGTGCCGAACGCCGTGCTGACACCGCACGTGGGCGGCACCACCGACGGCGGCATGCGCCGGCATGGGCGTGGGCGCGGCCCGCAACATCCTCAGGCATCTCAAGGAAAAGACGTGATCGAAAGCTTCAAGGCCCCACGGCGCTGGCTCTGCACTTTTTTCGCCGCCATCGGCCTGGCCCATGCCGGCGCCCATGCGGAGCCGGCGTTTCCCCATCGCGCGATCACCCTGATCGTGGGCTGGACCGCCGGCGGGTCGGCCGACAACGTCGCGCGGCTGGTCGCCATGCGTATGTCGAGCGTTCTCGGCCAGCAGGTCATCGTCGACAACCGGGCGGGTGCCGGCGGAAACATCGGCTCCGATCTCGCGGCGCGCTCGAAGGCGGACGGCTACACCATCATGCTCGCGACCGTCGCTTCGCACGGATGGAACTCGGTGCTCTATCCCGGCCTGAACTACAAGCCCATCGAGGACTTCGCGCCGATCGGCCTGATCAACACGTCTCCGAGCACCATGCTCGTTCCCACGGACTCGCCGTACAAGACGGTGCGCGACGTGATCGCGGCCGCGAAGGCGCGGCCCGGAAAGCTCGACTACGGCTCCGCGGGCGTCGGCTCGTCGCAGCACCTGGCGGGTGCGATGTTCAGGAAGATCAGCAACACCGACGTCATGCACATCCCGTTCAAGGGCGTCGCTCCCGCGCTCACCGAACTGATGTCGGGACGTGTCGACTTCGTCATCTCGACGGGCGCCATCCCCTTCATCAAGACAGGCAAGCTTCGCGCGCTGGCCGTGGCGGCGCACCAGCGGCTGCCGGGCTTGCCCGACGTGCCGACCTTCGACGAAGCGGGCGTCCCGGGCTTCTACACCGACAGCTGGTACGGGCTGGTGGCCCCCGCGGGAACGCCTCGGCCGGTGCTGGAGACGCTCAATGCGGCGTTGAACAAGTCATTGCAGGACCCGGAAGTGCAACGGCTCTTCGTCGAGCAAGGCGCGTTCCCGTCCAAGGGCATGACGCCCGATGCCTTCTGGTCCTTCGTGAGGAAGCAGATGCCCGAGGCCGCCGAACAGGTTCGAAATTCGGGCGCGAAGCTCGATTGACCTAGGCTTTGGGCTCCGCGTTCGTGCACACCCGATTGCGCCCGCCCGACTTGGCCACGTACAGCGCCTTGTCGGCGCCGCGCACCAGCTCCTTCGGCTGCGCGGCGCCGGCCTCGGGCCGCAGCGCGTCGACGCCCGCGCTCAGCGTGACGAAACCGTCGGTGGCGCCGGCATGCTCGATCTCGAGCGCGCGCACCGCGGCGCGGATGCGCTCGGCCAGCAGCGCGGCGGCCTCGACGTCGGTGCCCGGCAGCAGCACCGCGAGCTCCTCGCCGCCATAGCGCGCCGCGAGGTCGCGGGGCCGGCGCGCCGCCACGTTGGCGATGGTGCGGCAGATCTTCTGCAGGCACTCGTCGCCGGCCGTGTGGCCATAGATGTCGTTGTACTGCTTGAAGCGGTCCACATCGAGCAGGATCAGCGCCAGCGTGCTGGCGTCGCGCATCGCGCGGCCGAACTCGGTGTCGAGCGTGACGTCGAACTGGCGGCGGTTGGCGAGGCCGGTCAGGCCGTCCTCCATCGCCAGCGTGTTGAGCGTCTTGTTGAGCGCCTCGAGCGCGTCGCGCGCGCGCGCAGCAGTTCGGCCTCGGTGCGCGTGCGCATCTCGATCTGGCGCACCAGCCCCAGGCCGACGAAGGCGACCACGGCACTGAGCGCGAGCACGCCGCCCGAATGCCAGAAGGTGTCCTTCCACCAGCCGGCGAGGATCTCGTCCTTGGACATCGCCGCGCCCACGAACAGCGGGTAGTGCTCGAGCCGCCGGAAGCTGTTGAGCCGCAGCACGCCGTCCTGCGCCGACTTGATGTAGGCGGTGCCGACCGGCCCGTTCTCCTTGTACGAGGTGAACAGCTGCGAGCCGCGCATGTCGCGCCCCACCATCTCCGGGCCGAAGGGGCGGCGGACCATCATGGTGCCGCTCTCGAGGATCAGCGCCGCGGCGCCGCCCTTGCCGATGTCGAGGCTGTCGTAGAACTTGAGGAAGAAGTCGACGTCGATGCTCGCGAGTGCCACGCCCGCGAAGCTGCCGTCGGCATGGTCGATGCGGCGCGACACCGGGATCAGCAGCTTGCCGTTGGTGCGGCTCTTCACCGGGATGCCGATGTGCGGGCCGCGGTCGGGATGATCGCGGTGGAAGACGAAGTACTCGCGGTCCGCGTTGTTGAGCTTCTGCGGCACCGCCGCGCGCGAGTTGGCGACCCAGTTGCCGTCCTGGTCGTAGACGTGCAGCGCGTCGAGCTGCGGCAGCTCGGCCACCTGCGCGGCCAGCACCCGGCGCAGCCGCTCGACCTGCACCGGCCCCGTGCCCTCCTGCTCGATGCGCTCGACCACGCCGACCAGCACGGTGTCGGCCTGCTTGATCGTGTCGTCGGCCTGCTGCGCCAGCGCGCGCGAGAGATTGGCCGTCGCCACGCCCATCTGCTCGAGCAGCACCGTGCGCGATTCCCAGCTGTGCCAGATGTCGAGCGCCACGAGGGCGAGGCACACGGCGGCCACGAAGGCCATCGTCCGGACGGCAATGGAGAGGCGTTGGAACACGGGAACCCTGGCGGCAGTGAAGGCGGCAGGATTTCGCCGGTATCGGGCTTTTCGGCGCGCTGGCGGCGCCCCGGTCAGGCAGCGGTCAGGGTGCGAGTCCCGCCGTCTTCACGACCGTTGCGTACTTGGCCGCTTCCTCGGCGACATAGGCACCGAACTGCGCGGGCATCGCGCGGATCGGGCTCGGCGCCGATGTCGCGCAGCCGCTGCACCAGCGCCGGGTCCTCGAGCACCCTGGCCATCGCGGCCGAGAGCTGCTGGCGCAGCGCCGGCGGCAGCTTCGCGGGCGCGAACACGCCGAACCAGGCACTGACCTCGAAGCCCGGCAGCCCGCTCTCGGCCACCGTGGGCACCTCGGCAGCAACGGGCTGCGCCGGCTGCCGGTCACGGCCAGCGGCTTGAGCTTGTGGCTGGCGATGTTGGGCAGCGAGGTGGTCTGCAGATCGAACATCAGCGGCACGTGGCCCGCGAGCACGTCGGCCAGCGCCGGTGCGCTGCCCCGGTAGGGCACGTGCAGCAGCTTGAGCTTCGCGGCCGAGGCGAGCATCTCGCCGGCCAGGTGGTTCGAGGTGCCGGGGCCGGCCGACGCGTAGCTGATCGAGCCCGGGTTCTGCCGGGCCGCCGCGAGCAGCTCGGCCACGCTGCCGTAGGGCGCGCCCGGGACGGGCCACCAGCACGAACGGGATCGACGCCAGCGCGCTGACCGCCACGAAGTCCTTCACCGGGTCGTAGCCGACCTTGGTCATCGCCGGGTTGATGGCCTGCGAGCTCACCGTGCCGAGCAGCAGCGTGTAGCCGTCGGGCCTGGCTTCCGCGACGAAGCGCGCGCCGATCGCCGTGCCGGCGCCGCCCTTGTTCTCGATCACCACCGGCTGCCCGAGCCGGGCCGCCAGCTTCTGCCCCACCGTGCGCGCCAGGATGTCGGCCGAACCGCCGGCCGGATAGGGCACGACCAGCGTCACCGGGCGATCGGGAAAGCCCTGGGCCAGGACCGGCCCCGGCGATGCCGGCGGCAACGAGCAGCAGGCCCGCGAGCAGCGTGCGAGGGAGATTCATCGGGGGACTCCTTGTTGGGAACCGCATGGTGCGAACGGGGGCCGCGGTCTGTCCAATACGTTCACTGGCCGGCGTTCATATCTGAAATGAATCACCGGGCCGCCGAGGTCCGGCGCCGGCTACAGTGAATCCCGCCGCTTCGAAAAAATTTCTTCGGATGCGTGTCGATCCGTCCGGCGCTCGTCCGTCGTGTCAGTGGAGGGTCGTCCTCCACACCACTTCACCAGGAGAACACACCATGGCTACCCAGACCGTCCGCCTGCACCGCGTGCTGCGCGCCCCGCCCGAGCGCCTCTACCGCGCCTTCACCGAACCCGGCGCCTTCGAGCGCTGGCTGCCGCCCTTCGGCTTCACCGGCAAGGTCCACCGGATGGAGCCGGTGGTCGGCGGCAGCTGGCGCATGTCCTTCAGCAACTTCAGCTCGGGGCACAGCCATTCGTTCGGCGGCAAGTACCTCGAGCTGGTGCCGGGCCAGCGCGTGGCCTACGACGCGACTTTCGACGACCCCAACCTGCCGGGCACGATGAAGACCACCGTCACGCTGACGGCCGTGTCCTGCGGCACCGACGTGTCGATCGTGCAGGAGGGCATTCCCGAGATGATTCCGGTCGAGATGTGCTACCTGGGCTGGCAGGAATCGCTGGTGGCGCTGGCGCAGCTGGTGGAGCCGGATATTCCGGGTTGAGGATGCCCTCGCTGGCACCACCGGCATGAACCACGCCCATCCCTACTGGCCGAAGCTCGAAGCCGCCTTATCCGACACCTCGGGAATCATCGTCCCCCAGGGCGAGGACGAGGGGCGTACTTCGAGCGGCTGCGTTTCAGCATTCGCGAACATGCCACCGGGGCGGAGATTGTGTCGGCCACGGTCGTGGCGCCGGATTCGCCCACCGCGAACTCGGGTCGCGGATCTCGGGCTGGCTTCTCGCGCGATTCGAAGGCTACTGGCTGGTCTACGAACCCGACGAAGACCAGTACTACTGCTTCTGGGGCGCGGACGCGGACAGCCTCGGCGCGCATGGCGTCTGCGGAAACCCACTCTATTGCTGGTGGGACTGAGGCGACTCGGCCTTCGCGCGCCCTATCGCCCCGCCCCCTCCACCGCCTTCTTCGCCACCGCCAGGAACGACTGCACCACCGGGTTGTCGTTGCCGCTCGCATGCGCGAACACCAGGCTGTAGGTCGGCGGCGGCCGCGAGCCGGCGATCTCGAGGAAGGCGACGTCGGCCATCGCGAGCACGCGCATGGCGGCCGGCACCAGCGCGATGCCCAGGCCGCCCGCGACCAGCGTGAGGATCGACTGCATCTGCGCGGCCTCCTGCACCACCTTCGGCAGGAAGCCCGCCGGCTGGCAGGCGCCAAGCAGCGCGGCGACGAAGCCCGCGCCTTCCGCGGCCGGGAACGAGATGAAGGATTCGGCCGCGAGCGCCTCGATCTTCACGGAGCGCTGCGCCGCCAGCGGATGGCTGCGCGGCACGGCGATCACGAACTTTTCTGCGCCTGCAGGTCCACCAGCACCAGCCCGCGCGATTCGTAGACCGGGCCCACCACCAGCGCGAGCTCGACCTCGCCCTTGCGCAGGTCCTCGAGCTGCCGCGCGGTGGTCTCGGCCGTGAGGCGCAACTGCACGGTCGGGTAGTCGTGCTGGAAGCGCTTGAAGATTGCGGGCAGCACGTCGAGCGCCGCGCTCGGCACGAACGAGAGCCGCAGCGAGCCCTCGAGCCCCTGTGCCGCGCGGCGCGCGCGTTCGCCGGCCGCCTGGGCCTGCTGCAGCAGGCGCTGCGCGTCCTTGTGGAAGACCTGGCCCGCGGGCGTGAGCCGCACGTGATGCCGGCTGCGGTCGAACAGCACCGCGCCGAGCTGCTCCTCGAGGTTGCGCATCGCCACGCTCAAGGGCGGCTGCGACATGTGGAGCCGGATCGCGGCGCGGCCGAAGTTCAGTTCCTCGGCCAGCACCACGAACTGGCGCAGTTGTCTGAATTCGAACATGGGCGTGGAGATAGCTGCGGCGAATGACGAACCACTTTAAACAGTATTGGATGTATGAGCGCGGGCTTCCTAGCATGGCCTTTCCAACACCCACGACGGACACCGCCCATGCAAGCCTCGCTGCTCGAAGAAATCCCTTCCGTGCCGAACCCCTATCCCGTGGTCTCGAAGGTCGAATACCCCGAGGTCTGGCGCCTGTGCACCCAGGCGCGCGAACTGGCCTGGGACCCGGTGGCCGACATCGACTACGCCGACCTGCGCGAGGCCGAGCTGCCGCCCGAGGTGCGCCAGGCCGGCGCCGAATGGTGGAGCCTGCGCGCCTGGATGGAGCATGGCGCCACGCCCTATGGCGCCGAACGGCTGCGCGAGGCGATCTTTGGCCACCAGCCCTTCGAGATCAAGCAGCACATCACGAACTTCATCGCCGAGGAGTTCCGCCACCACGAGGCCAGCTTCCGCATCGCCGAGCACCTCGCGGCCTACGAGCCCACGCCGCGGGCCGACTACTTCCGCGACATCATTCCGCGCTTCCACGACGAGAAGGACGAGAAGGCGATGAGCTTCTTCGCGGGCCTCTCGGTCAACACGCTGTTCGAGCAGCTCTCGGGCGAGCTGCTGCAGGCGCGCTACGAGAACGCGCGCTTCGGCTCGATACGCGAGGCCTGCCGGCTGATCCTGCGCGACGAGGCGCGCCACATCCAGTTCGGCCGCATCATCATGCGGCGCTTCTTCAGCGAGCTGCCGGCCGACGAGAAGCGCACCATCGGCGAGAAGGTCGCGAAGAAGCTGCGCGGCAGCCTGCTCAACGGCGTCTACGCGGTGGTCAACCTGCCCGAGGACGAACGCCGGCGCTCGGGCCGCAACCGCGCGCTGGCGGCCGACCACGGCCTGGGCGCCACCCATCCCGACGAGGAGATGGGCATCATCAAGCGCGGGGTCGACAAGATCCGCGAGGACATCGGCGCCTATGGGGTCGAGATCCCGTTCATTCCCGAACTCGACGGCGCGGTGCATTGATGACGAGCACCGGCTTCCTCGGCGAGGCGCGTCCGGCCTCGACCTTGCTCGTGGTGCAGGCGCTCGCGCAGCCGGCCTGGCGCATCGAGGTCGAGGCCACGGCCTTCCGTGCCGACTAAAGACGGCATGCGCCCCGACGGACGCTCCGAGGCCATCGACCGGATGCTGCGCGAGACCGGCCCGGCCTAGCAGGCCGACATCCGCGCGGCCGGCGACCGCGTGAAGGCCGCCTACCTGCCACTGCTGCTGGCCGCGCCCGCCGACGGCTGCGAGGTCGTGCGCGACCTGCCCTACGGCGCGCATCCGCGGCAGGTGCTCGATGTCTACCGGCCGCGCGGCGCGCGGGCCGCGCCGGTGATCGTGTTCGTGCATGGCGGCGCCTTCGTGCGCGGCGGCAAGGACATCAACGCCGCGATGTACGGCAACGTGCTGCGCTGGTTCGCACGCCGGGGCTGCGTGGGCATCAACGTCGAATACCGGCTCGCGCCCGAGGCCACGCATCCGCAGGGCGCGCTCGACGTGGCCGCGGCCTGCGACTGGGTCGCACGCCATGCGGCCGCGCACGGCGGCGACCCCGGCGCGATCTGCCTGATCGGGCATTCGGCCGGCGGCACGCATGCGGCCAGCTATGCCTGCGATCCGTCGCTCGGCTTCATGGGCCGGCATCTGCGCGCGCTGGTGCTGGTGTCGGCGCGGCTGCGCGCCGACGCGCGGCCCGAGAACCCGAACGCGGCCGGCGTGCGCGCCTATTTCGGCGACGACGCCGCGGCCTACGACACGCTGTCGCCGATGGCGCACGCCCACCGGCTGGCGCTGCCCACCTTCGTCGTGCATGCCGAGCACGAGAACCCGCTGCTCGACGTCTACGCGACGGAGTTCGCCTGGCGCATGGCCGAGGCCCGGGGAGGCGCGCCGCGCCACCTGAGCGTGCCCGGGCACAACCACGTCTCCGTCATGGCCCACTTCGACAGCGGCGAGCAATGGCTGGGCGAACAGATCCTGGCCTTCCTCGAAGCGGCGCGCGGCTGACTATCTCTTTCGTGGAATCGTTCGACGCGCGCCGGTGCGGTACGCTGCCGGCCTTCGCCGCGCGGGCGCGCGGCTCCCCTCCACCGCATCGACCACGGAAAGACCTCCAGCCATGACCGCGTTCACCCTCGAAGAAGCCAGGGACGTCCTCGCCACCGCCTTGCCCGGCTGCGTGCGCAGCCTCGGCGTCAGCGTCGAATCGCTGGGCGAAGGCAAGGCCACGCTGCGCATGCCGGCCGGCGAGCAGGCCACGCGCGAGGGCAACATCTTCGGCGGCCAGGCGCTCTCGGTGCTGGCCGACAGCGCGATGTGCTTCGCGATCTGGACCGACGGCCGCGGGCGCCGCCCGATCGCCACGGTCGACCTGCACATGACCTTCATGCGCGCGGGCGGCGGCGAGGACGTGCTCGCGCATGCCGAGCTGGTGCGCTCGGGCCGCTCGCTGGCCTTCGCGCGCGTGACCATGGACCTGGCCTCCACCGGCCAGACCCTCGCGACCGCGGTTGCGACCTTCGCGCTGCCGGCCTGACAAGGCATGAATAGACGCTACTGCGCGCCCCGATCTCGCACCTGCGGTCCTCACCGTACAGAGTACGGCTCCGGTCCTCGGCGCGACCTCGGGGCGCTCGCTACGGTTTCTTCATACCTTGTGAGCCGGCTCGCGCATGACGGCGCTCAGAGCTTGTAGGCCTCGACCGGTCCGTGCGAATAGAACAGGAAGTAGCCGGTCGAGGTCCGGAAGCCGTTCTTCTCCCAGCCCGGCGGCACCTTGAACAGCGCGAGCTGCTCGCTCTTCATGCCGACGAAGGCGGTCTGCGCGCCATCGGTGGTGATGCGATTCCAGTCGTCGCGCGTGGCCGGCGCGAGCTGCATCTTGGGCTCGCTCCATTCGGGCGTGCGCACCTTGTCGCGCAGCACGTAGCGCCCGTCCTTGCGCTCGATCTTGATCAGTTCCTTGAGCGCCCCGCCCTGCTTCACGGCATAGACGCCGACCAGCTCGGCCTCGGGGCCGCCGCGCGCGCCGCAGGCGGCCAGCAGCAGCGCGCAGGCGATGCACGCCAGCGCGCGCAGTGCGTTGTTCCATGTCCTCATCATTGGTCTCCGGTGAAAGATGGGTGGCCCACCGGGCGCGTCGCCCGGGTGGGTTCGGACCGTCAGCGCTTCAGGTTCTCGCGCAGCTTCAGGCTGCCCTGGAAGCGCAGCGCATGCGGGTGCTCCTCCTTGGCGCCCGCGTCCACCGCCGCCATCTTCTGCTGGCTCTCCTGCGTCTTGGCCAGCAGCGCGGTCGGCAGGTTCAGCACGCCCTTGATCTGGTCGTACTGCGCCTGCGTGATGCGGCCCACGCCGAGCAGCCGGAAGGCATCGCGCTCGATGTTCAGCAGCAGCGGCTTGTTGTCGGCGAAGTTCTGCGCCTGCGCCAGCAGCGCGCTCCACGAGGCCGCGCTGTAGTTGCTCACGTAGTAATCCTGCCCGGTCGGCCCGGCCAGCACCGCGGTGCAGCCCGGCAGCTCGAGGTTGGTGCGGTTGTTGTCCATCACGATGGTCTTGCGCTGCGCCATCGCGTCGCCATAGGCCAGCGTGACGGGCACGGTCCAGGTGGAGGCCGGGTACTGGTTCTGGTTCGGGAACGACTCCTGCGTGATCGACACGTAGGTGCGGTCGCCCGCGCACTGCGCATCGACCGTGAGCAGCGGTACGCCGGTCTGGCGGATCAGGCTGTCGCCGATGGCGCTGACCTTCTTGTCGGTCGCCTTCTCGAGCGAACTCCACAGCCGCGAGGGCGTGACGTTGCCATAGGCATAGTCCTTCAGGTAGATCTGCAGGCCCTTCTGCATCGCCTCCTCGCCGATGTAGTTCTGGATCGTCTCGAGCACGTGGCTGCCCTTGTTGTAGACGAAGATCGACGGGCTGATGAAGCCGAAGGACCCCGCGTCGTTGAGGTTGCGCTGCACCGGCACGGCCGTGTTCTTGAGGTCGGCCACGATCACGCTGTGCTTGTCGAGCACGTAGTCCGAGAAGCTGTAGTACTCGGGGTGGAACTTGATCGTGGTGCGCCTTTCGAACCAGCGCGCGAACGACTCGTTGAGCCACACGTTGTCCCACCAGTCGAGCGTGACCAGGTCGCCGAACCACTGGTGCGCGACCTCGTGCGTGACCACCGTCACCGAGTAGAGCGTGGGCGTGTCGCCGGGCTTGGTCAGCACCGAGTCGGCGAACTCGAAGATCGAGCCCCAGTTCTCCATGCCGCCGAAGCCGGTGTTGGGCTTGTTGTCGTAGCTGTCGTTGGCGGCCACGGTGTCGAACTTGTCGAAGGGCAGCGGGATGCCGGTGTACTTGTAGTAGTAGTCCATCGCGACCTTGGTCCACTCCATCGCGAAGGTGGCCCAGGTCGAGCGGCCCGGTGGCGTGAACCAGCGCAGCGGCATGGTCTTGCCGTCGAGCGGGCTCTTGAAGGTGTCCTCGAGGATGTCGAACTTGCCGCCGCCGAAGAAGGTCAGGTACATGGGCATCGAGGGCGTCTTCTCGAACGACACCAGCTGGTAGCCGTCGGGCAATCTGGTCTGCGATTTCTGCGCGCCGTTCGACACCGTCTTCCAGTCGCCCGGCACCTCGGCCGAGATCTCGAAGGTGTGGCGGAACGCGGGCTCGTCCCAGCCCGGGAACCACTGGCGCGCGAAGTTGGTCTCGCCCTGGGTCACGATGGCGTCGCTGCTCACGCCCTCCGGCGTGGAGAGGCCGACCTTGAAAACGCCGGTGGCGGCCGAGCACAGCGGGTTCTTGATCATCTCGGCCGGCGGGCAGTACTCGGCGTCGGAGAACTGGATCTTGCCGTCCCACTCCATGTGCAGCAGGTACTTGCCCTTGGCGATCTGGCCGTCGTTGAGCCGCAGCTGCACGAAGTCGCCGCGCGTCTGCGGCGTGGGGATCAGCGCGATCGCCTCGCCCGGGCTCGAGAGCTTGCGCAGCGTGGTGCGGCCGTTGGCGAACTTGAGGTCGTGCGCGGCCACCACGATCGCATCGACCGGCTTCAGCACCTCGATCTCGACGTCGCCACGGCCCGTGAAGGTCTTGAGTGCCGCATCGGGCCGGAACCACAGCTTGTAGTTCTTCGGCCAGACCGTGTCGGGCAGCTCCATCGGCGGGGCCGAGCGATCGATGTTGTTGCTCGCGGCCGCGTCGGGCGCGGCCTGGGGATTGCCATCGTCGGGCGCGTCGGCATTGCCGTTCTGCGCCACCACGTTGCCGGTGTCGGGCGCGGCGCCGGTGCCACCGAACGATGGCGTGCCGCCACCGCCGCCACCGCAAGCCACGAGCGCGGCAAGGGTCACTGCACCGATGGCAAAGTACGGGACTGCGGGCTTGAGAAATTTCTTCATGATCGCCTCTTGTAGGGACATGCGCCGTCCTGCACCTGCCGGCGTGTGGCCGGCTCCTGCATGGAACGCGCGCGGGTTAAGGGGGTGAAAGGCTCGCGCGCCGGCAAGACGCCACCCTCCCGTCGAACCGATCGTTCGACAGGCAGGCAGTGCCAGCCATGAGCAGCGGTTTCAGTGGACGCGGCAAGCGCGTGCCGCGTGCGACCGCACCGGCGATCGACGCGGCGGGCCGAGGATCCGCGGCATCGGCGGATTCGGTATGCGCAGCAGGATGTGCATACCCGACGATGCGCGGGGCAGCGAGAGGATGAATCGCACCGGGAGCCGGAGCGTTCGATTCAGCGAGGGGCGCGCATGCGATGCACGCGGCGTGCGATGGCCGAGGCCGCGATCGGCACGGACCCATCGGCCGCCTTGCGTCTTCCGGCACCGACCATGAAGCGGTCGGCAGCGAGGACGCAACGGCGGGAGTGTGTGCGCTTGGTGTTCGAGATCTTCACGCGTTCTCCCTCCATCGAGTGCGCACAGTTCTAACTGCCGCTCCCCCTGCGCGTCAACGAAGCGCGGAACTTTTCCCTCTCAAATTGTTCGCGCGTCGTACGACGAATGGAGTCAACGATGCGTGATGCTTCGCGGGGTACGAAGATGGACTCACGCGATGCGCGGTGCCGCGCTGTCGATGCGATGCATCGAAACCACAGGGCGACGCTTTTTTCGTTGATGCAGCGCAGTTGCATTGATCGCGACGCACGCGTTCTTTGGTTCGCGTCGCCACCGCTGCTGCGGACTTTGGACCGCGCTACAGCACGTAGCCGCGCCCGCGAAAGTGATCGAGCAAGATCTGCCCCACGCGCTGCGCCTGGTCCAGCTCGATCGCATGCCCCGCATCGGGCACCACCATCAGCTCGACACGCGGCGCATGGACGCGCAGCCTTCGGCTCGCGACATCGATGGCATGCCGCGCATCGTCCTCGCCGAGCAGCACGCGGGTGCCGGCCGGCAGCAGCCGCAGCTCGGCGTCGCCGAGGCCCGCGGCGCGCGGCGGTCCGGCGCCCTGGCTGCGCCAGCGCACGAGCAGGTCATCGAGCGCCCATTCGGGCAGCGGACAGGCACGCGGCGACGAGTTCAGCGCATGCAGGCGGCGCAGGTTGCCGTCGCTGGGAAACATCCGCGCGAGCAGCGCGCAGGCCGCGGGCAGCACGCGCCGCGGGCCGATGCGCGGCGGCGCCAGCAGCGCGAGCTTCGAGACGCGGCGCAACGAGCGCCGCATGTAGGCCGCGGCGAGCCAGGCGCCGAAGGAGACGCCGCACAGCCCCACCTTGGGCCGGCCGACGCCGATCAGCACGTCCTCGAGCCAGTCGCAGTAGTCGTCCTCGCTGGCCGGGCGGCGGCCCTCGCTGCGGCCGGCATCGCCGACGATGTCGACCGCATACACGCGCAGCGCGCCCGCGAGCACGCCGGCCATGTGGACCCAGGTGGTGGCATTGCCGCCCTCGGCATGCAGCAGCAGCACCGGCACGCCGTAAGCCGGGCCGCAGACCAGCAGGTGGGCGCGGCCGCGCCGCGTGTCGACATGGCGCGACTCCACCGGCACCGGCCAGTGCGCGAGCACGCGGTCGTACGACTGCGAGAGCGCCGCATGGGCCTGGGCCGAGCGGAAATGCGGCAGGAAGGAAGTGGCGTCGAGGGACATCGTCGAAGGGCGAGGAAGGACCGGGGGATGCGATGCCGGCGCACAGGCCGGCCGGTGGAGCAACGCGCGAGCCTGCTGGATCGTGGGCAACGCAGATGAAGATCTGCTGAAGATTCGGCAGCTCGTACGGCCTTGCACCTTTCGGGCCTGGTCGAGAAGCATTAGGAATTTCTTCAGCTTCGACGGTTAGATTGCATTCATGAAGATACTTGTGGTGGAAGACGATTTCGACCTCGCGACCGGCATCCGCGTGGCGCTGCAGACGCAGGGCATGGAGGTGGTGTGGGTGCGCCGCATCGAGGATGCGCGGCGCATCCTCGATGGCGAGGGCTGCGACCTGCTGCTGCTCGACCTGGGCCTGCCCGACGGCGACGGCCTTGGCCTGCTGCAGCACGTGCGGCGCGCCGAATCGCGGCTGCCGGTGCTGATCCTCAGCGCGCGCGATGCGCTCGACGACCGCCTGCTCGGGCTCGACAACGGTGCCGACGACTACCTGGTGAAACCTTTCGTTCTCGCCGAGATGCTGTCGCGCGTGCGCGCGCTCGCGCGCCGCAGCTACGGCAGCGACGGCGTGACCTTCGAGGTGCGCGGCCTGTGGCTGCACGAACCCACGCAGCGCGTGCAGGTCAACGGCCAGCCGGTCGACCTGTCGCGCAGCGAGTTCAAGCTGCTGAGCCTGCTGATCAAGCGCACCGACCGCGTGATCACGCGGCGCATGCTCGAGCAGCAGGTGCTGCCGGCCTGGCAGACCCATGGCAGCAACGTGCTCGAAGTCCACATCTCGAACCTGCGCCGCAAGATCGGCGACGGCTACATCCGCACCGTGCGCGGCATCGGCTACGTGATCGACCAGGCCGCGCTGAGGCTGCCGGGAACGTCGTCTTGACGGCCTTGGCGGCAGCCTCCGACGCCCCGCGCGGCTGGCGCCGGCTGCTGCGGCCGACGCTGGTGCGCCGGCTGATGCTGGCGCAGGTGGCGATGCTCACGCTGCTGTGGAGCATCGCGGTGGGGCTGGTGCTCGGCACCTCGCTGACCGAGGACATGGGCATGGTCGACACCTCGCACCGCAGCGTGCTGTCGGTGGCGCACAACCTGGCCGACCGGCCCGCCGCGCTGGCCGAGAGCCTCCAGCGCATGGACACCGCGCTGCGCGAGACCATGGGCAGCGACAACGATCCCTCGCTCTCGCCGAGCCTGCTGGTGTGGCAGCACGGCCGGCTGGTCTACCACTCGGACGGCGTGCCCGTCGACATCGCCAACAGCCGCCTCGGCGTGCCCGAGGACGTGACCGCGCAGGGCAAGCAGTGGCGCACGCGCTCGCTCGAGAGCGAGGACGGCGCCACGCGCGTCGCGCTGGTGCTGCCGGCCGGCCCGCAGATGTGGCTGACCTTCCATTCGCGCGGCTACTACATCCTGCCGCTGGTCATCAGCGTGCCCTTCCTGCTGCTGCCGGCCTGGCTGTCGATCCGGCTCGCGCTGCGGCCCTGGCGCAAGGTGGCGCGCGAGATCGCGTCGCGCGACGTGCGCGAGCTCGCGCCGCTCGCCACGCAGACGCGCCACGACGAGCTGCGCCCGCTGGTCGACAACTTCAACGCGCTGATGCAGCGGCTGCGCGCGAGCATGGAGCGCGAGCAGAGCTTCATCGCCGATGCCGCGCACGAGCTGCGCACGCCGATCGCGGCGCTGCGCGTGAACGTGGAGGCGCTGCAGGGCCTGCAGGCGCAGCCCGAGGCGGTGCCGCCCGCGCGCCAGCAGGAGCTGATGGCGCGCATAGTCAGCGCCAGCGCGCGCGCCGAGCGGCTGGTGAACCAGCTGCTGCACCTGATGCGCAGCGCGGCCCAGGTGTCGGCGCCGCGCCCCGCGCTGCTGCGCCTCGACGACCTGGTGCAGGAACGGCTGGCCGCGCTGTCGGTGCTCGCGCGCACGCGCGGCGTGGAGGTCGAACTGCTGAGCGACGACCCCGCGCCGGTGGCCGGCGACCGCGACAGTCTGGTGTCGATGATCGACAACCTGATCGACAACGCCACCAAGTACGCGCCGCCGGGATCGACCGTGACCGTGGGCCTGCGGCGCGACGGCGCGCAGGCCGAGCTGAGCGTGGCCGACCAGGGCCCGGGCATTCCGCCCGCGCTGCGCGAGCGCGTGTTCGACCGCTTCTTCCGCGACCCCGACCAGACCCAGACCGGCAGCGGCCTGGGCCTCGCGATCGTGCGCTCGGCCACCGAGGCGCACGGCGGCAGCATCGCGCTCGGCGAGACCCGGCCCGGCCCGGGCCTGCTGGTGACGGTGCGGCTGCCGCTCGCGCGCGAAGGCATCGAGCGGGGTGCCACCGCCTCGGTGAAGACCCGCGCTGCGCTGACGGCGGATTGACAGCCAGGGCTCCTACGATGGCGGACGCGACATCGACACAGGAGACACCATGACCATCCAGCCCCCTCGCCTCGCAGCCTTCACGCGCCGTGCCCTGCTCGGCGCGGCCCTCGGGCTCGCGCTCGCCGGCTGCGGCAGCCCCGGCGGCACGCCGCCGGCACCGAAGCCCGAGCTCCACGTGATGACCTCGGGCGGCTTCACCGCCGCCTACAACGAACTGCGCCCGGCTTCGAGCGCGCCAGCGGCCGCGCGGTGAAGACCGCCTACGGCGCCTCGATGGGCAATGCCAACGACTCCATTCCGAGCCGCCTCGCGCGCAAGGAGCCGGTCGATGTCGTGATCCTGGCCCGGCCCGCGCTCGATGCGCTGGTCGCGCAGGGCCAGGTGCGACCCGGCAGCCAGGTCGACCTGGTGCGTTCCTCGATCGGCTTCGCGGTGCGCAAGGGCGCGCCCAGGCCCGACATCTCGAGCGTCGAGGCGCTCAAGCGCACCCTGCTCGCGGCGCCCTCGATCGCCTATTCGGCCAGCGCCAGCGGCACCTACTACGAGACCGAGCTGCTCAGGAAGCTCGGCCTCGAGGCCCAGGTCAAGCCCAAGAGCCGCCGCATCCTCAGCGAGCGCGTGGGCAGCGTGGTGGCGCGCGGCGACGCGGCGCTCGGCCTGCAGCAGGTCAGCGAACTGCTGCCGATCGAGGGCATCGACTACGTCGGCCCGCTGCCGGCCGAGGTGCAGCAGGTGACGGTGTTCTCGGCCGGCATCGCCACCGCGTCGACACAGCCCGAGGCCGCGCGCGAACTGATCCGCTACCTGAACTCGCCGGCCAGCGCGCCGACGATCGCGAAGACGGGGCTGGAGCCGCTGGCCTCGCGTTGAGGCGCGCGCCGCTTCATGAGCCGCCCGGCACCGCAAGCGGCGCATGCTTCGCCATCAGTTCGTCGACCCAGTCGATGAACACGCGCAGCTTCGCGCTCAGGTGCCGGTTCGGCGGGAACACCAGGTACAGCGGCATCGAAGCCACCTCCCAGTCCTCGAACAGCGGCACCAGCTCGCCGCTGGCGAGGTGCGCCGTCGCCATGTAGCGCGGCAGCCAGAGCACGCCCATGCCCGCGACGCCGGCCGCGGCATAGGCGTTGCCGTCGTCGAGCGCGACCACGTGGCGGCCCCGCGGCACGAACTGCTCGCCCGCGCGCGACAGCGCG
Organism: Variovorax sp. UC122_21; assembly: GCF_044056785.1. Lineage (NCBI taxonomy): Bacteria > Pseudomonadati > Pseudomonadota > Betaproteobacteria > Burkholderiales > Comamonadaceae > Variovorax > Variovorax sp. UC122_21. Next base: position 2,581,455 of record NZ_CP172004.1, on the reverse strand, counting down.
ATCGGCGCCAGCGTGCCGCTGCGCGAGCGCAGGAAGCCGACGATGCGATGGTGCGAGTCCTCGAGCTCGCGCGGATGCACGGGCGTGCCCGCGCGCGCCAGGTAGCCGGGCGCCGCATAGACGCCGAGCCGCAGGTCGCCCACGCGGCGCGCCACCAGCGAGGAGTCGGTGAGCTCGCCGCCGCGCAGCACGCAGTCGACGTTGTCGCCGATCACGTCGACCACGCGGTCGCTCACGCCGAGGTCAAGCTGGATCTCGGGATGGCGCGCATGGAAGGCCGGCAGCGCCGGCACCAGGATCAGCCGCGCCAGCGGGGCTGGCACGTCGATGCGCAGCCGCCCCTTGGGCGAGGCGGTGGCGCTGGCCAGGCTGGTGTCGGCGTCCTCGAGGTCGGCCAGCAGGCGCACCACGCGCTCGTAGTAGAGCGTGCCCTCGGCCGTGACCTTGATCTGCCGCGTCGTGCGGTGCAGCAGCTTCACGCGCAGCCGCGCCTCGAGCTGCTGGACCAGCTGGGTCACGGTGGTCTTGCTCATGTGCAGGGTCTGCGCCGCCTTGGTGAAGCTGCCGGCTTCCACCACGCGCGCGAAGGCCTGCATCGCATCGAAACGGTCCATCTCGTCGCCCGATTGTTTGGGGTTACCAAACAGTCATTGTGCGTCTTGCCCGTTTATCCGCAAAGGGCGAACACCTAGATTCACTGCATCCGCAACCATCGAAGAAAGTGAATCCCATGTCCTCCGCACGCGATGTCGTCTTCCCCGCCGGCCGCCAGGCGCTCTACGAGCGCCACCGCTATTCGCCGGCCGTGCGCGCCAACGGCCTGCTGTTCGTCTCGGGCCAGGTCGGCAGCCGGCCCGACGGTTCGCCCGAACCCGAGCTCGAGGCCCAGGTCCGGTTGGCCTTTGAGAACCTGAATGCCGTGCTCGCGGCGGCCGGCGCCAGCTTCGCCGACGTGATCGACGTGACCGTCTTCATCGTCGATCCGGCCTCGAAGTTCGAGCGCATCTGGAACCTGGTGCTCGCCGAGTTCTGGGGCGATGCGCCGCATCCCACGGCCACCGCCATCGGCGTGACCTGGCTCTACGGCTTCGACTTCGAGATCAAGGTGGTCGCGAAGCTGCCCGAAGCCGCCGCGGCCTGAGCGCCTATCTGGCCACGATCCGCTGCAGCCCCAGCATGACCAGCATGCCGCCGGCCACGCCATCGACCCAGCGCTCCACGCGCAGGTAGCGCGCGCGGATCGCCTCGGCGCCGAACACCACGGTGATCCCGAAGTGCCACAGCAGCGAGAGCACGGCCACCATCACGATGGTGGCGGGATAGAACCAGCCCGCGGCCTGCGCGGGCACCAGGGTCGCGAACACGCTGGTCCAGAAGGCCGCGCCCTTGGGGTTGGTGATGCCGGTCAGCAGGCCCGCGCGGTAGGCGCCGCGCGCATCGCTGCGCGTGCTCGCGGGCGCACGGCGCGCAGTGCCCGCGGCGGTCTTCGCGGGCCGGGCCACGGCGCGCCACAGCAGGCTCGCGCCATACCAGACCAGGTAGCTCGCGCCGAGCAGGCGCACGGCCGAGGCCAGCCACGGGTGGTGAGCCATCAGGGTGGACATGCCCGCGAGCGAGAGCACGACCCAGAAGATCGAGCCGGTCGTGAGCCCCAGCACCACGTAGCGCGATTCGCGCTGCCGGCCGTCGAGCGCCATCTGGCTCAGGATGAAGAAGTTGGGGCCCGGGCTCGCGAGCACGGCGAGGTAGACGCCGGCGATGAGCAGCAGGGGCGAGAGTTGGGTCATGGCGCCGAGGAGGATGCGAAGGACCCGCCGATCCTAGCGGCGGGCGAACATCCCTGCCCTCAGCGCGACTCGATCAGCGTCTTGACCCGCTTGGCCAGCGCATCCATCTCGAAGGGCTTGGTCATCACGTGCATGCCGGGCGCCAGGTGGCCATGGCTCAGCACCGCGTTCTCGGCATAGCCGGTGATGAACAGCACCTTGAGGCCGGCGCGCAGCGTGCGCGCGGCATCGGCCACCTGGCGGCCGTTCATGCCGCCGGGCAGGCCGACGTCGGTCAGCAGCAGGTCGATGCGCTGGTTCGATTCGAGGATGCGCAGCGCGTCGGCGCCGTCGCCGGCCTCGAGCGTGGCATAGCCCAGCCCCTGCATCACCTCGACGATCAGCATGCGCAGCGAGGCCTCGTCGTCGACCACCAGCACGGTGTCGCCGCGGTCGGCACGCGGCGCGGTCTCGACCTGCTCGGCCTCGTCCGCGCGCTCCTCCTTGCGGTCGTGGCGCGGCAGGTAGATGCTGACCGAGGTGCCCTTGCCGACCTCGGAATAGATGCGCACCTGCCCGCCCGACTGCTTGGCGAAGCCGTAGATCATCGACAGCCCGAGCCCGGTGCCCATGCCGATCGGCTTGGTGGTGAAGAAGGGATCGAAGGCGCGCGCCACCACCTCGGGGCTCATGCCCACGCCGTTGTCGCTGACCGTGAGCGAGACGTACTGGCCCGCCGGCAGGTCGCGGCCCGGCGCGCTGCGCGCATCGACCCAGCGGTTGGCGGTCTCGACCACCAGCGTGCCGCCCTCGGGCATGGCGTCGCGCGCGTTGATGCACAGGTTGAGCAGCGCGTTCTCGAGCTGGCTCGGATCGGCATGCACGTTCCACAGCCCGACCGCGGCCACGGTCTCGAGCGCGATGGCGGGCCCCATGGTCCGGCGCAGCAGGTCCTCCATGCCGCTCACCAGGCGGTTGAGGTTGACCGACTTGGGCTCCAGCGTCTGCCGGCGCGAGAAGGCCAGCAGCCGGTGCGTGAGCGCGGCCGCGCGCTTGACGGCGCCGTGCGCCACGCCGATGTAGCGCTCGAGGTCGGCCTGCCGGCCCTCGAGCCCGCGCCGGCGCATCAGTTCCAGGCTGCCGCCGATGGCCGCCAGCAGGTTGTTGAAGTCGTGCGCCAGGCCGCCCGTGAGCTGGCCCACGGCCTCGAGCTTCTGGCTCTGGCGCAGCTGCTCGCGCGCCGTCTCGAGTTCCGCGGCGCGTTCCTTCTGCTCGGTGATGTCGCGCGCGGCCGAGTAGTTGAGGCCGCCGTCGGGCACCGCGGTCCACGACAGCCAGCGGTAGCTGCCGTCCTTGGCGCGGTAGCGGTTCTCGAAGCCGCGCGTGCGCTCGCCGCGGGCCAGCCGCGCGAGTTCGGCCTCGGTGGCCTCGAGGTCGTCCGGATGCACCAGCTCGCGGAACGGCATCGCCATCAGCTCCTGGCGGCTCCAGCCGAGCACCGCCTCCCAGGCCGGATTGGCGCTCTCGAAACGGCCCTGGTCATTGGCCACGGCCAGCAGGTCCTGGCTCAGTTCCCAGGTGCGGTCGCGCTCGCGCGTGCGCACCTCGACCTCGCGCGCCAGCGATTCGGCGAAGGCCTGCAGCTCGAGCTGCGCCTCGCGCCGCGCGATCGCCGAGCGGATGCGCTCGCCGACCTCGCCGATGAAATCGAGCTCGTCGCGCGACCAGGGGCGCGCGCTGCCGTGGTTGAGATAAGAGCAGCCCCACCAGCCCGCCGCGTTCGGTCAGCGGCATGTTGACCACGGCGCGCGCGCCGATGCCGTCGAGCGCGGCGGCATTGGCGCGCGTGCGCGGGTCCTCGTGGGCATCGGCGAAGACCACGGTCGTGCCGCGGCGCAGGTCGTCGATGTAGCTGCCGTAGTCGCGAAAGCGCAGCGTGCCGGCCAGGCTGCTCACGCCCGGCGCGGTCCAGTCGCGCTCGATCTCGATGGTCTCGGCCGCCGTGTTCACCAGGCCGTAGCCCGCGCGGTCCACCCCCAGTTGCGTGCCCAGCATCTGCGAGGCGGTGTAGGCGATCTCGCAGATGCCGTCCATGTCGCGGATGCGGTCGCTGAGTTCGATCAGCGCCAGCCGGCGCGCCTCGGCGGCGCCGAAGATCTCGTGCGCCACGCGCAGCTTGGCCTCGGCCGCCTGCTTGGCCTCGCGGTCGGCCGCCTCCTTGAGCGCGCGCTCCATCACCACCGGCAGCCGCGCCAGGCGGCCTTTGCTCACGTAGTCGGTGGCGCCGCGCTTGAGCAGCTCGACCGCGTTGTCCTCGCCGATCACGCCCGAGACGAAGATGAAGGGCGTGAGCGGCGCCACCGCGCGCGCGATCTCGAGCGCATGCGCGCCCGAGAAGCCCGGCAGCTCGTAGTCCGACAGGATCAGCTGGTAGCGCGCGCTTTCCAGCGCGCCCGTGAAGCCCTCCTCGTCGCACACCACGGTCACGCGTGCCTCGGGCAGCGCGGCGATCAGGGCCTCGGTCAGCAGCTCGACGTCGAAGCGCGAATCCTCGAGGACGAGGATGTCGGGGGCCGTCGTGGAAGACGTGCCGCTACTCATGGCGCCGGGTGGCCTTGAGCGACCCCGGCGGCGGTTCGTTGAGCACGGCCCAGAACACCCCGAGGTCGGCGATCGCCGAGACGAACCGGTCGAAAGCCACCGGCTTGACCACATAGGCGTTGACGCCGAGCTCGTAGCTGCGCAGCACGTCCGACTCCTCCTGCGACGAGGTCAGCATCACCACCGGGATGCTGCGCAGCGCGGCGGAGGCGCGCACCTCCTGCAGCACCTCGAGCCCGGTCACCTTCGGCAGCTTGAGGTCGAGCAGGATCACGGCCGGATTGCCCTCGGCACGGTCCGCATGCTCGCCCTCGCGCTTGAGGTAGTCGAGCGCCTGCGCGCCGTCGCGCAGCACGACCACGTCGTTCGCAAGCTGGCTGCGCTCGAGCGCCACCAGGGTGAGTTCCAGGTCGCGCTTGTCGTCTTCGACCAGCAGGATCGGCTTAAGCATCCTCTTCTCCGTCAGTTCCGTTGATTGTCTTGCCGGCTTCCGTGTCCGGGCCCGGCAGCACGAAGCCGAAGCAGGCGCCCGCGCCGAGTTCGCCGCGCGCCCACACCGTGCCGCCATGCCGCTCCACGATCCGCTTCACGTTGGCCAGGCCGATGCCCGTGCCCTCGAATTCCTCGGCCTGGTGCAGCCGCTGGAACACGCCGAACAGCTTGTCGACGTACTTCATCTGGAAGCCCACGCCGTTGTCCTCGACCTCGAGGCCGGTGCCGGCGGCATTGCGCACCGCGCGCACCGTGATCACGGCGGGCTCGCGGGTGCGCGAGTACTTGACCGCGTTGGCCAGCAGGTTGCGCACCGTGACCTGCAGCAGCAGCGGGTCGGCATGCAGCGGCGGCAGGTCGGGCTCGACGTGCCATTCGATGTGACGCCCCGGCTCGATGCGCACCAGCTCGCGCACCAGGCCCTCGACCAGCGAGGGCGTGTCGACCGCGCGCTTCTGCAGCGCGGCGCGGCCCATGCGCGAGAAGTCGAGCAGCGCGTCGACCATCTGGCCCGCGAAGGCGGCCGCGTCCTTCACGTGCCCCAGGTAGCGGCGCGCGCGGTCGGTCAGCTGCTGGCCCTCGGTCTGCGTCACCAGGTCGACATAGCCCGCGATGTGACGCATGGGCGCGCGCAGGTCGTGCGAGACGGTGTACGAGAAGGCTTCGAGCTCGCGGTTGACGCGCCCCAGCTCGGTCGCCACGGCCGCCAGTTCCTCGGCGCGCCGCAGCACGATGCCGATCAGCGCCTGGCGCAGCTCGACGGCCGCGCCCACCTCGGCCGCCGACCAGGGATTGGAGCGACCGCGGATGTGCTCGACCCAGCTCTGGAAGCTCAGCCGCGGATGCATGCGCTGGCCGCTCGGCACCATCGGCTTGCGCGGATCGCCGGCCCATTGCACCGTCTGCACGATCTCGGGCCGAAACCACAGGATCAGGTGGCGGTGCACCTGCGAGATCGAGATGGCCAGCACGCCGGCCGCGACCGCCTGGCAGTCGGCGAAGGGCTTGAAGTGGGTGGCCAGCGAGTCGCTGTCGTAGACCTCGACGCCGAGCCCGGCGATCCAGTGCGCGAGCTCCTGGATCCGCGCCTCGTCGGGCACGTCGCCCACGGTCCAGACCGCGTCGTCGAGCACCACGGCCGCGCCGGTGGCGCGCGCCACGCGCAGCAGCAGCGAGCCTTCCTCGACCAGCCGGCGCAAGGTGGCATCGCTGTCGGCGAGCTGCGACACGGTCTGCAGCGTGAGCTGGCGCAGCTCGAGCCGCTCGGCCACCTCGCCGTGGGTCTCCTTGGCGTCGATCTGCATCGACAGCAGCTGGCCCATGTGCTCGCAGGCCAGCCGGGTCGCGGTGTCGAGGAAGCGCGGGTCGTGGTCGTGGCAGGAGATCAGGCCCCAGAGCCGGCCGCGCACCACGATCGACACCGACATCGAGGCCAGGGTGCCCATGTTGCGCATGTACTCGAGGTGGATCGGCGACACGCTGCGCAGTTGCGCCTGCGAGAGGTCGATGTCGGCCGGCGCCAGCGCCGCGTCGCTCGAGACCAGCGGCACCGGCTGGTAGTTCGCGTCGGCGATCAGCCGGAAGTGGTTGACCAGGTAGAGCGCGCGCGCCTGCTGCGGGATGTCGGAGGCCGGGAAGTGATGGCCGACGTAGCTGTCGTAGCCCGCGTCGGCGGCCTCGGCCAGCACCTCGCCGTGGCCCGCGGCATCGAAGCGGTAGACCAGGCAGCGGCCGAAACCCGTGAGCTGCTTCATCGCGCGCGCTACCAGGCCGGCGAGCTCGTCCACGTCGCGCGCCTGCTGCAGCGCGGGCAGCAGGATACGGCTCAGCGCATAGATCGGCGCCTCGTTGCCCGCGGCCGGCTTCGCGGCCTCGAACTCGGCGATCAGGTGCTGCTCGGTGCGGTGCACCGCCACGTCGAGCGCGCGGCCGGCGATGTCGAGCGCGCCCAGCGACACCGGCGAGGCGCCGGGCTGCAGCGGCGGCAGCACCACGGCGCGCAGGGCCTGCGCCGCGGCGGCGGCTTCGCCCTCGGGCCAGTTGTCGCTCCAGGCCAGCCGATCCAGCCCTTCGGCCGCCAGCACCAGCATCCGGCCATGCGGCTGGATCGAACCGGGCACGCGGATCGGCTCGAGATCGCAGCTCGTCAGGTCGACCGCATCGACGCCGCCGCGAGCAGCGCCTGGGTGGGGGTTCGATGACGTGGGGGGAGCTGGCACTTTCGGGGCGGAAAACGAGGCCGGACGGGCCGGCGCGGTATTGGAGGAAGAACGAATCGAGGTCGAATCGATCATGCCAGCGGCCCCAGGGGGGGTCGCGTCAGCGGATTCCTACGTGGCGTGAAGGCTGGGGTCGCGGCTTGGAGACGGCGCGGTTCCGCCGTCGCGCGCGAGACCGAAGCACGGCATCAGCGCCTCGAAGCCCGCCACCGCGCCGCGCTGCGCCGACCGGACGGCGGCCGCATCGCGCAGTGCCTCGCCGAGCTGGGCGACGAAATGGCGCCAGTGCGCGGGCGTGCCGTCCTCGGCGCCGACCGGCGCGAAGTAGCGCATCGGATGCGGCGCGAGCCGCGGCGCCAGCCGGCGGTGCATGACGCTGCCGCCCAGGCGTGAGCCTTCGACCACATAGGCCAGGCCCCAGGCGAAGCCGGGGTCGGTGGCCTGCGCGGCGAGCGCGCCCGCATCGGGCGGTGCGGGCAGCGTGGCCGGCCCGGCGGCCTGCGCGTCGCGCAGGTCGAGTTCGAGCGCCTCGAGCCGCAACCCGAGCTGCCGCGCCACCGCCTCGAGCGCCGCCACGCCCGAGCCCGCGAGCGCGGTGCGCACCGCGCCCAGCCAGGGCCGCAGCGCGCGCAGGTGCGCGGCATAGTCGGCCAGCGTGGCCTCGTCGCCGCCGATGCGCAGCTGGCTGTCGAGCGCATGGTGCAGGTCGCGCGTGGCCTCGCGCAGCGGCTGCAGCGCGACCGAGGCGGCCGGCCGGGGCGCCGCCATCAGCGGGCGCCCGGGGCCTCGACCCCGAGTCCGGCGCAGAACGAGAAGAAGTCGTCGAGCCCGGCCGACTTGTCGAACACCGCGTCGGCGCCGAGCTCGCGCGCCCAGCCCGCGATGTCGTCGGTGCCGTAGTTGGTCAGCACCACCACGCGCTGGCCGGCGCGGCGCTCGCGGTAGCGCTTGACGATGCCCAGGCCCGAGCCCTCCTCGAGGAACAGGTCGACCACCAGCAGCTCCCACGGCGGGTCGCAGGCGTCGAGCCGCTCGATGGCCTCGGCCTCGGTGGCGGCCGTGCCGACCAGCAGGATGTCGGCTTCATCCTCCATGGCGGCGATGAGGTTGTGGCGGATGAGGGGGTTGTCTTCGACGAGAAAGGTGGAGATCGGCACGATGGGCGACAGCCTGGCAGCTATTTTTCTTGGGATACCCGAAGCCTACGCGATGAGGCTGAAAGTCCGGTGAGTGAGAACCTGTAGGCGCAGTAGGAATTTCGGCCGCGCCCGTAAACTCCGGGGGCCACGCCCCGGCGCCCGCGCGCCCTCCCCGACGCACTGCCATGACCCAGATCTCCCCCGCCCTCGTCACCGCCTTCGCGCCCAGCGGCACGCTGCGCGCCTCGATCAACCTCGGCAATCCGATCCTGGCCAACAAGCACCCGGTGAGCTACCAGCCCGTGGGCGTGTCGATCGACTTGGCCCACGAATTCGCGCGCCGCCTCGGCGTGGGCGTGGAGCTGGTGGTGTTCGACAAGGCCGCGGCCTCGGTCGACGCGGTGAAGGCCGAGCGCGCCGACATCGGCTTCTTCGCGATCGATCCGGCGCGCAGCGAGGGCCTGCGCTTCACCGCGCCCTATGTGCTGATCGAGGGCAGCTACCTGGTGCGCGACGGCTCCGAGTTGCAGGACAACGCGCAGGTCGACGAGGCCGGCCACCGCATCGCGGTCGGCGCGGGCAGCGCCTACGACCTGTTCCTCACGCGCGAGATCCGCCAGGCCGAACTGGTCCGCGTGCAGGGCGCGCAGGCCGTGCTCTCGGCGCTGCGCGCGGGCCAGGTCGACGTGGCCGCCGGCATCCGCCAGCTGCTCGAGACCGAGGCGCGACGGTCCTCGGGCGTGCGCCTGCTGCCGGGCCGCTTCATGGTGATCCAGCAGGCCATGGGCACGCCGGCCAGCCGCGGCGCCGAGGCCCAGGCGCTGCTCGCGGCCTTCGTGGAAGAGATGAAGTCCAGCGGCTTCGTGGCCGACGCGCTGCAGCGCCATGGCATCGAGGGCGCGAGCGTCGCGCCCTGAAGCTGCCGCGCGCTCGATCGACGAGAAACCGTTCGGGCTGAGCCTGTCGAAGCCTTGCGCGGCGCTTCGACACGCTCGGCGTGAACGGTTCTCTGCGGCTCAGGACAGCCGGGAAGAAACCCCGTCCAGTCCTTCCACCGCCCGCGGCACCCGGTCGCGCCGCCACAGCGCCAGCCCGCAGCCGAACACCACCACCTGCGTGCCGATCAAGAGCGCGAAGCCCGCGAAGAAACCCGCGGCCGATCCGCCGCCCGCGCCATGGCCCGCCGCGCCGGCCGAGGACAGCGCGCCGATCACCCCGCCCATCAGCACCGGCATGAAGCCGGCCACCAGGCTGCCCACGCCGTTGGTCACGCCGAAGGCGCTGGCCGTGTGCTCGGGCCGCGCGCAGTGCTGCACCGTGCTCGGGATCGCCGGGCTCTGCAGGCCCCAGAAGAAGTTCGCCGCCACCAGGCAGCAGGCCGCCACGTAGGGATCGTGCGCGCTGATCGCCAGCAGCACCGACAGCGCCACGCCCGCGCTGGCGCCCATGAAGATGAAGGGCACGCGCGCGCGGCCCAGCCGGTCGACCAGCACACCGCCGACGAACACCGCGAGCACGGTCGCGTACTGCGGCAGCGAGGCCAGCCAGCCCATCTCGCGCAGCGAGAAGCCGCGCGCCTCGCGCAGGTAGGTCGGCAGCCAGTTGCTGCTGCCCCAGAGGTAGGCCAGCGCGGCCGAGGTCAGCAGCGTGATCAGGAACAGGTGGCGCGTGTGCAGCGCGCCCTTCACGATGCCGCCCACGCGCGCCATCGCGTCGCCGAAGGACTTCGGCGCTATCGCATCGCCCTGCCCGGCCGGCATGCGCACGAAGGCCAGCACGAGCGGAATGCCCAGCACGATGTTGAGCACGCCCAGCACGTGGAACGAGCTGTCCCAGGCGTACTGCGCGAGCAGCCAGCCCACGAGCGGGAAACCCAGCGCCAGCCCGAGCCCGGTGCCCATGTTGACGATCGCGTTGGGCTTGCCGTTCTCGTCGCCGCGGAAATGCGCCTTGATGTACGACGAGGCGAGCGAGAACAGCGGCCCTTCCGACACGCCCAGCAGCACGCGCGAGGCCAGCAGCAGCCCGTAGCTGTGGAACAGCGGCGAGGCCCAGGTCACCACGCCCCACAACACGAGGCCATAGATCAGGCTGCGCCGCACGCCGAACAGCGCCGAGCAGAACGGCGTGAGCACGAAGGCCGAGATGCCGTAGCCGAGCATGAAGGCCGTCGCGAGGAAGCCCTGGCGCACCCGGTCGTCCGGCGCGATGCCCACGTGGCGCAGGAAGTCGGCGTCGGTGATCAGCACCGCGATGTTGATGCGGTCCACGTAGGAGATCGCGACGATCAGGAACAGCGTGATCACGCCGTACCAGCGGAGGTTCTTGCTCTGGCTTCGCATGGGACTTTCCGGGCGCGTTCGCCCTCTCAGAACATGTGGCGCATGCCGAACTCGGTGCCGCTCGAGGACCGGTTCGGCGCCGTGATCGCGCCCGTGAGGGCCGCGGCCGCGCCGTTGCTGTTGCTGATGCGCGCCACGGTGGCGTAGAGCGCGGTGCGCTTCGACAGGTTGTGCACGTAGCCCAGCGCGAGCTTCGACGAGGTGGGATTGCGCAGCGCGCCGAAGGGCTCGAGCCGGTAGCGCGCATACGAGCCCTTGATCTCGCCCGGCCCGATCGGCAGATGGAAGCCGATCAGCGCGCCCTTGGCATCGGCGGAGCCCTTCGACTCGCTGTAGAGCTCGCCCGTGAGCTTGAAATTCATCAGCGACGGGCCGAAGGCGTAGGAGGCGCCGAGGTTGGTCACGCGCAGGTCGCCGCTCGCGTAGCGCGTCTTGCCTGTGGCCAGCGCGATGTTGAAGCCGCCGTCGGCATAGCCCAGGCGCAGGCCCGCATGGTTGCCGTCGCGCTTGTTCGACACCAGCGTGCCCGGCAGCACCGAGGTCGACTCGTTCTCGCCCATCGCGTACATCACCTGGCCGTAGAAGCCGCCGAGGCCGCCCGGCAGCAGGTAGCCCACGCTGTTGGAAGCACGCGTACCGGTCGGCGCGGTGAGGCCGCCCAGCCCCGAGAAGTACAGCTGGTTGGCGCCGATGCCGCCGCCGGTGCCGAAGGGGTCGTAGATCGCGGTGTTCCAGAACGCCGGCACGTAGTCGCGGCCCAGGCGGATCTCGCCGAACGGCCCCGCGAGGCTCACGGTGGCGCGGCGGTTGAAGCTCAGCACGCCGGGCGTGCCGTTGCCGCTGGCCTGGTTGTTCGAGTTCGAGGGAAAGCCCAGCGCGCTGTCGTTCTGCAGCCCCATCTCGAGCCAGAAGCCCGCCGACAGGCCGCCACCGAGGTCCTCGGTGCCGCGGAATCCGAGCCGGCTGAACATGTTGCCGCTGTTCGTGAGCTGCGTCTTGCTGCCCGCGCCGGGCCCGCTGCCGCGCGTGTAGGTGGCGGCGGCGTCGACCACGCCGAAGATCGTGAGGGAGGATTGGGCCAGCGCTCCGCCAGCCGCGCTGATCGAAACCAGCGTGAGCAAGTACTTTTTCATGGAATGTCTCGGGTGGTTTTTCTTCTGGCCTGAGGCCTTGGGGGAATCAGATATCGAGCACCAGACGCGCGCCCTTGCAGCGCGACACGCAGATCATCATGGTCTTGTTGGCCGCGCGTTCGGCCTTGGTGAGGATGCCGTCGTGGTGCTCGACCTCGCCCTCGAGCACGGCCGTCTCGCAGGCGCCGCACACGCCTTCCTTGCAGCTGTGGTCGGGGTCGAGGCCGGCATCGATCAGGCTGTCGAGGATCGACTTGCCCGCGGGCACCTCGATCTCGCGCCCGCTCTTCGCGCAGGCCACCACGCAGCCCTGCGTCGCGGCCGGTGCCTCCACATGCACGGCGGCGAAGCGCTCGATGTGCACGTTGGCATAGGCCAGTTGCTCGCAGCTGCGTTCGAAGGCATCGAGCATCGACGTGGGCCCGCAGCAGTAGTAGTGGCTGTCGTCGCCGCGCCCGGCCAGCAGCTTCGCGAGATCGGGCGGCGCGCCCTGCTCGTCGTCGAAGTGCCAGCTGAGTTCGATGGCCTTCTCGCGCGCCAGCGCCTCGATGGCCTCGACGAAGGCCGCTTCCTTGCGGCTGCGCGCGCAATAGACCAGCTCGACCGGCCGCCCGAGCGACGCGAGCCGCTGCAGCATGCACCAGATGGGCGTGACGCCGATGCCGCCAGCCACCAGCACCGAGCGCCGAGCGTCCTCCTCGAGCGCGAAGTTGTTGCGCGGCGCCGAGATCGGCAGGGTCATGCCCACGCGCAGTTGCTGGTGCACGTAGCGCGAGCCGCCGCGGCTCTTGCGGTCGTTGAGCACGCCCACCACGTAGCGCTGGCGGTCGCTGGCCGGATTGCACAGCGAATAGCTGCGCACCAGGCCGTTGGGCAGGTGCAGGTCGATGTGCGAGCCGGCCTCGAAGGCGGGAAACTCCACCGCGGGCGTGGCCGGCCGGAACTCGACGCTCACGATGCCGTCGGCCTCGTAGCGCATCGTGTGCACGAGGGCGTTCAGCGTGGGAGAAGACATGGCGATCGCTTCCTCGCTCAGGCGGTGACCGGCTCGGCCGCTTCCGCGAGCTGCGCCACCGCCAGGTTGCGCATGTGGCGGCGCAGCCGCACGATGCCCAGGTCGTGCTGGTAGAGGTTCTCGTGCTGGTTGGCGTCGGCCTCCATCTCCTCGAGCATCACGCGGTCCTGCTCGAGCACGTGCCAGTGGCGCGCCTCGAGCCGGTTGCGGTAGAGGAAGCGCCAGGTGTCGCGCTGCCAGCCCGGCGCCAGCTTGCGCACGCGCCAGAAGAAGGTGGCGGTCATGCCCTTCACGATCGGCGCGAAGGCGCCCACGATGATGAAGTTGCCGCCGGGGCCGCCGGTCTTCGGATACGGGATCTCCAGCCGCATCCAGTGGATGCCGGTGTCGGCCCATTCGGTCCAGTCGAAGTTGACGTTGCGCTGGCCTTCCTTCTCGAACACGAAGCCGATGTCGGTCGGCCGGATGCCGAACTTGGCGCTCGAGTCGCCCTCGGCCATCGAGTGCGACTGCTTGTGCAGGTAGGTGCCGTGCATCGGGTCCATCACGTTGTCGAGCACGTAGCGGTAGTCGCCCTTCCACTCGGTGTAGCAGAGGAAGCTCGAATACTCGGCGTCGTCGGTCAGCTGCTCGGGCAGCACCAGCGGCGGCGGCACGTCGACCGGCTCCTTCGCGTTGTAGAGGAACACGGCCCCGGCGCGCTCCTGCACGTGGAAGTGGCGCGTGGCCTTCGAGCCCTCGAGCTTGCAGCCCGGGCTGCCGGGCACGCGCGTGACCACGCCGTCGTGCCGCACCTCCACGCCGTGGTAGGGGCACGAGAGCCGGTCGCCGAGCACCACGCCCTGCGACAGCGGCGCGCCGCGGTGCGGGCAGCGGTCCTCGAGCGCATGCAGCACGCCCTCGCCGTCGCGCCACAGCGCGAGCTTGCGGCCCAGGCGGCGCAGCGAGACGGGGTTCTCCTGGATGAAGTGCGAGGGGCAGATCGGGTACCAGAGGTCCTTGAGGCCGATCTCGAGCAGGTGGTCGACCGGGTCAGCCGGAACGGGTTGGATGGCGATGCTCATGGTGTCTCCTCAGCCGGCCAGCGTGGCCATTTCCTTGCGGTACAGCGCCTCGGTCCAGGCCAGGCCGCCGGGCGTGGCCAGGCCGCTGTCGTTGAGCCGCTGCACCAGCCCGGGCAGGTCGTGGATGCCGTCGGCGAAGGCGCGCTCGATCACGTCGCCCAGCAGGTCTTCGTAGGTGGTGGCCGGGCGCTGGCGCGCCTGGTGCGGTTGCAGGTAGCGGTCTTGTGGCATGGGGTCCTCCGTGGGTGAGGTGGAATTCTTCAAACGGTCGCGGCCATCGCGGCCAGCGCGGGCGTGGCGAGCGGCGCGGTCCAGGCGTCGTAGCCGTAGACCCAGTCGGCGTTGCCGCCCTCGCGCAGCCAGTTGTTGCCGCGCGAGCCGAGCTGCACCTGGCTCGCGCGCTCGATGCGGGCGGTCTCGAAGTCGGCCAGCGCGGCGGCGATGCCGTCCATCGCCACGCCCTCGAGATGGCGCGCGAGCACCACCGCGTCCTCGATCGCCATGCCCGCGCCCTGCGCCATGAAGGGCAGCATCGGATGCGCGGCATCGCCGATCAGCGCCATGCGCCCCCGCGCCCAGGCGGGCATCGGGTCGCGTTCGTAGAGCGCGGTCTTGAGCACCGTGTCGCAGGCGTCGAGCAGCGCGCGCGCCTCGGGGTGGTAGGCCGTGTACTGGGCGCGCAGCTCGTCCACGTCGCCCGGCGCGGTCCAGGATTCGAGCTGCCAGCTGTCCTGCGGCGTGGTCGCGAAGATGAAGATGTCGCGGCCGCGGTTGAGCGGGAAGGTGACGATCTGGCTCTGCGGATTCGGCCCCACCACTTGGTGAAGGCGCCGAGGTTCGGCAGGCCGGCCACGCGTTCGGCCGGCACCACGGCGCGGTAGGCCACGATGCCGGTGAAGCGCGGGCTCTCGGCGCCGAACATCGCGTTGCGCACGCAGGAGTGGATGCCGTCGGCGCCGATCAGCGCGCCCATGCGGGCCTCGCTGCCGTCGGTGAAGGAGATCGTCACGCCGCCCTCGTCGGCCGCGATGCGCTCGGCGCGCCGGGCCAGCGCCACGCGCTCGGCCGGGAACATGCCGGCCAGCGCGGCCAGCAGGTCGGCGCGGTGGATCGTGAGCTGCGGCGCGCCGTAGCGTGCCTCGGCCGATTCGGCCATCTCGAGGCGCGAGGTCTCCACGCCGCTGTCGTAGGTACGGCTGATGCGGTGCGAGGGCCGCGCGGCGGTCACGCGGGCCGCCTCGCCGACGCCGAGGCCGTCGAGCGCGCGCACCGCGTTGGGCGTGAGGTTGATGTCGGCGCCGACGCGCGCGAACTGCTTCGCCTGCTCGAACACGACCACGTCGTGGCCGGCGCGGCGCAGCGCGATGGCGGCGGCCAGGCCGCCGATGCCGGCGCCGACGATGCCGAGGGTGGATTCGCTGGTGTTCATGGTGGTGTGTCTCTTCCTTCTTGTTCGCGGCTCATTCGGCCACGATGTTTCTCGCCTTGACGATGCGGGCCCAGACGGCCGTCTCGTCGCGGATGTGCGCGGTGAACTCGGCCGGCTTCATCGCGGCGGCGGTCATGCCCTGGGCCTTCAGGCGCTCGCGCACCTCGGGCTGCGCCAGGATCTCGGACGCGTCCTTCGCGAGCTGGTCGACCACCGCCGCCGGCGTGCCGCGCGGTGCCATCAGGCCGTACCACGAGGTCACGGCCACGCCCTGTATGCCCTGCTCCGCCAGCGTGGGGATGTCGGGCGCGGCGGGGCTGCGCACGGCCTCGGTCACGCCGAGCGCGATCAGCTTGCCGTTGCCGATGAACGGCAGGGTCGCGGGCAGGTTGCTGAACATCAGCGGCACCGAGCCGCCGAGCACGTCGTTGAGCGCGGGCGGCGTGCCCTTGTAGGGCACGTGCAGCAGGTCGATGCCGGCCTGCTGCTTGAACAGCTCGCCCGCCAGGTGCAGCCCGCTGCCCACGCCCGGAGAGGCGTACGACAGCGTGCCCGGCCTGGCCTTGGCCTGCGCCACCAGCTCCTTCACGTTCCTGATGCCCGAGGCCGGCGATGCCACCAGCACGTTGGGTGCCTTCGCCAGCATGGTGATCGGCACGAAGTCCTTCTGCATGTCGAACGGGAAGTTCGGCATCAGCGTGGGATTGATCGTGACGTTGCCGGCCGGGATCACCATCAGCGTGTGGCCGTCGCCCTTGGCGCGCTTGACCTTCTCCATGCCGATGTTGCCGGCCGCGCCGACCTGGTTGTCGACCACGGCCGCCTGGCCGTAGCGCCTGGCGAGCCCGTCGGACAGCATGCGCGCGAGCGTGTCGACCGGCCCGCCCGGCGGGAACGGCGAGACGATGGTGAAGCGCTCGGTGGCCAGTTGCTTGTGCACATCGCTTTGCGCGGCCGCGGGCAAGGCGACGGCGGCCAGCGCCGCGAACAGCAGGGAGAGGGAGAAGCGTCGTTGCATGGTGATCGGACCCCTCATTTCTTCTCGGTGAGGAAGGCGCCCTTCGGCCCCTCCGCGTTCTTCTGGCGTCGCGTGTGGCCGTCGAGGCCGCCATCGACCGCCCATTCGGCGAACACCGTCGGCCCCGGCTCGAACTCGCGCGGCTGCCAGTCGCCCGTGAGCTGGTCCTCGTCGGCGTAGTACTCGATCAGGCCGCCGGCCGGGTTCTTGAAGTACCAGAAGTAGGCCGAGGAGACCGGGTGCCGGCCCGGGCCGAGCTGCGTGTCCCAGCCCTGGCGCGAGAAGTGCAGCCCGCCGCCGAACACCTCGTGGATGTCGCGCACGGTGAAGGCCACGTGGTTGAGCCCGCGCTTGCCCGAGGGGATCTGCAGCAGGAACAGGTCGTGGTGGCCGCCGTCGGGAGCGCAGCGCATGAAGGCGCCGCGGTTCGGATAGCTGTCGGAGCCGACGAAGCCGAAGCGCTCGGCATAGAAGGCGCTCGTGGCCTTCACGTCGCCGACGAAGAACACCACGTGGCCGACCTCGATCGGCGTGGCGCGCTCGTAGATCGGCGCGGGCCGGTTGAGGCGCGGCTTGGCGTTCCAGGTGTTCATCGCACCGCAGTCGACCTCGACGGCATGCTTGCGGCTGACCTGCAGGCGCACCGCCAGGCCGTTGGGATCGATGCAGCCGATGCGGCGCGCGCCGTCGATGCTGGCGTCGAGGAAGCCCGGATCGTTCGCGATCGCGGCGGCGTAGCGCTCGAGGTCGGCCTCGCTCTCCACGCCCCACACCACTTCGCGCAGGGTCGGGCCCTCTTCCATCGCGGGCGGCAGGCGCGCATCGTCCAACGCCGCAACGACGACCCGGCAGCCGTTGAGGCACTCGAAGACGAGTTCGCCGGGCGCCTCGGACTTCAGCGCGAGGCCCCAGTCCTCGAAGAAGCGGCGGCAGGTGGGCAGGTCGTCCGCCCCGTAGGTGATCTGGTCGATGCCTAGAACGCTCATGGTGTGGCCCTGTTCAGTTCGCCCACGCGAGCGGTTGTTCGTTGGTGCCCCAGTACATGCTCTTCTGCTCCATGTACTGGAAGATGCCTTCGCGGCCCTTCTCGCGGCCCAGGCCGCTGTCGCGCCAGCCGCCGAACGGAGTGGAGACCGAGAACTGCTTGTAGGTGTTGACCCAGACCGTGCCGGCCTGCACCGCGCGGCCGAGCTTCCAGGCGCGCTTGAAGTCGCGGCTCCACACGCCCGCGGCCAGCGCATAGACGCTGTCGTTGGCCTGCGCGATCAGCGAGGCCTCGTCGTCGAAGGGCATCGCGACCAGCACCGGGCCGAAGATCTCCTCCTGGCTGGTGCGCGCGCCGTTGTCCAGGCCTTCGATGATGGTCGGCCGGTAGAAGTAGCCGCTGTCGTAGCCGGCGCCCTGCGGGCGCACGCCGCCGGTGCGGATGCGGCCGCCCTCGGACACGCCGAGCTCGACGTAGCGCTCGATGCCCTCGCGGTGCTTCGCCGTGATCAGCGGGCCCATCTGCGTGCGCTCCGAG
This sequence comes from Variovorax sp. UC122_21, assembly GCF_044056785.1. Classification (NCBI taxonomy): domain Bacteria; kingdom Pseudomonadati; phylum Pseudomonadota; class Betaproteobacteria; order Burkholderiales; family Comamonadaceae; genus Variovorax; species Variovorax sp. UC122_21. The sequence continues at coordinate 2,563,715 of NZ_CP172004.1, read as the reverse complement.
GCCGGGTCGCCCACGCGCAGCGCGTTCGCGCCCTCGGCCAGCCGCGTAAGGAACTCGTCGTAGATGCCGCGCGCCACGAACAGCCGCGAGCCCGCGATGCACGATTCGCCCGACGAGCTGAAGATGCCGTAGAGCACGCCGTTGACCGCATGGTCGAGGTCCGCGTCCTCGAGCACCATGGTCGGCGACTTGCCGCCGAGCTCGAGCGACACCGGCATCATCTTGTCGGCCGCGATGTGGGCGATGTGCTTGCCGGTGGTGGTGCCGCCGGTGAAGGACACGCGCTTGACCAGCGGATGCTTGGTGATCGCATCGCCGATCACCGAGCCACGGCCCGGCAGCACGCTGACGATGCCCCTGGGCACGCCGGCCTGTTCGCAGATGCGCGCCAGCTCGAGCGCCATCAGCGGCGTGACCTCGGCGGGCTTCACCACCACGGCATTGCCGGCCGCCAGCGCGGGCGCGAGCTTCTGCGCCTCGCTCGCGATCGGCGAGTTCCACGGCGTGATCGCCGCGACCACGCCCATGGGCTCGTGCACGCTCATCGTGACGAAGGCGCCGCGCGACGGGGTGATGCGTTCCTCGAGCGTCTCGAGCGCGGCCGCGAAGAACTGGAAGGTGCCCGCGGCGCTCGCCACGAGGTTGCGCGTCTCGTTGATCGGCTTGCCGTTGTCGAGACGCTGCTTCTGCGCCAGCGACTCGGCCTCGTCGCGGATCAGCTGCGCCACGCGGTGCAGCACGCTGGCGCGCTCGTGCGGCAGGCGCTGGGCCCAGCCGCTGGTGCGAAAGGCCCGGTCGGCGCCCGCGATGGCCTCCTCGACGTCGGCCAGGCTCGCGGCGCGCAGGCGCGCGATCGGCTCGCCGGTGGCCGGGTACAGGCTCTCGTAGATGTCGCCGCCGCCCAGGCGCCATTCGCCGGCGATGCAGATCGGAAGAAGTTCGGAAGAAATCATGGGGTGGCTCAGATGGCGAGCGCCGCGACGCGGTTGCGCAGCGCGCGCACGGCGCTGTAGACGGTCAGCGCGGAGGTCTTGGGATTGGCCGCGAGCGGCTTGTTGCGCATGGTCAGCTCGAAGCTGCCGAAGGCGCCCTCGGCTTCGACGGTGTGCACGTTCTCGGCCGTGGCCGGGTCGGCGATCAGCCGCACCTGCGTGCGGTCGAGCCCCAGCCCCGCGAGCGAGACGGTGGCCGCGACGTTGGCGTTCTTCGGATAGAGCAAGGCCGCCTCGCGCGCGCTGCCCTCGAAGATGACGGTGGCCTGCGCCAGCGCATCGAGGTCGCGGCCCTGCTCGGCCGGCGTGCCCTTCCAGGCCTTCGGCGGCTTGCGGCCGGTGTAGCGCACGCTGGCCAGGCCGCCGATGCGGGCCGCGGCCAGCGCGTCGATCGCGCCGATGGCGCCCGGGATCAGCTGCACCTGGGTGCGGCCCGCGACCGCCGCGGCCTCGAGCCGTTCGGCGAAGCCTGCCGCCGACAGCGCGCCCACCGAGGCGACCACGCAGGGCGTGCCGCGTTCCAGCGCCGGCAGCACGTGCTGCTCGATGGCCGCATGGCCCGCGGTCTCGACCACGAGGTCGATGCCTTCGGCCGGCACCGCGGCGAGCACCTGCGCGCCGGGCGCGGCCTGGCGCGCGGCGTCGGCGCCGTCGGCGGGCACGACGACGGTCGTCACCTGCAGGGCCGGGTCGTCGCGCAGCAGTTCGAGCACCGCGGTGCCGATGGCGCCGCAGCCGACCAGGGCGATGCGCGTGGGGGCGGTCATGGATCGGGCCTCGCTCGCTGTCACTTTGCCGTGCCGAGCGCGGGAATCTGCGTGACCGTGTTGGTCGGCGGGCCCGCGAAGCTGGTCTTGAAGCCGCCGATCGACAGCATGTCGATCTCGAGCAGGAAGGGGCCGTCGGTGGACAGCGCCTCGTCGAGCCGCGCCGGCAGCTCGGCCAGGTCCTTCACGCGCGCATGCGGCAGCGCGATCGACCGGCACAGCAGTTCGTAGTCGGGCGTGTGCAGCTCGGCATAGCACTGGCGGCCGCCGTACTGCGCGTCCTGGATGTTCTTGATCACGCCGTAGCTCTGGTCGTTCATCAGCACGATGGCCATCGGCGCCTTCTCCTGCACCATGCAGGCCAGCTCGCCGAGGTTGAGGATGAAGCCGCCGTCGCCGGCCAGGCAGAAGGTCTTGCGGCCCGAACCGGTGACCGCGGCACCGATGGCCGCGCCGATCGCCATCGGCATGCCCTGCCCGATGCCGCCGCCCGTGGCATGCACGCCGGTGCTCGGTTCGAAGATGCGCAGCTCGCGGTTGCCCAGGTGCTGTTGGAGACCGTCACGTCGCGCACCCAGTTGAACTGGCGGCCGGCCGCCGACTGCAGGCGGCGCACGAGTTCGGCGTAGGGGCCGAGGCCGTCGCGCAGCGTGGCCACCGCCTGGTCGTGCGCGGCGCGCAGGTCGACCAGCAGTTGGGGGTCGGCGCGGTAGCCCGCCGCCTCGAGGCGATCGGCCAGGCCCTCGAGCGCGAGCGCCGAGTCGCCGCAGACGAAGGCCTCGGAGGCATAGCAGCGGCCTTCGGCGGCCGCGTCGGCATCGATGCGGTAGAGCGGGCGCGGCAGCTTGAGTTCGTACTTGAGCGTCTCGTTGCCGCGCAGCCGCGAGCCGACGACCAGCAGCGCATCGCAGCTCTGGTAGAAGGCCTCGACCGGCTTCTGGATGTTGTAGGCGCCGAGCGAGCCGGCATCGTCCTCGGGCACGGTGCCGCGGCCCTGCGTGGTCGTGACCACGCCGAAGCCCAGCTTCTGCAACCGCTGGATCGCGGCGCGGGCATGGCGCGCGCCGCCGCCAATCCACAGCAGCGGACGCTTCGCGGCGGCGAGCCGCGCGGCCAGCGCATCGAGCCCGGCCGCCGAGGGCACGGACCGCTCGATCGGCAGCGGCGACAGGTCGGCCGGCATGGTGGTCAGCGCCGACTGGATGTCGATCGGGATCTCCACGCTGACCGGGCCGGTGGGCGCCGTCAGCGCGAGCTGCACCGCGCGCTTGAGCGTGCCGAGCACGGTCTCGATGCTGCGCACGCGCAGCGCCGCCTTCGACACCGCCTTGAGCATGGTGAGCTGGTCGGGCGCTTCGTGGATGTACGACATGCCCTTGTCGATGTAGGGCGTCTCGATCTGCCCCGTGATGTGCAAGAGCGGCGCGCCGGCGGTCAGCGCCTCGACCAGGCTGCCCGCGATGTTGCCCGCGGCCGGGCCGGTGCTGGTGATGCACACGCCCAGGCTCGCGGTAGAGCGTGCATAGGCATCGGCCATGTTGCCCGCGCCGGCCTCGCCGCGCGCCGAGACGAAGCGGATCGTGCCGCGCTGCGCGAAGGCGTCGAGGATCGGCATGTTGTGGATAGAGATCACGCCGAAGGCGGCCTTGACGCCGCACTGCTCGAGGAAGGCGGCGACGACCGCGCCCACGGTCACGGGGCTGTTGTTGTTCTGGGGGTTATGCATGGCGGGAGTGGCCTCCGGAGATGTCGATGTGGCTGCCCGTCGTGTAGGAAGCGAGGGGGGAAGCGAGGAACAGGATCGCGCGCGCGGCTTCGGTCGGAAGCCCCAGGCGACCCAGCGGGATGTGTTTGGTCTTGGCGAGCTGGCCGCTCCAGGCGGCCCAGTCCAGCGACTTGTCTTCGCGCGCCTCGAAGCGGCGGCGCCACTGGCCCGACTCGACCAGGCCGATCAGGATGCCGTTGACGCGCACGCCCTGCGGCGCGAACTCGGTCGCCATCGAGCGCACCAGGTTCAGGAGGCCCGCGCGCGCGGCCGAGGTCGCGACCATGTGTGGCTCGGGCTGGCGCGCCAGCAGCGAGTTGGCGCAGACGATGGCGGCGTCGCCGAGCACGGCGCGCTGCGCCGCGAGCTGCGGCAGGAAGGCGCGCGTGGGATGGATCACCGAGAAGAACTTCAGGTGCAGCTCCTGCGTCCACGCCTCGTCGTCGGTGTCGGCGAAGGTCGAGACCCGGCCCTGCCCCGCGTTGTTGACCAGCATCGAGGCCGGGCCCAGCGCGGCCTCGCTGGCGGCCGCGAAGGCGCGCACCGCGGCGGCATCGAGCACGTCGCAGGGCTGCGCGAACAGCCGCGCCGCGGGAAAGCGCGCGCGCAGGCCGGCCACGGCGCCATCGAGCCGCTCGGCATTGCGGCCGCACAGCGCGACCGCGGCGCCGCAGGCCAGCAGCAGCTCGACCGTGGCCAGGCCGATGCCCGACGACCCGCCCGTGACCACGGCCACGCGGCCGGCCAGCGCATCGGCGGCAAAGAAGGAAGAGGAAGAAGAAGCAGCCATGGATCTCAGGCGCTGCGCAGCGGCACCACCTTGGCGGCGCGCGCGGGCGAATAGTTGAGCAGGCCCGAGATCTCGTCGGCCGTGCCGCGCACGCGCTGCACCATCTCGTCCATGCGGTTCTCGTCGATGTGGCCCGAGGTGATGGTGGCGCCCAGCGCCGCCACGATGTGGCCGCCGTGGTCGCGCACCGGCGCCGCGATGGTCGAGATGTTCGATTCGAAGAAGCCCTCGCCGAGCACGTAGCCGCGCTGGCGGTCGGCCTGCACCATGTCGAACAGCTCGTTGACGGTCTTCGGCGTGCTCGGCGAGAAGGTCTCGAGCTTGTCCTCAGGATAGAGGGCGCGCAGCTGCGGCAGGGTCAGGTCTTCCAGCAGGATGCGGCCCAGCACCGTGGCATGGGCCGGCAGCCGCGTGCCCACGGTGACCGAGCTCGCGAAGGGCGTGGGCGGCGCGACCTTGGCGACGTAGACGATCGAGCGGCCGTCGCGCACCACCAGGTTGCAGGGCGTGCGCAACTCCTCGCAGAGGCGGTTGAGCAGCGGCGTGCCGAGCTGCGTGAGCTCGAGCGAGGCCAGGTATTCGAAGCCCAGGCGCAGCACGGCCAGGCCCAGGCGGTAGTCGCGCCCGCCCTCGGCGCGCTCGAGGAAGCCCATGTTCTCGAGCGTGGTGAGCAGGCGGAACACGGTCGAGCGCGGCAGGTCGAAGCGGCGCGCCAGCTCGGGCGCCGAGAGCGTGCGGCTCTCGCGGCTGAACTCGCACAGCACGCGCAGTCCGCGCTCGAGCGCGGGCACGTTGTAGCGGTCCGCGCCCTCTTCCATCGCGTCGTTGTCGTTGGTGGCCATGTCTCTTGATTTCCTTCGTTGGATAGGGGGTGATGGCGCTCAGTGCGCGAGCGATTCGCGCAGCAGCGCGGCGACGGCCCGCGGTTGCTCCACGTAGCCGGCGTGGCCCGCATCGTCCACCAATTCGAGCGCCACGCCGCAGCGCCGCGCCACGTCCTCGCAGGCCGCGGGCGGCGTGACGGCATCGAGCGCGCCGCAGGCCACGCGCACCGGCATCGGCGGCGGCAGCTCGGCCAGCAGGTCGGCGTTGCACAGCAGCTCGACGGCCTGGCGGTAGCCGCGGTCGTTCAGGCGCGCCATGTTCCAGCGCACCCATTGGCGCGCGGACTCGCTGGCCTGGTCGGACACCAGCCGGCCCGCGCGCTGCGCGGCCATGCCGGCGATGCCGAGCTGCTCGAGCGTGGCGAGCCGCTCGGCGCGGACCTTGGCGCGCGCCTCCGCGCGCTGCGCGGCGCCGTAGCCGATCGCGGGGCTGACCAGCACGAGCCGGCGGATGCGCGCATCGCGCCGCGCGGCCGCGGCGGCGACGATCGCGCCGAGCGAATGGCCGAGCAGCACGCAGGACTCGATGCGCAGCGCATCGAGCAAGGCGCCCAGGCGCGCCGCGTAGTCGGCGGCCGCCGGTGCATCGGCCTCGAGCGGCGTCGATGCGCCGTAGCCCGGTGCGTCCCAGGCGATCAGGCGCGCCTCGGGTGCGAGCAGTTCGGCGACCTCGAGCCACGAGGCCGCGCCCGAGCCGATGCCATGCAGGCAGACGATCGCCGGGCCCTGCCCGCGTTCGCGCACCGACACCACGGCACCGCCCGCGACCGCGACCTCGCGGGCCGCGAAGCGCGCATCGAGCCGCGCCAGCTCGGCAGCGGGCGGCATCGAGGCCTGGGTATCGAGGGTCTGCATGGCCGTCGCGCTCAACGCTTGATCTTGGCCAGCGGGTGGTCGGCCGGATAGGTCGGGGTCACCGGCTTCTTGGCGCCGAGCATCACGCACATCAGCGCGTCCTCGTCGCCGATGTTGATCTCCTCGCGGTAGACGCCGGGCGGCACCGAGATCAGGTCGCGGTCGGTCATGATGGTCTCGAAGCGCTCGCCGTCCTTCTCGATCACCACCTTGAGCTTGCCGCGGATCAGGAAGAACACTTCCTCCACGTCGGTGTGCAGGTGCGGCGGGCCTTCGTGGCCCGCCGGGATCACCATGGTCGAGAAGGTGAAGTGCTCGGCCGGCACGGTGTTGACGTCCTTGGCGACGCCGGTGCCGCCCGTGCCCACGTAGCGCATCTGGGCGCGGCGGAACTTGGGATCGAAATCGGCCTGGAACTTCAGCGCGTCCCAGTCGTACTTGCGGGTCGAATAGCGCGCGATGCGGCTGTCCATCCACTCGGCGAGGCTGCTGCCTGCGGGCTGCGCCAGGCTGCTGGTGCCGGCATCGTTGATCTTTTGCTGTTCGGACAGATCGCTCATGGTGTGGGACTCCTGGGTCGAAGAGGAAGGGATTCAGTGCATCGCGAAGCCGCCGTTGACGGCCAGCAGCTGGCCGGTCACGAAGCGCGCGAGGCCGGAGAGCAGGAACACGGTGGCGCCGCAGACGTCGGCCGCCTGCTGTTCGCGCGGGATGGCGCGGCCCTCGAGGTATTTCTGGTGGCGCGCCATCGGCGACGTACTCGGTGGCCTCGACCAGCGTGAGGCCCGGCGCCACGGCGTTGACGGTGATGCCGTCGCCGCCCCATTCGCGCGCCAGCGAGCGCGTCATGGAGATCACCGCGCCCTTGCTCGAGGCATAGGCCAGCAGGTTGGGCGCGCCCCACAGCGCGGTGTCGGAGGCGAGGTTGACGACGGCGCCGCGGCCGCTCTCGGCCAGCGCCGCGCGGCAGGCGCGGCCCATGAGCCAGCTGCCGCGCACGTTGACGGCCATCACGCGGTCCCACGTGTCGATCTCGAGCTGGTGCGCGTCGCGGCCGCCCGAGTTGGTGATGGCGGCGTTGTTGACCAGGCCGTCGAGCCCGCCGAGCAGCCGGATCGCCTCGGCGGCGCCGGCCTCGATCGAGGCCGGGTCCGCGAGGTCGATGGCCAGCGCATGCGCCTGGCGGCCGGCGTCGCGCAGCGCCTTCGCTTCGGTCTCGGCCTGCTCGCCGAGGATGTCGGCCAGCACCACGCCGGCACCGGCCGCGGCGATGCACTGCGCGAACGCGAGGCCGAGGCCGCGCGCGCCGCCGGTGACGAGCACGCGGCGGCCGGCCAGCAGGTTGGCCGGCAGTTCGGCCAGCAGCGCCTGCAGGCTGGCGGGGATCGGCGGTGGTCTTGAGTTCGGTCATGGGGTGTTCAGTCGGCCTGGATGCCGAGCTCCTTGATGACCTTGCCGAAGCGCGCGTAGTCGGCGGCGTTGGTCTTGCCAAGCAGCTCGGCCTCGCCGCCCACGGGCGTGGTGCCGAGCACGGACATACGCGAGACGATCTCGGGCATGCGGAGGATCTCGTTGAAGTGGCCGTTGAGCGTCTTCGCGATCTCGGGCGGCAGGTTGCGCGGGCCCCAGAGGCCGTTCCAGGCCGTCACCTCGACGTCCTTGTAGCCCTGCTCGGCCAGCGTGGGCACGTTGGGCGCGAGCGGCGTGCGCTGGGCCGAGGCCACGGCCAGCGCGCGCAGCTTGCCGTTGGCGAAGTACGGCGCCACCGGGCCCAGCGTGATGAAGGTGACGGGCACGTGGCCGCCGAGCACGTCGTTGACCGCCGGCGCCACGCCCTTGTAGGGCACGTGCGCGAGGCTGGCGCCCGAGGCGCGCGCGAACATCTCGCCGAGGATGTGCATCGGCGAGCCGCTGCCCGGGCTCGCGTAGCCGAGCGGTTTGCCGGGCTTGGCCGCGGCCACCGCGTCCTTCAGGCTCGCGAAGCCGCTGCCGGCGCCGGCCACCAGGAACAGCGGCTGGCTGCCGGTCTGCACGATCGGCGTGAAGCCCGCGAGCACGTCGTAGCCCGAGGTGCCGCCGGTCTTGAGCACCAGCTGCGCGATCGAGAAGGTGCTGGGCGCGAGCAGCAGCGTGTAGCCGTCGGGCGCGGCCTTCGACACGAAGGCGCTGCCGATGATGCCGCTGGCGCCGGGCCGGGTTGTCGACCAGCACCGGCTGGCCGACGCGCGTGGCGAGCTTCTCGGCGAACAGCCGCGCGAGCGCGTCGGTGTCGCCGCCGGCCGGATAGGCGACCACCAGCGTGATCGGCTTGGCCGGATAGGCGTCGGCCCAGGCGAGGCCGGTGGCGCTGGCGGCGGCCGCGCAGACGGCGGCGGCGAGGGCAAGGCGGCGAGTGAGGGACATGGGTTCGTGGAGTTCGGTGAATCGCCGTTTGTTTTACTAATGAAACAACGATTTATTAATGGAACGCCACGAAGGATAACGAACGAGACAACTTGATGACTAGGTAGAAACCCTAGTCGGCTTTGCCCATGCAAAAACAGGGCGGCTCCTTCCGGAACCGCCCTGCCCGGTGGCACCGGTGCCGCTCAGCCGCCGTAGCGCGCGACCGTCAGCCCTTCCATGTCGATCTCGGGTGCGCGCGCGCCGACCAGGTCGGCCATCACGCGGCCGGTGCCGGCCGCCATGGTCCAGCCCAGCGTGCCGTGGCCCGTGCTCAGCAGCAGGTTCGGCAGGCGGCAGGCGCCGATCACGGGCGTGCCGTCGGGCGTCATCGGGCGCAGGCCGGTCCAGAAGCTGGCCGTGCCCACGTCGCCGCCGCGCGGGAACAGATCGGTCACCACGTGCTCGAGCGTGTCGCGCCGGCCGGCATCGAGGCGCAGGTCGAAGCCCGAGAGCTGGGCCGTGCCGCCGACGCGGATGCGCTCGCCGAGCCGGGTCACGGCGACCTTGAAGGTCTCGTCCATCACGGTGGATTCGGGCGCGCCCGCCGGGTCGGCGATCGGCACCGTGATCGAGAAGCCCTTGACCGGGTACACCGGCAGGTCGATGCCCAGCGGCCTGGCGAGCGCGGGCGAGTAGCTGCCGAGCGCGAGCACGTAGCGGTCGGCGACGAAGCGCCCCGGCATCGGTGCGCACCGCGGTCACGCCGCCGCCGTCGTGCTCGATGGCGTCGATGTTCACGCCGAAGCGGAAGCTGGCGCCGTGGCCCTCGGCCAGCACCGCGAGCGCCTGCGTGAACTTGAAGCAGTCGCCGGTCTCGTCGCCCGGCAGCCGCAGGCCGCCGACGAACTTCTCGCGCACCGCGGCCAGCGCGGGCTCGTACGCCACGCAGCCGTCGCGGTCGAGCAGCTGGTAGGGCACGCCCGAGGCTTTCAGCACCTCGACGTCCTTGGCGCTGCCGTCGAGCTGCTGCTGGCTGCGAAACAGCTGCAGCGTGCCCTGCATGCGCTCGTCGTAGGCGATGCCGGTGTCGGCGCGCAGCGCCTTCAGGCAGTCGCGGCTGTATTCGGCCAGCCGCACCATGCGCGCCTTGTTGACCTCGTAGCGCGCCTGCGTGCAGTTGCGCAGCATCGCGAGCCCCCAGCGCCACATCGCCGGGTCGAGCATCGGCTTGATGACCAGCGGGCTGTGCTGCATCAGCATCCACTTGACGGCCTTCCGCGGCACGCCGGGCCCGGCCCAGGGCGCCGAATAGCCGGGCGAGACCTCGCCCGCGTTGGCGAAGCTGGTTTCGAGCGCGGGCGCCGGCTGGCGCTCGAGCACCGTCACCTCGTGGCCGTCGCGCGCCAGGTAGTACGCCACCGAGGTGCCGATGACACCGCTGCCCAGGACCAGAACCCGCATCGAAGACCTCCCGCTGCCGAGACCGGCATGCCGCGAGGGTACAGCGGCCGACTTAGAGCTTCAAAGCGTCTTGCAACTGCCGTGCCGAGAAGCGCTGGCGCGCCTCGGGCCAGGCCTCGAGCAGTTCGACCATGCGCGCGTTGCGCGGTGCCTCGAGCCCGCAGGCCTCGGCCAGCCGCACGATCTCGCCGCTGAGCGCATCGATCTCGGTGCGCCGGCCGAGCGCGAGGTCGTCGGCCATGCTGGAACGCGCCTTGGCATCGATGCGCAGCATGCGCGCGGCGACGATGCGGAACAGCCAGTCGGGCAGCCGCAGCAGGCCCGGCAGCCGGTTCGGCGGCACGGCCGTGACCTGGGCCGGCGCGATGCCGGCCTGGCGCAGCACGCGCAGGCCCTCGTCCATCAGCGCCGCGAAGCAGCGCCGGTAGCCGCGCTGCATCAGCTGCTCGCGCAGCGGCAGGCCCGACAGCGCATTGACCGGGTTGTTGAGGTTGATCAGCAGCTTGCCCCACTGGATCGGCCGCAGGTCGGCATGCAGGTCGAGCGGCACGCCCGCGCGCTCGAACACCGGCAGCCAGGGCCGCAGCGCCGCGTCGTCGCGCGCCGCGAGCCGGCCCGGTGTGCCGCGATGGAAGGCACCGGGGCCGAGCTCGGCAACGTTGTAGGGCACCATCGCCGGCACCACGTTGAGCGTGGGACCGGCCTCGGACGCGACCGCGGCATTCGAGACCCCGTTCTGCAGCGAGACCACCAGCGTGCCCGCGGGCAGCGAGAAGGCCAGCTCGGCCGCGGCCTCGGCGGTGGCGCCGCTCTTGACGCTGAGCAGCACCAGCGCGGGCTTGATGCCGCTCGGGACCCGGTCGACCAGGTGCAGGCCGGCGGCCGGCAGATGGTGCTTGCGGCCTTCGAGATCGGTCAGCGCCAGGCCCTGCGCGGCCAGCGCCTGCAGCACGCGCGCACGCCCGACGAAGGTGACCGGCGCGCCGGCCGCCGCGAGGCTGCCGCCGACGAAGCAGCCGATGGTGCCCGCGCCCATCACGAGGACTTCGCCGGGCACCGTGTCGGTCATCGCGACGGTTTCCGCGGGATCAGAGGCGTTCGGTCACCCAGGCCTGCACCGACTGCAGCGCCGCGGGCAGCGCGGCGGCATCGGTGCCGCCGGCCATCGCCAGGTCGGGCTTGCCGCCGCCCTTGCCACCCACCTGCTGGGCCACGAAGTTGACCAGTTCGCCGGCCTTGACCTTGCCCATCGCGTCGGCCGTGACGCCGGCCGCGAGCTGCACCTTGGCGCCGTCGACCGCGGCCAGCACGATGGCGGCGCTCTTGAGCTTGTCCTTGAGTTTGTCCATGGTGTCGCGCAGCGTCTTGGCATCGGCGCCGTCGAGCTTGGCGGCCAGCACCTTCACGCCCTTGACCTCGATGGCCTGCGCCAGCAGCTCGTCGCCCTTGGACGAGGCGAGCTTGCCCTTGAGCGAACCGACCTCGCGCTCGAGCGCCTTGACCTGGTCGAGCACCTGGGCCAGCCGGCCCTGCAGCTCGGCGGCCGGCGCCTTGAGCGTGGCGGCCGCGCTGTGCACGGTGGATTCGAGGTCCTGCAGGTAGGCCAGCGCATTGGCGCCGGTGATGGCTTCCACGCGGCGCACGCCGGCGGCCACGCCGCCTTCGCCCACGATCTTGAACAGGCCGATGTCGCCGGTGCGCGTCACGTGCGTGCCGCCGCAGAGTTCGCGGCTCGAGCCGATGTCGAGCACGCGCACGGTCTCGCCGTACTTCTCGCCGAACAGCATCGTCGCGCCGGTCTTCTGGGCCGATTCCATGTCCATCACGCGCGCCTGCGTGGCGGCGTTGGCGAGGATCTCGGCATTCACGCGCTGTTCGATCTCGAGGATCTGCTCGCGCGTGACCGGTGCGTTGTGCGCGAAGTCGAAGCGCGTCTTGTCGGCATCGACCAGCGAGCCCTTCTGCTGCACATGGCCGCCGAGCACCTCGCGCAGTGCTTTGTGCATCAGGTGGGTGACCGAGTGGTTGCGCATGGTGGCGGCACGACGCGCGCCGTCGACCGCGGCCTTGACGCTGTCGCCGACCTTGAGCGTGCCCTGGGTCTGCGTGCCGTGGTGGCCGTAGACGTCGGCCTTGATCTTGAGCGTGTCCTCGACGCCGAACTGCACGCCCTCGGCCGAGATGAAGCCCTGGTCGCCGACCTGGCCGCCGCTCTCGGCATAGAACGGGGTGGTGTCGAGCACCACGATGCCGCTCTGGCCTTCCTTCAGTTCCTGCACGGCCGAGCCTTCGAGGTACAGGGCCAGCACCTTGGCCGCTTCCTCGAGGTGTTCGTAGCCGGTGAAGACGTTGCCCGCGCCGCTGTATTCGACCGCGCGCTCCATCTTGAACTTGCCGCCCGCGCGGCCGGCTTCCTTCTGGCGCCGCATCGCGTCGTTGAAGCCGGCCTCGTCGACCTGCACGTCGCGCTCGCGGCAGACGTCCTGCGTCAGGTCGAGCGGGAAGCCGTAGGTGTCGTGCAGCTTGAAGGCCACGTCGCCCGGCAGCGTCTTCACGCCACCGGCCAGCGCCGTGTCGAGGATTTCCATGCCGATCGCCAGCGTCTCGAAGAAGCGCTCTTCCTCGGCCTTGAGCGTGTCGGTGATCTGCTTCTCGTCGGCCACCAGCTTCGGATAGGCCTCGCCCATCAGGCGCGCCAGGTCGGGCACCAGCTTGTGGAAGAAGGGCTTCTTCTGGCCCAGCTTGTAGCCGTGGCGGATCGCGCGGCGGATGATGCGCCGCTGCACGTAGCCGCGGCCCTCGTTCGAGGGGATCACGCCGTCGGCCACCAGGAAGGCGGTGGCGCGGATGTGGTCGGCGATCACCTTGAGCGAGTTGTTGAGCAGGTCCTTCTCGCCGGTCTCGCGCGCGGCGGCCTTGATCAGCGCGTCGAAGATGTCGATCTCGTAGTTGCTGTGCACGTGCTGCAGGATCGCCGCCAGGCGTTCGAGGCCCATGCCGGTGTCGACGCAGGGCGCCGGCAGCTTGACGACGCTGCCGTCGGGCTGCATGTCGAACTGCATGAACACGTGGTTCCAGATCTCGATGAAGCGGTCGCCGTCTTCCTCCGGGCTGCCCGGGGGGCCGCCGGGAATGTGCGGGCCGTGGTCGTAGAAGATCTCGGAGCACGGGCCGCAGGGGCCGGTGTCGGCCATCATCCAGAAGTTGTCGGACTTGTACTTTCCGCCCTTGTTGTCGCCGATGCGGATCACGCGCTCGGGCGGCAGGCCGATCTCCTTGGTCCAGATGTCGAAGGCCTCGTCGTCCTCGTGGTAGACGGTGGCCAGCAGGCGCTCGGGCGGCAGCTTGAAGACCTGCGTGAGCAGCTCCCAGCCCCAGTGCAGCGATTCGCGCTTGAAGTAGTCGCCGAAGCTCCAGTTGCCCAGCATCTCGAAGAAGGTGTGGTGGCGCGCGGTGTAGCCCACGTTCTCGAGGTCGTTGTGCTTGCCGCCGGCGCGCAGGCAGGCCTGGACCGAGGCGGCGCGCACGTAGGGACGCTTGTCTTCACCGAGGAACACGTCCTTGAACTGCACCATGCCCGAGTTGGTGAACATCAGCGTCGGGTCGTTGCCCGGCACCAGCGGGCTCGAGGCCACCACCGTGTGGCCCTTGGAGGCGAAGAAATCGAGAAAGGTCTTGCGGATGTCCGCGACAGTGAATGTGGGCTGGCTCATCTTTGGATTCGTCTTCTGTCGAGGGCGGCGCGGCGATGGCGACCCTCATGTCGAACCCACTGCGGCGAACCGGCCTAACTGCTTGATTTGCTTGAACAATCGATTATAGGTTTGGCGCCCGCCGGGCGGTCCGGCCCGATGCAATCCCCCGCCCCGGCCCGGGCGCCCCCGGGCGCGGCCCGCGCTGCACGGCCCCGGCCACGGGGCTAATATGTGCGCTGACGCGAATCCGGGGACCGACGAGAACCAAAAGCGGCCGGCCTCCTCCTATTCATCTGGACATGAATCAAGGAACACGCATGGCAAGCCACGAGGCGGAAGCGCACTGGACGATCGAAGACCTCGACTTCTCCCGCATCGCACTCGACCGGGTGCGTTCGGACGAAAACCTCTTCTACCTGGTGGCCGCCGCCTCCTTCATCGAAAGCGGATCGGACCTCTACACCCACAACCTGGTCGATTTCTTTCGTGGCGATGAGGAAGTCACCGCCTGGCTCAGCACCCAGTGGGAACAGGAGGAGCTGCAGCACGGCAAGGCGCTGCGCGCCTACGTCGAATACGTCTGGCCCGAGTTCCCCTGGGAGCAGGCCTACCGCGGCTTCCTCGAGGAGTACGCCACCTACTGCAAGGTCGAGCTGCTGGCGCCCACGCGCGGCCTCGAGATGAGCGCGCGCTGCGTGGTCGAGACCGGCACCGCCACCTACTACAAGGCCATGGCGCGCAGCACCGACGAGCCCGTGCTGCACGACCTCGCGACCCGCATCGCGACCGACGAGGTCAACCACTACAAGCACTTCTACCGCTTCTTCCGCCGCTACCGCGAGCAGGAGGGGCTGAGCCGTTTCCGCGTGCTCGGCACCATTGGCCGGCGCACGCTGGAACTCAAGAGCGAGGACGCCGACTGCGCGATCCGCCACGTGGTGCGCGCGCGCTCGCCCGAGCGCGCCGACGATGCCGTCTACGTGCGCGGCCTCGGCGCCACCATGAACCGCACCATCCGCACCCACCTGAGCCCGGGCGCCACGCTCAAGATGCTGATGCGTCCGCTCGAGCTGCCCGCGCGCGTGCAGACGGTGGTGCAGTACCCGATCCAGCAGTTCATGCAGCACGTGTTCCTGCGCTGAGGCGCGGTGCATGCGGGCCCGCGCGGCCATCCATTCACGACAGCGAATAAGGGAGAACGAGCATGCCGCCGTCGGCATGAAATTGACGCACGTCAAGAGTTTTTGAGGCGAACGCTCCGACAGTGGAAACCGTTTCGGAAGCCCTCCACGCGAAGGCTCCGAGCACCTTCCATAACTACAGACTCGCCCAGAGACAAAGGACAGGTTCGTCATGACCACACCCTCGCCCGTCGCCGTGGAGAGCAGCAGCACGCTGCGCCCCTCCACCACTTCCTCCTCTTCCTCCTCCCGCACCGCCACCACCCGCAATCCCTCCACGCGCTGGATCCAGCTCGCGCTGGGCATCGTCTGCATGGCGATGATCGCCAACGTCCAGTACGGCTGGACCCTGTTCGTCGCACCGATGGAGGCCAAGCACCACTGGGGGCTGGCCGCGATCCAGATCGCGTTCTCGGTCTTCGTCGTGGTCGAGACCTGGCTGGTGCCGATCGAAGGCTGGCTGGTCGACCGCTTCGGGCCGCGGCCGGTGATCGCCGGCGGCGCGATCCTCGCGGCCTGCGGCTGGATCATCAACGCCTATGCCGACAGCCTGCCGATGCTCTACGTCGCGGCCGTGATCTCGGGCATCGGCGCCGGCTGCGTCTACGGCACCTGCGTGGGCAACGCGCTCAAGTGGTTCCCCGACCGCCGAGGCCTGGCCGCGGGCCTCACCGCCGCGGGCTTCGGCGCCGGCGCGGCGATCACCGTGATCCCGATCGCCAACATGATCCAGTCCTCGGGCTACGAGCACACCTTCCTGTACTTCGGCATCCTGCAGGGCGCCTGCATCTTCGTGATGTCGATGTTCATGGTGAAGCCCTTCGTGCCCAGCGGCGTGATCGCGCAGACCCGCCTGGTGATGACCAAGGTCGACTACACGCCGGCCGGCATGGTGAAGACGCCGGTCTTCTGGCTCACCTACCTGCTGTTCGTGCTGGTGGCCGCGGGCGGCCTGATGGCCACCGCCGAGATCGGCCCGATCGCCAAGGACTACCACATCGACAAGCTGCCGATGCACTTCCTCGGCCTGTCGATGCCGCTTTTGACCATGACCCTGGCCATCGACAACCTCGCCAACGGCTTCACGCGGCCGCTGTGCGGTTTCGTGTCGGACAAGATCGGCCGCGAGAACACCATGCTGATCGTCTTCATCGGCGAGGGCCTGGCCCTGCTGGGCCTGCGCCAGTACGGCCACGAGCCGGTGGCCTTCATGACCTTCGCGGCGCTGGTGTTCCTGTTCTGGGGCGAGATCTACTCGATCTTCCCGGCGCTGGTGGCCGACACCTTCGGCATCAAGAACGCCGCCGGCAACGCCGGCACCATGTACACCGCCAAGGGCACCGCCTCGCTGTTCGTGCCGCTGGGCACCGTGCTGGCCGCGGGCGGCAACTGGGACCGCGTGTTCCTGCTGGTCGCGGTGGTTTCGATCGGCTCGGGCATCGCGGCCAAGCTGGTGCTGGCGCCGCTGCGCCGGCGCACCATCGAGGCCGCGAACGCGGCGGCGGCCGCGCGCCACTGAAAGCGCTCCCCCCTCCAAAGAAAAACGGCCGCATCAGCGGCCGTTTGTCATCGACGCGCGGTGTCAGCTCGCCGAGGTCGCGCCGGCACGCCGGCCGGCATCGAGCGAATAGAGCTGCGGTTGCGGACGCTCCTCGGACACCTTCGGTGTCTCCGCGCCAGCGGGCTGCTGCGGCCGGTACAGCTCGCTCTCGAGGCGCCGCACCCGCTCGGCGTACATGCGCGCCAGCGCGCTGTGGTGCTCGGCCGCGGCCTGGTGCTCGATGCGCGCCATCTGCGCCTCCTCGAGCAGCGTGGCTGCGCGTTTCAGGTAGGCGGTCGGGCTCGAACGAAGGAAGTCGAACATCATGAAAAGCTCCTTTCGGATGTGATGCGATGGAGCCATCCTTGGCCGCCGGGCGGCGGCGGTCTGTAGTCTCATGCGCCACGCGGGCGTAGACACGAGGGAATCGGTCACGGAATCGTGCCCCGATCCGGGCGCCGCCGCCCGCTGTCGCCCAGGCGGCATGAAGGCAGGGAAAGTACCGACGTTGAACTTTTGTTTTCATCGGAAACTTCGCTCGAATCCTCCCTCCCCCTGAGCTACATGCTCACCTCACCCGCTTCGGCGGGTGTTTTTTTGGGGCCTGCGATCCGTGTCCCAGCGTCCCGCACGCCTCAGGCGCGCCGCAGCCGGCTCGCCACGAACGCGGCGATGGCCGCGCCGATGAGCAGCCCGATCGCGTCCGCCAGCAGGTCCTCGAACTCCGCCGAGCGATCGGGCGTGAGGGACTGCAGCACCTCGATCAAACCGCCATAGGCCAGCAGCGCCGGCAGCACGAAGCGCAGCCGCCCAGGCCACGACCAGCAGCCGAGCCCGCCGAGTGTCGCGAAGGCCAGCAGGTGGTTGGACTTGTCCCAGCCGGTGCTCGGCATCGGCACGTTCTGGGGCAGCAGGCTCAGCACGAGCACGACGACCATCGTGAGGGCCAGCAGCCAGCGCCACTTGCGCGGACCGATCAGCGCCGGATGCGAAAAGAACTCGGGTCGACGCACGCCATCTCCTGGAGCAAAGCCTTCGATTGTGCCGCCCGCGACCGTTGCGGCTTGCCGCCGCGCGCAACGCCCTTGCAGAATGGCGCGTGCCCGCGCCAGCGTGCATTCGCCCCCCATAAGAAAACGAGGAGACAACCGATGCTGAAACGGCTTCTGGCCCTAGTCATGCTTGCCACCGTGCTCGTGGGCTGCACCACGGCGCCGCCCATTCCACCCAATGCCGGCAAGCTGCCCAGGGGCGCGAAGGTGGGCCTGCTCGTCAACATGCCGGCGCCCGCGCAGCACATGCACGTGGGCACCACCGTCTTCACCAACTTCGCGACGAACCACCAGTTTCCGTGGAACCCTACCTCTCGCACCTACGAGGTCTTCACGGCCGACCTCGAGCGCGCCGGCTTCCAGGTCGTGCGCCTCACGAGCTACGCCACCACCACCGTCAATGCGCTCGCGGTCTCGCAGAACGACGGCTGGCGCGCCAATCCGGCCCAGGCCTGGGCGACGCAGAAGCTCAAGGACGAGCAGATCGCCGCGGTCGTCGTGATCGAAGGCAAGCGCACCCTGACGCGAATGGAATGCAGCGGCGGCCCCTGCGCCGAGAGCTACATGGCCAATTCGGGACTCTTCACGCGCAGCATGTTCGGCTCGACGCGCTATTCCGCCGTGCCCGCGATGGAAGCCAAGGTCTTCGCCCTCGCCCCGCCGATCGAGCTCTCGGCCTACGAGCCCTTGAAGACGCTGCAGGCGGGCCGCGTGCGGCAGCTCAAGGACTTCGCGGAACCGAAGGACTTCAACCAGTTGAGCAAGGCCGAGTTCCAGCCGGTGGTGACGGCGATCGATGCGCACATCGCCGCGATCTCGCGCGCGACGGTGCAGACGCTGGTCAGCGGCGCGAAGTAGCGCGGCGCATGCACGTCCAACCGCTGTTCGCCATGACCGAGCGCGAGGCGCTGCATCGGCTCATGCGCGACTACCCACTCGCCACCGTCGTCGTCGCCCGGTCGGGCAAGATGGACGCGAACCTGCTGCCCCTGCATCTCGCGGACCGCGGCGCGCATGGCCTGCTGTCGGGCCATGTGGCGCGAAGCCATTCGCTGTGGGCGCAGGACCCGACAGAGACCGAGGTCACCGCCGTCTTCCAGAGCCCCAACGCCTACATTTCCCCGCGCTGGTACGTCAATGGACAGCGCAGTGGCCGCAATGCGCCGAGCTGGAACTACGTGGGGGTGCAGGCGCAGGGACGGCTGCGATTCATCGACGACGCCGACTGGATGCGCGCCCACCTTGCCGCGCTGACCGCGGCGCAGGAGGCGGGACGGCCGCAGCCCTGGTCGGTGGACGACGCATCGCCCGAATTCCTCGGCGAGACGGCACGGCGGCTCGTGGGCTTCGAGATCGAGATCCAGGCCTTGACCGGCAAGCGCTTTCTTTCCCAGCAGCGGACCGAGGCGGATCGGGAGAGTCTGGTGCGGAACCTCGAGGGGGAGGTGTCGCTGGCGGCGCGGGCCGTGGGTGAGCTCATCAAGCGGTGACCTTGGCCCCGGGCGCACGGACCCACCCTCGGACTGACGTTAGAATCCGCCCCCACGCGGGTGTAGTTCAATGGTAGAACGGCAGCTTCCCAACGAGTGCCTACGGGTCGCCGATTCGACTCGTCCTCACATGCTCCGCATGTGATCCTCGTCTCACCGTCGAAGCCTCTTCACAATCGACCGTTTTGGGGACCAGCACTAGGTCTCATCAAAACTGCTTCGAAGGTCTTCATCGTCATCAAGACGGAACGACCCAGACCTTCCTCCCCCTCTGTTTTTCTTGACCCTATTTCTGGTCGGTCGGTGGTCCGGGTAGCCAACGTGGTCTGCCGGGTAGTCCACCGGAAATTCACGGTTTTGGGCCTCCCAGATCAACAACCCCGGGGGTAGGCCACCACGTGGTAGGGCACTGAGGAAGATAACAGTTTTTATTTTTATATATAAACAAGAAATTCTGTTATCTGCGGTGACCCTAATTTCTGGGGCCAGGGTGGTGGTCCGAAAGTGCTACTTCGGATGGTTTGTCATCCGACGATGACCTCCGTAGCTGGCCGAGACATGAAGGGCCGAAAATCAACGCAACGGCTGAGCTGCTAGGCGATTTCAGCTCAGCCGCTTGCCGTGAGCGAGTAGCTCACGCAACGATGCCATCGATGCACGTCCGATCACTTTCGATCGGTCCTGATCGGTCTTCATTGCGCCAGGCGCCTTCACATGCGCCCTGTACTCGACCACGACGACGTGTTCCTGCTTTGCGTCGTCAAACGTCTGGTGCACGACCCTGACGGTCGATCTCGTTCGGTTGGAGAAGACGAACATCGAGTCCAGTAGCGCTCGCAGTCGGTTCCAAGGTGTGGCGTTCTCGTTCATGGTTGTCTCTCGCCTCCAAGCTGTATTTTATCGAGACAAGCACCGTGTTCTGAACGGCAACCACTGCCAAGAGTCGGCCCAGTCACGAGCCGCTCCGTCAACTCCTGCGGTTTCCGCGACTTCCCAAGCCTAGATCAGCAGCTTTGAGAGAAGCGCCTTGTCACGACTGCGGTTACAGTCCGTGACTATCACCATCCCTGTAGTCCAATTTGCTTAAAAGCAAGATTTCAGATTTGCCTCGTTAACGGAAATCCAATGACAGCAACGATTTCACCAAGTGACGTATACGACAAGAATCTCAACTTTCTGTTTGGATCAGGCGCGTCGTTCGGGCTATTTCCCACTCTTTCTTTGGGAATACAGACGGATGAAGGAAAGTCTTGGTCGCTTGAGGATCTTGCGACTCATTTCGAGAATACGGGTGACGAGCGACTCACCCCACTTTTCATGCACTACTACCGTGCGTGCATCGACCCCGCGCAGAAGTTCACCATTGCCTCGGCCGAGGGTGATTCAGTACGCGAGAGTGTCGTGAAGAACTACTCGACTTTCATCAAGAATATTCTCCAAATTCTTCAACATCGCAAGCCGATGGAGAAACGTTGCAACCTCTTCACTACGAACTACGACGGCTGCTTCCCACTGGTCGCCGACAAGATCCTTCAACAAGGCGACACTGACTTTGTGTTGAATGATGGAGCCCGTGGGTTCAGTCGACGTTACCTCCAGGCGCGCAACTTCAACACCTTTGTATGTCAGACCGGGATCTTTGAGCGTCACCAGACCAGCATTCCACAGATCAATCTGGTGCATGTGCATGGATCCGTCTACTGGAGGAAGGACGGCGACAACATAGTCGTAGAGTACGACGACGATTCCCTCGGCGGACTGTTGAGCGTTGATGTACTAGGTAGGCTGCAGGCGTTCTCGACAGCATTGGAGGACAAAGGGGCGACGCTCGCAAGCCTTCCATTCCCGGCCTTCACGCAAGTCGAGCGTGATGCTTTTTGGATGGCTTACAAGAAGCTACCCATCGTGAACCCCACCAAGTGGAAGTTTCACGAAACAGTGTTCGAGGAGCACTACTACCAAATGCTCCGGATGCTGAGCTACGAGCTTGAGAAGCCTAATGCTGTGCTGATTACGTTCGGGTTCTCCTTCGCGGACGAACATATTCTCAACCTTGTTAAGAGATCGCTGTCAAACCCGCATTTGCAAGTGTTCATCTGTTGCTATAGCGCTGGTTCAAGCGAAAGATTGAGTGAGACGTTTCGGGGGTACAACAATGTGCGCTGCGTCGTAATCGAAGATGGTGTGATGGACTTCACCGCATTCAATGAGCGCGTCTTCTTTGTTAGCCCGCCAGCCCCCTTAACCGCGCCGACTCCGATCTCGATCTCAATGCCAGCTACGGCCCCTATATCCGCAGCGCCTCAGGGTGGCGTGGCATGAGCATTCAGGTAGGAGAGGTAATCGCCGTCAATGGCGTGAAGATCACACTCAAGATTGATGAGGACTCAAGCAAGGAGACACTGTTCTACGCGGGTGAAAAGTACAAGGGTGTCTCCATTCGAGAGTACATCGCCATCCAGCGCGGCTTCAGGCATATTGGGCTGCTGCCGGTTTCGTTGACACCGACCTAAGCTTTTTGAGCTTGTTCGAACTGTACGGGACTGACGTAGCCGAGCGTCGAATGCCGGCGCATCGGGTTGTAGAACCGCTCGATGTAGTCGAACACATCGGCCCGAGCTTGCTCCCGACTGCGGTACACGCGCCTGGCCGTGCGCTCGGTCTTCATTGAGCTGAAGAAGCTCTCCATCGCCGAGTTGTCCCAGACCTCGCCGGCTCTGCTCATGCTGCAGGTGATGCCTTGCTCGCGCAGCAGTTGCTGGAAGTGCGCACTGGTGTATTGACTGCCCTGGTCCGAGTGATGAAGCAGTGCTACTGGCTTGCCCCGGCGCCATACGGCCATCATCAGCGCGTCCACCACGAGCTGCGAGGTCATGCTCTCTTGCATCGACCAGCCCACGATGCGACGCGAGTAAAGGTCCAGCACCGCTGCCACGTACAGCCAGCCTTCGGCCGTCCAGATGTAGGTGAAGTCGGCCACCCACTTCTGGTTCGGTGCATCGGCCTGGAACTGGCGGTCCAGCACGTTGTCGGCAATCGCACAGCGCTCGCCCCGGTCCTTGGGTAAGCCCCGGCGCCTGGGACGTGCACGAAGAGCCTGCTCGCGCATGAGCCGCTCGATGCGGTGCAGGCCACAAGGCTGGCCCTGCTCCAGTACATCGCGCCACACGCGCCTGGCGCCATAGGTGCGGTCGCTGTGCACGAAGCTCTGGTGCACCTGAGCGCCCAGCTTCTCGTCATCGAGGCTGCGCCGGCTCCTGGGGCGCGCCAGCCAAGCGTAGAAGCCGCCTCGCGAGACACCGAGCGCCTCGCACATCAGATTGACCGGCCATGCCCCTCGGTGTTTCGCCACGAAGCCGAACTTCACATCGACTCCTTCGCGAAGTAGGCCGCGGCTTTTTTCAAGATGTCGCGCTCCATCTTGAGCTTGGCCACTTCCTTGCGCAGCCTGGCTATCTCCGCGTCCTGGGCCGTCTGCTTGCCATTGCCCGGAAAGGCCTCCTGCGGTGCCTCACGCAGCTCGCGAACCCATTTGCGCAGCACGTTCTCGTGTACGTCCAGGTCCTTGGCCGCCTGGGCCACGGTCACCCCACGCTCAGTGACCAGCTTGACCGCCTCGAGCTTGAACTCGCGGCTGAATGTCCTTCTTCTCTCCATGAACCACCTCCGGTTTCATTTCACACCTTAACAAGGTGTCTTTGAAACCGGCAGCAGCCCAGAGGGCCGCGGGGTCGATTGGGACGCAGAAGACAAGAAGATCAAGATGGCCGTGACGTTCTCTCGAATGGTCAAGCGCGCCAGAACGCTGATCGAGAACGTTGAGAGCGGTATCTTCCCTAAGTACTGATCAAAAGCGATCCTTGCACCACAAGCGCGCTCAGATTCTTGCTACATTCACTCACAATCAAAGGAGTGAACATGGATCGCAAGGACTTCCTGGACCAGTGCAAACAAGAACTGTCGGTGGCCGAAGAGGACGGAAAAAAGCTTGCTGCCTTCCACCTGATAGTGCTTCGGAATGCGGAAATGCTTGAAGACATATCCGCAGCTGACTTTTGTAGCGCAGTCGGCGTCAAGGCCGGGTTTGCTGCTGAGTTCACCCAGATGAAGGCATTGCATCGGCGCATGAGGGAGAAGAATGTGGGGCTCGTGCAGTTTGATCGATAGGTGTTGAGGCAGTTGGCCGTCAGCCAAAGCCGCCATCCGCCGCAGCGGGCGTCCGTAGCACGCCCTCGATGCCGTCGGACTAACTAGGTTAGAGCAACCGCAACCATCTCTGTGATTGCGTGGACATTGCATGCAAGCTGCGCTAGGTAGACGAGCTCATTCGGTGGGCCAAAAATGGACGGCGCATATCTAAACCACACCCGAGGATGCTTGGACAGCGAACAAGGAAAACTGTGGCCAGCGACAACGATGATTCAGTGATAAAAGTGACAATTGCCGTGAATGCCATCAAGGAGGGGAAGATAGGAGTCCCCGACGAGCCTTGGGTGCAGGAACTGCTGACGGCGCCTCGCGGCCCCACCGGAAGCGTATTGTTGAAGGGTTTGTCGCAGGGGACGATTTCCAGAGCTCGAGCCGTCTCCATGGCAGTCAGGTTCATGCAGCAGCAAGCTCACGAGCCTAACCCAGAGCCTGTTGTCAAACTCGACATAGCTGAAACGCAGGCAGAGCTTTTTCGGCTCTTTGCTATTCTCTTCGCGGCCTTGATTGGCGTGTCAGCTCAGGACATTTCGTACTCCGACATCCAAGGCAGTCTGCTAGCAAGGCTGAAGGACGACTCCGCCACGGTCTTCAAGAGGGTGAACGCTGCGACCGATGAGCTGCATGCCTTCTACCAAAAGAATGCTCATGCCCTATTTAGGGCCGCCAAAGAACTCGGGGGCATGAAGGCCGTTCTTGGCGGGCAGCGCCGCTTTACTGAAACGACGCTCAATGGAGTTCGCGTCTCCGGCCTGTACCTCGACACTCAACTGATTCCAGACCCAGTCTTCTCCTTCATTACAAGCTCGATTGCGAAGAGCATGAATGCTGCGCCGCTCCAACTGGCGCACACCCTCTTTTTCCTGCTGCAGCTCGAACCGCTTGTACATGCGCACTTGGCCACCCCGCTTGTATTCGTTTTTCCCAGTTTTGACGAGGGGCTTGAAGAACACGACGCGGTGACACAGGCTGGTTTGGCCAACCTTACGTACAAGGTCTTGGCCCCGGCGTGTGACGGCACGGTCGAATCCTACGAAGAGGTGCAGGAGTATGCGAAGAAGCAGCCGGACGCATTCTTGCAAAACGTGATGAAAGCGCGGCTGTTTGTTCCACAAGGAGGCGACGTCAACAGAACGTATTCCTGGCAGGAAGCGGTCAAGCTCCAACTCGAAGAACTCCACGGAAGCGTGAGCGAGTCGTATTTCGAGGCAATAGCCGCAATGCCTCCGGAACAGGTGGTCCTGATTAACACGATGCAGCGTGTGCGTGGACAATACCATCTCCTGGAGAACTCGGACGAGCTTGAGGCGCAGCCGCTCTTGACGCTTCCGGTGCATTGGCACTACTACCAGCTTTGTGCGACCGCAGAGGCCAGAGCCTTAGTAAGGCAGCAGGTCCTGTCGGACCAGGCGTTTCAGACCCTCCAGGCGCTCCAAGACGATAGCCTTAGTTGGCTTGGAAACATTCCCATTGGCGGGCTCTTGGAGCTTAGACAGAACCAGGAGCACATGGCGTTTCGAGAAGAACTGAAGAAGGTCACCGCGCAGCTTATGTCAGCGGGTCCGGCAGACCTCGACCAAGTAGTCCGAGAGGTCAACCATGGCCTCAAGGTGTTGGTCGACCGACAGAAGAAGGCGATTCAGGACATTGAGGACAGATACAGGCCCAAGAACTGGGCCACCAACCTTGGAATTGGCGCGGGAGCCCTAAGTGGAGCCGCAATGGCTTTCATGCCGTTCCTGGCATCTGCACTCGGACCGGTTGCGCCGGCGGCGCCGTTCTTGGCAGCATTGGGTGCCGGCGGCCTAGCTCGAGCCAAGGACAAGGCAGCGGAGCTTGCTGAGAAAGGCCGCACGAAGCGAGCGCTTCTCGGCATGCTGGCCACGGCCTACCACGCAAAGCCGACTGGCAGCTAAGAAAGTGCGACGCTGGCAGGCCTCACACAAGGCTGGCTAGAGGCGCCGATGGAAGTGGTTCAACACGGACATTGCAATGAGAGGTAAGCGCTCCACTCCGGACCCAATCGGCGCTGGCGTGCGGGGGGCAGACTCCAGCCAGAACCGGCACTTCGCCGGCGGGCACAAGCCGCCCCGAACCAAACATTCATAGCGGTGCGATGACCATCGACGATGCCTTAATAGTCGACGCGATCGGCACAAACAAAGAGGCGGGCACTGTCCATCTAAGCGCTTTTGCGCATCCGCAGTGAGATCGACGTGCGAAACTCCTCCTTAAGAAAAGATCAATCGCTACTTAGGGTCCATCGAGGCGAACGAACTCAGTGAGGTCTACCCTTCAGGCAGCGGCAGGCAGATCGCCATAGATGTGTACAGCAAGTTCAGGCCTGCCGACGATGTCGTGGCGTTTTCGGGCAAGCAGCAGCCGTTGCGGCAGAGTATGGCGCGGAGTTGCGGTACGCGCATGCTGGAAACGGCGACGTCGACGACTATGCTTGAGCGCGCTTCGAAGCTCGTGCTGTCTGGGTCTGCGGCAGGTTTTGGCCACATGCTGCCGTTTGCCAAGGGCAGTTCTAGGACATCTCACTTAGCCGCTTTTGTTTTCTGCGGCTGCTAATCGATCTCCCGACTTTGATGCGCGGCGGCCTTGTTGCGCGCTCGTCGCTTGATCTCAGGGATGCGCTTCAATCAGCGCCTGCCAGTGCTTGGGATCCTCGGTCTGGATGAGCGCCAGCATCTCATCGATCGCTGCTTCAATGTCGCAGATCAGGTCGTTGTTCTCAGCCAGCCGCTCGATGTTGTTGGCGTGGCTGAAGTAGTGTAAGGCCTTGAGGATCCGCTTAGCCGGCTCCACGCCAAAAAGCATCTCGACACGGGTGTCGACCGTCACCTCGTGGTGGGTCGGTATGCGTCCGTAGGAATACAGCTCAACAAAGCGGCGCATGGCGTTGGGCAGCATTAGTAGCAACTCCATCTCCTCGGGGCCGCGCTCCTGCCGGAACCTGTTCAGCACACCAAACAGAAAGTGGTACTCAGACGAGTAATTCAGCAGTGCTGCAGGCATGTCGACCAACACGGATATGGTCGGCGTGGTGCGCTTGACTAGGCAGTACCTAGCCTTCTTCTTGTCGGGCTTGAGCTCGCGTACCAAGGAAAAGAAGTTAAAGTTGTGGGTCAGCACGAACAGCTGCTTGCAGCGGGTGCGCCACTCCATGTTTCCGTTGACCTGCACTTGGTGGAAAAACGCTTCTCGAATGACGCCGATCACCTGGAAAACGTGATTGCTGTCCAAGCTAGATATGGGGTCGTCGATGCACACGATGACGTCGGCCAGATTGGCCACTTCCTTCAGCTTGGCCATAAAGTACGCGAAGGCAATGGCAGTCTTCTCACCCTCGCTCAGGTATGTAGCCGGCCGGCCACCGTTGCGCATGAGCCGGAACCGTTCCTGCCCGTTGACGTCGACGACATCGATGTTGACGCTGGACGGCCCCAGCAAGGAGTGGATTCGCTCGTTGATCTCCTGCCGGCCCCGCTGCGCCTTATGGACGATGGCCCGCTGCCTAGCTTCCGCGGCCGCTACGCCATTCCGCCAACGGTGGAAGCGCGCGCGGCGCTGCTCCTGGACCTTGCGCTCGGCATCGAGTCGATCCAACTGCTGCTTCACGACGAAGTCAGCGGCGTAGTGCGCCTTTAGTTTGGTGATGGCCTGCGCTTTGGCCTGGTCGAAATTGTTGGAGACCCGGTTGTGCTCCGCGATGATGGTGTTGATGGCGGACACAGCCTGAGCCACGTCGGCCCAAGGCTCGCCCTGGATTCCCGGCATCGCGATCAACGTGCGCGGGGACTCGACCTTACGCTCGAGCGCTGATCGCAGTGCCAACACGTCCGCGTTGTACGCGCTGACCGACTGCATCAAGTTGGCGGCAGCATCTCTGTAGCTCTCGCGAAATGAGGCGTACAGCTCGCTCTCCGCCGAGGCGCGAAGGCCAGCACGGACGTCCCAACTCTGGCCAGTAGGGCGGCGATAGCGTCCGCGTGTGTGGTCAGGTCTTTGGAGAAGTGGGTTCGAAGTGCCGCCAGTCGTGCCTCACTGAGCGGCGAAGCACAAAAGAGGCAGTCGTCTTGGTGCTGGTGGAGCGGCATGCCCTGCAGCACCCACCGCTCGACGTCTGCGTTCTGCGCCAAGGCTTGGATGGCGTTGGCCAAGTCCGGCACCTTGGCCAGTAGCGGTTGAGCCTCGGAAAGGAGCTGGCGAAGCTTGGTGTCCAAGCTGCTGGACGGCAGCGGGTGCAGGCGGTCCTGATCCGAGGCGCGGGCCAGACGTAGGTTCGCCTGCAGATCATCTGCAGACAGTATGGCCGCCCCCGGGTTCTGCCGGACTGATTGTGCTTCCCGGTCCAGGTGGTCTGCTCGGAACGAAGCGTTGAGCGCCATGGTCTCCCGTATGGTCGCCGCCGTGGCCGTGCGCGCCGCACCAAGATCGTTGGCAGCTTTCTCAAGGGCTGCTTCGGTTTTGGCCGCAGCCTGCGCAATCTTGGACCGCAGTCTTTCACATTGAGCTAATTTCTCAATCGCCGCCTTGGACTCCTCGCCCAACAGGAAGATCGGATTGAAGTGGTCGCCCGCGAAATTGAGATTCGTCGCCACGAAGTCCGCGTTAAACACGCGGACGTTCAAAGTGTTGCTCTGATAGTTGGCTTCGTTGACGACGCCACCCTCACATCTGAACTCGAATTCGAAGGCCGGCAGGCCGGGCAGCGCCTGACGGTGCTCGAGCATGGCGAATAGCCTCGACAGTGTCGTCTTGCCGGAGTAGTTCCAGCCGTAGATGACGTTCTTCATGCCGAAATCCGCCATGCCGGCCGCTGGCCGATAGTCGGCATATACGCCGAGGCCCTTGATGTGGTTAATGCGCTCGATCATGGATGCTCCGCTGGTCCCGCATGTGGCTGCGGTTGGCCTTTTAGTCGCACGGATGTACAAAGCACTTGCACGCAATGCACCAGGGCAACAAAGCCGCCCGCACCTTGCATTTTGCGACCTTTCTCTGCCCCGGCCTTGGCACGCGCGTCAGGAGCCGCCTGCTCAGCGCTTGTCGGCGTGTCAGCATGAACCCCGGGGCAGCAGTAGGTCGGATGTTGAACGCCCGCTTTAGGACAGCGATCCAGCAAAGACGGAAGCTGCTTCGAGCAAGGTCCAATGTCTCAAATGCGCCCATAGCGACATACGCGGTACTCAAAAGCGGACGCTCGCTGAAGGTCCGATCAGAGCACGCCGTACAGCTGCTTCGGGCCCAAAGCTGTTTCTCAAGATATGCCTAAAGCACCTGCTCCCAGAACGCGGGATCTGATATTCGTTCCCATCCCGCGTCTCCTGCTGGTTTATCTGCTGGTAGCTTCGCCAAGAAAAGGCGGCGGTCAGAATACCCATCAGGAAGCCGTCCTCTAAGATGGGTGTTGACAAAGTGCATGAACTAGAGCGCCGGCATGCTGACTTCATTCCATCGAAATACTTGAAGCAACGCGAGCAAAGTCTCTTGCATGGTTCTGTAGGTTTCCCAGTCCTTCACCTTCCAGAGTGTGATCGCGTCGTCAAGCGTCGCCCCACGAGCCGTCTGAATCTGTGTTTCAGTGTAGTTATTGATATTGAAGTATTTGAGCGGGTACATATCCGGCCTCCTAGCTCAATGTCCCGTTGAGTCCTGCTCCGGTATTTATCTTTCCTCCCCTGTTGTGCAACACCGTTTCTGACGGGATGGTGTGCGCATGGTCAAGAAAAAAGCCGCCGCGCACATCCTCTCGGAAGACGAACGAACCACGCTGCTCGCGATCATCGACGAGCAATTCGGACCGGGCCTCATCCGAGAAGAGTTCGACGAGGCGATGCTGGATCTGTTCGAAAACATTCCAGGCTTCGAGACCATCTCGCCTGCCAAGGCGAGCCACACCGTCAACCAACTCTGGAGTACGTACCATGGGAAAGAAGCCCGCCGTGAGCAATGACAACACCGAAGGCATCGAAAACGGTTCGAACGCAATCGAGACGCCGTCGAAGTCCTCGGAGCCGGTCGTTGTCGATCTGAGCAAGCCATCGATCCGCGCTGCAATCGAACAGGGCAAGGCCGTTCTCGCCGAAGGAAAAACCAAGGCCGATGCGGCCCGGGCCATCTTCGGCGCGATCAAGGACGAACCGAAAGAAGTGATCGTCGGAGCATTCGTCGAAGGCGCCGCGCTCACCGACAAGGGCGCGCTGACGTACTGGTACAACTGTCGACGAAAGGCCGCTAAGGAAGCTGCGGCGGCAGCAAACCTCTCCTGAGTTTCCGAGCATCGTCAGATAGCCCATTTCGGCTTTCTGACGATGTTCAGTCAACCACACGACTTCCGGGGTCTCCCGCATTGATCAATGCGTCTCTTTGTTTTCGCCATGCCTGACGGCGGTGAGGATCGCTTCGACGACTGGCCCAGGTTGACACCGTGGCGAGTTCATCCGCAGCCAGACGGTAGAAGTATCGCTTCTTGCCTCCGGACTGTTCTGTTCGGCTCTTAGGAAGTCTAAGGCCAACCAGTTTCAAGATCGACTGCAGCTGCGTGATGGGCTTCTTGTAAACATCGCCTCGGACTGGAATCTTGAAGTGTCGCTCGATCTCGGCTTTGTTCTTCTGCGCTGTACGCGCAAACGCTTCGAGTTGGGCAGAATCGATCTCGATAGCAGGGTCGAATGCCTTGTCGCGCAGAATACCTGCGCTCTTGAACAGTTCAAGCAGCAGATGCTTCTTCTGGAGCAACTGCTTCTGATCTGGGAGCAGAATTTCCCGGTCCCATCTGTCCTCCGATTTCAACGTCTCGTCATCGGACACGAGCAATCCGAAGGTACGAATGCTCTCTCTCAGTCTTCCGTCATCATCAAGGACCAATAACTCCAGCGTTGCATCCTCGCAGTAGAAGGACTCGATCTCGTATCGACGCATGGCCGGCCGGTCGTTGTCATTCAGCTTGTCGGCGCTCTCACGACTTCGCAGATTGCCAAACTGCTGTTCACTTATTTGAGGCGCGGCCAAGATCGATTGCAGTCGCTTGTTCAACAGCGCTTCTTTCCCCTCCTTCCGGATCGCTTTTCCTACTTTCCGGGCCTCGCCGTTCGTTTCGATGACCTCGACATTCCAACCGTTGCTACGCCGAAGATCGATGAAGTTCTTGCGCAAGCGATTCTTAGAGGCTCGTTCGCTTGCGGTGACTGTCCCATAGATCTTGTCATAAAGATCGTCGTAGACAGGCTTGCCATCAGGAGAAATACTCAAGAGTTCACGCTGCTTCTGGCCGGAGGCGAGCAGTTCGGCTCTGATTGCCAGCACGTCTGTCTCGAAGCGATACTCCTCTGAGGATATCCATACGTGAACTTGGCCCGGATTACGTACCCTCGACAGTTGCTGGTCAATGTCAAAGTGGGTGTTGATCCGTGGCTCAAAGAAACCATAGACTGCATCGATCAAGGGGGCGTCATCTTCGAAAGTGATGTCGATTCCTGTCCCGATCGCCGGCGATGAAAGGATCACGGCGTAGTCCAGAGCACGCGTTTTGATGTCCCGCATGATGGCCTGAATCTCCGGATTTTGCGAGTTGTCCGAGGTGACTTTCAGGACCTTCCGCGGCTCAACCCTTTCTATTAGCTTGGTTTCGATCTGATTGATAAAAGTTTTTGAGTTTGAACAGACAAAGCACCGTTCCCCACGCTCAACGCTGGAAAACAGCGCGGCGATCAGTGCATCGGATTTCGCACCTTCATGGAGATTCACGGTGCGTTCTTCCGGTTTCCACCAGTTCAACAAGACCTGAACGGTACGATCCCTCTGATCGTCCAGTAAGTCGCCAAGCACTTCGATCGTGACTCGATTCAAGTCCGCATCGAGCAGGTACATGGCCTCTGCTTGCTTGAGATAGAACTGAAACCGCAGCAATGCACTGCGTCGGTGTTCACGTAGTGTGGCCGACAGGAGATGGAGAAAACTTGCTCGACCTCATCGATCAGCACGATGTCATAGCGGTCGAACTCCGTGTTCAGTCTATCGATGCTGTCCAAGCAGATCGCGTAGTGGCGGGTGGGAGGATGGAAGGTCGAACCGCCTGAACTGTTGTCGCTTTCCGAGATATTCAAGTAGCTCGTTAGCCCAAGCCGCTCGGCGGTCGCTGCAACCAGTGCACGGCGATGTCCGATCAAGAGGACGGAAAGGTCGGCAGCCTTCGCATCAGCGACCAGTTTCATGAGCCATTCCGTCTTGCCTGTACCCTTCGGACTCTTGACAAGCGTGATGTTCGCGCGTGCTTTGAAGGAGGTCCCCACCATCGTGTCGCCCATTTCCACGCCAGGCAAGGGCTTCTCCGCCTCGAAGACAGGCTTCAGCTCGGGAGGCGACTCTTCGTAGGGAAGATATCGCAGCTCCGACCATTGACGCACTGGGAGCCCGAGGACCTCCGACATGTCGATAAGACCGTCATCGTCCGTATAAGCTTCGTACTGGTCGTAGCTCAGCGACAGCACCTTGTTCCATTCGTAGTCAAAAAGGTATTCCGAGTGTTTCACACCCGAGCCATCGTCGATGAAGAAGGTCGCGTTGCAAGCACTGCATGACAGACCCGGCACACCGTGTCGGTTTCGCAGCGTGAATGCACTCGGTCGATAGTCAACATGCTGCGGGCAAAAGATACTCGTGTAGGGGGGAAGGTCACTCAGAAGTGCAGTCGCTCCTCGGGCCGTGCGTACAGTAACGTTCGGTGCTATGGTCAGGCGGGACCGGATGGTGCTAGAGATGCCATGCCGCCGACCGGACCCTGAAGAAGAAGAATCGATCGTTTCATCCGCCCGCGTCAGAAGTGCCTCGACTTCCGAGGCCGGGAGGCGGCCATTCAGAACGATCGGTCGAGCCCCTTTGGAGCCGAAGAACAGCCGGCACGCGTCCTTGCAAGCGCCGTCTGCACCGAATTTCGCGATCAAGCCTGTCAGCGCTCGCTTCAGCGTTTCAGAGTCCGAGATCGGCGACTCCAGTTCGAAGACAACTCGGAACCGATGCGCTTCCGGTTGGTGGTTAGGCGTGGTGTACAGCAGGCATGCGTACTGCCGAACGTATGGATCCGATAACGCTGCGTCTAGGCTCAGGCCATGATCAATATCTACCGCCAGGAAGCCCGCCGCCGTGAAGTTTTCTGATTTTCGCCAGCCTTTCTTGTGCTGGGCGCAGAACGCGAATCCCTGATCGATAAGCGCCGCGAGTTCTTGTGCTGTGACATCGACATTTTCGAACAGCCCGTTGGCCTCCTTGAGAACGTCCTTGGATGCCTTGTTGATGAGTTGGCGATTGATGGCGATCAGCATGCGTGCTCGCCTCCGTTTTCGTCACGAAGGAAATCGATGTATTCCAGTCGATGATGATCGAAGCCGCGTGCAGATCGCGTATCTGCGTGTGCTCTTGTAAAAGTGGTGGGTCCCGACGCCTTCAATGGACGGTCAGTAGTGATAGAGGGCATGTCTTCTCCGTTCTTCTCATTTTGAATGATCGCCGAGTTCCGTACGGCGAGTGGGACCGGTGACGACTACGCAAGCTGGAGGCTCGGGTTTTCGGAACTGAACGGAGGCTATGGAAGCCGTCACTGTGTCCGCCGGTATTTATGCGAGTAGACCGATGGAACGTGATTGGTAGATCGGAAACTGTTGTCCTGGGTCGAGACACGAGGGATGGTCATCGGGAATCAACAACCCGATTACCCCGGAAAGACTCATTCGATGTCGATCATCAAGCGTGGCAACAGCAGGGTCTGGTACATCCAGTTCCAGATGAACGGAAAGACGTACATCAAGTCGTCGAGGACGACCGACAAGAGAGCGGCGCAGCAGATGGAGACCGACTGGAAGTCGAAGCTCCATGCTGAGCAGCATCTCGGCCACAAGGAGAAGGTCACGCTGAAGGCGGCGATGGCCCAGTTTGCGGAATCCAGGCGAGGAACACCGAACCACCGCGTTCTTGAGAGCGGGATTCGAATCGTCACGCGACTGATGGCGATCAACAAGCCGATCGATGAGGTCACTTCGCATGACCTTGAGCGATTCAAGCGCGATCGCATGAAGGAGGGAGCAAGCGGCCAGACGATCCGCCACAACCTCAATCTGATCCGTGGGGCATGGAAGTACGCGACCAAGCTTGGCTACCGTGTGGGAGAACTGAATTTTCCAGAGGTCAAGCTCGGGAAGTCGCCGCTTCGCTACCTTTCCGATGACGAGGAACGACGACTGCTAGCGTGTCTCGATCCAAAGCGAGAGGTCAAGGGCTTGCCTCCCTACGAAGAGCGCCTTCCCGAAATGAAAAGGACGATGCAGGACGCCTACGATCTTGTCGTAATGCTGCTTGATACCGGCGCCAGGTACAGCGAAATCGCGAACATCGAGTGGTCACGGATCGACTTGGCCGAGCGGACGATTCATCTGTGGCGGCCGAAGGTTCAGAACGAGGCGATCCTCTACATGACGGACCGTGTGTTCGACATCCTCAACCGTCGCAAAGAAGGGGCCGACCAGTATTTGTTCCAGAACAAGCGAGGTGGGCCGAGAGGCTATGCGAGCCTTGCGATTCGGAAGGCTCTGCGGAAAGCCGGCCTCGCCGATAGCAAGATCCACACGCTGCGGCATACGCACGCATCGAGACTGATCCAGAACGGTCTGAGCGTCTACGAAGTGAGAGAAGTTCTTGGTCATACTGACATCAAGACGACCATGCGGTATGCCCATCTTGAAACTCGTCAGGTCACGTCGAAGGCGCGCGATGTAATTAATCGATTAACGATAGAGGCGCAAAGTTAATCTGATATTCTAGATTGCGGGCAAAAAGCATCGAATGAAAATGTTTCAATTTACAAAGAATCGATCTCTTTTTTCACTGGAATAATAAATTCTGCAACATTGTCTTTTATGGATATAAATGTGTACTCATGGCGGGTCTTCATGCCAGGTGAACCTATTGTGACGCCGAGAGCAAGCATCGGTTCATTTCGAGGAAGAAAAAGCTCCAAGGCCGGGGTTGGAATTTCTGCTTCTATGCCGGAGAACAATGGCATTCCTTTTTTTGCGTCCCATAAGAATACAAGACGATTAAGAGGCACTGGAATGCCCTCGTAGCTAAGAGTGGATGGCTGCTTATTTACGCGAACATCCGGAGATAGCTTTTCTGGCCTCCATTTTATGCGCTGATCTATCAAAATATCAATAACAGCATATTCGGCAATCTTGGAGGATTGGTTGACTATGGCCAAAAATATTTCTACTTGACTATAGAGTTTTTCGGAGAACTCTTCTAGCTGCACCGACTCTTTTCGATTTTTAAAACAAAAAGTTGCAAAAAGATCCGGAGCGGTGGCTCGATTCATCACATCGCGAATTTCATACTCTTCCATTGGAGT
The DNA here is from genome assembly GCF_044056785.1 of Variovorax sp. UC122_21. Taxonomy (NCBI): domain Bacteria; kingdom Pseudomonadati; phylum Pseudomonadota; class Betaproteobacteria; order Burkholderiales; family Comamonadaceae; genus Variovorax; species Variovorax sp. UC122_21. Next base: position 2,529,248 of record NZ_CP172004.1, on the reverse strand, counting down.
AGATTCAAAGTTGAACCTTTTGTAGAATCGCTTGTCTGCGGCTTGGTGTGGGGCGTTTGAACTTTGAGGGATATAAATGACGTAAGCCACTCGCCCGGGTGCCGTTGTTTTTAATTGAACTTGGTTGACCAGAATCCCGCTAATTCTTCTATGGATTTTTGAATTGATTACTTGCTCAATCCATTCTTTCGAGATTTCCTCAGGATCAAGGCCTTCGTCAATTCCGATGGGAAAATGACCATCCTCTTTGATTCCGTAAACAATTATACCGCCGGCGGCGTTTGCGAAGGCGCTCACATCTTTACTGAGTTCGTTCTTTTTTCCTTCGCTTTTTTGTAGCGCTTCGCATCGCTTGTAGTCGAGCTCCAAGCTTTCTTGGACTTCAGAAGAGATTAATTCGAGCAGATCCTCTTCAGTCCATTTCCATGGCTCGAGATTCATTTATAGCTCCTTTGCGGAAGGGTCAAGCGTCGATGCGTCTAGGCTCTCTCGGCACATATTGGTCGCCTCGCCTTAATTCGGCAATTCGATTGGCATTTGGTTCGATCATTTCTTCTGATTTATTTTCATGGATGGCGGATTGTTCCGAATGCGTGCGATATATCCAGAGTTTTTTATTTGAACTCCATCCGTTGATCTGCATCCTTATTTTCTTCCACTAGTTACATGGGCTTTTATAATTCCATGTTATACCATCCGCAAAAGAGGTAGCCGCTTCTCTCAAAGCTGCTGATCTAGGCTTGGGAAGTCGCGGAAACCGCAGGAGTTGACGGAGCGGCTCGTGACTGGGCCGACTCTTGGCAGTGGTTGCCGTTCAGAACACGGTGCTTGTCTCGATAAATACAGCTTGGAGGCGAGAGACAACCATGAACGAGAACGCCACACCTTGGAACCGACTGCGAGCGCTACTGGACTCGATGTTCGTCTTCTCCAACCGAACGAGATCGACCGTCAGGGTCGTGCACCAGACGTTTGACGACGCAAAGCAGGAACACGTCGTCGTGGTCGAGTACAGGGCGCATGTGAAGGCGCCTGGCGCAATGAAGACCGATCAGGACCGATCGAAAGTGATCGGACGTGCATCGATGGCATCGTTGCGTGAGCTACTCGCTCACGGCAAGCGGCTGAGCTGAAATCGCCTAGCAGCTCAGCCGTTGCGTTGATTTTCGGCCCTTCATGTCTCGGCCAGCTACGGAGGTCATCGTCGGATGACAAACCATCCGAAGTAGCACTTTCGGACCACCACCCTGGCCCCAGAAATTAGGGTCACCGCAGATAACAGAATTTCTTGTTTATATATAAAAATAAAAACTGTTATCTTCCTCAGTGCCCTACCACGTGGTGGCCTACCCCCGGGGTTGTTGATCTGGGAGGCCCAAAACCGTGAATTTCCGGTGGACTACCCGGCAGACCACGTTGGCTACCCGGACCACCGACCGACCAGAAATAGGGTCAAGAAAACAGAGGGGGAGGAAGGTCTGGGTCGTTCCGTCTTGATGACGATGAAGACCTTCGAAGCAGTTTTGATGAGACCTAGTGCTGGTCCCCAAAACGGTCGATTGTGAAGAGGCTTCGACGGTGAGACGAGGATCACATGCGGAGCATGTGAGGACGAGTCGAATCGGCGACCCGTAGGCACTCGTTGGGAAGCTGCCGTTCTACCATTGAACTACACCCGCGTGGGGGCGGATTCTAGCGTCAGTCCTGGTGGCTCCTCCACAGTGGGGATCCAGGATGGGACGACTTCCTTGACGATTCGGCGGCTTGGAAGTGATTGAGAGGCTCTCGATCGGTCTGGCAGCGGTCAAGAGCGTTCGAACACGATCGGACGACTACTGGTGACGGTCGGTGCTTGTGATCAGAATAAATTGAATAGAGGTACATGTACCTCTATTTTGATCAAATGAAAGTGCCCATCACTGCGGACGGAAGTTCCCTCCGCACGAATGCCATCCCTCATTGACCACCCGGTTGCGATCCTGATTGTGATGAATGCATTGCGCTTGATTGGTATCAGTGTTCTCCATCCACCCGATGTACGCCGTCTGCGGCTTGTTGCCGTAGTTGCTCACGCAGTTGAAGGTGTAGCCCACCACGTACGCCGGACGATTGTTGGCGGAGGCCGTTCCTCTGATGCGCTCAATCACCTTGGCGTCTCCCAACTTGTCGCAGACATACCCGAACAAGTCAGGCGAGGACAGAAACCGAAGCGCCAAGGCGTCTTCCGGATGCGCGGGCTCCGGTGCGCGTTGCGTGATCTTCGACGCGGAAGACGCAGGTGCTGGACTGGGACTGGGCTTGTTCTCATTGAAGCAGCCGGCAAGCGACAGGACGCCGATGGTCGCAGCGACGGTGAATACGGTTCTCATTGATCAATTTCTCCTCGACTCGTTGACTTGAAGATGAATTCGACCCGAGGGTGACCTCGCGTCAAAGCCACGACGGTGGTCGCGATGCCGTTCAAGCAGCCGGCTCCCTCACTTTCCCGGCATGAATCGAATCCTTCAACGACGACTGCGGTACATGGACCGTGGCCTCATATGCATCATATCCGTAACGATCAGAGGGTGCCAAACCTCTCCAGTCATCGCCAAGACCCACAACTCGTGGCCTTAGGCATGGCTATCCGTAGGGTTCGACAGGCGAACAAAATCTCGCAGGAAAAACTTGCCCTCACCGCCGAGCTGGACCGCAGCTATGTCGGTCGTGTGGAGCGAGGGGACAACAACGTTGCGATGCTGACCCTCTCCCGGATTGCGGCAGCGCTGGGTGTCTCGATCAGTGCGCTCCTGATTGAAGCCGGCCTGTAGCGGAACATCTCCAGACCTCAGTAGTGAAATTCGATGATCGATTTCTTTGAGCACTTCACGCGCAAGCAGCTCATCTATCTGGCTCTCATGATCCCGTTCGCGCTAGCAGCGCTTGGTGTTCTCTGGGCCTCTTTTAGGGAAGGGAATGGCGGAAGTGGCGTCCTCGCATTCGTTGTAATGGCCATCATCCTTGTCTTGGCAGTCACGGCCATTCCCTACGTCTAACCTCCAACCACTCAATCCCGACCGTCACCAGTAGTCGTCCGATCGTGTTCGAACGCTCTTGACCGCTGCCAGACCGATCGAGAGCCTCTCAATCACTTCCAAGCCGCCGAATCGTCAAGGAAGTCGTCCCATCCTGGATCCCCACTGTGGAGGAGCCACCAGGACTGACGCTAGAATCCGCCCCCACGCGGGTGTAGTTCAATGGTAGAACGGCAGCTTCCCAAGCTTCATACGAGGGTTCGATTCCCTTCACCCGCTCCACACACCTGACCCCGGGCCGCGCAATGCGGCCCGTCGTGCTTCTGGCAAGCACTCTTGCGCGCCCTCTCCTCCCCGCCCGACACTGTCGGCCAGCCGCCATCCGAGCGGCACGGCACGAAGAGATGGATGGAGACGAATCCCGCATGGAAAACCCGCCCACGCCCGAGCGCATGAGCCTGCCCGCGATGGAACCGCTGTCGCCCGGGCTGCGCGGACTGGTCCGCGAACTGCGCCGCGACAGCCCGAACCTCTCGACGCACATGCTCGACACGCTGCGCGGCAGCATTCCCGAGTACGGCGCGCTCGGGCAGGCGCTCGCGCACGACGTCTACCGCGTCGGCCTGCGCAACGCGGAGCTCTGGTACGACGCGCTGCTGATCCGCGACAAGCCGCACGACGACGACCTGCAATGGATCGGCCGCTTCAGCCAGCGCCGCCACGCGCAGGCGCTCTCGCTGTCGGCGCTGCTGCAGGCCTACCGCACCGGCACGCGCGTCTACATGGACGCGCTGCTCGCGCACGTGCGGCCGCATCCCGCGCTGTGCGACGAGGTGCTGTTCCGCGTCTCGCCCTTCCTGCTGTACTACAGCGACCTGCTGAGCCGCACGGTGAGCGATGCCTACCTGGCCGAGCACACGCGCGAGATGCGCTGGAAGGCGCAGATGCAGGCGCGGCTCGCGGCGGCGGTGTTCGATCCGACCTGGGTCGGCGCCTTCGACGACGCGGCGCAGGCGCTCGGCATCCAGGCCGACCAGCCGCACGTGGCGCTGGCGCTGCGGCCGATGCCGCTGGAGCCGACGACGCCCGAGGCCGGCGAGCGGGTGCTCGAGGCGGTGGCGGCGGCGGTGCGCGAAGACCTGGGACCGGTCGCGCTCTCGCTGCATCGCGGCCACTGGGTGGCCTGGCTGCCGGCGCCTCCCGGTGAAGCGGCCGACGCGCGCGAGCGCCGCCTGCTCGCGAGCATCGAGCAGGCGATGCGGCTGCGCCCGAGCATCGAGGCGGCGGGCCTGGGACTGCCTTCGCAGGGCGCCGCGGGCTGGCGCGGCAGTGCCGAGCAGGCGCTGGCCGCGATCGAGATGGGACAGCGCCTGCGCCGCAACGACGCCAGCTTCTGCTATTCCGAATTCGCGCTCGACACGCTGATGCGCCAGTCGACCGAGGTCTCGGCACTGTGCAACGAGATGATCGCGGCCCTCGCGGCCGAGCAGCCGCTGCTCGAGACGCTCGAGAGCTATTTCGACCACCGGCAGAACCACAAGGCGACCGCGGCCGCGCTCGGCATCCACCGCAACACGCTGCTGCACCGGCTCGCGCACATCGAGTCGTTGCTCGGCGCGCGGCTGGACGACATGGCCTGGCTCTCGCGGATGTATCTCGCGCTGCGCCAGCGCCGCCTGGGCCGCGGCGGGACCTCGGCGCTGCACTGAGGCCATCGCGCCGAGGGCACCCGCCCTTGTGCAGATGCACAGCCCGGCAGGGCACCTTGCCAATGGCGCGCGCGGCAACCCGTCCGTAGAGTGCGGGAGCCCGCGGATGGCCACGCCATGTGGCGGCCTGGGCCTTCGAGAAGACACAACAGGAGACAACGACCCATGCCGATGCCCGATCGCGCGCAGGCCCCTGCGCGCCCCGACCTGCTTCACGACAGGACCACGACCTCCCGCCGGCCACGCCGCTGGCGCCTGCTCGCCGGCACGGCGTTGCTGGCCACGATGGCGGCGCTGTCCGGCTGCGGTGGCGGCGGTGGAGGCTCCAGCTTCGGCTTCGCCGGCTTTCCGCCCCCGTCGGGACCCGGCACCGGCAACCCGCCGCCGAGTGACCCGCCGATGCTCGCGAGCATCGACAGCCAGTTGCCCGCCGACACGGCCACCACGGCGCAGCGCTGCGACTTCCTCGATCCCGCGCACTGCATGCTGCCGTTTCCCAACGACTACTACACGGTGGCCGATGCCAGCACCGACACCGGCCGCCGGCTGAACCTGCAGACGGCCTCGATGCCGCGCAGCGAGGTGGTGCGCAACAAGCCGATCGACACCACCGAATGGAACCGCAACGACGGCTTCTCGCCGGGCGCGATGATCGTGACGCGCGTGCCGGGCGTGGACCTCGCGCGCACCGGCGCGCCGGGCATCGGCGATCTCTCGGCCTCGCTCAAGGCCGACGCGCCCGTGGTGCTGATCGATGCCGACACGCTCGAGCAGAAGCTGATCTGGGTCGAGCTCGACAAGAACAACGTCAGCGCGCCCGACCGCCAGAGCCTCAACATCCGCGTGGCGAAGAACCTCGAGTGGGGCCATCGCTACATCGTGGCGATGCGCAACATGAAGGATGCCGCCGGCAAGACCATCGAGGCCGGACCCGCGTTCCGCATCTACCGCGACCGCCACGAGAGCGCGCTGGGCTTCGTGAACGACCGCCGGGCGCACATGGAGAGCATCCTCTCGACGCTGCAACGCGCGGGCGTGGCACGCGAGCCGCTCTACCTGGCCTGGGACTTCACCGTCGGTTCGCAGCGCAGCATCACGGGCCGCATGCTCGCGATCCGCGATGCCGGCTTCGCGGCGCTCACGGACGGCACGCCCGGCTTCAAGGTGACGACGGTGCAGGACCTGACGCCCGCGCAGGACGCGCGCATCGCGCGCCACATCGAGGGCACGCTCACGGTGCCGAGCTTCGTGGCGGCTCCCACGGCCGGCACGGCCGACATCACGCCGGTGATCGCCGCGGTGGCGCCCTACCTGGGTGGCGGCGCGCTGTCGGTGCCGGCCGTCAAGGCCGCCTTCGACACGCTCGGCGACAAGCCGCTGCCGCTGGAGACCTTCCGCTACGCCTCGGCCACGCCGGGCGTGTACGACACGCCGGTGTGGGACGGCCACTCGACGCTCACCGTGCCCTTCATCTGCAACATCCCGCGCGCGGCGCTCAACCCCGACGGCAGCATCAACCCCGCGCGCATCTCGCTGTACGGCCACGGCCTGTTCGGCAAGCCGACCGAGGTCAACGCCAGCAACGTGAAGGACATGAGCAACGAGCACAACTTCGTGTTCTGCGCGACCAACTGGTACGGCTTCTCGCAGACCGAGATCGTGCCCTCGGTGTTCGGCTTCTTCGACCTGTCGAACGCGCGCGTGCCCTTCGACACCACGCAGCAGGGCGTGCTCAACATGCTGATGCTGGGCCGCGCGATGCAAAGCGCCAAGGGGTTCGGCAGCAATGCCGCCTTCCAGATGGGCACCACGCCGCGCAGCGTGCTCGACACCAGCGAGCTGTTCTACGACGGCAACAGCCAGGGCGGCATCCTCGGCGGCATGCTGATGAGCGTGGCGCAGGACATCCACCGCGGCGTGCTCGGCGTGCCCGGCATGAACTACTCGCTGCTGCTCGAGCGCAGCGCGGACTTCCCCGAGTTCGCGACCATGGTCTACGCCGCCTACCCCGACAGCCTCGACCAGCAGTTCATCTTCTCGCTGTGGCAGACGCTGTGGGACCGCGCCGAGGCCAATGGCTATGCGCAGGCGATGACCGACAAGCCGCTGCCCGGCACGCCCGCGCACAAGGTGCTGATGCACGTGGCCTTCGGCGACCACCAGGTCACGATGTGGTCGGCCGAGGTCGAGGCGCGCACCATCGGCGCCAGGCTCTATTGCCCGGCCACGGCCAGCGGCCGCCATCCCGACGCGCAGCCCTACTTCCAGCTCTCGTGCATGGACCTGGGCGCCGGCGGCTACGACGGCTCCGCGATGGTGGTGTGGGACAGCGGTCCGGGCCGCCTGCCGCCCCCGCCGCAGGACAACCTCGCGCCCACGGCCGGCAGCGATCCACACGAGGACCCGCGCGCCACGCCGGCCGCGCGGCAGCAGAAGTCGGAGTTCCTGCGCAGCACCGGCAAGGTGATCGACGTGTGCGGCGGCGCGCCCTGCCGCTCGGCCGCCTACGCGCCCTGAAGCGGCGGGAGGCGCAGCGAGCCGTCTCCCAGTCTCTTCACGACCGCGCTCCGCGTGTCGTCCCGCGACTGCCCGGCAGTCTCGATGACATGCGGCTCCAGCGCCCCGAGCGCCCCGAACTGCGCATGCAGCTCGCCGATGGGCCCCGGGTCGGTGAGCGTGTCGCCGCCTCGCTCGCGGCAGCGCACGATCGCCTCGTCGAGCACCGGCCGCAGCACCGCGTAGTGAAGCGGCACCGCCAGACCGCGGAAGGCCGGCAGGAACCAGGGCCCGACGATGCCGTCGACGATGACGAAGAAGCCGGCCCGAGCATAGCCTTGCGCCGCCTCCGCGAGCACGCCCACGACGGCTTCGTTCTGCCGTTGCGCGGCGGGCAGATAGGGCGCGATGGCGCCGCTGCGGATGAAGTGCCAGAAGTCGTCGGCATGCAGGTGCACCACGGGTTCGGCGATGGCCGGCACGAGGGCGCGCGCGGTGGTGGTCTTCCCCGCGCCGGGCGGACCGGTGAGAACGAGCACGTGGCCTGGCAGGTCGATCATGCGTGCGCGCCCTCGCGGTACGCGGGCGCGGTCTTCGAAGTCCGCGCCTCGCGCGCAAGGCCGCGCTCCATCGCTTCGCCGCCCTCTCGGTAGTCCCCCGGCGTGCCGCCGGTCCAGCGCCGGAAGGCGCGGTGGAAGGCCGCCACCGTGGAGAAGCCGAGGTCCGAGGCGATCGAGATCAGGGCTCCGAGCCGCGCGTGAGCCGCTCGATGGCGACGTCGCGGCGCAGCGCGTCCTTGATGTCCTGAAAGGTCGCGCCCTCGGCCTGCAGGTGCCGCACCAGCGTGCGCGCCGACAGGCCGAAGGCGCCCGCCACATGGGCGATGTCGCAGTCCTCGCCGAGCCGCGCCTGCAGCCAGCCGCGCACGCGGTGCGCCACGCTGTCTGCGCCCGGCGGCACGAACAGCCAGTCGAGCGGCGCGCGATGCAGCAGCTCGCGCAACTCGAGTCCGGAGCGGCGGCGCACCGGCCGGTCGAGGTACTTGGAGTCGAAGACCATCGCGGTCACGGGCTGCTCGAAGCGCGCGGGGCCGGGGAACATGAACAGGTAGTCGGCCGCGTCGTCGGGCCGCGCGAAGCCGAAGTCGATGCGCTGCAGTTCGATGCGCGCGCCGATGATCCACGAGCACAGGCCGTGCACCAGCTTCATGTGCAGCTCCTGCACCAGGCGCGCGCTGCGGGCCTGGCGCGGATAGGCATCGATGCGGATCACGGCCTCGTGCTCGTCGCGATGCAGGGTGAACACCGAGCCGTCGTCGAGCACGCGGTTGAACTGCATCCATCGCTTGATGGCGACCTGCAGGGTCGGTGCATCGAGCATCAGGATGCTCAGCACCTTGAGCGTGCCGCAGCGCAGCGGCCGCGCATAGAGGCCGGGCATCTCGTCGTCCATGTGCAGCGCCACGCTGCGGAACAGCTCGGCGAACTGTTCCTCGGTGACGCGGCCATGCCGCTGCGCGAGCAAGGTGGGCGAGATCGTGGCCAGGTGCAGCATGCCGTGCAGGGTCGGCGCATCGATCGGCAGTCCCTCGAGGAAATCCCTGACGTACGAGATCGGCAAGGTGGGCCGGCCCGCGAAGTTCGATGCAGCGGATCTCGCTGCAAGAGGCATGTGCATGGCGTGATTGGCAAATGAAGTTGGCGCGATCGGAGAACACGGGACCGCATGCGCTGCATAGAGTGAAGCCGACGCCGTGCGGCGAGGGCTCGATCAGGCCGTGCGCGTCGACATCATCCGTCCCACGAAAGAAGAACACCATGAGACAAACGCTCGGTTCGACGCGAACCGCGCCGCCGCTTGCGCGGCCGGCACGCATCCTTTCCCTCGGTATCGCCTGCGCGGCGCTGCTGGCCGCCTGCGGCGGCGATGGCGGTGGTGGCGGGGGCTTCACCCCCGTCGTGCCGGCCTCGCCACCGCCCTCGGCGCCGGCGGCGCTCGACAAGGCCTCGATCACGGTGCTGTCGTCCAAACCGCAGTTCGTGAGCGGTGGCGATGCGCTGGTCGAAGTGAAGGCGCCCGCGGGCGCGAAGGCCTCGGGGCTGGAACTCACGCTGAACGGCAAGCCGGTGACGGCCCAGTTCGCGCCCGACGCCAGCGGCAACCTGCGCGGCATGGTCAAGGGCCTGGCCATGGGCGCGAACACGCTCGCGGTGAAGGCGAGCGCCGAGGGCCGCGCGTCCTCGAATGCCGAACTGGTGCTCACCAACCATCCCGACACCGGGCCGATCCTCGCGGGCGCGCTGCTCACGCCCTATGAGTGCCGCACCGTCGAGTCGAACATGGGCACGCCGCTCGACGCCAACTGCTCGGCGGCGCGGCGCTTCGACTACTTCTACCGCACGCCGGCCGGCAGCTTCAAGCCGCTGGCCGATCCCGCTCGCGCGCCCGTCGGACTTGGCGCAGACCACGACCATCGAGGGCAAGACGGTGCCCTACATCGTGCGCGTGGACTCGGGCACGGTGGGCCGCACGATCTACCGCATCGCGCTGCTCGACGATCCCACGGCCGAGACCGCGGCGCCCGCCGGCTACAAGCCCGCGGCGGGCTGGAACGGCCGGCTGGTCGTGAGCTTCGGCGGCGGCGCGGGCACGCAGTACAACCAGGGCGTGAACCAGGCCACCGATGCGCTGAGCGACCTGCACCTGTCGCGCGGCTTCGCCTACATGATCTCGACCGAACTGGTGAACGGCCAGCGCGGCAACGCGGTGCTGCAGGGCGAGACGCTGATGATGCTGAAGGAGCGCTTCATCGAGACCTACGGCGTGCCGCGCTGGACCGCGGGCTCTGGCGGTTCGGGCGGCGCGATCCAGCAGCTGGTGATCACGCAGATCTACCCGGGCCTGCTCGACGGCCTGCAGCCCTCGCTGACCTTCCCCGACGGCAGCCTGCACGTGGCGGACTGCCGCCTGCTGGAGAACGTCTACAAGGCCGACACCGCGACCTGGACCAATGCCAAGCGCACCGCGGTCGACGGCTTCACCAACGGCACCTGCCGCGCCTGGGACCTGAGCTTCGTCAACACCATCGTCGCGACCAACGCGCCCGGCTGCGCGCTCAAGGACGTCTCGAAGGTCTACGACCCGATCAACAACCCGACCGGCGCGCGCTGCACCACCTCCGACATGCGCACCAACATCATGGGCCGCGACCCGATCACCGGCTTCGCGCGCAGCCCGCTCGACAACGTCGGCGTGCAGTACGGGCTCGAGGCTTTCAACAAGGGCGCGATCAGCGCCGAGGAGTTCGTGACGCTCAACGAGAAGGTCGGCGGCTACGACAAGGACGGCAAGCCGGTGCCGCAGCGCACCGTGGGCGATGCGCTCGCGCTCGAGCGCGCCTATGCGAGCGGGCTGGTCAACTCGGGCGGCGGCGGGCTGGCCTTCGTGCCGATCCTGCATTCGCGCACCTACAACGACGCCTCGGGCGACATCCATTCGCACGAGCGCGACCTGGTGGTGCGCGCGCGGCTGCAGCGAGCCAATGGTCGCGTCGACAACCAGATCATCTGGGTCGGCCCGCGCACCGGCTATCCGCTGGCCGCGCTGTCGCTCGACGTGATGACGCAGTGGCTCGACGGCATCGCGGCCGACCCGGCGCCACTGACCACCGACAAGGTGGTGGCGCACAAGCCCCGGGCCGCGGTGGACGCCTGTTTCGACGGCAGCGGCACCAAGTACGAGGAATCGCCGGCCTACGGCGCCACCGGCACCTGCGCCACGATGTACCCGCTGCATGGCGAGCCGCGCCAGCAGGCCGGCGCGCCGCTCACGAACGACATCAACAAGTGCCAGCTGAAGCCGGTGCTGGCGTCGGACTACGCCCAAACCCTCACGCCCACGCAGCTCGCCCGGCTGCGCACCGTGTTCTCCAGCGGCGTGTGCGACTGGAGCAAGCCGGGTGTCGGGCAGGTGCCGCTGAAGGGCACCTATCAAAGCTACGCGGTCGCGCCGGGCTGATCGGGCAGCCGCGGCGAGGCGGCGCGCAGCACGTGGTCCGACAGCAGCCGCGCGGCCTGCTGCAGCCGCTCGAACTGCGCGTCGCCGAGGCTCTGGCGCACCAGGTCGAAATGGCACAGCGTGCCGGCCAGCCGGCCGTCGCCATGAGTGAGCGGCACGCCGTGGTAGGCGATCACCATGCCCTGGTAGGGGCTGCCGTCGAGCAGCCGCTCCTCGCGCGAATCCTCGGTGCACAGGCGGCCGTCGCGCAGCACGAACTGGCAGAAGCTGTTGCCCAGCGGCACCACGGCGAGCTGTTCGGGGCGCGCCTCGCCGAGCTTGTCGACCATGTAGACATTGCGCAGCAGGTCGCCGTCGAGCACGAAGACCGCGGTGTAGCGGTGCGGCACCTCGGCGTTGAGGCAGCGCAGCGCCGCCTGCACGCCGTGTTTCCGAAGCACCTCGCCCAGGTCTTCGGACAGGGCTGCGGCGGCGTCTGACGGGGATTTCATCGCCGAACTGTAGCAAAAAGAATTCATTTTCAGCCAACAGCCCGCCTTGGCACGCGACCCGGGGCGCTGGCGTGGCGTTCGCCGCGGCGCTTCAGGCGCGCCGTGCCGACGCCGCGTCCTCGGCCAGCGCGGGGCCGTCGTAGGACACGCGGTAGTTGCTCAGTCCCGCGAGGTCGAGCACCGTAAGGCCGCGCTTCTCGAGCCGGATCAGCCCCAGCGCCTGCAACCGCTGCAGCGCGACGTTCACGCGCTGGCGCGAGACGTTGGCGAGCAGGCCGATCTCGGTCTGCCCGACCTGCAGGTGGCGCGGCGCATCGGGATAGAGCTCGGGATCGAACAGGCTCGCGAGGCAGTTGGCCACGCGCGCGTCGGTGTCGAGCAGGCGCTCGTGCGCGAGCGCGCCGATGAACAGGCTCAGCCGCGCGTTGAGCAGCTCCTGCAGGTAGTGGTTGAAGGGCACGCTGGTCTCGCGCAGCCAGTCGAAGGTGCGGCGCGGCATCAGCGCCACGCGCGTGGGCCGCAGCGCGAACACGTCGTAGCGACGCGCCTCGTGCTTGAACAGCGACCCCTCGCCGAACCACACGCCCGCCGACACGCCCGTGAGCGTCGACACGCGGCCGTCCTCGGAGGCCACCGACATCTTCGCGAAGCCGTCGATCAGCGCCATCCAGTGCTCGACCAGCTGGCCCGCGCCCGCGATGCAGGCACCGCGCGCGTACTGGCGCTCCTGCATGCCGCCCAGCACGCGCTCGAGATCGGAAGAAGAAAGACCGGCCGCCCACCGGGAGCGCCGCACCATGCCTTCGAGGCAGGCCGCGGGCTGCGGGGTATCAGGGATTACCTGTAGCAATTCACGCCTCATCTGTCGTCGCAACGACCGTGGTGCCGCGTGCCGCTCCTTAATCTTTGTGGAGATCGACACCAACACAGGAGACCTCATGTTCGCCATCCCTCACGCCTCGCGCAAGCGGGTTTCTCCGTGGCCGGCCCTTCGCGCCGGCTCCGTCGCGGCACTGGCCATCGCCGCGGCCGCGCTGCTCGCCAGCTGCGGCGGCAGCTCCGACAGCGGCGCGGTGTTCCTGCCGGTCGCGCCGCCGCCGCCGGCCGCGCCGCCGCCCGCCCCGGCCGCCTTCGACGTGCGCACGCTGTCGTCCAGGCCCGAGATGGTGAGCGGCGGCGACACGCTGCTCGAGGTGCGCGCGCCCGAAGGCGTGGCCACCGACAAGGTGCGCGTGAGCCTCAACGGCAAGGACGTGAGCGCGCAACTGAGCACGCGCGATGCCGCCACGCGCACGCTGCGCGGCCTGGTCACGGGCCTCGCCGAGGACCCGGCCTCGGCCACCGGCAAGGACAACCTGATCGTCGTGACCAACGCCGACAAGCCCGAGCAGCGCACCGAACTCAAGCTGGTCAACTACCCGATCACCGGCCCGATCCTCTCGGGCCCGCACATCACGCCCTACGAATGCCGCACGGTGCAGAACGGCCTGGGCGTGGCGCTCGACGCCAACTGCTCGGCCACCACGCAGGTGGTCTGGTACTACCGCAGCAAGGCCGGCAGCTTCAAGCCGCTGGTCGATCCGACCGGCACGCGCCCGGCCGACCTCGCCGACACCACCACCAACGACGGCGTCACCGTGCCCTACATCGTGCGCGTGGAGTCGGGCACCATCGACCGCGGCGTGTACCGCCTCGCGGTGCTCGACAACCCCGCGAAGGACGCGCCCGCCACCTGGAAGCCCGGCAAGGGCTGGAACAGGAAGCTGGTGCCCTACTTCGACTGCTGCGGCTCGGCCCAGTACAACCAGGGCGTGCACCCGATCGAGTCGATCCTCGACCCGATCGCCGACATCTACCTGTCGCGCGGCTTCGCCTTCTTCAACTCGACCGAGCTGTGGAACAACCAGCATGCGAACCCGCACCTGCAGGGCGAGACGCTGATGATGATCAAGGAGCACGTGATCGAGGAATTCGGCGAGGTGCCGAAGTGGACCGCGGGCATCGGAGGCTCGGGCGGCGCGATCCAGCAGTACCTGATCGCGCAGCTCTATCCGGGGCTGCTCGACGGCATCCAGCCGATCGTCTCGTTCCCCGAGACGCTGATGCCCGAGGTGATGGAGTGCCGGCTGCTCGACAACGTCTACGGACTCGACATGGCGACCTGGACGCCGGCCAAGAAGGTCGCGGTCAATGGCTTCAACCAGGGCACCTGTGACAACTGGGATGGGTCTTTCGCAAGCATCATCAAGTCCGACAACGCGGTGGGCTGCGGCTTCCTCGAGCCCGGTAATGCGGCCAACGTGTTCAACCGCGCGACCAACCCGAACGGCGTGCGCTGCGACCTGTTCCAGACCAACGTCAACCTGCTGGGCAAGCGCCCCGGCACGCAGGAGGCGCGTCGCCCGATCGACAACATCGGCGTGCAGTACGGCCTGGCCGCGCTCAACAAGGGCACGATCTCGGTGAAGGAGTTCCTCGACCTCAACGAGAAGGTCGGCGGCTACGACCGCGACGGCAACGTGCAGGCGGCACGCTCGCAAGCCGATGCCGGTGCGCTCGAGGCGACCTATTCGGGCGGCTTCAAGAACAGCTTCTCGGGCCCGGGCCTCGCGAACATCCCGATCATCACGCAGCGCGGCAATGCCGATGCGACCGGCGACATCCACGACACGCTGCAGGACCTGATCATCCGCGCCCGGCTGCAGCGCGCCAACGGCCGCAGCGACAACCAGATCATCTGGACGCTGGGTTCGTCGACCTCGATCCTCAGCTACGTGGGCGATTCGATCGACCTGATGAACAAGTGGCTCGACAACATGGCGGCCGACAGCGCCGCGGCCTCGACCGACAAGGTGGTGCGCAACAAACCCGCGGGCGCCAACGATGCCTGCTGGGACAAGAGCAACAAGCGCATCGACGAGGTCGCGTCGCAGGACCCGGCCGCGAAGTGCAACGTGGTCTATCCGCGCTTCAGCACGCCGCGCATCGTGGCCGGTTCGCCGCTCGTGAACGACGTGCTCAAGTGCCAGCTCAAGCCGGTCGCGATGGCCGACTACACGGCGACCTTCAGCGGCGCCGAGGAGACGCGGCTCAAGACCATCTTCCCGGCCGGCGTGTGCGACTGGAGCAAGCCGGGCGTGGGGCAGCAGCCGCTGAAGGGCAGCTACCTGCGCCTGCCGCTGAACTGACGGTTTCATGATGGGGATTTCAGGGCTCTTCGGAGCCCCTTTTTCTTGGCGCGGCGCGGGGCTTTCGCGCGATAGGAATTCCCCATCCGCGCGGGCTTCGGAGAAGGACTTTCAACTGTACGTTCATACAGTACTTCTCTAGAATGCCTCGTCTCCAAGAACAACTTCGAGGCGACCGCATGACCACCGCCAATCCGCCCGCAGCCGCTGCGCGCATCCTCTTCTTCTCACGCCCCGCGCAGCCGCAGCCCGCCCCGCGACCCACCCCGCGTCTGCGCGCCACGGGACGCCTCTCGACCTGGCCGTTCCGCGTGCTGCGGCACAACGAACAGGACGATCCGCACGACATCAAGGCGCAGGCTGCGCGGGTGTTGCGGACGACGGCGCAGCAGTGGTGGCCGAAGGAGGACTGAATCGCTCAGCGTTCGAAAGTGAAAGAACGGCATCCGGCGAGATCCACGCCGTGCGCTCGCCTCACGCCACCGAACCGGCAACCATTGCGCCGGCCCCTCGGACCTCAGACCAGCAGGTCCTGCACGTCCTCATCGAACCCCGCCATCGGCTGCGCCTTCGCGAGCGCCAGCCACACCGCGAACGGAATGCGCTCGAAGCTGCGATGCACCGCGGCACGCGCGACCACGAGGCGTTCGCCCTCGAGCACCATCACGCCGCATTCGGCCGGCACCTCCTCGGGCGTGGCGATGCAGCGGCCGCGCGCGTCGTTGCCCAGCACGTACCAGCACTCGCCGCCGAGGTCGAGGTAGGCCGCGCGCTTGTCGGGCTTGCGCAGGTCGCCCAGCAGGTCGGCGCGGCTCACTTTCACCTCGTGCACGATCGGATGCGCATAGGCCTCGACGCTGGTGTTGCGGATCGAGAAGACATCGGGCCTGGCCATGCACCAGCGCGCCTTGCCGCCCTCCTCCGCCGGCGGCAGCTTCGCGCGCAGGCTCAGTCCGCGCCAGGCGATGCGGCCGCCGCGCGTCATCTCGCGCGCCACGCGTTCGACCAGCGCCTCGTGCGGCGACAGCGCCGCGCGGTTGATCGTGAGCGTGGTGGCGATGCGCGCGAGGCCGGCATCGGTCACGCGCAGGGTCTCGTGGCCCTGCGCCGACCGCACGCGCTCGAGGAAGCCGCCCGCGAGCAGCTCGACCTCGACCGCGTCGCAGCAGGGCCAGCCGGCCGAGCGGTACATCTCGCGCAGGCGCCGCGCATGCAGCTTGCCGAAGGGCACGCTGCCCGAAGCCGTGGCGATGGCCAGCGAGGCCGCGAGCGACACCGCGGTCTGCATCGGCGGTTCCTGCACCGGCGGCGGAAAACCGGGATCGGTCACGGGCGGCATCGCGGGCGGCGGATCGCCCTCGGGCGGCGGGCCGGGCGGCATGACGGGCGGTGGCGGCACCACGGGCACGTCGGGCGCGGGGGGCGGCGGACCGATGGGCGTGGCGACGATGGGATCGAGGGCGAGTGCGGACATGGTGAGGAACAGGTTAGCGAAATCCGGTGGATGAGGCGAGGACTCGAACGAAGGGTTGCGATCGGTTGCAGAGACGGACGGAACGCGCGGATGCGGTCATCGCGTCAGTGGAAATCCCGGCTGCTGTTGCTCTGCGCGAGCCGGCCCATCAGCGGCGTCAGGTCCTTGAAGCCGGTGGCGATCAGGTGCTGCACCTTGCCGCCGCTGTCGTCGTCGCGCTGCCAGGTGCCCTGCACCGCGAGCAGGTGCGATTTCAGGAGCGGCTCGCGCCAGGCCTCGATCACGTGGTTCCAGACGATCACGTTGACGTTGCCGGTCTCGTCCTCGAGGGTGACGAAGATGGTGCCGTTGGCGGTCTGCGGCCGCTGCCGGCCCTTGACGATGCCGCAGGCGCGCACCACGTGGCCGCTGGGCATGGCGCGCAGCTGCTCGGCGCTCAAAAGGTTCATGCGCGCCAGCCGCGGTCGCAGCAGCGCGAGCGGATGGCGCCGCAGCGTGAGGCGCATCGACGCATAGTCGCCGACGATCTCCTCGCCCTCGGGCGCCGCGGGCAGCGCCAGCGCCTCCTCGTGGATCGGCACGCCCTTGAGCAGCCCCGGCGCGCGCCGCTGCGCCGTCGCATCCACAACTGCTGGCGCCGATGGCCCGACAGCGAGACCAGCGCATCGGCCGCGGCCAGCGCCGCCATGTCCTTGCCGTCGAGCTCGGCGCGCAGCGCGAGGTCCTCGGTGCTGGTGAAGGCCTGTTGCGCGCGGGCTTTGAGCAGCCGCTCGGCACCGCCCTGGCTGAGGCTCGCGACGCGGTTCAGGCCCAGGCGCACCGCGGGCTGATCGTCGTGGCCCAGGCGCTCGGCATAGCGCATGTCGGTGCCCGGCGGCACGCGCGGCGCATCGGCCGCGCGCGGCTCGAGCGTGGTGTCGATCCCGCTGCAGGTCACGTCGACCGGCCGCACCTCCACGCCATGCCGGCGCGCGTCCTGCACCAGCTGCGAGGGGCTGTAGAAACCCATCGGCTGCGAATCGAGCAAGGCGGCGAGGAAGCAGGCGGGCTCGTGGCACTTGAGCCAGCTGCTGACCGTGACCAGCAGCGCGAAGCTGGCGGCGTGGCTTTCGGGGAAGCCGTAGTCGCCGAAGCCGAGGATCTGCTTGAAGATGGCTTCGGCGAATTCGGCCTTGTATCCGTTGCCGGTCATGCCCCGCACGAGCTTGTCGTGGAAGCCCTCGAGTCCGCCCTTGCGCTTCCACGCGGCCATGGCACGGCGCAGCTGGTCGGCTTCGTCGGCGGAGAAGCCAGCCGCGATCATCGCGATCTGCATCACCTGTTCCTGGAAGATCGGGATGCCCAGCGTGCGCTCCAGCGCGGGCTTCAGATCGTCCTTCTCGTAGACGATGGGCAGGCCCTTGGCAACGCGTTCGCGCTGCTTGAGGTAGGGATGCACCATGCCGCCCTGGATCGGCCCGGGCCGCACGATCGCGACCTCGATCACCAGGTCCTCGTAGCTGCGCGGCTTCAGGCGCGGCAGCATCGACATCTGGGCGTGGCTCTCGATCTGGAACACGCCCACGGTGTCGGCATCGCAGATCATGTCGAACACCTCGGCATCGTCGCTCGGGATCTGGTGCATCTGCCTGGACCAGCCCCGCCAGCGGTTCATGTGGTCGAGCCCCCGCCTGATCGCGCTGAGCATGCCGAGCGCGAGCACGTCGACCTTGAGCATGCCCATGGCCTCGAGGTCGTCCTTCTCCCACTGGATGACCGAGCGGTCCTTCATCGAGGCCTTCTCCACCGGCACCAGCCGCGTGAGCTTCGTGTGCGTCAGCACGAAGCCGCCGACGTGCTGGCTCAGGTGGCGCGGAAAGCCGCGCAGGCGCCGCGTCATCTCGATCCACTGCACGAGCTTCAACGCGTCTTCCCGCACGCCGACACGCGCGCAGGCCGCATTCAACTGCTCGCCGAGCACGGTCTCGTCGAACCAGTAGTGGTCCTTGGCGAACTCGTCGATCAGCCGCTCGTCGATGCCGATGGCCTTGCCCACGTCGCGCAGCGCGCTGCGCGCGCGGTAGCAGATGACGACCGCGGCGATGGCGGCGCGTTCGCGGCCGTACTTCTCGTAGATGTACTGGATGACCTGTTCGCGCCGCTGGTGCTCGAAGTCCACGTCGATGTCGGGCGGCTCGTTGCGGTGCCGGCTCAGGAAGCGCTCGAACAGCAGCGTGCCCTTGTCGGGGTCGATCGCGGTGATGCCGAGGCAGAAGCACACCGCGGAGTTGGCCGACGAGCCGCGACCCTGGCAGAGGATCTTCTGCGACTGCGCGAACTTCACGATGTCCTCCACCGTGAGGAAGAACATCTCGTACTTCAGCTCGACGATCAGTGCCAGCTCCTTCTCGACCTGCTCGCGCACCTTGTCCGGAACGCCAGCGGGATAGCGCAGCGCGGCGCCTTCCCAGGTCTTGCGCCTCAGCGTTTGAACGGGGGTTTCGCTGGAACCGAGGGTCTCGAGCGGGTACTTGTAGTTCTCCCTGATCACTCCCGGATCGAAGCGGCATCGATTCGCCACCACCAGCGTGTTCGCCAGCATGTCGCGCAGATAGATCTCCGCCAGCCGCATGCGCTGCCGCAGATGCCGCTCGGCATTCGACTGCAGCGCGAAGCCGCACTCGGCCACGGGCCGCCCCACGCGCACGGCCGTCAGCACGTCCTGCAGCGGCTTGCACGAGCGCGCATGCATGTGCACGTCACCGGCCGCCACCAGCGGCACACCGGCCTGCTCGCTCGCCTGGACCAGTCCGACGAACCACAGGTCGTCGTCGAGCTCGTTGAACAGCTCCAGCGCCAGCCAGAGGTTGTCGCCATAGAGCGCCTTCGCGGCCATCAGGTCTTCGTGCAGCGTGGCGGTGTCCAGGTCCTGGCCCGGATGGCGGTGCGGCACGAACAGGATCTGGCAACGCTGCAGCGATGCCACATCGCTCTCTTCCCAGCTCACGCGGTACTCGCCCTTTCGCAGTTCGGTGGTGCGCGCGGCGGTGATGAATTCGCAGAGGTTGCCCCAGCCCTCGGTGTCGTTCGCGATCACCACGAGCTTGAAGCGCTCGAAGCGGAACTCGCTGCCGTACAGCAAGCGGAAATCGGGGTTGCGCGGGATCGGCGGCTCCTCGGGATGCTTCTTCTCGTAGTCGGCGAGCTTGCGCTCCATGTCGCGCAGGCAGACGAAGGCCCGCACGATGCCGGCCACCGAGCATTCGTCGGTGATGGCCAATGCCGAATAGCCGAGCTGGTAGGCCCGGTCCACCACCTCCTCGGGCGTCGACGCCCCACGCTGGAAGCTGAAGTTCGTGAGGCAGTGCAGCTCGGCATAGCCCGGCAGCGTCGCTACCGGCGCGGTCCTCGACGGCGCCGGCAGCGCATGCACCTGCGCCGGCTGGCGGTTGCGCATCTGCCTGTCGCTGAGTTCAGGCATAGAAGCCCTGCAGGTACCAGCGCACCTCGCCCGCGGAAAAGCGCGCCAGCGGCCGCTCGCGGAAGATCCACAGCAAGCCGGCCTCGGGGCTTTCGGCCACGTAGTAGTCGCGCATCGCGGGCTGCCCGCCCTCCTCCTCGCCGCCCCACCAGCCCGCCTCGACGCGCTGCGGCCCGATCAGCCTGCTCAGCGGACCGCCATAGCAGGGGCGCTCGCCGTCCATCTCGAGCAGCAGGGGCTGGGGCAGCAGCCAGGGCGGATAGATGGCGTCGGGCTGGGAGGCCTCGGCCTGCGTTTCCTTGCGGGCCCTGGGCGGCGCGGCGCGGTCCGGCTGCACGCTGCGCAGCGCCGGCTGCCAGGTCTGCGTGTGTCCGGCGCGGTGATCCGCCCGCGCCCGCGGCACCAGCACCTGCATCGCCCCCAGCCGCACGCTCAGCCGCTCCACCATCTCGTGCAACTTGTCGCCCTTGCGGTTGTCCTCCGGCAGAAAACTGGTGCTCGCCCCGGCCCACGGATCGGTCTCGAGCGAGCGCAGCTTGAGCCAGCTCGCGGGCGCGGCGAGCGTGGCCAAGGCGAGCTTTTCGGACAGCAGGCGGCGCAGGTGCGCGAGGTCCTGCGTGGGCTCGGCGGTGCGCACCGCGATCTGCTGGGTCGGCGGCAGGTTCACGCCGTTGAAGCGCTTGAGGTCGAGCGTCCATTCCAGCTCGAGCGCGCGCGCGCCGCGCTGGCGTGCGCGCAGCCAGATCTGCAGCGCCGACAACAACCGGTTGGCCGACCACATGAGCTCGGGTGCGGTCTCGGCCAGCGCGGGCAGCTCGAGCTTCTGCTCGAACACGTCGGGCAGCGTGAGCCAGGCATGGCTTTCGGGGCGCAGGGCCCAGGCGATGTCGAGCGCGGCGCGCAGCTCGGCGCCGAAGCGCCGCGAGAGCCCGCCGCGCGGCAGCGCCGCCACCTCGCCCCAGCTGCGGCAACCGAGCCGCGCGAGCGCATCGAGGTGCCCGCGCGCGGCGCTCAGGGTGTCGAGGGGCAGGCCGGCGGGAATCTCGGGCGGCCGCTTCTCGTCGCGCACGAACAGCCGCAGCCGCGCCAGCGCCTCGAGGCTGGTGGCGCCCTGCGCGCCGCGCAGCGCGGCGGCGGCGGGCGCGGGGTTCTCGTTGAGCAACTGGCGCATCAGCGAGGAACGACCGCCCCACAGGCGCTCGCAGGCCGAGACCTCGAGCATCAGCGCCTCGTCGAGCCAGCACACGTGCGGCGTGTAGCGCAGTGCCCACCAGCCCAGCGCCTCGGGCGTGGGCATGGCATCGGCGGCGGCCGCGGCGGCACCGGCCTCGGCCTGCGCCTCAAGCGACCACTGCAAGGCGATCCAGTGCATTGGCGCCTCCCATCTTCCATGCGTCGATGCGCACCACGTTGGCGGCCGGCGGTGCGTCGACGACCGCCTCCACCGCAACCACGCCCTGCTGCTGCGCGCGCAGCTTGCGCCGCAGCCGCGCGGCCGCGAGCAGCGCCGCCATCCGTTCGCCGCGCGCCGGCAGCAGCACCGGCGCGGCCAGCGGCGGGCCGCGGCGCTTGAGGATGTGCAGCTCGATCTGCGCCGGGTCGGCCTCGCAGCGCGTGATGCGCAGCCGCAGCCGCGCGGGCGAGGCCGACTGCGCCACCGACTCGGGCCGACAGACGAACAGCAGCGCCTCGTGCTGCGCGGCCGCGAGCTGCAGCCGCCGCAGCTCGCCCACGCGCGCCTGCGGCAACCAGGCCAGCACCGCCCCCACCTCGGCGCAGCGCAGCGCCTGCTCGCAGGCCCACAGCCGCGCGGCCGCGGCCTCGCTGCGCACCCACATCAGCGCCTCGGGCCGCAGGCCATGGGCCGCGAGCGAGGCGCCGAAGGGTTCGCGCGGCGGGCCGATCAGCACCACGGGGCCGCCGCGCGCCGCCACCGACTGCACCAGCGCGGGCAGCAGCAGCCGCCAGACATGGTCCTCGGGCGCGGCCTGCAGCAGCTCGCTCATGGCGCCGACCGGCCAGCCTCCGCCCGGCAGCTGCGCGTCGAGCGCGGCATGGCCGGTGCCGATGACCTGCGCGTCGGCGCTGCCGAGCTCGTCGGCATGCCAGACGCCGCGGCCGGCGGCGGGAGAGAGGGAGGCGAGGGAAGGAAGGCCCATGATGGAACTGTTAACTGTATTTTTATCCAGTATTTCCAGGGTTCGCAATCGGGGCGGCAAATTTCTTTGCGGCGCCCTCTTTCTCATTCCATTGGCTCATGCGATGACGCCAAGATCTCGTTTGAGGCCCCGCGCCGAAGCCGCTTCAATGAGGCTACGAAGAATGGTCCTCATGGCCGCGGCGGATGGGCCGCCGCGGCCGCCAGCGGGCCATGTCCCAGGAGCCCCAGGAATGCACGCCACCCTTTCCCATTCCCCACCCGCCGGCTCGGCCATCGCCGCGGCGGCGCTGCCCGCCAGCGGCGACATCGAGGCCGGCCTCAACTACCTGCGGCCGACCGCGCTGCGGCCCTACAGCTACGCCTTCACGCCGCCGGCCGGCCTGCCCTGGGAAAGCGGCGAGTACGAGCGGATCGCGATGCCGATCGCCGATGCCCGCGGCCGGCCGACCCATATCGAGCGCGAGGGCTTCGAGCTGCGCGAGGCGCCCACGGCGGTCGCCGACTTCCTCGATGACGCCGAGGTCCGGGCCGTCTACTACCCCGAGCTGGCCGCGCTCGCGCTCGCGGTCACCGGCGGCGCGCGCGCCCACGTGTTCGATCACCTGGTGCGACAGCGCGAGCCCGAGCGCACCGCGCTGAACTTCGGCCGCGGCAAGACCGACGGCAAGGCCGCCGCCAATGGCCGCATCCACAACGACTACACCGAGGAATCGGGCCGTCGCCGGCTCGCGCTGGTGCTCGCGAGCGCGGCCGAGGCCGCGGCCGTGCGGCGCTACTGCATCGTCAACATCTGGCGCTCGATCGCCGGGCCGGTGCTCGACACCCCGCTGGCCGTCTGCGATGCACGCACGGTGATGGCGCGCGACCTGGTGAATGCCGAGGTGCGCTATCCGAAGCGCACCGGCGAGATCTACCTCGCCACCCATGCCGCCACCCACCGCTGGTCGTATTTCTCGCGCATGGACCGGCACGAGGCGCTGGTGTTCAAGCAGTACGACGCGCAGCTCGGCGGCGTCGCGCGCTTCACGCCGCACGCGGCCTTCGACCATCCGCTGGCACCGGCCGATGCCCCGCTGCGCGAGAGCATCGAGGCGCGCTGCCTGGTGGTGTTCGAGTGAGAAAGGCGATGGTCATGAACGCACCCACGCTCGACTTCTGGTTCGACTTCGGCAGCAACTACAGCTACCTCAGCGCGATGCGCATCGAGGAAGCCGCCGCCGTGCACGGCGTCGCGCTGCGCTGGCAGCCCTTCCTGCTCGGGCCGGTGTTCCGCGCGCTGGGCTGGGAGACCTCGCCCTTCGTGCTGCAGAAGGAAAAGGGCGACTACGCCTGGAAGGACATGGTGCGCCAGTGCCGCAAGTACGGCCTGCCCTGGCAGCGGCCCAGCAATTTCCCGCGTGCCGCCGTGCTGCCGCTGCGCATCGCGCTGGCCGGCGCCGGCCAGCCGTGGATCGGCGAGTTCTGCCGCCGCACGATGCGGCTGAACTTCGCCGAGGACCGCGACATCGACGCGCCCGAGACCATGGCCCGGCTGCTCGCCGACATGGACCTGCCCGCGCACCGCGTGATCGACGAGGCGCTGTCGGACGCCAACAAGCTGCGCCTACGCCGCCAGACCGAGACCGCGATGGAGAAAGGCATCTTCGGCGCGCCCACCTTCTTCGTGGGCGAGGAGATGTTCTGGGGCAACGACCGGCTCGACGATGCGCTGGCATTCGCCCGCGCGCAGGCCGGCGCCTGAACCCAGGGCTCAGCGCGGCGCGGAACCCTTCGCTTCGGCCACCAGCCACTCGGCCACGTGCCGCACCTCCTCGCGCGGCTGCGGCTCGGCCTGGATCAGCCAGTAGGCATGGCCCGAGGGCTGGGCCGGCAGCGCGGCTTCCACGCGCACCAGCCGCCGGTCGTCGAGCAGCGGCTGGATCAGCTCGAGCCGCCCGAGCGCCACGCCCTGCCCCGCCATCGCGGCCTGGATCAGCTGGTCGTACTGGTTGAAGCGCAGCATGCCGCGTGGCCTGGCGTCGGCCCAGCCGGCCGCGGCCAGCCAGTCGCGCCACTGCAGCCAGGGCCGCTGCGCATCGTCGAACTCGAGCAGGTTCAGCGCCGCGATCGCCTCGGCCGAGGCCAGCGGCGGCAGCGCCAGCGAGGGATGGGCCACCGGCGCCACCGTTTCGCCGAACAGCCGCACCGCGCCCGCCGGCGCCAGCGCGGGCGTGGTGTAGCGGATCGCGAGGTCGATGCCTTCGTTGCGCAGGTCGGCCACGCGGTTGTTGGCCGACACGCGCACGTCCACGCCCGGATGGATGTCCTGCACCCGACTGAGCCGCGGCAGCAGCCACAGCCCCGTGACGCCGATGCTCGCGCTCAGCGTCACCGGCCGCTGCGCGCCGGTGCGGCCGATCTCGCCCATCACCTCCTGCAGCTGCTGCACCACCGCATCGGCGCTGCGGAACAGCCGCTCGCCCTCGGGCGTGAACGAGATCGAGCGATGGCCGCGCACCAGCAGCTTCACGCCGAGCTGCGCCTCGAGCGCATGCACCTGCTTGCTGACCGCCGACTGCGTCACGCACAGGTCCTGCGCCGCCAGCGAGATGCTCATGCGCCGCCCCACCGCGACGAAGCCGCGCACGAGGTCGAGCGAGGACAGGCGAACGAGCGGAAGCGGCAGGCCCATGGCGAGTGCGGCGAGTGCGGCGAGTGCGGCTGAATGGCGAGGGTGGGATGGGATTGGAGCACAGCCACCCCCCTTCGTGTCTTCGGGTCGGGGCGCCCGGCTACCGCCCGAGCGCCGCCACCCCGTCCGCCACCGCCTTCAGCGACTGCGAGAAGGCCCGCGCCGCCGGCGTGAGCGCCGCGGGGTCGCGCATCAGCAGCGACACCCGCACCTGGGGCAGCCTGTCGGCGACCTGCAGCGCGACCAGCCCGCGCGCCGCCGCCGCATGCCTGAACAGCGAGGTCGCGGCCAGGGTCAGCCCGCCGGATTTCTTCACCAGCGTGATGCCGAGCTGCCACGAATGGCAGATCACGATGTCGCGCGGCGGCGGCAGGCCGGCCGCGGCGAAATGGCGGCGCAGCAGCTCGACGCCGTACCAGGGCACCACCCACATGGCCTCGTGCAGCTTCGCCATCGAGCGCACGCGCGCGAGCGGATGCCTGGCGCCGGCGACCACGGCCAGCGGGAATTCGAGCAGCAGCTCGCGGTGCACGCCGTCATCGGCATCGGGCGCGAGTTCGCCGAGGATGGCGAAGTCGAAGTCGCCGCGGCTCCAGAGGCCTTTCACGTCGGCGCCGCTGAGCTCCTGCAGCTCGAGTGCGACACCCGGCCACTTGCGGCGGAAGTCCTGCAGCGCGTCGGGCAGCAGCCGCTCGACCGCGAAGGAACTGAAGGCAACGCGCAGCAGCCCGCCGGCACCGTCGCGCAGTTGAGCGATCTCGTCCTCGGCGCGGCGCACCTCGTTGGCCAGCAGCCGCGCGCGCTGGAGCAGGGCCTCGCCGATCACGGTGAGCGACACGCCCTGGGCGCTGCGCACCAGCAGCTGCGCGCCCACGCTCTGCTCGAGCTCGCGCATCGCGTAGGTCATGGCGGGCTGCGTGAGGCCGGCCACGCGCGCCGCGGCGCGGATGCTGCCGGCCTCGGCGATCGCTTCGAAGATTCTCAGATGGCGCAGGTTCATGGGAGGGCAAGGAATGGGGTGATCAGGGATTTTGATCGCCCTGGAGTTTTTCGAGTCTTTTCCGATGCGCCGGCTTTCGCTAAGGTCGGCCGCCTCGACACCTCCCTTCATCCCTCCTTTCGCATCCACCCATGAAACTCCGCTCCCGCTTCGCCCTGCTGATGCTCTCCGGCAGCCTCCTCCACGTCGCGGCCTCGGCCCAGACCGCGCCGGCGCCCGATGCCGGCAATGCGTTGACGGCACGCGCGCTGGCGCTCGCCGATGCCTCCGAGGCGCAGGTGATCGAATGGCGCCGCCATGTGCACCAACATCCGGAGCTGTCGTACCAGGAGGTGCAGACGGCCGCCTACATCGCGGCGGCGCTCGAGAAGATGCCGGGCATCGAGGTCCAGACCGGTGTCGCCAAGACCGGCATCAAGGCGGTGCTGCGCGGCGGCAAGCCCGGGCCGGTGGTGGCGCTGCGCGCCGACATGGACGCGCTGCCGGTGGCCGAGCGCAACGAGCTGCCGTTCCGCTCGACCGTGAAGGCGCCCTGGCTCAACAGCGACGTGCCGGTCTCGCACGCCTGCGGCCACGACACCCACGTGGCGATGCTGCTGGGCGCGGCGCAGGCGCTGTCGAAGGTGCGCGACGAGCTGCCGGGCACGGTGGTGTTCCTGTTCCAGCCCGCCGAGGAACAGGGCCCGGGCCCGGTGGCCAGCGGCGCGCCCGCGATGGTCAAGGCCGGCGTGCTCGACAACCCGAAGGTCGACGTGGTGATGGGCCAGCACATCAGTGCGCGCGCGCCCTCGGGCACCATCAGCTACCGGCGCGGCAGCCTGATGGCCAGCGGCGACGTGTTCAAGATCGCGCTCAAGGGCAAGGGCGGCCACGGCTCCTCGCCCTGGACCGCGAAGGACCCCACGCTGGCCGCGGCCGAGATCGCGCTGGCGCTGCAGAACATCGTGAGCCACCAGATCGATCCGCTCGACGGCCCGACCGTGGTGACCGTGGGCCTGCTGCAGAGCGGCAACCGCGTCAACATCCTGCCCGACACCGCCGAGATCGCCGGCACCGTGCGCTCGCTGTCGCAGAAGAACCAGAAGACCGCGCACGACGCCATCCGGCTCAAGGCGCAGAAGATCGCCGAGAGCCACGGCCTCACGGCCGAGGTCACGATCGACACCGGCTACGAGGTGCTGGTCAGCGACCCGGCCGCCACGCAGGCCGTGACGCAGGCGCTCGAGACCGCGGCCGGTCCGGGCAAGGCGCGCGAGTCGCAGCCGAGCATGGGCTCGGAGGACTTCGGCTCCTTCGGCAAGAACATCCCGATCGTGTTCTGGCACCTCAATGCCTCGCCCTTCGCCGACCGCAACGGCGCGCCCAACCATTCGTCGGAGTTCGTGATCGACGAGTCGGCGCTGCGCGTGGGCGTGCGCGCGCGTGGTGGGCAGCACGCTGGCGTACATGAACCGGCCGGCCGGCGGGGCCGCGGGGGTCAAGGTCTCGCAGGCGCAGTGAAGACCGCGCCGCGCGTCAGTTGTCCTTGACGATCTTCCAGCTCTTGCCCTCGTCCGCGGAACGCAGGATCAGGTTGTCGGGCAGGAAGGCGATCAGCGAACCGTCGGAGCGGTCCACCATCATCTGGCGCACGGCGTGCGGCCCCGTGACGCTCGGCGAGCTGCCGGTGTGCGTCCAGCTCCTGCCGCCGTCGCGGGTCGTCATCAGGCCCATCGCGCCGGGCATGAACCCGGGCGCGATCGGCGCCACCGCATAGGCGGTCTGGCGGTCCTTGAAAGCGATGGTCACGACGAAGCGACTGGTGTTGAGATCGGTCCAGGTCTGCCCCCAGTCCGGCGACAGCATGGTGGACTTGGTGAAGATCGCCGTCTGCGACACCAGGGTGCCGTCGGGCAGCGCGTTCACGTCGAGGGTGGACTGGCCATTGCTCGAGCGCGTCAGCGTGCGGCCGTCGGTGGCGTGGAGGTCGCCGTTGGGCATCATCACGCCGGCCCGCTCGGGCGTGCCGAAGGCCATGCTGCGCATCCACGGGATGTTGATCGAGCGGGTGTCGGAGAACTCGCCGAGCTTGCGCCACCCGGCGGCCGGGTCGGCGGACGCGTAGACCTTCCACTGGCTGTCGCTGCGCGAGATCACCACCAGGCTGCCGTCGCGCATCGGCTGCGCCAGCTGGATCAGGCCGTCGTCGGGCGGCAGCAGGTCCTTCCAGGTATCGCCCTCGTCGGTCGACAGCCGCAGCAGGCCCTCCTCGCCGGCCACCAGCAGGCCGCCGCGGTACGGCCGCACCGACAGCACCTCGCGCCAGGTCTTCGCGTCGATCTCGCGCCAGCGGCTCTCGCCGCTCTTGCGCCACAGCACCTTGCCGAGCTTGGCGCCGGCCATGAACTCGCCGTCGGCGGTCTGTGACAGGCCGTGCCAGGCGGACGCGAGCCGCTTGAGCTGCGGCGCCAGCGCGGCGCGGCGCTGCAGGTCGGGCGTGTAGATGAAGCCGTGCTGCGGACGATCGCGCGTCTGCGCCGCGAGCGCGGGATAGAGGGTCTCGAAGGTCTTCTGCAGCTCCTCCTCCGGCCGCACGTAGGCGACGACGAAGCGCGTGCCCCCGCGCGGCTGGATCAGCAGGGTGCCGAGCAGCGTGACCTCGTTGCGCACCACATCGAAGCTGCCGAACTTCGCATCGATGGGGAAGGTGTAGCTCATGTTGCCCGAGCCGCCGGCCGCGTGCTTGATGATGTAGCGGCCCGGCGCGACCATGCCGCTGAACACGGCCGTGGTGTAGGTGGAATGGCGCGTGCGCTGCAGCACCACCATGTCCTGGCCGGTCTGCTTCTCGCCGGGCTCCAGCACGCGCTGCAGATGCAGGGTCCACAGGGTTTCGGCCGGGTCGTTCTCGCCGGGGCTGTTGGTGATCAGCTTCATCACCACGGCACCTTCGTGGCCGGTCAGGGTCTGCTGCGGGGCGATCGGCGGCGCGACGCAGGCGGCCAGCAGGGCCGCGGCGAGCAGCAGCACGCATCCGCGCAGCAGGCGGACGATGGTTCGGGGGAGCGGGTTCACGTCGTGTCTCTCTTGCTGGAATGGTCTTGCGGGATGGCGCCGGCGGATCGATCGATCGATGGCCGGGCGGCAGGCCCTCCACCTGCGGACGCGCACGATACATTCGGGAACATCCGCGGGCAATCCACCGGACGAAGGTGTTGCATCGGCGCCAACCGGCGGGCCCGCTGCGCGATCCGGGGGGCGGTGCTATCGTCGATGTCGCCCTCCCCCCCCATGAAGTCCCCCGGCCCGACGCCTTCCTCGCGGTCCGCGTTCGCGGTGCCGATGCATCGCGCGCGCTTCCTGCGCCTCGCCGCGGCCCTGCCCGCGAGCGCCGCGCTGGCCGCCTTCGCGCAGCGGCCCACCGGGCCCACGCCCCCGCCGACCATGCACACCCGCCCCATTCCCTCCACCCAGGAAGCGCTGCC
Source organism: Variovorax sp. UC122_21 (assembly GCF_044056785.1). Lineage (NCBI taxonomy): Bacteria > Pseudomonadati > Pseudomonadota > Betaproteobacteria > Burkholderiales > Comamonadaceae > Variovorax > Variovorax sp. UC122_21. The sequence continues at coordinate 2,500,103 of NZ_CP172004.1, read as the reverse complement.
GGTGATCGGCTGCGGCACCTGGATCGGTTTCGACCAGCGTCCCGGCAGCGAGGAATACCAGCGCCTCGCGGGCGTGCTCGAGGCGCTGTTCGCCGCGGGCGGCACGGCGATCGACAGCTCGCCGATGTACGGCCGCTCCGAGGCGAGCACCGGCGAGCTGCTGGCCGCCACGGCGGCGGCTCGCGGCGCGCGCCGCCCCTTCCTCGCGACCAAGGTCTGGACCTCGGGCCGCGAGGCCGGCATCGCGCAGATGGAGCAGTCCTTCGCGCGGCTGCGCACCGAGCGCATGGACCTGATGCAGATCCACAACCTGGTCGACTGGCGCACCCAGCTCGCGACCCTGCGCGAGTGGAAGACGCAGGGCCGCGTGCGCTACCTGGGCATCACGCACTACACGGCCTCGGCCTACGACGAAGTCGAGGCGGTGCTGCGCGCGCAGCGACTCGACTTCCTGCAGATCAACTATTCGCTCGACGCACGCGCCGCCGCCGAACGGCTGCTGCCGCTGGCGGCCGAGCGCGGGGTGGCGGTGATCGTCAACATGCCCTTCGGCGGCGGCGGCCTGCTGCGCCGGCTGCGCGATCGCGCGCTGCCCGGCTGGGCCGCGGAGATCGGCTGCGCGAGCTGGGCCCAGGTGCTGCTGAAGTTCGTGCTGAGCCATCCGGCCGTGACCTGCACCATCCCCGGCACCAGCCGCGCGGCCCACATGGCCGAGAACGCCGCGGCCGGCGCGGGGCCGGTGCCCGACGCGGCGTTCTGGAAGCGGCACGCGGCCGAGGTGCTGGGCTGACGCCGCTCAGCGATCGAGGAAGTCGGCCACGCGCCGGTTGAATTCCTCGGCCCGCTCGTACTGCACCCGATGCCCCGCGCCGTCGACCACGGCGCCTTCGCGCTGCGGGCCCTCGGCCACGAGCCGCGCGACCAGCGCGCGCGAATCGGCGGTCACGTCGAACTCGCCCCAGAGGAACAGCTTGGACCCGGGAATCTCGGCCAGCGCCGCCTGCAGGCCGCCGCGGCGCGACACCTCCTTGCTGCGAAAGCGCGTGCCGTGGCAGGCGATGTCGTGGATCTCGAAGGCCAACGGATCGGCGCGCGACATGTCGTGCAGCATCAGCGCGCCGAGGTTGTGCAGCAGCGCGGCACGCTCCGCCTCGCGGTCCTGCGCGAGGCGCCAGTTGATCATCTCCACCGCCATGCGCCGCATCGTGCCGTGGCCGCCGCTGCCCACCAGCAGCATGCGGCGCACCGCGCGCCGGTGCAGCGCGAACTGCGAGGCCACCACGCCGCCGAAGGAGAAGCCGCCGAGGTCGATCGGCGTGCCGGCGCCGATCAGCGCATCGAGCGAGCCGGCCAGCGCCGCGAGCGAGGGCGCGAGCGGATGCTCGTCGGGCGCCGGCGGGGGCGGCGTGCCCGAATCGTTGAAGCCCGGCATGTCGGGCAGCCACAGCGCGCGCTCGGCCGACAGGGCCTCGGCATTGCGCAGCCAATGCATCCAGCTGCCGTGGCCGCCATGCAGCAGCACCAGCGGCGGATGGGCGCCGCCGTCGGCGGGGCCGAAGCGGCGCCAGCGGACGCGCACGCCGGCCTGCTCGATGTCGTGGTGGGTCGACAGCGCATCGACGCGCGCGATGACGGCGCGGGCTTCGTCCTCGGTCACGGCCGAGAGTCCGGACAGGCCCGCGCTCATGGCAGCATCCTCTGCAGCTCGGCCTCGCCATCGAGGAACTGGTGCTTGAGCGCACCGATCAGGTGCAGCGCGAACAGCCCATAGAGCACGTAGCCGGCCCAGGTGTGGACGCCGCCCAGCACGGTGTGGAGGTTCTCCTTGGCGGCGGCCTCGATGTCCATGATCCAGCCGATGCGCGGCCATTCGAACAGGCCGAACAGCTGCATCGGGTGCGTGGCCGCATCCTTCCAGGCCGAGTCGTGCATCCAGCCCGACAGCGGCAGCGCGATCATCACGAGGTACAGCGCGCCATGGGCCGCATGCGCGCCGATGCGTTCGAGCCGGCCGTAGCTGCCGGGCATGGCCGGCGGCCGATGGGTGGCGCGCCACAGGATGCGCAGGATCACCAGCCCCAGCACGGTGATGCCGATCGACTTGTGGGTGTCGATGGCCGGGCGCACCCAGTCGTCGGGAAAGCGGTCGACCGAGAGGATCAGCGCGATGTTGACGATCATCAGCAGTGCGATGATCCAGTGCAGCGCGATGGCGGTGCGTGTGTAGCGATGGTGAGGGGGCATGCGGGAATTTTCGGCGGGAGTGCGACTCAGCCTGTCAGGCGCGCGATTGTCCGGTCTTCGGCCTCGGACATTCGAAACCGCCGGCCCGTTCCGTGCGTACACATTCCCATCGCCCTGGCGCCCCCTGTCTTGAACGACCTGCTCCGCTCCGCCTTCGTCGCCGCGTCACCGCGACTCTCGCCCCCCGCCACGCCGCTGCGAAGCTGGCTCATCCATGGCGGCGTGCTGCTGCTGTGGGGCCTGCTGTTCGCCATGGCCTTCCGCCTGGGCAACGTGCAGGCCTGGTCGGTGGGCGTGGCCTACGTGCTCTACGACACCGTGCTGCTGCTGTTCGTGGGCTGGCAGACGCTCGCGATCCTGCGCCCGCGCGGCATCGTGCTGGCCTCGGCGCCGCTGCCGCATCCCGCCGTGGCGCCGCACCGCGCCACGCTGGGCGTGATCGTCGCCGCGCACGACGAGGCCGCGGTGCTGCCCGTGACCCTGGCCGCGCTGCTGGGCCAGACCGATACGCCCGACCGCATCGTGATCGCCGACGACGGCTCGACCGACGGCACGGCCGAGCTGCTCACCACGCGCTACGGGCTCGAAGCGCCCGAGCCGGGGCAGCTCAGCGCCGCCAGCACCCTGCACCCCAACCTGCACTGGCTGCGGCTGCCGCACGGCGGCAAGGCGGTGGCGCTGAACGTCGCGGTGCTGTGCATCGACACCGAGACCGTGCTCACCGTCGACGGCGACACCCTGCTCGACGCGCACGCCATCGCCGCGGTGCGCCGCGCCTTCTCGGACGAGCCCGCGCTGGTGGCGGCCACCGGCGTCATCACGCCGGTGTGCAGCCGCACGCTGGGCGGTCGCCTGCTGCAGTGGTTCCAGACCTACGAGTACATCCGCAACTTCCTCTCGCGCTATGCCTGGATGCGCGTCGACGGCCTGCTGCTGATCTCGGGCGCCTTCGCGGGCTTCCGGCGCGACGCGGTGCGCGCGGTGGGCGGCTTCGACACCGACTGCCTGGTCGAGGACTACGAGCTGATCCACCGGCTGCACCGCCATGCCCAGGCGCACGGCCTCGACTGGCGCGTGCGCGTGCTCGGCGACGCGCAGGCACGCACCGACGCGCCCAGCAGCGTGGGCGCCTTCCTGCGCCAGCGCCGGCGCTGGTTCGGCGGCTTCCTGCAGACCCAGTACTGGTACCGCGCGATGGTGGGTGACCGCCGCTACGGCTGGCTCGGCACCGCGATGTTGCCGGTCAAGGCCATCGACACCCTGCAGCCGCTGTACGGCCTCGCCGCCTTCGGCCTGCTCGTGATGTACCTGGTGCGCGGCGACTTCGGCGTGCTGCTGCCCGCGGCCGGCGTGATCGCCGCCAAGATCGTGCTCGACCTCGTCTTCCACCTGTGGTCGGTGCACCTGTACCGGCGCTGGGTCGGCCACGGCGGCGAGGCCGGCATGCTGCAGGCCTTCGCGGCCGCGCTGATCGAGCCCTTCACCTTCCAGCTGCTGCGCCACACGGGCGCGGCCTGGGGCTGGTGGACCTTCCTGACCGGTCGCGGCACCTGGGGCCGGCAGCAGCGCGTCGGGCTGGTCGATGCCGACGGCGCCGAGCGCCGCGGCGATCAGAAGTAGCCGGCGCCGCCGAAGCGGTAGCTCGACACCACGAGGCCGCCCATGAAGGCCTCCTCGTGGTAGACGCGCTCGCCCGCCTCCTGCTCGGCCGCGCCCACCGCCACCATCAGCGGAATCAGGTGCTCCTCGCGCGGATGCGCCATGCGCGCCGAGGGCGCGGCGGCCCAGTCCCGCAGGCGCTGCACACGTTCCGCCGGTGCGGCCTCGACCGAGGTGGCATCGAGCCAGTCGCCGAAGGCCTTCGACACGCCATGCGCCTGCGGCCCGAAGTTGCGCAGGTTGTGATAGCTCAGGCCGCTGCCGACGATCAGCACGTCCTCGTCGCGCAGCGGTGCGAGCGCGCGGCCCAGCGCGATGTGCTCGGCCGGATCGAGGCCGCGGCGCAGCGACAGCTGCACCACCGGCACCTCGGCCTGCGGATAGATCGCGGCCATCGGCGAGAACATGCCGTGGTCGTAGCCGCGCTCGGGATCGACGGCCGCCGGCAGGCCGGCCGCGGCGATCAGCGCCTGCACGCGCTGCGCGAGTTCGGGCGAGCCGGGCGCGTCGTAGTGCACCTCGTAGGTATGGGCCGGGAAGCCGCCGTAGTCGTAGATCATCGGCGGGCGCGGGTTGCCCTGCACCGTGAACACCGGCGCCTCCCAGTGGGCCGACACCATGAGGATGGCCTTGGGCGTGCGGCCGAGCTGGCGCGGCATGTCGGCCAGCGCGGCGGCGAGCCGGTCGTAGGTGGCGCCCATCTCGCGCTTCATCCAGGGCCAGGGGCCGCCACCGTGCGAGATGAAGTAGGTGGGCAGGCGCTTCGGGTTGTCGTGGGTCATGTCGTTGCTTCCTTGAAGGCGTTGCGTCGACTGTAGATATTTCCTGCAAGGAAATCGACAGGCTACGATTCATCGAATCGTTTCTCCAGAGGAAATCATCGATGGACCGCATGACCAGCCTGCGCGTGTTCCGCGAGGTCGTCGAATCGGGCAGCTTCGTGGCCGCCGCCGAGCGGCTCGGGCTGTCGGCGCCGATGGCCAGCAAGCACGTGGCGCAGCTCGAGAAGTCGCTGGGCGCGCGCCTGCTGCACCGTTCGAGCCGCCACCTGAGCCTGACCGAGGCCGGCACCGCCTGGTACGAGCAGAGCCGGCGCGCGCTCGACCTGCTCGACGCCGCCGAGGCCGCGATCGGCCAGACCCGCGAGGCGCCGCGCGGCCAGCTCAAGCTCAGCGCGCCCGTGTGGTGCGCCACCGCGCGCTTCGCGCGGGTGCTGGCCGACTACCGCGAGCGCTATCCCGAGGTGCTGCTCGACATCCACCTCGAGAACCGCAAGGTCGACCTCGCGGCCGATGGCTACGACCTCGCGCTGCGCGCCACGCAGGAGCCCTCGCCCGCGCTGATCGCTCGGCCGCTGTGCCGCGTGCCCTTCTTCCTCGCGGGCACGCCCGAGTACCTCGCGCGCATGGGCGGCGTGCCGGCGCTGCCGGCCGAGGTGGCGCGGCTCGGCGCGATCGTGCCGAGCTACGTGGCGCTCGACCATCTCGCGCTGCAGGGGCCGGGCGGGCGCATGTTCCCGCTGCGGCTCACGCCGGTCATGCGCTCGGACGACACCACGCTCACGCTGCATGCGGTGCGCGCGGGCATGGGCATCGCCTTCATGCCGGGCTGGCTGCTCGAGGACGACCTCGCGCAGGGCCGGCTGGTGCGCCTGCTGCCCGACCACGCACCGCATCCGGTGACGCTGTTCGCGGTCTACACCAGCCGCCAGTACATGGCGCCCAAGCTGCGTACTTTCATCGACTTCCTCGGCGAGCGGCTCGCGGCGCTCGAACCAAAGACCGCGCCCGTTCCTGCCACTTCGTCGCGCAAACCACGCAGAAGCTGAAGAAACGCACCTTTTCAGGGCAAGGTCATGCGCTCGCGGCTACAGTCTTCGGCTCTTCGGGAGAGTCAGTCCTTGTTCCGTTTCTTCGAAAAACTTCTACACCCCTACCCCGCCGCCGAACCTCCGCTTCCGCCGCAAGGCTTCTTCGCCTTCCTCTGGGCCTGCACGCAGGGCGTGCGCGGCAAGATCCTCGCGATGGCGGTGCTCACCGCCGTGATGTCGACCTTCGAGGCGCTGCTGTTCGCGCTGCTCGGACGCGTGGTCGACTGGCTCGGCGGGCAAGTGCCCTCACGCCTGTGGGAAGACCGCGGCACCACGCTCGCATGGATGGCCGGGCTGCTGGTCGCCAGCATCGCGGTGGTCGCGCTGCAGACCATCGTCAAGCACCAGACGCTCGCGATCAACCTGCCGATGCGGCTGCGCTGGAACTTCCACCGGCTGATGCTGGGCCAGAGCATGGCCTTCTACCAGGACGAGTTCGCGGGCCGCATCACGGCCAAGGTGATGCAGACCGCGCTCGCGGTGCGCGAGACCGTGTTCGTGCTGGCCGACGTGCTGGTGGCGATGGGCGTGTATGTCGCCACCATGATCGTGCTGGTGGGCGTGCTCGACGCGCAGCTGATCTGGCCGTTCGTGATCTGGCTGGCCTTCTACATCGGCGCGCTGATCTACTTCGTGCCGCGCCTGGGCGCGGTCGGCAAGGCGCAGGCCGATGCGCGCGCGCTGATGACCGGCCGCGTGACCGATGCCTACACCAACATCGCGACGGTGAAGCTGTTCTCGCACACGCAGCGCGAGGCCGGTTTCGCGCGCGATGCGATGCGCGAGTTCATGCACACGGGCTACGGCCAGATGCGGCTGGTGAGCGCCTTCGAGATCGTCAACCACACGCTGAGCATGGGCCTGACCGCCGGCATGGCGGGCACGGCGCTGTGGCTGTGGTCCACCGGCGCGGTCGGCGTGGGCGCGGTGGCCGCGGCCACCGCCATGGCGCTGCGGCTGCAGGGCATGTCGCACTGGATCATGTGGGAGATGACCAGCCTGTTCGAGAACATCGGCACGGTGCAGGACGGCATGAAGACGCTGTCGCGCCCGCGCGCCGTGCTCGATGCACCGGACGCGAAGGCGCTCGAGGTGCCGCGCGGCGAGGTGCGCTTCGAGCATGCGAGCTTCCGCTACGGCGCGGCCGGCGGCCGGCGCGTGATCGAGGACCTCACGCTGACGGTGGCGCCCGGCGAGAAGATCGGCCTGGTGGGCCGCTCGGGCGCCGGCAAGTCGACGCTGGTGAACCTGCTGCTGCGCTTCCACGACCTGGAGAGCGGCCGCATCCTGATCGACGGCCAGGACATCGCGCTGGCCACGCAGGACTCGCTGCGCAGCCACATCGGCATGGTGACGCAGGACACCTCGCTGATGCACCGCTCGGTGGCCGACAACATCGCCTACGGCCGCCCCGACGCGACGCCGGCGCAGATCGAAGCCGCCGCGCGCCGCGCCGAGGCGCACGACTTCATCGGCACGCTGGGCGACGCCAGCGGGCGCCACGGCTACGAGGCCCATGTGGGCGAGCGCGGCGTGAAGCTCTCGGGCGGCCAGCGCCAGCGCATCGCGATCGCGCGCGTGATGCTCAAGGACGCGCCGATCCTGCTGCTCGACGAGGCCACGAGCGCGCTCGACTCCGAGGTCGAGGCCGCGATCCAGCAGAGCCTCTACACGCTGATGGAAGGCAAGACCGTGATCGCGATCGCGCACCGGCTGTCGACCATCGCGGCGATGGACCGGCTGATCGTGCTCGACGAGGGCCGCGTGGTGGAGGAAGGCGACCACCGCACGCTGATGGCCAAGGGCGGGCTCTATGCGCGGCTGTGGGCGCACCAGAGCGGCGGCTTCCTGGGCGACGCGCTCGACGAGGAAGAGGCGGCGTTGGCCTGAGCCTCGCAACCGCCTGGCCTGACCGATCAGGTCGGCAGCGCCCCAGCCTCGTACTGCGCCACGAACTCCCCGCTCGGCGGGATCGGCTTGATGATGTCGATCAGCACCCCGTTCGGGTCGCTGGTGATGAAGTGGCGCTGGCCGAAGGCCTCGTCGCGCAGCGGCAGCAGCACCGGCAGGCCGGCCGCGGCCAGACGGTCGTGCACCGCGTCGGGATCGTCCACCTCGAAGTTCAACAGCAGCCCGCCCGCCACCTTGCCGCGGCCCGCGGCGGGAATGGTCTCGTGCCGGCCGTCGAGCACCGCGAGGTTGACCGAGGGCTCGCCCTCCAGTTGCAGGTGCACGTACCAGTCGCTCGTGAACAGCGGCGCGAAGCCGAAGTGGCGCTGGTAGAAGTCCGCCGTGCCGGCGACGTCGTGGGTCATGATGACCGGGTAGTAGCTCGTGACTTTCATGAGGGCTCCTTGGAGGGCTGGAACGGAAGGCTGGAACTGACATACAGTCTGTATGTTTGATTGAATATACATACATACAGACTGCATGTAAATGACCTCCAAGATCATCCGGACCAACAAGGAGCGCACCGAGACCACGCGGCAGGCACTGACCGAGGCGGCGCGCGCCCTCTTCGTCGACCAGGGCTATGGCCAGACCTCCACGCCCGACATCGTGGCCGCGGCCGGCATCACGCGCGGCGCGCTCTACCACCACTACGCCGACAAGCGCGACCTGTTCCGCCATGTGCTCGAGCAGGAATCGCGCGCGGTGGCCGCCGAGATCGCGGCCGCCACGCCCGAGGCACTGGCGCCGCGCGAGGCGCTGCTGGCCGGCAGCGATGCCTACCTGCGCGCGATGACGGTGCCGGGCCGCACCCGGCTGCTGCTGATCGACGGGCCGGCCGTGCTGGGCATGGCGGAGATCATGGCGATGGACGACGCGAACGCCGCCCATTCGCTGCGCCAGGGACTGGCCGAGGCCGGCATGGGCCGCGGCGAGGTCTCGCTCGATGCGCTCTCGCAGCTGCTGTCGGCCGCCTTCGACCGCGCCGCGCTCGAGATCGACGCGGGCGCCGACGCCACCGAGGTGCGCGACGCGATGCGCTGGCTGCTGCGGCAGGCGCTCGGCGCGGAAGCGCCCGCCAAACCCGCGCCCAGGCGCAAGAACTAGAGCGAGCGCTAGACGATCCCGCGCCCGCCCATGCGCACCGGCCAGCGCGCGACCGTGCCGCGCTGCATCGATTCGAGCGTGGTCTGCGTGAAGACGTTGATGCTCACGTGGCGCGCGAGGTAGCGCTCGAGCACGAGCCCGAACAGGTAGGGGCTGGCGCCCGAGAAGCCCTGCTCGTCCACGCTCAGCGTGCAGGCCACGCCGCGGCCGTAGACCAGCGGCCCGTGGCCCGGCAGCCGGCGCGTGACCGGCGCGATGCGCGAGCCCACGAGCGCATCGACCTGCCGCCGCATCGCCTCGTCGTCGGCCGCGACGAACAGCCGCAGCATGTCGCGCAGCGCCTGCGCGCCCTCGTGCCTCGGCATGCCGGCCAGCGGCAGGTGGTTGAAGCCCAGTTGCCGGATCAGCCGCCAGGCGATCTCGCGCTGCGCGAACGGCGGCCGGGGCGTGCTCGGCGGGCGCACCAGTCCCACCGCCGACACCGGCATCGACTCGGCCGCCGCGAGATCGGCACGGCCGTTGCGCGGCACCAGGCACGGCAGGTCGCGGTTGGTGAGCCAGGCCTGCACCCACAGGCTGCGCAGGCCTTCGGGGTACGGCGCCTCGTGCTGGTCGACCAGCGACACGAACACCTCGGTGCCCACGTACGGCGTACGCGTGCCGTGGCGGCGCGCGGCGTCCGACACCAGCCGCGGCTCGCGCCGCAGCGAGAAGTAGCGCCCGTGGTTGCCCTCGTCCTCATTGAGCGTCTGGTAGAGCGGGCGGAACGGCGTCGGGACCGTGCGGCCCGCCTGCTGGCCCGTCAGCTGCTCGACCGCGTAGACCTCGAAGTCGAGCGGGCGCGAGCGGTCGGGCACGAGATGGAACTCGGTGCGCGCGGCATCGAGTTCGATGCGGTCGGTACGGCGCGGGAACAGGTTGACCACCGGCGTGGCGAACAGCGCGAACTGCGCCGCGTCGACCAGGCCCTGCGCGATGGCCGGGCCCTGGGGCGCCCGCGCGAGCAGCACCACGATCTCGGCCTCGCGCCCCTCGATGCGCGCGAGGCCCGGCGCGAGCTGCGTCAGCGTGAAGAAGAGGAAGCGCTCGGGACAGGCGAAGTACTCGTGCAGCAGGTTGTGGCCATGGAGGCCGTTCCATGTCGGCGGCAGCAGCCCTTCGCCGGGCTCGAGCCCCTCGTGCACCAGCGCCTCGTGCACGACCACGTGCGGGCGCTCGCCGAGCCGCCCGGGCGCGCCCGTGACCGTGGCGACGGCGGCGGTGTGCAGCAGCTCGAACAGGTGCGAGGCCAGGCGCGCATCGCCAACCAGGCAGACCGGCAGCCGGTCGAGCCCGGCCAGCGCCGAGAAGCCCAGCGGTCCGATCGTGCGCAGGCGCAGCCGCAGCGCGCCGCCGACCTGCACCTGCGGCGGCAGGTGGCGCTCGAGCGCCGGCAGGTCGGGCGGCGCGCCCGTGAGGCTGGCCTGCGCGATCTCGAGCGGCCACAGCGTCACGGCCTGGCTCGAGCGGAACTCGCACGGCGTCTGCTCGCCCGGCGCCACCTTCGCATGGAAGGCCGTGCCGCGCGGCACGACGAAGCCGCGCCGCAGGTCGCCCTCGTTCGCGCTCGGATGCAGCTGCGCCACCGCCATCGAGGGCGTGGGACTCAGGTAGTGGGGATGCATCACCTCGAGCAGCCGCTGCGTGAAGCGCGGGAACTCGGCATCGAGCTTGATGCGCATGCGCGCCGACAGGAAGCTGAAGGCCTCGATCAGCCGCTCGACATGAGGATCGGCCACCTCGATGCCCTGCATGCCGAGCCGGTGCGCGATCTTCGGATGGGCGGCGGCGAACTCGGCCGCGGCCTCGCGCATGTAGACCAGTTCCTGGTTGTAGGCCTCGAGCATTCGGGGGTCCATGGCGGGCGCTCCCGGGGTCTCAACGTTCGACAGGCGTCATGCGCACGCGGCGCGACTCGAGGTCCACCGTGCCGTGCACCATGAACTCGAGCGGACAGGGCCGATGGTCGATCAGCGCATGGATCTCGAAGCGCAGTTCGTTGCCCGGGTCGTCCGCGCCGGCCAGCGGCACGATGCGCAGCGAGTCGGCAACCAGGCGCGGTTCGTAGTCGCGGATCGCGCGCCGCAGCATGCGTTCGAGTTCGCTCCAGCGCCGCTGCGACGCATGGCCGCCCGCGAACGCGGGCACGCCGAAGTTCAGCGTGGAGGCCGCGGCCAGCGCGTGGCGCGCGCGATCGATGCGGTCCTCGGCGCTGGTGGTGTTGAGCAGGAAGGAGAGGTCGCGCCGCACGATCTCGCGCAGCCGCGCGGGGCTCGCCGCCGCGTCGGACATGGTGTCGCGCCGCTGGCCCGGCGCCTCGTCGCGCAGCCGGTCAAACAGCGTGGGCAGAAGCCACGCATGCGGGCGCCGCGCAGGCGCATGGCCCGCTCGCGCCACGCGCGCGCCGGGATGCATGGGGTCGATGAAATCGTCGGACATGGTCGCTACCTCCGCAAAGGCCGCCGAGTGTGGCGGCCCGCGCGATGCGGCAGTGCAAACAATGGTCACGCCGCCGCGCGCCGGCGCAGACAGGCCGCGGAAGCGGGAGATATGTCATGCGCGGCCCCGCGAGTCCTACAGAACCCGCCGCCCCCCGCCGACACCTCCCCCACCCCTCGCGCAGTGATGCTGGGACCATCGTCAACAACGTGGAGTGCTCGCGGTGAATTCCATCATTTACATCGTCGGTCTGGTCGTCGTGGTCGTGGCCGTGCTTTCGTTCTTCGGCCTGCGCTGAAAGACGTCAGTCCCCCTCGAACCATCCACACCTCAGAAAGAACGGGGCCGCCACGCGGCCCCGTTTTGCTGTGGGGGCGCCGGGCATAATCCGCGCGCTGAGCCGCCCTCGGCCGAGGGCTCGATTCGTCGGCTTTCCGCCGGCGCCGCCTCTGTTCGCGAAGGGACGCTGTTGACCACCACCGCACTGCGCGAGGACCCCGACTTTTCCGATGCGGTGATCACCGAGGCGATCCGATGGGCCGAGCAGAACGGCCCGCTCGACGACGCGCAGGCCATGCGCATCGCCGCGCAGGCGCCGCACACCGCGGCGCGCATCGCTGAACGCGCGCGCCAGCTCGGCGAACGGCTGGGACTGCAGGCCGAACTGCGGCGCGCGCGCCAATGGTCGCCCTGGGTACTGCTCGGGCTCGTGGCCCTCATCGTCATGGCCGGCCTCGCGCTCGCGGGCAACGTGGTGGGTGGCGGCGAGCGACACATCAACGTGATCGTCGCGCTCGTGAGCCTGCTCGGCGTGCACCTGCTGACGCTGCTGCTGTGGCTGCTCGGCCTGTGGCTGCCGCTCGCGTCGTTCGGCTCGGCCTCGCTGGGCTGGATCTGGCTCTCGCTGACCGCGCGCGTGGCCGGCGGCCGGCATGGGCAGGCGCCGCTGCTCGTGCGCGCCTCCACCGACCTGCTGGGCCGCGCGAAGCTGCTGCCCTGGGCCTTCGGCATCGTGAGCCACGGCATCTGGTCGCTGTCCTTCGCGGTGGTGCTGGCGGCGATGCTGTTCGCGCTGGCCTTCCGCAGCTACACGCTGAGCTGGGAGACCACCATCCTCGACCCCGCCTTCTTCGTGCGCGCGGTCGATGCGCTGGGCTGGGCGCCGTCGAAGCTGGGCTTCCCGGTGCCCGATGCCGCCACCGTGCTGGCCGCCGCGCCGCCGGCCTCGGGCCAGCGCACCTGGGCGCTGTGGCTCACCGGCTGCATCCTCACCTACGGGCTGCTGCCGCGCCTCGTGCTGCTGGGCTGGAGCGCCGCCGTGTGGCGCCTGCGCCGCCAGGCGCTGCGGCCCGCGCTCGATGCGCCCTACTACCGCCAGCTCGCGGCCCGCTTCGCGGCGCTCGCGCCCAGCGCCATCGTCGATGCCGATCCGGGCCGCCGCGCGCGCGAGGCGCCCGTGGGCCTCGCGCCCTCGGACCTGCGCGACCTGCGCGTGCTGGTCGGTTTCGAACTGCCGCCCGACATCGCCTGGCCGCCCGAAGGCTTGCCCGCCGACCTGCGGCTCGAGCGCATCGACGGCAGCGCCCCCGAGCGCCGCGCGCTGCTCGACCGCCTCGCGCTCGCGCGGCCGCGCAGCGTGGTGCTGGCCTGCCGCGCGGCCGCGAGCCCCGACCGCGGCACCGAGCGCTTCGTGCGCGACCTGCTCGCGCACAGCGGCGAGTGCCGCCTGTGGCTGATCGCCGAGGGCGGCAACGACGGCCCGGCGGTCGCGCGCTGGCTCGCGTGGCTGCGCGACGCCGGCCTCGAGCGCGTGGCCGCGGGCACCTCGCTCGCCGAGTTGCTTGGCTCCACCGACACCGTCGTGCCATGAGCGCCGCGCCGGGCCGCCCCAAGCACGCTCGCACCGCAGTGCGAAGCACGAAGGTACTTCGATGAGCGACCCGATCCGCATCGCCGTCGTCGGCCACACCAACGCCGGCAAGACCTCGCTGCTGCGCACGCTCACGCGGCGCATCGATTTCGGCGCGGTGTCCGACCGCCCCGGCACCACGCGCCATGTCGAGTCGGTCGACCTCGAGATCGATGGCCATCCCGCCGTGCGCTTCTACGACACGCCGGGCCTCGAGGACGCGGTGGCCCTGCGCGAGCACCTCGCGCGCATCGATCCCGCGGGCCAGGCCACGCCGCCCGAGCGCATCCGCCGCTTCCTGCAGGGCCCCGAGGCGCACGGCACCTTCGAGCAGGAGGCCAAGGTGCTGCGCGCCATGCTCGACATCGACGCCGCCTTCCTCGTGATCGACGTGCGCGAACCGGTCCTGCCCAAGTTCCGCGACGAGATCGAACTGCTCAATGCCTGCGCGCGGCCGGTGCTGCCGGTGCTCAACTTCGTGCGCGACGGGGCCAGCCGCGAAGCCGCGTGGAAGGAACTGCTCTCGGCCTATGGCCTGCACGTGCAGGTGCGCTTCGACGCGGCCGCGCCCTTCGTCGGCGCCGAGCGCGATCTCTACGGCGACCTCGCGACCCTGCTGCGCGACCGGCGCGAACTGCTGCGCGGCGTGGCCGACGCGCTCGAGGCCGAGGCCGCGGCGCGTCGCCGCGCGGCCGCCACGCGCGTGGCCGAGCTGCTGGTCGATGCCACCGCGCTGCGGCGCAGCGTGCCGGCCGCCGAGTTCGCCGATCCCGCGCGCCGCGACGCGCTGGTCGCCGCGCTGCGCAAGACCGTGTTCGACAAGGCGCAGCGCTGCGCCGACGACCTGCTCGCGCTCTACGGCTTCCGCCAGGGCGACGCGGCCGAGGCGCCGCTGCCGATGATCGAGGGCCGCTGGGCGCTCGACTTCTTCAACCCCGAGGCGATGAAGGACGCCGGCCTGCGCCTGGGCAAGGGCGCGGCCATCGGCGCCGCGGTCGGCGCGGTGGCCGATCTCGCGGTGGCCGGCCTCTCGCTCGGCGCCGGCGTGGCGCTGGGCGGCGCCATCGGCAGCGCGGTGTCGCAGGGCTGGGGCCCGCTGGGCCGAAAGCTCGCCAACAAGCTGCGCGACGTGCACGAGCTCACCGTGGAAGACGGCGTGCTGTTCACCCTCGCGGCCTGGCAACTGCAGCTCGCGCGCGCGCTCGAGCGCCGCGGCCATGCGGCCACGCAGCGCATCGAGGCGGTGGACGGCCGCGTCGATACGGCCGGCGAAGCCATCGCCGCCGCGCTGCGTGCCGCGCAGCCGGCGCGCAGCCATCCCGAGTGGGAGAGCGGCCAGGGCGCGGCCGGTGCCTTGCAATCGATGCGCGCGCTGTGGGCGGCCCGCGCCGCAGCGCGAGGCGCTGGTGGCCACGCTCGCCGGGCTGCTGCAGGGCGGCTTCGACGTCTGAGGCGTCGTTGTGGCTCGATAGGGGATCGGGATCGGGCAGCCGTACGCAGAGGACGCGAAGGTTTCGCGAAGAACGCAAAAGAACAGCCTTTGAAGGTGGGCTGCGCCCTCTCAAAGGTTGTGCTTCTTCGCGGGGACTGCGAAGCCCGCAGCCCATGCGCAATGGCAGCCCACCTTTCTCCGGTCTTCCTTTCGCGTCCTTCGCGAAACCTTCGCGTCCTCTGCGTCCGGCCCCCGAATTCAGTCGAGCAGGTCCTCCAGCCGCAGCGGCAGCCGCCGCAGCCGCTTGCCCGTGGCATGGAACACCGCGTTCACGATCGCGGGCGCCACGCCCACCATCGCGACTTCGCCGAGCCCCTTCACGCCGAGCGCGTTGAAGCGCGTGTCGGGCTTGCCGACGAAGCCGACCTCGATGCGCCCGATGTCGGCCGCCACCGGCAGCACGTACTCGGCCAGGTCGGCATTGAGGAAGCCGCCATGGCGCGGATCGACCTCGCTGGCCTCGCGCAGCGCGGCGCCGATGCCCCAGACCACGCCGCCCTCGACCTGGCTGCGCGCGGTGCGCGGACTCGCGACCGCGCCGCAGTCGGCCACGCTCACCACGCGCGGCACGCGGATGCGGCGCGTGGTCGGCTCGATGCGCACCTCGACGAAGTGCGCGATGAAGCTGAAGCCCACGTAGTCGGGATAGACCGGCCCGGCCGCGGCCGGCAGCCCGCCCGTGAGCCGGCCGTAGACCTGCTCGGGCTGGCCGGGCGCGCGACGCCGGCTCTCGGCCTCGGCCTGCGCGCGGCCCGAAGCGCGCAGCAGCTCGAGCGCGGTGGCGTTCGCGCCCGCGCCGGGCGCACGGGTGCGCAGGTCCTCCATCAATCGCTGCGCCGCCTCCTGCACCGGCGGCAGCACGGTCGCGGTGCCCCAGGAGCCGGCCGTCAGGTGCTGCGGCGCGGCACCGGTGTCGCCGAGCGCGATCTCCACCGCGGCCACCGGTGCGCCCAGCACGCGCGACACGGTGAGCGCGATCGCGGTGCGCATGCCCTGCCCCATCTCGTGCCCGCCCACGGCCACGCGCACGCGGCCGTCGCCGGCCAGACTCACGGTGGCGAAGGCCGGCGCCATCGCGGCCTTGTAGGCGCCCACGGCCACGCCCCAGCCGATGCGGCTGCCGTCGGCGGCGCGCATCGAACCCGGCGCCATGTCGCGCCGCGCCCAGCCGAAGGCCTCGCTGCCCTGCACCAGGCACTCGGCCAAGTGGCGCGAGGAGAAGGGCTTGCCGCTCAGCGGATCGACCGCGGTGTCGTTGGCGAGCCGGAAGGCCACCGGGTCGCGGCCCAGCAGGTAGGCCATCTCGTCGACCGCGCTCTCGAAGGCGAAGGCCGCCGGATGCTCGAAGGGCGCGCGCATGTAGCCCGGCGTCTGCACGTCGGTGCGCACCAGCCGGTCGCGGCCGAGGAAGTGCCTGACGCCGTACAGCCGCGAAGTGATCTCGCTGCCGCTCGAGGGAAAGAGGTCGTGGCGCGAGGTCTGCTGGTCGATGTCGTGCACGGCCGCGACCAGCCGGCCTTCGCGGTCCGCGCCCAGGCGCACGTGGTGGCGGCTCGCGGGCCGGAAGCTGGCGTTGTGGAACAGCTGCGCGCGCGTCAGCACCAGCTTGACCGGCCGGCCGAGCTCGCGCGCGGCGATCGCCACCGCCGCGGTGTGCGACTGCAGCGAGTTCTTCTGGCCGAAGCCGCCGCCCAGCGTGGGCGAGAGCACACGCACGCGCGCCGGCTCGATGCCGAGCTGCTTCGCGAGGCCGTGGCGCACGCCCTCTGCGTTCTGCGTCGGCTCGCGCACGGTCAGCACGCCCTCGTTCCATTCGGCCACGGTCGCGATGATCTCCATCGGGTTCTGGTGCTGGATCGGCAGCTCGTAGCGCGCCTCCACCGTGAAGGCCGCCGCGGCCAGCGCGGCCTCGGCATCGCCCACGCGGCGGTCGGCGAACATCGGCTGCGGCAGCAGCGCGGACTGCGCCTGCGGCTGCGCGTCGGACGCATCGATGCCGGCGACGAAGGGCTGGGCCTCGTAGCGCACCGCCACCAGCGCCGCCGCCTCGCGCGCGGCCTCGAGCGTGTCGGCAACCACCATCGCGACGGGCTGGCCGCGGTAGGCGATCTGCGCCGAGCGCAGCGGATAGAAGCTCTGGAAGCCGAAACCGCCGCCCATCAGGAAGCCGCCCGACTCGAAAGCGCCGATGTTCTGGTGCGTGTAGATCTTGCGCACGCCGCGCACGCGCTCGGCGGCGCCGGTGTCGATGCGTGCCACGCTGCCGCGCGCGATGCGCGACGGCACCGAGCGCGGCATGCAGCAGGCCGGCGCGCGCATCGTCGGCCGCATAGCGGGTGGCGCCGCGCACCTTGTCGTGCGCATCGACGCGCTCGGCGCCGGGTCGCGCGCCGCGTGGGGGATTGCTTGTCGTGGTTGCCATGGTTCAGCTCCTGTCCCGGGCCAGCATCAGCGCGTCGGTCACCGTCTCGATGCCGAGCGCCACCTTGAAGCCGTTGTGTTCGAGCGGCTTCGCCTGCGCGAACGCGATCTCGGCCGCGCGTCGCGCCGCGGCCTGCGTGAAGGGCCGCCCGACCAGGCTGCGCTCGGCCTCGAGCGCGCGCCACGGGTGCGTGGCGACGCCGCCGAGCGCGATGCGCGCATCGACCACGCGGTTGGCGCGCAGGTGCAGGCCCACGGCGGCCGAGGCCAGCGCGAAGGCATAGGACTCGCGGTCGCGGATCTTGTGGTACGTCGAGGCCCTGCCCGCCGGCGTGCGCGGCACGCGGACGCGCACGATCAGCTCGTCGGCCGCGAGCACGGTCTCGAGGTGCGGCGTGGCGCCGGGCGCGCGGTGCAGCTCGCGCACGGCCACCGTGCGTTCGCCGCGCGGGCTCAGCGTGTCGACCTGCGCATCGAAGGCCGCGAGCGCCACCGCCCAGTCGCCCGGGTAGACCGCCACGCAGGCCTCGCTGCCGCCGAGCACCGCATGGCCGCGGTTCACGCCGGCCAGTGCCGCGCAGCCGCTGCCGGGCACGCGCTTGTTGCAGGCGAACTCGGGGCCGCCGCGGAAATAGGCGCAGCGCGTGCGCTGCAGCAGATTGCCGCCCACGCTCGCCATGTTGCGCAGCTGCTGCGAGGCGGCCTTCCATAGCGACTCCGACAGCGCGGTGAACTCGCGCTGCACCACGGGATGCTCGGCCACGTCGCTCATCGCGGCGAGCGCGCCGATGCGCAGCTCGGCCCGGTCGCCGGCGTCGATCTCGCGCAGGCCCTCGATGCGGCCGATGTCGATGACGGTGGCCGGCGCTTCCACGCCGAGCTTCATCAGGTCGAACAGGGTGGTGCCGCCCGCGAAGTAGCGCGCGCCGGGCTGGCTGCGCGCCAGCAGTTGCACGGCCTCGCGCCGCTGCGCGGCCGGTGGTAGGCGAAGTCATGCATGGCGGCGGCCCTCCATGGCTTCGGTCTCGGCGCGCATGCGCGGGGCGGCATCGCGGATCGCCTCGAGGATGCCGGCGTAGGCGCCGCAGCGGCAGAGGTTGCCGCTCATGTACTCGCGGATCTGCGCCTCGCTGGTGGCATGGCCCTCGCGCACGCAGGCGATGGCGGCCATCACCTGGCCCGGCGTGCAGTAGCCGCACTGCAGCGCATCGTGGTCGACGAAGGCCTGCTGCATCGGATGCAGCGTGCCGTCGGGCGCGGCGATGCCCTCGATGGTGGTGACGGTGCAGCCGTCGGCCTTCACGCCCAGCGTGAGGCAGGAGGCGACGCGCCGGCCGTCGAGGTGCACGGTGCAGGCGCCGCACTGGCCGTGATCGCAACCCTTCTTGGCGCCCGTGAGGCCGAGCTGCTCGCGCAGCACGTCGAGCAGCGAGGCGCGCGGCTCGAGCTGCAGCGCATGCGGCTGGCCGTTGATGACGACGCGGGTGTCGATGCGCGGCGGCGCGGGCGGGGCCGTGGCCTCCTGCGCGCTCGCCAGACCGGTGCCCGCGGCACCGGCCGCACCGGCGGCGCCGGCCGCGGTGCTCATCATGAAGGTGCGCCGGTTCAGCGCGGGCGCGCCGGTGCCGGAGGATGCGGTGGGATTCATCGTGGCTTCCTTTCTTTCTTCTTCCGTTCAGACTTCGCGCCCGATGCGCGCATCGAGCGACAGCCGGCCGCCGCCGCGCGCCAGCAGGCACAGCGCGATGAAGAACAGCATCAACGGGTATTCGAAGCCGCGGTCGATCCACGGGAAGGTCGGGCCCATCACGTAGCAGATGACCAGCATCTGCGCCGCGACCATCGCGGCGACCACGCGCGTGAGCAGCCCGGCCGCCAGCATCAGCCCGCCCACGCCCTCGAGGATGGCGACGAACCAGCCCAGCAGCTCGGCGCCCGGCAGGTGCAGCACGTTGGCGATCAGGTTGACCGAGCCCTTCATCGGGTCGGCCATGCTGCCGTGGCTGCGGCCCAGCAGCTTGGGCAGGCCGTGGGTCACGAGCATCAGGCCGAAAGCCAGGCGCAGCAGCGCGTAGCTCAGCGGCTCGAAGCGGTCATAGGTGCCGCGCAGGCGCGGAAAGATCAACTGCATGGGGGTCGCTCCTCGGAAGGAAAAAGGTGACGAGGCGCGGCGGGATGGCCGCGCGCTGGCAGTCTCTCTGTTCTGAACTGGCGAATAAATACGCGAATCTCGCCAATACAATTCAATGGCAGCCAACAATCCACCGAGCTCATTCCATGGACCGATTCGACGCCATGCGCCTGTTCACCCGCATCGTGGAGCTCGGCAGCTTCACGCAGGCCGCGGCCGCGCTCGAGCTGCCGCGCGCCACGGCCACCCATGCGATCAAGGAGCTCGAGGCCCGGCTGCAGGTGCGTCTGCTCGAGCGCACCACGCGCCAGGTGCGCACCACCGTCGACGGCCAGGCCTACTACGAGCGCTGCCGCCACCTGCTGCTCGAACTCGAGGACGCCGAGTCCTCGCTCGCGCAGCTCGCGGTCAATCCGCGCGGGCGGCTGCGCATCGACATCCATGGCGCGGCCGCCAACGACATCGTGCTGCCGCGCATCGGCGACTTCCATGCGCGCTATCCGAACATCGTGCTCGCCGTGGGCAGCGGTGACCGGCTCGTGGAGCTGGTGCGCGAGGGCGTCGATTGCGTGGTGCGCGCGGGCGAGCCCAAGGACTCCTCGCTGGTCACGCGCCGGCTCGCGCTGCTGCCGCAGGTGACCTGCGCGAGCCCGGCCTACCTGGCCGAACGCGGCACGCCGCTGACGCCGGCCGACCTGCTGAGCCAGCAGCACCTGGCGGTGAACTTCTTCTCGTCCTCGCGGCCCGACCACTTCCCCTACCTGTTCGAGGTGAACGGGCGCATCGAGCAGGTCGTGCTGCCCGACTGGATCAGCGTGAACAACGCCGACAGCTACAAGACCTGCGCCGAGCAGGGCTGCGGGATCATCCAGGTGCCGCGCTATCACATCGAGCGCCAGCTGCGCGCCGGCACGCTGGTCGAGATCCTCGCCGACACGCCCTGCCCGCCGATGGTCTATTCGGTGCTCTACCCGCAGCACCGGCTGCTGTCGCCGCGCGTGCGGGTGTTCGTGGACTGGGTGACGGCGCTCTATGCCGAGCGCTTCGGGGCGCTGAAGTAGCGCCATGCCGTGGGACCGTGCCGCGCCGGCAGGCATGGCCGCGGCATCCGGGCCGGCCGCTCATTCATCGTCCGACAGCTGCGCCAGCTTGACGCGCAAGGTCTCGCGCTCGCTATCGAACAGCAGCGGAAGCGCCAGCCATTGCTCGTAGAGCGTGGCGATCCAGCAGCAATAGCCGCTGTCGGGCCGATGCGCCTCCAGGCGCTCGAAGCACTGATGGATGTCGAGCATGTGGGCCGGTTCATGGCGGCCGATCCACGCGAGCGCACGGATCGCCGCACAGGTCGACCAATCGGCGGGACCGAGCATCGCGGAGAGCAGCAGCTCGCGCCGCCGCGAACCCTGCCAGCCCTCGTCAACCTGCGCCAGGACCTGCGCCGCGACCATCTGCACGCGCGGTACCCAGGCCAGCGCCTCGGTGCCCGCCGGCAGCGCGGGTGGATGCACCATGCAAGCCAGCACCTCGAGCGAACGGTCTTGCCCCGACGCGGGACCGAGGGCCAGCGCCGCGTGGCTGGCGGCGGCCCAGTTGGCATCCGGTTCATAGGGCATCCGGGCCAGCCCGGCGATGCGTTCGAGCACCTCCGGCGCAGGAGCCGGCAATGCCGGGCTCGCATCGGTGCCGTCGTAGCGCCACAGCGAATGTGCCACCGGACCGGCCGGCTCCCGCGGATCGGGATGCGGGATGCCGCCGATCCGCACCGCCAGAGTCACGGGCTGATCCAGTGCCGCCAGCGCCAGCGTGAAAGCCAGGGCATTGGAAGGCGCCTCGATCGAGGACAGGCTCATCGTCAAGCGATTCGGCCGAGACGGCTCGGTGCTGTTGCCGGCCGGCGGGGCGGCCCGAAGCGACGCCAGCAGCTGGCGCAGCGTATTGGCGCTCGCGTCCTCCGGCTCGGGCAGCCTGTCGAACGCGGCATGCCAGAGCCGCTGCGCCCGCGCATTGCCTGCCTGGGCGGCTTCGAGGACGCGGTCGATCCACTGCGCGTCTCCCGTCAGCTTCCATTGGCAATACCACTGCGAGGCCTGCGCCCAGTCATGATGGGCCTCCTGCGCAAGCACATGGTCGTACCCCTGCAGCGCCTGTGTCCAGTCATGGTTCTCGAGCCAGCCATCCGCCATCTCGAGAAAGGTGCTGAGCTCTTGCGGTTCGAACGCGATCGCACGGCGAAAGGCCTGCTCGGCCTCGGGCATGCGCCGCTGCTGGCGCAACACCAGGCCGATCGCCGTCGCCGCATGCCAGTCGGAAGCTTCGGCCAGTGGCCCGGCCAGCCGCAGCGCATCGTCGAACAGGCCGGCGCGCCGCAGGAAGCCGATCCGCAGCATCCACCACTGCGCCTGGAACTCGTCCGGCGGCGCGATGCGCGCCAGCACCCGTGCCCAGCGCTGCATCGACAAGAGTCGGCGGGCGCTGCTGAGTCGGGCTTCGGAGGACTGCGTCAGCATCGTCTTGGCCAGGCGCATCTGCAGCCCGACGGAGAGCGACTCGATCGCTCCCGCGGGCTCGAGCCACTCGAGCAGCCAGGCACTCAGCCTGCCAGCGCCCTCGGGTTCCGACTGCACGATCTCCACCACGAGTTCGGTGGCCTCCTCCAGCCGGCCATCGCGCCGCCAGAGCCATGCCCGCAACGCCTCGGGGCCCGCGTACCTTTGCTGTTCAGGAGGCAGCAGCGTCTCGGCGGCACCGCTGCCCGCCTTGTGCGCATAGCGCCCGGCCAAGGCCAGCGAGTCCGCATCGGTCGGCGCCATCAGCAGCAGATTGCCCAGGTGCTGCGCGCCATGCGCGAGTTCGCCGACCATCTCGAGTGAGTTGCGCGCGATCCATCGCTCGAACTCGAAGGTGCCGGCGCGAAGTTCCACCGCGCCGCTTTCCTTCGGCGCCGCGTCCACCGCGTTCTGCGGCGCGACGCGACCGCCGATCCAGCGTTTCCACCCTGACATCGCCTTGTTCTCCCTCGATTGCACATCGCGCACATCGCGCAGGACATTGCCTGGCCTCGCCCATCGAGCGCGAATGTACCGGACGCAAACCCTTCTTCGATGGACGCCGCCTCATGGCCACGCATCCGCGTTGAAAGCGGCACGCAGGCCGGTGCTCGGCCAGCGGGTCGGAGGCTTCATGACGCCACGATGTCGCTGCCGCGGGCCGTTGCGCCAGTCATGGTTCCGTCATGGGTCAAACCTAGCATCCGGCGGCCTTCTGGCCATATCCAACACGCAAAAAACAACCATGACCTCAAAGCTTCCCGCGCCCGCACCCCGTCCCCTGCGTGCCGCCTTCGTCGCGCTCGGCGGCAGCCTCGTCATCGCCGCCTGCGGCGGTGGTGGTGGCGGCAGCGCCTTCGTCCCGGTCATTCCGTCCGCTCCGGCGCCTGCCCCTGCCCCCGCCCCGGCACCGACCCCGCTGGGCACGCTCGACGGCTCGGTGCCCCTGGTGATCGGCCACCGCGGCCTGCCCGGCCTGTTCCCGGAGGAAACCCAGAAGGCCTACGAAGCGGCCGCCGATGCCGGCGCCGATTCGCTCGAGACCGACCTGCACCTGACCAAGGACTGCGTGCTGGTCGCGCGCCACAACCCCTGGCTCAGCGACAACACCGACATCGCCGACGTCGCGAAGACCAACGCCACCGTGGCCGCGCGCAAGCGCACCGTGCCCGGCGTGCGCGTCGACGTGACCTACCCGGCGATTCCCGCCAACGGCCCGGCGAAGTACCTGAGCGACCTGACCGATCCCAAGGATCCGAAGTCGGTGCTCAAGTCGCTGGTCGTCGACGGCGAGGACCACACCAACGACTGGTCGATCACCGACTTCACGCTGGCCGAACTCAAGCAGTGGATCCACGGCACCACCTACGACGCGAAGGACGAGCGCCCGACCGAGCTGAACGGCAAGCTGCCGATCCTGAGCTTCCAGGAAGTGATCGACATCATGCGTGCCAAGGCCAAGGCCACCGGCCGCACGATCACCGTGTATCCGGAAACCAAGAACCCGATCTGGAACAACGCCCAGGCGATCGCCAACGGCTGCGGCCCGGCCGGCAGCCACCCGCTGGAAGACGCGCTGCTCAAGGCGATGAACGCCAACGACCTGAACCGCAAGGACGCACCGATCTTCGTGCAGAGCTTCGACCCGGTGAGCCTCAAGTACCTGCGCTCGGCCGGCCTGAAGGCGCGCGCGGTGCAGCTGGTCGACGGCAACGACATCGACTTCAAGACCGGCGAGATGATCTACGTCACCACCGACGACTACACCTTCGTCGACGGCCGTCCCTACAGCTGGACCCTCGCGGGCGACCCGCGCTGGTTCGGCGCGATGCTCACGCCCGCCGGCCTGGCCGAGGTCAAGACCTATGCCGACGGCATCGGCCCGTGGAAGCCGCAGGTGATGGCGCACACGATCGTTCCGTTCAAGACGCCCAACAAGGGCATGGTCGAAGCCAACACGATCAAGCCCACCAGCCTGATCGCCGACGCCCACAAGGCCGGCCTGTTCGTTCACAGCTACACCTTCCGCAACGAGTCGCGCTACCTGGCCGCCGTCTACAAGGGCGACCCGAAGGCCGAGTACCTCGCGTACTTCCGCGCCGGCATCGACGGCGTGTTCTCGGACTTCGCGAACACGGCCTTCGACGCGCGCCAGGACTACCTGAAGGAAACCGGCCGCTGAGCCGGCTCGCGGCGGACCGACCGAAGCAGGCAGGCGGCACACCATGTACCCGGGCGAACGACTCAACGGGTACAGCCACCTGCTCGGCCTGCTGCTCGCCCTGCCGGCGGCCGTGCTGCTGCTGGCCAAGACCCTGCCCACGGGCGACCCGGCGAAGATCGCCGGCTCGCTCGTGTTCTCGCTCTCGGCGGTCGCGCTCTACGCGGCCTCCACCCTGTTCCACAGCACGCGCGGCCGGCGCAAGCGCCTGTGGGAGTGCGCCGACCATTGCGCGATCTACCTGCTGATCGCCGGCACCTACACGCCGTTCGCACTCGTGATGCTCGAAGGCGCCTGGGCCTGGGTGCCACTGCTGGCGATGTGGGGCGCGGCCGCGGTCGGCATCCGACGCGAGCTGCTGGCCGCGCGCGGCGCGCCCGTGAAGCCCTCGCTGCCGCTGTACATCGGCATGGGCTGGCTCGCGATCGCGGCGGCCGTGCCGCTGGCGATGCAGCTCGAGGGCGGCGGCCTCGCATGGCTCCTGATCGGCGCCGTGCTCTACACCGCGGGCACGGTCTTCTATCGCAACCGCCGGGGCTTCCGGCATGCGCATGCCGTGTGGCACCTGTTCGTGCTCGGGGGCACGGTCAGCCATTACGTGGCGGTGGGCTGGTTCGTGCTGTAGCGAACCCGCTTACTTCTACTCCTCGCTGGTCCACTCCACCTGCACGCCCAGGCTGCGCAGGTTCTCCACGAAGCGCGGATGCGCGCGGCGGATCGGCGTGGCGTTGCGGATCTCGGAGCGGCCCTCGATGCTCGAGGCCACCATGAACAGTGCGATCGCCACGCGGATGATGTAGGGGCTCTCGACCACCGCGGGCACCAGCGGGGCACCGCCGAAGGTGATGAGCCGGTGCGGGTCGGACGAGAACACGTGGGCGCCGAACTTCGAGAGCTCGCCGGTCCAGCCGAGCGCGCCGTCGTAGACCTTGTTCCAGAACATCGCGTTGCCCTGCGCGCGCACGCCCAGCGCGATGAAGATCGGCAACAGGTCGACCGGGAAGTACGGCCACGGCGCGGCCTCGACCTTGGTCAGCACGTTGGCGGTGAAGGGCGTCTGCACCTTCAGCGGCCCCGAGCGCACGGCGCGCGACCAGCCGTCCTCGTGCACGATCTGCACGCCGAACTTGGCGAAGGTGCGGTCGATCAGCGGGAAGTTGGCCGGCGCGCTGTTGCGCACCACCACGTCGCCGCCGGTGATGGCGCCGAGCGCGAGGAAAGTGGTGATCTCGTGGAAGTCCTCGTCGAAGCGGAACTCGCCGCCGCCCAGCGCATGGCCGCCATGCACCGTGAGGCGCGAGGTGCCGATGCCGTCGATGCGCGCGCCGATCATGGCCATGAAGCGGCAGAACTCCTGCACGTGCGGCTCGGAGGCGGCGTTGGTCAGGGTCGAGGTGCCCTCGGCACCGACCGCGCACAGCACGAAGTTCTCGGTGGTGGTGACCGAGGCGTAGTCGAGCCAGTGGTCGGTGGGCACCAGGCGCCCGTCGGTGCGCACCAGCAGCGAGCCTTCGGCGCGCTCGACCTGGCCGCCGAAGCTGCGGAACACCTCGACGTGCGGATCGATCTCGCGCACGCCCAGCGTGCAGCCCTTGACGTTGTCCTCGAGCCGCGCCACGCCGAAGCGCGCCAAGAGCGGCGGCACCAGCATGATCGAGGAGCGCATCTCCTCGGGCAGCCGGTGGGCGGCGGCGTCGAACACGGTGTCGCGGTGGTGCAGCGCGAGCGTGCCGGTGGCGTGGTCGAGCTGCACCTCGCTGCCCAGCGTGCGGAAGATGTCGAGGATCTTGCGCACGTCGGTGATGTCGGGCACGCCGTGCAGGCGCAGCGGCTCGCGCGTGAGCAGGGTGGCGCAGAGGATCGGCAGCACCGCGTTCTTGTTGGCCGACGGCGTGATGCGGCCGCGCAGCGGCGTGCCGCCGTGGACGATGAGATTGGACATGTGTGTCGGGACCCCCGTGTGGGGTGGATGATAGGCGGCGCCAGGACGCGGCAGGCTTCGCTAGGACTCGTGGCCCGGCGTGCGGCGCGGAATCCAGTGGGCCAGCACCCCGGCCGCGGCGAAGGCGAGCCCGCCCGTGACCGCGATGCCCGCGGCCAGCGACAGGCTGCCCGCGAGGAAGGACAGCAGCGCCGGCCCGCAGGAGGCACCGATGTCGGACATCAGCCGCCACACGCCGAGGAAATGCGCGCGGCCGTGGCGCGGCGAATGGTCGGCGCCCAGGGTCATGATCATTCCCGAGCCGATGCCGTTGCCGAAGCCGATGGCCAGCGCCGCGACCAGCAGCGTGGCGGCGCCCGTGGTCAGCGGCATCAGCAGCATCGCGAGCCCCATGATCAGCATCGAGGGCACCGCGACCCAGCGCCGGCCCTTCTGGTCCATCACCTTGCCGGCCGGGTAGAACACCAGCATGTCGATGCCGCCGGCCATGCCGTAGATCAGCGAGGCCACCGAGGGCGCCAGCGCGAGATGGTCGGCCCACAGCGGGATCACCGCCTGGCGCGAGGCGCGCACCGCGCTGACCAGGGTCACGGCGATGCCCAGCGTGAGGAACACGCGGCGGTGGTCGCGCAGGGTCGAGACGATGGTGGGCTTCGCGGGCGCGGCCTGGCCCGGCGGCGCGGGCGGCAGCTCGAGGTCGGGAATGCGCGCACCGAGGATGGCCGCGCCGGCCACCGCCACGATGCCCAGCACATAGGCCGCCATCAGGCCGAAGAAATGCACCGCGCCAGCCGCCAGGAAGGGGCCGATGAACATGCCGATGCGCATCACGCCGCCCAGGGTGGACAGCGCCCGCGCGCGGTACTCGACCGGCACCGCCTCGCTCATGTAGCTCTGGCGCGCGAGGTTGTAGACCGCCTGCGACATGCCGACCATGAAGCAGCCGAGCGCGAACAGGCCCAGGTGCGAGGTCCACACGCACAGCGCCATGCCGAGCGCGCTCCAGGCGCCGGCCGCCACGATGGCCCAGCGCTCGCCCCAGCGCATGGTGATCATCGAGGCCGGGATGTTGTTGAGCAGCGAGCCGATGCCGATCAGCGCCATCACCAGCGCCGCCATCGGCACCGAGGCGCCGAGCTCGCGCGCCGTGAGCGGCACGATCGGCAGGATCGCGCCCTCCCCGATGCCGAACAGCAGCGAGGGGCCGAAGGCCGGCACCGCGATGCGCCACAGCGAGAACGAGGGCTGGGAGGAGGACGAGGAGGTGGAGACGGCGGGCGGGGACGACATGCGGCGGGGGCTCTGGCTGGATGCCCTGGCCGCGCGGGGCGCGCAAGGCGCGGCCATTGTCCCGCCGATGGCGCCAGGGCGCAGGCGCGCCGCGCAGTGCCCGATGGGGCGGGTACGGCATTGCGGCCCGCAAGCAGCGCGGGCGCTCAGCCCCGCATCGCGTTCGCCACGATGCGCACCGCCGACGCCACCACGTCGTTGCGCGTCTTCGCGCCCTTGTCGCCCGGGAAGGTCAGGTAGACCGCGAGCACCAGCGGCGCGCCCGAAGCCGGCCACAGCACGCCGACGTCGTTGTTGGTGCCGTAGTCGCCCGCGCCGGTCTTGTCGCCCACGGTCCAGCCGGCCGGCACGCCGGCCACGAAGCGCTCCTTGCTGGTGGTGTTGCCGCGCAGCCAGGCCTCGAGCCGCGCGCGCTGCGGCGCGGCCAGCGCATCGCCGAGCACCAGCCGCTGCACGCTGGCGGCCATCGCGGCCGGGCTGGTGGTGTCGCGCGGATCGCCGGGGATGGCGCTATTGAGCTCGGTCTCCCAGCGGTCGAGGCGGAACACCGTGTCGCCGATGGAGCGTGCATAGGCCGTGACGCCGGCCGGCCCGCCGAGCTGGTGCATCAGCATGTTGGCCGCGGCGTTGTCGCTGTACTGCAGCGTGGCGGCGCACAGGTCGGCCACGGTCATGCCGTCGGCCAGGTGCTTCTCGGTGATCGGCGAATTGGGCAGCAGCTGGGCGCGGGTGTAGCTCAGGCGGCGCTCGAGCAGCGCCGGCTCCTGCGCGGTGGCGCGCTGCAGGATCGCGGCCGCGAGCATCAGCTTGAAGGTGCTGCACATCGGAAACAGCTCGTTGCCGCGGTGCGCGATGCGCGCGCCGCTGCCGGTGTCGAGCGCGTGCACGCCCAGGCGGCCGCCGCAGTCGCGCTCGAGCGCGGCGAGCCGGGCCTCGGCGTCCGGGCCGGAGGCGGCGGACCAGGCCGTGCAGGCGCTCGCGAGCGGCACCGCGCTGGCGGCGGCGAGGAGCGTACGGCGTCGGATCGGTGTGTTCATGGGTGTCTTGGTGCGAAGGGAGTGGTTGGACGAGACCGCATCGTAGGAACGGGTGCCCCGCGCCGCCAGCGCGAGCGGGGCGGCGGGCGTCCCGGCTGTATCGGGTGTAACGGCGCCTTCCTGCGCCTTCGTCGGCCTGCGCTGTCGCGGCGCTGTCATGCGCGTCGCGCAGCATCCGTGGCATTGGTTGTATTTGTGGACTTTGTTGTAAATCACATTCATCTGCCCAAGTGCACATGAATGCATCGATCGACGGCAGGCCACGCGCGACCGCGAATGCCTTCGTGCCGGGGCGGCCTTGAGCCCGCCCCGGCGATCTTGACCTGCCGGAGTTCCCCGATGACAACGCCGAGAGGCCGCCTCGCGCGCGCCGCCCTGTGCCTGACCCCCGTGCTACTGCTGGCCGCCTGCGGCGGCGGTGGCGGTGGTTCGCCCCCCTTCCTTCCCGTTGCGCCGCCCGCGCCGGCTCCCGCACCCGCGCCCTCCCCGGCGCCGGCACCGCGCCCCAAGGCGCTGGTCATCGGCGTCGACGGCGTGCAGTACGCGGCCCTGCAGCAGGCGCTTGGCGATGCGCGCATGCCCGCGCTGCAAGGCCTGGGCACCTTGCTGCCCTCCTACACCGGCGGCGTGATCGGCCGGCGCACGCAGCAGCAGGCCACCGACGGACCGTCGTGGGCCACGCTGCTGACCGGCGGCTGGGCCGACCGGCACGAGATCCGCTCCAACTACGAAGGCCAGGCCTTCCGCGCCGACACGGTCTTCAAGCTGCTCAAACAGCGCCGCGCCGACACCCGCAGCGCGGTGGTCGCGAGCTGGAGCGGCCTGCCGCAACTGCTGCGCACCGACAAGGCCGCGGGCTACCTCGAGCTCGCGAAGGACTGCGACGGCAGCGACGACTGCGTCTCGACCGAGGCCGCGGGCGCGCTCGAGAGCGGCGGCTACGACCTCGTGGTGGCCGACTACCAGGGCCCGGCGCAGGTCGCCGACGTGGCGGGCTACGGCACCGACTACCAGAACGCGCTCGCGCAGGTCGACAAGCAGATCGCCACGCTGCGCTCCGCGCTGGCGCGGCGCCGCGCGGCCCAGCCGCAGGAGGACTGGCTGGTGGTCGTCGCCACCACCCACGGCCTGGGCGCCACCGGCGTGGCCGACGGCATTCCGGTGCCGTCGAACCTCGCGACCGCGCTGGTGCTCGACCGCCGCGCCAACCTCGACGCAGCAGCGCCGGCCGGGCTGCCCGCGAACATCGCGGACTGGTACGGCTACGCCTCCACGGCCGACATCGCGCCCACCCTGCTGACCCACCTGTCGGCCCTGCCCGCTGCCGACAAGTACGCGATCGACGGCGCGCCGCTGCTGGGCGCGCCCGGCGTGCGCCAGCTCGCTGCGTTGGCCAACGACAAGCGCAACGGCATCCGCCTGAGCTGGACGCTGCCGGCCCCGGTCGCCTCCATCACGGTGCTGAGCGATGGCGCGCCCGTGGCCACGCTGCCCGGCACCGCCCTCGGCTTCGAGGACACCACCATGCCCTTCGACGCCAGCGGCACCTACGCCTACGACTACACGGTGATGGCCGACAAGACGCCGGTCTCGCTGCGCGCCTCGCTCGACTACGTGAAGCCGATCGTGCTGCTGCCCAGCGTGGCCAACGGCCTCACGCACCTGTTCCCGCTGAATGGCGCGCTCGGCGACCGCATCGCCGGTGGCCAGGTCTTCGCGCCCTGGGTCAAGGGCGCCACCGCGGTCTACGCGGCGGCCGGCGACGGACCGCTGGGCAGCGGCACGCGCGCGCTGCTGTCGACCGACTACACCGGCACCAAGGTCTGCACCGCCTGCGACGGCGGCTACTCGATCCCGACCGCCAGCGTGACCAGCACCAGCGCGCCCTTCAGCTTCGGCTTCTGGTTCCGCTCCGACGCCACCCGCTCGGGCATGCCGGTGATCTCGAACAAGGACTGGGGCAGCGGCTCCAACCCGGGCATCGCGATCGGCCAGTACGGCAGCGCGCTGCGCTTCAACATCGGCCGCGGCGGCGAGCGCGTCGGCGACAAGGACCTGGGCTTCAGCGCCAACACCTGGGCCTATGTGGTGATGACGGTGGACGTGTCGGCGCTGAAGGCGAACTACTACGTGTTCGACCCCTCGCTGGGCCTGCAGAGCAGTTCGGTGACGCTGACCGGCGCCTTCGCGGCCGCGCTCAACGGCCTCAACAAGGGCTTCTCGCTCAACGAGGACGGCGACGGCGGCTACGGCCCGAACTACCGCAACGGCAATGCGAGCAACACCATCGCCGGGCGCTTCGACTTCGCCGAGTTCGCGACCTGGAACCGCGTGCTGAGCGCGGCCGAGATCGAGTCGATCGCGCGCTCGCGCGGTTCGCTGACCACGCTGGTGCCCTGAGGAGAGACACGCATGCGCAACCCAACGATGCAACGCGCGGCCTGCGCCCTGGCGCTGCTCGCCGCCACCGTGCTCACGGCCTGCGGCGGCGGCGGAGGGGGTGGCGGCCCCATCGCCCTGCCCCCGGCCACGGGCCTCGTGCCCAACGACCCGGCCACCGCCGGCCCGCCGGCCGAGGCGCTGACCCCGCCGGGCGGCACGCCCGATTCCCAACTGCCGCCGCGCCGTCCCGAGTCGGTGCGCTGCGCGCCCTGAGCCCGAACACCATGAGCGACAAGCAAGCATCCCCTTCCCGCCGCGGCTTCCTGCGCGGCGCCGCCACCACCGCGGGCGCGGCCGCCGCGCTCGGCCTGCTGCCGCCCGGCATCCGCCGCGCGCTGGCGATTCCCGCCACGCAGGAGACCGGCACCATCAGCGACGTCAAGCACGTCGTGATCTTCATGCAGGAGAACCGCTCCTTCGACCACTACTTCGGCACCCTGCGCGGCGTGCGCGGCTTCGGCGACCGCTTCCCGGTACCGCTGTCCAACGGCAAGCCGGTGTGGCAGCAACCGCCGACCTCGGGCAGCGGCACCTGCGTGCCCTTCCGCTACGACACCACCGCCACCAGCGCGCAGCGCACCACCGGCATGGCCCACAGCTGGTCCGACGGCCAGCAGGCCTGGAACGGCGGGCGCATGAACCAGTGGGTGGCGGCCAAGACGGCGCGCGCGCTCGGCTACTACACGCAGAGCGACATCGCCTACCAGTTCGCGCTGGCCGATGCCTTCACGCTGTGCGACGCCTACCACTGCAGCGAGCTCACCGGCACCAACTCCAACCGCCTGTTCCTCTGGAGCGGCACCAACGACCCGCTGGGACAGGGCGGCGGCCCCGCGATCGACAACTCGAACGACGACCTCGCGAACGCGCCCGGCTACGACTGGACCACCTACCCCGAGCGCCTGGAACAGGCCGGCGTGAGCTGGCAGATCTACCAGGACATGGCCGACAACTACACCGACAACCCGCTCGAGGGCTTCACCAGCTTTCGCCAGGCCTACTACGCGCCCGAGCCGACCGAGGCGCAGCGCTCGCTCAAGGCGCGCGGCCTGTCCACGCGCTCGCTCGACGCCCTGGCCGACGACGTGAAGGCCGGCCGCCTGCCGCAGGTGAGCTGGATCGTCGCGCCCGAGAAGTACTCGGAGCATCCCGGCCCCTCGTCGCCACTGTGGGGCGCCGAATACACCGAGCGCGTGCTGAACGCCCTCACGGCCGATCCCGCGGTCTGGAGCCAGACGGTGCTGTTCATCATGTTCGACGAGAACGACGGCTACTTCGACCACATGCCGCCGCCGTCCATTCCTTCGCTCAACGCCGACGGCAGCGAGGCCGGCATGAGCACGGTGTCGACGCTGGGCGAACGCAACGACCTCAAGGCGCCCTACCGCGGTTCGCCCTTCGGCATGGGCTGGCGCGTGCCGATGTACGTGGTGTCGCCCTGGAGCCGCGGCGGCTGGGTCAACTCGCATGTGGCCGATCACACCTCGGTGGTGCGCTTCCTCGAGACGCGCTTCGGCGTGATGGAGCCCAACATCAGCCCCTGGCGGCGCGCGGTCGCGGGCGACCTCGGCACCTGCTTCGACTTCGCCACGCCCAATGCGGCGCTGCCCGCGCTGCCGCACATCGACGGCAAGGCGGCCGACGATGCCATCGCGAAGCAGCTGTTGTTGCCCACCCCGGTCGCGCCCGCGCCCGGCACCGGCACCCTGCCCCAGCAGGCCACCGGCGTGCGCTACTCGCGCGCCCTGCCCTACGAGCTGCACACCAGCGGCCGGCCCGACGTGGCGCAGCAGAAATTCTGGCTGGTGTTCGGCAACACCGGCGGTGCGGGTGCGGTGTTCCATGTCTACGACCATCTCGCGCTCGACAAGGTGCCGCGCCGCTACACGGTGGAGCCCGGCAAGCTGCTCAACGACGCCTGGGCGGTGGCGGCCGGCGGGCGCTACGACCTCTCGGTGTTCGGCCCCAACGGCTACTTCCGGCGCTTCGGCGGCAAGCTGCCGGCCGCGCTCGCGGGCGGCACGGCGCTGCCCGAGGTCCGCGTCTGCTACGACGCCGCCAACGGCGACGTGCACCTGGAGATGCACAACCTCGGCAACATCAGCTGCACCGTCACGGTGGCGCCGAATGCCTACCGCACCGACGGGCCGTGGTCCTTCGCGCTCGCGCCGGGCCAGGTGGTGGTGCAGAAGTGGGACCTGGCACCGGCGAAGCACTGGTACGACTTCAGCGTGACGGCCAACGTCGACGACGGCAGCAGCTACCTGCGGCGCTTCGCGGGCCGGGTGGAGAACGGCAGCCACGGCATCAGCGATCCGGCGATGGGCCAGGCGGCCTGAGCGTCACGCGCCTCCTCCACAATGGCGCCGGTCCGCCACCGGCGCCATCGCTCCCTCTCCCATCGGCATCCCATGCTCCAAGAAGAACGATTCCTGCGCATCCGCAGCCTGCTGGCCACCTTCTCGCGCCTGAGCGTCGAGCGGATCATGCAGGACCTCGCGGTCTCGCGCGAAACCGTGCGCCGCGACCTGCTCGAGCTCGAGGGCCTGGGCGAGCTGCGGCGGGTGCATGGCGGCGCCGTCGCCACGGGCGCGGAACCCGAGCCGCCGCTCGCGGTGCGGCTGGTGGCGCGGCAGCGCGAGAAGCGCGCCATCGCCCGGGCCGCGATCGCGCTGCTAGAGCCGGGGCAGACGGTGTTCCTCGACACCGGCAGCACCACCGCGCTGCTGGCCGAGGCACTGGCCACGCTCAGCGGCATGACCGTCATCACCAACTCGCTGAGCATCGCGCTCAAGCTCGCGGGCGCGGCCGAGGGCCGCGATACCGGCGGGCGCACCGTGCTGCTCGGCGGCGAGATCGACGTCAAGACCCAGGCCACCTGCGGCGCCGGCACGGTCGAGGAGATCCGCCGCTACCGCGCCGACGTGGCGCTGCTGTCGCCGGTGGCGATGCATCCCAAGCACGGCGCGATGAGCTTCGAGCACCACGAGGCCGCGATCGCGCGCGCCATGGCCGAGCAGGCGCAGCAGCTGGTGATCCTGGCCGACCACGCCAAGATCGGCCAGGCCAGCCGCGTCACCTATGCGCGCAGCGCCGACATCGACGTGGTCGTCACCGACGCCGCCTCGCGCGACATGCCGGCGCTGCCGGCGCTGCGCCGGGCCTGCGAGCGCGTGGTGCTGGCCTGAGGCTTTGGCATCATCGGGGAATGGATACCGCGCACCCTCTTCCCCTGGTCATCGTCAAGCTCGGCGACACCTTCGACGCCCTGCGCGAGACGCACGGCGACTTCGAGCACTGGATCGCCGACGGCCTGGCGAACGACACGCTGCCGATCGCCGTGATCGACCCGCGCCGCGGCGACACGCTGCCCGATCCCGCCGCCATCGCGGGCGCGGTGCTGACCGGCTCGCATGCGATGGTGTCGCACCGCGAGGACTGGAGCGAACGCACTGCCGGCTGGCTCGCGCGCACGGTCGCGCAGGGCACGCCGGTGCTCGGCATCTGCTATGGCCACCAGCTGCTCGCGCATGCGCTCGGCGGCGAGGCCGGCGACCATCCGCGCGGGCTGGAGATCGGCACCGTGACGGTGGCGCTCGAAGCCGCCGCGGCCGACGACGCGCTGCTGCGCGAGCTGCCGCCGCGCTTCGAGGCCCACGTGGTGCACCGCCAGAGCGCGCTGCGCCTGCCCGAGGGCGCGGTGCGGCTGGCGGGCAACGCGCACGAGCCGGTGCAGGCCTTCCGCGTCGGCGAACGGGCCTGGGGCCTGCAGTTCCATCCCGAGTTCGGCGCGCCGATGATGCGCGGCTACGTCGACCAGTTGGCCGGCGACCTGCGCGCGGACGGCGTCGATCCCGCGGCGCTGCGCGAAGGTGTCGGCGCCACGCCGGCCGCGGCCTCGCTGCTGGCGCGCTTCGCGCGGATCGCGCAGGCGCACGACGAGGCCCGCGGCCGCGTGCCGGTCGACGCCTGACCGCGCCCCGTTTTTTTCGCCTCGAACCCGCGCGCGGCTTCGCGTCGGCGTCGGACCGCGACTACAGATCGCGCCCGGCGCTTCGGTTAAGGTGGCCCGCACTTCCCTCCACCGAGGCCCCCACGCCATGCCCCGCCCCGACTCCCCTCCCGTGCGCAAGCACTTCTCGATGATCCGCGGCTTCCACCTCGCCGACGTGTTCACGCTCGGCAACGCGGCCTGCGGCGTGGGCGGGGTGTTCCTCGCGATGGCCTACATGGCGAGCCAGTCGCTGACCCACTTCTACTGGGCCGCCGCGCTCGCGCCCGCGGCCTTCGTGTTCGACGTGTTCGACGGCCGCATCGCGCGCTGGCGCCAGACCCATTCGGCGCTCGGGCGCGAGCTCGATTCGCTGGCCGACATCATCTCCTTCGGCGTGGCGCCGGCCGCGCTGGGCTTCGCGGCCGGCCTCGACGGCGGCTGGGACTGCGTGGCGCTGGTCTATTTCGTCTGCTGCGGCGTGAGCCGGCTCGCGCGCT
Source organism: Variovorax sp. UC122_21 (assembly GCF_044056785.1). Taxonomy (NCBI): domain Bacteria; kingdom Pseudomonadati; phylum Pseudomonadota; class Betaproteobacteria; order Burkholderiales; family Comamonadaceae; genus Variovorax; species Variovorax sp. UC122_21. The sequence continues at coordinate 2,464,873 of NZ_CP172004.1, read as the reverse complement.
TCAACGTCACGGCCGAATCGCTCTCGGCCGGCGGCGACAAGGTCAAGTACTTCGAGGGCACGCCGATCCCGACCAGCGTGGTGCTGGTGGGCGTGCTCGCCTGGGCCGCCTCGCAGGGCCGGCTGGGCGACGCGCTGTGGGGCGGCGCCTGGAGCGTGGGCCCGTGGCAGCTGCATCCGATGGCGCTGCTGTTCGCGCTCTCGGGCACGCTGATGATCAGCAAGACGCTGCGCATCCCGAAGTTCTGAGCCAGCGCAAACCCAAGGAAGACACCCTCATGACCATGAAGCTGTATTTCGACCCGCACAGCCGCGCGCAGGTCGCCAAGTGGATGCTCGACGAGGCCGGCGTGGACTACGAGATCGTGCCCACGCTGATCCGCGAGAAGGCGCACAAGACGCCCGAGTTCCGCAAGATCAACCCCGCCGGCAAGCTGCCCGCGCTGGTCGACGGCAGCACGCGGCTGTTCGAGAACGCGGCCATCTGCCTCTACATCGCCGAGAAGTACCCGGCGAAGAAGCTGGCGCCGCCCGTGGGCACGCCCGCGCGTGGCCGCTTCCTGTCGCTGATGGTCTATTCGACCGCGCAGCTCGAGCCCGCGATGGGCGACAGCATGTTGAAGCTGCGCAGCAACAACAGCGCGCGCGGCTGGACCGACTTCGAGGAGGCCAAGGACGCGGTCGAGCGCGAGCTCGGCGACGGCCCCTACCTGTTCGGCGCGCAGTTCACCGCGGCCGACGTGATGATCGGCTCGATGTTCATCTACCTGCGCGCCTTCGGCGGCCGTTCCAACCGGCCCCGGATCGACGCCTACGTCAACCGGCTGCAGGCACGCCCGAAGGGCATGCGCTTCGGCTGAAGCGAGACGTTCCGGCGCCGGCTGCCGCGCCGGCGACAGGTGGCGCGGCAGAGGCGGGCCTACGCTCGGTCCCCCGCTGTTTTCCAACGAAGGCTTCGCGCCGCACCACCATGAACAACACCAAGAGACAGGCAGCCACCCTTCCCCTTTCCCTGCTCGCCGCCGCCCTGCTGCTCGCGGGCTGCGCCAGCGCCCCGCCACCCTCGGGGCGCGCGGTCACGATCGAGCGCACCACCTACGGCATCGCCCACGTCACCGCGCCCGACTACGAAGGCCTGGCCTTCGGCGCCGCCTACGCGCATGCGCAGGACAACGTCTGCCAGACCGCCGAGCACCTGGTGACGATGCGCGGCGAGCGTTCGCGCTTCTTCGGCGCGCAGGAGCGCGGCGCCTTCGGCCTGGGCCTGATGCCCAACGCGCAGATCGACCTGTTCGTGCGCTACCACATGGACGATGCCGCGCTCGCGCGCGCCGGCGCCACCACCAGCGCCGAGGTGCAGACCATGATGCGCGGCTACGTGGCCGGCTACAACCGCTACCTGCAGGACGCCGGCCCCAACGGCCTGCCCGCGGCCTGCCGCGGCAAGCCCTGGGTACGGCCGATGACGGCGGCCGACCTGGCGCGCGCCACCGAGCAATCGATGATCCAGGGCGGCCTGGGCGCGCTCGCGGGCGCGGTGCTCGAGGCGGCGCCGCCCGCGCCGGGCGCGCGCACCGGCGCGGCGCCGGTGCCGCTCGACCAGGCCGTGGCCGAGATCGGCCGCCACAGTTTCAACGCCAATCCCGAGGGCGGCGAGCTCGGCTCCAACGGCTGGGCCTTCGGGCGCAACGCCACGCCCGACGGCCGCGCCCTGCGGCTGGGCAACCCGCACTTCCCGTGGACCGGCACCAACCGCTTCTGGCAGTTGCACCTGACGATCCCCGGCCGCGTCGACGTGATGGGCGCCACCGGCGGCCTGAGCCCGGTGGTGGCGATCGGCTTCAACAAGGACGTGGCCTGGACCCACACCGTGTCGACCGGCAAGCGATTCACGCTCTACGAGCTGCAGCTCGACCCGGCCGACCCGACCGTCTACCTCGTCGACGGCCAGCGCCGCCGCATGACGGCGCGCACCGTGACCCTGCCGGCGAGCGAGGGCGCGCCGGCGCTGCAGCACACCTTCTACGAGAGCGAATGGGGCCCGCTGATCGCGCTGCCCAAGGCCGGCCTGGGCTGGACCGCGCAGCGCGCCTATGCGATCCGCGACGCCAACACGCTCAACGTGCGCTCGGCCGAGGCCTGGATGCGCATGGCGCAGGCGCGCAACGTGGCCGAGCTGCGCGCCGCGATGGGCAACCAGGGCATGCCGTGGATCAACACCATCGCGGCCGACCGCGACGGCAACGCGATGTACGCCGACCTCTCGGCGGTGCCCGACGTCTCGGCCGAGCAGCTGCGCGCCTGCGCGCCCTCGCCGGGTGCGGCGGCGCTGCTGACGCGGCCAGCCTCGCCGTGCTCGACGGTTCGCGCGCCGCCTGCGCCTGGCAGCGCGACGCCACGGCCGCGTCGCCGGGCCTCATCGCGCCCGTGCGCATGCCGGTCGTGGTCACGCCCGACTGGGTGCAGAAACAGCAACGACAGCTACTGGCTCAGCAACCCGCGCATCGCGCCGATGGCGGGCGTGTCGCCGCTGGTCGGGCCGGTGGGCGTGCCGCAGCGGCTGCGCACGCGCAGCGGCATCCTCGAGATCGAGGGCCGGCTCGCGGGCGCCGACGGCCTGCCCGGCAACCGCATGGGCGCGGCCGAGCTGCGCAGCGTGATCTTCCGCGACCGCAACCTCGCGGGCCTGCTGGTGATGGACGACCTGCAGGCGGCCTGCGCGGCGGCCGGCGGCGCGCTCGACGTCGACCAGGCGCTGGGCTGCCGCGTGCTCGCGGCCTGGGCCGCACCAGCAACGCCGACGCGAAGGGCGCGGCGCTGTTCCGCGAGTTCTGGCGCAAGGCCAAGGACATCCCGAAGGTCTGGCGCCTGCCCTTCGATCCGGCGCAGCCCGTGACCACGCCGGCCGGCCTCGACATGGCCGCGCCCGCCACCCGCGCCGCGGTCTTCAAGGCCCTGGGCGAGGCGGTCGGCATCCTGCGCACCGCGGGCTTCGCGGCCGACGTGCCGCTGGGCGTGCCGCAGTCGCGCGAGGTGCGCGGCCAGCGCATCGCGCTGCATGGCGGCGACGAGTTCGAGGGCGTGCTCAACAAGCTCGAGTCGCAGGGCCAGTCGCTGATCGACCCGAAGGGCTACCAGGTCAACTACGGCAGCAGCTACATCCAGGTGGTGGGCTTCGACGAGCGCGGGCCGGTGGCGCAAGGCCTTTTGACCTACGGCCAGAGCAGCGACCTCGCTTCGCCGCGCGCCTACGACCAGTTGCCGCTGTTCGCGGCCAAGCAGTGGCACGCGCTGCCCTTCCACCGCGCGGACGTCGAGGCGCAGCGCGAGGGACGGCCGCTGCAGTTCGCCTACTGAGATCGAGCAAACCCGAGCCCGCCGCTGCGACACATGGATTGCGCAGAATCGACGCCATGTCCCAAACCCCTGCCGCAACTCCTTCCGCCTCCGGCCACCGGCCCTCGGGCCTCGACCAGCTGATCGCCCTCGCCGCCGCGCAGCCGCTGGCGCCGGCCTGCGACCACTTCTACTTCCTGCGCCACGGCCAGACCGGCCGCAACGCGCAGCGCATCTTCCAGGCCACCGACGAGCCGCTGAGCGAGCTAGGCCTGCGGCAGGCCGCGCGCGCGGCCGAGCTGCTGGCGGGCGAGCCGATCCGCACCATCGTCTGCTCCGATGCGCGGCGCGCCTTCGACACCGCGCACGCGGTGGGCAGCGCGCTCAAGCTGGTGCCCACCGCGCAGGCCGTGCTGCGCGAGCGCAACTTCGGCGCGCTGATCGGCACCTCGTCGGCCAACATCGACTGGGCCTGCGAGCCCGAGGGCGGCGAGACGCTGGCCCAGTTCGTCGCGCGCAAGCGCGCCGCGCTGGCCGAGGCCCTGGCCCAGCCCGCGCCGGTGCTGGTGGTGGCGCACGGCGGCACGCTCTATGCGCTGGCCGCGCTGCTGGGCGTGCCGGTCGACCTGGGGCTCCTGGGCAACGCGCAGCCATTGCGTTTCGACCGCAGCGGCCCCACATGGGCCGTGACGCCGCTCTCGCGGCATGCCGACGGCGACGCCGCGCTGGCCTAGGGTTCTCCGAGCGCCGCGCGCGAGCCGTCCCCACACCCCACACCAAGACCATGGAATTCAAGGACTACTACAGCGCCCTGGGCATCGAGCGCACCGCGTCGGACGACGAGGTGCGCAAGGCCTACCGCAAGCTCGCGCGCAAGTACCACCCCGACGTCAGCAAGGAGCCCGACGCCGAGCAGCGCATGCGCGACATCAACGAAGCCAAGGACGTGCTCGGCGACAAGGAGAAGCGCGCCGCCTACGACGCCCTGGCCGACCGCGTGGCGCGCGGCGGCCGCCCCGACGGCGACTTCCAGCCGCCGCCGGGCTGGGACACCGGCTTCGAGTTCCACCGCGGACCGCGCCAGGGTCCGGCCGACCATGCCGACTTCAGCGAGTTCTTCTCCTCGATGTTCGGCGAGGCCGAGCGCCGCGGCGCCGCGCGGCAGAACTTCCGCGCGCGCGGCGAGGACCACCATGCGGCGATCGAGATCGCGCTGGAAGACGCCATCGGCGGCGCCGAGCGCGAGATCAGCCTGCGCTCGCAGGTGCTCGACGCGCAGGGCCAGCCGCGCTGGGAAACCCGCACCCTGAGCGTGAAGATCCCGCCCGGCGTGCACCCGGGCCAGTTCATCCGCCTCGCGGGCCAGGGCCTGCCGGGCCATGGCGGCGAGCCGGCCGGCGATCTCTACCTCGAGGTGCGCATCGCGCCGCACAGGCTCTACCGCGTCGAGGCGCGCGACCTCTACATGACCCTGCCGGTCACGCCCACCGAGGCCGCGCTCGGCGCGCAGGTCGAGGTGCCGCTACCCGGTGGCGGCGCGGTCGAGGTCACGGTGCCGAAGCAGGCCAAGAGCGGCCTCAAGCTGCGCCTCAAGGGCCGCGGCCTCGCGGGCAAGACGCCCGGCGACCTCTACCTGCTGCTCGACATCGCGCTGCCGCCCGCCGACAGCGAGGCCGCGCGCAGCGCCTACGAGGCGCTTGCACAGGCCTCGGCCTCGTTCAACCCACGCCAGCATCTGGGAGTCTGAGATGGCGACCGTTTCCATCACCACCACCGCCGTCGGCCAACTGCATCCGCTGGCCGCGAGCGAACTCGCGCATGCCTGCGGTGCCGACACCGCCTGGGTCGTGCAACTGGTCGAGGTCGGCATCGTGCGCATCGAGACCGAGGAGGCGCAGCCCGAGCGCTGGCGCTTCTCGAGCGCCGACCTGCAGCATGCGCTGGAGGCACGGCGGCTCGAGCGCGACTTCGGCGTCGGCCTCGATGCCGCGGCGCTGATCCTCGACCTGCAGCACGAGGTGCGCAGGCTCAAGACGGTGCTGCAGGCGCACGGCCTGCGATAGGCCCACGCGCCGCAAGGAAAAGCCGCGCCGCGGCTTGACCTTGACACCGTGCGAGACCGAAGACTTCGGGCCTCTTCCACAGGAGGCCGCATGACCCCTCGCACCCTTCCATCGCCCGTCCACGCCGACACCGCGCCGCGGTTCGACCTCGAGGCCGCGCTCGCGCGCGCCGGCGTTTCGCAACGGCTGCTGCGCCAGTGCGAGGCGCGCGGCCTGATCGCCGCGGCCGAGCCCCGCTACACGCACGCCCACGTCGCCGTGCTGCGCTTCGCGCGCCGCGCGCTGGCGCTGGGCTTCGCCATGGACGAGATCGAACGGCTGGTGGCGCTGTGGCGCGACGAGGAACGCGCGAGCGCCGAGGTCAGGCGCCTCACGCTGTGCCGCGCCGAGGCGCTCGATTCGCGCATCGAGGAGCTGCAGGCGACGAAGCGCGTGCTCGAGCGGCTCGCGGGCCTGTGCCGGGGCGACCACCGGCCGGCGTGTCCGATCCTCGACGAGCTGGTGGAGCTCCGGGGCTTTGCCGCGCAGTGGCAGGGCGACTTGGCCCCTTCGATCAATGAGCGGGCCGGATCGGCGCAGGAGAAAAATCAGGCGCCAGGGCATTGATCTCCCGCGCCAGCTGTCGCATGAGCTCGTCGCTCGCGTGCTCGTTGACCACGACGCCGTGAAGCTGTGCCCTCAGCTCCTCCCAGCGCTCGCGCAACACCCGCCAGTTCTCCGCGTCGTAGCTTCCCTTGAAAACCACGGGCCGGATCTCGATGCGGGGCGGGCCGTCGCCAGCCAAGTCGGGGCCGGCTTTCTCCCAGGCCTGGAACTTCGATTGCCACAGGCTCCCGATGCGGTCCACGCGGCCGATCTGCTGCTCCACGACACCCGGATTCCACTCCGGATGAAGCAGGACGACCGTCCGGCACGCGGTGTGAAGGTTCAGCCCCTCGCGGCCCACGACCGACTGGACCACGAGCACCTTGGGGTGGCTGTGCTCGCGATTGAATGCGAGCTGGAGCATCCGGCGCGTGTGGGGCCGGGTGTCTCCGTGCATCAGGCGCGCGAAAGCACCCTCCGCCAGATTGAACTCACCCCTCAGCCGCTCTTCGAGCGCTTCCCATCGTTGCACTGCCTGTGCCTGCCCGCCCTGGCCCTCCGCATCGGAGCGGTCTTCCTGGTCGCTGGCCGCGTCGACCAGCTCGACGAAGGCTGCCGCGATACGTCCCGCGTCCACGGCGGCATCGCCGTGCCCCATGAGGTCCTGGATCGCGCGCGCCACCAGCGCCAGCACACCCGCATGGCGGGGGGTCTCGCGTCCGGCCTCGTGTTCCACGCGTGCTGCAAACGCCTCGTAGATCGACCGGATCCGATGTCCGACCTCGATCGATCCGAAGCCCTGCGCGATCGACGCCACCAGATGGGTCCTGAACGTTTCCCGCTGCTGTTCCAGCGCCGCGTATTGGGTTTTCAGTCGACTGTCGATGTCATCGAGCGAATCGCGCCGGCCCGATTGGCGCAGCGCGGCGAGCACGGCGGCGCGCTCGGTATCGGCCAGCTTCTCCTGCGGCCAGAGCACGCCGCTGTCGAGGCTGCGCAGCAACGCGCGGGCATTGAGAAGCCGGACCAGCGAACGCATCGGCCGCGTGAATCGACCGAAGACCAGCACCTTTTCGTTGGCAGCAGGTCCGCAGGTGGCTTCGATCGCCTCGACGGCGGCCGAAATGGCTGGATGCTCGTAGAGGGCCGCATCGCTCGACGGTGTCGGCCCCTCGCGGAACGCGTCGGCCATCCTTTGCTTCCACCAGTCGGCACGCTGCTCCCGCTTGTTCCTGGGCGCGGCAACTATGGCTTCCGCGACATCGACCAAACCCAAGCCATCCGCCTCTGCCTGTGTCTTGTCTTCCTTGGCATCCTCCAGCAGCTGATCCATCAGCGCGGCGATTCCGTGCCCATTGCCAAGCGTCAGTCGCAAGCGCTTGGCGACCGCGTCGTCGCTGCCCCGCGTCGCGAACGACAGGGCTTCGGCGGCACAGACCGCCTGCCGCCACGCCGGCGGCAGGCTTGCCGCGTCGATCGCGATGGCTCGCTCGCGTCTGTAGGCATGATGGCTCTCGCCCGATAGCTCGGCGAAGCGCCTGACCCCAGGGATCGTCTCGCTTGTCTCGGCGCACCAGGACCGCGCCGAAGGTGTTCTTGAAGCTCTGGGCCGCCCTGCCGAACGCGGCACGCGTTTCCGCATCGGTGGGGCTGGCGCGCACCTGCTTGACCGCAGCTGCATAGCCATCGATCACCCGCGTGGCATCGGGCAGATTCGTGCCCAGGCGCTGGAGCGTGGAGGTCCATTGCTTCGCGTCCAGTTCGATCGGCGTTGCCGTCATGGCAAGCCGCCGCGCATCGGTGCCGGGCTGTACGACGAAGTCCAGCAAGCGGTTGAGATTGCTTTCCTCGCCCCGGCTCTTGTGCGCCTCGTCGACGATCACGAGATCGAAGGTGCCCAGCCCGAGGCCCACCACCTGTTCGAGCGCGCTCCTGAATACCGTGCGCTTGAGGTAGTTGCCGGGGTCGAACAACGGCGACTCGCTGCCCCAGCGGTTCAACTCGGGGCTGGAGGCCAATGCATCCAGCAAGGCCTCGTCCGCATTCCCAAAGATCCACTGCGCCGCGGCGGCGATGCGGTCGTCGTCCATCTTCCCGCCAGCCCAGTAGCCACGCGGAAGGCGGCCGCTTCCCGCGCTGCGTGCGCGGGCCAAGGCCAGCGTGGCCGGCAGCAGTGCCCACTTCCAGTTGGTCTTGGTATTGCCCTTGATCGACCAGTTGCAAAAGGCATGCGAGATCAGCAACGCCGGGGGCTCTCCCCAGGGCTCCTCCGCGCCGGCCCCTTGCTTCCACGCATCCAGGTATGCGTCCAGGCTTCGAATGATCAGGGGCGTGTTCTCGATGTGCGCCTTGCGCTGCAGCTCTTCGCGCCACTGATAGCCCAGCACCGGCGGAACGATGATGGCGACGCGTCCTCCGGCGTCGATTACGCCACGCGCGACGGCCGCGGCAATGCGCGTCTTGCCCAGTCCGACTTCGTCCGCGATGAGCACGCCGTTGCCCGGCAGGCGCTCGGCGATGGCGACGAGGCTGGCACGCTGCCCCGCGTTGAGTTCGATGGCGTGGCCGGCGGCAATCTCCTGCAGATTCCGCCCGACGGCCTCCCAGCCCGCAAATGACCGGCTCATTGCAGTTCTCCCATCGACACCATCTCATCCACGCCCCAGCTGAGTTCGATGCGCCGGAGCGCCTCCTCGTAGAGCCGCCCCTCGGAGGTTTCGGCGGTTTCGGCGAAGCTCGGCGAAAGGGAGCGCACCGCAGAGGACTCAAGGGATTCAACTTCGGCGCCTGCTGCATCCGGAAATAGGCCACCGGTCCGCTGTCCCTCATGCGAACCAGCGTCTGTTCGAGCCGTCGGCACCAGGGCTCCCAATCGCGCCTGTCGATGGCCGTCTGCTTTTCGGCGATGTTCTCGATCAGCTCCATCATCTGGCGGATCGAATAGCTCGACACCAGCGTGCGACCGCCTTCCCCGCCCGGCTCGCCCGGGTGGTCGTCCTGTGAATCGGGATCATCATTGGCGGTCTCCTCGATCGGCACCAGCGGAAAGTCCGCCAACTGCCACCAGCCCTCGTCGACCCCCAGAGGCATCAGCTTGGCTGCCGCAATGCGTCCGAACTCGTCGATCACGGGGATGTCCGCTTCCTTCCGCGTGCCATCGGCATTCCACCGGCAGCGCACGACCCGAGGGCGGCGCCCCGTCCATGGGATGGTGCCACCGCTCACGACGCCTGGAATGCCTTCGGGCGTCAGCACCTGGAAGGCGAATTCGTAGTCCAGCACTTCGGCGGGCAGCGAAAGGAATCCGCCATCGCCTGTCTCGCACCACGCGAGCCAGGCCACCGGCGGCGCCGTATGCAAGGTCTCGGGCCGTTCGAAGGAATCGCCGGCCGACAGGACCGTGGAACCATCGAAGGCCTCGGTCCATTGGATCGGCAGCAGATCGCCGACGACCTGATGGGCCTCGATTCCCCGGTCCGCATGCCAGTACAGGGGACCGGGCGCGAAGACGACGCCGGCCTCGAGATTTCCCGATGAAGGGCTCATCGCGTTCGCGAACCCCGGCCCCGTGAGATTGCCCGAGCCCAGGTAGATCCAGGCGCCATTGCATCGGGGGGCGTTGCTGGCGTACTTCGCGCTGAACAGGAACTTGGCGTGCAGCGTCCGCGCACTGTTGTCGCCGAACAGCGGTGACGGGGCCGCAGCGGGTCTCACTTTCACGCCCTGGTCTTCCAGGGCCTGCACCGAGGACGCCACCGCCTGGCACGCCAGCCGGTTGACGAAGAGATCCACCTCCGCGGCCCGGGGTCAACAACGAGGCCTCCTTCAGTGCGCGGATCGCCGCGATGGGCACCGAAGGCGCTTCCGACGGATGCCCCCCCGATTCGTAGAAGCCGGACCCCATGGCCAGGTAGTTCCTTGCGCCGGATTCGCTTTCGGCCTTCACCTTGGTCGGCAATTGACTTAGCAAGGAGGCATGCCTGTTGTCGAAGAACCGCGGTTCGCCCGCAGCCTCCGCCGCGCACCGTGCCATCCAGGCATCGAGAAGCTGGACGTGCTCGGAGCCCGATGGCGATGCGTCCAGCAGCCGGGTGTCGAACGACGCCCGGATAGCACCCAGCAGCCTTTGGGCGGCGCCGATGTCCGCGCACGCCCGGCGATCGTCGGCCGCGGGCTGTGCCAACGAATCGCTGTCGACCTCGACGCGCCATGCCAGATCGAGGCTGTCCTCAAGCGTCTGGCGTGTCCAGTTTCCCGTCGCAACGACCAATCGCAGACGCCAGCGATCGCGCTGCTCCAGATGGCGATAGCCCAAGAGCGCGACCTTGGCGTGCAGCAGCCGAAAGGGCTTGTCCCGCGCCTCCAGGATCGCGAGATGAGCGATGCCCGGCGCGTCGATGAAGCCGATCGGCGGATGGCCAGGGTCGACGATCAGGGCCAGCGCGACGTGACCCTGGCTGGCGCGCTGATCCTTGGTGAGCGCCGTGAAGCGCTCGGCTGCGTCGTTCAGGAACGGGGCATCGGCCGAATACCCGCAGATCCAGCCGAAATGACCAACGTAGCCTTCAGGCGCATCGAAATGCTGAGCCAGCGAAGGCAGGCTCAGACGACCACGGTCACTGCTCATGCGCCGCCTCCGATCGATTCCTTTGAAGCCATTCGCCGAGACGGCCTTGCATGTCGAGGTTCAGCAGGTACAGGTTGCGCACGCGATAGGAAACTCCGGAGGGAACGCGAACGTCGCCCGTCGGGCCATCGTCGTCTTCGTCCGCCTGCGAGGATTCCTCGATGGCCGTGCCGCGAAATGCCGCGCCCGCCGGCCGTACCTCGCTCCCGGCGAGGCGAAGCACCCTGCCGTCGCGCTCGACCAAGCCCCGGAGAACCTGCGCAGGGCTGTCGGCCGCGCACAGGCGGGAGAAATCGAGGGCTTCCGCGTCTCGATGCCCGAGCGCGAGGAATTCGTTCGCCGTCCGCCGCAGCGCATCGATGGAATGCCCGGTGCGTCGCGCCGCGTCATCGATGGAGGTCGGCCGCCCTTCGCGCCCCATGGCCCCCTCCACCGCATCGAGCGTCGCGATGGCGGCATCGCGAACGGCAAAGAACGCAGCGCCCGCCTGCAGGTCGTGCCAATGCCTATCGTCCGAAATCTCGGCGGGCCTGCGCCAATCCGTCGTCGGGTCGGTGTCGAGACGAGCGACCCAGTTCAATGCGCTGCGTCGACGCAGGCGACTGTCGGGCTCCTCGTTCTTTCCACCCAGTTCGAGCCGTGCCCGGATCTGCGTGCAGGCGGAGCCCGGCAACGCCAGCAAGGGAGACAACGCGTCGCTCAAGGAGGCGGTGTCGGTGCGGTTTTCCTCTCCGCGCACCCACTTCACGAGATGGTCGACCACGGACCGGTTGTAGGGCGAGTAAGGCCGGCACGCATCTTCGACGAACGCCTCTCCTTCGTCCGAGGCGCGAAAGGCATTGAAGCGTGTGGCGCCGTTCTCGGCGAATCCCAGTGCGGGCAATGCCCGTACCGCCGCCATGCGCATCGGCTGGCTCACGTAGAAGCCGCGTCGCCCGACCTTCCTGAAAGAAAGATCGGCGGTCTGTCCCTGCAGCTTGGTGCGGCCTCGCAGGCGGGCATCGGGTTGCCACCCCTGGCCCTTGAAAGCCAGGCAGCATGCCAATGCCTCGACGGCATTCGCGACCTCGATGTTCTGCACCTTGCCTCCGCGCAGTCGCACACGCTCGGCCACCACGATCCCCAGGGTCGCCAGCAGGAAGCGCTTGCCGTACCAGACACCACCCATGCCGGGAACGGCAAGCTCATTGAACCGTCGGATAGTCGCAGCGAGCCCCAGGCTTCGGGTGCGACGAGAAATCGGAAGCTGCTCAGGCCCCAATAGTCCCCAGACTCCTCCCATTCATACCCCTCTTTTTTTTGATTGAGCGCTCCCCGCGTTCCATTTCACCGGTCGTTCGCGCGGGAGCGAGTTTCAGTCTATCCGTCGTGCGTTGCGCACGGCGCCGGCCGTGGCGAACTCGATGCTCACCGGAATCTCACTGCATCCGCGGCAGATTCCCGATCCGCACCAGCATCTCGGTGAACATCTGCATGTCCGCGTCGAGGTCGGGCACTTCCTTGTATTCCTTGGCGTTGTGCGCGGTGTACTTCTTGCCGGGCATCGCGGGGCCGAAGTTGATCGCGTTGGGCATCAGCTTGGCGGTGGTGCTGCCTGCCGTGGGCACGGGCTTGGCCTCCAGCCCGGTGGTGTCGCCGTAGATGTTCAGCAGCGTCGAGAGCCAGGCGCCCTTGGGATCGCGCGCCATCCAGTTGCCCTGGTCGTACTGGATCTCGGGCTTGACCTTGGCGGCGTCGGCCCAGGCCTGCACCTTCGCGGTGACCTGGGTCTTGAGTTCATCGGGCGTGCGGCCGCGCGGCATGCGCACGTTGACCGTGACCTCGACGCGGCCATCGGCGCCCGCGCGCACCAGGTTCGGCGAGAAGGTCAGAGGGCCCATGAAGTCGTCGGCATAGCCCAGGCCCAGCTTCTCGCCGAGGTAGCCGGTGCCGTAGAGCGCATCGAGGTAGTCGACCGCCTGGCGAAAGCCGTTGGGCGCGAGCGCCAGGCCCGATTCCTTGAGGAACAGCGCGAGGCGCGGCACGGGGTTCACGCCCTCCTCGGGCCGCGAACCATGGGCCGAGACGCCGGTCACCTTGAGCTCGATGCTGTCGGCGCCGCGCGCGATGTCGATGGCGAACTTGCCGCCCTGGGCCTCGTACTTGCGCAGGAAGCCGGCCTTCGCGGCCTCGAGCGTCGCGGCCGCCGCGGTGAGGTCGCCGCCCTTGAGCGTGGCGGTGGCGGTCTGCGCGATCGCATTGGCCGAGGCGGCACCGGCCATCGCGACGATGGCGGTGGCCGCGGGGTCGGCAGGCTGCGCGGGGAAGAACACCTTGAGCGCGCCCGAGCCCTTCTCGGCCACGACCGCCGGGTACTTGCTGTCGAGCACGATGTTGTAGGCCGGCAGCGCCGTCTTGTTGCGGTAGTAGAGCATCGCGTCGCCACCGGTCTCCTCGGTGGTCTCGATCATCAACCGGATGCCGCGCTCGAGCGGCAGGCCGCTGTCCTTGACGGCCTTCATCGCATAGAGCACAGCGGCGATCGAACCCTTGTCGTCGATGGTGCCGCGGCCGTAGAGCAAGTCGCCCACGCGGGTCATGGTGAAGGGATCGAGCCGGGTGCCGTCTTCGAGCACCCATTCGGACAGCACGGCGGGCACCACGTCGGCATGCGTGAGGATGCCGAACTCCTCGCTGCCGCGGCCCTGGAGGCTGACCTCGAAGATGCGGTTGTCGACGTTGCGCCAGTTCAGGCCGAAATCCTTCGCCATCTTCTCGACCAGCCGGCCGAAGTCGAGGATCGCGGGACTCTCGTGCGGCGGCACCTGCACGTTGCGCACGGTCGGGATCGCGACCATGGCGCCGATGGTCGCGATCGCCGCCTGCTGGTTGTGCAGCCGGTTGTACAGGCCGAGCAGGCGCGCGATGTCGACCAGCGCATCGCCCGCGAGCGGCTGGCGCTGTCCATACGCGGACACGGCCGCGGCCAGCTCCTTGTTGGCGGGGTTCGCGGCCACGGCCTGGGCCAGGAAGGCATGGAAGTCCTTCGCAGTCTGGCCGGCCTGCCAGCGTGCGGCGAGCAGGTCGAGCGCGGGCTTCTTGAGCGTGTCGGCGACGGCCGTGCCGCCGAGGGCGAGCACGGCGCAGCCGAGGGACAGGGCGGGCAGCGAAAGGCGGAAAAGACGCGATGGCATGGAGGAGCTCCCTCGTGGCAGATACATCCGCCGACGATAGCCGAGCCCACGTCACAAGCAGCCTCGCGACGCGCGCCCCAACGAAAAACCGGGCCACGCTCGTCGCGTGGCCCGGTTTTCGAACCAATTCTCTTCAGCAGAAAGCGGCTTGCGCCGCCCAGCCTCACAGGCCGGCTTGACGCGTCAGCGTGCGGGCTTGCGCGGGGATCACGCTGCCCGGGAACGATTCGCGGCGCAGGTTCTGGCCAGGAGCATGGGCGGCTGCCACGGCTTCGCCACGCACCACGGCGCGGTCGGTGTTGCCGGCCACCACGGGTGCCAGGTTGGCGGTCGCGCCGTCGGCGTAGATGTTGCCTTCGCGGGCAGCGGCGGCAGCCTGGGGCGCCACGTCGGCGCGGCTGTAGCCGGCGGTCACCGAATGCACGCCTTCATAGGTTTCGGCGTGGGCGCCGGCAACGGCGATCAGCGACAGGGCGGCGGCAGCGAGGATGTTCGAGGTCTTCATACGAGTGTCTTTCCTTGGATGGTCTTCTTTTGGACGGGCTCGAAGTTTGCCCCAGGAAACAAGGGAAAACCCTCGCTCGAATGAACCACGGTGTTCATGAAATTGAAACAATGACGGGGAACTTTCCGACGACGACGCCCAAATGGCTACATTCGGCGCCGAATCGGCGCTTGTCGGGCCGTCCGTCGAATACCTTCCGGCTACCGCGGCCAGGCCCGCAGCACGGCGCGGATCGCCCGCGTGTCGCCGGCCTTGACCTCGGCGCGGTAGCTGCCGACCAGCGCCTCGCGCTCGCCATCGGCCTGCGCGTCGCCGCGCCAGGCCGCGAGCGCGGCGATCTCGTCCTCGCCGAGCGCCGACAGCCACACCAGCGTGAGCTGCCGCTCGAACTCGCGCGCGACGATCAGCAGGTTGCGCTGGCGCGTGGAGGTCACGCCGCGCGACCACAGCGAGTCGATGGCGCCCTCGAGCGTGGCCTCGGGCAGCGCGCTGAACTGGGCCGCGTTGCCGCGCGCCAGCTGCTTGACCACGGCGGTCATCAGCAGCTCGCTCGAGAAGTCGATCTCGCGCAGGTCGGCCACCGCCATGCGCTCGAGCAGCGCGGTGCGCGCCGGTCCCGGCGGCTGGGCCTGCTGGCGCTTGACGAAGTCGGCGCGAGCCGCGTCGTCCATCGCGCCATAGTCGGCGCGCACCTTCGCGAGGTGCGCGACCGCGGCCAGCGCCGCGGGAGACGGCGCCGCGCCGCCCTGCCCGGCGGCCGCCACGGCCGTGCGCACCGCGGCAACCGCGGCGTTCGCGTCGAAGGCATGGGCCGAGGCGGCATCGAGCGCCTTGAGCGCGCCGCCCGCGATGGCCTCGTCGGCCGGCTCGAGCTGCTGCCTGGCGCCGCGCGCCACGGCGCCGGGCGCATAGGCCGCCTGGTAGCGCGCCGCCACGCCCTCGAACTGCAGCAGCGCCTGCGCGCGGTCCTGGGCCGCGGCGGGCGCGGCGGCCAGCAGCAGCGAGAGCGGGAGGGAGAAGGCCAGGGTTCGAAGGCAGCGGGAGCGGAGGAGCGACATGGCGCGATTATTGGCGCCGGCCCGGCCGGGCCGCGTCGGACGAGCGCCAGCCGGGCACCCCGGAAAAATCGCGGCGCGCGCAGAACCGAAAGCGCTCGGCGCGATCGCAATCGAACGCCGGTCACCGCGGCCCGCTAAAGTCCGCCCCGCTCACGCTCAATGCCCACCGCGCCATGCGAACCCTCTTCCTCCTCCCGCTCCTCCTTTCGACCACCCTGCTCGCCCTGCCCGGCCATGCCCAGCCGCGCGCCGAGGCCACCCCGCGCCCGATCGCCGCGCGCGGCGCGCTCGGGGCCGAGGAGCAGAACAACATCGCCGTGTTCAAGGCCGCCTCGCCCGCGGTGGTCAACATCACCTCGATCGGGCTCGAGCGCGGCCTGTTCTCGCTCAACGTGCAGCAGGTGCCGCAGGGCACGGGGCACCGGCTTCGTCTGGGACACGCAGGGCCACATCGTCACCAACTACCACGTGATCCAGAACGCGGCCGCCGCGCGCGTGACGCTGGCCGACCAGAGCAGCCACCGTGCACAGCTCGTGGGCGTGTTCCCCGATCGCGACCTCGCGGTGCTGCGCATCGACGCGCCCGCGGCCAAGCTGCGGCCGCTGCCGCTGGGCAGCAGCGCCGACCTGCAGGTGGGCCAGAAGGTCTACGCCATCGGCAATCCCTTCGGGCTCGACCAGACGCTGACCACCGGCATCGTGAGCGCGCTCAACCGCGAGATCGATTCGGTCAACCGGCGCACCATCCGCGGCGCGATCCAGACCGATGCCGCGATCAACCCCGGCAACTCGGGCGGCCCGCTGCTCGATTCGGCGGGCCGGCTGATCGGGGTCAACACGGCCATCTTCAGCCCCTCGGGCGCGAGCGCGGGCATCGGTTTCTCGATCCCCGTGGACGAGGTCAACCGCATCGTGCCGCGGCTGATCCGCGACGGCCGCTTCGTGCGCCCCGCGCTGGGCCTGACCTATGCGCCCAAGGAACTCAACAGCGCGCTCGACCTGCCGCGCGGCGTGGCGATCCTGCGCGTGCAGCCCGACAGCCCCGCCGCGCGCGCGGGCCTGCGGGCCTTCGCGCGCGGCGAGCGCGGCATCGTGCCGGGCGACGTGATCACCGCGATCGACGGCGCGGCCGTCACCAGCGCCGACGACGTGCTGACCGTGCTCGAGCGCCTGCAGCCCGGCGACGCGGTCGAGCTCACGCTGTGGCGCGCGGGCGCGACGCGGCGCCAGAAGGCCACGCTCGCGACCTCGGAGGAATAAGCGCTACGGCGTGGCGATGCGCTGCAGCAGCTGCACGGTCGGATAGCCGTCGGCCGGCTCGCCCACGCTGCGCTGCCAGCGCCGGATCGCATCGCGCGTGGCCGGGCCGAGCAGCCCGTCGGCCGTGCCCGCGCCGAAGCCGCGCGCATTGAGCGCCTGCTGCAGCGCGATCGTCTCGGCGCGCGACAGCGGCTGCAGGTCGCGCGGCCAGTCGGCGCGCACGCCGGGCCCGCCCGCGAGACGCTGCGCCAGCAGGCCCACGCCCAGCGCATAGCTGGTCGCGTTGTTGTAGCGCAGGATGGTGCGGAAGTTGGGCCCGACCAGGAAGGCCGGCCCGCGCGCGCCGGCCGGCAGCAGGATCGAGGCATCGGCCAGCGCGGGCAGCGGCGTGGCGTCGTCCATCGCACGCACGCCCTCGGCGGCCCATTGGCTCGCGGACTGGCGTTGTTGCCCATCGGCGCGCGCGAGGTCGAAGCCCGGCGGCAGCCGCACCTCCACGCCCCAGGGCTGGCCGGCCTGCCAGCCCGAGTGCTGGAGGAAGTTCGCGGTCGAGGCCGTGACGTCGGCCATGCTGTCCCAGATGTCGCGCCGGCCGTCGCCGTCGGCATCGACCGCATGCGCGAGGAACACGGTCGGCAGGAACTGCGTCTGGCCCATCGCACCGGCCCAGGAGCCGATCATGCGGTCGCGCGGGATGTCGCCGCGCTGCAGGATCTTGAGCGCCGCCATCAGCTGCTCGCGCGCCCAGCCGGCGCGCCGGCCCTCGAAGCCCAGCGTGGCGAGCGCATCGATGGTCGAGATGTCGCCGTAGTTGGCGCCGTAGTTGCTCTCCATGCCCCAGATCGCGACCACGATCTCGCCCGGCACGCCGTAGCGCGCGGCCACGGCATCGAGCTGAGGCCGCAGCGCCTGCAGCCGTTCCTGGCCGCGCGCCACGCGCTGGGCCGACACGGCCGTGTCGAGGTAGTCCCAGACCGCGCGCACGAACTCGGCCTGGCTGCGGTCGCGCTCCACCACCTGCGGCAGGTAACTCGCGCCGTCGAAGGCGCTGTGCAAAGTCGCCTCGTCGATGCCGGCGGCGCGCGCCTGGGTGCGGAACTGCGCGACCCAGCGCTCGAAGTCCTGCTGGATGCGGGCATCGTCGACGGCGGGTGCCACCGGTGCGGCGGGAGCAGGCGAAGGCACGGGCGCGGCGGCGCGCGGCACGGCGGGTACGGGCTGGGTCTGCGTGCGCGCGGGCGGCGCGGCGCAGCCCGCGATGAAGGCGGCGAGCAGCAGGCTCGCCGATGCGTGGTACGGCAGGCGATGCGGTAGACGTGAAGTGACATGGGGCATGCCCCCATTCTGACGACGCGCGCAAAGGCCCCGCGCCCGGCTGCGGCAACGACGTGCCGCGCGACATGTCCTACGCCGCGACGCGGCCTGCGCGTGCCAGGCGAGCCACGCACGGTGACCACGCTGCCAGCACCGAATCAAGGAGCCATCGATGCCGACCCGAAAGACCAAGGGCCTCTACGCCAACATCCACGCCAAGCAGGAGCGCATCAAGCACGGCAGCGGCGAGCACATGCGCAAGCCGGGCAGCGAGGGCGCGCCCAGCGACGAAGCCTTCGAGAAGGCCGAGAAGACCGCCCACAAGCCGAAACAGCGGCACTGAGGCCGCTGTCTCGCGTCGAGCCAAGCCCGCTCAGGGCTTCTGGAACAGCTTCAGCACGCTCGAGAAATCGAGCGCGCCATGCCCCGCGAGGCTGTGCGCCGCATAGAGGTTGCGCGCGATGCCGCCCAGCGGCGTCGAGGCGCGCACGGCGGTCGCGTTCTCCTGCGCCAGGCCCAGGTCCTTGAGCATCAGGTCGGTGCCGAAGCCGCCCGCGTAGTTCTTCGAGGCCGGCGCGGCCTCCATCACGCCGGGCATCGGGTTGTACTTCTCGAGCGCCCAGTTGCCGCCCGAACTGCGGCGCATGATCTCCGACAGCACCTTGGGATCGAGCCCGTTGGCCACGCCGAGCGCGAGCGCCTCCGAGGTGCCGATCATCAGGATGCCGAGCAGCATGTTGTTGCAGATCTTGGCGGTCTGGCCCGCGCCCGCGGCACCCGCGTGGAAGATGTTGGCGCCCATCTTCTCGAGCACCGGCCGCGCGCGCTCGAGGTCCTTCGTCTCGCCGCCGACCATGAAGGTCAGCGTGCCCGCGATGGCACCGCCCGTGCCGCCCGACACCGGCGCATCGATCATCGCGATGCCCTTGGCGGCGGCCGCCTCGGCCACCTTGCGCGAGGTGGCGGCGGCGATGGTGCTGCTGTCGATCACGAGCGCGCCGGCCTGGATGCTCTCGAGCAGGCCGGGCTTGCCCGCGCCGCCGAGGAACAGGCCCTCGACATGCGCGCTGGCCGGCAGCATGCTGATCACGACCTCGGCATCGGCCACGCTGTCGGCCGCCGACTTCGCGATTGGCAGGCCCTCATCCCCGAACTTCTTGCAGGCGTCGGCCGAGAGGTCGAAGGCGCTGAGCGTGTGGCCGGCCTTGAGCAGGTTGAGGGCCATCGGGCCGCCCATGTTGCCGAGGCCGATGAATGCGATCTTCATGTGTTGTCTCCGAAGGATTGAGTGTCTTGAATGCAGGAACCGGACGCAGAGGACGCGAAGGTTCGCGAAGGACGCAAAAAAACTTCAAATGGATTTCTTTCGCGCTCTTCGCGAAACCTTCGCGTCCTCTGCGTCCGGAAATCCGTCTTTACCTCAGCGTCGCCAGCTCCGCCGGCATCTCGCCGCGCGGGCGCAGGTGGTCGTCGATGAAGGCCTGGGTGATCTCCTCGATGCTCGCGGGCGACCACTGGGGATTGCGGTCCTTGTCGATCAGCACCGCGCGGATGCCCTCGGCGAAGTCCTTGTGCGCGCAGAAGCCCAGCGAGGCCCAGTACTCGAGGCGGAACACCTCGGCCAGCGACATGCGGTGCACGCGCTGCCAGAGCTCGAAGCTCAGCGCGGCCGAGCTCGGCGCGCCCTTCATGAAGGTCTTGGCGGCGCCCTGCAGCCAGGCGTCGTCGCTCTGCAGCCCGCGCAGGCGCCGCGCGATGTCGAGCAGGTCGTCGCCGGCCATCAGCGCGTTGATGGTGTCGTAGTGCTCGCGCACCTTCGAGGCCGGCAGTTCGGCGCCCTCGCCGGCCTTGGCGAGGATGCGCGACAGCGTGGCGCGGTCGGCCTTGCCATCGCCGGCCCAGCGCGCGGCGGCGATGGCCTCGAGCACCTGGCCCTTGTGCTCCTGCGGCACCAGCACGTCGGCCAGGCCGCAGAAGATCGCGTCGGTGGCATTGAGGTTCGCGGCCGTGAGCGCGAGGAACAGACCGGTGCGGCCCGGCGTGCGGCGCAGGAACCAGCTGCCGCCCACGTCGGGGTACAGGCCGATGCTGATCTCGGGCATGGCGATGCGGCTCTGCGCGGTCACCACGCGGTGCGAGCAGCCCGACATCAGGCCCACGCCGCCGCCCATCACGATGCCGTGGCCCCAGCAGAGGAAGGGCTTCGGGAAGGTGTGGATCAGGTGGTCGAGCTCGTACTCCTCGCGGAAGAAGTCCTCGGCGTAGGTGTTGCGTTCGGCGCCGCATTCGCGCAGCGTCTGGTAGAGCTGGCGCAGGTCGCCGCCGGCGCAGAAGGCCTTCTCGCCCGCGGCCTGCAGCAGCACGCCGACGATGCCGTCGTCCTTCGCCCACGCGCGCAGCTGGGGCGTGAGCAGGCGCACCATGTCCACCGACAGCGCGTTGAGCGAGGCGGGTGCGTTGAGCGTGGCGACGCCGAAGCGCTGGCCGCCGGCGGTCTTGATTTCGTCGAAGAGAACTACGGAGTCGGTCATTGTCTTGAGGGGTTCCGGATACGGGGCGTCAGCGGATATCGCTGTCCCCTTCCAGCAATTTTCGCGCAACGATCACGCGCATGATCTCGTTGGTGCCCTCGAGGATCTGGTGCACGCGGGTGTCGCGCACCAGCCGCTCGAGCGGGAACTCGCTGAGGTAGCCGTAGCCGCCGTGCAATTGCAGCGCGTCGTTGCAGACATCGAAGCCCGCATCGGTCGCGAAGCGCTTGGCCATCGCGCAGTAGGTGCTGGCGTCGGCGTGGCCGGCGTCGAGCTTGCTCGCGGCCAGCCGCACCATCTGGCGCGCGGCCACCAGCTCGGTCGCCATGTCGGCGAGCTTGAACTGCAGCGCCTGGAAGCTCGCGATCGGCTTGCCGAACTGCTGGCGCTCGTGCAGGTAGCGGCGCGCCGCGTCGAGCGCGCCCTGCGCCGCGCCCACCGAGCAGGTCGCGATGTTGATGCGCCCGCCGTCGAGCCCCTTCATCGCGATGCGGAAGCCCTCGCCTTCCTTGCCCAGCAGGTTTGCGGCGGGGATGCGCACGTTGTCGAAATTGATGGTGCGCGTGGGCTGGCTGTTCCAGCCCATCTTGTGCTCCTTCTTGCCGTAGCTCACGCCGGCCGCATCGGCCGGCACCGCGAAGGCCGAGATGCCGCTGGCGCCCGCGCCGCCGGTGCGCGCCATCAGCACCAGCACGTCGGTGGAACCGGCGCCCGAGATGAAGGCCTTGCCGCCGTTGATCACGTATTCGGCGCCCTGCAGCTCGGCGCGCGTCTTGAGCGAGCCCGCGTCCGAGCCGGCGCCCGGCTCGGTGAGGCAGTACGAGGCCAGCTTGCGCCCGCTCGTGAGGTCCTCGCCCCACTGCTCGGCCACCGCATCGGTGGCCCAGGTGCCGAGCATCCAGGTCGCCATGTTGTGGATGGTGATGAAGGCCGTGGTCGACGGGTCGACCGCGGCCATCTCCTCGAACACCAGCGCGGCATCGAGCCGCGGCAGGCCGAGGCCGCCGATGCGCTCGGGCGCGTAGAGGCCGCAGAAGCCCAGCTCGCCGGCCTTGGCGATGGCCTCCTTCGGGAAGAAAGCCTCGGCGTCCCACTGCGCCGCATGCGGCGCGAATTCGGCCTGCGCGAAATCGCGCGCGCTCTGCGCAAAGGCGTTCTGCTCTTCGGACAGTTCGAAGTTCATTGTTCGCGACCCTTCCAGCGATCCAGTTCGGCGGTCCGTTTCCGGGTCGATTTCTCCAGGCATGAATTGAATACCAGCGGCCACATGGAGCCGCCCTCGTTGGCCTTCGAGGCGCGCTTGCAGGCCGGGTCGCGGCCCTTGAGCCAGGCGCGCTGCTCGTTGCGCAGCGCGGTGCGCATCGACGGCGACAGCGTCTTCATCACCTCGCCATAGCGGATGTTGAGCGCCGCATCGGCGGCGCGGAAATCGCGCGCCGCGCACGCGTTCATCTGCTGCTGGTTCCCGTTGGGATCGCAGTCGTCCGCGTCGGCGGCCGCCCGCGCGCCGCCGGCGAGCAGCGCGAGCGTCGCCACCGCGCCCCAGGCCGCGACGCGAAGGCGCTTCCTCACTTGAGGCTGATGGTGGTGTTGACGCCGTGCGAGACGGTGCTGTCGTCGAACCAGCGTGCCGTCACGGTCTTGGTCTGGGTGTAGAACATGATGACCTGCTTGCCGTACGGGCCGAGGTCGCCGAGCTTGGAGGCGCGCGA
Organism: Variovorax sp. UC122_21; assembly: GCF_044056785.1. Lineage (NCBI taxonomy): Bacteria > Pseudomonadati > Pseudomonadota > Betaproteobacteria > Burkholderiales > Comamonadaceae > Variovorax > Variovorax sp. UC122_21. The sequence goes on along the minus strand of NZ_CP172004.1, from coordinate 2,442,710 downwards.
ACCGGTGAACGAGAACATCGGGACCGGCACCGGGATCGGCACGTTGATGCCGACCTGGCCCACGTCGATGTCTTCCTGGAAGCGGCGCGCCGCGGCGCCCGACTGCGTGAAGATCGCGGTGCCGTTGCCGTTCGGGTTGCTGTTGATCAGCTCGATGGCCTCGTCGATGGTCTCGGCGTCGGCCACGCACAGCACCGGTCCGAAGATCTCCTGGTCATAGATGGTCATGCCGGGCTTCACGCCGGTGAAGATCGTCGGGCCGACGAAGTTGCCCTTCTCGTAGCCGGGCACGCTGGGCTTGCGGCCGTCGAGCACGAGCTCGGCGCCGTCGGCCAGGCCGCGTTCGATCAGGCTGCTGACGCGGTCGTGCGCCGCGCACGAGACCAGCGGGCCCACGTCCACGCCCTTCTCGGTGCCGGCACCGATCTTCAGCGTCTTGGCCTTCTCGATCAGCTCGGGCACCCACTTGCGCGCGTCGCCCACCAGCACCGCCACCGACACCGCCATGCAGCGTTGGCCCGCGGCGCCGAAGCTCGCGCCGGCCAGCGCGTTGAGCGTCTGTTCCTTGTTGGCGTCGGGCATCACGATGGCGTGGTTCTTCGCGCCCATCATGCATTGCACGCGCTTGCCGGCCAGGGTGGCGCGGTTGTAGACGTGGGTGCCGACCTTGGTCGAGCCGACGAAGCTGATCGCCTTGATGTCCTTGTGGTCGCAGATGCCGTTGACCACGGCCTCGCCACCATGGACCACGTTGAGCACGCCGGCCGGGATGCCGGCCTCGAGCGCGAGCTCGCACAGGCGCATCGTGACCATCGGGTCCTGCTCGGAGGGCTTGAGCACGAAGGTGTTGCCGGTGACGATGGCCATCGGGAACATCCACAGCGGGATCATGGCCGGGAAGTTGAACGGCGTGATGCCCGCGCACACGCCCAGCGGCTGCAGCAGGGTGTACGTGTCGACGCCGTTGGCCACGTTGTTGGCCAGCTCGCCGAGCTGCAGGTTGCCGATGTTCGAGGCGTGCTCGACCACTTCGAGGCCGCGGAACACGTCGCCCTCGGCATCGGGCAGGGTCTTGCCCTGCTCGGCCGTGAGGATCGCGGCCAGCTCGGCCATGTTCTCGCGGATCAGTTGCTGGTACTTGAGGAAGATGCGCGCGCGCGCGCCGAGCGGGGTCTTGCGCCAGGTCTTGAAGGCGTCCTTGGCCGAAGCGACGGCGGCGTCGAGCTCGTCCTGTGTGGCGAAAGGCACGCGGGCCAGCACCTGCTGCGTGGCCGGGTTGACGATGTCGCGCCATTCGGTGGTCTTCGACTCGACGAACTTGCCGCCGATCAAGAGCTTGACGGTGGCGATCTGGGTCGAGGGCTGGGTGCTGGCGTCCATGTGCTTGTCTCCTGTGAATGCGGTGCCGAAGGCGGCGGAACAGCGGGCATCGTAGCTTTGCAGTTTTGCTATGACAATAGACAAAATTGCGCTGGGGTTTTGCAAAAATGCAGAACGCGGGTACAAGGACGCAGAGGACGCGAAGGTTCCGCGAAGAGCGCAAAAAAACGAATTCACTTTTTTGATTTCTTTCGCGTCCTTCGCGGAACCTTCGCGTCCTCTGCGTGCCGGTTCCCGCATTCAGAAAGAGCCGATGGACTGGGACAACCTCCGCTATTTCCTCGAACTCGCGCGCTCCGGCACGCTGATGAGCGCCGCGCGCCGGCTCGAAGTCGACCACACGACGGTGGCGCGCCGCATCCAGGCGCTCGAGAAGGAGGTGGGCGCGCCGCTGTTCGCGCGCGAGGCCGGCGGCCATCGGCTCACCGAAGCCGGCCGGCGGCTGCAGCCGCAGGTGGAGGCGATGGAGAGCGCCTTCCTCGCGGTGGAGAGCACGGCGCCGGCCTCGCAGGAAGGGCTGTCGGGGCTGGTGCGCATCGGCGCCACCGAAGGCTTCGGCACCGCGGTGCTGGCGCCGCAACTCGCGCTGTTCGCGCGCCAGCATCCACGGCTGACCATCGACCTGCTGGCGATGCCGCGGCTGGTGCATCTGTCGCGGCGCGAGGCCGACATCGTGATCTCGCTCGAGCGGCCGGCGCGCGGGCCGGTGCTGGTCACCAAGCTCAGCGACTACACGCTGCGCCTCTACGCCTCGAAGCCCTACCTCGCGGCGCACAAGCCGATCGCCACGCGCGAGGACCTGCGCGGCCACACCTTCATCAGCTATGTCGACGACCTGCTGTTCAGCAAGGAGCTGCAGTACCTCGACGAGCTGCACCGCCCCGACAGCTTCGCGCTGCGCAGCACCAGCGTGCTGGCGCAGCACCGCGCGGTGGCCGCGGGCGCGGGCATCGCGGTGCTGCCGGCCTTCCTGGCCGAGGGCGACGGCAGCCTGCAGCCGGTGCTCGCGGGCCAGGCGAACTTCACGCGCACCTTCTGGATGTCGATGCCGGCCGAGACCAAGCACCTCGCGCGCATGAAGGCGACCTGGGAGTTCCTGCAGCAGACCGCGCAGGCGCAGCGCGAGCTGCTGCTGCCCGATGCGGGCGCCTAAGCCACGCTCTCGAGCACCGGCTCGCCCGGGTACGGGCGCTGCGGCCCGCACCAGCTCGCCCAGATGGCGCCACAGCCGCTCGGCCTGCTCGGCCAGCGGCGCGCGCCGGCGCATCAGCATGAAGCGCAGCGGCACCTCGAGCGAAGGGCCGCCGGCCCGCACGAGGCGCCCGGCATCGAGGTCCTCGCGCACCAGCGCCTGCGGCAGCCAGGCCACGCCGAGCCGCGACAGCGCCATGAAGCGCAGCCCGTCGGTCAGGCTGGCCTCGTGGTGGCGCTGCAGCCGCAGTTCGCCATGGCGCTCGAGCAGCGGCGCCAGCGACCAGCCCAGGTGGCATTCGTCGGCATAGCCGAGGAAGGAAACGGGCGCGCCGGCGGGATCGCGCAGGTCGAACAGCGGCCCGCCCGCGGCATTGGGCGCGCTCACCGGCACCAGCCGTTCGCGCCCCAGTTCCAGCACCAGGCAGTCGCCCGCCTCGCAGGCCGAGCCCGCGCGCGCGGCCACCGCGCCGGCCTCGTCGAACAGCGCGACCACGTAGTCGACCGAGCCCTCGGCCAGCATCTCGAAGCACTCGGGCAGGTTGTCGGAGCTGACGCTGAACTTGGCGCTCCGGAAGTCGTTGTGCAGCCGCGGCACCCAGTCGGGGAAGAACACGGCCGACATGATGTGCGGCGCCGCGAAGCGGATGCGCTGCTGCCGGTCCTCGCCATCGGCCTTGATCGACTTGCGCAGCCCCTCCAGCGCATAGACCACCTCGGAGGAGATCGCCTGCAGCCGCTCGCCGGGCTGCGTGAGCTCGAGCGCCGCGGTGCGCCGGTCGAACAGCGGCGCGCCGATCCACTGCTCGAGGCCCTGGATGCGCCGGCTCAGTCCCGACACCGACACATGGCAGCGCTCGGCGGCGCGGCTGAAGCTGCGCGTCTGGCACAGGACCAGGAAATCCTTCAGGCTGACCAGGTCGATCATTTGCGGTTTCCTCAAAAGTTGGCGGCCATCCGAGTCTACTGTCGCCCAGCTGCAGCACGGGCACTTCGGCATCCTTACCTTTTGCGGCTTTCGCAAAACCCGGCGCCCGATCGGCAACCCGCTCGAGGCCCTTGCGCCCAAGAATTCCGGCACCTCGAACCCTTGCTGGAATCCAGATGCCGTCCCCCACCCCCCAACGCCTGCGCGGCGTGCTCGCCCCGGTACTCACCCCCTTCGACGCCACTCTGAAGCCCGACGCCGCCCGCTTCCTGCGGCTGTGCCGCTGGCTGGTGGCACAGGACTGCGGGCTCGCGATGTTCGGCACCAACTCCGAAGGCAACTCGCTCTCGGTCGACGAGCGCATCGAGCTGCTGCAGCAGGCCGTGGCCGCGGGCGTACCGGCCGCGCGCATGCTGCCGGGCACCGGCAGCTGCTCGCTGGCCGACGCGGTTCGGCTCACGCGCTGCGCGGTCGACCAGGGCTGCGCCGGCGTGCTGGCGCTGCCGCCCTTCTATTACAAGAGCGTCACCGACGACGGCCTGTTCGCCTTCTTCAGCGAGGTGATCGAGCGGGTCGGCGAACGCGGCCTGCGGCTCTACCTCTATCACATCCCGCCGGTGGCGCAGGTGGGCTTCTCCCACGCGCTGGTCGAGCGCCTGCTGAAGCGCTACCCCGGCACGGTCGCCGGCATGAAGGACACCGGCGGCGACTGGGACTACACCGCGCGCACCATCGCGCAGTTCGGGCCCCGAGGGCTTCGACGTCTTCGCGGGCACCGAGACCATCCTGCTCGACACCCTGCGCCACGGGCGGCACGGGCTGCATCTCGGCCACCGCGAACGTCAATCCCCGCGCCATCGTGCGCCTGTTCGACACGTGGCAGGACGCGGATGCCGATGCGCGGCAGGCGGCGCTCAATGCGGTGCGCGCGAAGTTCGCGGCCCATCCGCTGATTCCCGCCATGAAGTCGGCCATCGCGATGGCCACGGGCGATGCGCAATGGGCGCGCGTGCGGCCGCCGCTCGAGGCGCTCGATGCGCAGCGGCAGGCGTCGCTGCGGCAGGCGCTGCGCGACCAGTCCTTCGATCTCGCCGCACTCGACGTCGATGCCAGCGATCGCCACTGAGCCGGTCGCGGCCGCGCCCTTCACCGAGGCCGAACTCGCGCGCCTGCGCCGCGACACGCCCGCCTGGGGCGCCGACGCGCACCTCGCGCATTTCGCGCATGGCTCGGCGAGCCTGCCGCCCGAACCCGTCTACGCGCAATGGCAAGCCTGGCTCGAGGCCGAGCGCACGCTGGGCACGCACCGCGCCACCGAACGGCATGCGGACGCGCTGCATGCGGTGCGCGCCAGCGTCGCGCGGCTCGTCAACGCGCAGCCGCACCAGGTCGCGCTGCTCGGTTCCGCGAGCCAGGCCTGGGCCACCGCGATGAGCGCGGCGCACGCGCCCCATGTGATCACGACCCATGACGAATACGGCGCCAACGCGCTGCACCTGCTGAACGCGGCGCGACAGGGGCGACTCGGCTTCACGGTGATCGGCACGCGGCCCGGCGCGACGCCGCTGACGCAGCGCCTGGACCATGCGCTGCGCCATGCACCCGCCGGCCGCCGCTTCGTGGTCTCGCTCGCCGCCGTGCCGACCGCCTGGGGCGTTGCCACGCCCATGGACGGCGTGGCGCGCTGCGTGCATGCGCATGGCGGCCTGCTGTTCCTCGATGCCAGCCATGCGGTGGGCCAGGGGCCGGTCGACATGCAGGCCCTGGGCTGCGACGTGCTGGTGTTCCCCCACGCGCAAATGGCTGCGCGGCCCGCGCGGCGCGGGCGTGCTGTGCCTGTCGGAACGCGCGCTCGAAATGCTCGGCACGCCCGATGCCATCGACGTGGCGGGCGCGCAGTGGCTGGAGGCCGAGCGCCTGCAGCCCTGGTCCGATGCGCGGCGTTTCGAGGGCCACGAGTTCCATCCGGGCCTGCGGCTGGCGCTGGGCGCGGCCTGCGACTACGCGCTCGCGGTCGACCCCGCGCGCATCGCACGACAGAACGCGCGGGTGCGCCAGCGCCTCGCGCAGGCGCTGCAGGAGCGCTTCGGCTGGCAGCCGCTCGAGGCCGGGCTGCCCGATCGCAGCGCGCTGCTGACCTATCGCCTGCCCGAGGCCTTCGGCGATGGCGCGGCCTTCGTCCGCCGCCTCGCCGACGCGGGCGTCCACGCCTCCTTCGTCGGCCCGCAGCACGCGCGCTGGGCGCTCGAGGCCGCGGGCCTGCCGGGCGTGCTGCGGCTCACGCCGCACTACCTCACGGACGAGGACGAGATCGCGCGCCTCGTGGAGGCCATCGAGACCCACGAATCCCCGCGTCCACCGCTGACGCTGTTCCATCGACACCCAAAAAGGAGACAAGCATGAAGATCCATCCCCACCCCCTCGCCCGCCTGGCCACCGCGCTCGCGCTGTTCGCCACCGTCGCCGCGAGTCCGCCGGCCGCCGCGCAGGCCTATCCCTCGAAGCCCATCAGCGTCGTCATCCAGTACCCGGTCGGCGGTCCGTCGGATGCCCTCGCGCGCCTGCTCGCGCCGCGCCTGCAGGCCGCGCTCGGGCAGCCGCTGGTGATCGAGGCCCGGGTCGGCGCCGGCGGCAACATCGGCACCGACTTCGTGGCCAAGGCCAAACCCGACGGCTACACGCTGCTGCTGTCCTCGAGCGGACCGCTGGCGATCAGCCCGTGGCTCTATCCGAAGCTGCCCTATCGCCCGCTCAAGGACCTGGTGCCGGTGGTGCAGCTCGCCGCAGTGCCGCTGGTGCTCGAGGTCAACGACGCGAACCCGGCGCGCAGCGCGGCGGAGTTCCTGCGGCTGCTGAAGGCCAACCCCGGCAAGTACAGCTTCGGCTCGTCCGGCAACGGCACGCCGCAGCACCTGTCGGCGGTGCTGCTCGGTTCGATGACCGGCGTGACGCTCACGCACGTGCCTTACAAGGGCCAGGCGCCGATGGCCACCGACCTGATGGGCGGGCAGATCGACTTCGCGATCGACAGCATGGTTTCGGCCATGCCCAACCTCGCGACCGGACGGCTGCGCGCACTGGCCGTCACCGGCCGCCAGCGCTCGCCGCTGCTGCCCGGGGTGCCGACGATGGAAGAGGCCGGCGTGCCCGGCTACGAGGCGCTCGCCTGGTACGGCCTGATGGCGCCGGCGGGCACGCCGCGCGCCATCGTCGAGCGGCTCAACGAGGCCGCGCGCCAGGCGCTCGACACACCCGCCGTGCGCGAGCAGATCGCGCGGCTCGGCAGCGCGCCCGTGCACGGCACGCCCGAGCGCTTCGGCGCCTTCATCCAGGCCGAGTACGACAAGTGGGGGCCGATCGTGAAGAGCACCGGCGCCGTCGTCGATTGAGGCCGCACCGCCCATGAAGATCCTCAGCATCGCGGAACGCACCGTTCCCATCGCCTCCTTGCTGCGCAACGCGCGCATCGATTTCAGCGAGATCACCGCCAGCGTGGTGGCCATCGTCACCGACCAGTTCCGCGACGGCCGCCGCGTCGTCGGCCATGCCTTCAACTCCTTCGGCCGCTACGGCTGCGGCGGGCCGCTGCGAGAGCGCTTCATCCCGCGCCTGCTGCGCGCCACGCCCGAGGAACTCAACGACCCCGCCAGCGGCATCGTCGACCCGCAACGCGCGCTCGACCTGATGCTGCGGCGCGAGAAGGCCGGCGCCCATGCCGAGCGCTCGATGGCGGTCGGCACGCTGGAACTCGCGCTCTGGGACATCGTCGGCAAGATGCGCGGCCTGCCGCTGTACCGGGTGCTGGCCGAGCGCATGGGCGAGCCCGGCATCGAACCCGCGCGCTCGGTGCGCTGCTACGTGGGCGGCGGCTTCTACCGCGACCACGACGACATGGCCCGGCTCGGCGACGAGGTGCGCGGCCATCTCGATGCCGGCTACACCGAGCTCAAGATCAAGGCCGGCGGCCTGCCGCTGGCCGCGGAGCTGCGGCGCATCGAGTCGGTGCTGGCGCTGGTGGACTCGGGTTCGCGGCTGGCGCTCGACGCGAGCTGCGCCTTCGGGCGCGACGAGGCGCTGGCCTTCGCGCGCGCCATCGCGCCCTATGGCCTGCGCTGGCTCGAGGAGCCCTGCGACCCGGCCGACTTCGAGACCTACCGCGCGGTCAGCGAGGCCTATGCGGGCACCGTCGCCGGCGGCGAGAACCTGTTCTCGCGCGAGGAGGTCGCCAACTTCCTGCGCTACGGCGGCTTCGAAGGCCGCGTCGTGCTGCAGCCCGATCCGCCGCTGGCCTACGGCCTGCTCGAGCTGCAGCGCATCGTGGCGCTGGCTCGGGCGCATGGCGTGGCGCGCGAGAACATCGTGCCGCATGGCGGCAACCTGATGTCGCTGCACGCGACCGCGGGGCTGGGGCTCGGCAGCGCGGAGTCCTATCCCGGCCTGTTCGGCCCCTTCGGCGGCTTCAGCCGCGAGGTCCGCATCGAGAACGGGCGCGCCACCCTGCCCGAGTCGCCGGGCATCGGCTTCGAGGAGCAGCCCGCGCTCTACGGCATCTTCCGCGAGCTCGCGGCCAGCCTGGGGGTGTGAACGCGCGCGCCGGCCGCAGAATGCGCGGACAACGCCTGCCAGGAGACGCTCGCATGCCACGCCACCGCCCCGCCCGCCTGACCCACATCGCCGGCATCGGCGTCGACCGCATGGGCGCCATCGCCGACGACGCCGAGGGCCCGCCCTTCCTGCGGCTCGAGAACCTCGACGTCGACATCCCGCCCGATGCCGAGGCCGTGGCGCGCACCGTGCGCGCCGCCACCGAGGACGCCGACAACAGCTACCTGCCCTTCGTCGGCCAGGCGCGGCTGCGCGAGGTCGCGGCGCGCCATGTGTCGGAACTCTCGGGCGTGGCCTACGAGGCGCGCCACTGCGTGATCTCGGCCGGCGGGCTCTCGGGCATCCTCAATGCCCTGCTGGCCACGGTGGAGGTCGGCGACGAGGTGCTGGTGACCGACCCGACCTATGCCGGCCTGCTCAACCGCATCCGGCTCGCGGGCGGCACGCCGAAGTACGTGCCGTTTTGCTTCACGCCCGGCGGCGAATGGAAGCTCGACCGCGAGGCGCTGCGCGCCGCCGTGGGCCCGCGCGTGCGCACCATGCTGCTGATGTCGCCCTCGATGCCCTCGGGCGGTTTCTTCGACGCCGACGACTGGCGCGCGATCGCCGCGCTGTGCGTGCAGCACGACCTGACGCTGATCCTCGACGCCGCGATGGAGCGGCTGCTGTTCGACGGCCGCCAGGTCATCCATCCGGCCGGGCTGCCCGGCATGGCCGAGCGCACGATCACCGTGGGCTCGTCGGCCAAGGAGCTGCGCATGATCGGCTGGCGCGTGGGCTGGACCGTGGCGCCCGAGAGCTACATGCCCGACCTGGTGGCGGTGTCGCTGGCCAACGTGGTGGTGCCGGTGGGCATCGCGCAGGACGCGGTCGCCACCGCGCTCGCGCAGTCGCCGCGCACGCTGGCGCCCTACGTGGCCGAACTCGAACGGCGGCGCGACACGCTGCTCGACGAGCTGCGCGGCCTGCCCGTGGGCGTGCCGGCCGGCGGTTGGTCGATGCTGCTGCGCGCCAGCGATTTCGGCATCGACGGCCAGACGCTCTCCGAGCGGCTGCTGAAGGCGCGCGTCTGCGCCACCGCCATGCAGGGCTGGGGCGAGACGCATGGCGCGCAGTACCTGCGCTTCGTGTTCTCGAACGAGCCGGTGGAGCGGCTGCGCGGCCTCGGCGACAAGGTGCGCGCGGCGCTCAAGGCCTAGGGCCACTCCGCGGGGTCGCTGCCCGGCGGCATCGAGGGCCGCGGCCAGGCAGCCGGCGTGCGCGCGAGCAGCGCGCTGTGGCGCAAGCCCGCGAGCTCGCCGAAGCCCGAGGGCTCGGTTTCCACATAGGGCGCGATGTCGGGCCTGGCCGTAGCGAGCCCGCCGGGCACGCGGCCGAGTCCGCGCAGCCAGTGGCCGGTCTGCGCGAGCGACACCCGCACCAGCCAGCTGCCGCCCTCGCGCTGCTGTCGATGCAGCGCGGCGGCCGCGCCGAAGGCGATCAGGTAGCCCGTGGCCTCGTCGAGGATCTGCATCGGCAGCGGCTTCGGCTTGCCGTCGCCGGCCGCCTCGCCCTCGGCCTGGTTGAAGCCCATGGCGGTCTGCACCAGCGAATCGAAGCCGCGTCGGCCGGCCCACGGCCCCTGCGTGCCATAGGCGGTGAGCGAGACGCAGACGATGCCCGGCCGCAGCGCCGCGAGCTGCGCCGGCCCGAAACCCAATTCCTCGAGGCCGCCGGGCCGGTAGCCCTGCACGAACACATGCGCATCCCCGGCCAGCCGGCGCAACGCCGCCTGTCCCTCGTCGGTGCGCAGGTCCACGTGCGTCGACAGCTTGCCGCGGCTGGTGTCGGCGATGGCCTCGATGTTGGGCAGCCGCGGCGAGTTGACCAGCAGCACGTCGGCCCCGTAGGCCGCGAGCGCGCGCCCGCCGACCGGGCCGGCCAGGATGCGCGTGAGGTCGAGCACGCGCAGGCCCGCGAGCGGCCGCTGGTCCTCGCGCAGCGGCGGCAGTGCAAGCGGTGCCGCGTCGCCGATGCGCTCGATGGTGAACAGCGGCTGCGCGGCGATCGCGCGGCCCTGCGGCGTGGCATCCCACTCGTCGAAGCGGCGCAGCGCGGTGGCCACCAGCCCGCGCGCAGCGGCGGCTTCCTCGAAGTCGAGCGCGCGCCAGCCGGCCATCGCGGCCTCGGCATCGGCGCGCACGGCCGTCGCGGGATCGAGGCCCAGCAGGCGCAGCGCGCCTTCGCGGTGGTGCGCGAAGTTGGCGTGGATGCGCACCCAGCCATCCGCCGTGCGGTAGAGGCCCGAGAACGCGTCCCAGAGCTCGGGCACGCGGCCATCGAGGCTGAACCAGCCGGTGCATTCGAGCGCGGCATGGCGCATGTCGACCGCGACTGCCTGGCGCGGCACGCCGCGCGCATGGCCGAGTTCGCAGGCCGCCAGCGCGGCCACGGCGATGCTGCCCTGCGCCGCCGCGCCGACCGCGAAGGACGACGGCAGCACCGGGTCGGCGCCCGTGAGCCGCGCCAGCGGCAGTGCGTCGGCCGGCAGGCCGGCCTGGCGCCACAGGTCGTGGAGGATGTCGCTCGCGCTCATCTTTCGTTGTCTCCAATGAAAAAAAGCAGGGCCCGCTCGCGCGGCCCTGCCCTTCGTTTGTCGATTCGGCCTTCGCCTTACTGGATCAGCTTGGCGCCGGTCTTGGCCTGCAGCGCGTCGAAGCTCACGCCGGGCGCGAGTTCGATCACTTTGAGGCCCTCGGGCACCACGTCCATCACGGCGAGGTCGGTGATGATGCGGTCGACCACGCCCACGCCGGTCAGCGGCAGGGTGCACTTCTCGAGGATCTTGAAGTCCTCGGTGCCGTCCTTCTTCTTGGCCACGTGTTCCATCAGCACGATCACGCGCTTGACGCCGGCCACCAGGTCCATCGCGCCGCCCATGCCCTTGACCATCTTGCCGGGGATCATCCAGTTGGCGAGGTCGCCCTGGGTGCTCACCTGCATCGCGCCGAGGATCGAGAGGTTGATCTTGCCTCCGCGGATCATCGCGAAGCTGTCGTGGCTGCCGAAGATGGCCGAGCCCGGCAGCGTGGTGACGGTCTGCTTGCCGGCGTTGATCAGGTCGGCGTCGACCTGGTCCTCGGTCGGGAACGGGCCGATGCCCAGCATGCCGTTCTCGCTCTGCAGCCAGACTTCCTTGGTGCCCGTGTGGTTGGCCACCAGCGTCGGGATGCCGATGCCGAGGTTGACGTAGAAGCCGTCTTCCAGCTCTTGCGCGGCGCGCGCCGCCATCTGGTCTTGGGTCCAGGGCATCTCAGGCTCCTTCTTTCTTGTTGACGACCTTGGCCGGCACTTCGCTGCCGGCGGCGGCCTGGGCGATCGCCGTCTGGGCCTCGACCTTGGCGGCCGCGGCATCGACGCCGGCGCTCACGGTGCGCTTCTCGATGCGCTTCTCGGGCGTGGCGTTCGAGCACCAGGCGGTGCACGTAGATGCCCGGCAGGTGGATGTGGTCGGGGGCCAGCTCGCCCACCTCGACGATCTTCTCGACCTCGACGATGCAGATCTTGCCGGCCATCGCGGCCGCGGGATTGAAGTTGCGCGCCGTCAGGCGGAAGCGCAGGTTGCCCGACTTGTCGGCCACGTCGGCCTTGACCAGCGCCACGTCGGCACCAGCGAATGCTCCATCACGTAGGTCTCGCCGTCGAACTCGCGCAGTTCCTTGCCCTCGGCGACCTGCGTGCCCACGCCGGTCTTGGTGAAGAAGGCCGGGATGCCGGCGCCGCCGGCGCGCAGCTTCTCGGCCAGCGTGCCCTGCGGCGTGAATTCCAGTGCGAGCTCGCCCGCCAGGTACTGGCGTTCGAATTCCTTGTTCTCGCCCACGTAGGAGGCGATCATCTTCTTGATCTGGCGCGTCTCGAGCAGCTTGCCGAGGCCGAAGCCGTCGACGCCCGCGTTGTTCGAGATCACGGTGAGGTTCTGCGCGCCGGAATCCTTGAGCGCCTCGATGAGCGCTTCGGGAATGCCGCACAGGCCGAAGCCGCCGACCGCGAGCATCTGCCCGTCGGCCACGACCCCCTTGAGTGCCGCCTCGGCGGAGGGGTAGATCTTGTTCACTCGTGCTCCTTGATTGGCTGTGTCGAGAGTGGGTGGGAAAGCCCTGAACGATACTACGTACCCGCATACGTAGTATTTCGTAATGGTGACCCCCGATGCAGGAGACGACCGATCGCAAGGCTGAGGCGGCAACGCCCGACATCGACTACCGGCTGGCCTTCGAGCATGCCCCGGTCGGGATGGTGGTGTCGCGCCACCGCGCCATCGTGGCCTGCAACCAGCGCGTGTGCGAGATCTTCGGCGCAACGCCCTCCGCGCTGGTGGGGCATTCGTTCAGCATCCTCTACCCCAGCCTCGCCGAGTTCGAGCGCATCGGCAAGCGCATGGAACCGATCATGAATGCCAGCGGGCACTACGCCGACAACCGCATGATGCGCCGCCTCGGCAGCCTGCATGGCGCGATCGCGGGCGAGACCTTCTGGTGCCATGTCACCGGCCATGCGATGAACCGCGCCATCCCGCACGAGTCGGGCATCTGGACCTTCGAGGACCTGGGATCGCGCCGCGCGACCAAGGCCCAGCTCACGCCGCGCGAACGCGAGGTGGCCGCGCAGGTGATGCGCGGCCTGACCTCGAAGGAGATCGGCAAGGCGCTGGGCATCAGCCACCGCACGGTGGAGCTGCATCGCGCGCGGCTGATGCGCAAGTACGCGGCGGCCACGACGGCGGAGCTGGTGCAGAAGCTGATCGCGGGCTGACCAGCCCGTCGAGCGGATCGCGATGCGGGCCGCCGGGTTCCCTTCGATCGTTGCCGAAACGGAAACGCCGTGTCGATGAAAGGCACGAACCACGGCGCTTTCGCAGGACTATCGTTGCAGTCATGCGGACACGGTGTCCGCGTCACTGTTCAAGGAGTCGTCTCATGACCACAGCTCTTCATTCCGAAAAGGCCCTTCTGCAATCGCGCCTGGCCGCGCATGCCCACGTGCTCGCCGTGCACAAGGCACCGGTCGCGCTGACGCTGGCCGCCGTCATCCTGTCGGTGCTCGGCGTGCGCGCCTGACCCTGGCATTGCGCCAGGGCTGAACGAGAGGCGCCGCGCCGCACGCATCGCGGGATGCGCCCACGGCGCCCCTCATTCAGCGCTCATTCTTCTTCGGTTGCCATCGCGGCAACCGCATGCCGGGCACTGCGCATCTGCCCGCGCGCGAGCGCGACGACGTAGTTCAGCTGGCGGATGAACATCGGGGCGAGGCGCGCGCCCGGCTCAGCCGTGCCGCGGGCAGAGCGGCGACGTGCCGGACGGCCCGTCCTCCCTGCCCTCGCCCTGTGCCTGCATGCCTTCCACCGGTCCCGAGAAGGCCGCGGCGAAGCAGCCGATGCCCGCGCTGCGCAGCGGCAGGTAGCGCACCTGCTGGCGCGTGCACAGCCGCTTGAGGTTGTCCACCGATTCGTGGTCGATGCAGTCGACCGGGAACACCACCACATGGGCCCAGGACACGGCCGCGGCCAGCAGGCCCGCACGGTCCTCGAGGCCGCCGCCGTGGCGCCGAAATTCCCCGCCATGGCGCAGCACGAGGTCGCGGATCGCCGGATAGGTGCTGGGCCGCCCGCCCACGTAGAGGATGCGGCGACCCTGCAGCTGCGCATCGAGCTGCGCCGACTGGTCGTTGCGCCCGCCGTCGTCCGCGTTGATCCGCAGTTGCAGCTCGGCGGCGCCGAGTTCGCGGCCCAGCGCCTGGGCGTGGCGGCGCAGATGATCGAGTGTCTCGGCGAGCTGTGCCGCCTCGGCCTGCGCGGCGGCGGCGGTCTGTTCGGCACGTTCGCGGCGCGCGGTCTGCAGGGCGATCAGCGCGGCCGCCTTCTCGGCCCTGTCGGTCTCCTCCACGCGGTCCTGCCGTTCGGGCGCCGCGGCGGCCGTGGCCTCGATCAGTTCGCGACGCAGCGCCGCGATCTGCCGGTCGCGCTCCTCCATCAGTTCCTGCGCGCGCAGCTGCTGGCGGTCGAGCTTCTCGCGCAGGTCGACGTTGTCGCGCTCCAGCGCCACGAGACGGCGGATGTCAGCACGGTTGGCCGCGCCGACCAGGTGCGACAACATGTGGACGTCGCCGAACACGCGCTGGCGCAGCGCGGGCGTGGTCTTGCGATGCGTCAGCACGGCCCAGTAGGCGCCGGGCACCTCGCCCTGGTGCAGCGATTCGTCCCAATAGGCGGTCAGCGCCTCGGCATCGGCCAGCTTCGAGGCGCGCTGCAGCGCCGGCGCATGCCGGTGGTCGAGCGCCTTCTGCAGCGCCTTCGCGACCTGCGGATCGTGCGAGGTCTGCCGCACCGCGTCGTGGTGGATGTCGAGATCGCTGGCGCCCTTCACGTCGGCGAAGCGGTCCATCAGCTTGCGCAGCTCGGCCGTGCTCAGGCAGGTGCCGATCACCGAGCAATGGAGATGGTGGTCGAGATCCGCCAGCCGTGCGCGGCCGGCCGCGACGGCCTCGTGCGCCTCGGGCTCGGGCGTGGCGCAGCAGTCGACCGCGGCATGGCGCAGCGGCGAATCCGTGCGATCGACGCGCGTGAGCGCGGCATCGGCGGCGGCGAGAAGGCGGAAAGGCGGCTGCTGCATCGGCGGGGCGCGCGACGGCGCGGTCTGGCGAAAACGACACCGCAATATACGACGCAACATAGCGAAAGCCAAGCGCCAGGGCTTTCGACCCGGATTCCGTCTGGGGGCGGAAAAGGCTCAGGCCTTGGCGCCGTCGCGCTCGCGCGCCTCGAGCACGGCCCATTCCTCGTCGGTGAACAGTCGCGAGCGCGTCAGGAAGCGCACGCCCTCGGGCCCTTCGAGCGAGAACATGCCGCCGCGCCCCGGCACCACGTCGATGATCAGCTGCGTGTGCTGCCAGTACTCGAACTGCGGGCCGCTGATGTAGAACGGCATGCCGCCGATGTGGCCCAGCAGCCGGTCGTAGTCGCCGACGATGAACTCGCCCTGGGCATAGCACATGGGCGCGCTGCCGTCGCAGCAGCCGCCCGACTGGTGGAACATCAGCGCGCCGTGCTTCGCGGTGAGCCGCTCGATCAGCGCCAGCGCCGCGTCGGTCGCGGTCACGCGCAGGACTTCTTGGGTCATGGAAAACCTTCGTTCGGGGCTGCACGAACGCCCCCGCGCGTCCCGTCACGGGCCGCGCGGGGCGTGCCTTGCGGCTGGGGATCAGAAGAAGCCGAGCTTGTTCTCGCTGTAGCTCACCAGCAGGTTCTTGGTCTGCTGGTAGTGGTCGAGCATCATGCGGTGGTTCTCGCGGCCGATGCCCGACTGCTTGTAGCCGCCGAAGGCCGCGTGCGCCGGGTACTGGTGGTAGCAGTTGGTCCACACGCGACCGGCCTGGATGCCACGGCCCATGCGGAAGGCGCGGTTCATGTCGCGGCTCCAGACGCCGGCGCCCAGGCCGTAGAGCGTGTCGTTGGCGATCGCGAGCGCCTCCTCCTCGTCCTTGAAGGTGGTGACCGACACCACCGGGCCGAAGATCTCCTCCTGGAAGATGCGCATCTTGTTGTGGCCCTTGAACACGGTCGGCTTCACGTAGTAGCCGTCCTTGAGGTCGCCCGCGAGCGTGTTGCGCTCGCCGCCGATCAGCACCTGCGCGCCCTCCTGCCGGCCGATGTCGAGGTACGACAGGATCTTCTCGAGCTGCTCGCTCGAGGCCTGCGCGCCGATCATGGTCTCCATCTCGAGCGGGCTGCCCTGGCGGATCGCGGCCACGCGCTTCAGCGCGCGCTCCATGAAGCGGTCGTAGATCGATTCCTGGATCAGCGCGCGCGAGGGGCAGGTGCAGACCTCGCCCTGGTTGAGCGCGAACATCGCGAAGCCCTCGAGCGCCTTGTCGAAGAAGGCATCGTCCTTGTCGAGCACGTCGGCGAAGAAGATGTTGGGCGACTTGCCGCCGAGCTCGAGCGTGACGGGAATCAGGTTCTGGCTCGCGTACTGCGAGATCAGCCGGCCGGTGGTGGTCTCGCCCGTGAAGGCGATCTTGCCGATGCGGTTGCTCGAGGCCAGCGGCTTGCCGGCTTCCACGCCGAAGCCGTTGACCACGTTGAGCACGCCCGGCGGCAGCAGGTCGCCGACGATCTCCATCAGCACCAGGATCGACACCGGCGTCTGCTCGGCCGGCTTGAGCACCACGCAGTTGCCGGCCGCGAGCGCGGGCGCGAGCTTCCACACCGCCATCAGCAGCGGGAAGTTCCACGGGATGATCTGGCCGACCACGCCGATCGGCTCGTGGAAGTGGTAGGCGAAGGTCTCGTGGTCGATCTCGCTGATGCCGCCTTCCTGCGCGCGGATGCACGCGGCGAAGTAGCGGAAGTGGTCGATCGCCAGCGGCAGGTCGGCCGCGGTGGTCTCGCGGATCGGCTTGCCGTTGTCCCAGGTCTCGGCGGCCGCGAGCACGGCCAGGTTCTCCTGCATGCGGTCGGCGATGCGGTGGAGGATGTTCGCGCGCTCGGTGGTCGAGGTGCGGCCCCAGGCGGCCTTGGCCTTGTGCGCGGCGTCGAGGGCGCGGTCGATGTCGGCGGCGCTCGAGCGCGGCACCTCGCAGAAGACCTGGCCGGTCACCGGCGTGATGTTCTCGAAGTACTGGTTGTCCACGGGCGCCACCCACTCGCCGCCGATGTAGTTGCCATAGCGCTTCTTGAACGGCACCGCGGTGCCGAATTTGCCCGGTTCGAGCATGTCCATGCGTGTCTCCATGTGTGTTGCAGGCGCCGCGACATGCGGCGTCCCGCACGAAGGTCTGCAAGGCCCGTACCCGCCGGCCTCGGTGGAATCCCGAAGGTGACGGCCCTGGGAGTGGGGCTGTCGCAAGGGTTTTCTTTTCGCAATCTGCGACATATCCGCGCGAACATGACGGCTAGCATGTCGCGAAAGGCGAACCGGGCGAACCGGCTCGCACCTCGAACCGACTGGAGCCGTGGATGACCGACTCGCAATCGCCCTCGTCGCAGGTGGAACAGGCCCGGGAGCTCTTCTTCGTGCAGGGCCGCGACCCCGAGCCCTGGATCGCGCCGCACATCTCGCGCTCGTGGCGCCGCAGCCTGCCGGTCGATCCGCGCGGCGGCGAGTGCGAGCCGATGGCGCTGGCGCTGCTGCGCGAGCGGCGCGAACAGGCGATGCGGCTGCTCGACTGCGCCCAGCCCGAGCTCGACGGCCTGGCCGAGCACGCGACCGGCAACGGCTGCGTGGTGGTGCTGTCGGACGCCAGCGGCCTGATCCTCGACGAGATCGGCAGCCCCGACTTCCTGCCCAAGGCCGAGCGCCTCGCGCTGCGGCCCGGCGCCGGCTGGTCGGAACACCAGCGCGGCACCAATGCCATCGGCACCGCGCTGGCCGAGCGCCAGGCGCTGATGGTGCTCGGCGGCGAGCACTACCTGGCGCGCAACGGCACGCTGGGCTGCGCGGCGGCGCCGATCTTCACCGGCCGCGGCGAGGTCGCGGGCGCGCTCGACATCTCGGGCGAGACGGTGCGCGTCAACAGCCATGCGCTCGGGCTGGTGCGCATGGCGGCGCAGCAGGTCGGCCACCGCATGATGCTCAGCGAGGCCAGCGGCCACCTGCTGCGCTTCCATCCGCGGCCCTCGCTGATCGGCACCGCGCGCGAAGGCCTGATGGTGATCGCCGACGGCCGCATCGTCGCGGCCAACCACGTGGCGCTCGAACTGTTCGGGCACGCGTGGCAGGAGCTGCTCGACCTCGACGCCGCCACCTTCCTCGGCCGCGACTGGGCGCGCATGGAGCGCCGCCGCAGCCTGCTCACGCTGCCGGGCGGGCGCCAGATCGCGACCGTGCTCGAGCGCGCGGCCCGGCCCGGCGAACCACTGTCGCGCGGCGCGCGGCGCCAATGGACACCCGAGGACTCGGCCGCCGCGCCACCGCCCGACGACGTGCAGCCGCTGCTCGAGCGCGCGGTGCGGGTGCTGAACCAGGGCGTGCCGGTGCTGGTCAACGGCGAGACCGGCAGCGGCAAGGAGGTGTTCGCGCGCCGGCTGCATGCCGCGAGCCGGCGCAGCGCCGGGCCCTTCGTCGCGGTCGACTGCGCCTCGCTGCCCGAGACCCTGATCGAGGCCGAGCTGTTCGGCTACGAGGACGGCGCCTTCACCGGCGCCCGCCGCCGCGGCGCGCCGGGCCGCATCCGCGAGGCGCAGGGCGGCATGCTGTTCCTCGACGAGATCGCCGAGATGCCGCTGGCGCTGCAGACGCGGCTGCTGCGCGTGCTCGAGGAGCGCACGGTGCGCGCCGCTGGGCGGCGGCCAGGGCGTGGCGGTGGATTTCGACCTGGCCTGCGCCACGCACGGCGACCTGCCGGCGCTGGTGGCGGCCGGACGTTTTCGCGCCGACCTGATGTACCGCGTGGCCGGCTTCACCGTGGCGCTGCCGCCGCTGCGCGAACGCGCCGACCGGCATGCGCTGATCGCGCGGCTGTTCCTCGAATCGGGCGCGGCCGCGCGAGGGCTGCGGCTCGAGGACGAGGCGCTCGAGGCGCTCGCGGCCTGCCCCTGGCCCGGCAACGTGCGCGAGCTGCGCAGCGTGCTGCGTTCGCTCGTGGCGCTGGCCGAGCCCGGCGATGCGATCGGCCTCGACGCGCTGCCGGCGAACCTGCGCGCGGTGTCCGCGATGCCGGCCGCCAGCGTGCGGGACGACGCGGGCCCCGGCTTCGGTGGCCCGCCGCCGCTCGTGGCGATCACGCGGCAGGCGATCGCGCAGGCGCTGCAGGACTGCGGGCACGACGTCGCCGAGGCCGCGCGCCGGCTCGGCATCCACCGCAGCACCGTCTACCGGCACCTGGCACGCGAGCGCGGCCGGCCCGGCTGAGACGGCCGCGCGTCGATCCGCAGCTCAGGGCGTGTCCGCCGCGAACACCTCGATCGCGACCAGGTTCGACACCGAACGGCCCTGCTTGACCTCGCCCGGCACCACGAGCCGCGCGACGCCGTTGGCGCCGAGCCCCGCGCCGTTCATGTCGTAGGCGACGATCGCGCCCTTGTTGCCGAAGCCGGGATCGATCTCGCCGAGCGAGACCGCGGCGCGATAGCCGTCGCTGCCGGTCGCCACGGCGTACATCGACAGGCTGGGGTTCTTGCCCGCGGGCAGGCGCAGGCCCAGGCCGTTGAGCAGCGTCCAGAGGCTGACACCGGTGTAGACGTTGGCGCCCACGGTCTGCGTGACCGGCACCATCGCCTGCAGCGCCTTGAGGTCGAAGCTCAGCGGCGTGCCGACCGCGCCCGACACCGCGAAGCTCGTCGACACGCCGCCGCCCGTGCCGGCGGCGGTGGCGGCCGAGGGCTGCACCCGCAGTCGCACGAGCTGCGAGACATAGCGCTCGCCCTTGATGTCGCCCGGCGCGGTGACGCGGAACGGCCCGTCGGCCGCGGCCAGCGGCCCCGAGCTGCCGCCGGTGGTTTCGGCATAGGCCACGATCGCGGGCTTGTTGCCGAAGTCGGGGCTCAGCTCGCCGAGCGCGAACACCACGCGGTAGCCGTCGGCGCCGGTGGCCAGCACATGGCGGCTCAGCAGGTCGTTCTTGCGCGTGGCGTCGGCCTGCAGGCCCGCGTCGGACAGCAGCGACCAGAGGCTGGTGCCGGTGTAGGTGCGGGTCTGCGGCGTGCTGCCGCTGTTGAAGTTCACCGTCTGCGTGAGGGCGGCGCGCGCGGCCAGGTCGGCCTCGGCATAGTCGGCGGGACGGTCGATGGCGCCTTCGAGCTTGACCGTGGGCGCCGGCGGCGCGGGCGGCGGCGGTGGGGGAGAAGGCGGTGCGGGCGCGGGCGGCGGCGCCACCGGCAGGAACACCCCGCTATCGCCACCACCGCCGCAACCGGCGACCACGACCGCCACCAGACCGGACACCACGCCCGCGGACCAATGTTTCATATCCACCTCGTCTCCATGTTTTTCGATATGTTTATTCTTACATAGCGAATTCATTCGAATCCAATAGCTCCATTCGTATGCGATCCATCACTGTGCATGTATGGATACGGCGAATGCCGATTCCCGCCGCGACTGGACAGCGCGCGCCCTTGCCCGTCTCTTCATCAGGCGAGAGACTTCGCCCCCGCCCTCACTTCCAGTCCCCGCATGCCCTCCGACGCCGCCCCGCCCGCTTCCGGCCTCTCGGCCGTGCCCTCGACGCTGCGCATCCCGCTGGCCGCGCGCGCCTTCGGCGATGCGATGTTTCCGCGCATGGCGGTCGGCGATGCGAGCGCGGCGCGCCTGCTGGCCACGCTCGAGGACCAGGCCCCGCCGCTGCCGCGCGACCGCGCCACGGTCTATGGCGTGCTGGCGCGCACGCGCTACTTCCGCGCGCTCGCGCGCGACTTCCTGCAGGCGAATCCCGGCGGCCACGTGGTCAACCTCGGCTGCGGCCTGAGCCACTACTTCCAATGGCTCGACGACGGCAAGGCCCGCATGACCGATGCAGACCTGCCCGAGGTGCTCGCGGTGCGCCGCGCGCTGCTGGCCGACGACGAACCGCGCCACGAGGTGCGGCCGCTCGACCTCACGGCCCCCGACTGGTGGGACGGCCTCGGCCTGCCCGCGCGCGACGGGCCGCCGGTGTTCCTGTTCTCCGAGGGCGTGCTGATGTACCTCGAGCCCGCGCAGGTCGAGGCCGTGCTCGCCACCGGCCGCGCGCACCGGCATCCCTCGGTGCGGCCCACGGGCGCGCAGTTCCGCTGGGGCCTGCGCCGGCCGGCCGAGCTGGCGCGCGCGCATCCGCGGCTGCGACTCGCGGGCACCCACGAGGTGATGGCGGGCTATGGCTTCCCGCACGGCATGCTCTCGAGCGCGATCGGTGCCTTCCTCGGCGTGCCGATGTACGCGGTGTACGCGCTGCACGCGGTGGACTGAACCGGGCTCGATACACAAACGCACAATTTCGTCGCATCGCCGGCCTTGTCCGGCGGCGTTTGCGCGGAATGGCTGACGCGCCCCGAACCAGGGCCAGGGCAAGCTACCGACTCGTCCCGCCCGCCGAACCTGCGCCGCCCGGCACAGGCCGGCGCCTTCCCGACGGAGGAGTTTCGCGCTGCATTAGGATCGTCCGGCCGCCGCGCCCACGCTTCCTCTTCTTCGTCCTCCCCGGAGTTCTCCGAACTCGTCACAGCCATCGCAACCCTCAAGAAAACAATGCTTGATCGCCGATCCTTCCTTGCCGCCGGCAGCGCCGCCGCCACCCTCGCCGCCCTCGGGCTGCCCGCCGAAGCGCTGGCCGCCAGCGGACTGCAACTGAGTCAGCCGAGGCCCTTCTCGTTCGACAACCTGGTCGCCGAAGCCAAGTCGCTCGCCGGCCGGCCCTATGCCGCACCGGCGCCGCTCGCGCCGCAGGTGCTCGAGAAGATCGACTACGACGCGCACGGCAAGCTCAAGTTCGACCCCGCCAACGCCCTGTTCCGCGACGGCCCCGGCGCCTTCCCGGTCACCTTCTTCCACCTCGGCCGCTTCTTCCAGACGCCGGTGCGCATGCACGTGCTCGAGAGCTCCGACGGCGACGGCTTCGCGCGCGAGGTGCTCTACAGCCCCTCGTACTTCTCGATGCCCGCCGACAGCCCGGCGCGCGCGCTGCCCGAGGGCGCCGGCTTCGCGGGCTTCCGCCTGCAGGAAAGCCGCCTGGGCGACCAGGCCAGGCTCGACTGGCAGAAGAACGACTGGGTCGCCTTCCTCGGCGCCTCCTACTTCCGCGCGATCGGCGAGCTCTACCAGTACGGCCTGTCGGCGCGCGGCATCGCGCTCGAGGTGGCCGTGCCCGACCGGCCCGAGGAATTCCCGGCCTTCACGCGCTTCTATTTCGAGACGCCCGCGGCCGGCAACACCAACTCGATGACGGTCTATGCGCTGCTCGAGGGACCGAGCATCACCGGCGTGTTCAAGTTCGTGATGCAGCGCGGCAAGGCCGTGATCATGGACATCGACTCGCGTCTGTTCCTGCGCCGCGACGTGGCGCGCCTGGGCCTGGTGCCGCTGACCTCGATGTACTGGTACTCCGAGACCGCCAAGCCCACCGCGATCGACTGGCGCCCCGAGGTGCACGACTCCGACGGCCTCGCGATCTGGAACGGCGCGGGCGAGCGCATCTGGCGCCCGCTCAACAACCCGACGCAGACCCGCGCCTCGGCCTTCGCCGACACCGGCCCCAAGGGCTTCGGCCTGCTGCAGCGCGACCGGTCCTTCGACCACTTCCAGGACGGCGTGTACTACGAGAAGCGCCCGAGCCTGTGGGTCGAGCCGCTGGGCGACTGGGGCGAGGGTTCGGTGCAGCTGATCGAGATCCCGACCGACGACGAGATCCACGACAACATCGTGGCCTTCTGGGTGCCCAAGGCCGATGCCAAGGCCGGCGCCAGCTACAACCTCAAGTACCGGCTGCACTGGACCGACCAGGAGCCCTACCCCTCGCCGCTGGCACGCTGCGTGGCCACGCGCATCGGGCGCGGCGGCCAGCCGGGCCAGCCGCGGCCGCCGGGCGTGCGCAAGTTCATGGTCGAGTTCATCGGCGCGCCGCTCGCCAACATCCCGTTCGGCGTCAAGCCCGAGCTGGTGCTCACGGCCTCGCGCGGCAAGTTCTCCTACATCTTCGCGGAGGCCGTGCCCAACGGCGTCACCGGCCACTGGCGCGCGCAGTTCGACTTCACGGCAGAGGGCAACGAGCCGGTCGACATGCGCCTGTTCCTGAAGAACGGCGACCAGACACTGACCGAGACCTGGCTGTACCAGTACCAGCCGGGCTGATCTTTCAGCGCGGCTTGCGCTGCTTGTCGTAGGGCGCGAACAGCTCCACCGCCCAGTCGACGAACACGCGCAGCTTGGCACTCAGGTGCCGGTTGGTCGGGTACACCACGTGCAGCGGATAGGGCTCGGGCGCGAAGCCCTGCAGCACCTCGACCAAGGCACCGCTCGCGAGATACGGCGCGGCCATCAGGTCGAAGGTCTGCGCCAGGCCCATCCCGGTGAGCATCGCGCTCAGGTGCGCGGTGCTCTCGTTCACGCCCACCACCGTGTGGCCGTGGATCTCGATGCGCTCCTCGCCGCGCCCGTAGCGCAGCGGCACCGGCCGGTTGCTCAGCGACGAGAAATAGCCCACCACGCGGTGCCGGCCATCGCCGATGTCGGCCGGGGTCTTCGGCACGCCATGGCGCTCGAGGTAGCCGGGCGTGGCGCAGGTCACGAAGGGCATGGTCGCGATGCGACGCGCCACCAGCGTCTGGTCGTCGAGCGGGCCCGCGCGGATCACGCAGTCCACCGCATCGCCGACCAGGTTCACGGGCCGGTCGCCCACGCCGATCTCGAGCTCGATCTCGGGATAGCGCGCATGGAAGGCCGGCAGCTGCGGGATCAGGATCATGTTGGCCAGCGAGGAGCCGACGTCCACGCGCAGCCGTCCGCGCGGATTGGCCTGTGCGTTCGTGAGGTCCGACTCGATGTCCTCGAGCTCGGCGAGCACGCGCGCGGTGCGCTCGTAGTAGGCCGCGCCCTCGGGCGTGACCGTCACGCGCCGGGTCGTGCGCTGCAGCAGCTTCACGCGCAGATGGGTCTCGAGCTGCTGCACCATCTTCGTCACGGTCGGCTTGGGCATCTGCAGCGAATCGGCGGCGCGCGTGAAGGTGCCGGCCTCGACCACGCGGGCGAAGACGCGCATGGCGGCGATCTGGTCCATCGGCCGATTATTAGTGATTCGTGAATAAACAAGTGACGCGCGGCGTCTTGGTGGGCGCGGGGGTCGCGCCCAAACTTCCTTCCATCGTCAACGCCGCATCGCGGCATCACCCAAGGAAAGAAGTCATGTCCACCTCCACGCTCAAGCTCGATGGAAAGATCGCCCTCGTCACCGGCGGCACCAGCGGCATCGGCCTGGCCACCGCGCAACGCTTCGTGGCCGAAGGCGCCCACGTGTTCGTCACCGGCCGCTGCCAGGCCGAGCTCGACGCGGCCGTGAAAGCCATTGGCCGCAACGTCACGGGCGTGCTCGGCGACGTCTCGAAGCTCGACGACCTCGACCGCCTCTACGACACCATCCGCACGCAGAAGGGCCGGCTCGACGTGCTGTTCGCCAACGCGGGCGGCGGCAGCCTGGTGCCGCTGGGCCAGATCACCGAGGAGCATTTCGACAAGACCTTCGGCATCAACGTGCGCGGCCTGCTGTTCACCGTGCAGAAGGCGCTGCCGCTGATGGCCAAGGGCTCGTCGATCGTGCTGAACGCCTCGATCACCAGCATCAAGGGCACGCCGGCCTTCAGCGTCTACAGCGCGACCAAGGCCGCGGTGCGCAGCTTCGCGCGCAGCTGGGCCGTGGACCTGAAGGATGCCGGCATCCGCGTCAACGCGGTGAGCCCGGGCGTGGTGCCGACCCCGGCCTACGAGCTGCTGGGCCTCACGCCGGAACAGGTCGAGGGCTTCATCGAATCGCAGGCCCAGGCCATTCCGCTGGGCCGCGTCGGCACGCCCGACGAGATCGCCAAGGCCGTGGTGTTCCTGGCCTCGGACGACAGCAGCTTCGTCAATGCCACCGAACTCTTCGTCGACGGCGGCATGGCGCAGATCTGAAGCTCAGCGCTTGGTCACGGAGATGAGTTCGATCTCGAAGTTCAGCGTGGCGTTGGGCGGAATCACGCCGCCCGCGCCGCGCGAACCGTAGGCGATCGACGGCGGGCAGGTTAGCTTGGCCTTGCCGCCCGGCTTCATCTTCTGCACGCCCTCGGTCCAGCACGGGATCACGCCGTTGAGCGGGAACTCGGTGGGTTCGTTGCGCTTGTAGGAGCTGTCGAACTCCTTGCCCGAATCGGGGAAGGTGCCGCGGTAGTGCACCTTGACCACGTCGGTCGCGGCCGGCGAGGCGCCCGTGCCTTCCTTGAGCGACTGGTAGATCAGGCCGCTGGCCGTGGTGACGGGCGCGGACTGGGCCCACGCGGCGGACACGGCGCAGAAGGACACGAGAGCGGCACAGAACAGGGACTTCACGGGATACCTCGAGGGAATGGTGGGAAAGGGCCGATTATGGCCAGCGCGCATGAAGCGCCGAAGCCGGCGATGGAACGGCCCTTGCTTCGCGGCGGGGGTACTGTCAACATCGCCCGAGAGAGGAACTCCCATGCCTTCCACCGAAGCCACGCCCGCGGCGCCCTCCCCCGGCGGCAGCGGCCATCTGAAGAAAGTGCTCGGTCCCCTGCAGCTCTGGGGCATCGCGGTCGGCCTCGTGATCTCGGGCGAGTACTTTGGTTGGAGCTACGGCTGGAACACCGCCGGCACGCTGGGCTTCCTGGTCGCCACGGTGCTGGTGGCGACGATGTACACCACCTTCATCTTCAGCTTCACCGAACTCTCGACCGCCATCCCGCATGCCGGCGGCCCCTTCGCGTACGCGCGCCGCGCCTTCGGCCCGCACGGCGGCTTCGTGGCGGGCTTCGCCACGCTGATCGAATTCGTGTTCGCGCCGCCGGCCATCGCGCTGGCGATCGGCGCCTACCTCAACGTGCAGTTCCCGGGCATCAACCCGAAGTGGTTCGCGCTCGGCGCCTACGTGATCTTCATCGGCCTCAACTGGATCGGCATCGGCATCGCCGCAGCCTTCGAGTTGTTCGTCACCGTGCTCGCGATCTTCGAGCTGCTGGTGTTCATGGGCGTGGTCACGCCGGGCTGGTCGATGGCCAACTTCGTCGCCAACGGCTGGGCCGGCGGCAGCGTGCTGAACGGCGCGGCCATCGCGGGCATCTTCGCCTCGATCCCGTTCGCGATCTGGTTCTTCCTCGCGATCGAGGGCGCGGCCATGGCGGCCGAGGAAGCGCGCGATCCGCACCGCACGATCCCGATCGCCTACACCACCGGCATCGTCACGCTGGTGGTGCTGGCCTTCGGCGTGATGATCTTCGCGGGCGGCGTGGGCGACTGGCGCAAGCTCGCCAACATCAACGACCCGCTGCCGCAGGCCATGAAGGCCGTGGTGGGCGACAACAGCGGCTGGCTGCACATGCTGGTGTGGATCGGCCTGTTCGGGCTGATCGCCTCCTTCCACGGAATCATCATGGGCTACTCGCGCCAGATCTTCGCGCTGGCGCGCGCCGGTTACCTGCCGCGCTACTTCGCGGGCCTGAGCCCGCGCTTCGACACGCCGCACCGCGCGCTGCTGGCCGGCGGCGTCGTCGGCGTGGTGGCGATCTTCAGCGACGAGTGGGTGCAGTTCGGCGGCCAGACGCTCACGGCCAACATCGTGACCATGGCCGTGCTCGGCGCGATCGTGATGTACCTGGTCTCGATGGCCGCGCTGTTCAGGCTGCGCCGCACCGAGCCCGCGCTGCCGCGCAGCTACCGCGCGCCCTTCTATCCGGTGTTCCCGCCATCGCGCTGGGCCTGGGCCTGGTGTGCCTGGGCGCGATGGTGTGGTTCAACCCGATGCTCACCCTGCTGTTCCTCGTGCTGATGGCACTGGCCTATCTCTACTTCCTCGCGACATCGGCCCAGCGCAACGCGGCCGCGCCCGACGAGATGCTGTCGGCCCCCACCTCCACGCCCGCCGCCTGATCGAACGATGCGCTACCGCACCACCATCGCCGGCCAGGGCTTCGCCTTCGACGACCTGCGCCAGGTCATGGCCGCGGCCAGTCCCGCGCGCTCGGGCGACTACCTCGCGGGCATCGGCGCGGCCACCGCGCAGCAGCGCATGGCCGCGCGCCACGTGCTGGCCGACACGCCGCTCGCGCAGTTCCTCAACGAGGCGCTGATCCCCTACGAGAGCGACAACATCACGCGGCTGATCATCGACGGCCACGATGCACGGGCCTTCGCGCCGGTCTCGCACCTCACGGTCGGCGACTTCCGCAACTGGCTGCTGTCGGAGCAGGCGGACACCGCGGCGCTCACGGCCCTCGCGCCGGGCCTCACGCCCGAGATGGTGGCGGCGGTGTCGAAGCTCATGCGCAACCAGGACCTGGTCTCGGTCGCGAAGAAGTGCAACGTGGTCACGCGCTTTCGCGACACCATCGGCCTGCCCGGCCACCTCGCGGTGCGGCTGCAGCCCAACCACCCCACCGACGACCTGCGCGGCGTGGCCGCCTCCACGCTCGACGGCCTGCTCTACGGCGCGGGCGACGCGGTGATCGGCCTGAACCCGGTGTCCGACAGCCTGCCGGTGCTCGGTCGCCTGCTGCACATGCTCGACGAACTGATCCAGCGCTTCGAGATCCCCACCCAGAGCTGCGTGCTCACGCACGTCACCAACACGCTGCGCCTGGCCGAGGCCGGCGCGCCGGTCGACCTGGTGTTCCAGTCGATCGCGGGCACCGAGAAGGCCAACCTCTCGTTCGGCGTCACGCCCGAGCTGCTGGCCGAGGCCCACGATGCCGCGCAGTCGCTCCGGCGCGGCACCGTCGGCGACAACCTCATGTACTTCGAGACCGGCCAGGGCAGCGCGCTGTCGGCCAATGCCAACTTCGGCGTCGACCAGCAGACCTGCGAGGTGCGCGCCTATGCGCTGGCGCGCCGCTACAAGCCGCTGCTCATCAACACCGTGGTCGGCTTCATCGGCCCCGAGTACCTGTACGACGGCAAGCAGATCATCCGCGCCGGCCTCGAGGACCACTTCTGCGGCAAGCTCATGGGCCTGCCGATCGGCTGCGACATCTGCTACACCAACCATGCCGAGGCCGACCAGGACGACATGGACAACCTGCTGGTGCTGCTGGGCACCGCGGGCATCAACTTCATCATGGGCATCCCGGGCGCCGACGACGTGATGCTCAACTACCAGAGCACCTCCTTCCACGACGCGCTGTTCCTGCGCCAGACCCTGGGCCTGAAGCGCGCGCCCGAGTTCGAGGCCTGGCTGCAGCGCATGCAGATCACCGATGCGGCGGGGCGGATCGCGCCGCCCTCTTCCAACCGGCTGCTGGCCGGCATGGGCGCCCTGTCGGCGCTGTCCTCATGAGCGATCCGGTCACGCCCAATCCCTGGGGCCAGTGGCGCTCGGCCACGCCCGCGCGGCTCGCGCTGGGCCGCGCCGGCGCCGGCATGCCAACCGACGAGACGCTGCGCTTCGGCTGGGCCCATGCGATGGCGCGCGACGCGATCCATGCGGCGCTCGACGTCGATGCGCTCGAAGCCGCGCTGCGGCACGACGGCTGGCAGACAGCGCAGGTGCGCAGCCGCGCCGAGGACCGCGCCACCTACCTGCGGCGGCCGGACCTGGGGCGGCAGCTCGATGCCGGCGATGCGGACCGGTTGCGCGCCGGCGCCAGCGCACCGGTCGATGTCTGCATCGTGATCGGCGACGGCCTGTCCTCGCTCGCGGTCGCGCGCCATGCGGCGCCGCTGCTCGCGGCGCTGCGCCCGCACCTGCCGCCCGACACCCGTTTCGCCCCGGTCGTCATCGCGACCCAGGCGCGCGTCGCGCTCGCCGACGAGGCGGCCGAGCTGTTCAGCGCCACGCTCTCGGTCATGCTGATCGGCGAACGCCCGGGCCTCAGCTCGCCCGACAGCCTCGGCATCTACCTGACCCACGCGCCGCGCAAGGGCCGCCACGATGCCGAACGCAACTGCATCTCGAACGTGCGGCCCGAGGGCCTGTCGTACGAACTCGCGGCCTTCAAGCTGGCCTGGCTGATGCGCGAGGCGCTGCGGCGCGGGCTCAGCGGCGTGGGGCTCAAGGACGAGAGCGACCTGGCGGTGCTGGAGGCGGGCGCCGAACCACTCGGGCGCCTCGACAAGCAGTCCTCAGATTCGTCAATATAATGGCTCTTAAACCACTTAACGGCCATTTTATTGATGTCAAGGCAAAGCAACAGCCTTTCCGCACTGCCGTCCCGGACGCTGGCGCCGCTGGCACGCCTCGGCGAGCGATTGCGCGCTCACCGGTTCCAGCGCGAATGGACGGTGGCCGAGGCCTCGGAACGCCTGCTGTGTTCGCCCACGACCCTGCGCGCGCTCGAAGCCGGCAAGCCGGGCACGAGCATCGGCCTGCTCGCGCACGCGCTGTGGCTCTTCGGTGAGATCGACACGCTCGACGCGGTGGCGCCGGCGCCCTCGGGGATGGTTGCGCAGCGCAGGGTACGCAAGTCCGCTAAACGAATCGTCCCGGGCTCCATCAGGGAGGATGAACGTGATTTCTAACCAATCCTTGGAGCAGAGTATCTACGTGGGTCTTGCCCATGACCCTGATCAGGGCGTCGAGCCGGTCGGGCTCATGAAGCTGACAAGGCATGGTGTACTGGAATCGGGTGAATTCGCGTACGGGCAGCGATATCTGAAAAAAATACACGCGCAGCCACTCAACCCAGACTACTTGCCACTACAAGAGGCGACTTTCACCCTAGGTGAACGCCGATTCCGAGATGGCGGAGCAATACCACTCACACTCAAAGACGCACTACCTGATAGCTGGGGTCGCAAAGTACTTGAGATTCGTCACGGACGATCGTTATCAGATGTGGAAGCGCTCCTGTTGACCAATGAGGATCGCATTGGTGCAATGTTTTTCTCCGAGTCTTTGAAGTTTGAATACCCCGTCGAGACCATCCCGCCACTTACCCTCGACGAGCTCGCAGATGCATCTAGACGCATTGAAGCGGGATTGGAAATTGATCCCCACATGAATCAACTTCTTCGAGGTGGAAGCCTCGGTGGTGCCCGCCCCAAAGCCCCCTTCGTTTTGGAAGGTCGGCGATACATCGCCAAGTTTGCAGCTCGGGGAGACGACCATGATGTGGAGTTGCTCGAGGCAACCACACTGTCCCTGGCGCTGGCTTGCGGAATAACTGTGCCTCGCACTGTTGTTCTGCCCGTCTCCACGGGACATGCCCTACTGGTTGAGCGCTTTGATCGCGATGGTCCAATTTCGAACGAGCAACGATTTCACTACCTTTCAGCATCCGCTCTGCTCGATGCACCTTATGAATCAAGCAAGGGAAGCTATGTGGAATTGGCTCAAACCCTTCGCCGAATTTCGTCACGGCCAGTGCAGGATCTCGAAGAGCTTTTTCGCCGCCTGATCTTCAATCTCTCAGCTGGAAACAGCGATGACCATGGAAAAAATCATGGCGTTCTGCACCAAGGCAGCGGGTTCTGGAAGCTCGCTCCCGCATTTGATCTTGTGATGCAGTGGGGAGGCCAAACCGGCTATCAATCAATGGCGATCTCTCCGGGCCGTTTCGAGTCAAGTTTCGGCACTGGCAAAAGCATCCGCTGCATATTTCGGCTTGTCTACGACCAGAGCGAACGAAATCATAGAGTTCATAGAAAACATCGTCGTCGGTTCTACCTATCTCTATGCACAAGCCTCAGGTGGCGACCGCAAGTTTTGCCTACGAGCCGAAAGCTTTTGCAGAAGAACAAGCGCAAAGAATTCGCCGCTGATGCCGTTTTCCTATGATGCTCTCCCGAGAAAAGGAGACACCATGACCACCCGCTACCCCTTCGCCGAGCTCGCCGACCTGCCGAAGACATCCGCGCCGCCATCCTCGCGGTGCAGGAGAAGGCCGGCTTCGTGCCCAACGTGTTCCTCGCGCTCGCGCGCCGGCCCGCCGAATGGCGCGCCTTCTTCGCCTACCACGACGCGCTGATGCTCAAGGAGGAAGGCTCGCTCACCAAGGGCGACCGCGAGATGATCGTGACCACCACCAGCGCGGCCAACCAGTGCCTCTACTGCGTGGTGGCGCACGGCGCGCTGCTGCGCATCTACGAGAAGAAGCCGCTGGTGGCCGACCAGGTGGCCGTGAACTACCGCAAGGCCGACATCACGCCGCGCCAGCGCGCGATGCTCGACTTCGCGATGAAGGTCTGCGAGCGCTCGCACGAGATCGACGACAGCGACTTCGCACCGCTGCATGCCCACGGCTTCGACGACGAGGACATCTGGGACATCGCGGCCATCACCGCCTTCTTCGGCCTGAGCAACCGGCTCGCGAGCTTCAGCGGCATGCAGCCGAATCCCGAGTTCTTCCTGATGGGTCGGCTGCCGCGCGAGAAGAAGCAGTAGGCGGCGCGGCCGGCGCTCAGGCCGCGTCGCCCTTGCGGCAGGTGGCCAGCGCATCGAGCGCGGGCTTGTAGGTCGGCGTGTTCACGTCCATCAGGCCCAGCACCGTGTGATAGAGGTTGTCGTGCGTGAGCGGCGCATCGAGGCCGGCTTCCATGCACGGGCGCGACAGCTTGCGGCGCTCGCTGAGCCCGGCGCTGAACCAGGTGACCATCGGCACGTGCTTCTGCGCCTCGGGCGCGAAGCTGTAGGGCACGCCGTGCAGGAACAGGCCGAACTCGCCCAGCGATTCGCCGTGGTCGCTCACGTAGAGCAGGCCCGGGTCGTACTGGGTCGACTGGCCCTTGAGCCAGTCGATGGTGCGGCCGAGGAAGCGGTCGGTCTGCGCGATCGAGTTGTCGTAGACGTTCATCAGCTCGGTATGGCCGCACTCGGCGAGCGCATTGGTCTTGCACTCGGGCTGGAAGCGCTTCATGTCGGCGCCCGAGCGCTTGTAGTAGGCGGGCCCGTGGCTGCCCATCTGGTGCATCACCAGCACCACGCCCTTGGCGCGGCGCTCCGCCGGCAGCGCGGCGATGCGCGCATCGAGGCCCTCGAGCATCACGTCGTCGAGGCATTCCTCGCCGTCGCACAGCGCGCTCCTGGTGGCGCTCGGCAGGTTGTCGAAGGCCGAGGCATTGGGAATGCGCGTGCAGACGTCCTTGCAGCCGGCCTGGTTGTCGAGCCAGAACACGGCCAGCCCGGCCGCTTGCAGCACGTCGACCAGGTTCTCGTAGTCGTCCTTGCGCGATTCGTAGCCCTGCTTGCCCAGCGGCGAGAACATGCAGGGCACCGAGGCCAGCGTGTTGGTGCCGCAGGAATGCACCTCGCGGTAGCTCAGCACGCCGCGCTTCGCGAGCTCGGGCGTGGTGTCGCGCGCATAGCCGTTGAGGCCGAAGTGGTCGGCGCGCGCGGTCTCGCCCACCACCACCACGAACAGCGGCGGCTTCTGCTGGGCCGCGTAGCTGGCGCCGAGCGTCGTGCCCGCGGTGATCGGGATCAGCTTGCCGCTGCGCTTGAACAGCGGCTTGATGAACACCGCGCCGGTCGAGTAGAGGCTGGCGATCGGGTTCATCATGTAGCGCAGGTGCACGTTGTTGCGCATCAGCGGCGCCAGCTGCCGGTTCATGGCCACGGCCGCGACCAGCGCGACGGCCACCGCGAGCAGCAACAGCACGGCATTGCGCCACAGCTGCGAGATCCAGCGCATCGGCGCGATGCGCGCGAACCACAGCACGACGGCGACCGGCGCGATCACCACCAGCAAGTTGAAGCCCATGCGCCAGCTCAGCAGGTCGCGCGCCTCGTTGGGATCGGTCTGCAAGACGTTGGCGATCATGGTCGGGTCCATGACCACGCGGTACTCGAGCATGTAGTGCTGCACCAGCGCCGCCAGCACGGCCACCGCCAGCCACAGCGGCTTCATCCAGCGCGTCCAGGCGGTGAACGAGAGCATGGCCACCGTGCCGCAGAAGCTCAGCAGGCTCATCGCGGCGATGGTCGGCAGGTAGGTGCTGGGCGCGCCGCCGATGCGGGCCAGTTCGTTCCACAGCGGCCAGTTGGCGACCAGGCCCAGGTACAGGGCCAGCCATAGCACCATCTGGCGGGCCGATCGCGGCCGCTCCAGCCATTGGCGCGCCGTCTCCCACGTGGTCCCGGCTGCGGTGCCCGGGCGGTGTTGGGAGATCGGTGGAATGCCGGACCGGAGCGGCGCTGGCTCTATGCGCGTGACAGACATGCGACAAATGTAGGGAGCGTGCCTGAAAGGAGCCTGAACTTCGAGTTCAGGTGCTGTTCAGGCTTCCTGCAACGCAATGGCGTCTTTGCGCGCGCCCGCGCGCCGGGCGAACGTGTCGATGGCGAAGCCCACGGCCCAGCAGACCCAGCCGCTCCAGAGGGTGTGGCTCATGTAGTGGGCGCCGCGCAGCTGTTGCGTCACGCCGAGCAGCAGGCCGCCGATCAGCGCGGCGGCCAGCCAGGCCAGCGCGATGCGCGGGGCGACGCGCCGCAGCACGAAGTAGCCGCCCAGGTAGGCGAAGGCGGTGGACGCATGGCCGGCCGGGAAGCAGCCGCCCGGGCCGCCGTCGCGCACGCCCCAGGACCAGTGCGAGACGTAGCGCGCCATGCCGCCGAACTCCTGCAGGTCCCACGGGCAGCTGGTGTGGCTCGCGTGCTTGAGCAGGCTGACGGCGAACACCGAGGCCAGCACCGTCAGCGCCAGCTGCGCGCGGCTCGCGCGGTCGAGCCGCCGCAGGAAGCCCACGGGCCAGCGGATCGCGAGGAACAGCCCGGCCAGCAGCGCCCAGCTGAGGTTCTTGGCGCCGGTGTGCATCACATGGACCAAGAACGGGTTCTCGCGCAGCGGAAAGCCCATCGGCGTGCCCATCCAGCGCGCGATCGGCAGGTCGGCGCCGCTGGCGTCCCAGAGCAGCAACAGGGCGAGCGAGATCAGGGTCCAGGCGCCCAGGCGGAGGTTCGGGAAGCGGCGGGTCATCGGAAAAAAGCGGCCATCGGCAAAAATGGGGGCCAGCCTAGGCCGCGCGAATGAACCAGGCCTGAAGCCACATGAACCGAAGCTGAAGCCGGCTGAGCGCCAGCTGACCGCGGCCCGGACGCTAGACTCCGGCCTTCCCACCGAATCCGAGGAGTGCCGTCGCGTGCGCATATTGCTGGTCGAAGACGATGTGTCGCTGGCGGACGCGGTCTGCGGCTACCTGCTGGCCAAGGCTTTCGTGGTCGACGTGGCGCCGAGCCTGGCCGATGCGCGCGGCGCGCTGCTCTCGGTGCAGTACGCGGCGGTGCTGCTCGACCTGCACCTGGGCGACGGCGACGGGCTCTCGCTGCTGCCGCAGGTGCGCGCGTTGCGCGAGCCGCCGATCGTCATCGTGCTGACCGCGCGCGACCAGGTCACCGACCGCATCCGCGGCCTCGATGCCGGCGCCGACGACTACCTGATCAAACCCTACGACCCGGCCGAGCTGCTGGCGCGGCTGCGCGCGGTGGAACGCCGGCGCAGCGCGGGCAACTCGCCGGTGCTGCAGCTGGGCACGCTCGAGATCGACATCGCGCACGACCGCGTGCGCCGCGACGGCCAGCCGGTGACGCTGACGCAGAAGGAATGGGCGCTGCTGCGCGTGATGGCCACCCGGCCCGAGCGCATCCACACGCGCGAGAACCTCGCCGATGCGCTCTACGGCTTCGGCGACGAGGCCGACAGCAACACGCTCGAGGTCTTCATCAGCCGGCTGCGGCGCAAGCTGGGCCGCAGCCACATCCAGACCCTGCGCGGGCTCGGCTACCGGCTCTCGGCCGACGAGGAGGAATAGCCGATGACCGAAGCAGTGGCACCTCGCGCGCGCAGCGAGCGCGACACCCTGGCCGGCCGGCTCACGCGCACGCTGATCCTGTGGGTCGGCGGCGTCTGGCTGCTGTGCGTGTTCGCGGTGGTCTGGTACGTGGACCGCGAGATCAACCACAACTTCGACAACGAGCTGGTCGAGGTCTCGCACCGCATGTTCGCGATGGCGGTGCAGGAGCTCGAGAAGCTGCAGCACCCGGGCCAGGAGCCCCCGCGCGCGCCGCTGATCGCGCCCAAGCAGCTGTTCTCGGAGGACGCGGTGATCTACCAGATCGTCGACCTGCACGAGCACGTGCTGCTGCGCTCGGCCGAGGCGCCCGAGGACACCTTCGACGTGCCGCTGGCCGCGGGCTTCGCGAACAACCCGAACTGGCGCATCTACACCGTGCGCCATCCCACGCTGGGCCTGTTCTTCCAGGTCGCCGATCCGCTCGACGAACGCCGCCGCGCACTGAACCGCACCTTGTTCGGCCTGATCATCCCGCTCGGCGCGGTGCTGCCGCTGCTGGCGCTGGTGCTGCGCAACGTGGCGCGCACCGAGCTGCGCGTGCTGCAGCAGCTCACCGGCGAGATCGAGAAGCGCAGCGGCGCCGACCTGCGCCCGATCGCCCTGCCCAACCTGCCGCGCGAGCTGCGCACCGTGGGCGACCACGTCAACCTGCTGCTGGAGCGCCTGTCGCATTCGCTCGACGTGGAGCGCGCGCTCGCGGCCAATGCCGCGCACGAGCTGCGCACGCCGCTGGCGGCTGCGCGGCTGCGGCTGCAGACCGCGCTCGAGCACGACCTGCAGCGCAACGACGTGCAGGCTGCGCTCGACGCGCTGCGCACGCTGAGCCACCGCGCCGAGAAGCTGCTGCAGCTCTCGCGCGCCGAATCGGGCGCCTCGCTGGCACGTGCGCGGGTCGACCTGGTGCAGTTGGCCGGCACGGTGGCACAGGAGTTCTGGCAGGACCCGCAGCATGCCGAGCGCCTCGCGCTCAAGGTGCCCGACAGCGTGGCGCCGGTGGCCCTGGGCGACGTCGACGCGCTCGCGATCGCGCTGCGCAACCTGGCGGAGAACGCGCTGCGCTATGGCGGCGACGGCCGCGTCGTGATCGAGGTGATGGCGCCCTGCGTGCTCGCGGTGCGCGATGCCGGCCCCGGCGTCAGCGCCGAGCAGCTCGCGACCCTGCGCGAGCGCCATGTGCGCCACAGCTCCGACCGCGCGGGCTACGGCCTGGGCATCTCGATCGTGAGCACCATCGTCGAGAAGCATGGCGCGAAGCTCGAGCTGGCCTCGCCGCCGGCGGGCGCGGCCCAGGGCTTCGAGGCGCGGATCGTGCTGCGGCCGGCCTGAAGGCCGGCGCCCGCGCTCAGTCGCTAACCAGCGCGCGCAGCCAGTCGGGCAGCGCCAGCGCCTTCTGCTTCGGGAAGTCGACCCAGATCGTGGTCGCGCCGCCCGCGGCGCAGATCACATCGGGCTGGTCGGCGCGCGCCATCGTGGCCCAGCTCTCGAAGGTGGTGCGGCCCGGATCGCTCACGTACATCTTGAGCAGCACTTGGCCCGGGTACTCGATCTGCCTGTAGAAGTTGCAGAAGGCATTCACGATCACCATGCCCTCGCCGCCGGGCTCGGGCTCGAAGCCGATCGAATGCATCCAGTCGATGCGCGCGGTCTCGAGGTAGCGAAAGTAGGTGCCGTTGTTGAGATGGCCCATCGCGTCCATGTCGCCCCAGCGGATCGGGATCGACATTTCGTAGACCAGTTTCTTCTTCTCGGGGATTTCGATTCTCATCGGTGGGCCTTGATCGAGGCGAGGATGCCGAGGACGAACAGCAGCGCCGCCACCAGTTCGGTGGCCTGCGGCCAGCGGCCGTCCCAGACGAAGGAATAGACCAGCGCGAACAGCGTCTCGCTCACGATGAGCTGGCCGCAGAGGCTGGCCGACAGCCGCTGGCTCGCGACGTTCCAGAGGATGGTGGCGAGCCACGAGGAGCCGAAGCCGCCCGCGAGCGCCAGCACGACGAACAGCAGGCCGTCGGCCTGGGCCCGCAGCGCCGCGAGGTCGCTGCCGGCCGCGAGCCAGAGGCCGATGGCGCCCAGGCCGGTGGCGATGCCGAGCCAGTTGGCCCAGTCGGCCGCATGGACCTCGGTGTGGCGCTGCAGCCAGGCCGCGTTGAGCAGGCCGTAGACGGTCCAGCTCGCCATCGCGCCGAGCGAGAGCACGATGCCCCAGGCGAACTGCCCGCCGCCGTGCGCGCCGCCCTGCCGGGCCGACCACGCGCCCCAGATCATCAGCGCGATGCCGGCGCCGGTGAGCAGCAGGCCGGGCAGCAGCGCGGCCATGCGCAGCCCCGGCGGGCGGCCCAGCAGCATCATCCAGACCGGGATGGTGCCGATGATGAGGCTGGGCACCTCGGTGCCCGCGGCCACGATGCCGAAGGCCAGCAGCAGGTAGTAGCCGCTGAAGCCCAGCACGCTGAGGCCGAGGGCGGCCAGCGCCTGGCGGCCCGTGGGCCAGCGCCGCGCCGCGGGCCGCGCGAACACGGCCAGCGCCGATACGGCGCCGAAGACGGCGAAGCGGGCCGAGACGATGTCGACCATGCCGAAGTGCCCGACCATGCGCGGCACGACGAACACCAGCCCCCAGAGCGCCCCCGCGCCCAGGCCGGCCGCGATGCCGATCCAGGCGCGCGGGCTCAGAGCGCGAACCCGTCGTCGGCCGCGATCACGGCGCCGTTCACGAAATGGCTCTCGCCGCTGGCCAGCAGCACGATCAGACCGTCGAGGTCCTCGGGCTTGCCCACGCGCTTGCGCGGCAGCATGCTCACGAGCTTGGCGCCGCCCTCGGTGCTCCAGTGCGATTCGTTGATCTCGGTCTCGATGTAGCCCGGGCACAGCGCGTTGACGTTGATGCCGAAGCGGCCCCATTCGAGCGCCATGGCCTTGGTCATCTGGATCAGCGCGGCCTTGCTCATGGCGTAGACGCCGATCTGCGGCAGCACCTTGAGCCCGGCCACCGAGGCGATGTTGATGATGCGCCCGCCGATGTAGGTGCCCGGCGCCGCGCCCTTGGCACGCGCCAGCATGCGCTTGCCGACCTCCTGCGCGACGAAGAACGAGCCCTTGAGGTTGGCGTCGAAGATGAAGTCGTAGTCCTCGGGCGTCACGTCCTGCAGCCGCTGGGTGGTGCTCACGCCCGAGTTGTTGACCAGCACGTCGATGGCGCCGACCTCGGTCTCGGCGCGGGCCACCGCCGCCTTGATGCTGCCGATGTCGGTCACGTCGAGCTCGACCACGTGGGCGTCGCCGCCCTCGCCCTGGATGCGGGCGCGCAGCTCCTTGAGCTTGTCGACGCGCCGGCTCGCGAGCACCACGGCGGCACCCGCGCGCGCCAGCGTTTTCGCGAACTGCGCGCCGAGGCCGCTCGAGGCGCCGGTGACGAAGGCCACGCGGCCCGAGAGATCGATGCTGTACGCCATTGGAGTGCTGTTCCTGTGGAGTCGCGAAGGCGACGTGAAAACACGGGCGACACGCCCCGCGGGGCGGCCCGTGGCGCCCGCATAAAATGCCCCGCAGCCACGAAGCGCCAGTGCCTCCCATCATATCGACGAGACCCCCATGACCCACGACGAAATCCTTGCCCAGTACGGTCCCCGCGAAGCCATGGAGTACGACGTCGTTGTCGTCGGTGGCGGGCCGGCCGGCCTCTCGACCGCGATCCGCCTCAAGCAGCTCGCCGCCCAGCACGAGAAGGAGGTCTCGGTCGTGGTGCTCGAGAAGGGCTCCGAGCCCGGCGCCCACATCCTGTCGGGCGCCATCATGGACCCGCGCGCGCTCAACGAGCTGCTGCCCGACTGGAAGGAACTCGGCGCGCCGCTGAACCAGCCCGTGACCGACGACGCGATGGTGTTCCTCGGCGAGAAGGCCAGCCTGCGCACGCCCAACGCCTTCCTGCCCGACTGCTTCCAGAACCACGGCAACTACATCATCAGCCTCGGCGCCTTCACCAAGTGGCTGGCGCAGCAGGCCGAGAACCTCGGCGTCGAGATCTTCCCGGGCTTCCCGGCCGCCGAGGTGCTCTACGACGAGAAGGGG
Organism: Variovorax sp. UC122_21; assembly: GCF_044056785.1. Taxonomy (NCBI): domain Bacteria; kingdom Pseudomonadati; phylum Pseudomonadota; class Betaproteobacteria; order Burkholderiales; family Comamonadaceae; genus Variovorax; species Variovorax sp. UC122_21. The sequence continues at coordinate 2,404,106 of NZ_CP172004.1, read as the reverse complement.
GCCGTGCGCGGCGTCGCCACCGGCAACATGGGCGTGGGCAAGGACGGCGAGCCGACCGAGAACTTCCAGCTCGGCATGGAGCTGCTGGGCAAGTACACGGTGTTCGCCGAGGGCGCCCGCGGCCACCTGGGCCGCCAGCTGATCGCCAAGTTCAAGCTCGACGAGGGCAAGGACCCGCAGACCTACGGCCTGGGCGTCAAGGAAGTCTGGGAAATCGATCCCAAGCGCCACGTGCCCGGCTTCGTGCTGCACACGGCCGGCTGGCCGATGAAGAGCGACACCTACGGCGGCGCCTTCCTCTATCACATGGAGGACAACAAGGTCACCATGGGCTTCATCACGGGCCTGGACTACAGCAACCCCTACCTGAGCCCGTTCGAGGAAATGCAGCGCTGGAAGCTGCACCCCAACATCCGCTGGTACCTCGAGGGCGACGAGGCCAAGGGCATCAAGCCCGCCAAGCGCATCGGCTACGGCGCGCGCGCGATCACGGCCGGCGGCCTGCAGTCGCTGCCCAAGACGGTGTTCCCGGGCGGCGCGCTGGTCGGCTGCGAGGCCGGCTACCTCAACGTGAGCCGCATCAAGGGCAGCCACGCCGCGATCAAGACCGGCATGCTGGCCGCCGAGGCCGCCTTCGACGCGCTGCAGGCCGGCCGCCAGCACGACGAGCTCACGGCCTATCCGGCGGCGTTCGAGAAGAGCTGGCTGCATGCCGAACTCAAGAAGGCGCGCAACTTCAAGGCCTGGTTCAAGAAGGGCCTGCTGGTCGCGACGCTGATGAACGGCATCGAGCAATGGCTGCTCAAGGGCAACATCCCCTGGACGCTGCGCCGCACCAAGCCCGACCACCAGTACCTGAAGCCGGCCGCGGAATGCCAGCCGATCGCCTACCCCAAGCCCGACGGCAAGCTCACCTTCGACCGGCTCTCGAGCGTGTTCATCAGCAACACCAACCACGAGGAACAGCAGCCGGCCCACCTGACGCTGAAGGACGCGTCGGTGCCGGTCAACGTCAACCTCGCGAAGTTCGCCGGCCCCGAAAGCCGCTATTGCCCGGCGGGCGTGTACGAGTTCGTGCCTGACGAGGCCAGTTCTGGCAAGCAGCGGCTGCAGATCAACGCGCAGAACTGCGTGCACTGCAAGACCTGCGACATCAAGGATCCGACGCAGAACATCGTGTGGGTCACGCCTGAAGGGGGCGGTGGGCCCAACTACGTGGGGATGTGAGGTCTGTTTTCTGGGGCCCTCTTCGGAGGGCCTTTTTGCTTCTGGTCGTTCTAGTTCGGGGTGCGTGCACAGGACAGCGGGTGCTTCCCTCCGCGAATGTCCCCCGGCCTTCGGCCTCCTCCTTTATTTCGCTGCGGGAAGTACCCGCTGCCCTGTGCACGAGGAGACGGTGTGGGGCTGCCAGGGTCAGGCGAGGTACGTGGCTACCTCTTCGGCTGTGAGGAAGCGCACTACCGTCACCTGTGGTTTCTGCTCCGAATGGAAGGCCTGGTTGAAACCGTTCCAGCCGCGTGCTGGCTTGTCCTCGGTCTCCAGCGCGACGAGCACCAGCCTCCCCTGCCTACGCGCGTTCTCTCGCAAGGTCCCCTCGCCCCAGGCCCAGGCCATGCGGTCGACGAGTTCACCACCGGCATAGGCCTTGGCCTGCAACCAGAGATACTGCGCCGAGTCGCAGTCGCGCGGCTCGTCGTCGGCGCCGAGGCGGTCGGCCAGCGGTTGGCGTATGCCCAAGGTCTTCGCATGCACGCTGAACAGGTCCTGCAGCAGCGAGAAGGCATGGAAGTTGTTGTTGATGCCGTGGGCGCGCACGATCATCCCGGCGTTCGAAGCCGGCAGCAGCACGACCAGCTCGTCCTCGTAGGCCATCTGGGCGGCGCGGTGCAGGAAGTGCAACTCCTCGAAGGGCAAGGTGCCGTTGACCGACAACGCCTCGATGCGCGCGCGCAGCGCCTCGTCGGCCAGCAGTTCGCGGTGGTTGCGCACATCGCGCATCAGCATCGCCATCAGCGGCAGCACCAGCAGGTCGACCGCCTGCCGACTCGCTTCGACCTGCAGGCGCTCGGCCGGCGGCAGCGCCTCGAGCGCGGCCTCGGCGGCGCGCCAGGCGAGGACATCGGCCGGTTCCTCCTCGGGCGCTTCTTCCTCTTCATCGTCCTCCATCGGCTCCGCGGCGCCATAGGGTGCGAGCGATTCGAGCAGTTGCGTCAGGCGCCGCAACGCCGCCGGAAACAGCAACCGCGGATCGGCACCGTTCTCCACCAGACCGCCGCAAAGAACCGCGAACAACGCGGCGCGCAGCGGATGCAGTTCGGGCAGCAGCGCGGCCGCGGCTTGCAGCACCTCGTCGCCCAGTCCCTCCTGTACCGTCGCGCGGTAGCAGTCGGACACCGCATCGCGATCGAAGAAACCCGCCTGCGCATCGAGGTCGTCCTCGTGCAGCACAGGCAGGCGCAGAACGTCGAGAAAATCCGGTGGCAACGCTTTCATGCAAGGGAGCGTAGCGCAGCCGCCCCCACCGGCCCGATGCGTTCGTACTTGGTCACGCAATGCATGCCATGCCCCTGCTCGGCCACGAACAGGCTGCCATCGGCCGCGCCCCACAGGCCATGACCATACACGCCGAAAGTGCGAAAGCGCCCCAGCACCGCGCCCGAGCGATCGAGCCGGCTCACGCGCGGTGCCTGCTCGGTCACGAACACCTCGCTGCCGTTCGACCAGATGTCCATCGGCCGCAAGAGGCCCGTCCACTGCGTCAGATAGCGACCCTCGCGATCGAAGAGCTGGATGCGGTCGTTGTCGCGGTCGCACACGGCCACGCGGTCATCCGCCAGTACCCACACACCGTGCGGCGTCGAGAACTCGCCGGGCCCCTGCCCCACGCCGCCCCAGGTCTGCAGATGTCGCCCCTCGGCCGAGAAGCGATGCACACAGGCATTGCCATAGCCATCGCTCACATAGATCTCGCCATCGGGCGCCACCGCCACGTCGGTCGGATGATTGAACGGCGCACCCCAGCGCGGCGCATTGAAGTGGCCGAGTTCGAAACGCGTTTCGAGCGCCGCATCGAGCGCCAGCACCTGGTGGGCGTCGTACGACACGAGGTAGACGTTGTCCGCGCCATCGATGAAGAGACCGTGGCCGCTGGTGAGCCTGGGGTTTTCGTAGACCGTGTCGAGCTCGCCATCGGGTCCGTAGATCAACAGCTGCGGTGCCGAGCGCTGTAGCACGAACACGCGGCCGCGGCTGTCGAGCGCCAATTGGCTGATCACGCCGACATTGCCGCGTGGCGAAGGCTTCTGCCAGGGGCGCACCATTCGGTAGTCCGATTGGCCGTCGGTCATGAAGAAATCTGATGCTTCGTTGGGGGGCATGGGGATCCTTGCTGGGTCTTGCAAGCGTAGGGGCGCTGCTGCCTTGCGTCCAACCAGTTTTTCTGTTGGCCTCGGACAGTTTTTTTGTTGCGGTTCGGGGCGCGTGCACAGGACAGCGGGTACTTCCCTCCGCGAATGTCCCCCGCCTTCGGCTCCTCCTTTATTTCGCTGCGGGAAGCACCCACTGCCCTGTGCACGGAGGCGCTCGGGTTGTGCCGGCCGATCAAGCGCTGCGCGTCTGGCGCGCGTCGGCGGGGTACTCCCCGCAGCGAAATAAAGGAGGAGGCCGCAGGCCGGGGGACATTCGCGGAGGGGAGTACCCCGTCGGCGCGCGCCCGCCCCAGACCTCAAGACCTCAACCCAAAGCAGCCCCCCACCCACCCCCACCAGGCGTCTCGATCACGAACACATCCCCCGCCCCCATCTGAACCTGTCCGATGTGATCCAAAGGCTCGACGGTTCCATCGGCCCGCTCCACACGATTGACCCCCACCGCCCCCGCTTCGCCACCAGAACCACCGAACGCACCATGGTGCCGCCCATTGCTGAGGATAGAAGCCGTCATCGGTGCAAGGAACCGAACCCGCCGTACACCGCCATCACCACCACGCCAGCGCCCCGCGCCCCCCGACCCGAACGCAGGCTGTAGCTGTCGAGCCGCACCGGGTAACGGAACTCCAGCACCTCCGGATCGGTGAGCCGCGAGTTGGTCATGTGGGTCTGGACCACGCTCGTGCCGTCGAAGCCTTCGCCCGCACCCGAACCGCCCGAGATGGTTTCGTAGTACTGGTGCGCGCCATCGCCGAAGGTGAAGTTGTTCATCGTGCACTGGCTCGCCGCCATCACGCCGAGCGCACCGTAGAGCGCGTTGGTCACGCAGCTCGAGGTCTCGACGTTGCCGGCCACCACCGCCGCGGGCGGCAGCGGGTTCAGCATGCAGCCGCTGGGAACGATCACATCGATCGGCTTCAGGCAACCTGCGTTGAGCGGTATGTCGTCGTCGACCAGCGTGCGGAACACATACAGCACCGCCGCCATCGTGATCGCGCGAGGCGCATTGAAGTTGTTGGGCAACTGCGCGCTCGTGCCGCTGAAGTCCACCGTCGCCGAGCGCGCCGCCGCATCGACCTTCACGCGCACCTGGATGCGCGCGCCGTTGTCCAGCGGCAGCACGAACTCGCCGTCCTTGAGCGCCGTGATCACGCGCCGCACCGACTCCTCGGCGTTGTCCTGCACATGGCCCATGTAGGCCGCCACCGTCTCGCGGCCGAACTGCGCCACCATGGCCTGCAGCTCCTGCACGCCCTTCTCGTTGGCCGCGATCTGCGCGCGCAGGTCGGCCAGGTTCTGCTCGATGTTGCGCGAGGGATGCGCGCCGCCGCCGAGCAGCGCGCGCAGTTCCACTTCCCGCAGCCGGCCGCCCTCCACCAGCTTGAAGTTGTCGATCAGCACGCCCTCCTCGCCGATGGTCTTCGAGAACGGCGGCATCGAGCCCGGCGTGATGCCGCCCACGTCGGCATGGTGGCCACGCGAGGCCACGTAGAACGAGGGCCGCGCATCGGCCGCGTCGAGGTAGACGGGCGTCACCACCGTGATGTCGGGCAGGTGCGTGCCGCCGTGGTAGGGGTCGTTCGAGCACGAACACGTCGCCGGGCTTCATGTCGGGGTTGCAGGCGATCACGGTCTTGATCGACTCGCTCATCGAGCCCAGGTGCACCGGCATGTGCGGCGCGTTGGCGATCAGGTTGCCCTCGACATCGAACAGCGCGCAAGAGAAGTCCAGCCGCTCCTTGATGTTGACCGAGTAGGCCGTGTTCTGCAGCCGCAGCCCCATCTGCTCGGCGATGTTCATGAAGAGGTTGTTGAAGACCTCGAGCATCACCGGGTCGGCGCGCGTGCCGATCGCGTGGCTGGTGGCGCGCTCGCGCACGCGGTGCAGTTCCACGCCGTCGGCCGTGGCGCGTGCCTGCCAGCCGGGCTCGACCACGGTGGTGGCGTTGCGGCCCGCCAGGATCGCCGGACCGTCGACCACCGCGCCGGGGCGCAGCGCGGCCTCGTCGAACAGCGCGGCATCGCGCCAGCCCGCGGCGGCTTCGTCGGCCTCGCAGTACATGCGCACGGCCGCGAGCGACTCGGGCACATGCGACTCGGCCGTGCCGGTCGCCGCCGCGGCGCGCGTGCGCTCGCCCGCGCCCACCGCCTCAATTGCCACCGCCTCGATCACCAGCGCGCGCTCGCTCATCAGGAACGCGAAGCGCCGGCGGTAGGCCTGCTCGAACTCGTCGCGCATCGCGGCGATGGCCTCGGCGGCCGGCGTGTCCATCGGCAGCGCGCAGGGCAGTGCCGTGTCGGTGCCTTCGTAGCGCAGTTGCACGCGATGCAGCACGCCGATCACGGCTTCCGCCACGCCCTGCCCGCGCAGTTCCTCCACCGCCTGCCCGGCCAGGCCGATGGCCGCCTCGCGCGCCTCGGCCAGGCCCGCCGCGTCGAGCCGGCGCTCGAGCGCGCGCTCGCGCAGCGCCAGCTGGTCGGCCAGTCCCATGCCGAAGGCCGAGAGCACGCCCGCCAGCGGGTGCAGGTAGACGCTGCGCATGCCCAGCGCATCGGCCACCAGGCAGGCATGCTGGCCGCCCGCGCCGCCGAAGCACTGCAGCGTGTATTGGGTGACGTCGTAGCCGCGCGCCACCGAGATCCGCTTGATCGCATTGGCCATGCTCGCCACCGCGATGCGCAGCGCGCCGCTCGCGACCTCCTCGGCACCGACCGCGCGGCCCGTGGCCTCGGTCATGCGCTGCGCCATCGCGGCGAAGCCGCGCTCGGCCGCCTCGCGGTCCAGCGGCTGGTCGGCGCCCGGGCCGAACACCTGCGGGAAGTGCGCGGGCTGGATCTTGCCGAGCAGCACGTTGGCGTCGGTCGTGGTCAGCGGCCCGCCGCGGCGGTAGCTCGCGGGGCCGGGATTGGCGCCGGCCGACTCGGGCCCGACGCGCAGCCGCGCGCCGTCGAAGGAAACGATCGAACCGCCGCCGGCCGCCACCGTGTGGATGCTCATCATCGGCGCGCGCATGCGCACGCCGGCCACCTGGGTCTCGAACGAGCGCTCGAACTCGCCCGCGTAGTGAGACACGTCGGTCGAGGTGCCGCCCATGTCGAAGCCGATCACGCGCGCATGGCCGGCATCGAGCGCGGTGCGCACCATGCCGACGATGCCGCCGGCCGGGCCCGAGAGGATCGCGTCCTTGCCCTGGAAGCGGTTCGCCTGCGTGAGCCCGCCCGAACTCTGCATGAAGAACAGCGGCACGCCCGGCATCTGCCGCGACACCTGCTCGACATAGCGGCGCAGGATCGGGCTCAGGTAGGCGTCGACCACCGTCGTGTCGCCGCGCGGCACCAGCTTCATCAGCGGGCTGGTCTTGTGCGACACCGACACCTGCGTGAAGCCGATGGCGCGCGCGATGCCTTCGGCCGCCATTTCGTGCGCCGTGTGGCGCCAGCCGTGCATGAAGACGACGGCGCAGGCGCGCAGGCCCTCGTCGAAGGCGGCCTGCAGCTGCGCGCGCAGCGGCGCCTCGTCGAGCGCCTGCACGGTGCCGCCCTGCGCGTCGATGCGCTCGTCGGCCTCGATCACGCGCCGGTACAGCAGTTCGGGCAGCACGATGCGGCGGTCGAACAGCCGCGGCCGCGCCTGGGTGGCGATGCGCAGCGCATCGCGAAAGCCCTTCGTCGTGACCAGCACCGTGGGCTCGCCCTTGCGCTCGAGCAGCGCGTTGGTGGCCACCGTGGTGCCCATCTTCACGCACTCAACGCGCTCGGGCGTCACGGCCTCGCCCGGTGCCAGCTTCAGCAGGCGGCGAATGCCCTCGACGGCCGCGTCGCGGTACTGCTCGGGGTTCTCCGACAGCAGCTTGAGCGTGTGCAGTCCGCCTTCGGGATCGCGGCCCACGATATCGGTGAAGGTGCCGCCGCGGTCGATCCAGAACTGCCAGCGGGACGGGAGAAGGGTTTGCGTGGTCATGGGGAACGAGGATAGGTGTTCGCGAGGAAAAAAAGCGGAATCGGATCAGTTCTGGCGCAGGTCGCGGCCACGGGTTTCGGGCAGGCACAGCGCCACCACCACCACGATCGCATAGGCCACCGCCGCGCAGATGCCGATGGCCGTGCCCAGCGGCAGGTGCATGCGGTCGCTCAGCACGCCGACCAGCGCCGGGAAGGTGGCGCCGATGCCGCGCCCGAAGTTGTAGCAAAAGCCTTGCCCGGAGCCGCGCAGCTCGTTGGGGAACAGCTCGGCCAGGAAGGCGCCCGCGCCGCTGAAGATGCCCGACATGAAGAAGCCGAGCGGAAAGCCCAGCAGCAGCATCAGGCCGTCGGTGATCGGCAGCAGCGTGTAGGCATAGACCAGCAGGCCGGCGCCGATGGCGAACAGGATGAAGGCGCGGCGGCGGCCCAGCCGGTCCGACAGGTAGGCGCCGCAGAGGTAGCCGACGAAGGCGCCGACGATGAACATGAACTGGTAGCCGCCCGAGCTCAGCACCGTCAGGTGGCGCTCATTCTTCAGGAAGGTCGGCAGCCACACGCCGATGGCGTAGTAGCCGCCCTGCATGCCGGTGAACAGCAGGCTCGCGAGCACCGTGGTGCCGAGCACGCCGGGCTTGAAGATCGCGAGGAAGTTGCCGCTGCGCTCGCCGCGTGCCACGGCGGCGCGGGTCTGCACGTAGATCTCGGGGTCGCTGATCGAGCGCCGGATGAAGACGATCAGCAGCGCCGGCAGCAGGCCCAGCAGGAACATCACCCGCCACGAGACCTCGGGCGGCAGGAACGAGAACAGCGCCATCGACACCAGCACCGCCGCGCCCCAGCCCACGGCCCAGCTGCTCTGCACCAGCCCGACCGCCTTGCCGCGGTAGGCCGGCCGGATCATCTCGGCGATCAGCACCGAGCCCACGGCCCATTCGCCGCCGAAGCCCAGGCCCTGCAGCGTGCGCGCCACCAGCAGTTGCCCCGGCGTCTGGGCCAAGCCGCAGGCGAAGGTGAAGATCGCGAACACCAGGATCGTGAGCTGCAGGATGCGCACACGGCCGTAACGGTCGGCCAGGATGCCCGCGGCCCAGCCGCCGAGCGCCGAGGCCACCAGCGTGGCGGTGCCGATCAGGCCGACCTCGGTCTTGCTCATGCCCCACAGCGACAGCAGGATCGGCGTGACCAGCGGCAGCGTGTAGTAGTCGAAGGCATCGACCGCGTAGCCGCTGAACGAGGCCGCGAGCGTGCGCTTCTCGTTCGGGTTCAGGGTGCGCAGCCAGTTGGCGTCGCCGGCCTCCGCCGTGCCGTCGACGGGCGTCGGCGCGGTGGCCTCGAGGGTGCTGTTTTTCATGGTGTGTCTTCTCCAGGGTGGGTCGGGGGCGGGAACGGCGCCGCGCGGTCCCTGCCCAGGGGACCGGTGGCGATCGGAACCAGGGGCGGCGCGCTACAGCGCGGCGAGCCTGTGGTGCGGCAAGTCGGTGACCAGCATCGCGCCCGGCGCATGCGTGATCGCCAGCGGCAGCCGCGCGGCCGCGAGCGCGGTCTGGGGCGTCACGCCGCAGGCCCAGAACACGGGCAGCTCGTCGGGCATCGCCTCGACGGCATCGCCGTAGTCGGGGCGGCCGATGTCGCGGATGCCGATCAGCGCGGGATCGCCCAGGTGCACCGGCGCGCCGTGCACGGCCGGAAAGCGCGAGGTGATCTGCACCGCGCGGATCGCATCGGCCGCGCGCAGCGGGCGCATCGACACCACCAGCGGCCCGCTGAACGGACCGGCCGGCACCGTCTGCAGCCCGGTGCGGTACATCGCGACGTTGCGGCCCTGCGCCACGTGGCGCAGCGCGATGCCCTCGGCCAGCAACGCATGCTCGAAGGTGAACGAGCAGCCGATGACGAAGCCGACCATGTCGTCCCGCCACAGCGCGCGCACGTCGGTGGGCTCGTCGACCAGTTCGCCCTCGCGCCAGACGCGGTAGCGCGGCAGGTCGCTGCGCAGGTCGATGTCCTCGCCGAGCGCGGGGAGCGAGGGATCGCCGGCCTCGGTCACGCCGAGCAGCGGACAGGGCTTGGGATTGGCCTGGCAGAAGCGCAGGAAGTCGCCCGCGTAAGTCTGCGGCAGGATCACGAGATTGCCCTGCACGTGGGCGCTGGCCAGGCCGCTGGTGTGGCCGCTCAGGCGGCCGGTACGGGCGGCTTGCCGCACTTCGCGTGCGCTGCTCGCGCCGGTGGGCAGGGAGGTCGGTTCGTCTGTGGCTGGCATGGCGTTGGCGAGCGGCTGCTTGTCTCTTCGTTGTGGTGGGCGGATTGTGGGAATCCGCGCGCCCGAACGCCAACGCAAAGTTTCTTGCTCAGCTCATCGATTTTTTCGATGACCCAGCGCGGTGCGAACCGTGCACCACGGCGGAACTCACCGCGGCCTCGAGCAGCAGCGAGGACGGGTCGTCTCGGTAACTCGCATAGATCGGCAACGGCTCCAACGTGCCTTCGCTGGGCAGCACGCGCAGCGGCAGCCGTCGCGCGAGCCCATCGACCACCGCGCGCGGCAGGGTGGCCACGCCGAAGCCCGCCTCCACCAACTGCGCCATCGCCGAGATCGACGAGATCGCATGCACGCGCGGCGCCGCGCCGCCGGCCTCGCGGAAGAACTCGAGCAGCGCCACGTGCGGCTGCGAGCCGCGCTGGAAAGTCAGCAGGTCGAGCGACAGCAGATCGGCGATGCGGTAGCGCCGCCGCGGGTGCAGCTCGCGATGGCCGACGAAGCACATGGCCATCGGCGGCACCGCGCGCGTGCGCACGCCGTCGCCCACCGCGGGCAGCGCGGCGAACACCAGGTCCTGCTTGCCGCGCTGCAGCTGGTCGACCAGCACCGGCGTGGTTTCGACCGTGAGCTCGAGCTCGAAGTCCGGGTAGGTGGCCCGCATGTGCTGGAGCCAGCCGGTGAGCCAGCTGTGCACCACCGACTCGATCGCGCCCACGCGCAGCACGGTCTCGCGCACCGCGCCCGAGCCCATCTCGGCCTTGATGTGCATCTGCATCTCGAGCAGCTTCTGCGCGAAGGCATGGAAGCGCTGGCCCGCCACCGTGAGGCGGAACTGCTTGTCGCGGCGATCGAGCAGCAAGGTGCCGAGCTCGCGCTCGAGCGCGGCGATGCGGCTGGACAGCGCGGACTGCGTGAGGTGCAGCTTCTCGGCGGCGCGCGTCACGCTCTTGAGGGCCACGGCCCAGTGGAAGGCTTCCACGAATCGGAGGTTCATCGTTCGGCTCGATGGACTGGCAAAGACCCGAGTGTCGCGCGCCGGCCGCGCTTATCCTCGGGCCCTCGACAGGAGACAAGGACCGACATGCAGATCGTCATCACCGGCGGCGCCGGCTTTCTGGGCGCCCGCCTCGCCCGCACGCTGCTCGCGCAGGGCAGTCTTTCGCTCGCGGGCGCGGCCCCCGCCCCCATCGCCAGGATCACCCTGGTCGACCGCGCGCCGCCGCCGGCCGACCTCGCGGCCGACCCGCGTGTCGCCTTCGTGACTGGCGACCTCAACGACCAGCTCGGCGCCGATGCCGACGCCACGCCCTGGCGCGAGGCCGAGGCCGTGTTCCACCTCGCGGCCGCGGTCAGCGGCGAGTGCGAGGCCGACTTCGACCTCGGCATGCGCAGCAACTTCGCCGCCACCCATGCGCTGCTCGAGCGGCTGCGCGCGCTCGGCACCCGGCCGGTGCTGGTGTTCTCGAGCTCGCTCGCGGTGTTCGGCGATTCGCCCGAGCAGCCGCTGCCGCCGGTGATCGACGACCACACGCTGCCCACGCCGCAGACCAGCTACGGGATCCAGAAGTTCATCGGCGAGCAGCTGGTGGCCGACTTCACGCGCAAGGGCTTCGTGCGCGGGCGCAGCGTGCGCCTGATGACGGTGAGCGTGCGCCCCGGCAAGCCCAACGGCGCGGCCTCGGGCTTCTTCAGCGGCATGATCCGCGAGCCGCTGGCCGGGCTGCGCGCGGCCTGCCCGGTGCCCGACGAGACGCCGGTGGCCGTCGCCTCGCCGGCGCGCACCATCGAGGGGCTGATCCGCGCGGCCGAGGCGAGCGACGCCGAATGGGGTCCGCGCACCGCCGTGAACCTGCCTTCGCTGTCCACGACCGTCGGCGAGATGGCCGCGGCCCTCGAGCGCGTGGCCGGCCCGGCCGCGACCGCGCTGCTCGACCGCACGCCCGAGCCGACGATCCGGCGCATCGTGAAGTCCTGGCCCGGCCGCTTCGACACGCCGCGCGCCCGCGCGCTCGGCCTGGGGTCGGACGACAGCTTCGACGCGGTGATCCGCGAGTACGTCCGTGAAAATCCCGACGCTGTGGTGCTTCCGATTGCGGCATAGTCCAGGGCGCCTGACGCAACCCTGACCAATCCCCCGGAGACACCATGAAACTCGGCCACATCGCCGCCGCCTGCCTTTCGTTCGCCCTGGGCACCAGCGCCCTCGCGCAGCAACCCACCGTCCTGAAGATCGGCTACGCGACCTCCAAGGAGTCGCACTACGGCGTCGGCTCGACCGTGTTCTGCGACGAGGTCGAGAAGGGCACGCAAGGCCGCTTCAAGTGCCAGCACTTCGCCAACTCGGCGCTGGGCGGCGAGCGCGAGCAGATCGAGGCGATCCAGCTCGGCACGCAGGACCTGGTGAACACCTCGACCGGCCCGGTCGGCAACTTCGTGCCCGAGGTCAAGATCGTCGACATCCCGTTCCTGTTCCGCGACTACGCCCATGCGCGCAAGGTCATGGACGGCCCGATCGGCCAGGACATCCTGACCAAGTTCCCGAGCAAGGGCATCGTCGCGCTGGCCTGGACCGAGAACGGCTTCCGCCACATGACGAACAGCAAGCGCGACATCGTCAAGCCCGCCGACGCCGCCGGCCTGAAGATGCGCACGATGGAGAACAAGGTGCACATGGACGGCTACCGCACCTTCGGCATCCTGCCCACGCCGATGGCCTTCCCCGAGCTGTTCGGCGCGCTGCAGCAAGGCACCGTCGACGGCCAGGAGAACCCGATCCCCGTGATCCTGGCCTCGAAGTTCTCGCAGGTGCAGAAGCACCTGTCGCTGACCGGCCACGTCTACTCGCCCGCCCTGCTGCTGCTGTCGCCCAAGGTCTGGAACAAGCTCTCGGACGCCGACAAGAAGGTGTTCGTGGAAGCCGCGAAGAAGGCCGCCATCGCCCAGCGCAAGAAGGTCAACGACGACGAGAACAACGGCATCGCCCAGCTCGAGAAGGACGGCATGAAGGTCACGCGCACGGTCGACGGCGCCGCCTTCCGCGAGGCGCTCAAGCCCGCCTACGCGAGCTACGCCAAGGAATTCGGCGCGGACAACATCAAGAAGATCACGGACGTCCAGTAAGAAAAAGGCGGCGCCGCGCGGCGCCCCCGACGTCCGAAGAACGCGCCCGGCCCCGCCGGGCGCTTCGTTTTGAGACAGAACCGAGAACAACACACGTGCAAGCCTTCGAGCGCTATTTCCTCGCCGCCAACCGCTGGGCGCTGATCCTCCTCTTGGCCGCGATGTCGGTCATCATCTTCACCAACGTCGTGCTGCGCTACACCACCAGCCAGTCGATCGAGTGGGCCGAGGAGGTGTCGCGCCACATGATGATCTGGCTGACCTTCATCGGCGCCGGCCCGGTGCTGCGCTACGGCGGGCACATCGCGGTCGAGAACCTGCAGGACGCGCTGCCGCGCCAGGCCGCGATCGCGCTGCGCATCGTGGTCGCCTCGCTGCTGTTCGCCTTCTTCGGCTTCATGGTCTGGTACGGCTGGCTCTACATGGAACGCACCATGTTCCAGCTCACCGCGGTGACGCAGATTCCCTTCGCCTACATCTACAGCGCGATGCTGATCGGCGGCGTGCTGCTGATCGTGCACTGGCTGCTGGTGGTGCGCGGCTACGTGATGAACCGCGAGTTCGCGTCCGACGCGCACTTCGACGCCAACGCCTCGGCGTCGCTGTAAGGAGAACGACCATGGATGCCAGTGTCGTTCTGATCGTCTCCGCCTGCGTGTTCCTCGCGATCGGCGTGCCCGTGGCCTTCGCGCTCGGGCTGTCCACCGCCACCACGCTGATCCTCGCCGAGAGCTATCCGCTGATGGTGCTCTTGAAGGAAACCTTCACCGGCATCGACAGCTTCCCGCTGATGGCGGTGCCCTTCTTCATCCTCGCGGCCGAGCTCATGAGCGGCGGCTCGCTGACCGAGGTGCTGCTGCGCTTCGCGGGCCAGTTCGTGGGCCACCGCCGCGGCGGCCTGGGCTACACCAACGTGGTCTCGCTGACCTTCTTCTCGGGCATCTCGGGCTCGGCCCTGGCAGATGCCGCGGGCCCGGGCTCGATGCTGATCAAGATGATGGACAAGGCCGGCTACGACCGCTCCTACGCGGCGGCGCTCACGGCCTCGACCGCGATCGTGGGGCCGATCATCCCGCCCTCGATCATCATGATCATCTATGCGCTGCAGGACGAGAGCGTGTCGGTCGGCACGCTGTTCGCGGCCGGCATCCTGCCGGGCATCCTGATCGCGGTGGCGATGTGCCTGGTCAACTACCACGTCTCGAAGAAGCGCAACTACAAGGGCGACGGCCAGACCCCGCCGCTGCGCGAGATCCTCGTCACGACCTGGAAGGCGATCCCCGCGATCCTGCTGCCGGTGGTGATCCTCGGCGGCATGCGCGCGGGCTGGTTCACGCCCACCGAGGCCTCGGTGGTGGCGGTGTTCTACGCGCTGGTGTGCGGCAAGTTCGTCTACCGCACGCTCGAGTGGAAGATGCTGCCCGACATCCTCTCGCGCTCGGCGCTGCTGTCGGCCTCGGTGCTGATCATCATCGGCCTGTCGGCCTCGTTCGCCTGGGTGCTGACCATCGAGGGCATCCCGCAGCAGATGGCCGAATGGCTGATCGGCATGAACCTCTCGCCGTGGATGTTCCTGATCATCGTCAACGTGTTCCTGCTGCTGTTCGGCATCTTCATCGAGCCGCTGCCGGGCGTGATGGTGCTGGCGCCGATCCTCGCGCCGGTGGCGATCAAGCTCGGCGTCGATCCGGTGCACTTCGCGATGATCGTGATCTTCAACCTCACGCTGGGCATGATCACGCCGCCCGTGGGCGGGCTGCTGTTCGTGACCTGCAATGTGTCGAAGGTGCCGATGTCGGCGCTGGTGCGCGAGCTCGTGCCCTTCCTCTGGGCCCATGGCGCGGTGCTGCTGATCCTGACCTTCGTGCCCGCGCTCAGCACCTGGCTGCCGCACGTGCTCGGCTTCAAGTAGCGGGGCACGGCCTGCATGCCCGCTCGCAAGAAGCATGACGAGGCGTACATCCGCGCGCTGGTCGACGAAGCGCTGAACCGCACGCCGACGGGCGGCTTCCCCGCCCTGGAGAAACGCGAGGGCCTCAAGTCCGGCACGCTGTTCGACTGGGTGGCGACGTACGGTCCGCCCCGGCCGGAGCGCCCCTTCGAGTCGCTGCACTTCTGGATCGGCAACGCCACGCAGGGCGAGGAGGCGTTCATGCGCTATTTCGACCACGCCGGGAATTACTGGGATCTCGAGGTGGAAGACATCGAGGCGGCGCCCGGCGACGTGACCGGCTGCGGCTTCTGCATCGATGCCGGCATGAAGTTCCTCTACGACGAGGACCTGCTGCAGGTCATCTGGTTTCCCGAGCCCGTGCCGGTGCGCCGGATCATCGACGAGAGCACGATCGAGTCGGGCGCCGCGACCGAGCGGGTCGCGCTGGCCTGCGCAGAGCGCGGCATCGTGACCGCCAACGCGGGCTTCGTCTACGCCGATCCCGCCTGGCCGATCGACGATGCGGGCAAGACCTACAACGGCCTGCCGTACATCGGTCGCTTTCGCTCGAAGGAACGCCGCCGCTCCTGAATCCCGGAGCCCGGCCTTCTGCCGCGCGGCCTCCTAGGCCTCGCGCTGCAGGTACTGGCTCGGCGGCATGCCCAGCGTGCGGCGGAACATCGCGGCGTAGGCGCTCGGGCTCTCGTAGCCGTGCGCCAGCGCCAGCTCGAGGATCGAAGCGCCGGCCGCCAGCCGCGGCAGGCTCAGCAGCAGCCGCGCCTGCCGGCACCAGGCGCCGAAGTTCATGCCGGTCTCGCGCTGGAACAGGCGCGCCAGCGTGCGCGCGTTCATGTGCAGCCGCTTCGCCCAGGCCTCGAGCGAGACCGGCAGCGCGGGATCGCGCACCAGCTCCTCGCACAGCGCCGCCAGGCGCGCATGGCGCGGCATCGGCACATGCAGCGAGAGCGCGGGAGCGCGCTCGATCTCGTCGAGGATCAGCTCCATCACGCGTTCGTCGCGCCCGCCCCGCGCATAGTCCAGCGGCAGCGCGATCGCGGCCACGATGAGCTCGCGCAGCAGCGCATCGACCGGGATCACGCGGCAGTCGGCGCCGAGGCCGGCGCGGGTGCCAGGCTCGACGAAGACGGTGCGCATGCGCACGTCGCCCGCCATGCGGATGCCGTGCACCATGCCGGGCGGCAGCCAGGCGCCGCGCCCCGGCGGCACCACCCAGCTGCCGGCTTCGGCGCGCACGATCATCACGCCCGAGATCGCATGGATCAGCTGGCCGCGCCGGTGGCTGTGCGGCGGAATCTCCGAGTCGCCCACCGCATCGGTGGCCAGCACCGCGACGGCGCGCGGCGTCGACTCGCCGTGCGTGGGGCGCAGGTCGAATTCGATGGGCGGCTGCATCTTGTCCATTTCTCGACGATCCTTGTACTTTCGTAGCGAGATCATCTTCGCATGGCTTCCTAGCATGGCCCGGCCTCGACACGAGGTTTCACAGAAAGGGCTATCGCATGCAATGCAATCCGCCGCCGGCCACGCCGGGAGGCCGCCGATGAACAAGGGCCGCCTCGGGCTTCTCACCGGCACCCACGCCGTCAACGATCTCTACCAGGGCCTGGTGCCCGCGCTGCTGCCGCTGATGGTGCTGGAGCGCGGCTACAGCTACACGGCCGTGAGCGGGCTGATGCTCGCGGCCACCGGGCTGTCGAGCGTGGTGCAGCCGCTGTTCGGCCTGTATGCCGACCGCCATCCGCGGCCCTGGCTGGTGCCGGTGGGCTTCCTGGTCGCGGCGCTGGGCCTGGTGCTCGCGGGCCTGGGCTCGAACTACCTCTGGACCTGGCTCGCGACCGTGCTGTGCGGCCTCGGCATCGCGGCCTACCACCCGAGCGCCACCGTGGCCGCGCGCGCGGCCGGCGGCGCCTCGCAGAAGGCGATGAGCGTGTTCTCGGTCGGCGGCACCATCGGCGCCTCGTTCGCGCCGGTGCTCGCCACCACGGTGGTCGGCGGCGGCGCGCTGTCGCGCAGCTACCTGCTCGGGCTGCCCGCGCTGGCGATGGGCGCCGTGTGGCTGCTGGCCAACCGCGGCCAGGGCGCGGCGAACGCGGCAAGGGCCGGCGCGGCCCGGCGCGCGCAGGCCGCGGCGCAGCGAGCGCCGAACGACTGGCGCGCCTTCGCGCTGCTGGTGGCCACCATCGTCGGCTGGTCGATCCCCTACGTGACGGTGCTGTCGATGCTCTCGCTGCGCATCACGCGCGACCTGCACGGCTCGGCCTTCCAGGGCGCGGTGGCGCTGACCGGCTTCACCGCCGCCGGTGCCGTGGGCACCCTGCTGGGTGGCTGGCTCGGCGACCGCATCGGGCGCATGGGCACGATCCGCGCGGGCTACCTGCTCGCGGTGCCGGCCATGGCCGGGCTGGTGCTCGCGTCCTCGCCCGCCTGGGCGCTGGCCTGCACGGCGCTGCTGGGGCTGTGCATGTTCCTGCCCTTCGCGGCGCAGGTGACGCTGGCGCAGGACTACCTGCCGCGCAACCCGGCCACGGCCAGCGGCATCACGCTGGGACTCGCGCTCTCGGTGGGTGGCCTGGTGTCGCCGCTGTTCGGCCTGCTGTCTGATGCGCGCGGATTGGGCGTGACCTTGAGCGCGGTGCTGTGCGTGCTGTGCGTGGCGGCGGTGCTGTCGCTGCGCATGCGCAACCGCTCGCTCGACGCGGCCACGATCGCGCCGCGGCCCGCGCGCGCCGCCTGACCACCGGAACCGGTGAGTGCGCGCGGACCTGTCGTTGCGGCGGGCGTACAGCCGCGACGATCCGACACATGCGGGCCGGGTTTCACTGCCAGAATCGAAAAACGCCCTCGGCGAACGGTTCCGACATCAACACAACCAGGACAAGCGCATGAATCGATTCCTTCCCCGTCTCTCCGCAGGTGCCGTGCTCGCGGCGGCGGCCCTGGCCGGCCTCTGTGCAGTCGCACCGGCCGTGGCGGCCGATGCACCCGCGAAGGCACCCGCACCGGCAGCGGCGCCGGCCCCCGCTGCGGCCCCTGCGGCAGCAGCGCCGGCCGCAGCCGCACCGGCTCCCGCCGCGGCCCCCGCGCCTGCGCCCGCCGCGGCCGCCGCCGCGCCGGCCGAGGTCGAGGCCGCCGTGCGCGCCTGGGCCGCCGCCTGGGCCTCGAAGGACGTCGACAAGTACCTCGCCAGCTACGCGAGCGACTTCCAGCCCGCCAAGGGCAGCAGCCACAAGGCCTGGGAAGAAGAGCGCCGCAAGCGCATCGGCAACAAGTCGAGCATCAGCGTGAAGGTCGACAACCTGGTGGTCAGCATCAACGGGAACACGGCCACCGCGAAGTTCAAGCAGAGCTACGCCGCCGACAAGATCAAGGAGAGCGGCCGCAAGACGCTCGAGCTGCAGCGCGTCGATGGGCGCTGGCTGATCCGCAAGGAAAGCGCGGGCGGCTAACGCCACCGCCGCGTATGTCGCTGGCAGTGAACGGCGCGCGCTTGCAGCGTGCGCCGCCACTGAGGTCTTTGGTGCTCTGCGCTTCATGAGGGTGTCACGCTCATCCGTGAAGCTCGGGCTCCATCCCGGACCCGGCGGCACCGCATGTTTCCCACCAAGACCGACAAGGCGCGCGACGAACTCCAGGGCGGGCAGCGCACCCTGAGCCAGCGCGAACGGGCGTTGCTGCTGATGGCCGACGGTCGCCGTTCGCTGACCGACTTCAGCCCGCTGTTCGCGAGCCGCGGCGAAGCCGAGCAGGCGCTGATGACGCTGGTGGAGCGCGGCTACCTGCACGATCCGAAGGCCGCCGAAGCCGCGGCCGAGGCAATGCCCGCACCGCAGCCCGCGCCGGCCGTCGAACCCATCCACGTCTCGACCGCCGCCGACACCTTCGACGGCAAGCGCTCGCTGGCCACCACGCGCATGTTCCTGTTCGACATCTGCGAGCGCATGTTCGTGCGCCGCGATCCACGCTTCGCGCTGCAGATGCGCGACGCGCTGCGCGAGGCGCGCGACCGCGAGGCGATGCTGACCATCGCCGCGCTGATGCTGACCGAGGTCGAGAAGACGGCCGGCACCGAGCGCGCCGAGTCATTGCGCGAGCGCATCGACCGGCTGCTGCCGCCGGCCGAAGTGGTGCACTGAGCTCAGGCGCGCCGCCGCGGCGACGCTGAGCGCGCGGCCGGCCGCGCGACCTTCAGGCTCTTCACTTCGGGCAACGACTGCGCGGTCTCGCGCAGCAGCGAGCGCAGCCAGACGATCGCCGGATCTCGGTCCTGGTGCTTGTGCCATTGCAGCTTCTCGGTGAAGCCCGGGATCTCGATGGGACAGGGCTGCAACTGCAGCGGAAAGCGCCGCGCCATCTGGTGCGCGAGCCGCGTCGGCAGGGTGGCGATGCGCGCGGTGCCCAGCAGCAGTTCCGGCACCAGCGTGAAGTTGGGCGCGATCACGTCCTGACGACGCGTGCGCCGGCCGGTGGAGATGAGCCGCGCGTCGAAGGTCACGCGCCGGCCGCCGGCCCATTCGATGCCGACGTGGGCGGACTCGAAGTACTGCTCGGCGCCGAGCCGCTTGCCCTTGACCGGCTGGTCGAGGCACAGCAGGCACGAGAAGGTGTCCTCGAACAGCGGCTCGGACGGATGCCCGGGCACGATCGCGAAGTCGGGCGAGATCAGCAGCTCGATCTCGCCGCTGTCGAGGTGCTCGCGCATCTGCGGGCTCATCGCGCGCAGGTCGAACTGCATCAGCGGCGCGAGCGTGGCCGCGCGCCGCACCACCTCGGACAGCAGCACGCTGATCACGTAGTCCGAGGACTCGATGGTGAAGCGCCGGGTCGAGGTGGCCGGGTCGAAGCCGGGCCGCGCGCGCGTGATGGTCTGCAGCTGCAGCAGCACGTCGCGCACCGGCTTCATCAGCTCGTTGGCGAGCGCGGTCGGCACCTGCGTCTTGCCCACCGGCACCAGCAGTTCGTCCTCGAAGTACTCGCGCAGCCGGCTCAGCGACAGGCTGGTCGCCGGCTGGCTCAGGTACAGCCTCTCGGCGGCGCGGCTCACGCTGCGCGTGGTCAGCACGGCATCGAGCACCACCAGCAGGTTGAGGTCGAGTTTGTTGAAGCGCATGGGTCGTCTCCTTGGTGTGCGCGGATCTTCGGCAATTTGCACGGCAAATGCATTGCATTTAAAGAATGAATTTTGCATATGCATCGCGGCCCCGGATCATCCGCCTCCACCGAGCCATCGCGAGCTCGCAGAACAAGCAACCGGAGACAAGATGCAAGACCAACGCAAGCGCGCACGCGCGCAGTGGGCCCTGGTGGCCTGCCTGACCCTGCTGAACATGCTGGCCCAGATCGACAAGAACATCCTGGTTCTGATGGTCGGTCCGATCCAGCGCGACTTCGGCGTCAGCGACATCCAGATCAGCTTCCTGATCGGCACCGCCTTCGCGGTCGCCAACATCCTGGTCGGCCTGCCGGCCGGCTGGCTGGCCGACCGCTTCGACCGCCGCCTCGTGATCGCCACCGGCGTGCTGGTCTGGTCGGCGGCGGTGGCGGCCAACGCGGCGGCCACCGCCTTCATCGCGCTGGTGATCGCGCGCGCCGTCGTCGGTGCCGCCGAGGCGCTGACGCCGCCCTCTTCCTATTCGCTGATCCGCGATGGCGTGGACGACCAGCGCCGCGCCCGCGCGCTCTCGGTCTACACCATGTCGATGATGCTGGGCACGGGTCTCTCGCTGGTGCTCGGCGGACCGCTGCTGCACCTGGTGCAGGCCTCGGGCATCCATGCGCTGCCCTTCGTCGGCGAGGTCTCGGCCTGGCAGCTGACGCTGTTCATGATCGGCGTGGCCGGCCTGCCGCTGAGCCTGCTGATCTTCTGCTTCAAGGACCCGCGCTCGCAGCGCGATGCCGCCGCCCGTCCGCAGGAGAGCCTGCGCACCGTGCTGCGCTGGCTGGCCGGCCAGCGGCGGCTGTTCGTGCCGCTGTTCGCCTTCGCGGTCGGCAGCTCGATGATCGGCTTCGGCATGGCGGCCTGGGTGCCCACCATGATCGCGCGCCGCTACGGCGTGGAGTTGCGCGACATCGGCCTGATGCAGGGCGGCCTGCTGCTGACCATGGGCCCGCTCGGCCTGTGGCTGGTCGGCGTGGCGCTGGAACGCGCCGCCGGGCTGGCGACGGTCGCGCGCATCGGTGCCGTGGTGGCCGGGGCCGCCACCGTGTTCAGCGTGTCGATGTGCCTGACCGGCGACCTCACCACCTTCTGGGTGCTCGATGCGCTCGTGGTGCTGTGCTCGTGGAGCTTCATGGCGGTCGCCTCGACCTTCGTGGCCCGGACCGTGCCGGCCGGCGGCATCGGCATGGTGATGGCGATCGTGCTGGTGCTCAACGGACTGATCGCGCAGTCGGGTTCGCCCACGCTGATCGCGCTGGTGGCGCGCCATCTCTACGAGGGCCAGGCGCTGGCCCTGCCCTCGGCGATGGCCACGGTGTTCGCGCTCTCGGGCTGCGTCGCGGTCGGCGCGGCGCTGTTGCTCGGCGGGCGGCTCGCGCGGCGCGAGACGTCGGGCGTGGCCCTCGAGCGGCGGATGTCGTCGTGATCCCGCAGCAGCCTTCCGGGAGCCACACCCTCATGATCCAACGCAACACCCAGGCCCTGCTGCTCGCCCTGTCGGGACTCTCGCTGGCGCAGGGCGCGCAGGCCCAATCGGAACTCAAGCTGTCGGGCCTGCTCGGCAGCGGCGTGCTCTACACCCGCGACTCGGGCGGCCGCAGCCAGCTGCAGATGACCTCGACGCATGCCGCGCCCTTCCTCGCACTGACCGGCAGCGAATCGCTGGGCGGCGACCTGCGCGCGATCTTCCGCTGGAGCAACTCGGTCTTCGTCGACAGCGGAACCCTCGCGCCGCTCGAGAGCTACCTGGGCCTGAGCTCGGGCACCTGGGGCACGCTCACGCTCGGCGCGATGTACGACCTGCTCGCCGACGCGACGCCCTTCACTTCGGAGCGCTACACCTCGCTGCTCGCCACCCATCCCGGCAACCTGGACCGCACGGTCGGCAACGCGCTGAGCAACCTGGTCAAGTACAAGTCGCCGGTGTTCGGCGGCTTCCAGTTCGGCGCGATGTACGGCTTCGCGGAGGCGGACTCGACCACCAACGTCGGGCGCGCCGTCGGCGCGGAACTCAGCTACGCCAGCGGGCCGCTGCAGGCGCTCGCGATCTGGGAGTCGGTCAAGGGCATTCCTTTTGCACCCGCGACCCGGCTCGGCGTCCCCAGCCTCTACGGCGTCGACGTCGCCAAGGCGCCGGGCACGACGCTGTCGCAGACGCAGGACACGGCCACGGTCGGGCTGGCCTACACCAGCGACGGCTGGCGCTGGATGGGCAACTACAGCCACACGCGCCTGTCGGCGGCCGGGCTGCAGCAGACGGAGACCGCGCGAACCATCGACGTCGGCGCCTACAAGTACCTCACGAACCAGCTGCGCATCGGCGGCGGCTATTCGCTCACGAAGCTCGCGAGCTACCGCTGGGACCAGGTGCACGGCCACATCGACTACGCGCTGTCCAAGCGCACCAGCCTGTACCTGCTCGGCGTGCTGCAGAAGGCGGGGCCCGGGCAGAAGGCGGTGCTGCGCAGCCAGGCCGTGGCCGGAGGCCGCCGCCAGTCGGCGTTCGAGGTCGGCATGACGCACGCCTTCTAAAAAGTTTTCTTCCAAGGAGATCGAGTGACCGGAGATTCAATGCAGTGGGACGTGATCGTCGTCGGTGGCGGCCCCTCGGGGCTGACCATGGCGGCCGAGTTGGCGGGTTCGGGCGCGCGCACGCTGGTGCTGGAGCGGCGCGTCGAGGGCGTGCAGTCGCGCGCGGGCACGCTGCTGCCGCGCGTGCTCGAGCTGTTCGATGCGCGCGGCATCGCCGACCGCTTCATCGAGCGCACGAGGCAGATCCTCGACTACCCCTTCCGCTCGAGCCACATCTGGGCCGGTTTCCAGTCGATCGAGTGGGAGCACCTCGACACCCGCTTCGGCTTCACGCTCGGGCTGCCGCAGAACCTGACCGAGGAGATCCTCTGGGACTGGGCGGCCGAAAGCGGCGCCGAGCTTCGCCGCGGTGCCGAGGTACGCGCCGTGCGGCAGGACACGGAGGGCGTGGAGATCGAGGTTGCCGACCCGTCGGGCGCAACATCGACCCTGCGCGCCAGGTACCTGGTGGGCGCCGATGGCGGCCGCAGCACCGTGCGAACCCAGTGCGGCATGCCCTTCGAGGGCCACTCGGGCACCTTCCGCGGCATCGTGATCGACGCCGAACTCAGCGCGCCCTGGCCCGGCGGCCGCACCGGCGCCGACAACGAGATGGGCTGGGTGCGCGGCTATGCCTTCGGCGAGGGCATCACGCGCTTCAACATCGTGCACCGCGATCGCCGCCATGCGACCAAGGACGAGCCGGTGACGCTCGAGGAAGCGAAGCAGTGCCTGCGCGACGTGCTCGGCAGCGACTACGGCATCGAGGGCTTCCGCTGGGCCTCGCGCTTCGACGATCAGATGCGCGCCGTGCCCCGCCTGCGCCAGGGGCGCGTGTTCCTGGTCGGCGAATCGGCGCGCATCCACTACCCGGCCAGCGGCGTCGGCATGAACTTCTGCCTGCAGGATGCCTTCAACCTGGGCTGGAAGCTCGCGAACGTCGTCACGGGCGTGGCCGACGAGGCCACGCTGGACAGCTACGACGCCGAACGCTTGCCGGTGATGCATGCGCTGCTCGAGAGCGTGAAGGCGCAGTGCGTGCTGCAGTTCAACTTCGAGCCCGATGCGGTGGCGCTCAAGCGCCGGCTCGCGCGGCACATCATTCCGCTGCCCGAGGTGCAGCGCCAGCTGGTGCTCGAGTTGTGCGGGCTCGAGCAGCCCTACCCAGGTCGCGCGGGAGAAGCCGACCGCCACCCGCAGGCCGGCCAGCGGCTGCCCGACTTCGACCTCGTCACGCGCGACGGCCGCTCGGTGCGCGTCGCCGAGCTGCTGCGCGAGCGGCGCTTTTTGCTGCTCGATCTCGAAGGCAATTCGCGCCAGTTCGAATCGCTGGACTTGCATGGCCTGCCCGTGACCCTGGTGCCGGCCCGCGTGGCGCGCGTGCCGCCCGCCATGCGCGGCGTGCAGGCGATGCTGGTGCGGCCCGATGCCTATGTGGCCTGGGCCGGCGCGGACGTAGCGCGCGCCGCCGAGGTCGAGGCCGAACTCTCGCGCTGGATGAGGAGGTGATGCGATGAAGAACGACGACAGGCCATTGCTGATCGCGGGCGGCTGGGTGCTGAGCATGGACCCGGACATCGGCGAGCTGCGCCGCGGCGATGTGCTGATCGAGGGCGAGCGCATCGTCGCGATCGCGCCGCGCATCGATGCCCCCCAGGCCGAACGGATCGAGGCGGACCGCATGATCGTGCTGCCCGGCTTCGTCGACACCCATCGCCACACCTGGCAGAGCTGCGTGCGGCATCGCTATGCCGACATCGATTCGCAGATCTACTTCGCCGAGATGCTGGGCGCCAAGGGCGCGGCCTACCGTCCCGAGGACGTCTACACCGGCACCTTGCTGGGCGCGGTCGCGGCGCTCGACAGCGGCATCACCACCATGCTCGACTGGTCGCACGTGCAGAACAGCCCCGAGCATTCCGATGCGGCGATCGCGGCGCTGCGCGACGCCGGCATCCGCGGCGTGTTCGCGCACGGCTGGCCGCTGGTCGACGGCGCCTCGTGGATGTTCGGCAGCGAGCGCGGCCATCCGCAGGACATCAGGCGGCTGCGTGAGCGCTACTTCTCGAGCGACGACCAGCTGCTCACGCTCGCGATGGCCGCGCGCGGCCCCGAGATGGCGCAGCGCGAGACCTGGCTCGGCGACCTGCGGCTGGCGCGCGAACTCGGCATCCGCTCGAGCATCCACATGGGCGCCTACGCGCGCAACGCCGCCGTGCGCGGCATCGCGCAGATGCACGAGGCCGGCGTGCTCGGCGACGACCTGACCTTCGTGCACTGCTGCTGCTCGCACCATGACGAGTTCGCGATGATGGCCGACGCCGGCGTCAGCGCCTCGCTCGGCGTGCACTGCGAGCTCAATGCGCAGGGCATGGGCGACATCCCGTTCGACCGGCTGCTGGCCGTGGGCATCCGGCCCAGCCTCAGCGGCGACACCGAGACCAAGTGCGCGGGCGACATGTTCACGCAGATGCGCCATGCCCTGGCGTACTACCGCTCGTGGATGGGCGGCGGCCATTCGAAGACGACGAACGCTCCGGCGACGCTGGGCCTGCGCGACGTGCTGGGCTTCGCCACCGTGGCCGGCGCGCAGGCGAACGGGCTGGCGCACAAGGTGGGCTCGCTCACGCCGGGCAAGCAGGCCGACGTGGTGCTGATCCGCGCCGACGATCTGAACCTCGCGCCGGTCTCCGACGCGGTCGGCGCGGTGGTGCTGGCGGCCCATCCGGGCAATGTCGACAGCGTGTTCGTCGCGGGGAGGCCGGTGAAGCGCGACGGCCGCCTGCTCGATGTGGACCTCGATCGGCTGCGGCAGCGCGCGGCGGATTCGCAGGCCTATGTGCTGGGGCTGCAATGAGCGCGCCGCTCGATCCCGAGCTCGCCGCGATCGTCGCGGCGATGCGCGCGAACAAGGCACCGCCGCCGTTCTCCGGCACGCCCGGCGAGGCGCGCGAACGCATGCGCCGCGCGGTGATGGCGGCGCGCGGGCGCACGACGCTGCCGGTCGTGGCTTCCACCGAGGACCGCATCGCCGAACACCAGGGCCTGCGCGTGCCGGTGCGGGTCTACCGGCCCGTCTCGGCCGACGCTGTGCTGCCCACCGTGGTGTTCCTGCACGGCGGCGGCTTCGTGCTCGGCAGCGTCGAACTGATGGACGACATCGCGCGCAAGCTCTGCCGCGACGTCGAAGCGGTGGTGGTCTCGGTGGACTACCGGCTGGCGCCCGAGCATCCGTTCCCGGCCGCGCACGACGATGCGCTGGCCGCGACCCGCTGGGCGCTGGACCATGCGGAAACCCTTGGCGGCGATCCGTCCCGGGTCGCCCTGGCCGGCGAAAGCGCGGGCGCCAACCTGGCCGCCTGCGCCGCGCTGGCGCTGCGCGGCCATGCGCGGCCGCTGGCGGCCCAGCTGCTGGTGGTGCCGGGCCTGGACATGGCGCGCGACGTGGCCGCGATCGAGGCCCGCGGCATCGACTACCCGATGCTCGCGCCCGCCGACCTGCGCGAGATCGCCCGGCTCTGCATGGGGGCCTCGGCCCACCGCGCCGCCGAGGTGCCGCCGTCTCCGCTGCGCGCGGCGAACGTCGCGGACCTACCGCCGACCCTGATCGCCGTCGCCGGCCACGACCCGCTGCGCGAGGAAGGCCTGGCCTACGCGCACCGGCTCGAGGCGGCCGGCGTTCCGACCCCGGCTGCTGGCCTTCGACGACATGTTCCACCCGTTCTTCGGCTTCTTCGCCCACTCGGCCGCCGCCGGCCGGGCCCACGACGCCATCTGCCGATCACTGTCGGACCGGCTGCGCGACCGCGGCTGAAGCCGCCCGCAATCCACTACACTCGCCCGGGTCAGGAGAGAGCCCCGCACGGGGCCGCCGAAGGCGCAGGGGAACCCCCGAACGCTCAGGCAAAAGGACTGACACAGCGCCGGCCTTCGCGGGACGGCGTTTCCTTGCTGGAGAGAGGCCGGTGCCGCAGGCGCCCGGTCCACCGAAGGAGCAAACCCCGATCGTGGGGCGAATCTCTCAGGTAAAGCGGACAGCAGGGGTGGCCCCATGGCGCGAGCCATGGCATTCGATTGCTGCCCCCAGGAGTGCCCCGTGGCTGCTTCCGCCCCCGAATCCGAACTGCTCAAGACCCCGCTGCACGCGCTGCACCTGGAACTCGGCGCCCGCATGGTGCCGTTTGCCGGCTATTCGATGCCGGTCCAGTACCCCGCCGGCCTGATGGCCGAGCACAAACATACGCGCGCGGCCGCGGGCCTGTTCGACATCTCCCACATGGGCCAGCTGCGCCTGTCCGGCCCCGATGCCGCGGCCGCCTTCGAGACCCTGATGCCGGTCGACGTGATCGACCTGCCCGCGGGCAAGCAGCGCTACGGCCTGCTGCTCGACGACCAGGGCGGCATCCTCGACGACCTGATGTTCTTCAACGAAGGCAACGGCTCGCTGTTCGTGATCGTCAACGGCGCCTGCAAGGTGGCCGACATCGCCCACATCCAGCAGAGGATCGGCCAGCGCTGCCAGGTGCAGCCGCTGCCCGAGCAGGCGCTGCTCGCGCTGCAGGGCCCGCAGGCCGCGGCCACGCTGGCGCGGCTGTCTCCCGGCATCGAGCGTTTCGTGTTCATGACCGGCGGCGCGGTGCAGATCGGCGGCATAGCCGCCTTCGTCACGCGCAGCGGCTACACCGGCGAGGACGGCTTCGAGATCTCGGTCGCCGCGAAGGACGCCGAGGCGCTGGCCCGGCTGCTGCTGGCCCAGCCCGAGGTCGAGCCCATCGGCCTGGGCGCGCGCAACTCCCTGCGGCTCGAGGCCGGCCTGTGCCTCTACGGCAGCGACATCGACACCAGCACCACGCCGGTCGAGGCCTCGCTCAACTGGGCGATCCAGAAGGTGCGCCGCACGGGCGGCGCGCGCGCGGGCGGCTTCCCCGGCGCCGAGAAGATCCTGGCCCAGCTCGTGGCGGCCACCGGCGCGGCCGGCCATCTCGACCACGACACGCTCAAGCGCCGCCGCGTCGGCCTGGTCGCGCTCGAGCGCATCCCGGTGCGCGACGGTACGCCGCTGCAGTCCTTCGAGGGCCAGGACATCGGCCAGGTCACCAGCGGCCTGCTGGGCCCGACGGCCGACCGGCCGGTCGCCATGGGCTACGTGGCCACCGCCTTCGCCGAGCCCGGCACCCGGGGTGCAGGCCATCGTGCGCGGCAAGCCGGTGCCGATGGAGGTGTCGACCCTGCCCTTCGTGCCGACGCGCTACTACCGCGGCTGACGACCGGACATCCGGCGGACCGCCGTCGCGGCTAACCTACGCCCCGGCATCGGCCACTTTTTATCCACGAGGAGTTTTTCAACATGACCATCAAGTACACCAAGGACCACGAATGGGTGCAGGCCGAGGGCGGCAACGCCACGGTCGGCATCACCGTCCATGCGCAGGACGCGCTGGGCGACGTGGTCTTCGTCGACCTGCCCGAGGTCGGCAAGAGCTTCGCCCAGGGCGATGTCGCCGGCGTCGTCGAATCGGTGAAGGCCGCGGCCGACGTGTTCATGCCCGTCTCGGGCGAGATCACCGAAGTCAACGAAGCGCTGCGCGCCGACCCCTCGCTCGCCAACAGCGCGCCGCTGGCCGAAGGCTGGTTCTTCAAGGTCAAGCTGTCCGAACCGGCGCAGCTCGACGCGCTGATGGACGAAACCGCCTACGGCAAGTTCGCCGAAGAAGCCTAAGTTCCGAAATCGGATTGCCGGACGCAGAGGACGCGAAGGTTTCGCGAAGAACGCAAAAAGGAGAACCGGCTTCGGCATCGCCCTCTGCCTGGTTCTTTTTTCATCGAATTCTTTCGCGCCCTTTGCGTAACCTTCGCGTCCTCTGCGTCCGGAAGTCCGCTCCCCCCGCCCCTTCCTCCCCTGCCCGCCATGCCCACCCCCGCCGCCCTGCCCACCCTGCAAGAACTCGAGAACGCCGAGGAATTCATCGCCCGCCACATCGGCATCGATGCCGACGACGAGGCGCGCATGCTGCCCGTGATCGGGTCGGCCACGCGCGCCGAACTCATCGACGGCATCGTGCCCGCGGCGATCCGGCGCAGCAAGCCGATGCGGCTGCCGGCACCGGCCGCCGAGGCCGACGCGCTGGCCGAGCTCAAGGCGATCGCGGCGAAGAACAAGGTGTTCCGCAACTTCATCGGCCAGGGCTACTACGGCACCCACACGCCGGGCGTGATCCTGCGCAACATCCTCGAGAACCCGGCCTGGTACACGGCCTACACGCCCTACCAGGCCGAGATCTCGCAGGGCCGCATGGAGGCGCTGGTCAACTTCCAGACCATGGTCTGCGACCTCACGGGCATGGCGATCGCCAATGCCTCGATGCTCGACGAGGCCACCGCGGCCGCCGAGGCGATGACGCTGGCCAAGCGCAGCGTCAAAAGCAAGAGCAACGTGTTCCTGGTCTCGGGCGACTGCCATCCGCAGACCATCGAGGTGGTGAAGACCCGCGCCGCGCCGCTGGGCATCGAGGTCAAGGTCAGCACCGCTTCGGAAACCCTGCCGCACCTGATGGCCAGCGGCGAATTCTTCGGCGTGCTGGCGCAGTACCCGGCCACCACCGGTCACGTGCACGACCTGCGCCCGCTCGCGGGCCATGCGCACCAGTACGGCGCGGCCTTCTGCGTCGCGGCCGACCTGCTGGCGCTGACCCTGCTCGCGCCGCCCGGCGAATGGGATGCCGACATCGTCTGCGGCACCACCCAGCGCTTCGGCATGCCGCTGTGCAACGGCGGCCCGCACGCGGCCTACCTGGCCTGCCGCGACGATTTCAAGCGCTCGCTGCCGGGCCGCCTGGTCGGCGTGAGCGTCGACACCCATGGCCGCCCCGCCTACCGCCTCGCGCTGCAGACGCGCGAGCAGCACATCCGGCGCGAGAAGGCGACCTCGAACATCTGCACCGCGCAGGTGCTGCCCGCGGTGGTCGCGAGCATGTACGCGGTCTACCACGGCCCCGACGGCCTCACGCGCATCGCGCAGCGCGTGGCCGCGCTCACCGCCATCCTCGCGCGCGGCCTGGCCCAGATGGGCCGCGAGCCGGTCAACGAGACCGCCTTCGATTCGCTGACCATCCGCACCGGCGAGGACACCGCGAAGATCCTCGAGCGCGCGCAGGCCGCCAACGTGAACCTGCGCCAGCGGCTGCAGCAGCACCTTGGCATCTCGCTCGACGAGACCAGCACGCGCGCCGACGTCGAGACCCTGTGGGCGCTGTTCGTGCCCGCCGGCACGCCGATGCCGCGCTTCGAGGAGCTGGCCGCCAACACCGCGCCGCGCATCCCGCAGGCGCTGCGCCGCGCGAGCGCCTTCCTCTCGCATCCGGTGTTCAACACCCACAAGAGCGAGACCGCGATGCTGCGCTACATCCGCAGCCTGTCGGACAAGGACCTCGCGCTCGACCGCAGCATGATCCCGCTGGGCAGCTGCACCATGAAGCTCAACGCGACCAGCGAGATGATCCCGATCACCTGGCCCGAGTTCGCGAACATCCATCCCTTCGCGCCGGCCGAGCAGCTGCAGGGCTATGCCCAGCTCGACGCCCAGCTGCGCGCCTGGCTCTGCGAAGCCACCGGCTACGCGGGCATCAGCCTGCAGCCCAATGCCGGCTCGCAGGGCGAGTACGCGGGCCTGCTGGCGATCCGCGCCTTCCACGAGGCCCAGGGCGAAGGCCACCGCAACATCTGCCTGATTCCCTCGTCGGCGCACGGCACCAATCCCGCGAGCGCGCAGATGGTGGGCCTGCAGGTGGTGGTGACGGCCTGCGACGCGCAGGGCAACGTCGACCTCGACGACCTGAAGCGCGCCTGCGAGAAGCACGGCAGGAACCTGGCCGCGGTGATGATCACCTACCCGAGCACGCACGGCGTGTTCGAGACCCGCGTGAAGGAGCTGTGCGAGCTGGTGCATGCGCACGGCGGGCGCGTGTACGTCGACGGCGCCAACATGAACGCGCTGGTGGGCGTGGCCGCGCCGGGCGAGTTCGGCGGCGACGTGAGCCACTTGAACCTGCACAAGACCTTCTGCATCCCGCACGGCGGCGGCGGCCCGGGCGTGGGCCCGGTCTGCGTGGTCGAGGATCTCGTGCCCTACCTGCCGGGCCATGCGACCGCGGGCGTCTCGGGCCATGGCGTGGGTGCCGTGTCGGCCGCGCCGCTGGGCAATGCGGCCGTGCTGCCGATCAGCTGGATGTACTGCCGCATGATGGGCGCGAAGGGCCTGCAGGCCGCGACCGAGACCGCGATCCTCAGCGCCAACTACATCAGCGCGCGGCTCAAGGACCACTATCCCACGCTGTACGCGAGCCCTAACGGCCACGTCGCGCACGAGTGCATCCTCGACCTGCGCCCGCTCAAGGACACCAGCGGCGTCACCGCCGAGGACGTCGCCAAGCGCCTGATCGACTACGGCTTCCATGCGCCCACGCTGAGCTTCCCGGTGCCTGGCACCTTGATGGTGGAGCCGACCGAGAGCGAGCCGCTGGCCGAGCTCGACCGCTTCATCGAGGCGATGATCGCCATCCGCGGCGAGATCCGCCGCATCGAGGAAGGCGTCTGGCCGAAGGACGACAACCCGCTCAAGCACGCGCCGCACACGGCCGCGAGCCTGCTCGGCAGCGAATGGGGCCATCCCTACGCGCGCGAACTCGGCGCCTTCCCGCTGGCCGGGCTCAAGGACGCCAAGTACTGGCCGCCGATCGGCCGCGTCGACAACGTCTACGGCGACCGCAACCTGTTCTGCAGCTGCGTGCCCGTGGGCGAGTACCAGGAAACCGAAGCGGCCTGAGCCGCGACAGGCCGCCGGACGCCGTATGGACCCCGGCGAGATCGCCTCGCTCAAGTCGCGCTGGCGCGGCTGCGTCTGGGCCCACACGCTGAGCGACGACGAAGCCGAAGTGCTGCTGCCGCAGCTGCGCTTCGTCGAGCTCGCCGCGGGCCAGGCCATCTGGCACCGCGGCGATTCGGCCGAGCACTGGGTCGGCATGGGGCGCGGCAGCATGAAGCTGTGCACCACCTCGGCTTCGGGCAAGCCCGTGACCTTCATGGGCCAGGCCTTCAGCTGGGTCGGCGAGGTCGAGCTGATCCGCAACGAACCGCGCTTCTGCGACGCGGTGGCGCTGTCCGACGCGGTGGTCATCAAGATGCCGAAGGCGGCCTTCTTCCACCTGCTCGACGGCAACCGTGCCTTCAACCGCTTCGTGCTGCAGCTGCTGAGCGAACGGCTCACGCAGTCGATGGCCGTCACGCTGTCGGACCGCACGCTCGACCCGGTCGCCAAGGTCGCGCAGAGCCTGGCCTCGCTGTTCAGCCCCGCGGGCTTTCCGCCGCGCTCGCTCGAGCTGCAGGTGTCCCAGGCCGAGCTCGCGCTCTACTGCAACATGTCGCGCCCGCGGCTCAACGCGGCGCTGCGGCGGCTCGAGGCCGAGGGCCTGCTCACCCTCGGCTACCAGGTCGTGACCTTGCGCGACCTCGATGCGCTGCGTGCCTACCGCGCCGTGCCCTCGGCCGCCAGCGGCAGCCACACGCGGCCCGAGACCGCATAGGCGTTGTCGCCGGCGATGCCGGCCACCGGCGCGCCCGACGCGGGCGCCCAGACGTACTGCGCATGCGTGGCGAACAGCGCCACGCCGAGCTCGTCGCCGGGACGCAGGCGCGCGGCCACGCCGCCGAGCGCGATGCGTTGCCGCCCCGGCGGCGCGGGCACCACCTGGTCCGACAGCAGCATCAGCTCGCCGTTGCGGCGCAGCGCGAGCCCCACCAGCGCCACGCCGGGTCCGCCGGCCGCCCGCACGTCGAGCTCGGCCTCGGGCACGCCGGCCAGCACCGCGCCGCGCGGCGCATCGGTCGGCAAGGGAACGAAGACCGGCGCCGACGAACCCGCGCGCACCTCGGTGCGCGCGAGGGCCGCGCTTGACTGCGCCGCGATCGGTGCCGCGCCCTCGAAGGCCGTGCCGTCGTCGAGCGCGATGCACAGCTGGGGCACCGAAGGCGCGGCCGGCTCGATGTCGCGCAGCCTGGCATCGAGCCAGCCGAGCATCGCGTCCATCGCATCGACATTGCCGCAGCGCGCCGGCTTGTCGCGCTGCCCCGCGCGCGGATTCACATGGCCCGAGCGCAGCACCATGAGCCGCACGTCGCCGCCGCCGGCCTTGAGCTGACGCCAGTTGCGCAGGCCCTCGCCCATGTCGAACAGCACGTCCTCGCTGGCCTGCACCACCAGCGCATCGACGCGGCGCGACGGCTGCCCCGCCCAGCTCAGGCCCGAGGGCCCGTGCGCCTGGTAGGCATCGCGCAGCCGCCGCGCATCGGCGCCCATGTCGTTCCAGGCCCAGGCACCGGCCTTCGGCGCCGTCTCGCACAGCGGCCGCAGCAGGCCGCCGTCGCGCACCTTGCCGCGCTGCGCCATGAAGCATTCGAACTGCACGAAGCCCTGCTTGAGCACGCCCTGCGGCGCCAGCGAATGCTGCAGGTCGTACCAGGTCATCGACGGGATCGCGGTTGCGATGCGCGGCTCGAGCTGCGCGAGCTGCATCTGGTAGCCGCCACCGTACGAGCCGCCGATGGTGCCGATGCGCGGCCTGCCGTCCGCGCCCTTGCGCAGCGGCAGCTCGCGCTCGGCCCAGTCGATCAGGCTGCGGATGTCGGCGATCTCGGCGCGCGGGTCCATGATGCGGCTGTCGCCGCCGCTGTCGCCGTGGCCGCGATGGTCGAAGCTGATCACCGCATAGCCGCGCTCGACCAGCGTGGGCACGAGGCGGTCGACGCGCGACCAGTAGCTCGCGCCCGGATCGGTGTCGCGCGGCGGCAGCTCGCGCAGCCGGCCGAGGCCGAAGCCGCTCGCATGCAGCACCAGCGGATAGCCGCCCTCGGGTTTCGCATCGGGCAGAAACAGCGTGAACGCGACCTTGGTGCCCTTGGCCGCATCGACGCCCGCGAGCGGATCGGGCACCGTCGATTGCACCGCATGCTGCTGCACGGTGGCCGCGTGCGCCGCCGGCAAGGCCATGCAGGCGGCGGCGCACAGCGCGATGGCGTGGATCAGGGTCTTCATGTCTCGTTCGTTCCTCGTCGTGTCTTTCGAAGCACGCGACTCTAGGAACGACGAGCCATGCTGTTTGTCCCCGTGGGAACAGATGCAACACGGTGGCTTCTGGCGGTCCTAGTGGTTAACACCGCCTCGATTCACATTCATTGACGGATTGAAAACTTCGCACTTAGAATTTCGGCGCAGGTTCAGATTTAAAGACCATCTGTGAGATGGCTTTGTCGCGCCTGCATGGTTTGCATCGTCTTCTTGCGGATTATTCCAATGGAGACAACTGTGCAACCCAACGTGCTCAAGATCCGCGGCATCGACGATGTCATCGCCTACCTGGATTCACGCCAGGGCATCAAGGGCCGGGCCGCCGTCATCTGGTGGCTCGCACTCGGCGGACTGTTCCTCGACGCCTTTTCCAATTCCGCACTGAGCGCGGGCCTCGGGCCCATGACGCGCAACCTCTCGCTGAGCGCCGCGCAGGTCGCGCTGATGACCTCGATGGCCTCGTGGGTCGCGATCGCCTTCAATCCCATCGGCGGCTGGATGGCCGACCGCTGGGGCCGCATCCGGCCGCTGATCCTCGCCAAGGTGCTGGCCGTCACGGGCGCGGTGATCGTGGTGTTCGCGCCGGGCTTCGAGACGATCCTGGTCGGCCGCTTCTTCGTGGGCGCGGCCTACGGCATCGACTTCGCGATCGCGATGGCGGTGCTGGCGGAGTTCACGCCGGCGCGCTTCAAGAGCCGGCTCAACACCTGGCAGGGCATGTGGTACCTAGCCGTGTGCAGCAACCTGCTGCTGGCGCTGATGTTCTATTCGTGGAACGTGGGCGACTCGATCTGGCGCTACTCGGTGGCCGCCACCGCGGTGTTCGGCCTCGCGATCC
Source organism: Variovorax sp. UC122_21 (assembly GCF_044056785.1). Taxonomy (NCBI): domain Bacteria; kingdom Pseudomonadati; phylum Pseudomonadota; class Betaproteobacteria; order Burkholderiales; family Comamonadaceae; genus Variovorax; species Variovorax sp. UC122_21. The sequence goes on along the minus strand of NZ_CP172004.1, from coordinate 2,369,698 downwards.
TGCTGCTGCAGTTCGCGCTGCTGGTCGAGAGCCCGGTCTGGCTCGCGCGCAAGGAGCGGCTCGACGAGGCCGCCGCCGCCATGAGCCGCATCTATGCCGAGCGCTTCGCCGCCGCGCCGCGCCACGAGCGCGTGCCGGTCACGAACCAGGCCCGCCGCGGCGCGGCCAACGTGCTGCTGATCTTCCGCGGCGTCTACCTGCCGCGCACCATCCTCGCGGCCACGGTGCAGATCGGCCAGTCGATCCAGTACTTCGCGGTCGGCTGGTACCTGCCGCTGATCAGCGCCACGCTGTTCGGCAAGGACTTCGCGCAGGCCACCATCGGCGCGCTGGCCTTCAACGTGTTCGGCATCTTCGGCGGCTTCCTCTCGCCATGGATCGGCCGCAAGCTCGGCCTGCGCCGCGCCTCGGCCTTCGGCTTCGCGATGGTGTTCCTCATGCTGCTGACGCTGGGCCTGTTCCATGGCCGCATGCCGTTGTGGCTGGCGGTGGCGGTGCCCTCGCTGTTCATCCTGTTCCATTCGGGCGGACCGGGCGCCAACGGCAAGAGCCTGTCCTCGCTGTCCTTCCGCAGCGAACTGCGCGCGGGGGCCAACGGCATCATCGGCGCGCTCGGCTCGATCGGCGCGGCGCTGGGCCTTCTGGTGTTCCCGCTGTTCCGCGAGAAGTACGGTCTCGAGCACACCTTCCTGATCCTCTCGGTGGTGCCGCTGATCGCGAGCGCGATCTGCTTCGCGATCCGCTGGGACCCGACCCGCACTGGAATCAACCCCGACAACGAAGCCGGCGCGCCGCAGTTCAAGGACGACGCGCGCACCGGCATCCCCTCCGATTCGCTCCAACCCTCCCTGGGAAAAATGAACCGATGAGCTCCACCACCGAGGACGTGATCCTCTCCATCGACGAAGGCACCTCGGGCACGCGCGCCGCGGTCGTCGGCCGCGACGGCCACGTCTCCTGCCTCGAGTACGCGCCCCTTTCGGTCGACACGCCGCGCCCCGGCGTGGTCGAGCAGGACGCCGACGCGATCCTCGCGAAGACCCTGGCCGTGTGCCGCGCCAGCGTGGCGCGCGCGCCGGCCGAGGGCAAGCGCATCGCCGCGCTCGCCATCGCCACCCAGCGCTGCTCGGCCGTGCTGTGGGACACCCGCACGGGCCGCGCGCTGGTGCCCGTGATGGTCTGGCAGGACACACGCCATGTCGACGAACTGGCGCGCCTCGCGCCCGAGTGGGACGCGCCGCTGATGCGCCAGCTCGGCCGCCCGGTCGGCGTGCGCTCGCCCTACCTCTGGGCCACGCACCACCTGCGCGACACGCCGGCCGTGGCGCATGCCTTCGAGCAGGGCCGGCTCGCCTTCGGCACCATCGACAGCTGGCTGCTGTGGCACCTGTCGGAGCGGCGCGAATGCGTGACCACGCCGACCAACGTGACCTCGGGCAATGCCTACGTGCTGGCCGAGCACCGCTACCAGCTCGAATGGATCGACACCCTGGGCTTTCCACGCGCGCTGCTGCCCGCGCTGCGCGAGGATGCCGGCGACCTGGGCCGCACGCGCGCCGAGCTGCTCGGCATCGCGGTGCCGATCCTCGCCTGCGCGGGCGACCAGCATGCGGGCGCCGTCGGCCTGGGCTGCCTCGACCGCGCGCAGGCCATGTGCGTGCACGGCACCGGCAGCTTCGTCGACGTGATCACCGGCACCGTGCCGCCCCTCGACGCGGGCCTGCATCCGGGCACGCTCGCCATGACGGCGCGGCGCTCGGGCGGCGTCTCGCACTTCGCGGTCGAGACCTATGTGGCCACCACCGGCTCCGCGCTCAACTGGGTCTGCGAGAAGCTGCAGTGGTTCGAGAACGCGGCGCAGATCGGCGCGCTGGCGGCCGAGGCCGCGAGCGCGAACGGCGTCAGCTTCGTCCCCGCCCTCACGGGCCTGCGCGTGCCCGCGATGGAGCCGGCCGCGCGCGCCTCGCTCACCGGCATCTCGATGGCGACCACGCGCGCCGAGGTGGCGCGCGCGGTGCTCGAGGGCATCGCGCATTCGGTGGCCGCGTGCATCGCGGCCAACGAGCAGGTCTCGGGCCTGCAGGTGTCCGAACTGGTGGTCGGCGGCGGGCTGTCGGGCAGCTCGACCCTGCTGCAGATCCAGGCCGACCTCAGCGGCATGCCGGTGCGCCGCATGGCCGAGACCGAGCGCGCGAGCCTGCGCGGCGCCGCCTTCCTCGCGGGCGCCTCGGGCCTGCTGTGGCCCTCGCTGCAGGAGGCCCGCGCCACGCTGGCCACCGACGCGGTGTTCGAACCCGCGATCGGCGCCGACGAGCGCGAGGCCCGGCGCGCGCAATGGCAGGCACGGGTCGACTCCGAGCTCGCGCATGCGCAGCGCTTCAAGAACCCACCACTTTCCACCACGCCAGGAGAACATCCACGATGAGGGTCCTGCCATCCCTTCGACCGGCCAGGGACCGCGCCGAGATGACGGCCACCGAGCCCCTGCGCCTGCACCGCCCCGACCTGATCGCGCGCCTGGGCGACGAGCACTTCGACATGCTGATCGTCGGCGGCGGCATCACCGGCGCCTATGCCGCGCTCGATGCCAGCCTGCGCGGCTACCGCGTCGCGCTGGTCGAGAAGGACGACTTCGCCTTCGGCACCTCGTCGAAGTCCTCGAAGATGGTGCACGGCGGCCTGCGCTACATCGAGCAGGGCAACCTGGGCCTGGTGCGGCACTCGCTGCTCGAGCGCCAGCGCCTGCGCCGCAACGCGCGCCACCTGGTGCAGCGCCTGCCCTTCCTGTTCCCGGTGATGGAGCGCGAGGGCGTGTTCGACAAGCGCCTGGCCAAGGCCTTCGAGAGCCTGCTGTGGACCTACGACATCGCGGGCGGCTGGCGCGAGGGCATCCTGCACCAGAAGCTCAGCAAGGCCGAGGTGCTGTCGCACTGCCCCACCTTCCGCGAGGAGCACCTGACCGGCGGCTTCATGTACTTCGACGCGCGCGTGGACGACGCGCGCCTCACGCTCAACGTGGCGCGCACCGCCGCCTTCCACGGTGCCGCGGTGCTCAACCATGCGAAGGCGATCGAGATCACGCGCGACGCGCACGGCAAGGTCGACGGCGCGATCGTGCAGGCCGACGGCGGCGAGATCCGCGCGCGCGCCCGCGTCGTGGTGATGGCCACCGGCGTATGGCTGCGCGACTGGGACGGCCGGCGCAAGAACGAGGAGAAGACGCTCAACGTGCGCCCGGCCAAGGGCGTGCACGTGGCGATCCCCTGGCTCAAGATCCGCAACGACTGCACCGTGACCATTCCGGTGCCGGGCCGCAACCGGCGCGCGACCATCACGCGCTGGGGCAACGTCTCCTACCTCGGCACCACCGACGAGGACTACGAGGGCAACCTCGACGACGTCTGCTGCACGCGCGAGGAGCTCGACTTCCTGCTCGAGGGCGCGCGCTCGGCGCTCAAGACCGACCTGCGCGCCGAGGACGTGGTCGGCAGTATCGCGGGCTGCCGTCCGCTGGTGGCGCCGCCCGGCGGCAAGACGCTCGAGATCAAGCGCAACCACGAGATCCGCACCGCCTCCGACGGGCTGCTGACCATCGTCGGCGGCAAGCTCACCACCTCGCGCCACATGGCCGAGCAGACCATCGATGCCGCGCAGAAGGTGCTGGGCCGGCGCGCCGGCTGCACCACCAAGTCGGCCTTCCTGCTCGGCGCGGCCGGCTACGACGCGCAGGCGATCACCGCCTCGGGCGGGCTCTCGGCCCACCTGGGCGAGCGCTACGGCACCGAGGCGCGCTTCGTCAGCGACATCCTGCAGGACGACCCCAGCCTGCAGAAGCCGATCGTCGAAGGCCTGCCCTACAGCGAGGCCGAGATCGTCTACGCGGTGCGCCACGAACTCGCTCGCACCGTCGACGACGTGCTGTCGCGGCGCATCCGCGCGCGCCTGATGGCGCGCGACGCCTCGGGCCGCGCCGCGGACCGCGTGGGCGAAATCCTCCAGGCCGAACTCGGCCTGTCCCCCGCCGAGACGGCGCAGCAGGTCACCAGCTACCGCGCCGCCCTCGCACACGAAAAATCCATCCTCATGGGAGAAAGCAGATGATCAGCAAGGACGCCATCCAGCGCGGCTACAACCGCCGCAACTACATCGTCGGTGCGCACACGCCACCGGCCTATGCGAAGACCATCGCGGCCACCGACGGCCCGGCGGGCCTGCAGCGCGCGCCGATCGCGGTGCCGCTCGCGCAGCTCGAGGCGCTGCGCCAGGTCGCCGACGAGGTGCTCACCGCCACCGCCGACGTGGTGGCCTGGACGCGCGACTGGTGGGCCGGCTCCATGGTCAGCGAGACCGGCGGCCGCCCCGCGACGCCGCAGGCCGCGATCGTGCGCGTCTCCAGCGTCGAGCAGATCCAGGCCGTGATGCGCATCGCGCACGCGGCATCGATTCCCGTCACCGTGTCGGCCGGCCGCAGCAACGTGACCGGCGCGGCGCTGCCGGTGCGCGGCGGCATCGTGCTCGACGTCTGCGAGCTCAACAGATTCATCGGCTTCGATGCCGAGAGCCAGATCGTCGAGGTCGAGGCCGGCATGTTCGGCGACGTGTTCGAGGAGACCATCCAGCGCGACCACCGGATGACCATGGGCCACTGGCCCTCGTCCTTCGGCATCAGCACGGTCGGCGGCTGGGTCGCCTGCCGCGGCGCGGGCCAGCTCTCGACGCGCTACGGCAAGATCGAGGACATGGTGTTCGGCATGGACGTGGTGCTGGCCGACGGCAGCCTCGTCACCGTGGGCGGCTACTCGCGCGCCGCGGTCGGCACCGACCTGCAGCAGTTGTTCATCGGCTCCGAGGGCACGCTCGGCGTGATCGTGCGCGTGCGGCTCAAGCTGCACCGCCTGCCCGACTACGGCCGTGCCATCGCCTTCAGTTTCGACAGCTTCGCCACCGGCCTCGAGGCCTGCCGCCAGATCATGCAGCGCGGCGCCAACCCGGCCGCGCTGCGGCTGTACGACGCGCTCGAGAGCAAGGTGCAGTTCGAGCTGGCCGACACGCACGTGCTTCTGATCGCCGACGAGGGCGCGCCCGAGATGGTCGACGCGGTCATGGCGATCAGCGAGCGCGCCTGCCGCGAGCTGGGCCGCGAGCTCGACGGGCCCGTGATCTTCGAGCGCTGGCTCGACACCCGCTACCTCACGGGCAAGAGCGCCGAGGGCTTCAAGCGCAGCCCGGGCTTCGTGGCCGACACGCTCGAGATGAGCGGCCGCTGGAGCGACCTGCCCGCGATCTACGACGAGGTGGTGGCCGCGATCAACGCCGTGCCCGGCACGCTGGCCGGCTCGGCCCACCAGTCGCATGCCTACGTGGACGGCGCCTGCCTCTACTTCTCGCTGCGCGGCGAGGTCGAGGTGGCGGACCGCGCGCGCTGGTACCGCGCGGCCTGGGACGCGGCCAACGCGGTGCTGGTGCGCCACAATGCCGCGTTGAGCCACCACCATGGCGTCGGGCTGCTGCGTGCGCCCTACATGGCCGACTCGCTGGGCAGCGCCTTCCCGGTGCTGCAGGCGATCAAGCGCACGCTGGACCCGAAGAACATCCTGAACCCGGGCAAGCTCGGCCTCACCGACGAGCTGCCCCCTTCCGCAGACTGAGCCCCATCGAATGGACCGTTCCCTCGGCGCGCGCCTCGCGCGGCACCCGATCATCGCGACGCTCTACGGCGCGGAGCAGATCGACAGCTTCGTCGACAGCGCGAGCGAGATCGCCATCGTCGCGAACGTGGAGCTGCGCCGGCTGCAGGCCGTGGTCGCGACCATCACGCGCGCGGACAAGATCGCCATCGTCAACATCGACAGCTGCGAGGGCATCTCGCCCGACAAGGGCGGCGTGGAATACCTGGCCGAGATCGGCGCGACCAGCCTGGTGTCCACGCGCGTGGCGACCATCCAGCGCGCCAACCGCGCTGGCCTGCTGACCATGCAGAAGGTGTTCGTGACCGACCGCTCGACCTGGCCGCGCAGCGTGAAAGCGCTCGAGCAGAGCGACCCGAACCTGGTCCAGCTGATGCCCGCGCCGATGCTGCCGCACATCTCGATCAAGGAGCGCAACGCGCTGCCGCCGATCGTCGCCTCGGGCTTCGTGACGACGACCAACGACGTACGCAGCGCGCTCGCGGCCGGCGCGGTGGCGGTGTCGACCAGCGACACCGCGATGTGGAGCCTCGACATCCAGGCGCCGAAGACCGGCGCGGCGGGCTAGGACTTCTTCTTCGCGACCTCGCCCGTGGCGATCTGCTGGCGCAGCGCGCGCAGGCTGGCCTTGAGCTTGCGCTCGTTCTCCGGGCCCATGCGTACCATGATCTTCTGGCCCGCGCTGAGCGACTCGAGCTGCGGATCGACGTACTCGTAGCGCGTCCACGGGCGCTGCGAGGGATAGTCGCCCTTGACCTCGACCAGCCGCACCTGCACCGGCCCCGTGGGCTCGGGCGCGGCCAGCAGGTGGTCGATGACCGCGATCAACCGGTCGTTGAAATAGCGGCCCGGATAGCCGAGCTCTTCATAGGCCTGCTGGAACAGCGGATAGAGCCGCGCGTACACGCCCGCGGCCTTGGCCGGGTCGACCGATTCGGCGAGCAGCACGAAGCCGTTGTAGCGCGCGGCATTGTTGGCCGCGATGGTCTGGTTGGCGCCCTGCCCCTCTGTGATGAAACGCTGGCCAGTGGGCTGCACCGGCCAGGCGCTCGCGGGGGCCTGTTCGCGCGCGAGGTTGTCGACCGTGGCGACGAAGCGCCGCACCACGCCGTCGGGACGCAGGAAGGCGTTGGCGTTCTTGCCGCCGAGCAGTTCGGCCAGCGCCTTCAGCACGCGCGAATCGGAATCGGCCAGCGAGGGCAGCGCGGCATCGGGCGGCGCGAGCGCATCGACCGGGTTCTGCGGGCCCGAGGCCGCGGGGGCCGGCGCGGGCGCGGGCGGTGCGTCTTCGGGGGTAGTGGTGGCCACCGGCGGCGCCACGGGTTGTTGTTGCTGCTGGTACCAGCGCCAGCCGAAGTAGCCGGCCACCAGCAGCACCAGCACGAGCAGCGCCCACGGCAGCATGGAGCGCTCGCGGCGCGGTGCGTAGTCGCGGGTCTCGCCCGCGGTGCTCATGTCGCGTTCGGCACGGAAGTCGTTGTTGTCGTTCTCGGGCATGGCGGCGTGTCTCTCCTGTGGCGTGCGGTGCGTGATGACGAACCGTCATGTTGCACGAACAAGAGGACCGGAACGCGCCGGTCCTCGTAACCCCGTGTGACGCCCTCGCCACACGGAAGTTCAGCCACGCCCTCGACACGCATGCGGCGCCACCGGTTTCCGGGGCGCGCGGGCAACGCTCAGTGCGCGGCCGTGAGCGACTGCAGCCAGGCCAGCGTGCCTTGCAATTCAGCGGGCCGGATCTCGTGGCCGCCGGGGAAATCGCTGCCCGCGAGCGACAGCGGCAGGCTGCCGGCCAGTTCGCGCGTGGCCTGCGCGGCCGCGGGCGGAATCACGTTGTCGGCGCTGCCATGGCTCACCCACAGCGACTTGCCTTCGAAGGCCTCGGGCGCGGCCACATCGGGCAGCACCTGCGGCAGCAGCCGGCTGTGCCAGACCATCGCGGCGCGCATCGACGCCGGTTTGGTCAGCAGCAGCGACAGCGCCATGATCCCGCCCTGGCTGAAGCCGCCGACCACCACGCGCTCGGCGGAATGCCCAGTTGCGCCGAAGCCGAGGCCAGCATCTCGCCGACCAGGAAGCGGCTCTCGCGCTCCTGGTCCTCGTCGATGCGGCGCTGGCCATCGGCCAGCACCTCGAACTCGAACCAGGCATAGGAACCCGGCGTGAGCACATAGGGCGCGCGCAGGCTCAGCACGTGGAACTGCGGCGGCATCAGGCGCGCGAGGCCGAACAGGTCCTGCTCGTTGCTGCCCACGCCATGCATCAGCACCAGCAGCCAGGGATCGCGCGTGCCTGCGGCGGTCGGTTGTTCGAGGAATTGGAGCGGCAGTTGGAGCGTGGTCATGTCGATGAAAAGAAGAAAGCGGAAGGTCCTGTCAGCGCAGCGAAGCCTTGAAGCCTTCGGCCAGCGAGCGCGTGATCTCGGCGGTGGGCTGTTCGCGGCAGCCGCTCGCGTTCTGGCCCGACCACAGCGGCGAGAAGTCGCCGCTGCCCTGGGCCTCGGCCTTGGCGCGCAGCGGCGCGATCGCCGAGGTGGCGAGCGGGAATTCGGGCGCGGGACCGAGCGGGCCCAGCTCGCGGATCACGCGGTTGACAATGCCGCGCGCGGGCCGGCCGGTGAACAGATTGGTCAGCGCCGTGTGGCGCGCGGCCTCGCTCTTGAGCGCGCCGCGGTGCATGGCGCTGGTGGTGGCCTCGTTGGCCAGCAGGTAGGCGGTGCCCACCTGCACGCCCGCCGCGCCCAGCGCCATCGCGGCCGCCACGCCCTGCGCATCGGCGATACCGCCCGCGGCGATCACCGGCACGCGCAAGGTCTGCGCCAGTTGCGGCAGCAGCGCGAAGGTGCCCAGCTGCGCCGTGAGGTCGTGCGACAGGAAATGGCCGCGGTGCCCGCCGGCCTCGAGGCCCTGCGCGATCACCGCGTCGGCGCCGTTCGCCGCGAGCCAGCGGCCCTCCTCGACGGTGGTGGCCGAGGCCAGCACCTTCGCGCCCCAGCCCTTCACGCGCGCGAGCAGCTCGGCCGACGGCAGCCCGAAATGGAAGCTCACCACCGGCGGACGGAACTCGGCCAGCAGCTCGGCGATCTCGGCGCTGAACGGGTTGCGGCCCGGGCCGGCCGCGATGCCCGCGGGATCGATGCCGAACTCGGCGTAGTAGGGACCGAGCGCGGCGCGCCAGGTGGCTTCGCGCTCGGCGCTCGGCACCGGCGGCTGGTGGCAGAAGAAGTTGAGGTTGTAGGGCTTCGTCGTGCCCGCGCGGATCGCCGCGACCTCGCCGCGGATGGCGTCGTTCGAGAGCATCGCGCAGGGCAGCGAGCCCAGCGCGCCCGCGTTGCTCGCGGCGATCGCCATCGCGCTGCCCTGCACGCCCGCCATGGGGGCCTGGATCAGCGGCAGTTCGGTGCCCAGCAGTTGCAACAGCGTCGAGGTGGTGGTCATGAAAGAGGCTCCAGTGCGAACGGGGATTCTTCGGAAGGCGCGGCATGCCGATGCGCGCGCCGCACGCCCCGATTCTGAAGGGAAGCGCGGTCGGGCCGCCCGCGCGGGGTCATCGGCGCTGCTTGAGCAACAATGCCCGCATGCGCACACCGACCCCGTCGAACCGCCCTGCTTCGCAGCGCCGGCCCCTTGCATTGCTCGCATCGCTCGCCGTTAGTACCGTGATGTTCATTCTGCTCACGGCCTGCACGCAGAACGAATCCGAAAGTGCGACAGCTGCGCAGGACACGGCCGCCGTGGAGGCCACGCCCGCCGCCGCGGACCCGGCGGCGCCCGCGACGCCCCGGCCCGAATTCTCGGCCACGCTGCAGCGCGATGCGCTGATGGCGCTGCTGTTCGAGCCACCGCCCGTCGGCGAGACCGCGAGCCGCACCGACGACGTGCAACTGCCCGAGATCGGCAACGACGGCAAGCCGATGACCGAGGGCTTCGCGCCGACCCGCGCGCAGGTCTCGCCGCGCGAGGTGGTCCGGCTCGACGACACGCATGCCGTGCTGCTCACCGAGACCGTGCCGCTCGACGACCGCGGCCAGCCGATGGATGCCCACGTGGCGGGCGCATGGCTGGGCGCCTATTTCTTCGAGCAGGGCGACGCGGGCTGGAAGCTCGCCGGCCGCAACGACGGCGTCGACTACCTCGGCTTCTCCGGCAACATCGGCCTCACGCGCGTCGAGCGCATCGCGCCGCAGCGCTTCGTGCTGACCGTCACGAGCGGCAGCTGCTGGCAGGGCTACTGCGGCAGCTGGCTCTCGGTCTACGAGATCGGCGCCGCCGAGGTGCGCCAGTTGATCGAGGGCGTGCCGCTGGGCGCCGACAACGGCGGTGCCGACGGCGCCTGCGAGCCGGTGCTGCAGGGCACGCGCCCCGAGGAAGCGCCGCGCGGCGCCTGCTACCGCGTCGACGGCAAGCCCGAGTTCGCGCTCGGCACGCAGGACGATCCGGGCGAGCTGCAGATCGTCTTCAAGGGCGCGCGCACGCGCGACGCGAACGACCTGCGCGTGCAGACCGTCGACGAGCAGCTGGTCTACAGCCTGCGCAATGGCGCCTATGCGCTGGTGCAGGGCCGCAATCCCGTGCCCTCGTTCTGAGACGGGCACCGAGCGATGGGCTTCATCCCCGACCGCCGCATCGAAGCCGAGGCCACCGAGGCCGCGGCCGAGATGATCGAGCGCGCGCGCCGCAACTTCGATGTGGCGCTCGACTTCACCGACGCCAGCATCCGCAAGGTCGAGGCGCTGCTGCAGCAGTTGCACCTGCGCGCGCGCAACGACAAGCCGAGCGACGCGCAGGTCTTCGACTACGCCAAGGGCCTGGGCAGCTACGTGGGCGAGGTGTTCCGCCGCAACCATGGCGCCGAATGGGGCGTGGTCGCGCTCGGCGACGACAGCTACCCCGGCATGCGCAGCACCCACCGCGAGCAGCTGTTCTGGCCCTGGCGCCGCGCCTACAACCGCATCGTCAACGGCCCCGAGGACAACGTCTGGCACTACTACCAGCTGCTGGTGGAACGCGCGGGCGGCACGCTGGCCGTGCACGACGACGGCATGCCGTCGAACTTCGCGCCGCCGACGATGAACTACGGCCGCGCGCGCGCCGCGGCCACCGCGAAGGGCTCGCCGAGCGTGCGCTTCAGTGCGAATGCAATGGGCGGCGCGCCCGGGCGCGCGAAGCGGCCCGCGACCTCGGCCGCGCCCGCGCCGGTGCGCAGGCCCTGGTGGAAGTTCTGGTGAGACTCACACCAGCTTCAGGTCCTTCGGCGTCACGCCGTCGAACACCTTCGCGACCTGCGCGGACGACAACCCGTACATGCGCTGGAACAGCCCGCCGAGCACCGCGCGGTACTCGTTGAGCACCGGATAGTCGCGGTTCTGGAACAGCGTGGCGGCCGTCAGCGCCTGCTGCTCGCCGACCACGCGGCCGCCGGCCTGCGCCGAGAGGCCGCCGCCGAGCACCCAGTAGACCGTGCCATGGCCATGGTCGGTGCCCTTGTTGCCGTTCTCGCGGAAGGTGCGGCCGAACTCGCTGATGACCACCACCACGGTCTGGCGCCAGTTCTCGGGCTCCATCTCCTGCGCGAAGGCCGCGAGGCCGCGGCCCAGTTCCTCGAAGCGGTTCGCGAGGTAGCCGGTGGCGGCGCCCTGCCCCACGTGGGTGTCCCAGCCGCCGATGTCGACGAAGCCGAGGTCGTAGCGTTCGCGCATCAGCGCGGCCATGCGGCGGGCGACGAGTTCGAAGCCCCTGGAGGTCATGGCGTTGCGGCTCGCGGCGTCCATCTCGGCCTGCATCGCGCGCCGCACCTCGTCGCGCACCTGGAAGCCCTCGGCCACGGTCTGCGCGAGCGGCGTGTCGCGGTACATCGAGGCGATGAGCTGGCTCTGGCGCGCATCGAGCGTGGGCCGCGCATTGCCCGCGAGCGCCATGTTGGCGGCCCTCGCATCGCCGCGCAGAGAGATCGGCAACTGGTCGGTGAAGGCCATCGGCGAGACATCGGTGAGCGGCCCCGCGCCGAGCACGCCCGCGAGGCGGTTGAGAAAGCCCGAGCGGTAGTCGCGCCGGCGGTCGAGCGCCTGGCCCAACTCGATGCCGTCCTGCGTTTCGAAGTGGCTGCGCGTGAGGTCGTCGGTGCCGGCGAAGGCGATGAACGCGGCCTGCTTCTGCTGGAACAGCGGCATCACGCTCTGCGCCAGCGCGGGATGCAGGCCCCAGTCGGCATCGAGCGGCAAGGCGCCGCCCGCGGTGCCCGGTCGCGCGATCGCGATGCCGGGCCGCGAGGCGTAGTAGAAGTCGCTCGCGGTGGGCACCAGCAGGCTGGTGCTGTCGTAGGCACCGCGCAGGAACACGACCAACAGCTTGGCGCCCTCGGCGGCCGGCGCGGCGATCAGGCGGGCGGCGGCGCCGGCCAGCGGCGCGGCGGCGGCGAAACGGAGCAGTTCTCGGCGTTGCATGAGCGTGGTCCTTGTGGGGGTGGCAGCTACCGGCGCATCAGCTCGGGCGCGGCCAGCAGCAGCGTGTTCCATTCGGGCGGGTTCTTCGCCTGCGCGAGCACCTCGCGCGTGCCGGGGCCGAAGCCGGTCTGCAGCTCGCGCACGACGGGCGATTCGGCCAGTGGCGGGAAGGCCGGTTTCTCCATCGGCGCCTTCATGTCGTTGAGAAACAGCACGGCACCGGTCGCACCCAGGACGCGCGCGATCTCGAAGCGCGTGTTCATCTGCCCGGCGCTGGCCCAGGCCGCCTCGTGCAGCGGATAGCCATCGGGCGTCTCGTGGCCATAGAGCGGCTCGCCCATGCGGTCGATCCAGTTGAGCATCGGGCCCACGTTCGCCACCACGCGGCCGTCGTAGGCCAGCCGCACGCCGGCCACCACGTAGTGCACCGGGTCGCGGAACTTGCGGCCCAGCGAGGCCGTGAACTCGGGCGACTCGAACAGCGTGCGCAAGGTGGCCGCGATATCGCCATCGCTGCGCGTGAAGCTCGCGGCCATGCGCTCGACCAGCGCGCTCGGCGGATCGTCGGCCACGAAATAGACGGCAAGCTTGCGCGAGACGAAGCGCGCAGTAGCCGGCGCGCGCGCGAGGCGGTCGAGCGCCTCGTCGACCTCGGCCAGGCCGCGGCCGCGGATCGGCTCGCCCAGCAGCGTCTTGGGGCCGTAGTCGTGGCGGTTGGGATTGAACTCGAACAGGCCCTGGCGCCGGTAGTCGGCGGCGATCGCGGCCTTGAGCTTCGGCGGCGGCGCATCGGCCGGCTGCAGGCTCACGCCGACACCGGTGAGCACGCGCGCGAGTTCCTGCACGTCGGCCTGCGAATAGCCGCTGCCCACGCCGAGCGTGTGCAGTTCCATCAGCTCGCGCGCGTAGTTCTCGTTGATGCGGTTGGCGGCGTTCTGCACGTTGTCGAGGTAGCGCAGCATCGCGGGATGGTGCAGCGTGGCACCGAGCAGGTCGCGAAACCGCCCCAGCGCCTGCGGGCGGATCGCGTTCTCCTCGTAGTCGCCGATCAGCGCGCGCATGTCGCCGCCCTTGCGCTGGCTGACGTTGAAGTGGTTCATCCAGAACCAGGTCATCTGCTCCTGCAGCTGGTTCGGCGAATAGAGCGCGCGCAACACGAAGCGCTGCTGCGCCTCGCGCGCGAGCCGGTTCAGGTGCTGCTGGTAGGCCTGGCGCGCGGCCTTCTTCTGGTCCTCGTCGGCCAGCGCGTCGGCGGCCTTGCGCTCGGCATCGAGCGCGATCGCGAGCGTGTCCATGGGCGTGCGCGCGATCTCCATCGCGTCGATCTGCGCCTGGGCCTCGGGCGGCAGCGGCTGTGGCACGGGCTTCAGTTGCCGTCCCATCCACACCGCCAGGCCCTGCTTGGTGACCTCGGCCTGGCCGCTGGCGTTCGCGCCCCAGCTCACGCGGTCGAGCCAGCGCAGTTGGGTCAGTGCATCGGGCGGTGCGCCGCGCAGCGCGATCGGTGTCGCATCGGGCCGCGTGCCGAGCGCGCAGCCCGCGAGCCACAGCGCCGCGGCCGCCAGCCATGCGCCCCTCGCGAGGCGCGACCGGATCGAAGAGATGTGCATGGTGGGTTCAACCCGCGCCCTCGGTGCGCGGTTGACCCCAGCATGCCAGCGCCGTGTAAAGCCGCGAGTCAGCTTCGTTTCAAGGCGAAACGCCGCCGCGGCTCAAGACGGCTGAAAGGCCTCAGGCCGACACCACCCCGCTGGGCTGCGCCCCCGCGATCTGCCGCAGCGCGCGCTCGAACACCTCCACCGGCTGGCCGCCCGAGATCAGGTGCTGGTCGTTGATGATGATCGCGGGCACCGAGTGGATGCCCGCGTCGGTGTACATGCGTTCGCGCGCGCGGGTCTCGTCCGCGTACTCGTCGCTCGCGAGGATCTCGCGTGCCCGCGCCGCATCGAGCCCCGCGGCGGCCGCGAGCCGCACCAGCACCTCGGGGTCGGAAGGATTCTCTGCATCGGTGAAGTAGGCCTTGAGCAGCGACTTCTTCAGCGCGACCTGCTTGGCCGCGTCCTCGAGCTCGGCCCAGTGCAGCAGCCGGTGCGCGTCGAAGGTGTTGTAGATGCGCGGCCGGCCCTCTGGGTTGAACACGAAGCCGACGGCCTCGCCGCGCTGGCGGATAGCCTCGCGCATCTGGGCCTGCTGCTCGCGCGTGGAACCGTATTTCTGGTTCAGGTGCTCGAAGGTGTCCTGGCCCTCGGGCGGCATCTGCGGGTTCAGCTCGAAGGGCTGGAAGTGCAGCTCGGCCGTCACCCCGGGCGCCACGCGGGCGATCGCCGCCTCGAGCGAGCCCAGGCCGACGGCGCACCAGGGGCAGGAGACGTCCGAGACGAAATCGATCTTGAGGTGGGAGGAGGATGGGGTCGTCATGGCCGCCATTCTTCCGCGCGGCGGCGGCCTTGTCAGGTGCAAGGTCTTCCGCCGCCCCAGCCCTGCGGCGTCAGGCCGTGGCGCGCGCCGTCACCGGGCTCGCGCCCAGGGTCTGCGCCCGCAGGCGGTCGTACTCGGCCTTGTCGACCGGCACCGCATCGGGGTCGCCGAGGTCGTTCATGTGCACGCGGTAGGTCTCGCGCGCGCTGATCGCGGCCAGCGCGGCCAGCACGGTCACGGCGAAGGTGATGCTGCCCACGGTGAGCCAGATGTTGCTGGAACCGGGAGGCGCGACCGCGGCGAACAGCGCGGGCAGCAGCGCGGTGAAGGTGGTGCCGATGTTCTGCGAGATGGCCATGGCCGACACCCGGTTGCGGGTGCGGAACAACTCGGGATAGAAGCTCGGGAAGGTCGCGTTGTAGCCCTGGTAGACGATGCCCCACATCAAGAGCGACATGCAGATCGCGAGCGGCACGTTGCGCACGCTGATGGCATAAGAGGTAGGCGAACGAGAGCAGGCCCGAGGCCAGCGCGCCGGCGATGATCGGCGGCTTGCGGCCGATGCGGTCCGAGAGATTGCCCACGAACGGGATCACCAGCACCGCGAGGATGTTGCCGAGCACCGGGATCCACAGGTAGACGTCCTTCTGGAAGCCGATGCCGTAGGCCGACTGCACCGCGTAGGCGGCACCGAAGATGGTGGCGACCACCGGGATCACGTTCATCAGCGCCATGCAGACCACGCGCAGCATGTCGGCCCAGCTGTCGGTGAAGGCCTGCACGATCGGCGAGCGCGGCACCTCGCCCTTCTTGTCGGCCTCGGCGAAGGCCGGGGTCTCGTCGACCTCGCGGCGGATGACGTAGCCCGCGATGATGACGACGAAGCTCAGCAGGAAGGGAATGCGCCAGCCCCACGAGTTGAAGGCCTCTTCCGGCATGTAGTGCGCGAGCGGCAGGAACACGGCGGCCGCCATGATCTGGCCGGCCTGCACGCCCTGCAGCGTGAAGCTCGCGAAGAAGCCGCGCCGGCCGAAGGGCGCGTGCTCGAGGATCATCGAGCTCGCGCCCGAGATCTCGCCGGCCACCGCGAAGCCCTGGATCAGCCGCAGGATCACCAGCAGCGCGGGCGCCGCCAGGCCGATCTGGTCGTAGGTGGGCAACAGGGCCCACGGCCACGGTCGAGAAGCCCATGAGGAACATGCACAGGATCAGCACCTGCTTGCGCCCGTGCGTGTCGCCCCAGTGGCCGAGCACGAAGGCGCCGATGGGCCGCGCGACATAGCCCACGCCGTAGGTCGCGAGCGAGGCGATGATGGCCGTGGTCGGGTCGCCCTTGGGAAAGAAGATCTGCGGAAAGATCAGCGCCGCGGCGGTGGCGTAGATGAAGAAGTCGTAGTACTCGAGCGCCGAGCCGATCCAGCCGCTGGCGGCGGCCTTCTTCGACTGGTGCTTGCCTTGAGGCTCGTGAGCCGTGGTGTTCGCCATGGTTTGTCTCCGGTGTGGACGAGGATGAGCGGGTGAATGATTGGGTGAACGAAAGGGAAATCAGTCCTGGGCCTGCGAGGCCATGCGCGCCGGCGCGTTGAGCGCGCCGTAGGCGTCGTAGCCGCCGATGCGCTGCGCCACCTCGAAGAACAGGCCGTCCTCGAAGCTCTCGGTGTAGATGTGCAGGTAGTCGCCGGCCGGCGAGCGGTCGAACAGCACGCCGGTCGCGCGCATGCGTTCGAGCAGCGCGGCATCGAGTGCGATGCGCGTGGCGAGGTCGTCGTAGTAGTTGTCCGAGATCGGCACGAAGCGCACGCCGTTGGCGCGCAGCCGCGCCACCGACGCGAAGATGTCGTCGCTGCGCAGCGCCACGTGGTGCACCGCGCCGCCGCCCTGCGCATGCACGGTGCGCGCGGTGCGCGTGCGCTGGCTCAGCGACACGTTGAGCACCAGGCGCAGGCTGCGCGCGGCGTCGGCCACGCCGCGGCTCTTGATCAGGCCGAAGGGATCGGCCAGCTCGAGGCTCTCGCCGACCTCGAGCCCGAGCACGGCGCGCGAGAACAGCACCCAGGTGTCGAGCTGGTCGAGCGCGAGGCCGAGCGCGACGTGGTCGATGGCGCGCAGGCCGGCGCCATCGCCCTCCTTTTCGCCCTGCGCTTCGCCGGACTCGAGGATGAAGTCGGCCTCGTAGAGCCCCGTGGCGCCGAGCGACGACGGGATGAAATGCAGCAGGTTGCCGCCCGGCACCACGATCGCGGGCACGGCCTGCTCGCCGGGGCCAACCGGGCTGTCGTGCCGCTGCGAGCACAGCGCGGTGGCGCGCGCCACGGCCGCCTGCGGATCGTCGGTGCGCACGCCCAGCGCGCAGACCGAGGTGCCGTGCGCCTCGAAGCGCGTGCGCGCGAAGCTCTCGGGCTGCGCATTCACGACCATGTGGATGTCGCCCTGGCGGTAGAGCGTGACGGCCTTCGAGCGATGGCGGCCCGCGCGGCGAAAGCCCGGTTGCTGCAGCAGCGCACCGAGCGCGCCGGCCGAGGCCTCGTCGGCCGCGAACTCGATGAAAGACAGCCCGCGAAAGGCCGGCGCCTGCGGCGGAGCGAACAGCAGCGGCTGCGCCGGCGCCGGGGCCACGCGCTCGCGCACCTGGCTCTCGAGGTACAGCAGCGAGCGCATCGCATCGACCGCGGTGCGGCGGTTCGGCGTCTCGCGGAACAGGTCGTTGAAGATCTCGAGCGACAGCGGCCCGCTGTACCCGGCGCGCAGCACCTGTGCATAGAAGCCCGCCACGTCGAAGTCGCCCTGCCCGGAAACACGCGGTGGTGGCGCGCCCACTGCAGCACGTCCATCGAGAGCTGCGGTGCATCGGCCATCTGCAGGAAGAAGATCTTCTCGCCCGGGATGTCGGCGATGCCGGCCGGATCGTCGCGCAGCGACAGCGTGTGGAAGCTGTCGAGGATCAGGCCCAGCGCGGGATGGCCGGCGCGCCGCACCATATCCCAGGCCTGGCCGTAGCGCGAGGTGAAGCGGCCCCAGGCCAGCGCCTCGAAGCCCACGCGCAGGCCGTGGGCCGCGGCGCGTTCGGCCAGCGCATGCAGCTGCGCGGCGGCGCGCGCGGGATCGTCGATGGCGAGCGGCGAGGTGTTCGAGCAGCACAGCATCAGCGGCACGCCCAGCGCGGCCATCAGCTCGAACTTGCGCTCGGCGCGCTCCAGGCCGCGGCGGAACTGCGGCTCGGGCATGCCTTCGAAATCGCGAAACGGCTGGTAGAGATCGATCGCGAGGCCCAGGTCGGCCGCGAGGCCGCGCAGCTCGGCGGCCGTGCCCTTGAAGTTGACGAAGTCGCTCTCGAACAGCTCGATGCCGTCGAAGCCCGCGGCCGCGATCGCCTCGAGCTTCTGGCGCAAGGTGCCGCTGAGCGAGACGGTGGCGATCGAGCGGTGCATGCGCCGCGCGGCGCGCTGCGGAAGGTCGGCGGAGGGCTGGAGCGTGTTCACGGGAGCGACTTTAGGAACGCCGGCCCGTGCCCACAACCATTTAGCGAGGTCTTTGATCGATGATCGAACGCTATCGTGCGAATTTCGCACGAATCAGGGGTTACACCTAGGTCCGAAGGACCGTCGATGACCCCCGCCGAATCAGAGACTGCGCCAGTAATCGATCAGCAGCTGCGCGAATTCGACCGGCCGCTCGACCGCGCTCACGTGCGCGGCATCGATGCTGGCAAGTCGCGCGTTGGGGATCGCCGCGGCGATGGCTTCCGACATCGCGAACGGCGTGGCCTCGTCCTGCAGGCCGCCGATCACTAGCGTGGGCACCGCGATGCGGCGGTTGCTGTCGCGGAAATCGATGGCCGCCACCGCGTTGCAGCTCTCGATGTAGGCCTGCGGATCGTTGGCCAGCAGCACCGCCTGCAGCTGCTGGGCCGCCACCTGGCCCTCGGGCGTGGCGGCGAAGGCCGGCGTGAGCCAGCGCGACACCGCGCCCGGCGCGATCGCGGCCACGCCGCGCGCGGCCACGGTCTCGGCGCGCGCGCGCCAGGGCGCCTGGTCGGGATAGTGGGCCGAGGAGTTCGCGATGGTCACGGTGCGCAGCAGCTCGGGATGGCGCACGGCCAGCGCCTGCGCCGTCATGCCGCCCATCGACAGGCCGACGAAATGCACCGGCTCGCCGCCGGCCTCGCGCTGGATCAGCTCGGCTGCGTCCTGCGCCAGCGTCTCTATGCGCAAAGCGCCCGGCACGCGCTCGGAGGCGCCGTGGTTGCGGTGGTCGTAGCGCAGCACGGTGTGGGCGCGCGCGAGCTGCGCGGCCACGCCGTCCACATGCGGAGGTCGCAGCCGAGCGCATGGCTCAGCACGACGATCGGGCCATTGCCTTCGCGGACGAGGTTCAGACGGGTCATGGTGCGGATTCCTTCGAAAGAGGATGAAGACGGGGAAGCCAGAAGAAGGCGATGGCCAGCAGCGAGCAGGCGGCGGCGACCATGGGGAGCACCATCGGCCACGCGCCGTTCGAATACTCGGCATCGACGAACAGCGCGGCGAACTGCCCGACGCAGAAGGCGACCATCATCATGCCGAAGCCCGACCACGAGACGGCGCGGCCCGCGAGTTGCGGCAGGTCGCCCACCGCGCCGGCCTGGCCGCAGGGCTGATGGATGCCATGGCCCAGGCAATAGACCGCGTGGCCCGCGAGCAGCGGCACCGCGCTCAGCGGCGCGAGCCAGCAGCCCAGCGCCTGGATCGTGGCGCCCGCCATGCTCAGCGAGGCGCCCAGTTGCACCGTGCGCACCGGCCCGTGGCGGCGCAGCAGCCGCCGGCACATGGTGGTGCTGAAGATGTAGACCAGCGAGCCGCCGGCCGGTATCCAGCCATACCAGGCCGGCGACCAGCCGAGGGTAGCCGATGTAGACCATCGGCGACAGCAGCAGGAAGCAGAACAGCCCGCCATAGGTCGAGGCCGCCACCGAGGCCCAGGCGCGGAAGGCACGGCTCGCGAACACCACGCGCGTGCTGCCGCGCGGCGCCGAGGGCGTGTCGACGAAGCTCGGCCGGGTCTCGCCGAAGGAGCGCCAGCACAGCGCGAACAGCACCAGCGCATAGAGCGCCATCGCGCCCATCACCCAGCGCCAGCCCGCGCCCTGCACCAGCCAGGCACCGAGCAGCGGCGCCACCAGCCCCGACCACGCCCAGCCCCGTGAGACCGCGCGCCATCACATGCGGGCCCTCGTGGGCCGGATAGAGATCGCGCACCGCGGCGCGCGCGCAGACCAGGATCGCCGCCATCGAGAAGCCCTGCAGCGTGCGCCAGCCGGCCAGCATGAACACGCTGCCCGCGAAGGCACCGCCGAGCGCGGCCAGCGCATAGCAGCCCAGGCCCGCCAGCAGCACCGGCCGGCGGCCGAAGCGGTCGGCCAGCGGTCCGCACAGCAGCTGCGCGAAGCCGAAGGCCAGCACGAACAGCGTGAGGCTGGTGCTGGCCGAGCCGAGTTCCTTCGCGATCGCGGGCAGCGCCGGCAGGTAGCTGTCGGTGGCCACCGGCTGGGCCGCGAGCAGCAACGGCAGCAGCAGCGCGAAGCCGGCGTGCCAGCGGCCCTTCAGGTTTGCTGGTGGTCCTTGCGGCGCGCTCACTGCGCCGCCGCAGGCAGCAGGCCCTTCTCGCGCAGGATGCCGGTGGCGATGCCGAAGGCGTGGTTGGCGACCGGCACGCCGCAGTAGATGGCGGCCATCATGATCACTTCCTTGATGTCCTCGGGCGTGAGCCGCGACTCGGGCGGGCCGTCGAGCGCCGCGCGCACGTGCATCGCGAACTCCTCATAGGCGTGGATGCCCAGCATCATCGACAGCACCATGTAGCGGCGCGTCTTGTCGCCCAGCGCGGGGCGGCCCCAGATGTCGTTCCACGCATGGCGCGTGATCAGTTCCTGGAATTCGGCATTGAAGCCGTTGCGGTTGGCCAGCGAGCGGTCGACCCAGGCGTCGCCGAGCACGCGGCGGCGATTGAGCAGGCCCGATTCGTAGTCGTCGGCGGGGGATGTGGCGTTGGTGTCAGTCATTGGATGAAGTCCTCTGGGAAATCGAGTCCACGTCGATTCCTTCGACATGAAATCCCCCACCCGTTCGGGCTGAGCTTGTCGAAGCCTCGCGCCGCGCTTCGACAAGCTCGGCGTGAACGGACTCTGGTTGTTCGGAATATGCACGCATGAAAAGCTTGCGTCATTGCGCCGATGCGAGCCGCGCGCGCAGTGCCTTCACCTCGGCCAGCGCGATCTCGCCGGCACGCGTGGCCAGCGCGGGATCGAACCATTCGTCGGCCGCGTCGCGCGGCAGCTCGGCGCGCAGCCGGTCGATGTTGGCGCGCATGCGCGCGGCATCCACCTGCAGGCCCGGCAACGCCGCAGCCATGGCGCGCACGCTGCCGTGCGCCGACATCAGCAGCTGCGGCCATTCGCCGAGCTCGGCCTGCCAGGCGCCAAGGGCGCGCTCATGCTGCTGCGACATGGCGCCGAGCAAGGCCGCCACGCGCTGCGGCGCACGATGCGCGGCGGCGATCGCCACCATCGACGCCACCGGGTTGCGCTTGTGCGGCATGGCCGACGAGCCGCCGCGTCCAGGCTCGCTGGGCTCGGCCACCTCGGCCACTTCGTACTGGCCCAAGAGCGACACGTCGACCGCGATCTTGCCGAGGCTGCCGGTCATGAGGCCGAGCTCGCAGCCCAGCGCCACCCATTCGTCGCGCTGCGTGTGCCAGGTCGCGCCGGGATCGGCCAGCCCCAGTTCCTTCGCCATGCGCGCGCGCACCGCGCCCGCCTGCGGCCCCATCTGCGCCAGCGTGCCGACCGCGCCACCGAGCTGCAACTGCAGCGCATGGCGCGCGGCCTCGCGCAGCCGCAGCCGGCCACGCACCAGCGGCGCGGCCCAGCCCGCGCACTTGAAGCCGAAGCTGGTGACCGAGGCCGGCTGCATCAGCGTGCGCGCGAGCATCGGCGTGGCGGCATGCTGCACCGCGAGCTGCAGCAGCGCCTCGGCCGCCTTGGCGAGGTCGGTCTCGATCAGCGCCACCGCCTCGCGCGTGACCAGCGACATCGCGCTGTCGATCACGTCCTGGCTGGTGCTGCCGAAATGCACGAAGGGCGCGGCCTCGGCGTTGAAGAGCCCGACCGCCTCGCGCAGCGCCTTCACCAGCGGGATCGCCACGCTGCCCGCGCGGCCGCTCTCGCGCACGATCTTGGCCACGTCGAACAACTCGACCTTGCAGCTGCCGACGATCGAATGCGCCGCGCTCTCGGGGATCAGCCCCTCGGCCGCCTGCGCGCGCGCGAGCGCGGCCTCGAAGCGCAGCATCGCGTCGACGAAGGCACGGTCGCTGAAGGCGCCCAGGGTTTCGGAAGTGGAGAGGAAGCCTTCGAAGATGCTCATGGTGTTCTTGTCGTGGGGATGTCAGTACTGGAGCTTCGCGCTGGCGCGCAGCTCGTCGGCCGTGGCGCTGCCGAAGCCGAAGAACTCGAGGTAGGCCGGGATCATCTCGAACAGCATGTCGGTGCCGACCTGCACCGCGCAGCCCCTGGCGCGCGCGGCCTCGAGCAGCGGCGTGTACTCGGTCTTCATCACGACCTCGCCGACGAAGGTGCCGGCGTCGATGCGCTCGATGTCGAAGGGCAGCGGATCGTCGGCCTTCATGCCCAGCGGCGTGGCGTTCACGATCACGTCGAAGCCCGCCGGGTCCTTCGAGCCGGTGGCCACCTTCAGTTGCGGATAGTGCTCGCGCAACCGCCCCGCGAGCGCCTCGGCCGAAGCCGCATGCGCATCGAACAGCATCAGCTCGGCCGCGCCGGCCGCCGCGATCGACGCCGCGATGGCCGAGCCCACCCCGCCCGCGCCCGACACCAGCACGCGCGTGCCCCGGAAAGGCCGGCCCTTGCGCTCCACGCCGCGCACGAAGCCCGCGCCGTCGAACTGGTCGCCCAGCAGCGTGCCGTCGGGCCGCTTGAGGATCGCGTTGCAGGCGCCCGCGATGCGCGCGGTGGGCGTGACCTCGTCGACCAGCGACATCGTCGTGACCTTGTGCGGCATCGTCACCAGCGCGCCGCGCAGGTTGCTGAAGCGGAAGATCTGCGCGAGCGAGGCTGCATAGTCCTCGGGCTTCACGCCCATCGGCACCACCACTGCGTCGATGCCCTGCTGCTCGAACCAGGGGTTGTAGATCATCGGGGCCTTGAAGGCCTCGGTGGGATAGCCCAGGTGGGCGATGAGCGTGGTCTTGCCGGAAATCATGCGCGTAGCCAAATAAGAAAAGAGGTTCAGGCCGCGCCGTAACGCAACGGCGTGGCGATCTCGGCGCGCATCGCGTCGGGGTAGACGATCTCGCGCAGGAAGTCCGAGTCGGCACGCAGCGCCGCCGCCGCATCGGCATGGCCGAAGTAGTCGAAGTAGTGCGGCATCTGCTGGATCAGCATCTCGAAGCCGGCCTGTGCGTTGAGGCCGCGCGCGCGTGCCGCGCGCACCAGCGGCGTGGGCTGGTTGCGCAGCAGGATGTCGAACAGGGCAGCGTGGCCGTCCATGCGCGCCACGTCGACCGGCGGCGCATCGTCCTCGGCCAGGCCCAGCGGCGTGGCGTTGACGACCAGGTCGTAGCCCTCGGGCGCGTTGCTGTCCACCGCCACCACGCGGGCGTCGAAGAAGGCATCGAGCTTGGCGGCCACGCCCGCGGCCTTGCCCGCGGAGCTGTCGTAGAAGGCGATGTACTCGGCCCCATCGACCGTGCCCCCTTCGGCCAGCGCCACGCCGATGGCCGCGGCGCTCACGCCCGCGCCGAGGATCAGCACGCGCTTGCCGCGAAACGGAATCGCGAAACGGTCGAGCGCGCCGATCAGGCCTTCGCCATCGAACAGGTCGCCCTCGAGCTGGCCGGCCTCGGTGCGGCGCACCACGTTGACCGACCCGGCCACGCGGCCGAACAGGCCCGCGCCCTCGAGCAGGTCGACCACCAGCGGCTTGTGCGGCGGCGCGATCACCATGCCGCGCACATTGCGCGCGAGAAAGGCCGACTTGAAGAACACCGCGAAGTCACGCACCGGCACCTGCATCGGCACCAGCACCGCGTCGATGCCGAAGCGCTCGAAGGCGGCATTGAACATGCGCGGCAGCCGCACATTGCGCACCGGGTCGCCGGGAATCAGGTAGGCCTGGGTGCTGCCGCTGATGGGGAGGCTCATGGGCGTCTTTCCGTTCATCAATCGCTCGTTTCGAGGCTGGATGCCCGGCGTTATAGTCCTTTCGCCTCGAACCTGCTGGCGTCAAACAGCCATTTCGTTCGATCATCGATCTTTCGAGATCGTCAATCGTTCAAACCTAGGGTTTTTGCCCATCCATCGGGCGCTGCGGCCGGCCGGCGGCGCAGGCACACTCCCCGGTCATGAGCAACGACGACCCACCCGCACCGCCCGGCCTCGACAAGCGCGACTGGATCGCCGGCCTGGAGCGCGGCGTGAGCATCATCGAGGCCTTCGACGACGCCAATCCGCGCCTGACCGCGAGCCAAGCCGGCCAGCGCACCGGCATGACGCGCACGGCCGCGCGCCGCTACCTGCTGACCCTTCAGCACATCGGGCTACGTGGCGAGCGACGGCAAGCTGTTCTGGCTCACGCCGCGCGTGCTGCGGCTGGGCCAGTCCTACCTCGAATCGGCGCGGCTGCCGCGCGTGGTGCAGCCGTTTCTGCAGCGCGTGGCCGCCGGCACCAACGAGATCGCCTACCTCAGCGTGATGGACGGCGACGAGGTGGTCTACATCGCGCGCAACGGCCCCAACCGCAGCATGAGCACCGGCTACGTGCTCGGCGCGCGCGTGCCCGCGCAGGTCACGGCCTCGGGCATGCTGATGCTCGCGCTGCGCGGCGACGCCGAACTCAACGAATGGCTCGCCACGCGCCAGCTCACCGTCTTCACCTCGCACACCATCGCCAGCATGGAGCGCATGAAGCTCGAGCTCGCGCGCATTCGCGCCCAGGGCTGGGCGCTGTCCGAGCAGCAGCTCGACCTCAACTCGCGCGGCATCGCGGTGCCGCTGCGCGACCGCCACGGCACGCTGGTGGGCGCGCTCAACATCACGATGCCGATGGGGCACGAAAGCTCGGAGGATGCGGTGGCGCGGGTCTTGCCGGTGTTGCGGGAGACGGCGCAGGCGATGCGCAACCTGATCTGAGCACGGGACACACGCCTTCGTGCAAGATCGCCGGCACGACATCCTCCCCCTCGAAACACAGGACGACCGCATGACCACTCCCGCCTCCCTCGCCGACTTCCCGATCACCCAGAAGTGGCCCGCCCAGCACCCCGAGCGGCTGCAGCTCTATTCGCTGCCCACGCCCAACGGCGTGAAGGTCTCGATCATGCTGGAGGAGATCGGCCTGCCCTACGAGCCGCACCTCGTGAGCTTCGGCAGCAACGACCAGATGTCGGAGGCCTTCCTCTCGCTGAACCCCAACAACAAGATCCCCGCGATCATCGATCCCGACGGCCCGGGCGGAAAGCCGCTGGCGCTGTTCGAGTCGGGCGCGATCCTGTTCTACCTGGCCGAGAAGACCGGCAAGCTCTTGAGCGCCGATCCCGCGAAGCGCTACGAGACCCTGCAGTGGGTGATGTTCCAGATGGGCGGCATCGGCCCGATGTTCGGCCAGCTGGGCTTCTTCCACAAGTTCGCCGGCAAGGAGTTCGAGGACAAGCGCCCGCGCGACCGCTACGTGGCCGAATCGAAGCGCCTGCTCGGCGTGCTCGACAAGCACCTGGCCGGCCGCGAATGGATCATGGGCGACGACTACAGCATCGCCGACATCGCGAGCTTCCCGTGGATCCGCAACCTGATCGGCTTCTACGAGGCGCGCGAGCTGGTCGGCTTCGACAGCTTCCCGAACGTGGCGCGCGTGCTCGAGCGCTTCGTGGCGCGGCCCGCGGTCATCGCGGGGCTGACGATTCCGAAGGCCGCCTGAGGCCGGCTCCCGCCATCGCCGCCGGATCGACGAGCCGGTCGTATTCGTCGCCGTCGATCAGCCCCAGCGCGATGGCCGCCGCGCGCGGCGCGATGCCGCGCGCGAGCGCCTCGCGCGTGATGCGCGCCACGCGGTCGTAGCCCAGCACCGGGTTCAGCGCCGTCACCGCCAGCAAGGCGTTGTCGACGTTCGCCGCGAGCCGCTCGCGCTCGGGCTCGATGTCCTTCACCAGCCGCTCGGCGAACACGCGCGAGGCATCGGCCAGCACGCGGATCGACTGCAGCAGGTTCTGGATGATCAGCGGCTTGGCCACGTTGAGCTCGAAGTTGCCCGAGGCGCCCGCCATGGTGATGGTGAGGTGGTTGCCCATGGCCTGCAGCCCGGCCTGCACCACCACTTCGGCGATGGTCGGGTTGCGCTTGCCCGGCATGATCGAGCTCGTGAGCCCGTCGTCCGGAATGCGCAGCTCGCCCAGGCCGCAGCGCGGGCCCGAGCCCAGCAGCCGCAGGTCGTTGGCCATCTTCACGAGCGAGGTCGCGAGCACGTTGAGCGCGCCCGACACCTCCACCAGCGCGTCGTGCGAGGCCATGCCTTCGAACTTGCTGGGGTTGGGCGCGAAGGCGATGCCGCTGAGCGCGCCCAGCTCCTCGCAGAAGGCGGCGTCGAAGCCCGGCGGTGCATTGAGCCCGGTGCCGGCGGCCGTGCCGCCCTGCGCCAGCAGTTGCAGGCGCGCGACGGTGGCGTCGATGCGGTCGATGCCGTGACCGACCTGGCGCGCGAAGGCATCGAAGCTCTGCCCCAGCGTCATCGGCACCGCGTCCATCAGGTGGGTGCGCGCGATCTTCAGCACGTCCGTGAAGGCTTCGCTGCGCTCCTGGAGTCGCTGCTGCAGCAGCTGCAGCGCGGGCCGCAGCCGCTCGCGCAGCTCGAGCGCGGTCGCGATGTGCATCACGGTCGGAAAGCTGTCGTTCGACGACTGCGAGGCGTTCACGTGGTCGTTCGGATGCACCGGCGACTTGGTGCCCAACGGCTGACCCAGCAGTTCGTTCGCGCGGTTGGCGATGACCTCGTTCGCGTTCATGTTGGTCTGCGTGCCCGAGCCCGTCTGCCACACGGTGAGCGGGAAGTGCTCGTCGAAGCGTCCGTCGCGCAGTTCGGCCGCGGCCTCGACGATCGGCGCCGCCAGGCCCGCGTCGAGCGCGCCGCAGCGCACGTTGGCGCGCGCCGCGGCCATCTTCTGCAGACCGAAGGCATGGATCAGGCAGGCCGGAAAACGCTCCTCGCCGATCTCGAAGACACCCAGCGCGCGCTGGGTCTGCGCGCCCCAGTAGCGATCGGCCGGAATCTCGACCGGACCGAAGGCGTCGCGTTCGATGCGCATGGCGGTCATGGCGGTCATGGCGGTCATCGCATCAAGCCCGCGCGGCATGGGCTTCGACGGGCGCCACGCCGTCGTCGAGGTCCTGGTCCGCGCGCGCGGTCTCGGGGTAGCGCTCGGGGTAGAGGTGGCGCTCGGCCTGCTGCGCGTCGAAGGTGCCCGACCACTTGGCGACCACCACCGTGGCCACGCTGTTGCCGATCACGTTGCAGGTCGAGATGGCCATCGACAGGAAGCGGTAGACGCCGAAGATCACCGCCAGGCCCTCCACCGGCAGCAGCCCGGTCGAGGTGACGGTGGCCGCGAACACCACGAACGAACCGCCCGAGACCGTGGCCGCGCCCTTCGAGGTCAGCAGCATCAGCAGCAGGATGCCGATCTGGTGGTCGAGCGTGAGCGGCACGCCGTAGGCATGCGCGATGAACATCACGCCCATGGCCATGAAGATCGAGGTGCCGTCGAGGTTGAAGGCATAACCCGTGGGCAGCACCAGGCCCACGGTCTGCTTGGCGCAGCCCAGGCGCTCGAGCTTCACGAGCAGGCGCGGCAGCGCGCTCTCCGAGGAGGCGGTGCCCAGCACGATCAGGATCTCGTCCTTGATGTAGCGCAGGAAGCGCCACAGGCTGAAGCCCGCGAACTTCGCGACCAGCCCCAGCACCACCGCGATGAACAGCACGATCACCGCATAGAAGCTCAGCACCAGCTGCGCCAGCGCCACCAGCACCGCGGAGCCGTTGCTGCCCACCGAGTAGGCCACCGCGCCGAAGGTGCCGATGGGCGCGAGCTTCATCACGAGGTTGATGAAGGAGAACAGCACCTCCGAGATGATGTCGAGCCCGCCGTTGATCTTCTCGCGCCGATGCTCGGGGATCGCGAGGATGCCGATGCCCACCATCACCGCCAGCACCACCACCTGCAGCAGCTCGCCCTTGGCGAAGGCGCCGACGAAGTTGTCGGGCACGATGTGCGCCATGAACTCCAGGAAGCCCTGCGGCGCGGCGGCCTTCACCGCCGGTGCCGCGGCCGCGCCGGCCACGGAGGCCATGCCCTTGCCGGTCTGCAGCAGGTTGCCCGCGAGCAGGCCGATGACCAGCGCGATGGTCGAGATCACCTCGAAGTACACCAGCGAGCGCCAACCCACGCGCCCCGCGCTGCGCACGTCGCCGGCCGAGGCGATGCCATGCACGATGGTGAGGAACACCAGCGGCGCCACGCCCGCCTTGATGAGCGACAGGAACATGTCGCCCAGCAGCTTGAGCTGCCCCGCGAACTTCGGGAACAGGAGAGCCGACCGCGATGCCCAGCAGCAGCGCGACCAGCACCTGCATGCCGAGCCGGCGGTACCAGGGCTGCTTCTTCGGCGACGCGATGGCCACCTGGGGATCGGAATGGGATTGCATCGTTGTCTCCTTGGGTGCCCGGGCTCAGCCCCGGGCCTGCGCGGACAGCGCCAGCGCGCGGTCCACCATCCGGGGCGCGAGGCCCAGGTAGTTGGCGGGATCGGTCAGGCGATCGATGGCCGCGCGGTCGAAGTGCGCCGTGACCTCGGGCAAGGCCACCAGCGCTTCGGCCAGCGTGCCGCCCTTCTCGTTGACGGTGCGGCAGGCGTCGTAGACCACATCGTGCGCCTGCTGGCGGCCGATGTATGGCGCCATGCCCATCATCACCGCCTCGGCCACGATCAGCCCGCGGCTGATGCCCAGGTTGTGCTTCATGCGCGCCTCGTCGACGATCAGCCCGCCGAGCGCGAACTTGGCCTGGTGCAGCGCGCCGGCCGTGAGGATGAAGCTCTCGGGGATCGCGATCCACTCGGCATGCCACGGGCCGGTGGCGCGTTCGAAGTCCTGCACCATCGCATCGACCATCAGGCCCGCATGCTGGCGCACCGCCTTCGAGGCCGCGAGCATCAGTTCGCTCGAGATCGGGTTGCGCTTCTGCGGCATGGTGCTGCTCGCGCCGCGTCCCTTGACGAAGGGCTCGTAGACCTCGGCGAACTCGGTCGAGGCCATGATCATGATGTCGAGCGCGATCTTGCCGAGCGAGCCGGTGACCAGCGCCAGCAGGTTCACCGCCTCGGCGAAGCCGTCGCGCGCCACGTGCCAGGTGGTCGCGGGCACGCCGAGCTTCAGTTCCTCGGCCATCGCCGCCTGCACCTCGAAGCCCTTGTCGCCCAGCGAGGCCAGCGTGCCGGCCGCGCCCGCGAACTCGACCACCGCCACGCGCGGGCGCAGCTCGGCCAGGCGCTGCTGGTGGCGGTCGAACATGGCGAGCCAGATCGCGACCTTGTAGCCGAAGGTCACGGGCAGCGCCTGCTGCAGGTGCGTGCGCCCGGCCATCGGCGTGTCGCGATGCTTGCGCGCGAGGTCGGCCAGGATGCCGCGCAGCTCGCGGATCTCGGCGTCGACCAGGTCGAGCGCGTCGCGCACCTGCAGCGCGACGGCCGTGTCCATGATGTCCTGCGTGGTTGCGCCCCAGTGCACGTAGCGGCCCGCGTCGCCGCACATGGCCACCAGCTGGTGCACCAGCGGCAGGATCGGGTAGCCCACGATGTCGGTCTCGTGGCGCATGTGGTCGAAGTCGATGCGCTCGATGCGCGACTCGCGCGCGATGACCTCGGCCGCGTCGGCCGGGATCACGCCCACCTTCGCCTCGGCGCGCGCCAGCGCGATCTCGGCATCGATGTAGCGCTGGATCAGCGCCACGTCGGAGAACAGCGCGCGCATCGGCGCCGTGCCGAAGGCATCGCGGAAAAGGATCGAATCGACGACGGTGCTGGCCATCGGAAGGGAGGCGGAGGACATGGACGGGCCTTGATATGTTCGGACATATTTAATTTAATATGTCCGGACATATGAATGAATAGGGTTTACCCTTAGGTCAAAATCGGGACCACCATGAACAAGCCGCGCTTCACCGACATCGCCCAGGAACTGAAGGAAGGCATCGCCTCGGGACGCTTCCCGCTGGGCTCGCTGCTGCCGACCGAGCTCGAGCTGCGCGACCACTACGGGATCAGCCGCCACACGGTGCGCATGGCGCTGCAGGAGTTGCAGGACGCGGGTTTGGTGTCGCGGCGCAAGAACGTGGGCACGCGCGTGGAATCGACGGTGGCGCGCATGGGCTTCCAGCAGTCGCTGGCCTCGGTGGAGGACCTGATGCAGTACGGCGCCGCCCACCTGCGTCTGGCGCCCGAGATCGACACCGTCGCGAGCAATGCCGCGCTGTCGCGCCTGCTCGGTTGCGAGGAAGGCACGCGCTGGCTGCGCATCTCGAGCCTGCGCATGGAGGAAGGTCCGCAGGGCCTGCCGCTGGGCTGGACCGACATCTACGTCGACACCCAGTACGCGGCGCTC
The DNA here is from genome assembly GCF_044056785.1 of Variovorax sp. UC122_21. Classification (NCBI taxonomy): domain Bacteria; kingdom Pseudomonadati; phylum Pseudomonadota; class Betaproteobacteria; order Burkholderiales; family Comamonadaceae; genus Variovorax; species Variovorax sp. UC122_21. The sequence continues at coordinate 2,339,453 of NZ_CP172004.1, read as the reverse complement.
GAGGCACTGGTGCGCGCCGCGCCCGACACGCTGGTCAGCGCGCTGCTCGAGCAGCACTACGGCCTGCGCGTGGCCGAGATCGTGCAGCAGGTGCGCGCGGTCGACGCCTCGGCGGCGATGGCGCGCAAGCTGCGCATCGAGCCAGGCAGCGCGACCTTGCAGATCCTGCGGCGCTATCTCGATGCCGAGGGCGAGGTGCTCGTGAGCTCGGTCGCCACGCACCCGGGCGAGCGCTTCTTCATCACCACGCGCCTGCAACGCGCGAAGGGTTGAGCCCGCGTCGTCGTCGGCTCAGTGCGCGGCCAGCTCGGGTTCCGAGGCAGGCTCGCGCGGTACTTCGTAGAGATGGAACGGCGGCGCATCGGGCCGGCTGCGCTGCAGCAGCGGCTTGGCGACGTTGTAGACCGGCGTGCCGTTGATGGTGCGGCCCTCGAGCGTGCCGCGGTGCGCATGGCCGTGGAACACGGCATCGATCGGGTAGCGCAGCAGCGGCTCCTCGAGCCGGCTGCTGCCCAGGAAAGCGAAGATCTCGCTCGGCTCGCCCTGCACCGTGCCCACGATCGGCGCGTAATGCAGCATCGCGATGCGGCGCCGGGTGCGCAGCTTGGCCAGCGCCGATTCGAGCTTCATCGCCTCGTTGAGCGCCTCCTGCACGAACATCTTGATCGCGGGCTCGCCCCAGGCGCCGAGCGAGGCGCGGCCGAAGCCGCCCGCAAAGCCCTTGACGCCCGCGATGCCCACGCCCTCGATCTCGCAGGCCGAGCCGTCGAGCATGCGCACGCCGATCCGCGTCAGCGCCTCGTTCACCACCTCGGGCGTGCCCGACTCGAAGTCGTGGTTGCCCAGCACGGCGACGATGGGAATCGAGAGGCCGCCGAGTTCCTCGGCCAGCACCCGCGCTTCTTCCGCCGTGCCGTAGTCGGTTAGGTCGCCGCACAGCAGCAGCGCGTCGGCCTCGTCAGCGGCCTGGGCGAAGAAGTCGCGCAGCGAACCCGCGGAGTCCTTCTGCACATGGATGTCGCCGACGGCGGCGAAACGGACGTGGGTGGATGATTTGGGGGTAGGCATGCAACCCACCGTGCACCCCGCCGCCGCGCGCCGTCATCGGCCTCATCCCGCTGCGCTTGTAGGCGCCCGTCTGACATTCGATGGGGCCCTTTGCCCCTGCCCCGCCGCCGGCGCGGCGGCATTCACTGCGTGCATGACGCCCTCCACCATCCTCGCGCCCTCGCTCGAAGACGAAGTCGAACCACGGGTGGCCGATTTCTATCGGCGCGCGCTGCGCGCGCTCGACGAGGCCGGCATTCCGTTCCTCGTCGGCGGCGCCTTCGCGCAGGCCTGCTACACCGGCATCCGCCGCTCGACCAAGGACCTCGACCTCTTCATCCGCCGCGAGGACTACGAGCGCATCGCGCAGGTCGCGCTCGCGCATGGATGGCGCACCGAGATGACCTTTCCGCACTGGCTCGGCAAGGTCTACGACGGCCAGGAGTTCATCGACCTGATCTTCAATTCGGGCAACGGCCTCATGCCGGTGGACGCGCGCTGGTTCCACGACAACTGCCGCGCCGACGTGCTCGGCGTTCCCGTCTGCGTCGCCAACGTGGAGGACTGCCTGGTGTCGAAGGCCTTCATCATGGAACGCGAGCGCTACGACGGCGGCGACATCGCCCACCTGCTGCAGGTCAACGCGCAGCGGCTCGACTGGCCCGGGCTGCTGGAGCGCTTCGGCGCGCACTGGCGCGTGCTGCTCGCGCACCTGACGCTGTTCGGCTACATCTATCCCGCCGAGCGCGACCACGTGCCAAGCTGGGTGATGACGTTGCTCATGAGCCGCCTCGCCGGCGAGCTGCGCGCAACGGCCGCCACGGGGGACAACGTGTGCGCCGGCACCCTGCTCTCGCGCGAGCAGTTCCTGCACGACATCGAGCGGCTCGGCTATGTCGACGGACGCCTCACGCCCGCGAGCACGATGACGCCCGAGGACATCGCGGTGTGGACCGAGGCGATTCCCGCCCGGGCCGAGGCCCAGGGCGGGAAGCCACCGGACTGAAACCTCACCACTTCACGCGAACGCCCACCCCCGCATTGACCGAGCTGCCCACGCGCGCCACGCCACCCGATGCCCACTGCTTGCCAAGCTCGCCATAGAGGCTCGTGCGCTGGCTCAGCGCTAGCGTGAAGCCCGCCGCCAGCTCGGTGCTCGTGCCACCGATCGGCGCGCCCACCGGCGTGATCGCCGCCGGGTTCACGAAGCGCGCGATGTCGTTGCCCTTCGAGCTGCGATAGACGTTCAGGCGCGCATACGGCTGCAGCGTGCCCGCGCCCGTCGCGAAGCTGCCCTTGATGCGAACGCCCGCGCGTGCGGTCCAGCTGCTGTCGGCGTCCTGCTGCACCAGCGCACCGGGGATCGCCACGTCGTCCAGGCGCAGGCGCTGGTGGATCAGCTGCAGCTGCGGCTCCACCGACCAGCCGCCCGTGCCCAGCGCGAAGGCTTTGCCGACCTCGATCGAGGCCAGGAAGCTGTTGCCCTTGCCCGTGACGCCCGCGCTCAGTTGCGGCTGCACCGTGTAGCGGTGGCGGCCGGCCTGCAGCACCGTGTCCGCATAGAAGCCATCGTCGCTCGTGAACGTGCCGTACAGGCCCAGGTACTGGCTGCGCAGGTCGTTGCGGCCGGTGGCCGTGTCGAGCAAGCCACTGGCTGCGCCGCTGACACGCGTGTCGCCTTCGAGCTGGCCGACATAGATGCCCGCGCGCCAGTTCGCATTGGCCCACAGGTCGGTGCCGGCCTGCAGCCCGCTCACGCGGCCTTCGGCGTGCGGCGAGACGGTGCCTCCCTGGCGGATGTCCATGTCGGTGGAGATCAGACGGCCCCAGGCGCGACGGTTGCCACCGTCGATGCTCGAGCTCGTACCGCCGCTGCCGCGCACGTCGTCGTCGCCGATGCGCTGGCTCAGGCTGGCGAGCATGCCGAGGTTGCTTTGGCGCAGTTGGTTTGGCAGGGCTGCGAAGAGCGAAGCTTCGGCGCGGTAGGTCGGCAGCGAGGCACCGGGTTCTGCTTCGGTACGCAGGTACCAGTTCTCGCCCTCGCCGCCCGCATCGCCTGCGTACAGGCGGTACTCGTAGGCACCGGCGTCGACGCGGCCGCCCGAGAGCACGAAGGCGTCCTTGCTGGTCTGCGCGGTGGTGGTGGCGCCGTTCTTCGCGCTGATCAGCTCGATGCCTGCACCGCTGGTGCGTGCCCCCAGGCCGCCTAGGTTGGTGACCTGCACGGTGGTCTTGCCGCTGGCGGAAGCGGTGGCGCCGTCGAGCACCAGGCGGTCTGCGATGCCGGGGTTGTCGAGCTTCGCACCGAGGCGCAGCACGCCGTTGTTGCCGACGTAGGGGCCGGTCAAGGTCAAGGTCGTGTCTGGGACCGTGCCGAGCAAGGAGACCGTGCCGGCATTGGTCAGGCCGGCCATCTTCTGGCTGAAGCCACCGAGGTCGAGCGTGGCGCCGCTGGCGACCACGGTGCGCGAGGCCGCGCTCAGCGCGTTGGTGGCGCCTGCCTTCAAGGTACCGCCGGCCACGCGGGTTTCTCCAGCGTAGTTGGCGGTTCCTGCCAACGTGAGCGTGCCTGCGCCGACCTTGACGAGCGAGCCCGTGGTGCCGGTGATGGCACCGGAGATCGTGTTGTCAGTGCCGAGCGCACCGGTGGTCAGCGCCTTGGTGCCAAGCACCACATCGCCTGCACCACCAAGCGAGCCAATGCTCGTGCCCGTGGTCGTCAGATCGATGCGCACCTGGCCACCCGCTGCATTGGTCACCGTGGCGCCTGCCGCGCTCGCGGTGTCTTGCAGTCGCAAGGTGCCTGCATTGGCGATCGCGAGCTTGCCCGCATCCGCCTTGCCGCCGAACTGCAGCGTGGCGCCCGAAGCGATGCTGGCGGGACCCGTTCCTAGTGCGCCCGTGGTGTCGGTCGTCAACGTGCCTGCATCCACCAACGTGCCGCCGCTGTAGCTGTTGGCGCTGGCCAGCGTCAGCGTGCCCGTGCCGATCTTGCGCAGCTTGCCCGTGCCGCTCATCACGCCCGCATAGATACCAGCAGTCTTGCCCTGGTCGAACGCGACTTCGGCGTTATTGACGATATTGCCTTGCAGGCTCGTCGCACTGCCCTGCAGCACGCCGCCCTTGACGGTAGTGCCACCGGTGTAGGTGTTGGCACCGCCCCAGGATCAGTCGGCCGGCATCCTCCTTCGAGATCCCGCCCGTGCCGCTCAGCGCCACATTGAGGGTCGCGGTCATGGTCGCACCCGCGGCCGTCCCATCACCCACGCGGATCACCGAGTTGGCGTTGTCCACCACGATGCCATCGCCCTGCACCACATAGCCATCGGTGGCGAACTGCGCACCGGCGATGCGCACCGCGCCGCCGGCCGCATCGACCGTCACGGTGCCAGCCTTGCCGCCGAACACTGCGAACTGGTTCTGCGCCCAGTTGCCGTTGAGCTTGCCGTCCATGTCGGCCCAGGCATCCATCGAGGGCTGCGGGTTGCCCACACGCCAAGTGCCCGAGCCGCCGGCGATCTGGCCGTCGTTGTACTTGGTGCTGTCGCCGCCATCCCAGAAGTTCAGCGACAGGCCCGCGCGGTTCACCAGATTGACCTGGTTCGCCACCGAGGTCTGCACCTGCAGGTCGGCTGCCTTGGCCGAGCCCGGCACCGTGCCGATGTCCAGACCGCTGTCGGTGAAGCTGCCGCCATAGCTCATCAAGCGATACAAGCCAGGGCCGAAGCTGCCGCCAGCGGATTGCGCGATGTTCAGCGTGCCGTCGAGGTTCAGGTTGCCCGTCACGTTGATCAGGTCGTTCAGCGCACCGCCGGGAACGCCGGCCTGGCCGAGTTCGTAGTTGAGCGTGGAGCCACCCGCGAGCGTGAGCGCACCGAGCGTCAGCGTGCCAGGGCTGTTGCCCGCAGCGAGGATGCCGCCCTTGTCGATGGTCACCGCGCCATCGATGCTGCCGCTGCCCGCGAGGGTCGCGCCGCTCTGGACCAGCACCGCGCCCGTGCCCGTCGCACTGCCGCTCTTGTTGTTCACGCTCAGCGTGCCCGCGCCCACGGTGGTGCCGCCGGTGTAGGTGTTCGCGCCGGTCAGCGTGAGCTTGCCGCTGCCCACCTTCACGATCGAACCGCCATTGCCATCGATCGTGCCCGACAGGCTCGCATCGCCATTCAACCCACCGAGCGTGAGCGCCTTCGCTCCCAGCGCGATGTCGCCCGCGCCATCGAGGGTGCCGATGCTCACGCCCGTCGTGGCCTGGTCGATGCGCACCTGCGCACCGGCCGCGTTGCTCACCGTGGCCTTGTCGGCCGTCGCGTCGTCCGCGAAGGCCAGCACGGCGCCCGAGGCATTGACGAGGCTGGCGCTGCCCGCGCTCGCGTTGCCTTGCAGGCGCACCGTGCCGCTGTTGGCGACCGACAGGCTTCCCAGGTCGGCCTTTCCGCCGAACCGCAGCGTGGCGCCCGAAGCCACGCTCGCCGCGCCGCTGCCGAGGGCTCCGGTTACGTCGGTGGCCAGCGTGCCGGCGTCGACGAAGGTGCCGCCTGCGTAGCTGTTCACGCTGGTCAGGGTCAACGTGCCCGCACCGGTCTTGCGCAGCTTGCCGCTGCCACTCATCGTGCCCGCATAGCTGCCGGTCTTGGCCTGGTCGAACACGACTTCTGCGTCGTTGACGATGCCGCCTTGCAGGCTCGCCGTGTTGCCTTGCAGCACGCCGGCCTTCACGGTCGTGCCGCCGGTGTAGGTGTTGGTCCCGCCGAGGATCAGGCGACCCACGTCGTCCTTCACCAAGCCGCCCGCGCCGGTCAGCGCGACGTTGACCGTGGCCGTGCGATCGACGTCAGTGCCCGAGCCATCGCCCACACGCACCACCGACCCCGAAGCACCGAGCTCGATCGCATCGCCCTGCAGCACATACCCATCGGCCGCGAACTGCGCGCCGTTGATGCGCACCGTGCCGCCCGCGTTGCTGACCGTGACCGTGCCACCCGTGCCGCCGAACACCGCGAACTGATCCTGCGCCCAAGCCGCATTGATCTTGCCGTCCGCACCAGTCCAACCGTCTCCGGGCACACCGACACGCCAGGTGCCATTGCCCCCGGCGACCTTGCCGTCGTTGTACTTCGTGTTGTCGCCGCCATCCCAGAAGTTCAGCGACAGGCCCGCGCGGTTCACCAGATTGACCTGCTGAGCCACCGAGGTCTGCACCTGCAGGTCCTTGGCCGCGATCGGCGCGCTGCCGATGTCCAGGCCGTTGTCGGTCAGGCTGCCGGTGTAGTCGATCAGGCGATAGATGCCCGCGCCGAATACGCCGCCCTTCGATTGCGCCACGTTGAGCGTGCCGTCGAGCTGGAGGTTGCCATTGACCTGCACGCGGTCGTTGAGCGCCCCACCGACGGTGTTGGCCTGGCCCAGGTCGTAGTTGAGCACCACGCCTTCGGCGAGATTCAGGCTGCCCAGCGTCAGCGTGCCGACGCCACCGTTGCCCGCAGACAGTACGCCGCCCTTGGCGATGCTGACCGCACCCGCCACGCTGCCGTTGCCCGCGAGCATGGCGCCGGACTGGACTTGCACGCCGCCGGTGCCCGTCGCGCTGCCGCTCGCGTTGTTCACGGCGAGCGCGCCGCCCGCCACCGTCGTGCCACCGGTGTAGGTATTGGCGCCGATCAGGTCGAGCGTACCGCTGCCCACCTTCACGACCGAGCCACCGTTGCCGCTGATCGTGCCCGACACGGTCGTGCTGGTGTTCAGTCCACCCGTGGTCAGCGCCTTCGCGCCCAGCAGCACGTCGCCCGCGCCGCCAAGAGCGCCAACATTCACACCAGCGCTCGCCTGGTCGATGCGCACCTGCGCCCCGGCCTGGTTCAGCACCGTGGCCTTGCTCGCCGAAGCGTCGTCCGCGAAGGCCAGCACGCCGCCCGCGGCGTTGGTGAGGGTCGACGTGCCCGCGCTCGCCTTGTCCTGGAAGCGCACCGTGCCCTGGTTGCCGATGGCCGTGGTGCCGGCATCGAAACCGCCACCCAGTTGCAGCGTGGCCCCCGCGGCCACGCTCGCCGCGCCGCTGCCGAGTGCACCGGTCACGTCGGTGGTCAAGGTGCCCGCGTCGACGAAGGTGCCGCCGGCATACGCATTGGCCGCACCGAGCCGCAAGCTGCCCCGCGCCGATCTTGCGCAGGCTGCCGGCGCCGCTCACGCTGCCGTTGAGCGCCAGCGTACGCGCCGCGTCGACGTCGAAGCGGTTGCTGCCCGCCCCCAGGCTCACCGTACGCGCACTGGCGATGTCGCCCGTCACGCGCAGGGTGGTGCCTTCGAGCGCGAGACCGCCCGCCGCGGCGCCGAGGTTGGCGTCCGACGCGATCTGCAGGATGCCCCCCTTGATGGTCGTGCCGCCGCTGTAGCTGTTGCTGCCGTCCAGCACCAGCGTGCCGAGGTCGTCCTTGACCAGACCGCCCGCGCCGGTGAGCGAGGACGCGATGATCGCGGTCATGCCCGTGCCGGCGTTGGTGCCATCGCCCACGCGCACGGTGGTCGCTGCATTGCCGAGCTCGATCTCGTTACCCTGCACGCGGTAGCCGTTGGTGGCGAACTGCGCACCGGTGATGCGCACCGTGCCGCCCGCGTTGCTGACCGTCACGGTGCCGGCGCTGCCGCCGAACACCGCGAACTGTCCCTGCGCCCAGGCCGCGTTGATCTTGCCGTCGGCACCGGTCCAGCCATCGCCCGGCACGCCCACGCGCCAGGTGCCGTTGCCGCCGGCCACCAGGCCGTCGTTGTACTTGCTCGCGTCGCTGCCGTCCCAGAAGTTCAGCGACAGGCCCGCGCGGTTGACCAGGTTGACCTGCTGCGCCACCGAGGTCTGCACCTGCAGATCGGCCGCCGCGCCCGGCGCCGTTCCGATGTCGAGGCCGTTGTCCGTCAGGCTGCCCGTGTAGCTGATGAGCCGGTACAGGCCCGCGCCGAAGCTGCCGCCCGTGGACTGCGCCACGTTGAGCGTGCCGTCCAGCCGCAGGTTGCCGTTGACGTTGACGAGGTCGTTGAGCGGACCGCCCACGGTGTTGGCCTGGCCCAGGTCGTAGTTGAGCACCGCGCCGTCGGCCAGGCTCAGGCTGCCGAGCGTCAGCGTGCCCACGCCCCCATTGCCGGCCGACAGCACACCGCCCTTGGCGATGTTCACGGCACCGGCGATGCTGCCATTGCCGGCCAAGGTCGCGCCGCCCTGGATCTGCACGACGCCCGTACCCGTCGCGCTGCCGCTCTTGTTGTTCGCGGCCAGCGTGCCGCCCGCCACCGTCGTGCCGCCGGTGTAGGTGTTGGCACCGCTGAGTTCGAGCGTGCCGCTGCCGACCTTCACGACCGAGCCACCGCCGCCGCTGATCGTGCCCGACACCGTCGTGCTCGTGTTCAAACCGCCCGTCGTCAGCGCCTTCGCTCCGAGGAACACCTCACCCGCGCCTTCGAGCGAGCCGATGCTCACACCCGCATTGGTGAGGCTGCCGATGCGCAACTGCCCGCCCGCGTTGTTCACCACCGTCGCCTGGTCCGCGCTCGTGCGGTCGGCCAGGTTGATCACACCGCCGTTTTCGTTGACCAGTCGTGCCTGGCCCGCGCTGGCGTCGTCGAGCAGGTCGATGCGACCGCCCGCGAAGTTCGTGATCCGAGCCTTGCCGCCCTCCGCGTTGAACCACAGCGTGGTCGAGCCACCGCGGTTCTCGATCACCGAACTGCCCGCGCTCGCGGTGTCGCGGAACTCGACCGAGGCGCCCTGGTGCGCCGTGAGGGTCGCATTGCCGGCCGAGCTGCTGTCGCGGAAAGCGACGAAGCCGCCGTTGTCGGTCGGTGCACTGCCGCGCTTGGCCAAGGTGATCGCGAGCTTGCCCGCGTCGGCCGTGTTGGTGAAGGCCAGCGAGGCATTGCCCGCCACCGACACCGCTCCCGTGCCCAGCGCGTCCGTGGCCAGGGCCTCGACCGAGCCTGCGGCGACGTCGGTGCCGCCAACGTATGCATTGGCCGCGCCGAGTTGCAGGGTGCCCGTGCCGATCTTGCGCAGGCTGCCCGCGCCGCTGACCGTTCCGTTCAACGCGACGGTCTTGTCGATGTCGAAGCTGTTGACGCCCGTGCCCAGGCTCACGGCGCGCTTGCTGGCGGTGTCGCCCGTCACATGCAGCGTCGTGCCTTCGAGCGCGAGGCCGCCCGCGGCCGCACCGAGGTTGGCATCCGATGCGATCTGCAGGATGCCGCCCTTGATGGTGGTGCCACCCGCATAGCTGTTGCTGCCGTCCAGCACCAGCGTGCCGAGGTCTTCCTTGACCAGACCGCCCGTGCCTGTCAGCGACGATGCGATGGTCGCGGTCATGTCGGCACCAGCCGCGCTGCCGTCGCCGACGCGCACGGTCGTCGCCGCAGCGCCCAGTTCGATCGCATCGCCCTGCACGCGATAACCGTTGGTGGCGAACTGCGCACCGGTGATGCGCACCGTGCCGTTGCCATCGTCCACGTCGACGGTGCCGGCGCTGCTGCCGAACACCGCGAACTGGTCTTGCACCCAGGCCGCATTGATCTTGCCCTCGGCACCGGTCCAACCGTCGCCCGGCACACCCACGCGCCAGGTGCCGTTGCCACCGGCCACCTGGCCGTCGTTGTACTTGCTCGCGTCGCCGCCGTCCCAGAAGTTCAGCGACAGGCCTGCGCGGTTCACGAGATTGACCTGTTGGGCCACCGAAGTCTGCACCTGCAGATCGGCCTTGGCGCTCGGCGCCGTACCGATGTCGAGACCGTTGTCGGTCAGACCACCGGTGTAGTTGATCAACCGGTAGATGCCCGCGCCGAACTTGCCGCCGGCCGTCTCTGCCACATTGAGCGTGCCGTCGAGTTGCAGGTTGCCATTGACGTTGACGAGGTCGTTGAGCGCACCGCCGGCAACACCGGCCTGACCCAGGTCGTAATTGAGCACCGCGCCATCGGCCAGGCTCAGACTGCCAACCGTCAACGTGCCCGCACCACCATTGCCCGCGGAAAGCACACCACCCTTGGCAACGTTCACGGCACCCGCGATGCTGCCCGTGCCCGCCAGCGTGGCACCCGACTGCACCAGCACCGCGCCCGCGCCGGTCGCGCTGCCGCTGGCATTGTTCGCGCTCAGCGTGCCGCCCGTCACCGTCGTGCCACCGGTGTAGCTGTTGGCGCCGGTGAGCGTCAGCGTCCCGCTGCCCACCTTGACGACCGAACCGCCCGCACCGCCGATCGTGCCCGATACCGTCGTGCTGGTGTTCAGCCCACCGGTGGTCAGCGCCTTGGCGCCCAGCAGCACGTTGCCCGCGCCATCAGTGCGCCGACGTTCACGCCCGTGGTCGCCTGGTCGATGCGCAGTTGCGCACCGGCCTGGTTGAGCACCTTGGCCTTGGTGGCCGATGCGTCGTCCGCGAAGGCCAGGACGCCGCCCGCGGCATTCGTGAGGGTGGACGTTCCCGCGCTTGCCTTGTCCTGGAAGCGAACGGTTCCCTGGTTGCCGATCGCGGTGGTGCCGGCGTCGAATGCGCCATCCAGTTGCAAGGTGGCGCCCGATGCCACGCTCGCCGCGCCGCTGCCAAGTGAACCGGTCACGTCCGTGGCCAGCGTGCCGACGTCGACGAAGGTGCCACCCGCGTAGTTGTTGGCCGCGCCGAGCCGCAAGGTGCCCGCGCCGATCTTGCGCAGGCTGCCCCGCGCCGCTCACTACCCCGTTGAGCGCCAACGTGCGAGCCGCGTCGATGTCGAAGCTGTTGCTGCCCGCGCCCAGGCTCACGGTGCGTGTGCCGGCGGTGTCACCCGTCACATGCAGCGCGGTGCCCTCGAGCGCGAGCCCGCCGGTGGCCGCGCCGAGATTGGCGTCGGATGCGATCTGCAGGACCCCGCCCTTGACGGTGGTTCCGCCCGCATAGCTGTTGGTGCCGTCCAGCACCAGCGTGCCCAGATCTTCCTTCACCAATCCGCCCGCGCCGCTCAGCGAAGACGCGATGGTCGCGCTCATGCCAGCACCGGCGTTCGTGCCATCGCCCACGCGCACGGTGGTGGCCGCGCTGCCGAGTTCGATCGCATCGCCCTGCAGGCGGTAGCCACCGGTAGCGAACTGCGCACCGGTGATGCGCACCGTGCCGTTGCCATCGTCCACGTCGACAGTGCCCGCGACGCCGCCGAACACCGCGAACTGGTTCTGTGCCCAGGCCGCGTTGATCTTGCCGTCCGCACCGGTCCACCCGTCGCCCGGCACGCCCACGCGCCAGGTGCCCGAGCCGCCGGCAATCTGGCCGTCGTTGTACTTGCTCGCGTCGCCGCCGTCCCAGAAGTTCAGCGACAGGCCCGCGCGATTGACCAGGTTGACTTGCTGCGCCACCGAGGTCTGCACTTGCAGGTCGGTCTTTGAACCCGGCGCCGTACCGATATCCAGGCCGCTGTCGGTCAGCCCGCCGGTGTAGTTGATCAGCCGGTAGATACCCGCGCCGAACACCCCGCCCTTCGACTGCGCCACATTGAGCGTGCCGTCGAGTTGCAGGTTGCCGTTGACATTGACCAGGTCGTTGAGCGCGCCGCCGGCAACGCCCGCCTGCCCCCAGCTCGTAGTCGAGCACCGCGCCATTGGCGAGACTCAGGCTGCCCAGCGTCAGCGTTCCCGCACCGCCATTGCCAGCCGACAACACGCCTCCCTTCGCGATGTTCACCGCCCCCGCGATGTTGCCGGTGCCGGCCAACGTCGCGCCGCCCTGGACCTGCACGGCGTCCGTGCCCGTCGCGCTGCCGCTCGCGTTGTTCGCGGCGAGCGTGCCGCCCGTCACGGTGGTGCCGCCGGTGTAGGTGTTCGCGCCCGTCAGCGTCAATGTCCCGCTGCCCACCTTGACGACCGAACCGCCCGCGCCGCCGATCGTGCCCGACAGCGTCGTGTTGGTGTTCAGTCCCCCCGTGGTCAGCGCCTTGGCGCCCAGCAGCACGTTGCCCGCGCCGCTGACCGCACCGACGTTCACACCGGTACTGGCCTGGTCGATGCGCAGTTGCGCGCCCGCCTGGTTGAGCACCGTGGCCTTGTCGGCCGAGGCGTTGCCCGCGAAGGCCAGCACGCCACCCTTGGCATTGGTGATGGTCGAGGTGCCCGCGCTCGCCTTGTCCTGGAAGCGCACGGCGCCCTGGTTGCCGATCGCGGTGGTGCCGGCGTCGAATGCGCCATCCAGTTGCAGCGTGGCACCCGAGGCCACGCTCGCCGCGCCACTGCCGAGCGCGCCAGCCACGCCGGTGGCCAACGTGCCCACATCGACGAAAAGTACCGCCCGCGTAGCCATTGGCCGCGCCGAGCCGCAAGGTGCCCGCGCCGATCTTGCGCAGGCTGCCCGCGCCGCTCACTGCGCCGTTGAGCGCCAGCGTGCGAGCCGCGTCGATGTCGAAGCTGTTGCTGCCTGTGCCCAGACTCACGGTGCGGGTGCCAGCGGTGTCGCCGGTCACGTGCAGAGTGGTGCCTTCGAGCGCGAGGCCGCCCGTGGCCGCACCGAGGTTCGCATCCGATGCGATCTGCAGGATGCCGCCCTTGATAGTGGTTCCGCCCGCATAGCTGCTGGTGCCGTCCAGCACCAGCGTGCCGAGGTCTTCCTTCACCAATCCGCCCCGCGCCAGTCAGCGAAGACGCGATGGTCGCGGTCATGCCAGCACCGGCGTTCGTGCCATCGCCCACGCGCACGGTGGTGGCCGCGCTGCCGAGCTCGATCGCATCGCCCTGCAGGCGGTAGCCGTTGGTCGCGAACTGCGCACCGGTGATGCGCACCGTGCCATTGGCATCGTCCACGTCGACAGTGCCAGCGACACCACCGAACACCGCGAACTGCCTCTGCGCCCAGGCCGCGTTGATCTTGCCGTCCGCACCGGTCCAGCCATCGCCCGGTATACCCACGCGCCAGGTGCCGCTGCCGCCGGCTACCAGGCCGTCGTTGTACCTGGTGCTGTCGCCGCCGTCCCAGAAGTTCAGCGACAGGCCCGCGCGATTGACCAGGTTGACCTGCTGGGCCACCGAGGTCTGCACCTGCAGGTCGGCCGCCGCGCCCGGTGCCGTGCCGATGTCGAGGCCGTTGTCGGTCAGGCCGCCCGTGTAGTTGATGAGCCGGTAGATGCCCGCGCCGAACTTGCCGCCGGCCGTCTCGGCCACATTGAGCGTGCCATCGAGCTGCAGGTTGCCGTTGACGTTGACGAGGTCGTTGAGCACGCCGCCTGCAACGCCCGCCTGTCCCAGGTCGTAGTTGAGCACCGCGCCATCGGCCAGGCTCAGGCCGCCCCAGCGTCAGCGTGCCCGCGCCACCATTGCCCGCGGACAGCACGCCGCCCTTGGCGACGTTCACCGTCCCCGCGATGCTGCCGGTGCCCGCCAGCGTGGCACCCGACTCCACCTGCACGGCGCCCGTGCCGGTTGCGCTGCCGCTTGCATTGTTCGCGGCCAGCGTGCCGCCCGCCACGATGGTCGCGCCGGTGTAGGTGTTCGCGCCGCTCAGCTCGAGCGCGCCATTGCCCATCTTGATGACGGAACCGCCGGCGCCGCCGATCGTGCCCGACACCGTGGTGCTGGCGTTCAGCCCACCGGTCGTCAGCGCCTTCGCGCCCAGCAGCACGTCGCCCGCGCCATCGAGTGCGCCGACGTTCACGCCCGCTGTCGACTGGTCGATGCGCAGTTGCGCGCCGGCCTGGTTGAGCACCGTGGCCTTGGTGGCCGATGCGTCGTCCGCGAAGGCCAGCACGCTGCCCTTGGCATTGGTGATGGTGGACGTGCCCGCGCTGGCCTTGTCCTGGAAGCGCACGGTGCCCTGGTTGCCGATGACCGTGGCGCCTGCGTCGAATGCGCCATCCAGTTGCAAGGTGGCGCCCGACGCCACGCTCGCCGCACCGCTGCCCAGCGAACCGGTTACGTCGGTGGCCAGCGTGCCGACATCGACGAAGGTACCGCCCGCGTAGTTGTTGGCCGCGCCGAGCCGCAAGGTGCCCGCGCCGATCTTGCGCAGGCTGCCCGGGCCGCTGACCGTGCCGTTCAGCGCGACGGTCTTGTCGGTGTCGAAGTTGTTGCTGCCAGCGCCCAGGCTCACGGCGCGCTTGCTCGCGGTGTCGCCCGTTACATGCAGCGTGGTGCCCTCGAGCGCGAGCCCGCCGACGGCCGCGCCGAGATTTGCATCGGATGCGATCTGCAGCACGCCGCCCTTGATGGTGGTACCGCCGCTGTAACTGCTGCTGCCATCGAGCACCAGCGTGCCGAGATCTTCCTTGACCAATCCGCCCGCGCCGGTCAGCGACGACGCGATGGTCGCGGTCATGCCGGCACCGGCCGCGCTGCCGTCGCCCACACGCACGGTCGTCGCAGCATTGCCCAGCTCGATCGCATCGCCCTGCACGCGATAGCCGTTGGTCGCGAACTGCGCACCGGTGATGCGCACCGTGCCGTTGTCGTCGTTGACGTCGACGGTGCCGGCGCTGCTGCCGAACACCGCGAACTGGCCCTGGGCCCAGGCCGCGTTGATCTTGCCGTCGGCACCGGTCCAGCCGTCGCCTGGAACGCCCACGCGCCAGGTGCCGTTGCCACCGGCCACCTGGCCGTCGTTGTACTTGCTTGCGTCGCCGCCGTCCCAGAAGTTCAGCGACAGGCCTGCGCGATTGACCAGGTTGACCTGCTGGGCCACCGAAGTCTGGACCTGCAGGTCGGTCTTGGCGCTCGGCGTGCTGCCGATGTCGAGACCGTTGTCGGTCAAGCCACCGGTGTAGTTGATGAGTCTGTAGATACCCGCGCCAAACACTCCGCCCTTCGACTGCGCCACATTGAGCGTGCCGTCGAGCTGCAGGTTACCGTTGACGTTGACGAGGTCGTTGAGCGCACCACCGGCAACACCGGCCTGGCCCAGGTCGTAGTTGAGCACCGCGCCATCGGCCAGGCTCAGACCGCCCAGCGTCAGCGTGCCCGCGCCACCATTGCCCGCGGACAGCACGCCGCCCTTGGCAACGTTCACCGTCCCCGCGATGCTACCGGTGCCCGCGAGCGTGGCACCCGACTGCACTTGCACCGCCCCCGCTACCGGTCGCGCTGCCGCCCGTGTTGTTCGCGGCCAGCGTGCCGCCTGCCACGGTCGTACCGCCGGTGTAGGTATTGGCTCCGCTCAGCGAGAGCGTGCCGCTGCCCACCTTGATGACAGATCCACCCGCGCCACTGACCGTGCCAGACAGCGTCGTGCTGGTGTTGAGACCGCCCGTGGTCAGCACCTTCGCGCCCAGCAGCACGTTGCCCGCACCGCTGACCGCACCGACGTTCACGCCGGTTGTCGCCTGGTCGATGCGCAGCTGCGCGCCCGACTGATTGAGCACCGTGGCCTTGTTGGCCGATGCGTCGTTCGCGAAGGCCAGCACGCCACCCTTGGCATTGGTGATCGTCGAGGTGCCCGCGTTCGTCTTGTCCTGGAAGCGCACCGTGCCTTGATTGCCGATCGCCGTGGTTCCGGCATCGAAGCCGCCATCCAGTTGCAAGGTGGCGCCCGAAGCCACGCTCGCCGCGCCGCTGCCCAGAGCGCCCGTCACGCCAGTGGCCAACGTGCCCGCGTCGACGAAGGTGCCGCCCACGTAGCCATTGGCCGCACCGAGCCGCAAGGTGCCCGCGCCGATCTTGCGGAGGCTGCCCGCGCCGCTGACCGTGCCATTCAACGCGACGGTCTTGTCGATGTCGAAGTTGTTGCTGCCTGCACCCAGGCTCACGGCGCGCGCACTGGCGGTGTCGCCCGTCACGTGCAGCGTGGTGCCTTCGAGCGCGAGCCCTCCCGCGGCCGCACCGAGGTTCGCGTCCGAAGCGATCTGCAGCACGCCGCCCTTGATGGTCGTGCCTCCGCTGTAGCCGTTGCTGCCGTCCAGTACCAGCGTGCCCAGGTCTTCCTTGACCAGGCCGCCGGTGCCGGTCACCGAGGACGCGATGGTCGCCGTCATGCCCGCGCCGGCCGCGCTGCCATCGCCCACGCGCACGGTGGTGGCCGCGCCGCCGAGTTCGATCGCATCGCCCTGCAGGCGATAGCCGCCTGTAGCGAACTGCGCACCGGTGATACGCACCGTGCCATTGCCATCGTCGACATCGACGGTGCCCGCGACACCACCGAACACCGCGAACTGGTTCTGTGCCCAGGCCGCGTTGATCTTGCCGTCCACCCCGGTCCAGCTGTCGCCCGGCACGCCCACGCGCCAGGTACCCGAGCCGCCGGCGATCTGACCGTCGTTGTATTTGCTCGCGTCGCTGCCGTCCCAGAAGTTCAGCGACAGGCCCGAGCGGTTCACGAGATTGACCTGCTGGGCCACCGAGGTCTGTACTTGCAGGTCGGTCTTCGAACCCGGCGCCGTGCCGATATCCAGGCCGTTGTCTGTCAGCCCACCCGTGTAGTTGATCAGCCTGTAGATACCCGCGCCGAACACCCCGCCCTTCGACTGCGCCACATTGAGCGTGCCATCGAGCTGCAGGTTGCCGTTGACATTGACCAGGTCGTTGAGCGCCCCACCGGCCACGCCCGCTTGTCCCAGGTCATAGTTGAGCACCGCGCCATTGGCGAGACTCAGGCTGCCGACCGTCAGCGTGCCCGCACCGCCATTACCAGCCGACAGCACACCGCCCTTGGCGATATCGACGGCGCCCGAGATGCTGCCCGTGCCCGCGAGCGTCGCACCCGACTGCACCTGCACCGCACCCGCGCCGGTCGCGCTGCCGCTCGCGTTGTTCGCGGCCAGCGTGCCGCCCGCCACCGTCGTACCGCCGGTGTAGGTGTTGGCGCCGCTCAGCGAGAGCGTGCCGCTGCCCACCTTGACGATCGAGCCACCCATGCCCGACCCGGGCTGCGCGAAGACGCTGCCCTTGTCGCTCACGACGCCCGAGATCGTGTCGCCCGCGTTCAGCCCACCGAGCGTGAGCTGCGTGGCACCCGAGCACGACCCCGCCCGCGCCCGACAGCGAACCGAGCTCGACGCCGGTCTTCGAGGTCGCGCCCGAGACATCGACCACGCCGCCCGCGGCATTGGCCAGCGTCGACTTCGCGCCGCTGGCGCCATCGAGGAACGCCACCAGGCCACCGGAGGCGTTGGCGATCTTCGCGCCGCCGGCCGTGGCGCTCCCGGCGAAGGCCAGCAGGCCCTTGTCGCCGTTGGAGATCGTCGCCGTTCCCGCGCTGGAGGCGCCGACGGAAACGAATCGCGCCGCCCGCGTTGGCGAGGGTCGCGCTGCCCGCGCTGGCGCTGGTGCCGAACCGCAGTTCGTTCGTCGTCGCCGACTGCCAGCCCTTGCCGTTGACCACGATGTTCGCGGCGGCGGCCGTCGCGGTCTGTCCGAACGCGAGCAGGTTGCCGTCGTCGCTCGAACCCGCCCGGCCGACCGCGTAGCCATTGCTGCCGCCGCTGGCCGATCCGAGCAGGGTCAACGTGGTGTCGTTGCCCTGCTGCAGCACCGCGCCGCTGCCGAGCGCGCCGCTGGCGGTGGTGGTGATGGCCGCGCCGTCGCGCAGCACCGTGCCGCCGCTGTAGCTGCCGGCCTGCGCCAGGCTCAGCGTGCCGCCCTTGCCGGTGACCGTGAGCGCGCCCTTGCCGCTGACCGCGCCGCCGATGCCGAAGCTGTTGCTGCCCAGGTCGACGGTGCCGCCGCCCGTGCCGAGCGCCACGGCGCGCGGTGCTCACGAAAGGCGCGGCGCCCGCGCCGATGCGCAGGGTGCCGCCATCGAGGCCGAGGCCCGTTCCGGCCTTGCCGAGGTTGGCGTCGGCCGTGATCTGCAGCACGCCGCCCTTGACCGTGGTGCCGCCCGCATAGCTGTTGGCGCCGCCGAGCACCAGCGTGCCCAGGTCGTCCTTCACGAGGCCGCCGGTGCCCGTGAGGGCCGCGTCGATGGTCGCGCTCATGCCCGCGCCCGCGGCGGTGCCATCGCCGACGCGGATGACGGAGCCCGCCGCGTTCATCGTCAGCGCATCGCCGCCGATGGTGTAGCCGTCGACCGCGAACTGCGCGCCGCCGATGCGCACCGCGCCGGCCGCGCCCTTGTTGTCGACCGTGACGGTGCCGGCCTTGCCGGCGAACACCGCGAAGCCGTCCTGCAACCAGGTGCCGTTGGCCAGCCCGTTGGCATCGGTCCAGTAGTCGCCCGGGCCGCCCGCGCGCCAGGTGCCCGTGCCGCCGGCGATCTTGCCGTCGTTGACGCTGGCGGCGTTGCCGCCGTCCCAGAGGTTCAGCACCAGCCCGTTGGTGTTGAGCAGGTTGACCTGGTTGGCCACCGAGGTCTGCACGAACAGCTTGCCGGTGTCGCTCGGCGCGGTGCCGATGTCCAGGCCGTTGTTGGTCAGCGTGCCCGTGTAGTTGATGAGGCGGTAGAGACCCGCGCCGAACTTGCCGCCCGCGGTCTCCGCCACGTTGAGCGTGCCGTCGAGCCGCAGGTTGCCGTTGACGTTGATCAGGTCGTTGAGCGTGCCGCCGGCCACGCCGGCCTGGCCCAGCTGGTAGTTCAGCACCGAACCCGCATTGAGGGCCAGGCCGCCCACGGTCAGCGTGCCCGCGCCATTGCCGGGGTTGCACCGCCGCCGCCGTTCGCCACCGTGACCGTGCCGGCGATGGTGCCCGTGCCGGCCAGCGTCGCGCCCGACTGCACCTGCACCGCGCCCGTGCCGGTCGCGCTGCCGCTCTTGTTGGTCACGCTCAGCGTGCCCGCGGCCACCGTCGTGCCGCCGGTGTAGCTGTTGGCGCCGCTCAGCGTGAGCGTGCCGGCGCCGACCTTGACGATCGAGCCGCCGGTGCCCGAGCCCGGCTGCGCGAATACGCTGCCCTTGTCGCTGACCACGCCCGAGAGCGTGTCGCTGCCGCCGAAGCCGCCCACGGTGAGGGCGCGTGGGCACCGAGCACCACCGCGCCCGAGCCCGAGAGCGAACCGAGTTCGACGCCGGTCGGCGCGGTCGAGCCCGAGACATCGACCGTGCCCGTCGACTTGACGACGGTGCCCGTGGTGCCCGTCGCGGTGCCGGCGAACTGCAGCATGCCGCCCTGGTTGTCGATCGCCGCCTTGGCCGCCGAGGACGCACCGATGAAGGACAGCAGGCTGTTGGCGCCGTTGGTGATCGTCGCGCTGCCCGCGCTCGACTTCGCCGCGAAGACGACCGCCGCGCCCTTGTTGTTGATCGTGGCGCTGGCGCCGACGGCGCCGTCGAGGAACTGCAGCGAGTTGCGGTCGGGGTCCTGCCAGCCCGCGCCGAACAGCGCGATCTTCGCCCGCGGCGGCCGTCGCGTTCTGCGCGAAGGCCAGCGTGTTGCCGCCCCGGCACGCCGGCCGTGCCGACGATGTAAGTCGTTGGAACCGGCGCCGCCGCCGGCGGAGAAGACGAGCGTGGTGTCGGTATCGACCTGCCGCACGTCGCCGCTGCCCAAGCGCGCCGGCGGCAAAGGCCGTGATGCCGGCGCCGCCGCGCAGCGACGGTACCGCCCGAGAAGCTGCTGGTCTTTGGAGAGCAGCAGCGTGCCGCCCTTGCCTGTGACGTCGAGCGCGCCCTTGCCGCTGACCGGACGCCGTCAGACCTCGTAGGCGTTGTTCGCCAGGTCCAGCGTGCCGCCGCCCGTGCCGAGCGCGATGTCGCGCGTGGTGCCAGTGGACCCGAGCCCGCGGCGATGGCCAGCGTGCCGCCGTCGAGCGCGAGGTCGCCGCTGGCGGCGCCGAGGTTGGCATCGGAGGAGATCCGCAGCACGCCGGCCTTCACCGTGGTGCCGCCGCTGTAGCTGTTCTTGCGGCGCTCAGCACCAGCGTGCCGCCGTCGTCCTTCACCAGGCCGCCCGGCACCGCCGATCGCGGCGGCGATGGTGGCGCTCATGCCCGTGCTCGCCGCGGTGCCGTCGCCCACGCGCACCACGGTGGCGGGCGCATTGATCGTGAGCGGGCTGCCGTTGACCGTGTAGCCGTGACCGCGAACTGCGCGCCGCCGATGCGCACCGCGCCGCCGGGGCCCTTGTTGTCGACCGTGACGGTGCCGGCCTTGCCGGTGAAGATCGCGAATCCGTCCTGCTGCCAGGTCGCGTTGAGCGTGCCGTTGACGTCGGTCCAGCTGGTCGCCGGGCGCGCCCGCGCGCCAGGTGCCCGGCCGCCGGCGATCTTGCCGTCGTTGATGTTCGCGCTGTCGGTGCCATCCCGACAGATTGAGCGTCAGGCCGTGGACGTTCAGCAGGTTGACCTGGTTCGCGATCGGCGGTCTGCACCGCAGGTTGCGCGCATCGGTGGGCGCGGTGCCGATCTCCAGGCCGTTGTCGGTCAGCGTGCCGGTGTAGTTGATGAGGCGGTAGAGGCCCCGCGCCGAACTTGCCGCCGGCCGTCTGCGCCACGTTGAGCGTGCCGTCGAGCTGCAGGTTGCCGTTGACGTTGACGAGGTCGTTGAGTGCCCCGCCGGCCACGCCGGCCTGGCCGAGGTCGTAGTTGAGCACCGCGCCGCTCGGCCAAATTCAAGCTGCCCAACGGTCAGCGTACCCGCACCGCCATTGCCGGCCGACAGCACGCCACCCTTCGCGACGTTCACCGCGCCCGCGATGCTGCCCGTGCCCGCGAGCGTCGCGCCCGACTGCACCTGCACCGCACCCGTGCCCGTGGCGCTGCCGCTCGCGTTGTTCGCGGCCAGCGTGCCGCCCGCCACCGTGGTGCCGCCGGTATAGGTGTTGGCGCCGGTCAGCGCCAGCGTTCCGCTGCCCACCTTGACCACCCGAGCCCATGCCGCGCCCGCTGCGCGATCGTGCCCGACAGGGTCGGTGCTCGGCGTTCAGCCCGCCCGTGGTCAGTGCCTTCGCGCCCAGCAGCACATCGCCCGCGCCTTCGAGCGAGCCGATGCCCACGCCCGCATTGGCCAGGCCGTCGATGCGCAGTTGCCGCCCGCGTTGTTCACCACCGTCGCCTGGTCCGCGCTCGCGCGCTCTCAGGAAGTCGATCGTTCCGCCGCTTTCGTTGACCAGCTTCGCGCCTGGCCCGCGCGTCGCCCAGTCGCCGCGCAGTTCAGTGCGACCGCCGGCGACGTTGGTGATCTGCGCCTGGCCCGCGCTGGCGGTCAAGCCGAAGGTGCTCAGGCCGCCGCGGTTCTCGATCACGGACTTGCCCGCGCTCGCGCTGTCGCGCGAATTCGACCGCGGCGCCCTGGCTTCGCCGTCGATGGTCGCTTCGCCGGCCGAGCTGCCGTTGCCGAACTGCACGAAGCCGCCCTTGTCGGCCGGCGCGCCGCCGCTCGCGGCGGCCGTGATCGCGAGCTTGCCCGCATCGGCCGTGTTGGCGAAGGCCAGCGTCGCATTGCCCGCCACCGACACCGGCCCGCTGCCGAGCGCGCCCGTCACCGTCGCATCGAGCCCACCCTCCGCGATCTCGGTGCCGCCCGTGTAGTCGTTGGCCGCGCCGAGCTGCAGCAGACCCGCGCCGGTCTTGCGCAGGCGGCCCGCGCCGCTGACCTTGCCGCCGAGGCTCAGGGTCTCGACCGGCACGACCTCGAAGGTGGCCGCACCCGCGCCCAGGCTCACGGCACGCGTGCTGGAAACGCCGGCGGCCACGCGCAGCGTGGCGCCATCCTCGAGCGCCAGGCCGCCCGTCGCCGCGCCGAGGTTGCCGTCGGATGCGATCTGCAGCACGCCGCCCTTGATGGTGGTGCCGCCGCCGTAGCTGTTGAGGCCGTCGAGCACCAGCGTGCCGAGGTCGTCCTTGACGAGGCCGCCGGTGCCGACCAGCGCGGACGCGATGGTCGCGGTCATGCCCGCGCCCGCGTTCGTGCCGTCGCCCACGCGCACCACCGTGGCCGGCGCATTGATCGTCAAGGCGTCGCCATTGATGGCGTAGCCGTCGACCGCGAACTGCGCCCCCCCGATGCGCACCGCGCCGTCGGTGCCGGTGTTGTCGACGGTGACGGCGCCGGCCGTGCCCGCGAAGACCGCGAAGCCGTCCTGGATCCAGCCCGCGTTCGCCACGCCATTGACGTCGGTCCAGTTGTCGCCCGGGCTGCCCGCGCGCCAGCTGCCCGCACCGCCCGTGATCTTGCCGTCGTTGAAGTTCGCGGGATTGCCGCCGTCCCACATGTTGAGCGCGAGGCCGCCGGTGTTGACCAGGTTGATCTGGTTGGCCAGGCCGGTCTGCAGCGCGAGATAGCCCGGCGGCGTCGGCGCGCTGCCGATGGTCATCGCGTTGGCGGTGAGCGTGCCCGTGTAGTTGATGAGCCGGTAGATGCCCGCGCCGAAATTGCCGCCGGCCGACTGGCCGACATTGAGCGTGCCGCGCAGCGAGAGGTCGCCGTTGACGTTGAGCAGGTCGTTGAGCGCGCCGCCGACGACGCCGGCCTGGCCCAGTTCCATGTCGAGCGCCGAACCCGCGGCCAGCGTGAGCGCGCCGGTGGTCAGCGTGCCCACGCCGCCATTGCCGATCGACAGCCGCGCGCCCGCCGCCACGTTCACCGGACCCGCGATCGCGCCGCTGCCCACGAGCGTCGCGCCCGACTGCACCTGCACCGCGCCCGTGCCCGTGGCGCTGCCGCTCTCGTTGTTGATGCTCAGCGTGCCGGCTGTCACCGTGGTGCCGCCGGCATAGGTGTTTGCGCCGCCGAACGTGAGCGTGTCGGTGCCCTGCTTCACGATGCCGCCGGCGCCCGAGATCGGGCCGTTGAGCGTCAGGGCCGGCCCGGAAATGGCCAGCAGGTTTGCCTTGCCGATGACGAAGGCATTGCCCAGCGTCAATGCCGCGTTGCCCGACAGCGCCGTGTTGCCCTCGATGGTCGCCACGCCTGTGCCCAGCGCGGTGTTGCTGCCGAGCACGACCGTGTTGTCGGCGAAGCGCGTGCCGCCCGCGTAGCTGTTGTTGCCGAGCAGCGAGACCTTGCCGCCGACGCCGCGCAGGTCGAGCGAGCCCGCGCCCGACACGGCGCCGTTGAAGCTCACCGCGCCCGGCGTCTGCACGCTGAGCACGCCGGTGCCGGCGCTGGTGTTCAGGCCGACCGCGTTGAGCGCGAGCGCGCCAGGGCTGGTGAGCGTCACCGCGCCGCCGATGCCGAGCGCGGCGCCGCCGATCGCATTCGCGCTCGCGGCCTGCAGCGTGCCGGCATTGGCCGTGAAGCTGCCGCTGAAGCCGCTGTTGTCGCCGCCCAGCGTGAGCGTGCCGGTGCCGCTCTTGATCAGCGTGCCGCCGCCGCTGAAGTCGCTGGCAATCGTGGTGCTGCTGTTGTCCGCCATGCGCAGCGAAGAGCCGGTCGCGAGCGCGACCTTGCTGCCCGCCACGCCCGTGAGATTGCCCACGACGGCGTTGCCCGAATCGGTATGCAGCGTGGTGCCCGCCGCGGCCAGGCTCAGCGCGGTGTTGCCACCGAAGCTGCCGCCGGCCGCGAAGCCCAGCGCGCCCGCATTGACGGTCGCGGTGCGCGGTGCCATCGAGCGATTGATCACCCAGTCGCCGCTGTCGTTCTTGATCAGGTCGCCGCCGAAGGTGGTGGTGCCCGTGGCCGCCTGCGAATACAGCTGCGTGCCCGCGCCCAACAGCGTCAGCGTCGACCCGGTCTGGGCGCCGATGCTGAGGTCGCCGGCGATCTGGCTGCCCACACGCAAGGTGACCCGTTGCACCAGGCCGTTTTCGAGGATGGCGCTGCCTTGCAGCAGGCCGCCGTTGTCGAGGGTGAGCGAAGTCGCCTGGCCGTAGATGCTGGCGGCGGCGCCCGAGATGGTGGAGCCCAGCGTGTTGGTGATGCTGGCGCTGCCGCCGCCGAAGCCCAGGCCGAGATAGCCGCCCGTGCTGCTGATGCGGCTGTTGCCGGTGTTGACGATCGTGCCGCCGCCGTAGATCAGGGCACCCGCGACGCCCTCGATGATGCCGCCGTTCGAATTGGTCAGCGTGACCGGTCCGCCCGTCACCTGGATCGCGCGGTCGGTGCTGCGGATGATGCCGCCGTCGTTGTTGATGACCGCGTTGCCGCCGATCACCACGCCCGACGTGCCGCTGATCGTGCCGGTGTTGTTGACCGTGATGTTGGCGCCCGTGTAGATACCCCAGGTGCCGTCGCCGAGCTTGGCGATCGTCGCCGCTGTTGTTGATCGTGCCGCCGTTCGCAACGCCGACCCAGCCCGGCGTGGTGCCCGTGCAGTCGAGCGCGTTGCCCGCGAGCGTGCACACCGCCCAGGCCGTTCCGCTCAGCAGGAAGAGCGGCACGCCCAGCAGCGGCGCCACCAGGCTCGCGCCGGTCAGCGCGCGCCGGCTGCTGCCGCGCTTGCCGCGTGCGCGTGCCGTTTCGCAGACCGCCACCCAGGCTCCGAGCGCTGCGTTCCAGATGGTTTTGTAGACGACATTCATCAACGGTTCTCCGTGGGCCGTGCGCGCAAGGCGCCGAGGCAAAAATCAGATCGGGAGCGGCAGGCAAGGGAGGCGGGTGCCGCGCCGGGAATGGATGAAGAAGCCGGGCACGGCCAATGCAGCCGACGACCGCAGGTCGATGGCTGGCGTGCTTGTTTTCATGGGATCTCCTCCTGCCATGCAGGCGCGAAAGGCGCGATGGCGCGTGCGGCATCACTGCGTTGCCGCTTGGGAGGAAATTCTCAAAGGGCGCTACCTGATTTGCACCTTACTTTTTCTTGCAACGAACGGCGAAAACGCTCCACGGAAAACCGTGGGCTTCGCCGGCAAAGGAAGGCATTGATTCGTGCAGCGCGCGCCGGCGTGCGCGCTGCGCTCACGGGTCGATGCGCGCGTCGGCCTGGAAGCTGTAGCCCTCGCCGCGCACCGCGACGATCGGCAGCTTCTCGCCGCAGGCCTGCTCGGCCTTGCGGCGCAGCCGCGAGACCGTCACATCGAGGTTGCGCTCGTAGGCTTCGAGCCCGGGGCGGCCCATCGCCGCGAGCAGCGCGGCGCGGCCCACCACTTCGCGCGGCTGTTCGATCAGGCACAACAGCAGGCGCGCTTCCGCGCTCGACAACTGCACGCGGTCGCCGGCCGGCGACAGCAGCAGCCAGGTTGTGTCGTGATAGCGCCAGGGCGCGTGCGCAGTAATGTCGCCGGCCTCCGTCGCCGCATGGTGACCGGGTTCGCGCGCGCCCTGCCCCTGCGCTTCCTGGCTGCGCTGCAGCAGGTTGTTGAGCACCATCTCGAGCTCGCGCAGGTTCACCGGCTTGACCAGGTAGTAATCGGCGCCGAGCCCGAGTCCGTGCAGGCGATCGTCGAGCATGCCGCGCGCGGTCAGCATCACGATGCGCATGGCGCTGCGCGAGCGCAGGCGCGCCAGCACGCTGAAGCCATCCTCGCCCGGCAGGTTGACGTCGCACACCACGGCATCGAAGTCCTGCCGCTCGAGTTCCGCATCGAGCATCTCGGCGCTCTCGAGTCCGCGCGCGAGCATGCCGACACCGCGCAGGTAGCGCAACACGGTGTCGCGCAGGTCGTCGTCGTCCTCGATCACCAGCACCCGCGTTGCGACGCTCATCGACAGCCCTCCGCGCTCGGGCATCGGCGGTGCCGATGCGCCTTCCGCCTCGGGCGTTCGCGACGGCTCGGCGCCGCCGAGCAGCGGCAGGCGTCAGGGTCAGCACCGCGCCCTCGCTGGGCGCCGTTCGAGGCGACCACGCTGCCGCCATGGACCGTGGCGATGCGGTGCACCATGTGCAGGCCCAGCCCGATGCCCGGGATGCGCCGCACGCCGGCCGCGCGGTAGAAGCGCTCGAACACATGCGTGAGGTCCTGCGGCATGAAGCCCGGGCCTTCGTCGCACACCTGGATGCAGACGCCCGGTATCGGTCGCCTTCCGGAAAGTCGTCGGAACGGCAGCGCCGGATGCCGGCGCGCACGCGCACCGGCGAATGCGGCCGGCGCGTACTTGATGGCGTTGGTCAACAGGTTGTCCATCGCGATGTGCATCAGCGTCTCGTCCGCGAGCACCGGCAGCGCGTGCGCGTCGAGCTGCAGCGAGATGCGGCCGGCGGCGACGCCTTCGTTGTGCTCCGCGATCTTCTCGCGCAGGAAGACCGCGAGCTCGAGCGGCGCCAGGTGCAGGTTGTTGCTCGAGGCATCGAGCCGATTCGTCGGCCAGCAGGGTGTCGACCAGATCGCGCATGCGATAGACCGTGCGGCTGATCTTCTCGGCCTCCTTCCTGACCTCCTCGCGCGCCAGCGCCGAGCCGGTCGTCCGAGAGGATCTGCGCCGGCGCCGCCGATCGTGCCCAGCGGCGTGCGGAACTCGTGCGACACCATGGCCAGCAGGCCGCGCTGCTCGCGCAGCGCCAGCGCCAGCTGGTCGTGCGTGCGATGGTGCTCCGTGATCTCCTGGCGCAGGTCGCGCGTGCGCTGGTGCACGCGCTGCGCGAGGCGTGCGCGATGCCGCAGCGACAGCGTGAGCGCGCGCCGCTCGCGCTGGCGCACGCGCCAGCCCAGCGCGAAGAAGAAGGCCATGATGTGCAGGATGCTGGCGATCGCGTAGCTGTACTGGGTGGCGTCGGTTGTAGGGCAGCCATTGCAGGTTCTTCGCGAAGTGCACCGCGCCCATCATCAAATAGATCGCATAGCCGACCAGTCCCGGGCCAGGCCTGGATGTTCCGGCGCAGCACGAGGGCGCACATCGGCACGATGCAGGCCGCGAACACCACCCACAGCATGTTCAGAGGCCGCGCCGACGAACCCGTACCCAGCCGGCGATGGCCAATCGCGCAGGCCGCGAAGCAGAGAAACGTCATCACCTGGAACACGCGGTTCATGCGCGGGAACTGCCGGTCCATGTCGAGCAGCACCCGGGCGAATGCGAATGCGGCCGCCGTGTGCAGGCAGACCGAGAAGTTGTGCAAGCGAACCGCGGCCAATGGGGCTGTCCTGCAGCCACAGGGAGGCCGGCATGCCTTCCGAACTCGCGAACAGCAATCCGAGCGTGACGAGGTAGCCCGCGTAGGCGATGAAGCGGCGGTCCGGCAGCGCGATGCCCATCATCAGGCTCACCACGGCCATCAGCAGGGCCATGCCGACGACGCCCGCATCCGCGAAATTGAATTCCTGTTGCACCGCGGCCATCTCGCGCAGCGGCGACACACCCCCCGCGAGGCTCAGCGACACGGTCACCCGCGAGCCGCACCCAGACCCAGCGCGGCTGCGTATCGCGCAGATCGGGCAGGCGCGTCGCCGGGATCGACCAGGGCAGCTCGCGCCTCGAACCCGCGCGCATGCCGCCGAGCGCGCGATGCGTGAAGCCCCCGCTCGCGCCGGCCTCGGCATCGGGCCACCAGACGTCGAGGTAGTCGACATAGGGCGCATTGAGCCGCAGCCACCAGCCGTTCCTCGAGCGGCCGCGCGACCTGTTCGGGCGAGGCCTCGATCCGGAAGCGCACCCACCACGCGCCGCGGGCGTAGCCGCCATTGAAGGCGCCCGGCAGCGTCTCGAATCGCTGCGCGTAGTCGGGCGACGCCACCTGCTCGCGCGTCAGCAGACCGGTCCTGTCGTGATAGGCCTGCAGGTGTCCGTCGAAGTTGCGTTCGCGCATGCTCAACGCGGCGTCGAGCCTCAGCGGCTCCACCTGCGCGCGGCACCTGCGTCTGCGCATGACCAGGCAGCGCCAGCCACGGTCCGTAGCAGGCACATGGCGAGCCATGCCACCAGACGCGTCACGCATGACGCGATGAACAAAGTGGCCGTCCGAGTCCTCGAATTCATGCGGGGCTTCACGCGAAGGGTGTGCACGGTTCCATCGCCGTTTCGCATCGGATTCCGGGGCGCGGCCGCGGAGATTGCATCTTGCTTTTTCTTTCGATCCGCGAGCTGGCGCCAAGCGTCATGCATCGGGGGGGCGCGACCGCCGGCCCTTTGCACGTCGTTACCACTTCACACGCACACCCACCCCTGCATTGACCGAGCTGCCCACGCGCGCCACGCCACCCGAGGCCCACTGCTTGCCGAGTTCGCCATAGAGGCTCGTGCGCTGGCTCAGAGCCAACGTGAACCCTGCTGCCAGCTCGGTGCTCGTGCCGCCGATCGGCGCGCCCACCGGCGTGATCGCCGCCGGGTTGACGAAGCGCGCGATGTCGTTGCCCTTCGAGCTGCGATAGACGTTCAGGCGCGCATACGGCTGCAGCGTGCCCGCGCTCGTCGCGAAGCTGCCCTTGATGCGCACGCCCGCGCGTGCGGTCCAGCTGCTGTCGGCGTCCTGCTGCACCAGCGCACCGGGGATCGCCACGTCGTCCAGGCGCAGGCGCTGATGGATCAGCTGCAGCTGCGGCTCCACCGACCAGCCGCCCGTGCCCAGCGCGAAGGCCTTGCCGACCTCGATCGAGGCCAGGAAGCTGTTGCCCTTGCCCGTCACGCCCGCGCTCAGTTGCGGCTGCACCGTGTAGCGGTGACGGCCGGCCTGCAGCACGGTGTCCGCATAGAAGCCGTCGTCGCTCGTGAAGGTGCCGTAGCAGGCCGAGGTACTGGCTGCGCAGGTCGTTGCGGCCCGCGGCGCCGTTCAGGAGACCGCTGCTGAAGCCGCTGACACGCGTATCGCCTTCGAGCTGGCCGACATAGATGCCCGCGCGCCAGTTCGCATTGGCCCACAGGTCGGTGCCCGCCTGCAGTCCACTCACGCGGCCTTCGGCATGCGGCGAGACGGTGCCGCCCTGGCGGATGTCCATGTCGGTGGAGATCAGACGGCCCCACGCGCGACGGTTGCCGCCGTCGATGCTCGAGCTCGTACCGCCGCTGCCGCGCACGTCGTCGTCGCCGATGCGTTGGCTCAGGCTTGCGAGCATGCCGAGGTTGCTTTGGCGAAGTTGGTTCGGAAGTGCTGCGAAGAGGGAAGCTTCGGCGCGGTAGGTCGGCAGCGAGGCGCCGGGTTCTGCCTCGGTACGCAGGTACCAGTTCTCGCCCTCACCGCCTGCGTCGCCCGCGTACAGGCGGTACTCGTAGGCACCGGCGTCGACGCGGCCGCCCGATAGCACGAAGGCGTCCTTGCTGGTCTGCGCGGTGGTGGTGGCGCCGTTCTTGGCGCTGATCAGCTCGATGCCCGCGCCGCTGGTGCGTGCGCCCAGGCCGCCGAGGTTGGTGACCTGCACCGTCGTCTTGCCACTCGCACTGGCCGATGCACCATCGAGCACCAGGCGGTCTGCGATGCCCGGGTTGTCGAGCTTCGCGCCCAGGCGCAGCACGCCGTTGTTGCCGACGTAGGGGCCGGTCAAGGTCAAGGTCGTGCCTGGGACCGTGCCGAGCAAGGAGACCGTGCCCGCGTTGGTCAGGCCGGCCATCTTCTGACTGAAGCCGCCGAGGTCGAGCGTGGCGCCGCTGGCGACTACAGCGCTCGATGCGGCGCTGAAGGCGTTGGTCGCGCCGGCCTTGAGGGTGCCGCCGGTCACGCGGGTCTCGCCTGCTGTAGTTGGCGGTACCTGAGAGCGTGAGCGTGCCTGCGCCGACCTTGACGAGCGAGCCCGCCGTGCCAGTGATGGCGCCCGAGATCGTGTTGTCCATGCCGAGCGCGCCGGTGGTCAGCGCCTTGGTACCGAGCACCACATCGCCTGCACCGCCAAGCGAGCCGATGCTCGTCCCAGTGGTCGTCAGGTCGATGCGCACCTGGCCCCCCGCTGCATTGGTCACCGTGGCGCCTGCAGCGCTCGCGGTGTCTTGCAGACGCAAGGTGCCCGCATTGGCGATCGCGAGCTTGCCCGCATCGGCCTTGCCGCCGAACTGCAGTGCTGCCCCCGAAGCAATGCTGACCGCGCCTGTTCCCAGTGCGCCCGTGGTGTCGGTCGTCAACGTGCCTGCATCCACCAACGTGCCGCCGCTGTAGCTGTTGGCGCTGCTCAAGGTCAAGGTGCCCGTGCCGATCTTGCGCAGCTTGCCCGTGCCGCTCATCACGCCTGCATAGGTACCGGCCGTCTTGCCTTGGTCGAAGGCCACCTCCGCGTTGTTGACGATATTGCCCTGCAGACTCGTCGCGCTGCCCTGCAGCACACCGCCCTTGACGGTGGTACCCCCGGTGTAGGTATTGGCACCGCCCAGGATCAGTCTGCCGGCATCCTCCTTCGAGATACCGCCCGTACCGCTGAGCGCCACATTGAGCGTGGCCGTCATGGTCGCACCGGCAGCCGTGCCGTCGCCCACGCGGATCACCGAGTTGGCGCTATCCACCACGATGCCGTCACCCTGCACCACATAGCCATCGGTGGCGAACTGCGCACCCGCGATGCGCACCGCGCCGCCGGCCGCATCCACCGTCACGGTGCCAGCCTTACCGCCGAACACCGCGAACTGGTTCTGCGCCCAGTTGCCGTTGAGCTTGCCGTCCATGTCGGCCCAGGCGTCCATCGAGGGCTGCGGGTTGCCCACGCGCCAGGTGCCCGAACCGCCGGCGATCTGGCCGTCGTTGTACTTGGTGCTGTCGCCGCCGTCCCAGAAGTTCAGCGACAGGCCCGCGCGGTTCACCAGGTTGACCTGGTTCGCCACCGAGGTCTGCACCTGCAGGTCGGCCACCTTCGCAGAGCCCGGCACCGTGCCGATGTCCAGACCGTTGTCGGTGAAGCTGCCGCCATAGCTCATGAGCCTGTAGAGGCCGGGTCCGAAGCTGCCGCCCGCCGACTGCGCGATGTTCAGCGTGCCGTCGAGGTTCAGGTTGCCCGTCACGTTGATCAGGTCGTTGAGCGCGCCGCCAGGAACGCCGGCCTGGCCCAACTCGTAGTTGAGCGTGGAGCCGCCCGCGAGCGTGAGCGCACCAAGCGTCAACGTGCCCGGGCTGTTGCCCGCCGCGAGGATGCCGCCCTTGTCGATGGTGACCGCGCCAGCGATGCTGCCGCTGCCCGCGAGCGTCGCGCCCGCCTGCACCTGCACGGCACCCGTACCCGTCGCGCTGCCGCTCTTGTTGTTCACGCTCAGCGTGCCAGCGCCCACCGTGGTGCCGCCCGTATAGGTGTTGGCGCCCGTGAGCGTCAGCGTGCCAGCGCCCACCTTGACGACCGATCCGCCATTGCCGCTGATCGTGCCCGACAGCGTGGCGCTGTCGCCGCTCGCGCCCAGCGTGAGCGCCTTGGCGCCGAGCACGAACTCGCCCGCGCCGCTGAGCGAGCCGAAGCTCACGCCCGTGGTCGACTGGTCGATGCGCACCTGCGCGCCGGCCTGGTTGAGCACCGTGGCCTTGTCGGCCGTCGCGTCGTCCGCGAAGGCCAGCACACCGCCCGCGGCATTCGTGATCGTCGACGTGCCCGCGCTCGCCTTGTCCTGGAAGCGCACCGTGCCCTGGTTGCCGATGGCCGTGGTGCCGGCATCGAAGCCGCCACCCAGTTGCAGCGTGCCGCCCGAGGCGACGCTCGCCGCGCCGCTGCCGAGGGCGCCGGTCACGTCGGTGGCCAGTGTGCCGGCATCGACGAAGGTTCCGCCTGCGTAGCTGTTCGCGCTGGTCAGTGTCAGCGTGCCCGCACCGATCTTGCGCAGCTTGCCGCTGCCGCTCATGGTGCCCGCGTAGCTGCCGGTCTTGGCCTGGTCGAACACGACTTCCGCATCGTTGACGATGCCGCCTTGCAGGCTCGCGGTGTTGCCTTGCAGCACGCCGGCCTTCACGGTCGTGCCGCCCGTGTAGGTGTTGGTGCCGCCGAGGATCAGGCGGCCCACGTCGTCCTTTACCAAGCCGCCCGCGCCGGTCAACGCCACATTCACGCTTGCGCTGCGCGTGGTATCGGTACCCGATCCATCGCCCACACGCACCACCGTGCCCGAAGCGCCGAGCTCGATTGCATCGCCCTGCAGCACATAGCCATCGGCCGCGAACTGCGCGCCGTTGATGCGCACCGTACCGCCCGCGTTGCTGACCGTGACCGTGCCACCCGTGCCGCTGAACACCGCGAACTGGTCCTGTGCCCAGGCCGCGTTGATCTTGCCGTCCGCACCGGTCCAACCATCTCCGGGGACGCCCACGCGCCACGTGCCAGTGCCGCCCGCGATCTTGCCGTCGTTGTACTTGGTGTTGTCGCCACCATCCCAGAAGTTCAGCGACAGGCCCGTGCGGTTCACCAGATTGACCTGCTTGGCCACCGAGGTCTGCACCTGCAGGTCCTTGGCCGCGATCGGCGCGCTGCCGATGTCCAGGCCGTTGTCGGTCAGGCTGCCGGTGTAGTCGATCAGGCGATAGATGCCCGCGCCGAACACGCCGCCCTTCGATTGCGCCACGTTGAGCGTGCCGTCGAGCTGCAGGTTGCCGTTGACCTGCACGCGGTCGTTGAGCGCGCCACCGACGGTGTTGGCCTGGCCCAGGTCGTAGTTGAGGACCGCGCCTTCGGCGAGGTTCAGGCCGCCGAGCGTCAGCGTGCCGACGCCGCCGTTGCCCGCCGACAGGATGCCGCCCTTGGCGATGCTGACCGCGCCTGCGACGCTGCCATTGCCTGCGAGCGTTGCGCCGGACTGAACTTGCACGCCGCCAGTTCCTGTTGCGCTACCGCTCGCGTTGTTCACGGCGAGCGTGCCCGCGGCGATGGTGGTGCCGCCGGTATAGGTGTTCGCCCCGCTCAATTCGAGCGTTCCACTGCCCACCTTGACGAGCGAACCGCCCGCGCCACTGATCGTGCCCGACACTGTCGTGCTGGTGTTCAGCCCACCCGTGGTCAGCGCCTTCGCCCCCAGCTGCACGTTGCCCGCGCCTTCGAGCGAGCCGATGCCCACGCCCGCCGTGGCGAGCTTGCTGATACGCAGCAGCGCACCCGCGTTGTTCACCACCGTCGCCTGGTCCGCGCTCACGCGGTCGTACATGTCGATCAGGCCGCCGCTCTCGTTGACGAAGCGCGCCTGTCCGGCGCTCGCATCGTCGAGCAGGTTGATCTGTCCGCCATCGAAGTTGGTGATCTGCGCCTTGCCTGCGTTCGCGTTGAACCACAGGGTGGTGATGCCGCCGCGGTTCTCGATCACGGCATTGCCCGCGCTCGAGCTGTCGCGGAACTCGACCGTGGCGTCCTTGTTCGCCGTGATGGTCGCGCTGCCGGCCGAGCTGCTGTCGCTGAAGGCCAGGAAGCCGCCGTTGTCGGTCGGCGCACTGCCGCGCTGTGCCAAGGTGATCGCGAGCTTGCCCGCGTCGGCCTTGTTGGTGAAGGCCAGCGAGGCATTGCCCGCGACCGACACCGGCCCCGTGCCCAGCGCGCCCGTGACCAGCGCCTGCAGCGAACCCGCCGCGACTTCGGTGCCGCCCGCGTAGCCGTTGGCCGCGCCGAGTTGCAGGGTGCCCGCGCCGGTCTTGCGCAGGCCGCCCGCGCCGCTGACCGCGCCATTGAGCGCGACGGTGCGGCTCAGGTCGATGTCGAAGGTGTTGGCACCCGCGCCCCAGGCTCACGGCACGCGTGCTCGTGGTATCGCCGGTCACGTGCAAGGTGGTGCCCTCGAGCGCGAGGCCACCGGTGGCCGCGCCGAGGTTGGCGTCCGATGCGATCTGCAGGATGCCGCCCTTGACGGTGGTGCCGCCGCTGTAGCTGTTGCTGCCCTCGAGCACCAGCGTGCCCAGGTCTTCCTTGACCAGGCCGCCCGTGCCGGTGAGTGCCGAGGCGATGGTCGCGGTCATGCCCGCGCTGGCCGCGGTGCCGTCGCCCACGCGCACGGTGGTGGCCGCGTTGCCGAGTAGGAGCGCGTCGCCCTGCACGCGGTAGCCGTCGGTGGCGAACTGCGCGCCGGCGATGCGCACGGTGCCGTTGCCGCCGTCCACGCTGACGATGCTGGCAGTGCCGCTGAAGACGGCGAACTGGTCCTGCACCCAGGCGGCGTTGATCTTGCCGTCGGCGCCGGTCCAGCCGTCGCCCGGCACGCCCACGCGCCAGGTGCCGCTGCCGACGGCGATCTGGCCGTCGTTGTACTTGCTAGGGTCGCCGCCGTCCCAGAAGTTCAGCGACAGGCCCGCGCGGTTGACCAGGTTGACCTGCTTGGCCACCGAGGTCTGCACCTGCAGGTCGGTCTTGGCGCCCGGCGCGGTGCCGATGTCCAGGCCGGCGTCGATCAGGCCGCCGGTGTAGCTGATGAGCCGGTACAGGCCCGCGCCGAAGCTGCCGCCCGTGGACTGCGCCACGTTGAGCGTGCCGTCCAGGCGCAGGTCGCCGTTGACGTTGACGAGGTCGTTGAGCGGACCGCCCACGGTGTTGGCCTGGCCGAGCTGGTAGTTGAGCACCGCGCCGTCGGCGAGGCTCAGGCCGCCCACCGTCAGCGTGCCGGGACCACCATTGCCGGTCGACAGCACGCCGCCCTTGGCGATGCTCACCGCGCCCGTGATGCTGCCGCTGCCCGCGAGCGTCGCGCCGCCCTGGATCTGTACCGCGCCCGTGCCGGTCGCGCTGCCGCTGGCGTTGTTCACGGCGAGCGTGCCCGCCGCCACCGTCGTGCCACCGGTGTAGGTGTTGGCGCCGCTCAGCGTGAGCGTGCCGCTGCCGACCTTGACGATCGAGCCGCCTACGCCCGGGCCGGGTACCCCGAAGGCACCACCCTTGTCGCTGACCGTGCCGGAGATGGCATCGCTGGTGCCGAGGCCGCCGAGCGTGAGTCGCGTGGCGCCAAGCACCACGCCACCGGCGCCCGAGAGCGAGCCCAGTTCGACACCGGTCTTGGCGATCGAGCCCGACACGTCGACCACGCCGCCCGCGGCGTTGGAGATCGACCCACCCGCGCCCGAGGCACTTTCAGCGAAGTAGACGAGGCCGCCCTTCGCGTTGCTGATCTTCGCGCTGCCGACGCTGGACGTGCCCAGGAAGCTCAGGGCGCTGTTGGCGCCATTGGCGATGGTTGCGCTGGCCGCGGTCGAGGCCTGCTGGAAGTAGACCGAGCCGCCCTGGTTGAAGATGGTGGCCGTGCCGGCGCTCGTGTTCTCGCCGAACAGCAGGTAGTTCGCCACTGGCGACTTCCAGTCCGAGCCATTGACCGTGATGGTCGCGTTGCCAGCGGTCGAGTTCGCGCTGAAGCTCAGGCGGTTGTTGCTGTCGGCCGTGCCGGCGCGCGCGATGGTGTAGCTGTTGCCGCCGGCGCTGGCGCTGGCCGAGTTGTAGAAGTACACCCACGTGTCGCTGCCCTGCTGCTGCACCGCGCCGCTGCCGAAGGCCCCGCTCGCGCCGACGCCGATGCTCGCGCCACCCTGCACCACGGTGCCCCCGCTGTAGCTGTTGGCCGCCACCAGGCCGAGGTTGCCGCCCTTGCCCGTGACGGTCAGCAGGCCGTTGCCGCTGATAGGACCGCCGAGGCCGAAGAGGCTGTTGCCCAGGTCGATGGTGCCGCCGCCCGCGCCCAGCACGAGCGCGCGCGAAGCGAAAGACGGCGCGGAGCCGGCCGCGATGCGCAAGGTGCCGCCGTCGATCGCGAGCCCCGTGCCGAAGGCGCCGAGGTTGTTGTCGGCGGAGATCTGCAGGATGCCGCCCTTGATGGTGGTGCCGCCCGTGTAGCTGTTGCTGCCGGTGAGCACCAGCGTGCCGCCATCGTCCTTGACCAGCCCGCCCGCGCCGCCGATGGCCGCGTTGATGGTCGCGGTCATGCCCGCGCTGGCACCGGTACCGTCGCCCACGCGCACCACCGTCTGCGGGGCGCTGATCGTGAGCGGGTCGCCGTTGATCGTGTAGCCGTCGACCGCGAACTGCGCGCCGCCCAGGCGCACCGGCCCGAACCCGCCCTTGTTGTCCACCGTGACGGTGCCGGCCTGGCCGCTGAAGATCGCGAAGCCGTCCTGCACCCCAGGTGCCGTTGGCCAGGCCGTTGGCGTCGGTCCAGTTGTCGCCGGGCACGCCTGCGCGCCAGGTACCCGAGCCGCCGGCGATCTTGCCGTCGTTGAAGTTGGCGCTGTTGCCGCCGTCCCAGAGGTTGAGCACCAGGCCATCGCTGTTGAGCAGGTTGACCTGGTTCGCGACCGAGGTCTGCACGGCGAGCTTGCCCGTGGGCGCGCTGCCGATGTCCAGGCCGTTGTCGGTCAGCGTCCCCGTGTAGTTGATGAGGCGGTACAGGCCCGCTCCGAACTTGCCGCCGGCGGTCTCGCTCACGTTGAGCGTGCCGTCGAGCTGCAGGTTGCCGTTGACGTTGATCAGGTCGTTGAGCGCACCGCCGGCCACGCCGGCCTGGCCCAGGTCGTAGTTGAGCGTGGAGCCGGCCGCGAGGCTCAGGCCACCGAGCGTGAGCGTGCCCACGCTGCCGACGCCGGCGCTGCCCGCCGACAAGGTGCCGCCCTTGGCCACCGTGACCGCGCCCGCGACCTTGCCGCTGCCCACCAGCGTGGCGCCCGCCTGCACCTGCACGGCGCCCGTGCCGGTCGCGCTGCCGCTCGCGTTGTTCGCGGCGAGCGTGCCGGCCGCGACGGTGGTGCCACCGGTGTAGGTGTTGGCGCCGCTCAGCGTGAGCGTGCCGCTGCCGACCTTGACGATGGAGCCGCCCGTGCCCGATCCCGGTTGCACGAACACGCTGCCCTTGTCGCTGACGGCGCCCGAGATGGCATCGCTGGTGTTCAGCCCGCCCACGGTGAGCCGCGTGGCGCCGAGAACGACACCGCCCGCGCCCGAGAGCGAACCGAGTTCGACACCGGTCTTGGCGGTCGAGCCCGACACGTCGACCACGCCGCCCGCGGCGTTGCCGACCGTGGCACCCGCGCCCGAACTGCTGTCGGCGAAGCGCACCAGGCCGCCGAAGGCATTGCTGATCTGCGCGCTGCCCGCCGTGGCGGTGCCGCCGAAGCCCAGCAGGCTCTTGCCGCCGTTGGCGATCGTCGCCGACCCGGCGCTGGCGTTCTCGAAGAAGCTGATCGCCCCGCCGGCATTCGTGATGTTCGACGTGCCCGCGCTGGTGTTGCCGCTGAACTGCACCGAGTTCGCGCCGAGCATCTGCCAGGTCGCGCCATTGAGCGTGATCTTCGAGCTGGCGGCGGTGGCGTTCTGCGAGAACAGCAGCATGTTGCCGGCGTCCGCGCTCGCGGCGCGGCCCACGGTGTAGTCGTTGCCGCCGGCGCTCGCCTTGTCGGTGTACAGCAGCAGCGTGCCGTTGCCCTGCTGGCGCACCGCGCCGCTGCCGAGCACGCCGCTCACGGTGGTGGTGATGCTCGCGCCGTCCTGCAGCAGCGTGCCGCCGCTGTAGCTGTTGGCCGTCACCAGGCCCAGGGTGCCGCCCTTGCCCGTGACGGTCAGCAGGCCGTTGCCACTGATGAGGCCGCCCACGCCGAAGAGGCCGTTGCCCAGGTCGATGGTGCCGCCGCCCCGCGCCGAGCGCGAGCGCACGCATGCTGAAGAACGGCGCGGAACCGGCCGCGATGCGCAGGGTGCCGCCGTCGATCGCGAGCCCCGTGCCGAAGGCGCCGAGGTTGTTGTCGGCGGCGATCTGCAGGATGCCGCCCTTGATGGTCGTGCCGCCGGTGTAGCCGTTGTTGCCGGTCAGTACCAGCGTGCCGCCATCGTCCTTCACCAGTCCGCCGCTGCCGCTGATGGCCGCGTTGATGGTCGCGGTCATGCCCGCGCTGGCGCCGGTGCCGTCGCCCACGCGCACCACCGTCTGGGGTGCGCTGATCGTGAGCGCGTCGCCGTTGATCGTGTAGCCGTCGACCGCGAACTGCGCGCCGCCGATGCGCACCGCACCACCCGTGCCCTTGTTGTCCACCGTGACCGTGCCGGCCTGGCCGCTGAAGATGGCGACGCCATCCTGCTGCCAGCCGCCATTGAGCTGGCCGTCGATGCCGGTCCAGCTCGCGGTCGAGCCGCCCGCGCGCCAGGTGCCGCTGCCGCCCGCGACCTTGCCGTCGTTGAAGTTCGCCGGGTCGCTGCCGTCCCACAAGGTGAGCGTCACGCCTTCGCTGTTGACCAGGTTGACCTGCTTCGCGATCGCGGTCTGCACCTGCAGGTTCTTCGCGGCGGTCGGCGCGGTGCCGATGTCCAGGCCGTTGTCGGTCAGCGTGCCGGTGTAGTCGATGAGGCGATAGAGGCCGACGCCGAACTTGCCGCCCGCGGATTGCGCGATGTTGAGCGTGCCGTCGAGCTGCAGGTTGCCGTTGACGCTGATCAGGTCGTTGAGCGCGCCGCCCGCCACGCCGGCCTGGCCGAGCTCGTAGTTCAGCACCGAGCCGGCTGCGAGGCTCAGGCCGCCCAGCGTGAGCGTGCCGACGCCGCCGTTGCCCGCGGACAGCACGCCACCCTTGGCGACCGTGACCGAACCCGCGATGCTGCCGGTGCCCGCGAGCGTGGCGCCCGACTGCACCTGCACGCTGCCCGTGCCGGTTGCGCTGCCGCTCGTGTTGTTCGCGGCGAGGGTGCCTCCCGCCACCGTGGTGCCACCGGTGTAGGTGTTGGCACCGCTGAGTTCGAGCGTGCCGCTGCCCACCTTGACGACCGAGCCACCAGTGCCGCTGATCGTGCCCGACACCGTCGTGCTCGTGTTCAAGCCGCCCGTGGTCAGCGCCTTCGCGCCGAGGAACACGTCACCCGCGCCTTCGAGCGAACCGATGCCCACGCCCGCATTCGTGAGGCTGATGATGCGCAGTTTCCCGCCCGCGCCGTTCACCACCGTCGCCTGGTCCGCGCTCACGCGGTCTGCCAGGTTGATCACACCGCCGCTCTCGTTGACCAGGCGTGCCTGGCCCGCGCTCGCGTCGTCGAGCAGGTCGATGCGACCGCCCGCGAAGTTCGTGATCTGCGCCTTGCCGCCCTCCGCGTTGAACCACAGCGTGGTCGAGCCGCCGCGGTTCTCGATCACCGAACTGCCCGCGCTCGAGGTGTCGCGGAACTCGACCGAGGCCCCCTGGTTCGCCGTGATGCTCGCATTGCCGGCCGAGCTGCTGTCGCGGAACGCGAGGAAGCCGCCGTTGTCGGTCGGCGCGCCACCGCGCGCGGCCACCGTGATCGCGAGCTTGCCCGCGTCGGCCGTGTTGGCGAAGGCCAGCGAAGCATTGTTCGCCACCGACACGGGGCCCGTACCCAGCGCGTCCGTGACCAGGGCCTCGACCGAGCCCGCGGCGATGTCGGTGCCGCCCACGTAGGCGTTGGCCGCGCCGAGCTGCAGGGTGCCGGCGCCGGTCTTGCGCAGGCTGCCCGCGCCACTGACCGTGCCGTCCAGCGCAAGGGAGCTGTCGATGTCGAAAGTGTTGACGCCCGCGCCCAGGCTCACGGCGCGCTTGCTCGCGGTGTCGCCCGTCACGTGCAGGGTGGCGCCTTCGAGCGCGAGGTCGCCCCCGACCGCGCCGAGGTTGGCATCCGACGCGATCTGCAGGATGCCGCCCTTGATGGTGGTGCCGCCGCTGTAGCTGTTGCTGCCGTCGAGCACCAGCGTGCCGAAGTCGTCCTTGACCAGGCCACCGGTGCCGGCGATTTCGGAAGCGATGGTCGCGGTCATGCCCGCGCTCGCGGCGGTGCCGTCGCCCACGCGCACCACCGTGGCCGGCGCGCCGATGGTGAGCGCATCGCCGTTGACCGTGTAGCCGTCGACCGCGAACTGCGCGCCGCCGATGCGCAGCGGGTTCGCGCCGCCCTGGGTGTCGACCGAGACGATGCCGGCCTGGCCGCTGAAGATGGCGACGCCGTCCTGCTGCCAGCCCGCGTTGAGCTTGCCGTCGACGCCGGTCCAGCTCGCGGTCGAGCCGCCCGCGCGCCAGGTGCCGCCGCCGCCCGCGATCTTGCCGTCGTTGAAGTTCGCCGGGTCGCTGCCGTCCCACAAGGTGAGCGTCGCGCCGTCGAGGTTCACGAGGTTGACCTGGTTCGCGATCGCGGTCTGCACCTGCAGGTTCTTCGCGTCGGTCGGCGCGCTGCCGATCTCCAGGCCGTTGTCGATCAGCGAGCCGGTGTAGTCGATGAGGCGATAGAGGCCGGCGCCGAACTTGCCACCCTGCGACTGCGTCACGTTGAGCGTGCCGTCGAGCTGCAGGTTGCCGTTGACGCTGATCAGGTCGTTGAGCGCGCCGCCCGCCGTGCCGGCCTGGCCGAGCTCGAAGTTCAGCACCGAGCCGGCCGCGAGGTTCAGGCCGCCGACGGTCAGCGTGCCCGCGCCGCCGGCGCCCGGCGAAAGAATGCCCTCGCCCACGCTCACCGTGCCCGCGATGCTGCCGCTGCCGCCGAGCGTTGCGCCGCCCTGCACCTGCACCGCGCCGCTGCCGGTGGCGCTGCCGCTGGTGTTGGCGACGATCAGCGTGGTGCCGGTGACGGTCGTGCCGCCACCGTAGGTGTTGGCACCGGTCAGCCCCACCGCGCCCGTGCCGGACAGCGCGAGCGCGCCGTCGCCGTCGATCGTGCCGGCCAGCGTCAGCGGGTTGCTGCCGTCCACGCCGAGCGTCGTGCCGGCGCCCAGGCTCAGCTTGTTGTTCACCCCGATGTTCGCCACGCCGCTGCGCAGGATCGCATCGCCGGTCACCGAAAGCTTGCCGCCTCCCAGCGCAAGGCTGTCGCCGAGGCTCAGCGTGCCGCTGTTGAGCGTGGTGCCGCCGGTGAAGCCGTTGTTCCTGCCGAGCGTCAGGGTGCCGGTGCCGCTGTACGAGAGGCCGCCGGCGCCCGTGATCTGGCCGCCGAGCGCGATGTCGTTCGCGCCGTTGATCTCCAGGTTGGCGTTGAGCAGCACCGCGTTGCCGAGATTCACGGCCGCGCTCGCGTCGAGCGCGGCCATGCCGCTCACCGTCAGATCGCCGCCGCCGAGCGCGGTGTCGGTGCCCACGCGCAGCGCGCCGGATTCCAGGTTCACGCCGCCCGAGAAGCTGTTGGCGCCGCCGAGCGTGAGCAGGCCGGTGCCGTTCTTCGTCAAGGCGCGCAGGCCGCTGATGGTGCCGTTGAGCGCGAGGTCGCTGGCGCCGCCGACGGTGAGCGCCGCATTGAGGCGGAAGTCGTTGGCGAGGCTCACCGCCTGGTTCGACGCGAGCGAGCTCGGGCCGCTGACCGTGACGCCGGCCTGGCCCAGCGCCTGGTCGTTGCCCACGGTGAGCGTGCCGGCGCCGAGGTTGAAGCCACCGGTGAAGGTGTTGGCGCCGTTGAGCCTGACGCCCGGCGCGCCGGCCAGGCTGATGCCGCCGGCGCCGCTGATCGTGCCGTTGAGCGTGAGCACGCCGCCGCTGCCGCCCGCGCCGAAGTTCAGCGTGTTGTTGAGCACCACGTTGTTGGCGAGTGCCACGCCATTCACGCCGGTCAGCACGGAGGCGCCGTTGATGGTGAGGTCGCCCGTGCCGAGCGCCGTGTTGCTGCCCACGTCCAGCCGGCCGCCGCCCATCGTCGTGCCGCCGCCATAGGTATTGCTGGCGGCCAGTGCAAGGTTGCCGTTCGACGTCAGGCTGCCGCCCCCCGAGATGGGTGCGCCGAAGGTCAGCGTGCCGGTCCCGTCGAGCGTCAGCGCGCCGTTGAGTTGCACCTGGTTGATGAGCGTGCCGGTGAAGAAGGTATTGAGAGCGACGTTGCCGCCCACCAGGAACAGGCCGGAGCCGAGCGCACTCGCGTTGCCCAGCGTCACGCCGCCGCCGTTGAGCGCGAAACCGCCGCTGAAGTTGTTGAAGCCGTTCAGCGTGAGCGTGCCGGTGCCGTACTTGACGAGGCCGGCGCCGCCGCTGACGGTGCCGTTCAGCGTGAGGCTGTTGGCGCCCTGCACGATCAGGCCGCTGTTGAGGTTCACGTTCTGCGCCAACGCGAGGCCATCCACCGAGGCCTGCATCGCGCCGCCGCTGCCGGTCAGCGTGCCGGTACCGAAGGACAGCGCGTTGTCGAAGATCGCGGTACCGCCGTTGAGCACGGCGCTGCCGCTGACGACCGGGCCCTGCAGGGTCCAGGTCCCGCTGTTGACCAGCAGGTTCTCGAAGTTGAGGTACTGGGTCGAAGAGATCGTGCCGATGCCGCCGTTGCCCGAGCCCGGGCTGTTGACGGTGTTCTGCAGCACCAGCGTGTCGGTGCCGCCCAAGCCCGCGTCGACCGTGCCGCTGGCGGCGTAGCTCAGCGAGTTCTTCGCATCGGTCGGAATCGTGATGCCGGGCAGCGCCACCGCGCCAGGGTTGACGCTCGAACCGGTGACCGCGATGAAGGTGTCGTCGCGTTCGCCGCTGCCGAGCGCGACGCTGCCGTTGATGGTGCCCGCATTGACGAAGCGGTGGCCGCCGGTGGTCGGGCTCTGGAACGCGACCCGGCCCGTGATGGTGCCGGTGTTCGTGAAGTTGACATTGCCGCCACCGTAGATGCCGACCGCAATGCCCTGGATCGCATCGAAGGACCCGAGCGAGGCCAACCCGATCGCGCCCGCATTGGTGATGGTGCTCGTGCCCGCATTGCCGATCAGCATGGCGGCGCCGCCCAGGCTGAAGGTCCCGTCGAAGGTGCCCTCGATGCTGCCCTGGTTGTTGACCGCCAGCGCGCCACTGCCGGGCGCGAAGAGGTTGCCGATGCTCAGCGCGCGCGCCAGCACCAGCGAGCCCGCGGCATTGGCGTCGATCGCCCCCAGGTTGGTGAGCGTGACGCCGGTGCCGCCCAGGTTCATCGCCGTGCCGCCGGGCAGCGTGCTCATGACCGCGCCCGCCTGCACCGTGAGGTTCAGGTTGTTCGCGTTGCTCAGAAAGCTGTTGGGGTTCGGCGGCAGCAGGATCGGCGCGCCCGTGCAACTGACGGTGGCGCCGTCGACCGGAGCGCCCGGCGCGCAGGCAGCCCAGGCCGCCCCACCACCGAACTGCAGCGCCGCGAACAGCGCGAGCGCCGGCAGCGCCCCGACCTTCGTCGCCGTGCCGCTGCCCTTCCCGCAGCTCTTCGCCAGTTCAGATGCGACGCGGAAGCGGCCAAGCCGACGGTCGAAGATCACGCGGTAGATGTGGTTCACAGGTCTCGCCTCCGTTGTTTGTTAACTATTGTTAACCCTGCGGTGAATTTGTCACCCTGCAGTTCGAAGGATTTCCAGAACGCGGGGAAGGAAGTGTTTGGGGGGCACAACGTTCCACATACCGCGCAAACGGAATTGAGTCAGTAAGAACTACATGCCAACCCGCCGCCCCGACCATCGGTCCACGGCACTGACAGCATTCCGACAGCCAGCCCGAGGCACCATGCGGCCTTCTGAAAAAACCACGGAGACAAGACCGATGCGCCTCGAACTTCCCCACCAGCTGGGTTCGCCCACCCGCCGCCAATGGTTGCGATCCGGGCTGCAGTCGGGCAGCGCGCTCGCGCTCGGCGGCCTGCTGCCGGGCTTCGCCGGCATCGCCCGCGCCGACGACACCTGGCCCAACAAGGCGGTGCGCTTCGTCGTGCCCTTCGCGCCGGGCGGCAGCTCGGAGATCGTGGCGCGCTCGACCGCGGTCGAGCTCTCGCGCACGCTGGGCCAGAACGTGTTCGTCGACAACAAGCCCGGCGCGGCCGGCAACATCGCCATGAGCG
Organism: Variovorax sp. UC122_21; assembly: GCF_044056785.1. Classification (NCBI taxonomy): domain Bacteria; kingdom Pseudomonadati; phylum Pseudomonadota; class Betaproteobacteria; order Burkholderiales; family Comamonadaceae; genus Variovorax; species Variovorax sp. UC122_21. The sequence continues at coordinate 2,296,161 of NZ_CP172004.1, read as the reverse complement.
AGGTGGCGCGCAGCACCGACCAGCACACGCTGATCCTCGGCCACATCGGCACCCTGGCGGTCAACCCGTACATCTTCGCCAAGCTGCCCTACGACGCGAACAAGGACTTCAAGCCCGTGAGCCTGCTGGCCAAGGTGCCCAGCCTCTACGTGGTGCATCCCGACGTGCCCGCGAAGAACCTCAGGGAGTTCATCGCCTATGCCAAGAGCAAGCCCGGCAAGCTCAGCTACGGCTCGGCCGGCAACGGCAGCGCGGGCCACCTCGCCTTCGAATATTTGAAGATGACCTCCGAGGTCTTCATGCTGCACGTGCCCTACCGCGGCACCGGCCCGATGGTGACCGACCTGCTCTCGGGCCGACTCGATGCCTCGGCCATCGGCGCGGCCGCGGTCATTCCCTTCATCAAGGCCGGCAAGGTGCGTTGCATCGCCACCGGCTCGGCCAGGCGGCTGGCCCAGCTGCCCGACGTGCCGACCGTGGCCGAGCAGGGCTTCCCGGGCTTCGAGATGACGCAGTGGTACGGCATGCTCGCGCCCGCCAGCATCACGCCGGCCCAGCTCGCCAAGCTCTCGGCCGAGACCATGAACGCGGTCAAGGCGCCCGAGTCGATGCGCCGCCTCACGGGCGACGCGGCCGAGGCCGTCGGGGGAACGCCCGAGCAGTTCGCGCAGTTCATCGCGAGCGAGCAGGGGCGCTGGCAGAAGGTGATCGCGCGGGCGGGCATCAAGCCCGATTGAGCGCGGACCTGCGGGAAAGCCGCCTGGGCGGCGGCACCGCCGCGCCCTACAGTCGCCCCATGCGCATCCTGCTGGCCGAAGACGAACACACCCTGGGAACCTGGCTCAGCAAGGCGCTCGAGCATGCGGGCATCCAGGTCGAGTGGGTGGACGACGGCCGGCTGGCCGACCGCGCGCTGCAGCAGCGCGACCACGATGCGCTGGTGCTCGACCTCGGCCTGCCCGGGCTCGACGGCCACGCGGTGCTGCAGCGGCTGCGCGAACGCGACCAGCGGCTGCCCGCGCTGATCCTCACAGCGCGCGACTCGCTCGACGAGCGCGTGAGCGCGCTCAATGCCGGCGCCGACGACTTCCTCGCCAAGCCCTTCGCGCTGGCCGAGCTCGAGGCCCGGCTGCATGCGCTGGTGCGCCGCGCGCGCGGCGTCGAGCATCCGCGGCTGGCCTGCGGGCCGCTGGTGTACGACGGCGCGCGGCGGCAGTTCACGCTGGCCGGCGAGGCGCTCGCGCTGTCGCCGCGCGAGCTCGCGGTGCTGCGCGTGCTGGTGCAGCGCAGCGGCGAGCCGCTGTCGAAGCAGCAGATCCTCGAGCGCGTGTTCTCCGACGACGAGGAGGTCCATCCCGAGGCCGTCGAGGTGCTGGTCTACCGGCTGCGCAAGCGGCTGGACGGCCGCGGCGTGCGCATCGTCACGCTGCGCGGCCTGGGCTACGTGCTCGAGGCGGACTGAAGGCGGCATGGTGCGTCGCTCGGTCGCCTGGCTGCGCCGCGCCAGCCTCTGGCAGCGGCTCGCGCTGCTGCTGCTGCCCGCGCTGGTCGTCGTCACCGGCATCGAGCTGTGGCGCACGCGGCACGATGCGCTCGAATCGGCCAACGCGGCCTACGACCGCTCGCTGCTCGGCGCGCTCAAGTCCATCGACGCCAACATCTCGACCGCCTCGGGCGGGCTCTCGGTCGAGCTGCCCTACACCATGTTCGAGTTCTTCGAACTCACGGCCAGCGGCCAGGTGTTCTTTCGCGTCGCCACCTCCGACGGGCTGGTGGAGCTCGGCAGCGCCGACCTGCCCGCGCCGCCCGCCTCGCTCGCGCTCGGCGTGCCGGCCTTCTACGACGCCGAGTACTTCGGCGAGGCCGTGCGGCTCGCGGCCTACCGGCGCGAGCTCGACCGCGCGCCCGCCGGCAGCGCCGGGCGCAGCGTGCTGATCCAGGTCGGCGAGAGCACGCGCTCGCGCCAGGCCTTCAGCGCGCGCTTCGTGCGCAGCGCGGCGCTGCGCGATGCGCTGGTGCTCGCGCTGCTGGTGTTCGGCACCGGTGCCGCGCTGGCGGCGGCGCTGCGGCCGCTGTCGCGCCTCGCGCGCGAGGTCGAGGCACGCAAGCCCGACGACCTCACGCGCATCGCCGACGCCGACCTGCCCGCAGACGTGCGGCCGCTGGTGGCCGCGGTCAACCGCCAGATGTCGCGCACGCAGGACCTGGTGGCGCAGCAGCGGCAGTTCCTCGACGATGCCTCGCACCAGCTGCGCACCCACCTGACCACCCTGCAGATGCAGGCCGACTACGCGCAGCGCCAGCACGATCCGCTGCAGGTGCGCGCCGCGCTCGACGCGCTCGGCACCGAGATCGGCCGCGCCACGCGCAGCGCGCAGCAGCTGCTGGCGCTGGGCCGCAGCGACACCGTGGCCGTGGCGCCGGCCGCGTTCGAACTCGCCGGGCTGCTGCGCGAGGTCGCCGTCGACCTGCTGCCGCGGGCGCGCGCCAAGCGCATCGACCTCGGCATCCATGCGCCCGAGGAGACCGCGGAGCCTGCGCTCCTCGCGGTGGCCGACCGCGCGCTGCTGCGCGAGGCGCTCACCAACCTTGTCGCCAACGCGATCGCCTACACGCCGGACGCGGGCACCATCACCGTGTTCGCGGCCGGCGACGCGGCCGGCTGGAGCCTCAATGTCGAGGACGACGGCCCCGGCCTCGGCGAGGAGGAGCGCGCCCAGCTCGGCCAGCGCTTCCGACGCGGCGCGCGCGCCGGCAAGGGCGGCTTCGGGCTCGGCCTGGCCATCGCGCGCTCGATCGCGCAGCGCCACGGCGGCGAATTGCGGCTCGAGGTGCGCGAAGGCGGCAGCGGGCTGCATGCCATCATCTGGTGGCCGCGACCCGGCAGCGCCTGAGCGCGTTGCCGCCGCCTCGCATCGCCCTCCCTTCGCCATGCCGACCCGCACCGCCCCTCCTCGACGCCAGGCCCTGCGCGCACTCTCGGCGCTGCTGCTGCCCGCCGGCATCGCGCGTGCCTTCGCCGCGCCGCAGCTCGATCCGGCCGATCCGTCGCAGGCCGCGGCCGAATGCATCATTCCCGCCAAGGCCGGCGGCGGCTTCGCCCTCACCTGCGCGCTCGCGCGCGACGCGCTGCAGGCCGTGCGCCCCGCGCGCGCGCCGCTCGCGCAGCGCTTCCTGCCGGGCGGCATCGGCGCCGTCGCCTTCGACCGCATCGCCACCGGCCGCCTCGGCGGCCCGGGCACGCTGGTCGCGTTCTCGAGCGGTTCGCTGCTCAACCTCGCGCAGGGCCGCTTCGGCCCGCATCCGACCAGCGCCGTGCGCTGGGTCGCCGCGCTCGGCACCGACTATGGCGTGGTCGTGGTGCACCGCGATTCGCCCTACCGCAGCCTGCGCGAGCTGATGGCCGCGCTGCGCCAGTCGCCGTCGCGCATCGTGTTCGGCGCCGGCGGCACCGTCGGCAGCCAGGACTGGGTGAAGGCCGCGCTGCTCGTGCGCGCCGCCGGCGGCGACCACCGCGCGATGCGCTTCGTCTCCTTCGAGGGCGGCGGCGATGCGCTCGGCGCGCTGCAGGGCCGGCATGTCGACGTGTTCGCGGGCGACGCCGCCGAGGCGCTGCAGGCCATGGCCGGCGGCACCGCCGTGCGCCTGCTCGCCGTGCTGTCGGAAGCGCGGCTCGGCGGCGCGCTCGCGGGCGTGCCGACCGCGCGCGAACAGGGCGTGGACCTCGTGTGGCCCACCGTGCGCGGCCTCTACATCAGCGCCGACGTGCCCGACGCCGCGCTGCGCGCCTGGACCGCCGCTTTCGAGGAGGCCATGGCCGCGTCCGGCTATGCTGCGCTGCGCGAGCGGCATGGGCTCTATCCCTTCGCGCTCACGGGGCCCGCGCTCGATGCCTATGTGCGGGAACGCATCCAGCTTTATCGGCAGCAGGCCGAGGCGTTGGGGCTGCGGCGGTGGAATCCTTGATGCAGAACCGGCCCTCGAGGGGGCCTACTTGCCCTTCTTCCTTGCCTTCGAGATGACGAGCAGCAGCACGAACAGCGCCCCCGTGACAATCGAGATGATGGTCAGCCAATCGATGGTGGTGTCGAGGTCCATGGTGTTCCTTCCTTTGCCGCGAAGTCTGGCGCGAGGGAAGTGCCGCGTCGATCCACCGAAGGCGATACATCCTTCGAACCAGGAGAAGTCTTGACCCCCGCGGAACTGCAAACCTACCTCCACGACCACATCACCCTCTCGAAGGCCATGGCCGTGTCCGTCGCCTCGGTAGCGCCGCATGAAGTGGTGCTGCGCGCACCGCTCGCGCCCAACATCAACCACCGCGACACCGTGTTCGGCGGCAGCGCCTCGGCGGTCGCGATCCTCGCGGCCTGGTCGCTGCTCAACACGCGACTGACGGCCGAGGGCCTGGCCAGCCGGCTCGTGATCCAGCGCAACACCATGGCCTACGACCTGCCGATCGAGGGCGACTTCATCGCGCGCTCGGCCTTCGACGAGCCCGCGCAATGGCCGCAGTTCGCGCGCATGCTGGCGCGCAAGGGCAAGGCGCGGATCTCGGTGTCGTCGCAGCTCGAGTTCGGCGGGCAGGTCGTGGGGCGGTTGACGGGGGAATTCGTGGCGCTCAGGACCGGCGGGTGATCGCGGGCGCGCTGCGCTACACGGCCACGACGGGCTCGGCCCGCGGATGCCGCTGTGCCGACAGCGCCCGCAACCTCCGATGCGCCTCGCCCTCCCCATCGACCGGCGACTGGTTCTTCGCCTGCAGGTAATGGTGGGTGAAGACAGCAAGGTACGCATCGAGGATCTGCGCGGCCAGGGCGTCGCCGGCCAGTTCCATGCACAGGCTCGCGACCTCGCTGGTGCAGAGGTGGTCGTCGCGCCCCGACTGGCGCAGCCGGTACTGCGTGCTGCGCGAGAGCGCCGGGCTCAGCACCGGCAAATGCTCGAGGTAGGGGCTGCGCCGGAACATCTTGCGGGCCTCGGCCCAGGTGCCGTCGAGCAGCACGAACAGCGGGCGCTTCGCGGGGCCGTCCGGCGACGCATCGGGCGCCGCGACGGTCTGCACCACACGCTCGGGCGCGGCGTACTGGCCCGGGAACACCACGTACGGCTGCCATTGCGGATCGGCCAGCAAGGCCAGCAGCGCGGGATCGGCCTCGGTGCGCGACCAGCCGAAGGCGAAGGTGTCCTCGACCACGTCGGCGATCAGCCAGCCGGTGTTGCTGGGCTTGAGCGCCTCGATGTCGCCCATGATCAGGCAGACCCCCGCGCGCGTGGCCATCGAGGGCCGCAGCGCGCACAGGCAATGGCTGGGCGCGAGCCGGCAGCCGGCGCAGCGCTCGCGCTTGAAGCCGCCACGGGCCAGGAAGGGTTTGACGCTGCGCGCGAGGCGTTCGGCGCGCAGCAGGGAGACGGCGTGGGGCATGCGCCGATTCTCGGGCATGCCCGCATGCCGGCCGGTCTTCAGCCGGCCTTGAGGAACACCTCGTGGTCGGGCGCGAAGTTGACGTGCAGCGGCAGCATCGCACCGCCCAGCGCGCAGGCCTGCGCGCCGACGCGGCCGCCATGCAGTTGCGGACGCCACAGGCCCTCCCAGTTGCAGCCGTCGAGCGCGGCGCGCGTGGCCTCGAGCAGCGCCTGCTGCAGCGGGCGCGACATCGAGCCGTCCATCACCACGTCGGCGAGGTCGAGCATCGCGGTGCCGCTCGCGATCGCGTGGGCCAGAGCCTCGGCGGCCGAGGCGAGCCAGGCGCGGGTGGCGTCGGCGAACGGTGGCTGCAGCGCGCGCTCGTCGTAGGCCGCGTCGGGGTCGACGCCCTCGCGCTGCAGCCGCTGCTCGAGCTCCCACAGCGAAGCCTCGGCGATCAGTTGCGGCGGCGCCGCGTCGGCATCACGCTGCGCGTCGCGCACGCGCTGCATCGGCAGCGAGGCGAGCGCACCGGCATTGCCGTGCGCACCGCCATGCAGGTGCGAGTTGAGCACCAGGCCGCCGCCGACGAAGGTGTCGACGAACACGTAGAGAAAGCTCTTGAGGTCGTGGCCGCGCCCGCTCACCAGCTCGGCCACGCAGGCCGCGACGGTGTCACGCGCGAAGATCACCGGCAGGTCGGTGCGCTGGCGCACCTCGGCGCCCAGGTCCATGCCGTTCCACAGGTCGGACTGCGCCTTCGACAGCCCGAGCGTGCGGTGCCAGCCGCCGAGCAGGAACGGTGCGGCGAGCCCCACGCCGACGGTGCGCGCGGCCAAGGGTCCGAGGCCGTCGCGCAGCCGGTGGGTGTGCTGCGCGATCGCGGGCAGCAGCGCCTCGGCGTCGGGAAAGTCGTAGGCCATCGCATGGCGCTCGCGCACCTGGGCCGTGAAGTCGATCAGCAGCCATTCGGCGCCGCGCCGGCCGACCTTGACGCCGATCGCGAAGGCGCCGTCGGGGTTGAGCGCGAGCGGCACCGAGGGCTGGCCGATGCGGCCGCGCACGCGGCTCTGCTTGACGATGAGGCCGTCCTCCTCGAGTCGCGCGGTGATCAGCCCGATGGTCTGCGCGCTCAGGCCGGTGAGGCGCGCGAGCTCGGCCTTGGGCAGGCTGCCGTGCACGCGCAGCGCCTGCAGCACGGTGCGCTCGTTGAACTGGCGCATGCCGACCTGGTTGGAGCCGCGCGGGCGCAGCAGGTCGGGCATGCGCGCGGCGGGCGCGGCATCAGGCATGCGCCTCCGCGGGCAAGGCGCTCGGCAGCATGGCGCCGGTCATCACGGCCACGGTGTCGCTCATGCTGATCTTCTTCGGATCGAGCACGGCGGCGCGCTTGCCCAGGCGCGCGACGTGGATGCGGTCGGCGACCTCGAACACGTGCGGCATGTTGTGGCTGATCAGCACCACGGGCAGGCCGCGGTCGCGCACGCGGCGGATCAGCTCGAGCACCATGTTGCCCTCCTTCACGCCGAGCGCGGCGGTGGGCTCGTCCATGATGACCACGTGGCGCGCGAAGGCCGCGCTGCGCGCCACCGCCACGCACTGGCGCTGGCCGCCCGAGAGGGTCTCGACGGCCTGCGTCATCGACTGGATGCCGACCTTGAGGTCGGCCATGCGGGCGGCGCTCTCCTGCAACATCCTCTTCTTGTCGAGCATGCGCAGCACGTTGCCGAGAAAGCCGGGGCGGCGCAGCTCGCGGCCGAGGAACAGGTTCTCGTAGATGGTCATCGCGGGCGCGACGGCCAGGTCCTGGTAGACGGTCTCGATGCCGGCACGGCGCGCATCGAGCGGATTGCGGAACTGCACCGGCTGGCCGTCGAGCAGGATGCGGCCCTCGTCGGGCACGATCGCGCCCGACAGCGCCTTGATCAGCGAGGACTTGCCCGCGCCGTTGTCGCCGATCACCGCGAGGATCTCGCCCTCGCGCAGCTCGAAGTCGACGCCGTCGAGTGCGGTGACCTGGCCGTAGCGCTTCACCAGGCCCTGGGCCTGCATCACCACCTTCGGGTTCGTCACGGCGTTCATCAGCGGGCCCCCTTGCGCGAGAGCTGGTCGGCCGCCACCGCGAGGATCACGAGCACGCCCGTCACCAGCACCTGGTAGATCGACGATACGCCCATCAAGGTGAGCCCGTTGCGGAACACGCCCACGATCAGCACGCCGATCAGCGAGCCGAGCACGATGCCGCGGCCGCCGAACAGGCTGGTGCCGCCGAGCACCACGGCCGTGATGGCATCGAGGTTCTCGGTCTGGCCCGCGTTCGGGTCGCCCACGCCGGTGCGCGCCACCGACAACAGCGAGGCGATGCCGTAGAACACGCCCGCGGCCACGTACACGCCCAGCAGCACGCGCTGCGTCGGGATGCCGACCAGCCGCGTGGCCTCGGCGTTGTTGCCCACCGCGTAGATGTGGCGGCCGGCGCCAGTCTCGCGCAGCACGAACCAGGCGAGCAGGTACAGCAGCACCATCAGCACCGCGCCCCAGGCGACCTCGGTGCCGCCGATGGCGAAGGTGGTGCCCAGGCCCGTGAGGCCGGCCGGCAGGTCGGTGATGGTCTGCGAGGACGAGTACAGCTGCGTGATCGCGAACGCGATGTTCAAGGTGCCCAGGGTCACGATGAAGGGCGGCAGCTTGATGCGCGTGACCAGCAGGCCGTTGAGCAGGCCGAACAGCGTGGTCACGCCGATGCCGCAGAGGATGGCCACCGGCACCGGCAGGCCGAGCTTGGTGGCGAACTTGGTCATGACGATGCTGCCCAGCGCCATCACCATGCCGCACGACAGGTCGATGCCGGCCGTGAGGATGATCAGCGTCTGGCCGATCGCGATCACGCCGACCACCATCACCTGCTGCAGGATCAGCGAGAGGTTGCCGCCGGTGAGGAAGCGGTCGGACTGGGTCGCGAAGAAGATGCAGGCACCCAGCAGGGCCAGCCACGGCCCGAGGGCGCCCCACGGGATGTGGTGCGTTGCGGATTTCGCCATCGTCGTGCCTCCCCGGGGCCGGCCGATTACTTCTTGCCCCAGCACAGCTCGGCGCCGGTCTTGGTGTCCTTGCTCTCGACGCCGGCCACGCTCTTGCCCGCGATCAGGGTCACGCCGGTGTCGACGTAGCCCGAGGCCTTCTTGCCGGTCTTGGCGAATTCGACGCCTGCCGCCACGCCCATCGCGGCCATCTTCAGCGGGTACTGCTGCGAGGTCGCGGCGATGATGCCGGCGTTGGTGTCCTTGATGCCCTGGCAGCCGCCGTCGACCGAGACGATCAGCACGCCCTTCTCCTTGCCCGCGCGCTTGAGCGCGTTGTAGGCACCGGCCGCGGCGGGCTCGTTGATGGTGTAGACCAGGTTCACGTCGGGCGCCTTCTGCAGGCAGTTCTCCATCACGGTCTGGGCCTTGGCCTGGTCGCCGAAGCTGTCGGCCATGCAGACGATCTCGGGCGCCTTCGACAGCTCGTTCGACTTGGCGTCGTTCGCGGCCAGCCCGAAGCCCTTCATGAAGCCGTTGTGGCGCTGCGCGCCCACCGGGTGGCCCGGCAGCAGGTCGAGCGCGACGATCTTCGGCGTCTTGCCGGCCATCGCGGCCTTGGCGTATTCGCCGATCAGCACGCCGGCCGTGTAGTTGTTGGTGGCGAACAGCGCGTCGGTGGCCTCGGGCGGATCGGCCGGGCTGTCGAGCGCGATCACCATGATCCCCTTGTCGCGCGCCTTCTTGATCGCCGGCACGATGGCCTTGGCGTCGCTCGGCGTGATCAGGATGGTCTTGGCGCCGGCCGCGATCATGTTCTCCATGGCCGTGATCTGGCCCGCGTTGTCGCCGTCGGCCTTGCCCGCGCCCGACAGCAGCTTGGCGCCGAGCTTCTTCGCCTCTTCCTGCGCGCCCTCCTTCATCTTCACGAAGAAGGGGTTGGTCTCGGTCTTGGTGACGAGGCCGATCACCGGTTCGCCGGCGGCGAAGGCGGTGGATGCGGCGACGGACGCGGCCGCCAGGGCCAGGATGCAGCGGATGCGGGGCATGGTTGTCTCTCCTTGGGCAGGCGGCTGGATCGGACCGCCTCTTGGTTCTCGAAATCCGGCCGGCTCGCCATGCGGATGGCGTCGCCGGGCCGGGCGCCAGCGGACTATCGGCGAAGGAAGCGACTAAATCAATATGATTTAGTTATCGGAAACCCGCACAGGAAGCATCAAGGATTCGGCTCGCGGCGCGCGATCTGGACGTCTGTCAAACGAAACAGTTACTTGCATTTGGTCGCATTGCCGACAGAATGAGCCGGCACTTTGGAGGTCAGGCACGCGTGAGTGGCGAGGTCGTCGAACTGCTGAGAACCCAGAGCGAGATCGCGCTGTTCCTCGTGCTCGCCATCGGCCATGCCATCGGCGCCATCCGCTTCGGACCGATCCAGCTCGGCGGCATCTGCGGCACCCTGATCGCCGCGCTGGTGGTCGGCCAGCTCGGCATCCGGGTCGACGACAGCGTGAAGAACGTGTTCTTCATGCTCTTCATCTTCGCGCTCGGCTATGCGGGCGGCCCGCAGTTCTTCGCCAACCTCGACGCCAAGGGCCTGCGCCTGGGCCTCTTGTGCCTGGTCGAGGTGGTGGCGGTGCTCGCGCTGGTGCTGGGCGCCACCGTGCTGCTGTCGCTCGACCAGGGCACGGCCGCCGGGCTGATGGCCGGCGCGGCCACCGAGTCGGCGGTGGTGGGCACGGCCACCGACGCGATCTCCAAGCTCGGCCTGCCGGCGGCGGACATGCAGCAATTGCAGGCCAACGTGGTCACGGCCTACTCGATCACCTACGTGTTCGGGCTGATCGCGATCGTGGTCTTCACGAGCCAGGTGTTCCCGCTGCTGCTGCGCGTGGACCTGCGCGCCGAGGCCGACCGCCTGTGGAAGACCATGGGTGGCGGCGGCGACGATCCCGGCGCCGCGAGCGCCGTGCCCGAGATGGTCGGCCGCGTGTTCGAGGTGACGACCGGACGCGGCCGCTCGATCGGCGAGCTGGCGGCGATCCTCGGCGGCCAGGCCCACATCGAGCGCGTGCTGCGTGCCGGCCAGAGCCTGGCGCTGGAACCCGCGCTGCGGCTGCGCGCCCACGACCGGGTGCTGGCCATCGGCCGCCGCGCGGCGCTGGTCAACGTGGCCGAGCTGCTGGGCCGCGAGTTCGCCGACACCACGGCCTTCGACGCGGTGGTCGAGACCACCGAGGCGGTGCTGAACCGGCGCGAGTGGTTCGGCCGCGAATTGCGCGAGCTGGCCGCGGCGCTGCCGCCCTCGGTGCAGCTCACGGGTGTGACGCGCGACCGCCATGCGATGCCGCTGCTGGGCGACCTGCGGCTCAAGCGCGGCGACGTGCTCCAGCTCTACGGCCCGGTCGACGAGGTGGCGCGCGCGCTGCCGCTGGCCGGCGATCGGGTGCTGGCCTCGACGCGCAGCAACATCAGCTTCGCGGCCGCAGGCATCCTGCTCGGCGTCTTCATCGGCGGCTTCAGCGTCAGGCTCGGCGGCATTCCGTTCTCGCTGGGCACCGGCGGCGGCGCACTGCTCACCGGCCTGGCCTTCGGCTGGTATCAGGCGAAGAACCCGCACCGGCTCAGCGTACCGCCCGATGCGCTGGCGCTGATGAAGGACCTGGGCCTCGCCACCTTCATCGCCTGCGTCGGCCTGGCCTCGGGGCCGCAGGCGCTGGCGCTGATCAAGAAGTTCGGCGTGGCGCTGCCGCTGGTCGGCGTGGCCGTGGCGGTGGTGCCGGCGAGCCTGTCGCTGTTCGTCGGCCACCGGCTGCTCAAGCTCGAGGCGCCGGTGCTGCTGGGCGCGATCGCGGGCCAGCAGTGCAGCACGCCGGCCCTCAGCGCGGTGCAGAACGCGGCCGGCAACGCCACGCCGCTGCTGGGCTACACCATCACCTATGCGATCTCGAACGTGGTGCTGCCGCTGATGGGACCGCTGATCGTCGCGCTGGCCGGCCTGGTGCACCACGCGGCGAAATGAAGACTCAACCTCGAAGGAGCTGATCCATGGAATGGCTGCACGAAACATTCAAGAAGTCGCCCGAGATGGCGCTCTTTTCTCTCGCTGGCGGTCGGCTACTGGATCGGCAAGATCAAGTTCGGCAAGTTCCAGCTCGGCGGCGTGGCCGGCTCGCTGCTGGTGGCGGTGATCGTGAGCCAGGTCGGCGTGCAGGTCGACGCCGGCGTGAAGGCCGTGCTGTTCGCGCTCTTCATCTACGCGGTGGGCTTCGAGAGCGGGCCGCAGTTCTTCAGCTCGCTGGGCCGGCAGTCGGTCAAGGAGATCGTCCTGGCCGCGGTGATGGCGGCCACCGGCCTGGCCACCGTGGTGCTCATGGCCAAGTGGTTCGGTCTCGACAAGGGCCTGGCGGCCGGCGTCGCGGCCGGCGGCCTCACGCAGTCGGCCATCATCGGCACGGCCGGCGACGCGATCGCCAAGCTCGGCCTCGACGCGGCCGAGACCGCGCGACTGCAGGCCAACGTGGCGATCGGCTATGCCGTGACCTACGTCTTCGGTTCCTTCGGCGCGATCATCGTCTGCGTCAACCTGCTGCCCAAGTTCATGGGCCGCACCATCCGCGACGACGCGATCGCGGCCGAGACCGCGATGCAGTCCGGCGTGAAGGTGCTGGGCGCCGACCAGGAGGAAGCCGCGCCCTCGCTGGTGGGCCGCATCTACGAGCTCACGGCCGACCCGCAGCGCACCGTGGCCGACATCGAGAACGCCGACCCGGCCACCACCATCACGATCGAGCGCGTGAAGCGCGACGGCCGCTTCGTCGAGGTCAGCCCCACGCTCGCGCTGCGCCGCGGCGACATCGTGCTGGCCGTGGGCCGGCGCGACGCGGTGGTGGCGAGCGCGCCGCTGCTGGGCAAGGAAGTCTACGCGGTCGAGGGCATGGAGCTCACCATGCACAAGCGCGACATCGTGCTGACCCACAAGGACTTCGAGCGCAAGACCGTGGCGCAGATCCGCGAGGCCACCGCGGGCGGCGTGCGCCACGGCATCTTCGTGGTGCAGTTGAGCCGCATGGGCCAGGTGCTGCCGATGCAGCCCGACACCGTGGTGCAGGCCGGCGACGTGGTCACGATCTTCGGCGCCGAGCAGGACGTCAAGCGCGTGGCCGCGATCGTCGGCGACGTGATCGTGCCGAGCGCCAAGACCGACTTCGTCTATCTCGGCGCGGGCCTGGTGGTCGGCCTGCTGGTGGGCTTGCTGAGCGTGAAGATCGGCAGCATTCCGCTCACGCTCGGCGCCGGCGGCGGCGCCCTGCTCTCGGGCCTGCTGTTCGGCTGGTACCGCGCGCGGCGCCAGACCTTCGGCGCGCTGCCCACCAGCGCCGTGCAACTGCTCAAGGACCTGGGCCTGGCCGGCTTCGTGGTGGTGGTCGGGCTCTCGTCGGGGCTGCAGGCGGTGCAGACCGTCAAGCAGCACGGGCTCACGATCTTCGGCGTGGGCGTGGTCGTGACCCTCGTGCCGATGATCCTCACGATGCTGTTCGGCCGCTACGTGCTGCGCTATGCCAACACCGCGGTCTTCGCGGGCGCGCTCAGCGGCTCGCGCAGCGCCAACCCGGCCTTCGGCGAGGTGCTCGACAAGGCCGAGAACGCCATTCCCACCGTGCCCTTCGCGATCACCTATGCGCTGGCCAACGTGTTCCTCACGCTGCTCGGGCCGCTGATCGTCGCGCTGGTCTGAGCGCGGCGTCCCTTCTTTTTTGCCTTACTCACAACCAAGGAGCCTTTCCATGGATTTCGGCGACGTGAAAAAACTCAGCGGCCTGAGCCCCTTCGAGCTCAAGGACGCGCTGATCCAGGTGGCCAGCCAGGGCGACCGCCTGATGCTCAACGCGGGACGCGGCAATCCGAACTTCCTCGCGACCACGCCGCGCCACGGCTTCTTCGCGTTCGGCGAATTCGCCATGACCGAGAGCGAGCGCTCCTTCGTCTACATGGAGGGCGTGGGCGGCTTCCCGCAGCGCGAGGGCATCGAGGCGCGCTTCGAGATCTTCGCCAAGGCCAACGCGGGCCGGCCCGGCGTGCGCTTCATCGAGGCCGCCGTGTCGTACGTGCGCGACCAGCTCGGGCTGTCGGCCGGCGACTTCATCTACGAGATGTGCGAGGCGATCCTGGGCTGCAACTACCCGGTGCCCGACCGCATGCTGCGGCTCAGCGAGATCATCGTGGGCCAGTACATCCACAAGGAGATGATCGGCACCCATCCCTTCGTGGGCGGGTTCGACATGTACGCGGTCGAAGGCGGCACCGCCGCCATGACCTACCTGTTCAACAGCCTGCGCGAGAACAGGCTGCTCGAGCCCGGCGACACCATCGCGCTGGGCATGCCGATCTTCACGCCCTACATCGAGATCCCGCACCTCAACGACTACCAGCTGATCGAGGCGCTGATCGACGCGCCGTCCGAGAACGGCTGGCAGTACACGAAGAAGGAGCTGCAGAAGCTGCTCGACCCGAAGGTCAAGGCCTTCTTCCTGTGCAACCCGAGCAACCCGCCCTCGGTGAAGATCAGCGACGAGGTGCTGGGCTACATCGCCGACATCGTCAAGCAGCGGCCCGACCTGATCATCCTCACCGACGATGTCTACGGCACCTTCGCCGACGACTTCCGCTCGCTGTTCGCGATCTGCCCGCGCAACACCATCCTCGTGTATTCGTTCTCGAAGTACTTCGGCGCCACCGGCTGGCGCATGGGCGTGGTGGCCACGCACGAGGACAACGTGCTCGACCACCAGATCGCGGCCCTGCCCGAGGCGGCGCTGAAGGAACTCGACGCGCGCTACAGCTCCATCACCACCGAGCCGCGCCGGCTCAAGTTCATCGACCGGCTGGTGGCCGACAGCCGCACCGTGGCGCTCAACCACACGGCCGGCCTGTCGACGCCGGTGCAGGCGCAGATGGTGATGTTCTCGCTGTTCTGCCTGATGGACGAACCCGAGGCCTACAAGCACGCGATGAAGCGCATCGTGAAGCGGCGCAAGGAGGCGCTCTACCGCGAGCTCGGGCTGCCGCTGTCGGCCGACCCCAACTCGGTGAGCTACTACCACCTGCTCGACCTGCAGGAGATCGCCACCCAGATGCACGGCGAGCGCTTCGGCGACTGGATCGTGACCCAGCTGCAGCCCAACGAGGCGCTGTTCCGCATCGCCGAGGAGACCGGCATCGTGCTGCTGCCGGGCCGCGGATTCGGCGGCAAGCACGCCTCGGGCCGGGTCTCGCTGGCCAACCTCAACGAGTACGACTACGCCAACATCGGGCGCTCGCTGCGCAAGCTGGCCTCGGAGTACTTCGCGCGCTTCGAGACGCAGTCGGGCAAGGCCCGGCGCAGCAGCGATCCGGCGGTGTCGGCGGTGGTGGTCAAGCCGCAGAAGGCGGTGAAGGCCCGGGGCGGCAAGAAGAAATAGACTGCGAGGACCGACCGCTTCGCGCATGCCCTGGCTTCTTCTCGCCGCTGCCCTCTGCACCGCCCTCCACCTGGGCGCCATCGCGCTGGCGGCGATGCGCTTCGGCATCCCGATCCGGGAGATCCACTACGGCTGGGGTCCGACGCTGCTGCGCCTCGGCCCGCTGCGCATCAAGCCGCTGGTGTTCGCGGGCTCGGTCGTGCTCAAGGACGGCGGGGCCGAAGGGCTCGCAGGCGATGCCAAGCGCGATGCCTTCGACAGCCAGCCGCGCATGACGCGGCTGCTGATCGGCTGCGCCGGGCCGTTCGCGCTGCTGACGCTCGCGCTGCTGGTGTCGCCCTTCGACGGCCTCGGGCAGGTCGGCAGCGGTTTCGTTCAGTACGTCGCGGGCGCGCTGTCGCCGTTCGGGCAGGCGCAGCGGCTGCTGCGGCTCGCGGCCGAAGCGGCCGGCGGGCTGGACTTCATCCCGCTGCTCGGCCTGGTCGCGGCGAAGACCGCCGCCTTCAACCTGCTGCCGCTGCCCGGCAGCAACGGCGGCTTCCTGCTGCAGGCCCTGTTCGAGCGCACGGAACTGGCGCGGCGCTGGCCGCCGCAGGCCACGCAGGCGGCGCTGCTGGTGTTCCTGGGCTCGGTGCTGTCGTGGGTGGTGGCGCTGGCGGCCTTTCTCTGGCCATTGCCGCGCTGACCCGGCATCAGGCCGGGCTGGCAGCCCGCCGCGCCGCAGCCTCCAGCCGCATCACCTTCCACGCGCACAGGATCCCCGCCACCGCGAGCAGCGCCGCCAGCGCGAACATCGTGCGGTAGCCGAAGGCCTGCGCCACCGCGCCGCCCAGCAGCACGCCGAGCACGCCGCCGAAGCCGTAGCCGATGACGGTGAACAGCGCCTGGCCGCGCCCGCGCAGCCGGCCCGGGAAACGGCGCGACACCACGGCGATGCAGGTGGTGTGGTGGGCCGCGAAGCTCAGCGCATGCAGCCACTGGGCGACGACCAGCGCGGCGATCCAGCCGCCGAGGCCGGCGGTCAGGCCCAGCCGCGCGACGGCCGCAATGCCGCACACCAGCATCCAGCGCGGCATCGGCAGCAGACCGATCAGACGGCCCTGCAGGAAGAACCAGACGATCTCGGCCACCACCGACAGCGCCCACAGCAGGCCGATGGTGCTCTTGCCGTAGCCGAGCGAATCGAGGTAGAGCGAGAAGAAGGCATAGACCGAGAAGTGCGACATCACCTGGAAGAACAGCGCGGCGAAGAACCACTGCACGACGCGGTTGCGCAGCACCGGGCCGATGGGCTCGCCGGGCGCGTCGTGCGCGGCCACGGGCTCGCGGCTGTCGGGCAGGCGCAGGGTGGCGAACAGCACCAGCGCCAGGGTGCCGGCGGCCCAGGCCGGGAAGTGCTTCATGCCGAAGCGGTCGAACCACTCGCCCGCGACGAACACCGTGACCAGGAAGCCGGCCGAGCCGCACAGCCGGATGCGCCCGTAGCGGCCCCAGTCGCCGGCCACGAGGTGGGCCATGGCGGCCTCGGTCAGCGACATCATCGAGCTGGTGTGGGTGAACATCAAAAGCAGCACCAGCGCCAGCCACCAGGGGCCGCCGCTCCACCACAGGCCGAAGGAACTGAGCAGCGCGATCGCGGCGCTGATGCGCAGCAGCAGCACGCGCTGGCCCGTGTGGTCGCTGAGCGCGCCCCAGGCATAGGGCGCGAACACGCGCGTGACCGACTGCACCGAGGCCAGCAGGCTGATGGTGAAGATCGGCAGCCCCTGGTCCTTGAGCCACAGCGGCAGGTAGGGGTTGAAGAAGCCGATGTGCGCGAAGTAGCTGGCCGACAGGCCAGCGAACGCCAACAGGTGGCCGCGCCCGGCGGCCACTGGAGGCGGTGTCGACACTAGAGGAAGGACGCCTGCGGCGAGGTGGCCTGGGTCTTCTCGTCGTCGCCGTGCACGTCACCGCACTGCGCGCGGTGACGCAGCGCATGGTCCATCACGACCAGCGCGAGCAGCGCCTCGGCGATCGGCGTCGCGCGGATGCCGACGCAGGGATCGTGGCGGCCCTTGGTGACCACCTCGACCGGGTTGTTGTTCACGTCGATCGACTGGCGCGGGCTGATGATCGAGCTGGTGGGCTTGATCGCGATGCTGACCTCGAGGTCCTGCCCCGAGCTGATGCCGCCGAGGATGCCGCCCGCGTTGTTGCCGAGGAAGCCGGTCGGCGTGATCGAGTCGCCATGGGTGGTGCCGCGCTGCGTCACGCTGTCCCAGCCGGCGCCGATCTCGACCGCCTTCACGGCATTGAGGCCCATCATCGCGTAGGCGATGTCGGCATCGAGCTTGTCGTAGAGCGGCTCGCCGAGGCCGACGGGCACGCGGGTGGCGGTCACGCGCACGCGCGCGCCGCAGGAGTCGCCGGCCTTGCGCAGCCGGTCCATGTAGTCCTCGAGCGCGCTCACGTCGGCGATCGGCGCGAAGAAGGGATTGTTCGGTACGTGGTCCCAGCTCTCGAAGGGGATCGCGATCTCGCCGATCTGCGTCATGCAGCCACGGAACACCATGCCGTACTTCTCGGCCAGCCACTTCTTGGCGACCGCGCCGGCCGCGACCGTGGGCGCGGTGAGCCGGGCCGAGGAGCGACCGCCGCCGCGCGGATCGCGGATGCCGTATTTCTTGTGGTACGTGAAGTCGGCGTGGCCCGGGCGGAACTGCTGGGCGATCTGGCCGTAGTCCTTGCTGCGCTGGTCGGTGTTCTGGATCAGCAGCGCGATCGGGGTGCCGGTGGTCTTGCCCTCGTACACGCCCGAGAGGATCTGCACCGCGTCGGGCTCGTTGCGCTGGGTGACGTGGCGGCTGGTGCCGGGACGGCGGCGGTCGAGGTCGGCCTGGATGTCGGCTTCGCTGAGCGCCATGCCCGGAGGGCAGCCGTCGATCACGCAGCCGATGGCCGGGCCGTGGGATTCCCCGAAATTGGTGACCGCGAAGAGATGTCCGAAGGTGTTGCCGCTCATGGGCGGGGATTATCCCCCGCAAAGCCGGGCCGGACGGCGCGGCGCCCGAATGCCCGAGGGCAACGCCCGCGCGGCCTATTCGGTCGCGCCCTCGAGCCGGCGCGCCAGCGCGCCGAGCTGCAGCTCGATCGAGAACAGCCGCTCGTTGAGCACCGCGGTCTGCAGCCGGATCGCTTCGACGATCGCGCGGGTCTGCGGATCGGGCGTGTTGTCGACCAGCTCCGCGAGGTCGTGCAGCTTCTTGCGCAGTTCGTTGCTCATGGGCGCTCCGTGGGTTTTCGTTCGGTGACTGACGCGGCCAGTATGGGCCCGGCCCGGGCTCAGGGCAACGCATCGGCCGCGGCGGGCCGGGTTTGTCCCGAGCGGCGCATGACCACGGCCAGCAGCGCCGCGATGGCCAGCAGCACCACCACGCCGATGCCGGCCATCAGGTGCAGGCCGCGCAGCAGCGCCGTGCGCGCGTCGGCCAGCAGCTCGGCACCGGCGGCCCCGCCGAGCTGCCCCGCCAGCGCCACGGCACCGCCGAGCGTGCTGCGCGCGGCCTCGACCGCGGCGGCATCGCCGAGCGAGGCGGGCACGGCGTCGACCATCATCGCGCGATAGACCGCCGCGCCCACGCTGCCAAGGATCGCGATGCCCAGCGCGCCGCCGAATTCGGAACTGGTTTCCGAGATCGCCGAGGCCACGCCCGCGCGCTCGGGCGGCGCGCTGCCCACCACCAGGTCGGTCGACAGCGTGAACACCACCGCCAGCCCGAGCGATGACACGACCATGCTGCCCACCAGCAGCGCCAGGCCGCCCTGCACCGGCAGCGCGATCAGCAGCGCGAAGCCCAGCGCCGCGACCACGAGTCCGCCCGTCATGGCATGCACCGGCCGCACGCGCCGCGTGAGCGCGGGCGCCGCCATCGAGCCGACGATGAAGGCGCCCGCGCTGGGCACGCTCCACAGGCCGGCCTGCAGCGGCGACAGCCCCAGCACCATCTGCAGGTACTGCGCCTCGTAGAGGAACAGCCCGAACATCACGAAGCACGACAGCATGTAGGCACCCAGCGCCACGCTGAAGGCCGGCGCGCGGAACAGCCGCAGGTCGATCATCGGATCGGCCAGCCGGCGCTGGCGCCGCACGAACAGCCAGCCGATGGACAGCCCCACCGCGATGGCGGCGAGCGACAGCGCGCTCGCGCCGTGCTCGGCCGTCTGCTTCACGCCGTAGATGGCCGGCAGCACCGCGCCCAGCGACAGCGCCACGCTCGCGAGGTCGAGCCGCGCGGCGGCGGGGTCGCGGTACTCGGGCAGCAGCACGGGGCCGAGCACCAGCAGCAGCACCATCACGGGCACGCCGACCAGGAACACCGAGCCCCACCAGAAGTACTCGAGCAGCACGCCGCCGACCACCGGGCCGATGACCGCGCCCGCCGAGAAGCTCGAGATCCAGACCCCGATGGCCAGCGTGCGCTGACCGGGATCGAGGAACATGTTGCGGATCAGCGAGAGCGTGGACGGCGCCAGCGTCGCGCCGGCCACGCCGAGCAGCGCGCGGGTGGCGATCAGCATGTTGGCGCTGCTCGAGAAGGCCGCGAGCACCGAGGCCAGCCCGAAGGCCACCGCGCCGATCAGCAGCAGCCGGCGCCGCCCGATGCGGTCGCCCAGCGTGCCCATGGTGACCAGCAGGCCCGCGACCAGGAAGCCGTAGATGTCGACGATCCACAGCAGCTGCGCCGCCGTGGGCTTGAGCGCCTCGCTGATCGCGGGGATCGCGAGGTTCAGCACCGTGAGGTCCATCGAATAGAGCATGCACGGCAGCGCGATGACGGCCAGGCCGGTCCATTCGCGCACCGTGGCGCGCGGCGGGGCGGCGCCGGTCATCGGCCGCCGTCCGCCAGCCAGCGCTCGAGCCGCACCATCGACCCGGCCCAGCCGTGTTCGTGGCCCTCGCGCGCGGCCTGGTCGAAGAACTGCTCGTGCAGCAATTCGAGCTCGCAGCCGGTGCCGGCCGCATCGGGCTCGATGCGCACCGTGACGCGCGATTCGCGCTCGGGCGTGCTGCGCCAGGCCCAGCTGAAGACCAGCCGGCGTTGCGGCACGATCTCGAGGTAGGTGCCGCTGACGTCGTGCGTCTCGCCGTCGGCCGCGAGCATCGCCACGCGGAAGCGCCCGCCCACGCGCAGGTCGACCTCGGCATGCGGCACCGCGACGATCTCCTCGGGGCCGAACCAGTGCCTCAGCGCCTGCGGGTCGGTCCACGCGCGCCAGACCTTGTCGGGCGCGACGGCGTAGTGGCGGCGGAGGGTGAGGGAGGGACGTCCGGTGTTGGGGCTGGCAGGTTGCGCCATTCGGTTTGCTCCTGGTGGTAGAGAAAGCGCGCCAAGGCATCGAGGCGCCCGGTCCAGAACTTCTCGTAGCGCGACAGCCACACGGCGGCCTCCTGCATCGGCCGCGGCGAGAGCTCGCAGCGCACGACCCGGCCTTCCTTCGTGCGCGAGATCAGCCCCGCGTCCTCGAGCACGCGCAGGTGCTTCATGAAGCCCGTGAGCGACATCGCATGCGGGCGCGGCCAGCTCGGTCACGCTGAGGCTGCGCTCGCCCAGGGTCTGAGCACCGCGCGGCGCGTCGAGTCGGCGAGCGCGGCGAACACGGCATCGAGGGCAACGGGCGCGGGCGGCGCGGCGGCATCTGAGTGAACCATGCGGTTGAGTATCTGGACCCGGCGCGCCAGCGTCAAGGCGTGGGGGCATGGGAGGGGCGACCGCGGGAACGCTTTATGCGTGCTGCGGCGCAGCATCCCCACTCGCCGCCAAGGAGCTTCCATGCTGGACCGTACCGCCACCCAGTTCTCCCACGTCAAACCGGGCGACACCGAGTTCGTCTCGGGCGGACTGCGCGACTTCTTCCTCTACCGCGACCTCGGCGTGGCCGCCGCCACCAACGGCAAGGTGATCGCGCACCTCGTCAAGGCCAACATGGCACCGGAAGCGGGCACCGGCTGGCATCGCCACGAGGCCGACTTCCAGATCGTGATCATGGTCAAGGGCTGGGCCCGCTTCATGTACGAGGACAAGGAAACGCTGGTCGAGGCCGGCGACGTGGTGCACCAGCGCCCGGGCATCCGGCACTTCCTGTTCGACTACTCGCCCGACATGGAGTACCTCGAGATCGTCTCGCCGGCCGACTTCAAGAGCGTGGACGTCGAGCCGGTGTGCGAGATTCCGGCGCCCACGCCCTGGCCCTGAGCCGCCGCGAACCGGCTTTCGCCGCCGTCCTACGGACGGCGTTCCGGCCTGCCCGATAGACTGCGCCCTCGTCTCGCAAAACCGATAACAACCGAGGAGAGAGAGCATGAGGATCCCCCATGGCCCGCCTGTCGGCGGGCGTCCTGTTCGCGTTCGCCGTCCTGGCCGCCGGCCCCGCCGCCGCCGCGCCGCCTTCCAATCCACCCAGTTCCGCCGCCGTGCCGGCCAGACTCGCTCGAAGCCGAGCAGGAGGCCGCCTTCAAGGCCGCGCGCGCGGTGCAGAAGACCGGCCCTGCCGACATCGCGCTGCGCGACCAGGCCCACCTGAAGCTGCCGCCGGGCTACGTCTGGGTGCCCACGCCGGCCGCGGCGCAGCTCATGCGCAGCATGGGCAACCGGGTCGACGACAGCTTCCTCGGCGCGGTGTTCCCCGACAACGACGCCGACTGGTTCGCGGTGGTGAAGTTCGTGAAAGAGGGCTACATCAAGGACGACGACGCCAAGGACTGGAACGCCGACGACCTGCTCAAGAGCCTCAAGGAAGGCACCGAGGCCGCGAACGAGGAGCGCGCCAAGCGCGGCATCCCCGCGATCGAGGTCACGGGCTGGGCGCAGAAGCCGCAGTACGACGCCTCGGTGCACCGCCTCGTGTGGTCGGCGCTGTCCAGGCACAAGGACGAGCCCTCGGGCAGCCAGGGCGTCAACTACAACACCTATGCGCTGGGACGCGAGGGCTACATCAGCCTGAACCTCGTGACCAACGCCAACGACCTCGAGAAGTACAAGCCCGACGCGACCCAGCTGCTGGCGGCGCTGCAGTACGACGACGGCAAGCGCTACGCCGACTTCGACGCCTCCATCGACAAGGTCGCGGCCTATGGCCTCGCGGCGCTGGTGGCGGGCGCGGCGGTCAAGAAGCTTGGCCTGTTCGCGGTGGTCGCGGCCTTCCTGGCCAAGTTCGCCAAGATCATCGCGGTGGCCGTGGGCGGCGCGCTGTGGGGCGCGGGCAAGCTGTTCCGCCGCAAGGAGAAGGCGCCGGTGGCGAGCGAAACGCCGGCCGGCGGGCTGCCGCCGACGAATCCGCCCGCGGCCTGAGCGCGCGCGGGCCGTGGTCAAGCTGCTGCTCCTGCTGCTGAGCGCGGCAAGCTCGGCAAGCTGCTGCTCACCGGCGGCACGATGCTGCTGTCGGTGGTCGCCTATGCCTTCGTCTTCGGCTGGCGCTACGCGGCGGGCTTCGTGGCGCTGATCTTCATCCACGAGATGGGCCACTTCCTCGCGGCGCGCCAGCGCGGCCTCGATGTGGGCGCGCCCACCTTCATTCCCTTCGTGGGCGCCTGGATCGAGCTCAAGGACCAGCCGCGCGACGTCGAGACCGAGGCCTGGGTGGGCTTCGCGGGGCCGCTGCTCGGCAGCCTGGCCTCGCTGGCCTGCTACTTCCTCGCGCGCGAGAGCGACAGCCGGCTGCTGCTGGCGCTCGCCTACGCGGGCTTCTTCATCAACCTGTTCAACCTGATCCCGCTGTCGCCCTTCGACGGCGGCCGCATCACCGCGGTGCTCACGCCGCGCATCTGGCTGCTCGGGGTGCCGGTGCTGGTCGCCCTCTTCTTCTGGCGGCCGAGCCCGATGCTGGTGCTGGTGGCCGTGCTGGCGGCGCCGCAGGTCATGCGGGCCTGGAAGTACGACCCCGAGGACCCGGCCAATCGGCAGTACTACGCGGTGTCGGCCGAGACGCGGCTGACCTACGCCGTCTACTACATCGGGCTGGTGGCCTTTCTCGCGGTGATGGCGCACGACACGCACGAGATGCTCGGGGCGGCGCGCCTGCCGGGCGGCTGAACGCCGCCGCGCCTCAGGGCGCGCCGAAACGCGGCGCGCGCTTCTGAAGGAAAGCCGCCACGCCCTCGCGCGCATCGGCGCTGCCGGCGCGCTCCCGCAGCAGGCGGTGCTCGAGCGCCAGGTGCGCCTCGAGCGTGCGGCCCGGCGCATCGGCGCACAGCGCCTTGATCGCGGCGAAGGAGCCGGGTGCGCCCGCGGCCAGCCGCCGCGCCAGTGCCTCGCCGGCCGCGGCCAGTTCGGCGTCGGGATGCAGCGCATCGACCGCCCCGGCCGCGAGGCAGCGCTGGCTGTCGATGGGATCGCTGAGCATGAGCCACTGCTGCGCGCGCAACGCCCCGATGCGCCGCGCGAGGAGACCACGAGCTGCCCGCGTCGGGCGACAGGCCGATGGCCGCATAGCCGGTGCGCAGCTTCATCGACTCGGCCGCGAGCACGAAGTCGCCGGCCAGCGCGAGCCCCACGCCCGCGCCGCCGACCGCGCCGTTGAGCACGGTGATCAGCGGTGCCGGGCCGTTCACCAGCCGCAGCAGCGCCGGATGCAGGGGATCGAGGATCTCATCGACCAGCGCGGGCAGGTCCTCCCCGGCCGCGACGAACTCCTCGATGTCGCCGCCGGCGCAGAACACCCGGCCTTCGCCGGTCAGCAGCACCACGCGCGGCGCGGCCGCCAGCAGCTCGTCGATCGCGCGCACCAGCGCACGGCTGCTCGCGGCGCCGATCGCGTTGGCGCGCTCGGGACGGCGCAGCACGATGCGGCCGATGCCCTCCTCCACCGACCAGGCGATGCCCTGCTCGAGCGGCATCTCAGATGCCCGTGAGGCCGCCGGTGCACATCAGCGTCTGGCCGCTGACGTAGTCCGACTCGGGAATGCACAGCAGGTAGACCGCGCCAGCCGCTTCCTCGGGCGTGCCGCCGCGGCCCAGCGGAATGGTCTGCTCCATCATCGACAGCAGGCCGGGGTTGATGCCGACCTTGATCTCGCGGCCATCGATGTGGGCCGTGGTCGCATCGGCCGCGCTCGCGGTCAGGCGGGTCTGGATGAAGCCGAAGGCCACGCAGTTGACGGTGACGTTCATGCGCCCCCATTCCTTGGCCAGCGTCTGCGTCATGCCGACGATGCCGGCCTTGGCGGTCGCGTAGTTGGCCTGGCCCGCGTTGCCGAACAGCCCCGCCACCGAGGAGATGTTGACCACCTTGCGCACGTTGCGCCGGCCGGCCTCGGTCTCGGTCTTCGAGAGCTGGCGGATCACCGGCTGCGCCGCGCGCAGGATGCGGAACGGCGCCGTCAGGTGCACGTCGAGCATGGCGTACCACTGCTCGTCGGTCATCTTCTGCACCACGCTGTCCCAGGTGTAGCCGGCGTTGTTGACGATGATGTCGAGGCCCTGGAACTCGCTGACCGCGGTGCCGACGAAGCGTTCGGCGAAATCGGGCGCGGCCACGCTGCCGTTGCAGGCCACGGCCTGGCCGCCGGCGGCGCGGATGGCCTGCACGGTCTCCTCCGCGGGGCCGGCATCGAGGTCGTTGACCACCACGCGCGCGCCTTCCGAGGCGAGCTTGAGCGCGATCGAGCGGCCGATGCCGCGGCCCGAGCCGGTGATGAGGGCGACCTTGCCTTCGAGTCTGGATGTCATGTCAGGGTGTCTTTCTTCGTTGGGTCTTCAGGCCAGCGCCACCAGCGCTTCGCCCGCGATGCGCACCTGGCCATGCTGGTTGGTGCTGCTGACTTCCACGCGCACGCAGCGCTCGCCGTCGCGCTCGAGCTTCTCGACCACGCGGCCCGTGCAGCGCACCGCGTGGCCCAGGTGGGTCACGCCCTGGAAGCGCACGTCGAAGCGGCGCAGCTTCGACTGCGGCGCCCACTGCGTGAGCAGGCGGCCGAGCCAGGCCATGCCCAGCATGCCCTGCGCGAACACGTCGGGCATACCGGCGCGGCGCGCGAAGTCGATGTCGATGTGGATCGGGTTGTGGTCGCCCGAGGCGCCCGCGAACAGCGCGAGCGTGGTGCGGTCGACCGGCGGCAGTTGCAGCGGCGGCAGTTCGTCGCCGACCTGCACGGTGTCGTGGTTGGGTGCGGTCATGGGTTTCCTCGGGCTCAATGCCGGCAGACGATCACGGTGCGCAACTCGGCCACCAGTTCGTCGCGCTGGTTGGTGGCGCGCGAGCTCTTCACCACGAACTCGAGCGCGCCGTTCTTCTTGTCGTAGATGTCGGTGATGGTCGAGCGCACCGTCACGGTGTCGCCCGCGCAGGCCGCGCGGTGGTAGCTGAAGCCCTGCTCGCCGTGCAGCAGCTTGGCCAGCGGTATGCCCAGGTCGGCCAGCAGCTGGCTGGACGCGCCCGAGTCGAGCTCGGCCGCGAACAGGAAGGTGGGCGGCGCGGGCAGGTCGGCATAACCGGCATCGCGCGCGGCCGCGGGGTCGGTGTAGACCGGATCGGTCTCGCCGATCGCCTTGGCGAAGAACTGCAGCCGCGTGCGCTCCAGCGGCAGCACCGAGGCGGGCAGCTCGTGGCCGATCCATTTCCTGTCGATCATCGGCGGGCCTTTCTTCAGACGCGTTCGTAGAGCGTGACCACGCAGGCGCCGCCCAGGCCCAGGTTGTGCTGCAGCGCGAGCCGCGCGCCCTCGACCTGGCGCTTGTCGGCCGTGCCGCGCAGCTGCTGGACCAGCTCGGTGCATTGCGCGAGGCCGGTGGCGCCCAGCGGGTGGCCCTTGGACAGCAGGCCGCCCGAGGGGTTGGTGACGACCTTGCCGCCATAGGTGTTGTCGCCGTCGAGCACGAACTTCTCGGCCCCGCCTTCGGGGCACAGGCCCAGCGCCTCGTAGCTGATGAGTTCGTTGTGCGCGAAGCAGTCGTGCAGCTCGACCACGTCGATGTCCTGCGGGCCGACGCCCGCCGCCTCGTAGACCTTCTGCGCCGCTTCGCGCGCCATGCTGAAGCCGACCACCTCGCGCATGTCGCGCGCCTCGAAGCTCACCGGGCGGTCGGTGGTCATGGCCTGGGCCTTGATGCGCACGCTTCGGTCCAGGCCGTGGCGCTGCGCGAACGCGGCCGAACAGATGATGGCGGCGGCCGCGCCACAGGTCGGCGGGCAGGCCATCAGCCGCGTCATCACGCCGGGCCACATCACGGGCGTGGCCAGCACCTCGTCCTCGGTCACGACGGTGCGGAACAGCGCCACCGGGTTGTTCGACGCGTGCCGGCTGGCCTTGGCACGGATCTTCGCGAAGGTCGACAGCTGCGTGCCGTACTGCTGCATGTGCGCCAGGCCCGCGCCGCCGAAGTAGCGCAGCGCCAGCGGCACCTGTTCGTTGCCGACCAGCTCGTCGGTGATGGACTCGAAACGGTCGAAGGGGCTGGGCCGGTCGTTGAACACCGCGCCCAGCGCGCCCGGGCTCATGTGCTCGAAGCCGAGCGCGAGCACGCAGTCGGCCGCGCCGCTGGCCACGGCCTGGCGCGCGAGGAACAGCGCGGTCGAGCCGGTCGAGCAGTTGTTGTTGACGTTGACCACGGGAATGCCGGTCATGCCGACCTCGTAGAGCGCGCGCTGGCCGGCCGTGGAGTCGCCGTAGACATAGCCCACGTAGGCCTGCTGCACCTGCTCGTAGCCGATGCCGGCATCGGCCAGCGCCGCGTTGAGGGCCTGCGCCGCCATCTGCGGATAGGGCAGGTTCGCGCCGGGCTTGGTGAAGGGGATCATGCCGACGCCGACGACATGCACATCCTGGGTCATGGGAATTCCTCTCTGGGTGTTGAAGCGAAAACGAAGAGCTCAGGCGATCGCGCGCTGGCGATCCTTCCAGAACGGCTCGCGCAGCTTGGTCTTGAGCACCTTGCCGGCGCCCGAGAGCGGCAGCGCCTCGACCACCGCCACGCTGCGCGGGCACTTGTAGCCCGCGATCAGAGTCTTGCAGTGCGCGATCAGCTCGTCGGCCGTGACCGGCTGTCCCGGCTTGGCGACCAGCACCGCGTGCACGGCCTCGCCCCATTCCTCGCTCGGGATGCCGATGACCGCGCAGGCCGCGACCGCCGGATGCTGGGCGATGGCATTCTCGACCTCGGCCGAGTAGATGTTCTCGCCGCCGCTGATGATCATGTCCTTCATGCGGTCGACCACGAAGATGAAGCCGTCGTCGTCCATGTAGGCGCCGTCGCCGGTGTGCATCCAGCCCTCGCGCACCGCGGCGGCCGTCTGCTCGGGCTTGTTCCAGTAGCCGAGCATCACGTTCGGCCCGCGCACCGCCACCTCGCCCACGGTGCCGCGCGGCACTTCGGCGCCCTCGGCATCGACGATGCGCACTTCCATGCAGAAGCTCGCGCGGCCGGCCGAGCGCAGCTTGCCGGCCTTGCGGCCCTCGACCGTGTGGTACCAGGCGGGGTTGATGGTGGCGATCGGCGACAGCTCGGTCATGCCATAGGCCTGCACGAAGTCCACGCCCGGCAGCGCCGCCATCGCGCGGTTGAGCACGGCCTCGGAGATCGGCGAGGCGCCGTAGGCGATGCCGCGCAGGCTGCCGAGCTCGCGCGGCCTGTCGCGCATGGCGGGATGGTCGACCAGCATCTGGATCATGGTCGGCACCAGCAGCGTGTGGCTCACGCGCTCGCGCTCGATCGCATCGAGCACGGCCTCGGGATTGAACATCGGGATCACCACGTGCGTGTTGCCCTGGAACCAGTGCGGCCCGGAGATGCCCATGTCGGCCAGGTGGAACATCGGCGCCGCATGCAGGTAGCAGCCCTCGGCCGGCGCCATGCCCTCGGCCTGCGCGGTCAGCGCCGAGGCGCAGAGGTTGGCGTGGCTCAGCATCACGCCCTTGGGAAAACCCGTGGTGCCGCCGGTGTAGAAGATGCCGGCGAGGTCGTCGCCATGGCGGTAGGCGTCGGGCACGGGCGCCGCGCTGTCGAGCAACGCCTCGTAGCCGAGCATGCCCGCGGGCACCGCGCCGTCGCCGCAGTAGATCAGCTCGCGCAGGGTGGTGGACTGGCCGCGCAGCTGCTCGGCGGCGGCACGGAAGGCCTCGTCGACCAGCAGGATCTGCGAGCCCGAGTCCTCGAGCGAATAGAGGATCTCGGCCGGCGACCAGCGGATGTTGCAGGGATTGAGCACGCCGCCGCCCCAGGGCACGGCCATCTGGTATTCGAGGTAGCGGTCGGAGTTGAGCGACAGCATCGCGACCCGGTCGCCGTTCTTCATGCCGAGCTTTTGCAGCGCGCCGGCCAGCCGGGCCACGCGTTCGCCGAATTCGCGGAAGCTCTTGCTGCGGCTGCCGAAGCGCACCGCGGTCTTGTCCGGTTTCTGCTGCATCGCGCGGTGCAGCGCCTGGGTCAGGTACATGGTGGCTCGTCTCCTAATCGTTGGTCTTGTCGGCACGCCTTTGCAGGTCTTTTTCTGGCGTGGACGCATGGTAGAAATCCGGGCCCGGGCCGGCGATTGCGCTTCGCGTCGTTCGCATTGCAGAAAACGTCAATCGACGGCCCGGCGCGTCCCGTGTACGGTCGAATCGCCCTCCTCCATGCTCCAGCCGCCCGTCACCATCCCGGTCGCCTTCGTCGAAGGCATGCTCTCCGGCATCCGCGCCCGCGGCGCCGCCGCGCCCATCGACATCGACCGGGCGCTGGAAGACGCGGGCGTGCCGCCGCCGCTGCTGTCCGAGCCGGGCGCGCGCGTCACGGCCGAGCAGTACGTGGCGCTGTTCGCGCTGCTGATGGACCGGCTCGACGACGAGTCGCTGTGCTTCCTGAACGCGCCGGATGCGCCGCGGCAGCCTGGCGCTGATCGCGCGCTCCACGCTGGCGCCCCCGATTTCGGCCATGCGCTGCGCCGCGTGGCCCACACCTTCAGCCTGCTGCAGGACGACCTGCGGCTGGTGCTGCTGCGCGAGGGCGAACTCGCGGGCTTCGGCATCGCGATCGAGAACCCGGCGATCGGCCACCAGAACTTCCTGCACGAGCTGATGCTGCGCGTGTACTGGCGCCTGCTGGCCTGGCTGCATGGCGGACGGCTGGCGGCGCGGCGCTTCGACTTCGGCTTCGCGCTGCCGCCCTACGCGGCTGGCTATGCCAGGTGTTCCCGGGCACCTTGCGCTTCGGCCAGCCCTGCTCGGCCGTGTGGTTCGACGCCGAGGCACTGCGCACGCCAATGCACCGCGACGCGCATGCGATCCGCGACTTCCTCGCGGCCTCGCCCGGCAACGTGATCCTGCCGCGGCTGGCCGAGCAGCCCATCAGCGCCCGGGTGCGCGAGATCCTGCAGCAGAAGCGCCCGGCCTGGGCCGACCTCGCGACCGTGGCCGCCTGCCTGCACATGTCGGTCAGCACCCTGCAGCGCCACCTGGCGACCGAGAGCACCTCGTTCCAGGCGCTCAAGGACCAGCTGCGGCGCGACGTGGCGATCGTGCGGCTGGCCACCAGCGCGGTGCCGCTGGCGGCGCTGGCCGCGGAGCTGGGCTTTGCCGACAGCGCGGCCTTCCAGCGCGCCTTCAAGACCTGGACCGGCGGCGCGCCGGGCTCGTACCGGCGGCGCGTGGCCGCGGCGGGCGGTGGCGATTCCCTGCCGGCGCCCTGAGTTTTCAGAAGGTTCCGGAACCACCGCAAGGCCCGGGCGACAATCGCCCCATGCCTCCCACCTCCGACCTGCCCCCGCTCAACCGCCAGTTCGTCGCCCATTTCGGCGAGATGGGCAGCAAGTGGGGCATCAACCGCACCGTCGGCCAGATCTACGCGCTGATCTTCCTCTCGGAACGTCCGCTCAATGCCGACGAGATCGCCGAGCTGCTCGAGTTCTCGCGCTCCAACGTGAGCATGGGCCTGAAAGAGCTACAGGCCTGGCGCCTGGTGCGCCTGCGCCACCAGCCCGGCGACCGGCGCGAATACTTCGAGGCACCGTCGGACGTGTGGGAGATCTTCCGCGTGCTGGCCGAGGAGCGCCGCCGCCGCGAGATCGAGCCCACGCTCTCGATGCTGCGCAACGCCCTGCTGAGTCGCCCCACAGCGAGGCCGAGCGCCATGCGCAGGAGCGCATGCGCGAGATGCACGACCTGATCGACCGGCTGATGAAGTGGTTCGACGACGTGCAGCGGCTGTCGCCCGAGACCGCGATGCAGCTCATGGGCATGGGCTCGACCGTGACCAAGGTGCTGACGCTCAAGGACCGGATCACGGGGGGTGCATCGAGGAAGAAGAAGCCTGCGACAGATTGAGGCTGTCGAATACGGGGACAAGGACGCGAAGGACGCAAAGATTCCGCGAAGGTCGCGAAAGAAGACATTTGAAATTTCTTCCTTGACCCTTTTGCGTTCTTCGCGAAACCTTCGCGCCCTCTGCGTCCGGCTGTCCGCTTTCAGAGCCTTTCCTGCCCCTCCGGCGTTTCAGGCATCTCGAATTTCTCCTTGCGGATGGCGTCGTCGGCCATCAGCTCGAACCACATCGCATTGAGCACCGCGAAGGCGGCCGCCAGCGGCAGGCCGAGGATCCAGGCGAAGTACCACATCGTTCTTTTCCTTCCTTGCAATCAGTACGCGTGACCGCGTTCCTCGCGGGATCGCCTTCTCGTCGACCTTGCCCCACAGCACGTGGTAGACCCAGGTCGTGTAGGCCACGATCAGCGGGATGAAGATGGCCGTGACCACCAGCATGATGAACAGCGTGAGGTGGCTCGAGGACGAGTCCCACACGGTGAGGCTGGCGCGCGGATCGATCGAGGACGGCAGGATGAACGGGAACATCGAGGCGCCCACGCTCAGGATGATGCCGGCGATGCCGAGCGCGCCGGCCAGCAGCGCGAGCAGTTCGCGCCGCAGCGCGAGCCCGACCAGTGCCAGCAGCGCGCCCGCGAAGCCGGCCACCGGCGCGGCCAGGGTCCAGGGGTGGGCCGCGTAGTTCGCGAACCAGGCACCGGCCTGCAGCTCGACCGACTTGAGCAGCGGGTTCGAGGGCCCCACGGTGTCGACCACGCTGGTGATGCGGTAGCCGCCGACGGCCGAGGCCATCCAGAAGCCCGCCGCCGCGTAGAGCACGATGGTGGCGACGGCCGCGACCATGCCGTAGCGGCGCGAGCGCTCGGCCACGGGCCCGGCGGTCTTCAGCTGCAGCCAGGCCGCGCCGTGCATCGCCATCATCGCCACCGACACCAGCCCGCACAGCAGCGCGAAGGGGTTGAGCAGGCCGAGGAAGCTGCCGTCGTAGTGGATGTGCATGTCGGTCGCGAAGCGGAACGGCACGCCCTGCAGCACGTTGCCCACCGCCACGCCGAAGATCAGCGCGGGCACCAGGCCGCTGAAGAACAGTACGCCGTCCCAGCGCGCGCGCCATTGCGGCGACTCGCGCTTGCTGCGGAACTTGAAGGCCACCGGCCGCAGGATCAGCGCCGAGAGCACGACGAACATCGCGAGGTAGAAGCCCGAGAACGAGACGGCGTAGAGCTGCGGCCAGGCCGCGAACACCGCGCCGCCGCCGAGGATCAGCCAGACCTGGTTGCCTTCCCAGACCGGGCCCACGCTGTTGATGACGAGCCGGCGCTCGACGTCGTTGCGCGCTGCGAACGGCAACAGCATGCCGCTGCCGAGGTCGAAGCCGTCGGTGACGGCGAAGCCGACCAGCAGCACGCCGATCAGCGCCCACCAGATGAAGCGCAGGGTGTCGTAGTCGAGGAGTGTGTGGAGGATCATGCGGCGCTCCCGGTGGTCGAGACGGCGTGGGCGGGCGGAACGTGCGAACGCGCGTCGCCCTCGTCGGGCGAGTGCTCGGCGACCGGCCCCTTGCGGATCGCCTTGACCATCAGCTTGAGCTCGATGACCAGCAGCACGGTGTAGATGGCGACGAAGCCCGCGAGCGTGAACAGCACCGACTTGATGCCGATGTTCGAGACCGCCACCGCGGTCGGCAGCACGCCCTCGATCACCCAGGGCTGGCGGCCGAACTCGGCCGCCAGCCAGCCGGCCTCCGCCGCGATCCATGGCAGCGGGATCGCGATCACCGCGGCCTTGAGCAGCCAGCGGTGGCGGTCCAGCGTGCGGCGCGCCGACAGCACGGAAGAAGGTGCCGGTCGAGAAGGATCAGCAACATGCCGATGCCCACCATGATGCGGAACAGCCAGAACAGCGGCGCCACCTGCGGGCACCGTGTCCCAGGCCGCCTTGGCGATCTGCTCGTCGGTGGCCTGGCGCGGATCGTCCACGTAGCGCTTGAGCAGCAGCGCATAGCCCATGTCGACGCCGTTGTTCTCGAAGGCGTCGCGCACGCCCTGCGTGACCGGCTTGCCGCCGGCCTCGCGGATCTTCTGCAGCGCGTCGTAGGCCTTGATGCCCTCGCGGATGCGAGCTTCGGCGCGCTTCACGAGCTCGTCGATGCCCGGGATCACGGTGCTGAGCGAGCGCGTGCCGATCAGCCCCATCACGCCCGGGATGTGGATCGCGTAGTGGGTCTCGCGCGCCGGCCTGGTCGGGAAAGCCGAAGGCGGTGAAGGCCGCGGGCGCGGGCTGGGTCTTCCCACATGGCCTCGATGGCCGCGAGCTTCATCTTCTGGTGCTCGGTCGAGAGGTAGCCGCTCTCGTCGCCCAGCACCACCACCGACAGCGAGGCCGCGAGGCCGAAGGAGGCGGCCACGGTCATCGAGCGCTTGGCGAGCTCGATGTGGCGCCCTCAGCAGGTACCGGGCCGAGATGCCCAGCACGAACACCGCCGCGCAGACATAGCCGGCCGACACCGTGTGCACGAACTTGGCCTGCGCCACGGGGTTGGTCAGCACGGCGGCGAAATCGGTGACCTCCATGCGCATGGTCTGCGGATTGAAGGCCGCGCCCACCGGGTTCTGCATCCAGCCATTGGCGATCAGGATCCACAGCGCCGAGAAGTTGGAGCCGATGGCCACGGCCCAGGTGGTGGCGAGGTGGCCGACCTTGGAGAGCCGGTCCCAGCCGAAGAAACAGGCCGACGAAGGTCGCCTCCATGAAGAAGGCCATCAGGCCTTCGATGGCCAGCGGCGCGCCGAAGATGTCGCCCACGTAGTGGCTGTAGTAGCTCCAGTTCATGCCGAACTGGAACTCCATCACCACGCCGGTGGCGACGCCATCGCGAAGTTGATGCCGAACAGCACGCCCAGAATTTCGTCATGTCGCGCCAGATCACGCGGCCCGTCATGACGTAGACGGTCTCCATGATCGCGATGACGACCGAGAGGCCCAGCGTCAACGGGACGAAGAGGAAGTGGTAGAGCGCCGTGACGGCGAATTGAAGTCGCGACAAGGCGACGATGTCGGGTCCATGATGGCTTCCTTGGTGTTCCCTGTGTTCTTCGTGGTGGAGTGGTTGGCGTGGCTTCGGTGTCGTTCAATCGGCGCGCAGTTGCCGCAGTGCCTGCTCGAAGGCCTCGCTGCCGCGCCGCAGGTCGGCGACGACACGGCCGTCCTCGATGCGCAGCAGCCGGTCGGCGAGCGCGGCCTCGCGGCGCAGGTGGGTGGCGATCACGAGCGTGCGGCCCTCGGCGTGGCGCGCGAGGCGCTGCAGCACGTCGTGCGCGACCCCGGCGTCGAGCGCCTCGGTGGGCTCGTCGAACAGCCACAGCGGTACCCGGGCGCAGGAACAGGCGCGCGAGCGCGAGGCGGCGCGACTGGCCGCCCGAGAGGCCGAGGCCGCCTTCGCCGAGGCGCGTGGACAGACCGGCCGACAGATCGCGCACGTCGTCGGCCAGGCCCGCGGCCTGCAGCACGGCCCACAAGTTGTTCGTCGTTCGCGGCGGGATCGGCCAGCCGCAGGTTGTCGCGCAGCGTGTCCTCGAACAGTTCGGTGCGCTGAGTCAGCAGGCAGCACGGCTGCGCGGCCACCTCGCCGCGGCGCGGCGCGAGCTCGCCCGCGATCACCGAGAGCAGCGTCGACTTGCCGCTGCCGCTGGGGCCGACGATGGCGACGCGCTCGCCTTCGGCGATGGTCAACGACAGGTCTTCGAGCGCGGGCACGGGCGCTGGCGCGGTGGAAGGCCTCGATGGCGTCGAGGCGCAGCGCGAGCGATGCGTCCTCAGGAAGCCGGGGCGCGATGGGCGTGTCTTCCTGCGCCATGCGCGGCGCCAGGCGACGCACCGCGAGCCAGGTGCGGCCCGCGTCGAGCGCGCCGCGGCGCAAGGCCGCGAAGGGTTCGAGCGCGGTGAGCGCCACGAGCAGCGCGCAGAGCGCCGCGGCGGGTGCGCCGATCGCGCCCTCGCCCACCAGCGCCGCCACCGCGAGCAGCACCGCCACCAGCGTGAGCGTGCCCGCGCCGCCGTATGCCAGGCCGGCCGTGCTCTCGAGCCGGTTGAGCGCAAGGTCGGCACGCGCCAGCCGTTGGTCGGCCGCGGCCAGCGCCTCGCGCTGTGCATCGAGGCGGCCGGCCATCGCCAGTTCGGTCTGGCCGGCCACCAGGTCGGCCGCGCGCTCGCGCAGGGTTTCGATGGCGCGCGCGCGCGGCCGGCAGGGCGGGACGGCGCGCGCGGCGCGACACCGCGAAGGCCAGGCCCAGCCGACGGTCACGAGCCAGGCCGCGAGCGCCGCGCCCATCGCGGCCTGCATCGTGCCGAGTACCACGCCAGCCAGCAACGCGGCGCCGAGCGCGGCGGCGGCCGGCACCAGCAGGCGCAGGTAGAGCGACTCGAGCGCATCGATGTCGCTGGTCAGCCGGAACAGCAGGCGCGCCGGACGCAGCGCCAGCGCGCGTGCCGCCTCGGCCCGCGCCCAGCCGCGAAACAGCCGCACGCGCAGCGCGGCCAGCGCGCCGAAGGTGGGCATCGTGCGTGACCAGCCGTTCGCCGTAGCGCGAGGCGGTGCGGCCCAGCGCCAGCAGCCGGATACCGGCCGAGGGCGCGAACACGTCGAAGGTGAAGGCCGTGGCCGCATGCAGGCCCGCGAGCGCGGTGGCGGTGATGAACCAGCCCGAGAGCCCGAGCAGCGCCATGCCCGTGAGCACGGTCACCGCGGCCAGCAGCGCGCCCCAGCGCAAGGCGCGCGACTGGGCCGCGAAGAAGGGGCGCAGCACCAGGCGCAATTCGCCGGCGTGACGTTGCGTGTTCGGCTTCATGCGGCCTTCTCCGCGGCATCGGCGCCGAGCTGCACGACGCGGTCCAGGCGCGC
Source organism: Variovorax sp. UC122_21 (assembly GCF_044056785.1). Taxonomy (NCBI): domain Bacteria; kingdom Pseudomonadati; phylum Pseudomonadota; class Betaproteobacteria; order Burkholderiales; family Comamonadaceae; genus Variovorax; species Variovorax sp. UC122_21. The sequence goes on along the minus strand of NZ_CP172004.1, from coordinate 2,261,105 downwards.
GGCCAGCGCGGGGTCGTGCGTGGCTACGATCATCGTGCGGCCGCGCGCGAGCGCGAGCAGCGCATCGGCCACGCGCCGCGCGGTCTCGGTGTCGAGGTGGGCGGTGGGCTCGTCGACCAGCAGCAGGTCGGCCTGCGGATGGACCGCGATGCGCGCCAGCGCGAGGCGCACGGCCTCGCCGCCCGACAGGCCCAGGCCGCCCTCGCCCAGCGCCGCGCCCCGGATGCGCCTGCGCGACGTGCTCGAGTTGCGCGAAACGCATCGCGGCTTCGACGCTGAGCGCGTCGAGCGCGCGGCCCAACGCGACATTGGCGGCGACCGGGCCCGCGAACACATGCGGCCTCTGGCCCATCCAGCCGATGCGCGCACGCAGCGCGGCGGCCGTGCGGTCGTTCATCGGCACGCCGCCGATCAGGATCTCGCCCTGCTGCGCCGGCACCAGGCCCGCGAGCAGCGACAGCAGCGCGGTCTTGCCGGCACCGCTGGCGCCGGCCAGCGCGATGTGCTCGCCCGCGGCGACGCGCAGCTCGCAGCCTTCGAACACGCGGCGCGATTCGCCGGGCCACGCGAAATGCAGGTCGTGCACGACCACCGAGGGCGCGGCGTTCGACGGCTGCACCGAGACCAGGTGCATGTCCGGCGCGTGGGCGCCCGGCAGCGGCAGCGCCTCGCGCCGCAGGCCCTCGAGCGCTTCGAGCGCGGCCTCGCCCGCCGCGCGGTCGTGCCACACGGCCGAGAGTTCGCGCAGCGGTTCGAAGAAGGCCGGCGCGAGCAGCAGCACGAACAGGCCCTGGCCCAGGCTCAGCGGCCCGTTCCAGGTGCCGAAGCCCAGCGTGCCCAGCAGGTGGAAGCCGACGTAGACCGCGACCATCGCCACGCCCAGCGCCGAGAACAGCTCGAGCACGGCCGAGGACAGGAAGGCGATGCGCAGCACGGCCATGGTGCGTTCGCGCAGCGACTGCGCCGAGTCGGCGAGCCGCGCCGCCGTGGCATCGACCGCGCCGAGCGCGCGCAGGGTCGCGAGGCCGCGCAGGCGATCGAGCAGGAAGGCGTTCATGCCGCCCATCTGCACCATCTGCGCCTCGCTGGCCGCCTTGGCGCGCCAGCCGACGATGGCCATGAACAGCGGGATCAGCGGCGCCGCGAACAGCAGCACCAGCGCCGCCACCCAGGTCTGGCTCGCGACCGCGGCGAGGATCGCGAGCGGCACCACGGTGGCGCGCCAGCGCGCGGGCTGGTAGCGCACCAGGTACGGCACCAGCGCCTCGGCCTGCTCGGCCAGCGCGCTCGCGGCCAGGCCCGAGGGCACGCGTCCGCGGTCGAGCGGCGACGCACCGGCCAGTGCTTCCGCGGCCTGGGCGCGCAAGTCCGAGAGCCGAGCGCGTGCCCGTCCGAAGGTGCGCCGCGCGCCCCAGGCTTCGCAGCCGGCGCGCAGCCAGCCGAACAGGAGGATGCCGAGCGCGGGCCACAGCACCGCGGCCAGCCCGCCGCCATCGGCCAGCGCCTGCACCGCCCCCGCCAGCAGCGCCGCCTGCGGCAGCCACAACAGCGCGGCCGCGCCCTGCACCACGCCACCGATCTCCGGCCGGGCCAGGGCACGCAGGGGTCGACGGTGGGCGGAAGGGTTCATCTGTTTTTGATTTCGTGAATTTTCAGTATTTACTGAAATTTCCACAATGATACCGAAAACCTGACCGGACAGCGAGCACGGCGAAGCCTGCTCGCTTCGGCGGGCAGGCGCAAGTCAACGAAGGAACGCGTCCGGCCAGAGCGGCCGGCGGGATGTCAGTGCGAGACGACGATGCCGCTGATCAGCAGCCCCGCGAACAGCGCGGCGACGGCGCGCCACGAGGCCGGCCGGGCCTCGACCCAGCGGTACAGGAGCGCGGCCGCGGCGATCGACAGGCCGAAGGTCGCGAGCATGCCGAGCCCGTCGATCCAGGGCGCGTGCGGCCCGAGCCGCACCACCGCGGCATTCACCGCGAGCAGCACCGGGAAGTGGATCAGGAACAGCGAATAGGACATGCGCCCCAGCCGCTGCAGCGCGACCGCCGCCAGCGGCCAGCGCGGCGGCGACAGCCACTGCCGGCGCTGCGCCACCGCGATCAGCAGCGCCGTGACCAACGCGGTCGCGATGCGGCTACGCCATTCGAGCGCCAGCGCGCCCGTGCCCACCAGCAGCAGCAAGGCGACCGCGCTCTGCCAGGTGCTCGCGCGCGTGGCGCGGCCGATCCAGAACACCAGCATGCCGAGGCCGTAGGCGCCGAAGAAATAGAAGGCGGTGTCGTCGAGCTCGGACTCGCGGTTGAACAACGCCAGCGATGCGACGGCCACGCCGAGCACCAGCGCGACCGCGAGCCAGCGCCGGCGCCTGGCCTCGCCGGGCCGCGCCGCCTGGTCGGCCGGGGGCGCGAGCAGCGCCGGCAGGCCGATCAAGGTGAGCGCCAGCGCGAACAGCTGGAAGTCGATCGCCACGTACCAGACGCCGGTGGACAGCGCCTCGTAGCCCAGCAGGTCCTGCAGCAGCAGCCCGTGCGCGAGCAGCTGGCCGATGCTCGGCGAGGCCGGCACGAGGTCGGCGTCGAGCCAGGGCCGCACCGCGGCTGCCACCAGCACGCAGACGGTGAGCGCGGCGAGGTAGGGCATCACCAGCCGGCCGTAGCGCTGGAAGATGCGCACGAACGGGCGGTCGATGCGCAGCAGCCCGTCGGGCGCGAGGCTGGCCGCGGCGAGGAAGCCGGCGATCACGAGGAAGATCTGGACCGCGAGCCGACCGTCGTTGGCCAGCCAGCCCAGGAAGTCGGGCGCGAGCGGGAAAGCGCCGGCGGGCATCGGCCCGTAGCGCGAGAGGTGATGCCCGACGATCACCGCGCACGCGAGCCCCTTGGCCGCGTCGAGCAGCGGCATGCGCTCCCGCCGCGCGGCGGGAGCAGCTGCGGCTGTCGCCGCGGGTGCCGGCAGGTCGTGCACGCTAGGAACGCGTTCTCAAAGCGCGAGCCGCTGGCGAGCCTCCTGGTATTCGCGCTTGAGCTTCTCGATGAAGACGCCGGCGCTCGACACCTCGCTGATCGCGCCGATGCCCTGGCCCGAGCCCCAGATGTCCTTCCAGGCCTTGGCCTTGCTGCCCTCGCCGCCCGAGAAGCTCATGGTCTTCACGTCGCCCTCGGGCAGGTTCGCCGGGTCCATGCCGGCGTTGACGATGCTGGGCGCGAGGTAGTTGCCGTGCACGCCGGTGAACAGGCTCGAGTAGACGATGTCGTCCGAAGTGCCCTCGACGATGGCCTGCTTGTAGGCGTCGCTCGCGCGCGCTTCCTCGGTGGCGATGAAGGCGGTGCCGATGTAGGCGAAGTCGGCGCCCATGGCCTGCGCCGCGAGCACCGCGCCGCCGGTGGCGATCGAGCCCGACAGCGCGACGGGTCCGTCGAACCACTGGCGGATTTCCTGGATCAGCGCGAACGGGCTCTTGATGCCCGCGTGGCCGCCGGCACCGGCCGCCACCGCGACGATGCCGTCGGCGCCCTTCTCGATCGCCTTCTGCGCGAACTTGTTGTTGATCACGTCATGCAAGGTCACGCCGCCGTAGCTGTGGACCGCGTCGTTGACGTCGGTGCGCGCGCCCAGCGAGGTGATGACGATCGGCACCTTGTACTTCACGACCATCTCCATGTCGTGCTCGAGGCGGTCGTTGCTCTTGTGCACGATCTGGTTGATCGCGAAGGGCGCGGCGGGTTTGTCCGGGTTGGCCTTGTTGTAGGCCGCGAGCTCCTCGGTGATCTCGATCAGCCACTCCTCGAGCTGCGCCGCGGGCCGCGCGTTGAGCGCCGGCATCGAGCCGACCACGCCGGCCTTGCATTGCGCGATCACGAGCTTGGGGTTGCTGATGATGAACAGCGGCGAGCCGATGATCGGCAGCGGCAGGTTCGCGAGCACGGGGGGCAGTTTCGACATGGTCGTTGTCTCAGGGGTTGTTGAATTCGGGAGCGGACAGCCGGACGCGGAGGACGCGAAGATTCCGCGAAGTGCGCAAAAGCAAAATCAAATTTTGATTTCTCTTTCGCGTCCTTTGCGTAACCTTTGCGACCTTCGCGTACGGAAGTCCGGATGTCAGAAGGCCTCGAGCGCCAGCGCGTTCACGCTCTCGGCGCCGTCGACGATGCTGTCGCGCAGGCCCGGCGCCTTCGCGAGGATGTGCTCGGCATAGAAGCGCGCGGTCGTGATCTTGGCCTGCATGAAGTCGACGTCGACGTTGTGCGAGGCCTGGTCCTGCGCCACGATCAGCGAACGCGCCAGCTGCCAGCCGGCCACCAGGTTGCCCGCGAGCATCAGGTAGGGCACGCTGCCCGCGAACACCGCGTTGGGCGAGGCCTTGGTCTGGCCCGCGACGAAATCCACCACCTCGACGAAGGCCTCGCGCGCGGCCTTCAGGCGCTTGAGCACGGCCTTGGCGGCGGCGCTGTCGCTCTTCGCGAGCTCGGCCTCGGTCTTCTCGATCTGCGCGGCGATGGCCTTGGCGGTCTGGCCGCCGTCGCGCGCGGTCTTGCGGCCCACGAGGTCGTTGGCCTGGATCGCGGTCGTGCCTTCGTAGATCGTGAGGATCTTCGCGTCGCGGTAGTACTGCGCCGCGCCGGTCTCCTCGATGAAGCCCATGCCGCCATGCACCTGCACGCCCAGCGAGGTCACCTCGAGGCTCATCTCGGTGCTGTAGCCCTTGACCAGCGGCACCATGAATTCGTAGAAGGCCTGGTTCTGCTTGCGCGCGTCGGCATCGGGATGGTGGTGCGCGGCATCGTAGGCCGCGGCGGCCACGCTGGCCATGGCGCGGCAGCCTTCGGTGTAGGCACGCATGGTCATCAGCATGCGCTTCACGTCGGGGTGATGGATGATCGCCGCGCTCGCATTGATCGAGCCGTCGACCGGGCGGCTCTGCACGCGCTCCCTGGCGTAGGCCACCGCATGCTGGTAGGCGCGCTCGGCGATCGCGATGCCCTGCATGCCCACCGCGTAGCGGGCCGAGTTCATCATGATGAACATGTACTCGAGGCCGCGGTTCTCCTGGCCCACGAGGTAGCCGACGGCACCGCCGTGGTCGCCGTACTGCAGCACCGCGGTCGGCGAGGCCTTGATGCCCATCTTGTGCTCGATGCTCACGCAGTGCACGTCGTTGCGCGCGCCCGGCGAACCGTCGGCGTTCAGCAGGAACTTCGGCACCACGAACAGGCTGATGCCCTTCACGCCCTCGGGCGCGCCGCTCACGCGCGCCAGCACGAGGTGCACGATGTTCTCGGCCATGTCGTGCTCGCCGTAGGTGATGAAGATCTTGGTGCCGAAGACCTTGTAGCTGCCGTCGGGCTGCGGCTCGGCGCGGCTGCGCACCAGCGCGAGGTCGCTGCCGGCCTGCGGCTCGGTGAGGTTCATCGTGCCGGTCCACTGGCCGCTCACGAGCTTCTCGAGGTAGGTGGCCTTGAGCTCGTCGGAGCCCGCGGTCAGCAGCGCCTCGATGGCGCCGTCGCTGAGCAGCGGGCACAGCGCGAAGCTCATGTTCGGCCGAATTGAGCATCTCGCCGCAGGCGGCGCCGATGGTCTTGGGCAGGCCCTGGCCGCCGAAGTCGGCCGGATGCTGCAGGCCCTGCCAGCCGCCCGACACGTACTGCGCGAAGGCGTCCTTGAAGCCGGCCGTGGTCGTGACCTCGCCGTCCTTGAACGACGAGGGATTGCGGTCGCCCGCGACGTTGAGCGGCGCGATCACGTCCTGGTTGAAGCGCGCGCATTCCTCGAGCACGGCCTGCGCGGTCTCGAGGCCGGCGTCCTCGAAGCCGGGCAGCCTGGCGATCTCGCCGATGTTGGCCAGGTGCTCGATGTCGAACAGCATGTCCTTGAGGGGGGCGGTGTAGCTCATCTCATGTCTCCCGATACTGCGGATGTAAAAGGGCATCGCGAACGATGCCCTGTGGCTTAACGCATGGAGGCGATCAGAGCGCCTTGACCAGTTCCGGCACGGCCGTGAACAGGTCGGCCACGAGGCCGTAGTCGGCCACCGAGAAGATCGGCGCTTCCTCGTCCTTGTTGATCGCGACGATCACCTTCGAGTCCTTCATGCCGGCCAGATGCTGGATCGCGCCCGAGATACCCGCTGCGATGTACAGCTGCGGCGCGACGATCTTGCCGGTCTGGCCCACTTGCCAGTCGTTCGGCGCGTAGCCCGCGTCGACCGCGGCGCGGCTGGCACCGAGGCCCGCGTTGAGCTTGTCGGCCAGCGGGGCCATCACCTCGGTGAACTTCTCGGCGCTGCCCAGGGCGCGGCCACCCGAGACGATGATCTTGGCGGCCGTCAGCTCGGGGCGTTCGCTCTTCGTGACCTCGCGGCCCACGAAGCTGCTCTTGCCGCTGTCGGCCACGCCTTCGGCGGTTTCGATCGCTGCGCTGCCACCGGTGGCGGCTGCGGCGTCGAAGCCGGTGGTGCGAACGGTGATGACCTTGGTGGCATCGCTGCTCTGCACGGTGGCGATCGCATTGCCCGCATAGATCGGACGCTCGAAGGTGTCGGGGCTGTCGACCTTGGTGATGTCGCTGATCTGCGCGACATCGAGCTTGGCGGCGACGCGCGGCGCGACGTTCTTGCCGTTGGCGGTCGAGGGGAACAGGATGTGGCTGTAGTTGCCGGCGATGGCCAGCACCTGAGCCGCGACGTTCTCGGCCAGGTTCTCGGCGAGGCTCGGGCTGTCAGCGGCGATGACCTTGCTGACACCGGCGATCTGCGCAGCGGCCTTGGCGGCTTCGGCCGCGTTGGCACCGGCCACGAGCACGTGGACGTCGCCACCGCAGGCGAGCGCGGCGGTCACGGTGTTGAGGGTGGCCGGCTTGATGCTGGCGTGGTCGTGTTCGGCAATGACGAGTGCGGTCATGTTCGTTGTCTTCCTCAGATCACTTTGGCTTCGTTCTTCAGCTTGTCCACCAGGGTCGCCACGTCGGGCACCTTGATGCCGGCGCCGCGCTTCGGCGGTTCCGAGACCTTCAGAGTCTTCAGCCGCGGCTTGACGTCCACGCCGAGGTCCTCGGGCTTGAAGGTGTCGAGCTGCTTCTTCTTGGCCTTCATGATGTTGGGCAGCGTGACGTAGCGCGGCTCGTTCAGGCGCAGGTCGGTCGTGATGACGGCCGGCAGCGTGAGCGAGACGGTCTCGAGACCGCCGTCGACTTCGCGCGTGACGTTGGCCTTGTCGCCTGCGACTTCGACCTTCGAGGCGAAGGTGGCTTGGGGCAGGTCGGCCAGCGCGGCCAGCATCTGGCCGGTCTGGTTGGCATCGTCGTCGATCGCTTGCTTGCCCAGGATGATGAGCGAGGGCTGTTCCTTGTCGACCAGCGCCTTGAGCAGCTTGGCGACGGCCAGAGGCTGCAGCTCTTCCGAGGTCCGACCAGGATGCCGCGGTCGGCGCCGATGGCCATCGCGGTGCGCAGGGTTTCCTGCGACTTGGCGTCACCGCACGAGACGGCGATGACCTCGGTCACCACGCCCTTCTCCTTCAGGCGCACGGCCTCTTCGACGGCGATCTCGTCGAAGGGGTTCATGCTCATCTTGACGTTGGCGATGTCCACGCCCGTGCCGTCGCTCTTGACGCGCACCTTCACGTTGTAGTCGACGACCCGTTTGACAGGCACAAGAACCTTCATTGACTTGACTCCATTGGGATTGCAAAAAGGGGGCTCTGAGAGCAACCGGTCATTTTAGGACGCGACCTTTGCCGTCTCTGATCTCATTCCGATTCACGCCGCGGGGCGAAAAAAGAACGGTCGTGCTTTTCCTCGATTATAAGGCAGCGTCCGCCGGTGGCGAAATCCCGGGCGGCAGCGATTCGACGCGCAGAACGCGCTGCGGATAGGGAATGTCGATCTTCGCAGCGCGCAGGCCTTCGAGGATCGCGACGTTGATCGCCGAGCGCAGGTTGTCCTTGCCCTTGTCGGGATCGGCGACCCAGAAGTTCAGCGTGAATTCCAGCCCGTCGGGCGCGAAGTTCATGAGGAAGGCCACGGGCGCCGGATCGGTCATCACGCGCGACTGGGCCTTGGCGGCGTCGCAGAGGATGGCCTGCACCTGCGCCACGTCGCTCTCGTAGCCGACCACGATGCTGGTCGTGATGTTGAACTTGCGGTCCGCGATCGACAGGTTCTCCACGCGCGAGGTGATCAGCGATTCGTTCGGCACGATCGCCTCGCGGCCGTTGCCGGCGCGGATCAGCGTGTAGCGGGTCTTGATGTCGGTGATGCGGCCCTCGAAGGTGTCGACCTTGACGTTGTCGCCGATGCGGATCGAGCGCTCGAGCAGGATCACGAAGCCGCTCACGTAATTGGCCGCCAGCTTCTGCAGGCCGAAGCCCAGGCCGACGCCGAGCGCGCCGCCGAGCACCGACAGCGCCGTGAGGTCCACGCCCACCGCCGACAGCGCGAACAGCAGGCCCACGAGCAGCAGCAGCGCGCGCACCGCGTTCGAGGCCACCTTGCGCATCGACAGGTCGGTGACGGCCTCGCGCAGGATGCGCTTCTCGATCGTCGAGGCGATCCACAGCGCGATCACCAGCACCAGGCCGGCCGACAGCGCGCCCTGGATGATGGTCTGCAGGCTCACCCGGGTCTTGCCGAAGGCCAGCGTGATGTCGTCGAGCTCGGCCAGCACCGGCGGCAGCAGGCCGATGATCCACAGCACGGCCGCGGCCCAGGCCAGCCACGAGATGGTGCGCTCGAGCAGCCGCACGAGGTTGGAGGCCGGGAACACGGCGCGCAGCACGCGCGCGAACAGCCGGATGACGGCCAGCGACAGGAACACCGAGACGCCGATGCGCAGCACCAGGATCGTCTGGTACTCGGCCACCAGCCGCCGCGCGAGTTCGGCGAACACCAGCGCCAGGAGCGGGAACAGCACGCCGTCGAAGGTGCGCTCGCCGAACCAGATCGAGTCCTTGGGCTGGTCGCGTCCGAACCAGCGGCAGATGCCCCAGGCCAGGGCGATACAGGCGGCGAGCGCGGCCAGCTCGATGGCGATGCCGCGCGCGTCGACCTGCGCGAGTCGTTGGGTGAAGTCGTTGAAGTTCATCTCTTGCAGCAAAAGGGGCCGGGCCCACACACGGCGCGCTCGGCGCACCACCGGGGTGCGCCCGCGCCCTTCGAATCAGAGGTCGGCCAGCACCCGGATGTGCGCTTCCACGCTGCGCGCGAGCGCGTCGAGGTTGTAGCCGCCCTCGAGCATCGAGACGATGCGTCCGCGCGAATGGCGGCGCGCCACGTCGCGGATGCGGTCGGTGATCCAGGCGAAGTCGTTCTCGTTGAGACCGAGCTGCCCGAGATCGTCGTCCCGGTGCGCATCGAAACCCGCGCTCACGAACACCATCTGCGGCCGGAACGCCTCGAGCCGGGGCATCCAGATCGCCTCGATCATCTCGCGCACGTCCATGCCCTTGGTGTAGGCCGGGATCGGCAGGTTGAGCATGTTCGAAGCCGGATGCTCGGTGCCGCTGTAGGGATAGAACGGATGCTGGAAGAAGCCGACCATCAGCACGCGCGGATCGTCCGACAGGATGTTTTCGGTGCCGTTGCCGTGGTGCACGTCGAAGTCGACCACGGCCACGCGGTCGAAGCCGTGCACCTCGAGCGCATGGCGCGCCGCGATCGCGACGTTGTTGAGGAAGCAGAAGCCCATCGCCTGCTCGCGGCAGGCATGGTGGCCGGGCGGACGCACGGCGCAGAAGGCGTTCTCGACCTCGCCGGCGATCACCGCGTCGGTGGCCGCGATGGCCGCCCCGGCGGCGCGCCGCGCCGCCAGCAGCGTGAAGCGGTTGAGCGCGGTGTCGGGGTCGATGTGCGCATGGTCGGGGCCGCCGACCGGCTCGTCGGCCACCAGCCGCTGGTGCAGCGCCTCGAGGTATTCGACGTGTTCGGTGCTGTGCGCCCGGGTGATCTGCGGCAGCGTGGCCAGCGGGACGTCGCGCCGCTCGAGCGCGTCGCCGACGCCGGTGGCCAGCAGCCGGTCCTCGATGGCATCCAGGCGCTCGGGGCATTCGGGATGACCCCGGCCCATGTCGTGCTTCCAGCAGTCGCGATGAGTGAAGTAACCGGTCTTGCCCATGTCTCGGTGTCGCGTCTAGACCTCACGCGGCGCGGGGCTGCCGGGTCTTACGGTATCGTTTGCATATGGATACAAATATGGACGTTGCCGCGAAGCTTGCCACTTTGCTGAGCCAGCTTAACACGGTGATCGTGGGCAAGGAGGCCCAGGTGCGCGACTGCGTGGCCTGCCTGCTGGCCGGCGGCCACCTGCTGATCGAGGACGTGCCCGGGGTCGGCAAGACCACCCTGGCCCATGCGCTCTCGCACACCTTCGGGCTGCAGTTCTGCGCGTGCAGTTCACGGCCGACCTGATGCCGGGCGACCTCTCGGGCGTGGCGATCTACGACCGCGGCCAACAGGCCTTCGTGTTCCATCCGGGCCCGATCTTCTCGCAGGTGCTTTGGCCGACGAGATCAACCGCGCCAGCCCCAAGACCCAGAGCGCGCTGCTCGAGGCGATGGAGGAGAAGCAGGTGACGATCGAGGGCGAGACCCGCCCCCCTGCCCACCCCCTTCTTCGTGATCGCCACGCAGAACCCGCAGGACCAGCTCGGCACCTTCGCGCTGCCCGAGTCGCAGCTCGACCGCTTCCTGATGCGCATCTCGCTCGGCTACCCCGACCGCGCCGCCGAGCGCCAGCTGCTGTCCGGCATCGACCGCCGCGAGATGCTGGCTACCCTGCCCGCGCTGCTCACGCCCGGCGAGCTGACCGCGCTGCAGCAGCGCGTGCAGCAGGTGCACGCGGCCGAGCCCTTGCTGAACTACGTGCAGGACCTGATCGCCGCCACCCGCTCGGCCGCTGGTTCCTGCAGGGCCTGTCGCCGCGCGCCGGCATCGCCGTGCTGCGCGCCGCCAAGGCCCAGGCCCTGCTGGCCAACCGCCACTATGTTGCGCCCGACGACGTGCAGGCCGTGCTGCCGCAGACCGTGGCGCACCGCCTCACGCCGGTCGGCGATGCCGGCCGCGGCGCGGTCGAGCAGGTGCGGGCAATGATCGCGGCGGTGCCGCTGCCGTGAACGCCGTCGGCGCCATCCGCTCGCGCATCGACGGCTGGTTCCTCTCGCGCCGGCCGCCGTCGGACATGCTCGAGCTCACGCAGCGCAACGTCTACATCCTGCCCACGCGCGCCGGCTGGACCCTGGCGCTCACCTTGCTGGTGCTGCTGGTGGCGTCGATCAACTACCAGCTCAACCTCGGCTACCTGCTGACCTTCCTGCTCGCGGGCAGCGTGGCGGTGGGCATGCACGTGTGCCACGGCACCTTGCGCGGGCTGGCGATGCACCTGATGCCGCCCGATGCGCATTACGCGGGGAGCGCGGCGGTGTTCCGGGTGGTGCTGCACAACGCGCGGCGCGGGGTGCGCTACGGGATCGGATGGCGGTGCGCGGCAGCGGGCAATGGGCCTGGACCGATGTGCCGGCGCAGGGCAGCTCGACGGTGGAGATCGCTTTTCTGCCGGAGCGAAGGGGGTTGCATCCGGTGCCTGCGCTGACGGCGGAGACACGGTTTCCGCTGGGTACCTTTCGGGTTTGGACGGTGTGGCGGCCGGCTTCGCGGATGCTTGTTTATCCGGCGCCTGAGGTGCATCCGCCGCCCTTGCCTGCGGGGGAACCGTTGTCGGGTCTGCGGCTGTTTCTTCCGTCGTGCGTGCTCTGGGGGCTGGGGAGTATGACGGGGTGCGGGCTTATCGGCGAAGGGATCCGTTGAAGCTGGTGGTCTGGAAGAAGGCGGCTCAGGCGTTGGCTGCGGGTCCGAGGAGTTCGTGAGTCGGGATGCTCAGCAGACGCAACGCGAGGAGCTCTGGCTGGATGCGCAGGCTACTGGGTTGGCTGATGTCGAAGGGCGGGTTTCTCGGTTGTGTGCCTGGGTGTTGATGGCGGATCGGTTGGGGGTGGACTATGGGGTTCGTGTTGGCGGTGGGTGTTGAAGCCTTCGCAAGGGGAGGCGCATCGGAGGGCTTGTCTGGAGATGCTGGCTCTATGTTCGACTTCTTGGGTTGTTCTTGGCTTTGCTCCTTGTGCGGCAGGGCGTTGGCCGGGTCTCGCCCCGGCGGGCGACTCACTTTTCTTGTCTCGCCAAGAAAAGTAAGCAAAAGAAGGCGACCCCGCTGTCTGTGTCCCTCCGCTTCGCTGCGGCAACCTGCGGTGCTCGGGGAAAGCGGGGTCCGCAGAACTCGCTGCACTTCGTTCCGCTCAGACAGCTGCGGCCCTTATCCCGCTTTCCCTGCGCTCCTCGGCACAGCCAGAGGGGGGTGATCGGCCTTTGCTTCGCTCGGCCTCGGATACCCAACGGGCCATCGCTTCGCTCGGCTTCGGTCTTGCTCCCTCTCCCTCTGGGAGAGGGCTGGGGTGAGGGCACTGGGCGATGGATACCGTCAGACCCTTGGTAAGGCCCGGTGCCCTCACCCTAACCCTCTCCCAGAGGGAGAGGGAACAAGAAGCCGAGCGAAGCGATGGCCCGAGCGGCATTCCAAGGCCGAGCGAAGCAAAGGCCCGACCCACCCCCTCTGGCTGCGCCGAGGAGCGCAGCGTTTCGCGGATAAGGGCTCGCAGCTGTCTGAGCGGAACGCAGTGGAGCGAGTTCTGCGAGACCCCGCGAAACGCGAGCACCGCAGGTTGCCCCGTAGCGCAGCGAAGGGGTCGCAGACAGTGGGGTCGCCTTTTCTTTTGGTTACTTTCTTTTGGCGAAGCAAAAGAAAGTGACTCGCCCGCCGGGGCGAGACCCGGCCAACAGCCTTCATAAGAAACCAACTTCATGAAGAAGCTAACAATGGCGACATTGCCAAGAGACACAAGAGACACCCTCTTCCTCCTCGCAGTCATCGCCCTCATCATCCTCCCCCAGGTAGACAACCTCCCCTGGTGGTGCACCACCCTCACCACAGCGGTCCTGATCTGGCGCGGCACCCCTGGCCGTCCAATCCAGACCCCTCCCCTCCCGCTGGTGGCGCATCGCCCTGCTCGTGGTGACAGTAGCCGCCACCTTCGCCACCCACCGCACCCTGCTGGGCCGCGACGCCGGCGTCACCCTCATCGTGATCCTGCTCGCACTCAAGACGCTCGAGCTGCGCGCCCGCCGCGACGCCTTCGTCGTCTTCTTCCTGGGCTTCTTCGCGATGCTCACGAACTTTCTTCACTCGCAGTCGCTCGCCACCGCCGTCACGATGCTGCTCGCGCTGCTGGGCCTCCTGACCGCGCTGGTCAACGCCCACATGCCGGTGGGCCGGCCTCCGCTCGCGCAGGCCGCGCGCACCGCCGGCTGGATGGCGCTCGCGGGCGCGCCGATCATGTTCGCGCTGTTCCTGCTGTTCCCGCGGCTCGCGCCGCTGTGGGGCACGCCGACCGACGCGATGGCAGGCCGCAGCGGGCTGTCGAACACGATGCGCGTGGGCACCATCGCCGAGCTCGCCCTCGACGAGCGCGTGGCGGCACGCATCAAGTTCGACGGCAACCGCGCGCCGCCGCAGAGCCAGCTCTACTTCCGCGGCCCGGTGCTCGCGCAGTTCGATGGCCGCGAATGGACCGCGCTGCCGTCCTGGCGCCGTGGCGCGGCCGGCTCCGAGCTGCGCACCAGCGGCGAGCCGCTGGGCTACGAGGTCACGCTCGAGCCCAGCAACCGTCCCCGGCTGCTGACGCTCGACGCCGCACCACGCGCACCCGAACTGCCGGGCTACGAGGTCACGGGCAGTTCGGACCTGCAATGGTTCGTGAACCGGCCGCTGTCGGACCTGGTGCGCTACCGCGCCCAGAGCTACACGCGCTTCGAGAGCGGCCCCGCGACCAGCGCGAACTCGCTGCGCGCCTACCTCGCGCTGCCGCCCGCATCGAACCCGCGCACCGCGGCGCTCGCGCGCGAGATGCTCGCCGACCCGGCGCTGGCCGGTGCCGCCACGCCCGCGCTGGTGCAGGCGGTGCTGCAGCGGCTGCGCACCGGCGGCTACAGCTACACGCTCGAGCCCGGCGTCTACGGCGACAACACCGCCGACGAGTTCTGGTTCGATCGCAAGGAAGGCTTCTGCGAGCACATCGCCTCGGCCTTCGTGGTGCTGATGCGCGGCATGAACGTGCCCGCGCGCATCGTCACCGGCTACCAGGGCGGCGAACTCAACGGCATCGACGGCTACTGGGTGCTGCGCCAGAGCGACGCCCATGCCTGGGCCGAGGTCTGGGAGGCCGGCAAGGGCTGGGTGCGCGTCGATCCCACGGGCGCGGTGGCGCCGGACGCGTCGGCCAGTCGATGCGCCTCGTGCAACCGCCGGGCCTGTTCGCGGGCGCAGTGATCGCGATGAGCCCGACCTTCGCGCAGAACCTGCGCGCGGCCTGGGAGGCCGTCAACAACGGCTGGAACCAGTGGGTGCTCAACTACACGCAGAGCCGCCAGCTCGACCTGCTGAAGAACATCGGCTTCACGGCGCCGAGCCTCGAGGACCTGGCCTACGTGCTGCTCTACCTGCTGGTGGGCGCGAGCCTGGCCGGCGCGCTCTGGACGCTGTGGGAACGCAGCCAGCACGATCCCTGGCTGCGCCTGCTGGGCCGTGCGCGCGCGCGGCTCGCGAAGGCCGGCCTCGCGGTGCCCGACACCGCGCCGCCGCGCCAGATGGCGGCGCTGGCCGAGGCCTTCTTCGGCGCCGATCAAAGCGCGCCGCTGCGCGACTGGCTGCTGAAGCTCGAGGCCCAGCGCTATGCACCGGCCGGCCCCGAGACGCCGGCCGCGCTGCGCGCCGAGTTCCGTCGCCTGCCATGGCCCGCGCGCAAGGCCGGGCCCGCACGACTGCAGCCCGGCTGAACGCAACCACATGTGTCGCCCGCCGGCCCTCTCGCGGCCGGGCGGCACAATCGGCCGATGCGATCCTCCCTTTCCTCGCGGCACCAACCGGTCCGCGCCGCCGCCCTCGCCCTCTTCGCTGCCTGCGCCGCCTGTGCCGCCGGGTTCGCCACGCAGGCCGCGGCCCAGCCCCGCCCCGCGGTCAAGGCCGTGGTCGGCAGCACGCCCTACGCCACGCGCGACGACGCGATGCGCTTCGCCGACGAGGTGGCGGCGCGCCGCGGCCTGGACCGCCAATGGGTGCGCGCCACCATCGGCAGCGCGCGCTTCCTGCCCAACGTGCCGCGGCTGATGCTGCCGGGACCGGTGGGCACGGTGAAGAACTGGCAGGTCTACCGCAGCCGCTTCATCGACGCCACGCGCATCGCCGCGGGCGTGCGCTTCTGGCGCGCCAACGCCGACCTGCTCGCGCGCGCCGAGGCCACCTACGGCGTGCCGCCCGAGATCGTCGTGGGCATCGTGGGCGTGGAGACCATCTACGGCCGCAACATGGGCAACTTCCGCGTCATCGACGCGCTCGCCACGCTGGCCTTCGACTTCCCGCAGGGCCATCCGCGCGCGGCCGAGCGGCAGGCCTTCTTCCGCGGCGAGCTCGAGAGCTTCCTGAGCACCGAGAGCCGCACCGCCGACGATCCGATGGTGCCGCTGGGCAGCTACGCGGGCGCGATGGGCATGCCGCAGTTCATGCCGAGCAGCATCGCCAAGTACGCGGTCGACTTCGACGGCGACGGCCGCATCGATCTGGTCAACAACACGGCCGACGTGATCGGCTCGGTGGCCAGCTACTTCAAGGCCTTCGGCTGGCAGCCGGGCATGCCCGCGATCTACCCGGTGCGCTTCGACGAGTCGCGGCTGCGCAAGGACATCCTGCTGGCGCCCGACATCCTGCCGAGCTTCAGCGCCGACAGCTTCGTGGCCGCGGGCGCGGTGCCCGAGGGCGAGGGCATCCGGCACAAGGGCCTGCTCGCGCTGATCGAGCTGCAGAACGGCGTCAACGCCGCACCGACCTACGTGGCGGGCACGCGCAACTTCTACGTGATCACGCGCTACAACTGGAGCAGCTACTACGCGATGTCGGTGCTCGACCTCGGCAACGAGGTCAAGGCGGCGATGGGCTATGCGCCGGCGCCGCAGCCGGTGCTGGCGCCGGCCCCCGCGCCGCAGTACCAGCCGCCGCTGCGCTCGCAGCCGAGGCTCGATGCGCAGCCGATGCCCTTGCCCCTGCAATCGACGCCGACCGAGCCGACCCCGTCGCAACCGCTGCCGCCCGCCTCGTCGCCGCGGCAACCGATGCCGCTGCCGCAGTGAGGGCCACGCGATGACGCCCCTGTCGCGCACGGCCCTGCGGGCCAACTGGCACGCCGCCTGGCGCGCGCTCGGCATCGCGCAACCCGGCACGCCCGAACGCGATGCGCTGTGCGACGAACTGCAGCGCCGCTACGCCGAGCCGCAGCGCCACTACCACACGCTGCAGCACCTCGGCGAGTGCCTGGCCTGGTTCGAGCGCGAGCAGGCCGCCGCGCAGCGGCCCGGTGAAGTGGCGCTCGCGCTGTGGTTCCACGACGCGGTCTACGACGTCCATGCGCACGACAACGAGGCACGCAGCGCCGCCTGGGCGCTCGAGGCGCTGCGCCGCTTCGAGGCCGGCGAGGACGCGGCGCAGCGCGTGCACGAGCTCGTGATGGCCACGCGCCACGATGCCGTGCCCGAGGGCCGCGATGCCGAACTGCTGATCGACATCGACCTCTCGATCCTCGGCGCCGAGCGCGCGCGCTTCGACGAGTACGAGACGCAGGTCGGACGGGAATACGCCTTCGTGCCGCTCGAGATTCGCCTGCCGCGCCGGCGCGAGATCCTGCAGCGCTTCCTTGACCGCGAGGCGATCTACGCCTCGCCGCGCATGCACGCCCTGCTCGAGGCCCGCGCGCGCGAGAACCTGCGCCGTTCGATCGCGGGCTGAACGCGCCGCCGGTCTCTCAGGCCGGCAGCAGCCGCCACCATTCCGAGCGCATCGACAAGGCGCCGCCGGCCTCCTCGACCTGGCCCAGCAGCAGGCCGTCGGGCCCCGCGCCGTGCACCACCAGCCGCAGCAGTTGCGCCGCATCGCGGTTCAGCACGAAGCTGCCGTCGCCGCGCCAGCCCAGGCAGCGGCCGACCTCGGCCAGTGCCAGCGCGGGCTGGCTCTGCATGAAGGTGAAGGGCATGGTGAGCCCCGCATCGAGCTGCTCGAGCCCGGCGCAGGTCGCGGCCCAGGGCCCGCGCCGGCTGCCGACGCGCAGGCGCGCGCCGGCCGGCAGCGTGGCCTCGCCGGCCGCGTCGATGCAGCGCAGCGCGCCATGCATCGCGAGCTCGGTCCAGTTGCCGACACGGCGCGGCCGGTAGCCGAGCCGCTGCACGAGCTGCGCGTGCCAGTCGTCCGGCACCCGGATCGGCACCGACGTGCGCGACGATGCGCCAGCCTTCGATCACCGCGCGCCCTCCCCCGCATCCTCGAGCACCAGCGCCGCATGGCCGCCGCCGAAGCCCAGCACGTTGAACAGCACATGCCGCAGCCCGCGCGGTGCCGAGGCACTCAGCGCCAGGCCGAGCGCTTCGTCGGGCGCATGCGTCGCCACCGGCCAGACGCCGTGCGCGATGCAGCCGGTCAGCAGGGCCAGCTCCGCCGCCCCCGAAGCGCCGAGCGTGTGGCCGATCGCGGTCTTGAACGACACCAGCGGCGGCAGCGGATCGAACAGCGCGCGCAGCGCCTGCGCCTCCACCGCATCGTTGCCGGGGCTGCCCGCGGCCTGCACCTTGACCAGGCCGATGTCGCGCGGCCGCAGCCCGGCCTGCGCGAGCGCGGCCTCGCACGCGGCGCGCACCGCGCCCGCCTCGTTGCCCGCGGGATTGCTGCCGTCGACGATGTTCGCGCCGCCCGCGACGCGCCAGCGCGCGGGCCGCGTGCGCAGCTGCAGCGCCGCGAAGGCCTCGCCGAGCACCAGCCCGTCGCGGCCGGCGCCGAAGGGCCGCGCGCCATCGGGCGACAGCAGCTGCATCGCGCCGAAGCCGGCCACGGTGAAGCGGTTGTCGGGCTCGGCGCCGAGCACCAGCGCCTCCTCGGCCCCGCCGCCGCGCAGCAAGTCCGAGGCCGCGAGGATCGCGTTGAGCGCCGAGGTGCAGGCCGTCGACACGGTGAATACCGGGCCGCGCCAGCCGAGCGCGCCGGCCACGATCTCGGCGAAGTCGAGCAGGTCGCCGCCGAGCCGGCGGTCCTCCTTCTCGTGCTCCATGTGGCCGATGTCGAGCGAGGACGAGGCGACGAACAGCGGCGCGTCGCGCGACACCGCGCCGCCCGCGCGATCGGCCTGCGCCACCACCGCGCGCACGCGCCGGCGCACGCGTTCGTCCCAGCCGCCATCGCTCGCCGACAGCTTGTAGACGGGCCACTGCGCCTGCGCCGACACGGCCACCGGCACGGGCCGCACGCCGCCCGCGCGCAGGCTGGCGAGCGCCG
Source organism: Variovorax sp. UC122_21 (assembly GCF_044056785.1). NCBI lineage: Bacteria > Pseudomonadati > Pseudomonadota > Betaproteobacteria > Burkholderiales > Comamonadaceae > Variovorax > Variovorax sp. UC122_21. The sequence continues at coordinate 2,242,697 of NZ_CP172004.1, read as the reverse complement.
CGTCCAGGTCGTCGCCCAGCGCGCAGGCCAGCCCCACGCCGCCGAGGTACACATCGCTCATCGCGCGTTCATGCCTTCCGCTCGCGCAGCAGGTGCTCGGCCAGGTGCGCCACCGAGCTCAGCGCGCGGCGCGTCTCCTTGCTGTCGGGCATGCGCACGCCGAAGGCCTGCTGGATCGCCATCGACACCTGCAGCGCATCGAGCGAGTCGAGGTCCAGCCGGGCCTCGGGGCCGAACAGGGCCTCGTCGTCCGACAGGCCGCCGGGCGGCGGCTCCTTCTCGACGGCCTCGAGCACCAGCGTCTTGAGCCGGGCGATGAATTCGGGAGTGACGGGGTTCATGGCGTGCGCCTGCGAAAGAGAAAGACCGCGAGCACGAACATGGCGGCCGCGAACACCACGAGCCGCCCGACCTGCGGCAGCGTGTCGGCCACGCCGCCGCCGCGCAGCAGCACGGTCAGCAGGGCCTCGAGGCCCCAGTTCATCGGCGAGAGCTCGACCAGCCGCTGCATGAAGCCCGGCATCACGAACTTGGGCACCATGATCCCGCCCGCGGCCGCCATCAGCACGTTGACCATCGGCCCGATGGTGGCGGCCTGCGCATGGCTGCGCACCGCGCAGGCCAATGCCAGCGAGAGGCTCACGGCCGCGAGGCTCACCGCGACCAGCGCGACCAGCAGCGCGCCCCAGTCGATGCCCGCGAGCGAGAGCGCATCGCCGCCGATCAGCGGCATCAGCCAGATGCCCGCGGCCAGCATCAGCGCCGCCTGCACCGCGTTCACCGCGAGATAGGGCAAGGCCTTCGAGGCCAGCAGCATGGCGCGCGACACGCCCAGGCTCTGCAGCCGGCCCAGCGCGCCCGAGCCGCGCTCCTGCACCAGCAGGCTCGAGAGCGAGGCCACGACGAAGAACATGCCGAACACCAGCCAGGCCGGCACGTTCTGCTGCACCGAGGTCGGCCGCGGCCCGCTGCTCGCGAAACGCTCGGCCTGCACCAGCGCCTGGATCGACGCGCCCTGCGCCGGCCCCGCGGTGCCCGGCACCTGCAGCGCGAGCCGCGCCTTGAGCTCGCCCGAGGCACCGACCAGCTCGGCGCGCAGCGCGTTGTGCAGGTTGCTGTCGATGCCGGGCTCGGTCAGCAGCTGGATGTAGGGGCGCGTCGACAGCGCCACCGATTCGAGCTCGTCCGACAGCCCCGGCTGCAGCACGATCACGTACTTGAGCTCGCCGCGGCGCAGCCGTGCCTGCCAGTCGGCGCCGAGAGGCTCGGGCGCGCCATGCGCCTTGCGCCACTGCTGCAGCAGCCACTGCGCGGGCGTGCCGTCGTCGCGCACGTCGACCGCGTAGTTCAGCGCGGCCAGCGGCGGGCGGTAGATGTCCTTGAGCGTCAGCGACATCAGCACGATGAAGATCATCGGCATCAGGAACAGCGCGGCCAGGCCGTGCATGTCGCGCCGCAGCGCGAGCAGTTCCTTCTTGATGAGGGCCCGGAGCATCGGTCGTCAGTCCCGCAGCGAGCGGTGGGTGAGCGCCATGAACAGCTGCTCGAGGTCGTGGCGGCCGAACTCGGCGTGGCGCACCTCGATGCCCGCGGCCTCGAGCGCCGCCAGCACCGGGGCCGGGCCGGTGCCCGGATGCAGGTGGATGCGCCAGTGCACGCCGCCCTGCTCCACCGTGCCGAAGCGCGAGAGCATCCGCGCATCGAGCCCCTCGGCCGCCAGCGTGAGCAGCATCGCGTTCTTCGACAGCAGCGCCTCGAGCGAACCCTCGCGCAGCACCCGGCCATGGTCGAGGATCGCCACGCGGTCGGCGATGGCCTCGATCTCCTCCATGTAGTGCGAGGCATAGATCACCGCCGCGCCCGCGCGCGCCAGGCCCTTGATGGCGTCGAGCACGAAGGCGCGCGACTGCGGATCGACGCCGACGGTGGGCTCGTCGAACAGCATCAGCTCGGGCTCGGGCAGGAGCGCGATCGCGAGGTTGAGCCGGCGCTTGAGACCGCCCGAGAGCCGCTCGGCGCGCGTGCCCGCGAAGGCCTCGAGCTGCGCGAACGCGAGGCAGGCCGCGATGCGCTCGCGCCGGCGCGCGCCCGCGAGCCGGCCCGCGGCCGCGAAGCAGGCCAGGTTCTCGGCCACGGTGAGCATCGGATAGAAGGCATGGTCCTGCGGCGCCACCGCGATGCGCGTGGGCGCCTGCGCGCGCACCTGCGCGAGCGGCACGCCATCGATGCGGATCTGGCCCGACTGCACAGCGAGCGCGCCCGACAGGTGCGAGATCAGCGTGGTCTTGCCCGCGCCGTTGGGGCCGAGCAGGCCGAGCACGCAGCCGCGCGGCACGGCCAGCGACACCGCGTCGAGCGCGGGTGCTTCGGCGTGCGGGTAGCGGTGGCTCAGCCCCTGCAGTTCGAGCATCAGGACACGGCGGCCTTGAGGTCGCGGAAGAAGCTCTCCTCGCGCCGCGCCTGCTCGCGCAGCAGCGCCGCGAGCTTCGCCGGATCGACCGCCTCGCGCCCCTTGACCATGCGCGCCGCCTTGAGCGCGAAGGCGCGCCAGTCGTCGCCGATGGCCGTGAGGCGGTCGGACATCTGCAGCAGCTGCGGCTTGCCGAGCAGCGCCGCGGCCTCCTGCAGGAAGGCCGCGTAAATGAAACGGAAGCCGGCGCCGCCGGTGCCGATCTCCTCCTGCATGCGCACCAGGTGGCCGACGAAGGCCACGGTGCGCGGATCGGCGGGCGCGAGCTTCGCGATGCGGCCGGCCAGGGTGCGCATGCCGCGCACGCCGACGATGGGCACCGGCGCGAGCATGTTGCGCACCGTCTTCAGGATCGCCTTGCGCACCGCGCCCGCGTCGACCGCCTTGCGCTCGATCGCCTGCGGGTAGTACATGAGCCCCTTGGGCGCGAGCACGCCCTTGGCGAAGCGCGCGCGCGCCAGGTCGGCGCTGGCGCAGCGCACCGGCTCCTCGAACACCGGGTCGCTGATCAGGTACTCGTCGCCCTCCTTGCCGTAGACCAGCAGGTTGTGCGCATTGAAATGGAAGCGCATGTTGGGCGGGAAGTAGGGCAGCCAGTAGACCGAGGTCTGCAGGCCCACGAGGTGGCCGTCGGCGAGCAGCGCGTCGAGCCGGCGCTGGCCGTCCTCGGGGCTTCGGAAGGTCTCGAAGCAAAAGCGCGCGGCCATCGGCGCGAGCAGGCCCTTGATCATCGCGCGCGGCGGCATGCGGTAGGAGATCAGCGGCAGGCCCGAGAGCTTGATGAACGGCAGGTAGGCGAACGACAGCCCCGAGGACAGTCCCAGCGCCATGCTCTCGGTCATCGCGGGCACGCCGTGGTGGCGCATCAGGCTCGAGATCACGCCGCTCTCGCAGTGGGCGGCCTGGCTGTGGCGGAAGCCGGCGTCGGCAACCGGTGCGGCGATGGCATTCATGGCAGTTCCTTGAGTGCGGCGACGGACAGGCCCAGCGCCTGCGCATAGCGCGCGAGCCGGTCCCCCGGAGAGCGCCGCGAAGTGCCGCGGCTGCAGGTGGCGCCGCACGCGCCATTGCCAGAAGCCGCTGGTCTGCGACAGCAGCGCGACGTCCATGCGGCGGTCGTACATCCAGTATTCGAGCGGCGAGGCCAGGCCCTGCGCCACGCGCTCGCGCGCGGCCGCGGCCTGCGCCACCAGCGCGTCGACCGCATGGGTGGTGACGATCTCCTCGGCCTCCCAGCCGCGCGAGGTGGTCGTGACCACGCGGCCCTGCGCATCGCGCGCGTACATCAGCTTCGCGTGACCCGCGAGCGTGGCATTGCCTTCCTGGGGAACTGCGTCGAGGTCCATGTCAGCGTCTCTCCTTCACCATCGGCTTCGTGTCAGACGGCTTCGAGGTAGATGAAGCCGCTCGAGAAGCGGCCGCTCTCGGGCACGAACATCAGCAGCTTGTGGCCGGGCCGGATGCGGCCCGAGCGGAACAGCTCGTCGAGCATGATGTAGGGCGAGGCGGAGCCGGTGTTGCCCTTCTGCACCAAGTTGCTGAACCAGCGCTCGCGCGGAATCGCGAAGTCCATCTGCTCGAGGCAGCGCGCCACCGGTTCCATGAAGTAGCTCGACGACAGGTGCGGCAGGAACCAGTCCACGTCATCGGGCCGCAGGCCGCGCTTCTCGACGATGGCCGCAAGCGGCTCGCCGAGCGTGGCGCGCACGATGTTCTCGTTGAGCAGCCGCACGTCCTGCTTGATCGCGAAGGTGGAGTCGCGATGCCAGTCGCGCGGCGCGGTGCGGGCCCAGCCGGTGAGGCTGCCGTCGGCATTGCGGTCGGCGCCGGCATACATGCACACCGGCAGCTCGTGCGCGGCCGAGGAGAGATCGATCCACTCGACCTTGAGCGACAGCGGCCCGCGCGGCGCGCGCTCCAGCAGCACCGCGCCCGCGCCGTCCGAGAGCATCCAGCGCAGGAAGTCCTTCTCGAACGCGATCTCGGGATGGGTCTCGAGCAGGTCGATGCGGTGCTCGATCTCGGCCTCGAAGCGCGAGCCGCGCATCAGCGGCGACGCCAGCTCCGAACCGGTGGCCACGGCACGCTCGGCATCGCCCGCGCGCACCGAGAGCCAGGCGTGCTTGAGGGCCGTGGCGCCGGCCAGGCAGATACCCGCGCAGGCCACCACCTCGAGCCGCGGCCAGCCGAGCTCGCCGTGCACCATCACCGCATGGTTGGGCATCAGCTGGTCGGGCATCGAGGTGCCGGTGACGAGGCAGTCGATGCGCCCCAGTTCCTCGGGCGTGCCCAGGTTGCGGATCGCCGCGGCGGTGAGCTCGGCATTGCTCATGGCCTGCAGCCCGGTCGCGCGGTCGATCGCGTAGTGGCGCGACTGGATGCCGTTGCTGCGCAGGATCAGGCGTCGCGCACGCGACACCCGATCGCCGACGCGGCCCAGGACTTCTTCGATGTCTTCGTTGCTGACCGGAGCAAAAGGCAGGAAGGCGGCGGTGCGGGTCAGGAAGACATCAGTCGTCATAGAGATGGGAACGGTCCGTGGCCGAGCCGGAGGGCCACTCGAAATGGGCGGTCATTCTAGTCAGCCACCCTCGCAGCAGAGGGCGCAGCAGCGCCTGCAGCGTGAGGCTCACCGGGACCACGGTGACGATCAGCGCGAGCAGGAACAGCACGTAGAGCACCAAGAGCGGCTTGCGCTGCCAGGCCCCGGGGCCGCCGGCGGCCATCAGCAGCTTGCCCCAGAGGAAGAAGCTGCGCGTGCCGGCCTTCTCGCTGACCAGCAGCTGCGCATTGGCGTTGACCCCGCCCAGGCCCGCGAGCAGCGGCGCGCTGCCGCGCTCGAGCCCCTGGTGCAGCGCATCGCGCAGCGCGCGGCCGAAGCGCACGGTGCGCGCGATCTGGCCCGGCTCGAGGCCCGCGTCTGGCATGCCCCAGAAGCCGCGCTTGCGGCCCCAGACCAGCCAGGCCGGGGTGGTGAAGAAGGTCGCGAGCGTGGGGCCCGGATCGGTCAGCACCACGTTGTCGATCAGCCGCGCATCGATGGCGGCCAGCAGGCCCTTGAGCTTCTCGTGCGCGAGGTGCCACATGTTGCGGCAGGCGATCACCGTGACCACGGGCTTGCCCTGGAGCAGCCGCGCCGCCACCGGGTGCTTGAGGAAGGCCGTGATCGGCTGCGAGGGCGCGAGGAACCACACCTGGTAGGGCAGGATCACGAGGTCGAAGTCCTCCTCGCCCGTGAGCGCCAGCGGCTGCAGCGCGGGCGGCTTCAGGTGCGCGGTCTCGGGGAAGGCGTCGAAGAAGCGGATGAAGCCCCAGGGGAACGGAAAGGGCCGCACCGGCCGCAGCGTCTCCACGTGCACCGCGATCGCCGGGTCGTCGCGCAGCGGCGCCACGATCCGCTCGGCGACGCTGCCGAGCTGGCCGGTCTGCGAATAGTGGATCACGAGCACGCGCTTGGCGATGGGGGGCGCGGCGGCCTCGGAAGGGCTGGACAAGCTGGAATTCACGGGTGGGCGGTTCGAAGGGCCGTCGAATGTACGCGATGCCCCGGCATCGCGCATCTGCCATAGGTCATGCATCGAAAGGATGCGGCCAACCGACGACGCGCGGCGTACGAGGACTCGTAGGCCCGAGGGGCGCATGTCCTGCGCGCATGCAAAAAAGGGGCCGCGCCTCGCGGCGCGGCCCCTGCGGTCACATCCCTCGCGGTCCGCCGATCAGCGGACCTTGCCGTCCTTCCAGGCCGACAGCAGCTTGTTGTAGTCGATGGTCTCGCCCTTGGGCTTCTCGTTGGCCAGCTTCTTCCACGGTGCGTGCTGGTCGCTGAGCCACTTGTTCGGATCGCCCTTCGGGTTGAGCTTGGGCGCGCAGTGGGCCATGCCGGCGCGCTGCAGGCGGGCCATCACGTTGTCCATCTCGTCGGCCAGGTTGTCCATCGCCTTCTGCGGGGTCTTCTCGCCCGTCACGGCCTCGGCCACGTTCTTCCACCACAGCTGCGCGAGCTTCGGGTAGTCGGGCACGTTGGTGCCGGTCGGGGTCCATGCCACGCGCGCCGGACTGCGGTAGAACTCGACCAGGCCACCGAGCTTGGGCGCCAGGTCGGTCATCGCCTTGCTCTGGATGTCCGATTCGCGGATCGGCGTCAGGCCGACGATGGTCTTCTTGAGCGACACCGACTTCGAGGTCACGAACTGGGCGTAGAGCCAGGCGGCCGCGGTCTTGTTGGCGTCATGGCCGTTGAAGAAGGACCACGAGCCCACGTCCTGGTAGCCGTTCTGCATGCCCTGCTTCCAGTACGGGCCGTTCGGGCCGGGCGCCATGCGCCACTTGGGCGTGCCGTCCTCGTTGACGACCGGCAGGCCCTTCTTGGTCATGTCGGCGGTAAAGGCCGTGTACCAGAAGATCTGCTGCGCGATCTGGCCCTGCGCCGGCACCGGGCCCGACTCGCCGAAGGTCATGCCCATGGCTTCCTTGGGCGCGTACTTCTTCATCCAGTCGATGTACTTGGTGAGCGCATAGACGGCCGCGGGCGAGTTGGTCGCACCGCCGCGCGACACGGCCGCGCCCACCGGCGTGCACTTGTCGTCGGCCACGCGGATGCCCCACTCGTCGATCGGCATGCCGTTCGGGTTGCCGATGTCGGCGGTGCCGGCCATCGAGAGCCAGGCATCGGTGAAGCGCCAGCCCAGCGACGGGTCCTTCTTGCCGTAGTCCATGTGGCCGTAGATCGGCTTGCCGTCGATGGTCTTCACGTCGTTGCTGAAGAACTCGGCGATGTCCTCGTAGGCGCTCCAGTTCAGCGGCACGCCCAGGTCGTAGCCGTACTTGGCCTTGAACCTGTCCTTGAGGTCCTTGCGATCGAACAGGTCGGCGCGGAACCAGTAGAGGTTGGCGAACTGCTGGTCGGGCAGCTGGTAGAGCTTGCCGTCGGGCGCGGTCGTGAACTTGGTGCCGATGAAATCCTTGACGTCCAGGCCGGGGTTGGTCCACTCCTTGCCCGCACCGGCCATGTAGTCGGTGAGGTTCATCATCTTGCCGTAGCGGTAGTGGGTACCGATCAGGTCGGAATCGGAGATCCAGCCGTCGTAGATCGACTTGCCCGACTGCATCGAGGTCTGCAGCTTCTCGACCACGTCGCCTTCCTGGATCAGGTCGTGCTTGACCTTGATGCCCGTGATCTCCTCGAAGGCCTTGGCCAGGGTCTTCGATTCGTACTCGTGCGTGGTGATCGTCTCGGACACAACGGAGATCTCCTTCACGCCCTTGCCCTGCAGCTTCTTCGCGGCCTCGATGAACCACTTCATCTCTTCCGCCTGCTTGTCCTTTGACAAGGTCGAAGGCTGGAATTCGCTGTCGATCCATTTCCTGGCTCTCGGCCTCCCCGGCCGACGCACCGTGCGCGGCGAACATCGCAGCCGCCAACGCCAACGCTGTGTAGCGCATCTTCATGAACGTGTCTCCTCGGTCGATTGCTTCCCCGGTCTTGTCGATCACGGCTCCGGGGAGGCGGAGAGCCGGATTCGTTGTGGTAGAAGAAGGCGCGCCGCGTTCAGCCCTTGCGCAGGATCAGCGCGAGCAGCGCCATCGACAGCACGAAGCTGATCCAGACCGAGGGCTCGGCCTCGAGGCTGAACCAGGCCTGGAGCTTGTCGGCCAGGCCGACGAAGGCCAGGTTGACGTAGGCCGCCGACAGCAGGCCGATGAACAGCCGGTCGCCGCGAGTGGTGGCGATCGGCAGCCAGCCGCGGCGCAGCGTGGTCGGCGACTTGAGCTCCCACACCGTCATGCCGGCCAGCATGAGCACGATGCAGATGAAGAACACGGCCACCGGGGTGGTCCAGACCATCCAGTCGAACATTTCAAGATCTCCTTGTCTTCTTCTCTTCCTCCTTCCCCCTCTGGGGGAAGGAGCAAATCCCGTCACACCCGACCCATCGCGAAACCCTTGGCGATGTAGTGGCGCACGAACCAGATCACGATCGCGCCCGGCACGATGGTCAGCACGCCGGCCGCCGCCAGGGTCGCCCAGTCCATGCCCGAGGCGCTCACGGTGCGCGTCATCGTCGCCACGATCGGCTTGGCGTTCACGCTCGTGAGCGTGCGCGCCAGCAGCAGCTCGACCCAGCTGAACATGAAGCAGAAGAAGGCCGCCACGCCCACGCCGGCCTTGATCAGCGGCAGGAAGATGGTGAGGAAGAAGCGCGGGAACGAGTAGCCGTCGATGTAGGCCGTCTCGTCGATCTCGCGCGGTATGCCGCTCATGAAGCCTTCGAGGATCCAGACCGCGAGCGGCACGTTGAACAGCAGGTGCGCGAGCGCCACGCCCAGGTGCGTGTCCATCAGGCCGACCGTGCTGTAGAGCTGGAAGAAGGGCAGCAGGAACACCGCGGGCGGCGTCATGCGGTTCGTCAGCAGCCAGAAGAACACGTGCTTGTCGCCGAGGAACGAGTAGCGCGAGAAGGCATAGGCCGCCGGCAGCGCCACGGTCAGCGAGATCACGGTGTTGATCGCCACGTAGATCAGGCTGTTGATGTAGCCCGAGTACCAGGACTCGTCGGTGAAGATGCGCGCGTAGTTGGCCCAGGTGAGCTGCTGCGGGAAGAACGAGAAGCTCGAGAGGATCTCCTCGTTCGTCTTGAAGCTCATGTTGATCATCCAGTAGATGGGCAACAGCGCGAACAGGATGTACAGCACCAGGAAGATGCTGCGCTTGTGGAACCGTTTCTCGTTCATCGCTCGACCTCCGCTTCCTGCGTTCCCACCCGCTGCATCCAGTTGTAGAGCACGAAGCACAGCAGCAGGATGATGAGGAAATAGATCAGCGAGAACGCCGCCGCCGGCCCCAGGTCGAACTGGCCCACGGCCTTCTGCGTCAGGTACTGGCTCAGGAAGGTGGTGGCATTGCCCGGCCCGCCGCCCGTGAGCACGAAGGGCTCGGTGTAGATCATGAAGCTGTCCATGAAGCGCAAGAGCACCGCGATCATCAGCACGCCGCGCATCTTGGGCAGCTGGATGTAGCGGAACACCGCGAACTTGCTGGCGCCGTCGATGCGCGCGGCCTGGTAGTAGGCGTCGGGGATCGAGCGCAGGCCGGCATAGCACAACAGCGCCACCAGCGGCGTCCAGTGCCAGACGTCCATCACCAGCACCGTGAGCCAGGCGTCGGTGGCGCTGCCGGTGTAGTTGTAGTCCACGCCGAGCTTCTGCAGCGCGTGGCCCAGCAGGCCGATGTCGGCGCGGCCGTAGATCTGCCAGATGGTGCCGACCACGTTCCAGGGAATCAGCAGCGAGAGCGCCACCACCACCAGCACGGCCGAGGACTTCCAGCCCTTGGCCGGCATCGACAGCGCGAGCGCGATGCCCAGCGGGATCTCGACCAGCAGCACCGCGAGCGAGAAGCCGAGCTGGCGCCACAGCGCCTGGTGCAGCTCGTCGTCGCGCATCACGGCGGCGAACCATTCGGTGCCGACGAAGACGCGGCGCTCGGGCGAGATGATGTCCTGCACCGAGTAGTTGACCACCGTCATCAGCGGCACGATGGCCGAGAAGGCGACGCAGATCAGCACCGGCAGCACGAGCCACCAGGCCTTCTGGTTGATCGGCTTGTTGGTGGCGTTCATGCGACCAGCTCCTCGTCCTTGTAGTAGCAGGTGTGCGCATCCAGCACGCGCAGCCACACCGTGTCGCCCACCGCGGGCGGCTGCTCGTCGGGATGCAGGCGCACCTTGAGCGGGCTGCCGTCGCTGCCCTCGGTACGGGCACTCACCATCGTGTAGGTGCCCACGTCCTGCACCTGCGCCACCGTCGCGGGCACGGCGCCGCCGGCACCGGCCGGGGCCAGCCGCAGGTACTCGGGACGGATGCCGATCTTGAGTTCGCCCGCCGGCAGCTCGCGCGTGGGCACCAGCGGCGTGCCCGCCACCTCGATGGTGCCGTGGGCACTCTTCGCGGCGAGGAAGTTCATGCCCGGCGAGCCGATGAAGTGGCCGACGAAGGTGTGGGCCGGGCGCTCGAACAGCGCGTCGGCGCTGCCCACCTGCACCGCCTTGCCGCGCGTCATCACCACCACCTCCTCGGCGAAGGTCAGCGCCTCCACCTGGTCGTGGGTGACGTAGATCAGCGTGAGCTTGAGCTCGCGATGGATCTGTTTGAGCTTGCGCCGCAGCTGCCACTTGAGGTGCGGGTCGATCACGGTCAGCGGCTCGTCGAACAGCACCGCCGAGACGTCGCTGCGCACCAGGCCGCGGCCCAGCGAGATCTTCTGCTTGGCATCGGCCGCGAGGCCCGCCGCGCGCTGGTTGAGCTGGCCGCTCATGTCGAGCATCTCGGCGATCTCGCCGACGCGCTTCTTGATCTGGTCGGCCGGCATCCTGCGGTTGCGCAGCGGGAACGCGAGGTTCTCGGCCACGGTCATCGTGTCGTAGATCACCGGGAACTGGAACACCTGCGCGATGTTGCGTTCCTGCGGCGTGGCCTGCGTCACGTCGCGGCCGTCGAACCTGACCGTGCCCTGCGACGGCACGAGCAGGCCCGAGACGATGTTGAGCATGGTGGTCTTGCCGCAGCCCGAGGGGCCGAGCAAGGCATAGGCGCCGCCGTCGCGAAAGCTCATCTTGAGCGGCAGCAGCGCATAGTCGCTGTCCTGCATCGGGTTCGGTCGGTAGGCGTGGGCCAGGTCGAGGTCGATGCGGGCCATCTCAGTTTCCTTTGCGCCATGCCGGCGCGCGCGCCAGCTTCTCGCCGGCATCGAACACATAGGCCCGCGCCGCGCTGAAATACAGCGTGATCGAGGCCCCCAGCTCGAAGCGGTGCACGCCGGTAAGCTGCGCCACCAGTTCGCCGACCGCGGTCTCCACGTGCACGAAGGTGTCGGAGCCCGAGATCTCGGCCAGCTCCACGGTGCCGGGCAGCGCGATGTCGCCCTCGCCCGCTTCCACGTCGAGCGCGCTCGCGCGCAGCCCGATGGTGACCGCGCCCGCCACCGACTCGGGCAGCGCGAGCGCCAGCGCCGGCCCGCGCGCCAGCTGCACGCTGCCCGCGGCGGCGGTGCCTGCCAGCAGGTTCATCGGCGGATCGCTGAAGGCGCGCGCCACGCGCAGCGACTGCGGCGCATGGAACACCTCGGCGGTCGGGCCGTACTGCAGCAGTTCGCCGGCATCCATCACCGCCGTGTGGCCGCCGAGCAGCAGCGCCTCGCCGGGCTCGGTGGTGGCGTAGATCACGGTCGAGTCGCCGGCCGCGAACAGCTGCGTGAGTTCCTCGCGCAGGCCTTCGCGCAGCTTGTAGTCGAGGTTCACCAGCGGCTCGTCGAGCAGCATCAGCGGCGCGTTCTTGGCCAGCGCGCGCGCCAGTGCCACGCGCTGCTGCTGGCCGCCCGAGAGCTCCTGCGGATAGCGGTCGAGGAACATGCCGATGGACAGCTTGTCGGCCAGCGCGCGCACGCGCGCGTCGATGTTCGATTCGCCGCGCAGCCTGAGCGGCGAGGCGATGTTGTCGGCCACCTTCAGCGAGGGATAGTTGATGAACTGCTGGTAGACCATCGCCACGTTGCGTTCGCGCACCGGCATGCCGGTGACGTCCTGGCCGTCGACCAGCACCCGGCCCTCGGTCGGCGTGTCGAGGCCGGCCATCAGCCGCATCAGGCTGGTCTTGCCGGCCTGCGTGGCGCCGAGCAGGACGGTCACCGCGCCGCTCTTCGGCGCGATGCTCTGCTCGTAGAGCCAGGTTTGCGCGCCGACCTTCTTGGTCACGCGCTCCAGTGACAGCTGCATCAGCCTTCCCTCCCTTGCATTGCCGGAATCACCCGCCGCGCGTCCAGCCAGTCGGCCACCTGCCGGCGCTGCTGCGGCGTGTAGCGCAGCCCGAGCTTGGAGCGGCGCCACAGCACGTCGTCGGCGCTCACCACCCATTCCTCGCGCTGCAGGAAGCGCAGCTCGCGCTCGTGCAGGCCGGGCGCCACCTCGGCGCCGAGGTCGGCCATCGATGCGGCATCGCCGAGCAGCTCGCCGATGCGTGCGCCGTAGGCACGCGCCAGGCGCCGCGCGAGCTTCGCATCGAGCCAGCCGTAGCGCTGCTGCACGGCGGCCAGGAAGCGTTCGAAGTCGCCGTCGGGCCGCTGCGCCGCGCCGATCCAGGCCGACAGGTCGCCGCCCGCGAGGAAGGCGCCCTCGGTCCAGGCCGGGCGCTGGCTGTTCGGCTGGCCCAGCATGCGGCCGACCTCGTCGGCGGCGTCCTCGGCCAGCTTGCGGAAGGTGGTGATCTTGCCGCCCCACACCGACAGCAGCGGCGCGGCGGCGGTGTTCGACTCGAGCATGTAGTCGCGCGTGACCGCCGACGGATCGCCCGAGGCATCGTCGAGCAGCGGGCGCACGCCCGAGTAGGTCCACACCACGTCGCTCGGCGCGATCGGCTTCTCGAAATAGCGGCTGGCCTGGGTGCAGAGGTACTCGACCTCCTCGTCGGCGATGCGCGCCGCGCCCGGATCGTCGCCATTCAGCTCGATGTCGGTGGTGCCGATCAGCGTGAAGTCGTCCTGGTAGGGGATCGCGAAGATGATCCGCTTGTCGGGGTTCTGGAAGATGTAGGCGTGGTCGTGCGCGAACACGCGCGGCACCACGATGTGGCTGCCCTTCACGAGCCGCAGGCTCTTGGTGGCCAGCGCCTCGCCGTTGGAGGGCTTCGCCACGCCGCGCAGGAAGGATTCGGCCCAGGGCCCGGCGGCATTCACCACCGCGCGGGCGCGCACCGTGCGGTGCGTGCCGTCGGGGCCCTCGAGCACCGCGGTCCAGCCGTCGGCCTCGCGCCGCGCATGCACGCAGCGGGTGCGCGTGAGCACCTCGGCGCCGCGCGCGCGCGCATCGAGCGCGTTGAGCACCACCAGCCGCGCGTCGTCGACCCAGCCGTCCGAATCGACGAAGCCGCGCTTGAACTGCGGCTTGAGCGGCGCGCCCGCGGCATGGCTGCGCAGGTCCACGCTGCGCGAGCCCGGCAGCACCTCGCGTTTGGCGAGGTGGTCGTAGAGGAACAGGCCGATGCGGATCATCCATGCCGGACGCATCGAGGGGTCGTGCGGCATCACGAAGCGCAGCGGCCACATGATGTGCGGCGCGCTCTTGAGCAGCACCTCGCGCTCCTGCAGCGCCTTGCGCACCAGCGAGAACTCGTAGTACTCGAGGTAGCGCAGCCCGCCGTGGATCAGCTTGGTCGACGACGAGGAGGTGTGGGCGGCGAGGTCGTCCTTCTCGCACAGCACCACGCGCCAGCCGCGGCCCGCGAGATCGCGCGCGATGCCGCAGCCGTTGATGCCGCCGCCGACGATCAGCACATCGCAGTCGGTGGCCGGTGCCGGCGGATTCTGGGAGAGATCGCTCACTGGAATGCCACCCGTCCTTTCGCCCGTCGCTTGTGGTTTCGATGCGTGACCGGAGTCACCGGAGGCGGCCATTGTATTTTCGGTATTTTTCATTTGAGTTCCTTATGGCGCGATTTTCCTCCGAGTTTTCCCTTAAGCATGTTCGTTTTTTTTCGTTCTATAAAGTCACGCACCTTGCGCCCCGCCACCGCTCCAGGCGCGTTTTTTTGCGTACTCTCGGCTTACTTTCATTCGTTTCCGCCCCCACTCAGTGAATTCCAACCCCCGCCAGATCAATCTCCTCGACACCGTGCGCGCGCGCGGCTCGGTCACGGTCGAACAGCTCGCCGACATGCTCGGCGTGACCCTGCAGACGGTGCGGCGCGACGTGCAGCGGCTGGCCGACGAGGGCCTGCTGACGCGTTTCCATGGCGGCGTGCGCGTGCCGAGCTCGACCACCGAGAACATCGGCTACCAGCAGCGCGAGACGCTGCATGCCGAAGGCAAGGCGCGGATCGCGCGGCGCGTGGCCGAGCTGGTGCCCAACGACTGCTCGCTGATCCTCAACATCGGCACCACCACCGAGGCGATCGCCAAGGCGCTGATGCGCCACAGCGGCCTGCGCGTGATCACCAACAACCTGAACGTGGCGACCATCCTGAGCGGCAACAGCCAGTGCGAGGTGATCGTGGCGGGCGGCTCGGTGCGCGCGCGCGACCGCGCCGTCGTGGGCGAGGCCACGATCGATTTCATCCGGCAGTTCAAGGTCGACATCGCGCTGATCGGCGTGTCGAGCATCGAGTCCGACGGCTCGCTGCGCGACTTCGACCTGCGCGAGGTGAAGGTGGCGCAGACCATCATCGCGCAGGCGCGCGAGGTCTGGCTCGCGGCCGACGCCAGCAAGTTCAACCGCCCCGCGATGATCCAGCTCGGTACCCTGTCTCAGATCGACCGCCTCTTCACCGATGCGGAACCGCCCGATCCCTTCCCGACGCTGCTGCGCGACGCGCAGGTGCGGCTCGAGATCGCCCGGCTCCATCAGACCCCGAAGGAATGACTCCCGCATGACGACCACCTACCTGCTCGCCCTCGACCAGGGCACCTCCAGCTCGCGCAGCATCGTGTTCGACCGCGGCGGCCACGTGGTGGCCATCGCGCAGAAGGAGCTCACGCAGATCTATCCGCAGCCGGGCTGGGTGGAGCACGACCCGCTCGAGATCTGGGACAGCCAGCTCGCGACCGCGCGCGAGGTCATCGCCAAGGCGAAGCTGCGGCCCGAGGACATCCATGCGATCGGCATCACCAACCAGCGCGAGACCACCGTGCTGTGGAACCGCAGGACCGGCAAGCCGGTGCACCACGCGATCGTGTGGCAGGACCGGCGCGCCGAGCCGCTGTGCGCGCGGCTGCGCGAGGAAGGCCTGACCGACACCATCCGCGAGAAGACCGGGCTCGTGATCGATGCCTACTTCTCGGGCACCAAGCTGCGCTGGCTGCTCGACAACGTGCCCGGCGCGCGCGAACAGGCCGAGCGCGGCGAGCTCGCCTTCGGCACCGTCGACAGCTGGCTGATGTGGCAGCCACGGGCGGCCGCCGGCACGTGACCGACGTGAGCAATGCCTCGCGCACCATGCTGTTCAACGTGCACGACAACGCATGGGATGCCGAGCTGCTGGCGGCGCTGCACATCCCCGCCGCGCTGATGCCGGCGGTACAGCCCTCGGCCTCGCACTTCGTCGACACCGACGCCGCGCTGCTGGGCCGCTCGCTGCCGGTGGGCGGCGTGGCCGGCGACCAGCAGAGCGCGCTGTTCGGCCAAGCCTGCTTCGAGGCCGGCATGGCCAAGAACACCTACGGCACCGGCTGCTTCCTGCTGATGCACACGGGCGCGGCCTTCCAGCCCTCGAGCAACGGCCTGCTCGTGACCAGCGCGGCGCAGACCACGGCACAGCCGCAGTACGCGATGGAAGGCAGCGTGTTCGTGGGCGGTGCCGTGGTGCAGTGGCTGCGCGACGGCCTCAAGGCGATCAAGGGCAGCGCCGAGGTGCAGTCGCTGGCCGAGAGCGTGCCCGACGCGGGCGGCGTGATGATGGTGCCGGCCTTCACCGGCCTGGGCGCGCCCTACTGGAACGCCGACGCGCGCGGCACCATCACCGGCCTCACGCGCGGCACCACCGTGGCCCACATCGCACGCGCCGCGCTCGAGAGCATCGCCTACCAGAGCGCCGCGCTGCTGCAGGCCATGAGCCGCGACGCGGTGGCCGCGGGCGGCAAGCCGGTGGCCGAACTGCGCGTCGACGGCGGCGCCAGCGTGAACGACCTGCTGATGCAGTTCCAGGCCGACCTGCTGGGCATTCCGGTGGTGCGGCCCGAAGTGGTCGAGACCACCGCGCTCGGCGCGGCCTATCTCGCGGGGCTGTCGACCGGCGTCTACGGCGACGTCGGCCAGCTCTCGCAGCAGTGGAAGGTGGAGCGCCGCTTCATGCCCACGATGGGCCGCGCGCAGGCCGAGGAATCGATGGCGCGCTGGGAACGCGCGGTGCGCCAGGCCACGCAGGCCTGAGCCACCTGCGCGGTACTCACCAGCCCCAGGTGAGGCTGGTCGATACCCAGCCGACCGCGCCGCCCTCGTGGCGCACCTTGGTCCACTTGCCGCGCTTCTCGAGCGTGCGCAGCACGTCGCCGTAGCCGGCCTTCTTCACGATCGGGCTGCGCACGCCCGGCGCGCGCCGCAGGTTCGCCACCTGCGCCTTGACCACGCGGTGCGGCACCTTGTTGGTCATCGAGCGGTAGACCCAGGCGCGGTCGCCCTCGAAGTCGCGCACCTGCAGCCAGTCGCCCTTGCGCTGGAGCACCTGGAACGGATAGCCGTGGGTCACGGTCCAGTGCGCGGGGTTGCGCACGCCCGGACCGCTGCGCAGGTTGAGCGTCTTGACCGCGGAACTGACCATCTCGCGCGCCCACGCGGCCGGGGCCGAGACGAGCAGCAGGGTCATGACGAGGAGCAGTGCGGGCAGTCGGCTGAATCCGTTCATGGAGGAGGGTTTCCTTTCTCGCGAAACAAGGGTTTTCCAGAGGGCCGGCAAGGCCGGCGCGAGCCCTTCTGGGCCGCATGCGCCGCAGAAGTTCCGCGGCCGGGCCGATGGCTGATCGATACTCGCGCGATGTCCCCGCTCTCCAGGAATCCTCGAAACGATCGCGCGCGGCGGGTGTGGCGCGCCCTTCCATGGGCCGCCGCGGCCGCGCTGCTCGCCCTCGGCCTGCTCGCATCGGGCTGCACCGACGGCTATCCGAGCGAGGATGCGCCGAACGTGCGCCACATGACGGGCGCCCAGCACCTGCGCGCCCTCAACGACTACCTCGCGCTCGGCGCCACCGCGAGCGGCACCGTGCACCGCAAGCTCGTGAGCCAGGACGACTGCCACGTGGTGCTCAAGAAGCGCCGCGAGGCCGGCCAGGTGCAGCGCATCGTGATCCCGCTGCTCGAGACCAGCGTGGAGATCGCGACCCAGCCCACCGGCAGCGGCCTGCGCGTGAAGCTCGCGCAGCACCTCGAGGACGGCGAGCGGGAGGTCCGGCTCAAGCTCGACCTCGATCGCTGGATCGACGCGGTCGCATGGCGCTCGCACTTCCAGCAGCTGCAGATGAACTGCCGCGAGATCAGCGAGGGCGCCGCGGCCGCGTAGCGCTCCCTGCCGGCGGCGAAGTCCTCCCGAGTGGCGGGGGCACTGCCGGCGGCGGCGGCGCGGGGCGGCAGAATCCGCCCGCGATCCATCCTCCGCCCGCCCCCCGCTTGACCCCGCCGCCCGCCCAAGCCCCCGACCTGCTCCAGGCGCCGGCCCTCCCCTCCACCGATACCGCGCCGCGCAGCAACGGCCTGCTCGCCTGCGGCGTGGTGGGCGCCACCCTGCTCGCGATGATCGTGCTGGGCCACGACGGGCGCCGCATCGCGCAGCTCGCGGTGCTGGCGCTGCCGATGGTGCTGTGGCTGGCCTGGCCGGTGCGCAGCGCGCGCGTGCGCCGCTGGCGCACCGTGCTGGCCTGTGCCTGGACCCTGGCCTTCGCCTTCGACGGCGCGCTGCGCGCCTACCTGCTCGACACCTACCAGGCCGCGCCCGACGGCGCCATGGTGCTCAGCGCCGCGGCCAACACCAATGCGCGCGAGAGCGGCGAGTACCTGCGGATGCACTGGCGCTCGGCGCTGCTGTGGAGCGGCGCGGCGCTCGCGGCCGCCCTGCTGGTGGCGGCCTTCGCGCGGCGCGGTGCCGCCGCGCCGGCCGGTCCGCGCGCGCGGCCGCCGGCCTGGGCCACGGCACTGCTCGCGCTGCTGCTGCTGCTCGCCTGCGTGGGCTATGCGAGCAAGCCGTGGCGGCGGCTGCATCCGGTGCTCTTCTGGTCGCAATGGAGCCAGTCGATCCATGCGCTGCGCGGACTCTGGGCCGACCAGGAACGCACGCGCGGGGAGATGCTCGCGCGCGCCAAGGCCATGGCGCCAGTGATCGAGAGCACCGGTCCGTCGACCGTGGTGCTGGTGATCACCGACAGCATCAACCGCGACAACATGGCGCTCTACGGCTACGGCCGCCCGACCACGCCGCGCCTGCTGGCCCACAAGGCGCAGGCGGGCGCGCACATGGAGGTGCTGCCCAACGCCTGGTCGGTCGATGCCACCACCGTGCCCGCGTTGCGCAACATGTTCCACTTCGGCCTGCCCGAGCGCGAGAACCCGCCGCACCTGATCGCGCTCGCGCGCGCGGCCGGCTACAAGGTCTGGTGGATCAGCAACCACGACGACCTCGCGATCGAGCAGCAGCATGCGCGCTACGCCGACGTGGTCGACATGGTCAACCGCACGCCGGGCCGCGCGAGCGCCTCGCTCGACGGCGAGATCCTCGACTGCATGCAGGAGGCGCTCGACGACACCAGCGCCGAGCGCAAGCTGATCGTGGTCCATCTGATGGGAGCCCATCCGCACTACAGCCTGCGCTTTCCGCCCGACGCCAATCCCTTCGACGACAGCGTCGACGCGGTCGAGACCGGCCTGGTGAAGAACGGCCGCTCCGCTTGGGTGCGCCACTACCGCCACGAGTACGACGCCGCCCTGCTCTATCACGACTTCGTGGTCTCCGAGCTGCTGCAGCAGACGCGCAGCGCGGGTTCGCCGCAGGAGCCCCGCGCCTGGATGTACCTGTCGGACCACGGCCAGGAAGTGGGCCACGGCAGCGACCGCGCGGGCCACAGCCCCGCGACCGCTTCGGGCTACCGTATACCGACCGTGATCTGGCGCCGTCCGCAGACGCCGTTCGCGGGCCATGCGCCGCAGCAGCCGCAGCAACCGTTCCGCGCCGACTGGGCCGGCTGGACGCTGATGAACCTGCTCGACATCCGCTGGAACGGCCAAAGGCCCGAACGCGACGTGCTCGGTGCCGGCTACCGTTGGCAGGCGCCCGCGCTGCCGGTGGCGGTGGAGTCGTTCGAGCGTTGAGACGGCGGCGAATGAACCCGGAGGTTCATTCGCCGCGGTCGATCGCGCGGACGTGAAGCCCGATGCTCAGTGCGCCGGCACCAGGAAGTCCTGGCTGATGCGCACGCCGAGCTCGTTCACGCGGTCGAGGAACTGCGTGAGGTAGGCATGCAGGCCGGTCGCGAGGATCTCGTCGACGCGCGCGTACTGCAGGTCGGCCAGGAGCTTGCCGGCGCGGCGCTGGGTTTCGGCGCTCTGCTCGTTCTGCACCTTCGCGAGGTTGGCCACCACCTCGGCCAGGCTCGCGTGCAGCGAGCGCGGCATGTCGGCGCGCAGGATCAGCAGCTCGGCCACGCGCTCGGGCTTGATCACGTCGCGGTAGACCTTGCGGTAGACCTCGAAGGCCGAGACGCTGCGCAGGATCGCGCTCCAGTGATAGAAGTCGTACTCCTGGTCTTCCTCGGTGGCGGCACCGAAGAACTCGCTGTTGAGCGCGTGGAACTTCACGTCGACCAGCCGCGCCGTGTTGTCGGCGCGTTCGAGGAAGGTGCCCAGGCGCGAGAAGTAGAAGGCCTCGTCCTGCAGCATCGTGCCCAGCGTGACGCCGCGCGAGAGGTGCGAGCGGAACTTGACCCATTCGAAGAACTGGCCGGGATCGCGCTCGAAGTCGCCCGCGCGCAGCATGCGGTTGACCTCGAGCCAGGTGGTGTTCTGCGTTTCCCAGGCTTCGGTGGTCAGCGCGCCGCGCACGGCGCGGGCGTTCTCGCGCGCGGCCTTGAGGCAGGAGACGATCGAGGACGGATTGCTCTCGTCCTTGACCATGAACTCCATCACCTCGTTGGGCGCGATCTGGTCGTACTTCTTGTTGTACCAGGGCAGCAGCTCGCTGATCGAGAGCACGCCCTGCCAGCCGTACTTGGCGACCTCGGCCGACTGCGGCAGCAGCGAGGTCTGGTAGTTGACGTCGAGCATGCGCGCGGTGTTCTCGGCGCGCTCGGTGTAGCGGGACATCCAGTAGAGGTGGTCTGCGGTGCGGGACAGCATGTGGTTCTCCGGGCTTCTTGCACTCAGGCCGACAGGCTCTGCGACTGCGACTGGGACTGCGATTCCGCCTTCGGCCTGGCCGTGCGGTCGGCCTCGAGGATCCAGGTGTCCTTGGTGCCGCCGCCCTGCGAGGAGTTGACGACCAGCGAGCCTTCCTTGAGCGCCACGCGCGTGAGGCCGCCGGGCACCATCTGCACCTCGCTGCCCGAGAGCACGAAGGGCCGCAGGTCGATGTGGCGCGGCGCGATGCCGGCGTCGACGAAGGTCGGCGAGGTCGACAGGCTCAGCGTGGGCTGGGCGATGTAGCCGTCGGGCTTGGCGATCACGGCCTTCTTGAAGTCCTCGATCTCGGCCTGCGTGGCGGCCGGGCCGATCAGCATGCCGTAGCCGCCGGCGCCGTGCACTTCCTTGACCACCAGGTCCTTCATGTTGTCGAGCGTGTACTGCAGCTCGTCCTTGTTGCGGCACATGTAGGTCGGCACGTTCTTGAGGATCGGCTGCTCGCCGAGGTAGAACTCGATCATCTTCGGCACGTACGGGTAGATCGACTTGTCGTCGGCCACGCCGGTGCCCACGGCATTGCAGATCACGACGTTGCCGTCGCGGTAGGCGCGCATCAGGCCCGCGCAGCCCAGCGTGGAGCTCGGGCGGAACACCTCGGGGTCGAGGAAGTCGTCGTCGACGCGGCGGTAGATCACGTCGACGCGCTTCGGTCCGCGCGTGGTGCGCATGTAGACGAAGTTGTCCTTGACGAACAGGTCCTGGCCCTCGACCAGCTCGACGCCCATCTGCTGCGCGAGGAAGGCGTGCTCGAAGTAGGCGCTGTTGTACATGCCGGGCGTGAGCACCACCACCGTGGGCTCGGCCGTGGCGGCCGGCGCGCTGGCGCGCAGCGTTTCGAGCAGCAGGTCGGGGTAGTGCGCCACCGGCGCGATGCGGTTCTGGTTGAACAGCTCGGGGAACAGCCGCATCATCATCTTGCGGTTCTCGAGCATGTAGCTCACGCCGCTGGGCACGCGCAGGTTGTCCTCGAGCACGTAGTACTCGCCGTTGCCGCTGGCGTCGGGCGCGCGCACGATGTCGATGCCCGAGATGTTCGAGTAGACGTTGTGCGGCACGTTGACGCCCATCATCTCGGGGCGGAACTGCGCGTTGTTGAGGATCTGCTCGGCCGGGATGATGCCGGCCTTGATGATTTCCTGGTCGTGGTAGACGTCATGCAGGAAGCGGTTGAGCGCCGTGACGCGCTGCACCAGCCCCTTCTCCATGCTGTCCCACTCGTGCGCCGGAATGATCCGGGGCAGCAGGTCGAACGGGATCAGCCGCTCGGTGCCCGAGCCGTCCTCGTCCTTGGCGCCGTACACGGCGAAGGTGATACCGACCCGGCGGAAGATCATTTCCGCCTCTTCGCGCCGCGAACGCATCACCTCACCGGGTTGCTTCGCCAGCCATTGGTCGTATCGCTTGTAGTGCTGCCGGATCGCGGCTCCCGCATAGGGGAGCTGCTCATACATCTCATCGAATTTGTGCATGGAACGACCAATCTCCTTGAGCCATAGCTTAGCAAGTTCGAGGCCAGTAGAACCCCTGATGCCAAGCCCGGCCAGGCGACGGTCGGATTTATTCGCGCGCTTCGGGAACGGGTGCCTCGTCGGCCGCGCGCTTGTTGCGCGGCGACAGGAAAGCCTTGATGCGCTCCCCGCTCTCCTCGCCGTAGAGGCTCGCGACCGAGGACTCGCGCTCGGCATCGAGCTGTTCGCGCCGGCTGCGTCCGCGCGCCGCATGCACGAGCTGCTTGGTGCGCGCCTGGGCCTCGAACGGGCCGCGCGCGAGCCGCTGGGCCCACTCGATCGCCTCGGCGCAGGCCTCGCCGGCCGGCACCACCTTGTTGACCACGCCCCAGCCGTGCAGCCGCCGCGCCGTGCAGGGCTCGTCGTCGAGCAGCAGCTCGAGCGCGGCCTGCGGCGGCAGCGCGCGGGCCAGCGAATCGGTGGCGCCGCCGTCGGGCGTCAGGCCCATGCTGACGAAGGAGGTGAAGAACTTCGCGTCCTCGGCCGCCACGACCAGGTCGCAGGCCAGGGCCAGCGAGAAGCCGCCTCCGGCCGCCGCGCCCTCGACCGCGGCGATGACCGGCTGCGGCGCCGCCTCGATCGCGAGGATCCAGTCGTGCAGCGCCGCCAGGTGCTCGTGCTGCTCGGCGGCCGGCAGCCGGCGCTGCCGCGACAGGCGCCGCAGGTCGCCGCCGCCGCTGAAATGTTCGCCCTCGCCGCACAGCACGATGGCGCGCACCGTGCGAAAGCCCGCGGCGTCGCGCATGACCTTGGCGGCGGCGCGATAGACCGAGGGGCTGAGCGCATTGCGCGCGCCGGGGTTGCTCAGCGTCAGCACCAGCACCGGGCCGTCGCGGTGGGTCTTGAGCCGCGCGGCGGAGCTGCCGCCGACGTGGCTGCTGGTGATGGCCGGAACGGCGGCGGTCATGGCGCGGTGCCCGCGGGCGAGCGCGGGAAGAAGATCGGGCGGTGGTGCGATGTCATGTGTCCCCTCGATGCGTTGTCCCTGGCTACAACGCATGGGACGCCGTGCCGCGCGACCTCGCGAGGGTTCGTCCGGCGGGTTTTTAACAACTAGTTCACAGTTTTAACCCCAACAGATCGCAGTGCCGCCGGCCGATGCTGCCAGTAGCGAGGCGCGCGCTCGCGCTCGCAGCCCACCTCGGCCGGGCTGGCGCTGCGCCAGTGCGCGGCGCCGCAGCGCACGTTCTCGACCAGCCGCACGTCGCGCTCGGCATGGCGCGCCACCACCTCGGGCACCGGGTGGCCGAAGCGGTTGCGGTAGCCGGCCTGGACCAGGCCGATGCGCGGGCGCACCGCGTCGAGGAAGGCGGCGCTCGAGGAGGTCTTGCTGCCGTGATGCGGCACCAGCAGCACGTCGGCGCGCAGCCGTTCGGGCAGGCGCTCGAGCAGCGCGGCCTCCTGCAGCCGCTCGATGTCGCCGGCCAGCAGCGCGGTCGCGCGGCCGTTGCCGATGCGCAGCACGCACGAGATGGCATTGGGCCGCGTGAAGAACAGGTAGTCGCCGGCCTGCGGATGCAGCAGCTCGAAATCCACGCCGTCCCAGGTCCAGCGCTGGCCCGCCTCGCAGCGCCGCGCGGGGCGCTGCGACTGCAGCGGGTGCCCAGCCTCGATCGAACTCAGCAAGCCGGCGCGCGGATGCGTCGCGAGCACGGCGCTCGCGCCGCCCGTGTGGTCGCTGTCGCGGTGGCTCAGCACCAGCAGGTCGAGCCGCTCGCCCAGGGCGCGCAGCAGCGGCACCAGCACGCGCTGGCCGGCGTCGCTCTCGAGGCTGTAACGCGGGCCGCTGTCGTAGAGCAGGCTGTGGTTCGCGGTGCGCACCAGCACCGCGTTGCCCTGGCCGACGTCGGCCGCGAGCAGTTCGAACTCGCCGAGGGCAGGACGCGCCGGCTGCCACAGCAGCACCGGCAGCAGCAGCGGCAGGCCCAGCGCGCGCAGCGACCACGGCAGCCGCATCGCCACCAGCACGCCGCCCGCCACGCCGCAGGCCGCCAGCCACGTCGGCGGCGCGGCCATCGAGACGCTGGCGAATGGCAGCGCCGCGAGCCACGACAGCAGCAGCCCCAGGGCCCACACCGCGCGCGCCGCGAGGTCCCACAGCGGCGCGGCGACGTTGCCGAGCATCGCCAGCGGCGTGATCACCAGCGTGACCCAGGGGATCGCGACCAGGTTGGCCACCAGCCCGACCAGCGACACCTGCTGGAACAGCAGCAGGCTCAGGGGCGTGAGCGCGAGCGTGATCGTCCACTGCTCGCGCAGCAGCCGCCACAGCCGTGCGCGCAGGCCCGCTCGCGTGTCGCCGGGCAGCCCCGCGTCGGTGGCGAACAGCACGCCCACCGCCACGAAGCTGAGCCAGAAACCGGCCTGCGTCAGGGCCCAGGGATCGAGCGCGACCACCACCGCCGCGGTCAGCAGCCAGCCGTGCGGCCAGGGCCAGCGCCGCCCGGTGAGGCGCAGCAGCGCGACGGTCGCGAGCATCCAGACCGTGCGCTGCGACGGCACGCCCCAGCCGCTGAACAGCGCATAGAGCGTGGCCAGCAGCACGCCGCCCACGAGCGCCGCGCGCTGCGCCGGCAGCCGCAGCATCAGCGGCGGACTGCGGCGCCAGAGCGCGCCGACGACGTGCGCGGCGAGCCACGCGAACAGGGTCACGTGCAGGCCCGAGATCGACATCAGGTGGGCCACGCCGGTGGCGCGGAAGACGTCCCAGCCCTCGCGGTCGATCGCGCCCTGGTCGCCCGTGACCAGCGCGGCGATCACGCCCGCGCCGAAGCGCTCGGGCACGCGTTCGAAGATGGCGTCGCGCACGGCCTCGCGTGCGCGTTCGATCGGATGCCGTCCCGTGGGGCCCAGCCGCGCGGGCGCCTCGTCGCGCGCGCCGATGCGCACATGGCCGCTGGCGCGCAGGCCCTGCTCCCACATCCACAGCTCGCTGTCGAAGCCGTGCGGATTGCGATGGCCGTGCGGCGCCTTGAGGCGCACGGTCAGGCGCCAGCGTTCGCCGGCATGCACCGGGCTCTCGGGCCAGGGCGCGGGCGCGGATGAATCGGCGGGGCCATCCCAGAGGCTGGCGCCCTCGGCATACCAGCCGAGCGCGATGCGGTCGGGCACCGCGGGCGATCCGGTGCTCGCAGGGTCGGCCCAGCGCGCGGACTCGACGGCGAAGCGGAAGCGCGTGCCGGCCTCGCCACGCTGCGGCATCTGCGACACGACGCCCACAAGCTGCAGGTCGCGGCCCTCGAGCGCGGGATCGAGCGCGCCGGCTGCATAGACCGTGGCGCGTGCGCCCGCGAGCCCCGCGCCGATCGCCGCGCCGGCCAGCGCGGCGCAGGTCCAGGCGATCCACGCACGACGCGGCACGTGCCACGCCACCCGAAGACCCGCGATGCCCGCGAGCAGTCCACCCGCGTAGACCATGCCGTCCCACAGCTGCGGCTGCCGCAGCTGCAACGCCACGCCCGCGAGCGCTGCCGCGAGCGCGACGAAGGCGCAGCGCGCGCGCACGAAGGCATCGGATGCGCCTCGCTCCCCCTTGGCGACCATGATGCAAACCCTCCCCCAACGACGCTCCGTGGCGCGCTAATTGCTTTGTCTTCTGGGCTAGTATGCGTCTCACCAGAGACATCTTTTCGATGCAATCTGCCAGTACTGCACACAAAAACGCATGTCCATCCACGCCGCGCTCCACCACGTCACCCACTACAAATACGACCGCCTGGTGCAACTCGGCCCGCAGGTCGTCCGGCTCCGGCCGGCGCCGCATTGCCGCAGCAACGTCATCTCGTACTCGTTGCGCGTCGAACCGGCGGAGCACTTCGTCAACTGGATGCAGGACCCGTTCGCCAACTACCAGGCGCGGCTCGTGTTCCCCGAGAAGACGCGCGAATTCAAGGTCACGGTCGACCTCGTGGTCGAGATGGCGGTCTACAACCCCTTCGACTTCTTCCTCGAGCCGCAGGCCGAGAACTTCCCGTTCAAGTACACGCCCTCGCAGGCCGAGGAGCTCGCGCCCTATCTCGTCACCGAGGAACCCACGCCGCTGCTCGCGGCCTACCTCGACAAGATCGACCGCAAGGAACAGCGCACCATCGACTTCCTGGTCGGCATCAACCAGCAGGTGCAGCAGGACGTCAACTACCTGATCCGCATGGAGCCCGGCGTGCAGACGCCGGAAGAAACGCTCACCAACGGCAGCGGTTCCTGCCGCGACTCGGGCTGGCTGCTGGTGCAGCTGCTGCGCCACTGCGGCCTGGCCGCGCGCTTCGTCTCGGGCTACCTGATCCAGCTCACGCCCGACGTGAAGGCGCTCGACGGCCCGAGCGGCACCACGGTCGACTTCACCGACCTGCACGCCTGGTGCGAGGTGTTCCTGCCGGGCGCCGGATGGATCGGCCTCGATGCCACCTCGGGGCTTCTGGCCGGCGAGGGCCACATCCCGCTGGCCTGCACGCCCACGCCCTCGAGCGCGGCGCCCATCGAGGGCGGCGTCGACGAGTCGAAGGTCGAGTTCGGCCATGACATGAAGGTCACGCGCATCTACGAATCGCCGCGCGTGACCAAGCCCTACACCGAGGAGCAATGGGCCGAGGTGCTGGCGCTGGGCGACGCGGTCGACACGCGGCTCAAGGCCGGCGACGTGCGCCTCACGATGGGCGGCGAGCCCACCTACGTGGCCACCAGCGACCGCGACGCGCCCGAGTGGAACACCGACGCGCTCGGCCCCACCAAGCGCGGCTATGCCACCGAGCTGGTCCACAAGCTGCGCGCCGAATACGGCCACGGCGGCTTCCTGCACTTCGGCCAGGGCAAGTGGTACCCGGGCGAGCAGCTGCCGCGCTGGGCGCTGTCGATCTTCTGGCGCGCCGACGGCCAGACGCTGTGGCACGACCCCGAGCTGTTCGCCGACGAACGCTTCCCGACCCACTACACCAGCGAGGACGCGCGCCGCTTCACCAGCCTGCTGGCGCGCAAGCTCGGCCTGACCGACCGCTACGTGCAGCCGGGCTTCGAGGACATCTACTACTACCTCTGGCGCGAACGCCGCCTGCCGGTCAACGTCGACCCCTTCGACTCCAAGCTCGACGACGAACTCGAACGCGTGCGCCTGCGCCGCGTGTTCACGCAGAAGCTCGACGCGGTGATCGGCTACATGCTGCCGATCGAGCCCGGCAACGCGAACCGCGACGCGCCCGCGCTCGAGGGCCCGGCCTGGAAGACCGGCCCCTGGTTCCTGCGCGACGACCGGCTCTACCTGATCCCCGGCGATTCGCCAATGGGCTACCGCCTGCCGCTCGACTCCCAACCCTGGGCCAGCAAGGGCGACTACCCCTACCTGATCGAGCGCGACCCGACCGCGGCGCGCGACGCGCTGCCGAGCGCGGCCGACTACCGTGCGCGCTACACCGTGGGCGCGACCGGCGGCACCGGTGCCGACCTGGGCGCCGTACCCTATGCCTTCGGCACGCCCGCGGCCGTGCCCGCCGCGCTGCGCATGCAGGGGCCGGGGACCGGCACCGGTGAAGGCCCGGGCGACGGCAATGCTGCCGATTCCGATGCCGACGCCACCTTCGACACCGCCGCCACGCGCCAGCCGCTGCGCGGCGAGTCGGCTCACTGGGTCACGCGCACCGCGCTGTGCGTCGAGGTGCGCGACCCGCGCCGCGCCAACGGCCCGGCGGCCGAGAAGAAGGGCAGCGCCTCGGGCGTGCTCTACGTCTTCATGCCGCCGCTGGCACGCCTCGAGGACTACCTGGACCTGGTCGCCGCCGTCGAAGCCACCGCGCGCGAACTCGGCGTGCGCATCGTGATGGAAGGCTATCCGCCGCCGCGCGATCCGCGCCTGAAGATGCTGCAGGTCACGCCCGACCCCGGCGTGATCGAGGTCAACATCCATCCGGCCCACAACTGGAAGGAACTGGTCGACCACACCGAATTCCTCTACCAGGCCGCGTTCGAGACCCGGCTGTCGGCCGAGAAGTTCATGACCGACGGCCGCCACACCGGCACCGGCGGCGGCAACCACTTCGTGATGGGCGGCGCCACGCCGGCCGACAGCCCCTTCCTGCGCCGGCCCGAGCTGCTGGCCAGCCTGCTGCTGTACTGGCACAACCATCCCTCGCTGAGCTACCTGTTCTCGGGCATGTTCATCGGCCCGACCAGCCAGGCGCCGCGCGTGGACGAAGCGCGCAACGACCAGGTCTACGAGCTCGAGATCGCGCTCAAGGAGATCGCGAAGAACCGCGAGCTCTACGGCCAGCACATGCCGGCCTGGCTGGTCGACCGCACGCTGCGCAACATCCTGATCGACGTCTCGGGCAACACGCACCGCAGCGAGTTCTGCATCGACAAGCTCTACTCGCCCGACTCCAGCACCGGCCGCCTCGGCCTGCTCGAGCTGCGCGCCTTCGAGATGCCGCCGCATGCGCGCATGAGCATCGCGCAGCAGCTGCTGATCCGCGCGCTGGTGGCGCGCTTCTGGGACGAACCCTACAAGGCGCCCGTCACGCGCTGGGGCACCGAGCTGCACGACCGCTTCCTGCTGCCGACCTTCGTCAGGATGGACTTCGACGACGTCATCAGCGAGATGCGCCAGGCCGGCTTCGCCTTCGATCCCGACTGGTTCGCGCCGCACTTCGAGTTCCGCTTCCCGCTCGTGGGCCAGGTGCAGGCGATGGGCGTCGAGCTCTCGCTGCGCAACGCGCTCGAGCCCTGGCACGTGATGGGCGAGGAAGGCTCGGCCGGCGGCACGGTGCGCTACGTCGATTCCTCGCTCGAGCGCATCGAGGTGCGCGTGACCGGCCTCAACGAGAGCCGCCACGTGGTCACCGTCAACGGCCGCGTGCTGCCGCTGCAGCCCACGGGCGTGGCCGGCGAGTTCGTGGCCGGCGTGCGCTACAAGGCCTGGAACCCGCCCTCGGCGCTGCATCCGAGCATCAAGGCCCATGCGCCGCTGACGGTGGACCTGGTCGACACCTGGATGAAGCGTTCGCTGGGCGGCTGCCAGTACTTCGTGGCCCATCCGGGCGGACGCAACTACGAGACCTTCCCGGTCAATGCCTACGAGGCCGAGAGCCGGCGCATGTCGCGCTTCACGCGCACCGGCCACACGCCGGGGCTGATGCGCACGCCGGCCGCCACCATCGAGGTGCCCGGCAGCCGCGAATTCCCGTTCACGCTCGACCTGCGGCGCTGAGCGGCGCCCATGGCCCGCCCCCCGGCAACGGGGCGCGGGCCGGGCCGCCGGGTGTGTCGTCCCGCCCACACGGATGGCTGCAGCGGGCATTTCGCACGCCATCGCCGGCGGGCCCGGTGACAGCGATGTGACAATCCCAACCCTGTGGAACCCCTCAACGAATCCCTGTTCGACGCCCAGGCGCTGGATTTTCCGGCCGCCCTGGCGTCGGCGCTCGCCCCGGCCGCCCTGCCCGGCCACTTCGACGAGCTGCGCGGCATCGCGACGCCCGAGGCACCCGCACGGCCCGCCGCGGGGCCGGTAGCGCCCACGGGGCCGCACCTGCACGACGCGACGGCGGGCAGCCAAAGCCAATCCCAGACACAGGGCGGCCAGACCCAGGCGCCATCCGCGGCCCAGCGCGCCCCCACCGCCGACACCGCCGACACCGCCGCGCCGGCCCCCGCCGCCGGCGACAAGCCCCCGCTGCTGCCGCCCTGGCATGCCTTCTTCGAACAGCTCGGCCCCGACGGCTTCGTCGACCTGCCGCGGCGCGCGGTCAGCCTGGAGCGCCAGATCCGCGACAACGGCGTCACCTACAACGTCTACGCCGACGCCACCCACGGCCCGCAACGGCCCTGGTCGCTCGACCTGTTCCCGCTGATCGTCTCGCCCGAGAGCTGGGCGCAGATCGAGACCGGCGTGCTGCAGCGCATGCGCGTGCTCGACCGCGTGATGGCCGACGTCTACGGCCCGCAGCGCCTGCTGGCCGAAGGCCTGCTGCCGCCGGCGCTGGTGCGCGGCCATCCGGGCTACCTGCGCGCGCTGCACGGCGTGAAGCCGCCGGGCGACACCTGGCTGCACATCGCGGCCTTCGACCTCGCGCGCGGCCCCGACGGCAACTGGTGGGTGGTGTCGCAGCGCACCCAGGCGCCCTCGGGCCTGGGCTACCTGCTCGAGAACCGGCTCGCCATCACGCGCCAGTTCCCGCAGGCCTTCGAGGCGCTGCACGTGCAGCGGCTGGCCGCCACCTACAGCGCCATGATGGACGGCCTGCAGCGCATGTGCCCGGCCGGCGTGCCGCCGCACATCGCGCTGCTCACGCCCGGTCCCTACAACGAGACCTACTTCGAGCACGCCTACCTCGCGCGCTACCTGGGCGTCACGCTGGTCGAGGGCAACGACCTCACGGTGCGCGACCAGCGCCTGTACCTCAAGACGCTGCAGGGCCTGCGCCCGGTGCACGGGCTCATCAAGCGGCTCGACGACCAGTTCCTCGATCCGCTCGAGCTGCGCCCCGACTCCACGCTCGGCGTGCCGGGCCTGCTGCAGGCGATCCGCGCGGGCAACGTGCTGGTGGCCAACATGCCGGGTTCGGCCTTTCTCGAATCGCCGGCGCTGCTGGGCTTCCTGCCCGGCCTGGCGCGCCACCTGCTCGACGAGAAGCTGCTGCTGCCCGCGCTGCCCACCTGGTGGTGCGGCGAGCGCGCGGCGCTCGAGGCCGTGCTGCCGCAGCTCGGTGACTGCTTCATCAAGCCGACCTACCCGGGCATCGACGGCCGCGAGAGCTTCGACGCGGTGCTGGGCCGCCAGCTCGGCCGCCGCGAACTCGACGAATGGGCCGGGCGCATCGTGCGCGAGGGCGAGGCCCACACGGTGCAGAGCTACCTGCCGCTGTCGCAGATGCCGACCTGGGCCAGCGACCTCGGGCCCGGCCAGATCGCGCCGCGCGCGGTGCTGCTGCGCGTGTTCGCGGTCAGCGACGGCGCGCAGTCGTGGCGCGTGCTGCCCGGCGGGCTGGCACGGCTCGCGGGGCCCGATGCGCAGATCGCCTCGATGCAGCGCGGCGGCAGCAGCGCCGACGTCTGGGTGCAGACCCATGGCGAGGTCGACCGCACCACGCTGCTGCAGCCGCAGGCCACGCCGGCCTCGCTGGCGCGGCACCGCGCGCCGGTCACCAGCCGCGCGGCCGAGAACATGTTCTGGCTCGGCCGCTACACCGAGCGTGCCGAGAACGCGGTGCGGCTGGCGCGCCTCACGCTCAACATCCTCGGCGGCGAGGACCAATCCTCGCGCCCGCTGCTCGAATGGCTGCACCGCATGGCGGCGCGCAATGCGCTGGTGCCGGCCGGGGTGCCGAGCGCGCCGCAGTCGCGCCGCGTGTTCGAGCGCGCGCTGATCGCCGAACTCGGCGACGTGGCGCAGGGCGGCAGCGTGGGCTACAGCCTGCGCAGCATCCGCCAGGCCGCGGCCGCGGTGCGCGAGCGGCTCTCGCCCGACCACTGGAACCAGATCGTGCGCGCCGAAGCCGACTTCCTGCGCCGCGCCGCCGAGCAGGCCGGCGAAGGCAGCTTCGCCACCGGCGCGGCGCTGCGCTCGCTCGAATCGGCGAGCTCGGCGCTGTCGGCCATGACCGGCGCGCAGACCGACCGCATGACGCGCGACGATGCCTGGCGGCTGCTGTCGATCGGCCGCCACATCGAGCGCCTGAGCTTCCTCGCCAACGCGCTGCTCGCGGGTTTCCAGAACCACGCGGTGCACGAGGTCAGCGGCTTCGAGGCCATGGTCGCGCTGTTCGACAGCACCATCACCTTCCATGCGCGCTACCAGCAGCGCCGCGACGTCGCCACTCTCGTCGACCTGCTGGTGCTCGACGCCGAGAACCCGCGCTCGCTGGCCTGGGTCACGCAGACCCTGCGCGGGCGCATCGCGCGGCTCGCGGGCAGCGCGCCCGGCAAGCTCACGGCCCTGTCGTACGAGCTGCCCCGACCCGGCCACCTGGACGCTCGAGCATCTGTGCGATCCCGGCCCCGCCGACGGCGAGGACGGCCTCTATGCGGCGCTGGCCGCGCTGCTCGCGCAGTGCGAGGCCGCCGCCTACCATGTGTCCGATGCGATCGGCATCCGCTACTTCACGCTGACCTCGGAATCGCTGCGCTCCGTGGGCGCCTGAGCCCTCGCTGCGCGCGCCGCGCGACCAGACCACCGCACAAGCAACGACAGACCCAGGAGGGCTCCCCATGACCACGATCCATCGCCGCTTCGCACTGGCCGCCGCCGGCCTCGCCGCGGTCCTCGCGCTCGCCGGCTGCGGCAAGCAGGAAGCCGCCGCGCCCGCCGCCGCATCGGCCCCGCCCGCGCCGCCCGCGCCGCCCGCGGCGCGCGTGCTGGTCGTGGGCACCGATGCCGCCTACACGCCCTTCGAATCGCAGAACGAGAAGGGCGAGATCGTGGGCTTCGACATCGACATCGTGAACGCCGTCGCGAAGAAGGCCGGCCTCGAGGTGAAGTTCGTCAACACGCCGTGGGAAGGCATCTTCAACACGCTCGACCAGGGCGACCGCGACCTGCTGGTGTCGGCCATCACCATCACGCCCGAGCGCCGCCAGACCATGGACTTCTCGCAGCCCTACTTCGACGCGCGCCAGTTGATCGCGGTCCGGAGCGACGCGAGCGTGACCCGCTTCGAGGACCTGAAGACGCTCAAGGTCGGCGTGCAGAACGGCACCACGGGCGACGAGGTGGTCGGCAAGCTGCTGGGCAAGTCGAACGCGAGCATCAAGCGCTTCGAATCGACGCCGCTCGCACTCAAGGAGCTCGAGGCCGGCGGCGTGCAGGCGGTGGTGGCCGACAACGGCGTGGTCGCGCACTACCTCGCGAACAACGCGGGCGCGGGCTTCAAGACCGTGAGCGATGCCGGCTTCGCGACCGAGCAGTACGGCCTCGCCGTGAAGAAGGGCAACGCCGAGCTGCTCGCCAGACTCGACCAGGGCCTGGCCGGGATCAAGGCCGACGGCAGCTACGACCGCATCTACGCCGCGCACTTCGGCGCCGCGTCGAAATAGGTCCGCATCATGCGACTCCACGTCACCCACGAAACCCGCTACGAGTACGCGCCGCCGGTCGAGACCGCGCAGCATCTCGCGCACCTGCGGCCGCTGGCCACGCCCTCGCAGCGGCTCGTGAGCCACCGGCTCGCGATCGAGCCCGCGCCCGCGCAGCGCGTCGAGCAGGCCGACCTCTACGGCAACGTGCGCGCCTTCTTCGCGCTCGACACCACGCACGACAGCCTGGTGGTCACGGCCGAGAGCGTGGTCGAGACCTCGGAGCCCGTGCTCTCGAGCGCGGTGGCGCGCGAGCTGCCGTGGGAGTCGGTGCGCGAGCGCTTCCGCTTCCGCAAGGACGCGCTGTTCGACCCGGCCTCGGAGTTCGTCTTCCCCTCGCCCTACGTGCCGCGCCACGACGACTTCGTCGCCTATGCGCGCGCGAGCTTCGCGCCGGGCCGCCCCACCTTCGACGTGGCGATGGACCTGACCGAGCGCATCCACCGCGACTTCGACTACGACGCCGACAGCACCGAGATCAACACGCCCGCGGCCGAGGCGCTGGCCCAGCGCAAGGGCGTGTGCCAGGACTTCGCGCACATCATGATCGCGTGCTTCCGCGGCATGGGACTGCCGGCGCGCTACGTCAGCGGCTACCTGCTGACGCAGCCGGCGCCGGGCCAGCCGCGGCTGATCGGCGCCGATGCCTCGCACGCCTGGGTGTCGGTCTACCTGCCGGGCGAAGGCGATGGTCCCGACAGCGCCGGCGACTGGGCCGACTTCGATCCCACCAACGGCCGCCAGCCCGGCGAGGACTACGTGACGCTGGCGATCGGCCGCGACTACTCCGACGTCTCGCCGATGCGCGGCGTGCTGCACGGCGGCGCGCGCCACACGCTGCACGTGGGCGTGACGGTGCAGCCGGTCGACGAGCTCGAGCCGCCGCAAGCCCCCGGCGGCGCAGGGCCTTCGGCCGCGGCGTCGCCTACGATCGCGGCTTCGCCGGTACAAACGCCGGTCGATTCCCCGCAGCCGCCCTCCGCGCGGCCGCCTTCACCACCGTCTCACCAGGAGCCTTCTTCATGAGCGTCTACGACAAGCTTTCCAGCCTCGGCATCACCCTCCCGCCGGTCTCGGTTCCGGCCGCCGCCTACGTGCCTTTCGTGCAGACCGGCAACCTCGTGTTCTTGTCGGGCCACATCGCCAAGAAGGACGGCAAGGTCTGGACCGGCCAGCTCGGCGCCGACGTCAGCACCGAGCAGGGCAAGCAGGCCGCGCGCGCGGTCGCGGTCGACCTGCTGGGCACGCTGCATGCGGCCGTGGGCGACCTGAACAAGGTCAAGCGCATCGTCAAGGTGATGAGCCTGGTCAACTCGGTCGGCAGCTTCACCGAGCAGCACCTCGTGACCAACGGCGCGAGCGAACTGTTCGCCGAAGTGTTCGGCCCCGAGAAGGGCGCGCATGCACGCAGCGCCTTCGGCGTGGCGCAGATCCCGATGGGTGCCTGCGTCGAGATCGAGCTGATCGCGGAGATCGGCTGATTCGCCTGCCGCGGTCCCTGTGGCTGGCAGTGCCGCTCGCGACCATCGCGCCGCTGGCGGCCGCGGCCGACGAGATACCGGCGCCGCTGCGCGAACCGGTCGCGCGCTATGCCTGCCTCAGTTGCCATGGCATGGTGCGCAAGCAGGTGGGCCCGGGCTTCGCGCAGATCGCGGCGCGTTACCGCAACGACCCCGAGGCCCCGGCCCGGCTTGCCGACAAGCTGCGCGACGGCAGCGTCGGCGCCTGGGGCCGCGTCATCATGCCGCGCCAGCCCCACATGAGCCTCGACGAATCGCGCCGGCTCGCGCAGTGGGTGCTGTCGCAGCCCTCCCCGCCCTGAATGCCTTCACGACCATGACCGATGCATTGCTGATCTGCGACGCGCTGCCCGAATCCCGCGACGCGGTGAAGTTCGAGGCGCCGGGCCGCGGCCCGGCCTTCGTCGTGCGCTGGCAGGGCCGTGTCCATGGCTACCTCAACCAGTGCGCGCACGTGGGCGGACCGATCGATTTCGAGGGCCAGGTGCTCGAGCGTTCGGGTCGCTTCCTGATGTGCGCGCGGCACGGCGCGATCTACGAACCCGACACCGGCTTGTGCGTGGGCGGTCCCTGCAAGGGCGCGCGCCTCGTTCCCCTGGCGGTGGAGGAATCGGCCGACGGCAAGGTCTGGCTGCGCGCGGCCTGAGCCGGAGCTGTCGCCCCGGCATCGAGGATCTAATGCGCGGCCACGCCGCGTTCGCCCCCCGACCCATCGGCGCCGGCCCAGAAGTTGTCGGGCACGCCGAGCGGCTGCCGCTCCTCGATCTCGACCGTGGTGCTGACCGATATCTCGGCGGCCTGCTCGCGGCGCTTCAGAAAGCTTTCGAACTGGTCGAGGTAGTGGTGTTCTTCATTCACGGGTCGGGCCTCCATCTGGTTTTCGATACTCGAGGTTTTAATCCGTCGCATCGTGTCGCCAAAGGTTGCGGAGACCGCCGCCGCGTGCAGGACAACAGGCCATCGCCACCGCCGTGCCGCGCCTGCAAGGCCTACGACCTTTCGTAGTTGTCAGGCCGCCTTCACCGCGCGCGCGCCGGTCAGGGTCGGCATCTCGGTCGCGCTCGAGTTCACGTTCACGCTGCGGTCGAGCCGCAGGTAGCGCGAGGCGAAGCGGCAGGTCACGGTGTCGCGGAAGGCCGATTCGACGAAGGTCCAGCTCATCACGAAGGTGCGCTCGTCGAGCCATTCGCCACTCGCGACCACGCGCATCACCGCGGGCTGGTACTCATGATGCAGGCGGTTGCCGGTCATGGTGGTGTCGCCCTCGATCGGCTTCCTGAGCCCCACCTGCACCGTGTGCGTGCCGCGCTCGTCCTCGAGCGTGAAGCTGCAGGCCTCGGCGCCGAAGTCCAGGCGCGCGGCCTTGATCCTGTCGGGGTTGTCGGGAAACTCGTAGCGCTGGCCCGACACGGCCGCGGCCACCGGCGACGAGGTCGGCCGCACCGGCGGCAGCAGGCGCAGGCCCGCCATGCGCCGGCGCAGCGCGGCGCTGGCCTGGCCGCCGTCGGCCGGCGCGTTCTCGAACGCGGCCGGGAAGTGCTTGTAGAGCAGGCCCGCGTTGAAGCCGGCCTTCGGCGGCAGCGCCGCGTTGATCGCGAGCACCGCGTCGTGCGCGGGGAACACCACCGCGTACTGGCCGAACAGGCCGTCGGCGTTGTAGGCACCGTTCGGGCCCAGCCACCACTGGTAGCCGTACTTTGTCCCTGGTGTGCGGCTGGTGCACCGCGTCGACCCATTCCTTCGTGAGCAC
Organism: Variovorax sp. UC122_21; assembly: GCF_044056785.1. Classification (NCBI taxonomy): domain Bacteria; kingdom Pseudomonadati; phylum Pseudomonadota; class Betaproteobacteria; order Burkholderiales; family Comamonadaceae; genus Variovorax; species Variovorax sp. UC122_21. The sequence continues at coordinate 2,206,473 of NZ_CP172004.1, read as the reverse complement.
CTGCCGGCCGTTCCACACGCCGTTCTGCGCATGCAGGATGCCGAGCTTGAGCGAATCGACGGTCTTCCAGCTCAGGCCGTTGGCGCCCGGCGAGATGCCCTCGGGCCCGACCTCCCATTCGTAGCCCGTGATGCCCAGCGGATCGAAGAAGCGCGGCTTGAGGTAGTCGGCCACCGGCTGGCCCGTGGTCTTGGTGACGATGGCCGACAGCATGTAGGTGGCGGCGCTGGTGTAGACGAACTGCGTGCCGGGCGGATTCACCACCGGGATCTTGAAGAACTCGGCGATCCAGCTGGTGCGGATCTGGCGCCAGACAGAGCCCGAGGTCATGGCGGCATGGCCGGTGCGCATGGTCAGCAGGTCGCGCACCGTCATCGCCGCGAGGTTCGGGCTCACCACCGGCGGCAGGTGCTCGGGGAAGAAGGACACCACCTTGTCGTCGAGCCCGAAGCGCCCCTCGGCCACCGCCATGCCGACCGCGCAGACGGTCACGCTCTTGGTCAGCGAATGCGTCATGTGGCGGCGCTGCGGGCCGTAGGGCTCCCACCAGCCCTCGGCCAGCACCTGGCCGCGGCGCCACAGCATGAAGCCGTGCAGTTCGAAGGCGCCGCGCTCGGCGTCGTCGAGGAAGGCCAGGATCGCCGCCGACGACACGCCCTGCGCCTCGGGCACGCCGCGCGGCAGGCCGTCGGCGGGCACGGGCGCGGCCAGCCCGGTGGCGGCCCAGCCGAGGCCGGGCACCGAGGCCATCGCCATGCCGCCGAGCGACAGGCGCAGCGCGCCGCGGCGCGAGAGCGCGGGGAAGGAAGAGGAGGAGGAGGAGGATGAAGAATCGGGTGGCGGCATGGCGCGGTCTCCGGGAGCTGTCGTCGTTCTTCGCCGAGTGTGGACCGCGCAACTGTCATTCGCCTGTCGGCCTCGCCAGGGGAAACCCCGTCGGAGCTTCCTACTACACGCGTCGCGCACGCGACAGTGCCACTTTGGTCCGACGGGGAAAACGCTAGGCGCCCTGCATCGTTTCGTTCCTACAGTCCACGGGCCGGCATCGGCGCAATCGAAGAAGAAGCAAGAAAGGACACGGGGCGATGGAGTTCGACTACGTGATCGTCGGAGGCGGCTCGGGAGGCGCCACGCTCGCCGCGCGGCTCAGCGAGGACGCGCGCGTGCGCGTGTGCCTGATCGAGGCAGGCGGCGACGGCCGCGGCATCCTGGTGCGCGCGCCGGCCGCCACGGTGGCGATGCTGCCGGGCCGCCCGCCGATCAACAACTACGCGCTGCGCACCGAGCCGCAGTCGGGCCTGGACGGCCGCCGCGGCTACCAGCCGCGCGGGCGCTGCCTCGGCGGTTCGAGCGCGATCAACGCCATGCTCTACGTGCGCGGCCACCGCGAGGACTACGACGACTGGGAGCGCGCCGGCTGCAGCGGCTGGTCCTGGGGCGAGGTGCTGCCGTGGTTCCGCCGCGCCGAGGGCAACCAGCGCGGCGCGAGCCCGCTGCACGGCGCCGACGGCCCGCTGCAGGTGGCCGACCAGCAGACGCCGCGCGCCATCAGCGAGGACTTCGTGCGCGCCGCGGTGCAGTCCGGCGTGCCCTTCAACGACGACTTCAACGGCATCGAGCAGGAAGGCGCGGGCCTCTTCCAGGTCACGCAGTTCCATGGCGGCGCGAGGAACGGCGAGCGCTGCTCGGCCGCGGCCGCCTACCTGCATCCGGCGATGACGCGCCCCAACCTCGCGGTGCTCACGCACACGCAGGCGCTGCGCGTGGTGGTCGAGCATGGCCGCGCCGTGGGCGTGGAGGTGCGCCGCGGCGGCAACGTCGAGCGCATCCATGCGCGGCGCGAGGTGGCGCTGTGCGGCGGTGCCTTCCATTCGCCGCAGTTGCTGATGCTCTCGGGCATCGGCGATCCCGCGCAGCTGCAGCAGCACGGCATCGCGGTGCAGCACGCGCTGCCCGGCGTGGGGCGCAACCTGCAGGACCACCTCGACTTCATCCTCGCCTACCGCTCGAAGCACCGCGACCTGTTCGGCATCGGCCTCGGCGCGAGCTGGACCCTGCTGCGCCAGGCGCTGTTGTGGCGCAGGACCGGCACCGGCCTGATCGCCACGCCCTTCGCCGAGGGCGGCGCCTTCGTGAAGTCCTCGCCCGAGCTGCGCCGGCCCGACCTGCAGCTGCACTTCGTGATCGCCATCACCGACGACCATGCGCGCAAGCTGCATGCGGGCTACGGCTTCTCGTGCCATGTCTGCGTGCTGCGGCCGAAGAGCCGCGGCGAGGTCCGGCTGGCCGACGCCAACCCGGCCTCGGCGCCGCGCATCGATCCGCGCTTCCTGTCCGACCCCGAGGACCTCGCGCTGCTGCTGCAGGGCGTGAAGAAGACGCGCGAGATCATGGCGGCGGCGCCGCTCGCCAGGTACCGCCAGCGCGAGCTCTACACGGCCGATGCGCGCGGCGACGAGGACCTGGTGCGCCAGATCCGCGCGCGCGCCGACACCATCTACCACCCGGTCGGCACCTGCCGCATGGGCGCGCCCAACGACGCGGGGGCGGTGGTCGATCCACGGCTGCGCGTGCGCGGCATCGAGGGCCTGCGCGTGGTCGATGCCTCGGTGATGCCGACCTTGATCGGCGGCAACACCAACGCACCCACGGTGATGATCGCCGAGCGCGCGGCCGACTGGATGCGCGGGCCGCTGCGCTTCGCGGCCGAAGCCGATCCGGCTACGCGGGGACAGGCGCCTGCGACGAGCCCCGCACCTGCAGCTGCCCCGGCAGCAGCAGCTGCCGCGGCGGGCTTTCGAGCCCCGCAGCCGGTCGATCAGGCAGCTAGCGGCGGCGCGGCCGATCTCGTCGGTGGGCTGGGCGACGGTGCTCAGGCCCGGGCCGATCAGCGAGGCCCATTCGGGATCGTCGAAGCCGACGAAGCCGAGGTCGGCACCGAACTGCCAGCCCAGCCGCGCCATCGCCTGCGCCACGCGCAGGGTGACGACCGCATTGCCCGCCACCACGGCCGCGCGCCGGCCGCGCTTCGCACGCTTGCGCAGCGCCGCCAGCGCATCGTCGAGCGCCTGCTGCTCGCCCTCCACGCTCTCGAACACCTCGCCGGCCATGCGCGGCCCGTTCGCGGTCACGCAGGCGCCGAAGGCCGCGGTGCGCTCGCGCCGCGAGCTCACGCCCGCGAGCGGCTCGGTCACGTAGAGCAGCTCGCGAAAGCCGCCCTGGACCAGGTGGTCGCAGGTGGCCTTCATCGCGGCCTCGTTGTCGAGCGAGACGAAGTCGGTGTGCATGCCCGCATGGCGCCGGTCGACCAGCACCGCGGGCTTGCCGTGCAGCGCGACCGCGTCGAACACGCCGCTGCCGCGACCCAGGGTGTTGAGGATGAAGCCGTCGACCTGGTAGCCCGCGAGCGCGTCGATGGCCTCGCGCTCGCGTTCGCTCTCGTTGCCGAGGTTGAACAGCATCACCAGGTAGCCGGCGTCCTGGCAGGCCTTCTCGGCGCCGCGCAGCACCGCCACCGAATAGGGGTTGGTGATGTCGGCCACGATCAGGCCGATGAGCCGCGAGCGGCCATGGCTCAGCGCCTGCGCCATCGGGCTCGGCGAATAGGCGAGCTGCGCGATCGCGGCCTCGACGCGCGCGGCGATGTCGGGGCTCAGCAGCCGCTCGCGGTGGTTGAGGAAGCGCGAGACCGTGGCCTTGGAAACGCCCGCGGCCTGCGCCACGTCGGCGATGGTGGCGCGGCCGGTGGCTTTCATGGTCTTCCTCCTTCCCCCTCTGGGGGAAGGCCGGATGGGGGCATGCGGCCACCGGCGCGCTGCCGCCGGTGCAAAGGCCCGGAGCCCCCACCCCTGCCCTCCCCCGGCGGGGGAGGGAGAAACACCTGGGTTCGGTCATGCGCTGGCCGTGTCGTAGGGCGCGGTCGGCGTCTCCCCGGCCAGCACCTGCAGCAGGTTGGTGGTCGCGAGCTCGGCCATCGCATGCCGGGTCTCGTGCGTGGCCGAGCCGATGTGCGGCAGCGGCGTCACGCGCGGATGGGTGCGCAGCGGCGAGTCGGCGGGCAGCGGTTCCTTGGCGAACACGTCGAGGCCGGCCGCGCGCAGCGTGCCCTTGTCGAGCGCGTCGAGCAGCGCCTGCTCATCCACGGTCGCGCCGCGGCCGCCGTTGATGAAGGCGGCGCCGGGCTTCATGCGCGCGAAGAAAGCGGCGTCGGCCATGCCGCGCGTGGCCTCGGTCAGCGGCAGCATCGCGAGCACGATGTCGGCGCGCGCCAGCAGTTCGTCGAGCGGCGTGTGCGTGGCGCGGCCCTGCAGCTCGGGCGCCTGCGCGGCCAGGTCGACCGCGCGGCGCGCGTGGTAGAGCACCGGCATGCCGAAGCCCAACGCGGCGCGGCGCGCCACCGCCTGGCCGATGCGGCCGAAGCCGAGGATGCCGAGCGTCTTGCCGTGCACGTCGGTGCCGAACAGGTCCTCGCCGATGTTCTTCGTCCAGCGGCCCTCGCGCACCAGGGTCGAGAGCTCGACCACGCGGCGCTGCGTGGCCATGAGGATCGCGAACATGGTGTCGGCCACGGTCTCGGTCAGCACGTCGGGCGTGTGGCACAGCACGATGTTGCGGCGGCGCAGCTCGGTCAGCGGGTAGTTGTCGACACCGACCGAGACGCTCGAGATCACCTCGAGCCGCGGCGCCGCGTCGAGCATCGAGGCATTGAAGTTGACGCTCGAGCCGATCAGGCCCTGCGCCGCCGGCAGCGCGGCCGCGAAGGCCTCGGGCGACTGGCGCGCGTCGGCCACGACGACCTCGTGCGCGGCCTGCAGGCGTGCCAGCTGGTCCTCGGGCAGGGTGCGGAAGACGAGGACGTTCTTGCGGGAGGAAGACGAAGAGGAAGCCATGGCGTTCACAGCCCCGCCGCTTCGAGTTCGGCCCGCGTCGGCAGGCCCTCGGTGTCGCCGAGCACCTGCACCGCGCGCGCGCCGATCCAGGCGCCGCGGCGCACCGCCTCGGGCACGCTGCGGCCCTCGAGCAGCGCGCTGATCACGCCGGCCGCGAAGCCGTCGCCCGCGCCCACGGTGTCGATCACTTCCTTCACCGGGAAACCCTCGACGCGACCGGTGCCCGCCACGTCGCTGTCGTAGTAGGCGCCCTCGGCGCCGAGCTTGACCACCACCAGCTTCGCGCCGCGCTCGCGGTAGAAGCGCGCCACGTCCTCGGGCCGGTCGTGGCCGGTGAGCAGCAGGCCCTCCTCGATGCCGGGCAGCACCCAGTCGGCGCGCGCGGCCAGCTCGTTGATCCAGTGGCGCATGGTCTCCTTCGAGGACCACAGCGTCGGGCGCAGGTTGGTGTCGAAGGAGATGGTGCGGCCCGCGGCGCGCATCACCTCCATCGAACGCAGCGCGGCCTGCAGGCTGGTCTCGGAGATGGCCGCGAACACGCCGGTGGCATGCAGGTGGCGCGCCGAGCGCAGCCAGGGCTCGTCGATGTCGGCCGGGCCCATGTGGCTCGCGGCCGAGCCCTTGCGGTGGTATTCGATCGGCGGATCGCTGCCGTCGGTGACGCGGCCCTTGAACTGGAAGCCGGTGCGCTGCGTGGCGTCGGCGATCACGTGCGAGCAGTCGATGCCCTCGGCGCGCATCGCGTTGAGCAGCGCGCGGCCCATCGAGTCGGTGCCGAGCCGGCTGGCCCAGCCCACCTTCAGGCCCAGGCGCGACAGGCCGATGGCCACATTGGTCTCGGCGCCGGCGGTGCGCTTGTGGAAGGACTGCGCATCCTCGATCGGCCCCGGCCGGTCGGCCACGAGCAGCAGCATGGCCTCGCCGAACAGGGCGACGTCGAAGGCGGTGGGTTCTGTCATCGGTGTGTGTGGTTTCGCTTACGCGCGCGCGGCGCGGATGAAGTCGATCTGCGCGCGGACGACGGCCTCGAGGTCGTCGCCCACGAGCGGGTATTCGATGGCATGCGGCACGTCGGCCGGCAGCGCGCGCAGCACGGCGCGCCAGGGGGCCACGGAGTCGCCGAGCGGCACCGCCACCCACTTGTGCGGCAGGCGCTGCGCGCCCTTGCAGTGCACGTAGCGCACGCGCTGGCCGAGCGCCTGCGCGGCCTGCAGCGGACATTCGCCGACCCAGTGCCAGTTGCCCATGTCGAAGGTCATGCCCAGCGACACGCCCGCGCGGTCGGCGGCTTCGAAGAAGGCCTGCAGCGCGGGCACGGTGCCGGCGCGCACGCTCTGGTCGTTCTCGATCACGAGCTCGACGCGGGTTTCGGCCAGCTCGACCTTCAGGCCCCAGAGCGAGCCGTGCGAGGACGGCTGGAAGTCGCCGATCGACATCTTCAGCCGCTTCGCGCCCACGCGCGTGGCGGCCGCGATGCCGCGCTTGAGCGCGGCGCTGTCGAGCCAGCCGCCCTGGGCCCACAGGCCCTCGGGGCTGGAGTAGACCGAGGCCAGGCCGTTGAGCGCCGGCAGTTCGGTCTCGGCGTCGCGCAGCATCTCGCCGCGCACTTCCACCGAATCTGCGCCCGCGCGCTTCGACAGCTGCGAGCACCAGAGCTGGCCATGGCGTCCCACCTCGGCCGCGCCGAAGGAGGACAGGGAGATCAGGACCTCGAAGGACATCAGTGGGCCTGGTGCGAGCTGAGGATCTGGCCCAGGAACTGCCGGGTCTTCTCGTTCTGGGATTGCCGAAGAATTCCTCGGGCGGCGCCTGCTCCACGATCTTGCCCTCGGCCATGAAGATCACGCGGTCGGCCACGCTGCGCGCGAAGCCCATCTCGTGCGTCACGCACAGCATGGTCATGCCGTCCTCGGCCAGGCCGATCATGGTGTCGAGCACTTCCTTCACCATCTCGGGGTCGAGCGCGGAGGTGGGCTCGTCGAACAGCATGATCTTGGGCGTCATGCACAGCGCGCGCGCGATCGCCACGCGCTGCTGCTGGCCGCCCGAGAGCTGGCTCGGGTACTTGTTGGCCTGCTCGGGAATGCGCACGCGCGTGAGGTACTTCATCGCCACCTCCTCGGCCTGCGCCTGTGTCATGCCGCGCGAGCGCATCGGCGCCAGCGTGCAGTTCTGCAGGATCGTGAGGTGCGGGAACAGGTTGAACTGCTGGAACACCATGCCGACCTCGGCGCGCACCGCGTCGACGTTCTTGCCGCCGGCCGTGAGATCGATGCCGTCGACCTCGATGCGGCCCTTCTGCACCGTCTCGAGCCGGTTGATGCAGCGGATCAGCGTCGACTTGCCCGAGCCCGAGGGCCCGCAGATCACGATGCGCTCGCCCGCGCGCACGCTGAGGTCGATGCCGGTCAGCACCTGGAAGTCGCCGTACCACTTGTTGACGGCTTCCATGCGGATGATGGGGTCGGTCATGAGGTGTTCCGCTCCCGGCTTACTGCATCTTCGGCAGGTCGGCCTGCAGCCACTTCTGGTAGAGCTTGTTGAGCTCGCCGTTGGCGGTGTTCTTCGCCACGAAGTCGTTGACGGCCTTGGTCAGCTCGTCCTGGCCCGGGCGCATCGCGATGCCCATTGACTGCTGGACCAGCGTGAACTTGTTTTCGTAGGTGCCGGCGGGCACGCGCTTGGCGATCTGGGCGGCCACGGTCACCGAGCAGCCGATGGCGTCGACCTGGCCCGAGATCAGCGCCTGCATGGCCGAGGCGTCGTCGTCGAAGCGGCGGATCTCGGTGCCTTCGGGCGCGGCCTTGGTCACGGCCACGTCCTGGGTCGAGGCACGGGCCACGCCCACGCGCAGGCCCTTGAGGTCGCCGGCGGCCTTGATCGGGGTCTTGGTCGCGCCGTACAGCACGATGGTGGCGGCCGCGTAGGGCTGCGAGAACTGCACCTGCTTCGCGCGCTCGGGCGTGATGGCCAGCGAAGCGACCAGCAGGTCGACCTTGTTGGTCAGCAGGAAGGGAATGCGGTTCGGGCCGGTCACCGGCACGATGTTGGCCTTCACGCCCCAGTCCTTGGCCAGCAGCTTGGCCACGTCGGCGTCGTAGCCGTCGGGCTGGTTCTTCGCATCGGTGGTGCCGTAGGGCGGGAAGTCGACCAGCATGCCGATGGTGATCTCGCCCTTCTTCTTGATGTCGGCCACGCTCTGCGCCGAGGCGAAGGGGGCGAACACGGTGAGGGCGGCGCCGAGGCCGAGGGCTGCGATCGCTGCGCGGCGGGTGGTGGTACGGGTCATGGGATGTGTCTCCTGAAAAGAAAGGAAGCGACGGAAAAAAAGAAAAGCGAACGGGGAAATCAGCGGGCCAGCGCGCGAGCGCGCTTGCGTTCCATGCGCGCGGCCAGGAGCGACAGCGGCCAGCAGATGACGAAGTAGATGGCGGCCACCACCGAGAACACGACCAGCGGCTGAAAGGTGGCGTTGTTGACGATCTGGCCGGCGCGCGTGACCTCGACGAAGCCGATGATGGCCGCGAGCGAGGTGCCCTTGATGATCTGCACCAGGTAGCCCACGGTGGGCGCGAGCGCGATCCTGAAGGCCTGCGGCAACACCACGTCGCGCATGCGCGCGCTGTAGTTGAGGCTCAGCGCCTGCGCCGCTTCCCACTGGCCGCGCGGGATGGCCTCGATGCAGCCGCGCCAGATCTCGCCAAGGAAGGCCGCGCTGTTGAGCACCAGCGCCACGCCCGCGGCGACCCAGGGGTTGATGTCCAGCCCCAGCACCGGCGCGCCGAAGAACACCAGGAACAGCTGCAGCAGCAGCGGCGTGCCCTGGAAGATCTGGATGAAGGTGGTCGAGACGCCGCGTGCCCACGCCGATTCGGACGTGCGCATGAGCGCGATCGCAAGACCCAGGATCGCGCCGCCCACGAAGGCGATGGCCGACAGCGCGAGCGTCCATTGGGCCGCTTCGAGGATGAACAGGAATTCGGGAAAGCCGAAGGTGCGCATGGTGTGGTGGTCTCCGTCGGTCGACGCTTACCGGCGGTCCGGGTAGTTGAGCGTGCGCTTGTAGATCAGCTTGAACATCGCCGAGAAGGCGAGCGCCAGCGCGAGGTAGATGGCCGCGACCACGATGTAGATCTCGAAGCTGCGGAAGGTCTGCGACTGCAGGTTGGCGGCCACCGAGGTCAGGTCGTCGGCCGAGATCACCGAGACCACCGCCGAGCTCAGCATCAGCAGGATGAACTGGCTGGTGAGCGCGGGATAGATGGCCTTGAGCGCGGGCTTGATGATGATGAAGCGGAAGATCTCCCAGGACTTGAGGTTGAGCGCGCGGCCCGCCTCGATCTGGCCCTTGGGAATGGATTCGATGCCGGCGCGGATGATCTCGGTGGCATAGGCGCCGAGGTTCACCACCATCGCCACCAGCGCGGCCGTCTGCGGCGACCAGCGCAGGCCGATGGCCGGCAGCGCGAAGAAGAAGAAGAACAGCTGCACCAGGAACGGCGTGTTGCGGATCACCTCGATGTAGGCGTTGATCACGAAGCGCAGCCAGCCCGGCCCCGAGGTCTTGCCCCAGGCGCAGAAGATGGCCACCACCAGCCCGAGCACGGTGGCGACCAGCGACAGCTGGACGGTGATCCACGTGCCCTTGAGCAGCAGCGGCCAGGCGGCGAAGACGGCGTCGAATTGAAACTGGTAGTTCATGGTCCGGCTGCGGCGCGGGTGCACGCGCACAGTGGAAAAGCAATGCTTGCAGCTTATATGAAACCGGTTTCACGATGACCGAGGGATTACCCTAGTCGGTCTTTGCGGGGGGCCGCTGCCTACACTTCCGCGATGCTCACACCCCTGGCCGACCCCACGACCGCGCAGCTGGACGACATGGCCGCAGACCCCGGCGCCATGCTTGCCGAGACCTCCGCCCATGCCCCCCGCCGTGAAGCACCTGCGCCAGGCCCTGCTGTGGCCGGTGCGGCTGATGCCGGTGCGCGATGCGAAGTCCGCGCACCAGGCGCCCTGGCACCTGCTGCGCGAGATGGGCGAGGCCTCGCCGTGGCGCGAGGAGATCGACGAATACACGGGCGACAGCAGCCGCTTCCACCAGCGCCACTACAACGAGTTCGTGAGCTTCCTGCCCTACGTGCAGCGCTTCCTCTACGGCGAGGGACGCTCGCGCGCGCAGGCCGGCGGACCCGGGACGGGCAGCGACGGCGACTCGCCGATGCGCATCTTCCGCCGCCACGACATCGCCGCGGTGCGCGTGGTCACGCGCGCCGGCGAGGCACCGATCACGCTCGAGGTGGTGCACTGCGACCTCTACTTCTTCTTCGACGTCGACGTGGTGCTTCTGAACCTCGAGGTCGGCGTGAACGACCTGAGCCTGGCGCAGGCGCAGGAACTGCTCTACCGCTTCGGCCGCGCCTATCCCGCGGGCTGGGATGCCGAGGGCGGCGCGCTGCACTGCATGGCCAGCGTCGAATGGCTGGCCGCCGATGGCCGCGTGCTCGCCAGCTCCGACGCGCAGCACAGCGAGGCCTTCATCTCGCACGTGGCGCAGCACCGCGCGCCGCGCATCGCGGCCCACTGGGCCTACCTGATGCAGCCGCTGGTGAGCGACCATTCGGAGGACAAGGGCGCGCTGCGCTACCGGCAGATCGAGTACTACCGCATGCCGGTGATGGCCTACCTGTCGCTCGACGATCCGAAGCGGCTCACGCGCAACGACTTCGTCCGCCTCGGGCTGGTCACGGGCGCGGGCGAGGCCGAGGCGGCGCTCGCGGGACGCCAGGACCACCTGCCCTATGCCGACCACCACCTGGCCGACTTCGAGAGCCGCTACTGCTACGACCGCTTCTGGGTCGATGCCGGCGCGGCCCCCAACACGCGCTACCTTTGCAACGGCCATGCACTGATCGTGGTGGGCGATGCGCGCTCCGAGTTCTTCTGCTGCCGCGACCGCGGCGTGCTCGCGCAGTTCCGCCACCAGCACTTCCTGCTGTTCCTGATCGCGCACTTCCAGAAGGCCTCGCTGCTGATGTTCTCGGACCAGCTGGTGGAGGCGCTCAAGCGGCTGGACATCCGCAGCACGCCGAGCGTGAAGCGCTTCAAGCGCGCGATCCGCGCGAGCTTCGAACGCTTCCTGCGCTTCACGCACCGCTACTGGTTCCACGAGATCTCGGAACAGGCGCAGGTGCGCGCGCTGTCGCACCTGTGCGCCACCCACCTCGGGCTCGATCCGCTCTACGACGAGGTCAAGGAGCGCATCGCCGACATGAACACCTACCTCGACGCCGACAGCCTGCGGCGCCAGGCCAACACCGTGGTGCGGCTCACGGTCGTGACCCTGTTCGGCCTGATCGGCACCATCACCACCGGCTTCCTCGGCATGAACCTGCTGGCCGAGGCCGAGGCGCCGCTGTGGCGCAAGGCGATCTGGTTCGGCGTGGTGCTGGTGTTCACGACCTGGCTCACGGTCTACACCATGGTCAAGTCGCAGCGGCTGTCGGACTTCATCGACGTGCTGTCGAACGACCGCATGAGCTTCCGGGAGAAGCTCGGGGCGCTGGTGCGGGTGTGGCGGCCGGGAGCCGACTGAAGCCGCGCGCCGGCTTCAACCGCCGAACGACACCTGCGCGCTGTCGACCGCGCGGATCGGCACGCCGAAGCTCGTGATGTCCGCCAGCGTGGCGTTGTGGTGCGCGCGGATCCGTGCGCCCGTGGCATGCGGCTTGTCGTGCGAGGTGTGGGCGTCGGCCGCGAGCGTCACTTCGTAGCCGAGCCCGGCCGCGCGGCGCACCGTGGTGTCGACGCAGAACTCGGACGAATAGCCGCAGACCACCACGCGCTTCACGCCGCGCTCCGAGAGCCAGGCATCGAGCGGCGTGCGCAGGAAGGAATCGGGCGTGGTCTTGCGCAGCCGCGCGTCGCGCGTGTCGGTGTCGAGCTCGCCGGCAAGCTGCCAGCGCTCGGAGTCGAACACCAGGTCGACCTCGTTCTCGTGCTGGATGAAGGCCACCGGCACGCCGGCCGCGCGGGCACGCTCGGTGAGCGCGTTGATGCGCTCGATCACCGCGGCGGCTTCATGCGAACGCGGGGCGTCGTCGACGAGGCCGCGCTGCATGTCGATGACGAGGACGGCGAGTGTCATGGGAACCCTTTCTGGTGCGCGGGACGGCAGGGCCGAAGGATCGCACAGGACGTCGCCAATGCCCCTGCCCGGCGAATGTTTCTGACGTTGAAACCATTGCCCGCGCACCCGCCGCTAAGCTCGCGCCGCCCGCAGAACCACACAACACCTGCCATGACCGACCCCAACGCTCCTTCCCTTTCGCAGCGCCTGCGCAGGCGCGCCACCGCCGCCTTCGCGGCCGCCTGCGCGCTGCTGGCCGGCTGCAGCAGCAACAGCGGCTGCGAGGTCCGCTACGACGCCTCGCCGCAGTTCAAGGGCTGCACCTTCGAGAACATGGACAACCCCGACGTGCTGCCCAACCAGAGCACGTGGAAGATCTGGACCCGCTTCTTCTTCGAGACCAAGACCGACTCGGTGCCCACCGATGCGATCCCCGTGAAGCCGCTGACGCCGGCGGCGCTGGCCGCGCTCGATGCGCAGGCCAACCACGTGGTGCGCCTGGGCCATTCCTCGCACCTGCTGAAGCTGCGGGGCAAGTACCTGGCTGATCGACCCGGTGTTCGGCGAGCGCGTGTCGCCGTTCTCGTTCGCGGGGCCCAAGCGCTTCCACCAGCCGCCGATCGCGCTGCAGGACCTGCCGCCGATCGAGGGCCTGATCCTCTCGCACGACCACTACGACCACCTCGACGTCTACACCATCGAGTACCTCGCGAAGCGGGTGCAGCACTACTTCGTGCCGCTGGGCGTGAAGGCGCGGCTGGTCGCGATGGGCGTGCCGCCCGAGCGCATCAGCGAGCTCGACTGGTGGCAGGGCGGCGAGCACGACGGCGTGAAGCTCACGGCCACGCCGGCGCAGCATTTCTCGGGCCGCTCGCTGACCGACCGCGGCCGCACGCTGTGGGCCTCGTGGGTGGTGCAAAGCGGCGAGCAGCGCATCTTTTACAGCGGCGACTCGGGCTACTTCCCGGGCTTCAAGCAGATCGGCGAGCGCTTCGGCGGCTTCGACCTCGCGCTGATGGAGAACGGCGCCTACGACGCCTACTGGCCCGCGGTCCACATGACGCCCGAGCAGAGCGTGCAGGCCTTCGAGGACCTGCGCGGCAAGGTGCTGTACTCGGTGCACAACAGCACCTTCGACCTCGCTTTCCACAGCTGGCACGACCCGCTGGACCGCATCGCGAAGCTCACGCAGGAGCGCAAGATCGAACTGGCCACGCCGGTGATCGGCGAGGTGCTGACGGTGGGCCAGGCGCGCACCAACGTGCGCTGGTGGGAAGGCCTGAAGTAACGAGGGGGCGTAGCGAGCGGCTAGCCGCGCTCGCGCCGCTCGCGCGCGCGGCGCTGCTGGCGCGTCTCGAGCGCCTGCGCCGCCACGCGGTCCTTCGCGCGCTTCTTCTCGGCGCGCTTGCCGGCGGAAGTGCCGGCCCACGAGAAAGCTCCCGACGCCGGTCACGATCGCGATGACGAAGCCGATGGTGCTGATGTCGAGGCCGCCCATCAGAGCACCCGCACGATGCTGGCCGGCTTGAAGCCCAGGTCGGCCGCCTTGCCCTTGCGCGCGCGGGGTGCCGCGCGCGTTGTTGAGGGTACGGATCTCGAGCGTCTCGTCGCGCTCCTTGCCGCCGCGGCCGATGCCCTCGATCCTCACGCTGCGCGTGTAGGCCGCGGCACCCGCGAGGGTGTCCTTGGGCTCGAGGTCGATCAGCGTGAGGCCGCGGCCGCCCTTGGGCAGGCTCTTGAGCTCGGCGATCTCGAAGGTCAGGATGCGCCCGCCCGTGGAGGCGCAGGCCACGTGCGTGGCCGCGGGCATGGGCTCGGCGCCGCCGGCACCGCCCACCAGCGAGGGCCGGCACAGCTGCTCGCCCTCGCCCACGTCGATGAAGGCCTTGCCGCCGCGCTGGCGCGACATCATGTTCTCGACCGTGGCGATGAAGCCGTAGCCGCCCCGAGTTGGCCAGCAGCAGGCTGGCCGCGACCGGGCCGGCGAAGTAGTGCGTGACATGCGTGCCCGCATCGAGCTCGATCAGCGTGGTGACCGGCTGGCCATCGCCGCGCGCGCCCGGCAGCGAGGCCACGGGCACGGTGTAGACGCGCACGCTCTTGTCCTTGGCGGAGCCGAACACCAGCAGCGTGTCGACGCTGCGGCATTCGAAGGCGCCGTAGAGCGAGTCGCCCGACTTGAAGCTGTACTCGGGCGCCGCGGCGCCGTTGCCCGCGGCCTTCTCGCTGGCCCAGCCCTTCTGCGCGCGCACCCAGCCCTTCTGCGAGACGATCACGGTGACCGGTTCGTCGACCACCTTGACCTCGGCGACGGCGCGCTTCTCGGCCTGGATCAGCGTGCGGCGCGGGTCCTCGAAGGTCTTGGCGTCGGCCTCGATCTCCTTGATCAGCAGGCGGCGCAGCGCGGCCGGGCTGCCGAGGATCTCCTCGAGCTTCTTCTGCTCCTCGCGCAGGTTGGAGAGCTCCTGCTCGATCTTGATGGCTTCGAGCCGCGCGAGCTGGCGCAGCCGGATCTCGAGGATGTCCTCGGCCTGGCGATCGCTGAGGTTGAAGCGCGCGATCAGCGCGGCCTTCGGATCCTCGGCGGCGCGGATGATCGCGATCACCTCGTCGATGTTGAGCAGCACCAGCTGCCGGCCCTCGAGGATGTGGATGCGGTCCTGCACCTTGCCCAGGCGGTGCTTCGAGCGCTTCTCGACCGTGGCGGCGCGGAACTCGATCCATTCCTCGAGCATCTGGCGCAGCGACTTCTGCGTCGGCTTGCCGTCGATGCCCACCATCGTGAGGTTGATCGACGACGAGGTCTCGAGCGAGGTCTGCGCCAGCAAGGTGGTGATGAATTCCTCCTGGCTGATGCGCGAGGTCTTGGGCTCGAACACCAGGCGCACGGCGGCGTCCTTGCTCGACTCGTCGCGCACCACGTCGAGCACCGAGAGCATCGCGGCCTTAACCTGCGTCTGCTCGGTGCTCAGCGCCTTCTTGCCGGCCTTGACCTTGGGGTTGGTGATCTCCTCGATCTCCTCGAGCACCTTCTGCGTGCTCACGCCCGGCGGCAGCTCGTTGACCACGAGCTGCCACTGGCCGCGCGCGAGGTCCTCGATCTTCCAGCGCGCGCGCACCTTGAGCGAGCCGCGGCCGCTGCGGTAGGCATCGGCGATGTCGCCCGCGCTGCTGATGATCTGCGCACCGCCCGGATAGTCGGGGCCGGGCACGATGGCGAACAGTTCTTCCTCGCTGAGCTTGCCGTTCGACTTGATCAGCGCCACGCAGGCATCGGCGATCTCGCGCAGGTTGTGGCTCGGGATCTCGGTGGCCAGGCCGACCGCGATGCCGCTGGCGCCGTTGAGCAGCGTGAACGGCAGCCGCGCGGGCAGGAGGCGCGGCTCCTCGGTGCTGCCGTCGTAGTTGGGGATGAAGTCGACCGTGCCTTCGTCGATCTCGTCGAGCAGCAGGCTGGTGATGCGCGCGAGGCGCGCCTCGGTGTAGCGCATGGCCGCGGCACCGTCGCCGTCGCGGCTGCCGAAGTTGCCCTGGCCGTCGACCAGCGGATAGCGCTGCGAGAAGTCCTGCGCCATGCGCACCAGCGCGTCGTAGGCGGCCTGGTCGCTGTGCGGATGGAAGCGGCCGAGCACGTCGCCGACCACGCGCGCGCGTCTTCACGGGCTTGGCGCCCACGGTGCCGTTGGTGCCGCCGAAGCCCAGGCCCATGCGCGACATCGAATAGAGGATGCGCCGCTGCACCGGCTTCTGGCCGTCCGACACGTCGGGCAGTGCCCGGCCCTTGACCACGCTCAGCGCGTATTCGAGGTAGGCGGTCTGGGCATAGTCGGCGAGCGTGAGCGAGGTGCCGTCGCCGCCGTCGTTGTTGTCGTCGCCGGGAGGCAGGAGATCGAGCGGGGGTTGGGAGTCCATGAAAGAGCGGGTGAGAAAACGAAAAAAAGGAGTGGCGGCGAAGGCGTTCAGCCCAGCGTGAAGGCCTCGTGCACCGCGGACTGCACCGAGCCGCCGAGCACGGCGCCGCCGCCGGCCACGTAGATCCAGTCGCCGATGACGGCGGCGCCGACCGCGTGGCGCGGCGTGGTCATGGGCGCATGGCGCTGCCAGCTGTCGGCCACCGGATCGTAGCTTTCCATCTGGCCGAAGACCTTGGCCTGGCGCGGCACGCCGCCGACGAGGAAACCGCCCTCGCCGCCCATGGCGAAGAAGCGGTCGCGGTAGACCACCAGGCCATGACCCGAGCGCGCGGTGGGCAGCGGCGAACGCGGCTCCCAGGTGTCGCGCGCGGGAAGGTAGACGTGGTGCAGGTCGGTGTTGTATTCGAAGGTGTTGAAGCGCCCGCCCACCACGTGGATCAGGCCGCCATGCGCCACGCAGCCCACGTGGTCGCGCGCGCCGGGCAGCGGCTTGCGCGCGCTCCAGCGGTCGGTCTTGGGATCGTAGACCTCGTGCCAGCCCACGCTGGCGCGCTCGGCCGCGGGCTCGGAGGCGCCGCCGATCAGGTGCAGCTGCCCGTCGAGCACGACGGCGGCGGCCGCGCCGCGCGGACGCGGCAGCGGCGCGATGGCGGTCCAGCGGTTGGCCGCGATCTCGTAGACGTAGGCATTCGTGTCGGAGCGCCGGTTCTGCTCGACGAAGCCGCCGAGCGCGTAGACCCGGCCGCCGTCGGCCGCCACGGCCACGTGGTTGGCGCCGCGCGGCAGCGGCGCGCCGTCGAGCCAGCGGTCGGCCTGCGGGTCGTAGATGTGGTGGTAGTCGCGGTTGACCGCGCCCTCGCCGTAACCGCCGACCACGTGCATGCGGCCCTGCGCGGCCGTGGCCCAGGCCATCTCGCTGCGCGGGAGCGGCAGCGCCGCGCGCGCCGTCCAGCGCCCCTGCGGGCCGCGCGGCGCGGGGCTGTCGGTGACGCGCTGCGCCTCCTGCTCGGGCGTCATGTGGTGCGGCACGCCGCCCTGCAGCCGCGCATAGGGCTCGGCCGAGGACGGCACGGGCTGCGGCGCGGCGTGCGAGGCCGGATGCTGGGCGCGCGCGGCACCGCTCAGCGCGGCGGCGCCGGCCAGGACGAAATCTCGGCGTTGCATCGCGGTCTCCTCGTTCTTGGGATGGTCGGGGCGGGCGAAGGCGCTCGCTCGCGGGACGCTGCGCTCACGACAGCGGCGAAGCGGGGGGATCGCCGGCGCCGGCATCGGCGGCGGGCGGCGCGGCCGACTCGGGCACGGCCGGCATCGCCGGCAGGCTGCGCGGCGAATCCGGGGGCATGTTGCCGCGGCCGATCGCGCCGCCGGCGGGCACCGTCATCTCCATGCGGATGCGCCCCGGCGTCTTGCCGCCGCGCAGGCCGCCGCCCCGGGCCACCGAGGGCTTGAGGTAGGCGTAGAGCTGCAGCACCGTCTGCACGTAGTTCTGCGTTTCCTTGTAGTTCGGGATCTTGTTGCCCGCGCGCTGCACCGCGCCCTCGCCCGCGTTGTAGGCCGCCAGCGCCAGCTCGATCTGGCCCGGGAACATCGCGATCAGGTCGCGCAGGTAGTGCGAGCCGGCGGCGATGTTGATGCGCGGGTCGAACAGCTTCTTCTCGAGGCTCGCACGCTGGTCGCCCGCCACGCCGTAGCGCTGCGCGGTGCCGGGCATCAGCTGCATCAGCCCGCGCGCGCCCTTGGGCGAGACGGCATGCGCGTCGAAACCCGACTCGGTGGCGATCAGCGCCTGCAGCAGCTCGTAGTCGATCGCATGCTTGTTCGAGGCATCGCGCAGCGCGCTCTTGGCGATCTTGTAGCTCGGCGAGGCCTCGAACATGGCCAGCAGCGTCTGCGAGGCCGGCGACACCTTGCCGTCGAACTTGCCGTCGAGCTTGCGGTTGCCGCGGCCGAGGCGGCCGAGCGGCGAGATGCCCTGCGTGGTGTCGAAGCTCTGGCCGTCGCGGAAGAACACCTGGTAGCGCTCGTCGACCTTCTCGGCCGCGAAGTGCGCCACGCCGTTGGCGTCGATGTAGCCGTAGACGTCAGCGGCGCGCGCCGGCCCCTGCAGCGCGAGCAGCAGGAAGGCCAGGAGCAGCGAAGGCTTGAGGAGGGACATGCGGGGTGGAATCAAACATCGATGTCGACGTCGTCGGCGCGCAGTTCCATCAGTTCGCGCCGCGCCGCGGCTTCGCCCTTGCCCATGAGCTTGGTGATCTCGCCCTGGGTGGCGCTGAAGTCGAAACGGCCCAATTGGACCTGCATCAGGCGCCGGGTGTCCGGATTGAGCGTGGTTTCCCACAATTGTTCCGCGCTCATTTCGCCCAGGCCCTTGAAGCGGCTGATGCTCCAGGCGCCTTCGCGCACGCCGTCCTTGCGCAGCTTGTCGAGCGTGGCGGTCAGTTCCCCCTCGTCGAGCGCATAGACCTTGGAGGCCGGTTTCTTGCCGCGCGCGGGGCGCGTCGACCCGGAACAATGGCGGCTTCGCGACATACACGTGGCCGGTTTCGATCAACTTGGGGAAGTGCCGGAAGAACAGCGTGAGCAGCAGCACCTGGATGTGCGAGCCGTCCACGTCGGCATCGGAGAGGATGCAGATCTTGCCGTAGCGCAGCCCGCTGAGGTCGGGCGTGTCGTCGGGGCCGTGCGGATCGACGCCCACCGCCACCGAGATGTCGTGGATTTCGGTGTTGGCGAACAGCCGGTCGCGCTCGACCTCCCAGGTGTTGAGCACCTTGCCGCGCAGCGGCAGGATGGCCTGGCTTTCCTTGTCGCGGCCCATCTTGGCGCTGCCGCCGGCCGAGTCGCCCTCGACCAGGAAGACTTCGTTGTGGCCGATGTCCTTGCTCTCGCAGTCGGTCAGCTTGCCCGGCAGCACGGCCACGCCCGAGCCCTTGCGCTTCTCGACCTTCTGGCCCGCGCGCTGGCGCGTCTGGGCGGCCTTGATCGCCAGTTCGGCGAGCTTGCGGCCGTAGTCGACGTGCTGGTTGAGCCACAGCTCGAGCGCCGGGCGCACGAAGCTCGACACCAGCCGCACCGCGTCGCGCGAGTTCAGGCGTTCCTTGATCTGGCCCTGGAACTGGGGATCGAGCACCTTGGCGCTGAGCACATAGGAAGCGCGCGCGAACACGTCCTCGGGCAGGAGCTTCACACCCTTGGGCAGCAGCGAGTGCAGCTCGATGAAGCCCTTGACCGCCGTGAACAGGCCGTCGCGCAGGCCGCTCTCGTGCGTGCCGCCGGCGCTGGTGGGGGATCAGGTTGACGTAGCTCTCGCGCACCGGCTGGCCGTCTTCCGTGAAGGCCACGCACCAGTCGGCGCCCTCGCCCTCGGCGAAGTTGTCGGCGTTCTTGTCGGCATGGCCGCTGCCCTCGAACAGCGGAATCACCGGATCGCCGTTGAGCGTCTGCATCAGGTAGTCGCTGAGGCCGCCCTTGTAGAGCCACTGCTGCGTTTCCTTGGTCTTCTCGTTGACCAGCGTGACGCTCACGCCGGGCATCAGCACCGCCTTGCTGCGCAGCAGGTGGGTGAGCTCGCCCATCGGCAGCGCCGAGGACTCGAAGTACTTGGCGTCGGGCCAGGCGCGCACCGTGGTGCCCTGCTTGCGCTCGCCGGCCTCGAGCTTGCGGACCTCGAGCTGCTCGATCACGTCGCCGCCGCTGAAGGCCAGCTTCGCCACCGAGCCTTCGCGGTGCGTCGTCACCTCGAGCCGCTTCGACAGCGCATTGGTCACCGACACGCCCACGCCGTGCAGGCCGCCCGAGAAGCTGTAGGCGCCGCCCGAGCCCTTGTCGAACTTGCCGCCCGCGTGCAGCCGGGTGTAGACCAGCTCGACCACGGGCGCCTTCTCCTCGGGATGCAGGCCGAACGGGATGCCGCGGCCGTCGTCCTCGATGGCGACCGAGCCGTCGGCATGCAGCGTGACCCTGATCTTCTTGCCGTGGCCCGCGAGCGCTTCGTCGGCCGCGTTGTCGATCACTTCCTGGATGATGTGCAGCGGGTTGTCCGTGCGGGTGTACATGCCCGGGCGCTGCTTGACGGGCTCGAGGCCCTTGAGCACGCGGATCGAGCCTTCGGAGTAGCCGGAGGCGTCGGAGGAACTGGTTGGAGTCTTGGGGGGAGTCGCCATGGGGGCGGATTGTAGTCAGTCGCCGGGAAAAGAACTGGATGTGTATACAGGTGCGCGGCACGGCGCGATTTTGATGCGATTCACGCATCGATCTGCCGCCGATAAATCATCAATGGCTGTCGCCGGCGGCGCGCATGCCGCAGCCGGCTCTTGGCTACAGTCGCCGCATGCAACCGTCTCCCACTCCCACCCTCTCGATCAGGCAGGTGCTGTTCTGCGGCGCCATGATCGTCACGCTCTCGATGGGCATCCGCCATGGCTTCGGGCTCTGGCTGCAGCCGATCACGCAGGCGCAGGACTGGAGCCGGCAGACCTTCTCGTTCGCGCTGGCGATACAGAACCTCTCGTGGGGCGTCTTCGGGGTGTTCGCGGGCATGCTGGCCGACCGTTTCGGGGCGTTCCGGGTGCTGATCGGCGGGGCGGTGTTCTATGCGCTGGGCCTGCTGGGCATGGCGCATTCGCCGACGCCGCTGCTGTTCACCTTGAGCGCGGGCCTGCTGATCGGCGCGGCCCAGGCCGGCACCACCTACGCGGTGATCTACGGCGTGATCGGGCGGCAGATCCCGGTCGAGCGGCGCTCGTGGGCCATGGGGGTGGCGGCGGCGGCCGGCTCCTTCGGCCAGTTCCTGATGGCGCCGGTCGAGGGCCGGCTGATCGGCCAGTTCGGCTGGCAGACCGCGCTGGCGGTGGTCGCGGTGCTGGTGCTGGTGATCGTGCCGCTGGCCTTCGGCCTGCGTGAGCCGCGGCGCGAGGCGGCGGCCGCGCAGCGCGAGCAGTCGGTGCTGCAGGCCGTGGGCGAGGCCTTCCGCTATCCGAGCTTCGGCCTGCTGATGGCCGGCTACTTCGTCTGCGGCTTCCAGCTCGCCTTCATCGGCATCCACATGCCGACCTACCTGCGCGACAAGAGCCTGCCGGCCGACGTGGCCGGCTATGCGCTGGCGCTGATCGGCCTGTTCAACGTGTTCGGCACCTACACGGTGGGGCTGCTGGGCCAGAAGCTCGCCAAGCGCAAGATCCTGGCCGCGATCTACTTCGCGCGGGCGGTGTCCATCGCGCTGTTCCTCGTGGTGCCGACCTCGCCGCTGAGCGTCTACCTGTTCTCGGCCGCGATGGGCTTCCTCTGGCTCTCGACGGTACCGGCCACCAACGCGATCGTGGCGGGCATCTTCGGCGTGGCCCACCTCTCGATGCTCAGCGGCTTCGTGTTCCTGAGCCACCAGGTCGGCTCCTTCCTCGGCGTCTGGCTCGGCGGCTACCTCTACGACACCACGGGCAGCTACGACGTGGTCTGGTATCTCGCGATCGCGCTCGGGGTGTTCGCGGCGCTTGTCAACCTGCCGGTGCGCGAGAGCGCGATCGCGCGCCCGGTGGGCCGGCCCGCCGCGCACGCGGGCTGATACGCGGGCTGAGCCGGGATCACAATGGCGGCCATGACACCCCTCTCGCGCCAACGGCTCGCACGCACCGGCTGGTTCGCCGCCGCGGCGCTGGCGCTGGCGGGCGTGTTCAGCCTCTACACCCACCCCGAATTCGCGGTGATGCTGGTCGACCAGATCTGGTCGTGCTTCTGACCGTTCGCGCGCCCCCGCGGGCGCAAGGCGCCATGAAAGATGTAACCAATCCCCCTGCCCCGCTCCACGGGCTGTCGGCGCCCTCGGAATGGATCGTGCGCTGGAGCCACCTGCTGGCGCCGGGCGCCAGCGTGCTCGACGTGGCCTGCGGCGCCGGCCGCCACATGCACTGGTTCGCGCGGCGCGGGCACCCGGCCACCGGCGTCGACCGCTCGCCCGAGGCCACGGCGGCCGCGGCCGCCTTCGGCACGGTCGTCACCGCCGACATCGAGGACGGCCCCTGGCCCTTCGCCGGCCAGGGCTTCGGCGCGGTGGTCGTCACCAACTACCTGTGGCGGGCGCGGCTGGCCGACATCGTCGCGGCCGTGGCGCCCGGCGGCGTGCTGCTCTACGAGACCTTCGCCGCGGGCAACGAGAGCGTGGGCAAGCCCTCGCGGCCCGACTTCCTGCTGCGCCCGGGCGAGCTGCTGGCCGCCTGCGAGGGGCTGCGCGTGGTGGCCTACGAGGACGGTTTCCTGAGCGAGCCGGCGCGCTTCGTGCAGCGCATCGCGGCGGTCCGGGCGCCCGCCGCAGCGGAGGAGCCGCCGGCGCGCCATCCGCTGAAGGCCGCCTGACCACCCCCTCGGGACCCGGGGCCGCCCGGGTGGCGGGCGGGGGGTGCGCTATTAGAATGCGTGCTTTCGTCCACGACAAAGAGATTCCCCCTTGGAGCAACTCACAGGCAGCATCGTCGCGCTGGCCACGCCGATGCACGACGACGGCAGCGTTGACTATCCCGCGCTGCGCCGGCTGATCGACTGGCACATCGACGAAGGCACCGACTGCCTCGGCGTCGTCGGCACCACCGGCGAATCGCCCACGGTCGACGTGGAAGAACACTGCGAAATCATCCGCGTGTCGGTCGAGCAGGCCCGGGGCCGCGTACCCGTCATGGCCGGCTGCGGCGCCAACTCGACCAAGGAAGCGATCGAGCTCGCCAAGTTCGCCAAGGGCGTGGGTGCCGAATTCCCAGCTCCAGGTCGTCCCCTACTACAACAAGCCCACGCAAGAGGGCCAGTACCAGCACTTCAAGGCCATCGCCGAAGCCGTGGGCGACCTGCCCACCGTGCTGTACAACGTGCCCGGCCGCACGGTCGCCGATATGGCGCACGACACCGTGCTGCGCCTGGCCCAGGTGCCCGGCATCATCGGCATCAAGGAAGCCACCGGCAACATCGAGCGCGCGCAGTGGCTCATCCGCGACCTGCCCGAGCGCTTCGCCGTCTACTCGGGCGACGACCCGACCGCCGTGGCGCTCATGCTGTGCGGCGGCAAGGGCAACATCAGCGTCACGGCCAACGTGGCGCCGCGCAAGATGCACGAGCTCTGCGTGGCCGCGCTCGCGGGCGACGTGAAGCGCGCGATGCAGATCCAGTTCGAGCTGATGCCGCTGCACCGCAATCTCTTCGTCGAACCCAATCCGATTCCGCTCAAGTGGGCCATGTCCCGCCTCGGCCTCTGCGGCGGTGCGCTGCGGCTGCCGCTGACCGAGCTCTCCGAGGCCAACCGTCCGGCGGTCGAGGCCGCGCTGCGCGCGACCGGGCTGCTCAAGGACTGATGCGCGCCGACGCGCCCTCCCCCTCCACAATCCCTCCACGATCTTCTTTTACCCTGCCGCGTCCGAGGTTAAGCAACCTTTTGCCTGAACCGAGCTCAGAACGGGCGGGCACAGCGGCCCATCGATTGACCGAACCATTCCAACAAGGAAGACGACGTTGAAGTACCTCTCGCGATTCGCACTCCTGGCCCTCGTCGCCAGCCTCGCCGCCTGCTCCGTTCTCGAGAGCGACAAGATCGACTACAAGAGCGCCGGCAAGGCCCCGACGCTCGAAGTGCCGCCCGACCTGTCCCAGCTCGCGCGTGACAACCGCTACGCCATCCCCGGCGGTGCCGTCACCGCCAACTCCTACCAGACCGGCGTCGCCAACGCGCCGGGCGTGCCCACCGCCGTCTCCAACCTCGGCGACGTGCGCATGGAGCGCACCGGCTCGCAGCGCTGGCTGGTCATCAACCGCTCGCCCGACCAGCTCTGGGATCCGGTCAAGGACTTCTGGCAGGAAAGCGGCTTCCTGCTGACCACCGAGCAGCGCAACCTCGGCATCATGGAAACCGACTGGGCCGAGAACCGCGCCGAGCTGCCGCAGGACATCATCCGCGGCACGCTGGGCAAGCTGGTCGACTCGGTCTACTCCACCGGCGAACTCGACCGCTTCCGCACCCGCATGGAGCGCACGCCGACCGGCACCGAGATCTACATCAGCCACCGTGGCATGCAGGAGGTCTACACGACCACGCGCCAGGACCAGACCGTCTGGCAGCCGCGTCCGTCCGACCCCGAACTCGAAGCCGAATTCCTGCGCCGCCTGATGGTCAAGCTCGGCGTCTCGCAGGAGCAGGCCAAGCAGGTCGCGGCCACCGCCGCCGCGGCACCGGTGCAGACCGCCCGCGTGTCCAACGTCGGCGGCCAGCCGATCGTGCAGCTCAACGACGGCTTCGACCGCGCATGGCGCCGCGTCGGCCTCGCGCTCGACCGCACCGGCTTCACGGTGGAAGACCGCGACCGCAGCGCCGGCGTCTACTTCGTGCGCTACGTGCCGCCGAACCCCGACAAGAAGGAGCCCGGCTTCTTCGGCAAGCTGTTCAGCTCGAGCAAGACCGAGTCGCCGCTCAAGTTCCGCATCCTGATCAAGAGCCAGGGCGAGAACAGCACGGTGTCGGTGCAGAACGAAGCCGGCGCGCCCGAGACCTCGGTCAACGCCGAGCGCATCGTCAAGGTCATCGCCGACGACCTGAGGTAAGTCCCATGCTCCGCTTCCGAAGCCTCGGCAGCGGCAGCACGGGCAATGCCGCGCTGGTCGAGGCGACCAGCGGCGGCCGCACTTCCCGGCTCCTGATCGACTGCGGCTTCGGCATCCGCCAGCTCGATCAGCGGCTGGCCCGCGCCGGGCTCGCCGCGAGCGACATCGATGCCATCTTCGTCACGCACGAACACGGCGATCACATCGGCTGCGCCCACACCCTCTCGCGGCGCAACCGCATTCCCGTCTGGATGAGCGAAGGCACCTGGCTCGCCACGGGCGGGCGCGACTTCGAAGGGCAGCTGCGCCTCGCGCGCGACGACGAGGACTTCGCGGTCGGCGATCTCTCGGTGCATCCCTTCACCGTGCCGCACGATGCGCGCGAGCCGCTGCAGCTGCGCTGCACCGACGGCAACCGCACGCTCGGCGTGCTGACCGACCTCGGCCATGCCACCACCCACGTGCTTGCGCGATTGGGCGGCGCGCATTCGCTGCTGCTGGAGTTCAACCACGACAGCGAGCTGCTGGCCAACTCGGCCTATCCGCCGTTCCTGAAGATGCGCGTGGGCGGCAACTACGGCCACCTCTCGAACCAGGCCGCCGCGGACATCGCGCGCGCGCTGCTGCACGACGGGTTGCGCCACGTGGTCGCGGCGCACCTGAGCGAACAGAACAACCGGCCCGAGATCGTGCGCCAGCTGATGGCACAGGCACTCGGCGGCAACGAGGCGGAGATGCTCACCGCGAGCGCGGCCGAAGGCTCGCCCTGGCTCGACGTCTGAACGCACGCCGCGATCGGGGGCCTATCGGCAGCCGATTGAAAGGCGATTGAAAGCCCCATGAAGAAAGCCGCCCTGGAGGCGGCTTTGCTTCGTGTGCGGCGACGGCTTACTTGCTCGGCGCTTCGCCCTTCTTCGCGGCTTCGGTCGCGGCATTGGCCGCATCGAGTGCCGACGATGCCGCCGCCGAGGGTGCCAGGCGCCCGCCGACGGAGCCGATGCGGCAGGTGCGGGTGCGGGGGCCGGCGCGGGCTCGGTCACGGGCGCGGGCGGCGGCGTGGTCACGGCGGGCGCCGCATCCTCCTTCTTGCCGCAAGCCACCAGGGCGGAAGCGGCGAGCAGCGAGGCGAGCAGGACGGACGTTGTCTTCTTCATGAAAAGGCTCCTTTGGCAATGAAGGTCTTGAGGGACGAAAAAAATTCTAGACCCGCATGCCGTCGCTCTTATGTCTGGCCGCGGGATTCGCGGCATTGGCTTACAAGCCCAGCGTGCTCGCGGGAAAGGCGGGCCGGGCCTGGCGCCAGCATTCCTCGATCGACTCGCGCAGCGCGCTGCGCGCGCGTGCATCGGCGCTGCTGAGACCGCGGCCATGCTCGACGTCGATGCGATGAATGAACCACGAGGGCGTCCACCACGCGCTCGGCACGCCGCTGCCCGCCTGCGCATGCGGCACGCGCAGCGCGCGGCATTCGACGATGTGGTCCCAGGTGCGGCGCCAGCCGACGAAGCGCGCATGCCGGCGCTCCATGCCGTCGAAGCGCTCGGCCAGCAGCACCAGCCTGCGGCCGCTGGCCGACCAGGCCTGCAGCGCCTCGATGCTCGCACGTTCGCCCAGCGGCCAGTCGGCGAAGTCGGGGTCGCTGAAGATCAGTTCCTTCCAGCCCTGCCGCGCGGCCGACGCGAGCGCGGTGCGCAGCAGTTGGTCGAATGCCTCGCGGCCGTCGAAGCGGCCCTCGGGCAGCGGCGACGGCAACGCGGTGTCACTCGGCATGCAGCCAGCCCGCCTCGCACCATTCGGCCAGCAGCGAGAGTGCATCGTCGCTGGCCTTCGCGAGTTCGCGCGGCCCGAGTGCGCGCCGGTCAGCGAGGCGCCGCATCAGCGTGGCATCGGCACCGCCCGCGCGAAAGCTCTCGCCGTTGATGTAGAGATGGCGCGCGTCGTAGAGCATGCGCGTGCGACGGTCCAGCCGCACCGCATGCAGCTCGTCGGGCGCCTCGCCGCCCTCGTCGAACCAGGTGCTGGCCTTGGGCTCGGTCAGCGACTCGCCGAGCGCGCGGTCGATCGCATCGGGATCGCGCAGCGCCATCTCGACCGCCTTGCGCGCGAAGGCCTGCAGCGCGGCGGGCATGGCACCGGGCGCCTCGACCGCGGGCTGCGCGGGATCGCGATAGCGCACGGCGGCCGACGGGCCCGCGTCCTCGAGTTCGTCGGCATGGGCCTGCGCGATGCGCGCGAGCAGATCGGCGCCGAGCTCGCCCGCGGACGGCGAACGCAGCCCGATCGAGAAGGTCATGCAGTCGCCGCCGACCGCCACGCCGTCGTGCGCATAGCGCGGCGGCAGGTAGAGCATGTCGCCGGGCTCGAGCACGAAGCTCTGCTCGGGCTCGAAGCGCTCGAGGATCTTGAGCGGCACGTCGGGCTGCAGCCGCAGGTCGCCCTGCTTGCCGATGGACCAGCGGCGCCGGCCCTGTGCCTGCAGCAGGAACACGTCGTAGCTGTCGAAATGCGCGCCCACGCCGCCGCCGTCGCTCGCGTAGCTGATCATCAGGTCGTCGAGCCGCGCGTCGGGCAGGAAGCTGAACTGCCGCAGCAGCGCATGGATGCCCTCGTGGTGCAGGTCCACGCCCTGCACCAGCAGGGTCCAGGCGGCCTGCTTCAGCGAGGGCAGCGAGCGGCGCGGCAGCGGGCCGTGCTTCAGGCTCCAGCCGGCCTTGCCGTGGCGGATCAGCCGGGATTCGACCTCCTCGCGTTCGGCCAGCGCGAACAGCGCGGAACGGTCGATGGGTGGCACCATGTCGGGCACCGCCTGTCGCACCAGCAGCGGTTTCTTCTGCCAGTGCCGCCGCATGAACTGCGCGGCGCTCAGGCCGCCCAGCAGGGGCAGCGGTGTTGTGATCTCCATGGGAGAATTCTGCAATGGAAATCTCTGAACAATGCGTGGTCGGCCTGACCTGGACCCTGAAAGACACGCTCGGCGATGTGCTGGACGTGCTCGACGAACCGGTCGAATTCCTGATCGGCGGCGACGATCTGTTCGACGTGATCGAGGCGGCCCTGCAGGGCCATGAGCCCGGCGACCGCGTCCAGCTGCAGGTCGAGCCCGAACAAGGCTTCGGCGACTTCAACGACCAGTTGCTCTTCCTCGAGCCGCGCGCCCTCTTCCCCGAAGGCACCGAGGAAGGCATGAGCTTCGAGGGCAGCGCGCTGCCCGCGGGCGTGAGCGAGAACATCCCGAAGGATGCGATGTACACGGTGTCCGAGATCTACCCGAGCACCTCGTGCTCGACGGCAACCATCCGCTGGCGGGCATCGCGATCCGGCTCGACATCCTCGTGCGTTCGGTGCGCGAAGCCACCGAGGAAGAGATCGGCCGCGGCACCGCGGGCACGGCCTTCTTCAAGGTGCAGCCGGTCTCGCCGGGCAACGGCACGCTGCACTGATCCCTCGACCGCATCAACGACAAAGCCGGGCAGAGCCCGGCTTTTTTTCGACCGATGCGATCCGGCGATCGCAGGACTACATGCGCGAGAGCTGGCCGTTGTCTATGCGCACGCGGTCGCCGATGCGCAGGTCGCCCGGGTGCTGCACGTCGAAGGCACGGTAGCCGCCGCGGTCGGTCTGCACCGAGATGCGGTAGCTCTCGTAGGCGCGCGGACCGTTCTGCTGCGCCTCGATGGTGTTGCCCAGCAACGCGCCGCCGATCACGCCGAGCGCGGTGGCGGCCGCGCGGCCATTGCCGTGGCCGAACTGGTTGCCCACCACGCCGCCGATGACGCCACCGGCCACGGCACCGCCGCCGCTGGTGCCGGTGCCGGCGGTCTCGCTGCGCAGCACCTCGATGTTCGCCACGTGGCCGTACTCGACGTAGGCGGCCTCGCGGTAGGGCACGGCCTGCGGCGGCGGCTGATAGGGATAGCGGGAGGTCTGGTAGACCGGTGCGGGTGCCACGCAGGCAGTGAGCGTGGCCAGGGCCAGCACGGATGCGGTGACGGAAACGAAGCGCATTGAGATCTTCATGTTGAAAGGCTCCTCGGAAAGAACGGTGCGCCCTGTGAAGGACCGGCGCACCCGCCTGTGTGTTCAACGCCGCAGTGGCCGCGGCGATGACGCAAGGACACAAGCTGAAACCTGTGAGCCGGAGCCGGCTGTCGAGGTTCCGTTCTTTACCGCCGCGATACGCGCCGTTGCGCGCGGTTGCGCGTGGTCGCGGTCAGCTGCCGGTCAGTGCTTGCCGGTGGAACCGTAGCCGCCCTCGCCGCGCTGCGTGGGCGCGAACTCGGTGACGACATGGAACTTCGCCTGCACCACCGGCACGATGACCAGCTGCGCGAGCCGCTCCATCGGCTGCAGCACGAAGGGCGTGTCGCTGCGGTTCCAGGCGCTGATCTTGAGTTCGCCCTGGTAGTCGCTGTCGATCAGACCGACCAGGTTGCCCAGCACGATGCCGTGCTTGTGGCCCAGGCCCGAGCGCGGCAGGATCATCGCCGCATAGGCCGGGTCGCCGAGGTGGATCGCGATGCCGGTGCCCACCAGCTGCCAGGCATTGGGCTCCAGCGTGACGGGCGCATCGATGCAGGCCCTGAGATCGAGCCCCGCGCTGCCGGGCGTGGCGTAGGTGGGCAACTGTTCCACCATGCGGGGATCGAGGATGCGGACGTCGACTTTCACTTGCTTGCTTTTCCTTGTTGAGATTCGGTCCCGCGGCGGTTCGCCTCCTCGAGCACCTGCTGCCACTTGGCCGCGCCCGGGAAGGCCAGCGTCTTGAGCTTGCCGGCGAACCAGAAGGCCAGGCCGGCCAGCACCACCAGCACGTAGATCGGCACGCCGATCGACCACAGGATCACGAAGGCCACGCCGGCCACGCCGAGGATGGGTTTGGTGAGCGCACCGAAGGGCCCGCCCTGCGCGGACTCGGACTTGGCGGCCTTCGTGGCCGCGGCACGCGCGCGGGCCTGCGCCGGCGGCACCACCGCGCCCGGTCCCGCGGTCTGCGTCATGCCGACGTCGAGGCCGTGTTCGCCGGTCACGTCCGCCTGGCCACGCCCGAGATTGCGCGCGGCCTGGGCCGTCAGCCCCTCGACATAGCGCACGAAGTCGCCATTGGGCGGGGTGTTCCATTCAGCCTTCATCAGACCCTCCAGTCGGGCAGCCGCGCCGCGATCTCCGTCATGAGCTCGCGCGCCAGCGTGAGCTTGGGCGCGCGAGGCAGTTCGCGCACGCCATCAGCGTCCACGAGCAGCAGCGCATTGTCGTCCTGGCCGAAGGTCAGCGGGCCGATATTGCCCACCAGCAGAGGGATGCCCTTGCGCTCGCGCTTGGCCTTGGCATGCGCGACGAGGTTCTCGCTCTCGGCCGCGAAGCCCACGCAGAACAGCTTCTTCGCCTGCGCGCGCTCGCCGCGCGCCACGGTCAGCAGGATGTCGGGGTTCTCGACGAATTCGAGCACCGGCGTCTTGCCGCTGCCGTCCTTCTTGATCTTCTGGTCGCTCTGGGTCGCGGGGCGCCAGTCGGCGACCGCCGCCGTTGCTACGAAAACGCTAGCACGCGACGATGCGCCGACGGTCGCCGCGAGCATCTCCTGCGCCGAGCGCACGTCGATGCGGGTGACGCCGCGCGGCGTCGGCAGGTGGACCGGCCCGGCCACCAGCGTGACCTCGGCGCCGGCTTCGCGCGCGGCCCGGGCGATGGCGAAACCCATCTTGCCCGACGAGTGGTTGGTGATGCCGCGGATGGGATCGAGCGCCTCGAAAGTCGGCCCTGCCGTCACCAGCAGGTGCTGGCCCGCGAGCAGCTTGGGATGGAAGAAGGCGGTGATGTCTTCCAGCAACTGGGCCGGCTCGAGCATGCGACCGTCGCCGGTCTCGCCGCAGGCCTGCCAGCCGTTGCCCACGCCGAGCACGGTGGCGCCGTCGGCGGCCACCTGCGCCAGGTTGCGCTGGGTCGCGGGATGCATCCACATCTCGCGGTTCATGGCGGGCGCGAGCAGCAGCGGCACGCGGTCGCGCGGGCGCGCCAGGCACAGCAGGCTCAGCAGCTCGTCGGAGCGGCCCTGCACCAGGCGTGCGATGAAGTCGGCACTGCAGGGCGCGAGCACGATCGCGTCGGCCTCGCGGCTCAGGTTGATGTGCGGCATGTTGTTGGGCTCGCGCGCGTCCCACTGCGAGGTGTAGACGGACCGGCCCGACAGCGCCTGCATCGTCACCGGCGTCATGAACTGCTCGGCCGATTCGGTCATGACGACCTGGACCGTGGCCCCCGCCTTCACGAACAGCCGGCACAGCTCGGCCGATTTGTAGCAGGCGATGCCGCCCGTGAGTCCCAGAACGATGTGTTTGCCGGCGAGGTCTTGCATGGTGGGGCGGAGTGTAATGACCCGCGCATCCCCGCCGCGCCCTGGGGCGAACGGTCGTTCGCGGCAGCCCCGATGTCCCGCGCCGGGCGAGGTAACAGTGTCCACCCGCGCCGGGTGTCGCCGGGGGCACACCTATAATCTCAATTTCCCACTGCCCGGTCCTCGCGTCCGGAACTGGCATGACCAAATTTGTCTTCGTCACAGGTGGTGTGGTGTCTTCCCTCGGCAAGGGAATCGCCTCCGCCTCGCTGGCCGCGATCCTCGAATCCCGCGGCCTCAAAGTCACCCTCATCAAGCTCGATCCCTACATCAACGTCGACCCCGGCACGATGTCGCCGTTCCAGCACGGCGAGGTGTTCGTCACCGACGATGGTGCTGAAACCGACCTGGACCTCGGCCACTACGAGCGCTTCATCACGACGCGCATGCGCAAGGCCAACAACTTCACGACCGGCCAGATCTACAAGACCGTGCTCGAGAAGGAACGCCGCGGCGACTACCTCGGCAAGACGGTGCAGGTGATCCCGCACATCACCAACGAGATTCAGGAATACGTCAAGCGCGGCGCCGGCATCGGCACCGCGCACGAGGTCGACGTGGCCATCGTCGAGATCGGCGGCACCGTGGGCGACATCGAGTCGCTGCCCTTCCTCGAGGCCGTGCGCCAGATGAGCCTGCGCATGGGCCCGAACAACTCGGCCTTCGTGCACCTGAGCTACGTGCCCTGGATCGCCGCCGCCGGCGAGCTCAAGACCAAGCCCACGCAGCACACGGCGCAGAAGCTGCGCGAGATCGGCATCCAGGCCGACGCCCTGCTGTGCCGCGCCGACCGCCCGATCCCCGACGACGAACGCGCCAAGATCTCGCTGTTCTCGAACGTGCCCGAATGGGGCGTGATCTCGATGTGGGACGTGGACACCATCTACAAGGTGCCGCGCATGCTGCACGAGCAGGGCCTCGATGGCCTGATCTGCGACAAGCTGCGCATCAACACGCCGCCGGCCAAGCTCTCGCGCTGGGACGAACTCGTCTACGAGGTCGAGCATCCGCAGCAGGAGGTCTCGATCGCCATGGTCGGCAAGTACGTCGACTTGTCGGACAGCTACAAGTCGCTCAACGAGGCGCTGCGCCACGCCGGCATGAAGAACCATGCGCGCGTGAAGATCGACTACGTCGACTCCGAGACCATCACCGCGCAGGACGTCTCGCGCCTGGCCAAGTACGACGCGATCCTCGTGCCCGGCGGCTTCGGCCAGCGCGGCGTCGAGGGCAAGATTCTCGCGGCCCGCTTCGCGCGCGAAGGCAAGGTGCCCTACCTCGGCATCTGCCTGGGCATGCAGGTCGCCACCATCGAGTACGCACGCCACGTGGCCGGCCTGCCCGATGCCAACAGCACCGAGTTCGACCCCGAGACCTCCTGCCCCGTGATCGCGCTGATCACCGAGTGGAAGGACGCCGACGGCACGATCAAGGTCCGCAACGAGAAGTCCGACCTCGGCGGCACCATGCGCCTGGGCGCGCAGAGCTCCGACGTGACCGACGGCACGCTGGCCCACAGCATCTACGGCGACGTGGTCACCGAGCGCCATCGCCACCGCTACGAAGCCAACGTCAACTACCTCGACCAGCTGCGCAAGGCCGGCCTCGTGATCTCCGCGCTCACGCAGCGCGAGCAGCTCACCGAGATCGTCGAGCTGCCGCAGGACGTGCACCCCTGGTTCATGGGCGTGCAGTTCCATCCCGAGTTCAAGTCCACGCCGTGGAGCGGCCATCCGCTGTTCAACGCCTTCATCAAGGCCGCGCTCGACCACAAGGGCCAGGGCGCCGGCAATACGGGCAAGGCACTGAAGGCGGTGGCATGACCAGCGCCTACATCATCGCCAACGTCGAAGTCACGAACCCGACCCAGTACGAGGAGTACAAGAAGTGGTCGACCGCCGCCATGCAGGCGCATGGCGCCGAGGTCTGCGTGCGTGGCGGCAAGGTCGAGGTGCTCGAGGGCGACTGGGCGCCGCAGCGCATCGTGATCCTCAAGTTCCCGAGCGTCGAGGCCGCGAAGAAGTTCGACGGCTCGCCCGAATACGGCAAGGCGCGCGCAGCGCGCCAGGGTGCCGCGATCATGCGCATGATCGTCGTCGAAGGTCTGTGATCCGTTTTTACTGGAGAAAGAAAAGAAGATGAGTGCAATCGTTGACATCGTCGGCCGCGAGATCCTCGACAGCCGCGGCAATCCCACCGTCGAGTGCGACGTGCTGCTCGAATCGGGCACCATGGGCCGCGCGGCCGTGCCCTCGGGCGCATCCACCGGTTCGCGCGAAGCCATCGAGCTGCGCGACGGCGACAAGAAGCGCTACCTCGGCAAGGGCGTGCTCAAGGCCGTGGAGAACATCAACACCGAGATCTCCGAAGCCGTGCTCGGCCTCGATGCCAGCGAACAGGCCTTCCTCGACCGCACGATGATCGACCTCGACGGCACCGACAACAAGGGCCGCCTGGGCGCCAACGCCACGCTGGCCGTGTCGATGGCCGTGGCCCGCGCGGCCGCCGAGGAATCGGGCCTGCCGCTGTATCGCTACTTCGGCGGCATGGGCGGCATGCAGATGCCGGTGCCGATGATGAACGTCATCAACGGCGGCGCGCACGCCAACAACAGCCTGGACCTGCAGGAGTTCATGATCATCCCC
The DNA here is from genome assembly GCF_044056785.1 of Variovorax sp. UC122_21. NCBI lineage: Bacteria > Pseudomonadati > Pseudomonadota > Betaproteobacteria > Burkholderiales > Comamonadaceae > Variovorax > Variovorax sp. UC122_21. The sequence goes on along the minus strand of NZ_CP172004.1, from coordinate 2,172,937 downwards.
GTGGGCGCGCCGAGCTTCCGCGAAGCCGTGCGCTACGGCGCCGAGGTGTTCCATGCGCTCAAGAAGATCCTGGGCGACCGCGGCATCAGCACCGCCGTGGGCGACGAAGGCGGTTTCGCGCCGAGCGTCGAGAGCCACGAAGCGGCGATCCAGCTGATCCTCGAAGCCATCGACAAGGCCGGCTACGTGGCCGGCGAGCAGATCGCACTGGGCCTGGACTGCGCCGCGAGCGAGTTCTACAAGGACGGCAAGTACGTGCTGTCGGGCGAGAACCTCTCGCTGTCGGCCGAGAACTGGACCGACATGCTGGCGACCTGGGTCGACAAGTACCCGATCATCAGCATCGAGGACGGCATGCACGAAGGCGACTGGGACGGCTGGAAGCACCTGACCGAACGCCTGGGCAAGCGCGTGCAGCTGGTGGGCGACGACCTGTTCGTCACCAACACCAAGATCCTGCAGGAAGGCATCGAGAAGGGCATCGCCAACTCGATCCTGATCAAGATCAACCAGATCGGCACCCTGACCGAGACCTTCGCCGCGATCGAGATGGCCAAGCGCGCCGGCTACACCGCCGTGATCTCGCACCGCTCGGGCGAGACCGAGGACAGCACCATCGCCGACATCGCCGTGGGCACCAACGCCGGCCAGATCAAGACCGGCTCGCTCTCGCGCTCGGACCGCATCGCCAAGTACAACCAGCTGCTGCGCATCGAGGAAGACCTCGGCGACATCGCCGTGTACCCGGGCCGCGGCGCGTTCTACAACCTCAAGTGATGCCCCCTCCCCGGCCCGACGAGCCGCGCGCATTGCCGCTTTGTTCGCATTTCGCGGACCGGCGGTGCGCCGCCTTTGGCGGGCCGTGCGGGGAGCGCGGGTAAAGTCCGCGGACCATGCGCGCGCGCTTCATTCCCCCCATCGTTCTGCTCGTGCTGCTGGCCATCCTCCAGTGGCAGCTGTGGAACGGGCGCGGCAGCGTGCGCGACGTGGCGCAGCTGCAGGCCAAGCTGGCCTCGCAGAAGGAGTCGAACGCCAAGGCCACCATCACCAACGAACGGCTGGCCTCCGAGGTCAACGACCTCAAGGACGGCCTCGAGATGGTCGAGGAACGTGCCCGCCAGGAACTGGGCATGGTCAAGCCCAACGAGGTCTTCGTCCAGATCGCCCACTGATCCACGCGGGCCGCTCTCGCCGAGCCCTCGGCGCGCCGTGCACGCCGCCCAGCCGATGCCCGAACTCCTCTCCGCCCCCGCCTTCGCGCTCTGGGGCTCCCCCGTCACCTGGCTCGAATGCGTGGCCGCCGTGCTGGCACTGGCCATGGTCGGCTGCAACATGCGCGAGATCCACTGGGGCTGGCCGCTGGCGATCGTCAGCTCGCTGCTCTACGTGGGCGTGTTCGCGCAGGCGAAGATCTATGGCGACGCCTCGCTGCAGGTCTTCTTCGCCGTCGTCGCCTTCTGGGGCTGGCTGCAATGGCTGCGCGGCCACCGGGCCGACGGCTCCGTGCTGCGCGTGAGCCGTCTCTCGCGCCGCGGCCTCGCGCTCGCGCTGCTGGCCTGCGCGCTGGCCTGGCCCGCGGTCGCCCTCTTCCTGCGCCGCTTCACCGACACCGACGTGCCCTGGTGGGACGGCTTCGCCACCGGCCTGAGCCTGGTCGGCCAGTTCCTGCTCGGGCGCAAGTTCATCGAGAACTGGGTCGTGTGGCTGGCCGTCAACCTGGTCAGCATCGGCCTCTTCGTCCACAAGGGCCTGTGGCTCACGGTCGGCCTGTACGCCGTGTTCGCGGCGCTCAGCGTGGCCGGCTACCTGGCCTGGCGCCAGCGGCTGCCGAGGGCGGCCGCCGCATGACGCCCGTGCTGCCCACCGGCTGCATCGTGGCGCTGCTCGGCGCCGAGAGCACCGGCAAGACCGAGCTCGCGCGTGCCCTCGTGCAGCGCATGAACGAGCGCGGCCTCCACGCCACCTTCGTCGGCGAGTACCTGCGCGAATGGTGCGAGCGCGAGGGCCGCACGCCGCGTGCCGACGAGCAGCAGGCCATCGCCGAGGAGCAGACCCGCCGCATCGATGCCGCGGCCGCGCTCGGCGTGGCGGTGGCCGACACCACGGCCGTCATGACCGCCGTCTACAGCGAGCTGCTGTTCGCCGACACCACGCTCTACCCCGATGCGCTCGCGGCTCAGCAGCGCTGCGCGATCACCCTGCTGACCGCGCTCGACCTGCCCTGGGTGGCCGACGAGATGCGCGACGGCCCGCACGTGCGCGAGCCGGTCGATGCGATGGTGCGCCGCGCGCTCGCCGGCGCGGGCGTGGCCTACACCGTGGTGCATGGCAATGGCAGCGAGCGGCTGGCCAGCGCCTGGCGCGCGATCCAGAGCGTGGCCGACCGCGGCGGCCTGGCGCGCGACGGCGGACGCGATGCCGCGCTGCCCGATCGCGACGCGGCCACGGCGGGCGAAGGCTGGACCTGGTCCTGCGACAAGTGCTCCGATCCCGAGTGCGAGCACCGCCTGTTCACCGACCTGCTCGCGCGCCGCGAGTGAGGCCGCCGCGCCCGCGCGGTGCCCTCCGACATGGTGCCGGCCGGTGCTGCGCCATCCTCTAAGCTTCGGCGTTCGTTGCCGTTGTTTCCCCTCTTCCTCTCGCCTGGAGAACCGATGCCTCTTCGCCGCCGCTTCCGCACCGCCGCCCTCCTCGCCGCCGCTCTCGCGGCCTCGGTGCTGGTCGGCGCCACCGCCAGCGCGACCCCATTGCGCGCCACGGTCGAGAACGGCACCACGGCCACCGCCTGCGCCGAGGAGGACAACGTCTCGCTGGTGCTGCGCGGCGAAGGCATCCGGCGGCTGCGCATCGAGGCGCTGCAGCCGTCCTACCTCGACAGCATCGGCAACGACGTCACCGCGCCCGACTTCTCGGGCTGCAACTTCGACGGCGGCGAGCACCCCACCGATCCCGCGCATCGCTTCGAGCCGCGCACCGTGGTGCTGCTCGACAACGCGCAGTGGCGCATCGTCGGCATGACGCTCGCGAGCTTCTGGCGGCCGCAGCGCGTGCCGGTGCGCGTGGGCACCGTCAGCGACCGCGGCTTCCATCTGCTCCAGGTGTTCCGCAAGGAAAACGGCAAGGCGCTCGAGGCGCTGGTGCTCTATCCCTCCGACGGCTACTGGCGCATCAAGCCCCTGCCCGAGGCGCGCTTCGGCGACGGCGTCTACGGTTCCTCGTTCCTGCTCGGCCCGGTCGAGCAGGCCGGCCGGCCGGTGGTCGACATCGCCTCGATCCGCATCGTGCCCAAGCCGCTGTCGATCCACCTGCGCTTCACACGCGGCGGCAGCGCCGTCGCCAACGTCGAGGAGATCAGCCGCGAACGCACCGCGCTCGACGTGCGCTTCTCGGCCCCCACCCGCGAGGCACGGCCCTTCGCGGTGCTGCGCTCGATGTACGTGACGCCCGACAACGCCGACGTCAGCGAAGTGCGCTGGCAGGCCGCGCCCGAGGCGCCGCCGGTCGCGACGCCGCTGCCCGAGGTGAAGACGCTCGAGGGCACGCAGTTCCGCTTCGGTCGCAGCGTGCCGTCGAAGCACAACACGAGCGCGCCCGATATCTTCTTCGGGGGGTTCGACAGCGCGAACCCGCGCGAAGCCAAGGCGCGCTGAGCGCCTCGTTCAACCCGCGCGCCGCACCTCGCCCGGCGTCACGCCCAGCACGCGCCGCATGCAGCGCGCCATGTGGCTCTGATGCGAGAAGCCGCTCTCCAGCGCCACCTGGCTCGCGGGCAGGTCGCTGCGCAGCAGCAGGCCGCGCGCGCGGTCGACGCGGCGGTGCACCACGTACGCGTGCACCGGCAGGCCGGTCGAGCGCTTGAACAAGGTCTTGAGGTGCGAGGCGCTGAGGCCCGCCACGTCCGCCAATGAAGACAGCGAAAGGTCGCCGTCGAGGTGGGCCTCGATGTGCTCGGTCACGCGGCGCAGTTGCGGCCGCGTGAGGCCGCGCGCGGGCTCGGGTTCGGGGCGGCGCTGGCCGCTCAGCAGGTGCACGGCGAGCGCGGTGCCGAGGCTGTCGGCATACAGGGTGCCGTTGGGAAAGCCGGCGCGGCGCTCGGCGTCGAGGGCCCAGGCGATGTGCTCGATGTGGGCATCGCGGAACTGGTGGCGCTGCGCGAGCGTGGCGCGATCGGCAGGCAATCCCATCTCGTCGGCCGTGCGGCGCAGCAGCGCGTTCGACACGCGCAGCATCAGCGAGGTGCTCGCGGCCTCCTCGTGCCACACGTCGCTCACGCCCGCGGGCACGATGTCGAGGTCGCCGCGCGTGTAGAGGAAGCGGTGGAACTGGCAGGCACCGGCCACCGGCGCGCCCGTGTGGAGCTTGATGCGGTGCTCGGGCAGCGGCTCGTAGCCGACGATGCCGGCGGGCGTCTGCCGCAGTTCGATGCGCAGGTCGGTGTCGCTCATCGGGCCGATTTATCGGCCGCGCGCCGTCGTCCGTTCGTGCTCGGGGCTGCCCGATCGTGCGCGACCGCGCGCGATGCGCGCGGAATCATCGCGGCCATGAACACCACTCTCCACCACCACAGCCACACCCGCTACCGCGGCAAGACCGCCGTCATCACCGGCGGCACCATCGGCATGGGCCTGGCCACGGCCCAGGCCCTGCTCGCGGGCGGCGCCCGCGTGATCCTGACCGGGCGCAATCCGAAGAACCTCGAGGCCGCACGACACGCGCTGGGCCCGCAGGCACAGGTGCTGGCGAGCGACGCCGCCTCGCTGGCCGACATCGATGCGCTGGCGGCCACCGCGCGCGCGACGCTGGGCCACGTCGACCTGCTGCACGTCAACGCCGGCATCGCCACGCTCGAGCCCTTCGAGCAGGTCACGGAGGCCGGCTACGACCGCGCCTTCGCGATCAACACCAAGGGCGCCTTCTTCACGGTGCAGAAGCTCGCGCCGCTGATGAAGCCCGGCGCGTCCATCGTCTTCACCTCGTCGATCGCCGACGAGGGCGGCATGCACGGCATGGGCGTCTACAGCGCGACCAAGGCGGCGCTGCGCTCCTTCGCATCGGGTTTCGCGGCCGAGCTGGTCGGGCGCGGCATCCGCGTCAACGTGGTGAGCCCGGGCTTCATCGACACGCCCACGCTCGGCGTGGCCGACGCCACGCCCGCCGAGCGCGCGGAGTTCGTGCGCCTGGGCGACCAGATCACGCCGATGCGGCGCCACGGCAGCGCCGAGGAGGTGGCGCGCGCGGTGCTGTTCCTGGCCTTCGACGCCACCTTCACCACCGGCGCGCGGCTCACGGTCGACGGCGGCCTGGGCCAGAACCTCAGCCCGGCGCACGAGTGAACCGCATCCCCGATCCATGCAGGAAGCAACCATGACCCCTACCGACGTCTCCCTCATCGGCCTCGGCCCGATGGGCATCGCGCTCGCGCGTGCCCTGCAGCGCGGCCACACGCTCACGCTGTGGAACCGCACGCCGAGCCGCGCCGAAGCGCTGCTTGGCCAGGGCACCGTGCTCGCCGCCGATGCGCGCGCCGCCGTCGCCGCGAGCCCCATCGTGCTGGTCTGCGTGGCCGACTACGCGGCCTGGCGCGCGATCCTCGCGCAGCCGGGCGTGGCCGAGGCGCTGCGCGGCAAGGTGCTGGTGCAGCTGAGCACCGGCACGCCGCAGGATGCGCGCGACGACTGGGCCCGCCTCGACGGCGTCGCGTACCTCGACGGCGCGCTGCTCGCCACGCCCTCGCAGATCGGCCGGCCCGACACGCCGCTGTTCGTGTCGGGCGAGGCGCGCGCGCTCGCGGCCTGCCGGCCGGTGCTCGAGGCCATCGCGGGCCACATCACCTACCTGGGCGAGCCGATCGGCAATGCCGCCGCCTGGGACCTCGCCACGCTCTCGTGCATGTTCGGCGCGATGGCCGGCTTCTTCCACGGCGTGCGCATCTTCGAATCCGAGCGGCTGCCGGTGCGGGACTTCGCACACATGATCGGCACCATCTCGCCCGTGATCGGCGAGATGATCCGCGCCGAGGGCGAGGACATCCACGCCGAGCGCTACGGCGAAGCCGAGAGCTCGATGGCGACCTGCGCGGGCTCGGGCCGGCTGTTCGTGCGGCAGGCGCGCGAGGCGAAGCTCGACGCGGGCTTTCCCGATTTCCTGATGGGCTGGTTCGACCGCGCGCTCGCGGCCGGCTATGCGAACGAGCGGCTCGCGGCGATGGTCAAGGTGCTGCGCCAGCCGGGCTGAGCGCCCGGCACCGACTTACTGCACCACCGGCGTGCCGGGAATCTGATCGCCCGGCGGGCGGAAGATCTGCGCCGCATCGACCGCGTCGAAGCGGTACTGCTTGCCGCAGAAGTCGCAGCCCACCTCGATGTCGCCGCGCTCGGCGAGGATGCTCTCGGCCTCCTCGGCGCCGAGGCCGCGGATCATCTGCGCCACGCGCTCGCGGCCGCAGGTGCAGGCGAAGTGCGGGCCTAGCATGCCGCGCTGCGGCTCGAAGCGCAGCAGCTTCTCTTCCCAGAACAGGCGCCGCAGGATGGTCTCGACGTCGAGCGTGAGCAGCTCCTCGCGCGTGAGCGTCGAGGCCAGGATCGAGATCCGGTTGTAGTCCTCGTTGCGGCCGATCTGGTCCTCGTTCGCCTGGTCGCGATCGGCCGGCGAGGTGCCCTCGAGGTTGCCCTCGCCCTTGACCGGCAGGCGCTGGATCAGGAGGCCCGCGGCCACCTTGTCGTCGGCCGCCAGCACCAGCGTGGTGTCGAGCTGCTCGCTCTGCAGCATGTAGTGCTGCAGCACCTCGCTGAGCTTGCCGAGCTTCTCGCCCTCGTCGCCGAACAGCGGCACCACGCCCTGGTAGGGCTGCTGGCCCGGCAGCTTGTCCTTGGGGTCGAGCGTGATCGCGCAGCGGCCCTTGTTGTTCACGTTGACCATGTCGGGCAGCCGCGCATCGGCCGGCAGCTCGCCGATGGTCTTGGCGGTGGCGCGCAGGCTCAGGTCGGGCTTGACCTCGGCCACGGCCACCTTCACCGGGCCGTCGCCGAAGATCTGCAGGATCAGCGCGCCGTTGAACTTGATGTTGGCCTGCATCAGCGTGGCCGCGGCCGTCATCTCGCCTAGCAGCTCGACCACCGGCGGCGGGTAGGCGCCGGTGGCGGTGTTGGAGGCGCGCCGCGCGAGGATCTCCTGCCAGGCGTCCGTCAGGCGCACGATCATGCCGCGCACCGGCAGGCCATCGAACAGGAATTTATGCAGCTCGCTCACAACGGGGTTCTTTCTTCGGGTGCCCTCGCGCGCAGGCTCAGGCGATCTTCTTCAGGCCGGCCGCAAAGCGGCGGGCGTTCTTGACGTAGTGCTCCGCGCCCTGGCGCAGCTTGACGGCGGCCGCTTCGTCGAGCGTGCGCACCACCTTCGCGGGCGATCCCAGGATCATCGAGTTGTCGGGGAATTCCGAGCCCTCGGTCACGAGCGCACCGGCGCCGACGATCGAGTTGCGGCCGATCTTGGCGTTATTCAAGACCACCGCCTGCATGCCGATCAGCGTGTTGTCGCCGATGGTGCAGCCGTGCAGCATGACCTGGTGGCCCACGGTGACGTTCTCGCCCACGGTCAGCGGGCAGCCGATGTCGCAATGGAGCACCGACAGGTCCTGGATGTTGCTGTTGCGGCCGATGGTCATGGCCTCGGTGTCGCCGCGCAGCACGGCGCCGAACCAGACGTTCGCGTTCTCGGCCAGCGTCACGCGCCCCATCACCTCGGCGCTGTCGGCGACCCAGGCGCCGTCGCCGAGTTGCGGCGCCACGCCGTCGAGTTCATAGAGGGCCATCGTGGGAGTCTCCGGAAAGGGAAAGAGGGGTGAAACCTAGAATTGTAGGGATGCACCCCCGATTGAGCGCCCTGGCCGCGTTGCGCCTCACCGACCCCGAAGAGAAAGTGGCGGCAACCCGCGCGCTGGCAGCGCATATCGCTAGCGAAACCATAGCAGACGAACCCGTGCGCGTGCCCGGCGACGAGCTCGGCGTGCCGGGCCGCCCCGAGCGCCCGCTGCGCGTGTCGGCCATGGCGGTGGGCAAGCGCTCGCCGTTCAACACAGAGGGCCGCGCGGCGCTGGTCCATTCGATCTGCCACATCGAGTTCAACGCCATCAACCTCGCGCTCGACGCCGCCTGGCGCTACGACGGCATGCCCGCGCGCTACTACCAGGACTGGCTGCGCGTGGCCGACGAGGAGGCGCAGCACTTCACGCTGCTGCATGCGCACCTGCAAACCATGGGCTGGCGCTACGGCGACTTCACCGGCCACGACGGCCTGTGGAGCATGTGCGAGAAGACGCGCGACGACGTGCTCGCGCGCATGGCGCTGGTGCCGCGCACGCTCGAGGCGCGCGGGCTCGACGCCACGCCGCTGATCCAGGCCAAGCTCAAGCGCGTGAACACGCCCGATGCGCTGCGCGCGGTCGAGATCCTCGACATCATCCTGCGCGACGAGGTGGGCCACGTGGCGATCGGCAACCACTGGTATCGCTGGCTCTGCGAGCGCGCGGGGGATCGATGCGGAAAGGGCCTATCCGGCGCTCGTGGCGCGCTACGAGGCGCCGCGGCTCAAGCCGCCGTTCAACCTCGAGGCGCGCACGCGCGCGGGCTTCAGCGACGAGGAACTGAAGGCGCTGGGCGGCGGCAGCCCAGCCCCCTAGCGACCGAAGTCAATCCGGCTTCTTCATCACCACCAGCTTGGGCGAGAAGTGCTGCAGCACCTCGCCGCGCTGGTTGCGCGTCTCGCAGCGCACGCGGACCATCGCGCGGCCCGGCTTGGAACGCGAGGGCACGATCTCGACGATCTCGCTGACCACGTGCAGCACGTCGCCGGGCCGCGTGGGCTGCGGCCAGCGGATCTCGTCGCCGCCCGAGCCGATGATGCCGTCGGCCAGCGGGATGCCGCTGTCGACCAGGAGGCGCATGGTGACGGCCGCCGTGTGCCAGCCGCTCGCGGCCAGGCCGCCGAAGAAGGTGCGCTTGGCGGCCTCCTCGTCGGTGTGGAAGGGCTGCGGGTCGAACTGCAGCGCGAAGGCCTTGATCTTCTCGGCGTCGAGCGCGTATTCGCCGCTGGTGAAGCGGTCGCCCACGGCGAGGTCGTCGAGGTAGAGCTTGGCGCGGGGGGTGGCGGTGGTGTCGGTCATGGTGCGTTCCTCCTTCGCTGATGGCACGGCGGCATTGTCGCCACCGTGCCGCGTCGTGTCGCGCCGGCGCTCAGACGCGCTCGAGGATGGTCGCGATGCCCTGCCCGCCGCCGATGCACTGCGTGGCCAGCGCATAGCGGCCGTTCTCGCGCGCCAGCAACGAGGCCGCCTTGCCCGTGATGCGCGCGCCGGTCGCGCCCAGCGGATGGCCGATCGACAGGCCGCCGCCGTCGAGGTTGACCGTGGCCGGGTCGAGCCCGAGGTCGCGGATGCAGGCCAGCGCCTGCGAGGAGAAGGCCTCGTTGATCTCGACCACGTCGAGGTCGGCCACGCTCAGGCCCGCGCGTGCCAGCGCCTTGCGCGTCGCCGGGATCGGGCCGATGCCCATGATCGCCGGGTCGACACCCACGGTGGCGAAGGACCTGATGCGCGCCAGCGCCTTCAGGCCATGGCGCGCGGCGAAGCCATCGCTGGTCACCAGCACCGCGGCCGCGCCGTCGGTCAGCGGCGACGAGGTGCCGGCCGTCACCACGCCGTCGGGACGGAAGGCGGGCTTGAGGTTGGCCAGCGCCTCGGCCGAGGTGGTGGGACGGATGCAGCCGTCGGCCTCGACCAGGTCGCCCGAGGCCAGGCGCACCGGCACGATCTCGCCGGCCAGGCGGCCCTGCTCGCGCGCGGCCGCGGCCTTGCGGTGCGACTCCACCGCCAGCGCCTCCTGGTCGGCGCGGCTCACGTTCCAGCGCTGCGCCACGTTCTCGGCGGTCTCGCCCATCGAGATGTAGGCGTCGGTGTTCGCCAGCAGCTCCGGGCTCGGCGAGAAGTTGAAGCCGCCCTGCGGCACCATGCTCATCGACTCCACGCCCACGCAGAGGAAGGCCTCGCCCATGCCGGCCTCGATCTGCGCGGCGGCAATGTGCACCGCCTGCATCGACGAGCCGCAGAAGCGGTTGACGGTCATGCCGCCCACCTCGTGCGGCAGGCCGGCCAGCAGGCCGACGATGCGCGCGAGGTTGTTGCCCTGCGAGGCCTCGGGATAGGCGCAGCCCAGGACGATGTCCTCGAGCAACGCGGGATCGAGGTCGGTGCGCTGCAGCAGGCCCCGGACCACGCCGGCGGCCAGCGTGTCGGGACGCACCCCGGCCAGCGCGCCCTTCTTCGCGAAATGGAACGGCGAACGGGCATAGGCGGAAATGACGGCTTTCATGGTGTGCTCCTTAAAACTACCATCCAATCGGTAGGCTGACAGGTCAAAAAAGAGGCACGCGGGGCGTGCCTGCGGGTGAATGCAGGTGTGTCAGACGGGCAGCGAGCTCCTCAGCTGCGCGATCGCCTCGTCGAAATCCTCCACGCGGCCGGTCATGCGCGACGCGAGCAGCGCGCCCTGGCAGACCGCGAACACATAGGCCGCGAGCGCCGCGGCATCGGGGCCGCCGCCTTCCGCGGGGCGCGCGGGCAGCAGCGCACCGAACACGCCCGCGAGCCACCGCACCTGCAGCTCGCGCAACTCCTGCACCGTGCCGCGCAGCTCGTCGTGGATGCAGTCCCAGCCCGGCGTCAGCGCGCCCGCGGGACAGACGGCCGAGCCGGCGCGCAGGCCGTTGCGGCACATGCGGAAATAGGCGTCGAGCGCCTCGCGCGGCGCGCGGGCCTTGGCCTCGTCCCAGCGCCGGAAGCCCTGGATCGCCTCGCGCAGCACGGCCACGCCCAGCGCCTCCTTCGACGGGAAGTGGTGATAGAGGCTGGCCTTGCGCACGCCGACCGCGTCGGCCACGTCCTGGAAGCTGAAACCCAGGTACGAGCGCGTGGTGATGAGCTCGCGCGCCGCGCCCAGGATCTGGTCGCGCGTGCTGCCGGTGGCGAGTGCCGCTGAGGCCGCTGAGGAAACGCTGCTCATGATGTTGCCTACTATAAGGTAGGGGAAAAAGAAGGCCTATCGCGCGGGCGACATGCCCGCGTCGCCGCCGGGGTCCGCAGCGCGTTCTCAGTCCGCCTTGATGCCCGCCGCCTTCACGATCCTGCCATTGCTCTCGAACTCGCTGGCGATCTCCTTCGCGAAGTCGGCCGCGGGCCCGCCCGTGGGCACGTTGTCGGTGGCCGTGAGCTTGGCGCGCAGCTCGGGGCTGGCCAGCGCCTTGTTGATCTCGGCGTTGTAGCGCGAGAGCAGCGCGGGCGGCGTGGCGGCCGGCGCGAACACGCCGAACAGCGAGTTGATGTTGGCGGCCTTGTAGCCCAGCTCGCCCAGCGTGGGCACCTGCGGCAGGCTCTCGAGCCGCGCCGGCGCGCCCACCGCGAGCGGGCGCAGCTTGCCCGACTGGATGTGCGCGCCCAGCGTGGGGCTGGCGTTGGTCGAGAGGATCTCGAACTGCCCGCCCAGCGCATCGTTGAGCTGCTGGCCGCCGCCCTTGTAGGGCACGTGCGTGATGTCGACGTTGGCGGCCGAGCGCAGCTGCTCGAGCACGATGTGGCCGAGCGAGGCCGGCCCCGAGGTGGCCCAGCGCACCGCGCCCGGATGGGCCCTGGCGTCGTCGAGCAGCGCGCGGAAGTCCTTCGCCTTGCTCGCGGGCGTGGCGATCAGCAGCACCGGCGAATACATCACGCTGGCCACCGGCGCCACGTCCTTCAGCGGATCGAAGGGCAGCTTGCCCAGGTGCGGGCTCAGCACCAGCGGGCTGATGGCCGAGAAGCCCAGGGTCGCGCCATCGGGCGCGGCCTTGGCCACCGCGTCCATGCCGATCGCGCCGCTGGCGCCCGCGCGGTTCTCGACCACCACGGTGGTACCGAGCTGCGCCGCGAGCCGGTCGCCGAGCGCGCGCGCGACCACGTCGCTGACGCCGCCGGCCGGATAGGCCACGATCAGCCGCAGGGTCTTGGGCACGGCCGGGGTCTGGGCCGCCGCGGCGCCGCAGAGGAAGGCGCCGGCCGCGGCCAGCGAGGCGAGCACCGCGGTGCGGCGCGTCGACGGGAAGAAGGAATGCATCGAATTCGTCATGGCCCTCGAGTCTGCCTCCATCAGTCGAGCTGCAGCTTGCGCTCGCGGATCAGCTTCGACCATTTCTCGTTGTCGGCCTTCACGAAGGCCGCGAACTCCACCGGGCCCAGCGAATGGACCTCGGCGCCCGCCGCGGCGAACTTGGCGCGGATCGCCGGCTGCGCGACCGACCTGGCGAGTTCGCCCGACAGGCGGTCCACCACCTCCTTCGGCATGCCCGCCGGTCCCACCAGGCCCTGGAAGCCCACCGACTCCATGCCCGCGAGGCCCAGCTCCTTCACGGTCGGCACGTCGGGCAGTTGCGGATCGCGCTGCGGCCCGGTCACGGCCAGCGCCTTGAGCTTGCCACCCTTCACCTGCGGCAGCAGCACGCTGCCCGCGTCGATCAGGATCTGCGTCTGCCCGCCGATCAGGTCCTGCACCGCGGGCGCGCTGCCCTTGTAGGGCACGTGCGTCATGTCCAGGCCGGTGACCTGGTTCATCAGCTCGCCGTTGAGGTGCGTCGAGGTGCCGTTGCCGCCCGAGGCGAAGTTGACCTTGCCGGGCTGGCCCTTGGCCCAGGCCACGAACTCCTTGAGGTCCCGGGCCGGATGGTCGGGCCGCGTCACAGCGATGTAGCTGCCCTGGCTGATCTGGCCGATGTAGGTGAACTGCTTGATCGGGTCGTACGGCGGCTTGCTCTGCAGGTACGGCGCGATCGCGAACGGCCCGGTGTTGGCCAGCAGCAGCGTGTAGCCGTCGGCCGGCTGGCGCGTGAGCTCGGTGGCGGCGATCATGCCGCTGGCGCCGGGCTTGTAGTCGACCACCAGCTGCTGCTTGAGCGCCTCCTGCAGCGGCACCTGCACCGTGCGCGCCGCGAAGTCGATGCCGCCGCCGGGCGGATAGCCCACGATCAGGCGGATCGGCTTGGCCGACGGGTAGCCCTGGGCCAGGGCGGGGCCGGTGGTGGCGGCGGCGGTTGCGGCCAGCGCCAGGCCGGCCAGGAAGACGCGGTGGATCCTCATGTCGATGTCTCTCGTGTTCGAAAGCCGCCGATTCTGCGGCAAGCCGCGGCACGGCCTCGAAGCACGGGAGACGGGGAGCGCGAACCGCCGCCGCTTCAGGAACGCGCGCCCTGCTGGATCCAGGCGCGCAGCCGGGTCGAGAGGTAGTCGGCGGTCATCACCATGACCACGATGACCAGGATGCAGGTCGCCGTGTCCTGGTACTGGAACAGCTTCATGCTGCCCACCAGTTCGAAGCCGATGCCGCCCGCGCCCACCATGCCCAGCACCGTGGCCTGGCGCAAGTTGGTCTCGAAGCGGTAGACGATGACGCCGATCCATGCCGTCACGACCTGCGGGATCACGCCGAAGACGATGGTCTGGATCGGGCCCGCGCCGGTGGAGCGCAGCGCCTCGATCGGCCCCTGGTCGATCTCCTCGATCGACTCGGCGAAGAACTTGCCGAGCATGCCCGCGCCATGCAGCGCCAGCGCCAGCACGCCGGGAAAGGGCCCGAGCCCGACGGCCGCCACGAAGATCAGCGCGAGGATGATCTCGTTGATGCCGCGCGTGATGTTGAGCACCTGCCGCATCGCATGGAACACCGCCGCGTTCGGCGAGATGTTGCGCGCCGCGAAGAAGCACAGCGGCACCGCGAGCACCACCGCCAGCAGCGTGCCCCAGAGCGCGATCTGCACCGTCTCGATGGCGGGCTTCACCAGCTTGCCCATGAACTCCCAGTTGGGCGGCAGCATGCGGCCGAGGAAGTCGGCGATCCACGGCATGCCCTTGGCGAGCTCGCCGAAGCTCACCTGCGCGCCGATCGCGGCCCACCAGAGCACGCCGAGCCCGGCCGCCGCGGCGACCAGGTACTTCCACCAGCCGGGGTTGCCGCCGCTGCGGGCGATCAACAGGTTGTAGCGTCCGATCGCGATCATGGCTGCTCCAGGGCGAGTTGCTGGACCGGCGGCAGCGCCGGCGCGTGCGCGGCGGCCAGGGCCGCGTCTTCCTTCGGCTCCCCCGGGTCGGGCTCGAGGCCGCCCGGATAGATGCGCTGCAGCACCTCGTCGGTCAGTTCGTCGGGGCGGCCCTCGAACACCACGCGCCCGCCCGCCACGCCGATCACGCGCTGCGCGAACTCGCGCGCGTAGTCGACCTGGTGCAGGTTGCAGATCACGGTGATGCCGTCCTCGCGGCTGGCCTGCCGCAGGTAGTTCAGCACCTTGCGCGAGGTCTTCGGATCGAGGCTGGCCACCGGCTCGTCGGCCAGGATCACCTTGGGCCGCTGCGCCAGTGCCCGCGCGATGCCCACGCGCTGCTTCTGGCCACCCGAGAGCGTGTCGGTGCGCAGGTCCGCCTTGTGGTCGAGCTCGACACGGCGCAGGCACTCGCGCGCGATCGCGATGTCGCGCGCCGGAAAGACCTGGAACCACGAGGCCAGCGCCGGCATCGAGCCCAGCCGCCCGGTCAGCACGTTCTTCAGCACCGACAGGCGCGGCACCACGTTGTAGTGCTGGAAGATCATCGCCACGTCGCGGCGCACGCGGCGCAGTCCCGCGCGATCGCGCCGCACCGGCGCGCCGTCCACCCGTACCTCGCCCTGCGTGGGCTCGGCGAGCTGGTTGATGCAGCGCAGCAGGGTCGACTTGCCGGCGCCCGAGGCACCGAGGATGACGACGAACTCGCCCTTGCCGACCGCGAGGTCGACCTGGTGGAGCGCGGTGAAGTCGCCGTAGCGCTTGCAAAGGCCGCGAATCTCGATCATTTCATCTTCCCCAGATCGAGCTTCAGGATCCTGGCCGTGTCGCGGATCACGTTGTAGGCCGCGTCGTTGGTCGGATGGAAGCCGTTGAGCAGGCCCTGGTCGGACCAGGGGATGTCCTTCACCTGCAAGAAGGCCGCCTGCACGCGCTGCTTGAGATCGGCGCCGAGGTCCTTGCGCCAGACCGTGGGCGACTCGGGGATCGGATCGGAGCGCCAGACCTCGACCAGGTCCTCGCGCTTGACCAGCCCCTTCGCCACCGCGGCATCGAGGATGCGGTCGGCGATGGCGGCCGCGTCGACCTTGCGGTTCTGCACCGCGATCGCGCTCGAGTCGTGCGAGCCCGAGAAGATCACGCGGCCGAAGTCCTTGTCGGGATCGAAGCCGGCCTTCATCAGCCCGGCCTTGGGGAACAGGTGGCCCGAGGTGGAGCTGGGGTCGACGAAGGCGAAGGTGCGGCCCTTCAGGTCCTTCACGCTCTTGATGCCGCTGTCCTTGTGGGCCACCACCTGGCTGTAATAGAAGGTGCGGCCGGCCTTCTTGGTCTCGGCGACCGCGAAGGCCTCGATGTCGGCCACCGTGGCGCCCAGCACGTACGAGAACGGGCCGAGATAGGCCACGTCGAGCCGCTTCGAGCGCAGCGCCTCGATCACGCCGTTGTAGTCGGCCGCCACGAAGGGCTTGACCGGCATGCCGAGGCCCTGGGCCAGCATGTCCATCATGCGCTGGCTGTTGGCGATCATCGCGCGCGAATCCTCGGAAGGAATCAGCCCGACCGTGAGCGCCTGCTGCGCCCGCGCCGGTGGAAGGAAGGCCGCGCCCACGGCGGCGGCCGAGCCGAACAGCAAGCTTCTGCGTTTCATCATCTGTGTCTCCATTCTTCTGCGGTTCCGGTCCCTCGCGCCGCCGTCGTGGCGGCCCGAGGATTCGTGGCGCTCCGGTCGTCTTTTTTTCGTGCCGACCTGGAGCACCTGGCGGCGAGTACATCACCGGCCTATTCATCGATCCAATTCAAATTTTTTCGTCGATGTATTCAATGAACCTATAGTCGAGTTCATCGAGAATTCCGCCTTTTTCCGGAGCCGCCGCATGCGCCTGACCCAGCTTCGTTCCTTCTTCGCGGTGGCCCGCGAAGGCAGCTTCACGCGCGCCGCCGAGAGCCTGCACGTGAGCCAGCCCACCATCACGACGCAGGTGCGCTTTCTCGAGGAGGCCTACAAGGTGGAGCTGTTCCACCGCCGCGGCCGGCGCGTGCAGCTCACGGTGATGGGCGAGCAGCTGATGCAGCTCGCGCAGCAGATCTTCAGCCTCGAGGCCGACGCGGTGAACCTGCTGGGCGACGCGGGCGAGCTGCGCACCGGCCACCTGCGCGTGGCAGCCGTGGGGCCCTACCACGTGACGAAGATGCTGGTCGACTTCAACCAGCGCTATCCCGGCATCAAGGTGACGGTCAGCACCGGCAACTCGCAGGACGTGCTGAACCAGCTGCTCGACTACAGCGCCGACGTGGGCGTGCTCGCGCAGATGGTGCGCGACGAGCGCTTCCTCGCGGTGCCCTTCATGAAGCAGCCGGTGGTGATCTTCGTGCCCTCCTCGCACCGCTTCGCGCGCCGCCGCGCGATCCGGCTGGCCGAGCTCGAGGGCGAGCGGCTGATCATGCGCGAGCAGGGCTCGACCACGCGCAAGGCGCTCGAGCTCGCGCTCGACAAGGCGCGCATCCGCACCGATGTGGTGATGGAGATCGGCAGCCGCGAGGTGATCCGCGAAGCCGTGCTGCAGGGCCTGGGCATCGCCGCGGTGTCGGAGGTCGAGTACGTGCCCGCGCCCGACCTGCATCGCGTGGCGATCAGCGACACCGAGATCTTCACCTCGGCCCATGCGCTGTGCCTGGCCGAGCGGCGCGACATGCGCATGGTCAGCGCCTTCTTCGACACGCTCTCGCCCGCGCTCTCGGCCGCGCCAGAGGGCCGGCGCCGCAGGAGCCACTGAGCGGCGGACTCAGCCGCGCGGATGGTGCTGCGCGTGCAGCTGCTTGAGCCGCTCGCGCGCCACGTGGGTGTAGATGGTGGTGGTCGAGATGTCGGCGTGGCCCAGCAGCATCTGCACCGCGCGCAGGTCGACGCCGTGGTTCAGCAGGTGGGTCGCGAAGGCGTGGCGCAGCGTGTGCGGCGACAACGGCACGTGGATGCCGGCCGCGGCCGCCTGCTTCTTCACGATGACCCAGAACATCACGCGCGTCATGCCCGCGCCGCGCGCGGTCACGAACAGGTCGGGCGTCTGCTGGCCGTCGAGGATCACGGGGCGCGATTCCTCGATGTAGCGCTCGATCCAGCGCCGCGCCTCGCCACCGAAGGGCACCAGCCGCTCCTTGCTGCCCTTGCCGAGCACGCGCAGCACGCCGTCGTTGAGGCTGATGTCGATCACCTTGAGCGACACCAGCTCGCTCACGCGCAGCCCGCTCGCATACATCAGCTCGAGCATCGCGCGGTCGCGCAGGCCCAGCGGCGTGTCGACGTCGGGCGCGCCGAGCAGGTCGTCGACCTGCTTCTCCGACAGCAGCTTGATCGCGCGCGGCATCTGGCGCGCCGGCATCAGCCGCAGGCTCGGGTCGGCCACGATGCGGCGCTCGCGCAGCGCCCAGCGGTAGTAGCGCTTGAACACCGTGAGCCGCCGGTTGGCCGAGGTGGCCTTGCCCTTGGCCGACAGCCGCACGCCCATGTAGGCCTGCAGGTCCGACTCCTGCGCGGCGCCGAGCGTCATGCCGCCGCGCTGCTGGTCGAGCCAGTGCGCGAACAGCGCGAGGTCGCGCCGGTAGGCGGCGAGCGTGTTCTTCGACAGGCCGTCCTCGAGCCAGAGGGCGTCGATGAACTCGTCAATGTCGGGGGTGGGTGCGGCGGCGGCCTCGGTCATGGATGGGCAAGATAGCAAAAAAAAGGCCGCTCCCCCGCGACGGGGAACGGCCCTTCCTGCGGATGGCGCGGAATCAGTCGAGCTTGAGCTTCTGCTTGGCCACGACTTCCTTGTAGACCTCGTACTCGGCCTTGATCTGGGCCGAGAACTGCTCGGGCGTGTTGGCCACGATCAGCGAGCCGGTGTCCTCGATGCGCTTCTTCACCGCCGGGTCTTCCACCGCCTTCTTCACGCCGGCGCTGATCTTGTCGACCACTTCCTTCGGCAGGCCCTTCGGGCCGAGGATGCCGTAGTAGGCCATGCGGTTCACCGGCTCGAGACCGACTTCCTTGAAGGTCGGCACGTTCGGCAGCGCGGCCAGGCGCTGCGGCGCCGACACCACGATCGGGATCAGGCGGCCGCTCTGGATGAAGGGCATGGCCGAGGGGATGTTGTCGAACATGATCGGCACCTGGCCGGCCACCACGTCGTTGAGCGCAGGGCCCGCGCCGCGGTAGGGGATGTGCGTGACGAAGGTGTTGGTGAGGCTCTTGTAGAGCTCCATCAGCAGGTGGCCGATGCCGCCCGTGCCCGACGAGGCGTACGAGTACTTGCCGGGGTTCTTCTTCAGCTCGGCCACGAACTCGGCGTAGTTCTTCGCCGGGAAGCTCGGGTTGACCGCGATGATGTTCGGCGTGGCCGCGATGTTGATGATCGGCGTGAAGTCGTTGATCGGGTCGTACGGCGTCTTCGGGTTGATGGCCGGGTTGGCCGCGGTGCTCGACACCGTGGCCACGCCGAGCTTGTAGCCGTCGGGCGCCGAGCGCGCCGTCTCGGCCGCGCCCACGATGCCGCCGCCGCCGGCGCGGTTGATCACCACCACCGGCTGGCCCAGCACCTTGCCCAGCGGATCGGCCACCACGCGCGCCACGATGTCCGTCGTGCCACCCGGGGCAAAGGGAACGCTCAGTTCGACCGGCTTGTTGGGATAGCCCTGGGCGAAGGCCGGGCCCGCGACCGCGACCAGCGCGGCGGCACCGACGAAGGCACTCCATTGACGACGTTGCATCGATTACTCCTTGAACGATGGGGACGAAATTGCGAAAGCAGCGATGCTAGCGGCTCGCCGCCGTGGCCCGGGCTGTGGAATACCCATGGTTTGAGCGGTTTATGCTCGGCGCGGTGAACTACGCGCAGCTGCTTTTCCCCGACTTCTCCCTGATCGCCATCGGCTGGCTCCTGTGCCGCTACACCGCGCTGGACCGCAAGGTCTGGGACCAGGTCGAGAGCCTCGTCTACTACTTTCTTTTTCCGACGCTGCTGTTCCATTCGATCGTGCGCAGCCCGCTCGATTTTGGTGCGACCTCGAGCCTGCTGATGGCGGGCGTGGGCGTGAGCCTGTGCGGCGTGGCGCTGGCCTATGCGCTGCCCTGGGTGCCCGGCATCGGCTCGCACCTCGATCGGCGCGACCATGCGGCGAGCGTGCAGGTCGCGTTCCGCTTCAACTCCTTCATCTGCCTCGCGATGGCCGAGCGGCTCGCGGGACCCGAAGGCCTGCTGCTGATCGCGGTGCTGATCGGGGTGTGCGTGCCGATGATGAACATCGCGGCGGTGTGGCCGATGACGCGGCATGCGCAGACGGGGTTCGCGCGGCAGTTGGTGCGCAATCCGCTGATCGTGGCGACGGTGGCGGGGTTGCTGGCGAATGTGCTGGGGTTCACGGTGCCTGGCTGGCTCACGCCGACCTTGTCGCGGATCGGGGCGGCTTCGTTGGCGCTCGGGTTGCTGGCGGCGGGGGCGGGGATGCAGTTCGCCACGTTGGGGCGGGGGAAGGTGCTGGCTGTCTCGGTGCTGTCGATTCGGCACTTCGTGTTGCCGCTGGTGGCCTGGGGGCTGGCGCGGTGGTTGCGGCTGGATGCGGCGCAGGCTTCGGTGTTGATGGCTTTTTCTGCGGTTCCTACGGCTTCGAGTGCTTATGTGTTGGCGCAGAGGATGGGGTACAACGGGGCGTTTGTGGCGGGGTTGGTGACCATGTCTACGGTGTTGGGGGTGGTCAGCTTGCCGTTTGCTTTGGCTCTGCCTCGTTGATCTTTTTGGTCGATCTTCGACTGTTTGCTTTGGTTGCGCCGTTGGCCGGGTCTCGCCCCGGCGGGCCAGTCACTTTCTCTTGTCTCGCCAAGAGAAAGTAACCAAAGAGAAGGCGACCCCGCTGCCTGTGTCCCTCCGCTTCGCTACGGGCAACCTGCGGTGCTCGGAGAAGCGGGGGTCCGCAGAACTCGCTTCGCTCAAACAGCTGCGGCCCTGATCCCGCTTTCTCCTGCGCTCCTCGGCACAGCCAGAGGGGATGAGGGTCAACGCGCCATGGCGCGTCCTTGTGCGGGTTTCGTTGTGTTTGGTGTTGTTACGTCGTGGCCAGGCGCTCCTTGGCCAGCTGGGTGCCTTCCGCTAGGGCTTTGAGCTTGCGCCATGCCACGTCCCTGCCCATCGGGGCCAGGCCGCAATTCGTGCACGGGAACAGGCGCTCCTTCGGGACGAACTCCAGGGCCCTGCCGATGGTGTCGGCCACTTCCTCGGGGGTCTCGATCGCTTCGCTGGCCACATCGATCACGCCGACCATGACGTCCTTGCCGGCCAAGAGGCTCATCAGGTCGGGCGGCACGTGGGAGTGGATGCACTCCAGGCTCACCTGGTCGATTCGGCTCTTGGCGAGCGCGGGGAACACCAGCTCGTACTGGCGCCATTCTTCGCCCAGGGTGCTCTTCCAATCGGTGTTGGCCTTGATGCCATAGCCGTAGCAGATGTGCACGGCGGTCGTGCAGGTCAGGCCCTGCGCCGCGCGCTCGAGCGCCTGCACGCCCCAGTCGGCGGCATCCTTCATGTAGACATTGAAGGCGGGCTCGTCGAACTGGATGATGTCGACGCCATCGGCCTGCAGCGCCAGGGCTTCCTGGTTGAGCAACTCGGCGAAAGCGAAGGCCATCTTGACCTTGTCGCCATAGAAGCGGTCGGCCACGGTGTCGACGATGGTCATCGGGCCCGGCAGGGGTGAACTTGAGCTTCTTCTTCGTGTGCGCACGCGCCAGTTGCGCTTCGAAGGCATGCACGCGGCCCTTCAGGCGCAGGGCCGAGACCACCTGCGGCACCATCGCGTCGTAGCGGTTGTCGCGGATGCCCATCTTCACCTTGTGCTCGAAGTCGATGCCCTCGACCTGCTCGAGGAAGCCGTGCACGAAGTGCTGGCGCGACTGCTCGCCGTCGCACACGATGTCCAGGCCCGCGTCCTCCTGGGCCTTGATCCACAGCAGGGTCGCGTCGGCCTTGGCCTGGCGCAGCGCATCGCCCTCGGCCGCCCATTGAGGCCACAGCTTGTCGGTTTCGGCCAGCCAGGCTGGCTTCGGCAGGCTGCCGGCGATGGAGGTTTCGAACATCTGGATTTTCCTTTTCAAGCGAAGACGGGATGGCGAGCGTACTGCGGGGCCTGTCAGGCCGCGCAGCTGTTTGATGGCGTGGGGATGGGGTCAGGCAACGCAGTCGGCAACCCACCGCGCGAGCACGTTCCCGTAGGGCTTGATGAAGTGCTCCTCCGCGAACTTCCCCTGCCTGACCGCCAGCTGGCTGCGTTCCTCCCGGTCGTAGACGATCTGCGTCAACGAGTAGTCCTGGTTCTTCAGGCTCGGGCTGTAGATCTTTCCGGCCGAGGAATTGGCGTTGTAGATCTCGGGGCGATAGATCTTCTGGAAGCTTTCCATCGTGCTGATGGTGCCGATCAGCTCGAGGCTCGTGTAGTCGCCCAGCAGGTCGCCATGGAAATAGAAGGCCAGGGGCGCCACGCCATTGGGCGGCATGAAGAAACGAACCTGCATCCCCATCTTGGCGAAGTACCGATCGGTCGAGGACAGCTCGTTCTGCTGGTACTCGGCACCCAGCACCGGATGCTGGTTCCCGGTGCGGCTATAGGTCTTGCTGGTCGAGGCGCTGATGCAGATGACGGGCGGCTTGCCGAAACGCTCCTTGTAGATGCGCGAGCCGGCGAACTGCTGGAACAGCTTGCCGTGCAGATCGCCGAAATCCTCGGGCGTGCCGAACTCCGCCCGGTCGGCGTTGTATGCGGGAAGCAGCACGCTGAAGTCGTAGTCGCGCACGTAGGAAGAGAAGTTGTTCCCCGCGATGCCGTCGATGCGCTGGTTCGTCGTCCTGTCGAGGATGCAGGTCTTCAGTATCTCGATCAGCGGGGAACATGGCGTTGCCGCTCTCGGCATCCAGGCTCATCTCCACCGAGATGATCTCGAGCTCGACGGCGTAGCGATCGCCGGTCGGGTTGTCCCAGTGCGCCAGGTCGTTGAAGCGGTTGTCGATCATCCTCAAGGTGTTGCGCAGGTTCTGCTGCCGGCTCGCTCCCGCGCGCCAGGTTGGCGAAGTTGGTGGTGATGCGCGTGCTGTCCGATGGCTGGTAGTTCTCATCGAAACGGATGCTCTTGAGGGTGAAGGTGGGTTCTTGGTTCATTGGAATCCGGTGATCTGATTTTTTCGAGAGGGAAGACGAGTTCCTGCTTCAGGCCAGCGCCGCTTCCTCGGCCGCGGAGGGCGAGGCGTGGCGCAGCCATTCGATCAATGGCAATGCCCGCTGGACCGCCAGCCTCGACCGCTCGATGAGGGCCTGGTTCCGCAGGCGGTGGTCGACGAAATCGTTGTCGGTCGCGTAGACACCCAGCGGCAAGGTGCGCGCCTGGAAGAAGCTGAACAGCGGTCGCAGCTGGTGGTCGATCACCAGCGCATGGCGCTCGCTGCCACCGGTGGCGGCCAACAGCACGGGCTTGTCGATCAGGGCGTCCTGGCCGATGAAGTCGAAGAAGTGCTTGAACAGTCCCGTGTATGCGCCGCGATAGACCGGCGTTGCGACGACCAGCACGTCGGCTCCTTCGATCGCCGCCAGTTCCCGCTCCACCGTGTCGGGCAGTAGGGAGCGCCGGAGCGCACCGCCGAACTGCGGTGCGAGAGGACCGAGTTCGATCAGGCGCTGTTCGCAAGGGACCGCGTCGGCGATCAGGTCGAGCAGGTGTTCCGCCAGCGCGGCGGACTTCGATGGGCGTTGCAGCCCGCCGGAAACGGCGACGAGACGGAGTGGACGTGTCATTTCTTCTTTCATCTGGGGGGATGCTAGCCAGGGGAATCGATGACGTAAAATGGTTTTATTTCAACAATCCATGAGCAGGAGTCATGTGAATGCTTGAACGCCTCCACCTCAGCATCGTCCGGCAGGTCGAACAGCAAGGCTCGCTGACGGCCGCCGCGGGCGTGCTGAACCTGACCCAGTCGGCGCTGAGCCACAGCATGAAGAAGCTGGAGCAGCAGCTGGGCACCGACATCTGGCTGCGCGAAGGCCGAAGCCTGCGCCTGACGCAGGCCGGCCAGTACCTGCTGGCGGTGGCGAACCGCGTGCTGCCGCAACTGGACTTGGCCGAGGAGCGCCTGGGCCAGTTCGCGCAGGGCGAGCGCGGCGCGCTGCGCATCGGCATGGAATGCCACCCTTGCTACCAGTGGCTGCTCAAGGTGGTGTCACCCTACCTGGCCGCCTGGCCCGACGTGGACGTGGACGTGAAGCAGAAATTCCAGTTCGGCGGAATCGGCGCGCTGTTCGGCTACGAGATCGACCTGCTGGTCACGCCTGACCCGCTCTACAAGCCGGGCCTGAAGTTCGAGCCCGTGTTCGACTACGAGCAGGTGCTGGTCGTGGCCAAGGGTCATGCGCTGGCTTCGGCGCCCTACGTGAAGCCCCGGCAGCTGACCGGGGAGGTGCTCATCAGCTATCCCGTGGACGTCGAGCGCCTGGACATCTACAACCACTTCCTGTTGCCGGCCGGCGTCACGCCCAAGCGCCACAAGGCGATCGAAACCACCGACATCATGTTGCAGATGGTGGCCAGCGGCCGCGGCGTGGCCGCGCTGCCGCGCTGGCTGGTCGAGGAGTACGCGCAGAAGATGGACGTGGTGCCGGTGCGGCTCGGCCCGCGCGGCATCGCCAAGCAGATCTTCCTCGGGCACGCGAGGCGGACACCGCCATCGACTACGTGCGCGCCTTCATCGAACTGGCCCGCCAGCCCGCCATCGCCGTGGCGCGCGAAGCCGGCTGACGGACACCGAGGTCGAACGCGGCCGGCCAATCCCCAAAAAAACTATTCGGAAGCGACCGCCCCCAAGGCCCACTCGACGTGCTCCCGAACCAGGGCACTGGACCCGTCCTTGCGCGAAACCAGGGCCTCGCGAGCCCCCTCCTCGCCAGCCCTCAGCGCATTCCCCAGCGCCACCGCGATGTTCCGCAGCCATCGCTCATGCCCGATCCGCCGGATCGGACTGCCCTCGGTCCGGCGCAGGAACTCCTCCTCGGTCCAGGCGAACAGCTCGGCCAGGCCGCGCCCCGTCAACCCTTCCCTCGCATCGAAGTCCGGCAACGAACTCTTCTTGGCGAACTTGTTCCACGGACAGATCAGCTGGCAGTCATCGCAGCCATAGATCCGGTTGCCCATCGACGTGCGCAGCTCGACCGGGATCGCCCCGCCATGCTCGATCGTGAGGTAGGAGATGCACCGCCGCGCATCGAGCCGCCGCGGCGCCACGATCGCCTGCGTCGGGCACACGTCGATGCAGGCGCTGCAGCTGCCGCAGTGCGAGCTCACCGGCTCGCTCTCGGGCAGCACCATGTCGACGTAGATCTCGCCGAGAAAGAACATCGAGCCCGCGTTGCGATCGAGCACCAGCGTGTGCTTGCCGCGCCAGCCCTGCCCGCTGCGCGAGGCCAGCTCGGCCTCGAGCACCGGCGCCGAATCGGTGAAGGCGCGGTGCCCGAAAGGCCCGACCTCCTGCGCGATGCGCTCGGCCAGTTTCGCGAGCCGGTTGCGCAGCACCTTGTGGTAGTCGCGGCCGCGCGCATAGACGGAGACGATGGCCTCGCCGGGTCGGCGCAGGCGTTCGAACTCGATCGCCTGCCAGTCGGGATCGGTGTCGCGCGGCAGGTAGTCCATGCGCGCGGTGATCACGCTCACGGTGCCGGGCACCAGCTCGGCGGGCCGCGCGCGCCGCGTGCCGTGCGCGGCCATGTATTCCATCTCGCCATGGAACCCATGGGCCAGCCATTGCATCAGACCGTCCTCGGCGCTCGACAGATCGACGCCCGCGATTCCGATTTGGGAGAATCCGAGTTCCCGGGCCAAGGCCTGAATACGCACAACGAGTGGATGGCTGCTGACGATCACTTGCCGATTGTAGAAATGCGCTGGCGCGACGAGGCCGACACCGAGGCCTTCGCTCGCTCGCTCGCGGCCTCCCCCGCCCTGCGCGATGCCTTCGTCGAACTGCACGGCGACCTCGGGGCCGGCAAGACCACCTTCGTGCGGCACCTGCTGCGCGCGCTCGGGATCACGGGGCGCATCAAGAGCCCGACCTATGCGGTGGTCGAGCCGCACGAGGCGCCCGACGGCCTCGCGATCTTCCACTTCGACTTCTACCGCTTCAGCGATCCGCGCGAATGGGAGGACGCGGGCTTCCGCGACATCTTCGCGGGCCCGGGCCTCAAGCTGGCGGAATGGCCCGAAAACGCGGCGGGGCGCACTCCAATTGCGGACCTAGCTATTAAAATCGAAGCAATGACCGACGACACACGCAGCGTGAAACTCCTGGCGAACACACCTCGCGGCGGCGACCTGCTGTCCCACGCCGCCGCATGAAGGCGGGCGGCCTCAAGCGGCGCGTGCTGCTGCAGGGCGGCAGCCTCGCGCTGGTGCTCGGCGTCCATCAGATCGCGCGCGGCGCCAGCATCCTCGCGGTGCGCGTCTGGCCCGCGGCCGACTACACGCGCGTGACCATCGAGTCCGACGTGCGCCTGCATTCGCAGCAGCTCGTGGTCGGCAACCCGCCGCGGCTCGCGGTCGACATCGAGGGCATCGACCTCAGCAGCGAACTGCGCGAGCTGGTCGGCAAGATCAAGCCCGGCGACCCTTACATCAACGGCCTGCGCGTGGGACAGAACGCACCGAAGGTGGTGCGCATCGTGTTCGACCTCAAGCAGACCGTGGCGCCGCAGGTGTTCTCGCTCGCGCCCATCGCCGCCTACAAGCACCGGCTGGTGCTCGACCTCTATCCCGAGAAGGCCATCGACCCGATGGAGGCGCTGATCACCGAGCGCCTGCGCGACGCCCCGCGCACCAGCGGCAGCAACGACACCTCGGTGGCCAGCGCGCCCGCGGTGCCGCCGCCCGCGACGCCGCCCTCGGGCCTGGCACCCGACGGCGGCCCGCCGATCCTCGTGCGGCCCTCGCCCAACGTGCCCGCACCGCGGCCCGTGCCCGGCGCGGTCGCGCCGGCACCGGCGCCGCGCCCACCCGTCGTGGCGACCGCGCCGCCTCCCGTGCAGGACCCGCTGGGCGATCTCATGGCGCAGCAGTCGATGCGGCCCGGCCCCGCGACGCCGCCGCCCGCGGTCGCCGACAACCGCCCGCTGCCGATGCCGCCGAGCCCGCCTGCGGCCGCGCCCCGGCCCGTGGCCCCGCCGCCGCCGGTGGCGGTCGCGCGCGGCGGTGCCACCACCAACCGCACCGACCGCATCATCATCGTCGCGCTCGACCCCGGCCATGGCGGCGAGGACCCCGGCGCCATCGGTCCGGCCGGCACGCGCGAAAAGGACATCGTGATGCAGGTCGCGTTCCGCCTGCGCGACCGCATCAACGCCAGCAGCATCAACGGCAACCCGATGCGCGCCTTCCTCACGCGCGATGCCGACTTCTTCGTGCCGCTGGGCGTGCGCGTGCAGAAGGCGCGGCGCGTGCAGGCCGACCTGTTCGTGAGCATCCACGCCGACGCCTTCACCACGCCGGCCGCGCGCGGCGCCAGCGTGTTCGCGCTGAGCCAGAGCGGCGCCTCGAGCAGCGCCGCGCGCTGGCTCGCCAACAAGGAGAACGACGCCGACAAGGTCGGCGGCGTGAACGTCGGCAACCACGAGGCGCAGGTGCAGCGCGCGCTGCTCGACATGAGCACCACCGCGCAGATCAACGACAGCCTCAAGCTCGGCGGCGCGATGCTCGGCGAGATCAAGGGCATCGGCGCGCGGCTGCACAAGGGCCAGGTCGAGCAGGCCGGCTTCGCGGTGCTGAAGGCACCCGACATCCCGAGCGTGCTGGTCGAGACCGCCTTCATCAGCAACCCCGAGGAAGAAGCCAACCTGCGCCGCGTGCAGTACCAGGAAGACCTGGCCGACGCGCTGATGCGCGGCATCCAGCGCTATTTCGCGCAGAACCCGCCGCTGGCGCGCAGCCGGCAGCTCTGAGCCGGCCCGCGGGCCGGTTTTCAGAGGGCGGCGTGGGCAGCGCCGACCCCGCGCAGGCTCCCCTTCCCACGCCGCGGCCCGGCGCCCCGCACAGGCAGGCGCGGCGGGCTCCTACATGGGGTGGAACACCGTTCTGCAGAAGATCACTCCATCGATTTTTAAACAGAAAGGTGGACATCATGAAAGCACGCATCTGGATTGCCGCTGCGGCGGCCACCTCGGTGATGGCACTGGCGGGCTGCGCGTCGGGCCCGAACCAGAACCTGGGCACGGGTGTCGGCGCGGTCGGCGGCGCGCTGGTCGGCAATGCGATCGGCGGCAACACCGCCAGCACCGTGGGTGGTGCCGCCATCGGCGGCATCATCGGCAACCAGGTCGGCCGCAACGCCGACGAACGCAACTACTACAACCAGCAGCGCTATCCGCAGGGCAACTACTACCCGCGCAACGGCCCGACCTACTGACCACCCGGGTGCCAGGCACCCGTGCTGCACCAACGAAAAGAGCGCCCCGCGGGGCGCTCTTTCTTCGTGGGCGGACGCGGCTTCAGGCGCCCTGCTGCGCACGCGCCTTCTCGGCCCGCGCCGCGCGCCAGGCGCCGAAGATCGCGAGCAGGCCCGGCACGAAGATCAGTGCCCAGATGATCTTGTCGAGGTGCTGGCGCACCAGCGGCAGGTTGCCGAAGAAGTAGCCCGCGGTCGCGATGCCGAGCACCCACAGCAGCGCGCCGCCGACGTTGAACATGCTGAACTTGGCGCGGCTCATCTCGGCCACGCCGGCCACGAAGGGCGCGAAGGTGCGGATGAAGGGCATGAAGCGCGCGAGCACGATGGTGATGCCGCCGTAGCGTTCGTAGAAGGCATGGGCCTGGTCGAAGGCCTTGCGGTTGAAGAAGCGCGAACTCTCCCACTGGAACACCTTGGGCCCGAAGTAGCGGCCGATGCTGTAGTTGCACTGGTCGCCGAGGATCGCCGCGATCACCAGCAAGGTGCAGGCGATCGGAAAGCTCATCAGCCCCACGCCGCACAGCGCGCCCACGATGAACAGCAGCGAATCGCCAGGCAGGAAGGGCATCACCACCACCCCGGTCTCGACGAACACGATCAGGAACAGGAGCGCGTAGACCCAGGGACCGTAGGCGATGACGAAGGCCTCGAGGTGCTTGTCGACATGCAGGATGAAGTCGACGAGAAAGCTGATGATTTCCATGGGGGCGGATTATCCTTGCAGCGTCCGCCCCTCGATCGAAGACCCCAGGCCGCGAACGCGCCTGCAGAACACCCATCCCCACCTTGGAGACACCCATGACAGGTCAATACATCCAGCTCGCCGCCAAAGACGGCAGCGGCAGCTTCCGCGGCTACCTCGCCGTGCCGGCCGCGGGCCACGGGCCCGGCCTGGTGATCGCGCAGGAGATCTTCGGCGTGAACAAGACCATGCGCGACGTGGCCGACTACTACGCCGAGGAAGGCTACGTGGCGCTGGTGCCCGACCTGTTCTGGCGCCAGCAGCCCGACGTGGAACTGGGCTACAGCGAGGCCGACTGGCAGCAGGCCTTCAAGTTCTACGGCGGCTTCGACGAGGCCAAGGGCATGGAGGACATCCAGGCCGCGCTCGACGTGCTGCGCGACCGGCCCGAGGTGGTCGAGCGCCGGGCCGGCGTGCTGGGCTTCTGCCTCGGCGGCAAGCTGGCCTACCTCGCGGCCTGCCGCACCGATGCCGACGTGTCGGTGGGCTACTACGGCGTGGGCATCGACGCGGCGCTCGAGGAAGCGAAGAACATCAAGAAACCGCTGCTGCTGCACGTGGCCGAGCTCGACAAGTTCTGCCCGCCCGAGGCGCGCGAGCGCATCGTGCAGGCGCTCCGGGGCCATCCGAAGGTGGCGCTGCACGTCTATCCGGGCGTCGACCACGCCTTCGCGCGCGCGGGCGGCGACCACTTCCACAAGCCCTCGGCGCTGATGGCGCACGAGCGCAGCATCGCCGCGCTCAAGGGCGCGATCGGCCCGCACTACGACCTCTCGGCGCTGTGGGACAAGCACTGCGAGTACGAGTTCGGCACGCGCAACGTCGACGACACCATGTCGACCATGGTGGCCGAGCCCTACGTCAACCACATCCCGACCATGACCGGCGGCGTGGGCTACAAGAACCTGCACGCCTTCTATACCCACCACTTCGTCAACAGCAATCCGCCCGACACCGCGCTGACCTCGATCTCGCGCACCGTCGGCGCGACGCAGGTGGTCGACGAGCTGCTGTTCACCTTCACCCACACCACCGAGATCCCGTGGATGCTGCCGGGCGTGGCGCCCACGGGCCGGCGCGTCGAGGTGCCGCTGCTCGCGGTCATCAAGTTCCGCGGCGACAAGCTCTACCACGAGCACATCTACTGGGACCAGGCCAGCGTGCTGGTGCAGGTGGGCCTGCTCGATCCGAAGCTGCTGCCGGTGGCCGGCATCGAGACGGCACGCAAGCTGCTCGACGAGACCCTGCCGTCGAACACGCTGATGCCCTGAACACGCGCGCCGCATGAAGAAGATCGACCCGCGGCTGCTGCAGGCCTTCGTGGCCGTCGCGCGCGAGGGATCGGTGTCCAAAGGCGCGCAGCGTCTCTTCCTCACGCAGCCGGCGGTCAGCCTGCAGCTCAAGGAACTCGGCGCGCTGGTCGAGCTCGAGCTGTTCCAGCGCACGCCCACCGGCCTGCTGCTGACGCGCGACGGCGCGGCGCTGCTGAACCATGCGGAACACGCGCTCGAGGGCCTCAACGATTTCGCGATCGCCGCCGAGCGCATGAAGGGCGGCGTGCGCGGCGCGCTGCGCATCGGCACCATCCTCGACCCCGAGTTCACGCGCCTGAGCGGCCTGCTCAGGGAGCTGGTGACGCTGGCGCCCGAGCTCGAGACCGAGCTGCACCACGGCACCAGCGGCGAGGTGCTCGCGAAGCTGCTGAACAAGGAGGTCGACGTCGGCTTCTACCTCGGCGATCCCGACGCGAGCGACCTGCCGCAGGCCAGCTCGGCCTCGCGCCGCAGCGAGGGCAAGGCCTTCCATTCGAGCGTGCTCACGCGCTTCAGCTACCAGGTGATCGGCCCGCCGGGCTGGGGGCCGCAGGTGATGGGCCGCGACTGGCCCGACCTGAGCTGCCTGCCCTGGGTGCTGGCGCCGGCGACCTCCTCGCACTCGCGGCTGCTGGCGCCGATGCTGCAGGCGCGCGGGCTGGTGCTGAAGAAGGCGGCGCAGGCCGACCAGGAGTCGTCGATGCTCGCGCTGGTGCGCGCGGGCGTGGGCATCTCGCTGGCGCGCGACGCGGTGGCGCTGCGCGCCAGCCAGCGCGAGGGGCTGGTGATCGCCGACCAGGTCGGCATCGAGAGCGACCTGCGCTTCGTCTGCCTCGCGGGCGCGCTGCGGCGCCCCGAGGTCGACTGCGCGATGCAGGCGCTCGCGCGCGCCTGGCGGCTCTCGCTCTGACCCGGCCTCAGCCGCGCGGCAGCGCCGAGCCTTCGAGCGCCGCGCCGGACCGCGCGGCCTCGCGCGGCGCGGCGGCCACCGTGCGCCAGCCTCTGGGCATCAGCGCCAGCATCAGGGCCGCGAGCAGCGCCGCGCCGCCCAGCGTGTAGAGGCCCGCGGCCGAGCCGCCATGGCTCTGCTCGACATAGGTGCGCAGGCTCGGCGCCACGAAGCCGCCGAGGTTGCCGATGGAGTTCACCAGCGCGATGCCGGCGGCGATGCCCAGGCCCGACAGGCGCTCCGACAGGAAGGCGAAGAAGATCGGCGTGCCCGACAGCCAGGTCGAGGCGCCGATCGACAGCGCGGCGATCGCGAAGATCGGCGAACCGTGCGCCGACAGGCAGACGCACACGCCGAACACCGTGTAGAGCGAGGCCACCGTGAGGCGCCGCCGCTCGTGGTGCCGGTCCGACCAGCGCGTGACGAAGTAGACGACGAACAGCGCCAGCAGCCACGGGATGCTGGTGACGAAGCCCACCATCAGCCCGATCTTCTGGCCGAGGATCTGCGACACCTGGCTCGGCAGGTAGAAGATCAGGCCGTAGGCCGCGATCTGCACGATGAAGAAGTTCAGCGCGAAGAACATCACCTTCGGGTTGCGCAAGGTCTGCATCACGGTGTGCGGGCTGCCGGCCGCCTTCTGCGCCGCCTCCTGGTCGAGCACGGCCTGCAGCGCATCCTGCTCCGCGGGCGCGAGCCACTTCGCGGCATGCGGCCGGTCGACGATCACGAAGAAGGCCGCGATGCCGACCGCCACCGCCATCGCGCCCTCGATCAGGAACATCCACTCCCAGCCCTTGAGCCCGCCGATGCCGTGCATCTCGAGCAGCGCGCCCGAGACCGGCCCGCCGATCACCAGCGCGCCCGCGAAGCCGAACAGCAGGATGCCGTTGGCCTGCGCCCGCACCTTGGCCGGGAACCAGTAGGTCAGCGTGAGCAGCACGCCCGGGTAGAAGCCGGCCTCGGCGATGCCGAGCAGGAAGCGCAGCAGGTAGAACGAGGTCTCGGTGGTCGCGAACATCATGGCCGAGGCCACCAGGCCCCAGCTCACCATGATCCGGCTGAGCCAGATGCGCGGGCCGACGCGCGTCATGATCACGTTGCTCGGCACCTCGAAGATGGCGTAGCTCACGAAGAAGATGCCGGCGCCGAGCGCGAAGGCGCCGTCGCTGAGGCCGGTGTCGATCTGCAGCGCGTTCTTCGCGAAGCCGACGTTGACGCGGTCGAGGATCGACATGATGTACATGAGGATCAGCATCGGCAGCAGGCGCCAGCGCGCCTTGTGGACGGCCGCGCCGACCAGGGGGCTGTAGGGATTCATCGTCGTTGTCTCCTGGGTGTTCTGGGTGGGGTTCTTTGGCGCTAGTGGTTGCGGCGCGGAATCCCCGCCGTCTGCGCCACGCGCTGGTACTTGACGGCCGGCTTGAGCACCATGCCCTCGGACAGCGTGTCGACCATCGCGCGCTGGATCTCCTGCCACGGCGTCTGGCTCGCGGGGATCGGATAGCCGCCCGCCGCCTCGAGCTGGCGCGCGCGGGAGCGCAGTTCCTCGTCGTCCACGAGCATGTCGACGCGACGCGCCTTCAGGTCCACGCGCACGCGGTCGCCGGTGCGCAGCAGCGCCAGGCCCGCGCCCGCCGCGGCCTCGGGCGAAGCATTGAGGATCGAGGGCGAACCCGAGGTGCCCGACTGCCGGCCGTCGCCGATGCAGGGCAGCGCCGAGATGCCGCTCTTGAGCAGGTGCGCGGGCGCGCGCATGTTCACCACCTCCGACGAGCCCGGGTGCCCGATCGGCCCCACGCCGCGCATGAACAGGATGCAGGAAGCGTCGATGTCCAGCGCCGGGTCCTCGATGCGGCGCTCGTAGTCCTCGGGACCGTCGAACACGATCGCGCGGCCGACGAAGGCATCGGGGTCGCCGGGCGCGCTCAGGTAGCGCGCCCTGAACTCGTCCGAGATCACGCTGGTCTTCATGATCGCGCTGTCGAACAGATTGCCCGACATCACGAGGAAGCCGGCGTTCTGTCGCAGCGGCGCCTCGAAGGGGCGGATCACGTCGGCGTCCTTCACCGGCGCCTGCGCGCAGTTCTGCGCCAGGGTGCGGCCCGTGACCGTGAGCGCGCCCTCGCGGATCAGGCCGTGGCGATGCAGCTCGGCCACCACGGCCGGCACGCCGCCGGCGCGGTAGAACTCCTCGCCCAGGTACTTGCCGGCCGGCTGCATGTCGAGCAGCAGCGGCACCTCGAGCCCCACGCTCTCCCAGTCCTGGATGGTCAGGTCCACGCCCGCGTGCTTGGCGATCGCGATCAGGTGGATCGGCGCGTTGGTCGAGCCGCCGATCGCCGAGTTGACGACGATCGCGTTCTCGAAGGCCGCGCGCGTGAGGATGTCCGAGGGCTTGAGGTCCTCGCGCACCATCTGCACGATGCGCCGCCCGGTCTCGTAGGCCATCTGCCCGCGCTCGCGGTACGGTGCCGGAATGGCGGCGCAGCCCGGCAGGCTCATGCCCAGCGCCTCGGCCAGCGCGTTCATGGTCGAGGCCGTGCCCATCACGTTGCAGTGGCCGATCGAGGGCACGGTGGAGCCGACCAGGTCGATGTAGCCCGGAAAATCGATGCTGCCCTTGGCGAACAGCTCGCGCGCCTTGAACAGCGTGGTGCCGGTGCCGGTGCGCTGGCCGTCGTGCCAGCCGTTGAGCATCGGCCCGCCCGACAGCACGATGGCCGGGATGTTCGCGGTGGCCGCGGCCATCAGCGCGGCCGGAGTGGTCTTGTCGCAGCCGGTGGTCAGCACCACGCCGTCGATCGGGTAGCCGGTCAGCGTCTCGACCAGGCCCAGGTAGGCCAGGTTGCGGTCGAGCGCGGCCGTGGGCCGGCGGCCGTTCTCCTGGATCGGGTGCATCGGGAATTCCATCGCGATGCCGCCCATCTCGCGGATGCCGTCGCGCACCCGCTGCGCGAGCTCGCGGTGGTGCCGGTTGCACGGCGTCAGGTCGGAGCCGCTCTGCGCGATCGCGATGATCGGGCGGCCGGACTGCAGCTCCTCGCGCGTCAGGCCGTAGTTGAGGTACCAGGCCAGGTGGAGGACCGAGAGTTCGCTGTGCTCGGGGTTGTCGAACCAGGCGGCGGAACGGAGGGGGCGGGGGGTCATTGGAGGTCTTTCTCGAAGGGCGTTCTCGTGGAGCGGCCGGAGCTTAGGGAGAGCGCCGCGCGAGCGCCAATGAGATCGGTTGCGAGGCCGTATAAGCGCTGCAAATACAGCCGATGCCCCGCCCGCCGGTCCGGTCCGGGCCAGCTTCTAGAATGGTTCGGTGAGCGCCCTTCCCACCTCCTCCCTCCCCCCGCCGAACGCCGCCCGATCCGCGAACTGCCCGACGAGCTGATCAGCCAGATCGCCGCGGGCGAGGTGGTCGAGCGCCCGGCCTCGGTGGTGCGCGAGCTGCTCGACAACGCGCTCGACGCGGGCGCGACACAGGTCACGGTGCGGCTGGCGTCCGGCGGCGTGCGGCTGATCTCGATCGAGGACGACGGCCTGGGCATCCCGCGCGAGGAACTCGTGGTGGCGCTGCGGCGCCATGCCACCAGCAAGATCGCGAGCCTCAACGACCTCGAGACGGTCGGCACCATGGGCTTTCGCGGCGAGGCGCTGGCCGCCATCAACGCGATCGCCGAGCTGAGCCTGCAGTCGCGCGCGGTGGGTGCCGACGGCGCCTGGTCGCTCGACGGCCGCACCGGCGAGCTGCGCCCGGTGGCGCGTTCGCGCGGCACCACGGTCGAGGTGCGCGAGCTGTTCTTCGCGACCCCGGCGCGGCGCAAGTTCCTCAAGACCGATGCCACCGAGCTCGCCCACTGCATCGAGGCGGTGCGCCGCCATGCGCTGGCACGGCCCGACGTGGGCTTCTCGGTCTGGCACGACGGCAAGCTGGTCGAGCAGTGGCGCGCCAGCGAGCAGCGCGAACAGCGCCTGGGCGACGCGCTCAGCGAGGATTTCGTGGCGCAGAGCGTCGTCGTCGAGCACGTCGGAGGCCCGGTGCGCGTGGTCGGCCGCGCCGGCATTCCCGATGCCGCGCGCTCGCGCGCCGACCACCAGTTCTTCTACGTCAACGGCCGCTTCGTGCGCGACAAGGTGCTGTCGCACGCGGTGCGCAGTGCCTACGAGGACGTGTTGCACGGCCAGCGCCAGCCGGTCTACGTGCTCTACCTCGAGATCGACCCCGCGCGCGTCGACGTGAACGTGCACCCGACCAAGATCGAGGTGCGCTTCCGCGACGGCCGCGAGGTGCACCAGGCGGTGCGCCATGCGGTCGAGAACGCACTGGCCGCGCCGCGCGCCGGCGACGCCACGCAGGCGGCCCAGGCGCAGCAGCCCTTCTTCAAGCCGGTGTCGCCGGTCACGACCGGCTCGTGGTCGCAGCCCGCCATCAATTTCAGGGCCGCCGAGCGCGGCGCCGGCGACTTCGAGGCCATGTGGCCGCGGCGCGCCAGCGAGACCCTGCTGGCGCCCGAATCGTCTTCGGCCCACTGGCCCGTGCTGTCCGATTCCGGCGTCGGCGCGGCGCCCGCCGCCGCCTTCGGCACCCAGGCCCCGGCCGCGCCGTTCCAGGCTTCCGCGGGCCTGGCAGCCGAGCCCCAAACGCTGGCCCACAACGACGAAGCCTGGCCGCTGGGCCGCGCGCTGGCGCAGTTGCAGGGCATCTACATCCTGGCCGAGAACAGCCAGGGCCTGATCGTGGTCGACATGCACGCGGCCCACGAGCGCATCGTCTACGAGCGCCTCAAGACCCAGCTCGACGGTGCCGCCATCTCGAGCCAGCCGCTGCTGATCCCCGCCACCTTCGCTGCCACGCCGCAGGAAGTGGCCACGGCCGAGGCCTGCACCGCCGTGCTCGCTACCCTGGGCCTGGAGATCACGCCCTTCTCGCCGCGCACCTTGGCGGTGCGCGCGGTGCCCGGCACGCTGGCCGACGGCGACCCGGTCGAGCTGGCGCGCAGCGTGCTGGCCGAGCTGTCGCAGCACGACGCGAGCACCGTGGTGCAGCGGGCCCAGAACGAATTGCTGTCGACCATGGCCTGCCACGGCGCGGTGCGCGCCAACCGCAAGCTCACGCTCGACGAGATGAACGCCCTGTTACGCCAGATGGAGGCGACCGAGCGTTCGGACCAGTGCAACCACGGCCGTCCGACCTGGCGCCAGCTCTCGATCCGGGAGCTCGACGCCCTGTTCATGCGCGGGCGCTGAGCGAAATCCGCCCCGAAAAGCCGTCCCAAAAGCCGCCAACTGGCGGCTTTTTGAGGGTTTTTCCGGGTTTGGGGCCGTCATCCGCATGGCGGGCACGCACGTTGCATGGTGAGTTCGCCAAAGACGCCATGAAGCGCTGGCCAGGGAGGTGTCGAAATGCACGTCGGCGTGTTTCGGCAGAAAGCAGATGAACTTTTTCGCCGGCTTCGCTGTCCCTCATTCCCATGATGAAACGCTGGACCCTCCTCGCGTCAGTCCTATCGCTTTGCGCCATTCTTGCCGCCGGCTGCTCGACCTTCGACGAGCAGCAGCGTGAATGGATCTTCCAGCCCAGCGACCGCAGCTGGGGCAACACCGCCACCATGGCCCAGGGCATGCAGGACGTGTGGATCGACTTCCAGTCCTCCATCACGGGCGAGCCCGCGCGCCTGCACGGCCTGTGGCTCGGCGGCGAGCCCGAGACCACCGACACCCCGGTGCTGCTGTACCTGCACGGCGCACGCTACAACGTGGCCGGCTCGGCCCCGCGCATCCAGCGCATGCACGAGCTGGGCTTCTCGGTGCTGGCCATCGATTACCGCGGCTTCGGCAAGAGCTCCAAGGGCCTGCCCTCCGAGGAATCGGCGCGCGAGGATGCCCGCGCCGCCTGGACCTGGCTGGCCGCGCGCCATCCGCGCCAGCACCGCTACATCTTCGGCCATTCGCTGGGCGGCGCCATCGGCATCGACCTGGCCGCGCGCGTGAACGACGAGAGCGGCACCATTGTCGAGAGCACCTTCACCTCGATCGCCGACGTGGTCGGCAGCTTCAAGTGGGGCTGGCTGCCCTTCCGTCCCTTCATCACCCAACGGTTCGAGGCCATCGACAAGGTCAAGGACATCGGCGCGCCGCTGCTGGTGGTGCACGGCACCGCCGACAGCCTGATCAACCCGACCCTTGGCCGCAAGCTCTACGACGCGGCCACCGTGCCCAAGCTCTTCGTGCTGGTGGAAGGCGGCTCGCACCACAACACCAACTCGGTCGGCGAGGCCCAGTACCGCGCGGCGCTCACGCAGCTGTTCCGCATGAAGCCCGACAACATGGTGGCGCGCAACCAGCCCAAGCTGTCGCCGCCCTCGCCGGCGCTGCCGCCCGCGGTGTCGCCGCAGGACGTGCGCGGCGAAGCGCGCGCGAGCACCGCGCCCGCGGCGATCTAGATCTAGTAGCGTCGCCGGTCCGTGCCCGAGGGCACGGACCTTTCTCACCGCCCCGTTTTCAGGCCAGGTCGAACGGCAACTGCCGCAGCGGCTTGCCCGTCAGCTGCGCCACGGCATTGGCGAACGCGGGCGCCAGCGGTGGCAGGCCCGGTTCTCCCATCCCCTTGGGCGCATCGGCGCTCGGCACGATGTGGATGTCGAACTCCGGCACCTGCGTGATGCGCGCCACCGTGAAGTCGCCGAAGTTGCCCTGCTGCACCACGCCGTCCTTCAAGGTGATCGCGCTGCCCGGCAGGCAGGTCGACAGCCCCATCACCGCCGCGCCCTGCACCTGCGCTTCCACGCTGCGCGGATTGACGGCCAGGTTGCAGTGCACGCCGCTGGTCACGCGGTGCAGCACCGGCTGGCCGTCCTTGACCGAGGCTTCCACCACGTAGGCCACCACCGATTCGAAGGACTCGTGCACCGCCACGCCCCAGGCGCGGCCATCCGCGAGCTTCTTCTTGCCGTAGCCGCTCTTGTCGACCGCCAGCTGCAGCGCGGCGCGATGGCGCGGATGCTTGTCGCCGAACAGCTGCATGCGGTAGGCCACCGGGTCCTGCTTCGTGCTGCGCGCGATCTCGTCGATCAGCGTCTCCATCACGAAGGCGGTGTGGGTCGAGCCCACGCTGCGCCACCACAGCACCGGCACGTTGAGCTGCGGATGGTGCACCGTCAGGCGCATCGGCAGCGGATAGGGATCGCGCATGCCCTCGACCGCCGTGGCGTCGATGCCGTCCTTCACCATGGCGCCGGCGAACACCGTGCCCGCGGTGATGGACTGGCCCACGATGACGTGGTCCCATGCGAGGATCCTGCCGCGTTCGTCGAAACCGATGCGCGCGCGATGCAGGTGCATCGGCCGGTAGTAGCCGCCCTTGATGTCGTCCTCGCGGCTCCACAGCAGCCGCACCGGCACGTCGAGGCCGGCCGCGCGCGTGGCCTTGGCGATCTCGCAGGCCTCGACCACGAAGTCGCTGGTGCTCACGAAGCGCCGGCCGAAGCCGCCGCCCGCCATCTGCACGTTGACCTTCACCTGCGCGGGCTCGAGCTTCAGCGCGCGCGCCGCGGCGAAGCCGTCGAGGTCGGCGGACTGGGTGCCGACCCACAGCTCGGCGCGACCGTCCGACAGCTTCACGGTGCAGTTCAGCGGCTCCATCGGCGCATGCGCCAGGTAGGGAAACACGAACTCGGCCTCGAGCTTGCGCGGCGCGCTGGCCAGCGGCGCCATGTCGGCGTCGAACTTGCGGTTGCCGGGACGACCGGCCAGTTCGCGGTACTGGGCCAGCTGCTTGTCGGAGTCGACCTTCTCGACCGCCGCCGTGTCCCACTGCAGCTTGAGCGCGTCGCGGCCCAGCTTGGCGGGCCAGTAGCCGTCGGCCACCACCGCCACGCCCTCGGCGCCGCGGTCGAGCGGAATGCGCACGACGGCCTTCACGCCCTTGACGGCGCGCGCGGCGCTGTCGTCGACCGAAGCCAAGCGGGCGCCGAACACCGGCGGATGGGCCACCACCGCCGTGAGCTGGCCCGGGTGCTTGACGTCGATGCCGAAGTCCTGCCGGCCGCTGCTCTTGGCGGCCGCGTCGAGGCGCTGGGTCGGGCGGCCGATGATGCGGAAGTCCTTCGGGTCCTTGAGCACCACCTTCTCGGGCACCGGCAGCGCCATCGCCGCCTCGGCCAGTTCGCCATAGCTCGCCTTGCGCCCGCCCGGGCCGAGCACCGTGCCGGCCTGCGTGCGCAGGGTGGAGGCATCGACCTTCCAGCGCGCCGCCGCGGCCGACAGCAGCATGGCGCGGGCGCGCGCGCCGAGCTCGCGGTACTGCACGAAGCTGTTCTTGATGGTGTTCGAGCCGCCGGTCAGGTGCATGCCGAAGAAGGGATCGGCATAGGCGGCGTCGTTGGTGCCGCTGCGGCTGCGCACCAGCGCCCAGTCGGCGTCGAGCTCCTCGGCCAGGATCATCGGCAGGCCGGTCTGCACGCCCTGGCCGAACTCGAGCCGGTTGATGGTCACCATGACCTCGCCGTTGGGCGCGATCTGCACGAAGGCCAGCGGCTGCTGGGTCGGTTTGAGGCCGCCAGCGGCGGGAGCCGCGGCGCCGGACTGCGCCAGAGCCAGGTGCGGGAAGGTGCCGAGCGCGAAACCGCTCGCGCCGACGATCTTGAGGAAGCTGCGCCGCGGCAGCGCGGCGGGCTCGTCGGCCGCGGGGCGGGCCATCAGGCGTTGCAGCGAACGCGGCAGGTCGTGGTAGTCGATGTGGGGGCAGCATGGCTTTTCCTTCAGGCGAGGTTGCGGGCTGCATCGGCCACGGCCGCGCGGATGCGCGCATAGGTGCCGCATCGACAGATGTTGCCGGCCATGGCCGAGTCGATCTCGTCGGCGCTGGGCTGCTTGCCCGCGGGCAGCGACTGCAGGAAGGCGGTCGCGCTCATGATCTGGCCGCTCTGGCAGTAGCCGCACTGCGCGACGTCGTGCCGCACCCAGGCGGCGTGCACGGCCGCGCCGACGCGGTCGCTGCCGTCGGTCATGCGTTCGATGGTGGTGATCTTCTTGCCCTCGGCGGCGGCGATCGGCGTGATGCACGAGCGGATCGCCTGGCCGTCGAGGTGCACGGTGCAGGCGCCGCACAGCGCGGCGCCGCAGCCGAACTTGGTGCCGGTCATGCCCAGCGTGTCGCGCAGGGCCCAGAGGATGGGCGTGCCGGGGTCGGCATCGACCGTGTGGTCACGGCCATTGACGTGGAGCGCAGTCATTGCTTGTTTTCTCCGAGGGTGGGTGGGGGAACGGGATTCACTTGGCGCCGTCGAGCAGCCATTGCGCGAGCGCCTGCAGGTCGGCGTCGGGCACCTGGGCCTGCGGCGGCATCGGCATCGGGCCCCATTTGCCCGAGCTGCCGGCCTTGATGCTGGCCGCGAGCTGCGCGGCCGTGCCCTTGCCGTCGCCGTACTTCGCGCCGATGTCCTTCCAGGACGGGCCCACCACCTTGGTGGCGGGTTGATGGCAGGCGACGCAGGCGTACTTCTGGGCCAGCGCGAGGCTGGCGTCGGCCTGCAGCGGCCACAGCGCGCCGGCGCCGACGGCCAGGGCCAGCACGAGCGGTGCTGCGATGGAGGTGATCTTTTCTGTGTTCATCGTGGAAAGGAGGGTTGCCTGATTCGACGGCGGGCCCGCGGCGCGCGACACCGCAGCGCCGCGGGCCCACCGCCGGCGAGTGTGGGGCGTAGACCGGCCGCGCGTTTGCCTGATTCGCTCGCGTTCTCGCCTGAAACACCGAGACTGCGACGGAAATGCGCGCCGCACGAAAGCGGCGGGCTAGACTTTTCGCGACCTGTACTTCGAAAGGATCCAGATGGACCTCGCCGAGCCCGCGCGGCTGGATTCCCCGGCCGTGCTCGACGACCTGCAACGCGCCGTGGCGCGCACCGCGCACGCCGACGGCGACTACCTCACGGCCATTCCCGCGCTCTCGCTGCACCGCCGCAGCGCCGCGACAGCGCCGCTGCACTGCCTCTACGGCTTCGGCCTGGGCATCACGGTCAGCGGGCAGAAGCGGGTGGCGCTCGGCGGCGAGGTGTTCGATTACGCGGCGGGCCAGTCGCTGCTGACCACGGCCGACCTGCCCGTGGTCTCGCACATCACCCGCGCCAGCGCGGCGCATCC
The DNA here is from genome assembly GCF_044056785.1 of Variovorax sp. UC122_21. Taxonomy (NCBI): domain Bacteria; kingdom Pseudomonadati; phylum Pseudomonadota; class Betaproteobacteria; order Burkholderiales; family Comamonadaceae; genus Variovorax; species Variovorax sp. UC122_21. Next base: position 2,132,197 of record NZ_CP172004.1, on the reverse strand, counting down.
CTTCGTCGGCCTGGCATTGCAGCTCGATCCGCGCGCGGTCGTGCAACTGGCTGCCGAGATGGCGCTGCCCGCGCCGCCCCGGGACGGCAACCAGCGCGCGATGTCGCTCGGCGACCTCGACCCCACGCTGCTCGGCGCGGTGACGCGGCTGGTCGAGCTGCTCGCCGAGCCGCGGCTGATCCCGCAGCTGGCGCCGCTGCTGCAGCGCGAGATCATGGTGCGGCTGCTCGCGGGCCGCCACGGACCGCAGCTGCAGCGCCTGGTGGCGATCGGCTCGCCGAGCCAGCAGGTGGCGCAGAGCATGGCCTGGCTCAAGCTCAACTTCACGCGCAACGTGCTGGCCGACGAACTGGCGGCCTCCGCGAACATCGAGCCCCTCGACCTTCCGCCAGCACTTCCGCGCCGTGGCGGGCATGAGCCCGATGCAGTACCTCAAGCAATTACGGCTGCAGGAAGCACGGCAGCTGATGCTGAACCAGGGCATCGACGCCGGCACCGCGGGCGTGCGCGTGGGCTACGAGAGCGCCTCGCAGTTCAGCCGCGAATATGCGCGGCTGTTCGGGGCACCGCCGCTGCGCGACATACGGCGCATGCGCGAGACGAGTTGATATAGAAACACAACAGCCGGACGCAGAGGACGCGAAGGTTTCGCGAAGAGCGCGAAAGAGAAATTCAAAAAATCTCCTTGCATTCCTTTTGCGTCCTTCGCGAGACCTTCGCGTCCTCTGCGTCCGGAAGTCCGCTCCCCGTCTTCGTCCCCTCTATTTGCTACGCTCGACCCCTTCATGGGTCCCTTTTCCTCTCTCCCGATCCACCGCGCTTCATCGCCCTCGCCGGCCCCACCGCCTCCGGCAAGACCGCCGTCGCGCTGGCACTCGCGCGCGAACACCCGGTGGAGATCGTCAGCGTCGACTCGGCGCTGGTCTACCGCGGCATGGACATCGGCACCGCCAAGCCGAGCGCCGACGAACTGCGCGCGGTGCCGCACCACCTGATCGACATCCTCGATGCGCGCGAGAGCTACAGCGCCGCGGCCTTTGTGGCCGATGCGGCGCGGCTGATCGACGAGATCCGCGCGCGCGGCGCGATGCCGCTGCTGGTGGGCGGCACCATGCTGTATTTCAAGGCGCTGTTCGACGGCATCGACGCGATGCCCGCGGCAAATGCCTCGGTGCGCGCGCGCATCGATGCCGAGGCCGCCGAACGCGGCTGGCCCGCGATGCATGCGCGGCTCGCGCAGGTCGATCCGGTCACGGCCGCGCGGCTCGCGCCGCAGGACAGCCAGCGCATCCAGCGCGCGCTCGAGGTCTACGAGAGCAGCGGCCAGCCGCTGTCGCACTTCCATGGCAGCGACAGCAAGTCCACGCGTGGCGTCGAAGGCGGCCGACTGTTCTCGCTCGAGCCCGCCGACCGCGCCTGGCTGCATGCGCGCATCGCGCAGCGCTTCGACGCCATGCTGGCCGCGGGCTTCCTCGACGAGGTGCGTGCGCTGCGCGCGCGCGGCGACCTCTCGCCCGAGCAGCCCTCGATGCGCTGCGTGGGCTACCGGCAGGCCTGGGAAACCCTCGGCGTCGCCGACCCGCCCGATGCCGCCGCCCTGCAGGACCTGCGCGAACGCGGCATCGCCGCCACGCGCCAGCTCGCCAAGCGCCAGGTCACCTGGCTGCGCGGCATGCCCCACCGCACCGTGATCGCCTGCGACGCGCCCGACGCGCTGCCGTCGGCGGTGCGCCTCATCGCACCCACGCTTATCCCATGACCCTGCGCCTCTCCGATCTGGGCAAGCACTACGGCCAGGCGCCGGTGTTCGAGCACGTCAGCCTCGCGATCGAGCCCGGCGAGTTCGTCGCCATCGTCGGCGAATCGGGTGTCGGCAAGTCCACGCTGCTCAACTGCATGGCCGGCCTCGACCGCTGGGACACCGGCAGCGTGGTGCACGACGGTACCGACATCGGCGCGCTCGACGCCGAGGCCTGCGCGCTCTGGCGCCGGCGCCACGTGGGCTTCGTGTTCCAGGCCTTCCACGTGCTGCCGCACCTCGACGTGGCGCAGAACGTCGCGCTGCCGCTGATGCTGCTCGGCGAGCGCCGCGACGATTCGCGCATCGCGCGCATGCTCGAAGCCGTGGGCCTGCCGGGCATGGGCGCGCGGCTGCCGCAGACGCTCTCGGGCGGCCAGCTGCAGCGCGTGGCGATCGCGCGCGCGCTGATTCACCGGCCCGCGCTGCTGCTGGCCGACGAGCCCACGGGCAACCTCGATCCCTCGACCGCCGCCAAGGTCATGGACCTGCTGATCGCGCAGACGCGCGAGCATGGCGCCTCGCTGGTGCTGGTCACGCATTCGGAGAGCGCGGCCGCGCGCGCCGACCGGCTGCTGCATCTCACGGCCGCGGGCATCCGCGTCGGCTGATGGCGCGCGCGCCCTGGCCGCTGGCCGCGATCGCGGCGATCTATGTCGCCACGGAGCTGTGGCAGGTGGCCGCGCGGCCCAGTTCGATGATCGGCATCCGGCTGGCCGTTTACGCGCTGGTGTTCCTGGCCGCTCTGCGCGGCAGCCGCGCGGCGGCCTGGCTCTGGGGCGCGATCAGCGCGGTCGCGGCCGTCGCCAGCGCCTTCGCGCTCTGGACCTTGGTTTCCACGCGCAACGCCAACGGCGTGGGCCCGGCGACGATCGCCTTCATCGGCTTCCAGGCCGTCTTCTATGCGGTGGGCACGGCCTACATCTTCGGCAGCCGCTCGCTGCGCGCGTTCCAGCAGTCGCGCGGCGCGCTGCGCGGCAAGGGACCGGCGGCCCCGTCGCAATCGCCCTACGACGGCGCGCGCATCGCGCTCGGCAGCGACGCGCTGATGCTGGTGCGCCAGGGCAGCGTGCAGACCCGTGTCGAGCTCGCGACCATCGATGCGATCGCGGTGCGCTCGCAGACCCTGGCCGAGGGCCTGCCGCGCGTGTGGATCGAGCCCTGCGCGCAGCGCGACGGCACGCAGCCGCTGATGGCGGTCACCACACTGGCCGGCGGCTTCGCGCGCTTCGAGGCCTGGCTGTTCGAGCTGCCGGGCTTCGATGCGCCGGCCTACCGGCAGTTGCTCGAATGCGGGGAGAACGCGCGCCGGGTCGTCTGGCGCCGACCTCACAAGGTGTGAAGAAACCGTAGCGAGCGCCCCGAGGTCGCGCCGAGGACCCGGAGCCGTACTCTGTACGGTGAGGACCGCAGGTGCGAGATCGGGGCGCGCAGTAGGTTTATTCACACCTTGTCAGGCGGTGCCGCCGAGCAGCGCCGCGTAGCGCCCCAGGTCCACGTTGCCGCCGCTGATCAGCACGCCCACGCGCTGGCCCGCGATCAGCGGACCGGCCGCGCAGGCTGCCGCGAACGCGAGGCAGCCCGTGGGCTCGACCACCATCTTCATGCGCTCGGCGAAGAAGCGCATCGCCTCCACCAGCTGCGCATCGCTCACGGTGAAGATGTCGTCGACGTCGCGCCGGATGATGCCGAAGGTGTACTCGCCCAGGTGCTGCGTCTGCGCGCCGTCGGCGATGGTCTTGGGCGTGTCGATGTGCACGATGCGGCCCGCGCGGAACGACTGCTGGCCGTCGTTGCCGGCCTCGGGCTCGACGCCGTAAACCTTGCAGCCGGGCGCGAGCGCGCGCGCCGACAGGGCAGAGCCCGACAGCAGCCCGCCGCCGCCGAGGCAGACGAACAGGTGGTCGAGCGGGCCCGTTTCCTCGATCAGTTCCTTCACGGCCGTGCCCTGGCCAGTAAGCACGTCGGGATGGTCGTAGGGCGGGATCAGCGTCATGCCGCGCTCGGTGGCGAGCCGGCGTGTCAGCGCCTCGCGGTCCTCGGTGAAGCGGTCGTACTGCACCACCTCGGCGCCGTAGCCGCGCGTGGCCACGAGCTTGGCGGCCGGCGCGTCCTTGGGCATCACGATCACCGCGGGCATGGCCAGCAGGCGCGCGGCGAGCGCGATCGCTTGCGCATGGTTGCCCGACGAGAAGGCGATCACGCCGCCCTTGCGCTGCTCGGCGTCGAACTTCGACAGGGCGTTGAACGCGCCGCGGAACTTGAACGCGCCCATGCGCTGGAAGTTCTCGCACTTGAAGAAGAACTGTGCGCCCCATCGGGTATCGGCGGTGCTGGATCGCAGCACCGGCGTGCGGTGGGCATGGCCTTCGAGCCGCGCGGCCGCGGCGGTGACGTCGTCGTAGGTGGGGAGTTGCATGGGCCTAAGTGTCGCGCAGTTGAAAGCGCGCGGGCAAGGCCGCGGGCACGAGAAGGCCGCCCCAAAAAAGAAGCCCGCGGTCTTCGCGACCGCGGGCTCTGCATCTGTTGCACGGGCGCCGGCTCAGGCCTCGGGCGCCACCTGCCCCTGCGGCGCAACCGGGTCGGCCTGGCCGGTTTCTTCCTTCTGGTGCCGCGCCGCGATGAACAGGTACATCGCCGGCACCACGAACAGCGTGAACAGCGTGCCGATCGACAGCCCGCTGAAGATCACGATGCCCATCGCCTTGCGGCCCGCCGCGCCCGCACCCGAAGCGATCACCAGCGGCAGCACGCCGAACACCATGGCGGCCGTCGTCATCAGGATCGGGCGCAGCCGCGTGCCCGAGGCCTCGACGATGGCGTCGAGCTTGCTGAGGCCCTGCTTCTGCAGCCGGTTCGCCACCTCGACGATCAGGATGCCGTGCTTGCTGATGAGGCCCATCAGCGTGACCAGCCCGACCTGCGTGTAGATGTTCATCGAGGCGAAGCCCCAGAAGATGAAGATCATGGCGCCGAACAGCGCGAGCGGCACCGACACCAGGATCACGATCGGATCGCGGAAGCTCTCGAACTGCGCCGCCAGCGCCAGGAACACGATGATCAGCGCGAACACGAAGGTGATGGCGAAGTTGCCCGACTCCTGCACGAACTGGCGCGACTGGCCCGCGTAGTCGACCGTGTAGCCGCTGGGCGCGAGCTGCTGCACCACGCCGCGCAGGTACTCGAGCGTCTCGCCCTGCGTGCCGCTGGGCACGCCCTGGATGGTCACGGAGTTGAGCTGCTGGAAGTGGTTCACCGTCTGCGGCTGCACGCTGTACTTCAGGCTCGCGACCGTGCTGGCCGGCACCACGCCGTTGGGCGTCTTGATGTAGAAGTTCAGCACGTCCGAGGGGTTGAGCCGGTCCACCTGCTGCACCTGCGGGATCACCTTGTAGGAGCGGCCCGAGATCGAGAAGTAGTTGACGTAGCCGCCGCCGAGCGCCGCGCCCAGCGCGTTGCCCACGTCCTGCTGCGTGATGCCGAGCGAGGCGATCTTGTCGCGGTCGACCACCACGGTGGCCTGCGGCAGGTCGATCTTGAGGTCGGCGTCGATGTAGTAGAACTTTCCTTCGGCGCGCGCCTTGTCCATGATCTGCTGCGCGAGCGTGTTGAGGTTCTCGAACGGCTCGGTGGTCTTGATCACGAACTGCACCGGCAGCCCCGAGGCGCCCGGCAGCGCCGGGAACTGGAAGGCCACCACCTTGGCACCGGCGATGCCGTTCCAGCGCTGCTGCAGGTCGGCCTGGATGTCGTGCGCGCTGCGCGTGCGCTGGTCCCAGGGCTTGAGCAGCACGCCGGCGATGCCGGCATTGGTGCTCGGCACGCCGGTCAGCTGGAACAGCTGCGCGTACTCGGGCGTGTCGTGCGCGACCTTGAAGATCTGGTCGGCATAGGTCTGCATCTGCGTGATGGTGGCCGTGGGCGCGCCCACCACCTGCGACAGCACGATGCCCTGGTCCTCCTCAGGCGCCAGCTCGGACTTCGACATCTTGAACATCACGAACAGGAGGCCGATGAGGATCACCCCCATCACGATCATCACCGGCCAGGTGCGAAGCACGCCGCGCAGGATCAGCTCGTAGCGGTGGTGCACGCGCTCGAAGACGTGCTCGATCTTCGACGCGAACTTGCCGCTGTCCTGCTCGGGCTTGAAGATGCGCGAGCACATCATCGGCGACAGCGTGAGCGCGACCACGCCCGACACCACCACGGCGCCCGCGAGCGTGAACGCGAACTCGGTGAACAGCGAGCCGGTCAGCCCGCCCTGGAAGCCGATGGGCACGTACACCGCCACCAGCACCACGGTCATCGCGAGGATGGGCCCGCCGAGCTCGCGCGCCGCGAGCAGCGCGGCCTGCATCGGCGTCTTGCCCTCGCGCATGTGGCGGTCGACGTTCTCCACCACGATGATGGCGTCGTCCACCACCAGCCCGATCGCCAGCACCAGCGCCAGCAAGGTGAGCAGGTTGATCGAGTAGCCCAGCGCCAGCATCACGAAGAAGGTGCCGATCAGCGACAGCGGCATCGCGATCACCGGCACCAGCACCGCGCGCAGGCTGCCGAGGAACAGATAGATCACCACCGTCACGATCAACAGCGCCTCGACCAGCGTCTTGATCACCTCGCTGATCGAGGTGTTGATGAAGTCGGTCGAGTCGTAGACGATCTTGCCGGTCAGCCCGCTGGGCAGCTGGGCCTGCAGCTCGGGGAAGGTGGTGCGCACCTGCTTGGCCACGTCGAGGATGTTGGCCTCGGGCGCGACCTTGATGCCGATGAACACCGAGCGCACGCCGTTGAAGGCGACGTTGAAGTCGTAGTTCTCCGAACCCAGCGTCACGTTGGCCACGTCCTGCAGCCGCACGATGGCGCCGTTGCTGCTCTTGATGGACAGCTGCTTGAACTCGTCCACGCTGTGCAGCGAGGTGCCCGCGGTGAGCGGCACGCTCACCATCTGGCCCTTGCTCTGGCCGACGGCGGCGAGGTAGTTGTTGGCGGCCAGCGCGGCGCTCACGTCGGTTGCCGTCACGCCGTAGGCGGCCATCTTCTGCGCGTCGAGCCAGGCGCGCAGCGCGAAGGTGCGCGCGCCCAGGATCTCGGCGGTCTGCACGCCGGGAATGGCATTGAGCTTGGGCTGCACCACGCGCACCAGGAAGTCGGTGACGTTGTTGTTGGGCAGCGTGTCGCTGTAGAAGCCGATGTACATGGCATCGGTGGTCTGGCCGGTGGCCACCGTCAGCACCGGCTGCTGCGCCTGCGGCGGCAGCTGGTTGCGCACCGAGTTGACCTGGGTGTTGATCTCGGTCAGCGCGCGGTTCGAGTCGTAGTTCAGCCGCAGGGTGGCGGTGATGGTCGACACGCCCAGGCTGCTCGAGGACGACAGGTAGTCGATGCCCTGGGCCTGCGACACGGCGGCCTCGAGCGGCTGCGTGATGAAGCCCGCGACCGTGGCGGCGTCGGCACCGTAGTAGGCGGTGCTGATGGTGACCACGCCGTTCTCGGTCTTCGGGTACTGGTTGACCGGCAGGCCGGCCAGCGCGCGCAGCCCCAGCACCACGATCAGCAGGCTCACCACCATCGCCAGCACGGGCCGGCGGATGAAGATGTCGGTGAAGTTCATGCGTGCGGCCTCACTTTTCCTGCGGCGTCGGGTTCGGGTTGTTGGTCGGCTGGACGCTGTTGTCGACCTTCACCGGCGTGCCGTTCTTCAGCTTGTTCTGCCCGCTGCTCACCACCACCTGGCCGGCCTCCAGGCCCTTGACGATGGCGATCTGGTCGCCGCGCGTCGGACCGGTCTCGACGAAGACCTGCTGCGCGACCAGCTGCTGTCCGCTCGGCGCATTGGCGTTGGCCGCCGGCGCGGCGCCCGATGCGCCAGCGGCGGGCGCGGTCGCGGCCTTGAAGGCATCGGCCGTCTTCACCACGAACACCGTCGAGCCGTAGGGGTTGTAGGTGACGGCGGTGGATGGCAGCGTGAGCTGTTCGCGCGCACCGCCGATGTCGATCTTCACGGTGGCGAACATGCCCGGCAGCAGTTGCTGCTTCGGGTTCGAGACGGTCGCCTGCACCTGCACGTTGCGCGTGGCGGCATCCACCTTGGGGCTGATCGCGTTGATCCTGCCGCTGAAGGCCTGGCCCGCGAAGGCATCGACCGCGAGGTTCACCACCTGGCCGACCGCGAGGCCGGCGAGCTGCTGCTGCGGCAGCGTGAAGTCGACGTAGATCGGGTCCAGCGTCTGCAGGGTGACCAGCTTGTCGCCCGCGTTCACGTACTGGCCCGGGTTCAGCGTGGTGATGCCCAGGCGGCCCGCGAACGGCGCGCGGATCGACTTCTTCGCCACCACGGCGGCCTGCTGCTCGACCTGCGCGCGCTTGGCCTTGAGGTCGTTGGTGTCGGCATCGATCTGCGCCTGGCTCACGGCCTGCACCGCGAGCTGCGCCTGGTCGCGCTTGAGCACGGTGGCGGCCTGCGCGGCGGCGGCCTCGGCCGCATGCAGCTGGGCGATGTCGGAGTCGGCGTTGAGCTCGACCAGCAGCGCGCCGGCCTTCACGTCCTGCCCGGACTTGAAATGCACCTGGCGCACCAGGCCGGCCACCTCGGTGCCGAGGTCGGCGCCGCGCACCGGGTTCAGCGTGCCGACCGCGGAGAACTGCGACTGCCACTGCAGCTTCTGCACCTCGACCGTCGACACGGTCTGCGGGCCCGGCTTGGGCACGGCGGAAATCAACGCGCGGATCTGCAGGAACTTGCCGAGCGCCAGCGCGGCAACGACCAGCAGCACGCAGCCGATCATGATGATCATTCTCCGGGTCATGGGTAGGCTTCTCTTCGAGTCAAGGATGAGGGGGTGAGCTGCCGCGGCATGAGGTTGTCATGCCGCGGCGGGGTTCAGTTGCGCGCCGGGGCAGAAGTGGCATCGGCGGCGTCGGCGGCCGGGGCGATGGTCGCGTCGGCGAGTTCGCCGCGGTTCCACCAGCCGCCGCCCAGCGCCTGGAACAGCGCGGCCGTGTCGGCATGGCGCGCGGCCTGGGCCTGCACCAGCGCGGTGTGCGTCTGCAGCCAGGCCTGCTGCGCGGTCAGCAGCTGCACGTAGCTGACGGCCCCGGCGCGGAACTGCGCCGTCGCCAGGTCGAGCGACTGCCTGGCGAGCGACTCGGCCGTGGCCTGGGTCTGCAGCGCGGTGGCGTCGATCTCGAGCGCGCGCAGCGCGTCGGCCACGTTCTGGAAGGCACCGAGCACGGTGTCGCGGTACTGCGCCGCGGCCGCGTCGTAGGCCGCGACCGCCGCGCGCTTCTGCGCGCGCAGCGTGCCGCCGTCGAAGATCGGCTGCGTGAGCGCGGCGCCCACGCTCCAGAAGTCGGTGGCCGAGCGGAACAGCTCGCGCGAGCGCGTGGCGCTGCTGCCGTAGCTGCCGGTGAGGTTGAACTTGGGATAGAGGTTGGCGGTGGCCACGCCGATCTGCGCGCTGGCCGCGTGCAGCCGCGCCTCGCTGGCGCGCACGTCGGGCCGCTGGCGCGCGAGCTCGGAGGGCAGCGACAGCGGCAGTTCGGCCGGCAGGCTCAGGCTCGCGAGATCGAATTCGGGCAGGCCGGCCTCGCTCGGCAGGCGGCCCGCGTAGACCGCGAGCTGGTGCCGCGTCTGCGCGAGCGACTTCTCGATCGCGGGGATCGTGGCCAGGGTCTGCGCGAGCTGGGTGCGCTGCTGCAGCACGATCGATTTGGCGATCGCGCCGGTGTCGAACTGCTTTTCGATCACGTCGAGCTGCTGCTGCTGCGCCTGCAGCACCTCGCGCGTGGCCTCCAGCTGCGCGCGCAGCGCGGCTTCGCGGATCGCGGTGGTCACGAGGTTGCCGGTGAGGGTCAGGTAGACCGCCTCGACCTGGTAGCGCTGCGCCTCGAGCGTGGCCTGCGCGCCCTCGAGCGCGCGGCGGTTGCCGCCGAAGACGTCGAGCGCATAGCTGACGTTGACCTGGGCGTTGTAGAGCGTGAGCAGCTGGCCGCCCGGCACCTGCGTCGTCACCTGCGAGGCGCGCTCGCGGGTGCCGCCCAGCGAACCGTTGACCTGGGGCCACAGCAGGCTGCCCGACTGCGCCTCGTAGTTGGCCTGGGCCTCGCGCAAGGTGGCCTGGGCCGAGGCCAGCGTGGGGCTCTGCGCAAGCGCGTCGCGGATCAGGCGGTCGAGCGGTTCGGAACGGAACACGGCCCACCACTGCGCGGGAATGTCGCGGCCCGGCAGCAGCAGCTGCGACTGGCCGCCCGGCACCGGCGCCTGCGCGGTGCGCTCGGGCATCGGCGAGGGCGTGTAGTCGGCGCCCTGCGCGGCGGGCGGCAGGCCCGGGGTCTTGAAGTCGGGGCCAAGCGTGCAGGCGCTCAGCAGCAGGGCCGCTCCCAGGACGACGCCCTGGCGGGGCCAGCCCACGCGCCCGCGCGCGAGTCCGGCCGGCGAGGCGTGGCGAAGGTCCTGCGTTGCTTTGTTGTCTTGGTTTTGCATTGGGCGAGGGTTGTACACCCGGAAGGTCACGAAAAGCTGACCTGAAAAGAAAGAAAGGCCGGCGGGAATCGGGGCCGGGCCGGGCCGGATTGTCTGGCCGCGCGTTACGCGAGCATTGCGCGCGCCGCCGGCCGTTCCGGTGAAAACCCTAGCTGCGCCGCCGCTCCGAATTTCGTACTCTGTATACAGAGTTCAGAAACGGAGTCCCGCCATGCCCGCCCAGCTCGTCAGCATCGAGGTCGCGCCCGACCTCGTCGACCAGGTGTACCGCGCCCTGCTCGGCGCGATCAGCAGCGGCGAGCTCGCGCCCGGCGAGCGGCTCACCCAGGAGGACATCGCGCAGCGGCTCGCGGTGTCGCGCCAGCCGGTGCTGCAGGCGCTGCGGCTGCTCAAGAAGGACGGCTTCGTGCACGACGCGCCGGGCCGCGGCGTGCTGGTGGCGCCGCTCGATCCCGACTGGATGCGCAAGGTCTACCAGGTGCGCGGCGCGCTCGACGTGCTGGCCGCGCGGCTCGCGGCGGCCGAACGCTTTCGCATCGACCCCAAGCTGATGGAACGCGGGCGCCGCGCCGCGCGCGGGCGCAACGTCGAGGCCATGATCGATGCCGACATGGCCTTCCACCAGGTCATCTACGCGGCCTCGGGCAATCCGCTGATCGCGCAGAGCGCCGACCAACACTGGCGCCACCTGCGCCGCGCGATGGGCGCGGTGCTGCAGGCCGAGCCGCAGCGCGAGTCGCTGTGGGACGAACACGAGGCCATCGCGGCCGCCATCGCCGCGGGCGACGCCGGCGAGGCCGCGCGCCTGAGCGAGGAGCACGTGGCGCGGGCCAGCGAGGCGCTGGGCCGGCGCCTGGCCGAGCAGCTTGCGCGCGCAGCCTCACCCGCATCGGCCCCCTCTTCCCCTTCCCACCCCCGCACGACCCAAGGAGACACCGCATGAAGCTGACCCCCGAGCAACGCGCGCAGTTCGAGCGCGACGGCTACCTGTTCTTTCCCGGCCATTTCTCCCCCGACGAGGTCCGCGTGCTGACCGACGCGGTGCCCGAGCTCTACGGCCGCCGCGAGGCCTTCAACGTGCGCGAGAAGGGATCGGACGCGGTGCGCACGAACTTCGCGGCCCACCTCTACAGCGAGCCGTTCGCGAAGCTCGCGCGCCATCCGCGCATGGTGGGCCCGGTGCGCGACCTCTTCGAGGAGGAGGTCTACATGCACCAGTTCAAGATCAACGGCAAGATGGCCTTCGAGGGCGACGTCTGGCAATGGCACCAGGACTACGGCACCTGGCTCAACGACGACCTGATGCCGACCGAGCGCGCGATGAACGTCGCGATCTTTCTCGACGACGTGAACGAGCACAACGGCCCGCTGATGTTCATCCCGGGCAGCCACCGCAAGGGCGTGGTCGACGCCAAGCACGACCTCACGACCACCAGCTACCCGCTGTGGACGGTCGACAACGCGCTGATCCGCCAGCTGGTGGATCGCGCCGGCGGCAAGGACGGCGGCATCGTCTCGCCCAAGGGGCCGGCCGGCTCGATGATCCTGTTCCACAGCTGCCTGGTGCATGCCTCGGGCAGCAACCTGTCGCCGTTCAACCGCGTGGCCGTCTACCTGAGCCTGTGCGCGGTCAGCAACCACATCCGCCGCCACAAGCGTCCCGAGTACATCGCGCACCGCGACTTCGCGCCGATAGAGATGCTGCCCGACGACTGCCTGCTCCAGCCCTACCCGGTCGACCTGCCGTGGAAGAACGGCCTGCCCGAAAGCGCGCTGCGCACCTCGACCGAGACGCTCGAGGCCGTCGCCTGAGCCCCCGAAGAAGAACCACCGAGACCAAGCCCCTTCCATGAGCCTCCACCAGAAACTCCAGCAGCGCGCCGCCGAAGGCCGCCCGATCCGCATCGGCCTGATCGGCGCCGGCAAGTTCGGTTCGATGTACCTCGCGCAGATCCCGCGCACGCCGGGCGTGCAGCTGGTCGCGATCGCCGACCTCTCGCCCGCGGCCGCGCGCGTCAACCTCGAGCGCGTGGGCTGGGAGGCCGCGCGCGCCAACGCAACCTCGGTGCAGGAAGCGCTGAAGTCCGGCGCCACCTGGATCACCGAGGACTGGCAGGCCGTGACGCGCGAGCCGTCGATCGACATCGTGGTCGAGTGCACCGGCAACCCGGTGGCCGCGGTCGACCACTGCCTCGACGCCTTCGCGCACGGCAAGCACGTGGTCAACGTGACGGTCGAGGCCGATGCCTTCTGCGGCCCGCTGCTGGCGCGCCGCGCGCAGCAGGCCGGCGTGGTCTATTCGCTGGCCTTCGGCGACCAGCCCGCGCTGATCTGCGACCTGGTGGACTGGGCGCGCACCTGCGGCTTCCCGGTGGTGGCGGCCGGGCGCGGCCACAAGTGGCTGCCGCATTTCAGCGAATCCACGCCCGAGACCGTCTGGGGCAACTACGGCCTCACGCCCGAGCAGGCGCAGCGCGGCGGGCTCAACCCGAAGATGTTCAACAGCTTCCTCGACGGCTCCAAGCCCTCGATCGAGAGCTCGGCCGTGGCCAATGCCACCGGGCTGGGCGTGCCTTCCGACGGCCTGCTCTACCCGCCGGCCAGCGTGGAGGACATCCCGTTCGTGACCCGCCCGCGCAGCGAGGGCGGCGTGCTCGAGCGCAAGGGCATGGTCGAGGTGGTGTCCTCGCTCGAGGCCGATGGCCGGAAGATCCCCTACGACATCCGCATGGGCGTGTGGGTCACGGTCGAGGCCGAGACCGACTACATCAAGAACTGCTTCGAGGAATACAACGCCCACACCGACCCGAGCGGGCGCTACTTCACGCTCTACAAGCGCTGGCACCTGATCGGGCTCGAGGTCGGCCTGTCGGTCGCGAGCGTGGCGCTGCGCGGCGAGCCCACGGGCGTGGCCACCTGCTGGAACGCCGACGTGGTCGCCACCGCCAAGCGCGACCTCGCGCCCGGCGAGCTGCTCGACGGCGAAGGCGGCTACACGGTCTGGGGCAAGCTGCTGCCGGCCGAGCGCTCGCTGCGCATCGGCGGCCTGCCGCTGGGGCTGGCGCACGGCATCAAGCTGGTGCGCCCGGTGCGCAAGGGCCAGAGCCTGACCTGGGCCGACGTGGCGATGGACACCGGCACCCACGCCTTCAAGCTGCGCAGCGAACTCGAGGCGATGTTCGCGCCGAAGGAACAGGCCCGGGCCGCGTAGGAGTGTCTCGGCGCGGCGGTGCGGGCTCGCCCCGCGCCGCACCGCGCCCGATCCTGAAAACGCGCGCGACCGGCATTGCGCTGCCGCCCGCGACGTCGAAGAATATGCAACTCGCTGTCGAAATGGCGGTCGGCCGGCCGTCATTGGTGTGAGCGCTCTTGCGGTCCGCTTTTCGTGACGGAGTTGCACCATGCAGTACATGCTTTTGTTCTACCAGGCGCCTGCCGAATTCGAGCGGCGCGACGATGCGTCCGCCCTGGGCGGTTGAGGCCGCCGGGGCACGCGCCATGAACGACACGGCCGCCCGCGAGGCCGCCGAGCGAGCGGCCCGCCAGTCCTATGGCCGGCTGCTCGCGATCCTCTCGGCACGCACGCACGACATCGCCGGCTCCGAGGACGCGCTGGCCCATGCCTTCGCGCGCGCGCTCGAGCGCTGGCCGTCCGATGGCGTACCCGAGCGGCCCGACGCCTGGCTGCTGAGCGTCGCGCGCAACCGCCGCCTCGATGCCTGGCGCCACACCCGCGTGCAGGACGACGCCACCCAGACCCTGCTGCTGCTGGCCGGCGAGATGGACACCGCCGAGGCCGAGGGCCATGCGGTGCCCGACGACCGGCTGCGCCTGTTCTTCGTCTGCGCCCATCCGGCCATCGATGTCTCCGCGCGCACGCCGCTGATGCTGCAGACCGTGCTGGGCCTCGACGCCGCCCGCATGGCCAGCGCCTTCCTCACCTCGCCCGCCACCCTGAGCCAGCGGCTGGTGCGCGCCAAGACGCGCATCCGCAACACGCGCATCCCTTTCGAATATCCGCAGCAGCGCGAGCTGCCGCAGCGGCTGCAGGACGTGCTCGACGGCATCTATGCCGCCTACGGCACCGGCTGGGACGATGTCGACGGCGCCGATGCGCGGCCCGACGGCCTCACCACCGAGGCCATCGACCTCGGCCGCATCCTCTGCGCGCTGATGCCCGAGGAGCCCGAGCCGCTGGGCCTGCTCGCGCTGATGCTGTTCTGCGAGAGCCGCGCCGAGGCGCGCCGCAGCGACACCGGCGCCTACGTGCCGCTCGATCAGCAGGACACCGCGCGCTGGGACCCCGACCTGCTCGCCGAGGCCGAGGCCTGCCTGCGCCGCGCCTCGGCCATGCAGCGCCTGGGCGCCTACCAGCTCGAGGCCGCGATCCAGTCGGCGCACTGCGAGCGCCGCGTCGGCGCGCCGGTGCCGCCCGAGGCGCTGGTGTCGCTCTACGAAGGCCTGCTCGCGCTGCGGCCGAGCATCGGCGCGCAGGTGAGCCTGGCCTGCGCGCTCGCCAACGCGCGCGGACCCGACGTGGGCCTGCGCACGCTCGATGCGATCCCGCCCGACGAGGTTGCGAACTACCAGCCCTTCTGGGCCGCGCGCGCGCACCTGCTGGCGGCCGGCGGCGCGCGTGCGGCGGCGCGCCAGGCCTACGAGCGCGCGATCGGACTCGCGAGCAGCGCGGCGGTGCGCACCTACCTTGGGGCGATGATGCTGCGCCTGTGAGGCGCGGCGCGCTCAGCCCGCGTCGGGCCGGGCATTGAAGGTGCGCGGGAACAGCGCCGCCTGCGAACGGTCGCGCAGCCGGTAGCTCATCGCCGGGCGCCCCGGGCCCGCCGGCGAGCATGCCGGCCTCCTCCATGAAGCCGCCGTCGAGCATGCGCTTGCGGAACGCGCTCTTGTCGACCGGGCGCCCGAGCACGACCTCGTAGGTGTGCTGCAGCGCCGGCAGCGTGAACGGCTCCTCGAGCAGGAAGGCCGGCAGCGAGGTGTATTCGACCTTGCTGCGCAGCCGCGCCACCGCCGCCGCGAGCAGCTCGCCATGGTCGAAGGCCAGCCGCTTGCGCAGCGCCGCCTCGACCTCGAACCACGCCACCTCGGCCGCGTTGGCGCCGCCGCGCAGCTGCATCGCCTGCGCCGGGATCAGCGCATAGAAGCAATGCGTGGCCGACCAGCCGCGCGGATCGCGCTTCGCCCCGCCCCAGCTGCCGAGCTGCTCGAGGTAGGGCGTGACCACGCCGGTCTTCTCGCGCAGCTTGCGCAGCGCGCAGTCGAGCAGCGTCGCGTCCTCGGCCACATTCACGAAGCCGCCCGGCAGCGCCCAGCGTCCCGGATAGGGTTCGGCGCTGTCGGGGGGCGGCGCACCAGCAGCACCTGCAGGGCGTCGTCGAGCACGGTGAACATCGCCACGTCGACGGTGACGAGGGGGCGGGGGAAGTCGAGCGAGGAGGGGAAGAGGAAGGCTTGCTCACGCGGGCTTGACGTTCGGATGATTAGTTGTACTATACAACTCTCAATTTGTTGTACTGAGCAACTAATAAATAGGACACCGCCTCCACCGCTTTCGACGAAGCAGGAGCCGGTGGACCTCGAAGACGAGAAAGGGATCACGAGATGACCGACACCCCCCTGCACCGCACCGCCCTGATCGACCGCATCGCCCAAGGCTTCGACCCCCGCTACCTGCTGTTCTGGGGCCACCAGCCCGAGAAGGACGGCAGCGCCGGCAAGGGCTGCTTCAGCCAGTGGTTCGAGGCGCCGTTCGAGATCGAGGGCGTGCGCTACGCCACGGCCGAGCACTTCATGATGGCCGGCAAGGCGCGGCTGTTCGGCGACACCGAGGTGCTGGGCCAGGTGCTCGCCGCGCGCACGCCGGCCGAGGCCAAGAAGCTGGGCCGCGCGGTGCGCGGCTTCGACGACGCGGCCTGGAAGCACGCGGCCTTCGACCTGGTCGTGCAGGGCAACCTCGCGAAGTTCTCGCAGCACGCGGCAATGGGCGAGTTCTTGCTGCGCACCGGCGAGCAGGTGCTGGTGGAAGCCAGCCCCTACGACGCGATCTGGGGCATCGGCATGGCCGCGAGCCATGCCGACGCGCGCGAGCCGACGCGCTGGCGCGGCCAGAACCTGCTGGGCTTCGCGCTGATGGCCGTGCGCGACCGACTGCGGGCGGGCTGAAACCATGACGATCTCGATGGAAGACCGCTTCCGCGGCGCCCTGCTCGGCCTGGCCTGCGGCGACGCCGTCGGCACGCGCGTGGAATTCAGCCCGCGCGGCAGCTTCGTGCCCGTCACCGGCATGCAGGGCGGCGGCCCCTTCGGCCTCGCGCCCGGCGAATGGACCGACGACACCTCGATGGCGCTGTGCCTCGCGGCCAGCCTGCTCCATTGCCGCGGCTTCGATGCCGTCGACCAGATGAACCGCTACTGCAACTGGCGCAGCGTGGGCTACATGAGCAGCAACGGGCGCTGCTTCGACATCGGCATCACGGTGTCGAACGCGCTGTCGCGCTACCTGGCGAACGGTGATCCCTTCGCGGGCGATCCCGATCCGCGCACCGCCGGCAACGGCGCGCTGATGCGGCTCGCGCCGGTCGCGATGTTCGGGGTGGCCGATACGCCCGCGCTGCTGCGGCATGCCGCCGACAGCACGCGCACCACGCATGGCGCGGCCGAGGCCATCGCCTGCTCGCGCCTGTTCGCGCTGCAGCTGCAGGCCGCGCTGCGCGGCGAGGACAAGGCGTCGATCCTCGCGCCGCGCGACATCGGCGAAGCACCGAGCCCCGGCGTGGCCGCGCTCGCGGCGGGCCGCTGGCGCGACAAGCCGCGCGACGCGATCAAGGGCTCGGGCTATTGCGTGGAATCGCTCGAAGCGGCGCTGTGGTGCTTCGCGCAGGCCGACTCCTTCGAGCAGGCGATCCTCGCGGCCGCCAACCTCGGCGACGACGCCGACACCACGGCCGCGATCTGCGGCCAGCTCGCGGGCGCCTTCCATGGCGTGGCGGGCATTCCGGCGCCGTGGCTGGCCACGCTCACGATGCGCGACGAGATCGACGCAATGGCGCGCGCGCTGTTCGCGCTCGCCCATCCGGCCTGATCCCTTCGCTACTGCGCGTACGACAGCGGCAGCGCGGTCGTGAACTTGATCTCCTCCATCGCGAAGCTGGAGCTGACGTCGAACAGCTCGGTGTCGGCGATCAGCCGCTTGTAGACCTTGTCGTAGGCCGCGATGTCGGGCACCACCACGCGCAGCAGGTAGTCGATCTCGCCGCTCATGCGATAGAACTCGACGATCTCGGGGATCACGTCGACCACGGCCTTGAAGCGATCGAACCAGGCCTGCGTGTGGGTGCTGGTGCGCACGGCGACGAACACCGTCACGCCCACGTTGACCTTCTGCGGATCGACCAGCATCACGTTGCGGGTGATCACGCCGGCTTCCTTGAGCCGCTGGATGCGGCGCCAGCACGGCGTCTGCGACAGGCCGACCTCGCTCGCGAGCTCGGCGATCTGGCGCCCGGCATCGAGCTGCAGCAGCTCGAGAATCTTCCTGTCTATGGCGTCGAGTTTTATTTTTGCCATGAAAAATAGAATCTGATTCTCCAAATGCAGGTAAATCGAGTCTACAACGCAAGCTTTTTCCTGTCGCGGCTTCGCAGAATCGAGGCATGGACATCTACCTCGACGCCAACGCCACCACCCCCGTTCTGCCCCAGGCCCGCGAGGCCGCGCTGGCCGCGATGGCCGGCGATTTCGGCAACCCCAGCAGCATCCACAACACCGGCCTCAAGGCCCGGGCGCTGATGGACGCGGTGCGCGAGCGCGCGCGCGCGCGCGATCGGCGCGCCCACGGGGCGGCTCCTGTTCGTCAGCGGCGCGACCGAGGGCATCCAGACCGCGGTGCTGTCGGCCCTGAACGCGCTGCGCGCGCGGCGCCGGGCCGGCGAGAGCGTGCCCGAGCTGCTGCTCTACGGCGCCACCGAGCACAAGGCCGTGCCCGAGGCGCTGCGCCACTGGAACGCGCTGCTGGGCCTCGACCTCGAGGTGCTGGCGATTCCGGTGGGCCGCAACGGCCGCCACGACCTCGACTGGCTGCGCGCGCACGCACCGCGCGCCGGCATGGTCTGCACCATGGCCGCCAACAACGAGACCGGCGTGGTCAGCGACCTCGACGGCATCGCGGCCGCGCTGGTCTGCAGCCCGGCGCTATGGATGGTCGACAGCGTGCAGGCGCTCGGCAAGCTGCCGCTGCGCCTGGGCGAGCGGCCCATCGACTACGCGCCCTTCTCGGGCCACAAGCTCTATGCGCCCAAGGGCATCGGTCTGCTCTACGTGCGTGAGGGCGCGCCGTTCACGCCGCTGATGGCCGGCGGCGGCCAGGAGGATTCGCTGCGCTCGGGCACCGAGAACATGTCGGGCATCGCGGCGCTCGGCGCGGTGCTGGCCGCGCTGGAGGAAGGCTTCACCTTCCGCCGCGCCGACGCGCTCGCGGCCTGCCGCGACCGCCTGGCAGCCGCGCTGGCCGAGGCCTTCCCGGGCCTGGTCTTCAACGCGCCGAGCGCGCTCAGCCTGCCGACCACGCTGAACTTCTCGGTGCCGGGCCTGAGCTCCAAGCTGCTGCTGGACCTCTTCGACGCGGCCGACATGCGCGTGAGCGGCGGCTCGGCCTGCGGCGCCGCCAAGGCGCGGCCCAGCTACGTGCTCGAGGCGATGGGGCTGCCCGCCTGGCAGACCGCGTCGGCGGTGCGGCTGTCCTTCGGCCCGGCCAGCGACGACGCCTTCATCGACGAGGCCTGCGCGCGCATCCGCGCCTGCGGTGAGTCGCTGCGCCGAAGCTGCCTGGGCCCGGTGCCGCAGAGCCAGGCGCAGCCACCCGAGCGCCTGACCCGCTTCGTGGTCGACGGCGCCTGCTGCTACCTGCTGGCCGATGCCGAGAGCCGGCGCTGCGTGGTCATCGATCCGCTGCCCGAACTGAATGCGCAACTGACCCAGTGGCTGGGCTGCCATGGCTACACGCTGGCGGCCGTGCTCGACACCCACAGCCACGGCGACCATGCCTCCTCGGGCCCCGAACTGCGCGCCGCCGTGCCGGCACGGCAACTGGCGCCGGGCGCGGTGGATGCGCTCGGCTGGCCCGAGGGCGCGACGCAGATCGCGCTCGGTGCCCTGCGCCTCACGCGGCTGGCCGTGCCGGGCCACACCGCCGACTCCACCGTCTATTTGCTGCGCGATGCCAAGGGGCTGCGCCTGGCCTTCGTCGGCGACACCGTGATGCCCGGCGCGCTGGGCCGCGGCGATTTCGCGCAGAGCCGGCCGCTGGCCTTCGGCCCGTCGCTGCTGAAGCTCCAGCGCGCGCTCAAGCCCGACACGCTGCTGCTGCCGGGCCACGACTACGACGACCGCTTCGCGAGCACGCTGGCCACCGAGCGCATGGCCCAGCCGCTGCTCGACGACGTGCTCGACGGCCGCCTCGACGCGCAGGGCTTCGCGAGCGCGAAGGCGGCGCTCGAGCGCGACCTCGGGCTCACCGAATACCGGACCATGGCCTGCGGCGCGCGGGTCGACCGCTGCGCCGGCGGTGCCGGCAGCGGCATGCCGAGTTGTCGCCCGCAGCCTCGGCCGCGCTGCTGCGCAAGCATCCCGGCCTGCTGCTGGTCGACGTGCGCGAGCCCTACGAGCAGCGGCTCGGCCAGCCCGGCGTGCTCGACGCCGCGCGGCGCGAGGCCGTGCCGCTCTCGCGGCTGCTCAACGCCCTGCCCGACTGGCTCGCGCTGCCGAACGAAACGCCGATCCTGTTCTTCTGCCGCAGCGGCAACCGCAGCGCGCAGGCCGCGCGCGCGCTGCGCCGCCTCGGCCATGCCCAGGCCTGGAGCCTCGCGGGCGGTCTCGCGCTGTGGCCGCGCCATGCCGCGGACGAAGCGGGCACCTTGCACGAAGCGGTGCACTGATGCGCACGCGGCCCGGGAACCTTCGCCGCGCGCCCGAACCGCATTGACGCCAACAACGATGTCAGGGACCGTCTCGATGAACCTCCGCCGCCGCCTTCTGCTCGCCACCTCCCTCTGGGGCGCCACCGCCACCATCGGTCATGCCCAGGTCCGGCGCGACGATGTCGCGGGCCGCTTCAAGAAGATCGAGGGCTTCGACTTCGACAAGCTGCCGTTCCAGGACGCGATCACGCTGGTCCATGGCAACGGCAAGCGCCGCATCGCGGTGTTCTCCGATCCGCGCTGCGGCCACTGCCAGCGCCTCGACAAGGACCTGAAGGCGATCGGCAACGTCACGGTCCATGTCTTCCTCTATCCGGTGCTCGGCGAGGAATCGGTGGCCAAGGCGCGCAACATCCTGTGCAGTGCCCGACCGGCCATGAACTGGGAGCAATGGATCGAGAAGGGCATCGACCCCGGCGAGCCCGCGGGGCCGCTGCGATGCCTCGGCGCTGCAGCGCAACGCGGCGCTCGGCAAGCGCTACGACGTGAGCGGCACGCCCACGCTGATCTTCGGCGACGGCACGCGCGTGCCGGGCGCGATACGGGCGGCGTGGATCGAGCAGCTGCTCGACGCCGCCGAGCGTCGCTGAGGCCCTAGTCCACCAGCGCGCTTTCGCGCACCCTGCGCCCGACCACCTGCGCGCCGCCCTGCGACAGCGTCACGCCCACCACCTGCCCGCCCTCGCGCTGGAACACGATCTGCGCGCCGATCTCGCCGACCGTGAAGCGGTCGGCGCCGATCGGCTTGAGCGGGTTGTAGCCACGGCCGCTCTCGCGCACCAGCAGGCGGCCGCCGCGCACGGTGAAGTCGAGCGACTTGGATTTCGTGACGCGGTACTCGCCGCGGTACTCGGCCAGCTTGTCGGCGTCGACCGGCACCTCGACCGTGGGCGCGGGATAGCGGCTCTTGCCGATCGCCAGCATCACGCGCTGCAGCGGCGCGCGCGTGTTGCTGCTCAAGAGGATCATGGCCTCGCCGGTGTCGGGCGCGAGCAGCCACAGGGTGCGGTAGCCCTCGGTGACGCCCGCGTGGTAGTAGGTGCGGCGGCCGCCCTCGGCGCCGCGCACCATCACCGCATAGGCGATCTCGGCGCCCTCGTAGCTGGCCAGCGGCGTGAGCAGCCGCACCGCGGCCGGCCCGAACGGACCGCTGGCCCCGGCGAGGATGGCGCGGCTGAAGACCATCATGTCGGCCGCGGTCGAACGCAGCGCGGCGATCGGCGCATAGGCCTTCATGTCGAGCAGCGACTGGCGCCGGTCGCCCGCGAAGGCCGGCGCCATGCGCGAGGCCTTGTCGCCGAGCAGGATCACGGTGTCGTTCATGCCCAGCGGCTCGGTGATGCGCGCGCGCACCAGCTCGCTCCAGGTCGTGTGGTAGCGGTCAGCCACCAGCAGGCCGACCAGCGCCATGCCGTAGTTGCTGTACGCGCCGCGCACGGCGGCGCGGCGCCCAGCAGCTTGATGCGCGGCAGCGCGTCGTAGACCTCCTGGCGCTCGAAGGCGCGCATCTGCGAGGCCAGCGCCGGGCCGCCGGTCACGCCGTCGGCCATCACCGGCATGCAGCCGGTGTGGGTCACCAGCTGCCGCAACGTGACCGAGGCCACCGCCGGCGACAGCGGCGCCTTGATCTTGCCGGCCATCAGCTGGCCCAGGTTGTCGTCGAGCTTCATGTCGCCGCGCTCCACCGCCTGCGCGAGCAACAGCCCGGTGAAGACCTTGGTAACCGAGCCGATCTCGAACATCGGCTGCTCGGCGCTCTCGGAAGACAGCGCGCGCGGCGGCGTCGGCGGCTCGGGGTTGTAGGCCGCGCCGTAGCTGGCCTTGCCGCCGCGCAGCAGGCCCACCACCACGGTGCCGCGCTCGGTGTCGAGCGCGGTGCGCGCGATCAGGGCCGGGTCGCTCGCGAGCGAGAGCGCGGCGCCGGGCGGCGACTGCGCGTTGGCGGGGCCGGCCAGCAGCAGCGACAGCGCCGAGGCCATGGACAGCAGCGCCAGGCGCCGGAGCGAGGCCTGGGGGCCGCGGGAGAGAAGCCGCATCGTCGATTCCTCGGGCAGGGACAGGTGCCGCATGGTGCCACGGCGCGCGGGCCACAATCGCCCCATGCGTGCATTGCTCACCACCTTCTCCTGGCAGGAACTGCGCCACCACCCCTGGCGCAACGCGGCGGCGGTGCTGGCCGTGATGCTGGGCGTGGCGCTCGCGTTCTCGGTGCAGCTCATCAACGCCTCGGCGCTCGACGAGTTCTCGAGCGCGGTGCGCTCGGTCAACGGCCAGCCCGACCTCGAGCTGCGCGCGCCGCAGGGCAGCTTCGACGAGGGGGTGTTCGAGACGCTGGCGCGCCAGCCGCAGGTGACGCTCGCGAGCCCGGTGCTCGAGTTCCAGGCGCTCGCGCTGGTCGCTCCGACGCCCGGCGGCGAGGAGCGGCAGGTACCGCTGCGCGCGATCGGCGTCGACGCGCTCGCGCTGCCCGCGATCGCGCCGGCGCTGATGCCGCAGCCCGATGCGGGCGCCGAACGCTTCGCGCTGTTCGCGCCGGACCTGGTGTTCCTCAACGCCGCGGCGCGCAGCGCCCTCGGCCTGCCCGCGCAGGCACCGGCCGGTGCCGAGGAGAACGTGCGGCTGCGCAGCGGCGCCGACTGGCAGCGGCTGCGCGTGGCCGGCCATGTGGCGGCCGGCGGCGGCGCGATCGCGGTGATGGACATCGCCACCGCGCAGGAACGCTTCGGCCGCCTCGGCCAGCTCAGCCGCATCGACCTGCGGCTGGCCGCGGGCACCGACCGCGCCGCCTTCATCGCGGCGCTGCAGGCCACGCCCGGCTGGCCCGCCGGCCTGCAGTTCGCCGAGCCCGGCGATTCGGCCGAGCGCGTGAGCAACCTCTCGCGCGCCTACCGCGTCAACCTCACGGTGCTGGCGCTGGTGGCGCTGTTCACCGGGGCCTTCCTGGTGTTCTCGGTGCTCGCGCTCAGCGTCGCCAAGCGCGCGCAGCAGTTCGCGCTGCTCGGCGTGCTGGGCCTCACGCCGCGCCAGCGGCTGCGGCTGGTGCTGGCCGAATCGCTGGTGCTCGGGCTGATCGGCAGCGCGGCCGGGCTCGCGCTCGGCACCGCGCTGGCAGACGTCGCGCTGCGCGTGCTCGGCGGCGACCTCGGCGGCGGCTACTTCGAGGGCGTGGCGCCCACGCTGCACTGGAGCGGCGCCTCGGCCCTGCTCTACGGCGCGCTCGGCGTGGCGGCCGCGCTGGTGGGCGGCTGGTGGCCGGCGCGCGCGGCGCAGGCGCTGCCCGAGGCGCAGACGCTCAAGGGCCTGGGCGCACCGCCCGCGCAGGGCCGCAGCCACTGGCTGGCGCTGGGCCTGATCGCGCTGGGCGTGGCGCTCGCCAACCTGCCCGCGATCCGCGGCGTGCCGGTGGCGGCCTACCTGTCGGTGGCCTGCCTGCTGGTCGGCGGCATCACCGCGCTGCCGTGGCTGATCGCGCTGCTCTACGACCGCATCGCGCCGCTGCTGTCGCGCCGCGTGCTGCCCATGCTGGCCATCGAGCGCGCGCGCCGCATGCGCGGCACCGCGGCGGTGGCGGTCAGCGGCGTGGTCGCGAGCCTGAGCCTCGCGGTCGCGCTCACGGTGATGGTCGCGAGCTTCCGCGACTCGGTCACCCAATGGCTCGACATCGTGCTGCCGGCCGACCTCTACGTGCGCGCCACCTCGAGCGGGCGCGGCGGCAACAGCGGCGCCGAGAGCAGCACCGACACCGCGACCTTCGCGCCCGACTTCGTGCAGGCGCTGTCGCGGCTGCCCGGCGTGGCCCGCAGCGGCACGCTGCGCACGCGCTCGCTGCAGCTCGACACCGCGCAGCCCGCGGTGACCCTGATCTCGCGCCACCTCGAAGGCGGCGTGGCGCAGGCGCTGCCGCTGGTGGGGCGCGCGCTGGCGGTGCCAGAGGGGCAGATCGGCATCTACGTGAGCGAGCCGATGGTCGAGCTCTACGGGGCGAAGCCCGGCAGCGTCTTCGCGCCGCTGTCGCACGCGCTGACGCCCGCCGCCGGCGGCGCGCCCGCCCGCTTCTTCGTCGCCGGCGTGTGGCGCGACTATGCGCGGCAGTTCGGCGCCATCGCGATCGAGGCGCGCGACTTCGAGCGCCTGACGGGCGAGCGCGACGTCAGCGACATCGCGCTGTGGCTCGCGCCCGGCGCCGTGGAAGGCACGGTGCAGGAAGCGGTGCGCGCGCTGGCCGCGCAACGCGCCGGCACCGAGATCGAGATCGCCTCGGTGGGCCAGATCCGCGCGGTCTCGCTGCGCATCTTCGACCGCAGCTTCGCCGTCACCTACTGGCTGCAGGCGGTGGCGATCGCGATCGGGCTGTTCGGCATCGCCGCGAGCTTCAGCGCGCAGGTGCTCGCGCGGCGCAAGGAGTTCGGCCTGCTCGCGCACCTGGGCTTCACGCGCGCGCAGGTGCTCGCGGTGGTGGCCGGCGAAGGCGCCGCCTGGACCGCCATCGGCGCGGTGGCCGGACTGGGCCTGGGCCTCGCGGTGTCGGTGGTGCTGGTGAAGGTGGTCAATCCGCAGAGCTTCCACTGGACCATGGACCTGCTGCTGCCCTGGGGCCGGCTGCTCGCGCTGTGCGCGGCCGTGGTGGCCGCGGGCACCGTCACGGCGTGGATGGCGGGGCGGGCCGCTGCCGGCAGGGATGCGGTGCTGGCGGTGAAGGAAGACTGGTAGGCGCGGCCTCGCGCAGACAAAAAAAAGCAGGCACGCGACCCGCGGAGGTCCGCGGTCCCGTGCCTGCCGGCGCTTTGTTCATGCGCCTTTTCCCCCTGCTCCCTTTTCTTGTTCTTCCGCTGAAGACGATCGGTGTTCGCCGGTCGTCGTTCCTGCCGCTCAGTTGCAGTACTGCGCGTTCGCGTCGGTGTTGACCGGCGGCGGTTCCTCGGTCAGGAACTTCTGGATCGGCACGATCGTCGCGTTGCAGCTGTCGTCGGTGCGCAGGTCGAAGACGTGCCAGTAGCGCGTGCTGCTGGTCTCGCCGGCCGGCGGTGCGTACACGGCCTGGGCACCGCGGTTGTTCAACTCCACGCGCGCGGGCGAACCGGTCTGCCCCGAACCGAAGTCACCCGAGTAGCGGTGGACGAAGAAGCGGTAGGTGCGATTGCGCGCGAGCTTGGCGAAGGTGGTGTATTCCGGGCCGAAGCTGCTCGTGTCGTCCACGTCGAGGTTGACGAACGGCGCGGTCGCGAGCGAACCCTGGCTCACGTAGTAGATGTGCTCGCCGAGGTTGGCACCCAGCGTGTGCGCATCGAGGTCGCGCGGCGTCTCGCCCCAGGTCAGCTTGATCGACACCGCGGCGCTCGTGAGCGTCAGGCAGCCTTCGATCGACTGGTCCTGCTCGCCGAGGTCCACGTTCACCGCGTTCGACAGCTCGGCGTTCTTGCTCGCCACCACGAAGGCGGCGCTGCTGCGCTTGGCCGGCACCGAGAAGTTGCCTTCGGCATCGGTCACGGCCGAGCCGACGCCGCTGTACGACTTGCCTTCGGAGGCCACGACCGCACCCGCGACGCGTTGGCCCGCCGCGTTCTGCACGCAGCCGTTGACGCGCACCGTGTTGTAGATCTGATCGGCGTTCCAGGTCGTGAAGTGCGTGACCGTGCCCTCGTAGTACTGGTTCGGCGCGGCGCCCTGCAGGCTCGCGCTGCCCTCTTCCACCCACAGGCCCGTGGCCGTGTTGTAGAAGAACAGCGGCACCGTCGGCGGCAGCGCGGCGCTGCGCGACGACGGCGCGATGCGCACGGTGGCGCTCACGCCCTGCGCGAGCTGCAGCGGTGCGCCATCGGCATCGACGAAGCTGGCATCGAGCGCGCCGAAGCTCTCCATCGCGGCCGGCTCGCCGCTGGTGGCCGCGAGGTAGTTACCGGGCATCAGGTTGACGTTGGTCGCGGGTGCGATCGGCGTGAGGCGGCCGGTGACCTGGCCGGTGGGCGTGCTGCCGTCGGCGCGGCGCAGCGCGTTGGCCGGCAGGCGCACCATCGCGGTCGAGCCCGGCACCGCGAGGTCGCGCGCGGCGCCCGGATTGAAGGTGTCGCTGAAGGCCACCGGCAGCATCGGGATGTTGATGACGGTGCTGGCCTCGGCGGCCGCGAGCGCGGCCGTGGCACGGCTCTGCGGTGCGAAGCCGCTCTTCTCGTAGCCGAGCAGCACCGAAGCGCCGTTGGTGATGCCCTCGAGCGTGTAGGAGCCATCGTCCGCGGTCGTCGTGCTGACGCCGCCGGCCGTGACCTTGACCTGTGCGATGCCGGCGCCGTCGAGGGCGTGGGTCACGCGGCCCGTGACCTTCGCGTCCTTGCGCGCGGGCGTGCCGGGGTCGCCGGGGCCACCCGGGTCACCGGGACCGCCGGGGTCACCGCCGTTCTGGCCGGGTGGCAGGAACGCGAAGCCCGAGCCTCCGCCCCCCGCCGCCGCACGCGGCAACAGCCAATGCGACCGCCACGGCGGCCATTGCAATCTTGAATTTCATGGGTTCTCTCCCCCTCTGTGGCAACTGATCGATGAATGCGGCCGCCATGCGGCAGCCTCGGTGTCCGATGCGCGGCATCGCATGCCATGCATCGAAGGGGACCGAGCGTATGCATCGCGGAACGCGGCAAACAGTGCCAAAAGTCACGCGCATGCAACGGCCGTTGCATGCACGCGGGGAAGTGAATACGGAAGATTTCGCGGCGGCCCGCGCGGTGCCGCGATCCATTGATGCAACCCGATTGCGCTAGCCCCGCCGGGCCCTGCAAGGGGGTTACCGCGGGCTTCAGGGCGCGGGCGTCAGCCGGATCCGCTCCACCGTTTCCTTTTCCACCGCCGCGCGGCTGTAGACCAGCGGCACGTACTTGCCCTCGAGCCACAGCGGCGCGAGGTCGCGGTAGTTGGGACTGTCGGGATTGCCCGACTGGCCCGGCGTGTTGATCACGCGCGAGGCGTCCCAGTTGCCCACGTCGAGCACCATGCGGAACGAGGCACCCGAGGTCAGCCGGTAGTCGCTCGCGCGGTAGCTCGCGGCCATCGGCGTGAAGGACGACCCCGACATCGGCCAGTCGCCCACGTCGAGCTTCTTGCGCGTGGCTGCATCGACGATGCCGCCGAGCGGGTGGCGGAATTCGGCGCGGTGCAGCGCACCCCATTTCCAGGCCGTGGGGTCGGGGCCGAGCTTGTTGCTCAGTTCCTGCATGGCGGGCGCGATGGTCTGCACCAGCATCGCATCGCGCTGCGCGTTGCTGACCCAGCCGAACGGGTTCTCGAGCAGCAGGACCATGCGCGTGTTGTCGCCCGGCAGCGCGTACTGCATGGCCGACTCGCCCGCGCCGGCCTTGAGCACGGCCTGGCGCAGCGGCTTGCTGCTCCACACCTCGTAGAGCGCGGCGGCCGCGCTGTCGCGGTCCATGGTGCCGTCCCAGCCCTGCAGCAGCGCGAGGCCGGCCGCGGTCTGCGCATCGCTGCTGCCCAGGCCCGCGAGCAGCTTGAGCAGGCGCTGCGCCGGCGTGGCGACGATGTCGTTCTGCATGCGCTGCGAGTCCTCGAGCGTGAAGCGCTGGCCCGCGGCCACCTTCGCCGCGAACAGCTCCTTCAGGCGCCGCGCGCGCGCCGCGTCGCTCCACTCGTAGCCGATGCCCTTCTTCGCGGCCGGGTGCTCGCCCGGGATGTTGTTCTCGTTCGCGGTCACCACGTAGCCGCGCGCGGGATTGAATTCGGACGGCAGCTCGTCGCCGTTGCGGAAGCCCGACCACTCGTAGCGGCCGTCGCCCGGCACCGGCATCAGGCCGTCCCAGTTCGGACGGATCGGCGTGAGCCCACCGGGGATCCAGCCGATGTTGCCGTCGCGGTCGGCATAGACCTGGTTCTCGCCCGGGCGCGCCCCAGCGGTTCATCGCGGCGCGGAACTGGTCCCAGTTCCGCGCGCGCATGTAGTCCATCGAACCGAAGTAAGGCGCCATGCCCGGCTCGAGCCAGGCCGCGCGCAGCGCATAGGCGCGGCGCTTGCCGGGCTCCGACAGCAGCACCGGCCCGTGGCGCGTGAAGGTGTTGAGCAGCTCGCGCGGCGCGCGTTCGCCCTTCACCGCGATGCGCTCGGTCACGCGCACCATCGGCTCCCAGCGGCCCTGGTAGCGGTACTCGTTGGGATTGCGCGGATTGAGCTGGTAGACGTAGAGGTCCTCCTGGTCCATGTAGAAGCGCGTGAGGCCGAAGGCGATGGTGCCGTTGTGGCCGATCGACAGGCCCGGCAGGAAGGGCTCGCCGGCGCCGATCGCATCCATGCCGGGCGCGCTCAGGTGCGCCATGTAGCGCAGGCTCGGCGCGCCGTGCGCGCGGTGCGGATCGTTCGCGAGGATCGGCCGGCCCGTGGCGCTGAGCTTGGGCGCGATCACCCAGTTGTTGCTGCCGTAGGCGGCCGTGGGGTCGCCTTGATCCGCCTTGTCGGCCTGTGGCTCATCGCCGGCCTGCGACACCGCGAAGCTGCCGGGCCCGGCGCCCTGCTGCGTGAGCGGCGTGTTGGCCTTGGTGAACTGCGGCGACTCGGTCGCGCGCAGATAGGCCGCGCGCAACTCGGTGGCAGGAATGGTGCAGGGGTCGAGGCCCGGCGGCACGCGCGGATTGACGGGCGGGTCGAGCTCGCGCCGCAGCCAGTCGGCCTTGATGCCGGGGCCGCCCGCGCAGTAGGCGCGCGCGCGTTCGATCTCGGAGGTGAGGTTGAGCGTGAGGCCATGGTGGCGGATGCGCACCACGTCCTCGGGCGACCAGGTCGCGGGCTGGTAGCCCAGCAGCCTGAACTCCGGCGGCAGCAGGTCGGGCTGCGCGCGCACCTGCGCCACGTAGGCGTTGACGCCGGCCGTGAAGGCTTCGGCCACGCGCTTGGCGTCGGAGCCGTAGGCCAGCCACTCGCGGTACATGTCGCCGCGATAAAGCACGGCGCGCGCGGCGCGGTCGCTCTCGACCCAGGCGGGACCGAAGTCCTGCGCCATCTCGCCGAGGCCGCGCTTGCGCCACAGGTCCATCTGCCAGAGCCGGTCGCGCGCCGCGATGAAGCCCTGCGCGACGAAAGCGTCGTAGAGCGTGCCCGCGTAGAGGTGAGGCACGCCCCAGCGGTCGACCAGCACCTCGGCCGGCTTCTCGAGGCCGGGCACGGCAAATGACGAGGGCGCGCGTGGCGCTGTACTCGTCGATGGCGGTTTTTCGGCGGGCGGTCCCGAGGCGCAGCCCGCGAGCGCGAGCAGCGCGGCCAGCGGCACGAGCCGCATGGCGAGGGAACCGGAACGGGGGGATGCGGTGCGCCGCGCGACGGGGCGCGGGCTGGGCGTGCGCTTCATGGATCTCGTCTCCTTGTTTTTATGGGCCGGCCCACGGTAATCGCTTTCGCATGCGCGCGGGTTACAACGCGTGACGAGGCCGCTTGTAGACTCGTGCGGCCATGTCACCCGCCCTCCTGTCGCGCCGCGACCTCCTGCTCGCGGCGCTCGCCGCCTCTTCGGGTCTCGCGCCCGCCTGGGCCCTGCCGCCGCGCACGCTGCAGTTCCCGCGCGACTTCGGCAGCCATCCCGAGCTGCGCACCGAGTGGTGGTACGTCACGGGCCATGCGCAGGCCGAGGGCGGTCGCGCCTTCGGCTTCCAGGTCACCTTCTTCCGCTCGCGCGTCGACGCCACGCAGGGCATGCGCTCGAAGTTCGCGGCGCAGCAGCTGGTGTTCGCGCACGCGGCCGTCACCGACCTCGAGGGCCGCGCGCTGCGGCACGACCAGCGCATCGCGCGCGCGGGCCTGGGCGGCGCCTCGGCCAGCGAAACCGACACCGCGCTGCGTTTGCGCGACTGGTCGCTGCTGCGCGGCGAAGACGGCTACACGGCGCGCATTCCCGCCAGCGGCTTCACGCTCGAGCTGCGCTTCGCGCCCACCCAGCCGGTGCTGCTGCAGGGCCGCGCGGGCCTCTCGCGCAAGGGGCCCGACGAGGCCCAGGCCAGCTACTACTACAGCGAACCGCAGCTCGCGGCGCAGGGCCGCATCGTGCTCGACGGCCGGCCCTTCGCGGTGCGCGGCAAGGCCTGGCTCGACCACGAATGGAGCGAGGCGCTGCTGCACCCCGAGGCCGTGGGCTGGGACTGGATCGGCATGAACCTCGACGACGGCGGCGCGCTCACGGCCTTCCACCTGCGCCGCGCCGACGGCAGCGCGCTGTGGTCGGGCGGTTCGTTCCGCGCGGGCGACGGCACGCTGCGCGTGTTCGGCCCCGACGAGGTGCGCTTCGAGGCCGGCCGTCCGTGGAACAGCCCGCGCACGCAGGCGCGCTACCCCGTGCAGTGGCGCGTGCGCACGCCCGCGGGCGAATTCGAGGTGCGCGCGCTGCTCGACGACCAGGAGCTCGACAGCCGCGGCTCGACCGGCGGCGTGTACTGGGAAGGCCTGAGCGACCTGCTCGATGGCCAGGGCCGGCGCGTGGGGCGCGGCTACCTGGAGATGACGGGGTATGTGGCGCCTCTGAAACTCTAGAAGGCGGACAGCCGTACGCAGAGGGCGCGAAGGTTTCGCGAAAGACGCAAAAGAACAGCCTGAAATGTGTGGGCTGCGCTTTGACAGCGGCTACGCCCCGTGCCGGCACCTCCAGGCGCGGCGGTGGCACGCCAGCGGCCCACCTTCAAGGTTTTCTTTCGCGCCCTTTGCGAAACCTTCGCGCCCTCTGCGTACGGCTGTCCGATCCCGATTTCTACCGAGCCTTGCGCCGATCGATGAAGGCGATGATCTCGCCCATGATCCCCTTGCGGAAGGCCAGCACGCAGATCACGAAGATCAGGCCCGTGACCATGGTCACCGACTCGCCCAGCGTGTTGAACCAGTCGATGGTGGTGATGCGCGCGAGCAGGTTGCCCAGTTCGCCGATCTTGTTCTCGAGCAGCACCACCACGGCCGAGCCCACCAGCGGCCCCGACAGGGTGCCCAGCCCGCCCACCAGCGTCATCAGGATCACCTGGCCCGAAGCGGTCCAGTGCACGTCCGTCAGGGTCGCGAAGCCCAGCACCAGCGTCTTGAGCGAACCCGCCAGCCCCGACAGCGCTGCCGAGATCACGAAGGCCAGCAGCTTGAAGCGCGCCACGTCGTAGCCCAGCGACAGCGCGCGCGGCTCGTTCTCCTTGATGCCCTTCAACACCTGCCCGAACGGCGAGTGGATGGTGCGCACGATCAGCAGGAAGGCGGCAACCACGATCGCCAGCGCGACGTAGTACATCGTCAGGTCGTTGCTCAGGTCGATGAGGCCGAACAGCTTGCCGCGCGGCACGCCCTGCAGGCCGTCCTCGCCGCCGGTGAACCTCGCCTGCAGCGCGACGAAGAACATCATCTGCGCCAGGGCCAGCGTGATCATCGCGAAGTAGATGCCCTGGCGCCGGATGGCCAGCACGCCGAACAGCCAGCCCAGCAGCGCACCCACCAGGGTGCCCGCGATCAGGCCCAGTTCGGGCGTGAGGCCCCAGACCTTGATCGCATGGCCCGCCACGTAGGCCGAGCCGCCGAGGAAGGCCGCATGGCCGAAGGACAGCAGCCCGGTGAAGCCCAAGAGCAGGTTGAAGGCCGAGGCGAACAGCGCGAAGCACAGCAGCTTCATCACGAACACCGGGTAGGCGCCGAAGAACGGCGCCAGCACCAGCGCGACGAGCAGCAGGCCGTAGAAGACGGTGGAGATCTTTTTCATGTTCATGCCGCCTGCTCTCACTTCTCTTTGCCGAACAGGCCGGCAGGACGCACCAGCAGCACGATGACCATGATGACGAACACGACGGTGGACGAGGCCTCGGGATAGAAGACCTTGGTGAAGCCCTCGATCACGCCCAGCCCCAGCCCGGTGAGGATGGCGCCCATGATCGAGCCCATGCCGCCGATCACGACGACGGCGAACACCACGATGATCAGGTTCTGGCCCATCAGCGGCGAGACCTGGATCACCGGCGCGGCCAGCACGCCCGCGAAGGCCGCGAGGCCCGCGCCGAAGGCATAGGTCAGCGTGATCATCAGCGGCACGTTGACGCCGAAGGCCTCGACCAGGCGCGGGTTCTCGGTGCCCGCGCGCAGGTAGGCGCCGATGCGGGTCTTCTCGATCACGAACCAGGTGGCGATGCACACGACCAGCGAGGCCACGACCACCCAGGCGCGGTAGTTGGGCAGCACCATGAAGCCCAGGTCGGTGGCGCTCGAGAGCGCCTCGGGCGCGTCGTAGGCCAGGCCCGAGACGCCATAGATCGAGCGGAACACGCCCTCGATCAGCAGCGTGAGGCCCAGCGTGAGCAACAGGCCGTAGAGGTGGTCGAGCTTGTAGATCCAGCGCAGCAGCAGCCGCTCGATCAGCACGCCGAACAGGCCGATGACGATGGGTGCGGCGATCAGCATCACCCAGTAGTTGATGCCGAAATATTCCATCGCCATCCAGGTGAGCACCGCGCCGAGCATGAACAGCGCGCCGTGCGCGAAGTTGATGACGTTGAGCAGGCCGAAGATGACGGCCAGCCCGAGGCTCAGGATGGCATAGAAGGAGCCGTTGACCAGCCCCAGGAGGAGCTGGCTCAACAAGGCGGGAAGGGAAATGGTCATAGGGGGTTCAGCAGGCGCGGGCCCGAGCGGGCCCGCGGGGGTCGGTCATTTCCAGAGCGCGCACTTGCTCTCGGCCTTCGTGGTGAAGACCTGGTCGCCCGGCAGCTTGGCCACGACCTTGTAGTAGTCCCAGGGCTGGCGCGACTCGGACGGCGCCTTGACCTGCATCAGGTACATGTCGTGCACGAAGCGGCCGTCGGCGCGCACCGTGCCCTTGGCGTAGAAGTCGTCGATGGGCATCTTCTTGATCTGCTCCATCACCTTGTCGGCGTCGGTGGTCTTGGCCGCCTGCACCGCCTTCAGGTAGGTCATGGTGGCCGAGTAGTCGGCCGCCTGGATGTCGGTGGGCATGCGCTTGGTCTTGTCGAAGAACTTGCGGCCAAAGGCGCGCGTGCGTTCGTCGAGGTTCCAGTCCCAGCTGGTGGTGAGCAGCAGGCCCTCGGTGTTCTTCAGGCCCAGGCTGTGGATGTCGGTGATGAACACCAGCAGGCCGGCCATCTTCATCGACTTGGTGATGCCGAATTCCTTGGCCGCCTTGATCGCGTTGATGGTGTCGCCGCCGGCATTGGCCAGGCCCAGGATCTGCGCCTTGGAGTTCTGCGCCTGCAGCAGGAACGAGGAGAAGTCGGAGGCGTTGAGCGGATGCTTGACGCCGCCGACCACGGTGCCGCCCTTCTCCTTCACCACCTTCGCCGTGTCGGCCTCGAGCGCGGCGCCGAAGGCGTAGTCGGCGGTCAGGAAGAACCAGTTCTTGCCGCCCTGCTCCACCACGGCTCCGCCCGTGCCCTTGGCGAGCGCGACGGTGTCGTAGGCGTAGTGCACGGTGTAGGGGCTGCACTGCTCGTTGGTGAGCGCCGAGGTGCCGGCGCCGTTGACCACGAACACGCGCTTCTTCTC
The DNA here is from genome assembly GCF_044056785.1 of Variovorax sp. UC122_21. Classification (NCBI taxonomy): domain Bacteria; kingdom Pseudomonadati; phylum Pseudomonadota; class Betaproteobacteria; order Burkholderiales; family Comamonadaceae; genus Variovorax; species Variovorax sp. UC122_21. Next base: position 2,098,427 of record NZ_CP172004.1, on the reverse strand, counting down.
CTGCGCCACCTTGGCCATCGCGAGACCCGTGCCCGAGTTGGTGCCGCCGAACAGCATGGTCAGGCCCTGCGTGTCGATCCACTCGCGTGCCTTCGAGGCCGCGATGTCGGCCTTGTTCTGGTGGTCGGCGGTCAAGAGCTCGATCGGCAGGCCGTTGACCTTGCCGCCGAAGTCGTCGATCGCCATCTGGATCGCCACCGCGCCATTCTTGCCCTCCACGTCGGCGTAGAGACTGGACATGTCGGTGACGAAACCGATCTTGACCTTGTCCTGCGCCTGGGCGGCGCCCGCCGCCACGAAGGCAGTGGCGAGCAGACAGGCGGAAGCGATGGCGCTGCGTTTCATGGTGGTGATCCTCGTGGTGGTCTTGTGTTCTTCGGCGGGGCGGTCTCAGGCGCTCGTCACTTCCAGAGCGCGCACTTGGTTTCGGCCTTGGTCGTGAAGACCTGGTCGCCCGGCAGGGTCTTGAGCACCTTCAGGTAGTCCCAGGGCTTCTTCGACTCGGACGGCGACTTCGCCTCCACCAGGTACATGTCGTGGATGAAGCTGCCGTCGGCGCGGATCTGGCCCTTGCCGTAGAAGTCGTCGATCTTCATGCTCTTGAGCTGCGCCATCACCTTGTCGGAATCGGTGGTCTTGGCGGCGGCCACGGCCTTCAGGTAGGTGGTGGTGGCCGAGTAGTCGGCGGCCTGCACGTCGGTCGGCATGCGCTTGGTCTTCTCGAAGAAGCGGTTGGCGAACTTGCGCGTGTCGTCGTTCAGGTCCCAGTACCAGCTCGTGGTGTGCAGCAGGCCTTCGGTGTTCTTCAGGCCCAGGCTGTGGATGTCGCTGAGGAACACCAGCAGGCCGGCGGTCTTCATGGACTTGTTGATGCCGAATTCCTTGGCCGCCTTGATCGCGTTGATGGTGTCGCCGCCGGCATTGGCCAGACCGAGGATCTGCGCCTTCGAGTTCTGCGCCTGCAGCAGGAAGGACGAGAAGTCCGAGGCATTGAGCGGATGGCGCACCGAGCCCACCACCGAGCCGCCCTTCTCCTTCACCACCTTGGTGGTATCGGCTTCGAGCGCATGGCCGAAGGCGTAGTCGGCCGTCAGGAAGAACCAGCTCTTGCCGCCGCGGTCGACCACCGCCGCGCCCGTGCCCTTGGCCAGCGCGACCGTGTCGTAGGCGTAGTGGATGGTGTAGGGGCTGCACTGCTCGTTGGTGAGCACCGAGCTGCCCGCGCCGTTGTTGAAGTACACGCGCTTCTTCTCTTCGGCCACCTTGGCCGTGGCCAGCGCCACGCCCGAGTTGGTGCCGCCGAAGACCATGGTCACGCCGGCGGTGTCGATCCATTCGCGCGCCTTCGAGGCGGCGATGTCGGCCTTGTTCTGGTGGTCGGCGGTCAGCAGCTCGATGGGCTGGCCCAGCACCTTGCCGCCGAAGTCGTCGATGGCCATCTGGATGGCGGTGGCGCCCCCCTTGCCTTCGAGGTCGGCGTACAGGCTCGACAGGTCGGTGACGAAGCCGATCTTGACCTTTTCCTGGGCCTGCGCGCCGGTGGCTGCGAGGGCGAGGACGGCGATGGCGCCAGCGATGAGGCCGAGTTTCTTTTGCATGCGAAGTCTCCTGAAAGAATCTTTGTGAGATGAGGACGGGAACGTCGGGGTCTTGTGGACGGAAAGGGAAAGAGGTTCAGACGCCCAGCAGCTCGTTGAGCACCGGCATCTTGGCTTCGAGCTCGGCGGCACCGAACTTCTCGACGATGCGGCCGTGCTCCATCACGTAGAAGCGATCGGCCAGCGGCGCCGCGAAGCGGAAGTTCTGCTCCACCATCACGATGGTGTAGCCCTTGGAACGCAAGGTCGTGATCATTCGCGCGAGCGCCTGCACGATCACCGGCGCCAGGCCTTCGGAGATCTCGTCGAGCAACAGCAGCTTCGCGCCCGTGCGCAGGATGCGCGCCACCGCCAGCATCTGCTGCTCGCCGCCCGACAGCCGCGTGCCCTGGCTGTGGCGACGCTCCGCCAGGTTTGGGAACATCGCGTAGATCTCCTCGACCGACATGCCCTGCCCCGCGCCCTTGAGCTCGGGCGGCAGCATCAGGTTCTCCTCGCACGACAGGCTCGCGAAGATGCCGCGCTCCTCGGGGCAGTAACCGATGCCCAGGTGCGCGATGCGGTGCGTGGGCATTGCGATCGTTTCCTTGCCATTGACCTCGATGCTGCCCTTGCGCGCACCGGTCAGGCCCATGATCGCGCGCAGCGTGGTGGTGCGGCCCGCGCCGTTGCGGCCCAGCAAGGTGACCACTTCGCCCGGCTGCACGACCATGTCGACGCCGTGCAGCACATGCGATTCGCCGTACCAGGCCTGCAGGCCCTTGATCTCCAATGCGGCGGTCATCAGTGAGCTCCCTGCAGTTGGCCGTCGGTGGTGCCCATGTAGGCCTCCATGACCTGCGGGTTCTTCGAGACCTCCGCGTAGGGGCCTTCGGCCAGCACGGCGCCACGCTGCAGCACGGTGATGGTGTCGGCGATGGTCGAGACCACGCTCATGTTGTGTTCGACCATCAGGATGGTGCGACCCGCCGACACGCGCTTGATCAGCTCGGCCACGCGGTGCACGTCCTCATGGCCCATGCCCTGCGTGGGTTCGTCCAGCAGCATCAGCTCGGGCTCCATCGCGAGCGTGGTCGCGATCTCCAGCGCGCGCTTGCGGCCATAGGGCAGGTTCACGGTCTGCTCTTCGGCGAGATCTTCCAGGCCGACTTCCGCGAGCAGCTCGCGCGCCCGCGCATTCAAGGGTTCGAGCGACTTCTCGCTCTTCCAGAAGTGGTACGAGGTGCCGAGCCGGCGCTGCAGCCCCAGGCGCACGTTCTCGAGCAGCGTGAGGTGCGGGAACACGGCAGAGATCTGGAACGAGCGAATGATGCCGCGCCGCGCGATCTGCGCGGGGCGCTCGCCCGTGATGTCCTGGCCGTTGAAGAGGATCGTGCCGCTGGTGGGCTCGAGGAACTTCGTGAGCAGGTTGAAGCAGGTCGTCTTGCCCGCGCCGTTGGGTCCGATGAGCGCGTGGATCGAACCGCGCACGACCGAGAGGTCGACCTTGCTGACCGCGGTGAAGCCCTTGAATTGCTTGGTGAGCTGGCGTGTTTCGAGAATGACGTCGCTCATCTCGCGAAGCCGCCCGGGTAGTGACCGAAAAAGTCTGTCATGCGTTTGTTCTCACAGCGCCACCATCGAGCGCGGACCGATTGTTGGGGGGCGCCTCTCGCTTGCATACTGGGGCAAATGCCTATGCTGCAGTGCAACCTTCTCGAACGGTGACGCATGTCCGGCATGCATGCCATCGGCACACTGTCGCCGCAACGACAAAGCATGTGCACCGCAGCATGCCGCGCGCATGCGATCGCTGCTTCTTCGCGCGCACTTCCGAACTACATCGCGGCTGCAGCGCGCGCGGTCCATCGGCGGCGGGCGGATGGCTTCGGCCCGCGCACGCCGACCTTCGCGATTCGCACAAGTCTTGTGCGCCCGTGCATCTACACCGGCACGCCCGCGCTTCGTACGCTTCGGTCTTCTTCAGTCCCCCAGAGAAGTCCATGCAGCATCCCAGCATCCGCACGCTCACCGGCGCGCAGCCGACCACCCGCCTCGATCCCGCCACCACGGCGCTGATCGCGATCGATTTCCAGAACGAGTACTTCGACGGCCGCATGCCGATCCCCGATGGCCTGCCGGCACTGCGCCAGGCCCGGCGGCTGATCGATGCGGCCGACCGGCATGCAGTGCCGGTGTTCCACGTGCAGCATCTCGCGCCCGCGGACAGCCCGATCTTCGCGCAGGGCAGCGCGGCCTTCGACATCCATCCCGAACTGCGCCCCGACGCGCGGCACGCGGTGCTGACGAAGGCGACGCCGAGCGCCTTCGCGGGCACCTCGCTCGATGCCGAGCTGCAGGCGCGCGGCATCCGCACCCTGATCCTCACCGGCCTCATGACCCACATGTGCGTGTCGGCGACCGCCTTCGATGCCGCGCCGCGCGGCTACCAGAACCTGATCGCGGGCGATGCCTGCGCGACGCGCGACCTCGACCTCGAGGACGGCGGCGTGCTCGGCCATCGCGAACTGCATCGCGCGGCGCTGCGCGGCGTGTCGGACGTGGTGGCCGAGGTGCGCTCGACCGACGAGCTGCTGCGGCTGCTCGATCAGCCGGCGCCGTAACGCGCCGCCGCGAAATCGACGAAGGCGCGCACCTTCGGCGACAGGTGGCGGTTCTGCGGATAGAGCGCGTAGAGGTTCAGTGCCGGCTGATCGAAGTCCGGCAGCACGCGCACCAGCTCGCCGCGCGCGAGATGGTCGCGCAGCAGGAAGGCCGGCGAGAGCGCGAGCCCGGTGCCGGCCAGCGCGGCCGTGCGCAGCACGATGCCGCTGTTGGCCTGCAGCCGGCCGCCGACCTCGACCGTGTGCACGCCGCCGTCGCGCGCGGTGAAGCTCTGCTGCCCCGCCTTGCCCGCGAGCGAGTAGTTGAGGCACTCGTGCGCCGCGAGATCCGCGGGCACGACCGGCGTGCCGCGCCGCCGCAGGTAATCGGGCGAGGCCACCCACCACTCCTCGAAGCTCGCCAGCCGCTTGACGATCAGCGTCGAGTCCGACAGGCCATGGGCCAGCCGCAGGCCCACGTCGAAACCCTCCTCGATCAGGTCGACGAAGCGGTCGTTGCACACCAGGTCGACCTTGAGCTGCGGATGCGCTTCGAGAAAAGCCGGCAGCCATTGGGCGAGCGCCTCGAGCCCGAAGGACATCGGCGCGTTGATGCGCAGCAGGCCCGTGGGCTCGACCTGGTGTTGCGCGACGGCCAGCGCGGCGGCCTCGAGCTGGTCGAGGATCTGGCGGCCGTGCTGGTAGTAGGTCTGGCCGGCCTCGGTGAGCGCGAAGCGGCGCGTGGTGCGGTTGAGCAGTTGCACGCCGAGCGCGGCCTCGAGCTGCTTGACCTGGCGCGAGACGACGGTGTGCGAGACATCCATGGCCTCGGCCGCGGCCGTGAAGCCGCCGGCCTCGACCACCGCGCGAAATGCCTTCAAGGCGGCGAACTGATCCATGCGCGCGACTGTATGCGAACGAAACCCCCGGGCCTCTTGCGAAACCCGGGGGTCGATGGGGGATGCGACGAGCGCTGACTCAGTGCGCGCCGGCCGCCGCGTCGCTGCCCGCGCCGCCCGATTGCGGCCGAGCGAACCACACCAGCGGAATCAGCAGCAGGAACAGCACGGCCGATGCATAGAAGATGTCGTTCGAGGCCAGCATGAAGGACTGCTGGTCGACCAGGCGATTGATCTGGCCCATCACCTGCTCGGTGCTGAAGCCGTTGCTCGCGAGGCCCGACATCGCGCTGGTGGCCGCGATGTTGCCCTGGTTGATCGACTCCGCGAGCTGCGCATGGTGCAGCGTCGCGCGGTTCTCCCACAGCGTGGTGGCGATCGAGGTGCCCATGGCACCGGCCGTGATGCGCAGGAAGTTCGACAGGCCCGAGGCGGCCGGGATGCGGTCGGGCGTGAGGCCCGAGAGCGTGACCGTCACCAGCGGGATGAAGAAGAACGCCATCGCGATGCCCTGGATGAAGGTCGGGATCATGATGGTCCCGAAATCGGCCTGGGTGTTGAAGTTCGACCGCATCCACAGCACCAGCGCGAACACCAGGAACGAGAAGGTGGCGTAGCGGCGCGGGTCGACCTTGGCGATGGTCAGGCCCACCACCGGCGACAGGAAGATCGCCAGCAGCCCCACCGGCGCCATCACCATGCCCGCCTGCGTCGCGGTGTAGCCCATCCACTGCTGCAGCCACAGCGGCAGCAGCACCACGTTGCCGAAGAACAGGCCGTAGGCCACGGCGGTGGCGACCGCGCCCGACCAGAAGTTGCGGCGCTTGAACAGCGACAGGTCGACCACCGGATGCTTCTCGGTCAGCTCCCAGATCAGGAAGAAGGCGAAGCCGACGACGGCCACCACCGCGAGCGTGACGATCTGCGCCGAGTGGAACCAGTCGAGCTCCTTGCCCTTGTCGAGCATGAGCTGCAACGCGCCGACCCAGATCACCAGCAGCGCGAGGCCGATGGCGTCGATGGGTACCTTGTGGGTCAGGCTCTCGCGCTTGCGGTACAGCACCCAGGTGATGGCCGCGGCGACGATGCCCACCGGGATGTTGATGTAGAAGATCCAGGGCCAGGAAATGTTGTCGGTGATCCAGCCGCCGAGCAGCGGCCCCATCACCGGCGCGACCAGCGTGGTCATCGACCACATGGCCATCGCGAGGCCGGCCTTGGCGCGCGGATAGCTCGACAGCAGCAGCGTCTGGGACAGCGGGATCATCGGCCCCGCGACGAAGCCCTGCAGCGCGCGGAACGCGATCAGCGTGGTCATGTTCGGCGCCAGGCCGCACAGCAGCGAGCTGATCATGAACAGGATCACGCTCGCCACGAACAGGCGGACCTGGCCGAAGCGCTGCGTCATGAAGCCGGTGAGCGGCACCGCGATGGCATTGGCCACCGCGAAGCTGGTGATGACCCAGGTGCCTTGCGTGGTGCTCACGCCAAGGTCGCCCGAGATGGCCGGCAGCGACACGTTCGCGATCGACGAGTCGAGCACGTTCATGAAGGTGGCGGCCGAAAGCGCGATCGTCCCCCACACGCGGGCGGAGCCCTCGAGCGGAGGCGGTGCGACGTAGGCGGGTGCGGCGGCGGTGGCCATGGTTCAGCGCGACAGCGGTCGGAACGAAAGCGCCGTGGCGATCAACCGGGCTGGCCTTGCGCAGGGATCTGCGCGGCCGAGGCCGGCGAGATCGCGGGCGCGGCGCGGTTGGCGGGCACCGAGGGCACGTGCACGGCCTTGGCGGCCGCGCCGTTGCCGAGGTTGGCGGCCACGATGCGGTCGACCTCGGCGTCGGCGCCGCGGTCGAGCTGGCTGTAGACCTGCGTCTGCGTGAGCGCGGTGGCGCGCGGCGCGTCGGCGAGCATCTTGCCGGCCCTCTGCGTGATGTCGACCTCGACGTCCATCGACAGGCCGATGCGCAGCGGGTTGGCCTTGAGCTGCTCGGCGTCGAGCGCGATGCGCACCGGCACGCGCTGCACCACCTTGATCCAGTTGCCGGTGGCGTTCTGTGCGGGCAGCAGCGCGAAGGCGCTGCCGGTGCCCACGCCGAGGCCGGCGACCTTGCCCGTGTACTCGACCTTCTTGCCGTAGACGTCGGCCGTGAGCTTCACCGGCTGGTCGATGCGGATGTTGCGCAGCTGCACTTCCTTGAAGTTGGCGTCGACCCACAGCTGGTTGAGCGGCACGATCGACATCATCGGCGTGCCGGCCGCGACGCGCTGGCCGAGCTGCACGGTGCGCTTGGCGACGTAGCCGTCGACCGGCGCGGGCATGGCGACGCGCTGCGTGGCGAGGTAGGCCTCGCGCACCTTGGCGGCGGCGGCCAGCACGCTCGGGTGCTCGGCCACGCTGGTGCCCTCGGTCAGCGACTGGTTGCTGGCGAGCTGCTCGCGCGCGGCGATCACGCCGGCCTGCGCCGCGGCCAGCGCGCTCTTCGCGTTGGCGAGCGTGGTCTCGGCATGGTTGAGTTCTTCCTTCGACACCGCGCCGTTGCCCGACAGCGCGCGGCGGCGCTGCAGGTCGTCCTGGGCCTTGGCGATGTCGCTCTGGGCCTTGACGATGTCGCTCTGGCGCAGCGTGACCTGCGCGGCCAGCGAGCCGTTGTTGGCGTACAGCGTGCGGGTCTGGCGCACGGTCTGCGCGAGCGCGGCCTCGGCCTGTTCGAGCGCGACCTTGGCATCGGCCGGGTCGAGCTGCACCAGCGGCTGGCCGGCCTTCACGTAGTCGGTGTCGTCGGCATTGATCGCCATCACGGTGCCGCCGATCTGCGGCGTGATCTGGATCACGTTGCCCTGCACGTAGGCGTTGTCGGTGTCCTCGTAGTGGCTGGCCACCAGCCATTCGTAGAGGCCCCAGCCGCCACCGACCACGACCACCGCGGCGGTGAGCGCGGTGAGTGCGCGGCGGCGCTTGCCGTTGCCTGCTTCGGGGACCGCGGCGGAGGAAGGAGCAGCGGTGGTCTGTGTGTTGTTGTCGCTCATGATGGTCTTTCCGGATTCGAAAGAGAGATTCAGTGGGCCGCGGCCGACGGGGTCGCGGAGGCCGTGGTGGTGGCGCCGGAAGCGGCGCTCGCGGTGTTCGACGGCGGCTGCCAGCCGCCGCCGAGCGCACGCGCCAGCGCGACCTGGGTGTCGAGCGCGCGCGCGGCGAGGTCGACGGCGAGCCGGCGCTGCGCCAGCACCGAGGTTTCGGCGGTCAGCACGTTGAGGTAGTTGCCGAGGCCCGCGCGGTAGCGCTGCACGGCGATGTCGTAGGCGCCCTCGGCGGCCGTCTGCGCGGCGCGCTGCTCGGCCTGCTGGCGCCCGATCGACTGGATGCTCGTGACCTGGTCGGCCGCGTCGCGCACGGCATCGATCACGGTGGCGTTGTAGCTCTCGACCGCGGCATCGAGGTCGGCCGACTTGCCGCGCAGGTTGGCGCGCAGCTGGCCGCCCTCGAAGATCGGCAGATGGATCGCCGGGCCCACGCCCCACTGCTCGCTGCCCGACTTCAGGAGCTTGCCGAAGCCCAGGCTCTGGAAGCCGACGAAGGCCGTGAGGTTGACGTTGGGATAGAACAGGGTCTTGGCATTGGCCACGTCGCTGGTGGCGGCCTCGACGCGCCAGCGCGCGGCCGCGATGTCGGCACGGCGGCCCAGCAGGTCGGCCGGGATGTTGGGCTGCAGCACGATCGGCTTGACGCCGTCGATCAGCGGCGGCTTGAGCGCGTCGCTCGCACCGGGCTGGCCCACGAGCGCGTCGAGCGCGTGCTTCGCGATCGCGACCTGCTCGTTGAGCGCCTCGATCTGCTGGCGCGCCTCGGGCAGGCCGCCTTCGCTCTGGCGCAGCTCGAGCCGGGTGTCGAGACCGGCCGAGACGCGGTCGCGCACCAGCTTCAGGGTTTCGTCGCGCTGCGCCAGCGTGCGCTGCGCCACCGCGAGCTGCTCGTTGAGGCGCGCCCACTGGAAGTAGCTGCGCGCCACGTTGCTCGCGAGCAGCACGCGGGCCGCGTCGGCATCGGCGGCGGCTGCGTTGGCGGCGCCGATCGCGGCATCGAGCGCGGTGCGGTTCTTGCCGAAGAAGTCGAGCTCCCAGCTCGCGCCGAGCTGCAGCAGGCCGACGTTCTGGATCGAGCCGCCCAGCGGTTCGGGATAGATGTAGTTGGTGTTGAACTTCTGGCGCGTGGCGTCGAGGTCGAGCCCGACCTTGGGCTTGAGCGCCGCGCCCGCTACATCGGCATTGGCCTGCGCGCGCGCGAGGCGGGCCTGCGCGACCTGCAGGTTGGGGTTGCCGGCCACGGCCTGGTCGACCAGGCCGTTGAGCTGCGCGTCGCCGAAGGCCAGCCACCATTGGCTGTCGAGGGCGGGAGCGGCGGCCTTGTCGGCCGAGGCGATGCCGAGCGAGCCGGCATCGCGCAGCTTGGCCTGTCCGCCGATGCCGGCCATGTCGGCACAGCCGGCCAGCGCGACCACCAGCAGCGCGGCGGCGACGACGGGGGTGCGGCGCAGGGCACGCACGGCGAATGAATCAGTCATTTTTTCCTCCACGGGCCGCGAGGGCCTGTGCGTTGTCGAGGATGCGGCGCAAGTAGGACTTGAGCTGCCCCCATTCATCGGCGGTGAAGTCCGCCAGCAATTCGTTCTGCACGCGGCTCAGGACGTGGGGCACTTCCTTGGCGGCCGCGCGGCCTTCGTCGGTGAGCTCGATATTGACCACGCGCCGGTCTTCGAGCGAGCGCACGCGCCGGCACAGGCCCTTGGCCTCGAGCCGGTCGAGCAGGCGCGTCATGGCGCCGGTGTCGAGCTCGCAGGCGCGCGCCAGTTCGGCCACCGTGGTGGCCGCGCCGATGTGCAGCTTGTAGAGCGGCACCCACTGCGGATAGGTCGGGCTGCCGGGCTCGCACATGCGGGTTTCCACCGACTGCGCCACCGTCGTGACGATCCGGCGCATCAGGTAGCCAATGCTTTCCTCGGTCGAATACGACTCCGCCCGGTAGAAATCGGGCGTACGACGCACCTCGTCCGGTGCAACCGGAGCGTCATCGGGAGCAGTGGCATCGTTCATGACCCAAATATTAGCTGCCATGGCAATTATTGTCAAGGCGACCTTTGTGAAGGCAAAGGTTCTCTCGCGACTCGCTAGAATCGCGGCCCATGGCTTCCTCCCCCTCGCCGGCCTCCACGGCCAAGGGCTCGCCCCGATCGCTGTCGGGTCTGGGCCCTTTTCTTCGTCCCTACCGTGTGCAGATCACGCTGGCCGCCGTGTTCCTGGTCATGGCGGCGGTCACGACGCTGGTGTTCCCCCTGGCCCTGCGCAGCCTGATCGACGGCGGCCTGGTCAACCCCGACAAGGGCGCCCAGACGATGGCGCTGCGCGAGCATTTCGGCGCCCTGTTCGCGGTCGCGGTCGCGCTCGGGCTGTTCTCGGCGGCGCGCTTCTACACGGTGAGCTGGCTCGGCGAGCGCGTCACGGCCGACCTGCGCAACGCGGTCTACAGCCGGGTGCTGCGCCAGAGCCCGGTGTTCTTCGAGACCACCCAGACCGGCGAGGTGCTGTCGCGCCTCACGGCCGACACGACGCTGGTGCAGACGGTGGTCGGCTCCTCGCTGAGCATGGGCCTGCGCAACGCGGTGATGGGCGTGGGCGCGCTCGCGATGCTGATCTGGACCAATCCCTACGTGATGGTGCAGGTGCTCGGCCTGCTGGTGGTGGTGGTGCTGCCGAGCATGTGGTTCGGCCGCCGCGTGCGCCGGCTGTCGCGCGCCAGCCAGGACCGCGTGGCCGACTCGAGCGCGATCGCGGCCGAGGTGCTCAACGCGATCCCCGTGGTGCAGAGCTACACGGCCGAGGACCGCGAGGCCGGCCGCTTCGAGGGCTCGACCGAGAGCGCGTTCCGCACCGCCGTGCGCCGCACCAAGGCACGCTCGGTGCTGGTCGCCTTCATCATCATCGCGACCTCGGCGGCGCTGCTGTGGGGCCTGTACCAGGGCACGCAGGCGGTGCTGCGCGGCGACATCACGGCCGGCCACCTGGGCCAGACCGTGGTCTACGTGGCGATCCTCGCGAGCGCCACCGCGGTGCTCGGCGAGGTCTACGGCGACCTGCTGCGCGCCGCCGGCGCGACCGAGCGCCTGATGGAGCTGCTGCATGCGCCCGCGGCCATCGTCTCGCCCGCCGCGCCGGTGCGCTCGCCCGTGCCCGCCGCGGGCAGCGCGATCGTGTTCGACCGGATCACCTTCCACTACCCCTCGCGGCCCGGCACGCCGGCGCTGCGCGACTTCTCGCTGGCCGTGACGCCCGGCGAGACGGTGGCGCTGGTCGGCTCGAGCGGCGCCGGCAAGAGCACCGTGTTCCAGCTGCTGCTGCGCTACTACGACCCGCAGTCGGGCCAGCTGCTGCTCGACGACGCGCCGCTGGCCTCGCTGGCGCTGCACGACCTGCGCACGCGCATCGGCCTGGTGCCACAAGATGCGGTGATCTTCTCGACCAGCGCGCTGGAGAACATCCGCTACGGCCGGCCCGAGGCCAGCGTCGAGGAGGTGCATGCGGCCGCCCGTGCCGCCTTCGCGCACGACTTCCTGCAGGCGCTGCCGCAGGGCTACGACACCTTCCTCGGCGAGCGCGGCGTGCGCCTGTCGGGCGGCCAGCGCCAGCGCATCGCGATCGCGCGCGCCATGCTCAAGAACCCGCCGCTGTTGCTGCTCGACGAGGCCACGAGCGCGCTCGATGCCGAGAGCGAACGCATGGTGCAGGCCGCGCTCGAATCGGCGATGGAAGGCCGCACGACGCTGGTGATCGCGCACCGGCTGGCCACGGTGCAGAAGGCCGACCGCATCGTGGTGCTCGACCATGGCGGCATCGTCGAACAGGGCACGCATGCGGCGCTGGTGGCGCAGGGCGGGGTCTACGCGCGGCTGGCGGCGTTGCAGTTCACGAGCTGACCAGCACCGCTCGGGACCCGGGCCCCGGAAAGCAAAAAGGAGAGCCTCGGCTCTCCTTTTTATTGCAGGGTTTCCTTGAGCCCCGCCGGGATCGGCAGCGGCATCACCGCGATCCCCTCGTCGAGCAGCGCCTCGGTCTGCTCGGGCGTGGCCTGGCCGCGGATGCCGCGCTCCTTGGTCTCGCCGTAGTGCATGCGGCGGGCCTCGTCGGCGAAGCGGTCGCCGACGTCCTCGGTCTTGGCCAGCACCTCGCGCACGGCGCGCATCCAGCGCGCCTCGGGCGACATCTCGGCCGGCAGGTGGGCGGGCGCCGATGCGGGCGCCGCGGCGTTCGAACGCTCCGCCTCGGGCGCCTTCGCGTTGCCGAGGTTCAGGCGCGGCGCGCTCAGCAGCTTGACGATCGCAGTATTGGCGCAGACCGGGCACTCGACCAGTCCGCGCGCGAGCTGGCTCTCGAAGTCCTCATTGGACCCGAACCAGCCTTCGAAGCCGTGGCCGTGCGCGCATTGGAGATCGAGGACCTTCATGCGCGCGATTATCCCCGGGCCGAGTCGCCCTGCCAGTCGAGGGCCCATGCGCCCGAGCCCGTGTTCTGCAGCCACAGCGCGCAGGCCAGGGTCTTGGCGTCGGTGACCGAGCCGTCGCGGCACCAGCCTAGAAGCTCTTCGGGCGTGGCGGTGAAAACGTCGAGGAATTCGCCGTGGTCGAGCTGCCGCTCGCCGAGCGAGAGGCCGCGCGCGAAGTAGATGTGGATGACCTCGGTCGAATAGCCCACGGCCAGGTGCATCGCGCCGGCCCGCGCCCACTCGCTTGCGCGGTAGCCGGTTTCCTCGAGCAGTTCGCGCTGGCCACAGACCAGCGGATCCTCGCCCGCGTCGAGCTTGCCCGCGGGGAACTCGATCATCACCTGGCCCACCGGGTAGCGGAACTGGCGCTCGAGCACCACGCGGCCGTCGTCGAGCAGCGGAATCACCACCACGGCGCCCGGATGCACGACGTACTCGCGCGTGGCGCTGTGGCCGTCGGGCAGCTTCACGGTGTCGCGGCGGACTTCGAGGAAGTTGCCCTTGGCGAGCGATTCGCGCGAGGTCAGTTCTTCCCTGAGGTGCGAATCGCCGGGGGTGCTGGTGGACGTCATGGTGCGCTCCGTGGTCGGGTGGATGGCGAGCTCAGTGCCGGTGCTTCATCAGGTAGCGCCAGGTGAAGCCCGGGAAGGCCAGCACGATGAACAGCGCGCCGGTCACCGCATAGAACTCCCAGCCCTGCGTGGCGATCTGCCCTGCCCTGCGCTCGAACAGCAGGCCGATCCCGCCGGCGATGAAGTACAGCACCACCAGCTCACCGAAGCGCATGGCCAGCGTCTTGCGCGCGCCGATCGCCACGGCGCCGAACAGCCGGTCGTTGACGAACGGCAGGTTGGCGGCCAGCAGGGCCAGCAGCAACACCACCCAGACCGAAGCCGTCTGCGACACCTTGTGCGGGCCCTGGCGCGCGGCGCGTCAGTTCGCCAGCGTGGCGACGATGGCCTTGGCGCACAGCGTCATCAGGCCGCCCGGCACGATGCCGAGGATCAGGATCAGCGCGCCGTTGATCGTGAGCACGGTGCGCACGTCGCGCGGCGCCGACACGGTGCTGGCCGTGACCGGTGCGTCGAAGTACATCACCTTGACCACGCGCAGGTAGTAGAAGGCGCCGACCAGCGACATCAGCACCGCGAACACGGCCAGGCCGATGTAGATGGCCTGGCCCGAGGCGATCAGCGCCTGCAGCACCGCCAGCTTGGCGTAGAAGCCGACCAGCGGCGGGATGCCCGCGAGCGAGAACATGGTGATCGCCATCACGCCGGCATACAGCGGGCTGCGCTGGTTGAGGCCGGCCAGGTCGGTGATCTCCTCGCTCTCGAAGCCTTCGCGCGCCAAGAGCAGGATGGTGCCGAAGCTCGCCAGCGTCGTCAGCACATAGGTCACGATGTAGAACATCGAGGCGCTGTAGGCGAACTGGGCGTTGTAGGTGTTGCCGTTGACCACGCCCGCCACCAGGCCGAGCAGCACGAAGCCCATCTGCGAGATGGTCGAGTAGGCCAGCATGCGCTTGAGGTTGGTCTGCGCGATGGCGGCCAGGTTGCCGACCAGCAGCGAGGCGATGGCCAGCAGCGCGAGCATCTGCTGCCAGTCGATCGCCAGCGGCAGCAGGCCTTCGACCAGCAGGCGGATGATGATCGCGAAGGCCGCGAGTTCGGGTGCGGCGCCGATCATCAGCGTGATCGCCGTGGGGGGCGCCCTGGTAGACGTCGGGCACCCACATGTGGAACGGGGCGGCACCGACCTTGAACGCCAGGCCGGCCACGATGAAAACGAGGCCGAACACCAGCACCTGGTGGTTGACCTTGCCGCTCGCGATGGCCTTGAACACCTCGTTCACGTCGAGCGAACCGGTGGCGCCGTACATCATCGACAGGCCGTAGAGCAGGAAGCCGCTGGCCATCGCGCCGAGCACGAAGTACTTCATGGCGGCTTCGCTGGCGACCGCGTTGTCGCGGCGCAGCGCCACCAGCGCGTAGCTCGAGAGCGTCAGCAGTTCGAGGCCGAGGTAGATCAGCAGGAAGTTGCTGCCCGAGATCATCACGAACATGCCCAGCAGCGCGAACATGCCCAGCGTGAACATCTCGCCGCCGCGCAGCATGTCGCGGTCGGCCGCGTAGGGACGGCCGTAGACCAGCGTGACCATCAGCGCCAGCGAGGCGAAGCACTTGAGCCAGTTGCCCATCGGGTCGCTCACGACCATGTTGCCGAAGCCGTAGACGGCCTTGCCTTCGCTCGCGGCCATGCCGGTCATCGCGGCCACCACGGCCAGCGTGATCAGGGTCAGGACGTAGGTGCGGGTGCGGCGCGCGCTGGTGTCCGACAGGTCGACCAGCGCGATGATGCAGGCCATGACCAGCAACACGATTTCAGGGTAGATCGTGACCCAGCTGAGTTTGTCAATCATCTCGTTCTCTTCTTCAGCCAGCCATCAGGAGGGGATCTTCGACACCGCCACATGACGCAGCAGCTGGGTCACGGAGGCGTCCATCACGTCGGTGAAGGGCTTGGGGAACAGGCCCATCCACAGCACCGCGATCGCCAGCAGCGCCAGCATCAGGAATTCGCGCGCATTGATGTCGCTGAGTTCCTTCACGTGGTCGTTGCCGACCGGGCCGAGGTAGACGCGCTTGTACATCCACAGGGTGTAGGCGGCGCCGAAGATCAGCGCGGTGGCCGAGGCCAGGCCGATCCAGAAGTTGGCCTTGACCGCGCCCAGGATCACCATCCACTCGCCGACGAAACCGGCGGTGCCCGGCAGGCCGCAGTTGGCCATCGCGAACAGCAGCATGAAGGCGGCGAACTTGGGCATGGTGTTGACCACGCCGCCGTAGTCGGCGATCTGGCGCGAATGCACGCGGTCGTAGAGCACGCCGATGCCGAGGAACATGGCGCCCGACACGAAGCCGTGGGCGATCATCTGCACGATGCCGCCGGCCACGCCGAGTTCGTTGAAGATGAAGAAGCCGAGCGTCACGAAGCCCATGTGGGCGACCGACGAATAGGCCACGAGCTTCTTCATGTCCTGCTGCACCATCGCGACCAGGCCGACGTAGATCACGGCGATCAGCGACAGCGCGATCATGAGCCAGGCCCATTCGTGCGCGGCATCGGGCGCGATCGGCATCGAGAAGCGCAGGAAGCCGTAGGCACCGAGCTTCAGCATGATCGCGGCCAGCACGGCGGAGCCGCCGGTCGGGGCCTCGACGTGCACGTCGGGCAGCCAGGTGTGGACCGGCCACATCGGCACCTTCACCGCGAAGGCCGCGAAGAAGGCGAAGAACAGCAGCGTCTGGGCATGGCCGCTCAGCGGCAGCTTGTGCCAGGTGAGGATGTCGAAGCTGCCGCCCGAGGTGTTGTACAGGTAGATCAGCGCCACCAGCATCAAGAGCGAGCCGAGCAGCGTGTAGAGGAAGAACTTGAACGCCGCGTAGATCTTGTTCGGACCGCCCCAGATGCCGATGATCAGGTACATCGGGATCAGCGTGGCTTCGAAGAAGACGTAGAACAGCAGGCCGTCGATGGCCGAGAACACGCCGATCATCAGGCCCGACAGGATCAGGAACGCGCCCATGTACTGGTTCACGCGCTCGGTGATCACTTCCCAGGCCGAGATCACCACGATGATGGTGATGAAGGCGGTCAGCAGCACGAACCACACCGACAGGCCGTCGACGCCCAGGTTGTAGTTGATGTTGAAGCGCTCGATCCAGGGCGCCTTCTCCACGAACTGCATCGCGGCGCTGCCGTTCTGGAAACGCGTGATCAGAGGCAACGTGACCAGGAAGCTCACGATCGACCCGACGAGCGCCACCCAGCGCACGCCCTTGGCGTGCTCGTCGCGACCGAACGCCAGCAGCACGGCACCGAATGCGATCGGCACCCAGATGGCAAGGCTCAACAAACCCATTTTTCTTTTACTCCAGCGCTTTGCGGCTTAGCGTTTGAACCAGACGAAGTACGTCATCAGGACGAAGATCCCGAGCAGCATCGCGAAGGCGTAGTGGTAGATGTAGCCCGACTGCAGCCAGCGGACCACGCCCGAGATGCGGCCGACCAGCTTCCAGGAGCCATTGACGACCGCGCCGTCGATCAGTGCCTGATCGCCGCCCTTCCACAGGCCCATGCCAAGGGCGCGGGCACCGCGCGCGATGATGTTCTCGTTGATCCAGTCGAGGTAGTACTTGTTCTCGAGCAGGCGGTACACGGGGCCGAAGGCGCGCTTGATGGCGGCCGGCAGCGCCGGGTTGATCATGTACATGTAGTAGGACAGCGCCACGCCCGCGAGCGCGAGCCAGAACGGCATGGTCTGCAGGCCGTGGATGGCCATCGCGCCCGCACCGTGGAAGGCTTCCTCGAGCTCCTTCATGGCGTGGTGCTTCGTCGCGTCGACGAAGATCGCGTCCTTGAAGAATTCGCCGTAGAGCATCGGGTGGATCGTCAGGAAGCCGATGACCACCGAGGGGATCGCGAGCAGCACCAGCGGCAGCCACACCACCCACGGCGACTCGTGCGGCTTGTGGTCGTCGTGACCGTGGCCATGGCCGTGGTCGTCGTGCGCGTGATGGTCGTCGTGGTGCGCATCGGGGTTCTGGTCGTAGCGTTCCTTGCCGTGGAAGACCAGGAAGTACATGCGGGAACGAATAGAAGGCCGTGACGAACACGCCGATCAGCACCGCGTAGTAGGCGAAGTTCGCGCCCCACAGGTGGCTTTCCTTCACCGCCTCGATGATGCTGTCCTTCGAGTAGAAGCCCGAGAACAGCGGCGTGCCGATCAGCGCCAGCGAGCCCAGCAGCGAGGTGATCCAGGTGATCGGCATGTACTTGCGCACGCCGCCCATCCAGCGGATGTCCTGGTTGTGGTGCATGCCGATGATCACCGAGCCGGCACCGAGGAACAGCAGCGCCTTGAAGAAGGCGTGGGTCATCAGGTGGAACACCGCGACCGAGTAGGCCGAGGCGCCGAGCGCCACCGTCATGTAGCCGAGCTGCGACAGCGTGGAGTACGCCACCACGCGCTTGATGTCGTTCTGGATGATGCCCAGGAAGCCCATGAACAGCGCGGTGATGGCGCCGATCACGAGGATGAAGCTCAGGGCCGTGTCGCTCAGTTCGAACAGCGGCGACATGCGCGCCACCATGAAGATGCCGGCCGTCACCATGGTCGCCGCGTGGATCAGCGCCGAGATCGGGGTCGGGCCTTCCATCGAGTCGGGCAGCCACACGTGCAGCGGGAACTGCGCGCTCTTGCCCATCGCGCCGATGAACAGGCAGATGCAGATCACGGTGATCAGCATCCAGTCGGTGCCCGGGAAGGTGATGCCGCCGAGCGTGCCGGCCTTGGCGAAGGCTTCGGTGTAGTTGAGCGTGCCCGCGTAGGCCGCGATCAGGCCGATGCCGAGGATGAAGCCGAAGTCGCCCACGCGGTTGACCAGGAAGGCCTTCATGTTCGCGAAGATCGCGGTCGGCTTGTTGAACCAGAAGCCGATCAGCAGGTACGACACCAGGCCCACCGCTTCCCAGCCGAAGAACAGCTGCAGCATGTTGTTGCTCATCACGAGCATCAGCATGGAGAAGGTGAAGAGCGATATGTACGCGAAGAAGCGGTTGTAGCCCTCGTCTTCTTCCATGTAGCCGATGGTGTAGATGTGGACCATCAGCGACACGAAGGTCACGACGCACATCATCATCGCGGTGAGGCCGTCGACCATGAAGCCGACTTCCATCTTGAGGCCGCCGACGACCATCCACTCGTAGAGGGTCTGGTTGAAGCGGGCGCCGTCGACGATGACCGACTTGAGCGTCAGCGCCGAGATGACGAAGGCGACGAACACGCCGAGGATGGTCAGCGAGTGCGTGATCTTGCGGCCGATGTGGTTGCCGCCGAACTTGGTGCCGAAGATGCCGGCCAGGGCCGCCCCGACCAGGGGGGCCATGGGAACGGCCAGCAGCGTGGATGCGGAAAGGGTTGCGCTCATTCTGGTGTCAGCCTTGGGATCAGCCCTTGAGCGAGTTGAGTTCGTCGACGTTGATGTTCGACTTGTTGCGGAACAGCAGCACCAGCAGCGCGAGGCCGATGGCCGACTCGGCCGCGGCCACCGTCAGGATGAAGAACACGAAGATCTGGCCGTGCATGTCGCCCAGGAAGTGCGAGAAGGCGACGAAGTTCATGTTGACCGCGAGCAGCATCAGCTCGATGGCCATCAGCAGCACGATCAGGTTCTTGCGGTTCAGGAAGATGCCGATCACCGACAGCGCGAACAGCATCGCGCCCAGCGAGAGGAAGTGTCCGAGGGTGAGCGTCATGCCTTGTTCTCCTTTGCTGCCGTCGGCGCCGCTTCGGCCGGGGCTTCCACCACGGGTTCCGCAGCGCGGGTCACCGGCATCTGCACCACGCGCACGCGGTCGCGCGCCTTCACGCGCACCTGGTCGGCCGGGTCGACGTACTTGCTGTCCTTGCGCGTGCGCAGGGTCAGGGCGATGGCGGCGATGATGGCCACCAGCAGGATGACCGCCGCGATCTCGAGCGGATAGAGGTATTCGGAATACAGCAGCTTGCCCAGCTCGAGCGTGTTGGAGCTGTTGGCCGCGGCCACCGCGCGCGGCGCCTCGCCGAGGCGGAAGCCGCCCATCAGCACGGCCGCCATCTCGAGCGCGATCAGCGCGCCGACGGCCGCCGCCAGCGGGAAGTGCTTCCAGAAGCCCTGGCGCAGGCTGTCGACGTTGATGTCCAGCATCATCACGACGAACAGGAACAGCACCATCACCGCGCCCACGTAGACCAGCACGAGCGAGATCGCGAGGAATTCGGCGCGCAGAAGCAGCCAGATGGCCGACGCCTGGAAGAAGGCCAGCACGAGGTACAGCGCCGCGTACACGGGATTGCGGGCGGTGATGACGCGGAACGATGCGAACAGCAGCACCGCGGCAAACAGATAGAACAGACCGGTCTTGACGTCCATGAGTTCGAATTCGTAGGGGTTCAGGCCAGGCCGGATCAGCGGTACTTGGCGTCAGCCGCCTTGTTCGCCGCAATTTCTGTTTCGTAGCGGTCGCCAACGGCCAGCAGCATGTCCTTGGTGAAGTACAGGTCGCCGCGCTTTTCGCCGTGGTATTCGAAGATGTGGGTCTCCACGATCGAGTCGACCGGGCAGCTCTCTTCGCAGAAGCCGCAGAAGATGCACTTGGTCAGGTCGATGTCGTAGCGCGTGGTGCGGCGCGAGCCGTCGTCGCGCACATCCGATTCGATGGTGATCGCGAGCGCGGGGCACACGGCCTCGCAGAGCTTGCAGGCGATGCAGCGTTCCTCGCCGTTCTCGTAGCGGCGCAGCGCGTGCAGGCCGCGGAAGCGCGGCGACAGCGGCGTCTTCTCTTCGGGGAACTGCACCGTGATCTTGCGGCTGAAGGCGTACTTGCCCGTGATGGCCAGGCCCTTGAACAGCTCGAACAGCATGAAGCTGCCGAGGAAGTCCTTGAGCGAGAACGGCGCGGACGGGGTTGCGGTGTGCGCAGACATGGTGTTGGCGCTTCCAGTTATTTCCAGATGTTGAACGGCGTCTGCATCCAGCCACCGACCACGACCAGCCACACGAGGGTGACGGGAATGAAGATCTTCCAGCCCAGACGCATGATCTGGTCATAGCGGAAGCGCGGGAACGTCGAGCGCACCCACAGGAACATGGTGACCACGCAGAAGGTCTTGGCGCCGAGCCAGATCCAGCCCGGGATGAAGCTCAGGAACTCGAACGGGGGCAGCCAGCCGCCGAGGAACAGGATGACGGTCAGGATCGAGACCAGCCACATGTTCGCGTACTCGGCCAGGAAGAACATCGCGAAGCTCATGCCCGAGTACTCGATCATGTGACCCGCGACGATTTCCGATTCGCCTTCCACCACGTCGAAGGGGTGGCGGTTGGTCTCGGCCAGGCCCGAGATGAAGTAGACGACGAAGATCGGCAGCAGCGGCAGCCAGTTCCACGACAGGAAGCCGACGCCGAGGTTGGCGAACATGCCCTTGCCCTGCACGTTGACGATCTCGCTCATGTTCAGGCTGCCGGTGACCATCAGCACCACGACGAAGCAGAAGCCCATCGCGATTTCGTAGCTCACCATCTGGGCCGATGCGCGAAGCGCGCCCAGGAAGGCGTACTTCGAGTTCGAGGCCCAGCCCGCGATGATCACGCCGTAGACCTCGAGCGAGGTGATGGCCATCACGAACAGCAGGCCGGCGTTGATGTTGGCGAGCGCGACGTCGGGACCGAAGGGGATCACGGCCCAGGCGGCGAGCGCCGGCATGATGGTCATGATCGGGCCGAGCAGGAACAGGCCCTTGTTGGCGACCGTCGGAAGGATGATTTCCTTGGTCATCAGCTTGAGCGCGTCGGCGATCGGCTGCAGCAGGCCCAGCGGCCCGATGCGGTTCGGGCCCACGCGGATCTGCGTGAAGCCGATGGCCTTGCGTTCCCACAGCGTGAGGTAGGCCACCGCCAGCATCAGCGGGATGACCACGACGATGATCTTGATCAGCGTCCAGATGACGGGCCAGACCACCGCAGTCCACCAGCCGGCGGCGACGAGACCCTGGCCGAAGCCGTGAATGGCGTCGATCATGCCGACACCTCCTCGGCCTGGGCGCTGGAGGGCGCGGCACCGATGCCGTGGCCCGCGTTGCGCGCGTCGGCGGTCAGTTGCAGCGACGGCGCGCGGCGCACGATCGAATCGAGCTGGTAGATGCTCGCGACCACAGGCGCGGCCGCGCCGTTGGCGGCCACGGCGGCAGCGCCGGTGGCGTTGCGCAGCGCATCGGCCGGCAGCGCGCCGTTGTCGCCCACCGTGCGCAGCACGTCGGCGGTCGATTCGAATGCGAAGCCTTGCAGGCCCAGCAGGTTGGCGAGCACGCGCAGCACCTTCCAGGCCGGACGGGCTTCGCCCTGCGGCTTCACCACGGCGTGGAAGCTCTGCAGGCGGCCTTCGGCATTGACGAAGCTGCCGGGCGTTTCGGTGAACGGCGCGATCGGCAGCAGCACGTCGCTGAATTCGAGGTTGGCCTTGAACGGGCTCAGCGTGACGACCATCTGCGCGTTGCCGATGGTGTCGGCAGCGGCGGCGCCGGCGGCCGAGTCGAACACCGGCTCGGTGTTCAGCAGCAGCACGGCCTTGAGGCCGGAGCCGGCGGCGAGCATCTGGCCGGCGTGGAGGCCGCCGTTCTTCGGGAACGCGCCCACGAGCTGCGCGCCCACGGTGTTGGCGGCTTCGGTCAGGTAGCCGACGCTGGCGCCGGTCTGCGCGCCGATCCAGTTGGCCAGCGCGAGCAGGCTGCCGGCCTGCGCGTGGTGCGCGGCGGCATTGCCCAGCAGGATGGCCTTGCGCTCGCCGCTCAGCAACGACGCGGCGATGGCCTGCGCGGTGGCGTCGGGCTCGTTGGCGGGTGCCAGCGGCGCGGCGGCGCCAGTGGACTTGCCCACCACGGTCGCGATCGCGGCCAGCACTTCGATCCATTGGCCGGCATCGACGATGGCGGCCTGCGCGGGCTGGATGGCCCAGGCTTCGGCGTCGGCCATCAGCTGCTTCGAGGTCAGCACGCTGAGCGCGGCGCCCTTGCGCACGGCCTGGCGGATGCGCTGCGCGAACAGCGGATGGTCCTTGCGCAGGTTCGAACCGACGACGAAGGCGCGCTGCAGCTGCGTCAGCGAGGCGATCGAGGTGCCGAGCCAGCGGATGCCTTCGAAGGCCGTGAATTCGGCGTTGCGCAGGCGGTAGTCGATGTTGTCGCTGCCGAGCTCACGCGTGAGCAGCGCGGCGAGCTGCAGCTCCTCGAGCGTGCTGTGCGGGCTGACCAGCGTGCCGATGCTCTGCGCGCCATGGTCGGCCTTGATCTGCTTGAGGCCGTTGGCCACGTACTCGAGCGCGGTCTGCCAATCGACCTGCTGCCATTGGCCGCCCTGCTTGAGCATGGGCTGCGTCAGGCGCTCGGTGCCGTTGAGCGCTTCGTAGGAGAAGCGGTCGCGGTCGGCGATCCAGCATTCGTTGACGTCTTCGTTCTCGAGCGGCACAACGCGCATCACGCGGTTGTTCTTGACCTGGACGATCAGGTTGGCGCCGGTGGAGTCGTGCGGGCTCACCGACTTGCGGCGCGACAGCTCCCAGGTGCGGGCGCTGTAGCGGAAGGGCTTGCTCGTGAGCGCGCCGACCGGGCAGATGTCGATCATGTTGCCCGAGAGCTCGGAGTCGACCGAGTCGCCGAGGAAGGTCTCGATCTCGGAGTGCTCGCCGCGGTGCGACATGCCGAGCTCCATCACGCCGGCCACTTCCTGGCCGAAGCGGACGCAGCGCGTGCAGTGGATGCAGCGGCTCATCTCTTCCATGCTGATCAGCGGGCCCACGTCCTTGTGGAACACGACGCGCTTCTCTTCCTCGTAGCGCGAGGAGGAGCCGCCGTAGCCCACGGCCAGGTCCTGCAGCTGGCATTCGCCGCCCTGGTCGCAGATCGGGCAGTCCAGCGGATGGTTGATCAGCAGGAACTCCATGACCGACTGCTGGGCCTTGATCGCCTTCTCGCTGTTGGTGCGAACGATCATGCCCTGCGTGACGGGCGTGGCGCAGGCCGGCATCGGCTTGGGCGCCTTTTCGACGTCGACCAGGCACATGCGGCAGTTGGCCGCGATGCTGAGCTTCTTGTGATAGCAGAAGTGCGGAATGTAGGTGCCGGCCTTGTCGGCAGCATGCATGACCATGCTGCCTTCGGCCACTTCGACCTTCTTGCCGTCGAGTTCGATTTCAACCATATGTCTTTTTCTCGCGCTCAGGCCTGGACCGTTGCTTTCGGGACGTAGCCCGGGATCAAGGCTTCGAACTCGTGGCGGAAGTGCTTGATCATGGCGCGCACCGGCATGGCCGCCGCGTCGCCGAGGGCGCAGATGGTGCGGCCCATGATGTCGCCGGCAACGGAGTCCAGCAGCTGCAGGTCGCTGGGCTTGCCCTGGCCGTTGTGGATGCGGTCGACCACGCGGTAGAGCCAGCCCGTGCCTTCGCGGCACGGCGTGCACTGGCCGCAGGATTCGTGCATGTAGAAGTACGAGAGGCGCTTGAGCGACTCGACCATCGAGCGGCTGTCGTCCATCACGATCACCGCGCCCGAGCCCAGCATGGAGCCGGCCTTGGAGATGGAGTCGTAGTCCATCGTGCACTGCATCATGATGTCGGCCGGCAGCACCGGTGCCGACGAGCCGCCGGGAATCACGGCCTTGAGCGTGCGGCCCTTGCGCACGCCGCCGGCCAGTTCGAGCAGCTTGGAGAACGGCGTGCCCATCGGCACTTCGTAGTTGCCCGGCAGTTCGACGTCGCCGCTGACCGAGTAGATCTTGGTGCCGCCGTTGTTCGGCTTGCCGCACTCGAGGTAGGCCGGACCGCCGTTGCGGATGATCCAGGGCACCGCCGCGAAGGTTTCGGTGTTGTTGATGGTGGTCGGCTTGCCGTACAGGCCGAAGCTGGCCGGGAACGGCGGCTTGAAGCGCGGCTGGCCCTTCTTGCCTTCGAGCGATTCGAGCAGCGCGGTTTCCTCGCCGCAGATGTAGGCGCCGAAGCCGTGGGCGGCGTGCAACTGGAAGTTGTACGTGCTGCCCATGATCTTGTCGCCGAGATAGCCGGCGGCGCGCGCTTCCTCGAGGGCTTCCTCGAAGCGGTCGTAGCTCTGGAAGATCTCGCCGTGGATGTAGTTGTAGCCCACGCTGATGCCCATCGCGTAAGCGGCGATGGCCATGCCTTCGATCACGATGTGCGGGTTGAACTGCAGGATGTCGCGGTCCTTGCAGGTGCCCGGCTCGCCTTCGTCCGAGTTGCAGACCAGGTACTTCTGGCCCGGGAACTGGCGCGGCATGAAGCTCCACTTCAGGCCGGTCGGGAAACCGGCGCCGCCGCGGCCGCGCAGGCCCGAGGCCTTGACTTCGGCGATCACCTGGTCGGGCGTCAGGCCCTCGGTGAGGATCTTGCGCAGCGCCTGGTAGCCGCCACGCGCCTCGTAGTCGGCCAGATGCCAGTTGGTGCCGTCGAGCCCGGCATAGATCTGGGCGCCGATGTGGCGGTCATGGAAGCAGGTCTGCACGCCGGTGGCGCGGAACTGCGAAAGAACCTGATCGGGCGTCATCACGCAGCCTCCCCGGGGGTTGCACCGCGCAGGCCATCGACGAGCTGGTCGAGCTTGTCGTTGCTCATGAAGCTGCACATCGTGCGGTCGTTGACCAGCATCACCGGCGAATCGGCGCAGGCGCCCAGGCATTCGCTCTGCTGCAGCGTGAACATGCCGTCGGCCGTGGTCTCGCCCATCTTGATGCCGAGCTTCTTCTCGAGGTGCACGAGGGCGGTGACGCCATCGCGCAGCTGGCACGGCAGGTTGGTGCAGACGTTGAGCTTGTACTTGCCCACCGCATGCTGGTTGTACATGTTGTAGAAGGTCGTGACCTCGTGCACCGCGATCGGCGCCATGCCGAGGTACTCGGCGATCTCGCGCTCGCGCTGGGCGCTCACGAAACCCTCGTCCTGCTGCACGATGGCCAGGCAGGCCATCACGGCCGACTGCTTGCCGGCCTCGGGGTACTTGGCCACCTCGCGCGCGAAGCGTTCGAGGGTCTCAGGCTTCAGCGGCGCCGAAGGCGCCGCGTGAGTGTCATGGGTAGAGGAAGTCATTCGCTCTTTCTCACCTGTCGATTTCGCCGAACACGATGTCCATCGTGCCGATCACCGCGACAGCGTCGGCGATCATGTGACCGCGCGACATTTCGTCGAGGGCGGCGAGGTGCGGGAAGCCAGGGGCGCGGATCTTCAGGCGGTACGGCTTGTCGGCGCCGTCGCTCACGAGATAGATGCCGAACTCGCCCTTCGGATGCTCGACGGCGGCATAGGCCTCGCCTTCGGGCACGTGGAAGCCTTCGGTGAAGAGCTTGAAATGGTGGATCAGCTCCTCCATGTTCGCCTTCATCGATTCGCGCGCGGGCGCGGCGACCTTGTGGTTGTCGGTGATCACCGGGCCCGGGTTGGCACGCAGCCATGCCGAACACTGCTGGATGATCTTGTTGGCCTGGCGCATCTCCTCGACGCGAACCAGGTAGCGGTCGTAGCAGTCGCCCGTCTTGCCGAGCGGAATGTCGAACTGCATGCGGTCGTAGACGTCGTAGGGCTGCTTCTTGCGCAGGTCCCATTCGACGCCCGAGCCGCGCAGCATCGGGCCGGTGAAGCCGAGATTGAGCGCGCGCTCCGGCGTGACCACGCCGATGCCCACGGTGCGCTGCTTCCAGATGCGGTTGTCGGTGAGCAGCGTCTCGTACTCGTCGACCATCTTCGGGAAGCGCTTGCAGAAGTCGTCGACGAAGTCGAGCAGCGAGCCCTGGCGGTTCTCGTTGAGCCTCTCGATCGCCTTCGCGTTCTTGATCTTGCTGACCTTGTACTGCGGCATCACGTCCGGCAGGTCGCGGTACACGCCGCCCGGACGGAAGTAGGCCGCGTGCATGCGCGCGCCCGACACCGCCTCGTACATGTCGAACAGGTCTTCACGCTCGCGGAAGCAGTAGATGAGCATGTTCATCGCACCGCAATCGAGGCCGTGCGCGCCGAGCCACAGCAGGTGGTTCAGCAGCCGGGTGATCTCGGCGAACATGACGCGGATGTACTGCGCGCGGATCGGCACCTCGAGGCCCATCATCTTCTCGATGGCGAGGCAGTAGGCGTGTTCGTTGGACATCATCGACACGTAGTCGAGGCGGTCCATGTAGGGCAGCGACTGGATGAAGGTGCGCGATTCGGCGAGCTTCTCGGTCGCGCGGTGCAGCAGGCCGATGTGCGGGTCGGCGCGCTGGATCACTTCGCCGTCGAGCTCGAGCACCAGGCGCAGCACGCCGTGCGCCGCGGGATGCTGGGGACCGAAGTTGAGGGTGTAGTTCTTGATTTCGGCCATGTCAGTGGAGTCCGGCGCCGTAGTTGTCCTCGCGGATCACGCGCGGCGTGATCTCTCGCGGCTCGATCGATACCGGCTGGTAGACCACGCGCTTCTGTTCTTCGTCGTAGCGCATCTCGACATGACCCGACACCGGGAAGTCCTTGCGGAACGGATGGCCGATGAAGCCGTAGTCGGTCAGGATGCGGCGCAGGTCGTCGTGACCTTCGAACACGATGCCGTAGAGGTCGAAGGCCTCGCGCTCGAACCAGGTCGCCGCGTTCCACACCGGCTGCAGGGAATCGACCACCGGCAGGTCTTCGCTGGGCGCGAACACCCGCAGGCGCACGCGCTGGTTGAGGCTCACCGACAGCAGGTGCGAGACGACGCCGTAGCGCTCGCCTTCCCACTCGCCTTCGCGGTAGTCGGAATAGTCCATGCCGCAGAGGTCGATCAGCTGCTCGAAGCGGCAGCCCGGCGCATCGCGCAGCAGCAGCGCCGCCTCGATGTAGTTCGCGGCGCTCACCACCACGGTCACTTCGCCGAGCGCAACGGTCACGCTGCGAGCCTTGTCGCCCAGGGTCTGCACCAGAGTCGCCTGCAGCGCCTCCGGAGAAATTGCAAAGTCGGTCATCTCGGCAATTCCTCAGGCACGCGCGATGGTGTTGGTGCGGCGGATCTTCTGCTGCAGCTGGATGATCCCGTAGAGCAGCGCCTCGGCGGTGGGCGGGCAGCCCGGCACGTAGACGTCGACCGGAACGATCCGGTCGCAGCCACGCACCACGGAGTAGCTGTAGTGGTAGTAGCCGCCGCCGTTGGCGCACGAACCCATCGAGAGCACCCAGCGCGGTTCGGGCATCTGGTCGTAGACCTTGCGCAGCGCCGGCGCCATCTTGTTGCACAGCGTGCCGGCCACGATCATCAGATCGGACTGACGCGGGCTCGGACGAAACAGCATGCCGAAACGGTCGATGTCGTAGCGGGCCGCGCCGGCGTGCATCATTTCGACCGCACAGCAGGCCAGACCGAACGTCATCGGCCACAGAGATCCGGTCTTCGCCCAGTTCACCACCGAGTCGTAGGTGGTCGTGACGAAGCCTTCCTTGAGAACGCCTTCAATGGCCATCGTGTAGCTTCCTTATTCCCAGTCGAGCGCGCCTTTTTTCCACTCGTAGGCGAAGCCCACGACGAGGATGGCGAGAAAGATCATCATGGCCCAGAAGCCGACAGCACCGATCTCCTTGAGCGCAATGGCCCACGGGAAGAGAAAGGCAATCTCCAGATCGAACAGGATGAAGAGAATGGCAACCAGGTAATAGCGCACGTCGAACTTCATGCGCGCATCCTCGAAGGCCTCGAAGCCGCACTCGTAGGGTGCGTTCTTGGCTGCGTCAGGCCGATTGGGGCCGAGGATGTATCCGATGACCTGTGGAGCGACGCCTACGCCGACCCCGACCAGAATGAACAAGAGGACGGGAAGGTAGGAATCGAGGTTCATCGGGAGCTTTCACCGCTTGCCACCGACAGAAGCACCTTCATGAGGCGTCCTGTCGGTGAGATTTGGTGCGGTCGGCGAGACTCGAACTCGCACAGCTTTCGCCACTACCCCCTCAAGATAGCGTGTCTACCAATTTCACCACGACCGCGGTTTTTTCTGTTCGGATGGCATGAGGTGCCTACTAAGAGGTTTGGCTTTCCGAACAGCTTTAGAGTTTACCCTGAAATGAAGCCATTTCTTACGGGCCACTCTGAAAACATCAGAGTTACTTGCTGGGAATCTGTCCCGCGCCAGCCGCGGGCGCGCTCGCAGGCGCCGCAGCAGGTGCCGCACCCGACTGGCCCGAGGGAATCTGGCCTGCCGCGCCCGAAGCCGGCGTGGCCGGCGCGCCGATGGCCGCGCGCTCCAGCAGGCTGCCGCCGCCCGTGGGACGTGCATGGCTGAAGTAGGCCAGCAGCAGCGTGCAGGCGAAGAACACCGCGGCCAGCACGGCCGTGGTGCGCGAGAGGAAGTTCGCGCTGCCGCTGGCGCCGAACAGGCTGCCGGCGCTGCCGCTGCCGAAGGCCGCGCCCATGTCGGCGCCCTTGCCGTGCTGGATCAGGATCAGCCCGATCATCACCAGCGCCGACAGCATCTGCACGCCGACCAGAAGGTTGAGGACCACGTTCATTCGTTCTTACTCCTAATTGATGCCTGCCCTGCCCGCTTCAGCGGGCGGCGGCGGAAATGATCTGCAAAAAGTCGGGGGCCTTCAGGGAAGCGCCGCCGATCAGGCCGCCGTCGATGTCGGCTTGCGCCAACAGTTCGGCCGCGTTGGCGGCATTCATGCTGCCGCCGTAGAGGATCTTGATGCCGGCCGCGTGCTCGCTCGCGGCGTGATGCAATTGCGCGCGCAGCACCGCGTGCACCGCCTGCGCCTGTTCGGGCGTGGCGGTCTTGCCGGTGCCGATGGCCCACACGGGTTCATAGGCGACCACGATCTCGCTGATGCAGTGGCCGTTCACGTGGATGACTGCGGCCAGCTGGCGCTTCACCACTTCCTCGGTCTGCCCTGCTTCGCGCTGCGCCAGCGTCTCGCCGACGCAGACGATCGGCGTGATGCCGTTGGCCAGCGCAGCCGCGGTCTTCGCGGCCACGGCGTCGTCGGTCTCGCCGTGGTACTGGCGGCGCTCCGAATGGCCGACGATGGCATAGCGCACACCGAAGTCCTTCAGCATCGCCGCCGACTGCTCGCCCGTGAAGGCACCCTGCGCCTGCGCGGAGATATCCTGCGCGCCCAGCGCCATCGGCGAACCCGCCAGCAGCGACTGCAGTTGCGCGAAATACGGTGCGGGGGCGCACAGCGCGATGTCGCACGCGGGCGCATTCGCCGCGAGCCCCTGCCCCAGCGCCGTCACCAGCGCCTCGTTGGCAGCCAGGCTGCCGTTCATCTTCCAGTTCCCTGCGATCAGCTTCTTGTGGGTCGTCATCGTGCTCGTCTCGTCACCAGGTCAGCACGATCTTGCCGATGTGCTGGTTCGATTCCATCAACGCATGCGCCTGCGCCGCGCCGCTGGGCTCGCCGGCCGCCGCGAAGGTGCTGTGGATCACCGGCTTGACCGCGCCGCTCTCGAGCAGCGGCCAGACCTTCTCGCGCAGCGCCCGGGCGATCGCGCCCTTGAATGCCACCGGCCGCGGACGCAGCGTCGACCCCGTGATCGTGAGCCGCTTGCGCAGCACCAGACCCGCGTTGATCTGGCTCTTGACGCCGCCTTGCACCGCGATGATCACCAGCCGGCCGTCCTCGGCCAGGCATTCGACCTCGCGCGCCACGTAGTCGCCCGCGACCATGTCGAGGATGACGTCCACGCCCTTGCCGCCGGTCAGCGACTTCGCCACTTCGACGAAATCGGCCGTGCGGTAGTTGATCGCGTGATCGGCGCCGAGTTTCAGGCAGGCCTCGCACTTGTCGTCGCTGCCGGCCGTGACGATCACGGTCGCGCCCAGCGCCTTGGCGATCTGGATCGCCGTGACGCCGATGCCGCTCGAGCCGCCCTGGATCAGCAGGGTTTCGCCCTGCTGCAGGCGGCCGCGCTCGAACACGTTGCTCCAGACGGTGAAGAAGGTCTCGGGCAGCGAAGCCGCCTCGATGTCGCTCCAGCCCTTGGGCACCGGCAGGCACTGCGCCACGGGCGCCACGCACAGCTGCGCATAGCCGCCGCCGGCGATCAGCGCGCAGACGCGGTCGCCGATCGCGAAGCCCGCCTCGGCCAATGCCGCGGCATCGCCCGACACGATCTCGCCGGCCACTTCGAGGCCCGGCAGATCGGAAGCGCCGGGCGGCACCGGATAGTGGCCCATGCGCTGCAGCACGTCGGGGCGGTTGACACCGCTGGCCGACACGCGGATCAGCAACTCGCCCGCGCCGGCGACGGGATCGGGACGATCCGTGACGCGCAGCACCTCGGGGGCGCCGTACGAAGCGATTTCAATGGCTTTCATGGTCTCCTGGCCTCCAGCCGCCCGTGCGACGGGCGCATTCAGCAATCGGAAAGGCAAAGGCGGCGCGCGGCGCAGGCCGCGGCCGCCATGGCCTTCTTACTCCTGCGACTCGCGCGGAGCCTGCGGCTGCTGCGACTCGCCGGCCGGAGCCTGGTCGTTGCGCGGCTGCTGCTGCTGGTCGTTGTTGAAGCGCGGAGCGCGCTCGCCACGGTCGCCGCCGCGGTCACCGCGATCGCCGCGATCACCACCACGGTCACCGCGGTCGCCACGGTCACGGCGCTCGCCGCCACGGTCACCGCGGTCGCCACGGTCTTCGCGCGGCGGGCGCTCGCTGTATTCCATGCCGGCCGGACGCTCGGTCAGCGCCTTCATCGACAGCTTGACGCGGCCCTTGTCGTCGGTCTCGAGGACCTTGACCTTCACGATCTGGCCTTCGCTCAGGTAGTCGGTCACCTTCTCGACGCGTTCGTGCGCGATCTGGCTGATGTGCAGCAGGCCGTCCTTGCCGGGCAGCAGGTTGATGAGCGCGCCGAAGTCCAGGATCTTGGTGACCGGGCCTTCGTAGATCTTGCCGATCTCGACCTCGGCCGTGATCTGCTCGATGCGCTTCTTGGCCTCTTCGGCCTTGGCCGGATCGGTCGACGCGATGGTGATGGTGCCGTCTTCGTCGATGTTGATCTGCGTGCCGGTTTCTTCCTGCAGGCCGCGGATGACCGCGCCGCCCTTGCCGATCACGTCGCGGATCTTCTCGGGGTTGATCTTCAGCGTGGTCAGGCGCGGCGCGAACTGCGACACGTCGGCCTTGGCCTCGCCCATCGCTTCCTGCATCTTGCCCAGGATGTGCATGCGCGCTTCCTTGGCCTGTGCCAGCGCGACCTGCATGATTTCCTTGGTGATGCCCTGGATCTTGATGTCCATCTGCAGCGCGGTGATGCCGTTGGTCGTGCCGGCCACCTTGAAGTCCATGTCGCCGAGGTGGTCCTCGTCGCCCAGGATGTCGGTCAGCACCGCGAAGCGGTTGTCTTCCTTGATCAGGCCCATGGCGATGCCGGCCACGTGGGCCTTCATCGGCACGCCGGCGTCCATCATCGAGAGGCAGCCGCCGCAGACCGAAGCCATCGACGAGGAGCCGTTCGACTCGGTGATCTCCGACACCACGCGCACGGTGTAGGGAAATTCTTCCTTGTTCGGCAGCACGGCGACGAGCGCGCGCTTGGCGAGGCGGCCGTGGCCGACTTCGCGACGCTTGGTCGAGCCCATGCGGCCGACTTCACCGGTGGCGAAGGGAGGCATGTTGTAGTGGAACAGGAAGCGGTCCTCGAACTCGCCGGCCAGCGCGTCGATGCGCTGCGCGTCGCGTTCGGTGCCCAGCGTGGTCACGACCAGCGCCTGGGTCTCGCCGCGCGTGAACAGCGCCGAGCCGTGGGTGCGCGGCAGCACCGAGTTGCGGATCTCGATCGGGCGCACGGTGCGCGTGTCGCGGCCGTCGATGCGCGGCTCGCCTTGCAGGATCTGGCTGCGCACGATGCGCGCTTCGATCGCGAACAGCAGGTCGCTGACCTTGCCCGCGTCGAAGGCGGCGCCTTCGGCCTTCAGGGCCTCGTAGACGCTGGCATTGGCTTCGCGCAGGGCCTGGGTGCGGGCCTGCTTGCTGCGGATCTGGTAGACGGCGCGCAGCTTCTCTTCGGCCAGGCCGTTGACCTTGGCGATGAAGTCCTCGTCCTTGGCTTCGGGCGCCCAGGTGCCTTCCTTGAGCCACAGCGGCTTGCCGGCTTCGCGCACCAGTTCGTGGATGGCGTTGATCGCCAGCTTGCCCTGCTCGTGGCCGAAGACCACGGCGCCGAGCATGATGTCTTCGGCCAGTTGCTGGGCTTCGGACTCGACCATCAGCACGGCGGCTTCGGTGCCGGCCACGACGAGGTCCATCTGCGAATCCTTGCGCGCGGTCTGGCCCGGGTTCAGCACGTACTGGCCGTTGATGTAGCCCACGCGCGCGGCGCCGATCGGGCCGTCGAACGGAATGCCCGAGACCGACAGGGCGGCGCTCACGGCGATCATCGCGGCGATGTCGGCGTCGACTTCGGGGTTCAGCGACACGGTGTGGATCACCACGTGCACTTCGTTGAGGAAGCCCTCGGGGAACAGCGGACGGATCGGGCGGTCGATCAGGCGGCTGGTCAGGGTTTCGTGTTCGCTGGGCTTGGCTTCGCGCTTGAAGAAGCTGCCGGGGATCTTGCCGGCGGCGTAGGTCTTCTCGATGTAGTCGACGGTCAGCGGGAAGAAGTCCTGGCCCGGCTTGGCGGTCTTCGAAGCGACCACGGTGGCCAGCACGACGGTGCCATCGATGTCGACCAGCACGGCGCCCGTGGCCTGGCGAGCGATTTCGCCCGTTTCCATGACGACGGTCTTGTCGCCCCATTGGAAGGACTTGGTGACTTTGTTGAAGAGGCTCATGTTTGCTCCTGTTTTAGTAGCAGATCATCGAAGATCCGCAGGACTCGGAGGGCTTTCTCAGAACACGATGCCATTCCAGCGAAGCTCGTCTCGAACTTCCCTGGAATGACACAGCTTCGCTCTGTAGGGCACCCGAAAGTGGTTCGCGAAGTAAAAAACGCCTGAGCTAGCGGACTAACCCAGGCGTTTTTTCTTGCGATTCGGCTTACTTGCGCAGGCCCAGCTTGGCGATCAGCGCGGTGTAACGGTCGGCGTCCTTGGACTTCAGGTAGTCGAGCAGCTTGCGACGGCGGCTCACCATGCGCAGCAGGCCGCGACGGCCGTGGTGGTCCTTGGCGTGCGTCTTGAAGTGGGGGGTGAGCTCGTTGATGCGGGCGGTCAGCAGTGCGACTTGCACTTCGGGGCTGCCGGTGTCGTTGGCTGCGCGGGCGTTGTCCTTGACGACTTCGGCCTTGATGGAGGCTGCGATCATTGGTTTTTCCTTTGTTCCGGTGGTGTTTGACTTGCGGTGGGTGCTGGAACTGCGCCCACCGTGCGCCTTGCGGCATGCAAAGCCTTGGGATTATACATCGGCCGTCCCGGACGCCCCTTCGCGGCGCCGTCCGTCGAGCGAGACCAGCGCCACCGCCCCCAGTACGCAGGCCGCGCCGGCCACCTGGGGCCAGCCCACCGGTTCGCCCAGCCACCAGGCGGCCAGGGCCAGCGCCGACACCGGCATCAGCGCCGTGAACAGCGCCGCCTCGGCGCCGCTGAGTCGGGCCGCGCCCGCGTACCAGAGCAGGAAGCCCGCCACCGTCGGCACCAGCGCGTAGTAGGCCACACCGGCCAGCGCCTCAGCCGGCACCGCCTGCAGCCAGGCGCGCTCGAGCAGCGCGGGCGGCAGCGACAGCAGCAGCCCCAGCGCGGTCATCGCGGTCGACTGCGCGAGCGGCGGCAGCGGCACGCGCAGCCGCTTGTTGAGCAGGATGAACAGCGATTCGAAGGCCACCGCGCCCAGCACCAGCAGGTTGCCGAGCAGCGCGGCCGGCGTGCGGGCGCCGCCCTCCCCGCCCGGCCGCAGCGTGATCGCCAGCACGCCCAGGCTCGCGAGCACGATCCCGCCCAGCAGGTAGCGCCCGGGCCGCTCGCGCAGCGCGAGCACCGCCACCAGCGCGGCGATGGCCGGCAGGGTGCCGGCCACCACGCCCGCGTCGGCCGCCGGCGCCCAGCGCAGGCCCAGGATCAGCAGCACCGTGTAGCCGACGCTGCCCGCGGCCGCCTGGCACAGCAGCAGCCAGGCATCGTGCCGGCTCGGCCGCGGCCAGCGCACGCGCATCCCCCGCATCAGCACCACGAACACCGGCAGCGCCAGCGCGAAGCGCAGCGCGGTCGCCGTGAACGGCGGCAGGCCGCCCGCGATCTGCTTGCTCGCGACCACCGTGCTGCCGACCGTGACCATCGCGAGCGCGCACAGCCACATTCCCTTGCTGCGTTCCGACATGCCTATCGCCTTTCATTTGCAGAAGGCGCGAGCGTCTCCCGCCGCGGGCGCGGCGGTCTTGAACGAAATTGCAGGACCAGGTCAGGCGCCGTGCGCGGCCGCATAGGCCCCGGGCGTGAAACCCAGGAAGCGCACGAAGGCCCGCGTCATGTGGCTCTGGTCGGCAAAGCCCGCGCCAGCCGCGGCATCGGCCAGCGCCCGCCCCTGCGCGATCAGCCGCCGCGCGCGCGACAGCCGGCACTGCTGCAGCCAGGCATGTGGCGGCAGCCCGAAGGCGGCCGCGAAGCCGCGCAGCAGCTGCCAGCGGCTCAGGCCGGCCTCGTGCGCGAGCTCGGCCAGCGTGGGCGCGACCACGCAGTCATCGGCGATGCGTGCCCGCGCTCGCTCCAGCGCCACGGCAGCGATGCGAGGCACGGGTTCCGGCGTTAACGCGCCCGGCGCATCGCGCAGCAGCTCGAGCACGCCCTGCTCGAGCGCCAGCGCATCGGCCCCCTCGGCCACGCCCGCGAACAGCCGCTCGACCCCGCGCCGCAGCGCCGGATCGTTGAGCACCGGCCGCGTCAGCTCGAGCCCGGGCGCGGCATCGGCCAGCAGCGCGGGCGCCAGGTGCAGCATGCGCCAGGCGCGCGCTTCGCCGCGCAGCGCGACGCCGTCGTGCACCTCGCCGGGATTGACCGTGATGACGTCCCCGCGCACCGCCTCGACCACGCCGCGGCCGCTGGCCGAGCGCTGACCACCGCGGTCGATCACGCCGATGCCGTAGACGTCGTGCATGTGGCGCGGAAAGCTGCGCGCCGATTCGGCCGCGATCGTCTGCATGCCCGGCAGCGCCGAGCCGCGGATGCGCACGGCGTCGACGGGCGCGGGCCTCGGCGTCATTCAGCCCCGCTGCTTCGAGAGCCAGCCGCGCAGCCGCTCCACGCCCTGCACCAGCCGCTGCGGATCCTTCGAGGCGAAGCACCAGCGCAGCCAGCCCTGCCCTTCGGGCGCGAAGGCGTTGCCGGGCGCGAGCCCGAGCCCGGCCTCGACCACCAGCCGTTTTGGCCACCTCGAAGGAATCGTCGAAGCCCTCGAGCCGGAAGAAGGCGTACATGCCGCCCCTGGCCGGCGCCACCTGCACGCCCGGCACGGCCGCCAGCAGCGGCACCAGCGTGTCGCGGCAATGCTTGAGGTGCGCCACCACGCGCGGCGTGATCTCGGCCGTGTGCTCGATCGCCACCACCCCGGCGCGCTGGGTGAACACGCTCGCGCACGAGGTGTTGAACTCGATCAGCTTGCCGATGCCATCGACCAGCGCGGGCGGCAGCACCAGCCAGCCCAGGCGCCAGCCGGTCATCAGGAAGCTCTTCGAGAAGCTGTGCGTGACGACCAGCCGGTCGTCGGGCCGCGCGATGTCGAGGAAGCTAGGCGCGCAGCCGTTGGCCGTGGGTTCGAAGTACAGGCGCTCGTAGACCTCGTCCGCGAGGATCCAGGTGCCGGTCTCGCGGCAATGGTCGAGCACGGCCTGCTGCTCCTCGCGCGTCATCGTCCAGCCGGTCGGGTTGTTCGGCGCGTTGACGATCAGCAGCTTGGTGTTCGACGTGACCGCCGCGCGCAGCGCCCGCAGGTCCAGCGTCCATTCGCCCTCAATCGGCACCAGCGGCACCGTGCGCACCGTCGCGCCGAGGATCGCCGGCTGCGCCGTGAGGTTGGGCCACACGGGCGTCACCGCGACCACCTCGTCGCCGGCATCGACCAGCGCCTGCACCGCGAGCATCAGCGCGCTCACGCCTCCCGAGGTGACGGCGATGCGCGAGGCATCGACCGCGGGATGCAGGCTGCTGGTGTAGCGCGCGATCGCCGCGCGCAGCTCGGGCAGACCGAGGTTGTGGGCGTAGAAGGTCTCGCCGCGCTGCAGCGAATCGATCGCCGCCTGGCGGATGACTTCGGGCGTGACCTCGTCGCTCTCGCCGAACCAGAAGGCGAGCACGTCGCTGCGGCCGAGGCCGGCATTGGCGACTTCGCGGATCTTGGAGGCTTCGAGGTTGTGGATGGCTTGGCGCATGTCGTGTTCTTCTTTCGTTGTCGTCGTGTCTTCGCTTCGTGCCTTCAGGGGCGCTTCATCTTGCACGAAGTCGGCAGCTCCGCGCGCTCGGGGGCAATGGTCTTGATCACGCGGAAGCCGTAGCCCGAGCCCTCGACGTCGAACTGCACGCCCGCTCGGCCCTGCTTGTCCATCACGCCGACCACGAGCTGCTGCTGGAACTGGTGGTCGGCCGCGCGCATGCGCCCGCGCTGGCCGTACAGCGTGACGTCGGCCTGCTCGAGCGCGCGCGCCACCGCCACGGTGTCAGTGCTGCCCGCGCGCTCGAGCGCCTGCGCCAGCGACTCGATCAAGAGCTGCATGCGCATGTGGACGTAGTCGTCCGCGGGCTTCGGAAAGCGCGTGCGGAAGGCGCGGTAGAAGGCCTCCGACTGCGGCGTCTGCACGTTCGGCAGCCAGTCGGCCACCGCGATCACGCGCCCGATGCCGGCATCGCCGATGGCCGCGGGCGCGCCCAGCGCATTGCCGTAGAAGGTGTAGAAGGTGCCGTTGAAACCGGCCTCGCGCGCGGCCTTCACGAGCAGCGTGAGGTCGTTGCCCCAGTTGCCCGTGACCACCGCCTGCGCGCCGCTCGCGATGATCTTGCTGGCGTAGGGCGCGAAGTCCTTGACCTTGCCCAGCGGATGCAGCTCGTCGCCGACGATCTCCACGTCGGGCCGCAGCACGCCGAGCTGGCGCCGCGATTCGCGCAGCACCGCCTGGCCGAAGCTGTAGTCCTGCCCCAGCAGGTAGATGCGCTTGAGCGCCGCGTCGTCCTTCACCACGTCCATCAGCGCGGCCACGCGCATGTCGGCATGGGCGTCGAAGCGGAAGTGCCAGAAGCTGCAGCGCTCGTTGGTCAGCGAAGGCTCGACCGCCGCGTAGTTGAGGAACAGCATGCGCCGCTGCGGGTCGCGCTCGTTGTTCTTGTCGATCGCATCGATCAGCGCCGCCGCGGTGGCCGAGGAGTTGCCCTGCAGCACGATGCGCGCGCCGTCGTCGATCGCGGCGCGCAGTGCCGACAGCGCTTCCTCGTTCTGCCCCTTGCTGTCGTAGCGGTCGAGCTGCAGCGGCCGCGCGCCGCCCGGCAGCTTGATGCCGCCGCGTGCATTCACGCGCTCCACGGCCCACAGCAGGTTGCGGAACACCGCCTCGCCGGTGTTGGCGAACGGGCCGCTCATGCTCTCGATCAGCGCGAGGCGGATGGGTGCGGGCGGGGTCTGCGCGAGCGCCGCGAAGGGCCTCGCGCATAGCGACAGTGCCGCGAATTTCAAGGCCTGGCGGCGCTCGAAAAAGCTGGAATTCATTGACTTGAAACGCGCGCCGCTGGGCCTAGATGAGGTTTCAAGCGGCACTCAGGATTGAACGGCCGCGCAGTGTAAGGGACACACATTCCATGTCCCCATTGTGTTCATTCAGGAGTACTTCCATGTTTTTCGCACCCGCCCTCCGCGCCACCCGCTTCACCCCCCGCGCCCATGACCGCGCCTTCGAACGCTTCGTGAACGATGCCTTCGCCGGCACCGCGCGCCGCTCGCCGCTGGTCGAGCAGGACGACAAGAGCTGGACCCTGTCGCTCGACGTGCCCGGCTTCGCCCGCGAGGACCTGAGCATCGGCATCGAAGGCGCCGTGGTCCGCATCGAGAGCAAGGCCGACGCCAAGCGCCAGTTCAAGGCCGCCTACGAGCTGCCGCTGGACATCGACGCCGCTGCGAGCGAAGCCAAGCTCGAGAACGGCGTGCTGACCCTGAAGCTCGCCAAGGTGGTGCCGGTCAGCCAGGTCTCGCAGCTGCAGATCAACTGATCCAAGCGCAACCGAGCTGCGAAAAAGCCCGCGCGGCGACGAGCCGCGCGGGCTTTTTCATGGGCGTTCTCAGGCGGTGGCGGGCAGGTCCGCCGACAGCGAGGCCATCGGCCAGCGCGGCTTCACGTCGAAGGCATAGCGCTCGGTGGGCTGCGACAGCCCCGACTGCAGCCGCATCGCCGCGGCCATCGCGATCATCGCGCCGTTGTCGGTGCACAGGTGCAGCTCGGGGTAGTGCACGCGCACGCCGCGCTTGGCGCAGGCGGCATTGAGCTGCTCGCGCAGCATGCGGTTCGCGCCCACGCCGCCGGCCACCACCAAACGCTTGAGGCCGGCCTGGTCGAGCGCGGCCAGCGATTTCTTCAGCAGCACCTCGACGATCGCCGCCTGCGTGGAAGCAGCGAGGTCGGGCTTGCGCGCCTCGAGTGCGTCGCCGAGCTTCCTGGCCTGCGTGAGCACGGCCGTCTTGAGGCCGGCGAAGGAGAAGTCGAGGTCGCCGCTGTGCAGCAGCGGGCGCGGCAGCTTGAAGGCCGCCGGATCGCCGCCCTCGGCCAGCTTGGCGAGCCAGGGGCCGCCGGGGTACGGCAGGCCCATGAGCTTGGCGCTCTTGTCGAAGGCCTCGCCGGCCGCGTCGTCGATGGTTTCGCCGAGCAGCTCGTAGCGGCCCACGCCGTCCACCCGCATCAGTTGGGTGTGGCCGCCCGAGACCAGCAGCGCCACGAAGGGGAACTCGGGCGGGTCGGCGCTCAGGAACGGCGACAGCAGGTGGCCCTCGAGGTGGTGCACGCCCAGCACCGGCTTGCCGAGCGCCGCACCCAGCGCGCAGGCCACGCC
The DNA here is from genome assembly GCF_044056785.1 of Variovorax sp. UC122_21. Taxonomy (NCBI): domain Bacteria; kingdom Pseudomonadati; phylum Pseudomonadota; class Betaproteobacteria; order Burkholderiales; family Comamonadaceae; genus Variovorax; species Variovorax sp. UC122_21. The sequence goes on along the minus strand of NZ_CP172004.1, from coordinate 2,059,265 downwards.
CGCGCCCACGAGCAGTGCGCCCGCGAGGCCGGGGCCGCGCGTGTAGGCGACCACGTCGACCTCGGCCAGCGTGCGCCCGGCCTCGGCCATCACGGCATCGGTCAAGGGCAGCACGCGGCGGATGTGGTCGCGGCTCGCGAGTTCGGGCACCACGCCGCCATAGGCCTGGTGCATCGCGATCTGGCTGTGCAGCGCATGCGAGCACAGCACCGGCAGCGCGTCGCCATGCGACTCGACCAGCGCCACGCCGGTCTCGTCGCAGGAGGATTCGATTCCTAGAAGCAGCATGGCCGGGAGTGTAGGCGGCGGGCGGTAGGGGTTGCTGGCGCGGGGGTACGGCACGGATGTTGCACATGGTCCGGCACCCCATGAAATCCGGCCTGCACTTCCTGATCGCCGCGCGGCGCAGCGAGATCGACGCGCTCGAGCAGCTCGCGCGCACCAGCGAGCTGGTCGGCGCCGTGGGCCGGCTCGTGCATGCGCTGCAGCGCGAGCGCGGCATGTCGAACGTGTTCCTGGCCTCGCGCGGGGCGCGCTTCGCCGCGCAGCGCGATCCGCAGATCGCCGAATGCATGGCGCTCGAGCAGGCGGTGCGGCTGGGCTTCGACCGGCTCGAGGCCGAGGCGCAGGGCCGCGCGGGCGACGGCAACCACACGCGGCTGTTCAGCCGCATCGCCTGGGTGCTGCCGGGCCTCGATGGCCTGCCGGCCCTGCGCCGGCGCATCGCCGCGCTCGAACTGCAGCCCGCGCAGGCCACCGCGGCCTTCGCCAAGCTGGTCGCGGGGCTGCTGTCGGTGGTGTTCGAAGCGGCCGACGGCGCCACCGACCCCGAGATATCGCGCCTGCTGGTGGCGCTGTTCAACTTCATGCAGGGCAAGGAGTTCGCGGGCCAGGAACGCGCCCTCGGCGCCGCCGCCCTCGCCATGGGCCGCGTCGACGACGCCCAGCGCGCCCAGTGGCTGCACCTGGTCGAGTCGCAGGAGCGCTGCTTCCAGGTCTTCACCGAGTTCTCGAACCCCGCGCTGCTCGCGCTGTGGCGCCAGAGCCAGAGCGACAGCACGCTGGCCGAGCTCGAGCGCATGCGCCGCATCGGCACCGTGCATCCGGGCGCGGCGCCCGCGGGCGGCCTGCCCGATCCACGGCTGAGCCAGGCCTGGTTCGACTGCTGCAGCGCGCGCATCGACGCCATGCGCACCGTCGAGGACCGGCTGGCCTGCGACCTGCGCCTGCAGTGCGGCCACAAGACCGAACAGGCGCGGCACGAGCTCGAGGAATACCAGCGCCTGCTCGACACCCTGGCGCCGCGCGACGACGGCGAGCGATTCTTCGACGACGTGCTGGCGCCGGTGCCGCCCGCCGCGCGCCCGGCGGCGCCCGAAGCGGCCACGCTCTACGGCCGCACGCTCGAGCGCTCGGTGCTCGACATGGTCCAAGCCCAGTCGCGCCGGCTGCAGGCCATGGGCGACGAGCTCGAGACCGTGCGCGCCTCGCTCAACGAGCGCAAGCTGGTCGAGCGCGCCAAGGGCCTCTTGATGGCGCACCGCCGGATGAGCGAGGAAGAAGCGCACAAGATGCTGCGCCAGACCGCGATGAACCAGAACCGCCGGCTGGTCGACGTGGCCGAGTCGGTGCTCGCGATGGCCGACTACCTGCCACGCTGATCGGTCCGCCCTGGTGCAGTGCACAACAAGCGTGCCTGCCGACGCGCCGGCCGCCCCTCCCCACCGAATCGAGGGCCCGGGCGCACCCATACGGCGCATCGAGCTAGCAAAGCCATAGCAAACCACGCGCGCCGAGGCTGGCACGCGCTTTGCTCAAGACAGTTCATGAGGCCTTCGGGCCTCCAGGCAGAGGGCCCCCAATGGCGGGGGCCGTCCACCGACCCGGACAAAGGCGTCCTTATCCCGCGGGGCTGGCTCGTTTGCGAGCAGCCCCCTGCGGCGGTGAGGACGCCTTTTCGTTTTTGTCTTCCTCCTTTCTCTTCAGCTGGAGTCCGCCCCATGTCCGATACGCTGCAAACCAAACTGAGCCGGCGCCGCGTGCTGCAGGCCGCCGCCATCGGCGCCGCCGGGATCGATCCCGCGCTGCGCGCCGCCGTCTGGGCCCAGGGCTCCGACAAGCCCGAGAAGGAGGAAGTGAAGATCGGCTTCATTCCGCTGACCGACTGCGCCAGCGTGGTGATGGCCTCGGTGCTGGGCATCGACAAGAAGTACGGCGTGAAGATCGTGCCGAGCAAGGAGGCGAGCTGGGCCGGCGTGCGCGACAAGCTGGCCAACGGCGACCTCGACATGGCCCACGTGCTCTACGGCCTGGTCTACGGCATGCACCTGGGCCTGAGCGGCCCGAAGAAGGACATGGCCGTGCTCATGACCCTCAACAACAACGGCCAGGCGATCACGCTGTCGAAGAAGCTGGCCGACAAGGGCGCGGTCGACGCGGCCTCGCTCGCCAAGCTGATCGCCAGCGAGAAGCGCGAATACACCTTCGCCCAGACCTTCCCCACCGGCACCCACGCGATGTGGCTCTACTACTGGCTCGCCTCGGCCGGCATCGACCCGTTCAAGGACGTCAAGAACATCACCGTGCCGCCGCCGCAGATGGTGGCCAACATGCGCGTGGGCAACATGGACGGCTACTGCGTGGGCGAGCCCTGGGGCCAGCGCGCGATCATGGACGGCATCGGCATCACGGCCATCACCACGCAGGACATCTGGAAGGACCATCCCGAGAAGGTGCTCGGCACCACGGCCGAGTTCGCGAAGAAGTACCCGAACACCGCGCGCGCCGTGACCGCCGCCGTGCTCGAGGCGGGCAAGTGGATCGACACCGGCCTGCAGAACAAGAACAAGATGGCCGAGACCATCGCCGACAAGAGCTACGTCAACACCAGCGTGGACGCGATCAACCAGCGCATCCTCGGCCGCTACGTCAACGGCCTGGGCAAGAGCTGGGACGACCCCAACCACATGAAGTTCTACAACGGCGGCGCGGTCACGTTCCCCTACTTGTCCGACGGCATGTGGTTCCTCACGCAGCACAAGCGCTGGGGCCTGCTCAAGGAGCATCCCGACTACCTCAAGGTCGCGACCGAGATCAACCGCATCGACATCTACAAGCAGGCCGCCGCCGCCACGCAGACGCCGGTGCCCAAGGACCCGATGCGCAGCAGCAAGCTGTTCGACGGTTCGGTCTGGGACGGCAAGGACCCGAAGAAGTACGCCGAGTCCTTCAAGCTTCATGCATAGGGAGAACACCATGGTCAGCGCAGTCTTCCATTCGCCGCTCGAGGCGGTCGCAGCGCCGTCGGCCCCGGCCATCACGGCCAAGCCGGTCGCCGCCACCGCGGCGCCCGTTCGCCCCGTGCGCGAGACGCGGACACGCACACCGCTCGACCTGCGCGCCTTCTGGATGCGCGTGCTGCCGCCGCTCGCGGGCTTCGGCCTGCTGCTGCTGGTGTGGGAGATCGTGGCCATGCGCAGCACCACCGGCTTTCCCTCGCCGCTGGCGGTCTGGCAGCAGGCGCTCACGGTGTTCAGCGATCCCTTCTACAGCAAGGGACCCAACGACCAGGGCGTGGGCTGGAACGTGCTGTCCTCGCTGCAGCGCGTGGCGCTGGGCTTCGGCCTCGCGGCGCTGGTCGGCATTCCGGCCGGCTTCGCGATCGGGCGCTTCGAGTTCCTTGCGCGCATGTTCAATCCGCTGATCAGCCTGTTGCGCCCGGTCTCGCCGCTGGCCTGGCTGCCGATCGGCCTCCTGGTGTTCAAGGGCGCCAACCCGGCCGCGATCTGGACCATCTTCATCTGCTCGATCTGGCCGATGGTGATCAACACCGCCGTGGGCGTGCAGCGCGTGCCGAGCGACTACATGAACGTGGCCAAGGTGCTGAACCTCAGCGAATGGAAGATCCTCACCAAGATCCTGTTCCCGGCCGTGCTGCCCTACATGCTGACCGGCGTGCGGCTGGCCGTGGGCACCGCCTGGCTGGTGATCGTGGCGGCCGAGATGCTGACCGGCGGCGTGGGCATCGGCTTCTGGGTCTGGGACGAGTGGAACAACCTCAACGTCGCCAACATCATCATCGCGATCTTCGTGATCGGCATCGTCGGCCTGGTGCTCGAGTTCGCGCTGATCAAGCTCGCGACGGCCTTCACGTTCGAAGAGGTGAAATCATGATCGACGAGTCGAAGTACATCGAGATCCACGGCGTCGAGCAGGCCTTCAAGACGCCCAAGGGCCGCTTCGTCGCGCTGCGCGACGTGCACCTCGGTGTGGCCAAGGGCGAGTTCATCACGCTGATCGGCCACTCGGGCTGCGGCAAGTCCACGCTGCTGAACCTGATCGCCGGCCTCACCACGCCCACCGCCGGCGCGCTGCTGTGCGCCAACAAGGAAATCAAAGGCCCGGGCCCCGAGCGCGCCGTGGTGTTCCAGAACCACTCGCTGCTGCCCTGGCTCACCTGCTTCGAGAACGTCTACCTCGCGGTCGAGCGCGTGTTCGCCGCCACCGAGAACAAGGCCCAGCTGCGCGCGCGCACCGATGCGGCACTGGCGCTGGTCGGCCTCACGCCAGCCGCGCAGAAGCGCCCCGGCGAGATCTCGGGCGGCATGAAGCAGCGCGTGGGCATCGCGCGCGCGCGTGTCGATGGAACCCAAGGTGCTGCTGATGGACGAGCCCTTCGGCGCGCTCGACGCCCTCACGCGCGCCAAGCTGCAGGACGAGCTGCTGGCCATCGTGCAGAAGACCCGCAGCACGGTCGTGATGGTCACGCACGACGTGGACGAGGCCGTGCTGCTGAGCGACCGCATCGTGATGCTGACCAACGGCCCGGCCGCCACCATCGGCGAGGTGCTCGCGGTCGACATCCCGCGCCCGCGCAACCGCGTCGAGCTCGCGGAGGACCCGGCCTACGTGCATGCGCGCAAGGCCGTGATCGACTTCCTCTACACGCGGCAGGGGCACGTGGAGAAGGCAGCGGCCTGAACCGCGACGCGGCCCCCGGGCGCATCACGACATGATGACCTGGAGGCTGTGCTCGTACGAGGCCGTGAGGCTCTCGAAGGTGTCGACCAGCGCCTCGCTCGAGCGCACCAGCGCGGCGCGGCCGTCGGCGCTCTCGAGCGCGCGCACGCCGCCCACCAGCCGTAGCCATTCGTCGCGCGCGCTCGCGAGCCCGGCGCGGATCTCCGCGGTGCTCAGCGGCGCGCGCTCGAGTTCGAGCAGCGCGGCCTCGAACTCGTCCATGGTCGGCAGCAGCCGCGCCTGGGCGGCCTGCTGCTCGAGCGCCGAGGCCAGCAGCGCGTCCTTGGCCAGCCGCTGGGCGCGCATGCGCTGGCGGCCGCAGATGTTGACGATGCGCAGCGCGCGCCGCGCGCCCGAGGCTTCGAGCGCCTCGGTCAGCGCCTCGGCGGCCGCGAGCAGCACCTCGGCGCGATGGTCGATGTCGGCCAGCCCCGCGGCGCTGGGGCGCGCGGCGAGCGCGGTCGACAGCACGGTCCAGGCCGCCCGCGCCTCGGCCAGCGCCAGGGCGCCGGCCGCCTGCAGGCCGAGGGTCGCGAGGTGATCGAGGTTGCTCTGCACCCGTTCGGCCGACTGCGTGCGCAGCACGCGCGCGCGCTGCACGTCGATGCCGCCCAGCAATTGCGCGGCCAGCCGCACCAGCCGCTGCGAGAGCATGCGCAGCTGGCCCGCGCGGTTGATCGCCTCGGCCCACTGCGCGGCCTCGATGACCGAGCGCGAGACCTCGCCGAGCCGCAGGTTCGCATGCATCGCGGCGCCGCGAATCAGGCCGAAGGCCTCGTCCTCGCCGATGCCGCGCGCGGACATCAGCAAGCCCTTGGCGCGGTCGACCCACTTGCGCTCGTCCATCCGGGTGCGCAGGTTCTCCAACTCGGTGCGCAGCGCGTGCTCGCGCTGCCAGCGGGCCTGCGCGCGCGCGAGCAGCGCCAGCAGCGATGCCGCATCGAACGTCTCGAGCGACTCGAACGGCGACCAGGCATGCACGCCGAGCGCGGCCAGTTCCTCGTGCCGCGCGCCATCGAGCGGCGCGCTCGCCAGGCTCAGCGCGCAGGGCGGCAGGCCCGACCAGGCGCGCAGCACCTCGAGCAGCGCATGCGTCGGCGCGGCCGTGCAGACCAGCACCTGGCGCGGCGCGAGCGCTTCGGCTTCGCGCGCGAAGCCCGGCAGGTCCGTGCAGCCGAGCAGCTCGATGCCGGCCTCGGCCAGCGCGGCGCCCATCGCCGCGGGCAAGGTGGGCGGGCCGGGTTCATCGGGAAGAACAACGAGAAGGGACATCGGTCGAAGGACGTGGGGACGGGCACCGCGAGCATAGGCGAGGGCCGATGCCCGTCGCGTCTTTCGTGCGCGGCATGCGTCTTGCATGAAACGGACCGCGGTGTAACGAAGCACCGCTTTGGTGAGGCCGCAGGCTCCTGCGTCCGTTCCGGCAGCAACGATGCCGGCTACACCCTTCATGCCGACGGCCCGCGCCGCCGGCTCCCCCGTCCCACCCCCGTCCGTCGACTCGGTCTCCACAGGGCCGGGCCGCGGCTTTTCGCACCCACGAACACCATGCCCGGTTTCAGGAATTTCTTGCGCTCAGGCCACGGCCCGACACTGTTCGCGGCCTTCCTGTATTTCTCGTTCTCCTGCTGCATCTGGGTGCTCAACGGCGCCATGGCGCCCTTCATCGGCGAGAGCTTCGACCTCTCGCCGGCGCAGAAGGGGCTGATGCTCTCGGTGCCGATCATCGCGGGCGCGCTCATGCGCTTCCCGCTCGGCATCCTGTCGCAGTACATCGGCCGCAAGAAGGCCACGCTGGTCGAGATGGCGCTGATCGCGGTGGCGATGCTGTTCGGCTTCTTCTTCGTGCGCAGCTTCAACGACCTGCTGGCCATGGGCGTGCTGCTGGGCATCGCGGGCGCGAGCTTCGGCGTGGCGCTGTCGCTCGGTTCGGGCTGGTTCCCGCCGCAGCACAAGGGCCTGGCGATGGGCCTGGTGGGCGCGGGCAACGTGGGCACGGCGGTGTCGGTGCTGATCGCGCCGCCGCTCGCGCAGTGGCTGGGCTGGCAGGCGGTCTACGGCGTGGCCGCGGGCGCGATCCTGATCCCGATGGTGGTGATGGTGGTGTTCGCCAAGGAACCGCCCGACGTGAACGCGCATTCGAGCTTCCGCGAGCACATCGCCTGCCTGTTCGAGAAGGACGGCTGGGTGTTCAGCCTGATCTACGGCGTGACCTTCGGCGGCTTCATCGGCCTCACGACCTTCCTGCCCTCGTACTACTACGACCAGTTCGGCGTCAGCAAGGTGCAGGCGGGCCAGCTCACCATGCTCGCGGCCTTCATGGGCGCGGCGGTGCGCATCGCCGGCGGCTGGATCTCCGACCGCTGGGGCGGCGTGAACACGCTGACGGTGGTGCTGCTGGTGGTGGCCGTGGCGCTGGCGCTCGTGGGCCTGGCTTCGGGCTCGCTGGTGCTCACCACCCTGCTGCTGATCGTCTGCTTCGCGGCGCTGGGCGCGGGCAACGGCGCGCTGTTCCAGCTGGTGCCGCTGCGCTGGCCGCTGAGCACCGCGGTGGCCGGCTCGATGATCGGCGAGATCGGCGCCCTGGGCGGCGGCCTGGTGCCGAACGCCATGGGCCTGTCGAAGCAGTACCTGGGCAGCTACCTCTGGGGCTTCGTCTTCTTCGCGGTGCTGTCGCTCGTGATGCTGGGCGTGATGCGCGTGATGCAGATCCGCTGGACCCGCACCTGGGCCGAGAAGGGCGGCCGGGCGCGCGTGGCGCCGGCACCGGCACCGGCGGCCGCCTCGCACCGGAGGACCGCGTGAACATCCCCTCCGTTCGCCCTGAGCCTGTCGAAGGGCTGTACCCACGGCGCGCACGGCTTCGACAAGCCCGGCCCGAACGGGGATGGCGGCTCTCAGCGTGGCAGGAACAGCAGCCACACCACCAGCAGCAGGTTGAACAGCACCGACACGCCGAGCGCGAGCTGGTAGAGCGCCAGCGGATCGCGGCGGATCAGCGGCGTGGCGACGGGCGCGCCCACCGGGCGCGAGGCGCCGCGCTCGAGCGCGAGCAGCAGCTCCTCGGCGGTCTCGAAGCGTTCGCGCGGATCGCGCGCCACGGCCTTGCGCACCAGGTGGTCGAGCCAGATCGGCACGTCGGGCCGCAGGCGCGACAGCGCCACAGGGTCGCGCCGGTAGCGCCCCACCTGGTAGGGCTCGATCTCGCCGTAGGGCAGGTGGCCGGTGAGCCACTGGTAGAGGGTCACGCCGAGCGCGAACAGGTCGCTGCCCGCGTCGGCCGTGCCGCCCTCCTCCCACTGTTCGGGGTTGATGTAGCTCGGCGTGCCGGCATGCAGCTCGCGCTGCGCCGCGCTCTCGCGGCCCGACAGCGCCACGCCCAGGTCGAGGATGCGCCAGCGCCCGTCGTCGCCGCGGTGCAGGTTGCCGGGCTTGATGTCCCGATGCACCACGCCCTGGCGGTGCAGCCGGCCGAGCGCGCGGCTCCATGCGATGGCGGCCGCCACCACCTCGGCCACGGCACCGCGCGGATCGGCCTTGCGCAGCTGCTCGAGCGTGCGGCCGCCATGCCAGTCGAACACGATGTAGAGCGCGCTGGCATCGGCCGCGCGCTCGTGCGCCCGCACGAAGCCGTCGCCGCCCACGCGCAGCCCGAGCCAGGCCTCGTGCGCGAGCATCGCGCGCTCCTGCGGGTCGCCGGCGCGCGCGGGATGCAGGGTCTTGAGCGCGACCAGCGCGCGCGTGACGGGATCGCGCGCCTGGTAGAGCAGGTGCACGCCGGTGTCGGCCACCAGCGCGGTCACCACGTAGCCGTCGAGCGCCTCGCCCACCTTGAGCGCGGGCGGCGGTGCGAGCCGGCGGCCATCGCCGAGCTCGTCGTCGAGCCGGCGCGCGTCGAGCCCCAGCACGCGGATCACCAGCGCGGTCGCGTTGTCGCGCGTGCCGGCATCGAGCGCCGCGTTCACCAGCGCCTCGCTCGCTGCCTCGGCATCGCCTTGCAGCGCCAGCGCGGCCAGTCGCCGCGCGTCGAGCACGCCATGCACGCCGTCGGAACTCAGCACGAAGCAGTCGCCCACGCGCAGGTCGCCCTGCAGGTAGTCGACGCGCACCTGGTCGTCGAGGCCGATGGCGCGCGTGAGCCGGCTGCGCAGGTCGGGATGGTCGAAGGCATGGTCCTGCGTCAGCGGCACGGCGGCGGCCTCGCCGGCGCGCACGCGCCAGGCGCGCGTGTCGCCCACGTGGGCCAGCGTGTAGCCCTGGCCGTGCAGCACCAGCGCGGTCAGCGTGGTGAGGGCGGCGCCGCCCTCCTCGCCCTTCGCTCCCTGGCGCCGGCGGTTGTGGTCGGCCAGCCAGCCGTTCTGCGCGCCGATCAGCCGGTCGAGCGCGGCGGTCGGCTCCCAGGTGGCGGGCGTGGCGAAGTAGTCGGCCAGCAGGCCCATCACCGTGGTCTGCGCCGCCTCGCGGCCGCGCCCGCCGGCCGAAACGCCGTCGGCGATGGCCGCGATCAGCCCGCGCGCCTCGTCGCCCGGCGGGGCATGCACCGCGCCGGCGAAGTCCTCGTTGGCCTCGCGCGGGCCGCGCTGGCTGCTGTAGCCGATGTCCACCTCGAAGCTCATGGCGCGATTCTGACCGCGCGCGATGAGCACGCGCTCGCTTGATGTCCCCCAGTTCGCAGAAAGGCAGGGCCCCATGGAGAAGATGAAACTCGTGCTGATCGGCAACGGCATGGCCGGCGTGCGCACGCTCGAGGAGCTGCTGAAGATCGCGCCCGGCCTCTACGACATCACGGTGTTCGGCGCCGAGCCGCATCCCAACTACAACCGCATCATGCTGTCGCCGGTGCTCGCGGGCGAGCAGACGCTCGACGAGATCGTGCTCAACGGCTGGGACTGGTACCGCGACCACGGCATCGCGGTGCATGCCGGCAGGAAGGTGGTCGAGGTCGACCGCGTGAAGCGCATCGTGCGCGCCGACGACGGCACCGAGGCCGCCTACGACCGCCTGCTGGTCTGCACCGGCTCCACCCCCTTCATGCTGCCGGTGCCCGGCAAGGATCTCGAGGGCGTGATCGCCTACCGCGACATCGCCGACACCGACTGCATGATCGAGACCGCGCGCACGCACCGCCACGCGGTGGTGATCGGCGGCGGCCTCTTGGGCCTGGAGGCCGCCAACGGCCTGATGCGGCGCGGCATGGAGGTGACGGTGGTGCACGTCATGCCCTGGCTCATGGAACGCCAGCTCGACGAGGCCGCGGCCCGGCTGCTGCAGCAGTCGCTCGAGGAACGCGGCCTGAAGTTCCGCATGGGCGCGCAGACCCAGGAACTCGTCGGCGGCGAACAGGGCCGCGTCACCGCGATACGCTTCAAGGACGGCACCGAGGTCCCGGCCGACCTGGTCGTGATGGCCGTGGGCATCCGCCCCAACGTCGAGCTGGCCGAGCGCATGCGGCTGCATTGCCACCGCGGCATCGTGGTCACCGACACGCTGCAGACCGTGACCGATGCGCGGATCTACGCGGTCGGCGAATGCGCGGCGCACCGCGGCATCGCCTACGGCCTGGTGGCGCCGCTGTTCGAGCAGGCCAAGGTGGCGGCCAACCACCTCGCGCAGTTCGGCATCGGCCGCTACCAGGGCTCGCTGACCTCGACCAAGCTCAAGGTCACGGGCATCGACCTGTTCAGCGCGGGCGAGTTCATGGGCGGCGAAGGCACGGAGGAGATCGTGATGAGCGATCCCTTCGGCGGCGTCTACAAGAAGCTGGTGCTCAAGGACGACAAGCTGGTGGGCGCCTGCCTCTACGGCGACACGGTGGACGGCAGCTGGTACTACGAGCTGGTGCGCGAGGGGCGCAGCGTGCAGGAGATCCGCGACCGGCTGATGTTCGGCGAGGCGGCCACGGGCGATGCCGGTGGCGAGAACGAAGCGGTCCCCGCCGGCGAACCCAAGGCGGCCGCATGACCGACACCCGCTCCACCTGCCCCTACTGCGGCGTCGGCTGCGGCGTGATCATCGAGTCCGAGGGTGCGCAGATCACCGGCGTGCGCGGCGACCCCGACCATCCGGCCAACTTCGGCCGCCTGTGCACCAAGGGCTCGACCCTGCACCTGACGGCCAGCGCGCCGATCACGCGCCAGACGCGGCTGCTGCGCCCGATGCAGCGCGCGCGCCGCGGCGAGGCGCCGCAGCCGCTGGACTGGGACACGGCGCTCGACCAGGCGGCCGGGCGCTTCGCCGGCATCGTGCAGGCCCACGGGCCCGACGCGGTCGGCTTCTACGTCTCGGGCCAGCTGCTGACCGAGGACTACTACGTCTTCAACAAGCTCGCCAAGGGCCTGGTCGGCACCAACAACATCGACACCAACTCGCGCCTGTGCATGAGCAGCGCGGTGGCCGGCTACAAGCAGACGCTGGGCGCCGACGCGCCGCCTGCCTGCTACGACGACCTGCGGCATGCCCAGTGCCTGTTCATCGTCGGCAGCAACACCGCCTGGGCCCATCCGATCCTGTTTCGCCGCATCGAGGACGCGAAGGCCGCCAACCCGGCGCTGAAGATCGTGGTGGCCGACCCGCGCCGCACCGACACGGTGGAGATCGCCGACCTGTTCCTGCCGCTGCTGCCGGGCACCGACGTGATGCTGTTCAACGGCATGCTGCACCTGATGCTGCGCGAAGGCTGGATCGACGCCGGCTACATCGCGGCCCGCACCAGCGGCTTCGAGGCGCTCAAGGCCACGGTGGGCAACTGCACGCCCGAGACGGTGGCGCGGGTCTGCGGCCTGTCGACCGAGCAGCTGTTCGAGGCGGCCCGGCTGTTCGCCGCCTCGCCGGCCACGCTGAGCCTGTACTGCCAGGGACTCAACCAGTCCTCGAGCGGCACCGCGAAGAATGCCGCGCTGATCAACCTGCACCTGGCCACGGGCCAGATCGGGCGCGCGGGCGCGGGGCCGTTCTCCCTGACCGGCCAGCCCAATGCGATGGGCGGGCGCGAGGTCGGCGGCCTCGCGAACCTGCTGAGCGCGCACCGCGACCTCGCGAACCCCGCGCACCGCGCCGAGGTGGCGGCGCTCTGGGGCGTGCCCTCGGTGCCCGCGCGGCCCGGCAAGACGGCGGTCGAGATGTTCCAGGCCGCGGCCGACGGCGAGATCCGCGCGCTCTGGATCGCCTGCACCAACCCGGCCCAGTCCATGCCCGACCAGGCCACGGTGCGCCGCGCGCTCGAGCGCGCCGAGTTCGTGGTGGTGCAGGAAGCCTTCGCCACCACCGCCACCTGCGCCTATGCCGACCTGCTGCTGCCGGCCACCACCTGGGGCGAGAAGGAAGGCACGGTGACCAACAGCGAGCGCCGCATCTCGCGCGTGCGCCCCGCCGTGCCGCCGGCCGGCGAAGCGCGCCACGACTGGTCGATCGCGGCCGAATTCGCGCGCCGGCTCGAGGCGAGGCTGGGCCGCGCGGCCACGCTGTTCCCCTACGAGAACGCCGAATCGGTCTGGAACGAGCACCGCGAATCGACGCGCGGGCGCGACCTCGACATCACCGGCCTGAGCTGGGCGATGCTCGAGCACGCCGGCCCGCAGCAATGGCCGCTGCGCGAGGGCGAGACGGCCGGCCGCGCGCGCCTCTACGAAGACGGCGTGTTCCCCACGCCCGACGGCCGAGCGCGCTTCGTCGACACCGTCCACCGCCCGCTGGCCGAGCCGCGCGAGCCGCGCTGGCCGTTCTCGCTCAACACCGGCCGGCTGCGCGACCAGTGGCACGGCATGAGCCGCACCGGCAACGTCGGCCGGCTGTTCGGCCACGTGGCCGAGCCCGCGGTGCAGATGAACCCGCAGGACATGGCGCGGCGCGCGCTGCGCGAGGGCGACCTGGTGCACCTGAGCTCCAGGCGCGGCTCGATCCTGCTGCCCGCGCGCGCCAGCGAGGAGATCGCGCCCGACCAGGCCTTCGTCGCGATGCACTGGGGCGGCGAGTACCTGGGCGGCTCGTCCTCCACCGGCACGCCGCTGGCGGGCATCAATGCCGTCACCACGCCGGCGTACTGCCCCATCTCGAAGCAGCCCGAGCTCAAGCACGTGCCGGTCAAGATCCTCAAGGCCGAGCTGCCCTGGTCGCTGCTGGCCATGGCCTGGCTGCCCGACGACGACGCGCTGGCCGCGCGCCGCGCGCTGCAGGCGCTGATGGCGGCCTTTCCGTTCGCGGCCTGCGTACCCTTCTCGGGCGCGGACGGCAGCCGCGGCGGCCTGCTGTTCCGCGCCGCCGCCTACGAGGCGCCCGACGACGCCCTGCTCTCGCGCATCGAGGGCCTGCTGGGCCTGCAGGCGCCCGACACCCTGCGCTATGCCGACCGCCGCCGCGGCCAGCGCCGCGCGGCGCGGCTGGCGCGCCGGGCCGACGGCGCGCGGCTCGAAGCGTTCCTGCTGGGCGGCGACACCAGCGCCGAGGCCTGGATCGCCACCGTGCTGCGCGAGGAGCTGCCGGCGCAGGACTACGGCCGGCTGCTGCTGTCGCCCGGTGCGCGCGCGCCGGTGGCGGTGCAGTCGCGCGGCAAGCCGGTCTGCACCTGCTTCAACGTCACCGACCTCGCGATCGAGCGCCAGCTGCGGCGCTGCGACGGCTCGCCCGCGGAACGGCTGGCCGCGCTGCAGGGGGCGCTGAAATGCGGCACCAACTGCGGTTCGTGCATTCCCGAGCTCAAGCGGCGGGTGCGCTCGACTCCGGTGGAGGCGCTGGCGTGAGCCGTGTCCTGCCTTGCTCCTTCCCCCGCTGGGGGAAGGCCGGGATGGGGGCACCGGGCCGTTCCATCGTTACGCACGCATCCATCGCCCGGTGCCCCCACCCCAGCCCTCCCCAGCGGGGGAGGGAGCACAAGCCCCCGCGTCCAGGACAGGCATAAGCGAACTCTCATTCCGGCATAAGCCTTGCGGGACAATCCGCCTACCCATGGGAATCAGCCACTACATCAAGGAAATCGGCCGGGGCGCGCGCGGCGCCCGGCCGCTGTCGCGCGAACAGGCCTGCGACCTGTTCGGCCAGGTGCTCGACGGCACCGTCACCGACCTCGAGATCGGCGGCTTCTGCCTCGCGATGCGGATCAAGGGCGAAACGCCCGAGGAGATGGCCGGCTTCCTCGACGCCACGCATGCGCGGCTGGCGCGCTTTCCCGCCAGCGAGCGGGCGCTGGTCGTGCTGCCCAGCTACAACGGCGCGCGCAAGCTGCCGGTGCTCACGCCGCTGCTGGCGCTGCTGCTGGCGCGCGAGGGGCTGCCGGTGCTGGTGCACGGCAGCGCCACCGAAACCGCGCGCGTGCTGGCCTCCAACGTGCTCGAGGCGCTGGGCACCGCGCCGCTGGCCGCGGTGCGGGAAATCGCCGCCGGCGAGGTCGCCTTCGCCGCCACCGAGCTGATGAGCCCGGGCCTCAAGCGGCTGCTCGACGTGCGCCGCGTGGTCGGCCTGCGCAACCCGGGCCACAGCGTGGTCAAGCTGATGCAGCCCGGCGCCGGCGCCTGCGTGGTGGTCGGCAGCTACACCCATCCCGAATACGCGCGCGTCATGGCCGCCACCTTCGAGCTCACCGGCATGACGGCGCTGCTGTCGCGCGGCCTCGAGGGCGAGGTCGTGTCGGACCCGCGCCGCACTGCCCAGATCGACGGCTTCGTGCGCGGCGTGCGCACCGAGCTGCAGGCCCAGCAGCCCGGCACCGACCCCGAGGTGCCCGGCCTGCCGAAGGACATCGACGTCGCGACCACGGCCGACTACACGCGCCGCGTGCTGGCGGGCGAGCTCCCGTGCCCGCAGCGATCACTACGCAGGTCCGGCACATCACGCAACTGGCATCCCACGCATGACAACCAACGCCCCCACCCCCTCCCTCATCGCCGGCCGCTGCACGCTGGTGGGCGCCGGCCCGGGCGACCCCGAGCTGCTGACCGTCAAGGCCGTGAAGGCGATCCAGGCCGCCACGGTGCTGCTGGTCGACGACCTCGTGAACGACGCCATCGTGCAGGCTTATGCCCGGCCCGATGCGCGCATCGTGCACGTGGGCAAGCGCGGCGGCTGCAAGAGCACGCCGCAGGCCTTCATCGAGCGGCTGATGATCACCGCGGTGCGCGAGGGCGAGACGGTGGTGCGGCTCAAGGGCGGCGATCCCTTCATCTTCGGCCGCGGCGGCGAGGAGGTCGAGCACCTGCGCGAGGCCGGCATCGAATGCGCGGTGGTCAACGGCATCACGGCCGGCCTCGCGGCCGTCACCGCGCTGGGCGTGCCGCTCACGCACCGCGACCATGCGCAGGGCGTGGTGTTCGTCACCGGCCATGCGAAGACGGGCGCCGGCGCCGCCGACGACCCGACCGACTGGCGCACGCTGGCCGCGACCGCGCACGGCGCGCGGCTCACGCTGGTGATCTACATGGGCGTGTCGGGCGCGGCCCACATCGAGCGCGAACTGCTGCACGGCCTGCCGGCCAGCACGCCGGTGGCCGTGATCCAGCATGCGAGCCTGCCGCAGCAACGCCATGTCGCGACCACGCTGGGCCGGCTGCAGCGCGCCATCGCCGAGGCCGGCCTCGCGAGCCCGGCGGTGATCGTGGTGGGCGACGTGCTGCGCGGCCTGGCCGCCGCCGGCCTGCCCGCGGACGCGAACCGCTTCGGCACCTGATCCCCGCACGCGCCGTGCGCGCCGTACGCCCTAAGGCGTAGAGGCGGCGCAGCGCGGCCGCCGCGGGCATGGATCGTGCTCGGCCACGGGCAATGAATGCCGTCGCCACGCCCGTCCCCGCCGCCATCGAGATCGTCGCGCTGAGCAAGCGCTACGCCCCGGGCACCCCGGCCGCCGTCGATCGGATCGACCTGCGCATCGCCAGCGGCAGCTACTGCTGCCTGCTCGGCCCTTCGGGCTGCGGCAAGAGCACCACGCTGCGCATGATCGCGGGCCACGAGTCGGTGACCAGCGGCGACATCCTGCTCGACAACCGCAACATCACCGACCTGCCGGCCGCCGCGCGCGGCACGGCGATGATGTTCCAGAGCTTCGCGCTGTTCCCGCACCTGTCAGCCACCGACAACGTGGCCTTCAGCCTCAAGATGAAGGGCGTGGCCAAGGCCGAGCGCCAGCAGCGCGCCAATGCGCTGCTCGAGCGCGTCGCGATGGGCCACCTGGCCGCGCGCAAGCCCGGCGAGCTCTCGGGCGGCCAGCAGCAGCGCGTGGCGCTGGCGCGCGCGCTCATCACCGAGCCGCGCGTGCTGCTGCTCGACGAGCCGCTGTCGGCGCTCGACCCCTTCCTGCGCATCCAGATGCGCGCCGAGTTGCGGCGCTGGCAGAAGGAGCTGGGCCTGACCTTCGTGCACGTCACGCACTCGCAGGAAGAGGCAATGGCGCTGGCCGACACCATGGTGGTGATGAACCACGGTGTGATCGAGCAGGTCGGCTCGCCGCACGCGGTCTACAACCATCCGGCCAGCGAATTCGTGGCGCGCTTCATGGGCGGCCACAACGTGCTCGACACGCCCGCCGGCCCGATCGCGGTGCGCAACGACCGCATGCGGATCGCGCCGGCCGCCGAGACGGCCGAGGGCCTCGCCGCCACCGTCACCGACGTCGAATACCAGGGCACCTACGTGCTGCTGGGCCTCGCGCTCGACGCGGCCGCGCCCGGTCGCGCGAACGTGTCGGTGCAGCTCGGCGAGGCCGCGTTCCTCGCAAAGCCGTACGCGCTCGGCGAGGCCGTGCGGCTGTCGTGGGCCGACGCCGATGCGCGCGTGCTCGGGCCGGGCGCGAAGCCGCCGGGCGAGCGCACGCCGGAGCCCACGGCCGCGCTGCGCGACGACACGGCGGCGATCGCGATGACGCTCTGAGCCCCCTCTTTTCTTTCTTCCCTTCCGCGTTCCTCCCCTTTCTTTCAGGAGACTCAGCATGACCGACACCCTCGACTCCACCCTCGGACTCAAGCGCCGCACCTTGCTGCAAGGCACGGCCGGCATCCTGGCCACGGGCATCGCGCCCTTCGTGCATGCGCAGGACAAGGTGGTGCTGCGCTACCTCGGCACGGCAGTGAACCAGGACAAGGCGATCGCCGAGAAGTTCAAGGCCGACACCGGCATCGAGATCCAGTACGTGGCCGTGACCACCGACGACGTGACCAAGCGCGCGGTGACGGCGCCCAACAGCTTCGACCTGATCGACACCGAGTTCTTCTCGCTCAAGAAGATCGTGCCGACCGGCAACCTCAAGGGCATCGACAGCAAGCGCGTGAAGAACGCCGACAAGATCACCTCGCTGTTCACCAAGGGCGAGGTGGCGGGCAAGAAGGTCGGCGACCAGGGCACGGCGCCCGTGAAGGTGATCTACCTCGAGGGCGAGAAGAGCAAGGCCTTCGCCAAGTCGGCCACGCAGTTCATGTCGCTGATCCCGACCACCTACAACGCCGACACGCTGGGCATCCGCCCGACCTGATCAAGCGCCCGATCGGCTCCTGGGCCGAGCTGCTGAACCCCGAATTCAAGGGCAAGACCGCGATCCTCAACATTCCCTCGATCGGCATCATGGACGCGGCGATGGTGGTGGAGGCCAAGGGCATCCACAAGTACGCCGACAAGGGCAACATGACCAAGGCCGAGATCGACCTCACGATCAAGACCTTGATCGAAGCCAAGAAGGCCGGCCAGTTCCGCGCGCTGTGGAAGGACTTCAACGAATCGGTGAACCTGATGGCCTCGGGCGAGGTCGTGATCCAGTCGATGTGGTCGCCGGCCGTGACGGCCGTGCGCAGCAAGGGCATCGATTGCACCTTCCAGCCGCTCAAGGAAGGCTATCGCGCCTGGGCCTCGGGCTTCGGCCTGCCGGCCACGCTGTCGGGCAAGAAGCTCGACGCGGCCTACGAGTTCATCAACTGGTTCCTCGACGGCTGGGCCGGCGCCTACCTCAACCGCCAGGGCTACTACAGCGCGGTGCTCGACACGGCGAAGTCCAAGATGGAAGCCTACGAGTGGGCCTACTGGATGGAGGGCAAGCCCGCGGCGCAGGACATCAAGAGCC
This sequence comes from Variovorax sp. UC122_21, assembly GCF_044056785.1. NCBI lineage: Bacteria > Pseudomonadati > Pseudomonadota > Betaproteobacteria > Burkholderiales > Comamonadaceae > Variovorax > Variovorax sp. UC122_21. The sequence continues at coordinate 2,041,216 of NZ_CP172004.1, read as the reverse complement.
CGCAGGGCGACGTGATCGCCAAGGCCGGCGCGGTGCGCGACGGCGGCAGCTACGAGCAGCGCATGGGCGGCATCGCCTGCTGGAACGCGGTGATGGACGAGAACGAGTACATGGTCCGTAAATGGAACGAGTTCGTCGCGGCCTGATCCCGTGAGCGCACCCGCCGCCCGCGCGAACGCCGCCACCGAGCCGCTGCATGCCGTGAAGGCATGGTGGCAGGCGGCGCCGTTCGCGCTGGTGTTCCTGCTGTTCTTCCTGGTTCCGCTGGCGCTGGTGGCGATGGTGAGCCTGTGGAACTTCAACGAGTACGAGCTGATCCCGGCGTTGACGCTGCGCAACTACCTGAGCCTGTTCGAGGGCTGTTCGCGGCTGACCGACAACGGCGACCTCTGCGTGACGCTCAACACCTACCTGAGCACCTTCAAGTTCTGCCTGCTGGTCTGGGGCATCACGCTGCTGATCGGTTTCTCGGTGGCCTACTTCCTGGCCTTCCACGTGCGCTCGTCGACGATGCAGACGGTGCTGTTCGTGCTGTGCACGGTGCCGTTCTGGACCTCGAACGTGATCCGCATGATCTCGTGGGTGCCGCTTCTGGGCCGCAACGGGCTGGTGAACCAGGCGCTGATGGGCCTGGGGCTGGTGCAGCAGCCGGTGGAGTGGCTGCTGTTCTCCGACTTCTCGGTGGTGCTGGCCTTCGTGCACCTCTACACGATGTTCATGATCGTGCCGATCTTCAACAGCATGATGCGCATCGACCGCTCGCTGCTCGAGGCCGCGAACGACGCGGGCGCCTCGGGCTGGCAGACGCTGTGGAACGTGGTGGTGCCGCTGTCGCGCACGGGCATCCTGATCGGCTCGATCTTCGTCATCACGATCGTGATGGGCGACTTCGTGACCATCGGCGTGATGGGCGGCCAGCAGATCGCCTCGATCGGCAAGATCATCCAGGTGCAGACCTCGTACCTGCAGTTCCCGCTGGCGGCGGCCAACGCGATGATCCTGCTGGCCGTGGTGCTGATGATCATCTGGGGGCTGACGCGGCTGGTGGACATACGCAAGGAGCTCTAGGTGGTGTTCTTGCATTGCCGATTTCGACCTGCGGGGCGCGCTCGCGCCGACGGGGTGCTCTGCTCCGCGAATGTCCCCCGGCCTTCGGCCTCCTCCTTGATTTCGCTGCGCAGAGCACCCCATCGACGCGAGCGAGGCGCAGCGGTGATGACGGGCCGGGCACCACGGTCGCGTCCAGATGCACGGGGTACCGGGTGCTCCCCGCAGCGAAATCAAGGAGGAGCCCGAAGGGCGGGGGACATTCGCGGAGGGGAGTACCCGGTGCCCCGTGCATCCACCCCGAAAAAAGACTTGCCATGACCCCCCACATCCGAGAGAAACGCAACAAGGGCTTCTGGCCCCTGGCCACCGTCTTCGCCCTGTTCGTGCTGTTCCTCTACGGCCCGATGATCACGATCTTCGTGCTGAGCTTCCAGGGCCCCGAGGGCGGCCTGACCTTCCCGCTGCGCGGCGTCTCGCTGCACTGGTTTTACAAGCTCGCCGAGGGCCTGGGCACGGTCGACATCGGCGCCGCGTTCCGGCGTTCGCTCGCGCTGGGTGCCGTGGTCATGGGCTTCACCGTCGTGCTCTCGGTGCTCGCCGGCCTCGCGTTCCGCAAGAAGCTCGCGGGCGGCAACACCCTGTTCTTCGTCACGGTCGCGAGCCTGATCATGCCGTCGATCATCATCTCGCTGGGCATCGGCCTGCAGTTCCGGCTGCTCGACACCGGCATCAAGGCCCTGTTGACCGCCATCGACGCCACCACCCTGCTCGAGGGCTACGGCACCGCGCTCGGCCTGTTCAGCTCCGCCCTCGGCGCCCACCTCACCTGGACCCTGCCCTTCGGGCTGCTCATCATGTTCGCGGTCTTCAACCGCTTCAACCCGGCCTACGAGGAGGCCGCGCGCGACCTCGGCGCCACGCCCTGGCAGACCTTCCGCTTCGTCGTGCTGCCGCTGATCGGGCCCTCGATCGTGGGCATCGGCATGTTCGGCTTCACCCTCTCGTGGGACGAGATCGCCCGCACCTCGCAGGCCATCGGCGACGTCAACACCCTGCCGCTCGAGCTGCAGGGCCTGACCTCGACCGTGACCACTCCTTCGATCTATGCCCTCGGCACGGTGACGACCGTCGTGTCGCTGCTGGTCATGGCGGCGGCGCTGGGGGCGGCCGCGTTGTTGCGGCGACGCTCCACCCGAAGGGGGTGACCGCTTTCGCGCCGCCCGACCTAAAATCGCGCCCCTACAAAAAAGCAAGACAGAGGCGGGCATGCTGGAAATCGACAAACTCAACGAACTCGCCGAAAGCCACGGCGAGCTGCGCCGCGGCAAGGGCATGGTCACGGGCACCATCGCCATCAGCCTCGCGGTGCTGTGCTTCCTCGGCGTACTGGTGTTCCACTTCCCGCAGTACCTGAGCACGCCCGAGCTGCGCAAGAGCTACAACGTCGACCTCATGCGCTGGGTGCTGCTCGTCGCCATGGTGGTCTCGGGCGGCCTCTCGCTGGTCAACATCATCTTCAACCGCACGCGCTGGCTCTCGTCCTTCGCCTTCCTCTTGATCGTGCTGTCGGCCCTGCTCGGCGGCCACAAGGTCCCGGTCAACGACTTCGCCGACAACACGCCCTACATCGGCCTCGACTGGTTCATCCTCGACCTGCTCGGCTCCTCGCTGATCTTCATCTTCATCGAGAAGCTGTTCGCGCTGCGCAAGGACCAGCCCGTGTTCCGCGCCGAGTGGCAGACCGACTTCCACCACTTCGTGGTCAACCACATGATTGTGGGCTTCGTGCTGCTGGCCACCAACCTCATGGTGCACAAGCTGTTCGGCTGGGCCGCCAACGACGGCATCCGCGGCTGGGTCGGCAACCTGCCGTTCTGGGCCGGGCTGCTGCTGATCATCCTGGTGGCCGACCTGGTGCAGTACTGGACCCATCGCGCCTACCACGAGGTGCCGGTGCTGTGGCGGCTGCACGCGGTGCACCACAGCGTGAAGAGCATGGACTGGATGGCCGGCTCGCGCCAGCACATCCTCGAGCTGCTGATCACGCGCACGCTGGTGCTGGCGCCGATCTACGTGCTGGGCTTCAGCAAGGAAGTGATCGACGCCTACATCGTGGTGGTGGGCTTCCAGGCGGTGTTCAACCACTGCAACGTGAGCGTGCGGCTCGGCCCGCTGCGCTACGTGATCGTCACGCCCAACTTCCACCACTGGCACCACAGCCAGGACCAGGAAGCGCTCGACAAGAACTACGCGGCGCACTACGCGTTCCTCGACTACCTCTTCGGCACGGCCGTGAAGACCACCAGGCTCTGGCCAGAGAAGTACGGCGTGCTCGGCGACTACGTGCCCAACGGCTTCTTCAAGCAGTTGAAGTTCCCGTTCCTCTGGAAGGGCTGATGCGCTCGTTCCGCCAGACCTGCGCGGCCCTCGCTGCCGCGGGCGCCACCCTGCTGCTCGGGGCCTGCGCCACCCGCCTCGACCTGCCATCGGAAGACAACGGCCTGCGCCTGCGGGTGCAGAGCTCGGTGATCGCGCCGGGCAACGGCGGCGAGCTGATCGCGGCCGATGCACTGGAGCCCGGCGACATCCTGCTGACCTCGATCGCCACGGTGAACTCCTTCGGCATCCGGCTGGGCACCTTCTCGCCCGTGAGCCATGCCGTGCTCTACCTCGGCGACGGCCGGATCGCCGAGGCCGTGGGCACCGGCGTGCGCGCGCGGGGCGCTGGCCGAGGTGGTCGACGAGGAACAGATGGTGGTGGCCTTCCGTGTGCCCGGCGTGGACGCGGCCGGCGCCGAGCGCATGCGTGCCTGGGCGCTGTCGCAGGTCGGCGTGCGCTACAACACCGTGGGCGTGCTGCTCAACGCGCCCTTCGTGCTGAACCGCCGGCTGTGCGAGCTGCCGCTGATGCCGGGCGCGGTCAGCCATTACTGCATGAGCGGCATGGCCATGGTGCAGCTCGGCGCGAGCCGCGACGACCAGTTCTTCTGCTCGCAGTTCGTGCTCGAGGCCTACAACCGGGCCGGCCTGCCGATCACCAGCGCCGACCCGCGCTGGGTCAGCCCGGCCGACCTGCTGCACATGCGCGAGGGCGACGTGCCCTCGATCGCCGCCACCCAGCCGCTGCGCTACGTGGGCCACCTCAAGTACAACCCGCCGCCGGTGCTGGCGGCCGACGGGCCATGAGCGCCGCGCCGGGCCGCCCCAAGCAAGCTCGCACCGCAGTGCGAAGCACGGAGGTACTTCAGTGAGCGATATCTCGCATTTCGACGCCGTGGTGATCGGCGCCGGCGCCGCCGGCCTGTTCTGCGCGGGCGTGGCCGGCCAGCGCGGGCTCAGGGTGCTGCTGCTCGACCACAGCGAGAAGGTGGGCGAGAAGATCCGCATCTCGGGCGGCGGCCGCGCCAACTTCACCAACCGCGACCTCGACGTGCGCGCGCCGCAGCGCCATTTCATCGGCGAGAACCCGAATTTCTGCCGCTCGGCGCTGTCGCGCTATGCGCCGCAGCAGTTCGTCGACCTCGTGCAGAAGCACGGCATCGCCTTCCACGAGAAGCACAAGGGGCAGCTGTTCTGCGACGGCTCCTCGCAGCAGATCGTCGACATGCTGCTGGCCGAATGCGCGGCCGGCGGGGTCGAGCGCTGGCAGCCCTGCCGCATCGGCCAGATCACGTTCTCGGCCGAAAACGCAGATGGGACGAGCGTCGGCAGCTATCGAATCGAGAGCAGCCGCGGGCCCATCGAAACGCCGAAGATCGTGGTCGCCACGGGCGGCCTGTCGATCCCGCAGATCGGCGCCAGCGACTTCGGCTACCGCATCGCCGAGCAGTTCGGCCTGCGCATGGTGGCGCCGCGCCCGGCGCTGGTGCCGCTGACCTTCGGCGGCGAGGCCTGGGCGCCCTATGCCGAGCTGGCCGGGCTGGCGCTGCCGGTGCGCATCGAGACCGGCGCCAGAAGGAGAAGATGGCCTTCCTCGAGGACCTGCTGTTCACCCACCGCGGCCTCTCGGGCCCGGCCGTGCTGCAGATCTCGAGCTACTGGAAGCCTGGCGCGCCGCTCACGCTGGATTTCGCGCCTGGCGTGGACGTGGCCGCGGCCTTCGCCGAGGCCAAGCTGCGCTCGAAGAAGCGCATCGCCAACGAGCTCGCCGCCCTGGTGCCCTCGCGGCTGGCCGATGCCTGGGTCGGCCAGGACGGCGCGCTGCAGCGGCCGATCAACGAGGCGGCCGACCGCGCGCTGGCCGCGCTGGCCGAGCGCATCGCGCGCTGGCAGATCGTGCCTTCGGGCACCGAGGGCTACAAGAAGGCCGAGGTCACGGCCGGCGGCGTCGACACGCGCGACCTGTCGTCCCAGACGATGGAATCGAAGCAGCCGGGCCTGTATTTCATCGGCGAAGTGGTCGATGTCACCGGCTGGCTCGGCGGCTACAACTTCCAATGGGCCTGGGCGAGTGCCCACGCCTGCGCAAACGCGCTATAATCGCCGGCTAACTTTGGCCTTCCCTCAACGGCCACACACTTTTTCTTGTTGAGGAACCCCGGCCTGGGGCTCTCGATCCTCCCCCGGCCAAATTTCAAATCAACGATTCCTGATGACCACCATCCGCGTTAAAGAAAACGAGCCCTTCGACGTCGCCCTGCGCCGCTTCAAGCGCACCATCGAAAAGCTCGGCCTGCTGACCGACCTGCGCGCCCGCGAGTTCTACGAAAAGCCGACCGCCGAGCGCAAGCGCAAGAAGGCAGCCGCCGTGAAGCGCCACTACAAGCGCGTTCGCAGCATGCAGCTGCCCAAGAAGCTGTACTGACGCACCCTGGCATCGGAGACAGCGGCCGATTCGACAACACCGAACCCGCCGCCCTCCGCCCCGCCAACTGCCTTCCAGCCGCGCCAGGGAAACCTGCCGCGGCTTTGTTTTTTCCCGCAGGAGACCCCATGAGCCTCAAAGAACAGATCACCGAAGACATGAAGACCGCGATGCGCGCCAAGGACTCCGAGCGCCTGGGCACGATCCGGCTGCTGCTGGCCGCGCTCAAGCAGAAGGAAGTCGACGAGCGCGTCGAGCTCGACGACGCCATGGTCGTGGCCATCGTCGACAAGCTGGTGAAGCAGCGCAAGGACTCGGTCACCGCCTTCACCCAGGGCGGCCGCACCGACCTGGCCGACAAGGAAGCGGCCGAGATCAAGGTGCTCGAGGTCTACCTGCCGCAGCGCCTGGGCGCCGACGAGATCGCCGCCGAGGTCAAGGCCATCGTGGCCGAGCTCGGCGCCGCGGGCCCGGGCGACATGGGCAAGGTGATGGGTGCGGTCAAGACGCGCCTGGCCGGCAAGGCCGACATGGGCCTGGTGAGCGCCGCGGTCAAGGCCGCGCTGACCGGCGCCTGATCGCCATGACCGCCTGCACCGAGACCGCCGCGATCCCGAAGGCCTGCGCCTGCCTGGTCGACGCGCGCGGCCGGCTGCTGGTGTTCAGCCATCCCGAGGACGGCAACATGCAGCTGCCCAAGGGCACCATCGAACCGGGCGAGTCGCCCGAGTTCGCGGTGCGGCGCGAGCTGCTCGAGGAATCGGGCATCGACCATGCCGGCGCGCTGGTCTCGCTGGGCACCCTGCAGCGCGACTGCGAGGCCGGCGTCGAGGGCAACACCCACCGCCATCCGCAGCTGTGGCACCTGTTCCTGATCCATGCCGAAGGGCCGCTGCCCGAGCACTTCGACCACGTGGCCATGGGCAGCCCCGAAGAGGACGGCCTGGTGTTCTCGTTCAGCTGGCTGGCGCCCGAGGCGCCGATCGACGGCTACGCCCTGCCCTACCGCCAGGCCATCGAGCGCGTGCGCGCCGCGCAGGCCCTGGCGGCGGCCCAGCCCGTGGCCGCGGGCTGAACGAACCCCAGCGCGCTCATCCCATGGCCCGCACGGCCATGTAGGCACCGAGCAGCCCCAGCCCGACCAGGAAGCAGCGCCTGAACACCGGCACCGGCAGCCGCTGGCGCAGCCAGGTGCCCAGCACCATCCCCACGATCGCCGGCACCAGCATCAACGCCGAGCCGCCGAGCACCGCCAGCGGATAGCCGCCGTTGCCCGCGAGCCCGATCGCCAGCACCACGGTCGAGGTGGTGAACGAGATGCCCATCGCCTGGATCAGCGCGTCGCGCTGGAAGCCCAGCGCCTGCAGGTAGGGCACGGCCGGCACCACGAACACACCGGTCACGGCCGTCACCAGCCCGGTCGCGATGCCGACAAGCGGTCCGAGCCAGCGCTCGTGCGCGGGCGCCACCTTCAGTTGCCGCCCGGTCAGCCCCCACAGCGCATAGGCCACCAGCGCCACGCCGAGCGCCACGGAGGCCCAGGCGCCGGCCGGCACGCCCAGCCACCAGGCGCCGCCCAGCGTGCCCGCCACGATGCCGGCCTGCATGCCGCCGATGCGCCGCAGCACCGGCAGGAAAGTCGCGCGCGGCCCGGTCTGCCAGACGTTGGTGACCAGCGAAGGCACGATCAGCAGCGCCGCCGCCTGCACCGGCCGCATCCACAGCGCGAGCAGGCCCATCGACACCGTCGGCAGCCCGAGGCCGATCACGCCCTTGATCACGCCGGCCAGCAGGAAGACCGCCGCGGCGGCGAAGCCGTGCCCCGCGAGGCCGGCCAGTTCGTTCGAGAAGGAGGAAGACGTCATCGGCGCGCAGTCTGCCGGCCGCGGCGCCGGCCGGGAATCCGGCATTCGCGCAGCGAGCCTCAGGCACAGACTGAGGCCGGCGTGCTACCTTGCGGGCTCACCATGCGATTCGATCTCACCGACCTGCGGCTCTTCCTCCACGTCGTCGAGGCCGGCAGCCTGACCGCCGGCGCGCAGCGCTCGCACATGACGCTGGCCTCGGCCAGCCAGCGCGTGCGCGGCATGGAGGATGCGCTCGGCACCCCGCTGCTCACGCGCCATGCCCAGGGCGTGCGCCCCACCGAGGCCGGCCGCACCCTGCTGCACCATGCGCGCGTGGTGCTGCAGCAGATGGAGCGGCTGCGCGGCGAGCTCGGCGAATACGGCCAGGGCCTCAAGGGCCACGTGCGCTTCCTCTGCGGCACCTCGGCGCTGACCGAGCACCTGCCCGAGGTGCTGGCGCGCTTCCTGGCGCAGCATCCGCGGGTGTCGATCGACCTCGAGGAACGGCCCAGCCCCGACACCGTGGAGGCGCTGCGTGCCGGCCTGTGCGACATCGGCATCGTCTCCGACGCCATCGACACCGAGGGCCTCGAATGCCATCCGTTCCGGCGCGACGACCTGGTGCTGGTGATGCCGCGCGGCCATGCGCTGGCCGGGCGCCGGCGCGTGAAGCTGGCCGAGGTGGTCGACAGCGAGTTCGTCGGCCTGCCCGCCGACAGCGCGCTGCAGCAGCTCGTGACCATGCATGCGCGCGCGCTCGGGCGCCACCTGTCCTACCGCGTGCGGGTGCGCAACTTCGAGGCCGTGTGCCGCATGGTCGAGCAGGGTATCGGCGTGGGCATCCTGCCGCAGACCGCGGCCGCGCGCTGCGCGCGTTCGATGAAGATCGCGCGCGCCTCGCTGGCCGACGCCTGGGCCGAGCGCACCTTGATGGCCTGCGTGCGCAATTCGGAGGAGCTGCCGCTGAACGCGCGGCGCATGCTCGCCTACCTGCTCGAACCCGTCGAAAAAACCTAGGCCTCGCGCGTGACCGGCCGCCCCTGCGCCGCGCGCGCCGCCACGAAGGCCTCGAAGGCCTCGGCGCTGGTCTTGCGCGGGCGATAGCCGAAGCGCTCCTTCAGCGCGGTGTTCGACAGCACCGGCCGGTAGCGCAGGAAATCGAGCTGCTCGGGCCCGTAGCGGCTCACGCCGAGCGCCGAGCCCACCGCCAGCGCCGTCTTGAGCACGCCCGCGGGAAAGTCGATGGTGCGCTTGCCCAGGCGCGCCGCGATCTCGTGGATCGGCAGCGCGCCGTCGCCCGCGAGGTTGTAGCAGCCGGCCGGCGCGCCGCCCTCGAGCGCATGGGCGATGGCGCCGGTCACGTCCTCGTCCCAGACGAAGACGAAGGGACTCGCGCTGCCGCGGATCGCGATCAGCCGCCGCTTCTCGAACAGCGCCGTGATCTGGTTGTCGACCCGCTCGCCGAGGATGGTGCCGATGCGCAGCACCGTCTGCGCCAGCGAGGGATGGCGCGCGCGCCAGTCGGCCAGCAGCTCCTCGACCTGGCGCTTGTGGTCGGCATAGGCGAACACCGCGTTGCCGCGCAGCGGCTGGCGCTCGTCGATCCAGGCCGGGTTGTCGGCGTGGTAGCCGTAGGCCGCGCCGCTCGACGACACCACGATGTGCGCGACCCGGTACATGGTGCAGGCCTTGAGCACGTTGCGCGTGCCGCCCACGTCGACCGAATGCTCGAACTCGCGGTTCGAGTCCCTGCCCGGCGTGACGATCGAGGCCAGGTGCACCACGGTGTCGATGGCATGGTCGGCGAAGGCCTTGCCGATGCCGGCCTCGCGCACGTCCTGCGCCAGGTAGGCCACGCCCGGCAGCCGGCGCTCGCGCGGCACCTCGCGCACGTCGAGCGCCACCAGGCCCTCGAGCTGCCCATGGCCGAGCCGCGGCGCGAGCGCGGCGAGCACGCCGCGGCCCAGGAAGCCGTCGGCCCCGGTCACCAGCACGCGGCGCGCGGCGGCCGTCATGGCCGTGCGGGCCGGCGGCCCCACCAGCTCGCGAGCGCGAGGCCCGCGATGATGTCCCAGAAGCCCCAGACGCCGGCCACCACGGCCATGCCGCCGAGCCCGCCGAAGAAGCTGAAGATCAGCACCAGCCCGAGCCCCGCGTTGCGGATGCCGACCTCGATCGCCACCGCGCGCCGGTCGTAGTCGGCCAGCCCCGACAGCCGCGCGCAGAGGTAGCCGGTGCCGAAGGCCAGCGCATCGTGCAGCACCACGGCCAGCAGCACCAGCCCCACGTAGTCGAGGAAGTAGCGCCAGTTGCCCGCGATCGCGCCGACGATGAAGGCGATCAGCGCGAGGAAGCTCAGGATCCGCGCCGGCTTCTTGATGCGCGCCGTGAGCCCCGGCAGCCGGTGCGCGCAGGTCACGCCGAGCACGAAGGGGATGCCGATGATCATCACGATGTGGCCCAGCATGTCGAGCGGATCGAGCGCGATGGTCTGGAGCAGCGGCGCGGCGCTCGGATGCAGCCCGCCCCAGAAGGCGAAGTTCAGCGGCATCAGCACGATCGACAGCGCGTTCGAGATCGCGGTCATCGACACCGACAGCGCCACGTTGCCGCCCGCGCGGTGGGTGAGGATCTGCGAGATGTTGCCCGGCGGGCAGCAGGCCACCAGGATCATGCCGAGCGCGATGCTCGGGGCCGGCTTGAGGACCAGCGTGAGCGCGAAGGTCACGGCCGGCAGCACGACGAACTGCGCGCCGATGCCCACCGCCATCGCGCCGGGCATGCGCGCCACGCGCTTGAAGTCCTCGATGCGCGTGTCGAGCGCGATGCCGAACATCAGGAAGCCCAGCACCACGTTGAGCAGCACCAGCGAGGCCGGATTGAAGTGCAGGCGGATCTCGTCGACGGGCAGCATGGGCGCGTGTCCTTTTCTTCGTCGGCTCAGCCCGGATCGGCCAGCGCCGCCGAGGCAGCGCGCACCGCGGCGCGGTAGGTGTCCTTGTGCACGTAGTAGGCCATGCGCTCGAGCTGCAGGTATTTGTAGCCGCCCGAGAGGTCGGGCGGCGGTCCCTTGGCGGCCGCGCGCAGCGCCGCGGCCTTGGGCGAGCCCGCCGCCTGCGCGCGCAGATAGCGCGCCACCAGCTCGGCCTGCTCGTAGCGCCCCTGCCAGCCGATGCCGCTGGCCTCGATCATGCCGAGCACGGCAAGGTTCTCGAAGCGCGGCGAGAAGATGTTGAGGTACAGCCGTGGCGCCATGCCCTGCCAGTCGAGCAGCGCGCGGTCGATGAACGGATAGTGCAGCGCATAGCCGGTGGCGGTGAGGATCAGGTCGTAGTCGCGCGTGCCGCCGTCCTTGAAGTACACGGTGTGGCCGGCCAGCCGCTCGACGTCGGCGCGCACCGCGATGTCGCCATGGCCGATGTGGTGCAGGATCAGCGAATTGACGATCGGGTGCGACTCGTACATGCGGTAGTCGGGCTTCGGAAAGCCGAAGCGCGTGGGGTCGCCGGTGAACCACTGCAGCACCTTGGCGTCCAGCCGCTGCTTGAGCCATGGCGGCAGCGGCTTCTTGCCGCCGAGCGTGTCGGCCGGCTTGCCGAACACGTACTTGGGCACGAAGTAGTAGCCGCGCCGCACCGAGATGTCGACGCACTTCGCGTAGTGCACCGCGTCGACCGCGATGTCGCAGCCCGAGTCGCCCGCGCCCACGATCAGCACCCGCTTGCCCTTGAAGATCTCGGCATGCTTGTAGTCGCTGGTGTGCAGCAATTCGCCCTCGAAGTGGCCGTCGAAGCGCGGATGCTTGGGCTCGGACAGCGTGCCGTTGGCGATCACCACGCCCTTGAATTCGAAGGTCTCCACGCCCTCCTCGCCATCGCCGTCGGCCGGTCCCACGCTGACCTGCCAGGTGGTGTCGGGTGCGTCCGAGGTCGGTTCCACGCGCAGCACGCGCGTGCCGAAGCGGTAGTGCTCGCGCAACCCGAAACGCGTGGCGAAGTCGCTGAAGTAGCGGCGCAGCTCGCGGTGGCTCGGGTAGTCGGCCACCGTGTCGGGCATCGGGAATTCGCTGAACTCGGTGGTCCTCTTGCTCGAGATCAGGTGCGCCGAGTGGTAGACCGTGGAGCGCGGGTTGTCGATGTCCCACAGCCCGCCCACGTCGCTGTGCGCCTCGAAACCCTGGAAGGGAATGCCGTGCTTCTGCAGGTTGCGGGCACCGGCGAGGCCCGAGGGGCCGGCGCCGATCAGCGCGATCTGTTCGTGGGTGGGCACTGTCACTGTCACGTTGGCGGCTAGCCTTCCTTCGGCGAGGGCGGTGATGAAAAGGGTGGCAGCCCGGGGATCGGCGTGGCGCCGGCCTCGCCCGCGCGCGGCTTGCGCGGCTGGCCGCGCAAGAGCCGGTCATGCAGTGCCTCGGGCAGGCAATCGAGGGCCTTCGAGAGCCAGCCGATGCGCCGCGGCAGGCACGATGCGCTCGCGGCCCGCGGCCACCGCCGCGAGCGTGCGGCGCGCGGCCTCCTCGGGCTCGAGCAGCCCCGGCATCGCGAAGCGGTTGCCGGCGGTCAGCGCGGTGCGGATGTAGCCCGGGCTCACCGTGTGCACCCCGACGCCGCTGCCGCGCAGCTCGGCGCGCAGGCTCTCGAGGTAGCGGATCAGCCCGGCCTTGCTCGCGCAGTAGGCGCCGTTGCCCGGCATGCCGCGCCAGCCCGCGATGCTGGCCATGCCGACCAGCGCGCCGCGCGCCTCGCCGCGCATCGCGGCCACGAAGGGCTGGAAGGTGGTCGCGGCGCCCAGCAGGTTGATCTCGAGCATGCGGCGCAGCACCGCGAGGTCCTCGGCCTGCGCGGTGTCGAAGCCGCCGGCCACGCCCGCGTTGGCGATCACCAGGTCGGGCGTGCCGGCCCGGGCCATCCAGTCGGCGGCCATGGCCTGCATCGCCACCGTGTCGGCCACGTCGGGCGTGTAGACCGCGCAGCGCCCGGGCGCCAGTGCCTCGAGCGCGCGCAGCCGTTCGCGGTCGAGCCCCACCAGCGCCACGCGCGTGCCGTCGGCGATCAGCCCGCGCGCCAAGGCCTGGCCCAGGCCGCCACAGGCGCCCGTCAGCACGGCATTGCGAAAGCGAGGGGGCATCGGGGAAGCGCGGCTCGAAAAAAAGATGCGCCCCAATGTAGCGGCGCGTTTTGCCGCGCCGCCCCGGCGTTTTCCCTTGCACGCCGGGCCGCGGGGCCCGGCGCCGCTCAGGCCTCGGCCGGAAACTCGATCTGGATCTTCACGTCCGTCGCCCGCCCCGCCGCGGCCTCCTCGAAGGCGCGGATGCCGTCCTCGAACGCGAAGGTGCGCGAGATGAAGGGCCTGACGTCGACCTGGCCCGAGGCGATCAACGCGAGCGCGCGCGGGGAAGATGTTGGCGTAGCGGAACACCGACTCGATGCGCAGCTCCTTCGCCTGGATCGCGACGATGTCGAAGGCCACCGGCGCCGGTGGAATGCCGACCAGCACCACGCAGCCGCCGGGGCAGGCGAGCTCGAAGATGCCTTCGAAGGCGCGCACGCTGCCGCTGGCCTCGAACACCGCATTGGCGCCCCAGCCGTCGGTCAGCTCGCGCACCGCGTCCGCCAGCTTGCGCTCGCGGATGTTCACCGTGCTCACGGCCGGGTTGCCGGCGAACAGCGCGAGCTTCTCGGGCACCAGGTCGGCCAGGATCACGCGCGCGCCGCGCCGCCCGCGAGCGCGGCCAGCACGGTCATCGCGCCGATGGTGCCGGCGCCCACCACCACCGCCACGTCGCCGGGCTTGAGCACGGCCTTCTTCGCGGCCTGCAGGCCGATCGCCAGCGGCTCGACGATCGCGCCCTCGGCGAAGCTCACGTTGTCGGGCAGGCGGAAGGTGAAGGCCGCCGGATGCACCACGTAGGGTGTGAGGCAGCCATGGATCGGCGGCGTGGCCCAGAAGCGCACGGCCGGGTCGAGGTTGTAGATGCCCTCGCGCACCGCGCGCGAGTCGAGCTGCGGAATGCCGGGCTCCATGCAGACCCGGTCGCCGGGCCGCAGATGCGTGACCTCGGCGCCGACCTCGGCCACCGTGCCCGAGGCCTCGTGGCCGAGGATCATCGGCGCGTCGACCACGTAGGGCCCGATGCCGCCGTGCTGGTAGTAGTGGACGTCGCTGCCGCAGACGCCGACGGTGTGCATGCGGATCTTCACGTCGCGCGGGCCGACCGGTTGCGGCGGCAGCGCGATCTCGCGCAGCGCGAGTTCGTGGGCTTTCTCGAGGACAAGGGCTTTCATGGAGGACGGGTGTTTCTGAGAGGAAAGTCGATGAAGGGGTTCAGTGCAGCGGCGCCACCGCGTCGCGCCGCAGCGAGGCGCCGGTCTGCGCGTCGAACAGGTGGAGCTGGGCCGCGTCGATGCCGAAGCGCACGCGCTCGCCGAGCCGCGGCGCGCGCGCCGAATGCACCAGCGCGGCGATCTCGCTGCCGGGGGCGTCACCGATGCTCACGAGCACCTCGTTGCCGAGATACTCCACCAGCTGCACCTCGCCCACGAAGGCGCCCGCGTCGTCGGGCAGCGCCAGCAGGTGGGCCGGCCGGATGCCGAGCGTGACGCGCTCGCGCCCCTCGAGCGCGAAGCGGCGCGCATCCACGCGCACCGTGCCGCCGTGCCCGCGCAGCACGGCACCGCCGTCGCCGTGCGCCACCGTCATCTCGAGCAGGTTCATCGGCGGCGTGCCGATGAAGCCGGCCACGAAGGCCGAGCGCGGGTTCTCGTAGATCTCGCGCGGCGTGCCCACCTGCTCGATGCGGCCGTCGCGCAGCAGCACGATGCGGTCGGCCAGGGTCATGGCCTCGTGCTGGTCGTGCGTGACGTAGACCGTGGTGGTTCGCAGCGTCTGGTGCAGCCGCGCGATCTCCACGCGCATGTGGTTGCGCAGCTTGGCGTCGAGGTTCGACAGCGGCTCGTCGAACAGGAACACCCTGGGCGTCTTGATCATTGCGCGCGCGATCGCCACGCGCTGCTGCTGGCCGCCCGAGAGCTCGGTCGGCCGGCGCTCGAGGTAGCGCTCCAGGCCCAGCGTGTCCGACACCTCCTTCACGCGGCGCGCGATCTCGCTCTTCGGCACCTTCAGGCGCTTGAGCCCGAAGGCGATGTTGTCGCGCACGCTCATGTGCGGATAGAGCGCGTAGTTCTGGAACACCATCGCGATGCCGCGCTCCTGCGGCGGCAGGTCGTTGACGCGCGTGCCGCCGATCAGCAGCTCGCCGCCGCTGATGTCCTCCAGGCCCGCGAGCATGCGCAGGATGGTCGACTTGCCGCAGCCCGAGGGGCCGAGGAAGACGACGAACTCGTTGTCGCAGACGTCGAGGTCGAACTGGTGCACCACCTGGGTGTCGCCGTAGCGCTTGATGATCTGGTGGCAGCTGATCGCGGACATGTCGTTCGTTCTTTCTTCGGGAAGGGGGCGTGCGGCCTTCATGCCGCGTCGCGCTTGCGCTTGAACGCCGCGTTGAGGAAGCCGCTGAGCACGCCGATCATCAGGAGCGGCGGCAGCGACAGCAGGATCACGGAGGCATTCAAGATGCCCCAGGGCACGTCGCGCCCGAGCTGGCTCAGCTCCGAGGCCACGATGGGCAGCGTCTTGGCGTCCGAGGTGGTCAGCATCAGCGCGATCAGGAACTCGTTCCACACCAGCACGAAGCCGAAGGCGATGGCACCGACCAGCGAGCGCGCGGCGATCGGCAGCGCCACCTTGAGGAAGATCGCGTAGGGGCCGTAGCCGTCGACGCGGCCGGCCTCCTCCACCTCCCGGGGCACCGCCTTGAAAGCCGGGATCGCGAGCCAGATCACGGTCGACAGCGTGAGCAGCGTGTAGGTCACGATCAGCGCGATGCGCGTGTCGTAGAGCTCGAGCTGCAGCCAGATCACCATCAGCGGGATCGCCACCGCCACCGGCGGCAGGAAGCGCATCGACAGCACGAAGAACTGGATGTCGTCGGCGCGCCGCACCGGGTAGCGCGCCAGCGCATAGGCCGCGGGCAGGCCCAGCAGCGCGCCGATCAGCACCGCCGAGCCCACCACCACGAGCGAGTTGACGAGCCCCTGCGCCACCGCCTCGCGGCCCAGCACGTAGGCGTAGTTCTCGAGCGTGGGCGTGAAAAAGAACTTCGGCGTCGCCGAGACGATGTCGACCCGGTTCTTGAACGAGTTGAGGAAGGTCCAGAGCACCGGCACCAGCGCCGAGAGCGCGGCGGCGGCGAGCACCAGCCGCGCCACCAGGGTGCCGAGGCCCGGGCGCCGGCGCGCGGCCGGGCGGATGGCGGGCGCATCGCCGGCGCGCAGCACGGGTGCGGCGGAAGTCGTGGCGGAGTTCATGCGGGCCGGGTCCATTTCCAGAGGTAGGTGAAGGCCACGGTCGAGGCCACCATCATCAGCACGGCCATGCTCGAGGCGTAGGAGATGCGACCCGACTCGATGAAGCCTTGCGAGAAGGCGTACATGTCGAGGGTCTCGGTCGAGATGCCGGGGCCGCCGCGCGTCATCACGTAGATCAGGTCGAAGGCGCGCAGCGACTCGATCATCTTCACGAAGCTCAGGCTGATGAGCGGCGCGCGCAGCATCGGCAGCGCGACGAAGGCGTAGACCTCCCAGGGCTTCGCATGGTCCATGCGCGCCGCCTCGAAGGGCTGCGGCGGCAGGGTCTCGAGCAGCTTGAGCACGATCACCGCGAAGAACAGGCCCCACTGCCAGACATCGACGAAAGCCACCGTGAGCAGCGCCGTGAGCGGCTGCGCGAGCAGGTCCAGCGGCTCGCCGGTGATCGCCTTGTAGGGCCAGGTCAAGAGGCCGAACAGCGGATGGAAGGCGAACTTCCAGACGAAGGCGGCCGACACGCGCGGGCAGTAGCACCGGCACGATGAACAGCATGCACAGCAGGTTGCGCCAGCGCGGCGTGGCGCTCTGGAACAGCAGCACGCCGAGCAGCACCGCGAGCCCCATCGTGGCGCTCACGGTCAGCAGTTCCCAGGTCAGCGAGACGCCGACCGCGTTGAGGAAACGCCGGTCCGAGAACAGCTGCAGGTAGTTGGAGAACCACACCCAGCCGATGTCGGACTGGCCGAGCTCGCGGTCCTGCAGCGACACGGCGATGGCGAACACGGTGGGCACCAGCGCCAGCACCGCGAGCACGAGCAGGCCGGGGCCGATGAAGACGAGCGGCAATCGGGTCTTGTGAAGGGTCATCGCGGGACTCGCAAGGAACGCGGGGCCGGGCGGCTCACTTGCGGCGCCGCGCGATCAGCTGCTTCGCATAGCCGTCGAGCTCGTCGAGGCCGGCCTGGATGTCGGTGCGCGAACCGGTGATCAACTCCTCGAGGATGATCCCCCAGCGGTCGCCGAGGTCGGGCCAGGCCGGGTCCTGCCAGAAGTTGACCGCGGTGAGCTTGCCGGTGTCGGCCAGCGCCTTGCCGAGGTCCGCGCCATAGCGCTTGGAGAACTCGGGACTGCCCAGCACGCTGGTGCGGTTCAGTTCGCCGAACTGGCCCTCGGCGAGGCGGCGCTGCTCGTTCTTCTTCGAGGTGGCCCAGGCGATGAAGAGGCCGGCGCACTTCTTCGCCTCCTCGCTCTTGTTGGCCTTGGCGCCGATCGCCAGGCCGTGGCCGTAGCCGCCGCCGGTCAGCGGCGCGGGCGGCGTCGCATAGGCGATCTTGCCGATCACGGTCGACATCTTGGGATCGAGCGCATTGCCCGCGAGCGGGGTCGACTCGACCAGCATCGCCACCTTGCCCGCGAGGAAGGCGCCGGTGGCCTCGTCCCAGCCGCCGGTCTTGGTGCCGGGCGCCGAATACTTGAAGAGCTCGAGGTAGGTCTGCGTGGCCTTGAGCGCGGCGGGCGAGTCGAACACCGGCTTGTCGCCGTCGAACCACTGGCCGCCGTAGCCGCGGAAGTACGGCATCCAGCGCCACACGTTGGCGCCCGAGCCGCGCTGGCCGCGCAGCGCCACGCCGTAGACGCCGTTGGCCGGGTCGTTGAGCTTCTTCGCGGCGGCCACGAACTCCTCGAGCGTGGCCGGCGGCTTGATGCCGGCCTTCTCGAGCAGGTCCTTGCGGTAGACCATCAGGTCGCCGCCGCCGGTCAGCGGCGCGAACCAGGCCTCGCCCGCATAGGTGGCGACCTTCTGGCGGCCTGGATCGAAGTCGGCGTAGTCGTAGTCGGCCGGGTAGTACTTCGCGAGCGGCACGATCCACTTCGACTGCGCGAACAGCGGCACGTTGGCCTCGTCGACGTAGTAGACGTGGTATTCTGCCCACGGTCGAGGCGTCGGCGCGCGTCTTGGTGCGGCGGTCGTTCTCGTTGAGGTTGTCGATGCTGAACGAGGCGCCGGCCAGGGCCTTGAACTCGTCCTTGTACTTTTCGAGCAAGGTCAGGCCGTCACGCGGCTGCGCCAGCACCCGCACGTCCTCCTTGCACGACGCGGCCTGCGCCAGTGCGGCACCGGCGGCACCGGCCGCCAGCAGCGCCACGAGCAGCGTGCGGACGCGGGCGCGCCTCCCTGCGGATTCCTTGAACATCGCTTGTCTCCGTTGAACTTGTTGCGGATCGCCGACCGAAGCCGGGGAACAAGCCCGCCGTGCCGGGCGCCCCTTTCGGGGGGCGGCGCGACAGCGACGGGACGGGGTGAAGCGTATGCAGCGGCTCAGCGGTGCCGCGTACCCCCCAAACGGGGTACTGGTACTTTCATGACCAGGCCGACTGGGGTTTTACCGGGGTCGTGGGCGGATAGTGGACCGTGCGCAGCCCGAAGCGCTCCTGCGCCTGCTGGCGGTAGGCGCTGGGCGTCATGCCCTTGTGCTGCAGGAAGCGGCGGTTGAAGTTGGCGATGTTGAAGAAGCCGACCTCGTAGCAGATGTCGCTGACCAGGCGGTCCGAGGTCTGCAGCATCTGGCAGGCCTTGGCGATGCGCAGCCGGGTCACGAACTCGGTGAAGGTGCTGCCCATCTGGCGGTGGAAGTAGCGCGAGAAGCTGCTCTCGGCCATGTTCGCGATGGCGCTGACCGAGGCCAGCGAGATCTCCTCGGCCAGGTGCTCGTCGAGGTGGTCGAGCACGCGGCGCATGCGCGTGCTGGTGGCGGGATCGCCGTCGGAGGGCTCGTCCTCGCTCGAGATCAGGCGCCAGTCCTCCCAGCGCGCGAGCTCGTGCAGCAGGCCGATGAACTCCGCCAGCCGCGCCATGCCCTCGTGCGCCTGCACGCGCTGGAAGCGCTCGCGCGCCACTCCGCCGATGCCGAAAAACTCGATGCCGCGGCGCGCGCGGTCGAGCATCGGCAGCACCGCGTCGATCTCGGGGAACAGCGCCGAGCCCTTGCGCAGCGGCTCCTCGCGGAAGTGGATCACCATGCTGCGGTCGGCGATGCCCTCGGCGGGCACGTCGTCGGAGATCCAGGTGTGCGGCAGCCGCGAACCCACCAGCGCCACGTAGCCGGGCTCGAAGCGGCCGATGTGGTTGCCCACGAAGGCCTGGCCGGTGGTGCGGTTGATGATCTGCAGCTCGTACTCGTCGTGGTAGTGCCAGCAGTCGAAGGGCCAGGGCACGCCGTGCTGCAGGCAGCGCACGGTACCGCCGCCCGCGGGCTCGAAGCCCAGGCGCGGGTCGCGCAGCAGTTCGTGTTCGAGCTCGGGTTTGCGGGCGGCGCGCTGTGTTCTGCTCATTGTTGTCTCCCCGGGGATCGGCAAGGCTCGAACCCCGGTGCCGCCGCCGCGGCGCCCGTGCCGCGTGGGCTCAGGCGCCAGCGACCTTCATGCGGTTGACCAGCAGCGAGCCCGTCGTCTTGGCGCCGAAAGTGTAAGCATCGGCCCCGATGGCTTCAATCCCCATCAGCATGTCCTTGAGGTTGCCGGCGATGGTGATCTCCTCCACCGGGAACGCGATGCGGCCCTTCTCGACCCAGAAGCCGCTGGCGCCGCGCGAGTAGTCGCCGGTCACGTAGTTCACGCCCTGCCCCATCAGCTCGATGACGAACAGGCCGGTGCCCAGCTTCTGCAGCATCGCGTCGAGGTCGTCGCCGGCCTGCGTGAGTCGCGAGCTCAGCACCAGGTTGTGCGAGCCGCCGGCATTGCCGGTGGTCTTCATGCCGAGCTTGCGCGCCGAGTAGGTCGAGAGGAAGTAGCCCTCGAGCCGGCCCGCGTCGACCACCTTGCGCGCCCGCGTGACCACGCCCTCGTCGTCGAAGGGCGAGCTGCCCTTGCCGCGCAGCACGTGCGGGTCTTCGCTCACGTCGACGTGCGAGGGCAGCACGGGCTTGCCGAGCGAGTCGAGCAGGAAGGTGCTCTTACGGTAGAGCGCGCCGCCGCTGGTGGCCTGCACCAGCCCGCCGAGCAGGCCCGCGGCCAGCGGCGACTCGAACAGGACCGGGCACTCGACCGTCTTGATCTTGCGCGACTTCAGCCGGCTCAGCGCGCGCTCTGCGGCATAGCGGCCCACGGCCTGCGGGCTCGCGAGCTCGTCGGCCGAGCGCATCGAGCTGTACCAGGCGTCGCGCTGCATGTTGTCGCCCTTGCCGGCGATCGGCGCCACCGAGATCGAGTGGCGCGAACTCGCGTAGCCGCCGCGGAAACCGTGGGTGTGGGCGCTGAAGAAGTGGCTCTGCTGGGCCGAGACGCCCGCGCCCTCGCTGTTGGTGATGCGCTTGTCGGTCGACAGCGCCGCCGCCTCGCATTCGAGCGCCAGCTTCGCGGCCTGCTCGCTCGTGACCTCCCAGGGGTGGAACAGGTCGAGGTCGGGATGCTCCTTGGCGATGTCGGCCTCGTCGGGCAGGCCGCTGACCGGATCCTCGGCCGTGAAGCGCGCGATGTCGTAGGCCGCCTGCACGGTCTGCGCGATGGCCGCCTCGGAGAAGTCGGAGGTGCTGGCATTGCCGCGCCGGTGGCCGACGTAGACGGTGATGCCCAGCGACTTGTCGCGGTTGCGCTCGACGTTCTCGAGCTCGCCCTTGCGCACCGAGACGCTGAGGCCGCAGCCCTCGGAGGCTTCGGCACCCGCATTGGTGGCCCCCAGCTTCTTGGCGTGGGCCAGGGCCGAATCGACCAGGTTTTCGAAGAAGGAGCGGCTGTAGGCGAAGCCGGAGTCGGCGCGCGAGGAAGAGGTCGTCATGTGGGTGGCTATGATACTTGCGCCCCCCGTTTCCCGTTTGGCAGCGTTTTCCCCTCGCTCCCGCCGCGTTGCACCGCCGCGCGGCGCGGCACAGAATCCATCCCCATGTCCCGCAAACCCAAAAAAGGCTACTTCGTCCGCGGCCAGTTCGTCGCCGAAGGCAGCGAACTCGACCTGGAGCTCAAGCGCGAGCTCAAGGGCACCGATGACGCCAGCCGCACCGACCTCAAGCGCGAGAGCGCCGAACTGCAGAAGCTCGGCGAGGAGCTCATGACCCTGCGCGCCGCGCTGTTCGACGCGCTGCCGCTCGACGAGAAGCTGGTCGAGGCGATCCGCGAGGCCAAACGCATCACCAACTTCGAGGGCAAGCGCCGCCAGATGCAGTTCATCGGCAAGCTGATGCGCAAGCTCGACGAGCCCACCGTCGAGGCGATCCGTGCCGCGCTGGCCGAGCAGGCCAGCGGGCCGGCCGCCGAGACCGCGCTGCTGCACGAGGCCGAGCGCTGGCGCGACCGCCTGATCGCCGACGACGATGCGCTCGGCGGCTGGATCGAGACCCACCCGGCCACCGATGCCCAGCAGCTGCGCGCCCTCGTGCGCCAGGCGCGCAAGGACATCAAGGCCGGCCCGGCCGGCGAGGCGCCGCGCCAGGGCAAGGCCTACCGCGAGGTGTTCCAGCTCGTGCGCGAGCAGCTCGCGGTGCATGGCGGCGACGACCATGCGGCGGCCGCGGCGGAACAGGGCCGGGAGGAAGATGCATGAGCGGACCCGATCCAGTACGCATCGGCATCGTCTCGATCAGCGACCGCGCCTCGAGCGGCGCCTACGAGGACAAGGGCCTGCCCGCGCTGCAGGACTGGCTGCGCCGCGCGCTCCGCAATCCGATCGACTTCGAGCCCCGGCTGATCCCCGACGAAGCCCCCGGCATCAGCGCCGCGCTGATCGAGCTGGTCGACGCCGGCTGCTCGCTGGTGCTGACCACCGGCGGCACCGGCCCCGCGCTGCGTGACGTGACGCCCGAGGCCACGCTGGCCGTGGCGCACAAGGAGATGCCGGGCTTCGGCGAGCAGATGCGCCAGATCAGCCTGCGCTTCGTGCCGACCGCGATCCTCTCGCGCCAGGTCGCGGTGATCCGCGGCAGGAGCCTGATCATCAACCTGCCCGGCCAGCCCAAGTCCATCGCGGAAACGCTCGAAGGCCTGAAGGACGCCGAGGGCACGCAGCTCGTGCCCGGCATCTTCGCGGCCGTGCCCTACTGCATCGACCTGATCGGCGGGCCCTACCTCGAGACCGACGATTCGGTCTGCAAGGCCTTCCGTCCGAAGTCGGCGATCCGGCCGGCGCGCTGAAGCTTCAGGGCTGGACCGCCGCGCTCCTGGCCTCGACCTCCTTGAGGCAGGCCTGCACCGCGGCATTCGACGCCTGCTCGTAGCAGCGCGAGGCGGCCGCGCGCAGCTGCTTCTGCTGCTCGCGGCGCTGCTGCGCGCTGTCGATCTGCCAGGTCATGAGCCATTGCATGGCCAGCGCCAGCACGATGCCGAAGCCGATGGCGGCGCCGACCACGGTCGAGCGCCAGGTCCTCGTGGGAGGCGCGGAGGTCGCGGGCGCCGATGCCGCGTCGAAGGCCATCGGCGCATGCGCGGGTGCGTCGCCCTTGCGGCGCCGCGGCTCGCGGGCGGCGGCGGCCTCGATGGCGGGCGAATAAGACTGGCGGTGGCTGCGGCTCATCGGTCCTGTGTGCTGTGATTCGCGGCGGATTGTGCGCCATCCGCGAGTCACGAACCGCTCAGGCGCCGAAGCCGTGCGTCTCCCCCGCCTGCTCACAAGGCACGCGCTCGGCCTGCACGGTCGAATGGTGGATGTCGAAGCGCTCGGCCAGCAGCGCGCGCAGCCGCTGCACCAGCGGCGCGAGGTCGTCGACGCCGGGCGCGCTCACCACGTGCACGCTGAGGCTCACCTTGCCGCTGGACAGCGCCCACACGTGCAGGTCGTGCAGGCTGGCCACGCCCTCGCTCGCGAGCAGGGCGCGCTCGACCTCGGGCAGGTCGACCTCGTCGGGCACGCCCTCGAGCAGCACGTTGAGGCTCTCGCGCAGCAGGCGCCAGGTGCGCGGCAGCACCCACAGGCCGATGGCCACCGCGATCAGCGAATCGACCCAGGCCCAGCCGGTGAAGCGGATCACCAGGGCGCCGACGATCACGCCCACCGAGCCCAGCATGTCGGCCCAGACCTCGAGGTAGGCGCCCTTGACGTTGAGGCTCCTGTCCTTGTCGCCGGCCAGCAGGCGCATGCCGACCAGGTTGACGACCAGCCCGCCCGCGGCCACCAGCAGCATCAGGGTCGACTGGATCTCGGCCGGCGCCGCGATGCGCCGCCAGGCCTCGTAGAGCACGTAGATCGCCACCAGGAACAGCAGCACCGCGTTGAGCAGCGCCGCGAGGATCTCGAAGCGGTGGTAGCCGAAGGTGCGGCGCCGGTCGGCCGGCCGCTGGCCGATGCGGATGGCGGCCAGCGAGATCGCCAGCGCCACCGTGTCGGTGAACATGTGGGCGGCATCGGACAGCAGCGCGAGGCTGCCCGAGACCAGCCCGCCGACCACCTCCGCCACGAGGTAGGTCGAGGTCAGCAGCAAGGCCCAGCGCAGCGCCTTCTCGTTGGCGCCCGCGCCGTGCGAATGCTCATGGGCCATGGGATGCCTGCGGTTCGGGCTCGATGGGCGCGCCCTGCTGCCGTTCGCGGATCTCCTCCTCGGTCTCGTCCTCGTCGCGCCGGTGCGCGATCCGGTAGAGCAGCGGCAGCACCAGCAGCGTGAGCGCGGTCGAGGACAGGATCCCGCCGATCACCACCGTGGCCAACGGCCGCTGCACCTCGGCGCCGGTGCCGGTGGCGATGGCCATCGGCACGAAGCCCAGCGAGGCCACCAGCGCGGTCATCAGCACCGGCCGCAGCCGCGTCAGCGCGCCCTCGCGGATCGCCGCGTCGAGCGGCAGGCCGCCCTCGCGCAGGTTGCGGATGAACGACAGCATCACCAGCCCGTTGAGCACCGCCACGCCCGACAGCGCGATGAAGCCCACCGCGGCCGAGATCGACAGCGGGATGTCGCGCAGCCACAGCGCCACGATGCCGCCCGTGAGCGCGAACGGAATGCCGGTGAAGACCAGCAGGCCGTCCTTGAGGTTGCCGAACATCGCGAACAGCAGCACGAACACCAGCAGCAGCGACACCGGCACCACGATCTGCAGCCGCTTCGTCGCCGACTCGAGGTTCTCGTACTGGCCGCCCCAGTCGGTCCAGTAGCCCACGGGAATGCGCACCGACTGCATTGCCTGCTCGGCCTCGGCGACGAAGGAGCCGAGGTCGCGCCCGCGCACGTTGGCGCTGACCACGATGCGGCGCTTGCCGTCCTCGCGGCTGACCTGGTTGGGACCGGGCGCGAGCGACAAGGTGGCGACCTCGCCGAGCGGGATGAAGCTCAGCCGCTGGCCCTCGGGCGCGGCGCCGGTGGCGCCCTGCACCGTGCCGCCGGCGATGCCCGCGGGCGCCGCCGTGCCGCGCGGCAGCGCGATCGGCAGCCGCTGGATCGCCTCCAGGTCGGTGCGCAGGTTCTCGGGCAGGCGCACCACGATGCCGAAGCGCCGGTCGCCGTCGAACAGGGTGCCCGCCTCGCGGCCGCCGACCGCGATCGACACCGCGTCCTGCACGTCGCCCACGTTGAGGCCGTAGCGCGCGGTCTTGCCGCGGTCGATCTCCACCGTGAGCATCGGCAGGCCCGTGGTCTGCTCGACCTTGACCTCGGCCGCGCCGCCGATGCCGTTGAGCACGCCCGCCACCTGCGCGGCGGTCTTCTCGAGCACCGCCATGTCGTCGCCGAAGATCTTCACCGCCACGTCGCTGCGCACGCCCGAGATCAGCTCGTTGAAGCGCAGCTGGATCGGCTGCGAGAACTCGTAGTTGTTGCCCGGCAGCTGCTCGACCTCCTCCTGCACCGCCACCAGCAGTTCGGCGCGGCTGCGCCGGGGCGTGGGCCATTCGCTCTCGGGCTTGAGCATGATGTAGCCGTCGGAGATGTTCGGCGGCATCGGGTCGGAAGCGATCTCGGCCGTGCCGGTGCGAGCGAACACGCGCTCGATCTCGGGGAATTTCGCCTTCAGCGTGCGCTCGAGCTGCTGCTGCATCTCGACCGACTGCGTGAGGCTGGTGCCCGGGATGCGCAACGCCTGGATCGCGAAATCGCCCTCGCCGAGGCTGGGCACGAACTCCGTGCCCAGGCGCGTGGCCAGCAGGCCCGAGAGCACCACCGCCACCGAGGCCAGCGTGATCACCAGCGGCTTGGCTTTCATCACGCGCGCCAAGAGCGGCTCGTAGGCGCGCCGCGCCCAGGTCATCAGCCGGTTCTCCTTCTCGCCGACCTTGCTGCCGATGAACAGCGCCACGGCGGCCGGGATGAAGGTGATCGACAGGATCATCGCGCCCAGTAGCGCGATCACCACCGTGAAGGCCATCGGGTGGAACAGCTTTCCCCTCGACGCCGGTGAGCGCGAAGATCGGCAGGTACACGATCATGATGATCAGCTGGCCGAACAAGAGCGGCCGGCGCGCCTCCTGCGAGGCCGCGAAGACCTCGTGGAAGCGCTCGCTGCGCGTGAGCGGCCGGCCCTTGTGGGCCTGCGCATGGGCCAGGCGCCGCACGCAGTTCTCCACGATCACCACCGCGCCGTCGATGATGATGCCGAAGTCGAGCGCGCCCAGGCTCATGAGGTTGGCGCTGATGCGCTGGTTCACCATGCCGGTGAAGGTGAACAGCATCGACAGCGGGATCACCAGCGCGGTGATGATGGCCGCGCGGATGTTGCCGAGGAACAGGAACAGGATCGCGATCACCAGCACCGCGCCCTCGAGCAGGTTCTTCTTCACCGTGGCGATGGCCTTGTCGACCAGCACCGTGCGGTCGTACACCGTCACCGCCTTCACGCCCTCGGGCAGCGTGCGGTTGATCTCCTGCATCTTGCGGTCGACCGCCTGCGAGACGCTGCGGCTGTTCTCGCCGATCAGCATGAACACCGTGCCGAGCACCACCTCGCGGCCGTTGTCGGTGGCCGCGCCCGTGCGCAGCTCCTGGCCGATGCCGACCTGCGCCACGTCGGACACGCGCAGCGGCACGCCCTGCGCGTTGCCGAGGATCACGTTGCCGATGTCCTCGGCCGACTTCACCTGGCCCGGCGCGCGGATCAGGTACTGCTCGCCGCGCTTCTCGATGTAGCCCGCGCCCACGTTGGCGTTGTTGCGCTCGAGCGCGGTCACGATGTCGGTCATCGTGAGGCCGTGCGCGAGCAGCTTAGCGGGATCGGGCGCGATCTGGAACTCCTTGGCGTAGCCACCGATGGAGTTGATCTCGGTCACGCCCGGCACGTTGCGCAGCTGCGGCTTGATGATCCAGTCCTGGATCTCGCGCAGGTCGGTGGAGGTGTAGGGCTGGCCGTCGGGCCGCTTCGCGCCCTCCTCGGTCTCCACGGTCCAGAGGTAGATCTCGCCCAGGCCGGTGGAGATCGGCCCCACCACCGGCGAGATCCCCTCGGGCATCTTCTCGCGCGCCGACTGGATGCGCTCGTTGACGAGCTGGCGCGCGAAGTAGATGTCGGTGCCGTCCTTGAAGATCACCGTCACCTGCGACAGGCCGTAGCGCGACAGCGAGCGCGTCTGCTGCAGGCCCGGCAGGCCGGCCATCACGGTCTCGATCGGATAGGTCACGCGCTGCTCGGTCTCGAGCGGCGAGTAGCCGGGCGCGGCGGTGTTGATCTGCACCTGCACGTTGGTGATGTCGGGCACCGCGTCGATGGGCAGCTTCTGGTAGCTGAACACGCCGAGCGCGGCCATGCCCAGCACCGCGAGCAGCACCAGCCAGCGCTGCTCGATGGCGAATCGGATCACACGTTCGAACATCGTGCGCCCTCAGTGGGTGTGGGTCGCGGAGGCCTTGCCCTGCTGCGACTTGACGACGAAGCTGCCCGCTGCGGCATAGGGCTGGTCCGGCTTCAGGCCGCCGGTGATCTCGATGCGCCGGCCGTCGCTGCGACCGGTCTGCACGGCCTGCGGCATGAAGCCGCCGGGCACGCGCAGGAACACGGTGGGCTTGTCCTCCACGCTCTGCACCGCCTCGGCCGATACCGTGACCGGCGCCTGCAGTTCGGAGGCCACCAGCTCGACGTTGACGAACAGCCCCGGGCGCCACACGCGCTGCGGGTTGGCCAGCGTCACGCGCGCGGTCGCGGTGCGCGTCTGCGCGCCGAGCAGCGCGCCCACGTACGAGACCTTGCCCTGCGCCACCTGGTCGAAGGCGGTGGAGCGGATGTTGACCGTCTCGCCGGTGCGCACCAGCGGCAGGTGCTGCGCGGGCACGCTGATCTCGGCCCAGACGCTGGAGAGGTCGGAGACGGTGAAGACGTTGGCGTCCTCCTTGACCGATTCGCCGAGCGAGATGTGCTTCTCGACCACCAGCCCGTCGAACGGCGCGCGCAGCTCGTAGCGGCCCAGCGCGCCGCCGCCCGAACCCGGCACGGCGCCGAGCGCCAGCAGCTTCTGGTTCGCGTTGGCGACCGCGATCTGCGCCTCCTGCATCGCCTGCTGCGCCTGCAGGTAGTCCTGCTGCGGCGAGATCTTCTCCTCCCACAGCTTCTTCTCGCGCTCGTGGGTGCTGCGCGCGAGCTCGAGCCGGCGCTGCGCCGACTGCAGCTCGCTGCGCAGCTCCGACAGCGCCGGGCTCGAGATCACCGCCAGCACCTGGCCGCGCTTGACCTCCTGCCCGAGGTTGGCCGGCACGCTGTCGACCACGCCCGGCACGCGCGGCACCACGTGCGCCGTGCGGTCCTCGTTGAAGCGGATCTCGCCCGGCAGCTGCAGCGCGGTGCGGATGTTCGCGGGGCCGGTGGTCTCGATCGCGATGCCGGCGGCCTGGATCTGGGCCTCGGTGAAGGCGATCCTGCGGTCCTCGTCTTCGTGGCCGCCGGCGGCCTTGGGCTCGGCCTTCGTTTCACCCTTGGCCTCCTCCTTGGCCCCGTGCCCGTGGCCGTCGTCGCCGGCCTTCTTCTCGCCCTTGCCTCCTTCCTCCTCGTGGTGCTCGCCATCGGCATGGCCCTTCGCATGCTCGTGGTCATGGCCGTGGCCCGCGGCTTCCTTGCCGCTCTTCTCGTGATGCTCCTCGTCGGCATGCGCGGCCGATTCGGCATGGCCGCCGCCACCGGACTTGCCGGGCTCGCCGCGCAGGATCAGCGCGCCGATGCCCAGCCCCGCGGCCAGCACGACGGCGATCGCGATCCATTGCTTGCGGCCCACCGCGGACGTGGGGCTCTTGCGTTCTTGTTCGATGCTCATGAAAAAACCTCAGCGGGTGACAGCGGAAGAAGCGGAAGACGGAGTGGTGGCCATGGGGGCCGGTGTGGCGAGGTCGTCGGCCAGGCCCTCGGTGCCGAGCAGCCGGTCGAGCTCGCCCGCGGCGCGGTGCGCCTCGGCCAGCGCCAGCAGGTACTGCGCGCGCACCTGGAACAAGGTGCGCTGCGCATCGAGCGCCTCGAGGAAGCTGAACTTGCCGAGCTCGAAGCCCTTGGTGGCTGCGCGCCAGGCCTCGGCCGCGCCGGGCAGCGCGTCGCGCTGCAGGGTCTGGGCCGTGGCACGCGCCGAGCGCAGCCGTTCGCTCGCCTGCGCCAGGTCGGCGCCCAGCTGCAGTTCGGCCGCGGCGAGCTCGTCGCGCGCCTTCTCCTCGCGGCTCAGGGCCTCGGCGAGGTTGCCGCGGTTGGTGTCGAAGATCGGCAGCGGCACCGACAGCCCCAGCACCACCTGGTCACGGCGCGAACCGCCGGCACCGCCCTCGGCCTCGGAGGCCGGCACGCGCTTGGCGCCCAGCGACACGGTCACGTCGGGAATGCGCCTGGCGCGCTCCAGTTCGGACAGCGCGCGCCGGCGCTCGACCTCGAGCCGCGCCTGGCGCAGCGCCGGTGCCTCGGCACGGCGCAGCGCCAGCTCCTGCTCGCCCAGGGGCTGGGGCAGGCTGTCGACCGCGCCGTCGACCTGCGTGAAGCGCGGCGCCGGATTGCCCCACAGCGCCGCGAGCTGCTGGCGCGCGGTGCGCAGGGTGCCCTCGGCCTGCATCAGCTCGACGCGGATGCCGGCCTCGGCCACGCGCGAGCGCGTCTCCTCCAGCGGCGAGACCTTGCCGGCCGCCACGCGGTTGGCCGCGGCGCGCGTGGCCGCCTGCGCGAGGCCGACCGAGTCCTGCGCGAGCCGCAGTCGTTCCTGCGCCGACAGCACCTCGAAGAACAGCGTGATCGCGGTGGCGCGCAGATCGGCGCGCTTGGCCGCGAGCGCGGCTTCGGCCTGGTCGCGCGCGCGTTCGGCCGCGCTCACGCGCGCCGCGCGCTTGCCGCCGAGTTCGATCGGCTGGCTCAGTTGGACCGTGGTGGTGCGGTTGTCGCGCCGCGTGTCCTCGAGCGTCACGTCGAGCGTGGGATTGGGCCAGGCACCGGCCTGCAGCAGCGCGCCATCGGTGGCCTCGCGCTCGCGCCGCGCCGCGAACAGGCCGGGATCGGCCTGGAACGCCAGCGCGAGCGCGCCGCGCAGGGTCAGCGGGCCCGCGGGCTCGAGGCTGGCGGCTGCCTGCGATGAAGAGATGGAAGTGCCGGCCGCGGCCTGCTGCGCGGGCAGCGAAGGCTCGGCGAAGACCGGGGGTACCGCCAAGGCCAACACGGCCAGCGGCACGAAGAGCGTGCGCATCGGATTCTCCTGGGTTGCGAAACAACGAACGGGAAAATCCGGCGAGAGCTCAGTGCATGAACGGTGTCAGTGCTGAAAGGTTATGAAGGCGTGCTCTCGCCGGATCAGGCGGCGAGAGTCCATGCGGGACGCACGGGCACTTCGGGAATGTGCGAGTCGAAGGACTCGGCGAGCACGGCGCGCGGGCCCTGCGGATCGAATGCGAGGCCGGGCATCACCGCGGGCGCGGCCACCGCGTGCTGCGCATGACCGAAGTGGCACAGGGCGCAATCGCCGATCGCGGGGTTCGGCGCGTTGCCGGCGTCCTTCGACGTGCCGGCGTCGGCGTGGCTGCGATCCTCGGCCGCGTTGCCCGGATGCTCGTGGTGGCCCCAGTGCTGCGTCTGCGCGTCCTGCTCGTGCGCGCAATAGGCGGCCGACATCGCCCAGCTGTACTGGAGCGGAAGCAGGAACACCAGGAAGATCAACAGCCAGCGGCGCATGGGAGCGGGAGTATATCGACGGCACTTGCGGTGCCGGGCCTCTCAAGACCCCACGGAATGCGGGTGCAGCGCACAGTACGACGCCTCGATGGGCCCTTGTCCGTCATGCGGATTACGAATTTGTAACCCCCTGCGGAGCCCCTGTTTCATTACCATCCGGCGATGCGAATTCTTGTCATCGAGGACGAGCCCGAAGCTGGGCGACTACCTCAAGAAGGGCCTGGAGGAGAACGGTTACGTCGTCGACATCGCGCGCGACGGCATCGAAGGCCGCTACCTGGCCACCGAGGGCGACTACGGCCTGATCCTGCTCGACGTGATGCTCCCGGGCATCGACGGATTCGCGGTGCTCAAGGCGATACGCCGCACCAAGAACGTCCCGGTGCTGGTGCTGACCGCGCGCGACAAGGTGGAGGACCGCGTCAACGGCCTGCAGCAGGGCGCCGACGACTACCTGGTCAAGCCCTTCTCGTTCTCGGAACTGCTCGCGCGCATCCAGGCCCTGCTGCGCCGCGGCCAGGCCCAAGACGCCACACTGTTGCGTCTGGCCGACCTGGAACTCGACCTCGCGAGCCGCAAGTGCCAGCGCGCGCGCAAGCGCGTCGACCTGACCTCGAAGGAATTCATGCTGCTGACGGTGCTGCTGCGCCGGCGCGGCCAGATCCTCTCGCGCACCACGCTGGCCGAGCAGGTGTGGGACATGAACTTCGACAGCGACACCAACGTGGTCGAGGTGGCGATCCGTCGGCTGCGCGGCAAGATCGACGATCCCTTCGAGGTGAAGCTGCTGCACACGGTGCGCGGCATGGGCTACGTGCTCGAAGACCGCTCCTGGGCCTGAAGGCCCGAGCATGCGCGCGCCCTCGATACGCCGCCGGCTGTCGCTCTGGTTCGCGGCCCAGACCTTCTTCGGCCTCAGCGTGGTGTGCCTCGCGGTCTACCTCGTCACGGCCTGGAACTTCGGCGCCAAGCAGGACACCGAGATCGCGCACAAGGCCGAGCTGGTGCAGCACCTGCTGGCCGAGAGCGAGAGGGCCGGCGATCTCTCGACCCTGCGGCACAAGCTCGAGGACTTCTTCTCGATGGAGGACGAGTTCAGCCTCTCCATCGTCACCGCCACCGGCGACGTCATCTTCCGCTCCCGCGCCGCCGGCCGGCGGGCGCTGGGTGCGCAGCGATCGGCGCATGCCGTGGCGCGCGCCGGGCGCGCAGGCGGGGCCGCTCACGGTCTCGATCGGCATCAGCGTGACCAACGACGCGCGCCTGCTCGAGCGCCTGGCCTGGACCCTGCTGGGCGCGGTGCTGCTGGGCACGGCGCTGGTCTCGCTGACCGGCTTCTGGCTGGTGCGGCGCGGGCTGCGGCCGCTGAAGGCGCTGGCCGAGCGCACCGCGGCGATGGCGCCCGACCGGCCCAACGAGCCGATCGACGCGCAGGCATTCGCCGAGGAGCTGCAACCCTGGATCACGCAGTTCAACGCACTGCTGTTGCGTGTGCAGCGCGCCTACGTGCAGCTCGAGTCCTTCAACGCCGACGTGGCGCACGAGCTGCGCACGCCGCTGGCCAACCTGATCGGCTCGACCGAACTCGCGCTGACCCGGCCGCGCGGCAACGAGGAACTGCAGGCCGTGCTGGCCTCCAACCTCGAGGAGATCGGGCGCCTCTCGGGCATCGTGACCGACATGCTGTTCCTCTCGCAGGCCGAGCGCGGCGGCGCGACGCGCTCGCGCGCCACCGTGAGCCTGGCGGCGCAGGCGCTGGACGTGATCGACTTCCACGACGCGATGCTCGAGGAGGCCGGGCTGCGGGCTCGCGTCGAAGGCGATGCCAGGGTCGACGTCGATGCCGCACTGGTGCGGCGCGCGCTGTCGAACCTGCTGGGCAATGCCATCCGTTTCGCCGCGCCGGACTCGGCCATCGCGATCGAGATCGGGCCCGACAGCGGCCCCGGGAGCCAGCGCGATGCGATCGCACTGGCGCTCGTCAACCGCGGCGCGCCGATCGCGCCCGAGGTACTGCCGCGCCTGTTCGAGCGCTTCTACCGCGCGGCCCCGGCGCGCGACGGCTCGGCCCGCCACCATGGGCTGGGCCTGGCCATCGTGGAGGCGATCGCACGGATGCATGGCGGCCGCGTGTTCGCATCGAGCCAGGACGGCACCACGCGCATCGGCTTCACGGTGCCAACGCAACCGGTGATGCGCCAGCGGTCGGCCGCCGCGAGCCGCTGACGCCTTTCTTCTTCATCGTCCCCGCAACGCCCGAGAACTTTGGGCTTCCTTCGCGGAACTGCGCGTACCTTTCGTCGGCCAAGCCGGGTTTATCCCGATACGACGCAGGGGCTGCGCCCCCAAGAATCCGCCCTCAATAAAAAGCACGGACGTTCGTTTATTGACCGGCACCCAAGGAGATCAGCATGAATGGATTTTTCGGTGGCCTGCTGCGCCGCCTGGCGCTTTCCACGGTCCTCGCCCTGCTGGGCATGGTCAGTTTCGCGGCCACCGCGCAGGCGCAGGACACCGCCACGCAGACCAAGTACCCGATCGTGCTCGTGCACGGCCTGTTCGGTTTCGATTCGCTGTTCGGCGTCGACTACTGGTACGGCATTCCCTCGGCGCTGCAGCGCAGCGGCGCGCGCGTGTTCGTGGCGCAGGTGTCGGCCGCCAACAGCACCGAGGTGCGCGGCGAACAGCTGCTCGCGCAGGTGAAGAACATCCTGGCGATCACGGGCGCCGCCAAGGTCAACCTGGTGGGCCATTCGCATGGCGGCCCGACCGTGCGCTACGTGGCCGGCGTGGCGCCGCAGCTGGTGGCCTCGGTCACCTCCGTGGCCGGCCCGCACAAGGGCTCGCGCGTGGCCGACATCCTGCGCGGCACCGTGCCGGCCGGCTCGCTCGGCGAGAGCGTGCTCAACGGCGCGGTGAACGCCTTCGTCGCGCTCATCAACCTCGGCTCGGGCGGCACCGGCCTGCCGCAGATGCCGGTGGCCGCGCTGAACTCGCTGACCGCGGCCGGCTCGGCCGACTTCACGCGCCGCTTCCCGCAGGCCGTGCCCACGGGTTGCGGCGACGGCGCCGAGGTCGTCAGCGGCGTGCGCTACTACTCGTGGACCGGCAAGCAGCCCGTGACCAACCTGCTCGACCCCAGCGATGCTTCGCTCGGCCTGCTGGGCCTGAGCTTCGGCGAGACCAACGACGGCCTCGTGGCCGTGTGCTCCTCGCGCCTGGGCAAGCATCTGGGGCAACTACCGCCAGAACCACCTCGACGAGGTGAACCAGCTGCTCGGCGTGCGCGACTGGCTCGCGCCGGATCCGGTCGCGCTGTACCGCCAGCACGCCACCCGCCTCAAGCAGATCGGCCTGTGACGCGCCGCTGGCCCCTGGTTCTGGCCGCGGTCGCGGTGGTGGCGCTCGGCGGCTGGTGGTTCGGCGCGTCGGGCCCGGCGGACGGCGAGGCGCGCACCGGCGAGGCCACATCGGCCGGCCCCGCGCCGCTGCCGCAGGCACCCGCGGCCACCGCGCCCGCCGCCATCGCCGACAGCTTCCTCACGCCGCACCTGCGCGACCGCATCGAGGCGCTCTTGCTCGAAGCCGGCGAGGCCGCGAGCCCCGAGGAGCTCAAGCGCCGCGTCGAGGCGCTGGTGCCCACGCATTTCGCGCCGCACGAGGCGGCGCGCGCCCGCGCGCTGCTGGGCCGCTACGTCGACTACCGCGTGGCGCTCGGCGCGCTGCAGCTGCCGGCCGACCTCGGCGATCCGCGCGCGCTGCGCGACACGGTCGAGGCGCGCCGCCGGGTGCGCGAGCGGCACTTCATGCCCGACGAATACCAGGCGCTGTTCGCTGCCGACGACGACTTCGACCGCTACAGCCTCGCGCGGCTCGAGATCGAGCGCAACGCCGGCCTCACGCCCGCGCAGCGCCAGGCCGCGCTCGAGGACAACGAGCGCAGCCTCGGCGAGACGCAGCGCGCCCAGCGCGCCGGGACCGTGGCCCAGCTCCAGGTGGCCTCGCAGACCGCGGCGCTCGAGGCGCGCGGCGCCAGCGACCAGGAACGCTTCGCCGAGCGCAGTGCGCAGTACGGCGCGCCGGCCGCGCAGCAGCTCGCCCAGCTCGACCGCGAGGAGCGCGACTGGCAGGGGCGGCTCGCGCAGTACGCGGCACTGCAGTCGGCGAAGGCCGATGCGCAGTCGCTCGAACAGATGAAGCAGCAGCTCTTCACGCCCGAGGAACGGCTGCGGCTGGAAGCGGCGCTGCAGTTGCGCGCGCAGGCGGCGGCCGCGGCGCCGTCGATGACGCCGCGCTAGGACCCGCTAGGAGGCTTCGCGCGCGACCACGAACTCGGCCCCCGGTGCCGCGCTGCGCACCGTCAGTTGCCAGCCATGCGCGAGCGCGATCTCCTGGCAGATCGCAAGCCCCAGGCCCGAGCCTTCGTCGCGCCGTCCGGCGCCGCGCCAGAAGCGCTCGAAGACTTTCGGCAACTCGGTGGCGCTCAGCCCGGGCCCCTGGTCGCGCACCGAGATCCGCTGTTCGTCGGCCACCAGCCGCACCGTCGCGTTCGGCGGCGAATGCTGGATCGCGTTCTCGAGCAGGTTCTTCAGCAGCGTGAACAGCGCCCCGCGGTCGGCGCGCCAGCCGAGCGACTCGGAGGCCACGCGCAGGTCGAGCCGCACCTGGCGCCGTTCGGCCAGCCGCGCCAGGTAGTCGCCCACCTCGTCCACCAGCGCGGCCAGGTGCACCAGGCCGATCTCGTAGTTGCGCAGCTCGGTGGCCTCGGCCAGGTGCAGCAGCTGGTTCACGTGCCGGGCCATCTGGTCGACGTCGCGCAGCAGCGCCTCGCGATCGAAGCCGGCATCGCCCGCGCCATGCAGCTCGATCTGGGCGCGGATCAGCGCCAGCGGGGTCTTGAGTTCGTGCGCCGCCGTGCCGAGGAAATCCTGCTGCGCGACATAGCCGCGCTCGAGCCGGTCGAGCGCGCGGTTGAAGGCCTCGATCAGCGGCAGCATCTCGGACGGCAGCCCGCGCACCTCGAGCCGCGCATCGAGCGTGCGCGGCGTGATGCGCGCGGCGCTGTCGGACGCCGCACGCAGCGGCCGCAGCATGCGGCCCAGCGTGAAGTACATGGCGATGGCGAACAGCAGCACCGACGCCAGCCCCGCGAACAGCATGCCCTGCCCCAGCGCCGGCAGGCCGACGCCGCGGTCCATGAGCTCGATCAGGCGCTGGCTGATCGCCACCTGCACGTACCAGCGCTGCCCGCCATGCTCGATGGCCTGGGTCGCGGCACGCACCGGCACGCCGTCCGCCACCGCGTCGAAGGAATGGCCCTCCGGCTCGAAGCTGCCGTTCTCCGCGCGCAGCGCCGCCAGGCCGTGCCCCGCGGGCAGCGCGACCCGGCCCGCCGCGTCGAACACGCGCACCGAGGTCTCGCGCCCCATGCCCGCGTAGAGCCACATCGCGAGCCGCGATTCGTCGAAGCCGACCGGTTGCCCGGCCCCGTCGAAGCGCAACGCGCGACCGATCAGGCGCGCATGGTTGGCGATGCTCTCGTTGAACACCTGGCCGCGCAGCGAGAGCGCCACGGCGCCGCCCGCGGCGATCAGTACGATGCACACGAGCACGCCGGCCACGTAGGTGGCCAGCAGGCGCGTGCCGAGGCTACGCGGCGGCGCGAAGCGCATAGCCGTGGCCTCTCACGTTGGCGATCTGCAGGCTCGAGTCCACGGCCTGCAGCTTCCTGCGCAGCCGGTGCAGGGCCACGTCGAGCGCATTGGGCGTGACCGCTTCCGACAGGCCCCAGGCGGCCGATTCGAGCGCGCCGCGCCGCACGGTCTGCCCGCCGGCGCGTACCAGGCACAGCATGATCTGCAGCTCGGCCGGCGCCAGCGTGACCGCCTCGGAGCCGCAGGCCAGCGTGCCGCTGTCAGGCTGGATGCGGATGTCGCCATGGGCCGGCGAGAGGCTCTGCAGCTGCACCGGCCGGCGCAGCAGCGCGCGCACGCGCGCCACCAGTTCCTCCATCGAGAAGGGCTTGGCCAGGTAGTCGTCGGCGCCCGATTCGAGGCCATCGACGCGGTCGTGCAGCGCATCGCGCGAGGTCAGCATCAGGCACGGGGTGCGCGTGCCGGCCGCGCGCAGCCGGCGCACCAGCTCCAGGCCGTCGCCATCGGGCAGGCCGCGGTCGACCACCAGCGCCGCATAGTCGGTGCCGCGCAGCGCATGCGCGGCGCTGTCGATGCGGCCGAAGACATCGGCCTCGATGCCCGCGCCCGACAGCGCCTTGCAGACCAGCGCGGCCATGCGTTCGTGGTCCTCGATCAGCGCGATGCGGTTCATGCGTCCGAGGATGCCTCAGAAGCGGTAGAGATAGCCGAGCGAGGCCGAACCCAGGCTGGAGCGGTTCACCAGCGGGCTGTTCTTGATCTGCTTGCCCAGCTGGGTGGAGCCGACGTCGACGAACACCGACTGGTGGCGGTCGATGGCATAGCCCACGCGCAGGCCGATCTCGGTGTTGACGCTGGAGCGGCCCAGGTAGAGCGGCCGCCCGATGCGGACCTCCTGCGCGCGCACGCCGTAGTAGTAGTCGACGTACTTGTCGTCGACCCACACGGCCTCGAGGCGCGGCGTGAAGGTGAAGCGGCCGGCGCGGAAGTCGCGCTGCACGCCCAGGCGCAGGTGCTGGCCCTTGCTCTTGCCCGAGGCATCGCCGAGCCATTCGAGCGAGACGTCGGCCAGCTCGTTGCGCCAGACGAGGCCGGCGCCGAGCCAGATGCTGCCCTTGCGCTCCTCCATGCCCGAGAGCACGGGTGCGTCGTCGGGCTTGTAGCCGCCCAGGCCGTAGCGGGCGCGCAGGCCGAAGGACAGCGAGGAGCGGCCGCCCAGCTCAAGCGCCGGCAGCTTGAGTTCGGCGCCGGTGCCGAACACGCGCACATGGCGGTTCTCGAAATAGACCAGCGGCAGGCCCTGGGTCTTGTTGCCGGCGTCGGTGTACGGCTGCTGCTTGACGCCGGCCGCGATGCCCAGGCCCCAGCGGGCGCGGTCGTCGGACGGGGCGGCCGAAGGCTCGGCGAGCGATTGTTCGAGGGCCGTGTCCTGTGCCCAGGCGGGCACGGCCCACGGGGCCAGCGACAGGCCCGCGAGCACGGGCAGGCAACGGGAAAAGAAGGAGAAGCAAGAGAGCGAGGAAGCACGCGGCATGGCGAAGCCAATCGGGTTGTCAGGGAAGCCCGGATGCTCGATGCGGCAGTCTTACCGCGGTCTTACCGGCCCGCCTGCGCGCGGTAAGCCCGTGGAAAGACGGCCGGGCAGAGGATGCGCGCCTCTTCGAACCGGAGCCGCCGATGCCCCTGCCTTTCTCGACCCGACTTTCCGCTGCGCGATGCAGCGCGCCGCGCTGATGCCCGCGCCCTGGGTGCCCTCGCCCTGGTCCGCGCGCAAGACGCGGACGCCCGCGCCTACGATTCCGCGCGCGCCGCCTCGGCCGCGCGCGCCTTGCGCCCCAGCACCAGATGGATCAGCGGCCCCGTCATCGCCGTGGTCGCCAGCGCCATCACCAGCAGCATGGTGAAGAGCTCGGGGCCGATCAGGCCGACGTCGAGGCCGATCTTGATGACGATCAGCTCCATCAGCCCGCGCGCGTTCATCAACGCGCCGGTGGCCAGGCTGTCGCGCCAGCCGTAGCCGGCCAGGCGCGCGCCGATCGCGCCGCCGGCCAGCTTGCCGACGCTCGCGACCGCGACGATCAGCAGCAGCGCGCCGATGCCCGCGCCCGAGAAGGCGCTGGCGGTGGTGCCCAGCCCCGCGAGCGCGAAGAACAGCGGCATCAGCAGCACGATCGACAGCGGCTCGATGCGCTCCTGCAGCGAGCGCAGCAGGCGGTCGTCGCGCGGCAGGCAGGCACCGAACAGGAAGGCGCCGAACACCGCATGCAGGTGCAGCCACTCGGTCAGCATGGCCGAGACCAGCAGGCCGATCATCAGCGAGGCCAGCACCGTGGTCGACGGCTCGCCGTCGGGCGCGCGGGTGCGCAGCAGCCAGGCATAGGCCGGCTTCAGGCCGAGGAACAGGAAGGCGAACAGCGCCACCGCGCCGCCGCCGGTGCGCAGCAGCCCGAGGAACCCCTCGCCCGCGCCGGCCAGCGCCACCACGAAGGCCAGCAGCACCCAGGCGAAGACGTCGACCACCGCGGCCGCGCCCAGCGAGAGCTGGCCGAATGGGGTGCGCGTCATGCCGCGGTCCTTGAGGATGCGCGCCATCACGGGGAACGCAGTGATCGACAGCGCCGCCGCGATGAACAGCGCGAAGGGCCAGAAGCCCACGCCGGCCGGCGCCAGCGAAGGGTGCAGCGCGGGCGCGATCGCCAGCCCCAGGCCCAGCGGCGCGATCACGCTCGCGATGCCGACCCAGCCGGCCGATTGGAGCTGCGCCTTCACGCCCTGCGAGGCGCGCAGCTCGAGGCCGACCACGAACATGAACAGCACCAGGCCCACGGTGGCGAGCGCCGACAGGCCGCCCAGCGACTCCTTCGCGAAGATCTGGCCATGCAGCGAGGGGAACAGCGCGCCCATGACGGCCGGCCCGAGCATCAGGCCGGCGGCCATCTCGCCGACCACGCCCGGTTGGCCGAGGTGGCGCAGCACCCATCCGCAGACGCGGGCCGTGCCGAGGATGACGATCAGTTGCAGCAGCAGGGTCGTGGCGGACATGGGCGGATGTTAAGTCCCGCCGCGCCCGGCCTCGGTCCGCAGCGCGGCCATGGCGCGCGGAACGACGCCAAGTGCTCGCCGTTCGGATCGCAGGCTGCGGCGCCGGTCATCCGGACGATCCTGGAGACCGCCCCCGGCGCCCGGAAGTGCCCCGAGTCATGGGACGAACCAGCGGTCGGCCCACTGGTTGAGCGGCTTCAGCCGCCGCACCAGCTCGGCGCCCGACTCGGTCAGCGCATAACCCGCGTCGACCAGCGCCACGATCCCGGTGGCGCGCAGTTCCTTCAGGCGATCGTTGAGCACCGAGGGCGACATCTCGTCGCAGCTGGTGCGCAGCGCGCGAAAGCTCTGCGGCTGGCCGTCGC
Source organism: Variovorax sp. UC122_21 (assembly GCF_044056785.1). Classification (NCBI taxonomy): domain Bacteria; kingdom Pseudomonadati; phylum Pseudomonadota; class Betaproteobacteria; order Burkholderiales; family Comamonadaceae; genus Variovorax; species Variovorax sp. UC122_21. The sequence goes on along the minus strand of NZ_CP172004.1, from coordinate 2,002,069 downwards.
GCAGCTCCCACAGCACGCGCAGGGTGCCCTTTCGGCCGAGCTGCTCGAGCAGCCGCATGACGGGGCGGCGGTGCACCGTGGGGGCTTCGGCGGGTTCGTTCTCTTGCATGTTTCGTTGGGCGAGTCGCGTGCGTTACTGCGCTACGCATTCCGTAGCGATAGACTGGAGCAACGCTACGGATTTCGTAGCGATTTCGAGCCATTCTATGCAAGGAATTCCCATGACTGCAGAGACCGCGCCCCGCATCCCGCCGCTCGAGGCGCCCTACCCCGAAGGCATCGCCGAACTGCTCGCGCGCATGACGCCACCGCAGGCCCCCGAGGTGCTGGGCCTGTTTCGGGTGATGGCCGTGAATCCCCGGCTCGCCGAGCGCACGCTCGAGCTGGGCCGCCACTTCCTGGGCCGCAAGGCCTCGATCTCGCTGCGCGAGCGCGAGCTCGTGATCCTGCGCGTGTGCGCGCGCTGCGGCGCCGAGTACGAATGGGGCGTGCACTGGAGCGGTTTCGCCGACGCGGCCGGCCTCGGCGAGGCCGAGCGGCGCGCGACCGCCGAACGCGATGCCGACCTGGACGCGCTGCAGCCGCGCGACGCCCTGCTGCTGCGCATGGTCGACCAGTTGCACGACACCGGCGACATCGACGACGCGCTGTGGGACGCCCTCGGCGAGCACTGGGACCACGCGCAACTGCTCGAGCTGATGATGCTCGCGGGCTGGTACCACGCGGTGAGCTACGTCTGCAACGCGGCGCGCGTGCCGCTCGAGCGCTGGGGCGCGCGCTGGTAGCTCAGGCGGCGTTCTTCTCGGCGCGCATCAGGCGCAGCCCGTTCGCCACCACCAGCAGGCTCGCGCCCATGTCGGCGAAAACGGCCATCCACATGGTCGCGCTGCCGAACACCGCGAGCACGAAGAACACGCCCTTGATGCCGAGCGCCAGCGTGATGTTCTGCCACAGCACCGCATGCGCGCGGCGCGACAGCCGGATGGTCTCGGGAATGCGGCGCAGGTCGTCGTTCATGATCACCACGTCGGCCGCCTCCATCGCGGTGTCGGTGCCGGCACCGCCCATCGCGAAGCCGATGTCGGCCTGCGCGAGCGCGGGCGCGTCGTTGATGCCGTCGCCGGTCATGGCGGCCATGCCGTAGCGCTGCTGCATCGCCTTCACGGCGTCGAGCTTCTCCTCGGGCAGCAGGTTGCCGCGCACGTCCTCGATGCCGGCATGCGCGCCGATGGTCCGGGCGGTGGCGGCGTTGTCGCCGGTCAGCATCACGGGCACCACGCCGAGCGCGCGCAGCTCGGCCACCGCCGCCTGCGACGAGGGCTTGATGGTGTCGGCCACCGCGAACAGCGCGAGCACCGCCTGTTCCGAGGCCAGCAGGGTGACGGTGCGGCCGGCTTCCTCGTGGCGCTTCAGCGCGGCCTCGATCGCGGGCGTGCACAGGCCGCGCTCCTCGATCAGGCGGTGGTTGGCCAGCGCATAGCGTTGGCCGCCGTGCACGGCTTCCACGCCGCGGCCGGGCAGCGCGGCGAAGTCATTCACTTCCTCGAGTGCAGGGTCGACCGACTTCAGCCCCTCGGCGATGGCCCTGGACACCGGGTGGTCGGAACGCCCCGCGATGCTGGCCGCGATGGCGAGCACGGCCGCGTCGCCGCCGGCCGTGGCGCCGAGCACCTCGGACTCGACCAGCTTCGGCTTGCCCTCGGTGATGGTGCCGGTCTTGTCGAGCGCCACCGCCTTGAGCTTGCGCGCCTCCTCGAGGTAGGTGCCGCCCTTGATCAGGATGCCGCGGCGCGCGGCCGAGGCCAGCGCGCTCACCACCGTCACCGGCGTGGAGATCACCAGCGCGCAGGGGCAGGCGATGACCAGCAGCACCAGCGCCTTGTAGATCGCCTCGAGCCAGGTCCAGCCCATGGCCCAGGGCGTGAACAGCGCGATGGCCAGCGCGAGCGCGAACACGGCCGGCGTGTAGATCGCGGCGAAGCGGTCGACGAAGCGCTGCGTGGGCGCGCGCGTGCCCTGCGCCTCCTCCACGGCGTGGATGATGCGCGCCAGCGTGGTGTTGGCGGCCACCGCGGTGACGCGGAACTCGAGCCCCGCGGTCTGGTTGATGGTGCCGGCGAAGACGGTGTCGCCCACGGTCTTGTCGACCGGGATGCTCTCGCCCGTGACCGGCGCCTGGTCGATCGCGCTGCTGCCGGCCGTGACCACGCCGTCGAGCGCCACGCGCTCGCCGGGGCGGATGCGCACCACCGCGCCCAGCGGCACCTCGCTCGCGGGTACGGTCCGCCAACCGCCATCGGGCTGGCGCACCTCGGCCTGCTCGGGCGCCAGCGCCAGCAGGCTCTGGATCGCGTTGCGCGCGCGGTCCACGGCGCGCGCCTCGATCAGCTCGGCGATCGCATAGAGCGCCATCACCATCGCGGCCTCGGGCCACTGGCCGATGAAGAAGGCGCCGGTCACGGCCACCGCCATCAGCGCATTGATGTTGAGCCGGCCGCGCACCAGCGCCGCGAAGCCCTTCTTGTAGGTGTCGAGGCCCGCGAGCGCGATGGCCGCGAGCGCGAGCCCCATCTCGAAGACCATGAAGCCACGGCCCTCGAGCGCAAGGAAGGAAACGGACTCGGCGCCGATGGCCAGCACCAGCGCCGCGATGAGGCGCGCGAGGCCGGCGCTCTTCCAGCCCGCGGGCTCGATGCTGCGCGCCGCGCCCGGCGCGGGCGCGGCCACCGGCTCGGGCTTGAAGCCGGCCTTGCGGATCGCCGCCAGGGCCTCGGCCAGCGCCGCTGCGTCGGCGGTGATCGCCATCGTGCGTTCGCCGAGCCGGAAGCGCAGCGCGCCGATGCCGGCCACGGGCTCGAGCGCGCGGCGGATCTCGGACTCCTCGACCGCGCAGTCCATGGTGGGAATGCGGAACAAGGTCGCGCCCTTGGGCAGGTCGGCCGGCTCCGGCGCCGACACGAAGGCCGAGACCGAGGCCGAGCCGCAGCCAATGTGGCTGCAGCAGGCGTCATGCGCGGGCGGCGCGGCCGCCGGCGCATGACCGTGATCGTGCGCATGGCCATGGTCATGGCCGTGCGCGCCGGCGGGCGCCGCGCCCTCCCGAATGTCCCTGTCGAGCGTGTTCTGGTTCGTCATGGGCTCGATTGAAAACCCTGAAGCAGGTGTAGAGTCAAACGCAGTTCCCCCACCCGCTGGCGGGGCTTCGCCGGCCTCCACGGCCCGGCCCGCCCGCCAGCCTTCCATCCATCTGCCGCATCATGAAAATCGGTGATCTGGCCAAGGCCGCGAACACGCCCGTCGAGACCATCCGCTACTACGAGCGCGAAGGCCTGCTGCCGGCGCCCGCGCGCACCGAGGGCAACTACCGCATCTACGGCGAGGACCATGCGCAGCGCCTGGGCTTCGTGCGGCGCTGCCGCTCGCTCGACATGACGCTCGACGAGATCCGCAGCCTGCTGAAATTCCGCGATGCGCCGCAGGAGGACTGCGGCGAGGTCAACCAGCTGCTCGACGACCACATCGGCCACGTGGCGGCGCGCATCGCCGAACTGCGCACGCTCGAGAAGCAGCTGAAGGCGCTGCGCCGGCAATGCGGCGGCGCCGATTCGGCCCAGCCCTGCGGGATCATCCAGGAGCTCGACGCGGTCGCGCTCGAGGCCGAGGGCTTCGGCCAGCACGCGGGGCATGTGCACGGCGCGCTGCACGCGCCCGCGCGGCGCTAGCAGCCCGGCCCGGCCTTCATTCGCACAGATCGATCCAGCGCCGAAGCCGGTCCACCACGCGCGCGGTGTTGAGGCGGGCAACCGAGCCTTCCATGTCCTCGCCGCCCTCGACCTGGCACAGCAGCACCACCGCTTCGCGTGCCGAACCGGTGCCGAAGAATTCCTCGCCATCGAGCTGTGCCATCGCGGCGATGCAGGCCTCGAACAGGCCGTCGTGCAGCACGTCGAACTCCACGCTGCAGGGCAGGTCGTCGCGGTGGCAGGCCAGGAGCATGCGGTAGGCGATGTCGAGGAACTCGCCGCCCTCGTCGTGCGACCACTCGCCGGAACTCCAGATCTCGCTCTCGTCCTCCATCTCGCCCGGCTCGCCCAGGGCGAGGTCGCTGGCGGCATGGACGATGGTCATCGCGCTCTCGTCGCTGCCCAGCGCGAAAAGCCGGAAGGTCCGCTCGGGATCGCCCGCGCGGATGGCCTCGAAGGCGCGGCGGGCGCCCTCGCGGATCTCGGCCGTGAGCAGCGCGAAGTCGACGCGGGCCGGGTCGTGGATGCCTTCACGCACCCGCACGTAGCCCTGGGCCTCGATCTCGCGGCCGCGCTGCGCCAGGGCCTCCATCGCGGCCTCGGGGCTGGCGAACTCGGCGACGCTGGAGCGCCCCCAGGTCTGCACCTTGCCGCTCGCGGCCCACAGCGAATTGCCGAACTGGCGCAGCTCGTGGAAGTCGGTGGGCCGCTCGTCCTCGAAGCGATGGAACAGCGCCCAGCTCACGTCACTTCCCCACCAACTGCGTGAGCTTCTCGGCCTCGAAGCACTCGTCGCGCGCCGCGTCGCCGGGCACGCAATCCCGGGTGCCGGGATGGGCCGAGAGCTTCTCGATCGCCTGCCACAGCAGCGCGATCTGGTGCTCCTGGCTCGAGGCGTTGTCGATCAGGCCGCGCATCGCCTGGCTCAGCGGGTCGTCGTCCTGCGTGATGCCGTAGGCGCTGAATTTCTGCGGCACGGCCACGTCGGCGCTCTCGCCGGCCTTCGACGGGATGATGCGCGCCGGGATGCCGACCGCGGTCGCGCCCGCGGGCACCGGCTTGATGACGACCGCGTTGCTGCCGATCTTGGCGCCGTCGCCCACCACGAAGCCGCCCAGCACCTTGGCGCCGGCGCTCACCACCACGTTGCGGCCCAAGGTCGGATGGCGCTTGGTGCCCTTGTAGAGCGAGGTGCCGCCCAGGGTCACGCCCTGGTAGATGGTGCAGCCGTCGCCGACCTCGGCGGTCTCGCCGATCACCACGCCCATGGCGTGGTCGAAGAACACCTCGCGGCCGATCTTGGCGGCCGGATGGATCTCGATGCCGGTGAGCCAGCGCGCCATGTGCGCGATGAAGCGCGCGGGCCACTTGAAGCCATGGTTCCAACACGCATGCGCCCAGCGATGCAGCACCACGGCATGCAGGCCCGGATAGACCGTGAGCACCTCCCAGGCGCTGCGCGCGGCCGGGTCGCGTTCGAGGATGCACCGGATGTCGGCGCGCAGGCGAGAGAACATCGCTGCCTTCGGATATTTTGGTTATGACGATGGGGGCCGCGCAGTCTATAGCCGGCCCTCATCGCGTACGGGCGATGGGGTTTTAGGCCCGCTCAGCGCCGGATCTTGCCGGCCGCGGCCTCGCTCATCGCCTTGGCGATGCCGCGCAGGATGTGGATTTCCTCGGCCGTGGGCTGGGCGCGGTTGAACAGCTGCTGCAGCCGCGGCATCAGCTTCTTGGGCGCCTCGGGATCGAGGAAGCCCACCTCCACCAGCGAACGCTCCCAGTGCTCGAGCATGCCGGCCACCGCCTGGGCATCGGCCGCCGGCGGCGGCGCGACCGCGTCGCGCACCTCGAAGCCGCCGAGCGCGAGCCGCCATTCGTAGGCGATCACCTGGATCGCGGCGCCGAGGTTGAGCGAGCCGAAGTTCGGGTCGGTCGGAATGCTCAGGGCGACGTGGCAGCGGTAGACGTCCTCGTTGCGCATGCCGAAGCGCTCGGAGCCGAACAGGAAGGCCACGTGCGCATCGCCCTCGGCCGCCAGCGGGCCGAGGTGCTCGCGGGGGGTACGCGTCGGCGGGCCGAAGTCGCGCGGCACCATCGCGGTGGCGCACAGGTGGGTCACGCCGTCGAGGGCTTCGTCGAGCGTCTCGACGATGCGCGCATTGGCCAGCACGTCGAGCGCGCCGCTCGCGCGCTGGATGGTTTCCTCGCGCCGCAGCACGTTGGCCCAGCGCGGCGCCACCAGCACGAGTTCGCCGAAACCCATGGTCTTCATGGCGCGGGCGGCGGCCCCCACGTTGCCGGCGTGGCTGGTCTGGATCAGGATGAAACGGGTGCGCATGAAAAAGGGGTGGGGAGACAGGGGACCGGCCGAGCCGGTAAAATCCCCCGATTCTCGCCGCCCGCATCGCCGGGCCGGTTTCCGGGTCCTTCAGGGTCCCACCCCCCAGTTCTTCCAGTCAGTCAGGAACGACAGCCACGGCCACCCGGGCCTTTGCCGGGTCCGTGCAGGCGTTCCGCTCACGCTCACAATTCAGAATGTCGTCCCCCAACCTGCATCCCATGCTCAACGTGGCCGTGAAGGCCGCTCGCGCCGCCGGCGCCATCATCAACCGCGCCGCGCTCGACGTCGAGGCCGTGCGCATCTCCCAGAAGCATGTGAACGATTTCGTCACCGAGATCGACCACGCGAGCGAGCAGGCCATCATCGAAACGCTTCTCACGGCGTATCCGGGGCACGGCATCCTGGCCGAGGAATCGGGCTCCGAGCACGGCGCCAAGGATTCCGACTACGTCTGGATCATCGATCCGCTCGACGGCACCACCAACTTCATCCACGGCTTCCCGTTCTACTGCGTGTCGATCGCGCTGTCGGTGCGCGGCAAGATCGAGCAGGCGGTCGTCTACGACCCCACGCGCAACGACCTGTTCACCGCCACCAAGGGCCGCGGCGCCTACGTCAACGACCGCCGCATCCGCGTGTCCAAGCGCACCCGGCTGTCCGAATCGCTGGTCGCCACCGGCTTCCCGTTCCGCACCGGCGACAACTTCAAGCAGTACCTGGCCATCATGGCCGACCTGATGCCGCGCATGGCCGGCCTGCGCCGCCCCGGCGCCGCCGCGCTCGACCTCGCCTACGTGGCGGCCGGCTTCACCGACGCCTTCTTCGAGACCGGCCTGAACCCCTGGGACGTGGCGGCCGGCTCGCTGCTGGTGACCGAGGCCGGCGGCCTGATCGGCAACTTCACGGGCGAGCCCGACTTCATCGACCAGCGCGAATGCCTGGCCGGCGCGCCGCGCATCTACGGCCAGCTGGTGCCGCTCTTGGCCAAGTACTCGAAGTTCGCGAGCGTCGACGAGAAGCTGCGCGCCAGCGACCGCGTGCGCGCGGTGGCCGCCGCGAGCAAGCCCCAGACCGAGGGCTCGGCAGACATCTACGCGCGCAGCACCGTGACCGAGATGGGCCCCGCCGAGGACGACCAGAACGCGGAGGCACCCGCCGCCGCCCCGGCCAAGCGCAAGCTCACCCGCATCCGCCGCGACGCCCCCGCCGCCACCGGCCCGTTCGAGGGCGACGCTTCCGCCAAGTGATGGCAGGGGCCCGCGCCATCGGCGGCGAGACCCAGGCCTCGGTGCTGCAGCAGCGCCTGCGCGCCGCGTTGCGCATCGCGCTGAGCCACTACGTCGCCAGCGGCCTCACGGTCGCGCTCGGCCTGCTGTTCATCTCGGGCGGCGTGCATTTCTGGCTCGGCACCGTCGCGGCCTCCTCGGCCGCGGTCGGCGTGATCGTCACCGCCCCACCCGACCTGCCGGGCCCGCGCCGCGGCAAGTTCTGGCAGATGCTGCCGGCGCCGCTGATCGGGCTGCCGCTGTTCTTCGCCGTGCAGCTGCTGCACGCCGCGCCGATCCGGCTCGGCCTGTTGCTGGTGCCGGCCACCTTCTTCGCCTTCCTGGCCATGGCCTGGGGCAAGCGCGGCATCCCGATCGCCATCGCGGTGATGTTCTCGATGATCTTCTCCATGGCCACGCCCACGCCGCACGGCATGGCCGAGGCCATCGAGCGCACCTGGCACTTCGGCCTCGGCGCCGGGCTGTACGTGCTGTGGTCGGTGCTCGCCAACCTGATCCTCAACACGCGCTTTCGCGTGCAGTCGGTGGCCGACGTGCTGTATTCGCTGGCCGCGCTGATGCGCACCGAGGCCAGCCAGTTCACGCCCAGGGACGAGACCGGCGACGTGCGCGAGACCCCCGCGCCGATGCTGGGCCGCCTGCTGCGCGAACAGGCCGCGCTGGCCGACCAGCTGCAGGCCACGCGCGACATCGTGCTCGAGTCGCCGCGCACGCCGCGCCGCCAGCGGCTGGCCGCGATGCTGGTGATCGTGCTCGAGATGCGCGACCAGCTGCTCGCGAGCGAACTCGACCTCGACGCCCTCAAGACCCATCCCGCCCATGCCGACGCGCTGGTCGAGATGCGCCGCGTGCTCGAGGAACTGGCCGAGGACATGATCGGGCTGGCCGACGCGCTGCTCATGGGCCGCCATCCGCACCTGGTGGCCGACCGCCGGCCGCGCCTCGCGGCGATCCACGTCGATGGCGAGGACCAGGCCTCGGGCCACCCGCACCCGATGCTGCCAGGCCCCAACGCCGCCATGCTCGCGCGCGGCCTCGCGAGCCGCATCGGCCACATCAACGACGAGGTGCTGCGCCTGTCGGCCATGGCGCGCGGCGACGCCGAGCCCAACCTCGCCGTGGTGCGCGCCAACTGGCAGATGTTCGTGAGCCCCACCGACTGGTCGTGGCGCCCCTTCTTCACCCTGTGGCGCTGGGACGCGCCGCCGCTGCGCCACGCGATCCGCGCCGCGCTCGCGATCGCGGCCGGCTACGCGGTCGCGGTGTCGATGCCCTGGGGCTCGCACGACTACTGGATCCTGCTGACCATCGTGGTGGTGCTGCGCGGCAGCCTCTCGCAGACGCTGGAGCGGCGCAACCACCGCGTGGCCGGCACGTTGCTGGGCTGCGTGCTCGCGGTCGGCCTGCTGTCGGCGCATCTCTCGGCGCTCGGGCTGCTCGCGGTGCTGACCGTGGCGCAGGCCATCGCCCACAGCTTCGCGGTGCGGCGCTACCTGATCACCGCGGTGGCCGCCACCGTGCTGGGCCTGCTGCAGGCCCACATGCTCAACACCGGCGCGGCACCGCTGTTCGCGCTGTTCGAGCGCATCGCCGACACGCTGATCGGCGCCGCGCTCGCCTGGGCCTTCTGCTACGTGCTGCCCTCGTGGGAACGCAGCCAGATCCCCGCGCTGGTGGCGCGCGTGCTGACCGCGCAGGCACGCCATGCGCGGCTCGCGCTGGGCCTGGGCCAATTGCAGACCGTCGACAGCAGCCCCGAGCTCGAATGGCGGCTCGCGCGCCGCGAGGCCTTCGACAGCCTCTCGGCGCTGGTGCAGGCCACGCAGCGTTCGCTGTCCGAACCGCGCGCGGTGCAGCCGCCGGTCGAGCCGCTCGAGCACCTGCAGGCCCACAGCTACCAGCTGCTGGCGCAGCTCAGCGCGGTCAAGTCGATGCTGGTGCTGCGGCGCGACCGCCTCACGCCCGGCGAGGTCGAGGGCCCGCTCGCGCGCACCACGCAGCGCATCGAGGCCGCGATCGGCGCGGTGCCCACCTCGGGCCCCACGCAGCCCGAGAGCACGGCCTCCACCGCCGTCGGCGGCCCGATCCCGCTGCCCGATCCCTTCGACAACGACATCAGCCCCTGGCTGCTGCGCCGGCTCGACCTGGCGACCGCGCTGTCGACCCAATTGCGAGACGATGCGGCCCGAATTCTTCAAGCATTGAACGAACAGGAAGCTTCGGGACTCGCATCGGCATGACCCTGATGCAATCCATCCTCTCCCATCCCTGGTTCGGCACCTGGCTGGCCGCCGTCATCGCCGTTCCCGTCGCCCTCGTCGTCCACCGCATCGGCGGCATGGTGCTCAAGCGCATCACGCGCCCCGCGCCCGCCATCCATGCCATGGTGGTCGCCTGCCATGCCCCGGCGCGCGCGGTGCTGCCGCTGATCGCGCTGCAGATGGTGTGGCAGGCCACGCCCGAGGACCTGCGCTACATCGAGAACGTGCGCCACCTCAACGGCCTGCTGCTGATCGCGGCCACCACCTGGCTCGCGCTCAAGGCCATCGGCGGCTTCGCCGACGGCGTGCTCGCGCAGCATCCGTCCGACATTGCCGACAACCTGCAGGCGCGCCGCGTGCTCACGCAGACCCGCGTGCTCGCGCGCACCGCCATGACCGTGGTGGTGATCGCCGGCGGCGCGATGATGCTCATGACCTTCCCCGGCGCGCGCCAGGTCGGCGCCAGCCTGCTGGCCTCGGCCGGCGTCATCGGCATCGTGGCCGGCCTCGCGGCCAAGCCGGTGTTCAGCAACCTCATCGCCGGCCTGCAGCTCGCGCTCGCGCAGCCGATCCGCATCGACGACGTGCTCGTGGTCGAGGGCGAATGGGGCCGCGTCGAGGAGATCACCGGCACCTTCGTCGTGCTGAAGATCTGGGACGAGCGCCGGCTGATCCTGCCGCTGACCTACTTCATCGAGAAGCCGTTCCAGAACTGGACCCGCCATTCGTCGCAGATCCTCGGCTCGGTGTTCGTCTATGCCGACTACGGCATGCCGCTGGCGCCGCTGCGCGCCGAGGTCGAGCGCATCGTGAAGGCCTCGCCCGAATGGGACGGCCGCTTCTTCAACCTGCGCGTGACCGACGCCACCGAGCGCACCATGCAGATCCGCGTGCTGTGCACTGCCGCCACCTCGGGCATGGCCTTCGACCTGCGCTGCAACGTGCGCGAGGGCCTGATCGACTTCATGCAGCGCGAGTACCCGCAGCACCTGCCGAAGGTGCGCGTGGGCAACGACCACCCCGCCGAGCGCGAGCCCGGGCCGTTCCAGCCGCAGGCCGTGGCCTGAGCCGCGCCTTCCACCACGAGCGTGCCGCGTTGAAGCCCGACCCCGAACCTAGAGGCCCGCTGGTACGCGCGCTGTTCTATGCCTTCGCCGTGCTGTGCCTGGTGCTCGGGCTCATCGGCGTGGTGGTGCCGGGCATGCCGACCACCGTCTTCATCCTGCTGGCCGCCTGGGCCGCGGCGCGCAGCTCGCCGCGGCTGCATGCCTGGCTGCTCGGCCACCGCATCTTCGGGCCGCTGCTGCACAACTGGGCCCACGGCCGCACCGTGAGCCGGCGCGCCAAGTGGAGCGCCACCGTCACCATGGCGCTGTGCGCCGTGATCGTCTCGTACACCGCGCACCGGGCCTGGACCGCGGTGCTGGCCATCGGCTGCATGGCGGTGGTGCTGGCCTGGCTGTGGTCGCGGCCGCTGCCGCCGCCTTGAGCGGGATACGCGGCGTACGCGGCATACGCCGCGGGCTCAGCGCCGCAGCGGTGGCCACGCGAGGTTCGTGAACGCCCGCAGCAGCCACTCGACGGGCCCATAGGCGAAGCGCCCCATCCACCACCGGCTCAGCGGCAGCTGGCAGCCGAAGATCGCGAAGGCGATCCCCATCGCCGCGAGCGGCGGCGTCGCGCCGATCCAGCGCAGCCCGTAGGCCAGGAACAGCCAGGCGCACACGGCCGACTGCAGCAGGTAGTTCGACAGCGCCATGCGCCCCGCGGGCGCGAGCCAGCTTTCGAGCACGCGACCACGCGGCGTGCGGAACAGCAGCACCAGCGCGCACGCATAGGCGGCGCTCAGGAACGGCGCCGTGAGCAGCGTGACCGAGAGTCCGAGGAAGTCGCGCACCGAGCCATCGACACGCATCGCCGACTGCGCATAGAAGGCCGCGCCCGGCAGCCCCACCACCAGCCCCCAGGCCAGCACGCGCCGGAACAGCGGCAGGCGCGCGCCGGTATCGGCCAGCAGCGCATGCCGCGCCGCGACGAAGCCCGCGAAGAACATCGCGAGCGCCGTCGGCGCCTGCACCAGCGCCGTGAGCCACCAGATCTGCGACAGCTCGCGCAGGTGCTGCACGATCACCGTCATCGGCGTGCCGCGGTAGGCCAGCAGCGCCGAAGCGGCTTCCGCATAGGCGCTGCGCAGGTCCATCGGGCCACCGCCCAGCGCGAACGACAGCAGCGCGCTGAAGGCCGCCCACAGCAGCGCGGTGCCCAGCACCAGCGCGATGCCGGCGCCCAGCAGCAAGCGATCGCCGCGCCGGTGCAGCAGCAGCACCACCACGCCGATCACGCCATAGGTCGTGAGGATGTCGCCCTGGTAGAGCAGCACCCCATGCGCCACGCCCAGCAGCCACAGCGCCAGCAGCCGGCGCGCCATGCGCGGCGCGAAGGCACGGCCGGCGCGCTGCGCTGCCGCCTTCTGCAGCTGGAAGCTGTAGCCGAACAGGAACGAGAACAGCAGGTAGAACTTGGTCTCGAAGACGAAGGTGCGCACGATCACCGCGAGGCGCTCGGGCAGCGCGTTCGCAAGCGGATCGGGCAGCCCCATGCCGTAGTAGGTCGAGGCGAAGGTCGCGATGTTGACCACCAGGATGCCCAGCAGCGCGAAGCCGCGCAGCGCATCGACCGTGGTCTGGCGCTGCGGCGCGTCGGCCTCGCTGACTCCCTGCATGCGGCGCTCAGGCCACCGGTGCGCGCTTCGGGTCGGTCACCGGGCAGTGGCCATGCACCTCGAGCAGCCGCACCAGGTCCTCGGAACTGCGCGCCTTGGCCCAGTCGCGCTCGGTGTCGGAGATGCCCACCACCTGCAGGAAATCGAACTTGCCCGAGTCCAGCTGCGCCGTCGCCGGACAGTGCCTCGGCCGCGCCAGCACCACATGGCGCAGCACCGAGGCGGCCTTCTGCCCGATCGGCCCGCCCAGCGGAATGCGGTCGCCGTAGTCCAGCGGCGGCTTGTCCTCGCCGAAGCGGCCGTGCGCGAGCAGCACGTTGTAGGCCAGCAGCTTCTGCAGCAGCTTGATCGGCCAGGTGTCGCCGGCCTGCGATGGGACCTCGAGCACGAGCTCGGTGCCGATCCACGAATAGTCCTCGGGGTCGTAGTCGGCGGGCTCGCCCTCCCAGGGCGTCGAGCCGCCCGAGCTCACGTAGAGCCAGGAGTTGCGCACGGGCGTCGGCTCGAACTCGAACACGCCCAGGTGCAGCCAGCGCGGATCGATGTCCTGCGCGCCCAGCGCCGAGAAGTCTTCAGCGCCCAGCACGAAGATGCCCTTGCGCTTCTCGCCGAAGAGCTGCGGGTAGAGGACTTCCTCGCGGTATTTCCAGACTTCTTCCATCGAACTCATCGGGCTGCTCCTCGTGGTGTGCCGACCGGGCCTCGGTCTCGGGCCATTCTGCCCCGCGTCCAAGACAAAAAAGGACTCAGGCTGTCGCGCCGGTGGCCTTCAGGGGCCGGTCGACCAGCGTGTCGGCGAAGGTGCCGAACCAGCAGACGCGGCCGTACTGGCTGAACGAATAGAGCCCCACCGTGTGGGGATCGCGCTCGAAGTCGGCCGGCAGCGGATGCGGCACGACGCGCCGTTGCAGGTGGCTCTTGATCAGGTAGTCCACTTGCCGAACCGCGAGCGCCTCGTTGCCGGCCGACGCCCACACGCGCGGGATCCTCAGCCGTCCTTCGCCCAGCTCGAACTCGGCCACGAAAGCCAGCGCGGCCGTCCAGCTGCGCGCGAAATAGAGGCGGCCGCCGTAGAGATAGATGTCCCACTTCTCCTCCATGGCCGAGGCCTTGAACAGCACGCCTTCGGTCGGCGGCTCCTTCGCGTCGTAGGCCAGGCTGCATTCCAGCGCCACGGCCTGCGCGGGAAGCTGGCCGATGTGGGCCGACCCCGGGTCCGTGCGGCCGGCCGAGAACTGGGCCGCGATGCCCGGGTCCTTCGTGGTGGAGATCATCGACCGCGCGAAGGCCGCGCAGTCGTAGCCCTCGAAGACGAAGGGATTCGCCGGATCGTCGGCGGACAGCAGCCGCACCGCCTCGTCGGGCGGGGCGGGGGCCTGGGGCGACGCCGCTGCCGGCGCTGGGGTTGGCGCGGGCGCCTGCGTGGTTGCCGCTGCCGGTCGCGCCGCGAACAGCGCCTTGATCTTCTCGAACATGAGGTCCTCTTCTCTCGTTGGATCGCCGTGCCCGGTCACCCGGCCTCAACGCACCGCGTGCCTGCCCCGGTCCGCCTTCGGCAACACCGCCTGCGCCACCATGCGCTCGGCCCGCTCCTGCAGCCGGTGCAGCGCCGCGTCGAAGCGCTCGGCCTCGCCGGCGTCGAGCGCGCCCATCAGCTCGCCATTGATCGCCGTCACGAGCGGAAAAAGTTCGTCGTAGAGCGCCTGCCCGCTGTCGGTGAGCCGCAGCCGCACCTGCCGCCGGTCGCCCGCGCGCGCCACGCGCGAGACCAGCTTCTTCTCGACCAGCGAACCCACGGCCTTCGAGGTGCGCGCGCGGTCGAGCTGCGCATGCTCGGCCAGCTGCGAGGAGCCGAGTTCGCCGCGGCTCGCGAGCGTGGCGATCAGCCGCCATTCGCGGCGCGTGATGCCGAAGCGGCCTTCGCACAGGCGGATCACCATGCTGCCGGCCACCGCGAGCAGGCGCGAGAGGCGGTAGAGCAGCAGGTCGTCGAGCGGGCGGCGCGGCAACGCGAGGCTGGCGTCCTCGGCCGCCTCGATGGTGGCCTTGGCCGTCTTGCGAGCGGTCGCTTTCACGGGCACATCGATGGGCTGGGGCATCGCGCTCGGGTTAATCCGGGGAATGGTTGATTTGATCAATCGACTGTAGCGTCTCCAGAATCGTCCGCAGCCGCGGGCACACGACCCGCAGAACCGGCGCCTTTCGGAGACCTCACCCCATGCCTTCCCCCTCGCACGCTTCCCACCTGCCCGCCCCCGGCCGCCGCCGGCTGGTCGCCGCGCTCGGCGGCCTCGCGCTCGCACCCGCGCTGTCGCGCGCCCAGGGCTTCGCGCCGGGCCAGCCGATCAAGGTGCTGATCGGCGTGCCCGCGGGCGGCACGCAGGACGTGCTGACGCGCGCCATCGCGCAGGAAGTGCGCGACAGCCTGGGCCCGCTGATCGTCGACAACCGCTCGGGCGCGGCCGGCCGCATCGCGGTCGAGACGGTCAAGACCGCGCCGCCCGACGGCCACACGCTGCTGCTGGGCACGGCCGGCATGATGACGATGTTCCCGAGCGCCTACCGCAACCTCTCCTACGACCCGATCAAGGACTTCGTGCCGATCCTCAACGCCGCGCGCTTCGAGCTCGCGCTGGTGCTCAACAAGGACGTGCCCGCGAACACGCTGCCCGAGTTCATCGCCTGGGCCAGGGCGCAGGGCGACAAGGTCAGCTTCGCCTCGTACGGCGCCGGCACGCCCTCGCACTTCCTCGGCGAGATGCTCAACCGCGCGGCCGGGCTGAAGATGGTCCACGTGCCCTACCGCGGCTCCACGCCCGCGCGGCAGGACGTGATGGGCGGCACCGTGCCGGTCTACTTCGACACCGTGGGCGGCGCGCAGCAGATGCTGCCCTCGGGCCGCGTCAAGGTGCTGGCCACCAGCGGCGAGAAGCGCTCGCCGCTGATGCCCAACCTGCCGAGCTTCGTCGAGGCCGGCTACAAGGACGTGGTCGCCACCGCGTGGTTCGCCTACTACGCGCCGCTGAAGACGCCGCAGCCCGTGGTCGAGAAGCTGCGCGCCGAGTTCGCGCGCGCCGTCAACAGGCGCGAGGTGCGCCAGATGCTGCTGCAGAACGGCATGTACCCGGTGGCCGACACGGGCGATGCGCTCGTGAAGACCATGCGCGAGGACACGGCACGCTGGGCCGGCATCATGAAGGCCGTGAATTTCCAGGCCAACGACTGACACCCGATACATGAAACGCAAGGAGGACCCCATGCAACCCAAGCACCCGATCACCCGCCGCCTCGCCGGCCTGATGGCCATCGCCGGCCTCGCCACGGCCCTGACGGCCATCGGCGCCGCCGCGCAGCAGCCGCTCGACGGCCCGCTGCGCATCGTCGTGGGCTACGCGCCCGGCGGCGCCACCGACCGCGTCGCGCGCATCGTCGGCGACAAGCTCGCGCCCAAGCTCGGCGTGCCGGTCATCGTCGACAACAAGCCCGGTGCCGGCGGCCGCCTCGCGGCGCAGCAGGTCAAGGTCACGCCCGCGAACCAGAACGTGCTGATGCTCGCCAACCCCGCCGTGATGGTGGTGGCGCCGCTGGTGTTCAAGGACAACGGCTATGACGCAGAACACGACTTCGTGCCGGTCTCGCACGTCAACGACTACGACTTCGCGCTCGCCGTGTCGCCCACGCTGCCGGTGCGCGAACTCAACCATCTGCTGGCCTGGATGCGCGCCAACCCCAAGCAGGCCAACGTCGGCGTGCCGGCCACCGGCAGCCTGCCGCACTTCTTCGGCCTCATGGTCGGCGAGAAGGCCAAGGTCCAGACCCAGGTCATCGGCTACCGCGGCTCGGCGCCGCTGCTCAACGACCTGATCGGCGGCCAGGTGCCGATCGCGGTCGACACCGAGGACGTGGTGATCCCGCAGCACGACGGCGGCAAGCTGCGCATCCTCGCGATCTCGGGCGCCAAGCGCTCGCCCTTCGCGCCCTCGGTGCCCACCTTCAAGGAAGCCGGCCTCGACCTCGCGGCCAGCGGCTGGAACACCTTCTTCGCGCCCACCACCATGCCGCGCGAGAAGGTCGAGCGCCTCGCCACCGCGATCCGCGAGGTGATGCAGGACCCCGACACGGTGCGCAAGTTCACCGACTCCAAGATGACGCCGGTGGTCAGCACCCAGGCGCAGACCGCCGCGATGCTCAAGGCCTACCGGCTGCAATGGGGTCCGGTGGTGCAGAAATCGGGCTACCAGCCTTGAGTCTCTCGATCCACGCGCAACCGTTCAGTCTGAGCCTGTCGAAGCCCTGCGCGACGCTTCGACAAGCTCAGCGCGAACGGCGGCGTGGGCACGAAAAGATCGACAACGCCATTCGGACACCATGCCAAGACCCAACATCATCTTCATCGTCGCCGACGACCTCGGCTATGCCGACCTCGGCTGCTACGGCGGCCGCGAGGCCGTCTTCGGCCCCGTCTCGCCGGTGCTCGACGGCCTGGCCGCCAACGGCCTCAAGCTCACGCAGGGCTACGCGAACTCGCCCGTGTGCTCGCCCACGCGCTTCGCGATGATCACCGCGCGCTACCAGTACCGGCTGCGCGGCGCGGCCGAGGAGCCGATCAACAGCAAGAGCCGCGGCAGCAGCACGCTGGGCCTGCCGGTCGACCATCCCACCCTGCCCTCGCTGCTCAAGGCCAGCGGCTACCGCACCGCGCTGATCGGCAAGTGGCACCTCGGCTATCCGCCGAGCTTCGGCCCGCTGCGCTCGGGCTACGAGGAGTTCTTCGGCCCGATGTCGGGCGGCGTCGACTACTTCACCCACTGCGACTCGAGCGGCCGCCACGACCTCTGGTACGGCGAGGAGGACAAGCAGGAAGAGGGCTACCTCACCGACATCCTCTCGAAGCGCGCCGTCGACTTCGTCGAGCGCATGGCGCAGCAGCCTTCGGAAGAAGCCAAGCCCTTCTTCCTGAGCCTGCACTACACCGCGCCGCACTGGCCGTGGGAAACGCGCGACGATGCCGACAAGGCGCCGCTGGTGAAGGACAACCTGTTCGACCTCGCGGGCGGCAACATCCACGTCTACCGCCGCATGATCCATCACATGGACGAGGGCATCGGCTGGATCATGGCCGCGCTCGAGAAGCACGGCATGGCCGAGAACACGCTGGTGGTCTTCACCAGCGACAACGGCGGCGAGCGCTTCTCCGACAACTGGCCGCTGGTCGGCGGCAAGATGGACCTGACCGAAGGCGGCATCCGCGTGCCATGGATCGCCCACTGGCCCGCCGTCATCGCGCCCGGCGGCGAGAGCACCCAGCACTGCCTGACCATGGACTGGTCGGCCACCATGCTCGACGCGGCCGGCGTGCAGGCCGACCCGGCCTATCCGCTCGACGGCGTCTCGCTGATGCCGGTGCTGAAAGATGCGAAGCACGGCTTCCGCCGCCCGCTGCACTGGCGCATGAACCACCGCGGCCAGCAGGCGCTGCGCGACGGCGACTGGAAGTACCTGAAGGTCGACGGCAACGAGTACCTGTTCAACATCCCCGCGGACGAGCGCGAGCGCGCCAACCGCGCCAAGCAGGAGCCCGAACGGCTCGCCGCGATGCGCGAGGACTGGCTCGCCTGGAACGCGACCATGCCGCCGATTCCGGAGGATGCGACGGTGAGCCTGGGGTATTCGGTGAAGGACATGCCGCAGCGCTGAGCGCTGCGCGATGGTCCTGGCGGGACTAGAGCTTCTCGGCCAGCGCCTCCGACTGCGCCTCGAACTTGGCCGGGTTCGAGGCCTTCAGCTTCACGAGGTTCTGCAGCTTCCACTGGATCGCCGGCATCTCTGAAAGATGCGGCACATCGAGCCGCTCCCAATCGGGCGCGGCATCGGCCAGGCTCAGGAGGAAGGCCCGCTCGTCCGAATCGAGGCCCTGCTGGAGCGTGGCGATCATTCGGTCGCGCGCGGCAAGCAGCGCATCCAGTTCCACGGGCTCGGTGGTCATGCCCACGAAGTTGCTTTCGAACGATTGGCGCACGTCGCGCAGCGGCGGAAACAGGACCTCGTCGATCGGCCTGTTGTGGCTCGCCAGATAGACCACGAATGCGCGCCGGATGCCATCGGTGATGCCACCGTGCGCCAGCAGTTGCATGACGTCGAAGAGATCGCGCGGATGCTGGCGATCCATGGCCGCGACCAGCTTGCCGCCATAGACGTCCTCGATCGATACGACAGGGATGTCCAGCTCGGCCTGCAGCACTTCCTGCGCCCTGGCACTCAGCCCCGCGAGGGCAACGGGCCGCACGGTTCCGCGCATCACGTAGTTGACCTCGACCTTGACCTCGATGCCATCGCGCTTCACCAGGAGCTTGCTCTCACCCGCGTCGGGAGCGCCCGCGAGACGGGTATGGAAACCCCTGTGCCCGAGCGTGGCGGCGGCCTTGCCGAGCGACGCCTTGATCCTGTCGAGCGCCGCGCCGCGCGACAGCGTGTGGTCGGGCAGGACGAGGTCCAGGTCGACCGACAGCCGCGGCATGTCGCGCACGAAGAGATTGATGGCCGTGCCACCCTTGAGCGCGAAGGTGTCGTCCTCGAAGACCAGGGGCGCGATCTGCGTCAGCAGGCGCGCGGTTCGCAGGTAGATCTCGTTCACGACTTCAGGACCAGCAGGCCCTCGCGGGTCTGGCCGACCCAGGGTCGGTCGCCACCGGTCGGCAGCTTGGCCGAGTCGAGCTTCTTCGCCCACGGCAGCGACAGCTCGCGTCCGAGCTGAAGGCACAGGCGCACCGTCTTCACGCTGGTGCACTGGTGCAGCAGTTCCGCGAGCACCGAGGAGCGCAGGCCGTAGGCGCCCTCCGCCAGTTCGCGCGCCTCCGCCAGCGGCTGGCGGACGCCCACCTCGCTCAGCAACTCGAGGAAGGCGCGCTCAGGTGCCGACACATTCGGCGCATCGGCACGGCCTTCGAAGGGGCCCGCGTGCCCCATGCCAGTGACGTCGCTGCTGAAGAGGTGCTTGCGGTGGTAGTCGGCCGCGAAGACCCGGGTGAACCAGTCCGGCAGGCTGGCCGACTCGAGGCCGTAGAGATGCAGCATCGGTGCCTGCGAAACGTAGTGGCGCACCCCATGCCAGTCGAGCGCCGATCTGCCGCCCACATGCAGGCCGGGAATCTGGCGCTGGAGCAGCAGCAGGCTCGGATCGCGCTGCAAGGGCGTGTCGGGGCGGCAGTACACGCCGCGCGCCAGCCGTACCAGCCATCCCGAGCGCACGTAGTGGACCGCCAGGTCGCCGGAGATACCCTCGCGCGCCAGGTCCTCCGTCGTGACGGGGGTTCCGCCCGGCAGCCGGCTCAGCAAAGAATTTAGCTTTGACCGATTTATCGTAGCCATACTACGATTATTCAGACAATCCCAAGCTCCAACAAGCGTTTGTTTTGTCTGATTTATCGTAGTTTGACTACGATTTCACGGAAAAATCGAAATCATCCGATCACGTCGCCTCGGATTCCAGGGTCGTCCTGGACATCCCCAGGCTCCACAACCGCAGCGCCACATGGATCTCCAGCGCCCGGCTCGCGCTGCCCCAGTGCCCCAGCAGTTCCTCCACGCTCGCGAGCCGCTGGCGCACGGTGTTCACATGGATGCCCATGCGCGCCGCCGTGGTCTTCGCGTTCTGGTTGCAGTCGAAATAGGCCAGCAGGGTCGACGTGAGCTCCGCGCCGCGCTTCCTGTCGTGGCTGGTGAGCGCGCCGATGGTGGCGTCGAGGAAGGTGTTGAGGCTGCCCTGGTCGTGGGTCTCGAACAGCACCGAATAGAGCGCCATCTCGTTCTGCCCGACGATGGCACCGCGCATGCCCAACCGACCCAGCACGGGCAGCGCGCGGCGCAGCGCGGCATACAGCGCGGGCATCTCGGCCGGCGACTGCACCGGCCGCGACAGCACGCCGCGGTAGGCATCGCCGAGCTCGCGCCGCGCGAAGGCGGTGACGGCCTCGAGCACGTCCTGCGCGCGGGTGGCGGCGCAGACGATGGCAAGGGCGCCGTCGACCTCGTCGAACACCTGCTCGGACATCGGCGTGCCGGCACGCAAACGCCGGGCCCGAGAAGCCGGGCCGGGGCTCGGCCATCTCGACCACCATCAGCGAGATCGGCTGCGACAGATCGAGCCCGAAGCGCTCGGCGCGGTCGCGCGTGAGCGCGGGCTCGTCCTGGCGCGGCGAGATCAAGGTGCGCAGCAGCGCCGCCACCTCGCGGCTCTTGCCAGCCTCCACGCGCTCCTGTGACAGCAGCACGATGCCGATGATGCTGGAGCTGCGCTCGAAGGTGCGCAGCGAGGTCTCGCGCAGGTCCTGGTGCCGGAACAGCAGCACGGCACCGAGCACCTCGTTGCCGCCGAGCACCGCGATGGCGCGGCACAGCTCGCCGTCGCGCTCGTAGGCCACCACCGAGCGGCCGGCCTGCCGGCTCTCCCGCAGCGCCTTCGCGAGCGCGGCGCTGTGTTCGTCGTTCGGCGCATAGGCATCGGCGGCCGTGCCCTCGTAGCCGGGCGCCACCGCGCGGCCGATGACCTGGTGGGCCTCGTCGAGCACCAGCACGCCGCCGTTGAGCAGTTGCGCGATCGACTCGCACAGCGCGCCCAGCGACGCGCCCTTGGCCAGCAGCGAGGTCAGCTGCTCGTGCGCCTCGGCCGCGCCCTGCACGTCGCGCACATGCCGCTCGAGTTCGCCGCGCGCCTCGTCGGCATGCGCGAGCGCGTCCTTGGCTTCCGCGAAGGCCTTGGCGTTCTCGATCGCGACCGCGGCATGCGCGGCCAGCGTGCACAGGATCGACACGTTGAGCGCGGTGTGCGTGCGGTGGTAGCGGTCGGCCACGAACAGCAGGCCAATCACCTCGTCGTCGCGCATCAGCGGCGCGCCCACCAGCGCGGCCACACCCTCGTCGCGAAAGATGTCGTCGAGCGTGGGGTCGTGCGCGAAGCGGTTGTCGTGCAGGTAGTCGGGCGTGAAGAAGGGCAGCCGCGTGCTCATCACGATGCCCGCGATGCCGAGGTTGCGGCCCACGGTCATGCGGCCGGTGCGGTCGGAGATCGCGCCGTCGGCCACCACCACCTGGAAGGCGCCGGTCGCGCTGTCGTAGACCGTGAGCCAGCACAGGTGCGAGCCCATCAGGTGGCGCGCGCGCTTCACGATGGTCTTGAGCAGGCCCGTGAGGTCGAGCCGGCCCGAGAGGTCCTGCGCCGATTCGATCACGGCGAGCATGCCGCGCTCGCGCTGTTCGTGCAGCTCGAGCCGGTTGCGCAGCGCCATCGCCATGCGCACCAGCTCGACCAGGCTGGACTTGCGCCGCAGCGCATCGGGCAGGGCTTCCACGGCCGCGAGCCGGCCGGCGAATTCCTCCGCGGGCGCATTCCGGTGCAGCAGGCCGATCAGTTCGGCGGCGATCTCGTCGGCCGCCTGCTCGCTCGCATCGCGCGAGGAGCCCGCCGCGCGCGGTCGTTCGGTGGACAGGGATGACATAGGGCCGCGAAGGCTAGCAGAACGATGCGGCCATGCCCATGGGTCCGATCCCTCTCCCCTGGCGCCGCGATGGCGATCGCGAGCACCGCATCACATCGGGAGGGGGTGTCCAGTGTGCGCGACGCACATAGTTTTGAAGCGGTGCTTTCAAGACACTGCCCATGAAGCGAGAGCGCCATGGCGCCCGCATGGACACAACGAGACACCACAGGAACCCATGAGCATCATCGATTCACTGCGGCCCGCGCCCGGCCTGCGGGTGCTGATCAGCGCGGGCGCGTCCGGCATCGGCGCGGCCATCGCGCTGGCCTTTCGCGAGACCGGCGCGCGCGTGCATGTCTGCGACATCGACCGCCTCGCGCTCGACCGCATGGCGCGCGAGGCGCCCGAGATCACCTCGAGCATGGCCGACGCCTCGGTGCCCGAGGACGTGGCGCGGGTGTTCGACGACGTGGAAGGCGCGCTCGGCGGGCTCGACGTGCTGATCAACAACGTCGGCATCGCCGGCCCCACCGGCGCGCTGCAGGACCTGCAGCGCGGCGACTGGGAGCGCACGGTGGCGGTCAACCTGAACAGCCAGTTCTATTTCGCGCAGCGCGCGATCCCGCTGCTCAAGCGCTCGCAGGCCAATCCCAGCCTGATCGCGATGAGCTCGGTCGCGGGCCGGCTCGGCTATCCGTTCCGCACGCCCTACGCATCGACCAAGTGGGCCATCGTCGGCCTCATGAAGTCGCTGGCCATCGAGCTCGGCCCGCATGGCGTGCGCGTCAACGCGATCCTGCCGGGTACGGTCGAGGGCGAGCGCATGAACAGCGTGATCGGCGCGCGCGCCGCCACCGCGGGCGTGTCGGTCGAGGCCATGCGCGCCGAGTACCTGCAGAAGATCTCGCTGCGCCGCATGGTCACGCTCGACGACGTGGCGGCGATGGCGCTGTTCCTCTGTTCGCCGGCGGCCCGCAACCTCACGGGCCAGGCGATCAGCGTCGACGGGAACATGGAATACCTCTGAACGCCGGCGAGCGGCCCACCCCTTTTTTTCAAGAAGCATGGAGACATCAATGCGCAGATCCGCCCCCTTCCCCCTCTCGTTCAATGCCGCCGCGTCGGCTCTGGCCTGCTCGCTGGCCCTGCTGTCGGCCGGTGCATCGGCCGCGCCCGTGAAGATCGGCGTGCTCGAAACGCTGTCGGGCCCGCAGGCCTCCTCGGGCCAGGCCTATCGCACCGCCGTGCGCTTCGCCATCGACCAGATCAACGCGGCCGGCGGATGGAACGGCGAGCCGGTGCAGCTGCTCGAGTACGACAACCAGGGCGGCCCCGCGGGCGCGGCCGACAAGCTCAAGGCGGCCGCGGCCGATGGCGTGCACCTGATCGTGCAGGGCGCCTCCTCGGCCATCGGCGGCCAGATCACCGAGGACGTGCGCAAGTACAACCTGCGCAATCCCGGCAAGGAGATGATCTACATCAACGTGGGCGCCGAAGCCCTGGAGCTCACGGGCGAGAAGTGCAACTTCCACCACTTCCGCTTCAGCGGCGATGCGCAGATCCGCACCAAGGCCCTGGTCAGCGCGATGAAGCAGGCCAACGCGCTCGGCACCCGCGTCTATTCGATCAACCAGAACTACTCCTGGGGCCAGGACATGGAGCGCGCCATCGTCGACAACGCATCGGCCGGCGGCTACCAGGTGGTGGAGAAGACCCTGCACGACGTCAACAAGGTGCAGGACTTCGCGCCCTACGTGGCGAAGATCAGCGCCGCCAAGGCCGACTCGGTGCTCACCGGCAACTGGTCGAACGACCTGCTGCTGCTGATGAAGGCCTCGAAGTCGGCCGGCCTGAAGGTGCGCTTCGGCACGGTCTTCCTCGACCAGCCCGGCAACATCGCGAACGCGGGCGATCTCGCGGTCGGCCATTTCGTGGCCCACACCTTCAACGCCGAGGCCGCCGGCGCCGAGGGCGAGCGCTTCGTGGCCGACTACAAGGCCAAGACCGGCCACGCGCCGGCCTTCATCGAGCCGCAGACCGTGTTCGGCATGGCGATGGTGGCCGATGCGCTCAAGCGCACCAAGCCCGAGAACGGCGCGCTCAACGTCAACGCGCTGGCCCGCGCGATCGAGACCGCGAAGATCAAGACCCCGATGGGCGAGATGAGCATGCGCGCGGCCGACCACCAGGTGCTGCTGCCGATGGTGGTGTCGACCGTGACCAAGGATGCGCGCTACAAGGCCGACGACACCGACATGGGCTTCAAGCCGGTGAAGCGCTTCACGGCCGAGGAAGCCTCGACGCCCGCGCAGTCGAGCTGCGCGATGAAGCGCCCGGGCTGAGCGCCCGCGCGCTCTTCTCTCCGGGGCCGCGCCGCGCGGCCCCGTTCCCCGAATCCCCTCACCGGCGGGACGCGCGCGTCCCGCCGGCGCAGCCCCGGCTGCTCGCAAGGACAACCATGGACCAGCTCATCGTCTCGCTCATGAACGGCATCGTCTACGGACTGCTGCTGTTCATGGTGTCGGCCGGCCTCACGCTCATCTTCGGAATGATGGGCGTGCTCAATTTCGCGCATGCCTCGTTCTACATGCTGGGCGCCTACTTCGCCTACACGCTGCAGGGCACCATCGGCTTCTGGGCCGCCGTGATCGCCGCGCCGATCCTGGTCGGCCTGATCGGCGTCGTGGTCGAGCGCTTCTTCCTGCGCCGCGTGCACCACCACGGCCATGCGCACGAGCTGCTGCTGACCTTCGGCCTGTCGTTCATCATCGCCGAGACCATCAAGCTGTTCTTCGGCAACTTCCCGGTCGACTACCGCATCCCGCTCACGCTCGACGTGCCGGCCTTCGCCATTGGCGGCGCGCAGTACCCGGCCTACCGCCTGCTGATGGGCGGCATCGCGATCGCGATGTTCGTGGCCATCTACCTGCTGCTCACGCGCACCCGCGTCGGCATCGTGGTGCGCTCGGCGATCTACAAGCCGCGCATGGCCGAGGCGCTGGGCCACAACGTGCCGCTGGTGTTCATGGGCGTGTTCGGCGTCGGCGCCGGCCTCGCGGGCCTGGCGGGCGCGGTGGCCGGTGCCTTCTACACCACCAACCCCAACATGGCGCTCGAGCTCGGCGTGATGGTGTTCGTGGTGGTGGTGGTCGGCGGCCTCGGTTCGCTGGGCGGCGCGATGCTGGCCTCGCTGCTGATCGGCGTCATCACCTCGCTGGCCGTGGGCATCGACCGCAGCCTGGCCGACCTGTTCGCGCTGGTCGGCGCGGGCGACTGGGCGCGCGGCGTCGGCGGGCTGATGACGCTCAAGGTGTCGAGCCTGTCGGCCACCATCCCGTTCGCGCTGATGCTGCTGATCCTGCTGGTGCGGCCGAGCGGGCTGATGGGCGAGAAGAACTGAGCGGGAGGGCCGAAACGATGAAGACCACCCTCGCCCTGCTCGCCGCCGGCGTCGCGCTGCTGCTGGCCCTGCCCTTCCTGCTGTCGCAGGGGCTGCTCAACGCGGCCATCCAGATGCTGATCGCCGCGCTGTTCGCGAGCGCCTACAACCTGCTGTGCGGCCAGGCCGGCATGCTGTCCTTCGGCCATGCGGCCTACTTCGGCGTCGGCGCCTTCGGCACCGTGCACGCGATGAACGCGCTCGGCGGCGCCGGCCTGCTGCCCACCCCGCTGATGCCGCTGGCCGGCGCGGTCTGCGGCCTGGCCATCGGCGGCATCGCGGGCTGGTTCGCGACCCAGCGCAGCGGCACCTACTTCGCGATGATCACGCTGGCCATCGCCGAGCTGATCCATTCGCTGGCGCCGCACCTCAAGGGCCTGTTCGGCGGCGAGGCCGGCGTGTCGACCATGCGCATGCCGGCCTGGGGCTTCGGCTTCGGCTCGACCACCGAGGTCTACTACCTCACGCTGGGCTGGGTGCTGCTGTCGCTCGCGCTGCTCTACCTCTACACCCGCACGCCGCTGGGCCGGCTGACCTGCGGCCTGCGCGAGAACAGCCATCGGCTGCGCTTCCTGGGCTACAACGTGCACGGTCTGGGCGTGCTGGTGTTCGCGGTCTCGGCCATGTTCTCGGGCATCGCGGGCGGGCTGCAGGTGGTGTCGAACGAATCGGCGAACTACGTGGTGTTCGATCCCGCGCTGTCGGCCGCGGTGGTGCTCAACACCTACATCGGCGGCGTGCAGGTGTTCCTCGGCCCGGCACTGGGCGCCGCGCTCATGACCTTCTTCGGCTACACCGTGTCGGACCTCACGCGCTCGTGGCTGCTCTACCAGGGCATCCTGTTCGTGCTGGTGATGATGTTCATGCCGGCCGGCCTCGCGGGCCTGGTGGGCACCACCGCGCGGCTGCGCCAGCGCTTCGGCCTGGCCCGGTTGCTGCCGGTGATGGCGCTGTCGGTGGGCGCGGCGCTGCTGCTGAGCTTCGGCGGCGCCTTCGCGATCGAGATGCTGCAGCGCGCCTTCTCGCAGGACTACCGCTCGCTCGCCAACCTGCAACCGGGTGGCGGCTGGCCGCCGATCCAGTTCCTGGGCCGCGCCTGGCTGCCGCTGTCGTTCGCGACCTGGGCCATGCCGCTCGCGCTGCTCGCAATCGGCGGGCTGCTCGCGCGCTTCGCGCGGCAACGACTGCGAACCCTGGCGCAGCGCGAAGCCGACGCGCCCCTTGCGGCGCAGGCCGCGCCCCTCACCGAGCGCACCGGAGGCGCCGCATGAACGACCCGATCCTGAGCATCCGCGGCCTGCGCAAGTCCTTCGGCCCCACCGAGATCATGCGCGGCGTCGACCTCGACCTGCTGGGCGCCGAGCGCCATGCGCTGATCGGCCCCAACGGCGCGGGCAAGTCCACGCTGTTCCACCTGATCTCGGGGCAGCTCGCACCCACGGCCGGCAGCATCCATTTCGACGGCCAGTCGATCGCCGGGCGCACGCCGCAGGCCATCAACCGGCTCGGGCTCGCGCGCTCGTTCCAGATCACCAACATCTTTCCCAAGCTCACCGTGTTCGAGAACATCCGCCTCGCGGTCATGCGCCGCCATGGGCTGCAGTACGTCTTCTGGCGCTTCATCGACCGCGACCGCGCCATCCGCGAGGAGACCGAACGGCTGCTCGAGCTGGTGCGGCTGAACGCGCGCGCCGCGACGATCGCGGGCGAGATGGCCTATTCGGAACAGCGCTCGCTCGAGATCGCGATGACCTTGGCCTCCGACCCCAAGGTGATCCTGCTCGACGAGCCGATGGCCGGCATGTCGACCGAGGAGACGCACTACACGGCCGAGCTGATCCGCGAGGTCACGAAGGGCCGCGCGCTGATGATCGTGGAGCACGACATGGACGTGGTGTTCTCGCTGAGCGACCGCATCAGCGTGCTGGTCTACGGCCAGGTGATCGCCACCGGCACGCCGCAGGAGATCCGCGCCAATGCCAGCGTGAAAGAGGCCTATCTCGGCGAGGAGGTGACGGCATGAGCACGAGCGACACGCTGCTGAGCGTCCAGGACCTCCATGTCCACTACGGCAAGAGTCACGTGCTGCATGGCGTCGACCTGCGCGTGGGGCGCAACGAGGTCATCAGCCTGCTCGGGCGCAACGGCTCGGGCCGCTCCACCACCATGAAGGCCATCATGGGCCTGGTGCCTCCGTCCGCGGGCAGCATCCGGCTGCGCGAGCGCGAGCTGGCCGGCGCGCGGCCCTATGCCGTGTGCCGCGCCGGCATCGGCTACGTGCCCGAGGAGCGCGAGGTGTTCGCCAACCTCACGGTCGACGAGAACCTGCGCATGGGCGAGCAGCGCGCCGTGCCCGGCGCGCACCGCTGGACCGTCGAGCAGATGTTCGACTACTTCCCGCGCCTCAAGGAACGCCGCAACACCAAGGCCGGCAGCATGTCGGGCGGCGAGCAGCAGATGCTGACCATGTGCCGCTCGCTGCTGGGCAATCCACTGCTGATGCTGATCGACGAGCCCACCGAGGGCCTCGCACCCAAGATCGTGGCCCAGGTCGGCGAATGCATCGTCGACATGCACCGCAAGGGGCTGTCGGTGGTGCTGGTCGAGCAGAAGCTCGCGATCGCGCTCAAGGTCTCGACCCGGGTCTGCGTGATGGGCCACGGCCGCATCGTGTTCGAGGGCACGCCGCAGGCGCTCAAGGCCGACCAGCAACTCGTCTCGGAGTGGCTCGCGGTCTGACGCGGCGCCACCCACCCTTCCTTTCTTCAGCGACACATCCCATGGCAAGCACCCAAGACAAGGTCATCATCTCCTGCGCGGTCACCGGCTCGGTCCACACGCCGAGCATGTCCGAGCACCTGCCGCTCACGCCCGACCAGATCGCCGAGCAGGCGATAGAAGCCGCCGAGGCCGGCGCGGCGATCCTCCACCTGCATGCGCGCGATCCCGTGGATGGCCGCCCTTCGGCCGACCCCAAGGTCTTCGACCAGTTCGTGCCGCGCATCAAGGCCGCCACCGACGCGGTGATCAACATCACCACCGGCGGCAGCACGCGCATGACGCTGGCCGAGCGGCTGGCCTACCGCTGCAGGCCAAGCCCGAGATGTGCTCGCTCAACATGGGCTCGATGAACTTCTCGATCCACACGGCGGCGCGGCGCATCGCCGAATGGAAGCACGACTGGGAGCAGCCCTATGTCGAGGGCATGGAGGACCTGATCTTTCGCAACACCTTCCGCGACATCAAGCACATCCTGCAGGTGCTCGGCGAGGACTGCGGCACGCGCTTCGAGTTCGAGTGCTACGACGTCGGCCATCTCTACAACCTCGCGCACTTCGTCGACGAGGGCCTCGTCAAGGGCCCGCTGTTCATCCAGAGCATCTACGGCATCCTCGGCGGCCTCGGGCCCGATCCCGAGAACCTCGTGACCATGCGCGCCACCGCCGACCGGCTGTTCGGCCGCGATGGCTACCGCTTTTCGATCCTCGGCGCGGGCCGGCACCAGATGCCGCTGCTCACCATGGGCGCGGTGATGGGCGGCAACGTGCGCGTGGGCCTCGAGGACAGCCTCTACCTCGCCCGCGGCCAGCTCGCGAAGTCCTGCGCCGAGCAGGTGCGCAAGATCCGCCGGATCCTCGAGGAGCTCTCGCTCGAGATCGCGAGCCCCGACGAGGCGCGCGCGATGCTGGGCCTCAAGGGCAAGGACGCGGTCGCGTTCTGAGCCTTGCCCCTTTTTTTTCATTCATCGGGAACAGCAATGAACAAGACACTGGACGGCCGCGTGGCCATCGTCACCGGCGCGGGCAGCGGCCTGGGCCGCGCCCATGCGCTGGCGCTCGCGCGCCATGGCGCGCGCGTGGTGGTCAACGACGTGGCCGGCGCGCATGAAGGATCGCCGGGCCGCGCCGTGGCCGACGAGATCGTGCGCGCGGGCGGCAGCGCCATGGCGGACGGCGGCGACGTCACCGACTTCGCGGCCATGGAGGCGATGGCCGCGCGCGCCCTCGCCGAATGGGGCCGCATCGACATCCTCGTCAACAACGCCGGCGTGCTGCGCGACAGGAGCTTCTCGAAGATGACGCTCGAGGACTTCCGCCGCGTGATGGACGTGCACCTGATGGGCAGCGTGCATGCCGTGAAGGCCGTGTGGGAGACCATGCGCGCGCAGCGCTACGGCCGCATCGTGATGACCACCTCCTCCTCGGGCCTGTACGGCAACTTCGGCCAGTCGAACTACAGCGCGGCCAAGATGGCGCTGGTCGGGCTGATGCAGACCCTCGCGCTCGAGGGCGAGCGACAGGACATCCGCGTGAACTGCCTCGCGCCCACCGCCGCCACCGCCATGACGGAGGGCGTGCTGCCGCCCGAGGCGCTGGCGCGGCTGCAGCCCGACTACGTGAGCCCCGGGCTGGTCGCGCTGGTGGGCGAGGACGCGCCCACGCGCACCATCCTGCTCGCGGGCGCGGGCAGCTTCGAGAGCGCCAACCTCACGATGACGCGCGGCATCTTCATCGACGGCAGCGACTACACCGCGGCCGAGGTCGCGGCGCGCATGGACGAGATCCGCGACCGCGCCGACGAGCGCGTGCCGGGCACGGGCTTCGAGCAGTACCAGTGGGAGCTCTCGAAGGCCGGCTTCGAGGTGCCGCTGCCGCACTGAGGGCCGTCGCTCAGGGTTTACGCGGCATGGGCCGCGCACACAGGAACGCCGCCTGCGGTGTCCGGCCCGCACATTGGCTTCGGGACCCGCGCGCGCGAGACTGTGCCGCGTCCCAACACCAACGACATCGGAGACCCATGACATCCAGCCATCGCGACATCGTCCTGGCCGTCGCCGCCTGCATCGCCGTCAGCGCCACGCTCGTGGGCTGCGGCGGCGGAGGCGGTGGCGGCAACGGCTTCCTGCTGCCCATCGCGGGCAGCCAGCCGCCGTCCCCTCCACCGCCACCACCGCCGCCCCCGCCACCCGCGCCGCCGCCCTCGAGCGCCGCGCTGAGCTGCGAGCAGTTGCCTGGTTTGAGCGTGCCGGCCGCGGCCATCGGCCTGCCGACCTCGGGCGCCACCGTCACGGCCACCAAGACCGTGCCGGCCGCCGGCACCGGCGTGGCCGCGCTGCCCGAGTACTGCGAGGTGTCGGGCAAGATCTCGCCGGTCGACGCCAGCGCACCCGACATCCGCTTCACCGTGGCCCTGCCCACGAGCTGGAACCGCAAGGTCGTGATGTTCGGCGGCGGCGGCTTCAACGGCAGCATTCCCAGCGTCAAGGGCAACGTGCCCAACGGTCCGGTCGACCAGCCCGTGCCGCTGGCGCGCGGCTATGCCACCTTCGCGAGCGACTCGGGCCACCAGGCCAATGCGCTCGGCTCGCAGGACGGCCACTTCGGCCTCAACGACGAGGCCGTGCGCAACTTCGGCGGCGATGCGCTCAAGAAGACGCACGACGCCGCGCTCGCGATCGTCCAGGCACGCTACGCGGCCAGCCCCGCCAGGTCGTACTTCGCGGGCGGCTCCACCGGCGGGCGCGAGGCCGTCACCGCCATCCAGCGCTGGCCGGCCGACTGGGACGGCGCCATCGCCTGGTACCCGGCCTGGAACGACGCCGCCGCGCTGCTCGGTGGCCACCGCATGAGCCGCGCGCTGGCGCAGCCCGGCGCCTATCCCAATGCCGCCAAGCGCGAGCTGCTCTACAACGCCGCCATGGAGACCTGCGACGCGCTCGACGGCGTGGCCGATGGCCTGATCAGCAACCAGACCCTGTGCAACGCGCGCTTCGATCCCACCACCGCCATGCTCAAGGGCGCGCCCGTGCGCTGCGCGGGCGGCGCCGACACCGGCAACAGCTGCCTGTCGGATGCGCAGATCGCGGCCATGAAGAGCATCAACACCGCGACCAACTTCCGCTTCGCGCTCGCCAGCGGCGAGACCCAGTACCCGGGCTACAACATCTGGGGCGCCGATCCCGGCATCAGCACCTGGACCTCGCCGCTCGAGCCCACCGTGACCTTCCTGGCCTTCGGCAGCGCGCAGCCTACGCGCCCGATGCCGGCCAACGCGCCCTACATCAGCGTGCTGACCGACCAGTGGATCAAGTACTCGGTGACCCGCGACGCGAGTTTCGATTCGCTCTCGCTCGACCCCGAGGACCCGGGCCCGTGGGCCAGCCGCATCAGCGCGCTGAGCACCCAGCTCGACGCCAGCACCGACATCTCGGCCTTCAAGGCGCGCGGCGGCAAGCTGCTGCTCGCCCACGGCCTGGCCGACGTGCTCGTGAGCACGCGCGCCACCGAGCAGTACTACCAGCGCCTGCAGTCGCGCTGGGGCCCCTCGGAGGTCGACGGCTTCGTGCGCTACTACGAGGTCGCGGGCCTGGGCCATGCGGTCAGCAGCGTGTTCAACGCGACCTGGGACTCGCTGACCGCGCTCGAGGGCTGGGTCGAGAAGGGCACCGCGCCGAGCAACCAGGTCACGACCGACACCGCCGGCGTGCCGGGGCGCACGCGGCCGCTGTGCGACTACCCGAAGTGGCCGCAGTACAAGGGGTCGGGGGACGTCAATCTGGCGGGGTCGTTCCAGTGCGTGAATTGAGGCGCTGAGACTCTCCAAAAGGAAATGGCCCGATGTCGGGCCATTTCTGCGTGGAAGCGGTGGTCGGCTTCAGTAGATGCTCATGATCGAGAACGCATACAGGTCGCCGCAAAGAACGCCCTGGCATTGCGCGGAAGCCGAGTAGATGACCTTCTGCACCGGCTCCGACGAACCCGGGCCCGTGACCCTGTCGGTCCCCGAGGCGTAGTTGTCGACGAAGAAAGCCCTGCCGCGGCTCGCGTTGTCCTTCAACTGGGCCAGGAATGCCGACGCATCGACGGGGCGATCGACGATCCAGTAGGTGAATTTCGGCGTCTGCGCCTTGTCCTTCACGTAGAAGGCCTTCGTCTCGCCGCTCTTCAGGAAGACGATGAAGTTGAGCCTGAATCCCTTGGCGCCCTGGGCATTCAGCTGCGCGATGAAGTCGGCGTCCTTTCCGGCCCCCGGCAACATCTCGTACTGGAAGGCTCCGTTCCCGGCATTCTCATAGACGCTCTGGATGTTGAAACGGCCGTCCGGCAACGATGCGAAAAGCTTTTCCCCGATGTATCGACTGCCTTGCGCACCCTTCGCATTGAGCTGCGCCAGGAAGCCGTCCAGGCTCACCGGATCGTTGTTGGGGTCGGTATTGAAACTGTTCCTGCGCAAGCTCGTTTCCAGCGCGTAGCTGTACCAGGCACTCACCGCGCTGTTGCGCAGCAATGTTCCGTCGTTGAGCAGCCTGAAGCCATGGGCGCCCCTGGCATTGATCTGCGTGAGGTAGTCCGCCTGCGACAGCCCCACATCCAGGAATTCGTAGATGTACTTGTCGGTCGCCTTGGTGTCCTTCGACAGCACATGCCTCGGGTCGTTCTTGAAGTTGGGCGAGGTGACCCAGCGGAATCCCTTGCCTCCTTCCGCATTCAGCGCAGCGAGCAGCTTCACCGGATCGAATTCGTTGGTCAGCAGCTCGAAGTCCAGCGACAGGGCGGGCAGGACGGGATCCTGCGGCACCGGGTCCGGATTGGCTGCAGGCGGCGGCGTGCTCGGCGTGATCGCAATGGGCGCGATCGGGAAACCGCCGCCGCCTCCACCACCGCCGCCGCCGCCACATGCGGTCAGCGTGGCGAGCAGCGCGATGCCGAGCGCGCTATATGTGTTGTTCCTCATCCTCTTCTCCTCTTGGTTTGTTTTGCGACCTGCCTTACTTGAACCGCGCCGCGAAGATGGGCCCGCTGCTGCGGGACGGTTCAGGCTCCGTCCAGGTCGCCGCAATGGAGCCATCCGCCTGCACATCCAGCAAGGCGCCGGCCGCTGCCGCGGCCCCCGCGGCGCCCACGCGAACGGGGGTGCGCCATCCTTCACCGGCCACGTAGCGCCGGGCGAACGTGCCCTCGTCTGCTCCGCCATTGCCCGATTTGTAGGCGCTCCACAGCACCATCAAGTTGCCGTTGCGGTCCGCCACCAGGCTGGGAATCCGATTCTGGAGATAGTTGCCATTCGCCGTAATGACGGTCGAGCCCGTCTCCCAGCCCGCGCCCGGGATGTACCGGCGATAGACGAGGTCGCTACGGTAGTTGGCAACGTCTTGCTTCTCCCAGATGGCATGGAAGTTCCCAGCGCCATCGACTGCCAGCACCTGATTCATGGCATTGCTCGCATCGTCGTTTTCGAGCAGGGCCGGCGCGCTCCAATTGCCGCCCGGCGTTGCAAGAGCGCTCCACCACAGGTCGAAGCGATACGACGTACCCGAGAAAACAAAGGTGTTCCACAGCGCCATCACCCGACCCGAGCCCGACACGGCGAGCCTCGGGGCGTACGGCTCACCCAGGCGAGCGGCGCCCAGCGACACCGCGGGCTGCCAGCCGCTGCCCGCCTGATAGCGCGCGACCCAGACCGGTGCGTCACTGGATCGCTGTACCCACAACACGTAGGCGTTGCCCGCGGCATCCACGGCCACCTGCGGCTGATCGGCCTGGTCGTAGGTACCGATATTGGCCGAGCTGCCCAGACGGACCGGCGCCTGCCAACCGCCGGCCGGCGTGAAGCGGGAGCCCCAGATATCCGAATTGCCGTTCTGCGCTTCGCGCTTGCTCCAGACGGCAAAGGCATTGCCGTCGGCGTCGAGCGCGAGCGACGCGGCGGAAGTCGGGCTGACCGTACGGTCCAGGCGTGTCGGTGCTTGCCAGCCGGCCCCCTTGACGAAGCGCGACGACCACACTTCAGTGCCCGTGTTGTCCAACTGCACCCAGATGACCAGGCCATTGCCTTGGCGGTCCAAGCGGATCTGCGGGACCAGGGCCTGGTATTTTCCTGGCGTGCTCAACCGGCTGGCGGCACCCCAATCACCGCTCGCGCTCTGCGCCGCGGCGCGAATCTGGAACACGCCGTCAACCAGGCTCGCCCAGACGGCAATCATGTTTCCTTGGTCGTCCAGCGCCCCGACGACATTGCCCGGGTTGTCCATCGCGGACTCGATCTGGTGCGGGGCTTCCCAATTCCCATCGGCCGTGCGGAACGACCAGGACTTCTCCGCGGCCAGGCTGTTGCCCGCCAGATCCTTGAGGCCGGTCCCCGCCGTCACGGTGTAATTGGCCAGCAGATCCAGCGCCTTCGTCGGCGCGAAGGAAATCTTGTATTTCGCTGCGTCGTAATTCAACGAGCCCGGAACTGCAACCCCCATACGGGTCATGCGCAGATTGCTGTCGGTCACCGTCGTTGCGAGCAATGCTTCGCTCGAGGTGGCCGAGATCTCGGTGTTGCGAGGGACGTCGGTGCTGGTCGTGGGATTGAAGGCCACGACGCTCGGTGGCGTCGTGTCGGCCGCGGGAGCCGGCGCGGGTGCAGGTGCCGGGAATGGCGGGAAGGCCCCACCGCCGCCACTACCACCACCGCCGCAGGCTGAAAGCAATGTCGCCACGCAGGCGATGGCCAATGTCTTTTTCAACACGATCACTCCTCTTTTTAATTAGAAAAAAGCGCCTCCCTCTCCGGAGCGCGAGGAGATGTTAATCGTGCAACCCCATGCAATTAAACCGATGTGTGCGAGTCACGCAATTTTTCTTGGCCATTGCAAGACATGTGTTTGCAATAAGCAACCAAACGAGGTCGGTCGGCAACCCCGGTTTGACATCGCTCGAGCAGCGACGTCTTTCAATTGGCGGCTCAGCCCGGCCGCACGAAGCGCTCGCGCGCCGCTTCCACCTCAGCGTGGCAGGCGCAACCCTCGATGTGGTCGTTGACCAACCCCATCGCCTGCATGAGCGCATAGAGCGTGGTCGGACCGACATAGGTCCAGCCGCGCTGCTTCAATTCCTTCGACATGCGTTCCGAGGCCGGCGTGGTCGGGTTGGCGCGGTAGTAGGCGATGTCGACCACGGCCGGCCGGTCCTTGGGCGCGGGCTCGAAGCGCCAGAGCCAGGCGCCCAGCGAGCCGGCCTCGGCGATCAGCTCCTTCGCCCGCTTCGCGTTGTTGATCGCCGAGACGATCTTCGCGCGGTTGCGCACGATGCCGGCATCGGCCATCAGCCGCTCGATGTCCTTCTCGCCGAAGGCCGCCACCTTGTCGATGTCGAAGTTGGCGAAGGCCGCGCGGAAGGCCTCGCGCTTGCGCAGGATCGTGATCCAGGCCATGCCCGACTGGAAGCCCTCGAGACAGATCTTCTCGAACAGCGCGCGGTCGTCGCCGACCGGGCGGCCCCACTCGTTGGCGTGGTAGTCGGGCATCTGGGTATGCCAGGCACAGTAGCGTTGTCCGTCTTCGGCGTGGATCAGGCCGGCGTCTTCGGCGAGGGAGGCGTAGTCGTCGATGTCCATGGGATCGGCATTCTCGCGAAACACGCTCGTGCGTGCCTCGCCGCTTTCGGTCCTTCTATTGGCGGCGACTTGCGCGCAACAGTTCGACCACGCCGCGCGACAGGTCGGCCGCGAGCCTGCCTCTTCGAACCATCCGTTGCCTGCGCCATGGCAGCAGCTCGGTAGCGAATCGAACTGGGTCGGCTTGGCGTTGAGGAGGTCCCCTGCGTCGTCGAAGCCCATGCGCCTGAAAGACTGGCTCGACGTTCGAGGGGGCGATGGGGTCTGGGACGCCCGGCCAGAATGCTTTCGAAGAAATGCTGATCAATATGTCGCGGCAGGCACGACCCATGCGTGGGTGAAGACACCGCAGATCACAGCACCACCAAGTCGAACCAACGGAGCTTTGCAACTTGGCCACGATTGCCAAGGCTCATGGCATTATTTACGAGGACCTGATCGCCAATACGATCAAGTCTGCCCGCCGCAACGAGCCCAAGGGCTACCGCCAACAGGGCCGCGACGCCAGGAGGATCATGTGCACGTCTTTCACCCAATTCCGTATCACTGCCAATGGGCAGACCGTGATCTTGTGGACGGCATAGTCTCCGGGCGAGTGGATGCCCGGGCAGATGCCATGCAAGGCACGTTCTGCTTCGGAGGTCCTGACGAATACGAGTTCTGGGCTCGCAGGACGTGTGGCCTGGCCTGTTTGGAGTCTGTCCTCGACGTCCTGGGAATCGCAAGGCCGTCGCGCGCAGACCTCTTGAAGCAGGCCGTGACTCACGGTGCCTATCGACTCGACACGGGGGGTGCGGTGCAGGGACTGATCTATCGGCCATTCCTCACCTGGGTGAAGAGTGCTTTCGGGCTCAGCGGTCGGGTGCTGGAGCACTGCACGCTCGACGCAGTGGCCCAAGAACTGGACAGCGGCTCGCTGGTGATGTGCTCAGTGAGCCCGAGATCCGCCGCCCGGACGAATCGAATGTCCGCCGGGGAGGGCATCTCGTCCTGGTGCACGGCTGCGATGCCGACACGATCCGATTTCACAACCCTTCAGGGTTTAGACACAACCAAGAGAACGTTGTTCTTCCCCGTACGACCTTTGAGCGCTTCTTTGCGGGTCGGGCGCTCTCGCTACCAATGTCCGCGTGCAGCAGGTCCCTACCGGGCAGGTCGGGGGCATGCGAGTAGCTCGAGGTGTTCAGGGGGTCGAGCCTGGCCATCTGCGTGGAATTCGATCACCTCCGGCGAGCAAAGTCGAGATGCGGGGCCCATGGAACGGCATCAGAAACTGGCGTTGAGATTGAACCCCAGCGCCACTTTGGCGGTGCGATAGCCCTGCGGCTTGCGGATGGGCGCGCCAGCGAAGAAGTCGTAGCTCAGGCGGGCCCACTGACCGCGCACGCCGACGACCGCGCCCGCCAGGCTGCGGCCCAGGAGATCGACGGTCGAACGTCCGCCTGCATGACCGTAGTCCATGCCCGCATAGAGCTCGGCGCCGCTGTGGCCGTCGCCCCAGGGAATGGCCCACCCGATGTCGTTGCGGATGAGCCAGCCGCGCTCTCCCATCAGGCTGGTCTCTCCATCGAAACCGCGCACCGTGTAGCGCCCGCCTATCGCAAAGCGATCCTGCGGTGTCAGCGGCGTCCGATTCCATTGGGCGCGCACCAGACCCGAATAGCGCAGCCTCTGTTCACCGAGCTTCAACGGGGCGTTGAGGCCGATCTCGGCCGTGTAGAGCTTCAGCCGAGAGGTGCCTTCGCCGAACTCCTCCTCCGGCGCGGCGCGCGAACCGAAGCCGCCGGTGCCGCGCCTGTAAGCCAGGGTACCGTCGAGCGTCGCCTCGCCAATGAACTCCTTGTGGCTCAGGCTGGCCTCCCAGCCGCCCACTACACGATGTTGCACCTCGATTTCGGTGTCATCGACGAAGTTGCGCGACTCGCGGCGCCAGCCCTTGATCGCCACGGTGGTCTTGCGCTGCTGGTCGCGGTAGATCAAGCGCGAGAGCTTGATCTCGGCGTTGTTGGTCTTGCCCGCGTAGATGTAGTCCTGGTTCAGGCCGGCCACGCTCTGGTGATACTGGCTGTTGGAGGCGGTGAAGCCCAGCATCCAGTAGCCATGGGGCAGCGAGTAGTGCACCGTCTGGCCCTCGGTGCCGTAACTGGGCTCGGACAGGAAGTGGCTGTTGATGCTGTGGTTGGCGCTGACGTAGAACAGGTCGTTGAGACCGAATGGATTGTCCAACGACAAGGTGGTGCCGGCCTGGTTGCGGCCCGTGGCCTTGGTGCCGCTGTCGTCGAGGCTGAAGCTCAGGCGCCATTTCCTGGACTGGACGTATTTGACGACGAGATCGCTGTCACCGGGCTTGGCGTTGGGCGCGGCCGAGGGCTCGATCTGGATGTCGGCTTCGGCGGTAGGGGTGCGCTTGAGGTTCTCGAGCCCCTGCTCGATGTCGCGCAAGTTCAGCAGCTCGCCGACGCGGGCGGGGATCGCGGTGGTCAGCAAGGCCGAGTTGCCGAGCAAGGTCGATGAGGAGTCCGGGGTCAGACGGATGGCCGCGATCCGGCCTGGCACAAAGGACAGCGTCAGGGTGCCCGTGGAAAGATCCTGCGGCGCAGCCAGCACACGGCTGGTGACGAAGCCGCGTGCGATGACGGCTTGCTGAGCACGGGCAAGAACGACGTTGACGCCGGCCGTGCCGAGGCAGCGGCCCAGCGGCGAATCGTTGCCCTCGGGGCCGGACAGGTCGGCGATGGCCCACTGGAAGCGTTCGGACTGCTCGCCCGCCAGCAGCACACGATCGATGCGAAAGCACGGCCCCTCGGTCTCGGGGATGCGTTGCGTGGGCGCTGGAGGAGCCGTCTGCGAACGCTGGTCGACGCTGCGTTCGTTCTGCTCGCGCAGGGCGCGTTCACGCTCCTGCTGACGCTGCTGCTCGACGAAGGGTTGCGGCGTGGCCGCGAGCTGCGCGGAAGCGAGCACGGGCAAGGTGGCGGCCACTGCCGCCGACAGATGCTTCTTCATGGCGATGGCGCTCAGCGCGCGGGTGCCGGGCAGCCGGGGACGGGCCTGGACGCCACCGGTTGAGGCGCGTCGGGGTCTGTCGCGTCCATCACCGCGAGGCGGCAGGACATGCCCTTGCCCCAGATGAACTCCACCGCGTAGGCGCGGTCCGCCTGAGGCGTGAAGCGCACGACCTCAGGTCCGCAACTGCCGTGCTGAAAGGCGATGTTCGCGCCGCCCGTGCTCCATTTACCGATGCCGCGAACCTGGATCGGCTGCCCCGGCGTCGCCTCGTGAACCAGGAAGGGCTCGGCTCCCGAGCCCACGCGCGTGGCCCGCGCGATCCATGGATAGACGACGCCGTGGCCCGAACTCGCTGCCGCGCCCAGGTGCTGGAAGCCCTCGCAAGGCGCCTCGGCGGTGCTGACGGCGTACTGGGCCGCGGCCGAGGTGGCGACGGCGCCAGGCGTTCGCAAGACCAGCTTCGCCGTGCCAGGCTCGACGCTTTTCAGTTCGTAGTAGCCGTTGTTGGTGCGGATGTCTTCCAACGCGGCTTCTGGGTTGATTTGCGAATAGGTGCAGCCACCGACCGCCATCGAAGCCAAGCACAGTGCCATCACGGCACGCCGAACACTCCATTTGGATTTTCTCATTCTGCTCCCTGTAAAAACCGAAACCTGATCGCTGGCCCGCACGCGGGCGAGAACGGTTTTCTCAAGATATCGCCCCCGTTAGGGACTCTTTTCATTCTTGTATCAGTAGAACCTCGACTCGGAATGAAGTGTCGATTCCCGCCAACTGTTCGTCGGGGACCAGTCGATCGAGGTGAGTTGGTCGCAGAACGCTCGCCATTCCATCGACCAGCGGGCGCTGCGGTCTATCCACAGGTCATGGCGCATGCCGCCGCGGTCCGGGCCAAGAAATTCGGCTCGTTGCAGCAAGGACATATCAAGCCATGGGTCTGAAGCCAGGCGCCGTACCGTAGCTGCCTCAAACAATTCTGGGAGATACGAACGAACGTGAGGATAGCCCTCCTCCGACCTCTCAACGTTGATGCTGAACAGCGCCTCGCGCCGGTCGTACATCTCGTCCATTTCTTGTTCCGTGAATCTGCCTTGGTTTTTCAAACCAGCCTCGAACAAGTCGTTGGCGTCCAACGTCACGCCGCTTGGGTTTGCCTGTCGGAAGCGCTCGTAGAGCAACTCGAGCAAATCCATCGGGAGGTAGACATGACGTTCTGTGGGATAGCCCAAATAGTCAAGGCGAAAGAATGATCCTCGGTGGTCCATCAATCCCCAACGTACCCAAGAGCTACGGCCCTCGCCCACCCAGATGTCTGTGAGCGTATCGTGACCCCAATAGCAATAACTGTTGCTCACGGCGAATCCCTGAATTTTTCAACGACGGTTTTTCAAGCCATTACCCAATAGGGTACTTCTTCATCCCTGTATCGATAGAACCTCGATTCGGGATGAAGTGTCGATTCCTCCCAACTGTTCGTCGGGGACCAGTCGATCGAGGTGAGTTGGTCGCAGAACGCTCGCCATTCCACCGACCAGCGGGCGCTGCCGTCTACCCACAGGTCGTGACGAATGCCGCCGCGATCTGGGCCAAGAAACTCGGCGCGTTGCAGCAAAGACATATCAAGCCATGGGTCTGACGTCAGACGCCGTACCGTTGCTGGCTCGAACAATTCTGGGAGATACGGATGAACGTGGGGATAGCCTTCGTCCGATTTCTCAACGTCAATGCTGAACAGCGCCTCGCGCCGGTCGTACATCTCATCCATTTCTTGCTCCGTGAATCGCCCTTGTTCTCTCAAACCGGCTTCGAACAAGTCGTTCACACTCGATGTCGTGCCGCTTGGGTTGTCCATTCGAAAGCGTCCGTACAACAACTCAAGCAGATCCGGCGGCAAGTACGCATAGCGGCTCGTGGATGCCTTCGAGGAATCGAAGTGAAAAAACGGGCCGGCGTGGTCCATCAAACCCCAACGTACCCATGCAATACGGCCACTCCCTACATGTATTTTGGTGAGCGTGTCGTGACCCCAGTAGTAGTAACTGTTGCTCATGGCGATTTTCTAAGCTTTTCTCACCGGTGGTTTTTCAAGACGTTATCCAATAGG
Source organism: Variovorax sp. UC122_21 (assembly GCF_044056785.1). NCBI lineage: Bacteria > Pseudomonadati > Pseudomonadota > Betaproteobacteria > Burkholderiales > Comamonadaceae > Variovorax > Variovorax sp. UC122_21. The sequence continues at coordinate 1,961,305 of NZ_CP172004.1, read as the reverse complement.
GTTTCTTTTCGTTCCTGTATTGATGGAATTTCGATTCGGGACAACGCGTCGATTCTTTCCAGCCGTTCTCCGGGGACCAGTCGGCCGGGGTGAGCCTGTCGCAGAACACTCGCCATTCGGGTGACCAGCGGGCACTACGATCTACCCACAGGTCATGGGGAATACCGCCGCGATCTGGGCCGAGAAATTCCGCCCACTCGAGCAACTGCAAATCCAGCCATGGGTCGTTAGCCAAACGCTCAACCGTGTCTGGCTCGTGGAGCTCAGGAAGGTAGGGGCGGACATACGGATAGCCTTTCCAACTCTCCTCGACATCGATGCGAAAAAAAGCCTCGCGCCGGTCATACATGTCGCTCATTTTTTGTTCGCTGTATCGATCGCCTGCGACGGTCTTTTCAAACATATCGTCATCCGTCAGCGTTACGCCACTTGGATTGGCAACACGAAAGCGCTCGTAAAGAAGCTCCATCAAACTCAAAGGAAGATAGGTATATCGCTGGAACGGATAGCCTAGGTCATGAAGCGTGAAGAATGGCCCGGTGTGATCCATCAGTCCCCAGCGACGCCAAGCGCGTCGCCCTCTCCCTACTCCAATTGCGGTCAGGGTATCGTGCCCAAAATAATCGTGATTAACGCTCATGGTGCCTTCTTGAAGTTTTGCATGGGCTGAAGTGGAATTATTATTTTTCCAAATTGATCAACCACCAGTATATTGCGATTGGTGAAATCAATATTTCCAAAGTTATTGCGCAACTTTCCTTCCAGTTGCGCTGCACTCGTCCCATAGGGCACCTGCACGGCGACAATCTCGCTGCCGCCTTCGGGACCAATTGCTTTTCTCAAGTCATCTCGAAGATTTGCCTCGAACTTTCTGGCATTCGCGACCGACTTGACCTGTACCGTTGTCACCTCCGCGGCATTCGCTGCATTCCTCACGGTGATATCTGGACCTTCGGCATTCTTTCCATGCACCACAAGCGTCGTGCCCGGTGGATTGACCCTCGCAATGATCGACTCGGCCGCCGCATCGCTCAGTGGAACACCTCCCGTCTTGACCTGCTGGCGAATGCTCACCGATCAAGGCATTGATCTGCTCGCGTGTCGGCGGCGTCCGAATCAGCCTGGCATCCCGATTGGCGTTGTTGTCGATGCGCGCTGCATTTCTTGTCGATGGCAGCCTGTCGGGCCGTCGCCGCATCTTCCATCGCACCGCTCAGATTCCGCGTCACGCTCCGAGCCACGCCTGCCAACGCCCCATCCGTGGCCAGCGCGATATCGATGTTCATCGCCAACCCGGTCATGATCTCGCTGCGAGTGGGTACGACGCACGTCGCCGTCTTGGAACACTCCAACTGATAGCTCAGGTTGGCCGTGAAGTACACGTCCTTGACAAATTTCATGCCTCCGGTATCGCCTTCAGACCTGAACTTCTCGTAGAGATCGGCCCATTCCTTCTTGGCCTCGGCAAGCTCTTTGACGCCCTCCTCGGACGGATTGCTCAGCACGGCCCGTTCGGCGCTGTGAAGTTGATTAAGCAGGCTTTGCTGCTCGATATCGATCCGGTCCCACTTGTCGATGACTGCCTTGCAGGTGTCGGTCCTCTTGCAGTCGACGAGTTCTTTCTGCTTCCGAGCCACCTGTTTGCCCGTCAGGAAGTTGTTGTTGACTTCGTTGAAAGCCGCAGCAGCACCGGCCGCTCCGCTCGCAGCGCCCCCCACTACGGTGGTGAGGCCAGACACAACCAGATTCCGACTGGCCTCGCTCAGCCCCATCTCTCCAGCCACCCTGTCGAGCATCGGCGCAATCTGTGTACTGAGAACTGCGCCCGTGGCACCCGCCGCTCCTCCCGCCAGCCCACCGATGACCGCATGGCCCGCCGCACGGCAGGCGCCGTTCGCTTCCCAGCAGGCGATGGCATCCTTGTCGCCCTTGGTCTTGGCTTCTCGCAGCCTGTCGTTCGCCAAGTCGCCCCAGGCCCTGGTCGCGTTTTGGCTGAACTGCTGCGTAATCTGAGCCTGTGCCTGGACGTTCTTGACGATGGTCTGGGTGTTCCAGTCCTTGACCAGCGTGCCAGCGCTGCTGTTGTCTCCCGTTCGCACACTGTGATCGCCCGCGATACCCGAAATACCGGATCTCGTGATGCTGGCCTGACTGTTGCCGCTGTCACTGCCTACTCCGGCGGCCCCGCTAGGACGATCACCCGGTCCGGTCCACGATGCCGTCATGTCCCTGGCAGGCGCCGTATCCGTGGCTGCGGCCGGCGCCGTGGTGTAGCCCAGGTTCAAGCCCCCACTGACCGAGTAACTGCTGCCGCTGGACTGGCTGAGGTTCTGCAGATCACTCGTCGTGAGCGAGCCACCAGTACTGAAGTTGTTCCTCTTCCTGTCGATCGCCGCCTGCGTTCCCTCGATCACCGCGCCCTTGAGATCGGTGTTGCCTGCGACCTTCACATCAAAACCGCCGTCTCCGGCCTTGATGCCCGATTGCACGGACGGGCTGACGAAGATTCCGTCCGCTTTCGCTGCTGCCGCGCTGCCGCTGACGGAGGCCACCGCGCCGTAGCAGATTGGCGGAATGCACAAGCTCACGCCCAAACCCCCGCTGGACTGGCGGCTCCGGCCCACGCTCACATCCTGCAAGGACTCGATGTTCAGATTGCGGCCCACATCGGCCACGACGCGGTTGGCTTCGATGATGCCTCCGCGCATGTTCAGGTCGCCGCCACTGGTGACGTTCACCGCATTGCCGCCGGAGACCAGGGAGACGTTGTTGCCGACGTCGTTCTGGTTGCTGCTGCCCTTGCCGCTGTTCACACCCAACTGGACGCTGAATCCGTTCTGCGCACCGGCCCCGAATGTCACTCCCACACTGGCACCCCGACTGGCGTTTTGGCCAGCCGCCACGCTCGTGTTCTTGCTGGCTTCCAAGGTAACGTCGTTGTCCGCCGTCAGATTGGCCGTGCTGCCCGACGCGATCGCGGAACCCGTGATGCGAATGTTGGAATCCTTGCCCGCACCGGTCGAAACGATATTGACATTGTTCGCTCCCACGATGCCCGAGCCTACCGCCTGGGTGCCATGGGTGAAGCTTGTGCTCTGGCTGCTGTTGCGGCTGACATTCACGCTCACGCCGTAACTCGGCTTCGACCCGTTGGCCAGTGTGCTGACGTTGTCGTAGGCCTGCTTGCCACTCATCGCCAAATTGATGGCACCCAGCGCCTGCATACGGCCGTCCCCGCTCCCGATGTCACCCATGACCTTGATCGTGCTGGATGCGCCCCTGATGGTGTCGGTACCCACTCCCATGAAGTTCGCACTACCGCCCACGATGATGCTGGAACTCCTGTCCAGCGTAACGGACTGCGTGGTGTTGGAGGCCTCGTTGATGACGACGTTCTTCGCGAGGATGTTGACGTCACCGCCCGCCAGCGCGCCGGCCTGCCCGGCGGCCAACACGCTGCTCGCGGTCTGCCGGTATTCGTTGCCGGCCACCAGGGTCACGTTGCCCTGCAGGCTGGCCACCTGGCTGGCCTGCTGCGTCGTGCTGGTGGTCGCGTTCGCCTGCGAGCCCTTGACGTTGCCGATGGCCGGGTTGTACCACTGGCCGATCATCCCGGACCTGCTGCTGGCGTCGTAGCTGCTCTCCACGCGCGTGCTCTGTGCGCTCTCGATGGTCAGGTTGCGTCCCGCCATCAGGGTGATGTTGTTGTCCGCAACGACCGTGGCGCCTTGCAAGCTGGTGTCGCGTCCGCTCACCGCCTGCAGGTTGCCAGCCGAGATGCTGGTGCCGATGGCCTGGGTTTCGATACTGGCGCTGGCGCTGTTGCTGGACTTTCTGTTGCCTGCGATGGCAACGGCTGTCACGTCGCCGCCGAAGGTCGCGGCGGCGAGTGCCTGTCCGAGGACAGTGCCGCTGCTGCGGCTCTGCGCCGCATGCAGTTCCTGCGTGGTCCGATTGGCAGTGGTGAGGTTGATGTCCCGCCCAGCCGACAGGCTCATCGCATCCTCGGAACGAAGCTGCGCCGCCTGGAGGTTGATATCGTTGCCCGACACCAGCGCCACGCTCTTTCCGCTCAGGCTGCTGGAAAGCACGTCCGTCGTGGTGGTGCTGTCAAAGGTGCTGGAACTGCTTTTCTTGAGAAGGCTTCTGGAAGACTTCTGCGTCGCGACCGAAACGCCGGTCGTGGCCTGGCCCGCAGTGACGTTGATGTCGTTCTTGGCGGTGGCGACCAATGCGCCATCGACGCTGGCGAGCGCCCCCGCGCGGATGCTGAGGTCATTGCCCGCCGCAAGCCGCACATCGTCCTGCCCCTGGATGACCGCACCGACTTCACGACGCTCCGACGAGATGCCAGCACCGTTCTTGCTTGCCAACGAAATGGTGTACCCCTCGGTCACTGTGCCCAGGTTGACATCGTGTCCAGCGCCGACGCCTATGGAACCCGCGCTGACCAGGGCTGCGCCGATGAGATTGATGTCGTGGCCCGCGGAGGCGATCAGTACACCGCCAGGATTGGTGACATAGACGCCTGCCACACGGTCGATGCCCGTACTCGTGCCACGAGAGCGCGTGGTGGTCTCCACATTGATGTCGCCGCCAGCTGTCAACACAGCAGCATCCCTGGCCGTGATGCTGGCACCGATGTTGTTGATGCTGTGACTCGCCTCGATGCTGACGCTGCCCCCCGCAATCCGTCCACCGTCGAGGTTGTTGACGTTCGCGGCGCTGATCGACACCAGGGAGCGCCCCGCGATGGTCCCAGTATTGACGAGATCGCCCGAGCTCTTGATGACCGTGGCATCGGCGCTCAGCAGCGCCCCCGAACCATCGATGTCCCCGGGCCGCACCCGCACATAGACCTGCGGCACCAGTACGCGCTGGGTGCTGCCGTCGGGCAGCGTCACGGTCTGTTCGACCAGCCAGACGATGTCGCTGGTCAGTTGCGCCATCTGCGCCGCGCTCAGCGCGACACCAGGCCGCAACCCGTACTGCCTGGCAAAGGTCGCACCGGCATTCATCAGCGCGGTGTACTGGTCGTCGTCGTTGCTGAAGCCCTCCAGGTAGCGATAGCCCGTGAGCTTGGCCACCTGTTCGCGAATGAGCTTCTGCTCGTAGAAACCGTCGCCCAGGCGCTTGAGCGTGTTGTTCGGATCGAGGCCCAGGTTGTTCAGCAGGTAGTCGCTGCCGAGCCAGTTGCGGTAGTTCGCGAAGCGCGGGTCGGTCTCGATCAGGTAGCCGCCGCTCGTGCGCAGGCTGAACAGGCTGGCGTTGGGAATCCCCGTGCTCGGCGCGCTGGTGCGCACGACCATCGGAACGGTCCGGCTTGCGCCGGCCTGGGCGGAGGACGCTGTGCCCTGTGCCGATCCATTCGCGGCAACGGTCGTGGTGCCCACGCCGGCCTCCGTCGGCGCGGTGCCTCCAGGTCCGCTCGAGCCCGCCGAACTGCCCACGCTCCGACCATCGGTCTTGATCACCTCGCCCACGCTGGCCGCCACCTCGACGATGGCGCCAGGGCCGATGCCACCGCTCACACCGCCCGTGCCGGCCGCGCCGCCCGTGGCGCCACCGACCGGTGCTGTCCCGGCGTCGTAGCCCGTGGTCGCGTTCAGGTTCGACTGGTACTTGTAGCCACCCAGCGAGATCGTCTGCGGTGGTATGACGATCGGTATGGGGACCGGCGTCTGCAACTGCCCTGTGTTGTCGATCACAGTGGCCGAGCCGACGACAGAGCGCGTGCCCGACAGCTGGGAAGACTGGTAGCTGGTGGCGGTGATCGTTCCGCCGGCCAGCACCTGGCTGTTCTCGTTGTAGAGACGGCCGTCGACGTTCATGTTGCCGCCCGCGACGAGTCGCGCGGGAGCGGCGTCGGCCGCCGTGTCTTCCGTGGTCGTGGTGACGTTCTGCCAGATGCCATAGCCGCCGATGCCCACGAGTTCGCCGGTGTCCTTGCGGAAGACAAGGCCGTTGGCGGCATCGACGTTGACCTCGTCCAGGGTGTAGAGCGTCGTCCTGCCGATGCCGCTGCCCACGGGCGTCGTCGGAGCAATGGCTATGGCGCCGCCGAACGTCACGGTGGGCGTGCCCTTGCGGATGTACACGTCGCGGTTGTTGACCTGCGCCATCGCGATGCGCATGTTGCCGATGGACTCGATGTCGGCACTGAGGTTATCGAGCACGGCACCTTGCCCGGTGGCCTTGCGCTCGGCATCGAGCGCTCCACCGATGGACATGTTGCCTTGGCTGAAGATCAGTGCATGCTCACGGTTGCGGATGTTCGCCGCGCCGATGTTCAGGTCGCCACGCGCCGCGATGGTCCCCGCCTTGGTCACGCCTGCGACCGTTTCGGCCGCGTTGTCGAGCGTACCGGCGCCGATGGAGACAGCATCGCCGTAGATGCGTCCGGTGCCGGTGTTGGTCAGCGCGCCCGCATCGATCCGGGTCGTTCCCCGGCTGTCGATCAAGCCTCGGTTGGTGAGCGTTCCACTCGCCTGGACGACGGTGTGCTGCCCCGACATCTCCGCATTGGCGGAGTTGTCGATGGTGTTGCCGCCCACCGTGAGGGTCTGGCCCGCCAGCAGCTTGCCGTTGTTCGTGAGATGGCCGGTGGTGGTATAGCTGAGGTCTCCGTTGGCAGCCACCTCGCCGTTGTTGACGATGTCGTGTGTGAGCGCGATGCGCAGGTCCTTGCCCGAGACGACCTTGCCGTCTCCGCTGAACGCGGCGGCATCGATCTTCAGGCCCTTGTCGGCCACCAGCGTGCCGTCGGTGTTGATGAGATTGAGTGTCTTCGCGCCGGGATTCGCTGCATGAGGGTCGACGATGGCGAGCGTGTCGCCAGCCGAGATCAGGCCATTCCTGTTGCTGACCGTGCCGCTGCTGCCGATGGTGGCGTCGATGTCGGCACGGATCGCTCCCCCGTCGTTGTCCAGGTTGACGGCATCGACGACGACGTTCCTGCCCTCGATGCCCTGATCCTGGCCCTGCGTGTTCGTGTTGACGACGGTGCCGGCTCTCAGCGTCGTCGTTGCGGAGGAGCGCACGAGGCCGCCCGAGTTCCGGACATCCGCGGACTCGATTCTGAGATCGCCCACCGCCTGCGTCTTGCCGCCGCTGTTGTCGTAGGTGGCGCCATGGGTGACGACCGCGACGCTGGACTGGCCGAGAACGATGCCGCCCTGCGTGTTGTAAAAGTCCCGCGTGCTGGCCGCCAGCGCGTTCTTCGCGCCGATGAAGCCGGCCGCATTGTCGAGCGCGCCAGTGTCGAGCGTGAGCGTGCTGGCGCTGACGATGCCACCCTGCTTGCTGCCATGGCCCGCGGCGTTGGTATTGCTCAGGCTGCGGCCATTCGTGTCGAGGGTCATCGCGCCGCCGCTTTGCACCAGGCCGGCATCGTTGAGGAGCGTGCCGGAGCGAATGGCCACCGTGGCGGTCGCGACCATGGTGCCGTTCCCGCTGTTGTCGAGGGTGTTGTCGTGCGTATCAACGGACAAGGTCTTTCCGAAGACCTTGCCGCCCCGGTTGACGAGGCCGCCGGTGCTCAGCGTGGTGCCGCCGCCCGCCTGCAACATGCCGCCTACGTTGAGCGTCGGCCCGGTGGTCATCACGCTCAGGTTGCCGTTGACGGCCGCAGCCGTCCCCGCGCTGTTGTCCAGGCTGTCGGCCGTGAGCGTTGTGTTGCCATTGGCCGCGAGCGTGCCGCCGACGTTGGTGGCCACGCCCGACACCGTGGCATCGAGGTTGCCGACGGCCATCAGGCTGCCCGCGTCATTCCTGAGACTGCCGGCCCGGATGGCAACGTCGCCGCCAGCGCCGATCGAGCCCTTGTCGCTGTTGTCGACCAGACCGCTCACATTCACGGCGAGGCCGGCAGCCTGTGCCGCACGAATCGAGCCGCCCCGGTTGGACAGGCTGCCGGCCACGATGGTCGTGTCGCCATTGCTGGCGATGACGCCCGCATTGCCGTTGTCGAGCGTACCGGCCACGGCGATGCGCGTGGCATCGGTGCCGGTCTGGAGGATCTGGCCGCCGCGATTGTCCAGCGAGCCGGCGTCGATCGTGATCCGCTTGGCGCTGGTCGTGCCGCCGCCTTGGTCGAAAGCTCCCGACATTTCGACCGTCAACGCGTTGTTCGTCGTGATCCGCCCGTTCGTTCCATCGAAGCTGCCGCCAGCGATGTCCAACGCGCCGCTGCCTGCGTGCTCGATGGTGCCCGCCTTGTTCGTGATCGCGCCGGCGCGCAGGCCGAGGTCGCGTCCGTTGCTGGCAAGGCGCCCGCCATCGTTGTTCAGCGTGCCAGCCATGGCGATGGTGGTCGCCTCCATGCCGGTCTGCACGATCTCGCCACCGTTGGTGTTGGCAAGGTTCGAAACATCGATCAGCAATCGGCCGGCGCTGAGCAGGCCCGCATCGTTCACGAGCGCTTGCCCGGCGTTGCCGTTGGCGCGAACTGCCAGCGTGCCCGCGGTGAGTACCTTGGCCCTGCTGGTGGTGACGTCGCCCTGCGTTGCAACGAGCGCGATGTTCGCCGCACTGGCCTGGCTGTTCGAGAGGTCGACGCTCGCCCCTTGCAAGGTGGCGTTGCCGGCCGCGAGATGGGTTCCCGTTGCCACGAGCGCCCCGCCAACACTCACCACGAGGTCTCCCGCCGCGCCGAGCTTGCCGTCGCTCTGGATGCCGGCGCCGACAACCCCCGAGCTGCCGCCTTGCACGCCGCCGGCCGCGATGGTGGTGTTGTGTCCCGCGGTGATGTCGCCATCGTTGACCAACAGCCCCGCCACCGCGACGGCGAGATTGTTGCCAGCGCGCAGGCTGCCTGCATTGGACAGACTGCCCGCCTCGATGCGCAGATCGGTCGCGCCCCCCGCGAAGCCCGAGCCATTGGCCAGCGCACCGCTCATGTTCAAGCGGGTCGAGGCCTGCGTCGACTGGATGGCACCCTTGTCGTTGGCCAGCGAGCCCGCATCGAGCACGAGTGCCCGATCGGCGACCAACGTGCCTGAGGCGTTGTTCACCGCGCCCTGGACACTGGCCGTCAAGGAGTCCAGCGCGGACACCTTGCCGCCCGTGTTGTCCAGGCTTGCGGCGTTCAGCGTGACACGCCCGTTCGCGGCCATCGTGCCGCCACGGTTGCTGATCTCGCCGCTCGTGGCGCTCGATACATCGCCAGCGGCCGCGATGCGTCCGTTCTCGTTGTCGAGACCGCCCGCTCGAAGCGCGGCGTTGCCGCCCGCGCTTATTTCGCCCTGGCGGTTGTCCACGAGGCCCGCCACCGCGACCACCAGGTCCGACGCCTGAGCCGCCCGCAGGATGCCGCTCCTGTTGCTCAGGCTCGCCGCGACGAGATCGAAGCCACCGTTGCTCGCCAACGTCCCACCGCTGTTGTCGATGGCGCCGGAGGCCACGATCCGGGTGACTCCGTTGCCGGTCTGCACGATCTCGCCCTTGTTCGTGTTGGCGATGTTCGAGACCCCGATCCGCAACCGGGCAGCACCGAGCTTGCCGGCGTCGTTGACGAGGGTTTGCGCGGCATTGCCGTTGGCGCCGATCGCCAGCGTGCCGGGAGTGGTCACCGCGGCGTTGGTAGTGACGACATTGCCCTGCGTGGCCGTGATCGTGATGTCGGCTGCATGGGTCTGGCTGCCGGAGAGATCGACGCTCGCCCCCTGGAGCACTGCATCGCCGGCCGCCAGGCTGCTGCCATTGGCGACCAGCGCGCCGGCGGCGGTCACGCGCAGATCGCCGGCTCCGCCGACCTTGCCGTCATCGCGGATGCCGGCGCCGAGCACAGCGGTGCCACTGCTTTGCACGCTGCCAGCCGCGATGGTGGCGTGCCGTCTCGCGGTCACGCTGCCATCGTTGGTCATCGCGCCGACGACCACGATATCGGCATCGTTGCCGCCGCGCAGGCTCCCTCCGTTGGCCAGCGAGCCCGAGCGGATGCCGAGGTCGCTGGCTGCCTGAATGCTGCCGCCACCGCCGTTGCCCAGCGCATGAGTCACGCCGAGCCGCACGCCGGCCTGGGCGGACTGGATGCGGCCCTGCGTGTTGTCCAGCGAACCGGCATCGAGCGTCAGCGCCTCGTTGGAGGCCAAGGTGCCACTGCTGTTGTTCATGGCGCCCGCCACGGTCGCACCCAAGGCTCCTGCCGCGGAGATAGTTCCGCGCAGGTTGTCTGCCTTGCCGCCGACCGTGAGGCTGGCATGCGTGGCGCTCGCCAATACGCCGTCGTTGTTGAGCAGGTCGTTGCCGGTCGCGATGTTCAACGCGCCTGCGTTCAGCTTGCCACCCGTGTTGTCGAACCGACCGACGTTGGCGCTGAAGGTGTCGCTGACATGGAGCGTGCCGCCTGCGTTGCTGAAGTCCGGGCCGGTAACCGCCATGCTGGCCACCGAAAGTACGCCTCCCGCATTGCTGATCCGTGGGGTCTGCAACGCGATCGGTCCACCTGCGTAGATCTTCCCGCCGTCGTTCAGGATGGCGCCCGTGGCCGTGACGGCACCGGGGGAGGTGGGTATGAAGGGCGCTGGTGCTGATGCTGACACGGTTGCAGCCGCAGCGCCACCTGAGCCGGAGCCATTGGCCGGCGCACCCGTTCCGGAGGTGCCGCCTGTGGTGGCGCCCGCGCCGCCATCCGCACCGCCGGTCGTCGAGGCCGGCAACCGTTCGACACCGATCACGCCCCCGTTCGTGTTGGACAGCGTCGGCGAAGCGATCACAAGCCCTGTACCGCTGGTTTGCCGGATCGTCCCGCCGCGGTTGTCGATATCGCCAGCCCCCGCGATCTCCACGCGCGTGCCTTCGAGTGTGCCGGTGTTCTCGAGTCGGCCCGTCGCGGTGACGATCAACTGGCCGGCGCTCGCGCCGATGTTGCCGGCATTGCGCACGCCCAGGCCGGCCTCCGTGCCCTTCAGGAAGATGTGATGGGCGAACATCCCGCCGAGCCGGGAGACGTCCAGAGCAAAAGCGGGTGTCGCGCCCGCTCCAGTCGTGGGCGCGATCTGCGCATGATCGGCACCGATCTGGTTGGCGCCCGTCACCACCTTGAGCTCGCTGGCCCAGATGCCGGCGTTGACCTGCACGGCGCGCGCGAGAATGGCCGCATAGTCGGTTCTTCTTGCATCGAGGCCCGCGCCATCGATGCTCACGGTGCCGCCACGCACGACGAAGCTGTCGAGCCCACCGATCGCGTTGAACTGCGGCGTCCCTGTCGTCAACGTCGCCTTCGATGCGTTGATGAAGCCGCCGCCATCGACACTGATGCCCGCAGGGTTGGCGATGATGATCTCGGCGCGCTGGCCCGCAACTTCCAGATAGCCGCGAAGCAGGCTCGGATTGCCGCCGTTCACTTCGTTGACGATGATGCGCGCGGGCCCCGTGGCCAGGTTGGGATTTCCCTGCACGAAGCCGCCGAGCTGGGTCTGCACGTTCCCCCCGGCTGTTGTTGAGGATGGCGCCGTTGGCACTGACGTTGAAGGCGTTGTAGACGTTGTGCGAGACGCCGGCGGTGCTCGGAGTTCGTATGTTGACGAGCGGAACGCCATTGGGTGCGACCAGCACGGTGGGGCGCAGATTGCCGGGAACGTTGGGTGCTCCGACGATCTGGGCCTGCGCCGATAGGGTTGCCAACATGCCGGCCAGCGCGATGGCGGCCGGCATGGCGCCCCAGGTCCTCGCGCCGTCCGGGGCGTCGTGCGCCATCGTCGATGTGGCCTTGCTGGAGCCCTTGCCGGTGCTCCTGGCCGTCTCCTGCGTCACCATCCGCATGCCCCTGGCGGCATTGAAGACGACGCGATGCAACTGGCGATTCATCTCTTGTGTCCTTCCCTGAATCAAACCCCCAGCGCTCTTTTGTCGGCGCATTCATTGGGGGGTGCCGATTATCAGGACCGGAGAATTCTGGTAAAGCCACCGAGTTGCGAAAATGGCACTGATTACTCAGAGAGATCGACTACTTTTCCAATGAATGTGAACGAACTTTTATCGACTGACAGCAAAGCTGTCGTGAACACGTGCGATCGCACGCACGTCGCCCGGACGAAGGCGGCCGTCACTCGTCCCCGAACACCGGCTTGCGCTTCTCGATGAACGCCCGCACCGCCTCCCGGTGATCGGCCGTCATGTGCGCAATGGCCTGATACCCCGCCGACATCTCGAGCAGCGATTCGAGCGTGCTGCGCTCGCCCTCGCGCAGCAGCCGCTTGGTCATGCGCAGCACGCCGCCGGGGTTGGCGGCCACGCGCGCGGCGAGCTTGAGGCTCTCCTCCATCAGCCGCTCGTGCGGCACCACGCGCGAGACCAGGCCGCAGGCCAGCGCTTCCTGCGCGTCGAGGGTATCGCCGGTGAAGGCCATCTCCGAGGCCTTCGACATGCCGACCACGCGCGGCAGCAGCCAGGCGCCGCCGTCGCCCGGCACGATGCCGACCTTGACGAAGCTCTCGGCGAAGGTGGCCTTCTCGGAGGCGATGCGCATGTCGCACATGCAGCTGAGGTCGAGGCCGGCGCCGACCGCCGGGCCGTTGACGGCGGCGATCACGGGCACGTCGAGGTTGTAGAGCGCCTTGGGCAGGCGCTGGATGCCGTTGCGGTACTCCTCGCGGATGACCTCGGGCGAGAGGCCCTCCTTCTCGTAGCGCTGCATGTCCTTGACGTTGCCGCCCGAGCTGAACACGGGGTCGGCGCCGGTCAGCACGACGACGCGGATGGCGCGGTCGCGCGTGACCTGGGCGCAGGCCTGCACGATCTCCTCGACCGCGCTGTTGCCGGTGAGCGCGTTGCGCGTCTGCGGCTGGCTCATGGTGAGCACGAGGATGGCGCCGTCGCGCTCGGATTGGAGGAAGCTGTCCATGGGGTGATGTCTCCGGAGTGAGAGGCGGTCAGGCCGCGATGGGATCGGTGGCGGCGCGCAGCAGGTCGAGCGATCGCTCGAAGCGGCCGTCGACGAGCAAGGTGCCGATGAGGTCGTGCCAATGCGATTCGGCACCGGCCGCCTGGCGCCAGGCATGCAGGCGGCGCGTGTAGACCTGCAGGTCGAACTCGGCCGTGAAGCCGATGGCGCCGTGGATGGAATGGCTCAGCGCGGCGACCTCGAGCGCGGCCTCGCTGGTGCGTGCCTTGGCGACCGCCACGCGCAGCGCATCGGGCGCGAGCGTTGGCGCGTCACCCGCGGTGCAGCCCATCTGCGCGGCCATGCGCGCGGCGAATACATGCTCGGCCATCACGCTGAGCTGGTGCTGGATCGCCTGGAACTTGCCGATGGCGCGGCCGAACTGCTGGCGCTCGTTGGCGTACTGCAGCGTGCGTTCGAACACGGCCGACAGCGCGCCCGCGAGCTGGGCCGCGAGCAGCCGTGCCTGGTGCAGGCGCAGGGCCTCGCCGCCCTCGAAGGAAGGCGCGGCAGCGAGCGCATCGGCCGACCAGCGCAGGCCGGCATCGAGCGGCGCGACGGCCGGCGTGGCCTCGGCCGCATCGACGGGCAGCAGCAGGCAGCGCGACGGCGCGCCTTCGACCTGCGCCAGCACCCAGTCGGCAACGCGGCCGAAGACCACGCGCTCGCAATGCAGCGCGCCATCGGCGTCGAGCGGGCCCGCGGCCAGCGCGATGCTGCCGCCGGGGCGCCGCACGCCGGCCTGCGCGAGCAGGGCGCGCGCGGTCATGGTCTCGGCCAGCGGCACGGGCACGGCGAAGCGGCCGCAGAGTTCGAGCAGCGCGAAGGCGTCGGCCAGCGCGAGGCCCGCGCCGTCGTCCACCGATTCGGGCAGCAGCGCATTGGCGAAGCCCGAGCCTTCGATCGCTTCCCACAGCGCGCCCGCCGGGCCGCCGGCCTCGATCTCGCGCACATGGCGCAGGGTGCAGCAGTCCTCGAGCAGCCCGCGCAGGGCGTCGGCGTAGATGTCTTCCATGCTTTGGTTCCTTATTGGCGCCGCGGGCTCAGCGCAGGCCGAGGCCGCGCGCGATCATTCCGCGCAGGATGTCGCGCGTGCCGCCACGCAGCGAGAACGAGGGCGCGACCTGGGTCACGTATTCGAGGGTGAGCAGCAGCTCGAGCGGCACGGGCGTGCCCTCGGCGCGGCCGTGGAGGTCGTCGGCGATGGCGGCCGGTATCAGCTGCTCGACGCCGGTGCCCAGGTCCTTGACCAGCGCGGCCTCGACCACCGGGCTGCCGCCCTCGGCCACCTTCCGGGTGACGGCGAGCGACATGGCGCGCAGCGGAGCGAGCTGGCCCATGATGCGGCCCGCCAGCCGCACCGCCGATGGCGTGCGGCCGGCCTCGGTGCGCACGAAGGCGAGCCACTCGTCGAACAGCACGATGCTTGAGAACAGGCGCTCGGGGCCGCTGCGCTCGAAGGCCAGCTCGGCCGTGACCTGTTCCCAGCCGTGGCCCTCCGCGCCGATGAGCGCATCGGCGGGCAGCCGCACGTTGTCGAAGAAGACCTCGCAGAAATGCGAGTCGCCCGAGAGGTCCTCGATCGGCCGCACGGTGACGCCGGGCAGCGAGAGGTCGACGATGAGCTGCGACAGCCCCTTGTGCCGGTCCTCGGGCTCGCCCGAGGTGCGCACCAGCGCGATCATGTACTGGCAGTGATGCGCATTGGTGGTCCAGATCTTCTGGCCGTTGAGCGTCCAGCCGTCGGCGCCCTTCACGGCGCGCGTGCGCACGCTCGCGAGGTCGGAGCCGGCGTTGGGCTCGCTCATGCCGATGCAGAAGAAGGATTCGCCGCGGCAGATGCGCGGCAGGTGGAAGCGCTTCTGCGCCTCGGTGCCGTACTTGAGGATCAGCGGGCCGCTCTGGCGGTCGGCGATCCAGTGCGAGCCGACGGGCGCGCCGGCGTTGAGGAACTCCTCCACCAGCACATAGCGAGCGAAGGCGCTGCGGCCACCGCCGCCGTATTCGGTCGGCAAGGTGATGCCGAGCCAGCCTTTGGCGCCGAGCGCGCGGCTGAAGGCGCCGTCGTAGCCCGACCAGGAGCGCGCGCGCGCACGGGGGCCGGCACGTCCTTCAACGCCTCGGCCAGGAAGGCCCGCACGGACGCGCGCAGCGCCTCGTCCTCGGGCGGAATCGCCGTCATCGACAGCGAGCTCAGGGCTCCACTCATGCAATCACTCCTTGGTTCGTCAGGTCGCCGATCTGCTGCGCCGACAGGCCCATCAGATCGCCCAGCACCTCGTGCGTGTCCTGCCCGAGCGTGGGCGGCGCGCGCCGGTACTGCACGGGGGTCTGCGACAGCCGCAGCGGGCTGGCCACCAGCGGGATCTCGCCCGCCACCGGATGCGCCATGCGGATCTGCGTGCCGCGCGCCTTCACCTGCGGGTCCTCGAACACGTCGGCGATGGTGTTGATGGGACCGCAGGGTACGCCCACGCGCTCGAACAGCGCCACCCATTCGGCGGTGCCGCGCGTGGCCGTGATCTCGCGCATCAGCGCGATCAGCGCGATGCGGTTCGCGATGCGGTCGGCGTTGGTGGCGAAGCGCGCATCGCTCGCCCACCCGGCATGGCCCACGGCGCGACAGAAGCTCGCGAACTGGCCGTCGTTGCCGATGGCCAGGATCATGTGGCCGTCGGCCGTGGGAAAGTCCTGGTAGGGCACGGTGTTGGGATGCGCGTTGCCCATGCGCTTCGGCTGTCCGCCGTACAGGTGGTTCATGCCCTGGTTGGCGAGGCAGGCCACCTGCACGTCGAGCAGCGCGAGGTCGATGTGCTGGCCCACGCCACTGAGGTCGCGCGACTGCAGCGCGGCCAGGATGGCGGTGCTCGCATACAGGCCGGTGAGGATGTCGGTGAGCGCCACGCCCACCTTGACCGGGCCGGCGCCCTCCTCGCCGTCGGCGCGGCCGGTGATGCTCATGAGGCCGCCCATGCCCTGCATCAGGAAGTCGTAGCCGGCGCGCTCGGCATAGGGGCCGGTCTGGCCGAAGCCGGTGATCGAGCAATACACCAGCCGCGGATTGAGCGCGAGCAGCGAAGCATGGTCGAGGCCGTACTGCGCGAGGCTGCCGACCTTGAAGTTCTCGATCAGCACGTCGCAGCGTTTGGCGAGATCGCGCACCAGCGCCTGGCCGGCGGCGGTGGTGAAGTCGATGGCCACCGACTTCTTGTTGCGGTTGGCGCACAGGTAGTAGGCCGAGTCGCGCGTGTCGGCGCCCTCGCGGTCCTTGAGGAAGGGCGGGCCCCACAGGCGGGTGTCGTCGCCGCGGCCGGGACGCTCGACCTTGATGACTTCCGCGCCCAGGTCGCCCAGCGTCTGGCTGGCCCAGGGGCCGGCCAGCACGCGCGAGAGATCGAGCACGCGGATGTGCGAGAGCGCGCCGGGCACGGGCGCATCGGCAGATGGCTTCTTCATCTCACTGCTGCTCGACACGGGCCGTCACCGCGATGCGCTTCCAGAGCTGGATCTCGGCGTTCTGGAAGTTGCGCATCTCCTCGGGGCCGCCCTGCATCACCTCGGCGCCGATGCGCTCGTAGAACTCGCGCGTCTCGGGCATCTTCTCGATCTTCGTGAGCAGCGCGGCGAGCTTCTCGGTCTCGGCCTTCGGTGTCTTCGCCGACACCATGCCTGCCACCCAGGTGTAGGCCGTGAAGCCCGGCAGGCCGGCCTCGGCCGCCGTGGGCACCTCGGGCAGCGCGGGCACGCGCCGGTCGGAGGCCACGGCCAGCGCATGCACCTTGCCCGAGCGCGCGAGCTCCTGCACGCTGGTGATCTCGGCGAAGGCGAAGTTCACCGTGCCCGAGACCACCGCGATCACGGCCTCCGCCGCGCCCTTGAACGGCACGTGCGCGGTCTGCACCCTGGCCGCGTCGTTGAAGAGTTCCGACATCAGCTGGTAGCCGGCCGAGCCCGCGCCGTAGTTGAGCACGCCGGGCTTGGCCTTGGCGCCCGCGATCAGCGCCGGCAGCGTCTTGTATTCGGAGTTGCCGGGCACCACGACGAGCGCGGGCGAACGCATCATCATCGTGAGCGGCGCGAGGTCGGCCACGGGGTCGTAGGGCAGCTGCCTGAACAGCGCGACGTTGACCGCGAGCGTGGAGTTGCTGCCGACGAACACGGTGTAGCCATCGGCCGGCGCCGCGAGCACGGCCTTCACGGCGATGAAGCCGTTGGCGCCGGGCTTGTTCTCGACCACCACGGGCTGGCCCGTGAGTTCGTTGAGCTTGCGCGCGAAGTAGCGCGCCGAAGTGTCGGTGCCGCTGCCCGGCGGGAAGGGCACGACGAACTTGATCGGCTTCGACGGAAAGTCCTGCGCGGCGGCCGGGGCGGCGCTGCCCAGCAGGCCCCAGCCGAGCAGCAGCGCGGGCGCGATGCCGAAGGTGCGGCGGCGTGCGGTGCGGGTCTTGCGTGGTGTGGTGCTCATGGTGCGTCTCCGGTCAATCGAGCGTCACGCCCGTGGCCTTGACCACGCCGGCCCAGCGCGCGAGTTCCTTGCGCACGTAGGCGCCGTACTCGGCGGGGGTCGAGCCCAGCGGCTCGGCGCCCTGCAGCGCGAGCCGTTCGCGCACGTCGGGCGCCTTCAGCGCCTTGACGATCTCGGCATTGAGCCGCTCGACCACCGGCGCCGGCGTGCCCGCGGGCACCATCACGCCCTGCCAGGCGCCGACCTCGAAGCCCGGCATGCCCGACTCGGCCAGGGTGGGCACGTCGGGGAACAGCGACATGCGCTTGGCCGTGGTCACGGCGAGCATCTTCATGCGCTTGTCGCGCACGAAGGCCATCACCGAGTTGACGGTGTCGGTCATGAACTGGATCTGGCCGCCAACCAGGTCGACGTCGGCCGGCGCGCTGCCCTTGTAGGGCACGTGCGCGGCATCGATGCCGTTGGCCTGCACGAACTGGAAGGCGCCCAGGTGCGTGACGTTGCCGTTGCCCGCCGAGCCGTACGAGAGCTTGCCGGGATGCGCCTTGGCATAGGCCACGAACTCCTTGACGTTGTTGGCCGGCACCGAGGGATGGGTGACCAGCGCGAGCGGCACCACGGCCACCAGCGCGACGGGCGCGAAGTCCTTCTGCACGTCGTACGACACGCTCTTGTAGAGCGCCGGGCTCAGCGCGATCGAGGAGGTGTTGTAGAGCAGCGTGTAGCCGTCGGCCGGTGCCTTCGCCACCAGCTGCGCGCCGATGTTGCCGTTGGCGCCGCCGCGGTTGTCGACCAGCACGTTCTGGCCCAGCTGCTCGGAGAGCTTCTGCGCCAGCACGCGCGCCACCAGGTCGGTGGGGCCGCCCGGCGGGAAGGGCACGACCATGGTGATCGGCTTGCTCGGGTAGCCGCCGCCCTGCGCGAACGCTGGGGCGGCGGCCGTGGCGAGGATGGCGGCCGCGGTGGCGAGCAGCAGCGAGCGTCGTCGAGTGGGGTGCGCGGCACGGATGGCGCTGGAATGCATGGGCTTGTCTCCGGGTTGTCGTTGGAACTGGGAACGGGTGGTGCGGCGGGATCGCGCTCTGGCGGCGCTCGCCCCGCGCGCTCAGGCGGCGTCGCGCCCCGCGAGCAGCCGGCGCGCGTCGTAGTGCATGACGCACTGGCCGTGCTGGTTGAAGACGGTGATGCGCGAATCGACGATGGCGCGGCCGCCCTTCGAGGTCGGCCGGATGCCGGTGACCTCGACCACCGCCTCGATGCGGTCGCCCACGCGCACCGGCGCATGGATCTTCTGCACCAGCTCGAGCATCGCGAGGCCGGTGCCCTGGATCATGGTTTGCAGGATGAAGCCCTCGATCAGCGTGTAGGTCAGCGCGGCCGGCACCGGACGGCCGGCGATCGCGCCGGCCTTGTAGTCGGCGTCGATGAAGATCGCCTCGACCATGCCGGTCACGCCGATGAAGGCGACGAGGTCGGCCTCGGTGATGGTGCGGCGGAAGGTGCGCAGGCGCTGGCCCGGCGCCAGGTCCTGCCAGACGAAGCCCTGGCCGAGGCGCGGCAGCGCGGCGTCCTCGGCGGTGAGGCGGGGCAAGGTGTCGGTCTTGTCGTTCATGCGGTTCTCGCTGCGTTGTTCAGGCGGAAGGGACGATCGCGGCGCCGTCGGAGATCAGCGCATCGACATGCGCGCCCGGCACGCCGGCCGCCACCAGGCTCTCGCGCGTGTGCTCGCCCAGGCGCGGCGGCATGCGCACGGGTGCGCGCTCGCCGTCGAAGCGCACCGGCACGCCCGGAAAGCGCAGCCGGCCCATGCGCGGGTCGTCGAGCTCGGCGAAGAAATCGGTGGCCGCCAGGTGCGGGTCGCGCGGCAGGTCCTCGAGCCGGTTGACCGGCGCGGCCGGGATCTCGAGCCGTTCGCAGGTGGCGAGCCAGTGCGCGGTGCTGCCGCGCGCGACGAAGCCGCCGGCCAGCGCGAGCAGCTCGCCGATGTTTCGCGTGCGCGCGGCGATGTCGGTGAAGCGCGGGTCCTCGGCCAGCGCGGGCTCGCCCACCTCGGCGAAGAAGCGGCGCCAGTGCAGCGAGGTGTACGGCATCATGCAGATGTGGCCGTCGGCGGTGCGCCACGGGCGGCGCCAGGGCGTGAGCACGCGCGGATAGCCGGCCTCGGCCAGCGGCGGCTCGAAGTGGTTGCCGTAGAGGTGCTCCACCAGGTTGAAGGACACCATGGTCTCGAACATCGGAATCTCGACGAAACCGCCCTGCCCCGTGCGCTCGCGCCGGAACAGCGCGGCCAGGATGGCCTGGGCCGCGACCAGCGCGCAGGTCTTGTCGGCCGCGATGGTCGGCAGGTAGCGCGCCTCGCCCGACTGCATCTGCATCAGCGAGGCCAGGCCCGACATGCCCTGGATCACGTCGTCGTAGGCCGGCCGGCCCGCGTAGGGACCGTGCTGCGAGAAGCCGTGCAGGCCCGCGTAGACCAGGCGCGGAAAGCGCTCGAGCAGCGTCTGCGGATCGATGCCCAGGCCGCCGAGCTTCTGCGGCCGCATGCTGTGCATGAACACGTCGGCCTGCGCCACCAGCGCCATCAGCGCCTCGCGCGCGGCGCCCTGCTTGAGGTCGAGCGCCACGCTCTTCTTGCTGCGGTTGCTGCCGAGGAACACGGCCGCCATGCCGGGCTCGGCCGCGGGGCCGGTGTGGCGCGTGGAATCGCCCTCGGGCGGCTCGACCTTGATCACCTCGGCGCCGTAGTCGGCCAGTGTCTGGCTGGCCAGGGGTCCGAACACCACGCTCGAGAGGTCGAGCACCTTCACGCCCTGCAGGGGAAGCATCGTCTGTTTGTCTCCTGCGCCGATTCTGCGAAGGGGACTGGATGCCGTCCAATATCAAATACCTGCTCTGTGATACCGTTTACAGATCATGGATACCCGCCAGCTGCGCCATTTCGTGGCCCTTGCCGAGACGCTCAACTTCCACCGCGCGGCCGAGCGCCTGCACATGGCGCAGCCGCCGCTGTCGGCCTCGATCCGCCGGCTCGAGGAGCAGGTGGGCGTGCCGCTGTTCGTGCGCAACCGGCGCGGCACCGAGCTCACGCCAGCGGGCGCGGCGGCGCTCGAGGAGGCGCGGCGCGCGGTCTTCCATGCCGAGCAGTTCGCGCGCGCCGCGCAGGCCGCGTCGCGCGGCGAGGCCGGCATCCTGCGCGTGGGCTTCGTGGGCTCGGCCACCTATGCGCTGATGCCGCGCGTGCTGCCGCGCTTTCGTGCGCGCTATCCGGGCGTGCAGCTGCAGCTCGGCGAATCGACTACCGCGCGCATCGTCGAGATGGTCGAGGCCGGGGACGTCGACGTGGGCCTGGTGCGCTTCCCGATCGGGCGCGCCTGCCATGCGCGCATCTTCCCGGCCGAGCGCGACGTGTTCGTGGCCGCGGTCGCGGCCGACCATCCGCTGGCGCGGCGGCGTCGCCTGGCGCTGGCCGACCTGGCCGACGAGCCCTTCGTGATGTACGGCGCGATGGAGGTGCCGGGCCTGCATGCGGCGGCGCTGCTGGCCTGCCAGCAGGCGGGCTTCATTCCGAACGTGCAGCAGGAAGCGGTGCAGGTGCAGACGCTGATCAGCCTGGTCGAGAGCGGCCTGGGCGTGGCGCTGGTGCCCTCGGTCGCCACGCGCCATGTGGCGCGCAACGTCGTGTTCAAGCCGCTCTCGGGCGCGGGCGCGCAGGTCGCGATCGGCATCGCGCTCGCGCTGCCGCCGGGCGCCCAGACCTCGGCGGCGCAGCGCTTCCTCGAGAGCGTGCTCGAGCAGCCCGACGCGTAGGGGCGCCCGGCCTCGCTGCTCAGGACTTCTTCGAGAAGTCCAGCGCGCTCGTCAGGTCGCCCAGGGCCGGCAGGCCGTTCTGGTGGGGCCTTGGCCGGCGAGCTGTCGGCGTCGGCATTCGGATGCAGCGGCGCGCTGCGCACGGCCGCGCGCAGGCCCTGAACGTCGGTATCCGCCTACACGCGCTGCCGCTTCGCCCGACAACGCGCGTTCATGCGGCAGCGCATCATTCCTTTCGTCGGAGCGCCCGCCGCATGCGCGCCGACATCGCGAGCGCGCCAGGCCGGCCGCCCGGATTCCTGCCGACGGCGCCCTTGCGTGACGACATGCCCGACCTTCTTCCGAACGGCGATGCGCAGCCGCCATCGCCGCGTGCTGCGCCCGCTTCCCCGCCTGCTGCCCCTTCGGCCTTCATCGTCAGCCGGCGCCCCTTTGCCGTGAACTGGGCGCTGTCCACCTGGAGCGCCACCACGCTGGGCCCCGGCGGCCGACCGTCGGCCCCATCGATGGACAGCCTCATGGACGCCGCCATGCACGGCGTGCGCAACTCGCTGTCCGCGATCCGCCTCGGCGTGGACCTGCTCGCGCGGCGCGGCGACCTGAACGAGCCCGACGCGGTGCTCGAGCACCTCGACAGCGCGGCCGTGCGCGCCCATGAGCAGGCCGAGGAGCTCGCCGACTTCTGCCGGCTCGCGGCCGGGCGGACCATCGCCATGGCCGCGAAGCGCTTCCCGCTGCACCACGTGATCGGCGAGGCGATCGAGGCGCGGCGTTCGTCGCACGCGGCGATCGCGATCGAGCACGACCGGCTCGGGCATGGCGACTGCTTAGGCGATCCGGCGCGCCTCGCGCAGTTCGTGCGGCTCGCGCTCGAGGAACTCGCGCCGCGGGCCGCGTCGCGCTGCATCGTGGTCAGCGAGATCGACGGCGCGCGCTTTCGCATCGCCGTGCATGCGGTCGATGCGCCGACACGGGACGCCACCGAAACGCCGGGGCAGCAACTGGCCCGCGCGCACCGCCAGGCGCTGCTGCGCGCCATCGCGGACGCGCACCGCGGCGAACTGCGCCTCGTGGCCGGCACCTCGATCGAAGGACGCTTCGCCGGGGCCGGCTGACTATCATCGGACCCCCTTCCCCCGAGGAGCACGCACCGTGCCCCCTGCCAGCATCTGGATCGTCACGCCGCCGGACTATGTCCACAGCGGCGCCTTCGAGGAGTTCGCGCTCGCGCTGAGCGAAGGCCTGCGCGAACTCGGCGTGGCCGCGCCGATCATTCGCCGCCGCCCCGAGGGCGAGATGATCGTGCTCGGCGCCAACCTGCTGCCCTCGGTGCCCGACCGCCCGCCGCGCCGCGCGATCCTGTTCAACCTCGAGCAACTGTCGCCCGGCTCGCCCTGGTGGTCCGAGCGCTATCTCGACCTGCTGCGCCGCCACCGGGTGTGGGACTACAGCGCGCGCAACGTGGCGCTGCTGCGTTCGATCGGCATCGCGGCCACGCTGTGCGAAGTGGGCCATGCCGACGCGCTGCGGCGCATCGCGCCACGCGAAACGCGCGACATCGACGTGCTGTTCTACGGCTCGGTCAACGAGCGGCGGCGCGCGGCGCTGCTGGCCCTCGAGGACGCGGGGCTGCGCGTGGTCGCGCTGTTTGGCGTCTACGGCGCCGCGCGCGACGACTACATCGCGCGCAGCCGCATCGTGCTGAACCTGCACTACTACGAAGGCCGGCTGTTCGAGGTGGTGCGCGTGTCCTACCTGCTGGCCAACGGCTGCTGCGTGGTGTCGGAGACCGGCGACGACCCCGAGGCCGAGCGCGCGTACGCGGGCGCCGTGGCCTTCACCTCGTACGACGGCATCGTGCCCACCTGCCTCGCACTGCTGCGCGACGATGCGCGGCGACGCGAACTCGGCGCCAACGGGCTGGCGCTGATGCAATCGCGGCGGCAGGCCGATGCCCTGCGCGCCGCGATCGCGCAGACACCGGGCGCCTAGAAATCGAAGCGCGCCGACACCTCGAAGCTGCGCCCCGGCGCCAGCAGCACCTGGCTTACCGCGCGCCCGCCCCAGGTGGCGTAGAGCCGGTCGGTGAGGTTGCGCACGCGGAAGGTCAACAGCGCGGGCTTCAGGCGGTAGCTGACGGCCGCGTCGACGGTGGTGTAGCCGTCGATGCGGATCTGGTTGGCGTTGTCGGTGAAGACGTGGCCCGCATGGTTGAGCGAGAGGAACCACTCGAAGTTCGAGTTGTCGGGCCGCCAGGTGGCGAACAGGTTGGCCACGCGGCGCGGCACGTTGGGCGGGGTGTTGCCCACGCGCGAGACGCCGCCGGCCTCCACCAGGGTGTCGAAGCGTGCATCGAGCGCCGCGAGATTGCCCGCCAGCGTGAGCTGGCGCGTGGGCCGCCACACGGCCGAGAGCTCGACGCCGCGCGAGGACTGGCGGCCGTTGTTGACGGTGTCGCCGGGCTTGTTGGGATCGCGCGAGAGCACGTTGTCGAGCTCGATCTTGTAGAGCGCGGCGGTCCATTCGAGCCGCGCCTCGGGCAGGCTGTGCTTGAAACCGACCTCGGCCTGCTTGCCGCGCGACATCGGGAAGTTGGCATTCGACTGCGACAGCAGGAAGAACGAGCCCACGGGCACGGTGGCGTTGGTGTACTGCGCGTAGACGCTGGATTGCGGCGACAGGTCGTAGACCGCGCCGAGCCGGCCCGAGTCGGTGCGGTAGCTGGTGTCGAAGCGGCTGTAGCCGCCGGTGTTGAGGTCGGCGATGCCGCGCTGCACCTTGGTGCGGTCGTGGCGCCAGCCGCCCACCAGCGTGAGGCCGGGCAGCGGTTTGAGCGCATCCTCGACGAACACCGAACTGACGTCGACGCGCGAGGTGGTGTCGGTGCGGTTGCCGGCGCCGGTGGCGCTCAGGCGCGGATCGTCGCTGTAGAAGCCGGTGAAGGGCGCGAGCGCCGGCACGCGCAATGCGGCGGCGGTCGAGGCCTGGCCGTCGGAGAAGCGGCGCTGGCTGTCGAAGCGGGTGCCGCTGAGTTCGCCGCCGACCACGAAGCGGTTGTCCATGCCGCCGAAGGTGCCGTGGTGGGTGGCGTCGAAACGCTCGAGCCAGAAGTCCTGGTCGTGCGTGATCTGGGTCTGGTCGCGCGCGATGCTCGCGGGCGCGACGAACACGGCGCTCTCGGAATTGCGGAACAGGCGCTGCGACTTGTTGGCAGCCACCGTGTTGCGCCACGACCAGTTGTCGCCGAGGCGGCCGCTCAGGCGCGCGCTGAGCCAGTAGGTCTCGGACGTGTTCTCGTTGTCGAGCACGTTGTAGTTGATGCGCGCGATGCGTCGGTCGATCACACGGCCGTCGGGCGTGCGCACCACGCTCGTGGGATCGGTCGCGAACCAGGCCGGCACCAGCGGCGTGCCCCAGTAGGCCTTGTTGTCGTCCTTCAGGTAGTCGAAGCTCAGGTCGAGCTTGACCGAGCCGCCGAGGTCGAAGGCCAGGCCGCTGGTGAAGTGGTCCATGCGCTCGCCGCTGCCCGGCACGTTGCCGGCGCGGCTGTCGTTGTGGCTGTAGTCGAGCCGGTAGGCACCCGACTCGCCGACCGGCCCGCCGAAGCCCACGCCCAGGCGGGTCGATCCCGAAGCTGCCGTAGCCGACCGACAGCTCGCGGTTCGGGTTGTTGCGGTCGGGCCGCTTGGTCACGAAGTTGACGACGCCGCCGATCGCGCCTTCGCCGTCGAGCACCGAGGCCGGGCCCTTGAGCACCTCGATGCGCTCGTAGTTCCAGGTGTCCTGCACGCGGTTGGTGACGCCCGCGCCCGAGGTGCGCACGCCGTCGTAGAGATAGAGCAGGCTGGTGAAGCCGCGCGTCGACAGCGTGGTGGGCGAGGACGGCGGCCCGCCGCCCGCGAGGCCGGTGACGCCGCGCAGCGCCTCGCTGAAGGTGCGCGCGCCGCGCTGCTGGATCAGTTCCTGCGACAGCACCTCGACCGAGGCCGGCGTCTCGCGCACCGTGAGGCCCAGGCGCGAGGCGCTGCCGCTGCTGCCCTCGAGGTGCAGGCCCTCGGCGTCGCGGTTGCCCTCGACCGTGATCGCGCCCAATGCCTGTTGCGCCTGTTGCGCCTGCGGCGCCGGTTGTTCCTGTGCCTGCGCGCCCGCCATGGACAGCGCGGCGATGGCCGCGGCCACGCCCGACATCGTGTGTTTCATCTGAAATTCCCTCCGGAGATTGATCGTTCTTTTTGCGTGCGCGCTCAGGCCACCGAGAAGCGGCGCAGCCGCCAGCCCGCGAGGCCGAACAGCAGCAGGCTCGGCAGCAGCAGTTGCAGCACGGCCGCCAGCGCACGATCGCGCAGCTCGCGCGGCGATTCCTCGCGCCATGCAAACGCGGGGATGCGGTCGAAGTCGGCCGGCATCAGCGCGCTGCGTTCCTCGATGCGCGGAAAGAAGAAGTGCTTCCACGCGAGATGAAAGCCCACCGTCTGCGCGACGAACTGCGCATGGCGCCGCGCGCCGGTGCCCGCCAGCCCGGTCATGCCCTCGTAGGCCACGGCCGCGGGCGACAGCGCGCCGAAGCGTTCGAGCAGCCGCTGCTGGCCCGCGTGCTGGCGCTCGAAGCGCTCGAGCTCGGGCGCGATCGCCTCGTCGATCTCGCGCTCGATGCGGTAGTTGGCGAGGCCGCGCGCGCTGATCTCGATCTTGCCGTCGCGCGGCAGCAGCAGCGCGCCCTGGCCGACGTGCTTGTAATCGGTGCTCAGCAGCTCGGCATGGCGCTTCATGGCCGCGGCCGTGAGCGTGCGCGTCTGGGTCGCGAGCTCGGTGCGCGAGGGCGCGGGGCTGGCCTGCGTGACCGCGAGGTTGAGCAGCACCGGCGCCACCAGCACCAGCAGCACCCACGCGATCATCAGCACCATGGCATTGGTGGCCGAGGGCGCGCCGAAGGCATTGACCGCCACCACCAGCGCGAACCAGAACAGCGCATAGGCGCCCACCAGCAGCGCCCACCAGAAGGTGACCGTGCCCGCGCCCGGCGCCGACGGCGCGAAGCCCGCCTGCCGCGCCAGCAGCAGCACGCCCACGGGCAGCAGCACCGCCGGCACCAGCAGCGCGGCCGCGCGCACCGCGAGCTTGCCGGCCAGCAGCGTGCGCAGGCGCAGCGGCTGCGACAGCAGCAGGCGCAAGGTGCCGTTCTCGCGCTCGGCCGACAGCAGGTTGTAGCCCAGCACGAAGATCAGCAGGGGCAGCAGGTAGACCAGCACGAAGGCCAGGTCGAACTGGCCGCTCAGCAGGTACCAGGGGTTCTCGATGTCGCTCGGGTTCATGAAGGCCACGCGGCTCTGGTGCGTGACGCGGAACTGGCTCGGGAACAGGTCGCTGCGCCCGAGCGCGACCGGCCCGAGCGGCGCGCTCGGCAGGATCGCGTGCTGCGCGCCGTAGCTGCTGGCCATGCGCGAGGGATCGGCGGGGTTCTCGAACGGCGTGGGCTGGGCCCGGCCCGCGAGGATGGCCTCGAGCTGCGCGCGCTGCGCCGCGCGGGTGTCGCGGTCGGCCTGGGCCACGGCGGCCTGCGCGCGGTCGCGCTGCGCGGTCTGCGCGAGGCCGTTGCCGAGCGCGTAGCCGACCAGCAGCAGGAACAGCAGGGCCACGACCCAGACGCTGCGGTCGGCCAGCAGCAGGCGCAGCTCCTGGCGCATGACGGCGCGCAGCCGGAAGCCCTGGGGCGGTTGCACGATGGAGACGGACATGACGGGTTTCCTCGGTTCAGGCCAGCGCGCGCTGGCGGCGCACCGCGACGGCCGCGAAGGCGGCGGCCAGCAGCAGGCCGGCGCACAGCACGGCCAGGCTGCGCAGCTGGTGGCGCAGCGCCCAGCCCACGCGCGGCGTCCGGTGCACGAACGGCGGCACCTTGGCCCACAGCTCGGGACCCGACTGGTAGGCGAAGTGGCGGTCGCCGAGCGGATCGGCATGCGCGACCAGGTCCTCGCTCATCAGGTCCTGCAGCCGCCGGCGATGCAGCTCGGCCGCGGTGGTGAAGCTGCGGTGGTGCGCGAAGTCGGTGCCGGCCATGCCCATCGAGTAGCTGCGCATCGCGAGCAGGGGCAGCAGCAGGCCGCTCCATTCCTGCAGCCGCTGCTGGCGCTCCCAGGTGTCCCAGAGGCGGCCGTAGTGACGGTCGTAGACGGGGTAGGAGGCCTGGTCGTCGAGCCGCAGCGCGATGCCCCACTGGCTGAGCGGCACGTCGCGGCCCCAGCGCTCGGTGGTGCCGAAGGCCTGCAGCCAGGTGCGGTCGGAGACCTGCTTGAGCTCGGCCTGCAGCGCCTGGTTGAACGCGAGCCGGGTCGGGCTCGGATAGGCCGCGCGCGCCGCCTCGGACAGCACGCGCGGCGCCATCACGGCCTGCGCCACCCACAGCGCGAGCAGCACGGTGATGGCCGCGCGCGAGGTGGCGCACAGCGCCGACACGCCGAGCACCACGAACACGAAGGCGCCGAGGTAGACCGCATAGCCCAGGCTCCAGGCCGCCAGCCGCAGCAGCGCATCGGCGCGCTCGCCGGGCGCGGCGCCCAGTCCACCGCGAGCGCGGCGACCAGGGCGGCTGGCACCAGCAGCACCGCGAGCGAGGCCGCGAGCGCGAGCGCCTTGCCCGCCAGCAGCCTGAGCGGCGAGACGCCCAGGCTCAGGGTCTGGCGCAGGATGCCCTGCTCGCGCTCGCCCGCGAAGGCGTTGAAGCCCAGCACGATCACCAGCAGCGGCCCGAGCACCTGCAGGATCCAGCCGACCGAGAGGTTGCCGAAGCGCTGCAGGCCGGTGGCGTCCTGCGCGGGATTGAACTTGACCTCGCTCTGGCGGTGCGCCTGCAGCCACACGGTGCTGCCGATGTAGGGGTTGATGCCCGCATCGACCATGGCCAGCGGCGCCTCGGGCTTGAAGGCATGCATGCCCTGGTGCGCGGCGTCGTGCGGATGGCGCCGGTCCTGCGCCAGCCAGTCGCGGTAGTCGAGCGCCTGCGCGGCCTGCTGCTCGGCGCGCGCCTCGCGCTGGTGCGCCCAGCCCACGCCGAGCGCGGTGAACAGCAGCACCAGCACCAGGCCGCCGGCCCACAGCAGGCGGCCGTCGCGCAGCCGTTCGGTGAATTCGCGGTTCGCGATCCAGCGCCACATGCTCAGGCCCTCATGTGCTGCAGGTACAGCGACTGCAGGTCGATGCGCGCGATCTGCTGCGCGCCCTCGAGGCTGTCGACGAGGCGGCCGCTCTTCATGATGCCAACGCGCGTGGCGGTCTGCTGCGCATGGAACAGGTCGTGCGTGGTGGTCAGCACGGCCACGCCCTGGTCGGCGGCGCGCCGCAGCAGCTCGGAGAACTCGCTGGCCGCATGCGGATCGAGGCCCGAGGTGGGCTCGTCGAGCAGCAGCGCCTTGGCCTCCTTGGCCAGCGCGACCGCGATCCAGACCTTCTGGCGCATGCCCTTGGAATAGGCCGACACGCGCTTGTCGGCCGCCGCGTGATCGAGGCCCACCGCCGTCATGAGCTCGAGCAGCCGTTCGCGCGGCAGCGCGCGGCCCAGCGCGAGGCCGGCGAAGAAGCGCAGGTTCTCCAGGCCCGAGAGCGTGCCGTAGAGCGTGACGTGCTCGGGGATGTACGCCACGTCCTGCTTGGTCGCGAGCGGATGGCGCGTGACGTCGACGCCGTTGATCTCCACCGTGCCCGCGCTGGGCTCGATGAAGTGGAGGAACAGGTTGATGGTGGTGGTCTTGCCCGCGCCGTTGGCGCCGAGCAGGCAGTAGATGTCGCCCGCGCGGATGTCGAGGTCGAGGCGGTCGAGCGCGACATGGCTGCCGTACTGCTTGGTGAGGCCCTGTGCTCTGAGCATGGGAAGGTTCCGGTCGGAAGGAAGGAGCGGGAGAACGGCGCGCGCACGCCCGCATGCATCCGCGGTGGACGCGCGCAGGCTCACGCGCATGCGGATGCATGCCGTGGCGTTCGAAGGAAAAGGGAGTTGGCTGGGCACCGGCGCGGCCGGTGCCGTGGCTTCAGGCGATCAGCGGGCGCGCTTGTTCTTCGCGCCGCCCTGCCGCGCCTTGAAGCGCGGGTTGGACTTGCAGATCACGTAGGTGCGTCCGCGCCGGGTGACCACCTGGCAATCGCGGTGCCGCTTCTTGGCTTCTTTGAGGGAGGACAGGACTTGCATGGCGTCGCGCCGTTGGATGGAAACCAGCAGTCTAAGTTATTGGGAATACGTTCGCAATAACTTTGTAAAGAAGAATGAGCACCGCGCGGGTGCCTTGTTCGGCCCTGTTCAGTGCGATCGGCCGGCCGGTGCCGCCTTCGCCACGCAGGCCGCGCAGTTGCCGTGCAGGGTCACCTCGTGGCTCGCGACCTGGAAGCCCGGCGGTGCCAGGTCGTCCATCGGGCCCGGGCAGGCATGCAGCAGGAACACCTGGCCGCACGACAGGCAATGGAAGTAGTGATGGTGGTGGTCGCCCGCGCGGCCCTGCCCCTTCTCGTGTTCGTGGGCATGGTCGCCGTGCGCGTGCGCATGCGGCTCTTCCCGGCACGAGACCTCGTAGCGCGCGGGCTCGCCGGGCAGCTCGACCTTGGCGATCTCGCCGTCCGCGAGCAGCGCCGACACCTGGCGGTAGACGGTCGACAGGCTGATCTCGGGCACGAGTTCGCGCGCATGCGCATGGATTTCGGGGGCGGTGAGCACGCGGCTGGCATCGCTGAAGGCCGAGAACACGGCGGCGCGCTGGCGGGTAAGACGTTCCATGGCCTCGATGGTACGGCGCGTCGAATACCGCCTCGCGGCGCCGAGGGACTGCGTTGCCGGCTATCTAAATTGCCCATGGAAGCGCTCCGGTCTTGCCTCCCGCCCCTCTTGACGCGTCTATTTAGATATATCTAAAATAATTTAGACACAAACAGATATCGATTCAGAAAGAGAGGCTCCCATGCGCCATTTCCACTTCGACCATTGCCACCGCACCCCGCGCGGCGAGCACGAGGACGGCCTCTCGGGCGGCCGGGGCCGCGGCGGGCGCCACGGCTTCGGCGCCGGCCGGGTGTTCGGCCACGGCGGCCTGCGCTTCGTGCTGCTGCAGCTCATCGCCGACAAGCCCTCGCACGGCTACGAGCTCATCAAGCTGATCGAGGAACGCCTGGGCGGCAGCTACGCGCCGAGCCCCGGCGTGGTCTATCCCACGCTGACGCTGCTCGAGGAGCTGGGCCATCTCAGCGTCGAGAGCGGCGCCGAGGGCGGCGGCCGCAAGCGCTACACCCTCACCGACAGCGGGCGCGAGTACCTGGCGGCCAACCGCGAGACCGCCGAATCGATGATGGAACGCCTCAACGGCGGCGTCGACGGCGCCGGCGCGCGCGGGCGGCCGGCCGCCGCAGGTCACGCGCGCCATCGAGAACCTCAAGCTCGCGATGCGCCTGCGCCTCTCGGGCACGCCCCTCACCGAACAACAGGCCCACGAATTCGCCGCGGTGCTCGACAGCGCCGCACAACAGATCGAACGTCTTTGAAAGTCAACCGCACATGACCGACTTCTCCACCTCCCCCCAACCCGACCGCCTGCCGCGCCGCGTGCGCCACGACCTGCGCTTTCGCCAGCTCACGGTGAAGAGCGTGCAGCGCGTCACGCCGCACCTGCTGCGCGTGGTGCTCACCGGCGACGAGCTCGAGGGCTTCCACAGCCCGGGCTTCGACGACCACGCCAAGCTGTTCTTCCCCGACCCGGCCACCGGCCGCCTGACCCTGCCCACCATGGGGCCCGAAGGTCCGGTCTGGCCCGAGGGCCGGCCCACCATGCGCGACTACACGCCGCGCCGCCACGACGCGGCCGCGAAGACGCTCGAGATCGACTTCGCGCTGCACGAGGCCGGCCCCGCCACGCAATGGGCCGAGAACGCCAAGCCCGGCGACCGCATCGGCGTGGGCGGCCCGCGCGGCTCGTTCATCGTGCCGACCGAGTTCGACTGGCACCTGCTGATCGGCGACGACACCGCGCTGCCCGCGATCTCGCGCCGCCTGGCCGAGCTGCCCGAGGGCGCGCGCGTGGTGGTGCTGGCCGAGGTCGACGGCCCCGAGGACGAGATTCCGTTCGAGACCCGGGCCGCGCTCACGCTGGTGTGGGTGCATCGCCGCGGCGTGTCGGCGGGCCTGAGCCCCATGCTGCTCGAGACGCTCAAGAAGCAGGCACTGCCCGAGGGCGACTACCACGCCTGGGTCGGCTGCGAGACCGGCGTGGCGAAGGCCGTGCGCGCGCACCTGGTGGGCGAGCGCGGCGCGAATCCGAAGTGGATCCGGGCCTCGGGCTACTGGCGCCGCGGCACGGCCGCGACGCACGACGCGATCGAGGACTGATGCGTCTCTCTCCTTCCCCCTCTGGGGGAAGGCCGGGATGGGGGCTGCGGGCGCTCGACGCGCTTGCAACGATGGCAGGGCCCCGGTGCCCCCACCCCAGCCCTCCCCCAGAGGGGGAGGGAGCAAGAACGCTCAGTGCGGCACTTCCGCCGGGCCCGAGGCCGCCGCGCGCTTCGGGCTGCGGATCAGCAGCAGCAGCGGGATCGCCACCAGCGTGATCACCATCATGATCGCGAAGTCGTCGAGGTAGCCGACCAGCGCGCCCTGCCGCGTGACCTCGGCGTTGAGCAGGGCCAGGCCCAGCGGGTTGTCGGGCGACATCATCGAGGGCAGCGTGGCCAGCGCCGGATTGCCGGGCGCCACGGTGGTCGCGATCTGCGCATGGGCGGCGCTCGAGCCCTCGGTGAGCAGCGCCTGCACGATCGAGATGCCCACGCTGCTGCCGATGTTGCGCAGCAGGCTGAAGATCGGCGTGCCCTGGTTGCGCAGCCGCGGCGCCAGCGTGGCGAAGGTGGCGGTCGACAGCGGCACGAAGGTGAAGCCGATGCCCAGGCCCTGCACGAAGCCCGAGACGATGATCAGCGTGCTGT
Organism: Variovorax sp. UC122_21; assembly: GCF_044056785.1. NCBI lineage: Bacteria > Pseudomonadati > Pseudomonadota > Betaproteobacteria > Burkholderiales > Comamonadaceae > Variovorax > Variovorax sp. UC122_21. The sequence goes on along the minus strand of NZ_CP172004.1, from coordinate 1,929,203 downwards.
CCATCTGCAGCGTGATGCGCGTCATCTGGTAGAGCGAGAAGGCCGTGAGCCCAAAGCCTAGCGCCATGATCGCGCGCACGTCCACGCGCTGCACCAGCCGCCCCACCACCAGCATCGCGATCATGGTGCCGATGCCGCGCGGCGCCGTGACCTGCCCCGTGTAGACCACCGGATAGCCCATCAGGCCCTGCAGGAAGTTCGGCAGCAGCGCCATGGTCGCGTACAGGATCATCCCGACGATGAAGGCGAACAGCAGGCCGGTGACGAAGTTGCGGTCCTTCAGCAGGTCGCGGTCGAAGAAGGAGACGCCGCGCACGGTCCAGGTGTGGACCACGAAGAAGCAGAAGGCCACCAGCGAGGCCGCGGCCTCGAGCCGGATCTCCCACGAGTCGAACCAGTCGAGCTGCTCGCCGCGGTCGAGGAACAGCTGCAGCATGCCGATGGCGAGACTGAGGGTGACGAAGCCGAAGATGTCGAGCTTCTCGCCCTGCGGCCGGCTCTCGGGCAGGTAGCGCGCGATGCCCCAGAAGGCGAAGACGCCCACCGGCAGGTTGATGAAGAAGACCCAGCGCCAGTCGAAGTTGTCGGTGAGCCAGCCGCCCAGCAGCGGCCCGAGGATCGGCCCGACCATGATGCCCGCGCCCCAGATCGCCATCGCCTGGCCGACCTTCTCGCGCGGGTTGATGTCCAGCAGCACCGCCTGCGACAGCGGCACCAGCGCCGCGCCGAAGATGCCCTGCAGCAGCCGCGCGCCGACGATGCCCACCAGCGAGGTCGCCAGGCCGCACAGCGCCGAGGCGATGGTGAAGCCGATCACCGAGATGATGAACACGCGCCGCCGGCCCCAGTGGCCGCAGAGCCAGCCCGTGAGCGGCAGCGCGATCGCCGAGGCCACGATGTAGGAGGTCAGCACCCAGGTGATCTGGTCCTGCGAGGCCTGCAGGCTGCCCTGCATGTGCGGCAGCGCGACGTTGGCGATCGTGGTGTCGAGCGCCTGCATGATGGTCGCGAGCATGATCGAGACGGTGATCATCCCGCGGTGCGGCACCGCGGTTCCGGGCGCGGTGCTCATCGGTCTTCGCCCTCGGGACCGTTGCTCCCCGTGATCTCGAGCAGGCTGCCGCGCACCTTGCCGAGCAGCGCCAGCAGCTGGGCGCGCTCGCCGGGCGCCAGCACCGCCATCACGCGCGCATTGAGCCCGTCGCTGAGATTGAGCGCGGCATCGAGCGCCTTCTCGGCGCTGGGCTGCAGGTGGATCAGCTTCACGCGCCGGTCGGTGGCGCTGGCCTCGCGGCGGATCCAGCCGGCGGCCTCCATGCGGTCGCACAGGCCGCCCACCGCCATCGGCGTGAGCTCCAGCCGCTGCGCGAGCTCGGCCTGCGACAGCGGCGCCTCCTCGCCTTCCATGGCCAGCACGCCGAGCAGCCGGCACTGGGCGCTGCTCAGGCCGATGCGCTCGCGCGCGAGGCGGTCGAAGGCTTCGCCGTAGCGCTTGGCCACGTCCTTCACGATGAAGCCGAAACGCTGGCTGAAGTCCCTTTTCATAAGGGACTTGATTATCTACATGTTTATTAGTTGGGCCTTAGCGGCCCGCTCTCAGAGCCAGCCCGCGCGCCGGAACCGGTAATAGAGATAGCCGCAGGTGGCCGCGATCAGCGCCAGCGCCGTGGGGTAGCCCCAGCGGAATTTCAGCTCGGGCATGAATTCGAAGTTCATGCCCCAGATGCCCGCGAAGGCGGTGCACACGGCGAAGATGCTGGCCCAGGCCGCGAGGCGCTTGGTGACTTCGCTCTCCTCGATCGTGACCATCGAGAGGTTGACCTGGATCGCGGTGGCCACCGTGTCGCGCATCGCGTCGATCGAGCCGTTGATGCGTCCCAGGTGGTCGCCCACGTCGCGGAAGTACTCCTGCGAACTCATGCAGATCTGCGGCACCCGACCGCCGTGCAGCTTGCCGGCCGCCTCGGTCAGCGGCGCGACCGCGCGCTTGAGCACCATGCTGCGGCGCTTGAGCTCGTAGAGCTGCTTGATCTTGTCGCGCGCTGCGCCGCCCTGCGTGAAGATCTGCTGCTCGATCGATTCGAGCTCGTCCTCGAGCGCGTCGATCACCGGGAAGTAGCGGTCGACCACGGCGTCCATCAGCGCATAGAGCACGAAGCCGGCGCCGTTCTTCAGCAGTTCGGGCTCGCGCTCGCAGCGCTCGCGCACGCCGAGGAAGCCCTGGCGGCTGCGGTTGCGCACCGACAGCACGTAGTTGCTGCCCACGAACACGTCGACCTCGCCGACATGGATGCACTGCTCGCCGGCGTCCGAGGGCTCGACCAGGTGCATCACCACGAACAGCGAGTCGCCGTACTCCTCGACCTTGGGCCGCTGGTGGCCGTGCTGGGCGTCCTCCACGGCCAGCGGATGCAGGCCGAACTCGAGCTGCATCACGGCCAGTTCCTCGGGCGTGGCGTCGCTGAGCGCCACCCAGACGAAGCAGCCGGGCCGCGAGATGTAGTCGCTGATGCTCTCGACCGGGATGTCGGCCAGCTTGGCGCCGTTCTCGTAAGCCACGCAGTTGATCAGCATCGGCGCTCCAGGGTCGCGGTTGGATTCGGGGGTGCCGATGGTGCCACGGGGCGGCATGCGGCTGCCTGACCGCCGGGAGACGGAGCGCGAAAGTTAAAACATTCCTGATCGCAAGCGAGCGAAGGTTCTTTTGCGTGACTTTTTTCTCATTTCTTTCATCCGCCTACAGCTCTTACCGCGCAAAGACTGACAGGCGTTGTGCGGGCGATACACGAACATTGCTGCGCTGTCACGCAAAAGGGGCGCCCTACCGATAAAGAAGAGCAGCCGCCCGCAGTCATCAGGGAAGAACTCCACCCGCCCACGTGCGGGTGTTTTTTTGCCCGCTCGCATCCTCTGCCCCTCGCTTCCCGCCGCGCGCCGCCCACCGGCTTGCGGGTCGGCCACAATACCGGGCGCCCCGCGCCATGGCCTGGCCGGGATCCAGCGACGAAGCGTCCATGCCCGAACTCTCAGACCGCACTTTCTCCAACGCCAGCAATGGCTTACGCGCCCATTCCGTGACAGATACCCTCGCCGCAGCCGCCCCCGATTACGCCGGTCACACGCCCATGATGGCGCAATACCTCCGGCTCAAGGCGGACCATCCGGACACCCTGCTCTTCTACCGGATGGGCGATTTCTACGAACTCTTCTGGGCCGACGCCGAGAAGGCCGCGCGCCTGCTCGACATCACGCTGACCCAGCGCGGCCAGTCGGCCGGGCAGCCGGTGGTGATGTGCGGCGTGCCCTTCCACTCGGTCGACACCTACCTCGGGCGGCTCATCAAGCTCGGCGAATCGGTGGCGATCTGCGAGCAGGTCGGCGAAGTCGGCGCCGCCAAGGGCCCGGTCGAGCGCAAGGTGGTGCGCGTGGTCACGCCCGGCACGCTGACCGATGCCGAACTGCTCAACGACAAGGCGGATGCCACGCTGCTGGCGGTGCATGCCGGCACGCGCAATTTCTGCGGCCTGGCCTGGCTCAGCGTGACCGGCGCCGAACTGCGGCTGGCCGAATGCCCGGCCGACGCGCTCGAGGCCTGGATCGCGCGCATCGCGCCGAGCGAGCTGCTCTACGGCGCCGAGGTCACGCCGGCCTTCGAGCAGCGGCTCAAGGCGGCGCGCAGCGCCACGCCCTTCACGCTGTCGGTGCGGCCGGCCTGGCAGTTCGACGGCGGCCTGGGCGAACGCAAGCTCAGCGAGCAGATGGGCAGCCAGAGCCTGGCAGCCTGGAATGCCGAATCGCTGACCAACGCCCATGCGGCGGCGGCCGCGCTGCTGGGCTATGCCGAGCACACGCAGGGCCGCGCGCTGTCGCACCTGCAGCGGCTCACGGTCGAGCGCGACGGCGACCTGATCGAGCTGCCGCCCACCACGCGGCGCAACCTCGAGCTGGTGCAGACGCTGCGCGGCGAGGACTCGCCCACGCTGTTCTCGCTGCTCGACACCTGCATGACCGGCATGGGCAGCCGCCTGCTCAAGCGCTGGCTGCTGGCGCCGCGGCGCGAACGCGGCGACGCGCAGGCGCGGCTCGAGGCCATCGGCGCGCTGCAGGCCACCGTGCTCGGCGGCGCCGGCGCGCCCTGGCGCACGCTGCGCGAGCAGCTCAAGAACACCAGCGACGTGGAACGCATCGCGGCGCGCATCGCGCTGCGCCAGGTGCGCCCGCGCGAACTGCTGGCGCTGCGGCTGGCGCTGGCCAAGGCCGAGCAGCTCGCGCCCGCCCTGCCCGGCGCCGCGGCGCTGCTGGCGCAGATCGCCGAACGGCTGGCGCCGCCGCCGGGCTGCGCCGAGCTGCTGGCGAGCGCGATCAAGCCCGACCCGGCCGCGCTGGTGCGCGACGGCGGCGTGATCGCCACCGGCCACGACGCCGAGCTCGACGAGCTGCGCGAGATCAGCGAGAACTGCGACGACTTCCTGCTCAAGCTCGAGGTCAGCGAGCGCGAGCGCACCGGCATCAGCAACCTGCGGGTGCAGTTCAACCGGGTGCACGGCTTCTACATCGAGGTGACGCAGAGCGCGCTGTCGAAGGTGCCCGACAACTACCGCCGGCGCCAGACGCTGAAGAACGCCGAGCGCTTCATCACGCCCGAGCTCAAGGCCTTCGAGGACAAGGCGCTGAGCGCGCAGGACCGCGCGCTGGCGCGCGAGAAGTGGCTCTACGAGCAGCTGCTCGACGCGCTGCAGGCCTCGGTGCCCGCGCTCACGCGCCTGGCCACGGCGCTCGCCACGCTCGACGCGCTGTGCGCGCTGGCCGAGCGCTCGCACACGCTGCACTGGCGCGCGCCGAGCTTCGTCTCGCACCCGTGCATCGAGATCCAGCAGGGCCGCCATCCGGTGGTCGAGGCGCGGCTGGCCGAGAAGTCCTCGGGCGGCTTCATCGCCAACGACACCCAGCTCGGCCCGCAGCAGCGCATGCAGGTCATCACCGGCCCCAACATGGGCGGCAAGTCGACCTACATGCGGCAGGTGGCGATCATCGTGCTGCTGGCCTCCATCGGCTCGCACGTGCCGGCCGCGGCCTGCCGCCTGGGGCCGATCGACGCCATCCACACCCGCATCGGCGCGGCCGACGACCTGGCCAACGCGCAGTCGACCTTCATGCTCGAGATGACCGAGGCCGCGCAGATCCTGCACGGCGCCACCGCGCAGTCGCTGGTGCTGATGGACGAGATCGGCCGCGGCACCAGCACCTTCGACGGGCTGGCGCTGGCCGCGGGCATCGCGGCCCAACTGCACGACCGCGCCAAGGCCTTCACGCTGTTCGCCACCCACTACTTCGAGCTCACGGAATTCCCGGCCACGCACCATGGCGCGGTCAACATGCACGTGAGCGCCACCGAGGCCGGCCGCGACATCGTGTTCCTGCACGAGATGCAGCCCGGCCCGGCCAGCAAGAGCTACGGGATCCAGGTCGCGCGGCTGGCGGGCATGCCCGCGGCGGTGGTCAACCATGCGCGCCAGGCGCTGGAAGCGCTCGAGTCGCAGCATGCGCAGACGCGCGCCCAAGTCGACCTGTTCGCCCCGCCCCCGGCCTCCGAAACCCCCATGATCAGCGCCGTAGAATCCGCGCTGTCCGCGCTCGACCCCGACGCGATGACCCCGCGCGAAGCCCTAGACGCGCTCTACGCCCTACAGAAACTGAATGCACGCGACCGCGGAGCCCCATGAGCAGGCACTGCTCTTGCGAGACGAAAAAATGACTTATTGCGTAGGCATCAAACTCAACGCCGGCCTGGTGTTCCTGTCCGATTCGCGCACCAACGCGGGCGTGGACCACATCAGCACCTTCCGCAAGATGATCGTCTACGAGCAGCCCGGCGACCGCGTCATGGTGCTGCTGTCCTCGGGCAACCTCAGCATCTCGCAGTCGGTGCGCGAGATCCTGCAGATCGAGGAACTGCGCGAGACGCAGGAGAACGGCGAGCCCGGCACGCCGACCACGATCTGGAACGCCAAGAGCATGTTCGATGCCGCGCGCGTGCTCGGCTCGGCCGTGCGCCACGTCTACGACCGCGATGCCGAGGCGCTCAAGCATGCGGGCCTGGACTTCAACGTCTCGTTCATCTTCGGCGGCCAGGTCAAGGGCGAGGGCATGCGCCTGTTCCTGGTCTACGCGGCCGGCAACTTCATCGAGGCCACGACAGAAACGCCCTACTTCCAGATCGGCGAATCGAAGTACGGCAAGCCGGTGCTCGACCGCGTGCTCACGCCCGAGACCCCGCTCGACGAGGCCGCCAAGTGCGCGCTGGTGTCGATGGACTCGACCATGAAGTCCAACCTCTCGGTCGGCCTGCCGCTGGACCTCGTGGTCTACGAGGCCAACAAGCTCGAGACCGACCGCGTGATCTGCATCGACGCCGACAACCCCTACTACCGCATGGTGCACAACAGCTGGGGCCAGAAGCTGCGCGAGGTGTTCGACAGCATCGAGGACCCGGTGTGGGACGACAGCGCCACCGAGCATCCGCTGAAGATGCCGGCCACCCGGCACGGCGCGCTGCGCAAGATCTCCACGCCCGACGAAAAGCTCATCTGAACCCCGTGCCGCCGATCGTCTTCTCGCACGGCAACAGCTTTCCCGCGAGCACCTACCGCGTCGTCCTCGACAGCCTGCGCAACCGCGGCTTCGAGGTCGATGCCATCGAGAAATTCGGGCACGACCCGAAGTACCCCGTCACCGACAACTGGCCGCACCTGGTCGAGCAGCTGGCCGACTTCGCGCGGCCGCGCGCCGAACGCGCGGGCGGGCCGGTGTTCCTGGTCGGCCATTCGCTCGGCGGCTTCCTGAGCCTGATGTGCGCCGCGCGGCATCCCGCGCTGGCGCGCGGCGTGGTGCTGGTCGACTCGCCGATCCTCGGCGGCTGGCGCGCCAACACGCTCAACATGGTGAAGCGCACGCCGCTCATGAAAAGCATCTCGCCGGGCGCGATCAGCCGCCGGCGCCGCAACAGCTGGGAGCACCGCGAGGCGGTGTTCGAACATTTCCGCAGCAAGAAGGCCTTCGCGAAGTGGGACGAGCAGGTGCTGCACGACTACATCGACCACGGCACCTTCGACAGCGAGGACACGCGCGCGCTGAGCTTCGACCGCGACGTCGAGACCGCCATCTACAACACGCTGCCGCACAACCTGGGCGCGCTGCTGCGCAGTCATCCGCTCAAGTGCAAGGCGGCCTTCATCGGCGGACGCCAGTCGGCCGAGATGAAGCGCGTGGGCATGGCGATGACGCAGCAGGTGACCAAGGGCCGCATCGCGATGCTCGACGGCACGCACCTGTTTCCGATGGAGAAGCCGCTGGCGACCGCGGCGGCGATCGAGGCGGCGGTGCGCAACCTGATGGCCTGAAGCGCCCCACCCACCCGTTCGGGCTGAGCTTGTCGAAGCCCTGCGCAAGGCTGCTACAGGCTCAGCCCGAACGGATGGGGCCATTCAACGGAATCTGGCCCGGTAATCGAGCGGCGGCACCCCGAAGCGCCGCTGGAACGCGCGCCGCATGATCTCCTCCGAACCGAAGCCGCAGCGCTGCGCCACCGCCTTGATGCTGGCGCCCGACGATTCCAGCAGCCGCGTCGCGCGGTCCAGCCGCATGCGTTCGACCGCGTGCGCGGGCGTGACGCCGGTGCGCTGCAGGTAGAAGCGCGCGAAGGTGCGCGGCGCCATCGCCATGCGGTCGGCCAGCCGCGCCACGTCGAGCGTCTCGTGCAGGTGCTCGTCGATCCAGCCATGCAGCGACTCGATGCGCGGGTCCTCGGCCTCCTGCGCGAGCAGCGCGCTGCTGAACTGCGACTGCCCGCCCGGGCGCTTGTAGAACACCACCAGCTTCTTCGCCACGCCGATGGCGATGGCGCGGCCGAGGTCGGCATCGACCATGCCCAGCGCCATGTCGATGCCGGCCGTGACGCCGGCCGAGGTCCAGCGGCGTCCGTCGCGGAAGTAGATCGCGTCGCGCTGCACCTCGATGCGCGGGAAGGCCGCGCCCAGCGCGTCGCAGGCGCCCCAGTGGGTGGCGGCGCGGCAGCCGTCGAGCAGGCCCGCGCGGCCCAGCACGAAGGCGCCGGTGCAGACCGAGGCGACGCGGTCGAAGCGCGCGCCATGGCGGCGCAGCCAGGCCTCGGCGGCCTCGGTGCCGCCACCGCCGAGCTGCGTCGACGGGTTCCAGGCGGCCGGCCCGCCTGGTGCGACGACGGTGCTGGTGCCCGCCTCGGCATGGCGCACGCGCGCGGGCCAGGCCTCGGCCTGCACCGCGAGCCCGCTCGAACTCGCCACCGGCCCCGCCCTGGCGGCCAGCACGCGCGTGCGGTAGACCGGCGCGCGGCCCGCGAGCCGCAGCTCGTCGTTGGCGGTGGCGAACACCTGCAGCGGACCCGACACGTCGAGCAGCTGGAAGCGCTCGAACACCACGAACCAGACGGGCAGGATCGACATGGGGACGTTGCCTTCGCGAAGCAGAAAGAGGCAGCAGAACCGAAGCCGGCGGGCCGCGCCAGGGCTGGCAGGAATGATGGGGCAATTGTCTCGAATGCCAGCGTTTCGCTTCCTAGACTGGGCCGATCCCCCAACCTGGAGTCTCCCCATGAAAATCGGCATGCTCGTCTTTCCCGACATCACCGCGACCGACTACGTCGCGCCCGCGGACCTGCTGGTGCGCATTCCCGGCGCCAGCCTCTCGCTGGTGTGGAAGCACACCGACCCGATCCGCACCGAGCTCGGCTGGGAGTTCCGCGCCACGCAGGCGATGGCCGACTGCCCGCAGTTCGACATGCTCGTGGTGCCCGGCGGCCCCGGTGTCGCGGCGCTGTTCGAGGACCGCGAGACGGTCGACTTCCTCGCGCGCCAGGGCCGCGGCGCGCGCTGGGTGGTCGGCATCTGCACCGGCCCGCTGCTGCTGGGCGTGGCCGGCCTGCTCGAAGGCTACGAGGCCACCTGCCACTGGGCCTCGCACGAACTGCTGGCAATGGTCGGCGCGACGCCGCGCGACCAGCGCGTGGTGGTCGACCGCAACCGCATCACCGGCGCCGGCGTGACCTCGGGCATCGACTGCGCGCTGCGCGCGATCGCGCAGGCCACCGACGACGACACGGCGCGCGCGATCCAGCTGTTCGCCGAGTACGACCCGCAGCCGCCGTTCGACAGCGGCGCGCCGGCCAAGGCGCCGGCCCACATCGTCGAGGCGGCGCGCGCGCGCGTGGCCGGCGTGGTGGCCGAGCGGCGCGCGATCCTGGCGCGCATCGGGCGCACGGCCCCGGTGGCCGCCTGAAACGAAGGAGGACTGCATGACCACGTCCCTGCCCCGCCGCTCGGCACTGGCCCTCGGCGCCGGCCTGCTGGCCGCGCCCTTCCTGCGCGCGCGGGCCGAAAGCAACCCGATCCGCATCCTCGTCGGCTACGCGGCCGGCGGCCCGGCCGACATCGCCGCGCGCATCGTGGCCGAGAAGCTCGCGCTGCAGCTGCAGCAGCCGGTGGTGGTCGACAACCGGCCCGGCGCCGGCGGCCAGCTCGCGGCGATCGCGCTCAAGGCCGCGCCGGCCGACGGCTCGGTGCTGATGCTGACCAACACCCACACGGTGGCGACGGTGCCGCTGACGGTGAAGAACCCGGGCTTCTCGACCACGCGCGATTTCCGGCCCGTGGGCAGCGTCGCCACCTTCGAGCTGGCGCTCGCGACCAATCCCGCGACCACCAACGCATCGAACCTCGCGGCCTTCGGGCGCTGGCTCGCCACGCACCGCGGCGACGCCGCCATCGGCGTGCCGGCCGCGGCCAGCGCGCCCGAGTTCATGGCGAGCCGGATCGCGCGCCACTTCCAGGTCGAGAGCCTGCCCGTGCCCTACAAGGGCTCGGCGCCGATGCTGCCCGACCTGCTCGGCGGCACCCTGCACGGCGCGATCACCAGCGTGTCGGACTTCCTGCCCTACCACCGCAGCGGCCGGCTGCGCATCCTCGCGTCGACGCGGCGCACACCGCTGCTGCCCGAGGTGCCGTCGTTCGAGGAGGCCGGCCTGTCCGGCATGGAGCTCACCGAGCTGCTGGGCCTCTACGCGGGCGCCGGCGTGCCCGAGGCCACGGTGGCGCGCTACAACGCCGCGCTGGCGCAGGTGCTGGCGCAGCCCGAGGTGGTGGAGAAGTTCAGGGGCCTCGACATGACGACCGTGCCCGGCACGCCGGCCGACCAGGGCGAGCGGCTCGCGAAGATCGACCGCATGCTCGGGCAGCTCGTGAAGGATTCGGGCTTCAAGCTCTGAGTCAGACGTCCGCGGGCTCGCAGCGCACCGCGTCGCCCGCGCGCAGCGGGCCGCCCGCGAGCACGCGCGCGGTGAGCCCGCCGTGGCCGCGCATCGCGTTGTAGCCGCCCGGGCCCAGCAGCTCCTCCATGCGCGAGCAGGGCTCGCACGGGCCGGTGATCTCGAGCCGCACCGTGTCGCCGAGCCGCAGCACCAGCGGCTGGTCGCGGAACAGCGAGCGCGCCGCGATCAGGTTCAGGCCCGACACCACGAGGTTGCGCCGCAGCAGCGCGGCGTCGACGGCCGCACGGCCGGCCAGCGCGGCGATCGTGCCCAGGTGCTCGGCCTGGATCAGCGTGACCTGGCGCTTGCCGCCGGGTTTGGCCGCGCTCGCGCGGTCGCCTTCCAGTCCCAGGCCCGCGAGCGCCTGCGCGCCCTCGACGGCCTGCGCGGGCTGGCGGCGCGCGGGCCGCAGGTAGAGGGCCTCGAGACGGCCGGCGCGCGGAAACTGGCGCATGAGTTCGCGAAGGTCGGGCATGCGCGCGATTGTCCGTGGCGCTGCGCGCGCGCCAGCAAAACCACGGCGGCGATACAAATTGCAATAACTGGCGACAATCCGGGGAAAACGCCCCGCCGCAAATGTCCACGCCCCTTCCGGAAACCCCAGAACCCGTGTCGCTGACCCCCGCGCTGGTGGTCGAGGACGACCCGGCCATGCAGCAGCGGCTGGCCCACGTGCTCGGCACCTTGGGCTGCACCGCGCCGCAGATCGCCTGGGCCGACAGCGTGGCCTCGGCACGGGCGCTGCTGGCCGAGCGCAGCTTCGGCGTGGCGCTGGTCGACATCGGGCTGCCCGACGGCAGCGGCGTCGACCTGATCGGCTGGCTGCGGCAGCACCATCCGCGCCTGCCGGCGGTGGTGATCTCGGCCTACCGCACCGAGGAAACCATCTTCGCGGCGCTGCGCGCGGGCGCCATCGGCTACCTGCTGAAGGAGCGCGACGATCTCGAGCTCGGCATCGCGCTGCGCAGCATCGAGCAGGGCGGCGCGCCGATCGATCCCGCGATCGCGCGGCGCATCCTGGGCTGGCTCACGCTCCAGCCGAGCGCCACGCCCGCGCCGCTGCCGGTCCCGGCCATGACCGCCGACACCCAACCGGGCGAGCTGCTGCCCGCCGCCGGCGCCACGCCATCGAAAGAGGACGCGCCCGCCGCCGCGCTGCTGAGCCGGCGCGAGCACCGCATCCTCGAACTGGTGTCGCAGGGCCTCAGCAACCGCGACATGGCCGAAATGCTCTCGATCTCCCGATTGACCGTGGAATGCCACACCAAGAACATCTACCGCAAGCTGGCCGTCGGATCGCGCACCGAGGCGGTGTACCAGGCGCGGCTGCACGGGCTGCTGCGCTGAGCTTCCTGCGCCGCCTGGCCATGGCGCTGGCGCTGCTGCTGTGCGCGCACGGCGTGCTGGCCCAGGACTTCCCCGCGCTGCGCGTCGAGGCCGTGCGCGCCGCCGGCTGGAACGACACCCGTCCGCCCGAGGACGGCTGGGGAGCCGGTGGCCGCCCTGCCCGACAACTGGGCCGACCGCTGGAGCGGCTTCGACGGCGTGGCCTGGTACCGGCTGCGCTGGGAACAGCCGGCCGAGCAGCGCGAGACCGGCCTGCTGCTGCACTACCTCAACATGGCCGGCGCCGTGTACCTCAACGGCACGCCGATCTCGCGCGACGCCAGCCTGGTCGAGCCGCTCACGCGGGCCTGGAACACGCCGCGCTACTGGCTGCTGGCGCCGCCGCTGCTGCGCGCGGGCACCAACACCCTGCTGGTGCGCGTCTCCGGACTCGCGGTCTACCAGGCCGGGCTCGGGCCCGTCGTGGTCGGGCCGCCGGCCGTGCTGCAGGCCACCTACGAACGCGAGCGCGTGGTGCGGCGCGACCTGCAGGTGCTGGGCCTCGCGGTCAGCGCGGCGGTGTCGGCCTTCTTCGCGGCGCTGTGGCTGCTGCGGCGGCGCGAAACGGCCTACGGCTGGTTCGCGCTGATGTCGATGCTGTGGCTGCTGTTCGGCTACAACCAGATCGCCACCAGCCCCTGGCCCTTCGCCACCACCTCGGCCTGGCAGGCGCTCAACACCTCGCTGCTGCTGGTCTTCAGCACCGCCTACGCGGTGTTCGCGCTGCGCTTCTGCGACCGCCGCATGCCGCTGCTCGAGGGCGTTTCGCTGCTGGCGGCGGCCATCGGCGTGCTCGACCTGTGGCTGGCCGCGCCCGCGGCGCTGCCGCTGCACCGCGCGATCTGGACGCTGGTGGGCGGGCTGACGATCATCGTGGTCAACAGCGCCGCCATCGTCCACGCCTGGCGCCACCGCGGCAGCCCGATGCGCTCGCTCGCGCCCTTCATGGCGGTGTCGGGGCTCACCGGCGCGCACGACCTGCTGGTGTTCACCCAGGTGATCGACAGCAACCTCTACTACACGACCATGTCTTCGTACGTGCTGCTGCTGGGCATGGCGCTGACGCAGGCCGGGCGCTTCGTGCAGAGCCTGCGCCGCATCGAGAACTTCAACACCGAGCTGATCCAGGAAGTGAACGCGGCCAAGGACGAGCTCGCGGCCACGCTGTCGCAGCGCCATGCGCTGGAGCTCGCGCATGCGCGCATCGGCGAGCGCGTGAACCTCGCGAGCGACCTGCACGACGGCCTGGGCGGCATGCTGGTGGGCAGCATCGCGACGCTGGAGCGCACGCCCGAGCACCTGAGCGCGCCGCAGCTGCTGGCCATGCTCAAGCGTCTGCGCGACGACCTGCGGCTGATCATCGACGCCAACGGCAGCGACGATGGCGCGCATGCGCTGGCCGACCTGGTGGCGCCGCTGCGCCACCGGCTCACGCAATTGCTAGAGGCCAACGGCATCGAATGCCGCTGGCGCGTGGAAGGCCTGCAGGCGCTGACGCTCGCGCCTTCGCAGAACCTCGACCTGCTGCGCTTCCTGCAGGAGGCGCTGACCAACGTGCTGCGCCACAGCGGCGCGCGGCGGGTCGACGTGTCATTGGTGGAAGAGAACGGCCAGCTGCGGCTGGAGGTGCGCGACGACGGCCGCGGCTTCGAGCCCGAGGCGCCGCCGCGGCCCGACGGCACCGGCCTGCGCAGCCTGCGCACGCGGGCGCGGCGGCTGGGCGGGGCCTTCGAGATCGCCTCGGCGCCGGGTGCCACCCGCGTCGGGCTGCGGATGCCGGTCGGCGCGGCCTGAGGCGAAGGCTAGCGCCTCACTCGGCCCAGACGATCCAGCCCTGCCAGGCGGTGACCAGGATCAGGATGCCGAAGGCGATGCGATACCAGGCGAACGGGATGAAGCTGTGCGAGCTGATGTAGCGCAGCAGCCAGCGCACGCACAGCCAGGCACTGAGGAACGAGAACAGCAGGCCGACCGCGAACAGCGGGATGTCGGCCACCGACAGCAGCGAGCGCACCTTGTAGAGGCTGTAGACGCCGGCGCCGATCAGCGTCGGGATCGCGAGGAAGAACGAGAAGTCGGTGGCCGCCTGGCGCGACAGCCCCAGCAGCATGCCGCCGATGATGGTGGAGCCGCTGCGGCTGGTGCCCGGCACCATCGCGAAGCACTGCACCAGGCCGACCTTGAGGGCGTCCCAGGGCGTCATGTCGTCGACGTTCTCGACCCGCACCGAGCCCGGCGGCCGCTTCTCGGCCCACAGGATGATGAAGCCGCCGATGATGAAGGTGCTGGCCACCACGGCCGGCGTGAACAGGTGTTCCTTGATGACCTTGCCGAACAAGAGGCCCAGCACCACCGCCGGCAGGAAGCCGATCAGCACGTTGAGCGCAAAGCGCTGCGCCTTGGCCTGGCGCGGCAGCGCCACCACGGTCGAGCGGATCTTCTGCCAATAGACCATGATCACCGCGAAGATCGCGCCGGTCTGGATCGCGATCTCGAACACCTTGCCGCGCTCGTCGTCGAAGCCGCCGAGCAGCGAACCCGCAAGAATCAGGTGGCCGGTCGACGAGATCGGGAGAAATTCGGTCAGCCCCTCCACGATGCCCATGACGGCGGCCTTGACCAACAGAACGATATCCAACGCGTACTCCTTGAAAGAGCGGCAATTATCGCGAGGGAGCCGGTCAGGTCCGGTTCAGGCTCCGCGGGCTGCCGCCGTGGCTCGTCGGCCCATCTTCGTATCGTTCTATGACATACCTAGTTTGGGGGATGGCGCCCACCGCCGGGCGCGGTCACAGTCCACTCGCGCCGACGCCCCACGTCGGCGGCCAACCGAAGGACATTGCATGCTCGCCCCCGCGCCCGAGCGCGAAAAAGACGCCGACGAACTGCTGCTGTGCCTCGAGGAACATGCGTCGACCGCCGACGACCATGCGGCGCACGCGCGCCGCGATGCGCGCCGCCGCGACGCCGAACGGCAGGCCGCCCTGTGCCGCGCCGCCCGCGCCACCGGCGCCTCGACCGGCGAGCTGGAACGGCTCGCGCGCTGCCTCGGCGAGATCGACCGCCGCGGCCGTGGCGCCACGCTGGTGGCCGAGGGCCAGGTCGCGGCCGATCGGCTGTCGCAGCGCCTGCAGCCGCTGGACCTGGAAGACGGCCACATGGCCTGGCAGATGGCCGGCGCCGCCGAATACATCGAACGCGGCCTGACGCAGGCGCTCGACCCCGCCCATGACCGCAAGTGGTATGCGCGCTGGCAGCTCTGGAGCTTCCTGCTCGGCGGCGCCGATGCCGCCCATGCGCTGGCGCTGCAGGGCCTGGCGCTGCGGCCCTGCGGACCGCGCGACCCGCAGGCCGATCTCACGGCGCGCGCGCGCCGCATCCTCGAGAGCTGGCGCCGCACCTCGTGCACCTGCTTCTGGAGCGCGATGGAGGACTGCGTGCGGCAGCAGGGCTTCTCGCTCGAGACCCAGGCCTACCTGATGCACGCGGTGGCGACGCTGTTCGACGGCGATGCGATGAAGCTCTCGAACGCCGAGTGCGAGCGGCTCAACGAGCTGCTGGTCGAGACCTACTGCGACGCGCTGGGCACCAGCGGCGCCATGCCCTCGGCCGAGATCTACCGCCGCATGGCCGACGGCCTGCAGGCGGTCGACCGCGCGACCGGGCGCCCGCGCACGCTCGGGCGCAGCGACGCGGCGCAGATCGCCGCCACCGCGATCTACACGCTGCTGCGCGGCGACCGTTCAGCCTGAGGTGCGCCGGCGCAGCGCGCGCACCGCGCTGTCGACCGTGGTCAGCACCGGCAGCCCCGAGGCGCTTTCGCAGGCCGCGCGGGCGCGGGCCATGCTGAACTGCGCGAGCGCGATGTGGCTGCAGCCCTGCTGGCGCAGGGCCTCGGCCTGCGCCGCGATCAGCGCATCGTGCCGCGCCCCGTCGCCCGCGTTGAGCGCCTCGAGCGCCCCTTCGGCGAGCGCCGGCACCAGCGCGACGCCGGCCGGGAATTCGGGCGGCATCGAGGCCAGCGTGGGCGCGAAGGTGGCGATCAGCCCGAGCCGCGCGCCGGGGCCGGCTTCATGCAGCGCCTGCACCGCCTCCTCCACCATCGCCTCGTTGGGCTTGAGCACCGGCAGCGCCGCATGGCGCTTCGCCACCGCCTCGATGCAGGCACCGAAGGCCGAGCAGGTGAAGAGGATGCCCTCGGCGCCGGTGTCGACCGCGTACTGCGCGAGCCGCTGGAAGCGCTCGTGCATGGCCGCGTCGAGCCCGCGTCCGTCGCGCGCGAGATCGGCCGACAGGCTGTCGTCGAGCAGGTTCATGCGCAGCGCCCGCGGCCAGTCGCGCGCGAAGGCCTCGTTGATGGGCGCGACCGAATGCGCGAGCGCGTGGATCAGGGCGATGCGGGTCATGGAAAACGTGTTGCGGCTCAGATGCCCTTCGACGAGGGATTGGCGAAAGCTTCCTTCGTCTCGGCGTTGAGCGGGTAGTTGATGTTGATGCCCTTGGGCGGAATGGGCGAGGTGAACCACTTGCCGTAGAGCGCCTCCATCTCGCCGGACTTCATCATGCCCGAGACCACGCGGTCGACGATGGCCTTGAAGGCCGGATCGTCCTTGCGGAACATCAGCGACTGGTTCTCGGTGCGCAGGCTCTCGCCGGTGATCAGGAAGTCCTTCGGGTTGCGCGCATTCGCGAGCTGGCCGGCCAGCAGGATGTCGTCGAGCACGAAGGCCTGCGCGCGGCCGCTCTCCACCAGCAGGAAGGAGTCGCTGTGGTCCTTGCCGCCGAGGCTCGTGACCTCGAGGTTCTTGCCCTTGTCGGCCTCGCGCAGCAGCCGGAACGAGGTGGTGCCGGTGGTGGTCGCCACCGTCTTGCCCTGCAGGTCGGCGATGCTCCTGATGCCCGAATCGGCCTTCACCAGCATGCGCACGTTGTAGCGGAAGATGTCGGGCGAGAAGGCCACCAGCTTCTGGCGTTCGACCAGGTTGGTGGTGGAGCCGCACTCGATGTCGACCGTGCCGTTCTGCACCAGCGGGATGCGGTTGGCCGAGGTCACGGCCTGGTAGCGGATCTCGATCGCCGGCATCTTGAGTTCGCTCTTCACCGCCTCCACGATGCGCTTGCAGATCTCGATGCTGTAGCCGACCGGCTTGAGGTTGGCATCGAGGTACGAGAAGCCGAACGAGGACTCGCGGTAGCCGAAGGTGATGGCGCCGCTGGCCTTGATCTTGGCGAGGGTGTCGTTCTCCTGCGCGCTCGCGGAAAGCGCCGGCAGCGCGAGGAAGGCGGCGAGCAGAAAGAAGGAAAACGGCAGGCGTGGCTTGGGCATGGAGGTGCTCCTCGGTACGGCGGGTGGAAGAAAAAGGGAAGGAAGAAGCGCGGACTCAGCCCGCGGCGCGGCGCGTGACCGCGTCGACGGCATCCGCGAGCCGCGCGGCGATCTCGCGCAGCTCCTCGCGCGTGGCGATGAACGGCGGCGCGAGCAGCACGTGGTCGCCCTGGCGGCCGTCGACCGTGCCGCCGAAGGGATAGCACAGCAGCCCGCGCGCCATCGCCTCCTTCTTGACGGCCGCATGCAGCTTCAACGCGGGATCGAAGGGCGTCTTGCCCGCGCGCTCGGCCACGAGTTCGAGGCCCCAGAAGAAGCCGCGACCGCGGATGTCGCCCACATGCGGATGCGCGCCGAGCGCCTCGGCCAGCATCGCGCCGAAGGCCGTGCCGTCCTCGCGCACCTTCGCGACCAGGCCCTCGCGCCGGATCGTCTGCTGCACCGCGAGCGCGGCCGCGCAGGCCATCGGATGGCCGAGGTAGGTGTGGCCGTGCTGGAAGAAGCCGCTTCCGCGCGACATCGCATCGACCACCCGGCGCTGCGCGAGCACCGCGCCCACCGGCTGGTAGCCGCCGCCCAGGCCCTTGGCGATGGTCATCAGGTCGGGCACCACGCCCTCCTGCTCGCAGGCATGCAACGTGCCGGTGCGGCCCATGCCGCACATCACCTCGTCGAGGATCAGCAGCACGCCGTACTTGTCGCAGACCGCGCGCACCGCCTGGAAGTAGCCCGGCACCGGCACCAGCACGCCGGCGGTGGCGCCGCCCACGGTCTCGGCGACGAAGGCGATCACGCGGTCGGCGCCCTGCGCAAGGATGGCGGCCTCGAGCTCGTTCGCGAGCCGCTGGCCGTACTGCGCCGGGCTCTCGTCGGCGCGCTGCTCGCGGTAGGGATAGCAGGGCGACACGTGCGTGGCCGGCACCAGGATCGGCGCGAAGGGCTCGCGCCGCCAGGCATTGCCGCCGACCGCGAGCGCGCCCAGCGTGTTGCCGTGGTAGCTCTGGCGCCGCGCGATGAAGTGGGTGCGCTGCGGCTGGCCGATCTCGACGAAGTACTGGCGCGCCATCTTGAGCGCGGCCTCCACCGCCTCGGAACCGCCGCTCACGAGGTAGGCATGGCTCATGCCTTCGGGCGCCGCGCCGATCAGCTCGTCGGCCAGGCGCTCGGCCACCTCGCTGGTGAAGAAGCTGGTGTGGGCATAGGCCAGCCGGTCGATCTGCGCATGCATCGCGGCCAGCACCTCGGGATGCGCATGGCCCAGCGAGGACACGGCCGCGCCGCCCGAGGCATCGAGGTATTCGCGGCCCTCGGCGTCGCGGATGTAGAGGCCGTGCGAGCCCGTGGCGACGGGCGGGGTCTGGCGGAGATGGCGGTGGAAGACGTGCGTCATGGCGTGAGTACGGGCGGATGGAGACTGGAACCAACGTTTCGGGCAAATTATTTCTCGGAACATTTGTTCCGTCAACCGTTCCGCTCGTTTCGCCTGTTCCAGCCCCGGCCCGGAACAGCGGTCACGCCTCCGGTACATTTGTTCCAACGCCAAAGAAGAGGAACGACGCCATGGGCGCCAGAGACCAGATCCGCCAGCGCTTCGACAAGCTGAGCCCCGCCCTGCAGCAGGTGGCGCGCTACGTGCTCGACCATCCGAACGAGGTGGTCACGGGCTCGATGCGCGGCATCGGCACGCTCGCGCAGAGCACGCCCGCCACGCTGGTGCGCTTCGCCCAGACACTGGGCTTCGACGGCTGGCCGCAGCTCAAGGCCGCCTTCGCGACCGACATGGGCCTGGGCACGGAGGCCTACGGCGCACGCGCGCAGCAGCTCGTGGGCCGCGCGCGCGACCGGGGCCTGACCGGCGAGATGTTCGAGGTGCAGCGCCGCAACCTCGAGGCCACGCAGCAGCAGAGCGAACAGGCGCTGCAGAAGGTCTGCGCGCTGATGGAGAAGGCACCCGCGGTGCACGCGGCCGGCTTTCGCGCCTGCTACCCGATCGCCTTCTCCTTCGTCTACGTGTACCGGCTCTTTCGCGCCAGCGTGCACCTGGTCGACGGCCAGGGCGGCACGCTCGAGATGCAGCAGCGCGCCTTCGGGCGCGGCGACGTGGTGCTGATCGCGAGCTTCGCGCCCTACTCGCGCGAGGCCCTGCAGGTGGCCGAGGCCGCCAAGGCCGCGGGCAGCCGCATCGTGGCGCTGACCGACAGCCTCGGCTCACCGCTCTCGCTGCGCGCCGACGAGACGCTGCTTTTCACCATCCACAGCCCCTCGTTCTTCCCCTCGGTGGCCGCGGGCGTGGCCGTGGCCGAGGCGCTGGTCGAGCTGCTCGCGAGCCGCGCGGGCAAGGCCGTGATCCGACGCATCGACCAGGCCGAGACGCAGCTGTTCGAGTCGGGCGCGTACCTGGTGCCGCCGGTGGCGCGCGGCGGCTGAGCGCGATCAGCGCGCGGCCGGCTGCGTGCCCGCGTCCGCGAGCCACTCGGCCTGCCAGCCGCCACCGAGCGCCTGGATCAGCGCGATCGCCGACGACTGGCGGTTGACCTGCAGCTGCACCAGCGAGCGCCGCGCGTTGAGCGCGGCGACCTGCGCGGTCACGACCTCGGTGTAGCCGACCTGCGCCGCGCGGTAGCGGTTGAGCAGCTGCTGCTCGGTCTTGTCGGCCGCGGCCGAGGCCTCGCGCCGCAGGCCCTCCTGCTGGGCCAGCGTGGCGCCCGCGCTGAGCTGGTCCTCGACCGCCTGGAAGGCCGTCAGCACGGTCTGGCGGTAGCGCGCCACGGCCGCTTCGTGGCTGGCCTTGGCCGCGTCGACGTTGGCGCCGATGGCGCCCGCGTCGAACACCACCTGCGCCACCGACAGCCCGAGCGCCCACAGCGTGTTCGAGGCATTGAACAGGTCCTTGATCTTGCTCGCGTTGCTGCCCACCGAGGCATTGAGGCCGAAGTTCGGGAAGTAGGCCGCGCGCGCGATGCCGATCTGCGCATTGGCCGCGGCCACCGAGCGCTCGGCGGCCGCGATGTCGGGCCGGCGCTGCAGCAGCGTCGAGGGCACGCCGGTCGGCACGCCCGGCACGGTCGGCGTCCACTTGGCGGCCGGCAGGCTGAAGTCGGCCGGCGCCGCGCCCACCAGCACCGCGATCGCATGCTCGTAGGTGGCGCGCGTGCGCTGCAGGCCGACGCGGTCGGCGCGCGCGTTCACGAGCTGGGTCTGCGCCTGCAGCACGTCGGTCTGCGCGGCGATGCCGGCCTGGTAGCGGTTGTTGGTGATCTCGTAGGCGCGCTGGTAGCCCTCGATGGTCTCGTCGAGCAGCACCATCTCGGCATCGGCCTCGCGCAGCGAGAAGTAGTTGGTGGCCAGCTCGCCGACCGCCGACAGCCGCGCGGCCGCGAGGTCGGCCTCGCTGGCCTGCGCATTGGCCTGCGCGCTGCTGACCGCCGCGCGCAGCCGGCCCCAGACGTCGGGCGACCAGTCGGCCGCGAGCGTGGCCGAGAAGGCGTTCGAGGCATTGCTGTCGCCGCCGGGTGTTGCCGCTGCGCCTGCCGTTGCCGCTCAGCGAGACCGAGGGGAACAGCGCCGCGCGCTCGCCGCGCACCAGCGCCTGGGCCTGCGCGTAGTTGGCGACCGCGGCCGCGATGTTCTGGTTCGACACCTGCACCCGGCCCGCGAGCTCGTCGAGCACCGGATCGCCGAAGAGCTTCCACCATTCGCCGCGCTCGAGCGTGTCGGCCGGCGCGGCCGGCAGCCAGCCCTCGGCGGTCTTCTGTTCCTTCCAGCCCGCGGGCGACACGGCGGCGGGCACCTGGTAGGCCGGTCCCGACGGCGCAGCCCGCGAGCAGCGCGGCGAGCGTCGCGGCCAGCGCGATGCGCTGCGGGAAGAAAGGGGTCTGGAACAGGAAGGCGGGCATTCTTCGGACGGCGCGTGCGGGCCGTGGTGTCGTTGTCGTTGCGGTCATGGCTGGACCTCCATCGTGCGGCTCAGGTGGCTCTCGTCGGCGCCGCGGCGGCGCAGCTTGTCGAGCAGCAGGTAGACCACCGGCGTGGTCAGCAGGGTCAGCACCTGGCTGGCGATCAGGCCGCCGATGATCGCCACGCCCAGCGGCCGGCGCAGCTCGGCGCCCTCGCCGAAGCCGATCGCCAGCGGCAGCGCGCCGAGCGCAGCCGCCAGCGTGGTCATGAGGATCGGGCGGAAGCGCAGCAGGCAGGCCTCGCGCACCGCCTCGAGCGGGCTCAGGCCGCGCGAGCGCTCGGCCTCGAGCGCGAAGTCGATGATCAGGATGGCGTTCTTCTTCACGATGCCGATCAGCAGGAACACGCCGATCAGCGCGATGATGGAGAACTCCATGCGGAACATCAGCAGCGCCAGCACCGCGCCCACGCCGGCCGAGGGCAGGGTCGACAGCACGGTGATCGGGTGCACCAGGCTCTCGTAGAGGATGCCCAGCACGATGTAGATGACCACCAGCGCCGCCAGGATCAGCATCGCCTGCTGGCCCTGCGACTGCTGCGCCGCGAGCGCCGTGCCCGCGAAGGCGCCGCGCACGTTGATCGGCATCGCGATGTTGGCCTCGGCCTTGGCGATCGCCTCGCGCGCGTCGCCGAGGTTGGCGCCATCGGCCAGGTTGAACGAGATCGTGGTGGCGAGCTCGCCGTCCTCGTGGCTGACCGAGGTCGCGACCGAGCGCTCGACGAACTTCGCCACCGAGGACAGCGGCACCAGCGAGGTCGGCGTGTTGCTCAGCACGTTGCCGGTGGAGGCATTGCGCGAGCCCGCGTTGGCCGACACCGGCACCGTGGGCGTGGTGCTCGAGGCGGTCGACGCGGTGCCGGTCTTCGCACCGGTGGCCGTGTTGTTGGTGGCGACCGAGGTCGACTGGTTGGTGGTGCCGTTGGCCGCCACCTGCGTGGTCACGGTCTGGCCCGCCACCACCGAGGTGCGCGTGGCCGGCACGTAGACGTCGCGCAGCGAGTTCGGGCTGCGCGTGTAGCGCGGCGCCCATTCCATCACCACGTGGTACTGGTTGAGCTCGGTGTAGATGGTCGCCACCTGGCGCTGGCCAAAGGCGTTGTAGAGCGCGTTGTCCACCGCCTGCGAGGTCAGGCCGAGCCGGCGCGCGCTGTCGGGATCGACCTCGGCCACCGTCTCGACGCCGTTCTGGTCCTGGTCGGTGTCGATGTCCGTGAGGTTCGGCTGCAGCCGCAGCTCGTCGGCCAGCTTGCCGGCCCAGGTGCGCAGGTCGGCCAGGTTGTCGCTCTTGAGCGTGTACTGGTAGGTGGAGTTGCTCGAGCGCCCGCCCGAGCGCACGTCCTGCACCGTGTTGAGGAACACGCGCAGGCCGGTCACCTGGTTGAGCTGCGGACGCAGCCGCGCGATCACGGCCATGCCGCTCTCGGTGCGCTGGTTCGCGGGCTTGAGGTTGACGAACATGAAGCCGCCACCCGCGCGCGAGCCGCCGATGAAGCCCGTGACGGTGTCGACCGCCGGATCGCGCCGGATGATGTCGACCACCTCGCGCAGCTTGGCCGCGAGCGCCTGCGAGGAGATGCTCTGGTCGGCGCGCAGGCCGCCGTTGAGCTGGCCGCTGTCCTGCTGCGGGAAGAAGCCCTTGGGCGCGGCGCTGAACAGGTAGACGTTGAGCCCGATCACCGCCAGCAGGATCAGCGCCACCAGCGCCTTGCTGTCGAGCGCCCAGTCGAGGCTGACCTCGTAGCGCTTGAGCACCCACTCGTAGCCGCGTTCCGACCAGCGCGCGAAGCGCCCGCGCGGCTTGGATTGGTCGGCCTCGCCGCCGCGCTTGAGCAGCCAGGCGCACATCATCGGCGTGGTGGTCAGCGAGATGACCAGCGAGATCATCACCGCCGCCGACAGCGTGACCGCGAACTCGCGGAACAGCCGCCCGACCTGGCCGCCCATGAACAGCAGCGGGATGAACACCGCCACCAGCGACACGCTGATCGACAGCACCGTGAAGCCCACTTCCTTGGCGCCGAGCAGCGCGGCCTTCATGCGCGTCATGCCGGCCTCGATGTGGCGGCTGGTGTTCTCGAGCACCACGATCGCGTCGTCGACCACGAAGCCCGTGGCCACCGTGAGCGCCATCAGGCTCAGGTTGTTGAGGCTGAAGCCCAGCAGGTACATCACGCCGAAGGTGCCGAGCAGCGCGACCACCGTGGCCACCGCGGGCACCACCGTGGCACGCGCGCTGCGCAGGAACAGGCTGACCACCAGCACCACCAGCAGCACCGAGGCCACCAGCGTGAATTCCACTTCATGCAGCGAGGCGCGGATCGAGCTGGTGCTGTCGGAGGCCACGCGCAGCTCGACGTCGGGCGGCAGCTGCGCCTGCAGCTCGGGCAGCAGCGCGCGCACGCCGTCGACGGTCTCGATGATGTTGGCCGAGGGCTGGCGCGTGATCAGCACGATCACCGCCGGCTCGCCGTTGAACAGCCCCAGCGTGCGCGTGTCCTCGACGCCGTCGTAGACCTCGGCCACGTCGGCCAGCCGCACCGCCGCGCCGTTGCGCCAGGCCACCAGCATCGAGGCGTAGTCGCTCGCGCGCAGCGCCGGCGTCTGGGTGTAGACCTGCAGCTTGCGCCCGTCGCCCTGCACCATGCCCTCGGGCCGGTTGGCGTTCGAGGCCTGGATCGCGGCGCGCACGTCCTCGGTGCTGATGCCGTAGCGGTTGAGCGCGAACGGCAGCAGCTCGATGCGCACGGCCGGCAGCGACCCGCCGCCGATCTCCACGTCGCCCACGCCGTCGACCTGCGACAGCCGCTGGCTCACGATGTTCGACACGGCGTCGTAGATCTGGCCCGGGGTCTTGGTCTTGGAGGTCAGCGCCAGGATGATGACCGGCGACGAGGCCGGGTTGGCCTTGCGGTAGGTCGGGTTGCTTCGCAGGGTGGCGGGCAGGTCGACGCGGCTCGCGTTGATCGCGGCCTGCACTTCGCGCGCGGCGCCGTCGATGTTGCGGCTGAGGTCGAACTGCAGGGTGACGCGGGTGGAGCCGACCGAGCTGGTCGAGGTCATCTCGTTGACGCCGGCGATGGTGCCCAGATGGCGTTCGAGGGGCGTGGCGACGCTCGTGGCCATGGTCTCGGGGCTGGCGCCGGGGATGGAGGCGCGGACCGAGATGACGGGGTAGTCGACTTGCGGTAATGGGGATACCGGGAGGACGAAGAAGGCTGCGATGCCTGCCAGGGCGACGCCGATGGTCAGGAGGACTGTGCCTATGGGGCGGCGGACGAAGGGGCGGGAGAGGTTCATCTCTTGCCTCCTGCTTCGATTCCCTGCTTTGGTGTGTTGGCTTGCTGCCGGTCTGCCTCTTGCAGAGGGCGTAGGCCGGGTCTCGCCCCGGCGGGCGACTCACTTTTCTTGTCTCGCCAAGAAAAGTAAGCAAAAGAAGGCGACCCCACTGTCTGCGACCCGCAGCGAAGCTGCGGCAACCTGCGGTGCTCGCGTTTCGCGGGGTCTCGCAGAACTCGCTTCGCTCAAACAGCTGCGAGCCCTGATCCGCAAAACGCTGCGCTCCTCGGCGCAGCCAGAGGGGGTGGGTCGGGCCTTTGCTTCGCTCGGCCTTGGAATGCGGCTCGGGCCATCGCTTCGCTCGGCCTTGTGTTTTTCTTGTTCCCTCTCCCTCTGGGAGAGGGTTAGGGTGAGGGCACCGGGCTTACCAAGGGTCTGACGGTATCCACCGCCCGGGGCCCTCACCCCAGCCCTCTCCCAGAGGGAGAGGGAGCAAGACAACGGCCGAGCGAAGCGAAGGCCCGAGTGGATGTCGTGTGGCCGAGCGCAGCGATGGCCCGAACCACTCCCCTCTGGCTGTGCCGAGGAGCGCAGGCGTAGGCGGGATAAGGGCCGCAGCTGTCTGAGCGGAACGAAGTGCAGAGAGTTCTGCGGACCCCCGCCGTAGCCGAGCACCGCAGGTTGCCCGTAGCGAAGCGGAGGGACACAGACAGTGGGGTCGCCTTTTCTTTGGTTACTTTCTTTTGGCGAAGCAAAAGAAAGTGACTCGCCCGCCGGGGCGAATTCCCGGCCGACAGCCCCGCAGGGAACGCAAAAACAAAACCACCAAGAACCAGAGGAGAGCTCAAACCACCTCCTCCTCAACCACCCCAGACCGCCGAGCCCCACCCAACCGATCAAACGCCAAATAAATAACAGGCGTAGTGAACAAAGTCAGCAACTGACTAACGATCAACCCCCCAAAAATAGCCAACCCCAAAGGACGCCGCAGCTCAGCCCCATCCCCGAAAACTGAACATCAAGGGCACAGCAGCAAACAGAGCCGCCAGCGTAGTCATCAAGATAGGCCGAAACCGCAACAACGCCGCCTGATGAATCGCCTCCCGAGGCGACTTGCCCTCCGTGCGCTCCGCATCGATCGCAAAGTCGATCATCATGATCGCGTTCTTCTTCACGATCCCGATCAGCAGGATGATCCCGATGATCCCGATCACCCCCAGGTCGTTGCCCGTCACCATCAACGCCAGCAACGCCCCCACCCCCCGCGGATGGCAAGGTCGACAGAATCGTCAGCGGATGCACGTAGCTCTCGTACAGCACCCCCAGCACGATGTACACGCACACCACCGCCGCCAGGATCAGCCACAGCTGGTTCGACAGCGATTTCTCGTAAGCCCCCGAGGCCCCGAGAAAGGTCATCGTGATGCTCTTGGGCAACCCGATCTCCTTCGCCGTCGCACGGATCGTGTCGACCGCCGACCCCAGCGCCACACCCGGCGCGGTATCGAAGTTCAGCGTGCTCGCCGGGTACTGCGCCACGTGCGTGATCTGCAGCGGCGCCTGCCGCTCGCTGATGTCCGCGATGGCCGAGAGCGGCGTCGCCGTGCCCGAGCCCGCGATCAGGTTCAGTTGCCCCAGCGTCTGCGGCGTGTTCACCATGCCGGGCTGCGCCTCGAGGATCACGCGGTACTGGTTGGTCTCGGTGAAGATGGTCGAGACGATGCGCTGGCCGAAGGCGCTGTAGAGCGCATCGTCGACCGTGCTCGCGGTGATCGACAGCCGCGCCGCGGTGTCGCGGTTCACGTTGACGAAGGCCGCGAGGCCCTGCGCGCCGGCATCGCTGCTGACGTTGCGCACCTTGTCGCCATGCTCGGCCTGCAGCTTCGCCACCAGCTGCTGCATCCAGCCGGTGATGGCGGCGCTGTCCACGCCCTCGAGCGAGGCCCGGGTACTGCGTGGGGCCGGTCTCGGCGTCGATGGTCAGGTCCTGCGTGGGCTGCAGGTAGAGCGTCACGCCGGCCACGCCGCGCACGCGCTCGCGCAGGCGGTCCATCACCTCCTGCTGGTTGTCGTGGCCGCGGCGCAGGTTGATCAGCATGCTGCCGGTGTGCAGCATGGTGTTGTTGGCGGCGTCGACGCCGACGAAGGAACTGAGGTTCTCGACGTCGGGGTCGGCCAGCACAGCGCGCGCGGCCTGCTGCTGCAGCTGCGACATGCGGTCGAACGAGACGTCCTGCGCGGCCTCGATGCGCGCCTGCAGCTGGCCCGTGTCCTGGGTCGGGAACAGGCCCTTGGGGATCGAGAGGTAGAGCGCCACCGTCAGCAGCAGGGTGAGCAGCGCGACCAGCAGCGTCAGCGCCTGGTGGTCGATGACCCAGTGCAGCGAGCGGTCGTAGCGCGTCATCACGCCGTCGAAGAAGCGCTGCGCGCGCGCGGCGATGCCGTGGCTGGCGGGGTCGCGCTTGGGTTCGTGCTTGAGCCAGCGCGCCGACATCATCGGCACCAGCGTGAGCGACACCACGGCCGAGATCAGGATCGTGATCGCCAGCGTGACCGCGAACTCGCGGAACAGCCGGCCGACCACGTCGCCCATGAACAGCAGAGGGATCAGCACCGCGATCAGCGAGACCGTCAGCGAGATGATGGTGAAGCCGATCTGGGTGGCGCCCTTGAACGCGGCCTGCAAGGGCTTCTCGCCCTCCTCGATGTAGCGCGCGATGTTCTCGATCATCACGATCGCGTCGTCCACCACGAAGCCGGTGGCGATGGTCAGCGCCATCAGGCTCAGGTTGTTGAGGCTGTAGCCCAGCAGGTACATCAGGCCGAAGGTGCCGATCAGCGAGATCGGCACCGCGATGCTGGCGATGACGGTGGCGCGCAGGCTGCCGAGGAAGGCGAAGATCACCAGCACCACCAGCACCACGGCGAGCACCAGCTCCATCTGCACGTGCTCGACCGACGAGCGGATGCCGGCCGTGCGGTCGCTCAGCACCTCGACCTTGAGGCCCGCGGGCATGCCGGCCTGCAGCTCGGGCAGCTGCGCCTTGATGGCGTTGACGGTGGCGATCACGTTGGCGCCGGGCTGGCGCTGCACGTTGAGGATGATCGCGGGCGTGAGCGTGCCCTCGGCATCGCCGTCGGCCTTGGTGCCGGCCCAGGCGCCGAGCTGGTTGTTCTCGGCGCTGTTGACCACGCGCGCCACGTCGACCATGCGGATCGGCGCGCCGTTCTTGTACGAGACGATCAGGTTCTTGTAGTCGTCGACCGTGAGCAGCTGGTCGTTCGAGTTGATGGTGTAGGCGCGCTTCGGGCCGTCGAAGCTGCCCTTGGCGCCGTTGGAGTTGGCCGCGCTGATCGCGGTGCGCAGCGCGTCGAGGCCGATGCCGTTGGCCGCCAGTGCCTGGGTGTTGGCCTGGATGCGCACCGCGGGCCGCTGGCCGCCGCTGAGCGACACCAGCCCCACGCCCGAGACCTGGCTGATCTTCTGCGCGAGCCGCGTGTTGACGAGGTTCTGCACCTCGGTCAGCGGCAGGGTGTCGGAGGTGATCGCCAGCGTGAGCACCGGCGCGTCGGCCGGGTTGACCTTGGCATAGACCGGCGGTGCCGGCAGGTCGGCCGGCAGCAGCGAGCCGCCGGCGTTGATCGCGGCCTGCACCTCCTGCTCGGCCACGTCGAGCGTCTGGCCCAGCGTGAACTGCAGCGTGATGATCGACACGCCCGCCGCGCTGGTGGAGCTCATGCGGTCGAGCCCCGACATCTGGCCGAACTGGCGTTCGAGCGGCGCGGTGACGGTGTTGCTCATCACCTCGGGGCTGGCGCCCCGGGTAGAGCGTCTGGACCTGGATCGTCGGGTAGTCGACCTGCGGCAGCGCCGACAGCGGCAGGAAGCGGAACGCCACCAGGCCGGCCAGCACGATGGCGACCATCAGCAGCGAGGTCGCCACCGGCCGCAGGATGAACGGGCGTGAAGGGCTCATGGATTCAATTCGTCGTCGAGGGCGCTGCGGGCGGCGCGGCGGGAGATGCCGAGGCGGAGGGCCGGCGCGTCATTGGCCTTGCGGCGCCTGGCGGCGGCCTTCGCCCTGCCCGCCCTGGCCACCCTGGCCCTGGCGTTCGGCCATGCGCTGCCAGCGTTCGAGCGCGGCGGGGTCGCCACGGTCGAGCTGTTCGAGGAAACGCTTGCGGCGCTCGAGCTGCTCGGGATCGTCCTTGGCGGCGTCGAGCATGCGCTGGCGCTGCTCGGCGGTGGGGAGCTTGGGAGCCGCGGCGGCCGGCGCGGCGGCGGGTGCTGCCGGCTGGGCGCCGGTGGCGGGTGCGGCCGCTGGGGCCGTTGCCGGAGCGGCGGGTGCCGTGCCCGGCGCGGGCGCGGCGTTGCCACCGGCCGGTGCCTGACCGCCCTGGCCGCCATGCGCGCCCTGCCCGCCATGCGCACCCTGGGCACCGCCCTGCGCACCTTCGCGCTGGCGCCGCCCGCCGCGTTGCTGCCCATTGGCGGCGGCGCCGGGCGCGACCGCGGGCCGGTCGGCCTGGGTCTGCACGCGCGCGCCGTCCTTCAGGCGGTCGCCGCCCTCGGTCACGACCACCTCGCCGGCATTCAGGCCGGCGGTCACCGCGATGTTGTCGACGCTCGATTCGCCGCGCGTCACCACGCGCTGCGACACCGTGTTGTCGGCGTTCAGCACGTAGACGTAGTCGCCGTTCGGGCCGTTGCGCATCGCCGTCACCGGCACCACCACGGCGCTGGTCACGGTGCGCAGCAGCAGGCGCAGGTTGACGAACTGGTTCGGGAACAGCGCGCCGTCGGCATTGACGAAGCGCGCCTTGGCCTTGACCGTGCCGGTCTGGGTGTCGACCAGGTTGTCGAGCGTCGAGAAAGTGCCGGTGGCGAGTTGCTTGACGCGCGTGCGGTCGAAGGCGGTGGCGGGCAGCTTGGCGCCGGCGGCGAGGCGCTGCTGCACCTCGGGCACGCGGTCCTGCGGCACCGAGAACACGACGTCGATCGGCGCGATCTGGGTGATGACGGCGATGCCGCCGCTGGTGCCGGTCGAGACGTAGTTGCCACGTCCACCGGCCGCAGGCCGATGCGGCCGCCGACCGGCGCCGCGATGCGGGTCCAGGTCAGGTTCAGCCGCGCGCTGTTCTCGTTGGCGCGGTCGATCGCGACCGTG
Source organism: Variovorax sp. UC122_21 (assembly GCF_044056785.1). Lineage (NCBI taxonomy): Bacteria > Pseudomonadati > Pseudomonadota > Betaproteobacteria > Burkholderiales > Comamonadaceae > Variovorax > Variovorax sp. UC122_21. Next base: position 1,899,750 of record NZ_CP172004.1, on the reverse strand, counting down.
CCCTCGAGCTGCTTGACCAGCGCGCTCTGGGTGTCGACGTCCTGGCGCGCGATCGAGTCCTGGCCCAGCAGGGTCTGGTAGCGCTGCAAGGTGACGCGCGCCGCGGCGAGCTGCGCCTCGTCGCGCTGGCGCGCGCCGGTGGCCTGGGCCAGCGCGTTCTCGTAGGGCTGCGGGTCGATGGTGGCGAGCACGTCGCCCTTCTTGACCATCTGCCCTTCCTGGAACAGCACCTGCGTGAGCACGCCCGAGACCTGCGGCTGCACCGTGACGTTGGCCAGCGGCGTGACGGTGCCGAGCGCCTCGAGCTGGATCGGGATGTCGGCCTGCCGCGCGGTCGCGGTGCCGACGGTGCTGGAGGCGGCACCGCCGCCACCGCCGCGCCGCCCGCCCGGGCCACCGGGCCCGCCGGGGCCACCCGGTCCGGCGCCGGGACCGGCCACCGGCGTCTTCGAGCGCTGCACCAGGTACCAGGCGCCGGCGCCGAGCGCCACGAGCAGGATCAGCGCGATCAGGCTGCCGAACCAGCGGCGGCGACGGACCTGGGGATGCGTGGGCGACACGGTGGCCGGCAGGGGTTCGGGAGGCGTTTGGGGATCCATGGGAGAGAGAAGAGAGCCTGATCGGGTGCGGCCTAGAGTACAGCGCCAAAAGGTGTATGCAGAGTTTGCTGTGCCGTAAACGGGCGGTAAAAGCCGCGTTCCCCGCTTGCCGCAGGAGGGCGCGCCGTCCTCGCGTCGCTCGAAGCCTCGCGCATTTCGCGCCGCCCGCAGGCACTTCGCGCCGCCGGCGTCGCATTTCATCGCAACACCGTGGCAGTCCCGCGAGGGGGCCGGCACAGTCCGCTCCAACGCCACCGGGCCGCGATCCTTTGTCCCGAACCCTTCGTCCACCTTCCAACCCTCACCCGATCCAGGAGTCCTCCCATGCTGATCCAGATCCTTCTTCACACGCCCAAGTCGGGTGTTCGCCGTCTTCGCGCTGCTGGTGTGGCTCGGCAGCAAGCAGCTGCTGTCGGGCAGCGTGGGCCTGACGCGCATCACGCTGATGCCGATCGCGATGGGCGCGCTGTCGCTGATGGGCGTGGCCTCGGCCTTCGGCGATTCGCTCGGCGCCCTGCTCGGCTGGGCCGCCGCCGCGGCCGTGATGATCGCGCTGGTGCTGCGGCGCCCGCTGCCCGCGAGCACCCGCTACGAGGCCGACGAGCGCCGCTTCCACCTGGCCGGCAGCGCGGTGCCGCTGGCGCTGATGATGGGCATCTTCTTCACCAAGTATGTGGTCGGCGTGGCGCTGGTCATGCACCCCGAGCTGCGCCACGACAGCGTGTTCGCGGTCGCGATCCCCGTGCTGTACGGCGCCTTCAGCGGCGTCTTCGCGGCCCGCGCCCTGCGCCTGTGGAAGCTGGCGATCGCCACCGATGCGATGGCCAGCCGGGCCGGCGCCGCCTAAGATCGCCGCCGTCCATTCCCTCCGACTGCAGGAAGCGCCATGTCCGTCCTCGTGCTGATCCTCAAGATCTCGGTGTCCGTGGTGCTGATCGCCTCGCTGGCCGAAGCGCTGGTGCTCTCGTGGCGCAACGGCTGGCGCAGCTACGACTGGAAGGCGGCCGGCATCTCGGTGTTCGACTTCCTGGTGCGCGAGTACCCGCTGCGCTGGCTGCTGCCGCTGGCCTTCTGGGTCGGCGCCATGGACTGGCTCTACGCGCACCGCCTCCTCACCCTGCCGATGGACCACTGGACCGGCTGGGCCGCCTGCTTCATTGGCCAGGAGTTCTGCTACTACTGGTACCACCGCGCCGCGCACCGGGTGCGCTGGTTCTGGTGCACCCATGCGATCCACCACTCGCCCAACGAACTGAACCTGTCGGCCGCCTACCGTTTCGGCTGGACCGGCAAGCTCACCGGCACGCTGGCCTTCTTCATGCTGGCGCCGCTCTTGGGCATGCCGCCGCGCGTGGTGCTGATCATGCTGACCCTGAACCTGCTCTACCAGTTCTGGATCCACGCCACCTGGATCCCGAAGCTCGGGCCGCTCGAATGGCTGCTCAACACGCCCTCGGCGCACCGGGTGCACCATGCCTCGAACCTCGAGTACCTCGACGGCAACTACGGCGGCGTGCTGATCGTGTTCGACCGCCTGTTCGGCACCTACATCCCCGAACGCGCCGACCTGCCCTGCCGCTACGGCCTCGTGAAGCCGATCACCTCGTACAACCTGCTCGAGATCGAGTTCAGCCAATGGCGCGCGCTGTTCCGTGACCTGGCCTCGGCCCGCTCGGTGCGCGCCTTTGTCGGCTACCTCGTGAAGCCGCCGGGCTGGAACCCCGACGGGCCCGGCGAGACCACCGAGGAGCTGCGCCGCCGCGCGGCCGTCGAGGCCCCGGCACCCGCCGCCACCGCCCCCACCACCGATTTCATTCCCGTCCAGATCAAGGAGCTGTCATGAACACGTCCTCGTCCCCACCCCCGCAGAACTCGAGAAGCGCGCCCGCCGCCGCGCCGGCGCCAAGATGGGCTGGTACATCCATGCCTTCGTCTACGTGCTGGTCAACCTCGGGCTGGTCGCGCTGTCGGCCTCCAGGGGCCACACCTGGGCCGTCTATCCGCTGATGGGCTGGGGCCTGGGCCTGCTGGTGCATGGGGCCGTGATCTGGTTCATCGCGCCGGGCGGCGACTTCTACGAGCGCCTGGTCGAACGCGAGCGCCGCGCGCTGGCCGCCGGGGAGCGCCGTTGAGCCAGGCCCCTGCCGCCGCCCGCCCCAGGTTCGGCACCGAGAACCTGCGCGACCTGCTGCGGCACGGGCTGATCACCGCCGTCTTCTGCTGCCTGATCGCGGCCGCGCTCAGCATCTCGAGCGGCCGCAGCTGGGTCGACCACATGGTCTATTCGATGTCGATCGGCCTGATCAGCTGGCTGTGCATCGACGGCGGCCGGCTGCTGATGAGCGGCCACCGCGAAGTGCTCTGGCCGCATGGCCCGCAGAGCATCGCGCTGATCGGCTTCGGCGTGACCGCCGGCTTCCTGCTCGGCAACCTGATCGGCGACGCCTGGAGCGGCGCGCCCCTGCTCGACTTCCTCGACTACCGCGGCCACAAGCTGGCGACCACGCTCACCATCACGCTGGTCGCCACCGCCGGCGCCTGCTTCTTCTTCTACAGCCTCGGCAAGAGCAAGCACCTGCAGGGGCAGATCGAGCGCGCCCGGCGCGACGCCACCGAGGCGCGGCTCAAGCTGCTCGAAACCCAGCTCGAGCCGCACATGCTGTTCAACACGCTGGCCAACCTGCGGGTGCTGATCACGCTCGATCCGCCGCGCGCCGTGGCGATGCTCGACCGGCTCAACAGCTACCTGCGCGTCACCCTCAGCGGCTCGCGCGCGCTCGCGCATCCGCTGGGGGCCGAGTTCGACCGGCTGGCCGACTACCTCGAGCTGATGTCGGTGCGCATGGGCGAGCGGCTGCGCTACTCGCTCGAGCTGCCGGCCGAGCTGCGCGAGGTACCGGTGCCGCCGCTGTTGCTGCAGCCGCTGGTGGAGAACAGCATCCGCCACGGCCTCGAGCCCAAGGTCGAGGGCGGCGAGATCGCGGTGCGCGCGCGCCGCGAGGGCGACCTGCTGGTGATCGACCTCAGCGACACGGGCGTCGGGCTCGATGCCGCGACGCCGACGACGTCGCGGGACGGCGGCGGCTTCGGCCTCGAACAGGTGCGCGAGCGGCTGACCACGGTCTACGGCCCGCGCGCCGCCCTGGCGCTCGCGCCCGGCGAGCACACCGGCACCCGCGCCACCTTGCGCTTTCCGCTGCAGGCTTCTTCCACCGGCGACGCGCCGACTGCCTCCCCCACGCCATGAACACCCCCACCGCCCTGATCGCCGAGGACGAACCGCTGCTCGCGCAGGCCCTGAAGGCCGAACTGGCGGCCGCCTGGCCCGAACTGAAGATCGCCGCCATCGCGGGCGACGGCCGCAGCGCCGTGCGCGAGGCGCTGCGGCTGCTGCCGCAGGTGCTGTTCTTCGACATCCGCATGCCGGGCCTCGACGGCCTGGGCGCCGCCACCGAACTGGCCGACGCCTGGCCCACGGACGAGGCGCCGATGCCGCAGCTGGTCTTCGTGACCGCCTACGACGAGTACGCGGCGCGCGCCTTCGAGGCCCAGGCGATCGACTACGTGTTGAAGCCCGTGCAGGCCGAGCGGCTGCGCAAGACGGTGGCGCGGCTGAAACAGGCGCTGGCCGCGCGGCCGGCGGCCGAAACGCCGGTCGACGAGGCGCTGGACCGCACGCTGGCGCGCTGGCGCGAGGTGCTGGCGGCCGCGGGCGGCGCCGGCGCGCCGCTGCCCGAACCCTCGGCCGCGCCGCTGCGCATGATCGCCGCCAGCGATGCTGGCGGCAGCACGGTGCGCATGGTGCCGATCGACGAGGTGCTGTACTTCGAGGCCGCCGACAAATACCTGCGGGTGCTGACCGCCGACCACGAATACCTGATCCGCACGCCGCTCAAGCAGTTGTTGCCGCAGCTCGATGCGCAGACCTTCTGGCAGGTGCACCGGGCGGTGGTGGTGCGCGCCTCGGCCATCGAGGCGGTGCACCGCGACGAAGCCGGCAAGCTCGCCCTCGACCTGCGCGGGCGACCCGAGCGGATTCCGGTCAGCCGGCTCTACGCCCATCTATTTCGCGCCATGTGAAATCCGGGCCGATGCGTCGCCCAAAGAAAAAGCCGGTTCCGAGGAACCGGCTTTTTCATTTGCTCACATTCGGCGTGGCATCTCAGCGCCAGTGGCCGTGGCCATGACCGCGGTAGTAGCCGCGACCGTAGTAGCGCGGGCCGTAGTAGGCCGGCGGCGCGTAGTACACCGGGGCCGGACGGTAATAGACCGGCGGCGGCGGGCGGTAGTACACCGGCGGGGGCGGCGCGTAGTAGACCGGGGCCGGCGGCGCATAGACCGGTGCCGGGTAGTAGGCGGGAGCGCCCACCCCCACCGCCACGCCGGGCACGCCGACACCGATGGACCAGCTCACGTCGCCGCGAGCGCTGGCCGAGGTGGCCGCGAACAGGGCACCGGCGGCGACGACGCCTGCGGCGGCCCACTTGAAGAAGGTAGAACGGGTGACGCTCATGATGTTGGACTCCTTGTAGAGAAGGCATTCACTGCCCATGTACGTATTGAACGCGCCAAATGCAAAGTGGTTGCCCGCCGCATTGTGAAGAGCGTTGCCAAAGGTAACCTGAAGATCCCCCTAATTAGAATGCGTCGATGACCTCCCCGACCGACAAAGACGTCGCAAAAACACCCGCCGCACCCAGCAATTTCCTGCGCCACGTGATCGAAAACGACCTCGCCCAGGGCGCCTACACCGGCCGCCGCTGGGGTGGGGCTCCGGGCGATGCCGACCACCACGCCCATGGCATGAACGACCCGGCCCGGGTCCGCCTGCGCTTTCCGCCCGAACCCAACGGCTACCTGCACATCGGCCACGCCAAGAGCATCTGGCTGAATTTCGAGCTGGCGCGCGAATACGGCGGCGTCTGCCACCTGCGTTTCGACGACACCAACCCCGAGAAGGAAGAGCAGGAGTACGTCGACTCGATCCGCGACGCCGTGGAATGGCTCGGCTACGAGACCTACCTGGCCGACCGCCCCAGCGCCCCCGGCGTGATGCAGCCGCACGAGTACTTCGCGAGCGACTACTTCGATTTCATGTACCGCGCGGCCGAATACCTGATCGGCGCCGGCCTGGCCTATGTCGACGAGCAATCGGCCGAGGAAGTGCGCGCCAACCGCGGCGACTTCGGCAAGCCCGGCACCGACAGCCCCTACCGCACCCGCACGCCCGAGGAGAACCTCGCGCGCTTCCGCGCGATGCGCGACGGCCAGCTCGCCGACGGTGCCGCCACGCTGCGCGCCAAGATCGACATGGCGAGCCCCAACATCAACATGCGCGACCCGGCGCTCTACCGCATCCGCCGGGCCACGCACCACAACACCGGCGACAAGTGGTGCATCTACCCGATGTATACCTACGCGCACCCGATCGAGGACGCGCTCGAGCAGATCACCCACAGCATCTGCACGCTCGAGTTCGAGGACCAGCGCCCGTTCTACGACTGGCTGCTCGACCGCCTCGCCGAAGGCGGCCTGATCGCCAGCCCGCATCCGCGCCAGTACGAATTCGCGCGCCTCAACGTGACGCACGTGCTCACCAGCAAGCGCAAGCTGCGCCAGCTGGTCGAGGAAAAACACGTCGACGGCTGGGACGACCCGCGCATGCCCACGCTGGCCGGCCTGCGCCGCCGCGGCTACACGCCCGAGGCGCTGCGCCTGTTCTGCGAACGCAGCGGCACCACCAAGTCGGGCGGCTGGATCGACTACGCCGCGCTCGAGGCCGCGCTGCGCGACACCCTCGACCCCGTGGCGCCGCGCGCGATGGCGGTGCTCGACCCGGTCAAGCTGGTCATCAGCAACTGGGGTGAACTCATGGGCGGCGACGCTGCGCTCGACGACTGCTCGGCGCCGATCCATCCGCACCACCCCGAACTCGGCAAGCGCGCCTTCAAGCTGGGCCGCGAGGTCTGGATCGAACGCACCGACTACGAGGACGTGCAGCCCAAGGGCTTCTTCCGCCTGTTCCCCGGCAACAAGGTGCGGCTCAAGTACGGCCACGTCATCGAGTGCACCGGCGCCACGCGCGACGCCGAGGGCAAGCTCATCGAGGTACAGGCGAAGCTGGTGCCCGACACCAAGAGCGGCACCCCGGGCGCCGACGCGATCAAGGTCAAGGGCAACATCACCTGGGTGGCCGTGGCCGACGCGGTGCAGGCCGAGGTGCGGCTCTACGAGCGGCTGTTCTCCGAAGCCAATCCAGGCGGCGGCGAACTGCTCGAGGAGCTCAACCGCCACAGCCTCGAGGTCTGCGCGGCCTATATCGAGCCCTCGCTCGCCGACGCGAAGCCCGAAGCGGCGTTCCAGTTCGAGCGCCACGGCTACTTCGTGCTCGACGCCAAGGCGGCCGCCGCCGGACAGCGCGTGTTCAACCGCGCGGCGGGCATGCGCGACAGCTGGGGCAAGTAGGCGCCGGCCCTCTCGCCGCATCACGAACCGGGGCCGCGCGCCCCGGTTTTTCATGGTGCTTTCCGACAATCGGGCGCGGGCCATGCCGCCACAATGCGGCCCATGTCACGCATCCTTCACGCTCCGCTCTCCGGCCGCCGCACGCTCCTGCTCGGCACCGCCGCCCTGCTCGCCCTGCCCGCCTCCGCGGCGACCAAAAAGGCCGGCGCCGCCAAACCCCAGCCGCCCGAAGTCTGGCCCCGCGCCTCCCAGGTCCCAGGCGGCGTCGCGCGCCTCTCGCTCGGCCCCGCGGCCACGCGCCCGCTGGCCACCACCGGCGGCGACGGCAACCAGCCCGTGCTGGTGCTCGGCGACCCCATCGAATGGACCGCCATCGTCGGCATCCCGCTCGCGGCCGAACCCGGCGAGGCCAGCATCTCGGTGCAGGCCCGCCCCGACGCCGCGCCGCGCCAGCTCGGCTACTCCATCGCGCCCAAGCAGTACCGCGAACAGCGCCTGAACGTGGCGCCGCGCACCGTCGACCTCTCGCCCGAGGACCAGGCGCGCTACGAGCGCGAGCGCGACCACCTCGCCACCGTGACCGCCACCCGCACCGAGCTGCGCCCCGATGCCGCGCTGCAGATGCGCGTGCCGGTGCCGGGCCGGCGCTCGAGCTCCTTCGGCCTGCGCCGCGTCTTCAACGGCCAGTCGCGCAATCCCCACAGCGGCATGGACATCGCGGCCGGCACCGGCACCCCGGTGCTCGCGCCGCTGCCGGGCAAGGTCATCGACACCGGCGACTACTTCTTCAATGGCGGCACCGTCTGGCTCGACCATGGCGGCGGCCTGCTGACCATGTACTGCCACCTGAGCCGCGTCGACGTGAAGGTCGGCGACGTGCTCCAGACCGGCGACAAGCTCGCCGCGGTCGGCGCCACCGGCCGCGTGACCGGCCCGCACCTGCACTGGTCGGTGATGCTCAACCGCGCGATGGTCGATCCGGCGCTGTTCATTTCCGCCTGAGCGTTGCGCCGGCACCTCGCCGGCGGCCCGGGCCGGGGCGCCTCTGTTGGCAAGGCGCCCAACGCAAGTAACAATTCGTTTGCAGACCGCGCGCCGGGAGGCCCCATCTCGGGGACGCGCGCCGGTCCGCTTCACTTGCACCAGCCCTCATGCAGAAGAACACGACCAGCGCGCCCCGGACCGGCAATGCCATGCCCATCAGCGACGCCCAGATCCAGAAGGCCGTCGCGACGCTCTCGAACGCGCTGCGCGCCGAGAACATCCAGGACCAGAGCTACCTCGGCCTGTACGTGGGCGAGGACGCGCTGCACGACATCGACAACCTCAACAACCAGGTCGTCTACGGCCGCCGCGGCTCGGGCAAGACCCACCTGCTAAAGGCGCTGCAGGAGAAGATCAACAACGACTTCGCGGCCTCGCGGCGGATCGCGGTCTACATCGATGCGCGAACCATCCTGCCGCATGCCGAGGCCGACGGCCTGAGCTGGGAACAGTACGCGGTCATCCTGTTCAAGAACATCATCCGCAGCCTGGTCAACGCGTTCTCGACCAACCTGCGCGCCATCCACGGCCGCGACGACGTCATCCCGCTGCGCCACGATCCGCGCGACGACGAGGCCGAGCGGCAGCTGCAGCAGCGGCTCGAGGCCATCCAGCGCGAGCTCGACGGCAGCTCGCTCAACAAGCTCAAGGAGACGGCCCTCGCCGTCGAGTCGATCGCGCAGGCCGGCGCCTCGCTCAAGCTCTCGAAGGCGCCCGAGCTGCAGGCCTCGGGCAGCCTGCAGACCAAGTCGCAGGAGTCGAGGCTCAAGGACCAGTTCATCAGCATCTTCGACATCGCGAACCTGCTGCAGGACCTGAGCGAGGAACTGCAACTGAACCGCGTCTTCTGCCTGATCGACGAATGGTCCGAGATCCCGAACTCGGCCCAGAAGCACCTGGCCGAGCTGGTCAAGAAATCCTTCATCGCGAGCCGCTTCAGCTTCAAGATCGCCGCGATCCCCAACCGCACCGACCTCGGCCACAAGACCGACGAGAAGTTCTACGGCCTGGAGGACGGCGGCGACATCTTCGGCTACCAGCTCGACAACCGCTACGTGTTCGAGATCGACAAGGCCAAGACCCGCAACTTCTTCAACCAGCTGCTGTGCAAGCACCTCGAGCAGCACAGCCCCAGCCTGTCCGACGAGCTGCTGCTGCCCTCGCGCAAGAACAACGACGCCTTCATCAACGCCTTCCTCACCAACAAGGCGCTGGGCGAGCTGCTGATCGCGAGCGCGGGCATCCCGCGCGACTTCATCAACCTCTTCATCCACTCGTACGCGCAGTTCAAGAGCTCGGGCTCCAAGCACATCTCGATCAAGAACGTGCGCGCCGCCACCTCGGGCTGGTACGAGACCGACAAGAAGAAGCAGGTCGACGAGCATTCGGTCGAGAAGAACCTGCTCGAGAAGATCGTGCAGGAGATCGTGGTCGGCAAGAACTCGAGCCACTTCATGATCAGCGAGAAGTACTCGGCCAACCCGCACATCCTCGGACTGGTGGATTTCCGCGTGCTGCACCTGCGCAAGAAGGGCTACTCGCACAAGGACATGGCGGGCGAGACCTTCAACGTCTACTCGATCGACTACGGCTGCTACAACCACCTGAACATCACGCGCACCGCGCTCGACAACAACACGCTCGAGAACCTCAAGGTGCGCGACGACATCCGGGACATCCGCCGCATCCACCTGAGCGACGCCTTCTTCCAGAAATTCCAGCTCGCGGTCGGCGAGGCCTTCATGTGCGAGCACTGCAAGAAGCCGGTCGACACCACGCACGCGGCCTTCGTGAAGCAGTCGCTGTGCAACCACTGCTTCGAGAAGATTCCGGCGCGCAGTGCGCTGGCGGCTTGAGCGGCGAGGCAGCGCAGATGGCCCGATCCAAGCGCCAGGACCGACGCCGCGAGCGGGCGCGCCGGGAGTTGGCGGGCAAGGGCTGGACCGCGGTGCTCGTCGGCCTGCTGCTGCTGCTGGTCGTGCCGATGTTCCTGCGCGGGCCGATGCTGGCCGGCCTGGGGCGCGGCGCTTCGGCCCGCCGGCTGGGCGGCGCTCGCCATCGGCGCGGTGCTGCTGGCGCTCCACCATTTCACCGATCGGGCGGCCAAGGCGGCCGGTGAGTCCAAAGCGGATCCGGCCTCGGCCTCCCGCGCGCGGACCGAGCCCGTGCTCGACACCAGCGCCGCGTCGCCGCTCTACCCCCGGCGAGATGCCGGCAGCCAGACCGCGGCGACATGGAGCGCCGCCGTCTTCGCCGAGATCGAATGGCGGCGCTTCGAGGCGGTGTGCGAAGCGCTCTACGCGCAGGCGGGCTTCGCCACCCGAAGCCAGTCGCATGGCGCGGACGGCGGCGTCGACATCTGGCTGCAGTCCCAACACAGCGACCAGCCGCGCATCGTCCAGTGCAAGCACTGGCAGAACCGGCCGGTGGGCGTGAAGGAGCTGCGCGAATTCCTCGGCGTGATGACCTCGCACGGTCTGAAGAGCGGCACCTACGTCACGAGCTCGAGGTTCTCGAGCGATGCCATCGCCTTCGCCAAGGCCAACCGCATCCATATCCAGGACGGCGAGGCGCTGCTCAAGCTCATCGGCCAGCGCACGCCCGCGCAACAGGCGGCCTTGCTCGAGGTCGCCTACGAAGGCGAGTACTGGCGCCCGACCTGCGCCAGCTGCGGGACCAAGATGGTCGAACGCCACTCGGCGAAGAACGACGGCAGCTTCTGGGGCTGCGCGAACTATCCGCGCTGCCGAGGCAAGACGATTCCGAAGGCCCGCGCATGAGTTCCGAGGGGCTCCGCCTCGGCGATCGGCATGCGAACGAGAAAGCGGTGTTCAGCCTCTGCGACGACCCGCACTACTGGCACGCCGACTACGGCACGGTCAGCACGCCGCGGCATCTGCTCATCTGCTGAGCACCGGCCCGCGGTCCGGCTCAGATCGGCTGCGTCAGGTAAAGCGCCTCGCGCCCCACGATCACGCGCTGCGCGGGCATGAACACGGTGCAGTCGTCGACCGGCGCGCGGATCTCGTCGGGGCCGTTGGTGGCGATCAGTTCGCCCTTGGCGAAGGTCTCGAAGCCGATCAGCGGGCGCACGAAGGCGAAGTCCTCGCTCTGGATCACGTGCGTCTGCAGCAGCTTGAAGCGCCGTTGCGGCTCGGGCGCGGGCGCGGCCGGGTCCTTGTCGACCAGGCCGAAGTAGGCGAGGAAGTCGTAGGTGACGGCGGTCGCCAGGTCGGAGGCGGAGCGCAGGAAGTGCTGGCCGCACTCGACCACCATCGCCACGCCCTTTCCGTCGGGCCCGCCATGGCTGCCGTACTGGATCAGCGGCGTGCCCGAGCCCAGGCCGTCGGGCATCACGAGGTGCACGGGCGGCCGGCCGATGGCCATCGCCACCTTGGCGTTGCGCTCGAAGGACGGGTAGACCCAGAACGGCACCACCGGCTGGCTGGTGGAATGGATGTCGAGGATGTGGTCGGCCGCATCGACCACCGGCCGCAGGATGCGCGCGCGGCGCAGCTCGGGGCTGTCCTCGGTGCCGTCGAGCCACTCGGGCGACCAGATGCGGTTGAGGTTGTGGACGATCTGGCGGCTGTCGTAGGGCGCGGCCTCGGTGAAGGACTCGTAGGCGTCGATGTTCGCGAAGCTCACGGTGAGCGTGCCGATCTTCGGCCGCACGCCGTGGTCGAGCAGGTGCGTGGCGGCCGTCATGCCGCAGATCTCGTTGCCGTGCGTCAGGGCGTTGATCAGCACGTGCGGGCCGGGCTTGCCCGATTCGAAGCGGTGCACGTAGTCGACGCCGACATTGCCCTGGCGGTAGGCGGAGAGGTCGCGCGGGAGGACTTCGAGGGCGGGTGGGGATTGGGTCATGGTGGGGTGTGGCGGCTCGGGCGGGAACGGGGTCGCGCGAGTTTGCTACAGGCGGCGCGTTCGTGCTGGGCACCGGTTCCGGCCCGATACGCTTCAAATCTGAAGCGTATCGGCGCAATTTGCGCTTCAGGCCGCCAATTCGCCGCGCCGCGCCAGGCATTCCGCCAGCGCCTCGACCCCCAGCTGATAGACCCCTTGCCGCCGATGCACCTCGAACCCCAGCCGGCGGTTGATCGCGAGGATCGGCGCGTTGGCTTCCGAGTTGTAGGTCGCGACGGTGCGCAGTTCCGGATGCAGCGCGCGCACGCTCTCGAGCATCGCGGCCTTCACCGCCTTGGCCAGCGAGCGGCCGCGCCAGGCGCGCGCCACGCCGGTCAGGCGCTGGTGCAGGCGCTCGGGGGTGCGCGGGTCCCAGTGCGCCTCGCACATCGCGGCCAGCGTGCCGTCGGCGTCGACCAGCAGCACCAGGTGGTGCTCGCCGCCGCTGCGGTCGAGTTCGCGGTACCAGTTGGCGTAGCCGTCGAGCTCGTAGCGCGCGGGCGGCAGCTCGAGTTCGCCGAGCGGCATGTCGTTGAACAGGTCCGAGAACGGCGCCAGCAGTTGCGCGAGGCGCGCCATCGGCGTGCGACCGGGATGGATCTCGAAGCGCAGCGCGCCGCCGGCCGTGCCCTGCGCCTTCCAGCGCGCGAGCTCGGCCGCGTCGAGGCCGTCGATGCGCATGCGGTTCTCGACCACGCGGTGCTTGAGGACCGCGCCCGAGGCTTCAAGGAAGGCATGGCCCGGCGGGTAGAAGGTGTTCATCGTGGCGACGGTCTTGCCGTGCGCGCGCATGAAGGCCAGCAGCGGCACGAGCAGCCGGCTGCCGATGCCGCGGCGCCGGTGCGCGCCGAGCACGCCGAGCCAGGCCTCCGCGTGCAAGGCGAAGGGCTCGCTGTTCGGCGCGTCGGGCCGGCGCCGCCAGACGATGAGGTTGCCGACCAGGTCGTCGCCCTCGCGCGCGACGAAGCGCTCGGCCTCGTGGAAGGGCATGCGGCGCCGCGCGTCGTGCTCGAAATCGGCATCGGCCGACTGCGGCTCGCCGGGGTGCAGCTCCTCGTCGCGGATGCGCCGGTAGCGGTGGAAGCGCGCCCATTCGGACGCATCGTCCGCATGGACATCGAAGCGCCGGATCTCGATCGTGTCGTTCGCCATCTCCCGTCCTCCGTGTTCCTGCGGGGGGCGCGATTGTGCCGAAGCGCGGTCGCGTGGCGGGTGCGGGCGAACGCATCTTTGGCTTGGCCGAAGGTTGGCGCTTCGACAATGGCATTTCCGCCCCCTTCGACGAGGAGTTCGCACATGCCCTTCCCGCCGCTGTCCCGCCTGGTCCTGGCCGCCGCGGCCCTGCTCGCGCTCGCGGGCGTCGCCGCGCAGGAACCGAAGACCGACCCCGTCTACACGCGCGCGCGCCTGATGTCCTCGCACGAGGAGCCCGGCGGCAAGCTGTACCTGCACCTGAAGATCCCGCCGCGCTCGAAGATCCCGTTCACCACCCAGACCTTCAGGCTGGCCGACCGCAAGCTCGTGGCCGACATCGCCGACGGCACGCCGGTCGAGTTCGTCTCGCGCCGGCTCGAGGGCGAGAACACGGTGGTGTCGATCCGCGCGGTGGCCGAGTGCCCGCGCTTCCAGAAGTGCTGAGCCGCCCCCCGCCGCGAACCGTTCACCAGTTGACTTCGCGCTCCGGCGTCGCCGAGATGTGGTGGATCGAGAGGTCGGCGCCGTCGAATTCCTCTTCCTGCGACAGCCGCAGCCCGACGGTCTTCTTGAGCACGCCGTAGACCACGGCGCCGCCGAGCAGCGCCCAGACCACGCCCATGGCGGTGCCGATGAGTTGCGCGCCGAAGTTCACGCCGCCGAGGCCGCCCAGCGCCTGGGTGCCGAAGATGCCGGCCGCGATGCCGCCCCAGGTGCCGCACAGGCCGTGCAGCGGCCAGACGCCGAGCACGTCGTCGATCTTCCACTTGTTCTGCGTCAGCGTGAACATCGCGACGAAGATGGCGCCGGCCACGCCGCCCACCACCAGCGCGCCGATCGGGTGCATCAGGTCGGAGCCCGCGCACACCGCCACCAGCCCGGCCAGCGGGCCGTTGTAGACGAAGCCGGGGTCGTTCTTGCCCATGGCCAGCGCCACCAGCGTGCCGCCGACCATCGCCATCACGGAGTTGACGGCCACCAGGCCCGAGATCTTGTCGATGGTCTGCGCGCTCATCACGTTGAAGCCGAACCAGCCCACGCACAGCACCCAGGCGCCGAGCGCGAGGAAGGGGATGTTCGACGGCGGATGCGCGGCCAGCGAACCGTCGCCGCGGTAGCGGTTGCGCCGCGCACCCAGCAGCAGCACGGCCGGCAGCGCGAGCCAGCCGCCCACGGCATGCACCACCACCGAGCCCGCGAAGTCGTGGAATTCATGGCCCGTGACCGAGGCGATCCACTCCTGGACGCCGAAGTGCTTGTTCCAGGCGATGCCCTCGAAGAAGGGATAGACGAAGCCGACGATGACCGCGGTGGCGATCAGTTGCGGCCAGAACTTGGCGCGCTCGGCGATGCCGCCCGAGATGATGGCCGGGATGGCGGCCGCGAAGGTCAGCAGGAAGAAGAACTTCATCAGGTCGTAGCCGCTCCTGGCCGACAGCTCGGTGGCGCTGACGAAGAAGTGGGTGCCGTAGGCCACGCCGTAGCCGACGAGGAAGTAGACGATGGTCGAGACCGAGAAGTCGACCAGGATCTTCACAAGCGCATTGACCTGGTTCTTCTTGCGGACCGTGCCGAGTTCGAGGAAGGCGAATCCCGCATGCATGGCCAACACCATGATCGCGCCTAGAAGGATGAACAGCGCGTCTGCGCCCTGTTTGAGTGCGTCCATTGGAGCTTCTTGCTGGTTTTTGGATTGATTTGGTGCGCCGCACCTGAATTCAGCAGGACGGCGGGCCAATGAAGCAAAAATGGTGCCTGCAAGCTCGTCAATGGTGCGAAACGGGCCGAGATGGGGCCGAATGAGCCCGATGGGCAGGCGCGACGCACCGGAACGGATGCCGCCTGACGGTGCATGAAGCACCCGCGCGGCGGTTCAGGAGGCCGTCGCGCCGCGCAGGGCCTCGCGGTAGCGCCGGCTGCACGGCACGGTGCTGCCGTCGTGCATGTGCAGCCGGGCATCGCCGCCGTCGAGCGGCTCGATCTCGCGCAGCCGCGAGAGATTGACCGCGTGGCTGCGGTGCACGCGCACGAACAGCGCCGGATCGAGCTGGGTCAGGAAGTCGGTCAGCGTGGCGCGCAGCAGGTAGTCGTGGCCGTTGACGTGCAGGCCGACGTAGTTGCCCTCGGCCTGCAGCCAGTCGATGTCGCCGGCGGCGATCAGGAATTCGCGGCGCAGCTTGCGCACCAGGAAGCGCTCGGGACGCGCGGGCGCCGGCGGCGGCGCGGGTTCGGCGGGCGGCGGCGGCGCGTCCGCGGCCGGCGCTGGCTCGGCATCGGCCGGGCGTGGCGGCCCTTGCGGCCCTTCAGGCGCCTCGTCCGGCGCGTCGAGCACGCGCGCCTCGCCCTGCCAGCGCAGCATGAACATCCGGTAGGCCCAGATCCCGAACACGATCGAGACGTAGGCGCGCACGTCCTTCAGGTACTCGTAGCCCCATTGCGCGGCCCAGCCGCCGAACGCGTAGTGCTCGCCGGCCGCGGCATAGGCCAGCGAGCGCAGCGCGAACATCGCCATCACGTGGACCAGGCTGAACGCCACGCTGGCCGCGAGATGCCAGGCCAGGTAGCGCACCAGCCTGCCGGGCGCGAGCGAGGCCAGCGGCGAGAGCCGCCGCTCCAGCGCCACGATGGCCGGCACCAGCAGCAGCAGGACCAGATGGCTCGAGCCTTCCCAGACCACGATCTCCCAGGTTTCGCGCGGCACCGCGCGCGAGCGCGCGTCGACCATCGCCACCGTGGTGTTGAACAGCGCCTGCAGCGCCATCACGACGATCCAGAAGCCGACCTCGACGTAGCGGCGGATCGGTTCGTAGCGGTGGTAGAGGTCTTTGCGCGGGCCGGCCATGGCGGGCGATTGTCGCGATCCACGTGACGAATGGGGCGACAGGGGCGGCCCGGGGGACGGATTTCGCCCCCTGTTTCGTCCCACCGGGGCCACCGCTCGTCACAAAGCGCCCGCGATCCGTCCCCCGGCCGCGCCGTCGTCGCGCCGGGCCCGGACCATGGCCGCTCGTTCAGTCCCCGATCCAGGAGCCTTCATGCCCACCGACCGTTTTCCACGCAACCCCGTCCCGCCGGCCGCCGAAGCGCGCCGGCACGACATCGACGCCCTGCGCGCCCTCGCCTTCCTGCTCGTCATCGTCTATCACGTGGCGATGTACTACGTGGCCGACTGGCCCTGGCACCTCAAGAGCCCGCATGCGGCCGAGTGGCTGCAATGGCCGATGCGGCTGCTGAACCTCTGGCGCATGGACCTGGTGTTCCTGATCTCGGGCGTCTCGCTGGCCTTCCTGAGCCGCCACCAGGGCACGGCGGCGCTGCTGCGCGGCCGCGGGTTGCGGCTGATGCTGCCGCTGGCCTTCGGCATGGCGGTGGTCGTGCCGTACCAGGCCTACGCCGAGGGCGTGGCCCACGGCCTGGTGGCGCCGGGCTTCGGCGCCTTCCTCGCGCGCTACCTGCCGATGAGCCAGCCCTGGCCGAAAGGCGCCTTCGCGGGCGCCGAGTTCGGCATCACCTGGAACCACCTCTGGTACCTGCCGTACCTGTTCGTCTACACGGCCGCGGTGGCGCTCAGCTTGCCGCTGTGGCGCTCGGGCCCGGGCCAGGCGCTGCGCCGGGCCTTCAACGGGCTGCGCGGCGGCTGGCTGCTGCTGCTGCCGGCGCTGCCGCTCGCGGCCTTCACGCTGCTGCTGGCGCCGCACTACCCGCCGACCCACGACCTGGTGCGCGACCCCTTCCTGCACAGCATCTACTTCACCGTCTTCCTCTACGGCTACTGGATGGGCGCCGACAGCGGCATCTGGCGCGAGCTCGAGCGGCTGCGCCGCGTGTCGCTGGCGCTGGCCGTGGCGGTGGTCGGCGCCTACATCGCGGCGCGCACGCTGGGCGCCGGCCGCGTGCCCGACGAGGTCAACGCCGTGCTGCGCTCGCTCTACCTCTGGACCGCGGTCGCCACCCTCCTCGGCCATGGCCACCGCCACCTGAACCGCCCCTGGCCCTGGCTGCGCTGGGCCAATGCCTCGGTCTATCCCTGGTACATGCTGCACCAGACGCTGATCGTGCTGGCGATCGTCTGGCTGGCGCCGCTGGCGCTCGGCCCGGTGCTCGAGCCAGCGCTGATCCTCGCGGCCACGCTGGGCGGCTGCTGGCTGCTCAACGACGCGCTGATCCGCCGCGTGCGCTGGCTGCGGCCGCTGTTCGGCCTGCCGATGCGGGAGAAGCAGGCGCCGCAGCGGGCGCCCGCGGCGGCCCTGACGGCCGCGCGCTGAAGGCCTCAGCCCTTGTCGTCGGGCACCGGCACCAGGATCGTGCTGCCCGTGGCCAGCAGCTTCAGCGTGCCGTCCTCGGCCTCGCCGAACAGCTCGGCGGCGGTGAAGACCTGCTTGCGCCCGGCCTTCACGACGCGCCCGCGCGCCACGAAGACGCGGCCCAGCGCGGGCGCCATGCAATCGACCGAGAAGTGCGAGGCCAGCACGCGGCCCGCCACGGTGGCGGCCGCGAAGCCGCAGACGGTGTCGAGCAGCGCGCCGATCATGCCGGCATGCAGGAAGCCGGCGTACTGGCCCATGTCGGCCTCGCGCCATGCCATGCGCAGCTCGGCCTCGCCGTTCTCCGCGCGCACGACCTCGAAGCCGGCCCAGCGGTTGAATGCGGCCGTTCGATTCAAGGCCTGGATGGTGTCTAGCATCGGATGCTCCTTCGAGAGGGGGACTCTCCTTGTCGACCAGAATGGGTCGAGCCCACTCTACGAAGCGCTCCCTGCCCGGTCCGTCGCGTCCGTGACCGGAACGCGCGCGGCAGTTGCATCGGCGACAGCCCGCGCACGCAGCGCGAGCGCCGCGATCGACAAGGCGAAGGCCAGCGCGCTGGCCGCGCAGCGCCAGAGGTTGGCGGCATTCCAGCGTGCCCGCGTCTCGGCCCAATCGGGCGGCAGGGCCCGCGGGTCCCACGACTCCGTGTACGCATTGAGCGGCAGGTTCACCTGCGCGGTGAACAGCACGATGCCCAGCGCATAGAGCACGCCCGCGAACGCGAGCAGGCCGAACCAGCCGCGCCGCCATTCATCCCGGCCGGCCGCGAGCGCCAGCGCGCACAGCACCGGCGGGCCGAAGAAGAAGCCGAAGAACATCGCATGCCGCACATGGCGGTTGAGGCTGGACTGCACGACGGCATAGCTCGCGCCGTCCATGTGCGCCGTGGCGAGGCTGACGTTGAAGCCGTAGGTCCAGAAGAAGCCGGCCATGAGGCCGAAGGCGAAGACGGCGAGGCCGTGCAGGCTCCAGCCGGCGGAAAACAGCGCGAAGGAGATCGGTGAGGTGCGTGACGGCATGCGCCGACTGTGGCGCGCGCCGCCCCGGCCCGCCTTAACCTGCGATAAGTCCCATCTCCGCGCGCAGCCGCGACAGCGAGACATCGGTCATGCCGAGGTAGGACGCGAGATGGCGCAGCGGAATTCGCCGCGCCCAGTCGGGCCGCTCGCGCAGCAGCGCCGCGTAGCGGGCGCGCGCGTCGCATTGCAGGAAGGCCTGCTCGCGCCGCAGCTTGTCGTCGAACAGGGCCGCCAGCGCCGCCAGCCGCAGTGCGGTCCACGAGGGCAGCGGCGCGACCGCCGCGTCGAGCGCCTCGCACGGCAGGCAGCGCACCACGGCGGGCTCGAGCGCGGCGATGAAGAAGGCCGCCGGCTCGTCGCGCAGCAGCGGCGTCACGGGCCAGACGAAGGCGTCCTCGGCATGGAAGTTCTTGTTCGATTCGCGGCCCTCGGCGTCGAGGTAATAGAGCCGCAGCAGCCCGCGCTCGACCCAGAAGGCATGGCGCCACGCGCTGCCCGCGGCCAGCAGCACGGCGTGCGGCGCCAGGGTCTCGCGACGGGCCGCGCCGGCGAGCGCGGCGAGCGGGCCGGCGCCGAGTTCGGGGAAGCGGCGTGCCAGGGCCGCGTGCCAGGCGGCATCGGTGGCGGCCGGCAGCTGCATGGCCCGGTGCCTCAGGCGACCGCGTCGTCCTCGGCCGCCGCGGCCCTGCCGCCCTTGCGCTGCTGCTTGCGCGCGGCCTTCTTCGCCTCGCGCTCGACATCGGCGCGCTGGCCCTCGGCCAGCCACTGGGCAAACTCTTCGGGCGTCTCGAGCGTGATGCGCCCGAGGTTGCCGGCGCGGAACTCGTGCATCACGATCTCGGCCGCCTTCTGCAGGTTCACGCGGCCCTTGCCGAGCAGCGCGCCGCGCTTGCGGCCGATGGTGTCGAGCAGCGCCTCGTCGCGCATCTCGGCGAGTTCGCCGGGCGCGTGCTCGTGCTCGACCAGCTTGAAGCGCGCGACCAGCCCCGCCGCGTAGTGCTGCTTGAGGTAGCCGAGCAGCTCGAGCGCCACCTCCTCCTCGTCGAAGGCATTGCGCCCCACCGCGCCGCTGGCCGCGAGGTTGTAGCCGCTCTTGGGCACCACGATGCGCGGCCACAGCATGCCGGGCGTGTCCCAGAGGTAGAAGTCGTCGGCCAGCGTGATGCGCTGCTCGAGCTTGGTGATGCCGGCCTCGTCGCCGGTCTTGGCCTTGCGCCCGCCAGTCAGGGTGTTGATCAGCGTGGACTTGCCCACGTTGGGAATGCCGCAGATCAGCACCCGCATCGGCTTGGCGAGCCCGCCGCGGTTGGGCGACAGCGCATGGCAGGCGCGCACGATCTGCTGCGCGGGCGTCGAGAGGCTGGCGTCGAGCGGGATCGCGCGCGTTGCCGGCAGCGCGTTGTAGTGCGCGAGCCAGCGCTCGGTGCGCTCGGGATCGGCCAGGTCCTGCTTGTTGAGCACCTTGAGCGCCGGCCGGTTGGCGGTCAGCCGCGCGAGCATCGGGTTGGCGCTCGAGCCGGGCAGCCGCGCGTCGAGCAGCTCGATCACCACGTCGATGTCCTTCACGCGCTCGGTGATCGCCTTCTGCGTGAGATGCATGTGACCGGGGAACCACTGGATCGCCATCGGTGCGTGTCTTTCTTGTTTCTGTGTCTGTGGCTGCGGGGAGCCGGGGCGGTGCATGCACCGGTCCGGGGTGCGCATTGTGAACCGCGAACCTGAATGGATCGATACGCCCCTGCCGCGCGGGGATACCGGGGTCTTTGCCGCGCGGGGGTCGGCCGGCGCGCTTGCAAAGTCTTGCGCCGCTCGCGCGTGCCAGCCCCTATGATTTGTCCGAGAGCGCGCCTTCCGGCGTCGGTCGAATCCAGACTTTTTTTCAAGGAGTTGCCGCGATGAAACCCGTCTCCGAACTGCTCAAACGCCACGATTCCTCGGCCTGGCGCACCTCGCCGGGCACCACGGTGTTCGATGCGCTGGCCACGCTGGCGCATTTCGAGGTCGGTGCCCTGATGGTGATGGAGGGCGACCGGCTGGTCGGCTTCCTCTCCGAGCGCGACTACACGCGCAAGGTGGCGCTGCAGGGCAAGAACTCCAGGAGGTCAAGGTCTCGGAAATCATGACGCCCGACGTGATGACCGTGAACCCGCAGACCCCCACCCACACCTGCATGGCGCTGATGAGCCAGCGCAAGTTCCGCCATCTGCCGGTGGTCGACGGCGACAGGGTGGTGGGCATGATCTCGATCCAGGACCTGATGGACGACATCATTTCCGACCACGAGCAGACCATCGAGCAGCTCACCCACTACATCCAGAGTTGAGTGCAAGGGGCGCCGCCGCGCCCTAATTCCCGCGTCAGGCAGACGCAACACGGCGACGCTAGACTGCGCGCGCCCGCCCTCGCGGCCGGGCGCCATCCCGTGGCTCCTCCTCCCCCCAGACCATCGAACAACAAGGGCCTGCAATGAGCCTGCAGTCGGCCGAGCTGCTTTTCCGGCAGGGCCAGTATTCCGCTGCGCAGAAAGTGCTGCTGCAGCTGCTGAAGAAAGGCCAGCACATGGCCGGCGCGAACCGCCTGCTGGGCTTCATCGCGGGCCAGACGCAGGACTTCCCGCAAGCCATCGAGCGGCTGCGCGCCTCGCTGCGCTACGACCCGAACTCCCCGGAGAGCTGGTACTACCTCGGCGTGGCCTGCCAGAAGTCGGGCCAGCACCGCGCCGCGGCCGAGGCCTTCGGCGCGCTGCTGCAGCGCCAGCCGAACCTGTTCGAGGCCGAGCACGACCTGGGCCTCGCGCTGCTCGCGCTCGGCAAGGCCCGCGAGGCGCTGGCCCATTTCGACCGCGCGGTGCAACTGCGCCCGGACTCGTTCGAGGCCCACATGAACCGTGGCGCGGCCTGCGGCAAGCTGCGGCTGCATGCACAGGAACTTCAGTGCTACGAAAGCGCGCTGGCGCTGCAGCCAGCGCATCCCACGCTGATCGAGAACTACGGCACCGCGCTGTGCCAGGCGCGGCGCTTCGAGGACGCGGCCCGCCTGTACGAGCGCACCTTGAGCGAGCACCCCGGCGACGCCGCCTACGCCTTCGCGCGCGCGGCGGCCTGCTCTATGCGCGCGCGGCCAGCGCCGACTGGCGCGACTTCGACGCCCAGATGGCGCTCCTGCGCGAGGACATCCGCGCGCAGCGCGAATGCATCGAGCCCTTCGCGCTGCTGGTGCTGCCTTCCACGCCGCAAGAACAGCTGCAGGTGGCGCGGCTGCATGCGCAGCGCCACTACCCGATGGCGCCGCAGCCGCTGCATGCGCCGGCGCGCGCCGCGGGCGAGCGGCTGCGCATCGGCTACCTCTCGGCCGACTTCGGCGCCACCCCACCTCGTTCCTGACCGCCGAGCTGTTCGAGCGCCACGACCGCGCGCGCTTCGAGGTCACGGCGATCTCGCTGCGCGAGAGCGACGGCAGCGCGATGCGCGCGCGCGCTCGAGCGGGCCTTCGAGCGCTTCGTCGACGCGCACGAGCTGTCGGACGCCGAGACCGCGCAGGCCATTGCCGACCTCGGCATCGACATCCTGGTCGACCTCGGCGGCTACACCATCGACGCGCGGCCCTCGGTGCTGGCGCTGCGGCCGGCGCCGCTGCAGGTCAGCTACCTGTGCTTCCCGGGCACGCTGGGCGCGCCCTTCATCGACTACCTGGTGGCCGACGCCTTCCTGATTCCCGAGGCGGCGCGCGCGGACTACAGCGAGAAGATCCTCTACCTGCCCGACAGCTACCAGCCCAACGATTCGCGCCGCGAGACCGCCACCGGGCCGCTGTCGCGCGCCGAGGCCGGCCTGCCCGAAGCGGCCTTCGTCTTCTGCAACTTCAACAACGGCCAGAAGCTCACGGCCGCGTTCCTCGACATCTGGCTGCGGCTGCTCGCGCGGGTCGAGGGCAGCGTGCTGTGGCTGCGGGGCGATACCGAGGCCTACGAGCGAAACCTGCGCGAGCGCGCCGCCGCCCACGGCATCGCGCCCGAGCGGCTGGTGTTCGCGCCCTGGGCCGAGCAGTCGGCCCACCTGCGGCGCCTGGCGCTGGCCGACCTGTGCCTCGACAACCTGCCCTATAACGCCCACACGACCGCGAGCGACGCGCTGTGGGCCGGGCTGCCGCTCGTGAGCTGCGTGGGCCAGACCTTCGCCGGCCGCGTGGCGGGCAGCCTGCTGGGCGCGGCCGGCTTCCCGCAACTGGCGACCGACTCGCCCGCGGCCTACGAGGCGCTGGCCCTGGCGCTCGCGACCGACCCGCCGCGCCTCGCGGCGCTGCGCGCCGAACTCGCCGCCGCGCGCGCGCACTGCGCGCTGTTCGACACCGCGACCTACGCGCGCCACCTCGAGGCGGGCTTCACCACAACGTGGGAACGCCACCGCGCGCAGTTGCCGCCCGAGCACATCGTGGTGCCGCGTCTCGGCGCCTAGCCGACCATCCCGTCTCCGGATCGCCAGCCCTGCCCGGCCCGCCGGCAGGGCGTTGGCCTACGCACGCCGCGGTTTCAGCGTTCAGAGTGAAGACTCGTTTCGATCCTCCAACCTGACATCCAAGAAGGGAGACACTGGGCATGCAGATACAGGTCAACACGAGCAACGGCATCGACAACAAGGAAGCGCTCGAGCGCTGGGCCGACACCGAGATCCAGCAACAGCTGCAGCGCTTCCGCGACGACGTGACGCGGGTGGAAGTGCACCTGAGCGATGAAAACCACGAGAAGGCCGGCGAACGCGACAAGTGCTGCGTGATGGAAGCGCGGCTCGCGCACCACCAGCCGCTGGCGGTGAAGCAGCACGCGTCCAGCATGGACGAGGCCTTCCGCGGCGCGGCCGACAAGCTCAAGCGCCTGCTCGACAGCACGCTGGGCCGGCTGCACAACCACCGCGACCGCGAATCGATCCGCCGCGACGGCGGCATGGGTCTGGTGGCCGAATAGCCTTCAGCTTCGACGCGCGCGGCGCGAAGGTGCCGGCGTGTCGGGCTGGCGCGGCAGCCGGGCCGGTCCGCTCGCGCCCACGGGAACCAGCGGCGGGCGCTGCCCGCTCTCGATCCAGGCGTCGTAGAAGTCGATCTTGCGGTCGACCAGCGACAGCGCGCGCTTCCATTCGGCGATGGTCTGGTTCACGCGCTCGCGGTGCGCCGCGAGCAGCGCGCGCCGCTCGGTCAGCGTGGCGCGGCCACGCAGCGCGAGCGCCGTGTATTCGCGCATCTCGGCGATGGACATGCCGGTGCGGCGCAGCCGGTCCATCAGGTCGAGCCAGCCGATGTGCGGCTCGCCGTAAAGGCGCCGCCCGCCCGCGTCGCGCACCACGCCGGGCACCAGCCCCTGGCTCTCGTACCAGCGGATCGCGTGCACGCTGCGGCCGGTGCGCTGCGCCAGTTCGCCGATCAGGAACGGCGTGCCCTGCGCGACGCCGCGCCGGGCCTCAGGCGCCGGCATCGGCCGGGGCCGGAAGCGCCGGCGCGTCGAGCGCCGAGGCCACCAGGCCGGTGTCGAAGTATTCGATCAGTTCCTTCACCAGGCCTCCTTCGAGTCGGTAGACGTAGCAATAGCGGTTGTTGTAGCGGCGCCCGGCATGGGTCAGCGCGTCGCCGCTGAATTGCACCACCACCCGGTCCTCGTCGGCCAGGACCTGCTCGGTGCGGCTGGTGTAGGGGGTGGCGAACTGGGCGAACAGCGGGTTCAGCAGCTCCTCGCGGATCGCCTTCCTGCCGCGGTAGGTGCGCGACCAGGCGGTGCTGCCCTCGAGCTTCCAGGTCGCGTCCTCGGCGAAGCCCTCGAGGAAGGGCCGGCTGTTGCCCTGGTCGAGCTGGGCGTGGATGTGCTGGATGAAGGCCTTGTTGCTGGCGGCGGTGCTGATGGTGGTGGTCATGGCGATGTCCTCTCGAGCGTCGATGGAAGGCACCGGAGGGCCCGGTGAATTCCATTGGAAGTGCTCGTGTGCACTCGAGGTCAAGCGCCATGAACGCCAGGCGCGAATTCAGCCGCGCGCCGCCTTCGCCTTCGCGACCTCGTTCGCGCCCTGCGCGGTGCCGCTCTGGGGCACCTGCTCGCCCTCGCGCGCGCGCACCTCGTCGAGCCGCGCGGCCAACTGCTCGGGCGTGTCGCCGCCGATGCCGATCCAGGCGCCCTGCGTGAGCGTGATGTGCGCGGCCTCGAAGGTGCCCGCGCCCGCGCACAGGATGGCGCGCGTGGGCGCGTTCTCGGCCGCCAGCACCAGCATCGCCGGCACCACGGCCTCGGGCTGGAAGGCCTCGAGCATGTCGGGCGGGAACAGGTCCTCGGTCATGCGCGTGGCCGCGGTGGGCGCCAGGCAGTTGACGCGGATGTCGTTCTTCGCGCCCTCGATGCTCAGCGTCTGCATCAGGCCCACCAGGGCCAGCTTGGCGGCGCCGTAGTTGCTCTGGCCGAAGTTGCCGTACAGGCCGCTCGAGGAGGTGGTCATCACGATGCGGCCGTACTTCTGCGCGTTCATCAGCGCCCAGACGGCCTTGGTGCAGTTGACGGCGCCCATCAGGTGCACGTCGACCACGAGCTTGAAATCGGCCAGTTCCATCTTGGCGAAGCTCTTGTCGCGCAGGATGCCGGCGTTGTTCACGAGGATGTCGACCCGGCCCCAGGCATCGACCGCCTGCTGCACCATGGCCTGCACGGCCTCGAAGTCGGTGACCGAGGCGCCGTTGGCGATCGCCTCGCCGCCCGCGGCCTTGATCTCGTCGACGACCGCCTGCGCCGCGCTCACCGAGCCGCCCGAGCCGTCGCGCGCGCCGCCGAGGTCGTTGACCACCACCTTGGCGCCACGCGCCGCGAGGGCCAGCGCATGCTGGCGGCCCAGGCCGCCGCCGGCGCCGGTCACGATGGCCACGCGGCCCTGGAAGTCGATGCTGCTGCTGTCGTTGCTCATGTCGTCTCGGTCTCTCGGAGGATGGATGGAGGGCGCGTCCGAACCGCACGCGCCGCGGCGCGTTTTACCTCAGAAAGTACCGTGCGCCGCACCCGGGGCGCTCCCGCCAGTCACTCGTGCGACGAGGTTTCCTGCAGGGTCTCGCAGTAGGCGACGAGCTGGTCGAGCTCGGCCGACTTGTCGAAGAAGGCGTCGGCGCCCAGCACGCGCGAGCGGTCGCGCATTTCGGCGGTGGCGTAGTTGCTGAGCACCACCACCTTCTGGTGCGGCGAGCGCTGGCGGCAGGCATCGAGCACGCCCAGGCCGTTGCCGCGCTCGAGGAACAGGTCGACGATGGTCAGATCCCAGGCGTCGCGGTGGCGCTGCAGCCAGGCCACGGCCTCGTCCTCGCTGCCGGCCACGGCCAGCACCTCGGTCTCGGTCACGTCCTCGAGGAAACCCACGAGGTTCTCGCGGATCACGGGGCTGTCTTCGACGAGATAGGCCTTGAGACTCATGATCGCCCGCTCCGGGCGATGCCCTCTGGCGCAGCGGCCGGAAGGCGCAACGGTGCGGGCGGAAAAGGCGGGTTGACGACAGCTTGCATGGCGCAATCCTCTCAGCCATGCGGCGGTGCAGCGTGAGTCAGCGGCACCGACCGCCTGTAGGCCACGGGCCAAGACGGCTGTCGTCAGCCGGAGGCCGGGCGGCCCCGGCTTCAGGCCGCGACGGCCACCCGCTGGCTCTTGCCCACGCCCAGGCGCGTGGGCGACACGTACTGCTCGCGGTAGATCTCGAACGGCAGGGTGTCGGCCATCTCGATGCGCTTTTGTTCCTGGATCGAGTCCTCGGTCATGCGCGCGAATTCGGCGCGCTGGGCGTCGGAGAAGGGCAGCGCCATCAGCGCGACGCGGGTCTGCTCGGAACGCGCGCGGATGAAGCCGATGAAGGAGTTGGCATGCTCGTGCTCGATGGCCGCGAGCACGCGCGCCGAGGGCAGGCTGTCGGGGTTGCCGAGCGCCTCGCGCGCCGCGCGCACCGCCTCGGCATGGGCCGTGCCGCCGTGCGCGGCATCGATCCGCTCGGCGATCGGCGCGCACTGCTCGACCAGTTCCAGGCCCCAGTCGACCAGCGACACCGGCTGGCCGCCGCGCCGCAGCGCCAGGCCCGGCTCGCGGCCGCGCGCGGCCGTCAGGTGCTGGTTGTGCGCGAGGTCGGCGATCTCCTGCGGCGTGTCGTCGGGGCTGTCGCTCAGCAGGCAGTGCAGCAGGAACACGTCGAGGAAGCGCATGGTCTGGGCGTTGATGCCCACGGTCTCGAAGGGATCGAGGTCCATCAGGCGCACTTCGACGTATTCGACGCCGCGCTCGCGCAGCGCATGCAGCGGGCGCTCGCCGGGGTTGATCACGCGCTTGGGGCGGATCGTGCCGTAGAACTCGTTCTCGATCTGCAGCAGGCTGGTGCCGAGCTGGTTGTAGTCGCCGCCGAGGTTGCGGATGCCGATCGCCTCGTAGGCCGGCCACGGGCGCGTGAGCGCGTCCTGCAGCGAGGCGCCGTAGCCCTCGAGGCTGTTGTAGCTCACGGCCAGCGAGGCCTGCGCGTCGCTCTGATAGCCCAGGCGGCCCATGCGCAGCGAGGTGCCGTGCGGCATGAACATGCTGCCGTCGCCCAGCGGCTGCAGCTCGTGCGGACGGCCCGCGACGAAGCTCGAGCACAGCGCCGGCGAGGCGCCGAACAGGTACAGCAGCAGGAAGGCGTGGCGGCGGAAGTTGCGGATCAGCGCGAAGTACTCCTCGCTCGAGACCTCGGGCAGCGACCAGTTGTAGTGGATGCCCGAGATGGTCTGCATGCGGCGGCCGTAGCGGTGGCTCAGGCCCATGCGGTAGACGCTCTTGGCGCGGCCCACGTTCGACGAGCCGTAGCGGCCGATCGGGATGGTCTCGTCGGTCGGCAGGCCGCAGGGCATGCTCGAGACCCACATGCGCTCGTCGCCGAGCTGGTCGAGCACGCGGTAGGTGTATTGGTGGACGCGGGTCAGCTCGTCAAGCGCGGCCTCGGCGTCGCCGTGCACGCCCGTGATCAGCTCGAGCTGCGACTCGCTGAAGTCGGTCGTGATGTGCGGATGGGTCAGCGCCGAGCCGAGCGCGAGCGGATGGGGCGTCAGCGCGAGCTTGCCGTCGGGCAGCGCGCGCAGGCTTTCCTTCTCGATGCCGCGCCGCATGCCCTTCAACCGCCCGGCCGAGAGCGAACCCAGCCTCTCCTGCAATCTGTTGCTCATATTGTTATGACCCATCAATCTTCTGAGGGGCTGGAAGGTAGCACGGCGGCGCGGGCGCTGCTCGTGCAGGGAAACCCGCTGCCGGCTATGCTGCGGACTGCTATTTTTTTCATAGCACCACCTCCGGATTCAGCCATGCGATCAGCTCTTTTCGGGGGGCCTGGAAGCACCGCCCGAGCGGCCGGCGAGGCCGGCCAGGTCGATCTCCTCGGACTGGTAGACGTGCATCCGCGGCGGCCCGTCGGCCATCGCGGCCAGCGCCTTGCCGAAGGCGCGCGAGGCCTCGACGCGGAAATGCACCTGCAGCGCCGCCATGTCGCTCCAGCGCTCGACGAAGGTGAGCCGCAGCGGCTGCATCGCATCGGTCGAGACCTCGTGCGAGAGGCAGCCGGGCTCGGCGCGCGAGCGCTGCACGTGCTCGGTGCTGATCGCCAGCATGGCCTGCAGGGTGTCGGGCTTGGCGGTGGCATGGCCGATGACGAGGATCATGGGTGTCTCCTTTCGTTGTCGCGGGCGCCTCGGCCCGCCGGTTCAGCGTGCGAGCACGCGCAGCAGGAAGGCGTTGAGGTCGCCGATCTCCTCGATGCAGACCGAGTGCGCCATGGCGTACTCGTGCCATTCGATGGTGTAGCCCAGTGCCGCGAGCGCGTCGCGCGACTGCTGGGCACGCGCGATCGGCACCACCGGGTCCTGCCGGCCGTGGGCCAGGAACACCGGCGTGTCGTGGTTGGACGCATGGCGCTCGGCCGCGGTGGTGGCCGCGATCGGCAGGTAGCCCGAGAGGCCGACGATGCCCGCGAGCCGCTCGCCGTGGCGCAACCCGGTCATAAGCGCCATCGCGCAACCCTGCGAGAAGCCGGCCACGACGATGCGCTCGGCCGCGATGCCGCGCGCCTTCTCGTTGGCGATCAGCGCCTCGATCGTGGCCTGCGAGCGGCGCAGGCCGACCTCGTCCTCGCGCGCCACCAGGTCGGCCACCGCGATGTCGTACCAAGCCGGCATCTGGTAGCCGCCGTTGATGGTGACCGGGATCACGGGCGCGTTCGGGAACACGAAGCGCACCGGGCCCACGCTGGCGAGGTCGAGCTCGTTGGCGATGGGCACGAAGTCGTTGCCGTCGGCGCCCAGGCCATGCATCACGATCACCGTGGCGGTGGGATGGGGGGCGGTTTCGATCTCGATGGGGGGACGGGACATGGTCGGTGAAAGTCGTGAAAAAGTACGCCAAACAGGCGCGGATGGCCGGACCTTAGCGCATTCGGGCGGCCCCGGACATTGATCCAGCGCAGGGATCCGGTCCATCCCGCGCAGCCGGACGGCCGCTCGGCCGACTTGCGCGGCGCGCGCACGCCCCCCAAGATGATTTGCAAGAACCCCAGCGAAGGACCCCGCGTGAGCCATTCCCCACCCCTGGTAGACACCAAGCTCGGCGGCCTCGTGCTGGTCTGCGGCGAATGCGAGGCGCGCAAGGACGGCCCCGCCAGGCTGCAGGCGAAGCCGGTGCGCAAGGAACTCAAGCACGAGCTGCGCGACCTGCCGCTGCGGCTGCGCGTGGTGCAGTCGAGCTGCCTGGGCCTGTGCCCGAAGAAGGCGATGGCGCTGGCGGCCGTGGCGCAGGGCCATGCGCCGCTGGTCGCGGAGGTCTGCCGCGACGAGGACGTCGCGGCCTTCGCGCGGGCGCTGGCCAAGTCGGTGCGCTGACCGGCGCCTTATTCGGCCTTGATCCCGTTCGCCTTCACGATCTGCGCATAGCGCTCGTACTCGGCCGCCACCTGGCCCTGGAACTGGCGCTGCGCGAAACCGGTGGCCTCGATGCCCTGGGCCGCGAGGTCGGCGCGCGCGGCCGGCGTGCGCACGATGCGGCCGGCCTCCTGCGCGATCGCGTCGACCACCGGCTGTGGCGTGTTCGCGGGCGCGAACAGACCGAACCAGGTGCCCGCGCGGTAGCCGGGGTAGCTCTCGGCCAGGGTCGGCACCTCGGGCAGCAGCGGATGGCGCTTCTCGCCGCCCGTGCCCAGCGCCACCAGCCGGCCGCTGCGGATGTGCGGCAGCGCCGGGCCCACGGCGATCAGCATCACGTCGACCTGGCCCGCGATCACGTCCTGCATGCCCAGCGGGCCGCCGCGGTACGGGATGTGGGTCACGTAGATGCCGGCCTTCTGCTTGAACAGCTCCATGCCCAGCTGCTGCGGGCTGCCGTTGCCGGCCGAGGCGTAGTTGATGCGGCCCGGCTGCGCCTTGGCGGCGCGCACGAAGTCGGCCACGCTGCGATAGCCGGTCTTCGGATTGGCCACCAGCACGAAGTCGATCTGGCCCAGCGACACCACCGGCACCAGGTCGCGCCGCGCGTCGTAGGGCAGGCTGGCCTGCAGGTTCGGCAGGATGGTGATCGGGCCGTCGGCGCCCACCAGCAGCGAATAGCCGTCGGGCTGCGCCTTGGCGAGCCCGTCGGCCGCGAGGATGCCGGCCGCGCCGGCCTTGTTGTCGACCACCACCGGCTGCTTCCACTGCTCCGACAGCCGCGTCGAGAGGTAGCGCGCGAGCACGTCGGGCGAGCTGCCGGGCGTGTTGGCCACGGTGATGTGGACCGCCTTGGCCGGATAGGAAGCGGCGGGGGTTTGCGCCTGCGCGCCCAGGGCGATCGACGCGCCGGCCCAGAACAGGAGGGCCGGCTTGAACAGGGAGGGGACGCGCATGGAGAACTTTCGGGTACGGGCTGGAGAACGCGCGCGATTCTGTCGCGCCGCCGCCCGGGCACGAACGACCCATTCGTCAGATGCTTAGGTCGATCCGGACATAAGCGCCCTGCTCAAGCCACGCGCAGCGCGTCCAGGCGGCCGTAGAACGCGTCGACCTGCCGCTGCGCGCCCTCGCGCATCGCCGCGTTGCGCAGCGCGCAGCTCGCGGCGTCCTCCACCGCGCCGGCCTCGCCCACCTGGCGCGAGGCGTCCTGCACGAAGCGGCACATCGGATAGCGGCGCTCGCCGAAGGCGCGCAAGGTGGCGTCCGAGATGCCATCGTCGGCCAGCATCTCGGCCAGCACCACCGCATCCTCCACCGCCATCGCGCCGCCCTGCCCCATGAACGGCGTCGAGGCATGGGCCGCGTCGCCGATCAGCAGGATGCGCCCCGCATGCCAGGGCAGCGGCGCCTGCACCTCCTCGACCGCGGTGTAGAGCAGCTCCGAGTCCGCGCCGAGCTGGTCGAGGAAGGGCCGCGCCGGTCCGCCGAACTCGGCGAAGCGCTCGCGCATGCGCGCGGGCCAGTCCTCCTTCGGATACCAGCGGCCGGCCGGCTCGGCCACGGTGCCGAACAGGTAGAGCCGGTCGTCGGCGATCGGCATGATGCCCAGCCGCTTGCCGATGCCCATCATCATGATCTTGGCCACCAGCGCGCGCGGCCGCTCATGCACGCTGCGCCAGACGCCGAAGCCGGTGTAGCGCGGCGCGAGCGCTCCCGTCACCTGTTCGCGCAGCTGCGAGCGGATGCCGTCGGCGCCGACGACCAGGTCGAAGGCCTGCGCCGATCCGTCGGACAGCAGCACCCGCGCGCGCTCGCCCTCGGTGTCGACCCGTTCCACCGTGGTCGCGAGCCGGATCTCCACGCCCAGCGCCGACAGCCTGTCTGCCAACACGCGGTGCATCTCCGAGCGCTTGATGCCCACGATCGGCGCGGCGCCGCCCTGCGAGCGCGGATAGAACACGTCGACGATCGGCGCGCCGTGGTGGTCGAGGTAGACGTTGCGCCCGTCCTCGATCGCGAAGCCGGCCTCGAGGATGCGCGGCAGCACGCCGACCGCGCGCAGCGCCTCGAGCCCGTTGCCGTAGATGAAGATGCCCGAGCTCTGGAAGCGCCATTCGGCCTGCTTCTCGACCAGCGTGACGCCGAAGCCCCGGCTCGCCAGCGCGATCGCCGCCGAGCAGCCCGCGATGCCGGCGCCGACCACGAGGATGCGTTCGGGCCGCCTCATGCGTGCACCGCCGCGAGCGCGGCGCTCACGCGTTCGATGTTCGACGGGTTGAGCCCCGCGACGCACAGCCGTCCCGAGCCCACGAGGTAGACGCCGAAGCGTTCGCGCAACGCATCGATCCGCGCGGGCGCGAGCCCCGTGTAGCTGAACATGCCGTGCTGCGCCACCAGGTAGCCGGAGCCCGGCCCCAGCGCACGATGCAACGCCGTGCGCATCGCGCGCATGCGCAGCCGCATCGCCTCGAGCTCGGCGCGCCATTGCGCCTCGAGCGCGCGGTCCGCGAGGATCGCCTGCACCAGCGCCGCGCCTTGCCCCGGCGGGCACGAATAGCTGCGCCGGATGCCGAGCTTGAGCCGGCCCAGCAGCCGCGCCGCGTCGGCGCCCGGCGCATGCACGGCGAGCGCGCCCACACGTTCGCCATAGAGCGAGAAGATCTTCGAGAACGAACTCGCCACCAGGCAGGCGATGCCGCGCCGCACGCATTCGCGCACGGCCCAGGCGTCCTCGTCCACGCCCTGCGCGAAGCCCTGGTAGGCCATGTCGAAGAAGGGCAGCAGGCCGCGCTGCGCGATGGTGTCGAACAGCGCGCGCCACTCGTCGTGCGAGGGGTCCACGCCGGTCGGGTTGTGGCAACAGGGATGCAGCAGCACGATGTCGCCGGCCGGAAGCTTGCCGAGCGTGGCGATGGCGCCGTCGAGGTCGAAGCCGCCGGTCCTGCCGTCGTAGTAGGGATAGTGATCGACGCGCAGCCCCGCGCCCTCGAAGATCGCCGCATGGTTGGCCCAGGTCGGGTCGGGCATCCACACCGTGGCCTCGGGAGACAGGTCCTTCAGCAGGTCCGCGCCGGTCTTGAGCGCGCCGGTGCCGGCCACGGTCTGCACCACCACGAGCGGCGCCGTTTCGAGCTCGCCGAACACCAGCCGCCGCACCGCGTCGCGGTAGGGCTGCGCTCCCTCGGTGGGCGCATAGACGCTGGGTGCGTCGGCCTCGGCCAGCAACGCGCGCGCCGCGCGCACCGAAGCCAGCACCGGCACCCGGCCCTGCTCGTCGCAATAGATGCCGATGCCGAGGTTGACCTTGTGCGGCCGCGGGTCGGCCTTGTAGGCCTCGAACAGGCCGAGGATGGGATCGTCGGCATGGGCCGGCAGTTGATCGAACACGCGTGCTCCAGAAAGAAAAACGAAAGGAAAGACTCAGAGCCGCGTGCGCACCGACCACAGCTCGGGAAAGAAGCGGTGGTCGACCACGCTGCGCAGCCAGCCCACGCCGGCCGAACCACCGGTGCCGGGCTTGAAGCCCAGGATGCGTTCGACCGAGACGAAATGGCGCCAGCGGTACTGCGAGAACACGTCGGCGATGTCCATCAGCGCCTCGCCGAGCCGGTAGAGATCGTTCTCGGGCGCCGGGTCGCCGTAGACCTGCAGCCATGCGGCCTCCACGCCCGCGTTGGGCGCATAGCTGGCCGACCAGTCGCGCTCGAGCGCCTCGGCCGGCACGGGCACGCCGCGCCGGTGCAGCAGCGCGAGCACATCGTCGTAGAGGCTGGGCGAATTCAGCGCGCGCTCCATGTAGGGCCAGACATCTGGGTTGTTGGCATGCGCGCGCGCCAGCGGGATCGACTTGTTGCCGAGGATGAATTCCACGTGCCGGTACATGTAGGACTGCTGGCCCGAGGCGATGCCCAGCGTGTTGCGGAACTGGTTGAACTCGTGCGGCGTGATGGTCGAGAGCACGTCCCAGGTCTTGCCGAGGAACTCGAGCAGCGCGCGCACCCGCGGCGCGAGCTGCAGCGCGCCGGCCACGTCGTCGGCGCGCACGCGCAACTGCATGTTCGAGAGCTCGTAGTGGATCGCCTTGAAGCTCAGTTCCTTGCAGTGGGTGATGCACATGAAGACCATCTCGTCGTGGCCTTCGCTGCGCATGTGCTGCAGGCTCAGCAGCAGGTCGTTGCGCTGGTGCTCGAGGTAGGGGTTGCTGCGGCCCTCGAACTGAAGCAGCGGCTCGCCGTCGGTGTCCTGCACCGTGGCCGCGCGCTGGTGGTTGTCGCCGGTCGCGATCGGCTTGACCAGCGACAGCTCGAGCGCGGGATCGCGCACCGTGGGGATCGCGCGCTGCCGCCGGGGGCGCGAGGGGGAGGCCGTCATGTCATCGTCTCTCTGGCCCGCGTGCTGTGCGGACCGTGATGGGGATGCGGCGATTCTTCAGGCCCGGGGCCGGCGGCTCAACCTCCGGCGCGCCGGATTTGGTCACCGTTCGTCCGTGACCGGACGATGACGGGGTTCAGGAGGCGCCGTGGCGCCGGGCGTAGGCGCTGGGCGTGAGCCCGGTCCAGCGCTGGAAGGCGCGCGAGAAGGCCTTCTCCGACGCGTAGCCCACCGACTCGGCCACCTGGTACAGGCTCAGCTGCCGGTTCTTGAGCTTCTCGGCCGCCAGCGTCATGCGGTAGGAGCCCAGGTAGTGCATCGGCGTCACGCCGACGAGCGCGCGGAAGCGCTCGCTGAAGATGGTGCGCGACAGATAGCTGGCCTGCGCCAGCGTCGCCACCGACCACGGATGCCCGGGCCGCTCGTGCATCAGCGCCATGGCGCGCGCGATGCTCTCGTCGTCGAGCCCGCGCAGGGTGCCCAGGCGCTCGGCCGGCGCCGCGGCCGGCTGCGCGTAGAGGTGTTCGCAGAGCACGTGCACCAGCAGCAGGTCGGCCATGCGCGCGGCCGAGAGCTGCCAGCCCGGGCGCTGCGCCACGGTCTCGTTGACCAGCGTCTCCATCGCCAGCGCGAGCGAGGCGGTGGTGGGAATCTGCGCCTGGCGCAGCACGATCAGCGGCGGCAGGTTCGCGATGATCGAGCCCAGCCCCTGGGCCGGCATCCAAAGATGCAGCGAGAACAGCTCGGTGACCGGACCGCCGCCGCCGTGCGAGAACACGATCGGATGGTCGCCGTGGCGGCCGGTGGAATGCGCGGCGATCAGTTCGCGAAACGGCCGCGCCTCGAGCCCCGGCGCCGACGACACGGTGTGCGCGCCGCCCTGCGGCAGCATCGCGATGTCGTGCGGCGCGATCTGCACCGGCTCGGCACCGGCCACCGAAATCCAGTAGGGCGCGCCGGTGCACAGGCGGATCAGCGGGCCGTCCACGCCGGTCGAGTGCAGCGCCCACGGCGCCGAGAGCGAGAAGCGGGCCGTGACGGCGCGCTCGGACTTGTAGCCCGCGAGCAGGTGGCTCAGTGCGTCGCCGTCGCGTCCCGTGTCCATGCTGTCGTGTCGTGGCGTCCGTGGTCTGTCCGATTGGCGCGGATTATCTGGCATGGAAGCCGGGCGATTCCCCGTCCCGCGCCCACGACGGCGCGGGATGCAACACAATGGCGGCTCGCATGAAGACAACGACCTCGCAACCGAAGCCACCCATGGCCCACGCAACCTTCGACAGCGAAAGCCAGCTGCGCGACCGCGGACTGCGCGTCACGCGCGCCGCCCAGACCGTGCTCGAGCTGCTCGAGCACACCTCCCAACCGCTCACGCACGACGAAGTCGCCGCGGCCTACACCACCGCCACCGGCGAGGAACCCGACCGGGTCACGATCTACCGCGTGCTCGACCGGCTGGTCGAGGTCGGCCTGTGCGACCGGCGCGTCGGCGCCGACCGCGTGAACCGCTTCGCGCGCCACGTCGAGGCCGCCTCGGGCAACACCTTCGAGTGCGACCAGTGCCACAAGGTGCTGGCCCTGCCCTCCGACCCCGAGCTGCCGAAGGTCATGGGCCGGCTCGGCCGCGCGCTGCGCAAGCAGGGCATCGACACCCGCCGCACCGCGCTCACCCTGCACGGCACCTGCGGCGACTGCGTGCCCGCCGAAGCCGCACCCGCGGCCCGGCCCGCCGCCCGCCCTACGCGTTCCAGGACGGGAAAGGGTCCGGCAGGTTCTGCCACCACGAGGCGCCGTAGCGCATCTCTTCCTCGGTGAGCAGGCAGGCATCGAGCCGCGCGCGCAGCGCGGCCTCGTCCATGCCGATGCCGATCAGCACCAGTTCCTGCCGCGC
Source organism: Variovorax sp. UC122_21 (assembly GCF_044056785.1). Taxonomy (NCBI): domain Bacteria; kingdom Pseudomonadati; phylum Pseudomonadota; class Betaproteobacteria; order Burkholderiales; family Comamonadaceae; genus Variovorax; species Variovorax sp. UC122_21. The sequence continues at coordinate 1,864,028 of NZ_CP172004.1, read as the reverse complement.
GTCGCCCGTGGCCGGGTCCCAGTGGCTCTGGATCAGCGCCATTCCCTCGGGATCGCTGGGCCAGTGCTCGCGCGGCACCGCCGCCCACCAGAAACCCGCCGCGCCGTAGCGGCAGGCGCCCCCGGCCTGCGACCAGCTGCCCGCGCGCGTGGGCCGGCTCGCGAGCCAGAAGAAGCCCTTGGAGCGCACCACGCCCTCCCATTCCTGCTGCACCAGGTCCCAGAAGCGCCGCGGATGGAACGGCAGCCGCGCGCGGTAGACGAAGCTGCGGATGCCGTAGGCCTCGCTCTCGGGCAGGTGCTCGCCGCGCAGTTCGGCCAGCCAGCCCGGCGCCTGCTCGGCCTGCGCGAAGTCGAACAGGCCGGTGTCGAGCACCCGGTCGAGCGAGATGCGGCCGAACTCCGACAGCTCGATGCGCGCGCGCGGATTCAAGCTCTTGAGGATCGCCATCAGCCGCTCGCGCTCGGCCGCGCTCACCAGGTCGGTCTTGTTGACCACCAGCACGTCGCAGAACTCGATCTGCTCGATCAGCAGGTCGACCACGGTGCGCGCGTCCTCGTCGCCGAGCGACTGGCCGCGCTGCTGCAGGCTGTCGGCCGAGCCGTAGTCGCGCAGGAAGTTGAAGGCATCGACCACCGTGACCATGGTGTCGAGCCGCGCCACGTCGGCCAGGCTCTTGCCGTCCTCGCCCGCGAAGGTGAAGGTCTCGGCCACCGGCAGCGGTTCGGAGATGCCGGTCGACTCGATCACCAACTGGTCGAAGCGGCCTTCCTTCGCGAGCCGGCCGACCTCGATCAGCAGGTCCTCGCGCAAGGTGCAGCAGATGCAGCCGTTGCTCATCTCGACCAGCCGCTCGTCGGTGCGCGACAGCTCGGCCCCGCCCTCGCGCACCAGCGCGGCGTCGATGTTGACCTCGCTCATGTCGTTGACGATCACCGCCACGCGGCGGCCCTCGCGGTTGTGCAGGATGTGGTTGAGCAGCGTGGTCTTGCCGGCGCCGAGGAAGCCGGACAGCACGGTGACGGGGAGGCGTTGGGGCATGGCGTGGGTCTCGTTGATATGCAACTGCATTGCATTATATGAATGACGCAACACGGTTGCATGTAACCCGAAAAACCGCCCGCCACCGCCCTCTCCGGCCGCGCCGATAGACTCGGGGCCCGCCTCCGCCTTCCCGCCGCCGATGACCCCGCCCGTGCTCTACAGCTTCCGCCGTTGCCCCTATGCGATGCGCGCCCGCCTCGCGCTGGCGGCGAGCGGCCAGCGTTGCGAGCTGCGCGAGGTCGAGCTCAAGCGCAAGCCGCCCGAGATGCTGGCCGCCTCGCCCAAGGGCACGGTGCCGGTGCTCGTGCTGGCCGACGGCACGGTGATCGACCAGAGCCTGGACATCATGCGATGGGCGCTCGCGGCCCACGATCCGCTGCGCTGGCTGCAGCCCGGCGACACCGAGGCGCTGGTCGCCGCCTGCGACGACCATTTCAAGCCGCAGCTCGACCGCTACAAGTACCCGGGCCGCTTCGCCGACGCGGTGCAGGCCGAGGCCCGCGAACAGGGCGCGCGCTTCCTGCGCGAGCTCGAGGCGCGGCTGGCGGCCTCGGCCTTCCTGCTCGGCGCCCACGCGAGCCTGGCCGACGCCGCGCTGATGCCCTTCGTGCGCCAGTACGCGATGGTCGAGCCGGCCTGGTTCGAGGCCCAGCCCTGGCCACGGCTGCGCGCCTGGCTCGCGGACTGGATCGCCTCGCCGCTGTTCGACAGCGTCATGCGCAAGAACCCGCCCTGGCGCAGCGGCGAGGTCGGCATCGCCTTCCAATGAGCACGCGCCTGCATTTCGACCTGACGACGGTCCAGCTCTTCATCGCCACCGCCGAACTCGGCGGCGTCACGCGCGGCGCCGAGCGCATGCACATGGCGCCGGCCGCGGCCTCGCGCCGCATCCTCGAGCTCGAATCGCAGTTCGGCGTGGCGCTGTTCGAGCGCCGCCCGCACGGCATGGTGCTGACCGACGCCGGGCGCGCGATGCTCGCGCATGCGCGCAACATCACGCACACCGTGCTGCGCATGCAGGACGACGCGGCCTCCTACCTCGGCGGCGAGCAGGGCGTGGTGCGCGTGGCGGCGCCGAAGTCGGCGGTGATCCAGTTCATGCCGCGCGACATCGAGCGCTGCGCCGCCGCCTGCCCCGGCGTGCGCATCGACCTGCAGGAGATGAACAGCCAGGTGGTGCAGCAGGCGCTGCGCCGCGGCACGGTCGACATCGGCATCTACGAGGCCAGCCTCGGCGCCATCGACCTGCCGATGCTGCCCTACCGCGGCGATGAGCTGGTGGCCGTCACCGCGCGCGGCCATGCGCTGGCCGGCCGGCGCGAGGTGGTGCTCGAGGACATCCTGGCCTGCGACCTGATCGTGCTCAACGAGGGCTCGGCGATCTCGCTCATGCTCGCGCGGCTGGCCGACGAGACCGGCCAGCTGCTGCGCATGCGCATGCGCGTGGGCGGCTTCGACAGCATCGCGGCGCTGGTGGCGCAGGACCTGGGCATCGGCGTCATGCCGGCGGCGATCGCGCGCCATGTGGCGGCGGGCAGCCGCTTCGCGCGACTGCCGATCCGCGGCGACTGGGCGCGGCGCCAGTTCGTGCTGTGCCATCGCGCCGAGGATTCGCTGTCGCGCGCCGCGGCCAGCGTGGCGCGCGTGCTCGCGGATACGCAAAACGCGAATCCAGCCTCGCCCAAATAGCGATGGCGCCCGGTGCGGGCCTTGCGCACCATCCGTCGCATCCACAGAACGACGGAGACATCGCAGCATGCAACGCAGAAGCTTCACCCTGGCGGCCGCGGCCGCCCTCGCCGCACCGGCACTGGTGCGCGCCGCGAACGAGGCGGCGCCACCGGCCGGCCCCGTGAAGATCGTGGTGGGCTTCGCGCCCGGCGGCGGCACCGACGTGCTGGCGCGCGTCATCGGCCAGAAGCTCGGCGCGATGTGGAACGTCTCGGTGGTGGTCGAGAACAAGCCCGGCGCCACCGGCGCGATCGCGGCCGACTACGTGAGCAAGCAGCCGCCCGACGGCAACACCCTGCTGATGGCGCACGTCAACAGCCACGCGATCGCACCGGCGCTGCTGACCGGCGTGCGCTACGACCCGCGGCGCGACTTCACGCCGCTGACCCTGGTGGGCGTGACGCCCAACATGCTGACCTGCGCGCCGGCGCAGAAGGCACGCACCCTGCCCGACGTCGTGGCCCTGTGCCGCGAGCGGCCGGGCCGCGTGTCCTTCGGCTCCTCGGGCATCGGCTCGGCGCAGCACCTGGCCTTCGAGATGTTCAAGCTGCAGGCCAGGGTCGATGCGGTGCACGTGCCCTACAAGGGCTCGAGCGCCCTGATCGTCGACCTGCTCGGAGGCCAGATCGACTACGCCTTCGACACCATGACCGCGGCCACGCCCTTCGTGAAGCAGGGCAAGGTGATCGCGATCGCGCAGACGCGGCTGCAGCGCGCGCGCGAGCCATCCCACCGTGCCCACGCTCGCCGAGTCGGGCTTTCCGGGGCTGGACGCGGCCTCGTGGTACGGCCTGGTCGGCCCGCGCGGCATGGCCGCGCCGATGGTGCAGCGCATGAGCGAGGACATCAACCGCGTGCTGGCCCTGCCCGACATCGCGCAGCGGCTCGACGAGTTCGGCGCCGAGGACGCGGGCGGCAGCCCCGAGAAGTTCGGCGCCTTCATCGCGAGCGAATACGCGAAATGGGGCCGCATCGTGAAAGAAGCCGGCGTGCGCGCCGATGCTTGAGACCATTTTCCTTTCCCCCTGAAAGACGCCAACCGATGAGCGACACCTCCTCCTCCCGTCCCCTCCCTTTGGCCGGCGTGCGCGTGCTCGACGTGAGCCAGGTCATGGCCGGCCCCTATGCCTGCATGCTGCTGGCCGACCTCGGCGCCGACGTCATCAAGATCGAACCGCCGCAGGGCGGCGACCAGACGCGCGGCGCCATGGGCTTCAAGCTCAAGGGCACGGACAGCATGGGCTTCCTCAACATGAACCGCAACAAGCGCTCGATCGCGCTCGACCTCAAGTCCGACAGCGGGCGCGAGGTGCTCTACAAGCTGGTAGCGCAGGCCGACATCCTGGTGGAGAACTACCGCCCCGGCGTGATGAAGCGGCTGCGCACCGACTACGAGACGCTCAGTGCGATCAACCCGCGGCTGGTCTACGTCAGCATCTCGGGCTTCGGCCAGACCGGACCCTGGGCCGGCCGGCCGGGCTTCGACCTGATGGCGCAGGCGATGTCGGGAATCATGAGCGTGACCGGCCATCCCGACGGCCCGCCCGCCAAGGCCGGCGTGCCGGTGGCCGACATCGGCTGCGCGCTGTTCGCCACCTACGGCATGCTGTCGGCCTACATCGGCGCCAAGGCCACGGGACGCGGCCAGTATGTCGATGCCTCGCTGTTCGATTCCGCGCTGGCCTTCTCGATCTGGGACATCAGCGAGTACTGGGGCACCGGCCGCGATCCCGAGCAGCTCGGCACCGCCAACCGCATGAGCGCGCCCTACCAGGCGATGAAGGCGGCCGATGGCCACTTCGTGATGGGCGCGACCAACCAGAAGCTGTGGCAGACGCTGTGCGCCACGCTGGAGCGGCCCGACCTGCTCGATGACGCGCGCTTCGCGACGGTGTCGCTACGCCTGGCCAACCGGCACGCGCTCATCGAAAGCCTCGAGCGCAGCTTCGCGCAACGAGGTTGCGAACACTGGATCGACCGGCTGCTGGCCGTGGGCATCCCGGCCGGGCCGATCCTCAGCTACCCCGAGGCCTTCGAGAGCGAGCATGGCCGACACCGCCGCATGCGCATCGAGATCGACCATCCGGTGGAAGGCAAGGTGCCGAACATCGGCTTCGCGGTGAAGATGGGCGGCACGCCGCAGCAGGTGCGGCGCGCGCCGCCGCTGCTCGGGCAGCACACGGCCGAGGTGCTGGCCGAGCTCGGCATCGATGCGCCGGCGCAGCGCGCGCTGGCAGCGGCCGGAGCCTTCGGGTCATGAGCGAAGGCAGCGTTCATCTCTCGGTGGCGGATGGCATCGCCACGCTGGTGTTCGACCGGCCGGCCGCGCGCAATGCGATGACCTGGGCCATGTACCAGTCGCTCGCCGCGCACTGCGAATCGATGGCCGCGCGCGCCGGCGAGGTGCGCGTGGCGGTGCTGCGCGGCGCGGGCGGACAGGCCTTCGTGGCCGGCACCGACATCGCGCAGTTCCGCGACTTCGCGGGCGGCGACGACGGCGTGGCCTACGAGCGGCGCATCGATGCCGGCATCGGCCTGATCGAGGCGCTGCCGATGCCCACCGTGGCGGTGGTCGAGGGCTGGGCCGTGGGCGGCGGGCTCGCGATCGCGACCGCCTGCGACTTCCGGCTCGCGACGCCGGGCGCGCGCTTCGGCGTGCCGATCGCGCGCACGCTGGGCAACACGCTGTCGTCGCTGAACTTCGCGCGGCTGCGCGCGGCCTGGGGCCTGCAGCCGGTGCGGCGCATGCTGCTGCTGGCGCAGATCCTCGATGCGAACGAGGCGCTGGCCTGCGGCTTCCTCGAGCAGGTCTGCGCGGCCGAGGCGCTCGACGGCGCGCTGCAGTCGCTGTGCGCGCGGCTGGCCGCGCTCGCGCCCGTGACGCAGGCGGCCGCCAAGGAAGCGCTGCGCCGCGGCACGACGCAGGGCGCGCCCGACACCGACGACCTCGTGCGCCGCTGCTACGGCAGCGCCGATTTCGCCGAGGGCGTGGCGGCCTTCACCGAGGGACGGCCGCCGGCCTGGCGCGGCCGCTGATCAGGCCGCCACCGCGCGCGCCGAGGCGCGCTGGATGCACTCGACGAAGTGCTGCGCGGCCGGCGTCAGCAACTGGCCGCGGCGCTTGACCACGCAGACGTTGAGCGTCGGCAGCGTCTCGACCACGTCCACGCGCCGGATGCCGTGGCGCTTGAAGCTCAGCGCGGCCAGCGGCTCGACGAACAGGCCGATCAGGTCCATCTGCCCGACCAGCGACAGCGCGACCGTGACCGAGTGGCCCTGGATCACGCGCTGCGGCGCCGGCAGGCCCAGCGGCAGCAGCGCCGAGATCGATTCGCGGCCGCTGAAGTGATCGTCGCCCGGCAGGATCCACTCGGCGGTCGCGAGTTCGGCCATCGAGCGGCTCGCGCGCAGCGGATGGCGCTCGCGCAGTCCCACCACCAGCTTCACCGGAAACAGCTCGATCGCCTCGAACTGCGGATCGAGCCGGCCCGGCACCACATGGGCCACCGCGAAATCGAGCGAGCCCTCGCGCAGGCGCGCCAGCATCCAGGGCAGCACCGCCTCGCTGAACTGCACGTCGACGGCCGGCAGCCGCCCATGGAAGTCCTTGAACGCCGCCGGCAGGATGGTCTGCGCGAACGAGGTGCTGACGGCCAGCGCGACCCGGCCCGTGAGCCCGTCGCGGATCTGCGCGATCTCCTCGCGGGCGCGCTGCATGTCGGCCAGCAGCATGCGCGCGCGCGGCGCGAAGGCCTCGCCGAAGGGCGTGAGCCGCACGCCCTTGACGCTGCGCTCGACCAGCGGCGCGTCGACCTCGCGCTCGAGCTCGCGCACGATCTTGGTCACCGCGGGCTGCGAGATGCCGAGCACGCGCGCCGCGGCGCGGATGCTCATCTGCTCGACCACCGCGACGAAGGCGTGCAACTGGTTGGGTTTCATGGAGAACGGGTGCCGGACGGGCGACAACCAAAAGTTATCGTACTGGCCCAATTATTGTCTTTTCAGCGAGCAACCGACTCTCTAGCATCCGTCGCGGCCGAAGACCTTCGACCTACCCGCATTCCACAGAACCACACCAACACCCCGAGACATGAGCCCCACCCGTCCCGCGCACAGCGCCGCCAGCCGGCGCCAGACCATCGTCGCCACCACCATCGGCAACGGCCTCGAGTTCTTCGACTTCACCGTCTATGGTTTTCTCGCGCTGGTGATCGGCAAGCTGTTCTTTCCCACCTTCAGCGGCTATGGCCAGCTGCTGCTCACGGTCGCGACCTTCGGCGTCGGCTTCATCATGCGGCCGCTCGGCGGCATCGTGATCGGCGCCTATGCCGACCGCGCGGGTCGCAAGAAGGCCATGACCTTGACCATCTTCCTGATGGCACTCGGCTGCGCGGTGATCGCCTTCACGCCCACCTACGCGAGCATCGGCGTCGCGGCGCCGGTGCTGATCGTGCTGGCGCGGCTGATCCAGGGCTTCTCGGCCGGCGGCGAGGTCGGTGCTTCCACCACGCTGCTGGTGGAGCACGCCACGCCGCAGAACCGCGGCTACATGGCGAGCTGGCAGTTCGCGAGCCAGGGCCTGGGCGTGATGCTCGGCGCGGTGGTGGTGGGCGCGCTCACCTTCACGCTGTCGCCCGAGAACATGCAGAGCTGGGGCTGGCGCGTGCCTTTCGTCCTCGGCATGCTGATCGCGCCGGTGGGCATGTACATCCGCCGCCATCTCGAGGAATCGCTGCAGATCGCGCCCGAATCGGCCACCGCGCCGCGTCGCGAGAGCAGCCTCAAGATCGTCTGCTCGCAGCACGGCAAGACCGTGCTGGCCGCCATCCTCGCGCTGGTCGGCGGCACCACCGCGGCCTACGTCGTCACCTTCTACATGCCGACCTACGCGGTGCGCGAACTCGGCCTCACGCCCTCGGTGGCGCTGTTCGGTGCCGCGCTCACCGGCCTGATCTCGTTCGCCTTCGCGCCCTTCGTGGGCCTGCTGTCGGACCGCGTGGGCCGCAAGCCGCTGATCCTGTGGAGCCGCGTCTTCCTCGTGGTGCTGATCTACCCGGGCTTCCTCTGGCTCAATGCCTCGCCCACGCCCGCGGTGCTGTTCATCGTGCTCGGCGTGCTGAGCCTGGGCCTGGTGGGCCAGACCGTGCCCGGCATCACGATGCTGCCCGAGATGTTCCCGAAGGCGGTGCGCGCCAGCGGCATGTCGCTGGTCTACAGCGTGGGCGTGGCGCTGTTCGGCGGCTTCGCGCCCTTCATCAGCACCTGGCTGCTCAACGCCACCGGCAGCAAGCTCGCGCCGGCCTGGTACCTGGTCGTCATGACCCTGGTCTCGCTGCTGGGCCTGCTCTGGCTGCGCGACCACACGGGCCGCGACATCGACGCGGCCGGCGCGCACGCCTGATCTCCATCGTCTCGAACATTCCTCCCCACGATCCCTCCATGACCGCTCTCACCCACAGCACCGCCGCCACGCGGCATTTCTCGGGCACCTATGTCGAGGCCCGCGCCAAGTTCCTCGAGGCCGCGCGCGCTCGCGGCGCTTCGATCGAATCCTTCGTCAACGAGGCCCACCGCGGCGCCCTCGGCGAGGAACTCGCGACCGACGTCGCACTGCTCGGCGCCGTCGATGCGAAGAAGCTGCTGCTCGTGACCTCGGGCACGCATGGCCCCGAAGGCTTCTGCGGCTCGGGCACGCAGGTCGCGACCCTGCACGACGAGGACCTGCTCTCGCGCCTGCAGCAGGCCGGCGTCGCGCTGCTGCTGGTGCATGCCGTCAATCCGCACGGCTTCTCGCACCTGCACCGCACCAACGAGGACAACATCGACCTCAACCGCAACCACATCGACTTCGGCGCGCCGCTGCCGGCGAATGCCGAGTACACCGATGTCGAACCGCTGGTGCTGCCCGCGACCTGGCCACCCACGCCTGCCGACGAAGCGGCCGTGGCCGCCTACATCGACAAGCACGGCATGCGCGCCTTCCGCGCCGCCGTCACCAAGGGCCAGTACGTCTCGCCCGACGGCCTGTTCTACGGCGGCACCGCGCCCTCGTGGAGCAACAAGACCATCCGGTCGATCCTGCGCAAGTACGCGGCCTCGGCCACCCACATCGGCTGGATCGACGTGCACACGGGCCTCGGCCCCTATGGCCACGGCGAGAAGATCTACCCGGGCCGCAACACGCCCGAGGACCTGGCCATGGCCCATGCCTGGTGGGGTGCCGACGTGTTCGCGCCCTTCGCGGGCGACTCGGCCTCGGCCGACGTCTCGGGCCCGGTGATCTCGACCGCCTACGACGAATGCCCGAACGCGCGCATCGCGCCCATGGGCCTGGAGTTCGGCACCCTGCCCGACAACGAGGTGCTCACGCGCCTGCGCGCCGACACCTGGCTGCGTCGCCATCCCGAAGCCTCCGACGCGCAGCAGCGCGAGATCCGCCGCCAGCTGCGCGACGCCTTCTACTGCGACAACGACGAGTGGAAGGGCATGGTGCTGGGGCAGGCGCGCGTGGTGCTGCTGCAGACGCTGCAGGGCCTGCGCAAGGCCTGAAGACGGGACGCGTCAGCCGAAGTTCGGCGCGCGCTTCTCGCGCAGCGAGGCCACGCCCTCGCGCACGTCGGCGCCCGCGAAAGCCCATGAATTCGAGCGCCAGCGAGGCGTCGAAGGTGGGACCGGCCTGGCGCAGCCAGTTGTTGAGCGCGTACTTGGTCAGGCGGATCGCGCTCTGGCTGCCGGCCGCGAGGCGGTCGGCCACCTCGTAGGCGCGCGGCAGCAGCTCCGCGTCGTCGACCGCCAGCGACACCAGGCCGATGCGCTCGGCCTCCTCGCCGCTGACCGGCTCGCACAGCAGCAGGTGGTACTTGGCCTTCGCCATGCCGCACAGGAGCGGCCAGACGATCGCCGCATGGTCGCCGGCCGCCACGCCCAGGCGCGTGTGGCCATCGACGATCTTCGCGCCGCGCGTGGCGATCGAGATGTCGGCCAAGAGGCCCGCCACCAGTCCCGCGCCCACGGCCGGGCCGTGCATCGCGCTCACGATCGGCTTGTCGCAGTTGATGATGTTGTAGACCAGGTCGCGCGCCTCGCGCCACACGCGCTGGCGGATCGCGTCGTCGGCCGTCATGTCCTGCACCATGCCGAGGTCGCCGCCGCCCGAGAAGCCCATGCCCTCGCCGCGCAGCACGGCGCAGCGCACCGAGTCGTCGGCCGAGACGTCGCGCCAGATCTCGGCGAGTTCGCGGTGGCCGTCGTGGCCGGCCGTGGGCAGCTTGCCGTTGGCCGCGCGCATCTGGATGTCGAGCACGGTGCCGTTGGCGCCGCGGCGCGTGATGGCGAGGGTCTGGTAGCGGGCGTAGTCCATGGTCTTTCCTGTCTCCGGTGCGCGCCGATCGCGCACGCTCGTTGTTCTTTCAGCGCTGCGCCGCCACCTCGCGGCAGCGCTTCACGTGGGCATCGAGCCGCGGCGCGAGCCCGGGCTCGCAGACATCGCCCGCGGGATCGAGCCGGCACAGGCCGACCACCACGTAGTCCATCACGGCGTCGGTGCACATCGGGTACCTGGCGAGCTGCGGGTTGGCCCTGGACTTGAAGCCCCAGCGCTCCGAGAACTCGATGGTGCGCGCCATCGCGCCATGGAAGAACTCGCGGTTCCTCGAGGCGACGGCGGCCTCCATGCGCGGCAGTTCCTCGTTGAGGTAGCCGACCGATTCGAGCGGGAAGTCGGCCGGGTTCTGCGACTGCGCGCAGGCGAGCGAGGCGCCCAGCAGCAGCGGCAGCAGGCAGGCGGCGCGCAACACGCGCGTGGGGGTCGACACGGAAGGGGCGATGCGATGGCGTGGCATGGCCGTCGATTCTGCAACGTTTGCTGACAGCTTGGCTTCAGTCCGATGCGCGGGCGCCACGCGCGGCGGCCTACCGCCCCTTCTTCTGCTTGTCGAACTTGTGCCAGTAGCGGAACTCGTCCTCGTGCACCTCGAGGTCGACCTCGGACACGCGCGCCTGCAGCCGCTCCTGCACGTCGGCCACGGCCTTGTTGTAGATCGTGGGGCCGATCTCCTCAATGAAGAAGCCCAGCAGCGCGCCGGCGGCGACGTTGCCGATCGGCTCTTCCATGTTCTCGCGGAAATAGCGCTCGATCGAGGTGATGGCCTGCTGGCGCAGCTCGCGCGAAATCTCGATGGTCATGCGGCGGGGTCCTTCCTGGATGCTCGAATGGAGCATTGTGCCGATGCGTGGAGAATCGGGGCCCCGGCCGCGACACGAACGCGGCCGCCGCTGTCCCACAACCGAACCGATCGATCCCATGGCCCGTCCCTCCCGCCAGCCCCGCATGCTCGAACGCGGCATCCTCTGCCTGCTCATCGGCGCCGCCGTGCTGCTGGGCCCGCACTTCCTGCAGGGCACGCGCTGGTTCGAGATGGTGGCGGGCGCCTCGGTGGTGGGCTGGTTCGCGCTCGCGCTGGGTGCGGCGCTGGTGGTGGTCGAGCTGGTGAAGCGCGGCAAGGATTCGCAACGGCGCTGAGCCGCGCGCCGCTCAGCGCCGCAGCTTCTTGACCAGTTCGACGACCGCGAGCACCACCGCGCCCGCGACGATGCCGACGCCGGCATTGACCAGCATCGACCCCAGCGTGCCGAACACGCCCGAGGTCGCGGCCCAGGCCTCGACCGCATGGCCGAGCGCGGGCACGCCGTGCACCAGGATGCCGCCACCGACCAGGAACATCGCGGCGGTGCCGGCGATCGACAGCCCCTTCATGAGCCAGGGCGCGCCCGCCAGGAGCGCGCGGCCCAGGCCGCGCGCGGCGGCGCTGCCGCGCTGGCTCAGGTAGAGGCCCGCGTCGTCGAGCTTCACGATGCCGGCCACCAGGCCGTAGACGCCGACGGTCATGATCAGCGCGATGCCCACCAGCACGCTGAGCTGGGTGGTGAAGGGCTGGCCCTGCACGGTGCCCAGCGTGATCGCGATGATTTCGGCCGAGAGGATGAAGTCGGTGCGCACCGCGCCCTTGATCTTGTCCTTCTCGACCGCCACCACGTCGACCGCGGCATCGGCCACGGCCTGCTCGTGGCGTGCGGTGTCGGCCGCGTGTTCCTCCTTGTGCAGGAACTTGTGGGCCAGCTTCTCGCAGCCCTCGAAGCACAGGAAGGCGCCGCCCACCATCAGCAGCGGCGTGACCAGCCAGGGCAGCCAGGTGCCGATGGCCAGCGCGGCCGGCACCAGGATCGCCTTGTTGACCAGCGAGCCCTTGCACACCGCCCAGACCACGGGCAGTTCGCGGTCGGCCTTGACCCCGGTGACCTGCTGCGCGTTGAGCGCGAGGTCGTCGCCGAGCACCCCGGCTGTCTTTTTCGCGGCGACCTTGGTGAGAACCGATACGTCGTCGAGCACGGTCGCGATGTCGTCGAGCAGCAGGAGCAGGCTGGAGGCCATGGATGGGCGAAAGGAAAATGAAAGGCGCGAGCTTAGCCGCTGCCGTGTGCAGGGCCCGTGAATATCCGCATGGGGAGCGCCCGCGCCGCACGATGCGGCCACGCGATGTACACCGAAAGCAGTCGGCCGAAGGCCTGAGCCGTCAGAGCGCGCTCAGCGCGATCGCCAGCATCGTGGCCAGCGAGACGCCGAACACCGCGAGACCGACGGCGCGGCGGCGGTGCGTGAGCAGCCACAGCGCCACGCCCGAGAGCGACAGGAAGATCAGGCTGCCGGCCAGGGTGTCGACCAGCAGGATCCACGCGAGCGGCATGCCGCCGCCCTTGTGCATGTTGGTGAGGGTGGCGACGAGGCCGTTGCGCGTGGTGGCCACGCCCACCGAGCGGTTGCCCTGCCAGTAGTCGGCCTGCACGATCTCGTTCGGGCCGCCGAAGTTGAAGGTCCAGTGCGCGGGCTGGGTCAGCGCGGGCGCCTCGGGATCGGCCTTGCGGTCGACCCAGGCCACCGGCTTCGCGGGCTCGATGCGCGTGGAGCGCGGCGGGCCGTCGGTGCGCAGGGCCTGCTGCAGCCAGATGGCCATCGCCTCGGGCGTGGCCGGTGCCGGCTCGGGCAGCGCGAGCTGGGCCCGGCTGCGTTCCTGTGCTTGCGGCAGCTTCAGCACGTTGCGATGGTTGAGCCAGATGCCGCTGAAGCCGAACAACAGCCCGAGCACCGCGCCCCAGAGGCCGAACCAGCCATGGGTGCGGCGGATCCACTGCACGGCGAGCGTGCGGCGCTGGTGCGATGGCACACGGCGGGCGTGGCCCGAAATGTTGTCGGTTTGCATATCAGCGATCCAGAGTGTTGCCCGCGCTCTCCGATGGCCCGCGTCAGCGTGGCCCGTTCGCAGGCACCCGCGGAACCGGCTTTGCCGGGCCGCCGGGTGCGCCCCCTTGAGGGGGGATCCGAAGCGACACGAAGTGCGCGGAGATTCGGGGGTGACTCACTTCAGGCGACGTTGCGTTTGAGGCGGATTTCCTCGATGCGCACGCTGCCGATCTGCGTGGTCTTGGCGGTCTTCATCTCGCGCTTGAAACCGGCCAGCTCGTGGAAGCGCATCGCGCGGTCGTTGCGGATCGGCACCCAGATGGTGACCGTGGTGCAGCCCTCTTCCTCGAGGCCCTCGCGCGCGGCGTCCCAGAGGGCGACGCCCAACCCCTTGTCCCAGTGCTCGGGACGGACGTAGAGGGCCCAGATCTCGCCCGCGGTGGACGGGGTCTTGGGGTCGCGCGAGCGGTCGAAGCCGACGAAGCCGACGACCTTGCCGTCGAGCTCGGCCACATGGACCTGCGGTTCGCTGAACTCGATGGCTTCGCGCCACTTGGCCTCGCGCGAGGCGAGCGCCAGGGCGCGCAGCTCCTCCTCGGGCAGGATGCCTTCGTAGGCGGCCTTGGCGGCGGCGGCGTGGACTTCTGCGATGGCCTTGGCATCGCGCATCGTGGCGGGGCGAACTTCGTGGTCGGACATGAATGCGGGAAAAACGGATGGAACCGCCTATTGTCGCCGCACCGCTAAACTCCCAGCCCATCATCGCAGCAGCTCAGGAGAAACCTCATGGCCAAGGGTCAGCAACGTTCCAACAAGGAAACCAAGAAACCGAAGAAGGACACCTCCCCGCCGAAGGCCCCGGCACTCGGCGGCGAGCCGGTGCGCGCGGTCGTCACCACCTCGGTGATTCCGCGCGGCAAGCTCAAGAACAAGTGATCCGCCGCCCGTGAGCGACGCCCCGGCATCGCCGCCCTCCCCCCGCCGCGCCCCCGGCCCAGCCGCGCAATCCGCTGCACGGGCTCACGCTCGAAGCCATCGTGACGGCGCTGCAGGCGCACTACGGCTGGCAGCAGCTGGGCGAGCTGGTGCCGGTGCGCTGCTTCACGCACGAACCCAGCGTGGGCTCGAGCCTGCGCTTCCTGCGCAAGACGCCGTGGGCGCGCGAGAAGGTCGAGAGCCTCTACCTCTTCATGCTGCGCGAGCAGCGCCGCCAGGGCACGTCGACACCGCGGCCATGAAGGTCCGCCTCGAGCCCTCGGGCCTGGTCTTCGAGACCGAGGCCGGCACCAGCGTGCTGAAGGCCGCCGAGGCGGCCGGCATCGAGATGCCGAGCTCGTGCCGCAACGGCACCTGCCGCACCTGCATCTGCCAGTTGCTCGAGGGCGAGGCACGCCACACCATCGAATGGCCGGGCCTGAGCGCCGAGGAAAAGGCCGAGCGCTGGATCCTGCCCTGCGTGGCCGAGGCGCTCGGCGACATCGCGATCGACGCGCCGCAGGCCTTCTCGCTGTTCGGCGACGCCTGAATCAGCCGCGCACAGCCGGCGCCGCCACCACCAGCCGGTCGCGCTGCGCCAGCGAGGGGAAGAGCCGGAACCAGGTCAGCGCGACCAGCATCGTGCCGACACCGCCCACCACCCACCGAACCCACCGGCCCGAGCAGCGCCGCGGTGGCGCCCGATTCGAATTCGCCGAGCTGGTTGCTGGCACCGATGAAGATCGAGTTGACCGCGCTGACGCGTCCGCGCATGGCGTCGGGCGTCTCGAGCTGCACCAGCGTCTGGCGGATCACCACGTTGACCATGTCGGCGCCGCCCGAGACCGCGAGCGCGATCAGCGAGACGATGAAGCTGCGCGAGATGCCGAACACCACCATGCACAGGCCGAACAGCGCGATCGCCATCAACAGCGCGCGGCCCACGCGGCGCTCGATCGGCCGGCGCGTGAGCGCGATCGACATCACCAGCGCGCCCACTGCCGGCGCGCCGCGCAGCAGGCCCAGGCCCCAGGGGCCGGTGTGCAGGATGTCCTTGGCATAGATCGGCAGCAGCGCCACTGCGCCGCCCAGCAGCACTGCGAACAGGTCGAGCGAGACCGCGCCGAGCACCGGCTTGCGGTTCCAGATGAAGTTCACGCCCGCGAACACCGTGCCGAGCGTGACCGGCTCGCGCGCCTTGGGCACGTAGGCATAGCGCAGCCGCAGCACCAGCGCGCAGGCCACCACGAAGAACAGCACGCTCGCGCCATAGACCACCGCCATGCCCGCCACGAACAGCAGCCCGCCGAGCGCCGGCCCGCCGATGATCGCGCCCTGCATGCCGGCCGAGCTGAAGGCCATGGCGCGCGCCAGCATGACCGGCGGCACCAGCATCGGCGTCAACGCCTGCTGGGCCGGCATCTGGAACGCACGCACCGCGCCCAGCACCAGCGACAGGCCCAGCAGCAGCGTACGGCTGTCGTGGCCGCGCAGCACCGCGAACAGCAGCGCCAGCGCCACCAGCCCCTGGACCGCGAAGCAGGCCGCGACGATGCGGCCGCGGTGGTGGCGGTCGACCACGTGACCCGCGAGCAGCGCCAGCAGCAGCGCCGGCACGAATTGGTAGAGCCCGACCAGGCCCAGGTCCCAGGCGCTGTTGGTCAGGTCGTACATGTGCCAGCCGATGGCCACCAGCAGCATCTGCGAGGCGGCGGTGCCGAACAGGCGCGCCACCCACATCTGCATGAACGGGCGTTCGCGCGTGAGATCGGAAAAACTCGGTGGGGGCGGCACCGCGCCGGCGGCGGCATCGAGGGGGGAAGAGGCGGAGGCTGGGGAGCCAGTGGCGGGGCCGGACATCCATCCGAGGATAGCCCACCCACCGTGAGTCGCGCATGAGCGCCCGCCAACGCCCCTGCCCGGCCACGCTTCTACACTCGGGCCCTCCCATGGCCCCGCCCCCGCTGCAACCCGTTCACGAAGACGCCCACCTGCTGGTGCTCGACAAGCCCGCCGGCCTGCTGTGCGTGCCCGGCCGCGGCGAGGACAAGCAGGACTGCCTGAGCGCGCGCGCACAGCGCCAGTGGCCCGATGCGCTGATCGTGCACCGGCTCGACATGGCGACCAGCGGCCTGGTGCTGATGGCACGCGGCCTCGAGATGCAGCGCGCGCTGAGCGACGCCTTCGCCACGCGCCAGGTCGACAAGCGTTATGAAGCTGTCGTCGACGGCCTGCTGCCCGTGGATGCGGAATGGGCCCAAATCGACGCCCCTCTGATGGCCGACTGGCCACGCCGCCCGCTGCAGAAGATCGACCCGGCCGGCAAGCCCAGCCTCACGCGCTGGCGCGCCCTGGGCCGCATCGAGGGCGAGGCGCCCTGCAGCTACCTGCTGCTGGAGCCGCTCACCGGCCGCTCGCACCAGTTGCGCGTGCACCTCTCATCGATCGGCCACCCGATCCTCGGCGATGCGCTCTACGGCAGTCCCGAAGTGCAGGCACGCGCGCCGCGCCTGCTACTGCATGCGAGCGCGCTGAGCTTCGAGCACCCGGCCACGCGCGAGCGCATGCGCTTCGCGAGCCGGCCCGATTTCGGGCCGCGCTTCGAGGCGTTGCGGGAGGTGAGAGAAGGCGCGACGTGAGGCCGCGGGATTCGAAGGGGTGAGTGGCGCGGCGTTCTTCTCAGCCGCCCTTGACCACCAGCACCGGCACCATCGAGTCCTGCAGCACGCGTTGCGTCACGCTGCCGAGCAGCAGCTTCTCGATGCCGCTGCGGCCGTGCGAGCCCATCACGATCAGGTCGGCCGCGATGGCGATGGCCGTGTCCACGATGCCTTCGTGCACCACGTGGCCGTCGATCACGCGCTGGTCGCTGTGCAGGCCTTCGGCCGCCAGCGCGGCCACGCCGCGAGCGAGCGCCGCATTGGCGCTCGAGGTGGCCGCCGCGAGGTACTCGTTCTGGCCGAGCGCATAGTCCGCGCCCACGCCGATGAAGGGGTAGTTGTCGATCACGTGGATCAGGGTGATGCGGCTTCCGAAGGCCAGCGCCAATCCGCTGGCCTTGCTGACCGCGAGCATGGAAGTTTTCGGAGCCGTCGATGGGGACCAGGATGTGATTGAACATGGCGGACCTCGCTTTCTTCGTTCGCAGGCAGACAGGGTCCAGTCCACGGGCCTTGTGAGATGGCCGAAGACCGGGCCCCGAATTTAACCGCAAGGCCGCGACACACCTGTAGGACGCTTCCCAGCCAGGGAAATCGCGGATGCCCGCCTGCGCGCGGCCCGCGTCCGCAGGCCGCGCGGCGCCTCGCGACGCGGGTGTCAGTCGCCCTGAAAACCCTGGGCGCGGCAGGTGATCACCAGCGTGTCGCGCCAGCCCGCGCCGCTCTCCTCGAGCGGCTGGATCGGCGTCGATTCGTGGATCACGCGCGCATCGTCGAGCAGCAGCAGCGTCCAAGGCTCGGTCATGGTGAAGCGCTCGCCGCGCCGCCCGTTGGCCTCGAACACGCGCGTCTCGCCGCCCTTGATGTCGTGGCGGCCCACCAGCGCCACCGCCACCAGGTCCACGCCATCGCGGTGCGCGCCCTCGGGCGTGGGCCGGCCGATGCCGCCCGCGGTGTCGATACGGAACTGGTGCGCTTCCACGTACCAGCGCTGCGCGCCGCGCAACTGGCTCGCCGCTTCGCCGAGCTTGACGATCAATCGCTGCCAGGCCGGCTGCGCGATCGTGGCCGGCAGCATCGGCGCGAACCAGCGCTGCATGCCGCCATGCAGTGCGTTGTATTCGACCGGTTGCCAGTGCGCGCGGCGCGGCACCTGCTGCATCGCCTCGCCATCGACGGTGAAGCATTCGTGGCGCCGCGTGCGATAGCGGCCGCCGTCCTTCAGGTATTCGTCGGGCGGAAGATCGTTCCAGTCGGCATGCAACGCCTCGAGCTGCGCGACCGGCAGGCCGAGCCAGTCGCCCACGGCCTGGGGCCCAAGCACCGCATAGCCCTGGTCGCGCAGTGCGGCGGGCAGTTCCGCGGGGTGGATGAAGGGTGGATCGAAGGCCGGGGTGGTCACGACGCCGTGACCTTCACGTCTTTCCAGAACGCGACGCGGTCGCGGACCATCTCGGCCTCGGGCTTGGGGTCGGCGTAGTACCAGGCGGCGTCGGTGTTGAGTTCGCCGTTGACCAGCAGCGAGTAGTAGTTCGCGCTGCCCTTCCAGGGGCAGGTGGTCTTGTGGTTGCTGAAGGTCACGACGTCGCGGTTGAGCGACGAGATGGGGAAGTAGTGGTTGCCCTCGACGAGCACGGTGTCGTCGCTTTCGGCGATGGTGGCGCCGTTCCAGGTGGCTTTCATTTGGGTTTGGGTCTCCGACTGGGGGATGTGTTTGGCCGGAGGGGTATTGTGACTGTTTGGTTTCTGGTGTTTTGTGGGGGTGGTTTTTTGGGTTGCTCTTCTTGCTGAGGCCGTAGGCCGGGTCTCGCCCCGGCGGGCGACTCACTTTTCTTGTCTCGCCAAGAAAAGTAAGCAAAAGAAGGCGACCCCACTGTCTGTGTCCCTCCGCTTCGCTGCGGGCAACCTGCGGTGCTCGGGGAAAGCGGGGGTCCGCAGAACTCGCTGCACTTCGTTCCGCTCAGACAACTGCGGCCCTGATCCCGCTTTCCCCTGCGCTCCTCGGCACAGCCAGAGGGGGGCGTTCGGGCCTTTGCTTCGCTCGGCCTTGCATACCCAACGGGCCTTCGCTGCGCTCGGCGGTCTTGCTCCCTCTCCCTCTGGGAGAGGGCTGGGGTGAGGGCTCCGGGCGGTGGATACCGTCGCAACATCGGTGAGGCCCGGTGCCCTCACCCTAACCCTCTCCCAGAGGGAGAGGGGACAAGACAAACACAAGGCCGAGCGAAGCGATGGCCCGACCAGCATTGCAAGGCCGAGCGCAGCAAAGGCCCGACCCACCCCCTCTGGCTGCGCCGAGGAGCGCAGCGTTTCGCGGATAAGGGCTCGCAGCTGTCTGAGCGCAGCGCAGCGGAGCGAGTTCTGCGAGACCCCGCGAAACGCGAGCACCGCAGGTTGCCCGTAGCGAAGCGGAGGGACGCAGACAGTGGGTCGCCTTTTCTTTGGTTACTTTCTTTTGGCGAAGCAAAAGAAAGTGACTCGCCCGCCGGGGCGAGTCCCGGCCAACGGCCTCAGCAAGAAAACACCTCCTAAAAGAGCCCTAGAAAAAGACCCCTCAAGCCCCCAACCAATGCACGCTAAACAACCTCTCCGAATCCACCCAAACCGCCCCCGGCCGAAACCCCGCCTTCACAGCCAAAGCACGAAACCCATCCACAGTGAACTTGTGCGAGTACTCCGTATGAATGGTCTCCCCTTCCTCGAACCCGAACGTCTCGCCATTCAATGAAACGCTCTGAGCCCGCCGACTCACCAGATGCATCTCGATCCGCCGCAAAGGCGCATTGAAGAACGCAGCATGCGTGAACCCATCGAGATCGAAGTCCGCATTCAGCTCCGAATTGGCACGCCGCAACAGATTGAGATTGAACGCCGCCGTCACCCCTTGCGCATCGTTGTAGGCCGCATGCAACCGCGCCGGATCCTTCACCAGGTCCACCCCGATCAGCATCCCCCCACCGCGCAGCATCCGAGCCGCCAGCTGCAGAAAGGCCAGCGCCTCGTCGGGCTCGAAGTTCCCCAGCGTAGACCCCGGAAAGAACCCCACCCGCCGCCCCGCCCCAAGCATCGGCGCGGGCAACACCAATGGCATCGTGTAGTCCGCGGCAATCGGCTGCACGGCCAACTCCGGATAGTCCGCACGCAAGCGCGCAGCAGCCCCTTCGAGATACTCGCCCGAGATATCGATAGGCAGATAACGCTTAGGCGACTCCAGCGCATCGAGCAGCAAGCGGATCTTGGTCAACGACCCCGCCCCGAACTCCACGATCTCCGCATTCGGCCCGATCTGCTTCGCGATCTCCCCCGCGCATTCGCCGAGGATGCGCAGCTCGGTGCGCGTCGGGTAGTACTCGGGCAGATCGCAGATCTGATCGAACAGCTGCGAGCCCACGACGTCATAGAAGAACTTCGGCGAGATGCTGCGCGGCATGCGCGCCAGCCCCGCCTGCATCTCGCGCGCGAACTCGGACAGCGGCGCGGTCGTAGCGGGCGCAACGACGGCGGGACGCTTCTTCGCCGAGAACGGCAACGAAGAAGACGAAGAAGAAGCCGAAGCAGTCGAAGCTGCCTCGGGAATGGGAGCGAATGGGCGCATGGTCAGAGATCCTTCGCGAGCCGCAGGCCGGTGAATTGCCAGCGCGCGGCCGGCGGGAAGAAGTTGCGATAGCTGGGGCGCGCATGGCCCTCGGGGGTGGCCACGCTGCCGCCGCGCAGCACGAGCTGGCCCACCATGAACTTGCCGTTGTATTCGGCCGCGACACCGGGCAGCGGCTTGAAGCCCGGATACGGGTCGTACGAGGAACGCGTCCATTGCCAAACGTGGCCGGTCATCTGCGAGATGCCCAGGTTGCCGAACGCGGCCTCCCATTCGAACTCGGTCGGCAGCCGCGCGCCGGACCACTCGGCATACGCGGCGGCCTCGTAGAAACTCAGTTGCGATACCGGCGCCTCGGGCTCGATCGGCCGCACGCCATGCAGGCCGAACACATGCCAGCCGCCGGCATTGGCCGACGGGGCACCCAGGCGCGGATCGTCGGGCGCGAGCCAGTAGGCCGGATGACGCCAGCCCTGCGACTGCACCGTGGCCCAGCCGTCGGACAGCCACAGCTCGGGCCGCTGGTAGCCGCCATCGGCGATGAACTGCGCGAAGTCGCCGCAGTTCACGAGCCGGTCGGCGATCGCATGCGGCTGCAGCAGCGCGCGATGGCGCGGGGTCTCGTTGTCGAACGAGAAGCCCGCGCCGTCATGACCGATGTCGACCAGGCCGCCCTCGTGCGGCAGCCAGCGCATGGCGGGCGGCACCGCGGCCAGCCGCAGCGCGGGGCCGCCGGCGGGCTTGTAGGCGGGCAGCAGCGGGTTGCACGACAGCGCATGCAGGATGTCGGTGAGAAGCAGCTCCTGGTGCTGCTGCTCGTGGTTCAGGCCCAGCGTGACGATGGGCTCGAGCGTGGCCCACGCGGCCGCTGCCTCGTCGCTGTCGAGGAAGGCCAGCACGGCCGCGTCGACATGGCGGCGGTAGGCCTGCACCTCGTCGAGCGAGGGCCGCGTGAGCAGGCCGCGCTGCGGACGCGGATGGCGCGGACCCAGCGCCTCGTAGTAGGAATTGAAGAGGTAATGGAAGCGCGTGTCGAAGGGCTGGTAGCCGCTGGCATGCGGCTGCAGCAGAACCGTCTCGAAGAACCAGGTGGTGTGCGCGAGATGCCACTTGGTCGGGCTCGCGTCGGGCATCGACTGGATGCACTGGTCTTCGGCGGAAAGCGGTGCGGCAAGCGCGAGGCTGGCGGCGCGCACGGAGCGGAACTGCTCTCGCACGGTGCCGGCTGCCAGCGTGATCGGCCGGGAAAGCGTCATGGGTTCTCCAGTCGCGGGTCAACGAAGTTTGTAGCCGAAGCCTTCGGCGGCGGCGCGTAGGACAAGGGCCCGCGCCGGGGCGCACGCCGTCCCCGCGTGGTTCTCGTTCCTCGGCGGGTCGGCCACTTTGGCACAAGATGGCTTCGCCTGCAGGGCGCTGCGTATCATCCGTTCGATGCAAACGACCAACTCCCCAGGCCGCCCCCGCGTCGTCATCGTCGGCTGCGGTTTCGGCGGGCTCGAAGCGGCTCGCAAGCTGCAAGGCGCCGACGTCGACGTGACGGTGATCGACCGCACCAACCACCACCTGTTCCAGCCGCTGCTCTACCAGGTGGCGACCGCGGGACTGGCGGCGCCGTCGATCGCGGCGCCGGTGCGCGGTCTGTTCCGCGGCCAGGCCAACATCACCTCCCTGCTCGGCGAGGTCACGGCCATCGATCCGGCCGCGCGCACGGTGCGCATGGCCGACGGCAACCCGGTGCCCTACGACCACCTGATCGTCGCGGCCGGTGCCACCCACAGCTATTTCGGGCACGACGAATGGTCGGCCAATGCGCCGGGCCTCAAGACCCTGGCCGATGCCTTCGAGATCCGCCGCCGCGTGCTGCTGTCCTTCGAGACCGCCGAACTCACGACCGATGAACAACGCCGCCGCGCGCTGCTGACCTTCGTGGTGATCGGCGCCGGCCCCACGGGCGTGGAGATGGCGGGCACGCTGGCCGAGATCGCCAAGCACACGCTCGCGGGCGAGTTCCGCCACATCGATCCGGCGAGCGCGCAGGTGCTGCTGGTCGAGGGCGGCCCGCGCGTGCTGCAGGCGATGCCCGAGAGCCTGAGCCAGAAGGCGCTCGAGCAGCTCGAGAAGCTCGGCGTCGAGGTGCGGCTCAACGCGCGCGTGACCGCGATCGACGCCACCGGCCTCGAGGTGCAGACCGGCGGCGGCGCCGACGGCGCGCCCGCGCAGAGCTACCGCATCGACAGCAGTTGCGTGGTGTGGGCCGCGGGCGTGGCGGCCTCGCCGCTCGGGCGCATGCTCGGCGCCGCCACCGGCGTCGAATGCGACCGCGCGGGCCGCATCAAGGTCGAACCCGACCTGAGCCTCGCGGGCCATCCCGAGATCAGCGTGGTCGGCGACCTCGCGGCCGCCATGAGCCATGCGCCCGGCAAGCAGCCGCGGCCGGTGCCCGGCGTATCGCCCGGCGCCAAGCAGGCCGGGCGCGCCGCGGCCGCCAACATCCTGCGCCGCATCGCGGGCCAGCCCACGCAGGCCTTCCGCTACCGCGACTACGGCAACCTCGCGACCATCGGCCGCAACTCGGCCGTGGTCGACCTGGGCACGCCCTTCGGCGCGCTGCGCTTCAGCGGCCGGCTCGCGTGGCTGTTCTGGCTGTTCGCGCACGCGTACTTCCTGATCGGCTTCCGCAATCGCATCGTGGTGATGATGGACTGGGCCAGCGCCTACTGGAGCTTCCAGCGCAACGCACGCGTGGTGGCCGACGTGAACGGCCGCAGCGAGTCCTGAGCCGCGCCACAGCCGGAGGTCCGCATGTCGCTGCTGCCCTGGATCGCGCTGCACGCCCTCACCGCGCTGTTCTGGCTCTGGATCCTGCGCTGGGGCGGCGCGCACTGGCTCGAAGGCACCTTCGCCTCGGGCTTCCTGGTGAGCATCTTCGCGCCGCGCTGGAGCGAGGAAGGCCTGCGCATGTGCGCGCTGCTGATGCTGATCGTGTGCGGCATCAGCTTCGTGCTCGGGCTGTTCATGCCCGCGCTGCGCTGCTGGTACGGCGGCGCCTGCTGAGCGCCGCCGTCCGCTCCCGGGGCCCCGCGCTCAGGTCCCGACCACACCGCCATCGTTCTTCGTGATCGCCACCGTCGCCGAGCGCGGGCGGCCCGCGCCGTCGGGCCACTTCGACACCGCGAGCGGGCGATCGGGATCGCTGCGCTCGTTGGCCGGTTCGCCCGGATGCTGGATGTTGATGAACAGCGTGCGCAGGTCGGGCGTGGCCGTGAGGCCGGTGATCTCGCAGCCGGCCGGGCCGAGCAGGAAGCGGCGAATCTCGCCCTGGGTCGGGTCGCAGGCCAGCATCTGGTTGTTCGGCAGGTTCGTGTAGTCGCCCTTACCGAGCGTGGAGGTCGAGACGTCGGTCTGGATCCACAGCACGCCTCGCGCATCGACCATCAGACCGTCGGGGCTGCCGAAGGCATCGCCCTTGACGTTGCCCTGCGCTTCCCAGCGCGATTGCTTCGGATCGCCCGCGAGCACCAGGTGGTTCCACGCGAACTTCGTGCCGTCGAGGTCGCCCTGCTCCTTCCAGCGGATGATCTGGCCCATGGTGTTGTTGGAGCGCGGATTGGCCGCATCCATGAACGGCTGGCCGGCACCGCCGCGGTTGCTGTTGTTGGTCAGCGTGCAGTAGACCTCCTTGGTCAGCGGATCGACGGTGGTCCACTCCGGGCGGTCCATCTTGGTCGCGCCCAGCAGGTCGCTGGCCTGGCGCGACTTGATCAGCACGTCGCCCTGGCTCGCGAAGCCCTTGTCGGCCACGAGTCCCGTTCTGGCCCTGCACGAGCGGCAGCCATTCGCCGCTGCCGTCGACGTCGAAGCGCGCCACGTAGAGCGTGCCGTGGTCGAGCAGCTCGCGGTTGGCGGCCGCGCCGCCGGGCTTCACCGCGTCGCGGCTCACGAACTTGTAGATGTATTCGAAGCGCGAGTCCTCGCCCATGTAGACCACGGCACGGCCGTCGGCGGTCAGCGCGGTGGCCGCGCCCTCGTGCGCGGCACGGCCCATCGCGGTGCGCTTGCGCGGGGTGGAGGCCGGGTCCTGCGGATCGATCTCCACCACCCAGCCGTAGCGGTTGGGTTCGTTCGGGTTCTTCGTCACGTCGAAGCGCGGCTCGTGCTCGTGCCAGCGGTACTTGGCGCCATTGCCCTTGCGGATGCCCCAGCGCTTCTGGTGCGCGTCGGGCGACTCGGGGCCCTCGAAGTAGTCGGCGAAGTTCTCCTCGCAGGTCAGGTAGGTGCCCCAGGGCGTCTGGCCGTTCGAGCAGTTGTTGAAGGTGCCGAGCACCTGCGTGCCGCTCGGATCGGCGGCCGTGCGCAGCATCGGATGACCGGCGGCCGGGCCGCTCAGCGTCATCGGCGTGAGCGCGGTGACGCGGCGCGCGAAGCGCGAGGGCAGCACCTGCGACCACTTCGCGCCGTCGCGCCGCAGCTCGATCACCGACACGCCGTGCGCGTTCATCGACTTGCGCACCTTTTCGGGCGTCCAGGTCTTCATGCCGTCGGTGTGCAGCAGGCCGTCGTCGACGTATTCGTGGTTCAGCACCAGCAGGCCGCGGTTCGAGCCTTCGAGCGGGAAGAAGGCCATGCCATCGTGGTGCATGCCGGCCTGCAGCGCCTGGTCGTCGGCGGAGTTGGAACCGTCGGTCCTGAAGGCGGGCATGCTGCCGGCCACGCCGGTCGGATCGCCCCAGCGGTAGAGCACCTGCGCGCTGTAGCCCTCGGGCACCACCACCTGGTCGACCGCGGCCATCGCGATGCCCTTGAAGCCGATCGCGCGGCCCAGGCCGGCGACCGCGCCACCGCCGCCAGCGGCGGTCGATGCGCAGCCCGCGAGCGGGCCGAACAGGCCCGCCACCGCGGCCGCGAGGCCGCCGCGCACGAGCACGCGGCGCGCCGGATCGGACACCTCGTGGATCGTGGGATTGGCGCTGGGGTTGGAGTCCTCCATCCGGTCGAAATTCTTGGCCATGTCGTTGTTCTCCGCGGTGCGGGGGTTGCAAGAACCCCGGATGCTCTTCGCGCCGCATGAATCTCGCGTGACATGGGCCATGCCCGACCCGAAGGCACTCAGAACGACGAGAAGAAGTTGTCGCTCCAATGCGATTCGCGCCGCTGCCGACGCCATTCCCAGGGCGGCGTGGGCCTGGTGTCGGCCCACAGCCCGGCGCGCTGCGCGCGGGCGCCGTCCTGCAGCCGGAACAGGTCGCCGCCGCGCTTGCTCGCGATGCCGTGGTAGTCGTAGACCCAGGCCCAGCCCTCCGACACCATGCGCCGGCCCGCGTCCTCGCCGTTGCACGACACGTCGGCCACGGTGCGGCCGTAGCGGTCGGTGTCGCGCGCGGTGATCCGCGCCTGCTCGGCATAGCAGAGCCGGCTCAGCGCCTGGCGGCTGCGCTGGCCATAAGGCTGCGCCTTCTCGGGCGCGTCGATGGCGGCGATGCGCACCTTGACCTGTTCATAGGCGCCGCTGCGGCCGCAGCGCGCGGTCAGCGTGTCGCCGTCGCTGACGCCGACGACGAGGCAGTTGCGGGAAGCGGCGGCATGGGCCAGCAGGGGGAAGGCAAGAAGGATGGGAAGGAACGCGCGCAGGTGCATGAAGAAGACGGACGGAGCGACAACGGATGAGGACGCATCGAGGCTAAGGGATTCGCGTGCCGGGCGCGGTGGGGACACACATTTTTTCCAGCGGCGCGCGGCACCGTGCCGCGCGCTTGACAGGGCGGCGCGGCCTTCTATGATCGAGTTCAATTATCTTGATTCAAGTTCCGAAATATGGAACTCGAAAGAATCCAATCATGAGCAACACTTTCTCCCAGCAACGCGTCGCCATCGTCGGCGGTACCTCGGGCATCGGCCTCGCGGTGGCGCAACGCGTCGTCCAGCAGGGCGGCCAGGTCCACGTGGGCGGTCGCTCGCCGCAGCGGCTGGCGGCGGCCCTCGAGCAGCTCGGTCCCGCGGCCACCGGCGCGACGGTCGACTCCTCCGACGCCGATTCGCTCGCGCGCTTCTTCGCACCGCTGCCCGCCATCGACCACCTGTTCACGCCCGGCGCGAGCTACAGCGTCGCGCCCTTCGGCAGCGAGGACGTGGCGCAGGTCGAAAGCCCGTTCCGCCAGAAGTTCTGGCCCCAGTACTGGGCCGTGCACCATGCGCTCGCCAAGCTGTCGCCGAACGGTTCGGTGGTGCTGATGTCGGGCGGCGCGGGCGCGCGGCCGCTGCCGGGCGTCGCCAGCTACGCGGCCTGCAACAGCGCGATCGAGGGCCTGGGGCACGCGCTCGCGATCGACCTGGCGCCGCGGCGCGTCAACACCGTGTCGCCCGGCACCATCGACAGCCCGCTGTGGCGCGGGCGCCCGGCCGCCGCGCGCGAAGCCGCCTATGCGGGCTTCGCCGCGATCAGCACGCTGGGCCGGGTCGGCACCGTCGAGGAAGTGGCCGACGCGGTGGTGTTCCTCATGGGCAACGGCTTCATGAGCGGCACCACGCTGTTCGCCGACGGCGGCTACACGCTGCGCTGAGGAGTCGCGCCATGCCGATCCGCATCCGCGTCGTCACGCCCCATGTCGCCCCGGTGCCCGCGAAGCTGCGCAAGATCGAGGATCTCGCCGAAGGCGGCGCACTGCAGCTGTCGCAGGTCAACATCGCCGACGGGCCGCGCGCGATCGAGAGCCCGGCCGACGAGCACCGCTGCCTGCCCGGCGTGCTCGCGCGCATCGAGGAGGCCGAGGCGCAGGGCCTCGATGCGGTGGTGGTCGACTGTTTCGCCGACCCCGGCGTGGCGGCCGCGCGCGAGCGCGTGGCAATGCCCGTCATCGGCCCGGGCGAGGCCAGCCTGCACCTAGCGGCGACGCTCGGCCGGCGGCTCGCGATCGTCACGGTGCTCGAGAGCGTGTGCCCGATGATCGATGCCCTCGCCGAGCGCACCGCGCTGGGCCCGCGGCTGGCGCCGCTGCGCGTGGTCGATACCGCGGTGCGCGAACTCGACGCAGATCCCGAACGGCTGCTCGCTCGCCTGACCGAAGCGGCGGCGCGGGCCGTGCGCGACGATGGCGCCGATGCGATCGTGCTGGGCTGCACCGGCTTCCTGGGCGTGAGCGATGCGCTCGCGCGGGCCCTGGCGGCCCAGGGCCTCGCGGTGCCCGTGATTCATCCGCTGCGCAGCGCGGTGCTGCTGGCCGCAACGCAGGTCCGGCTGGGATTGCGGCACCGGGCGGCGCGCCCGGCGCGCTGACTCGGCGCCTCAGGCGTTCTCGGCTTCCTGCAACAGGCGCCACATGACCTTGCCGCTGCCGCTCTTGGGCAGCGCGTCGACGAACTGCACCTGGCGCGGTATCTTGTAGACCGCCATGTTCTCGCGGCACCAGTCGATGATCTGCTGCGCGGTGGTGTCCTTGTGGGTGGCGCGCAGCACCACCACGGCCTTGACCGATTCGCCGCGGTAGGCGTCCTTGGTCGAGATCACGCAGGCTTCCTGGATCGCCGGGTGGCGGAACATCAGCAGCTCGACCTCGGCCGGCCAGACCTTGAAGCCGCTGGCGTTGATCATGCGCTTCAGGCGGTCGGTGATGAAGAAGTAGCCCTCCTCGTCCATGCGGCCCATGTCGCCCGAGCGGAAGAAGCGCTTGCCCTCGAACTCGACGAAGGCCGCGGCCGTGGCCTCGGGCCGCTTCCAGTAGCCCTGGAACACCTCGGGGCCGTGGATGATGATCTCGCCCGATTCGCCCGGCGGCAGTTCCTTCAGCGTGTCGGGTCGACCACGCGCGCGTCGGTGCTCATGAACGGGATGCCCAGGCACTGCTGCTTGGGATGCTCGGCCGGGTTCGAATGCGAGGGCGCGGCCGTTTCGGTGAGGCCGTAGCCTTCCTGGTACTTGAGGCCGAACTGGTCCTGCAGCCGCTGCGCCACCGCCTGCGGCATGGCCGCGCCGCCGCCGCCGATGTAGCTGAGGCTCGAGAGGTCGTAGCTCGCGAAGTGCGGGCTCGCCATCAGGTCGATCACCATGGTCGGGATGTTGGTCCAGCTCGAGACCTTCCAGCGCGAGATCAGGCGCCCGGCCACGTCGCGGTCCCAGCGCGGCATGATGACCAGCGTGGCGGCCGCGAGGATCGCGGTGTGCATCATGCTGACCACGCCGGTGATGTGGAACATCGGCACCACGGCCAGCACCACCACCTCGGAATGCGCGCAGCCCCACAGCATGCCCGACATGGCGTTGTGCATCAGGCTCGAATGGTGGTGGATGCAGCCCTTGGGCAGGCCGGTGGTGCCGCTGGTGTAGGGCAGCAGCGCCATGTCGTTGGCGCCCACCACGTGCTCGGGCACCGGGTGGCTGGTCTCGAGCGCCTCGGTCCACGCCATGACCTCGCCGCCGGCCAGCGCGGGCAGCGGATGGCGGGTGCCGAGCCAGTCGACCCAGGCGGCCGCGGGCGCGTCGTCGCCGGTCACGCCGGGATCGAAGGCGTCGGTGAACTGGGTCACGATCATCCTCGACAGGCGTTCGCCCTCGGGCAGCGCGTCGCTGGCCCTGGCCAGTTCGCCGGCGAGGTCGCCGGTGGTGATCGCCACCTTGGCGTCGGCGTCGGTGATGTAGTGCTTGAGCTCCTCGGCCCGGTTCATCGGGTTGACCGGCACCACCACGGCATTGGCGCGCAGGATCGCGAAATGCGCGATCACCAGCTGCGGGCAGTTCTGCATGTCGAGCAGCACGCGGTCGCCGCGCTTCACGCCCAGCGCATGCAGGGTGCCGGCCAGGCGCTCGACCTGGCTTGCCAGCTCGCGGTAGCTGGTGACGCGGCCGAAGAACACCAGGGCCTTGTTGTCGGGGTAGCGCTCGGCGGCGGTCTTGAGGTTGTGCCAGAGCGACACCGCGGGCACGGTGATCGAATGCGGCAGGCGTTTGGGCCAGAACTTGTGATGCGGGCGTGGTTCCAGGGTCATGGCAGGCGAGCGGAAGGAAATGGGGAATCCGGGGCGGGGCGCGTCCGGCGGAATTGCCGGGCGCGCGAACCGCACGCCAGCCTAAGCCGAGCGCGGCGCGGCTCCCATCGGGGAAGCCCCCGGAGCGTCACCTTGGCGACGCCCTTTTTTCTACGTCGCCCGATCGCGGCCCGCCGAAACGGCCAGGGCGACAGCGCGGGCGACTACAGACGCGGCGCTCCGTTTCGGCGATACCGGGAGCTTCGCATCCCGTTCACCCATCCACCGACCACCGAAGGAGCATCTCCATGGCAGCAGAAAAGCACGCGAGCGTTCACTGGGAAGGCGCAGGCAAGACCGGCAAGGGCCAGGTCAGCACCGAGACCGGCGCGCTCAAGGACTACCCCTATGGCTTCGCCAGCCGTTTCGAGGACGACCGGCGCGGCACCAACCCCGAGGAGATCGTCGGCGCCGCGCACGCGGCCTGCTTCACGATGGCCTTCGCCTTCGCGCTCGAGAAGGAGGGCCTGGCCGCCACGAAGATCGACACCCGCGCGGCCGTGCGCCTGGCCAAGGACGGCGAGGGTTTCAAGATCGACCGCATCGCGCTCGAGCTCGACGCCGCGGTGCCCAACCTTGATGAGGCGAAGTTCCAGCAGATCGCCGCCGCCGCCAAGGCCGGCTGCCCGCTGTCGAAGGCGCTCGCGAGCGTGCCCGAGATCACGCTGAAGGCGACGCTGGCCGGCTGAGCGGCTTGCCTATGATCGTCTCCTCGCCAAGAACAAGGAGACGGATCATGAACAACACCCTGCGGACCGCGCTCGCGGTCCTGTCGCTCGCCCTCGGCACCGCCGCCACGGCGGCCTTTCCCGACAAGCCGATCAAGGTCGTGATCGGCTTCCCGGCCGGCGGCCCGCTCGACCAGCATGCGCGCCTGCTGACCGACAAGCTGCAGGCGGCGCTGGGCCAGCCGCTGATCGTGGACTACAAGCCCGGCGCGGGCGGCTCGGTGGGCGCCGACGCGGTCGCCAAGAGCCCGGCCGACGGCTACACGCTGATGCTCGCGAACACCGGCGTGGCCGTGATCAACGGCGCGCTCTACAGCAAGCTGCCCTACGACACGCAGCGCGACTTCGTGCCGATCGCGCGCACCGCGATGCAGCCGCTGGCATTGCTGGTCACACCGAAGCTGCCGGTGCAGAACCTCAGGCAGTTCATCGACTACGCGAAGGCGCGGCCGGGCCAGGTCAACTACGGCTCGGCCGGCAACGGCGGCATCAGCCACCTGGTGCCCGAGATGTTCAAGACCGCGACCGGCATCTTCATGGTGCACATCCCCTACCGCGGCAGCGCGCCCGCCTTCACCGACCTGATGGGCGGGCAGGTGCAGTTCATGGCCGAATCGATCCCGCAGGCGGCCAACTACCACAAGCAGGGCAAGGTGCGCGCACTGGCCGTGACCAGCCGCGAGCGCAATCCCGCGCTGCCCGACATCCCGACCGTGGCCGAATCGGGCGTGAAGGGTTTCGAGGTGGTGGGCTTCTACGGCTTCTTCGCGCCCAAGGACACGCCCAAGGACGTGGTGGCGAAGCTCAGCGAGGCCTTCAGGCAGGTGCTGACCAGCGCGGAGGTGCGCGAGCGCATGGTGAGCCAGGGCGCCGACCCGGCCTTCCTGGGCAGCGAGGAGTTCGCGCGCTTCCTGGCGACCGAGACGCCGCGCTGGCGCGAGGCGGTGAAGGCTTCGGGCGCGCGGATGGATTGAGCTGGCTGGGGCGGGCTGCTGCTTCGAAGAGCAGGGGCTGGAGGCCTCAGATACGTCGGGGGCGCGTGCACAGGACAGCGGGTACTTCCCTCCGCGAATGTCCCCCGGCCTTCGGCCTCCTCCTTTATTTCGCTGCGGGAAGCACCCGCTGCCCTGTGCACGTGGGCGCAGCGGTGGTGCGAGCGGTCCAACGACCGCCGCGTCCAGGCTCACGCCGATGGGGTACTCCCCGCAGCGAAATAAAGGAGGAGCCGAAGGCGGGGGACATTCGCGGAGGGGAGTACCCCATCGGCGTGAGCCCGTCCCGCTGAGCCCGTCCCGCTGAGCGCGAAAGCTTCAGCACCCCCA
Source organism: Variovorax sp. UC122_21 (assembly GCF_044056785.1). NCBI lineage: Bacteria > Pseudomonadati > Pseudomonadota > Betaproteobacteria > Burkholderiales > Comamonadaceae > Variovorax > Variovorax sp. UC122_21. The sequence goes on along the minus strand of NZ_CP172004.1, from coordinate 1,832,724 downwards.
AGGCACCCGCACCACCGGCGCACGCCGCCGGCCCATTTCGGTGCACACATCTTGCATACCAGTTGGCACGGAAGCTGCTGGTATGCAGGCACATGGCCACCTCCGCTTCCGAAATCAGTGCGCGCATCGTCGAGGCGGTGATGGCGCAGAAGCTCGCGCCGGGTTCGCGCCTGGGCGAGCAGCAGCTCGCGATGCTGTTCGACTGCAGCCGCACCATCGTGCGCGAGGCGCTCACGCGGCTGGCGGCGCGCGGCATCGTCACCGTGAGCGCGCGGCGCGGCTGGTTCGTGATCGAGCCCTCGCAGGACGAGGCGCGCGAGGCCTTCGAGGCGCGGCGCGTGATCGAGCTCGGCCTCATCCGAAGCGCGGGCACCGCGGGCAAGCTCCAGAAGAGCGCGCTGCGCCAGCTGAAGACGCACCTGCAGCGCGAGAAGGCCGCGCTCAAGGAAAGCGACGTCGGCAACCGCAGCTTCCTGCTCGGCGACTTCCACGTTTGCCTGGCCGAATGCCTGGGCAACACGCTGCTGGCCGACACCCTGCGCGACTACACGGCGCGCACCACCCTGATCGCCATGCTCTACCAATCCACGCACGACGCGGTGCAGTCCTGCGAGGACCACGTGCAGATCGTCGCCGCGCTCGAGCGCGGCGACCATGCCGCCGCCGAGGCCCTGATGGCCGAGCACATCGGCACGGTGCAGTCGGCCCTGCGCGTGCAGGCACCCGCCGATCCGCTGGCCCAGCTGCGCGATGCACTGGCGCCGCTCCAGAACACGGCCACCACGCCTGCCCCCCGGAGCAAGCGCCGCAAGCCCGGCGCGGCCCCCGATCCCGACTCTTCGACTTACCTAGGAGCCCTGCTATGACCTTCCTCGCATCCAAACGCCGCGTCGCTCTCGCGCTCGCCTCCCTCGCCCTGCTGGCCTCGGCCGGCGGTGCCCACGCCCAGAACGCGCTCGACAACGTGCTCAAGGCCAGGACCATCAAGATCGCCGTGCCCACCGACTACCCGCCCTATGGCTCGGTCGACAAGAACATGAAGCCGCAGGGCCTCGACGTCGAGATGGCCGAGCTCATCGGCGCCAAGCTCGGCGTCAAGGTCGAGCTGGTGCCCGTGACCAGCGCCAACCGCATCCCCTACCTGCAGACCAGGAAGGCCGACCTCGTGATCTCCACGCTCGGCAAGAACGCGGAGCGCGAGAAGGTCATCGACTTCTCGTCGGCCTATGCGCCCTTCTTCCAGGCCGTCTACGCCGCCAAGAGCATGAAGCTCGCGAGCTTCGCCGACATGGCCGGCAAGACCGTGGCCGTGACGCGCGGCGCGATGGAGGACCAGGAACTCAACAAGGTGGCGCCGCCGAACGTCGACTACCGCCGCTTCGAGGACAACAACGCGACCATCGCGGCCTTCGTCGCGGGCCAGACCCAGACCCTCGCGACCAGCGCGGCCGTCGCCGGCGACATGCTCGCCAAGAACCCGAAGGTCAGCGCCGAGTTCAAGCTGCTGCTGAAAGACAGCCCCTGCTTCGTCGGCATCGCCAAGGGCGAGACCGCGCTCAAGACCAGGGTCAACGAGATCATCGCGACGGCCAAGAAGGACGGCACGCTCGACGCCCTGTCGAAGAAGTGGCTCGGCAAGGCCGCCGGCGACCTGCCGGTCTGATCGGACGGCGCGGCCATGGGCATCGAATTCGACTTTGGCGCCGTGCTCGCCGAATGGCCGCTGCTGCTGCGCGGCATCGCGTGGACCATCGGCCTCACGGCCGTGGGCACCGTGCTGGGCATGATCGTCGGCACCTTCTGCGCCTGGGCGCGCGCCGACGGCCCGCGCTGGCTGCGCGCCATCGTGGGCACCTACGTGGAGCTGATCCGCAACACGCCCTTCATCGTGCAGCTGTTCTTCATCTTCTTCGGGCTGCCGGCCGCGGGCGTCAAGCTCTCGCCCGAGGTGGCTTCGGTGATCGCGATGGTGCTGAACCTCGGCGCCTATTCCACCGAGATCATCCGCGCCGGCATCGAGGCCACGCCCAAGGGCCAGATCGAGGCCGCCGTGAGCCTGGCGCTGAGCCGCTCGCAGGTGTTCCTGCGCGTGGTGCTGCCGCCGGCGCTCAAGAAGGTGTGGCCCGCGATGGTGAGCCAGATCGTCATCGTGATGCTGGGCTCGGCCGTGTGCGGGCAGATCTCGACCGAGGAGCTGAGCTACGCGGCCAACCTGATCCAGAGCCGCAACTTCCGCGCCTTCGAGGCCTTCATCGTCGCCACGCTGATCTACCTCGCGCTCTCGGTGGCGCTGCGGCGGCTGCTCGACTGGGCCGGTCCCCGCTTCTTCTTCGGCCGCTGAATCCGCCATGACCGATTTCTCCCTCTGGGACATCCTGCGCAACCTGCTGCTGGCGCTGCGCTGGACCGTCGTGCTCTCGCTCATCGCCTTCGTCGGCGGCGGCATCGTCGGCGCGCTGCTGCTGTTCCTGCGCCTGCGTGGCGGCCCCGCCATCGGCAAGGCCGTGGGCCTCTACGTGCAGCTGTTCCAGGGCACGCCGCTGCTGATGCAGCTGTTCCTGGCCTACTTCGGCATCGCCCTGTTCGGCATCGACGTGTCGGCCTGGACCGCCGCCAGCGTGGCACTCACGCTCTACACCAGCGCCTTCCTCGCCGAGATCTGGCGCGGCTGCGTGGCCTCGATCCCGAAGGGGCAGTGGGAAGCCTCGGGCAGCCTCGCGCTGAGCTTCGGCGAGCAGCTGCGCCACGTGATCCTGCCGCAGGCCGTGAGGATCGCGATCGCGCCCACCGTGGGCTTCCTGGTGCAGGTCATCAAGGGCACGGCGCTGGCGTCGGTCATCGGCTTCGTCGAACTCACCAAGGCCGGCAGCATGATCTCCAACGCCACCTTCCAGCCCTTCGTGGTGTTCAGCTGCGTGGCCCTGCTCTATTTCGTGCTGTGCTTTCCCGTGAGCCTGTACGCCAAGACCCTCGAGAGGAAAACCCATGGCCGCCGTGCTTGAACCGCAACAACAACCCGCCGTCGCGGTGGGCTCGCCGATCGTGCGCATCACCGCGCTGCGCAAGTCCTACGGCAGCAACGAGGTGCTCAAGGGCATCGACCTCGACGTCAAGCGCGGCGAGGTGATCGCCATCATCGGCAAGAGCGGCTCGGGCAAGAGCACGCTGCTGCGCTGCATCAACGGCCTCGAGGTGTTCCAGGAGGGTTCGCTCACCGTCGACGGCAAGCCGCTGCTGCACGAGAGCGCGATGGCGATGCGCGAGCTGCGCCAGCGCGTGGGCATGATCTTCCAGGGCTTCAACCTGTTCCCGCACCTCACGGTCGGCAAGAACGTGATGCTCGCACCCACGCTGGTGAAGAAGCGCTCGTCGCTCGAGGCCGCCTCGCAGGCGCGCAAGCTGCTCACGCGCGTGGGCCTGGCCGAGAAGTTCGACGCCATGCCCGACCAGCTCTCGGGCGGCCAGCAGCAGCGCGTGGCGATCGCGCGCGCGCTGGCCATGGAGCCGGGCGTGCTGCTGTGCGACGAGATCACCTCGGCGCTCGACCCCGAACTGGTGGGCGAGGTGTTGCGCGTGGTCGAGTCGCTGGCCGACGAGGGCATGACGCTGCTGATGGTCACGCACGAGATGAACTTCGCGCGCAAGGTGGCCGACCGCGTGATCTTCATGCACCAGGGCCGCGTGCACGAGATGGGAGCGCCCGCCGAGCTGTTCGCGAACCCGCGCACGCCGGAGCTGCGGCAGTTCCTCTCGTCGCTGCACGACTGAAGCGCCCGGCCTTGGGCTATGCTCGGCCCATGGCCTGCCCGCGCATCATCGCGTCGATCATTCGCACCATTTTGAAGATGGTGGGTTGACGCACGGTTCCTTGAGTTCATGCCATGCAACCCGCCCCAGAAGGCGGGTTTTTCGTTTTCCGGGGCGCTTCTTCCAAGCCCACCACCCTCCGGAGAAAACGAAATGACAGCGACCCCTTCCACCCCCGTGCTGCACATGGTCTGCGGCAAGATCGGCGCGGGCAAGTCCACGCTCGCGCGCCGGCTCGCCACGGCGCCCGCCACCGTGCTCGTGAGCGAGGACGCCTGGCTCGCGGCGCTCTACCCGGGCGAGATCCGCGAGCTGCCCGACTACGTGCGCTGCGCGGACCGCCTGAAGCAGGCCATCGAAGGCCACCTGGCGGCGCTGCTCGCGGCCGGCGTGTCGGTGGTGCTCGACTTCCCGGCCAACACGGTCGCGAACCGTCGCTGGATGCGCGGCCTCTTCGAAGCGGCCGGCGCCGCGCACGTGCTGCACCTGCTCGAACTGCCTGACGCGGTCTGCAAGCAGCGCCTGCGGGAGCGCAACGCGAGCGGCACGCACCCCTTCGAGACCAGCGAGGCGCAGTTCGACCTGATCGGCAGCCATTTCGTCGCGCCGACGCCCGAGGAAGGCTTCGAAGTGAAGCGGCACGCCTGAGCGGGCCGGGCCGCTATGCTTCGCAGCCCATGCAGATCGAACCCGCCCGCCCCGAGGAAGCCCCCACCGTCGTCGAAGTGCTGCACGAGGCCGCGCAATGGCTGGTCGACGAAGGCCGCACCCTGTGGTCGGGGCCGGAGATCGCGCCCGCGCGCATCGAGCGCGACTGCGCAGCCGGCGGCTACTTCATCGCGCGCATCGATGGCCAGGTGGCCGGCGTGGTCCGGCTCGACCTCGAGGATCCGTATTTCTGGCCCGAGATCGAGGCCGGCAGCTCGCTCTACGTACACAAGCTCGCGGTGCGCCGCGGCTTCGCGGGGCAAGGCGTGTCGAACGCCTTGCTGGTGTTCGCGCGCGAACGGGCGACGGCGCTTGGGCTGCGCCACCTGCGGCTCGACTGCGTGGCCGACCGCGCGCCGCTGCGCGGCCTCTACGAGCGCTTCGGCTTCGCGCTGCACAGCGAGATCCGCAACGACTTCGGTGTCTTCGCGCGTTACGAGTTGCCGCTGGGCTGAGTTCGGCTGTCGCCCGTACATCCCCACGCCAGTCACGTCCTGCAACCAAATCGGCGCGAACTTGCGCACCTGTGGCAAGCTCCCACCGCCATGCCAAGCCACCGCCGCTCCATGCTCCCCTCCCCGACCCGCCGCCGCGCGCTGGGCGCCCTGCTCGGCGCCGCAGCGCTCCAGGCGCCGTTCGCCGCCTTCGCGGGCTTCAACTTCTTCACCAGCGAATACACCGCCAGCCGCGACGAGCTGCAGGCGCAGATCGCGCGCCGCTTCCCGGTGGCCGAGCGCTATGCCGAGCTGTTCACGGTCGGGCTGCGCGATCCGCAGCTGGGCCTGGACGCGGCCACCAACCGCGCCGCGATCACCGCCACGCTGACCATCGCGAGCCCGCTGCTCGGCGGCGGGCCGGTGCAGGGCACGGTGGCGGTCAGCAGCGCGCTCAGGTACGACGCCGCCACGCGCGCGCTGCGGCTCGACCAGCCCAAGGCCGAGCGCATCGAGCTGCAGGGCCTGGACGGGCGCGACGCCGAGCGGCTGCGGCGCGTGGGCGCGCTGGTCGCGCAGGAACTGCTGCAGGGCCAGCCGCTGCGCACCTTCAAGCCCGAGGAACTGACCGTCGGGCGCAAGACTTACGAGATCGGCGACATCACCGTGCTCGCCGACGGCATCAAGGTACAGCTCAAATGACACATCGCAGACGCACGCTCCTGCTCGCCCTGGGCGCCACGGCCGCGCTCGCCGCGGGCTGCACCGGCTTCGCGCCCACGCCGCGCACGCGCTTCGACCTCGAGGCCCACCGCGGCGGCCGCGGCCTCGCGCCCGAGAACACGCTGGCGGCCTTCGCCAATGCCATCGACCTCGGCGTGACCACGCTCGAACTCGACATCGGCCTGAGTGCCGACGGCGTGGTGGTGGTGTCGCACGACACGGCCCTCAACCCCGACCACACGCGCGATGCCGCCGGCCAGTGGCTCGCGCTCGCGAACGGCCGCAGCGGACCCACGATCCGTTCGCTCACGCTGGCACAACTGCAGGCCTACGACGTGGGCCGGCTCAATCCCTCGAGCAGCTACGGCCGCCAGTTCGCGCTGCAGCAGCCGCGCGATGGCGAACGCATCCCCACGCTCGAGGCGGTGTTCGACCTGGTGCGCGCGCGCGGCCCGGCCGCGGCCACCGTGCGCTTCAACATCGAGACCAAGGTCGATCCGACCAAGCCCGACGAGACCGCCGCGCCCGAGCCCATGGTGCGCGCGCTGCTGGCCGTCATCGACAAGGCGCAAATGGCCGATCGCGTGACCGTGCAGAGCTTCGACTGGCGCACGCTGGCGCTGGTGGGCCAGCTGGCGCCCGCGATGTCGCGCGCCTACCTGAGCACGCCGCGCACGCTCAAGGACAAGCGCTGGACCGCCGGGCTCGATGCCGCGGGCTTCGGCTCCACGCCGCGGCTCGTGAAGGCCGCGGCCGGCACCAGTGGCGGTCCGCTCGTCTGGTCGCCGGCCTTCGCCGACCTCAACGCGGCGCAGGTGAAGGAGGCGCAGGGCCTCGGCATGAAGGTGCTGCCCTGGACCGTGAACCAGCGCGCCGACATGATCCGGCTGATGGACCTGGGCGTGGACGGCATCATCACCGACTACCCCGACGTGCTGCGCGACCTGGTGCGCGAACGCGGGCTGCCGCTGCCGCCCTCGGGAAGGAACGCCTCGTGAACGCCGCGCTGCAACAGCTCGACGCCATCGCCGGGCAGATCGACGCGCTGCGCCGCCAGGGCGGCGGCCCCGCCGGCCTGCTGTCGGACCAGGCACGCGGCAGCGCCGCGCTGCTGGCCGCCCTGCCGCCGCGCTATGGCGAGGTGCTTCTGAACCTGCTCGACCGGCTCGAATCGAGCGCACTGTTCAGTGAGGAAAGCTGCTCGTTCAGCCAGAAAGATCTGCTCGACAACCTGTCGTTGTGGGTGGACAAGGCCCGCGCGCAGCTCGGCGGCTGAGGCACGCGGTTTATCATCGGCCCTCCATGCGCACCCTGTTCCTCGCCCTCATGATCGCCCTGCTGCCGGTTCGCGGCTGGCTCGGCGACGCGATGGCGATCGAGATGGTGCGGCATTCGATGCCCGCGGCCGAGGCCGTCGCCGGCGTGGCACAGGCGGCCACCGAGGCCCACTGCCACGAGGCCGGCGACATGGCCATGACGGCCATGGACAACGCCTCGCACGTCGAGCACGCGATGGCCGACACCCACGGCGACGGCAGCGACAGCGACCACGCCAGCCACCAGGGCTGCGGCACCTGCACCGCCTGCCAGGTCTGCCACTCGGTGGCGCTCGGCGGCACCGAACTCAGGGGCATCGCGCACGATGCCCCCCAGGCCGCGCCCGCGGCCCCGGCGGCTCGCTTCGCGAGCACCGAGCCCTTCCTGGGCTTGAAGCCGCCCATTTCCTGATCTCCCTGCCCGTAGTCCGTCCGCGGTGAGCCCTTGCCGGCTCGCGGCGTCGATCGTATTGCTCATGGAGATCGAGCGTGAACCCTATCGTTCGCCGGCAGATGGCCGGCCCCTTTCCCTTTCGCTGTCGAACAGCTGACGCGCTGCCCCGGCGCGCCCTCGCATTCGCCAGTGCCCTGTTCCTGGCCGGCTGCGCCAGCCTCTCGCCCGACGGCGGCACGGCCGACGTGCAGGCCCTGGTCGCGGGCAATCCCCTGATGGCGGGCCAGCCGGCCCAGCGCATGCCCGACGAGGCCTCGCAGAAAAGCGTCGATGCGCTGCTCGCCAGGCCGCTCGACGCCGAGGCCGCCGTGCGCATCGCGCTCGTCAACGGCCCGCGCGTGCAGGACGCCTTCGCCACCCTGCAGTTGAGCGACGCCGACCGCGCGCAGGCCGCGAGCCTGCCGAACCCGGTGCTCTCGTTCAGCCGGCTGGCGCAGGGCCGCGAGCGCGAGCTCGAGCGCATGCTGAGCTTCAACGTGATCGGCCTGGTCACGCTGCCGTGGCAGGCGCGCTGGGCCGGCCAGCGCCACGAGGCCGCCAAGCTGCAGGCCGCGCAGAGCGTGCTGCTGCTGGCCGCCGACACGCGCCGCGCCTGGGTGCGCGCGGTGGCGGCGCAGCAGAGCGTGATCTACCTGCGCGATGCCAGGGAGGCGGCCGAGGCCGGCGCCGAGCTCGCGCACCGCATGGCCCAGGTCGGCAACTGGAGCGCGCTGCAGCGCACGCGCGAACAGCTGCTGCTGGCCGATGCCGCGGCGCAGCTCGCGCGCGCCGAGCAGGCCGCCGTGGCCTCGCGCGAACAGCTCACGCGGCTGCTGGGGCTGACGGGCGAACGCGCCGCCTACACCCTGCCCGACCGCCTGCCGCCGCTGCCCCAGGCCGCGCCCGAGCTCGGCGACGTGCAGGCGCGCGCGCTGCGCGACCGGCTCGACGTGCGCTCGGCGCAGGCGCAGAACACGGCCGTGGCCGATTCGCTGGGCCTCGTGCATGCCACGCGCGTCATCAACGCGATGGAGCTCGGCGTGGTGCGCAACACCACCTTCGAGAACGACGCCGACCGTTCGCGCGCCACGCAGCGCGGCTTCGAGCTCGACCTGCCGCTGCCGCTGTTCGACTGGGGCCAGGCGCGCACCGGCCGCGCCGAGGCGCAGTACATGCAGTCGGCCGCGCGCGTGCGCGACGTGGGCGTGCTGGCCGCGAGCGAGGCGCGCGAGGCCTGGCGCGGCTGGAACACCGCCTATGGCCTGGCGCGGCGTTACCGCGACGAGGTGCTGCCGCTGCGCAGGAAGGTCAACGAGGAGATGGTGCTGCGCTACAACGGCATGCTCGCGAGCGTGTGGGAGCTGCTCGCCGAGACGCGCGCGAGCATGCTCGCGGTGAACGCCGGCATCGAGGCGCAGCGCGACTTCTGGCTGGCCGACACCGACCTGCAACTGGTGCTCACGGGCAGCTCGCCCGGCGGCATGACGGCGCTGCAGACCGCGGCCGCCAGCGACGCCCCCGCGGCGGGAGGACACTGAGATGAACCGCCGCAATTTCTTCGCGGGCGCCGCCACGGCCGTCGCCGCCACCACCGTCAGCCGCGTCTCGATGGCCGCGCTGCCCGAGCCCGTCTCGCAGAGCTCCACCGCCACGGCCGCACCGCTCGTGCCGCCGAACGGCCGGCCCTACAACCCCGTCGTCACGCTCAACGGCTGGACCCTGCCGTGGCGCATGAACGCCGGCGTCAAGGAATTCCACCTGGTCGCCGAGCCCGTGGTGCGCGAGATGGCGCCGGGCTTCAAGGTCAACATGTGGGGCTACAACGGCCAGTCGCCGGGACCGACCATCGAGGTGGTCGAGGGCGACCGGCTGCGCATCTACGTGACCAACCGGCTGCCCGAGCACACCACCGTGCACTGGCACGGCCAGCGCCTGCCCAACGGCATGGACGGCGTGGGCGGCATCACGCAGCCGCAGATCCCGCCGGGCAAGACCTTCGTCTACGAGTTCACGGCGCGCCGCCCCGGCACCTTCATGTACCACCCGCATGCCGACGAGATGGTGCAGATGGCGATGGGGATGATGGGCTTCTGGGTCACGCACCCGAAGGCCGACCACCCGCTGATCGAGAAGGTCGATCGCGACTTCTGCTTCCTGCTCGGCAGCTTCGACGTGGAGCCCGGCAGCGCCACGCCCAAGGTCAGCACCATGACCGACTTCAACCTCTGGAGCTTCAACAGCCGCGTGTTCCCGGCCATCGACACGCTCAACGTGCGCAAGGGGGACCGCGTGCGCATCCGCGTGGGCAACCTCACGATGACCAACCACCCGGTCCACATCCATGGCCACGAGTTCGAGGTGACCGGCACCGACGGCGGTCCCGTGCCGCGCACCGCGCGCTGGCCCGAGGTGTCGGTCGACGTGGCGGTGGGCCAGATGCGGCAGATGGAGTTCATCGCCGACGAGGAAGGCGACTGGGCGCTGCACTGCCACAAGGCGCACCACACCATGGGGCCGATGGGCCACGAGGTGCCGACCATGATCGGCGTGGACCACAAGGGCGTGGCCGAGAAGATCCGCAAGCTGGTGCCCGACTACATGGTGATGGGCGACAAGGGCATGGCCGACATGGGCGAGATGGAGATGCCCATTCCCGACAACACGGTGCCGATGATGACGGGCACCGGCCCCTTCGGCTCGGCCGAGATGGGCGGCATGTTCACGCTGCTCAAGGTGCGCCGCGACCAGAAGCCCGGCGACTACCGCGACCCGGGCTGGTTCAGGCATCCGCCGGGCACGGTCGCGCGCGAAGTGCCGAACGCCAACGTGCCGCCGGCCCCGCGCGCGAAGGCACCGGCCCCATCGGCCGCCGAGCCCGATGCCACCGTGCGCAAGCCCTCGGGCCATGGCGCGCATCAACACTGAAGCCGCTCATTCCCTTTCGATTTTCTCGGAGTTCCATCGATGAACAAGACACTCAAGCTCGCCGCCGCCGGCCTCGCGCTCGCGGCCTTCGCCACCGCCTCGCCGGCGCACGAGAACCACTTCGCCAAACCCAAGGGCGCGGCCGAACTCGCGCCCGAGCAGAAACCCTGGGGCATCGTCGGCAAGCCCGGCGCCGTGAAGCGCACCATCGACATCGTGATGGCCGACGACATGACCTTCACGCCCTCGGTGATCGAGGTGCGCGAGGGCGACACGCTGCGCCTGCGCCTGAAGAACAAGGGCCGTGACCTGCACGAACTCGTGCTCGGCACCACGGCCGAGATCGAGGCCCACGCGGCCATGATGAAGAAATTCCCCGGCATGGAGCACGACGAGCCCTGGATGGCGCACGTGCCGCCGGGGCCGGACCGGCGAGCTGGTCTGGACCTTCAACCGCGCCGGCGACTTCGACTTCGCCTGCCTGGTGAAGGACCACTACGAACTCGGCATGGCCGGCCGCGTGCGCGTGCTGCCCGCCGCCGGCAAATCCTGAAACCCCGAAAGGAACTCCCATGCAAAGAAGACGACTGATGCTGGCCCTGGCCTCCACCGCCGCCCTGCCTTTCATCGCGCGGGCCGCGCACGCCGCGGCGCCGATGGTCGAGATCTGGAAGGACCCGAACTGCGGCTGCTGCCAGGACTGGGTCAAGCACCTCAACAGGAACGGCTTCGCCACGCGCGTGCACGACGAAGGCAACGTCGCCGCGCGCAAGCGCCTGGGCCTGCCCGAGAAGCTGGGCTCGTGCCACACGGGCCAGGTCGGCGGCTACGCCATCGAGGGCCACGTGCCCGCGCGCGAGATCCAGCGCCTGCTCAAGGAGAAGCCCAGGGCGGTGGGCCTCGCCGTGCCCGGCATGCCGGTCGGCTCGCCGGGCATGGACGGGCCGGCCTACGGCGACCAGCGCGACCCCTACGACGTGCTGCTGGTGCTGGCCGATGGCGGCACGCGCGTGTTCCAGAGCTACCGATGAATCCTCCGATCCCCTTGCAAGAAAGACCGACCGCCATGAAGAAGCTGTTCACCGCCCTGTGCGCCACCCTGTTCGCCGCCCTCGCCTTCGCGCAGACGGCCCTGCCGCCCGTCGAGGGCGAGGTCCGCAAGATCGACACCGAGGCGAACAAGATCACCTTGCGCCATGGCGACATCCCCAACCTCGAGATGACCGGCATGAACATGGTCTTCCGCGTGAAGGACCCGGCGCTGCTCACGCAGGTGAAGCCCGGCGACAAGGTGCAGTTCACGGCCGACAAGGTAGATGGGGCGCTCACGGTGTTGTCGATCGCGCCTGCGAACTGAGGGCCTTGGGACCTTTCGTCGTCGGCGCCTGGAAAATGCAGCGTTGATCCACTCTTCGGGAGATCGAGATGAAAAGCTCCGGCACCCAACGCGCTTCGCCATGTGCGCTGGAGCGCATCGAATCACCCGAAGAACTACGACATGGCACGGGCGGCAACGCCGAGTCGTCAGAGTTGAGTCCCCTTGAACAACAAGAGATCGTGCGCCTTCTCGCAGCGCATCGCGCCGACCCGGGTGCAGTGATCTCTTGGGATGAGGTCAAGACCCTCTTGAAGACCTGACCCTCGGCAGTCGTCTTCGGAGCGAGCGCTACGCCCGAAGCGCCGCGGATCGAACGGCGCCAACGCGATCTCCGGCGCCAGCTCCGCCATCGCCTGCGCCGCCAGCCGCCCGGTGCGCGCCGAGCCGCACAGCCCCACGTGCCCATGGCCGAAGGCCAGCACCACGTCGGCGCTGCCGGCGGCGGGGCCGATGCAGGGCAGGCCGTCGGGCAGGCTCGGGCGATGGCCGAGCCAGCGCTGCACATCGGCCTCGGCGGGCGGCGCGTCGGCGAGCGAGGGAAACATCGAGCGCAGATGCTCGTGCAGGATCTCGGCGCGGCGCCAGTCGGGCGCGGCCTCGAGCCCCGCGATCTCGACCTGGCCGGCGGCGCGCAGGCCGCCGTTCATCCAGTGCGCGATGAGCTTGCCGTCGGCCACCATCACCGGCGTGCGCGGGCCCACCGCGGCCTTCGGCAGCACGACGTGGTAGCCGCGCTCCGATTCCAGCGGCACCGGCGAGCCGGCCGCGGCGGCCAGGGCGCCCGAGCGCGCACCGGCGCATATCGCGGCGGTGTCGCAGGCGATCTCGCCGGCTTCCGTGCGCACGGCGCGCAGCCGGCCGTCCTCGATGCGGAAACCGGTGGCGCGCGCGGCCACGCGGTCGGCGCCAAGCGCACGCGCATGCGCGGCCAGCGCCGCCACGTAGGTGCCCGGGTCGCGGCAGTAGCCGGCCTCGCCGACGTGGATGCCCAGCGTGTAGCGCGCATCGAGGTCGGGCTCCTGCCGGCGCAGCTCGTCGGCGCCCCATTCGCTCCATTGCACGCCGGTGCGCGCACGCACGCGCCAGGCCAGCGCATCGCCCTCGAACTCGGCGCGCGAGCGGTAGGCATGCAGCAGGCCGCGCTGCTCGACCAGTTGCGGCACGCCGGCCTCGGCCGCCAGCCGCGCATGCAGCGCGGGCGCGTCGACCAGCAAGGTGCGCAGCGCGTCGGCGATGCGCTGCACGCGCGCCTCGGTGGCGCCCGAGGCCAGGTAGCGCAGCAGCCAGGGCAGCGCGCGCGGCAGGTAGGGCCAGCGCACCGCCAGCGGGCCGACCGGATCGGCCAGCCAGCCCGGCACCTTGCGCCACGCACCGGGCAGCGCGGGCGGCACCACCGAATGCGAGGAGAGCCAGCCCGCGTTGCCGTAGCTGGTGGCCTGCGGCGCGCCGGGCTCGCCCGGCTCGACCACGGTGACGCGCAGGCCCGCGCGCAGGGCCTCGATGGCGGTGGCGCTGCCGACGGCGCCCGCGCCGATCACCACCGCATGGCGCCGCGCGCCGGACTGGAAACCACTTCTTTCAACTGTCATGGCGCCCATCGTAGGGGCCACGCGGCATGGTTCCATAATCGGCCGCCATGTCCGCCACGCCTTCCCCCGCTTCCCTCTCCTCTTCCGACGGTGCCATCACCGACGTCGCCGGCATCGAGGTCGGCCACTTCTCCGACACCCGCCGGCCCACCGGCTGCACCGTGATCATCGCGCGCGAAGGCGCGGTGGCCGGCGTCGACGTGCGCGGCGCCGCGCCCGGCACGCGCGAGACCGACCTGCTCGCGCCCGGCAACCTGGTGCAGCAGGTGCACGCCGTGATGCTCGCGGGCGGCAGCGCCTGGGGCCTGGCCGCGGCCGAGGGCGCGATGCGCTGGCTCGAGGAGCGCGGCGTGGGCATGGACGTGCGCTTCGGCACCTTGCCGATCGTGCCCGCCGCGGTGCTGTTCGACCTGCCGATGGGCGATGCCCGCATCCGGCCCGATGCCGCGGCCGGCTATGCCGCCTGCGAGGCCGCGGGCCGCGACGCGCCGGCCGAGGGCAACGTGGGCGCCGGCACCGGCGCGCTGGTGGGCAAGCTGTTCGGCGTGCAGCGCGCGATGAAGGGCGGCATCGGCACCGCCTCGGTCACGGTCGGCGGCGTCACGGTCGGCGCGCTGATCGCGGTCAATTCGCTCGGCGACGTGATCGATCACTACACCGCGCTGCCCGTGGCCGGCGCGCGCACCGAGGACGGCCGCGCGCTGCTCGACACGCGCCGCGCCCTGCTGCGCGGCGACCTGCCCAGGCCGCTGCTGGCCGGCACCAACACCACCATCGGCGTGATCGCCACCGACGCGGTGCTGACCAAGGTGCAGGCCAACCGGCTCGCGACCGTGGCGCACGACGGCCTGGCGCGCGCCATCAACCCCGTGCACACCATGAGCGACGGCGACACCCTGTTCGCGCTCGCCACCGGCCGCGTGCCGCTGGCGGCCGACGGCCCGGGCATGACGGTGCTCAGCACCATGGCGGCCGAGGTCGCCGCGCGCGCCACCCTGCGCGCGGTGCTGGCGGCGCGCTCGGTGACGGTCGGCGAGCTGCACATCCCCTCGGCCGCCGAGCTCGGCACCGCGCCGCGCTGACCTCACGAGCGAGACACCATGGCCTTCCCGAGAACCCTCAAGCTGATCCTGCTGTCGATCCGCGACCTGATCGCCTCCGCCGGCCCGATCCTGTTCCTCGTGATCGGCCTGTTGATCGCCGCCTACTGGTGGTTGCAGCCGCAGCCGCCCAAGCAGGTGACGCTGGCCACCGGTCCCACGGGCAGCGCCTACGCGCAGTTCGGCAAGCGCTATGCCGAGGCACTGAAGACCAGCGGCATCGAGGTCGTGCTCAAGCCGACCTCGGGCTCGTCGGAGAACCTCGAGCTGCTGCGCAAGGGCGAGGCCGACGTGGGCTTCGTGCGCGGCGGCAGCGCCGACCCGGTGGCCGACGACGAGGCCGGCCTCAGCTCGCTCGGCAGCCTGTTCTTCGAACCGGTCTGGCTGTTCTACCGGCCCGATGCGATCACGCGCGCGCCCGACAGCGTGATCGCGCAGCAGGCGGCGGAGGCCGAGAAGGCGAAGAAGGCGGCCAAGGCCGCCGCGAAGGGCCGCCGCGGTGCCGAGCGCAGGAAGGCTGCGGCACCGCAACCCGCCGTGCCCCCCGCGCCGATCCCGCTGACCTCGCTGACGCAACTGCGCGGCCTGCGCGTCAACGTCGACATGCCCGGCAGCGGCCTGCCCGAACTCATGGGCCGGCTGCTCGAGGCCAACCGGCTCGCGCCCGACGCGCTGCTGCTGTCGAACCTCGAGCAGTCCGCAGCCGCCGAGGCGCTGCAGGCCGGGCTGCTCGATGCGATCGTGCTGTCGTCGGCGCCGCAGTCGCCGCAGGTGCAGCGGTTGCTGCGCGCGAACGACATCCGGCTCATGGACTTCGTGCAGGCCGATGCGTACACGCGGCGCTTTCCCTTTCTCTCGGCCGTGACCCTGCCGCGCGGCGTGGTCGACCTGTCGAAGGACCTGCCGGCCGGCGACGTGTCGCTGCTCGCGGCCACCACCTCGCTGCTGTCGCGCGAGGACACCCATCCCGCGCTGCGCCAGCTGTTCGCGCAGGCCGCGCAACACCTGCATGGCGGTGCCGGCTGGTTCAACCGGCCGCGCGACTTCCCGAACACGCGCACCAGCGAACTGCCGGTGAGCCCCGAGGGCGACCGCGCCATCAACGGCACGCCGCCGTTCTGGCAGCGCTACCTGCCGTTCTGGGCCAGCAACCTGATCGAGCGCATGTGGCTGGTGCTCGGCGGCCTGCTGGTGCTGATGCTGCCGCTGAGCCGCGTGGTGCCGCCGCTCTACCAGTTCCGCGTGCGCCGCCGCGTGTTCCGCTGGTATGCGCGGCTGCGCGACATCGAGGGCAAGGTCGACGGCCAGCGCGGCGATCCGGCCGAGCTCACGAAGGAGCTCGACGAGCTCGACCGCGTGGTCAACCGCGTGGCGGTGCCGCTGTCGTATGCCGACGAGCTCTATGCGCTGCGCAACAACATCTATGCGGTGCGCAAGCGGGCGCTGGCGCGCGGCGCCGGTGCGCCGGCCGGGCCCGCGATGCCACCACCGCCTTCGCCTTCCGCACCGCGCTGACCGGCACGCGGCGCGCTGGCGCCCGTGCCTTCTCCACAGACTCCATCGTGTCCACCCTGATCGATTTCGCCGACCCGCGCACCGATGGCGCGCAACGGCTGCGCCTGGCGTTCGGCGCCCCTTCCCGCACGCTCGTGGCGCGCAGCCTGGCCGAGGTGCGGCCCGTGCTCGCGCAGGCCGAGGCGCTGGCGCGCGCGGGCCACTGGTGCGTGGGCTACCTGCGCTACGAGGCGGCCGCGGCCTTCGATGCCGCGTTCGAGACGCATGCGGGCGACGGCGGGCCGCTGGCCTGGTTCGGGGTGCACGACCAGGCCCTGCCCTGGCCCGAGGAAATGCCGCCCGCGAGCCCCCCATCGCCTGGCGCGACAGCCTCTCGCGCGCCGACTTCGACCGGCAGATGCAAGTCATCCACGCCGCGATCGCCGCCGGCGGCCTCTACCAGATCAACCACACGGCGCCGCTGCTCGGCGACCATGCCGGCGACCCGCTGGCCCTGTTCGCCGCGCTGCGACTCAACCAGCCCGCGGGCTACGCGGCCTTCATCGACAGCGGCGAGGAACAGGTGCTGTCGCTGTCGCCCGAGCTGTTCTTCGACTGGCACGGCGAGCGCATCCTCGCGCGCCCGATGAAGGGCACCGCACCGCGCGGCGCCACGCCGGCCGAGGACGAGGCCCAGGCACAGCGGCTGCGCAGCGTGCCGAAGGAGCGGGCCGAGAACGTGATGATCGTGGACCTGCTGCGCAACGACCTGTCGCGCATCGCGCAGCCCTTCTCGGTGCGCGTGCCGCGGCTGTTCCACACCGAAGCGCTGCCCACCGTGTGGCAGATGACCTCGGACGTGGGAGCCGCGGTACGGCCCGGCACCTCGCTGGTCGACGTGTTCGATGCGCTGTTCCCCTGCGGCTCGGTCACGGGTGCGCCCAAGGTGGCGGCGATGCGGCTGATCCGCGAGCTCGAGCAGGCGCCGCGCGGCGTGTACTGCGGCGCGGTCGGCGTGCTGCGGCCGGGCGGGCATGCGACCTTCAACGTGCCGATCCGCACCGTGACCCTGCGCGATGGCCAGGCGCGCTGCGGCATCGGCAGCGGCATCACGGCCGATGCCACGGCCGACGCCGAATGGGCCGAGTGGGGCCACAAGCGGGCCTTCCTGGGCGCGGCCGCCGTTGCCGAGGCGCCCGGCTTCGAACTGCTCGAAACGCTGGCGCTGGTCGACGGCACGCTGCGCGATGCTCCGCTGCACATCGAACGCATGGCCGGCGCGGCCGCCCACTTCGGCTTCGCCTGGGATGCCGCACGCGTCGAGGCGGCGCTGCAATCGCTGCGCGATGCGCATGCCGAAGGCAGCTGGCGCGTGCGCCTGCTGCTCGATGCGCGGGGCCTGCCACGCGTCGAAGCGTTTGAAATGGGCGCTGCACCCGAGCGCGTGAAGCTGCAGCTGGCCGACCGCCCCTTCGACGAAGCGCACAGCGAGTTCACGCGCTTCAAGACCACGCGCCGCGCGCACTACGAGGCCTTCGCGCCGACCCTGCCCGAGGCCTTCGACACGCTGCTGTGGAACCCCGAGGGCGAACTCACCGAATGCACGCGCGGCAACGTCGCGCTGCGCCTGGACGACGGGCGCTGGGTCACGCCGCCGCTGCGCTGCGGCCTGCTGCCCGGCATCGGGCGCGCGCAGCGGCTGGCCGAGGGTTCGCTGGTCGAGCAGACGGTGCGGCGCGAGCAGCTCTCGCGGGTGACCGCGCTGGCCTTCGTCAACAGCCTGCGCGGCTGGATCGAGGCGGAACTCGTCCCCTGAATCGCCGCATCGGAGGAAGATGCGAAAAGCGCTTGACTTGGAGCGCGCTCCAACTTCGAGAATTCCCCCATGGAAAGCAACCTGAGCATCGCGGAAGTGGCACGGCGCACCGGCCTCACGGCCCACACGCTGCGCTACTACGAACGCATCGGCCTGATAGCCGCCGTGTCGCGCGCACCGGGCGGCCAGCGCCGCTATGCCGCCGCCGACATGGAATGGCTCGCTTTCCTGTTGCGCCTGCGCGAGACCGGCATGCCCATCCAGGGCATGC
The DNA here is from genome assembly GCF_044056785.1 of Variovorax sp. UC122_21. Lineage (NCBI taxonomy): Bacteria > Pseudomonadati > Pseudomonadota > Betaproteobacteria > Burkholderiales > Comamonadaceae > Variovorax > Variovorax sp. UC122_21. The sequence goes on along the minus strand of NZ_CP172004.1, from coordinate 1,814,730 downwards.
AGGCCTTCGCCGGGCTTCGCAGTCAGGGGGACGCGAGCATCGGCGAACGCCGCGCGATGCTCGAATCGCATCTCGCCGAGGTTCGCTCGAAGGTGGAGGCGCTGCAGCAATCGATGCAGGCGCTGGCGCACAAGATCGAGCACTACCGCGGGATCGAGGCCCGGCGTCCCTCTTCATCGGGCCATGCCCCGGCTTCAACGAAGAGGAAGAAACATGCACCAGCAGCAGCAACACCAACCCCAACCGACGATGACCAGCCAGGCGACCGGCGAGCGCTACGCGCGCGGCCTCGCGAAACTGCGGCAGATCGACGGTGAGGGCGGCATCAAGGTCGTCGAAGGCCTGGCCGACATCGCACCCGACTTCGCGCGCCTCTTGATCGAGTTCCCGTTCGGCGACGTCTATTCGCGCCCCGGCCTCGACCTGCGCTCGCGCGAGATCGCGGTGGTGGCCGCGCTCACCGCCATGGGCAATGCGGCGCCGCAGCTCAAGGTACACATCCAGGGCGCGCTCAACGTCGGCGTGACGCGCGAGGAAGTGGTCGAGGTGATCATGCAGATGGCGGTCTACGCGGGCTTCCCCGCCGCGCTCAACGGCCTGAGTGCCGCGCGCGAGGTGTTCGCGGCCGACGATGAAAAAAGCGCGCGGCCCCCTGCGGAACCGCGCGCCCTGGTCGAGCCGGCCTGAGGGCCGGCGCGGGCCTTACTTGAGGGCCTTGAAGCGCACGCGCTTGGGCTTGGCGCCCTCTTCGCCCAGGCGCTTCTTCTTGTCGGCTTCGTACTCCTGGTAGTTGCCGTCGAAGAACACCCATTGCGAGTCGCCTTCGGCGGCCAGGATGTGGGTGGCGATGCGGTCGAGGAACCAGCGGTCATGGCTGATCACCAGCACGGTGCCCGCGTATTCGAGCAGCGCGTCTTCGAGCGCGCGCAGCGTTTCCACGTCCAGGTCGTTCGAGGGTTCGTCCAGCAGCAGCACGTTGCCGCCCTGGATCAGCGTCTTGGCCAGGTGCAGCCGGCCGCGTTCGCCGCCCGACAGGTTGCCGACCTTCTTCTGCTGGTCCTGGCCGTTGAAGTTGAAGCGGCCCGCGTAGGCGCGGCTGGCCATCTGGAACTTGCCGACGTTGATGATGTCCAGGCCGTTCGAGATGTCTTCCCACACGGTCTTGTTGTTGGCCAGTTCGTCGCGGTGCTGGTCGACGAAGGCCAACTTCACGGTCTGGCCGACCACCACCTCGCCGCTGTCGGGCTGTTCCTTGCCGGCGATCAGCTTGAACAGCGTGGACTTGCCGGCGCCGTTCGGGCCGATGATGCCGACGATGGCACCCGCGGGGATGTTGAAGTTCAGCTTGTCGATCAGCAGGCGGTCGCCGAAGCTCTTGCTCACGTCCTTGAACTCGATCACCTGGCTGCCCAGGCGCTCGGCCACCGGAATGAAGATTTCCTGCGTTTCGTTGCGCTTCTGGTATTCGACGTCGCTCAGCTCCTCGAAGCGGGCCAGGCGCGACTTGCTCTTGGCCTGGCGGGCCTTCGGGTTCTGGCGCGACCATTCCAGTTCCTTCTTCAGGGCCTTGGCGTGGGCTTCCTCGCTCTTCTGCTCCTGCGCCAGGCGTTCGCCCTTCTGCTCGAGCCAGGTGCTGTAGTTGCCCTTCCATGGAATGCCGCGGCCGCGGTCCAGTTCGAGGATCCACTCGGCGGCGTTGTCGAGGAAGTAGCGGTCATGGGTGATGGCCACCACGGTGCCCGTGAAGCGCTGCAGGAACACTTCGAGCCACTCCACCGATTCGGCGTCCAGGTGGTTGGTGGGTTCGTCGAGCAGCAGCATGTCGGGCTTGGACAGCAGCAGCTTGCACAGCGCCACGCGGCGCTTCTCGCCGCCCGACAGCAGGCCGATCTTGGCGTCCCACGGCGGCAGGCGCAGCGCGTCGGCCGCGATCTCGATCTGGTGCTCGGAATCGGTGCCGGCAGCGGAAATCACCGCCTCGAGCTCGCCCTGCTCGGCCGCCAGCGCGTCGAAGTCGGCGCCTTCCTCGGCGTAGGCGGCATAGATCTCCTCGAGGCGCGCCTTGGCGGCGTTGACCTCGCCCATGGCCTCGTCGATCGCGTTGCGCACCGTGTGCTCGGGATTGAGCTTGGGCTCCTGCTCGAGATAGCCGATCGACAGGCCGGCCATCGGAATGGCTTCGCCCTCGATCTCCTTGTCGACGCCGGCCATGATCTTGAGCAGCGAGGACTTGCCCGAGCCATTCAGGCCGAGCACGCCGATCTTGGCGCCGGGAAAGAAGGACAACGAGATGTCTTTCAAGATCTGCCGCTTGGGCGGCACGGTCTTGGAGACTCTGTTCATGGTGTAGACGTACTGGGCCATCTTCTGTGTAGGACTGCTGATTGCTGAGGTGGCGAAAGCCGGAAAAAGCCGAAATCCCCTGGAGGAAGCCCCTGGAAGACGGCGGCAGGCCCGGCGCGCGGAATCGCGGAAACGGAGCGCGAAAAGCAGTGATTATCGACTCATGCGACAATCGCCACCGTGCCGGGTCCAGTTGCCCGCACACCGGCTCTCTGCCGGGGACGAAGAAAACCCTTCCGTAAGTCGGTTTTTCGGGCTCCCACTCCTGACCTTCATCAGCCTTGACTGGCTCGCGTCACAAGAACGAAAGACGCCGAGCGGGCCGATGTCACCGCGCCGTGTATGGCGCTTGTTGTTTCACACAATGACTTTTGATGAACTGAAGTTGGCTCCGGCCATCTTGAAGGCCGTGCACGAGCAGGGCTACGAGACCCCCACCCCGATCCAGGCCCAGGCCATTCCGGCCGTCCTCGAGGGCCACGACCTTCTCGGCGGCGCCCAGACCGGCACCGGCAAGACCGCCGCCTTCACCCTGCCGATGCTGCACAAGCTCACCATGAGCCGCAGCGCCACCAACAAGTTCGGCGGCATCGGCATCCGCGCCCTGGTGCTCACGCCCACCCGCGAACTCGCGGCGCAGGTCGAGGAATCGGTGCGCGACTACGGCAAGTACCTGCAGCTCGGCTCGACCGTGATCTTCGGCGGCGTGGGCATGAACCCGCAGATCGACCGCCTCAAGCGCGGCGTCGACATCCTGGTGGCCACCCCCGGCCGCCTGCTCGACCTGCAACAGCAGGGCATGCTCGACCTGTCGACCGTGCAGATCCTGGTGCTCGACGAAGCCGACCGCATGCTCGACATGGGCTTCATCCATGACGTGAAGAAGGTGCTGGCGCTGATGCCGGCCCAGAAGCAGAGCCTGCTGTTCTCGGCCACCTTCAGCGACGAGATCCGCGAACTGGCCAACGGCCTGCTGCGCAACCCGCAGAGCATCCAGGTCACGCCGCGCAACACCACGGTGCAGCGCATCACGCAGGTGGTCCACCCCGTGGGCCGTGGCAAGAAGAAGGCGCTGCTCGCGCACATCATCAACGAGCACCAGTGGAGCCAGGTGCTGGTGTTCACCCGCACCAAGTTCGGCGCCAACAGCGTGGCCGAGTTCCTCACCAAGAACGGCATCGAGGCGATGGCGCTGCACGGCAACAAGAGCCAGAGCGCGCGCACCCAGGCGCTGGCCGGCTTCAAGAGCGGCGACATCCGTGCCCTGGTGGCCACCGACATCGCGGCCCGCGGCATTGACATCGACGAGCTGCCGCACGTCGTGAACTACGAGATCCCGAACGTCAGCGAAGACTACGTGCACCGCATCGGCCGCACCGGCCGCGCGGGCTCGAGCGGCGAGGCCGTGAGCTTCGTCTGCCTCGACGAGGAAGGCTTCATGCAGGAGATCGAGCGCTTCACCAAGCAGACGATCCCCGTGCAGGTGATCGAGGGCTTCGGTCCCGAGGACGGCGAACGCGCCGAGCCCATCGCCATGGGCCGCCAGACCATCTGGGGCGGCGCCGGCCGTCCGCCGAGCCGCGAAGTCATGCAGGCGGCCGCCAAGGCGGCGCGCAGCGAGATGATGCAGCGCATCCGCGACAACAAGGCCGGCCAGGGCGGTGGTGGCGGCAATGGCCAGCGCCGCGCCGGTGGCGGCGGCCAGGGCCAAGGCCAGGGCCGCGCTGCCAATGGCGGCGGCCAGCAGGGCCCGCGCGGCCAGGGCCAGGGTCCGGGCAATCGCGCGCCGCAAGGCCGCGCCCCGCAGGCTCAGCCGCGTCCGCATCACCATGCGGCGCATCCGCAGAACCATCAGCCGCACGATGAGCGCCAGCCGCGCCATCACGGCAACAGCCACAGCCCGACCCAGGCCAACCAGGTCGCGCACCTGCGCGCCGAGGCGATCGCCGGCGCGGCCGGCCAGCCCGATCCGCTGCGCACCAGCGTCGACCACATGGGTGGCGGCCGCGGACGCGGCGGCCGCTCGGGCGGCGGTGGCGGCTACGGCGGCGGCAACCGTTCGGGCGGCGGTGGCCGTTCGGGTGGCGGCGGCTACGGTGGCGGCGGTGGCCGCTCGGGCGGCGGCGGCGGTGGCCGTTCGTTCGGCCGCTGAGGCGCGACGCACACGGAACACAGGGCGCTTCGGCGCCCTTTTTCATGTCCGCCTGGTGCCGGAACACCTTCCGGACACAATCGTCTCCATGCAGTACATCCCGCCGAACTTCGCCACCCTCTTCGTGGCCACCTGCAACCTCCTCAATCTCGCGAACCCGCACCGCGTGTACTACGAGAACCAGGACGCCTACAACGAGCGCGAGTACGAACGCAAGATCGACTGGCTCGGCGAGCGCTTCCATGCGCTCAATGCCGACGTGCTCGCGGTGCAGGAGGTCTGGGACGAGGCGGCGCTGAAGGCCGCGATCCACCGCAGCGGCCTGCGCTACGACTTCGTGGCCGTGCCCGGCGCCGAGAACGCGCCGGCGCAGCCCGGCCTGCCGCCGCGCTCCGGCGCGCAGGGCACGCCGCGCGTGGGCATCGCCACGCGGCTCAAGGTCGACCGGATCCAGTCCTTCGTCGGCTTCCCGCCGGGCTTCGGCGTCGAGGTGCCGGGCCTCGGGCCGCACACCCGCTTCGAGCGGCCGCCGCTGCTGGCCACGCTGCGCATGAAGCACGGCCAGGCCGTGCACGTGCTGACGGTGCACCTGAAGTCGAAGCGGCCCAAATTCCTGCAGGACGCGCAGGGCAACCACCTCGAGGACCGCGACGACCGCAAGGTGGGCGCGATGGCCTCGCTGCGCTCGCTGCTGATGCGCGGCGCCGAGGCCGCGGCCCTGCGCTGCATCGTGATCGACCTGCTGCAGGGCACCAACGTGCCGCTGGTGGTGATGGGCGACTTCAACGACAACCCGCACAGCGTGACCACCCAGCTCGTGGCCGCGACTTCCGAGGTGGCCTACGACAAGGCGGCGCGCGACGTGGCGCTGTTCAATGCCTACGAGATGCAGGGTGAGGCCGCGCTCAAGAAGGACGTGGCCTATTCGCACGTGCACCAGGGCTACCCGGAGGTGCTCGACCAGATCCTGGTGAGCGAGGAGTTCATCGCGGGCAGCCGCCACAGCCTGGGCGACGTGCGGCGCGTGGACTACTTCAACGACCACCTGCACGAAGGGCGCGACCGCTCGCGCTCGGACCACGGGTTCGTGCGGGCGCTGCTGCGGTTGCGGACGGACTGAATACGGGATCGGGGTCCGGACGCAGAGGACGCGAAGATTTCGCGAAGAACGCAAAAGAACAGCCAAAGAATTTTTGATTTTCTTTTTTGCGTCTTTCGCGAAACCTTCGCGTCCTCTGCGTCCGGCTGTCCGCTCCCGCCTTCAGACCTTGGAAACTCGCACCATCGCATCGGCGCGCTTGTGCAGGTCGGGCAGCAGCTCGAGTCCCAGCCCCGGCTTGTCGTTGAGGCTGATCATGCCGTTCTCGACCTTCGGCAGCTCGGTCACCAGGCCCTGGTACCAGCCGGTGAAGAACGCGCGCACGCTCTCCTGGATCAGCGCATTGGGCGCATGCAGGCTCAGGTGCGTCGATGCGGCCCACACCACCGGGCCGGTGCAGTCGTGCGGCGCCACCGGCAGCTGCCAGGCATCGGCCATGGCCGCGATCTTGCGCGCCTCGGTGAGGCCGCCGCACCAGCTCAGGTCGAGCATCGCGACGCCGGCCACGCCGGTCTGCAAGTAGTCCTTGAAGCCCCGACTTGTAGCTCAGCGTCTCGCTGGCGCAGACCAGCGCCTTGCAGTCGACGGCGTACTGCCTGAGCAGGTCGAGGCTGTCCATGCGGATCGCGTCCTCGTGCCAGAAGGTGTCGAACTCCTGCAGCGCGCGCGCGATCTTCTGCGCCATCGGCAGCCGCCAGAGGCTGTGGAACTCGACCATGATGTCCATGCGCTTGCCGACCGCGCCGCGGATCTTGCGGAAGGGCTCGAGCGCCGCGTCGAGGTCGGCGTTGCTGATGTACTGGCCGTGGCTGCGCTCGGCCGCCGGATCGAAGGGCCAGATCTTCATCGCCGTGATGCCCTCCGACAGCAGCGACTCGGCCAGCTCGTCGGCATGGTGCAGGAAGCCCTGCAGGTCCTCGTAGGGCCCGGCCGCGTTGCCGATGCCCCAGTTGGAACTGGTCTGGTTGGTGGCGCTGCGGATGTACTGGTAGCCCGCGCAGGTGTTGTAGATGCGGATCGCGTCGCGGCTCTTGCCGCCGAGCGCGGTGTGCACCGGCATGTTCGCGGCCTTGCCGAACAGGTCCCACAGCGCGATGTCCACGGCCGAGTTGCCGCGCGTCTCCACGCCCGACCCGCGCCAGCCCAGGTAGCCCGTGAGGTCGCGGTTGCGCGCCTCGATCGCCAGCGGGTCGGTGCCCAGCAGCTTGTGGGCGCCCCACTCGTGCAGGTAGGCCTCGACCGCCTCGGCGCCCATGAAGGTCTCGCCGAGGCCGACCAGGCCTTCGTCGGTGTGCAGGCGCACCCAGAGGATGTTGGGGAATTCGCCGAGGCGGATGGTTTCGAGCTGCGTGATCTTCATGTCAGTCATCCATGGCCCCCAGAGGGCACGAAATGGCGAATGGGTTCGAAAGCGGGAACGAACTTCCGAACGCAGAGGACGCGAAGGATTCGCGAAGCTCGCAAAAGGGAGACAAGAAAAATTTTGAGTTTCTCTTTCGCGCCCTTTGCGAAACCTTCGCGTCCTCTGCGTCCGGCTGCCCGTGTTTCAGCTCAACCGCCGCGCGCCTTCTTCAGCGCGTCCATCACCACGTTGACGGCCTCGGGGCCGATCGCCGGCACGTTCTTGTCGTACACCGGCTTCACCTTGTCGAGCATGCGCTTCTGCTCGGCCGGCGAGACCTCGTTGACCGTCATCGTCTTCTTGAGGCTCGCGAGCGACTTCTCGTTGAGCGCGCGGTTGGCGGCGCGCTCCACCTTCTGGCCCTCGATCGCGGCCTCGCGCAGCACCGCCTGCTCCTCGGGCTTGAGCTGGTCCCAGAGCTTCTTGCTGTAGAGCACGAGGAACGGCGTGTAGGCATGGCGCGTCACGCTCAGGTACTTCTGCACCTCGCTGAACTTCGAGGTCTCGATGGTCACGAAGGGATTCTCCTGGCCGTCGATGGTGCGCGTCTCGAGCGCGGTGAAGATCTCGCCGAAGGCCATCGGCACGGCATTGGTGCCCAGCGTCTTGAACGAGTCGAGGAAGATGTTGTTCTGCATCACGCGCACCTTGATGCCCTCGAGGTCCTCGACCTTGGCCACCGGCCGCTTGCTGTTGGTGAGGTTGCGGAAGCCGTTCTCCCAGTAGGCCAGGTTCACCAGCCCCGCGGCCTCGAGCTTCTTGTTGAAGTACTCGCCGGCCGGGCCGTCGAGCACCGCGTCGGCCTCCTTCTCGTTGTTGAACAGGAACGGCAGGTCGAACACGCCGAGTTCCTTCACGATGCCCACCAGCGGCGAGGAAGAGGTGCACACCATCTCCTGCGTGCCCGCGCGCAGCGCCTGCGTGGCCGGCAGGTCGCCGCCGGCCGCGCCGCCCCAGAAGGCGACGATCTTCATCTTGCCGCCGGTCTTGGCGGCCAGCACCTCCTGCATCTTCTTCACGCCCAGGCCCACCGGATGGTCCTCGTTCACGCCGTTGGTGAACTTGATGGTGCGTTCGGCGAACTGGGCGAAGGCCGGCGTGGCCGCCATCAGGGCCGCGGCGGTCGCTGCCGCCATGAGGGTTCTGCGCTGGATCATGGTCTGTGTCTCCTACTTCTTGGGTGATGAACGAACGGACGGGAAACTCTGCGAAACGCCCTCAGCGCGCCAGCCACCACGACAGCGGCACGGTGACGATCTGCGGGAAGAACACCAGCGCGAACAGCACGATGAGCTGCGCGATCAGGAAGGGCATCACGCCCTTGAAGGCATCGTCCATGGTGATGCGCGCCACGCCGCACACCACGTTGAGCACGGTGCCCACCGGCGGCGTGATCAGGCCGATGGCGTTGTTCATGATGAACAGCACGCCGAAGTACACCGGGTCGATGCCGGCCTTGAGCACCACCGGCATCAGCACCGGCGTGAGGATCAGCACCGTGGGCGTGAAGTCGAGCGCGGTGCCCACGATGACGATGAGCACCATCATCATCAGCATCAGCAGCGTCTTGTTGCCCATGAAGGGCTCGAGCATCCGCGTGACCTCGCCCGGGATGTCGGCCACCGTGATGAGCCAGGCGCTGACCATGGCCGCGGCCACCAGGAACATCACGACCGCGGTGGTCTTGCCGGCCGCCAGCGTGAGGCGGTAGAGCATCGAGACCTTGAGCTCGCCGTAGACGAACATGCCGACCACGAACGAGTACACCGCCGCCACCACGGCCGCCTCGGTCGGCGTGAAGATGCCGAACTTCATGCCGCCGATGATCACCACCGGCAGCGCGAGCGCGAGGCTGCCGCGCGCGGTGATCGCCAGCCGCTCGCCGAAGGGCACGCGCGGCGCGGCCTGCACCTTGTCGCGGCGCGCCACGATCCACCAGGCGATGCCGATCGCCACGCCCATCAGGATGCCCGGCACGATGCCGGCGAGAAAGAGCTTGGTGATCGAGACGTTGCCCGCCACGCCGAACACGATGAAGCCGATCGACGGCGGGATCACCGGCGCGATGATGCCGCCCGCGGCGATCAGGCCGGCCGAGCGGTTGGTGTCGTAGCCCGCGCGGTTCATCATCGGGATCAGCAGCGCCGCGAGCGCCGCCGTGTCGGCCACCGCCGAGCCCGAGATCGAGGCCATGATGATCGCGGCCACCACCGCCACGTAGCCCAGGCCGCCGCGGAAATGGCCGACCCAGGCCATCGCCATGTCGACGATGCGCCGGCTCAGTCCGCCGGCCGTCATGAACTCGCCGGCCAGCAGGAAGAAGGGCACGGCCAGCAGCGGGAAGTTGTCGGCGCCGTCGACGAAGCGCTGCGCGATGATCTGGCTGTCGAAGGCCGGCAGGCCGCCGGTGTAGGCCAGCCAGCCCATGAGCGAGACGCCGCAGACCAGCAGCGCATAGGCGATCGGCATGCCGATCGCCATGGCGGCGAGCAGCGAGACGATGAAGACCGTGACCGTCATCGCGCACCTCCCGCGGTGCCCGAAGCGTTAGCGGGGGCGGCGACGGGCTCGTGCGCCACGTCCTCCGACTCCATCACCTGCACCAGCTCCTCGTCGGAGACGCGGCCGGTGGCCAGGCGCCACAGCTTGTTGAGGTTGATGATGCCCATCACCACCGACACCACGTAGCCGATGCCGTAGACCCAGATCATCGAGATGCCGACCACCGGCGAGACGTTGGTGCGCTGCAGCTCGTGCATCTCGAAGGTGCCCATGAAGAACAGCACGTTGCAGAACAGCATGAGCAGCTGGTTGAGCACGAAGCAGATGGTCTTGCCCAGCCGCGGCAGGCGGCGGATCAGCGTGTCGACGCCGAGGTGCGCGCCGTCGCGCATCGCGACCATGGCGCCGATGTAGGTGAGCCAGATGAAGCAGTAGCGCGACATCTCGTCGGACACCGTGATGCCCGAGTTGAAGCCATAGCGCAGCACCACGTTGCCGAACACCATGACGACCATCGCCACCATGCATGCGACCACGAGGAATTCCAGCACCCGGAAGAATCCGTCGATCAACCTCTTCATTCGATGTCTCCTGTTGCCCTTGTGTTGTTGTTCGCTTGTTCCGTCGTTGCGCGGCTGCGCGCGGCCTCCTGCCGCCTCGTCGCCTTCGCCTGCTAGAGCGCGAAGGCCTTGAGCTGGGTCGCGGGCCGGCTGATGCGCGGGATCTTGCGGCGCGAGGCCAGCACGGTCTCGATGTCCTGGCGCGCGCCGTCGATCAGCACCAGCACCGCCTTCTCGGCGCGTGCCGGGTTGCGCGCGATCACCGCGTCGAGCACCGCGCGGTGCAGCGGCAGCGAGCTCGCGGGACCGTTCTTGCGCGTGGTCGATATCTCGAAGCTGGTGCGCAGCAGCGCGCCGAGCGCGCGGCTCATCTGCACCAGCATGCGGTTGTGGCTGGAGCGGATCAGCCCCTGGTGGAAGCGCAGGTCGGGCGTGATGTAGTCGCCGCCGAACTCGATGGCCTGCTTCATGCCGGCGTAGGCCTCCTCCATGTCGGCGATGTCCTCGGGCGTGGCGCGCGAGGCGGCCAGCGCCACCGCGGCCGGCTCGACCACGCGGCGCAGGTCCTGCAGGTCGCGCAGGAACTCGATCGACAGGCCGGCCTGCGTCTGCCACACGATGACGTCGGCATCGAACCAGTTCCACTGGTCGGGCGGCTGCACGCGCGTGCCGACCTTGGGGCCGGTGGTGACCAGGCCCTTGGCGATCAGCGACTTGATGGATTCGCGCACCACGGTGCGGCTCACGCCGAGTTCCTCGCACAGGATCGGCTCGGGCGGGATCGCGGCGCCGGGCGCGTAGCGGCCCGCGACGATGTCGCTGCCGAGCCGATCGACCGTGTTGCCGTGGACGTTCTTGATCATGCGAAGCCGTTGGTTGTGCGACGCGGCCAAGGCCGCCCGGCGCGCCCCGCTCGCTCGGAAACCCTGAGCGCCCCGCCAGGACAGCGCGCTTATCATATGATGATTGAAAATGCGGTTCGGCAGGACAAACCCTGACCCCGCGGCGCCTTCCCGCAACCGGAGACACCCTCGATGAGCACCCCTCCCAAGAAGAAAGATCCCGAAGAGCTGCGCAGCCAGCAGTGGTTCGGACGACACGACCGCGACGGCTTCATCTACCGAAGCTGGATGAAGGGCAAGGGCGTGCCGCACGACCAGTTCGACGGCCGCCCGGTCATCGGCATCTGCAACACCTTCAGCGAACTCACGCCCTGCAACTCGCACTTCCGCACGCTCGCGGAGCAGGTGAAGATCGGCGTCTACGAAGCCGGCGGCTTCCCGCTCGAGTTCCCGGTGATGTCGCTCGGCGAGACCCTGCTGCGCCCCACCGCCATGCTCTATCGCAACCTCGCGAGCATGGACGTGGAGGAAAGCATCCGCGGCAATCCGCTCGACGGCGTGGTGCTGCTCATGGGCTGCGACAAGACCACGCCCGCGCTGATGATGGGCGCGGCCAGCGTCGACCTGCCGACCATCGGCGTGTCGGGCGGCCCGATGCTCTCGGGCAAGTGGCGCGGCCAGGAACTGGGCTCGGGCACCGGCGTGTGGCAGATGAGCGAGCAGGTGCGCGCCGGCACGCTCAAGCTGCAGGACTTCTTCGAGGCCGAGAGCTGCATGCACCGCAGCCACGGCCACTGCATGACGATGGGCACCGCGAGCACCATGGCCAGCATGGTCGAGTCGCTGGGCATCGGCCTGCCGGGCAACGCGGCCTTCCCGGCCGTCGACGGCCGCCGCAACGTGCTCGCGCGCGAGGCGGGCCGGCGCATCGTCGGCATGGTCCACGAGGACCTGAACATGTCGAAGATCCTCACGCGCCAGGCGATCGAGAACGCGATCAAGGTCAACGCCGCGATCGGCGGCTCGACCAACTTCGTGATCCATCTGCTGGCGATCGCCGGGCGCATCGGCGTCGAGCTCACGCTCGACGACTTCGACCGCCTGGCCTCCGAGCTGCCCTGCATCCTGAACCTGCAGCCCTCGGGCCAGTTCCTGATGGAGGACTTCTGCTATGCCGGCGGCCTGCCGGTGGTGATCAAGGAGATCGCCGACCACCTGCACAAGGACATCCTCACCGTCACCGGACAGAGCGTGTGGGAGAACGTGAAGCACGCCGAGAACTACAACCCGCAGGTGATCCGCACCCAGGCCGAGCCGTTCAAGGACAAGGCCGGCATCTGCGTGCTGCGCGGCAACCTCGCGCCCAACGGCGCGATCATCAAGCCCAGCGCGGCCACGCCCGAGCTGCTGGTGCACAAGGGCCGCGCGGTGGTGTTCGAGAGCGCCGACGACCTGCACCGCCGCATCGACGACGAGAACCTCGACATCGACGAGCACTGCGTGATGGTGCTCAAGAACTGCGGCCCCAAGGGCTATCCCGGCATGGCCGAGGCCGGCAACATGCCGCTGCCGCCCAAGGTGCTGCGCAAGGGCATCACCGACATGGTCCGCATCAGCGACGCGCGCATGAGCGGCACCGCCTACGGCACCGTGGTGCTGCACACCGCGCCCGAGGCCGCGGCCGGCGGTCCGCTGGCGCTGGTGCAGGACGGCGACATCGTCGAGCTCGACGTGCCGAACCGCAAGCTGCACCTGCACGTGAGCGACGAGGAACTGGCGCGCCGGCGCGCTGCCTGGGTCGCGCCGAAGGCACCGCTCGATTCGGGCTACTGGAAGCTCTACGTCGACACCGTGCTGCAGGCCGACGAAGGCGCCGACCTGTCGTTCCTGCGCGGCCGCCGCGGCGCCTTCGTGCCGCGCGACAACCACTGATGGCGGCGATGACGGGTCCCTTGGTCGCGGTGGACTGGGGCACGAGCTCGCTGCGCGGCGCGCTGATCGCGGCCGACGGCACGGTGCGCGAGGAGCGCAGCGACGCGCGCGGCATCCTCGCGGTGCCGGCGGGCGGCTTCCCCGCGGTGTTCGAGCAGCTGTTCGGCGACTGGATGCGCGAGCGCGGCGCGCGCTGCCTGATCTCGGGCATGGCCGGCAGCAAGCAGGGCTGGGTCGAGGCACCCTACTGCGCCTGCCCCGCGGGCCGCGTCGAGGTCGGCCGCAGCATCATCGCCATCGATGCCATTCCCGGCCAGCGCATCGCGATGGTGCCGGGCCTGAGTGACGAGCACGACGGCGTGCCCGATGTGATGCGCGGCGAGGAGGTGCAGATCTTCGGCGCGCTGTCGCTGCTGGGCCGCGACGAGGGCCTGTTCGTGCTGCCGGGCACGCACAACAAGTGGGCCACGGTGAAGAAGGGCCGCGTGACCGGTTTCCGCACCTTCATGACCGGCGAGTTCTATGCGCTGCTGAGCCAGCACTCGATTCTTTCGCGCACGCTCGACGCGTCGGCGCCGCTCGACGAAGCCGCCTTCGTCGAGGGCGTGACCCGCGCCGACAACGGCCAGGGCCTGCTGCACAACGCCTTCGGCGCGCGCACGCTGGCGCTGTTCGAGCGCATGCCGCGCGCCGAGCTCGCGAGCTATCTCGGGCCTGCTGATCGGCGAGGAGCTGCGCACCCAGTCGCTGCAGGCCGCGGGCGAGGTGGTGCTGATCGGCTCGTCCGCCCTCACCCAGCGCTACGCACTCGCGCTGCGCGCCAGCGGCACGGCCACGCGCTCGCTGGGCGCCGAAGCCACCTGGGCCGGACTGCATGCGCTGTCCGGCTTCCTCGATTTCCTCCGCCACCCCATCATGACCACGCCCTTCGACAAATTCGACGCCGCCCTGCGCACCTTGCCGCTGGTGGCCATCCTGCGCGGGCTCGAGCCGCATGAAGCCGATGCCGTCGGCGACGCCATCGTCGAGCCCGGCTTCCAGCTGCTCGAGGTGCCGCTCAATTCGCCGCGGCCGCTCGACAGCATCGCGCCGGCTGCGCGCGCGCTTTCCGCAGGCGCTGGTCGGCGCCGGCACGGTGCTCGATGCGCAGCAGGTGCGCGAGGTGCAGGCCGCCGGCGGCGAGCTGATCGTGTCGCCGAACTTCGATGCCGCGGTGGTGCGCGAGGCGGCCCGCCTGGGCCTGGTGTGCCTGCCCGGCGTGATGACTCCGACCGAGGCCTTCGGCGCGCTCGCCGCGGGCGCCACCGGGCTCAAGCTGTTCCCGGCCGAGCTGGCCTCGCCCGCGGTGGTGAAGGCGCTGCTGGCGGTGCTGCCGCGCGGCACGCCGCTGATGCCCGTGGGTGGCATCACGCCCTCGAACATGACCGAATGGCGCGAGGCCGGTGCCGCCGGCTTCGGCATCGGCTCGGCGCTGTTCAAGCCCGGCAAGAACGCGCAGGCCGTGCGCGACGATGCGCAGCGCTTCATCGCCGCGTATACGGGCACGACGCGCGCCTGATTCGATTCCCCCCACGCAGAACACCAGAGGATCACGATGTCCGCCGATGCCGACTACGCCAGCCCCGACGTGCGCCAGCTGCGCGAAGACCTCGCGCTCGCGCTGCGCGCCGCCGCCCACCACGGGCTGTCGGAAGGCGTGTGCAACCACTTCAGCGTGATGCTGCCGGGCCGGCAGGACCGCTACCTGATCAACCCGCGCGGCCTGCACTGGAGCGAGATCGGCGCCGACGACATCGTGCTGATCGACGTGCACGGCGAGGTGCTCGCGGGCCGCCACCGCGTGGAGCCCACCGCCCTGTTCATCCACGGCGCGGTGCACCGCATCGCGGGCCATGCGGTGGTGCTGCACTGCCACATGCCCTATGCGACCGCGCTCACCATCACGGTCGACCGCGCGCTCGATCCGACCGCGAGCCAGAACGCGATGCGCTACATCGACCGCATCGCCGTCGACCGAGAATACAACGGCCTCGCGCTCGACGATGCCGAGGGCGAGCGCATCGCACGCGCGATGGCCGGCAAGGACGTGGCCTTCCTCGCGAACCACGGCGTGATCGTGGCGGGCGCCACCATCGCCCATGCTTACGACGACCTCTACTACCTCGAGCGCGCCTGCCTGCACCAGGTGATCGCGCAGTCGACGGGCCGTCCGCTGGCACCGGTCAACCGCGAGCTGGCCGCGCGCGTGGCGGCGCAGATCCAGGGCGAGCGCGAGCAGTCCGACCTGTTCTTCGAAGCGCTGCGGCGCATGCTGCCGGCACCGCGCGGCTGAGCCTTTTCGCGCGCTTTTCTCGTCGCCATGCGGCGACAGCGGCGGCCTCTTTGTGTCGAGGCGTTTCCCGTGCTTTCAATTGCCTTGCGGCGGTGGCCGCGGCGCGTTACGTCTGGCGCTGGACGCGGCATTCGCGCGGGCAGAATCCGCCCCGTCGCCGTGAGCGAAGTCCTACGCCCCGGCGTTACAGCGCTTCATCGGATTTCGCCCGCGCCTTACAAAGCGTTGACAAGAACGCGGGAGGATGACACCCATCAACAACCACTCCCCTGGAGTTGCCATGAAAAAGCTCACCTACGCATTCGGCGCCGCGGCCCTTCTCTCGCTGGCGGCGATCAGCGCTCCGGCCCAGGCGCAGAGCGGCCCCTTCATCCAGGCCCAGGTCTACGTGACCCCGGCACCGCCGCATCGCCACTACGACCGCCGCTACTACGCGCCCCCGCCGCCGCCTCACTACCACCCGGGCTATCACCGCGGCGATCGCTACTACCGCCATGACCGCTACGAAGGCCGCCGCTACGGGCGCCACGACAACGACCGCGACGGCGTGCCGAACCGCTACGACCGCCGTCCCAACAATCCGTACCGCTACTGACGCGGTCGTCACCAGCAACGAAAAAGCCGGGCCTCGCGCCCGGCTTTTTCATGGCCGCCGCATTCAGGCCGCGGGCAC
This sequence comes from Variovorax sp. UC122_21, assembly GCF_044056785.1. NCBI lineage: Bacteria > Pseudomonadati > Pseudomonadota > Betaproteobacteria > Burkholderiales > Comamonadaceae > Variovorax > Variovorax sp. UC122_21. The sequence goes on along the minus strand of NZ_CP172004.1, from coordinate 1,798,893 downwards.
CTGCGCGTAGGGCGGCGCGTCGCTGGCGAAGCCCTGCTTGAGCCCGCGCGAGATCGCATCGGCCAGCACCTCGGGCAGGCCCTTCTCCACACCCTCGTAAGCCAGCCGCGCCACCTCGTCGGGCGAGGTCTTCGGCGCATCGACGTGCGCGGCCATGTCGGTGTCCATGTAGCCCACGTGCACGCTGACCACCTGCGTGCCCTGGCCCACGAGTTCGTTGCGCAGGCCGTTGCTCAGCGACCAGGCGGCCGACTTGGTCGCGCTGTAGGTCGCCACGCTCGGGAAGGTGGTCCAGGCCAGCGCCGACAGCACGTTGACGATGGCGCCGCCGCCGTTGGCCGCCAGCACCGGCGCGAAGGCGCGCGACAGCGCCCAGGGACCGAAGAAGTTGGTTTCGAGCTCGGCGCGCGCGGCCGCCACCGCGTCGGGCCCGAGCAGGTTCGAGCCGCGCGAGATGCCGGCGTTGTTGACCAGCACCGACACGTCGCCGCAGGCGCGCACCGCGGCCTCGATCTGCGCCGGCTGGGTCACGTCGAGCGCCACCGGCACCACGCCGGCCAGGGTGATGGTCTTCGGGTCGCGCGCGGCGCCGTAGACCTTGCGCGCGCCGGCCGCGAGCGCGGCCTTGGCGAAGGCGAGCCCCAGGCCGCGGTTGGCGCCGGTGATGAAGACGACCGAATCCTTGATGTTCATGGCAGACCTTTGGACAGTGGAGAAAAGAAAAGCTTCAGGCCTGCGCCATGCGCCGCAGCAGCCCGCTGGTGGTGCGCGGCCAGCCGACGCGGCCGAACCAGGCGCCGCCCGCGATCGCCGAGCCGATCACCAGGCCGTAGACCACGAGCGCGATGCCCTGCGCGGCGAACACGCCGGTGAGCCCCGCGCCCCAGCGCAGCGCCAGCCAGCCGCCGATACCCGCCACGGCCAGCCGCGCGAGGTTGCCGATCACCGGCCACAGCAAGCGCCCCGCGCCCTGCGAGGCGAAGTACAGCACCAGGCCGACGCCGAAGAAACCATAGAGCGGACCGACCACGCGCAGGTAGTGGATGCCGGTGTCGAGCATCGCGGTGTCGTGGCCGAACAGCATCAGCCACGGCCGCGGGAACAGCGCGGCCAGCAGACCGATGGTCTCGGCCAGCGTGAAGGCCAGCGCGGCGCCGATCCAGGTGGCACGCAGCGCGCGCTCGCGCTGGCCCGCGCCCATGCAGGTGCCGACCATGGCGACCAGCGGCGCGCCCAGGCCGAACACCAGCGGCACCAGCAGGTACTCGAGCCGCGAGGCCGTGCCGTAGCCGGCCAGGGCCTCGGGACCGAAGTGGCCGGTGAGCGCGGTGGCGATGCCGATCGACAGGTTGGTGGCCACGGTCGACACCGTGCCCACGAGACCGACGCGCAGGATGTCGCGGAAGAAGGGCCAGCGCAGCTTGAGCGCCGCCAGCGCGGGCTTGAGCAGGCTGCGCGGCGAGCGCAGGTAGACGATCAGCGCGATCGAGCCCAGCAGGTAATAGAGCAGCAGCGCCATCGCGCCGCCCGCGATGCCCATGCCCGGCAGCGGGCCCCAGCCGAAGATCAGCAGCGGCGAGGCGGGGATCAGGAACACCACGCCCACCACCGTGACGTTGGCCGGCACCGCCATGTTGCCGGTGCCGCGCAGGATGGCCGACAGCGAATTGAACAGCCACACCAGCACCGCGCCCGAGAACACCCAGTTGGAATAGGTCAGGGCCGCCTCGAGCGCCGGACCGCTGCCGCCCATGATCCCGTAGAGCCAGCGGCCGCCGAACAACAGCGCGAGCGAGAACAGCACGCCGAAGCCCAGCGCGATGACGATCGCATGCCACACCAGCGAGTCGGCATCGGCGCGGCGGCGCGCGCCGAGCGCGCGCGCGGATGGCCGACGAGATGCCGCCGCCCATGGCGCCGCTCGAGGTCATCTGCATCAGCATCACGATCGGGAACACCAGCGCCATGCCGGCCAGCGCGTCGGTGCCGAGCTTGCCGACGAAGTAGGTCTCGATCAGGCCGACCGAGGCCTGCGCCACCATCACGAGGACGTTGGGCGCGGCCAGCCGCAGCAGCGTGGGAACGATGGGCGCCTCGAGCAGGCGGCGGGTGCGCGGATCGAGATCGGCGGCGGAAGCGGTCATGGCCGGGTACTCCGTGGCGTGGGGACGATCAGGCGCGGGCCGGGGCGGTGCCGCCCGTGGCGGGCGCCGCATTGTTCTTGGGCGCCGACGGACGGCGGATCGCCATCACCATCAGCGCCGCCAGCAGGCAGGCCGCGCCGGCGACGTAGAGCGCCGGGGTGTAGGTCAGCAGCAGCGTGCGCGCGAAACCCGCGCCATAGGCCGCGGTGGCGGCGCCGAGCTGATGCGCGGCGAACACCCAGCCGAACACCATGCCGACCTTGGCCGGGCCGAAGGTGGCGCCCGCGAGCTTGACCGTGGGCGGCACGGTCGCGATCCAGTCGAGGCCGTAGAACATCGCGAACAGCCCAAGGCCGTAGATGGTGAATTCCGAGTGCGGCAGCCAGAAGAGCGACAGCCCGCGCAGGCCGTAGTACCAGAAGAGCAGCTTGCGGTTGTCGTAGCGGTCGGACAGCCAGCCCGACAGGATGGTGCCCACGAAGTCGAAGGCGCCCATCATCGCGAGCACCGAGGCCGCGGGCACCGCGCCCATGCCGTTGTCGCCGCACAGCGAGATGAAGTGGGTCTGCACCAGGCCGTTGGTGCTCAGGCCGCAGATGAAGAAGGTGGCGGCGAGGATCAGGAAGGTGCGGTTGGTCGCGACCTCCTTGAGCACGCGGAACGGCGTGGCGAAGGTGATCGCCGCGGCGGGCGCGGCCGGCGCCCGCGGTGCGTCGGCAGCTTCGCCGAAGGGACGCAGGCCGAGGTCGGACGGCCGGTTGCGCATCAGGCACAGCGCCAGCACGCCGATCAGCAGGCTGCCGATCACGATCGGCACGATGGCCGAGCGCCAGCCCCAGTGCTCGATCATCCAGGCCGCGACCGGCAGGAAGGCGAGCTGGCCGGTGGCCGAGCTCGCCGTGAGCATGCCCACCACCAGCCCGCGGCGCGCCACGAACCAGCGGTTGGCCACCACCGCGCCGAGCACCAGCGCCGTCATGCCGGTGCCCAGGCCCAGCATCAGGCTCCACAGCACGAACAGCTGCCACAGCTGCGAGGCCATCGTCACCAGCGCCATGCCCAGGCCGACCAGCGCGAGGCCGGTGCAGATCACCGCACGCAGGCCCCAGCGCTCCATCAGCACCGCGGCGAACGGACCCATCAGGCCGAACAGCGCGAAGCGCAGCGCGAGCGAGGACGAGATCTGCTCGGTGCTCCAGCCGAACTCCTTGCCGAGCGGCTGCAGCATCGCGCCGGGCAGGCCCAGCGCGGCCGACATCGTCAGCATGGTCAGGAAGGTGATGGCGGCGACGATCCATCCGTAGTGGATGCCGCGGCGCTGCAGCCATGCGGAGACTTGGGTGGCGAACATGGGACCTCTGGAGGAATGGGAATGGAGGAATCGGAGAAAAGAGGGGCCTGGACCGCGGGGCCTGCGGGCGTGGGGTGTGCGAAGAAGGAGAGGCCGGTGCGGGTGGGCGTCAGTCCAGCTCGCAGGCCTGGTCGTCCGCGCCGAGCAGCTCGAGCGATTCATCGATCAAGAGGTGCAGCGCGAGCACGCGCTCCACGCCCAGCAGCGCATTGAGCTTCTGCTGTGCCGTCTTCCAGTGGGCCAGCGCCTCGCGGCGCTTGGCTTCGCCGCTGTCGGTGAGCTGCACCAGGCGGCTGCGCGCATCGGCGCCGGCGCCCTGCGCGATCCAGCCCGCGGCGATCAGCGGCTGCAGGTTGCGGCTCAGCGTCGAGGGCGTCATCTTGAGTTCGCCCGCCAGGTCGACCGGGCGCGAGGGACCGAGCCGCGCCAGGTGCGACAGCAGCGAGTACTGCGTGGTCTTGAGTCCGCTGCGCGACACCTCCGCGTCATAGTGCTGCGAGAGTCGGCGCGAGAGCTGGCGCACCTTGAAACTGGTGCAGCCGCGTGGCTTGGTGGGAGCGTCCATGGGCTATTATCGTAGCTGCAACTATTGCATATGCAACTAACTGGAGGAATGACCGCATGACCGAATCCCAGAACCTGCTCGAGACCTGGCTTGCCGAGGAGCGGGACATCATCGCGAAGCTCGAAGCCGGCCCGGGCCCCGGCGTGGCGCGTCCCGAGCAGGTGAGCGGCAAGACCGGCCTCGAGATCATGCAGGCCATGCTGCGCGGCGACATCCCCTATGCCGCCATCGCCAAGACGCTCGACTTCACCGTCATCTCGATCAGCCCCGGCGTCGCCATCTTCCAGGGCACCCCGCTGCCGCAGCACCTGAACCCGCTGGGCACCATCCACGGCGGCTGGGTCGCCACCCTGCTCGACTCCGCACTGGGCTGCTCGGTCCACACGATGATGCCGCCCGGTCGCAGCTACACCACGGCCGAGCTCGGCGTGAACTACGTGAAGGGCCTCACGCCCAAGGTGCAGCGCGTGCGCGCCGAGGGCAAGGTGATCCACTGCGGGCGGCAGCTCGCGACGGCGGAAGCGCGGCTGGTGGGCGCCGATGGCACGCTGTATGCGCATGCCACGACAACCTGCTTCGTGTTCGAGATTCCGGCGGGGCGCTGAGCTCCGGGTCCGGGCGGTCGCCGGCGCTACTGCGCGGGCGCCAGCGCCCCCGCCATCAACCGCAGGTTCTGCACCGCCGCCCCCGCCGCACCCTTGCCCAGGTTGTCGAGCACCGCGCTCAACACGACCTGACCCGTGCGTTCGTTGAACGCCACCGCCAGGCTCATGTCGTTCGTCCCGTTGTGGACCTGCGGATCCAGCGCGGTCAAGGGCGCATCGGAAGACATCGGCAGCACCCGCACATGCGCCGCATCCAGATAACGCTCGGCCAGGCATTCATGGATGCGCGCACCCGATACGCCGGCGGGAAGCAGCCGCGCATGCAGCCCGATCGTCAGCACGATCCCCTGTCGGTAGCTGCCGTAGGCCGGCACGAAGAGCGGCCGCTGCGACAGGCCGGCGTAGGCCTCGATCTCCGGCACGTGCTTGTGCTCGAGCGCGAGCCCATAGACGGTCAGCGAATGCGCGCCAGCCCCGGCCTCGTGCGCTTCCGCGCCCGCCCTGCCCTGGCCCGAATAGCCCGAGACGGCATGGATGACCAGCGGATAGTCGGCGGGCAGCAGCCCCGCATCCGTCAGCGGCCGCAGCAGCGCGATCGCGGCGGTGGGATAGCAGCCGGGATTCGTGACCCGCGATGCCGAGGCGATGCGTTCGCCCTGCCCCGCGGCCAGCTCCGGCAAGCCGTAGACCCAGCCGGGGCTGGTGCGATGCGCCGAGCTCGCGTCGATGACGCGCACCGAGGGGTTCTCGATCATCGCCACCGCATCGCGTGCCGCCGCATCGGGCAGGCACAGGATCGCGATGTCGGCCTCGTTGAGCGCGGCGCGGCGCGCGGCCGGGTCCTTGCGCAGGTGGGTGGGCAGGGTGCGGATGCGGAATTCCCCGCCGCGCAGCCGGTTCTGCAGATCGAGGCCGGTGGTGCCCTGATCGCCGTCGATGAAGAGGTTGAGGTCCATGGAGCGCGATCGTAGGGACGAGACCGCGATGGCTCCAGCTAAATATATGGAACTCCAGATTAAGAAAAGATAAATTAGACCGATGCGAGAACTGAGCCTCGACCACCTGCGCACCCTGGTCGCCATCGCCGATCTGGGGTCGCTGGCCAATGCGGCGCGCGCGCTGCACCTGGCCGCACCCACCGTCACCGTGCAGATCGCGGAACTGGAGTCGCGTCTCGGCGGCCAGCTGCTGGTTCGCGGGCGCGGGCCCGCGCAGCCGACGGCCCTGGGCGAACGCTTCATCGCGCGTGCCCGCCGGCTGCTGGCCGATGCCGACGATGCCGTGGAGGACGTGCGGCGCCAGCTCGCGGGGCAGACCGGCCGCGTGCGCGTGGGCGCCTCGACGGGTGCGATCGCGCACCTGCTGCCGCCCGCGCTCGAACGGCTGGCGCGCGACCATCCGGGCATCGAGGTCAACGTGCAGGTGCTGACCTCCAACGACAGCATGGCGCGGCTCGCCGCGGGCAGCCTCGACCTCGCGGTGGTGGCGCTGCCGCAGCCGCCGGTGCGCGGCGTGCACGTCACGCCGCTGCGGCGCGAGGCCGTGGTCGGCTTCCTGCCGGCGAGCTGGAAGGCACCGAAGCGCCTCACGCCGCAATGGCTGGCCGAGCGGCCGCTGATCATGAACGACGCCTCCACGCGGCTCTACCGGCAGACGGCCGAATGGTTCTCCCGCGGCCGGCGTGCACTGCCGGCCGCGCATCGAGCTCAACTACAACGACGCGATCCGCACGCTGGTGGCTGCGGGCTACGGCGCGGCCTTGCTGCCCGAGGAAGCGGACGGGCGCGCGCCCGATCCGCGCCTCGCGATCCGGGCCGCTGAGCCCGGCGCTGTGGCGGCAGCTGGGCCTCGCGGTCGGCGACCGCGACGTCGGCGGGCCGACGCGTTTCGTGCTCGATGCCTTGCAGGCGTCGAAGGGTCGCGGCGGCCCGGGCGAGTAAGCCTGCGGCTTGTAAGTCCAAACGACGCGCGCTTCTCCTCCCTGTTGATAATCGTTCGCATCGGCGCCGCGGGCCGGCCGCCGCATCGCCCTAGAACACATCACCGCCCTGGAGGATCCCGTCATGACCCAACGCATCGGCGCGCGCGCGCAGCACACGCCCTGATCGGCGCCACCGGCGCCTGGCTCGCCATCGCCGCCCTGCCCGCGCACGCGGCGGAAGAGCTGACGCTCTACACCACGCGCGAGCCGGCGCTGATCCAGCCGCTGATCGCGGCCTTCAGCGCGCAGAGCAACATCAAGGTCAACACGGTGTTCGTGAAGGACGGCCTGCTCGAGCGCGTGAAGGCCGAGGGCGCGCGCTCGCCGGCCGACGTGCTGATGACGGTGGACATCGGCAACCTGGTCGACCTGGTCGACGGCGGCGTCACGCAGCCCGTGAAGTCGGCCGCGCTCGAATCGGCGATCCCGGCCAACCTGCGCGGCGCCGATGGCCAGTGGTTCGCGCTCTCGATGCGCGCGCGCGTGCTCTATGCCGACAAGGCGCAGCCGCTCACGAACTTCCGCTACGAGGACCTCGCCCATCCCAAGTGGAAAGGCAAGGTCTGCATCCGCGCGGGCCAGCATCCCTACAACACCGCGCTGGTGGCCTCGCTGATCGCGCACGACGGCGAAGCCAAGACCGAGCAGTGGCTGCGCGGCGTGAAGGCCAACCTGGCGCGCAAGGCCACCGGCGGCGACCGCGACGTGGCGCGCGACATCCTCGGCGGCATCTGCGACGTGGGCCTGGCGAACTCCTACTACGTGGGCCAGATGAAGAGCGCCAAGGAAGGCACCGACGCGCGCAAGTGGGGCGATGCCATCAAGGTGGTGCGCCCGACCTTCGCCAAGAGCGGCGGCACGCACGTCAACATCAGCGGCGCGGGCGGTGGCGAAGAACGCGCCGCAGCGCGCCAACGCGGTCAAGCTGCTCGAGTTCCTGGTGTCCGAGCCGGCCCAGTCCCTCTATGCCGACGCCAACTACGAATACCCGGTGCGCAAGGGTGTCGCGCTCGACCCGATCATCGGCCAGACCATCGGCGAGTTGAAGGTCGATCCGCTGCCGCTGACCGAGATCGCGAAGTACCGCAAGCAGGCCAGCGCGCTGGTCGACAAGGTCGGCTTCGACCAGTGAGATCGGGGAGCGCTCGAGAAGTAGAAACCGTTCACGCTGAGCCTGTCGAAGCGCCGCGCAAGGCTTCGACAAGCTCAGCCCGAACGGTTCTCGTGGATCGACCGGTTCTCTCCGATCGCAGATCATGCTGAGGGCCTCGCGCGGCCCCCGCACGCTGCAGACGGTGGGCCCGCTGTGGCGCGGGGCCGCGTTGCTCGTGGCGGCCGGCGTGCTCGCGCCGGTGCTCGCCCTGCTGTGGCTCGCGCTCGGGCCCGGCGCCCAGGGCTTCGCGCACTGGCAATCGCTGTTCGCGCACGTGCTGCCGCAGGCCACGCTAACACGGCCATGCTGCTGGGCGGCGTCGGCCTGCTGGTGCTGACGCTGGGCACCGGCTGCGCCTGGCTGGTCACGGCCTGCGATTTTCCGGGGCGGCGCGTGCTGCACTGGGCGCTGCTGCTGCCGCTGGCCATGCCGACCTACATCGTCGCCTTCGCCTACCTCGACCTGCTGCATCCCATCGGCCCGGTGCAGGGCGCGATCCGCTGGCTGCTGGGCTACGACAGCCCGCGCCAGTTCCGCCTGCCCGACCTGCGCTCGATGGGCGGCGCGGTCTTCGTGCTCGGCTTAGTGCTCTATCCCTACGTCTACATGACGGCGCGCGCGATGTTCATGAGCCAGCCCGCGCACCTGATGGAGGCCGCGCGCATGCTCGGCGAGAACCGGCGCGGCGCCTTCTTCCGCGTCGCGTTGCCGCTGGCGCGCCCGGCGCTGGCCGTGGGCCTGAGCCTGGCGCTGCTCGAGACGCTCAACGACATCGGCGCTTCCGAATTCCTCGGCGTGCAGACACTCACCGTGGCCGTCTACACCACATGGATCACGCGCTCCGACCTCGCGGGCGCGGCGCAGATCGCCTGCGCCATGCTCGCCATGGTGATCGCGCTGGTCTGGCTCGAACGCAACGGCCGGCGCCACCAGCGCTACGGCTCGGCGCAGCGCATGCGCGCGCTGCAGCCGCGGCCGCTGCGCGGCGCCATGGCCTGGGCCGCGACGACGGCGGCCTCGCTGCCGGTGCTGATCGGCTTCGTCGCGCCGGCGCTCTACCTGGTCTGGGAAAGCGCCAAGCGGCTGCGCCAGGGCGGCGGCATCTCGCACGGGCTGCTCGCGAGCCTGGCCAACACCATCGCGCTGGCGGCCGGCGTCACGGTGGCCGCGGTGGCGGCCGGGTTGCTGGTGGCCTGGGCCGCGCGCAACCCGGGCGGCCAGGGCGGCGCCGCGCGGCGTGGCCGCTGGCCCGCGCGCGTGGCCACGCTGGGCTATGCGGTGCCGGGCACGGTGCTGGCCATCGGCCTGCTCACGCCGGCGCTGGCCTTCGATGCCGCGCTCGCCACCGCGTTCGGCTGGCAGGGGCTGCCGCTGATGGGCGCGGGCGTGGTGCTGGTGGTGGCCTGCACCATCCGCTTCCTCGCGATGCCGGTCGGCAGCATCGAGGCCGGCCTGGCGCGCATTCCGCCGGCCATCGAGCAGGCCGCGCGCCTGCTCGGCGAGAGCGCCCTCGGCGCACTGCGGCGCGTGCACCTGCCGCTGCTGCAGCCCTCGATCGCCGCTGGCGCGCTGCTGGTCTTCGTCGACGCGATGAAGGAGCTGCCCGCCACCCTGCTGCTGCGGCCCGCCAACTTCGACACCCTCGCGACCTGGCTCTATGCCGAGGCCGCGCGCGGCACCTACGAGGAAGGCGCGATCGCGGCGCTGCTGATCGTGGCGGCCGGGCTGCTGCCCGTGATGCTGCTGGCGCGCAGCCAGCTCGCGGCCGCGCACGCGGCCGATCCCCAGCCCGTATCCTCCGCCACGCCATGAGCGCCAACCTGCACATCGACGCCCTTCGCCTCGCCTACGACACGCCGCGCGGCCCGCACGTCGTGGTCGACGGCTTCTCGCTCGCGCTCGCGGCCGGCGAGATCGCCTGCCTGTTCGGCCCCTCGGGCTGCGGCAAGACCACGGTGCTGCGCGCCATCGCGGGCTTCGAGCCGCTGCGCGCGGGCGAGATCCGGCTCGGCGAGCGCACGCTGTCCTCGACGCAGCAGCACCTGCCGCCCGAGGCGCGGCGCGTGGGCATGATGTTCCAGGAGTACGCGCTGTTCCCGCACCTCGACGCGGCGCGCAACATCGCCTTCGGGCTGCGCCGGCTGCCGCGCGCTCGACAGCAGGCACGCGTGGCCGAGATGCTCGCGCTGGTCGGGCTGGCCGAGGCCGGCGAGCGCTATCCGCACGAACTCTCGGGCGGCCAGCAGCAGCGCATCGCGCTGGCCCGCGCGCTGGCGCCCGCGCCCGCGCTGTTGCTGCTCGACGAGCCCTTCTCCAACCTCGACGGCGCCACGCGCGAACGGCTCACGGTGGAGGTGCGCGCGATCCTGCGCCAGGCCGGCCAGACCGCGATCCTCGTGACCCACAACGAGGCCGAGGCGCAGGCCATGGCCGACCGCATCGGCGTGATGCATGGGGGGCGCATCACGCGCTGGATCGAGACCTCGAGCCGCTGAGGCCTAGCACAGGACGCTCTTTTGCCGAATGGGCTTTTCGGGAAAAGGTTGTTCGCCCCCGGAAGAATCCGGCCCCACCGATTCATCCGGAGCGCCCGTCCATGTCCCAGCCCCTCACCCTCGTCAGCCATCTGCTGTGCCCCTACGTGCAACGCGCCGCGATCGCGCTGCACGAAAAGGGCGTCGCCTTCGAGCGCGTCGTGATCGACCTCTCGGCCAAGCCCGAGTGGTTTCTCGCGATCTCGCCGCTGGGCAAGGTGCCGCTGCTGCGCGTGCAACGGCCCGACGGCGGCGAGACCGTGCTGTTCGAGAGCAACGTGATCTGCGAGTACCTCGAGGAGACCCAGCCCGGCGCGCGGCTGCATCCCGAGGACCCGCTCGCGCGCGCCGAGCACCGCGCCTGGATGGAGTTCGGCTCGGCGATCCTGGCCGACCTCTGGGGCTACGAGACCACGAAGGACGCCGAGGTGTTCGCGCAGAAGCGCCAGGCCCTGGCCGACAAGTTCGCGCGCGTCGAAGCCGCGCTCGGCGCCGGCCCCTTCTTCGCGGGCGAGCGCCTCAGCCTGGTCGATGCGGTGTTCGCGCCGGTGTTCCGCTACTTCGAGGTGTTCGACCGCCTCGTCGACTCGAAGCTCTTCGATGCCCTGCCGCGCGTCGATGCCTGGCGCCGGGCGCTGGCCGCGCGGCCCAGCGTGCGCGCGGCGGTGGTGCCCGAGTACCCCGAGCACCTGATGGACTTCCTGCGCAAGCACGAGTCGCTGCTGCTCACGCGCGCCGAGGAAGTCCGAGCGGCTTGATCGGGGCGCCGGGAGACCGACAATAGCGGGCTCCCACGACAACACCCACGGACTCCACGCGATGAGACTCCTCCACACCATGCTGCGCGTCGGCAACCTGCAGCGCTCGATCGACTTCTACACGAAGGTGCTCGGCATGAACCTGCTGCGCACCTCCGAGAACCCCGAGTACAAGTACAGCCTGGCCTTCGTCGGCTACGACGAGGGCAATCCCGGCCAGGCCGAGATCGAGCTGACCTACAACTGGGGCACCGAAAGCTACGAGCTCGGCACCGCCTACGGCCACATCGCGCTCGGCGTGCCCGATGCCTACGCGGCCTGCGAGAAGATCAAGGCCGCGGGCGGCAACGTCACGCGCGAGGCCGGCCCCGTGAAAGGCGGCACCACGGTGATCGCGTTCGTGACCGATCCCGACGGCTACAAGATCGAATTAATCGAAAAGAAATCAACAACTTACGGAGACAGCCGCCAATCGGAAGCCAATTCTGACGCTTTGCGAGCGGCATAGCCAATTCGGCCGGGTGCGTGGCAATGGCTCGGGTGGGGCACCCTGACGGGCTGCGGATGCGCGGGGATCGGTGGCTCCCCCGGTGTCTCGGGCCTTGCGCACCGCGGTAGTCTTCAGGGCTCAGCGGCCTCTTCCTCGGCCTCTGGCGCCCCCCCTCTGCAGCCGGGCCGGCCGCCATCAGGTCAGCCGAAGGCAGCTCTAGCATCTGGCGCGCCTCGTCCACGGTGCACGTCAGCCACCGGTCGAAGTTGTGTTGCTCGAGTGGTACGACGGACCGCTTGTCGAAGATCTCTTGGCCGGTCTTCCGATCGATCTCGATTTTGTGCATGCGCGACATCAACGGGTGAAGGTTCGCGTTGATGGTGAGCATCGTGTAGCTGTCCACTCTTCGCCGGTCTTGGGGTCCTTCCAGACGTCCCAGAGACCAGCCAGGCCCCACGGCTTCGCGTCGGAACGGCGGAAACGCCACCAAACATTCTTCCCGGTCTCCCAGTTGGGCTCATCGAAGCTGCTGGCAGGGATGATGCACCGCTGCCCCCGCTTCCACGCATTGCGAAACGTGAAGGACTTCTCCATGCGGTCCGTGCGCGAGTTGACCGTGCTGAGCCTCTTGCCCGGCTGGTCCTTTTCCTTCTGCTCCTTGGTCTGCTTCGCCTGAGGGATGTGCGTCGGTGACCACGGCGGGATCATCCCCCACTGCCCGAAAACCATCTCCCGCTCGTATTCCGTCACGTCGCGCGCGCGGCGTATGAAGGCTGCACCTGACAGCGGAAACACCTGCAGCAGGTTCTTCCAGTCGTTGCGGCGATTGGTCTTCCGGTTGATCGCCCAGAAGGCTTCGATCTCACGGTCCTCGGGGGTGATGTAGCGGGTGCACATCCGGTCGATTTTGCGCCGCTTTAATACTGTATGCTCGTACAGTGTTCTACGCAGTTGTCACCCCCTTGCTCGCCGAAGATGGCGAGCGTATCGCGCCTGACCGCCGCGCGCCGCCGATGCGCGGCATGGTCGTGTTTGGCGAGATGAACCGCATGCACGAGTCTGAGCCATATGCCCCGGTGGCCGACCTTTGGGAGGCCTACGGCACCGCGAGGATGCGCAGCATGCTCCACATGTCCACGCCGACCATCCTCCCGAACGGGAAGGCACCGGGCATGCTGATCTCGGGCATCCAGCGGGAGTGCTGGCACGACGAGGGGAAGCTGCGAATCAAGGAGCACCGCCAGGTCTGGCAGGTCGTCCCCACGCAGCGCGACGGCTCCGAGTAGGCCGACTTCGCAATCAGTTCTTTGAAGGAGCACTCGCAGATGATGCCGGCGATCTGAGGCCGGGTTCTTCGTACCACCGAAGGTGTAGCCTTTCCACTATGAGCCAAGCAGAGTTTTTCCCCTCCGAGACCACGATCCTCCACACGCCGACCTGGTACAGCGCCGAAGCCCACGACGAAACCGAGTTGCCGCTGGCGCCGGGCGACTACAAGGTCACGCCCGGTGATCGCTGGACTGTGACGTCGCTCAAGGATGGGGCCACGATCTACGACGGCATCGGCCCGGTGGAGATCCGCCGCGCCTCATCGAAGTAGCTCAGGTGCTGCAGCGCGCCAACCCACGCTTCTACCTCTGAAGCATGTCTCGGCGAAGCGACCGGCAACTCCACATAGACCAAAAAGTCGCCGCCTGAATTTGACAGCAGCGCGACCTCTCTCAAGAGCGAAAAGTACCAGTCTCCCGGTGCCAGTTCCACAACCGAAATCGCAACGCTTCTTGCCACAGCAGATCCTCCCTGCCGTCGTTGTAGGTCAGGGCGGCAACACCAGGACGCGACGTTAAGAAATGTTCAGCTTAGTTGACGCGCGACTGCAAAATTCAGCACAAGAGCCGCGGGGACGCTGTGCGATAAACGAAGCGGCTACAGGGCAACCTGTGGCTCCCTTTGCTGCCTTGGCAGCTTTGCCCGCTTCGGCGGGCTTTCTTTTTCCGGCCTGACGGATCATGAAGACCTCCGACCTTGCAGGCGCCGCGCTCAATGCCTGGATCGCCAAGGCCATGGGCGAGCCGGCCGGCACCGACTATGCCAACGACTGGCCGGCCTTCGACCGGCTGCTCGAGCGCGAAGCCATCCACGTCGCGCCGATGCCGGGGAAAGGCTACCAGTGGTGCGCGATCGTGACCGGGAAGCCAGGCAGCCGATTCCCTGACGGCCGCGCGCCCTGGCAAGAGGGCGCTACCCCGCGCGTTGCTGTCGGCCGAGCCATCGTGGCCGCACGCTACGGCGCAGAAGTGCCGGACTGACACGGTCCGTCTCTACCGGCCCGAGATACCATCCCGCCCCGGAGGTCCCGCCATGCGCTTTCTCATCGTCGCCGCCGCATTCTTCGCAGCTCAGCCCGCGTTCGCCCTGTTCAAGTGCGTCGACGGTGCTGGGAAGGTCAGCTTCCAAGAGCAGCCGTGTGAACGCAGCCAGGCGCAGACGACGATCAAGCCGCTGGTCGAGGCACCAAAGCCTCCCCTCCCCAGCCCCGAGGCGCCTACTCCAGCAGCCGCGCGTCCATCGATCTACGAGCAGAACCGACAGGCCGAGGCCGAGCGGCTGCGCTTCGACGCCCAGTACAAGCTGCGGGACAAGACCATCGAGATGGAACGGCACCGAGCCGCATGCGACGCCCAGCAGCGCGCGATCCTGTCGAACCGCGCCAGGGCGAACAACAACCTCGCCGGCGCCATGTACGAACAATCCGTTGCCACCGAGGCCGCCGCGGCGGCCACTCGCTGCGACACGCGCGGACGGGAACTACTCGGCGAGCTGGAGGAAGCCCGTCGGCTCTGCGCCACTCGCGGGTGCAGCTAAACGGAATCGCCTGTTAAGTCGTCTCCGCATTTCCACCCCCCAATCGAACCGCCATTGAGACACCGCCCTACCGATGCGGCGGTGGCGCGACGGTGAGACAAGAAAATGAGGGGACCAAAGCTTGTGGATCGCTCGTCTACTTTGTCCCGCGCCCGCACAAGGATGGAGTCAACGACATCCTGCCCACGCCCCTCGTTATCTGCTACGACTTCAAGGTCGAAAGTTCAACCTAAAGAATTGATCGCCTGCTCATTAGCGCGATGACACATATGATCCAGTAAAGAGGGCCGATATAAAAGGAGATGTAATGGATGGAAAAGATCAAAAATCGACGGCGCAAAATAAACTTCTAATCGTAACCGGGCTACTTAGTTTTTTTTACTATGCAGAGGCCAAAATTCAGGGAATCTCACTGATCGGCGCGACAGTGCAATTTAATAATGAGGACGCCATCCTTCATTTCGGATGGGTTATATGGCTTTATTATTATCTGCGCAGCTATCAGTACTTCGTTGAAGAGGGCGCAAAATCCTACAGGAAGGTCCTTGACGCCGTATTTATGGATGAATTGGGCTATCGCCTCGCAGGAATTTCGAAACATGATTTTCGACTAATTCCAAGCGATGACGGCCTTAAATCAAGCGTCGTGCGAATAAAACTGTTTGGAGGCCCTGGCTACAGGCCTTCTTCGTTATTTTCACGTTGCTTAGCCCAGCTCATATTGGGCATCGGCGATCTACTTGGCCTCACTTCTCGGCGCTCCCTTATTGGCCCAGTGCGATTAAATTTTTTGAGACCTTGGAGGCATCACCGTTTGATCCGCTTCCTCAGTGCCCCAAGTTGGTACAACCCTCACGCCGTAATTTATCCACCTAGTAATCGCAACGCCCTACAAGGCCAGGAACGCCAATACGTTCCAATTCGTGGGAGAATTATTTCCAGATGGGCATTCATCCACCTCAAAGCAATGGTGGCGAGGCCTTCCTTCATGGAAAATTACGGCCCGCTAATCATCGGCCTTGTCCCCGTTTTTTACGTTATCTACCTCAGAAAGAACTCGATGATCTGGATCGCAGAGTTGTGGGGGCAATTTCTTTAATCCACCTGAACGCTCCCTGGAATCCTTGCGTGAAGCACGCCTAACGTGACTCAGGACGACTACTCGCAGCCTGATTCCCCCCAGACAATCCGCTCCCCAAAGCCGCGCCGCCCGCGCTCCAATGTATGTTGGCAGCGGGTGCAACGTTGTCGCTATGTTGGCGACTCGGTCGGCCGGTCGACCGCTTGGCGAGCGTGATGCACATCTCCACTGCCCTCGCCTCGAGGAACTTGCCGGCCACCACCAGGCGGGCACGGTAGGCCAGCATCCGCTCGATCGCGACGTTCACGGCGCGCTCGGACTGGGGGCCGGGGTCAGGGCATCGTAGCTGGCTTCGCAGGTTGCGCCTGCGATGCGGACCTTGTCGGCATAAGCAGCCAGGAGTCCAACTCGGCGCTCGCAGCGGCCGAGCACGTCGGCAAGCACTCCGACGGGATCGGCGGTTGCCGAGCTGCCGCTGGCAGCGGCGGAATCTGCGCGGGCCGCACGGGCGGCGGCGACTGCGGTATCGAGGCGGCTTTGCAGCCGGCCAGCAGCAGCAAGATAGCCGTCAGCATCAGCGCGAGCGGCAAACGTGCGAGCGCGTTCTTCATCGAGAGCCTTTCCCTGCGCTAGGTGGCGCCGTTCCTCTTCCTGTCGTTCGGCCTTCTCGGCCAGGCGTGCCGACTCGGCTGCCGTGGCGCGGTAATCGGCGAAGTCCGCGCGCTCGACAGCGGCGTCAGCTCGCGCTGCAGCAGCTTGACGGCCCTGCCATGCCGCCGCGGCGAGCGCTGCGGCCAAGGCCAGGCCCAGCGCCCAAAGGACGCAGGTCTTGAGGTCCGAGAGGATCACACCACGACCCCGCCGGCGGCCAGGTACGCCGCGCGCAGCTGGCCGAGGTTGTGCTCCGGCTGGCCGTAGCCGGCGCCCGGCAGGCTCGCCCACAGGTTGCGGACGCGGGCGACCGCTTCATCGAAACGGCCGGCGTCGATCAGGGGCAACGCACCGCGCTCGCGGATCAGCTGCACGGCCCACTTGTCCTGAGACTGCGGGCCGAAGTCCGGCAGCTTGAGCAGCGCCCGGTAGTGCGCCCAGTCCTTGAGCATGAACTGATAGCGCCCGCTGGCGTTCGAGGTCAGGCCCTTGGAGTTGATGACCTTGGACTTGCGGCCCTTGGCGAACGGATGGTCGCTGTAGTCGGTGAAGACCTCGGGCACGCGGTCGATACCGGTGACGATCACGTCGTAGCCGTTGTTCTTGGTGGCCGGGCTGGTGCTCGTGCCTTCCGACACGGCGAGCATGTCGAGAAATGCGGAAAGGTTGCTCATGGAGTGCTCCTACTTGTCGCCGAGGGAAACGACGTCGGACGCGGGGGGATCGGCCGGGGCACCGCCGCGTAAGTCCTGATTGAGCTTGTCCAGCTTGCTGGTAACGAGCTGGTCGACGCGCTTGAAAAAGGCGATGCGCTGCCAGCCGGCCCACACGATCACGACCATGCGGATCTCGCGGGTTATTAACTCGGGCAGCTTGGAGGAGACGGCGATGATGATCAGGTAGGCCAGGCCGCCGGCGAGGAACGACACGATCAGGTCTTTGCGGGCCTCGCGCAGCACGCGGTAGACCGCGACGTTCTCGCTCGCGAGCGTGAAGATCGTGCGCAGCGCACCGCCAAGGAAGCCTGCGATCGCGCCCCACAGCAGCGACTCGTAGTCCCAGCTGCGCACGTCGAGCGAAAGCGAAGTGACCGAGCCGGCGGCGTAGACCGCCTTCACGAAGACGAGCGCCCAAACGAGCAGGAGGAAGTGGACGAGGCGAGTGTTTTTCATCGTGCGATCAACCAGTCGTGGAGGCGGCGCAGCAGCTGCGCGTTGAGGGAAATGGCGAAGAGCGCGGCAACGCCCAACGACTCGAGCGCCTGGCGGCCGTACAGCCATTGCAGCGAGGGGCCGATGTCGAGCGGTCGCGCAAGCTGCGCGAGGTAGAACCACGTCATGCAGGAGATGACGCCGGCCACCGTCGCCAGGCGGCGCGGCCAACGGATGGACAGCCGGTTCGGCATGAAGATCAGGTGCAGGCAGTGCGGCACCATCAGCACAAGGGCGGCCAGGAAGAGCGCGCCGACGAAGTAGTTCGAAGGCGACAGCGACGCCACCTTGAACAGCATGGTCGGCTCGAGCTTGAACACGTAGGTGATCGGCCCGATCAGGTCGTTCATGAAGGCCAGCGTCACGTAGGCCGCGTACACGCGAACCTCCATGCGGTCTTGCTCCGGCGGCGTCGGGATGTTCGCGGCCTGCAGATGCGCGCGCAGCTGCGCGTCGCTGACCCTTCGGTCTATGGTTGCCATGCGTGGTGCCTTTCAGAAATGAAGAAGCCCGCCGGCGCTTGCGCGCGAGCGGGCTTGGAGCTGGGAAGGTGCGGTCTAAATTTCGATCACGTCGATCGGCAAAGCCTCCAAGGCCTCTCCCTCGATCGCATTGCCGCGGAAGAAGACCGTCTGCCCGACCGTCGCTTCTCCGATGGCCTGCACGATGCCACCGCCGGGCAGCTGGATGGTCGCCACGCCACTTTCGATGCTCAGCACTACGCCAGCCTGCAGCGCCGGACCAGCGACCAGCGCCTGCAGCGCCTTCCAAGGGTTAAATACCGACATGGGTTTCCACTCCTATCGTTTGCCAGATGGTGAGCTTCTCTTCCGCGCGCTCGATCGCCGCCGAGGTGCTACGGACCAGGCCGATGCGCGTCACACCGCCATCAACGTACCGGACGAACTTGCCCGGCGGAATGATCCCCGTCTCGGCCAGCACCGGCAGGCGCAGCGACACGGCCGCCTGGCGACCCACATCGGCCAGGGCAGGCAGGCCGCGCTGGCGACCCGCAACGGTCGTGGTGATCAGGGGGTCCGTCACCATCGGAGCATCAATGTCCCCGGCCGTACCCGCGCGCGTCACCTGGCCGAGATACGGCACCTTCACACCACGCACGAAGACGCGGTTGTAGGCGGCCTTGTCGGTCCACACGATGCCTTCCTTCTGCACCACATCGGCCGGCAGTTCGTAGTCCGGCGTCACGTCGCCCCACTCCCACGGCTTGGCCGGGTAGCGCAGGAGGAAATCGAGACTCTTGCCGGTGCGGTGCGGCTGGATGTAGGCCCCGGCCGCGCCAGCGATCGCGTTGAGCGCCGTCATGTACGAACCCTGATGGGAGAACACGCCGGCTGGCACCAGCCAATCCTCCGGCGACCAGTTCACTGCCCACCCAAGGCTGACGCCGTTGAGCGTCAGCACGTCGTTGGTGAGCTGCTGGGCCGTGCGCGCGGCCAAGGGGTTGCCGAACGTCGAGAGCGGCGTGTACGGCGCATCGAGCACAGCTGCCTTGCCGCGGCCTGTCACGCTCAAGTCCGAGCGGCCGAACACGCGCTCGCGCGTGATGCCCTCAATTAGCGCGCGGTAGGGCACCCCGTTGATTTGTGCCTCGACTTCGACGGGCTGGCCGCCGGCGCCCGGTTCAAGGTCCGGCAGCGCACTGCCAGGCGTGCGGGCGGTGAATCCCCACGTCCACGACTCAACGTCGATCGTCAGCGTCATCGCGAGCGTGGGAATGAGCACATCGCCGTCGACCCGACGAAGCGTTGCAGTGTTGATCACGGTGTAAATCCTTCGGACAGGCACAACGACGGTTTCGACGGGCCCCGGCCCGTCGTGCCGCTCGCAAACAAAAATGAGGTTGCCGTGCGCCGTCCACGGGGCGGAGAACACAAGATCACCGTCAGGCACGTAACACGGGTCTTCGGGCTCAGGGTGCGTCGGCGTGTAGATGCCCGGCCGAGGCGGCACAGCATCCTGAAAGCGAGCTTGCTCGCCACCAAGCACCACAGGCCGCCCACGGCGCACACGCCCCTGAGTGCCGATCTGCAGGGGCCTGCCGTCCTGAAACAGCATGCGGCTGCCGGCCGCAGACACATGCAGGCCGTCTCGCACGCGCAAACTGCCGCCCACGCGCACCGGGCGCCCGTCTTGAAGAGACACCGCTCCGCCGGCCCGAAGACGCCGAGCATCGGCGAAGCCACCCGAGTGCAGCGCGCTCCGGGTATCCCCGTCCTGCATGCGCACGTGGATCGGGAAGCCGGCGCGCGTCGCGTCACGCGCGCGCTCGGTGACTGCCGAATCGATGGCCTCGGCGCGCTGCTGACGCATGGAGCCGCCTGCGACCATTCGCCGTGCGTCCTGCGATGCGGTCGAGGCCCCCGCCTCCAGCTCACGCCCGTCCTGAAAGCCCGAGGCCACATGGCCGACGAGAGGCCGCTGCGTGTCGCTGACATAGACGACGGTGCCCGCCCATGCCGAAGGCCGCACCAGCACCGCAGAAGCCACCAGCGCTTCAATGCGCTCAACAACGCCGCCCCACGTCGGCCGCGCGAGCGCCCCAGCGCCGACGATGTGCGAGGTAGGAATTTCGCCGCCGTCATCGGCGCCGAACACGAGGTTGCCGTGCGTGCGTGCCGGGTAGCGAAAAAGCAGGTCGCCATCGCCGCTCATGCCAGCGAGATCGTGATCTTGGCCCGCGCCCCCGCGCGAAGCCGCGTGCCGTCCGTGCCCAGCACCTTGGCGAAGCCCGCCCCCGTCTCGTCGGTCACGTCACCGTCGCCCAGCCAGGCGCCGTCGCCGTCGAACAGGCGAATCCACGTGGCATCACCGCTCACGAGAATCTGATCCCCGCTCGCATCGACCTGCGCGAGCGCCAGCACGCCGGCGGTCACGCTCGCCGGGCCAAAGAGCGCAGTCACCAACGGCGTATCGCTCACTGGTGTGCCGGGTGTCGAGGGCTGCGTCGTCGAGAAAATTAGCGCATAGGTGGGATTCGCACGAGTGTTGATGTGCGCGGCCACGCCTTGAACCATGGCGGCATCGACAGTGGGGCCTTGAGCGAACATGTCAGGTGATCAACGTGGGGGCGAGGTTGTCGGCGACCACGGCGCGGTAGTCGTGCTCGTAGTCGTAGGCGATGGCCGTATAGCGCTCGCGCGGGTCCACCCAGTCGAACTGGTAGACGCCGGAGGTGGCGTCGCTCCAGGTCGCGCGAATGAAGATGCCGTCTCGGTCGCGGTACAAGCGCACGAGCCGACGCAGCGGCAGGTCGGTGGGGTCGCCGTCCACCTTGACGGTGAACGGACCGATGCGCCCGAGGCCGCCGTGATAGATGTCGCGCACAAACAGAGCGGGTGCGGCGAAAAATCGCGTCGTTGCCTCCCTACTGATGGGCGTCAGCGACTGCGGTCGGATGACACCGACACGCACGGTGAAGTTGGTCAACGCCATGCCCCCTTGATGTCGAGAAAGAAGGCGCCGGGTGTGGAGCTTGGGACCGCGGGGGCTGAATAGCCGGGGCACACCAGCAGCTTTTTGCCCGCCATGTCGCCCGTCGCGTCGATGGTGTCGCGCGCGGAGAACGTGCCGCCGGGAATCCGCAGCAAGCTCGAATATGCGCCCGGGAACAGGCCCCGCAGTTGCGTGTCGGTCGCTGTCACACCCGGGTTCTCCGCGAACATGATGGGAGTCGTTCGCGCCGAGAGATCGGCCGCTGCCGGGTAAGTCCCAAAACAGGCATCTACCGTGCCTCCCGAGAAGACACTTGAGGTCGCAGCGGCAGAGGCCGCGACAGTTGCTGTACGGTATCCGCGCGCCGACGTTCCGATCTGCGTCAGCGAACGTGCGACATATGAAGGTGTGGTTGCCCCCTGCGAGGGAGACGCAAGCCATCCGACATTCCCGCCCGTGTCGTCAGCAAGCGCTGTGGACCCCACAAGAACGCATGCATATCCATCGGTGGACTTGAAACTGGTGATATCGCCGAACCAGTTGCAGTCGCGCCCGACGTATGTATTGCTCGTAGGCACACGGACCGCCTTCATGAAGTAGAAGCCGCGCTCGTCGCCAAGGATTTCCCATGGGATCGCCGTGCTGCCCGCCGTGGCGGACTTGTTCCAGAACATGCCGCCGGTGACCTGCGCAGCCGTCGGAAAGGCGTTGGTGCCGGTGTCCACGTCCGTCATGGACTCATAGCCAACAACACGAGCCGACGTGGTGGCCGTGTCGTCCACCCGCAGGCAGAAGCCGGTGGCAGCCGGGGCCGTCGACTTGTAAACCGCCTTGTTCGTGCCAGTGAACGCCTTCTGCAAGCCCAGCGGCGCGATCTTGACCGTGATGGTCCCCGTCGCGGCACCATCAGCCACGGCGGTCGGCCAGGAGATGGTGCTACCGCCCTTAGCCGTCAGCATCCAATCGCCATTCAGCCCGCTTGGCGTGGCCCCGGCCACGCGCACGGTGATGTCCACGTCGGCGGCGTGCGGCGACGCAAAAGTCGCCGTCGCGATGCCCCCGCTGACCACGAGGGAAGTTGCGGTTGCCATGCCCCAGCCATCGTTGACCGCATCGATCACGGCGATCAGGCTGCCTGCGGCGCCGTTGAGAACCGGCGCGCCGCTCAGGCCGGAGTGGTAGTACTTCTGCGCCATCTTCTTAACCCTCGTTGTCTACGTCGCCGCGTGCGAGCAGCGTGAATGAATAGTCCCCATCGCCCTCGATGCCCGGCTTGATGGTCTGTGCGACCCACACGTTGCCCATCGCGGCCACCGTGGCGAGGAACTGCACGTTGCCGGCGCTCCAGCCGAGACCCCATCCGCCTTCCGGCACAACGAAGTACGGCTCGCCCGTCGCGGTGTTGATGGGCGCGGTCTCCGTGCCCGTAGTGAACGTGCCGATCACCCCAAGGTGTTCGCCGACGATTAGGCCGCCGGTGGTGCCGGTGAATCGAAGCGCCCAGCGCTCGGTGACGGCGCCACGGTTCGTAGTTGTGATCGGGTGATCGATGTTGTTGTAGGTGCCCGTGGCCGGATCGCCATGCAACACGTCGTCAAAAGTGCTGCCGTCCCAGGTGAACTGGTCGAAGACGTTTTGCACGCGCGACTGAAGGTCGCCATACACCAGCGCGCTGGACACGAAGCTCGTGCCGTCCGCCGGGTAGTCGTGCGTCAGCGGGCGCATCAGGGTCAGACGGCCATCGATATCGGCGCGGCGGACCTGTGCGGCATCCTCGTAGCGGTACTCAACGACAACCGGCTGCGCGTAGCCCGTCACATCGACCCAGGTGCCCGTGCCGGACTCCAAGTCCACCGTGTAGCCCGTATTGATCGTCGCGCCATCCTTGCCCCCCTCACCAGCGCCGATCACGCGCACACGCGAGAGGCGCTCTTGACCGGTGTCGAAGGTTGCACCGTTGACCGCCGTGACGGGCGCCAGTCGCTGCGTGCGGCCCACCACGACCACCTCGCCCGCACGGTAGATCGGCACGCGGCCATCGGTAGGCAACCGCACCGAACTCAGGCCGAGCAGTTCAGCGTCGATCGAAAGGTAGGCATATGCCACCGCGTTGTAGCGCAGCGTCTCTTGCTGCACGAGGTCCACGTAGGCCGTGGTCAGGCCCGGGATGCCGAGGTAAGAAAGATCGACGGGGCTGATCCCCGCCGCGGGCGTCGGCGTCACGAAGACCAGTCGCACGACGCCGGTCGTGTAGTCCACACGCCCCTTCACGCGCGTCCCGTTGATGACGCCGTTGGCGTCCGCCACCACGTTGACCGCCGAGTCATCGGCCATCGTGCCCGTTACGGAAAACCCGCTGGGCCGCAGCGGCGCCGCAGCGGTGCGAAACGACACGCCGTAGGACTTGTAAGGCGTGTCGTCGCCGCTCACGGCCGCTCCCGCTAGAGCGCGCCAGTTCGTGACCACGGGTGTCGAGCCCGCAGGCCAGGCGGTCAGGGTCAATTCGCCCTGCGCGGCCGTCAGCGTGCCCACGCTGGTGCCGTTGCCGGTCGCCGGATTGATGTCGTTGTGCACGGCACCCGACGCCTTCACGATGTAGTCCTTGCCCCCTTGGGTGAAGCGCACGCCGGACAGGGTGTAGGCGTTCTCCACCGGCGCTTTGAGCTTCACTTCGCCGAAGCTCGAAGTCGTGCTTTGTGCGCTGGTGGCCGTGGCGTACTTGACCGAGGCGGATGCGACGCCGCTCAGGTCGATGACGCCGGTCATGCCGGCGGCCATCAGTTGAGCAAGGGCCGCCCGCTTGACGCCGGCGCCTGCCGCAGAAGGGTTGACGACGATGGTGCTCATGCCGATGTTTCCAGGGTGAAGGCGGGCGTATTGGTGCGCTCGTAGAAGTCCATGAATGCGAACGCGCCGACCATGGCCGCCGGGCTGGAGAAGACGGCGCCGCTGAGCAGTTCGAAGTCACCGGTCACGTAGTCGATGGAACCGCATGCGATCCAAATGCCACGCACGTAGACGCGCAGGCCACCGGCGCCGTCGTCGGTGATGAGGAAACTGGCAGGGCCGCCCGCGCTCACGATGTCGGGGCCGTAGATCACCTTGGGCTGGGCATCCACGGTCATCGAGACCGACCCCGGGGTGAGGTTGGTCGCGCCCACATTGCCCGCGCCGCTCGAAACGGGCGCGGTGGCGCTGGCCAGCGTGCCGGCGGTGAAATCGACCGTCACCGACGTGCCCTTCGGCGGCAGCGTCGTAGGGCTGAGCTTGACGATGCCGCGGGCATAGTCAACGGTGCCCGTGCCGTAGCCGGCGAGGCCGCCTGCGCCGTTGTCGGTGACGGTGCGGGTGTTTGCGGCGTCCGGCCAGGTGAGGCTGAGCGCGCCCGGCGCGATGGCCTTGCTGCCCGGCTCATCGGCATTGGCGCCGCTGGTGTTGATGATCCAGTAGAGCTTGCCGTCGTTTTCGAGCGTCAGGGCTTCCGTGCTTCGCACGGCGGCATCCTCGACCCACTGCAGGATCACTTCGCTACCCACGTCGGGCAACGCGCCCAGCGTCAGCGTCGCAGTGCCGGTGCTCAGGTTCAGCATGCCCGCGCCGTAGGCCGTCTCCGATCCACGCACCTCGCCGTTGCCGAGGTCGCGAAGTTCGTACCAGTTTCCCTGGGCCAGGTAGCTCACCAGCAGCGTGCCCGCGGCGGGCTTCGGCGTCAGCGTGCGCACGTAGTTGAGGGAGCGCGATTCGGCGGTGACCGGAATGCCCAGCGAAACGCTAACGCTCGGGGGCACCGCCGCCAGCGACGAAGTCACCGTGTGTGTGCCTGCGCTGCTGCCGAACAGGTCCACCGTCAGCGACAGAATGCCGTTGGCATAGTCCACGGTGCCCACTTGCGATCCAGCACTCATGAGGCGCCCACCGGCGTCCGTGACCGCGACCGCACCGCGCACCACCGAAAGGGAGTTCGGCGCGAAGGCGCCCCCGATGAACAGGTTGTTCGTCGGGCTCCAGACGCCGGTGAGGGTCTGCACCGTCGCACTGCCACTGCTCAGGACCGCGTCCGCAACCTGGTTGGTCCGCGCATCTGCCACGGGGGATTCGATCTGCGCGCTCGGCACCAATTGCGTGAACGCCGAAGCGGCCTGCACCGTGTAGGAGCCAAGCGCCGCCGCCAAGGCCAACGCGCTCACGCCGTAGTAGCGCGCGGCGTTGGCGACCACCGTGGAACTGATCTTCGTCGCCGCGGCGAGTTGGGCCTTCGTGTAGTCGAAGCGCTGCACGTCGAAGCCCGGAAAGTCCGCCTCCAAAACGTTCAGCAGTTCGATCTCGACAACGTAGCGCTGGTAGACACCGCTGCCGTCCTCGAAGCTCTGTTGCGTGGCCGAGGCATCGACCACGCGGACATACTGAGTGAACTGATCTCCGTAGCCCTCGCGCTTGGTCAGCACCATCGTGGCACCCTTGGCCGGGAGCACATCGGTTTTCTGGTAAAGCAGGATCGTGCTCTGGCCGGCGATGTGGTTGCCGTACAGCACGCCGGCATATTGCGGGCCGACGTTGAGATACGACTCCAGCCGCGACACGGCATCCGTGCGGCGGTCGAAGAACGCCTTCGTGTTGAACAGGGTGATCGAGATGTTCGGATCGTCCGGCGGCTCGGCGACGATGATGTTCGCGCCCAGCAGCATGTCGGCGTTCGCCGTGTCCACATGGAGCGCGAGTTTGCGCAGCTTCACGCGGCCCAAGGCGCGGTCCATTTCTGACACGTCGGGGAACACGGCGTTGTTTGCGCCGTCAGCGATCGCGATGCCGGTGGGTGCGCCGCCACCGTCTTGGGTGTCGGCCATCACCTGCGTTTTCTTGAGCTTGATATCGCCTTGAAGGATGGGCATTGCTCAGACTTCCATGAACTTGAGGGTGACGAGGTAGTAGTCGTCTGCCTGCGCATCGCTGAAATGCACGACGGGGCGCGCGTCGACGGCCGGTTTGTCTTGGTGGCGGAACATGACGCTGCGGGCCACGCCGCGCAGCGTGAGCGTGAAGACAGCGCCGGCGATAGCCGCCCACTCGTTGAGGGCGTCGAGGTCGGCGCGGATCATCCAAGCGCTGTTGTCGTCCTCGGGCCGCAGCGTGATCGGGCGACCAGGCCGCTCGGCATCGCCGTCGACTTGCACGATCAGCGCGCCGGTCAGGCCGACGTCCACAGACTGGGCGACCGGGCTGTGCTGGTATTCGTCCTCCCAGTAGAGGTCGGCGTCGAGGGGCAGCTCCGCGCCCTCGTGTGCGAGGGTGATGCTCATGAGCTGCGGCCCTTCATGCGCTGCAGTAGCTCGACGAGGGTCTTCGCGTCGTCTTCCGAGTTCACGCCGACGCTCCCCGCTTCGCCGCCTACCTTGATGTCCACCTTGTGCGTCGTGCTCTTGCCACCGGTGTCGCGCGCTGGTGCCTCGAAACGCTGGATCGCCGCTTCGAACTGCGCACGCACCCGCTGCCATGCCCTGTCGTCGGCCTGCCCTTCCAACGAGATGGCGCCAGGATTGCGCCGCATGACGTCGGCGTTGACTTGACCGTTCTGGCGAAGCGCTGCCACTACGTTCTTGAGGTCGGCCAGGTCGCTGGCGCTTAACGTGCCGGCGTTGAGCTTGTCCCGCAGTTGGAACTGCAGACGGTTGTCGACGGCGTTCTGCCCGGACAGGCGCTGCTCGCGCGTGTCGCCGAGTCGCGATCGCACGTCTTGATTCGGGCCGATCACGCCAGGCGTCGCAGCCCCCTCTTGCCGCACGATCTGCCCATACTCGCGCCACTTCGCGCCGGTCCGGTCGAGCACATCGATCGTCGAGCGGCCGAAGCCTTCGACGGCCTCGCGCGAACGCAGGATGGCATCCTCGGTTTGCAGCCACGTCGGCGCGATGCCCTTGTTTGCAGCGATCGCGTCGTTCGCCATTCGCACGAATGCTTCCCGCAGCTGGGCCGCGCTGGCGGCGCCGCTGGTCTTGAGCACGTCGTAGGCTTCGCGTGAGTTGTCGGCCGCGGCCTTGAGCTGCTGGGCGCTCTGCAGTCCGAAGAAGCGCATCGCCTCGGCTGCGCTCTGGATGCCGGGCTTGAGCTGTTCCACCTTGAGGCGCAGCTCGTCGGCCTGCTGGGCCGCCTGCTGCAGCAGCCCGTCCGCGATTCGATCGCCGAGGGCGGTACGCACCCGCTCGATCTGACCGCGTAGCGCGTCGATCGCCCGCTGACTGTCGGCGGTCTGGATCCCCTTGGAAATGCTCGCCGACAGCGCCTGCGCCGTATCCACGCCCTGCGCCTTGAGGCGGTCGAGGGATTGGATGATGGCGTCGGTATCGTTGATCGCGCTGCGCGATGCCTTGCCGATGCCGCCCGCGAGGACGTCGTACTCGAGACCAGTGCGGCGGATTGCCTCGCGCGCCGAGCCCTCGAGCATCGAGGCCAGGCGCTCAGCCTCGCGCGTGGCGCCCGAGAAGGCTGCGCGGGCGTTGGTTTCGAAAACGGCGAGATCCTGGCCGCTGAGCGCCTGTGCCCAGGCGTCCTGGAACTGCTGTGCGCTGAGCTTGCCATCGGCGGCGAGCTTGTCCAGCACGGCCGCGGCGTTGGCGATGCCGGGCACGCTGGCGAGGTCGAAGTCCTTGCCGATCTTCCCGATGGCCTCAGCGGCGCTGTCGCCCTTCGTGCGCATCTCGTCGAACTTGGCGATCAGGCCCTGCGCGTCCTTGGTCAGTTCGAACTGCTTGTTTCGCGCCTCCTCGAGCGCGACGGCGAGGGCTCGCTGCTGGGCGGCGTTGGCCCTGGCGGCCTCTTCCTGCAGGCGAGTCCGGTCCTCTGCGTCCTTCATCACCTTGCCGTAGCCCTGCAGCTTGGCGATGCTTTCCCCGATCCACTTCCCGAGGCTGACGAATTCAGGCCCGAGCGCGGCGACAGCCAGGCCGAACGGCCCGAGCAGTCCGCTGAAGCGGCCGAGGACCGCGGAAGCGGCACCGATTCGCGCGGTGCTGGCCGCCGCGGCTGCGGCGTTCGCGGTGCCGGCGGCGGCGCTCGCGCGCTGCGCGGCTGCGTTTGCGCCGTGCGCCGCGGTGTTGGCGGCGACGGCCACCGTGTTCTGTTGCACTGCGACCGTCGCGCCGGCGGTCGCAGTGGCCCAGCGGTATGCGTCGGCGGCCAGGCCCGCGATCTTGATGGCGGCCCATGCCTTGCCGGCGGCATAGAGCACAGCAACGAGCGTGTCCAGATTCTTGGCGAGCCCGTCAATGACGCGCGCCAGGTTCGCGCTCGAGGCCATGCCGTTATCAGTGGCGCCGACATACAGCGTCCACTGCGTCTGCAGGTTCTGCAACGCACGGCCGACCGTCGAGGGCAGCTTCTGGAACTCGGCTGCGACGGTGGCGGACTGGCTGGTGAGCGCCTTGATCACCGTGGCGCTGGTCAGCGCGCCCTGCTCAGCGAGCTTGCGCAATTCGCCGGTGGTGACGCCGAGGCCCTGCGCCAGCGCCTGCGCGAGGCGTGGCGCCTGCTCCATGACGCTGTTGAACTCTTCGCCACGCAACACGCCGGACTGCAAACCCTGGATCAGCTGCGTGATCGCCGCGCGCGAGGCCTCGGCGCCCGAGCCCGACAGCTGGATCGACTGATTGATGGTCGTCGTGAGGTCGAGGGCCTGCGCCTGCGCAGCCTGCGCCTGCAGGCCTGCGTCGGTGCCCGCCTTGGCGAGGCGCACAAACAGGGTGCCGGTTTCCTCCAGAGCGCTGTGCGTGGCGAGCGCGACCTCGGTGACGCCGCGGAACGACGTGGTGAAGGCATCGCCCTCGCCCGTTGCCAGCTTGATCCGCGCCTGCAGGTTCTTGAATTCGTCGGCCGTCTCGGCGACGTCCTTGATCATCCCCGTGATGAAGCTGCCGCCGACCGCCACAGTCGCGATCGTCTGGATGCGTTGCAGCTCGAGCTGAATCTGGCGGTAGCCGTCGCGCACGGTGCGCTGGTCGGCGATCTGGCGCTGAGCTGCGGCGTTGGAGGCCTGCGCCGCTTGCGCGAAGGCCGGCGCCAAGCCGACGACACGCTCGCGAACCTGCCCGATGGCCGTCTCGAGGTTCCGCTCGGCCTGCGCGAGATTCTCGGTTTGGATGCCGAAGGACTGCAGCGACGAGCGGGCGGCCCCGAGCGCGGTGGCGTTGTCCTGCACCGCGCCGCGCATGCGCACGGCCGCGTCGGCGGCGGCGCTGTACTCGGTGGCGAGTTTTTTCTCGTCGGCAGCGGCCTGCGCGGCCTGCGCCGCGGCGTCGCGCAACGCGGTACGCTTCTCGGCCAGGTTGGTGCGCAAGTCCTTTACCGTGACGCGCAATTGGGCGTTCGCTTCGCGGTAGGCGTCCGTGCGTCGGGCGGCACCGGTGAATTCCTCGCGCAGCTGCTGCAGCGCGAGGCGCTGTTCCTGAAAGTCGGCGGTCGCCCCCTCGAGCTGCGCGCGCGCTGCTGCTTCGGCCGTGGCGAGACGCGTCGTCGCGGCAGCTGCGCCGGGCAGGTTGGCAGCGAGTGCGTCGACGCGCGTGTTCGCCTCGGCCAGCTCGATCGCCAGGGCGCTGGATTCGTTGGTCAGCTCGCGGAAGGCCGCAACGGCATCCCGCTTCGCGCCGAGCTGCTGCAGCGCATTGGCGGCGTCCTCGGCCTGCTGCTTGAGGTCGCCTTCGAGCGAGTCGCCGAGCGATCGCACCGACTGCGCCAGCTATTGACGCCGGCCTCGCCCTTGATACCGGCCTCGATGTCGTACCTGATCTTCGGATCGGTCACGTCGTTCTCTATTGGATGGAGAGGCGAAGCCCCTGAGCAGAAGAGCCCAGGGGCGCGGCGCTATCAGGCGCTCGGGTTGTCGAAGTCCACGACGTAGGGCTCGGTCTTGCCGGCCGGGATCACGAGGGTTCCCTCGAGCTGGATGCCGTTGAAGTCGTCGGCCAGGAAGTCGAAGCCCTGCGTCGAGCGCAGCTGCGCCTCCCAGACCTCGACGCGCATCGGGCTGTCGTCGACCATGTTGACGCCGACGAAACGCGCCTGCGCCCGCACCTTCGGCACTGTGCCGCCTCGGATGCGGGTGCCGCTCACAGCCGCGGCCGTGCCCGTCACCTTCAGGGATTCGTCCGCGGCGATGGCACCGCCGGAGAGCGCCTTGATGGCGCCGCTGGCGTAGTCGACCTCGTAGTCCTGATGAATCGTGTAAGGCGTGTTGTCGCTGGCCTTCTTCACTGCGAAGGCGGTGTCGGAGACATTGCGCTTCGACAGCGACACCCACTTGTCCAGCTTGGCGGTCACCGTCTCGTCGATCGCGCCCGAGCCCTGAGAGTAGGTGGCGAGCTGACCCTGGAACTGCATCGCCAGGGCGGTCTTGTCGGCCGCCGAGATAACGATGACGATCTTCGACGGCTTCGCGATCGGCACGGCCGCGATGGCCTGGCCGTAGTTCTCGCGCGCCTTCGAGGTCTTCTGCTTTTCGTCCGAGTCCGGCGTGATCTCGAAACGGTCGGCGCCGATCGCGTCGCCCCAGCCGGCATAAGCCTGCGTCGACGGGTTGAACATGTTCAGCTGCATCTTGCCGGCGCCGAGAATTGCTTGTGCGTCACTCATGGGAGTACTCCAAAGAAAAGGCCCGCAGCGCGAGGCATGCGGGCCGTGAGGTGGTCGACCAGAGGATCAGCTCGGGTCGCGGTATCCGATCGTGAACGTGCCGAGCACCAGCCCGCCGCCCACGTCGATGTTCTCGAGGCGGAACGCGATCTCGCCTTCGCGGTGGAAGTTGACGATGAGTCCCTTCGGCTTGAGACGCGGCAGCGCGGCCTTGAGGGCCCGCCTCGCAGCGCGGTAGTCGCCGTGCGCGCCGCGGCGCGCGGCCTCGGTGCGATTGACGACGCCCACGTTGTAGCGGTAGACCCGCTTGCCGCCTTCGTCGGCCTGGGCCGGCCCATCGGACACGTCTTCGAAGAAAACGATCCGCTCGCCGTCCGTCAGGTCGCTCAGCCGCACAGGGTTGTCGAGCACCGAGGCCCCTGCAAGCGCCGGCGCCTCACGCAGCGCGGCCACGAAGGCCTCGCCGATGAAGAAGGGCCAGCCCTCGGGCAGCGTGTCGCCGGCGTCGCTCATGCCGTTGCGCTGCCAAGCAGCGCCTCCAACTCGAGGCCGTCGTTGACCCGCCGCGGCCTCTCCAGCACGCGAAAGGCGGTGCCCGCCGGCACGTCAGGACCGAACGCAGCCATGGCAATCAGCTTGTCATCGGCGCGCACGTCCTGCCCGGCCACGAAGCGCGCGGTGCGAACGGCCGCGACCGCCCGGTTCTCGAGCACTTCATCGTCCACCGTCCCGAGGATCGCCATCACCGTCACCGCATCAGCGGCAGGCCGCTGACGCAGGAACGGTGCGGCGAAGTCCGGGCCGTAGAACACGGCGGCCAGGTCGTGCGCGTGGTCGATCACTTGCCGCCCTTGCCAGTGGATTTCGGCGCAGGAGCGATGGGCGTGATGCCGGATCCGGGAATCAGGACTCCCTCGCCCGGCAAAGGACCACTAGCGCTCGGGGCGAATTCCGCTTCGGCCTTGGCCTTCGCTTCGGCTTCCGCTGCCGCCTTTGCTTCCGCTTCGGCCTTGGCCTTCGCTTCGGCTTCCGCTGCCGCCTTTGCTTCCGCTTCGGCCTTGGCCTTCGCCTCGGCTTCCGCTGCCGCCTTTGCTTCCGCTTCGGCCTTGGCCTTCGCCTCGGCTTCCGCTGCCGCCTTGGCCTCAGCTTCGGCCTTGGCTCGGGCCTCTGC
Organism: Variovorax sp. UC122_21; assembly: GCF_044056785.1. NCBI lineage: Bacteria > Pseudomonadati > Pseudomonadota > Betaproteobacteria > Burkholderiales > Comamonadaceae > Variovorax > Variovorax sp. UC122_21. The sequence goes on along the minus strand of NZ_CP172004.1, from coordinate 1,767,262 downwards.
CTCAGCCTGGCCGATGTCGGCTTCTTTGCGGACCAGCGCCGCCGCCAGCAGCGGCTTCGCCTGTTCGGCGGTCAGCGTGACCGTCTCGCCCGGCAGGTAGCGCTTGCCACCGGCCTTGATCGGCTCGTCGACGACGTACTTCATGGCGATCAGCCCGCGGCGCCCTTGAACAGGAAGCCCGCTGCCTTGCCGGCCAGCACCGCCTGGTACGCGTCGGTGGTCGGGTAGTACCAGGTCACCGTGTTGTTGTCGAAGTACGGCTCTTCCACGTCGGGCATGCCCTCGAGGCGGTAGGTGTAGCCGTAGCTAGGCGAACCCATCTCCTGCATGCTGGCCGGCGTGGTGTAGGCCAGGACGGCATCGTTGCCCCACACATCGACGAACTCCGTGCCGTTGTGCACGACCGCCTCGCCCTCGACGATCTGCGCCAGCTCGAACAACGCCTGCAGCTGCTGGATCGTGGCCGGCGGGCGGTCCGACGCCGTGCTGAGCCGGTCGAGAATCTTCGGGTGCGAGCGCAGCGCCGTCAGCACGTTCGGCCCGAGGGCGAGCGAGTTGGGCTTGACGCCGGTCTCGGCGGCGCACCGCCTGTTTGGCGTCGTTGACGTCGGTGAACGGGTCGCTGGCGGGGTCCGTCCACTTGTCGGCGCCGGTCAGCGTCACCTTGTTGGACGCATCGTAGTTGCTCGCGTCCAGCGCGATCGTAGCCGCCTGGTTCTCACGCTCGAGCGCCATCACGTTCTGCACGCGGCGCACAGCGTTGGCGCCCAGGTCGATGCCGGGCACAGCTTCGGCTTCCTGCGCGTTCTCGCGCGGGACCGCGCCTTCGAGGCGGTGATCGACCAGTGAGAACTTGTCGGCCGCGTAGCCGAACTGCACGCGCTTGGTGTTCGCACCGGGTGCGCGCACGGTGCTCACGAGCTTGAAGTCGTCCGGGCCGAAGGCCAGGATGCGACCCGCGCGGGTGCCGACCTCGACGATCGGGAAGAGCAGGTTGGCGATCGCCGCGGCCGGGCTGCGATAGCCACGAGCAACGGCGGTCAGGATCGGATCGCTGATCCGGGCTTGTGCGAGATTCTGTTGTCCCATGAAAGGCTCCTATTTCGTTGGGTTGGGAATGCCTGATCGACGATCAGGCCGCCGTGACGAGGCCAGCGCTGGGAATCAGCAGGATCTCGATCTGCGCGCCGGCAGCAGCGCCCGCTTCCAGCGCGCGGCCGACCGACTGCTTGGCGGCGCCGGCGAGCGGCACGACCCGGCCGGTGGCGTCCACCATCAGGGCAGCGTCTGCGGTCACGGCGGCGCCGCATTCGACGATGGTGGTGCCCAGCACATCCACGGCGACGGGTTCGCCCGCCGCGGCGGCCGAGAAGCGGGTGACGCCGAGCGCATTGCCGCCGGCGGTCGGATAGGTGCCGTCGCGCTCGACGAAGCGGGCGGCCTCGAGGGCACCCGCAGCGTTGACGGTCAGCGTGAGGATTGCGATGTTTCCAGAACTCATGATGAGTCGCTCCGAAGTTGAAGGGTTGCGGAAGGCCTGCGCCGATCAGGCGGCGTAGCCCAGTTCCTTGAGGGCGGCGATCAGGTCGATGCCCTTTTCCTTGGCGTGCGCCTGCGCCTCCGCGACTTGCTGGGCCTTGGTCTTGGCGCCCTTGTCCTGCGGCGCGGCGCTCGGATTCGCGGCCGCCGGCGCGTCGTCGGCATGCGCCTTCGCTGCCGCGGCGCGCGCATCGCGCTCAGCCTTGAGCACCTGCTGCGCGGCTTCGGCGCCGGTGGTCTTGCCGTCGAACGCCAGGGCGTTGATCAGCTTGTCGTGACCGGGCATGCCCTGGCCTTCAGCCATCACGGCCTGGATGCGATCACGTTCTTGGGTCGCACCCAGGACCATGAACTCGGAGCGAACTTGCGCAAACAGCGCCGCGTGGTCCTGTTCGAAAGACGCACGCGTGATCGGGTTGGTATCGCCGCTCATTGCGGTTTTCCTTTCACGGGGTTGAGGTTTGTCTTTGGGCGCAGCACCGGCGCTTGGGGACGAAGAACCCGCCACGGCGAAGACAGCCTTGCGGCGCTTCGCGAATGCGGCGGGGTTGGCGGCCAACTGCGCAGCGAGCGCGCCCAACGTGGAAACACCGTCCACGAGGCCCGCGTCGATGGCCTGCTGGCCCACGAACACGCGACCATCGGCCATGTGCTCGAGTACTTGCTCCGTCGTGGCCTGCCGGTTGGCAGCGACCGAATCGACGAAGACGCTGTAGAGGTGGTCGACCTGCGACTGCAGATAGGCGCGGCCTTCGTCCGACAGCTGCTCGTTCGTGGTCGCGATCCGCTTGTACTTGCCAGCGGTGACCTCGGTGACGACGCGGCCAGGCGCTCGCGGGCTGTAGTCGTGTGTTGCGACGACGCCAATCGAGCCGATGAGCACGGTCGGCCCAGTGATGTAGATCGCGTTAGCGGCAGCAGCAATCCAATAGGCCGCGCTGTTGACGTTGGCAGTGCCGAGGGTGACAACGGGCTTCTCGGCCGCCACTTCGGCGATCGTCGCTGCCAGCTCGGGCGCGCCGTGCACGCTGCCGCCGGGAGAATCGATCGAAAGGATCAACGCGCGCACGCGGGGGTCGGCGCCGGCGCTTTCTACCTGCTGCGCGAGCATCTGCGTGCTAGCGCCTCCGCTGATGCGCATGAAGAGGTTCGCCTTCGGTGCGAGCACGCCTTCGACCGGCAGCACCGCCACACCGCCCTCGAGCAGCTGGTATTCCTGCTGGTCGTTTGCGAGCGGACGGCCCATGCGCGCTTCGAGGCCATCGAGGTCGATCTTCTCGCCGCGAAGGTGCGTAGCGTAGATCGATTGAATCTCCAGCAGCTTTTCCGGCTGGATGGCCCACGGGGCACGAAGAAGGTCGAGAAGGCTCATGGTTGGTCCTCGGGATTCGCCGGCGCGCTGCCGGGCTGCGGCGCCGCGGCGCCGGGCTTCGGCGTGGGCAGGAGGTCGGCGTCCTTGAGCCGGTCCTGCTCAGCCTGCTTGGCGTCGAGCGTTTCGTTGAAGTCGGTGCCCCACAGCTCCCACTCGGCACGCTCGCGCGTCATGAGGCGCGCCTCGATCGCTGCGACATACGCCGCCACTTCGTCCTTGGGATTGATGGAGCCCATGCTGTCGCCCGGCCACACAGCGCGCGTGTACGCCCAGCGCAGCAACGGGTCGGCGAAGAAGCCAGGCGCGGGCACGCGGCCGATCGCAACGGCTTCGGCCAGCCACGTCTCGTACACCGGCTGGCAGAAGCTGCGAGCCAGCCAGGTGCGCACGCTGCGGAAGTAGACCCACGCATCGAGCAGCGCTGCCTTGCTTGCGCTGTAGCTCGCGTTGAACTGCTTGACCAGCAGCTCGTAGGGCAGGCCCAACGCCATGCCCATCTGCTTGATGACGGCGAGGATGAAGGGCTCGAAATTCGGATTGGGCCGGCCGGGATTGGACGTGTGCGGCTTCTCGCCGGGCGCCAGGCCTACCACGGCGCCCATGCCGAGGCCGATCTCGTTGCCGATGCCACCCGCGTCTGCATCGTTGGCGCCGAAGATCGGCGCAGTGCCGCCACCATCGGGCGTCTCGATGAAGACCGTGAAGTAGGCGCTGATGACCGCCGCCATGATTTCCGCTTCGGTGTACCGCGCGATCTGCTTGATGCAGTCCACGATCGGCGCGAGGTACGGCAGCCCGCGCGGCTGATCGGGGCGCAGCTTGCGGAAGTGATGCAGGATACGGCGACGGCCGGAGCGGCCCAGCCGCTCTACCCACTGCCCCGCGTACAGGCTGCCACCGGCCAGATAGCCGCCAGGATGCTGGTCGTACACGAAGTACGCGTCCGCCGCGCCAGTGACTGCGCGCCGCACGCCCCCGGCCATGAGCGAGGTGTCGAGCTGCCCGAGTGGGTTGCCGACGCGATCAGCTTCCAGCAGCTGGATGCGCAGCGCGTAGGGTTGCGTGGCCGTGCGTTCACCATCGGGCATCAACGTGAAGATGTCGCCCGACTCGAGCGTGCCGCGCAGCACCACGCCCTGCTGCTCGTAAAAGTTCTGTTCCTGCGCGAAATCGCTTTCGTGGCTGTCGGCGAACAGGCTGAATTCGCTCTGCACGATTTGCTTCCACTCGAGCGCCTGTTCGACGCTCCAGCCGAGTACACCCCGGTGCGGCTGCGCGCTCAACGCCAAACCGGTGCCGACAACGCGATCGACGTTGGTGTTGATCGCACCGACAGCGATCGGGCTGGTCCGCGCCAGCTCGCGCGACTGGCCGCGCTGCAGGCCGAGCTGGCGCAACGTGTCGGACTTTGCATCTCGAGCCATCGGCCGCCACCAGCGCCCAGCTGCGGGCGCACTCGCGGCCGGTGCGTTCTCTTCGGACAACGCACCCAGGGACGGCATGGCGCGCAGCGCTTCCATGGCGGCGCGCACCCGCAGGCGCTGCATGCCGCGCGCAGGGTCCACCGCCGCGACGAGGCGGTCGAATACAGACAGCTTCATGGTCAGAGCGGACGGAGGTAGACGACGCGACGGCCGCGCTTGCCGGCCTGGAGCACAGACAGCTCCGAGCGGATCTCTTTGATGGCCTGTTGCACTTCACCCAGGTTGGCGCGCGTGAGGCGGCGCGCAGTTGAACCGGCGCCCACCGTGTATTCCTGCGCGCCTGTCAGGATCGCCGTCTCGGCGGCGAGGTAGGCCGCCAGGCGGGCGGTCAGCTCGGCTTCTGTCATGCGAATTTCCTGCGGAGGGATTGCGCCGCGGCGTAGAAGTCGCTGGCGAAGTTTTCGCGCACAGCGGCTGCAGCTGCGCCCGTGAAGTCCAGACGCGGGCGGTACACCGGCTGGTTCTGCGTGAAGATGAAGAGCGGCTTGATGCGCCGACCCTCGCGCTGCCACACGCCGCGGGTCTGCTTGCGCCCCACCGAACCCGCGAAGATGCCGCCGGCAGCGCGCTTCTGGCCCGCCCCGCCGCGCGTGACCTGGCGCAGGATCGTGCGCACCATGGAAGCCGGCACGTTGCCGTTGGCATCGAGCGCGAGGCCGGCACCGGGCATCGCGCGTTCGCCGCTCATTAGGATCCCGGCGAAGCGCAGTGCACGCTCGAAGCCTTTCTCCGAGCGCGGGCCGCCTTCGACTTCTGGCAACAGGAACGACTCGGGCCGCGTGCCGCCGGCGCGCTGATCCTTCACCGCGATGCGCGCCGAAAGCTTGTCTTTGGTGGCGACCTCGATGCGGGTGGCGTTGAGCGTGTAGGCAACCGGGTTGCGGAAGGCCTGCGGCATCTGCTCGATCACCGCTCGTTGCCCATGCTTGGCCGCCTTCGTGAGCGCGGTGGCTGCGGCGTAGGGCATGACGCGCGCAGGCACATCCCGCATGTCTCGAATCACGTCGGCCAGTGACGGGCCCGTGCGACGAATGGTTGCCATGCTGCAAAGAAAACGCCCCGACAACCTGCGCTGTCGGGGCATTCCGGGGGAGGAGAAGACACCTGCAAAGATTCAGGCGGACTAGCTAGACCTACCTGAATTGCTATGCATTTTGGGCCAAAGTGTCTCAGGACTGCTAGCCCTAAAGTGTCTCGTCCAAACGGGACACTTTTGGAATTGACCAACCAGGATTTGCATGCTGGCGTCTATCATGCGCGCCAGTTCCTTCCTTCAAAATTCCATGACCCCGCTAGACACGCCCCCGTCTCGCCTAGAGCAACGCATCAAAGACCAAGGCCCGGCTCCTCAGGTCGAACGCTCAGCCATTGACCGCCGGACAGTGGCCCTTTGCGCGGCTTGCTCGGGGGTAACTGCCCTGATCGTCGTCATCGCTTGTCGCACTTATATCGACTGGCAGCTTATCGCTTCAATTCCCGGCCCATTTTGGGCGGCTGTGCTGATCGGTCCGCTGACGCTTACTGGCGTGCTGCTTACCAATGGAAGCCATGACCGGCGAGCTTCGGCTCAAATCGCGGCTGAAGCGGACAAGCAAGAGAAGCAGTTGCTGCACGACGCGGACCGTCTGGCAATGCAGCTAGATCATGCGGCTACCGAGGCACGACTCCAAAGAGAGTCAGATATGAGGCAAGACGTTTTTTTTACAGCGGCTGCCGAACAAGTTCGCGCTAACGCATTTATCGGATCGATGTTCAAGCTTGATTTCGAACAAGCGAACGCACTGGACGGAATCACCGAGTTTGCAGCAGCAAATGCAAAGATTGCCGTTGTCTCCGATTCATCCACTGCCGCCGAAGCTCAGCGCTTGGCAATGCTCTACGGCCGAACAGCCATTGTGGCGACGCCAGTTGCAATCGAAGCTTCAAGCCTCAATGTCAAAGCTAAAGCCGCGGAAGCAAAAGCACTTGAACTTGCCAGTAAAGTTGAAGAGCTCAAGACGGAAGCTAGTCGCTACGATCAATTTGATGTCCTGACATCACACAAAAGACAGCAAGCCATAAACGAATTGCGCCGCGCCCAGAAGGCCCTCTCAGACGCCTGGGAAAAGTCATCGGACTTATTCCTTCAGACAGCGCAGGCCCGCCACAACTTTCAAGTTTTCCTCAGACCGCGCCTCGACGAGATCAGTCGCCAGCAGATACGCGTCCTTGCTTTTCTGCGCCGAGAGTTGGGACAGTATGCAGACGAAGAACAGATGACGAAGGAATGGGAAGAGATGCGCGATCAGATTCTCGGGGAGGTCGACAGCGTTTCGAAGTCCTACGGGCTCCACAGCGATCCCACCGAGAGGAAACCTTGATCAGTTAGGCGGCCCGCTGCTGGCGGCGTCGGACCAACTCTGCAAGCTCCTGCTGGTTCTCTAGCTCGATTGCTTGCGCGGCTGAATGCACTCGCCGTCGAAACTCTCCGAGAATTCTGTAAAAGTGTGCTCTGCTGATTCCGATTGATCCTGCGACCGACTTGATCGGCTTTGCCCGTACAAGGTAGTAGAGATCAAACACCTGCTTGTCTAGCGCTTGCGGCTGACAGGTGTAGGCGATGTGGAAGGCCGACAGCGCTGCGCTGCTGATAGCGTCGCCAGCGCCAGGCCGCAACGGGCGCGTTGAGCCGCTGAGACGGCCAAGCACCGTTCCGGACAACGGCGCCGGCCCGTACAGGCGGCGCGTGCGGCACCACGCAACCCATTGCTCGCACAGCACGTCGAGGTCGCGGTCGAGGTCGCTCAGTTCGGGCGGCGTGTCGTCTTCGATCGGCGCAGGCGCGGCGATCCGTCCCAGTTCTACAGTTGTGTTCATCGGATACCTCGTGACATGAAGCGGCGCCCACCTTGCGCCCTGCCAGCGGCGACGGCTGGCGGTGGATTGGAAGTAATGGATGCGGGTGTGACGACCGGTCCATACGTATGGACTACCGGATTCGCGACGGTTTCACGGGGAACCACCGCCGCCGGCGTGGCGGTGGCCACGGGCACGATGTGCGCAGGAGCAGCCGGGACAGCGGCTTCAGCGGCTTCGGATTCCTCGGGTTGGGGTTCCTTGTGGGCGGCCTCTTGCGGCGCAAAGAGGTCGCGTGTCAGGTGTTCGGGGACGAGCTTCGCGCGCAGGCGCTGCCAGTCCAGCGCGGCCCATCGGTTCAGGCCAAGCTGGTAGGCAATCGCCAGGTTGTAGACGGACAGGTCGAGCGGTTCGTTGCGGGCACCGGCCGGCTTGATCCACTTGCGGATCGTCCGCCCTTTCTTGTATTCGACCCGCGGTTGCTCGACGACCAGGCCTTCGAACCATGCCGCGGGCAACTGGTCGTGGAAATGCATGGCGCCAGCGCCTTCGGCCAGCTGCAGGCGGTTGAACAGGTAGTCCTTGGCAACGTCGGTGCCGACCGTCCACAGCTCGACGCCGCCCGGCGTCTTCGTGCCGCCCCATTCGATATCCACGCGCGACGGCGCGCTGCCCATGATCGGGCGGTTCGGCCGATTCGCACCATGAAGCACTGTGCATCCGAGCGACTTGCGCTCGGCGCCGTAGTTGTACACGTCCTGCGTGTTCGCGCCGCCAGCATCGATGCCGTAGGCGCTGATCATGATCGGCTTGCTACCCGAGGCGTGCGCGAGCGGGGTACGTCGGATTTCGTCGAGGCGGCGCCAAACACTTTCCTCGCCATCGGGCGGATCAGACGGTGAGCCGAGCAGCACCAAGTAGTCCACCACCCAGTGCTCCATGCCTGGCCCCCAGGCCTCGATCTGAACTTCCAGCCGGCTGGGCTGGGTGTCGACCGCCATGGTCAGCACGAGCGCACGGTCGGGCACCACGCGCGGGTGATAGGCCTCGGCCCGGTCCTGCAGCTGCTTGGCCGTGGTCGTGGATTCGCTGTTCTGATAGCTCAGCCCGAGACGGGTGTTGTAGAACACCTGCATGCCCTCGTGATCGCCCCGCTGCAGGCGTTCTTTGGCGCGGGCGTACTGGCGGGCCAGTGCCATCCAGCTGATAGCGCCGATCGGCATGTAGAACGCCGATAGCGTGAAGCTGACGGTCTCGCCGTCGCCCTGCGCGGTCGCCACCCAGCGCGCCTGGCCGCCCATCTCTACGTCGGGCAGCATCACGGCCTTGTGGTGCTCTTCAATGTCTGCGCCGCAGTCCGGGCACATGAACCACGCGCGCTCCATGAAGCCGGTTTCGTCGTCGCGCTGGTAGCGGAAGTTCTCGACCACCAGCTCGTGCAGGTGGCCGCAATGCGGGCACGGCACGTGGTAGACCTCTTGCGTGCCCATGGCGTACAGCGCGTCGATCTTCGAGAAGCCCTTGACGGTCGGGCTGCTGACTTCGAAGAACTTCGCGTTGCGCTCGTACTGGGTCGCACGGGCCTCGGCAAGGTCAACCGGATCGCCTTCGCCGTCCACGCTCTGCGCCATCCGGTCCACCTCATCCATGAAGATGTACCGGGCGCTGATCTCGGCAAGGTTCGCAGCCGAGCCCGACGTGTTGATGTAGAGCGTCGAGTCGCCATGGAAGTCCTTGGCCTGCGTGGTGTTGCGCTTGTCGCGGCTGCGCTCTGCGGCAAACACCTTGCGCAGCACCGGGCTGGCGCGGATGGCCTGCGATAACCGCGCGCTCAGGCGCTTCGCGAGGCCATCGGTCGGCTCAAGGGCCAGAATGTTGGCTCGGGACAATTGCGCGACCGCGCACATCCAGTTGATCGCGGCCTGCGTTTTGAACATCTGCGACGCCACCTTCGCAACGACCCGCTTGCACGGATACGAGGGCGACAACACGCGATGAACGCGACGCGCGTATGGGGTGCGCTCCAGCCGGTAGGCACCCCCACCGGTCGGCCCGCTCTTGGGAAGGACGACGTTCTCCGGCTGCTCGGCCCAGTGGTCGACCAGCAGTTCGGGATCCGGGCGCGCAGCTGCGCGAGCAGCGCCGACGACGATGGCGAACTCTTCTTCTGCCGTCACGCGAAGCCTTCCTCGAGCGCGACCGCTAAGCCACCCTGGTCGCACAGGCCGTAGGAAGAGCTGCAGCCCTGCGTGCTGTTCTCCTCTTCGTCGAGGAGGTTGAACTGACGGCCGCCGCGGCTGGTCTTCGACCACTCGATGCGCGCCCAGATGTTGAGGTCTGCGAAGACGACGCGCCGGTCTTTCGCCGGGTGGGCATCGGCCATGAATGTGCTGTAGCCGCGCTTGCTGCACTGGCCCACCAGCTGCTCCCACTCCGCGATGCGAGCTGGATGCGCCGGGAATCGAGCTGCAATCGCGCGCAGCTCTGACTTGTTGCAGTTGATGCAAGGCATGCAGCCGACCCGGCCCATGCCCTGCAGGTAAAGCGGGTTGGGTCGCATGCCCGCCGACCTGCAGCGCGCAAACACCTGGGCGGCAGTCCATTCAACCAACGGGCGGAAGGCATACAAGCCGCGGCCGATCCGCTCGAACAGCCGAGCGTTCTTACGGTTCTCAGACTCGTCGCGGCGCACCCCCTGCCAGCTGACGACCCGATGGCCGGCCTCCATCAAGTTCAACTGAAACGCGACCGCCATGTTGGTCTTCAACTCTTCGGTGCAGAACTGCGCCTTGCGAGCAGGGAACCGCCCCTTCCACATGCACAGGTCGAGAAACGGGTTACCGCTGGGGTACATCACAGCCAACGCGCGACGCTTCGCCTTGTTGGACCAGCGCACGCGGCGCCCACCGCCGACCGTCACCGTTTTCTGCACTGGCTTGCCCTTGCGGTTGAGGACGATATTCCGCGCCCGTCGCGCTTGGGTACCGGCGTCTTGCCGTCCGCCTCGAATACAGGGCGGGTGTCGTATTCCCTGCCGTTGCGCACATCGCGCGCGATGAACTGGCGCTTCGCCAACAGCTGCTCTGAAAAATCTGCTCGCAGGCGCTCGATCTTGATCCCCAGCGTCCGCTCGAGGTAGCCGAGATAGGCATAGGTCTCCTCGTGCTCGTTCCCCGTGTCGCAGAAGATGGCGATCACGTTGTCGCGCCCACAGCGGTCCAGCGCGATAAGCAGCGTGGCAAGACTGTCCTTGCCGCCGCTGACCGATACGACGTGTATGACCCGCATCAAGCGCCCCCCTTTGCGGCCAGGCGCTCGGCCATCTTCTCGTCCCAGCCGTCGAAGGCCTTGCGCAGCTCTTCGCTGATGACGTTCTCGATCTCCCTCGGGTCGCTCATGGTCATCACCCGGACAGCAGCGCGCTGCGGCGCCTGGAAGGCATGGTCACGCAGCAGGCGGAACATGTTGAACACCGTGCGCTCGACGCCCGCCTTCTCCAGCAACTCGCCGCTCAGCCGCTTGAACTCCAGCTCGGCCTTCTTCGCCGAGAAGACTCGCTCCTGAGCCTGCGCCTTGCGAAAAACGGCGTCGACGCCTGCTGCGCCCCCTCCCCCTCCCGCCGAGGTCGCCGCGCCCGCGGGCTCATCCGGGGCCGCGGCAAACGGGTCGCGATCAGGCTTCGCGTTCCCACCGTTGCGCGCGCGGGCCAGGTCGGCAGTGTTCGCGACAAGGCGATCAGTTGCGTCGAAATTCACCTGCTCGCGGCCATCCTGTTTGACCAGCACAATCCGACCTTGCCTCTTCAGCTTCGTGACGTAGGCCGGCGACACGCCGGCGTGCGCGGCGTACTCGGAAAGCGAACCCGTTCTCATCGTTGAGCCCTGGTCACCGGCGCGCTCAAGAGGCCGCCCGGTGCTTTGCGAGCACTGCGCGCAGACCCGCGACCAGCGGTTCGGCGTGCACTTCCTTGAGGAAGCCAGGCGCGTTCCCGGTCCACACGTCGGCCTCGCCGTCCTCGCCGACCTTGCAGCGAAGATCGATGCGCTCACGGCGCAGGATCGGCATGCCCTGCTCGTAGCGCGTCGAGGGCGACCAGGCCGCGCGATCAATGGCTTGACCCCTGCCTTCCTCGACGGAGGCAATCGCAGCATCAAGCGCAGCACCCTCCAACTCGACCATCGGGCCGCCGCGGCTGCGACGTCGCGCCCGCGCTTTGGCCGGTGCCGCGTCCGGGCTCAGCAGGCCCAGCAGTTCCTTCTCGTTGAATCCGGTCAGCTCGAGCGCATAGCCCTCCGCCTGCAGGTCCACCAGCTCGGCGGCCAGCAGGTCTTCGTCCCACCCGGCGTTGAGCGCGAGCTTGTTGTCGGCGATCACGTAGGCGCGCTTTTTCGTCTCGCTCCAGCCCTTGGCGACGATCACCGGCACCTCGGTCAGCTCGAGGCGCTTGGCGGCCAGGACGCGCCCGTGGCCGGCGATGATGCCGCCGTCTTCATCGACCAGCACCGGCATCGTGAAGCCCCACTCGCGCATGGAGTCGGCCAGTTGCCCGAGCTGCTCGTCGGAATGGGTCCGGCTGTTGCGCGCATAGGGCACCAGCGAGTCGATCGGACGCAACTCCGAGGCGTCAAGGATGGCGACCATTTAACCTTCCCCCCGTCCGTTTAACCAATGCGAAACCCCAGCGACTGGCGCGGCCGTGGGGGTGGAATTACCCCGACGAGCCGAAGCCCCGGGAGTACCTACGAGGGGGGTAGGCCGGGCGGCCGGGCAGCCCTCGGCGTGGACCAGCACCCACTGGGCGCGGGTCCGAGCGAGCAACCGCTCGACCACCACAGCGCTGCCGAAGTGTCCTGTCTTCATTCGAACTTCCTTTTCTTTCAAGGGGAGAGGTGTGTAGAAGGGCGTGCGCGCGCGAGGCACGTAACTCGTATCGCGTGCAGGCCGCGTCGTTACGTGAGTTACGCGGTTACGCGCGCTCGCCGTGTGTGCATGCACGCGCCTGCACGCACATGCCTGCATGCACGCATGTGAGCGAAGTGGCGAAACAGCCGAAACACAAGTAACGGCGCGGGTTTGCAGGCGAAACGGGTTACGCATCACGCGTAACGGGAGGCTCGCCCCCGCCCTCGTTGTTGCTGCCAGGGACAGGGCTCCCGCCCTCGCGGCTGGCGTAGAAAAACCTGTTGAGCGACTTCTCGAAGACCTCGACCGACTCCGCTGCCCACTCGCCCTCAGTCGGCGCCCTCACGCGGGCCCGTGCCGCGAGGCAGCCAGCACCGCACGGCCTTGCGGCCGTTGGTCTTCACGGTGTCCTTAAGCTGCACGACCTTGTAGGTCAGCCGAGGCGGCAGCCTTGTGCCCGTCGCGTCTCGCTCCAGCCGCTCGATGACATAGCGCTCAGCGTTCTTGGTGAAGGTCGCCCGCGGCGGCGGGTATCGCTCGCCGGACTGGTCGCACCATCGTCGAAACGCGCGGTACAGCTGCTCGGCCGAGCAGACACGCATGGGGAGAGGGAGGAAGCCCTGTAGCCACTCGTACATGAAACGCTCAGCGGGCCGCATGCCCAGCTCGATCAGGTCAGCCTTGGCCGCCGTCATGAGCGGCTTCGTGTGCTCGCCGAAATCGCCGACGTCGTAGTGCTGCAGGAAGTAGAGGAACTTCGCCGCCCCGCCGTCCGCCAGGAAGGCGGCCACACGGGCATACAGGTTCCCGTCCTCGGCCGAAGGGGTGTAGACCACGAGGTAACGCCTGTCGTTGTCCTCGAGCACCAACGGCTGGCTCTCGTTCGACAGGAAGATCACGTTCGCGTGGTTGCTTTCCCAGCGCGTCCCCTGCTGCATCGCCCGAATCGGGATCAACTCTTCGGTGATGACCCACTTGAGGATGTTCTTGTTGTGGTACAGCTCTTGCCGCGTCACCACCTCGTTGCCGATCACCAACAGCTTCGCCGACAGCCAATCGTTGAACTTGTCCTCGAGCTGGGTCTGGCCGACCATCACGCCGTACTTGCCGTACACGCTGCGGATCACGTCGAAGAACAGGTTCTTGCCCGTGCCCTGCGGGCCATGGAACACCAGCGCCGATCGAGGCTTCGCGCCAGGCCGCTGCAGGGGCAAGGCCAGCCAGCACAGCACCCAATGCATGACGGCCTCGATCGACTGGTCCGTGGTCGCGCAGTTGCCGCACAGGTGGCGCAGCAGCTCGAGCATCACATCGACCTCGGCCGGCTTGCACTTCTTCGGCTCCATCGCGAAGCCGTCGTAGAGGTTGATGCAGCGCCGCGGGTCGCAGGTGTTCGTCGGATCGAACACCACGTCGGACGGCATCACGGTGCGCCGGTTCTCCGAAGCCTTCCACATCCGCACCATGTCGGACCCGTGGGCGTGGGCCATGTTGGCGATCTTCATGATCGTCCGCGTCCCACCGTCCCAAACCGTGTCGGTGCCGTAGATCAGCGCGAACTTCTCGATCAGGGTGTTGTACTTGCCCCAGTCGATGACCTTCTCCGTCCGTTTGCCGTCGTCCTTGGCCTTTTTCCCCTTTCCCGTCTCTGGCGCGCTCTCGCGCTTTGAGGGGGCCGGGGGACTACTCGCCGAAGGGGATCCGGCCCTTTTCTTCTTCGCATCGCCCAGACTCACCACGTTGCCGTCGACCGGCGTGTCGGGCTCGGCCGCAGGCGGTGTGGCAGGTGCTGGGGCCGGCCCGATCGGCTCGTCGGGCGTGCCTGCGTCGTCGTCAACCATGCACGCGCTCCATCATCTGCACGGCGCCTTCGAGTTGCCGGCGCGCGACCTCAAGGCCTTCGCGGGTGCGCAGATCGTCGAAGTCGGTGTCCTTCTCGCCGCGGCGGGTGTTGTCGAACACGGGGTAGACCATGTCCACGCCGGTCACCTGCCGGGCGATGGCGCGGGCGGCCGTCCGACCGGGGTTGTTGAGCCGCTGAGTGCGTTGGTCGACCGTCTTCCAGTCGTCGTCGGCGCAGATCAGGATCCGCACGTCAGGGTGCAGTTCGCGCAGCAGCGGCACGACGTGCGCCAGGTTGCCCGCGTCGAATGCCACGAACACCGGCAGCCGGTGATCGAGCGCCATGCGCACGGTGAGGCCCGTGGCGTAACCCTCGACCACCAGCAGCAGTTGGGTGTCGTCTTCGACTGTGCCGAGCCGAAGCGCGGCGCCCTGCTTGTCGAAGCCGCGCAGGTACACCTTCTGGCCGTCCGGGCGAATGAACTGCAGGCCGCGCAAAGCCTCCTCGCGCGGGAGGTCGTAGCGGATCAGCGGCAGCATCAGCGTGCCCTCCGGCAGCCGCACCACGGTGTCAGGTTGCCGGCTGTCGCGAGCCGGCCAGCGCAGCACCAGTTGGCGGGCCAGGTAGCGGCAGGACTCGCCCTGCACGCCCTTCCGCTCGAGGTAAGGCGACTGACCCTCTCGCTTGCCGGCGCGCCAGTGAATGGCCGCATCCGCGCGGGCGTTGGCTATCTCGTCCGCGCGCTCCGCGGCAGCCCGCCTGATCGCCTCGGCGCGCTCTTGCCGCTCGCGCTCACGCTCGCCGGCATCGAGGGGCGCGAAGTGGTTGTCGACCTTCTCCCAGCTGCCACCATGCTTGTACGAGCCGAACGATCCCGTGATGAACGAACCGCCCGATCGAGGCCGGAAGATGTAGAACTTGAACCACGCCTTGCCGCCCTTCCCAATCGTTGTGCGCTTTCCCTCCTTCATGGCCTGGATACGTGCCACGTCATCAAGCCCAGGCGGCCTGCGAAGCTCGATGCCGAAGGCCTCCATCTGGCGGAGCACCGCATTCAGGTTATCCATCAGCTGGACGCCCCCAACTTGCGCATCATGGCCAGGCGATCAGCGAGCGCGGTCGCACGGTCGAGCACAGCGTCGAGCTGGTGCGCCAGCACAGCCGCCTCGGTATCCGGATTCACCGGCACCGGCCGCTGATAGCCGGCCTCGGCCATGTAGTACTCGGCCAGCATGTGCGCGCCGCCCTCGCGGCCCAAGCGCATCAGGAAGAGAAGCTGCGCCGGGCTCAAGCGTTCGCTTCGCCCAGGACTCAAGCAGTCCGACAGGTAGCGCGCCGCGTTGGTAACCGGCTTCTCGGGCCAGAACAGCGGCCCAACCTTTTTGGTTCCGCCGAGGGCCTGAACCGTGGCGCGAGCCGCGTCGAGTTCGTCTTCGTAGTAGACGGAATCAGTCGTCATGTGTGGGCGCTTTCATGTGTGCGCCGGGCCGTTCCGACGGGTTCCGACAAAGTCGGAGCGCGTCGGAATGACCCGTTTGGACAAAAAAAAGAGACTGGCCGCCATGCAGAAGCACAACGACCAGACTCAACTCGAACCGGAACCAGCGATCGCACCATCAGGCAGCCGCACCTTGCGCAACTGCCTGGCGCGACCCTCGCAGGACGTGCCAGGCGACATCGGGGCGCAGCTCTTCGCAGCGAACAACGCCGTTGGTTGCGAGCTCGATCAACGGGCAGTACTCAGCAGGGACACGACGGTTCTCGTCCTTCCACTGGCTGACGGCGCCTTTGCTCACGCCACAAAGCTCGGCGAGGGCCTTTTGCGACCCGAGTACTTCGGCCGCCCTGTCGATGGCTTCCATGTGCGTCCTGTGTAGTTTTTCAACACAAGTATAGAAGCTGTAAACATGCAAGGTCAAGAAAAACGGGACACGCGCGGTTTAGGTATTCTTTACAGTGCCCCGATGAATCTGAACGAATGGGTGAAGGCTGCGCGGCAACACGCCAAGCTGACGCAGGAGCAGCTGGGCGAGCGCCTCAGCCTGACGAAGGGGAACATTTCGGGGTGGGAGAACGGTCGCCATCAGCCCAGCTTCGACCAGGTGCAACGCATCGCGGAAATCACCGGCTACACGATGCTGGGAGGCGATCGGGTTGAATACGCTGGCGCGGCAAAGCAGTCGCGACGCATCCCTGTCGTTGGTACTGCCAAGATGGGAGGCGACGGCTTCTTCGAGGAATTCTCGGAGCTGCCGGGCGCTGGAGACGGCCACATCGAAATCGCCACAGAGGACCCGAACGCCTACTGTTTACGGGTTCGCGGGCAAAGCATGTTCCCCGCCATCCGAGACGGTTGGTATGTCCTGATAGAGCCCAACGCAACCCCCTATGAAGGGGAGTACGTTCTCATTCGACTGCGCGATGGTCGGAAGATGGTCAAGGAGTTCCTGTTTCGTAGGCAGGAAACCATCGAGGTCATGAGCGTCAATGGCGGCGAGCGCCTGTCCTTCACCTGGCAAGACCTGGCCGAAGATCGCGGCATGCAGGCAGTCGGCGCAGTAGTGTCGCCCAGCAAATGGCGCCCTGATTAGGCCCGACCGGGCTCAAATATCCTAGCTCAGCCCCGAGAGTGCAGAACCTCTGCACTTTTCCGTTTAGAAATGCTTGACCTATAGGAATAGAATTTCTACACTTCGCCATCTCAACTT
Source organism: Variovorax sp. UC122_21 (assembly GCF_044056785.1). Lineage (NCBI taxonomy): Bacteria > Pseudomonadati > Pseudomonadota > Betaproteobacteria > Burkholderiales > Comamonadaceae > Variovorax > Variovorax sp. UC122_21. Next base: position 1,750,579 of record NZ_CP172004.1, on the reverse strand, counting down.
TCTTGGAGATGGACATGGCGAACGGACTCTCGGGCCAACGCAGCTACCGCTGCTTCTTCGCGCCCTCGGATGGCTTAGGCATCCCGGACATTCCTGAAAGCGGCGCGCTGCCCTTCGTGCAGTTGAAAGCCGAGGACGGCGAGCACGCCATGCGCGCCGCCCACCACGTCACCGGCTGCCCGGTGTCGTCCGTCGAACGTCTCGACCACGCCGAGGCCTAAGTGGCAAAGGCCAGCTCTCGGCCGTCTGCCATCGGCCGCATCCTGAACGCCGTACAGAAGCCCATGCTGGGTCTATCCCTCACGGATCCGCATTGCGCTGAGGTCTTGGCGGCGTTGCCGGGTATCCGGCCGCCGGCCGAGGCGCAACGCCGACTCGAAGCCACACAAGATGGAGCCGACGGTCTGCGCTCGCACATGCGCGTTCTGGCGCGTCGCTTCTACGAGCTGCAGAGCATGCCGGGCGGTCGTTCCTCGCTGCTTCCCGAACAGGTCGTCGAGTACGACGTGATCGGCGCCGCGTTCGCCGATATCCGTGCAGCCATCGAGGGGGCCGCTCGCTCGCGCTGCCGGTTCTGCGGCAACTGGCTCGGCGAGCACGACGCCGACTGCATCAAGGCAGACAGGAGCACGCCATGAACGGCCTCAACGTGCTCGACACGGCGCTCTTTCTCCAAGCGTGCGAAGTCACGTACATCGACGGAGACGAAGCCCTGCGCGCCTTTTTCACGGCCCTGCGGCTCCAGCAGCTGACCGAGGAGGCCGCATGCGCGTGAACCTCGCAAAGCTGCCCCGCTGGGCACTGGCCGCGCTTCTCTACGGCCTGTTCGGCGCAGTGCCTGCAATGGCCTACCTCTTCGATGGCCCGAGCGAGACAGATGCGGCCAGCGCCGTCGCCGCCGACCACCGCGATGCCATCGCACAGGCCGCTAGAGCGCGAGCGCTCCATAAGGCCGACGCGATCGCCTCGACGCAACGCATCGCCCGCAGCGACGCGCCTTGACCTCAGCCCCGTCCACACGGAGTCACGTCATGAACGCAACAGGCTTGTTCTTCCTGACGGCGCGCCCTGCGCTCGTCCTTCTCACATCGCCCGAAGGTGGCGCCACGCGCCGCGGCTGGCAATTCAGCACCGTCGAGCGCACCAGGCGCGGCGTGCAGCGCGTCGTCGCCGTGTGGGAGGGCGTGGAGGCCGCGGCCTTCGTTGGGGTGCATGCCAGGCACCTCGTGAAAGGCTGCGCGCTCAACCTGCAGCTCGAGCGGGTGCGCCCCGCCCCTGACCGTGACGGCCTCGCTGCCGCCATCAACGCCTGCTCGCTCGCACCCGAGCGCTGGCCGTCCTACCACGCCGACCTCCCGGTAGATCCACCTTCCCAACCTCGGCCGCTCGCGGCCTAACACCATGAAGCCTCACATCTACGGCCTCACCGGACGCGCCGGTGCAGGCAAGGACACGGCCGCCGATTTTCTCGTGCCGCTCCACTTCCGCAAGCTCGCTTTCGCGGACTCGCTGCGCGCCGAGCTGTCGCTGGCCCTCGACGTCCCGATCAGCGTGTTCACCGACCGCGCGACGAAGGAATGCCCCCACGCAGACCTCACGCTGGAGAAGCTGCCGCTGCACGTCTGGCCGGCGATCGCCCTTGCGCGAACCCACGAGTCGCTCGACAGCAACGGCGGCATCAGCCTCGCCTGGCTGGCTCAGCCACGCAGCCCGCGGCAGATGATGCAATGGTGGGGCACAGAGTACCGACGGCGAGAGGATCCGGACTACTGGGTGAAGTCGATGAAGAAGAAGATCGACTACCACATGCAGGGCGGCGAGCGGCGCTTCGTGGTCACCGACGTCCGCTTCGCCAACGAGGCCGCGTTCGTGCGCAGCATCGGCGGGGAGATTTGGCAGCTCGCGCGACCAGTCACCGAGGAGGCGCCCGAGGGTCAGCATGTCAGCGCCGTCACCGGCGACGATTTCGAGCCCGAGGTCGTGATTCCCAACGACGAAGACGTCGAAGCGCTTCGCGGCCGAGTCCTGGCGGAATACGTTTCGCGAGACATCTGGCCGCACCGCGACTATGTCACCGTGGCAATCGAGGTGCGCTCATGAGCCGCGCCATCGTCTACCTGTCGGGCGAATCCCAGCCGATCCTCGACCCCGGCCGCCGCTTCACCATCCACGCGCAACCGCAGAAGCCCAACCTCGGCAGCGACTCGCTCGGGTACGGACGCCTACACCTGCCCGGAGCTGGGCCGCACCTGCATGCGCCCCGGCGCCTATGACGCGCTCGCGCTGCCGAGCCTGATCGCCGGCGAGCGCCGCTATCCCGGACGGCCGCGTCGAACGGGCGGGGGCACGCTCGCTGCGCGTGGCGGCAGTGGACGTGACCGCGGACAGGATGAACGTGCAGGTCTTCACGCATACAACGGAGGCCGCATGAGCGAGAAGACCAAGGCCTGCGCCGGCCCGTGCAAGCGCACGCTCGCCTATTCCGCGTTCAACAAGAACGCCACCAGGCCGGACGGCCTGCAGCGCTTCTGCCGCGAATGCCAGGCAGCGCAGAAGGCCACGTGGGCCGAAGAGAACCGCGAGAAGACGCGCGAGTACGACCGCGAGCGCGGCCACATCCGCAACCGCTTCATGGAGCTGGACCACTCGGCCATCGTCCCGAGCCTCACCAACCCGCGCAAGCACTTCGACCAAGCCTTCCTCGAGGAACTGGCCGCCAGCATCCGCGACCAGGGCATCGCCCAGCCGATCCTCGTGCGTCCGTTGCCGGGCTCACGCCTGCAGGAGACGTACACGGACCGCCGCGCCGATGCGCCGCGCCCCACGCACGAGATCATCGCCGGCGAGCAGCGCTGGCGCGCGTGCGCCATGGCCGGCTTGCGCAAGCTGCCGGCGCTGGTGCGCCCCATGTCGGACGCCGAAGTACTGCAGCTGCAGCTGGTGGAAAACCTCAAGCGCCGCGACCTGCATCCGATGGAAGAGGCCGAGGGCTACGACACGCTGCGCGACACGACGGGCCTCACGGCCGAAGGCATCGCCGAGCGTATCGGCAAGGGCCGTTCCTACGTCTACAAGACGATGCAGCTGCTGCAGCTGCTGCCCGAAGCGCGCGAGGCCTTCTACGAGGGCAAGCTGACTCGCTCGACCGCCGAGCTGGTCGCCGCGCGTCCACACACCATCCAGCTGCAGGTGCTCAAGGACATCACCGCGACCGACTTCCACGGCGAGCCCATGAGCTACCGCAAGGCGAAGGCTCACGTCGATGACCGGTACATGCTCAAGCTGGGAGCCGCGCCGTTCAAGATCACGGACGAGACGCTGATGCCGCAGGCCGGCAGCTGCCGCACTTGCCCGAAGCGCTCGGGCGCGAACCCGGAGCTGTTCGACGACGTGCCGCACGCGGATACCTGCACCGACCCCGAGTGTTTCTCGTCGAAGAAGGAAGCGCACTACGCCCGCGTGCGCGCCGAAGCCGAGGCCCGCGGGCAGTCGGTCATCACCGGGCGCGAGGCTAAGGAAATCATGCCGGACAGCAGCACGCTGCGCGGCTACACCAGGGTCGACGACACGCAGGCGCTCGGCGGGCAGATGAAGACCCTGCGCAAGGTGCTCGGCAAGGACATGCCGGCCACCACGCTGATCGAAGACCCGCGCACGCACGAGATGGTCGAGGCGTTGCCCACGGCCACCGCCAGCAAGCTGCTCAAAGACCACGGCATCACGAAGAGCGCACCGCAGGAGGCGGCCCAGCTCGACGAAGCCACGGCGAAGCACCAGGGCGCCGAGAAGCTGGAGAAGACGTGGCGGCAGCAGGCGATCGCGAAGGTGCACGCCGCCGCCACGGAAGAAGGCAACAACGGCATCAGCGGCCCCGTGGTGCGGCTGCTGGCCCTGCTGGTGCTCGACGGCCTCATGGCCGAGCAGCAGCGCCACGTCGCCGCGATCCTCGAGCTGGGCAAGGTCGCGGCCCGTGACGCGCTCGAAAATCACATCAAGACGGTCGACGAAGGCGAGATCGAGGCCGTGCTGTTCCTGTTGCTGGCCGAGCACGACATGCGGCAGCTGCTGGACCAGTCCGGCAAGCCGGCGCCCGCGCCGCACATCGAAGCGCTGGCCGCCGACCTGTCGATCGACCTCGAGGCCCTGCGCACCGCGGCGAAGAAAGAGATCCGCGACGCAATCTCGTCCCAACGTGTGGACGAAGCCGCGAAGGCCGTGAAGTCAGCCGCCAAGCCGGCCACGGGCAAGCCTGCCCGGCCGCCGAAGGTGAGCAAGGAAGAGGCGACGGCCGCCATCGCGGCCCAATTGCAGGCGGTGGAGAACCCGAACCAGTTCGAACCCGGTCAACGCGTGCGCCTCAAGACCGACCTGCGCAAGGGCGACAACGTGTTCAACACGCGCGGCGTCGAAGCCGAGGTACTGCACGCCATCGGCGATCGCGCCTGGATGGTGCAGCCGGAGTCGCCCTCTTTCCCCCTGTCAGCCGACTACACGGAAATGGAGGCCGTCTGATGGCCGACGCGACCACCCTCTTCAACGTGCTTAAGCGCGAGTTGCCCGACGTCGGGCCGGCCCGGCGCTCCGAGCTTCACCAGACCATCCTGCGTGTGTGCAACGGCATTGACGCGCGCGAGGCCACCTTCGCCCTCAGCGACGCCGCGCTCGACGCCGGTGTCTCGGCATGGTTCGGCGTCACCAAGGTCGAGGCCGAGAAGAACTTCATCCGATCGCGCATGCGCGCGGCGGTGCTGGCCGTGCTCGAGCACGGTGCCGCGAGAACGCTGCCCGACGCCATCACCGCGATCATTCGCGACATCTGTGAGCTGGAGCCAGCGGACGCGACCGCCCTCGACACGTTGACGGTGTCGGTCGATGCTCTCCGCACGATCCTCGAACAGCAACTGGACTCCGGCGCCAAGGGAAGCGTGGCATGAGCGCCAAAGTCCTACGACTCGCGAAGCGCCAAGCACTGGAGGCCCCACACCCAGCCTTGCAGGACGCACTCTTCGTATATGCCACCGGCAGCGATGGCGTCAACGCGATTCTGATTCGTGGTTGGGCTGCTCTTGTTGCCAAGGTTGACGAAGAAGCCGCCGGTGACGATTGGACGGTATTGCTTTCAGACCTCGAAGAGTGGCAAACGGACGGCTGGAACACGCCGACCTACTACACCTGCGACCTCGAAGGCGACTGGATCTCCATCTACCGCGTCACCGAACAAAGCCAGGGAGGCGCCGCATGAGCACGGTAGAGATCCGCCACTTCCACGCCTTCGTCGGCCTCGGCGGTGGCGCGCGCGGCTTCAACAAGGCCAACCCGCGCGTCGGCAACTTGCAGGCGAAGTTCCGCTGCATCGGCGGCATCGACGTCGACGCCGCGGCAATCCGCGACTTCAACCGGCTCGCCAACGCCACCGGCACCGTGCTCGACCTCTTCGACCGGGCCCAGTTCGAGGCTTTCCACGGCCGGCCGCCGCCGGCGGGCTGGCGCGAGGCCATGCCGGCCGACATCCACCGCGCCGCGGGCGGCGAGCGACCGCACATCATCTTCCTCTCGGCGCCGTGCAAGGGCTTCAGCGGCTTGCTCGCCGAGGGCAAGAGCAAGAGCGACAAGTACCAAGCGCTCAACCGCCTAACGTTGCGAGGCGTGTGGCTGATGCTGGAGGCCTGGAAGAACGATCCGCCCGAGCTGTTCGTCTTTGAGAACGTGCCGCGCATCGCGACGCGCGGGCGCCACCTGCTTGACCAGATCACCAGCCTGCTGCGCAGCTACGGCTACGCCGTGGCCGAGACCACGCACGACTGTGGCGAACTCGGTGGCCTGGCGCAGAGCAGGAAGCGCTTCCTGCTCGTGGCCCGCCACATCGAGAAAGTGCCGCCGTTCCTCTACGAGCCCGAGAAGCGTCCTCTGCGCGCCGTGGGCGACGTGCTCGGCCGCATGCTGATGCCCGGCGACGAGCGCGCAGGACCCATGCACCGCATCCCGGCGCTGCAGTGGAAGACCTGGGTACGCCTCGCCTTCGTGGAGGCCGGCAGCGACTGGCGCAGCCTGAACAAGCTGGCCGTCGAGAACGGGCACCTGCGTGACTACCTGATCGTGCCTAGCACGCAGGAGGGCACCGGCGCCTACGGCGTCACCCGCTGGGAGGACCATTCGAAGCTGGTGGCGGCGCGCAGCGGCCCCAGCAACGGCGCGTTTTCGGTGGCTGATCCGCGCACCGAGGGCGCGCATCACCGCGCCTTCGGCGTACACCCGTGGGGCGACCCGCTCGGCGTGGTAGCGGGATCAAGCCGTCCGAGCAATGGCCGCTTCACGGTGGCTGATCCTCGCGCGCCCGCAGCCGCGCTGCAGTACCAGCAATACGGCGTGCTCGACTGGGCCGAGCCGATGGGCGCGGTGATCGGCGTTAAGTCTCCCGGTCAGGGCACCTTCAGCGTTGCCGACCCACGCGGCCCGCAAGACCGCAAACCCTTTTCCAAGTACGCGGTGACGCCGTGGGATTCGAGCACCGGCACCGTGATCGGCGGCGATGACACCGGCGCCTATGCAGTGTCCGACCCCCGGCATGCCGGGCCGGCGAAGCACAGCAACGAGTTCCGCATCGTCCCATGGGATCGGGCCAGCCTTGCCGTCACGAGCGCGCACGGTAGCGGCCAGGGCGTTGCTGACCCACGGCAGCCAGGCCTGCCATTCGCGAAGTACTCGGTGACGAGCTTCGGCGAGCCCGCCGGCACCGTGATCAGCGGCAGCACCACCGGCCAGGGAGCCTACGCGGTGGCCGATCCTCGCAGCGGCATCCAGCGCGGCAAGGGCGACGCCTACCTGACGGCCGGCCACTACGGTGTCACGCCGTGGAACGAGCCGGCCGGCGCGGTCAGCGCGGCCGCCGGCCACGACAACGGCAGGTGGAGCGTCGCCGACCCACGCATGCCTGCGGCGGCCGACAAGGTCGTGTGCCGCATCCAGGCGCTCGACGGCACCTGGCATCGCCCTTTCACGACGCTCGAGCTCGCGGCCCTGCAGTCGCTGTTCGATCCCGAGGAGCGCTTCGAGCTCGACGGCCTGAGCGATCAGGCTTGGCGCGAGCGCATCGGCAACGCCGTGCCCAGCGATGCCGCGCGCGCGATCGCCGACGTGATGGGCACCACGCTGCTACTCGCGATGACCGGCGAGACCTTCATGCTGTCGGCGCAGCCGATCTGGGTGCGCGACGTGGCAATGGCGCTCACGCTACGGGAACAGATGTGATGCCGCCCGTTTCACCCATTGTCAGGTGCACTGCCACCAATTTGATGCACTCGTGTGACACGCCCAGAGGAGCGGAATCCCAACTCTTCCGCACGAGCCTTTCTCCAAGCCGTAAGGAATGTTTCGATTTCGTCACCTGCGGCGGATATTGCGGAAACGCACTCTTCAGCATTGGACTGAGATACGTGACCGCTCGCATCTTTTTGCAATCCCATTTCCGACAGCAAGCTGCGGGCCAATCGAAAGTTTTCCCCAATTTTCTGAGCCGCGTGTACAAGTTCATACGTTGGAAGCGACGTGAGCTGAAGGGATTCGAAAGTCGCCATCAACCGCCGCAATTCCGCGTCCATCCCTATTGGTGCCCCTCGCCAACTCGCAGCAGCGTCGACCTTCCTCAGGTCCGAATAAAACTGCTTCATTTGCCAGAGCGTGCGTTCGGCAACTGCGAGTGGGCCGCTAACTACTGCGGGCCAGCTCCGCCGCTGCAGACCTTTTCTGCTGCTCCAAGTTCTGCTTGTGCTGGAGGTATGCAACTCCGACCGCAGCGAGGATCGCGAGGATCGCCCCGATGGCTTGCGCCCAGCCAGACCACTCTGCTTTCTGCATGCAGAGCCACCAAGGATCGGCCCACGGCCACCACTTATCTGCCCACAAGAAGCAGTATTCGGGCGGGGGCGGCGGCCCCAGCAACAGCTGCGACATCTTGGATCTCCTCGTTTGGCGCGCATCGTAACGCGCGAAGAGGCTGCGGCAGGCTCAATCCTCAAGGTCGTACTGCCGCTGCAGGTCGCGAATGATCCGCGCGATGTCGGCGCGGTGCGTGCCGCGGTCGGTCAACACCGGCACGGTCCAGTTCGGGCCGCCCTCGCCGTCACCGCCCGTGCCGACCACGCCGCCGCGATGCACGTCCGTCACCTGGCCGGCCAGGTCTCGAATGGCCTCGATACGCTGGAGCAGCAGCTCGTGGAGCTGCTTGGCGGTGCGGGTTGGCTTGGGCATGTGATGTATGAGACCTTACAGAGCCGCCAAATGTTCGACTCGCGCGAGGATCGCGTTTCTGCTACGCGCGCACTCAGTCGAGGCCGTTTCCAAAAACTGAGAACACTTTGCGAAGTCCTCGCCGCTGAGTACGCGGTGATGCGCGAGCATGTCGCCAATCCACATCTTTATCTGCCTGCAGTTCGCCTTGAGGACGAGCAGCTCTCTCGAGATTTTCTCGTCGTCCACCTCGTGGAGAGGGACTGCCGCGATGTCCTCACCAAGAGAGGAGATCACTCCCGGATCGTAGAACCGGTCGCCCGTCGCCATGCTCTGCACCCTTTCGCGGTCACTGAAGTAGACGCGCAGGAAGTCGGAATGTGCAGCCGTGGCGCGCGCGAGTTCCGCCAGGACCAAATAACGCCGCATTCGAGCGCTTTTGTCATTCTCTGTGTCGCGCTGCCGCTCGAGGGAGTGCTGGTATCTCACAAAAAAGGCAGCTGCAACGATCGCAAGGATCGAACCGACCGCTTGAACCCACGCTGGTGCATCAAGGCGACCCAGCACCGCCGCGGTCGTGACAAAGAACCATCGCATTGCCAGCACCCCAGGAAAGATCGCCAGAGCGTGCACCAGCAACAGACACGTCAGCACGACGAGGCACAGCAAGGTGCCCCAACTCAGCAAGCGTTCTTTCATTTCTCTCTCCGTCTTGGGGGCGCATTGTGAACCTCATTGACACCGCGCACGACCGCGAGCGCTCCAAGCAGATCCGGGGCGTCAGGCTCGCCGGAGGCCAGCCATGATGCCGCCCGCCATCATCAGCCGCGAGCCGATCCCGATGCACGAGGTCTCGGCCAACCAGGCGCCCGCCACGCGAAAGGAGCACGGCGCATTGTTCAAGGCCGGCATGGTGCGTGCCCTGCAGCGCGAGGTCGACCCGAAGTGGCAGACGCGCAGGCTTTTCACGAGGCACAACAGCCTCGTCGACGGGCGCCGCGCCACGTCGACGCTGTGGGCGGACCTGGACTTCGACGCCGCATGGGTCGATGCCGGGCCATCGCCGGCAGGCAACGATGGCCCCTATCTCAAGGTGCCGCGACGCAGCGACGGCAGCGTGCACCGCGTGTACGCCACCATCGCTGTAGGCGACTGGCTTTGGGTCAGAGAAAGCGGCTGGCAGCGGCCCTCGCATCGAACTGCTCGGCAACTGCGCGAAGGCGCCGACACCTGGCCGTCTTATCTCTACGACGCGGACGGCCACATCGATGCAGACGAGCTGCGTCGCTGGGGATGGAAGCGACGGACAGGCATTCACATGCCCCGCGCCGCATGCCGACTCGTGCTCGATGTGACGGCCATCCGCATCCAGCATCTGCAGGAGATTGACACCGCCGATGCCATTGCCGAGGGCACCCCCGGCGGTCATGGCGCGATCGACGGCTACAGCTACAACGCCACCCCGCTCGAGCACTACCGCTGGCTCTGGGGCCAGATCAACGGCGCCCGCAGCTGGGCCGCCAACCCGTGGGTACGGGTCTTCGAATTCCGGAGAGTCACGCCTTGATGCTTGAAACCATCGGTTCCGAGGAAGTCGCGGAGCTGCTGCGATGCACACCGCAGCAGGTTGAAGAGCTGGCGCGTGCCGGCGAGATTCCGGGCCTCAAGTTCGGTCGGTCGTGGCTGTTCGTGCGCGCTGACTTGCTGGCATACCTCGCGGAGAAGGCGCGCGCGGAGGCTCAAGACCGACGCGCGAAACGACAGCCGAACGCGCCGACGTCTATCGTCAAGCCGCGCCGGAAGGTCCCGCCACCGCTGCCTCAGCCGGTACGGATGTAGCCCACATCCGCTCGGCCAGGTCGCTGCCGCGAAAACTCGCATAGCGCTGCGCCATGGTCGAGTTCGAAGACCAGCCCATGATGCGGTTGACCTCCTCCAAGCGGAACATCCAGTTCCCAGTGCTGTCTCGCAACTCGAGCCATCGGCAGGTGGCTTCATGCCGCAAATCGTGCTCGTGCAACTCGGGACAGTCGGCGTACGCAAAGGCGGACGCGAACCGATCCGACAGGCGCTGCGTTACCTTCTTTAGCGTCAGGTCGGGCTCCTCTTCCATGAAGGGGAACATGTACGCCGCAGGCAGCATAGAGCGCGTGGACAGATAGTTGATCAGCGCCCGGTGAACCTCGGGCCGCATGGGCACATCGCGGAATGCGACCTTGCCGCGCCACTGCTTGCTGCTCTGGACTCGCATGACTTTCCGGTCGAGATCGATCTGGCCCCGGCGCAGCGTGTAGGCTTCGCGCAAACGAAGGCCTGAGTACACGATCAGTAGGAACATCGTCAGAAGCGCGTTACCCCCAGAGAGCATCAAGCCACGCTCGCGGTCCTCGCGCTGCTTGCCCGACAGGGCAGCAACGATGCGCTCTTGTTCGCCAGGATGGAGACGTCGATCGCGCTCGACGTCCTCTTTGACCTTTTTGCCCGCAGCCACAACCAGTCGCTGGTCGACGTCGTTGTATGTGCTGTACCCCTTGGGCAGAAGACGGACCGGATTCCCCATCGCGACGCTGGGGTGGTGTCGCAAGTACTCGTCGATGCTGCGGCCCAGCGCCTGCACGCGATGTCGCACGGAATTCGGTGAAAGATTGTTTTCGACCTTCAACCGCTGCACGTAGGCGGCGAGCCACGCGTAGTTCGCCATCTCGAGCTTGACGGACCCCACCTCCCGAACCAGCTGGCTCAGGACAATCTGCTGGCTGGGCGCTGCCAGACCACTGTTGGCCCACTCGCGGATTACCAGCCCCAACGGTGGCGACGCACCGGCAGGCTTGAGCAATTCTGCCGGCGGCTGCAGGCCAGCCATCTTCATCAACTTCCACTGCTCGCCGTAAGCGTTTGCCTCCGCCTCGGTGTCAAATGTGAAATACCTTCGCCCACCAGGAAGCGACGGGTGCCGCAGCCCGATTTCCCATTTGCCAGAATCCTTTTGCCGTGCCTTTGCCATCGTGCCCCCACAACTCAACCGGACGGGATCTATCGATCGAATTTCGTCTTCAACGCCGAAATTTGGCGGCCGGAGCATATATGAGGCATAAACCAGCCGAGTCGTGCGGTTCAAATACAGTGTTAAGTCATTGATTTAAAAGGATTTTATCTGATGTCAATAACTCAACCGAACCGCTACAAGATCGAACTGATCCAGCGCGCCGAGCAGGCGGCCGGCGGCGGATTGCGCTGATCGGCGATGGCCACCGGCGCCGCGAAGAAGCAACCGGCCACGAAGAAGGCCGGTGCCAAGGCCGGCACAAAGGCTGGTAGCAAGGCCGTGCGCCATGTGGCGCTGCTGCGCGGCGTCAACGTCAACGGCATCACGATTCGCAGCGCCGAGCTGCAGGCGCTGTTCGTCGAGCTCGGCTTCGGCGCGGTGCGCACCGTGCTCGCGAGCGGCAACGTGCTGTTCGACACCGACGAGACCGACACCGCCGCGCTGCGCCAGCGCATCGAGCAGGCGCTGCGCGAGCGCTTCGGCTACGAGGCCTGGATCGTGTTGCTCGCGCAGGCCACGGTGGCGCGCATGGCCGCGGACTATCCCTTCGAGCGCGTCGACGAGGAGCGCCATCCGTACATCGTCTTCGGCTCCGATCCCGCGATGCTCGACGAGGTGATGGCCAAGGCCGGCGAGCTCGATGACGACGCCGACCGGCTGCAGCGCGGCGACGGCGTGCTCTATTGGGAGCTGCCGCGCGGCGAGAGCACCGACACGCCGGTGGCGAAGCTGCTCGCGAAGACGCGCTACAAGTCGAGCACCACCACGCGCAACCTGCGCACGGTCGAGAAGCTGATCGCGGGTTGAGCCGCCCAGGGGCCACGGCATAGGGGCAATCGCCCCTGCGCAAGGCACGGGATTTGCAATAGATTGAAAGGCCGACCGACGCGTCGGCCTTTTTCATTCGAGCGCCACGATGCACCCCTCCAAAATCATTCCAACAGTCCTGCTCGCCGTGACCGCGGCGACGCTTTCCGCCTGCGGCGGCGGTTCCAGCGGCGGCTTCGCCGCGCTTCCCATCGGCAGCGCGCCGCCGCCACCGTCCGCGCCCCCGCCGGCCCCGCCCGGCGCGCGCTTCGATCCCGCGCTGTGCGTACAGCAGGCCGGCACCCCGCACGGCCAGACGGCCGGCATCAGCGGCACCAGCCTGATGGTGACCTCGGCCCACTACGAAGCCTCGAAGGCCGGCTGCAAGGTGCTGGCCACCGGCGGCAGCGCGATCGACGCGGCCATCGCGGTGCAGGCGGTGCTCGGCACGGCCGAGCCCTTCGCCTCGGGCCTCGGCGGCGGCACGCTGATCACCTACTACGACGCGGCCACCCGGGCCGTGCGCACCTTCGACGGCCTCTCGGCCGCGCCCGCGGCCACCGGCGGCGCGACCACGCTCTACCAGGCCGTGGCGCAGGACGTGTCGAGCGCCGCGCCCTACAACGTCTGCAAGAGCGGCCTCGCGGCCGGCGCGAGCATCTCCTCGCAGCAGGGCAACACCAACATCTCGGCGCGCGCGGTCGGCATTCCCGGCACGGTGGCGGTGCTCGACCTGGTGCACCGCGCCTACGGCCGCAAGGCCTGGAACGCCCTGTGGGACGACGCGATCGCGCTGGCCGAGAACGGCTTCCCGATGACCAGGTACATGTACTCGACGCTCTATGCCGACAGCGCCGAGTTCGACGACGACGGCAACCCGGTGGACGCCGGCAGCGGCGTGCCGGCCTGGGTCAACTCGGCCGGCACGGTGCGCGGCGCTGCGCGCTGCAAGTACCCCGACATCGCGAAGCGCTACTGCGACCCGGCCGATGCCACGATGCAGAAGCCGCTGCCGATCGGCACGCTCATCAAGAACCCCGAGCTCGCCCAGACCATGAAGCTGGTGCGCGACGGCGGCAGCGCGGCCTTCTACGATCCGGCCCGGCCGACGGTGCAGGCGATCGTGCAGCGCACCACCGCCGCCAGCCTGCCCTGCCGCTCGGTGCTTCCGACCGCGGGCACGCCCGCCAGGCCGGCGGTGGCGACAACCATCGCCTCGATCCCGAGCCTGATGCAGCCGACCGACTTCGCGGCCTACCAGGCGGTGGAGCGCAAGCCGCTCGTGGGCACGCGCTTCGGCACCACGATCTACACCCAGCCCGCGCCCTCGTTCGGCGGCTTCGTCACGCTCTATTCGCTCGGCATCCTCGAGCGCAAGAAGCTGCAGGACGAGAAGGCGCTCGACACGCCGCGCTTCGTCTACTACGCCGCGGAGGCGAGCCGGCTCGCCAACGTCGACCGGCGCGCCGTGATCGGCGACCCCGCCTGGTCGAACGTCAACGCGCGCGCCTCGGTGCTGCTGAGCGAGGCCGAACTCGACCGCCGCGCGGCGCAGATCGGCGACAAGGCCTTCGACACCGCGCCCGCGGGCAACATCGGCAGCTTCGTGGCGGCTGACCCGGCGCTCTACGACACCATGGCCGCGCTCGACAAGGGACGCGCCGCCGCGCCGGCCACGCGGCTGGCGCAGGCTCGCCCCACGGCGCGCGACGAGGACTGGAACACCACCAGCAACGTGGCGGTGGTCGATGGCTACGGCAACGCGCTGTCGATGACGACCACGATCAACACGCACTGGGGGGCGCACATGGAAGCGGCCGGCATCATGCTCAACGACGTGATGTCGAACTTCTCGGCCGGCTCGAGCGCGCCGCCGAGCACCGGTTCGGACGTCAACGGCTACCAGGGCACGAAGCGGCCGCGCACCTCGATCGCACCCGCGATCGCCTTCGATGCCGAGGGCCGGCTGCGGCTGGTCTGGGGATCGGCGGGCGGCGGCCCGATCCCCGACTACATCGTCAAGAGCTTCATGGGCCACGTGGTCTACGGCCTCGACCTGCAGGCCGCGATCAACGCGCCCAACTTCACGGGCCAGAACGGCGTGGCCGAACTCGAGGCCGGCTCGGCGCTGGCGCCGCTGGCCGACAGCCTGCGCGCGAGCTATGGCTACGACAGCGACACCCTGCGCGTGACGGGCCTGCTCAGCGGCCTCAGCGGCATCGCGGTGACGCGCGACGCGAACGGCCGCGCGGTCTACAGCGGCGCGGCCGACAACCGGCGTTCGGGCGCGGCCTTCGGCTACTGAGCCCGCGCGGCGCGCACGAAGAAAAGCCTGGCGGTGCCAGGCTTTTTCATGGGGCGCGGATCAGCAGCCGAGCAATTCGGCCAGCTGCAGGATGTCGCGCGCATGCAGGTTGTTGGCCGTCACCGGCGTCACGTCCTTGGGCTGCGCGCGGCCGAACTCGAAGGGCCGCTCGATGTAGCCGGTCTTGAGGCCGCAGGCGCGCGCGGCCGCGAGGTCGTCGTGGTGCGCGGCGGCCAGCATCACCTGGCCCGGCGTGACGTCGAACACACCGGCCACGCCGAGGTAGGTGCGCGGGTCGGGCTTGTAGGCCTTGAAGACCTCGGCCGACAGGACGCAGTCCCAGGGCAGTCCGGCGCGCTTGGCCATCTCGGTCAACAGGCCGATGTTGCCGTTCGACAGCGAGCAGATGGTGAACCTGCGCTTCAGGCGCGTGAGCCCTTCCACCGCATCGGGCCAGGCCGGCAGCCGGTGCCAGGCGCGGCTGAGTTCGCGCCGCGCGGAGGCATCGAGCCGGTCGCTGAGGCCGAAGTCGCGCAGCACCTGCTCGAGCATGCTCAGGTGCAGCTCGTCGAGCAGGGTGAAGCCGCCCTCGCCCGCGGCGATGCGCTCCATCACCTGCTTCATCGCGGGCTGGTAGCCGGCGCGCCAGGCCAGCGCGAAGGTCGCGCCATCGACGCCCGGCAGGGCCTGTTCGGCCTCGGCGGCGATGCCGCTGTGCCAGTCGACCACGGTGCCGAAGACGTCGAAGGCCACGACCTTGAGGTCGCTGGTGTCGAAATCCGCGTTGCCCATGGCGGCCTCAGCGTGCGAGCTGGCTCGCGGCGCGCGCGAGCTGTTCGATGCGGGCCCAGTCGCCGTCGCGGATGGCGTCGGTCGGCACGATCCACGAGCCGCCCACGCAGGCCACGTTCGACAGCGCGAGGAACTCGGCCGCGTTGCCCGCATGGATGCCGCCCGTGGGGCAGAAGACGACGTCTCCGAACGGGCCCTGCCAGGCCTTGAGCATCGGCAGGCCGCCGGCCTGCAGCGCGGGGAAGAACTTGAGCTGGGTGTAGCCGTCCTCCTGCGCCGACATGATCTCGCTGCCCGTGGCCACGCCGGGCAACAGCGGCAGGCCGAGGTCGTGGCAGGCCTTGCCGACCGCGCGCGTGTAGCCCGGGCTCACGCCGAACTTCGCGCCGGCCAGCGCCGAGGCCTGGGCATCGGCCGCGCTGCGGATGGTGCCCGCGCCCGCCACGGCCTCGGGCACTTCCTTGGCGATGATCTCGATGCACTCGAGCGCCTGCGGCGTGCGCAGCGTCACCTCGAGCATGCGGATGCCGCCGGCGACCAGCGCGCGCGCGAGCGGCACGGCGTGCTTCACGTCGTTGAGCACGATCACCGGGATCACCGGCGCATCGCGCATCACGTCGAGGGAAGTCAGTGCGTTCTTGTCGTTTACAGCCATGAGCAGGCTCCTTCTTCAGCAGTCAATGCATTGCGCCGCATGCCGGCGAACAGTTCGCGCCCCAGGCCGTGGCCGTCGGCGAAGCGCTGGGCCTCCGACAGCGTGGCGGCCTCGCGCCCGGCCCACTCGTCGGCGGGCAGCAGGACCTCGAGCGTACCCGCGACGGCGTCCAGGCGTATGACGTCGCCGTCGCGCACCTTGGCCAGCGGTCCGCCCGCGGCCGCCTCGGGCGACACGTGGATGGCGGCCGGTATCTTGCCCGAGGCGCCGCTCATGCGGCCGTCGGTGACCAGCGCCACGCGGAATCCCTTGCCCTGCAGCACCGACAGCGGCGGCGTGAGCTTGTGCAGCTCGGGCATGCCGTTGGCCTGCGGGCCCTGCCAGCGCACCACGCAGACCACGTCGCGCTCGAGCTCGCCGGCCGTGAAGGCCTTCTGCAGCGCGGCCTGCGAATCGAACACCCGCGCGGGCGCCTCGACCACATGGCGGTCGTCGGGCACCGACGAGACCTTGATCACGCTGCGGCCCAGGTTGCCGCTCAGCAGCTTCAGGCCGCCGGTGGCGCTGAAGGGCGCGGCGGCGGGCCGCGTGACGGCATCGTTCTGCAGCGCGGCGGCCGGCGTCCAGCGCAGACGCTTCTCGTCGGCCTCGCCATCGAGCGACGGCACCTCCGCGAATTCGCGGATGCCGCCCGAGCGCACCGTCAGCACGTCGGCATGCATCAGTCCGGCCTCGACCAGCTCGCCGATCACGAAGCCGGGGCCGCCCGAGGCCTGGAACTCGTTCACGTCGGCGCTGCCGTTGGGGTACACGCGCGTGAGCAGCGGCACCACGTCCGACAGCTTCGAGAAATCGTCCCAGTCGATCACGATGCCCGCGGCGCGCGCCACGGCCACCCAGTGGATCAGGTGGTTGGTGGAACCGCCGGTCGCGAGCAGCGCGGCCATGGCGTTGACGATGCAGCGCTCGTCGACCATCTCGCCGATGGGCGGGCACTGGAAGGCGGCTTCGCCCGCCTTGCCCAGCACCGTGCGCACGGCCTCGCGCGTGAGCGTCTCGCGCATCGCGTCGCCGGGCTGCACGAAGGCCGTGCCGGGCACGTGCAGGCCCATGGCCTCGAGCAGCATCTGGTTGCTGTTGGCGGTGCCGTAGAAGGTGCAGGTGCCGAGCGTGTGATAGGCCGCCATCTCGGCCTCGAGCAGGCCCTGGCGGCCCACGAGCCCCTGCGCGGCCTGCTCTCGCACCTTCGACTTCGCGTTGTTCGACAGGCCCGAGGGCATCGGCCCCGCGGGCACGAACACGGTGGGCAGGTGGCCGAAGTGCAGCGCGCCGATCAGGAGGCCCGGCACGATCTTGTCGCACACGCCGAGCATCAGCGCGGCATCGAACATGTCGTGCGTGAGCGCGACCGCGGTGCTCATCGCGATCAGGTCGCGGCTGAACAGGCTCAGCTCCATGCCGGGCGTGCCCTGCGTGACGCCATCGCACATGGCGGGCACGCCGCCGGCCACCTGCGCGGTGGCGCCGAGGCGGCGCGCCTCGTGCTTGATGATGTCGGGGTAGCCCTGGTACGGCGCATGGGCCGAGAGCATGTCGTTGTAGGCGGTGACGATGCCGATGTTGGGCGCGCGCTCGGCGACCACGCGGAACTTGTCGTTGGCCGGGATGCCGGCCACGGCATGCGCCACGTTGGCGCAGCCCATGCGGTCGGAGCCGCGGTCGCGCTGGCGCAGTTCGGCCAGGCGCGCGAGGTAGGCGCCGCGCTGCGCCTTGCTGCGATCGCGGATGCGATCGGTGACGTCGAGGACGATGGGGTGTGTGCTGCTCATGGGGATGTTGTGTCGGTGGCTTTGCCGATCGATCGCCACTGTCGCGTGGGGCGACCTCGAGATGGATTCATCGTAGCAAGGACGACGCCAGGGCCCGATGGAAATAGGGCACCGTGCCAATACGAATCCACGCCTGGATACCGATGCTTGCAGAACACCGGACGCGGGCCCGCGCGAGCCCGCGTTGCGGCGCATTCCGCGCGCCGCGGCGGCCTCGAATCAATCGAGCAGCTTGACCTCGACCCGACGCGCCTGCGCATCGTTGCCGCTGCCGGCCGTGACGGGCGGGCGCAGCAGGTCGATCTTGTCGGCCGGCACGCCGAGGCCGACGAGCACGTCGCGCACCGTCTCGGCACGCTTCTTCGCGAGCTGTTCGTTGACCGCCGCGTCGCCGGTGGTGTCGTGGAAGCCCGAGACCACGGCCTTGCGGCCGGCCTCGACGCCCTTGATGACCGCGGCCAGCGCTTCCGCGGCACCGGGCGCGAGGTCGGCGCTGCCGGTCGCGAAGTAGAAGTTCACCACGCCGTTGGCGACGCGGATGCTGGCGCCGTCGGGGATCGTGACGGTGACGGTCTCGGTGACCTCGGCCACCGTGGCCTGGGTGGCCGGGGCCGCGGCCGGCACCGTGATGGCGGTCTGCGCCGTCGCGGAAGCCTTGGCGGGCGTCTTGTGCCACGCCGCGAAGCCGATCACCCCACCGACGATCAGCAGCAGCAGGATCGCGATCAGTCCGAGGGCGAAATTCTGCTGGCTGTCGTCGGTGTTGTTCGTCACGCGTGCTCCATAGGATGAAAGCGGCCGGTAAATAATGGGGTGGTCAACCATGATCAGGAAATTGTAGGCATGGGTCCTTCTCCCGACACTGTAGGCGCTGGCCCCACCTCGGGCTCGGACCCGGCGCCCCAATCCCGGGCCGCCGGGTCTGGATCCGCTGCCCAAGCCGCTGCGCGACCCGCAACCGATGCTCGAGCGCACCATCGCCGAATGGGGCGGCCACGAGGACCTCTGGCTGTTCGGCTACGGCTCGCTGATCTGGCGGCCCGAGTTCGATTTCATCGAGCGCCGCCCGGCCTGGGTGCGCGGCTGGCACCGTGCGCTGAAGATGTGGAGCCGCGTCAACCGCGGCAGCGTGCAGACGCCGGGCCTGGTGTTCGGCCTGCTCTCGGGCGGCAGCGTGCGCGGCATGGTGTTCCGCGTGCCGGCCGCGCAGGGCCTGGACACGCTGCGCCGGCTCTGGCTGCGCGAGATGCCCACCGGCGTCTACGACCCCAAGTGGCTGCGCTGCACCACCGCCTCGGGGCCGGTGAGCGCGCTGGCCTTCACGCTGTCGCGGCGCAGCCCCAGACTTCACGGGCGAGCTCAGCGACGAGCGCTACCGCCACATCTTCGCGAATGCCGTGGGCCGCTACGGCAGCTCGCTCGACTATGCGCAGCAGACGCTCGAGGAGCTGCGCCGCCATGCGATCCACGACGTGGCGCTCGCGCGGCTGGTGGCGCTGGCCGTCCCGCCTGCCGTGGCCTCGGACACATCGACCGGGCACACTGCATCGCCGGCCCCGACCGATTGCGATGTGGTGCCGCCTCCGGTATACGTCGCAGGGTCTTCCGACAAGAAATCCTCTCAACCTTCCGGACCCTCCGGATCTCCCGACAAGGACCAACAATGAAGAACTCCTCCCGCCGCCTCGCCGGCGCCGCCACCGCCGTGCTCGCGGCCACCTTGCTGGCCGCCTGCGGCACGCTGGGCGGCAAGCCCGCCACCACGGTCGACCTGGTGCCCACCGGCGCGATCACGCCGAACCCGACCACGGGCACCGTCACCTTCACCGCGCTCGAGCATGGCGTGCGCGTGGCCGGCATCGTGCGCGGCCTGCCGCCGAACACCGAGCACGGCTTCCACATCCACGAGAAGGGCGACTGCGGCGACAACGGCAATGCCTCGGGCGGCCACTTCAACCCCAGCGGCGGCACTCACGGCAAATTCGCCGCGCCGGGCAGCCATGCGGGCGAACTGCCGAGCCTGGTGGCCAACGGCGCCGGCGAGGCACGCTTCAGCGTCGAGAACCATGCGATCTCGCTGACGCCGGGCGCCGCCAACAGCGTGATCGGCCGCGCGCTGGTGGTGCACCGCGACAAGGACGACTTCACGACGCAGCCGGCCGGCAACTCGGGCCCGCGCATCGCCTGCGCGGTGATCGGCAAGTAAGGGCTTCGTTCAGCCGGCGCGCTGTGCGCCGGCCGCCTCGCGCGCGCGCCACAGCGCCTCGGCGCACGCCAGGGCCTCGGGGGTGTCGATGTCGGTCACGACGCCGGCATCGTCGAGCGCCAGGTCAGCTACCGAATCCATAGCACGCAAAGCCCGCAGGACGGGCGCCGCGCCGAAGTTGCCTTCGAGCGCGGCGAGCGCCGCATGGCAGCCGGCGGCAAAGCCCACCGGATGCCCGCGCTCCCCCTGGTAGTTCGGCTGCGCCGCCTGCACGCCGCCCGCGAGCGCCGCGGCCACCGCGCGCATCGTTTGCGGCAGCACCAGCGGCAGGTCGCCCGGCAGGATCAGCCAGCCGGCCGCGCCCGCCGTGGCGCGCACCGCGGCGGCAATGGAATCGCCCATGCCCGGATGGCCCGCGTCCTCCACATGCCAGGGCAGGCCGCTCGCGCGCACCGCGTCGAGCGTGCGCTCGAGCACAGGCTTGCCGGCCAGCGGCGCGCGCAGCTTGGAGCCGCTGCCGCCGGCGGCCACGAAGCGTTCGCCGCGGCCCGAGGCCAGCACGATCACGGTCGGGGGATTCGCGAGGGGGGTCACGGCGCGAGTATCGCTTGGGCAACAATGCCGCCATGACTTCCCCGACTTCCAAAGAATCGCTGGCCGCGCTGCGCAAGAGCTACGAGCGCGCCGAGCTCGGCGAGGCGCACAGCGCCGACGATCCGCTGCGCCAGTTCGAACGCTGGCTCGACGAGGCCATCGACGCCCAGGTGCCCGAGCCCAACGCGATGACCTTGTGCACCGTCGGCAGCGACCTGCGGCCCTCGAGCCGCATCGTGCTGATCAAGGGCTACGACGCGCGCGGCCTGGTCTGGTACACCAACTACGAGAGCCGCAAGGGTCGCGAGCTCGCGGGCAACCCCTATGCCTCGCTGCAGTTCCACTGGGTCGAGCTCGAGCGCGTGGTGCGCATCGAGGGCCGGGTCGAGAAGGCCGGCGCCGACGAGAGCGACGCCTACTACGCGAGCCGCCCGCTGGATTCGCGCCTGGGCGCCTGGGCCAGCCCGCAGAGCGAGGTGATCGGCGGGCGCGAGGTGCTGGTGAAGAATGCGGCCGTCGCCGCCGCGAAGTACCTGCTCTCGCCGCCGCGCCCGCCGCACTGGGGCGGCTATCGGCTGGTGCCCGACCGCTGGGAGTTCTGGCAGGGCCGCAAGAGCCGGCTGCACGACCGGCTGCGCTACCGGCTCGAGGCCGGCCTGTGGACGCGCGAACGGCTAGCCCCCTGACAAATCAGGCCTCGCAGGCCGTCACCTTGAATTCGACGCGACGATCGAGCGCGTCGCTCGCATCGTCGGCGCCCGTGCCCACGATGTTCTCGCGGAAGCCGGCGCCGGCTTCGCGCAGCTTCTTCGCCAGCGGCGGGGCCTCGCCCACCAGCCGGGTCTTGACGGTCACCGCGCGCTGCAGCGACAGCCGTTCGTTGACCGCCTCCGAGCCCGTGCGGCTGGTGTGGCCGGTCACGACCACGCAGGAATCGATCTGCGCCGCCTGGCGCGCGATCTGGCGCAGCCACATCGGGTAGGCGGCGCTGATCTTCGGGTCGGCCAGGAAGTCGGTCGAGCCCGGCTTGAACAGGAACTTCACGCTGAGGTTGTTGGTTTCGAGCCCCAGCCGCGCGAGCGTGCCGAAGGTCTTCTCGGCATCGGCGGTGCGACCGAGCTGCGACTGCGTGAGGTACAGGCCGCTGTAGACGCGCAGCTGCTGCCCGTCGGGGCGACGCGAGGCGGCGTCGTAGCGCGCCAGCGCCTCCTGCAGCCGGCCGGCCTCGTAGGCGGCGGTGGCTTCCTGCATCACGGTCGCGGTCGGCAGGCGCTCGAGGTAGAGCGCGTCGGCGGCCTGGCCCGGCTGGGTCTCGGCGGTGCGGATGTAGCCCTCGACGCCGCGGTCCTTGCCGTTGACCGGGCTGTCGCGGAAGAAGGCCGTGGGCCGGGTGTCGAGCGAGGCATCGCTGATGCGCGCCACCGACTGCGCGATCACCACGCCGCTCTTGATCTCGGTCAGCGCCAGGTTCAGCCGGTAGGGCGAGCCGCCCGCTTCCTTGTCGCGCACCAGCGTGCCGTTGAGCACGTACTGCGCGGTGGCGATCTCGGTGCTGTTGAACGGCGTCACGGTGAACTGCTCGAACTGCGCCTGCATGCGCTGGACGATGCGCTGCTCGGCCACGCGCGTGACCTCGGTCTGCTGGCCGCTGGCGCTCTCGAGCAGCGGGTCGATGACGATGCGGCTCTGCTTCATCGAGGACTCGACCTTGGCGAGGAAACCCGGCAGCTTCTTGGTCTGCACCATCAAGTCGTCCACCGCCTGGTCGACGGCCTGTTCGAAGGGCATCGCGTTGCCCGGCTGCGGACGCTGTGCCGCGCAGGCCGCGAGCAGCACGGCGGCGGCGCCGAGCGCCATCGCGCGCAGCGCGCTGCGCAGGCTGGAGGGGATCTTCATCATCAGCATTGGCTCCTCAAGTACGTCATGTCCTGGTCCGACAGCGGCTCGCCCACGGCGGCGCGCATGTTGATCTCGGTGCAGCGCTTCGTCGGCGCCGGCCGGCGCGCGGGCGCGGGCCGGTCGGCCTCGTGCTCCGCGACGCGGGCCGGCGGCGCCTCGACCGGCGCGCGCGGCTTGGGCGGCGGCCGCGCGGCCGCCTTCTCGCTCGGCCGGTCGACGGCGGCCGGCGGCTTCGCCGGTTCGGACGCCGGTTTCTCCTCCGGCTTGGGCACGGCCAGACAGGGCGTGCGGCACGGCTTGGCCTGCGCCGCCGCCGGCGTGGCGGCGCCCAGCAGCAGCCATGGCGCGATCGCCGTCGCGATCAGCACCATCGCAGCAACGGGCATGGATCGCGTCTGGCAAATCATCAGCGGGGAAATGTAGAGCGGCCGGCGGCGCTCCACATCTCGCCAAACGGCCACCCTGCCGAACGGCATAGGGGGCGCGGGGCGGGCAGGAAATCGAAAGGCTACGGTTTCGCGTGGCCCGCGGTCGGCCTCAGGGCAACCACTGCACCCAGAGCATCACCAGCGTGAGCGTGGCCAGCGCCAGCAGCGTGGAGACCGCGACGCTGGCGGTCACCAGGTCCTCGGCGCTGCGGTAGCGCTGCGAGAACAGGAACACGTTGGCGCCGATCGGCAGCGCGGCCGCGACCACCATCACCGTGAGTGGCAGGCCGCGCACGCCGAGCGCCCAGCCGATGATCGCCACCAGGAGCGGATGCAGCAGGTTCTTGACGCTGGCCTGCACCAGTGCGCCGCGCCAGTAGCGCCCCACCGGCGTGAGCGCCAGCGTGATGCCCACCATGACCAGCGCGACCGGGCCGAAGGCCTGGCCCAGCAGCTCGATGGTGCGGTCGACCGGCTGCGGCATGACCCAGCCGCTCTGCGCGAACAGCAGGCCCGCGATGATCGGCAGCGGCACCGGATGGATGATGGCGTTGCGCAGCGCGCGCAGCACGGTGCGCAGCATCGAGCGCTTCTCGGCGCCGCTGACCACCGCATGCTCGCGCGCCACCGCGAGCTCGAGCACCACGGTGGCGCTGGTCATCAGCACCAGCGAATGCAGCGAGATCAAGGTCAGCAGCACCACCATGCCGGCCTCGCCATAGGCCAGGCCGACCAGCACGATGCCGATCATCACGGTGTTGCTGTAGGTGTTGGCGAGCGCGAGCACCGCGCCCGTGCGGTTGAAGCCGCGCAGCGCCAAGGTGGCCGCGAACAGCAGCCCCGAGGCGATGAAGTAGGCGGCCACCGGCTTGAAGCGCAGTTCCTCGACGTGCACGCCGCTCATCGCGCGGAACAGCAGCGCCGGCGCGAGCAGCAGGAAGATCAGGTTGGAGAGGTCCTTGACCGCGTTGCCGCCGATCCAGCGGCGCCTCCCGGCCAGGTAGCCCGCCGCGATCAGCAGCACGACGGGCAGGAGGGAGGAGATGACGAACGAATTCACCGGTCGAGGATAGCCGAGCGTTCGCGCCGGCCTCCCCCCCGCCGGGGGAAGGAGGCACCCTCCGGTCAGAAGGTCACGCGCACGCCCACCTTCAGCGACCGCCCCGGCAGCGGCGCGGCCGGATACACCGTCGTCGTCAGGATCGAGGTCGCGCTGTACGCCAGCTTGTTGCCGATGTTGTCGACGCGCGCATACCAGGTGAGGTTGGCGCGCTGCACCTTCATGCGGTAGGCGATCGAGGCGTTCCACAGCGTGTACGCATCGGTCTCGCGCGCGCCGACGCCCGGCACGCGGTGCTGCGCGGCGTTGTAGTCGAAGCCGACGCGGCCGCTCCACGGGCCGTTGCCGTAGACCAGCGTGGCGCCCACGCGCACCGGCGCGATGCGCGGCAGCGGCTCGCCGGTGTCGGTGTTCTTCGCGCGCACCAGGTCGCCGCGCCATTCGAGGTCGAGCGTGCCGGCGTCGGCCATGCGCGCGAAGCCGTCGCTGCCCAGCAGGCGCAGGTTGCCGCTGGCCTCGATGCCGGTGAAGCGCGCGCGCACGCCGTTGTAGAGGTACTCGGCCAGCGTGTCGGTGACCTCGGGGTCGGTCACGACCTGGCCCTCCTCGTCGAGCGTGCGGCCCGAGGCGGTCAGGCCGATGTAGTTGCGAAAGCGCGTGACGTAGGCGTTGACGCGCGCCGTGTTCGGCCCCGACTTCCATTGCGCGCCGAGGTCGAAGCCGGTCGACTGCTCCTTGCTGAGGTTCGGGTTGCCGACCTCCCACGCGGCCGTGGCCACGTGCGGGCCGTTGGCCAGCAGCTCGTAGTCCTTGGGCGCGCGCTCGGTGTAGGCGATGTTCGAGGTCAGCTGCCACTGCGGCGCGAGGTTGACCAAAGCGCCGAAGGCGGCGCTGTTCGGGTTGAAGGTGCGCTCGCCGATCGCGAAGCGGTTGATGCTCGGATCGTCGGGATAGCCGAGCGAGCGCACGGTGACGCGCTCGGTGCGCGCGCCGAAGCTCAGCTTGCCCCACGAGGTGCCCATCTCCTCGTAGAGGAACAGCGCGCGCGAGCGCGTGCGGCTGTGCGGCGCGAAGGCTTCCTCGCCGTCGGCGGCGAAGCGGTTGGTCTCGGCGCTGAAGCCCATCAGGCCTTCCAGCGGTCCGATCTTCTCGTGCCGTACCTCGACGCGCAGGTCGTTGCTCATGTTCGAGAAAGTGGTGCCGGCCTCGGCGCCCTCGAACTCGGTGTGGCGGTAGTTGGTGTGGCTGAGCTTGGCGTGGACACTGCGGATGATGCCGCCCGGGCGCCATTCGCCCTCGATCGCGTAGCGGTCGGACTTCATCGCGATGGTCACGTCGTCCTCGGCCACGGTGCCGTAGTTGCTGCGGTAAGTGCTGGCCGAGGCGCCGATCCAGCCCCGGTCGAAGAACAGCGTGCCGCCGATCGCACCGCCGTGCGCCTCGTTGGCCGAGTTGCAGATCTTGCGCGCGCGCCAGGGCGAGCCGGGCTTCTCGCAGTTCAGGTCGATCGGCGCCGAAACGTCGCTCGAGTCACGCTTGAAGGCATCGGCATGCAGCGCGAAGCGGCCGTTGCCGCCCTCGAGCATCACGGCGCCGTTTTTCTCGCGGTTGCCGGTGGCGTAGCCGAGGTCGGCGCGGCCGCCGAAGCCCTCGATCGGCTCGCTCGGGATGCGGTTGTCGATCAGGTTGACCACGCCGCCGACCGCGCTGCCGCCGTACTGCAGCGCCGACGGGCCGCGCAGCACCTCGACGCGCTCGGTGACCAGCGCGTCGACCGGCACCGCGTGGTCGTAGCTCAGCGCCGAGGCGTCGGGCGCGCCGCCGCCGTTCTGCAGGATGCGGATGCGGTCGCCGTCCTGGCCGCGGATGATCGGCCGGCTGGCATTGGGACCGAAGTAGGTGCTGCTGACGCCGGGGATGTTGTCGAGCGTCTGGCCCAAGGTGGACTGCGAGCGCAGCAGCAGTTCGTCGCCCGAGAGCGTGGTGGTGGGCGCGATCAGGTCGCTGGCACCCAGCGGGTTGCCGGTGACGGTGATCTCGCGCAGGCTGGTGGTGGGTTGCTGCGGGTTCGGCGAGGGATCGGCGGGTGCGGTCTGGGCCAGGGCCGCGGCCGAGGCGAGCGAAAGAACGGCAGCGCCGATGGCGTTGCGACGGAATTGGGGGGTCATGAATGAAAACTCGTTGAATCGATCAGCGACCGCCGGCCACCCGTGCGCGACGGGTGGCGGCGAATCGGAAACGGGGGATTCAGCGAGCGACAGGCGGGCCGCGTGCGTCGAACAGCGCGACCCAGCGCGCCAGCGCCTCGCCCTGCAGCCAGGCGAAGGTGGCGAAAGGCAGCAGCACCGGGAGCACCACCAGCGGCACGCCGAGCGCGCTGGCGCCGTGCGAGAGCTGGTCGTAGAGCCGGCACTCGGCATCGGTGTGCAGCCCGAACAGGCTGGCGATGCCATGCGGATGCACATGCTCGGCCCGGGACGCCGTGGCCTCGGCGGCCGTGGCCGTCGCCAGCCCGGGCACGTGCAGCGTGCGGTGCATCAGCCCGAGCGTGCCGGACAGCCACAGCGCCACCGCCAGCACGACGAGCATCGCGCGGGCGGAGACGGAGACGGGACGGCGAAGCGTGTGCACGAAGAAAAAGCTGGCAGGAATCGGGCCAGGACGGCCCGGGAGCGAAGCGGTCAGGCCTTCTTCACTTCTTCACGCGCGCGGCGAAGGTCTTCTGGAACTTCTCGACCTTCGGTCCCACGACGAAGGCGCAGTAGCCCTGGTTCGGGTGGTTCAGGAAGTAGTCCTGGTGGTAGGCCTCGGCGGTCGAGTAGTTGTCGAGCGGCTTGACCTCGGTCACCACCGGCGAGGCGTAGGTCTTGCCGGCCTCGATCTCGCGGATGACCTCGTCGGCCACCTGCTTCTGCGCCTCGGTCGTGTAGTAGATGCCGCTGCGGTATTGGGTGCCGACGTCGTTGCCCTGGCGGTTGAGCGTCGTGGGGTCGTGCACCACGAAGAAGATCTCGAGGATCTCGCGCAGGGCGATCTGCGCCGGGTCGAAAGTCAGCTTGACCACCTCGTTGTGGCCGGTGCGGCCGGTGCAGACCTGCTCGTAGCTGGGGTTGACCGTCTGGCCGTTCGAATAGCCCGATTCCACGTCGACCACCCCCTGCACGCGGTCGAACACCGCCTCGGTGCACCAGAAGCAGCCGCCGCCGAGCACGATGGTTTCGGTGGTGGAAGGCGAAGAGGTCATGGGGGACTCCAGGAACGGACTGACAAGGGAACCCGATATTGTCGCGGCTTGACGCATTCGATGCGGCTCACTACATTACTAACCCGCGAGTCATTAAACAATGCCCACTCCCCGATTCCTTGCCGACAAGCTCTGCCCGGTCCGCGCCAAGCGCGAGCGGCGCAAGGAGGCACGCCCCGGCGAACTGCTGGCGGCGGCACTCGACCTGTTCGTCGAGAAGGGCTATGCCGCCACCCGCTCGGAAGAAGTGGCGGTGCGTGCCGGCGTCTCCAAGGGCACGCTGTTCCTCTATTTCCCGAGCAAGGAAGAGCTGTTCAAGGCCGTGGTGGTCGAGAACCTCGGCGGCCGTTTCACCGAGTGGAACCAGGAATTCGAGACCTTCGAGGGCACCACGGCCCAGATGCTGCGCTACTGCATGCGCGTGTGGTGGGAACGCGTGGGCCTGACCCAGGCCTCGGGCCTCACCAAGCTGATGATGAGCGAAGGCGCCAACTTCCCCGAGCTGGCCGACTTCTACCGCCAGGAGGTGGTGCGGCCGGGCCATGCGTTGCTTCGGCGCATCATCCAGCGCGGCATCGACCGCGGCGAGTTCCGGCCGGTCGACGTCGACCACACCATCTACTCGGTGGTGGCGCCGATGATCTTCCTGATGCTCTGGAAGCACTCGGCCAACCTGTGCGTCGACGAGGGCGACAACTTCGACCCGCTCAAGTACATCGAGATGCAGGCCGACGCGGTGCTCTACGGCCTGAGCACCCGGCCGCGGGCCGAGGTGGAACCCGACGAAGCCGCTGGCCCGTCGGGTGCCGCCTAAAATTGAAGGTTTGTCCTGACCCGCCCCCAGAAGGAAAACCCATGAGCACCGCCCCCACCCTCGAGCGCTTGCGCTTCAACATGATCGAACAGCAGATCCGCCCCTGGGATGTGCTGGACCTGGAAATCCTCGACCTGCTGGCGGTCATCCGCCGCGAGGACTACGTGCCCGAGGCGCACCGCGCGCTGTCCTTCTTCGACATGGAGCTGCCGCTGCTCGACGGCTCGGTGCCCGGCGAATTCATGCTGTCGCCCAAGGTCGAGGCGCGCACGCTGCAGGACCTGCACGTGCAGAAGCACGAATCGGTGCTCGAGATCGGCACCGGCTCCGGCTTCATGGCCGCCCTGCTCGGCGCCCGCGCCGCCAAGGTGCTGTCGCTCGAGATCAACCCCGCGCTGGCCGCCCGCGCCGCCGAGACCCTGCGCCAGAACGGCGTGACCAACGTCGAGGTGCGCCATGCCGACGGCGCCGTGCCGCTGCCCAGCGGCCCGAGCTTCGACGTGATCGTGCTCAGCGGCTCGGTCGCGCGCATTCCGCAGAACCTGCTCGGCTCGCTCAAGGTCGGCGGCCGCCTGGCGGCGATCGTCGGCGACGAGCCCATGATGCGCGCCCACTTCGTGACCCGCACCAGCGAGAGCAAGTGGGACACGATCCAGCCCTGGGACACGGTGGCGCCGCGCCTTTTGAACTTCCCCGAGCCGTCGCGCTTCGCGTTCTGATCGGGCCGGCCGCATGATCGATCAAGTCCGCCCCGCCGACCTCGCCGCCTGGTTTGCACAGGACGCCGATGCACCCGCCGTGCTGCTCGACGTCCGCGAGCCCTGGGAGCTGCAGACCGCGAGCGTCGCCCCGGCGGGCTTCACGCTGCTGGCGATCCCGATGAACGAGATCCCCGCGCGCCTGTCCGAGCTCGACGAGAACCAGCGCATCGCCTGCCTGTGCCACCACGGCGCCCGCAGCCAGCGCGTGGCCGCCTTCCTGCACCAGAACGGCTTTGCGCAACTGGCCAACGTGGCCGGCGGCATCGACGCCTGGTCCGCGCAGCACGACCCCGCCGTGCCGCGCTACTGATTCCTCCGCTCCCAAGGACTTTCAATGCCTCCCAGGCCCCGGCTCCTGCCTCTTTCCGCAGCCATCGCAAGCCTTCTTGCCACGCTGCTCGCATCGCCGGCCCAGGGCCAGACACTGAACGAACTCTACGAATCGGCGCGTGGCTTCGATGCCACCTACCAGGGCGCGCGCGCCCAGTACGACGCCAGCGTGGCGCGCGCCGCGCAGGCCAGGGCCGGCATCCTGCCGGCCGTCGGGCTCAGCGCGGGCGTGAACCGCAACAACCTCGACATCGACGTCATCACGGGCAACCAGCAGGGCAGTTCCTCGCGCGACTTCACGCAGCAGAATGTCGGCATCAACGCCACCCAGCCGCTGTACCGGCCCGCCAACTGGGCCACCTGGGAGCAGGGCAAGCGCCAGGCCGAGATCGCGCAGTCGGTGTTCACCATCGCCGAGCAGGACCTGATCGTGCGCGTGAGCCAGGCCTATTTCGACGTGCTCGCGAGCCAGGACAGCCTGTCGCTGGTGCGCGCGCAGAAGGCGGCCGTGTCCGAGCAGCTCGCCTCGGCCAAGCGCAACTTCGAGGTCGGCACCTCCACCATCACCGACTCGCGCGAGGCCCAGGCCCGCTACGACCTCGTGGTGGCGCAGGAGATCGCGGCCGAGAACGATCTGCGCGTGAAGAAGATCGTGCTCGACCAGCTGGTCGGCCGCCCCGGCAGCGTGCCGGTGCCGCTGGCGGTGCCGGTGGTGCTGCCGACCGCGCAGCCGGCCGACATCGAGGCCTGGGTCTCGCAGGCCGACGCCGGGCATCCGGCGATCCGCCAGGCGCAGCTCGGCGTCGACGTGGCGGGCCTCGAGATCGAGAAGGCGCGCGCCGGCCACAAGCCCACGCTGGACGCCAACCTCGGCTACAACGTCACGCGCAACCCGAACGGCACCAGCACCAGCACCGTGGGCACGCGCATCAACGCCGCCACCGTGGGCGTGACCTTCAACATGCCGCTGTTCGCGGGCTTCGCGACCGAGAACCGCATCAAGGAAACGCTGGCCCTCGAGGACCAGTCGCGCAGCGTGCTCGACGGCACGCGCCGCAACGTGGCGCAGGCCACGCGCGCGGCCTACCTCGGGCTGGTCTCGGGCGCGGGCCAGGTCAAGGCGCTCGAGGCCGCCGAGGCCTCGAGCCAGAGCGCGCTCGACGCCAACCGGCTGGGCTACCAGGTGGGCGTGCGCATCAACATCGACGTGCTCAATTCGCAGAGCCAGCTCTACCAGACCAAGCGCGACCTCGCGCAGGCGCGCTACAACGTGCTGCTGGGCAACCTGAAGCTGCGCCAGGCCAACGGCACGCTGACGGTGGCCGACATGGACGCCATCAACGCCACGCTGGCGAAGAACGGCAGCGTGCCCGCGGTGCCGGCCCCATCGACCACGCCGGCCGATCCGAACGCGGTGGCCGTGCCGCCCGCGCGGCCCAGCGTGCCGGTGGTGCCGCCGGTGCCGGTGGCGCCGTTCAATCCGCCGCCGCCCGCGATCCCCGTGGCACCGCCGCCGCCGCCGGTGCTGAACCCGGGGCGCTGAAAGCCTAGTCGAGCGTGGGTTCCGCGCGCTCGCGCGGACCTTCCGCCGCCGGCTGCGCGGCCTGGGCCGGCGGCTGCGCCGGCTCGTCGGCCAGCGCCGGCTCCACCGCTTCCTCGGGCTCGGCCGCCATCGCGATCGCGAGCACCGCGGCCGCCGTGCGCTCGGCCGCGCCGCGGTTGGAGGACGAGAAGGCCTGCGCGGCCTGCGACATCGCCTCGCGGCGCTCGCGGTTCTCGACCAGCTTGAGCGCGCTGGTCACGGCCTGCTCCATGGTCTCGACGCGCAGCGAGGCACCGGCCGCGAGCGACAGCTGCGCGGCCTCCGCGAAATTGAAGGTCGACGGCCCCATCACGACCGGGCAGCCGCAGGCCGCGGGCTCGATCAGGTTCTGGCCGCCCAGGGGTTCGAAGCTGCCGCCGAGCAGCGCGACGTCGGCCAGGCCGTAGTACAGCGCCATCTCGCCGAGCGAATCGCCGAGCCAGATCTCGGCCTCGGCCGGCTGGCCCGCCGTGCTGCGGCGCGCCACCGCGAAGCCCTCGGCCTCGATCAGCGCCGCCACCTCGTCGAAACGCTGCGGATGGCGCGGCACGATCATCCATTGCACGTCGTGCACCCGCTTCGAGATCGAGCGGACCGCCCCCTGCTCGGGCGGCACGGGCGCGGTGGCGCCGAAGCGGCGCAGCACCTCGAGCAGCAGGCGTTCCTCGCCGTCGCGCGAACTGGCCAGCACCACGATCGGCTTGGGCAGCGTGCCGCGCAGCCGGGCGGCCGCGTGCAGTTGCCGCACGTCGGGCGTGGCGTCGAACTTGAGGTTGCCGTAGATGCCCGAGACCTTGGCGCCCAGCGACACCAGCCGGTGCGCGTCGGCCTCGGTCTGAGCCCAGACGGCGCTCAGCGCCGAATAGGCCGGCCGCGCCAGCCAGCCCAGCCGCTCGGCCGAGGCCAGCGATTTCTCGTTGAGCCGCGCATTGGCCAGCACCAGCGGGATGCGGCGCTCGGCGCAGGCCGCGGCCATCTCGGGCCAGACCTCGGTTTCCATCAGCACGCCGATGCGCGGCTGGAAGCGGTCGAGGAAGCGCGCCACGGCGCCCGGCGTGTCCCAGGGCTGCCAGACCTGCGTGTCGCCCTCGCGCAGCAGCTTGGCGCCCTCCTCGCGGCCGGTGGCGGTGCCGTGCGTGAGCAGGATCGGGATCTCGGGGAACTGGCGCCGCAGCTCCTCGATGAGGATGGCGGCGGCGCGCGTCTCGCCGAGCGAGACCGCATGCACCCAGCACTGGGCGTGGCCGGTGATGGCGGCGTCGTAGTGGCCGAAGCGCTCCTCGACCGCCACCGCGTAGCCGGGCTCGGCCACGGCGCGGCGCCGCAGCTTGCGGCGCACCAAAGGCTGGGCCAGGGTGGTGAAGGCGCCGTACAGGCGCAGCAGCAGCGAACGCACGATGTCCTAGTGCGCCGCTTCGGCCAGCGTGGCGTCGGGCTTCACCGTCTTGAGCAGCGCCAGCATGCGGGCCTCGATGCGCTCGAGCGCCGCCTGGGTCTGGCCCTCGAAGCGCAGCACCAGCACCGGCGTGGTGTTGGAGGCACGGATCAGGCCGAAGCCGTCGGGCCAGTCGACGCGCAGGCCGTCGATGGTCGACACCTGCGCCGGGGCCTCGAAGCTCGCCGCCTTCAGCAGTTGTTCGACCACCGCGTGCGGCTCGCCCTCGGCGCACTTCACGTTGAGCTCGGGCGTGGAGAAGCTCGTGGGCAGCGCGTTTGAGCACGTCGCCCGCGTTCGGGCTCTTGCTGAGAATCTCGAGCATGCGGCAGCCGGCATAGGTGCCGTCGTCGAAGCCGAACCAGCGCTCCTTGAAGAAGATGTGGCCGCTCATCTCGCCGCCCAGCGGCGAATCGAGTTCCTTCATCTTCGCCTTGATCAGCGAATGGCCGGTCTTGAAGATCAGCGGCTTGCCGCCCGCGGGCCTCGATCGCCGGGCCCAGGCGCTGCGAGCACTTCACGTCGTAGACGATGGTGCCGCCCGGCACGCGCGACAGCACGTCCTGCGCGAACAGCTGCATCTGGCGGTCGGGGAAGATGTTCTGGCCGTCCCTGGTGACGATGCCCAGCCGGTCGCCGTCGCCGTCGAAGGCCAGGCCCAGCTCGGCATCGCCCTGCTGCAGCGCGGCGATCAGGTCCTTCAAGTTCTCGGGCTTGCTGGGGTCGGGATGGTGATTCGGGAAGTTGCCGTCGACCTCGCTGAACAGCTCGGTCACCTCGCAGCCCAGCGCACGGAAGATGGCGGGAGCCGTCGCGCCGGCGATGCCGTTGCCCGAATCGACCACGATCTTCATCGGCCGCGCGAGCCGCACGTCGCCCACGATGCGCTGCACGTAGGCCTCGGTCACGTCGACCCGGCGCACGCTGCCGCCGGGCGCGAGCGTCGCGCTGCCTGCTTCCATGGTCTTGCGCAGTGCCTGGATCTCGTCGCCGTAGATCGCGCGGCCGGCCAGCACCATCTTGAAGCCGTTGTAGTCCTTGGGGTTGTGGCTGCCCGTGACCTGGATGCCGCTGGTGGCGAGCGTGTGGGCCGCGAAGTACAGCATGGGCGTGGTGACCGCGCCCACGTCGATCACCTCGACACCGGTGGCCACCAGGCCGCGGATCAGCGCTTCGGAGAGCGAGGGACCCGACAGGCGCCCGTCTCGCCCCACGGCCACCGATCTTTCGCCGGCGGCCCGCGCCGCACTGCCGAAGGCCCGCCCCAGGGCTTCAGCCACTTCGGGAGTCAGCGTGGAGGGCACCACGCCGCGGATGTCGTAGGCCTTGAAGATCGACGCGCTGAGCTGCATGAAAAAGGATTCCTCTGTGGATTCGTAGACCCCGGGGATTGTAGGCATCGCCAGGGGTACCCACATGTCCGAAAACGGCCAGTCGAAACGCCTCGAAACCTTAATATTTGGCCCATGACAAACGCCAACGCCTCCCCCGACGTGCTCGAGAGCGATGCCTGCTACCTGGCGCTGAAGACGCACGACGCGCGCTTCGACGGCTCGTTCTTCACCGCGGTGACCTCCACCGGCATCTACTGCCGCCCGGTCTGCCGCGTGAAGCTGCCGCGGCGCGAGAACTGCCGTTTCTTCCGCCACGCGGCCCAGGCCGAGGCCGAGGGCTTCCGCCCCTGCCTGCGCTGCCGGCCCGAACTGGCACCGCGCCCCATGGGCACGGCCAACTGGTCGACCGAGGACGCCTCGCGCATCCTCGCGCAGCAGGCGGCGCGGCTGATCGACGAGCCCGACGCCTGGACCGACGAGGGCCCGGGCGCCGCGCAGATCGCGGCCCGGCTCGGCGTCAGCGACCGCCACCTGCGCCGCATCTTCGAGGCCCAGTTCGGCGTCTCGCCGCTGCAGTACCTGCAGACGCGCCGCCTGCTCGCGGCCAAGCAGCTGATCGCCGACACCCGCCTGCCGATGACGCAGGTGGCGCTGGCCAGCGGCTTCGCGAGCGTGCGCCGCTTCAACGCGGCCTTCGTCGAGCACTACGGGCTCAATCCGAGCGCCTTGCGGCGCGCCGGCGGCGCCGAGGGCGGCGACGGCCGCGCGATCGAGGTGCGACTGGGCTTTCGCCCGCCCTACGACCCGAACGCGATGCTCGGCTTCTTCGCGCGCCGCGCGCTGCGCGGGGTCGAGCGCGTGACGGCCGAGGACGGCAAGGTGCCGGTGGCGGGCAAGAACACCCAGGCCCCGGCCTTCACGCGGCTGGCGCGCACGCTGCGCGTGCAGCACGGCGCGCAGGTGCATGCCGGCTGGCTGCAGCTGCGCTTCGACATGGCGCGCGAACAGATGCTGCTGTCGGTCAGCGATTCGCTGGCGCCGGTGCTGCCGGTGGTGATCAGCCGCGCCCGCGCCATGCTCGACATCGACGCCGATCCGATGGCCATCAACGCCGCGCTGCACGAGGCCTTTCCGCATGGCGACGGGCTGCGCGTGCCCGGCACGGTCGACGGCTTCGAGCTCGCGGTGCGCGCGGTGCTGGGCCAGCAGATCACGGTGGCCGCGGCACGCACCCTGGGCTCGCGGCTGGTCGAGGCCTTCGGCGAAGCGATCGCCACGCCCATCGACGGGCTCGACCGCCTGTTTCCCACGCCCGCCGCCATCGCGGCCGCCAGCGGCGATGCGCTGGGCCAGCTCGGCATCGTGCGCCAGCGCCAGGCCGCGCTGCATGCGCTGGCGCGCGCCGCGGCCGAGGGCCGGCTGCCGCTGCACGCGGGCGCCGATGTGCCCTCGACCATCGCCGCGCTGCAGGAACTGCCGGGCATCGGCGCCTGGACCGCGCAGTACATCGCCATGCGCGCGCTGCGCTGGCCCGATGCCTTTCCGGCCGGCGACGTCGCGCTGCAGAAGGCGCTGGGCGTGAGCACCGCGCGCGCCGCGAGCGAGGCCTCGCAGGCCTGGCGCCCGTGGCGCAGCTATGCGGTGCTGCGCGCCTGGCATGCACCCACCTCTTCCACGCCGTCCGCCGAGCCAGCGCCCGCGGACATCCCTTCCACTCCCACGGCAGGCCTCACCGCCTGAGAAGCCATGAAGTTCAAGAAGACCGTCATCTACACCTCGCACTTCGACAGCCCGCTCGGCGGCATCACCATGGCCGCCACCGACGCCGGCCTGGCCGGTGTCTGGTTCGACCAGCAGCGCCACTGGCCCGACACCACGGGCTGGCAGACGCGCGACGACCACCCGGTGTTCGTCGAAACGGCCGCGCAGCTGCGCGACTATTTCGCCGGCAAGCGCGACCGCTTCGAGCTGCCGCTCGACCTGTCGCACGGCACCGCGTTCCAGCAGAGCGTGTGGCAGGCACTGCTCGCGATCCCCGCGGGCGCCACCACCAGCTACGGCGCGCTGAGCGCGAACGTCGGCAACCCGGCCGCGGTGCGCGCGGTGGGCGCGGCCGTGGGCCGCAATCCGATCAGCGTGATCGTGCCCTGCCACCGGGTGCTCGGCGCCAACGGCTCGCTGACCGGCTATGCCGGCGGTCTCGAGCGCAAGAGCGCGCTGCTCGAACTCGAAGGCGTGCGGTAGGCTCGCGGGTCGGGAGCGCCCGACCTCCGGTCCGCGCGCGAAGAACACACAACGACAACACCGCATGACCACCACCTCCACCAGCGCCGCCGGCGCATCCAGGCCCAAGGGCTGGCTCGTCGACCTCGTGCTGCTCGGCGCGCTCTGGGGCGCCTCCTTCCTGTTCATGCGCATCGGCGCCGCCGAGTTCGGCGCGCTGCCGACCGCGGCCGTGCGCGTGAGCATCGCCGCGCTGTTCCTGCTGCCGATCGCGCTGCTGCGCGGCCAGGGCCCCGCGCTCGCGCGCCACTGGAAGCCCAGCTTCTCGGTCGGTGTCTTCAACTCGGGCCTGCCGTTCGCGCTGTTCAGCTTCGCGGTGCTCAGCATCAACAGCAGCCTCGCGGCCGTGCTCAACGCGGCCACGCCGATGTTCGGCGCGCTGGTGGCCTGGGCCTGGTTTCGCGAGCGGCCCGACGGGTCGCGGCTGGTCGGCCTGGTGATCGGCTTCATCGGCGTCGCCATGCTCGCCAGCGGCGGTGCCGGCCTGCACACCGGCGCCAGCAACCTCGCGGCGCTGTGGGCCATGCTGGCCTGCCTCGCGGCCTGCCTGTGCTACGGCATCTCGGCCAGCGCCACGCGGCGCTTCCTCACGGGCGTGCCGCCGCTGGCCACCGCCACCGGCAGCCAGATCGGCGCCTCGCTGTTCCTCGCCGTGCCCGCGATCTGGCTCTGGCCCGCGCAGATGCCCGGCGCGCGCGCCTGGCTCGCACTTCTCGCGCTCGGCATCGCCTGCACCGGCGTGGCCTACATCCTGTTCTTCCGGCTGATCGAACGCGCCGGGCCGGCGCGCGCGCTGACCGTGACCTTCCTGGTGCCGGTGTTCGCGGCCTTCTACGGCGCGGTGTTCCTCGGCGAGACCATCACGCAGTGGATGCTGACCTGCGCCGTGGTGATCGTCTGCGGCGTGGCGCTGTCGACCGGCCTCGTGAAGCTCTGGCCCCGCGCCGCCAAGGCCTGAAGACTTCGGCCGGGATCAGATCGCGCCGGCCACCACGTTGACCGACAGCGCGAGCACCAGCATGTTGAACGCAAAGGCCAGCACGCTGTGGATCAGCGTGATGCGCCGCATCTCGCGCGAGGTAGCCTGCACGTCCGACACCTGCGAGGTCATGCCGATCACGTAGGCGTAGTAGAGGAAGTCGAAGTAGTCGGGGTCCTGCTTGCCCGGGAAGTCCAGCCCGCCCGCGTCGGGCCCGCGGTGCTTCTCGTCGTTGTAGTAGCGGTGCGCGTAGTGGAAGGCATAGATGGAATGCATCATCAGCCACGAGCCCGCGAGCGCCACCAGCCCGAGCCCGATGTGGACCGCGCGCTCGATGCCGCTCAACTGCTTCACCTGCTGCAGCAGCATCGCGATCGCCACCACGCTCGCGCCCACCACCACCAGCATCGACACCAGGATCATCAGGTTCGGCTGGTCGAGCGACTGCGCGCGTTCGCGCGTGCGCTTGGCGTCGAAGGTGTCGGCCAGCCACCAGGTCAGCACCTGGTAGACCAGCACCGCCGCGCACCAGCCGGCCAGCCCGCGCGCCATCAGGCCCAGCGGCCAGGGGATCGCCGCGACGGCGACGCCGACGATGCCGCCATACAGCAGGCGCTGCGGACCGGTGGTGGTGGACAGGGGATGGAGCGTGGACATGGGGCGCAGCTTAGCGCCGTGGCCACGGCGCTGCGCGGTGCGGCGCGAGCGATGGGACTTTTTGTCCCAGCGTACGCCGCAACGTGCGCGCGCTGGTATGGTCACGACGTCCCCGGGGCACCGCGCCGGGCCCGACGACGCTTTCCCACGAAGCAACGACGTGCGGCCGATGCAGCCGCGCCCTTCCGCCATGAGACACGTGCGACTTCTCCCTCGACCACCGCACCACGGGCTGCGCGCCACGCTGGCTGCACTGGCCGTCGCGACCCTCGGCCTGCTCGGCCTGGTTGGTCTGCAGCCCGCGCGCGCGGCCGAACCGGCCGGCGTGCCCGACAGCATCGAGCAGCGCGTGGCCGCCTGCATCGCCTGCCATGGCCGCCAGGGCTCGACCGGCAACGCGGCCTTCTTCCCGCGGCTGGCCGGCAAGCCCGCGGGCTACCTGTTCAACCAGCTGCGCAGCTTCCGCGACGGCCGGCGCTCCAACACCGACATGAACTACATGGTGCGCCACATGTCCGACGCCTACCTGCGGAGATCGCGGACTACTTCGCCGGCCTCGACCTGCCCTATGCCGCGGTTTCGCCGACCAGCGACGCGGCCCCCGCGCAGCTCGCGCGCGGCCGCCAGCTCGCGCTCGAGGGCGACGCCACGCGCAACATCCCGGCCTGCGTGCATTGCCACGGCGCCGCGCTCACAGGCGTGCAGCCCGCCATCCCTGGCCTGCTGGGACTTCCTCGCCTCTACGTCTCCTCGCAGCTCGGCGCCTGGCTCACTAACGAGCGCCATGCGCTCGCGCCCGACTGCATGGCCGAGATCGGACGGCGCATGACCACTGCCGACATCAACGCCGTCGCGAGCTGGCTCGCGGTGCAGCCGATGCCCGCCAACCCCAAGCCGGCGTCCGCGCCGGCCGCGCCGCTGCCGATGGCCTGCGGCGGCATGCAGTGAGGCGGCGACGATGACCGCGCTCAAACGTCTTTTCTGGACCCTGCTGGTGCTCGTGCTGCTGCTGGCCGCCGTGGCCGGCGGCGTGGTCGCGCTCAACCTGCGCGGCGAGGCCGCCATTCCCGATCGGGCCGAGGCCTTCGAAGCCACGCCGCAGCGCATCGAGCGCGGCCGCTACCTCGCGCTGGCCGGCAACTGCGCGGGCTGCCACACCACGCGCGGCGGCCAGGCCTACGCGGGCGGCCTGCCGATCGAGACGCCCTTCGGCACCATCCACTCGACCAACCTCACGCCCGATGCGCAGCACGGCATCGGCGGCTGGAGCAGCGCGCACTTCTGGCGCGCGATGCACAACGGCCGCTCGAAGGACGGCCGGCTGCTCTATCCCGCCTTCCCCTATCCGAGCTTCACGCGCGTCACGCGCGAGGACTCCGACGCCATCTACGCCTACCTGCGCAGCCTGCCCGCGGCCGACACGCCGAACCGGCCGCACCGCCTGCGCTTCCCCTACGACACCCAGGCCGCGCTCGGCGTCTGGCGCGCCCTGTTCTTCACGCCGCAGAGCTTCGTCGCCGACGCGGGCAAGCCGGCCGATGGAACCGCGGCGCCTACCTGGTCGACGGCCTGGGCCACTGCATCGCCTGCCACGGCAGCCGCAATGCCTTCGGCGCCACCGAGACGCAGCGCGGCCTGTCGGGCGGGCTGATCGCGGTGCAGAACTGGTATGCGCCCTCGCTGGCCGATCCGCGCGAAGCCGGCGTGTCGGGCTGGCCCGCCACCGAGGTGGTGGCGCTGCTGAAGAACGGCAGCGCGCCGCGCGGCTCGGTGATGGGCCCGATGGCCGACGTGGTGTTCGAGAGCACGCAGCATCTGTCCGAAGCCGATCTCTCGGCGATGGCCGCCTACCTCAAGGACCTGCCGGCCGTCGCGCAGGACGCGGGCGACGCCAAGCCCGCGCGCCCCGCCACCTACCGCCGCGATGCCGGCGAGATGGCGCGCGGCAACCGTATCTACGACCAGCGCTGCGCCTACTGCCATGGCGACCAGGGCCAGGGCGCGCCGGGCGCCTACCCGCCGCTCGCGGGCAGCCGCGCCGTCAACATGGCGCGGCCCGTCAACCTGATCCAGGTCGTGAGCCATGGCGGCTTCCTGCCGACCACCGCGGGCAATCCGCGCCCCTACGGCATGCCGCCCTTCGGCGAGACGCTCGACGGCACCGACCTCGCGGCCGTGCTGACCTACATCCGCGGCTCGTGGGGCAACGACAGCGCGCCGGTCACGCAGCTCGACATCGCGCGGCGCTGAGGCGCGGCGCCGTCATTCGGGGTTCGCGGGCAGGCTCAGCAGCGCTTCCAGGCCGCCCTCGGG
The DNA here is from genome assembly GCF_044056785.1 of Variovorax sp. UC122_21. NCBI lineage: Bacteria > Pseudomonadati > Pseudomonadota > Betaproteobacteria > Burkholderiales > Comamonadaceae > Variovorax > Variovorax sp. UC122_21. Next base: position 1,711,000 of record NZ_CP172004.1, on the reverse strand, counting down.
GCGGTTCGACAGCCGCAGCCCGCCGCCGAGCGCGGCCGCCAGCTCGCTCGCGATGGCGAGCCCCAGGCCCGTGCCGCCGGTCGCGCGGTTGCGCGACGACTCGACGCGGTAGAAGGGCTCGAGCACCCTGTGCAGCTGCGCTTCGGGAATGCCCGGTCCACTGTCGCGCACCGCGATACGCAACTCGGTGTCGGTTCTCGCCACGACGACGTGCGCGCCGCCGCCGAACTTGATCGCGTTGTCGAGCAGGTTCACGAGCGTACGTCGCAGCGCGAGCATGCGCGTTCTCAGCGGCGCGCCGGCCTGGCCCTCGAGCGCCACCTGCGCGCCGGCATCGAGCGCATCGCAGACCAGGCCGTCGAGCAGCGCATCGATGTCGACGGCGCGAAACGGCTCCTGGCCCGCATGGGCGGCCCGCGCATAGGCCAGCCCCTCTTCCACCAGCGCCTGCATCGCATCGAGATCGCCCGCCAGCCGCGCGCCGCACGGGTCGTCCTTCCAGGGCTCGAGCCGCAGCCGCATGCGCGTGATCGGCGTCTGCAGGTCGTGCGAGATGGCCGCCAGCAGCCGGTGGCGCTCGGCCAGGTGCGCATCGATGCGCCGCTGCATGTCGTTGAAGGCGCGCGCCGCCTGCACCACCTCCACCGGGCCCGCCTCCTTCAGCGCGACCGCCCGCGTGCCGGGCTTGATGGCATTCGCGGCCCGCGCCAGCGCGCCGAGCGGCCGCACCGCGACGCGCACGCCCCACCAGGTGGCGGCGCCCAGCAGCAGCACCTGCAGCGCGAGCAGGGCGATGGCACGCCCCGAGAGGCCCAGCGCGGGCGGGCGCAGCGTCAGCGTGAGCATCGTGCCGTCGGCCAGGCGCAGCGGTAGCAGCAAGGGGGCATCGGCGTCATGGCCGGGCCCGCGCAGCATCGGCCCCGTGCGCGCCTCGCCCACCGCGGCCGCCACGCTGCGCGCGAGGCTTAGCGACAGTGCATCGCCCGCGGGCGCGGCCGCCGGCGGCGCGGCGATCGCGTAGTCGTAGTTCCTGCGCGCCAGCCGCGGCAACCATGCCGCGCGCTCCGAGGGCGGCACGCGATCGAGGATCGCCAGCGCGCTCGCGACCTCGCTGCCCAGGTACGAGGCCATCATGTCGCGCGCCAGCAGGCCGCGCTCGTGCAGCAGCACCGCGAAGGTCAGCGCATGCGCCAGCGCCAGGCCCGCGAACACCACGACCGCGACCCGGCCGAACATCGTCTGCGCGCGCTTCATGTCGCCTCGGCCTCGGCACGCACTTCGCAGCAGAACACGTAGCCGGCCGCGCGCACCGTCTTGATGTAGCGCGGCTCGCGCGAGAGGTCGCGCAGCCGGCGGCGCAGGCGGCTCACCAGCAGGTCGATCGAGCGGTCGAAGGCGTCGCTGTCGCGGCCCTGGATCAGGCTCTGCAGCTGGTCGCGGTGCAGGATGCATTGCGGCCGCTCGAGCAGCACCTGCAGCAGCCGGTATTCGGCGCCCGTGAGCGCCACCAGCGTGCCGCTCGCGTCCACCAGGTGGCGCCCCAGCGTGTCGAGCCGCCAGTCGCCGAAGGCCAGGAAGCGCGGCTGCTGCGCGCGCCGCAGGTTGGGCGGCAGCATGCGCGTGCGGCGCAGCACCGAGCGGATCCGCGCGAGCAGCTCGCGCGTCGCGAAGGGCTTGGTCAGGTAGTCGTCGGCGCCCATCTCGAGGCCGAGGATCCGGTCGGCCTCGTCGGCGCGCGCGGTCAGCATCAGGATCGGAATCGGCGCCGCATCGCGCGCACGCAGGTCGCGGCACAGCGAGAGGCCGTCCTCGCCGGGCAGCATCAGGTCGAGCACGATCAGGTCCACCGCGTGGGCGGCGAGCACCGCGCGCATGCGCGCGGCATCGCAGGCCGTGCTGACGCGCAGCCCGCCCTGCGTCAGGTAGTCGCGCAGCAGCGCGAGGATCTGGCGGTCGTCGTCGACGACGAGCACATGGTCGGGGCGTTCCATCGCGGCACGATAGTCGCGGCGGCGCCTGGCGCGGCCGCGGTTTTGTATCGCAGTTTGTCCGGGCCGCGCGCGGACAAGCATTGCTACAGATCCGCCGGCTTTTCGACATCGCCGCGGCGACGCCGGCCGATGCAATGGCGGCTCCTATCACCCGTGGAGCCTCCATGCACTCGATGACTTCCGCCTGCCGCGCCCTCGCGCTCGGCCTTTTGCTCGCCGCCGCTCCGGCGGCCTTCGCCCAACCCGCCGCCGGCGATCCGCGCGGCCGCTGGATCACCGCCAACGGCAACCTCGAGGTCGAGGTCTCGGCCTGCGGCGACGCGCTGTGCGGCAGCGTCACGCAGGTGCTCGGCAATCGCTCGATGGCGCCCGAGGGCGGCGAGATGCAGGCCGTCGACACGCGCTCGCCGCTGGGCATGACGCTGCTCAAGGACTTCAGGCCCACGGCCGCCAGCGAGCCGCCCGGCGAATGGGAAGGCACCGATCTACAACCGCGAGAACGGCAAGACCTACCGCTGCCGCATGTCGGTCGCCACCGCATCGATCGCCGCCGGCGAGCTGGTGCTCCATGCCTATGTCGGCCTGCCCCTGTTCGGCAAGACGCAGCGCTGGACCCGCGCACCGGCGCGCCACTGAAGCAAGGCCGGCACATGCTGCAAACCCTGCTCGCCCTCGGCGCCGGCGTCGCGACCGTCGGCAGTCCCTGCATCCTGCCGATGCTGCCCCTGCTGCTCGGCGCCACGCTCGCACCCGCCGGGACGTCCGCGCGCACCGCATCGCTGCGGCCGCTGCTGATCGTGGCCGGCTTCGTGCTGTCGTTCGCCGCCGCCGCGCTGGCCTTCGGCGCCTCGACGCGCGTGCTCGGCCTCTCGCCGCAGGCGCTGCGCGACGCGAGCATCGCGGTGCTGCTGGCCTTCGGGCTGCTGCTGTCGTGGCCGCGCCTGCTCGACCGCCTGGCCGCGCCGCTGGGCTTTCTCGCCGATGCCGGGCAGAGGCTCGGCGACCGCGCCGGTGCCAGCCATGGCGGCGCGCTGCTGCTGGGCGCGAGCCTGGGCCTGCTGTGGACGCCCTGCGCCGGCCCCGTGCTGGCCTCGGTGCTCACCCTGATCGCGACCGAGGAGCAATCGTGGACCGCTGCCTGGCTGCTGCTGATGTACGCCATCGGCGCCGGCGTGCCGATGCTCGCCATCGCCTACGGCGGACAGACAGCGAGCGCGCGGATCCGCGTCGTGGCGAAGCACATGCACGCCCTGCGCCGCGTGTTCGGCCTGCTGATGATGGCGACCGCTTTGGCCATGGCCCTGCGGGTCGACACGCAGCTGTCGGCGTGGCTGTCGCGCGCCGCGTGGTCCTCGGGCGGTTCGTCCTCCGCGGCGTCCGTCACGACGGCGCCGGACTTCGTCGGCATCGACCAGTGGTTCAACTCGCCCGCGCTCACGATCGAGGGCCTGCGCGGCCAGGTCGTGCTGGTCGACTTCTGGACCCACGGCTGCGTCAACTGCGTCAACACCCTGCCCCACCTGCGCGAATGGGCCCGGCGCTACCGCGAGCGCGGCCTGGTGGTCGTCGGCGTGCACACGCCCGAGTTCGCGTTCGAGCGCGACGCGGCAGGGCTGCAGTCGGCGATCCGGCGCCACGGCATCGACTACCCCGTGGCGCAGGACAACCGCTACAGGACCTGGAAGGCATGGGGCACCGCGTACTGGCCCAGCCTCTATCTCGTCGATCGCACGGGGCGCGTGGTCTTCCGCCACGTGGGCGAAGGCGACTACGAACACATCGAGCGGCAGATCGAGCAGGCGCTGCAATGACGCAGGTGCGGACCAACAGGCGCATGGCCCCTTCTCCTACAAGCACCGTCGCCATCGACGCATAGGCGCGTGCGCGCTCTCTTATTAACTTGTGGGTCATCAACAGGGAGCAGCACCTCAGGAAGCCGAGCAACGCGCAAGGTCCGGGGTTTCCTTTTTTTTGCCTTTCATCCTTCGAAGGACCTTCTTCATGCCCTTGCTTCGCTCGCGCGCCCGCGGCCACGCCACCCTCGTCGCCGCCCTGGCCGGCAGCGGACTGCTCGCAGCCGCCACGCCCGCCCTCGCCGACCCGTCGCCGGCGCTCGACCGCTTCAGTCTTTCCGTCGGTGCCTATGGCGCCGATCCCAAGTTCGACGCCTCGGTGGGCACGCCCTACGGGTCGCTGCACACCGGCGACATCAAGCCCGGCCGCGTGACCATGCCGCGCATCACGGCCGACGTGCTGCTCGGCGACACGCAGGGCATCTCCTTCGACTACTTCCGCTACAAGCGCGACTACTTCGGCGGCCTCTCGGGCGCCAGCTCGCTCGGCGGCTTCGGCACCATCGCGGCCTTCGGCAACGCCAACGTCGACACGCAGGTCGACTTCGCCAAGCTCTCGTACAAGTGGTGGATCGGTTCGGGCAACACGGTGCTGGGCCTCGGCGCCGGCGCGGCCTACTACCGCATCAAGCTCGGCGTGAGCGCGCTCGCGGGCGTCAACGGCCAGTACGGCACCTTCAGCGAAAGCTCGAGCCGCGACGCGATCGCGCCGCTGCTCGAGATCGGCGTGCGCCACGCGATCACGCCCGACCTGCGCCTGTTCGCCGACGCCTCGGGCGTGTGGAAGAACGGCGGCAGCTCGCACGGCAACATCTACAACGCCGCGGCCGGCGTGGAGTGGTTCCCGGTGAAGAACGTGGGCCTGGTGCTGGCCTACAACGTGACCAACATCGACATCACGCGCGACAGCGGCACGGCCGACGCGCGGCTGAAGATCCGCCTGCAGGGGCCGACGGCCTCGCTCAAGGCGCGCTTCTGATCGTGGGCCGATCGGCGGCGCAGCGCCGCCGATCTCTTTGCTCTAGTCGCCCGGCTCGCGGGTCAAGGTCGCGAGCAGGATGGTGCGCACGTCCTTCTTGAGCACCTTGCCGACCTTCGAGCGCGGCAGGTCGGCCCACACCTCCACCTGCTTGGGCGCCTTCACGCTGCCGATGCGCGCCTTCACGAAAGCCTTGATCGCCTCGGCATCGATGCTGCGGCCCGCGTGCGGCTGCAGCACGGCCACCACGCGCTCGCCCCATTTCTCGTCGGGCAGGCCGATCACCGCGCTGTCCTGCACGTCGGGATGCTGCATCAGCGCCTGCTCGACCTCGGCCGAATAGACGTTGAAGCCGCCCGAGATGATCATGTCCTTGGCGCGGTCGACGATGTAGAGGAAGCCGTCGCCGTCGAGCCGGCCGATGTCGCCCGTGTGGTGCCAGCCGAAGCGCGAGGCCTCCTGCGTGGCCTTCGGGTCCTTGTAGTAGCCCTGCATCACGAGCGAGCCGCGCACCACGATCTCGCCGCTCTCGCCCGTGGGCAGCAGCGCGCCCTCGGCATTCATCACGCCCACCTGCACCAGCGGCCCGGGCCGGCCCGCCGAGGCGAGGCGATGCCGGGCCACCGAGCCGTCGGCATTGAAGTGATCGCGCGGCGACATCATCGAGATCATCATCGGCGCCTCGGTCTGGCCGAAGAGCTGGGCCATCACCGGGCCGATCTTCGTGAGCGCCTCCTCGAGCCGCGCGGCCGACATCGGTGCCGCGCCGTACCAGAAGCACTGCAGCGAATCGCGCTTCGTCGCCGCGAGCTCGGGATGCTGCAGCAGCATGTAGATCAGCGTCGGCGGCAGGAAGGCGTGGGTGATGCGGTGGCGCTCGATCAGCGCGAGGAACTCGCCGAGGTCGGGCTTGGGCATGATGACCACGCGCCCGCCGAGCGCCATCACCGGCAGGCACAGCACGCCGGCCGCGTGCGTGAGCGGCGCGAGCGCGAGGTAGGCCGGCCGGCCCTCGAAGGGATAGCCCATCAGCGTGAGCGCCGACATCGCCTCGAGGTTGCGCCCCGTGAGCATCACGCCCTTGGGCTGGCCCGTGGTGCCGCCGGTGCCAGCGATCATCGCCACGTCGTCGGGCGGCGCGATGTCGAGGGGCGCGTCGTCCAGGCCCTCGAGCCAGTCGTCCATCGAGGGCGCGAACGGTTGCCGCGCATCGAGGCAGACCAGCGCGCGCAGCTTGGGCAGCTGCGAACGCATCTGCTCGACCATGGGCGCGTAGTTGCCGTGGAACACCAGGCAGGCGCAGTCGAAGGCATCGAGCACGAAGGCGTTCTCGCTCGCTTCGTTGCGCGGATTGATCGGGCACCACACGCAGCCCGCGCGCGAGATGCCGAACACCGTGGCGAAGGCCATCGCATCGTTGCTCGAGAGCACGGCCACCTTGTCGCCGGGCTCGAGGCCCTCGCGCCGCAGGCCGCGCGCCACGCGCCAGCTGATGCGCTGCACCTGGCCATAGCTGAGGTCGGCCTCGCCCAGGGTCAGGCAGGGCGCGTCGGCGCCCAGCTGGGCGCCCTTGTCGAGGTAGTCGACGAGACGCATCGGGGTCAGCCCATGCGCGTGAGCACGGGTTCCTGCACCAGGCCGAATCCACGCAGCGCGCCCAGCAGCTCGCGGTGGCCGAAGGCCTGGCAGCCCGAGGCGAAGCCCGCGCGGCGCGGCGGCTGCTGCAGCAGCGACGCGGCCGCATAGGCCTGCAGCAGGCCGGTCTGCTTGTAGTTGCAGTTGCCGAAGATCACGCAGTGCACGCGGCCCAGCGGACCGGAGGCATGCACCGAGTCGACCGACTTGTTGATGCGCGGGTTCTCGCGCGGCGGCATGGTGTTCATCACGCTCGAGGCGGTCTTGGCCAGCGCCTCGTAGCGGTCCTGCTCGTTCATGCCTTCGGTGGCCTCGAGCGCGGCCGCCACGATCTGCGGCACGCCCATCATCAGCGGCTTGTTGAAGACGCCGCCGAGCACCTTGACGTTGGCCACGCGCGGATCGCGCTTGAACCACACCGGGTGCGAGGTGCCGCCCCAGGGCAGCGCGAGCGCGGCCTCGTGCTGGCCCGGGATCGACAGGTGGTAGAGGCCGGCGTCGGGCTGCCACTCGACGTACTCGTTCTGCTCGAGGTAGTAGGCCTTCGACGTCGCTGCATTGACGAGGATGGTCTGCGTCGACGCGATGGTCGGGCTGCCGCCCCAGAACACGGCGATGTCGAGCGTGTCGAGCCCGGGCGTCTCGAGGCACAGCTGGGCCGCGATCTCGCCCGTGGTGTACATGTGGGCCAGGCCCGGCGAGAGCAGCAGGCCGGCGGCGGCGAACCTGGCGCCCCATTGCTGGTCGAGCGTGATCAGCCAGTCCTGCTCGCCCGTGGTGTCGGTGTAGTGGCAGCCGGCGTTGAGACAAGCCTCCACCACCTCGGGGCCGAATTTGGCGAACGGCCCCACGGTGTTGAGCACCACCGAGGCGCCGGTGAAGAGCTCGGTGAGCGCCGCCACCGAATGCGCCACTTCCACCACCTCGTAGCGGGCGGTCTCGATGCCGGGCACGTTCGACTTCATCGCGGCGTCGAGCTTCTCCTGGCTGCGGCCCGCGGCGATGAACGGGATGTTGTACTCGCGCAGGTACTCGCAGACCAGCCGCCCGGTGTAGCCCGAGGCGCCGTACACGATGACCGGCTTCTTGTTCTTGCTGCTCATTTCTTGTCTCTCCTTGTCTTGATCGATCACATGCCCATGCCGCCGTCCACCGCGATGCCGGCGCCGGTGATGAACCGGGCCGCGTCGGAGCAGAGGAAGACCACCACGTCGGCCATGTCGCCGACCTCGCCGAGCCGGCCCAGCGGCGTCTGGCCGATCACGTCGCCGACGGCCGCTTCCACGCTGGGCGCGAGGCCCGCGGCGACGATGTCGTTCGCGAGCTTCATGCCCATGTCGGTGGGCACCAGCCCCGGGTAGATGCAATTGACGCGCACGCCGTAGCCCAGCTTGCCGGACTCCATCGCGGCCACGCGGGTCGCGCGGTCGACCGCCGACTTGGTGGCCGAGTAGCCCGCGATGGCCGGAAAGGCGATGGTCGCGGCGACCGAGGCGATGTTGACCACCGCGCCGCCCGCGCCCGCGGCGCCGCCGGGACGCATCGCGCGGAACGCGTGTTTCATGCCGAGCAGGGTGCCGGCCACGTTCACGTCGAGCATGCGGCGCAGGTCCTCGGCCTGCACGTCGACCACCAGCGAGGTGATCTCGATGCCCGCGTTGTTGACCACGATGTCGAGCCCGCCGAGCTCCTTCACCGTGGTCTCGACGGCCGCGGCCCAGGCCGCGTCGTCGGTGACGTCGAGCGGCACGAAGCCCGCCTTCGCCCCGCCGGACGAGAGGCGCTGGGCGGTCGCGCGCCCCACGTCGGCGAGCACGTCGCCAATCATCACCGCCGCGCCGGCCTCGGTCAGCGCCTGCGCGATGCTGGCGCCGATGCCGCGCGCGCCACCCGTCACGAGCGCCTTGCGCCCCTTCAGATCGAACTGTCCCATCGCTTGTCTCCTGTGGTCTGGTTGTGAGATGGAGCGGCCATCCTAGAAATCGTCTTGACGAGTGTCAAGATTTTCTTTGACGACTGTCCAGATTTTCTAGAATGGGTCCCGCACGGGCTGGAACGCCGTTTCGCACGGGCGTGCCATGCGTGCTATGGTTTGCAGATCAACGGACAACGAGAGCGGCCCGCGCATCGCGCGGCGCGGTGGAAATGACGACACGACAGCAGGAACAACCGTCGACGGCCCGGGTGCCGAAGGCCAGGGTCGACAAGTTCGAGGAACGACGCGCCGAGCTCGGCGAGGCCGCGCTGACCACGCTCGCGACGCTCGGCTACGCGCGCACCAGCCTGCGCGAGATTGCGCAGAACACAGAGTTCTCGCACGGCGTGCTGCACTACTACTTCAGCGACAAGGTCGATCTGATCGTCTGCAGCGTGAAGCAGTACAAGGCGCGCTGCGTCAAGCGCTACGACCACGCGGTCGACAGCGCCACCACCTTCGACGAGCTGGTGGAAGGCTTCCTGCGGAGCCTGGCCGACACGCTGCGCGACGAGGGCCACATGCACCGCCTCTGGTACGACCTGCGTTCGCAGGCGCTGTTCGAGGCCGCCTTCCGCGACGACGTGACCGAGATCGACAGGAGCCTCGAGGCAATGATCTGGCGCATCATGGTCCGCTTCGAGGAGCTCGCGGGCGTGCCCACGGGCCTGCCGCCCGCCGCGGCCTATTCGCTGTTCGACGGCCTGTTCCAGCAGGCGCTGCTGCGCCACCTGTCGGGCGAGGCCGATGCGGCCGAGCGCATGAAGGACGACGTGCGCGCGGCGATCCTGCGCCTGTTCCCGCGGCCCGCCGAGCTCCGCAAGCCGGCGGCCGCGCGCAAGCGCCGCGCCTGACTCAGGCCTTCGTCTTCTTCGCGGTCTGCACCGCGCGCGCGCCGGCCCATTCGCCCGACGCGCACAGCCCCTGCATCACCTCGGCGATCAGCGCGCAGATCGCGCGCTTGGCATTGCTGGTCGGCAGGTGCTGCGAGACGCACAGCCCCAGCGTGCGGAACATCGCGGGCGAGGCGATGCGGTGCGCCGCGAGCCGCCCTTCGCTGACCTCGCGCTGCGCGAGGCCCAGCGGCATGATGGTCGGCCCGAGCCCCGCCTCGACCGCGGCCTTGAGCGTGTAGACCGAATTGATCTCGGCCGCCACGCGCGCGGCCGGCTGGCCCGCGGCCTCGAGCACCGCATCGACCAGCCAGCGCGTGCAGTGCCCGTGCGCATTGGCGGGCCACACCAGCGGCCGCGCGGTCGCCTGCGCGATGCTCACCTCGCCCTCGGGCAGCGCATGCGGGCTCTGCGGCGATTCGAGGAACACGAAGTCCTCCTCCACCAGCGGCGTGAAGGCCACGTCGTCGGCGGGCATGGTGGGCGAGAACACGGCCACGTCGACCCGGCCGCGCGTGAGCTGGTCGGCCATGTTGCCCGTGAGTTCCTCGTTGAGGTGAAGCACCACGTCGGGATAGCGGCGCGCGGCCGCGCGCATCAGCGGCAGCGCGATCATCGGCGACACGCTCTGCGGCAGGGCCGCCACCACCGAGCCCACCACCGCGTCGGCGGCCACGCGCACCGCGGCGCGCGCGTCGCTGACCTGCTTGGTGATGCCCTGCGCGTACTCGTAGAACACCTTGCCGGCCTCGGTCATCGCCACGCCGTTGCGGCTGCGCAGCAGCAAGGGGGTGTCGAGCTCGGCCTCGAGTTCGGCCATCTGCTTGCTCAGCGCCGACTGCGCCACGTAGAGTTGCTGCGCGGCGCGCGAGAGGCTGCCGCAATCGACGATGGCAACGAAATACTTGAACTGGCGCAGTTCCATCGGCGGGGGTCTCCGGCCATTCGCCACAGGGTTGCGGGAACGGCCGGCCATTCTAGGCCGCGCCCTCGCGGCCCCCGGGTCGGACGAGGCCTTAGTTCACGCAATCGAAGCTTGCCGCATCCTTCGTATTGCCCGCGCCCTTGTAGCGCGGGTACGCGGGGTATTTGCACATCGGCCGCGCGAGCGCCGTGGCGCCCGTGCCTGCCTCGAGCTTGCGCTGCACCAGGCCCTGCGCCGACGCGGGCACGCCCTGCTCGACCCAGGTCGCCATCGCCTTCAGCAGGTCGACCTTGTCGGCGCCCGGCCCGCCCGCGCAGTGGCCGACGCCCGGCGCGAGGAATAGCTCGACGGTCTGGTCGGCCTTGGCCTGTCCGAGCTTGCCGACCACCTGGTCGTAGTAGCGCGAGGTGTCGCGCGCGCTCACCGAGGTGTCGTTGGTGCCGTTCCACAGGATCAGCTTCGCGCCGCGCGCATGCAGCCGCTCGAGGTCGGGATCGGCCGCGCTGAACAGGCCGCCGACCACGCCCATGCGCATGAGCCACTGGTCGGGGTTCCAGGCCAGCGTATCGAAGGCCGGGTCCTGCGTGATGAACGAGCGCACGAAGCCGTCCGAGAACATGCCCTGGATCGAGTTGCCGCCGAGCGCTGCCTGCGGCCAGATGTACGAGCCCCAGCCATCGGACGTGTTCTCGAGGCCGAAGTTGTAGCCCGGATGCGACCAGGCCCCGTCGGACGTGGCGACCGGCGAGGTGACGGTCTTCACCGTGGCGATCTGCGCGTCCGACAGGCAGGCATCGCCGGTGTCGGCGCCGCCCGCGCAGCGCAATGGCGCGGGGTCGTAGTTGCAGGCCGCGGGCTTCGAGACGATGCCGTCGGCCACGCCGTCGAGCGCATCGCACTGCGCGAGCACCGCGTTGGCCAGCAGGGTCTGCTTGGCCGGGTTCAGCGTGTTCGCCGGCACGCGCACCTGCTTCGAGATGCGGTTGAACTGCACGAACAGGCCCATGATGTTGCCGGCCGGCGCGCGCGCGACGATACCGTCGAAGTCCTCGGGGAAGCGCTGCGCGAGCATCAGCGCATCGTGGCCGCCCATCGAGCAGCCCTCGAAGTAGCTGCGCGCGGGGCCGCTGCCGAAGAAGGCCGCGATCAGCTCCTTGCCCGGCGGCAGCGCGCGGTGCTCCGATTGCTGCGTGAAGTCGAGCAGCTTCGCGGGATCGGCCGCGAAGCGCGCCGCGAAGTAGCCCGCGTCGCGCACGCCGGGATAGTCGTAGCCGCCGTTGGTGCCGATGGTGGCGTAGCGCTCGCTGAAGATCGAGGCGCTGAACTGCGGATCGGCCGCGCTGGGCAGCGCGCCGTCGAAGCCGCCACCGCCGATGAAGGCCAGCTTGCCGTTCCAGCCCGAGGTCGGCAGCCGCGCCTCGAAGCGCAGGCTCGAGCCCTGGAAGCTCGCGGTGAGCACGCAGTACTCGGGCTGCACGCCGGTGGCGGCGACCAGCTTCGCGTCGTCGACGCGCACCGCGCCTTCGGCGACGGATCGGCCCTTGAACGCGGGGCATTTCTCGGCCAGCGACTGCGCGGGCGGCGGTGCCGCCGGTGGCGCGCTCGCCGGTGGCGCGAGCGGCACGAAGCCGGCCCCCGCCGCCCCCGCCACCACATCCCGCCATCAACGCAGCCGCGGCCATCGCGACCCGAGTGTTCCTGTGCAGATGCTTCATCGTCCTGTCTCCTGTGTTGTCGTCTTCGGATGCATTCAGAGCGTGGCGTGGTCCACGACCTTGCCGGGATTGAAGATGTCGTGCGGATCGAGCGCGCGCTTGATCGCGCGCATCAGCCCCACCGCCTGCGCGCCGTGCTCCTCGACCAGGTACTGCATCTTGTGCAGCCCCACGCCGTGCTCGCCGGTGGAGGTGCCGCCATGGCGCAGCGCGCGCTGCACCAGCCGGTGGCTGAAGGCCTCGGCGGCCGCGTTCGCGGCGGCATCGTCGGGGTCGACCAGCACCAGACAATGGAAATTGCCGTCGCCCACGTGCCCGAACACCGGCGCCAGCAGCCCGTGCTCGGCGATGTCGGCCTGGGTCTCGTCGATGCACTGCGCGAGCGCCGACAGCGGCACGCAGGCATCGGTCGTGAGGCTGCGGCAGCCGGCCTGGAGCTGCAGGCAGGCGAAGTAGGCGTGATGGCGCGGCGTCCACAGCCGCGAGCGCTCTTCCTGCCGCAGCGCCCACTGGAAGGCGCCGCCGCCATGGCCGGCCACGATCTCGCGCACCAGCTCGGCCTGTTCGTCGATCTGCGCCTTGCTCGCGCCGAACTCGAGGAACAGCGTCGGCTGCTCGGCCAGCGTGGTGCGGCTGTGGGCGTTCACGGCGCGGATCGTCAGCGCATCGAGCATCTCGGCGCGCGCGAGCGGCACGCCGAGCTGGATCGCCTCGATCACCACGTCGACCGCCGCGCGCACCGAGGGGAAATGCACCACCGCCGCCGCATGCGCCTCGGGATGCGGATGCAGCCGCACCGTGGCCTCGGTGATCAGGCCCAGCGTGCCTTCGGAACCGCAATACAGCTGCGTGAGGTTGTAGCCGGCCGAGCTCTTGCGCGCCTGCGTCGCGGTGCGCACCACTTCGCCGTCGGCCGTCACCACCGTGAGGTTCACGAGGTTGTCGCGCATGGTGCCGTAGCGCACGGTGTTCGTGCCCGAGGCGGCGGTGGCGACCATACCGCCGATCGAGGCGTCGGCACCGGGGTCGACCGAGAAGAAGAAGCCGCTGTCCGCGAGCGCCGCGTTGAGCTGGCCGCGCGTCACGCCGGCCTCGACCGTGGCCGTGAGGTCGCCGCCGCGGATCGCGAGCACGCGGTTCATGCGCGAGAAGTCGATGCACACGCCGCCCTGCACCGCGAGCAGGTGGCCTTCGACCGACGAACCCACGCCGAAACCGATCACCGGCACGCGTTCGCGCGCACAGGCGCGCACCACGAAGGCCACTTCGTCGGTGCTCTGCACGAACACCACCGCGTCGGGCGGCTGCGGTGCATAGGCCGATTCGTCGGTGCCGTGCTGCAGCAGCACGGCCTGGCTGGTCGACAGGCGTTCCTCGAAACGCCGTTGCAGGAGCGCGAGCAGTTCGGCCGAAGGCGAACGACGCGCAGGGGAGATCACGACCGCATCCATGGGGTGGGACTTTCTGTGGGGAATCGGGAATGAAGCGCCGCGGACGAACGCCGCGGCGCGAAAAAGACGAAGACTCAGCGCCGCGCGGCGGCCGGCTTGACCAGCAGCACCAGCACCGCGCCCGCCACCAGCAGGCCCGCGAGCATGTGCAGGCCCGCGTCGGTGCTCTGCGTCGCGTCCTTGATCAGGCCGATGAGGAAGGGCGCGCTGAAGCCCGAGAGGTTGCCGAAGGAGTTGATCAACGCGATGCCCGCGGCGGCGGCGGCACCGCCCAGGAAGGCCGTCGGCATGCCCCAGAAGATCGGCAGGGTCGACATGATGCCCATGGTGGCCAGCGTGAGCCCGGCCATGGCGAGCACCGCGTTGCCGTGGAAGGCCACGCTGAGCACCAGCCCGATCGCGCCCACGATCGCGGCCAGCGCGCTGTGCCAGCGGTACTCGAGCCGGCGGTCGGCGCTGCGCGCCATCAGGTACATCGCGACCACGCCGAAGGTCCAGGGGATGGCGCTCAACAGGCCGATGTCGAGCGCGCCCTTCACGCCGATCGCCTTGATGATGCTCGGCAGCCAGAACGAGATGCCGTACAGGCCCGAGGTGTAGGCGAAGTACACCAGCGCCAGCAGCCAGACGCGGCCATTGCCCAGCACCTCGAGGATGCGCGGCTCGGCCTTGCCCTGGTTCTCGGCCGCGATGTCGCGCGCGATCAGTTCGCGCTCGGCGGTGCTGAGCCACTGCGCGTCCTTCACGCGGTCGTCGAGGTAGCGCCACACGAGCAGGCCCAGCGCCACGGTCGGCAGGCCCTGCAGCAGAAAGAGCCATTGCCAGCCGGCCCAGCCGTTGACGCCGCCCATGCCCTGCAGGATCCAGCCCGAGATCGGGCCGCCGAGGATGCCCGCGAACGGGATCGCCGCGAGGAACAGCGAGGTCGCCTTGCTGCGCCGCGCGGCCGGGTACCAGTAGGTCAGGTACAGGATGATCCCGGGGAAGAAGCCCGCCTCGGCCGCGCCCAGCAGGAAGCGGATCACGTAGAAGGACATCGGCGAGCTCACGAACATGGTGCCGGCCGACAGCAGGCCCCAGGTGATCATGATCCGCGCGATCCAGCGGCGCGCGCCCACGCGGTGCAGCACCACGTTGCTCGGCACCTCGAACAGGAAGTAGCCGATGAAGAAGATGCCCGCGCCCAGGCCGTACACCGCCTCGCTGAACTGCAGGTCGCCCTGCATCTGCAGCTTGGCGAAGCCGACGTTGACGCGGTCGAGGTAGGCCACGATGTAGCAGACGAAGAGCAGCGGGATGAGCCGCCAGCCGACCTTGCGGTAGACGGCATCGGCGCCGCCGTCCTCTTGCGCCGCCGCTGCCCGGGGCCGTGTGATCGCGCTCGTGTTCATGGGGTGGGTGTCTCGCTGTGCTGGTGATTCGGTGCGCCGATGGTCGCGGCGGCACGCGAAGGCACCGCAGCGGGTTTACGCGCAAGATTCATATGGATTGAAGATCGGCGCATCTCCGATCGAGATGCTTGGCGCGGCGGCCTTATCCCCACGCGATGCCGGCCGCGATGCGCGTGCGATCATTTCCTTCGCCCCACCTCCCGCCGCCCATGCCCTCCTTCAACCGCGCCTACCAGCAGACCCTCCAGGCCGGCCGACTCACGCTCGGCCTCATGACACCGATCGCGCGCCCCGACGATGCGATGGCCGACCTGGCCGTCGAGCGCGATCTCGCGCAGCGCGCCGACGCGCTGGGCTTCGCGGCGCTGTGGACGCGCGACGTGCCGGTGCTCGCGCCGCAGGGCGAACGGATGATGCCCACGGCGCCGCTCGACGAGCCCTTCCTCTGGCTCGCCACGCTGGCCGCGGCCACGCAGCGCATCGCGCTCGGCACGGCCGCCGCGGTGATGCCGCTGCGCCAGCCGCTGCATCTGGCCAAGGCCGCGCTGTCGCTGAACCGGCTGTCGGGCGAGCGCTTCATCCTCGGGCTCGGTTCGGGCGACCGCGAGGCCGAGTTCGCGATCTTCGGCGAGGACATCGCGCAGCGCGCCGAGACCTTCCGCGAGCGCTGGACGCTGGTGCGCTCCGCCCTTTCCCCGCTGGCTGCCGAACGCGCCGCGCTGCGCGAGGCCACGGCGGGCCACGAGCTGATGGCGGCACCGGCCGAACGCATCGGCATGGTGGTGGTGGGGTCGGCGCGGCAGTCGCTGCAATGGACCGCGTCCCATGCCGATGGCTGGGCCACCTACCATCGCGACGAGGCGCGCCAGCAGGGCCGCATCGGCCTGTGGCAGACCGCGCTGCGCGAGCGCGCGGGCGGCGAGGCCAAGCCCTTCATCCAGTCGCTGCAGCTCGAGCTGCTCGAGCGTGCCGACGCGCCGGCCGAGCCGATCGAGCTGGGCCTGCGCACCGGGCGCGACGCCTTGGTGGCCTACCTCGACCGGCTGGAGGACACGGGCGTGGCCCACGTGCTGATGAACATCGCGCGCGGGCCGCGCGATGCGCGCGAGATCGTGGAGGAACTCGGGCGCGAGGTGCTGCCGCGTCTGAAGAGCGCGGCCACTCGTTCCCCTACCCGTTCACGCTGAGCCTGTCGAAGCGCCGCGCAAGGCTTCGACAAGCTCAGCCCGAACGGTTTGGAAATCCCCCGTTTTCAGTTCGCGCTCAAGGCCATCAGCATCCGCGACAGCAGATACAGCCGCGGCACGATGCTCTCGACCTCGGCGTATTCCTCGGGCGTGTGGATGCCGCCGCCCACGATGCCGAAGCCGTCGAGCACCGGTACGCCGACGCCGGCCACCAGGCTCGCATCGGCGGCGCCACCGCTGCTCTCGATGGTGAGCTTCTTGCCGATCTCGGCGTAGATGCCCTCGGCGGTCGCCACCAGCTTGTCGGAGGCGGGCGAACGCGGCATCGGCGGCAAGCCGCGGATCAGGCGCACCTTGACCTCGGTGTCGGGGATCAGCTTGTTCTGCGAGATGCGCTGCAGGTCCTTCTCGACGCGGTCGAGCTCCTCGGGCGTGGCGGCGCGCACGTCGCCGCGCGCGCGTCGCGGTGGCGGGGATCACGTTGGTCGGGCCGTTGGCGGTCAGCACCGTGAAGTTGACCGTGGTCTTCTTCGCGGCATCGGCGGTCTTCGACAGCTGCAGCACCTGGTGCGCCACCTCCATCGCGGCATTGCGGCCGGCCTCGGGCGCCACGCCGGCATGCGCGGCCAGGCCCTTGACCTCGATCAGCGCGGTGGCCGAGCCCTTGCGCTCCACCACCAGGCCGTCGGCCGGGCGGCCCGGCTCGAGGTTCAGCGCCACGTCGTGCTGCCTGGCCACGCGCTCGATCAGCGCGCTGGTGCCGACCGAGCCGGTCTCCTCGTTGGTGTCGATCAGGAAGGTGAGCTGGCCGTAGTCCTTGAAGCCCAGCTGCTGCAGGATCTTGAGCGCCTGCAGGCCCGCGACCACGCCGCCCTTGTTGTCCATCACGCCCGGGCCGTAGGCGCGGCCGTCCTTCACGTAGAAGGGCTTGGCGGCGGCGGTGCCGTCCTTGAACACGGTGTCGATGTGGGCCAGGATCAGGATCTTCTTCTTGCCGGTGCCGGTGAAGGTCGCGACCACGTTGCTGCCGGGATGCGGCTCGGCCGGGAAGGTCTCGATGCGCGCGCCGAGCTGGCGCAGTTCGTCCACCACCAGCGTGCGGACCTTCTCGAGACCCTCGGCATTGGTCGAGCCCGAGTCGATGTTGACCAGGCGCTCGAGCAGCTTGAGCGATTCCTCCTTCTTCTGCGTGGCGGCGTCGAGCACGGCCTGGTTCGGCTGCTGCGCCGAGGCGGCGCCCGCGAAGGCGAGCGCGCAGGCCAGCGCGATGGCCGGGGTGCGAAGGGATGGGAAGGCGAAAGTCTTCATAAGTCTTGTTGTCCGTTCTTTGTCGATGGCTGTTGGCTCCGCGAGGAGGCGCGCCGCTCCCCGCGACGCGCCGCCGCAGCCTATCGCCCCGGTCGCACGCGGGTCAAGCGCGACTCAGCATTCCTTCGGTACCAGGTAGCCCAGCACCTCGCTGGTCGCGGCTGCTTCGCGCAACACGGCGGTCGCGATCTCGCCATCGGCCGAGGGATCGAAGCCGCCGCTCGCGCCCAGCGCGGTGATGACCGCGCACACGCGCCCCGTGAAGTCGTGGACCGGCGCCGCCACCGCGCTGATGCCGCGCAGGTAGGTGTCGCGCACCACCGCGCAGCGCAGCGCGCGCACCTCGGCGCGCAGGGCCTCGATCGGCTGCCTGGCATCGAGCTGCGCGCGCATCTCGCGCGGTGCCGCGGCGAGTTCCTGCTCGGCCAGCTCGCGCACGCTGCGCTCGTTGAGCAGGCCGAGGAAGGCGCGGCCCGTGGCCGACCACAGCATCGACATCACCGAGCCCGCGCGCACGTTGACCGTGACCGGCAGGCCCGGCTCCTCGAAGCGCATCACGGTCGGGCCCTTGTTGCCCATCACGGCGACGAAGCAGGTGACCTCGAGCCCTTCGCGCAGCCGCACCAGCGCGGGCTCGGCCGCGCGCACCGGGTCGGACTGGCGCATCGCGGCCAGCCCGATGTTGATGGCCTCGGGGCCGAGCCGGTAGCGCTGCGAATCGACGTCCTGCGCCACCAGCCCTTCCTGCACCAGGCTCGCGAGGTAGCGATGCACCTTGGCCGGGCTCTCGCCCACGTGCGCCGCGAGGCCCGACAGGCCCGCGTTGCCGCCCATGCGCGCCAGGCCCTTGAGCACCGCCATGCCGGTCTCGGCCGACTGCACGCGCTGGCGCCGCTCGCGCGGCGCGGGCGCTGCGGGCAGCTTGGCGGCAGCGGCCTTCGGCTTGGCGGCGGGGGCTTTTTTCTTCGGGGTGGAAGCCATGTGCGGATCGTCTCGTTCTCGAAAAAAGGGGCGGGCACCCGATGGTAAGTACGGTGGCACCAGGGCTTGCCTCGCGATTTACGCTATGCGTACAATCATTACGCAAAACTCGCCGTCGCGGATTTTGACCCCGGATTGCGCTTCCCAGAACCCTAGAAACCAGGAGACACGATGAAGAAGTTCCTGGCCGGCTGCCTGCTGGCCCTCCCCGCGCTCGCCGTCACGAGCACCGCCTTCGCCCAGGCCGCGGCCTACCCCGCCAAGCCCATCCGCTGGCTCGTGCCCTATGCCGCCGGCGGCGGTTCCGACTTCCTCGCGCGCACCATCGGCCAGACGCTGTCGACGCAGGCCGGCCAGCCGGTGCTGGTGGACAACAAGCCCGGCGGCAACACCGCCATCGCGGCCGCGGGAGACCGCGCGCTCGGCGGCCGACGGCTACACCGTGCTGTCGGCCGACAACGGCACCATGGTGTTCAACCCCTCGCTCTACAAGACGCTGTCGTACAGCCCCACCAAGGACCTCGCGCCGGTCACGCTGATGGGCCGCTTCCCGATGATCCTGGTGGTCAATCCGGCCAGCGGCATCGCCGACGCCAAGACCTTCATCGCCCAGGCCAAGGCCAAGCCCGGCAGCTTCTCGTACGCCTCGGCCGGCGCCGGCAGCCCGCACCACCTGGCGATGGAACTGCTCAAGACCGAAGCCGGCCTGTTCATGGTGCACGTGCCCTACCGCGGCGCGGCACCGGCCCTCACCGACGTGGCCGGCGGCCAGGTGCAGGCCATGATGGTCGACCTCGCCGCGGGCGCGGGCTTCATCAAGGGCGGCAAGGTCAAGGCCATCGCCGTGGCCAACGCCACGCGGCTGCCGCAGCTGCCCGACGTGCCCACCTTCGCCGAACTCGGCCACAAGGGCGTGGAAGCCGCCGCGCTGGTCGGCATGGTGGTGCCCGCCGCCACGCCGCCCGAGGTGGTGAACGCGCTCAACAAGCGCGTGGTCGCGGCCATCAACGAACCCACGGTACGCAAGCGCCTCGAGGACTTCGGCGTCGAGCCCGTGGGCAACACGCCCGCGCAGTTCGGCGAACTGCTGCGCAGCGAGACCGTGCGCTGGCAGAAGCTGATCCGCGACCTGAAGATCACCCTGGACTGACGCGCCGCGCGGAAGGAGCCTTCTCGATGTCCACCGTTTCCGAAGCCACCGCCGCGCGCACCGGGGGTTGCCCCGTGGCACACGGCGAGCTGTCCGCCGAACGCTCGCCCACCGGCTGCCCGGTGAGCCGGCGCGCCGCCGACTTCGATCCCTTCGAGGACGGCTACCAGCAGGACCCGCCCGAGTACGTGCGCTGGGCGCGCGAGCAGGAGCCGGTGTTCTACAGCCCCAAGCTCGGCTACTGGGTGGTCACGCGCTTCGAGGACATCAAGGCCATCTTCCGCGACAACCTCACCTTCAGTCCCTCGATCGCGCTCGAGAAGATCACGCCCACCGGCCCCGAGGCCAACGCGGTGCTCGCGAGCTACGGCTTCGCGCTCAACCGCACGCTGGTCAACGAGGACGAGCCGGCCCACATGCCGCGCCGCCGCGTGCTGATGGACCCGTTCACGCCCGAGGCGCTCAAGCACCACGAGCCGATGGTGCGCCAGCTCGCGCGCGAGTACGTCGACCGCTTCATCGACGACGGCCGCGCCGACCTGGTCGACCAGATGCTGTGGGAGGTGCCGCTGACCGTGGCGCTGCACTTCCTCGGCGTGCCCGAGGAGGACATGGACACGCTGCGCCAGTACTCGATCGCCCACACCGTCAACACCTGGGGCCGCCCGAAGCCCGAGGAGCAGGTGGCGGTGGCGCACGCGGTCGGCAACTTCTGGCAGTTCGCGGGCAAGGTGCTCGACAAGATGCGCCTGAACCCCGACGCGCCGGGCTGGATGCCCTACGGCCTGCGCAAGCAGAAGGAGCATCCCGAGGTCGTGACCGACTCCTACCTGCACTCGATGATGATGGCCGGCATCGTGGCCGCGCACGAGACCACCGCCAACGCCACGGCCAATGCGATGAAGCTGCTGCTGCAGCATCCGCAGGCCTGGCGCGACATCTGCGAGGACCCGGGCCTGATCTCGAGCGCGGTGGAGGAATGCCTGCGCCACAACGGCTCGGTCGCGGCCTGGCGACGTCTCGCGACGAAGGACGTGCAGGTCGGCGGCATCGACATCCCCGCCGGCTCGAAGCTCTTGATCGTCACCTCGTCGGCCAACCACGACGAGGCGCATTTCGCCGATGCCGACCTGTTCGACATCCGGCGCGACAACGCCAGCGACCACCTGACCTTCGGCTACGGTTCGCACCAGTGCATGGGCAAGAACCTCGCGCGCATGGAGATGCAGATCTTCCTCGAGGAGTTCACGCGCCGCCTGCCGCACATGAAGCTGGCCGAGCAGCAGTTCAGCTACGTGCCCAACACCTCGTTCCGCGGCCCCGAGCACCTGTGGGTCGAATCGGAACCCGGCCCACAACCCCGAGCGCCGCGATGCCGCGCTGCTGCAGCAACAGGTGCCCGTGCGCATCGGCGAGCCCTCGAAGCACGCGATCTCGCGCCAGATGGTGGTGCAAAGCGTGACCCCGGTCGCCGAGGGCGTGCTGAAGCTGCGCCTGGCCACGCCCGACGGCCGCCCCGTGCCGCGCTGGACGCCGGGTTCGCACATCGACATCGAATGCGGCTCGCCCGACCTGTCGCGCCAGTACTCGCTGTGCGGCGACCCGGCCGAAGCCGACGTGCTCGAGATCGCCGTGCTGCGCGAGGACGAAGGCCGCGGCGGCTCGGCCTGGGTGCATGCCAACGTGCGCCCCGGCGACAAGCTCAAGGTGCGCGGCCCGCGCAACCACTTCCACCTCGACGAGAGCCGCCAGCGGCTGATCCTGATCGCCGGCGGCATCGGCATCACGCCCATCGCCGCGATGGCGCGCCGCGCCAAGGCCTTGGGCCTCGACTACGAGATCCACTACAGCGGCCGCAGCCGCGCGCGCATGGCCTTCGTCGACGAGCTGGCCGCGCTGCATGGCGAGCGCCTGCACGTCTACGCGAAGGAGGACGGCCAGCGCTGCGACCTCGCCGCCCTTCTCGCCACCCCGCGCGAAGGTACCCAGGTCTATGCCTGCGGCCCCGCGCGCATGCTCGACGCCCTCGAGGCCTGCTGCGCCGCCTGGCCCGAGGACTCGCCGCGCGTGGAGCATTTCGAATCGAAGCTCGGCAGCCTCGATCCGTCGAAGGAACATGCCTTCGAGGTCGAGCTCAAGGACTCGGGCATCGTCGTGCCCGTGCCGGCCGACCGCACCGTGCTCGACGCGCTGCGCGCCGCCAACATCGACGTGCAGAGCGACTGCGAGGAGGGCCTGTGCGGCTCGTGCGAGGTGCGCGTGCTGGCCGGCAGGGTCGACCACCGCGACGTGGTGCTGACGCGCTCGGAGCGGGAGGCGAATGGGCGGATGATGACCTGCTGCTCGCGGGCTTGTACGGGGGAGCGGCTGGTGCTGGAGCTTTGACCGAGCACCGATAGTTCCCAGGCTCGAGGACCTTGCCGCCACGCCTTTGCAGGACACTTGTCAAGAGCTCCGGAGCTTTTGTCATTGAACTGTCGTTGTAGTTCGATCCGTCTTCCGCTACCGTCCCCGACACAAGAAATGTGTGGGAGCGAGGAGTGGGAGAACTGGATCCATCAGGTGCCGATATGGCACCGGCGGGGGGCGACGCGGCGCTCTCCAAGCCCGAGAACGAAACGCGGCAAGAGACATCAGCCTCTCTCGCCGCGCTGTGCACGCTCGCGCGCTTCCACCAGATCGCAGCAGACCCCGCCCTGCTGGCCCACCAGCTGGGCGTGACCTCTTCGGAAGCCGTCGACACCGCAACCCTGTTGCGCGCAGCCCGCCACCTGGGCCTGAAGGCCAAGTCCAGCCGCAGCGGCATCGAGCGCCTGGCCCACACGCCCCTGCCCGCCCTCGCGGCGCTGCGTGATCCCGACGGCAGCGAGCGCTTCGTCATCCTCGCCCAGTGCGACGGCCAGCGCGTCCTGCTGCAAGACCCCGCTGCACCTACCCCGCGCCCCGTCATCGAACCCCTGGAAGTCTTCGCCACCCACTGGAGCGGCGAACTCATCCTCGTCACCAGCCGTGCCAGCCTCGTGGGAGAGTTGGCCAAGTTCGACTTCTCCTGGTTCATCCCCAGCCTGGTGAAGCACCGGCGGCTGCTGGGCGAGGTGCTGCTGATCTCTTTCATGCTGCAGCTGTTCGCGCTGGTCAGTCCGCTGTTCTTCCAGGTCGTGATGGACAAGGTGCTCGTGCACCGCGGCCTCACCACGCTGGACGTGCTGGTCGTGGGCCTGGTGGTGATGGTCATCTTCGAGTCGCTGCTCAACGGCCTGCGCAGCTACGTCTTCAGCCACACCACCAGCCGCATCGACGTGGAACTGGGCGCGCGGCTGTTCCGCCACCTCGTGCAACTGCCCCTGGCCTACTTCCAGGCCCGGCGCGTGGGCGACTCCGTGGCGCGCGTGCGCGAGCTCGAGAACATCCGCAGCTTCCTCACCGGCAACGCCCTGACCGTGCTGCTGGACGTCGTGTTCTCGGTCGTCTTCGTGGCCATCATGCTGTTCTACAGCGTGCCGCTCACGCTGATCGTGCTGGTGAGCCTGCCGCTGTACTTCGGCCTGAGCCTGGCGGTGGTGCCGATCCTGCGCCGACGCCTGGACGAGAAGTTCGCGCGCGGCGCGGAGAACCAGGCCATGCTGGTGGAGACCGTGGGCGCCATCCAGACGGTCAAGGCCACCGCGCTGGAGCCGGCCTTCGCGCGGCGCTGGGACAACCAGCTCGCCGCCTACGTCAGCGCGAGCTTCCGCACCCAGAACCTCGCGAGCTGGGCCCACGAGGGCGTGAACCTGATCGGTAAGCTGGTCAATGCCGCCACCCTCTGGTACGGCGCCCACCTCGTGATGAACAACGACGCGACCGGTGCAGGTCTCACCGTGGGCCAGTTCGTCGCCTTCAACATGTTCGCCCAGCGCGTGTCGCAGCCCATCATGCGCATGGCGCAGCTGTGGACCGACTTCCAGCAGACCGGCATCTCCATGGCCCGGCTGGGGGGACATCCTCAACACCCGCACCGAGGTGCCGCCGAGCACCGCGGCCCAACTGCCCGCGCTCAAGGGCCGCGTCACGCTGGAAGGCCTGACCTTCCGCTACCGGCCCGAGGCCCCGCCCGTGCTGCACGGCGTGAGCCTGGATGTGCGCCCGGGCGAAGTCATCGGCATCGTCGGGCGCTCGGGCTCGGGCAAGAGCACGCTGACCAAGCTCATCCAGCGGCTGTACACCCCCGAGCAGGGACGATTGCTGGTCGACGGCATCGACATCGGTCTGATCGACGCGGCGCAGCTCAGAAGACAGGTGGGCGTGGTGCTGCAGGAGAACACCCTGTTCAACCGCAGCGTGCGCGAGAACATCGCGATCGCCGACCCGGCCGCGCCGCTGGAGGCGGTGCTGCATGCGGCGCGGCTGGCGGGCGCGCACGAGTTCATCAGCGAGCTGCCCGAGGGCTACGACACCGTGGTGGGCGAACAGGGCGCGAGCCTGTCGGGCGGCCAGCGCCAGCGCATCGCCATTGCGCGGGCGCTGTTCACGCAGCCGCGCATCCTGATCTTCGACGAGGCCACCAGCGCGCTGGACTACGAGAGCGAGGCCATCGTGCAGCGCAACATGGCGCACATCTGCAAGGGGCGCACGGTCTTCATCATCGCCCACCGCCTGAGCGCCGTGCGCCACGCCGACCGGATCATCGTGATGGAGAAGGGGCGCATCGTGGAGGGCGGCACGCACGAGGCGCTGCTCAATCGGCCCAAGGGTATCTATGCCTACCTGTGGAACATGCAGGGCGGTGGGCACATGGAGGGCAGCAAGCCCGCGGGCATGGAGGTGCCGGCATGACCGCCTCCGTCCAGCGAACCGACGCGGCCAACCAGCCGAGCGTGCGCCATCCGGTGTTCGAGCTACTCGGGCGCTATGGCGCGGTCTTCCGGGCCGCTTGGCGGCACCGCCATGAGCTGGCGGGCCCGAAGCGCCTGAGCGACGAAGCCGCCTTCCTGCCGGCGGCGCTGAGCCTGCAGGACACGCCCGTGCACCCCGCACCGAGGCGACTGGCCTTCGCACTGATCGCGCTGTTCCTGATCGCGCTCGTGTGGTCCATCGTCGGGCAGGTGGACATCGTGGCGGTGGCGCCGGGCAAGATCGTGGTGAGCGAGCGCACCAAGCTGATCCAGCCGCTGGAGGTCAGCGTGGTCAAGCGGGTGCTGGTGAAGGATGGGGACCATGTCGAAGCCGGACAGGCATTGGTCGAGCTCGATCCCACCAGCGCCAATGCAGACAAGACCAGCATCGACGAACAGTTGAAGTCGGCGCAGTCGGAGGTTCTAAGGACACGGGCCTTGCTACAGGCGTTCAATGTGCAGGCACTCAATGCCTCATCTCCCCGAGCGCCGGAGCTGGGCACGAACCTGCCGGCGTGGAGCGAGGTGGACGTCGCCGCGGCGAAGCTTCAGCTGAGCGACGAATGGAGCGACATCACCGCCAAGCTCGCGAAGGCGGCGGCCGAACTGCAGCGCCGCCAGGCCGAGATCGCCACCGTGCGCGAGATGGTGACCAAGCTCGAGACCACGCTGCCGATTGCGAAGCAGAGGGAGGCCGACTTCCATCAGCTGGCCAACCAGGGCTTCATGTCCAGCCATGCGAACCAGGACCGCACGCGCGAGCGCATCGAGCTGGAGCGCGACCTCGCCACCCAGCGCGCGCGGCTGGCCGAGGCCAATGCGACGCTGCGCGAGAGCGAGAACACCAGGGCCTCCTATATCGCTGAGACCCGCAATGCACTGCGCACCAGGGAAGCCGCGGCCGAGCTCAAACGCCAGCAGGGCACGCAGGAACTCGCCAAGGCGGGGCAACGAGAGCGCCTGACGACCTTGAAGGCGCCGGTGGCCGGTACGGTACAGCAGCTGGTGACGCACACCGAGGGCGGCGTGGTGACCGAGGCGCAGCCGCTGATGGTGATCGTGCCGCACGACGCGCAGGTCACGGCCGAGGTGACGCTGGAGAACAAGGACATCGGCTTCGTGAGCCCGACGCAGGAAGCGCGCATCAAGCTGGAGACCTTCCCGTACACGCGCTATGGGACGGTGGATGCGACGGTGAAGACGGTGACGGCCGATGCGGTCAATGACGAGAAGCGTGGGGCGATCTTCCCGGTGACGCTGAACCTCAACGCCACCAGCATCGATGTGGATGGCAAGCCGATCAAGCTCTCTCCGGGGATGAATCTGACGGCGGAGATCAAGACGGGGAAGAGACGGGTTATTGAGTTCTTGCTCAGCCCGGTGCAACGGGCGACAAGTGAGAGTTTGAGGGAAAGATAAGTCGAGAAATCACCTAATGACCAATGTCACACGACAAGCACGACTTCGATCCTCAGCCGCGAAGTACCAAGCATTCTGATTTTTAATCAATTTTGAAATCAAATCTATGAGTCAAGCCGAACCCGTGAAAATTAAATGGTGGAATAAAAAAATGCTACTTTCCAGTGCCGCAGTCGGCGTGGTTTTCGGAATCATTTTTTTCTCAATCGCCAAAAACTCAGAACCTCAAGAAGGAGTGAAGCTTGAAAAACTCCCTCCCCTCCATGGAATATACAAATGCTGCGACGCAGGCGGCAGATATAGCCAAAGCTGGGTTGGCAGTACTGCCGTCAACTGCATAGGCCTCTCCTATTATCAAGTAGGAACGGGCCGCAATGATTGTGGATTAAAAGAACAGTTAAATGGAAGGCCAGTGGAAGCCATTCAAACCCTCATACCAACCTACCACGGAAAATCCCCCATCGTCACTGAAATAATCTCGGGAAGCACAACCTATTATTCCCGCAACGATGATGAAATTCGAGAGCAATGGGCAAGGGAGTCCAAAAGCAATTCTATTGTTCTGGGATTCATTTCGTTTTTAATTTTTCATTTTATACAATTGATTATTGCAAGCAAAAAAGCTAACCGGGAGAAATCATGAGCACGTACACCATCATTAATCTGCAAAACGATGCCGGCTCTCTTGCCAAAGCGCTCAGTGAGGCGCTGAATGGAGACAATGCAGATCAGCGGCGCGCAGCATGGACTGACGTTATCAATACCTCCGCAAAGATTACTGCGGGCATGGCAGAGCTTGGAGCGAATAATCCCCAATGGTCTGGTTGGCTCGGATCAGGCTCGACCTTGGCGTCTGTTGGCATATCTGCCGAACGAATTCGCTTGACTCTTCAAGTAACAAACAACGTTGACTCCATCAAAGCAGGCGATGCACTGAGTGTAGTTGGCGGAATTTCCGAACTGGCAGGAAATTTTTTGATTAAGCCAGGCCCTCAACTCGTTGGAGGACTGATTCTTAAAGGAGTTGGTGCGGCTGCGGGGGTTGCTCAGAACATGGTGGGCGACAAAACCATCGGCCAAATTTTTTCTTCTGCAACTACACCCAATACTCCAACCGTTTCGCCTTTGCTTTTTCCGCCTACTCCAGATCTCACGCGTCGTGCACCTGATGGGCTCAGTCCTCTCAATACGGGCCTCAGCACGAAAGAAGGAAATGTTCGTACTGACACCATCTGGACACAGAATGTGCAAGGCGCCTATATAAAAAGCGAAACCATCACCATCGTTAATGCAAATGGGGATGCCATTGGCAGCACTTTTTCTCAGTATTTTTACAACAGCGATGGCGCTGCTGTCTCGGCCAATACCTACACCTATGATCGCATGGGTGCGCAAACCTACTCGGGCGCGCTGGTCCCTACGTCAAATGGCCAGTCTTGGCAAAATGCCCCGGCCGGAGTGCAGCCGCCAGCCAGAGGTTCATTACAAAGCGGATTTACGGCAAACGGCCCCAATAGCGTCATATTGAATGCGGGTGGAAACCTGAGCCAGATCGTGCTCTCCCAGCAAAACCTACTGAACGACATCTCTCTGGCAGATCTGCTGGCCAGCAACCCAGGAATTACCAACCCAAATATCGTTCAAGCCGGTCAAGTAATTTACATTCCCAAAAAGCAGTCAAACGGCAGCATAACGTACAACTACGCGACGGGAGCCAGCGTCAATAGCAATTCCGCAACTGGCGAGTACTACATGGCAGTCCCTGGCACGGGAGGGCAAACTGTCTATAGCCGTACCATCGATGCCAATGGGGGCTATTGGATACGTCAGACAACCACGAATAGTCAAGGACAAACAACGTACGACTTCACGGGCCATCAAAGCTCACTCAATGAATCGATCGTCAAGCGCAAGGAAATCGTGCTTAACGACGACTCGTCAATCACCACGAGCCAATTCAATCAGACGGGCTCACTGGAATCCACCACAATAAGTAGAAATTCCGCCGGAGTCCTGGAGACATTCGTTTTTGATGGCGAGGGCGGGACCGCTTCCATTGCACTTGCGAACGGAGGGGCCGTCGCCGCTTATGAGCAGGATGCTGACGGCAACTGGGTGCCTGTCTCTTGGACCCAGGATGGTCAGACCTACACCGGAGACGACCTGGGCGCGTTCATTGCCAATCTCCAGAGCAATTCCGATGCAGCCGATTTGAGCAGCAGCGAGTCGGCGACGTACGGTCGTTACGACCAGCAGTTCGCCAACGCCGGCGGTAACAACGCCGCTGGCGTCAGTAACGCCAAGGACACGGGTGCGTCGTTGGATACGCTGGCAAATCGGCTCGGCATGCCTTACATCTCTGACCGATGGGTGCCGTACTTCCTCGGCGCCGGAATCCCCCTCGACGCTGATGCTGTCCAGCGGAATGGACGCGGCCGTCAGACAGGCGTTGAGCATCCTGTCGCAAAGCCGCGTCAACACATTGCGCCAGCAGACGCCCTCATACTTCACAGTCAACGTACTCGGCTTTGGCAACATGCCGCCGCCACCGCCTCGCCCAGCATCTGCCAACCTTTCGCTGCCGCTGGTGCTTGATCTCGGCGACGATGGACTTGAATTGACCGCACTGGACCGCAGCAACGCCACGTTCGACGTCGATGCGAATGGCCAGATCAAAACAGTGGGCTGGGTAGGAGGCAAGGAAGGCATCCTCGTGTTCGACAAGAACGCCAACGGCGTCGTCGACAATGCCAGCGAATGGTTCGGCCAGCAGTTCGCTGCCTCTGGCACACCGCCGGCAAACCAAGACGGCTTCAAGGCCCTGGCCACGCTGGCCAACGCCGGAGCGACGTCCTTTTCGGCAACCACTTCCAAGATCAACCCGGCCACCGGCAAACGCTACTTCGACGAGCTGCAAGTCTGGATCGACGCCGACCAGGATGGCAAGACGGATGCGGGCGAACTGCGCACCCTCGCAAGCCTGGGCATCACCTCCATCGATCTCACCCCTCAAGCCGTCAATCGCAACGACGACGGCAACGTCATCCTGAGCAAGGCAGGGTACACCACGGCCGACGGCAAGCGCCACACCATCAACGACGTGGGATCGGCCACGGAACTGACAGCGATCACGGACGGCGTGCGCCCGGTGTCAGCGGCCGCGCTCGCCTTCGCGGAGTACGCGGGCAAGGGTTACGCGGCAATGGCAGCTGGTCAGGCCAAGGCAACCGCCATCCTCGCAATGAGCCGCCAGGCCAACGAGCAAGCTGCCATCTCCGCGCTGCAGCGGACGTTTGGGGTGCCCCCGGGTACACCACCTTTAGGCGAAGCCATCATGGAGTACCGGATGAAGGCGAGCTGGTCACAGCAGGCAGGCCTGGGACCGACGGGGCTAAATGACAAGATCGTCTACTTCTACGGTTCGAAGGTGGACGCCAACACCTACCCTTCGTTACGGCGCATCAATAGCGCTCCAGCGGATATCGTCAACGTGCTCAACGGCATCGCTTCGCTGCGCCAGGGAGAGATCAAGGCAGCCCAATCCATCGAATGGGCAGCCAACAAACAAGTCATGGCCCGACGCGATGCGCAGGTGGCCAATGCTACCCAGACCGCCGACGCCCGACATTCGGCGGATTTGCAGGCGATATTCGCGACCAGGGACTGGGACGATGCCATCGTCAGCTACCTGAATGTCAAGGACCAGGTCGAAGCCATGGCTGCACGCCTACCGGAGGTCCAGAACAAACTCAACGAATTGGTCCCCCAGAACCTCAATCTCACTGGCCATCTTCCGAACGGTGCAACCTTCCTCACACGCGCCGATGCTACGATGGCGGCGGAAGCGTTCCGAGCCTATGCGTCAGCCTTACAGCCGATGGCCGAGCTGAAGATCATGGGCGATCAAATGCTCGGTGCCATTGCACAATCCAATGGCTATACACGGGCCTACGTCGGCAAGGATGGCCAGACCACCACGGCAGACAATGGCTACAACCTGCTGATCGGCAATCGCGGCAACCAGACTTTTGTCCTCAATGCAGGCGTGGACAACATCGCCGTCACGAGCACGACCGGAACCATCACGGTCAGTGGTTTCCAAGTGGGCGCCGCAGGCGATCAGCTCCAGTTCATCAATAGTCGCGCATGGAGCTATATAGACATCGCCGACGATGGTCTAGGCAACACAGTCATTTACCACAATGGCCAGCCCAAAGTGACCCTGTTGGGAGTGAATGCCGCGCGGCTCGATTTGTATTCCAATCTAACTGGTATTGACGATGTCCGC
Organism: Variovorax sp. UC122_21; assembly: GCF_044056785.1. Taxonomy (NCBI): domain Bacteria; kingdom Pseudomonadati; phylum Pseudomonadota; class Betaproteobacteria; order Burkholderiales; family Comamonadaceae; genus Variovorax; species Variovorax sp. UC122_21. Next base: position 1,680,985 of record NZ_CP172004.1, on the reverse strand, counting down.
TTTCAAACGTCCACGAGTGGGGTGCGTAGTCTGCGGGGAGAAAACACATACGATGGGCAAGTTCATGCCATCTCGATCACCGCATCGGCACACGGCGACACTTTGATTGGAGGCGACCGTGACACCACGCTTCGCTCGGGGCGAGGCTCTGACACGTTCGTGATCACCGGCTTGAATACCAAAGTTTTTGGCAGCGTGAGCCTGGAAGGAGCCGACCGATTGAGCTATGAAGAGCTCGCAGTCGGGGTCAAGACTTCCTGGTACGAGCACGCCTATCTCGACGATGGTCAATACATCTATGAAGCCTACTATACGGACTCTCTAGGGAGTCGTATCGAGGGTCTGCAAGACTTTTTAGGGTCGAACTTCAATGATCATCTGGTCGGTAACCCTTGGGGAGGAACTAGGCTTAACGGCGGGTTAGGCAACGATATTCTGGAAGGTGGCATTCGGGCCGATGTTCTGATCGGCGGCATGGGCAACGATACTTTTGTGGTCAACGTCGCAGGTGACGTGATCACAGAACTAGTCGACGAAGGCACGGACCTCGTGCAAAGCAGCATCAGTTACACGCTGGGTGCGAACGTCGAGAACCTGACGCTCACGGGAATGGCTGCTATCACCGGCACTGGCAACGCCCTGGACAACAACCTCACAGGAAACGCCGCCAATAACACTCTGACCGGCGGCGCGGGCAACGATACCCTCATCGGTGGCGGCGGAACAGACACGCTGATCGGAGGCACCGGCAACGACACCTACGTGATCGACGCAGTGGGCGATGTGATCACTGAACTGGTCAACGAAGGCGTAGATCTCGTGCAAAGCAGTATCAGTCACACGCTGGGTGCCAATCTCGAGAACTTGCAGTTGACCGGCACCACCGCCATTAACGGCACCGGCAACGCGGCGAACAATGTGCTCTTCTCAGGCGCAGGCAACAACGTGCTCAATGGCCTGGGCGGAATTGATACAGCCTCCTACCAGTACGCGCTCTCCGGCGTGACGGTCAGTCTGATGGTGACTACCGCGCAGGCGACGGGCGGCTCCGGCAGCGACACGCTGCTCGAGATCGAGAACCTCACGGGCAGCGCATTTAACGACAAGCTCACGGGCAACGCGACGGGCAACGTACTCGACGGCGGAACTGGCGCGGACACGCTGATCGGTGGAGCAGGCAACGACGTCTACGTCGTGGACAGCGCAGGCGATGTCGTGACGGAGCTGGCCAACGAAGGCTCGGATCTTGTGCAGAGTGGCACCACCTACACGCTTGGAGCCAACGTCGAGAACCTGACGCTGACCGGCATTGCAGCCATCAACGGCACGGGCAACGCCCTGGACAACGTGATCACCGGCAACGCCGCCAGCAACACGCTGACCGGCGGCGCCGGCAACGACACCCTCAACGGCGGGGCCGGTACGGACACGCTGATTGGCGGCGCGGGCAACGACACCTATGTGGTCGATATCGCTGGCGACGTGGTCACCGAGCTGGCCAACGAAGGCACCGACCTCGTCCAGAGCGCCATCACCTACACGCTCGGCGCCAACGTCGAGAACCTCACGCTCACGGGCACTGCCGCCATCAACGGCACCGGCAACGCCCTGGACAACGTGATCACGGGCAATGCCGCCAGCAACACGCTGACCAGCGGCGCCGGCAACGACACCCTCGACGGTGGGGCCGGTACGGACACGCTGATTGGCGGCGCGGGCAACGATGTCTATGTCGTCGATGTCGCCGGCGACGTGGTCACCGAACTCGCCAACGAAGGCACCGACCTCGTCCAGAGTGCCATCACCTACACGCTCGGCACCAACGTCGAGAACCTGACGCTCACGGGCACTGCCGCCATCAACGGCACCGGCAACGCCCTGGACAACGTGATCACCGGCAACGCCGCCAGCAACACCCTGACCAGCGGCGCCGGCAACGACACCCTCAACGGTGGGGCCGGTACGGACACGCTGATTGGCGGCGCGGGCAACGATGTCTATGTCGTCGATGTCGCCGGCGACGTGGTCACCGAACTCGCCAACGAGGGCATCGATCTCGTCCAGAGCGCCATCACCTACACGCTCGGCGCCAACGTCGAGAACCTCACGCTCACGGACACCGCCGCCATCGACGGCACCGGCAACGCCCTCGACAACGTGATCACAGGCAACGCCGCCAGCAACACGCTGACCGGCGGCGCAGGCAACGACTCCCTCAACGGTGCAGCCGGCATCGACACCATGCTCGGCGGCGCGGGCAACGACACCTACTACGTCGACAACGTCGGCGACACGGTCACGGAACTCGCCAACGAGGGAACCGACATCGTCTACGCCTACGTCAGCCATACGCTCGCCGCCAACGTGGAGAACATCCGCCTGCACACCACCGGCAACATCGACGCCACCGGCAATGCGCTGAACAACATCCTGTACGCGGGCGACGGCAACAACGTGCTGAATGGCGGCGACGGCATCGACACGGTGTCGTATGCCTACGCAGCCTCGGCCGTCACGGCCAGCCTCGCCATCACCACAGCTCAGGCCACCAGCGGCTCCGGCAGCGACACGATCCTCAACGTCGAAAGCCTCGTGGGCAGCAACTTCAACGACAAGCTCACCGGCAATACCGCAGCCAACAGCCTGAACGGCGGTGCCGGCGCGGATACGATGATCGGCGGCCTGGGCAACGACGGCTACTACGTCGACAACATCGGCGATGTCGTGACCGAACTGGCCAACGAAGGCGTCGACACCGTCTACAGCACGATCAGCTACACGCTGGGCGCCAACCTCGAGAACCTCTACATCAACACCACCGGCGCGGTGAATGCCACGGGCAATGCGCTCGCCAACGTGCTGTATGCCGGCGCGGGCAACAACGTGATCGACGGACTGGACGGCTCCGACACGGTGTCGTACGCCTATGCCGCCTCGGGCGTCACGGTCAGCCTGGCCAGTACCGCGGCGCAAGTCACCGGCGGCTCGGGCACCGATACGCTGCTCAACATCGAAAACCTGGTCGGCGGCAGCTACAACGACATCCTGATCGGCAATGCCGGTGCTAATGGCTTGACCGGCGGCGCGGGCAACGACACGCTCAACGGAGGCGCCGGCGCGGACACGCTGGCAGGCGGTGTCGGTAACGACACCTACGTGCTTGGCCGCGGCTACGGCATCGACACCATCACGGAGAACGATGCCACGGCGGGCAACACCGACGTGGCGCAGTTCGCCGCCGATATCGCCATCGACCAGCTCTGGTTCCAGAAGGTCGGCAACAACCTGGAAGTCAGCGTCATCGGCTCCACCGACAAGTTCACGCTGAGCAACTGGTATCTGGGCGATCAATACCAGGTCGAGCAGTTCAAGGCCGGCGGCAAGACCCTGTTGGACAGCCAGGTGCAGAACCTCGTGCAGGCGATGGCGGGATTCGCACCGCCGGCAGCCGGGCAGACGACTCTCCCGGCCAACTACCAGAGCAGCCTGGCACCGGTGCTAGCAGCCAACTGGACCTGAGACCGGGACGATGTCGAACATCCCGAAGGGCGGCAAGGCTTGCGCGGCACTACTTCTGTCGCTGCTGCTGGCCGCCTGCGCGACGCAACTCGAAGGAAAGATCGAGCCGACCGCGCAGGCCACGGCTTCCGCCAAGCCGGCGCCCGCCCCATCCGATGAAGACAACGACGCCAACGCGCAGCGGGTGCTGCGCGCGCTGTCGTTGATCCAGGCGAAGAAGCCGGCCGAGGCCCTGCCGCTGGCGCAACAGGCCGTCGCCGAGTACGAGAAGCGCTATCGCGAGATCGGCGTCATCTCGTTCTCGTCGCGGTCCCTGGTCGAAACCCTCGCCTACCTGGGCCAGGCCGCCAACGCGAACACGCCGGCCAAGGTTCATGGCCCCTGGTTCGGCCTCGCCTACTTCACGCAGGGCTTCGCGCTGGTCGATCTGCACCGGATTCCGGAGGCCAGGCAGGCCTTCGATGCCGCCATCCTGCTGTCGCCGCAAAACTCCAAGTACCTGTCGGAGCGCGGCAACATCGATGCGCTCGAGAAGAACTGGCGCGCATCCTTCGACCGGTTCAAGCAGGCACTGGACGCGGCCCAGCTCAGCCCGGAACAGGTGAAGACCTCGGAGACCACGCGCGCACTGCGCGGCATGGCTTTTGCCGAGGTCGAGCTCGGCGATCTCGATGCCGCCAAGGCCTTGCACGAACGCGTGCTCGCGCTCGACCCCACCAACGCGATGTCGCGCAGCGAACTCCGGTACATCGAGGGCCAGAAGCAGCGCGCACTCAAGCTTCGCACGCCCGCCGGCATCGACGCCAACGCGGGCGCACCGGTCGCGAATCCGGACCTGCGCTTCTCCCCCGAGGCACAGGCGCGTGCGCTCATGGCCTTGTGGCAGGACACCTGCCTGAAGCACTACGACCAGCCGCTGGCCCTGCGCACGGCCTTGGTGAAGGCCAGGCCCAGTTACATCGAGAACCCGCCGAACGCGATCAGCTTTCTCAACGGCGAGCCGGGCTCGGTGTGGGATGTCAGCAGCAGCGTCTATTCGCAGCGGGTGCTGGTGCTGCTCGACAACGGCGTGTGCGAGATCCGCGCGCAGAAGGCCAGTGCCAAGGAGGTCGATGCAGCGTTCGCGCAAAGCGTCGAAGCCCTGGCGGCCACCGGCGTGACGGTACGCAAGCTGTCCGATGCACAGGTTCCGGACTACGGCGGACCGCTGCGCAAGACCGTGTACCGGGTGCAGCGCGACAGCGACGGGCGGCTGTGGCACTTCGGTGCGGGAACGACGGACAGCCCGCAGGCTGTGACCCAGGCGGTGCTGGCCATCAGCCCGGACGGCGCGCGCCTGAAGAACAAGCTGACGTTTCCGGCGGCGAAGCAGTGATGCGAAAGAAGCGCACGGCATGAACGTGGTGCTGGTGCACGGTATCTTCGACGACGGCGCGATCTTCCGACGCCTCGAGCGCAGCCTGCGCGACGCCGGCCATCGCTGCTGGGTGCCCGCGCTCAAACCCGCCGATGGACGCCGCGGCATTCATGACCTTGCCTGCAAGCTGAAGGCATACATCGACGAGCAGTTCGGCCCCACCGAGCCGATCGCCATCGTCGGCTTCAGCATGGGGTGCATCGTCTCGCGCCACTACCTGCAGCTGCTCGACGGACATGTGCGCTGCGAGGCCCTGTTCGCGGTCTCGGCGCCGCACCAGGGAACGCTGCTGGCCTACCTCTATCCGGGAAGGGGCGCCCGCGACATGCGGCCCGGCAGCCCGGTGCTCGAGGAGCTCCGGCGCACCGAGCATCGGCTCGCGCGGCTGGCGGTGTTCGGGTACTGGACGTCTTTCGACGTGACGGTGTTCCCGGCCCGCAGCTCCCACTGGCCCCGCGCATCGAGCAGTCTCGATGCGCGGGCCCTGCTGCATCGGTTCATGCCGGGCAACGCGCGCGTGTGCGCGGACATCGTCGAGCGGATGGGCGCCCTGGACGCATCGCGCGCCTGAAGCGCGCCGCTCAGGGCCGCAGGGTCTCGCGCACCAGCTTCGGATCGCGCGCGATCTCTTCCTCGCGGAACGGGAAGCGCAGCCAGTCCTTGCGCGCATAACGCAACACGGGTGCGGCGCCCGCGCCGTTCGTCACCGCAGTCTCGCGCTCGCCGTGCGCAAGCAGCGTTCGGGCGTGCACGCCGCGCGCGTCGAAGTGGACGATCTGCAGGTAGGTGTTGCCGTGCGAGAGATCGCTCATCGTGTAGTCGTCGTCGCGCGAGCAGGCGTTGGTGAAGTAGCCATCGGAATCGCACCCACCGTAGAGCGGAACCAGTCCACCAGCGCTGCGCGCGAAACGGCGCGCACCCAACGGCGTGTCGAGCGCCCAGCCCTTGGCGGCCATGTCCTCGACGGCACCGGCCAGCGCACGCGCCACGCGCGGATCGGCGGCACGGATGTCGTCGGGCGTGGACAGCGGCGTCTTCGGCGAGAACGGCGTGGCATAGAGCTCGGCCGACGGGATCTTCCGCACGCGGGTCCAGAAGAAGTCCCACAGCAGCGCGCCGCGGTCCTGCGCATCGGCGCGATTCGGCCAGCGGCGCAGCACCTCGCAGGCCGGACCGATGCTCACCGAACGCGCATTCGCGGCGATGCCCGCGGCCTGGCCCGGCACCGGATCGTCGGCCCCCAGCGCCACGCTTTCGGGCTTGCAGATGCCGTCGAGCAACGGCGCCTTGAAACGGTCCGCGCTGTAGGCGCGCGAGGCCAGCGTCTCGACCGCGAGCCGGTCGGCGAGCGCGTGCGCCGAGCGCAGGTGCGCGCCCGCGAGCTCGCCCGCGATGCGATGGCCCTCGCGCCCGCGCAGCGAGAGCGGCTTCGCCTCGCCGCCGAGGCCGGACGCGAAGCCCTCGAGCGGCTGCGCCGGATTGGCCAGCCAGTAGCTGTCGTTCATGTTGGCCACGTAGTCCTCGCGCAGCAGCCCCGGCATGCGCGCGGCGGGCATCGCGCCGGGCTGCGCCGCCGCGCTCTCGCTGCGCCAGTCGCAGGCCGAGCGGCTGCCGTCGAGCACCGGCGTGGTCGGATCGAGGGCCGCGAAGGCTTTCGACAGCGGCGTGGCGCAGGCGGCGCGCAGCGTGTCGGGCACGTCGGGCACCGCACCGATGTCGGCATACCAGGCGCGCGGGTCGCCACGGCCGATGGCGGCGGTGTTGACCCAAGGCATCGCGGTCTCCTCGCGCTGGATCGCAATGAAATCATCGAGCGAGCGGGCCTGGTTCCAGCGGAAGAAGTTGCGGAAGATGCGGTGGTTGTCGGCATTGACATCGCGCAACGCGACCGCCTTCTTCGCGCTCCAGCCGAGCGCGGGATGGCGCGCGCCGAGATCGACCACCGGACCGAAGCGGGTGCTGTAGAGCGTGCGGCGCTCGGTGGCGATCGAGCCGTCGGCGCGGCGCACCTCGACGGCGAGCGAACGCGCGCGCATCGGCTGCGAGACGCCGTCGACCAGGTAGCGCGTGGGATCGGCCGGATCGAGCACGAGGTCGAACAGGCCGAAACGTCGCGCGGCCGACACCGTGTGGCTCCAGGCCACGTCGTTGTTGAAGCCGATCATCACCACGGGAATGCCGAGGAAGGAAACACCCGCCACGTCGAGGCGGCCCGGCAGCGTGAGATGCGATTGATAGAAGCGGTCGGGCCCGCCCCAATACCAGTGCGGATTGCCGAACAGCACACCGCCCTGCCCCCCAGTGGCCGCACCGCCGAAGGCCAGCACGTTGCTGCCGATGCCGCGCGCATCGCCCACCGGCATGGCCAGGCGCGAGGACAGCGAGAGCTGGTCGGGCGATGCCGGCGGCACCGCGGCCGCGGGCCGGGCCTTGACGATCTCGGTGAGGAACTGCGTGTAGCCGCCCGCGAGGGCGGCGGCGATCATGCGGCGGTAGATGTCGTCGGCGCCGATGTCCTGGACCCAGGGCGCGTCGGCGCAGGCCGGCCTCGCGGCGGCGCCGCGCCGCGGCTCGCGCAGCGTCGACAGGTAGCGGTTGTAGCCCTCGGCATAGCCGGCGATCAGTTCGTTGAGCGCGGCGGGTTGCTCCCGCTCGAGCGCCGCGATGGCAGGCGCGTCGGCGAAGGCCATGAAGAAGAAGTCGAGATCGAGGTTGGCGGGCGTGCCGAAGGTCGAGCGGGTCGCGGGCTTACGGTCGGGACCGAAGTAGAACGAACGCTGGCCCCGGTAGGTGACGAAGGCATCGGCCAGCGTGCACAGCGCGTCCTGTGCCTGCGCATAGCCCTGGCCGATGCCCAGGCCGCGCCAGGAGCCGGCACGGACGTGCGGAATGCCGTCGGCGGTGCGGCGGATGTCGATCGCGGTGGACGTGCGCTCGGGAACGGCCTCGCGTGCGTTGGCGAGCGAGCCCGCCATCAGCGCCAGCACGGCGGCGATGCCCAGCACACGCGCGGCGCGGCCCATCGCTTGCCGGCCCGATGCCGCCGGGGCACCTCTCATGGAAGAAAAGATCACGCGACTCCGCCTGGTTGCGGCAACACAGCCCGATCGGTAGCCGAGGGCCGTTGCTCCTTCGGAAGACGAAGGCGGCGCCGTGTTGTTCACTGCAGCCCGGTGCGCGGGCCATTCCTGTCGTCGTCGCCCGAAGGCCGCGACAGCGCCGCGCCGGCCAGTGCCCACAAGGTGAGCGCATCGTCGAGCGCGCGCACGTGCAGCGGGTCTTCGCCGAGCCACGCCACCAGCCGGTGGGCATGGGCGCGCGAGGGCTCGTCGTGCAGGCGGCTGAAGAGCGTCCATGCGGTCGCAACGGCAGCTTCGGAGCACGTGAGAGAAGAGTTTTTCATCGTCGACTGCCTTGCGAATGTGCCGAAGCGTTGTCTGCGTCTTGCTACTGACGCACGACGCTGGCATATGTTCATCTCGGGCAGTTTCGAGAAAGCAGGCGCTCACCCAACGGAATTCCGGAGGGCATCGGCCATGCGCGCGCGACGCCGTGGCTACCCGCCGCCTGCGGCCGCTTCGCGCCATCCGCCACCCAGCGCGCGATAGAGCGCGACCCGCGCCTGCAGCCGCGACTGCAGCAGCTGCACCTGCTGGTCGCGCGCGCCGTAGAGCGTGCGCTGCGCATCGAGCAGCGCGAGCAGCGTTTCGGCGCCGGCCCGGTAGCGCGACTCCGACAGTTCGGCGGCGCGGCGGGCCTGCAGCAGTTCCTCGGCCTGGATCTCGGCCTGGGCATCGAGGCCGGCCAGCCCGTTGAGGGCGGTCTCGGCATCGGCGAAGGCGGCGGCGATGCTGCGGCGGTAGGCCTGCAGCAGTTCCTCGCGGCGCGCCTCGGCCAGCGCCTGCTCGCCACGCAGCCGTCCGCCATCGAAGATCGGCGCCGCGAGGCCGGCCACGAGGCCATAGGCCGGGTTGTCGAACAGGTTGCCGGCCGCGCTGCCGCCGCGCCATCCGAGCGTGGCGCTCAGCGATACGCTCGGCAGCAGCGCGGCGCGCGCGGCCTGCACGTTCGCATCGGCGGCCGCCAGCCGCGCCTCCGCGAGCGCGATGTCGGGCCGGCGCACCAGCAGTTCGGACGGCATGCCGGCATCGACCGCGGGCACGCGCACGGTCTCCAGGCGCGCATCGCCCGCCAGCGGCCAGCCCTGCGTCGACGACGGCAGGCCGAACAGCAGCGCGAGCGCGGTGGCGGCGTCGCCGGCCTGCTGCGTCAGGGCCGCGAGTTCGCGCTGCCGCGCGGCCACCAGGCCCCGCTGTTGCGCGAGCTCGAGCGGTGTCGCGGCGCCGGCGCGCTGGCGCGACTCCACCAGCCGCAGCACGCGCCGCGCGTTGTCGAGGTTGTCGCGCGCGATGGCTTCGCGCTCGCGCAGCGCGGTCCATTGCAGCCACGCCGAAGCCACCTGGGCGTTGAGGCCGAGGCGCGCGGCATCGAGGTCGAACTCGCTGGCGCGCACACCCTGCAGGGCCTCGCGCTGCGAGGCCGCCAGGCGGCCCCAGAGATCCAGTTCGTAGCGCGCCGCGAAGCCCACGAACTGCGCATCGCTGTCGGCCGCGCCACGGCTGCCCACGCGCGCATCGCGGCTGGCATCGACGGCGCCGCTCAACACCGGCAGGCGCGCCGCGCCCGCGATCGATGCCTGCGCGCGGGCCGCCTGCACGCGCGCGGCCGACATCGCGAGATCGTGGCTGCCGGCCTGCGCGCGCTCGATCATGGCGTCGAGCTCGGCACTGCCGAAGCCGCGCCACCATTGCACATCGGGCAGGCCGGCCTGCGCGACGGCGGACGGCGGCGGCGCCGAGCGCCAGGCGGCGGGCGCCGTCACGGCGCGGTCGGCATCGGGCGAAGACACGGCGCAGCCCGCCAGCAGCAGGACACCGAGCACGAGCGCCGGCCATGGCGCACGGGGAAGCGAGGAAAGCGGCGGCATGGCAGTGAAAAGCATGGGACGGGAACGGCGCACGGTCGTGGCCAGCCTACTGGGATGCAAGGGCCGCGACGGGGTCGAGCCGGGCCGCGTTGCGCGCCGGCATGAAGCCGAAGACCAGGCCGGTCAGCACGGCGCAGCCGAAGGCGCCGACGGTGGCGACGAGCGAGAACACCACGGGCACGCTGGCGAGCATCAGGCCCACCACGATCAGCAGGCCCAGCGCCACGCCCACGCTGCCGCCCACCGAGGTGACGAGCACGGCCTCGGTCATGAACTGGCGCAGGATGTCGGTCTGGCGCGCGCCGGTCGCCATGCGGATGCCGACTTCGCGCGTGCGCTCGCGCACCGTCATCAGCATCACGTTCATCACGCCGATGCCGCCGACCACGAGCGAGATCGCGGCGATCAGGCCCAGCATCACGGTCATGGCGCGCGCGGTCGCCGACTGCACGCGGATCGCCTCGACCCGGTTCCACACGCGCACGTCGCGCACGCGGCGGCGCTCGGCCAGCTGCGTCTCGATGGTGTCGGCCGTGTGCAGCGCCAGTTCCATGTCGCGCACCTGCACGCCGATCCAGGTCGGGTTCATGTGGCCGAACAGCCGGGCGGCCGCGGCCGAGAACGGCACGATGACGCGATCGTCCTGGTCCTCGCCGTCGGTGGTGCCCTTGGCGGCGAGCACGCCCACCACCTGGAACGGCACCTTGTCCACCAGCACGTCCTGCCCGACCGGATTGCTGCCGTCGGCGAACAGCGCCTTGCGCACGGTCTCGCCGATCACGACCACCTTGGCCACGCCGCGCTCGTCGGCCTCGTCGAACATCTGGCCCTGGCTGACCTTCCAGCCCAGCACCGGCCCGAAGCCGACGGTGGTGCCGCCGCCCTCGGAGGCATGGTCGGCATTGCCGCGGCGGACCACCACGCGGTCCTCGATGTAGGGCGCGACGGCCTCCACGTTCGGCAGCCGGCGGATGATCTCCACGTCGTCGAGCGTCAGCGGCGCGCCGGGCGCGCGCACGCTGCCCTCGCGCGCGGCGACGAACATGGTGCGCACGCCGAAGGTCTCGAACTGCGCCATCACCTGGCGCTGCGAACCGCCGCCGACCGCGAGCATCGCGATGACCGAGGCCACGCCGATCACGATGCCCAGCAGCGTGAGCGCGGTGCGGAAGCGGTTGCTCCACATCACGCGCCAGGCGGCCCGGGCGGCCTCCTGCAGATCGGCCGCCAGCGATGCCTGGGCGTAGCGCGCGTTGCCCCGGGTCGCGATCAGCGATGGGCGCGGCGGGCTCTGCGCCGGCGGCGTCGCCCGCACGCCGGAGTCCGCCACGATCTGCCCGTCGCGGATCTCGATCACGCGGCGCGCCTGCGCGGCCACGCCGCGATCGTGGGTGATCAGGATCACCGTGTGGCCCGCGTCGGCGAGTTCGTTCAAGAGCCGCATGACTTCGGCACCGCTGTGGCTGTCGAGCGCGCCGGTGGGCTCGTCGGCCAGGATGATGCGCCCGCCGTTCATCAGCGCGCGCGCGATGGCCACGCGCTGCTGCTGGCCGCCCGAGAGCTGGCTTGGCCGATGGTCGAGGCGCGTGCCCATGCCCAGGCGCTCGAGCAGCGCGGCGGCGCGCGCGCGGCGCTCGGCCTCCGGCATGCCCGCATAGAGCGCGGGGATCTCGACGTTCTCGCGCGCCGACTCGGTCGGCACCAGGTGATAGCCCTGGAACACGAAGCCGAAGGCCTCGCGGCGCAGCCAGGCCAGTGCGTCGGCGTCGAAGTCCGCGACGTCCTGGCCTTCGAACAGGTAGTGTCCGCCGCTCGGCCGGTCGAGGCAGCCGAGGATGTGCATCAGCGTGGACTTGCCCGAACCCGAGGCGCCGACGATGGCGACGAACTCGCCCGCGTGCAGCTTCAGCGAGATGCCGCGCAGCACCAGCGCGTGCGGCATGGCCTGCGCGTCGGCGGTGTCGTTCGCCCCGGAATCGTCCGCCACCGCGCGGCCATAGGACTTGGTGATGTCCCGCAGTTCGATCAGCGGCACGGCCTCGCCGCTCATGGCGTCGCGGCCTGGCGCGGCGCCGGACCGGTGACGATGCGCTCGCCGGCCTCGAGGCCTTCGAGCACCTGGGCCGACACGCGGTTGCGCACGCCGACGCGGACCACGCGGGCTTCGACCGTGCCGTCGGGACGCAGCACGCGCACGGCGAAGCGGTCGGTGCCGCCGACTTGCGCCGGGACCAGGGCGGTCACGGGCACCGACAGCGCATCCTTGGCGGCAGCCTCGACGAAGGCGACCTGCGCCGTCATCTGCGGCATCAGCTCGCCATCGGCGTTGTCGACGTCGAACAGCGCGGTGTAAACCACGACCTTGCTGGCCGCGGCCTGCGGCGTGCTACTGCTTTCGGAACCGCCCGCCTTGGGCGCGGGCGTGGGCGGCGCGGGCAGCAGCTGGCGCACCTTGCCCTGCCAGCGGCGCTGGTCGGCGCCCAGCGTGGTGAAGTAGACCGGCATGCCGGGCTTCACGCGCCGCACGTCGGCCTCCGACACCTCGGACCAGACGGTCATCGAGGACAGGTCGGCGATGCGCAGCACGTTCGGCGTCTGGTAGGTGGCATTGAGCGTCTGGCCTTCGCGCGCCTCGACCGACACCACGGTGCCCTCCATGGGCGCGAAGATGCGCGTGTAGCCCAGGCGCGCCTCGTCGGCCTGCAGCGTGGCCTGGGTCTGGACGATCTGCGCCGACAGGTTGTCGATGCGCGCGGCGGCGGAGGCGAGCTCGGCCTCGGCGGCCTGCACGTCCTCCTCGCGCGTGGCGCCGTCGGCCGCCATGCGCCGCTGGCGCGCCTGCTGCTGTTCGGCCAGCCGGTGCTTGGCGCGCTGCTCGGCCAGTTGCGCGCGCAACCCGGCCAGCGACGCGCGGCCCGCGTCGACGGTCGCGCGCTGCACGCTGGGGTCGATCTCGACGAGCAGCCGGCCCTTCTCGACCACGTCGCCCGGCTGCACGTGCAGCCGCAGGATCTGGCCCGACACCTGGGCGCCGACATCGACATAGCGCCGCGGCTGCAGGGTCCCGAGCGCCGTGACGCTCGACTCGATGTGGGTGCGGACCACCGCGACCGATTCGAGCGCGCTCGCCGGCTGACGATTCCAGAGATAGCCGGCTCCCACGGAAACCGACAACAGGGCGAGCAGCAGGAGAGGAACGATTCGGCGCATGTCAGGAAGGCAAAGCAGTCGGTCGGTTTTTCGAAGGCGCGAGAGTATCGGTGGAAGCGGAAATGACATGACCGCCCGTGAGGTCACTGCCATGCCGTCGGGAATCGTCCGCGCGGCATCGCCGGCAAACCCGCGCGTCGCCGGTGCGCGGCCGCGCGGTGGCGGCCGGACGGCGCTAGATCTGCGCGACCTGCGATTCGCCGCGCGTGGTGCTGCTGCGCATGCGCGGCAGCGCGGCCAGCAGCGCATTGCCGATCTCGCCGGTGCGCACCGAGGTCACGGACAGCAGCGTGTCGCTGATGCCGTGGCTGTCCTCGCAGGCGCCCTGCAGGAAGATGCCGGGATGGAAGTCGGGCGTGGCCTGCAGCCGGTAGTAGCGGTCGACGGAGAAGTCGCCGAGGTAGGGCGCGATCGGCTGCAGCAGGTCGCGGTGCTGGTCGCGCGCGTAGCCGGTGGCGAGCACCACGGCGTCGTAGGACTGCGCGATCTCGCGGCCCGTGTCCTGGTCGAGCAGCTGCAGGTGGATGCCATCGGACGCCGCGCGCACCGAACGCACATCGTGCTGGCGCAGCATGCGCAGGCGATTGCCGCGCGTCACCTTCTGGTCGTAGAACACCTTGTAGATCTGCTGGATCAGGTCGAGGTCGGCCACCGCGTAGTTGGTCTGCGCCACCTCCTCGAGCAGCGCTGCGCGCTCATGGCTCGGCCGGCTGTAGACGTAGTCGGTGAAGTCGACGTTGAAGACCTCGTTGACGAACGGACTGTCGTCGGACGGACGGATCGACCGCGCCCGCATGATGAAGTCGACCTGCGGCGCGTTGGGCCGCCCCTGCAGGTCCATGAAGATCTCGGCCGCGCTCTGCCCCGCTCCGATGACGGCCACGCGCTTCGGCTGGCCGTCGCGCAACACGCGCGCGATGTCGCGCAAGTAGCTGCTCGAATGCAGCACCCGGCCGTCGCCGCGCAGCGCGCGGAAGCTCTCGGGAATGTTGGGCACGCCGCCGATGCCGACCACGAGGTTGCGCGCCAACCTTTCCTGCACGCGGCCGCCCTCGACGCTGCGCGAACGCACGCGCAGCAGCGAGACTTCGCCGACCTGCGTCTCCGGCAGCACCTCGAACACCTCCTCGCCGTAGGCGCAGGCATCGTCGAACTGCTGCGCGGCCCAGCCGAGGTAGTCGTTGAACTCGTGCCGGCTCGGGAAGAAGCTCTTGAGGTTGATGAACTCCGGCAGGCGTCCGCTCTCGTGCAGGTAGTTGATGAAGGTGAAGCGGCTGGTCGGGTTGCGCAAGGTCGCCAGGTCCTTGAGGAACGAGATCTGCATGTTGGCCTGGTCGAGCAGCATGTGCGGATGCCAGGCGAAGCTGGGCTGGCGCTCGATGAACAGGGCGTCCAGCGGCTTGGTCCCATGACGCTTCTCTTCGAGCGCGATGGCCAGCGCGATGTTCGACGGTCCGAATCCGACGCCGATCAGGTCATGGATGTGCTGCATGGGGATTCAACTCCTTGTGAAATGGTCAGGCGCCTGCGATCGGTGTCCGGAGGCGGTCGGTGAACGAAGGGCTCAGGCCGCGAGGCTTTCCGGCGCACGCGCGCGGTCTTCCGCGATCCGCCCGGCCTTCATCGTGATCACGCGGTCGGCCAGGTGGAAGTAGCGGTCGTCGTGCGAGATGACTACCAGCAGATGGCCCTTGGCGCGCAGCTCGGGCAACAGTTCGGTGTAGAAAAGGTGGCGGAAGGTCGGGTCCTGGTCCGCGGCCCATTCGTCGAACACCAGCACCGGGCGCCCCTCGAGGTAGGCATGCACGAGAGCCAGGCGCTTGCGCTGGCCGGTCGAGAGGTCGACCGTGCTGAACGAGCCGTCCTTCACGCTGACCTTGTGAGCGATCTCCAGGCGCTGCAGGTAGGGCAGCGCGGCCTGCGGCAGCGACTGCGCGCCAGCCTCGCCGCGTTCATTGGCGACCAGGTCCTCGAACAGGTAGAAATCGGAGAACACGGTGGTGAACAGCTGGCGGTAGTCGTCGCGCGCTTCCGGCGTCACGGCCACGCCGTCGCGCAGCACCTCGCCCTCCTGCGGCGCATAGAGGCCCAGCAGCAGCTTGATGAGCGTGGTCTTCCCCGAGCCGTTGTCGCCCACCACGAACACCATCTCGCCGCGGCGCAGCTGCAGGTCGATCGGCCCGAGCACGAACGGGGCGCCGCCGTCGGGTGCATCGAAGGCATAGCGCACGCCCTGCATGCCGATGCCCTGCGACAGCGCGGCGATGCTCGCGGGGCGTTCGAGGTGCAGGTGCGGCTCGGGCGTGGCGAAGCGCGCCGAGAGATCGGCGATGCGCTGGAACGCGACCTTGGCGCGACCCACGTTGGGCAGCGTGCCGGCGATCTGCTCGATCGGCCCCTTGAGGAACAGCAGCACCAGCACGAAGCCGCTGAGCACCGCGGGCTCGGTGGCGCGGAACGCGGCCCAGCCGAGGATCAGGGCGATGAGCAGGAAGAACAGCGCGGAGCCGAACGCGGTGGCGAGCACGAAGGTGTTGATCGCGCGGCTGTTGACCGCGCGGATGCGCTCGACGATCTGCTCGATCTGGCCGCCGAACATGCGCGTGCGGCGCTCGCGGTGCATGCGCAGTTCCTTGGCGCCCTCGCTGATCGCGCGGTAGGCCTTGTGCAGCTGGTCCTCGTGCTCGCGCGCCTTCCAGAAGCCGGTCTCGGCCCGGTTGTGCGCCATGGTCTGCACCGCCGCCCCGATCACCAGCGCCACCAGCAGCAGGCCGAACAGCGGCAGCGACAGCCAGGCCAGGTAACCGAGGCAGCCCAGCGTGACCGCCACCGCGATCAGCGTCGAGGACAGCACGAAGGCGGCGTCGCTGATCATGTCGACGTCCTGCGACAGCACCGGCATGAGGCGATGGGTGCGGTAGCGCTCGAGCGCGTCGATGGGTGCCGAGAGGATCTTCTGCGCGAGGCTGCGGCGCACCTGCGCGACCAGCCGCTGGCCGACGAAGTTGGTCGAGACGTCCGATGCCATGCGGCCGAACAGCGCGATGAAGCACAGCGCGATGAAGGTCAGCAGCAGCCCGCCGGCCATGCCGCCTTCCTGGTTGAGCACCTGGTTGATGGTGCGCAGCAGGGCCACCGTGGCGGCGCCCGCGCAGATGCCGGTGACCGCGGACAAGGCAATCCATGGGAAGAACGGCTTCAGCAGGCGTGCCACCTCTGCGGAATTGCCACTGTTGGATGTCATGCAAAGACTCTTTCCGCCCTGGAGGCGTTCGCGGCCGCGCGGCGCGGCGCGCCAGCGGTCCCAATCCGAAACGACAGGAGCCGCGCCCGGCAGCGGGCGCGACTTCGGGACGGCACGACGCCGTCCTCTGCACAGACGCGCGGGCTGCGCGGATGTTCATCGGCCGGCCCCGCGATGAACAAGCGGCGCACCGGCACGTCTCTTCGGGATGCACTCCGCGCGCCGCACCCTCGCCTCCTCGCGGGCCGATCGATGATCCCGCTGCTGAAGCCCCTGTTCCAAGGGGAGCTGGCAGAGATCGGCGAGAAGCTCCAGTGCGCGGCAACGCCGCCGGTCGGCGCGCTGCGCGTGTCGGACCTGCTGCGGTCCGAGGCCGTGCTGGCCGACATCATCGCGCGCCAGGCAAGGTGGCGACGCGTGTCTTCCGGCGACCTGCGCGCGGTGGCCTCCGCCTGGACGCTCGACTACCTGTCGACGCTGCTGCCGCCGGTGGTGGCGGCCGCCAGCGTGCTGCAGCACGCCTTTCCGATGGCGGCCGCGCAGGTCTGGCTGCGCATGGACGACGACGGCAACCCGCTGGACTTCCACATCCTCTCGCTGGGCGAGGCGCGGCACGGCACCGGCACGGCGCAGCGCTATGGCCCGCTGCTGCGGCAGCACCTGCAGCCGCTGTTCGAGACCCTCCGCGCGCTGACGCGGGTGCCGACCCGGCTGCTGTGGAGCAACACGGCGCGCTATCTGGAGCCGGTGTTCGACCAGGCCCTCGCGCTGACGGGCGGCTCGGCCCCGATCGCACGCGACCGCGACCGCCTGCTGCACGAGCCCGCCTGGCCGGGCGCCGACGGCGGCGCGGCCACGGTCGCCAACCCGATGCAGCGCCGCCAGCGCGTGGTCCAGCGCCTGCACGAGGGCCGGCCGGTCGCGCTGAAGCTGCACCGGCACTGCTGCCTATACCACCTGCTGCCCGGCGAGGGCTATTGCGGTGCCTGCCCGCTGTCGCCACAGCACCGGCAGGGGGCGGCAGACGAAGACTCCGAGGAGGCGCAGGAGGAGGACATCGAAGGCGCGTGAACAGATGGCCGCGCGTTTCGTCTCCCTCATGGCGTCCCGGCGCCGGCGCGCCGGGCTCCCGCCTTCATCCATCCATTCCTCACCATGTCCAAGGCAAAACTCGTCTACATCCTGTCCCTGCGCAATGCCGCCGCCGACAAGGCCGGCCAGCACATCGACCACAAGGGAACGCCGCGCTACATGAAGTCGCCGCTCGAGTACCTGGCGCAGGCGCTCGACAGCACCCCGCTCGGGGACGCCTATTCGCTAGAGGGCGTGGTCTATGACGACGACGAGCATTCGCCGCGCGACCAGGTGGCACTCGCCGACTACGGCTTCGCCTGGCATCCCGACAGGAAGTGGATCTTTCCGCCGGACCTGCGGGCCCAGGGACGGCTGGTGCGCGAGATGCTGCATCCGGTGCCCTCGGCCTACCGGCGGCTGCCGCTCGACGCTGCCGAGCGCCCGGCCGGCAAGAGCGCCTTCGAGCGCGCGCTGCTCGACAAGCTGCTCACGCTGCAGGCCGACGTGGTCGTGCTCGACGGCCTGCTCGTCATCCTCGACGAACTGGTGCGCCCGGGGGCCCTGTTCCACCGCAGGATCGTCAACATCCATCCGGGCATCACGCGCATCGAATCGCCCTACGAGCGCCGCGGCGCCTGCGCGACCCTCGATGCCCTGCACGGCGTGCAGGGCCGCAAGGTGATCGACTGGAAGACCATGGAGACGGCGCCCGCGCCGCTGGTGCGCAAGACCGGTGCCTCGCTGCACTACGTGGACAACGGCATCGACTCTGGCGAGGTGATCTTCGACGTGCTGGGCACCGACATCGATCCCTCGGATTCGATCCTCGAGCTGCGCTGGAACAACTTCAACCTGAGCCTCTTTCCCGCGCTGCACCAGGGCCTGGTGCTGCTGGCCCCGCACATCCGGCGCCCGCCCGGCGCATCCACCCAAGGAGACCTATGACGACCGCTACGACCCAACCGGCACCGAACCATCCGTTGATCTCGCATGCGGACGGCGTGCCGCACGAGGTGCACCTGGAGGGCGCCACCCTGATGGTTCACACGCCCGCCAGCGGCGCGCTCTCGCAATGGAAGCTTGAGGACGGGCCGGCGGGCCTCGCGCTGGCCCAGGTTGAGGGCGCGGTATCGGGTCCGGGCGCGACCAGCCATCTGCTCGCGGCGCTCGAGACTGCCTTCGCGCAGCATCCGGCCCGCCGCTGGCTGACGCTGGCGGAGGCCCAGGCGGGCCCCGAGCGCCTCGCCGAACTGGCGCTGGCCGGCGTGCTGCAGACCCGCGCGGACGGCCAGACGCGCGCCTGGCGCGAGACGCTGTGGCAGCAGCCGCGGCTGTGGCTGCCCTCGGTGCCCGCGCCGATCGCGCTGCAGTACGCGCTCAGCGGCGGCAAGCGCCATCCGGTGCGCCCGCCCAAGCCGCGCGGCACGCTCTACCAGCGCTTCGTTCCGTGGCTGGGCAAGACCTTCTCGTTCCGCAGCTTCGATGCCGAGCGCGACCTGCCGATGTTCAACCGCTGGATGAACGACCCCGACGTGGCGAAGATCTGGGAAGAGGAAGGCGACCTCGCGAAGCACCGCGCCTACCTCGACGCGATCGACCGCGATCCACACATGTACTCGATGATCGCGAGCTTCGACGGCGAGCCCTTCGCCTACTTCGAGATGTACTGGGCCAAGGAAAGCCGGATCGCGCCGTTCTACGACGCCGACGACTACGACCGCGGCTGGCACGTGCTCGTGGGCGAGCCGGCGTTCCGCGGCCGCGCCTTCGCGACGGCCTGGCTGACCTCGATCTCGCACTACATCTTCCTGTGCGATCCGCGCACCCGGCGCGCCATGGGCGAGCCGCGCATCGACCACGTGCAGCAGATCCGCAATCTCGACAAGTCGGGCTACGCCAAGGTCAAGGAATTCGACCTGCCGCACAAGCGCGCGATGCTCGTGGCGATGCTGCGCGAGCGCTACTTCTGCGATGCGCTCTGGCTGCCGCGCGACGAGAACGCGCCGATTTCGGGTCGGCCGTTATCGGCGTCCGACTGATGCCTCGGGGCATCCTTGCAGTAGCAACTCGATTGCGGAACGGTTCGTGCCCTCCGCATTCGTCTGGGAATGCATGAAAGTGTTGCACGAAGTACACGACAATAAGAACCATTCTCATTAAAATCCGGCCGCTTTCATCACTACGAGTCCTTTATGCGCCTTCTCTTCCAGCCTCGTCGACGCTTGCTGAACCATTCGCTCGCGGCCGCCTTCGGAACCGCAGTCACGCTCTGGGGACTCCCCACTGCCGCGCAGATCACGGGCGATGCGCCCGCGGCTCCGAGCGCGGCACTGCCCGCCGTCACCGTGAACGCGGACTCGGAACAATCGGCCACCAGCCGCGTTCCCGGCTACATCGCCAAGCGCAGCGCCACCGCCACCAAGACCGACACGCCGATCATCGAGACGCCGCAGTCGATCTCGGTCATCACCGCCGACCGCATCAATGCCATCGGCGCCACCACCCTCAAGGATGCGCTGGGCTACACGCCGGGCGTGTCGACCACCACCTACGGCGCCGACTCGCGCTACGACTGGATCAACCTGCGCGGCTTCGATGCCTATTCCCCGGGCTTCTATCTCGACGGCCTGCCGCTGCGCAACAACGGCAACTGGGGCGTGTGGCGCACCGAGAACTACGGTGCCGAACGCATCGAGGTGCTGCGCGGTCCCTCGTCGGCGACCTTCGGCCAGAGCGGCCCGGGCGGCGTGGTCAACGTGGTCAGCAAGCGGCCCACGGCCGAGCCGATCCGCGAACTCCAGATGCAGCTCGGCAACGACAACCGCAAGCAGGTGGCAATCGATCTCTCGGGCGCCCTCAATGAAGACGGCTCCGTGCTCGGCCGCTTCACCGGCCTGATCCGCGACGGCCAGCTGCCGGTCGACAAGATGCGCGACGACGTGACCTACATCGCGCCGTCGCTGACCTGGCGCTCCAGGGACACCTCGTTCACCGTGCTGGCCCAGCTCAGCCGCGTGCGCGCCGGCGTCTACACGCGCGCCCTGCCGACCGAGGGCACGCTGGTGCCCACCGCCATCGGCACGCGCATTCCCTCGTCGCTGTTCGCGGGCGACCCCGGGTTCAACCACTACGACCACGATCAGTCGATGATCGGCTACCAGTTCGAGCACCGCTTCAACGACACCTTCACCGTGCGCCAGAACGTGCGCTCCGGCCACCTGAAGCTCGACTACGGCGCGGTCGGCCGCCGCGGCTTCGTGACGCTCAACGAGGACGACGCGAACGACCCGGCCAACTTCACGCTGCTGCGCCGCACCTCCTCGGGCAGCATCGAGAGCATCAACTCGCTGAGCATGGACAACCAGGTCCAGGCCGACCTGCGCTTCGGCGACTGGCAGCACAAGCTGCTGTTCGGCGTCGACTACCAGCGCAGCACGATCGGACAGTTCAGCTACACCGGCGGCCGCGCGGGTCCGATCAACATCTACGCCCCGGTCCAGGCCGCGCTGGCCGAGGTTCCCGATCCGTGGTTCAACGGCACGTCCAGGCTGGTGCAGACCGGCGTGTACCTGCAGGACCAGATCAAGTGGAAGGACAGTTGGGCCCTGACGCTGAGCGGCCGCTACGACCGCGCCAAGGCCACCGTGGTCAATCCGGCGGAAGAGACCAACACGCGTTCGTCCGACGGCAAGTTCACCGGCCGTGCGGGCCTCGTGTACCTGGCGCCGAACGGCATCGCGCCCTACTTCAGCTACACCGAATCGTTCGTGCCCTCGACCACGATCAATCCGGACACCAACCAGATGTTCAAGCCCGAGACTGGGCGCCAGTACGAGGTGGGCGTGCGCTACCAGCCGCCGGGTCGCAAGGAAAGCTACAGCGCCGCGATCTTCGACCTGCGGCGCAAGAACTACATCACCTATGACGAGGACTCGATCCCGAAGCAGACCGGCGAGGTGGTCGTGCGCGGCCTGGAACTCGAGGCGACGGCCGAAGTGCTGCCGCGCCTGAACCTCACGGCCGCCTACACCTACACGCCCAAGAACGAAGTGACGCGCAGCAGCACCCCGAGCGAGATCGGCTTCCCGATCACCGCCACGCCGCGCAACCGGCTGTCGGTGTGGGCGGACTACCGCTTCAGCAACGGCATCAAGGTCGGCGCCGGCGTGCGCTTCATCGGCTCGAACTGGGGCGACTACGGCACCACGCCGGTCAAGGTGCCCTCGGTCGCGATCTACGACGCGATGATCGGCTACGACTTCGACCGCTGGAGCCTTGCGCTGAACCTGCGCAACCTGACGAACAAGACCTACTTCGCCAACTGCGACTCGGCCACCTGCTACTACGGCGACCAGCGCTCGGTGATCGGCACCGCCACCTACCGCTGGTAAGCGAGCGGCCCCAACGAGAAAGGCCGGATGCCCACGGGTATCCGGCCTTTTTTTCGTGTGCGCCCGCGACCGCTGCGGCGGTACGGCGCGGTGCGGCTCAACCCGCGTCGGCCTCCCGCAAGGCGGCCTTCACCTTCGCGCACAGCTGCGGGTGGCGAATGATGTCCAGGTGATCGGCCTGGGCGAGCAGCTCGGTCGAGACCACGCTCGCATGGTCGGCCCAGTTGCGCAGCACGCCGGGCAGCGCGCGCGAGCTGTCGGCCTGGAACACGTGCACCTTCAGCGCCGCGGGCTGGCAGACATGGCGCGAGCCCTGCATCCGCTTGTCGATCGCGGCCCACAGCAGGTACTCCTCGGCCTCGTCGCCAGCACCGTCGGTCGGGAAGCTCTGGGCCGGGTCGAGCAGCTGCTGTGCCACCCAGGCGCGCTCGCCTTCGTTCATCCGTGCGAGCATCTCGCGCCAGCGATCGGCCATCTCCGAACGCGCGAGCCAGCCATCGAGCACGCGGTCGGCCTCGGCGCGCTGCTCTGCGTCGAGTTCGCGCACGGGCGCCAGCGCTTCGGTGTGGAAGGTGTCGACGAGCGCGGTGTAGACCACCTCGACGCGCCCCTGCAGCTGCCGCGCGACCTCGAAGGCCAGGTCCCCGCCCGAGGACCAGCCCAGCAAGGCACAGCGGCCGCCGGTGGCCGCTGCCGCGATGAAGTCCGCATAGCCCCTGGCCAGCGCCTCCACCGAGAAGCCGCGCCAGCGCTCGCGCGTGTAGACGTGGCTCACGAAGCCGTAGACCGGCCGGTCGCCGCGCAGCGCATCGGCCAGCGGCAGGAACTCGCGCGTGTTCACGATCAACCCGGGCAGGCAGAACAGCGGCACGCCGGCGCCATCGGCGCCCAGGCAGACCGCATCGTGCGACTGCTCGAACGCCTGGCGCAGGCGTCCGGCCAGGCTTTCCAGGCTGCCGGCCTGCATCACGTCGGGCAGGCTCAGCCTGGCGCCACCGGGCACCTTCTTGCGCACGCGCGCCACCAGCTTCAGGCTCAGGATCGAATCGCCGCCGAGCGCGAAGAAGTTGTCGCCACGGCCGATGCGCTCCACGCCGAGCAGCTGCCGCCAGATCGCGGCCAGCGCCTCTTCGATCGGGCCGCGCGGTGCCTCGAAGGATTCGTTCGGTGCCGATTCCGCTGACTCGACACGCGGCAGCGCGCGCCGGTCGACCTTGCCGTTGGCGGTCAGCGGCAATGCATCGAGCAAGGTGATCGATTCGGGCACCAGCCACTGGGGAAGCAATGCCTGCAGTTGGCCGCGCAGGGCGGCGGCATCGAGCGGCGCGCCCGCCTTCGGCACCACGTAGGCCCGCAGCACGGCGCCCTCGTGCACGCCGGTGTCGGCAATCACGGCGGCATCGGCCACGCCGGCCAGCTGGCGCAGCTGCGACGCGAGTTCGCCGGGCTCGACGCGGTAGCCGCGGATCTTGACCTGGTCATCGCTGCGGCCGAGGAACTCGAGCGTGCCGTCGCTGCGGCGGCGCACGCGATCGCCGGTGCGGTAGAGGCGCTCGCCGTCGCCGAACGGCGAGGCGACGAAGCGCTCGGCGCACAGGCCGGCACGGCCCAGGTAACCGCGCGCCACGCCATCACCGCCCACGTACAGCTCGCCGGGCATGCCGGGCGGCACGGGTTGCAGGCGCGCATCGAGCACCCACGCATCCATGCCGGGGATCGGACGGCCGAGCGGCAGGTTGCCGGCCGCCTCGAGTTCGCCCGGCGCCGGTTGCGTGAGCATGCCCACCGTGGTTTCGGTCGGGCCGTAGTGATTGAAGATGCGCAACCCTGGCCGCAGCGCGCGGATCGTCCGCAGCGTGGCCGCATCGGTGACCTCGCCGCCGAGCACCAGCGTGCGCAGCGGCAGCACGTCCTCGGGCCGCTGCGCGTTGAGCAGGCCCTTGAGATGGCTGGGCACGATCTTCAGCATGCCGGTACGGTGCCTGGCCATGCTGGCGGCGAAGGCATCGGGATCGAAGGCCTGGTCCGCGGTCAGCAGGTGCAGGCTTCCCCCGGCGCACAGCGCACCGAACAGCGAGGTGTGGCCCAGGTCGGCCGCCACGGTGGAGACCATGGCGAAACGTTCGCCGGCGGACAGCTCGAAGCGCGACAGCACGCCCTGCGCATAGTTGGCGAGCGCGCGATGCGACACCACCACGCCCTTGGGCCGCCCGGTCGAGCCCGAGGTGTACATGACGTAGGCAGCCTGGTCCGGATGGATCACGCACGAGGGTTGCGTGGATGCGGCATCGCCGCCTTGCGCGGCCTCGAAATCCACCGCGACCTGCTCGATGGCCGTCGGCCACGGCAAGGGTGCGGCGACCAGCACCAGCTTCGCGCCGCAGTCCACCAGCAGTTCCTCGATGCGCTGGCGCGGCAGCGTGGCGTCGACGGGCACAAAGGCCGCACCGGCACGCATGACGGCCAGCAGCGCGAGCACGAATTCGGGCGAACGCTCCATGCAGATCGCGATCCGGTCCTCGGCACCGATGCCACGGCGCGCCAGCTGCGCCGCCCAATGGGCCGACGCGCGATCGAGCTCGCCATGCGAATGCTCGCGCTCGCCGCAGACCAGCGCGGACGCGTCGGGGTGCCGTGCCGCGGCCGCCTCGAACATCCGCGGCACGCTCTCGAAGGGCCAGGTCACGGGCTCGCCGCGCAGGCTCGAATCGGCGGGCAGCACGGTATCGGCCAGCGCGAGGCCCGGATCGGCGACCACCTGGGTCGCCAGGCTGTCAAGGGCGAAGGCCAGGCCCTCGACGGTCGCACGGTCGAAGATGTCCTTCGCATAGGCGAGTTCGAAACGAAGCTGCCGGCCCGTGCCGGTCAGGTCGAAGCTCAGGTCGAAGTGCACCTCGTCGGCCCCGCCGCCGGGAGCGTCCTCGGCCTGCGCCGGCGCCGCGCGCGTCTCGCCGGCCGCCTGCTGCGTGGCCTTGATCTGGAACAGCGGGTGCAGCCCTGGCGTGCGCTTCACGGCCAGCGCATCGATCAGCATGTCCAGCGGCAGGTCCTGGTGGCTCTTGGCCTCGAGCATGCGGTCGCGCACCTGCAGCAGCAGCGCCGCGAAATCGGCCGCGGGATCGACCCGCAGCCGCAGCACCAGCACGTTGGTGAAGTGGCCCACCATGCCGGCCAGCTCGGGACGGTCGCGCGTGGTGGTGGCCGAGCCGATGCAGAGGTCCTGCTGATCGCCATGGCGATGGAGCAGCAGCGCGAGCAGCGCGATCGCCACCATGTAGGGCGATGCCGCGTGCCGGCGCCCCAGCGCCTCCAGGCCCTGCGAGACCTCGGGCGCGAGCGCGAAGCTCACCAGCCCGCCCTGCGCGCCGCGCGCCGCGCGCCGTGGCCGGTCCAGCGGCAGCTCGGTGGCGGCCGGCGCGTCGCGCAACCGTTCGCGCCAGTAGTCGATCTGCCGCTGCAGCTCGCCGGCCTCGAGCCATTGCCGCTGCCAGACCGCATAGTCCGCGTATTCGAGCGCCGCGGCCTGTGCCTTGCGTGCCTCCGCGGGCTGCGCGAGCAGCGCCAGCAGTTCGGTGCTCAGCAGCGCCACCGACTGGCCGTCGGCCGCGATGTGATGCACGCCGAGCAGCAGCTCGGCCGCGCCATCGGCGAAGACATGGAGCTCGCCGCGAAACACCGGTCCGTCGGCCAGGTCGAAGGGCGCATTCGCGAACGCGCTCTCGGCCGCCTGCAGCAGCGTCTCGCCATCGCACCGCGGCATCGGCCATTCGCGCACGGTCCAGCCGAAGCGCCGCTCGGGATCGATGTGCTGCACGGCCTGGCCGTCGGCGCCGGCCGGATAGGTGGTGCACAGCACGGTGTGCCGGCGCACCAGCGCGGCCACGCAGGCATGCGCCTCGTCGGCCGTGACGGTGCCCGGGATGCCGAGACGGCCCGAGAGGTTGTAGGCCGGCGACTGCGGCGCGCGCTGCCAGGCCAGCCACAGCGCGCGCTGCGCATAGCCCAGCGGCACCACCGACGCGGCGACGTCGCGCGGGATCACCGGCAGCGTGTCGAAATCGATGCCGCTGGCGCGCAGCTTCTCGAGAAAACTCCGTTGCTTGTCGGCGGGCAGCGCGACGAAGCGGCGCGACAGCGCGCTCAGTTCCAGGCTCATGGTCTCCTATACCTCCAGTTCGGCCAGCAGCGCGTCGATGCGATCGGCGCTGCGGCCCTCGCCGGCAGTGCCCTGGTCGGACAGCTGCGCGGCCACGTTCGCGGCGAATTCGGCGAAGGACCGCTGCTCGAACACCATGCGCAGCGGCAGCTCGACGCCGAGGCGCCGCCGCACGCCGGCCGTCACCTGCACCGCGAGCAGGGAATGGCCGCCGAGTTCGAAGAAGTTGTCCTGCCGGCCCACGCGCGCCACGCCAAGCACCTCGGCCCAGATGCCGGCCAGCGACGCCTCGAGCTCGCCCTGCGGCGCCTCGAAGGCCTGCTCGCTCGTGGCGGACGACGGCGCGGGCAGCGCCTTGCGGTCGACCTTGCCGTTGGCATTGAGCGGCAGCCCGTCCAGCACCGTCAGCGACGCGGGCACCATGTAGTCGGGCAAGGCGGCCCCCAGGCGCTGCCTCAGCACGGCGGCATCGGCGTCCTGTCCCACGTGCAGCGAGACATAGGCCGCCAGCCTCGTGCCGGCGCTGCCTTCGATCGCCAGCACGATCGCCTCGCGCACCTCGGGCAGCGCCAGCAACTGCGCCTCGATCTCGCCGAGCTCGATGCGGAAGCCGCGCACCTTGACCTGGTGGTCGATGCGGCCCAGGTACTCGAGCTGGCCCTGCGCGGTCAGCCGCACCAGGTCACCGGTGCGGTAGAGGCGGCCGCCGTCGTCGGTCGCGATGAAGCGCTCCGCGCTGAGGCCGGCGCGATTCAGGTAGCCGCGCGCCAGACCGGCGCCCGACACGTGCAGTTCGCCCGCCACGCCGAACGGCACCCGATTCAGTTGCGCGTCGAGCACCTGCAGGCCAAGGTCGGGAATCGCGACGCCCACGGGGCTGCGCTGCTGGCCGATGTCAGCCGCGGTGATCTCGCGGAAGGTCACGTGCACCGTGGTCTCGGTGATGCCGTACATGTTGACGAGCCGCGGCGCGCGGTCGCCGTGGTGCTCGATCCAGCCGCGCAGCCGCTGCGGCTCCAGGGCCTCGCCACCGAAGATGACGACGCGCAGCGCCAGCCCGTCCTCGAGCGCCTGCGGCAGGCACGCCAGCTGCCCGAAGGCGGACGGCGTCTGGTTGAGCACGGTCACGCGCTGCTCGCGCAGCAACCGCAGGAAGTCCTCCGGCGAACGGCTGACCCAGAACGGCACCACGACCAGCCGGCCGCCGGTGCACAGCGCGCCGAAGATCTCCCACACCGAGAAATCGAAGGCGTAGGAATGGAACAGCGTCCAGGTGTCCTGCGGCCCGAAGCCGAACCACGGCTCGGTCGCGTCGAGCAGCCGCGTGACGTTGCGATGGCACAGCTGTGCCCCCTTGGGGCCTGCCGGTGGACCCCGAGGTGTAGATCAGGTAGGCCAGGTTCTCCGGATGCACCCGCACGCCCGGGTCGTGCGCGGGCTCCCCGTCCAGCGCCAGCGTCTCCAGGTTCAGCAGCTTCACGCCCTTGCCCTCGCCTTCGCCCACCGGCACGCGCTCGCTCACCGACTCCTGCGTCAACACCAGCGCCACACCGCTGTCGCTCACCATGTGCGCCAGCCGCTGCGCCGGGTACTCCGGGTCCAGCGGCACGTACGCACCACCCGCCTTCAGGATCCCCAGGATCCCCACCACCATCTCCACCCCGCGCTCCAGCGCGATCCCCACCCGCACCTCCGGCCCCACCCCCAGCGCGATCAGCCGGTGCGCCAGCCGGTTCGCCCGCGCATTCAGCTCTCCATAGCCCAGCGCCTGCTCCCCATGCACCAGCGCCACTGCTTCGGGGCGCTGCGCCGCATGCCGCTCGAACAGCGCATGCACCGGCTGCGCATTCGCATACCGCCGCGCGTTCGTGCCCCACGCCGCCAGCTGCTCGCGCTCCTGCCGACCCATCAACTCCACCTCGCCCACCGCCTGCCGAGGCTCCTGCGCCAGCGCTCCCAGCACCGCCAGGTAATGCGCCGCCAGCCGCTGCACCGTCTGTGCATCGAACAGCTCCAGCGCGTAGCTGAAGCTCGCCTGCACACGGCCGTCCGCTCCCTCCACCGTGTCCAGCGTCAGCTCGAACTGCGCCTCCTGCACTCCCAGCGCGTACTCCCGCAGCGCCAGCCCCGGCCAGCCCTGCAGCACCTTCAGGTCGCCACGCTGGTGGTTGAACATCACCTGGAACAGCGGGTTCACCCCCAGGCTGCGCTCGGGCTGCAGCGCCTCCACCAACTGCTCGAACGGCAGGTCCTGGTGCGCCTGCGCGCCCAGCGCCGCTTCCCGCACCTGCCCCAGCACCTGACCCAGGCTCGCGCGCGCATCCACCGTCGCGCGCAGCACCTGCGTGTTCACGAAGAAGCCGATCACGCCCTCCGTCTCCACCCGGTGGCGGTTGGCGATCGGCACGCCCACGCGGATGTCCGACTGCCCGGTGTAGCGCGACAGCAGCACCTGCAGCCCCGCCAGCAGCACCATGAACAGGGTCGCCCCCTCGCCCTGCGCGCGCCGCTGCAGCGCCCGCGCCAGCTCCGCGGGCAGCTCCACGTCCAGCCGCGCGCCTCGGTAGCGGCCGTCCGCGCGCCGCGGATGGTCGGTCGGCAGCTGCAGCACCGGGTGCTCGCGGCCCAGGTGCTGCGTCCAGTACGCCAGCTGCCGCTCCTTCTCGCCTGCTTCCAGCCACTGCTTCTGCCACACGGCGTAGTCGGCGTACTGGATCGGCAGCGCCTTCGGCTCGATCGGCGTGTGCAGCACGCGTGCGCGGTACTGCGCCACGAACTCGTCCACGATGATCTGCAGCGACCAGCCGTCCGACACGATGTGGTGCATCACCACCACCAGCACGTGCTCGCGCTCGGCGCGACGGATCAGCCCCACGCGCAGCAGCGGGCCCTCGCCCAGGTCGAACGCGGTCTCGCTCAGGCGCAGCGCCTGCTCGTGCACGCTTGCATCGCGGTCGGCCTCAGGCACCGTAGCCAGGTCGATCTCCTCGATCGCGAACGCCGCGCTGTCTCGGATCAGTTGCTCGGCCACGCCATCCGCGTTCGCACGGAACACCGTGCGCAGCGCCTCGTGGCGCTGCACCAGCGCCGCGAAGCTCGCGCGCACCGCGCCAACGTCCAGGTCGCCCGACAGCGACAGCGCCCCGCTGATGTGGTACGCCGTGCTGCCAGGGTCCAGCTGCCACAGGAACCATTGCCTCAGCTGCGCGTACGACAGCGGCAGGCTGCCCGCGCGCTGCGCCGCGGGCAGCGCGGGAATCGGCTCGGCGGCCGGCGCGGCGTCCGTGCCGACGGCCTGCGCGATACGCGCCACGGCCTGGTGCTCGAAGATCTGCCGCGGCGTGAGCCGCAGGCCGTCGCGGTGCGCGCGCGCAATCACCTTGAGCGCGGCGATCGAATCGCCGCCGAGCTCGAAGAAGTTGTCGTGCCGTCCCACGCGCGGCAGGCCCAGCACCTCGGCCAGCACCTGCGCGAGCACCGCCTCCACCGCGCCCACCGGCGCTTCGTAGGCCTGCTCGCTCGCATGCACCGCGCGCGGCAGCGCATGGCGGTCCACCTTGCCGTTGGCATTGAGCGGAAGGGCGTCGAGCACCATCACGGCGCTCGGCACCATGTAGTCGGGCAGCACGGCGCCCAGCCGCTGCCGCAGCACGGCCGGCTCGATCGCGCGGTCCGCATGCAGCGACACATAGCCCGCGAGCCGTGCGCCGGCCGCTCCGGTGTCGGCCACCACCACCGCCTGGCGCACCTCCGGCTGCGCGAGCAGTTGGGCCTCGACCTCGCCGAGCTCGATGCGGAAGCCGCGGATCTTCACCTGGTGGTCGATGCGGCCCAGGTACTCGAGCTGGCCGTCGTCGCGCCAGCGCACGAGGTCGCCGGTGCGGTAGAGGCGCTCGCCCGCGCCGCCGAAGGGATCGGCGACGAAACGCTCGGCGCTCAGGCCGCCGCGATCGAGATAGCCGCGCGCCAGGCCGGTGCCGCCCAGGTAGAGCTCGCCGGCCACGTTGCGCGGCATCCGCTGCAGGCCGGCATCGAGCACATAGGCCTTGCGCCCCGCCATCGGCTGCCCGATGGGCGCATAGCCTTCGGAGAAACTCGCCGCGGCATCGACCTTCCACAGCATCGGCGTCACCACCGATTCGGTCGGTCCGTAGCCGTTGATGAGGATCCGGGGTTTCAGGTGCTGGCGCACCATGTCGAAACCTTCGCGCGACATCGCCTCGCCGCCGAAGGAATAGAGCTGCACCGGCGGGCACTGCCCGGTGTCGCGCGCCCAGTCGGCGAGCTGCCGCAGGTACACCGGCGGGAAGCCCGCGTTGGTCACGCCGTGGCGCCGCATCGCATCGAGGGTCTGCTCGGCGGTCCACAGCGCCGCGTCGCGCAGCAGCAGCGACGCCCCGCAGCACAGCGCGGTGAACAGGCGCTCATGGGCACCGTCGAACGAGAAGGACAGGAAATGCAGTTCGCGCGACCGCGGCCCCATCTCGTAGACCTCGGCCGAATCGATGCAGTGTGCGGCGAAGGGGCCATGCGCAACCGCCACGCCCTTGGGCTTGCCGGTGGATCCCGAGGTGTAGATGACGTAGGCGATGTTCTCGCCGTGCAGCACCACGCCCGGGTCGTGGGCCGGCTCGTTCGCGATCGCCTGCGCCGTCTGTGCCTCGTCCAGCACCAGCACGCGCACCCTGCCCTGCTCGCCGTTGCCCTCCACCGGCACGCGCCTCGCCACCGCACCCTGCGTCAGCAGCAACCCGATCCCGCTGTCCCCCACCATGTATGCCAGCCGATCCACCGGGTACTCCGGGTCCAGCGGCACGTA
This sequence comes from Variovorax sp. UC122_21, assembly GCF_044056785.1. Lineage (NCBI taxonomy): Bacteria > Pseudomonadati > Pseudomonadota > Betaproteobacteria > Burkholderiales > Comamonadaceae > Variovorax > Variovorax sp. UC122_21. Next base: position 1,650,168 of record NZ_CP172004.1, on the reverse strand, counting down.
CGCGCCCCCGGCCTTCACCACCCCCAGGATCGCCACCACCATCTCCACTCCGCGCTCCAGCGCGATCCCCACCCGCGCCTCCGGACCCACCCCCAGCGCCATCAACCGATGCGCCAGCCGGTTCGCCCGTGCGTTCAGCTCGCCATAGCCGATCTCCTGCTCGCCGAACACCAGCGCCACTGCTTCCGGGTGCCGCGCCGCATGCGCCTCGAACACCTCGTGCACCGGCCGCGCATGGCCCTCGTCGCGCGCGTTCACGCCCCACGCATCCAGCTGCGCGAGCTCGGCCTCGGGCAGCAGCTCCAGCTCGCACACCGGCTGCTGCCGCTGCTCGGCCAGTGCCCGCACGACGCCTTCCACCGCCGCCCGCATGAACCCGCACACCCGCTGCGCATCCACCCCCTGCACCGTCTGCGCCACCAGCGCGAAGCCCTCGCCCAGGTCGTCCACCGACAGGCAGAACGGGTAGTTGCTGCGCTCGCGACCGCCCAGCACGCGCATCCCGGCCCACGCGAAGGTTTCTTCACCATCGTTCTCCTCCGGGCTGTAGCGGTAGTTCAGCAGCGCCGAGAACAACGGCGTGCCCCCAGGCAGCCCACTGCACCGCTGCGCCAGCGACAGCCCCGCATGCTCGTGGTGCAGCAGCTGCGTCAGGCTCTCGTGCGTCTGCCGCACGCACGACAGCACGTCGCGCGCGCCCAGCCTCACGCGCAGCGGCAGCGTGTTGATGAACATCCCCAGCGCCCGCTGCGCCCCCTCCCCGCCCTGCATGCGCCCGAACAGCACCGTGCCGAACACCACGTCGTCCTTGCCCGTCGTGCGCGCCAGCACCAGCGCCCACGCCAGGTGGAACAGCGTCGCCGCGCTCACCCCGTGGCGCTGCGCCTCGCGCCGCACCCCGCGCGCGAGCTCCGGCTCCAGCCGCTCGCGCGCCTCGTCCACACGCTGCCCGTCCCCCTGCACGTCCAGCACGTTGAACGGCGCCGTCGGCTCGTCCACGTCCGCCAGCATCCGCCGGAAGAAGGCCTCGTGCTCGCCCTGGCTCACCCCCAGCCTCGACTGCGCCACGTAGCGCCTGAACGGCACCGGCTCGGGCAGCTGCGCATGCAGGCCCTGCTGCACCAGCGCGATCTCCTGCACCAGCAGCTCCAGCGTCGTGTGGTCCAGCACCAGGTGGTGGCTGGGCAGCTGCAGCAGCCAGCGCTCGCCGTCCGCGTGGCGCGCGTCGTGCGCGGCCAGCGCACGGATCATCGGCGCCTCGCGCACGTCGATGCGGTAGCTCGACGGGTCCACGCAAGCCTCCAGCCACTGCGCGACGTCCGCCTGCGCATCGTCGATGCGCGGCCACTGCAGCCGCAGCGCGGCGCTGCGCTGCACCACCTGCACCGGCTCCTTCAGCCCCTCCCACAGCACCGCCGTGCGCAGGATGTCGTGGCGCTGGATCACCTGGTCCAGGCTGTCCACGAAGCGCTCCAGCTGCTCGCGCGTCTCGAAGCTCAGCGCCAGCGGCGTCACGTATGCGTCCCCACTCGCCTGCAGCAGGTGATGGAACAGCATCCCCTCCTGCAGCGGCGCCAGCGGATAGATGTCCTGGATGTTCGACGCCCCGCCCGGCACCGCCGCCACGATCCGCGCGATCTGCGCCTCGTCCAGCTCGATCAGGCTCAGCATCCCGGGCTCCAGCACCTCGCTGCCCGCCGGGATGCCGTTGGCCGGCACCACCACCTCGCGTCGGCCCTGTTCCTGCATCAATGCCTGCGCGAACGCGCCGAGCTGCGGCTGCTGGAACAAGGTGCGAACCTGCATCGTCCAGCCCTCGCGGCGCACCCGCTCCAGCAGCCTCAGCGCCAGCAGCGAGTGCCCGCCCAGCTCGAAGAAGTTGTCTTGCCGCCCCACCCGCTCCACGCCCAGCACCTCGGCCCAGATGCCGGCCAGCGTCTGCTCCGCCGCGCCCACCGGCGCCTCGTAGCGCGAGGCGTTCGTGTACTGCGGCGCCGGCAGCGCCTTGCGGTCCACCTTGCCGTTGGCGTTCAGCGGCAGCCCCTGCAGCACCATCAGCGCCGCCGGAACCATGTAGTCCGGCAGCACCGCGCCCAGACGATCGCGCAGCTCGCCCGTGTCCAGCGACCCGCCCGCGTGCAGGCTCACGTAGCCCGCCAGGCTCGCGCCCGCCGCTCCATCGTGCGCCACCACCACCGCCTCGCGCACCTCCGGCTGGCCCAGCAGCTGCGCCTCCACCTCGCCCAGCTCGATGCGAAAGCCCCGAACCTTGACCTGGTGGTCCAGACGCCCCAGGTACTCCAGCTCGCCCTGCGCGCTCCAGCGCACCAAGTCTCCCGTGCGGTACAGACGGCCTCCGCCTTCCGTTGCAATGAAGCGCTCGGCGCTCAGTTCGGGCCGGCCGAGGTAGCCGCGCGCCAGCAGGGCTCCGCCGATGCAGAGTTCGCCCGCTACGCCCCGGGGCACGGGTTCGAGGTCGGCGCCGAGCACATGCAGTGCACGCCCGGCCAGCGGCACGCCGATCGGCATGCGCAGCGGCAGTTCGCGCTCGCCGCGCACATAGGGTGCGCAGTCGAGCACCGTGGCCGTGACCGTTGCTTCGGTCGGGCCGTAGGTATTGAGCAGCGCGACCCCTTCGAGGCCGGCCTTGCGCCAGGCATTGAGCCCTTCGGGCGGCATGGCCTCGCCGCCCGCATGCACCTGCCGCAGCGCGCCATAGGAACGCGGGCCGTGGCGCGCGAAGTCCTGCACGAGCAGCAGCCAGTAGGCGGTCGTGAGGTCGACCACGCTGACCTGCCGTTCGATCAGCTCGCGGTGGAAGGTCTCGCTGTCCCACAGCTGCGGTCCTCGCAGCACCATCGCCGCGCCCGCGGCGAGCGGCGGAAAGGTCTGCTCGACGAAGCCGTCGAAATTCAGCGTCGAGAACTGCAGCATGCGGTCGGCCGCTGTCAGGCCGAAGAAGCGGATCGACTCCTGCGTGTGCTGGAACAGCGCATGGTGCGCGATGCCGACGCCCTTGGGCCTGCCGGTGGACCCCGAGGTGTAGATCAGGTAGGCCAGGTTCTCCGGATGCACCCGCACGCCCGGGTCGTGCGCGGGCTCCCCGTCCAGCGCCAGTGCCTCCAGGCTCAGCAGCTTCACGCCCTGCCCCACCGGCACGCGCTCGCTCACCGACTCCTGCGTCAGCACCAGCGCCACACCGCTGTCGCTCACCATGTGCGCCAGCCGCTGCGCCGGGTACTGCGGGTCCAGCGGCACGTACGCACCGCCCGCCTTCAGGATCCCCAGGATCCCCACCACCATCTCCACCCCGCGCTCCAGCGCGATCCCCACCCGCACCTCCGGCCCCACCCCCAACGCGATCAGCCGGTGCGCCAGCCGGTTCGCCCGCGCATTCAGCTCTCCATAGCCCAGCGCCTGCTCCCCATGCACCAGCGCCACCGCTTCGGGGCGCTGCGCCGCATGCCGCTCGAACAGCGCATGCACCGGCTGCGCATTCGCATACCGCCGCGCGTTCGTGCCCCACGCCGCCAGCTGCTCGCGCTCCTGCCGACCCATCAACTCCACCTCGCCCACCGCCTGCCGAGGCTCCTGCGCCAGCGCTCCCAGCACCGCCAGGTAATGCGCCGCCAGCCGCTGCACCGTCTGTGCATCGAACAGCTCCAGCGCGTAGCTGAAGCTCGCCTGCACACGGCCGTCCGCTCCCTCCACCGTGTCCAGCGTCAGCTCGAACTGCGCCTCCTGCACTCCCAGCGCGTACTCCCGCAGCGCCAGCCCCGGCCAGCCCTGCAGCACCTTCAGGTCGCCACGCTGGTGGTTGAACATCACCTGGAACAGCGGGTTCACCCCCAGGCTGCGCTCGGGCTGCAGCGCCTCCACCAACTGCTCGAACGGCAGGTCCTGGTGCGCCTGCGCGCCCAGCGCCGCTTCCCGCACCTGCCCCAGCACCTGACCCAGGCTCGCGCGCGCATCCACCGTCGCGCGCAGCACCTGCGTGTTCACGAAGAAGCCGATCACGCCCTCCGTCTCCACCCGGTGGCGGTTGGCGATCGGCACGCCCACGCGGATGTCCGACTGCCCGGTGTAGCGCGACAGCAGCACCTGCAGCCCCGCCAGCAGCACCATGAACAGGGTCGCCCCCTCGCCCTGCGCGCGCCGCTGCAGCGCCCGCGCCAGCTCCGCGGGCAGCTCCACGTCCAGCCGCGCGCCTCGGTAGCGGCCGTCCGCGCGCCGCGGATGGTCGGTCGGCAGCTGCAGCACCGGGTGCTCGCGGCCCAGGTGCTGCGTCCAGTACGCCAGCTGCCGCTCCTTCTCGCCTGCTTCCAGCCACTGCTTCTGCCACACGGCGTAGTCGGCGTACTGGATCGGCAGCGCCTTCGGCTCGATCGGCGTGTGCAGCACGCGTGCGCGGTACTGCGCCACGAACTCGTCCACGATGATCTGCAGCGACCAGCCGTCCGACACGATGTGGTGCATCACCACCACCAGCACGTGCTCGCGCTCGGCGCGACGGATCAGCCCCACGCGCAGCAGCGGGCCCTCGCCCAGGTCGAACGCGGTCTCGCTCAGGCGCAGCGCCTGCTCGTGCACGCTTGCATCGCGGTCGGCCTCAGGCACCGTAGCCAGGTCGATCTCCTCGATCGCGAACGCCGCGCTGTCTCGGATCAGTTGCTCGGCCACGCCATCCGCGTTCGCACGGAACACCGTGCGCAGCGCCTCGTGGCGCTGCACCAGCGCCGCGAAGCTCGCGCGCACCGCGCCAACGTCCAGGTCGCCCGACAGCGACAGCGCCCCGCTGATGTGGTACGCCGTGCTGCCAGGGTCCAGCTGCCACAGGAACCATTGCCGCAGCTGCGCGTACGACAGGTGGCTGCGCTCCAGTACCGACGGGTCACGCGCCAGGATCGGGAACTGGCCGAGCGTCATGCCCTCGGCGCGGATCTTCTGGTAGACCGTGCGGCGCTGCTCGTCCGTCAGGCGCGAGAAGCGTTCCGCGATGCGCCGGGTTGCGAGGGGGTCCATCAAACAGCCTCCATGCTGTCAAGCAGTGAATCGATCTCCGAGAGCGCCTGTGCCGCAGGCCGGGCGTCGCGCTGGCTCGCCACCAGCGCGGCCATGTCCATCACCACCGGGTGCAGGAAGATGTCCTTGACCGCCAGGTCCATGTGCAGGGCGCCCTGCACCCGCGCGGCCACCTGGACCGCGAGCAGCGAATGGCCGCCGAGCTCGAAGAAGTTGTCGTGACGGCCCACGCGCGGCAGGCCCAGCACCTCGGCCCAGATGCCGGCGAGCGCCTGCTCGGTCTCGCCGACCGGCGCCTCGTAGCGCGGCGCGTTCGCCGACTGCGGCGAAGGCAGCGCCTTGCGGTCGACCTTGCCGTTGGCATTGAGCGGCAGGGTCTGCAACACGATCAGCACGCCAGGCACCATGTAGTCGGGCAGCGTGGCCGCGAGCCGCTCGCGCACCGCCGCGCTGTCGATCTCATGGCCGGCGTGCGCCGACACGTAGCCGACGAGGCGCATGCCCGCGGGGCCTTCGTCGGCCACCACCACCGCCTCGCGCACTTCAGGCTGCGCGAGCAGCTGGGCCTCGATCTCGCCGAGCTCGATGCGCAAGCCGCGGATCTTCACCTGGTGGTCGATGCGACCCAGGTACTCGAGCTCGCCCTCGGCATTCCAGCGCACCAGGTCGCCGGTGCGATAGAGCCGCTCGCCGCCCTCGGCCGCGACGAAGCGCTCGGCGCTCAGGCCGGGCCGGTTGAGGTAGCCGCGCGCCAGGTTCAGTCCACCCAGGTAGAGCTCGCCGGCCACGCCGGCCGGCGCGGGGTTGAGCGCGGCGTCCAGCACGTGGGTGCGCGTGCCGCTGATGGGCTGCCCGATCGGCACCTGGGAGCGGCCGTCGTCGCGGCAGGTCCAGTGCGTGACGTCGATGGCCGCCTCGGTCGGGCCGTAGAGATTGTGGAGCCGGGCCTGCGGCAGCCGCGCGAACACCTGGTTCTGCGCCTCGGCCGACAGGGCTTCGCCGCTGCAGACGATGTGCCGCAGGCTGGTGCAACCCTCGACGCCCGCGCCGGCCAGGAAGGCCTGCAGCATCGACGGCACGAAGTGCAGCGTGCTGACGCCGTGCCTGCGGATCAGCTCGACCAGCCGTGCCGGCTCGCGATGGTCGCCGGGCGCGGCGACGACCAGGCGCGCGCCCGTCATCAGCGGCCAGAAGAATTCCCACACCGACACGTCGAAGCCGAACGGCGTCTTCTGCAACACGGTGTCGGTGGCATCGAGCCGGTAGGCCTGCTGCATCCACGCGAGGCGGTTGAACAGCGAGCCGTGGCGGTTGGCGGCGCCCTTGGGCTTGCCGGTGGATCCCGAGGTGTAGATGACGTAGGCGATGTTCTCGCCGTGCAGCACCACGCCCGGGTCGTGCGTGGGTTCGCTCGCGATCGACTGCGCTGTGCCTTCCTCGTCCAGCACCAGCACGCGCACCCTGCCCTGCTCGCCGTTGCCCTCCACCGGCACGCGCCTCGCCACCGCACCCTGCGTCAGCAGCAACCCGATCCCGCTGTCCCCCACCATGTATGCCAGCCGATCCACCGGGTACTCCGGGTCCAGCGGCACGTACGCGCCCCCGGCCTTCACCACCCCCAGGATCGCCACCACCATCTCCACTCCGCGCTCCAGCGCGATCCCCACCCGCGCCTCCGGACCCACCCCCAGCGCCATCAACCGATGCGCCAGCCGGTTCGCCCGTGCGTTCAGCTCGCCATAGCCGATCTCCTGCTCGCCGAACACCAGCGCCACTGCTTCCGGGTGCCGCGCCGCATGCGCCTCGAACACCTCGTGCACCGGCCGCGCATGGCCCTCGTCGCGCGCGTTCACGCCCCACGCATCCAGCTGCGCGAGCTCGGCCTCGGGCAGCAGCTCCAGCTCGCACACCGGCTGCTGCCGCTGCTCGGCCAGTGCCCGCACGACGCCTTCCACCGCCGCCCGCATGAACCCGCACACCCGCTGCGCATCCACCCCCTGCACCGTCTGCGCCACCAGCGCGAAGCCCTCGCCCAGGTCGTCCACCGACAGGCAGAACGGGTAGTTGCTGCGCTCGCGGCCACCCAGCACACGCATCCCGGCCCACGCGAAGGTTTCTTCACCCTCGTTCTCCTCCGGGCTGTAGCGGTAGTTCAGCAGCGCCGAGAACAACGGCGTGCCCCCAGGCAGCCCACTGCACCGCTGCGCCAGCGACAGCCCCGCATGCTCGTGGTGCAGCAGCTGCGTCAGGCTCTCGTGCGTCTGCCGCACGCACGACAGCACGTCGCGCGCTCCCAGCCTCACGCGCAGCGGCAGCGTGTTGATGAACATCCCCAGCGCCCGCTGCGCCCCCTCCCCGCCCTGCATGCGCCCGAACAGCACCGTGCCGAACACCACGTCGTCCTTGCCCGTCGTGCGCGCCAGCACCAGCGCCCACGCCAGGTGGAACAGCGTCGCCGCGCTCACCCCGTGGCGCTGCGCCTCGCGCCGCACCCCACGCGCGAGCTCCGGCTCCAGCCGCTCGCGCGCCTCGTCCACCCGCTGCCCGTCCCCCTGCACGTCCAGCACGTTGAACGGCGCCGTCGGCTCGTCCACGTCCGCCAGCATCCGCCGGAAGAAGGCCTCGTGCTCGCCCTGGCTCACCCCTAGCCTCGACTGCGCCACGTAGCGCCTGAACGGCACCGGCTCGGGCAGCTGCGCATGCAGGCCCTGCTGCACCAGCGCGATCTCCTGCACCAGCAGCTCCAGCGTCGTGTGGTCCAGCACCAGGTGGTGGCTGGGCAGCTGCAGCAGCCAGCGCTCGCCGTCCGCGTGGCGCGCGTCGTGCGCGGCCAGCGCACGGATCATCGGCGCCTCGCGCACGTCGATGCGGTAGCTCGACGGGTCCACGCAAGCCTCCAGCCACTGCGCGACGTCCGCCTGCGCATCGTCGATGCGCGGCCACTGCAGCCGCAGCGCGGCGCTGCGCTGCACCACCTGCACCGGCTCCTTCAGCCCCTCCCACAGCACCGCCGTGCGCAGGATGTCGTGGCGCTGGATCACCTGGTCCAGGCTGTCCACGAAGCGCTCCAGCTGCTCGCGCGTCTCGAAGCTCAGCGCCAGCGGCGTCACGTATGCGTCCCCACTCGCCTGCAGCAGGTGATGGAACAGCATCCCCTCCTGCAGCGGCGCCAGCGGATAGATGTCCTGGATGTTCGACGCCCCGCCCGGCACCGCCGCCACGATCCGCGCGATCTGCGCCTCGTCCAGCTCGATCAGGCTCAGCATCCCGGGCTCCAGCACCTCGCTGCCCGCCGGGATGCCGTTGGCCGGCACCACCACCTCGCGCCGACCCTGTTCCTGCAGCAATGCCTGCGCGAACGCGCCGAGCTGCGGCTGCTGGAACAAGGTGCGAACCTGCATCGTCCAGTCCTCGCGGCGCACCCGCTCCAGCAGCCGCAGCGCCAGCAGCGAGTGCCCGCCCAGCTCGAAGAAGTTGTCTTGCCGCCCCACCCGCTCCACACCCAGCACCTCGGCCCAGATGCCGGCCAGCGTCTGCTCCGCCGCGCCCACCGGCGCCTCGTAGCGCGAGGCGTTCGTGTACTGCGGCGCAGGCAGCGCCTTGCGGTCCACCTTGCCGTTGGCGTTCAGCGGCAGCCCCTGCAGCACCATCAGCGCCGCCGGAACCATGTAGTCCGGCAGCACCGCGCCCAGACGATCGCGCAGCTCGCCCGTGTCCAGCGACGCGCCCGCGTGCAGGCTCACGTAGCCCGCCAGGCTCGCGCCCGCCGCTCCATCGTGCGCCACCACCACCGCCTCGCGCACCTCGGGCTGGCCCAGCAGCTGTGCTTCCACCTCGCCCAGCTCGATGCGAAAGCCCCGAACCTTGACCTGGTGGTCCAGCCGCCCCAGGTACTCCAGCTCGCCCTGCGCGCTCCAGCGCACAAGGTCTCCCGTTCGGTACAGACGGCCTCCGCCCTCCGCCGCGATGAAACGCTCCGAGGTCAAGCCCGCGCGGTTCAGGTAGCCGCGCGCGAGGCTCGCACCGCTCAGGTACAGCTCGCCCGCCACGCCCTGTGGCACGGGGTTCAGTCCCGCGTCGAGCACATGGGCGCCCGTGGCGCTGACCGGCCGGCCGATCGGCACCTGGCTGCGGCCGTCGTCGCGGCAGGTCCAGTGGGTGACGTGGATGGTGGTTTCGGTCGGCCCGTAGAGGTTCTGCAGCGTGGCGCCGCTCAGGCGCCGCAGCGCCTCGCCCTGCGTGGCGGCCGGCATGGCCTCGCCGCCGCAGATGATGTAGCGCAGCCGCGTCGTGGCCTCGATGCCCTCGTGCGCCAGGAAGGCCTGCAGCATCGAGGGCACGAAGTTCAGCGTCGTGACCTGGTGGCGGCGGATCAGTTCGACCAGCCGCTCGGGGTCGCGGTGATCGCCGGGGTTGGCCACCACCAGCCGCACGCCCTGCGTCAGCGGCCAGAACATCTCCCACACCGACACGTCGAAGCCGAACGGAGCCTTGTGCAGCACCGTGTCGTCGTCGGTGAGCCCGTAGGTCTGCTGCATCCATGCCATGCAGTTGTGCAGCGCGTCGTGGCGGATCGCCGCGCCCTTGGGCTTGCCGGTGGAGCCCGAGGTGTAGATCACATAGGCCAGGTTGGCGCCGTGCAGCTTCACGCCGGGATCGACCGCCGATTCGGTGCTCGTGTCGAGCGTGTCGAGTTCGAGCACGGGCAGCGCGTCGGCCACCGGCACCAGGTGGTGCAGCCGGCGCTGCGTGAGCAGCAGCGCGATGCCGCTGTCCGCCACGATGTAGGCCAGGCGGTCCGCCGGATACTCGGGGTCCAGCGGCACGTAGGCCGCGCCGGCCTTCAGGATCGCGAGGATGCCCACCATCATCTCGACCGAGCGCTCGACCGCGATGCCGACGCGGCTCTCCACCCCCACGCCCAGCGCGATCAGCCGGTGCGCGAGGCGGTTGGCGCGCGCATCGAGTTCGCCATAGCCGAGCGCCTCGTCAGCGAACAGCAATGCGGTCGCGTCCGGCGTCCGCCGCGCGTGCCGCGCGAAGGCCTCGTGCACCGGCTCGTACCCCGGATGGCCATTCGGATCCACGCCCCAGGCGGCGAGCTGCGCGAGCTCGGCATCGGCCAGCAGCGGCAGCGCGCCGAGTGCCTGCGCCGGATCGGTGGCCATGGCCTCGAGCACGCGCCGGTAGTGGCCAGCGAGCCGTGCCATGGTGGCGGGCTCGAACAGGTCGGCCGCGTAGCGGAAGACGGCATGGATGCCGCCGTCGGCATGCTCGAAGGTCTCGAGGTTCAGCTCGAAGGGCGCGGCGCGCTCGCCGAGGTCGATGCGCCGCACCAGCAGCTCGGGCCAGCCGCGCGGCGGCCGGTCGCCCTCGCCGAGGTGGTTGAACATGACCTGGAACAACTGCGCGCCAGCCTGGCCGCGATCGGGACTCAGCGCCTGCACCAGCCGCTCGAACGGCAGGTCCTGGTGGGCCTGGGCCTCGAGCGAGCTGTCGCGCACCTGCACCAGCAGTTCGGCCAGGCGCGTGCGCTCGCTCAGCCGCGCATCCATCACCACCGTGTTGATGAAGGCACCGACCACGCCCTGTGTCTCCGGGCGGTGGCGGCCGGCCACCGGCACGCCGACGCGGATCTCCTGCTGACCGCTGTGTCGGAACAGCAGCGCGTGGAACGCGGCGAGCAGCACCATGAACGGCGTGGCACCGTGCTCGCGGGCCACGCGCTTGAGCGACTGCGCGAGCGCCGGTGGCACCTCGAGCACATGCTGCGCCGCCCGGTAGTTCGCGCTGGCCGCGCGCGGCCGGTCGGTGGCCAGTTCGAGCACGGGCTGGCTCGCGCCCAGGCGCTGGCGCCAGTAGGCCAGCTGCCGTTCGCCCTCGCCGCCCTCTAGCCATGCGCGCTGCCAGCGCGCGAAGTCGACGTAGCGGATTTCGGGCTCGGTCTCGAGCGATGCCTGCGAGCCGCCGCGGCGCAAGGCATAGAGCCGGGCCAGCTCGTCGAGGATCAGCTCGACCGACCAGGCATCGGAGCCGATGTGATGCATCATCAGCAGCAGATGGTGGTCGTCGTGCCCCATCTTCAGCAGCGTGCCGCGCAGCAGTGGCCCGGCCGCCAGGTCGAAGGGCGTGCGGCTGATGGCCAGCGCCGCCTCGCGATGGCGTGCCTCGCGCGCCGCCGGATCAAGCCCCGACAGGTCGACGAAGGGAATCTCGATCGCGCTCACGGCCTCGACGACCTGCTCGGGCAGGCCGTCGGCGCCGGTGCGGAACGCGGTGCGCAAGGTGTCGTGGCGTAGCGCGAGAGCATGCATCGCCTGCCGCAGCGCATCCACGTCGAGCGGCCCCACGAAGCCCAGGCCGCCGCCGACGTGGTAGGCGGTGTTGCCCGGGTCGAGCTGCCACAGGAACCACTGCCCCTGCTGCGCGAACGAGGACGGCGCGGGGCCGTCGTCGCTGCCGCGCACGATCGCGTCGCGCGAGGGCGCGGCAACGGCGGCGGCACTCGCGTCGCGCTTCAGGCGGCGCTGCAGCATGTCCAGTTGCGCCGGCGACAGCTTCGCGCGGCGGGCGGAGAGATCCTTGCTTTCGCTCATGATGAAAGATTCGTGGTGGTCGTTTCGGCGGCCGCGTCGGCTTCGCGCTCGATCTCCTCGATCAGGCGGGTCTCGACCAGCACCGCCAGTTCGGCGATCGTGGGTGCCTTGAAGAAAGCGGCGGGATGGAGTTCGACGCCATAGGCCTTGCGCACCCGCGCCAGCAGGCGGATGGCGAGCAGCGAATCGCCGCCGAGCTCGAACAGGTTGTCGTTGGCGCCCACCGGCGCGATGCCCAGCGCCTCGCTCCACAGCTCGGCCAGTCCCTGCTCGAGGTCGCCTTCGGGCGCGAGATAGGCCGTGGGCAGCACGGGCCGTGCGTGGCTGGCACGGCCCTCGGCGGCGGCGCCGGGTGCCTCGTCGTCCAGTGCATCGAGCAGGCCCTCGATCGGGCGCAGGCGCGGGGCGAGCGGCGTGATCGACACCACCGTCTGCGGCAGGTCGGGGCCATTGGCGATGCGCTCGAAGGCGAGCACGCCGGCACGCTCGTCGAGACCCACGCCTTCGGGCATGTCCATGTCGACGGCCACGCCGACGTCGCGCCAGGCGTCCCAGTTCACCGAGAACACCGGCAACGCGGATTCGCGGCGGCGCGCGTTCGCGAAGGCGTCGAGGTAGGCGTTGGCGGCCGCATAGTCGCTGCGGCCGAGGCCGCCGATCAGCGCGGCCACCGAGGAGCAGAACAGCACGAAGTCCAGCGGCTCGGCGCGCAGCGCCTCGAGCAGCACGCGCGTGCCTTCGATCTTGGGCGCGAACGCCGCCGCCACCGCGGCCTGCGTGCGCTGGGCGATCATGCCGCGGTCGGGTTGCACCACGGCATGCACCACGCCGTGCACCGGGCCGAACTGCGCGTGAACGGCGGCCAGCGCGGTGCGCAACTGCGCGGCATCGGTGACGTCGGCCTGCAGCGCGAGCAGTTGCGCGCCCTCGGCCTCGAGCGCGAGCAGTTGCTCGAGCCGGCGCCGCAGCGCGGTGGGCTGGGCGGCATCCGACGCCAGGCGCCGCCAGTCGGCGCGCGGCGGCACCGGGCTGCGGCCCAGCAGCACCAGCCTGGCCTGCCACTGCCTGCTCAGGTGGCGGGCCAGCGCGAGACCGACGCCGCCGAGCCCGCCGGTGATGAGGTACACGCCGCCCTGGCGCAGGCGTTGCGTGCCGGGCAACTGCGCGGGCAGCGGCTCGTAGGCCTTGGTCCAGCGGTGCGGTCCGCGGTACGCGACGACGAACTCGCCATCGGCCGCCGCGCTCTCCTCGACGATGCGACGCGCGAGCTCGGCCTCGGCCGGGCTCTCGGGCGCGGGCCGCACCACGTCGACCACGCGGCAGGCGATCGCCGGATACTCCTGCGCGAGCACCTTGGCGATGCCGAGCACCGTGGCCTTCTCGGGCGCGAGGGCCTCGATGCCCGCCACGTCCTCGACGCCGTCGGTGATCACCGCGAGCCGCAGCGGCGGCCGGCTGGCGCCGTCGACCGCGTCGAGCGCCTGGGCCAGCGCGAGCAGGCTGAAGTAGCCGGCCTCGAACACCGCGCCGTCGGACACGGCATGCGTCGCGCCGCCATCGAGGCTCCAGAGGTGCAGCAGCTCGGTCACGGGCCCGGCTTCGGATTCGACTTCGCGCAGCAGCGCCTCGTGGTCGGCGCGCTCGGCCGGGCGCAGCGTGTACTGGCGCTCGGCGGTGCGCGCGAACTTCGTTCCGCGCAGCGCCAGCACCACGCGGTCGCCGCGCGCGCGCAGCAGGCTGCCGAGGCGGTCGGTGAAGCTGTCGAGATCGCCGAGAACCAGCGTGCAGCCCTGGGGCGACACCTGCGCCGGCGTCGCGGCGGAGGCCACGGCCTCCGCGCGCTTCCAGACCGGGCGGTAGAACAGGCCCGGCGCCTGCGGCTCCATGGGCCGCGCGCTCTCGCCGGCCTCGATCCAGAAGCGCCGGCGCTGGAAGGCATAGCCGGGCAGCGGCACGCGACGGCGCGGCGCGCCCTCGCGCAGGGCGTCCCAGCCGATGTCCACGCCCGCGGTCCACAGGTTGGCGATCGCCACCGCGCGCTGCTGGGCGTTGCGCGCATGCTGCTGCGGATGGGCCTGGCTGGCCCAGATGCCGAGGGCCGACTTCGCGTCCGGATGCTGGCGCGCGAGCGCGCTCAGCGATTCACCCGGGCCCACCTCGAGCAGCACCCGGCCCGGCGTGGCGAGCAGGCCGCGCAGGCCGTCGACGAAACGCACCGTGCCGCGCAGGTGCCGGCCCCAGTAGCCGGGGCTGGTCGCCTCCTGTGCGGTGATCGGCTGGCCGCTGAGGTTGGACATGAAGGGAATGCGCGGCGCATGGCGCGGCACCGACGCGACCAACCGCTCGAGCTCGGCGACGATCGGATCGACCAGGCGCGAGTGCGAGGCGATCGACACATGCAGCCGGCGCGGCAGATGCTGCCCGGCACGCAGCGCCTCCTCGGCACGCTCGATCGCATCGACCGGGCCCGCCAGCACGCAGAGCTGCTCGCCGTTGACCACGGCCAGATCGCAATCGGTCGACAGGAAGGGCGCGACCTCGGCTTCCGACAGCGGCACCGCGGTCATCGCGCCCGGAACCAGCGTCTGCATCAGCCGGCCGCGCGCGGCCACGATGCGCAGCGCGTCCTCGAGCGAGAACACGCCGGCCACGCAGGCCGCCACGTATTCGCCGAGGCTGTGGCCCAGCATCATCGACGGCACCACGCCGGCGTGCATCCACCATCGCGCCATCGCGTACTCGGCCGCAAACAGCGCGGGCTGCGCGAACTCGATGCGCGCCAGCCGCTCGTTGGCCGCCTGCTCGTCGCCGGCCTGGGGGAACAGCAGTTCGAGCAGATCGATGCCGCTGTCCGCGCGCAGCAGCGCGGCGCAGCGGTCGAGGGTCTCGCGAAAGACCTGGCTGTCGCGGTAGAGGGCCTGGCCCATCCAGGCATGCTGGGTGCCGCCGCCCGGAAAGAGGAAGGCCACCTCCGGCGCCGAACCTGGCGCGCGGGTGGCGGCGAGCGCCGGCGAGGACAGCATCTGCGCGGCCAGCGCCGATCCGTTCGCGACCACGGCGCTGCGCCATTCGAAGGCGCGGCGTCCGCCCTGCAGCGTGGCGGCCACGTCCTCGAGCGCGGGCGCGCCGGATGCCTGCGCCGGCGCGGCCAGCTCGGCGGCGAGCCGCGCGCGTGCCTGCGCCAGCGCGGCTTCGTCCCTGGCCGACACGGGCAGCACCTGCCACGACGGCTCGGCGTCAGCGAGCCGCGTCGTGGGCGCAACGGGCGCCTCCTCGAGCACCACGTGCACGTTGGTGCCGCCGATGCCGAACGAGCTCACGCCCGCGCGGCGCGGCACCGGGCCTTCGGGCCAGGGCTTCGACACCGTGTTGACGTAGAACGGGCTGTTCGCGAAGTCGATCTGCGGATTGGGCGCGCGGAAATGCAGGCTCGCGGGCAGCACGCGGTGGCGCAGCGCCTGCGCGGCCTTGATGAGGCCGGCCACGCCGGCGGCGGCGTCGAGGTGACCGATGTTGGTCTTGACCGACCCCACGGCGCAGAAGCCGCGCCGCTCGGTGTCGGCGCGGAAGGCCTGGGTCAGCGCGGCGATCTCGATCGGGTCGCCGAGCGTGGTGCCGGTGCCGTGGGTCTCGACATAGCCGATGGTGTCGGCCGACACGCCCGCGATCAATTGCGCCGCTCGGATCACCTCGGCCTGGCCGTCCACGCTGGGCGCGGTGAAGCCGACCTTGGCCGAGCCGTCGTTGTTGGCCGCGGTGCCCTTGATGACCGCATGGATGGTGTCGCCGTCTCGCAGCGCCTCGTCGAGCCGCTTGAGCACGACCACGCCCGCGCCGCTGCCGATCACCGTGCCGGCGGCATCGGCGTCGAAGGCGCGGCAGTGGCCGTCGGGCGAGAGGATGGCGCCGGCCTGCCAGCGGTAGCCGCCTTCCTGCAGCAGGTCGAGCCACACGCCGCCCGCGAGCGCCATGTCGCAGTCGTGCGCCAGCAGCGCCTGGCAGGCGGTGTGCACCGCCGTCAGCGAGGTCGAGCAGGCGGTCTGCACGCTCACGGCCGGGCCGCGCAGATCGAGCTTGTAGGCCACGCGCGTGCACAGCGAACCGCCCGAGTTGCCGCTCATCAGGCCCAGCAGGTCGGCGATGCCGCTGTGCGCGCCGAGGCCGAACGAGGGCAGCAGGTTGCGGATCAGGTAGACGTTGGCGCCCTCGCCCGCGTACACGCCGACCTTGCCCTGCCAGCGCGCGGGATCGCAGCCCGCGTGCTCGAGCGAGGACCAGGCGCATTCGAGAAAGACGCGCTGCTGCGGATCGAGGGCCTCGGCCTCGCGCGGCGCGTAGCCGAAGAAGGCGGCGTCGAACTGGTCGAAGCCCTCGAAGCGCACGCCGGCCTTGACGTAGTCGGGCTCCTCGAGCACCGACTGCGGCACGCCCTGCGCGCGCAGTTCCTCGTCGGAGAAGCGCTGGATCGACTCCACGCCGTCGCGGATGTTGCGCCAGAAGGCATCGACATCGTCGGCGCCGGGAAAGCGCCCGGCCATGCCGACGATGGCGATCTCCAGGCCGGTGGGTTCGCCGGGAACGGCGTCGAAGGACTCGGGCGTGGTCATCAGTGGACTCTCTCTGCGGCCTTGCGGCGTTGAAGCATGGCGGCGCGCTGGCGCAGCGCGCGCTCGTCGATGGCGGCCGACGCGGCGGCGGCCTCGGCACGGCCACCGCCCTGCTCGATGGCGCGCGCCAGCGACTCGACCGTGGGGTGCTTGAACAGCTGGACCAGCGGCAGCTCGATGCGCAGCCGGTCCTGCAGCAGGCGGTGCGCGCGGATCAGCAGCAGTGAATGGCCGCCGAGGTCGAAGAAGTTGTCGTGCTGGCCGACCTGCGGCACCTGCAGCACCTCGGACCAGATGGCCGCGAGCGTGCGCGCCACCTCGCCCTGCGGCACCTCGTAGGCGCGCGCGCCGGCCAGGTCGTCGGGCTCGGGCAGCGCCTTGCGGTCGAC
The DNA here is from genome assembly GCF_044056785.1 of Variovorax sp. UC122_21. Lineage (NCBI taxonomy): Bacteria > Pseudomonadati > Pseudomonadota > Betaproteobacteria > Burkholderiales > Comamonadaceae > Variovorax > Variovorax sp. UC122_21. The sequence continues at coordinate 1,633,554 of NZ_CP172004.1, read as the reverse complement.
CTTGCCGTTGGCATTGAGCGGCAGCGCATCGAGCACGACGATGGCGCGCGGCACCATGTAGTCGGGCAGCGACTGGCCGAGGCGCTCGCGCAGCACGGCGGTGTCGACGGGCGCGTCGCCGCGCGGCGAGACGTAGCCGACCAGCGTCGCGCCGGTCGGACCTTCCTTCGCGACCACCACCGATTCGCGCACCTCGGGCTGGGCCGCGAGCTGGGCCTCGATCTCGCCGAGCTCGATGCGCAGGCCGCGGATCTTGACCTGGTGGTCGATGCGGCCGAGGTACTCGATCTGGCCTTCGACGTTCCAGCGCACCAGGTCGCCCGTGCGGTAGAGCCGGCCGCCAGCGCCGAAGGGATCGGCCACGAAGCGCTCGGCGCTGAGGCCGGCGCGGTTCAGGTAGCCGCGCGCGAGGTTCACGCCGCCGAGGTAGAGCTCGCCGGCCACGCCGCGCGGCACGCGGTTGAGTTCGGCGTCGAGCACCCAGGCCTGGGTGTCGCTGATCGGACGGCCGATCGGCACCAGGCTTTCGCCGTCGTCGCGGCAGGTCCACTGCGTGACGTGGATGGTGGTCTCGGTCGGGCCGTAGAGGTTCTGCAGCGAGGCGCCGGCCAGGCGCTGCAGCGCCTCCTTCTGCGTCTCGGCCGGCATCGCCTCGCCGCCGCAGATGATGTAGCGCAGCCGCGTGCGCGTCTCGATGCCCGGATGCGCGAGGAAGGCCTGCAGCATCGAGGGCACGAAGTTCAGCGTGGTGACCTGGTGGCGCTCGATCAGTTGCACCAGCCGTTCGGGATCGCGGTGGTCGCCGGGGTTGGCGACCACCAGCCGCGCGCCGGCGGTCATCGGCCAGAACATCTCCCACACCGACACGTCGAAGCCGAACGGCGCCTTGTGCAGCACGGTGTCGTCGCGCGAGAGCACGTAGACCCGCTGCATCCAGGCCATGCAGCTGTGCAGCGCGTCGTGCCGCACGGCCGCGCCCTTGGGCTTGCCGGTGGAGCCCGAGGTGTAGATCACGTAGGCTAGGTTCTCGCCGTGCAGCGCGACCTCGGGATCGGACTCGGGCTCGGTGCCGAGGTCGAGGCTGTCGATCTCGAGCACCCGGAGCCCGCCGCGCGCGGCGATGCAGTCGCGCGTGGCGCGGTGGGTGAGCAGGAGGTCGATGCCGCTGTCGTCCACCATGTAGGCCAGGCGCTGCGCCGGGTATTCGGGGTCGAGCGGCAGGTAGGCGCCGCCGGCCTTGAGGATGGCGAGCAGGCCGACGACCAGCTCGACGCTGCGCTCCATCGCGATGCCCACGCGCGCATCGGGCCGAACGCCGAGCGCGACCAGGCGGTGCGCGAGGCGGTTGGCGCGGCGGTTGAGCTCGGCGAAACTCAGGGCCTCGTCGGCGAACAGCAAGGCGATGGCCGCGGGCTGCTGCCGCGCATGGCGCGCGATGGTGTGGTGCACCGGCTCGGCACCGGGCTCGCGCGTGGCATCGACGCTCCAGCGCGCGATCTCGGCCTGCTCGCTCGCCACCAGCAGCGCGACATCGCCGACCGCGCGCGCGTGCATCGCCCGCCACGGCCTCGAGCACCGCGAGGTAGTGGCCGGCCATGCGCTCGATGGTGTCGGCGTCGAACAGCTCCGCCGCGTAGATCAGGTCGAGCCGCAGCGGACCGCCCACGCGTTCGCGCACTTCGAGCACGAGTTCGAACTGGGCCTCGAGGTCGGGCAGCGCATGGTCCTCGGCGTCGAGGCCGCCGAGCTGGCGCAGCGCGCCGCGGTCCTCGAGCAGGTGGTTGAACATCACCTGCACCAGCGGGCTGTGGCTCATGCTGCGCTCGGGCTCCAGCAGTTGCACGAGCTGCTCGAACGGCAGGTCCTGGTGCGCCTGCGCGCCGAGCACCGCTTCGCGCGCCTGCGCGAGCACGCCGGCCAGCGGCGTGCGGCCGTCGATGCGGTTGCGCAGCACCAGCGTGTTGACGAACAGGCCGATGATCCGCTCGAACTCGGGCCGGCCGCGGTTGGCGATGGCGGCGCCGACACGGATGTCCTGCTGGCCGGTGTAGCGGTGCAGCAGTGCCTGCAGCCCCGCCAGCAGCACGATGAACAGCGTGGCGCCCTCGGCCTGGGCCAGCGTGCGCAGCTTCGCGAGCAGCGCCGCGGGCAGCTCGAAGCCGTGGCGCGCGGCGCGGTAGCTCGCGCGTGGCTGGCGCGGGCGGTCGGTACGCAGCTCGAGCACCGGGTGCTCATGGCCCAGCTGCGCGCGCCACCAGGCGGCCTGGCGCTCCGCCTCGCCGGCCGCGAGCCAGTCGCGCTGCCAGGCGGCGTAGTCGGCGTATTGCAGCGCGGGCGCGGCGATACCGGCCGCGTGGCCTTGCAGGCGCGCGGCGTAGCCCGCGGCCAGTTCCTCGAGCAGCACCTGCATCGAGGCGCCGTCGGAGACGATGTGGTGCATGGCGACCACCAGCAGCTGGGCCTCGTCGGCGGTGCGCAGCAGCGCAACGCGCAGCAGGCCGCCCTGCGTGAGATCGAAGGGGGTGGCCTTGATGCGGCGCGCCTCCTCGGCCAGCCGCGCCTCGCGCGTGTCGGCGGGCTGCGCGCGCAGGTCGACGATCTCGACGCTCGCCTCAGTGGCCTCCCGGACCCATTGCATCGGCACGCCGTCAGCGCCCGCGCGGAACACGGTGCGCAGCGACTCGTGGCGCTCGACCAGGTCGCCGAGCGCGGCGCGCAATGCATCGGCATCGAGGGCGCCGCGCAGCTGCATCGCACCGCTCATGTGATAGGCCGCGCTTCGGGGATCGAGCTGCCACAGGAACCATTGGCGCTCCTGCGCATGCGAGAGCGGCAGGCCTTGCGCGCGCTGCGCCGCGCTGATCACGGCGACGGGCATGGGACGCTCGCGCCGGCCCTCGGCCCGCAGCCGGCGCACGGCGGCCGCGCATTCATGCAGACGCGGCTGCTCGAACAGCGCCCGTACGGGGAAGTCGATCTCCCATTGCGAAGCGATGCGCGCCGCGACCTGCGTGGCCGTCAACGAACTGCCGCCGCGCGCGAAGAAGTGCGCGTCGCGCGGCAACGCGGGCGCATCGGCCTGGCGCAGCACCTCGCGCCAGATCGCGTCGAGGGCGCGCTCGGTGTCGTCGAGCGCGGCTTCGACCGTCACGTCGGAGGCGGGGCCGCCCTTCACGAAGTGGCCGCGCTCGTGGATCGCATAGGCATCGGCGCTGCGATCGAGCCAGCCCGCGCGGCAGGCGCTGCGCTGCAGCTTGCCGCTGGTGGTCTTGGGCATGCCGCCCGGGTTGAGCAGCACCACGGCCGACAGCGGCTCGCCGAACACCTCGCTGACCGCGGCGCTCAGCGCCTCGACCAGCACCTGCGGCGGCACCAGCTTCTGCATGCTGCGCGAGATCTCGGCGGCCGCGCCGATGCCCTCGCCGTCGGGGCCGTGGGCCGCGAAGACCGCGACGCGGCCCTTGCGCACCGCCTCGACCTCGGCCTCGATCACGCGCTCGATGTCCTGCGGATAGATGTTGTGGCCGCGCACGATGATCAGGTCCTTGATGCGACCCGTGACGTAGAGCTGACCGTCATGGAAGAAGCCGAGGTCACCGGTGCGCAGCCAGCGCAGGCCATCGCGCTCGACGAAGGTCTCGCTCGAGGCGCGTTCGTTGCCCCAGTAGCCCGCGCCGATGCTCGCGCCGGCGATGCGGATCTCGCCGATGGCGCCGCCATCGAGCACCGCCTGCGTGGCGGGATCGACGATCTCCACGCGATGCTCGACCGCCACGCCGCCGCAGCCGACCAGCACTGTGCCGTCCTCGCCCGGCAGGCTCGGAGTGCCCTGGCCAGCGGCCAGGCCTTCGGGCGAGAAGCTGCGCGCGACCATGCCGTCGCCGCGCCGCCCCCCCGTGACGTAGAGCGTGGCTTCGGCCAGCCCGTAGCAGGGATAGGCCGCGCCGGCATCGAAGCCGGCGGCGGCGAAGCGCTCGATGAAGGCGGTCTCGGTGTCGGCGCGCACCGGCTCGGCGCCGGTGTAGGCCACGCGCCAGCTCGACAGGTCGAGCGTGGCGAACTGCGCGTCCTTCACGCGCTCGATGCACAGGCGGAACGAGAAGTCGGGGCCGCCGCTGAGCGTGGCGCGGTGGCGCGAGATCAGCTCGAGCCAGCGCACCGGCCGTTCGAGGAAATGGCGTGGCGAGGTCAGCACCAGCGGGATGCTGCTGTAGAGCGGCTGCAGCAGGCCGCCGATCAGGCCCATGTCGTGATAGAGCGGCGCCCACGAGACGAACTTGTCGTCGGGCCCGATGCCCATGCCGACCTGGATCGCATGCTCGTTGGCCATGAGGTTGCCATGCGTGACGATCACGCCCTTGGGTGCCGAGGTCGAGCCCGAGGTGTACTGCAGGAAGGCGATGTCGTCGGCGGCGGGATCGAAGGGCTGCCAGGACTCGGCCAGCACCGCGTCGATCGCATCGACGGCAAGGATCGCGGCACCTGCGAACTGCGTCGGCGAGCTTGCGGCGAGGGCCGCTTCGAGCGCTGCAGTGGTCAGCACGCAGCGCGCGCCGCAGTCGTCAGCCACGCCCGCGAGCCGCGCGAGGTGCTGGGGCCGGGCCGACTCGGGCGGGAAGATCGGCACCGCGATCACGCCCGCGTAGAAACAGGCCAGCATGGCGATCGCGTAGTGCTCGCCGTTGTCGAGCATGACCAGCGCGCGGTCGCCCCTGGACAGATCTCGCTGCAGCCGCGCGGCAAGCGCGCGTACGCGACGCTCGAACTGCGCGTAGCTGAAGTCCCTTTCTCCGTGTTCGTCCGCGACGGTCAGCCAGGTGGCATCGGGTCGCCGTTGCGCGAGTTCACGCAGGTGCGCCACGAAGTTGCGCGGCCGCTGGCGGTCTTGTTCGGGCATCGTTGCCTTGTTCGTCATCCTGTCGCTCCGATGTCCAGCCTAGAAACGTCCGAGGTTGCCGTGCGGCTCCGCCATGGCCACGATCACTTTGCGCGGCCCCTTGAATGGCGATCGCGCATGGGCCACGAGCATGTTGTCGAGCATCAGCACGTCGCCCTCTTCCCAGCGGAAGGACACGGTCTCGGCATCGAGCGCCGCGCGCACTTCGGCGAAGATCTCGTCGCCGATGACCGAGCCGTCGGCGAAGAAGGTGTTGCGCGGAACGTTCTCGATGCCGTAGAGCTCCTCGAGCACCTCTCGTTCCTCGGGATCGCGCGCCGAGATGTGGAACAGGTGCGCCTGGTTGAACCAGACCAGCTCGCCGGTGACCGGATGGGTTTCGATCGCCTGGCACCGCTGGCGCGTGCGCAGGCCGTCGTCGTCCTTCCACTCCCATGCGATGTCCGAGCGGGTGCAGAAGGCCTCGACCTCGGCGCGGCTTTCGGTGTTGAAGACCTTCTGCCAGGGCACGTCCATCTCGCCGAAGTTGCGCACGTAGAGGATGCCCGGCTCGAACAGCGCGCGGATGCGCGCGGGGATCCGCCGGTAGACCGCGCGGCTGTCGGCGATCGGCGTCTCGCCGCCTTCGGGCGAGGCGGTGACGCAGTGGAACCAGATCTTCATCGGCCACTCGCGCGTGTAGGCCTGCTCGTTGTGCAGCGGAATGCTCTGGTGCGACGGGTACTCGGTCGAGGTGTAGACACCCGCACCGGTGGACGCCGACACCGCGGAGCGCGGCGTGGAGGCGAACTCGTACTTCAGCAGCGGATGGCCGAACGAAGAGGCGAACTGCTGGAAGGTCTCGACCGTGGGCACGGCAAAGCCGCGCAGCAGCACGCCACCGGTCACGGGCAGCGCCTGCTCGATCCGCGAGCGCAGGCCTTCGACGGCGGCGAGCAGGTTCTCGCCGGGCTCGGCGGGTGCGATGAGAACGGGAAGATCGGAGCCGGCCGGCGCCTTGCGCTCGAGCCTGGTAAGCATTTCATTCATGTCGTCGATTCCTTTGCTGCGCGGCGCCCGGCACGGACGCCTTTTCGAAGGGCGCGGGACGCCGCGCCACGGGCATCGAGATCCGATGGCATCGGGCACGCGGGCGCCGGCTCAGGCCAGCGCGCGGACCGCATGCCTGCCGGAGCCGACCGCCTGGCCGAGGCGGCGCACGAGCGCCTCGAGAAATGCCGCCTCTTGCTGCTTGATGAAGAAGTGGCCGCCATCGAACCAGTCCCGCGTGAAGACGTCGCCGGCCTCGGCCGACCAGGCCTCGATGGATGCGGGCTCGATGTCGTCGTGGCGGCCCGCGAAGGCATGCAGCGGCACCGGCAGCGCGGGCGCGCCGGCGGGTGCGGCGCGGTCGAAGCCGCGGCAGATGCGGTAGTCGGCGGCCAGCACGTCGAGCGTGATGCGCATCAGCTCGGCGTTGGCGAACACCTCTTCCGGCGTGCCGCCCTGCTTGCGCAGATCGGCCGTGAGCGACGCGTCGTCTTCCCTGCCGGCAAAGCGCTGCGGATCGCGCCGCGCGGGCGCCGCGCAGCCGGAGACCAGCAGCGCCGCGGGCAGCGTTGCTCCCGCTGCCTGCAGCCTGCGCGCCATGCCATGCGCGAGCAGCGCGCCCATGCTGTGGCCGAAGAGCGCGAAAGTGCCGCCCTGCATCGCCAGGGCGTGCTCGTGGCACAGGCGAGCGACGAGCGCCTCATGGTCTTCGACGAAAGCCTCGCCCATGCGCGCGCCACGGCCCGGCAGCTCGACCGGTGCGATACGCACCCAGGCCGGCATCGCGCGGCGCCAGCGCAGATACATGGTGGCGCTGGCACCCGCGCATGGCAGGCACAGCAACGTGACGGGCTCCCGCGGCGTCACGATCAACCGGCAGCGGTTTCGGTCGCGGGGTGCTTCTGCTGCGCGGCCATCCAGTCGCGCAGCGATTTCGGACGCATGTCGGTCCACGTCTGCTCGACGTAGGCCAGCACTATCTTCTTGTCGCCTTTGACGCCGTCGACGGCGGTCCATCCGCCGGGCACGGCCTTCCAGTGCGGCCAGATGGAATATTGGTCTTCGTGGTTGACCAGGACGATGAAGGTTTCGTCTTCGCGGTCGAAACAGCTGGTAGACATCGAGGCATCCTTGTGCGGTTGAACATGAGGAGCGCCTGCGACCGGCCCGTGCGGGCGTCGCGTGGAAGGCGCTCCTGCTCAACAGGACGCTTCAGCGAGTCATCTGTTCATTTCGCACGGGACCGAGAGCCCCGGATGCGTGCACGGTGGCGGCGCGGCCGCCACGCGAAGGTGCGTCAGTGCTTGCCGGGTGCGGCGCCCGAGTCGCCCGAGTCGTCGTCAGGGATTTCGTCGCTGCCGACGTCGTTGGCCGGCGGCACGATGCCGGCCAGCAGCCAGAGGCGGGCTGCCTTGTCGTAGGCGCGCCGGTGGGCCGGATCGGCGGCCAGCCATGTCGTCATCTCGTCCCGCGCCGCAGCGTCGAAGGTGTCACGGTCGTATTCCCGCTGCACCCACGTCCATGCGGCATTCCAGACGGGATCGTTCTTGTCTTGAGTCATGCCAGAGGGTGGTTCGCGTTGTTCTTGCCGGCGCCTCGCGGCGCCGTGCTGCCATCGCAGCAGGCACGAACCATACCAAACCGTATCGATGCCCGCCGGCATGGGCGGTCAACGCGCGGTCAGTCGGCGTCGAGCAGGTGGGCGCAGCCCTTGATGGCGGCCGCCGCGTCGGCGATCAGCCCGTTGACGAGGCCCAGCGCGCAATCGAGCCGCGCGGCGATTTCGCGCTGAGTGAGGCCTTCGAGGCGATAGAGCTCGAAGACCATGCGCGTGCGCGGCGGCAACTCGGCCAGCGCACGATCGATCGCATGGATGACCTGGCGTTCGCGCATGCGGCGATCGGGCGTCTCGACGTTGGGAATCTCGAGCACTTCCACGTCCACGTCGAAGGTGCGGTAGTTCGACTCGACGCGATGGCGCCGGCAGTAGTCGAGCGCCATGTTGCGCACCACCTGGCAGCAGTAGCCGATGGGCTTGTCGGCCTGGCGCACCGAGGCGCCATCGACGATCTTCAGATAGGCGTCCTGCACCACGTCGTCCGCGAGATCGGAGGTATTGACGATCTTCCGGGCGACGCGCCACAGCTGCGCTCGATGGGCGATGAAGACTTCTCCGAGCGAAGGCTCGGACAAATGCGATGGCATGTGCAACACCTCTTGAGAGCGGGGCGAGACGGAACGATGCAAATCCGGTCGGCAGTCAGTTACTACTTTGGTAAGCCAAAAACAGAATAAGAATCATTCCTATTTATAACCATGTTCAGGCACCTCGTTGCGCTCGCATCGAAGCGAGACACAGGACAAAACCAGTTGGGGGAACTCGACGTTGCAGCGGGACCGGAACGATGTTTCGCGATGGAAACCTCAGGCCCGCATTGGCTTGCGCGGTGGCGGGCGATGATAGCTCAGATTGTTTGACAACGATGCGTCAGTATTGACGAGCATTCATCGCGGATTTATTTCGTTCGCGTCGTTCTCTCATCGCACCAAGAGTACTGTCGACACCTCCCGGCAGCACGCGATCCGCCCTCTAGAATTCCGCCCCTCAGTCCGATCGCGCATCCATGAACATCGTCGTCAACGAAGAACTCAAAGCCTATATCGACCCCCTCACGCCCGAGGAGCATGAAGCCCTCGAGCGCAGCATCCTCACCGAAGGCTGCCGCGACGCGCTGGTGCTGTGGGGCGACGTTCTCGTCGACGGCCACAACCGCTATGCGATCTGCCAGAAGCATGGCCTGCCGTTCCAGACCGTGCAGAACACGCGCTTCCAGTCGATCGAGGACGTGCACCTGTGGATGATCGACCAGCACCTGGGCCGGCGCAGCATCTCGGATTTCGTGCGCGGCGTGCTCGCACTGCGCAAGAAGGACATCGTGACGGAGCGCCGCGCGCGCACGGCGAACGCGTCGTCCGCCACCGCGGATGCCGATGCGCCCACGAGCTCAGCCGCGAGCAGCGACGATGCAAGCGTGCCGCCGCCCGCGCCGCTCAACAGCCGCGAGGCCATCGCCAAGGCCGCGCGCATCAGCAGCACCCAGGTGCAGATGATCGAGAAGATCCAGAAGCAGGCCGCGCCCGAAGTGGTGGCCGCGGTGAAGTCCGGCACCATCTCGATCAACGCGGCCGCAGCCGTCGCGAGCCTGCCCGCCGAGGAGCAAGTGGCCGCGGCGAACGCGGGCAAGGACGAACTCAAGCTCGCGGCCAAGCGTGCGCGCGAAGCGAAGCGCAAGCCGCGCGAGGACGAAGCCGAAGCCTCGTCCGAGCATGAATCGCCACCCTTCGATGCGCCCGATTCCGAGCAGGTTCAGGCGCTGAAGCAGCGCGTGGCGGCGCTCGAAACCGAGAACAAGGCGCTGCGCGAGCAGATCGCCACGCTGCAGCTGCAGCTGGCCGCCGCCTGAGCACGCGGCGGCCGGCACCGCATCAGAGCGCGATCTCGGTCACCTTCGCGCCCTGCACCGAAACGCCGGCCTCGAGCCCCACGTTCGTCAGCACGAAGCCCACCACGGGCTGGCGGATCGTGTTGGTGTCGATGCTGCCGTTGGCACCGATCGTTGCGACAGCCACGGTGGCATCGGCACCGGCCGTCCATCCCTTGCTGCCGCGGAACTTGTCGAGCGCGGCCTGCGTGGTGAACAGGTAGATCACCGCCTTCGACTGCGCGCCCGCCTGGAAGCCGATCGATCCCGAGGTGGTGCTGTAGTAGGACTGCGTGCGGCCGTTCACGCGCAAAGCGCCGCGGCCGTATTCGGCGCCCACGCCCATGCTCGCGCCGACCACCGCCGGGAACACCAGCACGCCGCTCGACTTGGCGACGAGTTCGCGCGAGCCGCGCACCGAGTCGTAGAGCTTGGACAGCGAGGCATCGACCTGCGCGTCGATCGACGCGCGCGAGGACGCACTGCTGGCCTGGTTGTCGGGACGCGTGGTCGTGCAACCGACGAAGGCGAGGCTGCTCGCGGCCACTGCACAGGCGACGGCCACCGTACGAAGCGAAGAGATGGGCATGGCGAACTCCTTTGCTGAAAACATGACGCAAACCGCGCCCGCGACGATGCGGGCGTGGTCATGCTACGGCGCGCACTTCACCCTATCGCGCGCTGTGGAAGCCCGCCTACGCCAACTCAAGCCGATGCAGAAGCCACGTTCGCGCGGGTCAGCGCGACCGCGTCGGCGCCCGCGGGGAAGCGCAGTTGTCCCGACTCGTCGTGCACGGCGCGCCACACGGTCTCGGCCACGTCCGATGCCGTGGTCACCTCCGAGATGCCTGCGAAGGACGCGAAGACCTGCTGCGCATAGGCCTCGTAGGCCGGCGGGATCAGGCCTGCCATGCGCGACTGGCCGTTGCTCGTGAAGTTCGTGCTCGGTGCATAGCCGGGCTGGACCAGCTTCACGCGCACGTCGAAGGCCGCGAGCTCGTGCGCCAGCGAGCCCGTGAATCCTTCGATGGCCGTCTTGCTGGCCGTGTAGACCGCGACCAGCGGCATCGGCGCCAGCGTGGCGCTCGAGGTCACGTTCACCACCACGCCGGCACGGCGCGCGCGGAACTGCGGCAGCACCGCCTGCGTCATCGCCATCACGCCGAAGGTGTTGGTCTCGAAGACTTCGCGCGTGGTGGCCATGGGCGTCGCCTCGAAGGCACCGAGCAGCCCGATGCCCGCGTTGTTGACGAGCACGTCGATGGGTCCGCTCGCCTCGAGCGCGGCGGTGACGCTTCGCGGATCGGTGACGTCGAGGGCCACGATGCACAGTCGCTCGTCGCGCGGCAACAGGTCTTCGCGCGGCGTGCGCATGGTGGCGATCACGCGCCAGCCTTGCGAGAGGAAATGGCGCGCGGTCTCGAGGCCGTAGCCGGACGAGCAGCCGGTGACGAGGACGGTTTTCATGGAGGTTTGCTGAGTGGTTGACATGGAAGCGAACGATATCCATGGATAACCGGACTATCTACAATGAAAAGTCCACGATTCATTTGCAAACGTCCGGCCATGAGCGATCCACTCTCGGAGGTCATCGCGCTGCTCAATCCGCGCGCCGTGTTCTCCAAAGGCATCAGCGGCGCCGGCCGCTGGGCGGTCCGCTATTCGGATTTCGGCCAGCTCAGCTTCTGCGCGGTGATCGATGGCAGTTGCCGCCTCGCGGTCGAGGGCCAGGAAGCCATCGCCCTCGAAGCGGGCGACTTCGTGCTCATGCCGGCGACGCCGGGCTTCACGCTGTCGAGCTTCGAGGCGGCCGCTCCCGTTCACATCGATCCCAAGCTCGCGCCCGCCCCCGAAGGCGAGGTGCGCCACGGCATGCGCGACGGCCCGCCCGACGTGCGCCTGCTCGGCGGCTATTTCGTCTTCGATTCGCCCGATGCGGCCTTGCTGGTCTCGCTGCTGCCGACGCTGGTGCATGTGCGCGGCGTCGACCGGCTCTCGGTGCTGGTGCGGCTGGTCGGCGAGGAGTCGAGCGAGGAGCGCTCCGGGCGCGAACTCGTGCTCACGCGCCTGGTGGAAGTGCTGCTCGTCGAGGCCCTGCGTTCATCCTCCGGCGAGGACGCGCCACCCGGCCTGTTGCGCGGACTGGCCGATGCGCGACTCGCGCTCGCGATGCGCCAGTTGCACGCCGATCCCGCGCGGCCATGGACCGTGACGCAACTCGCGCAGAAGGCCGCACTGTCGCGCTCGGCCTTCTTCGATCGCTTCACGCGCGCCGTCGGACTGCCACCGATGGGATATCTGCTGGCCTGGCGCATGGCGCTCGCGAAGAACCTGCTCAAGCATCGCGACCTCGCGATCGCCGAGGTCGCCGAACGCGTGGGCTACAGCTCGGCAAGCACCTTCAGCACAGCGTTCAGTCGGCATGTGGGACTGCCGCCGGGACGCTTCGCACGCCGTGCGTGATCCCTCGCGCGGGGTCGTATGCGGGCGCCTGCTACAATCCGGTCTCGCTCGGGCCATCCGGGCGTTGCCTGGCCAGGCAAGCTGAATCTCACACCAGCGCGTCGAAGTCACTACGACGAGAAAAACAACAATGACTTCCGCAAGGGAATCTTTGCCGTAGCGTGGACCGCGTAAGAGTTCACGACCATATTTCCAAAGCCCGCCTCGTGCGGGCTTTGTTCGTTTGGGGGTCTTGCGCGATGACCGCGTTGCACGAAGTCCGAGCAAGCAAGAAATCGAGGGCGGAAATGACAAACGGGCTACGCGATCGCTCGCGTAGCCCGTTGCTTTATGTGGCGGAGTGGACGGGACTCGAACCCGCGACCCCCGGCGTGACAGGCCGGTATTCTAACCAACTGAACTACCACTCCTGGTAGACAACGTTCACTCCTTGCGGAGTCGAGTGTTGACGACTCGTGCCTGCTTCACTTGCATGAAACTGGCGACCCTACGGGGATTCGAACCCCGGTAGCCACCGTGAAAGGGTGGTGTCCTAGGCCTCTAGACGATAGGGTCAAAACCTTAGGAACCGTGCTGCGATCAGCACTTCTTCTCTTCTCGACACTTTTGATGGTGGAGGTAAACGGGATCGAACCGATGACCTCTTGCATGCCATGCAAGCGCTCTCCCAGCTGAGCTATACCCCCTCTTTGACATTCCAGTGCTTCTTTTCAGAATCACCTTGTGTCGGTGTCGAGCCTCAAATTATAGACCGATTTTTAGGCTACTTTCAAACGCTCGATGATTTTTTCTTTAGAAAAAATCGCGAGGACCGCATCGAGCGATGGTGTCTGTGGCGTCCCCATCACGAGAACACGCACCGGCATCGCCAGAGCAGGCATCTTGAGCGAATGCGCAGCCAAGGTTTCCTTGATGGCCGCGGCGATCGTCGCCTTGTCCCACGTCGGAAGGGTGGAGAGTTTATCCGCAAGCGTGGCCACCGCAGGCTTCACCGCATCGGTGATGTGTTGCGCGCGGTCCGCTTCGCTCGCGTGGACGTCGGCATAGAAAGCTGCTGCCCAGTCGGCCAGTGCGACCGTGGTCTCGCAGCGGTCCTTGAACAGCGCGCAGATGGCGACGAGCCGATCGTCGGCCTCGATGCCGCGCTTCTTGAGCTGCGCGGCCACCAGCGGCGCGAGCGCGTCATCGGGCTTGGCTTTGATGTACTGCGCGTTGACCCATGCGAGCTTGGCCGCGTCCCATTGCGCCGGGCTCTTCGACAGGTGCGAACCGTCGAACCAGCTCACCATCTGCTCGCGCGTGAACAGCTCGTCGTCGCCGTGGCTCCAGCCGAGGCGCGCGAGGTAGTTGAGCATCGCCTCGGGCAGGTAGCCGTTGTCCTCGTAAGCGGTCACGCTCACGGCGCCGCGGCGCTTCGAGAGCTTCTGGCCGTCGTCGCCGAGGATCACGGGCACGTGGCCGAACTGCGGCAGCGGTGCGCCGAGCGCGTGGAAGATGTTGATCTGCCACGGCGTGTTGTTGATGTGCTCGTCGCCGCGGAACACGTGCGTGATGTTCATGTCCCAGTCGTCGACCACCACGGCGAAGTTGTAGGTGGGCACACCGTCGGGCCGCAGGATGATCAGGTCGTCGATCTCGCGGTTGTTGATGGTGATCTCGCCCTTGACGAGGTCGTTCCAGGTCACGTCGCCTTCGGGCGGATTGCAGAAGCGCACCACCGGCGGCACGCCTTCGGGCACGGGCGGCAGCACCTTGCCGGGCTCGGGACGCCAGCGGCGGTCGTACAGCGTCTTCTCGCCGCGCGCCTTCTGGGCCTCGCGCATCTCGTCGAGCTCGGCGGGCGTGGCGTAGCAGTGGTAAGCCGTGCCGGCTTCGAGCATCTGCGCGATCACGGCGCGGTAGCGCTCGAGGCGCTGCATCTGGTAGATCGGGCCCTCGTCGTAGTCGAGGCCGAGCCAGTGCATCGACGCGAGGATCTGGTCGGTCGAATCCTGCGTGGAGCGCGCGACGTCGGTGTCCTCGATGCGCAGCACGAACTCGCCGCCATGGTGGCGCGCATAGGCCCACGAATAGAGCGCGGTGCGCGCGGTGCCCAGGTGCAGGAAGCCGGTGGGAGACGGAGCGATGCGGGTGCGGACTTTGCCGGTCATGGAAGCGGGATTCAGAAATTCAGGGTGGAAAGGCCGCGCGACAGGTCGGCCTTGATGTCGTCGACGTGCTCAAGGCCGACCGCGAGGCGGATCAGGCCCTGGCCGATGCCGGCCGCCTGGCGCTGGTCCTCGGACAGGCGTCCGTGCGAGGTGGTGGCCGGGTGCGAGATGATGGTCTTCACGTCGCCGAGGTTGGTCGCGATGCTCACGACCTCGGTGCTGTTGATGACGTGGAAGGCGTTGGCGCGCGCGGTCTCGGGATCGCCGCCCTTCACGATGAAGGACACGACCGCCCCCGCCCTGCCCCGCCTGCTGGCGCATCGCCAGCTCATGCTGCGGATGCGAGGCGAGCCCCGGGTAGTACACGCGCTCGATGCCCGGCTGGGCCTCGAGCCATTGCGCGACGGCCAGCGCGTTCGCGCAGTGCGCCTGCATGCGCACGTTGAGCGTCTCGAGCCCCTTGAGCACGACCCAGGCATTGAACGGCGACAGCACCATGCCCGCGGTGCGCACCACCGGGCCGAACACGTCGACGATCAGCTTCGAGGGACCGCAGATCGCGCCGGCCATCACGCGGCCCTGGCCGTCGAGATGCTTGGTGCCCGAATGGATGATCAGGTCGGCGCCGAGCTCGGCGGGCCGCTGCAGCGCGGGCGAGCAGAAGCAGTTGTCGACCGCCAGCAGCGCGCCCGCCTCGTACGCCACGTCGGCCAGCGCGCGGATGTCGCAGACCTCGGTCAGCGGATTGGTCGGCGTCTCGGCGAACAGCAGCTTGGTGGTAGGCCGCACCGCGGCGCGCCACTCGGCCACGTCGGTCTGCGAGACGAAGGTGGTCTCGACGCCGAACTTGCCGAACTCGCGCCCGATCAGGTTGATGGTCGAGCCGAACATCGAGCGCGAGCACACGACGTGGTCGCCGGCCTTGAGCAGGCCCATGCACATCATGAGGATCGCGCCCATGCCGCTGGACGCGGCGATCGCGGCCTCGGTGCCTTCCATCGCCGCGAGCCGGCGCTCGAAGCTGCTGACGGTCGGATTCGAGGTGCGCGCGTAGGTGAAGCCTTCCTCGGTGCCGGCGAAGCGGCGGGCCGAGGTCTCGGCGTCGGGCTGCACGAAGCCGCTGGTGAGGTAGAGCGCTTCGGAGTGCTCGCCATGCACGCTGCGTTCGAGCGCGGTGCGCAGGGCCAGCGTGTCGCGGTGCAGGCCGGGAGGCAGGGGTCGATCGGTCACGGAAACTTTCGGGCGCGAGGCCAACGAGGAATGTCGGAAGGAGATCAGCTCAGGTTCGGCAGCGCGAGGCGCGAGGAATCCTCTTCGGTCTCCTCGATGCGCGGGCGGTTGCCGTTCATGCGCGAGATGGCTTCGGTGTCGATGTCGCCAGTGACGTAGACGCCGTCGAAGCACGAGGCATCGAAGCCGTCGAGCTTGCCGTTGAGCGAGCCGATGGCGCGCTTCATCGCGTCGACGTCCTGATAGATCAGCGCGTCGCAGCCGATCAGCTCGCGGATCTCTTCCACGGTGCGGTCGTGCGCCACCAGCTCGTCCTTGGTCGGCATGTCGATGCCATAGACGTTGGGATAGCGCACCGGCGGCGCGGCGCTCGCGAGGTAGACCTTGCGCGCGCCCGCGTCGCGCGCCATCTGCACGATCTCGCGGCTGGTGGTGCCGCGCACGATCGAGTCGTCGACCAGCAGCACGTTGCGGCCCTTGAACTCGCTCGCGATCACGTTGAGCTTCTGGCGCACCGACTTCTTGCGCACGCCCTGGCCCGGCATGATGAAGGTGCGGCCCACGTAGCGGTTCTTGACGAAGCCTTCGCGGTACGGAACGCCCAGCAGGTGTGCGAGCTGCGTCGCGCTCGGGCGGCTCGATTCGGGGATCGGGATGATCACGTCGATCTGGTTCGGCGGCACGGTCGAGACCACGCGCTTGGCCAGCGTCTCGCCGAGGTTCAGGCGCGCCTGGTAGACCGAGATGCCGTCGAGCACCGAGTCGGGACGCGCCAGATACACGAACTCGAAGATGCAGGGATTGAGCGTGGGCGCATCGGCGCACTGCATCGAATGGAGCTGGCCCTGCATGTCGACGAACACCGCCTCACCCGGCAGCACGTTGCGTTCGAAGGTGTGGCCCGAGCCCTCGAGCGCCACCGATTCGCTGGCCACCATCACGGTGCCGTCGGCGCTGCGGCCGATGCACAGCGGGCGGATGCCGTAGGGATCGCGGAAGGCCAGCAGGCCGTGACCCGCGATCAGCGACACCACGGCGTACGAGCCGCGCAGGCGCTTGTGCATGCTGCGCACCGCGGCGAAGACCTCGGCCGGATTCAGCGGCACGCCGTGCGATGCGTGCTCGAGCTCGTTGGCGAGCACGTTGAGCAGCACCTCGGAGTCGCTCTCTGTGTTGGTGTGGCGGTGGTCGGTCGAGAACAGCTCGGCGCGCAGCGCGTGGGCGTTGGTCAGGTTGCCGTTGTGCACCAGCACGATGCCGAAGGGCGCGTTGACGTAGAAGGGCTGCGCCTCTTCCTCGCTGTAGGCATTGCCCGCGGTCGGGTAGCGCACCTGGCCGAGGCCCACGCTGCCGGGCAGCGCGCGCATGTTGCGGGTGCGGAACACGTCGCGCACCATGCCCTTGGCCTTGTGCATGAAGAACTTGCGTTCCTGCAGGGTGACGATGCCGGCCGCATCCTGGCCGCGGTGCTGCAGCAGCAGCAGCGCGTCATAGAGCAGCTGGTTGACGGGTGCGTTGCTGACAACGCCGACGATTCCACACATGAAGCGATCCTCTCAGGGCAGGTAGCTTGCCAATTTTCGGGCAATGCAGGCTTCAGGCTCTGCAATGCCGCGTCGAGAACAACGGCGCTGCGCGATTCGTGCCACCAGGCACTGTCGCTCAACGCCAGCAAATGAACAACCACTGCCAACACCAGCAGCGCCACCGCGCCCCGGGCCGCGCCGAAGGCACCGCCCAGGATCCGGTCGACCGGACGCAATCCCACGGCGGCGATCAGCTTGCGCGTGAGCGAGGCCACCAGGCCCACACCGAACGCGACCGCCACGAACAGCAGCACGAAGGCCAGCGGATAGCGCCAGGACGCCTGCGGATCGCCGGCCGGCAACCAGGCCGCCACATCGGACGCGAACCACTGCGCCACCACGAAAGCCACCACCCAGCCGACCAGCGAGATCACTTCGAACACCAGCCCGCGCACGAGGCCGAACAGCATCGACACCACGATGAGCGCGACGGCGATCCAGTCGAGCAAGGCCACGGCGGCTTCAGGCGGTGGCGAATTACAAGGTGAGGATCGCGGCCGACAAAGACAAGGCCTTCACCCGTTCGGCGGCCTTGTCGGCCTCGGCACGCGAGCCGAAGGGACCGACACGCACACGCGTGCGTTCGCCGTCGGCCGTCTTCGCCACGTTCACATAGGTCTTGAGGCCGGCCTTCTCGAGCTTCTGCCGCACCTCGCGGGCCTTGTCGGCATCGGCGAAGGCGCCGACCTGCACCACGAAGCGGCCGTTGTCGTCGGAGGCGGCGGCGGGCTTGGGCGTGGCCGGCGCGGCGGCGATGGGCTTGCCTTCGAGCAGCGCGCGGGCACGCGCGCCGTCGTCGACCGCGGCCGGCTTGGGCGCGGGCTTCGGTTCCGGCTTGGCCTCGGGCTTGGGTTCGGGCTTCGGCTTGGGCTCGGGTTTGGGTTCGGGCTTGTGTTCCGGCTTGGGCTCCGGTTTCGGCTCGGGCTTGGGTTCGGCCGGCCTGGCCGGCGCGGGAGCCGGCGCCTGGGCGCTGTTGACCGGCTTGCCCGAGGCATCGATCTCGGTGCCGTCGGCGGTCTCGGTGATGATGCCGCCGCTCGATGCGGCCGGCGGACGCGACGGCGTCGCGGCGGCCACGCGGGTGTCGCCGTTGTCGCTGCCGCTGGTGGCGGCGGGCGCGGGCGCCTGGGGCACCGGCAGCGGCTTGACCTTGTTGCGGTCGGGAATCTCGATCGGGATGTCGACCGACACCGGGCGCGGCTGGGTGTCGAACAGCAGCGGGAAACCGATCACGCCCAGCAGCACCAGCACCGCGGCACCCAGCAGGCGGTGGCGGGCGCGACGGCGCATGGATTCGACACTTTCCGCCGGTACCGCAGCCGGTGCGCTGCGTCCTTCGTTGCCTTGTGGGCCGCGCGCGCGGAACTTGAAAAACGCCATGAAGTTCGGTCCCTGAAGGAGTGCTGCGAGTGATGCGGGAAGCTGCGGAATCCGGCGCGATCGACCTGCGAATCAGCCGCCGGGCGACAAGGTTGAGGACAGGTGTTTGGCTTGCAGCCGGGGGGTGCCATGCTCGAGCACGCCGCCCACGGTGAAGAACGATCCGAAGACCACGATTCTATCAGCGGGGTCCGCGCGCTCGATGGCCGCCTGGAGCGCCTGCATGGGGTCGGCGAAGACCTCGCCGGTGGCGTCCTTGCGCGTGTTCTGGGCCTGCCATGCGGCCAGCAGGTCGGCCGCCTTGGCGGCGCGCGCGGTCGGCAGGTCGGTGAAGTACCAGCGGTCGATCAGCGGCCCGATGCGCGCGAGGATCGGCGCCAGGTCCTTGTCCGCCATCACGCCGAACACGGCATGGGTGGTCGGATAGAAGCCCATCGCGTCGAGGTTCTCGGTCAGCGCGGCCACGGCATGCGCGTTGTGCGCCACGTCGAGCACCAGCACCGGCTGGCCCGGCACGATCTGGAAGCGTCCCGGCAGCTCGACCATCGCGAGGCCGCTGCGGATCGCCTGTGCCGTCACCGGCAGCTGCTGGCGCAGCGATTCGAGCGCCGCCAGCACGCCGGCCGCATTCACCAGCTGGTTGGCGCCGCGCAGCGCCGGATAGGCCAGCCCGCTGTAGCGCCGGCCGCGGCCGCTCCAGCCCCACTGCTGCTTGTCGCCCGACACGTTGAAGTCGCGCCCGAAGCGCCAGAGGTCGGCGCCGATGGCCTCGGCATGGTCGACCACGCTCTGCGGCGGCATCGGGTCGCTCACGATGGCCGGCTTGCCGGCGCGCAGGATGCCGGCCTTCTCGAAGCCGATGCTTTCGCGGTCGGGGCCGAGGAATTCCATGTGGTCGAGGTCGATGCTGGTGATCACCGAGCAGTCGGCGTCGATGATGTTGACCGCGTCGAGCCGGCCGCCGAGACCGACCTCGAGGATCGCCACATCGGGCTTCTCCTCGATCATGCAACGCAGGATGCCGAGCGTCGTGAACTCGAAATAGGTCAGCGGCATGTCGCCGCGGGCCTTCTCCACGACTTCGAAGTTTGCTATCAGTTTGGAAGCATCGACCGATTGGCCCGAGAGGCGCAGCCGCTCCTCGAAATGCACCAGGTGGGGCGAGGTGAAGACCGCCGTGCGATAGCCGGCGTGCATCAGGATCGACTCCAGCATGGCGCAGGTCGAGCCCTTGCCGTTGGTGCCGGCCACCGTGATCACGGGGCAGCCGAAGCGCAGCGCCATGCGCTGGGCCATCTCGCGCGCGCGCTCGAGTCCGAGCTCGATGTTCTTGGGATGCAGTCGCTCGGCGCGCTCGAGCCAGTCGTTCAGGGTTTCCATGGAGGCCGGGATTGTCGCCCACCCGCCGCTCGCGCATCATCGGCGCCATGACAACCCCTTCGACCACTCTGTACGGCATTCCGAACTGCGACACCGTCAAGCGCGCCCGCGCCTGGCTCGACGACCACGACGTGGCCTACGCCTTCCACGATTTCAAGAAACAGGGCGTGCCCGAGGCCGAGCTCGACCGTTGGCTGGCGGCGCTGGGCTGGGAAACGCTGGTCAACCGCCGCGGCACCACCTGGCGCAAGCTCGACGACGCCACGCGCGAATCGGTAGTCGATGCCGCCTCGGCGCGGGCCGTGCTGCTCGCCAACCCCAGCCTGATCAAGCGACCGGTGGTGGACTGGCGCCAAAAGGCGCGCCAGGCCGACATCACCGCGGGTTTCGACGCCGAACAATGGACCAAAACGCTGTAAGCGACTGTGAAAACCGTGCTGTGAACGCCGTGTAAATGCCGGAACCCGCCTGGCGGGCCGGCGTCGAACCGGACCGGGCGCAGCCGGGCTCCCTCCCAGCGCACAGCGTCCGATCCGCAGGAGTCTCCAACATGAATACCCAGACCATCCGTACCGTCCTCGGCCTCTCGCTGGCCGGCGTCCTCGCCGCCAGCGCGGGCCTGGTGCATGCCCAGTCGGGCCAGACCGTGCAGGCGCGCGTGCTCTCGGCCACGCCGGTGCGCGACGGCGCCGGCACCAGCTACAACGTCACCTACGAGTACAACGGCCGCCGCTACACCACGCGCACCGACTACCAGCCCGGCGCCACCATCCCCGTCGAGGCCAACGCCTATGGCGTGACCACCGCGCCGGTGACGCCGCAGAACCAGCTCACGCCCTACCCGGTCGAAACCGACAACCGCGGCTATGCGCAGCAACCGCAGCAGCAGCAGCAAGGCCAGCAGTACGCCACGGGCTCGCCCTGGGACGACGTCGTGCCCGAGCCGGGCGTGGTGGTGTCGGGCACGCAACCGGCCCCGGTCTATGGCCAGCCCGCCTATCCGGCCGCGGTCTATCCGGCGCCGGTCTACGTGCAGCCGGCCTATGCCTATCCGCAGCCCTACGTCTACCCGCCGGTCGGCATCTCGCTGAACCTCGGCTACTCGCGCGGCTGGGGCGGCGGCTACCGGGGCTACGGCGGTTACCGCGGCGGCTATGGCGGCTGGCGCGGCGGCGGCTACCACGGCTGGCACCGCTGAGGCGGCCGGCCGGCCAGGCGCCGCCGGCCAAGCCCCTAAAATCGAGGACTTCTCCAACCCCCGAGGGGTGCGCCGCCTGCGCGGTGCCGTCCTCGACCAGCCGAACGCCCCCGGCGCCGGCGCCATTCCATGACGATTACCGACACCCTGAACAGCGCCGCTGTGGCCACCAAGGCCAATGTCTACTTCGACGGCAAGTGCGTGAGCCACAGCCTCACGCTGGCCGACGGCACGAAGAAATCGGTCGGCGTGATCCTGCCGTCCACCCTGACCTTCAACACCGGCGCCCCCGAGATCATGGAAGGCACCGCCGGCAGCTGCGAATACCAGCTCGCGGGCACCACCGAGTGGATCGCCTCCGGCCCCGGCCAGAAGTTCGACGTTCCGGGCAACTCCAGCTTCCAGATCCGCGTGAGCGGCGAGCCCTACAGCTACATCTGCCACTTCGGCTGAACCGCACGGAGCCACCCAGCATGTCGACCATCCTCCAAAACGTTCCCGCCGGCCAGAAGGTCGGCATCGCCTTCTCGGGCGGCCTCGATACCAGCGCGGCGCTGCACTGGATGCGCAACAAGGGCGCGATCCCCTACGCCTACACCGCCAACCTCGGCCAGCCCGACGAGCCCGACTACGACGAGATCCCGCGCAAGGCGATGCTCTACGGCGCCGAGAACGCCCGCCTGATCGACTGCCGCGCGCAGCTCGCCAACGAAGGCCTGGCCGCGCTGCAGGCCGGCGCCTTCCACGTCACGACGGCCGGCGTCACCTACTTCAACACCACGCCGCTGGGCCGCGCGGTCACCGGCACGATGCTGGTGTCGGCCATGAAGGAAGACGACGTCCACATCTGGGGCGACGGCAGCACCTACAAGGGCAACGACATCGAGCGTTTCTACCGCTACGGCCTCTTGACCAACCCGAGCCTGAAGATCTACAAGCCCTGGCTCGACCAGGTCTTCATCGACGAGCTCGGCGGCCGCGCCGAAATGTCGGCCTTCATGCAGCAGGCCGGCTTCGCCTACAAGATGTCGGCCGAGAAAGCCTACTCGACCGACTCCAACATGCTCGGCGCCACGCACGAAGCCAAGGACCTCGAGCACCTGAACAGCGGCATCCAGATCGTGCAGCCGATCATGGGCGTGGCCTTCTGGAAGGACGAGGTCGAGGTCAAGCGCGAAACCGTCTCGGTGCGCTTCGAGGAAGGCGTGCCGGTCGCGCTCAACGGCGTGAGCTACCCCAACCTGGTCGAGCTGATCCTCGAGGCCAACCGCATCGGCGGGCGCCACGGCCTGGGCATGAGCGACCAGATCGAGAACCGCATCATCGAGGCCAAGAGCCGCGGCATCTACGAGGCCCCCGGCCTCGCGCTGCTGTTCATCGCCTACGAGCGCCTGGTGACCGGCATCCACAACGAGGACACCATCGAGCAGTACCGCGACCACGGCCGCCGCCTGGGCCGCCTGCTCTACCAGGGCCGCTGGTTCGACCCGCAGGCCATCATGCTGCGCGAGACCGCCCAGCGCTGGGTGGCGCGGCGCGATCACCGGCGAGGTCACGGTCGAGCTGCGCCGCGGCAACGACTACTCGATCCTCAACACCGAGTCGCCGAACCTCACCTACAAACCCGAGCGCCTGAGCATGGAAAAGGTCGAGGGCGCGTTCACGCCGCTGGACCGCATCGGTCAGCTGACGATGCGCAACCTCGACATCGTCGACACGCGCGAGAAGCTCGGCATCTACACCAAGACCGGCCTGCTGGCCTCGAGCCAGGGCGCGGCGCTGCCGAAGCTCGCGAACGACGACAGCGGCAAGTAAGCCCCAGCGGCTTCCAATGAAGAAAGCAGGCCTCGCGCCTGCTTTTTTCCTGGGTGCCACCGGCGCGAGGCGCTCAGTCCCCGCCGCCTCCGCCGCCGCAGCCCCCACCGCAGCCGCCGCCATCCGCGCCGCCGCCAGAAGAATCGCCACCACCGCCATCGCCGCCGCTCGATTCGCTGCCGCCGAAGCCGCCCGCGTCACCGCCACAGCCACCGCTCGACGAGCCGCCTTCGCCGAAGCTCGTGCCGCAGTGGGCATCGGAGCCGGCCTGCCGGTCGATGTCGCGGCAGTCGGGCACGTAGTTGAAGCCGCCCTCGATGCCGAACTTGACGTCGAGCGCGAACAGGAGCGGCAGCCGCGCCGGCTTGCGCGGATCGATGCTCTCCTCCTTGCAGGCCCAGTACCAGCTGCGGCGCAGCCCGTCGTTGCGCTTGGGATCGCGCCCCAGCACCTCGGCCGGCGTGTGATGCAGCAGGCCGCCGAAGGCCGCCTGGCACCAGTGCTGGTAGCCCTGGGTATGGAGGATGAATTCGTGCCAGGCGGTGTCGGCCACCTTCGAGGGCATGCCGACGAACTTGCGCCCGCTGCGCAGATGCGCCATGAAGAACTGGCGCAGGCCGCGCAGCACCAGCTCGGCATCGCGCCGGCTCAGTTGCGGATGGGCCGCGATCAGCTTGTGGACCAGGAAGGGCGGCAGCCGCGCCTCACGGATGAACTGGCGGCGCAGGCTGGTCTCGAACCAGCCCATCACCGCCACCAGCAGGCCGGCGCCGATGAATCCCAGCGCCACGCTCCACCAGCGCCCGCGCGAGAACACCAGCGCGGCGATCGCCGCCAGGATCACGAGCCGCCGCAGCCACACCAGCGCGGCAATGCGCCGGCGGTAGTTCAGGTGCAGGAAGTCGAGATCCATGCGGCTGGGCGGTGCCGCGTCAGACCACCACCGGCTCGGGCTCCAGCCGGATGCCGAAACGCTCGTACACGCTGGTCTGGATCGCCTTGGCCAGCGTCATCACCTCGCCGCCGGTCACCGGGTTCTCGTTGCCGCCGCGGTTGACCAGCACCAGCGCCTGCTTCTCGTAGACGCCGGCATTGCCCACCGACTTGCCCTTCCAGCCGCAGGCGTCGATCAGCCAGCCGGCCGCGAGCTTGATGCTGCCGTCGTCCATCGGGTAGTGCACGATCTTCGGCTCGCGCGCGATGATGTCGGCGCACTGCTCGGGCGTGACGGTCGGGTTCTTGAAGAAGCTGCCCGCGTTGCCCAGCACCCGCCAGTCGGGCAGCTTGGCGCGGCGGATGGCGCAGATCCAGTCGAAGATGTCGTTCGCATCGGGCGTGAAGTTGCCGGTTTCCTCCATCCTGCGTTCCAGGTCGAGGTAGCCCGCCACCGCCTTCCAGGGCTTGGGCAGCCGGAAGCGCACGCGCGTGATCAGCGCGCGGCCCGCCAGGCCGAAATCGTTGGCGCCGCCGGCGCCGCGCACGTGCTTGAACACCGAGTCGCGGTAGCCGAAGGCGCATTGCGCCGCGTCGAGCGTGAAGCCGCGGCCGGTTTCCAGGTCGAAGGCGTCGAGCGAGTCGAAGCGATCCTGCAGCTCGACGCCGTAGGCGCCGATGTTCTGCACCGGCGCGCCGCCCACCGTGCCGGGGATCATCGCGAGGTTCTCGAGCCCCGGATAGCCCTGCGCCAGGGTCCACTGCACGGTGTCGTGCCAGACCTCGCCGGCGCCGGCCTCCACGATCCAGGCGCGCGGCGTCTCCTCGACCAGCCGGCGGCCCCGGATCTCCACCTTCAGGACCAGCGGCTTCACGTCGCCGGTCAACACGATATTGCTGCCGCCGCCCAGCACGAAACGCGGCGCGTCGCGCCATTCGGTGTCGGCATGCAGCGCGGCCAGGTCGGCCTCGCTCGCGATGCGCACCAGGTGCTGCGCGCGCGCGGACGATGCCGAAGCTGTTGTACGGCTGCAGCGGGGACGTTGTGCTCCACGATCATGGGAGAATTGTCGCATCCAGCTACCGTGACATCTGAGGAGAGCCCATGCCGTCTTTCGACACCGTCTGCGAACCCAATCTGCCCGAGGTCAAGAACGCCGTCGAGAACACCGCCAAGGAAATCGCCACCCGTTTCGACTTCAAGGGCACCGCGGCTGCCGTCGAACTCAAGGACAAGGAAATCACCATGACCGGCGATGCCGAGTTCCAGCTCGTGCAGGTCGAGGACATCCTGCGCAGCAAGCTCACCAAGCGCAGCGTCGACGTGCGTTTCCTCGACAAGGGCGACGTGCAGAAGATCGGCGGCGACAAGGTCAAGCAGGTCATCAAGATCAAGAACGGCATCGAGGGCGACATCGCCAAGAAGATCCAGCGCCTGATCAAGGACAGCAAGATCAAGGTGCAGGCCGCGATCCAGGGCGACGCGGTGCGTGTCACCGGCGCCAAGCGCGACGACCTGCAGGCCGCCATGGCGCTGATCAAGAAGGACGTGCCGGATACCCCGCTGTCCTTCAACAACTTCCGCGACTGAGTCCCGGCCCATGAAGGCTTGCGCCGTCGCCGCGTTCGTTCTGGCCGCGGTGGCGGCATCGTCGGCGCTCGCGGCCGACTCGGTGATGCTGACCGGCACCATCGGCAGCCGCGCGATCCTGATCGTCAACGGCAGCGCGCCCAAGACGGTGGCGGTGGGCGAAACCTTCCAGGGCGTGAAGCTGGTCTCGCTGCAGTCCGAGCAGGCGGTGGTCGAGTCCGCGGGCAAGCGCGTCACGCTGCGCATGGACACGCCCGTGAGCATCGGCGGCAGCGGCCCTTCGGGCGGCGGCGGCAACCGCATCGTGCTGCCGGCCGACAGCCGCGGCCATTTCATGACCCAGGGCCTGATCAACGGGCGCCCGGTCACCTTCATGCTCGACACCGGCGCGACCACGGTCGCCCTGTCGATGGCCGACGCGCAGCGCATCGGCCTCGACTACAGCAAGGGCCGGCCGGTGCAGATCAACACCGCCAACGGCGTGGCGCCCGGCTACATGCTGCGGCTGAGCTCGGTGCGCGTGGGCGACGTCGAGGTCTACGACCTCGATGCCATCGTCTCGCCCCAATCGATGCCCTTCGTGCTGCTGGGCAACAGCTTCATCAACCGCTTCTCGATGCGGCGCGACGCCGACCAGATGGTGCTCGAGAAGCGCTACTGAAGCGAAGCGCGCGAATCAGGCCTGCGCGGCCGTCACCACGATCTCGATCTTGTAGCCGGTGTTGGCCATCTTGGCCTGCACCGTCGCGCGCGGCGGCGTGTTGCCGGCCGGAATCCAGGCGTCCCAGACCTCGTTCATCGCCGTGATGTCGGCGATGTCGGCCAGGAAGATCTGCGTCATGAGGATGCGCGACTTGTCGCTGCCGGCCTCGGCCAGCAGCCGGTCGACCATGGCCAGCACCTGCTGGGTCTGGCCGCGGATGTCCTGCGTGGTGTCGTCGGGCACCTGGCCCGCGAGGTAGATGGTGCCGTTGTGCACCGCGGTCTCGGAAAGACGCGGTCCGACGTGGAAGCGGGTGATGTTGCCCATGGTGATTCCTTCAGTCCTTCTTCTTTTTGGAGCCCAGTTTGGACTCGGTGCCGGCGGCGAGCCGGCGGATGTCTCGCGATGCCGCCAGATCAGCAGCAGGCTCATGACGATGATGGCGACCAGCGCCGTGCGGCTCAGCGGCCACGCGATGCCGCCGCCGATCAGGTAGTAGGCCGGCGCGAAGAAGGCGGCGACCAGCGAGGAGAGCGAGGAGTAGCGGAAGAACACCGCGATGATCAGCCAGGTGGCGCCGGTCGCGAGCCCGAGCCAGGGCGCGATGCCCACCAGCACGCCGGCCGCCGTCGCCACGCCCTTGCCGCCCTGGAAGCCGAAGAACACCGGGTACAGGTGGCCGAGGAAGGCGGCCACGCCGGCCACCGCGGCCACGCCGTCGTCCAGGCCCCATTGCGCGCCCCAGTGGCGGATCACGAACACCGGCACCCAGCCCTTGACCGCGTCGAGCAGCAGCGTGGCCAGCGCCGCGCCCTTGTTGCCCGAGCGCAGCACGTTGGTCGCGCCGGGGTTCTTGCTGCCGTAGCTGCGCGGGTCGGCCATGCCGAGCGCCCTGCTCACGATGACGGCGAAGGACAGCGAGCCGAGCAGGTACGACGCCACGATGGCGATCAGGGTAGGCAGGTGAAAGGTCAAGGCGGGTCTCCGCGGATCGGTGTTGTTCTTCGGGGGGCGCATCGCCGCGCCGATGCGCCCCGGGCGGGACGCGCAGCGCCGACGATCGAATCGCAGGAGCCGGCTATTCTGCCAGCGCGCACTCCACCGGCGTCGCGCCCAGCAACTGCACGCACACCTGCGGGTCGATGCCGATCAGGTAGCCGCGCCGACCGCCGTTGAGCACGATGCGCGGCAGCGCGAGCACCGTCGCCTCCACGTACACCGGCATCTCGCGCCTGGTGCCGAAGGGCGAGGTGCCGCCCACCATGTAGCCGCTGTGGCGCTGCGCCACCTCGGGCTTGCAGGGCTCGACCGACTTGGCGCCGATCTGCCGCGCGAGGTTCTTGGTCGACACGGTGCGGTTGCCGTGCATCAGCACCACCAGCGGCCTGGCGTCCTGGTCCTGCATCACCAGCGTCTTGATCACCATGAACGGATCGAGCCCCAGCATCTCGGCGCCGCGCTGGGCGCCGCCGTGCTCCATGTATTCGTAGGGATGCTCGGTGAACGCGACCTGGTGGGCGCGCAAGAGCTGGGTGGCGGGCGTCTCGGAGACGTGGGCGTTCTTCCTGGCCATGGCGGGCGAGGCCGGCTCAGGCCGCCGGGTCGCGGATCTCCCAGCGGATCGCGTCGATCTGCGCCAGCAGCTCGGGCGACAGCGTCGTGCCCCAGGCATCGATGTCCTCGTCGAGCTGCTCGACCGTGCGCACGCCGATGATGGTGCTCGCCACCTGCCACTTGGTGTAGCAGAAGGCCAGCGCGAGCTTCACCGGCGTCAGGCCGTTGTCGAGCGCGAGCTGGTTGTAGCGGCGCGCGGCCTTGAGCGCGTCGGGCCGGCCCCAGCGCAGCTTGCGCACCGATTCGTAGCGCGTGATGCGCGCTTCCTGCGGCGCGTTTGGGCC
Organism: Variovorax sp. UC122_21; assembly: GCF_044056785.1. Classification (NCBI taxonomy): domain Bacteria; kingdom Pseudomonadati; phylum Pseudomonadota; class Betaproteobacteria; order Burkholderiales; family Comamonadaceae; genus Variovorax; species Variovorax sp. UC122_21. The sequence continues at coordinate 1,605,819 of NZ_CP172004.1, read as the reverse complement.
GGTGATGCCGCTCTGGTCGTACTTGCCGGTCAGGAGGCCGTAGGCCAGCGGCGAATAGGCCAGCAGCGACACGCCGAGCCGGTGCATGGTTTCGTCGAGGCCGTTCTCGGCGCCGCGGCTCGCGAGGTTGTAGACGTTCTGCACCGTCGCCACGCGTGGCAGGCCGTGCTCCTCGGCCAGGCGCACGAACTCGTGCACGCCGTAGGGCGTCTCGTTCGACAGGCCGATGGCGCGGATCTTCCCGGCCTTCACCAGCCCGGCCAGCGCCTCGAGCTGTTCGCGGATCGGGGTCTGCGAGACCTCCTTGGCCGGGTCGTAGTAGATGTTGCCGAAGGCAGGCACGTGGCGCTCGGGCCAGTGGATCTGGTAGAGGTCGATCACGTCCGTCTGCAGCCGCTTGAGGCTCGCCTCGCACGAGGCCACGATGTCCGCGCCCGTCATGCCCACGCCTTCGCGCACCCAGGGCGTGTTGCGCAGCGGGCCCGCGACCTTGCTGGCCAGCGTCAGCTTCTGGCGCGCGCCGGGGTTGGCCGCGAACCAGTTGCCGATGATGGTCTCGGTCGCGCCGTAGGTCTCCTGGCGCGTGGGCACCGAGTACATCTCGGCCGTGTCGATGAAGTCGACGCCGCGCTCGAGCGAGCGCGCCAGGATGGCATGGGCCGTGGGCTCGTCGACCTGCTCGCCGAAGGTCATGGTGCCGAGGCAGATGGGCGTGACGTGAAGGTCGCTCTGACCGAGTCTGATTTTTTGCATGCGCGGAAATGTACCGCCGGGCTCCGCGGCGCGCTGGCGGCGGCGCCAAACCCGAGCGGCGCGGCCGTCACGGCTGTCGTCTGGCGGACTGCGTGCGCCGACCCGGCTCCTTATCATCGGTGCCATGTACCACGCCCTCCGTCCCTCGCGCAGCGAATTCGTGCCCGTGCGCAACCTCCGCTACCACGTACGCCTCTGGGGCCAGCCCTCGGCCGAGCGTCCGCCGCTGGTGCTGGTGCACGGCTGGATGGACGTGGCCGCCTCCTGGCAGTTCGTGGTCGACGCGCTGGCCGAGGAACGCTTCATCGTCGCGCCCGACTGGCGCGGCTTCGGCCTCACCGACGGCGGCGGGGTCGACAACTACTGGCTGCCCGACTACCTGGCCGACCTCGAATGGCTGCTCGACCACTACGCGGGCGAAGGCGAGGCCGCGCGCCCGGTCGACCTCGTGGGCCACAGCATGGGCGGCAACGTCGTCATGCACTACGCGGGCGTGCGGCCCGAGCGCATCCGCCGGCTGGTCAACCTCGAGGGCTTCGGCATGCCCGCGCGCCAGCCCGAGGAAGCGCCCGCGCGCTACGGCCAGTGGATCGACGAGCTCAAGCGGCTGCACCGCGGCGAACTCGAGCTCGCCGGCTACTCGGCCGTCGACGGCGTGGCGCGCCGGCTCATGAAGACCAATCCGCGCCTGTCGCAGGACAAGGCCGACTGGCTCGCGAGCCACTGGTCGGCCAGCCGCGCGCAGCCCGACGGCAGCGCGCGCTGGCAGATCCTCGGCGAGGCCGCGCACAAGGTCGTCAACGCCAACATCTTCCGCGTCGACGAGGTGCGCGCGCTCTATGCACGCATTGCCGCGCCCACGCTGATGATCGAGGCCGCCGACGACAGCCTGCAGGGCTGGTGGAAGAGCCGCTACACACTCGAGGAATTCCACCAGCGGCTGGCTTCGGTGCCCTCGGTGCGCATCGAGCAGCTGGCCGATGCCGGCCACATGCTGCACCACGACCAGCCGCAGCGGGTGGCGAAGCTGATCGAGGATTTCCTTGCGGATTGAACGATTGCGTTCACACCGAGCTTGTCGAGGCTGCACCCCGCCTTCGACAAGCTCCGGCCGAACGGATCAGGGCGAGCAGTGCTTCACAACCGTTCAGGCTGAGCCTGTCGAAGCCCGCGCCCCGCCTTCGACAACCTCAGGCCGAACGGTAGCGGGCACTCAGCCCTCGCGATTCACCGCCCGCCGCAGCGCCGCGCGCGCCAGCAGCCGCGTCGAATCGAGCGTCGGCAGCGCCGAGTTCGCATCGCTGATGATCAGCGGGATCTCGGTGCAGCCCAGCACCACCGCGTCGCAGCCCTCCTGTGCCTTCATACGCTCGATCACGCGCTGGAAGCTCGCCACGCCCTCGGGGCTGAAGATGCCGTTGACCAGCTCGTCCATGATCACGCGCCCGGTTTCGTCGCGCTCTTGCGCGTTGGGCCGGCGGTACTCGAGGCCGCGCGCCGCGAGCCTGGACGGATAGACCTCGCTGTCGACCAGCCAGCGCGTGCCCGTGATGCCGATGCGCCGGAAGCCGCGCCGCACGGCCTCGTCGGCGGCCACCTCGGCGATGTGCAGCCAGGGCAGCGGCGAACGCGGCGCCACGTACTCGAAGGCCTGGTGGATCGTGTTGTCGGGGCAGATCAGGAAGTCGGCACCCGCGGCCTGCAGCTTGCGCGCCGAAGCGAGCATCAGCTCGCTCACGCCGGCCACGTCGCCCGCATCGAGGCAGCGCACGTAGTCCGCGAGGGAGGGCGTGTGCATCGACACCTCGGGGTGCGCGTGCGCACCGAGCAGCGCGGCGCCCTCCACGCAGATGGTCTTGTAGCAAAGGGCCGCGCCTTCGGCGGAGCAGCCCACGATTCCGATGTGTTGGGTCATGCCAGCAATCCTATGACCGCTGTCCGCATATGCAAGCTTACGAATATTCGTTCGCATGCGCGGCAGCGGCTCCTAGAGTGCCCGGTTCAGTTCTGGAGCCCCTCTCTCATGCGCCCTCTCGCCCTTTCCCGCCGCCTGGCCCTGGCCGGCGGCCTCGCCCTCGCGCTGGGCCTCGCCAGCGCGGCCCAGGCCGCCGACCTGCGCGTCGGCTTCATGCCGGGCCCGTACCGCGACGCCTTCACCAAGGGCATCGAGCCCCAGCTCGCCAAGCTCGGCTACACCGTCAAGTACGTCGAATTCAGCCAGGGCGTGCAGCCCAACGACGCGGTCGAGCGCGGCCAGATCGACGCCAACATCTTCCAGCACACGCTCTACCTCAACGCCACCAACCAGCAGCAGAACTTCGACCTGGTGCCGATCGTCCACGTGCCGACGCCGCCCATGGGTCTCTACTCGCAGCGCCACAAGTCGCTGGCCAGCGTGCCCGACGGTGCCACCGTCACGCTGCCGGCCGACCCGGTGAACGCGGCGCGCGCGCTCAACATCCTCGCGGCCATCGGCTGGGTGCAGCTCAAGAGCGGCGTGAACCCGCTGAGCGTGTCCGAGCGCGACATCGCGAGCAACCCGAAGCGCCTGAAGCTGGTGCCGCTCGATGCCGCTCAGGCACCGCGCTCGCTGGCCGACGCCGACCTCGCGGCCGTGCAGGGCAACTTCGCCGTGGCCTCGGGCCTCAAGCTCACCGAGGCGCTCAAGCTCGAGGACATGACCCTGCCCTACGTCAACGTGGTGGCGGTCAAGCGCGGCAACGAGAAGGCGAAGTTCGCGCAGGACATCGTCGCGGCCTACCAGTCGCCCGAGTTCCAGCGCGTCTTCCTCGCCAATCCCGTGTGGGCCGGCTACCGCCTGCCCGACTACTTCTCGAAGTGATCGCCCGATGAGCGGCTCCGCCACCCGCAGCGCGCCTCCCCGGCGGCTGCACCTGAACGTCAACATCCTGCACTCGGGCTTCGTGCCCTCGGCCTGGCGCCTGCCCGAGGCCGACCCCTGGGCCTTCGCCGACATCCAGCACTACATCCGCACCGCGCAGATCGCGGAAGCGGGCAAGCTCGACGCGATCTTCCTGGCCGACAACGCGGCCATCGTCGACCAGATCCACTTCCGCCCGATCACCGCGCTCGAGCCCACCATCCTGCTGGCCTGCGTGGCCGCGGCCACCACCCACATCGGGCTGATCGCCACCGCGTCGACCAGCTACAACGAGCCCTACAACATCGCGCGCCGCTTCTCCACGCTCGACCACGTGAGCAACGGCCGCGCGGGCTGGAACATGGTGACCACGGCCGACCTGCCCTCGGCGCGCAACTTCGGCCTCGAGGCCACGCCCGACCATGCGAAGCGCTACGCGCGCGCCTCGGAGTTCGCCGACATCGTGAAGGCGCTGTGGGACAGCTGGGAAGACGGCGCCTTCGTCGGCGACAAGGCCACAGGCAGCTTCGTCGACGCCGCCAAGGTGCACCCCATCGCGCACCGCGGCGAGCACTTCGCGGTGCAGGGCCCGCTGAACCTGCCGCGCGCGCCGCAGGGCCATCCGGTGCTGGTGCAGGCCGGCGCCTCGGCCGACGGGCGCGAGCTCGCCTCGCGCCATGCCGAGGCCGTGTTCTCGGCCTCGCAGTCCTTCGAGGAATCGCTGGCCTACGCGCGCGCCCTCAAGGCCCGCGCGGCCGAACTGGGCCGCGGCCCCGACGCGGTGAAGGTGCTCGCGGGACTCACCACCATCGTCGGCGGCACCGAGGCCGAGGCGCTGCGCCGCCGCGACGAGCTGGTCGACCTGATCCCGTGGGACTACAGCCTCACGCGCATCGCCGGCACGCTGGGCATCACGCCCGATCGACTGAAGCTCGACGAGCGCCTGCCCGAGAACCTGCCGCTGCCCGGCAATGGCAACGGCAACCACACCTTCTTCAACGCGGTGGTGGCGGCCGGCCGCACCCATGGTTACACGGTGCGCCAGCTGATCCGCGAACTCGCGGGCGGCGGCGGCCACCGCGTGATCGTGGGCACGCCCGAGCAGATCGCCGACGACATCGAGCACTGGTTCAAGGGCGGCGCGGCCGACGGCTTCAACCTGATGCCCGATGCGCTGCCGCACGGGCTCGAGCATTTCGTCGACGGAGTGGTGCCGATCCTGCAGAAGCGCGGGTTGTTCCGCACGGAGTACGAGGGGCGGACCTTGCGCGATCACCTGGGGCTGGCGCGGCCCGAAGGGCGGACGGCGCAGCGGTTGGCGGCTTAAGAGAGGCGTTCGGGGCTGGCTTCGACAAGCTCAGCCCGAACGGTCGGGGAGAAACGGTTGAGAAGGAAAACGGTTGGGAGAGCTTTCCCCCACCGTTCGCCCCGAGCTTGTCGAAGGGCAGCCACCGCCCCGAAACTCAACCCTCGTCCGCGTCGTTCCCCGTCAACGACAGCACCTCTTCGACGAAGGCCTCGAACCCCGGCAGCGCCGCATGCGGCAGCGCCTCGTCCGCGCCCTCGCCGTCGTCGAAGAACACCCGGGCGCGCCCCACCGGCAGCGCGACCCATTCGCCGGCCTCGAGCAGCAGCCCCAGATAGCCCTCGCCCTCGGGCACATAGAACAAGCCGGCCTGCCCGAGCACGCGAACCTCCTCGCCCGCGAGCGGCGCGGGTGCGTCCTCGCGCCCCCATCGCACGCCCTGCGCGGCCAGCCGGTCGGTGATCCAACCGTCGCACACATGGGTGTCGCTCCAGCTCGCTTGCGCATCGAACACGGCCAGCACGGGCATGGGAAGGTCCCTCTCAGGAAAATGGTTGGTTTATTGCAGGAAGCTGGGCTTCGCGTAGCCCTGGAACTTCGTGTCGACCACCGCCTTGAATTCCTTCGAGTGGTAGGCCTCCACGAGGTCCTTGGCCCAGGCGGTGTTCTTGTCCGCGGTCTTCACGGCCACGACATTCAGGTAGTAGTCGGGCGTCTTCTCGAGCACCACCGCTTCGGTGAGCTTCAGGCCCGAGGAGATCGCGAAGTTGCCGTTGATGATCGCGTACTCGGTGTCGCCGAGCGAGCGCGGCAATTGTGCAGCCTCGAGCGGAATGAACTTCAGCTTCTTGGGGTTGTCGGCCACGTCCTTCTCGGAAGCGCGCAGCGGATCGACGCCCTGCTTGATCGTGATCAGCTTGTTCTGCTCCAGCAGCACCAGCGCGCGCGCCAGGTTGCTCGGGTCGTTCGGCAAGGTCACGCGGTCGCCTTCCTTCAGGTCGGCCAGCGTCTTGCGCTTGGTCGAGTACACGCCCAGCGGCGCGATCGGGCCCTGCACCAGCTCGGCCAGGTCCAGCTTCTGGTCGGCCGCGAATTTCTTCAGGTAGACCTGGTGCTGGAAGAAGTTGGCGTCGAGCGAGCCCTGGGCCAGCGCCAGGTTGGGCTGCACGTAGTCGTTGAATTCGACCAGCTTCACCTTGTAGCCCTTCTTCTCGAGGATCGGCACGATGCCTTGCTTGAGCTGGTCGATGTTCGAGCCGGCGGTGCCGCCGATCGTGAGGTTCTTCTTGGCGTCCTGCGCCTGCGCCGGCAGCGAGAGGCCGCCGAGCGACAGCGCGGCGAGGGACAGGGCGAGGACGGAACGGCGCAGCAGTGCGGTGGTCATGACGGAAGGCTTTGCAGGAAAGAAAGAGAAAAGGAACGGGAGAAAAAACAAATCAACGCTTGTCGAGCCTGCGCGCCGCGGTGTTGCCGACGAATTGCAGGATCTGTACCAGCACCACGAGCAGCGCCACGGTGAGCACCATCACGTCGGTCTGGAAGCGGTAGTAGCCGTAGCGGATGGCCAGGTCGCCGATGCCGCCGCCGCCCACCACGCCGGCGATCGCCGAGTAGGAGAGGAAGCTCACCGCGAGCACCGTGAGCGCCAGCACCAGGCCCGAACGCGCCTCGACCACCAGCACGCGCCAGACGATCTGCAGCTCCGAGGCGCCCATCGCATGGGCCGCCTCGATCACGCCGCGCGGCACCTCGCGCAGGCACTGGTCGACCAGCCGCGCGAAATAGGGAATGGCCGCGAACGACAGCGGCACCGCCGCGGCCAGCGGCCCGATCGAGGTGCCCGCGATGATGCGCGTGAACGGCACCAGCGCCACCAGCAGGATGATGAAGGGGAAGGAGCGCACCGTGTTCACGAGCCAGTTCAGGATCAGGAACGCGGGCCGGTTGGCGAGCGACTGGCCCGGGCCGAGCAGGAACAGCAGGATGCCCAGCGGCCCGCCGATCAGCACCGCGGCCGACAGGCCGATGGCCAGCATCATGAAGGTCTGGCCGGTCGCGACCCAGAGCTCGGGAAGGATGGGGGCGATGTTCTCAAACATAGGCCACCTCCAGCGCGCTGCGTTGGGTGGCAACCGGGGCGCTGGCCGAGGCGGCCTCGCGCGCCTCGCGTGCATCGCGCTCGCGGCGCCGCACCAGCTCGTCGATCTCGCGGCCCAGCGCGGTCTTGCGCGCCTCGCTCGGCGCGGCGTCGACCTCGAACTGCTCGACCAGCCGGCCCTTCTCGAGGATCGCCACGTTGCGGCACAGCACCTCGACCACCGACAGCTCGTGCGTCACGATCACGATGGTCACGCCGATCTTCTGGTTGATGTCGCGCAGGGTCTCGAGCAGCGAGCGCGTGGTCTCGCTGTCGAGCGCCGAGGTCGGTTCGTCGCACAGCAGCACCTGCGGGCGCGGCGCCAGCGCGCGGGCGATCGCCACGCGCTGCTTCTGGCCGCCCGAGAGCTGGGCCGGGTAGGTGTCGATCTTTTCCGACAGGCCCACCAGTTCCAGGCATTCGCGCACGCGGGCGTCGATCTCGGCGCGCGAATGGCGGCCGTGGATCTTCAGCGGGAAAACCACGTTGTCGAACACCGTGGCGTTCTGCAGCAGGTTGAACTGCTGGAAGATCATGCCGATGTTCTGGCGCGTGTCGCGCAGCTCGCGGCGCGACAGCGTCGTGAGGTCGCGCCCGCCGACCAGCACGCGGCCCGCGTCGGGCCGCTCGAGCAGGTTGATCAGGCGCAGAAGGGTCGACTTGCCGGCGCCGCTCTTGCCGATCAGGCCGAACACGTCGCCCTGCTGGATGTCGAGCGATAGCGATTGCACGGCGTCGAAGACCTCGCCGCTGGGCAGCGCGAAGGACTTCTGCACCGACTGGAGGCGGATGACCGGTTCCGCGCTGCCGCGGGCCGGGTCGGACGATGGGTTGCTCATGTCTGGGGGGAACCAAGGAACGGATGCGTGCGGCCGCCAGGAGAAACCATCGGCCACGGATTCGCAAAAAGGTGCCGAGTATGAAAAGAAAGGCTTCGAAAGGGAACGAACAAATCGGGCGATGCTTATTCCCGAAACCACATAAAGAAGCACCTGCGTTCAACCCCATACACCATAAAGCGAGCAGGGGCTCCCATATGGATATGCGCATTGGTTCGTTCCCATCGCGCCCGCCTGCTGCCACATTCGCGCCTTTCTTTTTCGAGCGCGCAGCGCCACCCCAACCATGCACAGCATCCTTCGCCGCCGCGGCCTCCTTGCCGCCACCCTGGCGGCTTCCCTCCTCGGCGGCATCGCCGGCGGCGCCCAGGCCCAGGACAACAAGAACACCGTCAAGGTCGGCATCTCGGTCGGCAACGCCGAGCAGATCTTCGAAGTGGTGAAGAAGGTCGCCGCCAAGGACGGCCTCACGGTCCAGGTCGTGGTCTTCAACGACTACCAGCTGCCCAATGCCGCGCTTGCGGCCGGCGACCTCGACGCCAACGCCTTCCAGCACCAGCCCTTCCTCGACAACCAGATCAAGGCGCGCGGCTTCGACCTCGTGCCCGTGGGCCTGACCATCACCGCGCCGCTGGGCTTCTATTCGAAGAAGCTCAAGAGCATCGACCAGCTGCCCGAGGGCGCCGCGGTCGGCATCCAGAACGACCCGTCGAACGGCAACCGCGCCTTGCTGCTGCTGCAACAGGCCGGCCTGATCACGCTCAAGCCTGAGGCCGTGAAGAACAACACCGCCACCCCGCTCGACGTGGTAACCAACCCCAAGAAGCTCAAGCTGGTGCCGCTGGACGCCGCGCAACTGCCGCGCTCGCTCGACGACCTCACGATCGCCTCGATCAACAACGACTACGCCGAGAAGGCCGGCCTCTCGTTCAACAAGGACGCCGTCATCAAGGAATCGCCCAAGGGCCCCTACGCCAACCTGATCGCCGTGCGACGCGCCGACAAGGACAAGCCCTGGGCCAAGCGCCTGGTGGCGGCCTACCAGTCGCCCGAGGTCAAGAGCTTCATCGAGACCCAGTTCAAGGGCGCGCTGGTCCCCGCCTTCTGAGGACTTCCCCCTCCCCCTCTGGGGGAGGGCCGGGGTGGGGGCACCGGGCCTGTGCACCGGCCGGGCGGGGGCAACCGCCCCGGCGCCCCCATCCCGACCTTCCCCCAGCGGGGGAAGGAGAAAGACCCCCTTTCCCCGCGCGCCGAGGCGCAATCCAGGGCCTCTGCCGGCCCCCATCCCCGTCCATGAGAAAATCGTCGGTTTCCCCTCACACAGTCAGGACACCCCATGGACGCAGAACAAATCAACCAGATCGGCGCAACGCTTGCGGACCTGAGCGTGCGGACGGTGGATCTCCGGAGGTATCTTTGACTACGATGCCAAAGCCGAACGTCTGAGGACGGTCAACGCATCGCTCGAAGATCCCAACGTCTGGAACGACCCCAAGAAGGCCCAGGAACTGGGCAAGGAAAAGAAGTCGCTCGACGACGTCGTCGTCACGCTCGACCGCCTCACCAGCGGCCTGTCGGACAACACCGAGCTCTACGAGATGTCGAAGGAAGAAGGCGACGTCGACGGCCTGCAGGCCATCGCCGATGACGCTGCCACGCTCGAAGCCGACATCAAGCAGCTCGAGTTCCGCCGGATGTTCAACAACCCGGCCGACCCGCTGAACGCCTTCGTCGACATCCAGGCCGGCGCCGGCGGCACCGAGGCCTGCGACTGGGCCAGCATGCTGCTGCGCCAGTACACCAAGTACGCCGAGCGCAAGGGCTTCAAGATCCAGCTCGAGGACGAGACCCCGGGCGACACCGCCGGCATCAAGAGCGCGACCATCAAGGTCGAGGGCGACTACGCCTTCGGCCTGCTGCGCACCGAGACCGGCGTGCACCGCCTCGTGCGCAAGTCGCCGTTCGACTCCTCGGGCGGTCGCCACACCAGCTTCGCGAGCATCTTCGTCTACCCCGAGATCGACGACTCCATCGAGATCGAGATCAACCCGGCGGACGTGCGCACCGACACCTTCCGTGCCAGCGGTGCGGGCGGCCAGCACATCAACAAGACCGACTCGGCCGTGCGGCTCACGCACATCCCGACGGGCATCGTGGTGCAGTGCCAGGACGGCCGCAGCCAGCACAGCAACCGCGACGTGGCGTGGAAGCGCCTGCGTTCGCGCCTGTACGACCACGAGATGCGCAAGCGCCAGGAAGAGCAGCAGAAGCTCGAGGACAGCAAGACCGACGTGGGCTGGGGCCACCAGATCCGCAGCTACGTGCTGGACAACAGCCGCATCAAGGACCTGCGCACCAACGTCGAGATCTCGGCCACCCAGAAGGTGCTCGACGGCGACCTCGACGTGTTCATCGAAGCCTCGCTCAAGCAGGGCGTCTGATCCTGCCTCTTCCTTTTCGTCACCACCGCAACCACCCGCGCAGCCCCGCATGAATCTCAACGGCAAGGTCGAAGCCCTGATCTTCGACATGGACGGCACCGTGATCGACTCCATGCCCTGGCATGCGCGCTCGTGGGTCGAGTTCGCGCGGCGCCACGGCGTCGACCTCGATGTGAGCGAGATCCTCGCCCGCACCACGGGCCGCACCGGCGTGGAGAGCATGCGCGAGCTGTTCGAGCGCGAGCTCGCCGACGACGAAGCGCGGGCCATGGTGCACGAGAAGGAAGAGATCTACCGCGCCCTGTTCACCGACAACTTCACCGAAGTGGCCGGCTTCACCGCCTTCGCCAAGGCCGCCGTGGCGCGCGGGCTGAAGGTGGCCGTGGGCACGGCCGGCGACCGCCACAACATCGAGTTCGCCATGTCGCGCCTGAAGATGGACCCGCTGCCGCTGGCCATCGTCGGCGGCGACGAGGGCTTCAGCGGCAAGCCCACGCCTGCCATCTTTCTCGAGGCCGCGCGCCGCATCGGCGTGGCGCCCGAACGCTGCATCGTGTTCGAGGACGCCCCCTTCGGCATCGAGGCCGCGCGCCGCGGCGGCATGCGCGCCGTGGCCGTGTGCAGCACCCACAGCGCCACCGAACTCGCCGGCCCCCACGTGATCGCCGCCGTACGCGACTACAACGAACTCGCCCATTCGAATTTTCTGGAGACCCTCGATGCCGTTGCTGCCTGATTTCAGCGGTACCCAAGCCGCACCGAACGCCATCCGCCGCGAAGACTACGCACCGCCGGCCTTCTGGATCGACACCGTCGACCTCACCTTCGACCTCGACCCGGCCAAGACCCGCGTGCTCAATCGCATGCGCCTGCGCCGCAACCCCGACGTGCCGGCGCAGCCGCTGCGCCTGGACGGTGACGAGCTCAACCTCGCGCGCGTGCTGGTCAACGGCCAGGGCGCCTCGTTCCGCATGGAAGGCGACCAGCTCGTGCTCGACGGTTTGCCCTCGGCGGAAGACGGCTCTTTCGAGCTCGAGCTCTTCACCACCTGCTGCCCCATCAAGAACACCAAGCTGATGGGCCTGTTCGTGAGCGAGGACACCTTCTTCACGCAGTGCGAGGCCGAGGGCTTCCGCCGCATCACCTACTTCCTCGACCGGCCCGACGTGATGGCGATGTACACCGTCACCCTGCGCGCCGCCAAGGCCGCCTACCCGGTGCTGCTGTCGAACGGCAACCTGGTCGAGCACGGCGACCTGCCCGAGGGCCGCCACTTCGCCAAGTGGGTCGACCCCTTCAAGAAGCCCAGCTACCTGTTCGCGCTGGTCGCGGGCAAGCTGGTGGCGCGCGAGCAGCGCATCAAGGCGCGCAGCGGCAAGGAACACCTGCTGCAGGTGTACGTGCGCGCCGGCGACCTCGACAAGACCGAGCACGCGATGAACTCGCTGATCAACTCGGTGCTGTGGGACGAGGCCCGCTTCGGCCTGCCGCTGGACCTCGACCGCTTCATGATCGTGGCCACCAGCGACTTCAACATGGGCGCCATGGAGAACAAGGGCCTGAACATCTTCAACACGAAGTACGTTCTGGCCAACCAGGCCACCGCCACCGACGCCGACTACGGCAACGTCGAGAGCGTGGTCGGCCACGAGTACTTCCACAACTGGTCGGGCGACCGCGTGACCTGCCGCGACTGGTTCCAGCTCTCGCTGAAGGAAGGCCTCACCGTCTTCCGCGACCAGGAGTTCAGCCAGGACCTGTGCGCCGACGCCTCGGCACGCGCCGTCAAGCGCATCGAGGACGTGCGCGTGCTGCGCACCGCCCAGTTCCCCGAGGACGCCGGCCCCATGGCCCACCCGGTGCGGCCCGACAGCTACATCGAGATCAGCAACTTCTACACCGTCACCATCTACGAGAAGGGTGCCGAGGTCGTTCGCATGATGCAGACCCTGGTGGGCCGCAAGGGCTTCGAGAAGGGCATCACCCTCTACTTCGAGCGCCACGACGGCCAGGCCGTGACCTGCGACGACTTCGCCCAGGCCATCGCCGACGCCAACCCCGACTCCGAACTCGCGCGCCTGCTGCCCCAGTTCAAGCGCTGGTACAGCCAGGCCGGCACCCCGCGCCTGAAGGCCAGCGGCGTGTACGACAGCGCCAACCGCAGCTACACCCTGAGCGTGCTGCAGAGCTGCCCGCCCACACCGGGCCAGCCCAACAAAGACCCGTTTGTCATTCCGCTGAACCTCGGCCTGCTCGACGCCAGCGGCCGCGAGCTGCCCGTGCAGCTCGAGGGCGAAGCCGAAGGCAGCGTCGGCACCCGCACCCTGGTGCTGTCGCGCGCCGGCGAGCAGTTCACCTTCACCAACCTCGACGCCGAGCCCGTGCCCTCGATCCTGCGCGGCTTCAGCGCGCCGGTGATCCTCGACTTCGAGTACAGCGACGCCCAGCTGCTGACCCTGCTGGCCAACGACCCCGATCCTTTCAACCGCTGGGAAGCCGGCCAGCGCCTGGGCCTGCGCGCCGCGCTGCAGGGCATCGCCGCCCTGGCCACCGACACCACCCCGGTGCTCGGCGAGGCCTACCTCGAGGCCATGCGCAGCGTGCTGCGCCATCCGCGGCTCGACCCCGCCTTCAAGGAGCTGGTGCTCACCCTGCCGTCGGAAACCTACATCGCCGAGCAGCTCGACGTGGTCGATCCGCAGCGCGTGCACCTCGTGCGCGAAGCCATGCGCGCCCAGCTCGCCACCGCCCTCTTCAGCGACTGGCAGCAGGCCTACGAGGCGCACCACGACACCGGCGCCTACAGCCCCGATCCGCTGAGCTCGGGCCGCCGCGCCCTGGCCGGCATGGCGCTCAACTTCCTGTGCCTGGCCGCGCGCTCCTCGGGCGACACCGTCTGGCCCGGCAAGACCCTGCAGCGCTTCAAGGACGCGGGCAACATGACCGACCGCTTCAACGCGCTCAACGCCCTCGTGTCGTCGGGCCACACCTTGGCCGCGCAGGCGCTCGCGCGCTTCCATGCCCTGTTCAAGAACGAGGCCCTGGTCATCGACAAGTGGTTCTCGCTGCAGGCCGGCGCCAGCGACCGCGGCGGCGACATCCTGCCGCTGGTGAAGCAGCTCATGAAGCACCCCGACTTCTCGCTGAAGAACCCCAACCGCGCGCGCAGCGTCATCTTCAGCTACTGCAGCGCCAACCCTGGCGCCTTCCACCGCCCCGACGCCGCCGGCTACGTGTTCTGGAGCGAGCGCGTCATCGAGCTCGACGCCCTCAACCCCCAGGTGGCCGCCCGCCTCGCGCGCGCCCTCGACCGCTGGAGCAAGCTCGCCGAGCCCTACCGCAGCGCCGCGCGCGAAGCCATCGCGCGCGTGGCCGCCAAGCCCGACCTGAGCAAGGACACCCACGAGGTCGTGACCCGCGCCCTGGCCGGCAGCTGATCCGCACACAAGCAACGCATCGAAGAGAAACCGAAGAACCCTCATGGCTCAACAGAAGATTTCCCTCACCCGCTACCTCGTCGAACAGCAGCGCGCCGACGGCCTCATCCCCGGCCAGCTGCGGCTGCTGCTCGAAGTGGTGGCCCGTGCCTGCAAGAGCATCAGCCAGGCCGTCAACAAGGGCGCCCTGGGCGGCGTACTCGGCACCGCCGAGAGCGAGAACGTGCAGGGCGAGATCCAGAAGAAGCTGGACATCATCGCCAACGAGGTGCTGATCGAGGCCAACGAATGGGGCGGCCACCTCGCCGCCATGGCCAGCGAGGAGATGGACAGCATCTACGTCGTGCCCAACCGCTACCCGCAGGGCGAGTACCTGCTCATGTTCGACCCGCTCGACGGCAGCAGCAACATCGACGTCAACGTCAGCATCGGCACCATCTTCAGCGTGCTCAAGAAGCCCGACGAGCACCCCGGCGTGCAGGAGGGCGACTTCCTCCAGGCCGGCACCCAGCAGGTGGCCGCCGGCTACTGCATCTACGGCCCGCAGACCACCCTCGTGCTGACCGTGGGCAACGGCGTCGCCATGTTCACCCTCGACCGCGAGCAGGGCAGCTTCGTGCTGACGCAGGAAGACATCCAGATTCCGCCCGACACCAAGGAATTCGCGATCAACATGAGCAACATGCGCCACTGGGACGAGCCCGTGAAGCGCTACATCGACGAATGCCTGGCCGGCAAGGAAGGCCCGCGCGGCAAGGACTTCAACATGCGCTGGATCGCCAGCATGGTGGCCGACGTGCACCGCATCCTGATGCGCGGCGGCGTGTTCCTGTACCCCTGGGACAAGCGCGAGCCCGAGAAGGCCGGCAAGCTGCGCCTGATGTACGAGGCCAATCCCATGAGCTGGCTGGTGGAACAGGCCGGCGGCGCCGCCACCAACGGCAAGCAGCGCATCCTGGACCTGCAGCCCACCAAGCTGCACGAGCGCGTCAGCGTGATGTTGGGTTCGCGAAACGAAGTCGAGCGCCTAACGCAGTACCACGCTCAAAAGCCCTGAAAACCTGGCTATAATCGCAGGCTTCGCCGGTGTAGCTCAGTCGGTAGAGCAGCTCATTCGTAATGAGAAGGTCGGGTGTTCGATTCATCTCTCCGGCACCAATCTAAAAAGCCCCGCTATTGAAAAGATAGCGGGGCTTTTTTCCTTGTGGCAGCCTCATGTCTCGTCGCTCGATTCATATGACGCGCGTGTTTCACACCTCCTTGCCCAAGAGCAAGCTCCTTGTCGGTGTCATCGCCGTCGCCCTGCATCTGCTCAGCGCTTCGCCGGCTTACGCCCAGCCCAAGGTCTACCGATGCGAGGCAAACGGCAAAGTCTCCTACTCAGACGCTCCCTGTGTAGGCGCCAAAGTCATCGACGCAACGCCGACCCAAGGCATGGACAAGATGGGCGGGAGCTCTCGCAAGGGTCGCGAAGTTCAGCAAGATGAGTTTCATCGTCAGTTCGACAAGGCTCTGCGCCCCTTGCACGGACGCTCACACGAAGAGATGAACGTTGCACGCCGCCGCGTGAACCTTCCGGCGGGCGATCAGGCGCAGTGCAGCCATCTTGATCGGCTGATGCCCTCGCTGGAAGCCGAAGCAAACCAAGCGACCGCAGAAGCGAAGGCCAAGGTGGATGTAGAGCTCTACAAGGCGCGCAAGCGCTTCTTCGATTTGAAGTGCTGAGAACTGCAAAGCATCAAGACTTCCGCTACGGCTCGATGGCGCGCAGCTTCTCGACCAACCCATCGTTCTTCAGCTTGGCGTGCTCACCGTAGTGCACCTCACGATGGCATGTCGGGCAAAGCGCCGCGACGAATCGAGGATGGTCAGGGCCGCCGTCTGAAACACGGGTGGTGTGGTGGGGTTCCAAGTAGTGATCCCCGCCCTTCCGTTTGAACGGCGCAGGCTGCTCGCAAAGTTCACAGTGCCCCGCGGCGCGCAGGAGCACATAGTCGCGAACCGCTCGGCTGCGCTCGTAGACAGTGCGATGGCTTGACTTGCCAACTTGAGAGCCATCTGCCTTTGCTGCGGCAACGGCTCGTTCTCTGGCCTCTTTCAACGAAGGGACTGTGGATATCTGATCCACGTCTACAAGGTCACTGTGTTCCAGCCTTGAAACCGGCACGAGTCTGAAGACGATCGCCTTGCGCTTCGCACCGTTGGTGTCCTCAGCATCTGTCCATGTGTGGCTGTCATAGACGAACTCACCCAGGTATTGCTGCCCTTTTCCTTTGCCCGGTGACTGAAACAGATGAAGCGCGCGAGCGTTCAACGAATGATTGAGGATCGCGAGATTTCCCCGCTTCAACACCATGTCAGCCTGCTGGCCCTCGCCGGTATATAGGAAGCTGCCATCTGCCAGCGGAACGTCGGCATAGCCATGTCGATTTCCGCTCTCGCCGGTAAACAGGAAAACAACCGGAAAGTTTTTTGAAGGCGAGATGCCGCTTCGCTGGCTGCCTCCAAATGGTCCATGGAGGTCCGTTAGACGGTTATAGATTCTTCCAACCTCGAAGGAAGGCAGGACAGCACTTGGCTCAGGCACGGACTGGTCTTTCTGCCGCGGGCGATCGTGGATCAGATTCGTTAATGATTAGAAATATACTTTAACGATCATCCTCAAAACCCACTGGGCCCGAGTGGCTGTCAGCGAGCCCGTGTCAGCGCCAGACGCGCCTTGTGCAGCACAAGAAAGGTGAGACGTGAGCGACCTTTATGGCGAGCCGCACCAACCCAACCTGGTTGACGTTCGACGTCTTGCAAAAGAACTCGAAGCCTTCGCCGCAGCGCGCGATTGGACGCAGTTCCACTCACCCAAGAACCTCGTCATGGCTTTGACCGGCGAAGTCGGCGAGCTCAACGAGATCTTTCAATGGATGACCGAAAAGGAATCCCTCAAGGCTGGCAACGATCCGCAGACCGCGCAGGCGGTTCAGGATGAGCTCGCCGACGTTCTGCTCTACCTCGTGCGCCTGTCCTCGGTCTTAGGCGTGGACCTGAATGCCGCTGTGCAGCAAAAGCTCGAAGCCAACGAGCTCCGCTACCCCACCGACAAAGTCCGCGGCAGCAGCAAGAAGGCCACCAAGGAACGAGGAGCGAGCTCGCAGTGATCGTCTACGAAGCCAGCAAAGGCCAGTTCCTCAGCGACAACGACGACAGGGACATCGAAGACGTCATCCTCGGCAAGTACCACAGCGTGACAGGCCGCAAGGTTCCCACTGCGGAGATGCGCTCGTGGAAAGAATCCTTGGGGTACATGTCGAAGGTTTTGCGTGACCCGCTGATCCCTGACGACGTAGGCATCGCAGTCGAGCTTCACATCCCGCAGAGTTCCAAGCGCATCGACATCAGCCTCACGGGTCGCGACGCCGATCAATCAAAGAAGGTCGTGATCGTCGAGTTGAAGCAGTGGGAGAAGGTGCGGGCGTCCACCAAGGATGCCCTGGTCACCACCCATCTGGGCAAGGGTCAGCGCGAAGTGGTCCACCCGTCCTACCAAGCATGGTCGTACGCCTCCCTGCTCGAAGGCTTCAACGAAGCGGTGCACACGGGCGATATCGGCGTCCAAGCCTGCGCGTACCTGCACAACTACGAACGCGATGGCGTGATCGATTCCGATCACTACGCTGGCTACATCGAGAAGGCCCCGCTGTTCCTCAAGGGCGAGACCGAGCGCAGCCAGCTGCGGGCCTTCATCAAGCAGCACATCAAGTACGGCGATCCGAAGGTTCTCTACGAGCTGGTCAACGGAAGGATTCGACCGTCGAAGGCTTTGAGCGACAGCTTGGCGGGACTGCTCAAAGGAAACGCCGAGTTCATCCTGATCGACGATCAGAAGGAAGCGTACGAACACATCTTGGCGGCCGGACGCTCTGCATCTGCAACGCATCCCAAGGTAGTGATCGTCGAAGGAGGACCAGGAACCGGCAAGACGGTCTTGGCCATCAACGCACTGGTCGCGCTGACGAGCGCGGGGCTCAACTGCAAGTACGTCTCCAAAAACGCCGCACCCCGACGGGTGTACGAGAGCAAGCTGGCAGGCACGATGCGGCGTACCCAGTACTCGAATCTATTCGTCGGTTCCGGCGGCTTCATCGACACGCCGCCAAACACCTTCGATGTCCTGATCGTGGACGAAGCCCACCGGCTGAATGAAAAGAGCGGCCTCTACGGCAACCTGGGTGAAAACCAAATCAAGGAGTTGGTCGCCGCTGCCAAGTGCACCGTGTTCTTCATCGATGAAGACCAGCGCGTCGCGCTGAGCGACATCGGCACCAAGGAAGCGATCCGCGGCTTCGGCGGTGGCAAAGGCGCCGAGCTACTCGAACACGAACTGGCCTCGCAGTTCAGGTGCAGCGGATCGGACGGCTACATCGCTTGGCTCGACAACACGCTCGACGTTCGCGAGACCGCCAACAAGACGCTCGCAGATACGAGCTTCGACTTTCGTGTCTTCGATACACCCAGCGCACTCCACGCCGCCATCGAACAAAAGAACTCGACGAATGCCGCCCGCGTGGTTGCCGGCTACTGCTGGCCCTGGACCAGCAAGAAGAGCCCGCAATCCTTCGACATCGTGATCGGCTCGGACTACCGCAGGCGCTGGAACTTGGATGTCGATGGCAGCTTGTGGATCGTCGCGCCCAACTCGATCAACGAAGTCGGCTGCATCCATACTTGCCAAGGCCTTGAAGTCGAGTACATCGGCGTGATCATCGGCCCCGACCTCATCGTGCGAAACGGAGAAGTCGTCACCGTGCCTGAAGCGCGCGACCGTCACGACAAGACACTGCGCGGCTACAAGACTCAACGCAAGGCTGCACCCGAGAGAGCCAAGGCCTTGGCTGACCTGATCATCAAGAACACCTACCGCACGCTCATGACACGCGGCATGAAGGGTTGCTACATCTATTGCAGCGACGCAGAGACAAATGAATACTTTAGATCTCGAATTTCAGCTGCGTGACGGCATCGGCTTGACCCGTACGAAGGCGGGCCACAAATGTCAATCACCCGGAGTGACGTTCACCTCCCGCCCTCTCCCTCCTACGATCCTCTCCAAGCAAAGGGGCCAAGAGGATCGAAATGCCACAGTACTGCGTCAACAAGACCGCACAACTCAATGGCGACCATGAGGTACACGCACAGGGGTGCATTTTTTGGCCGCATCCGGTGAACACGCTGTCGCTCGATTGGCACGAGGACTGCCGTTCGGCGATGCAGACGGCGCGGGCGTTCTATCGGCAGGTCAACGGCTGCCGATACTGCACGCCGGCCTGCCACACGGGGCCACGCGCGTCGAACGACGACATCGGGCCGATCAGCTATCGCGGTGCATCCAAAGAAGATTCGGGGCCGGAATTTTGTCTCGGCCCAATCGCTGCGTTTGCGTGAGATCAAGCAGCGCCTGGGCTGCTGAGCGCGCCCGGGCCGCGAAGGACCTGAGGCGCCACCTCCTGCAGCAGGCATTCGGCGTCGCGTGTGAGGTCGCTGGCGATCCACAACATCATGTCGCGCCGCCGCGGGCCTATCTCCTCGAACCAGTCGCTGCCCATGCCATAGCAACTGCTCAGCAGCGCATGCAGCTGGGACAACTTGTTCTCGAGTAGATCGAATGCATCCGGCGTGGTGGGCGGGATGAACGCGGAAGGCGCGGGGGCGCCGGCCATAATCTCTTCAGCCATTTGGTGTGCTCTCCTGCAAGGTATGTGCACGTCACTTGGTTAGACGGCCGGGGTGTTAGCGCACCTCGGCCGTCGCCTTTTGTGCCTCGCCTTTGCGCTTGCTAGGGGAGCTTGCGCGGGGCGTGACCCCTTGGAATGTAGGGAGAGAATGAGGACCAGGCTAGGCCCTTGGGGTGAACAATTGTGGACCCGGCGATTTGGTTGGCGCGGTCGTGACAAGCGCGCAACTCAACGCGACATCAACGCCCGAAACCGCTCGAAGTAATCCCCACTCCACCGCCCATAAACCTCCGCATCGAGGTTCTCGATCCTGTAGAGATCGTTCGCATCGAAGTGCGAGAACAGGCAGCGCAACATGCCCAGCATCACCCAGTGCGCGAGCCGGAGATCCTCGGGGCTCACCTCGTCCTGGCCCAGCACGCATTCGATATCGGCCATGAGCGGCACGAGCAGGGCCTCGTCGAACACGCGGTCCTCGAACAGCGCGTAGCAGAAGGTGCCTTCGATCTCGTCGTTCTTGTTGTTGCGCAGGTTCTCGCGCGCGGCCTCGATATCCGAGCCCCCTGTGCCTGGCGGCTTTCCGGCCCGCGGATTCATTCCTGGTTTCGTCCGGATGGAACGCGCCCTTCGACGCGTTGTTCCTCGAGAAGACTGGCCGTGGTTGCCGTGCAGATTGGCGCGGCGCTCAGGCTTCCTTGTTTTCCTTGATGTTCCAGCCGAGCTGGGTTTCGGCGCCCTTGCCGCCCTTGTCGGTCTGTTCCCAGTACTGCTGCTTGACCTTGGCGGCCTGGAACGCGTACTGCACGAACACGGCGTCGCTGCCCTGCTCGGCCGTGTACTGCACCGAGGTGACCAGCACTTCCTCGAGCGTCACGCGCGTGTATTCGATCTGCGAGCCGCCGGCCTTGCAGACCGACACTTCGACCTTGCTCAGGTGCTTGCCGCTGGCGCAGTTCTTCAGCACGGCCGGTGCCGCCTTGTCGATGCGCGCGAGCACCTGCAGGTCGTTGAAGCTGGCCTTGCCCACGCCGCCCCCGCCACCGCTGACCATGTTGCCGGGCTGGGTCGCGCCCCATGCGAAGGACCTGATGTCCGTCCAGTCCTTGTGGTTCGCGTCCTTCGATTCGCCATTCGCGCCTTCGACGCGCATGAACATGTCTACCGCCATGAGCTGCTCCCGTGTTGCGTTGAAACCGCCCGAACGGTAGGTGAAGCGCGGGGCGCTCGCCAGTGCAGAAGGTCACGGCGAAAAAAGCACTACGCGCTCGGAACCTGAAGACCAATCGATTCTTTCAGGGGCTTTGCGCGCGAAGGCCGAAAACGAGGCGACACAAAAAAGCCCGTCATCTCACGATGACGGGCCTGCGTTGGCGACAGCTAGTTGCCGGTTCGCCCCGCCTCCGCGAGCCAGCGCGCGACGAGCGCCGGCACCTGCTCGGTCGCCTTGCCGCGCATGAAGACGAAGCCGCGCGGCACCTGCTCCATCTCGAGCGACACCAGCACCTTCTCGGCACTGGCGTGCGCGTAGCGCGCGAGCGAGGCGGCCGGCTGCACCGCGAGCGAGGTGCCCACCACCAGCACGCGCGCGGCGGTGGTGACGTGCATCAGCGCCTCGTCGAAATGCTGCACCGATTCGCCGAACCACACGATGTCGGGCCGCAGCTGCGTGCCGTCTTCGCACAGCCGGCCCATCTCGATCGGCGCGCCGTCGATGCGATAGCGATGACGCCGCGCCGAAGTGCCGCGCGCATACGCGAGCTCGCCATGGATGTGCAGCACCTGCGTGGAGCCCGCGCGCTCGTGCAGCGCATCGACGTTCTGCGTGACGATGACCACCTCGTAGGCCGGCTCGAGCGAGGCTACGGCCGCGTGCGCCGCATTGGGCTGGGCCGCCCAGGCCTTCTGGCGGCGCTCGTTGTAGAAGGCCTGCACGATCTCGGGATGGCGCTGCCAGCCCTCGGGGCTCGCGAGCTCCTGCCACGGGTGGTTGTTCCACAGGCCGTTGGCATCGCGGAAGGTGGGCAGCCCGCTTTCGGCGCTCACGCCCGAGCCCGAGAGCACGACGATCTTGCGGGGTTGAACGGTGGTTGTCATGAAGAGGACTCCGAGGGGAACAAGAAGAGCACGACGGCATCGAACGCTCGCCGTGAGAATGCCAGAAGCACGCCGCGGCGCCTTCGGACCTGCCGCACACGCACCTCCACACACGCCATGAACCGCACCACCCCTTCGACCCGACCGCTGCAGCGCTTCTATCTCCTCGCCGTCGCCCTCGTGGTGTTGCTCGGTTGCTGGGTCGCGCCGATCGACACGCCCGCGCGCGCGCAGGTCGAGGACGGACTCAAGCGCGCCCTCACCACCTTCGCCGCCGCACGCGCGCTCGGCGCGGTGGTGTCGGTGGCGCAGGGCACGCAGGTCGACGCCACGCCCGGCGGCATCGGCGTGAGCCTCGCGCCGGGCCAGGCGCTCAAGCCGCTCAACGAACTGATCGAACAGTTCGCGGCCATCATGCTGGCGGCCAGCGTGTCCTTCGGCATCCAGCTCGTGCTGCTCAAGATCGGCGCGCATGCGTACATGTCGGTGCTGGTCTGCGCGGTGACCCTGGCGTGGATCGCCTGGCGCTGGCACAGCGGCCGTTCGCCGCGCTGGCTGCAGTCGCTGCTGATCGGGCTGCTGCTGGTGCGCTTCGCGGTGCCGCTGTCGGCCATGGCCAACGAGGCTCTGTACCGCGTCTTCATGGCCGACGAGTACCAGTCGGCGCTCGCGCTGATCGAGAAGTCGCCGGCCGCCGTGGTCGACACCACGCAGGAGGCACAGCCCAATGCGCAGGAGGGCTGGAAGGAACGCATCGAACGCTGGCTGCCGAAGCTGCCCAACCTCAAGGCCACCTACGACCAGATCATTCGCTCGGCCTCGGATTGGGCCGAGCGCATCGTGAAGCTGATCGCGCTGTTCGCGCTGCAAACGGTGGTGCTGCCGATCGCACTGTTGTGGATGGCGTGGCGGGTGGCCCGCGCGCTGGTGCGCCAGCCGGCCCGGCCCGCATGAATGGCCCCACGTGCACGACTCGAACATGCAACCTCCTGCCGATTTAAAAAATTTTCGACCGGGCGACGCTCGAGGTCTGCATCGCCCTTTCGAGCCTTGCGATCGCGGGCTCGACTCAGCCCTTGAGCACGCCCGCCATCATTCCCTTGACGATCCGCTCCTGCCCGATCGCATAGGCGGCCAGCAGAGGCAGCGAGGTGAGCGTCGCCACGGCGAGCATCGCGGGATGTTCGACGAGAACTCGCCCTGGTAGTCCCACAGCGCCAACGGCAGGGTGCGCATGCCGGGCGAACTGGTGAGCACGTAGGCGAAGATGAATTCGGTCCACAGGTGGATGCCGTTGTAGATCGCCACCGTGGCGATGCCGGGGCCGGACAGCGGCAGGAAGATCTGCCCGAAGATGGCGAACGGACCGCTGCCGTCGATCTCGGCGGCCTCCTCGAGTTCGCGCGGGATCTGGCGCATGAACTCGGTCAGGATGACGATCGAGACCGGCAGGCTGGTGGCGACGTAGGGACCGATCAGCGCGAACAGCGTGTCGTAGAGCCCGAGGTTGCGCGTCATCAGATAGACCGGCACCAGCGTGACGTGCAGCGGCACGACCATCGCCGCGACGATCAGCCCGAGCAGCGCATGGTTGAAGCGAAACCGCAGGCGCGCGAGCGCATAGGCTGCCATCGTCGACGCCGCAATCACCAGCAGCACCGAGGCGCCGACCACCAGCAGGCTGTTTCGCAGATAGCCCGCATAGCCGCCGCGCAGCACCGACAGGTAGTGGCTCCAGTCGAAGCGCTCGGGCCAGGCCCAGAGGCTGCCCGAGAACATGTCCTGCTGCGACTTGAGGCTGGTCAGCAGCATGAAGGCGATCGGCAGCAGCGTGACCGCGAGCCAGGCCAGGGCCAGCAGCCAGACCAGGCCGCGTGTCGGGGGACGAGAGCGAGCGAGCATCGATGTCACACCGGGGTCGCGAAGCGCCGCGTCAGGCGCAGGCCGAGCGCGGCGATCAAGGTCACGACCAGGAACATGGCCGAGGCGATCGTGCTGCCGTAGCCGAGCCGGTAGGACGAGAACACGGTGCGGTACATGTAGGTCGCCATCAGCTCCGAGGCGCCTTCGGGGCCGCCGCCGGTCATCACGTAGACCAGGTCGAAGTAGCGCAGCGAACCGATCACGGCGAGCATCGCGGCGACGCGAAGGGTGCCGCGCAGCCAGGGCAGCTGGATCGTCCAGAACACCTTGGCCGGGCGCGCGCCGTCGAGGCGCGCGGCCTCGGCGAGTTCGCGCGGAAACGAGGCGAGGCCGGCCATGAACAGGATCATGTGGAAAGGGATGTTCTGCCAGCAGACCACGAGTGCCACGGACAGCAGGGCCAGGCGCGTGTCGCCGAGCCAGTCCTGCGCCAGCCACGGCAGGTCGATGGC
Organism: Variovorax sp. UC122_21; assembly: GCF_044056785.1. Taxonomy (NCBI): domain Bacteria; kingdom Pseudomonadati; phylum Pseudomonadota; class Betaproteobacteria; order Burkholderiales; family Comamonadaceae; genus Variovorax; species Variovorax sp. UC122_21. The sequence continues at coordinate 1,581,830 of NZ_CP172004.1, read as the reverse complement.
CTGCAGCAGCGTGTTGAGCGGGCCGAAGTTGGGATCGAGGATGTTCTTGAAGACCACGCCCAGCGCGACGCTGGAGAACAGCAGCGGCAGGAAGTAGAGGATCTTCAGCCACTGCGAACCACGGCCCGCGCGCTCGAGCAGCAAAGCCAGCGCGAGCGCGATGGGCAGCTGGATCAATACCGAGAGCAGCGCCAGCAGCAGGTTGTTGCGCAGCGCGTGCAGAAACTGCGTGTCGTGCAGCAGTTCGGCCCAATTGCCGAGGCCGACGAAGACGCGGTCGGCGCTCAGGCCGTTCCACTCGAACAGCGAGAGACGAAAGCTGTCGACGAGCGGATAGACCAGGAACACCAGCATCAACAACACGGCCGGCGCCAGGAACACCACCGGCGCGAGCCGCCGCGCCAGCGCGGCGCGGCGCCGCGGCGTCGGTGCGAGGACGGTGACGCGCGAATTCACGATGAAGGCTCCTGGCCGGTCACGGGCCGGCGCTCAGCGCGGCATCCGCGCCGCCAGCGCCTCCATTTTGAGCGCGGCCTGCTCGGGCGTCATCGAAAGACCGAACAGCGCCTGCACCGTGTCCTTGTGCAGCTCGGCGAGCTGCGGCGGCAGTTCCTGGTCGTACCAGAGCTGCACCGACGGCGCGCTCACGACCGTGCTCATCAACCGCTGCAGCAGCGGATCGGCGACCTTCAGCCCCTTGACCGGCACCATGCGGCTGTTGGCCAGCCGGGGCCCGCACGGCTTCGTCGTCGACCATGGTCTTGATCAGCGCGTACGCGGCCTCGGGCGACTTGCAGGCGCTGGAGATGCTGTAGAAGTTGGTGCCGATCGAACCGATGACGGCATCGCTCGCGCCCTTGCCGTTCGGCACGGTTGGAAAGGGAAAGAAGTCGACCTTCTTGCGGAACGCCGGGTTCTCGTTCTGCATGTTGCCGAGCTCCCAGCTGCCCATCAGCGTCATCGCGGCCTTGCCCGCATAGAGCAGCCGGCGCGAGGCGCCGGTGTCGTGGTCGAGCCCGTTGAAGCCCGGCGCGAAGGCACCCGCCTTCACCAGCTCCTGCAGGTAGCGGCCGGCCTCGACGAAGGCCGGCGCGGCGAAGCCCTCCCCGCCCGTGCGCGCCGCCGCCTTGCGAAAGGTGTCGGGGCCGCCGATGCGGTCGACCAGGTACATGAAGTACATCGAGCCCGGCCACTTCGACTTGTTGGCCAGCGCGAAGGGCGCGATGCCCAGCCTCTTGAGCGTGCCCACCAGCGCCATCAGCTCGGGCCAGGTGCGCGGCGGCTTCAGCCCGTGGCGGCGGAAGAGCTCGGCGTTGTAGAAGACGACGGCCGCGGAGGTCTCCTCGCCGGGCAGGCCGTAGACCTTGCCGTCGAAGGTGGTGGCGTCGAAGGCCCGCGGAAGAAAGCGCGCGCGGAAGGCCTCGTCCCGCGCCAGGTAGGGCGAGAGATCGAGCACCTGCCGGCCTTCACGTACTCGCGCAGCAGGCCACCGCCCCAGTTGGCGAACACGCACGGCGGCTGGTTGGCGCCGAAGGCGATCTTGAGCTTGACCTTGTAGGCCTCGTTGGCGATCGGCGAGCGCTGCACCGTGTAGCCGGCATGGCTGCTCTCGAAGCGCTTGCCGGCGTCCTGCAGCACCCGCGAGACGCCAGGCTGGGTCTGGATGTCCCAGGCCGTGATGACCGGCGCGCCCTGCGCCGCGACGTAGCCGAAGATGCAACCGGCGGAGATGGCCCAGCCGCCGGCGACAGACCGAGGTTTCATTGCCTTGCCCACTCCTGAAGAAGATCGAGACGTCATAACGATATTGTTAACGTTAATTATCTCAATGCTGGGAAATACCATGTAATCTATAGCGAAACCGTGAATAACGTTACAGAAGAACGTTACCTGAACGTTATGATGCTCCCAGTACAACGCTTCACTTCCAGCACATGGCGCGGACCCACATCACCTTGGCCGACATCGCGGCGGCAGCCGGCGTGTCGGGTCATGACCGCTTCGCGGGCCGTCAACAACCAGCCCGGCGTTTCCTCCCAGACCCGCGACGCGCTGCTGAAGGTCGCTTCCGAACTCGGCTACGAGGGCCACCGGGCCGCCCCCAAGTCCGGTGGGCGTCCGCGCCTCATCGGACTGATCGCCACGCGCCTGAACCATCCCTTCGTAGCCGACATCGTCGGCAGCGTGGTCGAAACGGCGGCCGCCGCCGGCATCGAGGTGCTGGTCTATTCGCGCGGCCCCAACGAGCGGCCGCCCTCCGCCGAGGTGCTGCAGTTGCTGCGCCAGTCCACCGAGGGGCTGGTGGCGCTGCTGCCCTACCGGCTCGACCCGATGGCCGAGATGGCGGCGGAGCGCTTCCCGGTGGTGATGATCGACAGCCCCGGCGAGCCGGGCGAGCTGCCCTGCGTTGCGTCCGACAGCTACGGCGGCGCGCGCGCCGCGATGAAGCACCTGGCCGAACTCGGGCACCGCTGCATCGCCTTCGTCGCCGGCGCCGAGAAGTTCGAGTCGGCGCTCGAGCGGCGCCGCGCCTACGACGACGCGATCGCGGTGCACGGACTGGAGCGCGACCCGGCGCTGGTGGTGCCCGGCGAGTACGACTTCGAGGGCGGCCGCAACGCGGCACGCCAGCTGCTCGCGCTGCCTCGACGTCCCAGCGCCGTCTTCGCCGCCAACGACCTCAGCGCCTTCGGCCTGATGGGCGTGTTCCAGGAGCATGGGCTGCGGATCCCCGAGGACGTCTCGGTGGTGGGCTTCGACGACGTCGCCGCCGCGGCCCAGGTGCATCCGCGCTCACCACCGTGCGCCAGCCGCTGGCCGACATGGGCCGTGCCGCGGTCAGCACGCTGCTGGCTCAGATCGCCGGCGTCGGCGCCGGCACCACGCGCGTCACGCTGCCCGCCGAACTGATCGTGCGCCGCTCCACCGCGGCGCCGGCACGCTGAGAGAGAAGGACCCCCCGCATGAGCTCGCCGACACCGACCGCCACGCATCCGCACTACGACCGCCTGATCGCCACCGCGCGTGGCCTGCCGCCGCTGCGCGTGGCGGTGGTGCATCCGGCCAATGCCGTGTCGCTCGAGGCCGCGCTCGCCTCGGCCGCGCTGGGCCTGATCGCGCCCACGCTGGTGGGCCCGCGCGCGAAGATCGAAGCGGCAGCGCACGAGATCGGCATCGACCTCTCGGGCATTGCCATCGTCGATGCGCCGCACAGCCATGCCGCGGCCGACGCGGCCGTGGCGATGGCCCTGCGCGGCGAGGTCGACGCATTGATGAAGGGCGGCCTGCACACCGACGAGCTGATGGGCGCGGTGGTGCGCCGCGAAGGCGGCCTGCGCACCTCGCGGCGCATCAGCCATTGCTTCGTGATGGACGTGCCCGGCCATGCGCAGCCGCTGGTCATCTCCGACGCGGCCATCAACATCGCGCCCACGCTCGAGGAGAAGGTCGACATCGTGCAGAACGCGATCGACCTCGGCGCATGCGCTACTGATGCCGGCCGTGCGCGTGGCCATCCTCTCGGCCACCGAGACCGTCAACGCCAAGGTGCCCTCCACGCTCGACGCGGCCGTGCTCTGCAAGATGGCCGACCGCGGCCAGATCACGGGCGCGCAGCTCGACGGCCCGCTCGCGATGGACAACGCGATCGACGCCGAGGCCGCGCGCATCAAAGGGATCGTCTCGCCCGTGGCGGGCCGCGCCAACGTGCTGATCGTGCCCGACCTCGATGCCGGCAACATGCTCGCGAAGAGCCTCACCTTCCTCGGCGGCGCCTATGCGGCCGGCATCGTGCTCGGCACCAGGGTACCGGTGATCCTCACGAGCCGCGCCGACTCGGAAGCGGCGCGGCTGGCCTCGTGCGCCGTCGCGTCGATGCTCGCGAAGGCGGGGCGAGACCGGCTCATCAAGGCCGTGGGTTAGCCTTCGGCCCATGACCATCGCGCCCGAATCGCCCAACCAGCCCGAGGTGATCGCCCTGATCGCCGAGCTCGATGCCTACCAGGACACGCTCTATCCGCCGGAGAGCCGACACCTGCTCGACCTCGCGTCGTTGAAGCGATCCAACGTGCTGTTCTTCGTCGCGCGTGATGACACGCGGCGGGCCATCGGTTGCGGCGCGGTGGTGCTCGGCGCCGCGCAGGGCGAGATCAAGCGCATGTACGTCGCGCCCGACTACCGGGGCCGGGGCATCGCGCGGAAGTTGCTTCAGGGCGCTGGAGTCCGCAGCCATCGCCGCGGGCTGCAAGCTGCTCCAGCTCGAAACGGGTCCCTTCCAGCCCGAAGCCATCGCCCTCTACGCCGCGCTCGGCTACGAGCGGCGCGGTCCCTTCGGCAGCTACACCGACGACCCGCTCAGCGTCTTCATGCAGAAGACGCTCTACGCGTAGACGCACAAGCACGTTCCCATCGCTCGCGCTTGTACCGAGTTGCTGTTGTCGCGCCAGCGTCAGCACAGCATCTCGGTACAAGCGTGCGCGCACCTGCGTTCCTACGATGCCAGCTCACTCAACAACCAGGTGTGGAGACATGAAACGTCAGGACAAAGGTACGGGGATGAAGTGGTTCATGGCCCTCGCATTGAGCGCGGGGCTGGTGGCATGCGGCGGCGGTGGTGGCGGCGGCAGCGGATTCATCCCGCTGCCACCCGCGTCGGGCGGCAATGGCGGCGATCCGCCGCCCACGGCGGATGCGAACGCCTATGCCGATCCGATCCAGACCGCCTCGGGCAAGGTGTCGGGCAGCACGGTCGGCGAAGGCGACACGCAGGTGCACCAGTACAAGGGCATCCCCTACGGCGCGCCGCCGGTCGGCAACCTGCGCTGGAAGCCGCCGCAGCCGCCGGCCGCGTGGGACGGCGTGTATGCCGCCACCAGCTACAGCAAGATGGCGCCGCAGCCCTTCCCCGCCTCGCCCGTCTACGACGCCGTGCCCGAGTCCGGCATGGGCGAGGACGTGCTGCGCCTCAACATCACCACGCCCGCGAAGAAGAAGGGCGAGAAGCTGCCGGTGATGGTGCTGTTCCATGGCGGCGGCCTCACCACCGGCTCGGTGAACCGCGCGAGCGACAACCTGCCGAACCTGCCCAACCACGGCGTGGTGTCGGTCACGGTGCAGCACCGCATCGGCGCGCTGGGCTACATGGCGCATCCGGCGCTCACGGCCGAGTCGGCCCACAAGTCCTCGGGCAACTACGGCCAGCTCGACCTGATCGCGGCGCTCGAATGGGTGCAGGCGAACATCGAAGGCTTCGGCGGCGATCCCGGCAACGTCACCATCTGGGGCCGACTCGGGCGGCGGCATGAAGACCAACTGGCTCGTGGCCTCGCCGCTGGCCAAGGGGCTGTTCCATCGCGCCATCGCCGAAGCCGGCTGGACCACCGCCGGCACGCCGCTTGCGCAGACCGAGCAGTACGGCGTGAAGCTGATGGCCAAGGTGGGCGCGGCCGACATCGACGCGCTGCGCAAGAAGCCGTGGCAGGACATCGTCGCGGCCTCATTCGCGAGCGGCAGCGGCTACACCACGGCCTTCACGGTCGACGACTGGTCGCTGCCCGACACCATCGGCAACCTGATCCTCGACAACAAGCACAGCGACGTGCCCTTCATGGTGGGCAACGGCGGCGCCGAGATCACGGCGGCGAACCCACTGCGCGGCAACTTCCTCAAGCAGATGGTGAAGGTGCAGAAGTCGCCGATCTACACCTACATCTTCACGCACGTGCCGGTGAACTGGGCCAATGCGGGCGTGGCGGCCTACCACGGGCTCGAGGTGTCCTACCAGTACGGCTCGCTCGCCACGGTCGGGCGCATCTACGGCACCTCGCTGCTGCCCGCGAGCCCCGACATCCCGGCCGACCCGGGCGTGAGCGATCGTGACTACCGGCTCAGCGACGAGGTGATGAGCATGTGGACCCGCTTCGCCACCACGGGCGATCCCAACGTCGCCAAGGTCGGCGTGACCTGGCCGAAGTACGACGATGCCGACCAGTACCTCGACATCGGCATTCCCTCGATCGTGAAGACGGGCTTCTCGACCGTGACGACGAAGCAGATGCCGCGCTGAACGCGCCACCCTGAAGCAAGCCGCCGCGAGGTTCGCCCCGCGGCGGCTTTTTCTGTGGGCGGGATCAGGAGAAGAACTTCACCGACTCGCGGTCGCGCGAGTACGACGGGCTCTGCCCGTACCAGTGCCGGTAGAAGTGCGAGAGATGCGCCGAGTCGCTCAGGCCCGCCTCGTGCGCGATGTCGGTGAGCGAGCGGCCCGAGTACAGGAGCTTGCACACGCGCACCTGCTTGCGCCAGGCCTGGTAGGCACGAACGACAGCCCGAGCGAATTGGAGATCAGGTGCGACATGCGGTGCGGCGACAGCTCGAAGGCGCGCGCGAGTTCGACCAGCGTGGCCTCGGGCGCCTCGTCGAGGTAGCGCAGCACCTCGAGCACGCGCGTGTCGATGCGCTGCGCGCGCGGCAGCTGCTCCACCGCCGTCGTGACCAGGTCGTGGAAGATCTCCTCGGCCTGCGCGGGCTTGCGCGCGCCCTCGTGCATGCCGGCGAGGAAGCCGTCGAAGAGCCTGAAGGCCTTGCGCTCGAGCACGTGCGCACCCGGCGGCACGATGCTGCTGAAGGCACTGAAGAACGGCGACGAGGGCGGCAGGTTGATGCTCACCAGGCCCGCGGTCGACATGCTCAGCGTGCGCACCGTCTGCGGCGCCACCGCGATCGCACCGCCCACGAACTGACCGCGCGGCGTGCGCAGCGTGAGCGGCGTGCCGTCGACGGAGAACAGCAGCACCGCATGGGGTCTGGAGGTGGCGGGGAAGTCGTCCTTGCGCGAGGCGTAGACGTAGGAATTCGCACTGAAGAAATACAGGTGGTCGGTCATCGGAAGGGGCAACCTGTCGTTCGGAAGGCAACGCGTGTTTTTGCATCACCACCCGGCATCCGGCCAGCGTGCTAACCCTAGCGCCTGCATGCGTGCGCGCCGCCGTCCGACAGGCGGCCCGCGCGTGGCATTGCAACTTGAAGCCGTTCCAGGCATCCCCGAAAGGAAGCGACCATGAGAATCGAACAGGCCAGAAACGACGAGCGCGACAACAAGCGGGTGTTCCGCTGGGCCATTGGCGCGGTGATCGTGGTGATGCTGCTGGTGGCGGGCTACAACGTCATGTCGCATCGCCGCAATGACGCCGCGACTGCGGGCTCGCAAGGCATGACGCAGCCCGCGCCGAGTTCGCAAGCCGCGAGCCCGGGCGGCGGCGGCACGGCGGGCGTGGGCGGCGTGACCGGCAACGGTGGTGGCGGCGGCCAGAGCCAGACCGGCACCCAGTAAGCAGTTGCCGCGGCTACGACACCACCTGGTAGTACAGGTTCTGCGGATGCCGCGCCTGCGCGAAGAAGAACCAGCGCTCGGCCAGCAAGCCCGGCGCCTGCACCAGCACCGCGAGCAGCCAGGGGAGCGCGGCCGCGCTCGCGAGGCCCCAGGCCAGCAGCAGCGCGGGCAGCGCGAAGGCCAGCAGCAGGAAGCCCAGCTTGACCTGGCGCAGCGCGAGCTGCGAGGCGCCATGGAAGAACTCGCGCGTATTGAACGAGCCCGCCGACATGCCCATCGACTTCTGCACCAGCTTGTGCGTGCGGATGCCCGTGGCCGACTGCAGGGTGGAGCGTGGGCGCAGCCGCGCATTGCGGCGCAGGCTGAACGCACGCACGGCCCAGGCCACGAGCGTGAGGGCCAGCGCCCATGGGCCGAAGGCCTGCACGAAGCGCGCCTCGCCGGCCCACGCCGCGAGCGCGCAGGCCAGCACCAGGCCCGACGACAACCCGATCAGCATGAAGTTGGCGATGGTCAGCGGATGCGCCCACTCCTGGATGAAGCGCAGGCAGGCATAGATCATCGCGGTGCAGTACCACAGCGCGATGGCGCCCCCCAGCACCAGCACGGGCAGCAGCACCGACCAGGACGCTGCGACATCGAGCCGCAGCGCGAGCCACCACAGCGCGACCAGCGCGATGAAGGCCGGCAGCACGATCACCTCGCGCGACATCCACGAGGTGCGCCACATCAGCACCGCGCGCCATGCGCGCGTCTTGCGGCCCAGGTGCATGAACGAGGCCGCGAGGCCCGCGACCAGCAGCACTTCGGCCAGCGCCAGCGCGCTGCCGAGGAAGCCCGGCGACAGCCCGAGGCCGAACAGCACGGCCAGCGCGAGCGCGGCCACCAGGCCCTGCGCGGCGCCGGCCAGCGTGGTGAAGAAGAGGATCGAGAAGGCGGATGCATGCGCGCTACTCCGGCGTGCCCTGCGCGGGCGCGGCCATGTTGCGGCGCGGCAGGTAGCGGTTGGCGGGGTTGGTCTCCCACTCGGGCATCAGCGCATAGCCGCCGCGCTCGCGGATCGCGCGCGAGACCTCGGAGTCGGGATCCTTCACGTCGCCGAACAGGCGCGCGCCGGTGGGGCAGGCCTTCACGCAGGCGGGCTTGCGGTCTTCCTTGGGCAGCTGCTCGTCGTAGATGCGGTCGACGCACAGCGTGCACTTGGTCATGACCTGGCGTTCCTCGTCGAGCTCGCGCGCGCCGTAGGGACAGGCCCAGGCGCAGTACTTGCAGCCGATGCACTTGTCGTAGTCGACCAGCACGATGCCGTCTTCCTTGCGCTTGTAGCTCGCGCCGGTCGGACAGACCGGCACGCAGGGCGGGTCCTCGCAGTGCAGGCAGCTCTTGGGGAAGTGCACGGTGTCGGTGTTCGGGAACGAACCGGCCTCGTAGGTCTGCACGCGATTGAAGAAGGTGCCCGTGGGGTTGGCGCCATAGGGCTCGAAATCCGCGAGCGGGCCCGCGCTGCCCGAGGTGTTCCACTGCTTGCACGAGGTCACGCAGGCATGGCAGCCGACGCAGACGTTGAGGTCGATGACGAGGGCGAGTTGCTTGGCGAGGGTTTCGCCGGGCTCGGCGCGAGCGGTATGTCCCCCTCCCCCTCTGGGGGAGGGCCGGGGGTGGGGGCACGACAGCCGTCGCGGAGGCCATGCGCCCGATGGCATCGCCGCTGCCCCCCACCCCTGCCCTCCCCCAGAGGGGGAGGGAGAAAGGCACCGGCAGCTTCCGCCACGGGCTGGGGCTGCGATGCGCTCGCCAGCAAGTCCTTCAACCACTGCATCATTTCCGCCCCCTCCCCGCAAAGTACGTCAACACCTGCGCCGCCTTGCCCAGCACCCCGGGTGCGCTCGGCATGCTCGCGAACTGCGGATAGCTCTCCTCGGGTTCGCCGGGCTCGGCCGGCCGGATGCGCACGCGCACGTCGTACCAGCCGGCCTGCCCCGTGATCGGATCCGAATTGCTGATGCGCCCGCTGGCCGTGCCCGCGCACGGCAGCTCCTCGCTGATCAGGTGGTTGAGCAGGAAGCCCTTGCGCGCCTCGTCGGCGCCCGGCGCGAGCTGCCATGCACCGTCGGCCTTGCCGATGGCATTCCAGGTCCACACGGTGCCGGGCTCCACCGCCTCGCTGTAGCGCAGCATGCAGCGCACCTTGCCCCACTGGCTCTCGACCCAGCACCAGCCGCCGTCGGCAATGCCCGCGGCTTCGGCCGTTACCGGATTCACATGCAGGTAGTTGTGGCTGTGGATCTGCCGCAGCCACGCGTTCTGCGAATCCCACGAGTGGTACATCGCCATCGGCCGCTGCGTGAGCGCATTGAGCGGATAGGCCGCGGTGTCGGTCGCGGCCTCCTCGAGCGGCGCATACCAGAAGGGCAGCGGATCGAAGTAGGTGGCGATGCGCTCGCGCAGGCCCTCGGGCGGCTGGCGGCCCGCGCTCTTGCCCTGCGCGGCGAGGCGGAAGCTCTGCAGGGTGTCGGAATAGAGCGCGAGCTGCACCGGGTCGTTGCGCTGGCGCCAGCCCTTGTCCTTCGCGAAGTCGAGGTACTCGCGGTTCCAGTTGCGCATGTAGTGCATGGTCTCGGGCATGTGGTACTGGAACACGCAGTTGTTCTGCGCATAGGCCTCCCACTGCTTGGGATTGGGCTCGCCGCGCAGGTGCTCGGTGCCGTCCTTGCCGCGCCATCCCATCAGAAAGCCGATGCCCGGCTGCGGCTGGAAGTTGACGACGAAGTCGGGATAGTCGGCGTACTTGCGGCCACCCTCGGCCGTGGTGAAGGCCGGAAACTTGAGCCGCGAGGCCAGCTCGATCAGCACCTCCTGGAACGGCTTGCACTGCCCGGTGGGCGGCACCACCGGGATGCGCACCGAATCCACCGGCCCGTCGAACTCCGAGATCGGCCGGTCGAGCATGCTCATCGCGTCGTGGCGCTCGAGGTAGGTGGTGTCGGGCAGCACCAGGTCGGCGAAGGCCACGGTCTCGCTCTGGAAGGCATCGCACACCACCAGGAACGGGATCATGTACTCGCCCTGGTCGTCCTTGCGGTTGAGCATCTCGCGCACGGCCATCGTGTTCATGCTCGAGTTCCAGGCCATGTTGGCCATGAAGATCAGCAAGGTGTCGATGCGGTAGGGATCGCCCTTCACCGCATTGGTGATGACGTTGTGCATCAGCCCGTGGGCCGACAGCGGATGCTCCCACGAGAAGGCATGGTCGATGCGGATCGGCGAGCCGTCGGGGTTGATCGCGAGTTCGTCGGGACTGGCCGGAAAGCCCAGCGGCGCCGCATTGAGCGGCGTGTTGGGCTGGATCATGCCGGGGTCGTTGAAGGCCCGGTAGTTGGGCACGATGTGGCGCGGGTACGGCGCCTTGTGGCGAAAGCCGCCGGGCGCGTCGATGGTGCCGAGCACGCTCATCAGGATCGCGAGCGCGCGCACGGTCTGGAAGCCGTTCGAATGCGCCGCCAGCCCGCGCATCGCATGGAAGGCCACGGGCCGCGCCTGCGTCGTCTCGTGCCGCTTGCCCCAGGCATCGGTCCAGGCGATCGGCAGCTCGAAGGCCTGGCGCAGCGCGGTCTCGCCCATCTCGCGCGCCAGCTGTCGGATGCGCGCGGCATCGATGCCCGTGATGGCCTGCGCCCATTCGGGCGTGCAGCTCGCGACGCGCTCGCGCAGCAGCTGGAACGAGGGCGCGACGCGCGTGCCGTCGGCCAGCGTGTAGTGGCCCTCGAGCGCGGGATCGCAGCCGTCGGCGATGCCCTCGGGATACGCGGGCTTCACGGTGCCGCTGGCCTTGTCCCACACCAGCTTGTTGTGCGGATGGCGGCCGTCGCCCGGCGGGCCGCGCTCGGGGTCGAAGGCGAACAGGCCTTCGCGCTCGCAGTCATCGAGCACCACCAGCTGCGGCGCGTTGGTGAAGCGCTGGAGGAAGGCATGGTCGATCAGCTCGCTCGCGATCAGCTCGTGCAGCAGCGCCATCAGCAGCGCGCCGTCGGTGCCGGGCTTGATCGGGATCCATTCGTCGGCGATCGCCGAGTAGCCGGTGCGCACCGGGTTGATCGAGATGAAGCGCCCGCCATCGCGCTTGAACTTGCTGATGGCGATCTTCATCGGGTTGCTGTGGTGGTCCTCGGCGGTGCCGATCATCACGAACAGCTTGGCGCGCTCGAGGTCGGGGCCGCCGAATTCCCAGAAGCTGCCGCCGATGGTGTAGATCATGCCCGCGGCCATGTTGACCGAGCAGAAGCCGCCATGCGCCGCGTAGTTGGGCGTGCCGAACTGGCGCGCGAACAGGCCGGTGAGCGCCTGCATCTGGTCGCGGCCGGTGAACAGCGCGAACTTCTTCGGATCGGTGGCGCGGATCTTCGCGAGCCGCTCGGTCAGGATCTCGAAGGCGCGGTCCCAGCCGATCGGCTCGAACTCGCCGGCGCCGCGTTCGCTGCCGGGCTTGCGCAGCAGCGGCTGCGTGAGCCGCGCGGGCGACACCTGCTTCATGATCCCCGAGGAGCCCTTGGCGCAGATCACGCCCTTGTTGAGCGGGTGGTCGGGGTTGCCGTCGATGTAGCGCACCTCGGGCCCGTTCTCGCCCTCGCGCAGGTGCACGCGGATGCCGCAGCGGCAGGCGCACATGTAGCAGGTGGTGGTCTTGACCTCGGTCCGGTCGGTGGGCGTGGGCGCCGCCAGCGGATCGTGCACGGGCTCGCGGGACAGGAAACTGAACACTGGCGGTCCTTTGTTTTCAAGCGTGGCCGGCCGATGGTAGGCAGCATCGATCGAACGGAAAAGCGCAGAATATTGCTCACGATGACCGGAAAATCAGATCAGCAGAATTCGACCCGCCTGCGCCTCAACCTGCGCCAGCTCGAGGTCTTCGTGGCCACCGCGCGCGGCGGCAGCACGCGTGCCGCGGCCGACCGCATCGCGCGTTCGCAGTCGGCCGCCAGCAGCGCGCTGGCCGATCTCGAGGGCTCGGTCGGCGCCCTGCTGTTCGACCGCATCGGCCGCCGGCTGGTGCTCAACGAGAACGGCCGCGCGCTGCTGCCCAAGGCCCAGGCACTGCTCGACCAGGCCGCGGAGGTGCAGGCCCTGTTCAGCGGCGAGCATGCGGCGCCGCTGCGCGTGGCGGCCAGCTTCACCATCGGCGAATACCTGCTGCCCGAGCGCGTGTCGGCCTGGACCGCGCTGCATCCGCAGAGCCAGGTGCACCTGCACATCGCCAACACGCGCGACGTGATCGACGCGGTGGCGGGCTTCGACGTCGACGTCGGCTTCATCGAGGGGCCGCAGACCCATCCCGACCTGGTGGTGCGCGCCTGGCGCACCGACGAACTCGTGATCGTGGCCGCGCCCGGCCATGCGCTGGCCGACCGGGTCGCCACGCACCGGCAGCTGTCGCAGGCCACCTGGGGTGCTGCGCGAGCATGGCTCGGGCACGCGCCAGGTCACCGATGCCTGGCTGATCCAGAACCTCGAGCAGGTGCAGGTGGGTTTCGAGCTCGGCAGCACCGAGGCCATCAAGCGCGTGGTGGCCTCGGGCACGGGGCTGGCCTGCCTCTCGCGCTACACGGTGGCGCAGGCGCTGGAGGACGGGCACCTGATCGAGCTGCGCACGAAGCTGCCCGCGGGCACGCGGCGGCTCGCGACCGTGATGCACCGCGACAAGCTGCTGGGCCGCGCGACCGCGGACTTCCTGCGCCATTGCGGCGCGAGCGTGCCGCGCGGGGCGGTGGCGCCGCTGCCGGGTTAGGCGAGCACGCGCGCCGTGTGGCGCGCGATCACCGCTTCCTCGTCGGTGCGCAGTACCCATGCACTGACGCGACTGCTACCGGTCGAGATCCGCGCCTGCCCACCGCCATTGGCGGCGGCATCGAGCTCCACGCCCATCCACGCGCAGTCCTCGAGCACCCGCGCGCGCAACGCGGCACCGTTCTCGCCGATGCCGCCCGTGAACACGATCGCATCGACGCCGCGAAGCGCAGCCGCGAGGCCGCCCATGTGCTGCACCACCTGTTCGACGAAGTGATCGATGGCTTCGGCGGCCGCGGGTTCGTCCGATGCTTCCAGCGCGCGCATGTCGCTCGACACGCCCGAGAGCCCGAGCAGGCCCGATTCGCGGAACAGCAGCTTCTCGACCGCGTCGGCCGACATGCCGCGCGAGCGCATCAGGTAGAGCACCACGGCCGCATCGAGCCGGCCGCAGCGCGTGCCCATCGTGAGGCCGTCGAGCGGCGAGAAGCTCATGGTGGTGGCGACCGAGCGCCCCTGCGCGATGGCGCACATCGAGGCGCCGTTGCCCAGGTGCGCGACGATCACGCGGCCGTTCGCGACCTCGGGTGCCTGCCGCGAGAGCTGGTGCGCGATCGACTCGTACGAGAGCCCGTGGAAGCCATAGCGCCGCACGCCTGCGTCGTACAGTTCGCGCGGCAGCGCGAAGCGGCGATTGAGTTCGGGCTGCACCGCGTGGAAGGCGGTGTCGAAGCAGGCCACCTGCGGCACGCCGGCGAAGGCCTGCATCGCGGCGCGCACGCCCGCGAGGTTGTGCGGCTGGTGCAGCGGCGCGAGCGGCTCGAGCGCGGCCAGGTCCTCGAGCACGGCGTCGTCGATGCGCACCGGCGCCACGAAGTCCATGCCGCCATGCACGATGCGGTGGCCCACGCCCGCGATGCGGCCGGCGCCACCCTGTTGCGCATGCCAGTCGAGCAGCGCGGCCAGCGCGCCGCGGTGCGAGCGCGCATCGCCTTCGAGCTTCGCGTCGTGCAGCGTGCGGCCCTGCGCATCGCGGATGCGCAGCCGCGCATCGAGGCCCGCGCCCAGGCCATCGGCCTGGCCCGACCAGTGCGCGGCGGGCAAGGCCCCATCGGCGCCGGCCGCGTCGAACAGCGCGACCTTGATCGACGACGAGCCCGCGTTGAGCGTGAGCAGCTGGTCGGTCATGCGCGGCGCCGCCCGATCAGACGTAGTCCTTGTACTTGTCGAGGAAGCGCACGGGCTTCGCGAGCGCATCGCGGCGGAACGGATCGCCGAGTTCGCGCGTGCACATGATCTCGATCACGCAGGTCTTGCGCTGGTTCATCTGCAGGTCGATGGCCTTCTTGAGCGCCGGGCCCACGTCCTCGAGGCGGTCGACCACGATGCCCTCGGCGCCCATGGCCTTGGCGATGCCCGCGAAGCTCTCGCTCTCGAGCTCGCCAGCGACGAAGCGGCGGTTGTAGAAGTCGACCTGGTTCTTCTTCTCGGCGCCCCACTGGCGGTTGTGGAACACGACCGCGGTCACGGGAATGTCGTGCCGCACGGCGGTCATGATCTCGACCATGCTCATGCCCCAGGCGCCGTCGCCCGCATAGGCCACGGCCGGACGGTCGGGCGCGGCGCACTTGGCGCCGATCATGGTGGGCAGCGAGTAGCCGCAGTTGCCGAAGCTCATCGGCGCGAAGAAGGAGCGCGGCTCCTCGAAGCGCAGGTAGCTGTTCGACACCGCATTGATGTTGCCGATGTCGGTCGAGACCATCACGCGCGGCGGCATCGCCTTCTCGAGTTCGCGCAGCACCTGGCGCGGATGCAGGTAGGTGCCGCCGGTGGGCGTCTTCTCGCCCTTGGCTTCCTCGATCACGTCGAGGCTGAACTGGTCGCGCTCGTGGGTCCAGGCGTCGAGTTCCTTCTCCCAGGCTTCCTTCTCGGCCTTGATCTTCGCGGCGCGCTCGGCCTTGGTGGCGTCGCAGGCCAGGGTCTTGGCCGCGAGGCGCTCGAGCAGGGCCTTGGCCGTGGCCTTGGCATCGCCGTGGATGCCGACGGTGATCTTCTTCACCAGGCCCAGGTTGGTGTGGTCGGCCTCGACCTGGATGATCTTCGCGTCCTTGGGCCAGTAGTCCATGCCGTGCTGCGGCAGCGTGCCGAACGGGCCCATGCGCGAGCCGAGCGCGAGCACCACGTCGGCCTGCGCGATCAGCTTCATCGCGGCCTTGCTGCCCTGGTAGCCCAGCGGGCCGGCCCACAGCGGATGGCTCGCGGGGAAGGAGTCGTTGCGCAGGTAGCCGTTGGCCACCGGCGCGCCCAGGCGCTCGGCGAGCGCCTTGCACTCTTCGACGGCATCGCCCATGACCACACCGCCACCCGAGAGGATGACCGGGAATTTCGCGGTGGCCAGCAGCTCGACCGCGGCGTTGAGGCTGTTCTCGCCGCCGGCGCCGCGCTCCACGCGCATCGGCTTCGGGATCTCGGTCGTGATCTCGCCGTAGAAGTAGTCGCGCGGGATGTTGAGCTGGGTCGGGCCCATCTCGGAGATGGCGCGGTCGAAGCAGCGCGCGGTGTACTCGGCCATGCGCTTGGGGTTGTTCACATGGCCCTGGTACTTGGTGAACTCCTGGAACATCGGCAGCTGGTTGGCTTCCTGGAAGCCGCCCAGGCCCATGCCCATGGTGCCGGTCTCGGGCGTGATCATCACCACCGGGCTGTGCGCCCAGTAGGCGGCCGCGATGGCGGTCACGCAGTTGCTGATGCCGGGGCCGTTCTGGCCGATCACCACGCCGTGGCGGCCCGACACGCGGGCATAGCCGTCGGCCATGTGGGCCGCGCCCTGCTCGTGCACCACGGGCACGAGGCGGATGCCGGCGGGCGCGAAGATGTCCATCGCGTCCATGAAGGCCGAGCCCATGATGCCGAAGATGTCGGTCACGCCATTGGCGACCATGGTCTCGACGAAGGCCTCGGAGGGCGTCATCTTCTGCACGCCGGTGACGGCTTCGCGGGTGGGTTGCTTGCTCATGGGTCGGTGTCTCCTGCGGATGAAGGGCTGGACGGCGGACTGCAAAAAGACGGAACGGGAAGTTCCGTATTTCGGGGTTGGCGAATCGGGCGGACTATAGGACGGGCGCCGGGCGGCGTCAAACAAATTCCAAAAAACGGTACGGAATGTTCTATTTTTTGCAAAAGGACTATGATCCGCCGCCATGAAGATCGTCCAGTCGCTCCCCCCTTCCGCCGAGGCCCCGGGCGCCGACACCCCGGCGATGCGGCTGTTCGCGCTGCTCGAGGTGATCGCCGCCAAGGACCAGCGCTACTCGCTGCAGGGCCTGGTGGAGGAGACCGGCCTGCCCAAGCCCACGCTGCACCGCATGCTGCAGCAGATGGAGGGTGCGGGCCTGCTGCAGCGCGAGGGCGACGGACGCCACTACGGCATGGGCACGCGGCTGCGCCGGCTGGCCGAGAACCTGCTGTTCAACGACAGCCTGCACGGCGCGCGCCACACGGTGCTGCGCCAGCTGGTCGAGGAGATCGGCGAGAGCTGCAACCTCACGGCCCTCTCGGGCAGCGAGGTGGTCTACCTCGACCGCGTGGAGACCGCGGCGCCGCTGCGCTTCTACCTGCACCCGGGCTCGCGCGTGCCGGTGCACTGCTCGGCCAGCGGCAAGATGTTCCTCGCGCAGATGGGCCAGGCGCAGCGCCGCCGGCTGCTGGCGAATGCCTCGCTCGAGGCCTACACGGCGAGCACGCTGACCGATGCCGCGGCGCTCGAGGCCGAGATCCAGCGCGTGCGCGAGAACGGCTTCGCGATCGACAACGAGGAGTTCCTGCCCGGCCTGCTGTGCATCGCCGCGCTGGTGCCGGCCACGGGCGAGAACCCGTCGAACCTCTGCATCGCGGTGCAGGCGCCGGTGATGCGGCTCGACATCGCGAAGGCGAAGACGCTGCTGCCCGCGCTGCAGCGCGCGGCGCTCGCGCTGAGCCGCATCGATGCCGACGCGGGGCCGGCGCGCCGTGCACAGGCCTAGGATGAAACACGAACAGCCGTACGCAGAGGACGCGAAGATTTCGCGAAGAACGCGAAAGGGAAGTACCAAATTTTTCTTGGATTCCTTTTGCGTCTTTCGCGCAACCTTCGCGTCCTCTGCGTACGGAAGCCCGCATTCTTCTTCGCATCCATGCGGAGCCACCGCCACCACCCCATGAACGACATCGCCGCCCTCCACCCCACGCGCCTCGTCGGCGTGCGCGAGACCTTCGGCATCGACGCCGACCTGCAGGTGCCCGCCTTCGCCGAGCGCGACGCGCACGTGCCCGAGATCGACGCGGTCTACCGCTTCAACCCCGACGTGACGCTCGCGATCCTCGCGGGCTTCATGCGCGACCGGCGCGTGATGGTGCAGGGGCTGCACGGCACCGGCAAGTCGACCCACATCGAGCAGGTGGCGGCGCGGCTGAACTGGCCCTGCGTGCGGCTCAACCTCGACGGCCACATCAGCCGGCTCGACCTGGTCGGCAAGGACGCGGTGGTGCTGCGCGACGGCAAGCAGGTCACCGAGTTCCAGGAAGGCATGGTGCCCTGGGCGCTGCAGCGGCCGGTGGCGCTGATCTTCGACGAGTACGACGCGGGCCGGCCCGACGTGATGTTCGTGATCCAGCGCATCCTCGAGCGCGACGGCCAGTTCACGCTGCTCGACCAGAACAAGGTGCTGCGCCCGCACCCCTTCTTCCGGCTGTTCGCCACCGCCAACACGGTCGGCCTGGGCAACCTCAACGGGCTGTATCACGGCGCGCAGCGGCTCAACCATGCGCAGATCGACCGCTGGAACATCGTCGCCTCGCTCGACTACCTGCCCACGGCCGAAGAGATCGCGATCGTGCAGGCGCGCGTGCCCTCGCTGGCCGACGCGGCGGGCCGCGCCACGGTCGCGGCGATGGTGGCGGTGGCCGACCTCACGCGCAAGGGCTTCGCGGCCGGCGACCTGTCGACGCTGATGTCGCCGCGCACCGTGATCACCTGGGCCGAGAACCTCGAGATCTTCCAGGACGTGGCGCTGGCCTTCCGCCTCTCGTTCGTCAACAAGTGCGACGAGGCCGAGCGGCCGCTGGTGGCCGAGTACTTCCAGCGCTGCTTCGACCGCGAGCTCGCGGAGTCGCACCGGCTTGCGGACGGCTGAGCGCGGCGCGCCATGACGCAGCAGGACATCCGCAAGGTTCGGCAGGAGGAGCGCGTCGCCGAGCTCTGCGCGGGCGTGGTGCGCGCCTTCAGCGGCGAGCGCGACCTGCACTTTCGCGGCCGGCGCCTGCACCGCGGCCGCGTGCCGCTGCCGTGGTTCGCGCCGCACCTGCATCCCTCGCCCGAGACCGACGACTTCGAATCGTTTCGCGGCGTGGCCGACGGCCTCGCGCTGCGCATCGCCGGCTCCGACGCCGCGCTGCACCGCACGCTGCAGCCCGAGGAACCGGTGGAGCGCATGCTGTTCGAGATGCTCGAGCAGTTCCGCGCCGAGGCGCTGGTGCCCGAGGCCATGGCCGGCATGCGGCGCAACCTGCGCCATCGCCACGAACAGTGGTCGCTGGCCTTCCACCATTCGGGCCTGACCGAGACCGCGCGCGGCCTGCTGCTGTACGCGGTGGCGCAGATCTGCCGTGCGCGCGTGAGCGGCGAGCAAGTGGTCGAGGAAACCGAGGACATGCTCGAGGCCACGCGCTTCGCGCTCGCGCCGCGCATCGGCCATGCGCTCGGCGGGCTGCGGCGCGATCGTTTCGACCAGGCCGCGTATGCCGTGCATGCGCTGGCGATCGCGCGCACGGTCGCCACGATGCTGCACGAGGCCGGCGGCGATGACGAAGCGCCCGACACGCGCCAGAACGACACCGACGACAAGCGCAGCGTGTTCAGCCTGGTCGCCGAGATGGACCGCGAGATCGTCGAGCAGCACGTCAGCGCGCAATCCGGGCGCAGCCGGCTGCTCGAGGAGGCCGGCGCCGCCTACCGCGTCTTCACCACCGAGCACGACCGCGAGCACGAGGCCGCCACGCTGGTGCGCCGCGAGCTGCTGGCCGAATTGCGCGAACGGCTCGACCGCCGCATCGCGGCGCAGGGCGTGAACCTGGCGCGGCTCGCGCGCGAACTGCGCGCCCTGCTGGCCGTGCCCGAGCGCGACGGCTGGGATGGCGGCCAGGAGGAAGGCCGCATCGACGGCCGCCGGCTCGCCCAGCTCGTGGCCTCGCCGGCCGAGCGGCGGCTGTTCCGCATCGAGCGCGAGGAGCCGCTGGCCGATTGCGTGGTCAGCTTCCTCATCGATTGCTCGGGCTCGATGAAGGAGCATGCCGAATCGGTCGCGATGCTGGTCGACGTGCTCGCGCGCGCCCTCGAGCAGGCCGGCGTGGTCAGCGAGGTGCTGGGCTTCACCACCGGCGCCTGGAACGGCGGCCGCGCGCGCAGCGCCGACTGGCTGCGCGCGGGCCGGCCCGCGCACCCAGGCCGGCTCAACGAGCGCTGCCACCTGGTGTTCAAGGCCGCGGGCACGCCGTGGCGCCGCGCGCGCGCGCCGATGGCCGCGCTGCTGCGGCCCGAGCTGTTCCGCGAGGGCATCGACGGCGAAGCCGTGGACTGGGCCTGCACGCGGCTGCGCGCGCGCAGCGAGGAACGCAAGCTGCTTCTGGTGATCTCCGACGACTCGCCGATGGACAGCGCGACCCATCTCGCCAACGATCCGCACTACCTCGACCACCATCTGCGCGAGGTGCTGGCGCGCCAGGAGCAGCAGCGCGACATCGCGATCGCGGGCATCGGCGTGGGGCTGGACCTGAGCCCCTACTACAGCCACAGCCACGTGCTGGACCTCGCGGCCTCGACGGGCAACGCGATCTTCCGCGAGGTGATCGGGTTGATGGCGGGGCGGCACCGGCACTGAATGCGGGAGCGGACTTCCGCACGCAGAGGACGCGAAGGTTTCGCAAAGGACGCGAAAGGGAAAACCAAATTTCTTCTTGAGTTCCTTTTGCGTCTTTCGCGAAACCTTTGCGTCCTCTGCGTCCGGCTACCCGCATTCGACAGCCTCCCAGAGCCCATGTCAGCCGAAAGTGTCGCGTTGACAAGCGCAGGCCGCGTTTGTACATTGAGTTTCAATTATCCGAACGCTGTTCCAATATTTGGAATCTATAGCAAGCGTCGGGACAACGGAGACGCATGGATTCCACGCTCGCCAAAGGCCTCGCCGTCATGGAATGGATGGCGCGCCAGGCACGCGCCTGTCGCGTGATCGACGTCGCCAATGCCTTCGGCATGGCGCGCAGCAATGCCCATCGCACGCTGCAGACGCTGGTGGAATGCGGCTGGGCGGTGCAGGACGCCGACACCAGCGCCTACCGGCCGAGCCTGCGCCTGTTCGAGCTCGGCGCCATGGTCTCCGAGGCGGCCGACATCGGCGCGCTGCTGCGCCCGCATCTCGCGGCACTGGCGCAGGCCAGCGGCGAGACCATCCACCTCGCGGTGCTCGATGGCGCCGAGATCGTCTACCTCGACAAGTTCGACAGCCCGCTGCCCGTGGCCGCCTATTCGCGCATCGGCGGCCGCGCGCCGGCCTGCTGCGTGGCCTCGGGCAAGGCGATGCTCGCGGCCGCTCGGCTCGACGCCACCGCGCTGCGGGCGCTGTTCGGCACGCTGCAGCCCCACACGCCGCACAGCATCGTCGACTTCGATGCGCTGCAGGCCGAGCTCGAGCGCAGCCGCGCGCGCGGCTATGCCGAGAACCGCGAGGAATGGCGCCTGGGCGTCTGCGGCCTCGGCGTGCCGGTGTTCGATGCGCGCGGCACGGCCGTGGCCGCCGTCGGCATGAGCGTGCCCTCCATCCGCTTCGCGCGCACCCAGGCACGCGAACTCTCCGAACGCATCATGGCCTGCGCGCGCGACGCCAGCGCCACGCTGGGCTACCGCCCCGCCACCGCCCCCGCCACCACAACGAGAAGGAGACCCGTATGAGACTGTCCTTGTCCGCCCCCTGGTTGCGCGCGGGGCTGCTGGCCGCCGCGGCGCTGGCATCGCCGCTTGCCGCGCTGGCGCAGAACGGGAGCGACTACCCCAGCAAGCCGATCAAGCTGATCGTGCCCTACCCGCCCGGCGGTGGCACCGACGTGATCGCGCGCATCGTGCAGGAACGCTTCCAGACGCTGCTGGGCCAGCCGGTCGTCATCGACAACCGCGGCGGCGCGGCCGGCTCGATCGGCACCGAACTCGTCGCCAAGTCGGCGGCCGACGGCTACACGGTGCTGTTCACGCTGTCCTCGCACACCATCAACCCCGCCATCTACACCAAGCTCTCGTTCGACACCGCGAAGGACTTCGCGCCCGTCGGCCTGGTGGCCTCGCTGCCGCAGATCCTGGTGGCGAACCCGCAGTTCCCCGCCAGCACGGTGGCCGAACTGGTCGCGATGGCCAAGGCCAAGCCCGACAGCATCTCCTTCGCCTCGGTGGGCAACGGCTCGCCCGGTCACCTCGCGGGCGAGCTGCTGAAGCTGCGCACCGGCACGCAGATGACGCACGTGCCCTACCGCGGCGGCGGCCCGGCGGTCACCGACGTGATGGGCGGGCAGGTGCCGCTGTTGTGGGTGTCGATCCCCGCCGCGGCACAGTTGCGTGAAGGCCGGCAAGCTCAAGGCGCTGGCCGTGTCGACCACCAAGCGCAGCGCCGCGTTCCCCGACGTGCCGACGATGCAGGAGGCCGGCATTCCCGACTTCGACGTCGACTCCTGGTACGCGGTGTTCGTGCCCGCGAAGACGCCGCAACCCGCGATCGACCGGCTCAACCGCGTGATCAACACGGTGGTGAAGGAACCCGACATCCGCGACAAGCTGCTGGCCCAGGGCAGCGAAGGCGTGGGCGGCACGCCCGAGCAGCTCGGCAAGGTGGTCTCCACCGAACTCGTGCGCTGGAGCAAGCTCGCCAAGGAAGCGAACATCCACGTCGACTAGTTTTTTCTCTCTTCATCCCATGAATCCCTCCGCATCCTCCTCTGAAGCCCACGGCCCCATCGCCGACCTGGTGGCACGCGCGCGCGCGGCACAGCGCACCTACGAGACCTGGTCGCAGGCCCAGGTCGACATGGCGGTCACGGCCGCCGGCTGGGCCATCATCGAACCCGCGCGCAACCGCGAGCTGGCCGAGCTGGCGGTGGCAGACACGGGCGTGGGCAACGTCGAGGACAAGGTGCGCAAGAACCACCGCAAGACCTTCGGCCTGCTGCGCGACCTGCAGGGCGCGCGCTCGGTCGGCGTGATCGCCGAAGATCCGGCGCGCGGCATCGTCGAGATCGCGCGGCCGGTCGGCGTGGTGTGCGCGATCACGCCCTCGACCAACCCGGGCGCGACGCCGGCCAACAAGATCATCAACGCGCTCAAGGGCCGCAACGCGGTGATCGTCGCGCCCTCGCCCAAGGGCTGGAGCACCGCGGCGCGGCTGATCGAATTCATCCACCAGCAGTTCGACCGCATCGGCGCGCCGCGCGACCTGGTGCAGTTGCTGCCCGCGCCGGTCAACAAGCAGTCGACGGCCGAGCTGATGCGGCTGTGCGACCTGGTGGTGGCGACCGGCTCTCAGGCCAACGTGCGCGCCGCCTATGCGAGCGGCACGCCGGCCTTCGGCGTGGGCGCCGGCAATGTCGCGGGCATCGTCGACGAGACGGCCGACACCGAGGCCGCGGCCGACCGCATCGTGCGCTCGAAGACCTTCGACAACGCGACCAGCTGCTCGTCGGAGAACAGCCTGGTGGTCGTCGACGCGGTGCGCGCGCGCCTGCTCGCCGCGCTCAAGGACCGCGGCGCCGTGATGCTCGGCGAGGCGCAGAAAGCCACCCTGCAGCAGTTGATGTGGCCCGGGGGCAAGCTCTCGCCCGCGGTCATCGGCCAGTCGGCGCGCGCCATCGCCGAGCGCGCGGCCGAGGTCGACGGCGCCAACCGCGCGGCCTGGCAGGCGATCGCGGAGGCCGACCCGCGCATCCTGATGGTGGCCGAGGACGGCGTGGGCCACGATCATCCGTTCTCGGGCGAGAAGCTGAGCCCGGTGCTCGCGGTCTATGCGGCGCGCGACTTCGCGCAGGCGGCCTCGATCGTCGAGCGCATCTACGGCTACGAGGGCGCGGGCCATTCGGTGGGGCTGCATTCGGCCGTGCCCGAGCGCGCGCTCGAGCTCGGCCTGTCGCTGCCGGTGTCGCGCGTGATCGTCGACCAGGCGCACTGCATCGCCACCGGCGGCAGCTTCGACAACGGCCTGCCGTTCTCCCTCTCGATGGGCTGCGGCACCTGGGGCCGCAACAACTTCTCCGACAACATGAACTACCGGCATTACCTCAACATCACGCGCGTGTCGCGGCCGATCGCCGAGCAGGTGCCGAGCGAGGAACAGATCTTCGGCGCCTTCTTCGCGCAGCACGGAGCGCACTGAGCATGGCGGCGGGCGACGGCGACACCGTCCATGGCCTGATCGAGCAGGTCGCCGCGCGCCAGCCGGGCGCGGTGTATGCGCTGTCCACCGAGAGCGAGGCGCGCATCGACTGCACCGCGCTCGCGCTCGGTTGCCGCCGCGTGGCCGGCGCGCTGCAGGCGGCCGGCGCGCGGCCCGGCGACACGGTCTCGGTCGTGATGCCCAACGGCCTGCAGACGCTGCGGCTGCTGCTCGGCGCGATGCATGCGGGCATGGTCGTGAACCCGGTCAACCTGCTGTCGCAGCCCGAGCAGATGCGCTACGTGCTCGCGCACTCCGACTGCCGCGTGGTCTGCGTGGCGCCCGAGTGGGAAGAGCGCGTGCGCGCGCGATGCTGGCGGACATCGGCCGGCCGGTGTCGGTGCTGGTGGCCGATCCCGACGGGCTCGCGCTGCCGGGGGAAGTCGAAGCGAACGCGCTTCCCGCGCTTCCCGCACCTTCGCCCGACGCGGTCGCGCTGCTGATGTACACCTCGGGCACCACGGGCCAGCCCAAGGGCGTGATGCTCACGCAGCGCAACCTCGCGGCCAACGCGCAGGCCATCAGCGCCGAGCACGAGCTGGGAAGCGCCGACCGCGTGCTCGCGGTGCTGCCGCTCTATCACATCAATGCCTTCTGCGTGACCATGCTGGCGCCGCTCGCGCACGGCGGCAGCCTCGCGATGCCGCCGAAGTTCTCGGCCGGCCGCTTCTGGGAGCAGGCGGCGCAGACGGGTTGCAGCTGGATCAACGTGGTGCCGACCATGATCTCGTACCTGCTCGAGGGCGAGGCGCCCGCGCGCGAACGCACGGCCGCGATCCGCTTCTGCCGCTCGGCCTCGGCCGCGTTGCCGCCCGAGCACCACCGCGCCTTCGAGCGCCTGTTCGGCATCGGCATCGTCGAGACCATGGGCCTCACCGAGACCGCCGCGCCCTCGTTCTCGAACCCGCTCGATCCGGCACGGCGCAAGCTGGGCTCGGTCGGCCGCGCCTCGGGCTGCGCGGCGCGCGTGATCGACGCGTCACTCGCCGAAGTGCCCGACGGCAGCACCGGCGAGCTCGCGATCCGCGGGCCCAACGTGATGCGCGGCTATTACAAGAACGAGGAGGCCACGCGCGCCAGCTTCACGCCCGACGGCTGGCTGCGCACCGGCGACCTCGGCCACCGCGATGCCGACGGCTTCTTCTTCGTCACCGGCCGCATCAAGGAACTGATCATCAAGGGCGGCGAGAACATCGCGCCGCGCGAGATCGACGAGGCCCTGCTGCGGCATCCCGCCGTGCTCGAGGCCGCGGCCGTCGGCGTGCCCGACCGCCACTACGGCCAGGAGGTCGGCGTGTGCATCGTGCTGCGCGAGGGCTGCGCCTGCGGCGAGGACGAGCTGCGCGCCTTCAGCGCCGAGGCGCTCGGGCGCTACAAGGCGCCGGGCCACTACCGCTTCGTGACCGACCTGCCGCGCGGGCCCTCGGGCAAGGTGCAGCGGCTCAAGCTGCTGCCGCTGTTCGCGGCATGAACCCGGCCGACCTGCTGACGCCGCCGCTGGCGCCGCTGCTGCTCGTCTACAGCCTGTGCGTGGTGTTCGCGGCCGGCGTGGTGCGCGGCTTCGCGGGCTTCGGCTTCTCGGCCATCACGGTGGCCGGCGTGTCGCTCGTGGTCTCGCCCGCGCTGGTGGTGCCCGCGATCTTCATGCTCGAGATCCTCGCGAGCCTGAGCCAGCTGCGCGGCATCGCGCGCGATGTCGACATGCCCTGGCTGGGCTGGCTGATGCTCGGCAACCTGCTGTTCATTCCGCTCGGCGTGGCGCTGCTGGCCTGGCTGCCCGAGACGCCGCTGCGCCTCCTGATCGGCGCGCTGCTGATGGCCGCCGCGCTGCTGCTGCGCAGCGGCGCGCGCGCCACGCTGGTGCCCACGCGCGCGGTGCGCTTCGGCGCCGGCCTGGCCTCGGGCTTCATCAACGGCGTGGCGGCCATCGGCGGCATCGCCATCGCGGTGCTGCTGAGCACCACCGCGATGGCACCGGCCGCGCTGCGCGCCACGCTGATCGCACTGCTGCTGTTCAGCGACGTGGTCTCGCTCGCGAGCGCCGCGCTGATGCCGGCCGCGCACGCCACCGGCAAGCTGCTCGGGCCCGACACCTTCAAATGGGCGCTGTGGCTCGCGCCCGCGATGCTGGCCGGCATCTGGTGGGGGCAGCGCTCGTTCAAGGGGGTGTCGCCCGAGCAGTTCAGGCGGCATGTGCTGAACCTGCTGATCGCGCTGGCGGCGGTCAGCGTGCTGCGCTCGGTGGCCGGGCTGATCGGGCTGGCCGGGTGAGCAGCGCGCCCGCGTCGTAGGCCTCGCAGTACGCCGCCCAGTCCTGCGCCACCTGCGCGGCGCACTGCTGCGCGGCGTCGAGCAGGTCCCCCCGCCACGACTTCACCGAAGCGCCGGAGTCGACCAGCGCGTCCGCGATGGCCGAGCCCTGCCGGCCCGCGCTGCGCAATTGCGCCCAGGCCATGAGCTGCCCCATGTCGGAAAGCACGGCTCGGATGTCGGCGGGCCGCGCGCGGTGCACGTCGAGGCTCACGCGGTCCTCGCTGGGCTGCAGGCCGCGCAGCACATACGAGCGCTTGCGCGTCACGATCGGATGCAGGAAGGCCATCGACACGGCCTGCATGCGGCGCTGCAGGGCGACCACGCGGTGCGCCTCCGATTCCCAGGCGGGCTGCGCCGTCTTCTTCAGGTGCGGCGCGAGCGAGGACGGCAGCGCCTGCTTGAGATCGAGCAGGTAGTTGGCATCGGGCGAGCCCTTGCCCTCGACCAGCACGATGTAGCGCTCCACGCCGAGGCTGCCGGTGCCCGCGATGCGCCGCGCCACGTCGAGCACCTCGAAGAAGCCCGGGTTGGGCTGCGAAGCCGCGAAGCGATCGATCAGCTTGACGACGCGCTCGCGCTGCGCCTCGCTCGCCGGCAGCGCATGCTTGCCGTCGCAGCGGATCAGGCGCCGGCGGCCCTTGCGCTCGGTGCGCCGGTCGAGGAAGGCGGGGCGGGTGCGCGCCTTGAGGGTGTCGAGCAGTTCGCGCACCAGGCCGGTCGCGGTGTCGCGTTCGACCCAGCGGGCCTTGCCGAGCGCGAGCGCGCCCGCATAAGCGTCGAGGAAAACCCTGCACAGCGCGGCGGACTCGGCGGCGCCGCGGCTCAGGCCATCGCCGGCCACGAGGACGCTCGTGAGGAAGCGCACCAGTTCCCAGGTCACGGGCGCGAGCGCGGCCTCGTCGAAATCGTTGAGGTCGAAATAGACCAGCCGGTTGTCGCCCTTGTAGCTGCCGAAGTTCTCGAGGTGCGCGTCGCCGCAGAGCCACGCCAGCGGCGCCTTCGCGAACAGCGCGCCCGAGGGCAGGCGGTCGTGGAACAGGTGGCAGGTGCCGCGCAGGAAGACGAAGGGGCTCGACCGCAGGTTGGCGTATTTCATCGCCAGGCGTTCGGGATCGCGGTCGGCGTTGAAGGCGCGGATGGTCTTGACGGCATTGGGCATGGTGCTTTTGCTTCCCGCTTTCTGGGTGACGGGATTCTGCGGCTCGGCACCCAGCCGCAGCTGACCAGCGTGCTCAGGCGATGCCGGCGGCCGTGAGCGGGTCGTAGTCCGCCGCGCGCAGCAGCGCAGTGCAATTGCCGCCGGCGCACGCCCATGTTGCCGCCATCGAACAGCGGCAGCGCGATCGCGTCCTGCAGCAGGCCCGCGAGCGGCAGCTCGTGGTCGTAGCTCTCGATGCCCACCACGCGCATCAGGTCGGTGATCACGCGCACGGCGGCTTCGGAGCCGAAGATCTTCGACTGCAGCGCGAGCTCGAGCGCGCCGGGCAGCTGGCGGTCGATCGCATCGCAGGCCTTCCAGCCGAGGTAGCGCGCGGCCTCGATGGTGGTCTTGGCATCGGCCAGCGCATAGCCCACGGCCTGGTGCTCGATGATGGGCAGCGCGCCGCCGCGGCATTCGGTCTTCGCGAAGCGCAGCGCCACGTCGAAGGCCGCGCGCATCAGCCCCACGCCCATGATGCCGACCAGCGCCGCGGTGCCCGAGAAGCTGGCCTCGACGATGTCGCGCGCGCCGCCCACCGGGCCGACCACGTCGGCGTCGGGCACGGCCACGCCGTCGAGCCGGAAGCGCGGCACGAGGTGCGCGCGGTGGCCCATGGCATCGATGTCGTGCAGCGGCACCAGGCCCGGCGCGCCGCGCCGCACCACGAGGATCGAGAGCGCGGCCTCGGGCGGTGCCTCGGGGTCGGTGCGGCAGACCACGCTGAGCAGGTCGGCACCCTCGCCGTCCCAGCCGGTGGCGGCCGACACCCACTGCTTGGTGCCGTGGACGCGCCAGCCGCCCTCGCTTCGTTCGGCCCTGGTGCGCACGCCCTCGCCGGGCCGCGGCGCGGCGAAGTTCGCGCTGCCGCCCGGCTCGCTGTTGGCCAGCGCGGCCAGCGGCGCGCCCTCGCAGGCGAGGAAGGGCGCGAGCAGGCGCCGGTGCTGCTCGGGCGTGCCGGCGATGAACAGCGGCGCCAGGCCCAGCAGGTTGGCGAACAGCGTCAGCGAGACATTGCAGTCGACCGCATGGAACTCCTCGGCCACGATCGCGAGGTCGACCATGCCCGTGCCCTCGCCGCCGAAGGGCTGCGGCATGAGCCGGCGCAGGAAGCCGCGGCGGATGATCTCCTCGTACATCGGCCGCGTGGCGCGAAAGCGCTCGCCGGGCGTGTGCAGCGCGTGCGTGGCGGCGCGCACCTGCGAGAGCACCTCGCTGGCGGCACGCCGCGCATCGAGCTGGAGGGCGCGGCGCGCGGGGTCGAGGGTGAAGTCGATGGTCATGGAAAATCCGGTCGAGTGATGGGTGGCCGCAGTCTGGCCGCGCCACCCCCGGTCGGCCTTGTCGTTTCGTGCACGGCGCCTTGCCGGATCGCGCAGCACGGGCGCGCGGCTTGCAAGGCCCGCGTGCCGTCGCGATGATGCGTATCCCAACCGCCCGCCCACAGGTGCGCACATGAAGTCCTGGTCCACCGAAGCCGTCGCCGCGCCCGAGCAGTTCGCCTACTGGCGCGAGGTGGTGTGCGAAGCCTTCGCGGCGCTCGATCCGCGCTCGGCCGAGCGCGGCACGGGCTTCGCGAGCCGCGTCGACATGGAAGGCATTGGCGCCATCAACGTGGCGCGCATCCGCGCCGAGGCCCACACCGTGGTGCGCGACTTCTCGCAGATCCGGCGCGATCCGCAGGACCGGCTGTTCGTCAACCTGCAGGTCGCGGGCCAGGGCATCGTGCGCCAGGGCCACCGCGAGACGCGCGTGACGCCCGGCGCCTTCAGCATCGTCGACACCGCCCGGCCCTACACGCTGCATTTCGAGCAGCGCTTCGAGGTGCTGTCGCTGCGCGTGCCGCGCGAGCTGCTGCTGCCGCGCGTCAGCGAGCCACGCGCCCTGTTCGCGCGCGCGATCGGCGGGCCGGCCGGCATCGGGCGCGCGGCCTCGGGCTTCATGCAGTCGCTGATGGAGGGCGGCGGGCTGCCCGCGGGGCCGGCGGCCGAGCGGCTGGCGGTGCTGCTGTGCGAACTCGTGGCCGAGTCGGCACGCGCGGCGGATGCTGGCGTGGCGCCTGCGCCGCCCATGCGCGATGCGCACCGCCAGCTGCTGGTGCGCCGGGTCAAGGCCCACGTGCTCGAGGCGCTCGATTCACCCGAACTCGACGTGCCCTCGATCGCCCGGCGCTTCGGTGTCTCGGTGCGCTACCTGCACCTGGCCTTCGCGCACGAGGGCAGCACGCCGGCCGCTTGGATCCGTGCGCAGCGCATGGCACGCTGCGCGCAGGACCTCGCGAACCCCGCGGACCGGCGGCCGGTCTCGGCCATCGCGCTGCGCTGGGGCTTCCAGGACATTCCGCATTTCACGCGCGCATTCGGCGCGGCCTTCGGCTGCACGCCCTCGGCCTATCGCCTGCGGCACGGGGGCAGCGGGCCCGGCGACGAAAGCACGCGCCGAAGCCGGTCTGCTTGAAGAAGATCAATAGGGCGGCGCCTTGCGCGCGCGCTGTTCGCGCGCGGCTTCGGTCCACCACGCGAGGTCGTCGGCGAAGCGGCCGAAGGCCCGGTCGAGCGAGGCGCCGGCCGTGCCGGTGGGCTGGCCCTGCGCATCGAGCGTCTGCGAGATCGGGCCGACCGACAGCGTGCTCGACACCACGATCATGCCCATCTCGGAGAGGATCGAATGCCACACCGTGCCCGAGCGCACGCCCGAGAAGCGGCCGGCCGAATAGCTCGCGATCGCCGCGGGCCGCCAGAACCACTCCTCGAGGAAGTGGTCGGTGAGGTTCTTGAGGCCGGGCTGCGGGCCCCAGTTGTATTCGCCGGTCACGAAGACGAAGGCATCGGCCGCGCGGATCTTGCGCGCCAGCGTCTCCATCGCCTCGGGCGCCGTGCCCGCCGGGTACTCCTTGTACATGCGGTCGAGCATCGGCAGGTCGACGGCCTTGGCATCGATCAGCTCCACCTCGGCGCCGCGCGCGGCCAGCCGCTCGACCAGATAGTCCGCGAGCCGCACGCCCATGCGGTCGGCACGGTAGGAACCGTAGAACACCAGGATCTTGTCTGCCATCGTCGCTCCGTTTCGCAGGGCCGCCGGGGTGCGGCCCTTGCGCGAAGGGTAACGCGCCCGCATGGCGCCCCGATGCTTCGCCCACCCGCATGCCGGGCTATGCTTGCCCGGCATGCCGCTGCTTCGCCGCCCTTCTCCTTCGATGCGCTCCTGGCTCATGGCCGCGTGCCTCTTCATCGGCACGCCCGCCTTCGCCGCGACGTCCTGCCTGGCCACGGCCGAGGCCCCTTCGCCGCCACGCGCCCGCGCGATGGCCGCCGCCGCGCAACGCGAGCACGAGGCCTTCGGCGCGCAGACTCTCGATGCCGAAGGCCGCATGGTCGATGCGGGCAGTTCCGAGGCCGAGGACGGACGCGTCTCGCGCTTCGCGCCCGCGCCGTGGCAGCGCGTGCTCGGCTACTGGGACGCGGTCGACCAGCCGCGCGTGAAGCTGCCTTCGCTGGTGCGCTTCGGTGCCCTGCGGCCGGCCGATCGCACGCTGCTGCTGGAGGCGCTGAACCAGGCCAGCGCCTCGCGCCTGATGGGGCTGGGCGTCGGACCCGACCAGGGCCTCGACGCGGCCGAGCTGCATGCGATGGCGACGGCCGTGAACCGCGTCGCGGTGATCGACACGCCCTGGTCGGCCGCCTTCATCAGCTGGCTCGCGCGGCAGGCGGGCCTCGGCGCGGACGAGTTCGTGTTCTCCGAGGCGCACGTGGACTACGCGGGCGCGGCCTGGAAGGCCGGCGTCGACGAAGCGGCGGGCCGTGCCACGCGCTTCGTGCTGCGGGCCTGCGATCTCGCGCTCACGCCGCCGCGCGTGGGCGACCTGGTGTGCCAGACACGCGGCGCGCGTTCGGCGCTCGACAGCTTCGCGAAGATCGGCACGGTGCTCGCGACGCGGCCCACGGGCGGCGCGGCGCTGCCGATGCATTGCGACGTGGTGACGGCCGTCGACGCACGCGGTTTCGACGCGGTCGGCGGCAACGTGCTGCAGTCGGTCACCTTGCGCCGGCTGGACTTCGCGCCGGGCACGCGGACGCTCGATCCGAGTTACCTGCCCGAGGGCTGCGCGGCGGGATGCATCGACCGGCACATGAGCCGGCAGCCCTGGTCGCTGCTGCTGCAGTGGCGCTGAAGCGGTCGCTTCAGCAGTTGTTGCGCTGCAGCCCCGCCATGTGGGCGCAGGGCCGGCGGCCCGGACCGGGGTCGTGCACGTGCGGCGGCGGAGGCTGCACGCGACGCCGCGGCGGTGGCGGATAGGCGTAGGGATCGGGCCCCCAGAGATAGACCGGCTCGGGATCTGCCTGCGCCGCGCGCCCTTCGTCGGGATAGCGCGGAATGATCGACAGCCCCGGGTTCGAGGGCGGCGCCGGCGCAGCGGCACTTGGCGGCGGTGCGTAATCGGGCGCACGCGCGGGCGGGGCCGGCTGCAGGGCCGAAGGCGGCGGCGGCTCGGCGATCTGCACCGGGCGCGACGAACGCGTGCCGCTCGGGCAGGCGCCGTCGGTGTAGACGGTGGCGCCGTTGGCATCGAGGCAGCGCACCACCTCGGCCGAGCTCGCCGACGCGCCCAGCACGAGCACCGCCGCGACGATCAACGTGCGCAACGAGGTGGCGGTGAGCAGAGGGGTTCGCATGAAGATGAGAAGAGGGCCGTGCCGGGACGACGCACGGGCAGCTTCATTCTGTGCGCTTTGTCACGACCCGCCAAGCACCGCGGGCTCGCGGCACGCACCGTCCGTCGCTCACAGCAACCCGCCCATGCGCAGCGCCGCGGCCTTCAGCGCATCGATGCGCCGCTCGGCATCGGCCATCGACATGCGCGCGGTCGGCGCATGCACCGCGAGCGCGGCGCGCACCTCGCCGGCCGCGTCGCGCACCGGCACCGCCACGGCCACCAGGCCGGCCATGAACTCCTCGCGGTCGCGCGAGAAGCCGTCCTGCGCGATCGCGTCGCACTCGGCGCGCAGCGCGTCGGGGTCGGTGAGGGTGCTGGCCGTCATGCGCGGCAGCGGCAGGCCGTCGATCATCGCGTCGCGCGCCTTCTTCGGCATCTGCGCGAGGAAGAGCTTGCCGCTCGCGGTGCAGTGCAGCGGCACGTGCGAGCCCACGTCGAGCGTGAGGCGCAGCGGCCACTGGGCCTCCACGCGGTCGAGGTAGAGCACGCGCGCGCCGTCGAGCGTGGTGAGGTTGCAGGTCTCGCCGACCTCCTGCACCAGCGCCGCCAGCACCTCGTGGCGCAGGCCGCGCACGCTGCCGTGGTTCAGCGTGTCGAAGGCGAGCTGGCGCAGCGCGGGGCCGACGACGAACGAGCGCTCGTCGAGGTCGCGCGCGAGAAAACCGGTGGCCAGCAGCTGGGTGCAGATGCGGTGCGCGGTGCCCTTGGGCAGGCCCAGTTGCGCCGCGAGATCGGCCAGCGACAGCGCGCGGCCCTCGTGCGCCAGCAGCGCGAGCAGGCGCAGGCTGCGCTCGGCCGAGGAACCGGAAACGGGCTCCTCGGCGGAGGCGGCAACGGGCGCGGCAACAGGGGCGGCAGCGGAACGCGCGGGACGGGGCATGCGGGTAAACCTCTAAAGTGGAACATTGCGTTCCGAAAATCAATAACCTAGGATGCAATGAATCGTGGCCATTGTTCCATCGCCGGACCGCACGCATGCCTGACTCTCTCAGTGAAGAAGCCTTCGACTACATCGTGGTGGGCGCCGGCTCGGCCGGCTGCGTGCTGGCGGCGCGCCTGAGCGAGGACCCGGCCACGCGCGTGCTGCTGCTCGAGGCGGGCCCGCGCGACAGCTCGCCGTGGATCCACCTGCCGATCGGCTACGGCAAGACCATGTGGAGCCCGGTCTACAACTGGCGCTTCGAGACCGATCCCGATCCCAACATGAACGGCCGCCGCATCTACTGGCCGCGCGGCAAGACGCTCGGCGGCTCGAGCTCGATCAACGGCCTGATCTACATCCGCGGCCAGCGCGAGGACTACGACCACTGGGCCGCGCTCGGCAACCCCGGTTGGGGCTACGAAGAAGTGCTGCCCTACTTCGTGCGCTCCGAGGGCAACCAGCGCGGCGCGAGCCAGTTCCACGGCGGCGACGGGCCGCTCAAGGTGTCGGACATCGGCGCGCGGCACGAACTGATCGAGGCCTTCATCGAAGGCGCCCGGCAGACCGGCGTGCCGCGCACCGAGGACTTCAACGGCGCCGCACAGGAAGGCGCGGGCTACTACCAGCTCACCACGCACCGCGGCCTGCGCTGCAGCACCGCCAAGGCCTACCTCTCACCGGCACGCCATCGCCCCAACCTGCGCATCGAGACCGAGGCGCTGGCCACCGGCCTCGTGTTCGAGGGCCGGCGCGCGGTCGGCGTGCGCTATCGGCAAGGCGGCATGGAGAAGACCGCGCGCTGCCGCGCCGAAGTGCTGCTTTCCGCAGGCTCGATCCAGTCGCCCCAACTGCTGCAGCTCTCGGGCGTGGGCCCGCGCGCGCTGCTCGATCGCTTCGGCATCGCGCCGGTGCACGAACTGCCGGGCGTGGGCGAGAACCTGCAGGACCACCTGCAGATCCGCCTCGGCTACGAGTGCACGAAACCGATCACCACCAACGACCAGCTCAACTCCTGGGCCGGCCAGCTCGGCCTGGGCCTCGAATGGCTGCTGCACCGCAGCGGCGCGCTCGCGATCGGCATCAACCAGGGCGGCTGCTTCATGCGCGCGCTCAAGGACGATGCGGGCCGCCCCGTGGCCGCCACGCCCGACATCCAGTTCCACGTGGCCACGCTCTCGGCCGACATGGCCGGCGGCAAGGTGCATCCCTACTCGGGCTTCACCTTCTCGGTGTGCCAGCTGCGGCCCGAGTCGCGCGGCCACATCCGCATCCGCTCGACCGACGCGGCCGAGCCGCCCGAGATGCAGCCCAACTACCTCGCGACCGAACTCGACCGCGCGACCGCGGTGGCCGGCGTGAAGGCCGCGCGCGCCATCGCCGAGGCGCCCGCGATGCGGCCCTACGTCAAGCGCGAGGTGAAGCCCGGCGCGCAGGCCGCGAGCGATGCCGAGCTGCTCGAGTTCTGCCGCAACAACGGCGCCACCATCTTCCATCCCACCGGCACCTGCCGCATGGGCCACGACCCGCTCGCGGTGGTCGATGCGCGGCTGCGCGTGCACGGCATCGGCGGCCTGCGCGTGGTCGACTGCTCGGCCATGCCCACGCTGGTGTCGGGCAACACCAACGCACCCGCGGTGATGATGGCCGAGAAGGCCGTCGACATGATCAGAGAGGACCACAGGGCGGCTTCGGCCGCGCACTAGCAGCAACGCATCCCGCACGGCCCGCCGAGACTGAAAACCAAGAGGCCGCCACGACAACACTCATCGGAGACAACACATGAGCAGTGCACGCGACGACGAGAAAACGATTCGCAGGGTGGTGATTTCGGCGCTGGTGGGCGCCACCATCGAGTGGTACGACTTCTTCCTCTACGGGGTGGTGGCCGGCATCGTGTTCAACAAGCTCTACTTCCCGGGCAGTGACCCGGTGGTGGCGACCTTGCTGGCCTACACCACCTTCGCCGTGGGCTTCGTCACGCGACCGCTGGGCGGCGTGATCTTCGGCCACTTCGGCGACAAGATCGGGCGCAAGAGCATGCTGATCATCACGCTGATGATCATGGGCGTGGCCACCTTCCTGATCGGCCTGGTGCCCACCTACGCGCAGATCGGCATCGCGGCGCCGCTGCTGCTGCTGGTGCTGCGCGTGGCGCAGGGCATCGGCCTGGGCGGCGAATGGGGCGGCGCGGTGCTCATGGCCTACGAGTACGCGCCCAAGGAGAAGCGCGGCTTCTATGCCTCGCTGCCGCAGATCGGGCTGGCCATCGGCCTGTGCCTGGCCTCGGGCGTGGTGGCGCTGCTGTCGTGGCTCTTGACCGACGAGCAGTTCATGGCCTGGGGCTGGCGCATCGCCTTCCTGATCTCGGGGCTGATGGTGGCGGTGGGCATGTACATCCGGCTGCACGTGAAGGAGACGCCCGAGTTCGCGGCGGTGAAGGCGCGCAACGCCGAACTGCGCATCCCGTTCATGGACATGCTGCGCCGCTATCCGGGCAACGTGTTGAAGGGCATGGGCGCGCGCTACATCGACGGCGTGTTCTTCAACATCTTCGGCGTGTTCTCCATCGCCTACCTCACGGGCACGCTCAAGCTCAGCCGCACCGATGCGCTGCTGGGCGTGATGGCCGCGGCCATCGTGATGTGCTTTGCCATCCCCTTCTTCGGCCGGCTGTCGGACCGCATGGGCCGGCCCCGGGTCTACATGTGGGGGTCGCTGATCACCGCGGTGTCGGCCTTCCCGGGCTTCTGGCTGATGACGCACAGCGGCGGCAACGTGCTGCTGGTGTGGCTGTCGATCGTGATCCCGTTCGGCATCCTCTATGCCTCGGTCTACGGCCCCGAGGCCGCGCTGTTCTGCGACCTGTTCGACGCCAAGGTGCGCTACACCGGCATCTCCTTCGTCTACCAGTTCTCGGGCATCTTCGCCTCGGGCATCACGCCAATCATCGCCACCGCGCTGCTCAAGTCGGGCGGCGGCGAGCCGTGGCAGATCTGCCTGTACGTGCTGTTCGCGGGCGTGGTGTCGGCGCTGTGCGCCTGGATGATCGGGCGCAGCCCCTCGCCGGCCGACGCGCCGGTGGTGGCACCGGCGCGCTGAGGCGGCCGCGCGCGTCTCAGGGCAGCCGCTCCTCGTAGGCCTCGGCCGGCCGGTCGTTGGGCGACTGGAAGGCCGCCTTGAGCGAATCGCTCAGCGGAATGTTGATGACCGCGTTGCGCGGCGGGATCGGCGCCATGAACCAGCGCGCATAGAGCTTCTCGAGCGCGCCCGAGGCCATCGCGCTCGCGAGGTAGCCGTCGACCGCGCGCTTGAAGGCCGGGTCGTCCTTGCGGATCATGATCGCGATCGGCTCGATGCCCAGCGGCTTGCCGACGATGCGGAAGTCCGCCGGATTGCGTGCGTTCGAGATGTTGCCCGCGAGCGTGTTGTCGTCCATCGCGAAGGCGTCGGCACGGCCGCTCTCGAGCAGCAGGAAGCTCTCGGCATGGTCCTTGGCCAGCACGATGTTCAGCGCCATGCCCTTGTTGTCCTGCTCGAGCCTGCGCAGCCGCTGCACGAGCGTGGTGCCCACGGTCGTGACCACGGTCTTGCCCTTGAGCTGTTCCGCCGACTCGATGCCGCTGGCCGCGCGCACCGCGAAGCGCGCCTCGGTGATGTAGGTCGTGCTGCCGAAGGCCACCTGCTGCTGGCGCGCGGCGTTGTTGGTGGTCGAGCCGCACTCGATGTCGACGGTGCCGTTCTGCAAGAGCGGCACGCGGTTCTGCGAGGTCACGACCATCGGCCGCACCGCGACGCCGGGCAGCAGCTTCGCGAGCATCTGCTCGCACAGCTCGACGTGGTAGCCGACATAGCCGCCGCCCACCGCGTACGACAGCGGCGGCGAGGCCTCGCGCACGCCCATCACGAGGGTGCCGGCGGCCTTGGCCTTGGCGAGCGTGCCGCCGGGTTCCTGCGCGAAAGCGGCCACAGCGACAGCCGCGAGCAGCGCGCCCGCGAGCATTCGATTCGGGGTCTTCATGGCGTTCTCCGGCGCGTCAGGCCGCGAGCGCCACCGGCGCGGGATGGGCGATCTCGTCCAGGCTCTCGCGCAGCGCGCGGTCGAGGATCTCGATGGCGCGGTCGATCTGCTCGTGCGCCACGTTGAGCGGCGGCGCGATGCGCCACACCGAGCCGCGCTCGGGCCGGCGCCGGATGTTCATGCTCAGGCCGAGCTCGAAGCACTTCTTCGTGGTGCGCGCGCCGAGCTCGTGATGGGGCAGCCGCGACTCGCGGTCCTGCACCAGCTCCACGCCGAGCAGCAGGCCCTCGCCGCGCACGTCGCCGATCGCCTCGTAGCGCCGCTGCAGCTCGAGCAGTTGCCCGCGCAGGTAGCCGCCGGTGGTGCGCGCGCGCTCGATCAGGCCTTCGCTGCGGATGGTGTCGAGCACCGCGAGGCCGACGGTGGCGGGCAACGGGTCGGAGACATGGCTGGTGTAGAAGGTGAAGCCCTTCTCGTGCACGTCCTGCTCGATGCGCGGGCTGGTCGCCACGGCCGCCAGCGGCAGGCCGCCGCCCATGGTCTTCGACACCGACATGATGTCGGGCACCACGCCGTAGAAGTCGGAGGCCGTGCGGTGGCCGATGCGGCCGAACGCGGTCTGGGCCTCGTCGAAGATCAAGAGCATGCCGCGCTCGTCGGCGGCGCGGCGCAGCGCCTGCATGTACGACCGGGGCGGCACCAGCACGCCGCCCGCGCTGATGATCGGCTCGATGATGATCGCGGCGCGCCGGCCGGTCGAGGCCATGTCGTACATCTTGAGGCCGAGCTCGAGGCAGGCCAGCGCCGATTCCTCGCCCGACATGCCGCGGATGTAGGGCCGGTAGGCGTTGGGCTCGGGCATCAGGTAGACGCCGGGCACGTGCACGCCGTAGCCCTTGCGGTCGCTCGCGAACGACACCGCGCTGGTGCCGCCGGTCACGCCGTGCCAGGAGCCGCCCACGGCCAGGATCTCGAAGCCGCCGGTGTACATCTTCGCCATGCGCAGCGCGACCTCGTTGCTCTCGGAACCGGTGTTCACGAACAGCGACTTGCTCAGCGGCGCGGGCATCCAGTCGGTGGCCATCTTCTGCGCCAGCTCGGCCACCACCTCGGGGATCATGCCGCTGAACAGGTGGAAGGCCTTCTCGCCGGCCTCGTGCACCGCGCGCACGATCGCCGGATGGTTGTGGCCGATGGTGGCGCACATCTGGCCCGAGGTGAAGTCGAGGATCTCGCGGCCCGTGTCGTCGACCACCACCGCGCCGCGGGCGCTGCGGAACAGGTTGGGGAAGGTGTCGCCGCCGTAGCGCACCATGTATTCCTTCGCGGCCGCGCGCAGTCGTTCGCTCATGTCCGAATCCTTTGCTGAAGTGGTGAGTGGATTCGCCAATGGTCGCGAGGCCCGCGCACGCGGTCCAATGTCGAGTTTGCATCCGGGCGCGATGCGCGGCACGCATCGCCCATGCACGCAAGCGATGGGCACGCGGCTTGCAGAATGCGCCGCACGCAAAGCAACAGAGGTCGCGATGGACACACGCTGGTTTCAGGATTTCGTCACCTTGGCCGAGGTGCAGAACTTCACGCGCGCGGCCGAGATGCGCAACGTCTCGCAGGCCGCGTTCAGCCGCCGCATCCAGGCGCTCGAGCAATGGCTGGGCGCCAAACTGATCGATCGCGCGGCCTATCCCACGCGGCTCACGCCCGCGGGCGAGCGCTTCCGCAAGGTGGCCGCGGGCCTGCTCGACCAGATCGCCGACGCGCGCGCCGAGATCGGCGACGCGCCCGCGCGCAACCACGTGCGCATCGCCTCGACCTATGCGCTCGCGAGCACGCGGCTGCCGGGCTGGTGGGCGCGCTGGTCGGGCGCGGGCGACCTCAGCTGCAGCCTCGAGGTCGGCAACGTGCACGACACGCTGACGGCCTTCAGCGCGGGCTCGGCCGACGTGCTCGATCGGCTTCCACCAGGCCGCGCATCCGCTGCAGCTCGATGCCGCGCGCTTCGAGCGCCGCGAGCTCGGCCTCGAGCGCGTGCGGCCCTACGTCTCGCGCGCGCTCGCCGCCTCCGAACGCTTCGCGCTGCCGGGCAGCGCAACCCATCCGCTGCCCTTGCTGATGTACTCGCCCAGCGGCTACTTCGCGCGCGTGGTCGCGACCGCGATCGAGCAGTCGGCGCAGCCGCTGGCCGGCTACCGGGCCTTCGAGTCCGAGATGACCGACGTGCTTGGCGACCTCGCGCAGCAGGGCATGGGCATGGCCTGGCTGCCCGACAGCTCCTTCGTCGCGGGCCGGCTCGGCGAGCTGGTGCCGGTGGGCGACGGCGCGTGGGACGTGGAGGTCGCGATCGTGGCCTGGCGCGCGCGGCTCAATGCGCGGCCCGCGGTCGCGCGGCTGTGGGAGCGCATCGGCGCCGACGCACTGCCTGCCTAGGACTCGGCCGGCATGCGCTCGGCGATGACCTCGCGCAGCAACGACAGCGCCGGCGCCTCGCTACGGCCGGCCAGGGTCACGAGGCCGAAGCGCGCGCGGCCCAGCGGCGGGTGCACCGGCAGCGCCACCAGGTCGGGCGCCACCGCGCGCACCGCGAGCAGGATCGCGTCGCTGTCGCGCGCGAGCTCGACCAGGTTCGACAGCTCCGAGCAGCGCAGGGTCACGCACCGGTCGGGATGCGCCTCGGGGGCCGTAGGCATCGACCATCGCGCGCACCACGTCGCGCCCGAGCCCGGTGGACGCCAACGGGTAGTCCTTCAAGCTCTGGAACGTCATCGGCCCGCGCTTGCGCGCGAGCGGATGGCCGCGCCGGCACATGAAGGCGCCGCCCATCTCCACCAGCGGCTCGACGCGCAGGTCGATGCTCGGCGTGACGGTGCGGAACTCGACCACCGCGGCATCGAGCGTGCGCTGGCGCAGCGCCTGCACCAGCCGGTCGGTATCGCCGCGCAGGATGTCGATGCGCACCGGCGCGCCGCGGTAGGCCATGCGCTGCAAGAGCGGCGTGGCCAGCAATGCGCCGGGCCCGGCACCGAGTCCCACGCGCAGGTGGGCCCCGCCACCGCCGCGCGCGCTGGCCACCAGTTCCTGCGCATCACCGACCAGGTGGCGCGCACGCTCGAGCATCTCGCGCCCGAAATGCGAGAGCTCGCTGCGCCGGCCCACGCGGTCGAACAGCGCGCGGCCGAGCACCTCCTCGAGCGCATGGATGCTGCGGCTCAGCGCCGGCTGCGTGATCGACAGCGCCTTGGCCGAGCGCGTGAAGGAGCCCGTCTCGGCCACCGAGAGGAAGTGACGCAGCTGCACGAAGGTCATGGCATGGAGGGGCCTGTTCATGCATTGGAATTATGGCTGTGGATAGAACAATGCATTGGACGCCTGGCAAGCCATTGCCTAGATTCGCGGCCGGTCCCTTTCAAGAACAAGCAAAGACACCTCACCCAGGAGACAGGTCCCTTCATGCATTCACTTCGCCAGCTTTCCCTCGCCGCCTGCCTCGCCTGCGCCGCCGTGCCCGCCGCCATGGCGCAAGGCGCCGCCCCCAACGTCCAGCGCATCGAGTCGCTCGCGCGCGAGGCCTATCCGCAGCTCGACACGCTCTACAAGGACATCCACGCCCATCCCGAACTCGGTTTCCAGGAAGTGCGCACGGCCGCCAAACTGGCCGAGCAGATGCGCGCCCTCGGCTTCGAGGTGACCGAGCACGTGGGCCGCACCGGCGTGGTCGCGGTCTTGCGCAACGGCGCCGGCCCCACGGTGCTGGTGCGCACCGAGCTCGACGCGCTGCCGATGCAGGAGAAGACCGGCCTGCCCTACGCGAGCCAGGCCAAGGCCACCTGGCAGGGCCGCGAGACCTTCGTCGCCCACAGCTGCGGCCACGACGTGCACATGGCGAGCTGGGTCGGCACCGCGCGCACGCTGCTCGCGCTCAAGGACCAGTGGCAGGGCACGCTGGTGTTCGTCGCGCAGCCGGCCGAGGAGGCCAGCGGCGGCGCCAAGGGCATGCTGGCCGACGGGCTCTACAAGCGCTTCCCCAAGCCCGATGCGGCCTTCGCGCTGCACACCTCGGCCTCGTCGTACGGCTATGTCGGCTACCGCGCGGGGCCGATCACCTGGCCTCCGACGGCTTCGAGATCGACTTCAAGGGCCGCGGCGGCCACGGCTCGGCGCCGCACCGCGCGATCGACCCGATCGTGCAGGCGGCCCATTTCGTGACCGACGTGCAGACCGTGGTGAGCCGCGAGAAGGACCCGGCCGAGTTCGGCGTGGTGACGGTGGGCGCGATCCAGGCCGGCACCGCCGGCAACATCATTCCCGACTCGGCGCTGCTGCGCGGCACCATCCGCAGCTACAAGCCGCAGGTGCGCAAGCAGCTGATCGACGGCGTGCGCCGCACCGCGCTGGCCTCGGCCGCGATGGCGGGCGCGCCCGAACCCGCCATCGGCCTCGACCCGGCGCGCGGCAACGGCGCGGTGATCAACGACCAGGCGCTGGCGCAGCGCACCGTGGCCGCGCTCAAGGCGCAGCTCGGCGATGCGAAGGTGGTGCAGGTGCCGCCGATCACCGCCAGCGAGGACTTCTCGGAGTTCGCGGTGGAGGGCGTGCCCACCTTCTTCTTCTTCATCGGCGTGAACGATCCGAAGGAGGTCGCCGACTCGCAAAGGAAGGCGGCAAGCCCCTGCCCTTCAACCACTCGCCCTTCTTCGCGCCGGTGCCCGAGCCCTCGATCACGACGGGCGTGCAGGCGATGACGGCCGCCGTGCTGAGCGCGCTGGCCGCGAAGCCTACTTCAGCCGGTAGCTGAGCTTCTTGCCGCCGCGCACCTGGGCATCGAGGCCCAGCCATTCGCCGTCGGCCACGGCATACCAGAGGTCGATCGGCTGCTCGGGCCCGCTGACGCGCCAGCGCCGGGCCGCCACGCCGCGGCCGCGCACCTCGACGCGGCCCTCGTCGAGCGCGGCGATGCGCACCGGCTCGAGCTTGCCGGTCTGCGCATTGAGCAGCTGCTGCTGCGCGCGCATCGCGGGGTTCCAGTAGGCGAAGCTCATCACGCAGCCCGGCATCGCGCTGCGCCCGCGTTGCGTGACGACCATCAGCGCGGGGCCGTCGCCCTCCGAGTCGCGCTCGGCGCGCACCTCGGAGCGGTCGCCGCCGTCGTTGGTGTCGGCATCGAGCCGGCGCAGGCAGTCGCCGCGCCAGTGCTCGACCGCCGAATGCCGGTAGCGGTAGACCGTGACGCCCAGCAGCTTGACCGCGAACGCGGCCTCGCTGCTCAGCCGGCGCTCGTCGCCCGCGGCCGTGAGCACGAAGCGGTGCTCGCCGATCGGCGCGTCGTCGAGCAGCACGCGGAAGTTCCATTCGCCCGTGGCGGGCGAGGCCACCGGCTGCGCGCCCGCCGCGAAGGCCAGCGCGCACGCCAGCGCCGTGCCGGCATGGCGCACCCTCATTCCGGCGGCCGGCGCACCGGCCCCGGCACGAAGGCGTTGGTGCGCGCGATGTAGTCGCGATAGGCCGGCCGGCGCTCGCCGATGTCGGCCTCGAGCAGGCGCACGCCCGACACGCGCAGCAGCAGCCAGGTCATGAGCAGCGGCGAGACCACGCTCCAGGCGCCGCCGAGGCCGGCCGCGCCCAGCGCCATCAGCCACATTCCCCACCAGACGCAGGCCTCGCCGAAGTAGTTGGGATGGCGGCTGTAGCGCCACAGGCCGCGGTCCATCACCTGGCCGCGGTGCGAGGGGTCGGCCTTGAAGCGCGACATCTGGGCATCGGCGATGGCCTCGAAGCCGATGCCGAAGGCCACCAGCGCGCCGCCCGCGATGTCGAGCCAGCCCAGCGGCCGCGCGCCCGCCATGCCGACGAACAGCGGCGCCGAGACGATCCAGGCCAGCACTGCCTGCAGCCCGAACACCAGGTAGAGGCTCTTCCCGCCGAAGCCCGGCTGGTTGCGCGCGCGGATCGCCTGGTAGCGCCGGTCCTCGCCGTGGCCCCGAGTTGCGCGCCGCCACATAGAGCGCCAGCCGCAGCCCCCACAGCAGCGCGAGCACGGCCATGGCCAGGCCGCGCGGGGTCGTGCAGCGGCGCATTCGGCAGCAGCACCAGGTAGACCAGGCCCGCGCCCGCGATCAGCAGCGGCCAGAAGCGGTCGATCAGGCTCGCGTCGCGCCGCGCCAGGCTCTCGAGCCAGACCACCAGCGCGACCGCGGCCGTGAAGGCGAGGCCGGCGAAGGCGGCTTCGCAGCGGGCTGAAGTTCATCGGGCCGGCTTCAGGCGCGCCGCTCGAACAGGTAGTGGCTGACCCACCAGCGCTGCCCGTGCTCGTAGCCGAACAGCTCGGCCACCGACATGAAGAACAGGCGCCAGCGCGTCCACCAGACATGGGCATCGTCGCCGTAAGTGGCCTTGAACAGCGGGCGCAGCGCCTCGCGCCGCTGGTCCATGTTGCGCAGCCAGGCTTCGGCGGTGCGCTGGTAGTGGCGGCCTTCCCAGCGCCAGCGGCGCAGCAGCCGCAGGTCGTCCTGGCAGTGCAGCGCGAGGTCGTCGCTGGGCATCATGCCGCCCGAGAAGAAGTGCTGCGCTGATCCAGTCGCTGGCGTCGCGCACCTCGAAGGGATAGGGCGCCTCGCGGTGCACGAACACGTGCATGAAGAAGCGCCCGCCGGGCCGCAGCCAGCGCGCCACGTTGGCGAAGGCCTGCGGCCAGTTGCGCAGGTGCTCGAACATCTCGACCGAGACCACGCGGTCGAAGCGCTCCTCGGTGTCGAACACGTTGATGTCGCGCGTGAGCACCCGCACATTGGCCAGCCCGCGCCGCGCGGCCTCGGCCTCGATGTATTCGCGCTGCGAGGCGGAGTTCGACAGCGCCGTGATCCGGCTGCCCGGATAGTGCGCGGCCATCCACAGCGTGAGCGAGCCCCAGCCGCAGCCCAGCTCGAGGATGTCCTGCCCGTTCTCGAGCCCGGCGCGCTCGCAGGTGCTGGCCAGCGCGGCCGATTCGGCCTCCTCGAGCGTGTGCGTGCCCTCGGGCCAGTAGCAGCTGCTGTACTTGCGGTGGTTGCCGAGCACCTGGCCGAAGAAGGCGGCCGGCACCTCGTAGTGCTGGGCATTGGCCTTCTCGGGCAGCGGCGCCAGGCTGGCCGAGCGCATGCGCCCGACGAAATCCTGCGTCAGCTCGGCCACGGCCGGGGTGTTGCCGGCATACAACTCCGACAGTCGGTCCTTGAGCAGTCGCCGGATGCCGCGGCGCACCACGGTATCGGGCACCAGGCCCTTCTCGACCCAGCGGATGGCGAACGCGATGTCCTGCGGCATGGCTTCTTCTTCCTTCTCGTGCGTGTTGGCGGGCCCCGCCGTCCGGGGCCGATCTTCCCCTGTACGCAGCCGGCGGCCATCCGGATGCATCCGGCGCGCGCGAACCGAAGCGGCGCCATGCCCCTGCGCCGGCGCGGGCCTCTGGCCGAACTGGAACAATGCGCCCACTCTCATGGACGGACTCGACCTCATCAAGACATTTCGCGAAGTCGCGTTCCGGCGCAGCTTCTCGCGCGCGGCCCTGTCGCTGGGCATGTCGAAGGCCACCGTCAGCCGCTACGTGGCCGAGCTCGAGGAGCGCAGCGGCGTGCGGCTGCTCAACCGCTCCACCCGCTCGCTGAGCCTGACCGACGCCGGCGAGGTGCTGCTCGAGCGCAGCACCCAGCTGGTCGACATGGCCGAGAACACCCTCAACGACCTGCAGGCCCACGGTGCCCACCCGCGCGGGCGGCTGCGCATGAGCGCGCCGCACGGGCTGATCGCCGGCTGGCTCTCGGACGTGATCGCCGAGTTCATCAAGCGCTATCCCGACGTCTACGTGAGCCTGGTCTTCACCAACAGCGCGGTCGACCTGATCGGCGAGGGCATCGACATCCACCTGACGGGCGGCCGCATCGACGACATGAACCTGATCGTGCGGCGGCTGGTGCAGTTCGATATGGTGGTCTGCGCCACCCCGGCCTACTGG
The DNA here is from genome assembly GCF_044056785.1 of Variovorax sp. UC122_21. Taxonomy (NCBI): domain Bacteria; kingdom Pseudomonadati; phylum Pseudomonadota; class Betaproteobacteria; order Burkholderiales; family Comamonadaceae; genus Variovorax; species Variovorax sp. UC122_21. The sequence continues at coordinate 1,537,071 of NZ_CP172004.1, read as the reverse complement.
GCGCTGCGCGGCATGCCCGCGCGTGCCGGCCGACCTGAGCCGGCACGACGTGCTCGGCTATTCGGCGGCCTCGACCACCCACCTGCCCTTCGAGACCGAAGGCGAGGCCTACGAGGTGCCGGTGCACAGCCGCATGGAGGCCAACGACGCGGTCGCGCTGATCGAGCTGGCGCTGCGCAGCGTGGGCGTGGCCTACGTGCCCGAGCCGCTGGCCCAGTCGCACCTGGAGCGCGGCGCGCTGGTGCCGGTGCTGCGCGAGCACATGCCGCACGACCACTGGCTCTATGCCGCCTACTCGCAGCGGCGCCACAACAGCGCGGCGATGCGCGCGATGCTCGATTTCCTCGAGCAGTCGATGGGACCGGGCGGCGCCCTGCCCTCGCCCATGCCGCCGGCGGTGCCGGTCTCGCCGCCCGCCGCGCCTTCCGCTACATGCGCCCTTTCCAGGGAACCAGACGCCGCTCGAGCCAGCGCATCAGCAGGTCGAACAGGTACGCCACCACCCCGATGACCACGATCCCCATGATCACGATGTCGGTGCGCAGGAAGTTCGACGCGTTGAGCACCATCTGACCCAGCCCCATGTTGGCCGCCACCATCTCGGCGGCCACCAGCGTGGTCCAGCCGAAGCCGATCGCGATGCGCATGCCGACCAGGATGTCGGGCAGCGCCGAGGGCAGGATCACGTGGCGGATCACCTGCATATAGCTCGCGCCCATCGAGTAGGCCGCGTTGATCTGCTCCTGCGAGGCGCTGCGCATGCCCGAGCGCGCGGCCAGCGCCAGCGGCGCGAAGCAGCTCAGGAAGATCAGCAGCACCTTGGGCAGCTCGTCGATGCCGAACCAGATGATGATCAGCGGCAGGTAGGCCAGCGGCGGCAGCGGCCGGTAGAACTCCAGCGGCGGATCGAAGATGCCGCGCCAGAAGCGGCTCATGCCCATCGCGATGCCCACCGGGATGGCCGTGACGCAGGCCAGCAGGAAGGCCGAGAACACGCGGAACATGCTCGCGAGGAAGTGCTGCCACAGCGGCTTGTCGTTGGCCTGGCCGGTCAGGTATTCGTAGAACTGCTGGAACACCGCCTGCGGCGTCGGCAGGAACAGCGGCTTGACCCAGCCCATGTTGGTGACCAGGAACCACAGCGCGAGCAGCGTCAGCACCGTGACCACGCTGATCGTGAAGCTCGAGCCCTCGCCCGGCACCTTGAAGGCGCTGGTCTTGAGCTTGGCGCCGGGCGCGGGCGGCGGGACGGCGGTGGGCTTGGTGGGAGGCGTCATGGGACCGGCGATGCGATGCTGACCTCAGGCATGGGCGGCCTCGCGGTGGTGGATGATGGAGAGCACTTCCTCGCGCATGCGGATGAATTCGGGCTCGGACTTCACCTTGCGCGAATCGCCGTGCGAGAGGTACTGGCGCGAGAACGGCACCTCGTCGTAGACGTGCGAGATGCGCCCCGGGCTCGGGCTCATCACGATCAGCCGGGTGGCGAGGAACAGCGCCTCCTCCACCGAGTGGGTGATGAAGAACACCATCTTGTTCGAGGTCGACCAGGCCTGCAGCAGGATCTCCTGCACCTGCTCGCGCGCGTGAAGGCGTCGAGCGCGCCCATCGGCTCGTCCATCAGCAGCACGGCCGGATCGCTGGCCAGCGCGCGCGCGATGCCCACGCGCTGCTGCATGCCGCCCGAGAGCTCGTACACCGCGCGGTCGGCGTATTTCTGCAGCCCGACCAGCGCGAGTTCTCTTCCGCCACGCGGTCGCGCGTGGCGCGGTCGACGCCCGCGAGCCGCATCCCCAGCGCCACGTTGTCGCGCACGTTGAGCCAGGGCATCAGCGCGTGCTTCTGGAACACCACGCCGCGGTCGGCACCGGGGCCGGCCACGGGCTTGCCGTCGAGCAGGATCTCGCCGGTGGACGGCGGCAGGAAGCCCGCGATGCAGTTCAAGAGCGTGGTCTTGCCGCAGCCCGAGGCGCCGAGCGCGACCACGAAGTCGCCGTCGTGCATGCGCAGGTTGACCGGCGCCAGCGCCTGCAGGGTGCCGCCCTTGACGGCGTAGTTGACCGTGAGGTCGCGAATGTCGAGCGTGGGCATGGGGGGGTTTTGCTTACTGCACCGCGCTCACTTGGCCGCCAGGGCCTTCTCGACGTACGTGGTGGTCACGTAGGCCGAGTAGTCGGGCTTGACTTCCTGCACCCGGCCCTGTTCCTTGAGAAAGGCCGCCGTGTTCGCCATCGCCTTGGCCGCGCCGCCGCCGAGCCAGGTCGGCGAGAGCTGCTCGGACAGGGTCGGGAAGCTGTAGAGCGCCATCGCCGCGCCCACGTCCTTCGGATCGGCCTTGGTCCACTTGGCCATCGCCTTGGTCTGCGGCGAGTCGGGCGTCCAGCTCTTGCCCGAGGCCTTGTACTCGTCGTTGGCGCGATTGAGCGCCTTCACGAACGCCACCATGAAGGCCTCGTTCTCGGCCGCCCACTTGGCGCTTCGACCACGATGCCCTCGAAGGTCGGCGCGCCGCGCTTGCCGATGCTGCCCGAGGTGGCGATCACCTTGCCGCTGGAGCGGATCTTGGAGAGCACCGGGTCCCAGATGAAGGTGGCGTCGATGTCGCCTCGCTCCCAGGCCGCAGCGATCTCGGGCGGGCGCATGTTCATCACGTTGACCTTCTTCGCGTCGACGCCTTCCATCTTCATCGCGGCCATGAGCTGGTAGTGGGCGGTGGAGACGAAGGGCGTGGCGACCTTCTTGCCCGCGAGGTCCTTGCAGCTCGCGACGCCCGAGGCATTGCGCGCCACCAGCGCCTCGGCGTCGGCGATGTCGGCCGAGATCCAGAACAGCTTGATGTCCTGCCCCTGGCTGGCCGCGGCCGTGAGCGGGCTCGAGCCGGTCTCTCCCATCTGCACGTCGCCCGAGGCCATGGCACGGATCACGTCGCCGCCGCCCAGAACATGCGCCAGTTGATCTTGTAGCCGGTGGCCTTCTCGACCTCGCCCGACTCCATGACCAGGCGCAGGGGGACGAGCATGTCCTGATGGGGCGAAGGTGAGTTCCTTGGCCTTCTGGGCGAAGGCGGTGCCGGTGGTGGCCAGCACGAGCAGCGCTGTGGCTGCGATTGCACGGTGCAGGGATCGACGCGTGTTCATCCGGGTTCTCCTTGTCTGTTGCGGGCGGCGCTGGCCGAGGCTTCGGGGCGAGGGGTACTGTGCATGGTTGGGGGTGGGGTGCAAAGTGCCAGGGGTGGGGGTGGGGGGTGCCAGTGGACTGGGACTTACCCTTGTTTGGTGCTTGGGGGCACGGGGAGGTGCGTTTTTTGTTTTGTGGTTTGTTTGGAAGTTGGTTTCTTTGGTGAGGCTGTTGGCCGGGTCTCGCCCCGGCGGGCGACTCACTTTTCTTGTCTCGCCAAGAAAAGTAAGCAAAAGAAGGCGACCCCAACTGTCTCGTCCCTCCGCTTCGCTACGGGCAACCTGCGGTGCTCGCGTTTCGCGGGGTCTCGCAGAACTCGCTTCGCTCAAACAGCTGCGAGCCCTGATCCGCGAAACGCTGCGCTCCTCGGCGCAGCCGGGGGGGGCGTTCGGGCCTTTGCTTCGCTCGGCCTTGGAATGCCGCTCGGGCCATCGCTTCGCTCGGCCTCTTGTCCCCTCTCCCTCTGGGAGAGGGTTAGGTGAGGGCACCGGGCCTCACCGAGGGTCTGACGGTATCCACCGCCCAGTCCCTCACCCCAGCCCTCTCCCAGAGGGAGAGGGGGCAAGACCAATGCCGAGCGAAGCGATGGCCCGTTGGGTATGCCAGGCCGAGCGAAGCAAAGGCCCGACCGCTCCCCCTCTGGCTGTGCCGAGGAGCGCAGGCGTAGGCGGGTCAGGGCCGCAGCTGTCTGAGCGAAACGAAGTGCAGCGAGTTCTGCGGACCCCGCCGTAGCCGAGCACCGCAGGTTGCCCGTAGCGAAGCGGAGGGACACAGACAGTGGGGTCGCCTTTTCTTTGCCTACTTTCTTTTGGCGAAGCAAAGAAAGTAGGTCCGCCGCCGGGCGGAATTCCCGGCCGACAGCCTTTGCGAAAAAACAAACCCAAATTCAGGCCACAACAAACCGATGCGTCCATCCCGCCCCAACTGCTCCACAAGCCCAAACTCCCAATCCAGATACCCCTGCATAGCCTCCACAGAAGCCGAAGTCCCTTCATAGGGCCTGCGATACCGATCCGTCCTCTCACTACCCAGCCGAGTCTCACCAGACTCAGAAGGCAACCCAGCAGAAAACCAGGCAGCATTCCCCCCAAGCAGCACGAGCACTTCCACATCCAGCTCCCCACGCGAATCAAGCCACTCCGCAAATCCGAAGCCGCATACCGAGCCAACAAACTGCTCCCACAAGTCAACACATAGCGCCGAGCCGAAGGGATGACCCCAGCAACCGCCTCCAAGAGCTGTGCCCGAATCGCAAACCAGGCCCCCGGCACATGCCGCTTCACGTAGTTCGCACTGGCCGTCACATCGATCACCGCAGTCGACGAAGCATCCCCATCGAGCAACCGAGCCAAGTCCAGCGGCTCGATCTCTCCAACGGCCCGAGCCACTTCCGGATACACAGCAGCCAGAGCACCGCGTTCGCTCAATGCATCAACAGCAGGCGCAGGCTCCACCACGTAAACCTCCCACCCCATCTGCGCCAGCCAGGAGCCAGACATCGAAGCCCGCACCCCATCGTCGTCCGCCAGCACGATCCGCGCATGCCGCACCGGCACCTGGTGATCCGTCTCCTGCACCAGCTGCCCACCGGGCGCTCCCGCAAAGCCGGGAAGATGACCCGCCGCGTATTCCTCGGGCGTGCGCACATCGAAGCGATAGACCGTCCGCCCCGCCTCCTCGAGCGAGTCCACGGCATCGACCGCCACCCACCGCACCCCCGCCTTCTCCGCCACACGCCGCGCATCGGCACGCGCCTGCGAACGATGCGCATCGCTCACCGCCTCCGGCGCACGCCGCACCGCCCCATGGTCGAGCACCTGCCCCGCGAGCTTCCACCCGATCGTGCCGTTGCGCAGCGCAGCCACGGGATTGGGAATGCCGGCGTTCACCAGCGATTGCGTGCCGATGATGCTGCGCGTGCGCCCCGCGCAATTGACGATCACGCGTGTGGCCGGATCGGGTGCGAGCTCGCGCACGCGCAGCACCAGTTCGGCGCCCGGCACGCTGGTGGCGCCGGGGATGCTCATGGTCTGGTATTCGTCGAAGCGGCGCGCATCGAGCACGACCACGTTGGCGCGCTCGTCGATCAGCGCCTTCACCTCGGGGGCCGACAGCGAGGGCGTGTGGCGCTCGTGCTCGACCAGCTCGCCGAACGATTTGCTCGGCACGTTGACGTCGCGGAACAGCTCGCCGCCGGCCGCGCGCCAGCCCTCGAGGCCGCCCTCGAGCAGGTGCACCTGTGTGTAGCCAAGGCCGACGAGCCGCTTCGCGGCCAGCGGCGCGAGGTCGGTGCCGCGGTGCTCGCCGAACAGCACGATCAAGGTGTCGCGGCGCGGGATGCGGCGCCAGGCCTCGATCTCGGTGCGCGACAGCGGCAGGTTCGCGGCCCACAGCGGATGGGCCTGGGCGAAAGGGTCCTCCTCGCGCACGTCGAGCAACGCGATCTCGGCGCCGGGCGTGAGCAGGCGTTCGCGCACGGCGGCGAACGAGAGGACGGGGAAGGCGGAGGTGGCTTGGAGCGTGGCGTCGGTCATGGCGTGGTGGCAGGCGGGACCGCCCTGAGTTCGGCGGACCGGTCCCAGAGATTGGGCAGCAGCGTGTTGGTGTAGCCCGAGACGAAGGGCTTGCGCCCGCCCTCGGCCGGGTAAGTATGCCGCCGCACCGCGCCGATGTTGGCGCCATAGACATGGATGCTGATCGACACGCGGTCCGCATGCGCGTTGTGCACGCGGTGCAGGTCGCCGACGGTGGGCGACACGGCCTCGACATCGCCTTCATCGAGCCGCACCGCTTCGCCCACGGGCCGCGCATGGCCGTCGTCGCCGAAGGCATGGGGCTGGCTGTACTCGGCGCCGCGCAGCATGCCGATCAGGCCCCACACGGTGTGATCGTGCACCGGCGTGGCCTGGCCCGGTCCCCAGACGAAGCTCACGACCGAGAAGCGCTCGGTGCTGTCGGCATGCAGCAGGAACTGCTGGTAGCGCGCGGGGTCGGGCTGCGCGAAGGCCTCGGGCAGCCAGTCGTCGCGCGCCACCAGCCGGCGCAGCAGCGCGCCGCCCTCGGCGAGGATGGCGCGCTCGTCGGGCCGGCCGTCGAGCAGGCGGCCGAAGTCGACCACGAACTCGCGCAGCGGCGCGATCGATGCGGGAACGGCCGCGCTCACGCCGGGCGCTTCCAGAGCTGGGTGTCGGAGATCGCGCGCACGTCGACGCGCACCGGCAGGATGCCGTCGCGCGCGGAACGGTCGGCCACGGCCTGCAGCGCCACGATGTCGGCCTCGCTCACAGGCCGCGCGGCCACCGAGGCGCGCGCGGTGATGAGCCTTGCCGACTCGATCGGCAGCCGCGTGAGCTGGCCGTAGGCCTGTGCATAGGCCTCGGGATCGGCCAGCGCCCAGTCGCCCGCACGGCCCAGCCGGTCGAGGAACTGCACGATGGCGGCGCGCTTCGCGGGGTCGGCCAGCGAGGGCTCGCTGGCGGTGATGAAGCCCAGCGCGGTGTTGATGCCGCGGCCGTCGCGCAGGATGCGTCCGCCCTGTTGCAGCGCGATCGTGTAGTAGGGATCGAAGATGGCCCAGGCGTCGATCTGGCGCGAGGCGAAGGCGGCCGCCGCATCGGTCGGCAGCACGAACTTCACCGTGACCTCGTCGCGCCGCACGCCGGCCTCCTCGAGCGCGCCATAGAGCTGGTACTGCGAGATGCTGCCGCGCGCCGACGAGACGACCACGGTCTGGCCGCGCAAATCGGCCACGCTGCGCAGCTTCGAATCGGGCTGCACCACGATGCCGAGCGAGTCGGCCTTGCCGACGCGCGTGGCGACGATCTTCAGCGGCGTCCTGCCGACGGCCGCGGCGAGCACCGGCAGGTCGCCCGCCATCGCGGTGTCGACCGCCGCGCTGCGCTGCGCTTCGAACAACGGCGCGGCGCCCTGGAAGTTGGCCCAGCGGTAGGCGAATGGCGCGCCCTCGAGCGCCTTCGAGGCCTCGAACAGCGAGCGCAATCCACCGGCCTGGTCGCCGAGCACGAGCGAGGTCTGCGGCTGGGCCCAGCCGCGCAGCGAGGCCGTGGCCGCGATGGAGAGCGCCGCGCCCTGCTGGAGCCAGCGGCGGCGCGATGCCTTCGAGAACGGCAGGTCGGTCATGCGAGGGCTCCCGCCGACAGCAGCGCGCGCTTGCCCGCGCCGACCAGGATCGCATCGTTCTGCGGCGTGTGGATGCGGCTGCACAGCACGTCGCGGTAGTGGCGCTCGAGCGGGTTCTGGCGCGCGAGGCCATGGTTGCCCGTGAGCTGCAGCGCGAGCTCGACGGCGCGCACCGCGTTGCCGGTGACCGTGTGCTTGAGCAGCCCGCTGTCGACCGCCGACGGCGTGCGGCCGCTGTCGACGGCTTCGCTGGCGGCGTCGAGCAGCACGCGGTTGGTGCGCAGCAGCGCCTCGATCTCGCCCACGGTCTCCTGCACGCGCGGCAGGCTCGCGAGCGGCGCGCCCAGGCTGCCGGGCGCGCGCTGGTTGAGGAAGCCCACGAGCCAGTCGCGTGCCGAACGCGCGACCGCGTCGTAGAGGCTGCCCAGCAGCACCACCATCCAGGCCTGCTGCGAAGCCTGGGCGTCGATGTCGGTCTGGCTGCCGGCATCGGGTGCCCAGTCGGCCGGCGCGCGCAGGTCCACCGCATGGTCGAGCGGGATCGCGACGTTCTCGAACACCACCTCGTGGCTGCCCGAGGCGCGCAGGCCCAGGTGGTCCCAGCTCGCGATCACGCGCACGCCCTCGGCATGGCGCGGCACCAGGAACACGCCGGTGCGCGGCGCGGGCTCGTCGGTGCGGGCCCACACGGCGAGCCAGCCCAGGCCCTCGATGCCGGTGGTGTAGAGCTTGTGGCCGTCGAGGCGCCAGCCCTCGCCGTCGCGGCGCGCCACGGTGGCGGGCAGGCCGCCGCGCGCGGGCGAACCGAGCGCGGGCTCGACGCGCAGCGCATTGATCAGCGCGCCCTGCTCGACCGCGTCGCGCAGCACGCGCTCGCGCAGATGCGGCGGCCAGCGGCTGTCGACACGCGCCAGCCCATGGTGCTGCAGGTAGGTCATGGTGAGGATTAGCGCCGTCGCGGGCTCGCCGCGCGCCACCGCGGCGATCACCTGCCGCGCCGTTTCCAGCGTGGCGCCACCGCCGCCGAAGGCGCTCGGCGCGACCAGTCCGATCAGGCCGTGCGAGTGCAGCGCCTCGAAGTTCTGCGCGGGAAAGGCGCCGCTGCGGTCGTGGTCGGCGGCGGTGCTCGCGAAGCGCGCCGTGAGGCTGGCCAGCAGCGCGGCGTCGGGCAGGCCGGAGGAATCGCGGGAATTCAGGCCGGCCGCGGGCCGGCGCAGGGGGATGGCGCTCATGGTCCCGGCACGTTAGCGAGCCACCGTGCGCGCGAAAACGACGCATCGCGCATATCCAAACTCGTTTTTCTGCGTTCGCATCGACGGCGCGGCTGGTTACGTTCGCCGTTTCGCCGGTTCCCGCCGACGGGAATCCTGCATCCGCGAACCGTGGACCGCAGCCACCGAGAGGACACACCATGAGCCAGCACAGCAACGACCACAGCGGCGTCGAATTCATCGGCATGATCCAGGGCCAGAAGGTCTCGGAGATCCATGCCGCCCAGGGCCCGGCGATCGACCGCGACTACGTGCGCGCCTTCGCCCAGGCGCACGAGCAGGCCGGCTTCGACCGCGTGCTGGTGCCGCACCACTCGACCGGCCCCGATGCCACGCTGACCGTGGCCTACGCGGCCTCGGTCACCGAGCGCATCCACTTCATGCTCGCGCACCGCCCGGGCTTCGTGGCGCCCACGCTGGCGGCGCGCCAGTTCGCCTCGCTCGACCAGTTCAGCGGCGGGCGGCTCGCGGTGCACTACATCTCGGGTGGCTCCGACGACGAACAGAAGCGCGACGGCGACTGGCTCGACCACGACCAGCGCTATGCGCGCACCGACGAATACCTCGAGGTGCTGCACAAGGTCTGGCAGGCCGACAAGCCCTTCGACCACGAGGGCGCGCACTACCCGCGCGCTCAACGCCTTCTCGGAGGTCAAGCCGCTGCAGACGCGCAACGGCCGCCCGCACGTGCCGGTGTATTTCGGCGGCGCCTCGGAAGCCGCGATCCCCGTGGCTGGCAAGTACGCCGACGTCTACGCGCTGTGGGGCGAATCGCTCGAGCAGGCACGCGAACTCACGACCCGCGTGCGCGCCGAGGCCGCGAAGCATGGGCGCAGCGTGCGCTTCTCGGTCTCGTTCCGCCCGATTCTGGCCGAGACCGAGGAGAAGGCCTGGGAGCGCGCCGACCACATCCTGGCCGAGACGAAGCGGCTGCGCGTGGTGCAGGGCTACAACCGCGGCGGCCCGCAGCAGAGCGAGGGCGCCAAGCGCCTGCTGGCCGCGGCCGGACAGGGCACGCGGCTCGACAAGCGGCTGTGGACCGCGGTCGCGCAGGAGATCGGCGGGCGCTCCAACAGCACCGCGCTGGTCGGCACGCCCGAGCAGGTCGCCGATGCGCTGCTCGACTACTACGACCTCGGCGTCACCACCTTCCTGATCCGCGGCTTCGATCCGCTGGAGGACGCGGCCGACTACGGGCGCGAACTGATCCCGCGCACGCGCGAACTGGTGGCGCAACGCGCGGCCTCGATCCGCAAGGCGGCCTGACCCTGCCTTCCTCCCTCCCCCGCTGGGGGAAGGAGCCCATACCCAAGAGGACATCCCCATGAGCGCCGTTCTTTCCATCGACCGCAACGCCTCGGCCCTGAAGCTCAACCCGGTGCCGAAGCAGAAGTACTGGTTCGACCCGATCCCGCCGCGCACCAGCGTGCAGGCCGAGCGCCGCCATCGCCAAGAGCGCCTGGCCGGCGCCTTCCGCCTGTTCGCGCGCTTCGGCTTCGCGCAGGGCCTGGCCGGCCACATCACCGCGCGTGATCCCGAGCTGAGCGACCACTTCTGGGTCAACCCGCTGGGCATCCACTTCTCGCGCATCAAGGTCTCCGACCTGCTGCTGGTCAATGCCAGGGGCGAGACCGTGATCGGCGACCGTCCGCTCAACAAGGCGGCCTTCGCGATCCACGCGGCGATCCACGAGCACAACCCGAGGATCGTCGCGGCCGCCCACACCCATTCGACCTATGGCAAGGCCTGGTCGACGCTGGGCCGCAAGCTCGACACGCTGACGCAGGACAGTTGCGTGTTCCACGACGACGTGGCGCTGTTCGACGACTTCACCGGCATGGTGGTCGACACCAGCGAGGGCGATCGCATCGCGCAGGCGCTGGGCGACAAGAAGGGCGCGATCCTCAAGAACCACGGCATCCTGACCGCCGGCCCGACGGTGGAGGCCGCGGCCTGGTGGTACATCGCGCTCGACAACGCCTGCCACACGCAGCTGCTGGCCGAGGCCGCCGGCACGCCGCAACCGATCGACGAAGCCACGGCGCGCCACACGCACGGCCAGATCGGCGGGCCCGAGGGCGCGATCCATTCCTTCGACAGCCTCTACCAGGGGCTGGTCGAGGCCGAGCCCGAGCTGCTGGACTGACACCGCGGCCGGTTGAAAAAAACCGTTCACGCTGAGCTTGTCGAAGCGCCGCGCAAGGCTTCGACAGGCTCAGCCCGAACGGTTCTCGCATTGCATGACAACTCCTGGAATTCGCCGATGAACGCATCCCTCTCCCGCCGCCGCCTCCTGCGTGCCGGCGGCGCCGCCGCCGTGGTCGCCTCGGGCGGCCTGATCGCCTCGCAGGCCTTCTCGCAGTCGACGCGCAAGCTGACCTTCGCCTGGAACGCCGCGGCCTTCTGCCTCTCGCCGGTGGTGGTGGCGCAGGAGCGCGGCTACTTCGAGCGCAACGGCCTGCAGGTCGATCTGATCAACTACACCGGCTCGACCGACCAGCTGCTCGAATCGCTGGCCACGGCCAAGGCCGACGCGGCGGTGGGCATGATCCACCGCTGGCTCAAGCCGCTGGAGTCGGGCTTCGACGTGAAGATCGTCGGCAGCTCGCACGGCGGCTGCGTGCGCCTGGTCGGCGCGAAGGCCGCGGGCGCCACCAGCCTCGCGAGCCTCAAGGGCAAGATCATCGGCGTGTCGGACATCACGAGCCCGGGCAAGAACTTCTTCTCGATCCTGCTCGCCAAGAACGGCATCGACGCCGAGCGCGACGTGACCTGGCGCCAGTACCCGGCCGACCTGCTCGACCTCGCGGTGCAGAAGGGCGAGATCCACGCCATCGCCGACGGCGACCCGAACGTCTACCTGATCGAGAAGCGCAACAAGGGTGCGTTCGTCGAGATCGCGAGCAACCTCACGGGCGAATACAAGGACAAGGTCTGCTGCATCGTCGGCGCGCGCGGCGAGCTGGTGCGCAAGGACAAGGCCACCGTGGCCGGGCTGGTGCGCGCCATCGCGCAGGCCTCCGATTACGTGGCCGAGAACCCCAACGAATCGGCCAAGCTGTTCGCCAAGTACTCGCCCAAGGTGCCGGTGGAGGACCTGCGCGCGCTGCTGGGCACGCTCACGCATGCACACCATCCGCTGGGCCGCAGCCTGCGCGACGAGGTCGCGTTCTACGCGGCCGACTTCCGCAACGTGGGCGTGCTCAAGAAGAGCACCGACCCCGGCGCGCTTCGCGGACCACGTATCGTACGACCCGCTGGCCTGAGGCCCTGCCGCAGATGACGAACCGCATGCCGTCCGCCAGCCGCCGCCGCTTCATCGCCCAGGGTGGCGCCGCCGCAACCATTGCCGCCCTGCCCGCCTTCGCGCTGCAGGCCCGTGCCCAGGCGCGCCCGCTGCTCAAGGCCGGCGACCAGAAGGGTGGCCTGCGCGCGCTGCTCGAGGCCGCGGGCGGGCTCGAGGGCCTCTCGTACGACATCCAGTGGTCGGAATTCCCGGCCGCCGCGCCGCTGGCCGAGGCACTGAACGCGGGCGCCGTCGATTCGGGCCCGATCGGCGATGCGCCGCTGATCTTCGCGCTCGCGGCCGGCACGCGCGTGAAAGCGATCGGCGCCAACCGCTCCGACTCCTACGGCACGGCCGTGCTGGTGCGGCCCGATTCGCCGCTCAAGAGCGCGGCCGAGCTCAAGGGCAAGAGCGTAGCCACCAACCGCGGCTCCATCGGCCACTACGTGACGCTCAAGGCCATCGTCGCGGCCGGGCTGAAGCCCGAGGACATCAACCTGCGCTTCCTCGCGCCGGCCGACGCCAAGCTCGCGCTCACGCAGGGCTCGGTCGATGCCTGGGCCACCTGGGAGCCCTACACCGCGCTGGCCGAGACCAGCGGCCATGCACGCGTGCTCGCCAGCGGCCGCGGCCTGCTGCCGGGCCTGAGCTACCTCGCGGCCACCGACGCGGCGATCGCCGCCAAGCGGCCGGTGCTGCAGGACTTCCTGCAGCGCGTGGTGCGCGCGCAGCAATGGTCCTATCGCAACGTCGATGCATTCTCGGCCACGCTCGCGCGCATCATCGGCATCCCGCCCGAGGCCGCCAGGCTGCAGTTCGAGCGGCGCCAGCAGAAGTGGGTGCCGATCGACGCGCAGGTGGTCGCCGACCAGCAGGGCACGGCGGACTTCTATCGGCAGGTGGGGCTGATCAAGCAGGCGCTCGATGTGAAGAGCACCTTCGATACCGGCTTCGGGATCGGCATCGCGGCCTAGCTAACCGGCATCCACCGATCGCGCCAGCTGCGCCAGCCGCTTCGCCATCGGCTCGAACAGCTCGGCCGAGGTGTTGCCGTAGCCCAGCACCAGCCCGTTGCAGTCCGGCCCGGGCCGGATCGCGGCGGCCGACAGCGGCATCGGCGCCATGCGGTGGCGCCGCGCCTCGGCGGCGATGCGGCGGTCGTCGAAGCGCGCGGGCAGGCGCACGGTGAGATGCATGCCGCAGTGGCCGCCGTCGATGGTGTGCGGCAGCCTGAAGTGGCGCTCGAGCGCGGCGCGCAGGGCCTGCTGGCGCTCGCGGTACAGGCGCCGCATGCGGCCCAGGTGGCGGCTGAACTGGCCGCTCTCGATGAAGTCGGCCAGCGCGAGCTGCTCGTGGCGATGGCCGCCGCGCAGCATCTCCTCGAGCGGGGTGCGCACGGTGGCCAGCAGGTCCTCGGGCAGCACCAGGAAGCCCAGCCGCAGCGAAGGGAACATGGTCTTGCTGAAGGTGCCCACGTAGAGCACCGGCGCCTGCGGCACCAGCCCCTGCATGGCGGCGATGGGGTCGCCGGTGTGGCGGAACTCGCTGTCGTAGTCGTCCTCGATGATCCAGGCGCCATGGGCGCGGGCCTGCGCGATCAGCGCGAGCCGCCGCGCGATGCCGAGCACCACGCCCGAGGGGTACTGGTGCGAGGGCGTGGCATAGACCAGCCGCGGCGGATGCAGCCGCCAGTCCTCATCGCTCGCGCGCAGGCCGCCGGCATCGACCGGCATCGGCACGATGCGCAGGTCGCCCGCGTGCATCGCGGACTTGGCGCCGCGGTAGCCGGGGTCCTCGACCCAGGCGGTGTCGCCGGGGTCGGTGAGCAGGCGCACGCACAGCGCGATGGCTTCCTGCGCGCCCTCGGCGATCACCACCTGCTCGGCCGTGCAGCGCACGCCGCGCGCCAGGCCCAGGTGCTGCGCGATGGCGGCGCGCAGCGCGGGCTCGCCGAAGGGGTTGCCATAGCCGAGCGCGGCATGGCCGCCAGCGCGCAGCGCACGGTCGAGCGCGCCGCGCCAGGCCGCGATCGGGAAGTGCGACAGCGCGGGCACGCCGGGGCGCAGCGCAAGCTCGGGCTCGGCGCGGCTGCCCATGGGATGGATGCGCGCGAGCCGCCCTGCGGTGGCGGGCACGGCCGGCGCGCGCGAGCCGCGCCGCGGCGGCGCGGGCGCGGCCAGTTCCATCACGCGCGTGCCCTGGCGGTCGGGCCGCAGGTAGCCCTCGGCCGCGAGATGCTCGTAGGTGGCCGTGACGGTGTTGCGCGACACCGCGAGCGCCTCGGCCAGCGCGCGCGAACCGGGCAGCCGCGTGCCGGGCGCGAGGCGGCCGTCGAGGATGGCGCGCTTCAGGCGCTCGTGGAGCTGGCGCTGCATCGAGCCGGCCTCGCGCTCGCGTGCGAGCGGTGCCTCGAGCAGCGCGCGGCGCACGGGGTCGGACAGGGCGGCGAAGGGGTCGGCGGCATCGGTCATCGGGCGTTTCTCGTGGCACCATGAAATTCGCATGTCGTGGCGCTTTTCGTGGCGCCACGACGGGCGTACTGTAGCGCCTGTCGTCATCAAAAGAGAGTTCCCCATGTCCGCCCCCACCCCCCGCTCACGCCGCGCACCAACCAGTTCGGCCAGACCATCGGCGCCGCCCTGCCCGGCTGGTCGCCGCGCCCGAAGCCGCCGCGCACGCCGATCGAAGGCCGCCTGTGCCGGCTCGAACCCTTGTCCGCCGAGCGCCACGCGGCCGACCTGCATGCCGCCCATGCGCTGGCACCCGACGGTCGCGACTGGACCTACCTCGCGGTGGAGCGCGCGCCCGACGCCGCGAGCGCGCGCGCCTACGTCGAGCTGATCGCGCAGAGCGTGGACCCGATGCACTTCGCGGTGATCGACAAGGCCACGGGCCGCGCCGTGGGCAGCCTCGCGCTGATGCGCATCGAGCCCACCCATGGCGTGATGGAGGTCGGCCACGTGACCTTCTCGCCGCTGCTCAAGCGCACGCCGCTGTCGACCGAGGCCCAGTACCTGCTGATGCAGCTGGCCTTCGACGAACTCGGCTACCGGCGCTACGAATGGAAGTGCGACAACTTCAACGCGCCCTCGAAGAAGGCGGCGCAGCGCCTGGGCTTCCAGTTCGAGGGCGTGTTCCGCCAGCCGCTGGTCTACAAGGGCCGCACGCGCGACACGGCCTGGTTCTCGGTCATCGACAGCGAATGGCCGGCGCTGCGCGCGGGCTTCGAGCAATGGCTCTCGCCCGCCAACTTCGATGGCGACGGCAAGCAGCGCCGGTCGCTGGAAGAGGTGCGCACGGCCGCGGCCTGAAGCGCCTCAGCCGGCGGCGGGCGCGGGCAGCTGCTCGCCGAGGAAGGCCAGGAAGGTCTTCACCACCTCGGGCAGGGTGCGGCCCGCCAGGGTCTGCAGCTCGACCGCGCGGCCGCGCATGCCGCGCTCGCGGATCTCCGCCGCGTGCAGCTCGCCGCGCCGCACGCGGTCGCGCACCGTGATCTCGCCCGCGATCGTGAGGCCGCCGCCGTGCAGCACGAAGCTGGCCAGCGACTCGAAGCGGTTGCTGGTCAGCACCGGCTCGAACACCAACCCGCGCTGGCTGCAGCCCACGTCGAACAGCTGGCGCACCGTGTTGTCGGCGCCCGAGAGCGCGATCGGGTACGGATGCATCTGCGCCAGGGTCACGGTGCGCAGCTTCGCGAGCGGATGGTCGGGCCGCATCACGGCGAACACCGAGGCCGGCTGGCGCCGCTCGACGCGGATGCCGTCCACCGCGGCGCGGCTGTAGGTCAGGCCGATGTCGGCCTCGCCGAGCAGCACCGCCTCCGTCACCTCGGCCGGCCGCGCGGCGCGCAGCTGGAACTGGATGCCCGGGTGTTCGGCGCGAAAGTCCGCGATGGCGCGCGGCAGGAACTCGTTGGCGAAACCCGAGGAACAGGCGAGGCGCACCCGGCCGCGCTTCAAGCCCTGCAGCCCGCGGATGTCGGACACCACGCGCTCGGCCTCGAGCGCGCCGTGCAGCGCATGCGCGGCCAGCAGCTCGCCCGCGGGACTCGCGACCATGCCGCGCGGATGGCGCTCGAACAGCGGCACGCCGAGCAGGTCCTCGAGCATCGCCACCTGTCGGCTGATGGCCGAGGGACTGACGCTGAGCCGCTCCGCCGCCACCGTGAGCGAGCCGCTGCGGGCCACCTCGAGGAAGTAGCGCAGCGCGGTGTCCTGCAGGCGGTGGGCGGTCATGGCGGGCTTTCGCTTTGCGTAAAACGCAAAGATATCGCCAAAAAACGGCAATTGTTCAAAAGCGGCGGCTTGCCTAAGCTGCACGGTGGCCGCCCCGGCCAGCCCCTTCCCCCTTCCCTCCCCCCCACCGAACGATCCGCGCATGCACCTCCCGCTCCTCCACCGCCCCGCGCCCCGCCCACGGACCCTGCTCGCCCTGCTGGCCGCCGCCCTGGTCGCCGGCACCGGCCTGGCCCAGGCGGCCGACCTGCCGCAGGCCGAGGCCGAACGCCACGCGCAGGCCAGCTACCGCGAGTACTTCGAGCTGCTCTCGCTGCCCAACGACGCGATCGTTCCCGAGGACATCCGCAAGAACGTGGACTGGCTCGCCAAGGCCTTCGAGAAGCGCGGCTTCTCGACGCGCCAGCTCGACAACGACGGCAAGCCGATGCTCTACGCCGAGCTGCCGGGGCACGACGCGGCGCGCAAGACCGTGCTGTTCTACATGCACCTCGACGGCCAGCCGGTGATCCCCGCGCAGTGGGCGCAGAAAAGCCCGTGGACGCCGGTGCTCAAGCGCCGCGCGGCCGACGGCGGCTGGGAGGAGATCGATGCCGCGCCGCTGTTCGACGGCCCGGTCGATCCCGAATGGCGCGTGTTCGGCCGCGCCTCGGCCGACGACAAGGGCCCGATCATGATGATGCTGGCCGCGATCGACGCGCTGAAGGCGGCCGGCGGCACGCCCGCGGTCAACGTCAAGGTGATCCTCGACAGCGAGGAGGAGAAGGGCTCGCCCTCGATCGCCAAGGTGATGCAGGCGCACCGCGAGCTGCTGGCCTGCGACGCCATCGTGATCCACGACGGCCCGATGCACGCCACCAACCGGCCCACGCTGGTGTTCGGCAACCGCGGCGCGGCCGAGGCCCGGCTCACGGTCTATGGCGCCAAGGTACCGCTGCACAGCGGCCACTACGGCAACTACGCGCCCAACCCGGCCCAGCGCCTCGCGAGCCTGCTGGCCTCGATGAAGAACGAGCAGGGCCGCGTGACGGTGGCCGGCTACTACGACCGGGTGCGCATCAGCGCGGCCGACCGCCAGGTGATGGCGGCGGTGCCCGACGACGAGACCGCGCTGCGCCGCCGCCTGGGCATCGCGCGCACCGACAAGGTGGGTGCCAACTACCAGGAGGCGATGCAGTACCCCTCGCTCAACGTGCGCGGCATGGCCTCGGCGGCGGTCGGCGACAAGGTCGCGAACATCGTGCCCGACCGCGCGGTGGCCGAGCTCGACCTGCGCACCACGCCCGATTCCGACGCGGCCTACCTGGGCGCGCAGATCGAGAAGCACATCCTCAAGCAGGGCTACCACCTGGTGAAGGGCGCGCCCAGCGACGAGGACCGCGCGCGCTACGACAAGCTCGCGACCTTCAGCTACCAGAGCGAGGGCGCCGACGCGGCCGGCGCGCCGATCGATTCGGCGATCGGGCGCTGGGCCTACAAGTCGCTGACCGACAGCTTCGGCGCCACGCCGGCGCCGGTGCGCATCCGCATGATGGGCGGCACGGTGCCGACCGCGGAGATCGTCAAGGTGCTGCAGGTGCCGTTCGCGATCGTCCCGCTGGTGAATGCCGACAACAACCAGCACGCGGCCAACGAGAACCTGCGGCTGGGCAACTACGTGAGCGGCGTGCGCACCATCTACAGCCTGGTCACCCACCCGCTCTGAACGAACGGCGGGCTCAGCCTCCCTTGCCGGGCTTCTGCGCCTGCTCGCACTTCACCTGGATGCGCTCGCGCTCGTCGAGCGTGGCGCCGATGCGCACCGCGCTGAGGCAGCCGCCCCAGACGCAGCCGGTGTCGGTCGACAGCAGGTCGGGCCGCGATACCCAGCCCAGCGTGGACCAGTGGCCGAAGGCGACCGTGGCTTCGGCCGTGCGTCGGCCCGGCACGTCGAACCAGGGCATGTAGCCCGCGGGCGCGTCGGCCGCGCCGTCGGTGGTCTCGAACTCCATCGTGCCGTCGGCGGTGCACAGCCGCAGCCGCGTGAGCGCATTGACGATCACGCGCAGCCGGTCGCTGCCTTCGAGCGTGTCGCTCCAGCGATCGGGCTGGTTGCCGTACATGGTGGCGAGGAAGGCGCCGAGGTTCGGGCCGCGCAGCACCGCCTCGAGCTCGCCCGCGTGGGCGCGCACGTCGGCCACGCTCCACTGCGGCAGCACGCCCGCGTGCACCATCAGCAGGTCGCGCGCGGCCTCGCCCGAACCGATGCGCCGGTGCAGCGCCATGTGCTGGTGGCGCAGCCAGTCGAGCATCGCCTCGCGGTCGGGCGCGGCCAGCAGCTCGGCCACCGTGTCCTTGCGGCCGGACTTGCGCACGCCGTGCGCCACGCCCAGCAGATGCAGGTCGTGGTTGCCCAGCACGCTGAGCGCCGCGCCGCCCAGGCGCTGCGCGCGCCGCAGCACCTGGGCCGATTCGGGACCGCGGTTGACCAGGTCGCCGAGCAGCACCACGGTGTCGCGGCTGGGGGAAAAATCGATCTCGTCGAGGAGCCGGCCGAGGGCGCTGTCGCAGCCCTGGATGTCGCCAATCAAGTAAAGTGCCATCTCCTCATTCTCTCCCCCCGTACATGGATGTCTTCCTGCTGGCCTTGCTGACCACGCTCAACGCGTTGTTCGCAATGTCCGAAATGGCCCTTTCCACCAGCCGCCGCGCCCGCCTCGCGGCATTGGTCGAAACCGGGGACACGGGCGCCGCCGCGGCGCTCAAGCTGATGGAGTCGCCGACCCAGTTCCTCTCGACGGTGCAGATCGGCATCACCTCGATCGGCATGTTGAGCGGCATCGTGGGCGAGGCCGCCTTCGCGGCGCCGCTGGCGGTATGGATGGAGAACGCGGGCATGGGCGCGGGCACCGCCAGCGTGGTGTCGACCGCGGTGGTCGTCACCTGCATCACCTTCTTCACGATCATCTTCGGCGAGCTGGTGCCCAAGCGCATCGGCCAGCTCTATCCCGAGCCGGTGGCGCGCTGGGTCTCGCGCCCGATGCACGGCCTGGCCAAGGCCGCCAAGCCCTTCGTCTGGCTGCTCGCGGGCGCCACCGCCACCATGCTGAAGCTGCTGCGCATCGATGCCAACGCGGCCCGCTCGGTGACCGAGGAAGAGATTTCCGCCAGCCTCGAGGAAGGCGTGGACGCCGGCGTGATCGAGCAGCACGAGCACCAGATGGTGCGCAACGTGTTCCACCTCGACGACCGGCGCCTGTCCTCGCTGATGATCCCGCGCGCCGACATCGAATGGCTCGAAGCCTCGTTCAGCGTGGCCGAGGCGCTGCAGAAGGTGGCGGCCGCGGGCGCGCTCAACCTGGTGCATTCCTGGTATCCGGTGTGCCGCAACTCGCTCGACGACGTGGTCGGCGTGATCAGCGTGGCGCACCTGCTGCGCCTGGGCCCGGACCACGTGGGCTCGCTGGGCCAGGAGGCCACGGCCGCGGTGTTCGTGCCCGAGACGCTGACCGGCATGGAACTGCTCGAGCAGTTCCGCGCGCGCGCCGGCCGGCTGGTGTTCGTGGTCGACGAGTACGGCGTGGTGCAGGGCCTGATGACCCCGCGCGACCTGCTCGAGGCCATCACCGGCGAACTGCAGCCCGGCATGCAGACCGACGCCTGGGCCCACGAACAGCCCGACGGCACCTGGGAGCTCGACGGCCTGATGCCGGTGTCGGAGCTGCGCGCCCGCCTGGGCATCCGCGAGCTGCCCGACGAGGAGCGCGGCCGCTACAACACGGTGGCCGGCCTGCTGATGTCGGTGTCGGGCCACCTGCCCTCGGTGGGCGAGCACATCGATTGCGCCGGCTGGAGCTTCGAGGTGACCGCGCTCGAGGGCCGGCGCATCGACCGCGTGCGCGCCTCGCGCGATCCCTCGCTGCCGAACGGCAGCGACGGACTGAGACCGCGAGGGCGCGCCGATGTTGTCGCTGCTCGCGCTCAGTTGCCCCCAGTGCTCGGCGCCCCTGCCGCGCGCCGCGCGCTGGCGCACCGTCACCTGCAGCTATTGCGGCGCGACCATCTCTCGCGGCGAGGAAACGGTCGAGCGCGCGAGCTTCCGCGCCGCGTTGCAACGCGCGAATGCACAAGGCGCCGACGGCGCGCGCGTGCTGCGCTGGCGCGGCGCGCGCTATCGCGTGCTGGCGCCGCTGGCCACCGGCGAGCACGCCGAGGTGCTGCTGGCCGAGCGACTCGGCGCCCTGCCCGAGCGCGTGACCTTCAAGCTCGCGCGCGACAAGGACGGGGCCGCCGCGCTGGCGCGCGAGCATGCGGCGCTGCAGGCCCTGCAGTCGCTCTCCATGCCGGGCGCCGCCTATTTCACGCGCCGGCTGCCGCAGCCCGTGGGCCTGGGCACGACCGGTGCCGACGACGGATCGGAAGACGGCCGCCAGGCGCTGGTGCTGCGCCATCCGACCGGCTACTGGGGCAGCCTGCTCGACGTGCAGCGCGCCAACCCGCGGGGCATCGACGCGCCCCATGCGGTCTGGCTCTGGCGCCGCATGCTCGAGGTGCTGGCCTTCGTGCACGACGCGGGCTGGACGCACGGCGATCTCTCGCCCGCGCATGCGCTGGTGCATCCGCGCGACCATGGCGTGCTGTTGATCGGCTGGTCGCGCGCGCGACACGACCTGGCACGCGCCGCGGACGATCTCGCGCAGAGCGCCTGGGCGGTGCGCGCCGTGCTGCATGGCCACGAGGGCCTCGGCGAACCGGGCACCGGTGCCGCCACGCCCGCACCGCTGGCCGTGCTGCTGCGCCGCTGCAGCGAGGACCCCGGCGAGTGCCGCCGCCTCGGCGCGCGCGGCATCGAGCAGGCGCTGTCGGCGGCCTCGCGCGAGGCCTTCGGCGCGCCCCGGTTCATTGCTTTCGATCCCGCGCCGCACGGCGGCTGACGGCTTTTTCTTCTTCTCTCTTCACGACGGGGAACATCCATGGGTTACGGAAACTATTCGCACGCCGCCCACGCGGCCCTGGTCGCGGACCGCGCCGCCAAGTCGGGCGCCGAGGTCTTCACCCAGACCGCCACCCATCCGCTGATGGACCCGCGCGGCCTCAAGGTGCGCGAGGCGCGCGACAACGCCGACCATCCCAACTCGCTGGGTATCGTGTTCGCGCTCGACGTCACGGGCTCCATGGGCGACATCCCGCAGACGCTGGCGCGCCGCGAGCTGCCGACCTTCATGAAGCTCTTGACCGACTGCGGCGTGGCCGATCCGCAGCTGATGTTCATGGCGATCGGCGACGCCACCTCCGACCGCGCGCCGCTGCAGGTGGGCCAGTTCGAATCGACCGCCAACCTGATGGACCAGTGGCTCACCTGGAGCTACCTCGAGGGCGGCGGCGGCGGCACCGGCGAGGAGAGCTACGAGCTGGCCTTCTACGTGATCGCGCAGCACACCGACATGGACTGCTGGGTCAAGCGCAAGAAGCGCGGCTACCTGTTCGTGACCGGCGACGAGCTGCCCTACCCCGCCGTGTCGCGCCACCAGATCGAGGGCCTGGTCGGCGAGAAGCTCGACGAGGACATCCCGATCGAGGAAGCCATCGCGGCCGCGGCCGAGACCTGCCACCTGTTCTTCCTGATCCCCGACGCGCAGCGCCGCCGCCGCTGCGAGCCGCGCTGGCGCGAGCTGCTCGGCGACCACGTGATCTGCATGGACTCGCCCGACGACGCCTGCGCGGTGGCCGCGGGCATCGTCGCGCTGACCGAGAAGGCCGTGCCCAGCCTCTACGAGCTCGGCCGCGTGATGGCCGCCACCGGCAGCGTCGACAAGGCGCGCATCAACGGCGTGCTGCATGCGCTCGACGGCTATGCGGCGCTGCTCGATCCGAACAAGCCGCGCCACGCGCCGCCGAGCGCCGCCGCGTCGGCACCGCGCTCGTCGTGGTGGAAGCGCCTGTTCGGCTGACCCCGCCGCGCGCGCCGTGAGCACCGGCGCCACGCGCTATCTCTCGCTGCTGGGCCTGGGCTTCGGCGACTGCGGCAAGGGTCTCTACACCGATCACTTCTGCGCCGCGCTGCGCGCCCACACCGTGGTGCGCTTCAACGGCGGCGCGCAGGCCGGCCACAACGTGGTGCTGGCCGACGGGCGCCATCACACCTTCTCGCAGTTCGGCGCCGGCAGCTTCCAGCCCGGCGTCGCCACGCTGCTCGCGAGCGCGGTGGTGGTGCATCCCACGGCACTGCTCGTCGAGGCCGCCGTGCTGCGCGACAAGGGCGTGCCCGATGCGCTCGCGCGCCTGCGCATCGATGCGCGCTGCCGCGTGACCACGCCCTTCCATCAGGCCGCGGGCCGGCTGCGCGAGTGGGCGCGCGGCGACGCGGCCCATGGCAGCTGCGGCGTGGGCGTGGGCGAGACGGTGCGCCAGGCACTGGCCGCGCCCGATCTCGCGCTGCGCTACGGCGACCTGCTGCGGCCGGCGCTCGCGTTCGAGAAGCTCGAGGCGCTGCGCCTCGTGTTGCTGCGTGAGTTCGCACCGCGGCCCGATCCGGATTGGCAGCGCGAACAGGCGCTGCTGGCCGATGCCAGCCTGTCGCAGCGCTGGCTCGCGGCCATCGAACCCTGCCTGCGCGCCGCACCGCCCACGGGCGTCGATGCCATCGCCGGGCAACTGGCGCGGCCCGGTGCCGTGGTGTTCGAGGGCGCGCAGGGCGTGCTGCTCGACGAATGGCGCGGCTTCCATCCGCACACGAGCTGGAGCACGGTCTCGACCGCCGCGGTCGAGGCCGTGCTGCGCGACGCCGGGCTGGGCACGCCGCCCGTGCGACACCTGGGCGTGCTGCGCAGCTACCTCACGCGCCATGGCGCCGGGCCGCTGCCCACGCACGACCCCAGCGCTCGCCACGCGGCTGCCCGAGCCGCACAACGCCGACGCCGGTTGGCAGGGCGCCTTCCGCCGCGGGCATCCCGATGCCGTGCTGCTGCGCTATGCGATCGCCGCGGCCGGACCGCTCGACGGCCTGGTCGCGAGCCATCTCGATGCGATCGGGCATGCGGACCTGCGCTGGTGCGAGGGCTACCGCGATACGGATGGCGAGACCGTCGCGCAGCTGGCCCTGGGGCCCGAGGCGGACCTCGATCATCAGCAGCGGCTGACGCGCCTGCTCGAGCGCGCGCGCAACCGGTCTATGCGGAGGCCGGCATCGCGAACGAACGCGACTGGCTCGAGCGCGTGGAGGCCGCGAGCGGCCTGCGCGTGCAATGGGGTTCGCGCGGCCCCACGCGCCAGGACGTCGCGGACTGCGCGAGCTAGCCCCTCGGCCACGGCGGCGACCGCACGAGGCCGGACAAATCCCTATCGCGCCCGCGCGCGCGATGCCTACCATGCGGCACCGGGCCGATGCCCCGCACCGCTGGGAGACACCATGACGATTTCGACGCCGCGGCATCGCGCCCGCGGCTGGCTGTTGGCACTCGCTTGCGCCGCGTTCGGCGCGGGCGTGGCGCCTTCCCATGCGCAGGTGCTGCAGCTCAAGTGGGGCCATGTCTACGAGGCCTCGAGCATCTTCCACCAGCAGGCCGAGCTCGCGGCGCGCAAGATCGCCGAGCAGTCCGAGGGAAAGATCCGGATCGAGGTGGTGCCCGCCTCCAGGCTCGGCCAGGAGGGCGACTACCCGCTGATGCTGGCCAACGACTCGGTGCAGATCGCCTACGTCACGGCCGCCACGCTGGCCGAGGGCTATGCGCCGCTGCGCCTGGGCAGCTATCCCTTCGCGTTCAAGGACCTCGACCACGTGCGCAAGTACCTCGCGAGTCCGCTGCTGGGCCAGCTCATGAAGGGCTACGACGAGCGCAGCGGCAACCACCTCGTGGCCTCGGTCTACTACGGCGCGCGTCAGGTCACGTCGAACCGGCCGCTCGCGCGGCCCGAGGACTTCCGCGACCTGCGGCTGCACGTGCCCGATGCCTCGGCCTACCAGCTGTTCGCCACCGCGCTCGATGCCAAGCCCGTGACCCTGCCCTACGTCGGCCTGTATGACGCGCTGAAGAAGAACGAGGTCGAGGCGCAGGAATATCCGCTGAGCACGGTGAAGGCCAAGAAGCTCTACGAGGTGCAGAAGTACGTGCAGCTCACCGCCCACGTCTACGACACGCTGGGCATCGTGATCGGCAAGGCCGCCTGGGCGAAGCTCTCGACGCCCGCAGCAGGCGATGGTCGAGAAGGTGCTGGTCGACGGCGCCAAATGGACCAACGTGGGCGTGATCGCGGGCGAACTGGAAGACGAGCAGTTCCTGCGCGGCAAGGGCATGACGGTGTCGCAGGTCAACCGGCAGCCTTTTCTCGAGCGCATCGCGCGGCGTTCCACGCCCGAGCAGCTCGGCGCGCGGCCCGGCGACTGGGCGAAGCTGCAGGCGCTCGCCAACTGATCCTTCGTTTCCTGTTGGCGAACCGGCCGCGCTGCTGCACACTGGCGAGCGGCATGCGCCCTGATCGCATTGCCGGGAGCACACCGTGGAATTCCTCCTGGACCCGAATGTCTGGATCGCCTTCGCGATGCTGACCGCCCTCGAGATCGTCCTGGGCATCGACAACATCATCTTCATCTCGATCCTGGTCGGCCGGCTGCCGCCCGAGCAGCGCGACAAGGCGCGCCGGCTCGGTCTGGGCTTCGCGATGATCTCGCGGCTGCTGCTGCTGCTGTCGCTGAGCTGGGGTGATGGGCCTCACGGCCGACCTGTTCCATGTCTTCGGCCAGGGCATCAGCGGGCGCGACATCGTGCTGCTGCTGGGCGGCCTGTTCCTGCTCTACAAGGCCTCGCACGAGATCTTCCTCGAGGTCGAGGCCGGCGAGGAGCACGGCCCCGATGCCGACGAGGACGGCGGCGCGCGCAAGGCCGCGTTCTGGAGCGTGATCGGCCAGATCGGCATCATCGACATCGTGTTCTCGCTCGACTCGGTCATCACCGCCGTCGGCATGGTCGACCAGATCGCGGTGATGATGGCCGCGGTGATCGCCTCGGTCGGCGTGATGCTGGTGGCGGCCAAGCCGATCGGCGACTTCGTCGACAAGCATCCCTCGGTCAAGGTGCTGGCGCTGGCCTTCCTCGTGATGGTGGGCATGGTGCTCACGGCCGAAGCCTTCGACAAGCACGTGCCCAAGGGCTACATCTACGCGGCGATGGCCTTCTCGCTCGCGGTCGAGGCGCTGAACATCCGCGCGCGCGGCAAGCGCACCGCGGCGCGGGCGCTGAAGGCGCAGGCCAGGGCGAACGCGAAGGCGGGCGAGGCGCCCTGATCGCCGGCCGTCACTAACGCATCACTGTGGCATTATTGGGTCGACTCCAGTTCATCGACCAGCGACGAGACTCCCCATGATCCGCAAGAACCCGCGCGGCGACCTGCCGCAGATCCACCCGAGCGCCTTCGTCGACCCGACCGCGATCCTCTGCGGCCTGGTCGTGGTGGAGGAGAACGTGTTCATCGGCCCCTATGCCGTGATCCGCGCCGACGAGACCGACGCGAACGGCCACATCGACCCGATCGTCATCGGCGCGCACTCGAACATCCAGGACGGCGTCGTGATCCACTCCAAGTCGGGCGCGCCGGTCACGATCGGCGAGCGCACCTCGATCGCCCATCGCGCCATCGTCCACGGGCCGTGCCGGGTGGGCCGCGGCGTGTTCATCGGCTTCAACAGCGTGCTGTTCAACTGCGTCGTCGGCGATGGCAGCGTGGTGCGCTACAACGCGGTGGTCGACGGCTGCGAACTGCCGCCGAACTTCTACGTGCGCTCCACCGAGCGCATCGGCCCCGAGACCGACCTCGCCGGACGCCCGAGCGTTTCCGTCGACGCGAGCGAATTCTCGGAAGACGTGGTGCGCACCAACAACGCGCTGGTGCAGGGCTACAAGAACATCCAGAACGAGTTCTAGGCCAGGGCCTGTTCACACTATGCAAGGGGTCGCGTTGCCCCTTGCATAGTGTGAACAGGCCCTGGTGCCCTCAGCCTGCGCCATAGGCCGGCTGCGGAAATTCCAGTTCGACGCGCCGGCACGCGCGCGGGAAGATCGTGGCCACCGAACGCCACGACGGAGCCCGCGATGCACCTCTTACCGCAACTCAACCACCGCGCCCTGTGCGCGCTCCTGCTCGCGGCCGCGTGCGCCGCGGCCGCCGGCGCCTCGGCGCGCGACACGCGCGTGGCGATCACGCCCGAACAGCGCTTCCAGCTCGCGCTCGAGGCCCAGTCCGCGCGCGACTACCGCTCGATGATGTCGCTGCTGCGCGAGGCCGGCGCCTCGGGCCACCGCGAGGCGCAGGAGATGCTCGGCGTGGTGCTGCTGGCCGGACCGCTGCTGTATGGCAACGGCGTGCCCGCCGACCGCTGCGAGGCCCGGCACTGGGCGCGCGAGGCGGCGCGCCAGGGCAGCGAGGTCGGCATGCACCAGCTGCACCTGCTCAACCGCGCGCGCAATGCGCCCATGGGCAAGGAGGCCTGCGATGCGCAGCGTTCCTGAGTTCGCGCGCGCCCTGCTCGAGCGCCACGGCGCATTGGGCCTGCTGCAGGCCTGGCGCATGCTGCTCGCGGCCGTGGCGGTGGCGGCCTTCGCGGCATCGGTCGATGCGGGGAGCAACGAGCCACCGGCCGCGGCCTGCACGGCGGAAGACTGCGGCCACCCGATCGCATGCGACCGGCAACCGGGCTGAGCCGCGGCGGGCCGTCGGCGCCGGCCTCCGCAGCCATCCCCCGGTTACCCCGGAATCACGGCGTCACGACCAGCTTGCCCTGGTAGAAGCCCGTGAACTCGGCGCCGTCCTGGCGCACATAGCGATAGCCGATGCGGAAGGCGTAGGTGTCCGGCTGCAGGCAGACACGCCTGATATCCCCGCTGATCGACCCCACGTCCACGCAGCCCCGGAACGAGAGCTGCTGCGCATCGGAGCCGGCGTTGATGAACCCGCTGGGTTCGACGAACAGGACATTCTCTGGCGGGAAAGCACTCTGCTGCTGCGGCGTCAACAGCCACTCGACATTGCTCGAGAAGCTCAGCTCGCGGGCACCGGTGTACCGGACGAAGGCCGTCCGGATGTCCGCCGCGCTGGCCGATGCCGTCAGATCCAGCGTCTGCGGCACGAACACCACGGGGTCGGAAACGCTCGCATCCATGTCGACCAGGTACAGGAACTGCACCGTCTTCCTGACCAGCTGCCGCGCGGGGGGATCGCCGGCGATCGAGGTCACGTCCAGACGGCTCAGATGGAAGCCCTGGCGCAGGACGAAATCGGAGACGCTCATGCTGACCGTCGCCGTGCCGTCCTTGTTGTCCGAGATCTGCAGCTCGGGACGGAAACCGAAAGGATCGAAGGGGCTGATGCTCAGGGCCGAGAACGGATGGCCCTCTGGCAGCGTGACCTTCATCGTCGCCACGGGCGGGCGCTGTCCGAACCGGCTCTCGACGGCAACGATGTTCGCATCCGGCGAAGTGTCGAGCCCCGGGAAGCCGCCGCCCCGCTTGTTCTTGAACGCCTCGCCGATCTCGATCTTCATGCCTCGCTTCACGACGACGTTGTACGGGATGTTGTAGGGCACGTTGCCCAGGCGAACGGAACAGCGGGCATCGAGGCAGACGTAGACACGCAGGTTGCCGGTGTAGGTGCCGGGCGTCTGGAGCGTCTTGCCCAACAGCACCACGAGCAGGCCAGGCTTGGGACTGGTGGTCGGCGTTGCCTGCACGTTGGCCTGGAACAGACCGGCGGGATCCTCGACGATCACATAGAGCGTCTTGCCGTTCAGCACCGACAGGTCGCCGACGGCCGTTCCCAACAGTCCCACGTCGGCCATCTTCGCGCCTTCGAAGTAGGTGCCGCTGATGCTCGCGGGCTTGCCGGCGTCGGTGAGAACATCCACCACGTTCTCGACCGAGAGATTGACGGTCGTGAAGTTGGGATCCACGAGCGGCGACCCCGGATTGTTCGGCGTGGCGCCGTTCCCCGACGCGCCGCCACCGATGGGCAGGCCAGCCAGTCCGCCACCGCCCCCTCCTCCGCCGCCTCCGCCGCAGGCCCCCAGCAGCAGGCCCAGGGCGAGCGCGCACGCCACGCGTGCAATCCTCGTGTGCATCTTTTCTTCTCCTCGTGTTATTGGAAATGCCGTGCCGAGCCCTCCGCTCGGCGGGAGGCAGCATATCCCGGAGTCGATGGCGGCGCTTCACCCCAATGGGCGGACGGGGCGGGAGGACCGCGGCCGGCGCTCAGACGTTCTTCGCAAAGATGATGAAGCCCGTGCGATCCGCCACCTTGTCGTAGAGCCGCTGCCCCGCGAGGTTGGTCTCGTGCGTCTGCCAGTAGACGCGCTTCGCGCCGGCCTGCGCGGCACGCTCGTACACGCCCTCGATCAGCCGCCGGCCCACGCCCTGCCCGCGCAGCGAAGGCAGCGTGAAGAGGTCCTGCAGATAGCAGGTCGGCTCGATGCGCGTGGTGCTGCGGTGGAACAGGTAGTGCGTGAGGCCGACCAGCCGGCCCTCGTGCTCGGCCACGAGCGCATGCACGGGCTCGTAGGCATCGAAGAAGCGCTGCCAGGTGGCCTGCGTGATCGCATCGGGCAAGGCGGTCGGGCCCTCGCGCTCGTAGAAGGCGTTGTAGCCGTCCCAGAGCGGCTTCCAGTCGGCAAAGTCGTCGCGCGTGGGCGGGCGGATCACGAGGGTGGAGTTCATGGCGTGTGCAATGGCGCGGGTGCGCGTCGGGCGAAAAGCCCGCATTGCAACATGAACCGACGCGGCCCGGCTATGGATTCGCCAAAGGCGCCGTGGCGCCGAAGAAGGCTTCGAGCGCCGGCGTCGGCAGTTGGCCGCGCAGGCCGATCGCGACCACCGCGGCACCTTCGGCATCGAGCGGCGCGGTGGCCCGACGCAGCATGCCGTGGCGGCCCGCGTACTGGACTTCGGACCAGGCCTCGCCGCCGCCCGCGGCCTCGACCTTCAGCAGGCCCTTGAGACGCAGCACGCCGGGCGGCATCGCGCGCATCCAGGCGCGCAAGGCCTCGGGTTCGAACACGGCCGCGGGCCGCGCGCTCCAGTTCGCGAACTGCGCGCCATGGTCGGCGTGGTGCGCATGGTCGTGGTCGTGATCGCAGCCCGGCACATCGCAATGCGCATGCGGCCTTGCCTGCCCCTGCAGCCCCGAGGCCAGCGCGAGCGGCAGGTCCGACTGCGTGGTCGCGATCCGCGGCGTGCCCGGCACGGTCGCGTCGAGCCAGGCCATGGCGGCCGCCAGCGCGGCATCGTCCGCGATGTCGGTCTTGTTGAGCAGCACGAGGTCGGCCGACTTCGCCTGCCGCGCCAGCGTGTCGGCCAGCAGCGGGTCGCGCGACTGCGCGGCGACCGCGCTCGCATCGACCAGCACCAGCACGGCCTGCAGGCTCAGCTCGGGCGCGGCCATGCCGATCTGCGCGATGCGCCAGGGATCGGACACGCCGCTGGCCTCGATCACCACGGCATCGAACGGCGGCTCGGCGTCGATCGCGCCCTGCAGCGCGCGGCCGAGGTCGTCGCCGATCTGGCAGCAGACGCAGCCGTTGGTGAGCGCGACGGTGTCGCCATGGCGCGCGGCGATCAGGCCGGCATCGATGTTGAGCGCGCCGAAGTCGTTGACCAGCACCGCCATGCGCAGGCCCTCGGCCTCGGCCAGCCAGCGGTTGAGCAGCGTGGTCTTGCCGGCGCCGAGGAAGCCGCCGACGACCGTGAGCGGCAGGCGCCGCGCCGTCATCGCGCCCTCATGCCTCGAACACGCGGCCCGACAGCACCGTGCCCCACACGCGCAGGTCCTTGAGCCGCATCGGGTCGATGGCCAGCGGGTCCTCCTCGAGCACGCAGAAGTCGGCGCGCTTGCCGCATTCGATGCTGCCGATCTCGCCATCGAGCTTGAGGGTCCAGGCCGCGCCCAGCGTGATGGCGCGCAGCGCCTGCTCGACCGTGATGCGCTCGGCCGTGCCGAGCACGCGGCCCTTGGGCGTGACGCGGTTGACCGCGCACCAGGCGGTGAACAGCGGGCCCAGCGGCGTGACCGGCGCATCCGAATGGATCGCCAGCGGCACGCCAGCGGCGAGCGCGCTGCCGCAGGCATCGAGCCGGTTGGCGCGGTCGGGGCCCATGGTCATCTCGTAGTGCTGGTCGCCCCAGTACCAGATGTGGTTGGCGAACAGGTTGGCGCACAGGCCCAGCGCGGCCATGCGGCGGAACAGCGGCGCGTCGATCATCTGGCCGTGCTGCAGCGTGTGGCGGTGGTCGGGGCGCGGCGCGCGCGCGAGCACGCGGCCGATGGCGTCGATCGCGACCTCGCTGGCCTCGTCGCCGTTGGTGTGGGTGTGGATGGTGAGGCCGGCGCGGTGGTAGGTCTCGAAGTCGGCCTCGTACTGCGCGGGCGCGGTCACCCAGATGCCGTTGGGCGCGCCGTTGAAATGGCCGGGCCAGCGCAGCCGCGCCGAGAAGCCCTGGATCGAGCCGTCGAGCATCATCTTCACGAGGCCATAGCGCAGCCGGTCGGTGTTGCGTGGCATCAGCGAGCGCACATGCTCCGCGCCCTGCGCCGCGCCATGCGTGCCGTGGAAGGCCTGGAACGCGGGCAGGATGCGCACCGCGAAATCCTCGGCGCCGGTGGCGCGCTCGAGCACGCCGCAGTCCTCCTCGGTGAGCTTGTTGACCAGGTCGGTGGCGGTGGTCACGCCCTGCATGCAGGCCAGCCGCGCGAAGGAGCGCACGCCGGCCTCGGTCATCGGCGCCAGCAGGCCGGCATTGCCGATCCTGCGCAGCACCAGGAACATCGCGGCGGGCTCCTGCAGCTCACCCGTGGGCTCGCCCGCGGCCGGCCCGGCGGCGAACTTGACCACGCCCTCGACCTCGTTGTCGCGCGTGATGTCGGCGATGCGCAGCATCGCGCTGTTGACGTTCATCAGATGGCCGTTGGCATGGCCGATGACGATCGGCCGCGTGGCGCTCGCGCGGTCGACGTGTTCTACCGTCATGCGCTCGCCGCCGAAGTAGATCGGATCGAAGCCCCAGGCCACCAGCGGCTCGGACTCGGGCCGGCCCTCGGCCTGCATGCGCGCGGCGATCTCGGCCAGGCGCGCGACCACGGCCTCCATCGAGCGCAGGCCGCTCCAGACCTTGCCCTGCGGATCGCGCCGGTCGAACCAGCCGAGGTACGCCCAGTCCCACATGCTGCCTTCCTTGAGGTGGCAGTGGCCCTCGACCAGCCCGGGCATCAGCACCTTGGCGGCGAAGCGCTCGTCGAGCGCGAAGTCGCCCCACGCGTGCATCTCCTCGAGCGAGCCGACCGCGAGCACGCGGCCCTCGCGCACCGCGACATGGGTGGCCTCGGGCTGCATCGGGTTCATCGTGAGGATCTTGCGGGCGCTGTAGACGGTGGTGGCGGTCATGGATTCGGGAAGGAAGAGGGACGGGGCGCGACACGATGTTCGCGCGGATTCAATCGGCCTGCAGGCGCAGGGGCGGCAGCGGCAGGCCGTCGGCCAGCCCGACGCGGCGGCAGCGCACCCAGTGGCCGGGCACCACCTCGCGCAGCGGCGGCGGCTCGGCCGCGCAGGCCGGCTCGGCCACCGGGCAGCGGCCGGCGAAGCGGCAGCCGTGCGGCGGATCGATCGGGCTCGGCGGATCGCCCGTGAGCTTGATGCGGCCCGCGGCACGGCGCCGGCCGCCGCCCACGGTGGGCACGGCCGACATCAGCGCCACGCTGTAGGGATGCAGCGGCTGCGCGAAGAAGGCGCGCCGCGGCGCGCGCTCCACGATCTGACCCAGGTACATCACCGCGATGTCGTCGCAGATGTGCTCGACCACCGCCATGTCGTGCGAGATGAACAGGTAGGTCAGGCCCAGCTCGCGCTGCAGCCGCGCGAGCAGGTTGAGGATCTGCGCGCGGATCGCGATGTCGAGCGCCGACACCGGCTCGTCGCAGACCACGAGCTCGGGGTTGGTGGCGAGTGCGCGCGCGATGTTGATGCGCTGGCGCTGGCCGCCCGAGAACTGGTGCGGAAACAGCTGCTGCTGCTCGGGCCGCAGGCCCACGGCCTCGAACAGCTCGGCCACGCGGCGCGTGCGCTGCTCGGGCGTGCCCACCTGCATCAGGTCGAGCGGCGCGCGCACCGCGGCACCGGCGCGCTCGCGCGGGTTGAGCGAGGAGAACGGGTCCTGGAAGATGATCTGCATGCGCGTGCGCGAACGGCGCAGCGCCTCGCCCTCGAGCGCGCCCAGGTCGGTGTCGCCGAGCCGGATGCGGCCACCGGTCAGCGGCGACAGCCGCATCACGGCGAGCGCGGTGGTGGTCTTGCCCGAGCCCGATTCGCCGACCACCGCGAGCGTGCGGCCGCGGCGGATCTCGAAGGACACGCCGTCCACCGCCTTCACCACCTCGGGCTTGCGGCCCCAGCCGGCCCTGGCGCGCGGGAAGTGCACCTGCAGGTCGTCGACCGCGAGCAGCGTGTCGGTCGGTTCGATCAGGCTCATGCGACCTCCTCCGCCAGCGCCTCGGCATGCAGCCAGCAGGCCGCGCCATGCGACGTGCCGCCATCGCCGTCGCCGGCCAACGCGAACATCGGCGGCACCTCGCGCGCGCAGCGCGGCATGGCATGGCGGCAGCGCTCGCGGAAGGCGCAGCCGCTGCCCAGTTCCCAGATCGAGGGCACGACGCCGGGGATCTCGGCCAGGTCCTCGCGCGTGTCGTCGTCGAAGGCCGCGCTGCTGCCGAGCTCGGGCAGGCAGTCGATGAGGCCGCGCGTGTAGGGATGGCCGGGCGCGGACAGCACCTGGTCGGCGCTGCCCTGCTCGATCACGCGACCCGCATACATCACCATCACGCGGTCGGCCATCTCGGCGACCGCGCCCATGTCGTGCGTGATCAGCAGGATCGCCGTGCCCTTCTCGCGCTGCAGCTCGCGCAGCAGGTCGAAGATCTGCGCCTGCACGGTCACGTCGAGCGCGGTGGTGGGTTCGTCGGCGATCAGGATGTCGGGCCGGCAGGCCAGCGCCATCGCGATCATCACGCGCTGGCGCATGCCGCCCGAGAGCTGGTGCGGGTACTCGTCCACGCGCCGCTCGGGCGCCGGGATGCCTACCTGGCGCAGCATCTCGATCGCGCGTTGGCGCGCGGCCCGCGCATCGAGGCCCGCATGCAGCCGCAGCGATTCGCCGATCTGGTCGCCCACGCTGAACACCGGGTTCAGCGAGGTCATCGGTTCCTGGAAGATCATCGAGATACGGTTGCCGCGCACCTCGCGCATGCGTGCGTCGGTGGCGCGCACCAGGTCCTCGCCCTGGAACAGCACGCGGCCGTCGCGGATGCGCCCCGGCGGCGAGGGAATGAGCCGCAGCAGCGCGAGCGCGGTCATGCTCTTGCCGCAGCCCGACTCGCCGACCACGCACAGCGTCTCGCCGGCGCGCAGCTCGAAGTCCACGCCGTTGAGCACCAGCGCCTGGCCGCGCCGGGTCCGGAATTCGACGTGCAGGTCCTGCACGCGCAGCAGTGGCTCGCTCATTGGGGTTGCCCGTCGTACTGGATGCCATGCGCGCCGAACGAGACGATGGCTGGGTAAGAAGAAGGGAGCGGACTTCCGGACGCAGAGGACGCGAAGGTTCCGCGAAGGTCGCGAAAAGATTTCATCAAAACTTTTGGTTTTCTTTTTTGCGTCCTTCGCGAGTCCTTCGCGTCCTCTGCGTCCGGCTGTTGGTTGTTCATCTCAACGTTCCCTCAGCTTCGGATCGAGCGCATCGTTGAGCCCGTCGCCGATCAGGCTGACCGCGAGCACGGTGACGAAGATCGCGGCGCCCGGAAAGGCCACGGCCCACCAGCACGACAGCACGTACTGGCGGCTCGAGCCGATCATCAGGCCCCAGCTCATCTGGTTCGGATCGCCCAGCCCGAGGAAGGACAGGCCGGCCTCGAACAGGATCGCCGCGCCGATCGCCAGCGTGGCCGACACCACCAGCGGCGGCAGCGCATTGGGCAGGATCACCTTCCAGATGATGCGGGCGTCGCGCGCGCCGATGGCACGCTCGGCGCGCACGAACTCCAGTCCGCGGTACTTGAGGAACTCCGCGCGCGTGAGCCGCGCGGTGCCGGTCCAGCTCACGACGCCGATGGCCAGCGTGACCGTGACCAGCGTGGGCGAGAACAGCGTCACCACCACCATCGCGAAAAGCAGCGCGGGCAGCACCTGGAAGAACTCGGTGATCTTCATCAGCACCGCGTCGACCTTGCCGCCGTAGTAGCCGGCGAAGGCGCCGAGCGTGATGCCGATCAGCACCGACAGCAGCGCCGCCACCGCGCCCACCAGCAAGGTGGCGCGGCCGCCGTAGATCAGCGCGGTGAGCACGTCGCGCCCGAGGTAGTCGCTGCCGAGCCAGGCCTCCTCGCTGAACGGCGGCGTGAGCGGCGCGGCCTTGATCTCGAAGGGATCGGCCGGATAGAGCCAGGGCCCGGCGATCGCGACCGCGAGCACGATCAAGAGCAGCACCATGCCGGCGATGGCCGCGGGGTTGCGCAGGAACATGCGCGCGGCCTCGATGCCGGGGTGTTCGGCGCGCGGGCCGGCGGTGGCGCTCGCGCGCGCGGGCGCCGCCGGCTTCGCGGTCGGCGCCGGGTCTGGGTCGAGGGTCATCGTGGAGGTCGCATTCATCGGGGGAGGCGTCACGCGGTCTTGATGCGCGGATCGATCAGTCGGTAGCAGAGGTCGGTGAGCTGGTTCATCACCACCACCACGATGGAGGAGAACAGCAGCACGCCGAGGATGGTCGGGTAGTCGCGCCGCAGCACCGAGTCGAAAGCCAGGCGGCCGAGCCCCGGCCAGTTGAAGACGGTCTCGACCAGGATCGCGCCCGCGAGCACGTTGCCGAACTGCAGCCCGAGCACCGTCACCACCGGCAGCAGCGCGTTGCGCAGCGCATGCTTGTAGAGCACCACGCGCTCGGCCAGGCCCTTGGCGCGCGCGGTGCGGATGAAGTCGGAGCCGAGCACGTCGAGCATCGACGAACGCGCGAGCCGGCTGTACTGCGCGAGGTAGACCAGGCTCAGCGTGATCGTGGGCAGCACCAGGTGGTGCGCGACGTCGAGCACGTCGGCCAGGCCGCCGCCGGTGGCGTCGATGGAGCGCATGCCGGCCACCGGCAGGATCGGGAACACCGAGGCCAGCAGGATCACCAGCATGATGCCGATCCAGAACACCGGCGCCGCGAAGCCCACCAGCGACAGCACCGTGATGAACTGCGACAGCAGCCCGTTGGGCCGGCGCGAGGACAGCACGCCGAGCGCCGTGCCGACCACGAAGGCCAGCAGCACCGAACTCAGCACCAGCAGCAAGGTCGCGGGCACGCGCTCGGCGATCATCTGCGTGACCGGCAGGTTGAAGAAGTACGAATAGCCGAGGTCGCCGCGCAGCACCTTGCCGAGGTAGACGCCGAGCTGCACCGGCAGCGGCCGATCGAGGCCGTACTGCGTGCGCAGCTCGGCCATGAGCTCGGGTGACATGCCGCCGCTGGCGCCCGCGATGGTCTCGACCGGATCGCCGGGTGCCGCGTGCACCAGCACGAAGTTCAGCACCACCACCGCGAGCACCAGGGCGAGACCCTGCAGCAGGCGCGAGGCGGCGTAGCGAAGCATGCCCATGTGCGCCCCGCCTTACTTGATGTAGACCTCGTCGAGCGGCGACAGCGGTCCCCAGATGGTGGTCGGCACGTTGCCGACCTTCTTGCTGGTGATCGTGTGGTAGGGCACCTGGTTGATGAACTCGATCGGCAGCTCGTCGGTCACGATCTTCTGGAAGGTGGCGTAGTAGGCCTTGCGCTGCGTCGGGTCGGTCAGGCCGCCGGCGGTGTTGAGCAGTTCGTCGACCTTCGGATTGGCATAGGACTGGGTGTTGGTCCAGACGATGGGCTTGATGTTGGTCGACAGGTAGGTGCGGTGCACGCC
Source organism: Variovorax sp. UC122_21 (assembly GCF_044056785.1). Taxonomy (NCBI): domain Bacteria; kingdom Pseudomonadati; phylum Pseudomonadota; class Betaproteobacteria; order Burkholderiales; family Comamonadaceae; genus Variovorax; species Variovorax sp. UC122_21. The sequence continues at coordinate 1,501,024 of NZ_CP172004.1, read as the reverse complement.
GATGATCGGGTCGCCCCAATTGAAGACCGCGTCCATCGACATGTCGAAGTCGTGCGTGGCCAGGCGCTTGGCCCAGGCCGGGAAGTCGGCCGAGGCGCGCACCTCCACCGTGATGCCCACCTTCTTGAGCTGGCCGCGCACGTACTCGGCCACGTTCTTCTGCTGGTCGTCGCCGCCGGGCAGGTAGTCGATGGTGAGCTTGAAGCGCTCGCCGTTGGCGCCGGCCTTGTAGCCCGCGGCATCGAGCATCTCGCCGGCCTTCTTGAGGTCGAGCGGATAGCGCACCAGGTCGTTGACCGCGAACGGGCTGCTGGCCACCAGCGGGCCGTCGGACACGGTGGCGAAGCCGCCCATCAGCGCCTTGGTGATGAAGTTCTTGTCGATCGAGTGCGCGATGGCCTTGCGCACCTGCAGGTCGGACAGCGGCTTCTTCGCGGTGTTGAAGGCCAGCCAGTTGAGCGGGCCGATGCCGTCGTAGCCCTTGGGCGTGAGCGACACGCGCGGGTCGTTGGCGAAGCGCTTGAGGTCGGTGGGCAGGGTCGCGAAGGGCAGCATCTGGATGTCGCCGCGCTCCACGCCGAGCACCAGGCTCGCCATGTCGGGCGTGATGCTCACGATGACCTTGTCGAGGTAGGGCTTGTTGGGCAGGAAGAACTTGTCGAAGCGCTCCATCACGATGCGCTGCGAGGGCTTGAACTCGGTGACGCGGAACGGGCCCGAGCCGACCACGTCGGTGCTGTTGCGCGGATGGTTCTTGAGGTCGGTGCCGCCGCCGTAGATGTGCTTGGGCAGGATCGGGCACAGCGCGGGCGACATCGCGAGCACGATCGCCGGGTGCGGCGCGCTCATGCGGATGATGGCGGTGTAGGGATCGGGCGTGTCGACCTTCTCGACCGGCCCCAGCATGGTGGTGAAGGGATGGTTGGCCTTGATGGCCATGATCGAGAACGCGACGTCGGCCGAGGTGATGGGCTTGCCGTCGTGGAACACCGCGTTCTTGCGCAGGTTGAGCGTGAGCGACTTCGCGTCGTCGGCGAGCTTCCACGATTCGGCCAGGTAGGGCTGCGGGTTCCACTTGTCGTCGAAGCGCAGCGGGCTCGCGAAGATCTGCGCCGAGGGCAATGCGGTGGCGATGCCCGACTGCACGGCGCCGTTGAGGTGGCGCGGCGTCTGTGTGCTGCCGATCACCAGCGTGCCGCCACGCTTGGGTTCTTGCGCCGCGGCGGGCAGGGAGCACAGCGCGAGCGCGGCCAGCGAGGCCGCCGACAACAGGGTGACACGGCGCGTGAAGCGGGAGAGCGGAAACGGCATGCGGGACCTCTGGATGGCTACTCGAAGAAGAAGCGGCGCGCGGTGCGGCGCCGACGAGATCGACGATAGGCCCCCGAGCAGGTGCCACGAAGAGCCACGTGGCACCGATCCGCAGGGCCAGACGCTGCGGGTTTGCCCCGTTGTGCGGCGTGCGATGCGCCGTTTGCGGGAAGGCGCACCGGATGCGGGAGCGCGCTGGCGCTCGCGCGCTACTTCTCGTCCTTGAGCCAGTACCACTTGTAGAGCATGCGCTGGCCCATGCGGCGGAACGGCGCGAAGGCCTGCGACTCGACCAGGCCCATCACGTTGGGGAAGGGCAGCGGCGAGTCGTAGATCGGCAGCTCGAACACCTCGCGGCCCGCGTCGCGGCCCGCGATGCGCTCGGCCAGGCGCTTGCCGGCCCAGGTCGAGAACGAGACGCCGTTGCCGCCATAGCCCACCGCGTACCAGATCTTCTTCGACGCATCGGGCTGCGTGATGCGCGGCATCATGTCGTGGCTCATGTCGACCCAGCCCCACCACGAGTGGTCGATGCGGATGTTGGCGAGCGGCGGGAACTTGCGCGCGATCGCATCGGTGAGCAGCTTCAGGTGCACCGGTGCCTCGGCATCGGCGCCGCTGACCGAGCTGCGGCTGCCGATCTGCAGCCGGTTGCCCTCGAGCAGCCGGTAGTAGAAGCGCAGCGTGCGCGTGTCGGTGAGGAAGGTCTTCGAGCGGAAATTGGTGGCCTTGAGTTCGGCCTCGGTGAGCTCGCGTGTGACCACCGAGTTCGAGAGGATCGGCATCACGCGGTTCTTCAGCAGCGGGCTCAGCGCCTGGCCCGTGTAGCCGCCGGTGCACACCGCCACGCGGCGCGCGCGCACCGTGCCGCCGGGCGTGCGCAGGTGGTGCACGCCGTCGATGGTCTGCCAGCCCTGCACCGGGCTCGAGGTGTGGACCTTCACGCCGAGCGCGCGTGCGCGCCGCAGCAGCCCGAAGGTGAACTTCAGCGGATGGATGCCCACGCCCTCGGCCTCGAACATCGCGCCCACAGTCTCGCGCTCGTCGCAGTAGTCGCTGCGCACCTCCTCGGCGCTCATCATGCGCGTGGCATAGCCGAAGGTGTCGCGCATCAGCGCGGCCTCGGCGGCGAGCACCGGCAGCTTCTCGCGGCGGTGCGCGAGGTAGAGGTGGCCGCCGTCGAAGGCATCGCAGTCGATCTGCTTCGTGAGCGCCTTGAAGTTCTCGAAGCCCGCGCGGATCTCGGCGTCGAGCTTCTTCGCGGTATCGAGGCCCCAGCGCGCGATCCACTGCGAGCGCTTGAGGCGGCCGCTGGCGTTCTGGCCCTGGCCGCCGCTGCGGCTCGAGCAGCCCCAGGCGGCCTGGTTGGCCTCGAGAACGGTGGCGCGGATGCCGTGCTCCTGCGCGAGATAGAGCGCGGTCGACATGCCGGTGGCGCCCGAGCCCACGATCGCCACGTCGACGTCGATGTCCTGCACCAGCGGGCCGTCGTCCTCGGGCGGCGTGCCCGCGCTCGCGACCCACCAGGTGGGCGCGTAGGCGCGGCCGGCGCCGGGGTCGGGCGCGAGCAGCGGGTCGTAGCGCGGGTCGTAGGGCCGCGAGGGCGTGGCGGGCACGGGCTCGGCGGACGCGAAGTGCGTGGCGGTACCGGTCGTCATGGCCTTGTCTACTTGGCCGCGGGCAGGTTCGGGCGTGCCTTGCGGAACACGTTCTTGAGCTGGATCTTCCCGTCCTTGAAGGTGAAGACGTCGATGCCGTCGGTCTCGATGCGGCTGCCGTCGGCGGCGGTGCCGGTGAAGGTCCACTGCGAGGTGCCGAAGTCGCCGTGCACGAAATGCACGCCGTCGATCCACTGCGCGTCGGGCACGGCCTGCCAGGCGGCTGCGAAGGCCTTGCGCACGGCCTCGATGCCCGTGTGGCGGGTGCCGCAGGCATCGGGGCCGGCGGCGGTCTGGAACACGCAGTCGTCGCTCATGAAGCTCATCAGCGCATCGATGTCGTGGCGGTTCCAGGCCGCGCTGAAGGCGGCGAGGGTGTCGGTGGTGACGGGCGGGTGGGAAGAGGACATGGCGCTCGGATGAAGTCTTTGGGGAATGGATGGAGCCGAGGGTAGGCAGCGCGCCAGGCGCGCGATAGGGCCAGATGCCGGGTTTCGACCGAGCCAGAGCGCACCGGCATGCGCGCTCGCGAGAGGCCTGCCCTAAACTGCGGCGACCATGGCAAGCCATCCCCGAGCCACCCAGTGGGCGCAGCTCTTCGCGCTGCCCGACCAGCCCGCGCTGCCGCTGCAGGCGCGGCTGCGCGCCGCGGTGGTGCAGGCCATCCTCGAGGACCACCTGAGCGCGGGCGCGTCGCTGCCCTCCTCGCGCGAGCTCGCGGTGCTGCTGGGCCTGAGTCGCAACACCGTGACCTCGGCCTACCTGCAACTGATCGACGAAGGCTTTCTCGAGGCGCGTCCGCGCAGCGGCGTGTTCGTGGCGCGCAATGCGCGCCCGCCCGCGGCGGCACCGGCCGAACCGCTGGTGGGACGCAGCGGGCAGTCGGGCCAGCCGCCCGACTGGTCGCAGCGCGTGCTGCGCTCGCTGGTGGACCAGCCCACGCTGTCCAAGCCCGAACGCTGGCGCGACTATCCCTATCCCTTCGTCTACGGCCAGCACGACCCGCTGCTGTTTCCGACCGAGGACTTCCGCGAGTGCTGCGCGCGCAGCCTGGCGCGCTCGCAGCTGCAGCACTGGACGCCCGATTTCGAGACCGACGACGTGCCCGACCTGATCGAGCAGATCCGCACGCGCCTGCTGCCCAAGCGCGGCGTGTTCGCGCTCAAGGAGGAGATCATCGTCACGCTCGGCGCGCAGCATGCCTACTACCTGCTGGCCGACACGCTGTTCGACACCCACACGCGCGTGGGCCTCGAGGAGCCCGGCCATCCGCATGCGCGCAACAGCTTCTCGCTGCGCCAGCCCAAGTGGGTGGAGGTGGCGGTCGATGAAGACGGCCTGGTGGTCGATGCGCTGCCCGCGGCCGACTACCTGTTCGTCACGCCCTCGCACCAGAGCCCGACCACCGCCACCCTGAGCCTGGAGCGCCGCCAGTGGCTGCTGCGCAAGGCCGAGCTGCAGGACTTCGTGATCATCGAGGACGACTACGAGGCCGAGAACCTCTACGAGGGCACGCCGATGCCGGCGCTCAAGAGCCTGGACAAGACCGGGCGCGTGATCTACGTGGGCTCGGTGTCGAAGAGCCTGTCGCCCGCGCTGCGGCTGGGCTTCATCGTGGCGCCGCGCGCGCTGATCAAGGAGCTGCGCGCCATCCGCCATGCGATGGTGCGGCATCCGAGCGCCTTCCTGCAGCATGCCTATGCGCTGTTCCTCTCGCTGGGCCATCACGAGTCGCATGCGCGGCGCGTGAACCACGCGATGCAGGAGCGGCTCGCGCTCGCGGCGCAGGCACTGCGCGACCACTTGCCCGATTTCGAGTTCAGGCTGCCGCAGGGCGGCGCGTCGCTGTGGGTGCGCGCGCCGGCCTGGGTCGACGCGGGCGAGCTGTCGCTGATGGCGCGCAGCCACGGCGTGCTGATCGAGGCCGGCGACGTGTTCTTCGCGAAGCCGCCCTATCCATGTCCGTTCTTCCGGCTGCGGCTGTCGTCGATCCCTGCGGCGCAGATCTCGGCCGGCATCCGCGCGCTGGGGCTGGCGGTGGAAGAGCTCGCGGCCGCGCGCGGCGAGCGGCGCCCCGGCGGGCGGGCGCACGCACTGAACGGGCGCCCATGAAAAAGGCCGCGACATGCGCGGCCTCGTTGCTGGGCGATCGGCGAACCGATCAGCTCGGCTCGGGCGTCTTGAACAGCGCCGCGATCTTGCGCTTGCTCTTGATGTTGCTCGACACGCCGGTGCGCGCGGGCGCCTTGGCCGCGGCTTCCCAGGCCGGTGCGGCCTCGGTGTTGCTGTTGCCGGGCTCGTAGGGCTTGTCGAAAAAGGGATCGCGCGGCGCCGAGGGCGCGCGGTGCGGGCGTCCACCGCCGCGCCGTGCATCGCTGCCGTAGCCGCGTTCGCGCGGCTGGTCGAGCACGTCGCGCGCGTCGCCGGCCTCGCCCTCTTCGCGCCAGTGGCGGCGGCCGTCGTTGATGCGGCCGCGCGGGCGGTCTTCCTCGAACTCGACCGGCTCGAGCTCGATCTTCTTCTTGATCAGCTTCTCGATGTCGGCCACCAGGCGCGCGTCGTTGCCGCCGCTCGCGAAGCTCACGGCCAGGCCCGAGGCGCCGGCACGGCCGGTGCGGCCGATGCGGTGCACGTAGTCCTCGGCATTGAACGGGATGTCGAAGTTGAAGACCGCGGGCACGTCCTTGATGTCGAGGCCGCGGGCCGCGACGTCGGTGCACACCAGCAGGTCGACCTCGCCGGCCTTGAAGGCGGCGAGCGCCTTCAGGCGTTCGTCCTGGCTCTTGTCGCCATGCAGCGCCGAGGTGCGCAGGCCGTCGCGCTCGAGCGTGCGCGCGAGCCGCGCGCAGCCCAGCTTGCTGTTGACGAACACGAAGGCCTGGGTGATGCCGCGCTGGCGCACGATCTGCTTGAGCGCGCGGCGCTTGTCGTCGTCGGACACGCTGTAGAAGTGCTGCTCGACGGTGGAGGCGGTCTCGTTGGGACGCGCCACCTCGATGGTCACCGGGTTCTGCAGGTAGCTGCCGGCCAGGCGCTTGATCTCGGGCGAGAAGGTGGCCGAGAACAGCAGCGTGGTGCGCTGCTTGGGCAGGTAGCTGAGGATGCGCTGCAGGTCGGGCAGGAAGCCGATGTCGAGCATGCGGTCGGCCTCGTCGAGCACCACGTACTCGACCTGGTTGAGCACCGCGTTCTTGGCCTCGATGTGATCGAGCAGCCGGCCCGGCGTGGCCACCAGCACCTCGACGCCCTTCTTCAACTCCAGCGTCTGAGGCTTCATGTCGATGCCGCCGAACACCACCGTGCTGCGCAGGTTGGTGTACTTGGCATAGAGCTTGATCTGCTGCGCCACCTGGTCGGCGAGTTCGCGCGTTGGCAGCAGCACGAGGGCCCGCACCGGATGCCGCGCGGGCGAGGTGGAGGCGTTCTCGTGCTTGAGCATGCGCTGCAGCAGGGGCAGCGAGAACGCCGCGGTCTTGCCGGTGCCGGTCTGCGCTGCGCCCATCACGTCCTGGCCCGAAAGCACGACCGGAATGGCCTGCTCCTGGATCGGCGTCATGGTCTCGTAGCCCATTTCGGCCACGGCACGCGCCAGCGGAGCCGCCAGCGATAAGTTGGAGAAGGAACTTGTCATTGAGCCCGCTATTGTCGCACTGCCGCAAAAAACGGCAGTGACCGCGCGATGACAACGCCCGCTTTCACGGCATTGCTATTTATTCAATAGCAAACAATGGAGCACTGGCGCGCGGTCCAAGACCTCGCGCCGTCAGGCAATCGTGTGCAACGCTTAGAGGTTGCGCGCGTTGAAGGTGTCGCAGGCCTGCACGCTGCCCGTTTGGTAGCCGGTTCCGAACCAGCGCTGGCGCTGCGCGCTGGTGCCGTGGGTGAAGCTGTCGGGCACCACCGCGCGCCCCGCGGAGCGCTGCAAGGCGTCGTCGCCGATCTTCTGCGCGGCATTCATCGCGGCCTCGATGTCGCCCGGGTCGAGCCACTTCTTCGACTCCTGCGAGTGGTGCGCCCAGATGCCCGCGAAGCAGTCGGCCTGCAGCTCGACGCGCACGCTCATCGCGTTGTTCTGGCTCTGGCTCAGGCGGCGGCGCATGCCGTCGACCTTGGCCGTGATGCCGAGCTCGTCCTGCACGTGGTGGCCGACCTCGTGCGCGATCACGTAGGCCTGCGCGAACTCGCCCGGCGCGCCGAGCTGGTTCTTGAGCGTGTCGTAGAAGCCGAGGTCGATGTAGACCTTCTTGTCGCCCGGGCAGTAGAACGGCCCCATGGCCGATTCGCCGGTGCCGCAGGCCGTGGGCGTGGCGCCGCGGAACAGCACGAGGCGCGGCGCATGGTAGGTGCCGCCGTTCTTCTGGAAGATGTCGCTCCAGACCACCTCGGTGTTGCGCAGCACGGTGCTGACGAAGGCGGCCTCGCGGTCGTTGGCCGGCGGCTTGGGCGCCGGGCCCTGTTGCTGCTGCTGCACCGGTGCCGGGCCGCCGCCACCGCTGAGCAGGCTCAACACGGTGAGCGGATTGATGCCGAAGACCCAGCCCGCGATCAGCGCGACGGCGATGGTGCCGATGCCGATGCCGCGGCCGCCGATGAAGCCGCCGCCACCACCGCCACCGCCCTCGCCGCGGCGGTCTTCCACGTTGTCGGATTGCTCGTTGCCTTCCCATCTCATCGCATGCTCCTTGCCGGCCTCTTGCTGGGGTTTTGGCCGGTGATCGCCGGATGGTAGCGGCCCCGAAGCGCGCCGGGGTAACCGGGCGTCAGCGCAGGCCGCGCGCGTTCGAGGGAGACGCGCTCGACAACGCGATCAGGTCTTGGGCAGCGTCACGCCGCGTTGGCCCTGGTACTTGCCGCCGCGGTCCTTGTAGCTGGTCTCGCAGACCTCGTCGCTCTCGAAGAACAGCACCTGGGCGCAGCCCTCGCCCGCGTAGATCTTGGCCGGCAGCGGCGTGGTGTTGCTGAACTCCAGCGTCACGTAGCCTTCCCATTCGGGCTCGAAGGGCGTGACGTTGACGATGATGCCGCAGCGCGCATAGGTGCTCTTGCCCAGGCAGATGGTCAGCACGTTGCGCGGGATGCGGAAGTACTCGACGGTGCGCGCCAGCGCGAAGCTGTTGGGCGGGGATGATGCAGTAGTCGCCGTGCATGTCGACGAAGCTCTTCTCGTCGAAGTTCTTCGGGTCGACCACCGTGCTGTGGATGTTGGTGAAGACCTTGAATTCGGGCGCGCAGCGGATGTCGTAGCCGTAGCTCGAGGTGCCGTAGCTGATGATCTTGTGGCCGTCGGACTCGCGCACCTGGCCGGGCTCGAAGGGCTCGATCATGCCGTGCTGCTCGGCCATGCGCCGGATCCATTTGTCGCTCTTGATGCTCATATGCGGTCGCTGCTGCGGGGGAACGGGCGCGAATTGTGGCACGGCGGCAGCGCCGCCCTGCCCCGCACCCTGCCCCGCCTAACCGGCCTGCGAGATCACCGTGCGCTCGACCAGCCGGTCGTCGCCCAGCACGATCAGCGCGAACAGCAGCTCCTCGAGGCCGTTCGCGCGCGCGCGTCTTGCGCTCCAGCAACGGCGTGGCCTTGGGGTTCAGCACCAGGAAGTCGGCCTCGCAGCCCGGCTGCAGGTTGCCGACCACGCCGTCGAGTCCCAGCGCGCGCGCCGCGCCGCCGGTGTGGCGCCACCAGAGCTCCGAAGGCGCGATGCTCAATCCGGCCTTGGTCTGGCCCTCGCGGCCCACGTAGTAGGCGGCCATCATGGTGTGGAAGGGGCTGAAGCTGGTGCCGCCGCCGACGTCGCTGGCCAGGCCGTAGGGATGGCCGACCTGGTCGGCCTTGCCGAAGTCGAAGAAGCCGCTGCCCAGGAACAGGTTGCTGGTCGGGCTCACGGCCGCGGCGGTCTTCGTCTCGCGCAGCAGCGCGCGGTCGGTGTCGTCGAGGTAGATGCAGTGCGCGTAGACGGCGCGCTCGCGCATCAGGCCGAAGCCGGCGTAGACGTCGAGGTAGGAACGCGCCCGCGGGTACAGCTCGCGCACCCAGGCCACCTCGTCGCGGTTCTCGGCCACGTGCGACTGGATCCAGGTGTCGGCGTACTTCGCGGCCAGTTCGCCGGCGCCGCGCATCTGCGCGTCGGTGCTCGCGGGCGCGAAGCGCGGCGTGATGGCGTAGCCGAGCCGGTCGACGCCGTGCCACTTTCGGATCAGCGCCTCGGAATCGATCAGGCTCTGCTCGGTCTGGTCGCGCACGCCGTCGGGCGAGTTGCGGTCCTGCAGCACCTTGCCGGTGATCATGCGCAGGCCGCGACGTTGGGCGTCCTCGAAGAAGGCATCGACCGAGGCCACGTGCGAGGTCGCGAAGGTCAGCGAGGTGGTGACGCCGTTGCGCAGCAGCTCGTCGAGGAAGAAGCCGGCCACTTCCTTCGAATGGGCCGGGTCCGCGAAGCGGCTCTCGGCCGGGAAGGTGTAGTTCTCGAGCCAGGGCAGCAGGCCCGGCGAGGGCGAACCGATGATGTCGGTCTGCGGGAAATGGATGTGCATGTCCACGAAGCCCGGCGCGAGGATGCGCCCCGGCAGGTGCGTGGTGTGGACCTCGGGATGGCGCGGCGCCACGGCGGCGTGGCTGCCCGCATCGAGCACGCGCTGGCGGCCGGCGGCATCGGGGCCGACGACCAGCAGGCCGTCTTCGTCGAACTGGGGGAGACCGGCGGCGTCGAAGCGCAGCAGGGAGGCGCGGTAGGCTTTTTTCATCGTGGAGGCCGAGCGTAATGCAGCCTCGCGCCGCCGCAATTTCCATGCGCGTATGAGCGCTATATGGCGCGCCGCCTGCGGGTTATCCCGGAGACGGGGCCGGAAACGGCAACGCCGGACCGTCGCGGCCCGGCGGGAAATTCAGACGCTCCAGACCTCGGAAGCTCAGGGCTTCGCGAGCATCTTGCCCAGCGCGAACACCGAGTTCGGCACGTTCGTCGGGCGGGCCACGCTGGGCGCGGCCTGGCGCGAAGTGGCGTGGCGGACCACCGCCGGCGCCTTGGCCTGGGTCGCGTTGCGCGCGATCTGCTCGTCCATCAGGTGCTGCAGCGTGACCGAGTCGAGGAACTCCACCATGCGGCTGTTGAGCGATGCCCAGAGTTCGTGCGCGGTGCAGCGCACGCCTTCTTCCTCGCTCGCGGAGGCCGAGGACGGCGCCGCTTCGGCGGCGTCGACCGCGAACACGATGTCGGCCACCGTGATGCGCGCGGCCTTGCGGCCCAGCGAGTAGCCGCCGCCCGGGCCGCGCGTGGAGGCGACCAGTTCGTGCCGGCGCAGCTTGCTGAACATCTGCTCCAGATAGGACATCGAAATCTTCTGCCGCAGGCTGATGGCAGCCAGCGTGACCGGACCGGTGGTCTGGTGCAGGGCCAGATCGATCATGGCGGTGACCGCAAAGCGGCCCTTGGTGGTGAGACGCATCTCATCTCTCCTTCGTGCTTCTTGTAGACGTGAGGCCATTGCGACCCCGTGGCGAAGCTTCCTTTGTTGTTATACGTTCTTCCAGAAACTCGACGCCGGAGTATCGGACCTCGCGGACCGACTGCCGGCAGATCCCGCCATTGTCGGCGAAAGATCTGCCTTTTGGCACCGGAAAAGCACTGAAGCCTTCCCGAAAACCGGCATAGACCTATCCGACACGAAAAACCGCATTCGGTTCCCGAACCGTCGTCGGGCGTCCCGCTCAGCGCGCGATCCGCCCCTGCACGCCCTCGGCCAGCCAGTTCATCCGCAGGATCTGCTCGTCGGACAGCTGGCTGCCCTTGGCGATCGCGACATGGCCCTCGTTGTCGCGCACCTCGGCCGCCACGGCGCGGAACGGCTGCAGCCGGCCGGCCGCGATGTCCTGCTGGCGCGCCAGCACCTCCTGCTGCACGGCCTGCGGCACCCTGGTGCCGAAATCGCCGACCCGGATCATTCCTTCCTTCACGCCGCCCCAGAGGTTGGCGCTCTTCCAGCTGCCGTCGAGCACCGCGCGGGCGCGCTGCGTGTAGTAGCCGCCCCACTGGTGCGTGACCGCGACCACCTGGGCGTCGGGCGCGATCCTGCGCATGTCCGAGTGGTAGGCGATCGCCAGCTTGCCGCGCTCCTGCGCCGCCGCCATCACCGCGGTCGAGCCGGTGTGGAAGGCGATCACGTCCACCGACTGGTTGAACAGGGTCATGGCCGCGTCGCGCTCCTTCGGCGGATCGAACCACTCGTTGAGCCAGACCACGCGCACGGTCGCCTTCGGGTTCACCGAGCGCATGCCCAGCGTGAAGGCGTTGATGCCCTGCAGCACCTCGGGGATCGGGAAGCCCGCCACGTAGCCCGCGACGTTGCTCTTCGTCATGCGCCCGGCCGCCACGCCGGCCAGGTAGCGGCCCTCGTAGTAGCGCGCGTTGGCGGTCGCCACGTTGGGCGCGGTCTTGTAGCCGGTGATCGACTCGAACTTCACCTCGGGAAAGTCGCGCGCCACCTTGAGCGTGGGCTCCATGTAGCCGAAGCTCGGCGTGAAGATCAGCCGGTGGCCCTGCTGCGCGAGGTCGCGGATCACGCGTTCGGCATCCGCACCCTCGGCCACGTTCTCGACATAGGTGGTCTTGACCCGGGCGCCGAGGGCCGCTTCCACGGCCTTGCGGCCCTCGTCGTGCTGGCGCACCCAGCCGGCCTCGGTCAGCGGCGTGACGTAGACGAAGCCGATCTTCAGCGGCGGCGCGGGTTGGGGTTGGGCGTGGGCCCGGGAGTGGGCGGACAACAGAAAACAAGCGGTCAGCCACGCCACCAAGGCGCGGCCCGCGAGGTTTTTGTACATGGTGTTCCTCTACATGGCCCCGGTAAAAAGAAATCCCCGCACCGGCCGGGACGCCCGGTGCAGGGGCGGGCATTTTACTTGTCGAAGGCCGGGTCGACCGGCACCCGGTAGCCGTTGACCAGCCGGTTGGTCTCGTTGGCCATGCCGACCACGGCCATCAACTCGGCGAACATCGCCGGCGTCATCCCGGCCTTCTCGGCGCCCGCGTGGTGGCTCGCGATGCAGTAGTTGCAGCCGTTGCTGACGCTCACGGCCAGGTAGACCATCTCCTTGACCACCGGGTCGAGCGCGCCGGGCGCCATCACCTCCTTGAGGCTGGACCAGGTGCGCCGCAAGGTGGCGGGATCGTTCGCGAGGTACTTCCAGAAGTTGTTGACGTCGGGCACGTTGCGCGTGGCCTTGATGTCGTCGAACACGGCGCGGACCTCGTCCGTGGCGTTCGCGTACTCGATGGGCTGGGGTTTCATGCGGTGTTCTCCTGGGTGTCTATGGCCGGACGCCCATTAGAGCGAAAGCCGCGCGGCCGCGCTGCCACCCGTGCACAGCCGCGATGGCCGCCGCCGCCAATCGGCAGGCGCCGGCGCGCGCGGGCGGCGGGACAATCCCCGCACCCCATGACGACCGACGCCCAGCCCTCCTCCACCGCCGCGTTCACGCATTCCACCCACTGGCGACGCAACCTGGTCGTCTGCATGTTCGGCTCCTTCACCACCATCGTGGCGATGACGCTGCTGCTGCCCTTCCTGCCGCTGTACGTGGAGCAGCTCGGCGTGAAGGACCATGCGGCCATCGTGCAGTGGTCGGGCGCGGCCTATGGCGCGACCTTCCTGAGCGCGGCGCTGGTGGCGCCGCTGTGGGGCTGGCTGGCCGACCGCTACGGGCGCAAGCCGATGCTGATCCCGCGCCAGCCTCGGCATGGCGGTGGCGATGGCGCTGATCGGCGTGGCCGGCAACGTCTGGCAGCTGGTCGGGCTGCGGCTGCTCGCGGGCCTGCTCGGCGGCTATGCCTCGGGCTCGATGGTGCTGGTCGCCACGCAGACGCCCAAGGACCGCACCGGCTGGGCGTTGGGCACGATGTCCTCGGCGATCATGGCCGGCAACCTCGTGGGGCCGCTGGTCGGCGGCGCGCTGCCGCCGCTGATCGGCATCCGCGCCACCTTCTTCGCGGCCGGCGCGATCATCTTCGTGGCCTTCCTCGCCACGGCCTTCCTGATCCGCGAGGAGAAGAAGCCGCGCGCCGCCGCGGCCAGGGGCGGCGATGCCGGCGCCGGCTGGGCCGCCGTGCCCGACAAGGGACCGCTGGTCGCGATGCTGTTCACCGGCATGCTGCTGATGCTCGCCAACATGTCGATCGAGCCGATCATCACGGTCTACGTGGCGACGCTGGTCGAGGACCCGGCGCGCGTGACCATGATGGCCGGCTTCGTGATGTCGGCCGCCGCGCTCGGCAGCATCCTGTCGGCCTCGCGGCTGGGCAAGCTGGCCGACCGCGTGGGCCACTGGAACGTGATCGTGGGCTGCCTCGCGGTGTCGGCGCTGCTGCTGATCCCGCAGGCCTTCGTGACCTCGGGCTGGCAGCTCGTCGTGCTGCGCTTCCTGATGGGACTGTCGCTCGGCGGGCTCCTGCCATGCATCGCGAGCGTGATCCGCCACAACGTGCCCGAGCGCGTGGCCGGCAACATGCTCGGCTATTCGACCTCGGCCCAGTACACCGGCCAGGTCGCGGGGCCGCTGCTCGGCGGCTTCGTGGGCGGCCACATCGGCATGCGCGCCGTGTTCCTCGGCACCTGCGTGCTGATGGCGGCCGGCGCGGCGTGGAACTGGGCCGCCAAGCGGCGCTGAGCGGATACCGATCGCGCGCCCATAAAAAAACCGAGGCGGGGCTTTGGAGCCCGCACCTCGGCAACGCAGTGAACGATGGGAGCGCGCCCGTGCGACGAAGTTCAACCTTTCTTGGCTGTTCCGACGAACGGCGCTCCGCGCCTCACTCGCTCATTCGCTGATCGAACTGGTCTTCAGCGCCGCATCGCCCTGGATCTCGGCTTCGGAGAACGGCACCTTGAGCCACTGCCCGGCGCTGTAGGCGCGGGTGTAGTCGGCGTTGTGCGCCGAGGCCGGGTCGTCCGACAGCGAGAAGGTCAGGAAGGTATGGGCCTCCACGCCACCGGCCGGGAAACGCACGATCTGCATGTAGCTGTTGCCGTTCGGGTCGTTGTCCATCGAGTAGCCGCCCTTGTCGAGCCGGTTGTCCGAGCAGGCAATGGTGAAGTAGCCCGGGCCGCCGCAGCCGCCGTACAGCGGGATCTTCTGGCCGCCGCGGGTGGCGAACAGCACCTCGCCGCGCGTTGCGTCGACCGCGAAGCCGCTGGCCTGCACCTTCGCGACGGCGGCGCCGAAGGCCGTCGACAGCGCGGCGGCGGCACCGGACTTGAGGTCGCGCGGCGTGTGGATGGGGTCGGCCGGGTCGAAGGGCACGGCGTAGAGCGAGGCCGCGGGCAGGCGCTCGGCGCGATCCCAGAACTCGTCCCACACGTGGGCGCCGCGCGCATCGCGCGTGCCGGCGTTGTTCCAGGCGCGCAGCGTGGCGCAGGCGCCGCTCACGTCGATGTCGCGCCCGATGGCTGCGTTGTCCAGCGGGTCGGTCGCGACGTTGATGGTCGCCTTCGCGCACACCATCGCCAGCGCCTGGTCCTTGAACAGCTCGGCCGTCAGCGCGCGACTGTTGAGCACCATGCGCTTGACCGTGTCGGCGGTCGCGCCCTTGGCGCCGTATGCATCGCTGCCGTCGATGCGCCCCTGCGCGAGCAGGTTGCCCATGCGGGTGCGGAAGCTCACGGGGCTGGTGCCGGCCGGGCCCATGATCGGTGGATAGCCGGTCATCGGCGCCTTCGGATTGGCGAGCCAGTAGCTGTCGTTCATGTTGGCCACGTAGTCGTCGCGCTGCAGGCTGGGCAGCCGCGCCGGGCCGATCGCGCCCTTCTGCGCCGAGTCCGCGTCGGTCTGCCAGTCGCAGGCGCTGCGCGAGCCGTCGAAGATCGGCACGCGCGCAAGCGCGCCCACCTGCGCGTTGAGCAGTTGGCCGACCGGCGTCGTGCAGCTCGTGGTCTGCGCGGGCGACACGTTCGGGATCGCGCCGATGTCGGCATACCAGGCCTTGGCCGCGCCGCGGCCGACCGCCACGGTGTTGACCCAGGGAATCGCGGCCTCTTCCTTCTGGATCGCGATGAACTCGTCGAGCGACTTCGCCATGTTCCAGCGGTGCCAGTTGCGGAACAGCCGGAAGTTGTCGGCGTTGATGTCGCGGATCGCGTAGGCGGTAGTCTGGTTCCAGGCCAGCTCGGGCTTGATGTCGGCCAGGCTGATCATCGGACCGTATTCCGACTTGTAGAGCGTGCGCGTCACCGGCACCACGCCACCGCCGTCCTGCTTCACCTGAACGGTGATGTTCGCGGCCTTCATCTTCACCGCCGCGCCGTCGCGCATGTAGCTGGTCGGGTCGCCCGCGGCGAGCTTGAGCTCGAAGAAGCCGAAGCGAGTGGCGGTCGAGACCGTGTGGCTCCAGGCGATGTTGTCGTTGAAGCCGATCAGGATCACCGGAATGCCGAGGAACGAGGTGCCGCTGATGTTCACCTGGCCCGGGATCGTGAGTTGCGCCTGATAGAAGCGGTCGGGACCGCGCCAGTACCAGTGCGGGTTGCCGAACAGCATCGGGCTGTCGTTGCCGGTGGCGCCGGTGCCGAAGCCGATCATGTTGCTGCCCACGCCTTCGTCGCCGCCCACCAGTAGTTCGGTGTCGCGCAGGCCGGCCAGCCGCGTCGCGACCGCGGGCCGGGCTGCCTCGCGACGCGCCATCGTCACCGACGCGGCGGGTGCCGTGGCATTGGCGATGCGCGCCAGGTTGACGCTGAGCCCCGCCGCGAAGTTGGCCGCGTACATGCGCCGGAAGATGTCCTCGCGCGTGACCTGCTGCACCCAGGCCTCGCCGCGGCAGGCCGCGTTCGCACCCGCGCTGCCACCTGCCTTGATCTCTCGCACATAGCGGTTGTAGCCCGCGGCGAAACCCTCGACCAGCTTCAGCAGCGTGTCCGGCTGCTGCTTGAGCATCGCCGCCACCACGTCGTCCGAGATCACGTGCTTGTGGAAGAAGTCGGAGTCGATGTTCTTCGGCCGGCCGATGGTGCTGCTGAACGGGATCTGCGCGTCGGCGCCGAAGTAGCGCGAGCGCTCGCCGCGGTAGGTGAGGAAGGAGTTGGCCATGGTGCACAGGTCGTCCTGCGCCTGCGCATAGCCGTAGCCGTAGCCCGCACCGGCCCAGTTGTCGGCCTTGATGTGCGGCACGCCCATGGCGGTGCGGCGGATCTCGGCCTTGTAGGTGGCGTTCTCGGCCGACGGCGGGTTGATCGGTCCGATCGGGAAGAAGCCGCTGCCGCCTCCTCCACCGCCGCCACAGGCGACCAGCAGCGTGGCTGCCGCGGCCAGCGAGGTGGCCGTGAATGCGAGGGCGAGCGGCCGCCTCCGGCCGCGCGGATTGTCTTGTCTCATGTCGGATGTCTCCTGTGAATGCTCGGTCATGCTCTCTGATGGAGCGTCGCCAGCTTAGGCAGCGCGCGGGGGGCTGGCTTGAACGAAGCCGCTGTATTGCGACCGCGCGACCACGCGCACTCGCCGCTTCAGCAGGCGCTCAGGAATGCATCGGGGCCGCGCCGTGGCCCCAGGCCTGCGAGGCCTGCGCGTCGGCCCTGACCTCGACCTTGCCCGCGAGGAACGAGGGCGCGAGGCCGAAGTAGCTCTTGAAGGTGCGGCTCATGTGGGCCGCGTCGGTGAAGCCGCTGGTCAGCGCGACGTCGGTCAGCGGGCGCTGGCCGGTGAACTGCTGGACCGTGCGTCGCACCTTGGTCCACAGCGCATAGCGCTTGATCGACACGCCCACCTGTTGCGCGAACAGGTGGGTGAGCCGGTCGGGCGAGAGGCAGGCCACGGCCGACAGCTCGCGCAGCGACGCCGCGCCCGCGCGATGGCGGATCGCGTCGAGCACGCGCTCGATGCGCGGATCGTTGGGCATGCGGCGCTCGGGGCTGCCGGTGATGGTCTCCACCAGGCCGCGGCTCAGTGCCTGCAGCGCGGCGTCGTCGAGCGCGCCGGCCTGCGCCGGCTCGAAGCCCTCGCGCAGGCGGCCGAAGCGGCGCGCATCGAGCACCTGGATGCCGTGCCCGCCGAGCTGGCGCGAGAGCATGCGATAGGCGACCGAGGCCGGATCGATGTTGAGCGACAGCAGCCCGCAGCCCTCGACCGCGAGCCGGCGCGCCACGTGCGGCGCCACCACGGCGGCGGTGCAATACGTGCGCGTGCCGTCGGCCGCCTCGAGCATGAACGGATGCCCGCTCACCGAGGCCAGCACCGTGGCCGAGGAGCGCGCGGTCAGGCCCGACTGGATCGCCGGCGTGATGTAGAGGAACCTGTCGTCCCACAGGTGCAGGAAGTTCTTCGGGGTGGCCATGGACGCTTGTCGTGTCTGCAGCGCCCCATTTTGGGGCGATCTGGAACATGACGGTATGAGGCATTGCCCTCACTGCGCCGAAGAACCGCGGGCCGGGGCCGGGCTCAGTGCAGCACGCTCCCCTCGCCCTGCACATGCTCGCGCACCGCCTCCAGCAGCAAGGTGCCCCAGCCGCGCGGCCGGCGCTTCCGCCTGCGCCTGCGCGCGGTAGAGCGACAGCGACATCTGCGGCAGCGCGGGCAGGCCGAGCAAGGTGCGGTCGATGGCCCGCACCTGGCGCGGCAGGCCGAAGGGCGTGCGCACCGAGAGGCCGAGGCCGGCCGAGCTCGCGGCCCACAGCGCGGCCAGGCTGCTGCTGGCGAAGGCATGGCGCCAGGGCACGCCCGCGCGGTCGAGGGCGTCGGTGACGATGGCGCGCAGCGGACAGGGCGCGTCGAGCAGCACCAGCGGCAGCGGCTCCTGCGTCTTGCGCGCGGCCCCGGCGCCGCGCTCGCGCTCCTTCCACCACGGCGCATCGCACATCGCCGGATCGACCGGGCCGATCCACTGCAGCGGCAGCCGCGCCACGCGCTGCGCATGGGCGGAGATCGGCTGCTCGCCCGCGTCCCAGGCCAGCGCGAGGTCGAGCTTGCCGAGCTCGAGCCGCTCGCGCAGGTCGCCGCTGCGCGCCACGCAGGCCTCGATGCGCACCTTGGGATGGGCGCGCGCGAAGCGGCCCAGCACCGCGGGCAGCAGCGTCTCGCCGAAGTCCTCCTGCAGCCCGAGCCGCACCCAGCCCTCGAGGTCGACGCCGCGCATCGCGGCGCCCGCCTCCTCGTTGAGCGCCAGCAGCCGGTGCGCGTAGGCCAGCAGGGTCTCGCCCGCGTCGGTCAGCTCCAGGCCGCGGCCGGCCTTGCGGAACAGCACCGTGCCGGCCTGCGACTCGAGCTTCTTGAGCTGGGCGCTGACCGCCGAGGTCGAGCGGCCGAGCCGGTCGGCCGCGCGCGCATAGCTGCCGAGCGCCACGCCGGTCGAGAAGCTGCGCAGCACGTCGAGATCGAACATCACCTGGGACATCGCAACCATCCTGTTTTTTCGAACGATACGACGATTATTTTCTGATTTTCAAAACCTTCGCAAGCGCGGAGACTGCGTCGCATATGACCCATTCCGCCCTTTTCCCCACCCCGCTCCCGCCGCGCCACCGCTGGAAAGTGCTGAGCGCGGGTGTCGCGGCCAACGCCGCCTTCTCGGTCGCCTTCAGCGGCATCCCGATGACCGCCGTGCTGATGCGCTCGGGCTACCAGCTCGACAACGCCACGCTCGGCCTGGTGCTCGGCCTCATGGGCCTGGGCATCGCGGTCAGCGAACTGCCCTGGGGCCTGCTGACCGACCGCTGGGGCGACCGCCCGGTGCTGCTGCTGGGCCTGGGCGCCACCGCGCTGGCTCTGGCGGCGATGGCGCTGTGGGCCGCGCCCGCGGCCGGCCACGTCCCGGGCCTGGGCCTGCTCGGCGGCGGGCTGCTGCTGGTCGGGCTGCTCGGCGGCAGCGTCAACGGCGCCAGCGGCCGCGCGGTGATGACCTGGTTCGCGGCCGGCGAGCGCGGCCTCGCGATGAGCATCCGCCAGACCGCCGTGCCGCTGGGCGGCGCCGTCGGCGCGCTGGTGCTGCCGTGGCTGGCGCTGCACCTCGGCTTCGCGGCGCTCTATGGCGTGCTCGCGCTGCTGTGCGCGCTCAGCGCCTGGATGGCCTGGGCCTGGGTGCACGAGCCGCCGCCCGAGCGCGCCGCGCGGCCCTCGGCCGCACCGGCCGCTTCAGGCACCGGCCCGCTGCGCGATGCGCGCGTGTGGCGCATCGTCGCGGGCATCGGCATCCTCTGCGCGCCGCAGTTCGCGGTGCTGTCCTTCGGCACGGTGTTCCTGCACGACTTCGGCCATGCGGGCCTGGCGACCATCACCGCCGCCATGGTCACGCTGCAGGCCGGCGCGATGGCGATGCGCGTGTGGAGCGGGCGCTGGACCGACCGGCGCGGCAACCGGCCGGCCTACCTGCGCGCCTGCGCCAGCCTCAGCGTGGCGCTGTTCGCGCTGCTCGCGCTGCTGGTGTTCTGCACCGGCGCGCAGGTCGCGGCCGAATCGCAGGCGCTGCGCATCGCGCTGGTCGTGCTGCTGGGCGTGAGCGGCATCTGCGTCTCGGCCTGGCACGGCGTGGCCTACACCGAGCTCGCCACGCTGGCCGGCGCCGCGCGCGCCGGCACGGCGCTGGGCATGGCGAACACCAGCGTGTTCCTGGTCTGCTTCGTCACGCCGTTCTCGATCCCGCACCTGATGGCGGCGCAGGGCTGGCCGCTGGTGTGGCTGGCGGCGGCCGGCTGCGCGCTGGTCGCGGTGCCGCTGCTGGCGCTGCGCGCGCCTTCGACCTCGGCCGGTGCCTGTCAGGCGCCGAAGTCGGCGAAGACGGCGTTGAGCCGCTCCACGTAGGCGCGCTTGGCGGCCTCGTCGATGAAGCTGCCCTCGAAGCTGTTGGCCGCGAGCTGCCAGGCGTGGCGCGCGCCCAGGCCGGTGGCCTCGAAGGTCTGCGTGAAGTTCTGGTTCATGTAGCCGCCGAAGTAGGCCGGGTCGTCGGAGTTCACCGTGGCGACCAGTCCCGCGTCGAGCAGGGTGCCGAGGTTGTGCTGCGCAAGGTCGGGGAACACGCACAGCTTGAGGTTCGACAGCGGGCACACGGTCAGCGGGATGCGGTCCTGCGCCAGCCGCTGCATCAGTGCCGGGTCCTTCGCACTCTGCACGCCGTGGTCAACGCGCTCCACCTTCAGCACGTCGAGCGCGCTCCACACGTATTCGGGCGGGCCTTCCTCGCCCGCATGGGCCACGAGGTGCAGGCCCAGCTCGCGGCAGCGCGCGAACACGCGCGCGAACTTCTCGGGCGGATGGCCGACTTCGCTCGAGTCGAGCCCCACGCCGATGAACTTGTCGCGATGGGGCAGCGCCTGCTCCAGGGTCTCGAAGGCCTCTTCCTCGCTCAGGTGGCGCAGGAAGCACAGGATCAGCGAGGCGCTCACGCCCAGCTTGTCCTTCGCCTCGACGCAGGCGCGATGCAGGCCGTCGACCACGGTCTGCATCGCCACGCCGCGCGCGGTGTGGGTCTGCGGGTCGAAGAACATCTCGGTGTGGACCACGTGGTCGGCCGCGGCGCGCTCGAGGTAGGCCCAGGCCATGTCGAAGAAGTCCTGCTGCTTCAGCAGCACGCTCGCGCCCGCGTAGTAGATGTCGAGGAAGCTCTGCAGGTTGGTGAAGGCGTAGGCCTGGCGCAGCTCCTCGACGCTGGCGTAGGGAATGGCCACGCCGTTGCGCTGCGCGAGCGCGAAGATCAGCTCGGGCTCGAGCGAGCCCTCGATGTGCATGTGCAGCTCGGCCTTGGGCATGGCACGCAGCAACTCGGGCAGGCGCTCGGCGGGAATGGCGTCGAAGCGCAGGTGGTCGGCGGCGGGGCGGAAGTCGGTCATGGTGGGGTCTGGCGCATGGGAGGCGCCGTGGGGCGTTGCGTTCGCGCGAGCATAAAGGCTGCCCGCGGCCGCGCAATGCGCGAAACCGTATGGCCTCAATCGAGGCTGCGCGCCGAGCTCGTGAGCGAGCGCGCGCACAAGAGCAAGGTGGGCGCCAGCTTGCGCACCGCCTCCTCCAGCGTCCAGCGGCTGGTGGGCGCGACCACGTGCACCGAGGCCACGGGCCGGCCCTGGCTGCCGAGCACCGGCGCGGCGATGGTCATGTCGCCGAGGAACAGCTCCTCGGCATTGGTCGCGAAGCCCTGCAGCCGCGCCTGGCGCAAGGTGGCCAGGATCGCCTCGACCTCGGTTAGCGTGTGGGTGGTGTGGGCCACCCGGTCCGAGGCCTCGATCAGCGCGCGCGCCTCGTCCTCGGGCAGCGCGCTCAGGAAGGCGCGGCCCGAGGCGGTGCAGTACATCGGGATGCGGCTGCCGATCGGCATGTGCACCGGCACGAACTGCGCGCTCACGAAGCGCGCCACGTAGACCATGTCCAGCCCGTCGGGCTCGGTGAGGCAGGAGGTCTCGGTCGTCACCTTGGTGAGCTCCGACAGGTAGGGATTCGCCACGTCGATCAGCGCATTGGCCGCGAGGTAGTTGAAGCCGATCTCCATCACGCGCGGCGTGAGCTGGTAGCGCCGCGTCTTCGGATGCTTGCGCAGGTAGCCGAGCTTCTCGAGCGTGAAGACCATGCGCTGGGCCGAGCTCTTGGTGATGTCGGTGGCCGCGGCCACGTCGGCCAGCGTCATGGTGCGCCGGCGCGCGCTGAAGGCGCGCAGCACGGCCAGGCCCTTCTCGAGCGACTGGTTGAAGAGAAGGCTCTGGCTGTCCTCGGGCGCCGCGTCGTCGGCGGTCCCGGTGGGGGCGGTCGTGGGGTCCATGGCGTCGAAGTATAGCGATCGTCCCATGAAATATCGAATATCGATACGATCAATTCGACTAGTGGTTTTCATTTATTGATTAAAGAGTCAATCGAATCGATTATTGGCATGCATGTTGCGTTGACCCCGCTTCCTTCCTTTCTCGTCTCTTGTCCTGAGGAGTGCTTCCATGAATCGCATCGTTCGCCACCTCCGCCCGCTGCGCCGCCTCGCGCTCGGCCTCTGCATCGCCGGCGCCGCCTCGCTCGCGGCGGCCCAGGGCGCGGCCCCGGCCAGCTTCAACGTGGGCGCCACCGCCACCGGCGTGCCCTTCACCTTCCTCGACGTGAAGAGCAACAGCATCCAGGGAATGATGGTCGACACCGTCACCGCGGTCGGCAAGGCGGGCGGCTTCACGGTCAACGTGCAGCAGACCGTGTTCTCGGCGCTGATCCCCTCGCTCACGGCGCGCAAGATCGACATCGTCTCGGCCGCCATGCTCAAGACGCCCGCGCGCCAGGAGGTGGTCGACTTCAGCGACCCGGTCTATTCGTACGGCGAGGGCCTGATCGTCAAGGCCGACGACACCCGCGCCTACGCCACGCTCGACGAGCTCAAGGGCGAGGTGGTGGGCGCGCAGGTCGGCACCGTGTTCCTCGACATGCTCACCAAGAAGGGCATCTTCAAGGAGGTGCGCAGCTACGACTCGGTGGCCGACATGACGCGCGACCTCTCGCTCGGCCGCATCAAGGCCGGCCTCGGCGACCAGCCCATCATGGCCTACCAGATCCGGCAGAACACCTTCCCGGGCGTGAAGCTGGTCGACAGCTACAAGCCGGTGAACGTGGGCGACGTCTGCCTGGTGGTGCGCAAGGGCGACACCGAGACGCTGGCGCGGCTGAACAAGGCCATCGCCGCGATCAAGGCCGACGGCACGCTGGCGAAGATCGTCCAGAAATGGGGCATCTGAGCGCGCGCTGAGCCATGGCCTCCTCGTTCCTCCAACACGCGCAGGACTTCCTGCCGATCCTGCTGCAGGGCGCGGTGGTCACGGTGCAGGTCACCGTGCTGTCGTTCCTGCTGAGCAGCGTGCTCGGCCTCGCGCTGGCGCTGATGAAGCTCTCGCCGGTGCGCGCCGTCTCGTGGACCGGCGCGGTGATCGTCAACGTGATCCGCGGGCTGCCGATCATCGTGCAGCTGTTCTACATCTACTTCGTGCTGCCCGAGTTCGGCGTGCAGCTCACGGCCTTCCAGGCCGGCGTGATCGGGCTGGGCATCGCCTACTCGGCCTAC
This sequence comes from Variovorax sp. UC122_21, assembly GCF_044056785.1. Taxonomy (NCBI): domain Bacteria; kingdom Pseudomonadati; phylum Pseudomonadota; class Betaproteobacteria; order Burkholderiales; family Comamonadaceae; genus Variovorax; species Variovorax sp. UC122_21. The sequence goes on along the minus strand of NZ_CP172004.1, from coordinate 1,478,067 downwards.
CAGGCCGAGAACTTCCGCGCCGGCATCGAGGCCGTCGACCCGGGCCAGCGCGAGGCCGCGCAGGCCATGGGCATGCGCTCGGCGCTGATCATGCGGCGCGTGATCCTGCCGCAGGCCTTCCGCATCGCGCTGCCGCCCTACGGCAACACGCTGGTGATGATGCTCAAGGACTCCTCGCTGGTCTCGACCATCACGGTGGCCGAGATGACGCGCGCCGGCCAGCTGATCGCCTCCTCCACCTTCCAGAACATGACGGTCTACACGCTGGTCGCGCTGCTCTACCTCTTGATGAGCCTGCCGCTGGTCTGGGGCCTGCGCCGGCTCGAGGCGCGCTTCGGCGCCGGAAGGAGGAAGCCATGATCCACGTCGAAGGCCTGGAGAAGCGCTTCGGCGCGCACCGCGTGCTGCAGGGCGTGAGCCTGCGCGTGGACAAGGGCGAGGTGGTGTGCCTGATCGGCCCCTCGGGTTCGGGCAAGTCGACGGTGCTGCGCTGCATCAACGGCCTCGAGTCGTACGAGGGCGGCGAGGTGCGCGCCTTCGGCGAGCGCGTGGACCGCAACGCGCCCGCCATCCACCGGCTGCGCAGCCGCATGGGCATGGTGTTCCAGCGCTTCAACCTGTTCCCGCACCGCACCGTGATCGAGAACGTGATGGAGGGCCCGGTGCACGTGCTGCGCCAGAACCCGGCGCAGGCGCGCGAGGAGGCGCTCGCGCTGCTCGCCAAGGTCGGGCTGGCCGAGAAGGCGCAGGCCTGGCCGGCGCAGCTCTCGGGCGGCCAGCAGCAGCGCGTGGCGATCGCGCGCGCGCTCGCGATGAAGCCCGAGGCCATGCTGTTCGACGAACCCACCTCGGCGCTCGACCCCGAGCTGGTCGGCGACGTGCTCGGCGTGATGCGCGCGCTGGCCGACGAGGGCATGACCATGATCGTGGTCACGCACGAGATGGGCTTCGCGCGCGAGGTGGCCGACCGCGTGTGCTTCCTGCACAGCGGCAGCATCGTCGAGGAAGGCCCGGCCGCGCAGGTGCTGGGCGCGCCGCGCCAGGCGCGCACACAGGACTTCCTGCGCCGCGTGCTGCATCCGTCGGCGGAGGTGCGCGCGTGAGCATCGCGACATCGACACTGCCTCCTTCGCTGTGGGCCGCCACCGCGCCAGCGGCACCGCCGACGCCGCCGCTGGCGGGTTCGCAGCGCGCCGACGTGCTGATCGTGGGCGCCGGCTTCACGGGCCTGTCGGCCGCGCTGCACCTGGCCGAGGCCGGCACCAAGGTCTGCGTGCTCGAGGCGCACGAGCCGGGCTGGGGCGCCTCGGGGCGCAACGGCGGCCAGGTCAATCCCACGCTCAAGCAGGACCCCGACGAACTGGTGCGGACCTACGGCGCCGCGCGCGCCGAGCCGCTGATCGACGCGGTCTCGCGCTCGGCCGACCTGGTGTTCGAGCTGATCGAGCGCCACCGCATCGACTGCCAGCCGGTGCGCAAGGGCTGGCTGCAGGTGGCCTATTCGCCCCAGCACCTCGCCGCCATGCATGCGCGCGCCGAGCAATGGGCGCGGCGCGGCGCCGCCACGCAGATGCTCGACCGCGCCGAGGTTGCGGCGCGCCTGGGCACCGAGGCCTTCGCGGGCGGCTGGCTCGACGGCCGCGCGGGCGGCATCCAGCCGCTGGCCTACACGCGCGGCCTGGTGCGCGCCGCGCAGGCCGCGGGCGCCTCGGTGCACGGCGGCAGCGCGGTCAACTCGCTCGAGCGCCGCGGGTCGCAGTGGCATGCAAGCACGTCGAGCGGCGCGAGCGTGGTCGCCGACCAGGTGCTGATCGCCACCAACGGCTACACCGGCGGCCTGTGGCCCGGCCTCTCGCGCACCGTGCTCGCGGCCAACAGCTTCATCGTGGCCACCGAACCGCTGCAGGGCGCGGCCGCGCACGCCATCCTGCCGGGCGGCGAGACCGCGTCGACCTCGCAACGCCTGCTGCTGTACTTCCGCAAGGACGCGCAGGGCCGGCTGCTGATGGGCGGACGCGGCCACTTCGCCGATCCGGCGGGACCGGCCGACTTCGCGCACCTCGAGCGCTCGCTCGCCCTGCTGTATCCGCAGTTGGGCCCGCTGCGCTACCAGTACCGCTGGGCGGGCCGCATCGCCGTCACGCGCGACTTCATGCCGCACGTGCACACGCCCGCGCCGGGCCTCACGATCGCGCTGGGCTACAACGGGCGCGGCATCGCGCTGGCCACCAGCATGGGGCGGCACGTGGCGGCGCGGCTGTTGCAGCCGGGGGCGGATTTCCCGTACCCGGTGACACCGCTCCAGCCGATTCCGCTGCATCGACTGCAGCGCTTCTACATCGCGGCCGGCGTGGCCTGGTACAGCCTGCTCGATCGATTCGCTTGATAAGCTGGGCCGCATGCACACCCTGATCGGCATCGCGGCGTATCTCCTGATCGGCATCGCCGTGGCGCCGCTGCTGCTGCTCGGGCTCTACGTGCTGGCCGACCGGCTCGGACTGAAGGTGGCCGATCGCCTGCTGTCGCTGACGGCGCGGCTGCTCCAGGTGCAGTGGCTCGGCGGCGGCGTGGTCAACATCGTCGGCGGCCTGTTCATCGCCGCGCTCGGGATCTGGGGCGCGCTGTCCCTGGCGCCGCCGATGCATCGGCTGGCCAGCGCGCTGCTGGTGCCCTTCGGGCTCTGGCGTGTCTTCAGGGGCGTGGCCGTGCTCAGGGCGTTTTCGAGCGCCGACGAATAGCACGCCCAGGGCCGCCAGCCGATACCATGGCGTGCTCCATCCACCCACAGCATCGGACACACGACATGTCGATCGACACCCTTTCCACCTGGCACCAGCTCGTGAATACGCGCGACGCGGCGGGGCTCGACGTGCTGCTCGACGAGAGCGCCGTCTTCCATTCGCCGGTGGTGCACAAGCCGCAGGTCGGCAAGGAGATCACGCGCCGCTACCTGGCCGCGGCCTTCGAGGTCTTCTTCAACCCGAGCTTCCGCTACGTGCGCGAAGTGAAGGCCGAGCGCGACGCGGTGCTCGAGTTCGAGGTGGAACTCGACGGCATCGTGGTCAACGGCGTCGACATGATCCGCTGGAACGACGCGGGCAAGATCACCGAGTTCAAGGTGATGCTGCGCCCGCTGAAGGCCGTGAACCTGATCCACCAGAAGATGGCGGCGCAGCTGCAGGCCGCGCAGCAGCAGCAGCAGCAGCCTCAGGCCTGACGATTCAGAGCGGCTCGAAGCCCGGCGCCTGCGTCATCTCGGTGGGCTTGTAGATCTTGTGCGCGGCCGTGGGGGTCGCCACGTCGGACACCACCAGCAGGCGCCACAGCGGCTCGCCGACCGAGCTCAGCTGCTCCTCGCGCGTGAGGCGGAAGGTCGGGAAGCCCGAGGCCGTGCCCTTGACCGTGACCTTGAGCAGGGTCGCGCCCTTCGAGTTCGACACCACGATGTCGTAGCCGGTCTTCTGGCTGCGCACGTCCTCGGCGTTGTAGCCGTAGCCCTTGAAGTGGCGCATCACGTAGTCCATGGCGGCCTCCTGCACGGCCTCGGCCGAGCCCAGCTTCGCCGCGCCGTCGGCACCGGCCACGGCCTCGTCGGGCACGTTGCCCTTGGCGCGGGCGGCCTGGATCGCGGCCTCGTCGGGGGCCCAGTCGCGCGGGCCGCGCACCAGCACCGCGAACTTGCGCTCGGGTTCCCAGCTCGCGACATGCCATTCGGCGTCGTCGCGCACGCGGGTCGAGACCTTGGCGCTGCGGTTGGTCTCGATCTCGCCGATGGCGATGCGGTTGGTCTGCACCACGGCGCGGAAATTCTGGCCGGCGTCGAAGGTGCGCTTGAGCAGCGCGAGGCGGTCGGCGGCGCGCTGCGACTGGAACGCGGAGCGCGGGCCGCCGCCGGGGCGGAACTGCACGTCGAGCGACTCGAGGCAGAACCAGCGCCCGCCCTCGCCGAGGTTCACATACTCGCCCCAGATGGTGGCGATCACGTTGTCGCCGGTGGCGAGCCAGGCGTGGTCCGAGGCCTTCTCGCGCGCGTCGAACACACCCATCTTGGCGACGATGTCGACCGGCGTGAGCCGGGGGCCGGAGAGGCGCATCTCATCGATGACGGCGAGTACTTTGGGGTCGACTTCCTTGTCCATGCGGGGGTCTTGTGCGAGAGGCAGATTGGAGATTGCGGGGGGGTGGCGAGTATGCCGCAACCGGAAACCGGCCGCCCTCGCGCGCGCCCTCACCAGGCCGTGGCGTCGCCCTCGAGCGCGCGCCGCGCCAGCAGGAAGGTGGCGGCATTCCAGCTCTGGCCCGCCATGCCCATCGGCGCCAGCGTGCGGCCATGGAACCACTCGGTGAAGCGCCAGCCGTCGAGTTCGTTGGCGCGTGCCAGCTTCGCGAGCTCGGCCCAGCCCTCGGCCTCGAGCCCCAGCTTCGCCAGCGCCATGGCCCAGAAGCCGCCCACGAAGGGCCAGATGCCGCCGTTGTGGTACTGGTGCACCAGGTTCTGCCGGTGGCGGCCCATGTAGGCGCGCCACAGCTCGTGCTGCGGCGACAGCGGATGCAGCACCACGCGCACCGGGTAGGGATCGCTCGCGCGCGCGCCCTCGATGGTGTTGACGATGCGGTGCGCCATCGCCTCGTCGGCCAGCCCGGCCTGGATCGCCAGCACGTTGCCGAACACGTCGCCCTCGTCGCCCACCACCGCGAGGTTGACGAAGCTCAGGTACAGCCCCGGATCGCGCCGGCCGCGCCGCGCGTAATGCTGCAGCAGCCGCGCGCGGTGGTATTCGGGCAGGTCGCGCTGGAACGGGTTGAACAGGTGGTTGAAGTGGTGCCGCGTCTCGTCGGCCTGCGCGATCCCGAAGCGGCGCTTGACGTCGAACCACAGCGCGTTGGTGTAGAGCACATAGCCCGAGCGCGGCATGATGTCGGCCCAGTCGCTGGCCTCGTTCTGCTGCAGCAGCCGGAAGTGCTGGTGCTCCTGCGCCAGCAGCCAGCCGATCGCGCGCTGCACGCCGTCGGCCCAGTGCGTGGCGCCCACCTTGCCGTGGCGGCGCACGTGGTCCACCGCGATCAGCCACCAGAGCGTGGCGTCGATGCAGCCCAGATACCAGAAGTCGGCGTCCTGGCCCTCGGGGTCGACGTACTTCGGGATCTGCCCGTTGGCCGCCTGCTGCGCCGCGAGCGCGTCGAGGCTCGCGACCGCGCCCTGCTCGAGCGCCGGCACGCCGCTGCCGCACATCGCCATCACGCAGATCGCGGCGTCGCGCCCGAAGATGCGCGTGTAGCGCCGCGCCACCGCGGCCTCGGTGCGGCTCGCGGCCAGGATGCCGTGCGGCGTGAGGTTGGCTTCGAGCAGCGCAAGCGAGGCCTGGCTGCAGGCATCGACGAGCGCGAGCGAAGGGGCGTCGAGTGAATCGTGGGTCATGGGCGTCGGCGCGGTGAGCGAATCAGGGGATCCTCGTTCATTCATCGTCTTCGTCGGCGAATTCCTCGTAGCGCAGGAAGGCTTCCATGAACGCGGCGAACGAAGGCGCGAGCACGCGCACCGAGGCCGGCGACGCGGCATGCGCGTAGTAGACGACCGGGTACTCGCCATCGACCAGCCCCCGGCTCACGTCGAACAGCACCTGGTCGCCGTCGGCCTCCATGAAGAACTCCGCGAAGCACAGCATGCCGTTCGACGGCGGCGGCCAGTTGCCGCCACGGCGCTGGACCACGGCGCGCTGCGCCTCGCCGAGCCGATCGAGCGGTTCGAACTCGTGGAAGAACGGATGCTGGTCGCCGAACTGCACGACACCGCCCATCAGCATGAAGCCGCGGCTGCAGCGCAGCAGTTGCTTGTAGGACTCCGGCAACGGCACGCCCAGCGATTGCTCGAGTGCGGCGATCTCGGCGTCGGATGCCGGCGGCTGCACGTCCTCGAGGTCGAAGTCGGGTGCGAGGCGGGAGAACTGGGGGAAGTGGGCTGCGCTGCGTTCGAGCATGGGAATGACTGTGGACGTGGGAGGTGTCTGTGAGATGGCGGCGCGTGTTTCAGGGATCGGTCTCGCGCGGCAGGCCGACCGACGCGGGCAGCGCTTCGGCCTCGGATGCGCCATGGTGCAGGCCCACGCCGGCCCCGAGGCCCGCGCCCATGCCGGCGCCCATGCCACCGCCGCCCATGCCGCCGCCTCCGCCCTTGCCGCCGCCACCTCCACCACCGGCATTGCCGCCGCCACCGCCCGCGCGCTCGCCGCGCGTGGCCGTGCCCTTGAGCCGCAGCGGCCCCTGCTTCGGAATGCCGAGCGTCGGCGGCACCGGATCGAGGTCGAGCACCGCGCGGATGAAGGTGCGCAGCGAGACCACGAGCTCGGCCGTCTCCACGCTGCGGCCCGCGACCATGTCGGCCGCGGCCTTCGCGGCCAGCCGCACCTGCTCCTCGGTGCCGAGCAGGATCACGTCGGACAGCGCGGTCTCGACCGCGTCGCGGATGCGGCGGCGCCGGTCCGAGGCGGGCAGGCCGGCATCGGCGCCGCCTTCGGCCTCGGCCTGCAGGCCGCGCGTGCGCAGCTCGCGCAGATGGCTGGGGTCGACCGCGAGCTCGCCGGTGAACGAGCCGCCGAGCACCTTGTAGGCCGCGATCAGGGTCTTGAGCCGTTCGTTGATCTGCCGGTTCTGCCGCTCGCGCCGCTGCTGCACGCTGAGCATCACGACGATGCGGATGCCGACCGCGACCAGCGACACGAGCACCAGGCCGAGCAGGGTCGAGAGCAGGCCTTGCCAGGAGGTGAAGTCGAGTGAGTTGCGCATCGGTGAACCCAGGAAGGCGACAGGGAGCGGCCGGCGCTCGCGACGCCGGCCCTGCGCCGAGTATCCCCGGGCGGCCGGAACGCGGCTGTAGGCCCAGGACGCAGGCGCGGCCGCTCAGCCCTGCGGCTCGGCGACGAAGCGATCGCCCTCGAGCCGGCAGGCGATGCGGCTCGCGTCCTCCTGCAGGCACAGCGCGACGTCGTCGGCGAAGCCGCGTTCGCGCAGCTCCACGGCCGAGCCGCATTCGGCCAGCACCCGCGCGCGCTGCGCGCCGAGCCCTTCGTAAGCCAGCGCGGCGGCGCGCGCCTCGGGCGAGGCGTCCGCGCGTCCGAGCGCCGAGACGATGCCGCCGGCCGCGACGTGGTCCTCGAGGCTGGGGCGCAAACCCGCGTCGCCGGGCCAGCGTTCGCCGCAGGGCACCACGAGCACGCGCGCATGCGGCGCGCAGGCGGCCGCGGTCGCGCGCAGGTTGCGCAGGCCGGCGCAGTAGACGGCCTTGCCCAGCGCCTTCGCACGGTAGGCACAGGCCGATCCGTTGGGCGGCGGCAGCACGAGGCGCAGACCTTGATGGGCCGCCAGCATCGACTGCGGCGACAGCGACCAGCCCTGCGCGAAGCGCTGCCTGCCGCTGGCCACCTCGGCGCCGCGCGCCTCGGCGTAGCGCTGCGCGCTCTCGTCCTTCCAGGGATAGGGATGGACGATGGCGCCCCGGTCCACGGCGATGCTGACGCAGGTGGAGAAGGACATGACGTCGACGACGACGATGCAGTCCGCGTCGGGCCCGAGCCGCTCGATGGCTGCCAGGCCCCATTCGAGGCGCACCGAGAAGCCGTGCTGCGCGAACGGGCTCAGGGACACACCAGCTCCGTCTTCGCCACCGCGCACAGCCGCGCCTTCTCGGCCTCGGTCAGCGCCGGCCCCTTGACCATTCCGTCGAGCATCAGCACCGCGGGATGGAGCCGCCGGTCGCGCGGGTTCTTGCGGTAGGCCTTCATCACGCGCTGCTGGCTCTCGTCCTTGCAGACCTTGGCCATCTCCCGCTTCACCTCGCGGTCGCGCGCCGAGCCATCGCCGCCGAATTCACCGGCGAAGTGGAAGCACATCGCGGCATCCTCGACGGCCTGGCGCAGCGGCTGCTCGTCCTTCGAGAAACGCGGCGGCGTCTCGCCGGCCGCGGCGGCGGGCAGCGAGACCAGCGCCGCGAGGACGGCGGGCAACGAATGGGCGAAGACAGCGCGGCATCGAACGGATCCTCCATGAAAAAAGGCCGCCCCGAAGGCGGCCTTGCCTGCATCGCGACGCGAAGCAGCCTGCTTGCTTACTTCTTGTCGCCGCCCGGCACCTTGCCTTCGACGCCCTTGACGTAGAAGTTGATGCCGGTCAGGAACTTGTCGTCGGCGATCGCGTCCTTGGCGACCACTTCCTTGCCGTCCTGGCCGAGGATCGGGCCCTTCCAGATCGAGAAGCTGCCGTCCTTCAGGCCCTTCTTGACTTCGTCGACCTTGGCCTTGGCTTCGGCCGGCACGTCCTCGGCGATCGACACGAGGTCGATGGCGCCTTCCTTGACGCCCCACCAGGCCTGGCCGGTGGCCCACTTGCCGTCGAGCGCGTCCTGCGTGGCCTTGATGTAGTACGGCGCCCAGTTGATGGTGGCCGAGCCCAGGTGGGCCTTGGGACCGTAGGCGGTCATGTCGGAGTCCCAGCCGAAGGCGCGCTTGCCCTTTTCCTGCGCGGTCTTGAGCACAGCCGGCGAGTCGGTGTTCTGGAACAGGATGTCGGCGCCGCCGTTGATCAGGGCGGTGGCGGCCTCGGTTTCCTTCGGCGGGCTGAACCACTCGTTGACCCACACGACCTTGGTCGTGATCTTCGGGTTGACCGACTGGGCGCCGAGCGTGAAGCTGTTGATGTTGCGCAGCACCTCGGGGATCGGCACCGAGCCGACGACGCCGAGCGTGTTCGACTTGGTCATGGCGCCCGCGATGATGCCGGCCATGTACGCGCCTTCGTAGGTGCGGCTGTCGTAGGTGCGCATGTTCTCGGCGGTCTTGTAGCCGGTGGCATGCTCGAACTTGACGTCCTTGCTGTCGTTGGCCACCTTGAGCATGGGCTCCATGTAGCCGAAGGTGGTGCCGAAGATCAGCTTGTTGCCCTGGCCGACCATGTCGCGGAACACGCGCTCGGCGTCGGCGCCCTCGGGCACGCTTTCCACGAAGGTGGTCTTGATCTTGTCGCCGAATTCCTTCTCGAGTGCCTTGCGGCCGTTGTCGTGCGCGAAGGTCCAGCCGCCGTCGCCCACGGGTCCGATGTATGCGAATGCGATGTTGAGCGGCGCTGCCGGGGCCGGCGCGGCGGCGGCGGGTGCCGGAGCCGGTGCGGGCGCGGCGGCCGGTGCTGCCGCTTCTTCTTTCTTGCCGCAGCCGATCAAGGCTGCCGAAGCGACCGCCGTGAGGGCGGCGAGCTTGAGCAGGGAGCGCTTGTTCAGATCATTCATTGTCGGAAATCCTCAAAAAGGACGGGTTGGCGGAAAAACGAAAACCGCGATTATGAGCCGGGGTAGAACGGTTTCCCGATCGAAGCCGGCATGTTGACGCGAATGAATGCGGGGTTGCGCGAGATCAGGGCCAGCACCACGATGGGCGCGATGTACTGCAACATGCTGAGGAACTGCGAGGGCACGTCGACGCCGCTGCTCTGCAGGTGGAAGCCCAGCATCGAGACGCCGCCGAACAGGTAGGCGCCGAGCAGCACGCGCATCGGCCGCCAGGTGGCGAAGGTGGTGAGCGCGAGCGCGATCCAGCCGCGGCCCGCGACCATGCCTTCGACCCACAGCGGGGTGTAGACGGTCGAGAGGTACGCGCCCGAAAGGCCGCACAGCGCCCCGCCCGCGATCACGGCCATGAGGCGGATGCGCCGCACCGGATAGCCCAGCGCATGCGCCGACTCGGGCGACTCGCCGACCGAGCGCAGCACGAGACCCGCGCGCGTGCGGTAGAGAAACCAGATCAGGCCCACGGTCAGCAGCACGGCGACGTAGACCATCGGGTGATGGCGGAACAGCGCGGGGCCGAGCAGCGGAATGTCGGCCAGCACGGGGATCGCATAGCTCGCGCTCTCGGGCAGCTTGGCCTGCACGAAGTTGATGCCCGCGAAGGCCGAGAAGCCGACGCCGAACAAACTCAGCGCGAGGCCGGTGGCGTACTGGTTGGTGTTGAGCCAGATGACGAGCACGCCGAAGAAGGCGGCCAGCAGGGCCCCGGCGGCCATGCCGGCAAGCAGGCCGAGCCAGGGGTTGTGGGTGGTCACCACGGTCGCAAAACCGGCGATGGCGGCGCACAGCATCATGCCCTCGGCGCCGAGGTTGACGATGCCGGCCTTCTCGTTGATGAGGAGGCCGAGCGCGGCGATGGCGAGGACGGTGCCGGCGCTCAGGGTGGAGCCGAGCAGGAGTGCGTAGCTGTCCATTTTTTAGTGGCTCTCGTTGCTTGGGTTGCTCGGGGTGCAGAGGGGACGGTCGGGGCGCGTGCACAGGACAGCGGGTACTTCCCTCCGCGAATGTCCCCCCGCCCTTCGGGCTCCTCCTTGATTTCGCTGCGGGAAGCACCCACTGCCCTGTGCACGTGGGCGCAGTCGTTGTGCGGCCGGTTCGACCGCCGTGTCCAGGCTCACGTCGACGGGGTACTCCCCGCAGCGAAATAAAGGAGGAGGCCGCAGGCCGGGGGACATTCGCGGAGGGGAGTACCCCGTCGGCGTGAGCCCACCCCGAACGAACCCGATCCAAAGCGAAGAACGTCATCACAGCGCCCCCTCGTTCGTACGCACAACCGGCGCAGTCAAAGGCGTACTCGCCTGCAGCGAACTCGTCGTGAGCACGGCAGCCTTCGCAGCCGCCTTGCGACGAACCCGATAGGCAATCAAGGTATCGCAAGCCAGCAGCGTGAACAGCAGCAGCCCCTGGAACACACCCGTCAGCGACTTCGGCAACCCGAGCCGCGACTGCGCGAGTTCGCCGCCGATGTAGAACATGCTCATGAGGATGGCCGAGAACACCATCCCCACCGGATGCAGGCGGCCGACGAAGGCCACGATGATGGCCGCGAAGCCGTAGCCGGCCGGCACGTAGGGCGTGAGCTGGCCGAGCGGGCCCGCCACTTCGAGCGCACCGGCCAGGCCGGCCGCGCCGCCCGAGGTCAGCAGCGCGATCCACACCGCGCGGCGCGCCGAGAAGCCCGCATAGCGCGCCGCCGCGGGCGCGAGGCCGCCGACCTGCTGCGCGAAGCCCGCGCGCGTGCGGAACAGGAACACCCACAGCGCACCCACCCCCACCAGCGCGATGATCACCCCGATCGTCACGCGCGAGCCCTTGAACAGGCGCGGGATCTGCGTCACCGCCTCGAAGGTCTTCGACTGCGGGAAGTTGTAGCCGTTGGGATCCTTCCAGGGGCCGAACACCATGTAGCTCAGCAGCAGCGTCGCCACGTACACCAGCATCAGGCTCACCAGGATCTCGTTGGCGTTGAAGCGGTCGCGCAGGCAGGCCACGATGCCGGCCCAGACCATGCCGCCCAGCGTGCCCGCCACCAGGATCGCCAGCACGATCCAGCCGCCCGTGGTCTTGTCGGCCATCAGCGCCACGCCGCCCGCGGCGATCGCGCCGAACACGAACTGGCCCTCGGCGCCGATGTTCCACACGTTGGAGCGGAAGCACACCGCCAGCCCCAGCGCGATGATCAGCAGCGGCGTGGCCTTCACCGTCAGCTCGCCCAGCGCATAGCCGTTCTTGATCGGCTCGTAGAAGAACACCAAGAGGCCCTTGACCGGATCCTTGCCGAGCGCGGCGAACAGCGCCACGCCGATCAGCACCGTGATCAGCAGCGCCAGGATCGGCGAGGCGAAGGTCCAGAAGCGCGAGAGCTCCGGACGGGGTTCGAGCTTAAGCATGGGCGGCCTCCTGGTTCTTGTTGCTCTTGCCGGATGGGCCCGGCCACAGGCCGCTCATCCATTCGCCGATCTGCGCCAGCGTGGCGGCCGCGCGGTCGATCGATGGCGACAGCCGCCCCTTGGCGATCACGTGCAGCCGGTCGCTGATGTTGAAGAGTTCGTCGAGCTCCTCGCTGATCACCAGCACCGCGCAGCCCGCGTCGCGCAGCGCGAGGATCTCGGCATGGATCAGCGCGGCCGCGCCCACGTCCACGCCCCAGGTCGGCTGCGAGACGATGAAGAGCTTGGGGTTGGCATCGATCTCGCGGCCGACGATGAACTTCTGCAGGTTGCCGCCCGACAGCGAGCGCGCCGCCGCCTTCGGGCCACCGGCCTTGACCTTGAAGCGCTCGATGATGGATCTGGCCTGGCGCTCGAGCGCGCCGGTGCGGATCCAGCCGCCGCGGCCCACCGCGTCGCCGCGCGTCAGCAGCAGGTTGTGCGCGAGCCCCAGCGTGGGCACCGCGCCGCGGCCCAGCCGTTCCTCGGGCACGAAGTGCAGGCCCAGTGCACGGCGCGCGCGCGGGCGCAGCCGGCCGGCCGGCTGGTCGAACACCCGCACCATCGCCGCCTCGGCGCGCACGTCCTCGCCCGACAGCGTGTAGAGCAGCTCCTTCTGGCCATTGCCCGACACGCCCGCAATGCCCACCACCTCGCCCGCGCGCACCTCGAAGGACACGCCCTCGAGGTCCACGCCGAACTGGTCCTCGCGCGCCAGCGTCAGGCCCTGCACGCGCAGCGCCACCGCGCCCGCATGCACCGGCCGGTGCTCGAGCGGCGGCGGCTCGCTGCCGATCATCAGGCGCGACAGCGACTCGTTGCTCTCGTTCTTCGGGTTGCACACCCCCGTGACCTTGCCGCCGCGCAGCACCGTGCAGGCGGTGCACAGCTCGCGGATCTCGTGCAGCTTGTGGCTGATGTAGAGGATGCTGCAGCCCTCGGAGGCCAGCTTGTTGAGCACCCCGAACAGCTTGACCACCGCCTGCGGCGTGAGCACCGAGGTCGGCTCGTCGAGGATCAGCAGCTTGGGGTCGGTCAGCAGCGCGCGGATGATCTCCACGCGCTGCATCTCGCCCACCGACAGCGTGTGGACCGGCCGCGCGGGATCGATGTCGAGGCCGTACTCGCTCGCCTTGGCCGTGATGCTGCGCGCCACGTCGGCCAGCGCCAGCGACTTGTCGAGGCCGAGCCAGACGTTCTCGGCCACCGTGAGGGTGTCGAACAGGCTGAAGTGCTGGAACACCATGCTGATGCCCAGCGCGCGCGCCTGCTGCGGGTTGCGCAGGTTCACCGGCTGGCCGTCGAAGGCGACGCTGCCCTCGTCGGGCTTGACCGAGCCGTAGATGATCTTCATCAGCGTCGACTTGCCGGCGCCGTTCTCGCCGAGCACGGCGTGGATCTCGCCCGGTTGCACCGCCAGCGAGATGTCGCTGTTGGCGACCACCGCCGGGTAGCGCTTGGTGATGTGCGCGAGCTGGAGTCTGGGTGTTGTCATGCCGGTTCCGTGGGTTGTCTCGTTCGGTACAGGAATGGGCCTCGTCTCGCGGGTTCCGATGTACGTCGATAGCTATAAGTTTAATAGCGTCCCTACGGAATTCGGACGATGGAAGACCCCGACTCCGGGGCTTGCGTTCGGTTTCGGGCTCAGTGGCCCGTCACATAGACGAACTTGAACAGGAAGATGGCGGCGATGACCCACACCATGGCATGCACTTCCCGTGCCCGGCCGGTGAACAGCTTGAGCACGGCGTAGGTGATGAAGCCGAAGGCCAGGCCGTTGGCGATCGAGTAGGTGAAGGGCATGGCCAGCGCGGTCACGGCCGCGGGGATGACCTCGGTGGTGTCCTCCCAGTCGAGCTCGACCAGGTCGCGCAGCATCAGGCAGCCCACGAACAGCAGCGCCGGCGCGGTGGCATAGGCCGGCACCGAGCCCGCGAGCGGCGAGATCATCAGGCAGGCCAGGAACAGCACCGCCACCACCACGGCCGTGAGGCCGGTGCGCCCGCCGGCCTGCACGCCGGCCGCGCTCTCCACGTAGGCCGTGGTGCTCGAGGTGCCGAGCAGCGAGCCCGCGAAGATCGCGCCGCTGTCGGCCAAGAGCGCCTTGTTCATGCGCTCCATCTTGCCGGGCACCAGCAGCCCGGCGCGCTTGGCCACGCCCATCAGCGTGCCGGTGGCGTCGAACATCTCGACCAGGAAGAACACCAGCACCACGTTGAGGATGCCGCCCTTGAGCGCGCTCAGGATGTCGAGCTGCATGAAGGTGGGCGCGATCGACGGCGGCGGCGCGAACACGCCGTGGAACTTGTTGCCGCCGAAGAAGAAGGACAGCACCGTGACCGTGACGATGCCGATCAGGATCGCGCCGCGCACCTTGAGCTTGTCGAGCACCACGATGATCAAAAAGCCCAGCGTGGCCAGCACCACCGGCGCCGAGTGCAGGTCGCCCAAGGTCACGAAGGTGGCCGGCGAGGCCGCGACCACGCCCGCGCTCTTGAGCGCGATCAGCGCGAGGAACATGCCGATGCCCACCGTGATCGCCGTTCGCAGCGACTGCGGTATGCCCTGGATGAACAGCTCGCGCAGCCCGGTGACCGTGACGATCAGGAACAGGCAGCCCGAGATGAAGACCGCGCCCAGCGCGGTCTGCCACGTGTAGCCCATGCCGAGCACCACCACGTAGGCGAAGTAGGCGTTCAGGCCCATGCCCGGCGCCATCGCGATCGGGTAGTTGGCGTACAGGCCCATGATCAGCGTGCCCAGCGCCGCGATCAGGCAGGTGGCGACGAAGACCGCGCCCTTGGGCATGCCCGCGTCGCCGAGGATCGATGGGTTGACGAAGATGATGTAGGCCATCGTCAGGAAAGTGGTGAGCCCCGCGATGACCTCGGTGCGCACGGTGGTGTTGTGTTCGTTGAGCTTGAACACCTTATCGATCCAGTTCATGGGTTTCTTGTCTCCGGGATGTGTTGTCTCGTGTCGCGTCGTGCGGCGTCGTTCTGAAGAAAAAGCGGGCCGAGCCCGTCCCTGGCGCGAGCTCGGTCGCGCCTCGAGGTCCTTGGGGTTCTGGTGGGGAAGCCGGCGCCGTCAGGCGCCCAGGGGGCGGCGGATCGCGCGCGTCGCGCGCGGGCGGGGTGAGCGGGCGCAGCGAGGCCGCCACGTCCTTGATGCATTCGCGCAGCCAGCGCGCCGAGCTGACGAGTGGGTGCGCTCGTGCCAGAGCTGGTAGTACATGAGCCGCGGCAGCGCCACCGGGCAGTCGAGGATCTTCAGCGGCAGCCGCGCGGCGAAGCGCTCGCAGTACTGGCGGCCGGTGGTCAGCACCAAGAGGCTCGAGGCCACCATGTCGGGAATCAGCCCGAAGTGCGCGCAGCGCGCCGTGATGTTGCGCTGGCGCCCGAGCTCGTCGAGCATCTGGTCGATGATGCCGCGCCCGCCCGGGTGCATGGGCGTGGGCGCGATGTGCTCGGCCTGCAGCCAGGTCTCGAGGTCCCAGCCGCGGCGCACCGCGGGATGGTCCTGGTTCACCAGCGACACCACCTCGTCACCGAACAGGCGTGCCATGTGCAGGTCCTCGGGGGGCTTGAGCCAGTTGCCGATCACCACGTCGACCTGCCCCAGCGAGAGGTGGCCGTGGTAGTCGGAGTCGGGCGACAGCGGATGGATCTCGATGTGGCACAGCGGCGCCTCGCGCTTGACCTGCGCCACCAGCATGGGCAGGAAGATCGGGTCCATGTAGTCGCTGGCCGCGATGCGGAAGGTGGTGCTGGCCGATTGCGGGTCGAAGCCGCGCGCATCGGAGAACAGCATCTCGGCCGCGCGCAGGATGCTCGCGGCCGGCTCGATCATGCGCAGCCCCGCATCGGTGGGCACCATGCCCGAGCCCGAGCGCACCAGCAGCGGATCGCCCGAGAGCTCGCGCAGCCGCTTGAGCGCGGCCGACACCGCCGGCTGGTACATCCCGAGCCGGATCGCGGCGCGCGAGACGCTGCGATCGGTCAGCACGGTGTGCAGCACCCGGATCAGGTGAAGGTCGATCTTGTCGAAAAGCGCCTGGTCTCTCATGGCCGCCCGCAAGGAAGTGGTCGATGCGAGGCGTTATACAGCCGGGGAGCGGGATCGGACAGCCGGACGCAGAGGACGCGAAGGATCCGCGAAGGACGCAAAAGGAAGACATGGCAATGTTCAATCTGGCTTCTTCTGCGTTCTTTGCGAAATCTTCGCGTCCTCTGCGTCCGGAAATCCGTGTTCTCGGCGCTCATTCCACCTGCGATGGCATCACGGCCGTCACGGCGCGCAGGATCGATTCGCTCGTGGCGGGCGCGCGCAGCGGCGGATCGACGCGGTGGCCGCCCGCGGCCGACACGGCATCGCGGATCGCGAAGAAGACCGAGAACGGCAGCAGCAGCGGCGGTTCGCCCACGGCCTTGCTGCGGTGGATCGAGTCCTCGAAGTTCTGGCCCTCGAACAGCCGCACGTTGAACACCGGCGGGCAGTCGTTGGCGGTCGGGATCTTGTAGGTGCTGGGCGCGTGGGTCGTGAGCTTGCCGCTCTGCGGATGCCACACCAGCTCCTCGGTCGTGAGCCAGCCCATGCCCTGGATGAAGGCGCCCTCGACCTGGCCGATGTCGACCGCCGGGTTCAGCGACTTGCCCGCGTCGTGCAGGATGTCGGCGCGCAGCAGCTTCCATTCGCCGGTCAGCGTGTCGACGATCACCTCGCTGACCGCCGCGCCGTAGGCGTAGTAGTAGAACGGGCGGCCCTGCATCTTGTCCTTGTCCCAGCTCAGGCCGGGCGTGGCGTAGAAGCCGTCGGACCACAGCTGCTTGCGGTCGAGGTAGGCCTCGCCCACCACGGTGCTGAAGGCCAGCGTGCGGCCGTTGACCTCGACCTTGTCGTTGGCGAAGCGCACCGCGCCGGGCTCGCCGCCGTGGCGCTCGGCCGCGCTCTGCGCCAGCCGCTCGCGGATCTGGCGCGCGGCGTCCTGCGCGGCCTTGCCGTTGAGGTCGGCGCCGGTCGAGGCCGCCGTGGCCGAGGTGTTCGCGACCTTGGTCGTGTCGGTGGCCGTGACGCGCACGCGCTCGAAGCTCACGCCGAGCTCGTGCGCCACCACCTGCGCCACCTTGGTGTTCAGGCCCTGGCCCATCTCGGTGCCGCCGTGGTTCACGAGGATCGAGCCGTCGGTGTAGACGTGCACCAGCGCACCGGCCTGGTTGAAGTGCTTGACGTTGAACGAGATGCCGAACTTCAGCGGCGCCAGCGCCAGCCCGCGCTTGAGCACCGGGCTCGCGGCATTGAAGCCGGCGATCTCCTCGCGCCGCGCGCGGTAGTCGCTCGTGGCCTCGAGCTCGGCCACCAGCTCGTGCACGATGTTGTCGGTCACGGTCTGGCGGTAGGGCGTCACGTTGTTCTCGCCCTTGCCGTAGAAGTTGACGCGCCGCACGTCGAGCGGATCGCGGCCCAGCTCGCGCGCCACCGAGTCCATGATGTTCTCGATCGCGATCGCGCCCTGCGGGCCGCCGAAACCGCGGAACGCCGTGTTGCTCTGCGTGTTGGTCTTGCCCGAGTAGCCGTGCATGATGACGTTGGGCAGCCAGTAGGCGTTGTCGAAGTGGCACAGCGCGCGCGTCATCACCGGGCCCGACAGGTCGGCCGAGTGGCCGGCGCGCGAGACCATGGTGATCTCGGCGCCGAGGATGCGGCCCTCGGCGTCGTAGCCCACCTCGTACTCGTACCAGAAGCAGTGGCGCCGGCCCGTGACCATGAAGTCGTCGTCGCGGTCCAGCCGCAGCTTGACCGGGCGGCGCAGCTTGCTCGCGGCCACCGCGGCCACGCAGGCGAACAGCGCCGACTGCGATTCCTTGCCGCCGAAGCCTCCGCCCATGCGCCGGCACTCCACGTGCACCTCGTTCGACTGCAGGTGCATCGCATGCGCGACCAGGTGCTGCATCTCGCTCGGATGCTGGGTCGAGCAGTGGATGTGCAGCGCCCCGCCCTCCTTCGGAATGGCGTAGCTGATCTGGCCCTCGAGGTAGAACTGCTCCTGCCCGCCGACGTCGAGCGTGGCCTTGTGGCGGTGCGGCGCGGCCGCGATGGCGGCGCGCACGGTGGCCTCGTCGCCGCCGTTGGCGGCACCGCCGCTGCGCACGATGTGCATCGGCGGCACCACGTACTGGCCGCGCGCATGCGCGGCCTGCGGCGTGAGCACCGGCGGCTGCGCCTCGATGGTCAGCGCGTCCTTGGCGCGCGCGGCGGCGCGGCGCGCGGCGTCGCGGGTGCGCGCGATCACGGCGAACACCGGCTGGCCCAGGTAGCGGATCTCGCCGCCGTCCTTCACGGACAGCAGGATCGGGTCGTCGTGGATGATCGAGCCGCAGTCGTTGGTGCCCGGGATGTCGTCGGCCGTGAGCACCGACACCACGCCCGGCATGGCACGGATGGCGTCGAGCGACAGCGCAGTGACGCGCCCGTTGGCCGCGGGCGACAGGCCCAGCGCGCAATGCAGGGTGCCGGCGATCTCGGGGATGTCGTCGATGTAGGTGGCCTCGCCGGCCACGTGCAGGTGCGCCGATTCGTGCGGGCGGCTGATGCCCACGCGCGCGCCCTGGTCGTGGGCGAGCGCCTCGGCACCCTGGTCGATGCGGGCGGCGGTGTTCTTCAGGTAGTCGGCAAAGGCCTCTGCGGGTTGCAGCAGGCGGGCATCGAGGGGCTTGTTCATGGTCTCAGACTCCTTGCGCGGCCGGCTTGGCAACGGCGTGCGGCATCACGCTCCAGACGCTGGTGGCGCTGCCGGGCAGCGCATCCTCGGCCCGGGTCTCAAGCCACAGGCGCTGGATCAGGTTCTGCGCCACCTGCATCCGGTAGTCGGCCGAGGCACGCATGTCGGACAGCGGCTTGAAGTCTTGCGCCAGCGCGAGCTTGGCGGCGTTCACGCTGGACTGGGTCCAGGGCTTGCCGACCAGCGCGGCCTCGGCCTGCGCCGCGCGCTTCACGGTGGCGGCCATGCCGCCGAAGGCCAGGCGCACGGCCTTGACCTTGTTGCCGCCGGGCTCGAGCTCGAGCGCGAAGCCCGCGCACAGCGCCGAGATGTCGCAGTCGAAGCGCTTGCTGATCTTGTAGGCGCGCACCTGGCGGCGCATCGCGGCCAGCGGCAACCACAGGCCCTGCACGAACTCACCGCTCTGCAGCTGGTTCTTCATGTAGTCGACGTAGAAGTCGGGCAGCGGCATGCGGCGCACGTCGGCGCCGCGGCGCAGCTCGATCTCGGCGTCGAGCGACATCAGCACCGGCGGCGAGTCGCCGATCGGCGAGCCGTTGGCGACGTTGCCGCCCATGGTGCCCGCATGACGGATCGGCGGCGAGGCGAAGCGCAGCCAGACGTCGGACAGGCTGGGCACGCGCTCGACCAGCGCCGCGAAGGCCGACTCGAGCGAGGCACCCGCGCCGATGTAGAGGTGCTCGCCGCGGACCTCGATGGTCTTGAGCTCGGGCACGTCGCCCAAGTAGATGATGTCGCCGAGGTCGCGGAACTGCTTGTTGACCCACAGGCCCACGTCGGTCGAGCCCGACAGCAGTTGCGCGCGCGGCTTCTGCTCGCGCAGCGCGGCCAGCTGCTCGAGCGAGCGCGGCGCATGGAAGCGGTCGATGCGCGCGCCCAGCGGGGCCGCGTACTCGAAACCCGCGGCGCCGGCGGGCGGATTCAGCGCGGTGAGCGCGGCCACCACCGCGCGGCTGTCGAGCCGCACCGGCGGCAGGTCGAACATGCGCTGGCCCGCGTCGAGGATCGGGCGGTAGCCGGTGCAGCGGCACAGGTTGCCCGACAGGTCGTCGGCCAGCTGCTGACGCGAGGGCTGCGTGCCGCGCGCCTGGTGATGCTCATAGGCCGACCACAGCGACATCACGAAGCCCGGCGTGCAGAAGCCGCACTGCGAGCCGTGGCAGTCGACCAGCGCCTGCTGCACCGGGTGCAGGCAGTGCACGGGATGCGGGCGCTTGTCGCCCTCCTGCAGCGCGGGGGCCGGGGCTGCCTGCGCAGCCTGGGACGACAGGCACTGGTCCTTGAGGTCCTCGACCGTGAACAGCGCCTTGCCGTTGAGCGTGGGCAGGAACTGGATGCAGGCATTGACCGTCTGCAGCCGCAGGCCGCCGACCGCGTCGGGCGCGCCGGCCTCGGCCAGCTCGCCGATCACCACGGTGCACGCACCGCAGTCGCCCTCGTTGCAACCCTCCTTGGTGCCGGTGCAGCGCGCGTCCTCGCGCAGCCAGTCGAGCACCGAGCGGGTCGGGTGGACGCCACTGACGTCGACGACCTGTCCGCGATGGAAGAATCGGATGGGCTGGCTGGGGCTGTGGCTGCTGCTCTCGGTACTCATGCTGTCGTGCTCGTGGGGTGGCGCGTGGTGGCCAGGCCTGGACGTTAGCGGCTTGCGCCGCCGCACGCATACCGTGGTGCCCATATTGCGTATGCAGGGCCCGGTATGCGACGTACGGGGAAACCCTGGATTCGGGGCAATTCTCGTGCCATGGGGGCGCGGGCGCGACCCGGCGGTCCCGATCAGCGCGGTGGCGAGCCGTGTCGCGCCAGCCGATCCATCGCTTCGCGCGCGTCGACGATGGGGATGCCCGCATGGCTTCCCAGCGGCAGCAGGTCGCGCCGGTCGCCCGACACGATGAGGTCGACCGCGCCAGCCACCGCGGCCGCCAACACGTGGTCATCGTCCGGATCGGTGGGTACCACGCGCGGCACCGTGGCCGGCACGACCACGACCGACAGCCTGCGCAGGTCCTCGACCAGGTGGCGCGGATTCACGCTGGCGCGGACCAGCCGCTCGGAGAACTTGGGGCGCTCCAGCACGCCGAGCAGCTCGGCCAGCAGGATCTCGCTGGTGCACAGCTCGAAATCGCCTGCGCGGGCCCCGTCCAGCAACTGACGCGGCAGCCCGGCGGAAATGACGGCCGAGACGAGCAGATTCGTATCGAGAAGGATCCGCATGGCGGGCGGATCAACCGTTCTTGGGATGCGCGGCGCGAACCGCCTGCACTTCTGCCTCGATCTCGTCCTCGGAGAACGGCGCCAGGCCCAGGTCGTCGATCCGGGTGATGGCCTCTTTCAGCCGTGCGGCCGCCGCCGCGCGCTCCTCGCGCGCCGCCAGGAACTCGACGAAATCCACGACCTCGGCCACGCGGCTGGGCGGCAGTTGCTTCAAGCGTTGGAGCAGGCGTGCTTCGATGGCGGTCATTCGGTGTTCCTCGCGCGGGCGGCGATCTGGGCTGATCTCCGGGTTGTACAACAGCTCGGGGGCAGGCCGATCAACCCTGCGGCGCCCACGGCTTCGCCACCCGCTCAGCCGCCGGTACCGTGCACCAGCCGTTCGAACACGTCCTGCGACCCCATCTGCCCGCCCTTGAGCATGATCTCGACCCCGTCGAGCCCCGGCGCCTCGCTGTGCAGCCGGCACAGCGCGGTGCCGGGCGCGAGTTGCGCGAGATAGGACAGCCCCCAGGCGTCGAGCGCGCCGACGGCGAGGCTGGAGGTGTCGCCGCCGGCCACGCCCACGCGCGACAGCGGCACGGCCGCGAGCACGCGCGCCAGCAGTTCGCCGCCGGCCTCGGCCAGCGCGCGCGCGGGCACGCGGGTGTGGCCGGCGCGCGCGGCCTCGGTGGCTGTGCAGGCCAGCACATGGGCGCCGGTCGAGAGCCGGTCGGCCAACTCGCGCGCGGACTGCGCCAGGTGATCGGAATGGGGGTCGACCAGCCGCGCCGCGTCGAGCCAGACGACCTCGAAGGACCGCGCGGCCGCCACCTGCCGTGCCGTGACCGGAGAGAGGCTGCCGGCCAGCACGAACACCGGGCCGCGCGCGGGCGCCACGGCGGCCGGCGCCGCGGGCGCATCCGCGAGCCGCGGCGCGAAGGCCTGCACCACGCTGCTCGGGCCGACGGCCAGCAGCGGCGCCTCGGGGCTGGCGAGCGGCCACAGCGCCGCGCCGATGGCCTCGAGGTCCTCGGGCCGCGCGACATCGAACAGCACGGCCTCGGGTCCTTCGTCCAGCACGGCGGCCAGCGCCTCGCCCGTCGCGGCATGGCGTGGATACGGCAGCAGCGCGGTCTCGCCCAGGCCCTGCGCCTGAAGGTGCAGCCGCAGGTCCGACTCGCGCATCGGCGTGACCGGATGACGGCTCATGGTCGGATGGCGGTCGATGCGGTGCACCGTGCCGCCGCTGCCGGCCGCGGCGAACAGGTGGCCGAACAGGCAGTAGCGCTCGAGGTTCGGCTGGCCGCCGACGATCGCGGTCCAGGGCTGGCCGGCGGCGGGGCGCAGCGCCTCGATGGCGACGGCGATGTTGCCGACACCGGGCGCGCTGTCGAAGGTGGAGCAGGTCTTGTAGTGCAGCACGCGCGCGCCGAGCCCGGCCATCAGCCGCGCGACCGGCGCGAGCTCGGCACGCATCGCGTCCGGCGCCATCGAGCGCGCCGCGCCCGCGATGCCCAGGCAGTCGAGCGGGCCGGCGCGCGCGAGCAGCGCCTCGTCGGGCACGCGCAGGAACAGCAAGGCGCGCAGCCCGGCACGCGCCGCGGTGGCGAGCGTGTCGGTGGCGCCGGTGAAGTCGTCGCCGTAGTAGGCGAGCGGCACCGGCGTGCTCATTTGGCGCCGAAGAAGGCCAGCGCCTGCGCCAGCTCCGGCGCCTCGCGCGCGGCCTCGGCCACCGGCACGCCCGCGCGCGCCGCGTCCCAGGCCTGGCGGATGCTCGCCACGCCCGCGGCCGCGCCGCCCGGATGGGCCAGGATGCCGCCGCCCGACATGAACAGCAGGTCGTCGCTGCCGACCGCGGCCCACGTCGGCGCCACGGTGCCGGCCCACTGGCCCGAGGAGAACGCGGGCATCACGCGGTCATCGAAGGCGCCCTCGCCTGCCGCCAGCGGCGCCAGGCAATCGCGCGCCGACTCGATCACCTCCTCGTCGGGCTGCGAGAACTTGCCCTGCAATCCGTGCACGTGCATGTGGTCGACGCCGGCCAGCCGCCACAGCGCCTGGTAGGCCTGGAACGAGATGCCCAGCAGCGGATGGCGCGACAGCGCGCCGTAGCCGTTGCGGTGGCCGTGCAGCGCCAGCGGCGTGTGGCGGCGCAGGGTCTGGATGCCCGAATGGCCGCACCAGTTGAGGCTGGCCATCACGCAGCTGCCGCCCTCGCGCTCGACCAGGTCGGCATGGCGCTTCATGGCGTCGGTCTCGTCGGTGATGTTGAAGGCCACCATCACCTGCTTGCCGGTGCGCTGCGCATGGTCGCGCACCACCGCCATCACGGCCGGCACGCGCTCGGCCAGCGGCGCGTGCAGCGGATCGGCCGAGACCTCGTCGTCCTTGATGAAGTCCACGCCCGCGGCGCACAGCCGCGCCACCAGCTCGGCGGTCTGCGCGGCCGAGAAGCCGACGTTGGGCTTGATGATGGTGCCCACCAGCGCGCCCGTTTCCACGCCGGTGGCGCGGCGGGTGCCGGCCACGCCGTGGCTCGGCCGCTCGAACTGCGCGCGGTAGGCCGCGGGCAATTGCAGCGATTCGAGCCGCAGCCCCGTGACCTCGCCGAGGTCGTAGAGGTTGCCCGCGACCGTGGCCGCCAGCGTCGGCAGGTTGGCGCCGATGTTGGCGACGGGAAAGGAGATGTCGACCAGCGCGCGCCGCCACGGCCCGCGCCGGCCCTGGCGCTCGAGCAGCGCATTGGGCAGGCTGGGCGCCGCGGCCGGCTCGAGCTCGGCGATGGCCTCGACGGTGGCGCGCGCCCGCGCGCGCAGGTCGTCGGTCTCGCCCTCGACGCGCGTGAAGGTGCCGCACGACTGCTCGCCCGCCATCACCTCGGCCACCGCGGCCGGCTCGAGCGGCGTCTCGATGCGGTAGCGCGCGCGGATGCGCTGTTCTGCCTGCGCCATCGTCATCAGAGCTTCGACAGGTCGGGGAAGGGCCGCACCGGCTCGCTGCCGTCCCAGCCTTCGGAGGCCGAGCGGATCAGGTCGAACATCTTCCCCTTCGGCCCGGCCACTTCCGACAGCTCGATCACGGTGCCCGGGTGGTACTCGGTGTCGAAGTAGATGAAGCGGCCGCGCTCGCCCACCTCGCCGCTCATCACCGGCTTGAAGCCCTGCGCCGTGAGGCGCGCGAGGTCGGCGTCGTAGTCGGCGGTCCAGTAGGCCACGTGCTGCAGGCCGGTGCGGCCCGCGCGCAGGAAGTCGCGGTACATCGAGGGCACGTCGTTGCGGGTCTGGATCAGCTCGACCTGCACATAGCCCGAGTTGGCCAGCGCCACCGAGTTGTGCGGCTCGTGCGCCTCGCCGTTGTAGCGGTAGTTGCGGATCGGCACCTTGGGGTTGTAGAACCAGGGACCGACGCCGAGCTCGCGGCTCCAGTAGTCCATGGCGGCCTCGATGTCGGGCACCACGTAGCCCAGTTGGCGGATCTCGCCGAGGAATCGACTCATTTTCTTGCGCGCTCCGTTGTGCGTGTTGTTGTCAGACTTTGAGAAAACCGGTGGAGAACCACGGGATCGCGGCGACCAGCACCAGCCCCGCGAGCAGCGCGGCCATGTAGCCCCAGATGTGGCGGATGCCCTCGTCGGGATCGACCTTGCTGACGGCGCAGGCGCCGTAGTAGCCGACGCCGAAAGGCGGCGCGAACAGGCCGATGCCCATCGCGAAGATCACGACCATGGCGTAGTGCACCTCGTGCACGCCGGCCGCCTTGGCGATCGGGAACAGCAGCGGCCCGAACAGCACGATGGCAGGGATGCCCTCGAGCACGCTGCCCAGCACGATGAAGGCCACGATCGAGACCGCGAGGAAGCCGTAGGCGCCGCCCGGGATGCCGGCCATGAGCTTCGCGAGGTCCTGCGAGAAGCCCGACTGCGTGAGTCCCCAGGCCATGGCGGTGGCGCAGCCGACGATGAAGATGATGGCGCCCGAGAGCGAGGCGGTCTCGACCAGCATCGGGCGCAGCCGGCGCCAGTCGAACTGGCGGTAGATCAAGAGGCCGACCAGCGCCGAATAGACGATGCCGATGGTCGAGACCTCGGTGGCCGTTGCCACGCCCTCGACCACCGCGGCGCGGATCACGAAGGGCAGCAGCACCGCGGGCAGCGCGACCAGCAACAGCTTGCCGATCTCGCGCGCGCCGTGGCGCTTCACCTGGCTCAGGTCCTCGCGGCGGTAGCGCCACCAGACCACCACGCAGAGCATGGCGCCGAGCACCACCGCGGGCATCAGGCCGCCGGTGAACAGCGCCGCGATCGAGATGCCGGTGACCGAGCCGATGGTGATCAGCACGATCGAGGGCGGGATGGTCTCGGTCTGCGCGCCCGTGGCCGACAGCAGCGCCACCAGGTCGCCGGGCTTGGCGCCGCGCTTGGTCATCTCGGGGAACAGCACCGGCGCGATGGCCGCCATGTCGGCGATCTTCGAGCCCGAGATGCCCGAGATCAGGTACATGGCGCCGATCAGCACGTACGACAGGCCGCCGCGCACATGGCCCAGCAGGCTGGCGAGGAACTGGATCATGGCGCGCGCCATGCCGGTCATCTCGATCAGCGCGCCGAGGAAGATGAACAGCGGCACCGCCAGCAGGATCAGGTGCGACATGCCCTCGTCGAGCCGCCCCACCATCACCAGCATCGGCGTGCGCGTGGTCAGCGCCAGGTAGCCGAAGGTGGCGAGCGCGAACGAGAAGGCGATCGGCACGCCGGCGAACACGGTGAAGGCCACCACGCCGACGAAGAAGATCAGCAGGTTGAGCTTGCCCAGCGGCGCCAGCACCGGGCCCGCGAGCCAGAAGGCGGCCACCAGCGCCACGGTGCCGAGCGCGGCCACGGCGATCTGCCGCACGGTGCACACGCGCAGCAGGCGCAGCAGCGCCACCACCCCCATCAGCGCGATGCCCGCGGGGATGGCCGAGGCGCGCCAGGCATTGCTGATCTCGAGCGCGGGCGTGACGACGAAGGACTCCTCGTGCGCGTAGTCGATGGCCGGCCAGGCCACCAGCGCGAGGAAGGCCACCGAGGCCGTGATGGCGAAGGTGTCGAACAGCGCGCGCGTGTCGGGCCGCAGCCGTGCCACGAAGGCGGTCATGCGCATGTGCTCGCCGCGGCGCAGCGCCACCACGGCGCCGAGCATCGACAGCCACAGGAACAGGATCGAGGCCAGCTCGTCGGACCACACCAGCGGCGCATGGAAGGCATAGCGCGCCGTGACGCCCGCGAACAGCACCACGATCTCGGCCAGCACCAGCAGCGCGGCCAGCGATTCCACCGTGCCGCCGAGCCAGCGGTCGAGGCGGCCGGCCAGCGGCGCCAGCGCGTTCGGATGGGCCGCGGCGGCGCCACCGGGGGCGAGCGCGTCGGCGGGAAGCACGTGGGAGGACATGGGTGACGCTCAGGCCAGCTTGCCCACGGCCTCTTCGAGCAGCGCCCAGGCCTCGGGGCCGAAGCGGCCCTTCCACTCGCCGTAGAAGCCCGAGTCGCGCAGCTTGGCGCGGAAGCTGTCGGCCGCCGGGCGGTTGATGGTCAGGCCCTTGGCCTGCAGGTCGCCCACCACCGACTCGTTGAGCTTGCGGATGTCCTCGCGCTGCTGCAGGCCGGCCTCGTTGATGGCGCGCGCGACGACGGTCTTGAGGTCGGCGGGCAGCGCGTCCCAGGCGCGGCCGTTGGCGATGAACCAGTAGCCGTCCCAGATGTGGTTGGTGAGCGAGCAGAACTTCTGCACCTCGAACAGCTTGGCGACCTGGATGATCGGCAGCGGGTTCTCCTGCGCATCGACGATCTTCGTCTGCAGCGCCGAGTAGACCTCGCTGAACTGCAGGCTCGCGGGCGCGGCGCCCAGGCCCTTGAACATGGAGATCGACAGCGGGCTCACGGGCACGCGGATCTTCAGGCCGTCCATGTCCTTGGCGGTGGCGACCGCGGCCTTGCTGCTGGTGGTCTGGCGAAAGCCGTTGTCCCACATCTTCTCGAACGCATAAAGGCGCGACTTGGCGATCGCGCCGCGCACGTGGGCGCCGAGCTTGCCGTCCATCGCGGCCCAGACCTGCTTGTAGTCGGCGAAGGCGAAGCCCACCGCATTGATCGCGGCCACCGGCACCAGCGTGGCGATCACCAGCGCCGAGGGCGTGAAGAACTCGATGCCGCCCGAGCGCACCTGGGCCAGCATGTCGGTGTCGCCGCCGAGCTGGTTGTTCGGGAAGATCTTGATCTCGACCCGGCCGTTGGTCTCCTTGGCGATGCGGTCGGCCGCTTCCTGCGCGCGAATGTTCAGCGGATGGCTCAGCGGCAGGTTGTTGCCGTACTTGTACGAGAACTCCGCCGCGCGGGCCGTGCGCGGCAGGGCCGAGAACACGCCGGCGGCCGGAACGGCCGCGATGGCGGGAAGGGCGGACAGGGTGCGAATCGCGCTGCGGCGGGTGACCGGTGCCATGCTGTGTCTCCGTTGTGTGGATGATGCGAATTGATGCATCATTGATTGAATTTCCTCGAAGATATAGGCCTCACCCTGTACCGTCAAACTACGGCTTGATGGTTTTTGATGTATGCGGGTTAACCCTTCAAACAAATCCCCCGCGCCGGCCGATGGCACCGCGGCGCGCGCCACCGTGGCCGACATCGCGCGCACCGCGCAGGTCTCGACCGCCACCGTCGACCGCGTGCTCAACAAGCGCCCCGGCGTGCGCGACGCCACCGTGCAGCGCGTGCTCAAGGCCGCTGCCGAGCTCGGCTACCTGCCCGAGCGCGACCTCTACGCGGCACTGGCGCCGCGGCCGCTGCGGCTGGTGTTCCTGCTGCCCAGCGGCACCAACCGCTTCATCCGCATGCTCGGCGACATGGTCGGCTACGCGCAGGAGCACTGGGCACCATTCAACGTGGTGTGCCGCACCGAGCTCACCGAGAGCTTCAACCCCGAGGCGCTGGCCGCCGCGCTGCTGCGCCTGGGCGGGCGCTGCGACGGCATCGCGATGATGGCGCTCGAGCATCCGGCCGTGCGCGAGGCCGTGGCCGCGCTGGCCGCGCGCGGCGTGCCGGTGGTGACGCTGATCTCGGACCTCGCGAACTCGCAGCGCGCGGCCTACATCGGGCTGGACAACCGCGCCGCCGGCCGCACCGCGGGCTACCTCATCGGCCGCTTCATCGGAGCGCGCGCCGCCAAGGTCGCGCTGATCGCGGGCAGCCTGCGCTACAGCGCGCACCAGGAGCGCGAGGCCGGCTTCCTGCAGGTGATCGACGAGATGTTCGAGCCGCTGCAGGTGGTGGGCCTGCGCGAGGGCCAGGACGATGCCGACAAGAACTACCGCCAGACCCGCGCCCTGCTCGAGCAGCATCCCGAGCTCGCGGGCATCTACAACATCGGCGGCGCCTCCGACGGCGTGGCGCGCGCGCTCAAGGAAGCGCAGCGCGACCAGAAGGTGGCCTTCATTGGCCACGGCCTCACGCCCGACACGCGCGCGCTGCTGATCGACGGCAGCATGGACGCGGTGATCACGCAGAGCCCGCACGCGACCCTGATGAGCTGCGTGCGCATCTTCACCAACCTGCGCGAGGGGCGCGACGTGCTCAGCGGGGTGGAGACGACGCGCAGCGTGGTGATCTTTCGCGAGAACCTGCCCTGAGCCTCAGCGCTCGGCACGGCCCGCGCGCTCGGCGAACAGCTCCGCGATCACCTGCCGCAGCCAGCGGTTCGCGGGGTCGGCCTCGAAGCGCTTGCTCCAGTGCAGCGACACCGTGAAGTCGCGCAGCGGAAACGCCGGCTCGACGATCGCGTAGCCGCCCTCCTGCGCGAAGCCGCGCGCGATGTTGCGCGGCATCACCACCGCGAGGTCGGTGGCGCGCACGATCGCCGGGAGCACCATGAAGTGCTCGGTGGTCAGGCGCACGCGGTCCTCGAGGTTCAGCAGCTGCAGGATGCGCAGGGTCTCGGCATGGGTGCGCACCGCCACGTACTCGAGCGTCTGCAGCGCCTCGATCAGCGCCTGGCTGGTACGCCGGCCGCGCGCGAACGGATGGCCCTTGCGCAGCAGCACGATGTAGCGGTCCTTCAGCAGGTGCAGGCGCTGCGTGTCGCGCACCTTGGGCAGGAAGCCGAAGGCGAAGTCGACGCGGCCGCTGTCGAGCGCGGGCGCGATCTCCGTGGGCGCGAGCGGCAGCGTCTCCACGCGCACGCCGGGCGCGAGCTCGCCGAGCCGCGCCATCAGCGCGGGCAGGAAGCGGCCCTCGCCGATATCGCTCATGTGGATGCGAAAGACCTTGCGCGAAGCCTTCGGCTCGAAGCGCGCGGGCTCGTGCAGCGCCTCCTCGAGCAGCGCGAGCGCGGCCTGCACGGCGGCCGCGAGGCGCTCGGCGCGCGGCGTGGGCGCCACGCCGCCGGGGGCGCGCGTGAACAGCGCGTCCTTCAGCAGCAGCCGCAGCCGGCCCAGGCCATGGCTGGCCGCGGGCTGGGTCAGCCCCAGCGACTCGGCGGCACGGCTCACGCTGCGCGCGCGGTAGACGGCATCGAAGAGACGCAGCAGGTTGAGGTCTATGGTTTCAATATGCATGCCGTTCATATCGCTTAGCTCGCTTATTTTATTGAAGCCGGGCCGCAAGCTCCGCACACTGGCGCCCGGCGTGAATTCGCCGCCCCCGACGAAAGCGCCACCACAACGAGAAGGAGACACGACATGGCCAGACTGCGTCCGCATTCGATGTCAGCGGTGCTCGCGACCCTTGCAACCTCCCTGCTCCTCGCGGCCGGCGCCGCCCGGGCCCAGCAGCCGCCCACCGAGGAGCCCGGCTGGGCCAAGGGCCGGCCGAAGAACGACGCGGCCACGCGGCTGGCGCCCGTGCCTTCGTTTCCCATCCCCACCGCGGCCGACCAGCTGCCCACTGCCAAGTTCAAGCTGCCGCCGGGCTTCAAGGTCGAAACCTGGGCCTCGGGCGTGCTCGATGCGCGCTCGCTGCGCCAGGGCGCCAAGGGCACGGTGTTCGTGAGCACGCTGTTCGTCGGCAACAAGGTCTATGCGATTGCCGAGAAGGGCGACCGCAAGCCGAAGACCATCGTCGACAAGACCGAGTTCGCCACCGGCATCGAATTCCACAAGGGCGCGCTCTACCTCGCCACGCACAAGCAGATCCAGCGCTACGACGGCATCGAGGACAAGCTCGACAACCCGGGCCAGCCGGTGGTGCTCTACGACAAGCTGCCCGGTGGCCAGGACCACAGCTGGCGCTACCTGCGCATCCGCGACGAGAAGCTCTACTACGCGGTCGGCGCGCCCTGCAACCTCTGCGAGCCCGACGACGCGCATGCGCGCATCTTCCGCATGAACCTCGACGGCAGCGGCATCGAGACCATCGCGCGCGGCGTGCGCAACACGGTGGGCTTCGACTTCGATCCGAAGACCGGCAACCTCTGGTTCACCGACAACGGGCGCGACTGGCTCTCCGAGGACCTGCCCAACGACGAGCTCAACGTGGTGACCAAGGCCGACCAGCACTTCGGCTATCCGTACTGCCACCAGGGCAACATCCTCGATTCGGAATTCGGCTGGGGCAAGAGCTGCGCCGACTACGTCAAGCCCGCCGCGCTGCTGGGCCCGCACGCCGCGGCGCTGGGCATGACCTTCTATCAGGGAAAGATGTTCCCGGCGAAATACCGCGGCGCGATGTTCATCGCACGCCACGGCCCCTGGAACCGCACCACCAGGTACGCCGACATCGCGGTGGCCTGGCCCGACGGCAAGGGCGGCGCGAAGGTCGAGCCCTTCATGACCGGCTTCGTCGAGAACAACACCTACCTGGGCCGGCCGGTGGACTTCCTGGTGCTCAAGGACGGCTCGATGCTGGTGAGCGACGACCACGCGGGTGCGATCTACCGCA
Source organism: Variovorax sp. UC122_21 (assembly GCF_044056785.1). NCBI lineage: Bacteria > Pseudomonadati > Pseudomonadota > Betaproteobacteria > Burkholderiales > Comamonadaceae > Variovorax > Variovorax sp. UC122_21. Next base: position 1,447,429 of record NZ_CP172004.1, on the reverse strand, counting down.
TCAGCTACGGCGGCAAGTGAGGCGCGCCGGATGACGAGGCACATGGCGATGGCGGCGACGGTGGCGATGCTCTGGGCACTGGCCCTGCCCGCGTTCGCGCAAGCGACCAAGGGCGCGCAGCCCAAGGCCGCGCCGGCGGCGGCATCGAGCGCCAAGGTCTACGCCGAACGCTACGCCGCGCTGTGCGCCGCCTGCCATGGCGCCGACGGCCGCAGCGAGATGCAGGGCGTGCCCTCGCTCGCGGGCCAGCATTCGTTCTACGCGATCACGCAGCTGTTCATGTTCCGCGAGGGCCGGCGCGCCAACGAGGCCATGACCGCGGTCGCCAAGACGATGAAGGACGAGGACCTGCGCGGCTTCTCCGACTTCATCGCGACGCTGCCCGCGCTGGCGCCGGCCGCCGCCGCCGCGCCACCCGACGCGGCACGCATGGCGCGCGGCCAGGCGCTCGCGCAGGAGAACCGCTGCGTGATCTGCCACGGCGCCGACCTGAGCGGCGGCCAGCAGGTGCCGCGCATCGCGCACCAGCGCGAGGAGTACCTCGCGCTCACGCTGCAGGAGTTCCGCAGCGGCAAGCGCCCGGGCTACACACAGGCGATGGGCGAGGCCGTGGGCCGCATGGCGCCAGAAGACCTCGACACCCTCGCCTACTACGTGGCGCGTTTTCCCACCGCGCCGCCCAGGCCCGGCGGCAAGTAGCGCCGCCTCCAGCAAAAAACAACGCCGGCCCGCACCCGGCGCGGGGACGCCTGCGTCCGCGCATGCCTTCATCCACTCACGCATCAACCCATCGGAGCGAATTCTTTTGGAAGTCTCATTCAGCAAGGAAGTCGAGGCACTGCGCCTCGGCGAGGGCGACACCTTTCACGGCGAGGGCATCCTCGCGATCACCAAGGGCCTGCTGCAGTCGGGCGTGGCCTATGTCGGCGGCTACCAGGGCGCGCCGGTCTCGCACCTGCTCGACGTGATGGTGCAGGCCAAGGGCTACATGGACGAGCTCGGCGTGCACGTCGAGGCCTGCTCGAACGAGGCCTCGGCCGCGGCCATGCTCGGCGCCTCGATCCACTATCCGCTGCGCGGCGCCGTGACCTGGAAGTCCATCGTCGGCACCAACGTGGCGGCCGATGCGCTGTCGAACCTGTCCTCGCCCGGCGTGACCGGCGGCGTGCTGATCGTGGTCGGCGAGGACTACGGCGAAGGCGCCAGCGTGATACAGGAGCGCACCCACGCCTATGCGCTCAAGTCGAGCATGTGCCTGCTCGACCCGCGGCCCGACCTGGCCGTGATGGTGCGCATGGTCGAGCAGGGCTTCCAGCTCTCGGAGACCTCGAACATGCCCTGCCTGATGGAACTGCGCATCCGCACCTGCCACGTGCGCGGCAGCTTCGCGTGCAAGGACAACCGCGCGCCCGTCGTGTCGACGCGCGCGCTCATGACCGACCCCGCGGGCTTCGACTACATGCGGCTCGCCCATCCGCCCGTGACCTTCCGACACGAGAAGCTCAAGGGCGACGAGCGCATTCCGGCCGCGCGCCGCCACATCGTGGCCCAGGGGCTCAACGAGCTGATGCCCGGCGGGCGCCATGCCGAGCTCGGCATCGTGGTGCAGGGCGGCCTGTACAACGCGCTGATCCGCGGCCTGCAGCAGCAGGGGCTGGCCGATGCCTTCGGCGAGAGCGAGATCCCGATCCTGGTGCTCAACGTCACCTATCCGCTGGTGCCCGAGCAGTTGGCCGACTTCTGCCTCGGCAAAAGCGCGGTGCTGGTGGTGGAGGAAGGCCAGCCCGAGTACATCGAGCAGGACATCGCGACCCTGCTGCGCCGCCGCGACATCCAGACGCCGCTGCACGGCAAGGACCTGCTGCCCTCGGCCGGCGAGTACGGCGTGGAAGTGCTCTCGGGCGGGCTCGCCGCCTTCGTCTCGAAGTACGTCGGCGAGGGCGAGACTGCCGCATCGGCGCTGTCGGCCCAGGCCTGGCTGGCCGGCAACCGCGAGCGCCGCGAGGCGGTGGCACGCCGGCTCGACGTGCCGCTGCCGAACCGGCCGCCGAGCTTCTGCGTGGGCTGTCCCGAGCGGCCGGTGTTCTCGGCCCTCAAGCTCGCGCAGCAGACCACGGGGCCGGTGCACATCGCGGCCGACATCGGCTGCCATGCCTTCGGCACCTTCGAGCCCTTCTCGATGGGCCACTCGATCCTCGGCTACGGCATGAGCCTCGCGAGCCGCGCGGGCGTGTCGCCGATGATGAACCGGCGCACGCTGTCGATCATGGGCGACGGCGGCTTCTGGCACAACGGCCTGTTGACCGGCGTGCAGAGCGCGCTGTTCAACGGCGACGACGCGGTGCTGCTGATCTTCAAGAACGGCTACACCTCGGCCACCGGCACGCAGGACATCATCTCCACGCCCGACGACGAGGTGAAGGAGCGCGCCGTCGACAAGCAGCAGAGCCTGGTCGACAAGAACCAGACCATCGAATCCACGCTCAAGGGACTGGGCGTGCAATGGATGCGCACCGTGACCACCTACGACGTGGAGCGCATGCGCCGCACCCTGACCGAGGCGCTGACCAGCGACTTCGACGGCCTCAAGGTGGTGATCGCCGAAGGCGAATGCCAGCTCGAGCGGCAGCGCCGCATCAAGCCCTGGATCGCGAGCCTGCTGCAGCGCGGCGAGCGCGTGGTGCGCGTGAAGTACGGCGTGGACGAGGACGTGTGCAATGGCGACCATGCCTGCATCCGGCTCTCGGGCTGCCCCACGCTCACGCTGAAGGACAACCCCGATCCGCTCAAGCTCGACCCGGTGGCGACCGTGATCGACGGCTGCGTGGGCTGCGGCCTGTGCGGCGCCAACGCGCACGCCGCCACGCTGTGCCCGAGCTTCTACCGCGCCGAGGTGGTGCAGAACCCGAAGTGGCACGAGCGGCTGCTGCACGGCTTGCGCGGCGCGGTGGTGCGCGCGCTGCGCCCGGCCTGAGGAGGAACAGACGATGGAACGACATTCCTCCCCGGCGTCCACGCAGCGCCCGATCACGCTGCTCGTCTGCGCCCTCGGCGGCGAAGGCGGCGGCGTGCTCACCGAATGGCTGGTGGAGACCGCGCGCCACGCGGGCTTCGCCGCGCAGAGCACCTCGATCCCCGGCGTCGCGCAGCGCACCGGCGCCACCACCTACTACATCGAAGTGTTCCCGGTGCCGCTGGCCGAGCTCGGCGGGCGCCGGCCCGTCTTCAGCCTGAGCCCGGTGCCGGGCGCGCTCGACGCGATCGTGTCGTCGGAGCTGCTCGAGACCACGCGCCAGATCGGCAACGGCATGAGCGCGCCGCCGCGCACGCTGGTCATCAGCTCGTCGGCGCGCGTGCTCACCACCGCCGAGCGCATGGTGCCCGGCGACGGCCGCGCCGACGCGCAGCGCCTGATCGACGTGGTCAAGGCCTTCAGCCGCGAACACCACGTGCTCGACATGGGCGCGATGGCGCGCGAGGCCGGCACCGTGGTCAGCGCCGTGATGCTCGGCGCGATCGCGGGCAGCGGGCTGTTCCCGTTCGAGCGCGCGGCCTACGAGCATGCGGTGCGCGGCGGCGTCGCGCACGACAAGGTCGGCAAGGCGGCAGCGGCCAGCCTGCGCGGCTTCGCGGCCGCCTTCGAGGCCGTGAGCGCGCCGCGCGCCCAGGCCGCGTTCGTGCGCGGCGTGCTGGCCGAGGAAGGCCGCGATGCGCCGCCCCCCGCGCGCGCGCTGCCCGCCGAGCTGGCGCAGCGCTTTCCGCCGGCCGTGCACGACCTGCTGGCGCTCGGCCATGCGCGCGTGCTCGACTACCAGGACGAGGCCTATGCCGCGCTCTATGCGCAGCGGCTGGCGCGCGTGCTCGATGCCGAGCGCGCGGCCGATCCGGCCGGCGCGCGCGGCTTCGCCATCGTGCGCGAGACCGCGCGCTGGCTCGCGCTGTGGATGGCCTTCGACGACATCGTGCGCGTGGCCGCGCTCAAGGGCCGCGCCAGCCGCGCGCAGCGCGTGCGCCGCGAAGTGCGCGCGGGCGAGGCCGACATCGTGAAGGTCTACGACCACTTCAAGCCCGGCGCGGCCGAGTTCGCGGCGCTGCTGCCGAGCGCGCTCGCGCGCCGCGTGACGGCCTGGGACCGCGCGCGCCAGGCACGCGGCCGCGAGCCCTGGGCGCTGCCGCTGCAAGTGGGCAGCCATGCCGTCTGGGGCATGGCCTCGCTGCGCCTGCTGGCCTCGCTGCGCTGGCTGCGCCGCCGCGGCAGCCGCTTCGCGGAGGAACAGGCCCTGATCGAGCGCTGGCTCGCGGCGGTGGAAGCCGGCGCGCGCGAGAACTGGGTGCTGGGCCGCGAGCTCGCGCTGTGCGGCCGGCTCATCAAGGGCTACGGCAGCACCAACGAGCGCGGCAAGCACACGCTGCTGCACCTGGTCGCCGAACTCGCGGGCCGCACAGCGATGCCCGCGCCGGCACGCGCCGAGGCCATCGCCGCCGCGCGCGAGGCCGCGCTGGTCGACGAAGGCGGCAAGGCGCTCGATGCCGCGCTCGCGCAGCACGGCGCGGCGCCACGGCCGGTGCAGGCGCAGCCCATCCGCTGGATGAAGCGGCCGCCGGCCGCCACGCCTTCGCGCCCCGCCTGAGCCTCATCGCATCCCCAAGAAGAAACAGGAGACACACCGTGACCCTCGACGCTTTCCCCTGGCGACGCCGGCTGCTGCTGGCCGCCGCCCTCGCCTCCCTCGCCGGCGCCCCGGCATGGGCCGACACCGCCACCGCCTGGCCCGCCAAGCCGGTCAAGGTGATCGTCAACTTCCCGCCCGGCGGCGCGGCCGACCAGATCGCGCGCGCCGTCGCGCAGCCGCTGCAGGAGGCGCTCAAGCAGCCGGTGGTGATCGAGAACCGCGGCGGCGCCAACGGCAACCTCGGCGGCGAGGCCGTGGCGCGCGCGCCGGCCGACGGCTACACGCTGCTGATGAGCTCGGGTGGCATGGTGTCGGTGAACCCGCACCTCTATGCGCGCATGAGCTTCGATCCGGCCAAGGACCTGGTGCCGGTGGCGGCCGCGGCGCGGGTGCTGGTGTTCCTGGTCGCCAAGCCCTCGCTGCCGCCGGCCAACGTGCGCGACTTCATCGCCTATGCCAGGGCCAACCCCGGCAAGCTCTCGTATGCCTCGCCGGGCAGCGGCAGCTCGCCGCACCTCGCGGGCGAGATGTTCAAGAGCCAGGCCGGCCTGTTCGCGCTGCACGTGCCCTACCGCGGCGCCGCGCCCGCGCTGCAGGACCTGCTGGCGGGCCAGGTCGACTACGCCTTCGATCCCGGCATCGGCCTGCAGCAGGTGCGCGCGGGCAAGCTGCGCCTCCTGGCCGTGGGCAGCCCGCAGCGCTCGCCGCTGTTCCCCGACGTGCCCACGCTCGACGAGGCCGGCCTGCGCGGCTTCGACGCCGACACCGTGTTCGGCTTCTATGCGCCGGCCGGCACGCCGCCCGAGGTGGTGGCGCAGCTCAATGCGCAGATCAACCGCGCGCTCGCGCTGCCCGCGGTGAAGGAACGCATCGCCTCGCTGGGCGACGAGGCCGTGCCCGGCACGCCGGCCGAGTTCCAGCAGCGCGCCGCGGCCGACTCGCAGCGCTTCGGCGCGCTGATCCGCGAACGCCGCATCGCGGCGGATTGAACCCAGGAGCGCGCACCCGAACCTCGAGACCTTCTCCCCCGATCCCCTTGCTCACTGAATCCACAGCACGCAGAACGAAAGAGAGACAAGCCATGCAGACTTCCTTCCATCGCCGCCCCGGCGCCTTCGCGCTCACGCTGGCACTCGCGGCCTCGGCCATGGCCCCAGCGCTCGCGCAGGACAAGCCGGTGCAGATCAAGCTGTCGAGCTGGGTGCCCGCGCAGCATCCGCTGAACCCGGCCCTGCAGGCCTGGGCCGACGACATCAAGAAGGCCTCGAACGGCTCGATCACCGCGATCCTCTTTCCCTCGGAGCAGCTGGGCAAGGCCTTCGACCACTACGACATGGCGCGCGACGGCATCGCCGACTTCTCGTACGTGAACCCCGGCTACCAGCCGGGCCGCTTCCCGCTGATGGCCGGTGCCTCGCTGCCCTTCCTGTTCGCCAACGGCAAGGAGGGCTCGGCCGCCATCGACGACTGGTACCGCGCCTACGCCGCCAAGGAGATGAAGGACGTGAAGTACTGCTTCGCCTTCGTGCACGACCCCGGCACCTTCCATTCACGCAAGAAGATCGTGCTGCCCGCCGACGTGAAGGGCATGAAGGTGCGGCCCGCGACCAGCACCGTGGGCCAGCTCATCACCTCGCTGGGCGGCACCAACGTGCAGGCCTCGGCGCCCGAGTCGCGCGACATGCTCGAGCGCGGCGTGGCCGATGCCATCACCTTCCCCTGGGGATCGATCGGCCTGTTCGGCATCGACAAGGTGGTCAAGTACCACATGGACGTGCCGCTGTACGTCACGCCCTTCGTCTGGGTCATGAACAAGGGCAAGTACGACGCGATGTCGGCCGGCCAGAAGAAGGTGATCGACGACCACTGCACCAGCGAATGGGCGCAGAAGGTGGCCGCGCCCTGGGCCGACTTCGAGTTCGCGGGCCGCGCCAAGATCGCCGCGCAGTCGGGCCACGAGGTCTACAAGCTCACGGCCGAGCAGCTCGATGCCTGGCGCAAGGCGGCCGCGCCGTCGGAGGCGCAGTGGTCCGACAGCGTGAAGAAGACGGGCGAGGATCCGAAGGCCGTGATGGACGCGCTGAAGGCGAGCCTGGCGAAGCACAAGTCGGCGCTGTAGAAGCCCCCACCCGTTCACGCTGAGCCTGTCGAAGCGCTGCGCGAGGCTTCGACAAGCTCAGCCCGAACGGTCTCGGTTGCCCATTCGCGAACTCCGAACCACTCCTCCTCCATGTCCACCCGCTCCATCTCCTTCATGGACCGCGTGATCAACACGATCGAATGGCTGGCCGCCATCTTCGTGGGGATCGTCGCGCTCAACATCTTCGTGGCCGTGGTGCTGCGCAAGTTCTTCGACACCTCGATCCCCGACGCCTACGACTTCGGCCGCATGCTGCTCGGGATCCTGATCTTCTGGGGCATCGCGGCCACCAGCTACCGCGGCGGCCACATCACGGTCGACCTGGTCTGGACCGCGGCCGGCCCACGCATGCGCCGCGCGATCGACATCTTCGCCACCCTGGTGCTGCTGCTGGTGGTGGCGGTGCAGACCGCGATGCTGTTCGACAAGGTGCGGCTCACCTACACCGACAACGTGCTGACCTACGACATGAACATCCCCACCTGGCCGTTCTATGCCGTGGCCTGGGCCGGCGACGTGTCGGCCGTGATCCTGATCGCCGTGCGCACCTGGCGGCTGATCTTCCATCCCGAACTGCTGCACGACGAGCACGTCGAAGAGAAGGTGAGCGAATGAGCACCGATGCAGTCGCCCTGCTGGGCTTCGTCGCCCTGTTCGTGCTGATGCTGCTGCGCGTGCCCGTGGGCATGGCGATGGGGCTGGTCGGCGTCACCGGCTACAGCTACCTCGTGGGGCCCGGCCCCGCGCTCAAGCTGGTGGGCCAGACCTCGATGCGCACCGTGACCGACTACACCTTCGGCGTGATCCCCATGTTCATGCTGATGGGCGCGCTGGTCTCGGTGTCGGGCGTGAGCCGCGAGCTGTTCCGCGCCGCCAACTCCATGATCGGCCACCTGCGCGGCGGCCTCGGCGTGGCCACGGTGGTGGCCTGCGGCGGCTTCGCGGCGATCTGCGGCTCCTCGGTCGCCACGGCCGCCACCTTCTCGTCGGTGGCCTATCCCGAGATGCGGCGCTTCGGCTATCCGCAGTCCTTCGCCACCGGCGTGATCGCCGCGGGCGGCACGCTGGGCGCGATGCTGCCGCCGTCGACCGTGCTCGCGGTCTACGCCATCCTCACGCAGCAGGACATCGGCAAGCTGTTCATGGCCGGCATCGTGCCGGGCCTGCTTGCGATGCTGATGTACGTGCTGACCATCGTGGTCATCGTGCGCGTCAAGCCCGGCTGGCTGCCGCGCGGCGAGGCGCGGGCCTGGAGCGAGCGCACGGCCGAGCTCAAGAACGTGTGGGCGCCGATCGTGCTGTTCCTGTTCGTGATCGGCGGGCTGTACGGCGGCTTCTTCACGCCCACCGAGGCCGGCGGCGTGGGCGCGAGCGGTGCCTTCATCCTCGGCGTGCTGCGCGGGCGGCTCGACCGCGCGAAGATCCGCGAGGCCCTGCTGTCGGCCACGCGCACGGCGGCGGCGGTGTTCACCGTGCTGATCGGCGCGCTCTTGTTCGGCTACTTCCTCACCATCACGCAGAGCCCGCAGAAGCTCACCGAGTTCCTCACCGGCCTGGGCGTGGGCCGCTACGGCGTGCTCGCGCTGATCATGGTGATGTACCTGGTGCTCGGCTGCCTGATGGACGCGATGGCGATGATCATCCTCACGGTGCCGATCATCTATCCGGTGATCGTGCACCTGGGCTTCGATCCGATCTGGTTCGGCATCATCATCGTGATGACGGTGGAGCTCGGGCTGATCCATCCGCCCGTGGGCATGAACGTGTTCGTCATCAAGAGCGTGGTGAAGGACGTGAGCTTCACCACCATCTTCAAGGGCGTGCTGCCCTTCGTGGCAACCGACATCCTGCGGCTGGTGATCCTGATCGCCTTCCCCGCGATCGCGCTGTGGCTGCCCGGGCGCATGGGATGAAGGCAGCAAGCAGAATCGAGACCATGAGCACCAAGGAAATCGTCTACACCGTCCGCGTCGAATTCGGCGACTGCGATCCCGCCGGCATCGTCTGGTTCCCGAACTTCTTCCGCTGGATCGACGCGGCCTCGCGCCACTTCTTCCACCAGTGCGGCGTGCCGCGCTGGGAGGAGACCACGAAGACGCTCGGCGTGATCGGCACGCCGCTGGTCGACACCCACACGCGCTTCATCAAGACCGCGAGCTACGGCGACACCCTCGAGATCGCGACGCGCATCGCCGAGTGGCGCGAGAAGAGCTTCGTGCAGGCCTACCGCGTGACGCGCGGCGCAGACCCGATCCTCGAATGCGAGGAGGTGCGCATCTTCGGCGGCAAGCGCGAGGACGGCAGCCTGCGCGCGCTGCCGGTGCCGCCGTCGATCCGCGCGCTCTGCGAATAGCGCGGCGCGAATACGCACAGCCGAACGCAGAAGAAACACAAGAGCGCGCAGACGTCGCGGAAGAGACGACCGATCTCCGGATGTCCTGCCGCGACTTCTGCGAGACCTTTGCGCCCTTTGCGTTCGGCTGCCCGTTTTTCTCTCAGCCTCAGGCCCTCGCGACCATCAGCTTCGCGAGCAGGCCGTCGACGCCGCGCTCGATCAGGTCGAAGGCCTCGACGAAGGCTTGCCGGTCGCCGTACCAGGGATCGGGCACGTCGCCCGAGAGCCCCTCGGCGAAGTCGGTCAGCAGATGGACCCGGTGCGCCGTGCCCGCGGGCGCGAGGCGGCGCAACGCCGCGCAGTGGTGGCCGGTCATGCCGACGATGGTGTCGAAGCGCTCGAAGTCCGAGGCCCGCACCTGCCGCGCGCGATGCGCGGGCATCTCGATGCCGCGCCGCCGCGCCTCGGCCACCGAGCGCGGATCGGGCGGATTGCCGCGCTCCTCGTCGGAGATGGCGGCACTGTCGACGTCGAGCGCGAGGTGCGCGGCGCGTGCCTTGTGCAGGAGCAGGGCGTGGGCGGTGGGGGAGCGGCAGATGTTGCCGGTGCAGATGAAGAGGACGCTGGCCTGGGTCATGGCCGCATTGTCCTGCCCGGACATGATCGCGTCGCGCAACTTAACGCAGCCTGACCACCGCGCGGGCCCGCGCCGCATCGAGGCGCCATCGCAACACTGTGGCCTCAAAACCCTGCATCGAACGCTGAAACGCGCATTTCGGGTTGCCCCCGCGATGACGCAGTGCAACAATCCCGCATCTTCACTTCGGAGCCTCGTGCGTGGACAGTGCCAGTTGGATCAGTGACCAGACGCGTGCCGTGGCATGCGCGGCACACCAGGCTCCGTAGCGCAGGCTTCTTGCGCGCCGCGGCCGACGTGCCCGCGGCGTGATGCCTGCCCTCCCCGGCAGGCTCTCCCTCCCCCGACATCCGTTTCGTCACTGGCGTCTCTTTGCCAGCCAGCGTGGTCCATGCCACGAGGTCCTCTCGCCCGTCACGGGTCGAAGGAGCCTTGTCATGCGTCAACTCGTTCTTCATCGCCAGCCCCCGCATCGCGGCCACGCCGCCGCGCCTGACACCGACCCGCGCGCCGCGTCGGCGCGCCGGTCCGCGGCCGACGTGCTGCAGCCCGAGGCCGACCAGGAGCTCGACAAGTCCGCGTCGTTCTGGAGCACGCGGCGCATCCGCTGCTTCCTGCTGCTGGTGCCGGACCCGCGCAAGCCGCGGCGTTCGTAGCGCCTGTCCACCGGCACGTCGCACCGACCGTTGCATTCGAGCGAAGCATCGCGCTTTCATCCACCCATCTTCACGGAGGCCTCATGGACCCAGACCCTCGCTGGCGCCGCTGCGCGCCTCCCCCGCCTGATCGCGCCACGCGCCGGTCGGCCTGCATCGCCATGAACCATCCGCGGCACACCGAGCCGCGAAGGACCGTCACCTCCGGTTGATCCGCGGGAGGTTCTCCTTCGCGCGCCCCGTTGCGCGCCTCGCCAGGAGAACCTCGAATGAACCGCCAATGCCTGCGGCCCGCCACCAGGGCCGCCCTCCTCGTCCTCCGCCCCGCACGCGACCCGCGTCGTGCCGCCGCGCCGCGTCCTCCACGCCGCGAAGGAGAAGGCGCATGAAGAACGTCTTCAAGTCCTTCTTCGAAAGCTTCCTGCGCAGCCGCCGCATGCTGCATCACTTCGAGCGCTGGCAGACGCTGCTGGGCTCGAAGCCCGTGGGCACCGCCTCGGCCGCGATGCCGCCCGAGATCGCGAACGCGCTGAGCGCCGCCTCGCTGGCCGATGCAAGCGACATGCTCGCGCAGCTCGGCAGCTCGCCCCGGGGCCTGAGCGAGGACGAGGCCACCGCCCTGCGCAAGCGCCTGGGCGGCAACGAGGTGAACCACGAGAAGCCGCTGCCGTGGTGGACCCACCTGTGGCAGTGCTACCGCAATCCCTTCAACCTGCTGCTGACCGTGCTCGCGCTGGTCTCCTACGTCACCGAGGACATGAAGGCCGCGGTGGTGATCGGCAGCATGGTGGTGCTGTCGACGGTGCTGCGCTTCCTGCAGGAGTCGCGCTCGAACAAGGCGGCCGACGAGCTCAAGGCGATGGTCAGCAACACCTCGACCGTGCTGCGGCCCGAGGAAGGCTCGGCCGGCGCGCTGCGCATCGAGGTGCCGATGCGCGACCTGGTGCCCGGCGACCTGATCGCGCTGTCGGCCGGCGACATGATCCCGGCCGACTGCCGGCTGCTCTCGGCCAAGGACCTGTTCATCAGCCAGTCGGCGCTGACCGGCGAGGCGATGCCGGTCGAGAAGTTCGCCACCGTGCCCGCCGCCGGCAGCGCGAGCGGCGTGCTCGAGCGCGACAACCTGCTGTTCATGGGCACCAACGTGATCAGCGGCACCGCGACCGCGCTGATCGTGCACACCGGCGCGCGCACCTTCTTCGGCGCGCTGGCGCAGCGCGTGAGCGCCACCGACCGCGGCACCACGGCCTTCCAGGCCGGCATCAACCGCGTGAGCTGGGTGCTGATCCGCTTCATGCTGGTGATGGCGCCGCTGGTGCTGGTGATCAACGGCGTGACCAAGGGCGACTGGTGGGAAGCGGCGCTGTTCGCGCTGTCGATCGCGGTCGGCCTCACGCCCGAGATGCTGCCGATGATCGTGACCGCCACGCTCGCCAAGGGCGCGGTCGTGATGTCGCGCCAGAAGGTGATCGTCAAGCGCCTCGAGGCGATCCACAACTTCGGCGCCATGGACGTGCTGTGCACCGACAAGACCGGCACGCTGACGCAGGACCGCATCGTGCTCGAGCGCCACACCAACGCCTGGGGCGAGGGCTCCGACCACGTGCTGCAGCTGGCCTACCTCAACAGCTTCCACCAGACCGGCCTGAAGAACCTGCTCGACAAGGCGGTGCTGAGCCATGCCCAGATGCAGCTCGACACCCGGCTGCAGACCGACTGGCGCAAGGTCGACGAGGTGCCTTTCGACTTCTCGCGCCGCCGCATGTCGGTGGTCGTCGCCGGCAGCGACGCGGCCGAGGAACACCTGCTGATCTGCAAGGGCGCGCTCGAGGAAGTGCTGGCCGTGTGCAGCGCGGTCGAACGCGGTGCCGAGGTGCTGGCGCTCGACGCGGAGGTGCTCGCGCGCATCCACGCCGTGGCCTCGGAGCTCAATGCCCAGGGCCTGCGCGTGGTGGCCGTGGCCAGCCGCGTTCTGCGCTGCGATGCGCGCGGCGACGCGCGCCGTGCCGCCTACGGCGTGGCCGACGAGGCCGAACTCACGCTGCTGGGCTACGTGGCCTTCCTCGATCCGCCGAAGGAATCGACCGCGCCCGCGCTGCGCGCGCTGGCCGAGCACGGCGTGGCCGTGAAGGTGCTGACCGGCGACAACGAGCTGGTGACGCGCAAGGTCTGCGCCGACGTCGGCATCGAGGCCGGCCGCATGGTGCTGGGCCACGAGGTCGAGCGCATGAACGAGGCCGAGCTGCGCCAGATCGTCGAGAAGCGCCAGGTCTTCGCCAAGCTCACGCCCGCGCACAAGGAGCGCATCGTGCATGCGCTGCATGCCAACGGCCACGTGGTGGGCTTCATGGGCGACGGCATCAACGACGCGCCCGCGCTGCGCGCGGCCGACATCGGCATCTCGGTCGACGGCGCGGTGGACGTGGCCAAGGAATCGGCCGACATCATCCTGCTCGAGAAGAGCCTGATGGTGCTCGAGCAGGGCGTGGTGGAGGGCCGCCGCACCTTCGCGAACATGCTGAAGTACATCAAGCTCACCGCGAGCTCGAACTTCGGCAACGTGTTCTCGGTGCTGGTGGCGAGTGCCTTCCTGCCCTTCCTGCCAATGCTGCCGCTGCACCTGCTGGTGCAGAACCTGCTGTACGACGTGTCGCAGATCGCGATCCCCTTCGACAACGTGGACGAGGAGTTCCTGCGCAAGCCGCAGAGCTGGAACCCGGGCGACCTCGGCCGCTTCATGGTGTTCTTCGGGCCGCTGAGCTCGGTGTTCGACATCCTGACCTATGCCGTGATGTGGTTCGTGTTCGCCGCCAACTCGCCCGAGCACCAGACCCTGTTCCAGTCGGGCTGGTTCGTCGAAGGCCTGCTGTCGCAGACGCTGATCGTGCACCTGATCCGCACGCGCCGCATCCCGTTCCTGCAGAGCCGCGCGGCCTGGCCGCTGCTGATCATGGGCGCGGCGATCGCGGCCGTGGGCATCTGGCTGCCGATGGGCCCGGTGGCGCACTACTTCAAGCTCGAGGCGCTGCCGCTGGCTTACTTCCCATGGCTGGTGCTGATGCTCGGCGGCTATGCGGCGCTGGTGCAGACGGTCAAGGGCTGGTACGCGCGGCGCTACGGCTGGCAATGAGCCGATGACGACAACAGGGAACGGCGGCTGTCACATGCCGCCGCTACCCTGGTTTGCGAACGACGAGGAGGAGATCCGCATGGAAGCGATACAGAACTTCAACCTGCCTTCGCTGCTCGACACCCTGCTGAGCGTGTCCACGGCCTTCGTGCTGGGCTCGCTGATCGGCTTCGAGCGCCAGGTGCGCCAGCGCACCGCCGGGCTGCGCACCAACACGCTGGTGGCCGTGGGCGCGGCCGTGTTCGTCGACATGGCCAACCGCCTGCACGGCCACGACGGCGCGGTGCACGTGGCGGCCTACGTGGTCTCGGGCATCGGCTTTCTCGGCGCGGGCGCGATCATGAAGGAAGGCGCCAACATCACGGGCCTCAACACCGCGGCCACCTTGTGGGGATCGGCCGCCGTCGGCGCCTGCGCGGGCGCCGACCTGATCGGCGAGGCCGTGATAGCGGCGCTGTTCGTGCTCGCGAGCAACACCCTGCTGCGGCCCGTGGTCAACCGCATCAACCGGCAGCCGGTGAAGGAGGAGTCGGGCGAAGCCAGCTACACCGTGCGCGTGATCTGCACGCGCGCCTCGCGGCCCGAGGTGATGGACCAGGTGCTGCTGCTGCTCGAGGAAGCCAATTACCCGGTGCGCGACGTCGACCAGCATGCCTTCGGCGCCACCGATACCGAGATCGAGGCCACGCTCTACGCCACCGCGGTCGAGGCCGAGGAACTCGACCGGGTGGTCGCGGAGCTCGAGGCGCTGGAGGGGGTGCAGCAGGCGTTCTGGAATGCGAGCGCGGAGGACTGAATCCGTTCGCCCATGAAAAAAGCGGCACCGCCTTCCAGCGATGCCGCTCTCATCAAGACAGCGAGTCGAAGCGTCCCGCTCAGACGCCCAGGATCGACACCGCCTTGGTGTTGAGGTAGGCCTCGAGCGCTTCCGGGCCGCCTTCCGAGCCGTAGCCCGAATCCTTCACGCCGCCGAACGGCATCTCGGGCGACGGGGTCGCGGGCTGGTTGACCCACAGCATGCCGAGTTCGAGCTTCTGGCTCAGCAGGTGCGCGTTCTTGATCGACTTGGTGAACGCATAGCCGGCCAGGCCGAAGGGCAGGCGGTTCGATTCGGCGATGGCCTCGTCCAGCGTGTCGAAACCGCGGATGGCGGCGATCGGGCCGAAGGGCTCGTTGTTGAAGACGTCGGCGTCCAGCGGCACGTCGGTCAGCACGGTGGGGGCGAAGAAGTTGCCGGCATCGCCGACGCGCTCGCCGCCGGTGGCGATGGTCGCGCCCTTCTTGCGGGCGTCGTCGAGCACATGCGCCATGGCCGTGAGGCGGCGCGCATTGGCCAGCGGGCCCAGGGTGGTGCCTTCGGTCAGGCCGTCGCCGAGCTTCAGGCCTTCGGCGTGCTTGACCATGGCCTTGGCGAATTCCTCGCGGATGCTGTTGTGCACCAGGAAGCGGGTCGGCGAGATGCAGACCTGGCCCGCGTTGCGGAACTTGGCGGCACCGGCGGCCTTGGCGGCCAGCGCGACGTCGGCGTCCTCGGCCACGATCACCGGGGCGTGGCCGCCCAGTTCCATGGTCACGCGCTTCATGTGCTGGCCGGCCAGGCCGGCGAGCTGCTTGCCGACGGGGGTCGAGCCCGTGAAGGTGACCTTGCGGATGATCGGGTGCGGGATCAGGTAGGCCGAGATCTCGGCCGGGTTGCCGAACACCAGGCCGACGGTGCCGGCGGGGATGCCGGCGTCGACGAAGGCCTGCAGCAGGGCAGCGGGCGACGCGGGGGTTTCCTCGGGTGCCTTCACGAGGAAGGAGCAGCCGGTGGCCAGCGCGGCGCCGAGCTTGCGCACGACCTGGTTGATCGGGAAGTTCCAGGGCGTGAAGGCGGCCACGGGGCCCACGGGCTCCTTGATGACCAGCTGCTGCGCCGCGAGGTTGCGCGAGGGCACGATGCGACCGTAGACGCGGCGGCCTTCGTCGGCGAACCATTCGATGATGTCGGCGGCGGCCAGGGTCTCGCCCTTGGCTTCGGCCAGCGGCTTGCCCTGTTCCTGTGTCAGCAGCTTGGCGATGTCGCCGGCGCGTTCGCGGATCAGGCCGGCGGCGCGGCGCATGACGGCGGCGCGCTCATGGGCCGGGGTGTTGCGCCAGGCGTCGAAGCCGCGCTGGGCGGCGGCCAGGGCGCGGTCGAGGTCGGGGATGCCGGCATGCGCCACCTTGCCGATGACTTGGCCCGTGGCCGGGTTCACCACGTCGAGGGTCTTGCGGCTGGCGGCGTCCACCCATTCGTTGTCGATCAGCAGGCGGGTGTCGGTATAGGAGGAGGCGGTCATGGCGAGCTTTTTCCTTCGGCAGGGGATGGGAGTGGAAACGGGGAGTTCGGAGGGCGGCACGGCGCCCGAGAAGGCGCGTGCGGCTGGGCGGCAGCGGGCTGCCGGGGCGCATAGGTTAACCCGAGTCGGGGATGCGCGCAGGACGGTGCCGCTCCTTCCCCCGCTGGGGGAAGGAGAAGCCTCAGAGCACCAGCAGCGCCCGGAAGTCGTTGACGTTGGTGTGCGTCGGCCCGGTCACGAACAGGTCGCCGATGGCGTCGAAGTAGCCGTAGGCGTCGTTGCGGTCGAGGTGGTCCGAGAGCTTGCGGCCCGCGTTGGCGGCGCGCGCCAGGGTGTCGGGCGTGACGTAGGCGCCGGCGTTGTCCTCCACGCCGTCGATGCCGTCGGTGTCGGCCGCCAGTGCCCACACGTCGGCCTGGCCGAGCAGCGCGCCCGCGAGGCCCATGCAGAACTCGCCCGCGCGTCCGCCCCGGCCCTTGGCCTGGCCGGGCTGGCGCGGCCGGATGGTGACGGTGGTCTCGCCGCCCGAGAGGATCACGCAGGGCCTGGCGAACGGCGCGCCGCGCTGGGCCACGGCGCGCGCGAGCGCGGCATGCACCTTGCCGACCTCGCGCGATTCGCCTTCCATCTCGTCGCTGAGGACGTGGGCCTCGATGCCGGCGGCGCGCGCGGCCGCGGCGGCGGCCTCGAGCGATTGTTGCGGGGCCGCGATCATGTGGGTCTCGTGGCCCTGGAACACGGCGTCGCCGGGCTTCGGAGTTTCGAGCGCGCCGCTCTCGAGCTGCGCGCGCACCGGCGCCGGCACCTCGATGCGGTAGCGGTCGAGGATGGCCAGCGCGTCGGCACAGGTGGTGGCGTCGGGCACGGTGGGGCCGCTGGCGATCACGGCCGGGTCGTCGCCGGGCACGTCGCTGATGGTGAGCGTGACCACGCGCGCCGGCGCGCAGGCCGCCGCGAGCCGGCCGCCCTTGATGCGCGAGAGGTGCTTGCGCACGCAGTTCATCTCGCCGATGTGGGCGCCGCTGTCGAGCAGCTGCTTGTTGATGCGCTGCTTGTCGGCCAGCGTCAGGCCCTCGGCCGGCAGCACCAGCAGCGAGGAGCCGCCGCCCGAGATCAGGCACAGCACGAGGTCGTCGGCGGTCAGGCCTTCGGTCAGCGCGAGGATGTGCTCGGCGGCCTGCTGGCCGGCCGCGTCGGGCACGGGATGCGCGGCCTCGACGATCTCGATGCGGCTGGGCAGCCCCTCGGGCCGCGGCGGGATGTGGTCGTAGCGCGTGACCACCAGGCCCGACAGCGGCGCGTCGGCCGGCCACAGCGCCTCGAGCGCCTGCACCATCGAACCGCCGGCCTTGCCGGCACCGAGCACCAGCGTGCGGCCCTTGGGCGGCTTGGGCAGGTGCGCGCCCAGGGTCGACAGCGGCAGCGCGCGGTCGACCGCGACGCGGTAGAGGTGTTCGAGGAAGGCGCGCGGCGCCTGGCGGGGATCGGGAGCGGTCGCGTCTTGCAGCGAGGGGGGCGTCGAGGTCTTGGCGGTCATGGGTGGCGTTGTCTCCGGGGCCTGCATTTTGCGGCGAACCGGTGTCCGCCCTCTTGACCGCGGTCTAGTTAGTTGGTCGTCTTCGCTCCGCCCTGGAACCAGCGGCCGATCAGGGCACGCTCCTCGTCGGTGATCGAGGTGGCGTTGTTCATCGGCATGATCTTCGTGACCACCACCTGCTGGTAGATGGCCTGGGCGTGGGCACTCACCTGCTCGGGCGAGTCGACGCGCACGTTCTTCATCTGCACGCTCGCGCCGTGGCACATGTAGCAGCGCTGCTCGAGCACCTTCTGCACGTCCTGGTAGGCCACGGCCGGCGCGCTCTGCGCGGTGGCGGCCACGGGGGCGGCGGGCTCGGGCTTCATCCAGACGATGGTGAGGCCCAGCACGGCCACGCCGACCATCGCATAGGGCAGCGGGTTGCGCGCGTTGCCGAGCTTGAAGCGGTGACGCACCACGAAGAACTGCCGGATCGCCGCGCCGCCGAGCATGATGAGCAGCAGCACGATCCAGTTGTACTTGTGGGTGTAGGTGAAGCTGTAGTGGTTGCTCAGCATCGCGAACAGCACCGGCAGCGTGAAGTAGGTGTTGTGCACGCTGCGCTGCTTGCCGCGCTGGCCGTGCACCGGGTCGACCGGGCGGCCTTCGCGCAGCGCCTGCACGTTCTTGCGCTGGCCCGGGATGATCCAGAAGAACACGTTGCCGCTCATGGTCGTGGCCATCATGGCGCCGACCAGCAGGAAGGCCGCGCGGCCCGCGAACCACTGGCAGGCCAGCCAGGCCGCGAAGGCCACGAAGATCGCGACCAGCACGCCGACGATGGTGTCGCCGTTCCTGCGCCGGCCGAACAGCTGGCAGATGCTGTCGTAGACCATCCAGAACACGACCAGGAAGGCCAGCGCCACGGCGATCGCCGCGCCCGGCTGCCAGTCCATCTTCGACTTGTCGATCAGGTAGGTGCTGGCGTTCCAGAGGTACGACATGGTGAAGAGCGCGAAGCCCGTGAGCCATGTGGAGTAGCTCTCCCAGTACGACCAGTGCAGGTGGTCCGGCAGCTTCTTGGGCGCCAGCAGGTACTTCTGCATGTTGTAGAAGCCGCCGCCGTGCACGGCCCACTGCTCGCCGCCCACGCCCTTGTCGAGCGATTCGGGGTCCTGCGGCTTCTCGAGGCTGTTGTCCAGCATCACGAAGTAGAAGGAGGCGCCGATCCAGGCGATGGCGGTGATGACGTGGACCCAGCGCAGCAGCAGGTTGGCCCAGTCGAGGTAGTAGCTTTCCATGAGGTGCTCTCTCAATCCGCTCGGCGCGGGGGAACGCCGGGCGCGGATGTCTTCGTCCTGCTCACCACTGCGGGCGCTGTAAGCAGAGAAAGTGCCGCGAACGCAGGCTCCGGGTGGGCCTCGCTCCGCTGCGGCAGATACTTGTGGACTGAAAGTGTATACAGTTTTGGCGAGGGGCGGCGTGGTTTTTTGCGGGGCCGGTGCCGGGAAAACCCTGTTCGTGCACCGAAGCGCCGGCTCAGTCCAGCGATTGCAACAACTGTGCCGCCACCGCGACCGCGATCACCTCGGGCTCCTTGCCCGTGATGCCCGGCACGCCGATCGGGCAGGTGACGCGCGCCAGCTCGGCCGCCGTGAAGCCGCGTGCCTCGAGCCGGTGGCTGAAGGTGGCCCACTTGGTCTTGCTGCCGATCAGGCCGATGTAGGGCAGGTCGTCGCGCTCGCGCAGGCGGCGCAGGCAGGCGATCACGATGTCGAGGTCCTCGGCATGGCTGAAGCTCATGATCAGCACGCGGCTGCCGGGCGCGAGCGAGGCCACCGCGTCCTGCACCGGCTCGGAATGCTCGGTCTCGACCTGGGCCGGCAGTTCTTCGGGGAACACGCCGTCGCGGCTGTCGATCCAGCGCACCGAGAACGGCAGGCCCGCGAGCAGCCGCGCGAGCGCAGCGCCCACGTGGCCGCCGCCGAACAGTGCCACCGGCCGCAGGTGCTCGACCAGCGCGCGCCGCAGCTCGGGGATGTCGCTGGCCGAGACGCGCCGGAACGACAGGAACACCACGCCGCCACAGCACTGGCCCAGGCTCGGGCCCAGCGGATAGCGCTGGATGCCGTCGATGGCGCGGCTGCCGGCCAGCAGTTCGCGCGCTTCCTGCGTCGCCTGGAACTCGAGCTGGCCGCCGCCGATGGTGGCCGTGAGGCCCTCGGCCCAGACCGCCATCCAGGTGCCGGCCTCGCGCGGCGCCGAGCCCTGCGTGGATTCGACGCGCACCAGCACCGCGTCTTCGTCGCGAAGACGGGCCAGCAGTTGGTCGACCGCGCCGTTCATGAGCGATACCTTCGGTTGCCGAGGAGTGAGGGAGTCACGGTATAAACCCGGCGATGAATTTTCAGCCCACGACGCGCCGCCTCGCCCTGGCGGTGTCTTTCCTCGCCGCGCTCTGGCTCGCCGGATGCGGCACCACCGGTTCGGTGCCCGGTCAACTGAGCAAGGCCACCGCCGAACCCGGCGCCAGCGGCCGGCCGGCGCCGCGCGCATCGAACGCCACCAGCGCGCGCGACTACCGGCGCGACGCCGCGCGCCATGTCTACGACCTCAACAACCGCCGCATCTATGGTGGACAGCTGCCGCCGGTGCTCTACGCGGTCGGCACGTTGCAGGTCAACCTCGACGGCAGCGGCCGCGTGGTCGCGCTGCACTGGCTGCGCGCGCGCGCAGCATGCGCCCGAGGTCATCGCCGAGATCGAGCGCACCGTGCTGCAGGCCGCGCCCTTCCCGGCCGCGTCGCGGCTCGGGCCGGTCGTGTGGACCGACACCTGGCTCTGGGACAAGAGCGGGCGCTTCCAGCTCGACACGCTGACCGAAGGGCAGTTGCAGCAGTAGCGCCCCCCGCCGCTCCCCGGACGGGGAGCGGCGAGAAGCCTCCGACAGTCACGCTGTCGGCGTTCACGACCCCCGGTAGGTCGAATAGCTCCACGGGCTCACCAAGAGCGGCACGTGGTAGTGCTGGTCGGCATGCGCCACGCCGAAGTCCAGCGACACCTTGTTGAGGAAGTTCGGCTCGGGCAGCGCCACGCCGCGCGCCTTGAAATAGCCCGCCACGTCGAACACCAGCCGGTAGGTGCCGGTCTTCAGCGTGCTGTTGTCGTAGAGCGGGCCGTCGCTGCGGCCGTCGGCATTCAGCGTGAAGCGCTTGACCAGCGTGGCGGCGTCGCCCTCGGTGGTGAAGAGCGCGACCTCCATGCCGGCCGCGGGGCCGCCATGCATCGTGTCCAGTACGTGGGTGCTCAGGCCCATGGGAGTTTCCTTCGGTCGGTCAGGTGAGAGTGCGGGATATTCCGGTGGACAAAAGTGTATACAGTTGTCGGCTTTCGGTCTATCATGAAAAACATGGAGTCCTCCACCACCCGTTCGATCGTCGATGCGCTCACCCGCGCGATCGTCGACCACCGGCTTCAGCCCGGCACCAAGCTGGCCGAGCAGAAGCTGGCGGACCATTTCGGCGTATCGCGCACGCTGGTGCGCCAGGCGCTGTTCCAGCTCGCGCAGAACAAGCTGATCCGGCTCGAGCCCCGCGCGCGGCGCCTTCGTGGCGGCACCCGCGGTCGACGAGGCCAAGCAGGTGTTCGCGGTGCGCCGCATGCTCGAGGCCGAGATGACGCGCGAGTTCGTGCGCACCGTCACGCCGGCCAAGATCAAGGCGCTCAAGGAACACGTGGCGCTCGAGAAATCGGCCGTGTCGGGCGAGGACGTCTCGGGCCGCACCGAGCTGCTCGGCGACTTCCACGTGCGCATGGCCGAGCTCATGGGCAACCAGGTGCTGGCGCAGATCCTCGGCGAGCTGATCTCGCGCTGCGCCCTCATCACGCTCATGTACCAGAGCACCAGCGCCGCCGAGCATTCGAACGACGAGCACGCCGACATCGTCAAGGCGCTGGCCGCGCGCGACGAGGAGCGCGCCGTGCGCCTGATGACCGAGCACCTGCAGCACGTCGAGGCCAACCTGGTGTTCGACCGCAAGGTGCCCACCAGCGACATCTCCCTCGCATTGTCCTGACCCCTTCCACCATGACCGTCTACGACACCACCCTGCCCTACCCGCGCGACCTCGTCGGCTACGGCCGCAACCCGCCCCATGCGCAGTGGCCCGGGCAACGCGCGCATCGCGGTGCAGTTCGTCCTCAACTACGAGGAAGGCGGCGAGAACGCCACGCTGCACGGCGACGCCGGCTCGGAACAATTCCTCTCGGAGATGTTCAATCCCGCGAGCTACCCCGACCGCCACATCAGCATGGAAGGCATCTACGAGTACGGCTCGCGCGTGGGCGTGTGGCGCCTCTTGCGTGAATTCGAGAAGCGCGGCCTGCCGCTCACCGTGTTCGGCGTCGGCATGGCGCTCGAGCGTCATCCCGAGCTCACGGCCGCCTTCAAGGAACTGGGCCACGAGATCGCCTGCCACGGCTGGCGCTGGATCCACTACCAGAACCTCGACGAGGCCACCGAGCGCGAGCACATGCGCCTGGGCATGGAAGCCATCGAGAAGCTCACGGGCGAGCGCGCCCTCGGCTGGTACACCGGCCGCGACAGCCCGCGCACGCGCCGGCTGGTGGCCGACTACGGCGGCTTCGAGTACGACAGCGACTACTACGGCGACGACCTGCCGTTCTGGATGAAGGTGCGCAAGACCGACGGCGCCACCGTGCCGCAGCTCATCGTGCCCTACACGCTCGACTGCAACGACATGCGCTTCGCGCTGCCGCAGGGCTACTCGCACGCCGACCCCTTCTTCCAGTACATGAAGGACAGCTTCGACGCGCTCTACGCCGAGGGCGACGAGGCGCCGAAGATGATGAGCATCGGCATGCACTGCCGCCTGCTCGGGCGCCCGGGCCGCATCGTGGCGCTGCAGCGTTTTCTCGATCACATCGCCAGCCACGAGCGGGTGTGGGTCTGCCGCCGCGTCGACATCGCGCGGCACTGGAAGAAGACCCATCCGTTCGAAGCCTCTTCCCAAGCCTCGCAAGCTTGATCCGTACGGAGGACACACACGCCATGAGCCTGACCATCGAACAACTGAACGCCGCGGGCGCCGACGAAGCCGTCGCGCTGCTCGACGGCACCTACGAGCACTCGCCGTGGATCGCGCGCCGGGCGCTGGCCGCGCGTCCGTTCCGTTCGCTGCAGCACCTGAAGTACGCGCTCGCGCAGGCCGTGAACACGGCCACCAGGGAAGAGCGCCTGGCCCTGATCCGCGCCCACCCCGAGCTCGCGGGCAAGGCGATGGTCAGCAAGACGCTGACGGCCGAATCGACCAACGAGCAGGGCAAGGCCGGGCTCACCGACTGCACGCCCGAGGAGTTCGCGAAGATCCAGCGCCTCAACGCCGACTACAACGCGAAGTTCGGCTTCCCCTTCATCCTCGCGGTGCGCGGCCCGCGCGGCACGGGCCTGTCCAAGCGCGAGATCATCGACACCTTCGAGCGCCGCGCCTACAACCATCCCGACTTCGAGCTCGCCGAGGCGCTGCGCAACATCCACCGCATCGCCGAGATCCGCCTGAACGACAAGTTCGGCACCGAGCCGGCGCTCGGCAACCACGTGTGGGACTGGCAGGAGGCGCTCGCGGTGCACAGCGACCCGGGCTTCGCCGAGAAGGGCCAGCTCACCGTGACCTACCTGACCGACGCGCACCGTGCCTGCGCCGCGCAGATCGCGCGCGAGATGCGCGAGGCCGGCTTCGACTCGGTGGAGATCGACGCGGTCGGCAACGTGGTGGGCCGCTACGAGGGCGCGACGCCCGATGCGAAGACGCTGCTCACGGGCTCGCACTACGACACCGTGCGCAACGGCGGCAAGTACGACGGCCGGCTTGGCATCTTCGTGCCCATGGCCTGCGTGCGCGAGCTCAAGCGCCAGAACCGCCGCCTGCCCTTCTCCTTCGAGGTGGTGGGCTTCGCCGAGGAGGAAGGCCAGCGCTACAAGGCCACCTTCCTCGGTTCGGGCGCGCTGATCGGCCACTTCAACCCGGCCTGGCTCGACCAGAAGGACGCCGACGGCATCACCATGCGCGAGGCGCGCGCCCATGCGGGCCTGCGCGAGGAAGACATCGCCAGGGCGCAGCGCGATCCCTCGAAATACCTGGGCTTCGTCGAGGTGCACATCGAGCAGGGCCCGGTGCTGAACGAGCTCGACATCCCGCTGGGCATCGTGACCTCGATCAACGGCAGCGTGCGCTACGTGGGCGAGGTGATCGGCATGGCCAGCCATGCGGGCACCACGCCGATGGACCGCCGCCGCGACGCGGCCGCGGCCGTGGCCGAGCTGATCCTCTACACCGAGCAGCGCGCCGCGAAGGATGGCGACTCGGTCGGCACCGTCGGCATGCTCGAGGTGCCGAGCGGCTCGATCAACGTGGTGCCCGGGCGCTGCAAGTTCAGCCTCGACCTGCGCGCGCCCAACGACGCGCAGCGCGATGCGCTCGCCAACGACGTGGTGAAGGCGCTGCAGGACATCTGCGAACGCCGCGGCGTGCGCCACACGCTCGAAGAAACGATGCGTGCCTCGGCCGCGCCGAGCGCGCCCGAATGGCAGCAGCGCTGGGAACGCGCGGTCGATTCGCTCGGCGTGCCGCTGTTCCGCATGCCCAGCGGCGCCGGCCACGACGCGATGAAGCTGCACGAGGTGATGCCGCAGGCCATGCTGTTCGTGCGCGGCATCAACTCCGGCATCAGCCACAACCCGCTCGAATCGAGCACCAACGACGACATGGAGCTGGCGGTGCAAGCCTTCCAGCATCTGCTCGACAACCTGAACGGCGCACCGAGCGCCGCCTGAACCCCATGACCGACTACGCAAAGCTCGACGCCTGGATCGACGCCCACTTCGACGAGGAAGTGAAGTTCCTGCAGCAACTGGTGCAGGTGCCCACCGACACCCCGCCCGGCAACAACGCGCCGCATGCCGAGCGCACCGCCGAACTGCTCGAGGGCTTCGGCCTCGTGGCAGAGAAGCACGCCGTGCCGGCGCAGGACGTGAAGGACTACGGCCTCGAATCGATCACCAACCTGATCGTGCGCCGCCGGTACGGCAAGGACGGCGACGGCGGCCGTACCGTGGCGCTCAACGCGCACGGCGACGTGGTGCCGCCCGGCGAGGGCTGGACCCACGATCCCTACGGCGGCGAGATCGCCGACGGCTCGCTCTACGGCCGCGCGGCCGCCGTGAGCAAGAGCGACTTCGCGAGCTTCACCTTCGCGCTGCGCGCGCTCGAAGCGGTCGCGAAGCCGACCAAGGGCGGCGTCGAACTGCACTTCACCTACGACGAGGAATTCGGCGGCATCCTCGGCCCGGGCTGGCTGCTGAAGAACGGCCTCACCAAGCCCGACCTGATGATCGCCGCGGGCTTCAGCTACGAGGTGGTCACGGCCCACAACGGCTGCCTGCAGATGGAAGTGACGGTGCACGGCAAGATGGCGCATGCCGCCATCCCCTCCACCGGCATCGACGCGCTGCAGGGCGCGGTGAAGATCCTCGAGGCGCTCTATGCGCAGAACACGCTCTATAAGCAGGTCAGCTCGAAGGTCGAGGGCATCACGCACCCCTACCTCAACGTCGGCCGCATCGAGGGCGGCACCAACACCAACGTGGTGCCCGGCAAGGTCGTGTTCAAGCTCGACCGCCGCATGATCCCCGAGGAGAACCCGGTCGAGGTCGAGGCCTCGATCCGCCAGGTCATCGCCGACGCGGCGGCCTCGTTCCCGGGCATCACGGTCGAGATCAAGCGCCTGCTGCTGGCCAATTCGATGAAGCCGCTGGCGGGCAACAAGCCGCTGGTCGAGGCGATCCAGAAGCATGGCGGCGAGCTGTTCGGCGAGCCGATCAAGGCCATGGGCACGCCGCTGTACACCGACGTTCGCCTCTATGGCGAGGCCGGCATCCCGGGCGTGATCTACGGCGCCGGCCCGCGCACCGTGCTCGAGTCGCATGCCAAGCGCAGCGACGAGCGCGTGGTGCTCGAGGACCTGCGGCGCGCGACCAAGGTGATCGCGCGCACGCTGAGCGATCTGCTGGCCTGAGCCTCAGGCCGCCACGCGATACCGCCCCGGCGCCACCCCGAAGCAGCGCCGGAACCAGCGCGAGAAATGCGCCTGGTCGGCGAAGCCGCATTCGGCCGCCACGTCCTTCGGCGCCACGCCCTCGCGCAGCAGCGCCTTGGCGCGGCCGATGCGCGCATGTCGCGCGTAGTGCGCGGGCGTCATGCCCACGGCCTCGCGGAAGGCACGCTGGAAGTGCTCGCGCGACACGCCCATGCGGCGCGCGAGCGCGGCCGGGTCGATGCGGCAGGCATCCTCCTCGGCGAGCAGCGCGCAGATCTCCGCCACGCGCGCATCGGGCGCCGGCGGCTGCAGCGGCATCAGTTCGGGGCCGGTCTGGGCACGCAGGATGCGCTCGACCAGGTGGGCGATGCCCGCACCATCCCCCCGCGGTGGCGGCGGCAGCCAGGGCCTCGGCCAGTGCGGCGTCGGGCAGCACCTTGCGCGGCAAGGCGCCGCGCGAGTCCGCGGGCCAACCCAGCCGCGCCGCGACCCAGCCATGCGGCACATAGAGCATCACCATGCGGAAGCTGCGCCGGCTCACGCCCGCGGTGTGCAGCATGTAGGGCGCCATCAGCACCAGCTCGCCCGCATGGGCCACGAGCGCCTCGCCGTCGCAGGTGAACTCGCAGTGGCCCTCGAGGATGGCGCCCACGCTCCATTCGGGATGCCAGTGCGGCGCGAAGCGGGCGCGCGGCTCGGCCGCGAACAGCGCCTCCACGCGCAGGCCCTCGCCCGAGGGCAGCACGACCAGGCGGGAGGACGGCGGCGGCGCGGCGACGGCGGTCATCGCGCGAGGGTAGCGCAGCAGCGCCCTCGACACGATCGCCGCGGGCATCGGCTTCGACCTAGGCAGCGAAGGCACCGCGCACCGTGAGCCCCATCCAGCCGGCCGTGGCCTGCGTGGCGCGCACCTCGCCGAGCAACGCGAGCTCCTCCACCGGATGGTCGTGGAAGCGCAGGGTGGCGCTGCCCGCGCTCCAGCCCGACTCCACGCGATCGACGATGTCGGCGCGCAGGTGGCGCGGCACCGGCACCTCCCGCGGCCGCGTCAGGTCGGGCCAGCCGATCGCGCCGATGGTCGGCGCGCGCAGGAAGCCCAACCGTTCGCCGGGCTCGCCGTTCAGGGTGACGCTGGCATCGACCAGCCGGCGTTCCTTCACGCTGAGGCTGGCGCCGAGCCGGCTGCCTTGGCCCAACGCGGCGGCCGCCGGATGGGCGATCGGCAGGCTGCGCGTGACCCAGGTCTGGCCGATCTTCTTGGGCCAGCCCTGCAGCCAGCCGCGCAGCAGCGAGATGTCCTGGTCGACGTAGATGAAGGGGCAGCAGAAGCGCTGTTCGCCCGGAGGGCCTTCGATCTCGAGCACAACGATGGTCTCGCGGTACTGCGCATAGACGGGGTCGAGCAGCTCCGCGCCATCGGCGCCGCAGAACTGCCAGTCGGCGAAATGCACGCAGCCCTGGCCGGTGGGCCGGCCGAGCCCGGCGGGCAGCAGCGCGGCGGCGCGTTCGGCCTCGAAGTCGAAGGCCACGTTGACCAGCCAGCCGGCGTAGTGCCAGGGCGGCGCCTGCACGAGCGCGCTACGGCCGGAGGCGGTGAAGGGGGGCGAGAACGGGGTGGGCATCGGGGGGCGGTTCACGAAAGTGGAAGACCGCTCCACGATAGGACGCCCGCGCGCGGGCGTCTTGTACGCCAGTGATCCCGCCGCGGCGCCCCGTGGCCTCAGTCCGCCGTCGCGAACGCGCGCGCGATCTCCTGCGTCACCTGGAGGAAGCGCGCCATTTCCGCCATCGAGTTGCAGTGCAGCGGCGAGACGCGCACCGTGCCCTCGAGCCCGAAGGAATCGAGCATGCGCTTCGAGTAGATGCTCGCGGCCGTGCGCTCGTAGACCGTGACGCCGCGCAGCCCGTACTCGTGCACGGCGCGCGTGCAGTCCAGGCCGTCGAAGCCGATGCCCAGGATCAGGTCGCGCCGGCTCAGGTCGGGATGGTCGAGGAACACGCGCACGCCCGGCATGGCGCGCAGGCCCGGCTGGCCGTCCACGCCCTCGAGCAGCGCCGCGAGCAGCGCGCGTTCGTGCAGCTCGATGTGCGCGATGCCGGCCGCGAACAGTTCGCGCCGCCCGGTGGCCTCGCTGAAGTGGCCGCCGAGCCAGCAGACGTAGTCGACGATCTCGCTGACCACCGCGAACTGCCAGGGCGCCACGCTGCCGAGGTCCCAGTGGCCGGCCTTCTTGCCCGCGAGCTTGTGGTGCGGCAGGGCCGCGGCGCGCTCCGACATCCAGGCGATGCCCGAGCCGCGGCAGCCGAAGAACTTGTAGGGCGCGAGGTTGATGCCGTCCACCGGCGTCTTGCGCAGATCGATCAGCCCGTGCGGCGCATGCTGCACCGCGTCCACGACGATGTAGAGATCGGGCTTGACCTCGCGCGCGCGCCGCACGATGGCCTCGATGTCGAGCTTCGCACCCGAGATGTTCGAGGCGTAGATCACGTTGAGCAGGCAGGTGTCGGCGTCGACCAGCCGCACGATCTCGTCGACGTCGATGCCGCCGGTCTCGGGGTTGCTGCGCGCCACGCGCAGCTCGCGGCCGGTGCGCTCGGCATAGAGCGCCATCGCGTCGTAGGCCGAGGGATGCTCGAGCACGGTGGTCACCATGTTCGTGCCGCTCACGTTCTCGGCCACCGCGCGCACCATGTCGAACATGGCGCCCGAGGCGGTGAGCGCCGCGAAGATGCTGCCGCCCTCGGCGTTGAGGATGGTGCGCACGTCGTCCCAGCCGCGCGCCTGCACGGCCTGCAGCTCGAGCGCGGTCTCGTGGATGCGCTCGGTGTTGTCGGCACCGCGTCGATGGCCGCGAAGCGCTCGATGGCGGCCTTGAGCCGGAACGAGCCGCCCGCGTTGTCGAAGTACAGACGCTCGCGCCCGTGGTGGTCGCGCTCCACGAGCAGGAAGCGCTCGCGCACCTCGCGCATCAGCGCGTCGGAGAAGGCCAGGCCGCGCGGATGCCGCGCGCCGTTCGGAGAAGAAGAACTCACGCTCACACGCCCTTGTTGTTCGGGTTCTTGTAGGTCTCGCGCACCGCGTCCGACATCGGGAAGTCGAGGCTCACGTTGCGCGGCGGGATCGGTTGCGTGAACCAGCGCGCGTAGAGCTTGTCGATCTCGCCCGACTTCATGAGGCCGGCCACGGTCTGGTCGACGATCGCCTTGAACTCGGGATCGTCCTTGCGCAGCATGATCCCGTAGGGCTCCTGGCGCAGCGACTCCTTCAGCAGCTTGTAGTCGCCCGCGTTGGGCTGGTTGGCGATCAGGCCGGCGAGCTGCACGTCGTCGAGCACGTAGGCCGCGGCACGGTCGCTCGCGAGCAGCAGGAAGGCATCGGCCGTGTCCTTGCCCGCGATCTCCTGCACGTCGATGCCGTTCTTGCGCGCGCCGCGCAGCAGCTGGATCGAGGTGCTGCCGGCCACGGTGGCCACGGTCTTGCCCTGCAGGTCGGCGAAGCTGTTGATGCCCGAACTCTTCTTGACCGCCGCCGTGATGTTGGTGACGAAATGGCTGGGCGCGAAGTCCACCTGCTGCTGGCGCTGCGTGGTGTTGGTGGTGGTCGCGCAGTCGAGGTCCACGGTGCCGTTCTGCAGCAGCGGGATGCGGTTGGTGGAGTTCAGCAGCGTGTAGCGCACGTCGAGCTTGGGCAGGTTCAGCCTGGCCTTCACCGCCTCGACGATCTTCAGGCAGATCTCGTTGGTGAAGCCGATCGGCGCCGCGTCGGCGCTGGTCTTGTACGAGAACGGGATCTGGGTGTCGCGGCTGCCGATCTGGATCGTGCCGCTGTCCTTGATCTTGCGCAGCGTGCCGCTGTCCTGGGCGGCGGCGGCGCCGCAGGCCACTGCGAGGGCGATGCCGAGTGCGGCGGGGCGTGAGAAGGCGCGTGGGAAGTGCATGGTGAAGTCCTTGGCCGTGTGGTTTGAATACGAAAGTGGTGGGCGCAACCGGTTCGGAGCGCATCTTCGGCGCGGCTTCAAGTTTCCAAAAGCGATTTTTATTCATCGAAAAAGATCGCTTAAAGTGTTCTATCGCCCAAGGAACGCACCGCCATGATGACCTTCAAGCAGCTCGAGGCCCTCTACTGGATCGCCCGCCTGGGCGGCTTCGCGCAGGCCGCCAACCAGCTCCACACCTCGCAGTCGGCGGTGTCGAAGCGGGTGCACGAGCTCGAGGCGCTGTTCGACACCGAGCTGTTCGACCGCAGCCAGCGCAGCGCGCGGCTCACCGAGAAGGGCGAGGAGATGTACGTGCTCGCGCAGAAGCTGCTGGCGCAGCGCGACGCGGCGGTCGAGCAGTTCGGCAAGCCCGGCGTGGTGGAGCGCCGGCTGCGCATCGGCGTGACCGAGCTCACGGCCATGACCTGGCTGCCGCGGCTGGTGCGGCTGATCCAGCAGCACTACCCGAAGGTGATCCTCGAGCCCGACGTCGACGACAGCCTGCAGCTGCGCGACAAGCTGCTGGCCGACGAGCTCGACCTGGTGTTCCTGCCCGACAGCTTCGCCGACGCGCGCATGGCGAGCAAGGCGATCGGCGAGGTGAGGAGCGCCTGGATGTGCAAGCCCGGCGTGGTGCCCGCCGACGCGCCGCTGCGGCTGCACGAGCTGGCGCGCCAGCGCATGCTGGTGCAGGGCGGCAACTCGGGCACGGGCCGCGCCTACGACGCCTGGATGAAGGAACAGGGCGTGCAGCCGGCGGACACCATCGTGGTCAGCAACCTGATCGCGCTGGTCGGCCTCACGGTGTCCGGCCTGGGCGTGAGCTACCTGCCGCGCGAATGCCTGCGGCCGATGGTGGCGGCCGGCATGCTGGCCGAGATCGAGGTGGCGCCGGCCCTGCCGGTGGTGCGCTACGTGGCGATGCACAAGGGCGAGCACCGCAGCGCACTGACCTCGTCGATCGTGATGCTCGCGCAGTCCTGTTGCGACTTCACGCGCATGTTCCAGGCGCAGGCCGACGACGCGATGACGGGCTGATGTCGCGGGTCGCGCGGCGAGCGTGACAGCGGCGTGACTTTCGAAAAAACTTTCATGGGCGCGTCATGGCGCGCACAGAGACTCCAGCGCGTTCCCGGCGCCTGCGCGCCGTGTCCGTCCCCGAGCGCCGCGGCATCGCCGTGGCTGCCTCGTGCTCCTCTCCGTGTCCCTGTTCCCGTCTTCATGAAATCCCTGCCTTCCCTCTCCGGCGTGCCGCTGTCGCGCCTCGCCTTCTCGCTCGTGCTCGGCACGGCCATGCTCGCCGGCTGCGGCGGCGGTTCCGACAGCCGCGTGGTGTTCGGCGGCCTGCCCGCCGCGCCCGCCCCGGCACCCGCGCCCCCGGCCCCGCCGCCCGCGCCGGCCGCCGAAGCCGGCCGCTGGACCGTCGGCGACCTGCACGTCCACACCTGGCAGTCCGACGACACGCAGCAGATCTCCACGCTCGACCAGGTGCTGGCCAAGGCCTTCGACCGCTTCGGCCTCGACTGGGTCGCGATCTCGGACCACCTGCGCCTCTCGTCCTACGACAACGACGGCCGCACCCTGCCGGCGCAGATCCCGTTCTCCGAAGGCATGGCCAAGTACCAGGTGCCGCGCATCAAGGCGCTGCAGGCCAGCGGCAAGTACGCCGACAAGACCATCTTCGCCTCGGCCGAATGGGACATGCCCGCGCACGACCACGGCAACGTCGGCATCCTGACCGACAGCCCGATGTCGGATGCCGCGCTCAAGGCCGTGAGCCAGTTCGAGTACCTGTTCACCAACCGCGA
Source organism: Variovorax sp. UC122_21 (assembly GCF_044056785.1). Classification (NCBI taxonomy): domain Bacteria; kingdom Pseudomonadati; phylum Pseudomonadota; class Betaproteobacteria; order Burkholderiales; family Comamonadaceae; genus Variovorax; species Variovorax sp. UC122_21. Next base: position 1,416,122 of record NZ_CP172004.1, on the reverse strand, counting down.
CGCCGCGCTGTTCCCGGCCGCCGACGTGGCCGCCTGGGGGACCGAAGGCCGGCACCGGCTACAACACCCACGCCGAGACGATGCAGGCCGTGGCCTGGCTCAAGAAGAACTACCCGACCACCAGCTACCTGCAGATCAACCATCCCTCGCGCAACCCCGGCAAGTACACGATCGCGCAGCTGCGCGAGATGAACGACCTCGCGCCCGACATCGTGTTCTCGCTCGAGGGCATGGTCGGCAACCAGATGGAGCCCGACCGCGGCGGCTACAACAGCGCCTACATCGACGCCAACCTGCCCTCGCGCACCTACGGCGGCGTCGACCACCTCGTGGCCAAGCTCGGCGGCACCTGGGACGCGCTGCTGTCGGAAGGCCGCCGGATCTGGAACGTGGCCGATTCCGACTACCACTTCACCACCTCGCGCGGCCTCTACAGCAGCGGCTACGCGCCCGGCGAATACGCCAAGAACCACCTGTTCGGCGACATCAAGGATCCGAAGTCGCTGCTCGCGGCGATGCGCGCGGGCCGGCTGTTCGCGGTCAACGGCGACCTGATCGACGCGCTCGACTTCCAGGTCAGGAGCAGCAAGGGTGCCGGCCGCATGGGCACCGAGCTCGCGGCCGCCGCGGGCGAGGAGCTGCAGATCACCGTGCGCTTCAAAAGCCCCGAGCGCAACAACTTCGAGTACCAGCTCGGCAGCGGCCTCTATGCCAACGTGAAGCCCGTGGTCGATCACATCGACCTGATCGCGGGCGACGTGACCGGCCGCGAGCAGCCCGGCACGCCCGGCTACGACCGCGCGACCAATCCGTCGACGCGCGTCGTCAAGCGCTTCACGCGCGCCGACTGGAAGCTCGATGCCGAGGGCTACTACGCCGCCAGCTTCACCGTGAAGGCCGGCGCCAACCAGTACTTCCGGCTGCGCGGCACCAACCTGGGCACCGACGTGCCCGGCGAGACCGCCAACGGCGAGCCGCTGCCCGACGCGCGCACCGAGGGCAACGACAACGTGGCGCGCTTCAATGCGATCAACGCACGCAACTACGCCGACCTCTGGTTCTATTCGAACCCGGTGTTCGTGAAGGTGGCGGCGAAGTAGGCCCGGTTCGGCCTTTTCCCGCCCTTTCCGCGCGAGAGCGCCGTGGCCCCTGGGCCCGGCGCTCTTTTTTCTTGCAGCAGCGGCCGGCGCGCCCGCACCCGCGTCTCAGGGAATCTACGGATATATGAATATCTGGATGATCTTGATTGTGCTCAGTTTTTGTATACAAATAACGAACTCAAAAACGGGCGCACAAATTGCGTCGCAAGCCGGTCCTCCAACGCAACCCAAATCGAAGAGACGAGGTAAAGACCATGAGCACAGCCGTCAGCCAGACGCCCGCCGGGGCCAGCGCAGCCAGCGCCCCGGCGCACGCCGAATCGAATGCCCTCATCAAGCCCGGCTACGACCCGCGCCTGACCAACGAGGACCTCGCGCCGCTCAGGAAGCAGACCTGGGGGCAGTACAACATCTTCGCGTTCTGGATGTCCGACGTGCACAGCGTGGGCGGCTACATCACGGCCGGCAGCCTGTTCGCGCTCGGCCTGTCGAGCTGGCAGGTGCTGGTGTCGCTGCTGGTGGGCATCGTGATCGTGCAGATCTTCTGCAACCTGGTCGCCAAGCCCAGCCAGGTGACCGGCACGCCCTACCCCGTGATGTGCCGCGCCTCCTTCGGCGTGCTCGGCGCCAACATCCCGGCCATCATCCGCGGCCTGATCGCGGTGGCCTGGTACGGCGTGCAGACCTACCTCGCCTCGGCCGCCTTCATGGTGCTGGCGCTGCACATGTTCCCCAACCTCGCGCCCTACGCCGACCTGGCGCAGCACGGCTTCGTGGGCCTGTCGACGCTGGGCTGGGTCGCCTTCATGGTGATGTGGGTGCTGCAGGCCTTCGTGTTCTGGCACGGCATGGACGCGATCCGCAAGTTCATCGACTGGGCCGGCCCGGCGGTCTACGTGGTGATGGCCATCCTGTGCGGCTGGCTGGTGTGGAAGGCCGGCTGGAAGAACATCGACCTGAACCTCGGCGGCATCAAGTTCCAGGGCTGGGACGCGCTGCCGGTGATGCTGTCGGCCATCGCGCTGGTGGTCAGCTACTTCAGCGGCCCGATGCTCAACTTCGGCGACTTCTCGCGCTACGGCAAGAGCTTCGACGCGGTGAAGAAGGGCAACTTCTGGGGCCTGCCGATCAACTTCGTGTTCTTCTCGCTGCTGACCGTGATCACCACCGCCGCCACGCTGCCGGTGTTCGGCGAACTCATCACCGACCCGGTGCACACCGTGGGCAAGATCGACAGCACCACCGCCGTGGTGCTGGGCGCGCTGACCTTCATGATCGCCACCATCGGCATCAACATCGTCGCCAACTTCGTCTCGCCGGCCTTCGACTTCTCGAACGTGGCGCCGCAGCACATCAGCTGGCGCACCGGCGGCATGATCGCCGCCGTGGGCTCGGTGTTCCTCACGCCGTGGAACCTCTACAACAGCCCCGAGGTCATCCACTACACGCTCGACGTGCTGGGCTCGTTCATCGGCCCGCTGTTCGGCATCCTGATCGCCGACTACTACCTGGTGCGCAAGCAGCAGATCGACGTGGATGCGCTCTACAGCATGAGCACGCAGGGCAAGTACTGGTACAGCGGCGGCTACAACCCGAAGGCGATCCAGGCGCTGATCCCCTCGGCGCTGGTGCCGATCCTGTGCGTGATGGTGCCGACCCTGCGCGGCGCGGCCAACTACGCCTGGTTCATCGGCATGGCGCTGGGCTTCGTGATCTACGCGCTGCTGAACCGCAACACCAAGACCTGAACACACCGCAAGAGAAAGGGAGCGCACCGTGCGCATCAAGATCATCAACCCCAACACCACCTGGAGCATGACCGAGAAGATCGGTGCCTGCGCCCGCGCGGTGGCGCACGCCGGCACCGAGATCGTGGCCGTGAGCCCGGCCATGGGCCCGGTGTCCATCGAGAGCCACTACGACGAGGCGCTGGCCGTGCCCGGCCTGCTGCAGGAGATCGCGGCCGGCGAGCGCGACGGCATCGACGGCTACGTGATCGCCTGCTTCGGCGACCCGGGCCTGAAGGCCGCGCGCGAGCTCGCGCGCGGGCCGGTGGTGGGCATCGCCGAGGCCGCGATGCACCTGGCCAGCATGGTCGGCAGCCGCTTCAGCGTGGTCACCACGCTGGGGCGCACCATCGGCCAGGCCTGGCACCTGGCGGAGATCTACGGCATGGAGCGCTTCTGCGCCAACGTGCGCGCCTGCGAGCTGCCGGTGCTCGAGCTCGAGGAACCGGGCTCGCGCGCGCGCGGAACGCATCGTCGAGGAATGCCGGCGCGCGCTCGAGGAGGACGGCTCCGACTGCATCGTGCTCGGCTGCGCCGGCATGACCGACCTGTGCGAGCACATCGGCGAGCTGCTCGGCGTGCCGGTGATCGACGGCGTGGCCGCGGGCACGCAGCTGATCGAATCGCTGGTGCGGCTCAAGCTGCGCACCAGCAAGCGCGGCGAGCTCGCGCGGCCGCTGCCCAAGACCATGGTCGGCGCGCTCGAAGGCTTCACCCTCGCGAGGCCATAGCGGCATGTGCGCCGGGCACCGGCTTGCGCCAAGCGACAATCCAGCGATGCCCCGCGCACGTTCCACCCCCGCTCCTTCCCCCGCCGCGCCGGCCGCCACCGACGCCGGCACGGCCGCCGCCAGCGAGAAGGCGGACAAGGCCAGCTCCATCGAGAGCATCGCCCAGGACATCGCCACCGCCATCGTCGAGAAGCGCCTGCCGCCCGGCACCTGGCTGCGCGAGGAGGCGCTGGGCCGCGTCTATTCGGTGAGCCGCACCAAGGTGCGCGCGGCGCTGCTGATGCTGTCGAAGGACAAGCTGATCGAGATCATTCCCGACAAGGGCGCCTTCGTCTGCCAGCCCACGGTGGAGGAAGCGCGCGAGGTGTTCGCGGTGCGCCGCATCCTCGAGCGCGAGGTGGTTCGGCTGTTCATCGCCAACGCGCGGCCGCGCGACTACCAGGCGCTCGACCAGCACATCCGCTTCGAGCGCAACGCGCTGCGCCAGACCACCACCATGGGCACGGTGCGCGAGAAGCTGCTGGGCGACTTCCACGTCGCGCTGGCCGAGGCCACCGGCAACCACACGCTGGCCGAGCTGGTGCGCGAACTGGTCGCGCGCAGCTCGCTGATCGCGATGCTCTACCACTCGTCGAACGATCCGCACTGCTCGTCCGACGAGCATGCCGACTTCCTGCGCATCTGCCGCACCGGCGACGTGGAGGCCGCCGTGAACTGCATGATCGAACACCTCGACCGCATCGAGGCCAGCCTCGAGCTCGGCACCGGCAAGCCCGACCGCCAGCTCGACCTGGTGAAGGCGCTGCTGGCCTGAGGAGCGCGCGCATGGCGGCCGGCGACACCGGTCTCGCGCTCGGGCGCCTGCGGTGGCTGCGCGGCTTCAAGCAGAGCCGTTTCGCGCAGCGCATGGGCGTGCACCAGGCCACCGTGTCGCGCTGGCCGACGGCAGCGCGGGGCGGCTGGTCACCACCGTCGCCTGAGAGCGGACCGTCCCACGCATGACTTGTGCATGGACGGCGCGCGCGACCTCGCGTTAGCCTCGCGGTTCGAACATCCCCATCGCAGGAAGGAAACCGTTCCCATGACCACCCTGGTCACCGGCAGCGCCGGCCATCTCGGCGAAGCACTGATGCGCCATCTGCGCGCGCACCCCGACACCGGGGGCGAGGCCCGCGGCATCGACCTGCTCGCCTCGCCCTTCACCGACCGCACCGGCTCCATCGCCGACCGTGCCTTCGTGCGCGAGTGCATGCGCGGCGTGCGCACGGTGCTGCACACCGCCACCCTGCACAAGCCGCACGTGGCCACGCATGCGAAGCAGGACTTCGTCGAGACCAACATCGCGGGCACGCTCGCGCTGCTCGAGGAGGCGGTGGCGGCCGGCGTGCAGGCCTTCGTGTTCACGAGCACCACCAGCAGCTTCGGCTCGGCGCTCACGCCGGCCGCGGGCGAGCCCGCCGCCTGGATCACGGAAGACGTGACGCCGATCCCGAAGAACATCTACGGCGCGACCAAGACCGCGGCCGAGGACCTGTGCCAGCTGTTCCATCGCGAGCACGGCCTCCACGCGATCGTGCTGCGCACCTCGCGCTTCTTCCCCGAGGACGACGACGATCCGAGCGCACGCGAGCGCCACTCGCTCGAGAACGCGCAGGCCAACGAGCTGCTGCACCGCCGCGCCGACATCGCGGACATCGTCGAGGCGCACCTGTGCGCCGCACGGCGCGCACCGGCACTGGGCTTCGGCCGCTACATCGTCTCGGCCACCACGCCCTTCGCGCGCGACGAGCTCGCGCTGCTGCGCAGCGATGCGCCGGCCGTGCTGCGCCGGCATTTCCCCGACTGCGAGGCGCTCTACGAACGACGCGGCTGGACCCTGCCCGCGCAGCTCGACCGCGTGTACGTGAACGCGCGCGCGCGGCGCGACCTGGGCTGGGCGCCGAAGCACGACTTCGCGCAAATGCTGCAAAGCCTGCGCGAGGGCCGCGACTTCCGCAGCGAACTGGCGCATGCCGTTGGCAGCAAGGGCTACCACGCGCAGCGCTTCGAGGACGGCCCCTACCCCGTGGCCTGAACGAGCCCCCGGCACGGCATCGGGCCCATCCGGGCCCTCCGGGTTTTCCTCAGTCCGGATTGCCGCATAAATTGTATACAGTTTCGCGTACACCAGATGCGGTGGACGCGCCCGACGACTGCGCGCCGCACCTCTTTCTGTCTTTCTCTCATTGCCGCAGCAGGAGATTCACGATGACGGCCGACTCCCTTTCCCCAGTCCATCCGGTGGACCAGCGCCTGCCCGCCGGCAAGCTCACCGCCCTGGGCCTGCAACACGTGCTGGTCATGTACGCGGGCGCGGTCGCGGTCCCGCTGATCGTGGGCCGCGCGCTCAAGCTCTCGCCCGACGAGGTCGCGCTGCTGATCTCGGCCGACCTGTTCTGCTGCGGCATCGCCACGCTGATCCAGGCACTCGGCGCCACGCAGTGGTTCGGCATCAAGCTGCCCGTGATGATGGGCGTGACCTTCGCCTCGGTGGCGCCCATGGTCGCGATCGCCAACGCCAACCCGGGCCAGAACGGCGCGCAACTGCTGTTCGGCGCAATCATCGGCGCGGGCATCGTCTCGATACTGATCGCGCCCTTCGTGAGCCGCATGCTGCGCTTCTTCCCGCCGGTGGTCACGGGCACCATCATCGCGGTGATCGGCATCAGCCTGATGCGCGTGGGCATCAACTGGATCTTCGGCAATCCCGTGGGCCCGACGGCGCCCGCGCTGGTCGACCCGGTCTACGCCAAGTGGCTGGCCGAAGTCACCTCGCCCGGCAGCTCCATCCCCGCCGTGCCCAAGGGCTTCGCGATCATGCCCACCGTGCCCAACCCCAAGTACGCCGACCTCTCGGGCCTGGGCGTGGCCGCGCTGGTGCTGGTGTCGATCCTGCTGATCGTGAAGTACGCCAAGGGCTTCGTCGCCAACATCTCGGTGCTGCTGGGCATCGTCATCGGCGCGGTCGTGGCCTCGCTCACCGGCCTCATGACCTACGAGAAGGTCGGCAAGGCCGCGTGGTTCGACATCGTGCTGCCGTTCCACTTTGGCATGCCGCAGTTCGACCCGATCCTGATCCTCACGATGACGCTGATCATGGTGGTGGTGATGATCGAATCGACCGGCATGTTCCTCGCGCTCGGCGAGATGACCGAGCGCAAGATCTCGCAGCAGGACCTCGCCAAGGGCCTGCGCACCGATGGCCTGGGCACGCTGATCGGCGGCATCTTCAACACCTTCCCCTACACCAGCTTCTCGCAGAACGTGGGCCTGGTCGCCGTCACCGGCATCAAGAGCCGCTACGTCTGCGTGGCCGGCGGCGTGATCCTGATCGTGCTGGGCCTGCTGCCGAAGATGGCGGCGCTGGTGGAGTCGCTGCCCACCGTGGTGCTCGGCGGCGCGGGCCTCGTGATGTTCGGCATGGTGGCCGCCACCGGCATCCGCATCCTCTCGGGCGTGGACTTCAAGCACAACCGCCACAACGCGATGATCGTCGCGGTCTCGATCGGCGTCGGCATGATTCCGCTGATCGCGCCCAACTTCAAGCAGTGGATGCCGCATGCGATCCACTCGCTGATCGAATCGGGCATCCTGCTGGCGTCGATCGCGGCGGTGCTGCTGAACCTGTTCCTCAACGGCGCGAAGCACGACGAGCAGGCGGTGATCGCGGCGGCCAAGCATGCGGATGCGCACTGACTGAACGCGAAAACGGGGACCGAACGCAGAAGTCGCGAAGGTTTCGCAGAGGTCGCAGAAGGAACAGCCAGATACTGGTTCTTCCTCTGCGACCTCTGCGCGTTTTGGTCTTCCTTCTGCGTTCGGCTGTTGGTATTCAGATCATCGCGAGCGCCGTCTTGCGCTTCGGCGGCGGATGCAGCCGGTCGAGCTTCGCGAGCACGCCGGCGTCGAGCGTCAACGAGGCCGCCGCAAAGTTCTCCTTCAGATGCGCGCTGCCCACTGCCTTCGGTATCGCCGCCACGCCCGGCCGCGCGATGACCGCGGCCAGCGCGAGCTGGGCCGCGCTCACGCCCAGGTCCGCGGCGAGTTCGCCGAGCCCCTCGTCGTCGGCCAGCGCGCCCTGGTCAATCGGGCTGTAGGCCATCAGCGGGATGCCGCGCTCGCGCTGCCAGGGCAGCAGGCTGAACTCGGGACCGCGCTCGCCGAGCGACAGGTAGACCTGGTTCGCCGCGCACGAGGGACCGCCCTGCCCCAGCGGCGCCAGCTCCTCCATGTCGTCGGTGTCGAAGTTGCTCACGCCCCAGCGCGCGATGCGCCCGCGCGCCACCAGCGCCTGCAGGGCATCGACGGTCTCGGCCAGCGGATGGCTGCCGCGCCAGTGCAGCAGGTAGAGATCGATGGCATCGAGGCCCAGGCGCTTCAGGCTGCGCTCGCAGGCCTCGGGCGTGCCGCGCCGGCTCGCGTTGTGCGGATAGACCTTGCTGACGATGAAGAGCTCGTCGCGCCGCAGCTCGTTGGCGCGCAGCGCCTCGGCCACGGCCTGGCCCACCACGGTCTCGGCGCCGCCCTCGCCGTACATCTCGGCGGTGTCGATCAGGCGGTAGCCGAGTGCGATGGCCTCGCGCACCGCGGCCACCTCGGCCTGGCGGCGGCCCGCGGCCTCGCCCATGCGCCAGGTGCCCAGCCCGAGCACGGGCATCTCGTTGCCGTTGCCGGCGCCTTCGGGAAAGGAGAGTGTTCGCATCGGGCCATGCTAGCGCCGCCCGAATTCCTGCACGCGAGTTACTTGAATTCCTCGGCCGCGATGCCGAGCTTGCGCAGCTTGTCGAACAGGGTCTGGCGCGCGATGCCCAGCGCGCCCGCGGTGGCCGGCTGGTCGCCCTGGTGCTGGCGCAGCGCCTCGACGATGACGGCGCGCTCGAAAGCCTCCACCTGCTGCGGCAGGGCCTGCGGCAGCACCTCCTCGTCGCTCGCGCGCAGCAAGGTGAGCCGCTCGCCGAGCAGACCCAGCACGAAGCGGTCGGCCACGTTGCGCAGTTCGCGCACGTTGCCGGGCCAGGCATAGGCCATCAGGTCGGCGAGCTGCGCATGGCTGGGCACCGGCGCGGGCCGGTCGTACTTCTTCGCGGCCTGCAGCGTGAAATGCTCGAACAAGAGCGGGATGTCCTCGCGCCGCTCGCGCAGCGGCGGCAGCTCGATGAACGCCACGCCGATGCGGTAGTAGAGGTCGGCGCGGAATTTCTGCCGGTCGCTCAGCGCCTTCAGGTCCTCCTTGCTCGCGGCCACCACGCGGCAGTCGAAGGGGATCGGCTTGTTCGAGCCGATGCGCTCGATGCTGCGCTCCTGCAGCGCGCGCAGCAGCTTGATCTGCACCGCCATCGGCATGCTCTCGATCTCGTCGAGGAACAAGGTGCCGCCACTCGCGTATTCGAACTTGCCCACGCGCGTGCGGTTGGCGCTGGTGAAGGCGCCGGCCTCGTGGCCGAACAGCTCGCTCTCGGCCAGCGCCTCGGGCAGGCCGCCGCAGTTCAGCGGCACGAAGTGCTCGCGCCGCCGCTCGCTGTGGTCGTGCAGGCAGCGCGCCACCATCTCCTTGCCGGTGCCGGTCTCGCCGTAGATCAGCACATCGGCCGAGGTGCCGGCCAGGGTCATCACGTTGCGCCGCACCCGCTGCATCTGGGCCGAACGGCCGATCAGCACCGACTGGATGCCGTTCCAGTTGTCGAGCGCCTCGCGCAGGCTGCGCACCTGCAGCGCCAGCTGCCGCCGCTCGATCGCATGCCGCACGATGGCCACCAGCCGCTCGGTGGTGAAGGGCTTCTCGATGAAGTCGTAGGCGCCGTCGCGCATCGCCGCCACCGCCATCGCGATGTGGCCATGGCCCGTGACCAGGATCACCGGCAGCTCGGGATCGATGCCGCGCACCTCCACCAGCCACTCGGTGCCGCTCATGCGCGGCAGCCGCACGTCGCACACCACCACCGCGGGCACGCCGAAGGCGATGTGCGGCCGCACCCGCTCCACGCTCGCGAAGGCCTCGACCTCGAAGCCCGCCAGGCCCAGCATCTGCGCGGTGCTCAGGCGCACGTCGTCGTCGTCTTCGACGAGCAGCACGCGGATGGCGGAGGCTTCGTTGGCGGGCGGTGGTGTCATGGGTGGGCGTGGGGGCTGGCGGCCGGCAGGTCGACGACGAAGTATGCCCCGCCGCCCTCCCGGTTGTCCGCCCGCAGGCCGCCGTTCATGGCGCGCACGAGCTGCGCGCACAGCACGAGGCCGAGCCCCAGCCCCGAACCCGCGGGCTTGGTGGTGACGAAGGGCTCGAACAGCTTCGGCACCACGTCGTCGCGGATGCCGGGGCCGGTGTCGCTCACCGTCAGCACCGCGCGGCCGTCCTCGCTGAGCCGCCCCTGCAGGCGCAGCACGCGCTGCGGCATGTGCTCCATGGCCTCGATCGCGTTGCGCATCAGGTTCACCAGCACGCTGCCGAGCGCGGCCTCGTCGGCCATCACGGCGAGCTGCGGCGGCTCGATGTCGACCTCGACCTGCACGCCGTGCTTCTGCTCGGCGCCGGCGACGATCACGCGCGCATCGTCGATCGCGGCGGCCAGCGCCACCGGCGAGGGCCCGAGCTGGTTCTTGTGCGAGAAGGTCTTGAGCTGCGCGGTCAGCCGCGCGAGGCGGTCGACCATGTCGCGGATGCGCTGGAGGTTGCCGCGCACCTCGTCGTGGCGTTCGTGGTCGAGCAGGATGGCCGCGCTCTCCGACAGCGTGCGCATCGCGGTCAGCGGCTGGTTGAGCTCGTGCGCGAGGCCGGCCGACATCTGGCCCAGCGCGGCCATCTTGCCGGCCTGCACCAGCTCGTCCTGCGCGGCACGCAGCTGCGCGGTGCGCGCGGCCACCATCGACTCGAGGCCGTCGTGCGCGGCCTGCAGCGCGGCCTGGTTGGCGAGCTTCTGGCGCTCGGCGCGGCGGCGCTGCCACAGGGTCACGCCCAGCAGCAACAGCGCGACCATGCCGAGCCCGGCGGTCACCGCGGCATTGCGCGCGGCCACGCGCAGCGGCGCCATGTCGTCGAGCGTGAGCAGCTGCCACGGCGCGTTGCGCAGGGTGCGGCTGGCGACGAGCCGGTCGGCGCCCTCCACGCGGATCAGCTGCACGCCCGGCGCCAGCGCCTCCAGCCGCTGCCAGCGCAGCGGCGCGAGCGCGGCCTCGCCATAGGGCCGCGAGCGCAGCACCTCGGCGCGCTGCAGCGCGTCGAGCGGCAGCAGCGGCCGGAACTTGAGGTCGTCGCGCGTGGCGAGGATCACCACGCCGCGCTGGTCGACCACCACCACGTCGCCCGGCAGCTTGCGCCACGCGGCCTCGTTGTCCTCGAGGTTGATCTTCACCGTGACCACGCCGGGCACGGCCGGCTCGCGGCGCAGCGCGTACGAGAGGTAGTAGCCGGGCCGGCGGCTCGTGATGCCCACGCCGTAGAAACGGCCGCGCCCCTGGGCCAGCGCGTCGATCATGTAGGGCCGGAACTCGTAGTGCTGGCCCAGCGTGGTGCCGGGCCGGTCCCAGTCGGAGGCCGCGAGCGAGGTGCCGCCGGCATCGAGCACGTAGAGCATCTCGGCGCGCGCGGTGGCGTTGACGCCCGCGAGGTAGCGGTTGGCGGCGTCGCGCAGCGAGGCGTCGGCCGGCGCGTTCAGCAGCGCGGGCACCACCGGCGTCATCTCGAGCAGCGCGGGCAGGTAGTCGAAGCGCGTGAGCTCGGCGTCGAGCCCGGTGGCAACCATGTCGAGCCGGTGCTCGGCGGCCTCGCGCAATCGCGCCAGGCCGGCCTGCGTAGAAAGGTGGTGGCCGACCAGGGCGGACAGCGCCACCAGCACGAGCGCGGCGCACCAGCGCACCACCGCGCGCCGGGTGCGGGGACGGAAGGTCACGGTGGAAGTCTCCATGGAAGGGCGCGCCGCTCGGGTTCGGTTCTCGTGGCGCAGGTTAATGCAGATCGCGGTCCGCAAGGCAGGACGCCCGCGCGAGGCGGGCGTCCGAGGAAAGACCGGCGCGAACGCCGGCCCCGATCAGCGCGCGCTGCCCGCGGGCATGTGCGCTTCCTTGGCGTCGAGCACCAGCTCGGGCTCGTCGGCCTCGGCGCCGCTGCCCTGGTTCAGCTGGCTGGTCAGGCGCTCGGTGTCGAGGTCGCCGGTCCACTTCGCGACCACCATGGTGGCCACGCCGTTGCCGATCAGGTTGGTCAGCGCGCGCGCTTCCGACATGAAGCGGTCGATGCCGAGGATCAGCGCGAGGCCCGCCACCGGCACGTGGCCCACGGCCGACAGGGTGGCCGCCAGCACGATGAAGCCGCTGCCGGTCACGCCGGCCGCGCCCTTCGAGGTCAGGAGCAGCACCAGCAGCAGCGTGATCTGCTGGGTGATCGACATCGGCGTGTTGGTGGCCTGGGCGATGAACACCGCGGCCATGGTCAGGTAGATCGAGGTGCCGTCGAGGTTGAACGAGTAGCCGGTGGGAATCACCAGGCCGACCACCGACTTCTTGGCGCCGAGGTTCTCCATCTTGGCCATCATGCGCGGCAGCGCGGCCTCGCTCGAGGAGGTGCCCAGCACGATCAGCAGCTCTTCCTTGATGTACTTGATGAACTTCCAGATGCTGAAGCCGTGCGCGCGCGCGATCGCGCCGAGCACCACGAAGATGAAGAACAGGCAGGTGGCGTAGAAGGTCGCCATCAGCGCGCCGAGCTGCACCAGCGAGCCCACGCCGTACTTGCCGATGGTGAAGGCCATCGCGCCGAAGGCACCGATCGGGGCCACCTTCATGATGTAGCCGACGATGGTGAACAGCACGTGCGAGAACTTCTCGATGAAGTCGAACACCAGCGTGCCGCGGCCGCCGAAGCGGTGCAGCGCGAAGCCGAACATCACGGCGAACAGCAGCACCTGCAGGATCTCGCCCTTGGCGAAGGCATCGACCACGGTGGTCGGGATCACGTTGAGCAGGAACTCGGTGGTCGAGGCCATCTTGCCCGGGCCGGTGTAGGCCGCGATGGACTTGGCGTCGAGCTGGCTCGGGTCCACGTTCATGCCGTGGCCGGGCTGCACGATGTTGATGATGACCAGGCCGACGATCAGCGCGATGGTGCTGACGATCTCGAAGTACAAGAGCGCGAGGCCGCCGGTCTTGCCGACCTTCTTCATGTCCTCCATGCCGGCGATGCCGACCACCACCGTGCAGAAGATGATCGGCGCGATGATCATCTTGATCAGCTTGATGAAGCCGTCGCCCAGCGGCTTCATCGCGGCGCCGGTGTCGGGATAGAAGTGGCCGAGCAGCACGCCGATGACGATGGCGGTGATGACCTGGAAGTACAGCGATCTGTAGAAGGGCTTGGGGGCGGATGCGGATACGTGGTCCACGGTAAATCTCCTTGAGGCCGGGGGCCGGCCGGGGCTGAACACTGGGATGGAAAAAGGGGTGCGCCCGACGGGCGCGGTCGGACGGGGTCAGCGCGCCGGCGCGCCGCCGCGCGGGGCGGGACGTGCGGGCGAAGGGGGTCGCAAGGCCGGTCGGCTGAAGGTCATGGTTGTCTCCTGGGCTCGTTGTCGCCGGCTGCGCCTTCGGAAAAAGCAGCGCCGGCAGTGGAGAACACAGAGCAACGCACATGCCAGTCAAAATGGCACGTGAACCCGACTCAAGTCGTTGATTTCATTGAAGAAAATCGGGGGCCAACGAGACCCCGCGCCGCGCTTCCGGACGCGGCCCGCGCAGGCCGTCCGGCGTTTCGGACGCACCCTTCAGGGAAAACCCTAGGCCGATGCAGACGCGTGGAATTCCGCGCGCAGCCCGCGCACCACCTGCTCGACCGTGGCCAGCCCGGCCACCCCGCCGACCGAGTGCCCGGCGCTCCACAGGTCGGCCCAGCGCTGGATCACGGCGCCCTCGGAACCGCCGCCGAAGCGCTGGCGCGCCTCCTGCACCGACACCGTCTCGTCGAGTGCCGCCGGGATCGAGCCCCGCGTTCACCACCGAGGGCCGCAGGAAGTTGGCCGGCAGGCCGGTGAAGGCGCGCGTGGTCATCACGTCGTCGAGCGAGCTCGCGGCCAGCATCTTCTTGTAGGGCGCCGAGGCCAGGCTCTGCTCGGTGGCGATGAAGCGCGTGCCCATCGAGCCCAGGTCGCAGCCCAGCACTGTGGCCGCGCGCAGCGCCACGCCGTCGGGCAGGCCGCCGGCCAGCACCAGCGGGCCGTCGAAGAAGGCGCGCACCGCGCGCACGAAGGCGAAGGGATTGGCCCAGCCGGTGTGGCCGCCCGCGCCCGCGGTCAGCAGCACCAGGCCGTCGGCGCCGGCCTCGATGGCGCGCTCGGCATGGTGCACCGAGGCCACGTCGGCCAGCACCAGGCAGCCGCCGTCGTGCAGCGCGGGAATCACCGCCGCGGGCGAGCCCACGCTGGTGATCACGAGTTCGGCGCGATGCCGCACGATCAGCTCGACCTCGGCGCGCACGCGTGCCGGGTCGCGCCGCATGATGAGGTTGGGGCACCAGGGCGCATGCGCGGTGCCGGCCTCGCGCGCCGCGGCCGCCTCGTCGTTGAGCCGTGCCATCCAGCCCGCGAAGGCCTCGAGCGATTCCGCATTGGCGGTCGGGAAGGCACCGACCACGCCGGCGCGGCAGGCGGCCGACACCAGTTCGATGCCCGACACCCGCAGCATGGGCGCGGCGATCGCGGGCACCGCCAGGCGGTCGAGGAAGGGCAGGCGCTGCGTCATGAAGGCTCCGGTGCGGGGGACACGAGGGAAGGCAGGCGCGCGAGCGAGGCCCGTGCCTGCGCCAGCAGCTCGGCCACGATGGCCGCCAGCGGCTCGATGCGCCGCGCGAAGGCGATAGCTGGCCCGAGCGACACCATGCCGCGCTGCCAGTCGCCCTGCGCATAGCAGTGGTCGCGCGTCGCGCGGCCGTCGATCAGCGCGCCGAAGGCCGCATGGTCGGCCGCGCCGGCGCGCTCGATCGCCTCGACCTCGCGCGCGGTCTCGTTGCGCAGCACGCGCCAGGTGTTGCCCAGCGTGTGCAGCAGCCGCACGGTGGACTGCTCGTCGCAGTCGAGCAGATGGCGCTTGTAGGCCGCATGGGTGGCGATCTCCTCGGCCACCAGGAAGCGGCTGCCGATCAGCACGCCGTCGAGCCCCTGCGCGAGCACGGCCGCGAGCTGGCGCCCATGGCCGATGCCGCCGGCCAGCACCACCGGCACGCGCAGCTGCTCGGCCGCGAGCGCGCCCAGCAGCATGGTCGGCAGCTCGTTGGCGCCCGGATGGCCGCCCTCCTCCATGCCGACCAGCGCCACCGCGTCGGCGCCCGCGCGCTCGGCCGCGAGCGCATGGCGCAGGCCCGGCGCCTTGTGGATCACCACCGCGCCGGCCTCGTGCAAGGTGCCGATCAGCTCGCCGGGCGCATAGCCCGCGGTCTCGAAATGGCGCACGCCGTGCGCGAGCGCGATCTCCATCCAGCGCCGCACCGCCGTGTTGGCCTCGGGCCGCTTCGAGAGCGTGAGGTTCACGCCGAAGGGCCGACCGCGCGTGAGTTCGCGGCATTGCACGAGCGCGGCCGCGAAGGCCGCGTCGTCGGCGAAGGAGCGCGGCGTGACGAAGCCCATGCAGCCGGCATTGACCAGCGCGGCCACGTAGCGCGCATCCGAGAGCCACATCAGCCCGCCACCGAGGATCGGATGATCGATGCCGAACAGCTCGGTGATGCGGGTACGGAACAGCGGTGCCGTCATGGCCGTTCAGCCACGCGCGCTGTCGAGCCGCGGCGCGCCGCCGAGACCGCCGGGCGTCACGCCCGTCATCGGCACCGGATAGCGCGCGAGCGCGAGCGCCGCATCGCCTTCGAACTTGCCGCGCTGCGCGAACTGCGGCAGCGCCGCGAGCGCGGCCGGTTCCACCACCGGCGCCACCGGCACGTCGTGCCGCTGCAGCAGCGCGAAGGCATCGTCGGCATCGAGCGCGGCCAGCGCCTCGGCCAGCCGCGCATTGATCGCCGGCGCCACCTTCTTGCGCGCGCCATGCGAGCGGAAGGCCGCGTCGCCATAGGGCGAGAGATCGAGCGCTTCGCACAGCCGGGCCCAGAAGTGGTCCTCGAGCGCGGCCACCGACAGGTGTTTGCCGTCGCGGCACAGGAAGGCGCCGTAGGCCGCCTTCACCAGCGTGGCCTCGCGCTGCGCCTCCAGGTCCGCATCGCCCGACGAGCGCCAGGCGCCGAGGCGCGGATTCATCCAGTGCAGCGCGCAGTCGGCCAGCGCCACGTCGAGGTGCTGGCCCTGGCCCGTGTGCTGGCGCTGCAGCAGCGCGGCCAGCGTGGACGACAGCGCGTACATCGCGCCGCAGAGGTCGGCCACCGGCAGGCCGAAGCTCTGCGCCGGGCCGCCGCCGGGCACGCCCGAGACCGCGAGCACGCCGGCCGCGCCCAGGTAGTTGATGTCGTGCCCCGGCAGGTCGGCCCACGGCCCCTGCTGGCCATAGCCGCTGAGCGACACATAGACCAGCCGCGGAAACTCCGCGCGCAGGCTGTCTGCATCGAGTCCCAGCCGCGCCATCACGCCGGGCCGGTACGACTCCACCACCACGTCGGCCGTGGCGATCAGCGCGCGCACCTCGGCACGCTGCGCCTCGTCCTTGAGGTCGACCAAAAGGCTCTCTTTGCCGCGGTTCACGGCCTCGAACACGCCCGGCCCCATGCGCCGCACGTTGTCGCCATGCGGCGGGCGCTCGATCTTGATCACGCGCGCGCCGAGCTCCGCCAGGTTCTGCGTGAAGAAGGGGCCAGGCAGCAGCTCGCTGAAGTCGACCACCACGATGCCGGCCAGCGGCGGCGTTGCGACGTCCCGCGTCATGCCGGCACGCGCTCGATGATCACGGCGTCGAGCGGCAGCGCGCCCTCGCCCACCGCGCCCACCCAGACCGGGTTGAGGTCCATCTCCTCGATGCGGTCGGCATTCGCCACCACGAAGTCCGACACGCGCAGCAGCAGCGCCTCGAGCGCCGCGAGGTCGGCCTTGGGCCGGCCGCGCGCGCCGTCGAGCAGCGCGAAGCTGCGGATCTCGCGCACCATCGCCGCGGCGTCGCGCGGGCCTATAGGCAGCATGCGCCGCGTCACGTCGCGCAGCACTTCGACGTAGATGCCGCCGAGGCCGAAGGTCATGACATGGCCGAACACCGGGTCGCGCGTGACGCCCACCATCAGTTCGGTGCCGCCGCGCGGCGCCATCTTCTCGATCAGCAGGCCGTCGACCGTGGCCTCGGGATGGTGCTTCGCGGCCGCGGCCATGATCTCGCGCCAGGCCTCGGCGACCTGGGCCGCGTCCTGCAGGCCCACCTTCACGCCGCCGATGTCGGACTTGTGGACGATCTGCGCGCTCGCGATCTTCGCGACCACCGGGTAGCCCATGCCTTCCGCGAGCGCGCGCGCCTGCTCGGCCGAGCTTGCGAGCCCTTGCGGCAGCAGCGCGATGCCCGCTTGCTTCAACTGCGCCTTGGCCTGCGATTCCGACAGGCTGCGCGTGGCGAATTCGCCCTCGGGCGCGCGCGTCGGCAGCACCGGCCGCGCCTCGGGGTTCGACGGATTCGCGCGCTTCCAGCGCCCGTACTCGACCCAGCGCGCGATCGCCGCGATCGCCTTGTTGACCGAGCGCGGCGGCGCGAAGCCGGCCGCCACCAGCTTGCGATAGCCCTCGCCGAGCCGGTCGCTCATCCAGATCGGCACGATCGGCGAGGCGCTGTCCTTCTGCGCATTGATGATGTTGTCGGCCATGCGCGTGGTGGTCTCGCCGTAGTCGAGCGCGATCGGCACGATGGTCAGGCCCGTGTGCGGATCGTTCGCCACGCAGCCCAGCGTGGTCTCGACCACGGTCTTGTCGCTGAGCACCATCGCCGTGGTGTCGACCGGGTTGCCGATGGCCGCGTAGTCTGGCAGCTTGGCGCGCAGCACCGCGGTGGTCTCGGGCGCGAAGCTGGCCAGCGTGAGGCCGGCGGCGCCCACCGCGTCGGCAGTGAGCGCGGCCGTGCCGCCCGAGGAGCAGTAGATGCCCAGCGCCTCCTGCGCCCCCGGCATGGCGCGCGCGAACAGCCAGGCGGTATCGACCAGCTCGTCGATGTCGTCGACCTCGATCACGCCGAACTGGCGGAACACCGCGCTGTTGACCTCGGCCGAACCCGTGAGCGAGGCGGTGTGCGACTGCGCCGCCTTGCGCCCGTATTCGGAGCGGCCCACCTTGAGCCCGATCACGGGCTTGCCGTTGGCCGCGCAGCGCTGCACCGCGGCCGCGAACTTCGCGCCGTCCTTGATGCCTTCGAGCAGCGTAACGACGACCTGGATGTCGGGCGCGTCGGCCATGTAGTGGATGAAGTCGGCCACCTGCAGGTCGACCTCGTTGCCGGTCGAGGCCCACAGGCCGATGCCGATGCCGCGTTCCATCGCCTGCATCACGTTGCGGCCCAGGCCGCCGCCCTGCGTGGCCAGGCCGATCGGGCCCTTGGTGAGGTCGTGCGGGAACGAGGGCGAGAAGGTCAGGCCCAGCCGATGGTTGACGTTGGTCAGCCCCGGGCAGTTGGGGCCGTACAGCCGCAGGCCGCCGCGCGCGGCGATCTCCTTCATGCGCTGCTGCTCGCGCTCGCCTTCCTCGCCGGCCTCGCCGAAGCCCGAGCTGAGGATCACGGCGAAGCCCACGCCGCGCGCCGTGCATTCCTCGATCACGGCCAGCACGCCGCTCGCGGGCACCGCGACCACCGCCACGTCGGGCGTGGCGGGCAGCGCGGCCACGCTGGGCCAGCATTGGCGGCCGCGGAGCTCGGCCTTGGTGGGATTGACGAGATAGACCTCGCCATCGAATTCGGAGTGTTCGATCAGGTTGGTCAGCGTGCGCTCGCCGATGCTGCCTTCGCGCTCGGAGGCGCCGACCAGCGCGATGGAGCGCGGGCGGATCAGCCGCGCGATATCGACCGGGCGCGTGTCCTGGGTGCCTTGCATTGCGGTGCTCCCCTCAGGCGATCGCCGACATGCCGAGGATCTCGCGCCCGACGATCAGCGTCTGGACCTCGGTCGTGCCCTCGGGAATGGTGCCGCCGCGCGTGTCGCGGAAGATGCGCTCGATCGGGTAGTCGGTGGAATAGCCGAGCCCGCCATGCACCTGCAGCGCCATGCTCGCGACCTCGTGCGCGGCCTCGGTGGCATAGAGCTTGGCGATCGAGCAGGCCATGCGCGCGTCGTCGGCATTGGCGTCGAGCGCCGCCGCCGCGCGCAGCGCCAGCGCGCGCGCCGCCTCCACACGCACCGTCATGTCGACGATGAGCTTCTGCACCAGCTGGAAGCTGCCGATCGGCTTGCCGAACTGGGTGCGCGTGCGCGCATAGTCGATCGACAGCTCGAGCGCCGCGCGCGCGGCGCCGACCGCGCCCATCGCGATGTTCACGCGCGCGCCGTCCAGCCCCACCAGCATGCGCTTGAGCGCGCTGCCCTCCTCGCCCAGCAGGTTCTCGCGCGGCACCTTCACGTTGTCGAAGCTCAGCTCGGCCGTGCCGGTACTGCGCAGCACCATGGTGTCGACGCGGCGCGCCTCGAAGGGCGAGACCTCGCGCTCGACCAGGAAGGTCGACAGCTGCCCCTGGCAATCGGGGCTGAAGGTGCGCGCCACCACGATGCCGAAGTCGGCGAAGGCGCCGTTGGTGATCCACAGCTTGCGGCCGTTGAGCACGTAGTGGTCGCCCTGCAGGTCGGCGCGGGTCTGGATCTGCGCGATGTTCGAGCCGGTGCCCGGCTCGCTGATGGCGGTGAAGACGCGGCGCTCGCTGGCCAGCAGCGGCTCGAGGAACCGCTTCTTCTGCGCCGCCGTGCCCTCGCTCGCGATCTTGTGGATCGGCCCGTTCGTGATGTTGAGCATGGTGCGCAGCGACAGCCAGGTGTGGCCCGCCTCTTCCATCAGCATGGCCCAGGTCATCTGGTCCAAGCCCATGCCGCCATCGGACTCGGGCAGGCGGCCGCCGATGTAGCCGAACTGCGCGAGCTGCTTCAGGATCTCGAACGGGAAGGTCTTCTCCGCGTCGTGCTTCGCCACCAGGGGGCGCCACCTCGCTCTTCATGAAGCGCCGGATGCTGTCGCGCAGCAGTTCCTGGTCGGCGTCGGGGGTGAAATTCATCGAGATGTCTCCTGTGGCGTTGGATGGAAAGGGACGCACGCCGGGCGCCCGGCCCTCGGTCTACGAGGCGCCGGGCTCCCGGGCGTTGCGGGGACGGAAGACCAGCGCCTGCACTTCCTGCAGGGCGGCCAGGAAAGGTTCGCGCTGCTGGCGCAGGCGGTCGGTGGGGCCGGCGACCGAGAGCGCGATCGGCTCGCCGCCCACGTAGCCGGCGACGGCCAGGGCCGAGAGCCCGTCGCCGCCTTCGTTCTCGACCCAGATCCAGCCCTGCTCGCGCGCCCGCGCCACCTGCGCCTCGAGCGCGGCGAGGTCGGTGATGGTTCCCTCGGCGAGCTGGCGCAGCGGCTTCAGGCGCAGCTGGCGCGCCGCCTCCTCGGGCGTGCCGAGCGCCAGCGCCGCCTTGCCGAGCGCCGAGACGTGCAGGCTCAGCTTGTCGCCGGGGTTCTGCATGTAGCGCAGCGGATGGCGGCCCTCGAAGAAGGCCAGCACCTTGACCACGCCGCCCTCGACGCGGCCGACCAGCCCGGTCTCGCCGGTCTTGTCGCGCAGCAGCTCGGCGGCTTCGGACGCCACGGCATAGAGCGGGTCGCTGGCCGAGATCTCTTTGGCCACGGCCAGCAGCCGGGCCGTCGGATAGAAGCGCCGGCTGCGCGCGGTGCGCAGCAGGTAGCCGAGCTCGTGCAGCGTGTGCAGCAGGTCCGAGCAGCTGCTCTCGGGCAGGTCCATGAGCCGCGCCAGGTCGGAATTGGAGAGCTCGCGCTTTTCGCGCGCGAACAGCTCGAGCAACGCCATCGTGCGGGCGGCGGCGGGGACGAGTGTGGGCATATTTCCTCCGATATTTCGTAGAGACCCACGAATATTAACGAAGGGACGGTCGAGAACTTCCATTGGTGACGGGCAGTTTCTTCCGATACGGGTTTTCCGGCATCGGCGGATTTCCTCTTGTTTTTCTACGAATGGTCGAAGTATATTGCGATTACTCGTAGAAAAACGAGACCCGAAAACAAACCCGGAGACAAGGCATGCAGAAGTTCTGGAAGACAGCATTCGTGGGGCTGGCGGCCGTGTCCGCCCTGCTCGGCGGCACCGCCCGGGCGGCCGGCGAGGCCTGGCCCACCAAGCCCATCACCTTCGTGGTGCCGTTCACGCCCGGCGGCATCACCGACAACACCTCGCGCGTGCTCGCGAAGATCGTGGGCGACAAGCTGGGGCAGCCGGTGGTGGTCGACAACCGGCCCGGCGCGGGCGGCTCGATCGGCGTGGAGGCGGCTTCGCGCCAGGCGCCCGACGGCTACACCATGATCTACGGCACCCAGGGCACGCAGGCCGCCAACCTCGCGCTCTACAAGAACATCCGCTACGACCCGGTGAAGGACTTCGTGCCGGTGCACGCCATGTCCGAAACGCCGCTGATCCTGGTGATCAACCCGAACCGGCCGTTCAAGACCGTGCCCGAGCTGATCGCCTACGCCAAGGCCAACCCCGGCAAGCTCAACTTCGGCTCGGCCGGCCCGGGCACCGGCACCCACCTGACGGCCGAGCTGTTCCAGGTCGCCACCGGCATCAAGATGACCCACGTGCCCTACAAGGGCAGCAGCCCGGCGCTGACCGACCTGATGGCCGGCAACCTCGACCTGATGTTCGACTACCCGGTGGTGGTCATGCCCTTCGTGCAGGCCGGCAAGCTCAAGCCGCTCGCGATGACCGGCCGCGCGCGGCTGTCGGTGATGCCCGAGGTGCCCACCGTGGGCGAGCTCGGCTTCCCGCGCGCCGAGTCCACGGCCTGGAGCGCGGTCTTCGTGCCCGCGAAGACGCCGCCCGAGGTCGTGAAGAAGCTCGGCGACGCGATCGCGCTGGCCATCGTCGACCCCGAGATGCTGCAGGTCACCGAGAAGTTCGGCAGCGTGCCGCTCAAGGACCTGCGCGACGCCAGGCTCGGCGAGTTCGTCAAGACCGAGATGGTGCGCTGGCGCGAGGTGGTGCAGCAATCGGGCGCCCGCATCGACTGACCTCCGCCCTCTTCTTTCCCTCCGCGATCCCTTCCTCCATGACCCCAGACCTGACCACGCTCCAGCCCCTGCGGCCCACGCTCTACCGGCTCGCGGCCGACGGCCGCTCGCTCGACTTCCTGTTCGCCCAGTGCCCGCAGTGCCGGCAATTGAGCTTTCCGGCCAACGCACCGGGCTGCATGCATTGCGGCCACGCCATCGATGCCTCGGCGCAGGTGGCACGGCCCGGCGGCGGCACCCTGCTCGAGTACGTGACCCTGCACGTGGCGATGGTGCCGGGCCTGCCCGCACCCAGCATCGCGGGCGACATCCGCATCGCCGAGCAGGTGGTGGAGGAAGGCGTGATCGGCGTGGCCGACGAAAGCCTGCTCGCGCCCGGCATGGCGTTGCGCGCGGTGGCGGTGCCGCTGCCCTCGGGCGAGCACTACGGCTGCCACTTCGTGCCGGCGGATGCGCAAGGAGCCGCGGCATGAGCGGCGGCATGAGCAGCAGCAACTGGCTGGCCGGCAACGGCGGCGTCTACGTGGTCGGCATCGGCCTGCACCCCTACCAGTTCCCGAGCGACACGCCCTACACCCACCTGGGCCTCACGGCCGTGCGCGCCGCGCTGGCCGATGCCGGCCTGGCCTGGCAGCAGGTGCAGGCCGCCTACGTGGGCACCACCTCGATCGGCATGGCCGCGGGCCGCGTGATGCTGCGCCACCTGGGCTCGACCGGCCTCGCGGTGACGCAGGTCGAGAACGCCTCGGCCTCGGGCTCCTTCGCCTTCCGCCAGGCCTGCATGGAAGTGGCGCACGGCATCAGCGACGTGGTGCTCGCGATGGGCGTGGACAAGCACGGCGACGGCCGCCGCGCGGCCAACAAGGACGGGCTCGAACGCCTGAGCGACACCGCCACCATCCCGGCCGTGAAGTTCGCGCTGATGGCGCGCAGCTACCTGCGCGAGCACGGCGGCGGCATGGAATCGATGGCGAAGGTGGCGGTCAAGAACCACGGCAACGCCGCGCTCAACCCCTATGCGCAGTTCCGCAAGCCGCGCACGCTCGAGCAGGTGCTGGCCTCGCCCAAGGTGGCGGGCGACCTCACGGTGCAGCAGTGCTGCCCGCGCGGCGAAGGCGCCGCCGCGGTGCTGCTGGTGTCGGGCCAGGCGCTGGCGCGGCTCGGGCTCGACCCGAGGCGCTGCGTGCGCGTGCAGGCCTCGGCCGCCAGCAGCGAGCGCGACGAAACGCGCTACGGCGAGGGCCCGATCGATCTGGTGCGCGACAGCGCGCGCGCCGCGCTCGAGCAGGCCGGCATCGGCGCCACCGAGCTCGACCTGCTCGAGCTGCACGACGCCTTCTCGGTCGAGGAGCTGCTCTACAGCGAGGCCGTGGGCGTGTGCCAGCCGGGCGAAGGCGCGGCCTACCTCAAGCGCGGCGACTCGCGCATCGGCGGGCGCTGCGCCATCAATGCCTCGGGCGGGCTGATCGGCATGGGCCATCCACTCGGGCCCACGGGCATCGGCCAGGTCGCCGAGATCGTGCGCCAGATCCGCGGCGAGGCCGAGGGCCGCCAGCACCCGGCCGCGCGCTGGGGCATGGCCCACATGATCGGCCTCGGGTCGGTGGCGATCGCGCACGTGCTCGGCGGCACGGCGCGCTGCTGAAGAACAGACGACACAGGAAGAAGCTCCCCATGAACCCGAACACCCCTGCCCTCGAAACCCTGCTGTACGAAGTGCGCGGCAACGTCGCCGTGGTCACGCTGAACCGGCCCGATCGCATGAACACGCTCGGCGGCTCGATGAAGCCCGACCTCGCGCGCGCCTTCTTCGAGTACGCGCGCGCCGACGAGCGCGTGCGCGCCGTGCTCGTCACCGGCAGCGGCGAGCGCGCCTTCTGCGCCGGCGCCGACATCAAGGAACGCGCCGGCAACGCCACCATCGGCACCGACTACTTCGTGGCGCAGAAGGCCACGCACGACCTGTTCCGCAACATCGAGGAGTTCGAGAAGCCGGTGATCGCCGCCATCAACGGCGTGGCCCTTGGCGGCGGGCTCGAGATCGCGCTGTGCGCCGACATCCGCCTGGCCTCGCAGGCCGCGCGCTTCGGCCTGCCCGAAATCAAGCTCGGCGTGATCCCCGCGGCCGGCGGCACGCAGCGGCTGCCGCGGCTGATCGGCGAGGCGCGCGCCAAGGAACTGATCCTCACGGCCGACCTGGTCGACGCCGACACCGCGCTGCGCTACGGCATCGTGAGCCGCGTGCTGCCGCCCGCCGAGCTGATGCCCGCCGCGCTCGCGCTGGCCCAGCGCATCGCCGAGCATCCGCCGCTGGCGGTGCGCTTCGCCAAGCGCGCCATCAACCGCGGCATGCAGACCGACCTCGACTCGGGCCTCGAGTACGAGCGCTACGCGGCCGCCATGATCATCGACAGCGAGGACCGCAAGGAAGGCATGCGCGCCTTCGTCGAGAAGCGCAAGCCGGTGTTCACCGGCCGCTGAGCCCTTTCCCCATCTCCCCATCCCCCTACAAGACAAGGAACGCATCCCATGAAACTCGGATTGGAAGGCCAGGTCGCGCTGGTCACCGGCGGCGGCCAGGGCGTCGGCCGCCAGATCTGCATCGAGCTCGCAGCCGAGGGCGCGCGCGTCATCGTCAACGACCTGTTCGCCGAGCGCGCGCAAGCCGTGGCGGACGAGATCGCGGCCGCCGGCGGCCAGGCCCTCGCGGCGCCGGCCGACATCACGCGCGCGCGACCAGGTCGAGGCCATGGTCGCCAAAGGCACGGCGCACTTCGACGCGCCGGTCAGCGTGCTGGTCAACAACGCCGGCATCATTCCCGAGCGGCGCGAGAAGGGCGGGCGCACGCCGCCCTTCCTCGACATGCCCATCGAGGACTGGGCCAAGATCGTCAACCTCAACGTCTACGGCACCATGCACTGCTGCCGCACCGTGCTGCCGGGCATGGTGGCGCGCAAGGGCGGGCGCATCGTCAACATCATCTCGGAGGCCGGGCGCATCGGCGAGGCCAACATGGCGGTGTATTCGGGCGCCAAGGCCGCGATCGCCGGCTTCGGCAAGGCGCTGGCGCGCGAGCACGGCCGGCACGCGATCACCGTCAACTCGATCGCGCTGGGCGCGGTCTCGCACGCCGGCATCAAGGACGGCCCGCTGCGCGTGGACGCCACGGTCGAGAACGACGAGCGGCTGCCGAAGATGCTCAACGTCTACCCGATCGCCAAGGGCGTGGGCCGGCTCTCGCGGCCCGAGGACGTCTCGGGCGTGGTGGCCTTTCTGGCCTCGGACCGGGCGCTGTTCGTCACCGGCCAGACGCTGGGCGCCTCGGGCGGTTTCGCGATGCTGTGAGCGCGCGTTCCTGAAGATCGGGCCGCGCCCAGGGTTCTCCCGCAGCCCCGCGCCGGCACGGGCCGCGCGCGGCAATGCAGAATCCGGTCCCATGGCTGCGCTGCCCTCCGTCCTCGACCCCCGCTCCGTCATCATGCTGGCGGGGCTGATGGGCGTCGTGATGTCGGTGGTGGTGTTCTTCATGCGCCGCAGCTACCCGGCCACCATCCAGGGCCTGCGCGAGTGGGCCTGGGCACCGCTGGTGGCCTTCGTCAGCACCCTGCTGTTCGCCGCGCGCGACGTGCTGCCCGACTTTCTCACCATCGTGGTCGCGAACGTGGTGCTGTTCGAGGCCTGCCTCCTGTACTACGCCGGCAGCCAGCGCTTCCTGCACGGACGCAGCGACACCGCCGGCTGGCACGGCCTGACCGTGGTGATGGGCTGCGCGCTGTTCTGGTTCAGCGAATTCAGACCCGACTACGAGGTGCGGCTGGTGATCGTCACGGCGCTGGTCGCCGCCCTGTTCTTCAACCATGCGCTGCTCTACATCCGCAACCGCGGCCGGGTGCTGGGCATGCGGCTGATGATCGTGCTGCTGCTGCTGCAGTCGCTGGTGGCCCTGGCGCGGCTGGCGTCGGCGCTGCTGGGCATGGCCGGCGTCGGCCTGATGGACGCCACCGTGCTGCAGTCGATCTACATCTCGATGTACTCCTTCACCGTGCTGCTGCTGTCGATCGCCGCCATCCTGATGGCGACCGACCGCATGCATTCGGAGTTCGAGTTCCTCGCCACCCACGACCCGCTGACCGGCGTGCTCAACCGGCGCGCGCTGCTCGACGCCTGCCAGGCCCAGCTGGTCGCGGCCGGGCGCGACGGCGGCTCGAAGACGCGGCGCATGGCGCTGCTGATGATCGACGTCGACCACTTCAAGTCGATCAACGACCGCTTCGGCCACCAGACCGGCGACGCCGTGCTGCGCGAGGCCGTCGGCCGCATGCAGCGCGCCATCGGCGACAACGGACTGCTCGGGCGCTATGGCGGCGAGGAGTTCGTCGTGATGCTGCCCGAGACCTCGCCCGCCGAGGCCGCCGAACTGGCGGCGCGCGTCAAGGCCAGCGCCGGCGAGGCCTTCGCGGCCGACTCGCCGCTGGCCGCCGTGGGCGCCTTCACCGTGAGCATCGGCGTGGCGCCGCAGCAGCCGGGCGCCGACATCGACGACATGCTCGGCCAGGCCGACGAGGCGCTGTACCGCGCCAAGTCGCTGGGGCGCGACCGCGTGGTGCTGGCCGGCTGAGCGGGGCGGCCTCGGCTGCGCCCTCCTTCCGACGCCATCAGCCGCCGGCTTCCTACGCCCGGCAGCGGCCAGGCTGCGCATCGTGGTGCCATGTCCCTGCTCCCGCTTCGCCGTCTGGCGGTGTACGTCGAGGCGTCCGATGACGGACGCTTCGAATGGGTGCTGGGCGAGCTCGACGAAGACGACCGCGCGCAGACGATCGCCCGCGCGCGCCGCGGCGTCGACAGCTACCAGCGCGCGATGGCGGCCGGCCTGCTGAAGCTGCAGCAGCAGGTCGAGGACCTCGACGCGGGGCCGAGGGAACAGACCCCGGCCGACGAGGACGAGGACGACAGCGCCGAGGCCTCGCAGCGGCCCGCGCCGCGCGGCACGGCCTTCGGCTTCGGCCGGCCTTCCTGAGCCTTCACTCCAACCCAGCACGAGGACCCCACCATGGCCACCGGCACCCGAACCCTCTGGAAAGGCGCGATCACCTTCGGCCTGGTCCACATCCCCGTCGGCCTGCACACCGCGAGCACCGAGCAGGGCGTGGACTTCGACTGGCTCGACAAGCGCAGCATGGACCCGGTGGGCTACAAGCGCATCAACAAGCGCACCGGCCGCGAGATCGACCGCGACAACATCGTCAAGGGCATCGAGTACGAGGACGGCAAGTACGTGATCGTCTCGCCGGCCGAGATCGAGGCCGCCTTTCCGCGCACCACGCAGACCATCGAGATCGAGCGCTTCATCGACGCCAACGACATTCCCTTCGTCTACCTCGAGCGGCCCTACTACGTGGCGCCGATCAACAAGGGCCAGAAGGTCTACGCGCTGCTGCGCGAGGTGCTGGTGAAGACCGGCAAGGTCGGGCTCGCGAAGGTGGTGATCTCGACCAAGCAGCACCTGGCCGTGCTCGTGCCCTCGGGCAAGGCGCTGGTGCTGAACCTGATGCGCTGGGGCGACGAGGTGAAGTCGCTCGAGGGTCTGGAACTGCCGCCCGAGGGTGTGAAGAGCGCGAAGATCACGCCGGCCGAGATGAAGATGGCCGAGCAGCTGGTCAAGGACATGTCGGGCGCCTGGGACCCCGAGGACTTCCAGGACGAGTTCAAGCACGCGGTGATGAAGATCGTGCAGAAGAAGGTCAAGGCCGGCGACACAGAGACCGTGATCGAGCCCGAGGAGGAAGCACCGCGCGAGGGTGCGAAGGTCATCGACCTGACCGAGCTGCTGACGCGCAGCCTCAAGGGTGCGAAGGCGGGGGCCGCCGCGAAGAAGGGGGGGCGCGCGGCGCCCAGGGCGGGGAAGACGGCCGCGAAGAAGACGGCGACGCGCGCGAAGGCCGCGCCGGCCAGGAAGTCGGAAGAGCGCAAGGCGGCGTAGATGCTGTCGGGTCGCCAACGGTCAGCTCAGTCGACAGCAAGCGCCACCGTTTCTTTCCCAGGCACAGGACTCGAACCAAGGAGCCGAATCGACGCAAAGTAGTCCCTCATTCTTTGCAGATAGCGGGGATCATTGAGCAGAAAGCCGTCATGGCCATAGTGCCCGGCGATCTCGCAGCATTCGACCGCCTGGGAATTTGCGCGCAGGGCCTTTTCGATCTCTTGCGAGCAAGCGGGGCTGAAGCGCCAGTCGTCCTCGAATGCGATCAACAGGAATTCCGAGGTTGACTTGGCCATGGCTCTTGCCAGGCACCCTCCGCCATGGTCTCTGGCGAGGTCGAAGTAGTCGAGCGCCCGCGTGATCCGCACGTAGGAATGCGCGTCGAAATAGCGGGCAAAGCGCTCGCCTTGACGGGACAGGTACGACTCCACGGTGAATCCGTCGCCGGCTCCGAATTGTTCGTCCCGGGCGCAACGACTTCGGCCGAACTTTCGCTCCAGACTCGCTGCCGATGTGTAGGTGATATGGCCCAGCATTTCTTGCCAGCCGCAATCCTCGCCGACAGCAGGGCTCGTCGGCGTCATACAGCCCGGCTACGAAGTCGGGATCGCAAAGGATCGCTTGCCTGGCAATCTCGTTGAAAGCGATGTTCTGGGCACTCAATCGCGAAGTCGCAGCAATGGCCACCGTGTGCCTGACACGGTGCGGGAAACGCCAGGGCCCACTCCAAGGCCTGCATGCCACCCAGACTGCCCCCCACCACCGCCGCGAACGACTCGATCCCCAGATGATCGGCAAGGAGCGCCTGCGATTGCACCCAATCTGGCACGGTCATGAGCGGGAACGACTTGCCGAAAGGCCGCCCTGTGGCGGGGTCGGTCGAGCGAGGGCCGGTCGAACCGAAGCAGCTGCCGAGGTTGGATACGCCCACGACGTAGAACCTGTTGGTGTCGATGGGACATCCCGGGCCCACCATGTTCGACCACCAGCCCGCATACCCATACCCGGAGGTATCGATACCGGTCACCGAGTGCGAAGCGTTCAATGCGGGACAGACCAGCACCGCATTGTCCCTTGCGTCGCTCAACGCTCCCCAGGTCTGGTACGCCAACTGGAATCGGCCCAGCACACCTCCGCACGACAACATCAACGGGCCATCATGCGCCGAGACCCGCCCATCCAGCTCGACCTGCTTCGAGTCGATTCGATTCATCGTGGCCTCCTTGTGGTTCGCGATCAGTTGCTCTGGTTCGCGATGCCGATCGCACGATTCGAGAGTCCGGCAACGAACCATCCGTAGCTCAGCGCGCAACACAGCGCGAGCGCATAGAAGACGGCCTGGTACGCATGGGCCGTCGACCAACCAGCGGCTCGCAGCAGATCGATGCCGAAGCCGATGGCCCACTGCGCGAAGAACACTCCCAGGAAGAGCACCAGATTGAAGGCGGAGATCGCCCGTCCGGCCTGTCCGGCAGGAAACGCGGCGCCCACTGCCGGGTGCGTCAACGCAAGCACGCTGGACAGCACGCAATAGGCGGCGAATGCGACCCAGCCCGCTTGCGGACCGAGCCATGCGAATAGGCCCAGGGCCCCGATGCTCAGGGGCGTACCGCAGACCATGATCCGCTCCGTACCGAGGCCCAGCGCATGGAGCCGAGGATTGATCAATCCCCACCCCCAGAAGACGAACAGCATGGTCAAGTTGATCGCGAACAAGCCGGTTGCGGCACCGTGCGCCGACTGTCCCGATACTTCCGTGAGCCATGGACCGACCCAGAGGGTCTGAAGCGCGACAAGAATTCCGTAGTTCACGAATCCCAGCCATGCGATGCGTCGGAAGTAGGGGTGGGCAAAGATCGGTCTGTAGCTCTGCGCCAGGGTCGTTCGCGAAGCTGCTTGCTGCGAAGCCTCCGCGCCCGGCACCAGCCAGGCCGTCCCGATCATGGTCAACACGAAGCAGACGGCCAGCCCGATGAAGATCACCCGCCAGCCATGGCTCGGCAACAGCCATTGGACCGGCAGCGTGGCCATCAAGAGGCCCAGCGAGCCCGCCATCAGCATCCAGGAGTTCGCGGCCTGCTGCCTTTTGGCGTCCAGCCAGAGCCTGGCGCCGGTGAGCGGTGCGATCAGGCACGCGCTCACGCCGACACCGCCGATGAAGCGAGCGAGCAGCAGCATGCCGAAGCCGCTGGCGAGGGCGAACGCCATGCAACTGATGACCGCGCCACTCAGGCACCCCAGGAGCACCCGCCGAGGTCCGTAGCGGTCGAGCCAGTTTCCCAGCGAAAGTTGCAGCGCCGCGAATCCGAGGGAATAGGCGCCCCCCAAAAGGCCGAGCTGTCCGGCAGTCAAGCCCTCCTCGCGCGTCAACACCGGGGCGAGTGTCGCGGTGACCCCGCGCACCAGGGAGGAAAGAAAGTACCCCGCCGCAAAAACGATGAAGATCAGCAGCGCGCGGCGGGCGTTGAGCAATGGCGGCACGGCACTCAGCTCCAGAACGTGAGCGGTCGGCCATGACCGCGATAGCCGAGGAAACTCGACACCGTCAACCGATCGGAGCCGCTGCCACTGGCCACCGCATGCAGCTTGCGGGCATTGAAGATGATGAGATCGCCGACCCTGGGCTTCACCACGATGTCGGGCACGCCCAGCGGCTCGATCTCCATTCCGTATCTCGAACCCCCGGCGCCGCAGGAATTCGGCATCGGAAATCTCTTCGCGCCACATCAGCAGTTCGCCGCCCTGCTCAGGAACGTCCACATAGACATTGACAGCCATCTGCATGACCAGGTCGTTGGCCTCGGGGTCATGGGGCGCAAGGCGCGCGAACATGTCATGGTGGGCAAGCAAGGGAGCGCCTGGTCGCATGTTCCGGGACAGCCCGACGAACATCTTCCGACCCGAAAGCTCCTGGAGATTGGCGCCCTTCGGCCAGATTTCGTCGACCACGCAACGGAACACGTCAACGGGACATTGATAGGGTTCGCATGCTTCGCGCAGTATCTCGATGTTGGGAATCGCGGTGCGGAAGTAATGGTCGATGATTTCTTTCTTCTCGCCTGTTTCGAAGAAGGACATACCGATTCGACCCACCGTCGGTGCGTTCAGATAATCGGTGTAGCCGGCCCGTTGCAGGCCCGAGGCAATGAGCCGGCAAGTCTCGGGGTGAATGAAGTCGGCGATGCGGATGATCAATGCCTCGCCGCTGACGAGGCTCTCGAGCAGTGCAAGCGTGAGCTTTCTGGAGGCGGCCACCACCTCGGATTTTTTCGAAATCTCGTTCATGGGTTCCTCCTCAACTCCAACAGGTCAGTGCCTGCTGCTCGCCGCGGTAGCCGACGAAGCACGACACGGCGAGGCGGCTCTTGCCCTGGCCGGGCGACACCGCGTGCATCTTTCGCGAATTGAAGATCAGGAGGTCGCCGGGATCGGGCCGGACCACGACATCCGGCGGTCCGAGGACCTCGACGGGGAGACCGTATTCGGTGCCCCTCAAGCGATCGAACTCGGCCGGGGGTATTTCGCGGTTCCACATGAGCAGGGCGCCACCCGTCTCCGGCATCTGCAGGTAGACATTGGCGCCGAACTGCGCCTGGAGGCTGATGGCCTCGGGACGGCCCGGCGCATCCTCCGAGAAGATGTCGTGGTGCGCGAGAAAGGTCGTCCCTGCCTCGACCATCCTCGAAAGACCCACGAACATCTTTCGCTGGTCCAGGGTCTGGAGGTTCGCGCCGTAGGGCCAGATCTCGTCGAGCCAACATCGAAAGACGTCGATCGGAGAACCGTAGGGCTCGCACGCGCTCCGGAAATCGTGAAGATGCCGCCGGGCCTCCTTGAAGTACTGTTCGACGAGATGCTCGCGCCCCTCGGTTTCATAGAAGGCCATGCCGATGCGCCTCACGCTGGGGACGTTGAGATACGAAGCGTAGCCGTGGCGCTCGGCGCGCTCGGCGAGCAACGCGCACAGATGCGCGGAAACGAAGGCCTTGACCTGGATCACAGCCAACTCCTGCCTGGCCAGCGCGATGATCGCGCGAGGATCCAGCTGGTTGGCATCCAACTTCATCACCGCGTGCTGTGGCCTGCTTGCCGATTCGACTTCGAGTGCTTCCATCGATCTCTCCCTTTTCGTTTCCGCCGGTCTCTGTGGAGGCGAGTCTCACGATGCTTCGAGTACGTGTGAAGGTCCGTACGCTTCGCTAAACTGAGGATGAAATTTCCTCAATGGAGCCACCATGCGGCGTCTGGAACTGCTATCGCTCTTTTCAGAAGTCGTCCGCAAGCAATCCTTCGCAGGAGCGGCGAGGGAGTTCGGCGTCACGCCATCGACGGTCGCGAAGGCCGTTGCCCGATTGGAAGAATCCCTGGGTGTGCGGCTGTTTCACCGCACGACCCGCTGCGTCACGCCCACGTCCGACGGCGAACGCCTGTTCGGTCGCTGCCGAAAGGTGATCGACGAGATGGAAGCGCTGGAGCATGAAATGCTCGGTGGAAGCGACCGGCCCGTGGGGGTCCTGCGCCTGGATCTGCCCATCGTCTACGGCCGTCAGGTCGTCTTTCCCCTGCTCGCTCGACTGACACGAAAGCATCCCGAACTCAGGTTCGATGTCAGTCTCTCGGACGCGTTCGTCGACCTGGTCAGAGAAGGCGTGGACCTGGCGGTGCGGATCGGCACCATGTCGGATTCGGGCCTGGTGGCACGGCGCTTTTCGCAACAGCAATGGATTCTTTGCGGTTCGCCCGGCTACCTGAAGGAGCACGGCACGCCGCAGAACCTGAAGTCACTCGGTGACCACCGAGCGATCGTCTTTCGCATGCCGACGTGCGGAAAGGATCAGGCCTGGCGCTTCAAGGGGAATGCCCATCAACGGTTCCCCGCGCCGGTCACCCTGGCACGCCTGACCGACGGCGAGTCGATGGCACACGCCGCCGAACTGGGCATGGGCCTGGCGCAACTTCCCGACTACATGGTGGCCGACGCGCTGGCGCAGGGCAGGCTGGTCGAGGTTCTCAAGTCCTTTCGCCCGGCCGCCACCCCGATTCATGCCATTCTTCCTTCGAATCGCATGGTGCCGATCCGGGTTCGATTGCTCCTCGACGAGCTGTACCAACTCGATGCAACCGCTGCGAGCCCCTCGGCCGGCCTCGCCGCGAATTGACGCCGCCGCAGCGCGCGAAGGCGACGAGGGGACAATCGAGCCTTCGTCCGAAAAGCCCGCCCCCATGCCGCCCACCCAGTACCTGTTCCTGTCCCTCGCGGACCGCTCCTCGACCTCGCTCGCCTCCGAGCGGCAGGACGGTCCCGCGCGCTGCCTCAATGCCGCGGGCCGGTGGGCGGTGCTCGGCACGGCGGAGTCGCCGCTGCTCGCATGGCCGCCGGCGCAGGCCGACGAAGCGCGCGCCGCCGCCGAGCGCGCGGCCCGGGCCCAGGGCCGGCGGGTCGAGGTGCTGTCGCGCGGCGATGCCGCCTGGGAGGAAGGGCGCGAGATCCGCCTGTTCAGCGAAGCCGCGGCATCGGCGCTGCTCGGTGCGGCCGCCCCGAGCGCAGCCAGGGCCCGCCGCCTGCGCGTGGAGACCGACAAGCTCGAGGCCTTCTGCCTGGTGGTGCGCCAGGCCTCGGCCGCGACCGACCATGAGGCGTTCATGCGCGTCAGCCGCGCCGCGGGCAAGGCGCTGCAGGTGCGCTTCGGCGGCGGATCGGTCTCGTCGGCCTCGACCTGGCTGGCCGGCCCCAAGGGCCAGGAGGCGCTGCAACACGTGCTGGCCGGCGAAGCCGAACTGGCCGGGCGGCTCACGCTGCGCGAGATCGCCGAGACCGTCGCGCTGGCGCAGCAGACCGAACGCCTGCGCCTGGAAGCCGAGCATCCGGGCACGCTGCACTGAGCCTCGCGCCGCTCAGCGCGCCGGCTCCGACGCCGAAGACAGCCGCCGTATCTGCGCCTTCGCGATCGCCCGCCGCGCGAGCGAGCGCGAATTGCCGATGAACCATTCGTAGGTCGCGATCGCCGCCTGGGTCTCGCCGCGTTCCTCGAGCTCGATGGCTTCCGCCATGCAGCGCGCGAACAGCAGGATGGCATCGCGCTCGCGCGGCGGCGCGGCCAGCGTCCGGAGCCGGAGCTCGGGCTGCAGGAGCTGGATCTGCCGCTGCACCTCCATCGCCTCGATCAGCGCGCGGCCTATTCTTTCGATGTTGTCGGACAGGGGTTGGAGCCGGGTCTTGTGGACGTCGTCCGCCGCCTGGTCCAGCAGGTGCGAAGCCACTCGCAGCAATTGATGAAGGCGCTTGAGCGTCATCGGACGACGATAGTTTTTCCGCCCCCGCCGCACATCCCCTCATGCGAGGGGCCAACGCACCGCCAGCCCCCTCGATGGTGTAAAAACGCGGCCGCGCGGCCAGCACCGGCCCTGCGCAGGGAGAGGCACAAGATGAAGATTCTTGTCGTGGACGACCACGCGCTGTTCCGTGCGGGACTGCGCCTGCTGCTCGCCGGCATGGAGAGCCGCGCGGCCGTCTACGAGGCCGCCACCCTCGGCGAGGCGACCGCGCTCGCCGCCGAACATCCCGACCTCTCCGTCTGCCTGCTCGACCTCACGCTCGCGCGCGAACGCGGCCTCGATGCGCTCACGGCCTTCAAGGCGGCCGCGCCCGATGTCGCCGTGGTGATCGTCTCGGCCACCAGCGACCTCGCGACCGTGCATGCCTGCATCGATGCCGGCGCCATGAGCTTCGTGCCCAAGAGCATGCCGCCCGCGACCCTGACGCAGGCGCTGCAACGGGTGCTGGCGGGCCAGATCCATCTGCCCGAGGAAGTGCTGAGCACCGTCGCGGTGGCCCCCCGGCGCCCGGCGCTGAGCCCGCGCGAGCTCGACGTGCTGCGCGGCCTGGCCCGGGCCCTGCCGACCAAGTCGATCGCGCGCGAGCTGCGGCTGTCCGAGTACACGGTCAAGGAATACATACGAGGGCTGTTCGAGGCGCTCGACGTCCACAACCGGACCGAGGCCGTGATCACCGCGGGACGGCTCGGCCTGCTGGACCTGCCGCGTCCGTCCTGAGCCGCCGCGGGGTCCCGTGCCAGCGACACCCGACCCTGCCGCCGAGGCCTCGTTCGAGCACGAGTTGCGGCGGGAGTTCGTCGAACTGCATGCGCGTGTTCTTCTGCGCATGCCGCTCGTGCAAGCGCTGATGGTCGTCGGATCTGCGTTCGTGCTTCTGCCTCAGGTTCCGGTGATCGAGTTCGCGCTCTGGGCAGGAGCGGTCATGTGCATGGAGGCGGCAAGGGCGGCCCACTCATGGCACCTGCTGCGGCGTCTCTCGCGTATCGATCCCCGCAAGGCTTTGCGCCAGCAGTTCTTCTTGGCGTTCCTGGCGGGTGCCGAGGCAGGCGTGATGCTGCCTCTTTTCAAGCTTGACCTGAGCGCGTTGAATCAGACATTCCTGATGTTCATCCTGGTCGCGATGCCCGCCATCGGGGCCGCGGTCTCGATTTCCTCACGCCTGGTCGCGGGCGCCTATGTGAGCGCAATCCTCGTTCCCACGTCCATCTCGTGGGTACTGATGCATCCGGAGCACCTGCTTGCGACCACGTTCATGACCATTGCCTACATCCTGGTGCTTCTGTTCGCATCCCACGAGAACGAGAAACTGCTCACGCGCTCGGTGGCGATCCGGCGCGAACGCGACGAGATGGTGCGCCACCTCGAGCGCAGCAACGAGGAGGTCAAGGCCGCGGTCACGCGCGCGGAGGCCGCGGCGCTGGCGCGCACGCGCGTTCTCGCGGCGGCGAGCCACGATCTGCGCCAGCCGCTGCACGCGCTGTCGGTCTACAGCGCGATCCTGGCCGCGAGCCCCACGCCGGCCACGCTGGACGAGGTGGCCACGCACATCGACCAGCTGGTGCGTTCGCTCGGCGCGCTGCTGCACGGGCTGCTCGACCTGTCGCAGCTCTCCTCGGGCCACTACGTGCCGGTGCGGCAGCGTTTCGCGCTCGACGCGCTGATCGCGAGCGTCTGCGCCGAGTTCGAGGCGGCCGCCGCGGCCAAGGGCCTGTACTTCACGCGCGAGCTGCGGCCCGTCACGCTCGAGAGCGATCCCACCGCGGTGCTGTGCATCGCGCGCAACCTGATCGACAACGCCATCAAGTACACCGAGCGCGGCGGCCTGCGCGTGCGGCTGCGGCACGACGGCCTGTGCGCCATCCTGGTGGTGGAGGACAGCGGCCGGGGCATCGCCCCCGCGGAGCACGACCGCGTCTTCGAGGAGTTCTACCAGCTCGGCAACGCGGGGCGCGATCGCAGCCAGGGCGTGGGCCTGGGGCTGGCGATCGTCGAGCGGCTGGTGACGCTGATCGGCGCGCGGATCTCGTTGCGCTCGCGGCTCGGTGCCGGCAGCCGCTTCGAGGTGCGCATGCCCGGCGTGCGCGAGACAGCGCCGCCCGTGGCCGTGGCCACGCCACCGCCGCCGCCGGCCGCCGCGCTCGAGGCCGCGACCGGCGCCCGACCGACGATCTACCTGGTCGACGACGAACCCGACATCGTGCGCGGCATGACGACCCTGCTGCGGGCCTGGCAGCTCGAGGTGCGCACCGCCCTCGATGCCGCCGGCACGGCGGCGCTGTTCGACGCCGGCGGCTGCCCCGACCTGCTGATCGCGGACCTGCGGCTGCGCGGCAACGAGCACGGGCCGGCGCTGGTCGCACGGCTGCGCGCGCTGCATGGCGAGTTCCCGGTGGTCTTCATCACGGGCGAGACCTCGTCCGAGGCCTTGCGCGAGGCGCGCGCCACGCGCTGGCCGCTGCTGCACAAGCCCGTCGATGCGCAGACCCTGCGCGCGACGATCGCGTCGCTGCTGGCGCCGGCGGCACGGCTTTGAACTTTATTTATCTTATGAAGAAATTAGACTGAATATTTTTCACGTGGATGTAAAGAACAAACACCATCCTTTGGTTTTCATTTCGACGGAATCCTTCCGGCCGCGCAGCCCTGCATGGCGGAAGCCGTCTTCTTTTCCAGAGGTTCATGGTGTTCACGACGCCCCCCGTCTTTTTCCAAGCGCTTCCTCGCGGTGGCCTGCGCCGTCTTTCTCGCCTCGTGCGGGGGCGGCTCGGGCAGCAGCGGATTCGCTTTCCTTCCCCCACCCGCCGGCCAGGGTTCGGGCGGCGCCGATGGCACCGGCACGCCCGGCACGCCCGACACCTCGAACGCGCGCCAAGCAGCGGCCGTGAGCGTGCAGGGCAACGGCAGCGGCGACGTGGAGTCGCTCGACACCGCGCTCGCCTGCGACACCCAGTGCAGCGCCGACTACGCCCAGGGCGCGAGCGTCAAGCTCATCGCCACCGCCGCGCGCGGCTCGGTCTTCGACGGCTGGCAGGGCGCCTGCGAAGGCACCGAGGCCTGCGAACTGACGATGGACCAGGCGCGCAACGTGGTGGCGAAGTTCTCGCTGGCCGCGAACGCCGCGCCCACCGGCACCTGGTTCAAGGGCGACACCCACGTGCACGACGACCACTCCGACGACGGCAGCGCGCCGCGCCAGCTCAACAAGGACAAGGCCAAGGGCAACCTCTCGCTGGCCGACCAGATCGGCCAGGCCGGCCGCACCGGCCTGGACTTCGTGCCCTTCACCGACCACCGCACCTACGACCAGCACTACGACCCGCTGTGGGAGTCGTCGTCGCTGCTGCTGATCCGCGGCGAGGAAGCGAACGGCAAGCCGCATGCCATCGCGCTCGGCGGCGTGGACTCGGTCGAGCAGGGTGCGATGCATCCGGACCGCGCGCAGTTCGCGCTGGTCCAGCAGTCGATCTGGGACGCGCATTCCCAGGGCGCCATCTGGTCGGTCGCGCATGCCGACGACGGCGAGACGAATGCCGACGGCACGCCCAACGTGAATGCCAACGTGCAGGGCGTCAACCTGGTCGAGGTCTGGAACCGTTCGAAGAGCCCCGACAAGCAGATGGACTACGCCGAGAACCGCTGGAACGCGGGCTTCCGCTTCGGCGTGGCCGGCGCCAGCGACAACCACTTCCGCGAGTACTGGGGCGCGCCCTATCTCAACAGCCCCGGCATGCCGGTGACCAAGGTGCTGGCCAAGGGCTACAACGAGCGCGGCATCCTCGAGGCGCTGCGCGCGGGCTACACCAGCCTGTCGATCAACCCGACCGGCCCCGGCGTCTCGATGACCACGGACCTCAAGGGCGGCGGCTACACCGCCATGAGCGGCGACGAGGTCTTCGTGCCCGCGGGCACCACCGGCCACCTGCGCATCGGCGTGCAGCGTGCCGCCGGCATGAACGTGCTGCTGTTCCGCATGCCCGGCAAGAGCGCCGGCCCGATGAAGACCTTCAAGCCGACCCGCGACGACGAGACCTACACGGTCGACATCACCGCCGGCTCGCAGCCCGACTGGTACCGCGTCGAGGTGCGCGGCATCAACGTGCCGATTCCGCCGGCCGCGCCCGCGATGGAACTCAAGGCCGCCGTGTCGCCGATCTTCGTCTCGCCGGCCCCGGTCGAGGCCAAGCCCGAGATCGCCGTGCCCAAGGAAAACAGCGTGGCCGACGGCGCCCTGCGCGTCGCCGGTGCGCGCGGCGACTTCGCCGGCTTCCCCGACATCGTGACCGCCGACGGCGTGACGCACGTCGTCTTCGAGATGCACGGCGACGCCACCAGCACCGTGGTCTACCGCCGCCGCGATGCCAAGGGCGCCTGGAGCGATGCCGGCCGCACGCTGAGCGGCAAGGGCCAGGCGCGTTTCCCGCGCGTGGCCGTGCGCGGCAACGACGTCTGGGTGGCCTGGGAGGAAGACGCGGTGCAGGTGCCGCACCGCCCGGTCATCAACCTGCGCCATTCGGCCGACGGCGGCGCCACCTGGGCCTCGACCGACACCGTGCGCTCGCTCGAGGGCCGCGCCGAGCATCCGGACGTCGCCGTGGCCGCGAGCGGCAAGCCGGTGCTGGCCTGGCAGGAGATCCGCGCCGACCAGCCCTTCGACATCATGGTGCAGGAGGTCGGCACCGACGCGCAGCCGCGCAACCTCTCTCGCGCCGGCAAGTCGGTCGACGCCGGCGTGCTCGACGACACGCGCTCGCCGCACTACCCGGCCTCGGTGCTGCCGAACCTGACGGTCGCGGCCGACGGCCGGGTCGCCGTGGCCTGGCAGGACAACCGCAACGACCAGGATCCGCTGTGGACCGGCGCCGCCGCCTATGGCGACGGCTCGAATCCCGACGACTGGCAGATCCAGGTCGCGGTGCGCGACGCCGCCGGCGCGTGGAAGACGCCCGTGAGCCTCGGCGCCACCGACCGTGCCGATCGCCATCCCGACGTGGTCTTCGGCGGCAACGGCGACCTCGTCGTGGCCTGGGAAAGCAAGGAGCAGGAACCGGCCGGCAAGAACATCGCGGTGCTCGCGGCCGTGTCGGCCGACGGCGGCGCCACCTTCTCGGCCCCCACGGTGCTGGCCGCGGAGCCGACCACCATGAGCCAGCGCCCGCGCCTGGGCGTGGACAAGGACGGCTCGGTGCGCGCGGTCTGGTTCGACTCGCGCTCGGCCGACTGGCGCTGGCGCGTGATGACCGCGGTCTACAAGAAGCCCGCGGGCTGGGACACCGGCACGCTGCTGAAGGGCACCGGCATCAACACCTGGCCCGTGACCTCGGGCGGCGTGATCGCCTTCGCGAGCACGCGCAACGCCACGCGTCTGCAGCGGGACCAGACGCAGCAGGTGTTCCTGCTGGCCACGAAGTAACGGCCCCCGCTTCCAGGTCCGATGCCCCGCTCGCGCGGGGCATTTTTCATGGGCCGGACGCACGGGCCGAGGGCCCTCCTGCCCATGAAACGAGAGCTGCCGCGCAGACCTGGCGAGATCTTCAGTCCGAGAACCAGCGCGCCGGCGTGGTGACCAGCGCCGGAAACAGGACCAGCAGGAACATCACGGCCAACTGTGCCGCCATGAAAGGCAGCACGCCCCGCGTGACGTCGTCCATTCGCATGCGCCCGACGCCCGCCACCACGTTCAGCACGGTCCCCACGGGAGGGGTGATCAGGCCGATGGCGTTGTTGATGATGAACAGCACCCCGAAGTAGACCGGGTCGATGCCCGCCGCCTTGACCACAGGCATCAGCACGGGCGTCAGGATCAGGATGGTCGGCGTCATGTCCATCGCCGTGCCGACGATCATCACGAGCACCATGATCGCCATCAGCAGCAGGGTCGGGTTGCCCATGAAGGGCTCGAGCAGCGCGATCACCTTGCCCGGCAGTTCGGCCACCGTGATGAGCCACGCGGAAACCATCGCCGCCGCAATGAGCAGCATGATCACCGAAGTGGTCTTGGCGGCCATGACGAAGATCGCGTGAAGCTGGCGCAGCTTCAGCTCGCGGTAGACGACGGTGGAGACGAACAACGCATAGACCGCCGCGACCACCGCGGCCTCCGTCGCGGTGAATACGCCCAGGCGCAGCCCGACGAGGATGATGGCTGGCAGCATCAGCGCCCATGTCGATTCGCGCAATGCTTTCAGCACCTGCGCGCGCGATGTCCTGGGCCCTGTCGCGATCTTTTCATGCCGCCCCAGCCACCACCAGGTGCACCACAGCGCCGCGCCGAGCATGAGTCCGGGCGCAATGCCCGCGAGGAACAGCTTGCTGATGGAGACATTGGCCGCCACACCGAAGATCACGAAGCCGATCGACGGCGGGATCACGGGGCCGATCACACCCGACGCCGCGATCAGGCCGCCTGAACGCGCCTTGTCGTGGCCGGCCTGCACCATCATCGGCAGCAGCAGCGCGGTCAATGCGGCGGCATCGGCCACTGCCGAACCCGACAGGGCGGAAAGCAGCACGGCCGCCATGATCGTCACATAGCCCAGGCCGCCCTTCACAGGGCCGACCAGGGTCAGCGCGAGGTTGACGATGCGGCGCGACAGGCCACCGACGTTCATGATTTCGCCGGCCAGCATGAAGAACGGGATCGCGAGCAACGGAAAACTGTCGGCGCCGTTGATCACGTTTTGCGCCAGGATCTGCGCATCGAAGAGGTCTTGGTGCCACATCAATGCGACGCCGGTCGCAAGCAATGCAAAGGCAATGGGAATGCCCAGCGCCATCGCACCCAACAGCGCACCGAGAAAGATGGCGATGGTCATGGCAATTGCCGCGGTGCGTCGACCCGCAGGGCGTCCTCACGCGCCAGTTCGGCCCGCAACGCCTCCAGTTCGCCCTGCTCCTCGGACTCCCTGACCATCACGAGGTCCGCTTCGCCGAGCCGGCCCGCCAGGGCCAGACACAGGTCGCGCAGGACCAGCACCGCTGCGGAGACGGCAAAGACCAGGCCGGAGGCATAGAAGATGGCACCCGATGCCCCGGTCACCGGCGCCGCGACGTCCCAATTGATCCTGATCTGCTCCAGGCTCCCCTTGAAAAGCAACCAGGCGACGAACAGCATCAGCAGGTGGCCCGCGAACAGGCAGACCTTCTTGCCGGCCAGGGGAAGGCGCGAAACCAGCATGTCGGTGCCCAGGTGCGCATGCTCCTTCAGTGCCACGACTGCGCCCAGGAAAGTGAGCCAGACGAACAGCCAGCGCGACACTTCTTCGGACACGGTGATGCCCGAATTGAACCCATAGCGCAAGACCACATTGCCGAACACAAGCACCACCATGACTGCGAGAAACAAGGCGATCAGGCTGCTCAGCAGCCGGCAATAGCCGTCGACGCAGCGCGCCGCGAAGCCGGCTGCCCGGTCCGCACACGTGCCCGAGCGGCTACCTCGCGACACCGCGCACCTTGCCAAGCTCGGAGAAAAGTTCCTGCGTCAGCGCCGGATCGATCTGCCTGACGTACTTGTCGGTGACCGGCTTGAGCTTGTCGCGCAGGCGTTCTCGCTCCTGCGCCGAAAACTCGGTCAGCACCATCCCCTTGCTCTTCAGGAATTCGGCGGCCCTGGCGTTCACGTCGCGGTTGGCGGCGCGCTGGAAGGGCTGCGTTTCCCTGGCGGCGTCGCGCAGAATCATGCGTTCGTCCTCGGACAGCCGGTCCCACACCTTCTTGCTGAACAGCAGCACGACGGGGTTGAACGCGTGGCGCGTGTCGGAACCGTACTTCTGGACTTCGTAGTACTTCGAGGCTTCCACCAGCGAGTACGGATTTTCCTGGCCATCGACGGCCCGTTGCTCCAGCGCGGTATAGACCTCGGGCAGCGGCAGCGGCGACGGATTGGCGCCCAGCGCACCGAAGGCATCGATCATCACGGGGATCTGCATCACGCGCAGCCTGAGGCCTTGCAGGTCTTCCATGCGGGCCACCGGCCGCCGCGAGTTGGTGACGTTGCGAAAGCCGTGCTCGAAGTAGGTCAGGCCGATCAGGCCCTTCTCGGGCAGCTTGTCCAGCAGCTTGCGGCCGACCGGACCGTCGAGCACCACGTCGGCCTCCTTCTCGTTGTTGAAGAGAAAGGGCAGGTCGAACAGCGAAAACTCCTTGGCCATGCCCGACAGCAGGCCCGGTATCGCCATGGTCAGATCCACGGTGCCACCTTGCAGCGAGGAAATGACAGCGGCATCGCCCCCCAGCACGCCGGAGGCAAAGAGCTTGACCTTCATCTTGCCGCCGCTCTTCTTCTCCACGATCTCCGCGAAGCGCTGCGCCCCCATGCCTTGCGGATGCTCTTTCTGATTGACGAAGGCGAACTTGAAGTTGCGCTCCTGAATGTTCCGGGCATCGGCGACGCCGGCCATCCCCAGGGACGACAGGGCAACACAGAGCGCGGCCAGGCGATGCTGCAGTTTTCTTGGCATGGGTGTGGTCTCGGTGAGGGCTGGGAGGGTTGTTCGCACAGGCTCGTCAGATCGCGACGCGCTCATGGGCGACGCTCCGGCAGTCCATCTCGTATTCGAGGTCGACCACGGGCGGGCGGTTGTAGTGCCAGGTCAGCCCGTGACGCGCGGCACCACGCTTGACGATTTCGTCGGCGATGAAGGGATGAATGTCGTGCACGGTGTAGAGCTGCGAGCCCGTGGTGTTCGCCCAGGTGAAGCCCAGCGATGCCAGACGCCGCTCCATCTCGTCGAGCACCCACCGGGCTTTTTCAAGGATGGCGGGCGGCGAGGTGTCGCCCAGGCACACGGCATGGTTGCGATAGGGCCCCTTGCCTTCAGGTGCTTCGGCGCTGCCCGCCACGATGAAGGAAGCCGCCGCCGTGGCGTCGGGCACGGTATAGCTGAAGGCATGGAACGAGGGCTCCGACGGAGGGAACAGCACGGGGCAGACGTTGCTTCGCGCAACCGGATTGAGCTGCCCGATGAAAAGCCCCCACTCCCTCAAGGTTCCCACGTAGAGCTTGTTGAACTCGACGAAGCCGTGTTCGGTGAACGGGGCCGGGGAACGCAGTTCGCAGGCGCAGAAGGCAGCCAGCGGGCGCGAAGCATGTTCGAGAAATTCCCTGATGCGCCGGAAGCCCTGCTTCAGCGGCAGCGGCTCCGGAAATCGCACCCGTTCGATGCGAAACCCTGGCTCGGCAGCCACGCCAGCCGAGTATTGGTCCACCCCCGGAATGAACCGATAGCCACCGGGCAGGGAGATTGGAATTGCCGACACGTCGTTTCCTTTTGAGAGGCTGAGAGAGCGAGAAAAGAAGGACGGGAGGCAGGAACGTCATCAGGAAGGCGTCCGGCGACGGGATGCGTCGCGCGGCTTTCTCGATGTCTGTTTCATCCTCGCGAATTCGATCGGGACGTCGTCCTTCGGGGAAAGGATTCGACCGAAATCTAGCAGCGGATGCGCGCGGGAACGGCATCGAATTTCGAAGGCAGCGTTCGAATATTTGGATCATCGATAGCGCCGGACCACGGTGTGTTTGCATCGGCCGTGCTTCACCGTTCGCGCCTCGAATCAGCGCCCGCTGCCTTCCCGTTGGCCCACCAAGAAGGGCCCGTACTCCACCCCTCCCCTGCCTGGCGCCCGCCCCGCCTCTCGGCCTTTTCCTCACGTAGAGTGCACGCATGATCGAATCGACAACCCTTCGGTACTTTCACGAGGTCGCGGCCTTCGGCTCGGTGCGCATGGCAGCGGAAAAGCTCTTCGTGGCCCAGAGTGCCGTGAGTCGCCAGATCGCGTTGTTGGAGGACGAACTGGGCGTTCCCGTCTTCGAGCGCCATGCGCGGGGCATGGCCCTGACCGCCGCGGGAGAACTGCTGCTTCGCTACGCGCAGGACAACAAGACCCAGCTGGCCGATCTGAAGGGCCGCATTCACGAGTACGAGACGCTGGTCAAGGGCCATGTCAGGGTCGGATGTGTCGAAGGCATCCTGCACGGCCTCCTGTCCAGCTTCATGCCGAGCTTCATCGCCACGCACCCAGGCATCGGCTTTTCCCTCGATCTCATGGGATCGCATGCCGTGGGCGAAGCCGTCGCCGAACACAAGTACGACCTGGGCA
Organism: Variovorax sp. UC122_21; assembly: GCF_044056785.1. Taxonomy (NCBI): domain Bacteria; kingdom Pseudomonadati; phylum Pseudomonadota; class Betaproteobacteria; order Burkholderiales; family Comamonadaceae; genus Variovorax; species Variovorax sp. UC122_21. The sequence continues at coordinate 1,371,901 of NZ_CP172004.1, read as the reverse complement.
TCCTGTTCGGTGCCTCGCCCCGTCCCGATCTGATCGAGCTGCAGAAGATCGATCAACCCCTGTGTGTCATCGCCGCAGCCCGGCATCCCGCCGCCGGGTTGCGCAGTTGTGCACTCGCGCAGGTTGCGGACGTTCCCCTTGTGTTGCCCGACAGGTCCTTCGGTCTGCGCCAACTGGCCGATCGCGTCAGTTCGAAAGGCAAGTTCAAGCTGAACATCGCGATCGAGACGAATTCGCTTTCTTTTGCGAGCCAGCTGGTGGCGGATTCGGGGCTGATCACATTGCAACCGAGGGACGTCGTCGCCCCCCTGGTCGACGCGGGGAAAAGTGGTGGCGATTCCGCTGACCGACGCCCCGCTGCGATCCGCGCGCGCCACGCTGGTCGCCAGCTACTCCCGCCGACTGTCGCTCGCCGCCGACCATCTTTCCCAGTCGCTGATCGCCTACATGCGTGCATGGCAACGCTCTCCGAAGCAGGGACAGGGCGGGCGTTCGCGGCGTCCGAGGTCGAGTTCGGCCTGAGCATCGACGCCCCCCGTTCGTCGAACCCGTTCGACCGTCGCGCGGCGGCCGCTTTCCTCCAGGCGGCGCTCCCACAGGCCCGGGAATACCCTCTGCCGACCCGGGCCCTTTCTTGCCTACATTGCTTGTATGCAAGATTTTCGACGACTTGCATGCAAATAACACAGGAGATTTCCATGCGTCGTTTCACCCGCTCCCTGTTCGGCCAGGTCGTGCTCGCCCTGCTGATCGGCGTGGTGCTGGGCCTGCTGGCCCCGCAGTTCGCCGTCAAGCTCAAGCCGCTGGGCGACGGCTTCATCAAGCTGATCAAGATGATCATTCCCGTGCTGGTCTTCTGCGTGGTGGTGCATGGCATCGCCGGCGCGGGCGACCTGAAGCGCGTGGGCCGCGTCGGCGTGAAGGCGCTGATCTACTTCGAGGTGCTCACCACCGTCGCGCTGGCGATGGGGCTGGTGCTGGCCTTCGTGTTCCAGCCCGGCGTGGGCATGAACGTCGATCCGGGCAAGCTCGATCCGGCCGCGATGAGCGCCTATGCCTCCAATGCCGACAAGCTCACCAGCGGCGGCACGGTCGAGTTCCTGCTGAAGCTGATCCCCACCACGGTGGTGAACGCCTTCGCGACCGGCGACGTGCTGCAGGTGCTGCTGTTCGCGGTGCTGTTCGGCTGCGCGCTGTCGCTGCTCGGCGAGCGCGGCAAGCCGGTGGCGGTGGTGGTGGACGCGCTGTCGCTGGTGCTGTTCAAGATCATGGGCATCCTGATCAAGCTGGCGCCGCTGGGCGTGCTCGGCGCGATCGCCTTCACGGTCGGCCAATACGGCGTGGGCTCGCTCAAGCAGCTCGGCATGCTGATCGCGCTGTTCTACCTCGCGGTGCTGGTGTTCGTGTTCGTGGTGCTGGGCTTCGTGATGCGCATGTCGGGCTTCAGCCTGTGGAAGCTGCTGCGCTACCTGCGCGAAGAGCTCGCGATCGTGTTCGCCACCACCTCGTCGGACAGCGTGCTGCCGCAGATCATGGCCAAGCTGCGCCGCATGGGCATCCGCGACTCGACGGTGGGCCTGGTGATCCCCACGGGCTACTCGTTCAACCTCGACGCCTTCTCGATCTACATCACGCTGGCGGCGGTGTTCATCGCGCAGGCCACCACCACGCCGATCACCATGACCGACCTCCTGACGATCCTCGCGATCTCGCTGGTCACCTCCAAGGGCGCGCACGGCGTGCCGGGCTCGGCGATCGTGGTGCTGGCCGCCACGCTGCATGCGATTCCGGCGATTCCCGCGATCGGGCTGGTGCTGGTGCTGTCGGTCGACTGGTTCATGGGCATCGCGCGCGCGCTCGGCAACCTGATCGGCAACTGCGTGGCGACGGTGGCGATCGCCGCCTGGGAAGGCGACATCGACCGCGAGCGCGCCCATGCGGTGCTCGACGGCCGCGTGGCGCCCGACGAACCGGCGCTCGATCCGGCGCTGGCAGAATCCGGCGCGCCGCCCTCCGGCGCCGCCCTCGGCCGCCACTGAAACCACCCACGCCACCCGCCCCGCCACCGATGAGCTCCACCGAAGTCAGCCCCACCGTCATCGCCGAGCGCGTGGTCGAGGCGATCCTCGCGCAGAAGCTCGCGCCCGGCGAGCGGCTCGGCGAGCAGGCGCTGGCCGAGAACTTCGCGGTCAGCCGCACCATGGTGCGCGAGGCGCTGATGCAGTTGCAGGCGCGCGGCTTCGTCGAGGTGCAGTCGCGCCGCGGCTGGTACGTGGTCGAGCCCTCGGCCGAGGAGGCGCGCGACGCCTTCCGCGCGCGCCGCATCATCGAGTCGGGCATCCTCTCGGAGCCCGAGGGCCGGCCGCTGGCGAAGGTGATCCGCAAGCTGCGCGACCACATCGCCGACGAGCAGCGCGCGGTGGAAGGCGCCGACGCCGCCACCCGCGCCTTCCTGCTGGCCGACTTCCACGTCTGCCTGGCCGAGCAGCTCGGCCACCAGCTGCTGGTCGACGTGCTGCGCGACCTGACGGCGCGCACCACGCTCGCGGCCACGCTCTACCAGTCGAAGCACGAGGCCGGCCAGTCCTGCGCCGACCACGAGGCCATCGTGGCCGCGCTCGAGAACGGCGACCGGCCACGCGCGCGCAGCCTGATGCTGGCGCACATCGGCAACGTCGAGCGCGCGCTCGAGGTCGAGGCCAGCGCCGAACCCGATGCCTCGGCGCGGCTGCGCGCCACGCTGGCGCCGGTGGCCTTGCCGCGCGCCAAGCGCTGAAAACGTGCACTAGGTCCGCGGCCACGGTCCGTGGCGGCGCACGAAGGCGCCCGCGACTACAGGGGAGGCCCGACGGGCTGGGCTACAGTCCGGTTCAACCATGAACTCACCCCAACTCCAGCGCGGCGTGTTCCTCGCCCTGCTCGCCGCCGTCACCGTCGCTTTCCTGTGGGTGCTGATGCCGTTCTTCGGCGCGGTGCTCTGGGGCGTGGCGCTCGCGATCCTGTTCACGCCGCTCTACAAGTGGCTGCTCAGGAAGATGCCCGGCAAGCGCAACGCGGCGGCGCTGTCCACGCTCGCGATCTGCCTGGTGATCGTGATCCTGCCGCTGGCGATGATCGGCGTGTCGCTGGTGCAGGAAGTGGTGCTGGTCACGCAGAGCATCCGTTCGGGCAGATCGACTTCGCGGCCTACTTCCAGCAGATCCTGGCCGCCACGCCGCAGTGGCTGCTGAACCTGGTCGAGCGCTTCAACCTCGGCGACGCGGCGGCCTGGCAGGCGCGCATCTCGGCCATCGCCGGCCAGGGCAGCCAGCTGATCGCGAGCCAGGCGCTGGCCATCGGGCAGAACACCTTCGACTTCGTGGTCAGCTTCTTCGTGATGCTGTACCTGCTCTATTTCCTGGTGCGCGACGGCGCCTCGCTGTCGAAGACCATGCGCGACGCGCTGCCGCTGGCCAAGCCGCACACGCACTACCTGCTCAACAAGTTCACCACCGTGATCCGCGCCACCATCAAGGGCAACGTGGCGGTGGCGGTGGCGCAGGGCACGCTGGGCGGGCTGGCCTTCTGGTTCCTCGGCGTGCAGGGCGCGCTGCTGTGGGCGGTGCTGATGGCCTTCCTGTCGCTGCTGCCCGCCGTGGGCGCGGCGCTGATCTGGGGCCCGGTGGCGATCTACTTCCTCGCCACTGGCCACTTCTGGCAGGGCGGCATCCTGATCTTCGTCGGCGTGTTCGTGATCGGCCTGGTCGACAACATCCTGCGCCCGGTGCTGGTGGGCAAGGACACGCAGATGCCCGACTACATCGTGCTGATGTCGACCATCGGCGGCATGGCGATCTTCGGCATCAACGGCTTCGTGATCGGGCCGGTGGTGGCGGCGCTGTTCATGGCGGCCTGGAGCCTGTTCGCCGATTCGGGCCATGTGGGCACGGGCCACGAGACGCCGGCCGACGGCGCCCAGGAAGACCGTCCCAAGGGCCCGCACAAGGGCTGAAACCGTTCCGCAGGCCGGCCGTTCGCGCCGGCCTGCGCGCATTTCGCGCACGCATTCGCGCGTTCCGTCGCATGGCGCTGGGCAGCATCCGCCGCCTTTGGGATCGTCGGGTCTTCCATCCACACGACGAGGACCGCCATGCACTTTCTTGCCTTCCTGCCCCGCCCGGCCGCGCGCACCCTGTACGCCGCGACCGCGATCGCGGCGCTCACCGCCGCCACGCTCGCGCCGCTGAGCGCGCGGGCCGCCGACCTCAGCCTCAACGTGGCCGAGGGCCCGGCCACCGAGGCCACGCTCTACATCGCGCTGTACGCCGATGCCGCCAGCTTCGGCGCCAGCAAGCCGCTGGCCTCGCAGAGCCTGCCGCTGCGCGAGGGCAAGGCGCGCGTGGTGTTCACGGGCCTGGCGCCGGGCCGCTATGCGGTGCGCGCCTATGCCGACGAGAACGGCAACGGCAAGCTCGACACCAACCTCGTGGGCCTGCCGACCGAGCGCTACGGCTTCTCGAACGATGCCAAGGGCAAGCTCGGCGCGCCCGACTTCGAGGCCGCGGCGATCGGCGTCGACGCCGACCTGCAGAGCGCCATCCGCCTGCGCTGAGGAGGCCGCCATGCAACGACGCGAACTGCTGCGCCTGCTGGCCGGCACCGGCGCCCTGCCCCTGCTCGCGCCCTGGGCCCGCGCGGCGGGCGCGGCCGGCGAGGAGAACTGGCAGGCCCAGTTCGAGGCCGCCGACGCCCCCTGGAAGATCGGCTTCGCCACGCCGCCCGGCGATCTGCCGCCGACCCGCGCCACGGTGCGCGGACGCTTTCCCGACGCGGTGGCCGGCACGCTGTTCCGTGTCGGCCCCACCGGCCACGACCTGGGCGGCGAGCGCTACCACCACTGGTTCGACGGCGACGGCATGGTGCACCGCTTCGCGATCGAAGGCGGCGAGGTGGTGCACCAGGGCCGCTACGTGGCCACGCCCAAGCGCGTGGCCGAGCTGCGCGCCGGGCGCCGGCTGGTCGAGGCCTTCGGCACCGTGCCGCCGGGCGTGGAGCCGCCGACCTCGCCCGATGCCATCAACGTCGCCAACACCAGCGTGCTGCCGCTGCGCGGCGAGGTGCTGGCGCTGTGGGAAGGCGGTTCGGCCACGCGCCTCGATGCGCGCACGCTCGACACGCTGGGCCTGAAGACCTGGCGTGCCGACCTCGCGGGCATGCCGTTCTCGGCCCATCCGAAGGTGGACCCCGACGGCACGGTGTGGAACTTCGGCGTGAGCTCGGGCGCGAGCCTGCTCGCGCTCTACGAGATCGCGCCCGACGGCGGCCTGCGCCGCGCCGCCGCGGTGCCGGTGCCCGACCTGCCGATGGTCCACGACTTCGCCGTGACCGACCGGCACCTGGTGTTCCTGATGCCGCCGCTGGTGTACGACGGCAAGCGCAAGGAGGCCGGCGCCAGCTTCCTCGACGCCCACGTCTGGCGGCCCGAGCTCGGCATGCGCGCGCTGGTGGTCGACAAGCGCGACTGGGAACGAAGGCAGATGCTGACCCTGCCGGCCGGCTTCCTGTTCCATGTCGGCAATGCCTGGGAGGAAGACACGCCGCGCGGCCCGCGCATCCACGTCGACTACGTGCGCACCGAGGACGCCGAGTCGGTGTTCACGACCAACCGCGAGCTGATGCGCGCGCGCCGCGTGCGCCAGAACGAACCGCGCCTGACCGTCGCGACGCTCGACCTGGCCGATGGCCGGGCCACGCAGAAGGTGCTGCCGCAGGAGGCCGAGTTCCCGCGCATCGATCCGCGCCGCGTCGGCCTGCGCCATCGCCAGGTGATCCATGCCACGCTGACGCGGCCCGACGTGCCGGGCTTCCAGGCGGTGGCGCGCACCGACGTCGAGAGCGGCCGCAGCGAGCGCTTCGTCCACGGCGCGCAGTCGATCGTCGAGGAGCATGTGTTCGTGCCCGACGGCGGGAAGCCGGGCTGGGTGCTGGGCACCTCGCTCGACTTCGGCCGCCGGTGCACGGTGCTCTCGTGCTTCGCGGCCGACCATCTCGCGGCGGGGCCGGTGGCGCAGGCCACGCTGCCCTATGCGTTGCCGCTGGGGCTGCACGGGGCTTTCGTGAAGGCCTGAAGAAAGTCACCCGTTCACGCTGAGCTTGTCGAAGCGCCGCGCAAGGCTTCGCCCTTCGACCTGCTCAGGACAGGCCAGGCTCAGCCCGAACGGATGTCGGCGGATCGCAGGGCGCCGTCAGGCGTCCCACCAGCCTTCGTCGAAACGCCCCTGCAGGAAGGCCACGAAGCTCGACACCTTGCCCGGCACCAGCTTGGGCGAGGGAAAGACGGCGTGGATCTCCTGCTCGGGCAGCGCATGGTCGGCCAGCACCGCGCGCACCTTGCCCGCGGCCAGCGACTCGCTGGCCACGTAGCGCGGCATCAGCGCGATGCCCAGGCCGTCGCGCGCGGCCGCCAGCACGGCCGAGAGGTTGTTGGAACGGAAGCGGCCCGACACCGGCACCGTCACCGGCTCGCCCTTGGGCGTGTGCATGCGCCAGAACTCGTCGCCCACCACGCTGCTGTAGATCAGCGCCACGTGCGCGCTCAGGTCCTGTGCGCGCCTGGGCGTGCCGTGCTTCTTGAGGTAGGCCGGCGAGGCGACCATGGCCCAGGGGTTGGCGCCCAGGTAGCGCGCGCCCAGCGACGAATCGGCCAGCTTGCCCATGCGCACCGCCACGTCGATGCCCTGCGCGATCAGGTCCACGTAGCGGTCCTCGAAGCTCAGGTCGATCTGCACCTGCGGATACCGGCGCATGTACTCGAGCGCGAGCGGCACCACCACGCGGCGGCCGAAAGCCACCGAGGTGCCGACGCGCAGCAGGCCCTGGGCCTGGTTCTGGCGCAGCTGCACCACGCTGTCGGCCTCCTCGGCGTCGCGCACGATCGACTTGCACTTCTCGTAGTAGAGCGCGCCGGGCTCGGTGAGGCTCACGCCGCGCGTGTTGCGGTTGAGCAGCCTGACTTTCAGCCGCGCCTCGGTGGCGGCGATCTGCTTGGTCACCGTGGGCTGGGTGGTGTGGAACTCGAGCGCGGCCTTCGAGAAGCTGCCGGTCTCCACCACGCGCACGAACATTTCCATTGCCAACAGCCGGTCCATCGCCACTCCTTCGAATCGCCGCCATCCTAGCCACTTATTCCGGATTGGAATAGGTTTTATGGCCCGGTGCCGTCTTCTTGGAATCCCCCCCGCTTCCTACAGTGGACCCAAGCTTTTCAAGGAGACTTTCAATGGCAAAGATGACCGCGGTCCAGGCCGCCGTGCTGGTGATGGAGAAGGAGGGCGTGACGCAGGCCTTCGGCGTGCCCGGTGCCGCCATCAATCCGATGTACTCGGCGCTGCGGCAACGCGGCAGCATCGCGCACATCCTCGCGCGCCACGTCGAGGGCGCCTCGCACATGGCCGAGGGCTACACCCGCGCCGTCGCCGGCAACATCGGCGTGTGCATCGGCACCTCGGGCCCCGCGGGCACCGACATGATCACGGGCCTGTACTCGGCCTGGGCCGATTCGATCCCGATCCTGTGCATCACCGGCCAGGCACCGCGCGCACGCCTCTACAAGGAAGACTTCCAGGCGGTCGACATCGAGTCGATCTCCAAGCCGGTCACCAAGTGGTCGGTGACGGTGCGCGAACCCGGCCAGGTGCCGCAGGTGTTCCAGCAGGCCTTCCACCTGATGCGCTCGGGCCGCCCGGGCCCGGTGCTGATCGACCTGCCCTTCGACGTGCAGATGGCGCAGATCGAGTTCGACATCGACAGCTACGAACCGCTCAAGCCCTACAAGCCGGCCGCGAGCCGCGCGCAGATCGAGCGCGCGATCGAGATGCTCAACGCAGCCGAGCGCCCGCTGATCGTGGCCGGCGGCGGCGTCATCAACGCCGACGCGAGCGAACTGCTGGTGCGCTTCGCCGAAGCCACCGGCGTGCCCGTGATCCCCACGCTGATGGGCTGGGGCTCGATCCCCGACGACCATCCGCTGATGGCCGGCATGTGCGGTCTGCAGACCAGCCACCGCTACGGCAACGCCACCATGCTGGCCTCCGACTTCGTGCTGGGCATCGGCAACCGCTGGGCCAACCGCCACACCGGCTCGGTCGACGTCTACACCAAGGGCCGCAAGTTCGTGCACGTGGACATCGAGCCCACGCAGATCGGCCGCGTGTTCACGCCCGACTTCGGCATCGTCTCCGATGCCAAGGCCGCGCTCGAGCTGTTCGTGCAGGTGGCCGAGGAGATGAAGGCCGCGGGCCGGCTGCCGAGCCGCCGCGAGTGGGCCAACGCGTGCATCGAGCGCAAGAGGACCATGCTGCGCAAGACCAACTTCGACGAAGTGCCGATGAAGCCGCAGCGCGTGTACCAGTGCATGAACAACAACTTCGACAACGACACCTGCTACGTCAGCACCATCGGGCTGTCGCAGATCGCCGCGGCGCAGTTCCTGCACGTCTACAACCCGCGCCACTGGATCAACTGCGGCCAGGCCGGCCCGCTGGGCTGGACCATTCCCGCCGCGCTCGGCGTGCGCGCGGCCGACCCCACGCGCAAGATCGTCGCGCTCTCGGGCGACTACGACTTCCAGTTCATGATCGAGGAGCTCGCGGTGGGGGCGCAGTTCAAGCTGCCCTACATCCACATCGTGGTCAACAACTCCTACCTCGGCCTGATCCGCCAGGCGCAGCGCGGCTTCGAGATGGACTACTGCGTGCAGCTGGCCTTCGACAACATCAACGCGGGCCCCGACGCCGGCATAGAGAGCAGCTACGGCGTGGACCACATGAAGGTGGTCGAGGGCCTGGGCTGCAAGGCGATCCGCGTCAACCGCCAGGAAGAGATCGCCCCCGCGATCCACCGCGCCGAGGCGCTGATGGCCGAGCACGGCGTGCCGGTGGTGATCGAGGTGATGCTCGAGCGCGTGACCAACATCGCGATGGGCACCGAGATCGACAACATCACCGAGTTCGAGCCGCTCGCGGAAACGCCGGCCGATGCGCCCACCGCAGTGGCGGCGGTGCTGCTGGACTGAATGCGGGCAGCCGGACGCAGAGGACGCGAAGGTTTCGCGAAGGACGCCAAAGGAATTCAAGAAAACTTTTGTGGCTGTTCTTTCGCGAACTTCGCGGAACCTTTGCGTCCTTCGCGTCCGGAAGTCCGATCCCGATTTGACTTGCTTTGATTGAGAGACCCCCATGCCCAAGTTCGCAGCCAATCTCACCATGCTCTTCACCGAGCTGCCGTTCCTGCAGCGCTTCGAGGCCGCCGCCAAGGCGGGCTTCGAGGCGGTGGAGTACCTGTTCCCCTACCCCTTCGAGAAGAAGGACCTCACCGCCGCGCTGCGCGCCAACGGCCTCGTGCAGGTGCTGCACAACCTGCCGGCCGGCGACTGGGACAAGGGCGAGCGCGGCATCGCCTGCCATCCGGAGCGCATCGGCGAGTTCCGCGAAGGCATCGCGATGGCCATCGACTACGCCACGGCCCTCGGCTGCCCGCAGGTCAACTGCCTGGTCGGCAAGGTGCCGGCCGGCGTGAGCCACGACATCGCCCACCGCACGGTGGTCGAGAACCTGCGCATCGCCGCTTCCGAGCTCGAGGCGGCGGGCATCCGCCTGCTGGTCGAGCCGATCAACCCTTTCGACATTCCCGGCTTCTTCCTCAACCGCACCGAGCAGGCGATCGCGCTGATCGACGAGGTGGGCTCGCCCAACCTGCGCGTGCAGTACGACATCTACCACGCGCAGCGCACCGAGGGCGAGCTGGGCAACACGCTCACCAAGCACTTCGCGCGCATCGGCCACATCCAGCTGGCCGACAACCCGGGCCGCGGCGAGCCGGGCACGGGCGAGATCAACTACCCGTGGCTGTTCCAGCACATCGATGCGCTCGGCTACGACGGCTTCATCGGCTGCGAATACAAGCCGCGCGCCACCACCGTCGAAGGCCTGGGCTGGCGCGAGACGCTGACCCGGGCGCAGTGAACGACGACACGACCAGATTCAAGGAAACCTCAGACATGACGCAACAAGCATCGCAACGCATCGGATTCATCGGCCTGGGCATCATGGGCGCGCCCATGGCGGGCCACCTGCTCGAGGCCGGCCACCAGCTGTTCGTGAACACACACGGCAACACGCCCGAGCCCTTCATCTCGCGCGCCACCATCTGCGCCTCGCCGGTCGAGGTCGCGCGCCAGGCCGACATCGTGTTCGTGATGGTGCCCGACACGCCCGACGTGGAGAAGGTGCTGTTCGGCGAACCGGGCCGCGAGGGCGTGGCCGCGGGCCTGAGCAAGGGCAAGATCGTGGTGGACTGCAGCTCGATCGACCCGATCGCCACCAAGGGCTTCGCGCAGCGCATCGAGGCGCTGGGCTGCGGCTACATCGACGCGCCGGTCTCGGGCGGCGAGGTGGGCGCCAAGGCCGCGAGCCTCACGATCATGTGCGGCGGCGACGAAGGCACCTTCGGCCGCGTGCGCCCGCTGCTCGAGAAGATGGGCAAGAACGTGACGCTGGTGGGCGGCTTGGGCGACGGCCAGGTCTGCAAGGTGGCCAACCAGATCATCGTGGCGCTGAACATCGCGGCCGTGGGCGAAGCGCTGCTGTTCGCGAGCAAGGCCGGCGCCGATCCGGCCAAGGTGCGCCAGGCGCTGATGGGCGGCTTCGCGAGCTCGCGCATCCTCGAGGTGCATGGCGAACGCATGATCAAGCGCACCTTCGCGCCGGGCTTCCGCATCTCGCTGCACCAGAAGGACCTGAACCTGGCGCTGCAGAGCGCGCGTTCGCTGGGCGTGGCGCTGCCGCAGACGGCCGGCGCGGCGCAACTGATGAACGCCTGCGCGGCACTGGGCCATGGGCAGCAGGACCACTCGGCGCTGGTGCGTGCGCTGGAGGCGCTGGCGCAGCACACGGTGGCGCCGGACTGAAACCATCGAAATCGGGCAGCCGGACGCAGAGGACGCAAAGATTTCGCGAAGAACGCGAAAGGGACCGAAGACAACTTTGAGATTTCTTTTGCATCTTTCGCGAAACCTTCGCGTCCTCTGCGTCCGGAAGCCAGCTCCCTACTTCGCCGCCTCCAGCGACTCCTTGAGGTTGCGCCGCCGCCAGGCCCAGGTCTTGATGGCCTGCGGCAGGATGCCGAGGCAGGAGGCGTAGTAGGTCACCTTGAAGCCCCAGAAGCGCGGGCCGATGGGGGTGTCGCGGAACAGGTCGCCGGCCAGGATCGACAGCAGCGCCTCCTGCATGCGCCAGATGTTGCGCGGCGCCATGAACAGGCGCCGGATCGCCGGCGAGGTGATGCGGTAGATGAACCACGAGAACATCCTCGGCCCGCGCTTCATGACCTTCTCGTAGTGGCGGAACGCGCGCTCGGCCTCCTTCGCCTCGCCGCGCAGCCACAGGTCGGCGGCCGCCGCGGCCTCGAAGCCGCTGTTCATCGCGAGGTAGACGCCCGAGGAGAACATCGGGTCGACGAAGGCATAGGCGTCGCCCACCATCATGAAGCGGTCGCCGCGGCAGAACTTGGAGTCGTAGGCGTAGTTGCCGGTGGCGGTGGCGCCCTCCATCAGCGTGGCGTTCTTCAATCGCGCGGCCAGCTTGGGCGCGAGCGCGATGGTCTCCATCAGGAAGTCCTCGAGCGAGGCGCCCTGGCGCCGCTTGAAGTAGGCCGGCGAGGCCACCGCGCCGACGCTCACGGTGCCGTCCTTGAGCGGGATGTACCAGAACCAGCCGTGGTCGAACCAGAAGAGCGAGATATTGCCCTCGAAGCGGCCCGGCCGGCGCTCGGCGTTGGCGAAGTGGCCGTAGAGCGCGGCGCTCGCGTGCTTGCGGTTGCGCTGCTTGGCGTCGAACTGGTTCGACAGCAGGGTGTCGCGCCCGCTGGCATCGATCACGAAGCGCGGGCGCCAGGCGGTCTCGGTGCCGTCGTCGGCCTTGATCTTCACCAGCGGGCGGTTATCGGGCGTGCCCTTGCCCGCGTCCATGTCGACGCCCGTGACGCGCTGGCCTTCGAAGGTCCGCGCGCCGCGCTTGCCGGCATGGCGGAACAGCAGTTCGTCGAACTCCGAGCGGCGCACGTGCACCGCGTAGGGGAAGCTCTTGTCCATCGCCTCGCCGAAGTCGAAATGGCTGCTGTGGTCGTGCCAGGGCGAGACGAACTCGGCGCCGTGCTTGCGGATGCCGATGGCCTCGACCTCGGTGCGCACGCCGAGCCGGTCGAACAGCGGCATGTTCATCGGCAGCAGCGATTCGCCGATGTGGAAGCGCGGGTGCTGCGCCTTCTCGAACAGCACCACGTCGTGGCCCTTGTCCGCGAGCAGTGCGGCCACGGTGGAGCCCGAGGGGCCGCCGCCGATGACCACGACGTCGGGTTCGGTGCCGGTGAAAGGTCCGGAAGTCATTCGCTGCAAGCCCCTTGTTGTCGTTCTGTCATGTGGAGGATGAAGCCGCCCTCGCGGCCGGGCCGTAAACGGCCGGAGCGCAGTTTAGCGGCCCCCCGGTCCGCGCCGGGAGCGTCGCGGTGCGCGGTCGCGGCCGCCGCGCGCCCATCGGCGCCCGTGCCCGCTATGGGTTCAGGCCGTTTCGGCATCGCCCTGGCAGGAAGAGGTAGCGCTTTTGCGGTAGCCTCGTTCCCCGTCAGAAACAAGGAGACTTTCCATGGCCGCCCCCCTGTCACCGGCAGAAGAAGCACTGCGCGAAGCTGCCCGTGAATACCACCGCTCGCCCGTCAAGGGCAAGATCTCGATCACCCCGACCAAGCCCCTGCTGAACCAGCGCGACCTGTCGCTGGCCTATTCGCCGGGCGTGGCCTATCCCTGCCTCGACATCGCGGCCGATCCCGCCACCGCCGCCGAATACACCGCGCGCGGCAACCTCGTGGGCGTGGTCACCAACGGCACGGCCGTTCTGGGCCTGGGCAACATCGGCCCGCTGGCCGCCAAGCCCGTGATGGAAGGCAAGGGCTGCCTGTTCAAGAAATTCGCCGGCATCGACGTGTTCGACATCGAACTGGCCGAGAACGACCCCGACAAGCTGGTCGACATCATCGCGGCGCTCGAGCCCACGCTGGGCGGCATCAACCTCGAGGACATCAAGGCGCCCGAGTGCTTCTACATCGAGAAGAAGCTGCGCGAGCGCATGAACATCCCGGTGTTCCACGACGACCAGCACGGCACGGCCATCATCTCGGCCGCCGCGCTGATCAACGGCCTGGAACTCGTCGACAAGAAGATCGAGGACGTGAAGATCGCCGTCTCGGGCGCGGGCGCCGCCGCCATCGCCTGCCTCGACGTGATGGTGGGCCTGGGCGTGAAGCCCGCCAACATCCACGCCTGCGACTCCAAGGGCCTGATCTACACCGGCCGCGCGGGCGGGTTCGACGAATCGAAGGCGCGCTACGCGCAGCCCGACACCGGCGCGCGCACCTTGGCCGACGTGGTGAAGGACGCCGACGTGTTCCTCGGCTGCTCGGCCCCGGGCGTGATGACCGCCGACATGGTCAAGACCATGGCGCGCCAGCCGATCATCCTGGCGCTGGCCAACCCCGAGCCCGAGATCCGCCCCGAGCTCGCCAAGGCCGTGCGGCCCGACTGCATCATCGCCACCGGCCGCTCGGACTATCCGAACCAGGTCAACAACGTGCTGTGCTTCCCGTACATCTTCCGCGGCGCGCTCGACTGCGGCGCGAGCAAGATCACGGAGGAGATGAAGCTGGCCTGCGTGCGCGAGATCGCCGACCTGACCAAGGCCGACATCAGCGAGGAAGTGGCCACCGCCTACGCGGGCCAGGAACTGGCCTTCGGCCCCGACTACATCATTCCCAAGCCCTTCGATTCGCGCCTGATCCTGCGCATCGCGCCGGCCGTCGCCAAGGCCGCGCAGGCCTCGGGCGTGGCCACGCGCCCGATCGAGGACATGGAGGCCTACCGCCAGCACCTCACGCGCTTCGTCTACCAGACCGGCATGTTCATGCGCCCGGTCTTCACCGCCGCCAAGCTGGCCACCGCCAAGCGCGTGGCCTATGCCGAGGGCGAGGACGAGCGCGTGCTGCGCGCGGCCCAGTACGCGGTCGACGAAGGCATCGCGCGGCCGATCCTGGTGGGACGCCCCGCCGTGATCGAGGCGCGCATCAAGAAGGCCGGCCTGCACATCCGCCTGGGCACCGACTTCGAGGTGGTCGACCCCGAGGACGATCCGCGCTTCCGCACCTACTGGGAGAGCTACCACAAGCTCATGGGCCGCCGCGGCATGACGCCCGAGGCCGCCAAGGCCGCGGTGCGCCGCTCGAACACCGTGATCGCCGCGCTGATGATCCACCTCGGCGACGCCGACGCGATGATCTGCGGCATGGTCGGGCGCTTCGACGCCCACCTCGAGCACATCCGCGACCTGATCGGCCTGAAGCGCGGCGCGCCCGGCTTCGCGACCCTGAACGCGCTCACGCTCGACAAGCGCACCATCTTCATCACCGACACCAACGTGAACGAGGACCCGAGCGCCGAGATGCTCGCCAGCATCGCGCTGATGGCGGCCGAGGAGATCCACCGCTTCGGCCTGCCGCCGAAGGTGGCCTTCCTCTCGCACTCGAACTACGGCAGCTCCTCGCGCGGCTCGGCGCGCAAGATGCGCCTGGCGCGCGACCTGTTCGCGCAGATGGCGCCCGACATCGAATGCGACGGCGAGATGCACGGCGACGCGGCGCTCTCGGAAGAGATCCGCCGCACCGCGCTGCCCGACAGCACGCTCTCGGGCGAGGCCAACCTGCTGGTGTGCCCGAACCTCGATTCGGCCCACATCCTCTACAACGTGCTGAAGATGACCGGCGCCAACGGCATCACGGTGGGCCCGGTGCTGCTGGGCGCCGCGAGCTCGGCGCACGTGCTCACGCCCTCGTCGACGGTGCGCCGCATCATCAACATGACGGCGCTGGCGGTGGCGAAGGTCACGGTCGACAAGTAAGCGGGTCGCTTCAGACCACGGCGTCCTCGGCGGGTGCGAAAGCCTCGCCGAGCGACTGCTCGAGCGGCCGATAGAGCTCGGGCATGAACATGGTGCGCGACAGCAGCAGCCGCGCGCGCGGCGCGACCAGCACGCGCAGGCTCGCGCCCTCGCGCACATGGGCCGACACCACCGGCCGGCCTTCGTCCGAGAAGGTCATCACGAGGTCGGGGAAGCGCGCGACGCGCCGGCCCTGCTGCTCGAGCAGCATGTATTCGTTGATGAAGCGCAGCACGGTGCGCGCTGCATCGTCGAGCTCGACCACGCCCACGTCCAGCCCCTCCTGCTGCTCGCAGCGGTAGCCGCGCACCGTGCCCTCGGCCACGATGCGGCCCTCGAGCGAGCGCGCCACGGCATCGACGCCACCGTCGAGCCAGGCCTGGCCGAGCGCGATCGCATGGCTGATCGCGCCGGGCGCGCCGTGCCGCTGCGCATAAGCCACCTCGACCGGATTGCGCGCCACCGCCACCAGGCCGCCCGCCTCCACCGAGGCACGCCGCACCACGGCCGAGGTGCGCTCGAGCCGGCCCGACACCACGCCCTCGACGTAGCGCTGCGGCTCGCCGCCCGCATAGGCCTGCACCGAGAGGTAGTCGGGCTCGGTGTGCAGGCCCAGCGCGCCCATCACGCTCGACGGATGGGCGCGGCCGTTGCAGGCCAGGTCGATCACGGGCAGGCCGCTCATCGAGGCATGGAACCAGCCGTTGACCGTGGTCTCGGCACCGTTCTCGTTGGCATGCAGGCCGACCAGCTCGCGGCCCGGCGGCAGTTCGCGGCGCAGCAGCTCGAGCGTGCGCAGCAGGTGCGCGGGCTGCACGTGCGGATCGGGCGCGGCCGGCGCGCCGACCAGCGCCATGGTGGCGGTGAGCGCCGAGGGCTCGAACTCGTCGACGCTCCACAGCTGCGGCGTGCCGACCTGCAGCGCGAGCGTGGCGGCGCGCTCGCCGGCCGCGATCAGCCCGCCGCCGCCACCGCCGAGGATGGCGCCACCCCAGATGGCCGCGCGGACGTCGTCGGGGGTCAGATTGCGTTTCATGGATGCATGGCTCCTGTGTGTGACGAATGAGAAGAAGGGATGGCTACTTGCGCAGGCTCTTCACCGCGCCCGAGAAGAAGCTGTAGAGCGCGTCGCCCGCGATCACGCCGCCCGCGAACACCTCGAGCCGCTCGCGCGCGGCGCTGCCGAGCACGCGCTGCAAGAGCAGCCGGCAGGCGATGCCGGCCGCGACCATCCAGCCGGCCAGCGGGCTCGCGATCAGCAGGCCGGTGGCGAACAGCACGCCGAGCTGCTGGCGCGCGCCGCCCGCGAGCTGCAGCAGCGCGCCGGGCACAGCCCACAGCGCGAGGTTGCGCGCGGTGTCGCCCGAGATGCCGGCCTTGATGGCCGCGACGTAGGCCGCGTTGATCGGCGCCGTCTGGTGGTTGGCGAAGAACAGCCGCCAGCTGCAGGCCACGACCACGATCGCCACCGCGAAGCCCACCATGCCGGCGATCATCTGTTCGCGCCGGCCCGCGGTCTCGAAGGCCGTGCCCGAGGTCTCACCGCGCAGCAGGTGACCGGCCTTGAGGTCGTAGCCCATGTCGGCGAAGGCCGGCCCGGTGGCGGCCGAGAAGCCCGCGAGCACCACCAGCGCCTCGGGCGGAAAGCCGATCAAGATGCCGATCAGGAGCGAGATCAGCGCCACCGCGAAGGCCGGGAACCAGCCCGAATGCATGGCCGCGATGCCCACGATCAGCTCGTGCACGAAGGCCGCGAAGGTGCCGTAGAGCACGAAGCCCACGAGCATGCCCGGCGACATGCCGTGGTAGACGCCCGTGCCCACGGCCAGCAGCACCATGATCGCGAGGTAGCCGATGCCGCCCAGGCGCAGCGAGCGGCCCAGCGCGCGGGCGCCGCGCGCATCGGGCGCGCCTGCAGTGACGCCGTGCTTCTTCAGCACCACGCGGCCCACCTGCGCCAGCGCCACGATGCCTGCGCCGATCATCATCCCGTGCGGCAGGTAGAGCGCGCCGATGTCGATGCCCGTCAGCGGCAAGGCGTAGCCGCGCACCAGCAGCCCGATGCCGAATGCCGTCATCGCGCCCAGCCCGCCGATCAGCGCCACGCCGAAGGCCGACATCGGCAGCTTGAACACCGCGCCCAGCGCGCCCGTGGCCAGCCCGCCCAGCAGCAGCCAGGCCTGCTTGCCGCCGCCGTCGCCGGCCTTGATCGCCTCGGCCGCCGCGATGCCCAGCGGCCACGGGTTCTTCGCGGGGAAGGCCGGCGTGTCGAACATGCGATAGAGCAGCCAGGCATCGAGCAGCATCGCGAGGCTCACGCCGACCAGCATCGGCACCACCATCTCGGGCAGGCCGAACAGGAACGGGATGCCGATCGGCAGGAACAGGCTGTTGGCCGCGCCGAAGGTGGCCGAGGAGATGCTGGTCTGCGCGAGGTTCTGCGCATGCACCGAGCGGAAGCCGCGGAACATGGCCAGCGGCACGCGCGCCAGGGTCATGGCCGCGAGCGCGCCGATCAGCGAGGTGCTCGGCGTGATGCCCAGGCTCGCGAGCATCTGGATGCCGACGATGGCGCCGAACACGCTGAGCACCAGCGTGAGGACCAGGTTGGCCGGTGCCAGGGCCTTGGGGTGCAGCGCGGGCGGGGTGTGATCGTGCAGCGGCGCGAGCGCCGTGGCCTCGGTATCGATGCTCATCTTTTCGGTAGTTCCATTTTTTGGAACTTGATGCGATAATGTTGAACCGCATCATAGGACCGGTCCGGGCGCTGTCAAGCGCGGCTCACCCGAGCCCGTATCGCCGTCGCGCGCCGAACCTGTGATTCCCCTCGATCCACCGACCCCAGATATGAGCACCCTCGCCAACGCCATGGACGTCCTGAAACTGATCGCGCGCCTGCGCCGCGACATCACGGTGACGGACGTGGTGAACGAGCTCGGCCTGCCCAAGAGCTCGGCCTCGCGCACGCTGAGCATGATGGCCGGCTACGGTTTCCTCGACCGCGACGCCGCCACGCGCGCCTACCGCCCGGGCGGCGTGATCATGGAAGCCTCCTACCACTTCCGCGCCTCGCGCAACGCCGCCTCGCTGGTGGAGGAGGCGCTCGCCGCGCTGGTCGACCAGACCCGCTTCACGGGTTACATCAACGTGCTCGACGGCGCCGACACGCTGGTGATCCAGATGCGCGCCGGCGCGGGCGCGCTGCAGATCTACACGCCGCCGGGCAGCCGCGCGCCGGCCTACTCGAGCGCGATGGGCCGCGCGCTGCTCGCGCGCCTGAGCGACGCGGAAGTGACGGCGCTGCTCGGCGGCCGGCTCGACCAGGGCCGCGGCGACGCGCCGCGCACGCGCAAGGACCTGATGGCGCGGCTGGCCGTGATCCGCGAGACCGGCTGGGCACTGTCGCGCGGCGAGTACGTGACCAACGTGGCGGGCATCTCGTCGGCGGTGTTCGACGCGGCCACGCGCCAGACCTATGCCTTCGGCGTCGCGCTGCCGGCCGAGCTGCTGTCCGAGCCGCTGGTCGAGCGCTACGGCGCCGTGGTGCGCGATGCCGCGGCGAACGTGGGCAAGCGCATCGGCGACCCGTATTGGCTCGCTTTCGGTGCCAACGTCCCCTGAATTTCGAAGGTTTTTCCCGTGTGCGGTGCAGTTTTTCGCTGGGCGCGCACCGCCTTGAATCGCGGGAAGGGTTCGCACCAATCACGTGCGGGCACCGTTTTTGCTTGAATCCGGAAGCATTCACCTTCACGGAACCAAGCCCGCATGAACAAGCGCCATCTGCTCCAGTCCTTCCTCGCCGCCTCGGCCCTGAGCTTCGGCCTGCCCTCGGCCTTCGCCCAGGCCACGACGCCGATCAAGTTCCAGCTCGACTGGCGCTTCGAGGGACCGGCCGCGCTGTTCCTGCATCCGGCCGCCAAGGGTTACTTCAAGGCCGCCGGCCTCGACGTGACCATCGACGCGGGCAACGGCTCGGGCGGCACGGTCACGCGCGTGGCCTCGGGTGCCTACGACATGGGCTTCGCCGACCTCGCGGCGCTGATGGAATTCCACGCCAACAACCCCGACAGCCCGAACAAGCCGGTCGCGGTGATGATGGTCTACAACAACACGCCGGCCTCGGTCATGACGCTCAAGAAGAGCGGCATCACCAAGCCCGCCGACCTCACGGGCAAGAAGCTCGGCGCGCCGGTGTTCGACGCGGGCCGCCGCGCGTTCCCGATCTTCGCCAAGGCCGACAACATCGGCACGGTCAACTGGACCGCGATGGACCCGACCCTGCGCGAGACCATGCTGATGCGCGGCGACATCGACGCCATCACCGGCTTCACCTTCACCTCGCTGCTCAACCTCGAGGCGCGCGGCGCCAAGACGGCCGACGTGGTGATCCTGCCCTACCCCGACTACGGCGTGAAGCTCTACGGCAACGTCATCATCGCCTCGCCCAAGCTCATCAAGGAGAACCCCGAGGCGGTGAAGAAATTCCTCTCGGCCTTCGCCAAGGGCGCCAAGGAAGTGATCGCCAATCCCGCGCAGGGCATCGAGTCGGTGAAGGCGCGCGACGGCATCGTCGACAGCAAGCTCGAGACGCGCCGCCTGCAGCTCGCGATCGACACCGTGATCAACAGCCCCGACGCGCGCGCCGACGGATTCGGCGCGGTCAACGCGGGCCGCCTGTCGCTGATGGCCTCGCAGGTGTCGGACGCCTTCAACACCAAGACCCGCGTGAGCCCCGAGGCCGTGTGGTCCGCCGCACTGCTGCCGCCGGCCGCCGAACTCAGCGGAATCCTGCGCAAGTGATGGCGGACACCGCGAACGAGGCCGCCCCCTTCGTCGACTTCCAGGACGTCTGGCTCGCCTACAACGAGGAACTGCTGCGCGCCAACCACTTCGCGGTCGAGGCCATCGACCTGAAGGTGAAGCGCGGCGAGTTCATCGCCATCGTCGGCCCCTCGGGCTGCGGCAAGTCGACCTTCATGAAGCTCACGACCGGGCTCAAGATGCCGTCGATGGGCCGCATCCGCATCGACGGTGCGCCGGTGACCGGGCCGCTCAAGATCTCGGGCATGGCCTTCCAGGCGCCCTCGCTGCTGCCCTGGCGCACCACGGTCGACAACGTGCTGCTGCCGCTGGAGATCGTCGAGCCCTATCGCTCGAACTTCAAGGCCAGGCGCAAGGCGTACGAGGAACGCGCGCGCCGCCTGCTGCAGAAGGTGGGCCTGGGCGGCTATGAGGACAAGTTCCCGTGGCAGCTCTCGGGCGGCATGCAGCAGCGCGCGAGCATCTGCCGCGCGCTGATCCACGAACCGAAGATGCTGCTGCTCGACGAGCCCTTCGGCGCGCTCGACGCCTTCACGCGCGAGGAGCTCTGGTGCATCCTGCGCGACCTCTGGACCGAGCAGCAGTTCAACGTGATCCTGGTCACGCACGACCTGCGCGAATCGGTGTTCCTGGCCGACACGGTCTACGTGATGAGCAAGAGCCCGGGCCGCTTCGTGGTCAAGCGCGAGATCGAGCTGCCGCGTCCGCGTGAGCTCGAGCTCACCTACACCAAGGAGTTCACCGACATCGTGCTCGAGCTGCGCAGCCACATCGGCGCGATCCGCGGCAATGCCGCCGGCGCGACCGGTGCCGCGGCGGTGGCGCACTGAGGAGCGGCCATGAAGAACAACAAGCAACTCGAACGCTGGTCGCCCTGGCTGCTGCTCGTGGCGGTGATCCTGCTGTGGCAGGTGATCTGCGCGGGCTTCGGCGTCTCCGACTTCATCTTCCCGAGCCCGCTGCGCATCTGGAACCAGTTCTGGGAGTTCAAGGAGATCATCGCGGGCCATGCCTGGCGCACCTTCTGGGTCACGATGGCGGGCTTCGGCCTCGCGATCGTGGTGGGCGTGCTGCTCGGCTTCGTGATCGGCAGCTCGCGCCTGGCCTATGCGGCCATCTATCCGCTGATGACGGCCTTCAACGCGCTGCCCAAGGCGGCGTTCGTGCCGATCCTGGTCGTGTGGTTCGGCATCGGCATCGGGCCCGCGATCCTCACCGCCTTCCTGATCAGCTTCTTCCCGATCATGGTCAACATCGCGACCGGCCTCGCCACGCTCGAGCCCGAGCTCGAGGACGTGCTGCGCGTGCTCGGCGCCAAGCGCTGGGACGTGCTCATGAAGATCGGCCTGCCGCGCTCCATGCCCTACTTCTTCGGCTCGCTCAAGGTCGCGATCACGCTGGCCTTCGTGGGCACCACGGTCAGCGAGATGACCGCGGCGAACGAGGGCATCGGCTATCTGCTGATCTCGGCCGGCTCGTCGATGCAGATGGGCCTGGCCTTCGCGGGGCTGATGGTGGTGGGCGCGATGGCGATGCTGATGTACGAGCTCTTCAGCGTGGTCGAGAAGCACACCACGGGCTGGGCGCACCGCGGTTCGCAGAACCAGTGAGGCGCTTCAGGGGCTGAGCGCCGATAGCGCCCAGGCCGCGAGGCAGAGGCCCAGCCCGAACACCGCGTGGGTGACGAGGCTGTGCCAGCGCGCCACCCACGGGCGCGGCGTGCGGCGCGCGGCGAGGCCCGCGCCCATGCCGGGCTGCATCAGCAGCCAGGGCGCCGCCACCGTGCCGATGCCCACCAGCAGCGCGAGGCCCGGCGTCGGCCGCCGCGCCCAGTCGAGGCCGCCGATTCCCAGCAGCACGAGCGCGAACGCGATGCCGGTCGCATAGTGGAGCGCCCAGCCCAGCAGGCGCTCGCCGGACACGGGCGCGGTGGCCGCGATCGGCCGATGGACGAAACGCCCGCGCGGCAGATGCGCGGCCCAGCGGCCGACCAGCGCGTAGTCGAGCGAAGGCAGGCCGAACACGCGCCGGCGCACGAGGGCCCACAGGTCCATCACGGCCGTGGCGCCGATGCCGATCGGCACGGCGCGCGCCAGCAGTTCGGCGATCTCAGCCATGGAACACCTCGTGCGGCGCGGCCGCCTCGGCGCTGGCCAGCCAGCAGGCCGCGGTGAAGCGCACTTCGTCGCCCTGCACGAAGGGGTCGAAGGCGGCACGCACGGTCTCGATGACGCGTTCGCGCGTCGCCGCATCGGCCTGCTCGAGCGCAAGGCCGACGGGCCCGAGGCGGCTCAGATAGGGCACGAGTTCCCGCGCGGGCAGGCTGCAGGCCAGATCGACGGGACGGATCGCGATCGCGCCCCAGCCGGCCTGCGCGAGGATGGCCTCGACCCGCTCGCGGTCGGCGAAGCCGAACTGTCCCGGCGCGCCCGGCCGGCGCGCGGGCAGTTGCGGCAACAACGGCGCCGCCGCGCGTTCGGCCGTGGTCATGAACGGGTTCTCGGCGGCCGCGCGCCACGCGAGGAAGCGCAGCGCGGCACCGTCGCGCGCGGCGCGCCGCAGGTTCGCGAAGGCCGCGACCGGGTCGTCGAAGAACATCACGCCGAGGCGCGAGACGACGGTGTCGATCCGGCCGGTGCGAAGGCATGGGTCTGGGCATCGTCGCACACGAAGCGCGCCTGCGATCCCGCGCGCTCGGCACGTGCGCGCGCGGCCTCGATCATCGGCGCCGAGATGTCGATGCCGACGCATTCGCCAGCATCGCCCGACGGCCCCGCGAGCGCGAGCGTGACGGCACCGGTGCCGCAGCCCACGTCGAGCACGCGGCCGAGGGGATGCCCGGCCAGGGCCTCCATCAGCAGCGTGCCGAGCGGTGCGAACAGGCGGTCGAGCAGCGGCTGCCGGTCGACCCAGGCGCGGCCCGCCGGGCCGTTCCACAGCCGCGCCTGCTCGTTCCCGGGCTCTTGCGTGTCGTGCATCTTTCTTTCCTTTCTGGCTTGCCTTCGGAAGGCGGAGAACGCACTATGCAAGTTCAAGTCGACTTGAGGTCAAGAGGATGGCACCACTGGATATCGCGCAGGTGGCGAGGCAATCGGGCGTGCCCGCTTCCACGCTGCGCTTCTACGACGAGAAGGGGCTGATCGCCTCGACGGGCCGGCAGGGGCTGCGCCGGCTGTTCGATCCCGGCGTGCTCGAGAAGCTCGCGCTGATCTCGCTGGGCCGCGCCGCCGGCTTCTCGCTCGACGAGATCGCGCGCATGTTCGCGCCCGACGGCCAGCCGCGCATCGACCGCCGCATGCTCGAGAGCAAGGCCGACGAGCTCGACCGCACCATCCGCCAGCTCGCCGCGATGCGCGACGGCCTGCGGCATGCGGCCGTATGCCGCGCGCCCAGCCACATGGAATGCCCGACCTTCCGACGCATCCTGCGCGCCGCGGGCACGGGCGCCATCGCGACACCCGATCGCAAGGCGCCGCGCAAGCGCGCCGCTCAGTCGAGCAGCAAGGAGGCCTCGTCGCGCCAGTAGGCGACCGCCGCGAGCCAGCCTTCCCAGACGCAGCCGTTGCAGCCGCGCCCGCAGCAGGTGGTGGGTTCGGGCGGCGGCGCGCGCATCGCGAGGCCGCGCGCCGACAGCAGCGGCGCGATGCGCGCGATCAGGGCCTGGGCACTGGCGAGGTCGGTCGGCGTGGCGAGAAGGGCCGGGTCGGCGAAAGGCGAAGCGGGCATGCGGTGCGGAGGCGGTCGAGGCGCGATTGTCGGTGCTTCAGCAGCCCTTCAGGCCGCGCGGGCGAGCGTCCGCAGAATCGCCGCGATTGCCCGCCCTGATGCCCTGCCCCGCCTGCCGCACATCGACCTGCTGCGCGGCCTGCTGGTGGTCTTCGTGATCCTGCTGCATGCAAACCTGCGCCTGCCCTTCGGTCCGCCCGAGCTCGCGCAGGCGCTCGGGCCGCGCCTGCAGGGCATCCTGTTCAGGAGCGGCTACTACGCGGTGACCGCGTGCAGCCCCGGCGCTGGTGCGCGGGCCGCGTCGCGGCGCCGCTGCGCTGGTTCGGGCGTTGCAGCGACGAGGTCTATCTGAGCCACACGGCACGAGGCTTCTCCGAGCCCTGCAAGCGCTGGCTGCGCGAGGCCTGATCAGGTCCCGAGGTTCAGCTCCAGCCGCATGCGCGCGCCGCCCGTGTCGTTGCTGCCGATGGTGAGCCGCCCGCGATGCAGGTGCGCCACCTCGGCCACCAGGTGCAGCCCGAGCCCGGCGCCGCGCCCGCGCGGCACCAGCCGGTGGAAGGGCTCGACCACGCGCTCGCGTTCCGACTCGGGAATGCCCGGCCCCGAGTCGAGCACCTCGATGCAAAAGGGCTCGCACAGCCGCACCTGGATGTCGCAGCCCTGCCCGCCATGCTCGATCGCGTTCTGGATCAGGTTGGTCAGCGCGCGCTCGAGCGAGGGCGCATCGCCGCCGACCACGATCGCCAGCGGCGCATCGACCGACAGGGTGCAGCGGTTCATGATCGCGAGCGGCGCGAGGTCGGCCGCCGCGCGCTCGCACAGCGCCTTCAGGTCCACCTGCTGCGCCTGCACCACCACGCCGTCGAGCCGCTGCAGGTCGAGCAGCTGCTCGGCCAGCGTGGCCAGGCGCGCCGAGGCCTGCATCAGCTTGACCTTGAGCGGATCGTTGGGCAGTCCCTCGAGGCGGATCTGCAGGATGGTGATCGGCGTGCGCAGCTCGTGCGCCGCGTCGGCCAGGAAGCGCTCCTGCCGGTCGTAGCCCTCGTTGAGCCGGTCGAACGCGCGGTTGACGGCATTGACCAGCGGCCGGATCTCGCCGGCCACGCCATCGAGCGGCAGCCGCGTGGTGCGCTCGTGCACGTCGATGCTCTCGGCATGCGCGGCGGTGGCGATCAGCCCCTTGAGCCCGCGCTTGACCACGAAGGGCGTCGCGAGGATCACGCCGAGGCAGGTGACCAGCGCCATCGGCGCCACCAGGAACAGGAAGGCCACGCCGGTACCCCGCAGCGTGCTCTTCATCGACAGCGGGTTGCCGGTTCGCACCATCATCGCGACCGGTCCGGCACGCGTCTCGACGCGCTCGAAGCGCGCCTTCGGCTGGCCGTTGCTGGTGGCGAGGTCGATCCACACGCGGTCGATGCCGTCGAAGCGTCCGGCCAGGCCGAGGTAGCGCGCGGGCACCTCGCCCTGCACGAGCTGGTGGCCCTGGGCATCGCGCACCAGGAACCACAGGGCGCCGCCGGCATCGGCGCGCAGTTGCTCGAACTCGGGCGTGGGCCGCATGGCCAGCGCGCCATCGGGGGCGCGCTCGATCGCGCCGCGGATCACGCGCACGGTCTCCTCGCCGGTCTCGTCAACCACCCGGCCGAGCACCCAGGCCAGGCCGATGAAGCCGCCCATCACCAGCAAGCCCACCACCACCTGCAGCAGGATCAGGCTCCAGATCAGCTGCCAGCGCAGCGACAGCAGCTTCATGCGGCGCCCGGCGCCGCGCACAGCAGGTAGCCCACGCCGCGGATGGCGTGGATCTCGACCTGGGCGCCGGCCTTGTCGAGCTTGGAACGCAGGCGCGAGACGTGGGTGTCGAGCGCGTTCGAATGGATGTCGCCCTCCTGCCCGTAGACGCGGTCGTGCAGCGACTCGCGCAGCACGGTGCGCCCGCGCTGCTCGAGCAGGGCCTCGAGCACCAGCAGCTCGCGCCGCGTGAGCAGCAGGCTCTGTGCATCGACATGCGCCTGCCGCTGCAGGTGGTCGAACTGCAGCCGCGCCAGCGTGGTGACGGGGTTGGCGCGCAGCGCGGGACGGCGCGCGAGCGCGCGCACGCGCGCCATCAGCTCGTCCATCGAGAAGGGCTTGGCGAGGTAGTCGTCGGCGCCGCCGTCGAGGCTCAGCACGCGTTCGGAGATGTCGGCCATCGCGGTGAGCACCAGCACCGCGGCCGCAATCCCGTTGGCGCGCAGGAACTCGATCAGGCTGAGACCGTCGCCATCGGGCAGGCCGCGGTCGAGCACGATCACCTCGTGCTGGCCCGCGAGCACCGCGTCCTGTGCCTCGCGCAGCGAACCGGCCACGTCGACCACCGCCTGGTTCTGGCGCAGTGCCGCCGCCAGCGCCTGCGCGAGTTCGGCTTCGTCTTCGACCAGCAGGATTCTCATATCGGGCCGGAATTCTAGAGGGCGGCCCCCGTAATGTTCACGCAATGCCCGCGCCTACCCTGGCCGGTTCATCCATCCAGGGAGCCCAGGTGACACCCCTCTCGTCCCGCCCCGTCAGGACCCCATGGCACGCGGCGCTGGTGCGGCGCATCGCCACGCTGTGGGTCACCAAGATGCTCGGCACCACGCTCGGCATCTCCGGCTTCTTCGTGCTGTATTTCTGGGTCATGCACCACCCGCTCGGCCAGCCGCTCACGATGCCGCTCACGGCCGTCGACCACTGGGTGCCGCTGAGCGACGACGCGCTGCCGCTCTACGCCTCGCTGTGGCTCTACGTCGGCCTCGCGCCGGCCCTGGCCAAGGACCGCGCCGAGCTGCTGCTGCACGCGCAGGCCGCGGCGCTGATGGCGGCCATCGGGCTCGCGGTGTTCTGGCTCTTTCCCACCATGGTGCCGGTGTTCGCGGTCGACTGGACGCAGTACCCCTCGCTGCAGTTCCTCAAGAGCACCGACGCGGGCGGCAATGCCTTCCCCTCGCTGCACGTGTCGTTCGCGGTGTTCACGGCCGTGCTGATGACGCGCCAGCTGCGCAGCGTGGACGCGCCCGCCTGGGTGCTGGCGCTCAACTGGCTGTGGGCGGCGGGGATCGTCTATTCGACGCTGGCCACGCGCCAGCACGTGCTGCTCGACGTGCTCGGCGGCACGGCGCTGGCGGGGTTCATGAGCTGGATCACCGGCCCGGCGCGGCGGCGGCTGATCCTGGTGGGCGTCTGAGGCTGCACCCGGCAGCCTGCGTCACCAGAAGATCCAGAGCGCGAGGCCGCCGAAGATCGCCCACTTCACGAGATAGTACGCACGCTTGTCCCAGGCCTTGAGGCGCTTGCCGATCACGCGGATCTGGTAGATGTACTTGAAGGCGCGGTTGATGCCGCCGGTCTTGTCGCCGGCATCGTTGGGCGAGCTGGCCGCGGCCAGCAGGTTCTTCGCGAACCAGCGGTTGACGGCGCTGGCCCAGCGGTACTTGAGCGGACGCTCGATGTCGCAGAACAGGATCACGCGGTCGTGGTCGGTGGTGTTCTCGGCATAGTGGATGTAGGTCTCGTCGAACACCACCGATTCGCCGTCGCGCCAGTGGTAGCGCTGGCCGTCGACGTCGATGTAGCAGCCCTCCACGCCCGGCGTCCACAGGCCCAGGTGGTAGCGCAACGAACCCGCGAAGGGATCGCGATGGCGCACCAGCCGGCTGCCGGGCGGCAGCTCGGCGAACATCGCGGCCTTGATGGTGCCGATGCCGCGCAGCAGCTCGGTCGTGCGCGGGCACAGCACCGCGGCCGAGGGATGGGCCTCGTCGTACCACTTGAGGTAGAAGCGCTTCCAGCCGCTCTTGAAGAAGGAGTTGAAGCCCACGTCGTTGAACTGGCTCGAGGCCTTGATGCTGCCGCCGTTGCGCATCGCGAGCGCCTCCTCGCGGATGACCTCCCAGTTCTCCTCGAGCACGCGCATCTCGGGGAATTCCTTGGGCGACAGGTAGGGCGTGCTCGGCACCTTCGAGAAAAGGTACATGAACACGTTGAGCGGCGCGAGGAAGGTCGAGTGGTCCGACAGCTGGCGGAAGAAACGATGGCGCACCTGGCCGCGGAAATGCACGTAGAGCGCACTGAGCGCGAAGATGGCGAGAATGACCCACTTCATGTGAGAGTGTCCTGTTCGGGGGGAGCGCTGGAGAGCACCCGCTAGTTTAATTCTTCACACCTCAACGAGCCTGACGCGGGTTTTGGCCCCGAAAACGGCTCCGCGCCTCAACCGCGGCCCTCGAGCATCGGCTGATCCTGCCCCTCGACCGCCAGCGGCAGCCGCACCACCGCCAGCAGCCCGCGGCCGCCGGCGCCGGTCTCGAGCGCCACGCTGCCGCCATGCTTGTCGACCACCGACTTGACGATCGCCAGCCCCAGTCCGCTGCCGCTCTGGGTCTGGCCCGGACTGCGGAAGAAGCGGTCGAATACCCGCTCGCGCAGGCCCGGCGGGATGCCCGGGCCCTGGTCGGCCACGCGCAGCACCGCCTCGCCCTGCTCGCGCGCCACCTGCACCTTCACCACGCTGCGGCGCGGGCTGTACTTGATGGCGTTGTCCACCAGGTTGTCGACCATCGACACCAGGCTCTCGCGCTCGCCGAGCACCGGCACCTCGCCCGCGCAAGCCAGTTCGAGCTCGACGCCGCGCGCATGCGCCACGCCCTCGATCATCGCGAGCCGGTCCTGCACCAGCGCATCGAGCGACAGCGCCACCGGCAGCGCGGCATCGGACACGGCGTCGCTGCGCATGAGCTGCAGCAGCTGGCCCACCAGCCGGGTCGCGCGGTCGTTGCTGCGCAGCAGGTTGCCCATCAGCTCGCGCTGCCCGGAATCGATGCTCTGCGCCTTCAGCGCCTCCACGTTCACGCGCATCGCGGCCAGCGGCGTGCGCAGCTCGTGGGCCGCGTCGGCGATCAGGCTGCGCTCGCGCGTGGTGCTGTCGCGCACCCGCTGCAGCAGCGTGTTGATGCTCTGCACCAGCGGCTGCAGCTCGCGGTGCGGCGGCCGGTACGACAGCGGCGTGAGGTCGGCCGGCCCGCGCTCGGAGGTCTCGCGGCTCACGCGCCGCCAGGGCCGCAGCGCGAGCCGCACCGTGAGCCAGGCCGGCACCACCAGGAAGGGCAGGCTCACCAGCAGCGGCAGCAGGTAATAGCCGCGGTAGGTGATGTTGACCACCAGCCGCCAGATGCCGGGCTCGGCGATCATCACGCGGGTGTCGAACTGCGGCGAATGCAGCGTGCGCGCGCGCCATTCGCGCCCGCCCGCGTGCACCGTCTCGATGACGTCGGGCGCGCTGTTGAAGATCTCGGGCACCGCGTCGGTGGTGCGGTAGATCAGCTTGCCGCGCTGCCACACCTGCAGCATCGGCGAGGTGTCGGATTCGGCGTTGCCGTCGCTCGCGGTCTCCATCAGCGCGAGATCGAAGGCATGCAGGGTGTCGTACTGGCGCTTCGGGTCGTCGGCCAGGTTGATGGCGATCGCCGCCACGCTCTCGTAGATCTTGCTGAAGCGCAGCAGCTCCGGGTCCTTGTAGGAGTCGTAGAACAGCAGCCCGACGATCAAGGTCCACAGCGCCGCCACCACCGCCATCTGCGCCAGCACCAGCCGGCGCATCAGCGAGGGCTGGATCACCCGCCCGATGAAGCGCAGCGCGCCACGGATCATGCGCGCGGGCTGCCGGCGCGCGCCAGCGACTGGGCGTCGACCACGTAGCCGATGCCGCGCACGGTGCGGATGTAGCCCTGGCCGATCTTGCGGCGCAGGTTCGAGATGTGGACCTCGAGCGAATTGCTGCCGATGCCCGGGCCGCCCGGCAGCACCTGTTCCTCCATCACGCGGCGCGTGACCACGCGGCCGGTGCGCTTGAGCAGCAATGCGAGCAGGTCGAACTCGCAGCGCGAGAGCTCCACCTGCTGGCCGTCGACCAGCACGCCGCGCGTGGGCTCGTGCAGCGCCAGGCCGCGCATGCGGATGGTCTCGTCGTCGAAGCCGTAGCTGCGGCGCGCCAGCGCGCGCACGCGCGACAGCAGCTCGGCCAGCGCGAAGGGCTTGACCAGGTAGTCGTCGGCGCCGTCGTCGAGGCTGCGCAGCCGGTCGTTGAGCGCGTCGCGCGCGCTCAGTACGAGCACCGGCAGGATCTGGCGTTCGCGGCGCAGCCGAAGCAGCAGATCGATGCCGTCGCCGTCGGGCAGGCCGAGGTCGAGCAGCACCATGTCGAAGGCACCGCTGTCGAGGGTGCGGATGGCGTCGTCGAGGCGGCGCACCCAGACCACGTCCATGCCCTGGTTGGCGAGCGCGATGCGCACGCCGTTGCCGAGTTCGAGGTCGTCCTCCACGAGCAAAAGATTCATGACAGTCTCCGTGCGGTGCGCCGCCCGGCACCTGGGGAGCGGGAAGTATCTGCCAAGCGGCGTTCGAGGACTTCAGGATTCCTTCATGAAGGCCATAGCCTCGCTTCAGGTCGGTTGCCCACACTGCCCGCCATGCCCCGGTTCCATCCCCTCTTCTTCCCGCCGCGGCGCGCCTTCCTGCGCGCCGCGCTGGCCTGGCCCTCGGCCGTGTCGCTCTCGGGCCTCGGCGGCCTCGTCACCCTCGGCGGCTGCGGCGGCAGCAGCCATCCGGGGCGGCCCGCCGGCCGGTGCGATCGCCGGCCAGACCGTGGTGTCGGTGACCGACCGCCGCGTGAAGGTGGCGCACGAGGTCTCGCTGCACGTGCGCGACTGGCAATGCGACAACTGCCGCGGCCCGACCATCGTGCTGCTGCCCGGGCTGGGCGCCAATGCCTACGTCTTCGACGGCCTGGCCCATGCGCTCGCGCCGCGTGCGCGCGTGATCGCGGTAAGCCGGCGCGGCTACGGCCAGTCGGACAAGCCGCTGCCGGTGCGCACCGCCACCCAGCACTACGAGGTCGACACGCTGGTAGCCGACCTGCATGCGCTGCTCGACGGCCTCGGGCTCGACCGCGTGGTGCTCGCGGGCCATTCGATCGCGGGCAACGAGCTCACGCGCTTCGCGGGCCGGCATCCGCGGCGCGTGCGCGGGCTGGTCTACATCGATGCCACCTTCGACCCCACGCGCGACCCCGCCACCGGCGGCCTGCCCGTGCCCGACAACCGGCTGTTTCGCGAACCGGTGCCGCACGAGGAGGACGGCGCCTCGATGGAGGCGGCGATCGCCTACGCGCGGCGCACGGTGCGCCACTGGTCGGCGCCGCTGGAAGCCAACCTGCGCGACCAGCTCGTCCCGCAGCCCGACGGCAGCGTGCGCCTCAACACGCCCGCCGCCGTGGCCGCCGCGATGGAGACCGCCAGCCATTCCTTCTCGCCCGACTACGCGCCGGTGCGAGCGCCCGCTCTCGTCGTGACCGCGATGCCGGGCGACATCCGCGACATCTTTCCCGCGTTGCCCGAGACGCTGGACGCGGCCACGCAGAAGGATGCGGCGGCCTACCTGCGCGTGATCCGCTACGTGCGCGTCGACGACGCGGCCCGCCTCATGGCGGCACTGAAGACCCACCACCAGATCGTGTTCGAGGACGCCTGCCACGGCGACTTCTTCATCGAACGCGAGGCCGAACTGGTGCGCGCCATCGAGGCGATGCGCTGGGCCTGAGGGCCGGCCGGTGGCGTCAATTCGGCGCGCGCAGCAGCTTGATCAGCGCCGCCAGCTCCTCGCCGCCGAGCCCCGCGGCATCGGCGCGCTGGAACAGGCCGGCCGCGAAGGCCGGGAACTCGCTGTTGATGCCGCTCTCGCGCGCCGTCTGCAGGATGCGCTGCGTGGCCTCGACCGAGATCCGCATCGGGCTCTGCGAGATCTGGAAGTCGCCCGACTGGATGACCGCGCCCTCGTGCTGCAGGAAGGCCGCGAAAGTCGGCATGATGCCCGCGACGATGCGCCCGAACTCGGCCACGTCGAAGCCTTCCGACTCGGCCACGCGCGCGCCATGCAGGAAGCCCAGCATCGTGCCGTAGATGGTCGAGAGCGTCGCGAGGTCCATGGCCGCGGCATTGCTGATCTTCTCGCCGAGGTAGACGATGCCGCCGCCGAGCACGCCGAGCAGCGGCTCGGCGGCACGGAACACCGGCTCGTCGCCCGACATCAGGATCGGCGTGTCGCCCTGGCCCATCTGCTCGGGCGCGGCCTGGATCGCGCCCTCGAGGAAGGTGGCGCCGTGGCGCTGCGCCCAGGCCTGCGCATCGCGCGCATCCTGGGGGCTGCCGGTCGTGAGCTGCACCAGCAGCCGGCCGTCCATCGCGGCGGCCACGCCCTCGGCGCCGAGGATCGCATCGGCCGCGCGGTAGTCGTGGACGCACATCAGCACCACGCGGCTCGCGCGCACCGCGGCGGCGGCGCTGTCGGCCAGCACCGCGCCCCGCGCGACCAGCGGCGCGGCCTTGTCGGTGCTGCGGTTCCAGACCGTGACTCGGTGGCCCTGTTCGAGGTAGAGGCGCGCCATGGTGGCGCCCATCGAACCGAGGCCGATGACGGTGATCTCCTGCTTGCTGCTCATGGGATGTTCCGAAGAGGATTGACGATGGCTGCATCGTAGAAATGGCACCTCCCGATGGTCAAGTACCTACGATAAAGTGCGGTACTTACCAAAACGACAGTATTGGAGAACGGCATGGCAGCGAAGAAGCCTTACGTCTGCGGCATCGGCCCCGCGTTCGAAGTCATCGGCGGGAAATGGAAAGCACTGATCCTCTGGGAGCTGCACCTGCAGCCGCGCCGCTTCGGCGAGCTGCGGCGCTTGTTGCCGGGCATCAGCGAGAAGATGCTGATCCAGCAGCTGCGCGAGCTCGAAACCGACGGCATCGTCGCGCGCGAGGTGTTCCACGAAGTGCCGCCGCGCGTCGAGTATTCGGAGACCAAGCTGGGCGCCACGCTCAACGCGGCGCTCGGCCCGCTCGCCGATTGGGGCGACCGCTACGCCAAGCGCGTGGAGGCGGCGCGCAAGCAGTCGGAAGCGGCCAAACTGGGCTGAGGGAGATCGGATGACAACGATGCTGACGGACCCGGCGCGCCGCAACGCGCTGGCCACGATGATCGCGATGGCACTGCCGTGGGCCGCCGCGCGCGCCGACGAGGGCTGCCCGGCCCGCGCCGCCTATGCCGGCCCGCCGCGGCGCTCCGCGCCCGATGCCATCTGGCAGCGCGACTTCGGCCGCGCGATCGACGGCGAGCTGCCCGCCGACTTGCAGCAGAGCCTCGGCGATGCGCTCGACAGGATGCTGCAGCACGTGCCGGCCGCGAGCGTGGCGGTCGCGATCCCCGGCGAGGGCAACTGGCGGGCGACCCGCGGCCTGGCGCGCACCGAGCCGCGCGAGCCGGTGCGGCCCGACCAGGGCTTCCAAGTCGCGAGCACCGCCAAGACGCTGACCGCCACCATCGTGCTGCAGCTCGTGGAGGAACGCCGGCTCGCGCTCGGCGACAGCATCGAGCGCTGGTTCCCCGAGGCGCCCAACGCCGGGCTCGTCACCATCGAGCACCTGCTGCGCCACACCAGCGGCCTCGTGAGCTTCAATGCGCTGCCCGACTTCGGCACGCAGTACCGGCCACCCGCGGAGATCATCGCCATGGGCCTCACGCAGAAGCCGCAGTTCTGCCCCGGCACGAACTGGAGCTACAGCAACACCGGCTACGCGATGCTCGGCACCCTCGTCGAGCGGCTCGAGGGCGCGTCCTTCGAGCAGGTGCTGACGAAGCGGCTGATCGGCCCGCTCGCGCTCACGCACACCACGATGCGCCGGCCCGGCGTCGAATTGCCCGTCGTCAGCGGCCACGCGGGCGGCCGGCCGGTCGATGCGCCCGACCAGTACGCCACGCCCCATGCCGCGGGCGCGCTGGCCTCGACCGCGGGCGATCTCGTGCGCTTCTGGCATGCGCTGCTCGGCGGCCGTGTACTGCCGGCCGCCACGGTGCGGCGCATGTTCGTCGGCATGCCCGCGATGCTCGGCCCCTACGGCGGCGGCAATGCCTCGTACGGCATGGGTGTGCAGCTCTACGACGTGCCCGACGGGCCGGGCCTGATGCTGGGCCACAGCGGCGGCATCGAGGGCTTCACGAGCGTGGTCGCCTACGTGCCGGCCGACGACCTCTACATCGCCGTGTCGTTCAACGAGAAGAAGGTGCCGGCCGAGGCCGGCCTGTGGTCGCTGCTGCGCGCGGTGCGGGCCTGGCGCGTGCTGCGCTGAGCCTAGTCGGCCCAGCGGGTCTGGATCTCGGTCTTCACTTCGGTCATGAGCTTGTGCACCGGGCACTTGCCCGCCACGCGCAGCAGTTCGTCGCGCTGCGCGTCGCTGAGGTTGCCGCTCACGCGCAGCGTCGAGTCGAGCCGGTAGATGCCCTTGCGCTCCTCGCTGTCGTCGCGGTCGACGACGACCTCGATGTCCTCGACCGGGATGCCCTTGCGGCGCGCGTAGATCAGCACGGTGAGCGCCTTGCAGGCGGCCAGCGAGGCGTCGTAGAGGTCGTGCGGCTCGGGGCCCTCGTCGTTGCCACCGCCGGCCGGCGAGGCATCGACGGCGATCTCGTGGTCGCGGATCTTGAGGATGTGGCGCGTGCCGGTGGTGCCGTCGCGGCGGATCGAGATGCTCATGGCGGTGTCCTTGGGATGGAGAAGAGGTTCAGGAAAGCAGCGGCTTCACGTAGAGGATGGTCGTGAAGCCGCTGTGCCATTCGAGGTCGGGATAGCGGTCGGCCTCGCGATAACCGAGCGCGAGGTAGAAGCCCTGGCTCGCGGTGTTGAAGGTGTCGGTCTCGAGCCGCGCGAGTTCGATGCCGTCGGCGCGCATGCCGGCTTCGGCGAAGGCCATGAGCGCGCGCGCGATGCCCTTGCGCCGATGCGCCGCGGGCACGTGCAGCGCCTGCACGAAGTCGCGCTGCCAGTGGACCATGCCGACCACCTCGCCGCCGATCTCGGCGACGAAGAACTCGGGCCCCATCTCGTCGATGTAGCCCACGGGCTCGCCGCTCTCGCGGTAGCCGCGCGCGGCCTCGGGCGCGAGCTGCGGCAGCCAGGTGCTCGCGAAGGTGTCGTCGAGGATGGCCTTGACGGCGTCGAAGTCGTCGAGGCGCCAGGGGCGGATGGTGATC
The DNA here is from genome assembly GCF_044056785.1 of Variovorax sp. UC122_21. Lineage (NCBI taxonomy): Bacteria > Pseudomonadati > Pseudomonadota > Betaproteobacteria > Burkholderiales > Comamonadaceae > Variovorax > Variovorax sp. UC122_21. The sequence continues at coordinate 1,337,237 of NZ_CP172004.1, read as the reverse complement.
GGGTCGGGGGACATGGGCGCGCGATGGTAGCCCTGCCTTCAGCGGTCGGTGGCGAGCATCAGGGTTTCCTTGATCTCCTCCATCACGACGTAGCTGTGCGACTCGGCCGCCACCGGCAGCTTCTTGAGGATGTCGCCGAGCAGGTGGCGGTATTCGCTCATGCCGCTCAGGCGCGCCTTCACGAGGTAGTCGAAGCTGCCCGACACGAGGTGGCATTCGAGCACCTCGGGCATGTGCAGCAGCTCCTGCTTGACCTTGTCGAACACGTCGCCCGACTTGGCCGAGAGCTTGATCTCGACGAACACCAAGAGCGTCTTGCCGAGCGCCTCGGGCGACACGCGCGCGTGGTAGCCGCTGATGACGCCGTCGCGCTCCATGCGCTTGACGCGCTCGGCGCAGGGCGAGGCGGACAGGCCGATGCGCTCGGCCAGTTCGGTCATGGAAATGCGGCCCTGGCGCTGCAGCAGGTCGAGGATCTTGCGGTCGATTCGGTCGAGCTCGGGCACTTTCACTCCGCGCGGCGCATAGGAAGGTTCTACACAGGGGATTCCGCTGCCGAACGCTTCAAAACAGTGGAATCCACTTCATTCTGACGCATAAATTCTTGCTATTCCATTCGAATCAGCGGAAACACCATGAAAGTCATCGTTCTGGGCGGCGGCGTGATCGGCACCACCACGGCCTACTACCTCGCGCGCTCGGGCGCCGATGTCACCCTGCTCGACCGGCAGGCCGGTCCGGCCGAGGAAACCAGCTTCGGCAACGCGGGCCAGGTGTCGCCCGGCTACTCCACGCCCTGGGCCGCGCCCGGCATTCCGCTGAAGGCGATCAAGTGGATGTTCCAGAAGCACGCGCCGCTGTCGATCCGCCCCGACGGCACGCTGTTCCAGCTGCGCTGGATGGCGCAGATGCTGCGCAACTGCTCGCCCGAGCGCTATGCGATCAACAAGGAACGCATGATGCGCGTGGCCGAGTACAGCCGCGGCTGCCTGCAGGCGCTGCGCGCCGAGACCGGCCTGCAGTACGAGCAGCGCACCGGCGGCACCCTGCAGCTGTTCCGCACGCAGGCGCAGCTTGACGCGGTGCAGCGCGACATCGCGGTGCTCGAGGAATGCGGCGTGCCCTACGAACTGCTCGACCGCGATGCGCTGGCACGCGTCGAACCCGCGCTGGCCGGCGCGCGCGACCGCCTCGCGGGCGGCCTGCGGCTGCCCAACGACGAGACCGGCGACTGCCACCTGTTCACGCGCGGCCTGGCCGAGATCGCACGCGGCCTGGGCGTGGACTTCCGTTTCGGCCAGGGCATCGAGGCGCTCGAGACCGAGGGCGGCCGCATCAGCGGCGTGCGCACCACGGCCGGCAAGGTGCTCACGGCCGACCGCTACGTGATGGCTTTCGGCAGCTATTCGCGCGCGGCCATCGCCTCGCTGGGCCTCGACATTCCCGTCTACCCGGTCAAGGGCTACTCGCTCACGGTGCCGCTGATCGACGAAGCGCTGGCGCCGCAATCGACCGTGCTCGACGAGACCTACAAGGTGGCCGTCACGCGCTTCGACAACCGCATCCGCGTGGGCGGCATGGCCGAGCTCTCGGGCTTCGACCTGCGCCTGAACCCGGCCCGCCGCGCCACGCTCGAGAAGGTGGTGAGCGACCTGTTCCCGGGCGGCGACCTGCCGCGCGCGAGCTTCTGGACCGGCCTGCGCCCGATGACGCCCGACAGCACCCCGATCGTCGGCGCCACGCGCTATCCGAACCTGTTCCTCAACACCGGCCACGGCACCCTGGGCTGGACCATGGCCTGCGGCTCGGGCAAGCTGATCTCCGACATCGTGACCGGCCAGCGGCCCGAGATCCGTACCGACGGGCTCGCGATGGACCGCTACGAAGAGGGCCGTTCGCGCGCCGCGCGACCGAGCACCTCGCCGGCCACGGCCTGAATCAGGCCGCCTTCGCGACCGGCACCGCGGCCTCCATGCCGCGGTACACCTCGGCCTCGCCATGGCGCGCGAGCAGCTGCATCAGGTGCTTGCGGATCAGCATGCCCGGGCGGTCCGATTCCATCGAGTACTCGACGCCGCGCCGGCGCGTGTCGACCAGCGCATCGGGGTCGGTCGACTCGAGGATGTCCTTGTCCTCGCGCGTGATCTCGTCGTCGAAGGCTATCAGCATCGCGGCCGGGCAGTCGGCCTCGGTGTCGTTGCGGAACAGCCATTGGCACAGCTGCATGCGGTGGTCGTCGATCGGCGTGAAGCAGTTGATGATGATGTGGCGGATGCCGCTCGGGTACTCGATGTCGAGGCGGCGCGAGAACGGCAGGAAATAGGCATTGCGCATGTGGCGCGTGGTGATGGGATCGGTCACGCCGCTGATCGCGTGGAATTTCTCGGGATTGGTCGCCTCGATGACGGTCTCGGCGTAGAAGCCCGCCTCGTTCTCGACCAGCTCGTACTTGCTCGGCTTCGGGCTCGCGGCCACGCCGAAGGTGGCGCGGTGCACGAAGCTGAAGTGCGAGTTGTCGAAGGAGTTCTCGAGCGCGCGCAGCGGGCTGGTCTGCCACTCCTCGTGGAACTGGAAGATGGTGCGGTAGCCGGGATCGTCGAACTCGGGGATCGCGGGGATGTCGGCGATCGGCTCCTCGAGCGCGACCCACGCGTAGCCATGGCGCGCGGTGCAGCGGTAGGCCGTGGTGCGGTAGTCGGGCGAAATGGGCCGCTCGGGCTCGTACTGCGGGATGCGGATGACCTGGCCGCCGCGGTCGTAGGTCCAGCCGTGGTAGCCGCACTGGATCGCGCCCTGAGCGCAGGCCTGGCCGGCAGCATCGACGCACCAGCCCTTGGAGAGTTTCGCGGTGCGGTGGCAGCAGCGGTCGCGCAGCGCGGCCGGCTGGCCCTCGGCGTCGAGGAAGAGAACGATGTCCTCGCCGAGCAGCCGGAAGGGCTTGGGCCCCTGGGCCAGGTCGGTGAGCGGCATGACGGCATGCCAGAACTTGCGGAAGATGGGTTGACGGGTGACGAGCATGGGCGGACTCCTTCTGAGGTCGTGTGGGACGAACTGAAAGAGCAATTTCCCACCCCGTGCCGGACCGCGATGGCGCGATGACGATGGGGCTGAACGCTTCTACTCTGCGCAAGCTGCCTTGCAAATTGCACGCCCGGATTGTTGCGCGGCGCGCGCGCCCTGCCAACCCCCGCCGCCCCTGCCCGGCCCCAGCGCAAAACCCAAGGCGCCGAGCCCTTGGCATGCCTTCTGCTTGATCGAAGCCAAGAGTAGAAGCGTTCAGCAGCGCACGCACCACGAACGTGCGCCCGCCCGGAAATTGCTCTTGAAGTGCCCGCCGCCCTCTGTCCCAGGAGAGCGAACGGATTCAAGAACCGAAGATTCCGAGGCTTCCCATGCACCGTCGATCCTTCCTCGCGGCCAGCGCCGCCACCCTCGCCGCTCCGGCCGTCCTCGCGCAGGGCGGCAACGGCCGGCTCAGCCCGCTCGAGTTCACGCTCGACTTCCGCATCAACGGCCAGACCGCGCCCTTCTTCCTCGCGCTGGCCAGGGGCTACTACAAGGAGGAAGGGCTCGACGTGAGCATCGACACCGGCGCCGGCTCGGTCGCTTCCATCACCCGCATCGCCAGCGGCGTCTACCAGCTCGGGCTGGGCGACATCAGCTCGCTGGTGGAGTTCAATGCGCAGAACCCCGGTACGCCGGCGGTGCAGGCCGTCTACCAGTACTACAACCGCGCGCCGTTCGTGATCATCGGCCGCAAGGACCGCGGCGTGACCGGCGACTTCAAGAGCCTCGCGGGCAAGAAGGTGGCGGCCGCCGCGGTCGAATCGACGCGGCGCGCCTGGCCGCTGGTCGCGCGCAGGCAGGGCCTGCGCGCCGACGCCTTCCAGTGGCAGACCACCGACTTCAGCGCGCGCGACAACGTGATGGTGCGCGGCGACGTCGATGCCGCCACCTACTTCCACGATTCGGCGGTCTCGCTGTTCGCGCGCATGGGGCCCGAGACGCTGTCGGTGCTCAAGTACGCCGACGCGGGCGTCGACCTCTACGGCAACGCCATCCTCGCGAGCAGCAACCTGGTGGCGCAGAACCCGAAGCTGGTGGCCGCCTTCCTGCGCGCGAGCAACCGCGCCATCGTCGAGACCTTCGCCGACCCGGGGCCGAGCATCGCGGCCATGCGGCAGCGCGAGCCCATCCTCGATGAGAAAATCGAGCGCGAGCGCTGGAACATCACGGCCCAGTACGTGGGTGCTCCCGACACGCGCGGCCACGGCCTCGGCGACATCCGCAAGCTCACGCTGGAGCGGCAGGTCGACGAAGTGGCCGACGTCTTCGGTCTGAAGGTCAAGCCCGCCTCCGACGCCATCTTCAACACCACGATGCTCCCATCGCGCACCGAACGCACACTTCCCAAGGCATGAACTCCCCCAGCACCACCACCCCCACCGCTCCCGCCGAAACCGCGCTCGACGAACGCGACGGCCGCTACCTGCGCAAGGCCATCGTCTGGTCGCACCTCGCGCGCCGGCGCGGCAACCGGCCCTTCGGCTCGGTCATCGTCTCGGCCGCGGGCGAAGTGCTCTGCGAGGCCTACAACAACACCGGCGAGACCGGCGACTGCACCGGCCATGCCGAGACCAACGCGATCCGCGCGCTCGCGGGCCGCGGCATCTCGCGCGAGGAACTGGCCGGCGCCACGCTCTATGCCTCGGGCGAGCCCTGCGTGATGTGCGCGGGCGCGATCTTCTGGTCGAACATCGGCCGCGTGGTGTTCGGCATCGACGCCGAGCGGCTGCGCGTGTTCCGCGGCGAGCGGCAGGACCAGCGCGATGCCGAGCTGTCGTGCCGCGACGTGTTCCGCGCCTCGCCGCATTCGATCGAATGCATCGGCCCGGCGCTGATCGACGAGGCCAGCGCCGCCCACGACGGCGCCTGGAAGACCTGAAGCGGCGCACCGCGAGGACCTAGACTCCCCCGCATGCCCTGGCACGCCCGCCTCCATCTCTCCTACCGACACGAAGCCGACCGCACCGTCGCCCGCTTCCGCCACGACGGCCCGCTGCGCATCCTGCAGAGCCTCTACCCCGAGGGCGACACCGTCTGCCACAACGTGCTGGTGCATCCGCCGGGCGGGCTGGTGGGCGGCGACACGCTCGAGATCGAGGTCGAGGCCGCCGCCGGCAGCCATGGCCTGGTGACCACGCCCGGCGCCTCGCGCTTCTACCGCAGCGAGGGCGAGCGCGCGGTGCAGCGCACCCGGCTGCGGCTGGCGGCCGGCGCGCGGCTCGAATGGCTGCCGCTCGAGGCCATCTGCTACAGCGGCTGCATGGCCGAGAACCGCATCGCCATCGAGGCCGAGCCCGGCGCCGAGATGATCGGCTGGGACGTGACGGCGCTGGGCCTGCCCCATGCGCGCCAGCCCTTCGAGCGCGGCAGCCTGCTGCAGCACATCGAGGCGCCCGGCGTGTGGCTCGAGCGCGGCCGCATCGACGCGGCCGACCAGCGGCTGCTGCAAAGCCCGCTGGGCCTGGGCGGCCACCGCTGCCTGGCTTCGCTGTTCTACGTGGCGGGCACGCCGGCCGCGCGCGCCCGGCGCGAGGCGCTGCTCGCGCTCGCGCGCGAACGCATCGAGGCCCATGGCCTGGCCGACAGCGCCGGTGCCACCAGCCCGCATGCCGAGGTGGTGCTGCTGCGCGTGCTCGCGCCGGTGGTCGAACCCGCGATGCGGCTGCTGCGCCAGGTGTGGCAGGACTGGCGCGCCGAGCTGTGGTCGCTGCCGGCCGCCACGCCGCGCATCTGGTCGACCTGAAGCCCCCCCGCCGTGGCGGCGGCGCGGAGGCTTCGGCTACAGTCCCGCACCTCCCCGCCTCACGACCCGCCGCCAGAGTGACTCTCCGAAAATCCGCTCGCAGCCTGGTTGTCCGCCTCCTGGTGATGGGGCTGGTGATGGCGATCGTCGGCACCGCCGCCAGCTACATCCAGCTCAGCCGCTTCCTGCGCGAGGACCTGACGCAATCGGTGGCCTCGCAGCAGACGGCGCTGGCCGCCTACGTGGCGCGCGACGTCGACAACTACCTGGTGGAACGGCTCGCCTTCCTCGAGCGGCTGGCGCAGGCCGTGCCGCCCGAGCTGCTGGCGCAACCCGCGGCGCTGCACGCCTGGCTGTCGGAGCGCGGCGCGCTGAACCCGCTGTTCCCGCTCGGCCTGGCGCTCGCCACGCCCGACGGCAGGCAGCTCGACCAGGAGGGCCAGTTCGCGACCGAGGCGCTCGAATTCGCGGCCGCGCGCGCCGGCCGTCGCGCGGTGGGCCGGGCGCAGGCCACCGCGCAGCACCATGCGGCCCTGCCCATGGCCGTGCCGCTGCGCGACGGCCGCGGCGACGTGGTGGCCGTGCTGCTCGGCACCGCCGACCTCACGGCCGACGGCCTGCTCGACCACCTGCTCGAAGGCCGCGTGGGCCAGGCCGGCGGCATCCTCGTGATCTCGCCGCGCGACCGGCTGTTCGTCGCCTCGACCGATGCGACGATGATGCTCACCCCCCACCCCGCCCGACGGCGTGAACCCGCTGCACGACCGCGCGATGGCGGGCTACCGCGGCAGCGGCACGACGCGCAACGCGAGGGGCATCGACGAGATCTCGGCCATCGCCTCGGTGCCGACCACCGGCTGGTTCGTGGTGGCGCGGCTGCCGGTGTCGGAGGCGCTGGCGCCGGTGGCGCGCATGCAGGCCTTCATCCTGCAGCAGCGCGCGCCGGCCGTGACGATGGTGCTGATCGTGATCGGCCTGATCATGACCTGGCTGCTGCGCCCGCTGCTGCGCGCCGCCGACCAGGCCGACCGCATGACGCGCGGCGAGCTGCCGCTGGCGCCGCTGCGCGTGGTGCGCGACGACGAGATCGGCCACCTGACGCAGGCCTTCAACCGGCTGCTGGCCAAGCTGGTCGACAACCAGCAGGCGCTGGCGCGGCTGGCCCACCACGACACGCTGACCGGCCTGCCCAACCGCAAGCTGCTCGACGAGCGGCTGCAGCAGGCGCTGGCCCAGGCCGCGCGCCATGGGCAGCAGGTGGCGGTGCTCTACCTGGACCTCGACGGTTTCAAGCGGCTCAACGACACCCTGGGCCACGAGGCCGGCGACCTCGCGCTGCGCGAGATCGCGGGCCGGCTGCAGGCGCTGGTGCGGCAGACCGACACCGTGGCGCGCATCGGCGGCGACGAGTTCGTGCTGCTCGCCACCGGCCTCGCCGAGCCCGCCGAACAGGGCGCGCAGGTGCTGGCGCAGCGCTGCATCGAGGCGATCGCCGAGCCGCTGCAGCTGGCGCGCGCGCGCACGCTGATCGGCGTGTCGGTGGGCATCGCGCTGGGCGGCGGCGGCGAGACGCCGCGCGACCTGCTGGCGGCCGCCGACCAGGCGATGTACCGCGCCAAGCAGGACGGCCACGCCCACGCCTCGACCGCGGCGCGCTGAGCGCCACCGTGCGGTCAGGCCGCAGCGTCCGTGCGCGGCAGCCGCAGGTGCTTCTTGAGGTGCTCGAACACCTGCCGCGTGACCGGGTTCACCACGTGGCTGCGCACGTAGAGGTGGTAGGCCAGGTCGGGCAGCCGCGGCATGCCGTCGCCCACGCCGAGCACGCGCAGGCCCGCGTCGAGCTGCTCCACGCCGCGCGCCGTCACGCCGAGCCCCGCGCGCAGCGCCGCCTTGATGCCGATCAGGCTCGAGGAGGTGTAGCGCGGCGTCCAGGCCACGCCGGCCGCGTCGAGCGCCTCGTGGCCGATGCGCCGGAAGATGCTGGGCCCGTCGGCCATGATCAGCGGCACCGGCTTCGCGCGGTCGTGCACGTAGCCCGCGGCGCACAGCCACACGGTCGGCGAGTTGCGCAGCACCACGCCCTCGAACTGGGTGTCGATGCGGTTGGAGATGATCATGTCGACCTCGCCGCGCTTGAGCGAGGTCATGAGGTAGGGGCTGCGCGCCACGTGGATGTCGAGCTGCAGCAGCGGCGAGGTGCGCGCCACCTCGGTCAGCAGCAGCGGCAGCATGGTCTCGGCCACGTCGTGCGGCGCGCCGATGCGCAGGTTGCCCTCGAGCTGGCCCTCGCGCAGGCTGCGCAGCGCTTCGTCGTTGAGCGCCAGCAGGTGGTGCGCGTAGTTGAGCAGGCGCTGGCCGTGCTCGGTCAGCCGCTTCTGCCGGCCCTGCTTCGCGAACAGCGGATGGCCGATCTGCTCCTCGAGCCGCTGCATCTGCTGCGTGACGGCCGACTGCGTGCGGTCCAGGTGCACCGCCGCGGCGGCAAAGCTGCGATGGGTGACGACGGCCGCGAGCGTGCGCAGCAGTTCGAGGTCGAGCGTGGGCATCCATTAATTTTATTGATGTGTTTTGCGCCCGTGCTGGATTGTTCGGCGGCGCCGGGCTCACTACAGTGGCTGCACAGAAATCAGGCAGCCCCACAGGAGAAACCGCATGAGCACCGCATCCGTCCCGCGCCGCGAGGCCGTCCAGAACGCCATCGGCCAGATGAAGAAAACCATCGACGGCGGTGAACCGACGCGCGAGAAGCTGGCCGAGGTGCTCGACGCACTGCAGGGCCTGGCCGCCCGCACCGAGTACTGGCAGGCCGGCGACTACCCGCCGCCCGAGCCCGGCGAGCACCAGGCGCGCTACCTGATCGCCGAGGACGCCGACCAGAGCTATGCGCTCTATCTCAACGTGATGCGCCCGGGCAAGCGCATCGTGCCGCACAACCACACGACCTGGGCCTGCATCGCCGCGGTGGAAGGCACCGAACACAACCGCGTCTACCAGCGGCTGGACGACGGCTCGGTGCCCGGCGTGGGCCGGCTCGAGGAGACCGCGCTGGTGGTGGTCGCGCCCGGTGCCGGCATCGCGCTGATGCCCGAGGACATCCACTCGGTCGAGATCCAGGGCGAGCAGACCATCCGCCACCTGCACATGTACGGCCGCGCGCTCGAGACGCTGGACCGCCGCACCGCCTACGACCTCGCGGCCGGCACCTGCCAGACCATGGGCATCGGCGTGCAGACGCGGCGCTGAACCGGTTCCCCTCGCTTCCTTCCCTTGCGTTCTCCCATGACCTCCATCGACCCGAAGACCCTCAAGCGCTGGCTGCACGACGGCGGCGAGATCGCGCTGCTCGACGTGCGCGAGCACGGCCAGTACGGCGAGTCGCACCTGTTCCACGGCGTGCCGCTGCCCTTCAGCCGGCTCGAGCTCGATGCGCCGCGCCTGCTGCCGCGCCGCGGCGTGCGCGTCGTGACCTACGACGGCGGCGACGAAGAGAGCCGGGGTGTCGCGGAGCGCGCCGCCGAACGCCTGCGGGCGCTCGGCTACGGCGACGTGCATGTGCTCGAAGGCGGCACGCGCGCCTGGCAGGCCGCGGGCCATGCGCTGTTCGCGGGCGTGAACCTGCCCTCGAAGACCTTCGGCGAACTGGCCGAGGAGGCCTACCACACGCCGCGCATCGGCGCCGACGAACTCGCCGCCATGCTCGCGCGCCGCGACGACGTGGTGGTGCTCGACGGCCGGCCCGTGAGCGAGTTCTTCAAGATGAACATCCCGGGCGCGACCTGCTGCCCCAACGGCGAGCTCGCCTACCGCGTGCGCCGACTCGTGCCCGATGCGCGCACGACCATCGTCGTCAACTGCGCGGGACGCACGCGCAGCATCATCGGCGCGCAGACGCTGATCAACCTCGGCGTTCCGAACCCGGTCTATGCGCTGGAGAACGGCACGCAGGGCTGGTACCTGGCCGACCACGCGCTCGCGCACGGCGGCACCGAGCGCTATGCCGACGACAGCGGCAACTGCGAGCTGCGCGGCGCCGCGCAGGCACTGGCCGCGCGCTTCGGCGTGCCCACGGTCGATGCGCGCACGGTGCGCGACTGGGCCGGCGACGCGGGCCGCAGCCTGTTCCTGTGTGACGTGCGCACGCCCGAGGAATTCGCGGCCGGCAGCCTGCCCGGCGCGCAGCACACGCCGGGCGGGCAGCTGCTGCAGGCGGCCGATCAGTACCTGGGCGTGCGCGGCGCGCGGCTGGTGCTGTTCGACAGCGACGGCGTGCGCGCGCCCACGGTCGCGAGCTGGCTGCGCCAGATGGGCCACGACGCGAGCGTGCTCGAGGGCGGGCTCGCGAGCGGGTTGGCGCTCGAAGCGGTTGCCGCGCCCGCGCCGAAGCCGCTCGCCACGATCGATGCGCGTGCGCTGTCGGCGCGCGTTGCGAACGGCGAGGTCGCGCTGGTCGACCTGCGCCCGGGCATGGCGTTCCGCGCTGGCCACATCGCGGGCGCGCGCTGGTCGATCCGGCCGCGGCTGGCGGACGACCTGCGCGGCGAGACGCGGCCTCTGGTACTCGTCGCCGACGACCCGGCGCTCGCCGCCTGGGCCGCCGCTTCCGAACTTTCGGACCACGCAGCACCGCTGCTGCTCGAGGGCGGCATCGCCGCGTGGCGCGCCGCCGGGCTGCCGCTCGAGGCCACGCCCGTGCTGCCCAGCGATGCCGACTGCATCGACTACCTGTTCTTCGTGCACGACCGCCACGACGGCAACAAGGAGGCCGCGCGCCGCTACCTCGCCTGGGAGACCGGGCTGGTCGCGCAGCTCGACGCGCAGGAGCGCGCCGCCTTCCGATTGCCGGGCGCGCCGCACGCGTAGCCCTCGCCTCCCGTTCCCCGTCTCCGCCAGTCCACGGTCCGCGGCTTCGCGCCACGGTCCGGTCTTCGCTCGTCCTCGTCCGTTCCGTCCAGGAGTTCACCATGTCGACTGCTTCCGGCCTTTCCACGCACCGTCCGTCCCGCATGCGCCGCGCGCGCTGGTTGTTCGCCGCCGCGTGGAGCGCGGCCCTCGTGCTGCAGGGCGCGGCGGCCGACCCGCTGCCCGCGCGCAACGGCTATCCCACGCAGGCGATCCGCTTCGTCTCGCCGTTCCCGCCCGGCGGCGGCAACGACGCCACCGCGCGCCTGGTGACCACGCGCCTGGCCGAGATCACGGGCCAGCCGGCCGTGGTCGACAACCGCGGCGGCGCGGGCGGCAACATCGGCGCCAAGGCGGTGGCCGATGCCAAGGCCGACGGCTACACCGTGCTGACCTCGCAGGTCTCGATCATGGCGGTGAACCCCGCGCTGTACGCGGCGCCGGGCTTCGACCCGGTCAAGAACTTCGTGCCGATCACGCAGATCAACGCGGCGCCGCTCGCGCTGGTGGTGGAGGCGAACTCGCCGCTCAAGTCCTTCGCCGACCTGGCCGCGAAGGCCAAGGCCAGCCCCGGCAAGCTCACCTATGCGACGCCCGGCAACGGCACGCTCTCGCACCTGGTCGGCGTGGTGCTGCAGAAGGACAACGGCGTCGACATGACGCACGTGCCCTACAAGGGCGCCGGCCCCGCGCTCACCGACCTGCTCGGCGGGCAGGTCGACGTGCTCGTGACCTCCACCGCCTCGGTCGCTGGCATGGTGCAGAACGGCAAGCTGCGCGTGCTGGCCGTGACCAGCCCGCGCCGCATCGGCGTGTTCGCGAAGGTGCCCACGCTCGAGGAACTCGGCTACGCCAACGCGCGCTTCGAGGACTGGTACGGCTTCTTCGCGCCGGCCGGCACGCCGCCCGAGCGCGTGGCCTATCTCAACGAGGCGATCGTGCGCACCCTGCACCTGCCCGAGGTCAACAAACAGGTGACCGACGGCGGCAGCGAGGTGGTCGCGAACACGCCCGAGGCCTTCGCGGCGCAGCTCAGGCAGGACATCGAGCGCTGGTCGCGCATCGTCAAGCTGTCGGGCGCGCGCGCCGACTAGCATCGGCGACCGCCTTCACGTCAGAGAAGAAGCCCATGCCCGCCTCGCCCCCCGATTCCTCCGGCCTGTCCCTCGAAACCCGCATCGCCCACCTCGGCAAGCACCCGGCCCATGCGGGCGGCGCGCCGGTCAACCCGCCGCTGGTGCGCGCGAGCACGGTGGTGTTCGACAGCGTGGCCGCGATGCGCGACGCCCGCGCGCGGCGCGGCGAGGAGCGCGTCTTCAGCTACGGCGCGCGCGGCACGCCCACCACCTTCGCGCTCGAGGATGCGGTCAGCGAGCTCGAGGGCGGCCACCGCACGCGGCTCTTTCCCACCGGCCTCGCGGCCATCGGCATGGTGCTGCTGTCCTACCTCAAGCCCGGCGACCACGTGCTGATGTCCGACAGCGTCTACGAGCCGGCGCGCCACCTGGTGCATTCCTTCCTCGATCCCTACGGCATCCGCTGCAGCTTCTTCGCGGCCGACGGCAGCGGCATCGAGCAACTGTTCGAGCCCGCGACGCGGCTGGTCTACGCCGAGTGCCCGGGCTCGCTGGTCTACGAGATGTGCGACCTGCCGAAGCTGGCCGCGCTCGCGCATGCGCGCGGCGCGCTGCTGGCGGCCGACAACACCTGGGGCTCGGGCCTGCAGTACCGCCCGCTCGCGCTCGGCGCCGACATCTCGCTGATGGCCGCCACCAAGTACCTCTCGGGCCATTCCGACGTGATGATGGGCACGGTGGCCACCACGCGCGAGGCCTGGCGCGCGCTCAACGAGCGCTGCGACGCCTTCGGCATGACGGTGAGCCCCGACGACGCCTGGCTGGTGCTGCGCGGCATCCGCACGCTGTCGGCGCGGCTGCGCCTGCACGAGCAGCATGCGCTCGAGGTCGCGCGCTGGCTGCAGGCACGGCCCGAGGTCGCGACCGTGTTCTGCCCCGCGCTGCCCACGCACCCGGGCCACGATCTCTGGCGGCGCGACTGCAGCGGCACCAACGGGCTGCTGTCCTTCGAGCTGCGGCCGGAGATCGCGCCGGCCGCGGTCGAGCGGCTGGTCGACGCGCTGTCGCTGTTCGGGCGCGGCTCGTCCTGGGGCGGCTACGAGAGCCTGGTGGCCTGGGCCAACATGCGCGCGGCGCGCAGCGTGAGCGACTGGAGCGCGCGCGGCGCGGTGGTGCGGCTGCATGTCGGGCTCGAGGCGCCGGCCGACCTGGTGGCCGACCTCGGGCGCGGCTTCGCGGCGCTGCACGCCGCCTGAGAACGCGTTCAGGCCGGCAGCGGCGCGGCCTGCGCGCGCCGGGCCGCGCGCCGCAACCGGCCGCGCACCACCGCCGCGAGGCCGGCCGCCGCGAACACGCCCGCGGCACCCACCCAGGGCAGCGAGCGCACCTTGTCGGCCGCCACCACCAGCGAACCGACCCATGCGCCCAGCGCGATGCCGAAGTACATCGCCGAGGCATTGAGCGACAGCACCACCGACACCGCCTGCGGAGCCTGCTGCACCAGCGTGACCTGCTGCACCGGCGGGAACGACCAGCCCACCACGCCCCAGGCCATGATCAGCCCGAACACCAGGTAGACCGCGACCTGCGGCGGCGCCGCATGCGCGACCCAGGCCAGGCCGGCCTGCACCGCGCCCAGCGTGGCCAGCGCCAGGCCGCCCACGCGCAGCGCGCCGAAGCGGTCGGCCATGTGGCCGCCCAGCAGGTTGCCGATGGCGCCGCAGACGCCGAACGAGAGCAGCGCCAGCGCCACGCCGTCGTCCGACAGCCCCGCCACCAGCCGCAGCAGCGGCGACAGGTAGGTGTAGACACCGAAGATGCCCGCGAAGCAGACCAGCGTGACGCCCAGCGTCATCAGCACGTCGGGCCGCGCGGCGATGCGCAGCCGCTCGCGCAGGCTGGGCACGGGCCAGGGCACGGTGAGCGGGCGCAGCCGGGTCAGGCCGAGCAGCGACACCAGCGACAGCAGGCCGATCATCCAGAAGGTGGCGCGCCAGCCGAAGCTGTTGCCGACCCAGGTGCCCAGCGGCACGCCGAGCACGGTCGCGGCCGTCATGCCCATGTAGAGCAGCGCCAGCGCCCGGCCGCGCCGCGACGGCTCGGACGAGGCGGCCGCGTACGAACCCGCCGCCGCCATGAACAGGCCCGCGAACAGCGCCAGCAGCACGCGCGCGATCAGCAGTGCGGTGAAGCCCGGCGCGAGCGCGGCGATCACGTTGGCGACGGTGAAGCCGCCCATCGCCAGCCGCAGTTGCCGGCCGAACGGCCAGCTCGCGGTCAAGGTGGCCGTGACCGGCGCCGCGATCGCATAGGTGAAGGCGAAGGCCATCACCAGGTGGCCGGCCTGCGCGATGGTCACGTGCAGGTCGCGCGACACCGCGGGCAGGATGCCCGCGATCACGAAGCCCTCGGTGCCGATGGCGAACGCGCCCGCCATCAGCCAGATCAGTTTTGTCAGCATCCGTTTCTTTCCGATTGGTTCAACGACTGTTGAACAAGGGCCGCGAGCGTACTGCGAAGCCGGCCTTTGTTCAATAACCGTTGAACTTCGAGGCCCTTGGGGTCCTTCGGCTTAACGCGAAGGTGTCGCTGGGTTACCCTGCTGCGCCATGTCGCCCCCCGAGCTCCCGCACCCGGCCACCGAAGCCATCGACCTGTCGGCCGTCTACGACGCCCTGCGCGATGCCACGCGCCGCCGCATCCTGCTGCTGCTGGACGAGCACACCGAGCTCAACTGCTCGAGCTTCCTGGGGCTGGGATCGAAGTCGCGGCTGTCCTACCACCTCGCGCGGCTGCGCGAATCGGGCCTGACGCAGACCCGCGCCGAGGGCACCGCGCGCTACATGCGGCTGCGGCGCGACGACCTCGCGCGGCGCTTCCCGGGCCTGCTCGACGCCATGATCGCGGCCGCCCGCCAGGAGCGGCAGGACGCCCCGGCTGCGCCGCCGGCACACGCGCCAGCGACCGCCGGTCGCCGGGGCGTGAAAAAAGCCCCCGTGCCAGGCAACAATTAGTCACCTTTCCTTAAGGCCAAAGGTTACATTCGGGTTCCAGCGCAGCGCATACCTGCCATGAACCGGATCGGCCTCTCCCCACGCACCACTTTCCAGCCGGAAAGCGCGCGCCCGCGCCCGGCGAGCTTCATTCCCTGGCTGATCGCGGTCCAGCTCTTCGTGCTGGTGCCGATGCTGGCCTTCAGCGTCTACGTCACCACCCGTATGGGCGACCAGGCCGAGGCGCGCGAGCGCCAGCTGCTGCTCGACAAGGCCAACAGCACCGCCGCCGCGATGGCGCGCGAGGCCGACCGCCTGCGCGCCAGTGCCCACCTGCTCGCCGCCCTGCCCGGCGCGAGCCAGCCGCTCGACGTGCTGGCCGGCGCGGGCGAGGCCTCGGCCGCGCTGCTCGCGGTCTACCGCCCGCACCACGCGCCAGCCGCTGGCCGATGCCTCTGCCGTGCGCGTCGGCCTGCGGCCCGAGGGCTTCAGCGTGGTGCTGCGCGAACAGATCTGGCCCGAGGGCTGGGTCGCCTCGGTGGTCGACGCCGGCGGCAAGGTGGTCGCGCGCTCGCGCGACGAGGACCGCTACCTCGGCCATCACGCCACGCCGCAGCTGCGGCAGAAGATCGCCGGCGCCGACCGCAGCGTCAGCAGCACGCTCACGCTCGACGGCCTGAAGGTGCTCTCCACCATCGCGCCGGTGCCCGGCACCGCCTGGTGGGTCGCGGTCGGCGTGCCCGAAGACACCCTGAACCGCAGCGCGCGCAACCCGCTGGCCTCGCTGCTCGGCATGGGCAGCTGCCTGGTCGTGCTGGGCCTGGCCGCCTCGGCGCTGATCGCGCGCCGGCTCAACCGCGAATTCCGGCCCGCGTTCCTGAACGTGCCCGACGTGGTGGTGCCCACCGCCACCGCGCGCGCGCTCACCGTGCCCGGCCCCGCGGCCGAGGCGATGCCCAAGGCCGACGTGGCCGCCGAAGTGGCACCCGCGCCCGACGACATGGCGCGCGACGACATCACCGGCCTGCCGCTGCCCGAGGTCTTCCTCGCGCAGGTGCGGCAGGCGCGCAGCGTGGCCGAGAACAGCCCCGGCTTCCTCTGGTGCGCGATCAGCGTCGAGCTCGGCGGCCTCGCCGGCGCGCGCGACCGCCTCGGCGAGGAAGCGGCCGAACGGCTGCTGCAGGCCTTCGTCGGCCGCATGCGCCGTTCGGTGCGGCCCGGCGATGCCTGCGGCCGTGTCGACGCCGACACCTTCGTCATCGTGCTGACCGGCCCGCGCGACGGGCTGGCGCAGGCGGCGGAGCGCGTCGGCTCCTCGCTGGTGCGAGGCGCGCGCGCGCTCGGCCACGGGCTGGACTGCAAGGTCGGCTTCGCCATCGGCGACCCGGCGCGGCCGGTCACGGCGGTGCTCGAGCAGGCCGCCCATGCGCGACAGGAAGCGCGCTTCGACGGCGCCAGCGCCACGCGCTGGTTCAACGTCATCGCCTGAGCCTCCCGGCCTCCTACGCCGGCTCGCGGCCGCCTTCCGGACGGCCCGTCTTCGCCTCGTGCGATCATGCCCCGCCGCGCACGGCGGCTTTTGATCCAGGAGGTATCCGGTTTTGGTTTCGACAGGCAGGAACTGGCGCACGCACGCCGCGCCGCTCGTGGCCCTGACGATGGCGCTGGCCATCGCGGGCTGTTCCACCCCATCCCCGGGCAACGCGCCCGTCGAGAGGAGCGATGCGCGCGGCCCCGGCAACTACGTGGTGCAGCCGGGCGACACGCTGTATCGCATCGCCTCGAAGACCGGCCGCCGGATGCAGGACATCTCGCGCTGGAACGGCATCGACGACCCCGACAAGCTCGAGGTCGGCCAGGTGCTGCGCATCGTGCCGCCGGGCGGCGCGTCGGAGCCGCCGCGCACTGCGGGCGCCGAGCGCGAGCCGTCGAAGCGGCCCGTGCCGCCGCCCCCGCGCGAATCGGGCCCGCCGCCCTCGCGCGTCGGCACCGGCGACTGGGCCTGGCCCGCGCCGGGGCCGGTGATCGCGGGCTTCAACGGCGGCAGCAACAAGGGCGTCGACATCGCCGGCAAGCTCGGCGAGCCGGTGGTCGCCGCTTCCAGGGGCGTGGTCACGGTCAGCGAGACCCTGCGCGGCTACGGCAACGTGCTCATGATCGACCACGGCAGCTCGCGCATGACGGTCTACACCCACCTGCGCAGCGCGCTGGTGAAGAAGGGCCAGACCGTGCAGAAGGGCCAGCAGATCGCCGAAATGGGCAATACCGACGCCGACCGGGTCAAGCTGCATTTCGAGGTCCGCGTGGGCGGGCGCGCGGTCGATCCGCGTTCATTCCTGGCCGACGGGCGATAAATTCCGCCGCCGGAATTGGGTGGCGGGCCCGAATTGGGATTGCCGGTCGCGCACCGAATGCGGGCATCCGGGTATTCCAGTGCGAGTTCTTTGCCGCCGTCCAATTGCAGGTCCGAAGACCGGCAGCGAATCCCGCGCGATGCGGTGAAGTCGAATTCATTCACCGATCGGCACGCACGCCCGCCAGCCCGAATCCCCAATTCCCAAAAAGGAATCCGGGATTCCGCTTCACTATCAGATAAAGTCGGTGGGCCGGATTCGATGCCGGCATGGATTGGCGATGGGCCAAACCGGATGCATTTTTTGCAGACCACCTGTCGGCGACTCGTCCTGATTTCGATCTTGCGACAATTGCTGACAACGAAAAATGCGTTCGCGGCCTAATCTCGCCAGCTCTCTTCTCCTCACTCCAATACAAAGCATCTCCATGGCCAAGACATTCCAACAGGTCCAGAAGCAAATCGAACAACTGCAGAAAGAAGCCGATCAGCTTCGCAAGAAGGAGGCCGACGGCGTTCTCGAACGCATCCGCGAAGCCATCGAGGTGTACGGCTTCACGGCCGCCGAACTGGGTTTCGGCCGTTCGCCGGGCCGCCCGGCCGCCGCGGCGAAGCCCGCCGCGCGCCAGGGCCGCAAGGGTCGCAAGGCCGCCGGCAATGCGCCCAAGTTCAGGGACGACCAGGGCAATGTGTGGAGCGGCCGCGGTCCGCGTCCGGGCTGGTTCAAGGCCGCGCTCGAAGCAGGCAAGTCGCCCGACGAACTGCTCGCGAAATAAGAAGGCGGATTTCGGGCGGCGCCGCTACCACCGGTGCGCCATCCCGAAGTCTTCCGTGGCGCTTTCGAATTGCACATGCGGCCCTCGAGGCCGCATGTCTTTTTGGGGCGGCCGAATTGCACCGCCGGGCTATCGTCCCGGAAGCCGCAGCCCCTCCACCAGCAGCACCACCGCATCCGCGCCGGCCTTGCGATCGCGCGCAATCGCGGCGTAGCCGGGATCGTTCTGGAATGCGCGCGCGGCGTCCTTGTCCTGGAATTGCATCACCACCACCTTGTCGCGCGGCCATTCGCCTTCGAGGATTTCGGGCGCTTCGTCGGCCACGAGCAATTGCGCGTCGAAGCGCGCGAACACGGCCGGGAATGCGCGTTGATAACGCCGGTAGGCCTCGAGGTCGGTGAAGGCGAGTTGGGCAATGATGTAGGCGGGCATCTGTCGAATGTCTCCTGTGTCTCCGGCTTCAGTATCCATTCGCGGAAAGCCGGGACACGCGTTCCATTGCAGGCATCGGCAATAGGCCGAAAGGCAGGTCTGCGACGCGTCCCGCGCGCGAGACGCTACGAAATCGCGCGCGGCGTCGCCGAAGGCAGTTCGCCGAACAGCGCCTTGTAGCGCTGCGAGAAATGGCTCAATTGATGAAAGCCCTGCGCCTCGGCCGCCTGCGACACGCTCAATTGCGCGGATGAGGTGGCCAGCAGGCGGTCGCGCACCGCATTGAGCCGCAGGCTGCGCAGGTAATGCACCGGCGTCGTGTCGGCCATCTGCCGGAAGCCGTTCTGCAGGCTGCGCCGGCTGGTGCGCAGGCGCCGGCACAGCGCCTCGATGTCGGGCGGCGCGGCACCGCTGGCGGCCACGATGCGGTGGCACTCCGAGACGATGAAGCTCGCCGAGCTGCCGGCCACGCCCGGCGGCGCACCGGCCGCGCCCTCGAGCACGGCATGCAGCGCCTCGAAGGCGATGCGCGCGGCGGCTTCCTCGCCCGCGGCATCGCCGCCCTGCACCAGCCCCAGCAAGGCGTGCCGCAAGCGCGCCACGGCTTCGGCCGGCGCGCGCAAGACCGGCTGCGACAGCAGGCACAGCGCCTGCGCCGGCAACGGCCGCGCATCGAGCAAGCGGCGGAACTGCTCGGCCTCGAAGGTCACGGCCAGCAGTTCCATGCCGCGCGGGCGCTGCAAGGTGAAGTCGTCGCCGGCGCGCAGCAGGAACAGGCTGTGGTCCTCGAGCGCGCGGCCCTGCACGCGCGGAATGCCGGCGCCCTGGCCGTTGCCGACCGCGAAGCACAGCCGCCCGGCCGGCAGGCAGCCCTGCTGCACCACGCGCTCGCTCATCCACTTGCGAAACACGTGCACCCCGCCCGAGACCGCCTCGGCCAGCGTGCTGCGCATCACGCCCTGCGACAGCTGCAGGTAGCGTTGCTGCCATTCGGGCGCGGAGGCGCCGTGCAGATGGAAGTCGTCGAACAGGTCGAGGGTGAGGGCCATGCGCGGGCAAAGGGGGCGGTGGGTTGCCAGCGTATGCCGGCCCGCGCATTTTGCCGATTTGGGTTAACGAGCGTTCGGCCTTCCGCTCCACACTGCCGGCCTCCCTGGAGTGACCATGGCTACAACGCTTGCATCGCACGGCCGCAAGGCCTTCACCACGGCGCTGGTCGCCTGCGCGGCGGCGCTCGCCGGCTGCGGCACGGCGCCGAACGCCCTTCCCTTTTCTTCCAACCAGAGCAGACCCATGACCGAGGAACAGACCCAACAAGCCATTCAAGGCGACTGGACCAGCATCGCGCCCGAAGTCCGGCCCAGCGCCGCGAAGAACGCCGACGGCACGCTCAAGCCCTTCTACCTGAAGCGCGCCTTCAAGGCCTTGCCCGGCGACCGCTTCGAACTGGCCATCGTCAACTCGGCCGACGCGAACGGCGCGGTGCCGCTCGCGCGCATCCTCATCAAGGGCCACATGCTCTGGCGCGGCGCGCACCCGATCGCAGCCGGCGCGCAGAAGGTGGACTTCGTGGCCGACGAGGCCTACGAGGTCACGCCGCTGATCCAGGGCTTCGCCGACCTGCTGAATCAGGTGGCGAGCCAGGGCTATGCGAAGTGGGAAGTCGGCGGCACGCAGAGCGTGTTCGGCAAGAGCTTCGCGCCCTTCGGCCTGGCCGCGGGCCGCCATTTCATGGAATACGACCTCGTCCACCTGCGCGGCGACATGCTGTTCTGGGGCGCGCGCCACGTCGACGGCCGCGGCTTCGACACCGAGCAGAACCGGCCGACCAACCTGCAGATCCCGCTGGTGCGCCCCTGACCGTGATCAGCGCGCGAGCGTGGCCTCGATGAAGGCCACGGCGCGCGCCAGTCCCTGCTCGGCGCGCATGCGCTCGCCGAGTTCGCGCGCCCGCGAGCGCACCGCCGCGTCGTCGGTCCAGGCGATGCCGCGCGCCAGGTCCTGCGCCGTGAGCCGCGTGCCGGCCACCGCCTCGGGTGCCACGCCGGCACGCATGAGCTGGTGGGCCCAGAAGAACTGGTCGCCCGCGAACGGCACCACCACCGAGGGCACGCCGGCACGCGCCGCCGAATGCGCGGTGCCCGAGCCGCCGTGGTGCACCACCGCCGCCATGCGCGCGAACAGCCAGTCGTGCGGCACGTCGCCCACCCCATGGAAGTTGGCCGGCAGCCCCTGCAGCGCCATGCCGCTCCAGCCCGGGTTGAACACCGTGCGCCGGCCCGCCATCGCCTCGACCAGCAGCGCGCGCATGCGCACCGCATCGAAGCCCGTCATGCTGCCGAAGCCCAGGTAGACCGGCGCCTCGCCCGCGTCGAGAAAGGCCTGCAGCGCGGCGGGCACCTGCCATGCGCCGGCGGGCGGCAGCCACTGCCCGAAAGCGACCGCGTTGGCGGGCCAGTCGGGCGGACGCGGCAGCAGGCTCGGCGAGAAGCCGTAGAGCATCGGATGCCCGTCCCAGATCTTCCTGCGTGCCGGCAGCCCGCAGACCTCGGCGCGCGCCGCGTTGATCGCCGGGCGGAAGGCGCGCCACAGCATCGCGTTGACGAAGCGATGGCTGGTGCGGTGCAGCCAGCGCGGCACCTTCGCGGGCGGCACGAAGGGCGTCGCGAAATCGCGCGTGGGCGTGAGCGGGAACATGCCCGCGCCGATCACCGGCACGCGCAACGCATCGCCGGCCGAGAGCCCGACGAAGGCCGCGAGCCCCGCCGACACGATGGCGTCGCAACCGCGCGCCGCCTCGACGGTCTGCCGCAGCCAGGCCACGGCATTGGCGTTGGCGATGGCCGCGAGCGCCTTCGCGGCCGCGCCCGGGTTGTGGCTCTGCGCGACCACGTTGGCGATCGAGCCGCTCGCGCCCAGCGCGCCCTGGATGTCGCCGGCCAGCGCCTGCGAGCGCACGCCCAGGCGCCGCGCGGTGCCGAGCGTGGAAGCGTCGGCAAGCAGCACCGTGGAATGGCCGGCCGCATCGAGCGCATGGCACAGCGCGGCGAGCGGGCGCGCATCGCCCTCGGTGCCGTAGGTGACGACCGCGATCTTCATGCGCGCTTCCTCCGCGCGGCCTTGGCACCGGCGCGCGTACCGTCGACGAAGACCTCGACGATCGCCGCGAACTCCTCGCCCAGTTCCAGGCCCGGCAGCGTGAGCCAGCGCATCAGCGCGCCGAAGTACAGGTGGTGCAACAGTTGCGCGAGATGCTCGGGCGCGAGGTCGTCGCGCAGGCTGCCCGCCTGCTGCGCATCGCGGATCAGCAGCGCGAACAGCCCGATCAGGTCGCGCGGCCGGCCTTCGGAATCGCCGCCGCCATCGAGCTCGCTCTCGATGTTGAGGAAGCGAAAGCGGAAGTAGTCGAGCAGGTAGGCGCGGTGGCGCCGCGACCACTCGGCCGAGGCCTCGAGCAGCCGCGCGAGCCGCGCCTCGAAGCCGCCGGGCGCGCCGACCAGCGCTGCGAGCCGCGCGGTGTCGGCCGCGAGCTCGAGGTGGATCCAGTGCGCGAGCACCGCCTCCTTGGTCGCGAAGTGGTTGTAGAGCGTGCCCTTGGCCACGTCGGCCTGCTGGGCGATCTGCTCCATCGTGGTGGCGTCGTAGCCCTGGGCCTCGAACAGTTGCATGGCGATGGCCGCCACGTGGTCGAGCGTCTGGACGCGCCGCCGCTCGCGGCGGCCGGGGATCTCCGGGACTGGCAAGGCGATGCCTTCAAAGTTGAACGTCGTCCAAGTTTATACGACATTCAAAATCGAACGACATCCATGTCCGGCACGATGCGAAGCGGCCGCGCGGCCGCCCGCCCTCACCAGGCGTAGCCCGCCTGCACCCGCGTCGCGATGTGGCTGCCGCTGCCGCCGCTGGTGGCGGTCGACACGCCGAGCCCGAGGTTGAGGTTCTCGCTCACCTGGTAGCCGAAGGCGAAGCCGATCGCCGACGCGCCCGCGTAGTTGCCCACGGCCGCGCCCATCCACTTCCTGCCGGCGGCGAGCGCCGGCATCGCCGGCATCGCGAGCGAGGCCGCCACGCCGCGCGCGGCGAAGGCATTGGACTGCTGCACCGCGCCGCTCACGGCCTGCTGCAGCTGGTTGACGTTGACGGCGTCGGTGCCCAGCAGGCCCGGCGCCACGTTGGCGATCGCGCGCAGCTGGCCGGTGGCGGCATTGCCCACCGACACCGTGTTGTCGCGGTCGGCCACCGAGCCCTGGCCCAGCGCCACCGAGTTGCTGCCCGAGGCCAGCGTGTTGGCGCCGAGCGCGACCGCGTTGTTGCCCGTCGCCACCGCGTTGTTGCCGACCGCGGTGGTGGGATCGGCCAGCGCCCGTGCGCCCGCGCCGATCGCCACCGAACCTTTGTGCTCGGCGCGCGCGCCGTTGCCGATGGCGGTCGTGTCCTCGCCGAGCGCCTGCGCGTTCGTGCCCATCGAGGTGCTGCCGGCGCCGCTGGACACCGAGCCGCTGCCGCAGGCCACCGCGCCCGAGCCGTTCATCGAGCACACGCCGCTGGCCAGCGCCTGGTTCATCAGCGCCTGCAGCGCCGTGACCTGTTGCACCGTGAAGTTGTTCGCCGAGCTGACCGCGCCCTGCTGCGCCTGCTGCAGCTGGCCGACATTGGCCGCGTCGGTCGCGCTCTGGCCCGCCGCGACGTTGGCGATGGTGGTGCCCGCGCCGCCATTGGCATTGAGCTGCAGCGAGGTGCCGCCCGCGCCGTACTGCGCCGAGTTCTGTGCCAGGCCCAGCGCCGAATTGGCGGTGCCCTGCGCGGTGTTCGCGGCGGTCTGGGCCGCGTTGGCGGTGGTCTGCGCGGTCGCGGCCGCGCCCTGGGCCGCCGTGGCCGTCGTCTGCGCGGCATTGGCCGTGGTCTGTGCCGCGGCGGCGGCGGCCTGCGCGGCCGTGCCCGTGGCCTGCGCGGCAGCGGCCGCAGTCTGTGCCGCCGTGGCCGTGCCTTGCGCCGTGGTCGCCGCCGTCGATGCGGCATTGGCCGTGGATTGCGCGGCGGCGGCCGCCGTCTGTGCCGCGGTGGCCGTGCCCTGGGCGTTGGTCGCCGCCGTCGATGCGGCATTGGCCGTGGTCTGCGCGGCACTGGCCGCCGCCGACGCACCGTTCGCCGTCTGCTGCACGCCATAGAGCTGGCTGCCGTTGACCGCATCGGTGCTGGTGGCCGTCACCGCGCCCATGCTGACGTTGACGAGTCCGCGCGTCTGCCCGGCCGATCCGAACGAGACGGTGTTGGCAGCGGTCGCGACCGAGTTCGCGCCGATCGCCACGCTGCCGGTCGCGCCGCTCGCCACCTGGCTGCCGCTGCCCAGCGCCACGCTGCCCGCGGCCTGGGCCGAGGCACCGGCCGATCCATTGCCCGCGCCGCCGATCGCGGTGCTCGCAGCGCCCGATGCGACCGCGCCCGAGCGCGTGCCGTCGGCGCTGCCGAGTGCGATCGCGCCCGTGGCGGAGGCTTGCGCGCCATTGCCGCCCGATGGCGCGGTACCGCCGCAGCACCCATCGGCACCCGTGCCACCCGCACCCAATGCGATCGCCCCGCTGCCGGCTGCGGCGGCCCCCTTGCCGCCCGCACCACCCGCTCCGCCCGCCTCGCCCTGGCCGCCGTTGCCTCCGGCGCCGATGGCCGTGGCATTGCCACCGGTTGCGCTCGCGCCCACACCACCCGATCCCCCCCTTCCGACCGAGTTGGCGTCGCCGCCGCGCCCGCCCGCGCCGATCGCGGAGCCTCCCGCGGCAGTGGCGCTCGCGCCCGCACCGCCAGCGCCGCCGGTCGCGCCCGAACTCGCATTGCCGCCGTTGCCACCGCCGCCGATCGCCGTTGCACCGCCGGCAGCCTGCGCCGCCGCCCCGCCGCCGCCGCCCGAGCCGCCCGAATCGCCGGCGCCGCCATCGCCGACACCGCCGCCGCTGAAGCCCGCGGCGAAGCTCCCGCCGGCCACGAGCAGTGCCGCGAGCGGCACGGCGCGCAGCAGGCGGAGCATGGAGGACCGGCCCCTCGGAACGGAGCGAGGAAGGGTGCGCGAGGCGAGAAGGCGTGCTTGCATGGTGTCTCTGGTGCGTTGAAAAACGCAACGGAGTGTGTCGTCGCCGCCCTCGTGCAGCCATCCCCGAAAACAAGTAAATCGCTCCTAGAATCGGCGCCGGCGTCTTCCACGCCTCCCGTCCGCGGAAAGGGCTGCGCCCAGGTTTCATCCCCCAACGCATGCCCATGCGACTCCCGGCCAGACAGCGGACACGGCCGACACTGGAGTTCGTATGTCCAACACCCCTCGCGACACCCATCGCGCCTCGGCCCGCAGCGGCCACATCAACCTCGAGCAGCAGCGCAAGCGCGCCAAGGAACTGCTCGAACGACTCGCCGATGGCAGCGCCCTCGTGCCACCGTTTCTTCTTTCGCGCCGGAACGCTGCGGCGCCACGGCTGGCCGACGCCCAATGGCTGATCGCGCGCGAGCTCGGCTTCGCGAGCTGGCCCCAGCTCAAGGCCCATGTCGACGCGGTCGACTTCGCCGCGGCGCACCCGGGCTTCGTGGCCGACGACGAAGCCGGCACCCAGCACTGGCGCTGCGGCAACGACATCGCCCACACCCTGCAGCTCGCCGGCTTCCGCGGCGCCTTCCACATGTTCGCCGACCCGCTGTGCATGGGCCCCGTGCCCGAGCAGCCCGAGGCCACCTTCATCGAGACGCGCAGCGCCTTCGTCGCCGAAGCCTTCGACCTGCCGCTCGACGATGCACGCGGCCGCATGCGCGGCGAACACGAAGCGCTCGCGCGCCTGCCCGATGCAAGCCGCGCCGTGCTCTGGTGCGAAGCCGATGCTTACGACCAGCTGTTCCTGATCGCCGTGCTCGCGCGGCTCGAGCGCCTGCCCGCGAAGCTCGAGCTGATCGAGATCGATCGCGTGCCCGGCGTCGACCGCTTCATCGGCATCGGCCAGCTCGCACCCGCGGTGCTGGCCTGGCTGTGGCCGCGTCGCAGGCCCATCGATGCGCCCGCGCTCGAACTCGCGCGCAATGCATGGCACGCCTACAGATCCTCATCGCCCGAGGGCTGGGCCGACATCGCGCACGGCGAGACGCCCGCCCTGCCCTTCCTCGCGCCCGCGTTGCGGCGGCAGTTGCAGGAGCTGCCCGCGCTGCGCGACGGCCTCTCGCTGACCGAGCGCCTGGTGCTGCGGACCATCGACGAGCACGGCTGGCTTGCGTTCGGCCAGGTCTACGCGGAACTCAACGAGCACCGCGAACCGCTGCCCTTTCTCGGCGACCTGATGTTCCACGCGCTCGTGCGTCCCTTGATCGACGCGGCCGATCCGCTGGTCGTGGAATCCGATGCACAGCGCGACTGGCCCCAGCGCCCGCTCGAACTCACGACGCTGGGCCGGCGCGTGCTCGCGGGCGAGACGTACTGGATCGACCATGCGAGCCACGAGCGCTGGATCGGTGGCGTGCGCATCGAGCCCCGCAAGGCGCACTGGGCGATCGACGATGCACTGCGCCCTGTCTGGCGCGTCGAGCCTCGCTGAGTCCGTCGCAGCGCGCGGGGTGCTTTGCTACCCTGCGCGCTTCATCTCATCCGACAGCCCCATGACCACGATCTCCGTCCGCCAGGCCGTGATGGCCGACCTCGATGCACTGGCCGCGCTGTTCGACCAGTACCGCCAGTTCCAGGGCCAGCCCGGCGACCTGCCCGCCTCGCGCGCCTTTCTGCGCGAGCGTCTCGACCATGGGGAGTCGGTGGTGTTCCTCTGCCACGACGGGACGGTGCCGTCGGCTTCGCGCAGCTCTACCCGATCTTCTCGTCGGTCTCGCTCACGCGTGTGTTCATCCTCAATGACCTGTTCGTCGCCGCGGCGGGGCGCCGCAAGGGTGTCGGCTCGCGCCTGCTTGCGGCTGTCGAGTCGTATGCGTGGTCGCTGGGGGCTGCGCGCATTTCGCTGAATGTCGCGCGCGACAACGTGTCGGCGCAGCAGCTCTATGGGCGGCAGGGGTGGGAGCAGGATGGGAAGTACTTCATGTACCACCGGTTTCCTGCGGCGTCGTAGGCCGCGCGAATGCGGCGATGGGCAGGCTCGGTCCAGTTGCGAGGCCCGGAGCCCTCATCCTAGCCCTCTCCCAGAGGGAGAGGGGACAAGACAAACACAAGGCCGAGCGAAGCGATGGCCCGAGCGACATTGCAAGGCCGAGCGAAGCAATGGCCCGACCAGCATTCCAAGGCCGAGCGAAGCAAAGGCCCGAATCACCCCCCTCTGGCTGCGCCGAGGAGCGCAGCGTTTCGCGGATCAGGGCTCGCAGCTGTTTGAGCGAAGCGAGTTCTGCGAGACCCCGCGAAACGCGAGCACCGCAGGTTGCCCGTAGCGAAGCGGAGGGACGCAGACAGTGGGGTCGCCTTCTTTTGCTTACTTTTCTTGGCGAGACAAGAAAAGTGAGTCGCCCGCCGGGGCGAGTCCCGGCCTGCAATCTCACCCCCCCTTCAACCCCTCCACCATCAACGGCAACAAGACTTCCGAAGCCCCCTCAACACGACACGCGCCCGATCATCCAGATGCCCAACAGGCTCGAGATTCAGCGTGATCAAAGCAGCCCCCCGCCCCATCGCCAACACAGGCAAATCCGCCGCCGGATAAACCACAGCCGTACTCCCCACGAGCAAGAACAGATCGCACTCGACAGAAGCCTCCTGCGCATCCATCAACACCCCCGGATTCAGCATCTCCCCAAACATCACCACATCCGGCCGCGCATGCCCCCCACACCGCAGGCAGCGATGAAAGGGCCACGGCCCATGCCGATTCCCGCACCGATCGCAGCGCCACCGCCGCAGATTCCCATGCAGCTCCAGCACGTCGACACACCCCGCCTGCGTCAGCAGCCCGTCCACGTTCTGCGTGACCAGCCGCGTCGCCGGCCGCAACCGCTGCAACGCAGCCAGCGCCCGATGACCCGGATTCGGAACAGCCTCCTCGATCACGGCCAGCCGCTGCCCCCAGAACTTCGTGAAGCCCGCCGGATCGCGCGCCAGGTCCTCCGCATGCGAGAACTGGATCGCGTTCTGCCACATCCACAGCCCATCGGCGTCCCGGTAGGTCGGGATGCCCGAGGCGCGCGACAGCCCCGCGCCGGAAAAAACGACGACGCGCCGGCTTGCGTTCAGCAGGCCGATTGCCGTCTCCAACTGTTCTTGCATGAATGAAAAAAACGCCTCCCTTCGGAGGCGTGGTGATCGTCAGCAGCCCATTCTCGCCGAGCCCGTCAGCAGCAGCGCCCCTTGCCCGCGCCGTAGCGCGCCTCGAGCCGCTCGCGGAAGAAGGCCTCGTAGCTCATCGGCGGCCGGTCGGGATGCGTGGCCGCCATGTGGCTCAGGTAGACGTCGTAGTCGGGCATGCCGACCATCAGCCGCAGCGACTGCCGGATCGAGCGCGCGATGTAGCGCCCGGTGTCCGCGAGGCCGCGGCCCGCGGCGGACGCTTCATCGACCTGCATCCCGCGCTCCGGCTTCAGTGCGCACCGCGCGCCGCGACCGCGCCGCCCATCGGCTCGAACGGCGTCTCGTGCGCGGTCGGCCGGTTGGCCGCGCGCGCCGCGAGGCAGGCCTTGATGCTGTAGACCAGCACGCTGAGCACCACGAACATGAAGAGCGCGCACAGCGCCGCATCGAGCCGGTCGTTGAAGACGATGCGCTCCATCGCCGCCGTGGTCTTGGCCGGAGCCACCAGCACGCCGTTGGCCAGGCCTTCGCTGTACTTCGCCGCATGCGAGAGGAAGCCGATCTTCGGATCGCTCGAGAAGATCTTCTGCCAGCCCGCTGTCAGCGTGCAGGCCAAAAGCCACACGGCCGGCGCCGCCGCCACCCAGGCATAGCGCTCGCGCTTCATGCGGAACAGCACCACCACGCCGAGCAGCAGCGCCACCGCGGCCAGCATCTGGTTCGAGATGCCGAACAGCGGCCACAGCGTGTTGATGCCGCCCAGCGGATCGACCACGCCCTGGTAGAGGAAGTAGCCCCAGGCCGCCACGCACAGCGCGGTCGCGACCAGGTTGGCCGGCAGCGAGTCGGTGCGCTTGAGCGCGGGCACGAAGCTGCCCAGCAGGTCCTGCAGCATGAAGCGGCCCGCGCGCGTGCCGGCATCGACCGCCGTGAGGATGAAGAGCGCCTCGAACAAAATCGCGAAGTGGTACCAGAAGGCCATCATGGCCTGGCCGCCGATCACCTGGTGCAGGATGTGCGCCATGCCGACCGCGAGCGTGGGCGCGCCGCCGGCGCGGCCCAGGATGGTGGTCTCGCCCACGTCCTTGGCGGTCTGCACCAGCATCTCGGGCGTGACCACGAAGCCCCAGCCCGAAATGGTCTGCGCCGCCTGCTGCACCGTGGTGCCGATCAGCGCACCGGGGCTGTTCATCGCGAAGTAGATGCCAGGCTCGATGCACGAGGCCGCCACCAGCGCCATCACGGCGACGAAGGACTCGGCCAGCATGCCGCCGTAGCCGATGAAGCGCGCATGGCGCTCGTTGTCGAGCATCTTGGGCGTGGTGCCCGAGGAGATCAGCGCATGGAAGCCCGACACCGCGCCGCAGGCGATGGTGATGAACAGGAACGGGAACAGGTTGCCCGACCACACCGGGCCGTTGCCCTGCGCGAACTGCGTCACCGCGGGCATCTGCAGCGTGGGCGCCACGACCACGATGCCGATCGCCAGCGCGATGATGGTGCCGATCTTCAGGAAGGTCGACAGGTAGTCGCGCGGCGCGAGCAGCAGCCACACCGGCAGGCTCGCGGCGACGAAGCCGTAGCCCACGAGCATCCAGGTCAGCGCCTTGCCGTCGAAGGTGAAGGCCGGGCCCCAGACCGGGTCCTGGCTCACCCACTGGCCGCCGAAGATCGCGAGCATCAGCAGCACGAAGCCGATGATCGACACCTCGCCGATGCGGCCCGGGCGGATGTAGCGCAGGTAGAGGCCCATGAAGACCGCCACGGGAATCGTCGCGGCCACCGTGAAGGTGCCCCACGGCGATTCGGCCAGCGCCTTCACCACGATCAGCGCCAGCACCGCGAGGATGATGATCATGATCATGAAGGTGCCGAACAGCGCGATCATGCCGGGCACCACGCCCATCTCCTGCTTGACCAGGTCGCCGAGCGAACGGCCGTCGCGGCGCGTGGAGATGAACAGCACGATGAAGTCCTGCACCGCGCCCGCGAACACCACGCCCGCGAGCACCCACAGCAGCCCGGGCAGATAGCCCATCTGCGCCGCCAGCACCGGGCCCACCAGCGGGCCCGCGCCCGCGATGGCCGCGAAGTGGTGGCCGAACAGCACGTTCTTGTCGGTCGGCACGTAGTCCAGGCCGTCGTTGTGGCGGTGCGCCGGCGTCTTGCGATTGCCGTCCAGGCCCAGCACCTTGTCGGCGATGAACAGGCTGTAGTAGCGGTAGGCGATCAGGTAGGTGCAGATCGCGGCGGCGACCACCCAGATCGCGTTGATCGTTTCCCCACGACTCAGGGCCACGGTGCCCAGCGCGAACGCGCCGAACACCGCGATGACGAGCCACACCAGGTGGCGGCGGATGCTCTGCATGCAGTTGTCTCCTCGGATTTGTCGAACCCCGAGGAGTCTTGCCGGACGCGCGCGCGCTGCCATCCGTCGCACCGCGCGGACGGGGCGCGTGGCTTTGCGTAATGGAAAACCCGAAGGCCTAGCCCGGCCGGCGGACCTGCACCGGCTGGCGCGACCAGTAGATGCCGTCGAGCCGGTCGAGCCGGACCTCGCCGCCGGTCGAGGGCGCATGCACGAAGCGGTTGGCGCCCACGTAGATGCCCGCATGCGTGGGCGTGCCCGCGCCGAAGATCACGAGGTCGCCGGTGCGCATCTCCGCGGTGGGCACGCCCTGGCCGAACGAGGCCATGCGCGCCACGGTGCGCGGCGCGGCCTGGCCCACGCTCTCGCGGTAGACGTAGCCGATCAGGCCGCTGCAGTCGAAGCCGCCGTCGGGCGTGTTGCCGCCGTAGCGGTACGGCGTGCCGACCAGCCCGAGCGCATGGATCGCGATGCTGTTCGACTGCTCGTCGCTCAGCGGCGAGCTGCGCACCGTGGGAATCGATGGCGAGGAGGTCGACGGCGGCCGGCTCGCGCAGCCCGCGGCCAGGATCGCCACCGCGCAAACTCCGGCGGCAAGGAAGCGATGCGGTTGCTTCGGGATGCGGTGGCCGGGGGTGGTGCGCGTGGGCGTCTTGCATGTCGAGGGGTGGGTCTTGTGGACGTGCGCGCACTCTCAGCGCGAATGCCCGCGCGCCAAAAGCAAACCCTCCGCGTTCCACGCGCATCGGATGCGCGGGCCCGCGGAGGGCTGCGGTGCAGCGCGCGAAGGTCGCGCGCCGCGGAGCACGGGATCAGGCCTGCGGTGCCGCGCCGTTCACCACGTCCTTCAGCGCCTTGCCGGCGGTGAACTTGGGAGCCTTGCTGGCCTTGATGGTCAGGGGTTCGCCCGTCGACGGGTTGCGGCCCGTGCGCTCGGGACGGCTGGTCACCGCGAAGGTGCCGAAGCCGATCAGTTGCACCGTGTCGCCGCCGGCGAGCGCGCGCGAGAGGTTGTCGAGGGCGGCGTCGAGGGCGCGCGCGGCGTCGGCCTTGCTCAGGCTGGTGTCGTTGGCGATGGCGGCAATGAGGTCGGTCTTGTTCAAAACGAGTGATTCCTTGTGGGTTGGGATGACGGTTCGGTGACGCCCCCGCGCGGCGAAGCGGCGGAAACGCACCGGCTCGAATTTAACGGGCGCTACGCCGGCCTTCGGCCGGCACGCACGCGAAAGCGAGGCAGCGTGAACGATGCACGGGTCCGGAGCGATCCATCCCCGCGCGGCGAGGCTGCGGTTCTACCTCATGCGGACGCGGCTTGCGAGGTCGGCGCGCGGCCGGCGCTCATTCGTTTACGTCCGTTTCGTTCGGAAACCCCGAAGTTCGCGCCAACTGCGTGCCGACGGGAACTTTTGCGGTGCGTTCAGCGCCGCTCGAATTCCCGCGCATGCTCCACCGCATACTTGATCAGCTCGGCCTGCCCCTCGATCCCGAGCCGCCGCTTGATGCTCTGGCGGTGCGCCTCGACCGTGCGCACGCTCAGGCCGAGGTCGCGCGCGATCTGCTTGCTCGACTCGCCGCGGCCCAGCGCCGCGAGGATCTCGCTCTCGCGCGGCGTGAGCAGCGGGCGCGGGGTCTGGTTGCGGAACAGCTTCTTCGACACGGCCGGGCTCAGAAAGGTACCGCCCGCGGACACGGCCTCGATCGCCGCGACGATCTCGGACGCCGGCGCATCCTTCAGCACGTAGCCGTGCGCGCCGGCCTGCAGCGCGCGCTGCACGTACTCGGGGTTGTCGTACATGCTGAGCATCACCACGTGCGGCGCGGGCTCGCGCGCGAGCAGCAGCGCGGCGAGCTCGATGCCGTTCATGTCCTTCATGCCGATGTCGACCAGCAGCAGGTCGGGCCGCACGCCGTCCATCTGCGCGAGCGCCTCGGCCGCGCTGCCGGCCTCGCCCGCGATCTCCAGCCCGGGCAGCGCGCCGAGCCGCGCGCGCAGGCCGTCGCGCACCAGCGGATGGTCGTCCACCAGGAAGATGCGGATCGGCGGCGGGGTGCGGGCCTTGGCGGTCGTCATCGTCGGGGCGTTCGTCAGGTGGAAGGGGAAAGGGGTGGCACGGCGCGCGCGGCCGCGGCGGGCACGATCGCGACGATGCGCGTGCGCCCGCTGCCCGAGTGCACCACGAGCTGCCCGTCGATCGAGGCCACGCGCTCGCGCATGTTGCGCAGGCCGATGCCGCGCCGCGGGTCGAGCTGCACCGCATCGACGTCGAAGCCGATGCCGTCGTCGCCGACCTCGAGCCGCACCTCGCGCTCGCCGAAGGCCAGCGCGATGTGGACCTCGTGCGCGAGCGCATGCTTGCGCACGTTGGTCAGCGCCTCCTGCGTGGTGCGGAACAGCGCGGTCTTCACTTCCTGCGAGAGTTCGAAGGGCTCGCCCTCGACCATCAGCGAGGCGGCGGTCGTGCCCTGGCCCTCCTCGCCGAACTCGTCGACCAGCCGCTCGAGCGCGGCCGGCAGGCCCAGCGTGTCGAGCAGCGCGGGGCGCAGCCGGTGCGAGATGCGGCGCACCTCGGTCAGCGAATCGTTGAGCCGCTGCAGCGCCTTGCCCAGCGCGGGCGGCGCGGGATGTTGCGCGCGGTCGAGCGCGTCGACCGCCGACTCGATCAGCAGCTTGGCCGACACCAGGGTCTGGCTGGTGCCGTCGTGCAATTCGCGCGCGAGATGGCCGCGCTCCTCCTCCTGCGACTGCACCACGCGGCGCGCGAGCAGGCGCAGCTTGGCCTCGGCCACGCGGTGCTCGCTGAGGTTGAGCAGCAGGCCACCGGCGCTGACCACGCCCAGGCACAGCGCGGCGATGCCGGCGATCCACAGCAGGGTGGTCGTGACGTTGGCGCTGATCTGGCGGTCGAGCGACTGCACGGTGGCTTCCATGTCGTCGAGGTACAGGCCGGTGCCGACCATCCAGTTCCAGCGCGGCAGCGCGACCACGTAGCCGAGCTTGGGCGCGCGCTGCGTGCTCGAGGGCTTGCGCCATTCGTACTCGACGTAGCCGCCGCCCTCCTTCGCGCGCGCGATCAGGTCCTGGATCGTGAAGCGGCCGCTGGAATCCTGGAGCCCCCAGAGGTCCTGGCCCACGAGGTCGGGCTGGCGCGAATGCATCAGCGAGCGGCCCTGCAGGTCGTAGACGAAGAAGTAGCCGTCGTCGCCGTAGTCGAGCGCGGCCAGCCGGCGCAGCGCCTCGGCGCGCGTGGCCTCGTCGTCCTGGCCGGCGTCGTACAGCGGCTTGACGATGCTGATCGCGAGGTCGACATAGCTGCGCAGCTCGTTGCGCCGCTGGGTCATGTAGCTCTGCTCGATCAGCGCGCGCTCGCGCTGCGCGAGGTCGTGCTCCTGGTGCCGCACGGCGAGCGCGACCAGCACCAGCGCCACCAGCAGCGGTGCGACGGCCAGGGCCACGATCTTGGTACGCAGGTTCATGTCGGGCGCGAAGACTACCACCGCCCCGACTCAGGCCTGGTCGGCGATCCGGGCGTTGCGCTCGAGCGCCCAGAGCAGGTCCTCGGCCTCGCCCGCGAGCGCGCAGTCGTGGATCTGCCGCAGGCCGATGTGGAGCTGGTAGCAGCGCAGCCGCGCGGCCATGCTGGCGTCGGCCGGCAGGGTCCGTTCGAAGTGGCGCGCCTGCACCTCCATGCAGGCGAGCCAGGGGCGCCAGAAGAAGAGGTTGGCCACGTCGTAGAGCGGATCGCCGAACAGCGCCTCCGACCAGTCGATGACGCCGGTGATCTCGCGGCCGTCGGTCAGCACGTTGTTCGAGCCGAAGTCGCCATGCACCAGCTGGCGCAGCTCGGGACAGGACGGCGAGAGGTCGCGCACGATCGCCAGCTGCCGCTCGACCCCCTGCATGGCCTGCGCGTCGAGCCGCGCCGCGCTCCAGTCGCGCTCGGCAACCGCCTCGAGGAAAGCGCGCCAGCTCGCATGCGCGCCGGTGCCGTTGGCGTCGAAGCGGCCGAAGCCGGTGGTGCCCGCGAGGTCGCTGGCGGCCAGCTCCTCGAGCGTGCGCGCGAGCGGCGCGGCCAACGGCCCCATGAGGTCCAGCGGCAGGTCCTGCAGCGTGCTGCCCGGCAGGCGGCGCGACACGCAGTAGAAGGGCTTGCCGAAGAACGGCCCCTCGAAGCTCTGCTCGAAGGACAGGTCCTCGACGCGGCCGATGGCCGTGACCGCGGGCACGGGCAACCCGGGCCGCGCGAAGCGGCGCGCGGCGAAGTCGTCCTTGTCGAAGCCTTCGCGCGAGCGGTGGATGCGCACCACGTGCTCGGCCTGGGCCGCGCTGCCCAGGCCCTCGGCGCGAAAGGCGAAGGCCTGCGAGTCCTCGCCCTCGGCCAGCGGCACGAAGCCATGGACCGGACCCAGCGCGTGCTCGAGCGCGGCGACGATGGAGGGTGCGGGCACGCGGGTCCTGGTCATGGCACGCGCCCGACGCGCATCGGGGTCAGTGCGGCGAGGTCGGGCGGCCCGAGGCCACCCAGGCATCGAGCCCGCCGGTCAGCGGCAGCGCGCGCCGCGCGCCACGTGCGAGCAGCACGCGCGCGGCCTGCGCGGCCGACACCTCGTTGGGGCAGTTGCAGTACAGCACCACGTCGCGCCCGGCCGCGGCCGACAGGTCGAGGCCGCGCTGCTGCAGCGCCTTGAGCGTGTACGACAGCGCGCCCGGGATGCGGCGCGGATCGACCTGCTGGCCGGCCGCGCCGCGCACGTCGATCACCAGCGGCGGCTCGTCGCCCGCGAGCATCTCGTGCAGCTCGTCGACCGAGATGCGCGGCATGCCGGTCAGCCGCATGAAGGCGCGGCGGCGCCACCAGCGCACCACCAGGAACACCACCAGCAGCGCGCCCAGCGCCATGGTGGCGATGCCGCCAGCCTGCGCCATCACCGCGAGCACGTCCTGGATCTGGTTGCGGAAGCCCCAGCCCAGGCCGAGGAACAGGCCGGTCCAGATCAGCGCGGCGCCGATGTCGAAGCCGATGAAGCGCGGCACCGACATGCCGAGCGCGCCCGCCATCGGCGGCGCCACCACCGACACGCCCGGCACGAACTTGGCGGCCACCAGCGACAGGCCGCCCCAGTCGCCGATCAGCGATTCGCCGCGGCGCACGCAGGAGTCGGGCGCCAGCGAGATCCGGCACAGCAGGCGCATGAAGCGGTAGCCGAAGCGCCGCCCGGCGTAGAACCAGGCACCGTCGCCCAGCAGGTTGGCCGCCACCGCCGCGAGCACCACGCCGGCCAGCGAGATGTCGCCGGCCGCGAGCAGCGCGCCGGTCACCACCAGCACCGCGGCCGCCGGCACCGGCAGGCCCAGGCGGGCGGCGAAGCTGGCGGCGAACACCACCAGGATCGCGTTCTGCACCAAGAGCGACATCAGCTGTGCCATGGCAACGGCTCCGTGATGGCGAAAGAGGGTGCGAACGTGGTCATGGGCGGCATGGATTCTGCGGCATGGCGCAAGGGCCTGTCGCCGGGAGGCCATTGGCCATGCGGGTTGCGGCGCGTTCGGGGGTCATGGCCCGCCCCCGCGCGACGGGTTCAGGCCGCCTGCCTGGCGACGCTGAATTCGAAGGTATTCACGCCGTCCGCGCTGGCCGCGGCGACCTGCCCGCCACGTGCATGCTGGCCACGGCCCGCACGATCGCCAGCCCGAGCCCGTGGCCATGGTGCTCGCCGCCGTCGTTGCGCGCGGCATCGACGCGGTAGAAGCGGTCGAACAGGTGCTGCAGGTGCGCCTCGGCGATGGGCGCGCCGGGGTTCGACACGCCGATCCAGGTCGCCGCGGGCGTCTCGCGCAGCCGCACCGCGATGCGCGCGCCCGGCGGCGAATGCTCGATCGCGTTCTGCAGCAGGTTCGACATGGCGCGGCGGAACAGCGCGGTCTCGAGCTGGGCCTCGGCCCGCACGTCGCCCTCGATCTCGACCTGCACGCCGCTCTCCTCGAGCACGAACTCGAAGAACTCGATGGTCTTGCGCACCTCCTGCGCCACCGGCGTCAGCACCAGGCCGGTGGCGACCTCGCCGCGGTCGGCACGCGCGAGGAACAGCATGTCGTTGACGATCGAGCGCAGCCGCTCCAGGTCCTCGAGGTTGGCCTGCAGCACCTCCTCGAACTGCGGCGCGCTGCGCTGGCGCGAGAGCGCGACCTGGGTGCTGCCGATCAGGTTGGCCAGCGGCGTGCGCAGCTCGTGCGCCACGTCGGCATTGAAGGCCTCGAGCTGGCCGTAGGCCTCCTCGAGCCGCGCCAGCGCGCCGTTGAAGGCCTCGGCCAGCCCCGACAGCTCGACCGGCAGTGCATCCGAGCGCAGCCGCTGCGAGCGCATCTTGGGCCGCAGCGCCTGCGCCTCGCGCGAGAGCTGGTCGAGCGGGCGCAAGCCGACGCGCGCGATCCAGTAGCCGGCGGCCGCCACCACCAGCACCGCGCCCAGGCCCAGCGACACCAGCGCCGTGAGGAAGGTGCGGCGCGTGCGCGCATAGGGCTCGGTGTTCTTGCCGACGATCAGCCGCACCGCCGGGCGCTGCTCGAACGGCGGGATGTGGGCCGACAGCGTGCGGTAGGGCTTCTCCTCGCCGGGCAGCAGCAGGCTGCGGCCGGTCTCGCGCGTGAGCGCGTCGATCTCGGCCATGCCCTTGCCGTACTGGAAGCGCGGATCGTCGCTGAGCACCCAGAACCGGGTGCTGCCGTCCTCGGGCGTCAGCGCGTCCATGCGCGCCTGCACGCGCGACCAGCGCTCGGGCGTGCCGATGGCCTGGATCCAGAACTGCAGGCTCTTGACCGTGGTGTCGAGCTCCTCGTACTGGTGGCGCTCGAGCTCGCGCAGCAGCACGCCCTGCAACGCCGCGCCGATCAGCGCGAAGGTGGCGAGCGCCGCCGCCGCGAACATCAGCACCAGCCGCGCGGCGATCGAGCGCTTCATGGCGTGGCGCCGTCCTCGCGCAGCTCCATCACGTAGCCCATGCCGCGGATGGTGTGCAGCAGCTTGGGCGAGAAAGGCACGTCGATCTTGTCGCGCAGCCGCTTGATCGCGACCTCGACCACGTTGGTGTTGCTGTCGAAGTTCATGTCCCACACCAGCTCGGCGATGGCGGTCTTCGAGAGGATCTCGCCCTGGCGCCGCGCCAGCACCGCGAGCAGCGCGAACTCCTTGGCCGTGAGGTCGATGCGGGTGGCGCCGCGGAAGGCCTTGCGCGCGAGCAGGTCGATCTGCAGGTCGGCGATGCGCAGCTGCATCGGCTCCTGCTTGCGGCCGCGCCGGTTCAGCGCCTGCAGCCGCGCCAGCAGCTCGAGGAACGAGAAGGGCTTGACCAGGTAGTCGTCGGCGCCCTCGTGCAGTCCCTTGACGCGGTCCTCCACGCGGTCGCGCGCGGTCAGCATGATCACTGGCGTCTGCTTCACCGCGCGCAGCCCGCGCAGCACCGAGAAGCCGTCCTGGCCCGGCAGCATCACGTCGAGCACGATCACGTCGTAGTCGTGGGTGAGCGCCAGGTGCTGGCCGTCGATGCCGTTGTGCGCCATGTCGACCGCGCAGCCCTGCTCCGTCAGCCCCTTCGAGAGGTAGTCGGCGGTTCTCAACTCGTCTTCGACGATCAGGATCTTCATGGCGTGGCTGCTGCTTCGTTCTTCGACGGGATCATCCACGATCCGTTCGCACTGAGCCTGTCGAAGTGCCGGCGCGGCAACGGCTTCGACAAGCTCAGCCCGAACGGTTGGGGAAACATCGGCTCCCTTGCCCGTGCTCAATGCGCCTGCGCCTGCGAGGGCGCCTGCCCGGCCTTGGCCGCCTTGCGGGCCATGCGCGCTTCCTTGCGGCGCAGGTACCAGTAGTGGGCGCGGTCCAGGTAGAGATAGACCACCGGCGTGGTGAACAGCGTGAGCGCCTGCGAGAGTACCAGCCCGCCGACCATCGCGTAGCCCAGCGGCCGGCGCAGTTCGGAGCCCGAGCCGTGGCCCAGCATCAGCGGCAGGCCCGAGAGCAGCGCGCACATGGTGGTCATCATGATCGGGCGGAAGCGCAGCAGGCAGGCCTGGTAGATCGCCTCGTGCGGCTTCATGCCCTGCTCGCGCTCGGCCTTGAGCGCGAAGTCGATCATCATGATCCCGTTCTTCTTGACGATGCCGATCAGCAGGATGATGCCGATCAGCGCGATCACGCTGAGGTCGTAGCCGCCCGCCATCAGGATCAGCAGCGCCCCCACGCCGGCCGAGGGCAGGGTCGAGAGGATCGTCAGCGGATGGATGTAGCTCTCGTAGAGCAGGCCCAGCACGATGTAGACCGCCACCAGCGCCGCCGCGATCAGGTAGGGCTGCGAGGCCAGCGAATCCTGGAAGGCCTGGGCCGTGCCCTGGAAGGCGCCGGTCAGCGACTGCGGCATGCCCATCTCGGACTGCGCGGCCTTGATCGCGTCGACCGCCTGGCCCAGCGAGGCGCCGGAGGCGAGGTTGAACGAGATCGTCACGGCCGGGAACTGGCCCTGGTGGCTGATCGAGAGGTAGGCGGTCTTGCTGGTGTCGACCTTCACGAAGGTCGACAGCGGCACCTGCTGGCCGGTGATCGGCGAGCTCAGGTAGAGCTTGCTGAACAGCGCCGGGTCCTGCTGCAGCGCGGGCGTCACCTCGAGCACCACGTGGTAGCTGTTGAGCTGCGTGAAGTACTGCGCCACCTGGCGCTGGCCGATGGCGTCGTACAGCGTGGCGTCGATCGCGGCCGGCGAGATGCCGAAGCTCGAGGCGCGGTCGCGGTCGATGGTCAGCACGGCCGAGGCGGCGGCGTTCTGCTGGTCGGTCGCGAGGTCGGTCACCTCGGGCACCTGGCGCAGCTTGGCCAAGAGGCGCGGCGCCCAGGTGTTGAGCTCGTCGAGGTTCGAGTCGGTCAGCGTGTACTGGTACTGGGTGCGCGAGGAGCGCCCGCCCACGCGGATGTCCTGCCCGGCCTGCAGGAACAGGTTCACGCCCTGCACCTTCGCGAGCTGCGGGCGCAGCCGCGCGATGATCTCGTCGGCATTGGCGGTGCGGCCCTCGTCCTTGGGCTTGAGGCTGATGAAGAAGTTGCCGGTGTTGTAGGTCGACGAGCTGCCGTTCATGCCGAAGCCGGTCACGTCGGGGTCCTTGCGCACCACGTCGGCCAGCTCGAGCATGCGCGCATTCATCGAGGCGAAGGAGGCGTCCTGCGCCGACTCGGCGAAGCCCGAGATGAAGCCCGTGTCCTGCTGCGGGAAGAAGCCCTTGGGGATCACCACGAACAGCGCGCCCGTGGCCACCACGGTGGCGATGAACACCATCAGGGTGATGAACTGGTGGTCGAGCACCACGTGCAGCCCGCGCTTGTAGCCATTGAGCATGGCATCGAAGCCGCGCTCGAACAGCAGGTACAGCCGCCCATGGCGCCGCGCATGCTCGTTCTTGAGGAAGCGCGAGCACAGCATCGGCGTGAGCGTGAGCGAGATCACCACGCTCACCACGATGGTCAGCGTGACGGTGACGGCGAACTCGCGGAACAGCCGCCCGACGATGCCGCCCATCAGCAGCAGCGGGATGAACACCGCGATCAGCGAGACGGAGATCGAGACGATGGTGAAGCCGATCTCGCCCGCGCCCTTGTAGGCGGCCTCGAGCGGCGCCATGCCCTCCTCGACGTAGCGGTAGATGTTCTCGAGCATCACGATCGCGTCGTCGACCACGAAGCCGACCGCGATGGTCAGCGCCATCAGCGAGAGGTTGTCGAGGCTGTAGCCCAGCAGGTACATCACGGCCACCGTGCCCAGCAGCGCCAGCGGCACCGTCACGCTGGGGATCAGCGTGGCCGGCACGTTGCGCAGGAACACGAAGATCACGGCCACCACCAGCGCGATGGTCAAGAGCAGCGTGAACTCCACGTCCTTGACCGAGGCGCGGATGGTCTGGGTGCGGTCGATGATGGCGTTGACGTCCACCGTCGGCGGGATCGAGGCCTTGAGCCGCGGCAG
Organism: Variovorax sp. UC122_21; assembly: GCF_044056785.1. NCBI lineage: Bacteria > Pseudomonadati > Pseudomonadota > Betaproteobacteria > Burkholderiales > Comamonadaceae > Variovorax > Variovorax sp. UC122_21. The sequence goes on along the minus strand of NZ_CP172004.1, from coordinate 1,297,285 downwards.
CGCGGCATTGATGCGGTCCACCGTCTCGATCACGTTGGCGCCCGGCTGCTTGGTGATGGCCAGCACGATCGAGCGGCCGTTCTGCACCGTGCTGCCCTCGGGCGCGGCGGCGCCGGCATAGGCCCAGCCCGCGATCTTCGCGTTCTCGGGACCGTCGACCGCCACGCCGAGGTCGCGCACGCGGATCGGCGCGCCGTTGCGGTAGGCCAGCACCACGTCGTTCCAGGGCTGGGCCTTGAGCAACTGGTCGTTGGTGTAGACGGTGAAGCTCTGGTTCGGCCCGTCGATCGTGCCCTTGGGCGCGTTGACGGTGGCCGAGGACAGCACGGTGCGCACGTCCTCCAGGCTCAGGCCCAGCGCCGCGAGCTTGGCCGGGTCGACCTGGATGCGCACGGCCGGCTTCTGCGCGCCGCCGATGTTGACCAGGCCCACGCCCGAGATCTGCGAGATCTGCTGCGCGAGGATGTTGTCGGCGTAGTCGTTGACCTCGGTCAGCGGCAGCGTCTTCGACTGCACCGACAGGATCAGGATCGGCGAGTCGGCCGGGTTCACCTTGCGGAAGGTCGGCGGGCTCGGCAAATTGGCCGGCAGCTGGCCGGTGGAGGCGTTGATGGCCGCCTGCACGTCGAGCGCGGCGGCGTCGATGTTGCGGTCGAGGTCGAACTGCAGCGTGATCTGGGTGCTGCCCAGGCCGCTGGTCGAGGTCATCTGCGACAGGCCCGCGATCAGCGAGAACTGGCGCTCCAGCGGCTGCGCCACGTTCGAGGCCATGGTCTCGGGACTGGCGCCCGGCAGGTTGGCCGAGACCTGGATGGTCGGGAAGTCGACCTGCGGCAGCGGCGCCACCGGCAGCAGCGGGAACACCGCGGCGCCGACCAGCAGGATGGCCAGCGCGAGCAGCGTGGTGCCGATCGGGCGCTTGATGAAGGCGGCGGAAATGCTCAATTGCGCACCCCGCTCGGGTTGTTGCCGCCGGCCGCGGCGGCCGGGGGCGCGGGCTTGGCCGCGGTCTTGTTCTCGGCCACCGTGGCGCCGGGCCGCAGCTTGTACTGGCCGTCGACCACCACGCGCTGGCCGGCGGCCACGCCCTGGTCGAGCACGGCCGTGCCGTCGGCGATCTGCACCACGTGCACCGGCACCGAGGCGGCCTTGTTCTCGGCATCGACGGCCCAGACGTAGGTGCCGTCCTGGCTGCGCTGCACCGCCGCGGCCGGCACGGTCAGCGCGCCCGCGCGGCGGTCGAGCTGCAGCCGCACGTTGACGTACTGGCCGGGCCACAGCGTGTGTTGCGGATTGGCGAAACTGCCCTTGAGCTGCACCGTGCCGCTGGCGGTATCGATCTGGTTGTTGAGCAGGATCAGCTTGCCCGTGCCGAGCAGCTGCGTGCCGGCGCGGTCGTAGGCCACCACCGAGAGCGGCGCCGCGCCCTTGGGCTGCAGCCGGTTGATGTCCTGCACCGCGTCCTCCGGCAGCGTGAACTGCACCGCGATCGGGTCGATCTGGTTGATGACCACCAGCCCGCCGGCGTCGGCCGCATGCACGATGTTGCCCGGGTCGATCAGCCGCGCGCCCACGCGGCCGTCGATCGGCGCGTCGATGCGCGTGAAGCTCAGCTGCACCTGCGCGAACTGCACCTGCGCGGCATCGGTCTGCACCGTGGCCTCGAGCTGGCTGACCAGCGCCTTCTGGGTGTCGAGCTGCTGCTTCGTGGCCGCGTCCTGCGCGATCAGCGTGGTGTAGCGCGCGAGGTCGGCGCGCGCGTTCGCCAGCTGCGCCTGGTCGCGCGACTGGGTGGCGCGGGCCTGCGCGAGCTGGGCCTGCAGGGTGCGCGGATCGAGCTGCGCGAGCATCTGGCCGGCCTTCACGTCCTGGCCCTCGACGAAGCCCACCTTGTCGAGCTGGCCGTCGATGCGCGCCTTGACGGTGACAGTGGCCATCGAGGCCACGGTGCCGATGCCGCCGCGGTAGACCTGCACGTCCTGCGCCTGCACCGGCGCGGTGGTCACCAGCACCGGCGGCACCTTGGCCTCGGGCGTGGCGGCCGAGGCCTTGCGGCCCAGGGTCCAGGCGCCGCCGCCGAGCACGGCGACGAGGGCGGCGACGGCGAACCAGGCGGCACTGCGCCGCGCGGGGGGAACGGCGGCATCGCTGGCGGGGCCGGTGGAGGAAGGAGCGGGATTCGTCATGGCATCAGGTTCCGGAAGTCGTTGCAGCGGCGGCGGTGGTGGCGGCATCGGCGGCATCGGCATGCCAGCCACCGCCGGTGGCCGCGATCAGCGCCACGCTGGCGGCGAGTTGGCGCGCCAGCAGTTGCGCGGCCGTGCGCTGGTTGGTCAGCGAGAGCTGCTGCGCGGTCACCACGCTCAGGTAGGTGGCGGTGCCGGCGCGGTACTGGGCCAGCGCGAGGCGCTCGGCCGTCTGCGAGGCCTGCACGGCCTGCGCCTGCAGCTGCGATTCGTGGTCGAGCACGCGCAGGGTGGCGAGGTTGTCCTCGACCTGCTGGAAGCCGCCGAGCACGGTCTGCTTGTAGAGCGCGACCGAGGCGTCGTAGGCGGCCACGGCCTGCTCGCTGTGGGCCTTGCGCAGGCCGCCGTCGAATACGGTCTGCGCGAGCACCGCGCCCAGCGACCAGACACGGCTCGGCGTATCGAACAGCGAAGCCAGCCTGCCGGCGCTGAAGCCGCCGCTCGCGCTCAGCACGATCTGCGGGAAGTAGGCGGCCTTGGCCACGCCGATCTGCGCATTGGCGGCCTGCACGCGACGCTCGGCCGCGGCGATGTCGGGGCGGCGCTCGAGCAGTTCCGACGGCAGGCCCGCGGGCGCGAGCGGCAGCTGGACGCCGAGCGTGCCGGCGTTGGCGAGCGCGGGGTTCTCGCTGGCCGGCAGCGCGGCCAGCGTGAAGCGCGCCGGCGCCTGGCCGGTCAGCACCGCGATCGCATGCTCGAGCTGGGCGCGCTGCGCCTCGAGGTCCACGCCCTGCGCCTGCGCGGTGCGCAGCTGGCTCTCGGCCAGCGCCACGTCCGAGCGCAGCACGGTGCCGGCCGCGTACTGGTGCTGCGTGAGTTCGAGCGCGCGCGCATAGGCGGCGGTGGTGTTGGCATAGAGCGCGCGCTGCAGGTCGATGGCGCGCAGCTGCAGGTAGTCCTGCGCCAGCGTGGTCTGGATGCTCAGGCGCGCGCCCGCGAGGTCGTCGGCGCTGGCCTGCGTGCTGGCGTCACCGGCCTCGACCGAGCGGCGCACCGCGCCCCAGACATCGGGCTCCCAGCTCGCGGCGAGGCCCAGGGTGTCGGTGGTGCGGCGCTCGATGCTGCCGGTGCTGTTGGTCTGCGCGCGGTTGGCGCCAGCATTGAGCCCGAGGGTGGGATAGAAGCCGGCGCGCGCGGCCGAGGCCAAAGCGCGCGCCTCGCGGTACTGGGCCTCGGCCTGGCGGATGTTCTGGTTGGCGGCATTGGCCTGCACCACCAGCGCGTTCAAGGTGGCGTCGCCGTAGGCCTCCCACCAGGGGTGCGAGGAATCGATGGCCTGCGGCGTGGCGGTCTTCCACGCACCGTCTTCCTTGTAGGCCGCGGGCAGCTCCATCGAGGGCCGCACGTAGTCGGGGCCGACGGCGCAGCCGGCGAGAAGCAGGGCGGCCAGCGCGATGGCACCGGCCCCGGATACCTTGCGCAATGAGGGAGTGGCGGCGGAAGAATCCATGATGAAGGCACTCTAGGCACCTGCATCGAACCGCTCGCTGTCGACTGGCTGACAGTTCTGACAGTTTCGAGTCGACCCCGGCTCGGCGCCCTCCCCCGCTGGGGGAGGGTTGGGGTGGGGGCACCGGGCCTGGCCGATGGCGTGGCCCTATCGAACGCCCGGAGCCCCCATCCCGGCCTTCCCCCAGCGGGGAAGGAGAAAGACCAGGAACTCAGCGCGGCGCGTCGCCCTTGCGGTACTCGGCCGTCAGCTCGTCGAGCTTCTGCTTGAGCGCGGGGTCGAGCTTGTACTCGGCCGCCGCGAGCGTCGCGTCGAGTTGCTCGGGCCGGCTCGCGCCGAGCAGCGGCGCGGTGATCAGCGGGTTCGCCATCACCCAGGCCACGGCCAGCGTCGCGAGCGGCACGCCCGCCTCGTCGGCCAGCGCATGCAGCTGCGTCACGGTGTTGAAGCTGCGCTCGTTCCAGTAGCGGTCCTGGTACATGTTGCCGGCCGTGCCGAGCGTGAAGCGGGTGTTCGCCTCGGGGCTGGCGCCGGGCTTGTACTTGCCGGTGAGCAGGCCGCCGGCCAGCGGGTTGTAGGGGATCACGCCCAGGCCTTCCTCGCTCGCGAGCGGCAGCAGCTCGCGCTCGATCTCGCGGAACAGCAGGCTGTAGCGCGGCTGCACCGAGACGAAGCGCGTGAGCCGCAGCAGGTCGGACTTGCCGAGCGCGCGCGCGAGCCGGTAGGCCAGGAAGTTCGACACGCCCACATAGCGCGCGCGGCCCGACTTCACGATGGTGTCGAGCGCCTCGATGCTTTCCTCGAGCGGCGTCTCGCGGTCGTCCATGTGCAGCTGGTAGAGATCGACGTGGTCGGTCTTCAGCCGCTTGAGCGAGAGGTCGATGGCATCGAGCAGGTGCTTGCGCGAGGCGCCCTGGTCCCAGGGATTGGGGCCGACCTTGTTGACCGCCTTGGTCGCGACCACGAAGCGCCGGCGGCCCGCGGGGCCCTGCTTCTCGAGCCAGTTGCCGATGATCTCCTCGGTGCGGCCCGTGGTCTCGACCGTGCCGCCCAGCGGGTAGACGTCGGCGGTGTCGAGGAAGTTGATGCCGCCCTCGGCGGCCTTGTCGAGGATGCGGTGCGACACGGCCTCGTCGGTCTGCAGGCCGAAGGTCATGGTGCCGAGCGCGAGCCGGGAGACGGTCAGGCCGGTGCGGCCCAGGCGGGTGGTGGGGATGGTCATGGAGATGCCTCGTTCGCTGGATGAAACGCGGATGAAGAAAAGACGAGCGCCTCGGGACAGCGAGGCGCGCGTTCATCTTAGTCACTGGCGCGAAAACGCGCAGGCACGGGCCATCGCCATCCGAGATGGCCCGCTTGGCGCAGGGTTGCCACGGAAGGGATGGGGATAATCGTGCCGCACTCCCCGTGTCCTCCATGTTCCTTCGCATCATCGGCCGCCTCGCGGCATCGCTCGTCCTGCTGCTGTCGGCCGCCTGGGCCTGCCTCGCGCTCTGGTACCAGTTGCCCGTGGGCGAGACGGGCAAGGTCCTCGCCGCCGTGCTGTGGGGCGGCTTCGGCCTCGCGGCCCTGGTGCTGCTGTGGCGCGGCCGGGCCGCGCGCGCCCTGCTGTCCTACGCGGTCGGCTTTGCGCTGCTGCTGGGCTGGTGGAACACCATCGTGCCGCTGCAGCAGCGCGACTGGGCCGACGACGTCGCGCGCCAGCTGGTGGCGCGCGTCGACGGCAACGCGGTCACGCTCGAGAACGTGCGCAACTTCGACTGGCGCAGCGACACCGACTACACGCCGCGCTGGGAAACGCGCCGCTACGACCTCGAGCGCCTGCGCTCGGTCGATGTCTCGGTCTCGTACTGGATGGGCCCGGCGATCGCGCACACGCTGGTGTCCTTCGGCTTCGACGACGGCCGCTTCCTCACCTTCTCGATCGAGATCCGCAAGGAGCGCGGCGAGAGCTTCTCGTCGATCGGCGGCTTCTTCCGGCGCTTCGAGCTGAGCCTGGTCGCGGCCGAGGAACGCGACGTGCTGCGCGTGCGCACCAACGTGCGCGGCGAGGACGTCCACATGTACCGCGTGCGGCTGCCACGGGCCGAGATGCGCTCGCTGTTCCTGGCCTACCTCGACCAGAGCGCCGCGCTGCTGCGCGCGCCGAGCTTCTACAACACGCTCACGGCCAACTGCACCACCATCGTCTACGACCTCGCCAGGCGCATCGTGCCGGGCCTGCCGATGGACTGGCGGCTGCTGGCCTCGGGCTACCTGCCCGACTACCTGTACGACGTGGGCGGGCTGACGCCGGGCTACAGCCTCGAGGCGCTGCGCACGGCCGGGCGCATCACGCAACGCGCGATCGCGAGCGATGCCACCCCGGGCATCGATTTCTCGCGCGCGATCCGGCAGGGGCTGCCGGGCGCCGAGGCGCCGTGACGATGCGCGCGCGTCTTCCCGGCCTGGCGGCCCTGCTTTGCGCCGCCGCGCTGCTCGCGGGCTGCGCGGGCGTGAAGGTGGGCTCGATCTCGCCCGCCGAATACCTCGCGCAGCGCCGCGGCGACGTGCTCACCACCGGCAGGCTCAGCACCTCGGCCGAGGAGGTGCTGCGCGTGATCGGCTCCGACGCCGAGCTGTGCGGCAAGGACGGCCCGGCCTGCCGCAACGCGCTGGCCGATTCGCCGGGGCTGAGCGACGAGCAGCGGCTGTCGGCGCTGTCGGAGGTGTGGCTGCAGGTGGCGATCGCGGCCGACAAGGGCGGCGGCGCCACGCAGCCGGGCTCGGCGGCCGACACGACCGCGATCGAGGCCTGGCTCGAGAGCGCGCGCCATGCCTATGCCTACCTGTTCTTCACCGCGCGCAAGCCGCGCGACCGCGCCTTCGAGGACCGGCAGACGCAGGTGCGCGACTACTACAACTACGCGGTGCAGCAGGCCATCACGGGCCTGTACCGCGGCGTGCGGCGCAACGCAGCGGCCCAGCCGCGGGTACCGCGCGTGGGCGACTGGCGCATCGAGGCCGACGTCTCGGGCCTGCGCCTGCCCGCCGACGCGCCGCTGCCCGACGAGCTGATCCCCGCCGCCTCGCTGACCTTCTCGGGCCTGCGCAACACCTACCGGCGCGACGGCTTCGGCGCCGAACTGGTGGCGGCCGACAGCCAGCGCACCGACGAGAAGGCGCCCGCGCTCGATCCCGACGACCGGCGCCCGCCCTACCGCGAGATGCCCTTCCCGGCCGTCACCGCGCTGCTGCTGTTCGACGGCGGCAGCCTCGCCGAGGTGCTGGCCACGCGCAGGCTGCGCATCGCGGCCTACGACCCCTACCGCACGGCCAACGTGCAACTGGCCGGGCAGGAGGTGCCGCTGGCCGCCAACTTCACCTCGGGCTACGGCCTGTGGCTGGCCCGCTCCGACTTCGCGCTGCAGGCGCTGCGCAGCCTGTTCGGCGGCCGCGACGGACTCACGCAGCCGCGCATCTACCTGATGCAGCCCTACGATCCCGAGCGCCGCACGGTCATCATGCTGCACGGCCTCGCGAGCAGCCCCGAGGCCTGGATCAACGTGGCCAACGAGGTGCTCGGCGACGAGACGCTGCGCCGCCGCTACCAGATCTGGCAGGTCTACTACCCGACCAATGCGCCGCTGCCGCTCAACAACTTCGCGATCCGCGAGGCCGTGACGCAGACGCTGCAGCACTTCGATCCCACGGGCCAGGCCCCGGCCTCGCAGAACATCACGCTGATCGGCCACAGCATGGGCGGCGTGCTGTCGCGGCTGATGGTGTCGTCGTCTGAGGACAAGCTCTGGGATGCGCTGCTGGCCAGCTACCCGATGCAGGGCGCGCAGCAGCGGCGCATCGAGGAGAAGCTCGCGCCCTACCTGCGCTTCGAGCCGCTGCCGCAGGTCAGCGACGCGATCTTCATCGCCTCGCCGCACCGCGGCACCGACTTCGCCAACAACCGCATCTCGCGCTGGGTCGCCAACCTGATCACGCTGCCGGTGGCGATGCTGGGCCAGCTCGGCGACATCTCGCGCGAGCTGATCCGCATCGCGCCGGGCCGGCAGGACGCGGGGCCGCTGCGCATTCCCAACAGCATCGACAACCTCAGCGACCGCGATCCCTTCGTGCGGCTCTCCTCGGGCCTGCCGATGAATCCGCGCGTGCGCTTCCACTCGATCATCGGCAACGACACGCCGGGCCTGGCGCAGGCGCTGTCGAGCGACGGCATCGTGCCCTATGCCAGCGCGCACCTCGACGGCGCGGCCTCGGAGCTGGTGATCCCGTCGGCGCACAGCGTGCAGGAGAACCCGCTCGCGATCCTCGAGATCCGGCGCATCCTGCGCGAGCAGTTGCAGCCGCGCTAGGACTTCAGCCTTCGCAGGCCGCCACGCGCGGCCGCCGCGCATCGGCGCGCGCGCTCGCCACGGCCCAGCAGAAGACGCCCATGCCCGCGAGCGCGAGCAGCGCGCCGACCCAGCCGGTCGAGGTCCAGCCCAGGCCCGCGGCGATCGCAACGCCGCCGAGCCAGGCGCCAAGCGCATTGGCCATGTTGAAGGCCGAATGGTTGAGCGCGGCCGCCAGCGTCTGCGCATCGCCGGCCACGTCCATCAGCCGGATCTGCAGCGCCGGGCCGATGGCCACGGTGGTGCCGATCAGGAACACGTTGAAGCCCGCGGTGTAGATGTTGTGGGCCGAGAAGGTGAACAGCGCCAGCACCAGCGCCGCATAGGCCATCAGGCCGCCGATGGTGCGCATCAGCGACTTGTCGGCCAGCCGCGCGCCGACCAGGTTGCCGACCACCATGCCGAGCCCGAACAGCGCGAGCACCAGCGGCACCCCGCCCAGCGGCATGCCGGCGACCTCGATCAGCGTGGGCTTGATGTAGCTGAACACCGAGAACATGCCGCCGAAGCCGATGGCGCCGATGCCCAGCGTGAACCAGACCTGCTTGCGCTTGAGCGCGCCGAGTTCGCGCCAGGGGCTGGCGCCCGCGGGCGCGGCGAGGTCGGGGATGTCGCGGCGCAGCAGCACCACGGCGATGAGCGCGATCACGCCCACGAACACGAAGGCCGCGCGCCAGCCGAACAGCTGGCCGAGCCAGGCCGCGATCGGCACGCCGACCAGCGTGGCGCCCGTGAGCCCCAGCATCACCAGCCCCACGGCGCGCGCGCGGCGCCCGGGCGGCGCGAGCGTGGCGGCCACCAGCGCGGCCACGCCGAAGTAGGTGCCGTGCGGCAGCCCGGTCGCGAAGCGCAGCAGGTTCAGCGAGGTGTAGCCGGGCGCCATGGCGCTCGCGAAGTTGCCGGCCGCGAACACGGCCATCAGCGCGATCAGCAAGGCGCGGCGGCGCCAGCCGGCCGCGAGCACCGCGAGCACGGGCGCGCCGATGACCACGCCGAGCGCATAGGCGCTGATGACGTGGCCGGCCTGCGGGATGCTGACGGCGATGTCGTTCGCTACCTCGGGCAAGAGGCCCATGATCACGAACTCGCCGGTGCCGATGGCGAAGCCGCCGACACCGAGCGCGAGCACGGCGCGCAGGAACTGGGCCGACGAGACGGGCGAAATGGCGGGGGTGTCCGCGCCTTCGAGGGCGGATGGTGGGGCGTTCAAGGCCGGGGCTCCTGGGGGGATGCCCGGCGAGCGCGGGCAAAGCCCGATTTTAGGGTAAACCCTTAACGTGCGCTGATGAGGTCTTGCGCCCCGCCCGATACCTTTTTGCCCCTGCCGCTCAGCGGCGCAGGAAGCGCGGCGCGCGGCGTTCGGCCATGGCCTGCACGCCCTCCTTGAAGTCCTCGCTCGCGAACTGCACGCACTGCAGCTCGCGCTCGTGCCGGTTCGCCGCGGCCACCGCCTCGGCCAGGCCGCGCCGCAAGGTCGCGCGCGTCGACTCCACCGCGAGTGGAGCCGACAGCGCGATCTCGGCCGCGAGCGCCAGCGCGCTGGTGCGCACCTCGTCGGCCGGCACCAGCTGGTCGACCAGCCCGATGCGCAGCGCCTCCTCGCCGCCGATGCGGCGCCCGGTGTAGAACAGCAGCGCGGCCTGCTGCGCGCCCACCAGGCGCGGCAGCGTGAGGCTCAGGCCGAAGCCCGGATGGAAGCCGAGGCGATTGAAGTTGGCGCTGAAGCGCGCCTCGGCGCAGCCCACGCGGAAGTCGGCCGCCAGCGCGAGGCCGAGCCCGGCGCCGATGGCCGGGCCATGCACCGCGGCCACCAGCGGCTTGGCGTTGCCGAACAGGCGCATGGCCTGCTCGTAGAGCGGCGCGGGGTCGCGCGCATCGTCCTTGCCGCTGAAGTCGGCGCCCGCGCTGAAGGCCCGGCCCTCGGCGGCGAGCACGACGGCACGGCAATCGGGATCGGCATCGAGCTGCGCGAGCCGGTCGGCCAGTTCGCGCAGCAGCGCCACGTCGAGGTAGTTGAACGGCGCGCGCCGCAGCTCGAGCAGCGCCACGTGTTCATGGCCCGAGTCCAGCGAAGCGAGCGCGCTCATTGCACCTCCAGCTTCGCGATGTCGACGTAGCCCTTCCACTTCTCGCGCTCCTGGCGCTCGAAGCTCGCGAGCTCGGCCAGACTGACCTTCGCCGGCGCGAAGGCGAAGCCCTCGAGCCGCGCGCGGATCGGGTCGGTGGTCACGGCCTCGTTGATCCACTGGTTGAGCTGCTGCTGCAGCGCCGCCGGCGTGGCGGCCGGCACCGCGATGCCGAGGAAGCCGCCGCGGATGCTGAAGCCCGGATAGCTCTCGGCGATCAGCGGCAGCTCGGGATAGCGCTTGAGCCGCGCGTCGCTGTGCACCGCGAGCGCGCGCAACTGGCCCGAGGCCACGAAGGCATCGCCGGCCACGGTGTCGGTGAACACCACCTGGATCTGGCCCGCGATCAGCTCCGACATCGCCTGGCTCACCTGCTTGTACGGAATCGCCGCGAGCTCGATGCCGGCCTCGTGCGCGAACAGCGCCGCCGTGACCTTGGAGGTGGCGTTGAAGTGGCCGTAGTTGATCGTGCCCGGCGCCTTCCTGGCGGCGGCGACGAAGTCCTGCAGCGTCCTGTAGGGCGCGTCTGGCCGCACCAGCATGTAGGTGGAGCCGGGCCCGAAGGAGCCGACCAGCCGGAAGTCGCGCCCGGGGTCGTAGGGCAGCTTGCGGAACAGGCTGGGGTTGGCCAGGTGGGTGGAGGTGGTGGCCAGCAGCAGCACCGAGCCGTCGGCCGGCGCATTGCGCACCGCCTCCACGCCGATGATGCCGTTGCCGCCGGGGCGGTTGTCGACCACCACCGCGCGGCCGGTCTTGCGCGTGAGGAACTCGGCCAGCATGCGCGCCGAGATGTCGCCCGAGCCGCCGGGGCCGAAGGGCACGACGATCTGGATCGGCTTGTGGTTGTCCGCCGCCATCGCGGCCGCGAACGGCAAGGCCGCGAGCGCGGCGAGGCACTGTCTTCTCTGCATGTCGTCTCCTGTTGTTCGTGTCGTTGGAAGGGCGCGCTCAGCCGGGAGCCTTCGCGCCAAGCGCTTCGTTGTGCTCGCCCACGCCGGGTGCGCGGTGCCGCACCCGCGGCCGCTCGCCATCGAAGGACAGCGGCAGCCCGACGATGCGCAGGTCCTCGCCGGGAATGGTCTGCAGGATGCCGATGGCCTCGGTCTGCGGCTGCGCGAGCACCTGCGCGAAGTCCTGGATCGGCGCGCAGGGAATGCCCAGGGCCTCGAGCGCCTCGAGCCACTGCTGCGTCGAGCGCGTGCGGAACACCGCCTCGAGCGCGGGGATCAGCAGCGCCTTGTGCTGCACGCGCAGCGCATTGCTCGCGAAGCGCTCGTCGCGCGTCCATTCCTCGTGGCCGGCCGCGCGCGCGAGCTTGGCGAACAGCCGGTCGTTGGCCGCGGCCACCACGATCTCGCCGTCCCCGGTCGGCAGCGCCTGGAACACCACCACGTTGGGATTGCCGCTGCGGTGCCGCTCGGGCTGTTTCCCGGTGGCGTGGAAGCCGGCCATCATCACCTGCAGCCAGCCCAGCGCGGTCTCGAACAGCGAGGTGTCGACCACGCAGCCCTGCCCGGTCGAGGCGCGGCGCAGCAGCGCGGCGATGCAGCCCAGCGCGGCCCAGACGCCGGTGCCCAGGTCGAGCACCTGCATGCCCACGCGCGCCGGCGGCCCGCTCTCGGCGCCGTTGATGCTGAAGATGCCCGCGAAGGCCTGCACCATCGGCTCGTAGCCCGGCGCGAGGCGCATCGGCCCCTTGTGGCCGAAGGCCCAGAGCGAGCAGTACACCAGCCGCGGATTGAGCGCGCGCAACGCCTCGGCGCCGAGGCCCAGTTCCTCGAGCGAGCCGGGTCGCATGTTCTGCACGAACACGTCGGCCTCGGCCGCGCGTTCGCGCAGCCATTGCGCCTGCGCCGGGTCCTTGAGGTCGAGCGCGATGCTCTTCTTGCCGTGGTTCATGGCCTGGAAGGTGGTCGCGGTGCCACGCCAGAACGGCGGCCCCCAGCCGCGCGCGTCGTCGCCCGTGCCGGGCCGCTCGATCTTCACCACCTCGGCGCCGAGCGAGGACAGGATCTCGCCCGCGTAGGGCCCGGCGATGTTCTGCCCGAGCTCGATGACCTTGATGCCGGCCAGCGGCAGCGCGGTGCTGCTGTTCGTGTCGCCCGTCATGGTTCAGCGTCCCGTGAAACGGGGTGCGCGCTTCTCGACGAAATGCCGCACGCCCTCTTGGAAATCCTCGGTGTCGCGGCAGGCCGCGATCTCGCGGTCGGCCACGCGCGTGGCCTGCCCGAGGGTCTGGTAGCGGGCCTCCACCAGCTGCCGCTTGATGATGCGCACCGCGCGCGGCGAACTCAGCTCGGCGATCTCGGTGGCGCGCGCGAGCACCGCGTCGAGAAAGCCCTCGGCCGGCAGCAGGCAGGCCAGCCCCATGCGCTCGGCCTCCTCGGCCTGCAGGGTGCGGCCGGTCAGCAACAGGTCGGCCGCATGCATCGGCCCGATCAGCCGCGGCAGCAGCCAGGCCGTGCCGTGCTCGGCCACCAGGCCGCGGCGCGCATAGGGCAGCGTGAGCTTGGCACCGGCCGCCACGTAGCGCAGGTCGGCATGCAGCGCGATGCACAGGCCCACGCCCGCGACCGCGCCGTTGATCGCGGCGATCAGTGGCTTGGCGAGCGCGCCGAGGTAGCCGTAGCGCTGCGCCGCGTCGTCATCGGACTCGGCCTGCGGCACGGGTGGCCGGCCGGGGTCGGACAGCACCGCCATGTCCATGCCGGCGCAGAAGGCGCGGCCGGCGCCGCTGAGCACGATGGCGCGCACCGCGTCGTCGGCTTCGGCATGCGCGATGGCCGCGCGCAGCTCGGCCTCGAGCGTGGGCGTCCAGGCATTGAGCCGGTCGGGCCGGTCGAAGGTGATCGAGGCCACGCGGCCGATCGCCGCGTACCTCAGTTGCGTGAAATCCAAGCGTGTCTCCTGGTCGTTGCGCCCCGCGATGGGCGTGCGGCCAGTATTCCGGCGGGCCCCGGCGGCGACAACCTTAGAATTTCGGAGAACGAAATCATGGCCACGCCCCGCCCTTCCACCGCCGGCTCGACGCGCGCCCGCACGCAGGCCACCGGCACCTTCGTGCGCAGCACGCCCGGCAGCCATTCGCTCGAACGCGGCCTCGCGCTGCTGCGCGCCTTCCGCCATGGCGTGGACGTGCTGACCAACGCCGAACTGGCCGACCGCGCGCAGCTGCCGCGGCCGACGGTCAGCCGGCTCACGCGTTCGCTGGTGGACGCGGGTTTTCTCGCCTACGACATCGAGCAGCGCGGCTACCGCCTCACGGCCGCCTGCCTGAGCCTCGCGCTGTCCTTCCGCAGCTCGGAGGCCACGCTGGCGCGCGCGCTGCCGCTGATGCGCGCGCTGGCCGAGGGCCGGCGCGTCAACGTCGGGCTTGCCGTGGCCGACCAGTTCGAGATGGTCTACCTGGAGTCGGTGCGCCTCAGCCGGCTCGGGATCTTCCGGCGCATCCTCTCGGGCTCGCGGATCCCGATCGCGAGCACCTCGCTGGGCTGCGCCTTCCTCGCGGGCATGCAGGCCGCGGAGCGCAAAGCCCTGCTGGGCCGGCTGCGGCAGGCGCACGGCGCCGAATGGCGCGCGCTGCAGCCACGGGTGGAGGCCGCGCTCGAGGCCGTGCGCGAGCGCGGCTTCTGCCACGCGAGCTGGGCCGCGGGCATGACCGCGGTGGCGCTCCCGTTGCGCTCACCCGCAGGCAGCCTCTATGCGATGAACGTGAGCTTCCCCACCGCGGAGGAAGTGTCGACGGACGCCATCGAGGCGCACGCGCAACTGCTGCTGCGCCTCGCGGCCGACCTGCGCCGCGACTGGGCGCGCTGAAGCGTCAGATCGCCACCAGCTGGCGCACGCCCTGCGCCTCCATGTCCTTGCCGAGGCCGCGCGCGATCACCTCGCCGCGTTCCATCACGAGGTAGTCGTCGGCCAGCTCCTGCGCGAAGTCGTAGTACTGCTCGCACAGCACGATCGCCATGTCGCCGCGGTCGGCCAGCATGCGGATCACGCGGCCGATGTCCTTGATGATGCTCGGCTGGATGCCCTCGGTGGGCTCGTCGAGGATCAAGAGCTTCGGCTTGGGCGCGAGCGCGCGCGCGATCGCGAGCTGCTGCTGCTGGCCGCCCGAGAGGTCGCCGCCGCGGCGCCCGATCATCTGCTTGAGCACCGGGAACAGCTCGAACAGCTCGGCCGGGATCGGCGTGCCGCCGCGCTTGTAGGCCAGGCCCATGCGCAGGTTCTCTTCCACCGTGAGGCGCGCGAAGATCTCGCGGCCCTGCGGCACGAAGCCGATGCCCGCGCGCGCGCGGTCGTAGGGCGTGGCCTTGTGGATCGGCCGCCCCTCGAGCTCGATGCTGCCGCTCTTGATCGGCACCAGGCCCATCAGCGACTTCAGCAGCGTGGTCTTGCCCACGCCGTTGCGGCCCAGCAGCACCGTGACCTTGCCCAGCGTGGCCTCGAAGCTCACGTCGCGCAGGATGTGGGAGCCGCCGTAGTACTGGTGGATGTTCTTGACTGTCAGCATGGCGTGGTTTCCTCAGCGGCCCAGGTAGACCTCGATCACGCGCTCGTCGGCCTGCACCTCGTCGAGCGAGCCCTGCGCGAGCACCGAGCCGTCGCACAGCACGGTCACGATCTCGGAGATGGTGCGGATGAAGCTCATGTCGTGCTCCACCACCATCAGCGAATGCTTGCCCTTGAGCGTGAGGAACAGCTCGGCCGTGCGCGCCGTTTCCTCGTCGGTCATGCCGGCCACGGGCTCGTCGAGCAGCAGGAGCTTCGGGTCCTGCATCAGCAGCATGCCGATCTCGAGCCACTGCTTCTGGCCGTGGCTCAGGTTGCCCGCCATCCGCGACACGCTGGCCGCGAGGTGGATGGTCTCGAGCACCTCGGCCAGCCGGTCGCTTTGCGCCGAGTCGAGCCTGAACAGCATCGAGGCGCGCACGCCCTTGTCGGTCTTGAGCGCGAGCTCGAGGTTCTCGAACACCGTGAGGTGCTCGAACACGGTCGGCTTCTGGAACTTGCGGCCGATGCCCAGCTGTGCGATCTCGGCCTCCTTGTGGCGCAGCAGGTCGATGGTGCTGCCGAAGAACACCGTGCCCTCGTCGGGCCGGGTCTTGCCGGTGATGATGTCCATCATCGTGGTCTTGCCCGCGCCGTTGGGGCCGATGATGCAGCGCAGCTCGCCGGGCGCGATGTCGAGCGACAGCTTGTTGATCGCCTTGAAGCCGTCGAAGCTCACGCTCACGTCTTCCAGGTAGAGGATGCGGCCGTGGGTCACGTCGACCTCGCCGGGCGTCGCGATGCGGCTGAAGCCCGCCGTGCGGCCGCCCGATTCGGTGGCGCCGGTGTCGTGCGGCTGGCCCTTGGCGCGCGAGACGCGCTCCGCGCCGGCTTCCATCAGGTCGGGCGTCATGCGCGGGCTCCCTTCGGTTCGGCATGCAGCGGCGCGGCGATCGCTTCCGGCTCCATGCCCTGTTCGGTCGCCAGCGAGCGCTGGGCCTCGGCGCGCGCCGGCGATGCCGCAACGGGCGCCGCTTTCTCGCGCGACAGCCACTGGCGCACCAGCCCCACGATGCCGTTCGGCAGGAACAGCGTGACCGCGATGAACAGCGCGCCGAGGAAGTACAGCCAGTACTCGGGATAGGCCACCGTGAGCCAGCTCTTCGCGCCGTTGACGATGAAGGCGCCGATGATCGGCCCGATCAGGCTCGCGCGCCCGCCCACCGCGGCCCAGATCGCGATCTCGATCGAGTTGGCCGCGCTCATCTCGCTCGGGTTGATGATGCCGACCTGCGGCACGTAGAGCGCGCCGGCCACGCCGCACATCACGGCCGAGATGACCCAGATGCTGAGCTTGTAGGGCAGCGGGTTGTAGCCCGAGAACATCACGCGCGACTCGGCGTCGCGGATGGCCTGCAGCACGCGGCCGAACTTGCTCGCGATCAGCCACTTGGCGAACAGGAAGAAGGCCAGCAGGGTCACGCCGGTGAGCGCGAAGATCGTCATGCGCATCTCCTGCGTGGCGATCGGGATGCCGAGGATGCGCTTGAAGTCGGTGAAGCCGTTGTTGCCGCCGAAGCCGGTCTCGTTGCGAAAGAACAGCAGCATGGCCGCGAAGGTCAGGGCCTGCGTGATGATCGAGAAGTACACGCCCTTGATGCGCGAGCGGAAGGCGAAGAAGCCGAACACGAAGGCGATCAGGCCCGGCACCGCGACGATCAGCACCAGGGTGGCAATGAAGCTGTCGCTGAAGGTCCAGTGCCAGGGCAGCGTCTTCCAGTCGAGGAACACCATGAAGTCCGGCAGGTCGCTCTTGTAGTTGCCGTCGCGGCCGATCTGGCGCATGAGGTACATGCCCATCATGTAGCCGCCGAGCGCGAAGAAGAGACCGTGGCCCAGCGAGAGGATGCCGGTGTAGCCCCAGATCAGGTCCATGGCCAGCGCGCAGATCGCGTAGCACATGATCTTGCCGACCAGCGCCACCGCGTAGTCGCTCATGTGCAGCGGGCTGTCGGCCGGCACCCACATGTTGAGCACGGGTGCCACCGCGCACACCACGATCAGCGCGACGAAGAAGGCCGTCCAGCCCTTGCCGCTCAGCAGCGGCCCCTTGGTGGGAAGTGCCACCCTACCCGTTCGCACTGAGCTTGTCGAAGTGCCTGCCCCGGCTTCGACAGGCTCAGCCCGAACGGTGATGGCGGTATCGAAAGTTGTTGGGGTCGTCATGCTTCCGCGCTCCGGCCCTTCATCGCGAAGATGCCCTGCGGCCGCTTCTGGATGAAGATGATGATGAAAACCAGCACCGCGATCTTCGCGAGCACCGCGCCCGCCCAGCCCTCGATGAACTTGTTGAGGATGCCCAGTCCGAGCGCCGCGTAGACGGTGCCCGCGAGCTGGCCGACGCCGCCCATCACGACCACCATGAAGCTGTCGACGATGTAGCTCTGGCCCAGGTCGGGGCCGACGTTGCCGATCTGGCTCAGCGCGCAGCCCGCGAGGCCGGCGATGCCCGAGCCGAGCGCGAAGGCGTAGGTGTCGATGCGCGCGGTGTTCACGCCCATGCACGAGGCGATCGGGCGGTTCTGCGTGACGCCGCGCACGAACAGGCCGAGCCGCGTGCGGCCGATCAGCCAGCCCATGGCCAGCAGCACCAGCACCGCGAAGACGATGATGCACAGGCGGTTCCACGGCAGCGTGACGTTCGACAGCAGCGACAGGCCGCCGCTCATCCAGGCCGGGTTCTCCACGCCCACGTTCTGCGCGCCGAACAGCGAGCGCACCATCTGCTGCAGCATCAGGCTGATGCCCCAGGTGGCCAGCAGGGTCTCGAGCGGGCGGCCGTAGAGGAAGCGGATCACGCCGCGCTCGAGCACCGCGCCCACCAGCGCCGAGGCCAGGAACGAGACCGGAATGGCGGCCACCAGGTACCAGCCGAAGGCGGCCTCGGGCAGGTACTTCTGGAAGATGCCCTGCATCACATAGGTGGCGTAGGCGCCGATCATCATCAGCTCGCCGTGCGCCATGTTGATGACGCCCATCAGGCCGTAGGTGATGGCCAGACCCAGCGCGGCCAGCAGCAGCACCGAGCCCAGGCTGATGCCGCTGAACACGGCATTGAGGCGGTCGCCCAGACCAGCGAGCCGTCGATGCTGGCGATCGAGGCCACGATCGCGGCCTTCACGTCGGCCTCGGTCTCGTCGGCCAGGCGCTGGTTGAGCAGCAGCTTGGTGTCGGGGCTGCGGCTCTCGCCGAGCTCGCGCGCGGCCACGAGGCGCTTGGCCTTGTCGGCGCTGCTCAGCATGCTGGCGGCGCGCACCAGTTCGAGCTGCGCCTTGATCTTCGGGTGGGTCTCGGCGGCCAGCGCCTTCTCGACCAGCGGCAGCCGCGATTCGTCGGGCTCCTTGAACAGCGCCTGCGCGGCCTCGGCGCGCACCGCGTCGTCCTTGCTGCCGAGCTTGAGCGCGGCCTGCGCGGCCTCGAGCGCGCCGCGCATCAGGTTGTTGTTGACCACGTCCTCGGCCGTGTCGGGCACCTTGAGTTCGGCACCGGTCACGGGGTCGTAGCCTTTGTCGTCCTTCATCACGAAGACCTTGTCTTCGGTGTACTTGACCGCGTCGTCCGACATCGCCTGGATGAAGGCCGCGGTCTTGTCGTCGGCGCTGGTGACGGCCTTGTTGAGCGCGGCGATGCGGGCTTCGGAATCGCCGGCGGCGATGGCCCGGGCTTCGTCGGCGGTCAGCGCCTGGGCGGCCGTTGCCATGAACAGCATGGCGGCGAATGCGCAGTGGAGGGTTCGTCGAAGCATCTTGAGGTTCGGTAGGACTCCCTCTCCCCGTGGGGAGAGGGTTGGGGTGAGGGCCAACGGCCTCCCAACGAGCGCAGCGACCGGATCGACCGCCGCTGCCCTCACCCCGCCCTCTCCCCGAGGGGAGAGGGAGCAAGGCAAGGGGATTGACTCGCGATGCCTTACATCGACTTGCCAGCCGGATAGTCGGGCTTCTTGTCGTTGCCTTCGATGTACGGGCTCCACGGCTTGGCCTTGACCGGGCCCGGCGTCTTCCACACCACGTTGAACTGGCCGTCGGCCTTGATCTCGCCGATGAACACGCTCTTGTGCAGGTGGTGGTTCTTCTCGTCCATCTTCGAGACGATGCCCGAGGGCGCGGTGAAGGTCTGGCCGGCCATGGCGGCGATCACCTTGTCGGTGTCGGTCGACTTGGCCTTCTCGACCGCCTGCTTCCACATGTGGATGCCGATCCAGGTGGCTTCCATCGGGTCGTTGGTCAGCGGCTTGTCCTTGTGGCCGGCGATGTTCTTGGCCTTGGCGTAGTCGCTCCACTGCTTGATGAAGGCGGTGTTGGTCGGGTTCTTGATCGACATGAAGTAGTTCCACGCGGCCAGGTGGCCGACCAGCGGCTTGGTGTCCACGCCGCGCAGTTCTTCCTCGCCGACCGAGAAGGCCACCACCGGCACGTCCTTGGCCTTCAGGCCCGCGTTGCCGAGTTCCTTGTAGAAGGGCACGTTGGAGTCGCCGTTGATGGTCGACACCACGGCCGTCTTGCCGCCGGCCGAGAACTTCTTGATGTCGGCGACGATGGTCTGGTAGTCGCTGTGGCCGAAGGGGGTGTACTTCTCGTCGATGTCGGTGTCCTTCACGCCCTTGCTCTTGAGGTAGGCGCGCAGGATCTTGTTGGTGGTGCGCGGATAGACGTAGTCGGTGCCCAGCAGCACCCAGCGCTTGGCGGCGCCGCCTTCCTTGCTCATCAGGTAGTCGACGGCCGGAATGGCTTGCTGGTTGGGCGCGGCACCCGTGTAGAACACGTTCTTCGAGAGCTCTTCGCCTTCGTACTGCACCGGGTAGAACAGCAGGCCGTTCATTTCCTCGACCACCGGCAGCACCGACTTGCGCGACACCGAGGTCCAGCAGCCGAAGATCACCGAGACCTTGTCCTGGCCGAGCAGCTGCTTGGTCTTCTCGGCGAACAGCGGCCAGTTCGAGGCCGGGTCGACCACCACGGGCTCGAGCTTCTTGCCGAGCACGCCGCCCTTGGCGTTGATGTCGTCGATGGCCATCAGCACCGTGTCCTTCAACACGGTTTCAGAAATGGCCATCGTGCCCGACAGCGAGTGCAGCACGCCGACCTTGATGGTGTCGGCGGCGAATGCGGGCGCAGCGGAGATGCTGGCCAGCGCGACGGCGGCGGTGAGCGCCTTGAGAGTGAAACGACGTTGCATGTGGACTCCTGCTCCGGTGGGTTGAAACCTGTTCGCCGGCGCGGTGCCGAGCGATGGGAGGGAGTCTGCGGAATGCACCAGGAAGGAGAAATACGCCGGGTGGCGTACACGGAGGTACTCAGCCGCGTCAACGGCGCGCGAGGCTACGGCGCCGGGTACTTGCGCGCGTTCGCGACCATCTTGCTGCGCGCGGCCTCGACGGGATCGATACCGAGCTGGTCGGCCAGTTGCAGCAGGTAGAGCAGCACGTCCGCGATCTCGGTGCCGACCTCGGCGCGCTTGTCGGCCGGCAGTTCGCGGCTCTGCGCCTCGGTCAACCACTGGAAATGCTCGAGCAGCTCGGCGGCCTCGACCGAGAGCGCCGCGGCGAGGTTCTTGGGGGAGTGGAAGGGTTCCCAGTGGCGATCGCGCGCGAAGTCGCGCAGGGCGAGCGTGAGCGATTGGAGGTCGTGGGTCATGGCGGCTATTGGGGGGACACGGGACACAAACATGAAAAGCCCATTTCGGGTAATAAAATGCCCAAAATGGGTAAATCGCCGATGCCGAAGCAGCTCGAAGCACCTGTCGGACTGGCCGACGCCCTGTTCACGACCACCCAGCAGCGCGTGCTGGGCTGCCTCTTCGGCCAGCCGGATCGAAGCTTCTTCTTCACCGAATTGATCAAGCTTACCGGCGCGGGCTCGGGCGCCGTGCAGCGCGAACTCGAAGCAGTTGACCGACAGCGGGCTGCTCACGATGTCGCGCGTGGGCAATCAGAAGCACTACCAGGCCAATGCGCAATCGCCGATCCACGAGGAACTGAGCAGCATCGTGCGCAAGACCTTCGGACTCGCGGGCCCGCTGCGTGAAGCGCTGCAGCCCGTGGCCGACCGGATCGAGGCCGCGTTCGTGTACGGCTCGGTCGCGAAGAAGAGCGACACGGCCGCGAGCGACATCGACCTGCTGCTGCTCAGTGAGGAACTTGCCTATCCGGATCTCTTTCTCGCGCTCGATGCCGTCTCCCGCGCGGCTCGGCCGTACAGTGAACCCGACCCTGTTCACGAGGAAGGAACTGATGCGAAAGCTCAAGGACGGCGAATCCTTCGCCACGCGCGTGATGGCACAGCCCAAGCTCTGGGTGCTCGGCGACGCGCATGCCCTCCCCGCTTGACAACCTCTGCGGCCCTTCGAAGCCGCTCGCGGCCGAGGCGCCCGATGCGCGCGAATTCGCGGGCTTGCTGCGTTCGGGCCAGGCCCGCCTGAAGGACGCGCAGGTCGCGCAGCTCTCGCTCGAGGGCCGCTTCGACCTCGTCTACAACGCGGCCCACGCCCTGTGCCTCGCCGCCTTGCGCTGGCATGGCTACCGCTCGGGCAACCGCTTCATCGTCTTCCAGGTGCTGCCCCACACGCTGTCGCTGGGCCCCGAGGTCTGGCGGGTGCTGGCCAAGGGCCACGAGATCCGCAACCTCGGCGAGTACGAGGGCGACCTGAACGTGGACGAGCGCATCGTCCGGGACATGATCGTGGCCTGCCAGCAGGTGGCCGCGAAGCTGTCGGCGCTCCCCGCGCCCGGCGGCAGCTAGCGCGAACGCGCGCCTCGGCGGTGCAACACCGCCACCAGCAACGCCGACCCCATCAGATAGACCAGAGCCACCCCAAGCCCCGCCGCATAGGCCGCCGCATCGCTCCGTTCGCCGAGCCGCCCGTAGAACAGGATCCCGATCAGCGCCACGCCCAGCGCATTGCCCGCCTGCTGAACCATCGACAGCACGCCCGAGGCCACGCCCGCATGCTGCGGCGGCAGGCCGGCGAGCACGCTCGAGACCAGGGGCGCCATCACCAGGCCCAGACCCGCGCCCTGCACCAGCAGCAGCGGCACCATCCACGCGAGCAGGTGGGCATGGCCCGCGAAGGCGGCGACGTTGAGGTACTGCAGCGCATGGCCGGCCGCGAGAAGCAGCGCGCCGAGCGCGATCGGCGGCTTGCCGCCGAAGCGGCGCGCAATGCGGGCACCGCCCATCGAGGTGGCGAAGAAGCCGAGCGCCAGCGCGGTGAAGACCAGGCCCGAGCGCAGCGCATCGAGCGCGAGGCCCTGCTGCAGGTACAGCGCGAGCACGAAGTACAGCGAGGCATTGCCGACATAGAAGGCCAGCGTGGTCAGCAGGCCGTTGACGAAGCGCGCATCGGCCATCAGCACCGGCGCCACCAGCGGCGCACCGCCGCGCGCGGCAAGCCGGCGCTGCTGGAAGACGAACAGCAGCGCGAGCGGCAGCGCGGCCGCGAGGCACAGCCAGCTCCACAGCGGCCAGCCCTGCTGCCGCCCCTCGACCAGCGGCAGCACCACCGCCACCGACGCCGCGGCCACCAGCAGCATGCCGGCGGGATCGAGCCGGCTCCGGTGGCCCCCACTGGCCAGCGGCGGAATCACGCGCGGCGCCAGCAGCAGCGCGAGCAGGCCGATCGGCAGGTTGATGAGGAAGCAGCTGCGCCAGCCGAGGCCCCAGAGGTCGGCCTGGATCAGCAGCCCGCCCACGAGCTGGCCCAGCGTGGCGCCGAGGCCGAGCGTGAGGCCGTAGGCGGCGAAGGCGCGGGCGCGGTCCTCGCCGGTGTGGACCAGCCCGATCATCGCGAGCACCTGCGGCTGCAGCAGCGCACCGGCCAGGCCCTGCAGCACGCGGGCCGCCACCAGCAGCTCGGCAGTGGGCGCCAGGCCACAGGCCGCCGAGGCCAGCGTGAACAGCAGCAGGCCGGCCATGAACATGCGGCGGCGCCCGAAGAGGTCGCCGAGCCGGCCGCCGGTGATCAGGCCCGCGGCGGTGGCGAGACCGTAGCCCGCCACCACCAGTTGCAAGGTGGCGGTGCTCGCGAGCAGTTCGCGCTGCATCGAGGGCAGCGCGACATTGACGATGAAGAAGTCCAGCACCACCAGGAAGGTGCCGCTGAGCATGACCCACAGGGCCAGCCGCCCGGGCCTGGCCGAGCCCGCGCTCTGGCCGGCCGTGGATGAAAGCGATGCCGCCGGAACGGCGATGTCGGACTGCGTCATGGTGGGTTCGAGTCTTGGAGGGAAGGCGCGCTGCGGCAATGACCCCGGAGGTCAAGCGATCGGACGCACGAACCCGAGCCAGAGCGCCGCCGCGGGGCCGCCCGCGGCGGGGCCCCTGTGCCAATGGCACGGCGTGAATGAGCGCCTCAGGCCTGCCTGGCCGCGTGCCTGAACTGCGCCACGGCGAAGGCCCAGGCCATCCGCGTGGCATCGGGCCCGGCCGCATCGCTGAACATCAGCTTCGACGCACCGCCGCTCCACGCATGCCCCAGCCCCGCGATCTCGCACAGCGAGACCACCGTGCGGCCCTTGCGCTTGAAGTCGGTCACGCGCATCGGGCGGCGCTTGCCGCGCTGCACGTCGCGCGCGACGCCGGGCCGCGCACCCATGGCCGTGGCCCACACGGCGGCGCTGTTGACGGCATTGCTGGGCACGACCACGGCATCGGCATCGCCGTGCAGCACGAGCATCGGCGGCAGGGTCGCGAGGACGGCCGCGGCGCCCATCGCCTTGCCGACGGCGGTGACGGGCATCGGCGGCACGTTCTGGCCGCGCATCGCGCCGAGCGCGGTGGCCGAGGACTTGGCCGCACCGGGCGCCACGCCCGAATGCATGACCACGGCGCGAAAGCGCTGCGGATAGCGCGTGGCCAGCAGCGCCGCCATGCTGGCGCCGGCCGAGAGGCCGGCCAGCGCGACGCGCTCGCGGTCCGCCGGGTAGAGCATGCAGGCCTGGTCGACCGCGGCCATCAGCGTCGCGGCCTCGGCATCGGCCTTGCCGGAGCGGCGCTCGTACCAGTTCCAGCAGCCCTGGGGATGCGCGAGCCGGTCCTGCTCGGGTAGAGCACCAGGAGGCGCTGGCGCGCCGCCAGCGCGTTCATGCGCGTGCTGGCCGCGAAGTCGCGCCCGGTCTGGCCGCAGCCGTGCAGCATGACCATGAGCGGCAGCTTCTCGCCGGGCTGCAGATGCAGGTCGGCGGGACGGAACAGGTGATAGCGCCGCGCGCCGCCCGGACCGATCGCCATGCCGCTGAGCCAGTCGCCCTTGCCGGGCGGCGGCTTGAGCCGCTTGGCCGTCGCGCGCTTCACCTGGCCCGCCACGCGCTGGCTGTTGCGCAGCGTGAGCTTCGTGAGCGCCTTCAGGTTGCGCTCGTAGGCGCGGGCGAAGACGGAAGCGGTGGAACGGCGGGCCATGGCGCAGTGTGACGCATGGCGCCGGGACGGGACAGCGATCGCCCGCTGCCCCGGCGAAGTCAGTAGACCTCGGGGACGATCATGCTGGCAGGTACCGGCTGGCGCAGGTAGTCGGCATGGCGCACGCGGGCCGGCAGTTCCACCGGCGCATGGGGCACCATCTCGTAGGGCAGCTGGCCCAGCAGGTGGCTGATGCAGTTCAGGCGCGCCTTCTTCTTGTCGACCGCCTGCACCACCCACCACGGCGCCTCGGGGATGTGGGTGCGTTCCAGCATCGTTTCCTTGGCCTTGGTGTACTCCTCCCAGCGGCGGCGGCTCTCGAGGTCCATCGGGCTGAGCTTCCACTGCTTGAGCGGATCGTGGATGCGGCCGAGGAAGCGCATGTGCTGCTCGTCGTCGGTGATGGAGAACCAGTACTTGATGAGCTTGATGCCCGAGCGCACGAGCATCTTCTCGAACTCGGGCACGGTGCGGAAGAACTCCTCGTACTCGTCGTCGGTGCAGAAGCCCATCACGCGCTCGACGCCGGCGCGGTTGTACCAGCTGCGGTCGAACAGCACCATCTCGCCGGCGGCCGGCAGATGCGCCACGTAGCGCTGGAAGTACCACTGGGTGCGTTCGCGGTCGTTCGGTGCCGGCAGCGCGGCCACGCGGGCCACGCGCGGGTTCAGCCGCTGGGTGATGCGCTTGATGACGCCGCCCTTGCCGGCCGCGTCGCGGCCCTCGAACAGGATCACGACCTTCTGCTTGCTGTGCTGGACCCAGTCCTGCAGCTTCACCAGTTCGCCCTGCAGGCGGAACAGCTCCTTGAAATAGGCCTGGCGGGCGGCCTTGTCGGTGCCGCCCGGCGCGCCGTCGAGGCCGTCGATGTTGCGGTCCTCGATCTCCAGCTCGAGCTCCTCGTCGTAGCTGTCGATGAGGTCTCGGGCGATGCGCTGCATCAGTTCTTCGTGGTCGGGAAGGGCGCTCGTCGTCGGCATGGTCAAAGGCAAGAGTGGCGGGATCCGGGAAAACCATGCTGCATGGGCCAGATGACGCCGGCGTGACGGTTTTGCGGCCGGTTCCCGTAGGCCGACACGCCGTTGTCACACGGCGCGAACACCATTTCTGTCCACTACAACACTCCAGAACGCCCTCATGAACACGCTCGCCGCCCCGACCACGGACCTGCCGGCCGCGCCCGCAGGGTCCGCGGCCCACCGCCCGAAGCTCGATGCCCGGCCCGGTCCGGTCGCCCTGATCACCTTCGTCGGCCTGCTGGCCGTCGGCCTGCTCTACACGGCCTGGAGCCTGGTGAGCGACGTGTCGGACTCCGGCGCGCCCATGACCACCTGGGTGCCCTACATCCTGCTGGGCGTGGCGCTGCTGATCGCGCTGGGCTTCGAGTTCGTCAACGGCTTCCACGACACCGCCAACGCGGTGGCGACCGTGATCTACACCCACTCGCTGCCGCCGAACTTCGCGGTCGTGTGGTCGGGCTTCTTCAATTTCCTGGGCGTGCTGGTCTCCAGCGGCGCGGTGGCCTTCGGCATCATCGCGCTGCTGCCGGTGGAGCTGATCCTGCAGGTGGGCTCGGGCGCGGGCTTCGCGATGGTGTTCGCGCTGCTGATCGCCGCGATCATCTGGAACCTCGGCACCTGGTGGCTGGGGCTGCCGGCCTCCTCCTCGCACACGCTGATCGGCTCGATCATCGGCGTGGGCGTGGCCAACGCGCTGATGCACGGCCGCGACGGCACCAGCGGCGTGGACTGGGCGCAGGCCACCAAGGTCGGCTATTCGCTCTTGCTGTCGCCGCTGGTGGGCTTCGGCTGCGCCGCGCTGCTGCTGCTGGCGCTGCGCGCCTTCGTCAAGAACCGCGCGCTCTATGAAGAACCCAAGGGCAGCGAGCCGCCGCCGTGGTGGATCCGCGGCCTGCTGATCCTGACCTGCACCGGCGTCTCGTTCGCGCACGGTTCCAACGACGGCCAGAAGGGCATGGGCCTGATCATGCTGATCCTGGTGGGCACGGTGCCGATGGCCTATGCGCTCAACCGCGCGATGCCGGCCGACCAGACGGTGAAGTTCGTCGCCGTGGCCGAGGTGGCGCAGGGCGCGATGCAGCGCAGCCTGCCGACCTCGCTGCCCGCGCTGCAGCCGGCGGCCGCGCGCGACTCGCTCGCGACCTACGTGCGCACCCGCGAGTTCAACGACACGGTGGTGCCCGCGCTGGCCGCGGTCACCGGCAGCATCGCGCAGGAGGTCAGGCAGCACGGCTCGCTGGCCCGCCTGCCGGCCGACGCGGTGGCCAATGTGCGCAACGACATGTACCTGGCCTCCGAGGCGATCCGCCACCTCGACAAGAGCGGCGCCGCGCATTTCGATGCCGACACGCAGGCCCGCGTCGGCGCGCTGCGCCAGGAACTCGACGACGCCACCCGCTTCATCCCGCTGTGGGTGAAGGTGGCGGTGGCGATCGCGCTGGGCCTGGGCACCATGATCGGCTGGAAGCGCATCGTGGTGACCGTGGGCGAGAAGATCGGCAAGACCCACCTGAGCTATGCCCAGGGCGCCTCGGCCGAGGTGGTGGCGATGGTGACCATCGGCGCGGCCGACATGTACGGCCTGCCGGTCTCGACCACGCACGTGCTGTCCTCGGGCGTGGCGGGCACCATGACCGCGAGCGGCTCGGGGCTGCAGATGTCGACGCTGCGCAACCTCGCGCTGGCCTGGGTGCTGACGCTGCCGGCGGCGATGCTGCTGTCGGGCGTGCTGTACTGGCTGTTCACGCACCTGTTCTGAAGCATCGCGCACCTTGCCGGCACTCCATGACCTGGCCGCCAGTTCGTATGGCGGCGACGAAGCCGGGCTGATCTGCGGCTACCTGTTCGACCCGGGCGCGTCGGGCCCCGAGGCCTCGCGCGAGATCGACTCGAGCCAGGCCGCGGCCTGGCTCGATGCCCTGCCGCCCGGCGAAGAATTCGCGGGCGCGCCCTTCGAGGGCCCCTACGCCTGGCTGCACTTCAACCTGAGCCATGCCCAGGCCGAGCGCTGGCTGCGGCGCCACGCGCGGCTGTCGGACACCTTCTACGAGACGCTGCACGACGGCCTGCCCTCCACGCGCATCGAGCGCGCCGACGATGCGCTGATCGCGGTCATCAACGACGTGCACTTCGAGTTCAGCTTCGAGCCCTCGGACATCTCGACGCTGTGGATCGCGGTCGGCGCGCGGCTGGTCGTGACGGCGCGCAGCAAGCCGCTGCGTTCGGTCGACGCGCTGCGCACCGCGGTCAAGGCCGGCGACGCGCCGGGCTCGAGCACCGAGCTGCTCGAGCACCTGCTGCGCGCGCAGGCCGACGTGCTGGTGAAGATCGTGCGCGGCGTGACCGGCCGCGTCGACCGCATCGAGGACGAACTGCTGGCCGGCCGGCTCGACCACAAGCGCGCCCGCCTGGGCGTGATGCGCCGGCTGCTGGTGCGGCTGCAGCGGCTGCTGGCGCCCGAGCCGGCGGCGCTGTTCCGGCTGCTGCAGCGCCCGCCGGGCTGGATGGCCGAGGACGACACGCAGGAGCTGCGCGGCGCGACCGAGGAGTTCTCGGTGGTGCTGCGCGACATGCAGGCGCTGCAGGAACGCATCAAGCTGCTGCAGGAAGAGATCGCCGCCAACGTCAACGAGGACAACAACCGCAGCCTGTTCGTGCTGACGGTGGTCACGGTGCTGGCGCTGCCGATCAACATCCTGGCCGGCCTGTTCGGCATGAACGTCGGCGGCATCCCGCTGGCCGAGCACAAGCACGGCTTCTGGATCGTGGTGGCGATCGTCGCCACCTTCACCGCGGTGGCCGCCTGGGCCGCTTTCAGGAAGAAGCGCTGAGCCGCTCCACCGCTGCGGTTAATGCTATTTATCTAGTAGCAAATACGAGCACCCATGCGACCGTGTCGACAGGCCGGAGCGCCTAGAATCGACCGGTGTCCTCCATTCTCAATGCCGACCTGCACTGCCACTCCGTGGTGTCCGACGGCACACTGACGCCCGAAGAACTCGCCGTGCGCGCCGCCAGCAATGGCGTCGACCTGTGGGCGCTGACCGACCACGACGAGATCGGCGGCCAGCACCGCGCCGCCGCCGCCGCGCGCGAGAACGGCATGCGCTACCTCACCGGCACCGAGATCTCGGTCACCTTCGCGGGCGAGACCGTGCACATCGTCGGCCTGGGCTTCGACCCCGACGACGCCGCCATGACCCAGGGCCTGTACGACACCCGCGGCGGCCGCGGCAAGCGCGCGCAGGAAATGTCCGAGGGCCTGGCCAAGGTCGGCATCCAGGGCGCCTACGAAGGCGCGCTGCGGTTCGTCGGCAACCCCGAGCTGATCTCGCGCACGCACTTCGCGCGCTTCCTGGTCGAGCAGGGCCACTGCCGCGACACGCCCGAGGTGTTCCGCAAGTACCTCACCGAGGGCAAGCCCGGCTACGTGCCGCACCGCTGGGCCACGCTGAAGGACGCGGTGCACTGGATCACCTCGGCCAAGGGCCTGGCCGTGATCGCGCACCCGGGCCGCTACAAGTTCAGCGCCAACGAGGAGTACGCGCTGTTCCTCGAGTTCAAGGCGCATGGCGGCCAGGCGATCGAGGTCGTCACCGGCAGCCACACCCCGGCCGAATACGTCGAGTACGCCGACAAGGCGCTCGAGTTCGGTTTCGCCGCCTCGCGCGGCAGCGATTTCCACAGCCCCGACGAGAGCCACTGCGACCTCGGCAAGCTGCCGCCGCTGCACGCTTCGCTCACGCCGGTATGGGAACTGCTCGGCCACCGAATCCAGACCTAGCGTGAGCCAGTTGCCCGGGACCGCGACCGAAAGCGCCGCCACCCAGGCGCTGGCCCAGGCCCGCGCCGCGGCCCAGGCCGCCTCCAGCCGCGAATCCGAACGCATCCTGGCCGGCATCGGCCTCGTGGTGCTGGCCGTGGCCTGCTTCGCCACGCTCGACACCGCCACCAAGATCTCGACCGCGAGCGTGCCGATCCTCATGGGCGTGTGGTTCCGCTATGCCTTCCAGGCCGTGGCCACCACCGCCGTGCTGCTGCCGCTGCGCGGCACCGCGCTGCTGCGCACCGCACATCCGCGCTACCAGGCGCTGCGCGGGGCGCTGCTGCTGGGCTCGAGCCTGTTCGCCTTCATGAGCCTGCGCTACATGCCGCTGGCCGAGTTCACCTCGATCGTGCTGATCGCGCCGCTGGTGATCACGCTGCTGGCGGCCACCACGCTCAAGGAGCATGTCTCGCCGCTGCGCTGGACGCTGGTGGCGGGCGGCTTCGCGGGCACGCTGGTCATCCTGCGGCCCGGCGGCGGCGCCTTCAGCTGGGCCATCCTGCTGCCGATCGGCCTGGTGATGACCAACGCCTGGTTCCAGGTGCTCACGAGCAAGCTCGCGCAGACCGAGAACCCGCTGACCATGCACTTCTACACCGGCTGGGTCGGCACCCTGCTGGCCTCGCTGGCGGTGCCCTTCGCCTGGACCGCGCTGCCCTCGTGGCACTGGTGGGCCCTGCTGTGCCTCATGGGCTTCATGGGCACCGTGGGGCACTTCATGCTGATCCTCGCCTACCAGCGCGCGCCGGCCTCCACCCTCACGCCCTACCTCTATGCGCAGATCGCCTTCGCGATGCTCGGCGGCTGGCTGATGTTCTCCCACGTGCCCGATGTCGTGTCGCTGGTCGGCATGGCGATGATCGCCGTCTGCGGCGCGGCCGGTGCCTGGCTCACCGTGCGCGAGCGCCGCGTGCCGATCGAACCCGCGGAATCCTGATCAGGAGCGTTTTTCATGGCCCAGTACTTCGAAGTCCACCCCGACAACCCCCAGCAGCGGCTGCTCAAGCAGGCCGCGGCACTGCTGCAGCGCGGCGAGATCGTCGCGGTGCCCACCGACTCCAGCTACGCGCTGGCCTGCCACCTCGACGACAGGGACGCGGTCGACCAGCTGCGCCGCATCCGCCAGGTCGACGACAAGCACCACCTGACCCTGATCTGCCGCGACCTCAGCGAGCTCGCGAACTACGCGCGCGTGGACAACAAGCAGTACCGCCTGCTGAAGGCCGCCACGCCCGGCCCCTATACCTTCCTGCTCGAGGCCACCAAGGAAGTGCCGCGGCGCGTGAGCCATCCGCAGCGCAAGACCATCGGCCTGCGCGTGCCCGACCACAAGGTGCTGCTGGAGCTGCTGGCGCTGCATGGCGCGCCGCTTTTGGCCACCACGCTGATCGCGCCCGGCGAGACCGAGGCGCTCAACGACGCCGAGGTCATCCGCGAGCGCTTCGAGAAGCAGATCGCGGGCGTGATCGACGCCGGCGCCTGCCCCTCCCAGCCGACCACCGTGGTCGACCTCACGCCCATGGGCAGCGGCGACGATCCGGTGGTGGTGCGCCAGGGGCGCGGCGCGCTCTCGGTGCTGGGCCTGTGATGCGGCCTTCGTTTTCCCCTTGTTCCGTCTGACACAATCTCGCAGTGGATATCTCCAATCTGATACAGACGGTCCTGATCTATGCGCTGCCCGTGATCTTCGCGATCACCGTGCACGAAGCCGCGCACGGCTACGTGGCGCGCTACCTCGGCGACAACACCGCGGCGGTCATGGGCCGCGTCACGCTCAATCCGATGAAGCACATCGACCCCATCGGGACCATCCTGATGCCGCTGATGCTCTACTTCGCGACCTCGGGCGCCTTCCTGTTCGGCTATGCCAAGCCGGTGCCGGTCAATTTCGGCCGGCTGCGCCATCCCAAGCGCGACATGGTCTGGGTGGCGCTGGCCGGCCCGGCCTCGAACTTCATCCAGGCGATTCTCTGGGCCGTGGTCTGGGCGGTGCTCATCGGCGTCGGCGTGCAGGAGCCCTTCTTCATCAAGATGGCGCAGGGCGGCGTGCTGGTCAACCTCGTGATGTGGGCCTTCAACCTCTTTCCGCTGCCGCCGCTCGACGGCGGCCGCGTGCTGGCCGGGCTGCTGCCCAACGGGCCGGCGCAGAACTTCCTCGCCCGCATCGAGCCCTACGGTTTCTTCATCGTGATGGGCCTGGTGCTCGCCGGCATCGTCAGCAAGTTCTGGCTGATGCCGCTGATGAGCGTGGGCTACGAGGTGCTCGATCTGCTGATCGGGCCGCTGCAGGCCCTGTTGCGTTGATGTTGCGTTAGTTTCCAGTTCCGACCATGGCTTCGTTCTCCCCTTCCCCGCTGCGCGTCCTCACCGGCATCACGCCCTCCGGCACGCCCCATCTCGGCAACTACGTCGGCTCGATCCGCCATTCGGTGCGCCAGAGCGTCGCGCCCGGCGTCGAGAGCTACTTCTTCCTGGCCGACTACCACGCCCTCATCAAGGTGCAGGAGCCCGCGAAGATCCAGCGCTCCACGCTGGAGATCGCCGCCAGCTGGCTGGCCTGCGGGCTCGATCCCGAGCGCGTCACCTTCTACCGCCAGTCCGACATCCCCGAGATCCCCGAGCTCACCTGGTTCCTGACCTGCGTCACCGGCAAGGGCGTGCTCAACCGCGCCCATGCCTACAAGGCCCAGGTCGACAAGAACGCCGCCAAGGGCGAGGACGTCGATGCCGACGTCACCGCGGGCCTGTTCATGTACCCGGTGCTGATGGGCGCGGACATCCTGATGTTCAACGCCCACAAGGTGCCCGTGGGCCGCGACCAGGTGCAGCACATCGAGATGGCGCGCGACATGGCGCAGCGCTTCAACCACCTCTACGGCGATCACTTCACGCTGCCGGACGCCGAGATCGACGAGGCCGTCGCCACCCTGCCGGGCCTCGACGGCCGCAAGATGAGCAAGAGCTACAACAACACGATCCCGTTGTTCACGCCGCGCGCCCAGCTGCAAAAGCAGATCGCGAGCATCGTGACCGACTCGCGCGCGCCCGGTGAGCCCAAGGAGACCGAGGGCTCGGCGCTGTTCCAGATCTACCAGGCCTTCGCCAGTGCCGACGAAACG
The DNA here is from genome assembly GCF_044056785.1 of Variovorax sp. UC122_21. Taxonomy (NCBI): domain Bacteria; kingdom Pseudomonadati; phylum Pseudomonadota; class Betaproteobacteria; order Burkholderiales; family Comamonadaceae; genus Variovorax; species Variovorax sp. UC122_21. Next base: position 1,265,168 of record NZ_CP172004.1, on the reverse strand, counting down.
GAAGCGCTGCGCAAGTCCTACGCCGAGGGCATCGCCTGGGGCGACGCCAAGCAGGTGCTGTTCGAGCGCATCGACCGCGAGGTGGCGCCGCTGCGCGAGCGCTACGAGGCGCTGATGGCCGACCCCGCGCAGATCGAGCGCACGCTGCTCATCGGCGCCGACAAGGCGCGCGCGCTGTCGCGCCCGTTCATGACGCGGCTGCGCCACGCGGTCGGCCTGCGCAACCTGGCCGACGCCGGCGATGGCGCCAAGGCGCGCAAGGGCGGCAAGGGCGCGGGCAAGGCCGGCTTCAAGCAGTACCGCGAACGCGACGGGATGTTCTATTTCAAGCTGCTCGACGCGAGCGGCGAAACCCTGCTGCAGAGCCGAGCTTTCGCCTCGCCGCAGGAGGCCGGCCGTACCATCGCGGCGCTGCAGGAGCAGCGCGGCGCGGCCTTGACGACTTATGCGGATCGGCTCGAGCCGATCGCCACGGATGAAGGATTGCGCGCCGCGAGCGAGGCGCTGGAGGCACTGTCGGAGGCCACCGCCACCACCAAGGGCGGCTGATCCGGCAACCGCCACCGGCCCATCCGCCGGTGGACGAGAAGAGAGAAGACGGTGCGATCACAAAGGAAGAAAACATGAGCATATATGTCATCGACGACCACCCCCTGATGCGCGACGCGATCGTGATGGTCCTGCGGCGCCTTCGTCCGGCCGAGAACATCGTCGAGCTCGAACGGCTCGACAAGCTCGCGAGTTCCGTCGCGCAGCGCGGAGCGCCCACGCTCTTCTGTCTGGACCTGAAGCTGCCCGACACCAACGGCGTCTCGGGGGTGATCGCGGTCAAGCAGGTCTATCCCAACGTGCCGATCGCCGTCTATTCGGCCGCGCCCTCGGCCGACATGGAAGACGCCTGCATCGAAGCCGGTGCCGACACCTACATCGAGAAGTCGGCCAGCTCGGCCGAGCTGGCGGCGGCCCTGCGCGGCCTGTTGATGGCCGGTTCGGAAGAAGCCGACGAGCCGCCGCTGGCGAGCAACAGCAAGCTCTCGAAGCGCCAGACCCAGCTGATCGCCATGCTCGACAAGGGCATGAGCAACCGCGACATCGCCACCGACCTCGAGATCAGCGAACACACGGTGAAGGTGCACCTGTGGCGCCTGTTCCGCCGCCTGGGCGTGAAGAGCCGCACGCAGGCGCTGCACTACGCGCGCACGAACGGGTTGCTGTCGGGCTGAGGCCGGGCCGCAGCGTCGTGAAGGAGCCGCGCCATGTGCGCGGCTTTTTCTTTGGGCGCGGAGCCTTTCAGCCCACCGCCGCGCTCACCCGCGCCTGCGCCACCGCCTCGTCCGCATCGTGCAGCGCCACGCGGAACACGCTGCCGCTGCCCAGGCGCGAGCGCACGCTGACCGGGTGGCCCAGCACGTGCGACAGGCGCGCGACGATCGCCAGGCCGAGGCCGAAGCCGTCGGAGGTGCCGGCATGGTCGGCCACCTTGTAGAACTCGAGGAACACGTCGCGCAGGTGCTCGGGCGCGATGCCGATGCCGGTGTCCCAGACCTCCACGCGCATGCCCTCGCGGGTGCGGCGCGAGGCCAGCAGCACGCCGCCCTCGGGCGTGTACTTGATCGCGTTGGCGAGCAGGTTGCCGATCATGCGGCGCACGCGGATCGGGTCGGTGAGGAAGCTGCCCTCGGTCACGTGGACGCGGAAATCGAGCCCCTTGCTCTCGGCCACGGGGCGGTACTGGAGCTCCAGGTCCTGCAGCAGCTCGGCGATGTCCACGCGCTCGATGTGCAGCCGCACCTGGCCCGAGTCGATGCGCGCGAGGTCGAACATGGAGTCGAACAGCGCATTGACCGCATGGGTGGCGCGCACGATCTTCGGCGCCAGCTCGAGCACCAGCTCGGGCTCGTTGCGCAGCCAGTCGGCGTACAGCGACAGCGCCAGCACCGGCTGGCGCATGTCGTGCGCGGCGCTCGCGAGGAAGCGGTTCTTCATCGCCACGGCCGCCACCGCCGCCTGCCGCTGCTGGGTCAGCGACTTGATCAGGATGTGGTTGTGGAACAGCAGCTCCAGGCTGTTGCGCGCGGTCTCGTGGATGTGGTGGCCGGCGCGCAGCAGCAGGTACCAGTGCAGCGTGGGCAGGATCGGCAGCAGGAAGCCGTACTGGAACTGCGGATGCTCGAGGTTGATGACCACCAGCCGCACCAGCACCGAACCGAGCACGGTGGCGAACAGCGTGTTGACGAAGCGCTTGAGCAGCGGCGGGTGCAGCGCCAGCCCGTTGAGCGGCGAGGTCGCGACGCCCGCGATCACCAGCCAGCTGATGAACTGGTTGACCTGCGGCACGCGCTCGAAGAACAGCAGCACCGACAGCCCCCAGACGAAGGCGCTGGCGGTCCAGACGAAGGCATAGCGGTCGGCGTACTGCTGCTGCGCCAGCGCGCTGCGCCCGACGTAGCGCACCGCGTACACACGTGCGGCCCAGGCCCGGCAGGCCATCGAGATCAGGCCGGCGGTGAGCCAGGTCAGCACCTCCCAGCGCGGCAGCGCCGACCAGTTGAGCGCCGCCATGCCGACCATCAAGGTGCCCGACACGAGGTAGGAGCCGCGCGCCGAGCGCATCAGGCTGCGGATCAGCTCGCCGCGCACCCAGGCCTCGGCCTCGTCGGCGGAGGCCGGCACGGGCGTGAGGCTGGTGATCGAGGCGGCGGTGGCCATCAGGCAGCGCCTTTTCTGCGGTAGCGGGCCAAAACCATGGATGAGGGGTGCGGGTGGAGCCGGCGGCCGGAACGGCGTTCCGGCCAGTCCGGCGATCTTACCGGGCCGCAGGCCGGTGTTTCACGCCGTAACAACCGCCCCGGATGCGACGAGCCTTGAGGCACGATGGGCATCCCTTCGCTTTCCGGGCCTGCCGCCATGCTTTCCCACGTGTTCCTCGGCGTGAGCGACTTCGAGCGCGCCTTCGGCTTCCATGCCGCCGTCATGAACGAGCTCGGCCATGCGCTGCGCTTTCGCGACGACAGCCGCCCCTGGGCCGGCTGGCAGCGCCCCGACGGCGCCGCGCCCGCTGTTCCTGATCGGCGCGCCCTTCGACGGCCAGGAGCCGGCGGTGGGCAACGGCCAGATGGTCGCGCTGCTGGCGGCCGACCGCGCCACGGTCGACCGTGTCCATGCCGTGGCGCTGGCCCACGGCGGGCGCTGCGAGGGCCCGCCCGGGCTGCGCCCGCACTACCACGCCAACTACTACGGCGCCTACTTCCGCGATCCCGACGGCAACAAGCTCTGCGTCTGCTGCCACGACCCCGTCTAGCTAGAAGGCCCGCTCCTGCACCGTCGCGTGCGGATGCAGCGGATGCGTCAGCGTGTCCGCGATCAGCCGCAGCGCGTCGTCGCACCCCTCGCGCGACATCGGCCCGCCGAGGCAGATGCGCACCGCGTCGGGCGGATCGCCGTCGGTCGAGAAGGCCGCGCTCGCGACCACGCCCACGTTGCGCGTGCGCAGGAAGGAGGCGAACTCGACCGGGCTCCAGCCCGGCGTGAGCGGCAGCCAGGCATGGAAGCCCTCGGGATGCGCCTGCAGCCCGTGGTCGCCGAGATGGCGCGCGGCCAGCAGCTGGCGCGCGGCCGATTCGGCGCGCACCGCCTGCAGCATGGCGTCGGCCGTGCCGTCCTCGACCCACATCGTGGTCAGCGCATTGGTGACCGGCGAGGCCATCACCGTGGTGGCGCGCAGCGCGCCCGCGAGCCGCTGCGACTGGCGCGCGGTCGGGGCGCAGACGTAGGCGCTGCGCAGCCCCGCGCCGAAGCACTTCGAGAAGCCGGTGACGTAGTAGGTGAGCGCGGGCGCCAGCGTGGCGAGCGTGGGCGGCATCTGGCGCGGCAGCATGCCGTAGGCGTCGTCCTCGATGATCGGCACCGCGTAGCGCAACGCCACGTCGGCCAGCGCCTCGCGCCGCGCGCGGCTCACGGTGCCGGTGGTGGGGTTGAGCAGGGTCGGGTTGCAGTACAGCGCCTTGGGCTTCAGGGTCTTGCAGGCGTGCTCGAAGGCATCGGCGATCGGGCCGTCGTCGTCGAGCTGCAGCGCATGCAGCTGCACGCCGAGCTGGGCCGCGATGGCCTTGATGCCCGGGTAGGTCAGCGACTCCACGCACACCAGCTCGCCGGGCCGCGCGAGCTGCGAGATCAGCGCGGTCAGCACGCCGTGGATGCCGGGCACACCAGGATGCGGTCGACGCCGGCCTCGGGCACGTGCGGGCGCAGCCACTGCATCGCGGCCTCGCGGTCGTGCACCGTGCCGCCGAAGTCCTGGTAGCGCAGCAGCTCGTAGAGGTCGGCCTGCGCGAAGGCCTGCGCGGCGCCTTCGTGCATGCGCGCCACCAAGTGCTCGTCGCGCGGCTCGGGCGGCATGTTCATCGTCATCTCGGCGCCGCTGCCGCCGCGCAGCCGCAGGCTCGGGCTGCCGGTGCGGATGAAGGTGCCGCTGCCCGCGCGCGAGTCGATCAGCCCGCGCTTGCGCGCCTCGGCATAGCCGCGCGCCACGGTCGTGTAGTTGAGCTGCAGGTCCGCCGCCAGCTCGCGCAGCGTGGGCAGCCGGTCGCGCGCGCCGAGCCGGCCGGTGCGGATGTCGTCGGCGATCAGGTCGGCCAGCAGCAGGTAGGCCGGCTTGGCGCTGGCGCGCAGCTGCTTGCGCCAGTGCAGCGTGACCGGGGCGGCGGGGGCGATCGGGGCGGTGTCGGAGGCGGCCACTTGATTGCATCCATTGATTGCATCGGGGGACCGATCAACCCGCAGGAAACGTGCCCGTCGCCAGCGGGTCCCGAGGGCCGGCGATGCCTCCAAGGGGTGCGATCAACCCCCTTGATCGGGTGCATTGATCGCACGCGAAACGCTTCGCCACGGTGCGGCGCGGCCTGCCGCGGGCCGCGCGCGACCCGCTCGCGGCACCCGCGCGGAAATTTTTTCGCGCCCGCATGCGGCACCGCTGCGCCTTGATCGCAACTTGATTGCATCACCGGCTCCGCGCCCTGGCACATGGCGTGCGAAGAAGGAGGGGCGCAGACGCTGCTGCGTTCCTCTCCTTCATCCCTTTCACCGGAGTACCCCATGCCCACCGTGACCCGTCCCCGCAACGAAAAAGGCGAGTTCCTCGTCGACTACGAAGAGAAGGTGTTCGAAGACGTGAAGGCCGAGCCCGGCGAGAAGGCGCTCGTGACCTTCCACACCGTGGCCTTCGAAGGCTCGATCGGCTTCGTGAACCTGCTGCAGGCCACGCGCCTGCGCCGCAAGGGCTTCGAGACCTCGATCCTGCTCTACGGCCCCGGCGTCACGCTGGGCGTGCAGCGCGGCTTCCCGACCCTGGGCGACGAGGCCTTCCCGGGCCACCAGAACTTCAACAAGCAGATCGCGACCTTCATCGGCGAGGGCGGCAAGGTCTACGCCTGCCGCTTCGCGCTGCAGGCGCTCTACGGCCACGGCGAAGGCGCGCTGATCGAAGGCATCAAGCCGATCAACCCGCTCGACGTGCTCGACCTGATCCTGCTGCACCGCAAGCAGAACGCCTTCATCCTCGACACCTGGACGCTGTGATGCCCACCCCCGTTGCTTGCTCACTTCGTGTAGCCGCCTCCCCCCTCGAGGGGGCAACACCAGCGGCCCGGCAAAGCCGGTTCCGCGGTGTTTCCCGAACGGGCCTCGCTGCGCTCGCCGCGGCATCGCGCTGAGGTGCGGCGATGGGGACCTCCAATTCTTCACGCATCGTCCGCGCCGCGGCGATCCAGATCGCGCCGGACTTCGACCGTCCCGATGGCACGCTCGATCGGGTGTGCAGCGCGATCGACGAAGCCGCTTCGAAGGGCGCGCAGCTCGCGGTCTTCCCCGAGACCTTCGTGCCCTACTACCCCTACTTCAGCTTCGTGCTGCCGCCGGTGCTCCAGGGCGCGCCGCACCTGCGGCTGGCCGAGCGCGCGGTGGTGGTGCCCGGTCCGGTCACGCAGGCCGTGGCCGAGCGGGCCCGCGCCGCGGCGTGGTGGTGGTGCTCGGCGTCAACGAGCGCGACCACGGCAGCCTCTACAACACGCAGCTGGTGTTCGACGCCGACGGCACGCTCGTGCTCAAGCGCCGCAAGATCACGCCGACGTATCACGAGCGCATGGTCTGGGGCCAGGGCGACGGCGCCGGGCTCAAGGTGGTCGACACCGCCATCGGCCGCGTCGGCGCGCTGGCCTGCTGGGAGCACTACAACCCGCTGGCACGCTACAGCCTGATGGCGCAGCACGAGGAGATCCACTGCGCGCAGTTCCCGGGCTCGCTGGTGGGCCCGATCTTCGCCGAGCAGATGGAGGTGACGATCCGCCACCACGCGCTCGAGTCGGGCTGCTTCGTGGTCAACGCCACCGGCTGGCTCAGCGACGAGCAGATCCGCAGCGTCACGCCCGACCCCGACCTGCAGAAGGCGCTGCGCGGCGGCTGCCACACCGCCATCGTCTCGCCCGAGGGCCGGCATCTCGCGCCGCCGCTCACCGAGGGCGAAGGCATGGTGATCGCCGACCTCGACATGGCGCTGATCGCCAAACGCAAGCGAATGATGGATTCGGTCGGCCACTACGCGCGCCCCGAGCTGCTCTCGCTCGCCATCGACGACCGGCCCGCGGCCACCACCGTGCCGATGCACACCCTTTCTTCCCACCCACGGAGCCCCGACCATGACGACGACCGCCGCCCTCGCACCGAACCCCGCAACGAATTCCGCGCCGGTGGACAGCCGCCAGCTGATGACGGAGCTCCAGTCCTTCGGGTTGCGGCTGGCTGACCCCGGCGCGGGCGCCGCCAGCCGCCGCGGCGGCGCCGGCCCCTCGGACCACAAGGCCGTGCTGGTCGACGGCCACACGATCATGGTGCCGGTGCACACCGCGAGCGCCTGGCATTCGCCGTTCACGGCCGAGGCGCCGAACGCGCAGGGCGTGAGCCGCGTGATGCGCGGCAGCATCCCGATCGCGAACATCGCCTTTCCGCGCCAGCCCGCGCTTCTACGGAATGCAGACCTTCGACGGCGTGCCCTACTCGCACATCGCCACGCTGCACGGCAGCGACGTGCTCGCCACCACGGTGCTGCAGACCTGCATCCGCTACGAGAGCCGGCGCAAGAGCTGCAAGTTCTGCGCGATCGGCCAGTCGCTCGCGGCCGGCCGCACCGTGGCGCACAAGACGCCGCAGCAGCTCGCCGAGGTGGCGCGCGCGGCCGTGCTGCTCGACGGCGTGAAGCACATGGTGCTGACCACCGGCACGCCCAACGCCACCGACCGCGGCGCGGCGGTGCTGTGCGAGAGCGCCTTCGCGATCAAGGCCGCGGTCGACATCCCGATCCAGGGCCAGTGCGAGCCGCCCGACGACGACCGCTGGTTCCAGCGCATGAAGGCCGCGGGCATCGACACGCTGGGCATGCACCTGGAGGTGGTCACGCCCGAGGTGCGCGAACGCATCATGCCGGGCAAGGCCAGCGTGCCGGTGTCGCGCTACATGAGCGCCTTCGAGGCCGCGGTGGCGGTGTTCGGCCGCGGCCAGGTCAGCACCTACATCCTCGCGGGCCTCGGCGATTCGCGCGAGGCCATCCTCTCGATCTGCGACGAGCTGCTCGCGCGCGGCGTCTACCCCTTCGTCGTGCCCTTCGTGCCGATCAGCGGCACGCCGCTCGAGGACCATCCCGCGCCCACGCCCGAGTTCATGAAGTCGCTGCTCGAGCCGCTGGGACGGCGCGTCGCGGCCGCCGGCCTGCGCTCGGCCGACATCAAGGCCGGCTGCGGCAAGTGCGGCGCCTGCTCGTCGCTGTCCGTCTACGAGGCCTGAGATGAAGACCGCCGAAGCCTGGAGCGAGCTGCCGCTGGCCTACGCGCCGGTCGAATACCTCGTGCGCGAGGCCGCCCAGCAATGGGAGCGCGACGAGGCGATGGCGCTGCGTCGCGCGGTGTTCTGCATCGAGCAGGGCATCTTCGCGCGCGACGACCGCGACGCGATCGACGACCACGCGCTGCTGCTGGTGGCGATGTCGTGCAACGCCGGCATGCCCGAGCAGGTGGTGGGCACGGTGCGCATCCACCGCGGCGCGGCAGCGGGCGAATGGTGGGGCTCGCGGCTCGCGGTGCACCCGGCCTTCCGCAGCCAGGGCCACCTGGGCGCCACGCTGATCCGGCTCGCGGTGTCGCGCGCCCATGCGCTGGGCTGCACGCTGTTCCTCGCGCAGGTGCAGCTGCAGAACGAGGCGCCGTTCGGCAAGCTCGGCTGGACCACGCTCGGCCAGTGCGAGGTGCAGGGCCGAGCGCATGCGCGCATGCGCGCCGACCTCGGCGTCTATCCGCCCTGCCACGATCCGGTCAGCGGCTTCGTCACGCGCGCGAGGGTGGCGCGATGAGCCGCGCCGCCGAGATCGCCGAAGCGCTGCGCGCCACGCGCGGCTTCGCCCACAAGCGCGACATCAGCGACGTGGTGGCCGCACTGGGCCGCTCGCTGCCCGGCGGCCACGCGGCGCTCGCGCAGGCCGTGCCCGTGGGCGACGACTGCGCCGCCATTCCCGACGGCCGCGGCGGCTACCTGCTGTTCGCGATCGAGGGACTGGTCGAGGACTTCATCGTGCGCATGCCCTGGTTCGCGGGCTACTGCGGCGTGATGGTCAACGTGAGCGACATCTACGCGATGGGCGGACGCCCGACCGCGGTGGTCGACGCGCTGTGGAGCAGCGGCATGAACCCGGCCGACCAGGTGCTCGGCGGCATGGCCGAGGCCGCGGTGCGCTACGGCGTGCCGATCGTCGGCGGCCACAGCAACAACCGCAGCGAGCGGCCGCAGCTCGCGGTCGCGATCCTCGGCCACGCGCGCCGGCTGATCACGAGCTTCGATGCGCGGCCCGGCGACCTGCTGGTGATGGCGGCCGACCTGCGCGGCGCCTACGAGGAGCCCTTTCCCTACTGGAACGCCTCGACGCGCGCGCCGGCCGCGCGGCTGCGCGCCGACCTCGAGCTGCTGCCCGCGCTCGCCGAGGCCGGCCTGTGCCGCGCCGGCAAGGACATCAGCATGGCCGGCGCGGTCGGCACCGCGATGATGCTGCTCGAATGCTCGGGCGTGGGGGCGACGATCGAGCTCGACGCGCTGCCCCGGCCCGAGGGCGTGCCGCTGCTGCGCTGGCTGTCGTCGTTCCCGAGCTACGGCTTCGTGCTCAGCGTGGCGCCCGCGCAGCTCGCGCGCGTGCTCGCGCGCTTCGCGGCGCGCGACATCGCCTGCGGCGTGATCGGCACCGTGGACGAGGGCCGCGCCGTGCGCCTGCGCGCCGACGGCGAGGAGGCCCTGCTGTGGGACTTCGGCCGCGATGCCTTCATCCAGCCGCCGGCGCTGTCCGCCGGTGCCCGCGAAGCCACCGCCGCGAGGACCACGCCATGCCCGTGACGCACTTCCGCGTGCGCTGGCCCGATGCCGGCGAATCGCGCTGCTACTCGCCCTCGAGCGTGGTGCGCGAGCACTTCGCGCCCGGCGAACGCTATGCGCGCGACGAGTTCCTGCGGCGCGCGCGCGAGGCGCTGGGCATCGCCTCCGAGCGCGTGCGCGCCCGCTACGGCTTCGCCTGCTCGCAGGCGATGGACCAGCTCGCCGAGATCGAGCGCATCGCCGCGCGCTTCGAGCCGGGCGCCGAGGTCACCGTGCTGGCCTTCGACTGACCCTCCATTCACACACGCGACCCAGCGAGAAAGCGAGACTCCCCATGTCCCACCCCACCCATCCCGAGCATCCCTACGGCGGCCGCAGCCACTACAGCGTGGCGATCGTCGGCGGCGGCCAGGCCGGCCTGTCGCTGAGCCACTGCCTGCAGCAGCGCGGCATCGACCACCTCGTGATCGAGAAGCGCGGCCTGGTCCACAGCTGGCGCACGCAGCGCTGGGATTCGTTCTGCCTGGTCACGCCCAACTGGCAGTGCCAGCTGCCGGGCTGGTCCTACCAGGGCGACGATCCGCACGGCTTCATGGTCAAGGACCAGATCAACGACTGGCTCGCGGGCTTCGTGGCGCAGGTGAAGCCGCCCGCGCTCGAGGGCGTGACGGTGCAGCGCGTGGCCTTCGTGCCCGAGAGCGGCGAGCGCGGCCGCTACGAGGTGCACACCGATGCCGGCCTCTACACCGCCGACCAGGTGGTGGTGGCCTCGGGCGCGTATCACAAGCCGATCGTGCCGCGGCTGGCCGAGAAGCTGCCGGCCTCGGTGGCGCAGTACCACTCGGCGCAGTACCGCAATCCCGCGCAGCTGCCCGCGGGCGCGGTGCTGGTGGTGGGCTGCGGCCAGTCGGGCGCGCAGATCGCCGAGGACCTGCACCTGGCCGGGCGCAAGGTCTACCTCGCGACCGGCGACGCGCCGCGCTGCGCGCGCTTCTACCGCGGCCGCGAGGTGGTCGACTGGCTCGCCACCATGCAGTACTACGACATGCCGGTCGGCGCCCATCCGCTGCGCGAAGGCGTGCGCGACAACACCAACCACTACCTGACCGGCCGCGACGGCGGGCGCGACATCGACCTGCGGCGCTTCGCGCTCGAAGGCATGGAGCTGTTCGGCCTGCTGACCGACCTGCACGACGGCGTGCTGCAGTTCCAGCCCAACCTGGGCGCGCACCTCGACCATGCCGACCGCGTCTACAACAACATCAACGCCTCGATCGACAAGTACATCGCCGCCAACGGCATCGAGGCGCCGCCGCCCTCGGTCTACACGCCCGTGTGGGAACCGCCCGAGGAACGCACCCGGCTCGACCTCGCGGCCGCGGGCATCACCAGCGTGCTGTGGTGCATCGGCTTCTCGCCCGACTTCGCCTGGGTCGACGCGCCGGTGTTCAACGGCCGCGGCCACCCGGTGCACCAGCGCGGCGTCACGCGCGAGCCGGGGCTGTACTTCCTCGGCCTGCCGTGGCTGCACACCTGGGGTTCGGGCGCTTCTCGGGCGTGGCGCGCGACGCGGAATTCCTCGCCGAGGCGATCGATGCGCGGCGCGCCGGGCTGCGCGCGGCACCCGAGCTCGCGCCGCCCCATCTGCAGGCGGCCTGAGCGCGCAGCTCCGGCGTCAGGCGGCCATGCCCGCGAGCGAATCGGCCACGTCGATCGCGCGCGGCAGCGCGGCGCGCACGGCGTCGATGAAGTGCCGCAGCTTGGCCGACTGGAAGCGCGTCTGCGGATAGACCAGGTACACCGGCAGCGGCGGCGCCTGCCATTGCGGCACCAGCCGCAGCAGCCGGCCGCGCGCGATGTCGTCGTTGAGCAGCCAGGCCGAGCCCATGCAGGCGCCGAGCCCCAGCACCGCCGCGTTGCGCAGCGCGTAGAGGCCGTCGGTGCTCAGGCGCGGGCGGATCGGCACGCGGCATTCCTCGCCGCTCGTCACGTGCGAGAGCCGCAACTCGGTGCGGTAGAAGGTGCGCAGCGCGAGCCAGGGCAGCGCCGCGAGTTCGGCGGCATGCGCGATCGGCGGCCGGCCTTCCATCAGCGCCGGCGCGGCGGCCACGATGCGAGGAATCTCCGAGAGCTTGAGCGCCACCACCGAGGGGTCGTCGATCTCGCCGACCTGGATCGCGCAGTCGATGTTCTCGGTGATGAAGTCGGGTCGGCGGTCGTGCAGCAGCCATTCGACGTCGACGCGCGGGTTCTCGCGCAGGTAGCGGTGCAGCGGATGCATCAGCAGGTCCTGCCCGAGCGCATGCGGCGCGATCACGCGCAGCGTGCCCTCGGCCGCGCGGCCGGCGCCGCGCAGTTCGTCCTCGAAGGCGGCCCAGTCGGCCAGCAACTCCTTCGCGCGCGCGAAGCAGCGCTCGCCGTCCTCGGTGAGCTTCATGCCGTGGGTGGAACGCCGCAGCAGGCGCAGCCCGAGCGAGCGCTCGAGCGCCTGCAGGCGCCGGCTCACGGTGGGCTGGCTCATGCCGAGCTGGGCCGCGGCGGCCGACAGGCTGCCCGCTTCGACGATGCGGACGAAGGTCTGCATGAGCTCGACCCGGTCGGCCGGGGCGGCGGCGGGCGTTTCGGGGCGGAATTCGGGGTCATGGCGGGATTCTGAGCCTTGTATGCGTCGAACGTATATACGTTGTTCGCTGCCTAGGACTACCGTTCAAGCGCTCTGCCCTGCAAACTCCGCGCACTTTCCGCCGAATCCAAGGGTAAATACCATGTCTTCCATTCAATCAGCGCATGCGGGCACCCCGCCGCTGGCCCCGGCCGCCCCGGCCCTGCCCGCCTCGCTGGTGCTGCTGCTCGCCAGCGGCGCCGGCTTCGCGGTGGCCGCCCTCTATTACAACCAGCCGATGCTGGGCGCGCTCGCGGCCGACATCGGCGCGCCGACGCGCACGGTCGGCTTCGTGCCGACGCTGACCCAGCTCGGCTACGCGCTGGGCATCCTGTTCCTGGCGCCGCTGGGCGACCGCTACGACCGGCGCCGCATCATCCTCGCCAAGGCGGCCGTGCTGTGCGTGGCGCTGCTGCTCGCGGGCGCCTCGCCCTCGATCGGCATGCTGCTGGCCGCGAGCCTGGCGATCGGGCTGGCCGCCACCATGGCGCAGGACATCGTGCCGGCCGCCGCCACCCTGGCGCCCGAGGCCAGCCGCGGCAAGACCGTGGGCACGGTGATGACCGGGCTGCTGTTCGGCATCCTGCTGTCGCGCGTGGTCAGTGGCTTCGTGGCCGAGCACTTCGGCTGGCGCACGATGTTCGTGGCCGCCGCCGCCAGCATCGCGCTGATCGGCGCGGCCGCCTGGCGCGGACTGCCGCGCTTCAAGGCCACCACGCACCTGGGCTACGGCGCGCTGCTGCGCTCGCTGGCCACGCTGTGGCAGCGCCATGGCGCGCTGCGCCGCGCGGCCTGGGCGCAGGGCCTGCTCTCGATCGGCTTCAGCGCCTTCTGGTCCACGCTGGCCGTGATGCTGCACGGCGAGCCCTTCCACCTCGGCAGCACCGCGGCCGGCGCCTTCGGCCTGGCCGGCGCGGCCGGTGCGCTGGCCGCGCCGCTCGCGGGCCGGCTGGCCGACCGCCGCGGCCCGGAGCTGGTGACGCGGCTGGGCGCCGCGCTGGTGGTGGTCTCGTTCGCGGTGATGGCGCTCGCGCCGCTGCTGGCCCCGGGCGCGCAGCTCGCGGTGATCGTGGTGGCGGTGGTCGGCTTCGACCTCGGCGTGCAGGCCACGCTGATCGCGCACCAGACCATCGTCTACGGCATCGAGCCGGGCGCGCGCAGCCGGCTCAACGCGGTGCTGTTCACGGCGATGTTCATCGGCATGGCGATCGGCTCCGCGGTGGGTGCGCTGGCGCTCGCGCAATGGGGCTGGGCCGCGGTGACGGCGCTCGCCATCGCCTCGTCGGCCGCGACGCTCGCGGTGCGGCTGTGGCCGATGTCGGGCCGGGCCTGAGGCTGAGACCGGTCCGCGCTCAGGCCGGCGCCGGCGCCGCCGCCGGCATCGAGAAGCCCTTACGCAGCAGCGCCGCCGCGAGCCGCGCGCAGACCACGCGGTCGGGCGCGCCGAGCACCACGGCCAGCAGGCGCCGGCCCTCGTGCGCCGCGGTGGCGATCTGGTGCGCGCCCGTCGCGGGCGAGAAGGCCGCCGCCAGGCCGTCGACGCCGCGCACCGTGCCCAGCAGCAGGTTGACGTTGGGCACCGCCTGTTCCCAGGGATCGAGCCGGGTCTTGCTGGCGATGGCGACGAGCGCCGGATGCTCGCGCATCAGCCGCGCGGCCAGCCGCAGCACGTCGACGGCATGGCTGCGCGCGCTCTCGTCCTGGCCCGCGGGACAGGCGAAGCGGGTGTCGCGCAGGCCCCAGGCCACGGCCTGGCGGTTCATGGCCTCGACGAAGGCCTCGGTGGTGCCGCTGTGCCAGGCGGCGAGCGCGAAGGCGGCGCTGTCGGACGAGGCGATCAGCACGGCCTCGAGCAGGCGCTGCACCGACAGCCGCACCATGGCCTCGGCGCCGACCGCGACCGGCGTGCGCTCGGCGCGCCGGTCGCGCCGCTCGGCGACCAGCTTGCGCTCCACCAGCATCGCGGTCGCGAGCTTGGCGAGGCCGGCCGGCGGGTAGCTGCCGGCGGCGGGCTCATGGCCCAGCAGCCGGTGGGCCGCGAGGTCGTAGAGCGCCCAGCTCGCGGCTGGCGGCAGGGCCGGCGCGGACTTGTCGCGCGGCGCCTCGGCGGGCGCGGACGACAGCACCCGCGCGGCTTTCCAGTCGAGCCCCGCGGCCTGTTCGAGGTCCGGCGGCAACTGGTCCGCTGCGACGATGCGGTAGGGCGGGGCGGGGGGAAAGGGCTTCAATCGGCGGGGTCCGGCGTGGGGTCGGCGGCGTGGTGCGTGCCGCCGGCATTGTCCGTTGCCGACGCGCGCCGCGTCAGACGGCGAGGGCCTGCTCCACGTCCTGCGTCTTGCGGCGCGCGAGCGCGAGGTTCGACTTCGACTTGTCGAGCACCAGGTAGACGAACAGGCCCTCGTGCTTCTGCAGCGGGCGGATGATGTGGTACTGGCGGCCGAGCGTGATCAGGATGTCCTCGATCACGTCGTTCAGGCCGAGCGCGCGCATGGTCTTGTTCTTGGCGCGCACCACTTCGGTATTGCCCGCGGCCGCCACTTCGAGGTCCACGCCCGAGCCGACCTGACCCAGGATCATGCCGCTGCCGGAGTCGACCAGCGCCGCGCACAGCGCGCCGTCGATCGTCATCAGTTCGTCCATGGATTGCTTGATATTTGCCATCGCTGTCTTTCGTAGTCCATCGCCCTGAGGATCGGCCGCCACCCGGGCGAGTGATGAGCGGCGGCCGGTTGGTAAGTCGGCGTCGAGAGAGAAGGCCCGCGCCTCAGGCGCGCTGCAGCGCCAGCGTCGCCTGCTTGGCGAAGTACAGGACCTGGCCGATGACCGCGTCCTTGCCCGCGACCACGCTCACGATCAGGTCGGCCTCGTCGTGGCGCGCCTGCAGCATCAGGATGTGGCCCAGCGCGGACTCGATCGCAACGTTCTCGCAGCGGCCCAGGCCGCTCTCCTCGCCGGCCACCGCGCCGAGCGCGGCCAGCGAGCTCGCGATGGCCGACAGGCGCGCGACCTGCGCGGTGTTCTCCACGCGCGCGGCCAGTTCGAGGCCGTCCTCGGTCGAGATCACGACGGCCTTCACGCCCTTGATCTCGCGCATGAGCGTGTCGACGGCGGACTCGGCGGCGTCCTTGATGCGGGGTGGGATGTTCATGTCGGAAGAAAAAGAAGGGAAGGCGGTGCTCAGGCTTCGAGCTGGAGCAGGAGGAGTTCGAGCAGTTGCACCACCTGCCGCGGATCGGTCACGTTGGCCGGCAGCACCGGGCACAGCACGCCCTTGTCCTGCATGCGCTGGGCATAGGCGTCGAGGCCGGGCTCGGGATGGGTCTCGGTGCGGCCCACCGCGACCACGCAGGCGGTCTTCTCGATGAGCTCGGCGAAGCCGTCGAGGTAGACCTCGAGGTCGGCCAGCGGATCGGGGCGGCTGTTGTCGACCAGGATCACCAGGCCGAGCGCGCCGCGCGCGAGGATGCGCCACATGAAGTCGAAGCGGATCTGGCCGGGCGTGCCGTACAGGCGCAGCTTCTCGCCGTTGTCGAGCGTGAGCTCGCCGTAGTCCAGGCCCACGGTGGTGGTGGCCTTGGCGACCGAGGCGTCGCTGTTGCGCACCTCGGTGCGGACCGGCGCGATCTCGCTCACCGCCGCGATGGCGGTGGTCTTGCCGGCGCCCATGGTGCCGGTGAAAAGGATCTTGTGCTCCACGCTCAGTCGGAATCGGTGCGGGGTCATGGGAGGCGGATCGCGGCGCATCAGGCGCGCGATCCCGAGGACAGCAGCCCGAGGCGGCTGCGGATGCGCGCGAGCAGGCCGGGCTGCACGGCCTCGCGCGCCGGCGGCGGCGCCTCGCTGCCGGCATGCACCTGCGAGTCGGGCCAGATCGATTCGGGCGCGCGCGAGGGAGCACCGCCACTGCCCGCCACGAAGCCGGCGCGCTCGAGCGCGGCGATGAAGTCGGCGCACTCCTGCGCGCCGGCGTTCGAGCGCTGTTGCAGCGCCGCCAGCGTGGACGGGCGGCTCGCGAGCAGGGTCGCGAGCTTCATGCGCACGGGCGAGTCGAGCAGCGCCACCGAGGGCCAGCGCAGCAGCCGGTATTCCTCGCCGCGCGCGCCACGTTCGGCCGAGGCCGCCAGGCCCAGTTCGCGCGCATGGACCACCATCGCGCCGAGCCGGTTCAGCATGGCCTCGAGCGCATCGGCATGCAGCGGCAACCGCAGGAAGGGGCCGCGCGGCGGCGGGGTGTCGCCGACCGTGAGCAGCGGCACCGGCGGGGACGGCGCATCGACCGCCTCGGCCGACAGCGCCACGGCCCGGTCGCCCACCACGCGCAGGTCGGCGTGCTCGACCTGCCAGGCCCAGTGCTGCTGGGTACGGTGGTCGAGCAGCCGCACCAGCGACTTGAAGAGCAGTTCGTCGCGGGCCGGCAGCCCTTCGATGCTGAAGCTCAGCAGCGGCCGGCGGGCGCGGGGCGAGGCGGCGGAACCCGTCATGGGCGGTCCGCCGGTGGCCGGCCGGCAGCCGGCAGGAATTGCACCAAATTGGGGCTTTGGCGCGGGAAAACTGGCAATTCAAACGCTTCCATCGATGAAACATCCCTGGAAAGCCTCGCGGCCTGCCTTTGATTGAATGCCTAAGTGTTAAATAGTGTTTCTCGCTAAAAATATAACACTCGTTGCAATTAAACACACTAGATTACAAATCCCGACTAAGTCCTACGGGAATCGGTGGAAGTGGAAACGAGGGCCCGGACCGCAGGCGGAAAGCGCTCAGGAACGCAGGTTGGTCCAGAGAAAGGCCAGGGTCGCCAGCGCCATGACCGCGGTCGCGGCCCAGCCCAGCACCCGCCAGTGCAGCGGCAGCACCAGCTCGCCCATGAGGCGGCGGCTGCCGGCGGCCCACATGACGCCGACCATGATCGGCACCGACATCAGCGAATTGAGCACCGCCGCCCACACCAGCGCTTTCATCGGATCGACGCCGCACAGGCTGATGCCGACGCCGCAGGCCATGGCGGCCGCGAGGATGCCGTAGAAGGCCGGCGCCGCGCCCACCGGCTGCTCGAGACCGCGGCGCACGCGCAGGAACTCGGCGCAGGCATAGGCGGCGGAACCGCCGAGCACCGGCAGCGCCAACAGGCCCGTGCCGATGATCCCCAGCGCGAACAGCGCGAAGGCCGCGCTGCCAGCCACCGGGCGCAGGGCCTCGGCCGCCTGCGCGGTCGAGCTCACGTCGGTCTGGCCGTGCGCATGCAGGGTGGCGGCCGAGGCCACGATCATCGAGAAGGCGATCGCATTGGAGAAGCCCATGCCGACCCAGGTGTCGAAGCGCAGCCGGCGCAGTTGCGTGCGCGCCTGCGCGGGATGCGTCCTGAGCGCATGGTCCTGCGGAACGCGCTCGATCTCCTCCACCTCCTGCGCCGCCTGCCAGAAGAAAAGGTAGGGGCTGATCGTGGTGCCGAGGATCGCCACCACCATCTGGATGCTCTCGGCATCCCAGTGCAGGCGCGGCAGCAGCGCGCCCGCGAGCGCTGCCTTCCAGTCGACGTGCGCCACCAGCGCCACGCCCACGTAGGCCAGCAGCGAGAGCGTGAGCCACTTGAGCACGCGCACGTAGCGGTGATAGGGCAGCCAGGCCTGCAGCGCCAGCGACAGCAGGCCGAAGCCCAGCGCGTAGAGCGCCTCGGGTCCGCCCAGGCCCAGCCGCGCGACCTCGGCCATGGCGCCGATGTCGGCCGCGAGGTTCACCACATTGGCGACCAGCAGCAGCACGACCGCGAGCAACACGACCGGGCGCGGCCACAGGGTGGCGAAGGCCGAGGTCAGCCCGCGGCCCGTGGTGCGGCCGATGCGCGCGCTCGCGAGCTGGATGCCCACCATCAGCGGATAGGTCAAGAGCAGGGTCCAGCCCATGCCGTAGCCGAACTGCGCGCCGGCCTGGGTGTAGGTGGCGATGCCGCTGGGATCGTCGTCGGCGGCGCCGGTGATGAGGCCGGGGCCGAGGCGGTTCAGGAAGCCGCGTTGGGCGGGAGACTCGGCACCGTCTTCTTCCTGCTCGTTCGGCCTCGGCATGCTCGCCTCGTCGGTGACCTCGGGACACCGAACCTAGTACGCGGCCCCCGCCTCCCCTGTAGGACGGTGCTGCAACCTGGATGCATTTGGCAGGCAGGCGCAGCCTGCGGAAGTCCTATGTTTTCTTCTTCCGCGCCGGCCGCAGCGCGATCCCCGGCGGCAGCGCGAAGCGGTCGCGCACGCCGTCCTCCAGCCGCGCCGGGAGGCCCAGCGCCTGCGCCAGGTGTGCCGCGTCGTAGGGCGCATGCACCTTGATGTCGTTGTCGAAGTAGCAGAACACCTCGCGCGCGCCCCGCGGTGCCGCCACCTTCGAGGCCCGCTTCGCGTCACGCACCTGCCGCCCCTTGCGCCAGGCCGCGATGCGCGCGGCCCAATGCGCGAGCGCCTGTTCGCCGTAGCCGCTGGCATAGAGCTTCTTGTCGCCATGCAGCCGCAGGTAGACGAAGTCGGCCGTGAGGTCCTCGAGCAGCGGCCAGCGTCCCGCCGTGTCGGCCACCACGAGCGCGATGCCGTGGCGGCGCAGTTGCGCGATGAAGGCCGGGTCCGCGAAGCTGGGATCGCGCACCTCGACCGCGTGCCGCAGGCGCCGCCGGCCGCCGCTGTGCAGCCAGTTGCGGCCCGCCACGTTGTCGTCGTGCTCGCGCGCTAGTTTCAGCGCGGCCGCGGTGGTGGTCGGCAGCATCGAGAAGAAGGCCTCGAAGCGCTCGGGCTCCCAGGCCATGCGCGGCGGGAACTGCCACAGGATCGGCCCGAGCTTCTCACGCAGCGCGAGCACGCCCGAGGCCAGGAAATTCGCGAGCGGCACCCGCACGTCGTTCAGGCGCCGCATGTGGGTGATGTAGCGCGGCCCCTTGACCGCGAACACGAAGCCCGCGGGCGTCTCGTCGCGCCAGGCCTCGTACGACGAAGGCCGCTGCAGCGAATAGAAGGAGCCGTTGATCTCGATGGTCGGCAGCACGCGCGAGGCGAAGGCGAGTTCCTGCCGCTGCGCGAGCCCGGCCGGGTAGAACCTGCCGCGCCATGGGGCATAGCGCCAGCCGGAGATGCCGATGTGGACCGCCGGGTCCGCGGATGCCTTTGTCATGGGGCGATCCTGCGACGGCGCGCCGGGCGGGACGTAGGAAGACGGCACGCGCCGGCTGTCGGCGCCAGCGCAGTCCTCGTGCGTGGCCGCGCGGAATTCGTGACGACCTCAGGCTCGAGGAACCGCTGCAAGCCAGCGGGTGCCGAAGCGACCTCTACCAACGCCGAAAGACCGTCGAAGCCAGTATCGTTCGCGAAACTTAAGCCGGGCTGAATGCCACGACCGTCGCTCAGGAAGGCCGCTGCAAACGCACCGCCGTGGCGATGGCCTTGTCGAGCAGTTCGAGGCCAAGGTCGATCTCGCTGTCGCTGATCGTCAGCGGCGGCGCGATGCGGAACACGCCACCCATCGAGGGCAGCTTCACGATGTTCATGCTCAGGCCCAGCTTCATGCACTCGCGCGTGACGGCCTCGCCGAGTTCGAAGGCCGGCTCGCGCGTGTCGCGGCTCTTGACCACCTCGAGGCCCAGCAGCAGGCCGCGCCCGCGCACGTCGCCGATGCATTCGTGGCGCGCCTGCAGCCGTCGCAGCCCCTGCTGCAGCCGCTCGCCCGCGACGCGCGCGCGCTCGACCAGGCCGTCGCGCTCGACCACCTCGAGCACCTTCAGGCCGACCGCCGCGGGCAGCGGATCGGAGACGTGCGTGGTGTAGAACAGGAAGCCGCGCGCATGGGCCTCGTCCTCGATCGCGGCGGTGGTCACCATCGCGGCCAGCGGCAGGCCAGCGCCCAGGGTCTTCGACAGGGTCAGGATGTCAGGCGCCACGCCGTCGCGGTCGCACGCGAACATCAGGCCGGTGCGGCCCACGCCGGTCTGCGCCTCGTCGACGATCAGCAGCATGCCGCGCTCCTCGCACTTCTTCTTGAGCGCCGCCATGTAGCCCGGCGGCAGCTCGAGGATGCCGCCGCTGCTGAGGATGGGTTCGGCGATGAAGGCCGCGAGCGCGCCGGTCGACTGGCGATCGATCTGCTCGAAGCCGTCGTCGAGCTCGCGGCGCCAGTCGAGTTCGCCCTCCTTCGTGGCGAAGCGCGGCCGGTAGGCATTGGGCGCCGGGATCGCGAACGAGCCGACCGCCGCCGGGCCGTAGCCCTTGCGGCCCGCGCTGTAGGTCGCGGCCGCCGCGCTGCCGGTCATGCCGTGCCACGACTGCGTGAAGGCCACCACCTCGTGGCCGCCGGTCACCAGCCTGGCCATGCGCAGCGCCGCCTCGTTCGATTCGGCGCCGGTGCTCAGCAGCAGGCAGCGTTCGAGCGCGCCGGGCGCATGGCGCGCGATCTCCGCGGCCAGCGCCACCACCGGGCGCGACAGCATGCCGCTGAACAGGTGGTCGAGCGTGCGCACGTGCTCCGACACCACCGAGACGATCTCGGGATGCGCATGCCCGAGCAGCGCGCTCATCTGGCCCGAGGTGAAGTCGAGGATGGCGCGGCCGTCGGCGTCGTAGACGAAGCAGCCCTGCGCGCGCTCGATGATCAGCGGCTCGAAGCTGCCGCCGTAGCGCACGAGATGGCGCTGTGCCTGTTGCCAGAACTGGGGGTCGTCGTTCCTGCTCATGGGGTGCTTCCCGATCAAAATGCCCACGTTACGCGGCGCCCCGCGCGCGTGGAAGCGAATTGTTTTGAGATCAGCTATCAAGGGAACTCATGCCGTGAGCCAATCGCTGGACATCGACCTGCTGCGCAGCTTCGTCGCCATCGCCGAGACCGGCGTGCTGGGCCAGGCGGCCCTGCGCGTGGGCCGCACGCAGTCGGCGCTGAGCATGCAGATGCAGAAGCTCGAAGGCATCGTCGCGCAGCCGCTGCTGCACCGCACCGGCCGTGGCGTCACCCTCACCGCGACCGGCGAACGCCTGCTGGTGCGCGCCAACGAACTGCTGCGCCGGCATGACGAGGCACTGGCCGAACTGCGCGGACAGCAGCTGTCGGGCGTGCTGCGCTTCAGTTGCCCCGACGACTACGCGGTCGTGTTCCTGCCCTACCTGCTGCGGGGCTTCGCGAACCTGCACCCGGGGGTGCAGCTCGAGGTGATGTGCGCGCCCACGCCGCGGCTGCACGAGCTGCTGGCGCGGCATGCGATCGACCTCGCGCTGGTGTCGGTGGCCGCCGATGCCGCGGGCACCGAAGTGATCCGGCACGAGCCGCTGGTGTGGGTCGCGCAGCACGGCAGCGCCGCCGTCGCCCTCGACCCGCTGCCGCTCGCGCTCGGCGCGCCCGATGCGCTCGACCACCTCCTGCCGCGGCGCGCGCTCGAGGCCGCGGGCCGCGCCTACCGGCTCGCCTATGCGAGCAGCAGCCTCTCGGGGCTGGTGGGCATGGCGCGCTCGGGCCAGGCCGTGACCGTGCTCACGCGCACCGCCGTGCCCGAGGACCTGCGGATCCTCGACGCGGACGACGGCTTTCCCGAACTGCCGGGCGTGGGCGTCACGCTGGCGGTGGCGCGCGAGGCACCGAGCGCCCTGACGGCCGCCTTCGCGGCGCATGTGAGGAAGTTTCTGCCCGCGGCCTGAGAGGCGCGCCCTTCATCTTCGACCGAAATGGTTGAAGTCCAACCGAATTGGTTGATAATACGGTGCTCCATCCCCAAGGAACACCGCATTGACCTTCCTCCACGCCACCCTGTCGGTCCTCAAGCAGCACGGGAGAGCGCTCGCCGTGCTCGGTCTGGTGGTCGGCGGGCTGGCCGGGTCGGCGTGTCCTTCGCGGCCTTCATGCCCGAATTGCGCGTGTCGGTGAGCATGGGCTATGGCGTGTTCGCGCCGAAGCTCAGCGGCTTGATCGGCGGCCTCTGAGGCGCCGCTGCGGGCCGGAAGACTAGGCGCGCTTGCGCGCCGCACGCCGCGGCTTGCCGCCATGGCCGAGCGCGTCCATGGCCGCGTCGACGATGGGCGTGCGCCATTCGCGCTGCAGTCCCACGTGGGCCGCGACCATCGCCGAGGCACCCAGGCCCGAGAGCGCGCTCGTCACGCGCACGATGCGCTCCATGGTGGTGGTCTGCAGATCGATGCCGAGCGCCTTGTAGACCATCAACGCCATCTCGGTCAGCGCGGGATCGGTGCCCTTGCCGTTGTCGGCGAGCCGGTTTGCGAGCGCCGACACGCCGGGCCACTCGTAGGTCTGGTCGACCGAGGCCTCCACCACCACGCGTTCGCGCGCCGCCCCCGGCGGCAGGTGTTCGACCGCATCGACCAGCGCCTGCGCCTGCTCGCGGCAGGTCTGCAGCGCCGCGTCGTAGATCGCCTGCTTGCTCGGGAAGTGATGCAGCAGCCCGGCCTTCGAATAGTTGACCGCGTCCGCGATCTGCTGGAGCGAGGTGTGGGCGAAGCCGTGCTTGGCGAACAGGCCCGCGGCGCGGTCGATGATCTCGGCGTCGATCTGGGAGCGGGTGGGCTTGGGCATCGGCTCGCAGTCTATCGCAGGCGCTTACCGGATCGGTTGGTAATCGACTGAATCGGTAGACCTCGATTCTCGCTCAGAGTCCCTGCCCGAGTTCCGAGACCAGGCGCGCCGACAGATAGAGCCGGCGCGGGATGGACGAGGCCAGTACGTACTCGCCGGCATCGGCATGCTGGTTACCGCCGGGCAGGCCCAGGTTCTCGAGCACCGGCTTGCCCGAGAGCGCGGCCCAGCCCGCGTCCGAGCCGCCACCGGTGCGCACGTTGGCGGCCACCAGCTTCGCGCCCACTTCGGCGTAGATGGCGACGGCCTTGTTCATCACGCCCCGGGCGGCGTCCGTGGCGTTGTACGGCGGGATGAGGCGCGTGACCTGGAGATCGATGCGCGCTCCTTCGAGGCGCTTCTTCTGCGCACGCTCGGCGAGCGCGGCCTCCAGCAGCGGAAGATCCTCGTTGCGGCCATAGCGCATGTCGGCCGAGACGACGGTGAGGTCCGGAATGATGTTGGTGGCGCTGCCGCCCTTGATGGTCGTCCAGTTGAACAGCCGCTCCTGCTGCGGGTCCTGCAGGTCCTGGGTTCGCAGGATCAGGTCCGCGGCCTCGGTCATGGAATTCACCGCCGTCGGAGACGCGGCTCCCGCATGCGACGCCTTGCCGTGAACCCGTGCCTCCACGACCGCCACGCCCGAGGTGCCGGTGACGAAGAACTCCTGGCCCTCGTAGATGAAGCCGGTTTCGTACGACAGCACGATGTCGCTCTGCGCCGCGAGCTTCTGGATCAATTCGTTCGACCCGAGCGAGCCCTTTTCCTCGTCGGTGTTGAACATCACGGTGATGGTGCCGAATTGCTGGAAGTTCTGCGCCTTCAACAAGGCCAGCGTATGCAGGATGGTCGCGATGCCGCCCTTGGCATCGGCAATGCCGGCGCCGAGAACCTGGTCGCCTTCGATGCGGAATGGCGCCTTGGCCAGCGAGCCGCGCACATAGACCGTGTCCATGTGCGCCATCATCAGGATATGCCGGCCGCCGCTGCCCTTGAGTTGGCCGACGATGATGTCGCCGACCACGCCGTTGGTGGCGGGGGTCCTCGAGACCTCGGCACCGAGTGCCTTGAGACGCAGTTCGAGGTAATTGCCCATTTCGGGAATCCCGATCGCGTCATTGGTGCCGCTTTCGATACCGACCAATTCCTCGAGCGTCTTGAGCACCGCGGGCTGTTCGTCCTTCGTTCTCTGGTCCAGCGTGCTGCTGTAGAAGAACGCGTTCGCATTGCCGTCCGAACAGCCGCTGGTGACAATTGCGAGCAGCAATGTCAAATTAATGATCATCGATCTTAATGTCATCTCTTCCCCCTTGATCAGCAAAAATATTGGAGTCGCTGCAATAGCGGTGGCGATGCTATGAATGCGGCGAATCCGGGTCAATGTTTTTGCTATTTCGGAGAAATTATTCTTTCGCTATTTATTAATTGGAATCAGGTAAAGAATTCGATGGCTTTGCAATCGACACGCCGATGAGCACGCTCACCACCGGGCGCCCAGCATCGCCGCCGAAATGGCGACCGCGACGGCCGTCGACGCCGCCAGTGCGATCCAGGTCCAGCGCCCTGCCCTGGCCTCGCTCGCGCCATGTCCGAGCAGGACGACGCGCAGGCCGCAGGCCAGGTGTCCCAGCAGCATGAACACCGCGATCGCGTAGTGGGGAATCAGCCGCACGCTCCATGCGTCGCCCGTCAGCCCGGCCGGCGCGCTCACGGCCCAGGCCCAGTTGGTGTCGATGCCGAAATGCCGGGCCAGCACGAACACCGAGTTGACATGCGAGGCCACGAAGAAAGTCAGGTAGATGCCCGATGCCAGTTGCAGCACATCGAAGAGATTCGCCTTCCTGCGCGTCTTCGGCAACCACAGCGCCAAGCCCGAGAGCAGCTGGAACGCCATCGCGAGCAGCAACGCGGGTTCGATCCAGGCATGGCGATAGAGCTTGCGCAACTGGAGCATCAGCGACTGGTGCGCGTGGTCGCCCAGCCAGGCGACGAGATGGTTGAACAGGTGGGGCGCGAGGAAGGCGACGATCAGCGCGGCCGCCGAGATGCCGTGGGTGACTCGCAATGCCGCGAGTCCGCGCGTGGCCTGCATGCCTGCCGGGGCACCGGCTTCATCGACGGCGTCCACGTCGGAGCGCCGCGTGAGTTGCAGCATCGCGACCCATGCCGCCGCGGCCGTCCACAGCCCGGTCCAGACCGCCGCATCCGCGCCCTCGATCTTCATCAGGTACAGCAGCACCCCCATGAACGTGAACAGCGGCGGCGCCGCCACCGTGAGGTACGCGAAGCGGCGCGCGCTCAGCGAGCGCACCGTCGGATGCGGCGCGTGTCCCAGCCGCCACGCGAAAGCGAATCCCAGTGCGCTGACCGCGAAGGCCGATGCCATGGCGAACACGGCGAGCACCGGATTGCCGTCCTGTGCATTGAAGCGTTGGTAGAACGCCGCGAGCAGATGCGGATAGGCGAGCACCGCGGCGAACGGCGGCAACCATGACCAGGCGAGGTCCGACCTGGAAGCGGAAAGAACGGGGCGATGAAGGGCGAGCGCCATGGCGATGAGATCCGTCTGAAACGGTCATCGTAGGAGTCACCCTGGCATGAATTGGCATGCCCGAAGGCAATCCCATGTCCAGCTTTGATCACCAATGCCCGGCCGCGACGCGCCGATGTGTGCGAACGCGCACCGACGTCGGCATGCCCGTGGCCCATGATGCGCTGGCGCCCTCGCCGGCCCGCTTTCCCCCGCGCCGCTCCACCCGACCCATCGACCATGAAGAACCCCGCCCCCACCCTTTCGATGCCCGATGCCCTGGCCTCCGGATTGGCCGCCAGCTACACCGGCGTGCTGTCGTTCATGGCGGTCGCCGAGGAACTGAGCTTCATGAAGGCGGGCCACCGCCTGGGCCTCGGTCGCTCGGCCGTGAGCCGCAACGTGCAGCGGCTCGAGACCCAGATGAAGACGCGGCTGCTGCAGCGCTCCACGCGCAATGTCGCGCTCACGCCCGAGGGCGAGATGTTCTACGAGCTCAGCCGCCCGGGCGTCGAGCAGATCATGCAGGCGATGCAGCAGGTGCACGAGCTGCAGGACGGGCCTGCGCGCGGGCAGTTGCGCGTGTGCTCCACGATCGGCTTCGGCCGCCGGATCGTCGGTCCGCTGCTGGCCGATTTCTACAGGCTGCATCCCGGCATCGATGTCGAACTGATCCTCGACGACCGGATCACCGATTTCACCGCCGACCGCATCGACCTCAGCTTCCGCAACGGCCGCCTCGCCGACAGCAGCATCATCGCGCGCCAGCTCGCGCCCATGGAGATGATGGTGTGCGCATCGCCCGCGTACGCCGCGCGCCACGGCCTGCCCGAAACGCTCGAGGACATCGAGCGCCACGCGTGCATCCAGTTCCGTCTCGGATCGGGAGGACTGTACGAATGGGAGTTCATGGAGCCGCCCGCGGGGGACGATAGCGGCGCTCGCCGGGTGCGCAAGCTCATGCCGAAGGGCAGCCGGATCTACAGCGATCCGGAATTGGTGGTGGGCGCCCTGCGGGATGGCCTGGGCATCGCCCAGGTCGCGGGCTACCAGGTCGCCGAGGATCTGCGCGCCGGCCGCCTGGTCCGTTGCCTCGATGCCCATGCGCCCCAGGGGCGGGCGCACTTCCTCTGCTATCCCAGCCGCGAACACATGCCGATGCGGATCCGGGCCTTCGTGGAGTTCTATGTGCGGCGGGTTTCGGGCATGCGGGCGGAGCTCGGGTTGCCTGCCCAGACGTAGCTCGGGGACCGAGCGAGAGGCATCGCTGGAAAAAATCAGCGCGTGCTTCGAGCGGATGGCGAAGCGGAAGGATCGTGGTCCCCTCGAGTCTTGCCTGGGGAAATTCCTTAGACCGCATGACAACTGCATACAAGCGCGTCGCGCGACCGCTTCCTAGACTGATTCGGATGCATACGGCGTTGGATCGAACGCACCGCATTTCATTCAGTTTCAAGGAGACATCGATGCAGAGACAGATTGCAGGATCCGGTGCGCGATCGGCGCCGTTCCATTGGAGTCCGAGGCTGGGCATTGTCGGCATGGCCGTTGGCGCGCTGATCGCGGGCTGCGGCGGCAGCGGCGGCTCCGGCAACGTTCCCTTCATTCCCCCGGTGCAGACGCAACCGCAGCCCCAGCCCGAGACGCAACCGGAGGTCGAACCGCAACCGGAAGCCACCACGTCGAAGGTGCCCAACCCGGTCGTGACGGGCCCCATCGCGAAGGGGGCGATGCCGGGTACGGCGCAGGGACACAAGGAACACGACTACCCATGGCTGGCCACCATGCACAACCTGGCGGCCGTCGGCTACGTCGAAGAGGAATACTTCATCGAGGGCAACGCGAACACCTACAACTTTCCCGCGTCGTACAGCGCCGCGAACAGCGCCACGACGGTCGGCGTGCCGGCCACCGTGGCGACGACCGGCAACCGCTACAAGACGCGCATCCTCGTGCGCCGCCCGGCGGCGGCGGACAAGTTCAATGGCACGGTGATCGCCGAGTGGCAGAACGTCACCGCGGGCTACGACCTCGATGCCCTGTGGGGCTCCGGGTTCGAGCACATGATTCGCGAGGGCTATGTCTATGTGGGCATCTCGGCCCAGCCCGTGGGCGTCAATCAACTGAAGAAGTGGAGCGCGAAGGCCGACGGCTTCAGCGGGCGCTACGACTCGCTCGATGTGGGCGGCGGCTCCAGCACATTGGGCAATGCGATCTCCCACGACGTCTTCCTGCAGGCGCTGCAGGCCATCCGGTACCCCGGGAAGGGCATCAATCCCCTGGGCCCGCTGCGGGCCAAGAAAATGATCGTCACCGGCGTGTCGCAGTCGGGCGGCTACCTGCAACGGATCGTCAACAGCCTGGATCCGATCTATGGCAACGCACGCACACCCGACAACCAGGGTCCGATCGACTCCTACATGGTCTACATCGCGGGCGGGTACCTCAACCGGAACCTCGCCGTTCCGGTCTGGAAGGTGATCTCCGAGACCGATGTCGCCGGCCAGGTGGCCTCTCGCCCGACGGGCAACGATGAAGCAGGCAACTACCGCAGCTGGGAAGTCGCTGGCGCCACCCACTCGGGACGACGCACCGCGCTGAATTCCCGGCCGCTCGCCGCACGCGACGACTGGCCGCTCACGGGTGTCGATTGCGTCTACCCGGTCCATCCGCGCGTGCCCGTCCAGCACGTGACCAATGCCGTCTACGACCATCTCGTCAAGTGGATGGACAACCCCTCCTACAACCCGCCGCGCATGCCGGCGATCCTCACCAGCGGCACCACGATCGTCCGGGACACCGACCCTGGCCACGAGGACAAGAACTCGCAGGGCGGCGTGCGCCTTCCCGAGATGCTGGTTCCCACCGCATGGAACGCCGGCACCGGCAACAGCGCCAGGCCCGGCGGCGAGGGCGGCACGTTCTGCAGCCTCTATGGCAGCTACTACCCCTTCTCTCCGGCCTACACGGAGCAGCTCTACCCGTCCCGCCGGCGCTACACCGATCTGGTCTCGCTGGCGATCGATGACAGCGTGAAGGCCGGCATCCTGGTTCCCGAGGATGCCAAGCACACGAAATTCGTGGCGGATCAACTTGAATTCGATGGAGGAACGACACGGCCGGAGAACACCGCGGCCTACATGGCCGCGCAGGATCTGCTGGAGATCACCTACTTCTATCTCTGGACCACCCCGGATCAACTCGACGCCTACATGGATCGGGCGGCCCGCATCGCGAAGAACGTGGCACTCGCGGACAAGAGCAGTGGCTCGCAGTTTGTCTACGACTCGATTCGCAACGACTTGAAGGGCTATGCCGACGGCGTGGAAGCGTTGCGCAAGGCCGGCAAGGTCTCGGATGTCAGCGCCAAGGAACTCGCGGATGGCGTGAAGCTGGTGATGGACGGGTTGCCTGCCGTGTGACGCCGAGGCCGGCGACGGCCATCGGCGGCCGGCTCTCCCTGAACGTGTTCTTCGGGCGCCTCTTCTTGGTGACGGGGGCCACGCCTGCCTGGTTTCCGATGGCGAACAGGCAAAAAAATAGCCCCTTGCGGGGCCATTTCTGGAGGAGAGGGAGGGATTCGAACCCTCGGTACTATCGCTAGTACGCCTGATTTCGAGTCAGGTACATTCGACCACTCTGCCACCTCTCCGGTCGCTCTGTCGAGCCTGCGATTATACCCAGGAAAATCGACACATCCATCCCGTGCCGCGATTTTCCTGTCGTTTTTTCGTCAGCCGCGCAGCACCTCGGTGCCGCCCAGGTAGGGCCGCAGCGCCTTCGGCACGTTGATCGAGCCATCCTCGTTCTGGTGGTTCTCGAGCACCGCGACCAGGGTGCGGCCGACCGCCAGGCCCGAACCGTTGAGGGTGTGCACCAGCTCGTTCTTGCCCTGGGCGTTCTTGAAGCGCGCCTGCAGGCGGCGCGCCTGGAAGGCCTCGCAGTTCGAGACCGAGCTGATCTCGCGGTAGGTGTCCTGCGCCGGCAGCCAGACCTCGAGGTCGTAGGTCTTGGTCGAGCCGAAACCCATGTCGCCGGTGCACAGCAGCACGACGCGGTACGGCAGCTCGAGCGTCTGCAGCACCACCTCGGCATGGCCGGTCATCTGCTCGAGCGCCTCGTAGCTCTTCTCGGGATGCACGACCTGCACCATCTCGACCTTGTCGAACTGGTGCTGGCGGATCATGCCGCGGGTGTCGCGGCCCGCGCTGCCGGCTTCCGAGCGGAAGCACGGGGTGTGGGCCGTGAGGCGGATCGGCAGCTGCGCCTCGGGCACGACCTCGTCGCGCACGAAGTTCGTGAGCGGCACCTCGGCGGTCGGGATCAGGTAGAGCGCCGACAGGTCGGGCGCGGGCTCGCCGTCCTGGCCGCCCTTCTTGGCGGCGAACAGGTCGCCCTCGAACTTGGGCAGCTGGCCGGTGCCGCTCAGGGTGGCGGCATTGACGATGTAGGGCACGTAGCACTCGGTGTAGCCGTGCTGCTGCGTCTGGATGTCGAGCATGAACTGGGCAAGCGCGCGATGCAGCCGCGCGATCGGGCCCTTCATGACGGTGAAGCGCGAACCCGAGAGCTTGGCGCCCATCTCGAAGTCGAGGCCGAGCGGCGCGCCCAGGTCGACGTGGTCCTTCGGCGCGAAGCCCAGCGGCGTGGCCGAGGCGCCGACGCCGCCCTGCGGGCTCCAGCGGCGCTGCTCGACGTTGCCGCTCTCGTCCTCGCCCAGCGGCACGCTGGCGTGCGGCAGGTTGGGCACGGCCAGCAGCAGCGCCTGCAGCTCGGGCTGGATCTCGTCGAGGCGCTTCGATTGCGATTCCTGCTCGCCCTTGAGCGCGTTGACCTCGGCCATCAGCGCGTCGACCGACTCGCCCTTGGCCTTGAGCGGGCCGATCTGCTTGTTCAGCGTGTTGCGGCGCGCCTGGATCTCCTCGGTGCGGGTCTGCAGCGTCTTGCGCTCGGCTTCGAGCGCGGTGAAGGCCGAGACGTCGAGGTAGGGCTGGTTCTTCTTGCGTTTTTCGAGGCCGGCCACGGCGGCGGCCAGGTCTTTGCGGAGCAGGGTGATGTCGAGCATCGCCCGATTTTAGGTGGGCCAGCCGGCACCCCGCCCCGCGCGGGGCTGGTTCAGCCGACGGTGGCCGGATCGACGTTGGCGCCGCAGACGATCAGGCAGACCTTCTCGCCCGCGCGCGGCACGCAGGCGCCGCTGTGCAGCGCGGCCAGCGGCAGCGCGGCGGCCGGTTCGACGGCCAGCTTCATTTCCTTCCACAGCCACTGCTGCGCGGCGCGGATCGCCTCGTCGGACAGCAGCAGCGCATCGGCGACGTGGCGCTGCGCGATGTCCCAGGCGATGGCGCCGATGCGGCGCGCGCCCAGCGAATCGGCCGCGATGCCGCCGACCTCGACGTCGACCGGCGCGCCGGCCTCGCGGGCCCGGAACAGCGTGGGCGCGCCCTCGGGCTCGAGCGCGATCACGCGCGCGCGTTGCTCGAACCAGCCGGCGAGGCCGCCGATCAGGCCGCCGCCGCCCACGCTCACGAGCACGGCATCGGGCAGGCCGCCCTGGGCCTCGATCTCGCGGCCCAGCGTGCCGGCGCCGGCCACCACCTCGGGCTGGTCGTAGGCATGGGTCAGCAGGGCGCCGGTTTCGGCCTGGCGCGCCAGGCAGGCGGCCAGCGCATCGGGATAGAGCTGGCCGACCACCACCACCTCGGCGCCCAGCGCGCGCAGGCGCGCGCGCTTTGGCCTCGGGCGAGACGCCGGGCAGGTAGACCTCGCAGCGCACGCCGAGCGCGCGCGCCGCGGCGGCGGTGGCGATGCCGGCATTGCCGCCCGAGGCGACGATCACGCCGCTCTCGGGGATGCCGTTGGCCAGCAGCCGGTTCATCATGCCGCGCGCCTTGAAGCTGCCGCTGACCTGCAGGTGCTCGAGCTTGAGCCAGACCTCGGCCCCGGGCGCCGCGACGCCGAGCGCCGCCGCGGGCAGCTTCCACAGCGGGGTCTGGCGCAGGAAGTGGCCCGAGCGTTCGTTCAGGCGTTGCCAGGCGCTATCGATTTCGGAGCGCCATTCGGTGATTGCAGCAGCGGTCAAGAGATGTGTCCAGGAGGAGGAATGTCGGCCAGCTTGAGGCCCTTGGGCAGCGGGAACTTGATGGTTTCCTCGATGCCGTCCATCTTGCGCACCGAGACCGCGCCGAACGCGCGCACGCGCTCGATCACCTCGCGCACCAGCACCTCGGGCGCCGAGGCGCCGGCGGTCAGGCCGATGCGGGTCTTGCCCTCGAACCATTCGGGCTGGAGCTCGTCGGCCGAATCGACCATGTAGCTCTCGGTGCCCAGGCGCTGGGCCAGCTCGCGCAGGCGGTTGCTGTTGGAGCTGGTGGGGCTGCCGACCACGATCACGAGGTCGACCTGCGGGCTCATGATCTTCACCGCGTCCTGGCGGTTCTGGGTCGCGTAGCAGATGTCCTGCTGCTTGGGCTCACGCACGGCCGGAAAGCGCGCACGCACCGCGGCGGCGATCTCGGCCGCGTCGTCCACGCTCAGCGTGGTCTGCGTGACCACCGCGAGCTTCTCGGTCTGGCCCGGCGCGACGCGCGCCACGTCTTCCACGTCTTCCACCAGGTGGATGCCGCTCGAGAGCTGGCCCATCGTGCCCTCGACCTCGGGATGCCCCTTGTGGCCGATCATGATGAACTCGTAGCCTTCCTTGGCGAGCTTGGCGACCTCGACGTGCACCTTGGTCACCAGCGGGCAGGTGGCGTCGAAGATCTCGAAGCCGCGGTCGCGCGCCTCCTGCTCCACCGCCTTGCTCACGCCGTGCGCACTGAACACCAGCGTGGCGCCGGGCGGCACGTCCGACAGCTCCTCGATGAAGATCGCGCCCTTGGACTTGAGCTCGTTGACCACGTAGGTGTTGTGCACGATCTCGTGGCGCACGTAGATCGGCGCGCCGAACTTGGCGATGGCGCGCTCGACGATCTCGATCGCGCGGTCCACGCCGGCGCAGAAGCCGCGCGGCTCGGCGAGGATGACTTCCTCGATGCCTTCGTTCATCGTGCCTCCCCGGCCGCGGTGCCGCGCGCCATCACAACACCCCGATCAGTTGCACTTCGAAGGTCACGGGCTGGCCTGCGAGCGGATGGTTGAAATCGAAGCGCACGCCGGTCTCGTTGGACTCGATCACCGCGCCGGCATAGCTGCCGGTGCCGTCGGGCGTGGGGAACTGCACCACGTCGCCCACGGCGTACTGCTCGTCGGGGTCGCCGATCTGCGCCAGCAGCTTCTTCGCGACCCACTGCTGCATCTCGGGATTGCGCTCGCCGAAGGCCTCGCCGGCCGGCAGCTCGAAGGTGGCGTGGGCGCCCTCCTCGAGGCCCAGCAGGCGCTGCTCGACCGCCGGCGACAGCTCGCCGGTACCCAGCGACAGCGTGGCGGGCTTGTCGGTGAAGGTGTTGATGATGTCGCCCGCGGGCCCGGACAGCCGGTAGTGCAGGGTCAGGAAGGAGCCGGGGGTGACGACGTGGGGCGTTTGGGACATGGAGGCAGCAATGGTTGACAAAGACAAGACGGGTGTCCCGATAAACTGGGCTGCATTTTAAGGACGGGCGCTTCCACCCGCCCCGTTCAAGGTTTAGCAGGCTCTCCATGGCTTTCAAGGATCTCCCCGAACATGCCCGCCCGCGCGAGAAGCTCATCGCGCGTGGCGCCGCCGCGCTGGCCGACACCGAGCTGCTCGCGCTGCTGCTGCGCACCGGCGTGGCCGGCAAGAACGTGCTGCAGCTCGCGCAGGAGCTGCACGAGCGCTTCGGCGGCCTCGCGGGCCTGCTGCAGGCCAGCCCCGAGCAGTTGCGCGGCGTGCGCGGCATGGGCGGCGCCACCAAGCGCGCCGAGCTCATCGCGGTGCTCGAGCTCGCGCGCCGCGCCATGGCCGAGCAGCTCTCGCAGCGCACCGTGCTCGACGCGCCCGAGGCCGTGCGGCAGTACGTGCAGATGCACATCGGCACGCGCCCGCACGAGGTGTTCGCGGTGCTGTTCCTCGACGCGCAGCACCGGCTGATCGTGCTCGAGGAGCTGTTCCGCGGCACGCTGACCCCAGACCAGCGTCTATCCGCGCGAGGTGGTGCTGCGCGCGCTGCACCACCATGCGGCCGCGGTGGTGCTGGCCCACAACCATCCGAGCGGCAGCATCGAACCCTCGCGCGCCGACGAAGCCCTCACGCAGACGCTGCGCGCCGCGCTCTCGCTGGTCGACGTGCGCGTGCTCGACCACGTGATCGTGGGCGTGGGCCGCAGCTTCTCGATGGCCGAACAGGGGTTGCTCTGATGGCCGCCGCACGTCCGCCCTCCCCCGGCGCCGCGCCGGCGCCAGCGCCCAAGAGCCTGAAGAACCTGGCCGACCTCAAGCAGGTGCAGCGCCAGCTCGCCGAAACCCGCGAGCGCGAGGCGGCCGAGGCCGCGGCCCGCGCCGTGGCCGAGCGCAAGCGCGCGGCCGAAAAGGACCTGTTCGCGCGCGCCGTCGGCGCCACCGAGCCGCTGCGCCAGAAGACGCGCACCGTGCCGCTCGCGCCCGAGCCGCCGGCACCGATCCCGGTGCAGCACCAGCTCGACGAGCAGCGCGTGCTGCGCGAATCGCTGTCCGACGAGTTCGACGTCACCACCTTGCTCGACGTCGACGACGCCATGAGCTTCCGCCGCCCCGGCATCGGCACCGACGTGACCGCGCGACTGCGCAAGGGCGACTGGACGATCCAGGCCCAGGTCGACCTGCACGGCCTGCGCAGCGACGAGGCGCGCGAGGCGCTCGGCGGCTTCATCCGCAACGCGCACAAGCAGGGCCTGCGCTGCGTGCGCGTGGTGCACGGCAAGGGCCTGGGCTCGCCGGGCAAGCAGCCGGTGCTCAAGACCAAGACGCAGCGCTGGCTGATCCAGAAGAACGAGGTGCTGGCCTTCGTGCAGGCCAAGCCGGCCGAGGGCGGGGCCGGGGCGCTGGTGGTGCTGCTGGCCCCCGTCAAGCGCTGAGCGGCTCCCTCCGGCAGGAGGAAGCCACCCCCCTCACTTGCTCAGATCGAGCTTGTAGACCGAGCGCCCCTTCCCGCTCCCATCGTCCGCCGTCAGCAGCGAGACGTTGTCCAGCCCCGCCGCCGTCGCCGACGCGAGCTGGCCCTGCCCCGAGGTGAACACCACATTGCCGGCCGTCGCGGCCTTGGTGAAGCGCCAGCTGCGCGCTGCGCCGTTGGCCGCGCGCGTGATGGTCTTCTTCGCCTTCACGTAGGCGATCAGCACGTCGCGGTTGGCATCGGGCGAGGCGTAGATCGTCGCGCGGCCGTCGAGCGCGGGGATGAAGCTCGCGCCGCTGGTGGCGCGGTAGTTGTTGGTGGCGATCACGAACTCCTTGGCCGGATCGATGGCCGCACCCAGGTAGGTGAGGTTCCGGATGCGGCTGCCGACCTCCTGCGTCACGTCGATCTCGTACTGCACGTCGGGCGTGGTGAACATGTCGAAGTTGTAGCCCGGGAAGCTGCCGATCAGCTGCTGGTCGGCCGTGGCCGTGGTGCTGATCTTGTTGAAGCGCTTGGCCGCGGCCTCGAGCCAGGCCTTGATCTCGGCGCCCGTGACCTTCACCGCGTACACGGTGTTCGGGTACAGGTAGAGGTCGGCCGCGTTGAAGATCGCGAGGTTGCCCACGGCCACGTCGGTGTAGTCGCGGCCGCCCTCGTAGCCCGACTTGAAGGGCGCGCTGACCGACAGCACCGGCAGGCTCGCGTACCGCGGCAGGTTGGCCTGGATGTAGCTCTTCACGTAGTCGGCCTGGGCCTGGTTCACGATCTGGATCGCGCCCGGGTCGCCGACGTCGGCGAAGTAGGTGTTCATGCGGAAGTCGGTGCTGCCGATCGGCGTCTTCACGTAGTCGATCGCGGCCTGGTGCTGGGTCTCGATCAGCGGCGCGATGGCCGGGTCGGCATCGACGTAGACCGCCTTGCCCGCGTCGTCCTTGCCGGTCTGCGTGGAGCGCGCCTCGACCGCGGTCTTGCTCTTGTCGATCACCCAGGCCTTGCCGTCCCACGACAGCTCGAGCTTGATCACGCCCAGCGCCTTGCCCCACGAGCTCGGCATCACGGCCGGCACGCCGTTCACGGTGCCGGCGGCGTTGTCCACGCCCGGCTGCTTGAAGCCGGGGTTGGCGCCGCGGTCGGGGAACACGCCGTGCTGGTGGCCCATCAGCAGCGCGTCGATGCCGGGCACCTTCGACAGGTGCAGGCCCGGGTTCTCCATGGTCGGCGTGTAGGCCGCGGCGTCGAGGCCGCCGTGCTGCAGCGCGACCACGATGTCGGCGCCCTTGGCGCGCAGCTCGGGGATGTAGCGCGTGGCGGCTTCCACCGCGCCCTCGGTGCGCAGCTTGCCCTCGAGATAGCGCTTGTCCCAGTTCATGATGCCCGGCGTGGTGAAGCCGATCACGCCGACCTTCAGCGGCACCGTCACGCGCGAGCCGTCGGGCGCGGTGGCGGTGAAGCGCTTGTTGACGATGGTGTAGGGCGCGAGCAGCGGCTTGCCGCTCTTCACGCTCTGCACGTTGGCCAGCACCAGCGGGAAGTTCGGGCCGGCGCACTTCTTCGTGCCGTCCACGCCCTCGACGTCGAGGCCGCCGCCGATGGCCTGGTTGAGGAAGTCGAGGCCGTAGTTGAACTCGTGGTTGCCCAGCGTGCCGGCATCGAAGCCGGCGGCGTTCATCGCCTTGTACATCGACAGCGGCTGGGTGCACGGGATGCGGCTCACCAGCGCCTCGTAGTCGGCCAGCGCGGTGCCCTGGATGGTGTCGCCGTTGTCGAACAGCAGCGTGTTCGCAAACTCCTTGCGCGCGGCCGCGATCAGCGTGGCGGTGCGCTCGTAGCCATAGGACTTGTCCTCGGCGAGCTTGAAGTAGTCGTAGCTGCGCACGTTGAAGTGCAGGTCGGTGGTCTCGAGCAGCGCGACGGTGGCGCGCGTGCCGGCCGCGATCGGCGCGGGGGCGGGCGCCGGCGCGGGCGGCGGCACCGGCAGGAACACGCCGCCGCCGCCATCGCCGCCGCCGCATGCGCTCAGCATGGCGGTGGCGATCAGTGCGGCACAGGCGGTCATGGACGCGGTGCGTGGAAAGCGGGTGTTTGCGCGTGGCTTCATCGAAAGGTCTCCCTCCTGTTCAAGGAAGACCAGTCTCCGAAGCCGAAGTGACAGTCCGGTGAATGAATCCTGAAATGCAGCCGCGTTGCGACAAGCCGTGACCGGATGTTTACGCGAGGTGATTCTTAAGTGGTACCGCAGCGTCCGCGATCGCCGCGGGGTCGGGGCTGCGGCCCGCGTCGAGCAGCTTGCGGCTCATCATGTGATCGACCGGCGCGTTCACCGATTCCACGCACGCGAGTTGCCCGTCGACGTAGTGGAACAGCGAGAAGGCGTCGGGCTTCGGTCCCGCGCGGCGCACCGTGACATGGCCCGCCGTGCCCTCGGCCGGCACCAGGCCCACCATCTGCAGCCGCATGCCGCCCTGGTCGGACCAGAACCATGGCACCACGTCGTGCGCGCGCGCCGTGCCCAGCAGCGTCGCAACCGCGGTGCGCGCCTGGTCG
Organism: Variovorax sp. UC122_21; assembly: GCF_044056785.1. NCBI lineage: Bacteria > Pseudomonadati > Pseudomonadota > Betaproteobacteria > Burkholderiales > Comamonadaceae > Variovorax > Variovorax sp. UC122_21. Next base: position 1,228,402 of record NZ_CP172004.1, on the reverse strand, counting down.
TTGGCGTTTTGCACCGACTCGAGCCGCAGCGCGCGGCCCGCGCGCCGGTCGGGGAAGCGCGTGCAGTCGCCGACCGCGAGCACGCCGGCCGCACTGGTCTGCATGTGCTCGTCGACCACGATGCCGTCGGCGCATTCGATGCCCGCGGCCTGCGCGAGCGCGGTCTCGGGCACCGCGCCGATGCCCAGCAGCAGCAGGTCGACCGGCTGTTGCGCGCCGTTCACGCGCAGCGACACCAGCCGGTCGCCCTCGACCTCGAAGCCGTCGGCGGTCGCGCCCAGCACGATGTCGATGCCGGCGGCGCGGTGCGTGGCCAGCACGTGCGCCGAGAGCTCAGGCGAGACCGCGCGGCCCAGCAGGCGCGGCGCGCGTCTCGATCACCTGCACCTCCTTGCCGAGCGCCTTGGCGGTGGCCGCGACCTCGAGGCCGATGAAGCCGCCGCCGAGCACCGTGACGCGCTGCGCCTCGGCCAGCCGCGCGCGCAGGCGATGCGCCTCGTCGGCCGCGCGCAGGCTCGCGACATTGACCAACTCGTGCGAGAGCGCGGCGATCCGGCGCGCGCGCGTGCCGGTGGCCAGCACCAGCGATTCCCACGGCAGCACCGCGCCCGAACGCAGGGTGACGTTGCGCGCCTCGCGGTCGATGGCCACGGCGGCATCGCCCAGGTGCAGCGTGATGCCGGCCTCGCGGTACCAGTCGGCCGCCTTGTGCGGCTGCGTGGCTTCGTCGGCGCTCTTGAGGAAGGCCTTCGACAGCGGCGGACGGTGGTAGGGCTCGCAGGCCTCCTCGCAGACCAGGTGCACGCGCGCGCCCTGCCCCGCTTCGGCGAGGCCGGCGCACAACTGGGCCGCCGCGTGGCCGCCGCCGATGATGACGATGGAATTCATGAAGTGAGTCTTTCGAAGGTCGTTGTGCTCAGCCGGCGCGGTTGCGCATCCAGTCGGCGGTCTTGAAGAAGGAGTCGCGCAGCCGCGCGCGCAGGTCCTCGGGCACCTCGGTCTCGCCCATGGCCTGGTCCATGCAGGCCAGCCACTGGTCGCGTTCCTTGATGCCGATGCTGTGGCCGCCGATGCTCTGCGGCAGGTGGCGCGCGCGCAGCATCGGGTGGCCGAAGCGGTCGGTGTAGTAAGCGGGGCCGCCGAGCCAGCCGCAGAGGAACCAGAACAGCCGCTGGCGTGCGTTGTCGAGGTCGCTGCCGTGCACCGCGCGCAACTGCGCGTAGCCGGGCTCGAGGTCCATCAGGTCGTAGAAGCGCTCGACCAGCGCGCGCACTTTTTCCTCGCCGCCGATCCATTCGAAGGGCGTGTCGAAGGGCGGCTTGTCCTGGATCTGCATCGCTCAGCCCACCTGCACGAGGCCGGGGATCGGCACGTCGGGATTGGCATCGGCCGCGTAGTCCACGCCCTCGATGCCGAAGCCGAACAGGCGCAGGAACTCGGCCTTGTAGCCCGCGAAGTCGGTCAGCGCCTGCAGGTTCTCGCTCGTGACCTGCGGCCAGAGCTCGAGCACGCGCGCCTGCACCGCGGGCGCGAGTTCCTTGCGGTCGGCGCGCAGCCGGCCTTCCTCGTCGAGCGGCGGCGCGCTGCCGTAGAGGCCTTCGCGGAACAGGCCGTCGACCTGCTCGATGCAGCCCTCGTGCGTGCCCTCTTCCTTCATCACCTTGAACAGCAGCGAGAGGTACAGCGGCATCATCGGGATCGCCGAGCTGGCCTGCGTGACCACGGCCTTGAGCACCGCCACGCGCGCATCGCCGCCGCCATGGGCCGCGAGCTTCGCGCGGATCGCGGGCACGGTGCGGTCGAGGTCCTTCTTGGCCGCGCCGATCGAGCCGTTCCAGTAGATGTCCTGCGTGATCTTCTCGCCGAGGTAGGTGAAGGCCGTGGTCTTCGCGCCCTCGGCCAGCACGCCGGCTTCGTGCAGCGCGTCGATCCACAGCTGCCAGTCCTCGCCGCCCATCACGGCCACCGTGTTGTCGATCTCCTCCTGCGTTGCCGGCTCGAGCACGGTCTCCTTGACCGTGCCGCTGTCGGTGTCGATGCCGCGCAGGCTCACCGCCTGGCCGATGGGCTTGAGGGTGGAGTTGAAGACCTGGCCGGTCTTCGGATGGGTACGCCGCGGCGCCGCGAGGCTGTAGACCACGAGGTCGACCTGGCCCAGGTCCTGGCGGATGGTCTCGATCACCTGCTGCTTCACCGCATCGGAGAAGCCGTCGCCGTTGATGCTCTTCGCATAGCGGCCCTCGGCCGTGGCGAGGCGCTCGAAGGCGGCCGTGTTGTACCAGCCGGGCGTGCCGGTCCTGGTGGCACTGCCGGCGCGCTCGAAGAACACGCCCAGCGTGTCGGCGCCGCCGCCGAAGGCCGCGACGATGCGCGCCGCGAGGCCATAGCCGGTGGAGGCACCGATCACCAGCACCCGCTTCGGCGCGCCCGCGACCGGGCCCTGGGCCCGCACGTGCTCGATCTGTTGCCGGACATTGGCCTCGCAGCCGACGGGATGGGTCGTGACGCAGATGAAGCCACGCACGCGCGGTTGGATGATCATGGGGAGGAAGGCAGTCTGGGAAAGGAAAAGGACGGGTGGCGCGCGAGGCGCCGGGCACCGGTCTCTTGACGGGCGCGCGGGCGCGAATTTACCGCACGTTCATTCCCATGCGGCCATGTACATATATGGATTGACCATTTAATGAACCGAAGTTTTGTTGATATGGTGCCGCCCTTGCATTCACAGAAGGAGAAGAAACACATGCGCCTGAACATCCTCGCCGCGGCCCTCGCCGCCTCCGCCCTGCTCGCGGGCACCGTGGCCCACGCCGACCAGCTGGCCGACATCAAGAAGAAGGGCGAACTCGTGGTCGGCGTGCTCGGCACCGACGAGCCCGCCACCTTCATCGACCCCCAAGACGCGCCAGATCGTGGGCTACGAGGTCGACCTCGCCAACGCCATCGCCAAGAAGATCGGCGTGAAGACCACGCTCAAGCAGATCGCCGTGGCCGCGCGCATTCCCGAGCTGCAGCAGGGCCACGTCGACCTGGTCGCCGCCGGCCTCACGCACAACAAGGAACGCGAGGCGCAGATCGACTTCTCGCTGACCACCTTCGTGACCGGCCAGAAGGCGATCGTGAAGAAGGACAGCGGCATCGCCGAGGTATCGCAACTCGGCGGCAAGAAGGTGCTGACCATCCGCGGCGGCACCCAGGAACCCAACATCCGCAAGGCCGTGCCCACGGCCGAGGTCGTGACCTTCGACACCAGCCAGCAGGCCTTCCAGGCGCTGCAGCAGGGCAAGGGCGTGGGCTACGTCGACGACGAGGCCGCGCTGCTGCGCAGCTACGCCAAGCTCGGCCCGCAGAAGGCCCAGTACGTGGTGCTCAAGCAGAACCTCAGCACCGAGGCGCTGGCCATCGGCATCAAGAAGGGCGAGAGCGGCCTGAAGGCGGTGGTGGACGACACGCTGCGCGAGCTCGAGAAGTCGGGCGAGGCCGAGAAGATCTTCGTGAAGTGGTACGGCCCGAACACCGCCTCGGGCTTCCAGACCCGCGACTTCAAGTTCGAGAGCGACAAGATCGACTGATCTCCCAGATCGGGATCGGGCCACCGGACGCAGAGGACGCGAAGGTTTCGCAAAGGACGCGAAAAAGAGAAAGAAAGTCTTCCAGGTTTTCTTTCGCGCTCTTCGCGTCACCTTCGCGTCCTCTGCGTCCGGCTGTCCGCATTCGGCAGCCGCCCCATTGCCCGCCACGCTCCCGGGTAGTGGGCGGACTCCTCTCGCGGCAGCGATACTGTCGCCCCCATGCCCCTGTTCGACTATTCCTTGCTGCTGACCGGCAGAGTACCACGACATGCTCGTCGCGGGCTTGTGGCTGTCGCTGCAGCTGCTCGCGGCCTCGCTGGTGTGCGCGCTGCCGATCGCGCTCGTGGTGGCCATGCTGCGGCTCTCGCCGCTGGCGCCGCTGCGCTGGCTCGGCTTCGCCTACGTGGAATCGATCCGCAACATCCCGCTGCTGGCCCACATGCTGTTCTGGTACTTCGGCGCGCCCGAGCTGCTGCCCGAAGGCGTGAAGCAATGGCTCTACGCGGGCCACATCGAGGCCTACAGCGCGATCGTCGCGCTGTCGCTCTACACGGCCGCCTTCATGGCCGAGGACATGCGCAGCGGCATCCGCTCGATCCCCGCGGTGCAGTTCGAGGCCGGCCGGGCACTGGGCTTCGGCTGGCTCGCGACGATGCGCCGCGTGGTGCTGCCGCAGGCGCTGCGCGTGACCGTGCCGCCCGCTGATCTCGCAGACCCTGAGCCTGTGGAAGAACACTTCGATCGCCACCGTGATCGGCGTGGCCGAACTCATGTACCAGGCCGGCCAGGTCGAGAGCGCGACCTTCCGCAGTTTCGAGTCCTTCGCCTTCGCGAGCGCGGCCTACCTCACGGTCTCGCTCGCCATCACGGCGCTCGCGACCTGGTACCACCACCGCTTCCCGGTGAGGACGCTGTGATGCGCACGGAGGCTTCGCGATGATCGAGCTGATCCAGGACTACTGGCTCTACTTCCTGATCGGCCAGTACCCCAACGGCCCGCTCGGCGGGCTGGTGCTGACCCTGCTGCTGGCCTCGTGCGGGCTGGTGCTCGCGCTGCCGCTGGGCATCGTGCTCGGCCTGGCGCGCGTGAGCCCGTGGCGCTGGCTGCGCTGGCCGGTCAGCGGCTTCGTGTTCGTGGTGCGCGGGCTGCCGCTCTTGATGGTGATCTTCTGGGCCTACTTCTTCCTGCCCAGCGTCACCGGCGTGAAGACCGACCAGTTCGCCACCATGCTGATCGCGCTGGTGGTGTTCGACGCCGCCTACCTGGCCGAGATCGTGCGCGCCGGCATCCAGGGCCTGCCGCGCGGCCAGATGGAGACCGCGCGCGCGCTCGGCCTGAGCTGGAGCCGCGCGATGCGCCTGGTGGTGCTGCCGCAGGCGCTGCGCAGCATGCTGCCCTCGCTGGTGAACCAGTTCGTCTCGACCATCAAGGAGACCTCGCTGGGCTACATCATCGGCCTGGCCGAGGTCTCGTTCATCGCCACCCAGATCAACACCCAGGTGTTCACCAAGCCGGCCCAGGTCTTCGGCATCCTCGGGCTGACCTATTTCATCCTCTGCTTCGGCCTCTCGCGCTTCGCCTACTGGCTCGAGCGCCGCCTCGCGCGGCGCGGCCTGCCGGTGGTCGCGGTCACCGAGGGCCGGGCCGCCGCCCGCAAGGCTTCCGCATGATCGAACTCCAGAACGTCAACAAGTGGTACGGCAGCTACCACGCGCTCGTGGACGTGAGCGAAACCATCCACAAGGGCGAGGTGGTCGTGGTCTGCGGCCCCTCGGGCTCGGGCAAGTCCACGCTGATCCGCACCTTCAACCGGCTCGAGGCGATCCAGTCGGGCCGCATCCTGATCGAGGGCCGGGACATCCACGCGCCGGGCACCGACGTGAACGCCTTCCGCTCGCGCATCGGCTTCGTGTTCCAGCAGTTCAACCTGTTCCCGCACCTCACGGTGCTGCAGAACTGCACCATGGCGCCGATGCAGCTGCACGGCCTCTCGCGCGCGCAGGCCGAGGAACGCGCGATGGCGCTGCTCGCGCGCGTGGGCCTCGCGAACAAGGCCCGGGCCTGGCCCAGCGAGCTGTCGGGCGGCCAGCAGCAGCGCGTGGCGATCGCGCGCGCGCTCGCGATGCAGCCGCCGGTGATGCTGTTCGACGAACCCACGAGCGCGCTCGACCCCGAAATGGTCGGCGAGGTGCTGCTGGTGATGCGCGACCTGGTGCGCGACGGCATGACCATGGTCTGCGTGACGCACGAGATGGGCTTCGCGCGCGAGGTCGCCGACCGCGTGATCTTCATGGACGAGGGCAAGGTGCTCGAGCGCGCCACGCCCGACGACTTCTTCAACCGCCCGCAGCATCCGCGCGCGCAGCAGTTCCTGTCCGACATCCGCTCGCCCTTCGCACGCACCCCATGACGAACACCGCTTCCCTCCAGACCCTGCCCGTGATCGACGTCGCGCCGCTGGTGGCCGGCGACGCGCCGGGCCGCGAGGCCGTGGCCGCGCGCATCGGCGAGGCCTGCCGCGCGCACGGCTTCTTCTACGCGACGGGGCATGGCGTCGACCCGGCGCTGGTCGCGCGGCTCGAGGCCCTGAGCCACCGCTTCTTCGACCTGCCCGAGGCGACCAAGATGCAGTGGCGCATGGCGCTCGGCGGGCGCGCGTGGCGCGGCTACTTCCCGCTCGGCGGCGAACTGACCTCGGGCCGGCCCGACTGGAAGGAAGGGCTCTACCTCGGCACCGAGCTGCCGGCCACGCATCCACTGGTGCAGGCGAAAACGCCGGTGCACGGGCCGAATCTCTTTCCCGACGCGCCGGGCCTCGAGGACTTCCGCGACACCATCCTCGGCTACATGGCGGCCGTGACGCAGCTCGGTCACCGGCTGATGGAAGGCATCGCGCTGAGCCTCGGCCTGCCGGCCGACTACTTCGCGGCGCGCTACACGGGCGATCCGCTGATCCTGTTCCGGCTCTTCGACTATCCCTCGCAGCCGGTGCCCGAGGGCCTGGACGTGCAATGGGGCGTGGGCGAGCACACCGACTACGGCCTCTTGACGATCCTGCACCAGGACAGCGTGGGCGGCCTCGCGGTGCACACACCCGCGGGCTGGATCGATGCGCCGCCGATCGCGGGCTCCTTCGTCTGCAACATCGGCGACATGCTCGACCGCATGACCGGCGGTCTCTACAAGTCGACGCCGCACCGCGTGAAGCGCAACACCTCGGGGCGCAACCGGCTGTCGTTCCCGCTGTTCTTCGATCCGAATTTCGAGGCGCGCGTGCAGCGCATCGAGGGCCTCGCGGGCGCGGTGGCCGTGGACGACAGCGCCGAGCGCTGGGACCGCGCCAACGTGCATGCCTTCAGCGGCCGCTACGGCGACTACCTGCTGGCGAAGGTGTCGAAGGTGTTCCCGCAGCTGCGCGACGAAGTGCTCTGAGGCGCGCTCGCCGGGAGGTCGAGGAACTCGTCCTCCCAGCGTCCGACATCCGCGCCGGGGTCGGAGATCGGCACCAGCTTGTCGCTGCGGCAGTAGAAGGTCCAGCCCTCGAACAGCACGTCGTAGTAGGTGCCGGGCAGGTAGCGCTCGCTCGGTGCTTCATAGGGCGCCGAGACCACCTCGACGATGCGGCCGACCGCGCGCTCGGTCATCGGCGACGCGAGGCAGCTGTCGAGTACATGGCACAGGGTGCCGATCCTGATCACGGTCGCACCATCTCGCCGGGAAACCAGCGCGGCAGGTGCGCGTTCGCGTCGTGCAGCGACTCGAGCACGTGGAAGGCCTGCTCGACGATCGCCGCGGGCGGGTGCTTGAGGTCCGGCACGATCACCACCCGCAGGCCCGCGGCCAGCGCCGCCTTGGCGCCGTTCTCGCTGTCCTCGAAGGCGATGCACTGCGTCGGGTCCACGCCCAGGCGCGAGGCCGCGAGCAGGTAGAGCGCCGGATCGGGCTTGGCGCGCGGCACCTCGTCGCCGCCCGCGAAGGCCTCGAAGTGATGCAGCACCCCGAGGCTGCCGAGGCAGGCCTGGATCTGCCCGCTGGTGGAGGACGAGGCCACGGCGCAGCGCGTGCCGCGCGCGCGCAGGGCGCCCAGGAACTCCGCCGCGCCGGGCTTGATGGGGAACAGCGGCGTGCCGTCGGAGCGCTCGAGCGCCAGCGCCTGGCGCACGTGCTCGAGCGCATGGCGGAAGGCCGCCTGGCCGCCGAGCAGGCCCGAGAGGATGATCTCGGACTCGGCGGTGGCCAGGCCCACCACCTGCAGGTACTGGGCGTGGCTGAGCTCGACGTCGAGCGTGCGGGCGGCCGCCATCCAGGCGGCCATGATGGGCCGCTCGGAGTCGATCAGCAGCCCGTCCATGTCGAAGATTGCGGCGGAGAACATCGCCACGATCCTACCCTCGAGCCCCGCCCCGAATGGCGAAGGGGCCGCAAGGGCCCCTTCTCGTGCAATGGATGCGACGGCGCGCGCTCAGTCGCGCACCAGCGCCCGGTTCAGGCCCAGTGCCGCCAGCGTTCCGGCCGCGCCCGACAGCAGGTACACGCTCACGTAGGCCAGCCCGAAGTGCGCCGACAGCCCCAGCGCGACCAGCGGCGCGAAGGCGGCGCCGATCAGCCAGGCCAGGTCGGTGGTCAGCGCGGCGCCGGTGTAGCGGTACTTGGCCTCGAAGTTGCCGGTCACGGCACCGGCCGCCTGGCCGTACGACAGGCCCAGCAGGATGAAGCCCAGCAGGATGAACACGTCCTGGCCGATCCTGCCGCCGTCGAGCAGCGTGGGCGCGAAGCCGCTGAACACCGCGATCAGGCCCGCGAGGCCGCCCAGCGTGGAGCGGCGGCCGATGCGGTCGGCGATCAGGCCCGAGGCCACGATGCCGCCGGCGCCGAGCACGGCACCGATCATCTGGATCACCAGGAACTCGGTGATGGCCTGGTTCGAGTACAGCGTGATCCACGACAGCGGGAACACGGTGATCAGGTGGAACAGCGCATAGCTGGCCAGCGCGGCGAAGGCGCCGATCAGCAGGTTCGAGCCCTGCGAGCGCACCAGCTCGACCACGCTGGTGGGCTGCAGCTCGCGCTCCTCGAGCAGGCGCGCGTACTCGTCGGCCGCCACCAGGCGCAGGCGCGCGAACAGCGCCACCACGTTGATCGCGAAGGCCACGTAGAAGGTGTAGCGCCAGCCCCAGTCGAGGAAGTCCTCGAGCGTCAGGCTCGAATAGAGGTACGCGAACAGCGCGCTGGCCACGAAGAAGCCGATCGGCGCGCCGAGCTGGCCCAGCATGGCGTACCAGCCGCGGCGGTTGGCCGGGGCGTTGAGCGCGAGCAGCGAGGGCAGGCCGTCCCACGAGCCGCCGAAGGCCAGGCCCTGGCCGAAACGGAAGATCGACAGCAGCACGATCGAGGTGAAGCCCAGGCTCGCGTAGCCCGGCAGGAAGGCGATGCCGGCGGTCGAGGTGCCGAGCACGAACAGCGCGAGCGTGAGCTTGGTCTCGCGGCCGAAACGTCGCTGGATCTCCATCGAGATGACAGTTCCGAACGGCCGTGCGATGAAGGCGAAAGAAAAGACCACGAAGGCCCAGAGGGTTCCCTCGAGCCGCTGCTCGAACGGGAAGAAGACCGCCGGGAACACCAGCACCGAAGCGATGCCGTAGACGAAGAAGTCGAAATATTCCGAGGCGCGGCCGATGACCACGCCGACGGCGATCTCGCCCGGGTCGATGCGCGAGTGGTCGTCGTCCGGGGCGGCGGCGTCGGACGTGTGCGGCATGGGCGATGCGCCTTGCGGGCTGATGCTGGACGTCGTCATTGGGTTATGTAATTCGGTTGTCACGAAGCGTGACAAAGGTAGGCCATGAAACAGGTGCCAAGCGTCTCACCGAACGGCGATTCCCGCCATAGGACAAAACGTCCAATAGCCTGCGAGAACCTTTGGTCGTAGATTGTGGGGTCTTTCGCGCGGCCCTGGCCACCCTTCCGCCCTTCCGTCTCTCGGCATGCCCATCCTCCACACCCTTCGCCGATGGCTCCTGCTGTTGCCCCTCGCCTTCCTGGCGGGCTGCAACACGGTGCTCATGAATCCCTCCGGCGACATCGCCAACCAGCAAGGACGGCTGATCGTCGTCTCGACCGTGCTGATGCTGATCATCATCATCCCGGTGATCGCGCTGACGGTCTTCTTCGCCTGGCGCTACCGCGCCTCGAACAAGGAAGCCATCTACAAGCCGAACTGGGACCACTCGACCCAGCTCGAGCTCGCGATCTGGGCCGCGCCGCTTTTGATCATCATCGCGCTGGGCGCGATCACCTGGATCAGCACCCACACGCTCGACCCCTACCGCCCGCTCAGCCGCATCGACGCGCAGCGCCCGGTCACGGCCGACATCAAGCCGCTGACCGTGGAAGTGGTGGCGCTCGACTGGAAGTGGCTGTTCATCTACCCCGAGCAGGGCTTCGCCACGGTGAACGAACTCGCGGCCCCGGTGGACCGCCCGATCACCTTCAAGATCACCGCCTCGTCGGTGATGAACTCCTTCTTCATCCCCGCGCTGGCCGGCCAGATCTACGCCATGCCCGGCATGGAGACCAAGCTGCACGCAGTCATCAACGCGCCCGGCGAGTTCGACGGCTTCTCGGCCAACTACAGCGGCGCCGGCTTCTCGGGCATGCGCTTCAAGTTCCACGGCCTGAGCGACGCCGACTTCGACCAGTGGGTGCAGAAGGTCAAGTCCAGCCCCGAAGGCGAACTCAGCCGCGAGCGCTACCAGAAGCTCGAGGTGCCGAGCGAGCGTGAGCCCGCGAAGCATTTCGCGAGCGTGTCGCCCGACCTCTACGGCGCCATCCTCAACCGCTGCGTCGACCGCAGCAAGATGTGCATGAGCCAGATGATGGCGATCGACGCCGACGGCGGCCTGGGCAAGCCCGGCGCCTACAACGTGGCGACCGCCAAGCCCTCGCAACCCGACGACATCAATTCGCCCAAGCGTGCGTACGGCAAGTACGTCACGGCGATGTGCACCACCGAAGAATGACGATGCTCCAGAACCTCGACCTGACGAAGCTCGTCTTCGGCCGCCTCACGTGGGAGGCGATCCCCTACCACGAACCGATCCTGCTGGTGACCTTCGCCGCCGTCGTGCTCGGCGGCGTCGCGCTGCTCGGCGCGATCACCTACTTCAAGCTGTGGAACACGCTGTGGCACGACTGGATCACCAGCATCGACCACAAGAAGATCGGCATCATGTACATCGTGCTGGGCCTGGTGATGCTGCTGCGCGGCTTCGCCGACGCGCTGATGATGCGCGCCCAGCAGGCGGTGGCCTTCGGCGACAACGCGGGCTTCCTGCCGCCGCACCACTACGACCAGATCTTCACGGCCCACGGCGTGATCATGATCTTCTTCGTGGCGATGCCTCTGGTCACGGGCCTGATGAACTTCGTGGTGCCGCTGCAGATCGGCGCGCGCGACGTGGCCTTCCCGTTCCTGAACAACTTCAGCTTCTGGATGACCACCTTCGGCGCCGGCCTCGTGATGGCCTCGCTGTTCGTCGGCGAGTTCGCCAAGACCGGCTGGCTGGCCTATCCGCCGCTGTCGGGCATCCTCTTCAGCCCCGACGTGGGGGTCGACTACTACATCTGGTCGTTGCAGATCGCGGGGGTGGGCACATTGCTCTCGGGCGTGAACCTGCTGGCGACCATCGTGAAGATGCGCGCGCCCGGCATGACCATGATGAAGATGCCCGTCTTCACCTGGACCGCGCTGTGCACCAACGTGCTGATCGTCGCCGCCTTCCCGGTGCTGACCGCCGTGCTGGCCCTGCTGTCGCTCGACCGCTACGTCGGCACCAACTTCTTCACGAACGACCTCGGCGGCAACGCCATGATGTACGTGAACCTGATCTGGATCTGGGGCCACCCCGAGGTCTACATCCTGATCCTGCCGGCCTTCGGCATCTTCTCGGAGGTGGTCTCCACCTTCTCGGGCAAGCGCCTGTTCGGCTACGCCTCGATGGTCTACGCCACGGTCGTGATCACGATCCTGTCGTACCTGGTGTGGCTGCACCACTTCTTCACCATGGGCTCGGGCGCCAGCGTGAACTCCTTCTTCGGGATCACGACGATGATCATCTCGATCCCGACCGGGGCGAAGATCTTCAACTGGCTCTTCACCATGTACCGCGGCCGCATCCGCTTCGAGCTGCCGATGATGTGGACCATCGGCTTCATGATCACCTTCGTGATCGGCGGCATGACCGGCGTGCTGCTGGCCGTGCCCCCGGCCGACTTCGTGCTGCACAACAGCCTGTTCCTGATCGCCCACTTCCACAACGTGATCATCGGCGGCGTGCTGTTCGGCATGCTGGCGGGCATCACCTACTGGTTCCCGAAGGCCTTCGGCTACAAGCTCGACCCGTTCTGGGGCAAGTGCTCGTTCTGGTTCTGGATCGTCGGCTTCTGGTTCGCCTTCATGCCGCTGTACATCCTGGGCCTGATGGGCGTGACGCGCCGCATGAGCCACTTCCAGGACATGTCGCTGCAGATCTGGTTCCAGGTCGCCGCCTTCGGCGCCGTGCTGATCGCGCTGGGCATCGCCTCGTTCCTGATCCAGATCGTGGTGAGCTACATCCGCCGCGATTCGCTGCGCGACACCACGGGCGACCCGTGGGACGGCCGCACGCTCGAGTGGTCGACCTCGTCGCCGCCGCCGGCCTACAACTTCGCGTTCACGCCGCGCATCCATGACAACGACGCCTGGTCCGACATGAAGGCACGCGGCTACCAGCGTCCGCTGGAAGGCTTCAGCCCGATCCACATGCCCAAGAACACGGCCGCCGGCTTCATCATCGCGGCGCTGAGCGCGGTGTTCGGCTTCGCCATGATCTGGCAGATGTGGCTGGTGGCCGGCCTGGGCTTCTTCGTGATGCTCGTGGCCATCATCGTCCACACCTTCAACTACAAGCGCGACTACCACATCCCCGCGGACGAAGTCGTCCGCACCGAAGACGCTCGCACGCGCCTCCTGGCCGCCCATGTCTAACAGTACCGCCCTCACCTCCAGCCCCGCCGGCACCCACACCGTGGGCAACGCGCCGAGCGTGCCGACCTTCGAGCTGTTCAACGTCCGCAACGAGGACCACCACCCGGAGAACGGCACCCTGCTCGGGTTCTGGCTCTACCTGATGAGCGACTGCCTCATCTTCGCCTGCCTGTTCGCGGTGTACGGCGTGCTGGGCCGCAGCTACGCGGCCGGCCCCTCGGGCGCCGACCTCTTCGACCTGCCGCTGGTGGCGATCAACACCTCGCTGCTGCTGCTGTCGTCGATCACCTACGGCTTCGCGATGCTCGAGATGCAGAAGCGGCGCATGGGCGGCACGCTGGTGTGGCTGGCCATCACCGGCCTGCTGGGCGCGGGCTTCATCGGCCTGGAGCTCTACGAATTCGCGCACCTGCTGCACGAAGGCGCGGGCCCGCAGCGCAGCGCCTTCCTGTCCTCGTTCTTCGCGCTGGTCGGCACCCACGGCCTGCACGTCACCTTCGGCATCGTCTGGCTGGTCGTGTTGCTGTTCCAGCTGCCCAAGCACGGCTTCACCGCCGCCAACCGCCGCCGCCTGATGTGCCTGTCGATGTTCTGGCACTTCCTGGACGTCGTCTGGATCGGCGTCTTCACCTTCGTGTACCTGATGGGATCCATGGCATGAGCGCAGCACCCCACGACACCCATGGCCACGGCCATGACGACCACGGCCACGGCGAGCACCACGACGACGGCCCGGTGAGCCACAGCACCTTCAAGGGCTACATGACCGGCTTCGTGCTGGCCGTGGTCCTCACCGCCATTCCGTTCTGGCTCGTGATGGGCAAGGTGCTCGACAGCAAGAGCACGACCGCGCTGATCATCCTCGGCTTCGCCGTGGTGCAGATCGTGGTGCACATGGTGTACTTCCTGCACATGGACACCAAGTCCGAAGGCGGCTGGAACATGCTGGCGCTGATCTTCACGCTGGTGCTCGTGGTCATCACGCTGGCCGGTTCGCTGTGGGTCATGTACCACATGAACACCAACATGATGCCGCCGTCGATGCACGACATGAAGAACATGCCTTGAGCGCGCCGGCCACCGACCGCACGCCCACCGGCCGCCAGCGCTCCGCGGTCGGGCTCGTGGTGCTGGCGGTCCTCGGGGCCGTGCTGTTCGCCGCTTTCTTCGCGCTCGGCACCTGGCAGGTCAAGCGCCGGGCCTGGAAGCTGGCCCTGATCGAGCGCGTCGAGCAGCGCGTGCACGCCGTGCCGGTCGCGCCCCCGGCGCGCGCCGACTGGCCGCGCGTCAATGCCGCCGACGACGAGTACCGCCACGTGCGGCTCTCGGGCACCTTCCTCCACGAGAAAGAGACGCTGGTGCAGGCCAGCACCAACCTCGGCGCCGGCTTCTGGGTGCTGACGCCGCTGCAGACCGCGCGCGGCGTGGTGATGGTCAACCGCGGCTTCGTGCCGCCCGAGGCGCGCGAGCGCGCCGTGCGCACCGCGCCCGAACCGATGGGCGAGACCCAGGTGACGGGCCTGCTGCGCATCAGCGAACCGCGCGGCGGCTTCCTGCGCAGCAACGACCCGGCCGGCGGGCGCTGGTACTCGCGCGACGTGGCGGCGATCGCCGCGGCGCACGGCATCGCGGCCGACGCGGTGGCGCCCTACTTCATCGACGCCGAGGCCGAGCCCGGCATTCCGCGCGCGCTCGACGGCGCGCCCGCCTGGCCCGCGCCCGGCCTCACCGTCATCGCCTTCCACAACAGCCACCTGGTGTACGCGCTCACCTGGTACGGGCTGGCGCTGATGGTCGCCGCGGGCGCGGTCTTCGTCTGGCGCGACGAGCGCCGGCGCCGCGGCAGCGACAATGCGCGCCATGCCGACGGACCGCCCCACGCCGCCCCCGCACCCCATACCGATGCCGACCGCGGCTGACGCGGTCGCGGTCGCCGGCGCGCTGCAGGCCCCGCGCGCGGGCGTGGCCAGCCTGGACAACGCGACCGGCCACAAGAACATGCAGCAGCTGATCCAGCTGCGCTGGTTCGCCGTGGTGGGCCAGGTGGTGACGATCCTGGTGGTGCACTACGGCTACCGCATTCACCTGCCGCTCAACCAGATGCTGCAGGCGCTGACCTGCCTGGCGCTGTTCAACCTCGCGAGCCTGCTGCGCTGGCGCACCCACCGGCGCGTGACCAACGGCGAGTTGATGCTCGCGCTGCTGGTCGACGTGGCGATCCTGACCTCGCTGCTCTACCTGAGCGGCGGCGCCAGCAACCCCTTCGTCTTCCTCTACCTGCTGCAGGTGATCCTGGGCGCGGTGCTGCTCAAGCCCTGGTCGACCTGGACCGTGGTGGGCGTCACCACCCTGTGCTTCGCGGGGCTGGCCCTGTTCTCGCGCCCGCTCTCGCTGCCGCCCGACCACGACCGCGGCCTCTGGAGCCCCTACATCCAGGGCACGCTGGTGTGCTTCGCGCTCAACGCGGCGCTGCTGGTGGTGTTCATCACGCGCATCAACGGCAACCTGCGCGAGCGCGACGCCAAGCTCGCGGGCCTGCGCCAGCGCGCCGCCGAGGAGGAGCACATCGTGCGCATGGGCCTGCTCGCCTCGGGCGCGGCGCACGAGCTCGGCACGCCGCTGGCCACGCTGGCGGTGATCCTCGGCGACTGGCGCCGGCTGCCGCACTTCAGCTCCGACCCCGAGCTGCTGCAGGAGGTCAGCGAGATGGAGATCCAGATCCAGCGCTGCAAGTCGATCGTCAGCGGCATCCTGCTGTCGGCCGGCGAGGCGCGCGGCGAGTCGTCGGAGGAGACCACGGTCAGCACCTTCCTCGACGACCTGGTCGAGGAGTGGCGCACCACGCGGCCGGTCGGCAGCTTCGTCTACGACAACCGCTTCGGCCGCGACCTGCCCATGGTCTCCGACTCGGCGCTCAAGCAGATGATCTGCAACGTGCTCGACAATGCGCTCGAAGCCTCGCCGCACTGGGTGCGGCTCGAGGTGGCGCACGACGGCGACGACCTGCAGCTGGTCGTGACCGATGCCGGCCCGGGCTTCGCGCCCGCGATGCTGGCGCAGTTCGGCAAGCCCTACCAGTCGAGCAAGGGCCGCCCCGGTGGCGGCCTGGGCCTGTTCCTGGTGGTCAACGTGGCGCGCACCGTGGGCGGCCGCGTGGCCGCGCGCAACCGGCCCGAGGGCGGCGCCGCGGTCACGCTCTCGCTGCCGCTCGCGGCCATCGTGCTGGAAGAAGAGGACGACGAGGAAGAGAACATCGGGATGCATGGCCATGACGGAATCCCCCACTGACACCGGCGCCGCGGCCGAGGCCGAACGCCAGCTGCTGATCGTCGAGGACGACGCGGCCTTCGCGCGCACGCTGGGCCGCTCGTTCGAGCGCCGCGGCTACACCGTGCTGCACGCGAGCAACCTCGAGGACGTGGAAGACCTGCTGCGCCACCATGCGCCGGGCTACGCGGTGGTCGACCTCAAGCTCAACGGCGAGGCCTCGGGCCTGGCCTGCGTGCAGACGCTGCACCGGCACGACGCCAAGACGCTGATCGTGGTGCTGACCGGCTTCGCGAGCATCGCCACCGCGGTCGAGGCGATCAAGCTCGGCGCCTGCCACTACCTGGCCAAGCCCTCGAACACCGACGACATCGAGGCCGCCTTCGGCCGCGCGGTCGGCACCACCGAGGTCGAGCTGACCAACCGCTCGACCTCGATCAAGACCCTCGAATGGGAACGCATCCACGAGACCCTGGCCGAGACCGGCTTCAACATCTCCGAGACCGCGCGCCGGCTCGGCATGCACCGGCGAACGCTCGCGCGCAAGCTGGGCAAGCAGCAGGTCAAGTAGCGGCTGCAGCGGCTGCAGCGGCTGCAGCGGCGCGACATCGAGGAACCCACGGCAAGCACCGACACTCTTTTTTCGGATGACCATGCACCCGACACCGACGCCCGCTCCCCTCGCCGCCCCGGCCCGCCGCGCCGCCCCGGTGGTGCGCGACCAGACCACGCTGGAAGAGATCTTCAACGCGCTGAGCCACGGTCTCGGGCTGCTGCTGGCGATCGCCTCGCTGCCGATCCTGGTCTACAGCGCGGCGCAGAAGGGCACCGCGGCCGGCATCGTCGGCGCCAGCCTGTTCGCCGGCACCGCGATCGTGCTGTACCTGATCTCCACGCTCTACCACGCGCTGCCGATGGGCCGCGCCAAGGCCTGGTTCAACCGCTTCGACCATGCCGCGATCTACCTCTTCATCGCGGGCAGCTACATGCCCTTCGTGCTCGGCGTGCTGCGCGGCCCCTGGGGCTGGACGCTGTTCGGCGCGATCTGGGCCGCGGCGGCGCTGGGCGTGGGCGCCAAGCTGTTCGACCGGCTCAAGCATCCGCTGTGGTCCACCGGCCTCTACGTGGCGATGGGCTGGATGGCGCTGATGGCGGCGGTGCCGCTGGTGGAGCGCATGTCGGGCGCGGGCCTGGGCTGGCTGGTGGCCGGCGGGCTGTTCTACACCGCGGGCGCGGTGGTCTTCCTGTTCGATTCCAAGGTGCGCTTCGCCCACTTCGTCTGGCACCTGTTCGTGCTCGCGGGCAGCACCTGCCACTTCTTCGCCGTGCTCTGGCACGCGCACGGCTGAGTCGGCAATCCAGCCTCGGCTTCAGTAGTGCGGCGGCAGCTCGTCGCGCAGGTTGCGCGGCGCGCCGCCCTGCCCCGCGGCCTGCACCTGCTCGCGCAGCTGCCCCAGCTGGGCCAGCAGGCCGTCGATCTGCTGCTGCTGGCGGTAGATCGTGAGGTTGAGCTGCTCGAGCAGATCCTCGGCATAGCTGGCCTTGATCTCGAGCGCGTCGAGCCGCTCGGTGACGTCGTGGGGCGAATGTTCCATGGCGCTATTGGACAGGAAGACCGGCCGTGGTTTCGTGACGATTGCATGCGGCCGGCCCGGGCCTGCCGCATGGCTCAGCGCCGCACCTTCGCCTCGAGCAGGTCGGCCATGCCGATGCGGTGCGCGAACTCGATGCGCACGCGCTCCGACACCTCGAACACCTCGGCCGCGCCGTCGTTCACGAAGTCGATCACCGGCCGCATCGGCCGCTGGCCCGCGGGCAGCCCCACGATGCGCACGATCTCGTCGGCCACCGCCTGCGGATCGGCATGGTCGGGCGTCAGCGCAGAGAGCTTCGCGCCGATCTGGTCCATCAGCCCGTCGTAGCGGCCATAGGCCGCGGCCGTGGCCGCGTCGGCCGGCTTGCCCGCGCTCGGGAAGTGGTCGGTGCCGCGCGTGAACGCGCCCGGCACCACGATCGAGGTCTCGATGCCGAAGCGCGCGATCTCGTAGGCCAGGGTCACGGCGAGCGAATCCATCGCCGCCTTGGCCGCGCCGTAGGGGCCCATGAACGGCGGGAAACCGCCCTTGGTGGTGGTGCTGCTGATCCACAGCATCAGGCCCGACTCCTGCCGCCGCAGGTAGGGCAGCACCGCGCGGTTGACGCGCTGCGCGCCGAGCACGTTGGTGTCGAACACCTTCACGATCTCCTCGGGCGTGAAGGCCTCGGTCGGGCCGACCACCAGGTGACCGGCGTTCTGCATCACCACGTCGAGCTGGCCCTGCTCGCGCACGATCGTCGCGGCGGCGGCATCGGCCGAGTCCTGCGACAGCACGTCGAGTTCGAGCGGATGCAGCTCGAGCCCCCTGGCCGCCGCCAGCGCGCGCAGTTCGGCCGCGCGCGGCGCGTTGCGTCCCGCGATGTCGCGCATCGAGGCGTAGACGATGTGGCCCGCCTCGGCGAGCGACTGGGCGCTGAGCTTGCCGATGCCGGTGCCGGCGCCCGTGACGAGGATGATCTGCTTGTTCATGAGGGTTCTCCGTCGATAAATGGAAGGGATCAGGCGAGGCCGCCGTTGGCGCGCAGGATCTGGCCGTTGACCCAGCCCGCGTCGGGACCGGCGAGGAACGAGACCACCGAGGCGATGTCCTCGGGCTGGCCCAGGCGCTGCAGCGGCGGCATCTTGGCGAAGGCCTGGACCTGCTCCTCGGTCTTGCCGTCGAGGAACAGCGAGGTGGCGATCGGGCCCGGCGCGACCGCGTTCACCGTCACGTTGCGGCCGCGCAGCTCCTTCGCGAACACGTGCGTGAAGGCCTCGACCGAGGCCTTGGTGGCGTTGTAGATCGCATAGCCGGGCATGTTCAGCGCCAGCGTGGTGCTCGAGAAGTTGACGATGCGGCCGCCGTCGGCGAGGCGCTTGGCCGCTTCGCGCAGCGTGTTGAAGGTGCCGCGCACGTTGATGTCGAAGACCTGGTCGTAGAGCGCGTCGTCGTGCTCGGCCAGCGGCACGGTCTTGAGGATGCCGGCGTTGTTGACCAGCACGTCGACACGGCCGAGCTGCTGCTCGACGGTGTCGAACATGCGGCGCACCTCGTCGGCGCTGGCGACGTCGGCGCGCACGGCGATGGCCCGGCCGCCCGCGGCCTGCAGCTGGGCGACCAGCGCCTCGGCCAGCGCCGGGCTCGAGGCGTAGTTGACGGCGACGGCGAAACCGTCGGCCGACAGGCGCTGCGCGATGGCGGCGCCGATGCCGCGCGATGCGCCGGTGACGATCGCGACCTTGGGGTTGGAAGAGGGGTTCATGGCGTGTTTCCTTGCGGTGGTGGGTGGGTGAGACGAATCTTCGATCGTTCCGCCCGAAAGATAATCACCGCTGAATCGCCATTACCATTCCATCTACTTCAACAATAGACCGACGGCATCGCGATGGACCGCTTCCAGGAAATGCAGGCCTTCGTGCGCATCGCCGAGCGCCAGAGCTTCACCCAGGCCTCGGAAGACCTTCGGATTCCGCGCGCCACCGTCACCAACCTGATCAAGCGCGTCGAGCAGCGCATCGGCACGCGGCTGCTCGAGCGCACCACGCGCACCGTGCGCCTCACGCAGGACGGCGAGGCCTACTACCGCCGCTGCGTGCGCCTGCTGGCCGACATGGAGGAAGCCGAGGGGCTGTTCCGCAACACGGCGCCCAAGGGGCTGCTGCGCGTCAACCTGCAGGGCACGCTGGCGCGGCATTTCGTGGTGCCGGCGCTGCCGGACTTCCTGGCGCGCCATCCCGAGCTGACGCTGCACATCGGCGAGGACGATCGGCTCATCGACCTGGTGCGCGAGGGCGTCGACTGCGTGCTGCGCGCGGGCACGCTGCAGGACTCCTCGATGGTCGGGCGCCGCATCGCGCTGCTGCCGCAGGTCACGGTGGCGAGCCCCGGCTACCTGGCGCTGCATGGCGAACCGGCGGAGCCCGCGGCGCTGGCCGCGCCCGGCTCGACGCACCGCGCGGTCGACTACCTCTCGAGCGCCACGGGCAAGCCGGTGCCGCTCGAATTCACCGTCGACGGCCGCGTGAGCACGCTGCAGTTGCCGGCCACCGTGTCGGTCACCGGCACCGACCTCTACACCGGTTCGGCCGTGGCGGGTCTCGGGCTGGTGCAGGTGCCGCGCTACCGCGTGGCCGCGGAGCTGGCCGACGGGCGGCTCCAGGTGGTGCTCGGTGGCTTCGCGCCGCCGCCGATGCCGGTGTCGGTGCTGTATTCGCAGCACCGGCAGCTGTCGGCGCGCGTGCGCGTGTTCACGCAGTGGCTGCGCGAGGTGTTCGAAGCGGCCGAACTGTGATCGGCGTGTGAAGCGCGCGTGCGCGCCCCTTCAACTTTTGCACGCTCGGCGCGGATTTGTGGCGCGCCACCGCGCGGGTTGACCGTTGTTTGCAGACCCGGCGCCGCGTGCGCCGCACACTGGCCCGACCGCTTCGCCCACCAAAGAAGTCGTCGATGCCGCCACGCACCCTGCGGGTCCATTCGCCCGCGATCCCTCTCGTTTCCGGCCGTCCCGCGCTCGAGCCCGTGCGCCTCACGGGGCAGGAAGGCATCAATGGCCTGTTCGACTACGAACTGCTGCTCGAGGCATCCGACGCAGCGGACCTCGACCTCGACGCCTTCATCGGGCGCGAACTCCACTGCGAGATCGCACTCGACGATGGCCAGGGCGGCAGCCGCGAGATCAACGCGCTGATCGCCGAGGCCGCCTGCCTCGGCGAGTCGCAGCGCCACGCGCGCTACCGGCTCGTGCTGCGCCCCTGGCTGCACCTCGCCACGCTGCGCAGCAACTGCCGCATCTTCCAGGACCTCGACGTGGAGCGCATCCTCGACCTGCTGCTCGAGCCCTATGGCTTTGCGATCGAGAAGCGCCTGTCGCAGCACTACCCGGTGCGCGACTACCAGACCCAGTTCAACGAGAGCGACTTCGCGTTCTTCAGCCGCCTGTGCGAGGAGTGGGGCATCAACTACCACTTCGCGCACGAGCGCGGCGCGCACCGCCTCGTGCTGTGCGACCACATGGGTGCCCACGCGCGCTTCGCGAGTCCGGCCTGCGCCGAGGTCGAATACCACGCGCCGGGCTCGAAGCTCGATGCCGAGTACCTGCACCGCTTCGTGCCCGAACACCGCCTGACGAGCGGCCGCTACGCCACCCGCGATCACGACTACCTGCGGCCGCACGCCGACCTCGGCGCCGGCCACCGCGACCCGCGCCCCACGGGCCAGGCCGATGGCGAGGTCTACCAGTGGCACGACGCCCGCGCCGGCAGCCACATCGCGCAGCCCGGCGCGGGCGCCGCGCCCGGCAACGATCCCTTCGGCGAAGGCCGGCTGCTCGCGCGGCTGCGCATGCAGGGGCTGCGCACGCAAGGCGCGCGCGCGCGGGCCAGCGGCAACCTGCGCGGCATGGTGCCCGGATGCAGCTTCGGCCTGCGCAAGCATCCGCGCGCGGCCGCGAACGCCGAGTACCTGGTGCTCCAT
The DNA here is from genome assembly GCF_044056785.1 of Variovorax sp. UC122_21. Classification (NCBI taxonomy): domain Bacteria; kingdom Pseudomonadati; phylum Pseudomonadota; class Betaproteobacteria; order Burkholderiales; family Comamonadaceae; genus Variovorax; species Variovorax sp. UC122_21. The sequence goes on along the minus strand of NZ_CP172004.1, from coordinate 1,206,988 downwards.
GCGCGCTTCCTGCTCGAGGACACGGGCCACGAGAGCCAGCGCGACACAGCCGACCCGCAGCGCTGGCGCGCCGAGGTCGAGCTCGTCGCGCATCCGATGGCCGAAAACGCTGCGGCCCGTGCCCACGCAGCCCAAGCCGCGCGCCGGCGGTCCGCAGGTGGCCGTGGTGGTCGGCCCCGCGGGCGAGAACCTCTGGACCGATGCGCTGGGCCGCATCAAGGTGCAGTTCCCCTGGGACCGGCTCGGTGCCCATGACAGCCAAAGCAGCTGCTGGCTGCGCGTCTGCTCGCCGTGGGCCGGCAACCAGCTCGGCGCGATCCACGTGCCGCGCATCGGGCAGGAGGTGCTCGTCGACTTCATCGGCGACGACCCCGACCTGCCGATCTGCACCGGGCGCGTTCACAACGCACTGAACCTGCCGCCCTGGGCCCTGCCCGCGCAGCACGCGCTGAGCGGCTGGCGCAGCCGCGAGCTGGCACCGCGTGGTGGCAATGCCGCCGCGGGCCGCGGCAACCACCTGCTGATGGACGACAGCGAAGGCGAGATTCAGGCACAGCTGCGCAGCGACCACGGGCATTCGAGCCTGGGCCTGGGCTTTCTCACGCGCGTGGAAGACAACGCCGGGCGCAAGGAGGCGCGCGGCCAGGGCTTCGAGCTGCGTACCGACGCGCATGGCGTGCTGCGCGCACACGACGGTCTGCTCGTGAGCACCGAAGCGCGGCCCGATGCCGCGAAGCATGCCAAGCACATGGACGAGACGACGCGGCGGCTGACGCGGGCCAGCAGCCGGGTCGAGGCGCTGGCGCTGGCCGCGCGCCATGCCGACGCGCAGGACGGCGAGGACGACCAGGCCATCGTCGCGGCCGCGCTGCGGCAGCAGAACGACGCGCTGCGCGGCACGCGCGGCGACTTCCCGAACTCGACGCGCCGCATCTGGTGCTCGCGAGCCCCGCCGGCATCGCGTTCAGCGCCGACCAGGGGCTGCACGGCCACAGCGGGGCGCACACCCAGTTCAGCAGCGCCGGCCATGCCTCGATCGGCACCGGCCGACGGCTGCTGGCCAGCGTCGCCGAGGGCCTGCGCGTCTTCGCCAAGCGCCATGGCATCCGGGCCTTCGCCTCGGAAGGCGAAGTCCGTTTCGAGGCGCAGAGCGATGCCATCGAAACCACCGCATTGAAAAACATCGAGATCGTCAGCACCGAGGACACGGTCTACATCGTCGGCAAGAAGAAAGTCACGCTGGTGGGCGGCGCGAGCTTCAGCGAATGGCGCGAGGGCGGCATCCGCCATGGCACGCCCGGCAGCTGGATCGAGCACGCGGCCCTGCATGCGACGCCGGGACCGGACACGCGCCCGACCGCCGAGGCCGCCAGCGTCTGCGAGGCCTGCATGGCGCGCGCCCGCGCGCAGCGATCCGGCGTGGTGCCGCGCGAATGACGGCCATGGCATCGATCGAGGCGGCGCTGCTGCGGCGGCTGGCCGGCGACCTCCACCGTCTGCGGCAGGCGGCGCCCGCGGGCTCCACCGTGTACGCGCTCGCGGAAGCGGCGCTCTGCACGCCCGAAGGCGCGCTCGCGCGCTGGATCGCGCGCCACGGCCTCGAGGCCTGCGCCCTGCTCGACGGCACGCCCGAGGCGCGCTTCGCGAGCGACGGCCCCTGGCTCGTGGCATTGCCGGCGTGCATGCCCGACGCAGCCATCGACGAACTGGCGCGCCTCGCCGCGCTGCCGCAGGCCCTGCTGCTGCTCGGCAGCCCGCTGCCGATGCTGCGACTCGCCAACCATCTGCGCAGTTGGCTCGATGCCGCCATGGTCGATGCGGACGGCGGGCGCACCGATCTGCTGCTGCGCTGCTTCGATGCCTGCACCGGCATGGCGATGGTCGACCTCTGGCCCGCGGTGGAACGCCAGGCCTTCGTGGGCGCCTTCGACGGCTGGTGGGGCTGGAATGCCCGCTTCGGCCTCGAACACCGCGCGGGCGCCGCACGGCCGATGGCGGCGCCGCGCACCGAAGCGCTGGTGCTGGGCGAAGCGCTGCTCGAGCGCATCGACGCCCTCAACCGCGCCGAACGCCTGCTGCACCTGGTGCTCGACGAGGACGTTGCGGCCGGCGACCTCGATGGCGTTCCGTGCTGGCTGCACCGCGCCATCGCCAGGCGGGCGCTGGCGCATGTGCAAGCGCTGGGCCTGACGGGATGGCAGAACGAGCGCATCGCGGTGGCGCTGTGCCTGCGCGTGCATCCCGCGATCATCGAGCAGCCGTGGATGTGCGCGCTCGCGGCCGACGCCCGCGCGCAGAGCGGCGGCCTCCTGCGCGCCGTCGCAGGCATCGCGCCCGAGGTCCTCGAGGACGAACGCCGGCGCCATGCGGCGCGCGTGCTCGAGGACATGGCGCGCCAGATCGCGGGCCGCGCCTCCAGCCATCAACCCGCCGCTTCACCGCACTGAGCGCCCCCAAGAGAACCGCCCATGGACATCGCCAGCAGCCTCGCCAACGCCGGCAACGGCCAGCACGACCGCAGCGTCAGTTGCCGTTCCTCCGAGGCCACGGCGCGGGTCGCGGCCGTGATCCTGTACCCGAGCCTCGGCTGCCCGCTGGTGCTGGCACCGGGCCAGACCCGCGCGCGCCTCGTGATCGGCGTGAACGCCGGCGACAGCCGCCGCTTCGCCGTCGACGCCACGACCGGACTCGCGCAGGCCGCGCATCCCTACATCGACCGCCATCTGCGCCTGTGCTCCATCGAGCGCAAGCCGGCCGACACCGATACGACGCAGGGCACGCTGTTCGGCGATGGCCGGACCTACGCGAAGGCACGCGCCGCGCTCACGACGCGCGCCCTCGGCCCCTTCCGCGCGCAGACGATCGTGCATTGCGGCGACGGCACGGCCTTCAGCCTCTCGCCCGCGGGCATGCGGCTCTACCGCGAATTCGAAGGCGGCACGCTCTACGAGATCGAGTTCGACCCGCGCACCGCGCCCTTCACGCGCATCGACGCCTCGGGCTTCCTGAGCTTCGCCTGGATGGTGGCACTGACGCCGGCCGAGCAGAAGGCCTGGCCCGGCGGCGATGCGCCCTGCGCGGCGCACTACCAGGACCTGCTGGTCCAGCGCTTCCTGCAGGCGCAGCGCGGCACGCGCGGCGGAGCGATCGGCGACCTGCGCGAGTACGACGTCGAAGCCATCGGCGCCACGCGCATCGGCGCGCCCGGTGCCGACCGGCCGCGGCTGCAGGCCTGGCACCCCGTGATCCGCGCGCGCATGCCGACGCTGCGGATCGCGCACCTCAGCGACGTGCACGTCAACCTGCGCCAGCAGGCGTTGGCTCGTTCGCGCGCGATCCTGCTCGAGGGCGCGGCTGGCGCCGGCCCGCTCGCCGAACCCTTCGCCGCGCGCACCCTGTGCAATGCCTTCCTGCACCTGCGTGCCCTGTTCGAGGCCGTCACCCCAAATCGCGAGCCCGACACCGCCCTGCTGCTGACCGGCGACCTGATCGACTTCAACCGCAACATCGATCCCGCGCGTGCCGGCGCCACGCTGGGCGAACAATGGCGCGCCTTCAACATCCTCGGCAACGCGCACGACGCCGAGCTCTACGCGCGCTGGCAGGACGACATGCAGGTCTACAGCCTGGTGCGGCATGCCTATGCGCGGCTCAAGCTGCCGGTCTTCATGACCACCGGCAACCACGAGGCCTACGAGATGCCCTACGGCATCAGCCCGCGCGTGGGCGGCTGGGGCATGGCGCTCGGCGCGATGGAGAACGCCGGCCGGCATGCCGGCCCTTCGGTCGCGGAGCGCACCGACCCTGCCCTCGCGCGGCATCGCACGCGGCTCGAGGAGGCCAGCCGCTTCTCGTCGACCCGCGCCAACGAAGGCATCGCGGCCGACCACAACCTCACGATCTACGAAGCCGCGCTCGCCTATGGCCCGACCTATGGCCAGACCTACACCTCGCTCAACTACGACGCTGCCAACTTCGATGTCTTCGGCGCGCTGTTCAATCCGCTTGGCGACTTCGTCGTCGGGTTCGGTGGGCGGCAGGGCGCGCGAACGGCGGGCCAGCTGCTCGTGGGGCTGGCCTGGGGCGAGCACGAGAACTTCCAGAACCTCGCGGGCGGCACCGGCAGCGTGGGCGTGGACCGCCAGGGCGCCATGATCCTGCCGCGCGCCGCGAGCAGCTTCAGCCCCGGGCAGCAGGCGCTGTTGCGGCATGCGCAGCAGCTCAAGGCCGCGAACGGCGCATCGCTGCTCGTGGCGAGCCACTTCACCATCTTCAGCTACGACCAGGACGTGCCCTTCTCGGCCGCCGATGCCGGCTTCACGCCGGCCGACGCGCCCGATGGCCAGCTCCACAGCCCGGGCGGCCTCACCGCCTTCAACATGGGCACCTGCGAGCGCCGGCTGCGCTGGTACTTCGACCACCTGGTCCTCGGCGATGGCCCGCGGGTCGACTGGCACTTCAGCGGCCACAGCCACCGTGCCGGGCTCTACCAGGCCGCGCGCAGCGCGAAGTCCAGGGGACGCGTCGAGGTCACGAGCGCCCGGGACCCGGGGCTGGAGGGACCGCAGGCCGGCGACGGCCGCGCCACGCGCTTCGTCGTGTCGAGCTGCGGCGGACCCATCGGCTACCAGAACCTCGACGGCGAACTCGCGGGCTGGACCTTGCGCCCACCCGCGGGCAGCCTGCTCGATCCGGTGCGCCATCGGCTCTCGCAGGTGCGAAGCGCGACGGGGACGGGGCGGCCCCGGCTCGCGGTGGCGCTGGACTACCTGCACCTGATGCATCCGAAGGATCCGCCGCTGCGGTTCGTCTGGGGGCAGCGCACGGAGCTGCTGACATCGCGGCGGTCGCCGGAGGTCGAGGTGCTGTTGAGCGAGCGGATGGCGGTGCTGGATTGCATCGGGGGGGGTCGGGGTCTGGGTGTGCGAGATGGTTCAGGTCCGACACAGCAGTTCGCCAAGACCACGCCCCGTCTGGCATCGGCTGGCTCCATCGCTTCGAACGGAAGGCACAGGAATGCACCTCCACTTCTCCGAGACCGACATGCTGTTGCTGGATCGCGCGATGGCTCCGATCAAGCGCCCCGTCCCGCCACCTGGGCCATCGACGCCTGCCAGCAAGAGCACCGACAGGCGCATCACGCAGCGGGTGCCGCAGGCGTTCCTCGCGATCGAACTCAAGAAAACCCCGTATCGGGAAGCACATGCCCGATTGGGCTGCCGACATGAATGTCGAAGACCCGTGGCTGTTTCCGATGGACATCGGCACGGCGCTGCTAGGCACCTCCACGGTCGACTTCATGCACCGCCGCTACGGAGAGCACGGCGAGATTCCGGACTGGAACTGGCTTCACTTCGCCTGGGGTCAGTCGCCAGCGCCGTCGGGCAATCTCTACCCGGATCCCCGAAAAGTCATCCGTATGCAGCGTTAGTCCCATGCAACGTCGCCAGTTGTTCCGATCGCTAGCAGGCCTATCGATCTCCACCTCCACCGCACTCTTGACGGGTTGTCGCATGAGCATGAAGAAAGAGATCAAGGATTTCGGGAAGCCATTCCAGTATCTGCAGGACGACGCCCTGCGTCTGCGCGAAACCGGCAATGCCACGCTCACGGTGAGCAACGCGTCCTTCCACGACTCGGAGTTCCATGGTCAGACCTGGCGCCGTCTGCAATTCATCGACTGCGACTTCGATGGCGGCTACCGGATACGGCTCGAGGCCATGGAGAACGTCGAGTTCCGCAATTGCCGTTTCTCCGGCGTCATCGAATTCGGCGTCATGACGAACGTGCGGTTCCACAACTGCAGCTCGGGCGGCAACTCCAACTGGGGAGGCCAGGCCGGCAGCACGAACGTGGTCTTCGAGAAATGCCGCTTCATCGGGTCGAGCAGCGACAGGAATCGTCAGGGCGCGATCGGAACCTACGGAGAGGCGAGCTTCCTGAATTGCGTCGTCAAGTGGTTCGACATCAGCGCCGACGCGAAACTGATCGCGAGGAACTGCGACTTCGACGATGTTTCCTATCACCCGGAAGGCGCCCACGTCCTCATCGAGAACTGCAGGTTGAGGAACGCTTTCAACATGGTGCCCGCGACCCTCGAATCCTTCACCCTCCGGGACACGGTGCTCGACGATCTCGACTTCAACGGCGCCGCATTGCGCGGCGATCTTCTGATCGAACGCGTGCGTGGCGGCTCCTTGAGCGGGTGGATCGACGGCGGTTCGCGCATCACTGTGAGGGACAGCCAGTTCAGTGCGTCCGGACAGTCGCACTTCAGCTTTGGGCTCGGCTCTGCCGACACGGCGCACGCGCTGATCGACAACGTCAGGATCCAGGGAGGCAGCAAGGCGGCAGGCCTCGTTTTCGGCACGGTCGGCTCCAAGGCCGAGGGCATTGCCCCCAAAGTCAACCAGACCTTCACCCTCCGCCACAGCCACATCGACCACCTCGACGCCACCTACCTGCGCAGCGCCCACGTGCGTTTCGAAGGCAACGAGTTCGGCCGCCTCGAGCTGCAGCACAGCCGCATCGGCACGCTGGAGCTGCTCGGCAACACCATCGTGCGCACGGTCGACTTCACGAACGTGGAAGCCGACGACGCCAAGGTGCAACCGCTGGGCGCCGGCCAGGCCCGGCTCGAGGGCTCGAACATCCGGCTCGACTGACGCGCGGGTGCCGCTCAGGACGCCGGGCAGTTCAGCGCCGCCTCGGCCCCCTGCGCCGGCGCCTCGCCGCGCAGGAACGCGAACACCACCACCGCGGTCAGCACCGTCACGGCCGCGAGCCCCAGCAGCAGCGTGGCGAAGGCGTCGCCATACACCTGCAGCACGGCGGCGCGGTCCAGGCCCGGCAGCAGCGCGAGCGCCTGCGGCAGGCCACCGGTCGTGACCTGCTGCGCGGCCTGCGAGGCGGCCGGCGATCCCGAGGCCATGGCGCCGACGCCCGGCAGATGCGCCAGCCGCGCCCCTACAAGCGCCGTCAGCGCCGCGCCGACCAGCGCCAGCGCGATACCCTCGCCCGCCACGCGCACCGTGTTGAAGATGCCCGAGGCCATGCCCGCGCGCTCGCGCGGCACGACGCCGACCGCGAGCCCGTCCATCAGGCCCCAGGGCAGGCCGATGCCGCCGCCAATCAGCAGCAGGGGCAGCAGCAGTTCGCGCGGTGCCGCGCCCGGCGCGCAGCGGCCCAGCGCGTACAGGCCCACGGCGCAGACCAGCAGCCCCACGGCCGAGATGGCGCCGGCCGGGAAGCGGTGCGCGAGCCACGCGGCCAGGGTCGGCACGACGAGGATCGGCCCCGACAGCGCGAGCATCAGCCGGCCGGTCTCGGCCACGTCGCGCCCCTCGAGCCCGACGAAGCGGATCGGCAGCAGCACCAGCAGCACGACGAAGGCATAGGCCGGCGCGCTCGCGAGCAGCTGCACGCCGACGAAGCGCGGATAGCGGAACAGCGTCAGGTCGAGCATCGGATGCGCGACGCGGCGCTCGATCGCGACGAAGACGACGCCCAGCAGCACGGCGCCGGCCAGCGCGCCGATCACCCAGGGGCTGCCCCAGCCGCTGTCGGGCGCCTGCAGCACGCCCAGGGTCAGCAGGCTCAGCGCGCCCGTGAAGCTCAGGGTGCCGGGCACGTCGAGGCCCATGGCCTGCGGGTTGCGCGACTCGCGCATGCACGCCGCGCCGATCGCCAGCGCCGCCAGGCTCACGAGCGCGGGGCTCCACATCACGGCCTGCCAGCCGAAGCGTTCGCCGAGCCAGCCCGCGAGCAGCGCGCCCGAGGCGAGGCCGGCGCCGAACGAGGTGCCGATCAGGCTGAAGGCGCGCGTGCGCGCCGCGCCGTCGAAGACCTGTGCCAGCGCGGCGGTGCCGGCGGCGAAAGCCGCCGCCGCACCGAGCCCCTGCGCGGCGCGCGCGAGGTCGAACCACACGATGCCCGGCGCGCACACCGCGAACAGGCTGCCGAGCAGGATCAGCAGCAGCCCGAGCACGAACACGCGCTTGCGCCCGTAGGCATCGGCCAGCGCGCCGGCCGCCATCAGCGTGCCGCCGAAGCTCAGCATGAAGGCATTGGTGACCCAGTTGAGCTGCACCGGGCTGCCGCCCAGCGCGGCATGGATGGCGGGCAGCGCCACGGCCGGGCCGGTGAAGCTCAGCGGCATGCCGATCCCGGCCAGGCAGACGGCGGCGAGCAGCCAGTACGGGCGTGGCGCCGGAGAAGACGAAACAAGAGAAGAAGACATGGACACCCTTCACGCAGGACCGAAGACAGGGCCGGGCGGCGCCGTTCCGGAGGCCCGGCCGACGCCCTCATCGGCGTGAAGAGAAGATAAAAATGATTGAATGCAAAGAGAATTGGCGTACCGATCCACTCACTCCCAACCTGAGGTTGCCAATCGATGGACAGTTTCAGCGGCCTCGAATCCTTCGTGCGGGCGGCCGACCTGCTGAGCTTCGCCAAGGCGGGGCGGCTGCTCGGCATCTCCGCCTCGGCGGTCGGCAAGAACGTGGCGCGGCTCGAGCAGCAGCTCGGGCTGCGGCTGTTCAACCGCACCACGCGCCAGGTGCGGCTCACGCAGGAAGGCGCGATGTTCCACGAGCGCTGCCGCCGCATCCTCGACGAGCTCGACGATGCGCGCGCGATGATGCAGGACGCCGTCGCCCAGCCGCGCGGCCGGCTGCGCGTGAGCCTGCCGACCATCGGCTACCGCTTCCTGCTGCCGATGCTGCCGGACTTCCAGGCCCGCTATCCGCAGATCGAGCTCGACCTCGACTTCAACGACCGGCTGGTCGACGTGATCGCCGAGGGCGTGGACGTGGCGATCCGCAGCGGCGAACTGGTCGATTCGCGGCTGGTGGCGCGCAGGCTCGGGCCGTTCCGCTTCCTGCTGGTGGCCGCGCCGGCCTACCTCGCACGCCATGGCGTGCCGCAACAGCCGGCCGAGCTCGCCGACCATGCCTGCCTGCGCTACAAGTTCGTGACCGGCACGCGCATCGAGGACTGGACCCTGCCGGGCCTGCCCGAGCGGCTGCCCTGCACGATGCTGTGCAACAACATGGAGGCCATGCTCGGCGCCGCCATCGCCGGGCTCGGCATCGGCTTCATGCCCGATTTCCTCGCGCGCGATGCGCTGGCGCGCGGCGAGCTGCAGCGCGTGCTCGCGCCCCACGTCACGCACCGCGGCCAGTTCTCGGCGCTGTGGCCGTCGAGCCGGCAGCTGTCGCCGAAGGTGCGGGCCTTCGTGGACTTCGCGGTCGAGCGGATGTTTCCGCCGCCGACCGACGAAGAGGTCAGGCGGGACTGACTCAGGCGGCCACAGCCGGCTCGGCTGGCACGGTCGCCACGGCCGACTCGGACACTGCGGCCGACGGCTCCTGCGCCAGATCGAACAGCGCGCCGATCCACGCGCTGCCGCCGATCGCCGCCAGCTCGCGGCTGCTCAGCGTGGTGCCCGCACCGCCCTCGAGCTGCGCGATCCGCACCGCGGCCTTCTCGCCGGCCGGCACCATGAAGGGCGAGTGCGTGGTGTAGACGATCTGCTGCGCGAAATCCTGCTCGAAGTGCGCGAGCAGGTCGGCCTGCGAGCGCGGATGCAGGTGCAGGCCGGGTTCGTCGAGCAGCAGCACGATGCCGCCGTCGCCTTGCGCGCTGCCTTCGCCGGCCTCGCCGCCCTCGTTGCGCAAGCCCGCGAAGAAGGCCACGTGGAACGCGAAGAACCACTGGAAGCCGCGGCTGCGCTCGTCGAGCCCGACCTCGACCTCGTAGGCGCTGCCCGGGTCCGACACCAGCGTGTCGAACTCGTCGCCGTCGAGGTTGAAACGCACCTTGAGCGGCCGGTCCTTCCACAGCCGCCGGATCTCGGCGGTCATCGCCGCGCCCGCGCGGTTCACGAGCTGGTTGCGCGTGGCCTGGTCGCCGCGTTCGTGCAGCGCATGCAGTTCGCGCGGATCGAGGCCCGCGGCACGGCACAGGGTGCCGAAGCTGCGCTGCGCGCTCGAGAGATGGTCGCGCGCCTCGCTCGAGAGGTAGTCGGCGATGTTCTGGCGGCCCTGCAGCGCGGGGTACTCGTCGACGAACACGAAGCGCGGCAGCCGCGCGAGGATCCAGTCCTTGGCGCGCGCGAGCGCCGGTCCGTCGCTGACGATCGACAGCGACAGCTCCTCGAGCTCGGTCACCATCTGCGCGGGCTTGTCGGCCAGCTCGGCACCGGCCGCGGCCAGCGCCTGGCGCAGCGCGGCCAGTGCCAGCTGCGCGCCCTCGGACCACTTGAGCAGGTCGGGGTTGAGGATCATCGCGCCATCGAAGGCATCGGCCGCCTGCTCGAGCGGCGCGCGCAGTTCGTCGGCCAGCTTCTCGGCCGCGGCCTTCACGGCCGGCACGATCTTGCGGATCTTGCCCTTGGCATCGCCGACGTCGATCGACAGGTCGCCCAGGCCCTCGAGCCCGGCCCAGCGCGCCGGGCCATAGCCACGGCCCGCCGTCACGTGGCTCACGCCCGAGGCGCGCGGCAGCATGCGCACCAGCTCGGCCTGCTCCTGCGGCTCGAGACGCCAGCGCGTGTGGACCACGGGCGTGTCGGCCGTGCATTCGCTCAGGCGGCGGTGGCGCGGAAAGTTCTTGATCGGGCTCAGCGCGCTCACCGGCCCCTCGGCCGGGTTCAGGCTGTGCAGCGCGCGCAGCAGGTTGGATTTGCCGGTGTCGTTGCGGCCGAGGATCGTGGTGATCCGGGAGAGTTCGATGGGACCGCTGTCGTTGATCGAGCGAAAGTGGGTGATCTGGAAGGACGCCAGGCGCATGCGGGAAAGTCGATTCACAAAAAAGCAGGGCCGGGGAATGTAGTGCACTCCCGGCCCCTTTCCGATTCACGCGCGAAAAAAATCGGCGCGCGATGCCTGGCTGGCGACTCAGTTCATTCCGCAGCGCGCCGCAGCGTCTCGACCACGGGCCGGCGCAGCACCTCGCGCAGCCCCCACCAGCCCGCGCCCAGCGCGAGCACGGCACCGGCCAGCGCACCGGCCACCGGCACGAGCGGCGAGGCGGTCCATGTGAACTCGAACACGAAGCGCGCCAGGCCCCAGCCGATCACCGAGGCCACGATGCTCGCGAGGAAGCCCGCGAGCAAGCCCACGCCCGCGAGTTCGGCGCGCTGCACCTGGCGCAGCAGGCTGGCGCGCGCGCCGACCGCACGCATCACGGCGAACTCGCGCGCGCGCTCCTCGCGCGTGGCGGTGACGGCCGCGAACAGCACCACCAGCCCGGCCGCGAGCGTGAAGCCGAACAGGAACTCGACCGCGCGGATCACCTGGTCGAGCACCGTCTGCACCTGGTTGATGGTGGCGCTCATGTCGACGTTGGTCACGTTCGGGAAGGCGCGCACCAGCGCGTTGTCGAAGCCCTTGGTCTCGGGCGCGCGGAAGGCGCCCATGAAGGTGGTGGGCACGTCGGCCAGCGTGGGCACGGTGTACATCACGAAGAAGTTGGCGTGCAGCGAGCCCCAGTCGACCTTGCGCAGCGAGGTGATGCGCGCATCGTTCTGCATGCCGCCGATGTCGAAGCGCAGGCTGTCGCCGAGCTTCAGGCCCAGGGTCTCGGCCAGGCCTTCCTCCACGCTCACCTCGCCCTGCGCGCCGGGCGTCCAGCGGCCGGCCACGATGCTGTTGTGCGCGGGCGCCTCGGCGCTGTTGCTGAGGTTGAACTCGCGGTCCACCAGCCGCTTGGCGCGGTCCTCGGTGTAGTCGTCGGGCGTCACGGGCTTGTCGTTGATCGCGATCAGGCGGCCGCGAATCATCGGGTACCAGTCGAACTTGTCGACACCGCCGCTGCGCAACGCCTTCTGGAAGGCCTCGCTCTGGTCGGGCATCACGTTGATGACGAAGCGGTTGGGCGCATCGGGCGGCGTGGCCTTGCGCCAGCTCGCCACCAGGTCGGTGCGCAGCAGCACCAGCAGCACCAGCGCCAGCAGGCCGACCGCGAGCGCGCTGACCTGCACCACCGCATAGGCCGGCCGCGCCGAGATCTGCCGCGTGGCCAGCACCAGCCAGCGCGGCGCGGTGGTCTCGTTGACGCTGCGCCGCAGCAGCTTGACCGCGAGCCAGCTCAAGAGCGCGAACACCGCCACCGCGCCCGCGAAGCCGCCGACCGCGATCAGGCCCAGCTTGATGTCGCTGCTGGCCGCCATCAGCAGCGCCGCGAAGCCCGCCACCCCGATGCCCAGCACCGCGAGCGAGGCCGGCTTGAGCCCGCCCACGTCGCGCCGGATCACGCGCAGCGGCGGCACGCGCGCGGAGCTGCAGCACCGGCGGCAGCCCGAAGGCGAACAGCAGCGTGAGGCCCATGCCCAGGCCGAAGGCCGCGGGCCACAGCGTGGCCGAAGGCAGCGCGGTCTCGACCAGGCCCGCCAGCAGCAGCACGAACACGTAGTGCACGCCGAAGCCGATCGCCACGCCCAGCGCGCTGGCCACCAGCCCGACCACCGCGAACTCGAAGGCATAGGCCCACGCGATGGTGCGCTGGCTCTGGCCCAGCACGCGCAGCATGGCGCAGTCGTCGAGGTGGTTGGCCGCGAAGCCGCGCGCGGCCAGCGCCACCGCCACGGCCGACAGCAACGCCGCCAGCAGCGCCACCAGACTCAGGAATTTCTCGGCGCGGTCCAGCGTCTGGCGCATCTCGGGCCGGCCGCTCTCGAAGGAGTCGAGCCGCACGCCGCGCAGCTCGCCCTTCTTGATCTGGGCCTCGGACCAGTCGACGAAGCGCTTCACCGCCGCATCGGGCCCCGCCACCGCGAGCCGGTAGCCCACGCGGCTGGCCGGCTGCACGAGGCCGGTGCGCGGCACGTCGGCCTGGTTGAGCATCACGCGCGGCGAGAAGCTCATGAAGCCCGCGCCGCGATCGGGCTCGAGCGTGATGACGCGGCCCACGCGCAGGCCGGTGTCGCCCAGGAGCAGCGTGTCGCCGACCTTGAGCGCCAGCGAGTCCAGCAGCGAGGCATCGACCCAGACCTCGCCCGGCGCCGGCACGTCGCGCGTGACCGCGCCCGGCGCACCGAGGGCCGTCGCGGTCTGCACGTTGCCGCGCAGCGGATAGCCCTCGGCCACCGCCTTCAGCGCCACCAGCTTGCTCGCGCCGCCCTGCGCATCGTCGGCCCGCGCCATGGTCGGAAAGCCGTAGGTGCCCGCGGACTGCAGCCCCAGCGAGCGCGCCTGCGCCACGAAGGCCTCGGGCGTGGGGTTGTCGCTGACGATGACCGCGTCGCCGCCCAGCAGCTGGCGCGCGTCGCGCTTCAGGCCGCCCTGCAACCGGTCGGCGAAGAAGCCGACGGCCGTGAGCGCGGCCACGGCCAGCAGCACGGCGACGATCAACAGGCGCAGTTCGCCGGCGCGCAGGTCGCGCCAGAGCGTGCGCCAACCCAGGCGGAGGGAAGCGTTCATGGGCGCGACGATAGCCCAGCGGGCGCCCGGGCGGCGGGTTCGAGGGTTATTGCCCCTTCGCCACCCGCAGCGACGGCGGACCCGCCTCCATGCCGCCGATCACCGCCGCCTGCGCGAAACCCTCGCGCCTGAAGATCTCGAGCACCGCGTCGACCGCCTCGGGCGCGCAGCTCACGAGCAGGCCGCCCGAAGTCTGGGGATCGCTGAGCAGCGCCTGCGCGCTGGGCGGCAGGCCGGCGGCGAGTTCGACCTCGGCCCCGTAGCCGGCCCAGTTGCGGCCCGAGGCGCCCGTGACGAAGCCCTCGGCGACCATCGCCGTGACCTGGTCGAGCAGCGGCACCTTCGGCCATTCGACGACGGCCGAGAGCTTCGCGCCGCGCGCGAGCTCGAGCGCATGCCCCGCGAGGCCGAAGCCCGTGACGTCGGTCAGCGCATGCACGCCCTCGAGCGCCGAGAGCGCGATGCCGGGGGTGTTGAGCTTCGTCGTGTTCTCGATCAGCTGGCGGTAGCCGGTCTCGGACAGCTGCTCCTTCTTGAGCGCGGCCGACAGCACGCCGACGCCCAGCGGCTTGCCCAGCACCAGCACGTCGCCCGCCTTCGCGTCGGCATTGCGCCGCACGCGGTGGGGATGCACCAGGCCCATGGCGACCAGCCCGTAGATCGGCTCGACCGAATCGATGGTGTGGCCGCCCGCGATCGGAATGCCGGCGGCGCGGCAGACGTCCTGGCCGCCACGCACGATCTCGGCGATCACTTCCACCGGCAGCTGGTTGATCGGCATCGCGAGGATGGCCAGCGCCATGATCGGCCGTCCGCCCATGGCGTAGACGTCGCTGATGGCATTGGTGGCCGCGATGCGCCCGAATTCGTAGGGATCGTCCACGATCGGCATGAAGAAATCGGTGGTGGCGATCAGTGCCTGCTCGTCGTTGAGCCTGTAGACTGCCGCGTCGTCGGCGGTCTCGATGCCCACCATGAGCTCGGGCGGAATCAGTCCCCCCGCATGGTTCTTGAGGATTTGCGACAGCACCCCGGGTGCGATCTTGCAACCGCAGCCGCCACCATGCGAGAAGCTGGTGAGCCGCAGCGGCGCCAGCGGATTCAGGGGCCTGGAAGATGCAGCATCGGTCATGGCAGCGCGTCAATCGATGAATGAGACAAGGCGAGATTATCGAAGCCTCGACCGCAAGCCGCCCGCGCCCCCGCTGACGACCCATTTCGATTCACCAAAGGCCACGCCCATGAAAACTCCCGCTCGCATCGCCCTCGCGCTCACGCTCTCCCTCGCCGCCGTCGGCGCCTTCGCCCAGGGCGTGCTGCGCGTCTCGGCCATTCCCGACGAGGCGCCGACCGAGCTGCAGCGCAAGTTCACGCCGCTGGGCGACTACCTCAAGAAGGAAACCGGCATGGACGTGCAGTTCACGCCCGTGACCGACTACGCCGCCGTGGTCGAGGGCCTGGCGACGAACAAGATCGACCTCGCCTGGCTCGGCGGCTTCACCTTCGTGCAGGCGCGCATCCGCACCAACGGCGGCGCCGTGCCGATCGTGCAGCGCGCCGAGGACGAGGTCTTCACCAGCAAGTTCATCGTGCCGCTGGACAGCAGCGCGAAGACGCTCGCGGACCTCAAGGGCAAGACCTTCGCGTTCGGCGCGCCCTCCTCCACCTCGGGCAGCCTGATGCCGCGCTACTTCCTGCTGCAGGCCGGCATCAATCCCGAGAAGGACTTCAAGACGGTCGCGTTCTCGGGCGCGCACGATGCCACCGTGGCCTTCGTGGCCGCCTCGCGCGCCGAGGCCGGCGTGCTCAACGCCTCGGTGTGGGACAAGCTGGTGGAAGCCAAGAACCCGAACGCGCTCAAGGTGCGCGTGCTCGCGACCACGCCGACCTACTACGACTACAACTGGACCGTGCGCCCGGGCCTCGACGCGGCGCTCACGAAGAAGCTCACCGACGCCTTCCTCAAGCTCGATCCGGCCAATCCGGCGCACAAGGAGATCATGGCGCTGCAGCGCGCGAGCAAGTTCATCCCGACCAAGTCGTCGAACTACGACGGCATCGAGACGGCGGGCAAATCGGCCGGCCTGATCAAGTAAGCACCAGAGAGAGAAAGCGCGCATGGGTTTCTCGCTCGACGGCGTGGGCGTGGTGCACCCCAACGGCCAGCGCGCGCTGGCCGGGGTGAAGCTCGCGGCGCGCGACGGCGAACGCCTCGCGGTCATCGGGCCCTCGGGCGCGGGCAAGACCACGCTGCTGCGCGTGCTCGGGGCCGCGCTGCGACCCGGCGAAGGCGAGGTGCGAACGCTCGACGCGCAGCCCTGGCAACTGCCGGCCGGTGCGCTGAAGCAATTGCGCGCGCGCATCGCCACCGTGCACCAGGCACCGCCGATCGCGCCGCGGCTGCGCGTGGTCACGGCCGTGCTCGCGGGCCGGCTGGGCCAGTGGTCGAGCTGGCGCGCGCTGGCCTCGCTGTTCCATCCTTCCGACATGGCCGGCGCGCACGAGGTGCTGGCGCGCCTGTCGCTCGAGGACCGCCTGTTCGAGCGCTGCGACCGCCTTTCGGGCGGACAGTTGCAGCGCGTGGGCATCGCACGCGCGCTCTACCAGCGGCCGGCGCTGCTGCTGGCCGACGAGCCCGTCTCCGCGCTCGACCCCACGCTGGCCGATGCCGCCGTGGGCCAGCTGGTCGCGCAGAGCGAAAGCACGGGCGCCACGCTGGTCGCCTCGCTGCATGCGGTGGACCTGGCGCTGCACTGGTTTCCGCGCGTGGTCGGCATGCGCAACGGGCAGCTGATGTTCGACCTGCCGACCGCCGAGCTCACGCCCGTGCTGCTCGACGCGCTCTATGCCAGCGAGGGCGGCGTGGCCTTGCAGCGCGCGCCGCAACCGGTCGCGGCCGAGGCGGCCTTCCAGCGGCCGGGCTGCGCTTGAGCGCGAACGCCATCCACCGCGATCCGCAGGCGCGGCGCCGGCTCGGCTTCGGGCTCGCCGCGCTGGTCGTCGCCTGGCCGATGCTGACGCTGGCCGAGTTCAAGCCCTGGGCGCTGTTCGACGGCGGCAACCTCGCGGTGATCGGCGGCTTTCTCGCGGGCTTCCTTCCGCCCGATGGCTCGCCCGCCTTTCTCGCGCTGCTCGCCAAGGCCACGCTCGAGACGCTGGCCATGGCCACGGCCGGCACCGCGCTCGCGCTGCTGATCGGCGCGCCGCTGGCCTTCGTGACGACGCGCGCGCTGTCGATCTCGCGCATCGGCCCCGGCCCGGGCCGCGTGCGCGCGGGCATCGTGCGGCAGGCGGCGCGCTGGCTGCTGATGGTGCTGCGCGCGATTCCCGAGATCGTCTGGGCGCTGCTGTTCGTGCGCGCGCTGGGCCTGGGCCCCGCGGCCGGCGTGCTGGCGCTGGCCATCACCTATGGCGGCATGCTCGGCAAGGTCTACGCCGAGATCCTCGAATCGACCGACACCCGCCCCGCGCGCGCACTGCTCGAGGCCGGCAGCGGCCGGCTCGCGGCGCTGTGCTATGGCCTCTTGCCGCACACGGCGCAGGAGCTGGCCTCGTACACCGTGTACCGCTGGGAGTGCGCGGTGCGCGCCTCGGTGGTGATGGGCTTCGTCGGCGCGGGCGGGCTGGGCCAGCTGATGGACCAGTCGATGAAGATGCTCAACGGCGGCGAGGCCAGCAGCATCCTGCTGGTGTTCCTGCTGCTGGTGCTGCTGGCGGACGTGCTGAGCAACGCGCTGCGCAGGCTGCTGGCATGAATCTGCCGCCACGCCCTCTCCCGTGCCTGCGCTGCCGCATCGCGCTGCTGCTGATCGCGGCGGCGGTGGTCGCGAGCTTCGTCTACCTCGGCATCGATTACCGCGCGCTGGGCTCGGCCGAGTCGCTCGCGCTCATGGGCAAGTTCATCGCGGAGTCTTCCCGCCCCGACCTCTCGGGCGGCTTCCTCGCCAAGGTCGGCCACGGCGCGCTGCAAACGCTCGCGGTGTCGGCGCTGGGCACCGTGCTCGCGGCGCTGGCGGGCACCCTGCTCGCACTGCCCGCTTCCGGCCGCGCCGGCTGGCTGCCGCGCCACACGGCGCGCTTCATCCTCAACCTGCTGCGCAGCGTGCCCGAGCTGGTCTGGGCCGCGCTGATGGTGCTGGCCGCGGGCATCGGGCCCTTCGCGGGCGCGCTGGCGCTGGCGCTGCACACCACGGGCGTGCTGGGCCGCCTGTTCGCCGAGGCGCTCGAGAACGCGCCGCGCGAGCCCGAGCATGCGCTGACGCTCTCGGGCGCCGGCCCGGTCGCGGCCTTCAGCTATGCCAGCCTGCCGATCGTGCTGCCGCAGTGGGTGGCCTACACGCTCTACCGCTGGGAGATGAACATCCGCATGGCCGCGGTGCTGGGCTTCGTGGGCGGCGGCGGGCTCGGGCAACTGCTGTACTTCCACCTCTCGATCTTCCAGCAGCAGCAGGCGATGACGGTGCTGCTCGCGATGTTCGTGCTGGTCACGCTGGTGGACTTCGCGAGCGCTCGCTTGCGCCGGGGACTCGGTCCCGCCTACGCCTGAAGCCGCGGGGCGACAATCGGGGGCATGAGGTTCCCGCCATGAGTCACCGCCAGCCCGTGCGGGTCGTCGACCGCCACGCCTTCGACACGATCATCGATGCCCGTTCGCCGGCCGAGTTCGCGCTCGACCACATCCCGGGCGCCATCAACTGCCCCGTGCTCGATGACGAGGAGCGCCGCATCGTCGGCACCGTCTACGTGCAGACCGGCGCCTTCGAGGCGCGGCGCATCGGCGGCGCGATGGTCGCGGCCAACATCGCGCGGCATCTGCGCCGACACGCTGGCCGACCGGCCCGAGAAGTGGAAGCCGCTGGTCTACTGCTGGCGCGGCGGCATGCGCAGCGGCTCGATGGTGACCTGGCTGCGGCTGGTGGGCTGGGATGCGCAGCAGCTCGCGGGCGGCTACAAGAGCTTCCGGCGCCACGTGATCTCGCAGCTCGACGCGCTGACGCCGCGGCTCGACCTGCGCGTGATCTGCGGCGCCACCGGCAGCGCCAAGACCCGCGTGCTGCATGCGCTGGCCGCGCGCGGCGAGCAGGTGCTCGACCTCGAGGACTTCGCGCACCACAAGGGCTCGCTGCTGGGTTCGCTGCCGGGCGTGGCGCAACCCTCGCAGAAGCATTTCGAGACCCGCATCGCGACGGTGCTCGAAGGCATCGACCTGCAGCGCCCGCTGTACGTCGAGGGCGAGAGCATCCGCATCGGCCGGCTCTCGCTGCCGCTGTCATTGGTGGCGAAGATGCGCGCCGCGCCCTGCATCGAGGTGGTGGCCACGCCCGAGGCGCGGCTGGCCTACCTGCTGCGCGACTACGCCTACCTCGGCGACGACCGCGCGGCGCTGGCCGGCCAGCTCGGCCTGCTCAAGGAACTGCAGGGCAAGGAGACGGTGGCGCGCTGGCAGCAGTGGGCGCACGAGGCGCAATTGCCGCTGCTCTTCGCCGAGCTGATGGCGCTGCACTACGACCCGCACTACGAGAAATCGCAGGAGCGCCACTTCAAGACCTGGGCCGCCCGGCGCCGCGTGGCCGCGGCCGACCTCGGCGATCAGGGCATCGAGGCGCTGGCCGACGCGGTGCGCGCGCTCGAGGGCGACGCCAGCCCGTCGGCATAGAGCACGCCGCGCGGTGCGCGGCACAGCCCCCACAGCCGCAGCCCGCTGAGCTCGGCCATGCGCACGCCCATCGCGGTCGGCGCCGAGATGGTGGCCATGGCCGCGATGCCGAGCCGCGCGCACTTGCGCACCAGCTCGTGGCTGCCGCGGCTCGACAGCACCACGAAGCCCGGCTCGCCGAGCCGCCCGGTGCGCGCGAGCCGGCCCAGCAGCTTGTCGAGCGCGTTGTGGCGGCCCACGTCCTCGAGCACCTCGACCAGCTCGCCCTCGAGCGTGGCCCAGCCCGCGGCATGGATCGCGCCGGCGCTGGCATTGAGCAGCTGGCGCGCGGGCAGCGCCGCGAAGGCGCGCAGCACGGTGGGCAGGTCGATGCGTGCCAGCCAGTCGTGCGCGGGCAGGCGTTCGGACGCGAGGTCGAGCGCGGCGAAGCTCTCGACGCCGCAGACGCCGCAGCCGGTGCGGCCCGCGAGGCTGCGCCGGCGGCCCTTGAGGCGCTCGAAGGCGCGCGTGGAGATCTCGAGCCGCACCTCCACGCCAGGCATGCCCTCGGGCAGGCCGGCATCGTGCGCATCGACCGCCTCGACCTCGATGCCGCGACAGTCGTCGGCGGCGTCGAGGATGCCCTCGCTGAGCGCGAAGCCCAGCGCGAAGTCCTCGAGCTCCTGCGGCGTGGCCATCATCACGGCATGCGAGATGCCGTTGAACACCAGCGCCACCGGCACCTCGGCCGCGAGCGTGTCCTCGCGCGCGATGCCGGCGGGCGGCGCGCCGGCCTCGCCATAGACGCGCACGCCCAGGCGCGAGATCGAGGGCAGCGGTGCGAGTTCGGTGTCGGTGGACATGGCGCGGAAGCGAAGGAGTGGGCGCCTATTGTGGGCCTGCCCGCCGCGGCGGGCCAGGCGTTCAGGCGGCGGGCGCGTCGCTGACGAGGGATTCGGCCAGCGCGCGGCCGGCATCGCTGAGGCGCGCCAGCCAGCGCTCGCCGTCGCGCTCGACCGCGACCCAGCCCGGCCCCGGCACGCCGCCGAGGGCCGCGTCGCCCATCAGCGCGAGCTGGCGCATCAGCACGCTCGCGCCCTGGCCCAGCCGCTTGCCCAGGCGCGGCAGCGAGACGCTGTCCAGGCCCTCGGCCTCGAACTCGGCCAGCGCCAGCAGGATCGCGGCGGGCAGCGGCAGGGCATCGTTTGCTTCGTCGGACATGGCGCGCGCCAGCCTCAGGCCGCGATCGCTTCGCCCGTAACCGAGGCCGGGCCTTCCTCGGCCTGCGCGATGTGCGCCACCAGCATCACGGGAATCGACTTCGAGGTTGGCGTGCCCGCGTTCTCGGCCACCGAGGACAGCGGCACCAGCGGATTGGTCTCGGGGTAGTAGGCCGCGAGGTTGCCGCGCGGGATGTCGTAGGCCACGAGCTTGAAGCGGTCGGCGCGCCGTTCCTGGCCGTCGTCCCACACCGTGAGGATGTCGACCCAGTCGCCGTCCCTGAAGCCCAGCGCGCGGATGTCCTCGGCATGGATGAACACCACGCGGCGCTGGCCGAACACGCCGCGGTAGCGGTCGTCCATGCCGTAGATGGTGGTGTTGTACTGGTCGTGCGAACGCGTGGTCAGCAGGGTGAAGACCTTCGCGTCGCCCTTGCGGCCGTGGCGCGCGCGGGCGCGGTGCACCGGCGTGTCGGTCGGCACCGCATGGGTGAAGAACACGGCCTTGTGCTGCGGCGTGTTCCACACGCGCTCGCTCGCGGTGTTGCGCAGGCGAAAGCCGCCGGGCGTGGCGACGCGCGTGTTGAAGTCCGCGAAGTCGTCGAACACGGCCTCGATCTTGTCGCGGATGCGCGCGTAGTCCTCGATCATCCAGAGCCACGGCGTGCGGCTGCGCGCACCGAGCGTGGCGGCCGCGAGGCGCGCGACGATGGCGGGCTCCGACAGCAGCTGCGCCGAGGCCGGCGGGTTGATGCCCATCGAGATGTGCACCATGCTCATCGAGTCCTCCACCGTCACGCCCTGCGCGCCGGCGGCCTGCATGTCGATCTCGGTGCGGCCCAGGCAGGGCAGGATCAGCGCCTCGCGCCCGTGCACCACGTGGCTGCGGTTGAGCTTGGTCGCGACGTGCACCGTGAGGTCGCACTGGCGCAGGCCCTTCCAGGTCTGGTAGGTGTCGGGCGTGGCGGCCGCGAAGTTGCCGCCGAGCGCGAAGAACACGCGGCCACGGCCGTCGAGCATGGCCTGGATCGCCTCCACGGTGTCGAAGCCGTTCTCGCGCGGCGGCTCGAAGCCGAACACCTGCTGCAGCCGGTCGAGCAGCGCGGCCGGCGGCTTCTCCCAGATGCCCATGGTGCGGTCGCCCTGCACGTTGCTGTGGCCGCGCACCGGGCAGGCGCCCGCGCCCTCGCGGCCCATGTGGCCGCACAGCATCAGCAGGTTGACGATCATCTGGATCGTGGCCACCGAATGCTGGTGCTGCGTGATGCCCATGCCCCAGCAGGCGATGACGCGTTTGGCGCCGAGGTAGACCTCGGCCGCGGCGCGGATGTCGGCCTCGGACAGGCCCGATTCCTGTTCGAGCAGCTCCCACGACTCGGCGCGCAGGTCGGCGGCCAGCGACTCGAAGCCGGTGGTGTGGGTGGCGATGAACTCGCGGTCGAGCAGCGAGGCGCCGCTGGCGACGATGCTCTGGTCGTCGCGCTCGATGACGTGCTTCATCATGCCCTTGAGGGCCGCGAAGTCGCCGCCCACGCGCAGCTGGTAGTAGTGGGTGCTGATCGGCGTCGAGCCCAGCGTGGCCATCTCGATCTTGCTCTGCGGATCCTGGAAGCGCTCGAGGCCGCGCTCGCGCAGCGGGTTGAAGCTCACGATGCGCGCGCCGCGCTTGGAGGCCGCGCGCAGCTCGCCGAGCATGCGCGGATGGTTGGTGCCGGGGTTCTGGCCGAAGATGAAGATCGCGTCGGCCTTGTCGAAGTCGTCGAGCGTGACCGTGCCCTTGCCCACGCCGATCTGCGGCCGCATGCCGCTGCCGCTGGGCTCGTGGCACATGTTCGAGCAATCGGGGAAGTTGTTGGTGCCGTACTCGCGCACGAACAGCTGGTAGAGGAAGGCGGCTTCGTTGCTGGCACGGCCCGAGGTGTAGAAGATCGCCTGGTTGGGATCGGGCAGCGCATTGAGGTGGCGCGCGATCAGCTCGAAGGCCGCGTCCCATTCGATCGGGCGGTACTTGTCGCTCGCGCGGTCGTAGACCATCGGGTGCGTGAGCCGGCCCTGGTCCTCGAGCCAGAAGTCGCTCTGCTGCATCAGCTCGGCCACCGTGTGCTTCGCGAACAGCTCGGGCCCGGCGCGGCGCGCGGTGGCCTCGGCCGCCACGGCCTTCACGCCGTTCTCGCAGAACTCGAAGGTCGAGGCATGGTTGCGGTCGGGCCAGGCGCAGCCCGGGCAGTCGAAGCCGTCGGGCTGGTTGGCCGACAGCAGGGTCTTCGCGCCCTTGAGGGGGATGTCCTGCCGCAGCAGCGTGGTCTTCACGCTGCGCAACGCGCCCCAGCCGCCCGCGGGGCCCTTGTAGAACTCGATCTTCTGTTCGCCGATATCGCCAATGCTCATGCGGGAGAGTGTTCGCCGCGTGCGCCGGGAGCGTCAAATTGAATCGGGACATGCTCCGATTCAAAACGGAAATGACGGGCCCGCGCCGGGCCGGCTCAGCCCGCGGCGCGCGGCGCCAGCACCTCCTCGACGAAGCCGATGAAGGCGCGCACCTTGGCGGCCGGCAGGTGGCGCGAGGGATAGAGCACGTGCAGCGAGAAGCGCTCATCGGGCCAGTCGGGAAAGAGGTCGACCAGCTGCCCGGCGTCGAGCAGTTCCTGGATGCCCAGCGCCTTGATCTGCGCGATGCCCGCGCCCGCGACGCAGGCGCCGAGGATGGTGCCGGGATCGGTCAGCAGCAGCCGGCCCGCGGTCGGCACCTCGATGGACTTGCGGCCGCGGCGGAATTCCCAGGCGAAGGGCTGGCCGGTCAGCGGATCGCGCACCTGGATGCAGACATGTTGCGCGAGCTCGGCCGGCTTCGCGGGCCGGCCGTGACGCGCGAGGTACCCGGGCGCGGCCACGGTCGCGACGCGGGTCTCGATCAGCTTGCGCGCCACCAGCGAGGAGGCCGGCGGCGTGCCGAAGCGCAGCGCAATGTCGAAGCCCTCGCCCACGAGGTCGCCGAGCTGGTCGCGCGCGATGAGCTCGAGCGAGAGATTGGGATGGCGCTCGACGAAGCGGTGGATGTGCGGCGCCAGCAGCAGCCGCGAGGTGAAGGCGTCGACGTTGACGCGCAGCCGGCCCTGCACCGCGCCCGCGGAGCCGCTGGCGCGCGTCACAGCGTCCTCGATGCCGAGCACCAGCGGATTGATGCTGGCATAGAGCTCGCGGCCTTCGTCGGTCAGGCCCAGCGAGCGCGTGGTGCGGTCGAGCAGCCGCACGCCGATGCGCGCCTCGAGCCGCGCGATGGCCCGGCTCACGCCCGAGGGCGTGACGCCCAGCGCATCGGCCGCCTTGGCGAAGCTGCCGCTGTCGACGACGGCGGCCAGCACGCTGACGTTGGAAAGCAGTCGTCCGTCGAGAGCCATGGGTTCATCCGTGATTTGGAGTCACGAATGATATGAGCTGCCCGGCATTTACTCAAAAGCCCGCGATTCCTAGCATTCACCGCGTCGCATTCGTTCAAGGAGAAATCACATGCATGCCATCACTGGAATCACGGGCAAGGTCGGCGGTGCCGCCGCGCGCGCGCCTGCTCGTTTCGGGCCAGAAAGTCCGCGCCGTCGTGCGCGATGGCTACAAGGCCCGGCCCTGGGCCGCGCTCGGTTGCGAGGTCGCCGTTGCCGAGATGGAAGACGCCGACGCGCTGGCGCGCGCCTTCGCCGGTTGCACCGGCGTGTTCGTGCTGCCGCCGCCGTGCTTCGATCCGCTGCCGGGCTTTCCCGAGGCACGCGCATCCATCGCCGCGGTGCGCCAGGCGCTCGAGGTGGCGCGGCCCGCGCGCGTGGTCTGCCTCTCGACCGTCGGCGCGCAGGCCACGCAGCCGAACCTGCTGAGCCAGCGCTCCCTGATGGAAGAAGCGCTGTCGCCCCTGCCGCTGCCACTCGCGCTGCTGCGGCCGGCCTGGTTCCTCGACAACCTGGCCTGGGACGTGGCACCGGCGCGCGAGCGCGGCGTGCTGCCCGGCTTCCTGCAGCCGCTCGAGCGGCCGGTGCCGATGGTCTCGACGCTCGACGTGGGCCGCGTGGCGGCCGAACTGCTGCAGGAGGACTGGCAGGGCCGGCGCGTGGTCGAGCTCGAGGGCCCGGCGCGCGTGACGCAGCACGAGATCGCCGCCGCCTTCGCGCGCGTGCTCGGCCGGCCGGTGCAGGCCGAGGCCGTGCCGCGCCAGACCTGGGGCGCGCTGTTCCGCGAACAGGGCATGCGCGACCCGGTGCCGCGCATCCAGATGCTCGACGGCTTCAACGAAGGCTGGATCGCGTTCGAGGGCGACGCTGCGTCGGTGCGCAAGGGGCGCGTGACGCTCGAGGACGTGGTGCGCCAGCTCGTGGCCGGCTGAGCCAGCTCAGGCGCCCGGCGCGTCCTGCATCAGCAGCCCGCGCAGCTTGCTGCGCAGCGGCGTGTCCGCCACGACCGGCACGCCGGCCGCCTCGCGCAGCGAGAGCTCGCGGCTCTCGGCCGTGTGCAGGTCGATCTCGCGGACCACCTGGCCGTCGTTGTAGACGAAGGCCACGTCGGCCAGCGCGAGCACGTCCTCGATGTCGTGCGTGATCATCAGCACCGGGATGCCCCAGGCGCGGCGCACCTCGGCGAGTTCTTCGCGCAGCTCGGCGCGCAGCATCGGGTTGAGCGCGGCGAAGGGTTCGTCGAGCAGCAGCACCTGCGGCCGGCAGGCCAGCGCGCGCGCGAGCGCCACGCGCTGCTGCTGGCCGCCCGAGAGCTTCTGCGGCCGGCTGTCGGCCAGCGCCGCGAGGCCGAAGCGCTCGAGCAGCGACTGCACGTTCCCGGCCTCCTCGGGCGGCAGGCGCCGGCGGCGCCAGGAGGTCAGGCCGAAGGCCACGTTCTCGCGCACCGTGAGGTGCGGGAACAGCGCGTAGTTCTGGAACAGGTAGCCCACGCGCCGCTCGGAGGCCGGCACGTCGACGCCGCCGGCGGCGTCGTAGAGTGTGCGGCCGTCGAGCCGCACATGGCCGCCCGTGGGGCGCAGCAGGCCGGCGATGGCCTGCAGGGTCAGCGACTTGCCGGCGCCCGAGGGACCGTAGAGCGCGGCGAAGGGAACGTCGGTCGAGAAGCGCGCGGCCAGGTCGAAGCGGCGGCTGCCGTCGGTGACCGTGAGCTTCAGATCGACATCAATCATGGTTTGCCGAAACCATAGCGCGTGAGCACCTCCCGTGCCGCGTCGCTCGAGAGGAAATCGATGAAATCCTTGGCCACGGCCTTCTGCTTGCTCTCGGCCACCACGGCGATCGGGTAGGTCACGGGGCTGTTGCCGCTGGGCGTGAGCACGATCTTGACCTTGTCGCCCATCACGGCCGCGTCGGTGCGGTAGACGAAGCCGGCCTCGACCTCGCCGCGGCCCACGTAGTCGAGCACCTGGCGCACGCTGTCGGCCTGCACGAACTTGGGCTCGAGCGTGGTCCAGAGGTTGGCGGCATCGAGGACCTGCTTGGTGTAGCGGCCGACCGGCACGGTGGCTGTCTTGCCGACGGCGATCTTCTTCACGGCCGGGCCGGCCAGGTCCTGCAGGCTCTTGACGCCCACGCCGTCCTTCGACGGCTCGATCAGCACCAGGCTGTTGCTGACGAAGTTCTTGCGCGTGTCGGTGTCGATGTGCTTCTGCTCGACGCCGCGGTTCATGGTCTCCTGGTCCGCGCTCGCGAACACGTCGACCGGCGCGCCCTGGCCGATCTGCTGCAGCAGCACGCCCGAGGCGGCGAAATTGAAGCGCACCGTGGTGCCGGCCTTCGCAGCCTCGAACTTGGGACCGATCTCCTTGAAGGCGTCGGTCAGGCTGGCCGCGGCCGAGACGGTGATCTGCTGCGCGGCGGCGCCGATCGGAAGCGCGAGGGAGAGGACGGAAGCGAGGGCGAGGGACGACAAGGCGCGGATGGAACGCATGCGAAGCTCCTGGATGAATCAGCGGAGGGAAAAGAATCGGTTGGACAGCACCAGCACCGTGATCGACAGCAGCGAGGTCACGATCACCAGCAGCAGCGCGAGGTCGTCGTGGCCGGCCTGCACGGCGTCGTAGATCGCCATCGACAGGGTCTGGGTCTGTTGCGGGATCGAGCCGGCCACCATCAGCGAGGCGCCGAACTCGCCCATGGCGCGCGCGAACGCCAGCAGCGTGCCGGCCAGGATGCCGGGCCAGGCCAGCGGCAGGGTGACGCGCAGGAACACCGAGAAGCGCGACTGGCGCAGGGTGCTGGCCGCGGCCTCGAGCGAGCGGTCGACGCCCGCGAAGGCGGCGCTGGCCGACTTGAGCACCAGCGGCAGCGCGACCACGGCCGAGGCCACCACGGCGCCATGCCAGCTGAAGATGATGGTGTAGTCGAAGTGCTCGCGCAGCCAGGCGCCCAGCGGGCTGCGCCGGCCCGCCACCACCAGGATGCCGTAGCCGATGACCGTGGGCGGCAGCACCAGCGGCAGCATGAACACCGCCTCGAGCACGCTGTGGCCCCAGAAACGCTTGCGCGCGAACAGCCAGCCCAGGGCCAGCCCGACGACCAGCGCGAGCAGCGTCGCCACGCTGGCGACCTGGATCGACAGCACCAGCGGATGCCAGTCGGTCTGCGTGATGAGCGATTGCGTCGTGTTCATGAAGATACGGCGTAATTGTTGCATGAGGCGCCGGAACGGCTCGGCGATGGAACACGGGTTCCAGGTTTTATTAGGGTAAATCCAGTGTGCGGCGAGCGCGCGACGGGTGCGCATCCCGAGGCTCCTCCATATACTGGCAGATACAGCGTCGCAGACCTTTACCCCCGAGACCGCGGCGCCAGATCCACCCCTGTCCCACGAGGACCCCGACCGACCGCCGACCATGCGCGCCTCCGCCCACGACACCGTTGTCCGCTCGATCTCCGGCCGGCCCCGAGCTGCGCCAGGTGACGCAGGTCCAGGAATGGCGCGTCGAGCGCACGCTCGACGACGACGGCGGCGTGGTGCTGTCGATCGTGGCGCCCGGCGGCGAGAGCCAGTCCTTCCTGGTCGGCCAGGCCGACGCGCACGACATCGGCGAGGTGCTGCGCCGCAAGGCCGCCTGGGTCGAGCGGCTCGACCACGGGGAACCGCAGCGCCGACCATGAGGTGGCGCCACATGACGGGTGCCGAGCGCATCCTCGAAGTGCTGCTGACGCGGCGTTCGGTCTCGCCGCGCCGGCTGCGGCCGCCCGGTCCCAATCCCGAGGAACTCGACGGCCTGCTGCAGGCCGGCCTGCGCGCACCCGACCACGGCGCGCTGCATCCCTGGCGCGTGATCGAGTTCCGGCCCGCGAGCCGCGAGGCGCTGGCCGACTGCTTCGAGCAGGAGAAGCTGCGGCGCGACCCGCTCGCGAGCCCCGCCGACCTGGGCCGCGCGCGCGAGCACGCGTTGCGGCCGCCGCTGCTGCTGGCCTTCGTGGTGTCGCCGCGCGCGCGCAGCCAGGTGCCCGCGCGCGAGCAGTGGCTCAGTGCCGGCGCGGCGCTCGGCAACATCCTGAGCGCGGCGCACCAGCTCGGCTACGGCGCGATCGTGCTGAGCGGCGAGCGCTGCTTCGACGAGACGCTGGCGCGCCAGCTCGGCGTGCAGCCCGGCGAGGAGCTGGTCGGCTTCGTCAGCGTGGGCACGATCGCGGAAGCACCGCCGCAGCCGCGCGAGACACTGTCGCAGAACGTATGGTCGTGCTGGCAGGGCGAGGCGCCGTGGGTGGCGTCGCCCGGCGCGCTACCGCCGCCGCCGGAAGCCGGCTAGCGCATCCGGTCGTCGGAGCGCGTGTCGGGCAGCCGCTCGAGCCGCGCGCCGAACCAGCCCACGCGCTCGGTCTCGCGCACGTCGAAGCGCGGCACGTAGGGCTTGATGTCGAGCACCGGGGTGCCGTCCATCATGTCGTTGCCGCTGAAGTGCAGGGTGCCGCCCTCCACCGCCGTGAGCCGCACGATCGACAGCCCCAGCCGATTGGGCCGCGCGGGCGCGCGCGTGGCGAAGACGCCGTGCGAGGCATCGTCGAGGAAGGGCACGACCTCGAGCTTCTCGTTCTCGCAGGCATGCAGCCGCGTGATCAGGATCAGGTAGTCGAAGCCCTCGATGTCGCGCAGCCCCGGCACGAATTCGGGATGGACCTCGACGCGGCCCGTCTCCTCGGGCGCGCCCGCGGTCTGGATCGGCATGCCGGTGGCCTCGGTGAAGCGGCTGCGCACCACGCCCACGGGGCGCAGCACGATCTCGTCGCGCGCCGGTGCGTTCATGGCGCGAGCAGCCGCGTGAGGGCGCGGATGTCGGCGGCCGTGGCCAGCCGCGCGGCGTTCTCGATCGCGCGGTAGTGCTTGACGATCTCCTCGCCCACCGGCGTGAGCGCCGTGCCGCCACCGTGCGAACCGCCGGCGGCGGTGTTCACCGCGGGCGAGTTCAGCGCATGGTTCATCTCGTCGATCAGCATCCAGGCACGCCGGTACGACATGCCCAGCAGCCGGGCCGCCCCCGAGATCGAGCCGGTCTCGGCCACGGCCTCGAGCACGGCGATCTTGCCGGGGCCGATGGCGATGACGTCGTCGCGGTAGACGCGCAGGCGGAACTGGACTTTGGATTTCATGGCGGACGGAAAAAGCGCGGGCGTGGGCGAGAAGGGTAAACGATGCAGCGACCGGCCCGGCCGCCGGATTACCCGATGGCGCGGACTCGCTCGTCGAAGTCGTCATGTCAGAATGAACACAGCGCCAGGGCCGGCCCACGCCGGCTGGCCATCGGATGAGGAATCGAAGCATGCGCCCCCTGCCCCTCGAAGCCTCCGGCAGCACCGCGCGCCGGCTGCTCGGCATCGCCGCGATCGTCGCCCTGCTCGCGGGCTGCGCCGGCGCGCCGCCCACCGCACCGGCCGCGGCCACGGGCCATGGCCCCTCGGCCAGCGACGAGGCCTCGCCGGCCTTCACGGTCTCGGGGGCAGTACTCAAGCGCGCGCGCTTCGACCTCGCCGAGCTGCGCGCCATGCCCGCGACCACGCTCACGGTCGGTGCCGACACCTACACGGGCGTGAGCCTGTGGTCGCTGCTCAACGATCCCGCGGTCGGGCTGCAGGCCGATGCGCGCGTGCGCAATCCGCTGCTGTCGATGTACGTGGTGGCCATCGGCAGCGACGGCTATCGCGCGGTGGTGTCGCTGGGGGAGATGTCGCCGGAGTTCGGCAACAGGACGGCGCTCTTGGCCTACGCGCGCAACGGCACGCCACTGGGCCGCAACGGCGCGGCGCGCCTGGTGGTGGCCGGCGACCGGAAGCCGGGCCGTTCGGTGGCGCGGCTGGCCGCGATCGAGGTGTTCGCGGCGCAGCCTTCGGGGCGCTGACGATGAGCCGGGACGTTCGCTCCCGGCGGAGACGACGAAGACCGACGGCTGCTGCGCAACTCGGTTCGTTGCCACGCTCGTCAACCACCCGAGGCTGCACCGCTCCCAGGCTCATGGGCCGGCCTGCGCCGCTGCCGCACCGTCGTTGCGGCGGCCGGTGGCCAGACGTACCGCGGCCCTTCCTTGCGGACGAAGGCCTGCGTCGCGGTCCGGTGCTCTTCGCTGGCCAGGGCGATGGCTTGCGCGGTCGCCTCCATCGCCAGCATCGTCGGCAAATCGCTCTGGAGCGATGCGTCCAGTGCCTGCCGGGTGAGCGAAAGCGCGGTCGGCGAGCCGCTGGCGAGGACGGCGGCGAGTTCGTCCGCGCGCGCGTGGAGCTTGCGCCACGGCAGCACTTCGAGCGCCAGGCCCATGGCCCGCGCTTCCCTGGCGTCGATCTCGCGCGCCGACAGGGCGAGGGCCTTGGCCTGCTGCAGGCCCACGAGGCGCGGGAGGGTGTAGAGCGCGGCGCAATCGGGAACCAGGCCGACACGCTGGAACACCAGGCACAGCCTTGCGCGATCGCTCAGCAGGACCAGGTCGGCCAGGAGCGCGAGGCTCATGCCGGCGCCGAAGGCCACGCCGTCCACGGCGGCGATCACCGGTCGCGGAAAACCGTGCAGTGCGAGCACGAGCCGGCGGTACCGGCCCATGCCTTCGAGGGCCTCGCCCGCCTGGCGAACGCCGTGTCCCGCCATATCGCGCACGTCGCCGCCGGCGCAGAAGGCGCGGCCCGCGCCGCGCAGGACGAGCACGCGCACGCCGGGGTCCGCGGCAAGCCGACCCAGCGCGGTCGTCATTTCGTCGGCCATCGCCCGGTTGATGGCGTTGAGCGAGGCGGGGCGGTTGAGCGTGAGCGTTGCGACGCCCTGCTCCGACACCTGGCACAGAAGGGTCTCGAAGTCCTCGGACATCGACCCGCCCTCTCAGACGATGCGCCGCTCGCGCAGCGATGCGATCGCTTCGGGCGCCAGCTCCAGCACCTCGCGCAGGATGCGATCGGTGTGCTCGCCGATCGTCGGCGGCGCGGTGGGTTGCGGCGCCGTGGTCCCGGTGAAGCGGATCGGGCTGACGCACAGCGTGACTTCTCCGGCCGTGGGGTGCGGCACGCGCTGCGTCACGCCGCGGTGCACCACCTGCGGATCGGCGAACACTTCCGGATAACGATGGATCGGGCCGCTGGGGATGCCCGCCTTTTCCAGCGCCGCCAGCAGCTCGCCGGCGCGCCATTGCCGGGTGAGCGCGTTGAACACGTCTGCCAGTTCGCGGCGGTGTCCCAGGCGCGCCGAATTGGTGACGAAGCGCGGATCGTCGGCCAGCTGCGGCTGCTCCAGCACGCCGCAGAATGCCCGGTACTGCGCCTCGCTGCCGCAGATGACGATGATGCCGCCGTCGGCGCATTCGAACGCCTGCGAAGGCAGGCCGCCGTTGCCTTCGGTGCCACGGCGCGGCGGGATCACGCCGGCCGCCAGGTAGGTCATGACCGAATGCGTCTGGGCGGCGATGGTGCAGTCGAGCAAGGCAATGTCGATGTGCCGGCCCATGCCCG
Organism: Variovorax sp. UC122_21; assembly: GCF_044056785.1. NCBI lineage: Bacteria > Pseudomonadati > Pseudomonadota > Betaproteobacteria > Burkholderiales > Comamonadaceae > Variovorax > Variovorax sp. UC122_21. Next base: position 1,175,775 of record NZ_CP172004.1, on the reverse strand, counting down.
TGCCCCGGGGGCCGTCGCGTTCGTACAGCGCGGCCAGCACCCCCGAGGCGGCGTACTGCCCGGCGATGAAGTCGGCGAGGCTGGGGCCGGTCTTCATCGGGCCGCCGCCAGGCACGCCGTCGGGCAGGCCGGTCACGCTCATCATCCCGCTCATGGCCTGGAACACGGTGTCGTAGCCCGGCAGGTGACTCTTGGGACCGGTCTGACCGAAGCCGGTCACCGAGCAGTAGATGAGTCGCGGATTCAGCGCGCGCAAGGACGCATGGTCCAGCTGGTAGCGGGCGAGGTCGCCGACCTTGAAGTTCTCGAGCAGCACGTCGGAGCGCGCCGCCAGTCGCCGGACCAGGTCCTGCCCCTGCGCACTGGCGATGTCGATGGTGATCGACTGCTTGTTGCGGTTGGCGGACAGGTACATGGGCGATTCGCGCGTGTCGTTGCCCTCGCGGTCCTTCAGGAACGGAGGGCCCCAGCGGCGCGCCTCATCGCCATTGCCGGGGCGCTCGACCTTGATGACTTCCGCGCCGAGGTCCGCCAGGGCCTGCGCGGCCAGCGGGCCGGCCAGGATGCGGCTCAGGTCGAGCACCTTGACGCCGCTGAGCGGCATGCGTGGGCGGGTATCGTTCATGCGGTTTCCTCCAGATGCCAGGCCAGGGCCGCCAGGGCCAGTTGCTGCGCCTGCGCGCCGCCCAGGTCCGAGCGCAGCATCTTGGCCCGCGTGGTCCAACGGTGCAGCGGGTGTTCGAGCGTGAGGCCCATGGCGCCCATGAACTGGTGCAGGTCGTAGGTGATGGCGGGCGTGCACGCCTGCGCATGCGCCAGCGCGCGGGCGGCGTCGGCATCGCTGCCGCTGTGCGCCGCCTGCAGCGCGAGCCAGCGCGCGGCCTCCACCTCCACCGCGGCCGTGGCCAGGCGGTGCCGGATCGCCTGCAGCGCGCCCAGCGGGCGCCCGAACTGGCGACGCTCGCTCACATGCGCGACCACGGCGTTCAGACCGGCTTCGAGGCAGCCGGCGAGTTCGGCCGCGACCCCCAGCCGCCAGAGCCGGCGCAGCTCGGCCGCGTCCAGGTCGAGCGCGCGCCATGCGAGCGCATCCGGCGCGACCAGGCGGCCCACCGGATAGCCGAAGGGACTGTCCACGGCCATGACATCGGCGTCGGCGAGCACGGCGTGCTCGACCGCGTCGCCGCGAACGCAGAGCACCGAGCGCGCGCCGGGAAGCCAGCGCGCGGGCCGGTCGCGGCGCTCCCAGACGAGCGCGCAGGGGCCAGGCAGCGTGGGCGCGAGCAGCGGGCGCACCAGCGCGGCCGCGACCAGCTCCACGCACTGCGGCAGCCTGGCGAGCCGATGGACCATCGCCACCGCGGCCACGGGACCGAGTTCCTCCATGGCCGCGGCGTCGAGGAGACCGGTCGCTTCCAGGTCGGCCTGCAGCGGCGCGGAGCACTCGAAGTGGCTGGCGTGGGACAGCGCCCGCGTCTCGTGCTCCAGCGCGATGCGTTCGACCGCATCCAGCAGCGCCGCCTGATCGGGGTTGAATTGAAGGTTCATGAGCGCTCCAGGCGGGATTCGCGTGGCAGCCGCAGCCAATCGTTGGCCACCAGGTTGAGCTGGATTTCGGCCGCGCCCGAAGCGATGCCGGCGGCGATGGCGCGTTCGTGGTGCGCCAGCACGAGCGGCCAGCGGTCGCCGCACAGCGCATCGCCGAAATGCGCGAGCGCGAAGTCCGACACGGCATGGTCGGCCTTGACGACGGCGACGCGCGCCAGGTTGGAGACGGCGCTGGGGGGCAGCCCGCGCGCGCGCTCGTCGACCACGCGGTAGACCAGCAGGCGCGCCGCCTCGCACGCGGCCAGGGCCTGCGCGGCCTGGGCCCGAACGGCGCTGTCGGCGAACCGGTCTTGCGCAGTCAGCTCGCCGACCATCCGGTCCAGCACGCGGCGCGAGAACGCGTAGCGGGCCAGGCCCACGCGCTCCAGCGAGAGCGCATAGCCGATGATGGCCCAGGCCTGCCCTTCCTCGCCAAGGCGCGCCGCCGCGGGCACCACCACGTCGTCGAAGAAGACTTCGTGGATGTCGCCATGGCCGATCAGCGACGGGATCGGGCGCACGGTGATGCCCGCCGTGTCCATGGGCACCAGGAAGATGGCGATGCCGCCCTTGCCCGCGCCGGTGCGCGCCAGCAGGAAACAGGTCTGCGCCATGCCGGCATAGGAGGTCCACACCTTGCTGCCGTTGATGACGTACTCGTCGCCGCGCGGCACCGCGCGCGTGGCCAGCGCGGCGAGGTCGGAACCGGCCGAGGGTTCGGAGAATCCCTGGCACCACACCGCGCGGCCCGCAGCCATGTCGGGCAGGTAGCGTGCTTGTTGCTGCGGCGTTCCGAATTTCATCAGCGTGGCGCCGATGAAGTTGGCGTTCATGTATTGCGGCCCGCGCGGCTCGCCCGCGGCGAACAGTTCCTCGCCGATGATGAAGTGCTCCCATGCCGGCGCGTCGCGTCCGCCATGCGCGGCCGGCCAATGCGGCACCAGCAGGCCCTCGGCCGCGAGCTTGGGGCAGAACGCCAGCGAAAACGCCGTCTGCGCCGGCGAGCCCGGGCCATGGCGGCTGATGTGTTCCCAGTCGGGCGGCAGCTCGCGCGCCAGCAGCGCGCGCACGCGCTCGCGCAAGGCCCGCTGTTCGGGTGTCCATTCGAAATTCATGCGTGGTTCACCTTGTGGAGATAGCTCAGGTAGCCCATGGGCACGGGGCTGCCGCCGTTGACCGCGATGAGGGCGCCGGTGGTCCACGACGCCTCGTCCGACAGGAGATAGGCGCAGAGCGGGCCGATGTCGTCGGGCGTGCCGAGGCGCCGCAGCGGCACCGTCTCCACCTGGCGGCGGATGCGGCTCTCGGAGTCGAACACTTTCGCCAGTTCCTCGGTCATCACCACCCCGGGCGCCACGGCATTGACGCGGATGCCCCGGTGCCCCCATTCGGCGGCCATGGTGAGCGTGAGGTTCTCGACCGCTGCCTTGGCCGCGCCGTAGTGCCCGGTGTTGGGATTGGGATGCGAGGCGCTGCGCGAGGTGATGTTCACGATGGAACCGCCGCGCGGCATCGCGCGAGCAGCCGCCTGCGCCGCGAAGAAGGTCCACTTGAGGTTCAGGTCGACCACGCGGTCCCATTGGTCCTCGCGCACCTCCAGCAGCGGGCCGGTGTCGCCCGGCGCCGCACTGCCGGCGTTGTTGACCCAGCCATCGATGGCGCCGAAGCGGCTTTCCGCTTCGGTCACGAGGCGCGCGATGTCGTCGGCGCGCGTCACGTCCGCGGCCACGGCGTGTGCCCGCGCGCCGAGTTTTTCCAGTTCGAGCCGGGTGGCGGCCAAGGCCTGCATCGAGCGGCCGCTGAGCACCACGTTGGCGCCGCAGCGCGCCACCGCCAGCGAGATGCCCCGGCCGATGCCGCGCCCGCCGCCGGTGACGACGACGGTCTTGCCTGACAAGGAGAACATGCGCCTACTCCGGCTTGTAGCCGATCGCCGCGGCGGCCTGCGCCCACATCTGCTGCTCGGCCATCACCTGGCTGGAATGGACTTCCGGCGGGCCGCCGACCGGAATCACGCCGGCCTGCGCGAGCCGGGCGCGGATGTCGGGCTCCTTCAGCACCTCGTTGAACGCGGCGTTCAGCCGGTCGACGATGGGCTTCGGCGTGGCGGCCGGCGCCCAGAAGCCGAACGAGAAGGCGAAGCTGAGGTCGGGCACGCCGACCTCCGCCAGCGTGGGCACGTCCGGCAGGGAAGGCGAGCGTTCAGACGCGCCGTGCGCCAGTGCCTTGATGCGGCCTTCCTTGATCATGCCGACGTAGAAGAGCGGCACGTCGATGCCCATCTGGATCTCGCCGGCGATCAGCGCCGTCGCGACCTGGGTGGATCCCTTGTACGGGATGGGCGTCGCGCCGAAGCCCGCGCGCGACTTCAGCATCTCGCCCGCCAGCAGGATGCTGCCCGCGGTGTAGCTGAAGTTGACCTTGTCGGGGTTCTTCTTCGCGTAGTCGACGAACTCGCGGAAGTTGTTCACCGGCAGCGTGCCCGGGACCATGAGCGTCATGCCGCCGCGCGCCACGCACACGACGGGCCGCATGGCGCGCAGCAGGTTGAACTTCAGGTCCTTGACCAGCACGGGCGTCAGGCTGCCGCCGCCCAGGAACAGGATGGTGTAGCCGTCGGCGGGCTGGGCGGCCGCGTATTCGGTGCCGATCAATGCCGCAGCGCCCGGCTTGTTCTCGACGATCACGGGTTGCTTGAGCTGCGCGCCCAGCCGCTCGCCGAGTGCGCGGGCCAGCGAGTCGGATCCGCCGGCGCCGAAAGGCACGATGATGCGCACCGGCTTGTCCGGAAAAGCGCCTTGCGCCAAGGCGGGCCACGGGGCGATGCCCGCCAGCGCGGCAACCGTGGCGGCCGCAACCAGGTTGCGCCGGCGGCGGGAAGGCGTGAAGGAAATCGGGTGGCCCATGGTCGTGCTCCTGTTGCGGCTTCGGGGGAATCGAGATCAACCACATGGTGGAATAATCGAGCATCGAATTTGGCGCATGCGCTCGATGACATCCAGCCCTTCGCCTACCGGCAAGGGAAATCACGGCAACCGCTGTTCCACATCATGGGCACTTCTCCCGACTCGGATCCTCGCAGCGGCACGCAGGCGATACGCCGGGCCGCCGGGGTGCTGCGCGCCCTTGGCAAAGCCGGCGCCGAGGGCGTGACGCTGGCGGAGGTGGCGGCCGATTGCGGCCTGGCCCGCTCCACCGCGCACCGCATCCTGCGCTGCCTGATCGAGGAACGGCTTGCGAGCTCGCCCGGGCGGGACAAGCGCTATCGCCTGGGCGAGCTCGTCCACGAGCTGAGCCTCGCGCCGTCCGCCAGCACGCTCGAGGTGGCGCACTGGCGGCCCGTGCTGACGGCCATCTCGCGTCGAACGGGCGCCACCGCGTACCTGATGCGTCGCAGCGGTGTCGAGGCGGTCTGTCTCGCCAAGGCGGACAGCCAGGCGCTCATGCGCTTTGTTCCGGTGGAGGTTGGCCAGCGGCGCCTGCTGGGCGTGGGCGCCGGCGCCACCGCATTGCTTGCGGCGCTGGACAAGGAACATGGCGAGCAGGTCATCGACCTGATCGCCCCCGGCCTCAAGCCCTACCCGCGCCTGAATCCGCAGAGCGTGCGCAGTGCCGTGCGCTTGGCGCGCAAGACCGGCTTCGCCTTGAGCCAGGGAACCGTGGTGAAGGACGGCTTCGGCATGGGCACCGCGGTGCCGAGCGCGGGCAGCACGCCGCACCTCGCACTCAGCATTGCCGCCCACGCCTCGGTGGTCACCGAATCGACGATCGAGGAGTGGAAGCGCGTGTTCGCGGAAGAGATGAGCGCCGGCGCCTAGGAGCGCCGCGGGGATTCCGGGCGCCGGGCGCCGGCCCGCGGGCGCTCGCGGTGTCGCGCCGGTGGCGCTCGGTGGAACTCAGTGGAAGAACTTGGCCGCGCTGATCAGCGTCTTGTAGACGCCCCAGGCCAGCGGAATGCCCACCGCCGCCCAGGCCAGCACCACGACCGCGGGGCTCACCGTGTCGGCACGGCCCGAGCCCTCGCCCACTTCGGAGGCCGCGGCCTTCTCGTGCGCGAGCTTCTTCTCGATGGCGAGTTCGGCATCGCTCATGAAATGCTTGTCGGCCACCGGGCGCACCAGCAGGTTGGCGATGAAGCCGATCACCAGCATGCCCACGAGGATGTACATGGTCTGGTTGTAGACCTGCTCGCGCGGCAGGCCCAGGCCGAGCTGGTACTCGCGCATGTAGTTCACGACCACCGGGCCGAGGATGCCGGCCGTGGCCCAGGCCGTCAGCAGGCGGCCATGGATGGCGCCCACGAACTGGGTGCCGAACAGGTCGGCCAGGTAGGCCGGCACCGTGGAGAAGCCGCCGCCGTACATCGAGACGATGATGCAGCAGGCACCCACGAACAGCAGCTTGCTGCCCGCGCCCGCCGACGAGGGAATGCTCGCGTAGAGGACCGCGCCGAGCACGAAGAACACGGTGTAGGTGAGCTTGCGGCCGAGCTTGTCGGACAGGCTGGCCCAGACGAAGCGCCCGCCGATGTTGAACAGCGACAGCAGCGCGGTGAAGCCGCCGGCCACGACCGCGATGGCCGCGAGCTGGGTCTTGTCGAGTTCGCCGAACTTGCCCGGCAGGTCGATCAGCGCGCCGCCGAACACTTCCTGCAGCATCGGCGAGGAGATGCCGATCACGCCGATGCCGGCGCTCACGTTCATGCACAGCACGAGCCACACGAGCCAGAACTGCGGAATGCCCCAGACCTTCTTCACGTGCACGTGGCGCTGCGTGATCATGGCGTTGCTGGTCTGCGCGGGCGGCGGCGTCCAGCCGGCCGGCTTCCAGCCCGTGGGCGGCACGCGGTAGCCGAGCGCGCCAGCCATCATGAAGACGAAGTAGCCGATCGCCATCACGACGAAGGTCTGCATCACGCCGACGTCGTGGGCGTTGGAGAAGCGCTTCATGAGGTCGACCGCGAGCGGCGAGCCGATCATCGCGCCGCCGCCGAAGCCCATGATGGCCATGCCGGTGGCCATGCCGCGGCGGTCGGGGAACCACTTGATCAGCGTGCTGACCGGCGAGATATAGCCCAGGCCCAGCCCGATGCCGCCGATGACGCCCGAGCCGAGGATCATGAGCCAGAACTGGTGCAGGTGGATGCCCAGCGCCGACAGCAGCATGCCGCCGCACCAGCACAGGGCCGACACCACGCCGGCCTTGCGCGGGCCCGCGCGTTCGAGCCAGCCGCCCCACAGGGCCGCCGAGCAGCCGAGGAAGACGAAGAACAGGGTGTACATCCAGCCCAGCGTGGCGACGCGCCAATCGCAGTTGGTGGCGAACAGCTCGGCGAAGAAGCTCATCTCGCGCGCGCAGGCCTGGGCGCCGGTGCCGGCGGTGGCGAGCGCCTTCGACAGCGGCAGCCAGAACACCGAGAAGCCATAGGCCATGCCGATGCACAGGTGGATGGCCAATGCTGCAGGCGGGACCAGCCAGCGGTTGTAGCCGGGGCCGGCGATGATGCGTTCCTTGTCGAGGAAGCCGGGCGCGGCGCCCGAGCCCTGGATGCGATCTCCCTCGAGAACGCCTGCAGATGAACCTGCCATATCACTCCTAAATTGCCGGATCTGGGAAAACGGACTGTTGAAAATTTCCGGCGGCGGAGTGTGGTCGGGGCAGCCCCGCGCCGTCAATTCGATCGGCGCATGGGCCGATTCAAGAACTAAATGGCGACGGCCATCCGCGCCATCCGCGCTACTCGCCCAGCGTGCCGCTGTGCAGCGCGGCCTGGGCGAGCCACTCGGGCGTCTGCAGGAAGGCCAGCGCGGCCTCGAGGGCGCGCGAGGCCCGCACGCCGTCCTGGGTCATGAAGCCGATGGGGGTGAGGATCTCGGGCGCCACCAGCGGCAGGGCCTCGAGCTCGCGGTAGCTGCGCACGGCGGCCACCATGGCGCCGGGCAGCACGCTGCTGACCTTGCCGGCGATGACGGCCAGCACGAGGGCGAGCACGGAGTTGGTCTCGATGGCCGGCGCCACGACGGTGCCGACGGCCTCGCGCAGCGCCTGGTCGACGATGGCGCGGTTGTGCATGTCGGGCGTGAGCAGGCAAAGTGGCAGCGTCGCGGCCTCGGACCAGGCCAGGGGCTTGCCAATGCGCAGTTGGTCGTCGGAGGGCACGGCGGCGCGGCGCAAAAGAAAGTAATGCTCGATGCTCTGCGGCCAGGCGGTGAGCTTGATGCCGGGCATGTGCATGCGTTCGGTGTAGCCGAGCGCAAGATCGACTGAGAGGCTCTCGAGGCCGGTCTCGAGCTCCTGCGAACTCATGGAGATGACGCCGGGCACGATGCCCGGATGGCGCTGGTGCAGCATGGCCGCGAAGCGCGAGAGCATGGGTATCGCCGTGGGCACGGCCGCCATGCGCAGGCTGCCGCGCGGTTCTCCGGCCTCGCTGCGCAATTCCTGCAGCAGCACTTCGTTGTCGCGCAGCATGCGTTGTGCGGTGGCGAGCACGCGTTCGCCCTCGTGCGTGAGGCCGACATAGACGCGGGCGCGCTTGACGATGACGACGCCGAATTCGGACTCGAGTGCGCGCAGGGCGTTGGACAGCGCGGGCTGGGTGATGTGGCAGGCGGCGGCGGCGCGGCCGAAATGCTTGTGTTCGCTGAGGGCTACGAGGTAGCGCATGGAGGCGAGTAGGTTCATCTCGCTGTCCTTGCTGGGTGGGGGAATCGGGTGCAGCGTTCGGGGCGCGTGCACAGGACAGCGGGTACTTCCCTCCGCGAATGTCCCCCGCCTTCGGCTCCTCCTTTATTTCGCTGCGGGAAGCACCCACTGCCCTGTGCACGTAGGCGCAGTCGTTGTGCCGGCCGGTTCAACCGACCTGCCCCAGGCTCACGTCGATGGGGTACTCCCCGCAGCGAAATAAAGGAGGAGGCCGCAGGCCGGGGGACATTCGCGGAGGGGAGTACCCCGTCGGCGTGAGCCCGCTCCCGCACGTAGCTCCACCGAAAAGAAGCACGACCCACCAAGCCCCCGAAACCCATCCTAGGTACTCTTGCTCACCGTGATCGTCGGAAACTTCGCCGAGAAATCCTTGGCCTTCTCGGCAATGCCCACCGCCACCTGCAGCGCCACGGCACGGTAGAGCCCCGCGATCTCGCCCTCGGGATCGGCCACCACCGTGGGCTTGCCGCTGTCGGCCTGCAGCCGGATGTCGATCGACAAGGGCAGCGCGCCCAGGTAGGCCATGCCGTCCTGTTCGGCCAGCTTCTTGCCGCCATCGGTACCGAAGATGTGTTCGACGTGGCCGCAGTTCGAGCACACGTGCACCGCCATGTTCTCGACCAGGCCGAGGATCGGCACGCCGACCTTCTCGAACATCTTGATGCCCTTCTTCGCGTCGAGCAGCGCGATGTCCTGCGGCGTGGTCACGATCACCGCGCCGGTCATCGGCACGCGCTGGCTCAGCGTGAGCTGGATGTCGCCGGTGCCCGGGGGCATGTCGACGATCAGGTAGTCGAGGTCCTTCCAGTTGGTCTGGCGCAGCAGCTGCTCGAGTGCCTGCGTGGCCATCGGGCCGCGCCAGATCATGGCCTGGTCGGCGTCGACCAGGAAGCCGATCGACATCACCTGCACGCCGTGGTTCTCCAGCGGCTCCATGGTCTTGTTGTCGACGCTCTCGGGGCGGCCCTCGATGCCCATCATCATCGGCTGGCTCGGGCCGTAGATGTCGGCGTCGAGCAGGCCCACGCGCGCGCCCTCGGCCGCCAGCGCCAGCGCCAGGTTGGCCGCGGTGGTGCTCTTGCCCACGCCGCCCTTGCCCGAGGCCACGGCCACGATGTTCTTCACGTTGGGCATCAGCTGCACGCCGCGCTGCACCGCGTGGCTGATGACCTTGGTCGTGATGTTGACCGACACGTTGTCCACGCCCGGCACCGTCTTGGCGGCGGCCACCAGCGCCTTGCGAAGCGCCGCATGCTGGCTCTTCGCGGGATAGCCGAGCTCGATGTCGAAGGACACGTCGCCCTCCGATATTTGCAGGTTCTTGAGCGCGCGGGTGGACACGAAGTCCTTGCCGGTGTTGGGGTCTGAGACGCTCTGGAGGGCGTTCGAGATCGCCTCGGGGGTGATGGCCATTGATCTAACTCCTGGAAGGCGGGTAGTCTAGTGCGCCCCACCCGGGGCGACCTCCAACGCCTCGAATAACCGAAAAATGCCAGAGACAAGCCCCGCGACGACCGGCCTGCTGCTCACCGGCGGCGGCGCTCGCGCCGCCTACCAGGTGGGGGTGCTGCAGGCCATCGCCGAGATCCGGCGCGCGGCCGGCGCCGCCGGTGGCGGCAACCCCTTCCCGGTCATCACCGGCACCTCGGCCGGCGCCATCAACGCGGCCGTGCTGGCCTGCGGCGCCGACGACTTCGATGCCGTGGTGGCCCACATCGCGCAGTTCTGGGGCGAGTTTCGCGCCGGCCAGGTCTACCGCGCCGACTCGCTCTCGGTCATCGGCAGCGGCGCGCGCTGGCGCATGCTGCTGGGCCTGGGGCGTTTCGCGGCCAACTGGATGCGCGTGAAGCCGCGCTCGCTGCTCGACAACACGCCGCTGTCGGAGATGCTCGAGCGCATGGTGCCGCTGGACCGCCTGCCGAAGCTGATGCAGCAGGGCCACCTGCGGGCGCTGGCGGTCACGGCCTCGAGCTACAGCTCGGGCGAGCACGTCACCTTCTTCGAATCGGGCACGCCGATGGCGCCCTGGGTGCGTTCGCAGCGGCTGTCGGTGGGCTGCCGCATCTCGCACGCCCACCTGCTGGCCTCGGCCGCGATCCCCTTCGTCTTTCCGGCCACGGCGCTGCCGATGGAGGGCCACACCGAGTACTTCGGCGACGGCTCGATGCGCCAGTCGGCACCGATCGCCGCGGCCATCCACCTGGGCGCTGAGCGCATCGTGGTCATCGGCGCGGGCCGCATGCACGAGCCGCGCGAGGCCCCCGCGCCCAACACCCACAGCGGCTATCCGACCATGGCGCAGATCGCGGGCCATGCGCTGTCGAGCATCTTCCTCGACGCGCTCGCGGTCGACATCGAGCGCCTGCGCCGCATCAACCACACGCTGGGCCTGATCCCCGAGGAGGCGCGCGCCGCGAGCGCGCTGCGCCCGATCGACCTGCTGGTGATCTCACCCTCGGAACGCCTCGACGTGATCGCCGCGCGCCACGTCGACGCCCTGCCCGGCGCCGTGCGCCACCTGCTCGGCGGCTCGCAGGTCGCGGCCGACGTCAAGGGTGGCGCGCTCGCGAGCTACCTGCTGTTCGAGTCGGGCTACACGCGCGAGCTGATGGCACTCGGGCATGCCGATGCGATGCGGCAGCGCGAGGAGGTGCTGCGCTTCTTCGGCTGGGAGGAGACGAGGCAGCCCGAATCGATGGCCGCCTGAGCGCCGACCGCTCAGCCCTCCTCGGAAATCCCGAGCTCCGAGCACACCCGACCGAGCAGCGCCTTGAGCTGCGCCACCTCGGCCTCGAGCCGCGCCACGTTGGCCTTGAGCGCCGCCACCTCGCCCAGCGAGACATCGTGCGCGGCGCGCGGCGCCTCGTAGCCGCCCGCGGGCGCGGGCTCCTCGGCCGGCGTGCCGCTCAGCAGGTGCGCCCAGCGGCTCTCGCGCGCGCCGGGCAGGCGTGCGAGCTTCACCACCAGTGCGCCGGCCGAACGCTCGGACAGTTCGTCGAGGAAGCCCTCGACCGAGGAGATGTCTGCGAAGTTGTGCATGCGGTCGCAGGCGATGCGCAGCTCGCCCGCGGTCTGCGGGCCGCGCAGCATCAGCACCGTGAGCAGGATCACCGACTGCGAGGGAATGCGCAGCACGCGGTCGATGTTGTGCTCGTAGCGCCAAGCGCGGCCGCCGCTGGTCTCGGCCACCAGGCTGTAGCCCTTGAGGCTGTCGATCGCGGCCTGCACCTGCGACTCGCTGAGCTCGAGCACCGGGTTGCGGCTGGTCTTCTGGTTGCAGCCCGACACCAGCGCGTTGAGCGTCAGCGGATAGCTGTCGGGCACGGTGCGCTGCTTTTCGGCCAGCACGCCGAGGACGCGGGTTTCGACTAGGGACAGGACGGGCAGCGCAGTGGTCATGGCTCGGCAGGAAAACGAAGGGGGACGGGATTCAGGGCGAAACGACCGCGAGTATGGGCCCCAGCTCGCGCACGAAGTCGCTGCGCCCCAGCGCGGTCGAATGCAGGGCCGAGACGGTGCCGTCGAGATAGAGCGCGTCGCGGCAGTGCAGCACGTCGCGGAAGTAGAGCGCGAACTCATGGACGTTCACGGGCGTCTCGCTGAGCACGAAGATCGCCGTGTGGCCCGACACGCCGACGCCGTTGCGGATCTTGCGCGAGGGCGAGTCGACGATGAACGAGCGGTGCACCGCGCCGTGGCGCAGCAGCAGCGGGCCCGACTGGGTGGCGATCGACAGCCCGCGCAGCCGCGGCGCGAGCGCCGGGTACTCCGACGACTCGATCACGCGCGGCCCCTCGTCCGAGACCAGGAACACGCCGTTCGGCTGGAGGAAGAAGTTGCCGGTGCCGGCCTCGAGGTTGAGCGGCGACTCCTCGCGGCCCTCGCGCACCAAGAGGCCCACGGGCGCGAAGTCGGCGTGGTACATGCCGGCATTCACCGCGAAGTCGAGCCGGCGCCCGCGCTCGGCCAGCCAGGCCTGCAGCCGGTCGAAGCGCTTGAAGGCGATGCCGCTGTCGTCGTTGAGGAACAGCGAGAGCCGGTCCTTGCGCAGGTCGATGCGCACCACCGTGTAGCGCGCCGGCTCGGCGCGCGCCGACGCGGCCAGGCCCAGCACGAGCCCCGCCACCAGCATCGACAGCCACAGCAGGCGCCTGGGCATCGGGATCGTCGCCGGTGCGGCGTGCCTCAGGCGTTCTGGATGCGCGCCACCAGCGCCTTGGTGAAGGCCTCGGTGCCGGCGCTGCCGCCCAGGTCGCCGGTGCGCACCTGGTCGATGTTGAGCGTGTCGTCGATGGCCTGGCGCAGGCGCGTGGCGAGCTCGGGCAGCTTGCAGTGATCGAGCATCAGCGCGGCCGCGAGCATCAGCGCGATCGGGTTCGCGATGCCCTTGCCCGCGATGTCGGGCGCCGAGCCGTGCACCGCCTCGAAGATCGCGGCGTTGGTGCCGATGTTGGCGCCGGGCGCCATGCCCAGGCCGCCGACCAGGCCCGCCACCAGGTCCGACAGGATGTCGCCGAACAGGTTGGTGGTGACCAGCATGTCGAACTGCCAGGGGTTGAGCACCAGCTTCATCGCGCAGGCGTCGATGATGACCGTGTCGAGCTCGAACTGGCCCTTGTACTTCTTCTCGTAGAGGTCGAGGCCGGTCTCGAGGAAGATGCCCGTGAGCGCCTTCATGATGTTGGCCTTGTGCACGATCGTGACCTTCTTGCGGCCGGTCGCCACGGCGGTCTGGAACGCGTACTCGAGGATGCGGCGGCTGCCCTGGCGCGTGTTGATGCCGGTGGCCATGGCCACGGCATGCGGGTCGCCGTCGATCGGCACGTAGTGCTCGTGGCCGATGTACAGGCCCTCGAGGTTCTCGCGCACCACCATCAGGTCGATCTTGTCGAAGCGCCCGCCCGGAATGATGGTGCGCGCCGGGCGCAGGTTGGCGTAGAGCTCGAACTCCTCGCGCAGCCGCACGTTCGACGAGCGGTAGCCGCCGCCCGAGGGCGTCTCGAGCGGGCCCTTGAGCGCGAGCCGCGTGCGGCGGATGCTGTCGAGCGTGGCCGCCGGCAGCGGGTCGCCCGAGGCCTTGACGCCGCCCAGGCCGGCGATCTGGCGGTCCCATTCGAAGGGCGCCTTCAGCGCGTCGAGCGCGGCCAGCGTGGCGTCGACGATCTCGGGGCCGATGCCGTCGCCGGGGATCAGGGTTGCGGGAATGGGGGTGGTCATGAGGGGCGCCCTTGGTCGAGGAATGGGGAGTCGCGGCCGCCGGGGCGCGCGGAGGCCGAAGAATAACGCCGGGCCCATGGCATCGCCTTGACGAGGCCCGGCGCCGCGAAGGTCATTCGCGGGCCGGTCACCCGGCACCCGGCGGGGTGCGGCATGGGGTCGATGCTGCCATCGAACCCGCCGGAACGCGGCGCCACCTAAAATGCCCGGTTCTCCCGCTGCGTCGCTTCCGACGCTCCCGCAACTCCGAAAGCGCCTCCCCCGATGTCCGCCCCGCGCAAGCTCTTCGTCACCACCGCCCTGCCGTATGCCAACGGCAAGTTCCACATCGGCCACATGATGGAGTACATCCAGGCCGACATCTGGGTGCGGAACCAGCGAATGAATGGTGCCGACGTCAACTTCGTCTGCGCCGACGACGCGCACGGCGCGGCGATCACCATCGCGGCCGACAAGGCCGGCGTGACGCCGCAGGCCTTCGTGGCCGAGATCGCCGCGGGCCGCAAGCAGTACCTCGACGGCTACCACATCGCCTTCGACAACTGGCACTCGACCGACGGCCCCAGAACCACCAGCTGGCGCAGGACATCTACCGCGACCTGCGCGCCAACGGCCTGATCAGCACCAAGAGCGTCGAACAGTTCTACGACCCCGAGAAGGGCATGTTCCTGGCCGACCGCTTCATCAAGGGCGAGTGCCCGAACTGCCACTCGAAGGACCAGTACGGCGACAACTGCGAGGTCTGCGGCGCGGTCTACGCGCCCACCGAGCTGATCAACCCCTACTCGGCGCTGTCGGGCGCCAAGCCCGAGCTGCGCAGCTCCGAGCACTTCTTCTTCAAGCTGTCGGACCCGCGCTGCGAGGCCTACCTCAAGGAATGGACCGCCGCGCCCGGCCACGTGCAGCCCGAGGTGCAGAACAAGATCCGCGAGTGGCTCTACAAGGACGACGAGGGCAAGGGCGGCCTCGGCGACTGGGACATCAGCCGCGACGCGCCCTACTTCGGCATCGAGATCCCCGATGCGCCGGGCAAGTACTTCTACGTCTGGCTCGACGCGCCCGTGGGCTACCTGGCCTCGCTCAAGAACCTGCTCGACAAGCGCTGCATCGAACTGGGCGGCGACGGCATCTCGTACACCGAGTACATGGCCGATCCCGAGCTCGAGCAGGTGCACTTCATCGGCAAGGACATCATCACCTTCCACACGCTGTTCTGGCCCGCGATGCTGCACTTCAGCGGCCGCAAGGCGCCCGACGCGGTCTACGTGCACGGCCACCTGACGGTCAGCGGCGAGAAGATGAGCAAGAGCCGCGGCACCGGCATCGACCCGCTCAGGTACCTGTCGCTGGGCCTCAATGCCGAATGGCTGCGCTACTACATCGCGGCCAAGCTCAACGGCCGCAACGAGGACATCGATTTCAACCCCGAGGACTTCGTCGCGCGCGTCAACAGCGACCTGGTGGGCAAGTACATCAACATCGCGAGCCGCGCGGCCGGCTTCATCGGCAAGCGCTTCGGCGGCAAGCTGGGCGCAGTGTCGGCCGATGGCGACGCGCTGCTGTTCGCGCTGCGCGAGGCAGCCGGCGAGGTCCATGCGCTCTACGACGGCCGCGACTATGCGCGCGCGCTGCGCGAGGTGATGGCGCTGGCCGACAAGGTCAACGAGTACGTCGACCAGAACAAGCCCTGGGAACTGGCCAAGAAGGAAGGCGCCGAGGCGCGGCTGCACGACGTGTGCACGGTCTGCATCGAGGCCTTCCGCCTGCTCACGCTGTACCTCAAGCCGGTGCTGCCGGCGCTGGCCGCGAATGTCGAGGCCTTCCTGAAGATCGCGCCGCTCGCCTGGACCGATGCCGCGCAGGCGCTGCCCGCGGGCCATGCGATCGGCGAGTACAAGCACCTGATGCAGCGTGCCGACGCCAAGGTGGTCGACCAGCTGTTCGACGCGCCCGAGCCGGTGGCCGCCCCCGCCGCCGAACCCGCGGCGGATGCGCTGCCCGGCGGCGAGGCCATCGCGCCCACCATCGGCATCGACGACTTCGTGAAGATCGACCTGCGCATCGCGAAGATCGTGGCCTGCGAGAAGGTCGAGGGCTCGACCAAGCTGCTGCGCCTCACGCTCGATGCCGGCGAAGGCAAGACCCGCAACGTGTTCAGCGGCATCGCCTCGGCCTATCAGCCCGAGCAGCTCGTGGGCAAGCTCACGGTGCTGGTCGCGAACCTCGCGCCGCGCAAGATGAAGTTCGGCATCAGCGAAGGCATGGTGCTCGCCGCCAGCCACGCCGACGAGAAGGCCCAGCCGGGCATCCACGTGCTCGAGCCCTGGCCCGGTGCCACGCCCGGCATGCGCGTGCGCTGAATCCCGCGTTCTCCCGAAGAGGTCCCACCATGACGACACCGCTGCCGATGTTCTTTCGCGCCACCCTCGCGGCGGCGCTGCTGGCCGCGCTCGGCGGCTGCGCGGTGGTCTCGGTCGCGAGTACCGCGGTCAGCGTGACCGCGGGCGCCGTGGGCCTCGCGGCCGACGCGGCGATCGGCACCGCGCGCATCACCGGCAAGGCGGTGGGCGCGGCGGCCGATGCGGTGATTCCCGACAGCGACAAGTAGGCGCCGCCTTTCGTACGGGTCGATCGAAAAGAACCGTTCGGGCTGAGCCTGTCGAAGCCTCGCGCGGCGCTTCGACAGGCTCAGCGTGAACGGATTTTTGCGACCGCCCGCGATTGAATATCAGGCAGATGCCACGGGCGCGCCCACCAGCCGCGCCATCTGCACCTTGCTCGTCACGCCCAGCTTGGCATAGACCTGCCGCAGGTGATGGCGCACCGTGGCCGGCGAGCTGCCGAGCGTGCGCGCCACCATCTTGTAGCTCTGCCCCTGCGCGAACAGCCGCGCCACCTCGGCCTCGCGGCGGCTCAGCAGCATGAGGGCGGCCGGCGCCGGCATCGGCGCCTCGTGCAATCCCAGCCCCTGCACCAGCACCAGGTGCGGCATCAGCAGCTCGACCAGCGCCTGCGCGCGCGCCCCGAGGCCGGCCGCCTCGCGGCTGTAGAGCGACAGGTGCATCCACCACGGCGAACCGGGCGCGGGCACGATCACGCTGAGCGCCTGGCCGATGCCATGGTCGGCCGCGAAGGCGCGCATCGAGGCCACGGGCGGCAGCTCGTGCGCGGCCAGCGCGACGCCATGGCCGGGCTGCGCCATGGCGGCCGGCACCACGGGATCGATGTGCCGCACGCGGCACCAGTCGTTCACGAAATCGGGTGCCAGGCCGCGCGTGTGGCCGCCCTGCGGCCGCAGGGTGCCGGACTCGAACAGCGAGCGGCCGAACCAGGCGCCGTCGAAGGCGATGTGGCGCGCCAGCCAGTCGAGCAGCGCGCCCGCGCCCAGCCGCTCGGGCTCGGCGGCCAGCGGATAGAGGCCGAGCAGCATCGCACCGAGCTGTTCGGCGGGAACGCCCGACACCGACGGAAAAGCCTGCTGCGCCATGCGGCGCGATCTTAGGCGTGCCTCGTGCGCCTGGGGCGCGGAGATTCCCGCATCGTTCATCTGAACGACTGCCGCGATTGCCGAGGCCCACCTACGCTGCGGGCGGCCTTTCACTCCAACGAAGACACAGGACCCCGCCGCCATGCATCTCGCCGACTACAGCCGCCTCGACGCCACCGCGCTCGCCGACGCCATCCGCCGCAAGGAGACCACCGCCGCCGAGGCGCAGCGCTGCGCGCGCGAGGCCGCGGCCGCACTGAACCCGCGACTCAACGCCATCATCGAGCTGTTCGACGCGCCGCTCGCGCACGAGGCGCAGGGTCCGTTCGGCGGCGTGCCCTTCCTCATCAAGGACCTGGTGCTGCAGGCCGAGGGCGTGCGCTGCCAGGCCGGCAGCCTGCTGTTCGGCCCGGGCCTGCCCGCGCCGGCCGACAGCGCGCTGATGGCGCGCTTCCGCCGCGCCGGCTTCGCCACGCTGGGGCGCACGCACACGCCCGAGTTCGGCTTCAACGCCACCACCGAGAGCGCCTTCGGCGGCGCCACGCGCAATCCCTGGAACCCGGCGCACAGCACGGGCGGCTCCAGCGGCGGCTCGGCCGCGGCGGTGGGCGCGGGCATCGTGCCGGTCGCGCATGCCAACGACGGCGGCGGCTCGATCCGCATCCCGGCCGCGGCCTGCGGCCTGGTCGGGCTCAAGCCCAGCCGCGGCCGCGTCAGCGCGGGCCCGGGCTACGGCCTGCCGCTGATGGGGCTGGGCATCGAGGGCGTGGTGTGCCGCACGGTGCGCGATGCCGCCGGCGCGCTCGACGCGATGCACGGACCCGAGCTCGGCGATCCCTTCCTGATGGCGCCGCCCGCGCAGCCCTATGCGCAGGCCATCGGCGCGCCGCCGCGCCGGCTGCGCATCGCGGTCACGACGCAGTTCCCGGGCACGCAGCCGGCCGCGCGCGCCCTGCGTCGAGGCGGTCGAGGCCACGGCGGCGGTGCTCGCCGACCTGGGCCACGTCGTGGAATGGGCCACGCCCGCCTATGCGCACGAGGCCTTCCTCGCGGCCACGCGCACCTTCTGGTCCTCGTTCCTCGCGGCCGGCGTGGCGGGCGTGGCGCAGGCGCTGCAGATCACCGTCGACCAGGCGCTGGCCCAGGTGCAGGCCTGCACGCGCGCCACCGCCGAGCACGGGCTGCGCCTGAGCGCGCTCGACCTGGAACTGGCGCTGATGCAGATGAACGCGGTGTCGCGCGAGGTCGCGCCCTTCTTCGCGCGGCACGACATCCTGCTCTCGCCCACGATGCGCACCCCGCCCGTGGCGCTGGGCGTGCTCGACCAGGACGACGCCGCGCGCGATGCGCAGGGCTTCTTCGACCACCTGTTCGACTACGCCGCCTGCACCCCGCTGGCCAACCTCACGGGCCAGCCGGCGATCTCGCTGCCGCTGGCGATGGCCGGCGACCTGCCGATCGGCGTGCAGTGCATGGCGCCGATGGGCGACGAGGCCACGCTGCTGCAGCTCGCGGCGCAGCTCGAGCAGGCAATGCCCTGGTCGGCGCGGCGGCCGGCGCTGCACGCGGCCGCCTGAGTCCTCACCAGCGCACGTTGACCCCGGCGCTCGCCTGCACCGAGGCGCGCGAGCGCAGGCCGCCGCCGAGCGCGAAGCGGCGGCCCAGTTCGCCATAGACGCTGACCGCGGGCCCGATGCGCCACGAGAAGCCGCCCGCGAGCTCGGCCGCGCTGCCGCTGGCACTGCTCGCGATGTCGGTGGACGCGGCCGGTCCCGCGAAGCGCGCGATGTCGGCGCCCGCGGCCATCCGGTAGAGGTTGATCCGGCCATAGGGCTCGACCACGCCCTCGCCCGCGGCGATGCGGCCCTTCAGCCGCAGGCCGGCGCGCGCCATCCAGCCGTTGGCGCTGTCCTGCGACACCACCGCGGCGGGGATCAGCGCCTCGTCGATCGAGCGGCTCTGGTGGATCAGCTGCAGCTGCGGCTCGAGCGCCCAGCCCGCGCCGAGCTCGAAGGACTGGCCGATCTCGAACGAGGCCACGGTGCTGCGCCCCTTGCCCTCGATCGGCAGCGCGGCGAGCGGATGCGCCGTGTAGTCGTGGCGGCCGAACTGCAGCTCCGCGTCGGCATAGAAGCCGCCGGGCTCGGTGAAGGTGGCGTAGCCGCCGAGGTAGCGGCTGCGCAGGTCGGTGCGGCCGATCGCGCCCCACAGGCCGCTCGCGAAGCCCTGCACGTCGGCCTTGCCCTCGAGCTGGCCCACGTAGACGCCGGCGCGCCATGCGCCGCCGGCCCAAAGGTCGGTGCCGGCCTGGAAGCCGCTCAGGTGCATCTCGCTGCGCGGATCGACCGCGCCGCGCTGCGCCAGCGTCGGATCGGCCACGATGACCCGGCCCCAGGCGCGGCGCACGGGCGGGCCGTCGCCGGCGGCCTGTGGCGCGCCGCTGCGCTGGTGCAGGTTCGAGAGCATCGTGAGGTCGCTCTCGCGCAGCTGCGCGGGCAGCGCGGCGAGCATGGGCACCTGCACGCGGTAGGCCGGGCGCTCGACCGGCGCGGGGGCCGGCGGCAGCGTCGGCGGGGGCGCGGGCGGCTCCACGGTGCCGCCACCGGACGAAGGCGGCGCGGGGGGCGGAGGGGGGTGGCGGCGGGGGCGGCGTCACCCCCACGCTCGAGCGCAGGTACCAGTTCTCGCCGAGCCCCTGCGCATCGGCCGCGTGCAGCCGGTATTCGAAGGCGCCCGCGTCCACGTGGCCGCCCACGAGCGCGAAGGCGTCGCGCGTGGTCTGCGCGGTGGTGGTGGCGCCGTTGATCGCGCTCACGACCTCGATGCCGTCGCCGGTGGTCAGCGCGCCCAGGCCGCCGAGGTTGACGATCTGCACCTGGGTGCGGCCCGTGACGCTGGCGGCGGCGTTAGCGCGCAGGCCGGTCGCGGTGGCGCTCACGGTGCCGGCCTTCAGGGCGCGGGTCTCCTCGCGGACGCCGCCGTCGATCACCAGCCGGTCGCTGAGGCTGCCGCTGTCGCCGAGCCGGGTGCCCAGGCGCAAGGTGCCGTCCTGACCCACATAGGGCCCGCGCACGGTCAGCCGCGTGCCGGGCTCGGTGCCGACCAGCGACACCGTGCCCGCCACCGTGAGGCCGGCCACGGTCTGGTCGTGGCCCGCGAGGTCGAGCGTGCCGCCGCGGCGCACGTCGTGGTGCGAGGCCTCGCTGAAGGTGTTGGCGCGGCCCGCGCGCAGCACGCCCTCGTCGACCGCGGTGACGCCGCCGTGGTCGTTGCGGCCCGCGAGCACCAGCGTGCCGGGGCCGGTCTTGAGGATGCCGCCCGGGCCTTCGATGCCCACGTTGAAGGTGGCGGTGACGCCCGCGTCGACGCGCACCGGCGCCTCGGGCAGCTGCGGCACCAGCCGCCCGGGCAGCGAGCCCTCGGCATGCGAACCCTCCTCGAGCCGGTAGCCGTCGCTGCGGAACTGCATGCCCTTGAAGTCGAACAGGCCGTCGATGGTGACCGCGCCCGCGCGGCCCTGGAAGATCGCCATGTTGCCGTTCCAGGCCTCCGCGTTGCGCCCCGCGATGTCGGTCCATTGCGGCTCGAGGTAGCGCCAGCTGCCGTCGCCGCCCGCGACCACGCCGTCGCCGGCCGTGCCGCCGCCGTCCCAGAACTGGTTGGTGCCGACCGCGCCGCCGCTGACCTCCAGCTCCACCGTCGAGCCGCGCACGTGCACCGCGTGCGTGAAGCCCGTGGGCATGGCGCCGAGCTCGAGGCCGTTGTCGGCGATGCTGCCGTCGACCCGCATCAGGGTCTGCACGCCGTTGCCGTAGCCCACGCGCTCGCTGACGTCGAGGCTGCCGTCGAGCGTGAGGTTGCCGGCCACGGTGACGAGGTCGCCGGCGCCCGGCACGCCCGGCGTGCCGAGGTCGTAGTGCAGCCGGCTGCCGGGATCGAGCGCCAGGTCGCCGAGCACGGCGAAGGTGCCCACGCCGCCGTCGCCGGGCGCCAGCGTGCCGCCCGCGCGCACCGTGGCCGCCTTCACCTGTCCGAGGCCGCCCAGCGTGGCGCCGCCGGCCACCTCGACCGTGCTGCGCGGCAGCGCGCCGTTGACCAGCAGCGTGCCGCCGAGCACGCGCGTGCGGCCGTCGGTGTCGTGCGCGCCGCCGAGCGCAAGGGTGCCGGCGTTCTCCTTGTCGATCGCGATGCTGCCGCCGATGGCGCCGTCGTAGGCCACGCGGCCCGGGCCGCGGTCGAACACCACGCGGCCGAAGCCCGAGAGGTTGCCGGTGATGGACCCGGCGTTCGCGCCGTCGCCCACGCGCAGCGTGCTGCCCAGCACGATGTCGCCGCTCTGGGTGTTGTCGCCGGTCAGCGTGACCGGGCTCGAGACCTCGAACCGGCCCGGGCCGGAGATCGCCGCGCCCAGCACCAGCGGCGCCGTGCCGGCGCGCGAGATTTCCAGCGTCGAGCCCGGCGTGGCGAGCACGATGCGCTCGGCCACCAGCGCGTCGACCGGGGTCTCGCCGATCACCAGCACATGGCCGTCGGCCGTGCCCGCTTGGCCGATCTGCAGCGTGCCCGCGCTCACGCGCGCGCCCTCGTCGAGCTGCATCATCCCGGTGCCGCTGCGGCCGATCTGCAGCTCGCCGGCGACGTTGAGCGCGCTGCCCGCGCCGCTCAGCGACACCGTGTTCTCGGTGCCGCCGCCGCCCTGCGAGACGAAGCGCGCGGCATTCACGATGCCGCCGCTGCCGATGCGCAGCAGGGTCTGCACGTCGCGGCCGTCGCTGCTGCCGAGGTTGAAAAGGCCCGTGTCGAGCCGGCCCGCGCCCTCCACCACCATCAGCGTGCCGTTGGAGGCATCGACCGAGGCCGCGCTGGCCGGGCCCGAGACGATGCCGACGACGGTGCCGGGCACGAGGTTCACGGTCACGGCCGTGCCGGCGCCCGGCACGCCCGCGCTCCAGTTGGCGGCGTTGAACCAGTCGGCGCGCGCCATGTCGGCATAGGGCGGCGCGGAGGTCCACACGCTCTGCGCGAAGGCGCGCGGCAAGGCGGATGCGCACACCAGGCCGGCGACGGCGGCGGCGATCAGGGTCGGCGTGAAGACGGCACGCGGCCGAAGAACAGGTGTCATGGCGAGGAGGCGCGAAGGGGTGGAACGACCCGTGCGCGCGGGGCCTGGCGGGCCTGTGCGATGCGCAGCGGGGGCTGCGTTCGAATCTAGGAAAACGGGGCGCGCGGCGCGCCCCATAAAGATGGCGGTTGCTACGCGAGCGGCAGCCGCAGCACCACGCGCGTGCCGGGCTCGGCCTTCTCGATGCGCAGCTCGACGCCGGCCTGCGCGGCGCGCTGGCGCATCGAGCGCAGGCCGTTGCCGCGCGCCTCGCCGAGGCCGCAGCCGTCGTCGCGCAGCACGATCTCGATGGCATCGCCACCGACCGTCGTGCTGACCGCCGCGCTGACCGCGAGCACGCTCGCGCGTGCGTGCTGCAGCACGTTCGAGATCGCCTCCAGCAGCATGTACTGCAGGTGCCGCGTGGCCTCGTCGGAATCGCAGCGCCAGCGCGGCAGGTTCGCCACCGACCAGTCGAGCGCGAGCCCCGCGGCCTCGATGCGCGGCTGCAGCCGGAAGCGCATGCTCGCGAGCAGCGCGTTGGCGTCGCCGGCCGGCAGGTTGATGGCATCGATCGACAGCCGCAGCTGGTCGAGCGATTCGCGCAGGGTCTGCATCACCTCCGACTTGGTGGCCACGC
This sequence comes from Variovorax sp. UC122_21, assembly GCF_044056785.1. Lineage (NCBI taxonomy): Bacteria > Pseudomonadati > Pseudomonadota > Betaproteobacteria > Burkholderiales > Comamonadaceae > Variovorax > Variovorax sp. UC122_21. Next base: position 1,153,038 of record NZ_CP172004.1, on the reverse strand, counting down.
CGCGCTCGAGCTGCAGCATGGCGGTGATCAGGTGCGCGCCGGCGCCGTCGTGCATGTCGCGCAGGATGCGCGCGCGCTCGGCCGCGACCGCGCTCGCATGCTCGAGCCGGCGCAGCTCGGCATGCTTGTCGGCCAGCTCGGCCTCGCGCAGGCGGATGCGGTCCTCGAGCGACAGGTGCAGCTGGCGCAGCTCCTCGCGCGTGCGCTGGAAACGGATGCCCACGATGGCGAGGATCGCGAGGCTCACCAGCACGGCCGCGAACTTGGTCCAGCCGGCCTCGTCGAAGCGCTCGACCAAAAGCCGCGCGATCACGCTGTCGCGCACCAGCGCGACCCAGCCCGCGACCAGGATCAGCAGCATCCAGGCGCGCTCGCCGGCCCGCTGGCGCCAGGTCTCCCAGCCCAGCCGCAGCGACAGCGCGAGCCAGCCGGCCACCAGCAGCAGGATCCAGCCGAGCACCCAGTTCTGCGTCTGCTGCAGCGTGCCGAGCGCCAGCGCCACCGGGCCCAGGCCCAGCACGCCCCAGACCAGCCATTGCTCGCGCCGCGGCCGGCCGTGCCAGACCTCCCGGATCACGAGGTAGGTGGCGATGTGGCCGAGCCAGAACACCGCGAGCACCACCTTGAACCAGCTCGGCCAGGCGAGCAGGCCCTCCTCCCACCAGGTGGCGGCGATGCGCAGGCTCCACAGCGCCTCGCACAGCGCGGCCCAGCCGTAGACGGCCTCGCGCTGCTGCGCCCACAGCATCAAGCAGAACACCGCCACCAGCAGGCTGAACAGCGTGATCACGCGCGGCAGGGTGACGTGGCGCCGATTCGAGCGCGTCCCACTGCGGCTGCAGCAGGCGCTCGGCGCCCAGGCGCACCGGCGCGATGCCGGCGCGGCGCGAGGGATCGGCGCGCACCGCGATCTCGAGCAGGTTCTCGCCGTCGCGCAGCAGCGAGGGCGGCACGCGCAGCCACAGCGGGCGGCGGTTCGACCAGCCGTCGTTGATCTGCTCGAGCTTGCCGGCGGCCGCGATCACCTGGCCGTTGAGCTTCACGCGGTAGGCGTTGCCGATGCGGCTGACGAGCAGCGCCTGCGGCTCGTCGGCATGGCCCGCGGGCGCGGCGAAGCGGATGCGCAGCTGGGCCCAGCCGACGGCGCGCGGCCAGTGGGCGTCCCAATGCAGCGGCAGCGTGACCTCGGCCGGCGGCGGCGAGGCGCGGCCGACGAAGCGCACCTGCAGTTCGCCGCGGTCGAGCGCGAGCACCTCGCTGGCGGCTCCTGCCGCGGCGGGCGCCAGCAGCACAGCCACCAGCGCGAGAGCGGCGAGCAGCAGGCGGCGCATCAGCCCAGCATGCGCCCCAGCAGCCCCATGCGGCTGGCCTCGAACACGGCCTCGCCGCGCGAATGCACCGCGAGCTTGCTGTAGAGGTTCTTGATGTGGCCCTGCACCGTGTGCTTGGTCACGCCCTGCAGGCGCGCGATCTCGCCGTACGAATAGCCGCGCGAGATCAGCTCCAGCACCTCGGTCTCGCGCGGGGTCAGCATCATGGCGGCGGCCGGGTCGGGCGCGGCCGATGCGGCGGGCCTGGCATCGCCGCCGCGCACGTGCAGCAGCAGCTTGCGCGCGATCATCGGCGAGATCGGCGAGGCACCGTGCTTGATGTCGACGATCACCTGGGCGATGTCGGCCGGCGAGGAATCCTTCTGGATGTAGCCCACCGCGCCCGCGCGCACGCAGTCGAGCACCGTGTCCTCGTCGCCGAAGACCGAGACCACCAGCACCTCGCAGGCCGGCTGGCTGCGCACCACCTGGCGCAGCAGCTCGAGCGCATGGCCGTCGGGCAGCGCGAGGTCGGTCAGCAGGATGTCGGCCTGGTGGCTGTCGAACCAGGCCACGGCCTCGGCCATCAGGCCCAGCGAGGCGACCAGCTCGAGCTCGGGATGGGCGGCGATGCAGGCCTCGAAGAAGTGCCGGACCTCGGCATCGTCCTCGAGCAATGCGACGCGCCAGCGCAGCGCGGAGGAGGAAGCGGCGGGGATGGCGGCGGCGTCGGGCATGGCGGTGGCGCCGAGCTTAGTCGGCGCCGCGCGCTTCGCGCCCCCCATTTTCATGGGGTGACCGGGGCGCGTTTCCAGTTTCAGGGCGCCTCGGTGCCGCGGTCGGGCGAGGAACCGCTGCGCACCACGCGCTGGTCGTCGTTGAGCACCGCGGTGAACACCATCGGCGAGTTGGGCGGCTGCAGCCAGCGCCATTCCCATTCGTACTCGCGGCGCAGCGGATAGGGCGTGACCTTGGCGGGCTTGCCGAGCATCTTGCGCAGGTCCTCCATCGCCATGCCGTTGGTCACGCGCGCGAAGTTCTCGGGCGTGAGCACCTGGCGCAGCGCGCTCATCTTTCCGTCGGCGCCGATGGTGACCATGTAGTTCTTCTGGCCCTGGGGCTGGCGGTTGTACTCGAACACCCGGCCGCCGGGCGCGTCCCAGACGTTCTCGGGTTCGCCGAAGCGCGCGCGCACGTCGGCCTCGGTCGATACGCCCTCCTCGAGCTGCTCGATGCGCTGCGAATCGCAGCCCGCAAAGAGGGCCGCCACCGCCGCCAGCCACACGGCCGCCACCCCGATCCGCCAGACTCGTACCTGCCCCATGCCGTCCCCCGGTAAAATTCGCGCCCACAAAGGTTCAGTCTATGTCCATCTTCCGCCGCCCCCACTACACCTCCGAGATCACCAGCTTCATCGACGAGATGAAAACCAAGAAGCCGACGCTCGAGGCGGAACAGCGCGCGGGCCGCGCCCTGCTCTGGGACAAGCACCTCGACCGCGGCCTGCTCGAGGAATACGCGGAAGCCCGCGTGCCGCAGCAGCCCTACGTCTACCAGACCCAGGCCAAGTAGGAAGATGATGCCGATGCGGCATCCGTCGCCCGCCAATGCTGGGCACGGCGCTACCTTTTCGATAGCGCCTGCCCGATGAGCGGACCGCGCGACGAGGACAGCGACACGCTGGTCGTGGCCATGCCCGAGGTGGTCGACCAGGTCGCGCTCGCCCGGCTCTACGGCGAGCCGCTGTTCGCGATGCCGAAGGACCTGTACATCCCGCCCGAGGCGCTGCAGGTCTTCCTCGAGGCCTTCGAGGGCCCGCTGGACCTGCTGCTGTACCTGATCCGCAAGCAGAACTTCAACATCCTCGACATCCCGATGGCCGCGCTGACGCGGCAGTACCTGAGCTACGTCGACGAGATCCGCCAGACCAACCTCGAGCTCGCGGCGGAATACCTGCTGATGGCCGCGATGCTGATCGAGATCAAGTCGCGCATGCTGCTGCCGCCCAAGAAGGCGGCCGAGGGCGAGGAAGCCGAGGACCCGCGCGCCGAGCTCGTGCGCCGGCTGCTCGAGTACGAGCAGACCAAGCTGCAGGCCGCCTCGCTCAACGCGATGCCGACCTACGGGCGCGACTTCTGGCGCGCCCAGGTCTACATCGAGCAGTCGCTCAAGCCGCGCTTCCCCGAGGTGGGGGTGGTCGACCTGCGCGATGCCTGGGCCGACATCATGAAGCGCGCCAAGCTCGTGCAGCACCACAAGATCTCGCGCGAGGAACTCAGCGTGCGCGAGCACATGAGCATCGTGCTGCGCCACCTGCAGGGGCAGCGCTTCGTGGAGTTCGAGAAGCTGTTCGACATCTCGCGCGGCGCGCCGGTGATGGTCGTGACCTTCATCGCGATGCTCGAGCTGGCCAAGGAAACCCTGATCGAGATCACGCAGGCCGAGGCCTTCGCGCCGATCTACGTGCGGCTGGCCTACTCCCCGGCCTGAAGTCCCATGCGGCCCACCTCCTTCGCGCGCCGCCCGGCGGCGCGGCACCTCCCTCTCACCCTGCCGTCGGGCCGGACCGGTGCGCTGCCGCACCACCGATCCTGACCCTCGCCCCTTCCCGCGCGCCATGGCCTCCTCCCTCGATTTCGACGTCCTCATCGTCGGCAGCGGCCTCGCCGGGCTCTCCGCGGCCCTGCTGCTGGCGCCCACGCACCGCGTGGCAGTGCTGACCAAGCGCGCGCTGGCCGACGGCTCCAGCGGCTGGGCCCAGGGCGGCATCGCGGCGGTGCTGGCCGCGGGCGACAGCTTCGACGCCCATGTCGACGACACGCTGGTGGCCGGCGCCGGCCTGTGCGATCCGGCCGCCACGCGCTTCGTGGTCGAGCACGCGCCCGAGGCCATCGGCTGGCTGCGCGAGCTCGGCGTGCCCTTCTCCGAGGAGGACGGCGACCTGCACCTCACGCGCGAGGGCGGCCACAGCCAGCGCCGCATCGTGCACGTGACCGACGCCACGGGCGCGGCCGTGCAGCAGGTGCTGATCGAGCGCGTGCGCCGCACGCCCAACGTCACGCTGTTCGAGCACCACACGCTGGTCGACCTGGTCGCCGGCGAACGGCTCGGTGCGCCCGAGGCGGGCTGCGCGGGCCTCTACGCGCTCGACGACGCCAGCGGCGAGGTGCTGGCCTTCCGCGCGCCGCACACCATCCTGGCCACGGGCGGCGCGGGCAAGGTCTACCTCTACACCACCAACCCCGACACCGCCACCGGCGACGGCATCGCCGCCGCCTGGCGCGCGGGCTGCCGCGTGTCGAACATGGAGTTCATCCAGTTCCACCCGACCTGCCTCTACCACCCGCATGCCAAGTCCTTCCTGATCAGCGAGGCGGTGCGCGGCGAAGGCGGGCTGCTGAAACTGCCTGAATCGGCGGGAGGCACCCGCTTCATGCCGCGGCACGACGAGCGCGCCGAACTCGCGCCGCGCGACGTGGTGGCGCGCGCGATCGACTTCGAGATGAAGAAGCACGGCCTGGACTGCGTGCACCTCGACATCTCGCACCAGAGCCCGGATTTCCTGCGCGCGCATTTCCCGAACATCCTCGCGCGCTGCGCCGAGCTCGGCATCGACATCACGCGCGAGCCGATCCCGGTGGTGCCGGCGGCCCACTACACCTGCGGCGGCGTGGTGACCGACCTGGCCGGCCGCACCGACCTGCCGGGCCTCTACGCGATCGGCGAGACCGCCTGCACCGGGCTGCACGGCGCGAACCGGCTGGCCAGCAATTCGCTGGTGGAGTGCATGGTGTTCGCGCGCGCGGCCGCCGCGGCCATCGGCGCCGCGCCGGCACGCGAGGCGGTGGCGCTGCCGGCCTGGGACGCGAGCCAGGTGACCGATGCCGACGAGGCGGTGGTGATCTCGCACAACTGGGACGAGCTGCGCCGCTTCATGTGGGACTACGTGGGCATCGTGCGCACCAACAAGCGCCTGGAGCGCGCGAGCCACCGCATCGCGCTGCTGCAGGCCGAGATCCACGAGTTCTACGCCAACTTCCACGTCACGCGCGACCTGCTCGAACTGCGCAACCTGGTGCAGGTGGCCGAGCTGATCGTGCGTTCCGCGCAGGCTCGCCACGAGAGCCGGGGCCTGCATTTCAGCCGCGACTACCCTTCGCTCGCCGAGCCCACCGCGCCCACGGTGCTGGTGCCGGCCGACCGATAGACCCACCCGTTCCCGCTTTCTTCAACCCCAGGATGCCCGGCCACCGACGCCCGCAGGGAGAAACCCAACCATGTCCAACGCCTCCACCCCGAACGAGGCCACCGCCGCCACGCCCTACGGCACGCTGCCGCCGGCCTCGCAGCCCGCCACGCGCAAGCCGCTGAGCCTGCCGAGGCTGGCCGAGCTGCATGCGCGCGGCGAGAAGATCGCGATGCTCACGGCCTACGACGCCACCTTCGCCGCCGTGGCCGATGCCGCGGGCGTCGAATGCCTGCTGGTCGGCGATTCGCTCGGCATGGTCTGCCAGGGCCTCTCGAGCACGGTCGGCGTCACGCTCGAGACCATGCGCCACCACACCGACAGCGTCTCGCGCGGGCTGCGCCGCGTGCAGGGCACGGCCTGGCTGATCGCCGACCTGCCCTTCGGCAGCTACCAGGAATCGCGCGAACAGGCGCTGCGCAGCGCCACCGTGCTGATGCAGGCCGGCGCCCACATGGTGAAGCTCGAGGGCGGCGGCTGGACCACCGAGACGGTGCGCTTCCTGGTCGAGCGCGGCATCCCGGTGTGCGCGCACCTGGGCCTGACGCCGCAGACCGTGCATGCGCTCGGCGGCTACCGCGTGCAGGGCAAGGGCGACGCCGCCGCGGCCCGGCTGCGCGAGGAGGCCCAGGCGCTGCAGGACGCGGGCGCCGCGATGCTGGTGCTCGAGATGGTGCCGGCCGCGCTGGCCGCCGCGCTCACGGCCGAACTCACGCGCTGCGCCACCATCGGCATCGGGGCCGGCCGCGGCACCGCGGGCCAGGTGCTCGTGCTGCACGACATGCTGGGCCTGAACCTGGGCCGCATGCCGAAGTTCGTGCGCAACTTCATGGACGGCGCCGGCGGCATCCCGCAGGCGCTCGCGGCCTATGTGCGCGCCGTCAAGGACGGCAGCTTTCCCGACGACCGGCTGCACGCCTGGTAAGCCCCTCTTCGTTTTTTCCATCGTTCCAAGGAGGACTTCCTCATGTTCATCGCCCGCACCATCCCCGAACTGCGCGACCACCTGGCGCGCTTCGAGCGCCCCGCCTTCGTGCCGACCATGGGCAACCTGCACGACGGCCACATCGCGCTGGTCACGCAGGCGAAGCCGCTGGGCGACGCCACCGTCGCGAGCATCTTCGTGAACCGGCTGCAGTTCCTGCCGCACGAGGACTTCGACACCTATCCGCGCACCTGGGACAGCGACTGCGCCAAGCTCGAGGCCGCCGGCTGCGACGTGCTGTTCGCGCCCGACGAGAAGGCGCTCTATCCCGAGCCCCAGACCTGCAAGGTGCATCCCGACCCGGCGCTGGCCGACATCCTCGAGGGCCACTTCCGGCCCGGCTTCTTCGTCGGCGTGTGCACCGTGGTGATGAAGCTGTTCAGCTGCGTGCAGCCGCGCGTGGCGGTGTTCGGCAAGAAGGACTACCAGCAGCTGATGATGATCCGCCACCTGGTGCGGCAGTTCGCGCTTCCGATCGAGGTCGTGGGCGGCGAGACCCGCCGCGCCGACGACGGCCTCGCGCTCTCCTCGCGCAACGGCTACCTCAGCGAGGGCGAGCGCGCCGAGGCGGTGCAGCTCTCGCGCGCGCTCAAGGAGATCGCCGAGGCCGTGCGCGGCGGCGGCGAACTCGCGGCGATCGAGGGACGCGCGATGCAGGCGCTGGCGCAGCGCGGCTGGCAGCCCGACTACCTGACGGTGCGGCGACGCCTCGACCTGCAGCCGCCGGCCGCGCTCGACGGCGCCGAGCCGCTGGTGGCGCTCGCGGCCGCGCGCCTGGGCAGCACGCGGCTGATCGACAACCTCGAGATCGAGCCCTGGGCGGCAAAGCCATGAGCGCCGCGCCGGGCCGCCCCAAGCAAGCTCGCACCGCAGTGCGAAGCACGAAGGTGTTTCTATGAGCTACAGCGTCAAGGAGATCTTCTACACGCTGCAGGGCGAAGGCGGCCAGGCCGGCATGCCGGCCGTGTTCTGCCGCTTCGCGGGCTGCAACCTCTGGAGCGGCCGCGAGGCCGACCGCGCCAGTGCCGTCTGCCGTTTCTGCGACACCGATTTCGTCGGCACCGACGGCACGCTGGGCGGCAAGTTCAAGGAGGCGGATGCGCTGGCCGACACCATCGCCGCGCAGTGGCCCGCCGACGACGCCGGCCACCGCCTCGTGGTGCTGACCGGCGGCGAGCCGCTGCTGCAGGTCGACGCCGCGCTGATCGACGCGCTGCATGCGCGCGGCTTCCGCATCGCCGTCGAGAGCAACGGCACCGTGGTCGCGCCCGAGGGCATCGACTGGCTCTGCATCAGCCCCAAGGCCGGCGCGCCCTGGGTGCAGCGGCGCGGTCAGGAGCTCAAGCTGGTGTGGCCGCAGGAGGGCATCGACCTCGACGCCATGGCGCGCAGCGGCGAGTTCGCGCACCGCTTCCTGCAACCCATGGACGGCCCGCGGCAGGCCGCCCACACCGCGCTGTGCATCGACGCCTGCCTGCGCCAGCCACTGTGGCGCCTCAGCGTGCAGACCCACAAGTTCACCGGTATCCGCTGATGCGCTGATGCCCGCTTTCCCGTTGTTCCGTTCCCCATGCGATTCACGATCAGCCAACGCTTCTTCTTCGACGCCGCCCACACCCTGAAACGCGAGATCGAGGCCGAAGGCAGCCGCCGCATCCACGGCCACACCTACCACGCCGAGGTCTGGCTCGCGGGCGAGCGCGATCCCGCGACCGGCATGGTGATCGACCTGGGCCTGCTGCGGCGACGGCTCGAGGCGGTGCGCGAGCAGCTCGACCACCGGCTGCTCGACGAGGTGCCGGGGCTGCATCCGCCCACGCTGGAGAACCTGTGCCTGTTCATCGCCGAGGCGCTGGGCGAACTTCAGGCTTCGCTGGCGCGCGTGCGGGTGTGGCGCGAGGCGTTGGGCGACTCCTGCACGCTGGAGTTCTGACTCAGCGCTCCCGCGCGGCGCCGTGACCGACCGCATCCGCAAGCCCGAGGGCCATGGATGAGAACCGCTGCGCAAGAAAAGCCGGACGACGAAGCCGGTTTGATACAACGGCGGTCGCACCTTTTTTTACAACACGATCCAGGGAGGATTGCAGCTTGAAACCCCATTCGACCTCACGCCGCTTCGCGGCCATCGCCGGCGTCACGGCCGCGCTCCTGCTCGCCGCGGGCTGCGCCCAGACGCAGGCCCCGCCCGCTGCCGCGGGCGCCGGGCACGAACAATCTGCTGATCGGCGCCGTGGCCTGGAAGCAGACCGCGGCCGAGTACCGCGCGCTCTATCACCAGGGCTTCAACGTGGCGCGCATGCACGTGGAGGCGGCGCTGCAGAAGCGCCGCCCGGGCGACAAGCCGCTGGCGGTGGTGACCGACATGGACGACACGATCCTGCTGCCGCTGGCCTACTGGGGCTACCTGATCAACGAGGGCCAGGACTTCTTCGACGATCCGAAGTGGGACGCGTGGATCCCGAAGAACCAGATCGTGCCCTCGCCCGGCTCGCAGGAGTTCCTGCGCTTCTGCCGGGAGAACGGCGTGGAGGTGTTCTACGTGACCAGCCGCGAACAGGGCGAGCGCACCTACGAGTACGCGATGGAACACCTCAAGGTGCTGGGCGCGCCCTATGCCGACAAGGAGCACCTGACCGTGCTGCGCGACAGCAGCAACAAGCAGCCGCGGCAGGAGCAGATCGCGCAGCAGTTCGACGTGGTGGTCTACCTCGGCGACAACCTCAACGACTTCCGGCGCAAGTACTACGTGAAGAACGTGGACCAGCGGATGCAGGCGATGGAAGCCGACCGCGAGCAGTTCGGCCGCAAGTACGTGCTGTTCCCGAACCCGACCGACGGCCACTGGATGGCCGCGATCTTCGGCGACTCGGAGCCGCCGGCGAGCGACGCCAACCGCGAGCTGTTCAGGAAGGCCGCGACCCGCTCCGCGTGGGACGGGCGCTGAGGGACTTCGTCAGGCCGCGCCGATCCCCGCCACCAGGCTGCCCGGCGCGATGCCGTTCTTCAGCCCGGCCGTGAAGGCCAGCATGCGGTCGATCGGCACGCGCGCGCGCAGGCCCAGCGCCGGGTCGACGTGGATCTCGCCGGCGCCGGTCTCGAGCGCGTTCGCGAGGTCGGCCAGCCCGTTCATCGCCATCCACGGGCAATGCGCGCAGCTCTTGCAGGTGGCGCCGTTGCCGGCCGTGGGGGCCTCGATGAAGGTCTTGCCGGGGTTGAGCGCGCGCAGCTTGTGCAGCATGCCGTTGTCGGTCGCGACGATGAACTCGGTCGCGTCGAGCTGGCGCGCGGCGTTGAGGATCGCCGAGGTCGAGCCCACGGCATCGGCCAGCGCGATCACCTCGGCCGAGGACTCGGGATGCACCAGCACCTTGGCGCGCGGATGGGCCTGCTTGAGCAGCTCGAGCTCGAGCGCCTTGAACTCGTCGTGCACGATGCAGGCGCCGTTCCAGCTCACCATGTCGGCGCCGGTCTGGCGCTGGATGTAGTCGCCGAGGTGGCGGTCGGGGCCCCAGAGGATCTTGCGGCCCTGCGCATGCAGCGCGCCCACCACGTCGAGCGCGCAGCTCGAGGTGACGAGCCAGTCGGCACGCGCCTTCACGGCGGCGCTGGTGTTGGCGTAGACGACCACGGTGCGGTCGGGATGGGCGTCGCAGAAGGCGCTGAACTCGTCGACCGGGCAGCCCAGGTCGAGCGAGCAGTTGGCGTCGAGGTCGGGCATCAGCACCCGCTTCTCGGGCGATAGGATCTTGGCGGTCTCGCCCATGAAGCGCACGCCCGACACCACCAGCGTGCCGGCCGCATGGTCGCGGCCGAAGCGCGCCATCTCGAGCGAATCGCTGACGATGCCGCCGGTTTCCTCGGCCAGGTCCTGCAGGTCGGGTGGACGTAGAAGTGCGACACCATGACCGCGTTGCGCTCGCGCAGCAGGCGGCGGATGCGCTCCTTGAGCGCCTCGCGCTCGGTGGGCGTGGGCTCGGGCGGCACGCGGGCCCAGGCGCGGCGGGTGTCGCAGACGCTCCCTTCGGCAGGCTGTTCGTACTCGACATCGATGACGGAGGAAGCCATGCGCGCGTCTTTCTCAGCGGTCCTGGAAGCGCATCGAGAAATCGATGGCCTTGACGTCCTTGGTCAGCGCGCCGACCGAGATCCGGTCGACGCCGGTCTCGGCCAGCTCGCGCAGGCCGTCGAGCGTGACGCCGCCGAGATCTCGAGCACCGCACGGCCTTCGCCCGCGGCGTCGTTGATGCGCACCGCCTCGCGCAGGGTCGGCAGGTCCATGTTGTCGAGCAGCACCATGCGCGCGCCGGCGTCGAGCGCCTCCTGCAGCTGCGCCAGGGTCTCGACCTCGATCTCGACGAAGTCGGCGCGCTCGGCCACGGGGGCCACGGCGCGCAGCGCGGCGGCCACGCCACCGGCCGCGGCGATGTGGTTTTCCTTGATCAGCACGGCGTCGTACAGGCCGATGCGGTGGTTGAGGCCGCCGCCGGTGCGCACCGCGTACTTCTGCGCCAGGCGCAGCCCCGGCAGGGTCTTGCGGGTGTCGACGATGCGCGCGCGCGTGCCCTCGACGATGTCGCTGTAGAGCGCGGCCTTGGTCGCCACGGCGCTCAGCAGTTGCAGGAAGTTGAGCGCGGTGCGCTCGGCGGTCAGCAGCGCGCGGGCCGGGCCTTCCATCTCGAGCACGACCTGGTTCGGCTCGCAGCGCCCGCCCTCGGCGCAGCGCCAGTCGATGCGCACCTGCGGATCGAGCTGCGCCAGCGTGGCCTCGACCCAGGGCGCGCCGCACAGCACGGCCGGCTCGCGCACCAGCACGCGCGCGTGGGCGCGGCGGCCGGCATCGACCAGGGAGGCGGTGAGGTCGCCGTCGGCGACGTCCTCCTGCAGTGCGCGGGCCGCATCGGCCTGGGCCAGCGCGGCGATGGCCGGCGCGGAGAAATCGAAACGGGAACGCATGAGGCAGCTTGTTCTTCCGGATGTTGTTATGGGGGCCGCCTTCAGGGCGGCGGCCGGACCGATTCGGGCACCGGGTCGCGCCCGGTCAGCGCGGCCACGGCATCGGCCGGGCTCACGCGGCCGTCGAGCAGCGCGACCACGCCCTCGGCGATGGGCATTTCCACGCCCAGCCCGCGCGCGCGCTGCACCACGGTGCGGGCGCAGTAGACGCCCTCGGCCACATGGCCGAGCGAATCGACCGCCTGCGCCAGGGTGCGGCCCTGAGCCAGCAGCAGGCCGACCTTGCGATTGCGCGACAGGTCGCCGGTGGCGGTCAGCACCAGGTCGCCCAGGCCCGACAGGCCCATGAAGGTGTCGGTGCGGGCGCCGAGCGCGATGCCGAAGCGGGTCATCTCGGCCAGGCCGCGCGTGATCAGCGCGGCGCGTGCGTTGAGGCCCAGCGCGAGGCCGTCGCACAGGCCGGTGGCGATGGCCAGCACGTTCTTGACCGCGCCGCCGACCTCGACGCCGACGATGTCGTCGTTGGCATAGACGCGCAGCGCGGGGCCATGGAAGGCATCGACCAGCGCGTCGCGCACGGCGGCATGCGGGCTGGCGGCGACCAGTGCGGTGGGGCGGCCCTCGGCCACTTCCTGCGCGAAGCTCGGGCCGCTGAGCACGCCGGCCAGCAGATCGGGCGCGACCTGCGCGCGGATCTCGTGGGCCAGCAGGCCGAAGGAGGAAGCGGTGGTGTTCGCGGCCTGCGCGGGCTCGACGCCCTTGCAGAGCCAGGCGACCGGCACGCGGGTGCCGCTGTCGCGCAGGGTCTCGAGCTGCAGGCGCAGCGCGGCCATGGGCGTGGCCACGATGACCAGGTCGGCGCCGGCCTGCGCCTGGCCGATGCCGCCCGCGCGCACCGAGAGCGAGGCCGGCAGTGCCAGCCCCGGCAGGTAGCGGGTGTTCTCGCGGGCCCGGGAGATGGTGTCGGCCTGGGCCGCGTCGCGGGCCCACAGCGTGACCTCGTGGCGGGCGGCCGCATTGACGGCCACCGCCGTGCCCCAGGCGCCGGCGCCATGAACGCAGATCTTCATCGGCGTCGCGGCGTTGCGTGCCGTCAGGCTTACTGCGTGATGATGGGCGAAGGCTGGCCGGCGGCCTGTGCCTGCTGCTGCTCGTACATGGCCTGGAAGTTGATCTCGGCCAGGTGCACGGGCGGGAAGCCGCCGCGCTGGATCACGTCGGCCACGTTGCCGCGCAGGTAGGGGTAGACGATCTGCGGGCAGGCGATGCCGAGGATCGGGCCCATCTGGTCTTCGGGCAGGTTGCGGATCTCGAAGATGCCGGCCTGCTTGGCTTCGACCAGGAACACGGTCTTGTCGCCGATCTTGGTCTGCACGGTGGCGGACACCGACACCTCGAAGATGCCGTCGGCCACGGGCTGGGCGTCCACGCCGAGCTGGATGTCGACGGTGGGCTGTTCCTGTTCCAGCAGGATCGCGGGCGAGTTGGGTTGTTCGAGCGACAGGTCCTTGAGGTAGACGCGCTGGATCTGGAACACGGGATCTTGGGCTTGCTGGTCGGCCATGGCTGAACTTTCGAGGGTCAAAACAAGGCCCGCCGGGGGATGGTTTCCCGCGGCGGGCCGCAGATGGGTGAACGGGCGATTATCGCCCGGCGATGTGACGGCTACGGACCGGCGGTCGGCCGGGCTCGGATCAGGCCGCCTGGCCCTGCAGCAGCGGCACCAGGCCGCCGCGGCTGTCGAGCGCCATCAGGTCGTCGCAACCGCCCACGTGGGTGTCGCCGATGAAGATCTGCGGCACCGTGCGGCGCTGGGTGATCTCCATCATGGCCATGCGCGCCTGGGGATCGCTGTCGATGCGGATCTCCTCGATCTGTTCGACGCCCTTGGACTTGAGGATCTGCTTGGCGCGTGTGCAGTAGGGGCACACGGCGGTGGTGTACATCTTGACGGCTTGCATGGTTCGTATCTCGGTGGGGTTCAGGCCTTTTCAACCGGCAGATTAGCCGCTTTCCACGCCTTGAGCCCGCCGGACACCGCTTGGGCCTGCTCGTAACCCAGCTTCTTGGCCGCGGCCACCGCGCGCTGCGCGCGCGAGCCGTTCTCGCACACCAGCAGCAGCGGCACGTTCTTGTTCTTGACCGTGGAGGCCAGCTTTTCCTCGAGCTGGGCCAGCGGCACATTCTTGGCGCCGATCATGTGGCCGGCGGCGAATTCCTCGGGATCGCGCAGGTCGACCAGCACCGCGCGCTCGCGGTTGATGAGGTGCACCGCCGCGTCGGCCGTCAGCGTGCCGCCCCCCGCGCCGCGAATCAGCGGCCAGGCCAGCATGGCGCCCGAGCTGAGCACGATCAGGACCAGCATCCAGTTCGCGGTGACGAATTCGATCAATTTCACGGAGGTTCCTTGGAGAGAGGCAAACCCGGGATTTTAGAATGTCGGGTTTACAAAGCGCTGCCAAAGGCCTCCGACATGCACAAACTGGTACTGATCCGCCACGGCGAATCGACCTGGAACCTCGAAAACCGCTTCACCGGCTGGACCGACGTCGACCTGACCGAGACCGGCGTCGAGCAGGCCAAGCAGGCAGGCCGGCTGCTGAAGGCCGAGGGCTACGACTTCGACGTGGCCTACACCAGCGTGCTCAAGCGCGCCACGCGCACCCTGTGGCACACGCTCGACGAGCTCGACCGCACCTGGCTGCCGGTGGTGCATTCGTGGCGCCTCAACGAACGCCACTACGGCGGCCTGCAGGGCCTGAACAAGGCCGAAACGGCCAAGAAGTACGGCGACGAGCAGGTGCTGGTCTGGCGCCGCAGCTACAGCACGCCGCCGCCGCCGCTGGAAGCCGACGACCCGCGCAGCGAACGCAGCGACGTGCGCTACGCCAAGCTCTCGCCCGAACAGATCCCGCTGACCGAATGCCTGAAGGACACGGTGGCGCGCGTGCTGCCGTTCTGGAACGAGTCGATGGCCCCGGCCATCCGCACCGGCCGCCGCCTCGTGGTGGCGGCGCACGGCAACTCGATCCGCGCGCTGGTGAAGTACCTCGACGGCATCTCGGACGACGACATCGTCGGCCTGAACATCCCGAACGGCATTCCCCTGGTGTACGAGCTCGACGACGATCTCAAGCCGCTGCGGCACTACTATCTGGGCGATGCCGCCGCAGCCGAGAAAGCCGCCGCCGCGGTCGCCTCGCAAGGCAAAGGCTGAAGCCGAGCTGTAGAAAAACCGTGCCCGCCGCTCCACCCGTGGAACCCCGGCGGGCAATTTGTTTCCAAGCTGTGTATATTGGTTCGACAGCCGACAAGGACACTTACCCATGGGCCAGAAACTCAAGATCACCGGCTGGGTCGCCGCCGGCGCCGTTGCAGGCGTCCTGACCACCGCCTCGCTGCAGACCGTCGCGCGCGGCTCGCTCGCGCCCCTGCCGCTCGAGGAACTGCAGCAGCTCGCTGCCGTGTTCGGCATGGTCAAGAGCGACTACGTCGAACCGGTCGACGAGAAGAAGCTGATCTCCGACGCCATCTCCGGCATGGTCGCCGGGCTCGACCCGCATTCCCAGTACTTCGACAAGAAGTCGTTCAAGGAATTCAGGGAAGGCACCACCGGCCGCTTCGTCGGCGTGGGCATCGAGATCTCGCAGGAAGACGGCCTGATCAAGGTGGTCTCCCCGATCGAGGGCTCGCCCGCGTTCCGTGCCGGCCTCAAGCCCAATGACCTGATCACCAAGATCGACGACACCGCGGTGCGCGGCCTGTCGCTCAACGAGGCGGTCAAGCGCATGCGCGGCGAGGCGAACACCAAGGTGCTGCTGACCATCTTCCGCAAGGACGAGAGCCGCACCTTCCCGGTCACGATCACGCGCGAGGAAATCCGCACCCAATCGGTGCGCGGCAAGATGATCGAGCCGGGCTACGGCTGGATCCGCCTGTCGCAATTCCAGGAGCGCACGGTCGACGACTTCGTGAAGAAGATCGACGACCTGTACAAGGAAGACCCGAACCTCAAGGGCCTCGTGCTCGACCTGCGCAACGACCCGGGCGGCCTGCTCGACGCGGCCGTGGCGGTGTCGGCGGCCTTCCTGCCCGAGAACGCCACGGTGGTCACCACCGACGGCCAGCTCGCCGAGAGCAAGGCGGTCTACAAGGCGGCGCCCGAGTTCTACCAGCGCCGCTCCGGCAGCGACCCGCTGCGCAGCCTGCCGGCCGCGCTGAAGTCGGTGCCGCTGGTGGTGCTCGTGAACGAAGGCTCGGCCTCGGCCAGCGAGATCGTCGCGGGCGCGCTGCAGGACCACAAGCGCGCCACCATCATGGGCAGCCAGACCTTCGGCAAGGGCTCGGTGCAGACGGTGCGTCCGCTCGGCCCCGACACCGGCCTGAAGATCACCACCGCGCGCTACTACACCCCCAGCGGCACCTCGATCCAGGCCAAGGGCATCGTGCCGAACGTGCTGGTCGACGAGAGCGCCGAGGGCAGCCCCTTCGCCGCGCTGCGCATGCGCGAGGCCGACCTCGAGAAGCACCTGGCCAGCGGCCAGGGCCCCGAGGTGAAGGACCCCGAGCGCGAGAAGGCCCGCGACGAGGCCCGCAAGCGCCTCGAGGAAGAAGCCAAGAAGCCGCCGCAGGACCGCAAGGTGCCCGAATTCGGCTCCGACAAGGACTTCCCGCTGGTGCAGGCGCTCAACCGTCTCAAGGGCCAGCCGGTGCTGGTCAGCAAGACGCAGGTGATCGTCGACAACAAGGAAGAGAAGAAGGAGAACTGACCGGCCGGGGCTCGAGCCCCTTCCGGACGCTCCGACTTCGCATCCCACCGCAGGGGACCGGCCAGACCGGTCCCTTTTGCTTTCTCCCTCGCCATGAACGAAGACGACGACCTGCTGCGCTACTCGCGCCACATCCTGCTCGAGGAGTTCGGCATCGATGGCCAGGCGCGCGTGAGCGCCGGCCGGGTGCTGGTGATCGGCGCCGGCGGGCTGGGGTCGCCGGCCGTGCTCTACCTCGCGGCGGCGGGCGTGGGACGCATCGTGCTGGTCGACGACGACGAGGTCGACCTCACCAACCTGCAGCGCCAGGTCGCCCACACCGAGGCGCGCGTGGGCCAGCCCAAGGTGACGTCGGCGGCGCAGGCCATGCGCGACATCAACCCCGGCATCGCCATCGAGACCCACGTGCTGCGCCCCGACGCCGACCAGCTGTCGGCGCTGGTCGCCGCGGCCGACGTGGTGCTCGACTGCACCGACAACTTCGTGACGCGCCAGGCCGTCAACCGCGCCTGCGTGGCGCACGGCAAGCCGCTGGTGGCGGGCGCCGCGATCCGCTTCGACGGGCAGCTCAGCGTGTACGACGTGCGCGATCCGGCCTCGCCCTGCTATGCCTGCCTGTTCCCGCCCGACGCGGCCTTCGAGGAGACGCTGTGCGCGGTGCTCGGGGTGTTCGGACCGGTGGTCGGCACCATCGGCACCCTGCAGGCGCTCGAGGCGCTCAAGCTGCTCGCGGGCATCGGGCCGTCGCTCGCGGGCCGGCTGCTGATGTTCGACGGGCGCAGCGCCTCGTTCGACACCCTGCGCGTGGCGCGCGATCCGCACTGCGGCGTCTGCGCGGCGCATCGCGCCGCAGCCTAGCCCCGCTCGAGCTCCGGGCGGCTCAGGGCTGCTGTTTCGCGCCCTTGGCCCGTGCCGCCCCGTTGGCGGCGGCGCCGGCGGTCGGCTTGTTCGCCTGGGCCAGCATCGCCTTGCAGTCGGAATCCTCGCCGGGGCCGGTTTCGATGGTCGCGGCCAGTGCCAGCAGCGGATTGACGGCGCCCAGCGCCAGGGCCGCCAGTCCACGGCCTGCCAGCGGCCCGACCTGCAGCCCGCCCTTGGGATCGCCGAAGCTGCCGCTGACCACCAGCGGGGTGCGGATCGACAGCAGGCTCTTGCTCTTGGGCTCCTGGTGAACCACGAAGTCCAGCCCCTCGGTGGCGAAATTGGCCTGCCCCGTGGCCGTGAACAGCGCGTTGGTGGTGTCGACCATCAGCGTGCGGCCGGTCGCCAGCCCCTTGTTCACGTCGAAGGCCACGGCCGCGCAGCGCAACTCGACATCGCGGTCGCCGCGCAGCAGGAACTTGAGGATGTCGCCGCCCACGAGGGTCGCGAACACCGGCAGCAGGTTGCCGAACTGGCCGCGGCCGGCGAGCACCGCCACGTCGCCCGAGGCGCCGCCGAGCCAGTTGGCGACGGTGCTGCCCGAACCCGAGAGGTTGATGCGGCCGTCGAGCCGGCCCAGGCTGTTGCCGGTGGTCTCGAGCTTGGGGAACAGCCGCGCCAGCTGCATGCCGCGCACGTCGAGCGCGGCGCGGGATGTCGGCCGGATTCTTCGAGCCGTCGATGCGGATCGCGCCGCCCAGCTTGCCGCCGGCCACGCCTAGCAGCAACGGGTCGAGCGAGAGCACGCCGTCCTTGAGCTTGACCTGCACACTGCCGCTGTCGAGCGGGATGTCGCGCACGTTGCGGATGCTCTCGGCCGTGTACTTCACGTCGGCATTCATCGCGCGCAGCCGCTCGAAGTCCAGCGGCGCGGTCGGCAGCACCTTGCCGCCCGGCCGCTTGACCTGGGTCACGGTCGGCGGCGGCGCCACGCCTTCGACGGTGGCGGCGGTGCGCGCCGTCGGCGGCAGGCCGATCAGCGGGCCGAGGTCGTCCATGTCCATCACCTTGGAGCGCAGTTCGCCCGCGAGGTAGGGCACCTGGGTCGCCTGGTCGAAACGCATGTCGCCGCCGATGTCCGACAGGCCCAGCTTGCCCTGCAGCGCCTTGGCCTCCCACAGCGTGCCGCGCTTGCTCAGGTTGCCGCGCACCGCGTAGGGCGAGGTCTGCGGCAGCGCGATGCCCAGCAGCGGGAACAGCGCGCCCAGGGTCTGGCCGCGGATGTCGAACCTGGCGTCGATGCCGTCGAGGTCGGCGAGCGAACCCACGGTGCCGCTGGCCTTGAGCTTGGTCTGGCCCGCGGCCGCGTCGATTTCCAGCGGGAACGGCGGCGCGCCGGCCGCGTTGATCTGCATCACGTTGCCGGTGCGGCCCTGGGCCGTGAGCGGCTGGCCCTTGTAGCGGCCCTTGATGCGGTAGTGCACCGGCAGCGCGCCGCGCGCGGTGTCGTAGCTGACGTCGGCATGGATGTCCACGCCCAGGTGCTTGGCCAGGAAGTCGATGGCGCCGCCGTCGATCTCGATCGTGCCGATGGTGGGCGCGGTGCCGGCGTCGGAGGTGTCCTTGCCGAAGGCCCAGGTGCGCCGGCCGTCGGCTTCCATCTGCAGGCCTACCGTCGGCGAGGCGAGCACCAGCCGCGGGATGTCGATGCGGCGCGAGATCAGCGGCCACAGGCGGATGTCGAACTCCGCGCGATCGGCCTTCACGAGGTAGGGATCGCGCGCCCACGAGGGATTGGCGAACTCGATGCCATCGAACTTGACGGTGGCGCGGCGCCAGCCGAGGTCGACGTCAAGCCGGCGCGTGATCTCGAACTTGCGGCCGGTCTTCTCGCTCACGTAGCGGTTGAGCGGCTCGCGCAGCACGTCCCAGGGAAAGAACAGGACCACGGCCACCAGCACCACCAGCAGGGTGAGCAGCAGCGCGGCCAGCTTCTGCCACAGCGGGAAGCGGCGCGGGTGGGTGTTGTGGGTGTGATCCATCGCCATGTTTGCATGATGACCGCGTCGCACGCGCCGTCCAGGTCGGCGCAGGGCCGCAACCCGCGTGCGGCATCACCTACCTGCCGCGCGCAACGCCGACCACGGCCCTCGCCTGCGGCCGCGTCAGAACCCGCCTACAGTTGGGGAACACTGAACCCTGCATGATGCGCGGCAGGGAGGCCTCATTGTCCAGAGCCCGGTCCAGCCAGCGCCAGCCCTCGGCATGAGAGCGCCGGCCGCGCGGCACACATCATTCGGGCAACGTCGGAGGAAGCGCGGTTCGTCATGGATTCCAGATTGAAGACCTACATCGTCGAGGACAACCTCACGATCCGTGAAAACCTCATCGGCACCCTGGAAGAACTGGCGCGCACCGTGGTGGTCGGCTTCGCGGAGACCGAGGACCACGCGGTCGAATGGCTGCGCACGCATGCCGGCGAATGGAACCTGGCGGTGGTCGATCTCTTCCTCAAGCAGGGCAGCGGGCTGGGCGTGCTGCAGGCCTGCACCGAGCGGCACCCCGAACAGAAGGTGGTGGTGCTCAGCAACTATGCGACGCCCGACATCCGCAGGCGTTGTGCGCAGTTCGGCGTGGACGCGGTGTTCGACAAGTCCAACGAGATCGACGCGCTGGTCGACTTCTGCCTGCGCGCGGTGGCGCTGCAGCCACCGGGGCCGGGCTGAGGCCCGGCGCGAACGGTGGCTTTCTCAGTCGATCAGCTTGTTCTTGAGGGCGTAGTACGTGAGGTCGCTGTTGGAGGAGAGGTTCATCTTCTCCATCAGCCGCGTGCGGTAGGTGCTCACGGTCTTCACCGACAGCGACAGCGTCTTGGCGATGTCGCCCGCGGTCTCGCCCTTGGCCAGCTTCAGGAACACCTGGAACTCGCGCTCCGAGAGCTGCTCGTGCGGCGCGGCGTCGTCCTTGCGGTCGAGCTGGCGGGCCAGCAGTTCGGCCACGGCGGGGGTGATGTAGCGGCGGCCCAGCGCGATGGTGCGGATCGCGTTGACGATCTCCATCGGGTCGCATTCCTTGTTGAGGTAGCCGCTCGCGCCCTGCCGGATCAGGTTCATCGCGTAGTGTTCCTCGGGGTACCCGCTCAGGATCAGGATGCCGACGTCGGGCGCCTTGGCACGGATCATGGCGAGCGCGTCGATCCCGCTCTGGCCCGGCATCGACAGGTCCATCACCAGCACGTCGAGCTCGGTGGTGCGCACGAGCTCGATCGCCTCGCGACCGCTGGCGGCCTCGCCGGCCACGCGCAGATCCACGTGCTCGGAGAAGAACTGCCTGAGACCCGATCGCACGATGGCGTGGTCGTCCACAATTCCAATTTTGATCATCTGTTACTTTCGTCGTTGTGTTGCCGGTCCGCGGGCCGCAACATGCCGGTTCCCTGATCGTTGTCAATTATTCACGATCTTGTCTAGAAAGCGGACTCAATAGTTTCATGCGTTGGCTAGCCTTTCCCAAAATGGCCTTGAGCCTGCTGCTCGCCGCCCTGGCGGCGCTGGCGCTCGTCGGCATCAACGAGGCGGGCTATCGGCAGTCCAGTATCGCCCTGGCCGAGATCGATGCCGCCCAGAAGGTGCGCAGCGTGCTCAACCAGCTGCTGCAGAACATCCTCGATGCCGAAACGGGCCAGCGTGGCTTTCTGCTGACAGGGGAAGCCGCCTACCGGCAACCCTACGACAACGCCATCAAGGAGATCGACGGCAACCTGGCGAGCCTGCGCGAGCAGTATGCCGGCCGGCCGGCCGAGACGGCCCAGCTGGCCGAACTGTCCAAGCACGTGCTGCGCAAGGTCTCCGAGATGGACATGAGCGTGCGCCTGCGCTCGGACGGCAAGGAGGACGCCTGGAAGTTCGTCATCACCACCGACGTCGGCCGCGAGGAGATGGATTCGATCCGCGAGAAGGCCCGGGGCCTGGTGGAACTCAGCAACAAGACCCTGCACGACAGCCAGACCCAGGTGATGCTGTCGCTGCGGCTGGCGCGCTTCGGCACCAGCATCGTGGCGCTGGCGGCCCTGTTCGCCTTCTTCCTGTACCTGCGCCAGACGCATGTGCTGCGCTCGATCGGCGAGCGCCAGCAGGAGACGCTGCAGCGCGAGCGCAATGCCCTGGAAGACGAGGTGCGCGAGCGCACCACCTCGCTGGCCGAGCTGGCGACCCATCTGCAGGACGTGCGCGAGACCGAGCGCGGCTTCCTGGCGCGCGAGCTGCACGACGAACTGGGCTCGCTGCTGACCGCCGCCAAGCTCGACGTGGCACGGCTCAAGTCGCGGCTGGCCGATTCGCCCGACGCGATCCAGCGGCTGCAGCATCTGACCGAACTGCTCAACAGCGGCATCGCGCTCAAGCGCCGCATCATCGAGGACCTGCGCCCGTCCTCGCTGGCCAACCTGGGGCTGGTGGCCTCGCTCGAGATCCTCGGGCGCGAGTTCGGCGAGCGTTCGGGCATCCACGTCGACATGCAGCTGGAGGCGGTCAGCACCGACGAGTCGCGCCAGCTCACGATCTACCGGATGGTGCAGGAGAGCCTGACCAACATCGGCAAGTACGCCGAGGCCACCGAGGCCACGATCTCGATGAAGGACCACGACAGCCACGTGCTGGTCGAGGTGCTCGACAACGGCAAGGGCTTCGACGCCCAGAAGATGCGCCCGTCGACCCACGGCCTGGCCGGCATGCGCCATCGCGTGGAGGCGGCGCACGGCAAGCTCACGGTGGCGTCGACGCCCGGGCACGGCACGCGCATCACGGCGATGCTGCCGGTGGCCTGAGCCCGAACCCGGGGCGATGCACCGGCGCAATCGGTGCCGGAAAGCGCGCGATTTCCGAGGCAGCCGGCGAACTCGGCCATCTCCTACGCCCCGCCACCCCTGTCACTGACAGGTCCGCCAAGGGGCCGCCCTTAAGGTCTGTCCATGCCGTGATGCTCCGCTTCGGACACACGGCTTTTCCAACAACGAGGGCAGCCTCCAAGGAGTTCCGCATGTTGCACTATGCAGTGGTCTTTCTGGTCATCGCGCTGATCGCCGCCTTGTTCGGCTTCGGCGGCATCGCCGCCAGCGCCGTCGGCATCGCCAAGATCCTTTTCGTGATCTTCGCGGTACTCGCCATCGCGAGCTTCCTGGCCGGCTTGCTACGAAGCAAGTAGCGTCGGTACGATCCACAAGCTCTCGCAAACCATTCCCGGAAAGGACTTTTCATGAACACGACCAAGACCCCCCAGCAACTCGCCGACGATGCACGCCAGACCGCCAACGACGCTGTCGACACCACGCGTGCCTATGCACAGAACGCGGTGAATGCAGCGGGCGAAAAGGTTCGCGAGCTGCGCCGCGACGCGGGAACCGGCGGTCGAGCAACTGGCGGCGCGCGTGCAGCAGGCCGTGCAGCGCGGCCTCGATGCCGCCTCGACCACCAGCGCGCGCGCGCAGCGCCGCCTCGAGCAGGCTGCCGACGTGACCGGCCGCTACATCTCCGACCAGCCCGTGCGCTCGGTGCTGATCGCCGCCGCGGCCGGTGCCGCAATCACCGCACTGATCGTTCTGGCCAGCCGCCGTCGAGACGACTATTGATCGATTGAAGCATTCGGCCCGCTCCGCAGCACCATGCTTCATCCGATCTTTTCCACGGTGCTCGGGCACCCGGAGCTCATCGCCGAACACATCGCCAACTACGCGGCCCTGGTCCGGCAGGAGTCCGGTACCGCGGCCCGCGGGCTGATCGCCCGCATCGTCGCGGGCATCCTTGCCGCGGCCACCTTCGTGCTGGCGCTGGGCCTCACCGGCGTGGCGGTGCTGCTGGGTGTGCTGCACGGCAGTTTTCATTGGGTGCTGGTCGCGGTTCCCGGCGTGGCGCTGGTGATCGCCGCGATCTGCGCCTGGATCGCATCCCGTCCCTTCATCGCCCACGGGTTCGACGATCTGCGTGCGCAGGTCGACGCCGACCTGCAGGCCCTTCACGAAGCCGGAGGCCGCCATGGCCGGCACTGATCCCCGCGCCGTCCTGACACCGAAGGAACGGCTGGCGCTGTCGCGCCGCGCGCTGGTGCGCGAACTCAATGGCGGCCGCGAGCCCGAGCCGGAACCCCGTACGCCGCAGCAGGAACGCGCCCGGCGCGATGCCGAAGCGGCCTTCGCGCAGTCCGACCCCGACGATGCCGGCGCCGCCTTCGAAGGCCAGCGCGCGCACGATCCGGGCCCTGGCCGCGGCGGCAGCGCCCGCATCTGGGCCTCGGTCGCGCGCAGCATGGCCGAGCGCTGGTGGCGCCGCCATCCGGCGCACGCGGCGGGCCAGCTGGCGCGGCCACTGCTCGAGCGCTACGCGCGCAAGGAGCCGGCCAAGCTGATGGCGATCGCCGCGGCCACCGGCGCGGTGGTGGTGCTGGTCAGGCCCTGGCGGCTGCTGTCGGTGACGGCGGTGCTGGCGGCGGTGCTCAAGACTTCCGACCTGGCCGACATCGTGAACACGCTCATGCAGCAGAAAACAACTCCCCCACGAAAGGATCCTCCATGAAAGCCAATGCCTCCACCCCGGCGACGGACCACCAGCACCTGGTGCTGGACCAGAAGGGCCTCGACGCCGCGGCCCACAGCCTCGACGACGGCGCCGTCACTCCGGCCTACGGTCCGTGGCGCGACGACATCGTCAAGCTCTTGAACGACGCGCTCGCCACCGAGCTGGTCTGCGTGCTGCGCTACAAGCGCCATTACTTCACCGCCAACGGCGTGGAATCGCCGGCCATCGCCGACGAATTCCTGGTGCACGCCAACGAGGAGTCGGCCCACGCCGACCGCATTGCCGAACGCATCGTGCAGCTCGGTGGCGAACCCGACTTCGCGCCCGACCACCTGCGCGAACGCAGCCACGCCGGCTACGACGAATCGACCGACCTGCAGGCCATGGTGCGCGCCAACCTCGTGGCCGAACGCATCGCGGTCGAGTCGTACCGCCAGATGATCAACCTGATCGGCGACAAGGACCCGACCACCCGCCGCATGCTCGAGGACATCCTGTCGGATGAGGAAGAGCATGCCGACGAACTGAAGGACTGGCTGGGTCACTGACCCGCAGCCGCCCAACAGAAAGCCCGGCATGCCGGGCTTTCTTCATTGGGGGAGCGGAAAAGCGGGTTAGGAAACCGAGCCCTTCACCTCGAGCCGGTTGTCGACCGAGGTCACGCCCTGCACGCCCTTGGCGATCTGCTCGGCGCGCTCCTTGGCGGCGGCGCTGGGCGCGGGCCCCTGCAGGCTCACGGCGCCGGCCTTGGTATCGACGTCGATCTTGATGGCGCTGAGGTCGGGATCCTTCGCCAGGCCGGCCGAAACAGCGGCGGTGATGGCGGCATCGTCCACCGTGTTCGCCACGGCGCTGCCGGCGTCCTTCACGGCTTCCTTCGCATTGGCCGCACCGTCCTTCACGCTCTGCGAATCGATCTTGGCCTTGGCCTCCTCGGCCATCTGCACGGTCTTGTCGCGCGCGGTGTCGACGGCCTGGCCCGTGCGCGCCACCGCGCTGTCGAGCTTCTCGCCGGCGGTGCGGCCATCGTTCTTGTCGCAGGCGGCCAGCGCGAGGCTGCCGCCGGCGATCGCGAGCACGGCAAGCCAGGTGCGCGTGCGCGAAGCGGACGGCTGTATCGAAATGGTCATGGGGACCTCCACGTCGATGGAATGAAAAGAAAAATGGCTGCGCGCCCGCGGGCCGCAGCCATGTTGCATCAGAGCTTGTCGGCGCCGGACTTGATGGCGTCCTTGGCCTTTTCCTTCACGTCGCCGTAGGTGCTCTGCACCTTGCCGGCGGCCTGGTCGGCAACGCCCTCGCCCTGGAGCTTCTCGTTGCCGACGACCTTGCCGGTGACTTCCTTGATCTTGCCCTTGGCCTGGTCGACGCGGCCTTCCACTTGGTCCTTGTTCATTGCGATGTCCTTCCTGATGCGGTCACGAAGCGCCCGGAGACCGGGCGCATGAGCCGGCGGCTCATGACTTCAATCTAGCGACGGGACAGGAGAACGCCGCCACGACGGCGGCGCGAAGCGCTGTAGGACAACCGGGCCCGGCCGGGGTCAGGCGGAGACGATCCAGCCCTCGAGCGGATCGATGTCCGTCGGCAGCCCATAGCCAGGGCCCGCGCTGTCCGCGCGCCGCAGGCCCCAGGCGGCCTGCACCAGGCACAGCACGGCGTCGAGGTCGTCGCCGCGCGGGTCATCGAGCAGTTCGCGCCGCTGCCCGGCCGAGAGCACGAGGCGCAGGCCGAGCCGCGTGCGGCCCGCTTCGAGCGCGGCCAGCAGCTCGGCCCGCGCGTCGCGGCGCTCGGGCGTCTGCTTGGCGAGATCGTCGCTCTTGTAGCTGCGGCGCCCGACCAGCTCGCGCGCCAGCAGCCCGGGATAGGCCTCGAGCGCCACCCGGTCGACCGGCCGCGCCGCGCGCAGCCCCGGCAGATGGGCGCCGGCCGCGAGCAGCGGCGGCACGCCGGCATGCAGCATGAAGGCCACCGGCGGATTGACCCACTTCATCGACGGGCTCGAGCCCGCGGGCCCATCGGTGGCGCGGTGCGCGAACTTGCCGCCCACGGGACGCGCGGCGCAGAAGGCGGCGAAGGTCTCGCGGATTTCGGCGCGGGTGAGCGCGGCGTAGTGCGCGATCAGCGGCTCGAAGTGCAGCGGCCAGCCCAGGTGCTCGACCAGCTCGCGCGGCAGGCTGAACGGGAAGTCGAAGCCGCCGACCCCAGGCCGGCGTGGCGTGCAGCCAGCGGCTCCAGGCCTCGAGCGTGGCAAAGCGCTGCAGGCCGTGCAGCGCAACCGCGTCATCGGACGCCGGCTCGCCGGTGGCCACCACGATCGGCTTGCGCGCGGTCGGCGCGCTCGAAAAGTCGCAGCCGAACAGCACCACCGGGGCCGGCTGCGTCGCGCCCATGGCTCAGCCCAGCGCGAGCGCCACCACGCCCGCCGCGATGAAGAGCGCGCCCAGCAGGCGCAGCAGCCGGTCGCCCTCGCGCAGCAGGTGGCCGCCGATCAGCGCGGCGAACAGCATCGACACCTCGCGCGCGGGCGCCACGTGCGAGATCGGCGCCTGCTGCACCGCGTAGAGCACCAGCACGTACGACACCGGACTCACGGCCGCCACCACCAGCGCGTACTTCCATTGCGCGCGCCACATGCGCGCGGTGGTGGCGCGGTCGTGCAGCGCGGCCGGCAGCAGCAGCACCAGCCGCACGAGGTTGCCGAAGTAGTCGAGCAGGATCGGCGACATCGCGAGGAACTTGACGGCGTAGCTGTCGGCCACGGTGTAGGCCGCGATGAAGCCGCCGGTCAGAAAGCCGTAGCGGATGCCCTTGTGCACGCGCTCGCGCTGCGCCGGGTCGTGCGCCTTGTGCCAGAGCTTGGGGCCGCCCGCGACCAGGAACACGCCACCCACCACGCCCACGATGCCCGCCACGCCCACGAGGCTGATCTTCTCGCCGAGGAACAGCACCGCCACCAGCGAAGACAGCAACGGCCCCGAGCCCCGTGCCAGCGGATAGACCACCGTGAGGTCCGACTTGCGGTAGCCGCGCAGCAGCACGATGAAATAGAAGATGTGCAGCACGCCGCTGAGCACGACGAAGCCCCACTCGGTCGCGCCCCAGTGGGGCACCACGTTCCAGCCCAGCACGATGCCCACGGGCGCCCAGATGAGCATGTTGAACACGCTGGTCTGGAAGCTGAAGCGCACGTCGCCGTTGGCCTTCTTGGCGACGATGTTCCAGCCGCATGGATGAGCCCTGCGAGCAGGATCAGCGCGAATGCGGAAAGAGGCACGGGATCAGGTCAGGACAATCGCTCGCCCGCCGGCCGGCGGGCCATGAAAAGGGGGCCAAGGCCCCCGACTCGTTCTTTCAGTGGCGCCCGACGATGGCCGCCGTGGCCATCAGCTCCTCGAGCAGCGCCAGCGAGACCTTGCCCGAGACCTTGTACGGGTCGAGCTCGGGCTTCTCGGAATACTTCAGCAGCGTGGAGGCGTTGAGCTTGGAGAGGTTGACCTGCCCCATGGTCCAGCCGCCGAAGCGGCGCTCGAAGATTTCCTCGTAGTGCAGCAGCACCACGTCCTTGTGGCGCGCATCGCGCTGGATGTGGCCGTAGAGCTCGCTGATCGCCATGCGGCCGCCTTCGATCGCCTGCAGGAAGGTGCCGCCGCCGTAGCAGAGGATGCCCGTGATGCCGCAGGCCGTGTTGTGCGAGCGCGATTGCGTGAGGATCGCCTCGATGGCCGCGGGGCTGGTGTCGACGGCGCGGCTGGCGTAGAGGAGTCGGACCAGCATGTCAGCTCTTTCGAGGCAGGAGGGAGAGGAATTCGCGGCGCAGGCTCGGGTCCTTGAGGAACACGCCGCGCATCACGGAATTGATCATTTTGCTGTCCATTTCCTTCACGCCGCGCCAGGCCATGCAGAAGTGCTCGGCCTCGACCACCAGGGCCAGACCGTCCGGCTGGGTCTTCTCCTGGATCAGGTCGGCCAGCTGCACCACGGCTTCTTCCTGGATCTGCGG
Organism: Variovorax sp. UC122_21; assembly: GCF_044056785.1. Lineage (NCBI taxonomy): Bacteria > Pseudomonadati > Pseudomonadota > Betaproteobacteria > Burkholderiales > Comamonadaceae > Variovorax > Variovorax sp. UC122_21. The sequence goes on along the minus strand of NZ_CP172004.1, from coordinate 1,125,342 downwards.
ACGCCCCATCACCCATTCGGCGAGGCGCGCGTACTTCGACAGGCCGATGACGTTGGTGTGCTCGTTGGGCATCACGCCGATCCAGAGCTTGCCGATGATCGGGCAGAAATGGTGCGAGCAGGCGCTGCGCACCGTGATCGGGCCGACGATCATCAGCTCGTTGAGGTGCTCGGCATTCGGGAATTCGGTCAGCGAGGGCGGCGGCACGTAGCGGCCGCGGAACACCTCGTTGACGTACATCTTCGCCACGCGCCGCGCCGTGTTGTCGGTGTTGTGGTCGTTCTCGATGTCGATGACCAGGCTCTCGAGCACGCCCTTCATCTTGACCTCGACCTCGTCGAGCAGGGCCTCGAGTTCGCCCGGCTGGATGAACTCGGCGATGTTGTCGTTGGCGTTGAAGCGCCGGCGCGCCGCGTTCAGGCGTTCGCGGATCTTCACGGAGACGGGCGTGCCCTCGTCGTCGTCTTTGGGAACGGGGAGCGTGTCCACTTCGGTTTTCCTCAGCATCGGGCCATCGTACCAGTGAATGCATGCCCGCCGTTCGGGCCGCGAATGCCCGTACCTTCTGCGGGCCTTGCTATCAATTCGGCAGCAAGAAATCGGTGACCAGCGGCAGGTGATCCGACATGCGGGCCCAGATCGGGCCGCGCGGCACGCTGCTGGTCAGCGGTTCGATCTCGCGGCCGTAGATGAAATCGAGCTGCGCCACCGGCAGCCGCGAGGGATAAGGTCAGCGTGCGCGGGCCGCGCAGGTCGCTGGTGTCGCGCAGGCCCATGGCGTTCATCGCGTAGCGCATGCGCGCGCCCCAATCGTTGAAGTCGCCGGCCACCACCACCGGCTCGCCGTTCGGCACCTCGCGCTCGATGAATTCGCGCAGCCGCGCCACCTGCCGCACGCGGCTGCCCTTGATGAGCCCCAGGTGCACCACGATGGCGTGCACCGGCCGCCCTTCGACCTCCATCACCACGTGCAGCAGGCCGCGCTGCTCGAAGCGGTGGTCGGAGATGTCCTGGTGGTTGGTGCGCAGCACCGGCCAGCGCGTGAGCAGCGCGTTGCCGTGCTCGCCGTGGCGAGTGATGGCATTGGTCTCGTAGACCGCCGTGTAGCCCTCGGGCGCGAGGAAATCGGCCTGCGGCAGCTCGGGCCAGCGCGGAAAGCGCACCGCCGCCTGGCGGTTCATCTTGCGCACTTCCTGCAGGCAGACGATGTCGGCGTCGAGCTGCTCGATCGCGTGGCCGAGGTTGTGGATCTCGAGCCGCCGCGCGGGGCCGATGCCCTGCACCCCCTTGTGGATGTTGTAGGTGGCGACCCGGAAGTTGGGCGTCTGCGAGTTCATCGCGCAAATTCTGGCAGCAACAGAATGGCTTCGGCGTTCGATGGGGAAAAGCAGGCATCGGCGGCCTCGCGGTAGGGCAGCCAGCGCCAGTCGGTGTGCTCGCGCGGCGCCAGCACCGGCACCACGCGCTCGGGCACGCACAGGCCGAACAGGTGCTCGGTGTTGTGCGTGACGCCCGGCGCATAGCGCGCACGCCAGCGCGGATAGATCTCGTAGACGTTGCGCAGGCCCCAGTCGACCAGCCGCGCCGCGAGCGCACTGCCCTGCCCGCACAGGATGCCGGTCTCCTCCGCGACCTCACGCGCGGCCGTGAGCGCCAGCGGCTCGTCCTCCGCGTCCTTGCTGCCGGTGACCGACTGCCAGAACTCGGTCTCGGCGTCGGCACGGCGGATCAGCAGCACGTCGAGGGCGGGCGTGTGGATCACGACCAGCACGGACTGGGGGATCTTGAAGGGACGGGTGCTCACACGCCGCTGATGATCGCGTCCAGCGCGGCCACCAGATCATTCGAAGCCATGCGCACATTGCCCATCGCAGGGCCGAGGTCCTTGACGCGAAAAGGCGTGGTCATCTGCGGCAATGCGAAGAAGGTTTGCCCCTCCCACGACACGGAAGGACATAGGCGGGGGGCGTCTTGAGCGGCAGATGCTTCTGCGTGGTCAGGGGTATGACCAGCCGGGTCGGCAACATGGCCAGCAGGTCACTCTGGATGTCGATGCACCACGGAAACGCATCGCGCTGCCCCTTGACGGGATTGGCGTGGATGTCGAACTGCGCCACGGCCCGTGTCACCAGGGACGAAGTTCTTCGCCGAAGACACCGTGCTTCTCGACCAGCTCGTGCTGGGCGTCGATCCATTCCTTGTATTGCGCGTTGAATTCGCGCTTGCGCTGCGTCGTCGACTTCTGCTGCTCCAGCGCCTCGAGTTCGGCATAGCGCGCGGCCGAAACGAGAACGACCGCCACGCGGTCGTTCTTCATCACATGCACCGGCTCACGCTCGGCCTGGCCGAGGTAGTAGCCGAATCGGTTCTTGGCTTCGGTGGCGGTGATCTGCATGGCTGGCTCCCGGGGAGTGATTAGCCATTTTAGCCACCGCCCTCCTCAGGGCAAGCGCCGACGATCGGGCCGCCGATCAGGCCGCCTGCTGCGGCTGCACGTTGCGCAGCCGGATGTGCAGTTCGCGCAGCTGCTTCTCGTCGACCGGGCTCGGCGCCTGCGTCAGCAGGTCCTGCGCGCGCTGGGTCTTCGGGAAGGCGATCACGTCGCGGATCGACTCGGCGCCGGTCATCAGCATGACGAGGCGGTCCAGGCCGATGGCGATGCCGCCGTGCGGCGGGGCGCCGTACTGCAGCGCGTCGAGCAGGAAGCCGAACTTCAGCTGCGCGTCTTCCGCGCTGATCTTGAGCGCGCGGAACACCTTGCTCTGCACTTCCTCGCGGTGGATACGCACCGAACCGCCGCCCATCTCGATGCCGTTGAGCACCATGTCGTAGGCCTTGGCGATGCACTTCTCGGGCGCGGTGTCCATGAGGTCCTCATGGCCGTCCTTCGGCGCGGTGAACGGATGGTGCACGGCGCTCCAGCGCTGGCCTTCCTCGTCGAACTCGAACATCGGGAAGTCCACCACCCACAGCGGTGCCCAGCGGTCGTCGAACAGGCCGCTCTTCTTGCCGAAGGCGCTGTGGCCGATCTTCACGCGCAGCGCGCCGATGGCGTCGTTGACCACCTTCTCCTTGTCGGCGCCGAAGAACAGGATGTCGCCGTTGCGCGCGCCGGTGCGGGCGATGATCTCGGCCAACGCGTTGTCGTCGAGGTTCTTCACGATCGGGCTCTGCAGGCCCTCGCGGCCCGCGGCCGCGTCGTTGATCTTGATGTAGGCCAGGCCCTTGGCGCCGTAGATCTTCACGAACTCCTGGTAGGCGTCGATCTCGCCGCGCGACAGGCCGCCCTCGGCACCGCCGCCGGGCACGCGCAGCGCGACCACGCGGCCGCCCTTCATCGTGGCGGCGTTCGAGAACACCTTGAATTCCACGCGCTTCATGAGCTCGGTGAGTTCGGTGAATTCGAGCTTCACGCGCAGGTCGGGCTTGTCCGAGCCGTACTTGAACATCGCCTCGCCGTAGGTCATGGTCGGGAACACCGGCAGCTCGATGCCCGCGGCATTGCGGAACACGTTGCGGATCATGCCTTCGAACATCTCGCGGATCTCTTCCTCGGCAAGGAACGAGGTCTCGATGTCGATCTGCGTGAATTCGGGCTGGCGGTCGGCGCGCAGGTCCTCGTCGCGGAAGCACTTGACGATCTGGTAGTAGCGGTCGTAGCCGGCCACCATCAGCAACTGCTTGAACAGCTGCGGCGACTGCGGCAGCGCGAAGAAGCTGCCGTCGTGCACGCGGCTGGGCACCAGGTAGTCGCGCGCGCCTTCGGGCGTGGACTTGCCGAGCATCGGGGTCTCGATGTCGATGAAGCCGTTGGCGTCGAGGAACTTGCGCGTTTCCATCGTCACCTTGTAGCGCAGCATCAGGTTGCGCTGCATCGCGGGGCGGCGCAGGTCCAGCACGCGGTGCGTGAGGCGCGTGGTTTCCGACAGGTTGTCGTCGTCCAGCAGGAACGGCGGCGTGACCGAGGGGTTGAGCACCTTGAGCTCGTGCGCCAGCACTTCGATCTTGCCGCTCTTGAGCTGGTCGTTGGTGGTGCCTTCGGGGCGTGCGCGCACCAGGCCCGTGATCTGCACGCAGAACTCGTTGCGCAGGTTCTCGGCGACGGCGAAGGTCGAGGCGCGATCGGGGTCGCACACCACCTGCACGTAGCCTTCGCGGTCGCGCACGTCGATGAAGATCACGCCGCCGTGGTCGCGGCGACGGTTGACCCAGCCGCAAAGGGTGACGGTCTGGCCCAACAGGGCTTCGGTCACGAGACCGCAATAGTGAGTACGCATGGCCATGGCTAGATTCCGGCGCCGTTGCGGCGCGTTCGTTTTTATGGGTTGGACGGTTTGGTCGCCGCGATGCTGGCGGGGCTGCCGGGAACGACGACCCCCATCGAGACGATGTACTTGAGCGCCTCGTCCACGCTCATCCGGAGCTCGATGCAGTCGCTGCGCTTGAGCATCACGAAATAGCCGCCCGTGGGATTGGGCGTGGTGGGCACGTAGACGCTGAGGAACTCCTCGTTGCCCAGGTGTTCCGCGACCTCGTTGCCGGGCGCGCCGGTGACGAAGGCGATGGTCCACACGCCCTCGCGCGGCCACTGCACCAGCACCGCGGTGCGAAAGGCGTTGCCGTTCTCGGAGAACAGCGTGTCGGACACCTGCTTGACGCTCGAGTAGATCGAGCGCACCACAGGAATGCGGCGCACCACGGCGTCGCCCCAGCCGAGCAGGCGCTTGCCGACGAAATTGCTCGCGGCCGCGCCCACCACCAGCAGAATCGCCAGCGTGAGCAGCACGCCCAGGCCGCGCACCCGGTGGTCGCTGAGCCAGACCTGCCACTGCTCGGGCAGCAGCCACAGCGTCTGGTCGAGCGTGCCGATGATCCAGTTCAGCACGCCGAGCGTGATGACCAGCGGCACGATCACCAGCAGGCCGGACAGCAACCATTTGCGCAGGGCGAGCATCGGGAGGTTTCTTCTCAGGGGGCGGCGGGCGGTTCGGGCGCCTCAGTCCGTGCTCTTGGCGGCCGGCGCGGGGGCCGGCGCGGGCGCGGGCGCCGGGCTGGGCGCGGCGGCGGGCGCTTCGGCGGACTTGACGGCACCGTCGCCCGAAGCGGCCGGCGCGGTGGCGGCTTCGGACTTCTTGCCGCCGCCGTCACGGAAGTCGGTCACGTACCAGCCCGAGCCCTTGAGCTGGAACCCGGCCGCCGTGACCTGCTTTTCGAACGCGCTCGCGCCGCATGCCGGACACACCGTGAGCGGCGGATCGGACATCTTCTGCAGGGCATCCTTGGCGAAGCCGCAGGCGCTGCACTTGTAGGCGTAGATGGGCATGGGAAATCGAGTGGGGAAAGCGGCCAGGCGGCCGCTCGCAAAGCCCTCGATTATAGGGGCGCCCCCCGGCCGGCCGACGCCCGGGGATTGCGCCCGGCGCGAGATTCAGGCCGTTTCGGTCGCCAGCGGGCGGTGCGGCGTGTGAGTGTTCACCACCCATTGCGGCGCCAGCGAGCCGAGCACCATGCCCGCGAACGAGGCCAGCACGCCCGCGAGCTGGGCCGGGAACACCGCGCCCCAGGGCATCGCCATGAACAGCAGCCAGGTGCCGATGCCGAACAGGATCGCGGCGATCGCGCCCTGGGTGGTGGCGCGCTTCCAGTAGAGGCCGAACACCAGCGGGACGAAGGCCCCGACCAGCGGCACCTGGTAGGCGCCCGAGACCAGTTCGTAGATCGGCGTGCCCTGCATGCGGATCGCGTAGGCCAGCACCGCGGCGCTGAAAAGCAGCACCGTGATGCGCATGGTCCGGAGGTTCTCGCGGTCGGTGCCCGCGGGGCGGAACTGGCGCCAGATGTTCTCGGTGAAGGTGACGCTGGGCGCCAGCAGGGTGGCCGAGGCGGTCGACTTGATGGCCGACAGCAGCGCGCCGAAGAACAGCACCTGCATCACGAACGGCATCTTCTCGAGCACCAGCGTGGGCAGCACCTTCTGCGGATCCTCCTTGAGCAGCGTGGCGGTCTGCTCCGGCATGATCAGGAGCGCGCTGGCCACGAGGAACATCGGCACGAAGGCGAACAGGATGTACGCCAGGCCGCCGATCACCGGGCCGCGCGTGGCCGCCTTGACGCTGTTGGCCGACATCACGCGCTGGAACACGTCCTGCTGCGGGATCGAGCCGAGCATCATGGTGATGGCGGCCGCGAAGAAGAAGACCATGTCGTGCCAGTTGGGCTCGGGCCAGAACTTGAACAGGTCCTTGCTGACCGCGAAGGCGACCACCTTGTCGGCGCCGCCGGCCATGTTGCCCGCGAACATCGCGATGATGGCCAGGCCGGCCACCAGGATGATCATCTGGATGAAGTCGGTGACCGCCACCGACCACATGCCGCCGAACAGCGTGTAGGCCAGGATCGAGACCACGCCGATCACCATGCCGGTCGACAGCCCGATGGCGCCGCCCGAGAGCACGTTGAACACCAGGCCCAGCGCCGTGACCTGCGCCGAGACCCAGCCCAGGTAGCTCAGCATGATGATCAGCGTGCAGGCCACCTCCACGCCGCGTCCGTAGCGCTCGCGGTAGTAGTCGCTGATGGTCAGCAGCGTCATGCGGTAGAGCTTGCCCGCGAAGAACAGGCCCACGAGGATCAGGCAGGTGCCGGCGCCGAACGGGTCCTCGACCACGCCGTTGAGGCCGCCCTCGATGAACTTGGCCGGGATGCCCAGCACCGTCTCGGAACCGAACCAGGTCGCGAAGGTGGTCGTGACGATCATGAAGAGCGGCAGGTGCCGCCCGGCGATCGCGAAGTCGGTGGTGTTCTTCACGCGCCGGGCCGCATACAGGCCGATGGCGATGGTGAGCAACAGATAGACGATGACCAGGGTCAGCAGCACGTCAGGTTCTCCTCTTTCCTCGATTCCAAGGCAGCACGCCCATCTTTTCCGGGCCGTGGCGGCCAGCGCCACGGTTCAGATGATTTGAACGCGCACCAGCAGCTGCATGGCCAGCAGACCCAATACAAAACCTATGCCACCGTAGACGATCGACTGGAGCAACCGGTTGGTGCGCTTCTGCGCGGCCAGCAGCTCCAGCAACTCGCGCCGGTGGTCGGGCGGCCGATTCTCCAGGAAATCGTGCAGCAGGCGCGGCAATTCCGGCAACAGCTTGGCGTATCGCGGCGCCTCGTCCTTGAGCTGCTGGAACAGCTTCTTGGGGCCGATCTGGTCGACCATCCACTTCTCGAGGAAGGGCTTGGCCGTATGCCAGAGGTCGAGCTCGGGGATCGAGCTGGCGACCCAGCCCCTCGATGTTGAGCAGCGTCTTCTGCAGCAGCACCAGCTGCGGCTGGATCTCGACGTGGAAGCGGCGCGAGGTCTGGAACAGCCGCATCAGCACCATGCCGAGCGAGATCTCCCTGAGCGGCCGGTCGAAGTAGGGTTCGCAGACGGTGCGGATCGCGGCCTCGAGCTCGTCGATGCGCGTGCCCTCGGGCACCCAGCCGCTCTCGAGGTGCAGCTCGGCCACGCGCTTGTAGTCGCGCCGGAAGAAGGCCACGAAGTTCTGCGCCAGGTACTCCTTGTCGGACTCGGTGAGCGTGCCGATGATCCCGAAGTCCAGCGAGATGTAGCGCCCGAAGGTCTGGGGCTCGAGGCTGACCTGGATGTTGCCCGGGTGCATGTCGGCATGGAAGAAGCCGTCGCGGAACACCTGGGTGAAGAAGATGGTGACGCCGTCGCGCGCGAGCTTCGGGATGTCGACGCCGGCGGCGCGCAGCCGCTCGAGCTGCGCGATCGGCACGCCCTTCATGCGCTCCATCACGATCACCTCGGGATGGCAGAAGTCCCAGAACATCTCGGGAATCAGCACCAGGTCGAGCGAGGCCATGTTGCGGCGCAGCTGCGCGGCGTTGGCGGCCTCGCGCACCAGGTCGAGCTCGTCGTGCAGGTACTTGTCGAACTCGGCCACCACCTCGCGCGGCTTGAGCCGCTTGCCGTCGGGCGAGAGCTTCTCGACCCAGCCGGCCATCATGGCCATCAGGCCCAGGTCCTTCTCGATCACGCCGCGCATGTTGGGGCGCAGCACCTTGACCGCCACCTCGCGCAGCTGGCCGTCGCTGGTGCGGATGGTCGCGAAGTGCACCTGCGCGATCGAGGCGCTCGCGATCGGCGTTTCGTCGAACTGCACGAACACGTCGCTCACCGGCCGGCGGAACGCGCGCTCGATGGTCGCCACGGCCACCGCCGAGGGGAACGGCGGCACGCGGTCCTGCAGGAAGGTGAGCTCGTCGGCGATGTCGGGCGGCAGCAGGTCGCGCCGCGTGGAGAGCACCTGGCCGAACTTGACGAAGATCGGGCCCAGCCGCTCGAGCGCCTCGCGCAGGCGCTGGCCGCGCGGTGCGTCGAGCCGGCGGCCGAAGGAGACGATGCGTGCGACCACGCGCAGCCAGGGCTTCTGGAAGCTCGTGAGCACGAGCTCGTCGAGGCCGTAGCGCAGCGCGACCCAGACGATGAAGAGGCTGCGATAGAAGCGGCTCATTCGGCGGCGCCCGCCGAACCGATACCGGATCTGCCGGCCGCCGCGCGGTTGCCCACGAACTGGCGCAACGCGCCCACCACGCGCCGCACCGCATTGCCGATGGCATGCGCGGGCACGTCGCCGATCACGCGCGCGAGGTCGTCCTCGACGTCCCAGCGCACGTGGTCGACCAGCCAGTTGACCTCGGCCGCGAGCTGCACGTCGCCCACGATCTGCACCGAGGGCTTGTCGCCGCGCAGCGTGGCGCGCGCGATCTCGAAGGGGTTGTCATCGATGACCGACAGCGTGAGCTCGGGCAGCGAGCCCGGCGGCGCCAGGTCGAGCAGGCCGGCGGGCGTGGCCACCAGCTCCATCGTGACGAAGCGCCACTGGAAGCGCACCACGCGGCCCTGCTGGCGCACCAGCCGCTGCTGGGCCTCGGGCTCCTGCTGCAGCACGTGGTTGAAGAACAGCACGGCGCGGTGCTGGATCTCGTGCACGGCCCAGGGCGGCGGCTGCAGGCGCTCGCCGACGCGATTGAACAGGTCGCCGAGCAAAGAAAAAGGGGACGATGGTGTGGCCATGGTCCCCGATTATCCTTTCTGCAGGCGGCCGGGCCGCCTTCGAAGCCGCTGCTTATTGCAGGGCTTGCACGCCGGCCACGAGCCAGCCGTTGCCGCCGGTGGTCGGACGCGTCATGTTCCAGACTTCGCGGAACGGGCCCGGGCCCGCCGAGGCGTCTTCGCGGATCATGCCGGAGAACTCCACGCTGGCCATGTAGGCATCGGCCAGTTCCTCGATGCCGAGCAGCTTGGCGTCGAGCATGACCACTTCGGTCTTGTTCGACACGCCACCGGTGTGGCTGGCGCGGTCGGCGAGCTGGCTGCGGATTTCCTCGATCATCTCGTCGGTCATCATCGAACGCAGCATGGTGATGTCGGCGCGGTCCCAAGCATCCTGCAGGGTCACGAAGTTGCGCTTGGCGGCGGTCAGGAAGCCATCGACGTCGAAGCCGGCCGGGATGCCCCAGCTCTGCGAACCGGCCAGGGCCGAACCGATCATGCTGCCGCCACCGGCCGCGGCACCCGCGGACGAGAGGCTGCTGCCGTGCGAGGTCGCGGCGGGCGCGGCATCGAAGTTGGTGGCGTTGCGCTCCCACGGACGGGCCGAGGCGTCGTTGCCCACGTTGCTCGGGCTGTACTGCGCCGGCGCCGCCGGGTTGCCCGGGCCGCCCGCGCCCTGGAAGGCGAAGCCCCCCTGGCGTGCACCGGCGGGCTGCGAGCGCGACTTGATCATGCGCCACACGAACACCGCGGCCAGCACCAGCAGGCCGATCAGCAGGATGTTGCCGAAGCCCGCGCCCAGGCCCAGCGAGCTCGCGAGCCATGCGAGGCCCAGGCCCGCGGCCAGGCCGCCGAGCATGGCGCCCACGGGCGCTTCGGCGCCGCGGCGGCGGGTGCCGGCGTGGCGGGCTTGGCGGCCGCGTTGGTGGCGTTCTGTTGCGCGGGCGCGGCCGGCGGCGTGGCCTGGCGTTGCGTCACGTTCGAGGATTGGCGGCCGACGGATTTACCGCCGCCCATGCGCGCCGCATCGGCCTGGATGCTGACGAGCGCGAGTGCGCCAGCCAGAAGCAAAGTACTCAAACTCTTCATAAGGTCTCCTCTCGAACGAAATCTCGTCTGATCAACACTTGATTCCAACATGGAGGGCGACCACGCCACCCGTCATGTTGTGATAGTCCACATGCCCGAAACCGCCCTCTTTCATGAGGGACTTGAGCTCGTCCTGGCCCGGATGCATGCGGATCGATTCGGCCAGGTAGCGGTAGCTCGCGTCGTCGCCCGCCACCACCTTGCCCAGGCGCGGCAGCACGTTGAAGGAGTACCAGTCGTAGACCTTCTCGAGCGGCTTCGCGACCTTCGAGAACTCGAGCACCAGCAGCTTGCCGCGCGGCTTGAGCACGCGATTCATCTCCTTGAGCGCGACGTCCTTGTGCGTCATGTTGCGCAGACCGAAGGCGACGGTGACGACGTCGAAGTGGTCGTCGGGGAACGGCAGCTTCTCGGCGTCGCAGACCGTGGTGGGCAGCACCACGCCGGCGTCGAGCAGGCGGTCGCGGCCGGTGCGCAGCATGGCTTCGTTGATGTCGGTGTGGACCACCTGGCCGCTGGCGCCGACCTTCTTCGCGAAGGCCAGCGCGAGGTCGCCGGTGCCACCCGCGATGTCGAGCACGCGCGAGCCCTCGCCCACGTTCGCGACCATCACGGTGTAGGCCTTCCATGCGCGGTGAAGCCCCATCGACATGAGGTCGTTCATCAGGTCGTAGCGCGTGGCGACCGAGTCGAACACGCCGCGCACGCGGCCGGCCTTCTCGCTCTCGTCGACTTTCTCGAAGCCGAAATGGGTGGTGGTCATACGACCGATGTTAGGCCGTTCGTCCTCGCATCAAGACGACGACCCCGCTGTACCGGCGGTCATTTGTTGCTTTTTCTGCAAACGCTGAGGTCTTGTAACGCCCGTCACGTCTACCGACGAAGCTATGCTTTCAATAGCAAACGCCGGTCAATGGCTGCCGCAGGCATGACCGCCCTTCTCGGCCATCGGTGCGTCACGATCGACGCCCGCTTCGGCCAGCTTCTGCTCGTAGGCGGCCCAGAGTTCGGCCTCTTGCGAACCCAACTGGTACAGCAGGTCCCACGAGTAGATGCCCGAGTCGTGCCCGTCGCTGAAGCTGGGCTGCACCGCGTAATTGCCCACGGGCGCGAGGTTCACCAGCTCGACCTCGCGCTTGCCGGTCTGCAGCACCTCCTGGCCCGGGCCGTGGCCCTGCACCTCGGCCGAGGGCGAATAGATGCGCATCAGCTCGAAGGGGATGCGGAAGGTGGCGCCGTCGGAGAAGCCCACCTCGAGCACGCGCGAGCGGCCGTGCACGGTGATCGATTGCGGCGTCGGTGCGCCCTGTGTCAAGCCTGCCATCGCGAACTCCTCAGTTGCCCTGGCCACCCATGCGGCCGAGGCGCTCGATCATCGCAGCCTCCGCGGCCGGCAGGCGCGCCGCGACCTGCGCTTCGCGCACGGCATCGCGTTCGCGCTGCGCGCCGGCCCACACCGAGCCCGGAAAATGGCTGTCGTCCGCGAAGCGCGCGATCACGTGCCAATGCAGGTGCGCCACCATGTTGCCGAGCGCGGCCAGATTGATCTTCGCCGGCTGCAGGTGCTCGCGCAGGCACTGCTCGACCACCGCCACGGCCTCCATGCACAGCACGCGGTCGGCCGTGTCGAGGTCGGAGAACTCGGGCGCATGCGCGGTCCACACGACGCGGTAGAAGGCCGGGAAGCCCGCCTCCTGCGCATGGATCACGCGCAGCTTCGCGCCCTCGAACACGAGACGCCCGCCGGGCCCCTCGCACAGTACGCAGCCTGGGACCGCGCTCACACCAGCACCCGTTCGATGCCGCCCTGGTTCGCGGCCGCCACGTACGCGGGCATCCAGTCGGCGCCGAGGATCTTGTTGGCCATCTCGACCACGATGTAGTCGGCCTCGAGCAGGCCGTTGTTCAGGTCGCTGCCGTAGCGCGACAGGCCCTGCAGGCAGCTCGGGCAGCTGGTGAGGATCTTCACGTTCTCGCCGGCGCCGATCTTGCCGCCGTCGCGCAGCGCGGCCTCGCCCTTCTTCAGTTCCTCTTCCTTGCGGAAACGGATCTGCGTCGAGATGTCGGGCCGCGACACGCCCAGCGTGCCCGACTCGCCGCAGCAGCGGTCGTTCTTGAGCACGTTGTCGCCGACCAGCGCCTTCACCGTCTTCATCGGGTCCTGCTGCTTCATCGGCGTGTGGCAGGGGTCGTGATAGAGGTAGCCGGCGCCGCCGGCGTCACCCAGGGTGATGCCCTTCTCGAGCAGGTACTCGTGGATGTCGATGATCCGGCAGCCCGGGAAGATCTTGTCGAACTGGTAGCCCTGCAGCTGGTCGTAGCAGGTGCCGCAGCTCACCACCACGGTCTTGATGTCGAGGTAGTTGAGCGTGTTCGCCACCCGGTGGAACAGCACGCGGTTGTCGGTGATCATCTTCTCGGCCTTGTCGAACTGGCCGCTGCCGCGCTGCGGATAGCCGCAGCACAGGTAGCCCGGCGGCAGCACCGTCTGCACGCCCGCATGCCAGAGCATGGCCTGCGTCGCCAGCCCCACCTGCGAGAACAGCCGCTCCGACCCGCAGCCCGGGAAATAGAACACCGCCTCGGTCTCCGAGGTCGTGGCCTTGGGGTTGCGGATGATCGGCACGTAGTCCGCGTCCTCGATGTCGAGCAGTGCGCGCGCCGTCTTCTTCGGCAGGTTGCCCGGCATCTTCTTGTTGATGAAGTGGATCACCTGCTCCTTGATCGGCGCCGGTCCGAGCGAGGCCGGCGGCGCCGCCGTCTGCTTCTTCGCGAGGCCGCGCAGCAGGTCGTTGGCCATGCGCTGCGCCTTGAAGCCGATGCCCACCATGCCCGCGCGCACCGCCTTGATGGTCTGCGGATTGGTCGCGTTGAGGAAGAACATCGCGGCCGCGTTGCCGGGGCGGAAGCTCTTCTGCCCCATCTTGCGCAGCAGGTTGCGCATGTTCATCGACACGTCGCCGAAGTCGATCTTCACCGGGCAGGGCGTGAGGCACTTGTGGCACACCGTGCAGTGGTCGGCCACGTCCTCGAACTCCTCCCAGTGCTTGATGCTCACGCCGCGCCGGGTCTGTTCCTCGTAGAGGAAGGCCTCGACCAGCAGCGAGGTCGCGAGGATCTTGTTGCGCGGGCTGTAGAGCAGGTTGGCGCGCGGCACGTGGGTGGCGCACACCGGCTTGCACTTGCCGCAGCGCAGGCAGTCCTTGACGCTGTCGGCGATGGCGCCGATGTCGCTCTGCTGCATGATGATCGACTCGTGCCCCATCAGGCCGAAGCTCGGCGTGTAGGCATTGGTCAGGTCGGCATGCAGCGACTGCGCGCCGGCACCCGGCTCGCGCAGCAGCTTGCCCTTGTTGAAGCGGCCTTCGGGATCGATGCGCTGCTTGTATTCGGCGAAGGGCCGCAGTTCCTCGTCCGACAGGAACTCGAGCTTGGTGATGCCGATGCCGTGCTCGCCCGAGATGACGCCGTCGAGCCGGCGCGCCAGCTTCATGATGCGCGCGACCGCCTCGTGCGCGGTCTGCAGCATCTCGTAGTTGTCGCTGTTGACCGGGATGTTGGTGTGCACGTTGCCGTCGCCCGCGTGCATGTGCAGCGCGACCCACACGCGGCCCTTGAGCACGCGCTTGTGGATCGCCGTGCACTCGGCCAGGATCGGCGCGAAGGCCGCGCCCGCGAAGATCGCCGACAGCGGCTGGCGCAGCTGGGTCTTCCAGCTCGCGCGCAGCGAATGGTCCTGCAGCTGCGGGAACAGCGCATCGACCTCGTCGAGCCAGCCGGCCCACAGCGCGCGCACCTCCTGCAGCAGCGCCACGGCCTGCGCCACGCGGTCCTCGAGCAGCTCGGCCGAGGGGATCTCGTTGGCGTCGTCGGTCTTGCCCAGCGGCAGGTTGCCGTGCACGAAGAACTTCTCGAGCTCGTCGACCAGCGCGAGCTTGTTGCGCAGCGACAGCTCGATGTTGATGCGCTCGATGCCGTCGCTGTACTCGGCCATGCGCGGCAGCGGGATCACCACGTCCTCGTTGATCTTGAAGGCGTTGGTGTGGCGGCTGATCGCGGCGGTGCGCTTGCGGTCGAGCCAGAACTTCTTGCGCGCCTCGGGGCTGATGGCGATGAAGCCCTCGCCGCTGCGCGAGTTGGCGATGCGCACCACCTCGGAGGTGACGCGCGCCACCGCGTCGGCATCGTCGCCCGCGATGTCGCCGAACAGCACCATCTTCGGCAGGCCGCCGTGCTTCTTCGACTTGGTGGCGTAGCCCACGGCCTTCAGGTAGCGGTCGTCGAGGTGCTCGAGGCCGGCCAGCAGCACGCCCGAGCGCTTCTGCTCGGCGAACATGAAGTCCTTGATCTCGACGATGCTGGGCACCGCGTCCTTGGCGTTGCCGAAGAACTCGAGGCAGACGGTGCGCGTGTGCGCCGGCATGCGGTGCACCACCCAGCGGCAGCTCGTGATCAGGCCGTCGCAGCCTTCCTTCTGGATGCCCGGCAGGCCCGAGAGGAACTTGTCGGTCACGTCCTTGCCGAGGCCTTCCTTGCGGAAGGTGCGGCCGGGGATGTCGAGGCGTTCGATGCGCAGCGGCGTCTTGCCGTCGGCCGCGAAGTACTGGAGCTCGAACAGCGCGCTCTCGGCGTCGTGGATCTTGCCGAGGTTGTGGCCGATGCGCGTGACCTCGAGCCATTCGGCCTGCGGCGTGACCATGCGCCACGAGGCCAGGTTGTCGAGCGCGGTGCCCCACAGCACGGCCTTCTTGCCGCCGGCGTTCATCGCGACGTTGCCGCCGACGCACGAGGCCTCGGCCGAGGTCGGGTCGACCGCGAACACGTAGCCCGAGCGCTCGGCCGCGTCGGCCACGCGCTGCGTGACCACGCCGGCCTCGGTCCAGATGGTGGGCACGGGGGCCTCGAGGCCCGGCAGCGCGACCAGCTCGACCTCGGTCATCGCCTCGAGCTTCTCGGTGTTGATGACCACGCTGTTCCAGGTCAGCGGGATCGCGCCGCCGGTGTAGCCGGTGCCGCCGCCGCGCGGAATGATGGTCAGGCCCAGCTCGATGCAGCCCTTGACCAGCAGCGCCATCTCGGCCTCGGTGTCGGGGCACAGCACGACGAAGGGGTACTCCACGCGCCAGTCGGTGGCATCGGTGACGTGGGCAACGCGCGAGAGGCCGTCGAACTTGATGTTGTCCTTGGCCGTGAGCCGGCCCAGCACACGCGTGGCCTTGCGGCGCAGCGCGGCGATGTCGCGAAACAGGGTGTCGAAGGCCTGCACGGCCTCGCCGACGCGGGCCGTGAGCTCGCCCACGAGCTGGTCGCGCGGCAGGTCGCTGTCGGGCGTGCGGCGCTTCTGCACCTCGGCCAGGCGATGCCGCAGCGCATCGACCAGCAGGCCGCGGCGGCGCGGGTTGTCGAGCAGGTCGTCGATCAGGTAGGGGTTGCGCTGAACGACCCAGATGTCGCCGAGCACCTCGTAGAGCATGCGCGCCGATCGGCCGGTGCGGCGCTCGGCGCGCAGCGTCTGGAGCAATTCCCAGGCGCGCTCGCCCAGCAGGCGGATCACGATCTCGCGATCGGAGAAGCTGGTGTAGTTGTAGGGGATCTCACGCAGTCGTGCAGGCTCTGCGGCCTGCGACAGCAGCGCGTTCAACGCGGTCGGAGCATTCATCGGGGTGGGGCCTCGGCCGGGCGCCACGCGTCCATAGCCGGGGTAGGGATTTTAGGTCAGGGCCAGGGTTCGTGCCCTGGCGCCGACGCGTGTCCCTCTGGCACTGCCGGCGCGCCGGCCGGCATCAGCGCAACGCGATCAGAACAGCACGCGGCTGCGGATCGTGCCCTGCACCTTCGCGAGCTTCTCGAGCGCGAGGTCCGAGGAGGCGGCGTCGATGTCCATCACCACGTAGCCGATCTTCTCGTTGGTCTGCAGGAACTGCGAGGAGATGTTGATGTGGTTGTCCGAGAAGATCTTGTTGATCTCCGACAGCACGCCCGGCACGTTGCGGTGCACGTGCAGCAGGCGGTGCTTGCCCGGGTGCGCGGGCAGCGCCACCTCGGGGAAGTTGACCGACGAGGTCGAGGTGCCGTTGTCGCTGTACTTGACCAGCTTCTCGGCCACTTCGAGGCCGATGTTGGCCTGCGCCTCCATCGTCGAGCCGCCGATGTGGGGCGTGAGGATCACGTTGTCGAGTCCGCGCAGCGGCGACTGGAACTCGTCCTTGTTGCTGCGCGGCTCGACCGGGAACACGTCGATGGCGGCGCCCAGCAGCTTCTTCTCCTTCAGCGCGCCGGCCAGCGCGTCGATCTCGACCACGGTGCCGCGCGAGGCGTTGATCAGGATCGAACCGGGCTTCATGGCCGCGATCTCGGCCGCGCCGATCATCCATTGTGTGGCCTGCGTCTCGGGCACGTGCAGGGTCACGATGTCGCTCTGCGCCAGCAGCTGGTGCAGGTCGCGCACCTGGCGCGCATTGCCCAGCGGCAGCTTGGTGACCACGTCGTAGAAGGCCACGTGCATGCCCCAGGGCCTCGGCCAGCACCGACAGCTGCGCGCCGATCGAGCCGTAGCCCACGATGCCCAGCGTCTTGCCGCGGATCTCGAAGGCGTTGTCGGCCGACTTGAGCCAGCCGCCGCGGTGCGCCACCGCGCTCTTCTCGGGCACGCCGCGCAGCAGCAGGATCGCCTCGGCCAGCACCAGCTCGGCCACCGAGCGGGTGTTGGAATAAGGCGCGTTGAAGATCGCCACGCCGTGCTCGCGCGCGGCCTCGAGGTCGACCTGGTTGGTACCGATGCAGAAGCAGCCGGCGGCCACCAGCTTGTAGGCGGCCGCGAACACCTCGGCGGTCAGCTGGGTGCGCGAGCGGATGCCGAGGAAGTGCACGTCGGCGATCTTGGCCTTGAGCTGCTCGTCGGGCAGCGCGCCCGGCAGCGACTCGACGTTGGTGTAGCCCGCCGCATGGAGCACCTCCACGGCCGAGGGGTGGATACCCTCGAGCAGAAGAAACTTGATCTTGCTTTTGTCGAGGGAGGTCTTGCTGCTCATGCTGCTGCTCGCGGTAGCCCCGGCCATGGCAACAGGCTAGGCCGAAAAAGGGAGGGCGATGCTAGCATGGTGCAGCGCAGCAAGCAGGGGCCCCGCGCGCGAGCGCCCTGTCGTCCAAGGGGGTTTCCCCGGGTTTCTCGACGTGTGCACTCCGTGCGACAAAGCCGCAGAACCGTCACGTATGTAACCTAACATCGACGGTTTTACTTACTTTTCCCTACAGGAGTCTTAATGCGCTTCAAGACGCTCGCCATCGCCTCTACGCTGGCTGCCGCTCTGGCCGTGCCAGCCCTCGCCCAGGCCCAGACCGAAATCCAGTGGTGGCACTCGATGGACGGCGCCCTCAACGACTGGGTCAACGACCTCGCCAAGCAGTTCAACGAGAGCCAGAAGGACTACAAGGTCGTGCCCACCTACAAGGGCGAATACGACCAGTCGATGGCCGCCGGCATCGCGGCCTACCGCTCGGGCAACGCGCCCGACATCCTGCAGGTGTTCGAAGTGGGCACCGCCACCATGATGTATTCCAAGGGCGCCATCAAGCCCGTGGCCGACGTCATGAAGGAAGGCGGCCAGAAGTTCGACCCCAAGGCCTACATCCCCGCGGTGGCCGGCTACTACACCGCCCCCAACGGCCAGATGCTGTCGTTCCCGTTCAACAGCTCGACGACGGTGTTCTATTACAACAAGGACGCCTTCAAGAACGCCGGCCTCGACCCCGAGAAGGCACCCGCCACCTGGCCCGAAGTGGTCTCGGCGGCCGCCAAGCTCAAGGCCAGCGGCAACCAGTGCCCGTTCACCACCTCGTGGATGAGCTGGGCCCAGCTCGAGAGCTTCTCGGCCTGGCACAACACCTCGTACGCCTCGAAGAAACAACGGCTTCGGCGGCCTCGACGCCCGCCTGGAATTCAACTCGCCGCTGCACGTGCGCCACTTCGAGAACCTGTCGAACATGTCCAAGCAGGGCCTGTTCGTCTACAAGGGCCGCGCCAGCAAGCCGATCACCTCGTTCACCTCGGGTGAATGCGCGATGTTCATCGGCTCGTCGGCAGCTACGCCAGCGTGAAGCGCGACGCCAAGTTCAAGTTCGCCGAATCGGCGCTGCCCTACTACCCGGACGTGCAGGGCGCACCGCAGAACACGATCGTCGGCGGCGCCAGCCTGTGGGTGATGTCGGGCAAGCCGGCCGCCAACTACAAGGGCGTGGCCGCGTTCTTCACCTTCCTGTCGAGCCCCAAGGTGCAGTCGGAAAGCCACATGCGCACCGGCTACCTGCCGATCACCACGGCCGCCTACGAGCTGACCGAGAAGGCCGGCTTCTACAAGGAAAACCCCGGGCACCGACGTCGCGGTGAACCAGATGATCAAGAAGACCACCGACAAGTCGCGTGGCGTGCGCCTGGGCAATCTGCCCCAGATCCGCGCCATCGAGGACGAGGAAACCGAGCTGATCTGGACCGGCAAGAAGACCCCGAAGGAAGCGCTGGACAGCGCCGTGAAGCGCGGAAACGAACTTTTGGTGAAATTTCAGGCCGCAAACAAGTAAGCTCCGACCCCGGACCGGCGCGAACGAATGTTCGTTTCGGTTCGTTTTACCCGCCACAAGCCAGGCTGACCCGTGCAGTCCTGGCTGTTTGCTTATTTAGTGTGTCCGTGACCTGAACGCCCTGCCCCATGGAAAAACGCGTCATCTTCGTTCGAACTGGCTGCCCTGGGCATTGCTGGCGCCGCAACTGTTCATCGTCGGCGTCTTCTTCTTCTGGCCCGCGGGCCAGGCGCTGGTGCAGTCGCTGCAGCAGCAGGACGCCTTCGGCAACTCGATCACCTGGGTGGGGCTGGAGAACTTCGAGGCGCTGTGGAACGACAGCACCTACATGGCCTCGTTCCACACGACCATCGTCTTCTCGGTGCTGGTGACGGTGCTGGGCCTGAGCATCGCCCTGGTGCTGGCGGTGTTCGCCGATCGGGTGGTGCGCGGCACGCGCTTCTACCGCAGCGTGCTGATCCTGCCGTACGCGGTCGCCCCCGTCGTGACCGGCCTGCTGTGGTCGTTCATGTTTTCCTCCTCGATCGGCATCGTGGCCTACTGGCTCAAGAAGATCGGCTTCAACTGGAACCACCTGCTCAACGGCGACCACGCCATGGCGCTGGTCGTGATGGCCTCGGTCTGGAAGCAGATCTCCTACAACTTCCTGTTCTTCCTCGCGGGGCTGCAGTCGATCCCGAAGTCGCTGATCGAGGCCGCCGCCATGGACGGCGCGCGCCCGATGCGCCGCTTCTGGACCATCCAGTTCCCGCTGCTGACGCCGACCACCTTCTTCCTGCTGGTGATCAACATGGTGTACGCCTTCTTCGACACCTTCGCGATCATCGACGCCACCACCCAGGGCGGCCCCGGCAAGGACACGGCCACGCTGGTCTACCGCGTGTACTTCGACGGCTTCCGCGGCATGGACTTCGGCGGCGCCGCCGCACAGTCGGTGGTGCTGATGGTGATCGTCATCGCGCTGACGGTGGTGCAGTTCCGCTACGTCGAAAAAGAAGGTCCAGTACTGATGACCGCCCCCGATGCACCCCTTCTACCCCGCCCGCCGCGCGGCCACCGCCACGGAGGCCCGCCATGGTTGAGCGCCGTCCCTCGCTGGGCATCCTCGCCCACGTGATCATGATCATCGGCGTGCTGCTGGTGATGTTCCCGATCTACCTGGCCTTCATCGCCTCCACCCATACGCCGCAGGAAATCATGCAGGCGCCGATGCCGATCCTGCCCGGCAGCAACTTCTTGGAAACCTACAAGGCGGCGCTGACCGGCGGCGGACGCACCAGCGCCAACGTGTCGGTCGCGCGGATGATCTGGGTGAGCACGGTCATCACGCTCGTCATCACCTTCGGCAAGATCAGCATCTCGCTGCTGTCGGCCTTCGCGGTGGTGTATTTCCGCTTCCCGCTGCGCGGCCTGTGCTTCTGGCTGATCTTCATCACGCTGATGCTGCCGGTCGAGGTGCGCATCGGCCCGACCTACCAGGTCGTGGCCAGCCTCGGCATGATCAACAGCTTCGCCGGCCTCTCGATACCGCTGATCGCGTCGGCGACCGCCACCTTCCTGTTCCGGCAGTTCTTCCTGACGGTGCCCGACGAGTTGGTCGAGGCCGCGCGCGTCGATGGCGCCGGGCCGATGCGCTTCTTCGAGGACATCCTGCTGCCGCTGTCGAAGACCAGCATCGCGGCGCTGTTCGTGATCCAGTTCATCTACGGCTGGAACCAGTACCTGTGGCCGCTGATCGCCGCCACCAGCGAGGACATGTACCCGATCGTCGTCGGCATCAAGGCCATGATCGGCAACGGCGAGTCGCCCGTCGACTGGAACGTGGTGATGGCCACCGCCGTGCTGGCCATGCTGCCGCCCGCGGTGGTCGTGGTGCTGATGCAGAAGTGGTTCGTCAAGGGCCTGGTCGATACCGACAAATAAAACGCTGAACTGAAAACATGGCTGCCATTTCCCTACGCAACGTCATCAAGCGCTACGGCCACGGGCCCAAGGCCAACCAGGTCATCCACGGCGTGAGTGCCGAGATCGCCGACCACGAGTTCGTCGTCATCGTGGGCCCTTCGGGCTGCGGCAAGTCCACGCTGCTGCGCATGGTGGCCGGCCTGGAGGAGATCTCCGCCGGCGAGATCGCCATCGGCAACCGGGTGGTGAACCAGCTCGAGCCCTCCGAGCGCGACATCGCGATGGTGTTCCAGAACTACGCGCTCTATCCGCACATGACGGTGTTCGCGAACATGGCCTACGGCCTGAAGATCGCGAAGGTGCCGGTGGCCGAGATCAAGGTGCGCGTGGACAAGGCCGCGAAGATCCTCGAACTGGGCCACCTGCTCGAACGCAAGCCGCGCGAGCTCTCGGGCGGCCAGCGCCAGCGCGTGGCCATGGGCCGCGCCATCGTGCGCCAGCCGCAGGTGTTCCTGTTCGACGAACCGCTGTCGAACCTCGACGCCAAGCTGCGCGCCCGAGACCCGCCTCGAGATCCAGAAGCTGCACCGCGAGCTCGGCATCACCTCGCTGTTCGTCACCCACGACCAGGTCGAGGCCATGACGCTGGCGCAACGCATCATCGTGATGAACGGCGGCGTGATGGACCAGTTCGCGACGCCCGAGGAGGTCTATTCGCGCCCCGCCACCACCTTCGTCGCGAGCTTCATCGGCTCGCCGCCGATGAACCTGCTGCGCCACGCGCCGGGCGTGCGGCCGGGCCAGATCCTGGGCATCCGCCCCGAGCACATGGCGCTCGACGAGAGCGGCTGGTCGGTGCAGGTCGAGCAGGTCGAACTGCTGGGCGCCGAGCGCCTGGTCTACGGCCGCATCGGCGACGAGCAGATCATCATGCGCACCGACGAGGCCGACCGGCCGCCGATGGCGGGCGACACCGTGAAGATCGCCGCGCGCGAGGACAAGCTTCATTGGTTCGACGCCGGTTCGGGCAAACGCACCGAATGAGCACGCCCTGGCCCTATCCGCGCTGGATCGCCCACCGCGGCGCCGGCAAGCTCGCGCCCGAGAACACGCTCGCGGCCTTCCGCTTCGGCGCCGCGCACGGCTATCGCATGTTCGAGTGCGATGCCAAGCTCAGCGCCGACGGCGTGGTGTTCCTGATGCACGACGCCACGCTCGAGCGCACCACCAGCGGACGCGGCATCGGCGGCCAGAAGCCCTGGCGCGAACTCGCCCAGCTCGACGCGGGCGGCTGGCATTCGCGCGCCTTCGCGGGCGAACCGCTGCCCACGCTCGAGAACCTCGCGCGCTTCTGCCTGGCCAACGGCCACCTGCTGAACATCGAGATCAAGCCCACGCCGGGCACCGAGCGCGAAACCGGCGAGGCGGTGGCGCGGCAGGCCGCGGCGCTGTGGCGCGATGCGGCCATTCCCCCGCTGCTGACCTCGTTCCAGGTCGATGCGCTGAAGGGCGCGGTCGCCGCGGCGCCCGAACTGCCGCGCGGCCTGCTGCTCGACACGCTGTGGAGCGGCTGGCTCGAGACCGCGCGCGAACTCGGCTGCGTGGCCATCGTCTGCCGACCACGCGCTGTGGGACGCCGCGGTGGTGGCGCAGGTGCACGGCGCCGGCCTTCGCGCGCTGAGCTACACGGTCAACGACGACTGGGCCGCGCAGCGCCTGATCGAACTGGGCACCGACGGCATCATCACCGACCGCGTCGATCTGTTCAGCCCCGCGCGCTGAACGCAAATCCGTCACATGCTGTGACGCGCCGCGAAGCCGGGCCTTCAGGTACGGCTTCTATGATGCGCGCATGAGCTGGACCTCCCGTCTCGCGGCCTTCCTGATGGCCGCCCTGCTGCTGTGCGGCACCGCCTTCGCGCAGCAGGACCCCGATCTCGCGCCCGCGCCGCCCGCGCCCACCGTGGCCGAGCTGCGCGCGCTGCTCACGAAGATCGACCAGAGCACCGACTCGGCCGAGGATGCGCGCAGCCGGCTGACGCAGATCAACGCGATCGGCGCGCAGGCCGACAAGTTCGTGGCGGCGCGCACCGGCGAACTTGACGACCTCAACGCGCGCCTGGGCGAACTCGGCAACCCGCCCGCGGCCGGCGCCAGCGAAGACCCCGACATCACGCGCCAGCGCGCGCGCCTGACCAAGGAGCGCAACGCGCTCGACGCCGACATCCGGCTCGCCAAGCTGCTGGCGATCGACGTGCGCCAGCGCGGCACCGACCTGCTGACGCAGCGCCGCGCGGTGTTCGAGGCCCAGCTCACCGAGCGCGCGGCCTCGCCGCTGACCGGCGAGTTCTGGAGCGACCTGCAGGAGGCCTGGCCCGACGACATCGATCGGCTGCAGGCCATGGCGGCGAGCGTGCAGACGGGCCTCGCCACCGCCTTCGGCGGCGAGGGCCGCGCGCTGGTGATCGCGGCGCTGGTCGGCGCGCTGCTGCTGGCCTTCGCGGGCGTCTGGGCCGCCGAGCACGGCCTGACCCGGCTCGCGGTGAAGCTGCTGCCCGCCGGGCGGCTGCGGCGCTCGCTGCTGGTGATCGCCATCGTCGTCGCCCACGTGCTGCTGGTGGCGCTGGCGGCGCACGGCTTCGTCTACGTGCTCGAGCAGCACGCGGGCTGGGCGCCGCAGGCGCGCAAGGCGATGCTGTCGCTGGCGCAGGCGCTGGTGTTCATGGCCTTCGTGATCGGCCTAGGCCGCGCGCTGCTGGCCATCGGCCGGCCGTCGTGGCGGCTGCCGCCCATTCCCGACAGCATGGCCGCGCGGCTGGCGGCCCTGCCCTGGCTGGTGGCGCTGGTGGCGGCCCTGGCCTGGGCGCCGGCCGAGATCAATGCGCTGGTCGACGCCAGCCTCTCGGCCGTGGTCGCCACGCACGTGCTGACCGCGCTGCTGCTGACCGCGCTGGTCGGCGCGGTGCTCTACCGGCTCAAGGCGCTGCGCGCCGGCGCGCCCGAGGAGGGCCTGCCCGAGCGGCCGATGTGGGTCGGCATCCTGGTGGCGCTGATCGCGATCCTGATGATCGTGATCTGGGTGCTGGTGGCCGTGGGCTACGTGGCGCTCGCGAGCTTCCTGGCCTCGCAGCTGACCTGGAGCGGCATCGTCGCCACCGCGTTCTACGTGCTGTTCAAGTTCGCCGACGACGTGTTCATGGCCACCGTGTCGTCGCGCAGCGGCTTCGGCCAGCGGCTGCAGAAGAGCTTCGGCCTGGCGCCGCAGACGCTGGACCAGATCGCCACCGTGCTGTCGGGCCTGAGCCGTGTGGCGCTGTTCTTCTACATGCTGATCGCGCTGGCCGCGCCGCTGGGCACCAGCCCCGGCGAGGTGTTCCAGCGCAGCGGCAAGTTCGGCACCCGGCGTGAAGATCGGCGAGTTCCAGCTCGTGCCGGGCGCGATCCTCAGCGCGGTGGCGGTGCTGGCCGTGGGCTTCGTGATGCTGCGCATCTTCAAGCGCTGGCTGGCCGCGAGCTACCTGCCGACCACCAAGTTCGAGCCCGGCATGCAGAGCTCGATCAGCACCCTGCTGGGCTACGTGGGCGGCATCCTGGTGATCGCGTTCTCGCTCTCGGCCCTGGGCATCGGCGTCGAGCGCATCGCGTGGGTGGCGAGCGCGCTGTCGGTGGGCATCGGCTTCGGCCTGCAGGCGATCGTGCAGAACTTCATCTCGGGCCTGATCCTGCTGGCCGAGCAGCCGGTGAAGGTGGGCGACTGGGTGGTGTTGGGCACGGCCGAGGGCGACGTGCGGCGCATCAACGTGCGCGCCACCGAGATCCAGCTCGGCGATCGCTCCACGCTGATCGTGCCGAACTCGGAATTCATCACCAAGACCGTGCGCAACATGACGCTGGCCAACGCCGAGGGCCGGGTGCTGATCCGCCTGCCGATGCCGCTGACCACCGACGCGCAGAAGGTGCGCGACCTGATCCTCGAGGCCTGCAAGGCGCACGAGGGCGTGCTCGAGACGCCGGCGCCCTCGCTCACGCTCGAGGGCATCGAGAACGGGTTGCTGATCTTCCAGGCGATCGCCTACGTGGCCAGTCCGCGGCTGGCCGGCGGCGTGCGCAGCGACCTGCTGTTCACCATCCTCGACGCGCTGCGCCAGGCCGACCTGCCGATGGCGACGCCCACGCTGGTGATGGCGGCCGCGCCGGCGGCCCCCTCGGCGCTCTCGACCGCGCCCTCGCCGGTGCCCTCCTCGCCGGCCTCGCCGCTGCCGGGCGTGCAGGGCTGAAGGCCGGCTGCGCCCGGGTCAGTTCAGCGGCAGGGTGGTCGTGCACTTCACCTCGTTGAGGCACACGCTCGAGCGCACGGCCGACACGCCCGGCATGTGCATCAGCGTGTCCATCAGGAACTGCGACAGCGAGTGCAGGTCGCGCGCGACCACCTTGATGACGTAGTCGAAGTCGCCGGTGACCGAATAGCACTCGAGGATCTGCGGCAGATCGGCCACCAGGTCCTGGAACTTCGGCAGCTCGCCGATGTGGCCGCGCGCCATGGTCACGTGGATGAAGGCGATCACGCCGAGCCCCACCTGGCGCGCGTCGAGCCGGGCCGCGTAGCCGCTGATGAAGCCCATCTCCTCGAGCCGCCGGTGCCGCCGCAGGCACTGGGCCGGCGACAGGTTGGCCACTTCGGAGAGTTCGAGGTTCGATGCACGGCCATGGGCCTGCAAGTGGTCGAGGATCTTTCTGTCGATGCGGTCGAGCGTGATCTCGTGCAATTTCGTCTCCTTCAAATCCCGATGACCGCAATCATATTTCTCGAAAGCGGGGTAAGCACTGGCGCGGGATGCACCTTAATTGTGCAAACCACGCTCTAGACTTCAGGCTCTGGAAGTGCATGCCGCATTTCCGTGCCATCGATTCCCTGCCCCGGTGCATGCCGGGGCGTCGGACCCGTCCCGTTCCCTCTTTCCGGAGATTCCACGTGAAATTCGCCCTGCTTCGCACCCCTGTCGCCGCCGCCCTGGCCCTCGGCATGCTCGCCGCCGCGCCCGCCTTCGCGGCCGACAAGTCGGTGGCCGTGACCGCCATCGTCGAGCACCCGGCGCTCGACGCCGTGCGCGACGGCGTCAAGGCCGAGCTGAAGGCGGCCGGCTACGAAGAGGGCAAGAACCTCAAGTTCACCTACCAGAGCGCGCAGGGCAACGTGGGCACGGCGGCCCAGATCGCCCGCAAGTACGTGGGCGACCAGCCCGACGTGATCGTCGCGATCGCCACCCCCTCGGCCCAGGCCACGCTGGCCGCCACCAAGACCATCCCGGTCGTCTACTCGGCCGTGACCGACCCGGTGGCCGCCAAGCTGGTGAAGAGCTGGGACGCCACCGGCACCAACGTGACCGGCGTGTCGGACCTGTCGCCGCTGGACAAGCACATCGCCCTCATCAAGCAGGTGGTGCCCACGGCCAAGCGCATCGGCGTGATCTACAGCCCCGGCGAAGCCAACTCGGTGGCGATCGTGGCCGACCTCAAGAAGGCCGCAACGGCCGCCGGCATGACGGTGGTGGAAGCCGCCGCCGCGCGCACCGTGGACGTGCCGACCGCCGCCCAGAGCCTGGTCGGCAAGGCCGACGCGATCTACACGCCGACCGACAACAACGTGGTGTCGGCCTTCGAGGGCATCGTGAAGGTGGCGCAGCAGGCCAAGCTGCCGGTGGTGGCGGCCGACACCGCGACCGTCGAGCGCGGCGCGGTCGCGGCGCTGGGCCTGAACTACACCGACATCGGCCGCCAGACCGGCAAGATCGTGGTGCGCATCCTCAAGGGCGAGAAGCCCGGCACGATCGCCTCGCAGACCAGCACCAACTTCGAGCTGGTGGTGAACCCGGGCGCGGCCAAGCTGCAGGGCGTGACCCTGTCGGACGAGCTGCTGAAGACCGCCAAGGTCGTGAACACCAAGTAAGTCCCGGCTTCATCGCCGCCGACGGGCCGTCCTGCGGGCGGCCCGTCTTTCTTTTCGCCGGGAGCTTCTTCCTCATGTCCCTCATCGCCTCGCTGGGCGCCATCGAGATCGGCCTGATATTCGGGCTGGTCGCGCTGGGCGTCTTCATGTCCTTTCGCATCATCAACTTCCCCGACCTCACGGTGGACGGCAGCTTCCCGCTCGGCGCCGCCGTGGCCGCCACGCTGATCGTGGCCGGCTGGAACCCGGTGGCCGCCACCGCGGTGGCCTGCGTCGCGGGCGCCGTCTCGGGCTGGGTCACGGCCTGGCTCAACGTGAAGCTCAAGATCATGCAGCTGCTCGCGAGCATCCTGGTGATGATCGCGCTCTACTCGATCAACCTGCGCGTGATGGGCAAGCCCAACGTGGCGCTGATCACCGCAGCCCACCGTGTTCAGCATGGCCAGCTTCGGCGGCATGCCCGAGCAGTGGGCCAAGCCGCTGCTGCTGCTCTTGATCGTGATCGCCGCGAAGATCGTGGTCGACCTGTTCTTCGCCTCCGAGGCCGGCCTGGCGATGCGCGCCACCGGCGGCAATGCGCGCATGGCGCGCGCCCAGGGCATCTCGACCGACTTCCACACCATGGCGGGCCTGGCGCTGTCGAACGCGCTGGTGGCGCTGGCCGGCGCGCTGTTCGCGCAGAGCCAGGGCACGGCCGACATCTCGATGGGCGTGGGCACGATCGTGATCGGCCTGGCGGCGGTGATCATCGGCGAGACGCTGATGCCCGCGCGCAGCATGGTGATCACCACGCTGGCCTGCATCCTGGGGGCGCTGCTCTACCGCTTCTTCATCGCGATGGCGCTGAACACCGACTTCATGGGCCTGCAGGCGCAGGACCTGAACCTGGTGACCGCCGTGCTGGTGGCGTTCGCGCTGCTGGTGCCTGCCTACAAGCGCAAGCTCGCCGGGCTTTTCAAGGGGAAGAACTGATGCTGCGCGCCGAACAACTCGAGATGACCTTCAACCCGGGCACGCCGATCGAGAACCGCGTGCTGCGCGGGCTCGGCCTGGAGATTCCCACCGGCCAGTTCGTCACCGTGATCGGCTCCAACGGCGCCGGCAAGTCGACCTTCCTCAATGCGGTGAGCGGCGACCTGATCGTCGACAAGGGCCGCATCGAGATCGACGGCAAGGACGTCACGCGGCTCAACGCCTGGCAGCGTTCGGGCATGGTGGCGCGCGTGTTCCAGGACCCGATGGCCGGCACCTGCGAGGCGCTGACCATCGAGGAGAACATGGCGCTGGCCTGGAAGCGCGGCGAGCGGCGCGGCCTGGGCCTGTCGCTGAACCGCGGCCTGCGCGAGCTGTTCCGCGAGAAGCTGTCGATCCTCAAGCTCGGGCTGGAGAACCGGCTGGCCGACCGCATCGGCCTGCTGTCGGGCGGCCAGCGGCAGGCCGTGAGCCTGTTGATGGCCTCGCTCAAGCCCTCGCGCATCCTGCTGCTCGACGAGCACACGGCCGCGCTCGACCCGAAGACCGCGGCCTTCGTGCTC
The DNA here is from genome assembly GCF_044056785.1 of Variovorax sp. UC122_21. NCBI lineage: Bacteria > Pseudomonadati > Pseudomonadota > Betaproteobacteria > Burkholderiales > Comamonadaceae > Variovorax > Variovorax sp. UC122_21. The sequence continues at coordinate 1,097,228 of NZ_CP172004.1, read as the reverse complement.
GAGCTCACCGCGCGCATCGTCGAGGAGAGCAAGCTCACCGCGATGATGGTCACGCACAGCATGCGCCAGGCGCTGGACTACGGCTCGCGCACGGTGATGCTGCACGAGGGCCAGGTGATCCTCGACGTGGCCGGCCCCGAGCGCTCGGGCCTCGACGTGCCCGACCTGCTGCGCATGTTCGAACAGACGCGCGGCGAGAAGCTCGACGACGACAAGCTGCTCCTGGCATGACCGCCGTGCGCGCGATGCGGCCCGAGGACCTGCAGGCCGTGCTGGCGATCCAGCTCGCCTGCTACGGCGCGGGCTTCGTCGAGGACGGGACGCTGATCGTGCGCCGGCTCGCCGCGGCGCCGCGCACCGGCTGGGTGATCGAGCACGCGGGGCGGGTGGCGGCCTACCTCGCGGCCTATCCCTCGCGCGTGGGCAAGCTCACGGCCCTGCACGGCGACTTCGAGGTGCTGCCCGAGGCACAGGCCGACGCGCTCTACCTGCACGATCTCGCGGTCGACCCGGCCGCCTCGGGCCATGGCCTGGGGCCGGCGCTGGTACGGCATGCGCTGGCCTTCGCCGACGCGGCGGGCTGGCGGCGCTCGGCGCTGGTGTCGGTGCAGTCCTCGCTGGGCTTCTGGGAACGCCACGGCTACGCGGTGCATGCGCTGGCCGACGCGGCGCAGCAGGCGCGCCTGGCGAGCTATCCCGCGCCGGCGCACTACATGGTGCGAGCCTGAGGACCGCCGCTCAGCGCCGCCAGCCGCGCTGCAGCAGCCACTGCACGGTGCCGCAGACCACCACCAGCGCGGCATAGCTCGCGATGCGGCCGTCGTGGCCCGTAAATACCAGGCCGGCCAGCAGCACCAGCACGCCAGCTATCGTATTGATAGCGAATTGCGCCCAGATGGCAGGCGTTCCAGGCTTTCGCGGCATCAGGAAGCGGCCGCACAGCGCGAGCACTCCGGCCACGAAGACGGCCGGCAGCGCGAAGTTGAGGAGGTGGTTGAGCAGGGCGAGCGCGGACATTCGGGAAGGGGCGGAAGCGTCATCCGCCAGCCGCTATGGAGGTCATAGACAGCACGGTGCCGGGACGGGCTCCGCAAATTTTATAATCGTGACATGTCTGTCTGGGCTCTCGGCTTGAACCACACGACCGCGCCGCTCGATCTGCGCGGTCGTTTCGCGTTTGCCCTCGACCAGATCGCCCCCACGCTTCAGAGCCTGCGCAGCTCGTTCTCGAGCGGCCGCCACCCGCAGGTCGAGGCCGCCATCATCTCGACCTGCAACCGCACCGAGATCTATTGCGCCGCCGACCATGCCGCGATCGACCACACGGTCGGCTGGCTGGCCCAGAGCGGCGGCGTGGCCCCCGCGCTGCTGCGCTCGCATGCCTACACCCTGCACGACGGCGACGTCGCGCGCCACGCCTTCCGCGTGGCCAGCGGCCTCGATTCGATGGTGCTCGGCGAAGCCCAGATCCTCGGCCAGATGAAGGATGCGGTGCGCGCCGCCGAAACCGCCGGCGCGCTGGGCAGCACGCTCAACCAGCTGTTCCAGCGCTCGTTCGCGGTCGCCAAGGAAGTGCGTACCGCCACCGAGATCGGCGCGCACTCGATCAGCATGGCCGCCGCCGCCGTGCGCCTGGCCGGCCAGCTGTTCGAGGACCTGCGCCAGACGCGCGTGCTGTTCGTCGGCGCCGGCGAGATGATCGACCTCGCGGCCACGCACTTCGCGGCCAAGGAGCCGAAGTCCATCGCCATCGCCAACCGCACGCTCGAGCGCGGCGAGAAGCTGGCCTCGCGCTTCGGCGGCGAGGCGATGCGGCTGGCCGACCTGCCGGCGCGGCTGGCCGAGTTCGACATCGTCGTGAGCTGCACCGCGAGCACGCTGCCGATCATCGGCCTGGGCGCCGTGGAACGCGCGCTCAAGTCGCGCAAGCACCGCCCGATGTTCATGGTCGACCTGGCCGTGCCGCGCGACATCGAGCCCGAGGTGAAGGCGCTCGAGGACATCTATCTCTACACCGTGGACGACCTCGCGCAGGTCGTGCAGCAGGGCCAGGCCAATCGCCAGGCCGCGGTGGCGCAGGCCGAGGTCATCATCGACGCCGGCGTGCAGAGCTTCATGCACTGGCTGGGCCAGCGTGGCACGGTGCCGCTGATCCAGCAGCTCAACGCCCAGACCGACGAATGGCGCGCCGCCGAGCTGGCGCGCGCGCGCAAGCTGCTGGCCAAGGGCGAATCGGTCGAGGCCGTGCTCGAAGCGATGTCGCGCGGGCTCACGCAGAAGATGCTGCACGGCGCGCTGGCCGAGCTGCACGCGGGCGATGCCGCCTCGCGCGAGCAGACGGCGCAGACCATCTCGCGCCTGTTCCTGCGCAAAGAGCGTTAGCGACGCTGGCTGGCGTTGTCGTCCGCGCTGATGAAAGCGGACATCCGAACGCAGAGGGCGCGAAGGTTTCGCGAAGAACGCGAAAGAAACCTTCAAAAGATTTTTCGCTCCTTCTGCGGCTTTTGCGAAACCTTCGCGCCCTCTGCGTTCGGTTCCCGCTCCCGATCCCGCTTTTCCACCCTCACCCGTGAAGCCTTTTCTCCGCCACCAACTCGAACGCTATGCCGCCCGCCTCGGCGAACTCGACTTCCTGCTCTCGCGCGAGGACATCATGGGCGACATGGCGCAGTACCGCACCATCTCGCGCGAGCATGCCGAGGTGACGCAGGTGGCCGGCCGCTATGCGCGCTACGTGCAGCGCGAGGCCGACATCGCGGGCGCGAAGGAGATGCTCGACGACCCCGACATGGCCGAGATGGCCGCGCAGGAGATCGCCGAGGGCGAGGCCGAGCTCGCGCAGCTGGAAGACGAACTGCAGCGCCTGCTGCTGCCCAAGGACCCCGACGACGCGCGCAACGCCTTCCTCGAAATCCGCGCCGGCACCGGCGGCGACGAATCGGCGCTGTTCGCGGGCGACCTGCTGCGCATGTACACGCGCTATTGCGAGCGCGCCGGTTGGCGCTGCGAGATCGTCAGCGAGAACGAGAGCGAGCTCGGCGGCTACAAGGAAGTGGTGGTGCGCATCTCGGGCAACGAGGTGTTCGGCAACCTGCGCTTCGAGTCGGGCGGCCACCGCGTGCAGCGCGTGCCGGCCACCGAGACGCAGGGCCGCATCCACACCAGCGCCTGCACGGTGGCGGTGCTGGCCGAGCCCGACGAGACGCAGGCGGTGCAGATCAATCCGGCCGACCTGCGCATCGACACCTACCGCGCCAGCGGCGCCGGCGGCCAACACATCAACAAGACCGATTCGGCGGTGCGCATCACGCACATCCCGACCGGCATCGTGGCCGAGTGCCAGGACGACCGCAGCCAGCACCGCAACAAGGCGAAGGCGCTGCAGGTGCTGTCGGCGCGGATCCAAGAGAAGGAGCGCAGCGAGCGCGCCGCCAAGGACGCCGCGCTGCGCAAGGGCCTGATCGGCAGCGGCGACCGCTCCGACCGCATCCGAACCTACAACTTCCCCCAAGGGCGGCTCACCGACCACCGGATCAACCTCACGCTCTACAAGCTGCTCGCGATCATGGAAGGCGACCTCGGCGACGTGCTCGAGGCGCTGCGCGCGGCGCGCGCGGCCGAGCAGCTGGCCGAACTCGAATCGAGCCTGCCCTCATGAGCACCGAGCCGCTCGCGCCTTCTACCGTGACCCAGGCGCTGGCCGCGGCCGCGCGGCTGGGCGTCGACCGGCTCGATGCCCAGTTGCTGCTGCTGCATGCGCTGGGCCGGCCGCCGCACGACCGCGCCTGGCTGCTCGCGCACGACACCGACGCGCTGCCCGAGCCGCTGTGGACCGCACTGTCGGCGCGGCTGCTGCGCCGCCTCGCGGGCGAACCGGTGGCCTACCTGCTGGGCGAGAAGGAATTCCACGGCCTCGCGCTGCGCGTCGACCCGCGCGTGCTGGTGCCGCGGCCCGACACCGAGACGCTGGTCGACTGGGCGCTGGCATGCCTCGAAGGCCAGGCCGCCCCACGCGTGCTCGACCTGGGCACCGGCAGCGGCGCGATCGCGCTGGCGCTGCAGCATGCACGGCCCGACGCACGGGTCGATGCCGTGGATGCCAGCGCCGACGCGCTCGCGGTGGCCCGCGCCAACGCCGAGCGCCTGAAGCTGCCGGTGCGCTTCGCCCAGGCCGACTGGCTCGCGGGCGCGGACCCGGGTTACGCGCTGATCGCCAGCAACCCGCCGTACATCGCCGCCGGCGACCCGCACCTGCCTGCGCTGCAGCACGAGCCCGTCTCGGCGCTGGTGGCCGGCGCCGACGGGCTCGACGACATCCGCCGCATCGTTGCCGACGCGCCCGCGCACCTGGCCGAAGGCGGCTGGCTGCTGCTGGAGCACGGCCACGACCAGGCACCCGCGGTGCGGCAGCTTCTGGCCGACCACGGCTTCGCCGAGGTGCAAAGCCGCGACGACCTGGCAGGCATCGCGCGCTGCTCGGGCGGAATCCGGCGCACGGTGAAATAATCCCTCCAGCCTACTTTTCAGGAGCCCCCATGTCCGACGCCCAGCAACGCATCGACGACCTCGTCAAATCCAACGAACTCGTGCTCTTCATGAAGGGCAACGCCAGCTTCCCCATGTGCGGCTTCTCGGGCCGCGCGATCCAGATCCTCAAGGCCGTGGGCGTCGACACCAAGTCGCTCAAGACCGTCAACGTCCTCGAGGACGACGGCATCCGCCAGGGCATCAAGGACTACAGCAACTGGCCCACCATCCCCCAGCTCTACGTCAAAGGCGAATTCGTCGGCGGCTCGGACATCATGATGGAGATGTACGAATCGGGCGAACTGCAGAAGGTGCTGGCCGGCGACGCTGCCTGATCCGGGCCCGGCGATCAGCCACGGCCACGATCATCACGACCACGGGCATCCGCACGACGAGGCTGCGGCCCCGGCGTGGAAGCACGACGGCGTGCGGGTGATCGCGGCCAACCAGCTCGACGCCAACACCGCCCAGACGCCCGGCATGAACCGGGCCGCGGCGATCAATTTCGCGCGCGTCGGCGCGCAGAAGCTCTGGGCCGGCACGGTCACCATCCATGCCGACGCCAAGACCGGCGCCCACCACCACGGCCACCTCGAATCGGTGATCTATGTCGTGCGTGGCCGCGCCCGCATGCGCTGGGGCGAGCAGCTCGAGTTCACGGCCGAGGCCGGACCGGGCGACTTCATCTACGTGCCGCCCTACGTGCCGCACCAGGAAATCAACGCCAGCCCGACCGAGACGCTCGAGTGCGTGCTGTGCCGCAGCGACGGCGAGGCCGTCGCGGTGAACCTCGACATCGAACCGGTCGAGAAGCCCGAGTCGGTGCTGTGGGTCGACCCGACCCACCCGCACGGCGGGGTCTGAGCACCCTTTCGTCCGCGGGCCGCGCCCGTGGCGGGCGCCCGCTGCGCCATGGCACCATCGGGGTCTGCTGGTGAACACCATGACCCTGACCCAAAGCCTGCTCGTCATCGCGCTCCTGATCGCGCTGAGCGCCTTCTTCTCCCTCGCCGAGATCGCGCTGGCCGCCTCGCGCCGGCTGCGCCTGCGCCAGATGGCCGACGACGGCGACGCGCGCGCCGACCTCGTGCTGCGCATCCAGGAGCAGCCGGGCTACTACTTCACCGTGGTGCAGATCGGCCTCAACGCGGTCGCGATCCTCGGCGGCGTGGTCGGCGAAGGCGCGCTGAGCCCCTACTTCGCGCGCCTGTTCGCCGGCTGGCTCGGCCCCGAGGGCGCGCAGAGCGCGGGCTTCCTGTGCTCCTTCGTGACCATCATCGCGGTGTTCCTGGTGTTCGCCGACCTGTTCCCGAAGCGGCTGGGCATGAACGACCCCGAGCGCCTCGCGGTGCGCATCGCCAAGCCGATGCAGCTGCTGATCACCACCTTCAAGCCGCTGGTGTGGTTGTTCACCGCCTGCACCGACCTGCTGTTCAAGCTGCTGGGCATGCCGATCGCGCGCGACGACAAGATCACCTCGGCCGACATCCTCGCGATGACCGAGGCCGGCGCGCGCGCCGGCGTGCTCGCGGTGCGCGAGCAGCAGGTGATCGCCAACGTGTTCGAGCTCGAGACGCGGCTCGTGAGCAGCGTGATGACCGCGCGCGACAGCATCGCCTGGTTCCTGCACGACGACCCCGAGTCGGTGCTGCGCGCGCGCATCGTGGCCGAGCCCTTCTCGGCCTATCCGGTGTGCGACGGCGACATCGACCACGTGCTGGGCTATGTCGATGCCAAGGACATGTTCCAGCGCGTGCTCAGCGGCCAGCCGCTGGCCTTCGACCAGGGGCTGCCGCTGCACAAGGCGCTGGTGATTCCCGACCGGCTGTCGCTGACCGAAGTGCTCGAGCAGTTCCAGCAGGCGCATGAAGACTTCGCGATCATCGTCAACGAGTACAGCCTGGTGGTGGGCGTGATCACGCTCAACGACGTGATGAGCACGGTGATGGGCGACCTGGTGTCCATGCCCGACGAGGAGCAGATCGTGCGCCGCGACGAGAACTCCTGGCTGATCGACGGCATCACGCCGATCCAGGACGTGCAGCGTGCGCTGCAGATCGACGAGCTGCCGCATGCCGACGAGTACGAGACGCTCGCGGGTTTCCTGATGGTGATGCTGCGCCGCGTGCCCAAGCGCACCGACAGCGTGAGCTGGGCGGGCTATACCTTCGAGGTGATGGACGTCGACAGCTACCACATCGACCAGGTGATGGTCACCAAGACCTGATCGCCCGTACCCGGGTCAGGCCGCGGAACGGGCCTTGTCCTGTTCCTTGCGCTCGATCTCGCGGTCGGCCCAGGCCCACAGCCGCTGGTTCGAGAACACCGCGTTCGGATACGGCGCCTTGCCGCGGCTGCCGTTGTAGCGGCCCAGCGTCAGGAACAGGTCGCCGCTCTCGCGGTCGAGGTAGTGGCGCAGGATCACGCAGCCGAAGCGCAGGTTGGTCTGCATGTGGAACAGCTTGGCCGGATCGCTGTCGCCGATCACGCGGGTCCAGAACGGCATGACCTGCATGTAGCCGCGCGCGCCCGCGCTCGACACGGCGAACTTGCGGAAATTGCTCTCGACCTGGATCAGCCCGAGCACCAGGCTCACGTCGAGCCCCGAGCGCTTGGCCTCGTACCAGACGGTCTGCAGGAATTCGATGCGCGAGGGCGCGTCGGCGATCTTCTTCTTGAGCCGTTCGCTCATCTCGCCGAGCCAGCGCAGGTAGGTCAGCCGGGCCTCGGTGTTCGCGAACTGCGGCACCGGCGGTGCCTTGTTGTGGATGGCCGAGCTCAGCGCGGTGCGCACCGAGTCGATCAGCGGCTCCTCGATCTGCGCGCCGGCCAGTGCGGGGCGCGGCAGCGACAGCGCCGCGAGGGCGCCCGCCGCGGCGCTCAGACAGCGGCGTCGCGAGAAGCCGCCCGGCAGGCTCATGCGGCGAGCTTGCCGGCGATGAAGTCCGCGATGCCGGCGGCCGGCACCTTGGTCGCGGCGGTGTCGCGGCGATGCTGGTATTCGAGCTGGCCTTCCTTGAGGCCGCGGTCGGAGATCACCACGCGGTGCGGCACGCCGATCAGTTCCCAGTCGGCGAACATCGCGCCCGGGCGCTCGCCGCGGTCGTCGAGCAGCACGTCGACGCCCTTGGCGAGCAGCTCCTCGTAGAGCGCCTCGGCCGCGGTCTTGACCTCGGCGCTGCGGTCCATGCCGATCGGGCACACCACCACGGTGAACGGCGCGATCGCGTCGGGCCAGATGATCCCGCGCTCGTCGTGGTTCTGTTCGATGGCGGCAGCCGGCAGGCGCGTGACGCCGATGCCGTAGCAACCCATCTCGAGGAACTGCGGCTTGCCGGCCTCGTCGAGGAAGGTGGCGTTCATCGACTTGCTGTACTTGGTGCCCAGCACGAAGACGTGGCCCACCTCGATGCCGCGCTCGATCGCCAGCACGCCCTTGCCGTCGGGCGAGGCATCGCCCGCGACCACGTTGCGCAGGTCGGCCACCAGCTCGGGCTCGGGCAGGTCACGGCCCCAGTTGACGCCGGTCATGTGGAAGTCGACCTCGTTGGCGCCCGTGATCCAGTCGGCCATCAGCGCGACTTCGCGGTCGGCCACCAGCTTCACCGGCTTCTTGAGGTTCAGCGGGCCGAGGTAGCCCGGCTTGCAGCCGAAGTGCGCGTCGATCTCGGCCAGGGTCGCGAAGCGGAAACCCTTGTCGAGGCCGGGCAGCTTGCCGACCTTGATCTCGTTCATCTCGTGGTCGCCGCGCAGCAGCAGCAGCCAGACCTGCGAGCCCTTGATGTTGCCGGCCTCGTCGACGATGTCGGTGGCCAGCACCAGCGACTTCACGGTGGTGGCGAGCGGCACGCCGAGCAGCACGGCGACGTCCTCGCAGGTGCTCTTGCCGGGCGTGGGCGTCTTCTCGAGCGCGTTGGCGGCGGCGGGACGCGGGCCGGCCGGAGCCAGCGCCTCGGCCTTTTCCATGTTGGCCGCGTAGTCGCTGTCGGGGCAGTAGACGATCGCGTCCTCGCCGGTGGCGGCGATGACCTGGAATTCCTCGCTGAGGTCGCCGCCGATGGCGCCGCTGTCGGCCGCCACGGCGCGGTAGCGCAGGCCGAAGCGGTCGAAGATATTGCGGTAGGCCTGCGCCATCGCCTGGTAGCTGGCCTTGGCCGCGTCGAGGTCGCGGTCGAAGCTGTAGGCGTCCTTCATGATGAACTCGCGCCCGCGCATCAGGCCGAAGCGCGGACGGCGCTCGTCGCGGAACTTGGTCTGGATCTGATAGAAGTTCTTCGGCAGCTGCTTGTAGCTGCGGATCTCCTGGCGCGCGATGTCGGTCACCACCTCTTCGCTGGTGGGCTGCACCACGAAGTCTCGGTCATGGCGGTCCTTGATGCGCAGCAGCTCGGGGCCCATCTTGTCGAAGCGGCCCGACTCCTGCCAGAGCTCGGCGGGCTGCACCACCGGCATCGTCATCTCGACCGCGCCGGCGCGGTTCATCTCCTCGCGCACGATCGCCTCGACCTTGCGGATCACGCGCAGGCCCATGGGCATGTACGTGTAGATGCCGGTGCCGACCTTCTTGATCATGCCCGCGCGCATCATGAGCCGGTGGCTCGCCACCTCGGCATCGGCCGGCGCTTCCTTGAGGGTGGAGACGAAGAAACGGGATGCTTTCATCGGAAATGCGGTGCTGGTTCGGAGTGAAACGAGACGGACGACGGCCCCCGTAGAGACCCTGAGAGTCCGGAACCGGTCGCTTGCCGAGTGCAACCCGGCATGCATAATCGACTCAGTTCAAAAATTGGGGTTTGATTATGCTCGACCGGGACGGCTTCAGGCCCAACGTCGGCATCATCCTGCTCAACCAGAAAAACCAGGTTTTTTGGGGCAAACGCATCCGCACGCATTCCTGGCAGTTTCCGCAAGGCGGCATCGACCGCGGCGAAAGTCCCGAGCAAGCCATGTTCCGGGAATTGCATGAGGAAGTGGGTCTCCATCCGGAGCACGTGCGTATCGTGGCCCGTACCCGCGACTGGTTGCGCTACGAGGTGCCGGATCGGTTCATCCGACGAGACGCACGAGGTCACTACAAGGGCCAGAAACAAATCTGGTATCTGCTGCAACTGGTCGGCCACGACTGGGATCTGAACCTGCGTGCCACGGATCATCCCGAATTCGACGCCTGGCGCTGGCACGACTACTGGGTGCCGCTCGACGTCGTCGTCGAATTCAAACGGGGCGTCTACGAGATGGCGCTCACCGAGCTTGCTCGCTACCTGCCACGGCAGGATTTCCGCAATCGCTTCCTGCGCAGCAATGTGCGCGCCCGAGAGTTCGAGCGCCATCCTTCCGCGGGCGGCCACGACGCCAACTTCGAACTGCCTCCGGGCGCGAGCTTCGACCCGGATCCCAATGCCAAACCTGCGACCGACACTTCCGACGGCCCCGTCTTCCCGTCCGCATCCGCTGCGCAACCTCCCACGCCGCGCTAGAGCGGCACTCGTTCTCGCCGGCGCCCTGCTGCTGGCGGCCTGCGGCTCGGGCCAGCACAACACCGACAACCCTGACTGGGCACAGGGCGGCATGCCGCCGCCGCCCAAGACGACGCAGTCGGATGGCGAATGGCAGGAATCGGCCGCGCCGCCGCCGCCGGCCTTCGATCAGAACCGCCTGGTGCCGATCGAGATGCCGCCCTACATGACGCTGAAGTTCGGCATCGATCCGAAGACCATCACGATCACGCCCGACGGCGTCGTGCGCTACGTGGTGGTGGCGAGCAGCAAGTCGGGTGGCACGGTCAACGCCTTCTACGACGGCGTGCGCTGCAAGACCGGCGAGATGAAGAGCTACGCGCGCTACAGCGGCAATGCCTGGGAGCTGGCCAAGGCGCCCGAGTGGAAGCGCATCACCGACCTCAACTCGCGCTACACCTGGGCCATCGCGACCCAGGGCCTGTGCCGCGACAGCGCACCGCGCTCGACGGCCAGCGAGATCGTCCAGTACATCCGCAATCCGGTGCGCGAAGTGCAGTGAGCGGCACGCCGGCACGATGAGAAAAGGCCCCGATCGGGGCCTTTTTCTTTGGCGTTGGACCGAGGCCAGCCTCAGCTTGGCATCAGCACCATGTTGTCCCGGTGCACCATCTCCGGCTCGGCCGCGTAGCCCAGCAGCCGCTCGAACTCGGCCGAGGGCTTGCGGCACAACAGCCGCGCCTCGACGCTCGAGTAGTTGGCGAGCCCGCGCGCCAGTTCGATGCCCTCGGCGTCGCGCACCGCGATCACGTCGCCGCGCGAGAACTCGCCCGACACGCTCGTCATGCCGATCGGCAGCAGGCTCTTGCCCTCGGCGCGCACCTTGGCGGCCGCGCCGGCATCGACGATCACGGCGCCACGCAGCTGCAGATGGTCGGCCATCCAGCGCTTGCGCGCCTGGTGCTTCGCGGTCTGCGCCACCAGCAGCGTGCCGATCGCCTCGCCCTGCGACAGGCGCAGCAGCGCGTCGTTCTCGCGGCCCCAGGCGATCACGGTGGAAGCGCCCGAACCGGCCGCGCGCTTGGCCGCGAGGATCTTGGTGATCATCCCGCCCTTGCCGATGCTCGAGCCCGCGCCGCCGGCCATGGCCTCGAGCGCCGGGTCGCCCGCGGCGGCCTCGTGGATGAACTTCGCGTCGGGGTCCTTGCGCGGATCGGCCGATAGAGGCCGCGCTGGTCGGTGAGGATCACCAGCGCATCGGCCTCGACGAGGTTCGCGACCAGCGCGCCGAGCGTGTCGTTGTCGCCGAACTTGATCTCGTCGTTGACCACGGTGTCGTTCTCGTTGATGACCGGCACCACGCCCAGGCGCAGCAGCGTCACCAGCGTCGAACGGGCATTGAGGTAGCGCTCGCGGTCGGCGAGATCGGCGTGCGTGAGCAGCACCTGCGCGCTGCCGATGCGGTTCTCGCGCAGCTTGGTCTCGTACATCTGGGCCAGGCCCATCTGGCCGACGGCCGCGGCGGCCTGGAGCTCGTGCACCTCGTGCGGCCGGGTCTTCCAGCCGAGGCGCTTCATGCCTTCGGCGATGGCGCCGCTCGAGACCATCACCACCTCGCGCCCGTCGCGCACCAGCGCGGCCAGCTGCCGGCACCACTCGCCGATGGCGCCCTCGTCGAGGCCGCGGCCCTCGTTCGTCACGAGGCTCGAGCCCACCTTGACGACGATGCGGCGGGCGTCCCGCAGGGCTGTGGATCCGGTATTCGAGGTCATGGAAGGCTGTGGCTGGCGTGAAGACTGACGATTATGCTATTCAATCAATAGCATTGCAGGACCGGACCGAAGGCCCGCTCAAGGCTTTTCGGGCGGCAGTTCGACGAAGCGCGGATCGATCTCGGCCAGCGGCTGCTCGGCGACCTGCTGGGCCTTCACCTGGCGATAGATCGCGTGCACGAGCGGTTCGCAACCTTCGCGCGTGAGCGCGGAAATCTCGAACACCGGGCCCTTGAAGCGCAAGCGCTTCACGAAGTCCTTCGCGCGCGCGGCGCGCTCTTCCTCGGGAATCATGTCCAGCTTGTTGAGCACCAGCCAGCGCGGCTTCTCGTAGAGCTGTGCGTCGTACTTCTTGAGTTCGCCGACGATCGCCTTGGCCTGCGCGACCGGGTCGACGCCTTCGTCGAAAGGCGCGAGGTCGACCACGTGCAGCAGCAGCCGGGTGCGCTGCAGGTGGCGCAGGAACAGGTGGCCGAGACCGGCGCCCTCGGAGGCACCTTCGATCAGGCCGGGCAGGTCGGCGACCACGAAGCTCTGTTCGGGACCGACGCGCACGACGCCGAGGTTGGGATGCAGCGTGGTGAACGGATAGTCGGCGATGCGCGGACGTGCGTTCGAGATCGCGCTGATCAGGGTCGACTTGCCGGCGTTCGGCATGCCCAGCAGGCCCACGTCGGCCAGCACCTTGAGCTCTAGCTTGAGGCTCTTGCGCTCGCCGGGCCAGCCGGGCGTCTTCTGGCGCGGCGCGCGGTTGATGGCGCTCTTGAAGCGCAGGTTGCCGAAGCCGCCGTCGCCGCCCTTGGCGATGGTGATGACCTCGCCGGGCGTAAGCAGTTCGTAGAGCACCTCGCCGGTTTCGGCATCGGTGATGATCGTGCCGACCGGCATCTTCAGCGTGATGTCGTCGCCCGCGGCGCCGAACATGTCGGAGCCCATGCCGTGCTCGCCGCGCTTGGCTTCGTGCCGGCGCGAGTAGCGGAAATCCACCAGCGTGTTGAGGTTCGAGTCGGCCACGGCGAACACATGGCCGCCGCGCCCGCCGTCGCCCCCGTTGGGACCGCCGAATTCCTTGTACTTCTCATGGCGGAACGACACGCAGCCGTTGCCGCCATCGCCGGCGGCGATGTCGATGAAGGCTTCGTCGACGAACTTCATGGGATGTCCAGTTTACAAATGAAGAAGCCCCGGCAAAGCGGGGCTCCGAGACAGTCGAAGTGGCTGGAGGCTCAGGCCGCCGGCGTCACATTGACCATGTGCTTGTTGAGCGCACCCTTGAAGCCGAACGACACGTGGCCGTCGACGAGGGCGAACAGCGTGTGGTCCTTGCCCACGCCGACGTTCACGCCGGGGTGGAACTGGGTACCGCGCTGGCGCACGATGATCGAGCCGGCGCTGATCAGTTGGCCGCCGAAGGCCTTCACGCCGAGCATCTTGGGCTTGGAATCGCGCCCGTTTCGCGTGGAGCCGCCGCCTTTTTTCTGTGCCATGGAGTCTGCTCCTTAACCGGCGATCGCGCCGATTTGCAGCTCGGTGAACTGCTGGCGATGGCCTTGACGTTTCTGATAGTGCTTGCGACGGCGCATCTTGAAGATGCGAACCTTGTCGTGCTTGCCGTGCGACAGCACCGTGACCGTCACCGTTGCACCGGACACCAGGGGCGTGCCAACCTTGATTTCAGCGCCGTTTCCGACGGCCAGAACCTGGTCGATCACGATTTCCTGGCCAACGTCCGCAGCAATCTGTTCTACTTTGATTTTCTCGCCGGAAGCAACGCGATACTGCTTGCCACCGGTTTTTATGACCGCGTACATGTGAACCTCTTGAGGATGGAGTCTCCGCGGCGAATTCCGCAGAGCCCAAGACTATAGCACGGTTTGCGCATGCTCACATGCCCGGGCACCCGGCCGAGGCTGGTGGCCGCTTCCCGCTCCCTATAATCGGCGCCTTCCGGCGTCCGCGCCATCTTCTGTATTCAGCAGCGCCCAGCGCCCACGCTTTGTCAGTTCCCGCCGCCGACACCTCCCCACCGCCGCAGTCCTCGGCCTGATCGCCGGTGACATGGTCGAAGTCGACCGCGTGATCTCCAACCGCCTCGACACCGGGGTGCCGCTGGTCAGCCAGGTCTCGAAGTACATCATCTCCGCGGGCGGCAAGCGCCTGCGGCCGGCCCTGCTGCTGCTGATGGCCGGCGCGCTCGGCTACACCGGCGAACAGCGCTTCAATCTCGCGGCCGTGGTGGAGTTCATCCACACCGCGACCCTGCTGCACGACGACGTGGTCGACGAGTCGACGCTGCGCCGCGGCCGGCCGACCGCCAACGAATCCTTCGGCAATCCGGCCAGCGTGCTGGTCGGCGACTTCCTCTATTCGCGCGCCTTCCAGATGATGTTGGATGCCAACAACATGCGCGTGATGCAGATCCTGGCCGAGGCGACCAACGTGATCGCAGAAGGCGAGGTGCTGCAGTTGATGAACATGCACGACGCCTCGCTCGACGAGTCGGCCTACCTGCGCGTCATCCGCTCCAAGACCGCCAAGCTGTTCGAAGCCAGCACGCGCCTGGCCGCGGTGCTGGCAGGCGTGACGCCCGAGGTCGAGGAAGCCTGCGCCACTTATGGACAGGCGCTCGGCACGGCCTTCCAGGTGATCGACGACGTGCTCGACTATGCGGGCGACGCCAGCGAGACCGGCAAGAACCTCGGCGACGACCTGCGTGAAGGCAAGACCACGCTGCCGCTGATCTTCGCGATGCAGCGCGGCACCGCGGAACAAAGCGCACTGGTGCGCGCCGCCATCGAGGCGGGCGACACCGCCCAGCTGGGCAAGATCGTCGAGATCGTGCGCGAAACCGGAGCCCTCGATGCATCGCGCGCGGCCGCCGCGGCGGAGGCTCAGCGTGCTATTTCTGCACTCGACGGCTTCGCGGCCAATTCGCACGCTTCAGGTTTGCTACAATTAGCGGCTCAGCTGCTTGAGCGGCGTGCCTGACACCTCTCACGAGTTGGCCAAGGACGACTGACTTTTCGCACCATCGGGGTGTAGCTTAGCCTGGTAGAGCGCTACGTTCGGGACGTAGAGGCCGGAGGTTCGAATCCTCTCACCCCGACCAGTCTTTTCGAGACTGGCATAAACCATCAAAATGCCATTTTCTGTTGCTGTACAGCGATTTACAGCACAGGAGTGTTCAGCGATGATCGTGAAGCAATTTCTCACATCTCTTGCATTCGCTGATGGCTGCAGCCGAACTTCCCGTTAAAGAAAACCCGCAAGTCGCCTTGCCAGGGCTGGCACGCGCGCTGGTTTCGGCGGGCAAGCTGCCGGTGAAGACGGCGGAGGATCTTTATCAGAAGTCGCTGAGCAGCCGCTCGAGCTTCATCGCCGAGCTCACGGGCACCGGCGCCGTCTCGGCCTCCGACCTCGCCCACACGCTGTCGAATGCGTTCGGCGCCCCGCTGCTCGACCTCGACGCCATCGACCACCAGCGCCTGCCGAAGGACCTGCTCGATCCCAAGCTCTGCCAGGCCTACCGCATCGTCGTCCTCAGCAAGCGCAACAACCGCCTGATCGTCGCCACGGCCGATCCGTCCGACCAGCAGGCCGCCGAGAAGATCAAGTTCGCCTCCCAGATGGGCGTGGACTGGGTCATCGCCGAGTACGACAAGCTCTCGCGCATGGTCGAGGCCGCCGCCGCGAGCGCGGCCGAAACCATCAACAGCATCGTCGGCACGGAGTTCGAGTTCGACGACGTCAGCGCCGACACCGCGGGCGACGCCAATGAGCAGGCCATCGCCGAGGTCGAGGACGCGCCTGTCGTGCGCTTCCTGCACAAGATGCTGCTCGACGCGGTCAGCATGCGCGCGTCGGACATCCACTTCGAGCCCTACGAGCACCACTACCGCGTGCGCTTCCGGGTCGACGGCGAACTGCGCGAGGTGGCGAGCCCGCCCACGGTGATCAAGGACAAGCTGGCGTCGCGCATCAAGGTCATCTCGCGGCTCGACATCTCCGAGAAGCGCGTGCCCCAGGACGGGCGCATGAAGCTCAAGATCGGCCCCGACCGGGTGATCGACTTCCGCGTGAGCACGCTGCCCACGCTGTTCGGCGAGAAGATCGTGGTCCGGATTCTCGACCCCAGCAGCGCGCGCATGGGCATCGATGCGCTGGGCTACGACGCCGACGAGAAGGAACGCCTGCTGCACGCCATCAGCCGCCCCTACGGCATGGTGCTCGTGACCGGGCCGACCGGCTCGGGCAAGACGGTGTCGCTCTACACCTGCCTCAACCTGCTGAACCAGCCGGGCGTGAACATCGCGACCGCCGAGGACCCGTCGGAAATCAACCTGCCGGGCGTCAACCAGGTCAATGTGAACGAGAAGGCCGGCCTGACCTTCGCGGCCGCGCTGCGGGCCTTCCTGCGGCAGGATCCCGACATCATCATGGTCGGCGAAATCCGCGACCTCGAAACCGCCGACATCTCGATCAAGGCCGCCCAGACCGGCCACCTGGTGCTGTCGACGCTGCACACCAACGACGCCCCCACCACCCTCACGCGGATGCGCAACATGGGCATCGCGCCCTTCAACATCGCATCGAGCGTGATCCTGATCACCGCCCAACGGCTCGCGCGGCGGCTGTGCATGACCTGCCGCACGCCCGCGGACATCCCGCGCGAGGCGCTGATCGAGGCCGGCTTCAAGGAGCACGAGGTCGACGGCAGCTGGAAGCCCTACCGGCCCGTGGGCTGCGCGGCCTGCACCGGCGGCTACAAGGGCCGGGTCGGCATCTACCAGGTGATGCCGATCTCCGAGGCGATCCAGGAGATCATCCTGCGCGACGGCAGCGCGCTCGACATCGCGCAGCAGTCGGAAGCCGAAGGCGTGCGCTCGCTGCGCAAGTCGGGCCTGCGCAAAGTGATGCAGGGCCTCACCTCGCTCGAGGAAGTGGTGGCGGTCACCAACCTATAACGAACACATCGGAAGCGGAGATCGAACCGAATGGCCACAGCAGCATCGACGGCAAACCGGCAACGGCGCGACGTCAAGGAATTCGTCTTCGAGTGGGAAGGCAAGGATCGCAACGGCAAGCTGGTGCGCGGTGAGCTGCGTGCCGCCGGCGAGAACCAGGTGCAGGCCGCGTTGCGGCGCCAGGGCGTGCTCGCCAGCAAGATCAAGAAGCGCCGCACGCGCTCGGGCAAGAGCATCAAGCCCAAGGACATCGCGATCTTCACGCGCCAGCTCGCCACCATGATGAAGGCCGGCGTGCCGCTTCTGCAGTCCTTCGACATCGTGGGCCGCGGCAACGCCAACCCCAGCGTCGCCAAGCTGCTCAACGACATCCGCAGCGACGTCGAGACCGGCACCTCGCTGTCGTCGGCCTTCCGCAAGTTCCCGAAGTACTTCGACAACCTCTACTGCAACCTGGTCGAGGCCGGCGAAGCGGCCGGTATCCTCGAAGAACTGCTCGACCGCCTGGCGACCTACATGGAGAAGACCGAGGCGATCAAGTCGAAGATCAAGTCGGCGCTGATGTACCCGACCTCGGTGGTCGTGGTGGCCTTCGTGGTGGTGGCGATCATCATGATCTTCGTGATCCCGGCCTTCAAGCAGGTGTTCACCTCCTTCGGCGCCGACCTGCCTGCCCCCACGCTGTTCGTGATGGCGGTCAGCGAGTTCTTCGTGGCCTACTGGTGGCTGATCTTCGGCGTGATCGGTGGCGGCCTCTACTTCTTCTTCCAGGCCTGGAAGCGCAACGAGCGCGTGCAGCGCGTCATGGACCGCCTGCTGCTGCGGATACCGATCTTCGGCGCGCTGATCGAGAAGTCCTGCGTGGCGCGCTGGACGCGCACGCTGGCCACCATGTTCGCCGCGGGCGTGCCGCTGGTCGAGGCGCTCGACTCGGTCGGTGGCGCCTCGGGCAACACCGTGTACGGCGACGCCACGGCCAAGATCCAGCAGGAGGTGTCGACCGGCACCAGCCTCACGAACGCGATGATGAACGTCAACCTGTTCCCTTCGATGGTGATCCAGATGACCGCGATCGGCGAGGAATCGGGCTCCATCGACCACATGCTCGGCAAGGCGGCCGACTTCTACGAGTCCGAGGTCGACGACATGGTCGCCGGCCTCTCGAGCCTGATGGAGCCGATCATCATCGTCTTCCTCGGCGTGATCATCGGCGGCATCGTGGTCTCGATGTACCTGCCCATCTTCAAGCTCGGCCAGGTCGTCTGATGCCGGTGTCGCAGGGATTCGACGCCGCGCTGGCCGGCGTCCTCGGTCTGTTGATCGGCAGCTTCCTCAACGTGGTGATCTACCGCACGCCGGTGATGATGTATCGCGACTGGCTCAACGACGCGGTCGCGAACCTCATGAGCTCGAAGGACATGCCTTCGCTCTGGTCGCTGGTCTTCGGCCCGAAGGCGCAGCCGCCGGCCGGTCTCGAGGCCGCGGCCGACAAGGCCGCGATCGAGCTCGAGAAGCTGCCGCGCTTCGACCTCATGCGGCCCGGCTCGCGCTGCGGCAGCTGCGGCCACGTGATCCGCTGGTACGAGAACATCCCGGTGCTGAGCTATCTCGCGCTGCGCGGCCGCTGCGGCGCCTGCAAGACCCGCATCGGCCCGCGCTATCCGCTGGTCGAGCTGGCCACCGCCGCGCTGTTCGCGCTGTGCGGCCACCGCTTCGGCCTCACGCCGACGGGCGCGCTCTGGGCCGCCTTCGCCGCACTGCTGGTCTGCCAGTTCCTGATCGACTTCGACACCCAGTTCCTGCCCGACTCGCTCAACTACCTGCTGCTGTGGCTCGGCCTGATCGGCGCGGCCGCGGGCTGGACCGGTACCACGCTGCAGCTCTCGGTCTGGGGCGCGGTGTTCGGCTACCTCAGCCTTTGGCTGGTCTACCATGGCTACCGACTCGTCACGGGCAAGGAAGGCATGGGCTACGGCGACTTCAAGCTGCTGGCGGCACTGGGCGCATGGCTCGGTGCCGACTACCTGATCGCGATCATCCTGGTCTCGTCGCTCGTGGGCGCCGTGCTGGGCCTGGGCATGCGCGTGGCCGGCAAGCTGGCCCACAAGGACATCCCGATCGCCTTCGGCCCCTTCCTCGCGGGCGCGGGCCTGGTCTGCCTCGTCATCGGCCCCGCCGTCGTCAAGCAATGGGCGCCCTTCGCCTTCCCGCTCGGCCCCTGGCTGCACTGAAGGCCAAGCCCCTCTCATGATCCGGCGCATCGGCCTCACCGGCGGCATCGGCAGCGGCAAGAGCACCGTCGCGGGCCTGCTGGTCGCCGAGGGCGCCGTGCTGGTCGACACCGATGCCATCGCGCGCCGCATCGCCGAACCCGGCGGCATCGCGATGCCGGCGCTCGAGGCGCGCTTCGGCGCCGCGGTGCTGCGGCCGGACGGCGGCCTCGACCGCGCCCGCATGCGCGAGATCGTGTTCCAGGACGCCGAGGCCAAGCGCGCGCTCGAAGGCATCCTGCATCCCCTGATCGGCGCCGAGACCCGGCGCGAGGCGGCCGACGCCGGTCCCGATGCCACCGTCGTCTTCGATGTCCCGCTGCTGGTCGAATCGGGACGCTGGCGCGCGCTCGTCGAACGCGTGCTGGTGGTCGACGCCACCGAAGCCACCCAGCTGCGGCGCGTCGTCGCGCGCTCGGGCTGGACGCCCGAAGCGGTGCGCGCGGTGATCGCGCAGCAGGCCCCGCGGGCGCTGCGCCGGGCCGCGGCCGACGCGGTCATCGACAACGAAAGCCTGAGCCTGGAGGAACTCGCCGCGCAGGTGCGGGGTCTCTGGAAACGGTGGGCCTCGGCCGGCACGCGATAATCGCCGGTTAGCCGCAGCGGCGGCTGCACCACGATTACGACAAAAAGGCGCTCGCTGCAGCGCCTCCTTTCGAGATGCTGTTCAACTCGTATCCCTTCATCTTTGTCTATTTCCCGCTGGTGCTGCTCGGGTTCTTCCTGATCGGCAAACGCAACATCCGGGCCGCGGCCGGGTTTCTTGCGCTGGCCTCGCTGTTCTTCTATGGCTGGTGGAGCGTGCAGGCCCTGCCGCTGCTGCTGGCCTCGATCTGCGTCAACTACTGGTTCGGACTGCGCCTGACGCCGGCACCGGGGCGCGACGACCGCCGGCGCAAGACCCTGCTGATCACGGCGCTCACGGTCAACCTCGTGGTGCTGGCGGTCTTCAAGTACGCGAACTTCTTCGTCTCGAACGTCAACGACGGCCTGAGCGCCGCGGGCCTCGCGCCGATCCCGCTGCTGCACATCGTGCTGCCGATCGGCATCTCGTTCTACACCTTCACGCAGATCGCCTTCCTGGTCGACTGCTGGCAGGGCAAGGTGCACGAGCGCAGCTTCATCCACTACGTGCTGTTCGTCACCTACTTCCCGCATCTGATCGCGGGCCCGGTGCTGCACCACGCGCAGATGATGCCGCAGTTCGCCAACCCGGCGACCTACCGCGCCGACCCCAACAAGATCGCGCTCGGGCTGGCCATCTTCACCTTCGGCCTGGCCAAGAAGCTGCTGATCGCCGACCCGATGGGCCAGTACGCCGACCTGGTCTTCAACGGCGTGCACAACGGCATCGAGCCCACGCTCTACACGGCGTGGTTCGGCGTGCTCGCCTACACGCTGCAGATCTACTTCGACTTCTCGGGCTACTCCGACATGGCGGTCGGCCTGTCGCTGTGCCTGGGCGTGCAGCTGCCGCTGAACTTCAACTCGCCCTACAAGTCGACCAGCATCATCGAGTTCTGGCGCCGCTGGCACATCTCGCTGTCGACCTTCCTGCGCGACTACCTCTACATCCCGCTGGGCGGCAACCGCAAGGGCCCGAAGCGCCGCCACGTGAACCTGTTCCTCACGATGGTGCTCGGCGGCCTGTGGCACGGCGCGGCCTGGACCTTCGTGATCTGGGGCGCGCTGCATGGCATCTTCCTGATGATCAACCACGTCTGGACCACCACCTTCCGCAAGGGCCCGTCGGGCATCGCCGGCCGCGTCTTCGGCTGGTTCCTGACCTTCCTGTGCGTGATGATCGCCTGGGTGATGTTCCGCGCCGAGAGCCTGCACGCCGCCATGGACATCTATCGCGGCATGCTGGGCCTGCACGGCGCGCCCGACACCGCCTTCCGCGAATTCCTCGCGGTGCCCTACCGCAAGCCCGAGTTCTTCCAGACCATGCTGGTGGCGATCATCATCTGCCTCGCGCTGCCGCCCACCATCACGCTGCAGCGCTGGGTGCCGCAGGCCGCCGCGCTCGCCGGCCGGCCCCAGCTCAACAAGCTGTTCACGGCCGCGATGGCGCTCTTCACCGTGACGCTGCTCGGCATCTGCATCTCGAAACTGGGCACCTACAGCCCCTTCCTCTATTTCCAGTTCTGACATGACGCCCGCAAAACTGTGGCTGCGGATCTTCGTGGCCGGATTCCTCCTCATCTCGTCGCTGCTGGTGCTCACGCTCGCGACGCCCATTCCCTATGGCGACCTGAGCCGCATCGGCCTGATGTCCGACCGCGAGTTCGGCTGGACCCAGGAGCCGCCGAAGGTCGCGCCCGAGTACCTGCGTGCCGTGCCGCTCGACCAGGCCGACATCCTCGTCATCGGCGACAGCTTCTCGATGACGCACCGCTGGCAGTCGGTGCTGGTCAAGGGCGGCTACAAGGTCACCACGGCTTTCTGGGGGCAGTTCGACGAGCGCCTGTGCGGCGACTTCGATGCCTGGCTCGCGCGTGCCGGCTTCAAGGGCAAGCTCGTGATCGTCGAGAGCGTGGAGCGCATCCTGCAGGAGCGCATGCGCTACACGCGCAGCTGCGAGACCATGAAGCGGCCCTTCGCCGCGCGCACCGAGCCTTTCGCGCCGCCGCTCGAGCACGTGCCCGGCTTCGCGCTCAACTGGGGCGCCAAGCTCACCTCGGGCCTGGACACGCTCAAGTACACGCGCGCGGCCAAGGCGACCACCGCCGACACCGTTTCAACCGACCGCACCAAGGCGCGCACGGTGGTCAATGGTTGCGAAATGTTCAGTCACCGCCTGTGCAACAAGGCGCTGTTCTTCGGCGAGGACGACGAGAACGGCGAGTTGCCGGCCGAGGACGTGGCCGCGATGCAGGCCTTCACGAAGTCGCAGACGGCGTTCCCGATGCTCTGGATGGTGATCCCCAACAAGACCACCACCTACATCGATCCCTCGCATTCGAAGGCCTTCGTCGAGGCGTTCAGGGCCTCGGGCCTCGGCCCCGACCTGTTCGCCTTCGCGCAGCAGAAGAAGACCCAGGTCCGCGACTTCTACTTCCCCAACGACACCCATCTGTCGATGCACGGCCAGCTCGCGCTCGGCGAGCTGATGCTCGGCGAGGTGCGCAAGATCGTGCCCGAGCCCCCGTCACGCACGCCATGAGGCTATCATCGCCTCGTCAGGAGACCGAGCCCGCGTGATCCTCTACGAGTACCCCTTCAACGAGCGCATCCGGACCTATCTGCGACTCGAGCACCTGTTTCGCCGCCTTGGCGAGCTGGTGCCTGCCGAGTCGCCCCTGTCCCACCACTTCGCGCTCGTCACCATCTTCGAGATCATGGATGTGGCCGCGCGCGCGGACCTCAAGTCCGACGTCATGCGCGATCTCGAGAAGCACAAGTCCACCTTCAACGCCTATCGCGGCAATCCGAACATCTCGGAAGCCGCGCTCGACCAGGTGGTGGCGCAGCTCGAGCGCAACTTCAACACGCTCAACGGCATCGCGGGCAAGGCCGGCCAGTCGCTGACCGAGAACGAGTGGCTCATGAGCATTCGCAGCCGCGCGAGCATCCCGGGCGGCACCTGCGAATTCGACCTGCCCGCCTACTACGCCTGGCAGCATCGCAGCACCCAGAGCCGCCGCGCCGACCTCGAGCGCTGGTCGGGCACGCTGGCGCCGCTGGCCGAATCGATCTACCTGCTGCTCAAGCTGCTGCGCGACGCCGACGTGCCCTACAAGGTCATCGCCACCAACGGGCAGTTCCAGCAGAACCTGCCGCAGGGACGCAGCTTCCAGCTGCTGCGCCTGCGCATCGATCCCAAGCTCGGCCTGATCCCCGAGATCAGCGGCAACCGGCTCATGGTCTCGGTGCGGCTCATGCGCCACGAGAGCGACGACCGCCTCCACCAGAGCAGCGACGACACCCCCTTCGAACTCACCCTGTGCGCATGACCGGCGAAGAGCGCATCGAGCCCCGCGAGGGCGAACGCATCGTCCGCTGCCCGAGCTGCGGCGGCGACAGCGTCTATTCGGAACGCAACCCCTACCGCCCCTTCTGCAGCGCGCGCTGCAAGGGCATCGACCTCGGCGCCTGGGCCAGCGAGGAGTTCAGGATGCCGGCCGAAGCCCCGCCCGACGACGAGCCTTTCGGCGATCCCAAGGCGCAGCAGTAGCAAGCCCGCGGAAATCCGTGGGCGGTCTGCCTGCCGCAGGCGTTGCGATTTCTTTTCAGGCCAGGGTCGACACGGCCTGCGCCGCCGACGCGGGCAGCCCGCGCTCCTGCACCAGCCATTCGAGCACCGGCAGCGCGCCCGGCAGCACGGGCGCCACGTCCAGCGGCAGGTGTTGCCAGGCCATCTGCTGGCCTTCGCGCATCTCGAAGTCGCCGTGCCAGGCCGTGACCTTGCACCAGTGCAGGCGCACCAGCGCATGGGGGTAGTCGTGCTCGGTCACTTTCCAGACCGTGGCGCCGTCGATGGTGATGCCGAGCTCTTCCTGCAGCTCGCGCCGCAGCGCCTCCTCGACCGTCTCGCCGGCCTCGATCTTGCCGCCCGGAAACTCCCAGTAGCCCGCGTAGGGCTTGCCGGGCGGGCGGGTCGACAGCAGCAGCGCATCGTCGGCCGTGCGGATCAGCACGCCGACCGCGACCTCGGTGTGCTTGCGCGGCTGGGCCGGCTCCGTGCTCATGCAGTGGCCCGCCCCGCGTAGTCGCGCGCGAACTGGTAGGCCACGCGGCCGCTGCGCGAGCCGCGCTCGAGCGCCCAGACCAGCGCCTCGGGCCGCGCGGCCTCGATCGCGGCGGCATCGACACCGAACGACGCGAGCCACTGGGCCACGATGGTGAGGTACTCGTTCTGGCTGAACGGGTAGAAGCTGACCCAGAGGCCGAAGCGCTCCGACAGCGAGATCTTCTCCTCGATCACCTCGCCCGGATGGACCTCGCCATCTTCGGTGTGGGTGTAGCTGAGGTTGTCCTTCATGTACTCGGGCAGCAGGTGGCGCCGGTTGCTGGTCGCGTAGATCAGCACATTGGGCGTGGCCGCGGCGATCGAGCCGTCGAGGATCGACTTGAGCGCCTTGTAGCCCGGCTCGCCCTCGTCGAAGCTCAGGTCGTCGCTGAAGACGATGAACTTCTCGGGCCGCTGCGACACCACCTCGACGATGTCGGGCAGGTCGGTGAGCTCGGCCTTGTCGACCTCGATCAGGCGCAGGCCCTGCGGCGCGTAGGCCTGCAGGCAGGCGCGGATCAGCGAGGACTTGCCGGTGCCGCGCGCGCCCGTCAGCAGCACGTTGTTGGCCGGCTTGCCCTCGACGAACTGGCGCGTGTTGCGCTCGATCTTTTCCTTCTGGACGTCGATTTCCTTCAGCGCATCGAGCGCCATCGTCGCCACGTGCCGGACCGGCTCGAGCACGCCGTGGCCCGAACTGCGGCGGCGGTAGCGCCAGGCGATGGAGGCGTTCCAGTCGGCCGGTTCGGCCAGCGGCTGGGGCAGGATCGACTCGATGCGGGTGATGAGCTGCTCGGCGCGCTCGATCAGTCTCTGGAACTGCTCGTTCATCGAAAAATCAGGATCTGTAGTCGGCGTTGATCGACACGTAGTCGTGGCTGAAGTCGCAGGTCCAGACGGTTTCGCTGGCGTTGCCGCGGCCGAGGTTCACGCGCACCGTGATCTCGCTTTGCTTCATCACGCGCTGGCCGTCCTCCTCGCGGTAGGCCGGGTTGCGGCCGCCCTTCACCGCCACGTGCACGTCGTCGAGGAACAGGTCGATGCCGGTCTGGTCGAGGTCGGCGATGCCCGCGTAGCCCACGGCCGCGAGGATGCGGCCGAGGTTCGGGTCGCTGGCGTAGAAGGCGGTCTTGACCAGCGGCGAATGCGCGATCGCATAGGCGACCTGGCGGCATTCGGCGGCGTCGCGACCGCCGTCGATCTGCACCGCGATGAACTTGGTCGCGCCCTCGCCGTCGCGCACGATGGCCTGCGCGAGCAGGCGCGCCACCTCCTGCATCGCGGCCACGAGCGCCTGGCCCTCGGCCGAATCGAGCGAGGTGATGGTCGCGTGCGCGGCCTTCTGCGTGGCGATGACCACGAAGGAGTCGTTGGTCGAGGTGTCGCCGTCGATGGTCACGCGGTTGAACGAAGCGTCGGCCAGCTGTTTGGCCAGCGGCTGGATCAGCGCCGGGTCGATCTTCGCGTCGGTGGCCATGAAGCCCAGCATGGTCGCCATGTTCGGGCGGATCATGCCGGCGCCCTTGCTGATGCCGGTGACGCTGACCGTGGCGCCGCCGATCTGCACCTGGCGGCTGAAGGCCTTGGGCACGGTGTCGGTGGTCATGATGCCTTCGGCGGCACGGGCCCAGTGGTCGTCGGCGGCATCGGCCAGCGCGGCGGGCAGGCCGGCCTCGATGCGGTCGATCGGCAGCGGCTCCATGATCACGCCGGTCGAGAACGGCAGGATCTGCTCGGGCGCCAGGTCGAGCTGGCGCGCCAGCGCGATGCAGGTGGCGCGGGTGCGCGCCAGGCCGTCTTCGCCGGTGCCGGCGTTGGCATTGCCGGTGTTGATCAGCATCGCGCGGATGCCGTGGCCGGCCGCGAGGTGGTCGCGGCAGACCTGCACCGGCGCGGCGCAGAAGCGGTTCTGCGTGAACACGCCGCCGACCGCGGCGCCTTCGTCGATCAGCACGACCGTCAGGTCCTTGCGGTTGGCCTTGCGCACGCCCGCTTCGGCCACGCCGATGCGGACGCCGGGGACCGCGAACAAGGCGGCGGGATCGGGAGCGGACAGGTTCACGGGCATGGCGATATCTCTTCGGAGTTGCGGGTCAGC
This sequence comes from Variovorax sp. UC122_21, assembly GCF_044056785.1. Lineage (NCBI taxonomy): Bacteria > Pseudomonadati > Pseudomonadota > Betaproteobacteria > Burkholderiales > Comamonadaceae > Variovorax > Variovorax sp. UC122_21. The sequence goes on along the minus strand of NZ_CP172004.1, from coordinate 1,071,409 downwards.
TGAGTTTGCCGTGGCAATGTTTGTATTTCTTGCCACTGCCGCAGGGGCACGGGTCGTTGCGGCCGACGCGCGCGAAGGCGGCCGCCTCGGCGCTCAGCGTGCCCAGGCCCGCGGCCGCGATGCGGCGCTGGCTTTCCTCGTCGACGCGCACCTCGACCTCGCCGGTCTCGGTGGGTGCCGAATAGGTGATGTTCGAGACGTTCTCGCCGCGGTTCTCCATCGCCTCGGCCGCCTCGTCGAGCTGCTCGCTCGATTGCACGCGCACCGTCATGAGCTGGCGCGTGACCTCGTTCTTGACCGAGTCGAGCAGCTGGCCGAACAGCTCGAAGGCTTCGCGCTTGTATTCCTGCTTGGGCTGCTTCTGCGCATAGCCGCGCAGGTGGATGCCCTGGCGCAGGTAGTCGAGCGAGGCCAGGTGTTCGCGCCAGTGGGTGTCGATGCTCTGCAGCAGCACCATGCGCTCGAACTGCGTGAAGTTCTCGGCGCCGATCAGCGCGACCTTGGCGTCGAAGGTCTCGTTGGCGGCATGCACCACCTTCTCGACGATGTCCTCGTCGGAGATGGCTTCGGAACCCTCGACGATCTTCGCGAGCGGCATGTCGATGCCCCACTCGTTGAACAGGGCCTGCTCGAGCGCCGGGATGTTCCACTGCTCTTCCACCGACTCGGCCGGCACGTACTGGCGCACCAGGTCGATGAAGCAGCCTTCGCGCAGCGCCGCGATCTGGGCGCCGAGGTCGCCGGCGTCGAGGATGTCGTTGCGCTGCTGGTAGATCACCTTGCGCTGGTCGTTCGACACGTCGTCGTACTCGAGCAGCTGCTTGCGGATGTCGAAGTTGCGCGCCTCGACCTTGCGTTGCGCGCTCTCGATGCTGCGCGTGACGATGCCGGCCTCGATGGCCTCGCCGTCGGGCATCTTCAGGCGGTCCATGATCGCCTTCACGCGGTCGCCCGCGAAGATGCGCATCAGCGGATCGTCCAGGCTCAGGTAGAAGCGCGAGGAGCCCGGGTCGCCCTGGCGGCCCGAACGGCCGCGCAGCTGGTTGTCGATACGTCGCGACTCGTGGCGCTCGGTGGCGATGATGCGCAGGCCGCCGAGCGACTTCACGAACTCGTGGTCGTTGTTCCACTCGGCGCGGATGTGCTCGATGTCGGCCTTCTTCGCGGCCTCGTCGCGGCCTTCGTCGGCCTCGACCGCCTCGATCATCTTCTCGATGTTGCCGCCCAGCACGATGTCGGTACCGCGGCCGGCCATGTTGGTCGCGATCGTGATCATCTTGGTGCGGCCGGCCTGCGCCACGATGTCGGCCTCGCGCGCATGCTGCTTGGCGTTGAGCACCTGGTGCGGCAGGCCCGCCTGCGTGAGCAGGCCGTCGATGATCTCGGAGTTCTCGATCGAGGAGGTGCCCACCAGCACGGGCTGGCCGCGCTCGTAGCACTCGCGGATGTCCTGGATCGCCGCCTCGTACTTCTCGCGCGTGGTCTTGTAGACGCGGTCGAGCTGGTCGTCGCGCTTGCTCACGCGGTTCGGCGGGATGATCATGGTTTCCAGGCCGTAGATCTCCTGGAATTCGTAGGCTTCGGTGTCGGCCGTGCCGGTCATGCCGGCGAGCTTGCCGTACAGGCGGAAGTAGTTCTGGAAGGTGATCGAGGCCAGGGTCTGGTTCTCGGCCTGGATCTCCACGCCTTCCTTGGCTTCCACGGCCTGGTGCAGGCCGTCGCTCCAGCGGCGCCCGGTCATCAGGCGGCCGGTGAACTCGTCGACGATCACCACCTCGCCCTGCTGCACCACGTAGTGCTGGTCGCGGTGGTAGAGGTGACGGGCGCGCAGCGCCGCGTTCAGGTGGTGCATCAGCGTGATGTTGGCCGGGTCGTAGAGCGAGGCGCCCTCGGGCAGCAGCTTGAACTCGCCGAGGATGCGCTCGGCGTTCTCGTGGCCGTCCTCGGTCAGGAACACCTGGTGCGTCTTCTCGTCGACCGTGAAGTCGCCGGGCACCGTGACGCCCTCGCCGGTGCGCGGGTCGGCTTCGCCTTCCTGCTTCTTGAGCAGCGGCACCACCTTGTTGATGGCGAGGTACAGGTCGGTGTGGTCCTCGGCCTGGCCGCTGATGATCAGCGGCGTGCGGGCCTCGTCGATCAGGATCGAGTCCACCTCGTCGACGATCGCGTAGTTCAGCTTGCGCTGAACCCGGTCGCCGGGCTCGTAGACCATGTTGTCGCGCAGGTAGTCGAAGCCGGTACTCGTTGTTGGTGCCGTAGGTGATGTCGCTGCCGTAGGCGGCCTGCTTCTCCTCGCGCGGCATCTGCGGCAGGTTGATGCCGACCGTGAGCCCGAGGAAGTTGTAGAGCCGGCCCATCCAGGTCGCGTCGCGGTTGGCCAGGTAGTCGTTGACCGTCACCACGTGCACGCCCTTGCCGGACAGCGCGTTCAGGTACACCGGCAGCGTGGCGGTCAGCGTCTTGCCTTCGCCGGTGCGCATTTCGGAGATCTTGCCGTTGTGCAGCGCCATGCCGCCGAGCAGCTGGACGTCGAAGTGGCGCATCTTCATCACGCGCTTCGAGCCCTCGCGCACGGTGGCGAAGGCTTCGGGCAGCAGGTCGTCGAGGCTCTCGCCCCTGGCGATGCGGTCCTTGAACTCCTGGGTCTTGGCGCGCAGCGCGTCGTCGCTCAGTTTTTCGAATTCGGGTTCGAGCGCGTTGATGCGCGCGACCGTCTTGCGGTACTGCTTGAGTAGCCGGTCGTTGCGACTGCCGAAGATCTGGGTCAGGAAGTTGGTGGCCATGGGTGGAGGTGGGCGGGCACCTGACACGACAGGCACTGCGACCGGATTCCCTAAGATATGGTGAGAGCAGTTGGGCGCACCTCTTTCAAAAGCAAGCCTTCGAAAGTCGGAAGCCCGTGCCGGTTATCGGTAGTCGGGTTATCGGATTTGAACGATTTTCCCGGCGGGACCGCCGGCAAACCGGGCATTTTAGCTGTCTTGTTTCACCCACAGAATTACGAATGAATCGCCGTTCCACGCCCCCGTTCACGCTGCAGCAGGCGGCCGAGGATTCGCCCACGCTGGCGAGCCTGATCGCCCGCGCGCGCGACGCCGGCGACCGGCTGCGCGCGGTCGAGGAACTGATCCCGCCACTGATGCGCCCCGCCATCCAGGCCGGCCCGGCCGAGGGCGACGAATGGTGCCTGCTGGTCAAGGGCAGCGCCGCGGCCGCCAAGCTGCGCCAGTTGGCGCCGATGCTCGTGACCCGGCTGCGCAACCGCGGCTGGGAGGTGCGCAGCATCCGCATCAAGGTGCAGACCGGGCGCTGAAGCCCGCGGCGGCCGGCCGCCCTCCGTGAATTTTACTTTTCGTCTGGAATTGGATAATATTTCCAGATGAATGAATCCCCATCGTCGCCCGCCGACGCCTCGTTGCTGCTGCTCGACAAGCACCAGGTCGATGCCCTGCTCGCTCCCGAGGACGTGCTCGAGGCCGTGCGCGAGGCCTTCGTGCTGCATAGCGCGCGCGAGGGCCGGGTGTTTCCGGTGGTGCGCGAGCCGCTGGCCACCGGCGGCGTGTTCGGCATCAAGTCGGGCGACGTGCCCGCGCAGGGGCTGCTCGGATTCAAGGCCGCGGGCTTCTGGCCGGCCAACCGCGCGCGCGGCGGCGAGCCCCACCAGGCCACGATCCTGCTGATCGACCCTGCGACCGGCCGGCCGCAATGCCTGATCGACGGCAACGCGGTCACCACGCTGCGCACCGGCGCGGCCGGCGCGCTGGGCCTGCGCGCGCTCGCGCGGCCCGGCAGCACGCGCGCCTGCGTCTTCGGCACCGGCGTGCAGGCGCGGGTGCAGCTCGATTTCGCGCTGCGCACCCTGCCCGCGCTGGCCGAGGTGCGCTACGTGAGCGCTCGCGGCGGGCGCGACGCCGACTTCGAAGCCGCCTTCGCCGCTCGCTGCGCGATCGCGCCGGCGGCCGACCGCCACGAGGCCGTCGCCCACAGCGACCTCGTGATCACCGCCACGCCCGGCGCCGGCGCGCTGTTCGACCTCGATGCCGTGCAACCCGGCACCCATCTGAACTGCGTGGGTGCCGACACGCGCGGCAAGCGCGAACTGCCCGACGGCCTGCTGCCGCGCGTGCGCCTGGTCGTCGACGACCGCGTGCAGGCACGGCAGATCGGCGAGACCCAGTGGGCACCCGACACCGCCGGCATCGAGCTCGGCGACCTGCTCTCGGGCCGCGCGGCCTTCGAGCGCGCCGACGACGACATCACCGTGTTCGACATGACCGGCCTCGCGCTGCAGGACCTGACCGTGGCGCGCATGCTGCAGCGGCGCGCGGCCGCGACCGGCACCGGCACGCGCATCGCCTGGCCCTGGTAACTCCCTCCTCGTTCCTCCTCGCCATGACCACCACCCCCACCCTCGCCGAGCTCGACACCCCCGCCGCCCTGATCGACCTGCCGCGCATGCAACGCAACATCGCGCGCATGCAAGCGCGCATGGACGCGCTGGGCGTGCGCTTCCGCCCGCACGTGAAGACCAGCAAGTGCACGCCGGTTGCGCAGGCGCAGCTCGCGGCGGGCGCGCAGGGCATCACGGTCTCCACGCTCAAGGAGGCCGCGCAGTTCCACGCCGACGGCATCGACGACATCCTCTATGCGGTGGGCATGGCCGCGGCCAAGCTGCCGCAGGCGCTCGCGCTGCGCCGCGCGGGCTGCCGGCTGACGATCATCACGGACAGCCTGGCCTCGGCCCGCGCCATCGCCGACTTCGGCCGCGCGCAGGGCGAGGCCTTCGAGGTGCTGATCGAGGTCGACACCGACGGCCACCGTTCGGGCATCAAGCCCGGCGAGGCCGCGCTGCTCGAGGTCGGGCGCGTGCTGCACGACGGCGGCATGCGGCTCGCGGGCGTGCTCACGCATGCGGGCTCGAGTTACGAGCTCGACACGCCCGAGGCCCTCGCGGCCATGGCCGAGCAGGAACGCGCGGGCTGCGTGAGGGCCGCCGAGCGGCTGCGCGCGGCCGGCCTGCCCTGCCCGGTGGTGAGCGTGGGCTCCACGCCCACCGCGCTGTCGGCCGCGCGGCTCGACGGCGTGACCGAGGTGCGCGCCGGCGTCTACGTGTTCTTCGACCTCGTGATGCACAACATCGGCGTCTGCGCGCCCGAGGACATCGCGCTGAGCGTGCTGGCCACCGTCATCGGCCACCAGGCCGAGAAGGGCTGGGCCATCCTCGACGCCGGTTGGATGGCGATGAGCCGCGACCGCGGCACGGCGAAGCAGAAGCACGACTTCGGCTACGGCCAGGCCTGCGACCTCGAAGGCCGCGCGATCGAAGGCTATGTGCTAAGCGGCGCGAACCAGGAGCACGGCATCCTGTCGCTCGCGGACGGCACGGCCACGGACATCGTCGAACGCTTCCCGATCGGCACGCGGCTGCGCATCCTGCCCAACCATGCCTGCGCGACCGGCGCCCAGTTCCCCGAATACCACGCGCTCGCGCAGGACGGCAGCCTGCGGGCCTGGCCGCGGCTGCACGGCTGGTGAAGCGAACGCCCCGCTGCGCGCGGGGCGCCCGGTCGATCAGCCGGCCGACCCTGCGAACAGCTCGGTCATGAACTGCGTCGACTTGAGCCCGGTGCCCGTCAGCAGCACCACCGTCTTCTCGCCCGCGCGGATCTCGCCGCGTTGCTCCAGCAATTCGATGGCGGCAGCGGCCGACGAGGAGGTCGGCTCGGCATAGAGCCCCGTCGCCGCCAGCCGGCGCACGGCTGCCGCGATCTGTTCTCGGTCAGCGCCACCGTGCCGCCGCGCGTCTCGCGCAGCGCCTGCAGGATCTCGCGCAACCGCACCGGCCGCTTGATCGCCGTGCCCTCGGCGATGGTCGGCGCCACCGCGCGCTCGACCAGCGTGTCTACGCCGGCCGTGAAGCTCGCGTCGATCGGCGAGCAGTTGAGCGGCTGCGCGACGAAGATGCGCGGCAGCCGGCGGATCTGCCCGGCCGCGAGCAGCTCCTTGAAGCCGATGTGGCAGCCCAGCACGTTGCTGCCCGCGCCGGCCGGGATGATCACGTTGTCGGGCGCCTCGAAGCCCAGGTCCTCCCAGAGCTCGTAGGCCAGCGTCTTCGTGCCCTGCAGGAAGAAGGGGTGCCAGTTGTGGCTCGCGTAGAAGATCTCGGAGGACTGGCGCACCGCCTCTTCTTCAGAAGCCTCGCGCGGGCCGGGCACGAGCTGCACCTCGGCACCGAAGGCGCGGATCTGCGCCACCTTGGGCGCCGGCGTGTAGGCGGGCGCGAGCACCTTCACGCGCAGGCCCGCAGCGGCACCGGAGGCGGCGATCGCGGCGCCGCCGTTGCCCGAGCTGTCCTCGAGCACCGCGTCCACGCCGATCTGGCGCAGGAAGGACATCATCACGGCCGCGCCGCGGTCCTTGAAGCTGCAGGTGGGGTTGAACCACTCGAGCTTGAAGAAGGGCTCGAGCCCGCCCCAGCGCTTCTGCACGAGCGGCGTGCAGCCTTCGCCCAGGCTCGCGGGCTGCTCGATCGCCACCGGCAGCGCCGCGCGGTAGCGCCACAGCGAGCGCACGCGCGTGTCGATGTCGTCGCGCGAGATGCCGGGCAGCGGCGTGATCATCATCGGATGGCCGTCGTCGGAGCGCCAGCGGCGCTCGAGCAGGCCATGGGTGCGGCCGGTGCGCGGGTCGATGTAGTGCGGGGTGTTCGGCATGGCTATGTTCCTTCGTTGCTTGATGAATGGGTTCAGCGGGCCTGGTAGGCCTCGGAGGGGTTGTCGTTCGGCGCCGAGATCGCCTGGCGCAGCGCGGCGCTCATCGGCAGGTTCAGCGCCGCGTTGCGCGGCGGGATCGGCTGCACGAACCACTTGTCGTAGAGCTTCGCGAGCTCGCCGTCGGCCATCAGCCGGCGCAGCTGGGCATCGACCGCGGCCTTGAAGGCCGGGTCGTCGCGCCGCAGCATGATCGCGATCGGCTCCACCGCGAAGGTCTCGCCCGCAATGCGGAAGTCGCCCGGCGTGCGCGCGCTCGCGATGTTGCCCGCGAGGATGTTGTCGTCGTCGACCCAGGCATCGGCGCGGCCGGTCTGCAGCAGCAGGAAGCTGTCGCCCGTGTCCTTGCCGTAGACCTCCTGGAACTCGACGCCGGCCGCCTTCTTGTGCAGCCGCGCGGTCTTCACCGCGCTCGAGCCCGAGGTCACGACCACCGTCTTGCCCTGCAGCTGCGCGATCGAGGCGATGCCCGACTTCGCGGCCACCGCGAGCCGCACCTCGGTGACGTAGGTGGTGAGCGCGAACGCCACCTCCTTCTGGCGCGCCGCGTTGTTGGTGGTGGTGCCGCACTCGAGGTCGACCGTGCCGTTGCGCACCAGCGGAATGCGGTTCGACGAAGTCACGGGCTGGTAGTCGATGGCCAGCGCGGGCAGCCGCTGCGCCTCGCGCAGGCCGGCGATCACGCGCTCGCAGAGCTCGACGTGGTAGCCGGTGTAGCGGCCCGCGCCGAGCGCATAGGACAGCGGCGCGCCCGAGTCGCGCACGCCCATCGCGATGCGGCCGCTGTCGGCGAGCTTGCGCAGGGTGTCGGCCGAGGCCGGGCCGGCACCGGCGGCCAGCAGCGAGAGGACGAGGACAGGGAACGCCAGACGGATCTTCTTCATGGGTTTCTCCGAGCAGAGAAAGAAAGAGGGAAGTCGGCGTGCCGCCCGCGAAGGCGGCCGCCGGAGGGCACCGCGGTTCCAGACAATATATCCATTAATGTACTTTTTGTACAGTTTTGGCGCGCGGTTTGGATGCTTCGTCCAGACCTGGATACATTCACCCGCATGAAGAAGAAGTCCGACAAGCACCTGCTCGAGATGCTCGACCACATCGCCGAGGGCCTGGGCCAGACCTTCGCGCCCTTCTGCGAGGTGGTGGTGCACGACCTGCGCAATCCCGAGAACGCGATCCATGCGATCGAGAACGGCCTGAGCGGCCGGCAGGTCGGCCAGTCGGTCACCGAGCTCGGGCTCGCGCGCATCCGCGATCCCGAATTCCCGGCCGTGATCGCGAACTACGCCAATGCCTTTCCCGACGGCCGCAAGGTCAAGAGCACCTCGATCGGCATCAAGGACGAGCACGGCGAAGTACGTGGCCGCGCTGTGCCTGAACGTGGACCTGACCCTGTTCCAGAGCTTCCAGAGCGCGATGTCGCAGTTCACGCGCATCGACGACAGCGAGGTGCGCGAGCACCTCGAGCCCGGCAGCGGCCAGTCGGAGCGCATCCATGCGCGCATCGACGCCTTCGCGGCCGCGCGCGCGACCACGCCGCGCTCGCTCAAGCCGGCCGACCGCAAGCAGCTGGTGCAGGAACTCAGGAAGGAAGGCTTTCTCGAAATCCGCCGCGGCGCCGAGATCGCGGCCGCGCACATGGGCGTGTCGCGCGCCACCGTCTACAGCGACGCCCGCTAGGAGTCCGCGCGGCCTACTGCGGCTGCAGCCCGATCTCGCGCGCCACGCGCTGCCAGCGCTCGGCCTCGGCGCGCATGAAGGCGCGCAGCTCGCCGGTGGTCGAGCCGCGCAGCTGCACGCCGAGCGCCGACATGCGCTGCTTGACCGAGGCATGGGCCAGCGCCGCGACGGCCTCGGCGCGCAGCTTCTCCACCACTTCGAGCGGCGTGGTGGCGGGCGCGACCAGCGCCCACCACTGGTCGATCTCCATGCCCGCGAGGCCGCTCTCGGCGAGCGCGGGCACGCCCTGCAGGCCCGGGATGTCCACGCGCTTCGCGCTCGCCACCAGCAGCGGCCGGATGCGGCGCGCGCCCACCAGGCTCGAGCCGCTGGCCAGGGTCGCGAAATGGCCGGCCACCGTGCCCGCGGCCACGTCGGTGAGCGCGGGCGCCGAGCCGCGGTACGGGACCATGTTGAAGCGGATCCCGGAGCGCTGCGCCAGCAGTTCGCCCGCGAGATGGCTCACGGTGCCCGCGCCGCTGTGCGCGATCGCGGGCGGCGAGGCGCTCGCGGCGGCCGTCTTCATGAAGCCGCGGAAGTCCTTGCTGCCCTCGTCCATGCCCGCGAACAGCACCAGCGGCGAGGTGCCGATCATGGTCACCGGCGTGAAGTCGCGCAGCAGGTCGTAGGGCAGCTTCGCCGTCACGGCCGGCGCGATGGCATGCGGCAGCTCGACGATGACCAGCGTGTAGCCGTCGGGCGGCGCCTTGGCCGCCGCTTCGGTGCCGATCTGGCCGGCCGCGCCCGGGCGGTTGTCGACGATCACCGACTGGCCCAGCGTCTGGCTCATGCGCTGCGCCATGGCGCGCGCGATGGCGTCGGTGCTGCCGCCCGCGGCCCAGGGCACGACCAGCTTCACGGGCCGGTCGGGAAAGGCGCCCGCCCGGGCGCTGCCGGTGGCGCCCAGCAGGGCACCTGCCGATGAAACGGCAATGAAGGTACGTCGGCGCATCGCGTGCTCCGTGAACGAGGAAGGAAAGAGGAGAAGAACCGGTCTCAGACCGACGGATCGGGCCAGCTCGGGTCGCAGGCGGCGCTCGCGGTGAGCATCAGCACCACGTGCGCGTCGGCGGCCACCAGGCCGTTGTCGCGCAACTGCCGCAGCGCGCCCAGGCCCGCGGCCGCACAGAGTTCGGCGCTCACGCCGGCGGCCGTCAGCAGCCGCCGCGCCGCGCGCGCCTCGTCGTCGCTGACCACCACCGCGCCGCCCGCGGTGGCGGTGGCGGCCTGCCATTGCAGGTAGGTGACGGTGGCGCCCGCGGTCGAGAACTGCGCCGTGTGGCCCGGGTAGCTGCCGTTGACGGCGCCGCCCGCGAGCACGCGCGACAGCCGCGGGAACGGCTCCACCAGCCACAGCCGCGGCAGGCGCGCGATGCGCCCGGCCGCCAGCAGGTCGCGAAAGCCTGCGTAGATGCCCCAGGCCAGGTCGCCGCGCGCGGTCGGCACCACGATGTGGTCGGGCAGGCCGCCCTCGGCCAGGCATTCGGCCGCGATCGGCTTGTAGCCCTCGATCGCGAGCGGCGCGCTGCCCAGCGCGGGCAGCCGGTAGTTGGTGAGCGCGAAGTAGCCCGGATGCTGCGCGCGCTCGCGCACGAAGGCCCAGCGGCCCGCGTTGTCGGAGAAGGCATAGCGCCGCGCGCCGAGCGCGTCGAGCTGGCGCGCATAGGCGGCCGGCAGGCCTTCGTAGCCCGCGACCTCGCAGGACAGGCCCGCGGCCCAGGCATAGTGGGCCGCCGACACCGCGGCATTGCCCGAGGAGGCCAGCACCAGCGTGTGGGCGCCGGCTTCCAGCGCCTGCGCCACGCCGACGGCGGTCATGCGGTCCTTGTGCGAGCCGGTCGGGTTGACCGATTCGTCCTTGAGCGCCAGCCGCGCCACGCCCAGGCGCTGCGCCAGTTCGGGCAGCTCGCGCAGTGGCGTGTTGCCCTCGCCGAGCGTGAAGCCCGGCAGGTAGGGCATCGGCATGCCGGTTTCGGTGCCCGGCAGGTAGCTGGCCCGCAGGCCGATGTGCACGCCCATGCGGCGGCAGGCCGGGCAGCCGTCGTTGAGCGAGGACACCGGATAGAGCGTCTCGCAGCGCAGGCACTGGAGGCCGCGCAGCTGCGGGTCGCGCAGCGGCCGCGCGGCATCGGCCGCGAGGGCCTCGTCCGCGGCGGTGCCGCAAGAAAGGTCGGCGGGCTGGGTATCGAGCGCGTGGAGTGTCATCGCACTGGGGGTGTGAAGGAAGTCGGTCGGGGTGGCGGGCCGAATCTTATGCGTTCGGAAATAAAATCAGAAGGCCCAAAATACTCAACCGATAACGGAACTTATCGATGCGATTTGCGGAGATCGAGACTTTCCGGGCGCTGATGCGCAGCAGCTCCACGCGCAAGGCCGCGGCGCTGCTGCATGTGACGCAGCCGGCGATCAGCCAGTCGCTCAAGCGGCTCGAGACGCAGGCGGGCATGCAGCTGTTCCAGCGCACCGGTGGACGGCTGGTGCCCACGCCCGAGGCGCGCGCGCTGTGGGTGGAGGTCGAGCGCGTGTTCATCGGCATGGACGCGATCGAGCACCGCATGCGCAGCCTGCGCGACTTCGGCACCAACCAGCTCGAGCTCAGCTGCTATCCGGCCTTCGGGCTGGGCTTCATGCCGCGCGCGCTCGAGCGCTTCAAGGCGCACCGTGGCGCGAGCGCCTGGCCGCAGGTGTCGCTGCAGGTGCTCAGTTCCAAGGACGTGCGCGACCGGGTCTCGATGGGCATCTCCGACTTCGGCCTGATGGCCGACGAGCTCTCGCTCGAGGGCCTCGAGCATTCGACCTTCGCGCATTTCCCGGGCGTGGTGGTGATGCCGCAGGGCCATGCGCTCGCGCGCTTCAAGAGCATCGAGCCCGAGCAGCTGGTGGAGGCGCCCTTCCTCGCGCTCAACCCCGAGGACCCCTCGCACCGCCGGCTCGAGGCCGCGCTGGCGCAGAAGAGCCTGGCGCTGCGCATGGTGGTGCAGACGCCCTACGCCGCCAGCGTCTGCGAGATGGCGCTGCGCGGCCTCGGCGTGGGCCTGGTCAATCCGATCACCGCGCTCGACTACGCCGAGCGCGGCCTGGTGGCGCGCAAGCTGTCGGTCGACATCTCCTTCGCCTGCATCCTCGCGCTGCCGGCCGGCAAGGTGCTGTCGTCGACCGCGCGCGACTTCCTCTCGGTGATGCGCCAGCAGCTGGCCGACGACGAGAAGCGCATGCAGCGCTACCTGCGCTGAGCTTCAGCCCTCGGCCGGCAGCCCGCCGAGGAAATCGCCGATCGCCGCGCCGATCTCCGCCGCATGCGTCTCGAGCGCGAAGTGGCCGGTGTCGAGGAAGCGCACCTGCGCGTTCGGGTTGTCGGTCTTGAAGGCCTCGGCGCCCGGCGGCAGGAAGAAGGGATCGTTGCGGCCCCAGATCGCGAGGAAGGGCGGACGGTCGGCTGCGGAAGTACTCGTGGAACTTCGGATACAGCGCCACGTTGTTCGCGTAGTCGAGGAACAGGTCGAGCTGGATCTCGATGTTGTCGGGCCGCTGCATCAGCGCCCAGTCGAGCTCCCAGGCCTCGGGCGCCACCTGCAGCGGATCGGGCGCGCCGTGCACGTACTGCCAGCGCGTGGCCTCGTGCGTCAGTTGGGCCGCGCGCACGGCCTCGCGGTTGGCGGCATTCGGCTCGCGCCAATAGGTGCGCAGCACGCCCCAGCCCTCGCTCAGGCCCTGTTCGTAGGCATTGCCGTTCTGCGACACGATCGCGCTCACCCGCTCGGGCCGCGACAGCGCGAGCCGGAAGCCCACGGGCGCGCCGTAGTCGAAGACGTAGATCGCATAGCGCCGCAGGCCGAGCGCGTCGGTGAAGCCCTCGATCACCTTCGCGAGGTTGTCGAAGCTGTAGGCGAAGGCCGACCGCGCGGGCGACTGGTGAAGCCGAAGCCCGGCAGGTCGGGCGCGACGATGTGGAAGCGGTCCGCCAGCAGCGGGATCAGGTGGCGGAACATGTGCGACGAGCTCGGGAAGCCGTGCAGCAGCAGCAAGGTGGGCCGCGAGGGATCGCCGGCCTCGCGATAGAAGACCTTGTGCGCGCCGACGGCGACGGTGTGGAAACGAACCATGGGAAGACTCCTGCAAGCCGATGGCGGCGCCGGGGGCTCCCGGACTTGAATAACCTGCTAACGACGTTTTTAAAGGTTATTCATAGCCGAGTAACCTGTCAATCTATTTTTTGACGGTTATCATCGCGCCAAGGAGCTTCGCCATGACCACCACCGCCGTCCCCCTGCCCGCGCCCTTCGTCGGCGACCACCTCGCGCTCGATTTCGTCAACAGCACCGCCACGCCCGACGGCGTGCGCGTCGAATGGCTGGCCGATGGCGCGGCGCTGCTGCAATGGCTGCTGGCGGCGAAGCTGATCGCGCCGGCCGATGCCGAGCGGCTGCGGGCCGCCAGGGACGGCGCGGCCGCGCTCGATGCGGTGGCGCAACGCGCGCGCGAACTGCGCGACGGTTTCCGGCACTTCGCCGAACGCCATGCGGCCGGCCGCTCGACGAGGAGGCGGCCGCCGAGCTCGAGGCCCTGAACCGCCTGCTCGCGCAGGACCAGAGCCATGTGGAAGTCGCGGCCGACCCCGAGGGCGGCGGCCTGCGGCTGCGCCGCGTCGAGCCCTTCGCGGCGCCCGATCAGCTGCTGCAGCCGATCGCGCGCGCCATGGCCGAGCTGCTGTGCGACGAGCGTTTCGAATGGGTGCGCGCCTGCGAGGGCCACGCCTGCACGCTGATGTTCCTGGACCGCACCAAGACCCACTCGCGCCGCTGGTGCAGCATGGCCTCGTGCGGCAACCGCGCGAAGGCGGCCGCGCACCGGGCGCGGCGCGGCCTCAGTGCCAGCTGAACTCGTGGTTCAGGCCGATCACGACACCGCGCATGCCCTGCGGCCCGGTGCGTGAGGCGCTGAGGTCGAGGCTGATCAGCGGCGTGAGATTGACCCGCGCGCCCACGCGCGAGGTCCACAGCCGCGAGACGCGGCTGCGTTCGGCGATCAGCGACAGCGTGTCGTTGAGCGCCCACTCGCAGGCCAGCCCGCCGCGCGTCGTGCGCTGGCCGGTGCCGGGCGCCCAGTCGGCGCCGAGGTTGGCGTGGATCTGCAGGTTCGGCGTGGGCGCCAGCTGACCGGCACCACGAACTGCCCGCCCGTGCGGCCGCCGGTACGGAAGTCCGACACCGTGCCGGCCGAGACCGCGGCGCTCCAGGTCGCATCGGGCGCCGGGCCGAAGAAATTCCACTTGATCTGCGGCCCGCCGGTGACCGTGCGCACGCCCAGCGTCGACAGCCGGTCGAGGTTGAAGCCCAGCTCCACGGGGCCGATGCGGCAGGCCGGGCCCAGGTGGAAGCCGATGACCGGTTCGGTGCCGGTGCGGCCCCACCAGGTCTCGTACTGGCACTGGCCCGGATCGAGCGTGGCGGCATCGTCGATGTCGAAATGGCCGGCCGCGTGCGCGCCCGCGCCGGCCCCACAGGCCGCAGGCGGCCAGCAGCCATCCGATGCGCGTCCCTCTCGTGGCGTGTTCGTTGTTCTTCATCGCGGGCGTTCCGGTGAACCGGCGCGCGATTCTAGGCAGGCGGAAAGTCGGCGGCGTGACGCCGCGGCTTGAAGGCTAGATCTCGAACTGCGGCTGCAGCTCGCGGATGCGCTTGATCGCCACGCCGGCCGCGGCCGTGCGTGTCTCCACGCCGAGCTTCACGTAGACCCGCTCGAGGTGCTTCTTCGCCGTGGCCGGGCTGCTGCCGAGGATCTCGCCGATGTCCTTGTTGGTCTTGCCCTTGACCACCCAGTAGAGCACCTCGGCCTCGCGCGCCGTGAGCTTGAGGCTCAGGCTCATGGCCTCGATCACGGCGGTGTCGGACACCTCGCGCATGATGATCATCCACTCGTCGCCGTCATCGTCGTGCCCGGTTTGCTGGTGCAGGCGCAGCGTGAGGCTGCTGGCGCCATGCGCGATCGACAGCGCCGGCGGCTCCACGCCGCGCTGACGCGCCGCCGGTGCATGGCTGCGCAGCCAATCGAGCACGGCGGCCGGGGTCTCGGGCGCGCGCGTCTCGCAGTAGCGCTGCAGCAGGTCGCGCGCCAGCGCCGTCTGCCAGATCAACCGCCCCTCGGGCAGCCGCACCGTGATGCTGGCGTAGCCGAAGGCGTCGAGCGCATTGCGCGCCTGGCCGGCCTGGCGCGCCACTTGGCGCGCGCGCCGGGCGCCCTGCAGGTGCACGTTCATGCGCGCCAGCACCTCCTTGGGCTTGATCGGCTTGGTCACGTAGTCCACGCCGCCGGCCTCGAGCGCGGCCACCAGGTGCTCGGTCTCGGTCAGGCCGGTCATGAAAACGATCGGGATGTGCGCCGTCATCCCGTCGGCCTTGAGCCGGCGCGCGACCTCGAAGCCGTCGATGCCCGGCATCATCGCGTCGAGCAGCACGATGTCGGGCCGCGCCTGCGCGGCGCGCTGCAAGGCCTGTTCGCCGTTGGTGGCGATCAGCACCGTGTAGCCCGATTCGTCGAGCGCGTCGTGCAGCACCGCGAGGTTGTCGGGCACGTCGTCCACGATCAGCACCAGGTCGCTGTTGGTGCTCTTGTCGCGCAGCGACTGGGCGAGCGGCACGGGTTCGGCGGGTGTGTTCATCTGGTCCTCATCCCGCATGGGCCGCCTCGGCCAGCGCGCGGCCCATGGCCTCGAACTGGAACTGCCGCGCCAGCACGCGCTGCGCCTCGGTCCAGGCGGCGCACTCGGGCTGCTCGCCGTCGATCGCGTCGAGCTGGTTCATGATGCCGCGGAAGTAGCCGAGGCTCACGGCCTCGTCGAGCGCGCGCAGCCGCTCGCGCGAGGGCGGCCGCAGCACCGGCTGCATCGGCGCCGGCGCGCTCGCCGCGGCCACTTCGGTCCAGCGCAGGCCGAGCCGGCGCTCGAGCCAATCGAGCAGCTCGGTGTGGCGCACCGGCTTCACGAAGAAGTCCTCGGGCGCGATCTCCACGTCGTTGTCGAGCCCCTTGTCGAAGGCATTGGCCGAGACGATCGCCACCGCGGCATCGGCCAGCCCGAGCCGGCGCGCGCGGCGGATGGTCTCCCAGCCGTCGATGCCGGGCATCGCGAGGTCGACGAACATGGCGTCGGGCCGGTAACCGGCGGCGATCAGGTCGAGCGCATCGTGGCCGCTGGCCGCGCTGCGCAACTCGAAGCCCAGCGGCGCCAGCACATGGCCCAGCAGCTCGCGGTCGGCCTCCTCGTTGTCGACCACCAGCAGCCGGCGGCGCGCGCGCCTCGTAGCCGCGCCGCGCGCGCTGCACCGGCTGCGGCCGGCCGGCACCGGCCACCGCCTCGTGCACGCGCGGCAGGAACAGCCGCACGCAGAACAGCGAGCCCACGCCCGGCGTGCTGCTGACCTTCATCTCGCCGCCCATCAGGTCGGTCAGCATCTTGGCGATGGTGAGGCCCAGCCCCGCGCCCGGCGCGGCCGCGGCGCCGGCCGAATCGCCGCGCGCGAAGGGCTCGAAGATGCGCTCGATCTCGGCCGCCGTCATGCCCGGGCCGGTGTCCTCGATCTCCACCGCGGCGAACTCGCGCGCATAAGCGAGGCGCAGCGTGACCTGGCCGGCGGCCGTGAACTTGATCGCGTTGCCCAGCAGGTTGATGAGGATCTGGCAGACCCGCTTCTCGTCGGCGCGCACCACCTCGGGCAGCGTGCCCGCGGCCTCGAAGTGGAAGGCCAGGCCCTTCTCGGCCGCCTGCAGCTCGAACATGTCGGCCAGCTCGCGCAGGGTGTCGGCGAAGCGCATCGGCCGCGCATGCAGCGTGAGCTTGCCGGCCTCGATGTGGGCGATCGCCAGCGTGCCCTCGATCAGCGACAGCAGGTGCTCGCCGCCGCGCTTGATGACCGCCACCGCCTGCTGGCGGTGCGGCGGCACGGAGTGGTCTTCGCCCCATCAGCTGCGCATAGCCGAGGATGCTGTTGAGCGGCGTGCGCAGCTCGTGGCTGATGGCGCTGATGTAGCGGCTCTTGGCCTGGTTGGCCTGGTCGGCGGCGCGCCGTGCCTGATCGGCCGCGAGCTTGGCCTGCTCGGCCACCTCGCGCGCCTCCTCGGCGGTGCGCGTGGCCGACTGCAGCGCGCGGTCGGTCTCGCGGTGCAGCTCGATCTCGCGCACCAGCAGGTGGGTCTGGCGGTTCGATTCCTCCTGCGCCACCTTGCGGCTCTGGTGCGCCAGCACCAGCCACCAGGCCACGATGCCCGCGATCACCAGCAGCGCCATGTAGGCCTTGAGGAAGCCCGAGCGCAGCGAGGCCTGCTGCGCGGCCGCGAGCGCCTGCGCCACCTCGCTCTGCGCGGCCAGCTCGAGCGCGCGTTCGCCGAGCGCGCGCAGCTCCTGCTGATAGAGCACGCCGAACACCACCGCCAGCAGCGGCACGATGATCAGCATCAGCAGCAGGAAGTGGCCCAGGCCGGTGTCGAGGTAGCGCCAGCTGCGCCGCGGCAGCAGCCAGCGCAGCACCGCCGACCACTGCGCCGACAGGCTCGCATGCGGCTTGCAGAGGTCGCCGCAGCGCGCGTCGAGCGTGCAGCACAGCGAGCAGATCGCGCCCTGGTAGGCCGGGCAGTGGGCCATGTCGGGGCCTTCGTATTCGCGCTCGCAGATCACGCAGCGCTGCACCGCGAGGCGGCGGTAGGCTCCCTCGGATTCCACCCGCGCCCACTGCACCGGCCGGCCGGCCGCCACCGCGGCGCCCTCGACCGAGCCGCGCGCCAGGTAGTAGCGCCCGCCCGTGGCCCAGGCCAGCAGCGGCGAGGCGACGAGCGCCGTGCCGAGCGCGATCAGCGCCGAGAAGGCCTGCGCCAGCGGTCCGAACACGCCCAGGTGCGCGGTGATCGACAGCAGCGAGGCCAGCGCCATCGCGCCCACGCCCACCGGGTTGATGTCCCACAGGTGGGCCCGCTTGAACTCGATGCCCGGCGGCGACAGGCCCAGCGGCTTGTTGATGACCAGGTCGGCCACCACGGCCATCATCCAGGCGATGGCGATGTTGGCGAACAGCCCGAGCACGTCGCCCAGCGCCTCGAACACGTTCATCTCCATCAGCATGAAGGCGATCAGCGCGTTGAACACCACCCACACCACGCGCCCCGGGTGGCTGTGGGCCACGCGCGAGAAGAAGTTGCTCCAGGCCAGCGAGCCCGCGTAGGCGTTGGTGACGTTGATCTTGAGCTGCGAGATCACCACGAACAGCGCGGTGGCCGCCACCGCCCAGCCGTAGTTCGGAAACACGTACTCGTAGGCCGCGAGGTACATCTGGTTCGGGTCGACCGCGCGCTCCACCGGCACCATGTGGGTGATCGCGAGGTAGGCCAGCGCGGCGCCGCCCAGCATCTTGACCACGCCCAGCACCACCCAGCCCGGCCCGCCCGCCAGCACGCCGGCCCACCAGCGGCCGCGGCTGGCAGCGGTACGCGCGGGCATGAAGCGCAGGTAGTCGGCCTGTTCGCCCATCTGCGTGATGAGCGCAATGCCCACCGTGAGCGCGGCACCGAACAGGTGCAGATTGAAACCTTGCGCACCACTCTTTGCGCCGTTGTAGTGCGTGATGCCCGCGAACGCACCAGGATCGCGCACCAGCACATAGGCGAAGGGCACGACCAGCATCAGCAGCCACAGCGGCTGCGTCCACAGCTGCAGCCGGCTGATCGCCGACACCCCGTGCGTGACCAGCGGGATCACCACCAGCGCGCAGACCAGGTAGCCCCAGACCGGCGGTATGCCCAGCGCCAGCTCGAGCGCGTAGGCCATCACGGCCGCCTCGAGCGCGAAGAAGATGAAGGTGAAGCTCGCGTAGATCAGCGAGGTCAGCGTGGAGCCGATGTAGCCGAACCCGGCGCCGCGCGTGAGCAGGTCCATGTCGACGCCGTAGCGCGCCGCGTACACGCTGATCGGCAGGCCCGCAAGGAAGATGATCAGCCCCGTCGCCAGGATGGCCCAGAAGGCATTGGCGAAGCCGTACTGCACCAGCAGCGTGGCGCCCACCGCCTCGAGGATCAGGAACGAGGCCGCGCCGAAGGCCGTGTTGGCGACCCGCCATTCGGACCATTTGCGAAAGCGCTGCGGCGTGTAGCGCAGCGCATAGTCCTCGAGGGTTTCGCTCGCGACCCAGCTGTTGTAGTCGCGCCGCACCTTGACGATGCGCTGCGGCGCGTCGTCGGACTCGGTGGGGGGACGGCGGAGGGCGGGCCAGGGTTCACACCGTTTCGGTGCATCTTTCGTGCCACCCGGCGCCCCTCGGGCCCGGCGCCATACGGCATTCGGCGAACAGGGCACGACTGTTGCAACAGCCTTGCTCTGCCCATAATGGCCGCCTCCTCCCGCCACCCGATGCCGTCTCCATGGAACTGACTCCGCGCGAAAAAGACAAGCTGCTGATCTTCACCGCGGCGCTGCTCGCCGAACGCCGCAAGGCCCGCGGCCTCAAGCTCAACTACCCCGAAGCCATCGCCCTGATCTCGGCCGCCGTCATGGAAGGCGCGCGCGACGGCAAGAGCGTGGCCGAGCTCATGAGCGAGGGCCGCAACGTGCTGACCCGCGCCGACGTGATGGACGGCATCGCCGAGATGATTCCCGACATCCAGGTCGAGGCCACCTTCCCCGACGGCACCAAGCTCGTGACGGTGCACCAGCCCATCGTCTGAACGACCGCACACCCAGAACGAACAAGGACAAGCCCTCATGCGCCCATCCACCATCTCCTCCAGGACCCTCGCCCTGCTCGCCGCCACCCTGCTGCCCCTGGCGGCCAGCGCCCACACCGGCGTCGACGGCGGCCTGCACCACGGCCTCGTGGCCGGCTTCATGCATCCGCTGACCGGCGCCGACCACCTCGCGGCGATGGTCGCCGTGGGCGTCTGGAGCGCGCTGTCGGCGCGCCGCGCCTGGCCCGACCTGCTGTGGGCGCCGCTGGCCTTCGCCGGCATGCTGCTGGCGGGCGCGCTGGTCGGCCTGGCCGGGCTGCAGCTGCCGGCCGTCGAACCGATGATCGCGGCCTCGCTGCTGGTGCTGGGCCTGCTGGTGGCCGCGCGCGTGCACCTGCCGGCCGGCGTGGCGATGGCGGTCGTCGGCCTGTTCGCGGTCTTCCACGGCGTGTCGCACGGCCACGAGCTCGCGGGCGAGCAAGACGCCGCCCTCACCCTTGCCGGCATGGTCGGCGCGACCGTGCTGCTGCATGCCGCCGGCATCGCGCTGGGCTGGGCGCTGCGCCATGCCAACGCATGGCTGCCGCGCATCGCGGGCGCCGCGGTGGTCGGCCTCGGCGCCA
This sequence comes from Variovorax sp. UC122_21, assembly GCF_044056785.1. Taxonomy (NCBI): domain Bacteria; kingdom Pseudomonadati; phylum Pseudomonadota; class Betaproteobacteria; order Burkholderiales; family Comamonadaceae; genus Variovorax; species Variovorax sp. UC122_21. Next base: position 1,051,596 of record NZ_CP172004.1, on the reverse strand, counting down.
CGCTGCTGGCGCAGGCCATCTGAGGCGAGGCACCGGTCCATGATCCCCGGCGAAATCCTTACCGACGACGGCGACCACACGCTCAACCCGGGCCGCCGCACCCTCACGCTGGTGGTGCAGAACACGGCCGACCGGCCGATCCAGGTCGGCTCGCACTACCACTTCGCCGAAACCAACGGCGCCCTCGGCTTCGACCGCGACGCCGCGCGCGGCATGCGCCTGAACATCGCCTCGGGCGCCGCGGTGCGCTTCGAGCCGGGACAGCAGCGCACGGTCGAACTGGTCGATTTCTCGGGCGACCGCATCGTCTACGGGTTCCGCGGACTCGTTCAAGGAAAGCTCTAAGCCATGGCCACCATCGGGCGACGCGCCTACGCGGAAATCTTCGGCCCCACCGTGGGCGACCGCGTGCGGCTGGCCGACACCGAGCTGCTGATCGAGGTCGAGGCCGACTACACGCTGCGCGCCGGCGGCTACGGCGAGGAGGTCAAGTTCGGCGGCGGCAAGACGATCCGCGACGGCATGGCGCAGTCGCAGCGCGCGCGCGCGCAGGGCGCGGTCGACACCGTCCTCACCAACGCGCTCATCCTCGACCACTGGGGCATCGTCAAGGCCGACATCGGCCTGAAGGACGGCCGCATCGCCGCCATCGGCAAGGCCGGCAATCCCGACGTGCAACCGGGTGTCGATATCGTGATCGGCCCGGGCACCGAGATCATCAGCTGCGAGGGCAACATCGTCACGGCGGGCGGCATCGACAGCCACATCCACTTCATCTGCCCGCAGCAGATCGAGGAGGCGCTGGCCTCGGGCGTGACGACCATGCTGGGCGGCGGCACCGGCCCCGCCACCGGCACCTTCGCGACCACCTCCACGCCCGGGCCCTGGCACATCGAGCGCATGCTGCAGGCGGCCGACGCGTTCCCGATGAACCTCGGCTTCCTCGGCAAGGGCAACGCGAGCCTGCCCGGGGCGCTGCACGAGCAGATCGAGGCCGGCGTGATCGGCCTCAAGCTGCACGAGGACTGGGGCACCACGCCCTCGGCGATCAGCAACTGCCTCGACGTGGCCGATGCCACCGACACGCAGGTGGCGATCCACAGCGACACGCTCAACGAATCGGGCTTCGTCGAGAACACGATCGCGGCCGTGGGCGGCCGCGCGATCTGCGCCTTCCACACCGAGGGCGCGGGCGGCGGCCATGCGCCCGACATCCTGCGCGTGGTGGGCGAGGCGAACTTCCTGCCTTCGTCGACCAATCCCACCATGCCCTACACGGTGAACACGCTCGACGAACACGTCGACATGCTGATGGTGTGCCACCACCTCGACGCCGGCATCGCCGAAGACCTGGCCTTCGCCGAGTCGCGCATCCGCAAGGAAACCATCGCCGCCGAGGACGTGCTGCACGACCTCGGCGCGATCAGCATGTTCAGCTCCGACAGCCAGGCCATGGGCCGCGTGGGCGAGGTGGTGCTGCGCTGCTGGCAGACCGCGCACAAGATGAAGCTGCAGCGCGGCACGCTGCCCGAGGACAGCGCGCGCAACGACAACTTCCGCGCCAAGCGCTACGTGGCCAAGTACACGATCAACCCCGCGATCGCGCACGGCATCGCGCACGAGGTGGGTTCGATCGAGGTCGGCAAGTGGGCGGACATCGTGGTGTGGAAGCCGGCCTTCTTCGGCGTGAAGCCCTTCACCATCATCAAGGGCGGCAGCATCGCGATGGCGGCGATGGGCGACCCCAACGCCTCGATTCCGACACCGCAGCCGGTGCACTACCGCCCGATGTTCGGCGCCTATGGCGGCTCGCTCGCGAAGGGGTCGCTGACCTTCGTCTCGCAGGCCGGGCTGGCCGCGGGCATCAAGGAGCGCTACGGGCTGGCGAAGAACCTGGCGGCGGTGAAGAACATCCGCAACGTGCGCAAGAAGGACCTGATCCACAACGGCTACGCGCCGAAAATGGAGATCGATGCGCAGACCTACGCGGTGCGCGCGGACGGGCAGTTGCTGACCTGCGAACCGGCGAAGCTGCTGCCGATGGCGCAGCGCTACTTCCTGTTCTGAGACGGAGCCCGAAAGTCCGGCGCGGCACGCCGGCTTGACAGGCTGCGTATCCTTGAAAGCATCGTTCCTGTCTTCAGACGCGCCACGCGTCCCACCGCACCATGCTCACCGCCAACAAACTCATGCCCCAGGGCCGCGGCCTCGCGCCCGTGCTGCTCAAGCGCGCCGCCACCATCGAACTCGACTGGGACGTGCGCCAGAAAAGCCGTTTCGACGCCACCGATTCGCAGGGCCGGCAGATCGGCGTGTTCCTGCCGCGCGGCACGGCCGTGCGCGGCGGCGACGTGCTGGTGGCGGAAGATGGTTCGCTGGTGCGCGTGATCGCGGCGCCGCAGCCGGTGTTGCGCATCACGCACTGCACGGCCCACGGCACGCCCTTCGACCTGACGCGCGCGGCCTACCACCTGGGCAACCGTCATGTGCCGATCGAGCTCAAGCCCGACCACCTGAAGATCGAGCCCGACCATGTGCTGGCCGACATGCTGCGGTCGATGCACCTGATCGTGGTGGCGGTCGAGGAGGCCTTCGAACCCGAGGGCGGGGCCTATGGGTCGCACGAGCATTCGCATGGGGGTGGGCATAGCCATGACCATGATCACTCGCATGGTCATGCGCACTCTTCGGGGCCGAAGCCGCTGGTGTTGGCGCCGGAACTGCTCGATGGTCACGACCACTCTCACTGAGATGGGGGCTGGGTTCTCTGTTCGAGGCCGTTTGTTTCGGTGGGCGGGCGCACGCCGACGGGGTACTCCCCTCCGCGAATGTCCCCCGCCCTTCGGGCTCCTCCTTTATTTCGCTGCGGGGAGTACCCCATCGACGTGCGCCAGACGCGCCGTGCTTGATCGACCGGCACCACCGCTGCGCTTCTCGTGCACAGGGCAGTGGGTGCTTCCCGCAGCGAAATAAAGGAGGAGCCGAAGGCGGGGGACATTCGCGGAGGGAAGTACCCGCTGTCCTGTGCACGCGCCCCGGACCAGAACAACCGATGCGCCACCCTTCGGACGTGAGCCGACATGGCTGACACACCACAGCCCCAAAGCCTCCTCCAGCTCATCTGGCTCGCCTCCCCCGCCCTCCCGGTCGGCGGCTTCTCGTACTCCGAAGGTGTCGAGGCCGCCGTCGAATGGGCCGGCGTCGACACCGAGGCCAGCGCGGCCGAATGGCTGTCCGACCAGTTGCACCTGAGCTTCACGCGCGGCGACCTCGCGCTGGTCGCGCAGGCCATCGCCGCCTGGCGCGCCGACGACAAACAGCGCATCCGCACGCTCAACGACTGGGTGCTGCAGACGCGCGAATCGGCCGAGTTCTTCCTGCAGACCGAACAGATGGGCCGCTCCTTCGTCGAATGGCTCAAGCTGCACCATGCCGACACGGCCGAGGTCTTCGCCGGCCTGCCCGCGAGCTATCCCGTGGCCTTCGCGTTCGCGGCCCACCGCTCGGGTGCTTCGGTGCACGACGGCTGCCTGGCCTTTGCCTTCGGCTGGGCCGAGACATGGTTGCGGCCGCGGTCAAGGCCGTGCCGCTGGGGCAGAGCGCGGGACAGCGCATCCTCGGGCGGCTCGCGCAGGAGATTCCCGCGGCCGTGAACCATGCGATGCAGCTGTCGGACGACGATCGGCAGGCCTTCGCACCGCTCCTGGCCGTGCTGTCGGCGCGGCACGAAACCCAGTATTCGCGGCTCTTCCGCAGCTAGATTCTTTTCTTCACGCACCCACCATGACCTCCGCCCTGCACCACATCCCCAACCGCACCAAGAAGCTGCCGCCGCTGCGCGTGGGCATCGGCGGCCCCGTCGGCTCGGGCAAGACCACGCTGCTGGAGATGCTCTGCAAGTCGATGCGCGACAGCTATGACCTGGTCGCGATCACCAACGACATCTACACCAAGGAAGACCAGCGCCTGCTGACCGTGGCCGGCGCGCTGCCGGCCGAACGCATCATGGGCGTGGAGACCGGCGGCTGCCCGCACACCGCGATCCGCGAGGATGCCTCGATCAACCTCGAGGCCATCGACCGCATGCTCGAGGACTTTCCCGATGCCGACGTGGTGTTCGTCGAATCGGGCGGCGACAACCTCGCGGCCACCTTCAGCCCCGAGCTCTCGGACCTCACGATCTACGTCATCGACGTGGCCGCGGGCGAGAAGATCCCGCGCAAGGGCGGCCCCGGCATCACCAAGAGCGACCTGTTCGTCATCAACAAGACCGACCTCGCGCCCTACGTGGGCGCCAACCTCGACGTGATGGAACAGGACACGCAGCGCATGCGCCGCCAGAAGCCCTACGTGATGACCAACCTCAAGACCCTGACCGGCGTGGCCGAGGTCGTGCGCTTCATCGAGGAGCGCGGGATGCTCAAGACGGCCTGAGGCCGTCGCTTCACAGCTCGCTGCCGTCGCGCAGCTGGCGCTGCTTGTAGACCAGCCGCACGCTCGCGCGGCGCGGATCGCCCACGCGCTGCACGTAGACGTCCATCTCGCCGCTGCTCCAGGCCGCATAGGCGCTGCCCGGATCGTTGGCCGCGAGCTCGGCACCGAAGGCACCGCGGCCCCACTGCAGCAACTCGGCGAAGGCCGCGCCGCCGCCATCGGGCAGGCCTTGCGCCGAGGCCGCGTACTCCACGCGCCGCAGCTGCGAATCGGCGAAGAAGAAGGTCGGCTCGAACACCAGCCCCGCCAGGGCCTGGGGCGCGCCATGCCAGCTGCCCAGCAGGCCGCCCGCGAGCCGCTGCGGCCGCGCTACGCGCTCGGCCGAAGGCAGCGCGGCGCGCAGCTCGTCGGCGGACATGCCGAGCCGCACGCCGGGCGGCAGCGCTTGCGCCTGGGCGGCGAGGCTTGCAAGACAGAGGGCACCGGCGCCGAGCAGGCGCGCTACGGGTGAAGAGAAGGAAGGAATGGACATCGGGCAACGACGAAACGGGCGACAGCGGCCTGTGACCCGCAGTATCGCCCCGAGTTCGCGACGGCACCGTGTAACTGCCGATACCCGACCCATTCGCCCTTTGTAGACTGGGCCGATGACCCCTCAAGACGTGCTCGACCACTACGACCGGGCCGCGCTGTGGCCCGCCGATCGCCCCGACCGCACTGCCGCCGGCCTGCCCGCCGCCTATGCCGACGCGCTCGCGCTGCGCGCCCTGCGGCTCGCGCGCGGCGAACGGCCCGTGGGCTACAAGGTCGGCTTCACCAACCGCACCATCTGGCAACGCTATGGCGTTTTCGCGCCCATCTGGGGCCCGGTGTGGCACACCACGCTGACGCTGTGCGACGGCCGAGGCAGCGTCGACCTCGCGGGCACGGTGCAGCCGCGCATCGAACCCGAGGTCGTGTTCGGCATCGCCGCCACGCCGCCCCAGGGCGCCACGCTCGAGCAGCTGTTCGCCTGCGTCGAATGGATCGCGCCGGGCTTCGAGATCGTGCAGTCGCACTGCGAAGGCTGGAAGTTCGGCGCCGCCGACACCGTGGCCGATGGCGCGCTGCATGCGCGCCTGCTGGTCGGACGGCAGCGGCCGCCGCGCGACTTCGCGAGCGACGGCGCGGCGCTCGATGCGCTGCTCGCGCGCACCCGCCTGCGGCTGTCGCGCGACGGCACGCAGGTCGAGGAAGGCACGGGCGCCAACGTGCTCGACGGCCCGCTGCATGCGCTCTTGCACTTCCTGCACGAGCTGCAGGCCTGTCCCGGCGCGCCCGCGCTGCGGCCTGGCGAGGTGGTCACCACCGGCACCTGGACCGACGCCTGGCCGATCGAGCCCGGCCAGGTCTGGCGCAGCGAATTCGACGCGCCCTTCGACGGCCTCGAAGTCACGTTGCGCTGAGCGCGCGGCTCAGCCGGCCTTGCGGAAGGTCAGGTTGATGCGCACGCTGCCCAGCAGCGGATGCGGCTTGTCCTTGAGCGGCAGCACGCCATGGAAGCGCAGCCGGTCGGGACCGCCCCACACCACCACGTCGCCATGCGCGAGCGGCACGCGCTCGACCGCGTCGCCGCGCGCGAGCCCGCCGAACTGGAACACCGCCGGCATGCCCAGCGACACCGAGACGATCGGCGCGCCATGGTCGCGTTCGTCGCGGTCCTGGTGCAGCGAGAGCCGGGTGCCGGGCTCGTAGCGGTTGACCAGGCAGGCATCGGGCGCGAAGCCCGCGAAGCCCGCCGTCTCGGCCGCCTCGCGCGCGAGCCGCGCGAACGCGGCGGGCATCGCGGGCCAGGGCTTCTGCGACAGCGGATCGATCGCGTCGTAGCGGTAGCCGCTGCGGTCGCTGACCCAGCCCAGCGGCCCGCAGTTCGTCATCGCCACCGACATGGTGTAGCCGCCGGGCGTGACCAGGTGCCGGAACGGCGACACGCCCTCGATGCGCGGCAGCGCGGCCAGCAACTCGCTCGCGAACGGCAGCGCGAAGCCGCGCAGCACGCAGGCGCCCGGGCCCAATGGCTCGGGTGCGCGAAACGGTTCGTCGGTGGCGGGGAAGAGCTCGAGGGTCATGGCGGATACGGCCCTCGAAAATACCGCAAGCCGGCGTACCGGGTCCGGCCGGTTCCGGACATCCGGTGCCGCCGCGGTGGTTCTCAGGCCGTCTCGAGCATGCCCGCGAGCCGCGCCGCGATCAGCCCACGGGCTTCGGCCATGATGCGGTCGACCAGCTCCTGCACGGTCGGCACGTCGTGGATCAGGCCCGCCACCATGCCGCAGCTGAAGGCGCCCGCGTCCACGTCGCCCTCGATCATCACGCGCGGATAGATGCCCGCCACCTGGTCGTGGATGTCCGAGATCTGAAGGTCCGCGCCCTTCGCGCGCTCGATCGCCAGCAGTTCCTCCACGCCCTTGTTGTTGAGCACGCGCTCGGTGTTGCGCAGGCCGCGCATCACCAGCCGCGTGTCGAGCTCGCTGGCGGCGACGATCGCGCGCTTCACGTTTTCGTGCACCGGCGCCTCCTGCGTGGCGATGAAGCGCGTGCCCATGTTCATGCCCTCGGCGCCGAGCGCGAGCGCGGCCACGAGGCTGCGGCCGTCGGCCATGCCGCCCGAGGCGACGAAGGGAATGCGCAGCTCGTCGGCCGCGCGCGGCAGCAGGATCATGTTGGGCACGTCGTCCTCGCCCGGATGGCCGCCGCACTCGAAGCCGTCGACGCTGACCGCGTCGCAGCCGATGCGCTCGGCCTTCAGTGCATGGCGCACCGAGGTGCACTTGTGGATCACCTTCACGCCGGCCGCCTTGAGCGCCGGCATGTGCTCCTCGGGGCTGCGACCCGCGGTCTCGACGATGCGCACGCCGCCCTCGATGAGCGCGGCGATGTACTCGGGATAGGGCGGCTTGGAGAAGGTCGGCAGGAAGGTGAGGTTCACGCCGATCGGCTGGTCGGTCATCTCGCGGCAGCGCGCGATCTCGCGCGCCAGCAGCTCGGGCGTCTTCTGCGTGAGGCCGGTGATGATGCCGAGGCCGCCGGCATTCGACACCGCGGCCGCGAGTTCCGCGAAGCCCACGTAGTGCATGCCGCCTGAATGATCGGATGGCGAATGCCGAAGAGTTCGGTGATGCGTGTTTTCATGGTCGATGAGGGTGGAGGAAGAGGACGGGGAACGCGGCGCTTTCGCTCACCAGCGTTCCATGTACGGACGCAGGTCGAGCTCGAAGGTCCAGGCATCGCGCGGCTGCGTGTGCAGGTGCCAGTAGTTCTCGGCGATGTGCTCGGGGTTCAGGATGCCGTCCTCCGCCTTCAGCGCGTAGCGCTCGGGGAAGCTGGTGCGGATGAACTCGGTGTCGATCGCGCCGTCGACCACCACGTGCGCCACGTGGATGTTGCGCGGCCCCAGCTCGCGCGCCATGCTCTGGGCCAGCGCGCGCAGCGCATGCTTGGCGCCCGCGAATGCCGCGAAGTTGGCGGCGCCGCGCAGGGCCGCGGTGGCGCCCGTGAAGATGATCGTGCCGCGGCCGCGCTCCACCATGCGTTTGGCAGCTTCACGGCCGTTGAGGAAGCCGCCGAAGCAGGCCATTTCCCAGATCTTGAAGTACTTGCGCGCGGTCTCCTCGAGGATGCTCGAGGGCACGTTGGCGCCGATGTTGAACACCAGCACCTCGACCGGCCCGACCTCGCGCTCGACCCGATCGAACAGCGCGATCACCTCCTCCTCCTTGCGCGCATCGGAGCCGAAGGCCACGGCCTTGCCGCCGGCCGCCTCGATGCTCTCGACCAGCGGCTGCAGCTTCTGCGCGTCGCGCCGCGTCACGCAGGCGGTGTAGCCGCCGGCCGCGAAGCGCCTGGCGATCGCCCCACCGGTGGAATCGCCCGCGCCGATGATCAGCGCCACACCGGCGCCCGCATTGCCCTGGCTCATGTCGTCTCCTTGATTGAACGCTCGTGGACCAAAGCACGGTAAAGGAGAGGCATCGGGCTGTCAATCGAGCGCGCGACAGCATTCCGGCGGTGCATGCGGCGCATGCGGCCGGCGCGGTTCAGTCCAGGTGGTTGCGCTCGATGTCGCGACGGGTCGAGTTCAGGATGTCCTGGCGCGTGCGGTCGTTCTCGACCACGCGCGCCATCAGCAGCGCGCCCACGCACTGCGCCATCACGGCCCAGGCCGCGTCGTCGTCGCCCTCGAGGCGCTGGCTCCAGGCCTTGTGCAGTTTCTTCAGGCCGCGCTCGACCGCCGCGCGCACGGCCGGGTCGGAGCGCGCGATCTCGGCGCCCAGCGCGGGCAGCGCGCAGCCGGTCTCGGGGTGCAGGGCATGGGCGCTGCTGAGGTAGCTCTTGAGGCAGCGCGCCACATGGTCGGGCGGCGAGTCGGGCGTGCCCGCGAGCATCTGCGGCGCTGTTCTCCATCTCGCGCTCGATCAGCGCCGCGAACAGTTCGCCCTTGGAGCCGAAGTGGCTGTAGAAGGCGCCGCCCGTGAGGCCGATGGCCGACATCAGCGCATCGACGCCGGTGCTGCTGAAGCCCCCCTTCTTGGCGATCGCTCGGCTGCTCTCGAGCAGCTTCTCGCGGGTCTCTTCCTTGTGGTTGGGGGCGTAGCGCATGGCGGTTCCTCGGCGCGGGATTCCGGTGGACAGGACGAAGGGAAAAATAACATACGATCGTTCAGCCATCCTGACGACTGGCCATCGATCGCTGCTCGTTTTCCCGGGTCCCTTGCAAGGCCCGCGCCCGCTGCGGAAGCCTCTTTCAGGCCGCCGGCGCACCGATCCCGAGCAATTCCTTCACCAGCACGTACTGCGCATCGAGCATCGAGGTGCCCAGCGAGATGCGGCAGCCGCGCGCTTGCGCCGCGGCCAGCAGCGGCGTGATCGCGGGCGTCATGATGATCTCGGCCACGTCGGTGCCGGCCGCCAGGTGCGCCAGGTGCGCCACGTCGAGCGGCAATGCATCGCCCTCGTGCATGCCCATCGAGGTGGTGTTGACCACGAGGTCGAAGCCGCTCGGATCGTTCGTGCCCGCGCGCGCGCTGCAGTCCGGGTACGCGGCGGCCACGTCGGCCGCCAGCGCCTCGGCCCGCTCGTTCGTGCGGTTGTGGATCACCAGTTCGCGCGCGCCCGCCTCGGCGATGCCGAAGGCCACCGCGCGCCCCGCGCCGCCCGCGCCGAGCTGCAGCACGCGGCGCCCGCGCAGCGCGATGCCCTGGACCGCGAGCCCGTCGACGAAGCCGCGGCCGTCGAGGTTGTCGCCCGTGAGCCGGCCCTCGGCGTCGCGCCGCACGAAGTTGACCGCGCCGATGCGCGCCGCGCGTGGCGTGGTCGCGTCGAGCAGCGGCAGCACCGCGATCTTGTGCGGGATGGTCACGCCGAAGCCGAGCACGTTGCGCATGCGGCGCAGCGCGTCGATCACGGTCGCGAGGTCGGCGGGCGCCACGTGCAGCGGCGACACCGCGATGTCGAGGCCCTCGGCCGCGAAGCGGTCGTTGAGCCGCAGCGAGCCCACCACGTGGGCCACGGGATCGGCCAGCATCAGCATGATGCCGGTGCGGCCGGTGATGCGCATCTCGGTCATGGCGAGGCTCAGGCGGGCAGCTCGAACGGGGCCGGATCGAGGAAGCGCCGCAGCACGTTGCCGGTGATGCGGCTCACGTTGTTGTCGTAGCCGTTGTGGCTCAGCGAGAGCACGTAGGAGATCGAGCCGGTGGAGAACACCGCGCCGCCCCTGGCGGTCTCGAAGAACACCATGTCGGCGCGCACCAGCGCGTTCTGCTCGCCGTCGAGGCCGTGCACCGTGGTGCGGTACTCCTCGGGCGTGGGCAGCGCGCCCGGGCCCAGGCCGTGCGAGGTCGCGAGCATCACCGCATGCGGCGGCGAACCGAGGCCGACGTCGAAGCGGTCGATCTCGATGCCGACCGCGCCGCCGATGCGCACGCCGTAGTCGCCGATGCGCTCGCCCTGCGCGATGCCCTCGACCGCGAAGGCCACGCGCGCGTCGGCCGCATCGGGCGTCAGCAGGTAGTAGCCCGCGTGGTCGTAGACCATGGCCGAGAAGCCCACGCCGATCAGCTTCTGCGGCGCGAAGCCGCTGTGGCGCCACAGCGCGCCGGGCTCGCCGGTGCCGGCCAGGTGCACCTCGCCGGGCTGCGATTCCCAGGTCCGCGTGCCGGCCATGCCGCGCCGCACCTCGACCGCGGCCGGTGCCTTCGGATGGAAGGCGCAGCGCCAGTAGAAGCCGTTGGCGCCGAGCGCGAGGTGGCGCCCGCCCGCATTCTGGAAGGCCATGATGCCGTTCATCATCGCCTCGCTGTAGTACTCGGGATGCGACAGCGTCGCCAGCACGCGGTAGCCCGCGAGCGCGCCCGCGCCCTGGCGGTCGAGCTCGACGTCGGTCACCACGTCGTAGTCGATGCCCTTCTCCTCGAGCCAGTCGAGGAAGTGGCTGTCGATCGCGAGGTTGCCGGGCTGCGAGCGCGGCCGCATGTTGAGCACCGGGCGCAGCCACGAGCTGTAGGCGCGGCCACTGCCGTCGATGTGGTGGTCGTAGGTCGACTGGCCGACCTCGGGATGTTCCTGCAGGTAGATGTCGTCGCCGGTCAGCATCAGCAGGCGCTCGGTCAGCACCTCGAAGTGCACCGCATGCAGCCGCAGCGCGCTGTTGGCGTAGGCCATGTAGGTCATGCTCGCGGCCAGCACCGCGAGCGGCGCGCGCTTCGCATCGGCCGCGGGCGTCACGAAGAAGGTGATGAAGGTCTCGGCCGCGCTGCCGTCCACGGGCCGCAGGCGCAGCGCATGGAAGCCCGACTTCCAGTCGGCCGGCACGTCGAGCTCGAGCGTCGCGGGCCAGCCGCAGTCGTAGATGTCGTCGCTGTGGAAATGGATCGCGCCGTACTCGCGCGGCGCCAGCCGCCAGTCGTGCACGTCGCCGGTCCAGTGCACGCCGGTCATGCCGCGGCAGGGCAGCTGGTGCAGCCGGCCGTCGAGGCGGTTGGGCGAGCGGTCGAGCACCTCGAGCGTGTCGATGCCGTGCGAGAAGTCCCAGCAGGCGATCAGCGCGGCATCGGCCAGGCCCGGGCGCGCGAGGTCGTCGCAGCGGCGCAGCGCGTCCACGCCCAGCAGGCCCTCGGCGATGCGCGGTGCCTCGATCTTGCCGTCGTAGTGCGCGCCGCAGCGGTCGCCGGTGGCCGACAGCGCATGCGCGGCCACGGTCAACGGGCCCTGCGAATCGAGGCGCCAGCCGCCGGACTTGGTCGCGCGGGCCTCGCGGCGCTGCTCGGGCAGCGCGCCATCGGCCAGCCGGCATTGCGACAGCACCATCTCGCCGGTCGTCGCATCGAGCGCGCCCTGCACCCAGTACCAGCGGCGCTGTTCGAGCGGCGCATCGGTCTTCAGCTCGATCGCGCCATCGGCACCGCCCACGCGCAAGTGCAAGCCCTCGCGCGACACCTGCAGCGCCCAGCCGCGGCCGCTGTCCTCGCACCAGCGCGCGAGCACGGTCTGCGGCGTGGCCAGCAGCCGCGTCGGCCAGACGTAGCAGCCGAACGAGAACGCACCCTCGGGCGCGAAGCGCGCATCGGCGGGCACCGACATGAAGGAGCCGCAGGGCGCCTCGTGGAACGCGACCGCATGCACGCCGTCGATCGGCGATGCGAGCTCGCGGTACTTGATGCCGGGCCCGGTGGCGTCGGCGTCGGCGCAGCGCACGCGCACGAACTTCACGTCGGCCTGCTGCCTGGCTTCGCTGCTGAGATCGGAATCGGATGCGTTCGCCGGCGCGCACGCTGAGGGTGTCGGGGTAGCCGACGAAGGCATTGGTGTCGATGGGGGCGCTCATGGTCGTCTCGCGGTGTGCTTCTTCAATCCAGCTTCAGCTCGGTGCCGGTCAGCGCCTTCCAGCGCAGGCCGAACACATGCCACTCGGCGTCGTCGAGCGACTCGAACACCACGTCGTGGAACACCTTGACCTTCTGGCCCCGCTCGTCGGGCATCTGCGCCAGCGCCCAGCGGCGGCCCGGCTCGACCATCACCAGCAGATAGCGGCCGGGGAAGGCGCCCCAGCGCATGCGATGCAGGAGCTTCTTCAGTTCCTCGCTGTGCGGTCCGCGGATGCAGCCGCGGAATTCGCGCGCGAGGTCGGTGCGTTGGGGGTCGAGTACGTAGCGCGCCGCGTTCGGGTCGCTGGTGTGGTCCATCATGGGGTGGGAGGCTTTCTGCCGGTCGGTGGCGGCTGGTTGCGCAGCGCGAGCAGTTCTTCGGCGCGCGCGGGATTGGCGTCGATCTCCCGAGCACGCGCACGAAGTCGCGGCCGCCCTCGATCAGGTCCTGCTCGATGGCGTGGCGCACCATCGCGGTGTCGCGCTGCTGCAGCCCGCGCAGCACGTTCACGTGCTGGTGCTCGGTGTCGTAGGTCGGGTGGCCGTGGGGATAGAGGAAGTTCATCATCGGCCCCACCTGCACCCAGATGCGGTCCAGCAGCTCGGTGAGCTGCGGCATGCCCGAGTGGCGGTAGATGCCGAAGTGGAAATCGAAGTTGTGCTGCAGCGCGGCGCGGTAATCCTTGGTCTTCTCCGCGCGCACCAGCAGCCGGTGGCTCTCGGTGAGCTGCTTGATGGTGGCGTTGTCGAGCAGGGGCACGGCACGCTCGGCCGCCAGCGGCTCGAGCGCGAGCCGGATGTCGCGCAGCTCGAGGTACTCGGCCAGCGAGAGCTGGCGCACGCGGATGAAGTAGCCCTCCTTCATCTCGAGCGCGCGGTCGCGCACGAGCTGGATCAGGGCTTCGCGCACCGGCGTCTCGCTGGTGCCCATGGTCTTGGCCAGCTCGCGGATCTTCAGGCGCTGGCCCGGCTGGAAGGTGGCCGACATCAGCTGCTCGCGCAGGTGCTCGTAGATCTGGCTCGCCAGATTGGTGCGTTCGACCACGTTGATGACCGGGGTTGCCATGAGCTTCTCTCTCCTTGATTGCGTGTGTGCCGGGAATCGCGCGGCGGCGTATTGTGGCCCTGCCGTGGCCCCGCGAGCGGCACGCACGCGATCGGGATCAGCGTCCCAGCCAGGCGATCCAGCGGTCGCGCAGCATCTGGCGGTTGTTGCCGATCCACTCGTAGTCGGCCACGATCAGCTTGTCGAAGTTCTCGGCCGAGGTCGCGAGCATGGCGCGGCGCTCGGGCGGGAACAGGCTCGCGGTCTTGCCGTTGCCGGTGTCGTAGTTGACGGCATTGACGAAGTTCACGTGCTGCTCGGGCGCCGAGGCATAGAAGAAGTCCAGATAGGCCATGGCCGCCTTCGGGTGCGGCGCGCCCTTGGGGATCGACATGTAGCCGACGTCGCGCACGGCGCCGTCCCACGACACGGCGATCGGCACCTTGGCGTTCATCAGCGAGATCAGGCGGCCCGAGTAGCCCATGCTCATGACCACTTCCTTGTTGCGCATGATCTGCTGCAGCTGGTCGCCGCTCTTCCACCAGACGGCCACGTTGGGACGCAGCTTGTCGAGCTTCTTGTAGGCGCGGTCGAGGTCGAGCGGGAACAGCTTGTCGGGCGCGACGCCGTCGGCCAGCAGCGCCGCCACCGGCACCCACCATTCGCGGTCGCCGGTGTCGGGCAGGCCGCGCGGGCCGGGGAACTTGGCCGTGTCCCAGAAGTCGGCCCAGGTCTTGGGCACGTTGGCGCCCTTGAAGGCCTCGGTGCTGTAGCCGATCTGCATGCCGCCCACGGTGCGCATCACGCCGTAGGTGGTGCAGGCGCCCTTCACGCCGTTGGCGGTGACGTTGGGCAGCTTGCTGCAGTCGATGGCCTGCAGCAGTTCCTTCTTCTGCACCAGGTCGGGCGGGGTGGCGGTCACGATGTCGAACTCCATGCCACCGCTGCGCGACATGGCCTGCACCTTGGCCCACTGGTCGGGCACCTCGATGGCGGCGGGCACCACCTCCACGCCCTTGGCCTTGGAGAACGGGGTGTAGAAGTACTGCACCAGCGTCTTCTCCATCAGGCCGCCGGTGGTGGCGATCACAAGCTCCTTCTCGAGCCCCTGCGCCGAGGCGCCGGTGAACGCCGCGCAGGCGAGCAGCGCGAGGGCGGCACCCTTGCTTCGAGCCAGACATTTCATCATCGCGAACTCCTTGTGAGTGAGGACCAGGAAAAAACGGGGGGTGCGCTCATTCGGCGCGGCGCCGGCGCTCGAGCACGCGCAGCAGCGCCACGGCGATCAGCACCGCGATCGACAGCAGCGTGAGCAGGGTGGCGATGGCCGGTATCACGGGCGTGAGGTTCTGCTCGATGTCCTCGAACATGCGCCGCGGCAAGGTGCGCTGGCGCACGCTCGAGACGAAGAACGAGACCACGGGCTCGTCGAAGGAAATGATGAAGGCGAACAGCGCGCCGCTCAGCAGGCCCGGCACGATCAGCGGCAAGGTCACGTGGAAGAAGGCGCGCGCGCGGCTCGCGCCGCAGCTCATGGCGGCCGACTCGAGGTCGGGGTCGACGCGCGACAGCGCGGCCGAGACCGTGAACACCACGAAGGGCAGCGCCAGCACCGTGTGCGCCGCCACGAAGCCGGCCAACGAACCGACCACGCCCAGGCGCTGGTAGAACAGGTAGCAGGCCACCGCCACCGCGATGTGCGGCGCGATCACCGGGCCGATCACCATCAGCTGCGTGGCCGAGCGGAAGCGCTCGGTGCCGCGCACGATGGCGTACGACACCATGGTGCCGATGACCACCGAGCAGACCATGGTCAGCGCCGCCACCTGCAGGCTCAGCAGTGCCGCCTTCTGCCACTGCGGATCGCCGAAGAACTCCTGGTACCAGTGCAGCGTGAAGCCGCTGGGCGGGAACTCGAGGAAGTCGGCCGGGCTGAAGGACATCGGCACGATGATCAGCGTGGGCACCATGATGAACAGCACCACCAGCCAGACGTAGGCGCGCAGCGAGAAGGCGCCCAGGTCGAAGGGCGCCCGGTGGCGCACGGTGTTCTCGTTCTTGCTCATGCGCCGCCCCCGATCAGCCGGTTGAAGCTCACGGCCTTGTTGAAGACCATGGTCAGCGTGGCCACCACCACCATCAGCACGCCGATCAGCGCGGCAGCGAAGGGCCAGTCGAGCATCTCGCGCACCTGCTGCGACACCAGCGTGGCGATCATCAGCTCCTGCGGGCTGCCGACCAGCGCCGGCGTGACGAAGAAGCCCAGCGCCGAGAGGAAGACCATCAGGCAGCCGCTCCACACGCCCGCGCGGCTCATCGGCAGCAGCACCTCGAAGAAGGCGCGCCGCCGGTTGGCGCCGAGCATGGCGGCCGCGCGCATGTAGTCGTCGGGAATGTTCTTGAGCGCCGAGTAGATCGGCAGGATCAGGAAGGGCAGCAGCACGTGCGCCATCGCGAGCACCACCGCACCCTCGGTGTAGAGCAGCTTCACGGGTTCGCCCGTGAGGCCCAGCCACTGCAGCGCGTTGTTGACGATGCCGTCGCGGCGCAGCAGCACGATCCAGGCGGCCGTGCGCACCAGCACGCTGGACCACAGCGGCAGCAGCACGCAGGCCGTGAGCAGCGCGGCCACCGCGCCCTTCACGCGCGTCATCATGTAGGCGATGGGAAAGCCCAGCACCAGCGCCAACACGGTGGTCAGCAGGCTGATCCAGCCGGTGCGCAGCATCACGCGCACGTAGACCGGGTTGTCGAACACGCGCGCGTAGTTCGCGAGCGTGGGATGCGGTTCGAGCACGCTGAGCGACAGCAGGCTCAGCAGCGGATAGACGAACACCAGCAGCAACAGCGCGAAGAAGGGCGCGAGCAGCACGGCCGAGGCCGCCACGCTGAGCTGCCGGCCGCCGAGCCACAGGCGCGAGAACGCCGAGGGCGAGGCCGCGATGACGGGCGCGGTCGCCGTGCTCATGCCGCGGCCACCTCGTCGCCATAGATGCGCAGCGCATCGGCGGGCCACAGCAGGCCGACGCGGTCGCCGGCCGCGAGCGCGACGCGGCTCGGGTCGGGCAGCCGCGCGCGCAGCTCGGTGCCGTCGGACAGCTGCGCGATGCACAGCACGGTGGAGCCGCTGTAGATCACGCCGCTCACGGTGGCGCGCAGCGCGGCCGGGTCCTCGGGGCTGCCGATCACGATCTGCTCGGGGCGCAGCGCGGCCACGGCACGCCCGCCGGCGGCCACGCGGCCCACCAGCGCATCGGTGCGCACCTCGCGCGGGCTCGCGCCGCCGGGCAGCTGCACCAGCGCGCCCTGGGTGCGCAGCGGGCCGATCTCGGCCGGCATGAAGTTGGTCTCGCCGATGAAGCCCGCGACGAAGCGCGTGCGCGGCCGCTCGTACAGCGCCTTGGGCGCATCGAGCTGCTGGATGCGGCCCTGGTTGAGGATCGCCACGCGGTCGGCCATGGTCAGCGCCTCGCCCTGGTCGTGCGTGACGAAGACCACCGTGATGCCGAGTTGCGACTGCAGCCGCTTGATCTCGAGCTGCATCTCCTCGCGCAGGTTCTTGTCGAGCGCGCTCAGCGGCTCGTCCATCAGCAGCACCTTCGGCTTGTAGACGATGGCGCGCGCCAGCGCCACGCGCTGCTGCTGGCCGCCAGAAAGCTGCGCCGGCATGCGCTTGCCGTAGCCCTCGAGCCGCACCGTGGCCAGCGCCTGCTCGGCCAGGCGGTGCCGCTCGGCGCGCGCCACGCCGCGCATCTTGAGGCCGAAGGCCACGTTGTCGAGCACCGAGAGGTGCGGGAACAGCGTGTACTTCTGGAACACCATGCCGAGGTTGCGCTGGCTCGCGGGCAGGTAGGTGACGTCGCGGCCGTCGATGGCGATGCTGCCGGCATCGGGCAGCTCGAAGCCCGCGATGCTCATGAGGATCGAGGTCTTGCCCGAGCCGCTGGGCCCGAGCAGCGCGAGGAATTCGCCGGGCTGCACGCTCAGCGACACATCGTCGACCGCGCGCACCGCGCCGAAGCGCTTGGCGAGGCCGCGGATCTCGATGCCGGCACCGCCGACGCGTTCGGAGCCCGCAACGGGCGGTTGGGTTGCCGTGGATGCCATGCTGCGGATTCCTCTGGGTGCGTGCGGGAGTGCGTGAGATAGGGACGTCAGCGCCGGCCGAAGCGCGCTGCGACGGCGGCGAAGGCCGCGTCGGTGGCCTGCAGGGCCCGATCGATGTCTTGCACGGTATGTGCCAGCGACAGGAACATGTTGTGCTTCGGATGCAGGTAGACGCCGCGGCGCAGCGCCTCGACCGTGAACACCGCGCCCTTGTCGAAGCCCGGGTCTTCGTCGAACAGGATCAGCGGCAGCGCCGCCGGCCCCGTCTGGCGCACCGGCACGCCATGGCTCGCGGACTGCGCGGCGATGCCGTCGCGAAAGCGCTGGCCCATGGCCTGCACATGGCCGACCACGTCCTGCGCATCGGCCACTTCGATCGTTGCCAGGCCCGCGGCCATCGCCACGCCGCCCGACCAGAACGAACCCGTGGTGTAGATGCGCGTGGCCGCTTCGCGCAGCGCGTCGACGCCGGTCACGGCCGCGAGCGCATAGCCATTGGCGATCGACTTGCTCCAGGCGCTGAGGTCGGGCCGCACGCCCACGGTCTCCCAGCTGCCGCCCGCATGCACGCGGAAGCCCGCGCGCACCTCGTCGAGGATCAGCGCGGCACCGGCCTGGTCGCAGAGTTCGCGGGCACGGCGCGCGAACTCGGGCGTGGGCAGCTCCTGGTCGATGCCCAGGTCATGCTTGAAGGCCGCGCAGACGATGGCCGCGAGGTCCGTGCCCGCCTGTGCGACGGCAGCCTCGAGGCTCGCGATGTCGTTGTAGGTGTAGTGAATGAGATGCGCGCGGTCCTCGGGCGTGATGCCCTGCGGGATCGGCGTGCACCAGGGATCGGCGCCGTGATAGGCCTTGGTCGCGACCAGCACCTTGCGCTTGCCCGTGGCCGCGCGCGCCACCATGAGGCAGACGGTGGTGGCATCGGTGCCGTTCTTCTGGAACAGCACCCAGTCGGCATGGGCGCTGCGCGCGACGAAGCGCTCGGCCAGCTCGACGAAGCGCGCCGTGGGACCGTCGAGGCAATCGCCCAGCGCCTGCTGCTTGCGCGCCGCTTCATCGACCTGGGGATGGTGATGGCCCAGCAGGTTCGGGCCCCAGCTGCACATGAAGTCGATGTACTCGTTGCCGTCGACGTCCCAGACGCGGCAACCCTGACCGCGCTCGAAGAACTGCGGATAGCCCGCGGGCAGCGAGGCCGCATTCAGATGCCCCGTCATGCCGCCGGGCACGACCTTGGCGGCGCGTTGCCGAAGCTGGAGATCATGCTGGTTCGGCCTGTTCTGCGAGGCGGCGGACGACATTCGGGAACCCTTCGTTGCGTTGGTTTTTGAGGCATGATATATCATATTTACTGTAGCGCAATAGCTCACGAACCCGGCATCCGCCCTCGCTCGAGAACGATCGGAGACACCCATGGCATTACTGTTCGGCGCCCTCGCCGATGACCTGACCGGCGGCATGGAACTGGCCGCGATGCTGGTGGCGCACGGCGTGCGCTGCGGCTTCGTGACGCGGCCCGAAGCGCTGGCCGAAATCGGCGACGAACTCGACGCGGTGGTGATCGCGCGCAAGACGCGCGTAGTGCCGGCGGCCGACGCGGTCGCGGCCTTCGAGGCCGGCGCCCGCGCGTTGCTCGAGCGCGGCGCGCGCCAGCTCTTCTTCAAGTACTGCGCCACCTTCGACTCCACCGACGACGGCAACATCGGCCCCTGCGCCGACCTGCTGCGCGAGCTCACGGGCGCGAAGCTCACCGCCTTCTGTCCCTCGTTCCCCGAGGCCGGCCGCCGCGTGTTCCAGGGCCACCTGTTCGCCGACCAGATGCTGATCTCGGAGTCGCCCAAGCGCTTCGATCCGCTGACGCCAATGCTCGACCCCAACCTCGTGCGCACGCTGCAACGCCAGACGAAGACCCGCGTCGGCCTGATCCCGCAGCAGGTGGTGCATGCGGGCCTCGAGGCGATGCGCGCGCACGTGGCCGCGCTCGAGGCCGAGGGCACCGGCTTCGCGATCGCCGACGCGGCCGAGCCCGAGGACCTGCGCGCCCTCGCCGGCCTGACCTGGGACTGGCCGCTGATGACCGGCAACTCCTCGATCGGCGCCTACTACCCCGCGCTGTGGCGCGAGCACGGCTGGCTGGCAGCGGGCGACCGCGCGCCGCGCCTGCCGGCGGTCGAGGGCCCGGGCGTGGTGCTGGCCGGCAGCTGCGCCGACCGCTCGATCGAACAGCTGCGTGCCTTCGAGCGCGAACGGCCAGTGCACTGGATCGACGTCGAACGCGCGATCGACGGCGTCGACGTGATCGGCGAGGCACTGGACTGGGCGCTCGCGGCGCTGCCGCAGGGCCCGGTCGCGATCGCGACCTCGGCGCATGCGCCGGTGATCGAGCGCGTGCAGGCGCGCATCGGCCGGCACGAGGCCGCGGCCCTGGCCGAAGACATCCTCGGCCGGCTCGCGGTGCGGCTGCGCGACGCGGGCGTGAAGCGCTTCGTGATCTCGGGCGGCGAGACCTCGGGCTCGGTGCTCGAGCACCTGGCCATCGACCGGCTGCAGGTCGGCCCCTATGCCGGCCCCGGCATCGCGCGCGCGGTGACCCTCGGCGCGGCGCCGCTCGCGCTGTGCCTCAAGTCGGGCAAGCTGGGTCCGGTCGACATGCTGCTGCCCATGCTGCAGAGCATGAGCGACGCGGCTCGCTGATGAACCGAACGCACCTTCTTCGCTTCACCGCGCCGACGCGCGCAAGGAACCGCCCATGACCACGACCCCGTCTCCCCTTCCCCTGTCCGAAGACGCCCTGCGCCAGGCCCTGGCCGCGGGCTATCGCCGGCTCGCGCAGCTCGGCCTCAACAACGGCAGCGCGGGCAACATCAGCTGCCGCTTCGACGGAGGCGCGCTGATCAGCCCCACGGGCGCCGATGCCGACACCATCGACCCGCAGGCGCTGGTGTCGATCACGCTCGACGGCGAGACCCGCGGCGCCGGCATCCCGTCGAGCGAATGGGCGATGCACACCGCCATCTACCGCCGCTACCCGCAGGCCGAGGCCGTGGTCCACACGCATTCGGATGCCTGCGTGGCGCTGTCGGCCCAGCGCCGACCGATCCCGGCCTTCCACTACATGCTCGCGGGCTTCGGCGGCGACGACATTCCCTGCGCGCAGTACGCCACCTTCGGCACCGATGCGCTCGCGCAATCGGCGGTCGATGCGCTCGAGAACCGCAACGCCTGCCTGCTCGCGAACCACGGGATGATCTGCCACGCGGCCACGGTCGAGAAGGCGGTGGCGAACGCCGCCAAGCTCGAGACCCTGGCGCGCCAGTACTGGATGAGCGCGCAGCTGGGCGCGCCCGTGATCCTCGACGCGCGGGAGATGGAGACGGTGCGCCAGCGCTACCGCGGCTACGGCAAGTCGCGGCTGTCCACGCGCGGCTGAGCAGGGCGGGAGGGGCGCCGAACGATCGGTGCCCAAATCCGGCGTCCTTGCGGTTGAGCCCGCGCGGCGTGCGCCGAACAATCCGGCCACCCTCCACTCGGCCCCTTCGGCCCGCACGCCATGAAGCCCGCCTCCCTTCGCGCCCTCGCCGCGCGCCTCCTCGTCGCCGCGTCGGTCACGGCGAGCTGCGCGCTCGCGCTCGCCGACACCACGCCGCTGCGCATCCTGGTCGGCTTCCCGGCCGGCGGCTCCACCGACCTGATCGCGCGCCAGCTCGCGGCCGGGCTGCAGACCGAGCTGGCGCGGCCGGTGGTGGTCGAGAACCGCGCGGGCGCGGGCGGCCAGATCGCGGCCCAGGCGCTGAAGGCCGCGCGGCCCGACGGCCACACGCTGTTCCTGTCGAACGGGCACACGGTGTCCATCGTGCCGGTGACGATGGCGAATCCGGGCTTCGACGTCGCGAAGGACTTCGCGCCGGTGGGCCTCGTGACTTCGAACCCCGACGTGTTCGCGGTCAACCCCGCCGTGGTCGGCGCGGGCGTGACCGACATCCGCGGCTTCGCGGCCTGGGCCCGTGCCCATGCCGGCAAGAACAGCGTGGGCGTGCCCGCGCCCGGCAGCGGGCCCGAGTTCGCGGTCGGCGTGCTGGGGCGCGCGCTGGCGACGCCGATGACGGCCGTGCCCTACCGCGGCGACGGCCCGCTGGTGCAGGACCTCGTGGCCGGGCAGGTGCCCGCGGGCATCGGCGGCGTGGGCGCGATCCTGCCCTACGTCGAGAGCGGCAAGCTGCGCCTCCTCGCCGTCAACGGCCCGGCCCGGATCGCGCGGCTGCCCGAGGTGCCGACCTATGCCGAGGCCGGCATCGCGGGCCTCGAGGAGATGATGTTCACGGCGGTGTTCGCGCCGGCCGGCACGCCCGATGCCCTGCTGCGCCAGTACAACGCGGCCATCGTCCGGGTGGTGAATGCGCCGGCCTTTGCGCAGAGGATCGCGAGCCTGGGCGTGACCGCAGCCACCAGCACGCCCGAGGCGCTCGCACAGCGCGTGGAGAGCGGGCGCGCCGCCTACGGCCAGCTCGTGAAGACGCTCGACTACAAGCTGCAGTAGCGGCCGCGGACACGGCCGCGGCGCGGCACACGCGCGCGGGCCGCGGCGGCGATCAGGGCAGAATCGCCTGCGCCGCGCCGGTCGGCCCGCCTGTCCATGCCGCCTTCCTCGCTTCCTTCCCGCCCTCCCCGCGCGCGCCGACGCCGGCGCGCGCTGCTTTTCGGCGCCGGCCTGCTCGCGCTCGCGGCGCTGCTGATCGGCGCCGCCGGCCAGTGGGCCGCCGCGCGCGAGGCGAACTTCCAGGCCGACTCGATCCGCCGCGCGATGGAAGTGCACGTGCTGGGCCTGCGCGACTCGGCCGGCAAGTACAGCTACCTGCCGTTCACCGCGGGGCTGCATCCCGAGGTGCTGGCCGCGCTCGCGCATCCCGACGACGCGGCCGTGAAGCAGCGCGCCAACCTCTACATCGAGGAGGTGAACCGGCAGGCCGGCTCCGACGCGCTCTACCTGATCGACCCGCAGGGCCTCACGCTCGCGGCCAGCAACTGGGCCACGCCGCAGAGCTTCGTCGGCGAGTCCTATGCCAACCGGCCCTACTTCATCGATGCGCGCGCGGGCCGCAGCGGCCTGTTCTACGGCGTGGGCCAGACCACCGGCGCGCCGGGCCTGTTCATCTCGGCGCCGGTGCGCTCGGACGCGGGCGCGGTGATCGGCGTGGTGACGGTCAAGGTCAGCCTGCGCGCGCTGCAGGAGGCCTGGACCTTCGTGCGCGACCCGATCCTGTTGACCGACGCGCGCGGCATCGTGTTCCTGAGCTCGGTGCCCGAGTGGATGTACCAGGCCACGCGGCCGCTCGACGCGGTGCAGCTCGAACGGCTGCGGCGCGACCAGCAGTACGGCGCGCGCGCCAGCTTCCCCGCGCTGCCCTGGAAGACGCAGCGCGGCGACGGCGAGCCCGGCTACCTGGTGCGCACCGCGCTCGGCGGCAAGCCGCGCGCCTTCCTCGCGATCGACGAGCCGCTGCCCGACCTGGGCTGGACCCTCACGGTGATGGTCGACCATGCCGAGGTCACGCGCGCCCGCGAGCGCACCTGGATGCTGGGCCTGCTGGGCGCCGGCGTGCTGCTGCTCGGCGGCCTCTA
Organism: Variovorax sp. UC122_21; assembly: GCF_044056785.1. NCBI lineage: Bacteria > Pseudomonadati > Pseudomonadota > Betaproteobacteria > Burkholderiales > Comamonadaceae > Variovorax > Variovorax sp. UC122_21. Next base: position 1,028,487 of record NZ_CP172004.1, on the reverse strand, counting down.
CTGGCGGCTGCGCGAACGCCGCTTCGCCGAGCAGCGCGATGCGCGGCGCGAACTGGAGCTGCGCGTGCGCGAGCGCCACCCACGAGCTCGACCAGGCCCACGCCTTCCGCAAGGCGATGGAGGATTCGCTGCTGGTCGGCATGCGCGCGCGCGACCTCGAGGGCCGCATCACCTACGTCAACCCGGCCTTCTGCGAGATGACCGGCTACGGCGCCGACGAGCTGCTCGGCAAGCTGCCACCCTACCCCCTACTGGCATCCCGACGAGGTGCCGCGCCACTGGCACCACTACGACGCCATGATGAGCGGCCAGCCCGCGCTGTCGGGCTTCGAGTCGCGGCTGCGCCATCGCGACGGCCGCGAGGTCATCACCATGGTCTACACCGCGCCGCTGATCGATGCCGACGGCGGCCACGCGGGCTGGATGAGCTCGGTGGTCGACATCACAGAGCAGAAGCGCGCCGAGCAGCGCCAGCGCCAGAACGACGAGCAGCTGCAGCACGCGCAGCGACTCGCGAGCCTGGGCGAGATGGCCTCGACGCTGGCGCACGAGCTCAACCAGCCGCTGATGGCGCTGAGCAGCTTCGCGGGCGCGGCCAAGGCCTTCGCCGAACAGGGCAACCAGGCGCTGCTGGCCAGCAGCCTCGACGAGACCATGGCGCAGGCGCGGCGCAGCGCCGAGATCGTGCGGCGCATCCGCGGCTTCGTGCGCCAGCGCACCGCGGGCACGGAGGACTGCGCGGTGGCGGCGCTGGCGGCCAATGCGCTGGCGCTGCTGCAGGGCGAGATGCGCCAGCGCCAGTCGCGCGCCGAGGTGCGCATCCCGGCCATGCTGCCGCCGGTGCGCGGCGACCGCGTGCTGCTCGAGCAGGTGCTGCTGAACCTGCTGTCCAACAGCCTGCAGGCGATGCAGGCCACGCCGGTCGAGCAGCGCGTGGTCGAGATCGAGGCCGAGGCGGTCGAGGGCCGCATGGAGATCCGCGTGCTCGACCGCGGCACGGGCATCGACGACGCGCTCGCCGAACAGGTGTTCGCGCCCTTCTTCACCACCAAGCCCGGCGGCCTCGGGCTGGGCCTCAACATCTGCCGCACCATCGTCGAGGCGCACCGCGGCCGGCTGGTGTTCGACCACCGTCCGGGCGGTGGTACGGTATTCACCCTCGTGCTGGAGATCCCCTCCCCATGAACGCATCCGCCAACAACCTCTGCGTGGTCGACGACGACGAGGCCGTGCGCCGCTCGCTCGGCCTGCTGCTGCTCTCGCGCGGCTACGCGGTCCAGACCTTCGCCTCGGGCGAGGACTTCCTGGCCGGCGCCGACCTGCAGCGCGCGGGCTGCGCCATCCTCGACCTGCGCATGGACGGCATGAGCGGGCTGCAGGTGTTCGACGCGCTGCGCGCGCAGGACAGCCCGCTGGTGGTGCTGTTCCTCTCGGGCCACGGCGACATCCCGATGGCGGTGGAGGCGGTGCAGAACGGCGCCTTCGGCTGGCTCGAGAAGCCCTGCAACGACGAGCAGCTGCTCGACAGCATCGCGCGCGCCCTGCAGCGCGCCGGCGAGATCGCCACCAGGCGCCAGGCCCGGCAGGCCGCGCAGGCGCTGTGGGACAAGCTCACGCCGCGCGAGATGCAGGTGGCGCGGCTGGTGGCCGAGGGCAAGCCGAACAAGCAGATCGCGCTCGAGCTCGCGCCGCTCGAGCAGCGCACGGTGGAGACCCACCGGGCCCACGCGTTCGCCAAGCTCGGCCTCGCGAACAGCCACCAGCTCGACCGCTTCCTGCGCGAGCACGGGCTGTAGCCGGGGCCGCGGCCCCCCGGAAACGTCGACCTAGGGTTAACCCTTGCGTACCGATACGTAGCCGCGCGGCGGTGGGCTACGGACGACGGCGCGCGCGTGTCGCGACAGACTTCCCGGGCACCGATTCAGGCCGCCTCCAGCGGCCGCGACCCGAGACAAGGACACGCCATGAACACCCTCGCCCGCACCGGCGGCGCCCCCGCCGGCGCCTCGCCGGCCGACACCACGCCCTACACCTTCGAGGAGAAGCGCAAGCGCATCTTCGCCATCTTCGCCGCCTCCTCGGGCAACCTGGTGGAGTGGTTCGACTTCTACGTCTACGCCTTCTGCGCGATCTACTTCGCGCCGGCCTTCTTCCCCGAGTCCGACCCCACGGTGCAGCTGCTGAACACCGCCGGCGTGTTCGCGGCCGGCTTCCTCATGCGCCCGATCGGCGGCTGGCTGTTCGGCCGCATCGCCGACCGCAAGGGCCGCAAGACCTCGATGGTGACCTCGGTCGTGATGATGTGCGTGGGCTCGCTGGTGATCGCCTGCCTGCCGACCTATGCGCAGATCGGCGCCGCCGCGCCCGCGCTGCTGCTGCTCGCGCGGCTGCTGCAGGGCCTGTCGGTCGGCGGCGAGTACGGCACCACCGCCACCTACATGAGCGAGGTGGCGATGCGCGGCCAGCGCGGCTTCTTCTCCTCGTTCCAGTACGTCACGCTGATCGGCGGCCAGCTGCTCGCGGTGGTGGTCGTGGTGGTGCTGCAGCAGGTGCTCGACGAGGCCGAGCTCAAGGCCTGGGGCTGGCGCATTCCCTTCGTGCTGGGCGCCGTGGCGGCCATCGTGGCGCTGCTGCTGCGCCGCACGCTGACCGAGACCGCCAGCACCAAGACCCGCGCCGCCAAGGGCGCCGGCACCATGGGCGAGCTGTTCCGCCACCACAAGCGCGCCTTCCTCGTGGTGCTGGGCTACACGGCCGGCGGCTCGCTGATCTTCTACACCTTCACCACCTACATGCAGAAGTACCTGGTGAATTCGGCCGGCATGTCGATCAAGACCGCGAGCAACGTGATGACCGCGTGCCTCTTCATCTACATGTGCATGCAGCCGCTGTTCGGCGCGCTGTCGGACCGCATCGGCCGGCGCAGCAACATGCTGCTGTTCGGCGCGCTCGGCATGCTGATGACGGTGCCGGTGCTCAGCAGCCTGCAGAACGTCGCCAGCCCGCTGATGGCCGGCGTGCTGATCACCGTCGCGCTGGCGGTGGTCAGCTTCTACACCTCGATCAGCGGCATCGTGAAGGCCGAGATGTTCCCGCCCGAGGTGCGCGCGCTCGGCGTGGGCCTGTCGTACGCGGTGGGCAACGCCATCTTCGGCGGCAGCGCCGAGTACGTGGCGCTGGGCCTGAAGTCGATCGGCCACGAGTCCTACTTCTACTGGTACGTGACGGCGATGATGGGCGTGGCCTTCCTGGTCAGCCTGCTGCTGCCGCGCCAGGCCACCTACCTGCATCACGACAAGTAAGGCCAGGCGCTCGCGCGTCGCGAAGAGTCCCGCCGCGGGGTCCGCGCCGGGGCTCTTTTTTTTGGGGCCCCTTGCTCCGCCACTTACTCCGCGCCGAGGCTGCGCAGGTAGGCGCACAGCATGTCGGCCAGCGCCTCGGAATAGGCCTTGATCTGCGCCTCGGTGCGCGGCGTTTCCGAGAACTGCTTGCCGACCGCGCCGAAGGTGGTGGTGACCAGGTCGCCCGCCAGCGCGCGCCGCGCCTTCGACAAGCCGGGCAGCGCCTCGCGCAGGAAAGCCTGCATCGCGCGCTCGCCCGCGGCGCGCGCGGTCTGCGCCTCGGGCGCGTCGCGGTAGAACGGCGCCGCGTCGTGCAAGGCGGTGCGCATGCCGGCCTCCTCGCACTCCGAGCGCACGAAGGCATGCACCAGCCGGCGCAGGCGATCGAGCGGCGGCGTCGCCACGTCCTCGAGGATGCCGCACAGCAGCTCGGTGGTCTGGCGCCATTCGTCGCTCTGCAGCCGGAACAGGATCGAGGCCTTGTTCGGAAAGTACTGGTAGACCGACCCCACGCTCACGCCGGCGCGCTCGGCCACGCGCGTGGTGGTGAAGCGGTGCACGCCCTCCCTGGCCAGAACCTGAAGGGCGGCTTCGAGGATCGCCGCGACGAGGTCGCTCGAACGGGCCTGCTGGGGCTGTCTTCTAGAGGAGAGCGGGGCACTGCGGCGGGTGGGCATGGCGTGGCTTTCGGAACGCGAATGGAAAATCTGAAGGTTCCTTCATATCATCGACGCACACCGTCCGACTCCTGAAGAACACCATGAACACACTGACCACCGCACCGCTCGCGCCCCTGCTGGAGCGCCTGTTCGCCGAGGCCGATGCCTCCTCGCCGCGCACCAGCGCCGCCGTTGCCGGCCTGTCGAGCGACGAGCTCGCGCGCCTGATGCAAAGCCGCACCGAGTACCTCGATTTCTATGCCCGCCTGAAAGACTTCCCGCTGGCCGTCTCGCGCGAGACCGGCACGCTGCTCTACATGCTCGCGCGCGGCAACGGCGCGCGCAGCATCGTCGAGTTCGGCACCTCGTTCGGCATCTCCACCCTGCACCTGGCCGCGGCCCTGCGCGACAACGGCGGCGGCCGGCTGCTGAGCACCGAGTTCGAAGCCTCGAAGGTGGCGCGCGCCCGCGCCGAACCTCGCGGCCGGCGGCCTCGCCGACCTGGTCGAGGTCCGCGAAGGCGACGCGCTGCGCACGCTGGCCACCGACCTGCCCGACAGCATCGACCTGCTGCTGCTCGACGGCGCCAAGGCGCTCTATCCCGAGGTGCTGGCCCTGGTCGAGTCACGCCTGCGCCCCGGCGCGCTCGTGATCGCCGACAACGCCGACCACAGCCCCGAGTACCTCGCGCGCGCGTGCGCTCGAGCGCGGCCGGCTACCTGTCGGTGCCCTTCGCGTCCGACGTCGAGCTCTCGATGCGGCTGGGCTGAGCCTTTCCTTTTCCCCGCCAGTCCCGCTGGCCGTAAGCGTCTGACGTCAAGCAACGCACCCCCGCGATCCTCGCGGCCGGGGTGCGTTTTCCTTTCTTGCGCACCGGCCGTTCGAGGAACAACCTGGACCTCCTCATGACCTCCACTTCCGCCCCGGCGATTCCCGCGCCGTCCCCGCTCCGCGCAGAGCCGCCTGCTGCTGCTCGCCGCGGTGCTCTTCATCTCCTACCTCTGCGTCGGCCTGTCGCTGCCCGTGGTGCCGGTCCACGTGACGACGCGGCTGGGCCTCGGCAACTTCTGGGCCGGCCTCGCGGTCGGCATCGCCTTCCTCGCCACCGTGCTCACGCGCGCGACCGCGGGCAGCCTGTCGGACCGCCAGGGTCCCAAGCGCGCCGTGGTGCGAGGGCTGGCCTTCTATGTCGCGGGCGCGCTCGTCGCGTGGCTCGCGGGCCTGTGGATTCCCTCGCCGTGGATCGGCTTCGGCCTGCTGGTCGCGGGCCGCCTGCTGCTGGGCCTCGGCGAGAGCCTGGTGGCCGTCGGCGTGATCGGCTGGGGCATCGGCCTCGTCGGTCCCGCGCGCTCGGGCCAGGTGCTCGCGCTCGTCGGCGCCGCCATCTACGGCGCACTCGCGGTCGGCGGCCCGGTCGGCCTCGCGCTGCTCGAGCGCTTCGGCTTCGCGGGCGCGATGGCCGCGAGCGCGCTGCTACCCTGCATCGGGCTGCTGGCAGTGTGGCGCCTCGAGGGCGTGGCGGTGCAGCCGGGCGCGGGCCGGCCTTCGCTGCGCAGCGTGCTCGGCATCATCTGGCCGCATGGGCTGATCGTGTGCCTGCAGGGCATCGGCTTCGCGGCCATCGGCGCCTTCTTCGTGCTGCACTTCCGCGGCCAGCACTGGTCGCATGCGGGCCTCGGACTCACGGCCTTCGGCAGCGGCTTCGTGCTGGTGCGCCTCTTGTTCGGCCACCTGCCCGACCGCATCGGCGGACTGCCGGTAGCGATCGTGTCGCTGGCGGTCGAGGCCTTCGGCCAGGCGCTGATCTGGCAGGCGCCGAGCCCCGCCGCCGCGCTCGCGGGTGCCTTCCTCACCGGCCTGGGCTGCTCGATGATCTTTCCGGCCATGGGCCGCGAGGTCGTGCGGCTGGTGGCACCGCAACTGCGCGGCACCGCGCTCGGCGGCTTCTCGGCCTTCCAGGACCTGGCCTACGGGCTCACCGGCCCCGTGGCCGGACTGCTCGCGGACCGCGCGGGCTATGGCGGCGTGTTCCTCATCGGGGCGGGCGCGGCGCTCGCAGGCCTCGCGATCGCACTGCGGCTGCGCAGCGTCGCGCGTGCATGAGAAAGCCCCACTCTCCCTTCGCACCGCAGGCCCTCTCTCGCGTTCGAATACACTCCACGCCGCTTGCAGCCTGCATCCGAGGCTGCGCCGTCATAGGCAACATGACGAATCAAACCTATCAGGAACTCAGTTGAACCGCATCGAACTCGTTGAGAAAATCGCCACCACCCACAACGTCAGCAAGGCAGAAGCCGCGCGCATCGTGGAAACGGTCACCAGCTCCATCGTCGCCGCAGTGAAGAAGGGCGACCCCGTCCAGATCGTCGGCTTCGGCACCTTCAAGCAAGTCGCTCGCGCAGCCCGCACCGGTTTCAACCCGAGCGTCGGCACCAAGATCAAGATCGCCGCCCAGAAGGTGCCGAAGTTCGTGCCGGGCGCCGCCTTCAAGGCCGCCGTGGACCCGAAGGCCGCCAAGCGCAAGGCCGATGCCAAGCCCGCCGCCAAGTCGGCTGCGAAGCCCGCTGCCAAGCCGGTCGCGAAGAAGGCTGCCGCCGCCCCCGCCAAGAAGGCCGTGGCCGCGAAGAAGAAGTGATGCCACGCGGCCTCTCGCAGGCCGCATGCACGCAATGAAGACGGCCCCGCGGGGCCGTTTTCTTTTGGGGCGGCCGAATCAGGCGCGCTTCTTCGGCCGCCGCACCGCCTGCGCGCCCGTGCTGAATTCGGCCGCCGCCTCCACCACCCACTCGCTGAACAGCTGCACCGCCTGCGAATCGCGCTTGTGCTCGGGGTACACGAGGCAGTAGCGCTTCTCGTGCTTGAGGCTGATGTCGAAGGGCATGGCCAGCGTGCCGCGCGCCACGTCCTCCTGCACGTAGAAGCGCGGCACCAGCCCCACGCCCAGGCCCGCGCGCGCGGCATCGATCACCATCGCATAGAGCTCGAAGCGCATCGCCGGCGGCGGCACCGGCTGCGTCGAGCCCGCGGCCTCGAACCAGCGCTGCCAGGCCTCGGGCCGCACGCGCTTGTGCAGCAGCGGCAGCGCGATCAGGCCGGCGGGCTTCTTCAGCTTCGAGCGGTCGAAGTGGGCCGGGCTCAGCACCGGCACCACCTCCTCCTCGAACAGGTGCACCTTCTCGACCGCGTCCCACACCGGGTCGTCGAAGTGCAGCGCGGCATCGAGGTTGGTGCCGCGGAACGCGAAGGGCTCGGCGCGCTCCGACAGGTTGACGGTGATGCCCGGGTTCTTGCGCAGGAAGTCGTGCAGCCGCGGCAGCAGCCAGCGGCTCGCGAAGGTCGGGATCACGGCGAGCTCGAGCACGCCGCCCGCGCCCTTGTGCTGCATCAGCGACTTGGTGTGCGCCTCGATCTCGTCGAGGTTGCCGCGGATGTTGCGCGCATAGAGCCGGCCCGCGTCGGTCAGCACCACCTGCTTCTTGCCGCGGCTGAACAGCTTCACGCCGAGAAAGCCCTCGAGCACGGCGATCTGCCGGCTCACCGCGCTCTCGGTCAGGTACATCTCGGCCGCGGCGCGCGCGAAGCTCTCGTGGCGCGCGGCCGACTCGAACAGCGACAAGGCGACGGTGCTGGGGATTTTTCGCTTCATGACGGATCGCGGCCCTTGGATCGAGGCCCCATTCTTGACCAGGACCAGCCGCGGCGGCACCTATTCCTCCACCTGGATGCGCGCGGCGCGCACCACCGTGCCCCAGCGCGCGTTCTCGCTCTTCACGAAGGCACCGAAGTCGCGCGGCGCGATGTTCGAGGGCGTGTAGCCGATCTCGGTCATGCGCGCGCGTGCCGCCGGATCGCGCACCACCTTCTCGACCTGCGCCTGCAGCGCCTCGACCACGGCAGCGGGCGTGCCGGGCGGCGCGAGGATGCCGAACCAGGTGTCGGCATCGACCGCGTAGCCGAGCTCCTTGAGCGTCGGCACGTCGGGCAGGCCCGCGAAGCGCTCGGGCGAGCCGAGTGCGAACAGCTTGAGCTTGCTGCGGCTCGCCACCGCCAGCGGCGTGGGCACGAAGCCGTACTCGACGTCGCCGGCCATCACGGCCGACATCACGGGCGCGGCGCCCGCATAGGGCACGGGCAGCGCCTTCGTGCCCTCGGCGCGCGAGCGCAGCAGCTCCATGCCCATCTGCGCCATGCTGCCCGGGCCCCAGTGGGCATAGGTGACCTCCCTGGCACGCGCGCGGGCCACGAAGTCGGCCACGTCCTTGGTCTCGCTCGCGGGCCGCGCGGCCATCACGAAGCCCATCTTCGCGACCAGCGCCACGGGCTGGAAGCCGTCGGGGTCGTAGCGCACGGCCTTCTTGTAGATGTGCGGCGAGACCGAGATGAAGTCGGCCGCCGCGAACAGCAACGTGGTGCCGTTGGCCGGCGCGGCATAGACGTAGTTGGCGCCGAGGATGCCGTTGACCCCGGGCCGGTTCTCGACGATCAGCGGCTGGCCCAGCGTGCTGCCGATCTGCGTGGCGACCAGCCGCGCGAGCACGTCGGTGCCGCCGCCGGGCGCATAGGGCACGACCAGGCGTATCGGCCCGGGCGGTGCCCAGTCGGCGCGGGCCGCGAAGCCGCCGAGCGCCGCGCAGGCGATGGCCAGGGCCGCGAGGCGGCGCGTCGTGATGAAGGGCATGTCTGTCTCCTTGGTGGTGTGTGTGGACGTGCCGCGCCGCACCGCGCGGGCGGTGGCGGCGAAGCAGCCGGAAAGAAAGCGGGGGCCGCGCCGGCGCGCTAGCGCGGCGCCGCGTGGCGCGCGGCATGCGCGCCCGCGATGCGTCCGAACACGGCGCCGCGCAGCACCGAGGTCGCGCCCGTGTAGACCTGGTGGTAGAGGCCCGCGGCCTCGCCGGCCGCATAGAGGCCGGGGATGGTGCGGCCGTCGTTGTCGACCACCTGCGCATCGCGGTTGGTCTTCACGCCGCCGAAGGTGAAGCAGATGCCCGACATCACCGGGTAGGCGCAGAAGGGACCGCGCGCCAGCGGCAGCGCCCAGTTCGACTTGGGCGGCGCGATACCCGCGGTGGCCACGCCGTCCACCGCGAGCGGCGAGAAGCGCGCGTCGGCATCGCCCGCGCAGGCCGCGTTGAAGGCCGCCACCGTGGCCAGCAGGCCGGCCGGGTCGATGCCGCAGGCGCGCGCGAGCGCTTCCAGCGACCCGGCCTCGATCGGCGGCTGGTCGGTGCGGATGCCCTTCTTCCAGTTCGGCACCTCGTGGATGCGCTGGTCGTAGACCATGAAGGCGATGCCGTCGGGCTGGTCCTTGATGGCGCGCGAGATCGGGTCGTAGTGCACGTCGACCGGCCCGGGCGCCTCGTCGACGAAGCGCCGGCCCTCCTTGTTGACCAGCAGGCCGTACGAGAAGCTCATCACCAGCGGTTCGACCTGGGCCGAGCGCGGGTCCATCGGCTCGGCATGGTAGGAGCCGAAGTCGCCGGCCGGCGCGCCGCCGGCATCGAGCGCCATGCGGATGCCCTCGCCGCGGTTGTAGTAGCCGCCGCGCGCCACCGGCCGCAGGTAGCGCGCCTGCGGGCCGATGTAGCGCGTGAGCATCTCGGGGTTGCCCTCGAAGCCCCCCGTGCCCAGCACCACGCCGCGCGCCACGATGCGCCGCACGCTGCCGTCGGGCCCGACGGTGTCGACCGCCAGCTCGCCACGCGCATCGGCGCGCCGCAGTTGCTGCGCCGTGCTGCGGTAGCGGATCGCCACGCCCAGGCGCAGCGCTTCGTCGCGCAAAGCCTCGATCAGCGCGAGGCCGCCGCCCACCGGCATCAGCCGCGGCGCGGCCGCGGTCACGAAGTAGGTCGGCAGCGCCGCGAAGCGCACGCCGAAGCCCTGGAGCCACCGCACCGTGGCACCGGCCTCGCCGGCCAGCGTGGCGACCAGCTCGGGGTCGGGCATGCCGTGCGCCTTGACGTGCGGCGGCCAGTCCTCGTAGGGCGCGGCCGCGTGCTGCACGATCTCGGGGTCGATGTGGTGGCCGGCATTGGCCACCAGCAGTTCCTCGAAATCGTCGCTGACCTCGGTCTCGCTCTTCATGCGGAAGTAGGACTCGGTCCAGCGCGTGTTCCCGCCGAACTCCTCGGGCGTGGCGCGTTCCAGCACCGTCACGGTCGCGCCCGCGGCGGCCGCGGCCACCGCCGCGCTCAGGCCCGAGATGCCGCAGCCGACGACGAGCACGTCGCAGCGGTCGATGGGCAGGGATGCTTCGTTCATGTCTCTACTTTCCTTCTTCTTGCGCCGGCATGCCTGGAGCGAACCCGCTGAGTACTTGCGGATGAACGGGTCCGGCATGTCGAGCTCGGTCGAGATCCACACGCTCTTGGTCTCGAGGAATTCCTTCACCGCCTCCACGCCGCCCTCGCGGCCCTGGCCGCTGTCCTTGAAGCCGCCGAAGGGCGTGGTGAAGCTGGTCGAGCGGTAGTTGTTGATCCACACCGTGCCGGCCTTGAGCCGCTCCGACATGTGCATCGCGCGGTGCAGGCTGCGCGTCCACACGCCGGCCGCGAGGCCGAAGCGGATGTCGTTGCCGATGCGCACCGCGTCGGCCTCGTCCTTGAACTTGAGGACCGACAGCACCGGCCCGAACACCTCCTCCTGCGCGATGCGCATGCCGTTGTCCACGCCCGTGAAGATGGTCGGCTCGACGAACTGGCCCGCGCCGTAGCCCGGGCCGCTGCGCACCTTGCCGCCGAAGGCGCAGTGCGCGCCCTCGGCCTTGGCGATGTCGATGTAGCTCACCACCTTGTCGAACTGCGGCCGCGTGGCCACCGGCCCCACCTGCACGTCGGGCAGCGCGGGATCGCCGAGCTTGGCCTTGGAGGCGATCGCGACCAGCCGCTCGACGAATTCGTCGTGGATGCTCTCCTGCAGCAGCAGCCGCGAGCCCGCCATGCAGGTCTGGCCGCCGGCCGAGAAGATGCCGGTGATCACGCCGTTGGCGGCGCGCGCGAGGTCGGCATCGTCGAACACGATGTTGGGCGACTTGCCGCCGAGCTCGAGCGTCACGCGCTTGAAGTGCTTGGCCGCCGCCACGCTCACGCGGCGTCCGCCCTCGTCGCCACCGGTGAAGGCGATGCAGGCCACGCCCGGATGCTCGACCAGCGGCTCGCCCACCTCCTTGCCGAAGCCCGTGACCACGTTGAACACGCCGGGCGGAAAGCCCGCCTCGGCGAACAGCCGCGCGAGTTCGAGCAGCGACACCGAGGTGTGTTCCGAGGGCTTGGCGACGATGGCGTTGCCGGCCGCGAGCGCCGGCGCCACCTTCCAGGCCGTCAGCAGCAGCGAGGAGTTCCACGGCGTGATGGTGCCGACCACGCCGATCGGCTCGAGGCGCGTGTAGTTGAAGACCTTGGGCTTGTCGATCGGGATCACCGCGCCCTGGATCTTGTCGGCCAGGCCGCCGTAGTAATAGAAGTACTTCGCCATGTACGACACCTGGCCGCGCACCTCGCTGCGCAGCTTGCCGTTGTCGCGCGCCTCGGCCTCGGTGAGGGTGTCGAGGTTGGCCTCGATGAGCGCGCCCAGGCGATGCAGCAGCATGCCGCGCTGCGTGGCCGACATCTGGCCCCACGGGCCCTGCATCGCGGCCTCGGCCGCCTTCACCGCGCGGTCGACGTCCTCGGCATTGCCCTGCGGAATGCGGGCCCAGGGCTCGCCCGAGAACGGGTCGAGCGAATCGAACCACTGGTCCGAGGCGCTCGCCTGCCATTCGTTGCCGATGAAGAGTCTGTACTGCTGCATTGCTTGCGTGCTCCGTGGGTGGGCCGGGTGAACTGGATGAATGGCTTTCAGTTTCCGGCGCGGCACGCGGGGGCACAAGCGATGAGTCCTGGGCCTCTCGTGAGCTTTCGTCATCGATGGCCGCGCCGGCGTTCAGCGCAGCACGCGCGACTTGTCGTAGGCCTCCTCGAAGATCTGGTGGATCAGCTCGCGGAACCAGCGGTGCCCCGCGTCGTGCTCGTTGCGCGGATGCCAGACCGCGTCGATCGACAGCCCCAGCTCGGGCAGCGGCATCGGCATGGCCACGCAGTCCGAGCCCGAGAGCACGCTGTCCATCCAGTGCGCGGGCATGGCCGCGATCAGGTCGGTCGATTCGATCACGGGCACCATGCCGAGCCAGGTCGGCACCTGGATCATCACGCGGCGCGCGAGCCCGCGCTCGGCCAGGATCTCGTCGAGGATGCTGCTGCCCACGCCCGAGACCTTGAGGTGGCCCAGCGAGAGGTACCTGTCGAGCGTCATCGGCTCCGAGGCCGCGGGATGGCCCTTGCGCATCAGCACCATCCACTGGTCGTCGAGGATGCGCCGCGAGGCCGACAGCACCGAGCGGCCGCGCGACACCGACAGCCGGATCTCCACGCCCTCGTACTCGACGCGGTCCGAGGGCTGGTACATGTCGAAGGACTGCACCGACAGGCTGACACCGGGCGCCACCGAGCTCAGGTGGATGCACAGCCGCGGCAGCAGCAGCACGCCGACGTAGTCGGACAGCCGCAGGTGGAAGGTGCGGCGCGCGGTCGCGGGGTCGAAGCCGCCGCGCACCTCGATCGCGCTTTCGATCTCGCTGAAGGCCTTGCGAAAGCTCGTGGCCAGCCGCACGGCCTCGGGCGTGGGCGCCATGCCCTGCGGCGTGCGCGTCAGGAGCGGGTCCTTGAACTGCGTGCGCAGGCGGCGCAGCGCATGGCTCACGGCCGAGGCGGTCAGGCCCAGGCGGGTCGCGGCCTTGACCACGCTGCGCTCCTCGAACAGGGCTTCGAAGATGACCAGCAGGTTGAGGTCGATGCTGCGCAGGTTCAGGGGCGGGCCGCCGGCGGCGTTCATGGGATGAATCCGGTTCACGATGAAGATGACAAAGATGATCTTGCCGCACGTGGGGGGCTCTCAGAACAATAGCCCGCATCTCCAGCCTCCTCTCCATGGCATCGATCTTCTTCTCCATGGCATCGCTTTCCATGCACGACCGGCTTCCTCCGACCCCCGCCATTCCCGACAGCGCCCGGATATTCCCCGAAGGTTCCTGCGACACCCACTTCCACGTCTTCGGCGACGCGCGCGAATTCCCGCTGATCGACGAGCGCTCGTACACGCCGGCCCCGGCCTCCATGGCCGACTACTGGGCCGCCTTCGGCCCGGTGGGCGTCGAGCGCTGCGTGCTGGTGCAGCCCAGCGTCTACGGCCGCGATCATTCGCTGCTCAAGCGCACGCTGCGCGAGGCGGCGCCCGGCAGCATGCGCGGCGTGGCCGTGATCTTCGAGGACACGAGCGAGCGCGAGATCGAGGAACTGCATGCGCTGGGCGTGCGCGGCGCGCGCTGCAACGCGCTGTTCTCGGGCGGCGTGTCGGCGGCCAGCCTGCGCGCCATCGCCGACCGCATCGCGGCCTTCGGCTGGCACCTGCAGCTGCTGGTCGACGTCGAGCTCGATCCCGATCTGGTGCCGCGCGTTGCCGCCACCGGGTTGCAGGTGGTGATCGACCACTTCGGCCATCCGGCACCCGGTTCGACACCGCAGGGCCGAGGGCTCGCGAACCTGCGCGCGCTGCTCGCGGAAGGGCGCGCCTGGGTCAAGTTCTCGGGCGCCTACCGGCTCAGCGCATCGGCCTGCGCCACCGACCCCGCCGTGACCCCGCTGGCCCATGCGCTGGCGCGCGCGAACCCCGAACGCATCCTGTGGGGATCGGACTGGCCGCATCCCGGCATCGACGCGCGCTCCACCGCCAGCAGCGAACTGGCCGGAGCGCTGCGCGGCTGGCTGCCCGATGGGGACCTGCGGCAGGTGCTGGTGCGCAACCCCACGCAGCTTTACTGGAACCATTGATTCATCACAGGGAGACGTTCGAATGACCGACAACAAGTTCAACCGCAGAACCTTCATCCAGGGCGGCGTCGCGCTCGCCGCATCGGCGGCGGCATGGCCCGGCAGGGCGCAGGGCCGCGCCTTTCCGACCAAGCCCCTCACGCTGATCGTGCCCTTCGCGCCGGGCGGCAACGTGGACATCACGGCCCGCACCCTGGGCGTGCCGCTGACGCGGCATGCGGGGCAGTCGGTGATCGTCGACAACCGCGCCGGCGGCGGCGGTGCCGTGGGTACGGGCTGGGCCGCGCGCGCCGAGAACGACGGCCATTCGCTGCTGGTGGCCACGCCGGGCCAGCTCGGCACCCTGCCCGAGATGATCAAGGTGCCCTACCGCGCCGACAGCTTCGTGCCGGTGACCGTGCTGAGCCGCACGCCCGTCGTGGTGGTGGTGCGCGCCAACGATGCGCGCTTCAAGACCGCGGGCGACTTCCTGCAGGCGATCCAGGCCAGGAGCGAGAACGTGACCATCGGCCATGCGGGCCCGGGCTCGCCGAACCACCTGGCGCTGCTGCAGCTCGAGGATGCCGCGAAGGCACGCGTCAATGCCGTGCCCTACAAGGGTTCGGGTCCGGCCGTGGTCGACCTGCTCGGCGGCCAGATCGACGCCGTGATCGACCAGATCACGAGCTCGGCGCCGCACATCAAGAGCGGCGGCCTGCGCGCGCTGCTGGTGCTCGGCCCGCAGGTCGGCGGCATGCTGGCTGGCGTGCCGAACCTGGCGCAGCAGGGCATTCCGAGTTTCGACGCCACCACCTTCGTCGGCGTGTTCGCGCCCAGGGGCATCGCGCCGCAGACCGTCGCGAGCCTGCAGGGCTGGATCTCGAAGTCGGTGGCCGAGACCGAGTTCTCGAAGCCGATCCGCGAACTGGGCAGCGAGCCCTTCGCCGAGAGCGCGGCCTATCTGCAGCGATTGGTGCAGGAAGACGCCGTGCTGGCGACGCGGCTGGTGAAGCAAGGCCGCCTCAAGGCGGACTGAGCGGCACTGCACGGCCGGCCATGATCGCCAACGTTCCACCCCCGGTCACGCTGGCGCAGCACTACCGGCGTTTTCTCGCGGCGCTGGCGGCCGAAGGCTTCGAGGGCGAGATCAGCCAGCGCCATGCCGACCGCACCGTGCTCGCGACCGATAACTCGATCTACCAGCGGCTGCCGCAGGCGGTCGTGTTCCCGAAGCATGCCGAGGACGTGGTGCGGCTCGCGAGGCTGATGGACCGCGACGAGCACCGGCGCGTGGCGCTCGCGCCGCGCGGCGGCGGCACCGGCACCAACGGGCAGTCGCTGACCGACGGCATCGCGGTCGACCTCTCGCGGCACCTCGACGGCATCGTCTGGATCGATCCGGTGCGGCGCGTGGCGCGCGTGCAGGCCGGCGTGGTCAAGGACCAGCTCAACGCGGCGCTCGCGCCGCATGGCCTGTTCTTCGCGCCCGAGCTGTCGACCTCGAACCGCGCCACCATCGGCGGCATGGTCAGCACCGACGCGAGCGGGCAGGGCAGCTGCGCCTACGGCAAGACGCGCGACCACGTGCTCGCGCTCGAGGTCGTGCTGCCGGGCGGCGAGCGCTTCACGAGCCGCCCCCGCCGGGCCCGATGAACTCCAGGCCCATCTGGCGCGCCCGGGCCGCGTGGGCGATGCCTGGCGCTGCGCGCACCGGATCGCCGAGCGCGATGCCGCGCTGATCGAGCAACGCTTTCCCCAGCTCAACCGCTGCCTCACCGGCTACGACCTCGCGCACCTGCGCGAGCGCGACGGGCGCTTCAACCTCAACAGCGTGCTCTGCGGTTCCGAAGGCTCGCTGGGCTTCATCGTCGAGGCCGAGCTCCACCTGCTGCCGATTCCGCGCCACACGGTGCTGGTCAACGTGCGCTATGCGGGCTTCATGGATGCGCTGCGCGATGCCCAGGCGCTGATGGCGCATGCGCCGCTGTCGATCGAGACCGTGGACTCGCGCGTGCTGATGCTCGCGATGGAGGACATCGTGTGGCAGGGCGTGGCCGAATACTTCCCATCGAGCGAAGACAGCGCGCCCACGCGCGGCATCAACATGGTCGAGTTCAGCGACGATTCGCTGGAGCTGCTCGAGACCCGCGTCGCGGCCTTCGTCGCGCACCTCGCGCGCGATGGCGGCGCGGCGCGCCTGGGCCACACCATCGCGGCCGGCCATGCCGCCGTGACCCGGGTCTATGCGATGCGCAAGCGCGCGGTGGGCCTGCTGGGCAATGTGCAGGGCGAGGCGCGGCCGCAGCCCTTCGTGGAAGACACCGCCGTGCCGCCCGAGCGGCTCGCCGACTACATCGCCGAGTTCCGCGCGCTGCTCGACGGCCATGGCCTCTCGTACGGCATGTTCGGCCACGTGGATGCCGGCGTGCTGCACGTGCGGCCCGCGCTGGACCTCAAGGACCCGGCCCAGGCCGCGCTGATCCGCCCGCTCTCCGACGCGGTGGCGCGGCTCACGCGGCAGTACGGCGGCCTGCTCTGGGGCGAGCATGGCAAGGGCGTGCGCTCCGAATACGCGCCGGCCTTCTTCGGCCCGCTGTATGCGTCGCTGCAGGAACTCAAGGCCGCCTTCGATCCGCACAACCAGCTCAACCCCGGCAAGATCGCGACGCCCGCGGGCGTCGATGCGGCGCTGCTGCGCATCGACGAAGTGCCGATGCGCGCCGACGCCGACCGCCGCATCGACGAGCGCGTATGGCAGAGCTATGCCAGCGGCCTGCATTGCAACGGCAACGGCGCCTGCTACGACTTCGACCCCGACGACGCCATGTGCCCCTCGTGGAAGGCCACGCGCGAGCGCCGCCATTCGCCCAAGGGACGCGCCTCGCTGCTGCGCGAATGGCTGCGGCTGCAGGGCGAGGCCGGCGTCGACGTGCTGCAGGCCGCGGCGCGGCAGCCCTCGTTCCTGGCCGGGTTGCCGGCGCGCTGGCGCAACGGCCGGCGGCGTTCGAACGCCGACGACTTCTCGCACGAGGTCTACGAGGCAATGGCCGGCTGCCTGGCCTGCAAGTCCTGCGCGGGGCAATGCCCGGTGAAGGTCAACGTGCCGGAGTTCCGTGCGCGCTTTCTCGAGCTCTACCACGCGCGCTACCTGCGCCCGCTCAAGGACTACTTCATCGGCTCGCTCGAATACAGCATGCCCGGCCTCGCACGCATGCCGGCGCTCTACAACCGCCTGATGGCCCTGCCCGCGGTGCGCGGCCTGCTCGCGCGGCATGCCGGCATGGTCGATGCGCCGCTCTTGAGCCGCTTCGATTTAGGCGCCATCCTGCGGCGCTGGAACGTGCGCCACGCCACGCCCTCGGCGCTGGCACGGCTGAGCGCCGACGAGCGCGCGCGCTCGGTGGTGCTGGTGCAGGACGCCTTCACGCGCTACTTCGAGACGCCGGTGCTCGCGGCCTTCATCGCGCTGGCCGCGCGGCTGGGCTGCACCGTGTGGCTCGCGCCCTTCCGGCCCAACGGCAAGCCGCTGCAGGTGCAGGGCTTCCTGCGCGCCTTCGACCGCGCGGCGCGCCGCAACGCCGACATGCTCGATGCGCTGGCGCAATGCGGCGTGCCGCTGGTCGGCCTCGATCCGGCGATGACGCTGGTCTACCGCCAGGAGTACGCCAAGCTGCCGCGGATGGTGCGCCTGCCCGCGGTGCTGCTGCCGCAGGAATGGCTGCTCGATGCGCTGCCCGCCGAAGCGCCGCCGCGCGCTGTGCCGGGCGACTTCCGCCTGCTTGCGCATTGCACCGAGAAGACCAACGCGCCCGCGGCCGCCGCGCTGTGGTCGCAGGTGTTCGCGCGCGCCGGCCTGCGGCTCGAGGCGCAGGCCAGCGGCTGCTGCGGCATGTCGGGCACCTACGGCCACGAGCAGCGCAACCTGCAGACCTCGCAGCGGATCTTTTCGCAGTCGTGGGCGCCGCTGCTGGAAGCCGAGCCCGCGCCGGCGGAATTCCTCGCCACCGGTTATTCGTGCCGCAGCCAGGTCGAGCGGCTGCAGGCGCGGCGCCTGCGCCATCCGGTGGAGGTGCTGGCGCAGTTGTATGGCGGTGGTGACGAAGAGGACGCGGCCACCGCGCGTTGAACCCCGTCGATGAAAGGCGCTATCTTGTGCGCCGATCCATCGACCGGGTTCTCATGTCCAACGCCAGACTGCCCTCCTTCAAATTCCTGATCGGCTTCGAAGCGGCCGCGCGCCTGGGCAACTACTCGCGCGCGGCCGAGGAGCTTCACGTCTCGCAATCGGCCATCAGCCACCAGATCGCGCAGCTCGAGCAGCAGGTCGGCCAGCCGCTGTTCCGGCGCAAGGGCCGCGGCGTGGAGCTGACCGTGGCCGGCGGCCTGCTGCTCGACAGCGTGGGCAAGTCGCTCGAGCAGATCCGCCACGGCCTGCACCGCATCGAGACCTACATGGACGACCGCCTCGTCACGCTGGTCTGCCCCGCGCCCGTCGCGCACGGCTGGCTGCAGCCGCGCATCGACCGGCTGCTGCAGGCGCATCCCGATCTGTGCCCGATCGTCTCGGTCGACGAGAGCGCCCGCTTCATCGATGAGCTCGACGTGGACATCGCGATCACGCGCGAGCCGCTGCAGCAGCCGGACGTGTTCGAGGTGCCGCTGCTGAGCGACGAACTGGTGGCGGTCGGCCTGCCCGACGCCGACACGGATGCCACGCCCGGCCTGCTGTGCCTCGAGGCCGACCTCACGAGCGACCGCATCGGCCCCTTCATCCGCGAGCACTTCGGCCCGCTGCGCAAGGCCGCGATCTACGACGATCCGCGCCTGCTGCTCGACGCCGCGCTACGCGGCCGCGGCATCGCGCTGGTGTCGCGACTCTCGGCCGACGATGCGCTGCGCGACGGCCGCTTGCGCCACCTCGCGACGTACCCAAGCCTGCCGCTCGGCAGCCTCTGGATCTCGCGCACCCAGGGCCCGTCGCGGCTACCGCTGGTGCGCGAGGTGTTCGACAGCCTGCTGGGGTTCGCGCGTGACGACGGTCATTTCATGAGCCAGATCGATTGATATGGCCAGAAAAGATCAATTGTGCGGATGAATGAGCGTCTACAGAATCCGGGACTCCGTAGAAACCCTGATTCTCATGACGACTCGACGAACACTCCTGGGCCTCGGTGGCCTGGGCCTCTTCCATGGACTGCTGAGCGCCTGCGGCGGTGGCGGCGGCAATGCCGGCGGCCCCGCGCTCCCCTTTCCGCCGCCGGCGCCCGCTCCCGCGCCCGCGCCTTCCCCCGCGCCCGCCAGCACCTGGCGCATGCCCGACGAGGGCGGTGCCCATCGCGCCGTCTGGATGGCGTTCGCCGCGCGCGAATCGATCTGGAGCGCCGAGCTGCGCGAGCCGGTGCAGCGCGCGCTGGCACGCATCGCCAATGCGATCAGCGTCCATGAGCCGGTGAAGATGCTCGTGAACGCCGAGGATGCCGCCACGGCGCGGCAGCTCTGCGGCTCCAACGTGCAGCTGATCGAACACCCGATCGATGACCTCTGGATGCGCGACACCGGTTGCGTGTTCGTGCGCAACGCCCGCGGCGAGCGGGCCGCCGTGAACTTCAACTTCAACGGCTGGGGCCGCAAGCAGCCGCATGCGCGCGACGCCACGGTGGCGGCGCGCATGGCCGGGCTCGCGGGCGTGCCGCTGCTGCGCAGCCGCCTGGTGCTCGAAGGCGGCGGCATCGAGGTCGACGGCGAAGGCACGGCCATCGTCACCGAGAGCTGCGTGCTCAACGAGAACCGCAACCCGGGCGTGACCAAGGCCGCGGCCGAGGAAGAGCTCCAGCGCCTGCTGGGACTCACCAAGATCATCTGGCTGCCCGGCATCGCCAACCGCGACATCACCGATGGTCATACCGACTTCTATGCACGCTTCCTCAAGCCGGGCGTGGTGGTGGCGGCACTGGACAACGACCCCGAGTCCTTCGACCATGCCGTGACCCGGCGCCACCTGGAACTGCTGCGCACGGCGACCGATGCGCGCGGACGCGCCCTGCGCATCGTCACGCTGGCCACGCCGGGCCGGGTGCGCCCCATCTACGCACGCAAGGAGTTCGCGGCCGGCTACGTGAATTTCCTGCTGACCGACAAGGCCCTGTTCCTGCCCGAGTTCGGCGATGCGGCGGCCGATGGGGCGGCCCGCGCGGCGCTGTCCGCGGAACTGCCGAGCCACCAGGTCGTGCAGCTCGACATCGATGCCATCGCCGCGGGCGGCGGCGGCATCCACTGCACCACGCTGCAGGAGCCGGCGTGACCCCGAACGCTTTCGCCAGGAGACCGACATGCATTTCTCGATGACCCGCCGCCGCCTGACCAGCGCCCTCGGCCTCGCGCCGCTGGGCTGCATCGCCATCGCACCCGCAGCCGCGCCCGACAGCTGGCAGATGCCCGACGAAGCCGCGCCGCACCGCGCCACCTGGATGTCCTTCGGCCCGAGCGAGGCGATCTGGGGCCGGCGCCTGCTGACGCCGGTGCGCCAGCACCTGGCCCGCATCGCGCGCACCATCGCCGAGTTCGAACCCGTGCACCTGCTGGTGCGCGAACGCGAACACGACCTGGCCGCTCGCCTGTGCGGCAACCGCGTGCGGCTCGAGGTGCAGCCGGTGGACGACCTCTGGATGCGCGACACCGGGCCGGTGTTCGTGCGCAATGGCGCCGGCGAATGGGGCGGCGTCGACTTCAACTTCAACGGCTGGGGCGGCAAGCAGGCCCATGCCGACGATGCCGAGGTAGCCGGCTACGTGAGCGATGCCGCCAAGGCACGGCCGCTGGCGACGGAGCTGGTGCTCGAGGGCGGCGGCATCGAGGTCGACGGCGCGGGCACGGCGCTGATCACCGAGAGCTGCGTGCTCAACGCCAACCGCAATCCCGGCTGGCGCAAGGAGGACTGCGAGGCCGAGCTGCGGCGCCTACTGGGCCTGCGCAAGATCATCTGGCTGCCCGGCATCGCGGGCCGCGACATCACCGACGGCCACACCGACTTCTATGCGCGCTTCGCGGCACCGGGCATCGTGGTGGCGGGCCTCGAGAACGACCCCGATTCCTACGACCACGCCGTGACCCGGCGCCACCTCGAGATCCTGCGGCAGGCCACCGACGCGCGCGGCCAGCGGCTGCGCGTGGAAGTGCTCGCGGGGCCGGACTCGGTGCGCGACGCCTACGACGGCGAGGAGTTCGCGGCCGGCTACATCAACTTCTACGTCTGCAACGGCGCCGTCATCGCGCCGCAGTTCGGCGATGCGCGCGCCGACGGCAACGCCCGCGCATTGCTGCGCGAGCTGTTCCCGCAGCGCGAGGTGGTGCAGCTGGACATCGATGCCATCGCCGCGGGCGGCGGCGGCATCCACTGCACCACGCAGCAGCAGCCGCGTTGAAGTTCCTCAGGCCACCGGCGGCAGCCGATCGAGCAGCTTGTCGAGCGTGATCGGATAGCTGCGCACGCGGATGCCGGTCGCGTTGTAGACCGCGTTGGCAACCGCGGCCGCGACGCCGCACATGCCGAGCTCGCCCACGCCCTTGGCCTTCATCGGCGAGGAGATCGGGTCGGTCTCGTCGAGGAAGACCACGTCCTGGTGCGGGATGTCGGCATGCACCGGCACCTCGTAGCCCGCGAGGTCGTGGTTGACGAAGAAGCCGTGCCGCTTGTCGACCGCCAGCTCCTCCATCAGCGCGCCGCCCACGCCCATGGTCATCGCGCCGATCACCTGGCTGCGCGCGGCCTTGGGGTTGAGGATGCGGCCCGCGGCGCAGACCGCGAGCATGCGCCGCACGCGGATCTCGCCGGTGACGGCATCGACGCCGACCTCGACGAAGTGCGCGCCGAAGGTCGACTGCTGGTACTTCTTGTCGAGGTCGCCGTACTCTATGCCGTCCTCGGCCGACAGGCCCTCGGCGCCCGCGGCCTCGGCCAGCGGCACCGCGCGCTCGCCGGCGCGCACCATGCCGTCGGCAAAGCTCGCATCGGCGACCGCGAAGCCCAGCTTGCCCGCCACCGCCTCGCGCAGCTTCATGCAGGCCGCGAACACGCCCGAGGTCGAGTTGTTCGCGCCCCACTGCCCGCCCGAGCCGGCCGAGGCCGGATAGGCCGAATCGCCGAGCCGCACCTGCACCTTGTCGAGCGGCAGCCCCATGGTCTCGGCGGCGGTCTGCGCGATGATGGTGTACGAGCCGGTGCCGATGTCGGTCATGTCGGTTTCCACCGTGACCATGCCGCGGTTGTCGAGCCGCACGCGCGCGGCCGACTTCGTGAGCAGGTTGTTGCGGAAGGCCGCGGCCACGCCCATGCCCACGAGCCAGCGGCCGTCGCGCTGTTGGCCCGGCGACGCGCTGCGCCGGTTCCAGCCGAAGCGCTCGGCGCCGGTGCGCAGGCATTCGATGAGGCTGCGCTGCGAGTACGGGCGCTCGGGCTTCTCGGGATCGACCTGGGTGTCGTTGAGCACGCGGAACGCGATCGGATCGATTCCGAGCTTCTCGGCCATCTCGTCCATCGCGACCTCGAGCGCCATCAGGCCCGGCGCCTCGCCGGGCGCGCGCATCGCGTTGCCCTCGGGCAGGTCGAGCACCGCGAGCCGCGTGGCCGTGAGCCGGTTCGCGCCGGCATACAGCAGCCGCGTCTGGTTGACCGCCGTCTCGGGCTGGCCGCCCTCGAGGTCGCCCGACCAGCCCTCGTGCGCGATGGCCGTGATGCGGCCATCGCGCGCGGCGCCGATGCGGATGCGCTGCACGGTCGCGGGCCGGTGCGTGGTGTTGTTGATCATCAGCGGCCGCGTCAACGCCACTTTCACGGGCCGGCGCGCCGCGCGCGCGCCCAGCGCGGCGAGCAGCGCATCGGCGCGCACGAACAGCTTGCCGCCGAAGCCGCCGCCGATGAAGGGCGAGACCAGGCGCACGTTCTCCTTCGGGATGCCCAGCGTCTTGGCGACGTCGCCCACGCCCCAGGCGATCATCTGGTTGGCGGTCCAGATCGTGAGTCGGTCGCCCTGCCACTGCGCGATGGAGGCATGCGGTTCCATCATCGCGTGCGACTCGTCGGGTGTGCTGTAGGTCGCGTCGAGCTGCACCGGCGCCGCGGCGAAGGCGCCCGCGAAATCGCCGACCCTGGTCTCCGGCTCGCCCGACATGGGATTGGCCTTGGGCGGCTTCGCCGACGCCATCTCGGCAGCGAGGTCGAAGCGGCCGGCCGCGCGCGTGTACTCGATGCGCACCAGTTGCGCCGCGGCGCGCGCCTGCTCGAAGCTCTGGGCCACGACCACGGCCACCGCCTGGTGGTAGTGGTCGATCTCGGGGCCTGCCAGCAGCTTGGCCGTGTTGAAGTCGCCCTTGGCGAGCTTGCCGGCATTGCGCGCGGTGACGATCGCCAGCACGCCCGGCGCGGCCTGCGCGGCGCGCAGGTCCATCGAGGCGATGCGGCCCTTGGCGATGCCGGCGCCGATCACGTAGCCGTAGGCCGCGCCGGGCACTTCGGCGTGGCGCTCGTAGGCATAGCGCGCGCTGCCGGTGGTCTTGACCGGGCCGTCGATGCGGTCGGTCGGGCGGCCGATGACCTTGAGCTGGTCGATCGCGTTGGTGGTCGCGGGGGTGTCGAATTTCATGATGTTCAGCTCCTCGCCTGCACCAGGGCCGCCGCGAGCGCGCGTTCGGCCAATGACAACTTGAATGCGTTCTCGTGGGTCGGCCGCGCATCGGCCAGCAGCCGTGCGCTCACCGCGCGCGCGCCCTGCGGCATCGCCGCCTCGGCGGCCTCGATGCGCCACGGCTTGTGCGCCACGCCGCCGAGCGCCACGCGCCCGGTGCCGTCGCGCTGCACGATGGCCGCCACCGACACCAGCGCGAAGGCATAGGAGGCGCGATCGCGCACCTTGCGGTAGATCTGCGTGCCGCCCACGGGCCGCGGCAAGGTCACGCTGGTGATCAGTTCGTCGCGCTCGAGCGCGGTCTCGATGTGCGGCGTGTCGCCGGGCAGCCGGTGGAAGTCGGCGATCGGAATCACGCGCGTGCGTCCGTCGGGCTTCACGGTCTCGACGGCCGCGTCGAGCACGCGCATCGCCACCGCCATGTCGCTCGGATGGGTCGCGATGCAGGCCTGGCTGGCGCCGATCACCGCGAGCTGCCGCGTCACGCCGCCGATGGCGCTGCAGCCGCTGCCGGGACGGCGCTTGTTGCAGGGCTGGTCGGTGTCGTAGAAGTAGGGACAGCGCGTGCGCTGCAGCAGGTTGCCGGCCGTGGTCGCCTTGTTGCGCAGCTGGCCCGAGGCGCCGGCCAGCAGCGCGCGCGACAGCACGCCGTAGTCGCGGCGCACGCGCTCGTCGGACGCCAGGTCGGTGTTGCGCACCAGCGCGCCGATGCGCAGGCCGCCGTCGGTGGTCGCCTCGATGCGGTCGAGCTTCAGCGGGTTCACGTCGACCAGGTGCACCGGCGCCTCGATCTGCAGCTTCATCAGGTCGAGCAGATTGGTGCCGCCCGCGATGAACTTGGCGCCGGGATGGCCGGCCACGGCCGCCGCGGCCTGCGCGGGCGTCTGCGCGCGTTCGTAGGTGAAGGGCTTCATGCGCGGCTCCCGGCCACCTCGGTGATGGCGTCGACGATGTTCGAGTAGGCGCCGCATCGACAGATGTTGCCGCTCATGCGCTCGCGCAGCTCGTCGGCCGACAGCAGCGGCCGCGCCGTGAGATCGGCGCTCACGTGGCTGGGCACCCCGCGGCGCACCTCGTCGATGGCGCCGACCGCCGAACAGATCTGGCCCGGCGTGCAGTAGCCGCACTGGTAGCCGTCGTGCTTGACGAACGCGGCCTGCAGCGGATGCATGGCCTGCGGCGTGCCGAGTCCTTCAATGGTCGTGACCTGGGCGCCCTCGTGCATGACCGCGAGCGTGAGGCAGGAATTGATGCGGCGTCCGTCGAGCAGCACGGTGCAGGCGCCGCACTGGCCATGGTCGCAGCCCTTCTTGGTGCCGGTCAGGTGCAGGTGTTCGCGCAGTGCGTCGAGCAGGGTCGTGCGCGTGTCGAGTTCGAGCGCATGCGATTGGCCATTGACCTGCAGCGAGAGTCGGGTGGGAGGCATGTTCGTGGGCGGTGGTGATGCCGCGGCCGGTGCGGCCGCAGCGGGCAAATGAGACGAGACCGCCGCGGCGGTGGCGGCGGTCGCGATGAGCGCGTCGCGCCGGGTGATTGACGTCGAGGGCGATGTCGTGGGGCTTTCCATGGGGGACTCCTGTTGTTCGAGGGTCGGGTGCGCGTGGGAACACTCTGATAGCGCGAGCCACCGGGGTTCGCAGTAGGAGAAGGGAGGCTGTTGGGTCCCGTGGGGGCTCGTCGCGCGAGGACCCTGGGCGCCAGCGCTCGTTCGCCCGTCTGGTGTGGGCGTGGCGAAGCACCATTCTTGGGACGTGCTCGCAGAATCGATTGCGCGTTTCGCGCGTTTTCTTGCCTGATTCGACGAGCTTGTGCAGTCGCGCGGCGATGCGAACGTTCGCGTGTAAGAAGGCGGGCTTACAAGTGGCTGTGGCTACGCCTGACGCTGCGAGCCAGCAACACGGTCGCGCCTACCTGCATCCCAACGAAAAAAGTCCCGTCGCATGGGCTGCGCGGGACTTTCAGAAACTGACCTGGATGATCCTGGCGGAGAGTGTGAGATTCGAACTCACGGACGGTCGCCCGTCGGCAGTTTTCAAGACTGCTGGTTTAAACCACTCACCCAACTCTCCGGAGCCGGCGATTCTATGCCGAGCCCGCCCCGTGCTCAGTCCTCGGGCAGGAACAGGGTCTGCAGGTCGCTGAGGAAATCGAGCCCGCGCTCGGTGGGCCACACGCGGCTCAGGTCGCGTTCGACGAGGCCCTTGCGCTCGGCCTCCTCCAGGCCGCGCTGGATCGCGGTGAAGGCCAGGCCGGTGCGCTCGCCGAACTGCATCAGCGTGAAGCCGGCCTTCAGGCGCATGGCGTTCAGCATGAACTCGAACGGCAGGTCGGCCAGCGCGACCTCTTCGCTCTGCGCGACGGCGGTGCCGGCACGGGCGTTGTCCATGTACAGGCGCGGCTCGCGAAAGCGCACCTGGCGCACGATGCGATGGGCGAAGCTGAGTTTGCTGTGGGCGCCGGCGCCAATGCCGAGGTAGTCGCCGAACTGCCAGTAGTTGAGGTTGTGCGCGCAGGTGTGGCCGGGCCTCGCATAGGCCGAGACCTCGTAGCGCGACATGCCGATGGCGCCGGTGCGCTCGGTGATGCGGTCGAGCATGGCGTAGGCGATGTCGTCCTCGGGCAGTTGCGGCGGGAACTTGGCGAACCAGGTGTTCGGCTCGATGGTGAGGTGGTAGACCGACAGGTGCGGCGGCGCGAGCGCGAGCGCCTGCGTGAGGTCGGCATCGAGCTGCTCGATCGACTGGCCCGGCAGCGCGTACATGAGGTCGAGGTTGAAGGTGTCGAACGAGGCCGCGGCCTCCTCGGCGGCGGCGATCGCCTGGGCGCGGTCGTGCACGCGGCCCAGCGCCTTCAGGTGCTCGTCGTTGAAGCTCTGCACACCCAGCGACAGCCGGGTGACGCCGGCCGCGCGGTAGGCGCGGAAGCGGTCGCGCTCGAAGGTGCCGGGGTTGGCCTCGAGCGTGATCTCGCAATCGGGCGTGAGCTTCAAGCGCGCGCGCACGTCGCCCAGCAGGCGGTCGATGGCCCGGGGCGAGAACAGGCTCGGGGTGCCGCCGCCGATGAAGATGGCCTGCACGCCGCGGCCCCAGATCAGCGGCAGCGCGGCGTCGAGGTCGGCAATGAGCGCGTCGATGTAGGCGGACTCGGGCATGCCGTCGGCCTCGGCGGTGCTCGTGGCGCGCCACTCGTGGGAATTGAAGTCGCAGTACGGGCACTTGCGCAGGCACCACGGCAGGTGGATGTACAGCGTGAGCGGCGGCAGCGCCGTCAGCTGCAGCGGGCCCGGGCGCATCCAGTGCAGCACGTCGTTGGCATGCGGCGCGCCGACCGGCGCGGCGGGCTGGATGGGAACGATGGACGAGGGGCCGGTCACAGCCATCGCTCGCGCATCAGCGCCAGCATGGCGCGCGCGGCCTGGCCGCGGTGGCTGTGGGCATTCTTCACCTCGGGCGTGAGCTGGGCGAAGGTCTGGCCGAAGGCGGGCAGGTACATCACGGGGTCGAAGCCGAAGCCGTTGTCGCCGACCGGCGCCGGCGCGATCTCGCCGGCCACGCGGCCGACCGCGATCAGCGGCTCGGGGTCGTCGTGGCGGCGCAGCGCGACCAGTGTGCTGACGAGCGCGGCGCGGCGGTTGGCCTGTCCGGCCAGTTGCTCGAGCAGCGCCTTCACGTTGTTGGCATCGCCCTTGGGATAGCCGAACTGGGTGGCGTAGTAGGCGGTGTCGACGCCCGGCAGGCCGCCGAAGGCATCGACGCACAGGCCGGCGTCGTCGGCGATGGCGGGCAGGCCGGTGGCGGCGCTGGCGTGGCGCGCCTTGGTCAGGGCGTTCTCGACGAAGGTGCGGAACGGCTCCTCGGCCTCGCTCACGCCGAGCTCCGACTGCCGCACGAGCGTGACGTCGAGTTCGGCGAAGAGCTGCTGCAGTTCGGCCAGTTTGCCGGCGTTGTTGGAAGCCAGGACGAGTTTCATACGTGGAAAGGAATAACTGCGGCGGCCTTCTGCGGGCCG
The DNA here is from genome assembly GCF_044056785.1 of Variovorax sp. UC122_21. Taxonomy (NCBI): domain Bacteria; kingdom Pseudomonadati; phylum Pseudomonadota; class Betaproteobacteria; order Burkholderiales; family Comamonadaceae; genus Variovorax; species Variovorax sp. UC122_21. The sequence continues at coordinate 1,000,960 of NZ_CP172004.1, read as the reverse complement.
CGGTTCATGGCTGCTACTTCGACTGCAGGGCCTGCTGCTGCAGGACGACGAGTTCGCCGATGCCCTTTTCGGCCAGGCCCAGCAGCAGGTTCATCTCTTCGCGCGTGAAGGCCACGCCCTCGGCCGTGCCCTGCACTTCGACGAAGTGGCCGGCGCCGGTCATGACGACGTTCATGTCGGTGTCGCAAGCGGAGTCCTCGGTGTACTCGAGGTCGAGCAGCGGCGTGCCACCGACGATGCCCACCGAGATGGCGGCGACATGGCCCTTGATCGGCGAAGCGGCCAGCGCTCCGGCGGCGATCAGCTTGTTGACGGCGTCCTGCGCGGCGACGAAGGCGCCGGTGATGGCGGCGGTGCGGGTGCCGCCGTCGGCCTGCAGCACGTCGCAGTCGAGGTGGATGGTGCGTTCGCCGAGCGCGGCGAGGTCGAACACGGCGCGCATCGAGCGGCCGATGAGGCGCTGGATCTCCTGCGTGCGGCCGGTCTGCTTGCCCTTGGCGGCCTCGCGGCTGCTGCGGGTGTGGGTGGCGCGCGGCAGCATGCCGTATTCGGCCGTGACCCAGCCTTCGCCGCTGCCCTTCTTGTGCGGCGGCACCTTCTCCTCGACCGAGGCGGTGCACAGCACGCGCGTCTGGCCGAACTCGATCAGCACCGAGCCCTCGGCGTGGATGGTGAAGCCGCGCGTGATGCGCACGGAGCGCAACTGGTCGGCGGCGCGGCCGCCGCTACGGGTGAAAGCTGTCATGGTCTGCTGAAGAAAAAGGAAAGGAAAAACGCGGGTACGCCCCCGGTCGGGATGGCGCGGAACGATTCAGGTCTTGCGGGCCGCCGAACGCCGGATGGCTTCGTTGATCTCGGCGATGGAACGCTCGATGGCGTCCTCGTCGAGGTCCTCGATCTCGTCGTCGGCAAGCATGCCGGCCTGGATGGTCGAGGCGAACACGCCGTCGCTGATGCTGTCGGTGGAGATGCCGGGCTCCTCGCCGGGCGCGTCGGGCATCTCCCACTCGAGCGCGATCAGCGTCACGTTGTCGCTGTGCGAGCCGCCCTTGCGCAGCGCCATCTCGGCGAGGTCGGGGGCGGCATCGGACACGGGCTTGCCCGACGACAGGGTGTGCACGATGAGCGCGTCGTCGAGCACGCCCCAGACGCCGTCGGAGCACAGCATGATGCGGTCGCCGCGCTGCAGCGCGAGCGGGGCCGACACGTCGAACAGCGGCGTGGTGGGCGAGCCGAGGCAGGTGAGCAGCAGGTTGCGGTTGGCGGGCGAGGACTCGGACACGCCGCGGTGGCGCGGGCGCTCGGCATGCGAATGGTCGAGCGTGCGCACCAGCAGCCGGCCGTCGCGCACGACGTACAGGCGCGAGTCGCCGCAGTGCATCCAGGTGGCCATGCCGGCCTGCAGCACGGCCGCGACGACGGTGGTGCGCGGCGTGTCGAGCATCGCCTTGCTGCTGGCGTAACGCATGATCTGCTGGTGCGCAGCCATCGCCGATTCGGCGAGGAAGGCCTTGGGGTCCTTCACCATCGGCCGCGCCTCGCGCTGGTAGAGCGCGGCCACGGTCTGCAGCGCGATCTGCGCGGCCACCTCGCCTTCGGGATGGCCGCCCATGCCGTCGGCCAGCACGAACAGGCCCGATTCGCGCGTGTAGCAGTAGCCCATGCGGTCTTCGTTCTTGACGCGGCCGCCCTTGCGGCTGACCTGGAAGACGGAAAACTTCATGGCCGCGTCTCCAGGCGGGCAAGGATCGAGGAGGCGATGCGCTGCGTCTTCATGCCGGACGGGTCGTCGGTGCCGCCGCGCGGGGCGCGCTCTTCTTGTCGAAGGAGCGGATGTTGTCGATCGAGAGGCGCACCTTCTCGCTCACCGTGAGCTTGGTGTAGCGGCGCTCGCCCTCGCGGCTGAGTTCCTTCTGCAGCGCGAACACGGACTGCGGGCGCGAGAGCGGATCGAGCGACATGCACCACTCGACCACCTCGATGAGGTTGTCGGAATAAGACGCCACGCAGGCGCGACAGCGAGAGGCTCAGGCGGTCCTTCTCGATGCGGCGCGGCGCGTCGTTGGGCGGGTAGCCCTGCATGCAGGCGTAGATGCAGGCGCCGATCGCGTAGATGTCGGTCCAGGGGCCCATCGATGAATCGCGGCGGTACATCTCGGGCGCGGCGAAGCCGGGCGTGTACATCGGGCGGATGAAGATGCCTTCCTTGCTGAGCACCTCGCGCGCGGCGCCGAAGTCGATCAGCACGGCCCGGTCGTCGTCGGTGACGAAGATGTTGGCGGGCTTGATGTCGAGGTGCAGCATCTTGTACTGGTGCACGATGCGCAGGCCACGCAGGATCTCGTCGAACAGCGAGCGGATGGTCGATTCGCGGAACACCTTCTGCCGCTTGAGGTCGCGCGCGGTGACCACGAAGTCCTGCAGGGTCGCGCCCTCCAGGTAGTTCATGACCATGTAGACGGTCTCGTTCTCGCGGAAGAAGTTGAGCACGCTGACCACCGAGGCATGCGAGATCTGGGCGAGCGAGCGGCCTTCCTCGAAGAAGCTCTTGAGGCCGAGGCGGTACAGCGAGAGCTTCTCGGCCGGCACCTGCGGGGCGAGTTCGCCGGGGCCGCGGGTGGCGAGCGAAGACGGGAGATACTCCTTGACCGCGACCTGCTGGCCGCTGGGGTCGATCGCCAGGTACACCACCCCGAAACCGCCCGCCGACAACCTGCGAACGATGCGGTAGCCACCGATGATCGTATCGGGCGGCAGAGGTGACGGCTTGACCTTTGACATAATCCGGGAGTTTCGCCCGAAGGCGATGGTGCGGCAAGCGAACGCCGTGCCGGTGCCTCGGTGAATGCAAGCAGAACCACAGAGAGGCGCAATGCCAGTTTACAGCATGACCGGCTATGCCAGCGGCCAGAACGGCCCCTCGGGCAGCCACGCCGAAGCCGACGCGCGGCCCTCCGCCGCGGGCCGGCTCGGGGTCGAAATCCGCTCGGTCAACAGCCGCTTTCTCGACCTCACCTTCAAGCTCCCCGAAGAGCTGCGCCAGCACGAGACCGCCCTGCGCGAACTGCTGACCGGCCGCCTCAAGCGCGGCAAGGTCGAGCTGCGCGCGGCCATCGAAACCAATGCCCAGGGCGGCGTGGCGGAGCCTTCCGTCAAGCTGCTGCAACGGCTCAACGGCGTGCAGGACGGCATCAAGGCCTGGCTGCCCGGCGCGCGCGAGCTCAGCGTGGCCGACGTGCTGCGGCTGGCCGGCAGCGACAGCGCGCCGCGCGGCGACTGGGGCGCCGACCTGCTCGAGGTGGCCGGCAAGGCACTCGAGGCGCTGGTGTCGGCCCGCCAGCGCGAAGGCGCGCGGCTGGCCAAGATGCTCGAGGCCCACCTGGGCCAGCTGCGCGAACTGGTCGCGCAGGCCGGCCCGCTGGTGCCGCAGCTGGTCGAACAGCAGCGCACCCGCTTCCTCGAACGCTGGCAGGAGGCCATGGGCCTGGGCGCCAACGGCGGCGGCACGCTGCCCGAAGCGGCGCAGGACCGCGCGCTGACCGAGGCGACCGCGTTCGCGATCCGCATCGACGTGGCCGAAGAACTGACGCGGCTGAACTCGCACCTCGACGAGATCGAGCGACTGCTCAAGAAGGGCGGCGAGATCGGCAAGCGGCTCGACTTCCTGATCCAGGAACTGCACCGCGAGGCCAACACGCTGGGCTCCAAGTCGGCGGCGCTGGAACTCACGCGCATCGGCGTGGACATGAAGGTGCTGATCGAGCAGATGCGCGAGCAGGTCCAGAACATCGAGTGAGCGAGCGAGTGAAGGAAAGCATGGACTATCCCGGCAACATCTTCGTGGTTGCGGCGCCCAGCGGGGCCGGCAAGTCGAGCCTGGTGAAGGCGCTGATGGAGCTCGACTCGGCGGTGCAGCCCTCCGTGTCGCACACGACGCGCCCGCCGCGCGGACAGGAGAAGCACGGCCGCGAATACTTCTTCGCCTCGACCTCGGAGTTCGATGCGATGGTGGCCTCGGACGCCTTCGTCGAATGGGCCCATGTGCACGGGCAGCGCTACGGCACCTCCAAGAAGGCGATCGAGGAACGGATCGCCCAGGGCGCCGACGTGATCCTCGAGATCGACTTCCAGGGCGCGCTGCAGATCCGCAAGGCCTTCGCGAACGCGGTGATGATCTTCATCCTGCCGCCGAGCTGGGAGGAGCTGCGCTCGCGGCTGGAACGCCGGGGCGAGGACAGCGCCGCGGTCATCGAACTGCGGCTGCAGAACGCCGCCGAAGAGATGGCGCAGGCCGGGAAATTCGATTTCGTTATAATCAACGAGTTATTTGAGCGCGCACTGTTCGATCTCAAGGCGATCGTCCACGCTCAGCGGCTCCGGTACTCCGCACAGCGACGCGCGCGTGCCGACACTTTCGCCGCCTTGAACATCCCCTGATTCCACGCTCACCGACCGAAAGATCCCATCATGGCCCGCATCACCGTCGAAGACTGCCTGCAGCAGATCCCCAACCGCTTCCAGCTCGTGCTCGCCGCGACCTACCGCGCGCGCATGCTGAGCCAGGGCCATGCCCCGAAGATCGAAAGCAAGAACAAGCCGGCCGTGACCGCGCTGCGCGAGATCGCCGAAGGCAAGATCGGCCTGGAAATGCTCAAGAAGGTTCCCGGCTGATCGCTGACGCAGGCTTGCAACGGAAAAGCACCGCGACGCGGTGCTTTTTTTACGCCTGATCACGTCCACACAGCGGTCACGCTAAAGTGATAGCCATGAGCGCGGTCGCAAAATCTCAGTCCCATGCCCCTGCGGGCACGCCGAAGCCGAGCCCGGCGGCGCTGAATGCGGCCGCCGCCAGCTTCGCGGCCCTGACGGCGCGGCTCGATTACCTGGGCCCCGAAGACACCGAGCTGGTCCGCCGCGCCTACCGCTTCGCCGACGAGGCCCACCTGGGCCAGCTGCGCAACAGCGGCGAGCCCTACATCACCCATCCCATCGCCGTGGCGGCGCAATGCGCCGAATGGAAGCTCGACGCGCAGGCCCTGATGGCCGCCCTGCTGCACGACGCCATCGAGGACTGCGGCGTCACCAAGCCCGAGCTGATCGAGCGCTTCGGCGCGCCGGTGGCCGAGCTGGTCGACGGCCTCACCAAGCTCGACAAGCTGCAGTTCAACACGCGCGAGGAGAACCAGGCCGAGTCCTTCCGCAAGATGCTGCTGGCAATGGCGCGCGACGTGCGCGTCATCCTGGTCAAGCTGGCCGACCGCACGCACAACATGCGCACGCTGGCCGATGCGCCGCGCGAGAAATGGGCGCGGATCTCGCGCGAGACGCTCGAGATCTACGCGCCGATCGCGCACCGGCTCGGCCTCAACCAAACGTACCGCGAGTTACAGGAACTGTCGTTCCGGCACCTCAAGCCGTGGCGTTATGCAACGCTGGCCAAGGCCGTGGCCAAGGCGCGCGGCCGCCGGCGCGACCTGATCCAGAAGGTGCAGCGCGAGGTCGAGACCGCCTTCGCCGCCGCCAACATGACGCTGCGGATCGCGGGGCGCGAGAAGACGCTCTATTCGATCTATCGCAAGATGGAGGAAAAGCACCTGAGCTTCGCGCAGGTGACCGACATCTACGGCTTCCGGCTGATCGTGCCGAACGTGATCGCCTGCTACACCGGCCTGGGCATCCTGCACCAGATGTACAAGCCGTTGCCGGGCAAGTTCAAGGACCACATCGCGATCGCCAAGCTCAACGGCTACCAGTCGCTGCACACCACGCTGGTGGGCCCGGCGGGCGTCAGCGTCGAGTTCCAGCTGCGCACCGACGCCATGCACGTGGTGGCCGAATCGGGCGTGGCGGCGCACTGGCTCTACAAGGCCGCGGACCCGAGCACGGCCAGCAACGATCGCCTGGGCACCAAGTGGCTGCAGTCGCTGCTCGACATCCAGGACGAGACGCGCGACGCCGCGGAGTTCTGGGACCACGTCAAGGTCGACCTGTTCCCCGACGCCGTCTACGTCTTCACGCCCAAGAGCCAGATCATGGCGCTGCCGCGCGGCGCGACCGTGGTCGACTTCGCCTACGCGATCCACAGCAACATCGGCGACCACACCTCGGCCGCGCGCATCAACGGCGACCAGGTGCCGCTGCGCACCGAGCTCAAGAACGGCGACGTGGTCGAGGTGATCACCGCGCCGGTGTCCACGCCCAACCCGGCGTGGCTGGGCTTCGTGCGAACCGGCCGTGCGCGCTCGAAGATCCGCCACTACCTCAAGACCCTCGCCCATGCCGAATCCGAAGGCCTGGGCGAGAAGCTGCTGGCGCAGGCCCTGCGCGCCGAAGGCCTGGGCAAGCTGCCCGAGGACGATGCCGAGCACCAGCCGCTGTGGGAAAAGCTGCTGCGCTTCACCGGCAACCGCTCGCGCGCCGAACTGCTGACCGACATCGGCCTGGGCAAGCGCATCGCGAGCATCGTGGCCAAGCGGTTGATGGCGCTCATGGCCGAGCTCGGCGAGCGCCCCGACGCGCTGCTGCTGAGCCGCGAGCGCTTCATCTCGCACGAGACCATCTCGCAGGGCGCGGTCACGCTCGACGGCAGCGAGAACTCCTCCGTGCGCTTCGCGCTGTGCTGCCGGCCGATCCCGGGCGACCCGATCGTGGGCTATCTCGGCCACGGCGAAGGCCTGGTGGTGCACACCGAGGCCTGCGGCGTGGGCCAGCGCCTGCGCCACAAGGACAGCGAACGCTTCTTCGCGGTCGAGTGGGCCGACGAGCCGACGCGCGCCTTCGAGACCGGCGTGATCATCACCGTGCGCAACGACAAGGGCGTGCTGGCGCGCGTGGCCGCCACGCTGGCCGATGCCGAGGCCGACATCACCCACGTCGAGATGGCCGACGAAACGCCGCAGGATTCGACCGACCTGCGCTTCGTGATCGCGGTGCGCGACCGCTCGCACCTCGATGCGGTGCTGCGCTCGGTGCGCCGGACCACCTCGGTGCTGTCCGCGGCGCGCACCGTTCCGGCAGCCTGATTACACGGCGGCCGGCCCTGGCGCCGGATAGACGACCGACAGCAACTCGACCTCGTGCGTGCCACCCGGCGTGACGAGCTTGACCACATCGCCCTCCCGCGCCTTCAGCAGCGCCCGCGCGATCGGCGAGATCCAGCTGACCTGCGACTGCGCGCTGTCGGCCTCGTCGATGCCGAGGATCGTCACGCTGCGCTCGTCGCCGTTCTCGTCCGCGTAGCGCACCGTGGCGCCGAAGAAGACCTGGTCGCTGCCGTGGTGCACCGAGGGATCGGTCACCTCGGCGATCTCGAGCCGCTTGGTGAGGAAGCGGATGCGGCGGTCGATCTCGCGCAGCCGCTTCTTGCCGTAGAGGTAGTCGCCGTTCTCCGAGCGGTCGCCGTTCTTGGCGGCCCAGTGCACGGCCTCGACCACCTTGGGCCGCTCCTCGTCCATCAGCTGCAGCAGCTCGGTGCGCAGCCGCGCATAGCCGGCGGGGGTGATGTAGTTCTTGCCGCCCGCGGGCAGCGGCGGCATGGCGCCGTCGGCGCCATCGTCGTCCGCGTCGGAATCGGTTTCCTTGGTGAATGCCTTGTTCAAGCGACGCCTCCGGAGATCGAAAGACAAGCGTGGCGTCCGCCGCGCGGACGAGCCTCGTACCCAAAAGAAAAGGGTCAACTCGTTTCCGAGTTGACCCTTGAAGAGTGGTGCGGCTGGCAGGAATTGAACCCACGACCCCTTGGTTCGTAGCCAAGTACTCTATCCAACTGAGCTACAGCCGCACAGCTTGCTATCATAGCATGCATTTTTGAGACTTCCCGATCCGTCGGAACAAATCTCAAAAATACGGGTGGTAGGCCGTGCTGGGCTTGAACCAGCGACCAACGGATTATGAGTCCGCTGCTCTAACCAACTGAGCTAACGGCCCACGTGGGCTCGATTCTATTCGCGCCGAAAAGGTGCCTCGCTACTTGCGGTGGCTCAGCGCGTTGCTGACCAGCTTGGACGTGATATCGACGATCTGGATCATGCGCTCGTAGGGCATGCGCGTCGGTCCGATCACGCCCAGCGTGCCAACGACCTGGCCGTCGACCTCGTAGTTGGCGCTGACGATGGACAGCTCCTCGACCGGCACCACCTGGCTTTCGCCGCCGATGAAGATGCGCACGCCCTCGGCCTTGCTCGACACGTCGAGCAGCCGCATCAGCTGCGCCTTCTGCTCGAACAGCTCGAAGGCGCGGCGCAGCTGCCCCATGTCGCTCGAGAAGTCGCTGACCGCGAGCAGGTTGCGCTCGCCCGAGATCACGACGTCGTCTTCCTGCGATTCGCTCAGCACGTCAGAACTGACCTTCACGGCCGCCTGCATCAGCGCCGCGATCTCGCCGCGCAGCGTGTCGACCTCGGACTGCAGCCGGTCGCGCACCTGCTCGATCGTCAGGCCCGCGTAGTGGGCGTTGATGTAGTTCGCGGCCTCGACCAGCTGCGACTGCGAGTAATCGGCCTCGGGAAAGATCACGCGGTTCTGCACGTCGCCTTCGGGCGAGACGATGATCACCAGCAGCCGGCGGTCCGACAGGCGCAGGAACTCGATCTGCTTGAACACCGACGAGCGCCGCGGCGCCATCACCACGCCGACGAACTGCGAGAGGTTCGACAGCAGGTGCGCCGCATTGGCGATCACGCGCTGCGGCTGGTCGGGCGCGAGGCTCGGCGCGGCCAGGTGCTCGCGCTGCGCGGTGAGCATGGTGTCCACGAAAAGCCTGTAGCCGCGCGCCGTGGGCACGCGGCCCGCCGAGGTGTGCGGACTGGCGATCAGCCCGAGCGACTCGAGGTCCGACATCACGTTGCGGATGGTCGCGGGCGAGAGGTCCAGGCCCGAGGAACGCGAGAGCGTTCGCGAGCCGACAGGCTGGCCTTCGGCGATGTAGCGCTCGACGAGCGTCTTGAGCAGCAACTTGGCGCGGTCGTCCAGCATTGCAAGATTTTAGTGTTGTAATTTGTAGCCATGACCTCTCCCTTTCGTCACGTCGCGCTGATCGGCAAATACCAGGCTTCCGGAGCCCGGTGCGGCGAGCGCGACAGCGTGATGGAAGGCATCGCGAGTTTTCTCGAATCGCAGGGCTGCAAGGTCTACGTCGAGCAGCCGCGCGAAGGCGAACCGGCCCAGGCCCTGCCCACCGGCGACCGCTACGAAGCGCTCACGGTCGAGCAGATCGGCCAGCAGTGCGACCTCGGCCTGGTGGTCGGCGGCGACGGCACCATGCTCGGCATCGGCCGGCAGCTCGCGGCCTTCGGCATCCCGCTGATCGGCATCAACCGAGGCCGGCTCGGCTTCATCACCGACATCCCGCTCGACAACTACCAGGCCACGCTGATCCCGATGCTGGCCGGCGAATACGAGGAAGACCACCGCAGCCTGATGCACGCGCAGGTGATGCGCGACGGCGCCGTGGTGTTCGATGCGCTCGCGATGAACGACGTGGTGGTCAACCGCGGCGCGACCTCGGGCATGGTCGAGCTGCGGGTCTCGGTGGGCAAGCATTTCGTGGCCAACCAGCGCGCCGACGGCCTGATCATCGCGTCGCCCACGGGCTCGACGGCCTACGCGCTGTCGGCCGGCGGGCCGCTGCTGCATCCGGCGGTGCCGGGCTGGGTGCTGGTGCCGATCGCGCCGCACACGCTGTCGAACCGCCCGGTGCTGCTGCCCGATGCCGACGAGATCGTGATCGAGCTCGTGGGCGGGCGCGATGCCAGCGCGAATTTCGACATGCAATCGCTGGCCTCGCTCGCGATCGGCGACCGCGTGGTGGTGCGCCGCTCCGATTTCAGGGTGCGCTTCCTGCATCCGCGCGGCTGGAGCTATTTCGACACGCTGCGCAAGAAACTGCATTGGAACGAAGGAGGCTCCTGAGATGGCGCTCAGACGCATCGCACTGCGCGATTTCGTGATCGTGCGATCCCTCGAGATCGACCTGTCGGGCGGCTTCACGGTGCTGACCGGCGAAACCGGCGCGGGCAAGTCGATCCTGATCGACGCGCTGCAGCTCGCGCTGGGCAATCGCGCCGATGCGGGCGCGGTGCGCGAAGGCGCCGAGCGGCTCGACGTGAGCGCGGAGTTCGACCACGATCCGGCCTTCACGGCCTGGCTCGACGAAGGCGGCTTCGAGGCGGGCGATGCCCTGCTGCTGCGCCGCACCGTCGACCTGCAGGGCCGCAGCCGCGGCTGGATCAACGGCAGCCCCGCCACCGCCACGCAGTTGCGCGACATCGGCGACCGGCTGCTCGACATCCATGGCCAGCACGCCTGGCAGAGCCTCACGCGGCCCGACGCGGTGCGCGGCCTGCTCGACGCCTACGCGGGCGTGCGCACCGATGCGCTCGACGCCGCCTGGCAGGGCTGGCGTCAGGCGCTGTCAGCGCTCGAACAGGCGCGCGGCACGCAGGATTCGCTGCAGCGCGAGCGCGAGCGGCTGCAGTGGCAGATCTCGGAGGTCGCGAAGCTCGCGCCCGGCACCGACGAATGGGAAGAGCTGTCGTCGAGCCACACGCGCATCTCGAACGCGCAGGCGCTGATCGATGCGGCCCAGGGCGCCAGTCAAGCGCTCGAGGACGAGGACAACGGCGCGCTGGCCGCGCTCTCGCGCGCGGTCACGCTGCTGCAGAACTGCGAACACATCGAGCCCGAGTTCCGCGCGCTCGGCGAAGTGCTGTCCTCGAGCATCGCGCAGGCCGCCGACGCCGCGCACTCGCTGCACGGCTACCTGCGCGACGCCGACACCGACCCGCAACGGCTGGCCGAGCTCGACGAACGCATCAGCCTGTGGATGTCGCTGGCGCGCCGCTACAAGCGCCCGCCGGCCGAACTGCCGGCGCTGCTGGCCGGCTGGCAGGCCGAGCTGCAGGCGCTCGACGCGCAGAGCGACCTCGAAGGCCTGGAACGCGCCGAGCAAGCGGCGCAGCAGGCCTACCTGAAGGAGGCCCGCGCGCTCGGCAAGCTGCGCAAGCAGGCCGCGCCCGAAGCTGGCCCAGGCGGTCACGCAGGCGATGCAGGGCCTGGGCATGCAGGGCGGCCGCTTCGAGGTCGATCTGCAGCCGCTGGCCCAGCCGGGCAAGGCCGGTCTCGAGGAGATCGCCTTCCTGGTCGCCGGCCACGCCGGCAGCACGCCGCGCCAGATCGGCAAGGTGGCCTCGGGCGGCGAACTCTCGCGCATCGCGCTGGCGATCGCGGTCACCACCAGCCAGCTCGGCACCGCGCAGACCTTGATCTTCGACGAGGTCGATTCGGGCGTCGGCGGCGCGGTTGCCGAGACCGTGGGCCGGCTCATGAAGCAGCTGGGCCGCGACCGCCAGGTGCTCGCGGTCACCCACCTGCCCCAGGTGGCGGCCTGCGCCGACCACCACCTCGTGGTCGCCAAGCGGCAGACCGCGGGAACCGGCGGCAAGGACGGCCCGCGCACCGAGAGCGGCGTGTCGCTGCTCGACGGCGACAGCCGCGCGAACGAGATCGCCCGCATGCTGGGCGGCGAGAAGGTCTCGCAGACCTCGCTCGCCCATGCGCGCGAGATGCTGGGCCACAAGACGCCGGCGGCCGCCTCATGAAGGCGGCGCGCCAAGACCACGGGGCCGCGCGATGAGCCTCGACCTGGTGCTCATCACCGGCATGTCGGGCTCCGGCAAGTCGGTCGCGCTGCATGCGCTCGAGGACGCGGGCTACTACTGCGTCGACAACCTGCCGCCCGAGCTGCTCACGCCCTTCATCGCGCTGCAGCACGCGCAGAACGCCCAGCGCGTGGCGATCGCGATGGATGTGCGCAGCGGCGTCTCGCTGCCGATCGTGCCGCAGCAGCTCGAGGCGCTGCGCAGCGACGGCGTGTCGCTGCGCTCGCTGTTCCTCGACGCGACCACCGATGCGCTGCTGCGCCGCTATTCGGAAACCCGGCGCCGCCATCCGCTGTCGAGCCAGGAAGGCCGCACCGACGTGCCCGACCAGCAGCGCGTGCTGGTGCAGGCCATCGAGCTCGAGCGCGAGCTGCTGGCCGACCTGCGCGAAGGCGCCGACGTGATCGACACCAGCCTGATCCGGCCGGCGCAGCTGCAGAGCTACGTCAAGTCGCTGATCTCGGCGCCGCAGAGCCGCCTGACGCTGGTGTTCGAATCCTTCGCGTTCAAGCGCGGCGTACCGCTCGATGCCGATTTCGTGTTCGACGTGCGCATGCTGCCCAACCCGCACTACGTGCCCACGCTGCGGCCGCTGACGGGCCGCGACGCACCGGTGGCCGACTGGCTGCGCGAGCACGACGACGTGGCGCGCATGTACGAGGACATCGAGCAGTTCCTCACGCGCTGGCTCGATGCGCTCACGCGCGACCACCGCAGCTACGTGACGGTGGCGATCGGCTGCACCGGCGGGCAGCACCGCTCGGTGTTCCTGGTCGAGCAGCTGGCGCGCAGCTTCGGCGCGCGCTGGGGCGCGCTCAAGCGGCACCGCGAACTCGACGCGAGCTGAAGAAAGAAGGGCGAGGGACCGGGCCTCAGCCCCCGGTGCTCTCGAGCAGCTTGCGCACCGGCGCGGGCAGTCCCAGGCCCAGCCACTCCGCGGCCTCGACCCAGCGCGCCGCGTCGCCCTGCGGCGTTCCGCCATCGATGCGCACCGGATGCAGGTGCAGGTCCTTGTGGGTCAGCACGTGCACGAAGGGCGCGAGGTCCTCGCAGCGGTCGCGCTCGGCCGCGGGCAGCGCGGCCAGCAGCTCGTCGTGCGAATCGAACACCGGCAGGCAATGCAGGCCGGCCCAGATGCCCTTGACGGGCCGCTTCTCGAGCCACACGCGCCCCTTCGCGTCGCGCGCCAGCAGCACCCACAGCGACTGCGCCGTGCGCCGCAGCTTGCGCGTCTTGACCGGATAGCGCTCGGGCGAACCTTCGCGCCGCGCCACGCAGCTGTCGTTGACCGGGCACAGCATGCAGCTCGGCTTGCGCGGCAGGCAGACGGTGGCGCCGAGGTCCATCTGGCCCTGCGTGTAGCTCGCGATCGCCTCGCGGTCGTCGGCCGGGGGCAGCAATTGCGTCGCGTGGTCCCAGAGCAGGCGCTCGCTGGCCGACGAGGACAGGTCCTCGCCGAAGCCCAGCACGCGCGTCAGCACGCGCTTGACGTTGCCGTCGAGGATGGCGACGCGCTCGCCGAAGCAGAAGGCCGCGACGGCCGCGGCGGTGGAGCGGCCGATGCCGGGCAAGGTGGCCAGTTCGGCGGCCGTCTGGGGAAAGCTGCCGCCGAAGCGCGCCATCACCTCCTGCGCGCAGCGGTGCATGTTGCGCGCGCGGCTGTGTAGCCGAGGCCGCTCCACAAGCCGAAGACCTCGTCCTCGGTGCCTTCGGCCAGCGCCCGCACGTCGGGAAAGCGCTCGAGGAAGCGCGCGAAATAGCCGAGCACCGTCGTGACCTGCGTCTGCTGCAGCATCACCTCCGACAGCCACACGCGGTAGGGATCGCGCGTGTTCTGCCACGGCAGCTCGCTGCGACCATGGCTGCGCTGCCAGGCAACCACCCGCTCGGCGAAGTGCGCCGGGAGTGTCAAGGCGGCGGCCGCGGCCGCCTCGGGGCTGCGCTTGCGCGTGCGCGCGGCAACGCTCGCCGGCACGCCGTGCTCAGGCCGCGGCACGCAGCTCGCCGCCCGCGGCCGCCGTGGCGGACGGCTTGCCCTGCTGCGCGATCAGCGCGGTGAACTCGCTCAGGCGCTGCTGCAGCCCGGCCAGCGTGCTCTCCTGCGTGGCCAGCTCGAGCAGCCGCTCGTCGAGGCTGCCGGCCGCGTTCTGGATGCGCTCGATCGCCTCGATGCGCTTGCTGAAGTTGCGGCGGCGCTCCTTGAGCTGCGCATCGATCTGCGCGCTGGCGCCCTTGCTCCAGCGCTCGACCTCGGTCATGGCGGCCTCGTTCACCAGCCGCAGCCGGCTCGCGAGCGCGCGCACCAGCTTGTCGCAGAAGTCGGCCTGCGCGAGCTTGAGCATGTTGCCCACGCCCAGGTAGTGGATGTGGCTGCGCTCGATCTGGCTGAGCTCCTGCTCGAAACCGCTGAGGTCGGGCTCGGCCGGCGCCTGCAGGGTGAAGCCCTGCTCGGCGTTGAGCTGGCGGAAGGTGGCGTGCAGCATCGACTGGATCTCGGCCGTGGTCGCCTGCACCTCGCGCAGGTTGTTGCGCAGCGAGTCGAAGGTCTCGCCGTACACCTTGCGCACGTTGAACTTCACGCCGGGGCGCTTGAGCGCGGCCGACAGCCGCACCATGTCGGCCTTGAGCGCCGTGCGGCCCAGCACCGCGTAGACCTCGCGCAGCAGCTTGCCCTGCACCGAGCGCAGCGCCAGGATGCGCGCGTTGCTGCCTTCGAACTCGTTCTGTTCCTGGTCGATGCGCGCACGCATGTGCCGGATCACCGACACGTTCTTGCCGCGCAGCCCCTGCAGCTCGAGCGCCTGCTCGGCCAGGTCGCGCTGGCGCACCTTGAGGATGCGCTCGGCCTCGGTCCGCAGCGCGGCCATGCCGGCATCGACGGCCAGCCGCAGCATGGTCTCGCGCTTGCCGAGCACGCCCTGGCCCAGCAGGGCCTCGAGCGCGGGCAGGCGGCTGGCCTCGAGCAGCCGCGCGTCGCGGTGCACCTTGGCCTGCAGGCCCTTCTGCGCCGACACCGGCAGCACCTGCGCGAGCGGCACGTCGAGGTGCTTGGCGGCGACCTGGCGCTGCTGCTCGATCTGCTGCTCGATCTGCGCGTGGGTGCTCAGCGTGTCCCACAGGGTGTCGATCTTGTTGAGCACCACGAAGCGCGTGTCGCTGCCCTCGTTCTCGGTCACCAGGTGCTCGCGCCAGATCGACAGGTCGGAGCGGGTGACGCCGGTTTCGGCGCCGAGGATGAAGACCACCGCGTGCGCCTGCGGGATCAGGCTCACCGTCAGCTCGGGTTCGGCGCCGATCGCGTTGAGGCCCGGGGTGTCGAGGATCACCAGCCCCTGCTCGAGCAGCGGATGCGGCATGTTCAGCACGGCATGGCGCCAGCGCGGGATCTCGACCCGGCCCTCGGCGTCCTGCACCGGGTTGTCGTCGGGCGTCTCCTCGTTCCAGAAGCCCAGCGCGCGCGCCTCGTCCTGCGAGACCCAGCGCACCTCGGCCACCTTGGCCATGGCCTGGGCCAGGCGCTCGGCATCGCCG
This sequence comes from Variovorax sp. UC122_21, assembly GCF_044056785.1. Lineage (NCBI taxonomy): Bacteria > Pseudomonadati > Pseudomonadota > Betaproteobacteria > Burkholderiales > Comamonadaceae > Variovorax > Variovorax sp. UC122_21. The sequence goes on along the minus strand of NZ_CP172004.1, from coordinate 985,772 downwards.
ACGTCGATCGCGATCTCGGTCCAGCGCGCGGGCTGGTCGCGCCAGTAGGCGAGCGAGTGCGGCTCCAGGCGGGTCTCGATCGGCAGCAGGCGCAGCTTGGGCGCCAGCGTGGCGTCGTAGCCGAGCTCGGTCGGGCACATGGTGGTGCGGCCCGCGCTCGCCGGCATGATACGCCGCCCGTAGCCGGCGAAGAAGATCGCGTTGATCAATTCCGACTTGCCGCGCGAGAACTCGGCGACGAAAGCGACCATGACCTTGCTGGTGCGGATCTGCGATTCGAGCCCGCGCAGCCGCTCGGCCACCGCCTGGTCGAGCAGCTCGTTCTCGGTCAGCCAGCGGGACAGCCACTGCAGCCGATGGGCGAAGTTGCTCCGCCACGCACCGTGCTGATCGAGTTGTTGGTTGAAGGAGCGGCTCAAGGTGGAAATGTAAAAACTTTCTTACAAATATAACATCGCAATCTGAAAACCGGGTGATCCGCGCGCATTGACCTCCGGTCGGACTGCGGCACTGCGACCGTTCATCGGATCACTTCTGGCACACCCGACAGTAATAGGTCGAGCGCTGCCCCTGGCGCAGCAGCCGGGATCGGCGTGCCGCAGACCCGGCACGGTTCGCCGGCCCGGCCGTAGACCGTGGCCTCGAGCTGGAAGTAGCCGTTCTGGCCGTCGATGGAGAAGTCGCGCAGGGTGCTGCCGCCCTTCTCGACCGCGCGCGCCAGGATCTCCTTGACCGCGGCATGCAGCCGCGCAGCACGCGGCCGGCTGATGCGCGCGGCCGACAGCGTGGGGCGGATGCCGGCCTGGAACAGCGCCTCCGAGGCGTAGATGTTGCCCACGCCCACCACCACGTCGCCCGCGAGCAGCACCTGCTTGATCGCGGTGCGGCGCTTGCGCAGGCCGGCATGGAAGGCATCGAGGTCGAAGGCCTCGCCCAGCGGCTCCATGCCGAGCCCGCCGAGCAGCTTGATCGCCCAGGGCGCGGCCTCGTCGTCGACGTAGACCACGGCACCGAAGCGGCGCGGATCGTTGAGCCGCAGCGTGCCGCGGTCGGTGACGAGATCGAAGTGATCGTGCGCACCGGGCTCGGGCAGGGCGGCATCGAAGCGCAGGCTGCCCGACATGCCCAGGTGCAGCAGCAGCAGGCCCACGTCGAGATCGATCAGGAGGTATTTGCCGCGCCGGCGCACCTCGCGCACGCGGCGGCCCACCAGCAGTTCGGGCGCCACCATCAGCGCCCAGCGCAGCGGCTTGCCGATGCGCACGGCATCGATGCGCGCGCCGGCGATGCGGTCGGCGATTCCGCGCCGCGTGACTTCGACTTCGGGTAGCTCAGGCATGGGGCTCCAACAACTGCGTGACACGAAGCCCCACGCGGTGCTCGTTCAAATGCATGGATTATTATGGTTCGATGATTCCATCGCCCCGCCGACACCGCCTTGCGGCGGTAGCGTCACTCGTGCTCCTGGCCTGCGCCGCCCACGTCCACGCGCAGTCCTCCGACCCCGCCGCGCCGGACAGCCCGGCTCCCATCATCGAACGCAGCGCGCCGCCCAGGCCGGCGACTCCCGCGAGCCCGCAGCCCGCCAAGCCGCCCGCGCGCACGGCGCCCGCGAAGCCCGCTACGGCAGCAGCCGCGGCCGATCCCGCGCCGCAACCCTCGGCCCTGAGCGCCGACATGTTCTACGAGATCCTCATGGGCGAGCTCAGCGCGCGCTCGGGCGATCCCGGTTCGGGCTACCAGTACGTGCTCGACGCGGCACGCAGGCTGCGCGACGGCAGGCTGTTCCAGCGCGCGATCGAGATCGCGCTGCAATCGCGCTCGGGCGATGCCGCCCTCGCCGCGGCACGCGCTTGGCAGGACACGGTGCCCAACTCGCGCGACGCACGCCGCTTCGAGCTGCAGATCCTGATCCTGCTCAACCGCATCGGCGACACGACCGAGCTGCTGCGCGCCGAGATCGCGGCCAGCCCGCAGGTCGAGCGGCCGCTGCTGATGGCCGTGATCGCGCGCAACTACTCGCGCGCCACCGACAAGAAGCTCGCCGCCACGGTGGTCGAGCAGGCGCTGACCGACGAGCTCAAGAATCCCGCGACGGCGGGCCTGGCCTGGGCCACGGTGGGTCGGCTGCGCCTCAATGCCGGCGACAACGCGGGTGCGCTCGAGGCCGCGCGCAAGGGCCAGCAGGCCGATCCGGCCTCCGATGCGCCGCCAGCGCTCGCGCTCGAACTCATCGATCCGGGCCAGCCGCTGGCCGAACCGATCGTCACGCGCTACCTGGCAGGCAATCCGAAGGCCTCGCCCGAACTGCGCGTGGCCTATTCGCGCGTGCTGGTCGAGAACCGCCGCTACGCCGAGGCCTCGAGCCAGCTGCAGTCGCTGACCGTCGCGCGCCCCGAGCTCGCCGAACCCTGGCTGCTGCTCGGCAGCCTGCAGGCCCAGGCACGCCAGGACGCGGCGGCCGAAACCTCGCTCAAGCGCTACCTCGAGTTGGCCAGCAGCCAGCCGGCCCCCGCGCAGCCCGAAGCCGTCGACCGCAACCGCGGCATGACGCAGGCCTACCTGCTGCTGTCGCAACTGGCCGAGCGGCGCAAGGACCTCACCGGCGCCGAGCGCTGGCTCGCGCGCATCGACAGCACAGACGACCTGACGATCGCACAGACCCGCCGTGCCGGCCTGCTGGCCCGCCAGGGCAAGCTGCCGCAGGCACGCGAGCTCGTGCGCGGCCTGCCCGAGCGCACGCCCGAGGACAAGAAGCAGAAGTTCCTGGCCGAGGTGCAGCTGCTGCGCGACGCCAAGCAGTTCCAGGCCGCCTACGACATGCTGGCCCAGGCGTCGGCCGCCGCGCCCGACGACACCGACCTCGTCTACGACCAGGCCATGATGGCCGAGAAGCTCGACCGCCTCGACGAGATGGAGCGGCTGCTGCGCCGGCTGATGCAGCTCAAGCCCGAGAACCAGAACGCCTACAACGCCCTCGGCTACTCCTTCGCCGATCGCAAGATCCGGCTCGAGGAAGCCCGCACGCTGATCCAGAAGGCCGTGCAGCTCGCGCCCGAAGACCCGTTCATCGCCGACAGCCTGGGCTGGGGTCGAGTTCAGGCTCGGCAACACGGCCGAAGCCATCCGCATCCTCGAGGCCGCCTACAAGACGCGCCCCGATCCGGAGATCGGCGCGCACTTCGGCGAAGTGCTGTGGAGCATCGGCCAGAAGGACCGCGCGGTCACGATCTGGAAGGAAGCGCTGCTGAGCGACGCCGACAACGAAACCCTGCAGGAAACGCTCAAGCGCCTGCGGGTCAAGCCTTGATGGTGGCGCTCGCGGTCCCCGCCGAGCGGTCCGACGGCCGCCGGCGTCTGCTGCTGGCATCGCTCGCCGCTTTCTCGGTGGCCGGTTGCGCGCAGCTCACGGGCGGCTCGAAGGCCTCCGTGCCGCGCGCAACGAATGCCTGGAGCGGCCGCATGTCGCTGCGCGTCGACAGCGAGCCGGTGCAGACCTTCTCGGCCCTGTTCGAACTTCGCGGCTCGCCCGAGACCGGCGAGCTCTCGCTCACCACGCCGATCGGCAGCACGCTGGCCCAGCTGCACTGGTCGCCCGGCGAGGCGCTGCTCGAAGAACGGCAACGACACCCGGCGCTATGCCTCGCTCGACGCGCTGATCGAGGCCGCCACCGGCGCCGCGATTCCGGTCGCCGCGCTGTTCGGCTGGCTCGACGGGCGCAACGACCCCGTGCCCGGCTGGCGCCCAGACCTCGGCCAGCTCGCGAGCGGCCGGCTGCAGGCCGTGCGCGAGACGCCGACGCCGCGGGCCGACCTGCGCATCGTGTTCGAGCGCATGCCGGCGTCATGAAGGCGATCTACGACCTTCCCGCGCCGGCCAAGCTCAACCTCTTCCTCCACGTCACCGGCCGGCGCGACGACGGCTACCACCTGCTGCAGTCGGTCTTCATGCTGATCGACTGGTGCGACACGCTCCACGTCGAGTTGCGCGGCGACGGCCAGTTGAGCCGCGAGGACCTGACCGTGCCGCTGCCGGCCGACGACCTCGTGCTGCGCGCCGCGCGCGCGCTGCAGACCCATGCGGCGCCGGGCCAGGGCGCGCACATCGGCGTCGCGAAGCACGTGCCCTCGCAGGCCGGCATGGGTGGCGGCTCGTCCGATGCCGCGACCTGCCTGCTGGCGCTCAACCGGCTCTGGAAGCTGCGGCTGCCCCTGTCGGAGCTCGCGCGCATCGGCCTGACGCTGGGCGCCGATGTGCCTTTCTTCCTCTCGGGCCACAACGCCTGGGTCGAAGGCATCGGCGAGAAAATCCGCCCGATCGAACTGCCGTCCGCACGCTTCGTGGTGGTCAAGCCACGCGAGGGACTGGATACCCGTTTAATTTTTTCTGCGGATGATCTGCAACGGGCCAGTCCTGTTGCTATAATCACGGGCTTTGCTGCAGTACGCGAACAGCACGACGATCAAAACCCCTTTCGCCTCGGCGAGGAAGTTTTCGATTTCGGCCACAACGACCTGCAGCCGGTTGCCCAGCGGCTCTGTCCCGCGATCACCGAAGCCATCGATTGGCTCGGCGCTCGAGGACTCGATGCCAGGATGACCGGCTCCGGAAGTTCGGTGTTCGCCCGAATGCAGCAGGAACCGCAGAACGCGGAACTGCTTTCGGGCCCCACGGGCTGGCAGGTTCGCCAATGCAACAATCTGGCTGCTCATCCACTCCGGGGTTGGGCAGACTGAGGAACTGATCGGAGCGCCCAGGCGTTTCGATGCGACATATATCGGTGGGTGGTGCAAACCATCAACCTGTGTAGGGGAGTCGCCAAGCTGGTTAAGGCACTGGATTTTGATTCCAGCATGCAAAGGTTCGAATCCTTTCTCCCCTGCCAAATCTTTCAGAAACTACGGCCCGCGGGCCGTAGTTTCTTTTTGAAGCCGCGGTCCCTGGACCCGCTGCAATAATCGGCGGCCCCAGGGTCGCCAAGACTCGTAACTCTTTGGCGGCTTTCCCAAGCCAAATCGCTCAGCCGGGACGCGCTCATGCAGGCTCACCATCCTGATTTCTTGGTTTTCACCGGCAATGCCAATCCGGGCCTTGCCGCAGAAATCGCGAGCAACCTGGGCACCACCCTCGGTGCCGCCCGCGTAGGCCGCTTCTCCGACGGTGAAGTCACCGTCGAGATCAATCAGAACGTGCGGGCACGCGATGTGTTCGTGGTGCAGTCCACCTGCGCCCCGACCAACGAGAACCTGATGGAACTGCTGATCATGGTCGACGCGCTCAAGCGCGCTTCGGCCGAGAGGATCAGCGCCGTGATTCCCTATTTCGGCTATGCCCGCCAGGACCGCCGCCCGCGCTCGAGCCGCGTGCCGATCTCGGCCAAGGTCGTGGCCAACCTGCTGGAAACCGTGGGCGTCGAGCGCGTGCTCACGATGGACCTGCACGCCGACCAGATCCAGGGCTTCTTCGACATCCCGGTCGACAACATCTACGCCTCGCCCGTGCTGCTGGGCGACCTGCGCGCCAAGAACTACGAAGACCTGATCGTGGTCTCGCCCGACGTCGGCGGCGTGGTCCGTGCGCGCGCACTGGCCAAGCAACTGAACTGCGACCTCGCCATCATCGACAAGCGCCGCCCCAAGGCCAACGTCAGCGAAGTCATGAACGTGATCGGCGAGATCGACGGCCGCAACTGCGTGATCATGGACGACATGATCGACACCGCGGGCACGCTGGTCAAAGCGGCCGAAGTGCTGAAGGAACGCGGTGCCAAGAGCGTCTACGCCTACTGCACGCACCCGATCTTCTCGGGCCCCGCGATCGAGCGCCTCAGCAAGGGCACGGCCCTCGACGAGGTGGTCGTGACCAACACCATCCCCCTTTCCGACAGCGCCAACGGCTGCGGAAAGATCCGCCAGCTCTCCGTGGCTCCGCTGATCGCCGAGACGATCCAGCGCATTGCCAAGGGCGAGTCGGTGATGAGTTTGTTCTCGGACCAGGACAATCTCTTCTGAGATTGCGCTCCTGCCGTTCGGGCAAAAAGCCGGCTTCCCCGCTCGGGAAGTCATTTTGAAACCGGCGCTGCACTGGTCGCGGTCGGCGCTCAAGAAGCGAAATGGCCGTCGTGCCTTCGCTCCAAGGAGTTAACTATGAAATTCGTCGCTTTCGAGCGCGCCAAGCAGGGCACGGGTGCGAGCCGCCGTCTCCGCATCTCGGGCAAGACGCCCGGCATCGTCTACGGTGGTGAAGGCCAGCCGCAACTGATCGAGCTCGATCACAACGCGCTGTGGCACGCCCTGAAGAAGGAAGCCTTCCACGCCTCCGTCCTCGAGATGGAACTCGGCGGCAGCGTGAGCAAGGTGCTGCTGCGCGACGTGCAGTACCACCCGTTCCGCCAGCTGGTCCAGCACATCGACTTCCAACGCGTCGATGCCAAGACCCGCCTGCATATGAAGGTGCCGCTGCACTTCAAGGGCGAGGAAGAGTCCGATGCCGTCAAGCTCGACCACAACCTCGTGAACCACGTGATGACCGAACTCGAAGTCAGTTGCCTGCCCAGCGACCTGCCCGAGTTCATCGAGATCGACCTCTCGGGTCTGAAGAAGAACGCCACGCTGCACGTCAACGACATCAAGCTGCCCAAGGGCGTGAAGTTCGTGAGCCACGGCAAGACCAACCCGGTCGTGGTCTCGGCCGTGCCGCCGCTGGTCGCCGAAGAGCCGGCACCCGCTGCCGAAGGCGCTGCCGAAGCTGCTCCCGCAGCGGCGCCCGCCAAGAAGTCCGGCAAGAAGTAATTCCTGCCTCTTCAAGAAGAAAGCCCACCGACCGGTGGGCTTTTTTCATGGCTCAACGCGCAACGGCCTTGCGGAAGTTCGGGTCGTCCAGCAGTTCGCCCACGAGCTTCTTGTACAGCGCGACGTACTGGTTGATGGCATCGGGAATCGCGATCGCGCCCACGAACGAAGACTCCCAGTCCGCCTTGGTGCTGAGCTCCTTGTCGTAGGTCTTGCGTCCCTGATCCTCCACGATGAATCGCGCGGCCAGGGATGCGGTGCCGCGTCCCATCGGGGCGTCGACCGTGCTCTGCGTGAGTTCACCGCGAATGGAACGCGACGCTCCCGGCTCGAGCACGCCCGCGGCGCTCAGGTCGGCCTTCAGCGATTCGGCCAGGTACTTCGACAGCGAGCTGTCGTAGGGCGAGAAGAAGGTGTTGCTGCGAATGCTGACCTTCAGATCGAGCGAGCGGTCCTTGCCCTCCGCGAGCTTGAACTCGCCGACGGAAACCGGACCGATGCCCCCGGCCTTGGCCTTCTGGATGTTGTCGGCGCTGGCCACCGGCTCGGCGAGTTTGACCTGCGCGCAGCCGACCAGGCCCATGGCCGCGGTGCAGAAAAGCACGGCGGCGATGCGACGGAATGAAATGGCGAACTTGTTCATGGTGTCTTTCTCCCCTGGATCAGTTGTTGTTGGCGGCGAAGGCTGGATCCTTCGAAAGATCGTTCAGTGCATTGCTCATGATCTGGCTGACCATCGAGAACACGGCCTCCTCGATCGATGCGGCCTTCCTGGCGTTGCCCGGTTGCGCGGTGGCGCCCATCGTCGTGTGAATCGCATGCCGGGCCGTCTTCACGATGGGGCTGGATTGGCCCTCGCCCATGTAGCTCACGGTGCAGATATAGCCGTCGGAGGCCTGCGAGCCGGCGAGGCCGAAGGTCAGTCCCGTCACGAAGCCCTTCTGGAAAATGTCGTCGGTCAGCGGAACGTTGTTGAGCTTGACGCTCAACAGCGCGCCGCCCTGGACGGGCTTTTCCTCGACGGAGGAGAACAGGCCGCTGGCCTTGACCTTCTCGATGACCTTCGGCTGCAGCACCTTCGTTGCCTGGGCGTTCGCAACGCCCTTGGTCTGGAACTCGAAGGCCACCTGCACGGGCTTCGGCGTCGCGGGCTTGCGGTACTCGCTGGCGTTGATTTCCCTGGTCGCGCCGTCGACATAGTGCGATGCGCAACCGGTCAGGACGACCGCGGCCGCGACACACATCACGTGCGAGACGCGACGCAGGTTTTCTAGGAATGAATGGCTCAAGACTTCTCCTCTTTTTGTTGGATGGAGTCGCGATCGTAGTGAGGGAAGATTTCTTCAGTTACAAAATAATTGCCTGGAGACAGCATCTGACTCTTCGAAGCAACAGCCGGACGTCCGATACCGGCCCTCGATAATTCGCTCATGATCAAACTGTTCGTCGGCCTCGGTAATCCCGGGCCTGAATACGAAGCCACTCGGCACAACGCCGGCTTCTGGTGGATCGACGCCCTCGCGCGCGACTGGAAGCTCAACCTCGTGCCCGAGCGCAGCTACCACGGTCTCGCGGCACGCGCAAACATCGGCGGCCAGAGCATCTGGCTGCTCGAGCCGCAGACCTTCATGAACCTCTCGGGCAAGTCGGTCGCCGCGCTCGCGCGCTTCTTCAAGATCGCACCCGAAGAAATCCTCGTGGCACACGACGAGCTCGACGTGGTGCCCGGCCAGGCCAAGCTCAAGTTCGGCGGCAGCCATGCGGGCCACAACGGCCTGCGCGACATCCATGCGCAGCTCGGCACCGGCGACTACTGGCGGCTGCGCCTCGGCATCGGCCATCCCGGCGTGAAGTCGGAGGTGATCAACTGGGTGCTCAAGAAGCCGCTGAAGGAACAGCGCGACGCGATCGACGACGCGATCGTGCGCAGCCTGCATGCCCTGCCCGCGCTGCTCGCGGGCGAAATGGAAAAGGCCACGGCCACCATCCACACGAGCAAACCGCCCCGGCCCAAGCCGCCGCGGCGCGAGCCTGGCGACGGCAGCGCGCCCGCCGCACCCTAGCCAGCGTTCATCGCGGGAAGCGCCAGCAGAGCGCGAAGCAAGAGGGAGAGAAGAACGATGTCGACAACGAGGGAGAGAACGAGAAGGACGCACCGCATGCACCGGTCCATCGTCGCGAGCGCGATGGCCATCGGCGTCTGTGCAGTGACGAGCGCATTCGCGCAGCAGCCGGGCACGTCGACCTGGCGCTGCGGCAACAGCTACAGCGACCGACCTTGCGCGGGCGGAACGACGGTGAAGGTGGACGACGTGCGCACCGACGACGATCGCCGGGCCGCCGACGAAGCCACGCAGCGCAACGCGAAGCTCGCCGACCGGCTCGAACGCACGCGGCTGTCCGAGGAAAAGCAGGCGCATCAGCGCGACCAACGCGCCGCGCAGGATGCCCAGCGCGCTGCCCTCGCGCAACGCAGGCTCGAAGCCCAGGAGCGCCTCGAGAAAGCGCGTGCCGCCAGGCTCGCGGCCGAGCCGCGCAAGGCCACGGCGAGCTACGGAGAGAGACCGGGATCGAAGCCCGCGGAGGAAGGCGGCGCGAAGAAAAAGCGCCGCAAGCCCGCGGCTTCAGACGCCGGCTGAGGGTGCGGACGGAGGCTGCGGCAGCGCGGCCTTCGTTGCCGTGAGACGCTCGTACTTCTGCATCAGCGTCTCGCGGCTTTCCACGTGGGCCGGGTTGATCGGGATGCAGGCCACGGGGCAGATCTGCACGCACTGCGGCTCATCGAAGTGGCCCACGCATTCGGTGCACTTGTGCGGATCGATCTCGTAGATCGCCTCGCCCATGTAGATCGCATCGTTCGGGCACTCCGGCTCGCAGACATCGCAGTTGATGCATTCGTCGGTGATCATGAGGGCCATGCCGCGATTATCCCCGCTGACGGAGTCCCCGGCGGCAACGTGGGAGAGCGATCCCCTCGGGGATCCGGTGCTACGGCACGCTTGTTGCAGTTGTCGGGTTATGCTGCGCCCCGCCCCATGAGCCTCTTTCTTCTCAAGCGCCTTGCCACGCTGATCGGCACGCTGATCGGCGCCTCCATCATCGTCTTCCTGGTCCTGGAGATCCTGCCCGGCAACGCCGCGCAGATGCTCATGGGACCGGATGCCGCGCCCGAAGCCGTCGCCGCCCTGGCCACCAAGCTCGGCCTCGACCAACCCGCCTGGACCCGCTACTGGCACTGGATCGCGGGCCTGCTCACCGGCGACCTCGGCGACTCCTACGCCTACAGCTCCCCCGTGCTCGACCTCATCCTCGAGCGCCTCGCACTCACCGTCCCCCTGGCCCTCTTGGCCATGGCCTTCACCACCGTGCTCGCCCTGCTCGTGGGCGTCACCGCCGCCGCACGCCACAACAAGCTCGGCGACGTCGGCTTGATGGGCCTCACCCAGGTCGGCATCGCCATCCCCAACTTCTGGTTCGCCATCCTGCTGATCCTCGTCTTCTCCGTGCAGCTGCAGTGGTTCTCCGCCGGTGGCTTCGACGGCTGGGGCGAAGGCGTCTTCGCTGGCTTGAAGTCGCTGCTGCTGCCCGCCCTGTCCCTGGCCGTCGTGCAGGCGGCCATCCTCGCGCGCATCACACGCTCGGCCGTGCTCGAGGTCATGCGCGAGGACTTCGTGCGCACCGCGCGCGCCAAGGGCGTGACCCAGCGCGCGGTGCTCTGGACCCACGTGCTGCGCAACGCCCTGATCCCCGTCATCACCGTCATGGGCATGCAGTTCTCCGAGCTGCTCGCCGGCACCATCGTGGTGGAGAACGTGTTCTACCTGCCGGGCCTGGGCCGCCTGATCTTCCAGGCCATCAGCAACCGCGACCTCATCGTCGTGCGCAACTGCGTCATGCTGCTCGCGGCCATGGTCGTCATCGTCAACTTCGTGGTCGACGTGCTCTATGCCGTCATCGACCCGCGCATCAAGGCGAGCGACATATGAGCGCCATTGCATCCATTCCTCCGAGCGGCGCCGCCCTCAAACTGCCCGGCTTCTGGCAACGCGCGCGCCATCACCGCAGCTTCGTCATCGGCGGCGTGCTCGCCGCCCTGCTGCTGCTCGCGGCCCTGGTCTCCTACCTCTGGACGCCCTACTCGCCCTACGCCATGGACATGGCCAACAAGATGCAGGCGCCCTCGGCCAGCCACTGGCTCGGTACCGACGCCTTCGGGCGCGACGTGGCCTCGCTGCTGCTGGTGGGGGCCCGTGCGTCCATCCTGGTGGGCGTCATCGCGGTCGGCATCGGCTTGGTCGTGGGCACCGCCCTGGGCCTGCTGGCCGCAGCGCGCCGGGGATGGGTCGAAGAAGCCATCATGCGTTTCTCCGACTTCTCGCTGGCCTTCCCCGCCATCCTCTCGGCCATCATGATGACGGCCGTCTTCGGCGCGGGCATCGTCAACGCCATCATCGCCATCGGCATCTACAACATCCCCACCTTCGCGCGCATCACGCGCGCCTCGGCCAACGCCATCTGGTCGCGCGAGTACGTGGCAGCGGCCCGCGCCTGCGGCAAGGGCAGCTTCGCCATCACCATGCAGCACGTGCTGCCCAACATCTCGGCGGTGCTGATCGTGCAGATCACCATCCGCTTCGCCATCGCGATCCTGGCCGAGGCGGCTCTGTCCTACCTCGGCCTGGGCACGCAGCCGCCGCAGCCGTCCTGGGGCCGCATGCTCAGCGAGGCGCAGACCCTGATGTTCCAGCAGCCCCTGCTGGCCGTCTTCCCGGGCATGGCCATCGCGCTGGCGGTGCTGGGCCTGAACCTGCTGGGCGACGGCCTGCGCGATCTGCTCGATCCGCGCCTGGCGCGGGCTCGGTGAAGGGGGTGGGTGATGACTGAATTCGGACAGCCGGACGCAGAGGACGCGAAGGTTACGCGAAGGACGCGAAAGGAATACCAAATGAAGTGGGCTGTTGCCGGGCGAACGCCGCGCCACCTTCGCTCACGCCTTCTCGCCACGGGGCAGGGCTTGCGCACGCGCGCACCCCACCCCTTTCAGGCTGTTCTTTCGCGTCCTTCGCGAATCCTTCGCGTCCTCTGCGTCCGGCTGCCCGATCCCGCCTTCTGACATGCCCCTCCTCGAAGTCGACAACCTCCACATCGGCCTGCAGACCCAGCGCGGCCCCGCCCAGGCCGTGCGCGGCGTCTCCTTCTCGCTCGAGCGCGGCCAGACCCTCGGCATCGTGGGCGAGTCGGGCTGCGGCAAGTCCATCACGGTCATGTCTCTCATGGGCTTGCTGCCCGCCACCGCCAAGGTCACCGGCAGCATCCGCCTGGACGGCCAGGAGCTCATCGGGCAGCCCGAGTCGGCCCTGTGCCGGATCCGCGGCAACCGCATCGGCATGATCTTCCAGGAGCCGATGACGGCCCTGAACCCGGTCCACACCATCGCACGCCAGGTCGGCGAGCCGCTGCGGCTGCACCGAGGCCTCACCGCCAAGCAGGCCCGCGCCGAGGCGCTGAACCTGCTGCAGCGCGTGGGCATTCCCGATGCGGCCTCGCGCCTGGATGCCTATCCGCACCAGTTCTCGGGCGGCCAGCGCCAGCGCATCGGCATCGCGATGGCGCTGGCCTGCGGGCCGGATCTCTTGATCGCCGACGAGCCCACCACCGCGCTGGACGTGACCATCCAGAAGCAGGTGCTCGACCTGATCCAGAACCTGGTGGCCGAGATGGGCATGGCGCTGATCCTGATCTCGCACGACCTCGGCGTGATCGCCAACAGCGTGCAGCGCATGCTGGTGATGTACGGCGGCAGCGTGGTGGAGAGCGGCCCGACGCGCGCGCTCTTCGCGAACCGGGCGCATCCGTACACCAAGGGGCTGTTCGCGGCTCGGCCGGTGATCGGGGCGCCGAAGGGCCAGCGGCTGGCGACGATTCGGGGCAGCGTGCCCGAGCTCGTGGACCTGCCTGCGGGTTGTCCGTTCGCGGGGCGCTGCAGCTACACGGTCGATGCCTGCCAGTCGACGCGGCCACCCGCGGTGATGCTGCCCGATGACCATGCGGTGCGATGCATCCGGCTTGGAGAGATTGCAGAGATCGAAGCGGAGGCCGTGGCATGACGCAAACGAAGACGCCGCTGCTGCAAGTGACCGACCTCGTACGCCACTACGCGCTGCCGCGCGAGAAGCTGCTGGGCCCGCCGCCCACCGTCAAGGCGCTCAATGGCGTGAGCTTCGAGGTGCAGGCCGGGCGCAGCGTGGGGATCGTCGGAGAGTCCGGCTCGGGCAAGTCGACCATCGCACGCCTCGTGATGGCCCTGGACAAGCCCACCTCGGGCAGCGTGAAGCTCGAGGGGCGCGAACTGCACTCCTTGAGCAGGGACGAACTTCGCACGGCCCGACGCGACTTCCAGATGGTCTTCCAGGACCCCTACGGCTCCCTCGACCCGCGCCAGACGGTCGCGCGCATCGTGGCCGAACCTCTGGAAGCACTGGCCCAGGTCTCGAAGAAGGAACAGCGCGAGCGCGCCGCCGAGTCCCTCGCCGCCGTGGGCCTGCGCCCCCACCGACCTCGACAAGTACCCGCACGAGTTCTCGGGTGGCCAGCGCCAGCGCATCGCGATCGCGCGGGCGCTGATCACCCGCCCCAAGCTCATCGTCGCCGACGAGCCCGTGAGCGCCCTGGACGTCTCCGTGCAGGCCCAGGTGCTCAACCTCATGCAGGACCTGCAGCAGCAGTTCGGCATCAGCTACCTGCTCATCAGCCATGACCTCGCCGTCGTCAACCACCTGTGCGACGAAGTGTGCGTGGTCTTCAAGGGGCAGATCGTCGAGCGCGGGACGCCGCAGGAGCTCTTCGCCAACGCGCAGCACCCGTACACGCGCACGCTGCTCGGCGCGGTGCTGCAGGCACCGGGGCACTGAGCGCGCCCGTCATGCAACCAGGGCATAAGTATCTGGTTGCGCACCGGGCCTCTCCTCGCGGATGATGCGGCGCGCCCGGAGGGCGCATGCCCCCCGCCACCGCTCAAAGGACCGCCCGCCCATGCTTCACAGACGCACCCTCCTCGCCACCGGCGCCGCCGCGCTCGCGCCCCTCGTGCTGCCGGCCGGCGCCCTCGCGCAGGCACGCCGCAAGGACACGCTGGTGCTCGGCCTCACGCTCGAACCCACGGGCCTCGATCCCACGGCCAAGGCCGGCGCCGAGATCGCCGAGGTTGTGCTCTACAACGTCTTCGAGACGCTGACCAAGATCAACTCCGACGGCAGCGTCACGCCGCTGCTGGCCGAGAGCTGGGAGGTCTCGCCCGACCTGCGCACCTACACCTTCAGGCTCAGGCGCGGCGTCAAGTTCCAGAACGGCGAGGCCTTCGACGCGAACACGGTCAAGTTCTCGTTCGACCGCGCCTCGGCCGCCAACAGCACCAACAAGGACAAGCGCTTCTTCGCCAACTTCACGACCCAGGCGCTCGATGCGAACACGGTGGTGCTGATCGCCAAGGAGATCGAGCCCGACCTGCTGTTCCAGCTCGGCCAGGCCTCGGCGATCGTGGTCGAGCCCAAGTCGGCCGAGAGCAATGCCACCAAGCCCGTGGGCACCGGCCCCTACCGGCTCGAGAACTGGGCCAAGGGCTCGTCGATCGTGCTCGCGAAGTGGGACGGCTACCGCCATGCCGACGCGGTGCAGATCCGCCGTGCGAGCTTCCGTTTCGTCTCGGAGCCGGCCGCGCAGACCACCGCGCTGCTGTCGAACGACATCGACCTGTTCCCGCATGCCTCGGTCTCGCGCAGCCTCTCGCAGTTCCAGAACGACAAGCGCTTCCAGATCCTCTTCAACGCCTCGCGCGGCAAGTCGATCCTCGCGATCAACAACCGGCGCAAGCCGCTCGACGACGTGCGCGTGCGCCGCGCGATCGCGGCCGCGATCGACCGCAAGGCGGTGATCGACGCGGCCGTCGACGGCCGCGGCATCGCGATCGGCAGCCACTACGTGCCGACCGCGCCGGGCTACGTCGACACCACCGGCATCAACCCCTTCGACCCCGCGAAGGCCAAGCGCCTGCTGGCCGAGGCCGGCGTGAAGCTGCCGCTGCAGCTCGACCTGGTGCTGCCGCCCCCGCCCTATGCGCGCCAGGGCGGCGAGCTGATCGCCGCGCAGCTCGCGCAGGTCGGCATCGTCGCGAAGATCCAGAACGTGGAGTGGGCGCAATGGATCAGCGGCACCTACGGCAACAAGAACTACGACCTGTCGGTGATCCTGCATGTCGAGCCCTTCGACCTCGTGAACTACACGCGCCCCGACTACTACTGGGGCTACCAGTCGGCGAAGTTCAACGAGGTGTTCGAGAAGTCGCGCAACGCGCCGCGCGAGGCCGACCGGCTGCGCCTGCTGGGCGAGGCGCAGCGCATCCTGGCCGAGGACTCGGCCAACGTGTTCCTCTATCAGCCGCAGCTCATCACCATCGCCGCGCGCGGGCTGCGCGGCCTGTGGAAGGACGCGCCGATCTTCGCCAACGACATCGCCGCGATGTCCTGGGCGTGAGTGGCCGCTGACCTTTCGCGGCGCCCCGCATCCGGGAACCTCCCGAGGAAAAAGCGCCGCGCCGCGGCATCGGCGGCGAGCGCGCTGCGCGAGAATGCTTTTGGCTGCACGGCGTGGCATCTTTCCTGCTGCGCCGAGGGTCTCTCGCGGCGCCGCGCCTTGATTCGGGGCGCGCCGTCCCCTCACCCTTGCGAGGCAGCCCTTTGCCTTTCCAGACGTTTTTCCGGAGATCACCACGTATGTTGAACCGTCGCACCCTCCTCACCACCGCTGGCGCCACCGTGGCCCTGGCCACACCGCTGGCCGGCCTGGCCCAGGGACGGAAGGACGCCATCGTGATCGGCATGGCGCTCGAGCCGCCGGGCCTCGATCCGACCGCGGGCGCCGCGGCCGCGATCGCCGAGGTGGTGCAGTACAGACATCCTCGAGACGCTGACCAAGATCAACGCCGACGGCAGCGTCACGCCGCTCCTGGCCGAGAGCTGGGAAGTCTCGCCCGACCTCAAGACCTACACCTTCAAGCTGCGCCGCGGCGTGAAGTTCCAGAACGGCGAGCCCTTCAACGCGGCCACGGTCAAGTTCTCGTTCGACCGCGCGGGTTCGGAAAAGAGCACGAACAAGGACAAGCGCACCTTCGCCAACCTCAGCACGCAGGCGACCGACGACTACACGGTGGTCGTGATCAACAAGGAGATCGACCCCGACCTGCCCTTCGTGCTGGGCCAGGCCACCGCGGTGATCGTCGAGCCCAAGAGCGCCGACGGCAACGCCACCAAGCCCGTGGGCACCGGCCCGTACAAGCTCGACAACTGGGTCAAGGGCTCCTCGATCACGCTGAGCAAGTGGGACGGCTTCCGCAACCCCGGCAACGCGAAGATCAACAAGGCGACCTTCCGCTTCATCTCCGACACCGCGGCCCAGGCCGCGGCCATGCTCTCGGGCGACATCGACATGTTCCCGCGCATCGGCACGCGCGTGGTGCCGCAGTTCAAGGCCAACCCGCAGTTCCAGACCATCCTGGCCGGCTCGCGCGCCAAGACCATCCTCGCGATCAACAACCGCAAGAAGCCGCTCGACGACGTGCGCGTGCGCCGCGCGATCCTCGCGGCCATCGACCGCAAGGCCGTCATCGAGGGCGCGGCCGACGGCTTCGGCGTGCCGATCGGCAGCCACTACGTGCCCGGCGCGGCCGGCTTTGTCGACACCACCGGCATCAACCCCTTCGACATCGAGAAGGCCAAGAAGCTGCTGGCCGAGGCCGGCGTGAAGACCCCGCTCGAGCTCAAGCTGACCCTGCCCCCGCCGCCCTACGCGCGCCAGGGCGGCGAGGTGATCGTGGCCCAGCTCGCCAAGATCGGCATCGTGGCGAAGGTGCAGAACGTCGAGTGGGCGCAATGGCTCAGCGGCACCTACGGCAACAAGGACTACGACCTGTCGATCGTCTCGCACGTCGAGCCCTTCGACCTCGGCAACTACGCCAAGTCGGACTACTACTGGGGCTACCAGTCGAAGGCCTTCGACACGCTGTTCGACAAGATCAAGACCACCGCCAACACCGCCGAGCGCAACAAGCTGCTGGGCGACGCGCAGAAGATGCTGGCCACCGACGCGGCCAACGGCTTCCTCTACCAGCCGCAGTTCCCGACCGTGGCGAAGAAGAACGTCAAGGGCATCTGGAAGGAAAACCCGATCTTCGTGAACGACCTGTCGGCCCTGTCCTGGGGTTAAGGAACGAGCCTCCTCCGAGCGCGGCGGTAGAACCCGCCGCGCAACGCAGCGCCCCTCGTGCACGGGGCGTCGGGTACTCCCCGCAGCGAAATCAAGGAGGAGGCCGAAGGCCGGGGGACATTCGCGGAGGGGAGTACCCGGCGTCCCGTGCACGCGCCCCCGACGCCTCAAGAAACTAGGCCAGCTGCACAGCCAGCATCTCCCGCGCCCGAGTCACGAATTCCGTCTCTCCCCTGCGCCCCGGCAGGAACTGGAAAGCCACGCGCGGCAACGCCGGCAACCCATGCGGCACCGCGAGCCGCGCCACCCCTTCGCCGATCGCCGACTCGTTGAGGCAGGCCACGCCGAGCCCCGCCGCCAATGCCGACTGCAGCCCCGCCACGCCCGAAGCCACATGCGCGAGCACGTAGGGCACATGCCGGCGCCGCAGCAACGCCACCGTGAACTGGTGCAGCGAGCAGGTGTCGGGCAGCACCAGCAGCCGCACCGGCTCGCCGCGCACCACGCGCATGCCGGCCGCGCCCAGCCAGGCCAGTGATTCGCGCCGCAGCACCGCCGGGCTGCCCGGCGGCGGTGTCGACACGCCCGCGATGTGCATCGCCAGCGCCACGTCGAAATCGCCGCGCGCATAGGCCGCGCGAAGCTCGTCGCTCTTGAGGATGCTCACGTGCAGCCGCACGCGCGGATGGCCCTGCGCGAGCCGCGCCAGCAATTGCGTGAGGTCGCCCGGACGGAAGTAGTCGGTGACCGCGAGCCGCAGCTCGCCCGCCAGCGTCTCGCCATGCAGGTCGCGGAAGGCCTCGTCGCTCAGTGCCAGGATGCGCCGCGCATGGACCAGCAGCCGCGCGCCGGCCTCGGTCGGCGACACCCCGGCCTTGCTGCGCGTGAGCAGCGACTGGCCCGCGCGCTCCTCGAGCTTGCGCATCTGCTCGCTGACCGAGGACTGCGAGAGGAAGACCCGCGGCGCCGCGGCCGTGAGGCTGCCCGCGTCGACCACCGCCACCAGCGTGCGCAGCTGTTCCAGATCGAATCCCTGCATGGCTCATCCATCCGATATTCCGATGGATTCCATCATATCTTCCCGCTTTTTCGATGACGAGGCACTGCCCACAATCACCCCATCGACCACCCAAACCTTCCAAGGAGTCCGCCATGCCCCACATCGTCGTCCACCTCTCCGGCCAACCCGATGCCGACCTCACGCGCCAGACCGTCGACGCCGTCGCCGAGCTCACCCAGAGCGTGCTCGGCAAGCAGTTGCCGGTGATCGCCATCACCGTCCAGTACATCGCCGCCGACACCTGGTTCATCGGCGGCCAGTCGCTGGCCGCGCTCGGGAAGTCGGCCTTCCACCTCGACATCAGCATCACCGACGAGACCAACACCAAGGCCGAGAAGGCGCGCTACCTGCGCGAGGTCCATGCGGCCATGGCCAGGCTGCGGCCCAACCTGCACGAGGTCTCGTACATCCATGTGATCGACGCGCGCGGCGCGGCCTACGGCTACGGCGGCAAGACCCAGGAGTACCGGCACCAGCAGGCAGGCGTTTGAAGACGGTGCGTTGAAGCGGCCGCGGGGGCATGGCACGATGCGCCATGCCCTCCGCCAGCCCCCCGTCGAACACCGCCCGCCACGCCGACAGCCTCGGCAATCCCCTCACGCTCGACGACGCCGCCAGCCTGCCGCTGGTCGACGATTTCGTCATGGGCTTCATCTCGAGCGATGCCCGCGCGGTCAACCTGCTCGCCGCCACCGAGCACGACGCGAGCCCCATCGTGCAGGCCTACGGCGCCACGCTGCACCTGTTCGCCGAATCGCGCGAGGCCGTGGCCAATGCGCGTCCCTTCCTCGACAAGGCACGCCAGCAGGCCGCGCGCGCCACGCCCCGCGAGCAGCGCTACATCGCCGCCATCGAGGCCTGGGCCGACGGCGACATCGCGCGCGCCATCGCGCTGCATGCCGAGCAGGCGCGCGAGCATCCGCGCGACCTGGTGTCGCTCAAGCTCGGCCAGTACCACTGCTTCAACACCGGCGACTGCCCCGGCATGCTGCGTCTCGCGCTCGCGGTGCTGCCGCATGCGGCCGAGGTGCCCTACGTGCACGGCATGGCGGCCTTCGGCTACGAGCAGTGCCACCTGATGCGCGAGGCCGAGGCCAGCGCGCGCCATGCGATCGCCCTGTGCCGCAAGGAGCCATGGGCCCACCATGCGCTCGCGCACGTGATGCTCACCGAAGGCCGGCTCGCCGAGGGCCTGGCCTTCATGGAGAGCGTGAGCGACACCTGGGTCGGCCTCAACTCCTTCATGGTCACGCACAACTGGTGGCACGTGGCGCTGTTCCTCATCGACCTGGGCCGCGGCGACGAGGCGCTCGCGGTCTACGACCGCCATGCCTGGGGCGTGGTCAAGGAATACTCGCAGGACCAGATCGGCGCCGTCTCGCTGCTCGCGCGGCTCGAGCTCGCGGGCGTCGACGTCGGCGATCGCTGGGCCGACGTGGCCAAGCACCTGCTGCAACGCCAGGCCGACCACGTGCTGCCCTTTCTCGACCTGCAGTACCTCTATGGCCTGGCGCGCGCGGGCCGGCCCGAGGCCGACACGCTGCTGGCCAACATCGAGGCCTTCGCGCCGCATGCACCGGCCTCGACGCGCGCAGCCTGGCAGCGTGTGTGCGTGCCGGCCGCGCACGGCCTGCGCGCCCATGCGCGCGGCGACCTGGCCGCGGCGATCGACGGCCTCGGCATCGCGCTGCCGCGCATGATCGAGATCGGCGGCAGCCATGCGCAGCGCGACCTGTTCGAGCAGGTCTACCTCGACGCACTGGTGCGCAGCGGCACCGAGGCCACGCTGACCGGCGCGCAGGGCATCCTGCAGCAGCAGCTCAACGGCCAGCCCGAATCGCTGCGGCTGCGCCGGCAGGCGGCCGAGGTCTACCGCCAACTGGGCCTGCCGGAGATCTCCGCGCGCTCATGAGTTCAGGACATGGGGCGTGCCGCAAAAGGAATTGGCGGCGCGCGCGAGGCGACTCCACACTGGTCGGCGTTTCCACCCGTGCCCACATCGCCCCATGCAGACTTCGCTCATCGCCCTGGCCGCGCTCGCCTTCCTCGCACCTTCGCTCCACGCCCAACCGGCCGACGCACCGGTCGAACTCGACCTGCTGCTGCGCGGCGGCACCGTCTACACCGGCGACGATGACCGGCCCGTGGTCGGCGACGTCGGCATCGCGGGCGACCGCATCGTGTTCGCGGGCCGCGCGATGCCCGCGCAGTTCAAGGCCAAGCGCACCATTGACGCCACCGGCATGGTGGTGGCGCCGGGCTTCATCGACGCCCACACGCATGCCGACACCGACCTGCATTCGAACGACGCGCGCAAGCGCCTCAACATCCCGTTCCTGACCCAGGGCGTGACCACCGCCGTGATCGGCAACGACGGCTTCGGCGGCTGGGACATCGCGGCCCAGGCGCAGCGGCTGCGCGCCGAGCCGGTGGGCACCAACGTCGCGATGTACGTCGGCTTCGGCCCGGTGCGCACCAGCCAGCTCGGCGAGGCCAACCGCCAGCCCACGCCCGAGCAGCTCGAGGCCATGGGCCGCCAGGTGAGCCAGGCCATGTGCGAGGGCGCGCTGGGCCTGTCGACCGGGCTCTTCTATCCGCCGCAGAACTTCTCGAGGACCGAGGAGGTGATCGCGCTCGCGAAGGTGGCGGCGCGCCATGGCGGGCTCTACGACAGCCACATCCGCGACGAGTCCATGTACAACATCGGGCTCAAGGGCTCGATCGACGAGGTGATCCGCATCGGCCACGAGGCGAAGCTGCCGGTGCACGTGGCGCACATCAAGGCGCTCGGTGTCGACGTGCAGGGCCAGAGCGGCGACATCATCGAGCGCATCGAACGCGAGCGCGCCAAGGGCCTGGACATCACGGCCGACCACTACCCGTGGACCGCCTCGAGCACCCGCTTCTCGGCCGCGCTGATCCCGCCCTGGGCCATCGACGGCGGCCGCGCCGCGCTGCTGCAGCGCTTCGACGATGCCGCGGTGCAGGAGCGGCTGCGCAGCGGCATGCGCGAGAACCTGCGGCTGCGCGGCGGGCCCGACGCGATCCTGTTTTCGGCCGGCAGCACGAAGTACGTGGGCAAGACGCTCGCGCAGGTCGCGAAGGACCAGAACGCCGACCCGGTCGATGCCGCCATCGCGGTGCTGCGCGACGGCGACCTGATGATCGCCTCGTTCAACCAGAGCGACGACGACGTGCGCGCCTTCATGAAGCGGCCCTGGGTCATGACCTCGTCGGATTCCTCGCAGGGCCATCCGCGCGCCTACGGCACCTTCGCGCGCAAGTACGAGCAGTACGTGGTGAAGGAGCACGCGATCTCGCTCGCGCAGTTCATCCGCGGCAGTTCCTCGCTCACGGCCGACACGCTGGGGCTGGTGCAGCGCGGCCATCTGCGCCCCGGCTACTACGCCGACGTGGTGGTGTTCGATCCCGGGCGCTTCGCCGCGCGTGCCACCTACACGCAGCCCACGCTGCTGTCCGAAGGCGTGCGCACGGTGCTGGTGAACGGCCAGCTCGCGGTGGACCAGGGCCAGCCGACCGGCGTCGGCGCGGGCCGGCCGCTGCTGCGCACGCCGAGGGCGGGCAGCTGCGGCTGAGCCGCTTCAGTCCTTGTTCTTGAGGTGCCGCGTCTGGTCGTAGGTCGGCTGCGGCGGCAGGTCGGCCAGGTGCCGCGTGTCGGCCCATTCGACGATCTCGATCGCCTCGGGCGCCGCGGGGTCGGCGATGCGGATGCGATTGAAGCCCGCGTTGGGAATCTCGCTGCGCCGCGGGCCGCTCAGGCTCAGGCCGTGCGCGGTGCGCCACACCATGTCGAGCACGCCGCCGTGCGTGACCACGATCAGGTGCTGCCCGCGGTGCGCGCCGGCGATGGTGCCGAGCGCCGCGACGATGCGCGCATGGAACTCGCGCGCCGTCTCGCCCTCGGGCATGGCGTGGTCCTCGCGGAACTCCAGCCACTCCTCCCAGGCGCGCGGATGCAGGGCCTGGATCTCGTCGGAACGCATGCCTTCGGCGATGCCGAAGAACTGCTCGCGCAGCGAGGCCGTGGTGACGATCGGCAGCGAGAGCTGCGAGGCGCCCGGCGCCGCCGTCTGCTGGGCCCGCAGCAGGTCGCTGCTGATCACGTGCTGCACCGCGGTTTCCTGCGCCAGCCGCAGCCCGATGCGGCGCGCCTGCTCGTGGCCCATGTCGTTGAGCGGCACGTCGGCGTGGCCCTGGAAGCGCAGCTCGCGGTTCCAGGCGGTCTCGCCGTGGCGGATGAGGATGATGTCGGTGGTGGTGTCGGGTTTGGGCGTGGGCATCGGCCCCCATTGTCCCACCACCGGCCGCCGTGGCGGCTTCGGCTTCAGGCGAAGGCCATCGGCAGCGCGCCCAGCCGCAGTGCCGGCGAAGGCGTGAGCAGCGAGAGCACCCACGCGATCGTGAAGCCGCCGACGATGGCGCAGACCACCACCACCGCGGTGTAGGGCAGCGCGCGATCGGCCGGGCACTTCATCAGCACCGGCAGGCCGAGGTAGATCAGGTAGATGCCGTAGAGCCCGCACAGCGCGCCCAGCGCCGACAGCGAGGGCAGCAGGCTGAAGACGCCGCCGACCAGCGAGGCGGTGGAGGCGTAGACCGCGAGCTTGAGCGCGGCGACCGGGCTCTGCACGCCGTCGAAGGTGGGCGCGAGCGCATCGACGATGAGCCCGACCACGAACACCACCACCAGCGACAGCACGTAGCCCACCACCATGTTGACCAGCCCCGCGAGCACCGGCACGCGGAAGCTCACGCCGAAGGCGCCCATGCCGATCACCGACAGGCCGATGAAGCCGGCCACGGCCGGTATCAGCGCGAGGATCATCAGGTAGTTCTTGTAGAGCGAGGCTGTGTCCTCGGGCTCGGCATCGATCACCGGCCAGGTGGCCTTGGGCTTGAGCAGGATGTCCTGCACGCGTTGAACCAGGTTCATGGAAGTCGAAGGGAAAGGAGAAGGGGTGGCGGCGCGAGTATGTCGAGCCGCGGCGCGCCTGGCTGCTGGCCAGGAAGCCTATGCCGATGCGCCGGGATGGCGTCCTCGCGCAGAATCCCGGCATGCCTGCCACCCTCGTACTTCTTCCCGGCCTCGCGTGCGATGCGCGCCTGTGGGACGCCCAGCTCCCCGCCCTCCCTTCCTCGCTCTCGCCGCGCGTGAGCGACGTCCAGCTGCGCCACGCCACCATCGAGGGCATGGCCGCGGCCGTGCTGGCCGAGAACCCCGGCCCGCTGGTGCTGTGCGGCGCCTCGATGGGCGGCATGGTCGCGATGGAGGCCGCGCGCCAGGCGCCCGGCCGCATCGCGGGCCTGGCCCTGCTGGGCACCAGCGCGCGGCCCGAGACGCCCGACATGCGCGCGCTGCGCGAAGGCGCGATCGAGTACTTCGCGCGCGGCGAGCTGCGCGAGGTGATCGAGCCCAACGTGTTCTTCGCCTTCCATCCGGCCCAGGCCGCCGACCCGGCACTCGTGCAGCGCTACCTCGACATGGTGCTGGGCGCCGGCGCCGAGCAGCTCACCCGCCAGAACCGCGCCGTGATGGCCCGGCCCGATGCGCGCACGCACCTCGCGTCGCTGCGCGCGCCGGTGCTGCTGATGTGCGGCGACGACGACCGCCTCGCGCCGCCCGAATGCACGCGCGAACTCGCGGCGCTGCTGCCGCAGGCGGAAGTGGTGTGGGTGCCGCAGTGCGGCCACATGCTGACGATGGAGAAGCCGGCGCTGGTCAACGACGCGCTCAACGGCTGGCTCGCGAAGCTGTTCGCGGCCTGAGTGCCGGGGTCAGTGCAGCTGGCCGCCGGTCTCGGCGATGTCGCGCTCGACCTCGAGCGCGGTGCGCACCGCGATGCGCAGCGCCTCGACCAGGGTCGCGAGCGCCATGCTCGGCGCGCCCGGAAAGTTCGCCGCCTGCTCGGGCAGGTAGGGGATGTGGATGAAGCCTCCGCGCACGCCCGGCTGCGCATGCTCTGCGAGCTGGTGCATCAGGCCGTAGAAGATGTGGTTGCACACGAAGGTGCCGGCCGTGTTCGACACCGAGGCCGGCACGCCCGCGGCGCGCAGGTCGCGCACCATGGCCTTGATCGGCAGCGTCGAGAAATAGGCCGCGGGGCCCTCGACCACCACCGGCGCGTCGACCGGCTGCCGCCCCGCGTTGTCGGCGATGCGGCCGTCGTCGACGTTGATAGCCACGCGCTCGGGCGTGACCTCGGCGCGGCCGCCGGCCTGGCCGATGCACAGCACCAGTCGCGGCTTCAGCTCGTCCATGGCCGCGGCGAGCGAATCGATGGCCGCGCCGAAGACGCAGGGCATCTGGCGCGCATGCACCACCGCGCCGGCATGCGTCCAGCCATCGAGCGCGCGCACCGCTTCCCATGAGGGATTGATGGCTTCGCCGCCGAAGGGCTCGAAGCCGGTCAGCAGCACGGACGGTGGCGCGGAGGGTCGGGGCGTCTTCGGCGAGGTCATGGGACCGACGTTACCGCAAGAGCCCGTGGGCGTCGCTACTTCCTGGGCGCGAGGTCGAGCGGATTGGCGGGCAGGTCATTGCGCGCGGGCTTGGGCTTCTGCTCGGTCTTGCATTCGGCGTCCCGGAACGGGCCCGACAGCCGTTCCCAATCGGAATTGATGATGTGCTGGAAGCACACGACCTTGCCGTTGTCCTTGTGCTTGAACAGATAGAACCCGCCGGTGGGTTGGGACAGCGCCGGACCGCAGCTCAGGGCCGTGCCGAGAGCGAATGCGAAGGCTGCGATGAATTTCATGGTCGGTTCTCCCGGGAAATCACAGAGCGGGCGGCGAGGCCAGGCTCTTGGCCACCTCGATGACCAGGTTGCGGGACTGCCCAACGATCTTGTCACGGTGGGTCTCGAATTCCGGATCGGTGACGCCCCTGGGAATCTTCATGGTCGGCGTGTGAATGTGGCCTGCAGGGATGTCGAGCCGGAAGACGTCGCGCAGCAAGGTGTTGCGATACGCGCTGGCGTTGGACAGGTAGTTGCCGCCACCGCCTTGCAGCGCGCAGTTCAGCTCTTGCGGATTCGGCTTCGTTCCTTCAGGCGGAAAAAGAGCGTCGAGGGTGCACTCGATGACATCGTATTCGTCGTTCCGGGCCACTTTCCAGTCGCCCGTGGCCGCATCGATCATTCTCTGGAACGGCAGGCTTGCGACGGTGAACTGCGACGGCGCATCCTTCGACCATGGCGTGGGCGAATACCCCAACCAGCGTTCCGGCGGGTTGATCTCGCAATCCTGGTTCGAAGGAAAGCCGGTGCACGGAGGCCTGAGGTTGTCGTTGCCGACGGCGGAGAAGTGATAGCGCCCGTTGTAGTGCTCCAGGTCGAAGCTGTTGCGCCCCTGGCTCATGGTGATCGACGCATCGACGCGTTTGCCGCCCGGTTTGAACCAGGGCCCCAGCGTGTCCTCCTGCATGCCGGCAAGGAACGGACCGTAGTTGACCGGCAGGATGAAGGTGCGGATCACCGCGGTCGTGCCGTCGGCCAGCGCCACGGTATGGCCATCGAGCGACAGGATGGTGGCGCCCGACGGATTGCCTCTGGGCAGTTCGAAATCGCCGGACTCGATCCTGTCATCCGAGCTCGGCTCGCCGAGCGAGAACGGATCGAAGCCGCTCACCAGGATCCGCTTGTAGCCCGCTCCCTCGGGAAAATCGATCGACAGCTGCCCGCGCGAGGCACGCTCGAACTCGCTCTCCAGCGCAGCGCGCTGCGCGTCCGTCAACGCGAACTCGGGCTTCCACTGGCGCAGCGCGAGCGTCATCGTCAGGCGTGCCCAATAGAGCATGCGGTCGTCGCTCTTCGCCAGCGTGCCCTGGACCGACCGGCCCTGCACGCGGTCGAGCGCCGCCTGCCAGAGCTTTTTCCCCTCGGCATGCAGCAGCGCCACCGCCTCGTCGTAGCTCGAGGCACCGGCCAGGCCGTCGCTGCAGAGCCTGGCGGCGAAGTCGGGGCCGAAGCGGTCGAATCCGCTGGCCTGCAGCAGTTGCTGCGAATAGCTCGATGCATCGCTGGCGGCGATCTTGTTGGGCAGGCGCCGCTCCTCGTAGGAGGCCTCCACGGCGCTGTCCATCGCGCACTTGGCGCGCACGGCCGGCGGTGGCGGCGCGGGCGGCGGCGGTACCGGAGGTGCCGGCGGGACGGGCGGCTGCGTGCCACCGGCGGCGGCGATCGCCGCCAGCACGGCCGGGTCGACGCCGCCGCCCCCACCTCCGCCACCGCAGCCGGCGACCGCCAGCGCGCAAATCCCCAGGGCGGCACCGATCCTGGCGCGCCTTGCCTTCGCTTTTTTCATTCGACCTCTCCCTGATCCAGTACCTGACAGCAACGAAAACAAAACATGAACCCGCTGGCACGGCTCCTGCAGCATTCGATCCGGGACCGAAGCTGCCGCCGGGGGCGGGTTGCACCGCTTACGTGTGCGACGAGTTGATGAAAACATGATCGATTGATCGAGTCGAACGAGTTTTTGTTAAACAACCCGATAACAAAAGTTCAACGATGCTCGGTACAGGGAGAAGCAGAAGATGAACACCCGTTTCCTCGAAACGCTGGTCATGCTCGACCGGCTCAAGAGCTTCCGAGAGACGGCGCAGATGCTCTGCGCCACCCAGGCCGCGGTGTCCAAGCGCATCGAGGCGCTGGAGGAAGAGCTCGGCGTGCAGTTGGTCGACCGCTCGCAGCGCTCGCTGCGGCTCACGCGCATCGGCGAGCAGGTGGTGGCGCAGGCCGAGCAGATACCTCGCGCTCGAGAAACAGCTCAAGCGCTCGGTGCAGCCCGATGCGCCGCCCTCGGGGCGCGTGCGCATCGGCGTGATCGAGACCGTGGTCCACACCTGGCTCACGCCGCTGATCCACCTGCTGAGCGCGCGGCTGCCCGCGGTCGAGCCCGACATCACGGTCGACACGGCGCACAACCTGCGCGAGCAGTTCCGGCAGCGCAAGTTCGACCTGCTGATCCAGAACGACGACGTCTCCGAGCTCGCGCGCAGCGGCGAATCGGTGGTGCTGGCGCTGTGCAGTTTCCCGATGCGCTGGGTGGCGCGCCCGACGCTGCTGCCGCATGCGCGCACCCTGCGGCTCGAGGACCTCGAGCGGGTGCCGCTTCTGAGCTTCTCGCGCACCTCGGGCCCGCGCGCGCATGTGAAGGCGCTGTTCGCGGGACGCGCCGCGGAGCCGCGCGTGTGCAGCTTTCCGTCGGTGCAGTCGATCATCCAGCTGACCAAGGGCGGCTTCGGCGTGGCCGCGATCCCGCCGGTGTTCGTGCGCCAGGAACTGGCCGCCGGCGAGCTCGAGGTGCGCGACGGCCCCGCGCTGCCGCCGATGGCGATCAGCCTCGCGCATGCCGAGGGCACGGCGCCCGCGGTGCAGGCGGTGGCGCGGCTCACGCGCACCGTGGTGGCCGACTATTGCGAGGAGATCGGGCCGCGCTGGGTGAATGCGCTGGCCTGCGAGGACGCACTGCCCGCCTGAGCGGCGGATGCAGCACGCGGCTGCTTCAGTCCGCGCGCACCGCGATGCCTTCGGACAGCAGCCGCTCGCGGATGCGGCGCGCGAAGGCCAGCGCATGCGCGCCATCGCCGTGCAGGCAGACGGTCTGCGCATTGACCGGCACGATGCTGCCGTCGATGGCCCTGACCTGGCGCTCGCGCACGAAGGCCAGGGTCTGGGCGATGGCCTGCGCGTCGTCCTCGATCAGCGCGCCGGGCTGGCTGCGCGGCACCAGGCTGCCGTCGGGCATGTAGCCGCGGTCGGCGAACACCTCCTCCACCGGCACGAGGCCGGCGCGGCGCGCGGCGTCGATCATGCCGCTGCCCGCGAGGCCGAAGAACTTCAGCGCGGGATCGAAGCGGCGCACGGCCTCGCACAGCGCGTCGGCGAGTTCGGGCTCCTTCACCGCCTGGTTGTAGAGCTGGCCGTGCGCCTTCACGTGCGCGAGCCGGCCGCCCTCGGCCTTGACGATGGCCGCGAGCGCGCCGACCTGGTAGAGCACGTTGGAGACGATCTCGTCGGGCGGCAGGTGCATGGTGCTGCGGCCGAAGTTCTCGCGGTCGGGAAAGCTGGGATGCGCGCCGATGGCCACGCCCCGCGCGACGGCCCAGCGCACGCACTGGTGCATGGTCTTCGCGTCGCCCGCATGCCAGCCGCAGGCGATGTTGGCCGAGCTCACGAGTCCGAGCAGCGCTTCGTCGCTGCCGGCGCCTTCGCCGAGGTCCGCGTTGAGGTCGATGTGCATGGGGAGGACTCCTGGAGCGATGCGGCGGATGGAAAGGCCGCAGTCTATGCCGGGGTCGGCCAGCCCGCCGCCGCGAGGCCTTGCGCCACCTGCGCGACGTAGCGCTGCTGCGCGGCCCAGGCCTCGAGCGCGCCGGCGGCATCGACCGGCACCAGCCGCAGGCTGCCGTTGAGCGGCGCCTGCGCGAGCTTCCAGAGATCGGCGCGGATCACCACGCCGATGCGCGGATAGCCGCCGGTGGTCTGGGCGTCGCCCATCAGGATGATCGGCTGGCCCGAGGGCGGCACCTGGATCGTGCCGGGGATCACGCCCGAGGACAGCATGTCGTTGGCGCGCTTGCGCCGGAGCTCGGTGCCGCTCGCGCTCGCGAGCCGGCTGCCCATGCGGTTGCTCTGCGGCGTGATGCGCCAGCGCTCGCGCCAGAGCTGGTCGCGCGAGGCGACGGTGAACTGTTCGAACTCGGGGCCGGGCAGCACGCGCAAAGCGATGACACCGTCGGCCGCGGCATCGGGCTCCCACTCGGGACCGCGCACCCCGAAGGCACGTCGCGCGCGCTGCGCCTCGGTCAGCGCCGACGCGCCCAGCGGCAGGCGGTCGCCCTTGCGCAGCGCACGGCCCTCGTGGCCGCCGAAGCCGGCCTTGAGGTCGGTGCTGCGCGAGCCGAGCACGGGCGTCACGTCGATGCCGCCCGCCACCGCGAGCCAGCTGCGCAGGCCGGCCTTGCCGCCCGCGTTGGCACTCGCGAGCCGCAGCGTCTGCCCGGCCGCGACCGGCACGCTCCAGCACGGCCACAGCGGCTGGCCGTCGAGCGTGGCGCCGAAGTCGTCGCCCACCAGCGCGATGCGCGTGTCGGTCTCGAAGCGCAGCACGCTGCCGCCCAGCGTCAGCTCGAGCCCGGCCGCGCCGGTGGCGTTGCCCACCAGCCGGTTGGCGAGCGACAGCGCCAGCGTGTCGAGCGCGCCGCCCGGGCAGATGCCGAGTTGGCGATGGCCGTGGCGCCCGAGGTCCTGCACCGACGCCAGCGGGCCCCGGCTTCTCGATCAGCAGCGTCATGGCCGCAGGCTTTCGACGACGAAGCGCACGCGGTCGCCGGGCCGCAGCAGGGTCGGCGAGTCGGCCAGCGGATCGAAGAGCGCGACCTCGGTGTGCCCGATCAGCTGCCAGCCGCCCGGCGAGCGCAGCGGATAGATGCCGGTCTGCTCGCCGCCGATGCCGACCGAGCCCGCGGGCACCGCCGTGCGCGGTACGTCGCGGCGCGGCGTCGCGAGCGCGGCGGGCAGTCCACCGAGAAAGGCGAAGCCCGGCAGGAAGCCCAGCAGGTAGACCACGTACTCGGCCGCGGCATGGCGACGCACCACCTCGGCGGTCGACAGGCCGGTGTGGGCCGCCACGTCCGCGAGGTCGGGACCGTGCTCGCCGCCGTAGGCCACGGGAATCTCGATGTCGCGGCCCTCGATGCCGCCGCTCTCGAGTCGCGGCCAGGCCTCGAGCACGCGCGCGCTCAGCGTCTCGAGATCGACCGCGGTCGGATCGAAGGTCAAGGTGAGGTTGTTCATGCCCGGCAGCGCCTCGCCGACGCCGCTCCAGCGGCCGGCCTCGCGCGCCAGGGCCCAGATCTTCTGTTGCTGCGCGAGCGTGGCGGGACCGGGCAGGTCGCACAGCAGCGCCGCGTCGCCCAGCAGGTGCAAACGAGGCGCCAGCGCGCCGCTCATCGGCGGCGCCTACTCTCTGCCGAGGCTTCGGACCTTGGCCGCGAGCTGCTGTTCGACGTTGGGCGAGACGAACTTGTGCACCTCGCCGCCGAGCATCGCGATCTCGCGCACGAAGGTGCTGGAAATGAACTGGTACTTGTCGCTGGGCGTGAGGAACACGGTCTCGACATCGGGCATCAGCGAGCGGTTCATGCCCGCGAGCTGGAACTCGTAGTCGAAGTCGGTGACGGCGCGCAGGCCGCGCACCATGGCCTTGCCGCCGCGCGCCACGACGAAGTCGCGCAGCAGGCCTGAGAAGCTCTCGACCGAGACCTGGTCGCTGTAGGGCTTGACAGCTTCGCGCGCCATCTCGATGCGTTCCTGCAGCGTGAAGAGCGCCTTCTTGTGGTGACCGGCCGCCACGGCGACGATCACCTTCGAGAACAGTTGGGTCGCACGCCGCACCACGTCCTCGTGCCCGAGGGTGATGGGGTCGAAAGTGCCGGGATAAACCGCGATCACGTTGCTGGCCATGGTTGCTACCTCCTCATGCAGCCGATGCGGCTTGGGTCGGCGGATTATGCAGTGCGGTGTGCGGCGTGCATCAAAAGGTGGGCATGCACCGCGCCGGCCTTCAAGTGGCGGAACACGACGAGGCCGAGCGCGGCCGCTTCCTCGTCGCTCCAGCGACGCGGTGCCTCGAGGTAGATGGCGCCGCCCGCGCGCACGGCGCGCGCGGCGGCGCGCAGCGCGGGTTCGTAGAGCGTGGTGCTGTCGAAGGGCGGGTCGAGGAAGACCACGTCGAGGCTCGCGGCCGGCGCGCGCTCGAGCGCGGTGACGCCGTTGCCGCGCTCCACGCGCACCGCCTCGGCGGCGAGCTTGGTCTTGGCGGCCTGGATCTGCGCGACCAGCGCTGCGTCCTGCTCGCACAGCAGCACGCCGGCCGCGCCGCGCGACGCGGCCTCGAGGCCCAACGCGCCGGTGCCCGCGAAGGCATCGATGCACTGCCAGCCCGGCAGCTCGCCGCCACCGGCACCGGCCAGGCTCGCGAGCCAGTTGAACAGCGTCTCGCGCACGCGGTCGGGCGTGGGGCGCAGGCCGGGCTTGTCGGCGACGGCGAGGCGGGTGCGTTTCCACTGGCCGCCGATGATGCGCACCTCGTGCGCGCGCGCCGGACGCGCGGAGGAAGAAGTCGTTGGGGTGCGCGAGGGCGCGGCGGCAGGCTTGCGGGGCATGCGGCGAGCTTAACGCGCCGGCCCTGCCCCATTGCGTCGCGGTTCAGAAGCCCGCGATCGCGCGCCGCGCGAGCAGCGCCGCCAGCACCAGCATCGTGCCGCCGATCAGCGCATCGAGCATCTGCCAGGCACGCGGCCGCGCGAACACCGGCGCCAGCAGCCGCGCGCCATAGCCGAGGGCCGAGAACCACAGCGCGCTCGCGAGCGCCGAGCCGGCCACGAACCATCCCTTGAGCGAGCCCGCGTACTGCGCGCCGGTGCTGCCCACGAGCAGCACGGTGTCGAGGTAGACGTGCGGGTTCAGCAGCGTGAAACCTGCGGCCTGGGCCAGCACCGCGGTGCGCGAGAGCGAACCGCCCTGCGTGACGGTGCGCAGCGCGCCGGCCGCGCGCGAGCGCCACAGCGCGCGCAGCCCGTAGCCGGCGAGGAACAGCGCGCCGAAGGCGGCGAGCGCGGTGGCCAGCATCGGCCGGCCCTGGAGCGCCTGCGCCATGCCGGCCACGCCGGCCGAGATCAGCACCGCGTCGCTCACGGCGCAGAACAGCACGACCGCGCTCACGTGTTCGCGGCGCAAGCCCTGGCGCAGCACGTAGGCGTTCTGGGCGCCGATGGCGACGATGAGCACCAGGCTCATGAAGAGCCCGTTGAGGAAGGCGGTGGTGACGAGTTCGGCAGACATGGTGCGAGCTTGCCGCCGCGCGCGAATTAACTCAAACTAAACTTCCTTAAGCCAATTCAGTTTTACTTCATTCGCATGCTCGACTACGCCGCCCTCCATGCCCTGGCCACCGTGGTGCGCGAAGGCAGCTTCGAGCGCGCGGCGCGCGCGCTCAACGTCACGCCCTCGGCGGTGTCGCAGCGCGTGAAGCTGCTCGAGGAACGCATCGGCGGCGCGCTGCTGGTGCGCGGCCAGCCCTGCGTGGCGACCGAGGCCGGGCTGCAGCTGTGCCGGCATGTCGAGCGCGTGGGCATGCTCGAGCACGAGCTGCGCGATGCGCTGCCGGTGCTGGGCGCCGGCGAGGCCGGCGAGCGGGTCACGGTGCGGGTGGCGGTCAATGCCGACAGCCTCGCGACCTGGTTCGTCGGCGCGGCCGCCGCCTTCTCGCAGCAGCACGGCGCGCTGCTCGACCTCACGGTCGACGACCAGGACCACACGGCCGAGCGCCTGCGCAGCGGCGCGGTGCTGGCGGCGGTCACCGCGCTGGCGCAGCCGGTGGCCGGCTGCAACAGCGAGGCGCTGGGCACGATGCACTATGTGGCCGCAGCCAGCCCGGCCTTCGTGCAGTCGCATTTCGCCAAGGGCGTGGGCGCGCGCACGCTGGCGCAGGCGCCGAGCCTGGTGTTCGACCGCAAGGACGCGCTGCAGGCGCGCTGGGTGCGGCGCATCTGCCGTCGCGAGGTCGAGACGCCGCGCCACTGGCTGCCCTCGCCGCAGGCCTTCGTCGAGGCCGCGCGCGCGGGCATGGGCTGGGGCATGCATCCGCTGAGCATGGTGGCGCAGGCCTTGCGCGACGGCTCGCTGGTGGAACTGGTGCCCAGCTCGCGGCTGCCGGTGCCGCTGTACTGGCAGCAGGCGCGCGCGGCGCCGCGGCTGCTCGCACGGCTCGGCGATTGCGTGCGCGCCGCCTCGCGCACGGGGCCGCACGCGCTGGCCTGAAGCCGACTACTTGCCGTCCCGCGGCTTGGCCTGCGGGTCGCTGCCCACCACCACCGTCACCATGCGCTCGGGTTGCAGCTTGCGTGCGAACGCGGCCTTGATGTCGGCGGCGGTCACGGCATTCATGCGCGCGGTCCAGGTGTCGAGGTAGTCGAGCGGCAGGTCGTTCCAGGCGATGTTGGCGACGTTGCCGATCAGCTTGCGGTTGCTGTCGAGCAGGAGCGGGAAGCCGCCGATCAGGTTGTCCTTCGCGGCCTTGAGCTCGTTCTGCGTGGGCCCCTCGGCGACGAACTTCGCGAGCACCTCGCGCGCCACCTTCACCGCTTCGGCCGCCTGGTCGGGCCGGGTCTGGAAGCCGACGCGGAACGCGCCCGCGTCGAGCCCCGGCGCGAAGCCGCTGTAGACGCTGTAGGTCAGGCCGCGCTTCTCGCGCACCTCGTCGGTCAGGCGCGACACGAAGCCGCCGCCGCCGAGGATGTAGTTGCCGAGGTTGAGCGCGAAGTGGTCGGGGTCCTGGCGCGGATAGCCGGGCTGGCCGATGTAAACATGGGTCTGCGCCGACTCGAAGGGAATGCGCACTTCCTTCGACTCGGCCAGCGCCGGCACCGGCGCGATCGCGGGCAGCGGCGTGCAGGCCTCGGGACCGGGCAGCCGCGACAGCATCGCGTTGGCGATGCCCTCGGCCTGCGCGCGCGTCACCGCGCCCACGATGCTGAGCTTGGCGCGGCACGGCACGATCAGCTGCTGGTAGCGCTGGCGCATGGCCGCGGTGTCGATGCGCGCGAGCGTGGCCTCGGTGGTCTGCTGGCCATAGGGATGGCCGCTGTAGACCGCGCTCGAGAAGGCGCGCGCCGCCACCGTCGCGGGCTTGGTGTTGCCCTCGCGGATGGACGCCGAGAGGCGCTCGCGTTCGCGCTGCCAGATGTCGTCGGGGAAGGTGGGTTCGCCGATCACGCGCGCGGCCAGCGCCACCGCCTTGTCGAGCAGCTTGGGGTCGGCGAGGCTGCGCAGCGTGTAGCTGGTGCGGTCGTTGCTGGCGCTGACGTCGAACTCTGCGCCCAGATCGGCCCAGGCCTCGCCCAGCGCGTTCTGGTCGAGCGCGGGCTCGCCGTTGCGGCCGGCGCGCACGCCCTTCTCGACCATGGTCGAGCTCACGCTCGCGAGGCCGGCCTGGTCGGCGGGATCGCGCCGGCTGCCGGCGTCGAAGTCGACCTCGACGTCGACGATCGGCAGCGCCTGCGACGACACGAGGTAGATCTTGGCGCCGTTGGCGAGCGTCCAGTGTTCGATCGGCAGCGCGGCCTGCGCGGCCAGGGCGGCGAAGCCGAGCGCGACCAGCACGCCGGTGCGCAGCAGGCGGCCGGCGGCGGCCGGTTTGGAATGGGAAAGGGACATGGGAATCGGACCTTCGAGCGATGCGGCGGCGTTCAACGCAGTTCTCCCGCGGGAGCGGCGAAGCCGCGGGCACGGGGCCGCGCATCGGGCGGCAGCGGGACCAGCGTGGCGACAGTGAGCTGGTCGTCGCCGAAGTATTTGGCGGCCACAGCCTGCACCTGCGCGGCGGTCACGGCCTGCAGCTTCGCGATCATGCGCGGGTCGGCATCGAGCGGCAGGCCCTGCACCCAGTTGCTGCCGAGTTCGCGCGCCTGCGCCATCACCGAATCGCGCTTGTAGGTCTCGCTCGCCACCCACTGCGTCTTGACGCGCGCGAGTTCGGCCTCGCCCACGCCTTCCCTGGCGATGCGCGCGACCTGCGCGCGCAGCGCGGCCTCGACCTGTGCGGCGGTCTTGCCGGCCGCGGGCACGCCCGCCAGGCCGAACAGCTGCGGGCCGCGCCCGATCAGCCCCGAATAGGCACCGGCCGAATCGGCCACGCGCTCCGGTCCCTGCGTGAGCGCGCGGTCGAGCCGCGCGCCGGTGTAGCCGTCGAGCACGGCCGACAGCACCTCGAGCGCCCAGGCGTCGCTCTCGGCATCGATGCTCTCGAGCTGCGGAATGCGGAAGGCCAGCGAGACGTAGGCCTGCTCGGCCGGCGCCTTGAACTCGATGCGGCGGATGCCGCGCTGCGGCGGCTCGATGCGCGGCTTGCGCACCGGCACCGCGCGCGCGGGGATGCCGCCGTAGTACTTCTCGGCCAGCGCGCGCACCTTGTCGACGTCGACATCGCCGGCGATCACGATCGCGGCATTGGCGGGCACGTACCAGCGGCGGTGGAACTCGCGCACGTCCTCGGGCGTCATCGCATCGAGGTCGCTCATCCAGCCCACCACCGGCCGGTGGTAGGGCGAGGCGATGAAGACGGCCGCGCTCTGCTGTTCGCCGAGCAGGGCGCGCGGCTGGTCCTCGGTGCGCATGCGTCGCTCTTCCTTGACCACCTCGATCTCGCGCTTGAACTCGTCGTCGGGCCACTGGTTGTTGGCGAAGCGGTCGGACTCGAGCTTCATCACCTGCTCGAGGCTGCCGACCGGGATCTGCTGGTAGTAGCCGGTGTAGTCGCGCGTGGTGAAGGCGTTCTCCTGCCCGCCCAGCGCCGCCACGCGGCGCGAGAACTCGCCGGGCTTGATCGACTTCGTGCCCTTGAACATCATGTGCTCGAGCGCATGGGCCACGCCCGAGGTGCCGTCGACCTCGTCGAGCGAGCCCACGCGCACCCAGACCATCTGCACCGCGGTCGGCGAACGCCGGTCGGGCTGCACGATCAGGGTCATGCCGTTGGAGAGGGTGAACTGCCGGGGACCGGGGGCCGAAGCGGTGGAGACGGTGGAGGGGGTGGCCGGGGGCGATGGCTGTTGCGCCTGCGCGGGCAAGCCCCAGGGCGCCGCGAACGCCAGGGCCAGCACCGCACCAGACGCAGCGCGGCGTGGCGAGGGGTGTTTCATAGAATGGCTCCGATTCTAAAAAGCGCCCGATGTTCAGTTTCTTCAAGAAAAAACCACCCGCGGAAACGCCGAAGCACCGGCCCCGCAGGCGCCAGCGACCCCGCCGGCCGAACCTGCCCCCGCCGCGGAGAGCGCGCCCTCGCGCTCGGTGTTCTCGCCCTCGAGCTGGTTCGGGGGAACCGGCGGCGAAGGAAGCGCCGCCTCCCGCACCGGTTCCACCGCCCGCGGCGACGCCGGCACCGGTGGCCGCGCCCGCCGTACCCGTCGTGCCCCCGGTCGAGCCGATCGTCCAACCCGCGGCGCCGGCACCGGTTGCCCCGCCACCCGCCGCACCCGCGCCCGTTCCTCCGCCGCCCCCCGCCATCGACCTCCCGATCCTCGCGCCGGCCCCCCGCGCCGGTGCCGGCACCGGTGCTCGAGATCGCCCCCCCGCCCGCAGCCGAGCGCCGGGGCTGGCTCGACAAGCTCAAGACCGGCCTGCGCAAGACCGGCACCGGCATCCAGGCGGTGTTCGTCAATGCGCAGATCGACGACGCGCTCTACGAAGAGCTCGAATCCGCGCTGCTGATGGCCGATGCCGGCGTGAAGGCGACCGAATACCTGCTCGACGACCTGCGCCGCCGCGTCAAGAGCCAGATGGCCACCGACGCGTCGCAGGTCAAGCGCCTGCTGGCCGAGGCCATCGCCGACCTGCTGCGCCCACTCGAGAAGCCGCTGGAGATCGGCCGCCACACGCCCACCGTGATCATGGTCGCGGGCGTGAACGGCGCGGGCAAGACCACCTCCATCGGCAAGCTCACCAAGCACCTGGCCAACGAGGGCGCCTCGGTGCTGCTGGCCGCGGCCGACACCTTCCGTGCCGCGGCGCGCGAGCAGCTGCTGGTCTGGGCCGACCGCAACACGGTGGAGATCGTGAGCCAGGAAGGCGGCGACCCTTCCGCCGTGAGCTTCGACGCGGTCAACGCCGGCAAGGCGCGCGGCAAGGACGTGGTGCTGGTCGACACCGCGGGCCGGCTGCCGACGCAGCTGCACCTGATGGACGAGCTCAGGAAGATCAAGCGCGTGGTCACCAAGGCCGACGCCACCGCGCCGCACGAGGTGCTGCTGGTGATCGACGGCAACACCGGCCAGAACGCGCTGGCGCAGGTCAAGGCCTTCGACGAGACGCTGGGCCTGACCGGGCTGGTCGTGACCAAGCTCGACGGCACCGCCAAGGGCGGCGTGCTGTGCGCGATCGCGCGCGAGCGGCCGATCCCGGTCTACTTCATCGGCGTGGGCGAGAAGCTCGAGGACCTCGAGACCTTCGACGCGCGCGAGTTCGCGCAGGCCTTGCTGGGCAACTGAGGTCCCGCGCCCTCAGCGGGCGCGCACTGCCTCGCTCATCGCCTCGAGCAGCCGGTCGGCCACCACCGGCTTGAACAGCACCGGCACGCGCGACTCGCGCACGCGCAGCAGCCGGTCGGGCGAGGTCTCGCCGGTGATCAGCAGCAGCGGCGTGGCACGCTCGCCCAAGCGGCTCAGGCGCAGGCCCACGTCGAGGCCGTCGACGCCGTCGGCCAACCGGTAGTCGCACAGCAGCAGCTCGAAGGGACGGCCCTCGTCGCGCGCCCGCGCCAGCGCTCGCGCGGCCGCGGCCTCGTCGTCCACGGCCAGGGCCTCGACCGCGTGCGAGCGCAGCAGGCCGGTCATGGCTTCGCGGATCTCCTGCTCGTCGTCGAGCAGCAGCACGCGCGCGGGCAGCCGCGCCGCGCTGCGACGGCGCCGTTCCTCGGCATCGGCCGCCGCGGCCTGCGTCGGAAACGGCCCGGCCAGCGCGCTCGCCTGCGCGTTCGCGGCCTGCACCACCAGCCGGAAGTGCGTGCCGCGGCCCAGGCGCGAATGCATCTGCACCGGATGGCCGAGCAGGCGCGAGAGCCGCTGCACGATCGACAGCCCGATGCCCAGCCCGCGCGAGCGGTCGCGGCCGGGGTTGTCGACCTGGTAGAACTCCTCGAAGATCCGGCCCGACTGCTCGGGCGCGATGCCCACGCCGGTGTCGCGCACCTCGATCCAGACCGTGTCGCCGCGGTCGCGCGCGATCACCGTCACCCCGCCGCTGCGGGTGTACTTGAGCGCGTTGTCCATCAGGTTCGACAGCATGCGGTGCAGCAGTTGCGGATCGCTGCGCACCCACAGGCCGCTGGCGCGCACGCGCAGCTGCAGCGACTTCTGCTCGGCGCGCGCCGAGAAGGTGTGGTTGAGCGGCAGGAACAGCGCATCGAGCTGCACCGCCTGCACCTCGGGCACGACCACGCCGGCATCGAGCCGCGAGACGTCGAGCATGGTGTCGAGCGAGGCGCCGAGCGCATTGACCGCGCGCATCAGCCGCTCGGCATTGCGGCCCTCGGGACGGTTGCGCAGTTCGTTCTCGAGCGCTGCGCCGAACAGCGCGATGGCATGCAGCGGCTGGCGCAGGTCGTGGCTGGCGGTGCCGAGGAAGCGGGTCTTCTCCTGGCTGGCACGCTCGGTGGCCGCGATCTGCTCGCCCAGGCGCGCGGCCAGCGCCTCGTTCTCGAAGCGCAGCATGAGCGAATCGGTGAGCAGCCGGTGCTGGCGGATGCCCGCGTGTAGGGTCAGCATCAGGTAGGCCGCGCCGGCCGCGGCCAGGAACAGGTGCAGGCCGTCGCCCTGCCAGGCCAGCGCGGTGATCATGCCCAGCGACATCGGCAGCGTGTAGCCGAACAGCGCTGGCTTCAGCGGCCACAGCGACTGCGAGGCGCGCGCGCAGCTGCCGACGATGACCGCCATCAGCAGCGAGGTCATCGGCAGGTTGCCGGCCGGCACGACCAGCCAGGGCACGACGGCCGTGACCATGCTGACCAGCGTGACCAGGCGCGAGATCTTGCGCGCCCAGTACGGGCTCTCGAGCGCCGGCCGCGCCGGATACCAGCGCGGCGTGAAGAAGACGTAGACGTCGGCCAGCACCATGCCGGCCATCCAGAACAGCAGCCGCGGGTCGTGCAGCTGCGCATAGAGGATGGCGCCGAACACCGCCACGAAGCACAGGTGGGTCAGCGTCGAGGCGCTGTAGGTGTCGTAGACCGAGGCGACGTGTTCGCGCAGCACGCGCTGGCCGAGAACGACATCGGCGGCCGGGTCGTTCAGCACCGCGCGCCGTTCAATGCAGGGTGCTGATCAACTGGGCCCGCGAGCGCATGCCGAACAGCAGCAGGATGGTCGACACGTGGTTCTTCACCGTGCCTTCGCTCAGGTTGGCGAGCTGGGCGATCTCCTTGTTCGCCTTGCCCTCGAGCACCCACTGCAGCACCTGCATCTGGCGCGGCGTGAGTTCCTGCCAGGCGCTGGCATGGGCGAACTCGGCATAGCCCGTGAGCGCCTTCGGCACGGCCGGCGGCGGCGACTGGGCGGCATCGGCGTCGAGCAGGCCGCAGGCGCGGATGAAGCTCACCACTTCCTTGAGGTCGGCCGACTTCGGCAGGAAGGCACTCGCGCCCAGCGCCAGCACGCCCTGCGCCAGGGTGCTGTTGCCGGTGCCCGAGAGCACGACGATGCGGGCCTCGGGATAGCGCAGGCGGAACTCGGCCAGGCCGCTCAGGCCATGGGTGTCGGGCAGCGCGAGGTCGAGCAGCACCAGGCCGATGGCGTCCTGGTGCGCCTCGTAGAGCTTGAGCGCGTCGGCGACGTTGCCGGCCTCGTAGACCTCGATCGCGGCGCCCGAGGAGGTCGCCTGGGCCTGGACCAGCGCACAGACGCCGAGGCGCAGCAGGTCGTGGTCGTCGACCACCAGGATCGCGGTGCGGCCGCGCGGCGCGATGCCGGCCTGGGCCGCCGAGGACGGGGGAGTGGAAGAGGAAGAGGGGATCGAGCGGAGCCACGCGCCGCATCTTAGCGGTGCACCCGGGCCGCGACAGTGCCGGAAGTCATGGCGATCCCCGCGATGGCCGCTCGGTGTAATGCTATTGTTTACATATCACTTGCCAGCGAAGCCGGCGCGGGGCACCATCGGCGGATTCCATCGCGGGCCGCAACGAACGGTCCGCACGAGCCACGGAGACACGCCATGCCGCACACCGCCACCGCCCACGCGCCCGGGGGCCGCCAGCGACCGCAAGGTCGACCGCCTGCTGGCCCGACTACGAACAGAGCCACCGGCACCCGACCAACGAGCTGATCCACTTCGTGGCGATCCCCGCGATCATGGTCAGCCTGGTCGGGCTGATCTTCGCTATCCACCCCTGGGCTGCCTACGCCTTCCTGCTGGCCAGCCTCGTCTATTACCTGACGCTGCGCTCGCCAGTCTTTCTGCTCGCGATGGGCATCCAGACCGCCATCCTGCTGGCGCTGGTCCACGCCATGGGCAGCCTTGTGCTGCCGATTTCCGCCGCCATCTTCGTGGTGGCGTGGATCTTCCAGTTCGTCGGCCACAAGATCGAAGGACGGAAACCTTCGTTCTTCGAAGACATCCAATACCTCTGGGTCGGGCCGCTGTTCGTGGTGTCCAAGCTGCTGCTGAAGCTCGGCATTCGCTGGTAAGTACCCGCTTACACGGTCTCGCCGGCTGCAAGTCGGACAAGACCACGGTCCTTCGGGGCCGCCGGCCGACAGTCCTTGCCTATCGGCCCGATAGAGACTTTAGGGGAACCCTTGCCTTAGCACTCCCTCAAACCGAGTGCTAATATGGCCAATACGAAGGAGTTTCCCCTGATGACAACCCTGTCTGGAGCCTCTGCCAACCAGCTCGCCGTCGCCAATCCGTGGTCGATGGTGCCCCCGCTGGGTAACCTGGATGCTTACATTTCGGCCGCCAACCGACTGCCGCTGCTCACCCTCGAGGAAGAGCAGGGCTTCGCCCGCCGTTTGCGCGACCACAACGACCTCGAAGCTGCCGGTGCGCTGATCCTCTCGCACCTGCGCCTCGTGGTGTCCATCTCCCGCCAGTACCTGGGCTACGGGCTGCCGCACGGCGACCTGATCCAGGAAGGCAACGTCGGCCTGATGAAGGCCGTGAAGCGTTTCGACCCCCGACCAGGGCGTGCGGCTGGTGAGCTACGCCATGCACTGGATCAAGGCCGAGATCCACGAGTACATCCTGAAGAACTGGCGCATGGTCAAGGTCGCGACGACCAAGGCGCAGCGCAAGCTGTTCTTCAACCTGCGCTCGATGAAGCAGGGCTTCAAGGCCGACTCGGCCGCGGCCGACACCGGCACGCACCGCGAAACGCTGAGCGCCGACGAGGTGACGCAGATGGCGGCGCGCCTGAACGTGAAGCCCGAGGAAGTGCTCGAGATGGAAACCCGGCTGTCGGGCGGCGACGTGCTGCTCGACCCGAGCCCGAACGACGACGGCGAGGAAGCCTTCGGTCCGATCGCCTACCTGGCCGACGCGACGCAGGAACCGACCGCGCTGCTCGAATCGCAGCAGCGCGACCGCCTGTCGAGCGACGGGATCGCGACCGCGCTCGAGGCCCTCGACGCGCGCAGCCGCCGCATCGTGGAAGAGCGCTGGCTCAAGGTCAACGACGACGGCTCGGGCGGCATGACCTTGCACGACCTGGCCGCGGTCTATGGCGTGAGCGCCGAGCGCATTCGGCAGATCGAGGTGGCCGCGATGAAGAAGATGAAGAAGGCGCTGGCCGATTACGCCTGATCGGCTTCTTTCGCCCCTTCGAACGAGCCCGGCCCCGCGCCGGGCTTTTTCTTGGGGCGCTCGTTCAGCCCGAGGTCTTGGCGAGCGTGCGCAGCGCGCGCCTGGCGATGTAGCGCGTCTCGGGCGTGTTCGATTCCTTCACCCAGCGCGCGCACACGCCATCGACCCACTCCGCCTGCGTCTTGCTTGCGTCGTTGAGCCAGTTGGCGACCGAGTTCTGCACGTAGCGGCTGCCGTCGGCGCGCAGCGGCTCGAGCAGCGGCAGCGCGCGCCAGGGCTCGGCCTTCAGCGCCTCGATCTGGGCGCACCACACGCCGCGCGGGCGCGTGAGTTCGCTCGCGAAGCGGCGGATGTTTGGATCCTCATCGCGCACCCACGGCTGCAGCAGCGCGAGCGCCTCGTCGAGCGAACCGACGACCGCGTCGCGCACCGCCATCCAGGCGATCTCGCGCACGCCGAAATGCGGATCGGCCGCGAAGCGCCGCACCGCCTCGAGCTGGCCGGTCAGCGGCAATTGCGACAGCGTGACCCACTGCGCCGCCCAGCAGCGCGCGACGTCGCTCGCATGCGTGGCGAGCCGGTGCGCAACGGCGTCGCGTTCGTCGTGCAGCGCGGCGAGGTCGTACAGCGCGCGTGCGATGTGGCCGTGCCGCTGCATCGGCTTGAAGGCACTCAGCATCGCCAGCGTGTCGACCAGCCGCTCGCTCGCCGCGTCGAGGCCGATGTGGCCCGCCACGCTGCGCGCCAATTGCGGCAGTTCGAGCGCGAGGAATTCGTTGAGGTTGACGGTCTCGATCAGCCCGTCGTTGAGCGCGCGCAGCACCTCGGGCGGGATCAGCGCGATGCGGAACGCGCCCTTGCGCGCCTTCAGGTGCTCGACCGCTTCGATCGCTGCGGCGAGGCTCGCGACCTCCGTGCCGGACGCCATCGGCTCAGGCCGCCAGCAGGGTCTTGATGTCGGCCACCATCGGCGGCACGCCGGCGCCGTAGCGCGCGTACAGCCGCAGCCGGCCCTGCGGGTCGTAGACGAAGCTCGCGGCCGAGTGGTCCATCGAGTAGCTGGTGG
This sequence comes from Variovorax sp. UC122_21, assembly GCF_044056785.1. Lineage (NCBI taxonomy): Bacteria > Pseudomonadati > Pseudomonadota > Betaproteobacteria > Burkholderiales > Comamonadaceae > Variovorax > Variovorax sp. UC122_21. The sequence goes on along the minus strand of NZ_CP172004.1, from coordinate 943,225 downwards.
GCGTCTTGCCGTCGACCTTCTTGTAGTAGACCTTGAAGTCCTTGGTCGTGGCGGCCAGTTCGTCGGCCGTGGGGATCAGCGCGACGAAGCTGGGGTCGAAGGCGCCCATGTAGGCCTTCATCACCTCGGGCGTGTCGCGCGCCGGGTCGACCGTGACGAACACCACCTGGAGCTTGTCGCCGTCGGCGCCCAGCTGCTGCTTGACCTGCGCCATCTCGGTCATGGTGGTCGGGCAGACGTCGGGGCACTGCGCGTAGCCGAAGAACAGCACGACCACCTTGCCCTTGAAGTCGGCCATGGTGCGCAGCTTGCCGTCGGCATCCTTCAGCGAGAAGTCGCGCGCGTAGTCGGCGCCCGTGATGTCGACCGCATTGAAGCTCTGCTTGGTCTCGTTGCAGCCCGCGAGGCCCAGCCCCACGGTGGCCGTCACGGCGGTCCAGCCCGCGCCGGCGGCGATCAACTTCAGGGCATTGCGCTTGTTCATGGGTCAGCGGAGGTAATGGTCGACGAGCAAGGCCGCGAACAGCACGCTCAGGTGGATCAGCGAGAACCGGAAGGTCTTGCGCGCCAGGGTGTCGGAGTAGTTGCGCCACAGCGCGAAGGCGTAGCCGGTGAAGCCCACGCTCACGACCACCGCCACCGCGAGGTAGAGCCAGCCGCTCATGCCGTAGATGAACGGCATCAGGCAGCCCGCGAACAGGATGAAGGTGTAGAGCAGCACCTGCAGCCGCGTGAACTCGTTGCCGTGCGTGACCGGCAGCATCGGCAGGCCGGCCTTGCGGTAGTCCTCGACGCGATAGAGCGCGAGCGCCCAGAAGTGCGGCGGGGTCCACAAGAAGATGATGAGGAACAGGATCAGCGCCTCGGGTCCCACCTCGCCCGTCATCGCGGCCCAGCCCAGCACCGGCGGCATCGCGCCCGAAGCGCCGCCGATCACGATGTTCTGCGGCGTCAGCGGCTTCAGGATCACGGTGTAGATCACCGCGTAGCCGACGAAGGTGGCGAAGGTCAGCCACATGGTCAGCGGATTGACGGTGAACCACAGCAGCACCGAGCCGGCGATGCACAGCGCCGCCGAGAACAGCAGCGCCTGGCGGTCGCTGAGCTCGCCGCGCGCGGTCGGGCGCCAGGCGGTGCGCTTCATCTTGGCGTCGATGCCCTTCTCGACCAGGCAGTTGAAGGCCGCCGCCGCGCCCGCCACCAGCCAGATGCCGATGCACGCCAGCACGGCGCGCTGCACGTCGAGCCACGAGGGCGCGCCGGGCACGGCCAGCACCATGCCGATCAGCGCGCAGAAGACGATCAACTGCACCACGCGCGGCTTGGTGAGCGCGTAGAACTGGCGCAGCACGCTCGCGCCATGCGCCTGCTGCAGGGGAATCGGGGTGCTCATCGGGGGACCTCCGCGCCGCGCAAGGGGGCGCCAGATGGAACGGCGGGGTTCGCGCGCGACAGGCGGGCGCCGGCCGCCTGCTCGCGCCGGCTCTCGCACAGCGCCCAGACCAGCACCACCGCCAGGGCCGCGGCGCCGCCCGTGTGCAGCACGGCCGCCGCGAGCGGCCAGCCGAGCAGCACGTTGCCCAGGCCGGTGGCCAGCTGCAGCAGCGCGAGGCCGGCGAGCCAGCCGGCCTGCGGGCGCAGGCTGTCGATGCGGCGCATGCGCCAGGCCAGCAGGCCGAGCGCGACGAACACGAGATACGCCAGCAGCCGGTGCGCGTAGTGGATGGCGGTGAGCGCCGCGAAATCGAGCGGCACGCCTTCGCCGGTCACGCCGAGGTGGCGCCAGATCTCGAAGCCCTGCGCGAAATTCATCGGCGGCCACCAGCTGTCCTGGCAGGTCGGGAACTGCGTGCACGCGAGCACCGCGTAGTTGGTGCTGACCCAGCCGCCGAGCGCGATCTGCAGCACCAGCAGCACCGAGGTCGCGATCAGCCCGTTGCGCAGCGCCGGCGACACCGGCGTGGGCAGGCGCTGCGCGGCCACCTGGCGGTAGCGCACGGCCTGGATGCACAGCAGCGCAAGCAGCACCACGGCGCCCAGCAGATGCAAGGTGACGATGGCGGGAAAAAGCTTCCAGGTGACGGTGAGCGCGCCGAAGGCCCCCTGCAGGCAGACCCAGACCAGCGTGGCCGCGGGCCACCAGGCGCTGAGCGCGGCATGGTCGCCGGCTTGCCGCACCGACGACGGCGCTGCCCTCGCCTGCCGTCGCTGCCGCGCGCGCGACCACCCAGGTCGCGATCGCGAGCACGGTGATCAGCGCGCCGACGCCGGTGGCGAGGTAGCGGTGGACCATCTCGACCCAGGCCTTGCTGTGCGTGACCGGGCCCGTGGGCTGCGCGGCCTGCGCCATCGCGATCTCGTGGCGCGCGCCGACCGGGCTCGCATTGCCGTAGCAGCCGGGCCAGTCGGGCAACCCAGGCCCGAATCGGTGAGGCGCGTGAAGGCGCCGAACAGCGTGAGGTCGAAGGTCAGGAACAGGGTGAGCACGGTCAGCGCATGCAGCCGCCGCGCCGGGCCGGCCCCCGCGTTGCGCCGCCACACCCAGACCAGCGGCCCGAGCGCGATCAGCGCGCCGGCCGCCAGCAGCCAGGCGATCGGCGTGAGGTCGTAGAGCGAGCTGGAGTCCATCTTGATTGAAAGCGTCGTGCGTCTTCGTCGTCGTGCGTCGCGCTCAGCGGCCCGGCTCGTCCCACGAGGCGGAGGCGCGCAGCAGGCGGTCGAGGTCGCGCTTGGCGCGGCCCGCGCCCTTGGCATCCATGCGCGCGGGGAAACGCATCATGAAGTTGCCCATCGGGTCGACCACGAACAGGTGCTCGGCCAGCGTGTGGCCGGCTTCGGGCGTGAACCACCTGGCGAGCTGCTCGGGCGGCAGGCGCAGCACGGTGGCGCCGCGCAGGCCGTTCTCGAGGCGCTCGGGCACGGGCGCGGCATCGCTGACCAGCCAGACGCGGTCGAGCCGGTCCTTCTCGCGGCCCAGCACCTCGCGCAGCTGGCGCTGCAGGTAGAGCTGCTGCTCGCACAGCGCGTCGCAGGCGGCGTTGCCCACGGCCACCAACAGCCACTGGCCCTTGAGCGTCTGCAGGCTGACCGGCGCGCCCGCGCGGTCGGCGGCGGTCAGCGCGGGCATCTCATGCTGCGGATCGATCAGCTGGCCGTAGACGCTGCGACCCTCGGGCCGGATCACGTAGTAGGTGAAGTACGAGGCGATCACGGGCGCCGCGCACATCAGCATCACGGCGATCATCTTCCAGCGCCCGACGACCGTGCGGCGGCCCTCCGCGCCGTCGAGCGCCTGGGTCGGCGACGGCATCGAGTGCACGGTCAGCCCCAGCGGCTCGTCAGCGGACTGCATCGCGGCGTGCGCGGCGCGAGCGCCGGAGGGGGGCAATGAATTGGAACCAGACATAGAGGATCACCACGAGGGCCGACAGGCCGAACCACTGGAATGCATAGCCATAGTGTTTCTCCAGGCCCAGCGCGGGCGCCGGCCAATCGCGCTGCAGGCCCTCGGAAGCAGGCCCGGTCTGCTGCAGCGACACGTCGGTGCGCAGCGGCAGTTGCGTTTCGGCACGGAAGCCTTCGAGGTCGAGATTCTGCCGGATGGGCGAAGACCCCTCGCCAGCCGGTGCCGAGGCCGGCGCGGCGGGCTTGCCGAGCTCGAGCAGGTGGCCCGGCGGCGGCTCGATCAGGCCGGTGACGTCGACGAGGCCGGCCGGCGTCTGGACCGCGCCCAGTTGCGTGCGGTCGTTGAAATTGCGCTGGATCCAGCCGCGCTGCACCATCACCGTCTGGTTGCTGCCCTCGAGCGCGAGCGGCGTCAGCACGTAGAAGCCGGGCACGCCGTGCATCTGGCGGTTGTCGAGGTAGACCGACTGCGCCGCGAGCCACAGCCCGCGCAGGTGCACGGGTCGGTGCAGCATCTCGGCGGGCCGCTCGAGTGCGAGGAAATCGGCCTGCTCGAGCGGCGGCTTGAGCTTCTGGGCCTCGATCTCGGCCTGCAGCGCCTCCTTCTGCGCCGCGCGCGAGAGCTGCCAGCGGCCCAGCGAGATGGTCGAGGAAACGGTGACCAGCGCGGCGATGGTCATCAGCCAGAAGCGGGCCCAGGTCCAGCCGCGGTCGCTGCGCTGGCGGGAGGAGGCGGTGTCCGGCGCGCGGCCGGGAGGCGGGGTCAGGGGGTCGGGAGTCACTGGAGCGCGGGTGGCAGGCGGCCGATAATGCGGGTCATGAAATACTTCGTTGCCCTGTTGTTCGTGGGCATCTTCGCGAGCCTGGCTTTCGCGCTCTTCTACATGTTGAAGGACGGTCGCAACGGGCGCGCCAAGAGCGGCGGCATGGCGCGCGCGCTCACCTTTCGGATCGGCCTCTCGGTCCTTTTGTTCCTCTGCATGCTGCTGGCCTGGAAACTGGGCTACATCCAGCCCACCGGGCTCCCTCTCGGCAAGTAGGTGGTGCTCGTTCCACGAGAACCATGAAAAAGGCGCCTGACGGCGCCTTTTTTCTGGAATGCCGCGAGGTGCTTCGCTCAAAGCCAGTAGACCAGCATGTAGAGGCCGAGCCACACCACGTCGACGAAGTGCCAGTACCAGGCGGCGCCCTCGAAGCCGAAGTGGCGTTCGGGCGTGAAGTGGCCCTTCTGCAGGCGCAGCGTGATGAACAGCAGCATCAGCATGCCGATGAACACGTGCAGGCCGTGGAAGCCGGTCAGCATGAAGAAGGTCGAGCCGTAGGTGCCCGAGCTGAGCTTGAGGTTCAGTTCGGTGTACAGGTGGTAGTACTCGTAGCCCTGCACGCCCAGGAAGATCACGCCGAGCAGCACGGTGAGCCACATGAAGCGGATGGTCTGCGCGCGATGGCCGGCACGCAGCGCGTGGTGGGCGATGGTCAGGGTCACGCCCGAGCTCAGCAGCAGCGCGGTGTTGATCGTGGGCAGCCAGAACGGGCCGACGGTCTGGAACGGCTCGACGATGCCGGCCGGCGAACCGGTCACGCCGGCCGCGACGCTGGGCCACACGGCCTTGAAATCGGGCCACAGCAGGGCGTTGTCCAGGCTGCCGAGGTTCGGCAGCGCATGGGTGCGGGCCCACCACAGCGCGGTGAAGAAGGCGCCGAAGAACATCACCTCGGAGAAGATGAACCAGCTCATGCTCCAGCGGTACGAGAGGTCGATCTTGTGGCCGTACTGGCCGCTCTCGCTCTCGCCGATGGCGGCGCGGAACCACACGAACAGCGTGCCGAGCCAGATCAGCATGCCCAGCAGCAGCGACCACGCACCCCACTGGTGGCCGTTGATCCACTGCCCCGCGCCGAGGATCACGAAGAACAGGCCGATGGCGGACACGACCGGGTAGGCCGAGGGTCCTGGCACGAAGTAGTAAGGCGTGGTGCCGTGGGTGGTTGAACTCATATCAGCTCCTGGCTTTCTTTCTTCTCTCGATTCGATGGGTTCTGGGTAGCGTGGGGTCGTTCGGGGCTCAGGGCGCGACCACGAAGCGCACCACCAGCACGAGGCCGACGATGAACGCGATCACCATGACGAAGGCGACCGCGATGATGTGCAGCGGGTTCAGCTTGGCCAGGTCGTCCTGGTAGGCGCTCTTCTTGCGGATGCCGAAGAACGACCAGGCCACGGCCTTGAGGGTCGCGAGCAGCGAGCCCTTGCGCTGGGTGGCTGGAGTGGGCGGCGAATCGACCATCACGAACGCGGCTCGGCGGTGGTGGTGGGCGCGACGGCGACCGGCGCCGCGGGCGTCTTGCCGCCGACCTCGAAGAAGGTGTACGACAAGGTGATCGTCTTCACGTCCTTCGAGATCTTGGGATCGATCACGAAGGCGACCGGCCACTGCTTCTTCTCGCCCGCGTCGAGCGTGTACTGGTTGAAGCAGAAGCACTCGAGCTTGTTGAAATAGGGCGCGGCCTGCTGCGGTGCGTAGCTCGGGATGGCCTGCGCGGCCATGCGGCGGTTCTGCACGTTCTGGAACTCGTACATCACCGTGTTGAGCTCGCCCGGGTGCACTTCCATCGTGCGCTCGGCCGGCTTGAAGTCCCAGAGGCCGCCGCGCACGTTGGAGTCGAACTCGACCTTGATGGTGCGGGTCATGTCGACCTGCGTGTTGTCGGGCACGCGCACGTTCTTGCCGCCGCTCGCGCCGCCGGGCACCTCGAGCTCGGAGAGCGCGAGGATGTTGATGCCGGTCATCTCGCAGATGGCGCGGTACAGCGGCACCAGCGCATAGCCGAAAGCGAACATGCCGCAGGCGACCACGGCCAGCTTGCCGACCATCTGGACATTGGCGCGCCGGATGCGTTGACCGAGGCTCATGTGCGTGTGCTCCCGTGCCTGGAAATTGATGGAGGCGTCAGCGGCCGCTGAACCAGACCATGCGCACGACGAAGCCGACGAAGAAGATCAGCGCGATGGAGGCCAGCGTGAGCCCCATGCGGCGGTTGTTTCTTCTCTGTTCGGGCGTCATCGCGTGGCGGTCTCGATCGTCGGGGATGCGTGGGGCGATGCGGCGCTCAGCCGATCACCTTGGTGGCGGTCGCGTCGAGCTTGGGCGGCGTCTCGAAGGTGTGGAACGGCGCCGGCGACGGCACTTCCCACTCGAGGCCTTCGGCGGCTTCCCACGGCTTCTGCGGAGCCTTCTCGCCCTTGCCGAGCATGGTCGGCAGCACGACGAAGAAGAAGAAGTACACCTGGGCCAGGCCGAAGGCGAAGGCGCCGACCGATGCCACCGCATTGAAGTCGGCGAACTGCATCGGGTAGTCGGCATAGCGGCGCGGCATGCCCGCCAGGCCCAGGAAGTGCATCGGGAAGAAGGTGATGTTGAACGAGATCAGCGACCACCAGAAGTGGATCTTGCCGCGCGTTTCGTTGTACATCACGCCGGTCCACTTGGGCGCCCAGTAGTAGTAGCCCGCGAACATGGCATACAGCGAGCCGGCCACCAGCACGTAGTGGAAGTGGGCCACCACGTAGTAGGTGTCCTGCAGCTGGATGTCGATCGGCGCGATCGCGAGGATCAGGCCGGTGAAGCCGCCCATCGTGAACACGAAGATGAAGCCCACCGCGAACAGCATCGGCGTCTCGAAGGTCATCGAGCCCTGCCACATGGTCGCGATCCAGTTGAAGATCTTCACGGCCGTCGGCACCGCGATCAGCATGGTCGCGTACATGAAGAACAGCTGGCCCGTGACCGGCATGCCGGTCGTGAACATGTGGTGCGCCCAGACGATGAACGACAGGATCGCGATCGACGAGGTGGCGTACACCATCGAGGCGTAGCCGAACAGCTTCTTGCGCGCGAAGGCCGGCACGATCTGGCTGATGATGCCGAAGGCCGGCAAGATCATGATGTAGACCTCGGGGTGGCCGAAGAACCAGAAGATGTGCTGGTACATCACCGGGTCGCCGCCGCCGGCGGGGTTGAAGAAGCTGGTGCCGAAGTGGCGGTCGGTCAGCGTCATCGTGATGGCGCCGGCGAGCACCGGCATCACGGCGATCAGCAGGTAGGCGGTGATGAGCCAGGTCCAGCAGAACATCGGCATCTTCATCAGCGTCATGCCGGGGGCGCGCATGTTGAGGATGGTCACGATGATGTTGATCGAGCCCATGATCGACGAGGCGCCCATGATGTGCATCGCGAAGATGCCGGCGTCCATCGAGGGGCCCATCTGCAGCGTGAGCGGCGCGTAGAGCGTCCAGCCCGCGGCCGGTGCGCCGCCGGGCATGAAGAACGAACCGACCAGCATCAGCGCCGCGGGAATCAGCAGCCAGAAGCTGAAGTTGTTCATGCGCGCGAACGCCATGTCCGAGGCGCCGATCTGCAGCGGGATCATCCAGTTCGCGAAGCCCACGAAGGCCGGCATGATCGCGCCGAACACCATGATCAGGCCGTGCATGGTGGTGAACTGGTTGAACAGCTCGGGATTCACGAGCTGCAGGCCCGGCTGGAACAGCTCGGCGCGGATCAGCAGCGCGAGCACGCCGCCCACCATCAGCATCGTGAAGCTGAACAGCAGGTAGAGCGTGCCGATGTCCTTGTGGTTGGTCGCGAACACCCAGCGGCGCCAGCCGGTGGGCGCGTGGTGGTCATGGTGGTCGTCGTGCGCGTGGTCGCCGTGGGCGTGACCGTGGGGGTCGAGGACTGCACTCATTTCATCGTTCCTTGAATATCTCGTCGCTGGGCGCTGTTCGCTGTGTTGTTCCGGTCAACCGATCACTTGCCGCGCAGGGCAAGGACTTCGGCCGGCTGCACGATCTGGCCCGTCTTGTTCGACCAGCTGTTCTTGGTGTAGGTGGCGACGGCCGCGAGGTCGGTGTCGCTGAGCTGCTTCCAGGACGGCATCGCGCCGTTGTTCTGGCCGTTGAGCAGCACCATCAGCTGCACCTTGTGGTCGGCGTCGAGCACCTTGGCATCGCCGTCGAGCGCCTTGATCGGGCCCGCGCCCTTGCCGTTGGCCTGGTGGCAGGCCGCGCAGTTGGCGGCGTAGACCTTCTCGCCGCGCGCCATCATGTCGGGCAGGGTCCAGACCTTGGTCGGGTCGTCGAGCTTGGCGGCGGCTTCCTTGCGCTTGGCGGCGACCCAGGTCGTGTAGTCGGCGGCCGAGACCACCTTCACGTGGATCGGCATGTAGGCGTGTTCCTTGCCGCACAGTTCCTGGCACTGGCCGTAGTAGTCGCCGACGGTCTCGGCGCGGAACCAGGTGTCGCGCACGAAGCCGGGGATCGCGTCCTGCTTGATGCCGAGCTGCGGCACCGCGAAGGCGTGGATCACGTCGTTGGCGGTGGTGATGATGCGAACCTTCTTCTGCACCGGCACGACCAGCGGGTTGTCGACCTTGAACAGGTAGTCGTCGGGGATCGTGCCCTTGGCACCGGCGTCGGACATCGCGCGCTGCGAGCTGTCGAGCGTGGAGATGAAGGCCAGGCCCTCGCCTTCGCCGTTCAGGTAGTCGTAGCCCCACTTCCACTGGTAGCCGGTGGTCTTGATCGTGAGGTCGGCATTGGTTGTGTCCTTCTGGGCCACCAGCACCTTGGTGGCGGGCAGCGCCATCACGATCACGATCAGGAAGGGAACGATGGTCCAGATGACTTCGACCACCACCGATTCATGGAAGTTGGCGGCCTTGTGGCCCACCGACTTGCGGTGCTTCCAGATCGAATAGAACATGACCGCGAACACGGCCACGAAGATCACCGTGCAGATGATCATCATCACCGTGTGCAGGAAGTGCTGCTCCTGCGCAATCTTGGTCACACCGACCGGAAGATTCAACTGGCGCACCGAGGGGCCGCCGGGCAGATCGTTGACTGCGTGCGCCGCGCCGCTGAAAGCCGCGCCGGCCGCCAGCATTGCCGGCATGAACTTATTGCGCCAAATGCTCTTCATCGTGTTCACGTTTCTTCAAATTTTCAACAAACCCAACCGTGCGGCACCGCGCGAGCCCCCTCAGGCGCCGCGCAACGCCATCCGAATCTCGCGCGCCAGTGCGGCCCTCAACTCCGGCCGTACATAGCGCCCCACCCTGACCGACCGGCCCTGGCCCGACAACTCGATCAGCGATCGGTCGCCGGTCTGCGGCTCGATCCGCACCCGGTGCGGCAGAAATTCCGTGCGCTCGTAGCTCCCGCCGTTCTCGAGTTCGACCACGAGCCGGCCCGCCTGCAGCATGATCCTCTCGCCATCGGTCGCATGCCGGGCGTAGGCCATGAACGCGAACCCCACGGCAGCCAGTTCGAGCCAGGCGAACGGCAACACGAGCGGCGCGCCGTGCATCCAGAAGACCGTCCCGATACCGAGCGATACCACGCACAGTGAAGCGTAGAGCCAGCCGAGCTGGCTCGGCGTCACCGAGCAGTTCCGCTTCAGGAACCAGTGGATGTTCTGGCCTGAAACAGTGGCAAATCGAAACACGGAATTCGACACGGGCGAGTTCAGCAAATCGGTAAGTCGGCGCCCGCCAGTTCCCTTGTCTTCCACGGGTTCCGACGGACCTCGATCGCGGGCATGTGCCCACGAGTTTCACGCAACGGCGGATTGTAGCGGGTAGATACCAGCGGCCGTGTACCGAATGCGGCACGCGCGGGCCGCGCGACAACGGTCTTCAGTGGGCGGACGGGCGTCCGCGCTGCAGCATCTCGCGCATCTCGCGCAACGAGACCGCGCTCTCGGCCGACAGCGAGACCCGCGGGGTCGGCTTGAAGGCATGGCCGTAGATGATCTCGAAGGTCAGCGCGATGCGCCCGTCGCCGCCCTCGGCCGGCGCGAGTTCGGGCAGCGCCTTGTGCAGCGCCGCCTGCCAGGCCCGGCCGCGCAGAGCCGGAAAACGCGCCGGATGCAGGTTGCGCCCGAGCGTGCGCAGCTCGGCCAGCGCGGCCTCGGGCGTGGCCCAGGTCAGCACGATGCGCTCCATGTCCATCACCGGCTCGGCGAAACCGGCGTGCACCAGCATGTCGCCCCAGTCGTGCATGTCGGTGAACTCGTGGCTCGCGGCCGGCCAGCCCAGGCGCGCATGCAGGGCGCGCAGCTCGCGCAGGGTGTCGGGGCCGAAGCACGAGAACATCAGGAAGCCGTCGGTGGCGACCTGCCGGTGCCAGTGCGCGATCAGCGCCTCGGGGTCGGCCGCCATGTGCAGCGCCATGTTGGCCCAGAGCAGGTCGACGCCCTCCTCGGGCAGTCCGTCGAAGCGCAGCTTGCCGCCCTGCCAGCGGCGCGCGCTCCACCAGGGCGCGGCGAGCGCGGCCGAGGTCGCGGCGGCCAGCGCCGGCTCGGGTTCGATCACGAAGGCCTCGGCATCGCGGTAGCGGCGCGCCAGCAGCTCGTGTGCCTCGAGGCCGCCGCGCAGCGGCGCCCAGTCGGCCCAGTGGCGCGGTTTGGCCTTGATCCATTGCAGCCGGTCCTCCATGCGCCGCCCGATCTCCTCGTGCAGCCAGGGCGAGCCGTCGGCGGGCGCCAGCCGGCGCCAGCGGGCGGCCGCCGCGGCATCGATGGTCGGCGGTCGGCGTTGGGGGTCGGTGGGCATGGGGGCGTGAGTAGATCGAGCCCATGCTCAGCCGTTGGACCGCGCGCCCTTTGACCTCGCTGTTGGCACGGCTGCCCAGCCAGTGCGCGCTGTGCCGCGACTGGCCGTCGCGCCCGGTGTGCGAGCCCTGCGCCGCACGCTTCGCCGCCAGCGCGCCGCGCTGCCAGACCTGCGCGCTGCCGCTGCCCGCGGGCGTGGCGCACTGCGGCGACTGCGTCGTGCACCCGCCGCCGCTCGATACCTGCCTCGCGGCCTGCGACTACGCCTGGCCGTGGCCGGACTGCGTCGCCGACTTCAAGTTCCACGGCGACACCGGCTGGGCCGGCCCGCTGGCGCAACTGCTGCGCGCCATCCCGTCGGCGGCGGCGCTGCTCGATGCCTGCGACTGCGTGCTGCCGATGCCGCTCGCGCCGGGCCGGCTGCGCGAGCGCGGCTTCAACCAGGCGCTGGAACTGGCGCGCCGGCTCGCGCCCGGCAGGACCGATGCCGCGCTGCTGCTGCGCACGCGCGAGACGCCGGCCCAGCGCGGTCTTTCGCGCGCCGAGCGCATGCGCAACCTCCAGGGCGCCTTCGCGGTCGAGCCATTGCGCGCTGGCGCACTGGCCGGCCGGCGCGTGGTGCTGGTCGACGACGTGATGACCACCGGCGCCTCGCTGTTCAGCGCGGCCCAGGTGCTGCGGCACGCGGGCGCGGCGCATGTCGCGGGCATCGTGCTCGCGCGCACCGACAGGCCGCACTGAGCGTGGCGACAATCGGGCCCATGTTCCATATCGTCCTGGTCCACCCCGAGATTCCGCCGAACACCGGCAACGTGATCCGCCTGGCCGCCAACACCGGCTGCACCCTGCACCTGGTCGAGCCGCTGGGCTTCTCGATGGACGACAAGCTGCTGCGCCGCGCCGGCCTCGACTACCACGAATACGCCGAGGTGCGCCGCCATGCGAGCTGGCAGGCGCTGCTCGACAGCGAGCGGCCAGCGCCCGATCGCCTGTTCGCGCTCACCACGCGCGGCACCCGCGCCGTGCACGACATCCGCTTCGCGCCCGGCGACTGGCTGGTGTTCGGCTCCGAGACCAGCGGCCTGCCGCCCGCGATCCGCGAGAACTTCGATCCCGCGCAGTGGCTGCGGCTGCCGATGCGCGAGGGCCAGCGCAGCCTGAACCTGTCGAACGCGGTGGCGGTGACGGTGTTCGAGGCCTGGCGGCAAAACGGATTCAAATGAGGCATCGCGACCCCTCGCGCAATGGGGTCGCATCCGAACGGCGGAACGCCCCGTATGGAAAGCATGCCGGCTCGATGCATGCCGGCATGCCGATCCACCCACGCTCCACACGGGGCACGAGGAGTTCCACCATGCAAGCCAAGTCCATCGCCTTCGCCGCCCTCGCCACCCTGGTCCTGAGCCACGGTGCCCAGGCCTTCCAGGGCGAACAGAATCCGCTGCCCGCGGCACCGTTCCAGTCGACGCTGTCGCGCGCCGACGTGCAGGCCCAGGCCCGGCAGCCGCTGCGCATCACCAATGGCGGTACCGGCGTGGCCCGCCCCACCGACGGCATGACCGACCGCGCCGCGGTGCGCGCGAGCGCGGTGGGCATCACGCGCCAGGGCGCGGCCGCCTATGGCGAGATCAGCGACCGCCGCATGTAAGAAAAGGAAGGGCCGCGCGCCGCCTCAGCGGTAGCGGCGCACCACCGACTCGGCCACGCAGGCGGGCTTGGCCGCGCCTTCGAGCTCGATGGTGGTTTCCCAGGTCATCTGGATGCCGTCGTCGGCAATGGGCTCGGCGGTCAGCAGCTTCATGCGCGCGCGCAGCCGCTTGCCCACCGGCACGGGCGACATGAAGCGCACCCGGTTGAGGCCGTAGTTCACGCCCATGCGCGACTCCACCACGTCGAGCGCGGTCTCGTAGAAGCGCGGCAGCAGCGACAGGGTGAGAAAACCGTGGGCGATCGGCCCGCCGAACGGACCCGCCTTCGCGCGCTCGAGGTCGACGTGGATCCACTGGTGGTCGCCGGTCGCCTCGGCGAACTGGTTGACCTGCTCCTGGGTGATGGTGATCCAGTCGCTCACCGCGACTTCCTGGCCGACACAGGCGGCCAGATCCTGAAGGGTCTGGAAGGTCTTCTTGGTCATGCGCCGCACTCTAGCGGCAAGCCCGCGGCCGCGGGTGTCGGCACCGCGACAAAGACGCTCAGGGAATACCTGGGGCGCCAGCGCACGCGGCGGCTCAGCTGTCGAGCCATTGGCAGATCGGCTGCCATTGCTCGAGGTCGCGCTGCACCCGGCCCGGCGCGATGTCGAACACGGTGAGCCCGCGCGCCGCGAGCTGCACGTAGTTCTGCGTGTCGCGCAACTCGCCGACCACCGGCACGCCCAGTCCCGCGATGAATTCGTTGAGCCGGTCGGCCGCCAGCGTGCGGGCGTTGACGCGCATGCCGACCAGGCCGATCTGCGTCTTCTCGGCGCGGCGCTGCTCGAGCAGCCGGTCGATGAATTCGCGCGTGGCGTAGATGTCGAAGATGCTCGGCTGCAGCGGCACGATGAGCTTGTCGGCCAGCCCGATCACGTCCTTGAAGCGCCAGCCGTGCAGGCCGGCCGGGGTGTCGAGCACCGCATGGGTGGTGCCACGCGGCGGGCGCACCACGCTGTTGTCCTCGGTGGCCTCCCAGGTCGAGATCGGCCGCGCCTGCGGCGGGCGCAGGCCGAGCCAGAGCCGGGAGGACTGCTGGCGATCCACGTCGCCGAGCATCACGGCGTGGCCGCGGCTTGCAAAGTAGCCCGCGATGTTCGTCGCGAGCGTGGATTTGCCAACGCCACCCTTGGGATTGGCGACCAGAACCACCGGCATGGAAATCTCCTCCAGAAGGGACAGTCCGCCATGGTAGTGGCTGGCGCCCAAAATCCCGGGACTGCGCTATGTTCGCGGGATGACGACAACAACATCCACGGGAACCCCTGAAGGCGGAGGCACCTACGTGCTCGCCGCCCATCCGCACTGGCGCGATTCGCGCGTGAACCGCCGGCTGCTGGCCGCGGCGCGCGCGGTGCCGGGCGTCGATGTCAACGACCTCTACGGCACCTATCCCGACTACGCAATCGACGTCGAGGCCGAGCAGCGGCGCCTCGAACGCGCCCAGCTGGTGGTGCTGCTGCATCCGATCCAGTGGTACTCGATGCCGGCGCTGCAGAAGCTCTGGGTCGACGAGGTGCTGGCCTACGGCTGGGCCTATGGCCCGGAAGGCATCGCGCTGCAGGGCAAGGACCTGTGGCTGGTCGCCACCACCGGCAGCCCCGAGAGCAGCTACCACCCGCAGGGCTACCACCGCTATTTCTTCGACGCCTTCCTGCCGCCCTACGAGCAGACCGCCGCGCTGTGCGGCATGCGCTTCTTGCCGCCGCTGATCTTCCACGGCGCGCGCAGCGCCCCCGAGGGCGAAGTGGCCGCGCACGTGGAGGTCTTCGCCCAGCGCCTGGGCAGCTACCCCGACTGGCCCGAGATGGACGAGATCGACGCCTGCGTGGCCTGCCCGGTGCCCGAGAGCGACCGGCCGGCCGAATCGGACGACATCGGCAAGGTGGTCGAGCGGGTGTTCCAGACCACCATGCGCTGCGGGCTGGCCGCCACGACCGACGGGAGCGCCTGAATGGAGCACGCGCCCGCCTGGCTGACCAACAGCCTGATCTACCTGAGCGCCGCCGTGCTGGTGGTGCCGCTGTCCAAGGCCCTGGGCCTCGGTTCCATCATCGGCTACCTGGTGGCCGGCATCGCCATCGGACCCTGGGGGCTGGGGCTGGTGTCGCGCGTGGAGGACGTGCTGCATTTCGCCGAATTCGGCGTGGTGCTGATGCTGTTCCTGGTCGGCCTCGAGCTCGAGCCCAAGCGGCTGTGGAACCTGCGCCGGCCGATCTTCGGCTGGGGCACGGCCCAGGTGCTCAGTTGCGCCGCCGTGCTGTTCGCCATCGGCTGCGCGGTCGGCGCGCCCTGGCGCGTGTCGCTGGTGGCAGCGCTGGGCCTGGCGCTGTCCTCGACCGCGATCGCGCTGCAGGTGTTCGGCGAACGCAACCTGCTGCGCACGCCGAGCGGCCAGGCCGGCTTCTCGATCCTGCTGTTCCAGGACGTGGCCGCGATCCCGATCCTCGCCATCCTGCCGCTGCTGGCCGGCGCCACCGCGGCCGAGCAGTCGATGAACGGCCTCGACCGCCTGCTCGAGGGCCTGAAGATCTTCGGCGTGATCGGCGGCATCGTGCTCGGCGGCCGGCTCGCGCTGCGCCCGATCCTGCGCTGGATCGCGCGCAGCGACACGCCCGAGATCTTCACCGCCGCCGCGCTGCTGCTGGTGGTGGCGATCGCGGCGCTGATGCAGTTCGTCGGCCTGTCGATGGCGCTGGGCGCCTTCCTCGCGGGCGTGCTGCTGGCCGAGAGCGAATACCGGCGCGAGCTCGAGACCGACATCGAGCCCTTCAAGGGCCTGTTGCTCGGCCTGTTCTTCATCGCCGTGGGCATGACGATCGACTTCGGCGTGCTGTTCGCAAGCCCCTGGATCATGGCGATGCTGGTGGTCGGCTTCATGGCCATCAAGCTGGCGGTGATCTACGCGCTGGCCAAGGCGATGGGGCTGGCCTACCAGGAGCGTCCCGTGTTCACGCTGCTGCTGGCGCAGGGCGGCGAGTTCGCCTTCGTGGTGTTCCAGTCGGCCGGGCCCGACGTGCTGCCGCCGCAGATCACCTCGCTCCTGATCGGCGCGGTCGCGCTGTCGATGCTGCTGTCGCCGCTGCTGCTGGTGCTGATCGACCGCTACCTGCTGCCGCGCTACAGCAACATCGGCGGGCCGCAGCTCGAGGAGATCTCGGAGCAGCAGGACGCCAAGGTGCTGATCTGCGGCTTCGGCCGCTACGGCCAGATCGTGGGCCGCATGCTGATGTCGCAGGGGCTGCGCGTGACGGTGCTCGACCACGATGCCGACAACGTCGAGGGCCTGCGCGAATTCGGCTTCCGGGTGTTCTACGGCGACGCCACGCGCCTCGACCTGCTGCGCACCGCGGGCGCCGGCACGGCCAAGGCGGTGGTGGTGGCGGTCGACGACATCGAGCAGTCGCTCGAGATCGTCGACCTGTTCCGCGAGAACTTCCCGCAGGCGCAGATCATCGCGCGCGCACGCAACGTGAGCCATCTGTTCCAGCTGCGCGACCGCGGCGTGACGCTGGTCGAGCGCGAGGTCTTCGAGTCGTCGCTGCGCAGCGCGCGCTCGGTGCTCGAGGTGCTAGGCTGGCCCGCGCACGAGGCGCGCGAATCGAGCATGCGTTTCCGCGAGCGCAACCTCAAGCTCACCGACGACATCTATCCGCACTACAAGGACCGCGCCAAGCTGATCGCGGTCAACAAGGCGGGCCGCCAGCAGTTCGAGGAACAGATGGCGCGCGAGCGTGAGGAGCGCAAGCGGCGCGCCGGGCGCGACTGGGACCGGCAGGAAGAGGACGAAGAGCGGGTGCCTTAGACCGGCACCGTGAGGTAGACGCCCTCGCGGCCCACCAGCGCCGCGCGCGTGGGCATGAAGACCGTGCAGCCGTCGCAGGGCGAACGGATCTCCTGCCCCGCGTCGACCGCGATCAGCTCGCCGCGGTCGAAGGTCTCGAAGCCCAGCAGCGGCCGCACGAAGGCGAAGCTCTCGGTCTTCACCATGTGCACCTCGAGCAGGCGGAAGCGGCGCGCGGGCGCGGCGGGCGCCTGCGCGGCCACCGGATCGACCAGCCCGAGCTGCGCGAGAAAACGCTGCGTCACGTCGACCGCGAGCGCGGCGGCCGACCGGCTGAAGTGCTGGCCGCACTCCACCACGACCGCCGCGCCCTGGCCCTCGGCCGCACCGTGGCGGCCGTAACCGATCACGCCGGTGCCGGGCGCCGCGCCCGCGGGCATCACCAGGTGCACCAGCGGCACGCCCACGGCCAGCGCCAGCCGGGCATTGCGCTCGAGCTCCGGATAGACCCAGAAGGGCTGCACCGGCGCGCGCGTCGAATGAATGTCGAGCACGTGATCCGCCGCGTCGAGCACCGGCCGCAGCTCGCGCGCGCGGCGCAGCTCGGGGCTTTGCTCGTTGCCGTCGAGCAGCGCCGGCGTCCAGATGCGGTTGAGGTTGTGCACCAGCTGGCGGTTCTCGTAGGGCCGCTCGATGTCGAAGGCCTCGTAGGCCTCGACGTTGGCGAAGCTCACGGTCAACGTGCCGATCTTCGGGCGCACGCCGCGGTCGAGCAGGTCGGTGGCCGCCACCATGCCGCAGATCTCGTTGCCGTGCGTCAGCGCATTGACCAGCACATGCGGCCCGGGCCGGCCCGATTCGAACCGATGCACGTAGTCGATGCCGGTGTTGCCCGCGCGGTAGGCCGAGAGGTCGCGCGGCAGCACCTCGAGCGGTGCGGTGTCGGGGGTGAACGAGGAGGTGGTCATTCGCCGCGGATCCCCGCGCGCTTCACCATCTCGCCGTACAGCGCGAGGCGCTCCGACATCATGGCCGTGAACTGCGCGGGCGACTGCTGCTCGGGCGTGAGCGAACCGCGCGACTCCAGCGCCTCGACCATGGACGGCTGGTCGGCCACCGAGCGCACGGCCTTGTGCAAGGTGGCGATCACGTCGCCCGGCGTCTTCGCGGGCGCGGCCAGGCCGATCCACGAGGTGGTGTTGAGCACCGGGTAGCCGAGCTCCGCGAAGGTCGGCACGTCGGGCAGCGCCGCGACGCGCGCCGGCGCGGCCACCGCGAGCGCGCGCAGCTTGCCGGCCTGGATGTGCGGCAGGAAGGGCGCGAGGTTGTCGAGGCCGAACTGCACCTCGTTCGAGATCAGCGCCGTGACCAGCGGGCCGCCGCCGCGGTAGGGCACGTGCGTGGCATTGAGCTGCAGCTGCGACTTCATCAGCTCGACGTTGAGCTGGCCCATGCTGCCCGGTCCGGCGCTGCAGAAATTGAGCTCGCCGGGGCGGGCTTTCACGAGCGCGACGAATTCCTTGAAGTTCTTCGCGGGCACGGCCGGGTTCACCAGCAGCACGTTGATCGAGCGCGCGAGCTGGCTGATGGAGGCGAAGTCCTTGATCGGGTCGTAGCCGGGGTTGGCCTGCGTGAGCGGATTCGCGAGGTGCGAGCTCTGCGACGAGACCACCAGCGTGTAGCCGTCGGGCTTGGCGCGCGCCACCTGCGCGCTGGCGATCGAGCCGCCCGCGCCGCCGCGGTTGTCGATCACCACCGACGCGCCCAGCGCCTTGGCGAGCGGATCGGCATAGAGCCGCGCGATCAGGTCCACCGAGCCGCCGGCCGGGAACGGCACCACCAGCGTGACCGGCCGCGACGGATAGGCCTGCGCATGTGCCGCCAGCGGCAGCGCGGCCGCGAGGCCCGCGCCCAGGAAGGTGCGGCGGCGCAGCGCGGAGGCGGAAAGGGGGAAGGTCATGGAAGCGTCCTGGAATCGGGAAGGGATGGGGCCTGAATGTGCGCGCATTCTTGCAAGGTCGTCACAGTTTTGCAATAAACATTGCAAAATCGAAGCCCATCTCGACCCCTGCGCGGGCAGAATGCCCGGCGACCATGAACCTCAACCAACGCATCTCGGGCTACGGCCGCAAGCTCACCAAGAGCGAGCAGCGCCTGATCGAGGAACTGCAGACGCGCTATCCCCAGGGCCTGCTCGAATCTGCAACGAGCCTTGCAAAGAAGGTGGGCACCAGCGCCTCGACCGTGGTGCGGCTGCTCGCCAAGCTCGGCTATCCCAGCTATGCGGAAGCGCAGCTCGAGGCCCGTTCCGAGGTCACGGCGCGGCTGGCCTCGCCCGCCACGCGCGCCGATGCCGTGATCGTCGACGACGCCTCGGTGCGCACCTGCCTGGCCAATGCGCTGCTGCACGACCAGCACAACCTGAGCTCGACCTTCGCGGCCATCGATCCCGTGGCCTTCGAGGCCGCCGTGCGGCTGCTGGTGCAGCGCAAGGCGCGCGTGCATGTGCTGGGCCACCGGCATGCGGCCGCCATCGCGGGCCATCTCGCGCTGCACCTGAACCTGTGCCTGCCCGAGGTGCGGCCGCTGGCCGGCACGGCCGCGCTGCCGCTCGAGGACCAGCTGCTGTGGATCGGCGAGAACGACGTGCTGCTGGCCGTCACCTTCCGGCGCCACTCGCTGGCCACCGCGCGCGCGGCGGCCTACTTCCGCGAACGCGGCGCGAAGGTGATCGTGATCACCGACAGCCCCTCGGCGGCCGCGGCCGCCTCGGCCGACCACCTGATGCTGGTGCGCACCTCGAGCGCCTCGCCCTTCGATTCCTACACGGCCGCCTTCTCGCTCGGCAATGCGCTGGTCACCGCGGTCGTGCAGCGGCGCAGGAAGGAACTGGGCGCCGCGCTCGAACGCGGCGACGCCCTGTGGGAACAGCACTGGAACGACGCCGCCGCGCCGGCGGGCCCGGCGCGCAAGGCGGGCTGATCAGGCCGCGGCGGCGGTCTCGAGCCGCAGCAGCCGCACCGCGTTGCCCTTCAGGATGCCGGGCATCACCTCGGGCTTGAAGCCCGCGACCTCGAAGTCCTTCATCCAGCGCTCGGGCGTGATCAGCGGGTAGTCGCTGCCGAACAGCACGCGGTCCTTCAGCAGCGTGTTGGCGTACTGCACCAGCTGCTTCGGAAAGTACTTGGGGCTCCAGCCCGAGAGGTCGATCCAGACGTTGGGCTTGTGCGTGGCCACGCTCAGCGCCTCGTCCTGCCAGGGGAAGCTGGGGTGGGCCATCACGATCTGCATGTCGGGGAAATCGATCGCCACGTCGTCCAGGTGCATCGGGTTGCTGTACTCGAGCCGCAGGCCGCCGCCGCAACGCATGCCCGAGCCGATGCCGCTGTGGCCGGTGTGGAAGATCGCGGGCATGCCGTACTCGGCGATCACCTCGTAGATCGGCCAGGCCATGCGGTCGTAGGGATGGAAGGCCTGCACCGTCGGGTGGAACTTGAAGCCCTTGACGCCGTGCTCCTCGATCAGCCGCCGCGCCTCGCGCGCGCCCATCTTTCCCTTGTGCGGATCGATGCTCGCGAAGGCGATCATCATGTCGGCGTTCTTCTGCGCCGCCTCGGCGATCTCCTCGTTCGGGATGCGCCGCCGGCCCATGTTCGACTCGGCGTCGACCATGAACATCACCAGCCCTAGCTTGCGCTCGCGGTAGTAGGCCACCGTCTCCTCGATCGTCGGGCGGCGGTTCGAGCCGAAGTACTTGTCGGCCGCGCGGTCGTACTCCTCGCCGTAGTTGTCGAACGGGTTCCAGCAGCTCACCTCGGCATGGGTGTGGATATCGATCGCGATCAGGTTCTGGTGGTCCACTTCATCGTCTCCTTTACGGGAAAGTCCCTAGTCCATGGCAGTATCGAATGCCTTGAATTGATTATTTCACATAACCATAATCCGCTTCAACACCGAACGCAACATGACCTCTTCCGACCTTCACATCGACCTGCGCGACGACGTCGCCATCATTCGCCTGACGCGCGGCGCCAAGCGCAACGCGCTGTCGGACGGCCTGATCCTCGCGCTGCGCGACGCCTTCCAGAACCTGCCCTCAACGATCGGCGCGGCCGTGATCGATGGCGAGGGCCCGCACTTCTGCGCCGGCCTCGACCTGAGCGAACTCAAGGAGCGCGACGCGGGCCAGGGCCTCGCCCATTCGCGCCTGTGGCATGCCGCGCTGGAGTGCATCGAGAAGGGCCCGGTGCCGGTGATCGCCGCGCTGCACGGCGCGGTGGTCGGCGGCGGGCTCGAGCTCGCGAGCGCCTGCCACATCCGCGTGGCCGACCGCAGCACCTTCTATGCGCTGCCCGAGGGCTCGCGCGGCATCTTCGTGGGCGGCGGCGGCTCGGTGCGCATCCCCAGGCTGATCGGCGTGGCGCGCATGACCGACATGATGATGACCGGCCGCGTCTACAACGCCGAGGACGGCGAGCGCGCCAACTTCGCGCAGTACCTGGTCGACGAAGGCACGGCCTTCGACAAGGCCTTCGAGCTCGCCAAGCGCGTGGCCACCAACGCGCCGCTCACCAACTACGCGCTGATGCACGCGCTGCCGCGCATCGCCGAGCAGCCGGCCGACCACGGCTTCTTCACCGAGGCGCTGATGTCCGGCATCGTGCAGGCCGCGCCCGAGGCGAAGCAGCGCGTGCGCGACTTCCTCGAAGGCCGCGGCGCCAAGGTCAGCAAGGGCTGAGGCCCTTCCTTCATTCATTCACCGATCCACTCACGCACGGGCGCCCCGATGACGGCCATCCAATACCGACCGCTCGCCTTCGGCGTCACGCGCGCGCTGCTGCGCGAAGGCGCGCCGGGCACGCAGTACCTGAGCGCGGAAACGCCGCTTCGCCCCTACCGCGAACGCATGACCGACCGGCTGCACCACTGGGCCGAGGCCACGCCCGAACGCACCTTCATCGCGCGCCGCGCGCGGCTGGCCGACGGCGGCACCGGCGACTGGCTGCGCGTGAGCTATGCCGAGGCCCTGCAGAAGGCGCGCGCGATCGGCCAGGCCCTGCTCGCGCGCGGCCTGGACGCAGAGCGCCCGGTGGCGATCCTCAGCGAGAACGGCATCGAGCATGCGCTGCTCGCGCTCGGCTGCCTCTACGCGGGCGTGCCCTACTGCCCGGTCTCGCCGCCCTACTCGCTCGTGAGCCAGGACTTCGACAAGCTGCGCCACGTGCTGGCCACGCTCACGCCGGGCCTGGTGTTCGCGGCCGACGCCGCGCGCTATGCCCGCGCCATCGAGGCCACGCTGCCGGCCGACTCCGGCGTCGAGATCGTGCTGGCCGAAGGCGAGCTGCCCGGCCGCGCCACCACCTCCTTCGACGCGCTCGCGGCGACGCTGCCCACGCCGGCCATCGACGCCGCGATGCAGGCCACCGGCCCCGACACCATCACCAAGTTCCTGTTCACCTCGGGCTCGACCAAGATGCCCAAGGCGGTGATCAACACGCACCGCATGTGGTGCGCCAACCAGCAGCAGCTGCGCCAGTCGATCCCGGCGCTGGGCGACGAGCCGCCGGTGCTGGTCGACTGGCTGCCGTGGAACCACACCTTCGGCGGCAACCACAACGTGGGCATCGTGCTCGACAACGGCGGCACGCTCTACATCGACGAGGGCAAGCCCACCGCCACCGGCATGGCCGAGACGCTGCGCAACCTGCGCGAGATCGCGCCCACCATCTACTTCAACGTGCCGACCGGCTTCGAGGCGATCGCGCAGGCGATGGAGACCGACCCGGTGCTGCGGCGCAACCTGCTGTCGCGCGTGAAGATGTTCTTCTACTCGGGCGCGGCGCTGTCGCAGCCGGTCTGGGACAGCCTGCACCGCACGCAGGAGGCCGAGGTCGGCGAGCGCATCGTGATGGGCACCGGCCTGGGCATGACCGAGTCGGGCCCGTTCGCGCTCTACGTGACCGGCCCCGACGTGAAGTCGGGCGACGTCGGCCTGCCCGCGGCGGGCATCGAGCTCAAGCTGATCGAGGTCGACGGCAAGACCGAGGTGCGCTATCGCGGCCCCAACATCACGCCCGGCTACTGGCGCGCGCCCGAGGCCACGGCCGAGGCCTTCGACGAGGAAGGCTTCTTCTCGACCGGCGACGCGGTCAAATGGATCGACGACGCCGACATCCACCGCGGCCTGCGCTTCGACGGCCGCATCGCCGAGGACTTCAAGCTCGCCACCGGCACCTTCGTGAGCGTGGGCCCGCTGCGCGCGAAGATCGCCACGGCTGGCTCGCCCTACGTGCAGGACGCTGTGCTGACCGGCATCAACCTCAAGGAGGTCGGCGCGCTGGTCTTCCCTACGCAGAAGGTGCGCCAGCTCGCGGGCCTCGACGCTGGCGCGAGCATGCGGCAGGTGCTCGAGAGCGCGCCGGTGCAGGCGCACTTCCAGCAGGTGCTCGACCAGCTCGCGGCCGCGAGCACCGGCAGCGCCAACCGCATCGCGCGGCTGCACCTGATGAGCGAGCCGCCCTCGATCGACAAGGGCGAGGTCACCGACAAGGGCTCGATCAACCAGCGCGCCGTGCTCAAGCACCGCGCCGCGCTGGTCGAGGCGCTGCACGACGGCACGCTGCCCTTCACCCTGCGGCCGCGCTGACGCCTTTTTTCCCCTCTTTGGAGACGAACCCATGAAGATCGAAGGACAGGCCGCACTCGTGACCGGCGGCGCATCGGGCCTCGGCGAGGCCACCGCGCGCGAACTCGCGCGCCTGGGCGCGAAGGTGGCGCTGCTCGACCGCAATGCCGAACTGGCCGCCAAGGTCGCCGCAGAAATCGGCGGCATCGCCTGCGCCTGCGACATCACCGATGCCGCGAGCGTGACCGCCGCGCTCGACCGGGCCGAGGCCGCGCACGGCCCGGCGCGCATCCTGATGAACGTGGCCGGCATCGGCAGCGCGAAGCGCATCGTGGGCAAGGACGGCAACCCGGCGCCGCTCGAGGACTTCGTGCGCGTGGTCAACGTCAACCTGATCGGCAGCTACAACATGGCGCGCCTGTTCGCCGCGCGCTGCGCGAAGCTCGATGCACTCGCCAACGGCGAGAAGGGCGTGATGCTGTTCACCGCCTCGGTCGCGGCCTTCGACGGCCAGGTCGGCCAGCAGGCCTACAGCGCCTCGAAGGGCGGGCTGGTCGGCATGACCCTGCCGATGGCGCGCGACCTCGCGCAGCACGCGATCCGCGTGTGCACCGTCGCGCCCGGGCTGTTCGCCACGCCGCTGCTGCTCGAGCTGCCCGAGCCGGTGCAGCAGTCGCTCGCGGCCTCGATCCCGTTCCCGCCGCGGCTGGGCCAGCCCTCGGAATTCGCCGAGCTGGCCTGCCACGTCGTGACCAACGGCCACCTCAACGGCGAGGTGATCCGACTCGACGGCGCGCTGCGCATGGCGCCGCGATAGATCCAGCACCACCAACCGGAGACAAGACCATGACCAACCGACGTCAGTTCGTGACGGCGCTCGGCGGCGCAGCCGCGCTCGGCGCCCTGCAGCATCCCCTGGCCGCGCTGGCCGAGATCGTCGCCCAGCAGGTGAAGATCTACTACGGCTTCCCGGCCGGCAGCGCGGGCGACAGCGTGGCGCGCCGCGTGGCCGACAAGCTCGGCGGCACCGACTTCACCAAGCTCAACCCCGTGGTCGAGAACAAGCCCGGCGCGGGCGGGCGCATCGCGCTCGACTCGCTCAAGAGCGCGCCAGCCGACGGCTCGGTGCTCGCGCTCTCGCAGGCCTCGGCGCTGTCGACCTATCCCTACATCTACAGCAAGCTGAGCTACGGCCTCGCCGACTTCGCGCCGGTCTCGATCGGCGCGGTGATGACGCACGGCCTGGCGGTCGGCCCGATGGTGCCGGCCAGCGTGAAGACGCTGAAGGACTACGTGGCCTGGGCCAAGGCCAACCCGGGCCAGGCCAGCTACGGCTCGCCGGGCGCGGGCTCCACGCCGCACTTCCTGGGCGCGCTGCTGGGCCTCAACAGCGGCGCCGACCTGCGCCACGTGCCCTACCGCGGCTCGCTGCCGGCGGTCAACGACGTGGTCGGCGGCCAGATCGCCTCGAGCCTCACGCCCAGCGGCGACTACCTGCCCTTCGTCAAGGCCAACAAGCTGCGCGTGCTCGCCACCTCGGGCGCCCAGCGCGCCGCCTACCTGCCCGAGGTGCCGACCTTCGCCGAGCAGGGCTTCCCCGAGCTGGTGGCCGACGAGTGGTTCGGCTTCTTCGCGCCCGCGAAGACGCCCGCGCCGGTGATCGCCGCCGCGAGCGGCGCGATCCAGGCCGCGCTCAAGGACAAGGCCGTGGCCGACGGCCTGCTGTCGGTGGGCCTGCTCGCGCAGGGCTCCACGCCCGAGGAGATGCGCCGTTCGCTGCAGTCCGAGTACGAGCGCTGGGGCCCGCTGGTCAAGAAGATCGGCTTCACGGCCGAGTCCTGAGCCGATGGATTACCGGCCGCGCCCCGAGGACGTTCGCTTCCTGCTCGAGGCGGTGCTCGACGCGCCCGCGCGGCTGCGCGCGCTCGCGCCCTTCGCCGAGGTCGACGATGCGCTGCATGCGCAGGTGCTCGAGCAAGCGGCCCGCTTCGTCGGCAGCGCGGTCGCGCCGCTGAACCGCGTCGGCGACGCGCAGAGTTGCCGTTTCGCCTCGGGCGAGGTACGCACGCCGCCGGGCTTTCGCGAGGCCTACCGGGCCTTCGTCGATGGCGGCTGGCCCGCGCTCTCGGCCGCGCCCGAGGATGGCGGCCAGGGCCTGCCGGCCGTGCTCGAGGCGGTGCTCTACGAATGGCTGGCGGCCGCGAACCACGGCCTGACCATGGCGCCGGGCCTGCTGCACGGTGCCTACGCCTGCCTGCGGCACCACGGCAGCGAGGAGCTCAAGGCGCGCTACCTGCCGAAGATCGCGAGCGGCGAATGGCTCGCCACCATGTGCCTGACCGAGGCCCACGCGGGCAGCGACCTGGGCCAGGTGCGCACGCGCGCCGAGCCCCGGCCCGACGGCAGCCTGCGCGTGAGCGGCGGCAAGATCTTCATCTCGGGCGGCGAGCACGACCTCACGCCGAACATCGTGCACCTCGTGCTGTGCCGGCTGCCCGATGCGCCGGCCGGCCCCAGGGGGCTGTCGCTGGCGCTGGTTCCCAAGTGGCTGCCCGGGGGCGAGCGCAACGCGGTGCACTGCGAGCGCATCGAGGAGAAGATGGGCCTGCACGGCAGTCCCACCTGCGCGATGCGCTTCGAGGACGCCACCGGCTGGCTGGTCGGCGAGGCCGGCCGCGGCCTGGCCGCGATGTTCGTGATGATGAATTCGGCGCGGCTGCACGTCGCGCTGCAGGGCATCGGCCTGCTCGATGCCGCCTGGCAGAAGGCCGAGGCCTACGCGGGCGAGCGCCGCCAGATGCGCGCGCCCGGCCCGGTGCCGGCGAGCCGCGGCGGCGAGAGCGCCGACCTGATCGCCGAGCATCCCGCGCTGCGCCGCATCCTCGACACCCAGCGTGCCTGGATCGACGGCGCGCGCGCCATCGCCTACCGCAGCGCGCTGATGCTCGACATCGCCGAACACGACGCCGATCCCAAGGCGCGCGAGCGCGCGCAGCGCTGGTGCGCGATCGTCACGCCGGTGCTCAAGGCCGCCTGCACGCAGCAGGCCTTCCACGGCGCGAGCGACTGCCTGCAGGTGTTCGGCGGCCACGGCTACGTGCGCGAGTGGGGCATCGAGCAGACCGTGCGCGATGCGCGCGTGACCATGATCTACGAGGGCACCAACGAGATCCAGGCCATCGACCTGCTGGTGCGCAAGGTGCTGCCCGACCACGGCGCCGCGATGTCGGCCGTGCTGCTCGAGCTGCGCGACACGCTCGATGCCTCGCGCGAGGCCGAGGCCGACGTGCAGCGTCGGCTGGCCCAGCTGCGCTACCTCGGCACCACGGTGGCGATGGCCGCGCAGGCCGATCCGGTGCTGCCGTACGAGGTGGCCGACGACTACCTGCGCGCCACGATGCTCGTGCTGCTGGCCTGGGCCCTGGGCGCGCATCGAGGCCGCGGCGCCGCTGGATGCCGCCCGTGCGCGCGTGGCCGCGGCCTTTCGGCGCTGGGTGCTGCCCGAGTTCGAGATGCGGCTGGCGATGGTCAAGCGCTCCTGCGAGCCGGTGGCGCTGACCCATGCGGCTGTCGCCAGGTCGCCATCGGGCTAGCGCCGCGGGCGCCCGCTCGCGGTTACGCTAGCGCCATGCCCAGCTCTCCGAAATCCGCCATCCCCAAGAGCGACACGGCCGCCGCGCCGCTCGGCCGGACGGACCGCCTCGACGCGCATGTGCTCGAGACCCTGGTCGGCTACAACGCGCGCCGCGCCTGGCTGGTGGTGAGCGCGCTGTTCGCCAGGCGCATGGCGGCCTTCAAGCTCAAGCAGATCGACTTCTCGGTGCTGTCGCTGCTGGCGCACAACCCGGGCGCCACCTCGCGCCAGATCTGCAGCACGCTCGACATCCTGCCGCCCAACCTCGTGAGCCTGGTGGCCGAGCTCGACGCGCGCGCGCTGATCGAGCGCAAGCCGCATCCGCACGACGGCCGCGCGGTCGGCCTGCATCTCACGCCGGCCGGCGAGGAACTGGTGCGCGAAGCGGAACAGGCCGTGATCCAGCTCGAGCTCGATGCCAGCGCGCGGCTCAGCGCGCGCGAGCGCGAGACGCTGATCAAGCTGTTGCAGAAGGTCTATCTCTAGGCTGCGGTCGCGTGAGCGCCGCGCCTACTGCAGGCCCAGCTCCACCATCTCCAGCAGCCGCAGCGTCAGCGGCTCCAGCACCGACGGGTCGGCGTCCTTGAGCGGACCTTCGATGATCAGCAGCGCGAGCCCGTGCACCGCCGACCACGCCAGGTACTCGGCATTCGGGCGCCGCGCCGGATCGAGCGCGCCGGCCTCCACCAGCCGGTCGAGGCCCGAGCCCAGCAGCTGGAACGGGTCCATGCCGCTCGCGCCCGCGCTCGAGGGGCCGATGGCGCCGCGCGCCTCGTCGGAAGAGATCACGAAGGCGGTACGGAACAGCCCCGGCTGGGCCTGCGCGAAACGCAGGTAGCCCGAGCCGATCGCCCGCACCCAGGCGCGCGCGTAGTCGGCCGGCGGCTGGTCGTGCGAGATCGCGCCGAGCTCCTGCTCCATCGAGCGCGCCGCGGCCGACAGCGCGGCGCCGCGCACCGCCAGCAGCAGCTCGTGCCGGCTCGCGAAGTGGCGGTAGGCCGCGTTGGGCACCACGCCCACGCGGCGCGTGGCCTCGCGCAGCACCACGGCGTCGGGGCCGCCGTCGCGCGCCAGCTCGATGCCCGCGTCCAGCAAGGCCCGGCGCAGGTCGCCGTGGCGGTAGGTGGAGCGCGAGGGCGGCGCGGATTCGGCGGCGATGGCGGCGTTGCGGACCATTTCCTTCTTTCTCGGACTACGATTTTTCGATGTGGACACTGTCCATTATCTTTGCTATTCTTTGTGGACGGTGTACACAAAGTAGTGCCATCGTATTCGCCTCGGGCTTTCATGCCCAGCGGCGCCCCCCGGAATAACCGCTTTTGCGAAGAGGAATTGCCATGAAAGTCCAGTCCTATCTCTCGTTCGAAGGCCGCTGCGACGAGGCCATCGCGTTCTATGGGAAGGCGCTCGGCGCCGAGGTCGTGCAGCTCATGCGCTACAGCGACGCCCCCGCCGACATGCCGCCCGACGCGGACGGCTGCGCCGGCGCCATGCCCGGTCCCGACAAGGTCATGCATGCGGTGCTGCGCATCGGCGAGACCGAGCTCATGGCCTCCGACGGACGCTGCTCGGGCCAGGCCGAGTTCAAGGGAATCATGCTGGCGATCAGCGCGCCCACCGAGGCCGATGCGCGCAAGTGGTTCGACGCGCTGGCCGACGGCGGCCAGGTGATGCAACCGCTGATCCCCACCTTCTTCTCGCCGGGCTTCGGCATGGTCGGCGACCGCTTCGGCGTGGGCTGGATGGTGGTGGTCGGCGGCTGAAGCCAGCCGCCACGCGCCGCCCTTTCCTCATCCCGCGCCCCCAACCACTCGATCACAAGGAACTCCCAATGTCGCTCCTCAATGCCTATCTCACCTTCGACGGCAACGCGGCCGAGGCCATGCGCTTCTACGAGAAGACGCTCGGCGGAAAAATGGAAATGCTCATGACCGTGGGCGAAAGCCCCGAAGCCGCCAACATGCCGCCCGAGGCCGCCAGCCGCCTGATGCACGCCAGCCTCGTGGTCGGCGACAGCATGCTCATGGCCTCCGACAGCATGCCGGGCATGCCGTACGAAGGCATGAAGGGCTTCGGCGTCGCGCTCAACTACCCGACCGTCGCCGAGGCGAAGCGCGTGTTCGACGCCTTCGCCGACGGCGGCCAGGTCGGCATGCCGTTCGAGAAGACCTTCTGGGTCGAGGGCTTCGGCATGGTGACCGACCGCTACGGCACGCCCTGGCTGATCAACGGCGGCGCCTCCCTCGTCTGACGAAGAACGCCACAACCATCCCCCGGGGCGGCCTGCCGCCCGGTCCCTGAGGAATCCTTTCCATGACCGAATCCCTCGACAACCGCAAGCGCTGGCTCGCCCTCATGGTGCTGTGCCTGGGCGTGCTGATGATCGTGCTCGACACCACCATCGTGAACGTCGCGCTGCCCTCGATCCGCACCGACCTCGGCTTCACCGAGACCTCGCTGGTGTGGGTCGTCAACGCCTACATGCTGACCTTCGGCGGCTTCCTGCTGCTGGGCGGGCGGCTCGGCGACCTCTACGGCCACCGCCGCGTCTTCCTCGCCGGGCTGGTGCTGTTCACGCTGGCCTCGCTGGCCTGCGGCATCTCGACCACGCAGGGCCTCCTGATCGCCGCGCGCGCGGTGCAGGGCCTGGGCGGCGCGATCGTGTCGGCCGTCTCGCTGTCGCTGATCATGAACCTCTTCACCGAGCCGGCCGACCGCGCCAAGGCGATGGGCGTCTACGGCTTCGTCTGCGCCGGCGGCGGCAGCATCGGCGTGCTGCTCGGCGGCCTGCTCACCAGTTCGCTGAGCTGGCACTGGATCTTCCTGGTCAACCTGCCGATCGGCGTGGCCGTGTACGCGCTGTGCATCGCGCTGCTGCCGAGCGCGCGCGGCCAGGCCCATGGCGAGAAGCTCGACGTGGCCGGCGCGGTCACGGTCACGCTCTCGCTGATGCTCGCGGTCTACGGCGTGGTCAACGGCAACGAGGCCGGCTGGCGCTCGGCGCAGACGCTGGGCCTGCTCGGCACCGCGGTCGCGCTGCTCGCGATCTTCATCGCCATCGAGGCCAGGGTGAAGCATCCGCTGATGCCGCTGGGCCTGTTCCGGCTGCGCAGCGTCTCGGTCGCGAACGTGGTGGGCGTGCTGTGGGCCGCGGCGATGTTCGCCTGGTTCTTCATCTCGGCGCTCTACATGCAGCTGGTGCTCGCCTACACGCCGATGCAGATCGGCCTGGCCTTCCTGCCGGCCAACGTCATCATGGCCGTGTTCTCGCTCGGGCTGTCGGCCCGGATCGTGATGCGCTTCGGCATCCGCCGTCCGCTCGCGGCGGGCCTGTGGCTCGCGGCCATCGGGCTGGCGCTGTTCGCGCGCGCGCCGGTCGACGGCCGCTTCGCGATCGACGTGCTGCCCGGCATGCTGCTGCTGGGCCTGGGCGCCGGCATGGCCTTCAACCCGCTGCTGCTGGCCGCGATGAGCGAGGTGAGTCCGAACGAATCGGGCCTGGCCTCGGCGTGGTCAACACCGCCTTCATGATGGGCGGCGCGCTGGGCCTCGCGGTGCTCGCGAGCATCGCGGCCGCGCAGACCGGCTCGATGCTCGCGGCCGGCGCGAGCACGCCGCTCGCGCTCACCGGCGGCTACCAGATGGCATTTCTCGTCGGCGCCGTGTTCGCGGCGGTGGCGGGTTTGTTGGGCGCCCTGCTGCTTCGCTCCGCCATGCCGGGGCAGATGCAGAACAACGAGGAATCGGCGGGCCCCGGGAGCGCGGCGAATGGCGCGGCAACGTCCTGACGGGCTGCTGCTGGGCCGGCCGCCGTTTCTGTTTCTCTTTCCCTTCTTTTCAAGGAGTGTTCCCATGGCTCGCTATGTCGACGGTTTCATCGTGCCGATTCCCGCCAAGAACGTGGAGGCCTACCGCAAGGTGGCGCGCAAGGCCGGCAAGGTCTGGATGGAGTACGGCGCGCTCGAATACGTGGAGTGCGTCGCGGACGACGTCAAGCCCGGCAAGCTGACCTCGTTCCCGCAAAGCGTGAAGCTCAAGGCCGACGAGGTGGTCGCGTTCTCGTGGATCGTCTACAAGTCGCGCAAGCACCGCGACACGGTCAATGCCAAGGTGATGGCCGACCCGCGCATCGCGGCGATGGATCCGAAGACCATGCCCTTCGATGCCAAGCGCATGATCTTCGGGGGCTTCAAGTCGATCGTGGAGTTCTGAACCGGCGTTTCGACACCGGTGCGATCCAGGAACCGTTCGGGCTGAGCCTGGCCTGTCCTGAGCCTGTCGAAGGGCGAAGCCTTGCGCGACGCTTCGACAAGCTCAGCGCGAACGGTTTTTTTCTTTTGCGCCTTCGAATCAGGCGATGAAACCGTCGTAGACGAGCTTGAGCCCCGTCAGCAGCATGCCCAGGTAGACGAAGCGGTAGAACCAGGTGGCGTCGATGCGCCGCGCGATGCGGATGCCGACCCACACGCCCAGCGGCGCGAAGGGCATCAGCGCCAGCGAGGTGGCCAGCGTGCGCAGGTCGATCAGGCCCAGCCACGCATAGGGGATCCACTTGCTGAGGTTCACCACGAAGAAGAAGTAGGCCATGGTGGCGGTGAACACCACCGGCGACAGCCGCAGCGGGATCACGTAGGCATTGATCGGCGGCCCGCCCGCGTGCGCGATGAAGCTCGTGAAGCCCGACACCGTGGTCAGCGCGGCGCCGATGCCGCGCGAGGGCAGCGGATCGTTTGGCTTGGGCGGGAACAGCAGGCGCTGCGACAGGAACAGCAGCGTGAACACGCCCACGATGCCCGCCACCGTGTGCGCCGACAGCGCGCGGAACAGCAGCGTGCCGATCACCGTGCCCAGCAGGCCGAAGGGGATCAGGAACTTCAGCAGCGAGCGGTCGAAGTCGCGCCGGAAGGCCGCGAGCCCCAGCAGGTCCATCAACAGCAGCAGCGGCATCAGGATCGCCGCCGCCTGCGGCACCGTGACCGCCAGCGCCATCAGCGGCACCGCGAGCGAGCCGAAGCCCGCGCCGAAGCCGCTCTTGCTGATGCCGAGCAGCAGCACGGCGGGAATGGCGACCGCGTAGAAGTGCGGGTCGGTGATGAGGGGGAAGACCATGGGCAGGGACGGCGCGCGAAAAAAAGCCCGTCGTCGCGACGGGCCCGGCGAGCGTAGCAGGAAGGCGCGCGGGCCGCTTCGGCCCGGTCCACCCCGGCCCGGCTCAGCGCTCGAGCGCGCCGCCCGCGAGCCAGCGCGCGCCGCGCTGGTACAGCGCCTCGACCGCCGGCCCCTTGAGCATCGGCATGTCGAGCTTCACCGTGTAGCCGATGCGCTGCTGGATGTAGGCCAGGTGGCGGTAGCCCTCGGGCAGCTCGGCCAGCTTGGCGGCATCGAGCGTCACGGTGGCGGCCGGATCGATCGGGTCGATGCGGTCCTTCTCGTAGATCGGCTGGCGGTGCAGCAGCTTCCACTGCCCCTCGTGCAGCACCACGAAGTCGTAGAAGCGGCCGGTGCACACCACGTCGCAGGGCACGCCCTCGACCGGGCCGCGCTGCGAGATCGTCATCTTGGTCTGCACGATGGCGCGCTCGCCCGCCAGCTCGATCGCCGAGCCGCCGAGGAAGTGCAGGATGCTCACGCCCTTCGCCCAGCCTTCCTGCGTGACGCGGATGAACTCGGAGAACGGCCCCTGGAACCAGGTCGCCATCATCACGCCCTCGGGATGCCACACGGTGGCGAAGCGCTCCCAGTCGCCGGCATCGCGCCAGACGGCCCAGCGTTCGATCATGCGGCGGATCAGCAGCTCCTGCTGCAGCGTGTCGTTCATTCCTCTGTCTCCTGGTTCGGGTGCGTTCAGGCCGGCTGCGCCGCGGCCCGCGGTTCGGATCGCGCCGGCGCTGCCGCCAGCGGGTTCAGCACGAAGTCGAAATCGAGCCGCCAGCGGCCGTCGGCCTGCCGCGTCCACGGCGCCACCAGCGATTCGCGCACCGCGAACACCGCGTCGGAATCGAGCCACTGGTCGCCCTCGCGGAACACGTGGGTGATGAGCCGCTCGTAGCCCGGCGCCTGGATCATGAAGTGCAGGTGCGCGGGCCGCCAAGGATGGCGCTTCGTGGCGTCCAGCAACTGGCCCACCGGACCGTCGGTCGGGATCGGGTAGGCCTCGGCCAGCACGCTGCGGAAATGCAGCGCGCCGTCGGGCCCGGTGTGCAGGCGGCCGCGGTTCTCGGCATGGCCGAGCTCGGGATGCTGCACGTCGTAGTGCCCGCCCGCGTCGGCCTGCCACACGTCGACCACGGCACCGGCCACCGGCGCGCCGTCGAGGCCGCGCACCGTCACGGTGACATCGCAGGGCTCGCCGGCCGCGCCGTTGGCCACGTCGTCGCCGTGCGCGTACTCGGGGGCGCCCTCGACGTAGAAGGGGCCGAACACCGTCGCTTCGGTGCAGCCCGCGGGCTTGTCGTTGTTCATCGCGATCGTGAGCATCGACAGCCCCAGCACGTCCGACAGCAGGATGAATTCCTGGCGCGTGTCGTCGCACATCTGGCCCGTGGCCGTCAGGTAGTCGATGCCCTGCTTCCACTCCGCCTCGGTCAGCTTCACCTCGCGCGCGAAGGCGTGCAGGTGCTGCACCAGGCTGGTCACGATCTCGTGCAGCCGCGGATTCGGGGTGTCGGCGAAGCGCGCGAGCACGGCCTGGGTGATGTTGTCCTGGTTGAGATTGCGCATGGCGGCTGTCTCCATTCGTTCGAGGGGTTCGCCCGACTCTAGGCGGCACACCGGCGGGCGCAAAGCACCTCGGCGCAAATGATTTTTCCGCCCAGCGGAACGGTCGACCCACCCCCTGGGACAAAATCGCCCAGCCCGAAAAAGACGCTCGCCGGAGACACGCCCCATGGACCGCTGGACCGAAATCGCCCTGCTCGTGCAGATTGCCGACGCCGGCAGCCTGAGCCGCGCCGCCGAGGCGCTGGGGCTGTCGAACGCGGCCGCGAGCCGCCACCTGAGCGCGCTCGAGGCGCGGCTGGGGGCCCGGCTGGTCGAGCGCAACACGCGCCGGCTCTACCTGACCGACACCGGCCGCGAGTTCTGCGGCCGCGCGCGCACCATCCTGTCGGACCTCGACGATGCCGAGACGGCCGTCAACGCCACCGCGCTGCAGCCCACGGGCACGCTGCGCATCACGGCCTCGCTGTCGTTCTCGATCCACCACATCGCGCCGCTGCTGCGCGAGTACACCCAGCGCTACCCCGGCGTGAAGGTGCACGTGGAGGCGGCCAACCGCTACTTCGACCTGATCGACAACAACATCGACGTGGCGATCCGCACGCGCGAGTACGAGCCCGATTCCAACGTGACGATCCGCCGCCTCGGCGAGACGCGGCGCATCCTCGCGGCCTCGCCGCGCTACTTCGCGCAGCACGGCTTCCCGAAGACGCTGGAGGAGCTGCAGCAGCACAAGCTCTTGATCTACACCTACGCCAACAACCCCAACGAGCTGCGCTTCACCGGCCGCGACGGCGAGGTCCGCACGGTGTCGGTGCAGGGACTGCTCGAATCGAACGACGGCCAGGTGCTGCGCGCCGCGGCGCTCGACGGCATGGGGATCCTGGTGCAGCCCACCTACATCGTCTACGACGACATCGTGGCCGGCCGGCTGGTGCCCACGCTCGACGATTGGGACCTGCCGCACCTGCGCATCAACCTCGCCTACCCGAGCCGCAAGCACCTGTCGGCCAAGGTGCGCAGCTTCATCGACTTCATGGCGGCGCACTTCCACAAGATGGACTACGAGCGCAAGTGGACCGGGCATTTCCTGGGCCGCTGATCCCCCGAACCCGCCCCCGCCCGGCTTTCGCGAAAAAAAGTGCGTAAACGCACCGACCGGCCCACCGCCCCCTGCGCACACTGGAAACGGACCTGCCCGCATCCCGCGGGCGGGCACTGTCTTCTTCCATCCTGACCGCTCGAGGAACCGCCATGAACACCCAGGCCGCCACCACGCATGCGCCGATCGCTTCGTCGTTCGCCACCCCCAACCTCGCCAGCGGCGACGATGCCGGCAAGCTGCTGCTGCGCGTCGCCATCGGCGTGCTCGTGCTGCTGCACGGCATCTTCAAGCTCTCGGCCGGCGTCGGCTTCATCGGCGGCATGCTGGCCAAGGCCGGCCTGCCCGGTGGCCTGGCCTACCTGGTCTACGTCGGCGAGATCGTCGCGCCGCTCTTGCTGATCGCCGGCTTCTGGACCCGCGCCGCGGCCGCCGTGATCGTGGTCAACATGCTGTTCGCCTTCGGCCTGGTGCACATGGGCGACTTCTTCGCGCTGACCAAGCAGGGCGGCTGGGCGCTCGAGTTGCAGGGCCTGTACCTGTTCGGCGCGCTCGCCGTGGTGCTGCTGGGCGCTGGCCGCTTCAGCGTGGGCGGCACGACCGGCCGCTGGAACTGATCGCGCGCAGGCTCAGGGCGCGTCGCCGCGCACCTGGGCGACCATGCGTTCGAGCCGGCCGGCATCTTCCAGCACCAGCGCCCGGCCGTCCTTGCGCAGCACGCCGCTGCGCACCAGCGCATTGAGCTCGCGCGTGACCTGCTCGCGGTTGGTGCTGATCTGGCTGGCCAGGGCCGCATGGCGCGGCGCGGGTTCGAGCCGCGCCTGGTTGCCGTCGAAGCCGGCGCCGCGCGCCAGCCGCAGCAGCTCGGCATGCAGCCGGTTCTGCACGCCCAGGGTGCTCAGGTCGATCACGCGTTCGCTGAGCTGACGCACCAGCGCGGCCAGCCGCTGCATCACGCGCTCGGCCACCAGCGGCTCGTCGCGCAGCAGGGCCAGGAAGGCGTTGCGGTCGAGGCTGGCGACCACGCAGGGTTCGAGCGTGACCACGTCGGCCGAGCGCGGCCCGCCGTCGATGGCGGCGATGTCGCCGAAATGCTCGCCGGCCTCGGAGTCGCGGAAGGTCACCTGGCGGCCGTTGGCCGAATAGGTGGTCACGCGCACGCGGCCCGAGACCAGCAGGAACACCTCGCCCTGCTGCTCGGCGCGCAGCAGCAGCGGCTTGCCGGCCGCCACGCTGTGCCACAGGCACTGCTGCGCGAGCTGGTCGAGCCGCTGCTCGGACAGCCCCGCGAACAGCACGATCTGGCGCAGCGCGAGGCTGGAGCGCGGAGCGGCCGGAGCCGGGGAGGAAGACGGGGAAGGTGTGGTGGAGGCCATGCCGGGTCGGTGGGCGCCGCGCATTATGCTCGGGTGCCCTTCCGACCCGCCGCATGCACAGACGTTCCCCGTCCGCCCTGAGAACGCCCACGCGGCGCAACCTGCGCTGGGCCAGCGGGATCGTGCTGATGGCCTACGTCACGCTGCACCTGCTCAACCACGCGCTGGGCATCGCCTCCTTCGCCCGGGCCGAGGCGCTGCTCGACGCGTTGCGCGCCTTCTGGCACAGCCTGCCCGGCACCCTGCTGCTGTATGGCGCCGCGCTGGCGCACCTGGCGCTGGCCGTGGTCGCGCTGTGGGAGCGGCGCACGCTGCGCATGCCGCCGCTCGAGGGCCTGCGCGTGCTGCTGGGCTTCTCGCTGCCGCTGCTGCTGGCCACGCACCTGACGGCGATGCGCGGCGCCTACACCGTCTACGGTATCGAGGGCTCGTACGCGCGCGGTGGTCTGGGGCCTGTGGGACCTGCCGGGCGCGAGCGCGCAGTTCGCGCTGATGCTCGCGGCCTGGGTGCACGGCTGCCTGGGCCTGCACTTCGCGCTGCGCGTGCAGCCCTGGTACCGCCGCTTCTCGCACCTGCTGCTGGCCATCGCCGTCGTGCTGCCGCTGATGGCCGCCGTGGGCTTCGTCTCGATGGGGCGCGAGTTCCAGTGGACCGGCGTGCCGCCGACGGCCGTGCCCACGGCCGAGCAGTCGCGCGCGCTCGGCGCGATCGAGCGCAACATCAAGCTCTTCTATGCGCTGGCGCTGGCCGCGCTGCTGCTCGCGCGCTGGGGCCGCACGGCCTTCTACCGCTGGTCGGGCCGGCCCTCCATCGCGCTGCGCTACCCCGAGCGCACGGTGCACGTGCCGCGCGGCTGGAGCGTGCTCGAGGCCAGCCGCTCGCACGGCATCGCCCACCTGTCGGCCTGCGGGGGCCGCGCGCGCTGCTCGACCTGCCGCGTGCGCGTGAACGGGCCCGCCGGCCACGTCGACCCGCCGGGCCGCGACGAGCAGCGCACGCTCGAACGCGTGCGCGCGCCGGCCGACGTGCGCCTGGCCTGCCAGCTGCGCCCGCGCGGCGACATCGAGGTCACGCCGCTGTTCGCGCCGCGCCCCAACGAGGGCCGGCCCGCGCCCGTGGGCAGCTTCGGCCACGAGCGCGACGTGGCGATCCTGTTCGTCGACCTGCGGCGCTGGTCGGGGCTGTCGGAGCGCCAGTGGCCCTTCGACCTCGCCTACGTGCTCGACCGCTACTTCGCCACCGTCGGCGCCGCGGTGCGCGAGGCCGGCGGTGTGCCCAACCAGTTCATCGGCGACAGCGTGATGGCGATCTTCGGCCTCGAGACCGACCTCGCCACCGCCTGCCGCCAGGCGCTGCGCGCCACCGCGCTGATCGGCGAGCGCATGGACGCCTGGAGCGAGGGCTTCGAGGCCCAGTTCGGCCAGCGGCTGGACTTCGGCATGGGCTTGCATGCGGGCCGCGCCGCGGTCGGCGAGGTCGGCTACCTCGAGACCACCACCTTCACCGCGATCGGCGAGGTGGTCAACACCGCGAGCCGGCTGCAGGACCATTCGAAGAAGGCCTCGGCGCGGCTGGTGCTCTCGCTGTTCGCCGCGCAGCAGGCCGGCGCGGCCGAGACACTCGGCGAGCCCGAGATGCTCGCGGTGCGCGGGCGCACCGAGCCGCTGGCGGTGCTGTACGCGGTGCGAACGGCCTGAGCCTTCGTCCCCGTTTCTCCCGACTGCCCGTGGGGTTCACGGCCCCCTCGCGATCAATCGAAAGCGGTGCGCAAACGCACAGCGCGAACCACGATGCGGTTTCACACTGCATCCCGTGGCAACGACGAATGTCCGCCGCCCACACCGACATCCGAAGGGACTCCCATCATGAACACCAAGCAACTCATCGCCCTCTCCGCTTTCGCACTCGCAGCCGGCGCCGCCTCGGCCCAGACCGTGCCGGCCGAAGCCTGGGTGGGCGCGCCGATCGCCACCACCGGCAGCGCGCTGAGCCGCACCGACGTGCGCGCCGACCTGGACCGTTCGAAGACCGTGGCCCAGGCACCGCAGGAAGCATGGGTCGGCAGCACCGCCGGCGAGAACGTGGCCGCGGGCGCGCTGAGCCGCGCCGAAGTGAAGGCCGACCTCGCGCTGTGGACCCGCGCCGGCCTCAACCAGTACGCGCGCATCGACGGCATCGACAGCACCAACCCCGATTTCCGCCAACGCACGGCCGCCTACGAACGCCTGCGCAACAGCCCGGCCTACCTGGCCGAAGTGAAGCAGTTGCAGGCCGTGCCCTCGGTGGCCAGCACGCAGCCCGCGGGCGGCGAAGCGGCCGCGAACTGAGCGCCGCACTCGGACCTCGCGCGAAGGGCGCGAAGGTCCCGCCAGCACGGCGGGACCTTCGCGCCCTTCTTCTTTTTGGGTAGAGGAGAAAAGCGGCCGTTCAGGGCCGCGCGCCTTCCCAGGCGTTCTGCAGCAGCGCGCGGATCGCATCGCGCTCCAGCGGACGCGGATTCGGATACTGGTTCTGCAGCGCATGCGCGCAGGCCACGTCGAGGTCGGCTTCCTTCATGCCGATGTCGCGCAGCGCCACCGGCGCGCCGTTGTCCCGCGCGAGCTCGTACACGGCCTGCGCCGCGCTGCGGCCGCCGAGCGCACCGGCGATGCGCTCCATGGCGCGCGGCGCCGCCGCGGCGTTGTAGGCCAGCGCATGCGGCAGCACGATGGTGTGGGTCTCGGCATGCGGCAGGTTGAAGCTGCCGCCGAGCGTGTGGCAGAGCTTGTGATGCAGCGCCATGCCGACGTTGCCGAGCACGGTGCCGCACAGCCATGCGCCGTACAGCGCGTCGCCGCGCGCCGCCAGGTCCTGGGCCGAGGTGCGCAGCACGGGCAGCGCTCGGCCCAGCGCGGCGATGCCCTCCACCGCCATCAGGTCCATGATCGGATTGGCATCGACCGCGTACAGGCCCTCGGCCGCGTGCGCGATGGCGTTGATGCCGCTGGTCACGCTCATCGCCACCGGCAGGCTCAGCGTGAGCTCGGGGTCGTAGATCACGGTGCGCGGCAGCACGCGCGCGTCCTTGCCGGTCTTCTTGAGGCCGGCCTCGGTGATGCCGTAGATCGGCGTCATCTCGGAGCCCGCATAGGTGGTGGGAATGGCGAGGATCGGCAGTCCCGAATCGAGCGCGATCGCCTTGCCCAGGCCGGTGGTCGAGCCGCCGCCGATGGCCACGGCGCAATCGGCATCGAGCCGTCGCGCCACCTCGCGCGCCTCGCGCGCGGTCTCGATCGGCACGTGCATCACGGCGCGGTCGAACACGCCGGCCGCATGGTCGCCGAGCAGGGCGGCGATGCGCTCGGCCTGCGGCCGCTGCTCGGGCGTGGACAGCACCAGCGCGCGGCGCGCGCCGAGCGCCTCGATCTCGCGCGCCAGGTGCCGCAGCGCGCCGGCACCGAAGACCACGCGCTGGGGCGCGCTGTTGTAGACGAAGGAGGAAATGGTCATGGGTCGGGCTTTCTTTTCAGGGCGCGAGGCGCCCGCCGCGAGTCTCCCGCGCGCCCGCGCGCGCTGCCACGCCGCGAACGGAAAGCAGTTTTCCGCTCAGCGCACAGTGCTCGTGGCGCGGGCCTGCACGATCAGCACCAGGAAGCCGCCCACCATCGCCACGTTCTTGAGGAAGTTGTTGAGCTGCGCATTGAACTGCGCCGCGTCGGCCGACCAGAAGGCATGGGCCGCGAAGGCGGTGGCGATGGTGAAGAGCGCGAGCGCACCCGCCACCCACTTCACGCGCCAGCCCGCGACCAGCAGCAGGCCGCCGCCGATCTCGAGCGCGATGGTCAGCGGCAGCACCACGTCGGGCAGCGGGATGCCGAGCTTGGCGAAATAGCCGAGCGTGGCGCCATAGGTCATGAGCTTGCGCGTGCCCGCGATCAGGAAGATCGCGGCCATCAGCACG
Organism: Variovorax sp. UC122_21; assembly: GCF_044056785.1. Taxonomy (NCBI): domain Bacteria; kingdom Pseudomonadati; phylum Pseudomonadota; class Betaproteobacteria; order Burkholderiales; family Comamonadaceae; genus Variovorax; species Variovorax sp. UC122_21. Next base: position 903,334 of record NZ_CP172004.1, on the reverse strand, counting down.
CGGGCCGCCACCACCGCTGCGCCGCCCTCGCGCGCACCCACCGTTGCCGTCGTCATGTCTTTTCTCCTTCGCGCGTCGCCGCGCCGTTGTTGCCGTTGTTACTTTTTCCGAATCCCGTGCGCCCCATGCAGAACACCATCGCGCACGACAGCAGCGCGGGCAGCGCCGCCGCCACGAACAGCGCGCCGTTCGACCAGTGCATCCCGATCAGCCAGCCCGCCACCAGCGGCCCCGCGATCGAACCCGCGCGGCCGATGCCGAGGCTCCAGCCCATGCCGGTGGCGCGCACCGTGGTCGGATAGACGCTCGAGGCCAGCGCGATCAGCGCCGGCTGCGCGCCGACGATGCAGAAGCCGCTGACCACCACCGCCGCCAGCATGGCCGCGAGCGGCAGCGCGGGCTGGCCGATCAGCGCGATGGTCAGCACCGCGAGCGCGAACACCGGCACCAGCACGCGATAGAAGCCCACGCGGTCGATCAGCGGCCCCATCGCCACCGTGCCCACCACGCCGCCCACCTGCAGCAGCGTGCCGGCGGCCACCGCCACGTTCGCGCTGTAGCCCGCGTCGACCGCCAGCGTGGGCAGCCAGTTGGCGAGGAAGAACAGGTTCAGCAGGTTGAGGAAGTTGATGCCCCACAACAGCAGCGTGGCGCGCGCGCGGCCGCCGCGGAACAGCTCGGCCACCGGCGCGCCGTCCTGCTTCGCCTCGTGCACCACGTAGCGGCTGGCGGCATCCACCGGCACGCCGGGCGCGATGTGGCGCAGCCACTGCTGCACCCGGTCGAGCCGGCGCCCGCGAAGCACCAGGAACTGCATCGACTCGGGCATGTAGCGCAGCATCAGCGCGGCGATCACCAGCGGCACCACGCCGCCGAACACGAACACCGCGCGCCAGCCGCCCAGCGGCAGCAGCAGCGCGCTGATCGCGCCGCCGAGCACCGCGCCGCCGGTGAAGCCACACGAGACCCACATCATCAGCGTCACGCGCCGCCGGTGCGGGCTGTACTCGCTGGCCAGCGCGCTGGCGTTGGCCATGATGCCGCCCAGCCCGATGCCGGTGACGAAGCGCATCGCGAGCAGCTGGCCCAGCGTGTGGACCCCCGTGGTGGCAAGCATGCACAGCGCGAAGAACACCGTGGCCGCGATCAGCACCGGCCGGCGGCCGAAGCGGTCGGCGCAGATGCTCAGCACCAGCGAGCCGACCAGCATGCCCAGCAGGCCGGCGCCGAACACCGGGCCCAGCGCGGCCTTCTCGATGCCCCATTCGTGCACGATCGCGGGCGCCACGAAGCCCATCGCCTGCACGTCGAAGCCGTCCATCACCACCGCGCAGCCCACCAGCACCAGGATCCAGCGCTGGAAGCTGCTGACCGGATGGCTGTCGATCAGCGCGGGGATGTCTATCGGCGCGCGCACTTCGGCGGCGCCGCCCGTGCCCGCGGATTCGGCGATGGCTCTCACGCGACCGCCTCGTCGAGATCCAGGCAGTGCTCGGCGCTCCAGCCGTAGAGCCATTCGAGCGCGTCGTAGAAGCGCTCCTGCGGCCGGCCCTTCCACATGCTGTTGCGCACCTGCCGCTCCACTCCCTTGGCGTGATAGATGCGCCCCATCTCGCGCGCCGACAGCACCACGCGCGCGGTGCGCGCCACGCGCGAACGCTCGTACAGCGCGAGCGCGCGTGGCCAGTCGCCCTGCTCGCGGCGCAGCGCGAGGCCGAGCGTGACCGCGTCCTCGCAGGCCGTGCAGGCGCCCTGCGCGAGGTACTGCACCATGGGGTGCGCGGCATCGCCCAGCAGGGTGGCGCGGCCGAAGGTCCATTGCTCGATCGGGTTGCGGTCGGCGGTCGAGTAGCGCTTCCAGGCCTTGGGCACGCGCAGGATCTGCTGCACCCGCTCGCAGGTGCCGGCGAAGAAGCGCAGCAGCTCGGCCGGGTCGCCGTCCATCGAGCCCCATTCCTCGGGCCGGTCGCTGTGGAAGGTGGCGGCCAGGTTGAACTTGTCGCCGCCCTTGAGCGGGTAGTGCACCAGGTGGCAGTTGGGGCCGACCCAGATGCACGGCGCGGTGAAGCGCAGCGCCTCGGGGAACTCGGCCGTGTCGACCACCGCGCGGAACACCACATGGCCCGACACGCGGATGCCGTCGCCCACGTACTGCTGGCGCACCACCGACCGCACGCCGTCGCAGCCGATCAGCGCCTGCCCTTCGTGGCGCCCGCCCTGTGCGTCGATCAAGGTCACGCCCTCGGCGTCCTGCTCGATCTTCACGCCCCTGGTCGAGGTCAGGAACTCGATCTGCCCATCGCGCGCCGATTGAACGCCGTCGAGCAGCGCGCCATGGATGTCGGCGCGATGGATCACCGCATAGGGATTGCCGAAGCGCTCGCGGAACGCGTCGGCCAGCGAGATGCCGGCCACGCGCCGCGCATCGAGCGCGTCGAACATCACCATCTCGTCGGTGTAGACCGCCTTGGCGCGCAGCTGCGCGCCCACGCCGAGCGCATCGCAGGCCGCGAAGGCGTTCGGGGCTCAGCTGGATGCCGGCGCCGATCTCGCCGATCTGGCCGGCCTGCTCGATCACCTTGACGCGATAACCCTCGCGCACCAGCGCGAGCGCCGCCGCCAGCCCGCCGATGCCGCCGCCGGCCACCAGCACCGGCCGTGTGTCTTTCGCAGCGCCCATCTCAGTTCAGCCCGAACAGCCGGCGCGCGTTGTCGCGGCCGATCTTGCGGCGGTCGTTCTCGCTGATCTCGCAGCGGTCGAACCAGCGCGCCGCGTCCTCGTGCTTCTCGAACGGATAGTCGACCGAATACATGATGCGGTCCGATCCCACCTCGAGCAGGGTCGACAGCAGGGTGGGCGTGCGGAAGTTGCCGCTGGTCGTGATGTGCACGTTGCTGCGCAGGTAGTCGCCGATCTCCTTGTCGCAAGGCATGCCGCGGCGGCCCTTGCGCAGGATGTGGTCGACGCGCCAGATGTTGAACGGGATGCCCTCGCCGAAGTGGCCGAGGATCATCTGCAGCTCGGGATGACGGTCGAACAGGCCGCTCGACAGCAGGCGCAGCGCATGGATGCCGGTCTCCACCGCGAAGGCCCAGGTCGGGCCGGTGAGCCAGTGCGCGCCTTCGTAGATCGGCTCGCGCGGCAGCAGCGGGTCGCGCGGATGCATGTAGAAGGGCTTGCCCAGCGCCGCGGCGGCGCGCCAGAAATCGGCGAAGCGCGGATCGTCGTAATAGACGACCGTCTGCTCGTCGCCCACCTGCGAGAAGCCGTTGACCAGGAAGCCGTGGAAGCCCAGTTCCTTCACGCAGCGCTCGAGTTCGCGCGCCGCGGCCTCGGGGTCCTGCAGTGGCAGCGCCGCGAAGCCGCCGAAGCGCGCGGGATGGCGGCGCACCTGCTCGGCCAGCACGTCGTTGGCGCGCTTCGCGACTTCCACCGCGCGCGTCGCGTCGGGAATGCCCTGCACCGCGGGCGAGTTCAGCGAGAGGATCGAGAAGGCCGTGCCCCACTGGTCCATCTGCTCGAGGCGCTGCTGCTCGAAGTCGAGCAGGTTGCTCCTGAGCGTCTGCCACACCTCGGGCCGTGCATAGACCTGCGAGTCGGCGATCGTCAGGTCGATCGCGAAATGCTCTTCGAGCGCAATCTTGTCTTTCATGGGGTGTTCACTCCGGTTTGATGTTCAGCTTGTCGAGCACGTCCTGCCAGGTCTTGCGGTCCTCGGCGATGTAGCGCGCCAGTTGTTCGGGCGTGCCGGGGCGCGGATAGGTGCCGAGCTCGCGCGACTTGGCGACCACCTCGGGCAGCAGCAGCGCCTCGTTCATGTCCTTGTTGAGCTTCGCGAGCACCTGCGCGTCGACGCCCTTCTTCGCGATCACCGCGAACCAGCCGTGCGCCACCGCACCGGGCACGGTCCTGCTCGCGAGCGGGAAGGCCTCGAGGCCGGGCTCCACGCGGTCGCCCATGCTGGCCAGGATGCGCATGCGGCCGCCCTGCACGTTGCCCGCGACCACGTTGTAGGTCTCGACCATCATCTGGGTCTGGCCGCCGAGCGTGGCCTGCATCGCCTGCGCGCCGCCCGGGTAGTGCACCTCGAGGAACTGCGCGCCCGACTGCAGCCCGAGCAGCGCCGAGGCCAGGTGGGGCGCCGTGCCGCGGCCGTTGTCGGCCACCTCGACGCCCTGCGGCCTGGCGCGCGCGGCCGCGATGAAGTCGGCCAGCGTCTTGTGCGGCGAGTTGCCGGGCACCGCGAGCATGAAGGGCGCCACCGCCGCGAGCGTGACCGGCACGAAGTCGCGGTTGAAGTCGTAGCTCACGCCCTTGATCGTGCTCGGCGCCACCGAGATCGCCGAGCCCTGCACGAAGCCGAAGCTGTAGCCGTCGGCGGGCGCGGCGAGGATGCCGTTCATGCCGATCACGCCACTGCCGCCGGGCCTGTTGTCGACGATCACGCCCTGCCCCCACTTCTCGCCGAGCTTCGCGCCCACGAGGCGTATCAGCACGTCGGGCGCCGAGCCGGCCGGGAACGGCACGATGAAGCGCACGGCCTGGGCCGGCCATTTCGTGGCCGTCTGCGCCTGCGCCGCCGGCAGCGCCGAAACGAGGGCCAGCAGGGCCGCGACGGCGTGCCTGCGCGAGTGTCCGAGGCTCATCTTCTTGTCTCCATTTACTTGATTATTCAAATAAGTGGGCGGACTATATACTTGAACAATCAAGCATGTCTAGATGAAAACCCTGAGCCAAGAACACGACCTCGAGAAGGCCATTCCCTTCCTGCTGGCACGCGCCGGCGCGCGCATGGGCAATGCCTTCGCCAAGGCCCTCAAGCCCTATGGGCTGAGCCTCAGCGAGTGGCGCGTGTGCGCCTCGCTGCAGCACACGCCGCGCCAGACGCTCTCGGAGCTGGCGACGCATGCCTCGACCGACCTGTCGGCGCTGTCGCGCATCGTCGACCGGCTGGCGGCCAACGAGCTGGTGATGCGGGAGAAGTGCGACACCGACAAGCGCGCGGTGCGCATCGCGCTGACCGAGCGCGGGCTCGCGCTCACGCTCGAGCTGATCCCGCTCGCGCAGCACTACGAGGCGGTCGCGATCTCCGACTTCAGCCCGGCCGAGGTGAAGACCCTGCGCGCGATGCTGCTGCGGCTGTACGCGAACGCGACGCCGCTGGCCTGAGGCGCCGGCTCAGGCCGGTTCGACGCGCACCGTCGAGGCCGCGCGCGCCTGCGCGATCGCGAAGCGCACCGGCAGGAAGCGCTCGATCACCGCGCAGTTGGTGCGCGTGTGCTCGGTCACCTCGCTGCAGGTGAACGCCGCGCCGCGGCCGCTCTGCCAGCTCGCCAGCGCCAGCAGCAACGCGAGCTGGTCGGCCAGGTGCGGACCGACCGCCGCCTCGCTCCTGAGGAAGCCGCGCAGCTCCTTCACCAGCGCATGCGCCACCTGCTCGGCGCTCAGCGTCTTCTCGCCGAAGGCCGTGAACACCTCGGTCACCTCGGCATGCGCAAGCGTCGCGATCAGCGCATTGCCCGGCCCTTCGTTCTGCCGCGTGGCGCCGTAGCGCAGCTGCTCGCCGGTCCAGCCCATCGCCGCGCCCAGGGTCTCGAGCTCGCGCGTCATCACATGGCGCGCGATGCCCGGCGCCAGGCACTCGGCATGGCGCTCCAGCGCCTCGCCGCGCGAGAGCAGGTCGAAGGGCTGCAGCGCGCCGGCCGCCGGCACGATCTCGGCCTCGACCTCGCCACCGCCGGCCGGATAGAAGCCATGGCGGCGCAGCTGCAGTCGCAGGTCGGCGCCGAGGCGGCGCACCAGCGGCGCGAAGGCCCGCTCGAGGAAATGGAACGGCGGCGCCATCGGGTTGTGCGTGCCGCCGCTCAGGTGCAGCCGACTCGCAGCACCCGCCAGCAGCAGCGGCGGCAGCACGGTCTGCAGCACCAGCATGCAGCTGCCCGCGCCCGAGATCGCGAAGCGGTACTCGCCCGCGCGCACCGGGCCCGGCGCGAAGCGCAGCGACTGCGAACCGAGTTCGGCGCCCTCGACGGCCGCGCCGCTGATGGCGGCCGCCGCATTCACGCACGCGAGGTGCTGGCGCATCAGGCCCGGCTTGGCACGGCCGGCGCGAATCTTCTCGATGGCCATGGGCCGGCCCGTGACCATCGACAGCGCGAGGCTGGTGCGCAGGATCTGGCCGCCGCCCTCGCCTTGGGAGCCGTCGAGCAAGACGGCCTGCAACGGCGCCGCAGGCGCCGGTTCTCGTTGGATTTCTTCTTCTTTCATGGCTGTTCTTCTCGTAGTGGGCGCGGTCCTCGCGCGCCCCTGTTCCCCGTTGTCCTTGCCGCGTCCTCAGCCGCAACCCTGCGACTCGTGGCGCACCGCGCGCTTCGCATCGCCGCCCCCGAAACGCAGCACCGTGTCGCTCAGGAAGGCATCGAGCCCCGACGCATCGGCCGGCGGCAGCGCCGTCACGGGCTCGGCCGCATGCGCGGCCAGCTCCGCCTCGATGAAGGCATGGATGCCCGGCCAACGCGGACTGGTCGCGGCCTCGCCGGCGCGCATCTTCACCTCGAGCAGCGCGTTGATCTCGTCGATCAGCGCGGCGTCGCGCACCGCATCGAGCGTGTGCTGCGCGAGATCGGCGAAGCGCATCGGCGGCACGCCGGGCCGCATGCGGATCCAGCGCGCGGCCAGCAGCGGGCGCAGCACGTAGAGGTACTTCTTGTAGCGCACCGTGTCGGCCTGCAGGTGCTCGCGGAAGTTCTTCTTCGCCATCGAGGCGTAGTGATGCCAGCCGCGCGCATTGGAGAACACCGCCTCCGACAGCGCGCGAAAGCGCGGCATCGCCTGCGCGTCCTCGCGGTAGACGATCGGCGAGCGCAGCCACTCGAGCAGCGTCGGGTTCGACTCGCGCATCAGCCCCAGCGCCTTGCGCAGGTCCCAGCCGTTGATGTCGAGATCGCCGCTGATCGGCAGCTCGATCACGTCGCGCCGCGGCGTCACCGTCAGATACCACGGCAGGCGGTTCACGTAGATGAAGCGCACGTCGTAGTCGCTGTCGGGCGAGGCGAAGCCCCAGCCGCGGCTGCCCGATTCGCAGGCGAACAGCACCGTGACCTCGTGCCGCGCCTCGATGGCGGCGAGTTCCTCCATGATCTGCGCGCGCATCACGGGCTCGACCGGGTGGGCCGAGCGGATGCGTTCTTCTTCTTCATGTCGTTGCGGTTTCATCGTTGTCCTTTCCCTGTCGTTCGTCATTCAGTCCGTCGTGCTCGCCATCACCGCGGCCAGCGTGCCACGCCGCGGATTCCACACGGTGAAGCACCAGATGCCCCACCACTCCTTGCCGTCCTCGAAATACGCGCTCCACGTGCTGCGCTCGGGCTCGCGCTCCGGATCGCCGACCCAGTCAAGCAGCACGAGGCCTTCGTCCGGCAGCAGCCCGATGGCCTCGCAGAAGCGCGGGAACAGCGCGGCACGCTCGGCTTCGTCGGCCACCGTCAACGGATACGGCGGATCGTCGAAGGCCTGGCAGAGCCACTCGAACCAGTCCACCTCGTCGAGCTCGCGCGTGTGCGCGATGCGATGGTTCGATGGATAGCTGTCGGCGGCGATCACCGCCGCCGCATCGAGCCGCGTCGCGCTTGCGCTCGCCACGTCGAAGGCCCGTTGCGCATCGAAGCTGGCCGGCTGCAGGGACGGGTTCTTTTCCATGGCCTCGCGCCAGTGGCGTTCGGCCCGCGCCATCGTTTCCTCGCCCAGCCGCCGCAGCACCTCGCGGTGATGCGCTTCGCCCACGGCCGGTGCCTCGCCGGCCACGCGGCAGACGCTGAACTCGAACACCACGCCCACGCGCTGCAGCGTGGCGCGCAGCGCGTCGTGCGCCGCCGCCTCCCCCGATGCCATCGGCACGACCTCGTCCTTCGATGCGCTCATTCCGGCTTGCTCCCGAATCGTTGGGCCCACTGGCGGACCTCCTTGTCCGCATGGGCGTTCAAAGCCGCGATCTGCGCCGGCCCGGGCACGCGTCCCAGGCAATGCGCCAACGCCAGCCACCGCAACAGCCGATGATGCCCGTCGCCGCGCCGCGCGAACTCCGCCTCGCCGCATGCCGCGAGGCGCGCCGACGGAATGGCGGCCAGGAAGGCACGCCAGTTCCACGGGCTCGCATGGCCGCGCAGGCAGGCTTCGAGGGCCCAGTCCTCGTCGACCGGATGGCGCAGCTTCGCGGCCAAGGCCTCGACGGCCACCTGCGCACCCTGTCGCTCCCAGCTGTTCCATGACGGTTGCCAGGCATCGACCAGCGCGCGCAGGCGCGCGAGATCGGCTGCCGAACCCCAGCGTCCCAGTGCCTCGATCGCCAGCGTGCGCAGGCCCCACCATTTGCTCTCGAGCGCGGCGTCGACTTCCTCGCGTGCCGCGGGCGTTGCGGGTGCGTCGGCGAACGCGCGCAGCCGTTGCGACATCTCGCCGAGCAGGTTCGCGCCCTCGCCGTCGCGCGAGGCGGACCGCGCCGCGCGCAGCGCCCGCCGGCATGGCAGGCAGCGCACCGCGCGGCTGTCGATGTTGGCGTGCATCGTCTCGTACCACCACTTCTGCTGCTTCGCCGTCCACACCTGCTCGGCACCGCAGTCGCGGCAGGTGAAGGCGCGGTCGACGTAGTAGGTGGGCAGCGCGCCGTAGGTGTTGTTGTGGCGTGCCAGCACCGCCACGTCGGCGGGCTCCAGGCCCGGCGCGCGCCGCGACAGCAGGTGCCGCTGGTCGGGCAGCCGCAGTTGCGCCTCGATGCGCGCCGCGCGCTCGAGGCGGCGGCCGCGGATCTCGGCGCGGCGTTGCTTGTTGCTCTTCATCTCGTCGTCCTCGTCCAGTCTCTCTGAAAAAGGAGGCCGATCGGGACGACCTCCTTGCGCTAACCCTTCACGCACACCACCTGCTTGAGCGTGTAGACCACCTCCACCAGGTCCTTCTGCGCCTCCATCACCGCGTCGATGTCCTTGTAGGCCATCGGGATCTCGTCGATCACGTCGGCGTCCTTGCGGCACTCCACGCCTTCGGTCGCGGCGATCTGGTCGGCGATCGTGAACAGCTTCTTCGCCTTGGTACGGCTCATCTTTCGACCGGCGCCGTGGCTGCAGCTCATGAAGCTCTCGGGGTTGCCCTTGCCGCGCACGATGTAGCTCTTGGCGCCCATGCTGCCGGGAATGATTCCGAGCTCGCCGGCCTGCGCGCTCACCGCGCCCTTGCGGGTCACGAGCACGTCCTCGCCGAAGTGCGTTTCGCGGCTCACGTAGTTGTGGTGGCAGTTCACCGCTTCCACATGCGCCTCGAAGGGCTTCGCGATGACCTTGCGCGCGGCCGCGACCACGCGCTGCATCATCACCTCGCGGTTCGCACGCGCGAACTTCTGGGCCCAGCCCACCGCGCGCACGTAATCGCCGAAGTAACGGGCGCCTTCTTCGAAGTACGCCAGGTCCTGGTCGGGCAGGTTGCGCTGGTGCTGCTCGGCATCCTTCTTCGCGAGTTCGATGAAGTGCGTGCCGATCGCGTTGCCCACGCCACGCGAACCCGAGTGCAGCATGAACCACACCGAACCCGCCTCGTCGAGGCAGACCTCGATGAAGTGGTTGCCCGTACCCAGCGTTCCCAGGTGCTTGTGGTTGTTCGTGTTCTTGATGCGCGGGTAGTCCTCGCAGATCGCATCGAACTCATCCACCAGCTTGGCCCAGGCAGCGTCGGTTTCGTCGGGCGGCGTTTCCCACGAGCCCTTGTCGCGGCCCATGCGCTTGGGATTCGAGCCGTGCGGCACGGCCTTCTCGATCGCCGAGCGCAGCGGGCCCAGGTTGTCGGGCAGGTCGTTGGCATGCAGCGTGGTCTTGCACGCCATCATTCCGCAACCGATGTCCACGCCCACCGCGGCCGGGATGATGGCCTTGAAGGTCGGGATCACCGAACCCACGGTCGCGCCGATGCCGTAGTGCACGTCGGGCATGGCCGCGATGTGCTTGAACACGATCGGCAGGCGCGCGGCGTTCTCGAGCTGCTTGCGCGCTTCGTCTTCCACGGGCACGCCGCGGGTCCACATCTTCACGGGCACGCCGTTGGTCACTTCGTGCAGGTCGTAGTTCTGTTGTTTCATTTTTTTCTCTCCGTCTATCTGTTCTTCACGATCATTGTGGTGGACACGGCGGGATTGCCCGGCTTCGCCCTCGGCCTGCGGCCAGTGGCCTTGGCAGTGGCGCTCCCTTCGGTGCCTACGTGCCCTTGCCCCTGATCTCCCGTCGCTCAAGCCCCGTTCGGCCGCAGCGTCACGAGCCCGTTGAGCACCTGGTCCAGGCCGCCGACCACCGAGATCTTGTCGATCCGCTCGGCCACGCGTTCCAGCGTCTCGAGTTCCTTCATCCGCAACGCGACAGGGTTGCCCTCCATCACCTTCGCGGTGTTCAGCAGCGAGCGCGTGGCCGCGGTTTCCTCGCGGCGGCGGATCACGTTGGCCTGAGCCGATTTCTCGGCCTCCACCACCTGCGCGAGGATGGTCTTCATCTCGCCCGGCAGGATGATGTCCTTCACGCCCACGCTCTCGAGCACGACACCCGAACCCTCGAGCCGTTCGCGCACTTGCGCCAGCACCGTCTGATCGATGGCCGCCTTGTTCTCCAGCAGCGCATCGAGCGTCTGTTCGCCCACCGCGGCGCGCAAACCGAACTGCAATTCGCGGTACACGTGCTCGGCCGGCTTCGGCATCTGGGCCAGGGCCTGCCGCACGTCGGCGAAGCGCCACACCGCCGACAGGTTCAGCCGCAGCCCCACCTTGTCGCGGGTCAGGATCTCCTGGCCGCTCACCTCCGCGATCTGCGAACGCAGGTCGATGCAGCTCACCGCCACCTGGCGGTTGAAACGCCAGAAGCCGTGGTTGCCCGCCGGCAGCAGCGCCTGCATCTGCCCTTCGAGCGTCAGCACGCCGACGTGGAACTCGGGCACCTGCACCAGCAGCACGCCTTCGAGACCCTGCACCGCACGCGGACGCAGCGCCACGCTCTGCAGCTTCGCCAGCAGATCGGCCGGCAGGCGCGCATCGACCGCCACGTCGACCACGTCGACGCGCTGCTCGCGCAACCCGCGCCAGTACAGCTTGCGCGTTGCGGGCGGCAGGATCTGCACCAGCACACCGTCCTCGTGGCGCAGGCCCACCTGCGTCTCGCCCAAGGAAACCTGCACGAACTCGCGTGCCACCAGTTCGGGCTCGCGCGCCAGGAAATAGTCGGCCAGCTCGTGCTCGAACACCGGCTCGCCGAGCGCGAAGCGCTCCAGCTTCACGGTATCGAAGCCTGCGAACACGCGGTGCTTTCCCGGGCCGAGCAGTTGCTCGAAGTCGCCGTTGCGCAGCAGCAGTGCGCGCTCGTTCTTCTTGACGGTGATCTGGTGGAAGCCCAACATTTCTTCTCTCCTTCTTCGCTTGTCGTTCGTTTCGTCGTCTTGTTCTCGGCAATGAATCCAGACCCTCGAAAGGGCAGGCGGCGGGCCTTGCGGTCGCCAGGGGCTGCAGCGCGGCGCTCGCGCGGTCCGGTGGTGACTCCTGTCGTCGCGATCGCAACGCCCTCCTCACCGTCCTCGCCGTCGATGGCCGCGCGCAGTTCCCCTGACGCACGCACGGTGCGCAAGCCGCCTGCGCTTGGCACGGTGTCGCGCGCCGCAGAACCGGGGCCCTGCGCCATCGCTCCGGTGTGCCGGGGCGGGGGGCTTTCGCCCCATCAGATGGCGGTGCACGCACCGCCGGGTTTTTCGCGGGAATCGAACCCGCAACGCCATGTGATCCACACGGTGCTCAACCATGAGCAAACTGGATCGAGTCCAGTCGCCAGGCAGTTCAACAGCGGCATACCGCCGACCCAAGACAGGTCTGGCCTGCGGCACCGGACCGCTTTCATGCGGTACCTGCGAGCGGATGAACTGCATCCGGACGGGTTCTTCTTTGCAGGCCGCGTGCCAGGTTGCGGCAATCCGCGGCAAGGAGCGGCCCGAAGCGCGCAAGTCATTGATATTCCTTGGGAAAACTTCTTGCCCTTCTTTGACACCTCGCCGCCCATGCGGCTAGCATTCAGACATATTTATAAATTCAGCTAGTTTCTTATCCATGAAACCCATCGTCGTCATCGGCTTCCTCGGCACCCAGCTCGACGCCGGCCAGGGCGCCGGCCGCTGGAGCAAATGGCGCCCCACCGTCTCGCTCGCGCAGCACGAGGACATGGTGGTGACGCGCATGGAGCTGCTCTACACGCTCAAGCACAAGACGTTGGCCGAGCTCGTCAAGGCCGACATCGCGGCCGTGTCGCCCGAGACCACGGTCAACCTGGTGCCGATGGAGCTGGCCGACCCGTGGGATTTCGGCGAGGTCTACTCGCGCCTGTACGACTGGGCGCGCGCCTATCCCTTCGACACCGAGCGCGAGCAGTACTGGTCGCACATCACCACCGGCACCCACGTCGCGCAGATTTGCATGTTCCTGCTGTCGGAGTCGCGCACCATCCCCGGCGTGCTGGCGCAGACCTCGCCGCCGCGGCGCCAGCGCGAGGGCGAGGCCGGCAAGTGCGTGCTGATCGACCTCGACCTCTCGCGCTACGACGTCATCGCGCGCCGCTTCGACGCCGAGCAGCGCGACGCGGTCGCCTTCCTCAAGAGCGGCATCGCCACGCGCAATGCGCGTTTCAACGCACTGATCGACGAGATCGAGCGCGTGGCGGTGCGCTGCGCGCGCGCCGATCCTGCTGGTGGGACCGACGGGCGCGGGCAAGTCCTTCCTCGCGCGGCGCATGTTCGAGCTCAAGCAGTCGCGCCACCAGGCCACGGGCGCTTTCGTCGAGGTCAACTGCGCCACCCTGCGCGGCGACGGCGCCGCCTCCACGCTGTTCGGCCACAAGAAGGGCTCGTTCACCGGCGCCGCGAGCGAGCGCGCCGGCCTGCTGCGCACCGCACACCAGGGCGTGCTCTTCCTCGACGAGATCGGCGAGCTGGGCCTCGACGAGCAGGCCATGCTGCTCAAGGCGATCGAGGAGAAGCGCTTCTTCCCCGTGGGCGCCGACAAGGAGGTCGAGAGTGATTTCCAGCTCATCGCCGGCACCAACCGCGACCTGCGCAGCGACGTGGCCGAGGGGCGCTTTCGCGAAGACCTGTTCGCGCGCATCAACCTCTGGACCTACGACCTGCCGGGCCTCGCGCAGCGCCCCGAGGACATCGAGCCCAACGTCGACCACCTGCTGGCGCTGCATGCGGCCGAGAACCACCGCGTGGTGCGCTTCAACGCCGAGGCGCGCGCCGCCTATCTGCGCTTCGCCCAGAGCCCCGAGGCGCCGTGGAGCGGCAACTTCCGCGACCTCTCGGCCAGCGTCACGCGGCTGGCCACGCTGGCCGACGGCGGGCGCATCCCGGTCGCGCTGGTCGAGGCCGAGATCGCGCGACTGCGCTGGCTGTGGAAACGCGCGCAGCCGGCGCCGTTCGCGGGCGAATCGCAGGCCGCCGACCTCGACGCGCTGCTCGGCGAGGAGCGCGCCGCCTCGCTCGACCTCTTCGACCGGCTGCAACTCGAGGCCGTACTGCGCGTGTGCCGGAAGTCGCGCAGCCTGTCGGAGGCCGGAAGGCAGCTGTTCCAGGCCTCGCGGGCGCAGCGCAGCGTGGTGAACGATGCGGATCGGTTGCGCAAGTACCTTGGCAAGTTCGGGCTCGAATGGGGCCTCGTCGCCGGCACCTGAGCGGCTATCCTCCGCCCGATGGCCATCTCCGCATTCGTCGTCAAGGTCCCCCGCCGCCGAGCCGATGGTCGGGGACCTGCGGCGGCACCACGACGCAACGGTCGCGCTCGGCGTGCCGGCGCATATCACGCTGCTCGTGCCCTTCATGGACCCCGCGCTGATCACGGCGGAAGTGCTGACACGCGCACAGCAGGTGCTCGACGGCACCCGCGCGTTCTCCTTCGTGCTCGGCAAGCTCGGGCGCTTTCCAGCGACGGCCTACCTCGCGCCCGAACCCGCGGCGCCCTTCATCTCGATGACATTGGCGCTCGTCGAGGCCTTTCCGGACTTCCGGCCCTACGGCGGCGAGCACCAGGGCGTGGTGCCTCATCTCACCGTGGCCCACGGAAGCGCGAGCAGCGCGGAAGCAGCCGCGGGCCAACTGCAGGCGCGGCTGCTCGCTTCGGGCGCCGTTCGCGCGGAATGCACGCAGGTCGCGCTGATCGAGAACTCGACGGGACACTGGAAGGACCTGCATGTCTTTCGACTGCCCGGCCTCGCGCAAACCGCGCCTCCTAACGATCGAATCCCATGACCGAGATCTACATCAGCACCGACGTCGAATCCGACGGCCCCATCCCCGGCCCGCATTCGATGCTGAGCTTCGGCTCGGCCGCCTACACGGCCGACAAGAAGCTGGTGTCGACCTTCAGCGCGAACCTGCACACCCTGCCCGGCGCCGAGGCCGACCCGAAGACCGCCGCGTGGTGGCAAACGCAGCCCGAAGCCTGGGCCGCCTGCCGCAGCGACTTGCAAGAGCCCGCGCACGCGATGAAGAACTACGTGGCCTGGCTCAAGGACCTGAAGGCGCGGCCGGTCTTCGTGGCCTACCCGGCGGGATTCGACTTCCTGTTCGTCTACTGGTACCTGATGCGCTTCGCGGGCGAAAGCCCGTTCAGCCATTCGGCGCTCGACGTCAAGACCTTCGCCATGGCCCTGCTGAAGACCGACTACCGCGACAGCACCAAACGCGCGATGCCGCGGCGCTGGTTCGATCCCGGGCTGCCGCACAACCACGTGGCGCTCGACGATGCGATCGAGCAGGGCGCGCTGTTCTGCAACATGCTGGCGGAAAGCCGCGCCGCCACGCCATGAGCGCTCCACGCCGTCTCGCGCGCCTGGCCGGTCGCGCACTGCTCGCGCTGCCGCTGCTGCTGCTCGGCGGCTGCGTCGAGTCGATGTTCTATTACCCCGACCGCGTGCGCTACGAGACGCCCGACGCGCTGGGCCTGCGCTACGAACGCGTGCGCTTCCGGAGCACCGACGGCACCGCGCTCAGCGGCTGGTTCATTCCGGCCGCGGGCCGTGCCGATCCGCGCGAGGCCAAGGGCACGGTGATCCATTTCCATGGCAACGCACAGAACATGTCTTCGCACTGGCGCTTCGTCGCCTGGCTGCCGAAGCAGGACTTCAACGTCTTCGTGTTCGACTACCGCGGCTACGGCGACTCCGAAGGCAAGCCCGAGCCCCGCGGCGTGTTCGAGGACTCGGGCAGCGCCATCGACCACGTGCGCTCGCGCGCCGACGTCGATCCCGCGCGCTTGCTGGTGTTCGGCCAGAGCCTCGGCGGCACCAATGCGATCGCGGCCGTGGGCGCGGGCAACCGCGCCGGCGTGCGCGCGGTGGCGATCGAGTCGACCTTTTATTCCTACTCGTCGATCGCCAACGACAAGGTCGCGGGCGCCGGCCTGCTCGTGGGCGACGGCTACGCCGCCTCGAAATACGTGGCCGCCCTCTCGCCGATTCCGCTGCTGCTGATCCACGGCACGGCCGATGCCGTGATCCCCATCGACCACTCGCGGCGCCTGCTGGCCGACGCGCGCGAGCCCAGGCGGCTGATCGAGGTGCCCGGCGCCGGCCATCTCGAGCCGATGAGCGACGCCCGCTTCGGCACCACCTATCAGCGCGCGCTCGCGGAGTTCTTCGAAGCCGCACTGGCCACAGCACCCATCGCACCCACCCCGCCCGCCCGATGAAGCACTTCGACGCCGCCGCCACCCGTGCCCCACTGGGCTTCGAGCGCCTCGTGCCCGCGCTGCGCGCCGCCTTCGCGGCCGAGGCCCAGGTGCCGCCGCGCCACGTGCACGCCATCGACAACGCGAGCGGCGACAAGGGCACCGTGCTGATCATGCCGGCCTGGAGCGAGGCCGGCTTCCTCGGCATCAAGACCATCAACATCTTTCCGGGCAACGGCGCGCGCGGCCTGCCCGGCCTGCATGCCACCTACGTGCTGTACGACGCGCACACCGGCGTGCCGCTCGCGCTGATGGACGGCGACGAGCTCACGGCCCACCGCACCGCCGCGGCCTCGGCGCTCGGCGCCTCGTTCCTGGCGCGCGGCGATGCGCGGCGGCTGCTGGTGCTGGGCACCGGCCGCATCGCGCGCATGCTGCCCGCGGCCCATGCGAGCGTGCGCCCCATCGAGGAGGTGACGGTATGGAACCACCGCCCCGAAGGCGCCGAGGCGCTGGCCGCGCAATGGCGCGCGCAGGGCTGGAGCGGTGCGCGCGCGGCCGCGCCGGGCCCCGCGGGCCTCGAGGCCGCCGTGCGGCAGGCCGACATCGTCAGTTGCGCCACGCTGGCCACCGCGCCGCTGGTGCGCGGCGAATGGCTCGCGCCGGGTTCGCACCTCGACCTGATCGGCAGCTTCACGCCCGCCATGCGTGAGGCCGATGCGCAGTGCTTCGAGGGGGCGCGCACCTTCATCGACACGCCCGAGGCACTGATGAAGGCCGGCGATCTGCTCGACGCGATCGCGGCCGGCACGCTGCGCGCCGAGGCGGTGCAGGGCACGCTGGCCGCGCTGTGCCGCGGCGAATGCGGTGGGCGCACGAGCCCGGACAGCGACGAACGCACCGTGTTCAAGGCCGTCGGCAGCGCGCTCGAGGACCTGACCGCCGCCACGCTGGTGTGGCAATCGGCCGCAACCTCGCTGTAGACCTATGACTGCATGGCACGCCTAGTGCTTATGGCCAGTCGGCGCCTCGCGAGGGCGCGCGCATACGTCAAGCGACGGATGGCGCGCCGCGCGAACGGCCGTTAATCTGGCATTGCACACAGGGAGACCCACGCATGCTCACCATCGTTCAGAAAGCCGCCATCCTCGGCAAGGCCGGCATCGACGTGCCCGCGCGCCCCGAGGACGACCTGTCGACGCATGTCGTGACGGGCTCGCCGGTGAGGGCCGAGGGCGTTTCGCAGCAGGCCCACGACTGGGGCCGCGCCATCGAGACCCTGTACGTGAGCTACGTGGCGGCGCGCGCCGCCAAGAGCCTGCGCGACGCCGAGGAGGCGCGGCAGAACGCGATGCTGAGGCGCATGGCCTCGGGTTCGCCGCCGCGCGCCTCCTTCGCATAGGGAAGCACCGGGCCCTCGGCCCGGGCGTCCCCTGCTTCCTGCTTACTTGCCCTGCGCCGCGGTCAGCGCCGGGTTCTGCATCGTCGAGATCACCTTGCTGTTCACGCGCGAACCGCTCACCACGTTCTGGTCGGGCGCCGAGGCGGCTGCCACGGCGTCGTTGTAGACCTTCGCGGGGTCAGCCATCGGCTTCACCGTTTCCGGGCCGCGCGAGCCACGGGTCACGTTCTGGTCGGCCGCGTGCGCGGTGGCCACGGCCTGCTGGTACATCGCATCGACGTCGGCCATCGGCTTCACCGTTTCGGGGCCGCGCGAGCCGCGGGTCACGTTCTGATCGGGCGCGTGGGCCGTGGCAATGGCTTCGGCTTCGACGGCTTCGCGGCTGCGGCCGCCCGTGGTCTGGGCCTGGACGGAGGCCACGGCCATCACGGAAAGAGCGGCCACGAGGGCGAGTTGGTAGGAGGTCTTCATGTCGGTTGGATGTCGGAGGAGTTGTTTGGACAGGGTTTTCTTCTAGGGAAAACCCTGGATCACGGTAGTCCTCGGGCAAGGCGGATTGATGACGACCCCGGGCGCGCGCAGGTTGCAGGGGAACGGCGAGCCGAATGGCGTCGGTTCTGCTAGTGGGGGTCGGTCGACGGCGAAAGCGGAGAATCGATCGTCCGCTTCGCATCGAAACCCCCGTCCGCCTCGCAAGGAAAGCGCGCGCCATGCACCAGACTCAGACCTGCCATTTCTGGGTAGGCACCATCCCCGAGGATTTCCCGGCCTCCTACTTTGCCGAGGACTACAGCGACGAGCGTGGCGACGACGACCCGCTCTCGCCATTCGCGCGCGACCAGGGCGAGACCTGGTACGACCACGACTTCCTCGAATACGGCTGGGGCCTCGCGCCGACGATCGCGGAACTGGTGGCCGGCTATTCGTACAGCGAGCAATGGGGCGCGGAGCTGTCCCGCCGCGCCGAAGCCGCGGGCCTGCGCGGCATCAACTTCTTCGTGTTCATCGACGAGGCGCAGATCGCGGCCCCGCGCTCGGTGGAAACTCGCGATGGCACGCTGCACTACATGGGCACCATCGAATACAGCCTCTGAGACGCAGGCTCGTCGCGTCGGGCACCTCGGCTAGCGCGCCGCCTCCCGCTCACCCTTCCCGTACGTCGCCCGGCTCCCATACGCCGCCTTCGCCCGATCCACCTCCTTCTGCGGCAGCAACTGCAGCTTCTTGCAGTTCGCGCATTGGTACAGCCGCATCCAGGGAAAGAACCGCATCCAGCCCGAACGCTGGACCCGGCCGAGGTAGTGGATGCTGCAGTTGCAGGCGGAAAAGATGGAACTCATGAAAGCCTCGAGAGGTGCGCAATCGGTGATCGCGGCGAGGGTCGAATCGCACGGATCGCCGCATGGTTTCGATGCTAGGAATCGAGCCCTCTCGATGCACGCGAGATCGCATTGCAACTGTGTGGCGGTTCACAGCTCGCACCAGACAACGCGGGAAAACAACGCGAACACGCAGCCTCACTTCGGGTCAGGTTCGTCCTCGCCCTCGGCCCGCAGCAGGTCGAGTTCGTCCGGCGCGATGAAGGGCGTGTCGCCCTCGCGCTCGTCGCCCGCCGCGTGCGGCTCCAGCGACTCGAAGCTGCCGTGATCGGTCGACGCGAAATCGGCCACCACGTGGATGCCGTGCTCGTCCTTCCACAGCAGGCCGCGGTTCTCCATCTCGCGCATGGTCTTGTTGACGACCTCGCGCGACAGCCCGGCATACGACGCGATCACGGCCTGCGAGATGCGCTTGTCGAAGCCGCCGGTATCGGCCGGCGCGAGCTGGGTCAGCTCATAGAGCACGCGCGCGACCAGGGTCTCGGAGGTGAGCGAGGAGATGCGGCGCAACTGGCTGCGGATGATGGTCATGCGCTTGACCGTGAGCTCGAGCAGCTCGAGCGCCACCGACGGATGCCGGGCGCAGATGTCGTGCAGGGCCGAGGCGGGAATCAGGTAGACCGAGCTCGGCAGCGCGGCCACGAGGTTGGCCATCGACTGGTAGCGCGCCTCGTCGAGCGTGGGACTCAGGAACAGGTCGCGCGGGCGCACGAAATCGGTGGTCACGGCCGCGGCGCCGCCATGGCCGCCGACCACCACGCGCAGCAGCCCCGAGGCGACGAAATAGACCTTGTCGGTCCACTCGTCCATGCGCAGCACGGTCTCGTTGCGCCGGAACGAGCGCAATTCGCTCTGCGCGACCAGCGCCACGCGCTCCGCCGCCGGGACGTTTCGAAAAAGGGAATGCAGATACATGGTCGGGAACGGGCTCCATCCGATTCGCTTCCTCCGGGCGGAACATGCGCGGCCGAAGGCGATGGCCTTGGGCCGGGGGATCGGCGCACCGCGCCATGGCGGATGCGGCGCTAGGCGAAGGAGTCGGGCACGCCATGAGGTCGCGCAGCTTCGGCGTCGGTGTCGCGCTCGGTCATCGCCAGCCCGGCCGGTTCGCGTGCATCCGCCGTGCACGCGGCGCAGGCCGAACGCGCGGCGCGCAGCGCGGGCGAGTCGCGCAGTTCCTGCTCGCGGATCGCGGCCTCGAGCGCCAGGTACTGGTCGCGCGCCAGCAGCTGCTCGCGCGCGCGCTCGCCATGCAGCAGGACGCCGTGGCGCATGACCTCCTGCAGCGTGTGCTGCAGCACGTCGATCTGCGCGCCCAGCCGCGCGAGCTGCAGCTGGAAGTCGGACGAGGCATTCACGCGCGCCCCCCGGGGCCGCGCGCGGGCGCGCCATCGTGCGGCGGCGCGACGGCGGACACGCCGCAGCCCTGCAGCCACTCGGCGCCGGCCTCGAGCGCTACGCGGATGTCCTCCTCGCGCTCGATGCCGTCGACCACGATCGAGGGCGCGAAGCTGCCGCACAGCGCGAGCATCTCCTCGAGCAGCTCGCGGCCGAAGCGGTCCTCGCGCGCGCGCCGGATGAAGACCGGGTCGAGCTTGATGATGTCGGGCCGGCAGACCTTGGCGGCAGCGAGGTTGCCGGAGTCGCCGCCGAAATGCTTGATGGCGACGCGGCAGCCGCAGAGCTGCAGCTGCAGGCAGAAGTCGCGCACCGCTTCGAGATCGGGCAGCGTGGGTTCGCCCGCGATCTCGACCACCAGGCGCGCCGCCAGCTCGGGCTCGCGCCGCAGCAGCGCCATCAGCGAGGCCCACCAGTGGTCGCGCCGCGCGCTCTGCGCCGAGATGCTCAGGCCCAGGCGCACGGTGCCGCCCAGGCGCAGCTGCCGCACCACGCGGCCGGCCGCGAGATGGTCGAAGGTGCGCACCAGGCCCAGCCGCTGCAGGCAGGGTATGAAGAGCTCGGAGCGCAGCGAGGCGGCGGCGTGCGGCTCGCCCTCGGTGTGGAAGCGCGCCTCGTGATAGAGCGGCGCCGCGAAGGCGGCGGCCTGCGCGGGCGCGCCCACCACCGGATGCCATTCGATCGCGAGGCGGCGCGCATGCAGCGCGTCGCTGAGCTGCAGCGCGACGTCCATGTCCTCGCGGTAGAGCCGCTGCCAGCCCTCGGTCTGCGCGAGCTGGAAGTCGGGCGCCGGTTGCGCGGCCCACAGCCGCAGCTCGACCTCGGCCTGGCTCATGCGCCCGGGGCTGGGCGCGTCGCTCCAGCCCACGTGCAGCTGCACCAGCGCGCGCGTGTCGCGCAGTTGCACCGGCATGCCGCCGAGGTCGGTGAGCAGGCGCTCGAGCCGGGCCGAGGCGCCCTGCCGCGCCTGCCCGTCCTCGACCGGAAACGCCGGGTTGCTCCACAGCAGGAAGCAGTCGTGCCGCAGCATGGCGAGATCGGCGTCGGCCAGGCTCACGAAGCTCGTCAGCAGGCGGTACTTGATCTCGATGCTGGCGTGCAGCGCGAACTCGGCGCCGTAGACCTCCATGAGCTGCGGCAGGTTCGCGATGAAGACGAAGGCGCAGGCGCGCAGCGGCGCGCCGGTGCCCGGCATGGGTGGCGCGGCGGCGGAGTGCACGGGAAGCTGTGCCGAGGGCCCGCCGCGCGTCAGGAACGGTGAAGAAGGCGCATGGCGCGGCACGGCCGGGCGTCGGCGCCGCATGCCGTCGAAGCCCGCCCGCAGGCGC
The DNA here is from genome assembly GCF_044056785.1 of Variovorax sp. UC122_21. Taxonomy (NCBI): domain Bacteria; kingdom Pseudomonadati; phylum Pseudomonadota; class Betaproteobacteria; order Burkholderiales; family Comamonadaceae; genus Variovorax; species Variovorax sp. UC122_21. The sequence goes on along the minus strand of NZ_CP172004.1, from coordinate 882,105 downwards.
GCGACCATGGGCGCGACGAGGGACCGCACGACATGACCAGGCCTTGGCGTCGGCAAGGCAAGCGCCACGGGGCTGGTGACGCGATCACGTACGGCCATCTGGTTTCCTCCGCTAGGTAAGTTCGCCGAAATCGCAACACGCCGGGATGGGTCCGCTGCCGACCCGAGGCCGGCCGTTGCACGTTCGCGAACGGGCGGTTATGCGAATTGCGCATGAGATGCTTAAACCGAAATGAATACTACGGATCACGGTAGCAACTCGCATTAACTTTCTGGTGACAAATGTGTCCTAGGTCACAGGCGCCGCGGGGCGGGGCCTCAAAAACGGGCGGACCTGCCGAAAACACCGGGTCCGTGCGCGGACCCGCCCCGGCCGGGCTTCGCCGGCTGGCGCGATCCGCCGTTCGATCGGGGCGATCGGATCGGCAGGCCCGCGGCGGGAGGCCGGCGCCTCGGCGAACCGGCGGCGCGCGCGGCAACGCGGCCAACGCCGGCGTGGGTGGTGCTCGAGGAGGCCGGCACCAGCTACCAGCGCCTGCTCGACGAGGTGCGCCAGCAGGCCGCGCGGCAACCGCTCGAGGACACGCAGCTCGAGGCCGGCGAGATCGCCTTCGTGCCGGGCTTCGGGGAACTGAATTCGTTCACGCGCGCCTTCCGCGGCTCGGAAGGGACGACGCCCGCGCGCTGGCGCACGGCGCAGGCACGTGCGTCCTGAGGTGCTAGAGCGCGCGCCCGCTCTCGCCCGGCGGCGTCACCACGTCGCGCCGCAGGCTCCAGATGCAGGCCGCCAGCTTGAGCAGCCGCTCGACCTTGCTGTCGTGGAGCTCGTCCGCGGGGTTCTCCTGCGCGATCAATTCGGCGATCTGCTCGATGGCCAGTGCCGGCGTGAAGCCCAGCCCCTTTCGCGCCATCTCCATCGCCGTCGCCATCACTTCTGTTTTTTTCATGGGCATGCGTAAGCAACGGCCGCGAGGCCGGATTCGAAATGTCCGTGTCCCGGGGTGGGCCGATGCGGCTCAGGCGCGGCGCTTGCGTACCGCCGTGCCCGAAGGCGTGAGCATCGCGGGTTCGGTGTCGAGGTCTGCCGCGTCGGTCACCCGGCCGTCGCGGTCGTGCTGCACCAACAGGCGCCGCGCGCGCTGCCACAGCGTGAGGTGCTGCGGCGCGAGCGAAGTGTATTCGGCCAGTTGAGCCACGGTGCTGTCGGGCGAATGGCCACGACCTTCCTCGCCCGCGATGGCGCGCCGGCGCACGGGCGCGAGCAGCAGCATCACCAGCAGGATGACCAGCACCGAGGCCGCGTAGAGCGTGAGCAGGTCGGTGCCCTCCGCGGGCCGCCAGACCTGGAAGAAGTGGTGCCAGGCATAGAACACCACGCCGACCCAGAACGCGGCCAGCAGCAGCGGCCGCGCGATGCGCAGCCACACGAACATGAACACCGCGCCCTGCGGCGTCTTGTGGCGCATGAAGGCGCTCAGCGGCATGCGCGCGGCATCGAGCACCGGCACCTCGCCCTGCGGCTCGGCCCATTCGCGCTCGCGCGGCGGCGCCTTCTCGTTGGGGCGCGGCGGCGCGGCGCCCAGGCCCAGGTCTTCATTCATGCTCGATGGCACGGACGGATGCAGTCGATCGTTCATTCGCTATCACTCCTCTGTCGGGGCTGGTCCACCGGGCGCGCTTGCCCTTGCGCCGCAGGATCGTGGCCGGCAAGGCCACGACCGTGGTGAACATGTTGATCATCCAGAAGGCAAGCGGATACCAGATGGTCCAGACCAGGTAGCGCAGGATGTCGCGGTCGTAGTGGCGGTCGATCCACAGGCTCACGCCCATCTGCAGCATGCAGGTGATGCCCAGCAGCATCCCGTGCCACTCGGGCCAGAAGCCGACGTACTGCCACTCGGGCGGCAGGAAGCGCCGCACCAGCGCGAGGATCAGCACCGCAAACATGGCGTAGGCCCAGACCACGCTGGCCAGGTACTCGAGGAACACCGGCCACATCATGAAGTTGCGCGGCTTGAGCACCTGGCCCGTGTAGCGCAGCAGGGTCTGGATGCCGCCGGTGGCCCAGCGCTGGCGCTGGCGGTAGAGGCCGCGCACGGTCTCGGGCATCAGGATCCAGCACAGCGCGCGCGGCTCGTAGCGCACGCGCCAGTCCTTGAGCTGCAGCTTCCAGCTGATGTCGATGTCCTCGGTCATGACGTCGGGGCTCCAGAAGTCGACGTCGAGCAGCGCGTTGCGGCGGAACATCGAGAGCACGCCAGAGACCGTGAACAGCCGCCCGGCCAGCTGCTGGGTGCGCTTGATGAGGCCGATGTTGGAGGAGAACTCGCCCACCTGCATGCGCCCGAGCAGGGTGGTGCGGCCGCGGATGCGCGGGTTGCCGGTGACGGCGCCCACGCGCTCCGAATGCAGCATGTGGGTCAACATCCAGGCGATGGCATCGGGGTCGACCAGCGCATCGCCGTCCACGCCGAGGATGTACTCGCCGTTGGCCAGCACCGCCGCCGTGTTGAGCGCGACCGCCTTGCCCTGGTTGGTGGCGTGGTGCACCACGCGCAGCTGGCCGTAGCGCGTGGCCAGCGCATCGAGGATGGCGCCGGTGTCGTCGCTGCTGCCGTCGTTGACCGCGATGATCTCGTAGTTCGGATAGTGGCTGCGCATCAGCTGCTCGATCACCTCCTGCACGCGCTCGCCCTCGTTGAAGCAGGGCACGATCACGCTGACCAGCGGCCGCTCGGGCAACAGCGGCAGCGGATCGACCTTGCGGTGGCGGCCGCGCTCGAACACCAGCGCATGCGCGATGCCGCCGGCCATCCAGACGTAGGCCGCGAGGAACGGGTAGTAGAAGACGTAGTTGAGCAAGGCCCGCACCACGTCGGAACCGAAGAAGTCGGGGTTCATCGCGCGGCTCCCGGTGCGGTCGGCGCGGAGGCGGCGGCCGGTTTGCTGGGCGCGAGCGCCGGCGGCGTCTCGAGGCCGTCGACCTTGCCGCCCGCGAGGTTGGCGCGCACCGACAGGATGTCGCGCACCGTCACCAGCGGCGGCTGGCCCGCGAGGAAGTCGTCGGGATAGAGCGCGACGTGGCGTGCGCCGAGCCGGTGCAGCAGCGTCCACTGTGCGGCCAGCGTGTCCTTGTCGATCATGCGGCCGTTGCGCCAGTCGCGCGCCTGCAGCTCGAACACGGTGCGCGCCAGGCCCTGCGGCTGCGCCGCCACCTGGCGGAACAGCGCGGTCAGCCAGGCCTGCGGATCGGCCGCCTGCTCCATGAACGGCATCGCCATCACGGCGGTGTAGTCGTAGGCCTGCAGCGACTGCGCGAGGTCCTGCGCGAACCACTCCTGCGCCGCGGGCTCGAGCACCGGGCGCGCATAGAGGTTGCGCGCGGTCAGCAGGCGCGGCTGCCAGTCTCGGGCGCGCTGCGCGAGCTCGAGCGTGAAGTCGGTGAGCTGGCGCGTCTTCCACGCGGTCCAGCGCGCGCGCAGCGCGGGATCGGCGCGCACCGCGCCGAGGTCGGCCGGCAGGCCCTGCGCGGCGAGTTCGCGCAGCGCCGCGGGGCTCGCGTCCTCGTCGTCGCTGTAGGTGGCGTCGTCGTGGAACAGCAGGCCCGCGATCGGCGTGTTCTTCGCGAGGTCCTCGTAGATGTCGCCGATCAGGGCGCGCACGCGCGCATCGGCCGGCGAGAGCCGGTGGTAGCGCGTCTGGTCGCGCGCCGCGTCCGACGTGGGTGCGAGGTGCGTCACGCGCACGTCGGCGAGCGGGTTGTTCGCGGGCAGCTTGAACGCCAGCACAGGCATCCACGCATAGACCTCGACCCCGGTGCGCGTGCGCAATTGCCAGGCGACGCGGTTGAACAGGTCGGCGCGCATCGGCAGGTGCCGGTTCGGGAAGTACAGCGCATCGGCCGCGCCGTCGCCGTCGGGATCGGCGAAGGCCTGCAGGTAGACCGCCGAGGGGCCGATGGCCTGCACCCGGTCGAGCAGGCGCGAGAGGTTGGCCTCCTGCTGTGCCGGATCGGGGTCGTAGACGTGGTCGAGGTCGATGTGCATGGCGCGGTGCAGCGCGCGCGGATCGGGCCGCGCGGGGGCGCGCAGCAGGCTGAGGTCGGGCACCGACATGTCGTAGGTGGCGAGGCCGCGGCGGATGGTCTGCAGCGGCACCTCGGGCGTGTTCGCGCCCTCGTCGAGCGTCAGGGTGATCGGCATGCCGGCGCGGTCGGCCGCGCGCAGCGCCTCCTTGTTGTAGGCGCCGTAGGGCCACACCATGGCGCGCACGCGGGTGCCGGTCTGGGCCTCGATCAGGCCGCGGCTGCGGCGCAGGTCGGCCTCGACGCGCGCGACCCAGGCCGCGTCGTCCTCGTAGCGGCCGGTGGCGCTGTCGTAGCGGTGCGTGACGGCCGCGGGCTGCAGGTTGCCCTGCGGATTGCCGGGCACGCCGGTGTGGATCGCGTCGCCGTGGCTCGCGAATTCGACCAGGCCCGAGGCGCCCATCTCGCGCGCCTGGCTCCAGGTGATGAAGGCCTCGCGCTTCAGGGGATTGCGCGCGCCGTAGCCCTCGACCACCTGGCCCGGCGGCACTTCGAGCCAGCCCGTGACCAGCGCCATCACGGCCGGATAGCGGAATTGCTTCAGCAGCGGATAGACCTTCGAATAGAAGCTCTCGTAGCCGTCGTCGAAGGTCAGCAGCACGGCCTTCGAGGGCAGCGGCCGGCCGCCGGCGCGCGCGTCGACGATCTGCTGCAGGCTCACCGGGTGGTGGCCCGAGCTGCGCAGCCAGGCGAAGAAGTCGGCCACGGTGCGCTCGTCGAGCGCGGTGGGTTCGGGCTCGTCGACGAAGCTCTCGCGCACGTTGTGGCGCACGTCGTGCATCGCGATGGCGCGGAAGGTCTTGCCGTCGTCGACATCGGGCGCCGCCAGCGCGGTGGCGCGCGGCAGGCCCTGGGCCAGCGCGGCGCCGGCGAGCAGCGTGGCGAGCAGCAGCGCGGCCATCCGCGGGACCAGGCTGGTCGTCATGAACATCTTCTTCATTGGAACGGCACCGACAGATTGAGATAGACGAAGCGGCGGCGCTCGCGCACCCCGTCGTAGGGATGGCTCGCGATGCCCAGGCCGTAGGCCAGCGTGGCCGAACGGCCGAACACCCATTCGTGGCCGTAGCGCAGCGACCAGAGCGCTCCGCCGCCGAAACCCTGCTGCCGGTAGCCGCCGGCCTCGACGCCGAAGACATGCGAGAAGCGGCGGTCGTCGCGCTTCCAGCCCAGGTACTTGCCGGTCAGGCCGACCTGCAGCGCGCTCTCGCGGCGCGGCGCGAAGTAGTCGACGTCCTGGCGGTCGTAGCGCCCGGTCTCGCCCGAGAGCGTGCCTTCGAGCTGGAAGCGCGGGCCGCTCACGAGGCGCTCGCGCCAGCTCAGGCCGAAGCCGTCGCGCGCGTTCCCATCGCTGAAGTCCATGCGCTGGTAGCGGGCCTCGAAGGCGCGCGACTCGTTGACCACGTAGGTGGCGCCGAGCTCGGCCGAATGCGCGCCGACGTTCGCCAGCCGCGCCTTCCAGGGCGTGTCGAGGCTGTTCGAGTCGAAGCGCGCCGAGAAGCGCCAACTGTCGCTGGCACGCCAGTCCACGCCGAGCGCGAGGCCGGTGCGGTAGCGGCCCTTGTCGGCCTGGTGCAACTCGGCGCTGGCGCGCCAGCGGCCCTGCAGGTATTCGACGCCGACGCCGGTGCGCGACAGGTCGATGTTGCCCAGCGAGGTGTCGCCGCGCGCGAACACCTGGCGGAAGAACAGGCGCCAGCGGTCGTCCCACAGTGGCGACGAGAGCTTGGAGTCGACGCGCCAGTCGCGGTCGGCCAGCACGCTGCTGCCGTGGCCCTGGCCGTAGTCGGCATCGACATCGAGCCGCGCCGCGTAGAGCGTGTCGCGCTGCGTGACGGCATTGCGCACGGCGATCGATTCGGGGGCCTCGGCCTGCAGGCTCTCGGTCAGTTCGCGGCCGGCGCGCATCTCGCCGGCATCGAACAGCGCGCCCGCGTAGCCGGCGCGCGCGGCCACGTCCCACGGATGGTCGACCAGCGTCTCGCGGTAGCGGCCCAGCGCCTCGTCGGGCTTGTCGCGCAGCTTCATGGTCTCGGCCAGGCCCGAGCGGAAGCCCGCGTTGAGCGGCGCGAGCGAGGTCAGGCCGCGGAAGCTGGTCTCGGCCTGCCAGGGCCGCTCGGTGTAGAGCTGGTAGAGCGCGCGCAGGTTGCGCACCTCGGCGTACTCGGGGTTGGGCCGGCCCTGCTCGGGCGTGAGCCGCAGCAGCGGCGGCGTGGCCTGCTCGAGCTTCTGCAGCAGGGCCTCGGCGTCCTCGAAGCGCGCGGTGTCGAGGTAGGCATAGACCAGGCCGGTGTGGGTGTCGCTGGGCACGGGGATGGCATCGCCGCCACTGCGCAGCGCCTCCTCGTAGATCGGCACGGCAAGGTCGGAGCGGCGCTGCTGCTGGTAGGCGCCGGCCACGTCGGACAGCGCGTAGTAGGGCAGCGGCTGCTGCGGATGCTCGGCCTGCCAGCGCTCGTAGGCGGCCGTCACCTCGGGGAAGCGGCCGCGCGCGGAGACGGCGAGCAGGTGGTCGGCATAGAGGCGCAGGTACAGCGCCTTCCAGCGTTCGAGCGCGTCCGCTTCGTTGGACTGCGTGGCGCGCTGCACCGCATCGGCGGCCCCCTGCAGCTCGTTCGGATAGAGCGGCAGCAGTGCGTCGATGGACTCGAAGCGCTCGGGGCCCTCGCCGCCGCGCTGGTCGCGCTCCGCGATGGCCCAGCGCAGCCGCTGGCCCAGCGCCTGCTGGCGCAGGCTCGCGAGCTCGAAGGCATTGAAGCTGCCGGGCGCGGCGCGCTCGGCGGCTTCGGCCTGCGCCAAAGCCTCGGTCAGCGAGCCCTGGTCCTCGAGCGCGAAGGCGTTCTCGCGCCGCACGATGCGCTGCGTGGGCTGCAACGCGGTGAGCTGGAGTTGCAGGATGCGGTCGTCGACGCGGCGCGCGGCGACGAACGCGGACTCGAAGGCATAGCCCGCGAGGCGGTCGAGCGGCACGGCGCGCGCCCATCCCACGGATTCCCGTGGGTTGTCGGCCTGCAGCGCCCACACCACGCCGTCGGACGCGATGCGCTCGCGCTGGGCCGCGGTCGCGGCGCGCGGGAACCAGGCCCGCAGCGCATCGAGCGCCGCGGCCGGTGTCGCGCTGCCGGCGCGCACCCGTTCGACGAGCGCGTCGTGGGCGGAGGTTTCGTAACCCGCGGCGGCGGCGTCAGCCGAGGGGCGGGAAGAGGATGTCGAGACACCGGGGCGCTCCACCACCTGTGCCCTGACCTGCGGGCTCGCACCGGCCCACCCCGCCGCGACAAGCAATGCTGCGGCGGAGAGGGGGAAGGTGGAACGAAGGAAGGTCGGGTGAGGTTGGGTGCGTGCGGGGTGTGTGACAGCGTGGTGAGGTTTCTTTCTCAAGGTCCAGATGCGATTGGTTATTCGGTTGAACCTTATCGCCGGGCCTCCGAGCCACGCTGTAGGAAATAGTCAAAAGACCTCGCCGATCCGTAAGGGAGCGTAAAAGGCCGAGGTCCCTGAATCCAGGGGCTTCAACGCTGCGTACGCCATGGGCGTACGCAGCGTCACTCGGCCTCGGTGCGGCGATACGTTCGCTTTCCGAATGACATCCATGAAACGGGAGGTGTCGGCTGCGACGAAGCCTTTGGTTCAACAGCGCCGGCCCTTCCCGGGCGCGCCCATGCGCCCCGGCCAAAAAAAAACCATCGGGCCGCGGGTGCGGCTGCCGATGGCGTCAAGTCGATCGATCGCGCGGTTGTTGTCGGGTGTGGCCGATCGATCGACGGGGGTAGGGTTCAGGTCGGACGCGGGATCAGACGCGCTCTCAGGATCAGCGCGATGCCCTGGCCGACGCCGATGCACATGGTGCACAGCGCATAGCGGCCGCCGCTCTTGTGCAGCTGGTTGACCGCGGTCGTCGCGAGGCGCGCGCCGCTGGCACCGAGCGGATGGCCCAGCGCGATCGCGCCGCCGTTGACGTTGACGCGCGCGTCGTCGTCTTTCAGGCCCAGCAGGCGCAGCACCGCGAGGCCCTGCGCGGCGAAGGCCTCGTTGAGCTCGATCACGTCGATCTGGTCGAGCGTGAGGCCGGTGAGCGCCAGCACCTTCTGCGTGGCGGGCGCCGGGCCGATGCCCATGATGCGCGGCGCGACACCGGCGGTGGCCATGCCCACGATGCGCGCGCGCGGCGTGAGGCCGTGCTTGGCGGCGCTGGCCTCGTCGGCCAGCAGCAGCGCGCAGGCGCCGTCGTTCACGCCGCTGGCATTGCCGGCGGTCACGGTGCCGTCGGGCCGCACCACGCCCTTGAGCTTGGCCAGCGCTTCGAGGCTGGTCTCGCGCGGATGCTCGTCCTTGTTCACGACGATCGCATCGCCCTTCTTCTGCGGCACGCTCACCGGCACGATCTCGGCGTCGAAGAAGCCGGCCTTCTGCGCGGCCACGGCGCGCAGCTGCGAGTTCAGCGCCATCCGGTCCTGCGCCTCGCGCTCGATCTTGTAGTCGGTGGCCACGTTCTCGGCCGTCTCGGGCATCGAGTCGACGCCGTACTGCGCCTTCATGAGCTTGTTGACGAAGCGCCAGCCGATGGTGGTGTCGTAGACCGCGTTGTTGCGGCTGAAGGCGCTCTCGGCCTTGGGCATCACGAAAGGCGCGCGGCTCATGCTCTCGACGCCGCCCGCGATCATCAGGCCGGCCTCGCCGGCGCGGATGGCGCGCGCCGCGCTGCCCACGGCATCGAGGCCCGAGCCGCACAGGCGGTTGATGGTGGCGCCCGGCACCTCGATCGGCAGGCCGGCCAGCAGCGAGGCCATGCGCGCGACGTTGCGGTTGTCCTCGCCGGCCTGGTTGGCGCAGCCGTACAGCACGTCGGTCACGGCCTGCCAGTCGACGTTCTTGTTGCGCTCGATCAGCGCCCTGAGCGGCACCGCGCCGAGGTCGTCGGTGCGCACGCTCGAGAGCGCGCCGCCGTAGCGGCCGAAGGGTGTGCGCACGGCGTCGCAGATGAAGGCTTGGTTGGTCATGGTGTTGTCTCTCGGAAAGTGAAGAACGATGTGGCTGTCCGCGTCAGGCGGCGATCGGCAGACCCACGAGCTTCTCGAGCTCCGCATGCTCGAGCCCGTCGACCTTGTCGACCAGCTTCAGGCCCTGCGGCGTGCATTCGAGCGTGGCGAGGTCGGAGTACACGCGCTTCACGCAGCCGATGCCGGTCAGCGGGTAGCTGCAGGTCTCGACGATCTTGCTCTCGCCCTTCTTGGTCAGCAGGTCCATCATGACCCAGGTCTGCTTGGCGCCGATCGCGAGGTCCATCGCGCCGCCCACCGCGGGAATGGCGCCGGCCTCGCCGGTGCTCCAGTTCGCGAGGTCGCCGGTGGCCGAGACCTGGAAGGCGCCGAGCACGCAGATGTCGAGGTGGCCGCCGCGCATCATCGCGAAGCTGTCGGCATGGTGGAAGAAGGCGCCGCCGGGCAGCAGCGTCACCGGCTGCTTGCCGGCGTTGATCAGGTCGTAGTCCTCCTCGCCGGCCTCGGGCGCGGGGCCCATGCCGAGGATGCCGTTCTCGCTGTGCAGGATGACCTCACGGCCGGCCGGCAGGTGGTTGGCCACCAGCGTGGGCTGGCCGATGCCGAGGTTGACGACGGCGCCGTCGAAGATGTCCTGCGCCACGCGGGCGGCCAGCTGGTCCTTGGTGCGACGGGTGTAGCTCATGGTCATGCCTCCTTCTTGAAGCCGCCGGCCTGCGTGGCGACGCGCTCGATGCGCACCACCTTGTGCACGAAGATGCCGGGGGTGACGATGGTTTCGGGGTCCATGGTGCCGAGCTCGGCGATGTCGTGCACCGTGGCGACGGTCTTCTTCGCGGCCATGGCCATCACCGGGCCGAAGTTGCGCGCGGCCTTGCGGTAGACCAGGTTGCCCCAGCGGTCGCCGCGCTCGGCCTTGATCAGCGCCACGTCGCCGTGGATCGGGTACTCGAGCACGTACTGCTTGCCATCGATCTCGCGGGTTTCGCGGTTGCCCGCGAGCTCGGTGCCGTAGCCCGTGGGGCAGAAGAAGGCGCCGATGCCGGCACCGGCCGCGCGGATGCGCTCGGCCAGGTTGCCCTGCGGCACCAGCTCGAGCTCGAGCTTGCCGCTGCGGTACAGCGCATCGAAGACGTGGCTGTCGGCCTGGCGCGGGAAGCTGCAGATGATCTTGCGCACGCGGCCGGCCTTGAGCAGCGCGGCGAGGCCGGTGTCGCCGTTGCCGGCGTTGTTGTTGACCACCGTCAGGTCGCGCGCGCCCTGCTCGATGAGGCCGTCGATGAGTTCGCCGGGAATGCCGGCGGTGCCGAAGCCGCCGATGAGAACGGTGGCGCCGTCGGCCACGCCCGCGAGGGCGTCGGCGATGGAGGGCGCGATCTTGTCGATCATGGATCTGTCTCCGAAGAAGGATGGTGCAGAGGCGGGAAGACGGTTGTCGCTGCGCGTCTTTGGGAAATCTATTTTGTTCGTATATCGAACATCTGTTCGTATAATGAATTCTAGAGAGGATCGATACCCATGGCAACCCGCCCCCTTGCGCCCCCCGAGACGCCCGCCCCCGGCGACAGCTACGTGCAGTCCTTCGCGCGCGGCCTGCAGGTGATCCGTTCGTTCAGCGCGAGCGCGCCGCACCAGACGCTCAGCGAGGTAGCGGCCGCCAGCGGCCTCACGCGCGCGGGCGCGCGCCGCATCCTGCTCACGCTGCAGACGCTGGGCTACGTGGTCAGCGACGGCAAGCTGTTCACGCTCACGCCGCGCATCCTCGACCTGGGCTTCGCCTACCTGTCGTCGATGCCGATCTGGAACCGCGCCGAGCCCGTGATGGAGGCGCTGGTGCAGCAGGTGCAGGAGTCGTGCTCGGCCGCGGTGCTCGACGCCACCGACATCGTCTACGTGCTGCGCGTGCCGACGCAGAAGATCATGCGCATCAGCCTCGGCGTGGGCTCGCGGCTGCCGGCCTACTGCACCTCGCTGGGCCGGCTGCTGCTGGCCGACCTACCCGACGAGGAGGTGCGCGCGCGGCTCGAGGCCTCGGCAATCGAGCCGCTGACCAAGCACACGGTGACCGACATCGACGCGCTGCTGGCCAAGGTGGCGCAGGCGCGGCGCCAGCAGTGGTGCCTGGTGAACCAGGAGCTGGAAGAAGGCCTGATCTCGGTGGCCGCGCCGATCGTCGACCGCGCGGGCCGCATGGTGGCCGCGCTCAACATCAGCGGCCAGGCCAACCGCACCAGCGCGAAGGTGATGCAGGACAGCATGCTGCCCGCGCTGCGCGAGGCGGCGCAGCGGATCTCGAGCCTGCTGTGAGCCGGCGCTGCGCTCTCAGGCGCCGCCGTCCTCCCCATCCTCCATCTCGAAGGGCGCGACCTGCCGCCCGTCGATGTCGGTGAAGCCGTACTCGCGCGCCAGGTCGCCCACGCGCAGCGCGCGGCCGGTCTTGTGCATCACGTTCGCGTCGCCGGCCAGCGCCACGATGGCGCGCCCGATGTAGCGCGGCGATTCGGTGCGCGCGAGCGCGGGCCGCTCGTGCCAGTGCGCCTCGTCGGTCTGGTGGCCGGCCAGCACGAACTCGGTGCGCATCCAGCCCGGCGACACCGCCACCGAGGCCACGCCGTGCGCGCGCAGGTCCTGCGCCATGCCGAAGGCCAGCCGCGTCATCGCGGCCTTGGCGAGGTCGTAGAACAGGCTGCCGCGCAGGTAGCGGTCGCGGTCCCAGAAGGTGGTGGTGGCGATCAGGCCATGGCCCTGGCGCACCAGCAGCGGCGCGGCGCAGCGGCTGGCCACGAGATGGTTGCGCACGCCGCGGTCGAACATGGCCTCCCAGTTCGACAGCGGATGCTCCCAGAACGGCGCCTCGAACACGCCGTTGAAGCTCTCGTGGCCGCCCCAGGCGTTGTTGACCAGCAGGTCGAGCCGGCCGGCCTCGCGCTCGACGCGCGCGAACAGCTCGCGTACCTGCGCTTCGTCGGTGTGGTCGCAGCGCACGGCCACGCCCTGCCCGCCCAGGCGCGTGACCTCCTCGGCCGTGTCCTCGATGCTGCCGGGCACGCGCTGCAGGCCCGACAGCGCGAGGATCTGGCCGTAGCTGTCGGCGGGCTGCGCGCGTGTGCTGCGGCCCGTGACGTAGACGGTGGCGCCGGCCGCGCCGAGTTCGAGCGCGATGCCGCGCCCCGCGCCGCGGCTCGCGCCCGTGACCACGGCCACGCGGCCTTGCAGGGAGGGCAATGCATTCGGCTGGTCGTTCATCGTTCGGCCCGCTGAAAAGGAAAGAAGCGCCGAAGGTAGCGCCGCCTCAGGCGGGCGTCTTGGAAGAACCCGCAATCGCGCGGCCCAGGAACTCGGTGGGCGTGACGCCGCACAGCGCGCGGAACTCGTTGGCCATGTGCGACTGGTCGTAGAAGCCGCTGTCGACCGCCACCTCGGCCCAGGCCGGCATCGGCGTGGCACGCAGCGCGCGCAGGCAGCCATGCATGCGCGCGAGCCGGCGCCAGGCGCGCGGCGAGAGGCCGACCTGCGCATGGAACAGCTGCTGCAGCCGGCGCTCGCCCAGGCCGACCGCCTCGGCCACCTCGCGCAGCGGACGCCGGCCGGCCGAGGCCGCGATCAGCTGCGCGGCCTGCAGCGCGCCCGGATGCAGGCCCAGCCTTGACTGCGCGCGGCCGTCGGCCTCGGCGAGGCGGCGGCACAGCGCGGCATCGAGCAGCGCGACGCGCGCGGCGTCATCGGGTGCCTCGGCCATGCGCTCGAGCAGCTGCGCGCCGGCGCCGCGCCAGAGTTCGTCGAGGTGCAGCACGCGGCCCGCGAGTTCGCCCGCGGGCAGGCCGAGCAGCAGGGCCGCGGCGCCGGGCCGCAGGGTGATCGACAGGCCTTCCATGCGCTTGCGCAGCCGCACCAGCACGGCCTCGGCCGAGGCGCCGATGGCCTCGACGGCCAGCCCCTCGGCGCCGTTGGCCGAGGGCGCGTCGCCGAGGTTGAAGACCAGCCGCGCGGCACCGTCGGGCAGCACGCGCTCGAGCACCTCCTCGCCCTCGGCGAAGCGCTCGCGGTACACGAGGATGTGGGCGACATGCGGGCGCAGCGGTGCGCTGGCGGCGAAGGAACGCACCGCGCTACCGGGCGCGTCCATCGGCGGCCCCAGCACGGGGCCGTCGTCGAGATGGAGGAAAAGGCGCTCGCTCATGCCGGTCGGTCCGGTATCGGGCCGGCCAGCATGCCACAGGCGACGCTCAACCCTCGGCGTGGATGCCCTTCATCAGGATCACGCCGCCCAGCCGCGCGGTGTCGGCGCGCATGCGGCGCGCCAGCGCGTCGGGCGAACCGGGCTGGGCCTGCCAGCCGGTCTTGAGCAGCGCCTCGCGCACCTCGTCCGTGCTGATGACCTCGACCAGCGCGGCATTGAGCCTGGCCAGCGCGGCCTTGTTCATGCCCGCGGGCGCGGCCAGCGCGGTCCAGATCTCGAGGTCGGCGCCGCGCACGTCGGCATCGCGGATGGTCGGCAGATCGGGCACCAGCGGGCTGCGCTCGGGCGAGGTCACGCCGATGGCCTTGAGCTTGCCCGAACGCACGTGCGGCATCGCGAGCGCGGGCGGCAGCAGCGCGAGCTGGATCTCGCCCGCGAGCAGGCCCGCGATCACCTGCGGATTGCCGGTGTAGGGCTTGTGCTGCGCGGTGATGGCCGAGCGGCTCTTGAGCAGTTCCATGCCCAGGTGGCCCACCGTGCCCACGCCTGGCGTGCCGTACTTGCCGCCGCTGCCGAGGTTGCGCACCCACAGCAGGTGGTCGGCCGCGGTCTTGCCGGTGGCATTGCCCGACACGGCCAGCACCAGCGGCGCGGTGCCGACCATGCCGACCGGCGCGAAGTCCTTCTCGGGATCGAAGGAGATCTTGGGATTGAGCAGCTTCGCGATCGTGAGGTTGCCGTTGATCAGCGCGCCGATGGTGTGGTCGTCGGTGGCCTTGGCGACCTGGTCGGCCACGATGTTGCCGCTCTCGCCGGGCTTGTTCTCGACCAGCACGGGCTGGCGCAGGATCTTGGCGAGCGGCTCGGCGATGGCGCGCGCCAGCAGGTCGGGCGAGGCGCCGGTCGGGAAGCCGACCAGCAGTTTCACGGGCTTGGTGGGCCAGGCGGCTTCGCCGGCGCGCGGCTTGTCCTGGGCCAGGGCGAACGGGGGAAGCAGCGAGGCGGCCAGCGCGGCGGCGCCGCCCTCGAGCAGGCGGCGTTTGGTGATCGTCACGGGAGGAACTCCGGGTGGAAGCGGCGGAGCCCTAATTGTAAACAGATCGTTACAAGAATGCTGCATCGCAGCGCGAAATCACGGCTTGCCGGCGACCAGCCTGCGCTGCGTGGGAAACAGCGACCAGCCCCAGCGCTGCTGCGCGAAACCCCACAGCCCCTGCTTGAAGAACAGCGTGGTCACGATCGCGAGCAGCCCGAGCCCCAGCAGGTACCAGGTGCCGTAGTCGCTGAGGAACTTGTTGAGCGCCCAGAAGACGAGCGCGCCGACCAGCGGCCCTTCGATGCGGCCGATGCCGCCGATCACCACCATGAAGATCGCGAACGCGCTCCAGTTGACGCTGAAGGCCGCGTCGGGGCTGATGCGCAGGTTGCCGACGAAGTACAGCGCCCCCGCGAGCCCCGCGCCGAAGGCCGCGACGCCGTACACCGCGAGCTTCATGCGCGCCACCGGGACGCCCTGCGACTCGGCCGCCACCTCGTTGTCGCGGATCGCCAGCAGCGCCAGGCCGCGCTTGCTGCGCAGGAACAGGTAGACCAGCGCCACCGCCGCCACCACGCAGCCCAGCGCCATCCAGTAGGTGACGCTCTCGCGCGTGGCCTTGTCGATGCCGCGCAGCGCCGTCAGCGTGGTGCCCGAGCCGCCGCCCACCGCCGACACGTTGGCGAAGCTCAGGCGGAACACCTCGGCGATGACCCAGGTGCCGATCGCGAAGTAGCCGCCCGAGAGCCGGAACGCGATGAACGAGACCGGAATCGCGACCAGCCCCGCGGCCAGCGCGCCGAGCGGAATCGCGACGAAGGGGTTGAGCCCCGCGAAGTTGCCGAGCACCAGCATCGCGTAGCCGCCGAAGCCGAAGAAGGCCTGCTGCCCGATGCTGACCATGCCGCCATAGCCCGCGAGCAGGTTCCACATCATCGCGAAGATGAAGTAGCAAGCGATCTCGACGAACTCGCGCATCCAGCTCGACTCGCCCCACAAGGGCAGGCTGGCGGCGACGAGGACCAGCGCGATGCCGACGGCGAGCGCGCCGCGGCTGGCGGCGGTGGCGCGCTCGACCGCGACGAAGGAAGGGGTGGCGGGAGTCGTCATCGGCGTCATCCGCGCGTCTTGGGAAAAAGGCCCTGCGGCCGGAACACGAGCACCGCGAGGAACACGATGTGCCCGAACCAGATGCCCCAGCCCGGATCGAGGCGGAAGCCCACCTGCTGCGCGATGCCGAGGATCATGGCGCCGGCCAGCGTGCCCCAGAACGAGCCCATGCCGCCGATGATCACGGCCTCGAAGGCGAACAGCAGCAGCAGCGGGCCGTCCGACGGCGACACCGTGGTGCGCATGCCCTGCAGCGCGCCTGCCAGCGCGATCAGCACGAAGGCGATGGCGGTCGCGAAGGCATAGACCTTCTTCGCATCGAGCCCCATGAGCTCGGCGATCTCGCGGTCGTCCGACACGGCGCGGAACGACCGGCCCAGCGCGGTGTGCGCGAACAGCCATTGCAGCGCGCCGGTGGCCACGAGCGCCACGGCCAGCACGATCAGCGGCAGCACGCCGAGCGACAGCGATTCGCCGAGCGCCAGGCCGCGCGTGCCGAGGCCGCCGGTCTCGATGGCGCGCGGATCGGCCGAGAACAGCTCGAGCAGCAGGTTCTGGATCACGATCGACAGGCCGAAGGTGACGACCAGCGAGGGCAGCGGGTCCTTGCCCAGCGTGCCGTTGAGCACCCAGCGCTGCAGCGCGTAGCCGAAGCCGAAGGCCACCGGCAGCACCGCGAGCGCGACCAGCCACGGCGCCGCATCGCCGGCCAGCGACACGCCCGCGATCACCGCGAAGGCGCCGAGGATGATGAAGTCGCCCTGCGCCGTGTTGGTGAGCCGCATGACGCCGAACATCAGCGACTGGCCGAGCGCGAACAGCGTGTAGAGGCCGCCGAGCAGCACGCCCTGGAGCAGGGTCTCAAGCATGGGCGGCCTCGATGCCGAAATAGGCCTGCGCGATCTGCTCGCGCGTGAGATCGGCCGACAGGCCCTCGAGCGACACGCGGCCTTCCTGGAAGCAGTAGACACGCCGCGAGACCTGGCGCGCCATCGTCACGTCCTGTTCGACGATCACCACCGTCATGCCCTCGGCCGTGATGCCGGGCATGGCCGCGTAGATCTCGCGGATGACGACCGGCGCGAGGCCCAGCGAGAGTTCGTCGCACAGCAGCACGTCGGGATTGCTCATGAGCGCGCGGCCCAGCGCCACCATCTGCTGCTGGCCGCCCGACAGCGAGGTGCCGGGCTGGCGGCGCTTCTCGGCCAGGATGGGGAACAGGCCGTAGAGACGCTGCAGGTTCCACGGGCCCGGGCGCCCCGCGGTGGCGCCCATCAGCAGGTTCTCTTCCACGCTGAGGCTGGGGAACAGCCGGCGGCCCTCGGGCACCAGCGCGAGGCCGCGCCGCACGATCTCGCTAGGCGGCAGGCCGCCGATGGCCTCGCCCCTGAAACGGATCGCCTCGCGCGGCGCGCGCACCAGGCCCGTGAGGCTCTTGAGGAAGGTCGACTTGCCCGCGCCGTTGGCGCCGATGATCGCGACCAGTTCGCCGGCGGCGAGCGCGAAGTCGATGCCGAACAGGGCCTGGGCGTCGCCGTAGAAGGCCTGCAGGCCGTGGGTGGTGAGCAAGGCGGTCATGGTCTTTGCTCCCTCCCCCTCTGGGGGAGGGTCGGGGTGGGGGCAGGCGGCGTTGGAATGGTGGCGCTGTCGTGCCCCCATCCCAGCCCTCCCCCAGAGGGGGAAGGAGCCAGGCGGTGCGCGCTCATGCTTCCATCCCCATGTACACGCGCCGCACCTCCGGATCGTTCATCACCGCGCGCGGTTCGCCCTCGGCCAGCTTCTGCCCGAAGTTGATGACGAACAGCCGGTCGGCCAGCGACAGCACCGCATGCACCACGTGCTCGATCCAGATCATGGTCACGCCGCGCGCCTTGATGCGCCGCAGCTCACCCACCAGCACCGCGGCCTCGGGCTCGGTGAGCCCGCCCGCGATCTCGTCGAGCAGCAGCAGCCGCGGCTTGGTCGCGAGCGCGCGCGCGAGCTCGAGCCGCTTGCGGTCGAGCAGTCGCAGCCCGCCGGCCGGCGCATTGGCCTGCGCCATCAGCCCGGTCTGCGCCAGCACCTCGTGCGCGGTGCGCCAGGCCTCGCGCTCGGTCTGCTGCCCGCCGAAGCAGGCCGCGGTCACGAGGTTCTCGAACACGCTCATGTTCCCGAAGGGCTGCGGCACCTGGTAGCTGCGGCCGATGCCGGCGCGGCAGCGCTGGTGCGGACGCAGCCGCGTCACGTCGCGGCCCGCATAGTCGACCCGGCCCGCGTCGGCGCGCACGTCGCCCGAGATCAGGTTGAACAGCGTGGTCTTGCCCGCGCCGTTGGGGCCGAGGATGCCCAAGGTCTCGCCCTCGGCCACCGCGAGCGTGATGCCGTCGGTGACCTTGAGCGCGCCGTAGAACTTGCTCACGCCATGCAGTGCCAGCAGCGCCATGGCGGTCAGAGCGCGCGCAGCTTGCCGCCGGTGGGAATGGCCGGCGCGGCCTCGTTGTTCACGAGGGTGAGCTCCACCTTGTACTTCGTTCCCTTGCCCCACTGGCCGAGCACCAGCGGCGTCTTGCTGACGTTCCTGAACGGCCCCTGGCCGCCCCACTTGACCGGGCCGACCACCGACTGGATCGAGGTCGCGGCCACGGCATCGCGCACGTCGGCGGCCTTCAGCGACTTCGCGCGGCCCAGCGCGTTGGCCGCCACCTCGAACAGCGCATGCGCGAAGCCGATCGGCTGCGTCCACTGCTTCTTCGTGCCGGCCTCGTAGGCCTCGGCCAGCGCCTTCGCGCTCTGCTTCGTGAGGCTCGATGCGAAGGGATGCGAGGGACTCCACCAGACCTCGGTCGAGAGGCCGTCGCCGAGTTCGCCCAGCGCTTCGATCGCGCCCGGGAACAGCAGCGCCTTGCCAAGCGTGATCGCCTTCGGCCTGAAGCCCTGCTGCCGCGCCTGCGTGAGGAAGGTCTTGGCATCGGGCGGGATCACCACGCCGGTGACGATCTCCACGCCCTCCTTCTTGAAGGCCGCGATCTGCGCGCTGAAGTCCTGCGTGCCGTTCTGGAAGCGGCCCGGGTCGGTGAGCGTGAAGCCCATCTGCGCGAGCGGCTTCGGAAAGCCCAGCTCCTTGTCGCCCCAGGCGTTGCCGTCGCCGTCGTTCGGGAACAGGCCGCCCACCTTCTTGTTGGTGGCCAGCGTCTTCCAGCCGCTGGTGAAGTTGGCGATGACGTCCTCGAGGCCCCAGAACAGGTGGTAGGTCCAGTCGAAGCCCTTGGCCGGATCGCCCTTGCGGCCGAAGAACCAGGGCTGCCACGGCACCACGCTCGAGATGCAGGGCACCTCGTTGAGCTCGCAGGCATCGCTGACCGGGTTCGCGGTCTCGGGCGTGCCGGCCGTGAGCACCAGCGCCACCTTGTCCTTGAGGATCAGGTCGTTCGCGACCTCGCCCGCGCGGTTCGGGTTCGACTGGCTGTCCTTGAGCACGATCTGCACCGCGTACTTGCGGCCGCCGACCGCGATGCCGTCCTTGAAGGCGGCCTTCATCTGGTCGATGACCCACTTGTCGGCCTCGCCGAAGGGCGCGAGCGGGCCGGTCTGCGGCGACACATAGCCGATCTTGAGCGTGTCGGCCGCGAACGCCAGCGGTGTCGCGCCCGCGGCGACGAGCGCCGCGGTGGCCTGGGTGAATTGCCTGCGATTGAATGTCATGGCTGTCTCCTGTTCTTGTGTCTGCGGATGCCGCTCTGCCGAAACTCAGCGCGCGAAGTGCGGCGGTATCCGCGCGTCGACGTTGACCCACACGCTCTTGACCTGCGTGTACTCGCGCATCGCGTCGAATCCCATCTCGCGGCCATAGCCGCTCTGGCCCACGCCGCCGAAGGGCGAGCCGGGGTTCACGCGCTTGTAGCTGTTGATCCAGACCATGCCGGCGTGCAGCTCGCGCGCCACCTTGTGGGCGCGCTGCAGGTCCTTGGTCCACAGGCCCGATCCCAGGCCGTAGTCGGTGCCGTTGGCGATGCGCATCGCCTCCTCGTCGTCCTTGAAGGTCAGCACGGTGACGAAGGGGCCGAAGACCTCTTCCTGCGCGACGCGGTCGCGGTACGACTTCGCGCGCATCACGGTGGGCTCGACATAGCAGCCCTTGGCGAGATCGCCGCCCGGCGACCGGCCGCCCGCGAGCAGCTCGCCGCCCTCGCCTCGCGCCACGTCGACGTAACTCAGCACGCGCTCGCGGTGCTGGGCGCTGGTCAGCGGGCCCATCTCGGTGTTCTCGTCGAGCGGGTTGCCGAGGCGGATCGACTTGGCGAGCGGAACGAACTGCGCGAGGAATTCGTCGGCGATCCGCTCGTGCAGCATCAGCCGCGAGCCCGCGATGCAGGCCTGCCCCTGGTTGTGGAAGATGGCCCAGGCGCTGCCGTTGACGGCGGCCTGCAGGTTCGCGTCCTCGAACACGATGTTCGGGCCCCTTGCCGCCGAGCTCGAGCTGCACCTTCTTGAGGTTGCCCGCGCTGGCCTGCACGATGCGCCGGCCCGTCGCGGTGCTGCCCGTGAAGGCGATCTTCGCGATCTCGGGATGCTCGGCGATGTACTGGCCCGCCACGCTGCCCAGGCCCGGCAGCATGTTGACCACGCCGGGCGGCAGGCCCGCCTCGGCCATCAGCTCGGCGATGCGCAGCGAACTCAGCGGCGTGATCTCGGCCGGCTTCATCACGATGCAGTTGCCGGCCGCGAGCGCGGGCGCCATCTTCCAGCTCGTGAACATCAGCGGGAAGTTCCACGGCACCACCTGGCCGACGATGCCCACGGGCTCGCGCAGCGTGTAGTTGAGGAAGCCCTCTTCCACCGGAATGGTCTCGCCCTGGAACTTGTCGGCCATGCCGCCGAAGTAGCGGAAGCACGCGGCGGTGCGCGGCACGTCGAGGCGGCGCGAATCGCGGATCGGGTGGCCGGTGTCCAGCGATTCGAGGCGCGCGAGTTCCTCGGCGTTGGCCTCGATCAGGTCGGCGAGCCTGAGCAGGATGCGGCCGCGGTCGGCGGCGGCCATGCGGCTCCATGCCGGGAACGCGCGCTTCGCGGCGGCGACGGCCTTGTCGACGTCGGCCTTGCCCGCGAGCGCGACATCGACGATGGGCGTGTTGTCGTGCGGGTTCAGGGTGGCGAGGGTCTCGCCGGATTCGGCGTCGACGAAGCGGCCGTCGATGAAGAGTTGGTGGCGGATGGACGTGCGCAGGCCTGCCGCGCCGGCAATGTCGTTGGGCTTCATGTTGTTGCCTTGCTCCCTCTCCCCTTGGGGAGAGGGCGGGGGTGAGGGGGAGGTTCGTGGCGCGTCGGCCGCCCTCACCCCAACCCTCTCCCGCGCGCGGGAGAGGGAGCCATTCAGAACTGCACGGGAATCTCTGGCGACTCGCCCTTCTGGATCTCGTACACCAGGCTCGGCGAGCCGTTCTCCCACACCAGCAGCATCGAGCGCTTGGGGCTGAAGCCCTGGTGGCGGCAGTAGGCGGGCATGGCGGCCATGTCGCCGGCCTTCATGATCACGCGCGCCATCGGCTTGCCGGTGTTCTTGTCGCCGCAGTCCCAGTGGATCTCGTCGGTCATCTGGAAGAACCACTCGACGCGGTCGTTGCCGTGGATGATCGGCAGGATGTGCTCCTCGGTCGTCGGGCACATGTAGCTGTGCTTCACCACCGAGGTGAAGCTCGGGTTCCAGGTCACCTGCGAGCGGCTCAGGAAGCCGAACAGATTGAAGGCATGCACCTCGTTCTCGAAGCCGGGCTCGGGATGCAGTTCGGGCTGGTCCTGCGGCACGTCGGCGAAGGCGCGGTTGACCGGCGCGCCGCGCGCGTCGCTGCGCAGGTCGAGGTCGCCCTTCAAACCCACGCAGCGCGTGGCGAGTTCGCGCGCCCGCGTGATCTTGGCCGTGTTGTTGCCGTTCTTGCGGCCGTAGGGCGAGCCGGTTTCCTGCGGCGCGGCGAAGGGATCGAAGCTCTCGTTGGTCCAGTCGTCGAGCATGGCCTCGAAGGTGGCGCGGATCTGGGCGCTCGGGAAGTTCTCGAGCAGGTCGATGCCCGCGTCCTTCATGGTGCCGTTGAAGCTGCCGGCATAGAGGTCGACCGAGTCGTAGTGGTTGACGGTGCCGAACACGCTATCGAAGTTGACCCAGCCGTAGAAGAAGCCCCAGGCCACGTCGCGCATCAGCGCGCGCAGGTAGTTGCCGGCATCCATGGTGTGGCTCATCGGGCGGCCGTCGCGGGTCTGCCAGCCGATGTGGACGAAATACTCGTCGCGGCGGAAGCGGAAGCTGCCGAGCGAGAAGTCCTTGTAGCCGAGCGTGGCGTCGGGTTGCGAGGCGATGACTCGGGCGAGTTCTGCGGGTGCGTTCATGGCGTGTGCTCCTCGTTCGTTCAATGCGACTGGCAGATCTCGGCCCACTTCTCGACCGACAGCTCGCCCTTGCAGGTCTGCAGCACGATCACGCCGGGGCGCGCGCTGCGGAACTGGTAGGCGGTGTTCTTCGGCAGCAGGCCCTGGTGGCCGCGCGAGAGCTTCATCCAGCCCATCTTCTGGCCGCGCGGCTCGCCCTCGACCTGCACGGCGCCGTTCTTCTCGGGGTCGGCCACCTGCTGGGCCGCGTCGAGCTGCACCAGGTGCACCTCGACCTCGCCGTCCATCACCAGCGCGAACTCGTCGTGCGCGCAGGTGAACCAGGGCGAGTGGCCCTCGGCGCGCAGGGTCTCGAGCACGTAGATCTGGTTCTGGCCGAACACCACCTTCTCGTAGGGCCGGCTGTTGTTCGCGATCTCGAAGCAATTGGAGAAGGCGTAGTGACGCACGTCGTCGGCGATCGGCTCGACGTGGCCTTTCTCGTAGTGGGCGAGCGAGCCGAAGCGGGTGCGGTAGGCGGGCCCTTCGTGGACTTGGTGGGTCTGGGTCATGGCGGTCTCCTTGGTTCTGGCTTGGACCGAACTCTAGGAAACAACCGGGGCCGCCGGTAGGGACCAGATTGGAAGAGGATTATTCGCAGACTCCGAATAATCGCTGGGGTTTACCCGGGAACGCGCGCCCTCACTCGATCAGTTCGGCCGGGATCATTCCGCGCTCGATCAGGGTGGCGTCCCAGGGCGGCACGCGCGTGAAGCGGGTCGCGATGTGCTCGATGAACAGCCGCAGCTTGAGCGCGTTGCGCGAGGTGCCCGCATAGACGGCGCTCAGCGAGAACGACGAGAGCTGGTGCTCGGGCAGCACCACGCGCAGCTCGCCGCGCGCGATCGCGTCGCCCGCCACCAGCGTGGGCAGGCAGACGATGCCCGCGTGCTCGAGCGCGTACTCGCGCAGCAGGTGCACGCTGTTGGTCAGCAGCGCGGCCGCGAGGTAGATGGTGGTCTGCTCGCCCTGGTGGTGGAAGGTCCAGCGGTCGCGCGTGGGATAGCCCGAATACAGGCCCAGCTTGTGGCGGTGCAGCTCGCGCGGGTTGGCGGGCATGCCGTGGCGCTCGATGTACTCGGGCGTGGCGCACAGCAGCCGGCGCACCGGGAACAGCGGGCGCGACACCAGCTCCTCGGAGGCGGCCGGGAAGATCTGCAGCGCGCAATCGACGCCGGCCTTGACCGGATCGACCACCGCGTCGCTCACGATCAGCTCGAGGTGGATGTCGGGATAGATGGTGTGGAACTCGCGCAGCAGCGAGGCGAAGCGACCGAGCACCATGCCCGTGAGCGCATGCACGCGCAGCACGCCCGAGGGGGTGCCGCGCGCGTCGCGCATCTGGTCGACGATGTCGTTGGCGCGGCCCACGAGCTCCACGCAGTCGCGCAGGAAGGCCTGGCCCACGTCGCTGAGCCGCACCACGCGCGTGCTGCGGTGGAACAGCGGCGCGCCGAGGAACTCCTCGAGCTGCTTGACGCGCGTGGTCACCACCGAGTTCGCCACCCGGAGCTGGCGCGCCGCCTCCGCAAAACTCTGCGTCTGCGCGACGCGCACGAAGGCTTCGATGCTCTGGAGGCGGTCCATGGCGGGACTGTACTGTGCGGGCCGCGCGGCCGTACCCCGGGGCGACGCGGAGGGCGCACTTATGATCGCCGCCCTCAGACGGGAGAACACAACGACATGGCAACGGACTCCACCGCGCCCACCCTCGCCTCGCGCACCGCCGCCGAGGAACCCACGCTGCGCCGCGCGCTCGGCACGCGCCACCTGACGATGATCGCCATCGGCGGCTCGATCGGCACCGGCCTGTTCGTGGCCTCGGGCGCCACCGTGTCGCAGGCCGGCCCGGGCGGCGCGCTCGCGGCCTACCTGCTGATCGGCGCGATGGTCTATTTCCTCATGACCAGCCTCGGCGAGCTCGCGGCCTGCATGCCGGTGTCGGGCTCGTTCGCGACCTACGGCGCGCTCTACGTCGACGAGGGCTTCGGCTTCGCGCTCGGCTGGAACTATTGGTACAACTGGGCCGTGACCATCGCGGTCGAGCTCGCGGCCGCGCAGCTGGTGATGCAGTACTGGTTCCCGGGCACGCCGGCCATGCTGTGGAGCGCCCTGTTCCTCGGGCTGATGTTCCTGCTCAACGCGATCTCGGTGCGCGGCTTCGGCGAGGCCGAGTTCTGGTTCGCGCTGGTCAAGGTGGTGACGGTGATCGCCTTCGTGGTGGTCGGCGTGCTGATGATCTTCGGCATCCTGCGCGGCGACCGGCCCGCGGGCTTCGGCAACCTCACGCTCGGCGACGCGCCGTTCGTGGGCGGCCTGCCCGCGATGATCGGCGTGGCCATGATCGCGGGCTTCTCGTTCCAGGGCACCGAACTCATCGGCGTGGCCGCCGGCGAATCGGCCAACCCCGCGAAAAACATCCCGCGCGCGGTGCGCCAGGTGTTCTGGCGCATCCTGCTGTTCTACGTGCTGGCGATCGGCGTGATCGGCGTGCTGATTCCCTACACCGACCCGAACCTGATCAAGACCGACCTGCACGCCATCGGCGTGAGCCCGTTCACGCTGGTGTTCCGCCACGCCGGGCTGGCCTTCGCGGCCAGCGTGATGAACGCGGTGATCCTCACGGCCGTGCTGTCGGCCGGCAACTCGGGCATGTACGCCTCGACCCGGATGCTGTTCAACCTCGCGAAGGACGGCCGCGCGCCGCGCTGCTTCGCGCGGCTCACGCGCGCGGGCGTGCCGCTCAATGCGCTGCTCGCGACCACCGCGGTCGGCGCGCTGTGCTTTTTGACCTCGCTGTCGGAAAGCCAGGGCGTGTACCTGTGGCTGCTGAACCTCTCGGGCATGACCGGCTTCGTGGCCTGGCTCGGCATCGCGGTGAGCCACTACCGCTTCCGCAAGGGAATGATGGCGCAGGGACTGGACCTGTCGCTGCTGCCCTACCGCTCGCCCTTCTTCCCCTACGGGCCGCTGTTCGCCTTCGGCCTGTGCCTGGTGGTCACGCTGGGCCAGAACTACGCCGCCTTCACGGGCGGGCGCATCGACTGGATCGGCGTGTTCTCGACCTACATCGGGCTGGTGCTGTTCGTGGCGGTGTGGTGGGGCTACCGGCTGGCGCGCGGCAGCCGCTTCGTGGCCTACCGCGACATGCATTTCCCGGCCTTGCTGCGGCCGGCGCCGGGGCATGGGCTGGCGGATGCGGCCGGGGAGCGGGAGCGCGGCGGCGCCTGAACGGGGTTTCCACCGGTTTCCGTGGGAAAAGGCACGGCCCGTTGCCTCGAGGAATGGAACGGCGTTGCAGGCACGCCGCAGTGTGTCTGGAGGTTAACCGCCCCACTTACAATCCCCGGCGCATCCCCTTCCCTCTCCCTCACGAGGCCTCGTCCGCCATGCCCAAGAGCTCCCTGCGCACTCCCTTCAGCCTGACGCCCGTCGTGCGCGCCCTGTTCCTGGCCGCCGCGGTCGGCGCCACGGCGCTGTCCGCGCTGGCGGCGCCCGAGCACGAGGAGGTCGACCGCCTGATGCAGGCCGGCAAGCTCGAGGAAGCCTCGACCAAGGCCGACGCCTTCCTCAAGGACAAGCCACGCGACCCGCAGATGCGCTTCCTCAAGGGCGTGATCCAGCTCGACACCGGCAAGCGCGCCGAGGCGATCGCCGCCTTCACCCAGCTCACGCAGGACGCGCCCGAGCTGCCCGAGCCCTACAACAACCTCGCGGTCATCTACGCGAGCCAGAACCAGTTCGACAAGGCGCGCAACGCCCTCGAGAGCGCGATCCGCACCAATCCGAGCTACGCCACCGCCCAGGAAAACCTTGGCGACCTCTATGCGCGGCTCGCGAGCCAGGCCTACAGCAAGGCGCTGCAGCTCGACCAGAACAACACCGCGGTCGCGCCCAAGCTGGCGGTGATCCGCACGCTGTTCGTGCCGGCCGTGCCCGGCGCCAAGCCGACCCTGCTGGCGGCGGCGCCCGAGGCACCGCGTGCGGCACCGGCGGCGCCTGCGCCCGCCCCCGCGCCGGTCGCGAAGGCCCCCGCGCCCGCACCGGCACCCGCCGCGGCCCCCGTGCCCGCCCCGGCGCCCGCACCGGTGGCCAAGGCACCCGCGCCCGCTCCGGCCCCGGCCCCCGCCGTGGTCGCCAAGGCACCCGAGGCTTCGACGCCGGCCGCCGCACCGGCCGCGCCCGCCGCTTCGTCGAGTGCCAACGCAGAGGTCGAATCGGCCGTGCGCGGCTGGGCGGCCGCCTGGGCCGGCCAGGACATGGACCGCTACCTCGCCGCCTACGGCAGCGACTTCACGCCCGGCGGCGGCCAGAGCCGCAAGAGCTGGGAAGAAGAGCGCCGCGCGCGCATCGTCGGCAAGTCCAGCATCAGCGTGAACCTCGAGAACCTCGTGATCCAGGTCAATGGCCAGTCGGCCACCGCCAAGTTCCGCCAGGTCTACCGTGCCGACAACCTCAACATCTCCAGCCGCAAGACGCTGGAACTGCAGCGCTCCGGCGGCCAGTGGCACATTCGCAAGGAAAGCGTCGGCGGCTAGTGGCAGACATCGTCCGGCAGGGCCGGCCCCAGACCCCAGAATTCCGGCGCGGCGGGAGCCTCCTGGCCGCGCTGATGGCCGCATCGGCCCTCGTGCTCGCACTGCCCGCGGGCGCCGCCAGCCATTCGGGCAAGGCCTCGCATGCCAAGACGGCCGGCGCCAAGTCCGGCAAGGCTGCCGTCGGCGCCAGCCGCTCGGCGCAGAAGGAAAAAGCCGGCGCCAGGGAAGCGCGCGGCAGTCGCGAATCGCGCAGCGTGCGCGAAGCCCGGGAGGCACGTGAAGCCCGCGACGCCAAGGGCGCCAAGGCCCAGGCCCGCCTGAAGAAGGGGGCCGTGGCGACCGCGGCCGCCGCGGCGGCCGGCACCGCCGCCGTGGCCGAAGCCCGCGGCACGCGCAAGGCACCGCCCGCGGGCGCGATCCAGGAAGCCAGCAACGCCGAGGCGCGGCTGATCGCGATCTACGAACTCTTCGGCCGCGGCCAGGCGCGGCCCGCATTGGCCAAGGCGCGCGAACTGGTGCGCGACTACCCGAATTTCCAGCTCGCGCAGCTGGTGTACGGCGACCTGCTCGCCTCGCAGGTGCCCGCCGCGCACAGCCTTTCGGACGCCGCCAGCGTGGCGCGCCTGAAGGGCAACCCGGCCATGGCCGAGCTGCAGGAAGAATCGCGCCGCCGCCTGCAGGCGCTGCGCGAACGGCCGCCGCCGAACACCGTCCCGTCGCAGTTCCTCGAGCTGTCCACGCGCAGCCGCTACGCGATCGCCATCGACGCCTCGCGCTCGCGCCTGTACCTGCTCGAGAACGGCGACAAGGGCCTGAAGCTCGTGGCCGACTACTACATCTCGGTCGGCAAGTCGGGCATCGACAAGTCCGTGGAGGGCGATGCGCGCACCCCGCTGGGCGTGTACTTCATCACCAGCAGCCTCGATCCGAAGTCCCTCAAGGACCTCTACGGCGCCGGCGCGCTGCCGATCAACTACCCCAACGCCTATGACCAGCGCCGCGGCAAGACCGGCGGCGGCATCTGGCTGCACGGCACGCCTTCGCAGCAGTACGCGCGCGCGCCGCTGGCCAGCGACGGCTGCGTGGTCATGGCCAACCCCGACCTGCGCCAGTTGCTGCGCAAGGTGCAGATCGGCGCCACGCCGGTCGTCACCGCGCGCAGCCTGCAATGGATTTCCCAGCCCCAGGCCGAAAAGGACGCCCAATCCTTCACCAGCGCGATCAATGCCTGGAAAGACGCCCGGACCCAGGGAAATGAAGCGCAATTGAAGAAATTCTATTTGCCGGATTTTCAGCGCCAGGCGAAAAAATCGGCCGACGGAATTTCAATTGTCCGCGACGAGATGGAATACGCCCAGGGCCGGCGTATTCAGTTAAAGGATGTTTCCTACCTCCATTGGCGCGACAGCGAGGACACCATGGTCGCCACCTTCGGCGAGGTGTTCGAGGGGGAACGCAGCGGTCGCATGCGTCGCCAGTACTGGCTGCGCCAGGCCGGCGAGTGGAAGCTGTTCCACGAGGAAATCCTGGGCTGATCCCCCTTCGCAAGCAGGGTCAGACCCCTCAACTTGTGATTTTTTGCGCACGGTCCAACCCTTTCTGGACTGTTACATCTTTACCGTTCCGGGTCGTGTCACGTAACACGTAACACGCTTGTACCCGTAACGCGCCCCTCGCGCGCACCCCTGTTCCGTAACACTCCCTCCCGTCTTCATGGGATGTCGGTGCACGCCTACAGAGG
Organism: Variovorax sp. UC122_21; assembly: GCF_044056785.1. Taxonomy (NCBI): domain Bacteria; kingdom Pseudomonadati; phylum Pseudomonadota; class Betaproteobacteria; order Burkholderiales; family Comamonadaceae; genus Variovorax; species Variovorax sp. UC122_21. Next base: position 854,021 of record NZ_CP172004.1, on the reverse strand, counting down.
GAAAAATCGTTTCCGAACTGTTACTCAGCGTCTCTGACCGACCGGTCAACCGATGTCCGTGGGAGCTGGCAGCTATCGTGCTAGCCATCTTCGGCTAGCACAGCGGAACACCCTTCCATCGGGTTTGCCTTGTTGATACACAGAGTTACGCCGGATAACATTCGCACCGCCAGCCCTTGTTAACGACTTTTTCTGAAAGGTTAATCATGCTCAACGCTATTGCCCGTTTTATTCGCGACGAAGAAGGTGCCACTGCTATCGAATACGGACTTATTGCGGGATTGATCGCCGCAGTTTTGGTGGCCGTACTCACCGGTCTTGGCACTCAAATCAAGGCCAAGTTCAATGAAATCCTAGTCGCAATTGGCGGAACGGCAGCGTAATCACGAGTTCCTATGACGGAATCGGCGCTGATATGCTTGATTTGGCTACTCTTCGTCGCCGTCTACGACTTTCGACAACGTCGTGTCCCCAACTGGCTTGTGCTTGCCGGAGCCGCGTCGGCTCTGGCGGCACTGGCACTTGGCAGCAATCCGTTCCAAAGCAGTTGGCAGTCGAGCCTGCTCGGCGCGGCGACAGGATTTGGTTGTCTTCTTTTCGTCTATGCCTTCGGATACATGGGAGCTGGCGACGTGAAGTTCGCTGCCGTCCTGGGGCTTTGGGTCGGTCTCGCCGCGCTGCTTCCCATTTGGATCATCAGCAGCCTTCTGGCCGCTGCCCATGGATTGCTCTGGCTTCTTCTTCGGCGCTGGGCGCTCTATCCCCGACTCGCAGCGCTACTTTTCCATCAGCCCACCTCGGTCGACGGCACATCGTCAAAGGGACGAACCAAATTCATTCCTTATGCGGCCTATCTTGCGTTCGCGAGCGTGGCATGGATTTCTTGGGGCCGACAGAACCTCTGGTGATACCGCTTTTTGGACACCGGTTCCCCTCAAAAGGCCTTGATTGCCAGCTCAAATCCCTCGGCCACCGCTCATGATCAATCTCACCAAAATCCTCGCCGCCATTCTTGTGCTTCTAGCTCTCGCACTGGGAGGGTACGCATGGGTCCTCAGCCGCAAAGCGCCACCGCCCCCCACCCGTGGCGGCAGACACTGGCGCCACGCCCGCGAAGGCGCCACAGGCGCAGACATTCCCCATCGTCGTTGCGGCCAGACCTCTGCCTGCAGGTCAAGCGATTCCGGCCGATGCCCTGCGCATTGAGCAACTTCCAATCAATCCGACGGGTGCCTTCAGGGAAACGGCTCCTCTGGCTGGCCGCGTTCCGGTCATTGATCTGGGGGAGGGCTCACCGCTTCTCGAAGGCCAGTTGGTTTCAGGCCTCGCCTTGCGCGTCGCGGAGGGCGAGCGCGCCGTGGCGGTCAAGGCCGATGAAGTCATGGGCGTGGGCAACAAGGTCCAGCCAGGCGACTTCGTCGATGTATTCCTGATGCTTAAGTCCGACGGCAAGGACATCGATCGGAGCCAAGCACGCCTGCTGCTGTCGCGCAAGCGCGTGCTTGCCTTCGGCAATGCCTCGGTGGATGGCCTACCTTCCAAAGCAGAGAAAAGCGGGAATCAACAGGCACAGCAACGCGCCGAAGCCACAAGAACGGCCGTGCTCGCTGTGCCGGTGGACGATGTGAACCGCCTCACGCTCGCTGAGAGCAGTGGTCGCCTGGTGTTGGCCCTGCGTAACCCCGCCGACATGTCGGAACCCAATCCCAAACTGTTCGCCGAACTGCCCACGGCTTTGCAACCTGCACCGGCCAAACCTGGCGACCCGCGCAGGCCGCCGCTCGAAGGACTGGACCGCGCGCAGGCCGGCGTGACAACAGCCGATTTCGTGACTGGAGGCAAGCCCGGGGCCGTGCGCCCGCCTATCGCCGTTGCGCAACGCGCCCCATCCGCAGGCAGCGGCAGCGGCAACCGTGGGGGACTTCAGGTTGAGGTCATCCGCGGCGACCGCAGCGAAACCATCCGGTACTGAGATCCGATCGCGCCACGCCATGCATGCCTCGCAGGAAAAAAACACCATGACGCTTCCTCCCTACGCGAAACCCAACGCTCCGGCCCACGCGCTGCGCCCGATCCTCGTAGCGTTGGGCCTGCTCGCGACGGGCGCATGGCCCGTCGCGTCTTTGGCAGCCGATGCGCAGGCCTTGGCCGCACGCGCACCGATGCAGTTGCTGATGGATGCCGGCACCCAAAAAGAACTCCTTATCCCCAAAGGCATCGAACGCATGGCCATCGCAGACGAGGCCGTGGCGGGAGTGACGCTCACCCGTCAATCGCCCAATTCCGTCGCCGCGCGTCTGCTTATCACTGGCAAGGCTGCGGGTCGGACCACACTGATGATTTGGGAAAAGGGCCAGTTATCCGCGACCGTCTACTCGCTCGAGGTGCGCCGGCGCAGCTCGACGCTTACGGGTTCGCTCGACAGCGTGATCGCGCACCAAGAAGCGCGCGACACCGCAATGGCAGCCGGCGCAGAAAAGTCCCCACTGGTCGATCGCTCCGTTGTCAACGTGCGCAGCAACACCGTTCAAGTCGAGGTGAAGGTTGTCGAATTCAACCGGAGCGTACTCAAGCAGGCCGGCCTAAATATCTTCAGCACGCGTGCCAACTCGAACGGCTTCAGCTTCGGATCGTTCACACCCGGGTCGCTGAGATCCGCGACTTTCGGCTCGGACGGAAGCATCAGCGGCGACTACAACAATCCCCTGTCGCAAGCATTCAGCCTGCTGTTCAATTTCGGCAAGGCAGGCATCGGCTTGAACGTCGGTTTTCTCGAAGGCAACGGCATGGCCCGCGTACTCGCCGAACCCACGCTCGTTGCACTGTCCGGCCAAAGCGCCAGTTTCCTTGCTGGCGGCGAACTGCCGGTGCCCGCCCCTCAGGGCTTGGGCACCACCACCATCGAATACAAGCCCTTCGGCATCGGCCTGACGCTCACGCCCACGGTGCTGTCCAACGATCGCATCGTGCTCAAGGTCGCACCCGAAGCCAGTGATCTCGACTACACCAATTCGCTGAGCATCAGCGGGGTGGCAGTGCCCGCCATTACCACGCGCCGAGCAGACACCACCGTAGAGCTCGGAGACGGCGAGAGCTTCATCATCGGAGGTTTGGTGAGCCGCACCACGACCTCGAACGCCGACAAGGTGCCGCTGCTCGGCGACATCCCGGTGCTCGGTACCTTCTTCAAGCAGAACAAGTACCAGATGAACGAGAAGGAGCTGGTGATCCTCGTGACACCGCATCTCGTGAAGCCCATCGCCCGCGATACTGACCTCACACCCTATTTGCCTGGTGGTGCAGAGCAACGCGACGGCCCTGTGTGGCGCGCGCACCTGCTGGGGCCTGCCTCCGGTACGACGGTACCGGGCTTCTCCCGTTGAGTGGAACCAGCTGCGCACGACCTGTGGCCGACGCCATGAACGCTCCTCGCGATCACCTTCCCGAGACCGGTGCAGAGACGTACGTCTTCGCTTCGGCCAATGGCAGCCACATCACGTGGCTGACAGACGCACTCGGCAAGCTAGGCACAGTGGTGGTTCTACCGCCCGATGCCAAGTCGATCGATGAACGCATCGCCTTGCTCAGCCCCTCTGCGGTCTTCCTCGATTTCTCGGGGGATCAAGCGCAGGCGGCGGCGGCTTTGAACCAGCGCTTGAAACGCGACTGGCCGGCGCTGGCCGTGTTGGCGACTGGCATCTCGGTAGAGCCCGCTTCGATGTTGGCCGCGCTACGCGCCGGCGTGGACGACTTCGTCGACATGGCAGCGCCGCCTTCCGATGCGATCCATACATTGCATAAGCTGCTGGACCGGCGCAGCAGCATGCAGGCGGGAACGCGTGGATGCACTCTCGCGCTTCTCGGTGCTCGCGCCGGGATCGGCGTGACTACGCTAGCGACCAGCCTGTCGCTATTGCTCAACGACCAACTGACTCAGCCTCAAGTGCCGGCCTCTGGACAGCCGCAGGCCCGCAATGCGCGCCATGGTGTCGCACTGCTTGACCTGGGCCTGCCGGCGCGCGATGGCCTTTTGTACCTCGACACGCAGAGCGGCTTCAGCTTCGTGGATGGGGTGCGCAACCTGCGTCGTCTAGATCAGACGCTGCTGCACACCGCGCTTGCGCATCACAGCAGTGGCTTGGCTGTATTGCCGCTGCCTGCGAGTCTCGCGCAAGTGCGCGAAATCTCGCATGCCGACTCGGTCGCGCTGATCAAGCGGCTCGGCGACTTCTTCGATTTCCAGATCGCCGACCTCGGCGGCTTCTCGACCATCGACTTCGTGGCGCAGACCGCGAAGGAAGCGCAGCGCTGCTGGGTCGTCTGCGACCAGAGCATCGGCGCCATCGTCTCCACCGCGAACATGCTCAAGGAACTGCGTACGCGCGGCATCGAGACCGACCAGATGTCGCTGGTGGTCAACAAGTTCGACAGCCACGTCGGCCTCGCGGCCAAGGACATCGCGGAGCGGCTCGAACTGCCGCTGCGCCACGTGCTGCCCGCGCGCAGCACGCAACTGCTGGCGGCCTCGAGCCGCGGCGAGATGCTGGTGCGCACCGCGCGCAACGACCCGTACTCGCAAGCCATCGCAGGCCTCGCACGCGGCCTGCACCAGGAATACACCTCTGGCTCCAGCCCGCAACCGGCGAAGGATCCACGCTGGACGGCGCTGATGTCGAAAGTCACCGGCTTCCGCAAGAGCCCTACCCAAGGTTGAACAGCCCATGTCCACCGATATCGAATTCGCCGACGACGACCAGGCGTTCATCACCTCCCAGCAGTTCCAGGACATCAAGAGCTGGACGCACGATCACCTGCTCAGCCGCATCGAGGAGCTGGGCGCGGAGTTCGGCCGCTGGTCGCGCGCCTCGATCCAGCAGTTCGTCGAGCTCGAGGTCGACAGCTTCGTGCGCCTGCGCCGCGTGCCGATCAACGACCGCGAGATGCAGCTCATCTCGGATGCGCTCACGAAGGAACTCGCGGGCTTCGGCCCGCTGGAAGACCTGCTCAACGACCCCGCGGTCGAAGACATCCTGATCAACGGCTACCAGAACGTCTACGTCTCGCGCCACGGCATCCTGGAGCGCGAGACCCTGCGCTTCGCCGACTCCGAGCACGTGATGCGCATCGTGCGCCGCATCCTCGCGCCGCTGGGCCGCCGACTCGACGAAGCCAATCCGATGGTCGACGCGCGCCTGCCCGATGGCGGCCGCATCAACGTGATCATCGAGCCGCTCGCGATCGACGGCCTGTCGGTCTCGATCCGCAAGTTCCGCAAGGAGCCGCTCACGCCGGCCGACCTGGTCAAGCTCGGCACCTTCGACGCCGGCATGGCGCAACTGCTCGAGATCGCGGTGCGCGCGCGCTGCAACGTGCTCGTGAGCGGCGGCACCAGCTCGGGCAAGACTTCGCTGCTCAATGCGCTGGCCAGCTTCATCCCGGCGCGCGAACGCGTGATCACCATCGAAGACACGGCCGAACTCTCGCTGAGCACCAGCCACGTGGTGCGGCTCGAGAGCCGCCCAGGCGGCTTCGACGGCCAGGGCGTGGTGTCGATCCGCGACCTGCTGCGCAACAGCCTGCGCATGCGGCCCGACCGCATCATTGTGGGCGAAGTGCGCGGCGCCGAAGTGATCGAGATGCTGCAGGCGATGAACACCGGCCACGAAGGCTCGATGGGCACGATCCACGCGAGCTCGCCGCGTGAGTGCCTTTATCGGCTGGAAATGCTCTCGGGTTTCGCGGGCTATCAAGGCAGCGAAGTGAGCCTGCGTCGGCAGATCGCCAGCGCGATCGATTTCATCGTACAGATTGGCCGCATGTCGAATGGCAAGCGCCGCATCATCTCGCTGAGCGAAGTTACAGGTGTCAACGACAACGTGGTGGCGATGCAGGAGTTGTATCGCTACGAACCCCTTGTCACGCCCGACGGAGAGGAGAAAAGACCGCTGGGTGTCGCTTGGCATAGCGCCTCACTCACCGAAGATCGCTCGTTTCCGGCAGTCTTTCACGCGCTCGCAGCAGGGAGACCACCGTGCGTGAGACCGTGCTGCTCGGCGTAGCCGTGGTGGCTTTGCTGCTGGCGGCGTCCGGCCTTTTCCTATGGCAATGGGCAAGAAAGCGCCAAGCACAGAACCTTGTTGGGCGGCACCTCGATCTGCAGATACAAGCTGGCGCAAGCGCGGCAGTTCCCCCGCCATTCGGCGTCGCACCGTCGTCGCGAGCCATCGCGCCCACCGATGATCTCTCTTCCGGGTTGACTTCCGATCCCTGGCTACAGACCGAAACGACGATCGCGAACGCGGCCCGCCCCACACGCTGGCTCGAACGGGTGCTCCCCGACTGGTTAGTGGGGGTTATCGAAGTCCGGACACTGGTCGCAGGCATCATCGCCATCGTCGTGCTGTCGCTGATCGCTGGATCTTTTGGCGGCTGGCTCGCAGGGTTTTCAGTCTTGGTATTGCTGGCACTGCTCGGTGCCTTCGCCGTCTGGCTGCGGCTGCAGAAAGTACGGCGCAAGCTGGTCAGCCAACTGCCAGGCTACATCGACACCATGGTGCGCCTCATCACCATCGGTAACTCAACGCAGGCTGCATTTCAGCTTGCGATCGGCAGTACACAGGAACCGCTTCGCGGACATCTGGAACGTTCGGCCGCGCTAGTTCGTGCTGGCGTGGATCTGGACAAGGCGCTGTATCAGACGGCAACCGATGCGCGCGTCGAAGAAATGTTCCTGTTGTCGTCGATTCTCGGACTGGGGGTGCGATACGGCGGTCGGGCGGACCTGCTTCTCGAGCGAGTGAGCAACTTCATGCGCGATCGCGAGCAGGCGGAGCACGAACTTATCGCCCTCTCTTCTGAGACGAGACTGTCCGCCTGGATCCTTGGCCTGCTTCCGTTGCTCGTTGGCACAGCCATCATCGCAAGCAACCCTGCCTATTTCCTCGGAATGTGGCACGACGGCACTGGCCGCGTGCTCATCTTCTCCGGTGTCGGCCTTCAACTGACGGGTGCACTGCTGCTGTACAGGCTCGCGAGACTCACATGACCTTGACGCCCGAAACACTGACCGCCATCAGCCTCGCACTGCTGGCGCTCGGTCTTCTCATCGCCGGCGGTACGCTAGTCGCGGCGGAGCTTCGCCGCACGCGCAGCGGACAGGCGATCGGCAAGGCCATCGAGCGCGGGACGACAGCGCTTCCCGGGACCTCAACCGATGCGTCGATCGACCTTGGACAACCGTATGCATCTGAGGTCGAGCTTCCCTTCCATTGGCTGCGATCGCCACTGGGACGCGCACTGGTCGCGGACGAGGACCGCAATCTCATCGACCAATGCGGGCTGTCGTCGCAACGCACGCAATTGATCTTCTTGGTGACGCGCATCTTCCTGGCGTTGCTATTGCCAGCACTTGCCTTCGTTTTCTGGAACCCGGGAGAGAAGCAGAACCTCGTCGTTCCAGTTCTGGCCGCACTTTTTGTCGTGGGCTTCATGAGCCCCAAATGGGTGCTTGGACGGATCGCTGCCAATCGCCGCGAACGCGTGGCCAAGGAACTCCCTCTCTTCGTGGATCTGCTGAAGTTGCTGCAGGGCGTGGGAATGAGCTTGGACCAGAGCCTCCAGATCATGGCCGCCGATTTCTCACATGTACTTCGCGTATTGGGTTATGAATTGACACTTGCCAATCGCCAGTATTCGCAAGGCCGAACCCGCGAGCACTCCCTGCATCGTCTCGCCACATTGCACAAGAACGAGAATTTACGCAGCCTCGTGGCATTGCTGGTGCAAGTCGATCGTCACGGCGGAGCCGTCCAGGAACCGCTGCGGACCTTCAGCGATCGCCTTCGCGAGCATCGCCGCTCCGAGATGAAAGAGCGCATCGGAAAGATCACCGTGAAGATGACTGCCGTCATGGTCACGACGCTGCTACCCGCCCTGGTGATCGTGACTGCTGGCCCTGGCTTCATCGCCATCTTCCGCGCACTGGGGAGTACCGCCAAATGAGAACCATCGTCCCTTCTGCGCACGCATCGGGCCTGCGTGCCGCCGCGTACGTTGCCATTGCGGGTCTTGTACTCGCGACGGCCGGCTGCGCCGCAACCAAGGACCACTACGCCGCGAGCGAAGATGCCCAGCAGCGGCAGGCCTTTGAGGCCGCCAGTGAAACGAAGACCGGCGCCAACATCGACACCCAAGCCACCTACATCAAAGTCGTCGACCAGATGCAGCAGCAAGGCTTGTGGTTTGCTTCGCTCGCTCACATCGACGCATTGGAACAACGCTGGGGCATCACGCCCGATTCGACGCGCCTGCGCGCCGATGCACTGCGCCAGACCGGACAGGCCGACCTTGCCGAAATTTCCTACAAGCGCCTGCTGGCTACACCGATGGCGAGTGCGGGCTATCGGGGTCTGGGCCTGATTGCCGGCGCGCGAGGCTACTATGCGGAGGCGGCGCAGTTGCTGAAGCAGGCACAGCGCCGTACGCCGACCGATCCGCTGCTCCTGAGCGACCTGGGCTATGCCAGTCTTCGCGCCGGTCAGGTCGAGGAGGCGCGCCTGCCGCTGATGCAAGCCTTGCAGCTACAGCCCGACAGCAAACAGGCCCAGGCCAACGTAGCGCTCTACCTCGAAGTTTCGAATCAGCGCGATCAGGCAACCGCCTTGATGGATGCGAACCGCATGCCCGAAGCAACGCGCGCCGCTGTGCGCGAAGCAGCACGGCAGATGCGAACAGCGGGCAGTCCTGCCGTGGCGGCAGACGCGGCGGCCGCCAGCACGTCGAACGTCACATCGCTTCAGGTCATCCGCGAGGATTCGACCTTCCCGTTGGCACTCAAGCCTTCCCGCTGGGCCGGCATGGGCGGCGTCCGAACTGCCAGCCAATTGAACCCGCAAGCCTCGACCCCGGAGGCTTCTCCCTCACTGATCCCGACCTCACAAGGCACACCATGAGCAACAACAACGAGTCCGTCAACCGGATAGCGACCTTGTCCGCCTGCATGCTTGTCGCGGCAGTCTTCTTCGTCGCAACGGCGGCATCTGCGCAGACCGTGTCGACGAGCACCGTTCAGGACAGCACTTCGGCAAACAAGGCGCCCGCAACGACCGAGGCCGTGCAACCCGGTGCGGCGGCCGCCATGATGCCAGCACAAGATGACCAGGCAACTGCAGAAGAGGAAGAAGAGTTCTACGACGTCCCGCTTCAGATCGGCGATGCGACTTCGAATCTGCTCGCGTGGCAGCGAAGCGGTCAGGTTTCGTCGACCACGCCTCGGCCGATCGCAGGTAGCGTCGCCAACAGAAGCTATGAGCGCTATCTAAAGAGCTTCGATTATCCGATTCCCGAACAATTTAACTCTTCCGTCAAGTCAACGAGCGGAAGCAGCGGGAAGTGATCCTGTATTCCCGGCACTGCACGCATTCTTCTGAAGGCCCGGCATGACCAGCAAGCGCCATCATGGTTCGTCCATCCGGCTTCAACGCGGGGTGTATGCAATCGAGTTTGCGTTTGTCTTCTTGATCTTCTTCGCGGTGCTCTACGGGATCGTGAGCTACGGAATGCTCTTGACGTTTCGCATGGGCTTGCAGAATGCAGCCGAGGACGGCGCGCGGGCAGCCCTTCGCTACAAGCCTACTTCGCCGGAACGCGCTGTCGCTGCCGTTCAGGTTGCAACCCAGCGCAGCCTCTGGATGCCGGCGGCCGTGAAGCCGCTGGAAGTGACAGCGCAATGCAGCGTGGCTGGCGGCGAAGCGGGTCCATGCAATACCAGCACCTGCACATCAAACGCCTCGTGGGATCAGCGCTGCAGGATCGTCGTCACAGTGATAGCACGAGGGATGGGGTCGGTACTTCCACCGCTATTCAGCGTGGTGCTACCGAGTCAGATCGCGGGCCAAGCCAGCATGCTGCTTGATGGGAGCTCTTCATGACTGGACGGCTTTCTCACAAATTGCGAACAAGCGTCATGCGACGCCAACGTGGCATCGCAGCTGTTGAGTTCGCGTTGGTGTTCAGCTTGCTGTTCTTTGCTATGTACGGCATCGTCACGTTCGGGGTGGTTCTCTACACGCAGCAGGTGGTTTCCAGATCTGCCGAAGATGGCGCACGGGCAGTGCTACGGTTGGGGCAGAGCGTCCAAGCAAACGATTCACGCGTGCAAGAAGTCATCTACGACGCGCTTGCATCTGCGCTGATCACCCCTCCCGAGGCAGGAACAAGCATGGCCCAAAAGAAGGCATGGCTACGTACACAGATGGGATCCAGGCAACCGCCGGAGATCACACAGCAGTCCGCCGAACAGATCCTAGTCAGGGTCACCTACCCGTACAGCGCTAGCCCCGTTCTTCCACGCGTTGTGCCCTGGTCCAACGGCTGGATGCCTTCCCTGCTCGTAGGAAAGGCAATAGCTATGCGACCAGCCTCATAAGACGCCCTCCATGAGATCGAAACGCACCACAACCCGGCGTCGCCAACGTGGCTCCGTGATCGTCATCGCGGCCGTTGCGCTCAGTCTGATCGTCATCGCTCTGATCGGAACGGAGCTCGGATATTTGTTCTTTATGAAGCGGGAGTTTCAAAAAGCCGCCGACTTAGCTGCATTGGCAGGTGCGCAGAAACTTCAAACCACGACGGCGACGAATCGTTGTAGCCAGGCCGCTGGCGTCGCCATCAACAATGCCGGTCAAAATCTTCCAGGAATTTCGATTAACCCACCCGACTGTGGAAATTGGAGAACGGGACAAGCCTCTGAGACCGCCGCCGGGTGTTTTACGAATACGGATGATCATTTTCTCACTGGAGGAGCGCCGCTTAATGCGATTCGAATTCGAATCAATCAGCCGGCACCTACCTTGCTACCAATTTTCCCATGGGATCGCACGATTTGTGTCCAAGCTATCGCAGCACTGGATGAGCCGCAAGCGTCCTTCTCAGTGGGTAGTGGCGTTGCTAGATTGAACCAAGGCGCCCTGAACCAACTTCTAGGTCTTTTGCTCGGCACAACCATCAACCTGAGCCTCGCTGACTACACGGGACTGGCCAACGCCAAACTCAATCTACTCGGAATGGTAGATGCACTTCATCTCAACGCGGGGACAGTGGATCAACTTGCTCAGAGCAATATCACCCTAGCACAACTTTTGAACGCCGCAATAGAGGTTCTGCCGCAAGGAAACGACAGCCAAACCGTCAGCCTCGTAGCAAGCCTGCTCCGAGGCATGCTAAATCTGACAGGCGGCCTAGATTTAAACACTGTGACCATCAATCTACTGAAAACCGCCGAGCAAGCTGGTTTACTCAGTCTTGACCTAGATACTACAGATCCGCGGAGCGCTTTAAACGGAAACGTCAGCGTACTAAACCTCCTGTCGGTAGCACTGCAGGTTGCAAATGGCCAATCCGCGGCTGCGGCTGCTACTACGATTTCTTTACCACCTTTGGCAAAAGTGGGAGTACGCGCCAAGGTAATCGAGCCACCAACCATCGCAATCGGTCCTCCAGGTTACTACTCAGATGGCACAGCAAAAACTCAAGCGCATACAGGCCAGGTTCGAGCTGGGCTGAATGTTCAAATTTTGACGGCGGCCGGCGGCAACAACAGTCTTTTAGATATTCCATTGCTTCTTCGCGTCTCCCTTCCCGCGGGACAATTAATTAATCTCCCAATATACGCGGAAGTCGCATCTGGCGACGCCAACTTGGAAGATGTTCGCTGCACTGCAGGGGATGGAAAATACGATGTAGCCATAAATGCCGCTCCGGGATTGGCTCACGTTTTTCTTGGCAATATTCCCACAGCCTTTTCCAATACAACCAGTCCATGGGCTAGTTTACCTAAAGAGCGTTTCAAGCTCGTGAGCCTACGAATTGATTTATTAGGAAGCATCCTTACGCCGCCGATCAATGTCGATTTGCTGGCAAAGCTAGATTTATCAATTCCAGCCAACGGATCAATTTCCAGAACAACATTAAATTATAGATTCGACCCCAACACTCCGACATCCCAGCAAAATTTGATACAAACCGTTGGCCTAGAGCAAAGCCTAGGGGCCGCCATTGGAAGCGCGATTAGATCTGGCGCGCTTGACGTTGTACTCAACACGAGTGGCCTCGGCCTAGTGACCAATGTGCTAAACGCACTCGTAAATAATCTCATCACAATCGTCAATGGCTTGCTGGGTGTCCTTAACATTGTCCTCACTCCGGTGCTAGATCTTCTGGACGGCGCAGTGCTTGGACCTTTATTCAAGGCGCTCGGTCTTCAGTTGGGATATGCGGATGTGCAACTACTTTCCGCCAGTTGTCAGAGCAGAGCGAAGCTGGTTCATTAATTTCTTCCCCTATTTGATTACTTCGTGATCTACATAGCAATCGCATCTTGATGAGCGCCTCCCCCAATTTCGACGAACTCGACCTCTTTGTCTGGGAAGGTAAGGCCGACATCCTCGACCGCATCGCCCGCTGCATGGCGAGCTTCGATGTCGAGGTGATCCGGGCCGACGGCATGCCGCCGCCCTCGCAGGACCGCGCGGCGGCGATGCGGCCGTCGGTGGCGATCATCAGCGTCACGGTCATCGATGGCGGCGGGCTGCCGCAGGCGACCGAGCTGCTGCAGGGCATGCCGGTGATCTGGGTCGCGGCGGCCTCGCGCGAGCGCGACTCGCGCACCTATCCGCCCGAATACCTGCACGTGCTGCCCTACGACTTCACCTGCGCCGAGCTGCGCACGATGGTCGCGAAGCTGGTGCGGCAACTGCGCGCGCGCGACGTGGCGCCGCAGCCGCTCGACGAGCTGGTGGCGCACTCGGAAGCGATGAAGTCGCTGCTGGCCGAGGTCAATGCCTTCGCCGATTGCGACCACAGCGTGCTGGTGCGCGGCGAAACCGGCGTGGGCAAGGAACGCATCGCGCAGCAGCTGCACCTGGGCCACCAGACCTACTGCAAGGGCGCGTTCGTGGCGGTGAACTGCGGCGCGATTCCGGACGGGCTGTTCGAGTCGCTGTTCTTCGGCCACGCCAAGGGCTCGTTCACGGGCGCGGTGCATGCGCACCGCGGCTACTTCGAACAGGCCACGGGCGGCACGCTGTTCCTCGACGAGATCGGCGACCTGCCGAAGTACCAGCAGGTGAAGCTGCTGCGCGTGCTCGAGGACGGTGCGGTCACGCGGCTCGGCGCGACCTCGCCGATCCGGGTCGACTTCCGGCTGGTGGCGGCGACCAACCGCAACCTGCGCGAGATGGTGGCCAGCGGCGAATTTCGCGCCGACCTGTTCTACCGCCTCGCGGTGATCGAGCTGCACGTGCCCAGCCTCGAGGAGCGTGGCGAGATCGACAAGATCGCGATCTTCAAGGCGCTGCTGGCCAACGTGCTGGGCGACCAGCTCGAGGTGCTCGGCGAAACGCCGCACTGGCTCAGCGACGCGGTGGCCGAGACCTACTTCCCCGGCAACGTGCGCCAGCTGCGCAACCTCGCGGAACGCGTGGGCGTGATCGCGCGGCAGCTGCACAGCTGGGACCAGCACCTGATCCAGCGCGCGATCGCGCTGACCCGCGGCACGCCCTCCACCGGCGCGGGCGGCGGCATGGGACTGGGCGCGAACGCGGTGGGCACGAGCAGCGCCTTCGAGGCCGCCGGCGGCGACCAGCGCAAGGGCTGGAACGGCAGCGAGCGCAACCGCATCATCGCGGCGCTCGAGATCAACGACTGGAAGCGCCAGGACACGGCGCAGCACCTGGGCATCAGCCGCAAGGTGCTGTGGGAGAAGATGCGCAAGTACCAGATCCTCGACGGCGAACCGGGCATTCCGGAAGACGCCTGAGCGGCCACGCGGCCGCGCGCTCACGCGCCGGCCGCCCGCTTTTCCGCTTCGTCAGTTGGTGGTGGTCGGCAGGCGCTCGGCGCGCCGCAGGGTCACGGGCTGCGCGTTCTGCGAGCGATCCACCGACGCCTCGTTCGCGCAGGTCGAGTTGCTCGCCAGGCACGGGCCGCTGAGCAAGCCGTCCTCGGTCAGCACGGTGCGGCTCGGCGCACCGAAGACGCGGTCGACCCATTCGTTGCCGCCCTCGGGGTCGATGCGCAGTTCGCCGGTGGTGCGCGCCAGGCGCAGCTCGTTGACGCGCAGGTCGAACACGGCATCGACGTAGTCGAACAGCAGGTTGTAGTACTCGAGCTGGGCATCGAGCACCTGCGGCAGGGTGTCGCGGCCGAACTCGAGCAGGCGGCGGCGACCGCGGAAGGCCTGGCCCGAGGTGCTCACGGCCTCCATCAGCTGGCGCTCGCGCTCGCGGCCCGAGACGGTGCGCGACCACGAGGCGCTGGTGAGCTCGAACAGGTTGAGCTTCACGCCCTCGAGCTTGGCTTCCTGGTTCTCGACCTCGGCCATGGCGGTGCGCACGCGCAGCTGGCGGTCGAAGCCGCTGCCGAAATTCCAGCTCAGCTCGAGCGCGGTGCGCGTGGGGTCCTGCGGCGACACGCCGCGCGGGTCCTTGCTCTTCACGATCACGGCATCGACGGTGGGCCAGATGCTGGCCTCCTGCTGCTCGACCAGCGCCTTGGCCTTGTTGATGCGGCCCTGAGCCTCGGCGATCTCGGTGCTGCGCTCCTCGGCGCGGCGCAGCGCCTCGGCCTGCGAGTCGATGCGCCACTGCGGCGGCGCGGCCAGCACCGGCAGGTTGCGCGTGATGGGCGTGAACTTGAAGTAGCTGCGGAACTTGGCGATGGCCTCGTCGCGCTGGGCCTCGAAGTCGGCCTCGCGCGCGGCCACGCTGGCGCGGCGCGCGCTGGCCATGTTGAGGTCGTTCTCGCCGGTGGCGCCGAGCGCGACGCGGCGCGCCTCGGCCTTCGAGAGCTCGGCCACGATCTCGGTGGAGCGGTGCGCGATCTCCTTCTTGAGGTCGAAGCGCTGCACCTGCAGGTAGGCGGTCAGCGCATCGAGCACCACCTTCTGCGAGGTGGTGGTGACGGCCTGGCCGTCGGCCTCGTTGCCGGCCTCGGCGGCACGGATCGAGGCGCTGATCGCGCCGCCGTCGATCAGGCTCATGCGCGCCTCGGCGGTGATCACGTTGTAGCTCTGGGTCTGCGCGTTGGCGGCGCCGCTGTTGTAGTTGCCCGAGGAGGTGCCGACCTTGAAGCGCGGATAGCGCGCCTTCTTGGCCTGGTCGATCTGGAAGCCGCTGGTATTGGCGGCCGCCTGCGCGGTCTGCACTTCGGGGTAGTCCTGCGACAGCACGACCAGCGCCTGCTTCACGCGCTGCACGTAGCCGGCGGTGCCGATCGAGGGCGCCGTGAGGCGCCGCGCGAGCATCAGCGAGGGCGGCGGATCCTGTGCCTCCTGCGCCATGGCAACAGGCGGCAGCGCGAAGCTGGCGGCGAGCGCCGCGCACAGCACGCCGGTGCCCGCCGGGCGCCGGCTGTGGGTCGGGCGGCGCTTCATGGTTCGCGGAAGGCTTCGCGCCGCAGCTTGAGCACAGGACGAAGGATGTACCAGATGAAGGGATCGGTGCCGACCTTGAGGTCGACCTCGGACTCCATGCCGACGGTGATGCGGTTTTCCTTGTGGCCGACGAAGGACTTGTCGGTGCTGATCAGCAGCCGGTAGTACGGCGCGCCGCTGGCGATCGCGGGGTCGCGGTCGGCGTCGGCCGCCACCAGCGTGACCTTGCCCTCGACGGCGCCGTAGCGCAGGTAGTCGTAGGCGGTGATCTTCACGGTGGCCGCCTGGCCGATCTCGACGAAGCCGCGGTCGTTCGGATTGAGCCGCGCCTCGATCATGATCTCGTCCTTGTCGGGCACGACCTCGAGGATGGCCTCGCCGGGCTTCACCACCCAGCCGGGGCTGCCGCTGCGCAGGCCCTTGACGATGCCGTCCGACGGCGCCTTGACCTCGGTGCGCGAACGCTGCGTGCGGGCGCGCGCGAGGTCCTCGCTCAGGCTCGCGAATTGGCGCTCGACGGTGGCGAGCTCGTCCGAGGCGCGGCGCCGGAAGCGCCCCTCGGCCTCGGCCATCTTGGCCTGCGCCTCGGTGATCGCGGCATTGGCCGAGATCACGCCCTGGCGCGCGACCGCGAGTTCGCTGCGCGCGGCCTCGGCCTGGCGGCGCTTCTCGAGCACCTCGACCTGGCCCACCAGCTTCTCCTTGAGCAGCTGCTCCGACACCTCGAGCTCCTTCTGCATCAGGTCGAGCCGGTCGCTCAGGCCCTTGACCTTGGCCTGCTGCTCGAGCTGCCGGCTGCGCGCGGCTTCGAGGCTGGAGATGGCGCCGGCCATCACGCCGCGCTGCTCGAGCGCGCGCGCGTCGTAGGCACCGGTCTCGCCGGCGTACACGCCTTCGTCGATGTCCTTGGCGAAGGTGTCGCGCTTGAGCGGCTGGCCGCGGCTCTCGGCCATCAGGCGCACGCGCGTGGCCTGGGTGGCGGCATAGCGCGCGGTCAGTTCCTCGAGGTTGAGGCCGCCGCCGCCGAGGTCGATCTCGACCAGCGACTGGCCCTGCTTGACGTGGTCGCCTTCCTTCACGAGCACGGCGCTGACGATGCCGCCTTCCAAGTGCTGGATCGACTTCACGCGGTCGGAGGGAATCACGCGCCCGGGCGCGACCACGACGGTCTCCATCGGGAAGCCCAGGCCGATCACGGCGAACACGCCGATCAGGCCGCCGAGCAGCCACTGGCGCCGCCGGCCCTCGGGCGTGATCTGCGCGGCGCGCTTCTGGTCTTCGGTCTGCAGGACCTGCGGCAGATCGGCTTTCAAGATCTCGCCTCCCTTGCGGTCACTCGGTCGTCGCACTCGGTCATCGGTCGATCGGTCCAATCCATAAACAAATTCGCCGCCTCAGGCGATCGAACGCGCGGCGGACTCGCCGTCCTCGCCGCCTTCGGGCAGCGCCACCAGCGCCTTCTTCACGCCGAACAGCTTGGGCACCATCAGCGCGGCGGTGCCCTGTTCGACCGTGCCTTCGCCGGTCACGTGGTAGACATGGCTGGCGGCCGAGACGATGCGCAGCGAATGCGTGACCACCACCACGGTGCGCACCTTGGCCACCGCCAGCAGCGTGGCCAGCAATGCACGCTCGCTCTGGAAGTCGAGGTCGTTGCTGGGCTCGTCGAGCACCAGCACCGAGGGCTTGCGCAGGAAGCTCATGGCCAGCGCGAGCTTGCGGCGCTCGCCCACCGACAGGCCGGTGCCGCCCTCGCCCACCGTCGAGCGGTAGCCGTCGGGCAGCCGCGAGATGAAGTCGTGCGCGCCCGAGAGCTTGCAGGCCGCGACGATCTGCTCGTCGCTCTGGCCCGGCGCGGTGCGGCGCATGACGTCGATCAGCGAACCGCCGAACCAGTAGACCTCCTGCGAGAGGTAGCTGATCCAGCGCGACAGCTCCTCGCGGCCGAACTGCGAGAGGTCGTACTCGCCGATGCTGACCACGCCGTGCGTGGGCGTGTACAGGCCCGAGAGCAGCTTGACCAGCGTGGACTTGCCGGCGCCGTTGCGCCCGACGATGACGTGCAGGCCGCCGGGGCCGATGTCGAGGTCGAGGTGCTCGATGACCGCCTTCTGCGCGTTCTCGGTGAAGCTGAAGCTGACGTCCTTGAGCGTGATGCGGCCCAGCGGCTGCGGCAGGGCCATGCCCACGGGCGGCTTCTCCACCGGCTCGCCGAGCACGGTCTCGAGGCGCTTGGCGGCTTCCTTGGCGGTCGCCAGCGAGCGCCAGTTCGACACCAGGCCGGCGATCGGCTGCAGCGCGCGCAGCGCGAGCATGTTGGAGGCCACGAGGCCGCCGACCGTCATCCACTGCTCCATCACGGAGATGGCACCCACCGTGACCACGATCACCGAGAACACGGTCAGCAGCACCGTGGTGCCGTCGCGCGCGGTCTCGATCTGGCCGTTCTTGGTGAAGCTCTCGGTGAGCCAGGCGTTGTAGGTCTGCTGCCACATCTCGATGATGGGACCGTCGTTGGCCTGCGACTTGAGCGTCTCGCGCGCATGACAGATCTCGGCCGTCATGCGGTCGAGGCCGCGGCCGCGCTGCACTTCCTCGACGCGGCCGGCGCGAACCTCGTCGGCCCACCACCAGGCGAGGAAGGAAAGGATCGCGAGGAAGGCCACCACCACCGGCAGCACCGGCAGCGCGACGATGCCGATCACCACCAGCCCGAACACCGCCATCGGCAGGTCGAAGATCGATTGGGCGAGGCCGCCGGTGACGGTGCCGCGCACCGAGCCGACATCGCGGAAGTACAGGTGCCACGACGAGGCCGGC
Organism: Variovorax sp. UC122_21; assembly: GCF_044056785.1. NCBI lineage: Bacteria > Pseudomonadati > Pseudomonadota > Betaproteobacteria > Burkholderiales > Comamonadaceae > Variovorax > Variovorax sp. UC122_21. The sequence continues at coordinate 835,771 of NZ_CP172004.1, read as the reverse complement.
CGCGCCTCGAGCGCGCGCAGCGGACGACCGAGCATGGAGCCCATCAGCGCGCCCGAGACGCCGTGGTCGATGATCGCGCCCGCGTTGCGCAGCAGGCGCGAACGGCGCGTGCGCAGCCAGAACTCGATGCACAGGAAGAACAGGATGCCGCTGACCAGCGCCGCCAGCGTCGACACGCCGCTGCGCGAGAGCACGCGGTCGTAGACCTGCAGCAAAAAGATCGAGGGCAGCAGCCCGAACAGGCTGATCGGAATGGAGCGCCAGGCCGCGCTTTTTATCAGCGGGTAGGCATCACGGAACGCGGCATGGAGGGCGCCCGCATAGGGACTGGCACCGGGCTCCACGGGCCGCTCGGCGACCAGTTGAGTGGGCAGGAGAAACTTGATCATGGGCGAAAGCCGATCCCGTCAGGCGATGACGCAACGGCTTCATTATCAACTGTTACCCGACTGTTACAACGCAATATTTCACTCTAGAAAGCAGTGCAATTCGAGGCTTTGGTCAGGGGTCGGTCAGTCCCTGTCGCCGCGCGGTGCGAGACGGTTTCGGTGGGCAGGACGACGCTGGCGCAGGCCACCGTCTTTCGTGCCTGCGCTGGCTCGTCGTCTAAGGACAAACCCCGATCGAGAAAGATCGCGACGTTGACGCACAGCAGCATGCACACGACCCACGCGCACAGCAGCTGGGCCCAGCGGGTCCACCAGCGGCGCGCCGGGGCGGCCTCCTGCTGCGCGGGCAGATGAAGAAGTGCATCCAGTCTGGTCATGGCAGTGCTTTCAGAACCCGGGCCAGCCGGGACAGACCCACGCCCGCGGAGCTTTTCGCGAGCACCCAGTCGCCCGGCTGCAGCAGGCTGCCCAGCGCGGTCGACAAATCGGAGACGTCGACGAACCAGTGCGAACGCACCTTCGAACTGATGCGCGCATGCAGGGCCCGCATCAGCGGTCCGCACAGCAGCACGCGGTCGGCCTGCGTGGCCAGCAGCTCGGGCTCGAGATCGAGGTGATGGCGCTGGGCCGCCGGGCCCAGCTCCTGCATGTCGCCGAGGATCGCCACGCGGCGCGCGGGCTCGCACGGGGCCTGCGCCAGCAGCTCGAGCGCGGCGCGCATCGAACTCGGATTGGCGTCGTAGGTCTCGTCGATCAGCTTGAAGCTGCCGCCGCCGATGTGGATGGTGTGCAGCGCGCCGCGCCCGCCGGGGGGCTCGAACTGCGCGAAGGGTTCGACCGCCGCGGCCAGCGGCAGCCGCAGCGCGGTCAGCGCGGCCAGACCGGCGACGGCGCTCATGCCCATGTGGCGGCCCGGCGCGTTCAGGCGCAGCTGCAGCGGCTCGCCGGCCACCATCGCCTTCACCTCGCCATGGTCGAACGAGACCAGCCGCACGTCGGCCGCGCGGTGCTCGCCGTAGCTCACCACCTGCAGCTGGCGCTCGGCCGCGGCCTCGGCGAACACCGGGTACTCGACCATGTCGCGGTTCAGCACCACGCTGTCGCCGGCGGTCATGCCGAGGAAGATGCGCGCGTCCTGCCGCGCGGCGGCCTCGGCCGGACCGCGGTGCTTCTGCGCCGCCGCCGACAGGCCGGCGATCACCGCGAGCGTCGGGCGCACCAGCTGCGTCGACGCGGGCAGCTGCGACTGGCTCATGTCGAGCACCCAGTAGGCGGCGTGGCGCGGCAGGCAGGTGAGGTTCCACGCGATGCCCGACGGCAGGCTGATGCTGCCTTCGGGCTGGCCGACCTCGCCCCACACGGTGAGCGCGCTGGCCATCATGGCCGCCACGGTCGAGCCGGCGACGCCCTGCCCCACCACCGCGCAGACACCGCCGTTGAACTCGGCGCGCGCATGGGTGCCGAGCTGCAGCACGGCCTGCGGCAGGTCGGCCACCTTGAGCACCGGCACGCGCTTGTCCAGGTGCGGCTTGGGATCGACGCACAGCACGGCGGCCGCGGGCTGCAGCACGCCCTTGAGCGCGACGGCCGCGAGCGGCGCCTTGGCGTTGCGGGTCTGGTTCTCGAACACCACGCGGCCCTTGCGCAGGAAGGAGCGCTGCGCGACGCCGCTGGCGCGCCAGCCGTCCTCGGGCTTCACCACCCATTCGCCGCCGGTCACGCGCGCCATCTCGCTCGCGGTCCAGGTGCCGCCGTCGTCGCGCGGTCCGCCCTGTCCGACCGAGATGCCGCCACCGGCCACCGCGCCGGCGCCCGCGCCATGCAGCGTGCGGCGCTCCACCAGGTAGCGGTGGAAGGCCACGAAGCCCGAGACGTACTGCTCGACGTCGTCGATGCGCACGCGGAACGCGTGGTGGCGGATGAAGAACGAGCCGACGATGGTCGAGGGACGGCGGAAGTACATCGCCATCTCGGGCCAGAAGTAGCCGTTGAGCAGGTAGTGCGCGCGGTAGTCGAGCGCGCGGTAGAACTTCTCGACGTCGAGCTCGTCGAGCAGGTGCCGCATCGCGGGCATGCCCTCGAGCCGCTGCAGCATCTGCTGCGCGGCGAGCATCAGCTCGAGCAGCGTCGGGAAGGTGGTCTTGCGGTCGAGCACGAAGTCGAGGTAGCCCGCGACGTTCTGCAGCCCGAAGCGGAAGTAGCGCTCCTGCGGGCTCCAGCGCGCGAGCTCGTTGACGCAGCAGCTCAACCAGTGGTCGTGCGCCTGCCAGTGCTGGCTGGCGATGAAATGATCGAAGGCCTTCTCCACCACCGCGAGCCACTGGGGATCGCGCGTGAGGCCGTAGAGGCGCAGCAGGCCGTAGGAGGCCTGGCCGTCGTAGTAGATGATCCGCGAGGCCTGCTTGAGCGTCAGGTCGTTCGCATGGATGACGTGGTTGAAGCGGCCCGTCGCCGGGTCCTGCAGCGAGGAGATGCCCAGCGCGAGCTTGTCGAGCAACGGCAGCCAGCGCCGCGTGTCCATGGCCTCGCAGTACTTCACGAGCGCCAGCACGCAGGCCGCGTTGCCGCCGAGGCGGATCTCGCCGCCGGTGTCGACCAGGAACGAGATGTCGCGGCCGTCGGCGAGCTTGTAGTCGCGGATCAGGTGATGCACCAGGCGATCGAGCGCGCGCTCGATGGCCGCGCGCAAGGTCTCGTCGCGCGTGATCTCCCACGCCTCGATCATGGCGTAGAGCGCGCTCGCATGGCGCATCGCGTCGTAGGTCGGGATGCGCCGGTCGAAGCAGGGGAAATAGCCGTAGACGAACAGGCCGTCGGCCTGCACCTGGCGCGCCAGGTACGAGGCGCCGCTGCGCACCAGGTCGAGCGTCGATTGCGGATTGAGCGCGGGCAGCTGGCGCCGCCCGGCATCGAGCCCCGTGCCCACGAGCTTGTGCACCACGCCGTCGGGCTGGCAGAACAGGCCCACGGTCGCCAGCAGGAACACCGGCTGGTCGCCCGGCAGCTCGAGCGACAGCCGGCGGCCGAAGCGCGCATCCGCATAGAGCTCGAAGTTGCGCGGGTTCACCACCGCGTGCGCGATGGTCGAGTCGCCGCTGAGCATCGCGTTCGCATTGAGCTCCTGCTCGGTGAACGCGAGCTCGAAGTCCTTGTCGAAGGCCAGCCCGAGGCGGAAGTAGTTGCGCTTGACCGACGCCAGTTGCCCCTTGAACTGGACCCAGTCGATCGGGCTCGCGCCCTCGACCCAGTCGACGCGCAGCCAGGGCGAGACGATGCCCTGCTCCTGCACCCAGCGTTCGAGCTGCTCGGCGCCTTCGCGCCAGGCGGTCTCGAGCACGGCGGCGCGGGTGTGCACCACGTGCGCGCGCTGCGTGCCGTCGCTCACCGAGAAGAACAGCGTGAAGGCCGGGTATGGCGCCGGCAGCGCCGCGCACACCGAGACGAGTCGCTCGTGGCAGGCGTGGAGCTGATCGGAGAAGGACATCATTCGGACCCGGTCGAGAACGGGCAACCGGTCTTCTTCGTCATGCGTTGCCGCGATGACTCGGAAGACCGGGAGCTGCCATCGAAGGCATCGCAGTTCCCTGGTTCAGCGGTAGCTGAATTCGGCGCGGCGATTGAGCTGGTAGCCCTCCTCGGTGTTGGCAAGCGACGCGGGTTTTTCCATGCCCCAGCTGATGGCTTCGAGCCGTTCGGCGGGCACGCCCAGCTGCGTCAGGGCGCGCTGGACGGCTTCGGCACGGCGCTGGCCCAGCGCGAGGTTGTATTCGCGGCCACCGCGCGAGTCGGTGTGGCCTTCGAGCACGACGCGGCTCGTCGGGCGGTTGCGCAGGAAGCTGGCGTGCGCCTCGACGATGTTGCGGTACTCGGGCTTGATGTCGTACCGGTCGAAATCGAAGTACACGATCTTCGACACGCCGGCCGGTCCGTTCTGCACCGGCGGCGGGGGCGGCGGCTCGACCTTGGCGACCGCGCTGGCGCCCTTGTTGGAGTAGTAGTAGGTCGCGTCGTCGCGACCTTGCTTGGGCCCGGTACCGCAGGCGACCAGGCTGGCGCCCAGTGCCGCGATGGCCAGTATCCGGAAACTCGTCTTCATACCGTTCCTTTCAGAGGACGGACCGTTGCCGGTCCGTCCTTTCTTCTGCTGCTCGTTCTCTTCTTTTCCGTCCACTGTCCGTGCGACCGGATCAGCCCAGCAGGCCGTGCAGGATGTTGGCGACCGGGGTCACCACGTTGCCCACCGTGTGCTCGACCTGGCTGGTGATCGGGGTCACGGTCTGGGTCAGGTTGGTACCCAGGGCGTGGTCCAGACCGTCCAGCACGTTGGACACCGTGTCCACCACCGGAGCCGCGGCACCCGTGGCGCCGGCCAGGATGTCGGTCACCGGGGCCAGCGCGCCGGAACCGGTGCCGGTCAGCGAATCGACCACCGGCGTCGCGCCACCCGTCAGGCCGCCGAGGATGTCGGTGACCGGCTGCAGGATGTTGGCCACCGGGCCGTCGCCGCCGAGCGAACCGAGCAGGCTGCCGACGAGGCCGTCGTTGCCCAGCAGGCCGCCGACCAGGCCGTCGTTGCCGAGCAGGCCACCGACCAGGCCGTCGTCGCCGAGGACGCCGCCGAGCAGGCCGCCTTCGCCGCCGCCGAGCACGCCACCGAGCAGGCCGCCTTCGCCACCGCCAAGCACGCCACCCAGCAGGCCGTCGTCGCCCAGGACACCGCCGAGCAGACCGCCGTCGCCGCCGAGGACGCCGCCCAGCAGGCCGTCGTCACCCAGGACGCCGCCGAGCAGGCCGCCTTCGCCGCCGCCGAGCACGCCACCCAGCAGGCCGTCGTCACCCAGCACGCCGCCGAGCAGACCGCCGTCGCCGCCGAGAACGCCGCCCAGCAGGCCGTCGTCACCCAGCACACCGCCGAGCAGGCCGCCGTCGCCGCCGAGGACACCGCCCAGCAGGCCGTCGTCACCCAGGATGCCGCCAAGCAGGCCGCCGTCACCGCCGAGCACGCCGCCCAGCAGGCCGTCGTCGCCCAGGATGCCGCCGAGCAGGCCGCCGTCACCGCCGAGCACGCCGCCCAGCAGGCCGTCATCGCCCAGGATGCCGCCGAGCAGGCCGCCGTCGCCGCCGAGAACGCCGCCCAGCAGGCCGTCGTCGCCCAGGATGCCGCCGAGCAGGCCGCCGTCGCCGCCGAGCACACCGCCCAGAAGGCCGTCGTCACCCAGCACGCCGCCGAGCAGGCCGCCGTCACCGCCGAGCACGCCGCCCAGCAGGCCGTCGTCGCCCAGGATGCCGCCGAGCAGGCCGCCGTCACCGCCGAGCACGCCGCCCAGAAGGCCGTCGTCGCCCAGGATGCCGCCGAGCAGGCCGCCGTCACCGCCGAGCACGCCGCCCAGGAGGCCGTCGTCACCCAGGATGCCGCCGAGCAGGCCACCGTCGCCGCCGAGGACGCCGCCCAGGAGGCCGTCGTCACCCAGCACGCCGCCAAGCAGGCCGCCGTCACCACCCAGCAGACCACCGAGGAGACCGTCGTCGCCGAGGACGCCGCCGAGCAGACCGCCGTCACCGCCGAGCACGCCGCCCAGCAGGCCGTCGTCACCCAGCACGCCGCCCAGGAGGCCACCGTCGCCGCCGAGCACGCCGCCCAGCAGACCGTCGTCACCCAGCACGCCACCCAGGAGGCCGCCGTCGCCGCCGAGCAGACCGCCCAGCAGACCGTCGTCACCCAGCACGCCGCCCAGGAGGCCACCGTCGCCGCCGAGCACACCGCCCAGCAGGCCGTCGTCGCCCAGGACACCGCCGAGCAGGCCACCGTCACCGCCGAGCAGACCGCCCAGCAGACCGTCATCACCCAGCACGCCGCCGAGCAGACCACCGTCGCCGCCGAGCAGACCGCCCAGCAGACCGTCGTCACCCAGGACACCGCCGAGGAGGCCGCCGTCGCCGCCGAGCACGCCGCCCAGCAGGCCGTCATCGCCCAGCACGCCACCCAGCAGGCCGTCGCCGCCGATCAGATTCGCCACGCCATCGGTCAGGAAGTCGACCTGCGTGCCCACCGCGCCCAGCAGCGCGTCGGTGGTGCCGGCGCCCAGCAGCTGGTCGGTCAGCGGGCTCAGCAGGCCGCCCACGCCGTCGGTGACCTGACCCACGAGGTCGTCCACCGGATCCAGCACGTTCGGGTCGTTCGGCGTGAAGCTGTCGCCGAGCACCGGGCCCAGCAGGCCGCTCACGGTGTCGGTCAGGCTGTCGGTCAGGCCGACCACCGGGGCGAGCACGTCGCCCAGGCCGAGCTCGCCGAGCAGGCCGTCGTTGAGACCGTCGACCAGGCCGCCGACGACGCCGTCCACGGGGTCGAGCAGTTGGGTGCCCGTGCCGCCGCCACCGCCGACGCCGTCGAGCAGGCCACCGAGCAGACCGCCCACGAGGCCGTCGTCGCCGAGCAGGCCACCGACCACGCCGTCGTCCGCCAGCAGGCCGCCGACCAGGCCGTCCGGACCCAGCAGGCCCGGCACCAGGCCGTCTTCGCCGAGCAGGCCGCCGACGATGCCGTCATCGCCGAGCAGACCGCCCACGAGGCCGTCGTCACCCAGCAGGCCACCGACCAGGCCGTCGTCGCCGAGCAGACCGCCCACGAGGCCGTCTTCGCCGACCAGGCCACCGAGCAGGCCGTCGTCGGCCAGCACGCCACCCAGCAGACCATCGTCGCCGAGCAGGCCGCCGACCAGACCGTCATCGCCCAGCAGGCCGCCGAGCAGGCCGTCGTCGCTCAGCAGGCCGCCCAGGGGACCGCCGGCACCGAGGATGCCGTCGTCGCCGAGCACGCCACCGAGCAGACCGTCGTCGCCGAGCAGGCCACCCAGCAGGCCGTCATCGCCCAGCAGACCGCCGAGCAGGCCGTCTTCACCGCCGAGCAGGCCGCCCAGCGGGCCGTCGGCCAGCAGGCCACCGACCACGCCATCGGGGCCCAGCAGGCTGTCCACGATGCCGCCACCGCCGAGCAGGCCGCCGACCAGGCCTTCGCTGCCCAGCAGACCGCCGAGCACGCCGTCGTCGCCGAGCAGGCCGCCGACCAGGCCTTCGTCGCCCAGCAGGCCGCCGAGCGCGCTGTCGTCGCCGATCAGGCTGCCCAGCAGGCCGTCGGAACCGAGGGCCGGGCCGAGCAGGCCGCCCAGCAGGCCGCCTTCGCCGCCCACGCCGCCGAGCAGGCCGTCGTCACCCAGCAGGGTGTCGAGCAGGCCGCCGACCGCGGTGCCTTCGCCGATCAGGCCGCCGACCAGGCCGTCGTCGCCGAGCAGCTGGCCCACGAGGCCGTCTTCGCCGAGCGCGCTGCCCAGCAGGCTGCCTTCGCCGAGCAGGCCATCGACCACCTGGCCGATGGTGCCGTCGGTGCCCAGCAGGCCGTCGACGACGCCGTCGATGCCCAGACCGGTGGTCACGCCACCGAGCAGGCCATCGCTGCCCAGCACGTTCTCGAGGCCATTGGCCAGGGCGTCGGTGACGTAGTCGACCTGGCCGTTGAGCGAGCCGATCAGCGCGTCGGTCACGCCGTTGCCCAGCAGGGCATCGACGACCGGTGCGACCGCGCCGCCCACGCCGTTGGTCACGTTGTCCACGGCCGTGTCGACCGGGTCGAATTCGTTCGGATCGTCGGGCGTGAACTCTTCGCCGACGATCGGCGCGAGCACGTCGTCGACCAGGTCGGTGACGCCATCAACCACCGGCTTCACCGGGTCGAGCACGCCGCCCAGGCCGAGGGTGTCGTCCACGGCGTCGATCGCGTGGTCGACGAGGCTGTTGCCCGGGTCGAGGAGGTGGTCGGCGTCTGCGTCTGCGTCTGCGTCTGCGTCTGCATCGGCGTCAGCGTCGGCATCGGCGTCAGCGTCGGCATCGGCATCGGCATCGGCATCGGCGTCAGCGTCCGCATCGGCGTCAGCATCGGCATCGGCGTCAGCATCGGCATCGGCATCGGCGTCGGCGTCGGCGTCGGCATCGGCATCGGCATCGGCATCGGCGTCAGCGTCGGCGTCGGCATCGGCATCGGCATCCGCGTCGGCGTCGGCATCGGCGTCCGCGTCGGCATCGGCGTCCGCGTCGGCATCAGCATCAGCGTCCGCATCGGCATCGGCATCGGCATCGGCATCAGCGTCAGCGTCGGCATCGGCGTCAGCGTCGGCATCGGCGTCAGCGTCGGCATCGGCGTCAGCGTCAGCGTCGGCATCGGCGTCAGCGTCCGCATCGGCGTCCGCATCGGCGTCGGCGTCGGCATCGGCATCGGCATCGGCATCGGCATCAGCGTCTGCATCGGCGTCAGCGTCCGCATCCGCATCCGCATCCGCATCGGCGTCCGCATCACCATCGGCATCCGCGTCCGCATCGGCGTCGGAGTCCGCATCGGCGTCGGACTCACCCACGCCGCCAGGGACCTGGAAAGGAAGGAAGGCACCATCGCCGCCACCGCCGCCGCTCAGCGCGGCACCCAGTGCGGCCGCGCCCAGCGCGCCGAGGGCGAACTCGCCCAGGCCGATGCCGCTGCCGGCAGCGAGCTTCTTGGTCACGGCCAGCGCGGCGGCATCCGCATCGCTGTCGGGCGGGGTGACCTGCAGGTCGCCCGAGGCCACGTCGACGTTGACCTGCTCGAGGCCGCCGGGCAGCTTGGTGGAGCCCACCGTGGCATCGGTGCCGCCGGTGAAGACGCCGGCCAGCGGTGCCTTGTTGCCGGCCGAGCCGGGGAACAGGACGTTGGCCTGGCCGCCGTCGGGAACGATCACGCGATCGCCGGCCATCAGCGAATGGCCGCCGTCGACGGGAATCGACACGCCGTCGCGCATGACGACCGTGCCCGGCGTAGCATTGGATAGCGATCCAATGCTGCCGGGAGCAGTCGCGGCGGGCGCTGCGGGTGCGACCACCGGTGCCGAGCCCATGGGGGCGATCGGCGTTGCGGTGGCCTGGGCGATGACCACTGGAGCAACGCCGTTATCGGCAGTTCCTGCGGTCGAGGGGGACGATGCTTGTGGTGCAGTCATGGCGGCCTCTGTGACAAAAGATGGAACTACAGGGGCAACTTGCGTGCCGCTTTTTCCAGGCCTTGCACCCACCGCTCATCGACCGAGCTAACTCGTTGATCTGCTTGGGTTTTTCTTTCAAATCAGTCCTTCGCGAGACGGCTCGCGAGGGCTTTCACCGAGGTCTTTTCTCGATTCGTTACGTAACGATGTAACGTGTGCGTCCCGGAACGCCGGCCTGACCCCAGGGGTCTTCGGCCGACACGCGCAAGCGCCACGGACCTGCGTTAAGCGTCGCCGCCGCGCACGTGCCCACGGCCTCGCGGCCTGCGTCCCCTCCGCTTTTTTCTCTCTGTCTATCTATATATATGTTCAACCCCACCCAGGAAGAGGTGCGCCGCTTCTTCTGCGACGTGTACGCCAAGCACCGCCAGGGCCTGCCGATGGAAGCGCTCGAAACCATCGCCGCCGGCTGGATCGAGGCCCATCCCGAATACCACGAGGACCTGCTCGACGCCGACGCGGCCGTGGCGCGCGTCTACGACGGCGCGAACGGCCGCGAGAACCCGTTCCTGCATCTGTCGATGCACCTGTCGATCAGCGAGCAGTGCTCGATCGACCAGCCGCGCGGCATCCGCCAGGCGGTCGAGCTGCTGGCCGCGCGCCGCGGTTCGCTGCTCGATGCGCATCACGAGGCGATGGAATGCCTGGGACAGATGATGTGGGAGAGCCAGCGCGCGGGGCGTCCGCCCGATGGCGACGGTTACGTCGCCTGCGTCCAGCGCCGCGCAACAAAAGATTAGCCCCCCGGCTTTTCACTCCCTTCGGTCGTGTCACTCCACCCCCCGAGGGGGAGGCGCGGCCGCCCTGGGGCGGCCCGGCGGCGGCCGCATGCCCGCCTACCCCGCCGACGCCCCGCGCCGCCGCGCCGGCAGCGAGCCCTGCGGCTTCGCGGCCTCGCGCAACAGCCCCGCCATCGCGGCCCGCAGCGCCGAAGGCTCGGCATCGCTGCGCAGCAGCAGGCCCACGGGCTCCTCGGTGCCGGCGGTGTCGATGCGCAGCCGCACCATGCGGCCGTCGGCCAGCTCGCCGCGCGCCGCACCCAGCGGCGTGATCCACACGGCTTCCGACAGCGCGACCAGCGCGCGCGCCAGCGCGACGTCGAGCGTCTGCAGCGTGTTGGCCGGCAGCGCGAGGCCGCGCGCCGACAGGAAGCTCTCGGTGTTGTGGCGCGGGATCGTGCCCTCGCCGTAGACCATCAGCGGGTAGTCGAGCACCGATTGCACCGACACCGGCCGGTGCGCGAGCGCATGGCCGGTGCGCACCGCGAACACCAGCGGTTCGGTGTGCAGCAGCTCGAAGCTCAGGCCGCCCATCTGGCGCGGATCGCTCATGCGGCCGACCACCAGGTCGAGCTCGCCGGCGCGCAGTTCGTCGAGCAGCACCGGGTTGGCCGCGCTCTTCACCACCACCTGCACCGCGGGCCAGAGGCCGCGCAGCCGCGCCAGCGCGGCCGGCAGCAGCGCGGGCGCGACGCTGGGCAGCGCGCCGATGCGCAGCCGCTCGACGCGCCCTGCGGCCGTGGGCGCGACGGCCTCGGCGCTGGCCTCGAGCGCCTCGAGCACCTTGAGCGCATGCGCGAGCAGCTGCTCGCCGGCCGGCGTGAGCCCCTGCACGCCGCGCCGCCCGGCGCTGCCGCGCTCGACCAGCCGCGTGCCGGCGATGCCCTCGAGCTCCGACAGCGTCTTCGACACCGCGGGCTGGCTCAGCGCCAGCCGCTCGGCCGCGCGCGCCAGATGGCGCTCCTGCGCCACCGCCACCAGGCAGCGCAGGTGGCGCAGCTGCACGTTGCGCACGAAGTCCAGCCGCAGGTCGCTCGTCATCGGCCCCTTACCCTCGTCTTTTGAATTACCACTGGTTATTGAAACGGAATCAATCTTCAATTTACATCATCGAAGCGGGATTCCAGAATGCGCCCATGCGGACCCGGTCCGTCCCACGACAGGAGACAACAGGCATGTTGACCAAGACCCAGCCCCAGCTCACCCCGCGTGACTGGGACGCCCATCCCAGCTACGTCTACCCCGGCTACAAGTCGACCGTGAAGCGCGGTCCGCAGAAGCCGCTGATCCCGCTCAAGGCCTCGCTCGGCGAGCTGCAGCAGCCGGTCTACGGCCACGAGAGCATCGGCGAGTTCGACCACGACCTCACGCGCAATGCGCGCCGCAACGGCGAGCCGCTGGGCGAACGCATGATCCTCACGGGCCAGGTGCTCGACGAGCGCCGCCGCCCGGTGGCCAACACGCTGGTCGAGCTCTGGCAGGCCAACGCCTCGGGCCGCTACGTGCACAAGGTCGACCAGCACGACGCACCGCTGGACCCCAACTTCCTCGGCGCGGGCCGCTGCCTGACCGACAGCGAGGGCCGCTACCGCTTCCTCACGATCAAGCCCGGCGCCTATCCCTGGGGCAACCATCCGAACGCCTGGCGCCCGCAGCACATCCACCTGTCGCTGTTCGGCCAGAGCTTCGCGAGCCGTCTGGTCACGCAGATGTACTTCCCGGGCGACCCGCTGCTGCAGTACGACCCGATGGTCACCGGCACGCCCGAGCGCTACCGCAACCGGCTGATCGCCGACTTCAGCCTCGACATCACCGAGGAAGGCTACGCGCTGGGCTACCAGTTCGACATGGTGCTGCGCGGCGCCGACGAGACCCCGTTCGAGACCCGCTGAGCGCAGAAGGAAAGAGACACGCCATGAGCAAACTGATGAGCGCCCAGGAAGCCGACTTCGGCCAGACGCCCTCCCAGACCGTGGGCCCCTACTTCGCCTACGGCCTCACCGCCACGCAGTACGGCTACGACTTCGACCAGCCCTTCGACGCGGTGCTGGCGCTGGACGAAGCCGCTGGCGAGCGCATCCGGCTCGAGGGCCGGGTGATCGACGGCGACGGCAATGCCATCAACGACGCGCTGGTCGAGATCAGCCAGCCCGACGGCGAGGGCCGCTATCCGCAGACGCCGGCGCAGGCACGCGAGCTGGGCTTTCGCGCCTTCGGCCGTGTGGGCACCGGCACCGACGCGCAGAACCGCTTCGTGTTCCACACCGTGAAGCCCGGTGCCGAGTCGCCCGGCGAGGCGCCGCACATCAACGTGATCGTGCTGATGCGCGGCCTGCTGCTGCATGCCTTCACGCGCGTGTACTTCAGCGACGAGGCCGAGGCCAACGCCAAGGATGCGGTGCTGCAGAGCGTGCCGGCCGAGCGCCGCCACACGCTGGTCGCGCAGCGCATCGAGCGCGGCGGCGCAGTGAGCTACCGCTTCGACATCCGCATGCAGGGGGCGGAGGAAACCGCCTTCTTCGACGTCTGACCACCTGAAACCGAAGCCGGCCACCGCGCCGGCTTTTTCGTACCCGGACTTTTTCTATACAGCGCGGCAGCCGCAAGGCCGCCGCGCGCTCGCCGCTGCGCAACGCAAAACCATTCCAACACGGAGCAACGCATGTCATCCCCCTCGGCTTCCCTGGACGTCCAGTCCTTCCTCGACCGGCATCCCTTCTCGGCCTTCCAGTGGCGCATCTTCGCGCTGAGCTTCCTCGTGGTGCTGCTCGACGGCTTCGACACCTCGGCCATCGGCTACATCGCGCCCTCGCTCGCGAGCGAATGGGGCGCCAGCAAGATGGCGCTCGCGCCGGTGCTCAGCGCGGCGCTGTTCGGACTCGCGGCCGGTGCGCTGCTGGCCGGCCCACTGGCCGACCGGCTCGGCCGCAAGCGCGTGCTGGTGGGTGCCGTGCTGGTGTTCGGCCTCGGTTGCCTGGCCTCGGCCTTCTCGCAGAACATGCCGCAGCTCGTGGGGCTGCGCTTCGTCACCGGGCTCGGCCTGGGCGCGGCCATGCCCAACGCGGTGACGCTGATGAGCGAGTACTGCCCGAGCCACCGGCGCGCCACCATCACCAACACCATGTTCTGCGGCTTCCCGCTGGGCGCGGCGCTCGGCGGCTTCCTCGCGGCCTGGATGATTCCGCACCTGGGATGGCGCAGCGTGCTGGTGCTCGGCGGCATCGCGCCGCTGGCGCTGGTGCTGCTGATGGCGGTGCTGCTGCCCGAGTCGGCGCGCTACATGGTCGCGAAGCAGTACGCCACCGAGCGCATCCGCGCCGTGCTGCGCCGCATCTCGGAGAGCGCCGCGCAGGCGCGCGTCTTCACCCTCACCGAGGCCGGCCCGGCGCCCGCGGACGGCAGCGGCGGCGGCCTCGCGCTGGTGCTCTCGCCGCGCTACCTCGTGGGCTCGGCCATGCTGTGGATCGCCTACTTCATGGGGCTGGTGATCTTCTACGCCATGATCAACTGGATGCCGATCCTGTTCCGCGAGGCCAACGTGCCGCCGCAGACCGCGACCGTGATCTCGGCGCTGTTCGCGCTCGGCGGCGTGGGCGCCGTCTTCTTCGGCTGGCTGATGGACCGCTTCAACGCCAACCTCGTGATCGCCACCGGCTATGCGCTGACCGCCGTCAGCGTCTACCTGATCGGCCAGTCGCTCGGCAGCCTCGCGGCGCTGGTGCTGACGGTGCTGCTGGGCGGCACGCTGATGAACACCGCCCAGTCGTCGATGCCGGCGCTGGCCGCGGCCTTCTATCCGACGCAGGGCCGCGCCACCGGCATCGCCTGGATGCTGGGCCTGGGCCGCTTCGGCGGCATCGCGGGCTCGTTCCTGGTGGCCGAGCTGGCCAGCCGGCAGCTGGGCTTCGCCCAGATCTTCGCGGTGCTGGCGGTGCCGGCGCTGATCGCGACCGTGGCACTGCTGGTCAAGCAGGTGGTGCACCCGCATGCGGCCGATGCCGGCCGGGGCGCCGGGGCGGTGGCCGGGCACTGAACACGCCCGCCTCCCGGAAAGCAAAAAGCCCGCGACGCGGGCTTTTGCTCTTGCGCAGGGCCGGCGGACCGGCTCGCTGGCTGTTACTTCTCGGCGTGGTGGATGCGCGACTCGGGCACCGTCTTGAGCTCGCCCGGCACCGAGGCGATGTAGCTCGCGAGGGTCTTGAGTTCGGCGTTGCTGAACTTCTTCGGCTCGACCTGGCCGGCCATCACGGCATTCGAGCGGCCGAGGTGGACGTTGTTCTTCACGCGGTAGGACTTCAGCGCCACGAACAGGTAGTCGGCATGCTGGCCGGCCAGCTTGGGCACGGTGCCGTCGTTCGGGGTGTTGAAGTTGGCGCCGTGGCACTTGGTGCAGCTGTTGTCCTCGCCGTTCTTCTTGATCAGCGCCTGGATGTTCTCGGGCATGGGCTTGGCCAGCGCGGCCGGGGGCGCGTCGCCTTCCTTCACGCCGAGCTGGCTGTAGTAGGCCGCGAGGTCGGCGATGTCCTGCTCGGTGAGCGTGTCGGCGATCGCGCGCATCGTCGGGTGCTTGCGGTCGCCACCCTTGTACGCGGTGAGCGCCGCCGTGATGTACGTGGCGCTCTGGCCCGCGATCATCGGCACCTTGTGGATTTCAGGGAAGCTGGCCTGGTAGCCGATGATGCCGTGGCAACCCACGCACATCTGGACCTTCTTGGCGCCATCCTGGGGTTTGCCCGTGACTTGCTGGGCTTGTACCGACACCGTCCCGCAAGCGACAGCAAGGGCAAACATCGTGGTCAACAACTTGTTCATTTTGCGCGCACAATCTCGTGGAGATACCGTTTTTCGAACCAACTTTCGATTATATGCAAGGCTCCCGCGGGTGCCTGTGCGGGCCGACCCGAAGGACGCACGTTGCCGATCGAGTGTGTTCTTTTCTCCACCACAGCCTCCCGTTCACGCATGAAATTCAAGGGCTCAGACAACTACGTCGCGACACAGGACCTGATGCTCGCGGTCAACGCCGCCATCACCCTCAAGCGCCCGCTGCTCGTCAAGGGCGAACCCGGCACCGGCAAGACCATGCTGGCCGAGGAAGTGGCGCAGGCGCTGAACCTGCCGCTGCTGCAGTGGCACATCAAGTCGACCACCAAGGCGCAGCAGGGCCTGTACGAGTATGACGCGGTGAGCCGCCTGCGCGACTCGCAGCTCAAGGACCTGGATGGCGGCGAGCGGGTGCGCGACATCCACAACTACATCGTCAAGGGCGTGCTGTGGCAGGCCTTCACGGCCGAGCAGCCGGTGGCGCTCCTGATCGACGAGATCGACAAGGCCGACATCGAATTCCCGAACGACCTGCTGCGCGAACTCGACCGCATGGAGTTCTACTGCTACGAGACGCGCGAGCTGATCCGGGCCAAGCACCGCCCGCTGGTCTTCATCACCTCGAACAACGAGAAGGAACTGCCCGACGCCTTCCTGCGCCGCTGCTTCTTCCACTACATCAAGTTCCCCGACGCCGAGACCATGCGCAGCATCGTCGACGTGCACTTCCCCGGCCTCAAGCAGGAACTGCTGGCCGCGGCCATGAAGACCTTCTACGACGTGCGCAACCTGCCCGGCCTGAAGAAGAAGCCCTCGACCTCCGAACTGCTCGACTGGCTCAAGCTGCTGGTGGCCGAGGACATCCCGCTCGAGGCGCTGCAGAGCAAGGAAGACAAGGTCGCCGTGCCGCCGCTGGTGGGCGCGCTGCTCAAGAACGAGCAGGACGTGACCCTGTTCGAGAAGCTGGTCTTCATGCAGCGCAACAACCGCTGAGGCGGCGCCGGTCATGCCTGTGCGGCCATCGCCTCCCGTCGGCCAGCTGCTGGTGCTGGGCGTGGCCCAGGCCGTGCTGTTCGTCGTCGGCGCACTGCTCGGCCGCTGGATCGGCCTGTACTTCGGCCTCGATGCCTTCGGCCCCAACGGCTACGGCAACCGCGAGATCTTCGGCATCCTGCTGATCGGACTCGGCGGCGGCGCGGGCGTGCAGCTCGCGCGCGCCTGGTACGACCGGCGCTACGGCAAGCCGGCCCCCTGAACGACACGAGACACGGCGCACCATGGCTTTCGTCGAACCCGTCACCCTGAAGTCGCGCGGCCTCGCGCTGGTACCGCTCGCGCTCGCGCACGAAGACGGCCTGCGCGCCGCGGCCGCCGACGGCGAGCTCTGGAAGCTGCGCGTGACCTCGGTGCCCGAGCCGCAGGACACGCGCGCCTACATCGAGACCGCGCTCAAGACCGCCGACCGCTTCGCCTTCGCCGTGACCGAGGAAGCCACCGGCACCGTGCTCGGCAGCACCAGCTTCCACGACATCCTGCCGGCCGTGAAGCGCGTGGAGATCGGCTACACCTGGTACGCCAAGCGCTGCCAGCGCACCCACGTCAACACCACCTGCAAGCTGCTGATGCTCACGCATGCCTTCGACACGCTGGGCTGCAACGTGGTGGGTTGGCGCACCGACAACTTCAACCACGCCTCGCAGCGCGCGATCAAGCGGCTGGGCGCGAAGAAGGACGGCGTGATCCGCGGCCACGCGATGCGCCGCGACGGCACCATCCGCGACACCGTGATGTACAGCCTGCGCGCGGGCGAGTGGCCCGAGGTCAAGGCGCAGCTGCTCTACCTGCTCGACAAGCCGCGCGGCTGACAACCCCAAGGAGCGTCCCATGCTCATCGATTTCTTCTATACCCTGCGCTCGGCCAAGCTGCCGGTCTCCGTCAAGGAATACCTGACCCTGCTCGAGGCGCTGAAGGCCGACGTGGTGGGCCCGAATTCCGACGACGCCTACGGGCTCGACGACTTCTACTACCTCTCGCGCACCGCGCTCGTGAAGGACGAGAAGCACTACGACAAGTTCGACCGTGCCTTCGCCGCCTACTTCAAGGGCGTGGAGATGCTGACCGACTTCACCAAGGAAGTGCCGCTCGACTGGCTGCGCAAGACGCTGGAGCGCGAGTTCTCGGCCGAGGAAAAAGCCAAGATCGAGAAGATGGGCTGGGACGAGCTCATGGAGACGCTCAAGAAGCGCTTCGAGGAGCAGAAGGAGCGCCACGAGGGCGGCAACAAGTGGATCGGCACGGGCGGCACCTCGCCCTTCGGCCACGGCGGCTACAACCCGCAGGGCATCCGCATCGGCGGCGCGGGCAAGAACAAGAGCGCGGTCAAGGTCTGGGACCAGCGCGCCTACAAGGACTACGACGACACGCAGGAGCTCGGCACGCGCAACATCAAGGTCGCGCTGCGCCGGCTGCGCAAGTTCGCGCGCGAAGGCCACGAGGAAGAGCTGGACCTCGACGACACCATCCACTCGACCGCGGCCAACGCCGGCTTCCTCGACATCAAGATGCGGCCCGAGCGCCACAACAACGTCAAGGTGCTGCTGCTGATGGACGTGGGCGGCACGATGGACGAGCACATCCAGCGCGTGGAGGAGCTGTTCTCGGCCGTGAAGACCGAGTTCAAGCACCTGGAGTTCTACTACTTCCACAACTGCGTCTACGACTTCATGTGGAAGAACAACCCGGCGCCGCTTCTCGGAGAAGTTCGCGACCTGGGACATCCTGCGCAAGTACAACAAGGACTACAAGCTGATCTTCGTGGGCGACGCGACCATGAGCCCCTACGAGATCCTGCAGCCCGGCGGCAGCGTCGAATACAACAACGAGGAAGCCGGCGCCGAGTGGATCCAGCGCCTCACGCACGCCTTCCCCAAGTTCGCCTGGATCAACCCCGAGCCCCAGGGCGTGTGGCAGTACCGCCAGAGCATCTCGGTGATGCAGCAGCTGATGTCCAACCGCATGTACCCGCTGACCCTGCGCGGTCTCGAAGAGGCGATGCGGCTGCTCTCCAAGTAGCCGAAAAGACCTCCCGGCATACCGGGCCTTGACGGCCCCCGAGCCCCGGCCACGCGGGCCTCGCGGCCCGCACATCCATGTATCCGAACGCGTCCGACACGGACGCGTCGGATCATGCTGTCAGAATCGTCGCCCATGTTCAGGGTGGTTCGTGTCGTCTTGCCGGCGTGTTGGCCGGCATTGCTTTTTTCCGGCGTCCTGCTTTTGCAAGGCTGCAGCCTGCTGCCGAAAAAGGACGCGGGCGACTCGGCCGCGTCCACCCCCGCGCTGGTGAGCGATGGCGGCGACCGCGCGGCCAGCGCGTCCACGGACGGCGAAAGGGAGGGCAAGGACGGCAAGCGCCGCGATGCCTTCTCGGTCGACGTGCGCGGCCCCGACAACGTGCGCGAGTACCTCTCGCTGCACCTCGAGATCCAGCGCTACAAGACGCTCGACGACCTCGGCGCGACCGAGATCTCGCGCCTGATGGTCGCGGCCGAGGCCAATGCGCGCGAGCTGCTCGCCACGCTCGGCTACTTCACGCCCGCGCTGACGCTCGAGCTGCACGAGACGCCCGCGAGCGACAAGGCGCCACGCGAGATCGTGGTCACCGTCGAGCCCGGCGAGATCACGACCGTGAGCAACGTGCAGCTCAGCTATGCCGGCCCGATCGCCGACGACCCGAGCGCCGAGTCGCAGCGCGACACCATCCGCACCGCCTGGGCGCTGCGCGCGGGCCAGCCCTTCACCCAGCAGGCCTGGGACGACGCCAAGGCGGTCGCGCTGCGCAGCCTCACGGCCAAGCGCTTCCCCACCGGCAACATCGAGATCAGCCGCGCCGAGGTCGACGCCGACCGCCACGAGGCCCGCCTGAGCGCCACCTACCAGTCGGGGCCGGCCTACAAGTTCGGCCCGCTGCTGCTGCGCGGCAACCAGCGCTACAGCGCCGACGGCATCCGCCGCATCGCGCAACTGCCCAGCGGCGCCGACTACGACCAGCAGAAGCTGCTCGACGCCCAGCAGCGCCTGGCCAGCAGCGGCTACTTCGATTCGGTGTTCCTCACGCTCGACACCGAGAGCGGCACGCCGCTGGCCGCGCCCGTCATCGCGCAGCTGCGCGAGGCGCCGCTGCAGAAGGTGGTGCTGGGCGTGGGCTTCACCACCGACAACGGGCCGCGGCTGTCGATCGACCACATCCACAACCAGCTGCCGCTGCTGGGCTGGCGCGCGGTGTCGCGGCTGTCGGTGGACCGCGACATCCAGTCGCTGGGCACCGAGTGGAAGGCGATCCCCGGCGACGACGGCTGGCGCTGGTTCTCGGGCGCCGAGCTCAAGAGCGAGCAGTCGGGCAGCTACGTGGTCGACAGCGGCCGGCTGCGCGGCGGGCGCAACAAGACCAGCGACCACATCGACCGCAGCTACTTCCTGCAGTACGACTACGCGACCAACCGCGGCACCGACGCCCCGCCCTCGGCCTCGGCCGTGACCGCCAACTGGGGCTGGACCGGGCGCTACTTCGACGACAACGGCTCGCCGCGGCGCGGCTGGGGCCTCGCGCTCGAACTGGCCGCGGGCTACACGCTGACCGGCCAGCAGTCGCCGTTCACGCGCACCTACGCGCGCTGGCTCGGCATCGTGCCGGTCGGCTGGGCCGACGGCAAGGACGCCGCCACGCTGGCGCGCCGCAGCCGCCTGCAGCTGCGCGCCGAGGCCGGCGCGGTGGTCGGCAAGGAGTCGGCGCAGATTCCGTCCACCCTGATGTTCCTGACCGGCGGCGACACCACCGTGCGCGGCTACGGCTACCGCGACATCGGCACCGTGCGCGCCGACGGCCAGACCGTGGCGGGCCGCTACCTCGGCGTGCTGAGCCTCGAGTGGCAGCGCCCCTTCGTCTACAAGGACAAGCTCACCGACTTCGAGAGCGTGGTGTTCGTCGACGCCGGCGCGGTGGCCGACAAGCCCAGCGAGCTCAAGCCCAAGGTCGGCGTGGGCGTGGGCACGCGCTGGCGCAGCCCGGTCGGACCGGTGCAGGCCGACCTGGCCTACGGCGTGGACACGCGCAAGTTCCGGCTGCACGTGCGGCTGGGCTTCACCTTCTGAGCACGATGGCGAACGCAGCGACCGAGACCCCAACCCCGCAGACGCCGACGCCGCCGGCCCGGCGCTCGCGCACCCGCCGTGCCCTGCGCGCGCTGGCCTGGACCGTCGCCGGCCTGTTCGTCGCGCTGCTGCTGGTGCTGGGCGCCGCCTGGTGGTGGCTGGGGCTCGAACCAGTCGCTGGCCTTCGCGCTCGCCAAGGCCGCGGCCTACCTGCCGGCCGGCCAGACGCTCGAGAGCCGCGAGGTCACGGGCTCGCTGCGCACCGGCGGGCGCATCGGCTGGCTGCGCTGGCAGAGCGAGAGCCTCGCGGTCGAGGTGCACGAGGCCAAGATCGGCTGGCAGCTCGCGCCGCTGTTCGAACGCAAGGTGCAGCTCGGCGAGGTGCATGCGGCGCAGCTGCTGATCGAGCGGCGCGGTGCGCCCAGCGACAAGCCCGCCGAGCCGCTCGAGAAGATCGTGCTGCCGGTCGAGGTCGACCTGCCGTTCCGCATCGACGACCTGCGCTGGGCCGGCCCGCCCGCGTTGCAGGCGCAACGGCTCGCGGGCCACTACCGCTACACCGGCGGCGAGCACAAGCTCGACGTCGACGGCGTCGACATCGCCGAAGGCCACTACAGCGCGCGCGTGAAGCTGCAGGGCGCGGCGCCGATGGCGATCGAGGCGACGCTCGACGGCCGCGTGAAGGCGCCACTGCCCGAGGAACGCAGCCTCGAGGTGCTGGCCAAGGCCGGCATCCAGGGCACGCTCGCGGGCGCCGACGCGCGCCTGAACGTCCAGGCCGAACTCGCGCCGGCCGAGCCCGATGCCGAGGCGCCGATGGAGGCCAAGCTCGCGGCCACCCTCGCGCCCTGGCAGCCGCAGCCCGTGATCGCGGCCAAGGCCGACCTGCGCAACGTCGACGCGTCGAGCCTGTGGCCCGGCGCGCCGCAGACGCTGCTCACGGGCAGCGTCGCGCTCGAGCCCGATGCCGCCACCGGCCCCGCTGCCTGGAAGGCCCAGGCCGACCTGCGCAACGCGCGGCCCGGACCGTGGGACCAGGGCAAGCTGCCGCTCGAGCAGCTGCAGGCCCAGGTCGGCTACGACGGCACCCACTGGGACATCCCGCAGGCCACGCTGCGCGCGGGCGGCGGCCGCATCGAGGCCGCGGGCCGCTGGAGCCCCGCGCCCGCGCCCTGGCAGGCGCGCGCCGAGGTGCAGGGCGTGCGGCTGGGCGCGCTGTACAGCGAACTCTCGGGCGCGCCGATCAGCGGCCGCGTCACTGCGCAGCAACGCGACGACGGCATCGGCTTCGACCTCGCGCTGCGCGCCGAGGGCGGCGCCGGCAGCAAGGCGCTGCCGGGCTTCGGGCTCGACCGCGTGCTGGCCCAGGGCCAGTGGAAGGACCAGGTGCTGGACCTGCGCACGCTGCGCATCGATGCGCAACGCGCCAGTATTGAAGGCAAGCTGCAGGTGCGCGTGGCCGAGCAGGCCGGCAGCGGCAACCTGAAGCTCGCGATGCCCGGCGCCGAGGCGCAGGTCGACGCCCGCATGGCGCCCGCGCAGGGCAGCGGCGAACTCAAGGCGCGCATCGACGACACCGAGGCGGTGCAGCGCTGGATCGAGAGCCTGCCCGAGATGGCGGGCCTGTTCGCGGGCCGCAGCGCGAAGGGCTCGGCCCGGCTCGACGCGAGCTGGCAGGGCGGCTGGCAGAACTTCCAGCGCCGGCTGCAGAACCCTGCGGCGCCGCTCGCACGCGGCAACGCCGAGCCGAGCCTCAAGGCCAGCCTCGCGGTGCCCAGGCTCGACCTGCAGCTGCCCGCAGCCCAGGCCGGCGCCGCCGCAACCCAGGTGCAATTGAGCGCGCTGCGCGCCGAGCTCGCGGGCAGCATCGCGCAGGCCACGCTGTCGCTGCAGGGCGAGGCCGCGACCGGCACGCAGAAGCTGGTGCTCGACACCCGCGCCAGCGGCGGCCTCGCGGGCGCCGGCCAATGGCGCGCCGCGCTCGCCAGCCTGCGGCTGCAGGCGCAGGACAGCGCCCAGCCCGCCACGCAGAAATCGCCCTGGGTGCTCGAGCTCGGCCGCGAGGTCACGGCCACGGTGCGCACCGGCACCGACCGCCTCGAGGTCGAGGCCTCGGCCGCCGGCGCCACCCTGCGCGGGCCCGTGCCCGGCACGGTGCGCATCGACTGGCAGCCGCTGCGCTTCAGCCAGAGCGGCGCCGCCGCCAACCGCGTGTTCCGCGTGCAGTCGAAGGGCGAGCTCAAGGGCCTGCCGATGTCCTGGGCCGAGGCTTTCGGCGCCAGCACCACCTTCGGCGAACTCGGCATCACCGGCGACCTGGTCTTCGACGGCGACTGGGACATCGATGCCGGCGACACGCTGCGCGCCCAGGCCCGGCTCGCGCGCCAGAGCGGCGACATCCGCGTGCAGGCCGGCGAGGCCGCGCTGATCACGCGCATCGAGAGCCGCGGCACCGGCACCGCGAGCGAACGCAAGATGAATTCCAGCGAGGCCGGCCTGAGCCCGAGCACGCCGGCCGGGCTGCGCCGCGCCGAGTTGCGGCTCGACGCCCAGGGCGAGGCGGTGCGCGCCACGCTGGCCTGGGACAGCGAACGCGCGGGCCAGATCGATGCCGAGGCCGGCACGCGCTTCCAGCAGCGCGCCGGCGGCTGGCAGTGGGCGCCCGACGCGCCGCTCACGGGCCGCGTCGCCGCCAAACTGCCGAACCTCGGCGTGTGGTCGATGCTCGCGCCGCCGGGCTGGCGCGTGGCCGGCACGCTCGACGCCAATGCCACGCTCTCGGGCAGCCGCGCGGCGCCGCGCTGGAACGGCACGCTGGGCGCCGACAAGCTGGCGCTGCGCGCGCCGGTCGAGGGCCTGGACCTGCGCGACGGCCGGCTGCGCGCCAACCTGTCGGGCGACCGCGTCGAGATCGCCGAGTTCACGCTCAAGGGTGGCGCCGGCAGCACGGCGCGCATCGCGGGCCAGAGCGGCAACCGCAGCACCGCGGCCAGCGAGGCCGGCACCGATGGCGGCACGCTGAGCGCGCGCGGCGAACTCAACTGGTCGGGCGCGGGCACGGCCGCGGGCGCGCCCGGCATCCGCATGGCGCTGCAGGCCGAACTGCGCGCGCTGCGCGTGCTGGTGCGCACCGACCGCCAGGTCACCTTGTCGGGCGACCTGCAGGCGCGGCTCGAGAACCGGCAGTTCATCGTGCGCGGCAAGCTCAAGACCGACCGCGCCGTGATCATCCTGCCCGACGAGACCGCGCCCAGCCTCGGCAGCGACGTGATCGTGCGCTCGGCCGCCAAGGACCGCGAGGAGGCCGAGGCGCGGCAGCGCGAGGCCGCGCGCAGCGATGCGCAGGCGGCCCAGGCCGCGAAGCCGCAGACCGCGAAGCCGCCCGACATCGCGGTCGAGTTCGACCTCGGCGACGACTTCGCGGTGCAGGGCCGCGGTATCACGACCCGGCTCGAGGGCCAGCTCGACATCCGCAGCACGCGGCTCGATGCGCCGCCGCGCATCACCGGCGAGGTGAAGACCGTGAAGGGCCAGTACCGCGCCTACGGCCAGCAGCTCGACGTGGAGACCGGCATCGCGCGCTTCAACGGCCCCTACGACAACCCGCAGCTCGACATCCTCGCGATCCGGCCCAACATCACGCAGCGCGCCGGCGTGCAGATCAGCGGCAGCGCGCAGTCGCCGCGCGTGAAGCTCTATTCGGAGCCCGCGCTGTCCGACGCCGAGACGCTGTCGTGGGTGGTGCTGGGCCGCGCCTCGGCCACCAGCGGCGGCGAATCGGCGCTGCTGCAGCAGGCCGCGCTCTCGCTGCTCGGGCGCATCAGCAAGGGCGCCAGCGGCGGCAGCCTGGCCAGCCGCTTCGGCCTCGACGAACTCGGCTTCAAGGGCCCGGGCAGCGGCGGCGACGTGCGCGATTCGGCCGTCACCTTCGGCAAGCGGCTGTCGAAGGACTTCTACGTCACCTACGAGCGCAGCATCGGCGGCACCTTCGGCACGCTGTTCATCTTCTACGACCTCACGCAGCGCCTCACCCTGCGCGGCCAGGCCGGACAGACCAGCGGCCTCGACCTGATCTACACCGTGAAGTACGACTGAGGTACGCATGCGGCGCGCATCGGCGCGCGCGGCATGCGCGAAGCCGCGTTTCGTACGGGACTTCGATCTTGACCCCGCGATGGCGCGTGATAAGAATCATCGAAGACGCCTTCCAAGGAGCCGACGATGAACGAGCACGGAGACAAAGGCGGGAGGAACACGGCATCAGACCGTCCGGCAGACGATGCACCGCAGGGCGACGAGACCCGCATCGCCTGGTTGCGCGGCGCTTTCCGCGCCACGATCGCGATCGTCGCCGCCATCGCGGCGGCGGCTTCCGTTCCCCATTGGGGCGGCGACAGCTTCCCCATCGCCAGCCTCGTGATCTACGTCGCGGGCATGGTGTTCGTGGCGATGCCGCTGGGCCTCTACTACGAAGCGCTGCTGCAGGCGCACGAGCGGCGCCGCGCGCGCAATGCCGAGCGGCGCGAGGCGAAGGCGCTGTCGCACGCGGCGGTGTAGCCGGGCCTCAGAAGGTGTGAAGGAACCGTCGCGAGCGCCCCGAGGTCGCGTCGAGGACCGGAGCCGTACTCACGTACGGCGAGGACCGCAGATGCGAGATCGGGGCGCGCAGCAGGTTCATTCACGCCTTCTCAGCCCGCGTCGCCGCCGCCCTGCGGATAGAGCAGCTTCGCCTCGGCCACCATGTGCCCGCCGTCGGGCAGGAGCCTGGCGCGGTGGTCGCGAACGGCCGTGGCCACGATCGGCAGCATCGCCTGCGCCTTGCCCTGGTCGAAGGTCTCCACCAGCGCCAGCCGCATGCTCGGCGCCCAGAAGGACTTGAGGTGCGCCGCGATGGCCTGCGTGGCCGCCCCGGCATCCGACGGGGTCTGGGCCTCGAAGAAGGTGCCGATCTGGTTGGCCATCTTGATCAATTGCACCGACTGGTCATGCATGCGCTGTGTCTCCGCTCGTTGTCGTCGTGAGGTTGTTCGTCATCAATGCGGGCGACGCCCGTTCGCCGCAGCCGCCACCGAGTCGGCCGGCAGCCGCTGCGGGTGGCTGTAGACCCCCAGGTCCTCGCGCCGCGCGAAGCCCACCAGCGTGAGCCCGGCGCGCTGCGCGGTCTCGACCGCGAAGGAGGTCGGCGCCGACACGGCCGCCAGCAGCGAGACGCCTGCCATCGCGGCCTTCTGCACCATCTCGAAACTCGCGCGGCTGGTCACGGCGATGAAGCCCGTGGCGGCATCGACCTCGTTGGCCGCGAGCGCGCCCACCAGCTTGTCGAGCGCGTTGTGGCGGCCCACGTCCTCGCGCAGCCACACCACCTCGCCGTCGGCCGAGCACCAGGCCGCGGCATGCACCGCGCCCGTGGCTTCCTGCAATGTCTGCAGCGACTGGAACTGCGCCATCGCGCGGCCGATCGCGGCGCGCTCGAACGACGGCCCCGCGGCCAGCACCGGCAGCTCGCGCGCAACATGCGCCAGGCTCTCGGTGCCGCACAGGCCGCAGCCGGTGCGCCCGGCCAGCGAGCGGCGCCGCTGCTTGAGGCGCGCGAACGCGGCCGCCGAGACCTCGAGCCGCACCGTGATGCCGCGCTCGGCGCTCTCGACCTCGCTGGCGTAGAGCTCGTGCGCCGCCTCGAGGATGCCCTCGCTCAGCGAGAAGCCGAGCGCGAAGTCTTCCAGGTCGAGCGGCGTGGCCAGCATCACCGCATGCGAGATGCCGTTGTATTCGAGCGCCACCGGCACTTCCTCGGCCACCCAGTCCTGCACCGCGAACGGCTGGCCGCCGCGCACGCCGCGCACCGGCAGCAGCCGCGCGCCTTCGCAGAAGGCGGCGGTGTCGGCGCTCGCGAGCGGCAGGGTGGCGATGTTCATGGCGCTGCGCCCTCGTGCCCTACTTGGCCGGCACCGTCTCGTTCGACGGCGCGGGCGCCGAGGCCGCATTGAGCAGCTCGTTCTGCACCCGGTTGAAGCGGCTGTACTCCTGCTGCCAGGCCGAGGGCTGCATCACCGGCATCACCTGCACCGCCGTCACCTTGTACTCGGGGCAGTTGGTGGCCCAGTCGGAGTTGTCGGTGGTGATCACGTTGGCGCCCGACTCGGGGAAGTGGAAGGTGGTGTAGACCACGCCCGGCTGCATGCGCTCGGACACCGTCGCGCGCAGCACCGTCTCGCCCGCGCGGCTCTGGATGCCGACCCAGTCGCCGTCCTTCACGCCGCGCTCCTCGGCGTCGTGCGGATGCAGCTCGAGCCGGTCCTCGCCGTGCCACATGTTGTTGTCGGTGCGCCGCGTCTGCGCGCCCACGTTGTACTGCGACAGGATGCGCCCGGTGGTCAGCAGCAGCGGGAAGCGGCGCGTGACCTTCTCGTCGGTCGGCACGTACTGCGTGACGATGAAGCGCCCCTTGCCGCGCACGAACGTGTCGATGTGCATGGTCGGCGTGCCCTCGGGCGCCGCGTCGTTGCAGGGCCACTGGATGCTGCCGAGCTCGTCGATGCGCTTGTAGCTCACGCCATGGAAGCTCGGCGTCAGCGCGGCGATCTCGTCCATGATCGCCTCGGGGTTCTTGTAGTTCATCGGGTAGCCGAGCGCGTTCGCCAGCTTCACCGTGACCTCCCAGTCGGCCAGGCCGGCCTTCGGCGGCATCACCTTGCGCACGCGCGAGATGCGGCGCTCGGCGTTGGTGAAGGTGCCGTCCTTCTCGAGGAAGGAGGAGCCCGGCAGGAACACGTGCGCGTACTTGGCGGTCTCGTTGAGGAAGAGGTCCTGCACCACCACGCATTCCATCGCCATCATGGCGGCGGCCACGTGTTGGGTGTTGGGGTCGGACTGCACGATGTCCTCGCCCTCGCAGTACAGGCCCTTGAAGCTGCCGCCGATCGCGGCGTCGAACATGTTGGGAATGCGCAGGCCCGGCTCGGGATCGAGCTGCACGCCCCAGGCGGCCTCGAAGGAACCGCGCGTGGTGCTGTCCGACACGTGGCGGTAGCCCGGCAGCTCGTGCGGGAACGAGCCCATGTCGCACGAACCCTGCACGTTGTTCTGGCCGCGCAGCGGGTTCACGCCCACGCCCTCGCGGCCCACGTTGCCGGTGACCATCGCGAGGTTGGCGATGCCCATCACGGTGGTCGAGCCCTGGCTGTGCTCGGTCACGCCCAGGCCGTAGTAGATGGCGCCGTTGCCGGCGGTGGCGAACAGCCGCGCTGCCGCGCGCATCTCGGTGGCCGGCACGCCGGTGAAGGCTTCCGTGGCCTCGGGCGACTGCTCTGGGCGCTCGACGTAGGCCTTCCACTCGGCGAACGAGGCCGTGTCGCAGCGCTCGGCCACGAACGCGTCGGCCATCAGGCCCTCGGTGACGATCACGTGCGCCAGCGCCGTGACCACCGCCACATTGGTGCCGGGGCGCAATTGCAGGTGATGCGCGGCGCGGATGTGCGGCGACTTCACGATGTCGATGCGGCGCGGGTCGACCACGATCAGCTTCGCGCCCTGGCGCAGCCGCTTCTTCATGCGCGAGGCGAACACCGGGTGGCCGTCGGTCGGGTTGGCGCCGATGACCATGATCA
Source organism: Variovorax sp. UC122_21 (assembly GCF_044056785.1). Classification (NCBI taxonomy): domain Bacteria; kingdom Pseudomonadati; phylum Pseudomonadota; class Betaproteobacteria; order Burkholderiales; family Comamonadaceae; genus Variovorax; species Variovorax sp. UC122_21. Next base: position 807,958 of record NZ_CP172004.1, on the reverse strand, counting down.
CGTCGGACTTCTCGACCGACTGGAAGGTCTGCGTACCGGCCGATTCGCCCAGCGTCTGCTTCAGGCCGTAGCCCGTGGGCGAATGGCACACGCGGGCGCAGGTGTCGACGTTGTTGTTGCCGAAGCCCGCGCGCACCAGCTTCTGCACCAGGTAGGTTTCCTCGTTGGTGCAGCGCGAGGAAGTGATGCCGCCGATGGCGTTGCGGCCGTACTTCTCCTGCAGGCGCTTGAACTCGCCGGCCGCGTAGTCGATGGCCTCGTCCCAGCTCACTTCCTGCCACGGATCGGTGATCTTCTGGCGGATCATGGGCTTGAGCATGCGGTCCTGGTGCGAGGCATAGCCCCAGGCGAAGCGGCCCTTCACGCAGGAGTGGCCGTCGTTGGCCTTGCCGTCCTTCCACGGCACCATGCGCACCACCTCGTTGCCCTTCATCTCGGCCTTGAAGGCGCAGCCCACGCCGCAGTAGGCGCAGGTGGTGATCACGCTGTGCTCGGGCTGGCCGAGCCAGATCACCGACTTCTCCTGCAGGGTGGCGGTGGGGCAGGCCTCGACGCAGGCGCCGCAGCTCACGCACTCCGATTCCATGAAGGGCTGGTCCTGGCCCGGCGACACGCGCGACTCGAAACCGCGGCCGCTGATGGTCAGCGCGAAGGTGCCCTGGGTTTCCTCGCAGGCGCGCACGCAGCGGTTGCACACGATGCACTTGGAGGGGTCGTAGGTGAAGTACGGGTTCGACTCGTCCTTCTCGCTCTTGATGTGGTTGGCGCCGTCGAAGCCGTAGCGCACGTTGCGCAGGCCGGTCACGCCCGCCATGTCCTGCAGCTCGCAGTTGCCGTTGGCCGAGCAGGTCAGGCAGTCGAGCGGATGGTCGGAGATGTAGAGCTCCATCACGCCCTTGCGCAGGTCCTGCAGCTTCGGCGTCTGGGTGCGCACCTTCATGCCGGCCTCGGCCGGCGTGGTGCACGAGGCCGGGAAGCCGCGGCGGCCCTCGATCTCGACCAGGCACAGCCGGCACGAGCCGAAGGGCTCGAGGCTGTCGGTGGCGCACAGCTTGGGCACCTGGATGCCGGCATCGACGGCCGCGCGCATCAGCGAGGTGCCGGCCGGCACCGTGACCTCGGTGCCGTCGATCTCCAGCGTGACCTCGCGCTCGGATTCGCGCTTGGGCGTGCCGTAGTCGGTTTCCTTGAGATGGTTCAACATGTCTTTGCTTTCTCTGGGGGCTCAGGCGGCCTTGCGGTCGGGTGCCTCGATGCCGAAGTCCTGCGGGAAGTGGTCGAGCGCGGAGAGCACCGGGAACGGCGTCATGCCGCCCATCGCGCACAGCGAGCCATGGACCATGGTGTTGCACAGGTCGCGCAGCAGGATCACCTGCTGCGGCCGGTTCTGGTTGCCGCGGATCTTGTCGATGACCTCGACGCCGCGCGTCGAGCCGATGCGGCAGGGCGTGCACTTGCCGCACGACTCGAGCGCGCAGAACTCCATCGCGTAGCGCGCCAGTTTCGACAGGTCGGCCGTGTCGTCGTGCACCACGATGCCGCCGTGGCCCACGGTGCCGCCGACGGCCGCGTAGGCCTCGTAGTCCAGCGGCAGGTCCCACTGCGACTCGGGCAGGTAGGCGCCCAGCGGGCCGCCGACCTGCACCGCCTTGATCGGCCGGCCCGAGGCCGAGCCGCCGCCGTAGTCGTAGAGCAGTTCGCGCAGGGTCACGCCGAAGGCCTTCTCGACCAGCCCGCCGTGCTTGATGTTGCCGGCCAGCTGCATCGGCAGGGTGCCGCGCGAACGGCCCACGCCGTAGTCGCGGTAGAAGGTGGCGCCGCGCGCCAGGATGATCGGCACGCTGGCCAGCGTGATCACGTTGTTGATCAGCGTGGGCTGGCCGAACAGGCCCTCGATGGCCGGCAGCGGCGGCTTGGCGCGCACGATGCCGCGCTTGCCCTCGAGGCTCTCGAGCAGCGCCGTCTCCTCGCCGCAGACGTAGGAGCCGGCGCCCTTGCGCACCGCCAGCCGGAAGCGCTTGCCCGAGCGCAGCACGTTGTCGCCGAGGAAGCCCGCGGCCTCCGCATGGCGGATCGCCTCGTTGAGCGCGGCGATCGCGTGCGGGTACTCGGAGCGCACGTAGATGTAGCCCTGCGTCGCGCCGGTGGCGATGCCCGCGATGGTCATGCCCTCGATCAGCACGAAGGGGTCGCCCTCCATCGTCATGCGGTCGGAGAAGGTGCCCGAGTCGCCCTCGTCGGCATTGCAGACGATGTACTTCTGTTCGGACGGCGTGTTGAGCACCGTCTTCCACTTGATGCCGGCCGGAAACGCCGCGCCGCCGCGGCCGCGCAGGCCCGAGTCGAGCACCTGCTGCACGATGTCGGCCGGCGCCATCGCGAGCGCGGCGCGCAGGCCCGCGTAGCCCTCGTGCGCCTGGTAGTCGGTCAGCGACACGGGGTCGGTGATGCCGACGCGCGCGAAGGTCAGGCGCTCCTGCTTCTTGAGGTAGGGGATCTCGTCGGTGGGGCCGAGCGACAGCGGATGCGAGCGTGCGCCCGTGGCCAGGCCGGCGTCGAGCAGCGCCGGCACCTCGTCGACCGTGACCGGGCCGTAGGCCATGCGGCCCGCGGGCGTCTCGACCTCGACCAGCGGCTCGAGCCACAGCATGCCGCGCGAGCCGTTGCGCACCAGCTCGATCGCGAGGCCGCGCGCGGCGGCTTCCTGCGCGATGCGCTGGGCCACGGCGTTGGCGCCGACCGCGAGCGCCGCGGAGTCGCGCGGCACGTAGATCTTCACGGTCGCGTTCATGCGCAATCTCCCGCCTGTGCGACCAGGGTCTCGAAACGGATCGGCGTGACGCGCGCATGCGGCTCGTCGTCGAGCGTCATCGCGGGCGACGAGGCGCACAGGCCGAGGCAGAACGCCGGCTCGAGCGTGAAGCCGCCGTCCTTCGTGGTGCCGTGCACCGCGCAGCCCAGGTGCTTCTCGGCATGCGCGAGCAGCGCATCGGCGCCCATGGCCTGGCAGGCCTCGGCGCGGCAGATCTGGATCACGTGCCGGCCCGGCGGCTCGGCGCGGAAGTGGTGGTAGTAGGTGATCACGCCATGCACTTCGGCGCGCGAGAGGTTCTGCGCGTCGGCGATGGTCTGCACCGCATGCGAGGGCACGTAGCCCAGCGTGTCCTGCACCTCGTGCAGGATCGGCAGCAGCGCACCCTGTTCGTCCGCATGCGCGCCAAGCACGCGGCGCACCTCGGCCAGTTCGTCGGCCGCGGAAAGTCGCGGGGCCTCGCTCATTGGCCGGCCTCCACGCAGGCCGCGGGTGCGGCCAGGGGCGGTGCTGCGTACGCGTTCAGCGCTTCTGTTGTCATGGTCCCGTCCGATCTGGTGCCGTTGCCGGTCCGCCGCTGTCTGCCTGCCGGCGGATCCGTTGTCATCGTGGCGTCGATTCGCGCTCGCCTCCCTGTGCGGGGACCGGGAGCCGCGCGCGGTCATCTGCCTCGGGATTCACTGTCGAGGAATCGCGCGCGGATGACCTTGACGCAGGTCAATTTCCATCGAAACAGGGGGGATGCGAATGCGAGCGAGCCCTGTGAAAAGGACCCTGTCGCTGGGCCGCGGCCGGAATATCCGGAGGCCTCGTGGGACGCGTGCGAACCCTTCGCAGCGCCGAGGTATTCCGCGCGCGAATCCGTCGCGGTGCGCGGGAACGCAGGGAGAGGAACGCGGGGCCGTTCGCGCCGGCGGCCCCGCGCGGATCAGCGCGCGGCCAGTTCGCGCGCGCGCTGCACGAGGCGCGCGGCCTCGGCATCGTCGACCTGGCCCGTGACCTTGGCCGGGCGGCCCGAGATCAGCGAGCGGTCGGGAAAGACCTTGCCCTCGGTCAGCAGCGCGCCGGTGGCGACGATGCATTCGCGGCCCACCACCGCGCCGTTGAGCGCCACCGTGTCCTCGCCGACCACCGAACCGTCGCCGATGGTGCAGCCGTGCAGCATCACATGCCGCTCGACCGTCACGTCGGCGCCGATGGTCATCGGGAAGCCCGGGTCGGCATGCAGCATCACGCCGTCCTCGAGGTGGCTGCCCGCGCCCACCGTGATGGGCTCGTTGTCGCCGCGCAGCACGCAGCGCGGCCCGATGCTGCTGCGCGCGCCGAGCACGACCTGACCGATCACGCTCGCCGTGTCCGCCACGCGCGCGCTGGCGTCGATGGACGGTTCATGTTCGTCGAGTCTGTAGAGGGTCACGCCGTTCTCCTGGACAAAGGCGTCGATGGTAGCGGCTCCCGACCCGTCGGCCTCGGATATGCATTCGCGGGCACCCGCGGAACCGGCTTTGCCGGGCCGCTGGGTGCGCCCCCTTGAGGGGGGATCCGAAGCGACACGAAGTGCGCGGAGATTCGGGGGTGGTCCTAATGAGGGAGTTCGCTGCGTTCGATGTGCTTGCGGCGCATCGGGCGCAGCACGAACCAGGCCATCAAGGCGGCGACCGCGTTCACGCCGCTCGCGACGAAGAACACCGCCTCCCAGCTGCCGGTGCTCGCGGCCAGCACGCTCGACAGCGGCACCAGCAGCGAGGCCGTGCCCTTGGCGGTGTAGAGCATGCCCGCGTTCGAGGCCGCGTACTTGCCGCCGAAGGTGTCGGCGCAGGTCGAGGGGAACAGGCTGTAGATCTCGCCCCAGGCGAAGAACACCATGCCGGTCAGCACCACGAACAGCAGCGGGTTGTGGCCGTACTTGTAGAGCATCAGGATGCCGACCGCCTCGATCGCGAAAGCGATGAACATGGTCTGCTCGCGGCCGATCTTGTCCGACACCCAGCCGAAGAACGGGCGCGTCAGGCCGTTGAGCACGCGGTCGATCGCCAGCGCGAAGGTCAGCGCGGGCAGCACCAGGCCCATGATGTTCACCGGCACGTCGATGATCTTGAAGTCCTTGGCGATCGGCGCGAGCTGCGCGGTCGCCATCAGGCCGCCGGCGGCCACCATCACGAACATCGCGTACATCACCCAGAACACGGGCGAGCGCAGCACCTCGGAGGGCGCGTAGTCGCGCCGCGACTGCTGCACGTTGCGGGTGTTCACGGCCTTCGAATGCTCGGGCGCGCGCGTCAGCATCCATGCGAGCAGGAACACGATCAGTCCCTGCCCGATCCCAAAATACAGGAAGGCGGCTTCGTAGCCGCTGTTCTTGATCATGGCCGAGATCGGGATGATGGTGAGCGCGGAGCCCGCGCCGAAGCCGGCCGCGGTCAGGCCCGCCGCGAGGCCGCGCCGGTCGGGGAACCACTTGAGCGCATTGCCCACGCAGGTGCCATAGACCGCGCCCGCGCCGATGCCGCCGATGGCCGCCGCGATGTAGAGCACCGGCAGCGAGGCCGCGAAGGAGTTGATCACCCAGCCGATGCCACAGAGCACGCCGCCCACCAGCACCACGGGACGCGGGCCGAAGCGGTCGACGAGGTAGCCCTCGATCGGCACCAGCCAGGTCTCGGTGAGCACGAAGATGGTGAAGGCCACCTGGATCGCGGCGCGGCTCCAGCCGTGCTTCTCCGCGATCGGGTTGACGAACAGGGTCCAGCCGTACTGGAGGTTGGCGATCATCGCCATGCACACGATGCCGATCAGGAGCTGTCCCCATCGGTAGCTGTGCGAGCGCTGCGCCGCCGCGGCGCCGGAGTGTCCCGAGGGGGAGTAGATCGCGGGGTTCGCACCCGCGATCGTGGTCGTTTGCCGAGTCATTGAATGTCCTTCATCTTTGTGTTTGAGTAGTTGAAGTCCGGCGGATCGCGTCGAGGCGCCGCCGGTTTCGTTCCGAGTCACCGGTCCCCGAAGCAGAGATGCGAACAAGTACGGCGTCGCATCACGCAATCGACACGCTTCGGCTGATCCTCCGGTCCCGTCGGCCCCGCTTCGCGACACCGTCGACCCGCAGCCTCCTGCGTGCGGATGACTGTCGGATGGAGCGATCCAAAAACTCTTGACCCTCGTCAAGTTCCCTCGAAGGGACCCGGCCGCGGACCCCCGTGGATTCCCTAGCATGGTCGTCTTGGCGCGCGATGAGAACGCGCCGCTTGATGCAAGTCGGTGGCGTCTTCGGTGGACCTCGCTGAACCCCCTCGATCGCATCTCGGCCCACTCTGGAGTGCCTTCGCGTGCCCTGCTCGCGAAATGGGCATGTCACTCGTGGTTTGCCCTAATCCAGGGTAAACCCTATAATTCGGAGGTTCGCATTCCCACCCACCCGCATTCGGAGCACATCCATGAACAACACCGCACTGAATTCCGCCGCCCTCAAGGCCCCCTCCTTCGCCTCGAACGGCGTGCTGCGCGACCTGATCGCCGCGCTGCCGATCGTGATCTTCGCCAAGGCCGTGCGCGCCGCGCTGCAACAGCGTTGAGAGCCGGAGCCCCCGAGGCTCCACCCAAAAGAAAGAGCGCCGAGAGCGCTCTTTTTTTTCGCCTTCAGCTCGCCGGATCGAAGGGCACGATCTGCGAGATCAGCGCGGTGCCGTCGTTCAGCAGGAAGTCCTTGAAGGCCTGTGCCACCGGCGGCAGCCGCTTGCCGCGGCGGTGCACCACGTACCAGTTGAGCATCAGCGGAAAGCCCTGCACGTCGAGCACCCGCACGCTGCCCGCGCGCAGCTCCTGGCTGATGGTGTGGGCCGACACGAAGCTCACGCCCATGCCCGCGATCACCGCCTGCTTGATGGTCTCGGTGCTGCGGATCTCCATCGCGATGTTGATCTCGGACAGCGCGGCGCCGAAGCCCTCCTCCATCGAATGCCAGGTGTCGGACGCGCGCTCGCGCACCACGAAGGGCTCGCGAATCAGCCGCTTGAGCGGCACGCCCTTCACGCCCACCAGCGGATGCGTGGGCGCCGCGATGATCACGTAAGGGTGCGGCGCGAACGGCTGGTTCAGCGTGTCGAGGTCGGTGGGCGGCCGCACCATGATCGCGAGGTCGGTGAGGTTCTCGGCGATGTGCGTGAGCAGGCCCTCGCGGTTGTGCACGGTGAAGTTCAGGGTCACGCCGCGGTGCCGGCCCGCGAACTCCACCAAGAGGCGCGGAAAGAAGTAGTCGCCCGCGCTGATCACGCCCACGTTGAGCTTGCCGCCCGAGATGCCCTTGAACTGCAGCATCGCGTTCTCGGCCGCCTCGAACTGCTGGATGATCGCGCGGCTGAGCTGCAGCAGCTCGGTGCCCGCGGCCGTGAGGTAGACCTTCTTGCCGAACTGCTCGAACAGCGTGTTGCCGGCGTGGTCCTCGAGCTTGCGCACCTGCGTCGACACCGCAGGCTGCGTGAGGTGCAGCTCCTCGGCCGCGCGCGAGAAACTCAGGAGCCGCGCCACCGCCTCGAAAACCTTCAACTGGCGCAGTGTCGCGTGCTTCATGGGGATTCCTGGAGAACTGCTTCGTTCGGAAGTCCCATGCTATGGCCGGCGGCGCGCGCGCCGCATGACCGCGGTCAAGTATTCGCGATCAGGAATGATTTGGAATACGCGCGACGTGCAGCAGGTTGGTGGTGCCCGACTGGCCGAAGGGCAGGCCCGCCACCACCACCACCTTCTGGCCGGGCTGCGCGAAGCCCTCGGCATGCGCGGTGCGGCAGGCGCACTCGATCATCTCGCCCACGTCGTGCACGTCGTCCACCAGCACCGCGTGCACGCCCCACACCATCGCCATGCGGCGCGCGGTCGCGATGTCGGGCGTGAGGCTCAGGATCGGCACCGCGGGCCGCTCGCGCGCCGCGCGCAGGCTGGTGAAGCCCGAGGAGGTGTAGGTGACGGTGGCGGCCGGCGCGAGCAGCGCGGCCACCTGGCGCATCGAGGTGCAGACCGCGTCGGCCGTGGTCGACTGCGCGCTCTCGTGCGTGGCGTCGATGCCGGTGCGGTACGAAGGATCGGCCTCCACGCGCGCGACGATGCGGTCCATCATCGCCACGGCCTCGAGCGGGTACTTGCCCGAGGCCGACTCGGCCGAGAGCATCACCGCGTCGACGCCGTCGTAGACCGCGGTCGCCACGTCCGACACCTCGGCGCGCGTGGGCACCGGCGCGGCGATCATCGACTCGAGCATCTGCGTGGCCACCACCACCGGCTTGCCGCGCAGCCGGCAGGCGCGCACGATCTGGCGCTGCAGCTCGGGCACGCGCTCCGGCGGCAGCTCGACGCCGAGGTCGCCGCGCGCGACCATGATGCCGTCGCAGCGCTCGACGATGGCGTCGAGGTGCTCGATCGCCGCGGGCTTCTCGAGCTTGGCCATGATGGCCGCGCGCGTGCCGATGATCTCGCGCGCCTCGTCGATGTCCTCGGGCCGCTGCACGAACGAGAGCGCCACCCAGTCCACGCCCATCGCGAGGCCGACGTCGAGGTCGTCGCGGTCCTTCGGCGTCAGCGGCGAGATCGGCAGCAGCACGCTGGGCACGTTGACGCCCTTGCGGTCGGAGATGGGACCGCCCACCAGCACGGTGGTCTCGGCGAAGTCGGCGCCGTGGCGGTCGACGCGCAGCCGCAGCTTGCCGTCGTCGAGCAGCAGCTCGGTGCCTTCCTGCAGCGCGGCGAAGATCTCGGGATGCGGCAGCGGCGCGCGGCGGCCGTTGCCGCTCGCGCGGTCCATGTCGAGCCGGAAGCGCGCGAGCGCCTCGAGCTGCGCGCGGCCGCCCTCGAAGGTGCCCAGGCGCAGCTTCGGCCCCTGCAGGTCGAGCAGCACGCCGATGGGCCGGCCGAATTCCTTCTCGAGCCGGCGGATGGTCTCGAGGCGGCGCGCATGGTCGTGCTGCGTGCCGTGGCTGAAGTTGAGGCGGAACACGTCCACGCCACGCTCGAACAGCGCGCGGATCGCGGGCTCGTCGGAAGTGGCGGGACCGAGCGTGGCCACGATCTTGGCGCTGCGAAGGCGTCGCATGGTGTCGGTGTCCTCAGGCGAGTTCGCGCAGCCGGACCTGGCCGCGCTGTTCTTCCATCGTCCGCGCGAGCAGCTTCACGAGCGAATACACGGTGTCGATGTGCGGGGTCGAGGTCTCGGTGAGCCGCGCGAGCTCGACCACCGCGCCGACCAGCGCGTCGATCTCGGGCGCGCGGCCGGCTTCGACGTCCTGCAGCATCGAGGTCTTGTGCTTGCCGACCTTCTCGGCGCCCGCGATGCGCTTCTCGAGCGTGACGCGGAACTCGATGCCGAGCTTGTGCGCCACGGCCTGGGCCTCGCGCATCATCGCGGCCGCGAGTTCGCGCGAGGGCGGGTACTGGCAGATGTCGACCAGGGTCGAGTGCGAGAGGCTGCTGATCGGGTTGAAGGTCAGGTTGCCCCAGAGCTTGAGCCAGATCTCGGCGCGGATGTTGTCGAGCACCGGCGCCTTGAAGCCCGCGTTGGCGAAGCAGGCCGCGATGCGCTCGACGCGCTCGGTGGTCGTGCCGTCGAGTTCGCCGACCGGGAAGCGGTCGCCCTCGATGTGCTTGATGACGCCGGGCGCGATCAGCTCGGAGGCCGGATACACCACGCAGCCGATCACGCGCCGCGAGGGGATCTTGGTGTTGAGCACGCCCTGCGGGTCGACGCTGCGCACGGTGGTGCCCTCGAGCACGCCGCCGTGCTTCTGGAAGTACCAGTAGGGAATGCCGTTCTGCATGGTCACGACCGCGGTCTCGGGCCCGAAGAGCTTGGCCACGTCGTCGGCCACGGCCTCGACCTGGTGCGCCTTCATCGCGAGGATCACGAGGTCCTGCGGCCCCGCCTCGTCGTAGCGGTCGGTGGCCCGCACGTTGCGCGCCACCTGCTCCTCGCCCTCGGCCGACACCAGCTTGATGCCGTTGGCGCCGATGGCCTGGAGGTTGGCGCCGCGCACGATGAAGGTCACGTCCTCCCCGGCCAGCGCGAGTTTGGCGCCCACCAGGCCGCCGATGGCCCCCGCGCCGATGATTGCTATCTTCATGTCGATCCCCAAGAGTTGAAATTCTTCGCGTCAGCCAAAGTGATTCGAGAGGCGGCCGATGCCGTCGATCTCCACTTCGACCAGGCTGCCGGGCTTCATCGAGCCCACGCCCACGGACGTGCCGCACAGGATCACGTCGCCGGGATGCAGGCTCATGTCCTGCGAGATGAGGCTGACCAGGCGCTGCACGGAAAAGCGCATGTCGCTTACGGGATAGTTCTGCCGCTCCTCGCCGTTGAGCACGGTGCGCACCACCAGCGTGGCGGGATCGAGGCCGGTGGCGATGGCCGGGCCCATGGGGCAGAAGGTGTCGAAGCCCTTGGCGCGCACCCACTGCGCGAACGAGGCATCGCGATTGAGGATGTCGGCCACGGTGACGTCGTTGGCGCAGGTGTAGCCGAACACGTGATCGAGCGCGCGCTCCTCGGAGACGGCGGTGGCGGTCTTGCCGATGACGATGCCGAGCTCGCCCTCGAACACGACCTTGCCGTCGCACAGCGGCTTGCGGATCGGCGCCTCGTGCGCCGAGAAGGAGTTCGGTGCCTTCAACAGGTACAACGGCTCCTCGGGCACGGCGAGCTTGAGCTTCTCGCCGAGCGCGTGGAAGTTGTTCCACAGCGCGATGACCTTGGTCGGCTCGCTCGGCGACAGCAGGCGCAGGCCGGCCAGCGCGAACACGCGGCCGGTGGGCTGGGGCGTGCCGTACATGTCGCCGCGATACTCGCGCACGGCGTCGTCCTCCAGGGTGCCGAAGGCGGCTTCTCCGGCGTGTTCGAAACGGACCCAACGTTGTGGCATGTTGTGCTTTCTTTTGATGCTGTGAATGCGGGTGGGCCGACAGGCGCTGCGCGGGTGCGGGGCCTAGTCGAACGGCAGGTAGTCGGGCACGACCAGGGAGGCCAGCAGCTTCCCCATGTCGGCCGGGTTGTCGGTGACGTGAATGCCGCAGGCCTTCATGACGGCGAGCTTCTCCTGCGCCGTGCCCTTGCCGCCGGAAATGATGGCGCCCGCATGGCCCATGCGCTTGCCGGGCGGCGCGCTGGCGCCGGCGATGAAGCCGACCACGGGCTTGCGCATGTGGGCATGGATCCAGCGCGCGCACTCCTCCTCGGCATCGCCGCCGATCTCGCCGACCATGATGACGGCGTCGGTGCGCGGGTCGTCGTTGAACATCTTCAGCACGTCGATGTGCCGCAGCCCACCGACCGGATCGCCGCCGATGCCGACCACGGTCGACTGGCCGATGCCGAAGCGTCCGAGCTGGCTCGCGGCCTCGTAGGTCAGCGTGCCCGAGCGCGAGACCACGCCGATGCGGCCGCGCTGGTGGATGTGGCCCGGCATGATGCCGATCTTGATCTCGTCGGGCACGATGAGGCCGGGGCAGTTGGGCCCGAGCAGCAGGGTCTTGCGCCCTTCCATGCGGCGGCGGGTGCGGATCATGTCGCGCACCGGGATGCCCTCGGTGATGCAGATCACGAGGTCGAGCTCGGCATCCACGGCTTCATCGATGGCAGCGGCGGCGAAGGCCGGCGGCACATAGATGACCGAGACGGTGGCGCCGGTGCGGGCCTTGGCTTCCTTGACGGTGCCGTAGATGGGAATGCCGGCCATGGCCTGCCCGGCCTTGGTCGGATGGACGCCGGCGACGAAGCAGTGGCGTCCGTGGCCGTACTCGAGGCAGGCCTGGGTGTGGAACTGGGCGGTCTTGCCGGTGATGCCCTGCGTGATGACGCGGGTGTGGCGGTTGATGAGGATCGACATCTTGTTCCTTTACCGCGCTGTGAGGTCCGCTCTTGTTTTGCTGGAGCTGCTGTTCGGGGCGCGTGCACAGGACAGCGGGTACTTCCCTCCGCGAATGTCCCCCGCCTTCGGCTCCTCCTTTATTTCGCTGCGGGAAGCACCCACTGCCCTGTGCACGAGGAGCGCAGCGGTGGTGCGGCCGGTTCTACGGCCGTGCCCAGGCGCGCGTCGATGGGGTACTCCCCGCAGCGAAATAAAGGAGGAGGCCGAAGGCCGGGGACATTCGCGGAGGGAGTACCCCGTCGGCGCGCGCCCCGCAACGAACGGCAAAAAGCTCGTCCAACGTTCATCGCTGCCCCTTGGGAACCCGAGCCACGACAACCGCCTGCCGCGCAGCCTCGCCGATGTCCTCGGCCCCGATGATCTGAAGCTCCGACTGCGCGAGGATGGTCCGCCCCAGGTCCTCGTTCGTGCCCTTCATGCGCACCACCAGCGGCACCGAGAGGGCCGTTTCGCGTGCCGCGGCGACGATGCCATGGGCTATCACGTCGCAGCGCATGATGCCGCCGAAGATGTTGACCAGCACCGCCTTCAGGCGCGGGTTGCGCAGCATCAGCTGGAAGGCCGCGGTGACCTTCTCCACGCTCGCGCCACCACCCACGTCGAGGAAGTTGGCCGGCGATCCGCCATAGAGCTTGATCGCGTCCATCGTCGCCATCGCGAGGCCAGCGCCGTTCACCAGGCAGCCGATGTCGCCGTCGAGCGAGATGTACGACAGGTCGAACTTCGAGGCTTCGATCTCCGTCGGATCCTCCTCGTCGAGGTCGCGCATCGCGGCGATCTCGGGCTGGCGGAACAGCGCGTTCGGATCGAAGCCGAGCTTGGCGTCGAGTGCCATCAACCGGCCGTCGCGCGTACGCACCAGCGGGTTGATCTCGGCCAGCGAGGCGTCGCTCGCGTCGAAGGCCTGGTAGAGCTTCTGCATGAACTCGCGCGCCTGCACCACGTCGCGGCCCGCGAGGCCGATCGAGCGTGCGAGCGCATCGGCCTCGACCGCCTTGATCCCCATCTCGGGTCGATGAACAGCGTGTGGATCTTCTCGGGCGAACGCGCGGCCACCTCCTCGATGTCCATCCCGCCCTCGCTCGATGCCATCAACGCCACGCGCCGCGCACCGCGGTCGACCACCATCCCGAGGTAGAACTCCCGGTCGATCTCCACCCCCTCCTCGACCAGCAACTGTCTCACCACCCGGCCTTCGGGCCCCGTCTGGTGCGTGCGCAGCGTCATGCCGAGCAGCGCTTCCGCATGGCGGCGCACTTCCGCGCCCGACCAGGCCAGCTTCACCCCTCCGCCCTTGCCGCGTCCGCCTGCGTGGATCTGCGCCTTCACCACCCACGAACGCCCGCCGAGCCGGGCGGCGGCATCGGCCGCCTCGTCGCTCGTGCGGCAGACGAAACCGCGCGGCGTCGCCACGCCATGGCGGCGCAGCACTTCCTTGCCCTGGTATTCGTGGATGTTCATCGGATCAGCCGTTGATTTGATCGTTCAATTGCAACTCAGGCGCCGAGTTCGGCACCGCGGCATTCGGCCCAATTGAAATGTCGCTTCGACAGCGGCGCGGAACCTTCGCCTTCACGCCGCTTGTAGGCTTCCTTCTTCTGTTCGATCGCATCGGCCAGGAATGCCGCGTCGTAGGCGCGCAGCAGATGCGGATGATTCGCCTCGAGATAATGGCCAATGCGCTTTTCGGGTTCCTGCGCCGTGCCCATCAGGTCGCAATAGGTCTGGCGGTCCAGTGCCAGCGCAAGCCCAATTCGTAGAAGGCGGCGTTGTAGGCATTGCGTTCGGTTTCATCGAGCCAGTATTGAACGGGCGTGAGGTTCTGCATGGTCTGCTCCTTTCGAATGACTGCCGTGCGGTGAATTGAATGACTTGCCGGCATGTTCAAACTGTAGAAGTGCAGAACGATAAATAACAGTCAAACTATTTTATTGAGAGCATTCATTTGGAGTTATGCATGACTCCAATTCAATTCAAAGAGAGAAGACGAACGAATCCCTTCGCCGCCGGCCATGCCATTGGCGAATCAATTGCGGATTCGTTCGAATTGGCGCGGAATTACCGCGCCGCGTTCTTCGTCGTCAGATCACGCGTTCGGCGCGCAGCGCCGCCACGTCTTCCAGGCCGTAGCCCAGCTGCATCAGCACTTCCTCGGTGTGCTCGCCCAGGAGCGGCGAGCGCTTCACCTCGGTGGGGCTGTCCGACAGCTTGATCGGATTGCCCACCGTCAGGTACTTGCCGCGCGTGGGATGGTCGACCTCGACGATGGTCCCGGTCTCGCGCAGCGATTCGTCGGCGGCGATCTCCTTCATCGAGAGGATCGGCCCGCACGGAATGTCGTACTGGTTCAGGATCTCCATGGCCTCGAACTTGTCCTTGGTCATGGTCCATTGCTCGATGCGCGCGAAGATCGGCTTCAGGTGCAGCAGGCGCGCGGCCGGCGTGGCGTAGGCCTCGTCGGTGATCCAGCCTTCCTCGCCGATCACCTTGCACACCGCCGGCCACACCGCCGCCTGCGTGATGAAGTAGATGTAGGCGTTGGGGTCGGTCTCCCAGCCCTTGCACTTGAGGATCGAGCCGGGCTGGCCGCCGCCCGAGGCATTGCCCGCGCGCGGCACCGCGTCGCCGAACTTGCCGTCGGGGTACTGCGGGTATTCGTGCATGGTGCCAGTGCGTTCCAGCCGCTGCTGGTCGCGCATCTTCACGCGGCACAGGTTGAGCACCGCGTCCTGCATCGGCGCCAGCACCTTCTGGCCGCGGCCGGTGCTGTTGCGCTGGAACAGCGCCGCCAGGATGCCGAGCGCGAGGTGCAGGCCGGTGCCGCTGTCGCCGATCTGGGCGCCGGTCACCATCGGCGGGCCGTCCTCGAAGCCGGTGGTCGACGCCGCGCCGCCGGCGCACTGCGCCACGTTCTCGTAGACCTTGCAGTCGGCGTACTTGCCGGGGCCGAAGCCCTTGACCGAGGCCACGATCATGCGCGGGTTGAGCTTCTGGATGTGTTCCCAGGTGATGCCCATGCGGTCGAGTGCGCCGGGCGCGAAGTTCTCGACCAGCACGTCGCAGGTCTTGATCAGCTCGTCGAGCACCTGGCGCCCCTTGGGGTTCTTGGTGTCGAGCGTGATCGAGCGCTTGTTGTGGTTCAGCATCGTGAAGTAGAGGCTGTCCACACCGGGATGTCGCGCAGCTGGCCACGCGTGGCATCGCCTTCGCCGGCGCGCTCGACCTTGATGACGTCGGCGCCGAACCAGGCCAGCAGCTGCGTGCAGGTGGGGCCGGATTGCACGTGGGTGAAATCGAGGATGCGGACACCCTCCAGCGCTTGACTCATCGACTGTCTCCTTCTTTGATCGTGGTTTCCGCTTCTAGCAGACGAGCGCGCAGTTTGCGCTCTTCCGCGAATCGGGCTGTCTCGTCGCGGACGATGGCGACGATGCCCGAGACCTCGCGTTGTGGCGAAAACAGCATCGACACCGTGAAGGCGATCGACAAGGTGCGGCCGTCCTTGTGCAGGGCCGGCACGCGCAGCAGATCGGCACCGTACTTGGTGATGCCGGTGTCCATGGTCTTGTGGTAGCCGTCCCAGTGGCGCTGCCGCTGGCGCTCGGGAATGATGAGGTCGAGCGAGCGACCCAGCGCCTCGGCCTCGGTGAAGCCGAAGATGCGTTCGGCCGCGGGGTTCCACAGAACGATGGCCCCGGCCGCATCGCACACCATGATGGCATCGCCCGCCCCTTCGACGAGCTGCCTGAAATCCACTGAAGCTTGCATGCTGGCCTCCCGCCTCGACGCATCCGAAATACCGCGCCCCCCGGCGCTTCGTGGACTGGAAAAGCCCCGGGGGAACGCCTGGGTCAGACTGCCTTCGCTTCGTGCAGCGCGGCGATCTGCTGTTGGCTGTAGCCGAGCTCGGCCAGCACGTCGTCGGTGTGTTCGCCCAGCAGCGGCGAACCGGTGATCTCGGGCTTGAGGTCCGAGAACTTGATCGGGCTGCCCACGGTGAAGTAGGTGCCGCGTTCCTTGTGCGGCACTTCCACGATCGAGCCGCTCTTGCGCAGCGATTCGTCGTTCAGCAGTTCCTTCATCGTCAGCACCGGCGCGCAGGGGATGTCGAACTTGCGCAGGATGTCGACCGCCTCGAACTTGGTCTTGTCGGCCAGCCAGCCCTCGATGGTCGCGAAGATGTCGGTGATGTGCGGCTGGCGCGCCTTGGCGGTCATGTAGTCGGGATCGGTCTTCCACTCGGGCTTGCCGATGGCATCGCAGATCGGTGCCCACGCATGGCCCTGCACGGTGAAGTAGATGTAGGCGTTCGGGTCGGTCTCCCAGCCCTTGCACTTGAGCACCCAGCCCGGCTGGCCGCCGCCGCCGGCATTGCCGCCGCGCGGCACCACGTCGCTGAAGGTGCCGTGCGGGTACTGCGGGTATTCCTCGAGGTAGCCCAGGCGATCGAGGCGCTGCTGGTCGCGCATCTTCACGCGGCACAGGTTGAGCACGGCGTCCTGCATCGAGCAGGCCACGCGCTGGCCCTTGCCGGTCTGCTCGCGGCCGATGATGGCCGTGAGGATGCCGATCGCCAGGTGCATGCCGGTGTTGCTGTCGCCCAGCGCCGCGGCGCTCACGGTCGGCGGGCCGTCCCAGAAGCCGGTGGTGGAGGCGGCGCCGCCCGCGCACTGCGCGACGTTCTCGTAGACCTTCAGGTCGTCGTAGTGGTGGCCGTCGCTGAAGCCCTTGACCGAGGCGACGATCATCTTCGGGTTCAGTTCCTGGATGCGTTCCCAGCTGAAGCCCATGCGGTCGAGCGCACCGGGGCCGAAGTTCTCGACCAGCACGTCCGATTCCTTGATCAGCTTCTCGAGCACCACCTTGCCCTCGGGCTGCTTGGTGTCCAGCGTCAGCGAGCGCTTGTTGCTGTTGAGCATGGTGAAGTACAGCGCGTCGACGTCGGGGATGTCGCGCAGCTGCGAGCGCGTGACGTCGCCGGCGCCGGGGCGCTCGACCTTGATCACGTCGGCGCCGAACCAGGCCAGCAGCTGGGTGCAGGCCGGACCGGCTTGCACGTGCGTGAAGTCGATGATCTTGATGCCGTTGAGAGGTTTGTTGCTCATGTCGAATCTCCTGGAATGAAAGGAATCACTTCTTCTTCGCCGTGGCCGGATTGAGACTGGTGATGCGGCCGCTCTCGGTGCCCGCGGTCTCGTCGATGACGGCATTGATCAGGGTCGGGCGGCCGGTGGCGACGGCCTCGGTCAGGGCCGCCTGCAGCTCGTCGGCGGTGGTCGCATGCACGCCCACGCCGCCGAAGGCTTCCATCAGCTTGTCGTAGCGCGCGTTCTTCACGAACACGGTGGGCGCCACGTCGGGCGTGCCGCTCGGGTTCACGTCGGTGCCGCGGTAGACGCCGTTGTTGTTGAACACGATCACGCAGATCGGCAGGTTGTAGCGGCAGATGGTCTCGACCTCCATGCCGCTGAAGCCGAAGGCGCTGTCGCCCTCGATCGCGATCACCGGCTTGCCCGTGACCACGGCCGCGGCCACCGCGAAGCCCATGCCGATGCCCATGATCCCCCAGGTGCCGACGTCGAGGCGCTTGCGCGGCTCGTACATGTCGACGATGCTGCGCGCGAAGTCCAGCGTGTTGGCGCCTTCGTTGACGACGATCGCATCGGGCCGGGCCTTGACCTGGTCGCGGATCACGCTGAGCGCGCTCTGGAAGTTCATCGGCGAGGGACGCGCGGCGAGCGTGGCGGCCATCTTCGACAGGTTCTTGTCCTTGCGCTCGGCGATCGCGCCGGTCCATTCGGTCGGCGGCTTGGCCCACTTGGCGTCGATGCCCGCGAGCAGCGCGGCCACGCAGGAGCCGATGTCGCCGATCACCGGTGCGGCGATCGCCACGTTGCTGTCGATCTCGGTCGGCGCGATGTCGATCTGGATGAACTGCTTGGCGCCCTTCTCCTGCGCCCAGGTCTTGCCCTTGCCGTGCGAGAGCAGCCAGTTCAGGCGCGCGCCCACCAGCAGCACCACGTCGGCTTCCTGCAGCACGTAGGAGCGCGCGGCGGCGGCCGATTGCGCATGCGTGTCGGGCAAGAGGCCCTTGGCCATCGACATCGGCAGGTAGGGGATGCCGGTCTTCTCGACCAGCGCGCGGATGTCGGCATCGGCCTGGGCGTAGGCGGCGCCCTTGCCCAGCAGGATCAGCGGGCGCTTCGCGCCCTTGAGCAGGTCGAGCGCGCGCTGCACGGCATCGGCGGCCGGGATCTGGCGCGGCGCGGGATCGATGACCTTGATCAGCGAGTTCTTGCCCTTGATGGCGTCCATCGTCTGCGCGAACAGCTTGGCCGGCAGGTCGAGGTACACGCCGCCGGGGCGGCCCGAGACGGCCGAGCGGATGGCGCGCGCGATGCCCACGCCGATGTCCTCGGCGTGCAGCACGCGGAACGCGGCCTTGCACAGCGGCTTGGCGATCGCCAGCTGGTCCATCTCCTCGTAGTCGCCCTGCTGCAGGTCGACGATCTCGCGCTCGCTGGAGCCGCTGATCAGGATCATCGGGAAGCAGTTGGTGGTGGCGTTGGCCAGCGCGGTCAGGCCGTTGAGGAAGCCGGGCGCCGACACCGTGAGGCAGATGCCGGGCTTCTGCGTGAGGAAGCCGGCGGCAGCGGCGGCATTGCCGGCGTGCTGCTCGTGGCGGAACGAGATCACGCGCATGCCCTCGGCCTGCGCCATGCGGGTCAGGTCGGTGATCGGGATGCCCGGCAGCGCGAAGATGGTGTCGATGTCGTTCAGCTTCAGCGCATCGATCACCAGGTGGAAACCATCGGTGGTTTCCGCTTCCGGCGCTTCCTGCGTCATCTGCTGGAGGGCGCGCGCGACGAGTTGCTGATCGTCGGCGGCGCCGTTGGCTGGCCGACTCTTGGGCTTGATCGCCTCATCGAGCGTCGTGGCCGCCTCTTTGGCTGTGCTAACTGAAGACATGTCTCTCCTTCTGCTGGGGTGAATGGCCGAGGCCCGAGCCGCGACTATGATTCGGGCCATCCTTTCGGCCGTTGACCTCGGTCAACTTTCCCGAAAACGGCGCCGACCCCCGATGAAGCGGCGCCGCAGGCGACGAAATCGAGCAAGACGGTGACCATGACGTTGTTGGAAAACCACCCGGAGAAGAACATCATTCGTGCCCAGCTCCGGCAGAACATCCTGCTCAAGGACCTGAACGAGAGCGAGCGCGCCGAGCTCGAGGCGCACCTGGTGATCGTCGACGGCAACAAGGGCGATTTCCTGCTGCACCAGGGGGTGCGGGAGATGGAGCAGTACTTCATCCTCGACGGCATCCTCAAGCGGGTGGTGAGCAACCCGGAGGGCAAGGAGATGATCCTGCGCTTCGCCGACGAGAACGACATGGAGACCAGCTACGCGGCCATGCGCCTGGGCACGCCCACGCCCTACGGCATCGTCTGCGTCACCAAGGCCCGCGTGGCGAGCCTGCCGCTGAAGGAATGGACCGCCTTCCTGGCGAGCCATCCCCAGACCAAGGAACTGTTCGAGTTCCTTGTGATGCGCGGCATGAGCGAGATCATGGCGCACACCATCACGCTGCACCTGCTGGACGCGCCGGGCCGGGTGCACCGTTTCCTGCGCAAGCACCCCGAGCTCGTGGACCGCATCCCGAGCAAGGAACTCGCGTCCTACCTCAATCTCTCCGCGGAAACCCTGAGTCGGTTGCGCAAGCGCGGGAAGATCTGAGAGCTTCACAAACCGTTCGGGCTGAGCTTGTCGAAGCCTCGCGCACGGCTTCGACAAGCTCAGCCCGAACGGTCGAGGGCTCGATTCAGGTCTGCTTCGCCGACGCGAAGCGCCGGGTCGTCGCCATCAGCCGCAACTGGTTGTCCACCGCGTCCACGCCCTCCACCGCCGCCGTCACGGCCTCGGTCTGCGCGCGCTCGTCCGCGTCGAGCACGATGCCGCGCAGGCTCACGCGGCCATGGTCGGCCTCCACCGTGACGCGGATGTCGGCCGTGGCCGCGCCGTCCTTGAGCGCCGCCTTCACGCGTGCCGCCAGCGCCATGTTGGCCAGCAGCGCGCGCGAACGCGCGGTCTCGGCGAACTCGGGCCGCGCCGCCAGCGCGCGGATCTGCGCCACGCAGCTGTCGACCGTGAGCCGGTCGGTGTTGAGCACCAGGTCGTAGAGCACCGGGTCGCCCCAGGTCACGCCGAACTGCGCATGCATGCGCGCCGCATGCGCCTCGTCGCTGCGCCGGATCTCAGCCTCGGCGAACTCGGCGTCGTCGGTCTCCAGGTGCGTCATCAGCCAGTCGATGCGCTTCTTGAGCGAGCGCGTGATGCGCACGCACACCACGTGCGGCACCGGCCGCAGCAGGCAGGTGGCGCCCCAGCCGCGCAGCACCACATTGCCGCGGTCGGCCAGCGCGAACAGTTCCTCGGCCGTGTAGAGCGCGAGGCTGCGCCGGTCGGCGGTGAGCCGCTCGACGAAACCGGCCTTGCCGCCGCGCAGGCGGCCGATCAGGCTGGTCGAGACCTGCATGCGGTCGGCGACGCGCTCGATGACCTCGTGACGCATCAGCTCCAGCCCCAACTCCTCGGCGAGCTGAACCGACACGTCCTTGGCGAGCGAGCCCATTTCCTGGGGTCAGTGCGATGACGGGCATGGCGTGGCCTCCGTGCTCAATCGACCGGCCGCTCGACGGCGAACTCGTCGGGCTTCTTCGGCTTGAAGAGCGCCAGCAGCCTGGCGATCAGCGGCCAGAACAGCAAGGTGAGCGCCAGGGTGGTGATGCCGCCGACCAGCGGGTTCGAGAACATGATCATCACGTCGCCCTGCGACACCAGCATGGCCTGGCGGAACGAGTCCTCGGCCTTGTCGCCGAGCACCAGCGCCAGCACCAGCGGCGCGAGCGGGAAGTCGAGCTTCTTGAAGAGGTAGCCGATGACGCCGAAGCCCAGCATGAACCAGATGTCGAGCATCGCGTTGTGCACCGTGTAGGCACCGATCGCGCAGATCACGATGATCACCGGCGCGATGATCGAGAACGGGATGCGCAGGATCGAGGCGAACAGCGGCACCGTGCTCAGCACCACGATCAGGCCGACGATGTTGCCCAGGTACATGCTGGCGATCAGGCCCCAGACGAAGTCCTTCTGCTCGACGAACAGCAGCGGCCCGGGCTGCAGGCCCCAGATCAAGAGGCCGCCCAGCAGCACCGCCGCGGTCGGCGAGCCCGGGATGCCGAGCGCCAGCATCGGCAGCAGCGCGCTGGTGCCGGCCGCGTGCGCCGCGGTCTCGGGCGCGACCACGCCCTCGGCCTCGCCGGTGCCGAACTTCGAGCCGCGCTTGGACATCTTCTTGGCCAGGCCGTAGGCCATGAACGAGGCCGGCGTGGCGCCGCCCGGGGTGATGCCCATCCAGATGCCGATCAGCGAGCTGCGCAGCGAGGTCATCCAGTACTGCGGCAGCTGCTTCCAGGTCTGCAGCACCACCTTCGGATCGATCTTCGCGCTCTTGCCCGAGAACTTCAGGCCCTCTTCCATCGACAGCAGGATCTCGCCGATGCCGAACAGGCCGATCACCGCGATCAGGAAGTCGAAGCCGCGCATCAGCTCGGGCTGGCCGAAGGTCAGGCGCAGCTGGCCCGTGACCGTGTCCATGCCCACGCTGGCGAGCGCGAAGCCCAGCGCCATCGAGGCCAGGATCTTGAACGGCGAGCCCTTGCCCATGCCCACGAAGCTGCAGAAGGTCAGCAGGTAGACCGCGAAGAATTCGGGCGAGCCGAACTTCAGCGCGAACTTCGCGACCAGCGGCGCGAGGAAGGTGATCATCACCACCGCGAGGAAGGCGCCCACGAACGACGAGGTGAAGGCCGTGGTGAGCGCCGCGCCCGCGCGGCCCTGCTGCGCCATCGGATAGCCGTCGAAGGTGGTGGCCACCGACCACGGCTCGCCCGGGATGTTGAACAGCACCGAGGTGATGGCGCCGCCGAACAGCGCCCCCCAGTAGATGCACGACAGCATGATGATCGCCGAGGTCGGCGACATCGTGAACGTGAGCGGCAGCAGGATCGCGACGCCGTTGGCGCCGCCCAGTCCGGGCAGCACGCCGATCAGCACGCCCAGGATGATCCCGACGAACATCAGGCCGATGTTGGTCGGTGTCAGGATCACCGAGAAGCCCTGCATCAGGGCACCGATTTCTTCCATTTCGCTTGTGCTCCGTAAGGTGTCAGTAGCCGAGGAACGAGAGCGGATCCAGCGCGCCCTTGAACAGCGGCACCTTGAACCAGACCTCGAACATGAAGAAGAACAGCGTGTTCACGGCCAGCGCCGCAAGCGCCGCCTTGACCCAGGAGTACTTGCCCAGGATCACCATGAACAGCGCGATGTAGACCGCCGAGGCCACGTACAGGCCCAGCAGCGCGATGCCCAGCACGTAGACCAGCGCCGGCAGCAGCACCGAGAGCACGCGCTTGAGCTGCTCGCGGTCGACGAAGACCTCGGTGTTGCGGTTCTTGCCCAGCAGCGACTGGTAGAGGATGCCGATGCCCGAGATCGTGATGATCAGGCCGATGAAGAACGGGAAGTAGCCGGCGCCCGGACCGTCGCTGGTCCAGCCCGCGCCGAGCCGGCGGCTTTCGAAGACCACCACCAGGCCGGCCACCAGCAGCAGCAATGCCACCACCGCCTCGACCTTGTTCGTGGCCACGCCCGTGCGCGCGGCCGTGTCGGATACGTTGTCGTCGTGCTCCATGGAGCCCCCATCGTGTTGTTGTCGAGAGAGAGAAAACCGGGCGCGACGCCATGCACCCGCGCGGGCGCATGCTCACGTCGTCCGATGCATCGCGGCGGCGCGCCCGGCCGCCGGTGCCTTCTTGCTTGTTACTTGCTCGCGGCCAGGAAGCCGGCCTCGGTCATCAGCGTCTTGTGCGTGATTTCCGCGCTGGCGAGCCACTTCTCGAAATCGGCACCGGTCATGAAGGTCGGGTTGAAGGCACCCTTCTCCATGTATTCCTTCCACTCGGACGTGGCGGCCACCTTGGTCAGCAGGTCCTTGTAGAAGGCCAGTTGCTCGGGCTTGACGCCCGGTGCCATGAAGATGCCGCGCAGCATCGTGTACTTGGCCGGCACGCCCGCTTCCTTGCAGGTGGGCACGTCGTTCCACGACTGCGTGTCGGTGACCTTGGCCTTGAAGGGCATGCGCTCGTCGTCGAACACGCACAGCGGGCGCAGCTTGCCCGCGCGCCATTGCGCCACCGCCTCGATCGGGTTGTTCACGGTGGAGTTCACGTGGCCGCCCACCAGCTGCACCGCGACCTCGCCGCCGCCCTTGAACGGCACGTAGATGAACTTGGTGCCCGTGGCCTTCTCGAGCGCGACCGTGATGATCTGGTCTTCCTGCTTCGAGCCGGTGCCGGCCATCTTGAACTTGTTCGGGCCCGCCGCCTTCACCGCGGCGATGTACTCGCCCGCCGTCTTGTAGGGCTGCTCGGCGTTGGTCCACAGCACGAACTGGTCGAGCGCCAGCATCGCCACCGGCGTCATGTCCTTCCAGTTGAAGGGCACGCCCGTGGCCATCGGCGTGGTGAAGAGGTTCGACAGCGAGATGATGATCTTGTGCGGATCGCCCTTGGCTTCCTTCACCGAGAGAAAACCTTCGGCACCCGCGCCGCCCGACTTGTTGACGACGATCAGCGGCTCCTTCATCAGCTTGTACTTGATGACGATGCCTTGCAGCAGCCGGCCCATCTGGTCGGCGCCGCCGCCGGTGCCGGCGGGGATCACGAACTCGACGGGCTTGGCGGGTTCCCAGGCCCATGCGGGGGTGGCGGCTGCCATGACCGCCGCGGCGGCGGTGGCGACCAGGACTCGTGCGCGACACGCGCCGAGGCGCGCAATGAAATGCTTCATCTGTTGTCTCCTGCTGTAGAGGGTGCGCTCTTTTTTGTCGTGAGTCTGAGCCGGATCCGAACAGCGCAGATGGTGCGCGTGCGCGAAACGCGCCGGCTTGATCGCGGTCAATTTTTTGAAGATTCCGTATCGGGGTAAGCCCACCCCGCGATGGGCCGCGGCGAGCCGCGCGCGATGCGTTCGGCGCGATCGCGGGAGGCGCTGCGGAGGGCCCGACCCCGCGCCGCAGGGGGTTCGGGTTAACCCTATAAAATCGCCACCCCCGTCCACTGTTTCACGCCCAGGAGCTTCCCGCCATGCCCAGCCTCGACCGATCGTCCGCCCCCGCGAAGCTGCTGCGTCGCGCCACGGTCGTCCTCAGGAGGCTGGCCTTCGAGGCCGACATGCTGCTGGGCACCCTGCTGAGCCCCAACAAGGTCATCGCCGAGGTCGAGCAGATGCGCGCCCTGCAGCGCCGCGCCGACCGCATCGAAGCCACCGACCCGGCCCGCGCCGCCGCCCTGCGCTGGCACGCCTCGCGCGTCGGGCTGCGCTGAGCCAGGCCCCATCGTCACGGGAAGGAGCGGCCGAACTGGTAAAGTCCAGCCGCTCAGCGTCTTCGTAGTTCAATGGATAGAACGGGGTCCTCCTAAGACTCAGATACAGGTTCGATTCCTGTCGAAGGCACCAATGACACGGTTCCGTGTCTCCAGCGCCCCAAGCCGCATCGCGGAACAAGCCGTTCCGCCGGGACTGGGCAGGTCGGCGGTCGGCCCCTGCTCAGGGTGTGGTCGCTTCGAACAACGCGCCAATGAGCGCGCGATCCCGGCGCACCGACAGACAGCACAGCGAATAGCTGATCGACAGCTCTTCGTCCTCGATCGCGATGGCGCACAGTCCCTGCAAGGGGATGAACTCCACCTGCGCGACGAAACCGATTCCCATGCCGCAGGCAACGGCGTGCAGGATGGCTTCACGGCTGTTGATCTCCATGACGCAGTTCAGGCGCACGTTCCTTTGCCGGCACGCACGCTCGACACGCTGTCGCGTCTTCGACCCGGCCTCCCGAAGGATGACCGCTTCGCCTTCGATATCCCGCGTGACGATCGACGTGCGATGCGTCCAGGGGTGGTCGACGGGAACCACCGCGACGATTCGCTCGCTACGAAATGCTGCGCTGTGCAAGCCCTCGGTGAGCGGCGGCTCCACCAGCAGGCCGACGTCGATGTCGAAATCGTGCAAACCCCGCAAGGTCGATTCTTCCGATCCGATGGAGACCGTCACCTCGAGCGACGGATGGGCGCTCTTGAACCGTCGGACCAGTTCCAGCGCGATGGGAGGAGAGACCGTTCCGATGCGGATCGATCCGGCTCCGAGCTTCTGTGCATTCTGCAAAAAGGTGATCGCTTCTTCTTCCTGGCCGAACAGGCCCTGGGTGATGCCATAGAGCCGCTCGCCCGTCGGGGTCAACCTCACGGTACGACTTCCGCGCAGGAAGAGTTCGACATTGAAGCGAATCTCCAGTGCCTTGACCTGATCGGTCACCGTGGGCTGGCCGATGCGCAGGTAATGCGCCGCCGCGGTGAAGCCGCCCGTCCTGGCGACAGCATGAAAGCATCGGATCCACTTGTAGTACTGGTGAAACATGGGACGAGGCATCAAGGCTCGATGACAGCGAGCCGCGAAGGCTCTCACATCGGCCTGGGGCGCGCATGCGCGCTTTCCCCCGTGGCTGGCCGATGGACCTGCATTCATTGGTTTTCAGCCAGACCGCCCGCTGCGGGACGATGAACGGGTTCGCCGTGCGCATGACGGATCGATGCCTCGAATGGAACCCGAGGAAGACGCGGATTGCCGCACCGCCGACCCATCGGTTTTCGACCACCTCGACCTCGGAAATGCGATTGGACGGCACCCGATGCCAGCTCGACACTGCGCCGGTCGGGGATGCACCTTGCGGCGCACCGAGGAAAGCAGCGAAGGGAGAAAAAACATCGCTTCGATGCGCCAGGCATTTCATGACGCTGTAGTACCCGGAGACAAGCAGCCCGCTCGCCGAACGGATCGAAGGGATCGAGCGGCGAGGTTTTCCTCACCCATTCCAACGAGCTTCTACCGATGAAAAAAACGACCTCCCTCCTTTGCAGGAGCGTATGGATCGGCCTGGCGACGATCCTTCTTTCCAATGCCGCGCATGCAGTGATCTACCCGGTCCGCACCAAAGGGACCGCCAAGGTCCAGGTCATCGAGCAACGCCACATGGCCGAAAGCGGGAGCACGGTGGGCGGACCCGGCCATGTGGTCGCGAAATTTTCCGACCTGATCCAGAACGCCATTGCCTACAAGACCGCCCATCCCACGGAAACGGTGGAAATCCGCTCCGCCACCTACAAGATGGCGCTCGATGCCTATGTCGGATTCAACCCGGGCAATGCATCGACCTACCTCAACGTTTCCGATTCGGACTTCGCGGGAAGCGATTCCGAGAAACTGATCTATTCGTACTGCAAGGCGGCACAGGCCGGGTGAAGGTGCAAATGATCATTCACCTGGCGAGCGACGCCTCCATCGCGCAGGTCAAGGCCTATCTCGACGCCAACGGTGGCCCCAACCTCTCCTATCGCTTCGTGGGCTGGGGCACCGGGTCCGACGAACAGATGCACAACAAGTTCATGCTGATCAACAAGATTCGCAGCGGAACGAGCGATCAAAGCAGCGTCGTCTACACCGCCACGGCAAACTTCGACGAATGGCGCGCCTATGGTCCGGTCAGCGGCAACAACTGGCACCAGGCGGGCGTGATCGTCAGCCAGAACGACGGTCTCTATGGGGCTTACAAGAAATACTTCGACAGCGCGCTGTGGCCCCATGCGCAGGACACGAGCCCGACCGCGTTCCGGGCGACCATGCAGAGCCTGCACACCGCCTCGGGCGGCTTGAACCATGCCGAGGACTCGAGCGGAATCTCTGCCTATTTTTATCCGTACTACGGGACCAACGTCTGGTCGACCACCGCCAATCCCATGGCCAAGATCATGCAGACCATCAATACGGGCGCCAATGTCACGGCCCCGTACGTCAAGATGGATCAGGCCTATCTCCGCTTCCACAACAACGCGTGGTCGGAGCTGGGTGCCGCGCTCATGACCGACATCCATGAGATGGCGCTGCAGCATGGCCTCGATCTGTCGAGTTCATCCACATCGAACGTCAAGTTTGTCGTCATGGACGACGACGATGACGGCGATGACTACAGCCCGCTGCCTGGTGCAAAAGTCCACCGCAACAAGAAGACGCACGGCAAGACTTCGCAATTCGCGTACACGCAGGGTGGAACGCCGCACTACTACTCGCTCACCGGATCGACCAATGCGAAGTACAACGACTTCATGCTGAAGGCGAACAACATGATCGTGATCCACGAATCGGGGACGGGCAACAATCCGGTCTATGGGGACTTCGGCGACATGTTCAGCTACATGTTCGGTCAATAGCTTGTCTTCGCGCAGCCACGCGATGTCGGGTGGCTGTATCGGGGTCTTCGCCGCTAGCGCGCGTCCCAGCCCCGCATGCGCTCCCACGCCCTGCGCATGCCCTCGACCAGCGCATCCATCTGCTCGCCCACCGTGGTCTCCCGCTCGATGCCGAACACGCTCTGGCCGGCCGCCTCGTAGATCAGCCGCGCGTCGTCGAACTCGTGCATCGAGGCGAACACGTCGCCGGTGAGCGCCTGCTGCAGCGGCATGCCCAGCGGCGCGGGCGCGCCGGGCTCGTTCCAGGCATCGATCCAGTCGCTGCGCACCACGCGGCAGGGCTTGCCGCTGTGGGCGCGCGTGATCAGGGTGTCCTCGCTGCCGCTGGCGATGAGCCGTTGCAGCAGCGCGGGCGGCGTGTGGTTCTCCTTCGCGCCCATCCACAAGGTGCCGAGCCACGCGCCCTGCGCGCCCATGCCCAGCACGCCCAGCACCTGCGCGCCGGTGGCGATGCCGCCGGCCGCCAGCACCGGCACCTCGCCGGCTTCGGCGATGACCTGCGGCAGCAGCGACAGCGTGCCGACCGTGCCGGTGTGGCCGCCCGCGTCGTAGCCCTGCGCCACCAGCACCTCCACGCCCATGTCGAGCGCCTTGCGCGCATGCCGCACCGAGCCGACCAGCGAGAAGGTGAGCTTGCCGCGCGCCTTCGCGCGCTCGATGAGGTCGGCGCGCAGGCCGATGGCCGTGGCCACGCCGCGCGCGTCGGAGTCGAGCACGGCCTCGATCTGCGCATCGAACAGCGCCCGGGTGCGCACCTGCGTCGTGAAGAAGCTGGGCCGCTGCGGCGGCTTCACCTGGAAGCGGTCGCGCAGGCCGTCGACGAAAGCCACGTGCCGCGCGGGCAATTGCGCGCGCACGCTCTCGATGCTCGCGGCCTCGTCGGGCACCTGCGAGGGCAGCATCAGGTCGATGCCGTACGGCAGGCCCGCCATGCGTTCGCTGGCCTCGGCCAGGATGTGCGGAATCTCGTGCGGCAGCTCGCGCGCGAGTCCCAGCACCGGGAAGCCGCCCGCCCGCGCGATGGCCGCGCAGACGTCCACCGAGTGCGAGAAGCCGAAGATCGGATGGCGGATGCCCAGCCGCTCGCACAGCGGCGGCCGCACGGGCGATGGGCGCGCGGCGCTCATTGCGCTTCGATGCCCGCGGTCTTGATGACCTTGCTCCACTTGTCGTATTCGCTCGCGATGAAGGCGTCGAACTGCTTCGGGCCCTGCGGCGCCACCTCGAGGCCGAGCACGTCGAGCTTGGGCTTCATCGCGGGATCGGCCAGGATCTCGGCCACGTCGGCCGACAGCCTGGCGACGATGGCATCGGGCGTCTTCACGGGCGCGACGAAGCCGAACCAGGTGCCCACGTCGTAGCCCTTCAGGCCCGTGGCCTCCGCCACCGTGGGCGTGTCGGGCAAGGCGGCGGAGCGCTTGCTCGTGGTGACGGCCAGCGGCCGCAGCTTGCCGGTCTTGATGTGCGGCACGGCGAGCGCCACGGTCAGCGGCATCATCGTCACGCGGCCCGCGAGCAGGTCGCCGAGCGCATCGGGCTGGCCGCGATAGGGCACGTGCGTGAGCTTGATCTCCGCGCTCTGCGCCAGCAGTTCGCCCGACAGATGGTTCGAGGTGCCCACGCCGGCCGTCGCATAGGTCAGCGGCGGATCGGCCTTCTTCGCCATCGCGACCAGCTCCGCCATGGTCTTGGCGGGCACCTCGGTCGGCACCACGAACACGTTGGGGATCACGCCGAAGCCCTCGATGGCGCGGAAGTCGCGCACGGGATTCCACGCCACGCCCTTGATCAAGCTCGGCGTCACCGCGTGGCCGGGGCTCACGCACAGCAGCGTGTAGCCATCGGGCGCGGCCTTGGCCACGTAGTCGGTGCCGATCGAGCCGCCGGCACCGGTCCGGTTCTCGACGATGACGGGCTGGCCGTACTTGGCCGACAGCCGCTCGCCCACCAGCCGCGCGATCGAGTCGACCACGCCCCCGGCGGTGAACGGCACGATGATTCGGATCGGCTTGCTCGGGTAGTCGCCCTGCGCGAACGCGGGCGCGGTCATTGCCAGGGACTGGACGGCGAAGAGCGCGGCCAGCAGGGTGCCTTTGAGGGTCATGGGTTGTCTCCGTTGATGATGGCTGGCGCGCGCCGCCGGTTCAGGTCTGGTGCCCGGCTCGTGCCATGGTGCGGCGCGCGATGTTGGTGAGGTGGATCTGGCTCGTGCCTTCGTAGAGGCGGAACAGCCGCACGTCGCGGTAGAAGCGCTCGGCCACGTTGTCGTTGATGTAGCCGGCGCCGCCGAAGACCTGCACCGCGCGGTCGGCCACGCGGCCGCACATCTCGGAGGCGAACAGCTTGCACATCGAGGCCTCCATGGTCACGTCGGCGCCGTCGTCGCGCTTGCGCGCCGTCTCCAGCAGCAGCGCGCGCGCGGCATGCACTTCGGTGTTGCTCTCGGCGATCATCTGCTGCACCAGTTGGAACTCGCCGATGGCCTGGCCGAACTGCCGGCGCGACGCGGCGCGCGCCACCATCTCGTCGACCAGCCGGATGGCCGGCCCGATGCACAGCCCCGCGAGGTTGATGCGCTGCTTGTTCAGCGCCTTCATCGCCGTCTTGAAGCCCAGGCCCGGCACGCCGCCGACGATGGCCGATGCGTGCACGCGGCAGCCTTCGAGAATCACCTCGCCGACCGGCGAGCCGTGCTGGCCCATCTTGCGATAGCCCGCGGGCGCCGAGAGGCCGGGCGTGTCGCGCTCGACCAGGAAGGCCGTGATGCCGGCCGCGCCCCTGGCCTGCGGGTCGGTGCGCGCAAACACGGTGAACAGGCCGGCGATGGGCGCGTTGGTGATGAAGCACTTGCGGCCCGTGATGCGGTAGTGGTCGCCATCGCGCACGGCCACGGTCTGCTGCGCGGTGGCGTCGGAACCGGCCTCGGGCTCGGTGAGCGCGAAGCAGCCCGTGAGGCGACCGCTGGCCAGCTCGGGCAGCCAGCGCTGCTTCTGCTCGGGCGTGCCGTCGACCACCAGCGACTCGGACGCGATGCCTGTGTTGCCGCCGAAGCGCGCGCGGAAGGTGGTGGCGGCCTGCGAGACCTCCATGTTCACCAGCGACAGCTCTTCGCTCGTGAGGCCTGCGCCGCCGTACGGCTCGGGAATGCTGTGGCCGAACAGGCCCAACGCGCGCATGCGCTCGACCACGGGCTCGGGGATCAGGTCGTCGCGGTCGACCTCGGCCTCGATGGGCATGCATTCGTTGCGGATGAAGTCGCGGACTTCGGCGAGCAGGGCATTGAATTTTTCGGGGCTGCGGATCATGGGTTCGGGCTTCTGGTTTTCCGGTTCAGCGCAGGCCCTGCGCGGTTTCGAGCTGGCGCACGGCATCGAGCAGCAGCGGCGCGACCTTGCGCTCCATGCGCTCGCCGGGCGAGCGGTAGGTGGCGAGCGTGCAGTTCATCGCCAGCGGCGTTTCGCGCGGCGGCACGCGCACGGGCACGGCGACGGCATGGATGTCCTTCTTCCAGTCGCCGCGAGAGTGGCAGAAGCCGCGCGCGGCAAAGAGCTTCTGGTCGGCTTCCCACGCGGGCCGCAATTGCTGGAACAGCGCCGCGTCCTGCAGCCGCAGCCGGTTGAGGATGGCCGAGCGCTCCGGTGCCGTGCAGGCCAGCATCAGCGCGCGGCCGATCGCCGCGGCCAGCAGCGGGCGCGTGCTGCCGATGTCGGGCATGTGGGTGTTGGTGTTGTCGGTGCGGATGGTGTCGACGTAGACCACGTCGGAGCGGTCGCGCATGCCCAGGTTGACCGAGCAGCCCGTCTCGCGCGCCAGCCTTTCCATGATGGGCCGCGCGACCTGGCGCACCTGCATGCTGGCCAGCAGCGGGTAGCCCAGCGACAGCACGCCGGGCCCGAGCCTGTACTTCTGCGTGGCGCCGTCGCGGCTCAGGTAGCCGAGCAAGGTGAGCGTGTAGGTGATGCGCGAGACCGTGGGCTTGGGCAGGCCGCTGCGGTCCGAGATCTCGCGGTTGCCGAGCACCGGGTCGGCGCTGGTGAACACGCGCAGCACTTCCATGCCGCGCGCCAGGTTCATCGAGAACTGGCGGTCGGCGGTGAGGTCGTGCGGATCGACGAGACCCGGGAGCGCGATGCTTGTCATGCGGGAGGAGGAGCGCGGTGGTGTGGGCATGATTGGCCGTTCGAAATGGGGCGTCAATGAAACGCGGCAGGTGTTTCGCTGTGCGAAACAGCGATTGTTGGCCCGCGCGGCGTCTGGCAAAACCGGCTCGTACCCGGAGCCCTTCGCCCCGGCTTGGAGCCACGCTTGCATTCCCCCGACGACACCCCACGACAACCCGCGCGCGGCGCCCTTTCGGGCGTGCGCATCCTCGACATGGCCACCGTGCTGGCCGCGCCGCTGGGCGCCACGCTGTGCGCCGACCAGGGTGCCGAGGTGGTGAAGCTCGAGCTGCCCGGCGGCGGCGACGCACTGCGCGGCCTGCAGCCCGTGAAGGACGGCAAGGCGCTGTGGTGGAAGATCGCCAACCGCGGCAAGCGCGGCATCACGCTCGATGTGCGCCAGAGCGCCGGCCGCGCGCTGCTGCTCAAGCTCGTGACGCGCTTCGACGTGCTGGTGGAGAACTTCCGCACCGGCACGCTCGACCGCTGGGGCCTGGACCTGGCCACGCTGCATCGCGCCAATCCGCGGCTCGTGGTGGTGCGGCTCACGGGCTTCGGCCAGACCGGGCCCTACAAGTCGCGGCCGGGCTTCGCGCGCATCTTCGAGGCCATGAGCGGCTTCACCAACCTCACGGGCGAAGCGGGCGGCTCGCCGCTGCACAGCAACTTCCCGGTCGGCGATGCGGTGGCGGGGCTGTTCTGCGCCTTCTCCATCGCCTCGGAAATGGCGCGCCTGCGCGGCGACCCGCAGGCGCTGGGCTGCGAAGTGGACCTGGCCGCCACCGAGGCGCTGTTCCGCCTGCTCGACCCGCTGCCCGTGGAGCACGAGCAGCTCGGCACGGTGCGCATGCCCGCGGGCAACTGCGCGAGCTACACCGCGCCCTCGAACATGTACCGCAGCCGCGACGGCCTCTACTTCTCGGTGGTCGCGTCGTCGGATCCGATCTTCCAGCGGCTGTGCGCGGCCGTCGACAGGCCCGAGTGGGCGGGCGACCCGCGCTTCGCCAGCAACCCCGCGCGCGTCGTGAACCTGGTGGCGCTAGACGAAGGGCTCGGCGCGTGGTTCGCCGCGCACGACTACGACACCATCGAGCGCCGGCTCGAGGACGCCGGCATTCCCTTCAGCAAGATCTTCACCATCGCCGACATCGAGCAGGACCCGCACTACCGCGCGCGCGAGGCGATCATCCGGCTGCCCGACCCCGACTACGGCAGCTTGCCCGCGCCGTGCGTGGTGCCGCGCGTGCCGGGCCGCGAACTGCCGATCCCGCGCACGGGGCCCGACACCGGCGAGCACAACGCCGAGGTCTACGGCGAGTTCGGCCTCGACGCCGCAACGCTCGATGCGCTGCGCGCGGAGAAGGTGATCTGAGCCTTCAGTAGTCGGTGAGCGGCCCGTCGCGCAGGCACGGGTTGCGCTCGGCCAGCGGCGCGCGGCGCATCACATCGCGGCCGATGACGGTCTTGTGCACCTCGCTCGCGCCCTCCCCGATCTGGTTGAGCTTGGCATCGCGGAAGAAGCGCTCGAGCGGGAAGTCGCGCAGGTAGCCGCGCCCGCCCGTGAGCTGCAGCGCATCGGTCACGACCTTCATGCACAGGTCGGTGGCCTGCAGCTTGGCCATGGACGCGAAGATCGACACGTCGCTCGCGCCCCCGTCGTACTTGTCGGCCGTGAGCGCGAGCAGCGCGCGGCTGGCCTCGATCTGCGTGACCATGTCGGCCAGCATCCACTGCACGCCCTGATGCTCGCCCTCGCGCCTGCCGAACACGGTGCGGTCGCTCGCATAGCGGCTCGCGATCTCGACCGCGCCGATGGCGCGGCCCAGCGCCATCGCGGCGTGCCCGATGCGCGCGCGCAGCAGCGCGTCCTGCGCGAGCGAGAAGCCATCGCCCTCCGCGCCGAGGCGGTGCGAGGCGGGCACCTCGACCGCGTCGAACTCGAGCGAGGAGATCGGCACGCCGAACCAGCCGAGCTTGTCGACCTCCGCGCCGATGCGAAAGCCCCGGGCCTCGCGCGGCATCAGCACCGCGATGAACACCGAGGGATCGTCCTCGGCGCGCCCCACCACCGCGAACCAGTCGGCCGTGCTCGCGCGCGTGATGAACTTCTTGCGGCCCGTGACGAGGTAGCGCTCGCCGTCGCGGCGGATCGTCGTCGAGAGGCCGCGCACGTCGGAGCCCGCGCCGGGCTCGGTCAGCGCGAAGGCCGCCTGCAGCTCGCCGGTGCACAGCCGCGGCACGATCTCGCGGCGCAGCGCCTCGCTCGCGCCCGCGACGATGGCGCGGCTCGACAGGTCGGTGCCCGTGATCATCGACGCCGACGTGCTGCACACGCGACCCAGCTCCTCGATGAGGCGGATGCGCAGCGCCTGGCGCGCATCGGTGCCGCCGTACTCGCGCGGGAACGCCGTGGCGATCACGCCTTCGCGCGCGAGCGTGCGGAAGGTGTCCCAGGCGAACAGGTCCTCGCGCGAGACGGCGTCGGCCCGCGGCCCGAGCGTGTCGCGGCACAGGTCGCGCACGCGTTGAACGGTGGCCTGCTCGTCGGGCCGCAGGCGTTCGAGAAAGTGATCGCCGAACAGTCGGGGGGCGCGGGTGCCTGTGGTCATCGGGGGGTCTCCAGTCGGGGGGGCCTGCATGGTGGCGCCGCGCGGCGCGCGCGGTCGAGCCGTGTTTCGACAGGCGAAACACCCGCTTGCCGATGCGGTCCGCCGCTGGTCAGATGGCCCCATGCCCATTCCCCAGACATTCGAAGCCCTTCGCACGCACCAGAGCGCCGAAGGCCAGGTCCAGAGCCGGCTGGAGACCCTGCGGCTCGACGACCTGTCGGCCGGCGAGGTCGTGGTGCGCACCCGCTATGCGGGCGTGAACTACAAGGACTGCCTCTCGCTGCACGGCCGCGCGAAGATCATCGCGTCGTATCCGCGCGTGGCGGGCATCGAGCTGGTCGGCGAGGTGCTCGCCTCATCGGTGCCTTCCTTCGAGCCCGGCCAGGACGTGCTCGTGCACGGCTTCCAGACCGGCATCGCGTTCGACGGCGGCTTCTCCGCCTGCGTGCGCGTGCCCGCCGCGCATGTGCAGGCCGTGCCGCCGGGACTCACGCCGCACGAGGCGGCCGTCATCGGCGTGCCCGGCTTCACGGCCGCGATGGCGCTCGAGCGCTTCGTCGAACTCGGCATCGCCCCCGACACAGGCAGCGTGGCGATGAGCGGCGCGGGTGGCGCGGTCGGCCTGCTGGGCACGGCCATCCTCGCGCGCGCCGGCTATCGCGTGGCGGCCATCACGCGCCGCATGGCGCAGGAAGAGCGGCTGCGCGCCATCGGCGCGCACGAGGTGATCGATGCCGCCGTGCTCGACGCGGCGCAACGCCCGCTCGAGAAGCCGCGCTTCTCCGCCGCCATCGACAACGTCGGCGGGCCGATGCTGTCGTGGCTGCTGCGCTCGATGGCCGACGGCGGCGCCGTGGCGTCGGTGGGCAATGCGGCGGGCAACACCTACGAGGGCAGCGTGCTGCCTTTCATCATGCGACGCGCGCAGTTGTTCGGCATCGTGGCGAACGCGCCGCTCGCGCAGCGCAAGCGACTGTGGACGAAGCTCGCGACCGAATGGAAGCCCGACATGGCGAGTGTGCTGCCGCACGTGCAACACATACCGCTCGGAGCGCTGATGGAACACAGCGCGCGGCAGCTCGAGGGCGCGACCTCGGGCCGCGTGCTGGTCGATTTCGAGCGCTGAGGGAGCCCGGCCATGGGACCCCTGCACGGTCTTCGCGTGCTGGAATTCGACGCCATCGGCCCGGTGCCCTGGGCCGCGATGATGCTCGCGGACATGGGCGCCGACGTGCTGCGCATCGCGCGGCCCGTGCCGGCAGGCATGGGCATCGCGCGCGATGCGCGGCACGAGACGGTGCTGCGCGGCCGGCGCGGCGTGACGGCCGACCTCAAGGACCCGGCCGCGCGCGATGCCGTGCTCGCGCTGGCGCGCAACGCGCACGTGCTGCTCGAAGGCCACCGCCCCGGCGTGATGGAGCGGCTGGGCCTCGGGCCCGAGGCCTGCCTGGCGGCATCGCCCGCGCTGGTCTACGGGCGCATGACGGGCTGGGGGCAGCACGGGCCGCTCGCGCGGGCCGTGGGCCACGACATCAACTACATCGGCCTCACGGGTGCGCTGCACGCCACCGGCACGGCCGACAGGCCGGTGCCGCCGCTCAACCTCGTCGGCGACTTCGGCGGCGGCGCGATGCTGCTGGCGCTCGGTGTCATGGCCGCCGTGCTGGAGGCGCGCACCAGCGGCCACGGACAGGTCGTCGACGCGGCGATGGTCGACGGCTCGCTGCTGCTGATGGCGCCGATCCTGGGCCGCGTGGCCACGGGCGAATGGCTGGACCGCCGCGAGGCCAACCTGCTCGACGGCGGCGCCCCGTTCTACGGCGTGTACGAGACGAGCGACCACCGGCACCTGGCGGTCGGCGCCATCGAGCCTGCGTTCTACGCGGCGCTGCTCGCGGGGCTGGGCCTGGCGCCCGACGCGCTGCCGCCGCAGCACGAGCGCGCGGCCTGGCCCGAAACGCGGCGCCGGTTCGCCGCCCTCTTCGCCACGCGCACGCGCGATGCGTGGTGCGCGGTCTTCGACGGCACCGAGGCCTGCGTGACGCCCGTGCTGTCGCTCGGCGAAGTGCCGGGCCATGCGCACCACGTGGCGCGCGAGAGCTTCGTGCCGGTCGGCGGCGTGGACCAGCCCGCGCCGGCGCCGCGCTTCTCGCGCACCGCGAGCGTCGCGGGCCGCGCACCGGCCGACGCGCGCGGCGGTGGCGACGAGGCCTTGCGCGACTGGGGTTTCGACCCCGGGGATCCGCGCCTGTCGGCCCTCGGCCGCACGGGCCTCACACCACCCGGTGCTCCTCCACCACGAACGCCGTGATCTCCGCCAGGAAGCTCTTCGCATGCGCCATCGTGCGCTGCCCCTGCGCCGAGCCAAAGGCGGCGTCCAGCGTGTCGGTGCTCTCGAACCACAACCGGGGCTCTGGCCGCCTGGAGCGCGCGAAACGCAGCTACTGCCCGCTCTCTTGCGCCGCCCGCAGCAGGATGTCGGCGGTCTGAACGGGTTGATCGATCATCACGTCATGCCCGCACGGCAGTTGCAGGACCTTCCAATCGGGGCGATCCCTCAGACGAGCGGCCATCGCATCGAACACAGGGTGCGCGTAGCCATTGGCACGCACATAGATCTTCGTCTTGATGTCTTCGTGCATCCCGGCGCCCGGAAGCGGATCGATGAAGGTCGCATAGGGATGAGGGGTGCACTTGGCATCGACCCAGGCCTGGTCGGCTTCGTTGACCATGAAAGCCTTTGCGGAAATAGGATCAACGTACAGGCCCTGGTTCGCCTGCGCGGCATCAGCAAGCCTCGTGCGCAATGCGGGGCCCGCCAGATCGCTCAAGGATTGACCGGCGGCCGGGACATAAGCGTCGAGATAGACCATGGCCCGGATGCGCGGCCCGAGAGACTGCGCCGCGCCCGTCACGACCATGCCTCCATAGGAATGGCCGACCAGGACAATCCGGTCGAGATCCTTCCACTTCACGAGGTTGACGACATCGTCGATGTGGGTCTGCAGGCGAATGGCCGGCGACAGGAGATGGGAGCGTTCCCCGAGTCCCGTCAGCGTCGTGGCATGGACCCGATGGCCATGCTCGCGCAGCCGTTCGGCAACGCGGGCATAGCACCAGCCGCCGTGCCACGCGCCGTGCACCAGCACAGTAGGTGACCCGTTCGGCCGACTTGGCCGTGGCAGTCGCGCGGGCGGAAACGGAGCCGATCATCGCCGCCACCGAGCCGGCCATCAGAATCTGCCTGCGGTTCGCTTTCTTTTCGTTCATCTGTAAGCACCTTCCTGTTGAAGCTCTCTCCGCAGGCAAAAAACTTTCGGGCCGATCTCGTCAGGATGGGCGCCACCGGCCGAGCTCAATCGGCCGTGATGTTTCCCTTCTTCACCACCGCCGCCCAGCGCTGCGCATCCTTCTGGATCAGCGTGCCGAACTCCGCCGGCGTGGAGATCGCGGGCACCATGCCCTGCGACTCGAAGGACCTGGCGATCTCGGGCGACTTCAGCACCGCGGCGATCTCCTTGTTGAGCCGCGCCACCACATCGGCCGGCGTGCCCTTGGGGGCGAGCACGCCGTACCAGATGTCGAGGTTGTCGGCGGTCACGCCGGCCTCTGCAAGCGTGGGCACGTCAGGCAATTGCGACAGACGATGGCTGCTGCCGGTGGCCAGCGCACGCAGCTTGCCCGCGCGGATGTGCTGGAGCGCCACGTGCACGGGCAAGAACATGTAGTCGATTCGCCCGCCGAGCAGGTCCGTCACCGCTCCCGCCGTCCCCTTGTAAGGCACATGCAGCATCGCGGTGCCTGTGCTTTGCAGAAACAAGGCCATCGACAGATGGTGCGGAGTGCCGATGCCAGGCGTTGCGTAGGTCAGCGTGCCTGGGTTGGCTTTGGCGGCCGCAACGACCTGCGCCACGGAAGTCGTTGTCTGCACATGCGGATTGGTCACGAGAAGCAAGCTTCCCCACGATGTCCGCGCTACCGGGATCAGATCGGTCAGCGGATCGAAAACGAGCGACTTGTAGAGGCTCTTGTTCATCACCAACGTGTTTCCCTGCACCAGCAAGGTATGGCCGTCAGATCTGGCGCGCACCACTTTCTCGGTCCCGATGTTGCCGCTGGCACCGGCTACGTTGTCGACGATGACCGGTTGCCCAAGGCTCGCGGGAAGTCGCGCCGCAATTTGCCGCGCGACCTGGTCGACACCGGTGCCCGGGGTGTAGGGAACCACAAGCGTGATGGGCTGTTCCGGCCACGCCTGAGCAGTCGCGGCACCGAGTGCCAGGAACAAGGCAACCAGAGTTTTTATCGAGAAGGGCATTGTTGTCTCCATATCGTTGTCCGGATCCTCGGGACGGATGGTTCTCGGCTCCGCGCTCGACGCCGAAAAGGTTGCGCGCAGGGTCAGAACGCGTGACGAATGCCGAGGTCGTAACCAGTGGCGCGCGTGTTCGGGGTCTCGGCGACAGGCGCCACCGAATTGCCGAGACCGCCTACCGTGAAGGACGCACCGTTCTTGTTGGAAACCCGAGCGACCGTTGCGTAGAGCGCCGTACGCTTCGACAGGTGGTGCACGTAGCCGACGGCGTACTTGGCCGAGGTCGGTTCGAAAGTGTGGATGCCGTTCGTACTCCGGCGGCCGATCCTCAAGTGCGAGTAGGCAAACTTGATCTCACCCGCACCGAGGGGCGCAGTCGCACCAAGCGTCCACCCATGGTTCGTGCTGGTATCCGAGAAAGGGGTGCGAACGGGCAGTCCGGTCGACATGCCATGGATTCCAGGTTGTTCGAATCGGGTCCTGACTTGCGACAGTTCGCCCATGAGCTTCACCGCGCCCAGGTCATAGGACGCGCCAAGATTGATCGTCCTGACACGCGCGTCATAGGCCACCAGGAACTGATTGGCGCCATACGGAGGTGCCACGGTGCCGGCCAGATCACCCAGCGTGCTGACGCCATAGGCCACCGCGATATCGAGCGGCCCGCTGGCGTAGCCGAGACGGCCGCCCGCGTAGCGTCCCTTGTTGCCACCCAGTGCAACGGTCCGCCCGTCGGCCAGCATCGTGTCGCTCTTCGCATTCTCGGGGAAGGCATACATCAAATGCCCGTGGAAACCACCCAGGCGCGGCGGCAGGAAGTAGCTGACGCTGTTGCTCGCCCGAATGGCGTTACTGTCGCCGGGCAAGAGCGCACGCCCTGTCAGATTGCGACCCGCAGCCTGCAGGATCAGGCTCGCCCCAACCCCTTGAACGCCCAGCGCCGAAAACACGAGGTCGTTCCAATCGGTCGGGACCGCATCCCGCCCCAGGCGGAGTTCACCGAAGCCACCCGACAGGCTCACTGTGGAACGCCGGCTGAAGTTCAACGCGCGGACATGCCCACCGTCATCGTTGGACAAGGGACTTTCCAGCCAGAAACTGACGGCGTAGCCACCACCGAGGTCTTCGGTACCACGAAAGCCCAGGCGGCTCGCAGCGTTCGCTCCATTGGCCAGTACGGTCTGGCTTCTTCCTGCACCAACTGTATCGAGATGGATTCCTCGACTGACGGTATATCGACTGACGGACGCGTCGAGCACGCCGAACAGCGTGATGGAGGATTGCGCCGCCGACGTACCGGCAACACACAGAAGTACCGAGGCGATCAAAGCCTTTTTCATTGTTTGTCTCCCTTTCGAATTCGACGCTGTCGTTCTCATCACTTTCTTCGGCCGCAGCGACTCGACCCATTTTTCGGCGGTGGATTTCGGCTTTCAGACGATGTGGGCAGCGCGCCGCACGCTGTTGATCATGGAAGAGCTCAACAGGTGTTCACGGGCCATCGATGGATCGGCCGCGATCTGCCGCAACTCGTCGAATCTGTTGGCGCGTACTTTCGGATCGCGCTCCTCCAGAAGTCTCT
Source organism: Variovorax sp. UC122_21 (assembly GCF_044056785.1). NCBI lineage: Bacteria > Pseudomonadati > Pseudomonadota > Betaproteobacteria > Burkholderiales > Comamonadaceae > Variovorax > Variovorax sp. UC122_21. The sequence continues at coordinate 768,158 of NZ_CP172004.1, read as the reverse complement.
TGTTGCGGATCGTGATGGCCTGCACGTACTCGATGTTGGTTTGACGGCGCTGGCGCACGTAGCGGTCCAGCAGATCGGGTGCCGCTCCGTCGATGACCGCGCCCAGCTTCTCAGCCAGGTTCACGGCGTCGTGAATGCCGCTGTTCAGGCCCATGCCGCCGAGCGGATTGTTGACATGCGCGGCATCTCCGGCCAGCACGATCCGTCCAACCCTGAAGGTGGATGCCACGCGCTGATGGACGCGATAGATGCTTCTGTAGGGAATGTCGTACTCGCGATCCGGCGACAGGAATCCCTGGATGCGGCTTTGCACGAAGCTGTCGGAAAGCACATCGCTCTCCGCCATGTCCCCAGGAACCGGAAATGCAATGCGCCAGATTCCCGGCGGGCCGTCGTGCGGCTGCACGAAGATCGCGCACCACTCATCGGGATCCGCGATGTATGCGTTGCCACTGAAGCCATCCTCACGCAGGTCGTGGCGCGTTGCGAACACCAGGAAGCGCTCGGGCCAGGTGAAGCCTTCGAACTCTACGCCGAGGGACTTGCGCACTGTGCTGCGGGCGCCGTCTGCTCCGATCAGATAGCTGCCCCGCAGGACATCGACGCTTCCATCGGTTCGCTCGATGTTGACGGAGACGCCATCCTTGTCTTGCGAAAAGCCGGTGCAGCGCTCGCCGAGGCGAATCGTCGCATGGGACGACTGCTGCAATGCCTCATGGAGGAGATGAGACAACTTGTGCTGCTCGCAATGCAGACGATACGGATAAGGCGTCTCGTCGGCGATGAGGCCGAGATCGAAGGAGGCGATGACCCCCGCGCGCCGATCTCGGATCTGCCACTCGGGGACCTGAATCCCGCTCGCCAGCAGCTTGTCGCCAACGCCCAGGTTCGCGAGCATCTCCACCGTGGGGGGATGAAACGTACCAGCACGCAGATCGCGAGGAATCGAATCCGCCGCCTCGAGCACGACGACCTCGATGCCGCTGCGCGCCAATGCCAGCGCTGCCACCAGCCCTACGGGGCCGCCACCGGAAATAACAACTGGATCTGATTTCATGTCTGCCCTAGAGGGATCCTTCCGGACGTATCGCCACGCTGCTCGCGCCACAGGCCCAGCGCTTCCTGTACGGGTCGATCGGAAAAACTGAACAACACGCTGTCGTGGTGGCTCTCCAGGCTCAGAGAAGCCCAGCTTGGTACGACGAAGACGTCGTTCGGTGCAACCTGGAAAGTGCGCTCATCGATATGCGCGGTCACCTGGCCTTCGAGCAGAGCGAAAACGGAGCCGGCTGAGCACCTGCACCTGCCGCCGCGAAAGCCCTGGGGCAACCATTGAGCGAACGCGCCGATGCTCGGCATCGGATAGCCACCCGTCAGCGGGTTGACGTAGCGCAACCTGTAGCCGTGGCAGCCGTCGATCCTGTCTGTCGCTGCCAGCGTGCGCAACGAGCCGAGGGTACGTTCGTAGGGATAAGTGAAGAGCGGCGAAGCCCTGTTCGCAGGGGGCGTCCAATCCACCGGCGCCATGGCATTCCCATAGCGATTCAGTGCGTCGCCTTCGGGCCGGATGCAGGCTTGCACCTCCTCGGCCGATGCGGCGCAGAAGCTCGCATCGAGCATGCCGACCAGAGGCAGGTCGAGGCCATCGAGCCACACCATCGGCCGGTCCGTGTGATTGCCGTGGTCATGCCACGCCCACGACGGCGTGATGACGAAGTCCCCGCGGTGCATGTGCACGCGCTCGCCGTCGACGTTCGTATAGGCGCCATCGCCTTCCAAGACCAGGCGCAGTGCGGATTGGCTGTGTCGATGCGCCGGTGCGGTCTCGCCCGGAAGGACCATCTGCAATCCCGCGTAGAGGGCCGTGGTGATTGCAGCTTTCCCGCGCAGCCCCGGGTTCTCCAGGACGAGGACGCGCCGCTCGGCCTCCTTGGCGGTGATCAACTTCCCTGCTTCGGCCAGGTACTCCCGCGCGACAGCGTAGGGCCAATGCCCAGGCTGGCATGCCGACCGCGGCGTCGCAGTCACAAGACTGTGCAATTGCTCCCACAAGGGTGCGTAGTTTTGCTGGGCGATCTTGGCGTAGAAGCTTTGACGCTGGGCGAGCAACGACTCTCCCACGGCAGTGGTGTTCGCGTTCATGCGTGTCTCCGGGAAACGTCTAGCCGAGGATGCGCACGTGCATCGAACCGATCTGCTCGATGGTCGCGGTCATGAGGTCACCAGGTTCGATCGACGCCACGCCTTCCGGCGTTCCAGTCAGGATGACGTCACCCGGATACAGCGTGTAGAGGCGCGAAGCGATCGCCACCAACTCGTCGATGCCGGTAATGAGATCGCGTGTGTTGGCCTGCTGCCTGGGCGCGCCGTTGACGAGAAGAGACATGTCCAATGCGTTTGGATCGTGGATCTCGTCGCGAGTGACAAGGCAGGGACCGAGCACCGTGTAGGTGTCGGCGGATTTGCGATAGCTGCGGTCTTCAGTGCCGCGCACGGTCATGTCCAGGCCGATGCAATAGCCGGCAATCACATGGGCTGCGTCGTTCGCCACGACGTTCTTGCACTGCTTGCCGATGACCACGGCCAGTTCGACCTCATGGTCGTTACGACGGCCGGGGAAGGCAATACGCACCCCTTCGCCGGCCCCGACCACCGATGTCGTGGATTTGAGAAACACCCCGAACTTGTCGACTGGCGAGGAAAAGCCGTCGTAACCAGGCAGATGCACGCCGTTGTGGATGGCGGCATCCGCGGCCGATTCGCTCACATGGGCGTGATAGTTGAGCGGCGCGGCGATGATCTTGGACGGGTTCGCGATCGGGCTCAGCAACTGGACGTCGTCGAGTGGGTAGCTGGGTGCCCCGTCCCTGGCACGGGCCATCTCGTCTTGGAGGTTGGGCAGTTCGCGGATCAACATATCGCCTGCCGGGATCGGCCAGCGCAATGTGGGGAGCTGATCCAGGACAACACTGATGTCACGGACTCGATCGCCTTCGATCAATCCGAGACGCCCTTCGTCGAAACGACATAACTTCACGCTGTCTCCCTTCGCTGTACCGTGCCGCCTCGCTCGAGTTCGGCCGGGGTATAAATCGAACACCGCTCAAATTTGAGCGTGCTCAATATTAAATCCGGCTATTAAATCCGGCGCAGCGCTTGTCAACGGTTTTTTGAGCGCGCTCAATATTTTTCATGAAGAACTCCGAATCCCGACCTCATCACCCTCTCCCTGGCGAAGCACCATTGGGGCTGCGAGATCGGCGAAAGCTCGAGAAGCGCCAGCGGATCAAGCTCGCGGCGCGTCAAGTGTTCATGGAGAAGGGTTATGAAGCCGCCACCACGCGCGAAATCGCAGCGCTCGCGGACGTGGCAACCGGGACGGTCTTTGTCTATGCGAAGGACAAGCGCGACCTGCTTCTGATGATCATCAACGATGACTTGGACGCAGCCAACGAAATGGCCGTCGCAATGATCGACCCCCAGGCTGCGTTGCTGGACCAGCTCGAGCAGTTCTTCGGATCCCGGTACGAATACTGGGCCCGGGAGCCGCGTTTGACACGCCCCGCGATCCGCGAAACCTTCGACTTTCTGGACAGCTCCGCAGAGGCTGGCCTGGAGACCGCGCGCTTCTACGCACGCCGTCCGAAAAGCGTCGCAATCCTCGCCGGTCTTGTCCAGGCCAAGCAGCAATGCGGAGAGATCGCATCGCGCGACGCGCCCGAGTTGATCGCGTCGCTGTTCATGACGATCTACCTCACGGAGATTCGCCGCTGGATGGCGCACGCGGTCCCACGCGCGGACGAAGGCATGAAGATGTTGCGTGAAATGCTGGCATTGGCCATGCGCGGCATCCAGAACTGACATGCCCCCGCGCGATCAGTCTCGAGGGCTCGTCATCGCTGCCCCAGAGTCCAGCCTCCCGCGCCGGGAAAACTGGTGCCTTGAGTCATGCCCTTCGCCGCAAAGCCCTCACACCACCCGCCACTCCTCCACCACGAACGCCGTGATCTCCGCGAGGAAGCTCTTCGCATGCGCCATCGTGCGCTGCCCCTGCGCCGAGCCGAAGGCGGCGTCCAGCGTGTCGGTGCTCTCGAACCACAGTTCGACGATGCCGTCGATCGGCAGGGTCTCGTAGCCGCAGGGCGTGCCCTTGTCGAACTCGCGCGCGGTCACGACGTTCTGGCGGTAGCCGCCCACGCCGGGCATCTGGCGCACGTGGTCGGCATGCACCTTCCACTCGCGGCGGAAGTCGTCCTCGGAGATGTCGGTGCGGCGGCGCAGTGTCGAGATGCGCTTGAGCAGGCGGTTCGGTTCGGCCGGCGGCGCGATGACGGTGCTCTGCGCGACGCTCACGATGTGCAGGCCGCCGAGGAAATGCCGCTCGTCCTCGCGGATGCGCGCGGCGAGCTCGCCGTCGGTGAAGGCGGCGTTCGCCTGCGCCGCGGCATCGAAACCCAGTTGCGAGAAGCCGTCGAAGTCCCACGGGCCGCGCGCGAAGTCGATGCCGCGCTGCAGCCGGTCGGTCACGAGGTTCTGGCGATAGCCGCGCAAGGCGGGCAGTTGCGCGACCAGCGGGCCGTGGCTGTGGCGCCAGTGGTGGCGGAAGGCCTCGTCGGTCCAGTCGGGCTTCTTGCGGATCAGGCCCATGCGCAGCGGAAGGGTGGCGTCGGTCATGGTGGGGATGTCTCCTTGTCGTTGGATGCGGCGGCCGCCTCGGCCCGCGCGCGTGCGAGGCCCGGCGCGCGCTTGGCGAGCCACACGCCGTGGCGCACGGGCCAGCGCCGGTAGGCGGGGTCGACGCCGAGTTCGGCGGCGGCGTGGTGGGCCCAGTAGGGATCGAACAGCGCCTCGCGGCCCAGTGCGACCAGGTCGGCATCGCCGGCGGCGAGCACGGCCTCGGCCTGGCGCGCGTCGACGATCATTCCCACGGCCTGCGTGACCACGCCGGCCTCGCGCCGGATGCGCGCCGAGAACGGCACCTGGAAAGCCCAGGCCGCGCGGCACGGGCAAGGCGCGCGTTTCCTCGGTGAGGCCGCCCGACGAGCAGTCGATGACGTCGACGCCGCAGTCACTGAGCGCGCGCGACAGCACCACCGAGTCGTCGAGGTTCCAGCCGTCGAGCGTGCCGTCGACCGCCGACAGCCGGCAGAACAGCGGCTTGTGCTCGGGCCAGGCGGCGCGCACGCGGCGCGCGATCTCGAGCGCGAGCGCCATGCGCTTCTCGCGGCTGCCGCCATAGGCATCGTCGCGCCGGTTGGCATTGGGCGAGAGGAAGCTCGCGACCAGGTAGCCATGGCCGAAGTGCAGCTCGACCACGTCGAAGCCCGCCTCGTCGGCGCGCCGCGCGGCATCGACGAAGCGCTGCACCACGGCCTCGATCTCGTCGAGGCCGAGCGCGCGCGGCGCCGACCAGCCCGGGCCGGCCGCGAGCGCGCTCGGGCCCAGGCGCTCCCAGGGCTCCTCATCGGCCGCCATGGTCTGCGCGCTCAGCGCCGCGCCGCCTTCCCACAGCGGCTCGCTGCCCGACTTGCGGCCCGCGTGCGCGAGCTGCACGCCGATGGCGCCGCCCTGCGCATGCACGAAGTCGACCACGGCCTTCAGCGGCGCGACCTGGCTGTCCTTCCACAGGCCGAGGTCGGCGGTGCCGATGCGCCCGCGCGGATCGACCGCCGTGCTCTCGGTGAGGATCAGCGCGGCGCCGCCGAGCGCGAACTTGCCCAGGTGCACCAGATGCCAGGGCGTGGCATGGCCGCGCTCGGCCGCGTGCTGGCACATGGGCGAGATCACGACGCGGTTGGGGAGTTCGAGCCCGCGCAGGCGCAGCGGCTGGAACAGCAGGGGAAGCGGATCGGACATGGATGAATCAGGAAGAAGGCTTGTTGGCCGGCCGCGTGCCGAGCCAGGTGCCGCCCATCACGGCGGCGAAGCCGAACAGGTGCCAGACGGTCAGCGTCTCGCCCAGCAGCAGCGCCGCGAAGCCGACGCCGAACACCGGCACCCAGTAGAGGAACACGGCGGTGCGCGCGATGCCGATGACGGAGATCGACCGGTTCCAGATCAGGTTGCCGGCCGCGGTCGCGGCCACGCCCGAGAACAGCACCAGCACCCAGGGCCACGCGCCCGGAAAGAGCTGGGCCGCGCCCAGCGGCGAGGGCCCGAGCGCGGCATGCACGATCAGCATTGCGGTGCCGATCAGGTAGATGACCCAGCTCATCGACAGCGGATCGAGCTGCCGCGCGAGCCGCTGCACGCCGACGCCGCCGACCGCGAAGCTGATGACCGACAGCGCGAGCATCAGGTCGCCGAGGCCGGCATGCGAGAGCGTGGCGCCCGGATGGCTCAGTACCACGGCCGCCACGCCCGCGAAGCCCAGCGCCACGCCGAGCAGGCGGCGCGGCGTGAGCGGCTCGCGGAACACCAGCGCGGCCATCAGCGCCGACACCAGCGGGCTCAGCGCCATGATCAGCGCGCCGTTGGTGGCGGTGGAGCGCTGCAACCCGTGCGCGAACAGGATCTGGTTGGCGTACACCATGAGGAAGGCGCAGCCGGCCATCGCGGCCAGCTGGCGCGCCCCGAGCAGCGGCAGCCCGCCGCGCCGCCACAGCACGACGGCGCTGAGCGCGACGCAGGCCACCGCCATGCGCAGCGCCGCCAGCGGCAGTGCCTCGAAGGAGGCGGTGAGCGCCTTCACGGCCGAGACGTTGACGCCCCACAGCACCATGGCCAGCAGCATCCAGCCCTGCACCGAGGCCGGCGTGGCGACCGGCGCGGCCGCGCTGCGGTTCACCTCAGCTTTCCAGCGCGTTCCACATCTCGATGTCGCGCTCCGCGGTCCAGATGCGCGGATGCACGTGGCCCGTGGCCTCGTCGTAGGCGCGCGTCACGTCGAAGGGCATGCAGTGGTCGAAGATCACCCAGTGGCCGTAGGTCGGGCGCAGCGCGGCCACGGTCTCCTTGTAGATCACGTTGAGCGTCTTGCCCTGCGCCACGCCGTTGTTGACCAGCGTGTAGACGTCGGAGATGAAGGCGCGCGTGGAGGCGATGGCCTTGCGCACATCGGTGGCGTTCTCGAGCGCGGCGCCGCGGCCCGGCACCAGCTTCTCGAAGCCGAAGCCGGCCAGGCGGTCGAGCGTGGTGGGCCAGTCGCGGAAGTAGCAGTCGCCCGCGTAGGCGGTGCTCTGGTATTCGACCAGGTCGCCCGCGAAGCAGATCTTCTGGTCCGCGAGGTAGGCGATGGTGTCGCCCTTGGTGTGGCCACGGCCGACCTGCGCGATCTTCACCTCGAGCTTCTTGCCGAGCCACACGCTCATGGTGCCGTCGAAGGTCATGGTGGGCCAGGTCAGGCCCGGCGGCACCGACTCGACGTTGCGGAACAGGCGCGGGAAGCGGCCGATCTCGCTGGCCTTGTCCTGCTCGCCGCGCTCGACGATCAGGTCGTAGGTGTCGCGGCTGGCGATGATCTGCTCGGCGCCTTCCTTGAAATAGGCCGAGGCGCCGAGCACGCGCACCGCGTGGTAATGCGACAGCAGCACGTACTTGATCGGCAGCGGCGTGACCTCGCGGATGCGGCGGATCACGTCCTGCGCCATCGCGGGCGTGGCCTGGGTGTCGACCACCATCACGGCCTCGTCGCCGATGAAGATGCCGGTGTTCGGGTCGCCCTCGGCCGTGTAGGCATAGGCGTTCTCCGACAGGCGCGTGAACGAGACCTTCTTCTCCTCGAGGTCGGCCTGGCTGGCGAATTTCTTGGTAACGGGTGCGGTCATTGGGTTTCCTTGCGAAGGGTTGGGCGTTGGGGTCAGTGCGTGCCGAGGTAGGCCGACTTCACCTTGGGGTTGTCGAGCAGCTCGCGGCCGGAGCCCTCGAGCGTGATGCAGCCGGTCTCGAGCACGTAGGCGCGGTCGGCCACGCCGAGCGCCTGCTTGGCCATCTGCTCCACCAGCAGGATGGTGAGGCCCGAGCTGCGCAGCTGGCGGATGGCATCGAAGATGTCCTTGATGATCAGCGGCGCGAGGCCCAGCGAGGGTTCGTCGAGCAGCAGCAGCCGCGGATCGCTCATGAGCGCGCGTGCAATGGCCAGCATCTGCTGCTCGCCGCCCGACAGGGTGCCCGCGGGCTGGTGCTGGCGTTCCTTCAGGCGCGGGAAGCGCGCGAACTCGCGCTCGATGGCGTTGTCGACGAAGGCCTTGTCGGCGCGGCGCGAGTAGGCGCCGAGCATCAGGTTCTCGCGCACGGTCTGGTCGGGAACACGCCGCGGCCCTCGGGCGACAGCGCCACGCCCAAACCCACGCGCTGGTGCGGCGGCACCTGCGTGCAGTCCTTGCCGTCGATCAGCACGCGGCCCTGGGCCACGGGCTCCAGGCCGACGATGCTCTTGAGCAGGGTGCTCTTGCCGGCGCCGTTGGCGCCGATGATGGTGACGACCTCGCCCGCGCGCACTTCGAGGCTCACGCCCTTGACGGCCTCGATGGCGCCGTACGAGACCTTCACCGATTCGATCTTCAACATGATGGTGGGGGTCCTTTCGCTCAGGCGGGCTGCGGCTGCAGGCCGTGCGGCGCGCGATCGGCCTCGTCGTCGTCGACGCCCAGGTAGGCCTCGACCACGCGCGGATTGGCCTGCACCTCGGCCGGCCGGCCCTCGGCGATCTTGATGCCGTAGTCGAGCACGATGACGTGGTCCGAGATCGACATCACCAGGTCCATGTGGTGCTCGACCATCAGGATCGAGACGCCGCACTTGCCGATGCGCAGAAGCAGCTCGCCGAGCTCGGCGGTTTCCTGCGGGTTGAGGCCGGCGGCGGGTTCGTCGAGCAGCAGCAGCTGCGGCTCGGTGGCCAGCGCGCGCGCCAGCTCCACGCGCCGCTGCAGGCCGTAGGGCAGGCTGCCCGCGGGCCAGTGCGCGAGGTGGCCGAGGCCGACCAGGTCGAGCAGCTGCAGCGCGCGCTCGCGCGTCTCGCGTTCCTGCTTGCCGGCCGTGGGCCAGGCCACGAGCGAGGACAGGAAGCCGTTGCTCATGCGGCTGTGCCGGCCCAGCATCACGTTGTCGAGCACCGAGAGCTCGGCGAACAGCCGCAGGTTCTGGAAGGTGCGGCCCATGCCGAGGCAGCAGATGGTGTGCGCGGGCCGGCCCACGATGTTCTCGCCGAGGAAGCGGATCGCGCCGGCGTCGGGCTGGATCACGCCCGTGAGCATGTTGATCATGGTGCTCTTGCCCGCGCCGTTGGGTCCGATCAACGCATGGATATGGCCGCGCTGCAGGCTGAACGACACGTCCTGCGCGGGCTTCACGCCGCCATAGGACTTGGTCACGCCCTGCACCACCAGCAGCTCGCCCTCGCCGCCCGGGCCGATCTGCCCCGGCACGCCCTGGCCGCCGGCGCCCTCGCCGCGGTGGCGCGAGCGGCTGACCCACTTGTCGACCAGCCCCACCACGCCGCCGGGCATCACGTAGAGCGCGAACAGCAGCAGGAAGCCGTAGAGGAAATGCTGCGCCGAGGGCCAGCGCGCGAGCAGCGCGTCGGTCAGCGTGAGCAGCACCGCGCCCACGATCGGTCCGTACATCGAGCCCGCGCCGCCGAACAGCACCAGCAGCAGAATGAAGATCGACAGGTGGAAGGTGATGAAGTCGGAGTTGATGTACTGGTTCTGCTGCGCCACCAGCGCGCCCGCGATGCCGCAGGTGACGGCCGCGACCACGAAGGCCATGACCTTGGCGCGGTAGACGCGCACGCCCACCGACGACGACGCGATCTCGTCGGCCTGCAGCGACAGCAGCGCGCGGCCGAAGCGGCCCTGCAGCAGGTTGCGCAAGAGCAGGTGCAGCGCGGCGCTCAGCACGATGCCCAGCACCACCCACTGCGTGGTGTCGAGCGGCGCGCCCTTCCAGGTCAGCGGGCGGATGCCGTAGATGCCCTGCGCGCCGCCGAACACCTCGGTCCATTCGCCGACCAGCTTCTCGACCACGATGCCGAAGGCCAGCGTGACCATCGCGAGGTAGGGGCCCTTCACGCGCAGCGAGGGCAGCGCGATCAGCACGCCGCACAGGCCCGAGATCACGGCCGCGAGCAGCAGCGCGAGCCAGGGGTCCATGTCGGTGCGCGAGGTCAAGAGCGCGACGCCGTAGGCGCCGGCCGCGAACAGGCCGGCCTGGCCCAGCGACTTCTGCCCCGCATAGCCGACCAGCACGTTCATGCCGGCCGCGCACAGGTAGTAGACACACATCATGAAGGCGATGCGCAGGTAGTAGTCGTTGCCGAACAGCGAGACGATGCCGATCAGCGCCGCGGCGACCGCGACCACGGACAGGGGATGGACGAGGCGCTTCATACCTTCTCCACCGCGCGGCTGCCGAACAGGCCCGTGGGCCGGAAGGCAAGCACCAGGATCACGAGCGCGAACACCGCCACCTCGCGCCACTGCGCCTGCCAGAGATTGACCATCGACTCGAGCACGCCGAGCAGGAAGCCGCCGATGACGCAGCCGCGCGGATTGCTGAGGCCGCCGATCATCGCGCCCGAGAAGCCCTTGAGGCCGACCGTGAGCCCCATGAACAGCGAGGCCTGCGCGATCGGCGCGAGCAGGAAGCCCGACAGGCCCGCCAGCGCCGAGCTGACGACGAAGGCGCCGATCATCATGGCGTTGGTGTTGATGCCCATGAGGCTGGCCACGTTGCCGTTCTGCGCCACCGCGCGCATGGCCTTGCCGACCATGGTGCGGTTCATCACGCGGTCGAAGCCGAACATCACGACCACGGCCACGCCCAGGGTCAGCAGTTCCTGCGGCCGCACGCCGACGCCGAACATGCGGATCACGGTGTCGCCCACGGGCGCGGGCACCACCACCGGCTTCGGGCCCCAGATCGCGAGCCCCACGCTCTGCAGGATCACGCCGAAGCCCAGCGTGCTCATCACCCAGGCCATGCCGGGGCGGCCCGCGAACGGACGCACGCCGAGCACGTAGAGCAGCCAGCCCAAGAGGCCCATCACGCCGAGCGCCGCCAGCAGCGCGAACAGCTGCGCGCCGGCGCCGGGCACGGCGTCGCCGAAGGTGGTGGAGGCCAGCGGCTTGCCCAGGACCAGGAACAGGGCGCTCATGCCGATGAAGGCGCCGGCCGAGACGAACTCGCCGTGCGAGAAGTTCAGCGTCTTGGTGGTCGTGAACGTGATGCTGAATCCCAGTGCCACCAGCGCATAGGCACCGCCGACGGCGAGCCCGCTGATGAGCGCCTGCAGGAGCGCTTCAACCATGTGTGTATCTCCGTTGCGAGGCGAGGCCGGGCACCGCGCGGGCGCGCCGGCCTCGCTTCCTTTTTGCTCTTACTGCTTGAAGTCGGCCGGGTTCAGGCCCTGGATCAGCGCGTCGCTGTAGGGCAGCAGCTTGCCGTCCTTCCAGCGGATCCAGACCAGGTCCTTGGCGGTCAGCGCCTCGTGGTTGGTCTTGCTGAAGGGCTTCTCGTAGGTCTTGAGCACGCCCTGCACCGGGGTCTTGAGGTCTTCCAGCGCGGCGCGCACGGCGGCGCCGTCGGTGCCGTTGGCCTGCTTCATCGCCTGCGCCAGCAGCAGCACCGAGTCGTAGCCATGCAGCGCGAACGAGAACGAACCGGGCGCCTTGAGCTTGCTGCCGATGCGGTCGAAGAGCTTCTGCTGCGCGGGCGTGCGGGTCTCGCTCACGGTGCGCATGAAGATCGGCTTCTCGGCCAGCGCCTTGCCGGCCGCGTCGTAGAAGGTGATGTTGTCGGCGGCCCAGGAGGTCAGCGTCAGCGGAAAGTAGTTGATCTTCTCCATGCTGCGCACCAGCTGCGCGATCGGCGTGCCCTGCGCCCACACCACCACGGTGTCGACGTTGGCGGCCTTCATCTTCGACAGCTGCGAGGTCATGTCGGTGTCGCCGACGCCGAAGCGCTCGGTGGCCGCGATCTTGATGTCCTGCAGCTTGGCGATCTCCTCCATGTCCTTGAGGCCGCCCTGGCCGTAGCCGGTGGTCTCGGCCATCAGGCCCACCACCTTCGAGGCGGCGGTGTTCTTCTTCACGTAGGCCATCAGCGCCGCGACCTGTTCGCGGTCGACCATCGAGACGCGGAACATGTAGTTGTCGGCGCCCGCGCTCATCGGCTTGGTGATGTCGGTGCCCGAGCCCACGTTGCCCAGCACCGGGATCTTCTTCTGGTTGGCGATGTGCTTCCAGGCCATGGCGTTGCCCGAGTTGGTGGGGCCGAACACCGCCGCCACCTTCTCGTTGTCGATCAGGTCGCTCATGTTCTGGATCGACTTGGGCGGCGCCGACACGTCGTCGCGCGTGACCAGCGTGAACTTGCGGCCGAGCACGCCGCCGGCGGCGTTGAGGTCGGCGATCGCGGCTTCCATGCCGAGCACCGCGGCCTGGCCGCTCTGCGCCGAGGGCGAGGCCGAGAGGTCGCCGTTGTAGCCGAGCTTGATGTCCTGCGCCGAGGCACCGGCGGCGAATGCCGCGAGGGCGGCGGTCGCGAGCAGCGTCTTGTAGACACGGAAGATTCTCATTTTGTCTCCTGGAGGTTGACGGTCGGGGAAAGCGAAAAGGCGAAGGAAGACTCAGACCGCGAGGAAGCCGCCGTCCACCGGCAGCGTGATGCCGGTGACGTAGCGCGACATGTCGCTCGCGAGGAAGATCACCGGGCCCACGAGGTCCTCGGTCTGGCCGACGCGGCCCATCGGGATGCGCGTCATGAAGGATTCGAGGCGCTGCGGGTTCTCGCGCGTGGCAGCGGTCATCGGCGTCTCGATCACGCCGGGCGCGAGCGCGTTGACGCGCACGCCGAAGGGCGCGAGTTCCTGCGCGAGCGACTGCGTGAACATCTTGATCGCGCCCTTCGAGGGCGAGTAGCCGAGGCTCGCGCCCTGCCCCGCGTAGGCGGCGATCGAAGCGATGTTGATCACCGCGCCCCTGGTGGACTTGATCGCGCCGAGCCAGGCGTGGGTGACGTTGAAGGTGCCGTGCACGTTGACGTCGAGCGTCTTCTTCCAGTTGGCCGCGGCGTTGGGGCTGGCCGTGCCTTCGCGGATGATGATGCCGGCGTTGTTCACCAGCAGGTCGATGGCGCCGATCTCGTCGCCCACGCGCACCGCCAGCGCATGGCAGGCCTCGGGCGAGGTCACGTCGAGCACGAAGGACCAGGCCTGGCCGCCTTCGTCGCGCACCAGCTGCGCGGTCTCGCCCACGGTGGCCTCGTTCATGTCGGTGACGACGACGCGCGCGCCGGCCTGCGCCAGGCCCAGCGCGAGCGCGCGGCCGTTGCCCTGGCCGGCGCCGGTGATCAGCGCGAGGCGGCCTTCGAGCAGGCGCGGCGCGACGTGGGGAGGAAAGGCCATCGGGAAGGTTCCTTCTGTGGTGAATGCGTGGTTGAAGGGAAGCGGACTCAGGCGGTGCGGCGCACGGGCACGGCCTCGCGCTGCTCCACCTGCAGCGTGGCGGCCGCCGTGGCGCCCTGCGCCACCTGCAGGCCCGCGACGTAGCCGAAGGTCAGTGCCGGGCCGAGCGTGATGCCGGCGCCCGGGTAGTTGCCGCCCATCACGCTGGCCGCGTCGTTGCCGACCGCGTAGAGGCCCTTGATCGGCTGGCGGTTGACGTCGAGCACGCGGGTCTTCTCGTCGACCACCAGGCCGGCGAAGGTGCCGATGTCTCCGACCACGAGCTTGATGGCGTAGTAGGGGCCGTGCTCCAGCGGCGCGACGCAGGGGTTGGGCGTGACGTTGGCGTCGCCCTGGTAGCGGTTGTAGGCCTTGCTGCCCTTGCCGAACAGCGGGTCGTCGCCGGTGCGCGCGCCGTCGTTGAATTCCTTCACCGTGGCCTCGAGCACCGCGGGCGCGATGCCGATCTGCTGCGCGAGCTCGCCGATGCTGGCGCCGTGCTTGAGGTAGCCGCTCTTCAGATGCCGGCCGATCGGCAGCGGCGCCGGTGCCACGCAGCCCAGGCCGTAGTCGCGCAGCGCCTTGTGGTCGCACAGCAGCCAGGCCGTGACCTCGGGCTCGCCGGCGCAGGCCTTGACCATGGCCTGCACGAAGTCGTGGTACGAGTTGCCCTCGTTGGCGAAGCGCTTGCCCTTGGGCGTGACCGCGATCACGCCGGGCTTGGCGCGGTCGATGAAGTGCGGCATCACGCCCTTGGTGCCGTCGGGCCGGGTGGTGACCGAGGCCGGCACCCAGGCCGCGGCATGCGGAATGCTGCCGTCGACGCGGCCACCCACGGCTTCGGCCAGGCGCAGGCCGTCGCCGGTGTTGGTGGAAGGCGATGGCGAGTAGTGCTCCTTGCCGGTGGGCGCATGCGGAAACAGTTGCTTGCGGCGCTCCACGTCATAAGGAAAACCACCGCAGGCCAGCACCACACCGCGCTTGGCCACCACGCGCACGCTCTTGCCCTCGTGCTGCACCACCGCGCCCGAAACACCGTCGTACTCGACCACGAGCTTCTTCACGGGCGAGGAGAGCCACACGGGAATGTTCTGGTCCATCGCGGCCTTGGCGAGCCGGCCCGCGAGCGCGTTGCCGTTGGTCAGGGTCATGCCGCGGCCATGGCGCAGCACGTCGAGGAAGTGCCGGCTCAGCCGCTTGGTCACGTACCAGAACGAGGTCGGCGACTTGAAGGCCCGCATGAAGTGTTTGATCTCGGGGCCCGAGCCCAACATCATCCCGAACACCGTGAGCTCGGGCAGCGGCGGCGCGAGCTGCTTGATGCGCGGGCCGAGCTCGCGGCCGTCGAAGGGGCGCGTGACCATCGAGCGCCCGCCGGGCTGGCCGCCGGGCGCCTCGGCGTGGTAGTCGGGGAACACCGGCGGCATGTCGAACTGCACGCAGGTGTTGCGCGTGAAGAAGTCGATCGCCTTCGGGCCCATCTCGAGGAAGGCGCTCACGCGCGCCGCGTCGAAGTGGGTGGTGGTCTCGTGCTTCATGTAGTCGAGCGCGGCGCCGGCCGGCTCGTGGATGCCCTGCTCCGTGGCCAGGCGCGTGCCCGGGATCCACAGCCAGCCGCCCGAGCGCGCGGTGGTGCCGCCGAAGCGCGGCTCCTTCTCGACCACCAGCACCTTCAAACCCTGCGACGCCGCGGTGATCGCGGTCGCCATGCCCGAGGCGCCGCTGCCGACGACGAGCACATCGCATTCCAACGTGTTCTGTTCCATCTCTGCCTGTTGCCTTGTTTCTGTAGGACTTAAGTTGCGGCGAAGTTTAGGCAGCGACATTGATATGGTCAAGCCGTTTAGTTACTATCAGATGATCAGTCATGGTCGATTGAGCACGACAATATCAGTAGAAACCCTGATGGCTATACTCGCCCCCACTCTCAACCCCCACGCCGGGCGCCCCATGGAAAAGCCGAGACGTGGCATCCAATCCGTCGAAATAGGAACCCAGCTGCTCGTCGCCCTCGGGCGGCATGTCGCGCCCATGGCCTTGCGCGACCTCGGCAAGGCCGCCGGCGTGCCGGTGGGCAAGGCCCATCCGTACCTGGTGAGCTTTCTCAAGGTCGGCTTCGTGGTGCAGGACAGCGCGGGCCGCTACGAGCTGGGCCCGCTGGCGCTGCAGCTCGGACTGGCCAAGCTGCAGCGGCTCGATCCGATCAAGGAGGCCTCGCCGCTGATCGAGGCGCTGGCCTCGGAAACCGAGCAGAGCATCGCGGTCGCGGTCTGGGGCAACTTCGGGCCGACCGTGGTGCGGCTCGAGGAACCGATCCATCCGCTGCACGTGAACCTGCGCACCGGCACCGTGATGTCGCTGGCCTACACGGCCACGGGCCGGCTGTTCGCGGCCTACCTGCCGCCCAAGGTGGTCGAGAAGATGATGGTGGACGACCTCGCGCGCCTGCGCGGCCCGGCCGGCGGCCGCGGCACCGAGGAGCTGTCGCAGTCGCAGCTCGAGGCGCTGCTGGTGGAGACGCGCATGCACGGCATGTCGCGCACCCTGGGCCAGCCGATCCCGGGCATCGACGCCTTCTGCGCGCCGGTGTTCGACTCGACGCACAACATCGTGCTGGGCATCACCGCGATGGGCCCCGAGGCCACCTTCGACAGCGACTGGGAAGGCCGCGTGGCGGTGCCGCTGCGCGCCTGCGCGCTCGAGATCTCGCGCCGGCTCGGCTACGTGCCGCCCGAGGCGCCCGCCTCGCGCGGCTGAAGATGTAGGCACCTGCCCACGCACGGTGCATCGGTTCTCTTGCAAGGCGCGGCCCTCGCCGCGTGTGAATCTGCAAGTCATTCACTACACAGGAGAACCTTCATGAAAAGCCTCATCCTCTGGGCCTGCGGCGTGCCGATCACCGTGATCATCGGCCTCAAGATCTTCGGGATCCTTTGAGCCGGGCTCGCGCCCTCCTCTTTACGTTTGCTCTTCCTCTACTCCTCCGGTGCCTCGCGCACCGATGCGCGTCCCTCGGGACGCGCTTTTTTTTGGCGCGCCTCGCGCCTCTTCAATCCGGCAAGACGCGTGCGGTTACTGGGCAGGCTCGGGCCGCATCCGGCCTAGACTGCGCCGCATGCATGCCCACTCGTCGCTCCACGCCGCGCCGCGCCGCTTCGGCGCCTGCATGCCGGCGTGCGCATGGATGACGGCTGCGACCCCGCCAACGCTCGCACATTCCTGAGCCCGGCGGTCCGCCTCCTTCCCTTCACCTTCAACGCAAACCATCGACCGCCGGGCCCCCGCCCTGCGTGACTGCGCCCCCGTCATCGAGGGGCGCGTTCGAATGGAGTGCGTCATGCATCACCCCCAGGTTCAGCGGGAGCACGTGCGTCCCGACGGCAACGCCGCAGCCGGCACGCCTTTTCTTCAATCCATCCTCGCGCTCACCGATCTGTCGGCGCGCGGCCAGCACGCGGTCGAGCGCGCCGCGCGGCTCGCGGCGGACCATGGCGCGCTGCTCAAGCTCATGTACGCGCCCGCGAACCTCGAACCGCTCGCGCATGCCGAGGCGGCCACCGAACTCGCGGGGCTGGCCCGCGCCCTGAGCGCGCGCTTCGGCGTGCTGGTCAAGCAGGTGGCGGTATCGAACGGCGGCCTCGCGCAGGTCGTGGACGAGGCGCGCCACGCCGACCTCGTGGTGCTGCGGCACGAACGCGACCGGTCGCCCGGCGCCTTCTTCACGGGCCAGCCCGTGGAGCGCCTGCTGCGGCGGCTGCGCTGCCCGGTGCTCGTGACGCGGCTGGCCGCGCGGCCGCGCTACGGCCGCATCCTGGTGGCCGTGGACTTCACGCCCGCATCGCACGAACTCGTGAGCATCGCCCATGGCCTCGACGCCCACGCGTCGCTGGAGCTGTTCCACGCGCTCAACGCGATGCACGAAAGCAAGCTGCGCTACGCCGATGTCTCGGACCACGCCATCAGGACCTACCGCCACGACTGCCAGCGGCGGGCGCGCGAGCGGCTGTTTTCGCTGACCGATTCATCGAGCGCGCGGCGCAACCGCGTGCTGTCGACCCTCGGTCGCGGCGACCCGGCGCGGCAGGCCACGGTGCAGCAGCAGCACGCACGCGCCGATCTGCTCGTGGTCGGCAAGCGGCGCGCCCATCCGCTCGCCGATTTCTTCGTCGGCAGCGTCGCGCAGCGCGTGCTGTGCTGGGCCACGGGCGACGTGCTGGTGGTTCCGACCGATCGGCGCGACGAGGCTGCCGCGGTCGCCATGCCGCGCAAGCTGCAGGCGCTTCGCTGAAGACCCGCTCAGTGCGTGTCGCGACGCAGTTGCTGCACGTCCTCGTGCAGCGTCTGCGCCCAGGTGCGGCGCTCGCGGCTGTACGAGGACTGCGGCTCGCCGAAGCGCACGATGGCCAGCAGCGGCGGCGCGCGCAGCGTGTTCCACAGCGAGGTGGCGAGGTTGTCGTCGTCGATGTAGCGCGGCGCCTGGCTGGTCTCGCCGGTGGCGGCATCGGCGAAGCGCAGCGCGGCCGGCACCACGGGCGCGCCCGAGGAGATCGCGGCCTGCAGCAGGTTGGCGTGGAACGGCAGCAGGCCGCGGCCGTCGCTGGTGGTGCCCTCGGGGAACACCGCGATCATGTCGCCGTTGCGCAGCGCGTCGGTCATGTGGTGCACCACGCGCAGCGCGTCGCGGCGACGTTCGCGCTCGATGTAGAGCGTGCCCGCGCCGCTCGACAGCGTGCCGATCAGCGGCCAGTGCTTGACGTCGGACTTCGACACGAAGCGCACGTGGCGCGCCGCGTGGATCACCGTGATGTCGAGCCACGAGAGGTGGTTGCAGATCAGGAGCACCGGCCCGTGCGCGGGCGGCGTGCCCTGCACGCGCAGGGTGATGCCCATGATCTCGAGCATGCGCGCGGCCCAGGCCTGCACGCGCGCGTTGCGCTCGGCCTGGTCGAGGCCCGGGAAGGTGAAGCGGATGGTCCACCAGCCGCCGACCGCATGCGCGATCGCGTGCAGCAGGCGGCGCAGTGCCTTGAGTGAATGCAGCATCGGCCCGACCGCCTTCTTCCTGTTGTTGTCGTCGTCGTCGCGCGCCGGAACGCGTCAGCCGTGCACCACGCGCCCGGCCACGAGGGTGTGGCGCGCGCGGCCCTGCATCGGATAGCTGGCGAACGGCGTGTACTTGCCCTGGCTGCGCAGCGCCTCGGGCGTGACCTGCCATTCGAGCGCCGGATCGAAGACGCACAGGTCGGCCGGACCGCCGACCGCGAGGCGGCCGATGCCGGCGCAGGCTTCGGTCGCGGGCAGCAGCCGCGCGGGCGCGCTGGTGATGGTCTCGAGCGCGCGCGCGAGGCCCGCGCCGCTGCGCTCGCCCCATTGCAGCGCCAGCGGCAGCAGCAGCTCGAGGCCGGTGGCGCCGGGCTCGCTCTCGGCGAACGGCAGGTTCTTGGCATCGGCCTCGACCGGCGTATGGTCGGACACCAGCGCGTCGATGGTGCCGTCGGCCAGCGCGGCCGAGAGCGCGTCGCGGTCGCCCTGCTGGCGCAGCGGCGGGCTCAGGCGCGCGCGGCTGTCGAAGTAGCCGATGTCGGTGTCGGCCAGGTGCAGCGAATTGATGCTGACGTCGCAGCTCAGCGGCAGGCCCTCGGCCTTGGCGGCGCGCACCAGCGCGAGCCCGGCGGCGCTCGAGAGCCGGCACAGGTGCACGCGCGCCTTGGTGCTGCGCATCAGCTCGACGATGGTGAAGATGGCGATGGTCTCGGCCGCCACCGGCACGCCGGCGAGGCCGAGCCGGGTGGCGAGCGGGCCGCTGGCGGCCACGCCCTTGCCGAGGTCGCGGTCCTGCGGGCGCAGCCACACGGTATAGCCGAAGGTGCTCGCGTAGAGCATCGCGCGTTGCAGCACCTGGGTGTCGGCCAGCGGCACGTCGGCCTGGCTGAAGCCGACGCAGCCGCGCTCGGTGAGCTCGGCCATCTCGGTCAGCACGCCGCCGGCCAGGCCGCGCGTGAGCGCGCCGAGCGGGAACAGCCGCGCGCCCGGCAGCTTGCCGGCGCGGAAGGTCAGCATCTCGACCAGGCCGGGCTCGTCGAGCACGGGGTCGGTGTCGGGCGGGCACACCAGGCTGGTGACGCCGCCGGCCACGGCCGCGGCCATCTCGCTGCCGAGCATGCCTTCGTGTTCGTAGCCGGGCTCGCGCAGCCGCGCGGCGAGGTCGACCAGGCCGGGCGCGACGATGCAGCCCGTGGCGTCGATGGTGCGCTCGGCGGTGAAGCCCGCGGGAATGGCGCCGATGCCGGCGATCTTGCCGTCGGCGATGGCGATGTCGGCTTGTTGGTCGACGCCCGACGCGGGGTCAACGACGCGGCCGTGAGTGACGAGGATGTTCATGGGACAGGCTGGAAAGCGGGTTGACCGGACGCGGAGGACGCGAAGGTTTCGCGAAGGACGCGAAAGAATTCAAGAGAAATTTCTGGTTTTCCTTTTGCGAACTTCGCGAAACCTTCGCGTCCTTCGCGTACGGATGTCCGATTGCTCATGCTTCGTTACCGGCCACGATGCTCATGACCGCCATCCGCACGGCGATGCCGAAGGTGACCTGCGGGAGGATGACGCTCTGGCGGCCGTCGACCACGGCCGAGTCGATCTCGACGCCGCGGTTGATCGGGCCCGGGTGCATCACGATGGCGTCGGGCTTCGCGAGCTGCAGCTTCTCGGGCGTGAGGCCGTAGGTCTTGAAGAACTCCTGCGACGAGGGCAGCAGCGCGCCGCTCATGCGCTCGTTCTGCAGCCGCAGCATGATGACCACGTCGCAGTCCTTGATGCCTTCCTCCAGCGTGTGACACACGCGCACGCCCA
Source organism: Variovorax sp. UC122_21 (assembly GCF_044056785.1). Taxonomy (NCBI): domain Bacteria; kingdom Pseudomonadati; phylum Pseudomonadota; class Betaproteobacteria; order Burkholderiales; family Comamonadaceae; genus Variovorax; species Variovorax sp. UC122_21. The sequence goes on along the minus strand of NZ_CP172004.1, from coordinate 747,925 downwards.
TGCCGGCCATGTCGCCGGGCACCAGGGTCTTGGGGCCGACCACGCGCACCTCGGCGCAACCCAGCGTGGTGAGCGCATGGATGTCGGAGCGCGCCACGCGCGAATGCAGCACGTCGCCGACGATCGCCACCGTGAGGTTGGCGAAGTCCTTCTTGTAGTGGCGGATGGTGTACATGTCGAGCAGCCCCTGCGTCGGGTGCGCGTGGCGGCCGTCGCCGGCATTCACCACGTGCACGTGCGGCGCGACGTGCTGCGCGATCAGGTAGGGCGCACCCGACTCGCTGTGGCGCACCACGAACAGGTCGGCCGCCATCGCGCTCAGGTTGGCGATGGTGTCGAGCAGCGACTCGCCCTTGCTCGCCGAGGAACGCGCGATGTCGAGGTTGATGACGTCGGCCGACAGCCGCTTGGCCGCGATCTCGAAGGTGGTGCGGGTGCGCGTGCTGTTCTCGAAGAACAGGTTGAACACGCTCTTGCCGCGCAACAGCGGCACCTTCTTCACTTCGCGGTCGCTCACGCTCGTGAAGTTGGCGGCGGTGTCGAGGATGTGGGTGAGGATGTCCTTGGGCAGGCCCTCGATCGACAGCAGGTGGATGAGCTCGCCGTTCTTGTTGAGCTGGGGATTGCGCTTGTAGAGCATGGCTTACTTGCTTTCCTCGACCTGGAGGCTGAAGGCGCCGTCGTCCGCGCGCGCCAGCGCCAGCGACTGCGAATGGGGCAGCGCGAGCGTGGTGGCGGCGAAGTCGGCCGCCACCGGCAGCTCGCGCCCGCCGCGGTCGACCAGCACCGCCAGCCGCACGCAGCCCGGACGGCCGAAGTCGAACAACTCGTTGAGCACGGCGCGGATGGTGCGGCCGGTGTAGAGCACGTCGTCGAGCAGCAGCACGTCGGCGCCGTTGACGTCGAAGGGCAGCGCGGTCTGCGCGCTGGCCGAGAGGCCGCGGCGCGCGAAGTCGTCGCGGTGCATGGCCGAGGAGATCACGCCGGGCGCGCCGGCCAGGCCCAGGTCCTTCTGCAGCCGCTCGACCAGCCAGGCGCCGCCCGAGGTGATTCCCACCAGCCGGGTGTCGGGGCGCAGCAGCGCGCGGACGCCGGCCAGCAGTTGCGTGTAGAGCGCCTCGGCGTCGGGAATGGCGGGGGTGGAACTCACGGAAGACTCCTCAAGAATTGCTCCAGGATGATGCAGGCCGAGGCGGCATCGGCATCGCGCGCGCCCTGGGAGAGCGCCTCGGTGGTGCTGTAGCGCTCGTCGACCTCGAACACCTGCAGGTTGAAACGGCCGCGCAGCTGGCGCGCGAACTTCTGCGCGCGCCGGGTGTTCTCGTGCGCGGCGCCGTCGGGATGGAAGGGCACGCCCACCACCAGCGCATCGGGCTGCCACTCGCGGATGCGCGCCTCGACCTGCGCGAAGCGGGCATCGGCGCCTTCGGCCTTGATGGTGGCCTGCGGCGTGGCGCCGCGCAGCAGCCGGTTGCCGCTCGCCACGCCGGTGCGCTTCTGGCCGAAATCGAAGGCCAGGAAGCTCTGGAAATGGGCGGGAACGGGAGGGGGAACGGGGCTGGAAGCTGGCGCGTCGGGCATGGCCGTGGCGTTCACGCATGCCCCGCGTCGGGCGAAAGCTTCCAGGCCTCCAGGCCCAGCAGCAGCAGCGCCTTGTCGTAGCGCTGGTCGATGGGGGTGTCGAAGATCACGGCCGGGTCGGCGCCCACCGTGAGCCAGCTGTTCTCGGCCAGTTCGGACTCGAGCTGGCCCTCGCCCCAGGCCGCGTAGCCCAGCGAGACAAGCACCTTGCGCGGGCCGGCGCCCGTGGCCAGGGCCTCGAGCACGTCCTTCGAGGTGGTCATCTCGAGGCCGCCGGGGATGGTCATGGTCGAGGCGTAGACCGATTCCTCGGGTTTCTCGGACTCGGTGAAGACCGGCTCGTGCAGCACGAAGCCGCGCTCGGTCTGCATCGGGCCGCCCTGGAAGACCGGGGCTTCGCCGAGCTCGGGGCGCGCGAGGTGCAGCTCGATCTTCTCGAACAGCACCTTGAGGTTGATGTCGCTGGGTTTGTTGATGACCAGGCCCAGGGCGCCGCGCTCGCTGTGCTCGCACAGGTAGACGACGCTGCGGTTGAAGGTCTTGTCTTCCAGGCCCGGCATCGCTATCAAAAAGTGATGCGTCAGGTTCATCGGGGCAGAATCGGAAGCCATATGCCTCCGATTTTACTGGCCGTCGACAAGACCTACCCCAAAGGGCTCATGTGGTTCCGCCGCGACCTGCGCGTGGACGACAACGCCGCCCTCTACCACGCGCTGCGAAGCTGCCGCCAGCTGGTCTGCGTTTTCGTGTTCGACACGGCGATCCTCGACCCCCTGCCGCGGGTCGACCGGCGGGTGGAATTCATCCGCGAATCGCTGCTGGAGCTCGACGAGGAGCTGCGCGCGCTCGGCGGCGGGCTGATCGTGCGCCATGCGGCGGCGGCCGAGGAGATCCCGGCGCTGGCGCGCGCGCTCGAGGTGCAGGCGGTGTTCGCCAACCGCGACGACGAGCCCGAGGCGCTGGCGCGCGACGCCGGCGTGTTCGGCGCGCTGGCCAATGCGGGCGTGAGCTTCCACACCCACAAGGACTCGACGATCTTCGAGCGCGACGAGCTGATGACCAAGACCGGCCAGCCCTACACGGTGTTCACGCCCTACAAGCGCGCCTGGCTGGCCAAGGTCGACGACTTCTTCCTCAAGTCCTACCCGAGCCGCGGCCATGCCGACGCCCTGGTGCCGCCGCCCGAGGGCTGGCGCGCGCCGGTGCCCTCGCTCGAGGCGCTGGGCTTCGGCAAGAGCAACCTCGGCACGCTCGAGATCCCGACCGGCACGCGCGGCGCGGCGATCCTGTTCGAGGACTTCTTCGAGCGCATCGACCGCTACGAGGCCGCGCGCAACTACCCGGCGGTGCGCGGGCCCAGCTACCTGGGCGTGCACCTGCGCTTCGGCACGGTGTCGATCCGGCAGGTGGCGGGCGTGGCGCGCCAGCTCTCGCTGCAGGGCGACGCGGGCGCCGCGACCTGGCTCAGCGAGCTGATCTGGCGCGACTTCTACTTCCAGATCCTGGCCCACTTCCCGCACGTGCACGAAAAGGGCGAGTCGAAGAGCTTCCGCCCCGAGTACGACAAGATCCAGTGGCACCACGGCAAGCATGCCGACCAGCTGTTCGAGGCCTGGTGCCAGGGCCGCACCGGCTATCCGCTGGTCGACGCGGCCATGCTGCAGATCAACCAGAGCGGCTACATGCACAACCGGCTGCGCATGGTGGTGGCGAGTTTCCTGTGCAAGGACCTGGGGCTCGACTGGCGCCGCGGCGAGGCCTACTTCGCGCTGCACCTCAACGACTTCGAGCTGGCGTCGAACAACGGCGGCTGGCAATGGGCGAGCTCGAGCGGCTGCGACGCGCAGCCCTACTTCCGCATCTTCAACCCGGTGACGCAGAGCGAGCGCTTCGATCCCGACGGCAAGTTCATCCGGCGCTACCTGCCGCAGCTCGCGGGGCTGTCGAACGGCGCGATCCATGCGCCGTGGACGGCGACGCCGGTCGAGCTCGAAGCCGCGGGCGTGAAGCTCGGCGACAACTACCCGGTGCCGGTGGTCGACCATGCCGAGGCGCGCGAGCGCACGCTGCAGCGCTACGCGGTGGCGCGCAGCAAGGCGCTGGCGAAGAAGTAGCGCCGGCCGCCCCAAAGGAAAAGCCCGGAGGCTCCTCGCCGTCCGGGCTTTTTTTTCGCGGGGCGCGCGCCTCAGGCCGCCGCGAGCGTCGCCGTGTCGCTGGTGTAGGCCCGCACCAGCCGCAGCAGTTCCTCTTCGGAGTAGGGCTTGCCGAGGTAGTGGTTCACGCCGAGGTCGCGCGCGTAGTCGCGGTGCTTCTCGGCGATGCGCGAGGTGATCATGATGATCGGCAGCTCGGCCAGCGCCGCGTCGCCGCGGATGTTGCGCGCGAGGTCGAAGCCGTCCATGCGCGGCATCTCGATGTCGGACAGCACGACCGCCGGGCGTTCCTGCTGCAGCCGCTCGAGCGCCTGCAGGCCGTCGGCCGCCAGCGAGACCCGGTAGCCTTCGCGCTGCAGCAGGCGCTGCGTGACGCGGCGCACGGTGATCGAGTCGTCGACCACCAGCACCAGCGGAATCTGCGGCACCACGGGCGCCAGCGCCGCGGCCGGGTCCTGCCCGTGCGGGCCGCGCGCCTCGTCGGCCGCCGCCACCGGCTGCGCCAGCGCGGCAGCCTGGCGTGCGCGTGCCTGTTCGCCATGCACCGCGGCCAACGCCACCGGGTTGTAGATCAGCGCCACCGCGCCCGAGGCCAGCACCGAGATGCCCGCCAGGCCCGGCAGCCGCGCCAGTTGCGGCCCGAGGTTCTTGACCACCACTTCCTGGTTGCCCAGCACTTCGTCGACGTGCAGCGCCACGCGCTGCGCGGCGCTGCGCACGATCACCAGGGTGTTGGTGCGGCCCGCGATGTGCTCGCTGCGCGGCGAGGCCTGCAGCAGCGCGCCGCCCCAGTAGAACGGCACCTGTTCGCTGCCGAACGGATGGGTGTCGTGCAGGTAGGCCGATTCGAGGTCGGTGGCGTTCACGCGCTGCACCAGTTCGACCAGGTTCGACGGCACGCCGATCGACACCTCGCCGAAGCGCAGCATGACCACGTGCGTCACCGCGGTGGTCAGCGGCAGCACCAGCTTGAAGGTGGTGCCCTGGCCCGGCTGGCTGCGCGTCTCGATGCGGCCGCCGAGCGCGGCGACCTGCGCGCGCACCACGTCCATGCCGATGCCGCGGCCCGCGAGTTCCGACACCTGGCCGGCCGTCGAGAAGCCGGGCCGGAAGATCAGCTCGGTGGCCTCCTCGGGCGTGAGCGCCTGGTCGGCCGCGAGCAGGCCCAGCGAGCGGGCCCGCTCGGCGATGCGCTCGTGGTCGAGGCCGGCGCCGTCGTCGCGGAAGCTCACCGACACGTCGTTGCCCTCGTGCGCGAGGTCGATCACGATCAGGCCGCTGGCGTCCTTGCCCGCGGCCTCGCGCCGCGCGGCGTCCTCGATGCCGTGGGCCACGCAGTTGCGCAGCAGGTGCTCGAAGGCCGGCGTCATGCGGTCGAGCACACCGCGGTCCATTTCGATCGAGCCGCCGGTGATGTCGAGGCGCACCTGCTTGCCGGTGTCCTTGGTGGCCTGGCGCACCACGCGGTAGAGGCGGTCGGAGATGCCCTCGAACTCCACCATGCGCGTGCGCAGCAGGCCGCGCTGCAGTTCGCGCGTCTGGCGCGCCTGCACGCTGAGGTCGTCTTCCGTCGCCTGCACCGTCTTCTGCAGGGTGCGCTGCACGGTCGCCACGTCGTTCACCGACTCGGCCATCATGCGCGTGAGCTCCTGCACGCGGGTGAAGCGGTCGAACTCCAGCGGGTCGAAGCCCTGCTGCGAATCCTTGGCCTGCGCCAGCCGCGACTGCATCTGGCTCTCGGCCTGCACCTCGATGTCGCGCAGCTGCTGGCGCAGGCGGTCGAGGTTGCCCGTGAGGTCGGCCAGCGAGCCGCGCAGCGAACCGAGTTCGGCCTCGAGCCGCGAGCGCGTGATGATGACCTCGCCGGTCTGCGCCATCAGGCGGTCGAGCAGCTGGGTGCGGATGCGCACGGCCTGGCCGACCGGCGCGCGCAGCGGCGCGAGCGTGGCGGGGGCCGGGCGCACCGGCGCGGACGTGGCGGCCGCCGGTTCGGCCTCGGTGTCGGCATCGACCGCGGCGATGGCGTCGTTGGCGGGCTCGGCGCGCAGCTCGGGATGCGCGACGGGCGTCGCGGTGGCTTCGGCCACGCGCTGCGCCAGTTCGACCTGGGTCGCATCGTCGGCCTCGCGCAGCGCATCGAAGGTGGCCTGCAGCGTGTCGAGGCGCGCCAGCAGCTTCTCGATGTCGGAACGCTCGACGTGGCCCTGCGTGCCCAGCAGCTCGATCTCGGATTCCATGCGGTGCGCGCGCTCGCCCAGGCGCATGGCGCCGGCCAGCCGGGCACTGCCCTTGAGCGTGTGCAGCGTGCGCAGCACCGCGGTGCGCGGCGCGCCGTCGTCGGGATGGTGCGACCACTGGCGCAGCGCCTCGCCGAGCTGCGGCAGCAGTTCGGCCGCCTCTTCCTCGAAGATCGGGAACAGGTCGACGTCGACCGCGTCGGCCAGGTCGATGGCGTCCTCGGAGTCGTCGAGCGCCACGTCGGCGCCGCCTTGCGGCGACACCACCTGCAGCGGCGCGCGCGGCTCGTCGTGCGCGAGTTCCTCGGCGTAGGGCGAGGGCATCGGCGACGCGGCGATGTCGCGCAGCGCCTGCAGCGTCTGCTGCGAGGGGTCGCGCAGCAGGCCGACCGCGAACTGGTGCAGCAGGCGGCGCAGCTCGTCGGCCGCGGCGACCAGCACCATGCCCTGCTCGCGCGTGCCGCTGCCCTGCATCTGCAGATGCTGCAGCGCGGCCTCGAAATAGCGCGCCATGCCCGACAGGCTGTGGAAGCCGACCGTGGCCGAGCTGCCGGCCAGCGAGTGGGCCAGCGCGATGGTCGAGTCGGCCACGCGTTCGTAGGGCTGCAGCGCCCACTCGCCGACCTCGGTGGCGAGCTGGCGCGACCACTCGTCGGCCTCGTTGAGGTAGACGTTGTAGAGCGCGATGCCGATGCGCAGCGGGCCGATCACCTTGACCTGGTCGTCGGCGCTGCCGCCCACGGCCACTTCGAGCGGTTGCACCACCGGTGCCACGGGTTCGGGCTCGGCGGCGGCCGGCGCCTCGGCGACGGGCTCCGCTTGTTCCGCTTCCGTTTCCGTTTCCGCTTCGGCCTGCACGGCCTGTTCGGGCTGGACGGGTGCCACCGGCGGCAGGGCCTCGGACGCGATGTCGACCAGCGCGGCGGTCTCGGGCGCGGCCGGTTCGGGCGCGACCGTGGCGGCCTGGGCGAACTCGGCCGGTGCTTCCACGGGCTCGAGCTGGATCTCGGGAAGTCGATAGGCTCGGCCTTGCCGACATCTCCGACATCGCCGGCTTGGCTGGCTTCGCGCAGCGGCAGCGGCTCGGGCGCCCAGTCGAGGTCGGGCAGCGCGGGCGCCTCGGCCTCGGCGCGCTCGGCCGAGGCTTGCGCGGCGTCGATCGACAGCGCGGAGGACGGCAGCTCGGCGGACAGGCTGGCGGCCTCGATCGCGGCCTCCTCGGCCGGCTCGCTCGCCTTGGCGGCAGCGCCGATCGGTGCCAGGAAATCGAAGTCGATGCCGTCGCTCAGCGCGGTCGGCAGCGGCGCCGGCGCGGTGGACGAAGGCTCGCGGGTCTCGAAGTCGAGGAAGTCGGTGGAGACGAAATCGTCGTCCTCCGGACCGGCGTTGCGCGCCTCGGCCCGCGGCACGTCGGAGGTGTCCGAGGCGTCGGCCGGTTCGAGCGACAGATCGGGCAGGTCGGGCAACTCGGGCAGCGCCAGCGCGGCGGCGGTCGACAGCGAGGGCTGCGGCGGCAGTACCTCGAGCGGCGCCGGCGAGGTGGGCAGGGGATCGGCGGCGATCTGACGCGCCGCGATCGCGAGCGTCTCGGCGTCGGCCACGCGCGGCGGCGCGGTGGGCACCGGCTCGCCGGCCAGCAGGGCCTCGGCCAGGCGGCTGAACGGCGCCGACTGCCAGCCATGCGGCGCCGAGGCCGCGATGTCCTCGACCCACAGGCCGAAGTCGCGCAGCGCCTGCTGCGTGCCGGCCAGCAGCTCTGGCGTGGCGGGACGCTGGTCGGCGAGCCAGGTGTTGAGCACCTGCTCGAGCGACCAGGCGGCATCGCCGAAGTCGGTGAGGCCGACCATGCGCGAGCTGCCCTTGAGCGTGTGGAACGCGCGGCGCAGCACCGTCAGCGCGTCGGTGTCGTCGGGGCGGCTGCCGAGCGCGGTGATCGCGTTCTGGCCGTTGTGCACCACCTCGCGCGCCTCGTCGAGGAAGATGTTCTGCAGGTCGTCTTCCTCGAGCTCCGTGACCTCGGTGTCGGGCAGCGCGGCGGGGCCGACGATCTTGGCGGTCCAGCTGTCGGCCTTGCTGCTGAATTCCTCGATCGGCGAAGGCTTGGCCTTGCGCGTCGGCGTGGCCAGCGCGGCCAGCTTCGACGCGATCTGGGCATCGACCTCCTCGATGCTGAGCAGCGGCTCGGCGGCCGGCGCGGCCGCGCTTTCGGCCGCCTCGGCCTCGACGGCCTGGCGGCCCATCAGCGGCTTGAGCTCGCCGATCTCGGCGTCGAACACGAACAGGCGCTTGGCCAGCGCGGGCTGGTAGCCCAGCATGTCGATCAGGAAGCCGAGCGCGCCGAGGTTGTTGCCCAGCGCGTCGAAGCCGGCCATCTCGTCGGCCGGCGAGGCGCTGCCCACCATGGACTCGACGTCGTCGCGCATGCGCTGCACGGTGCTCGCGGCCTGGTCGAGGCCCAGCACCGAGAACACGCCGCGCATCTGCTGCAGCTGGCTCGGCACGGTGCGCAGCAGGCCCTTCTCGCCGGGGCGGCGGAAATACTGGTCGAGCGACTTCTCGAGCTCGCTCAGATGGCTGCGCAGCTCGTCGACCACGGTGCCCATGGTCTGGCGGTCGCTGACGCGGCGGTACAGGTCCTCCATCCAGGGCTCGAGCGGCTCGGAATGGCCGCCCGCGCGCACGCGCTCGATGCGCCCGGCGAGCTTGAGCATGCGCTGGGTGAGCTGCGGATCGCTGGGGTCGAGGTCTTCGAGCGCGGCCTCGAGGTAGAGCACGGAGGTCGCGACTTCCATCGCGAGCTCGGTATCGGGCGGCTGGCCGCTGCGCACCGAGGCGTCGACGGCATGCGCGAGCGCCTGCACCATCGGCTCGCTCGGCGGATGCAGCCGGTGCAGCGATTCGCCGAGCTGGGCGAAGGTGTCGGCCACCTGGCGGGTGCGCGTGATGTCGCCGCCCGAGAGGCCCGACCACATCTCCTTGGCGGTCTCGATGCGCTTGCGGGCCTGGGCCAGCACCAGCGGGTCGAAGCGGCCGAACTGCTCGACCGTGTAGTCGACGCGTTGTTCATGCGCGATGCCCCAGGCCGTGCGCACGCTGCGCAGGGTGGCGGCTTCGTCGCGCGCGGTGGGCACGGCCTGGGCGCAGAAGAACAGCAGGTCCTGGCCGAGCCGGTCGGACACCACGCTGTCGCCGCGCGCGAGCGTGGCGTACTGCAGCAGCACGCGCGAGGCGGCGCGCTTGACGTAGCTGTCGGCGGGCACGAGGCCCAGCGCCAGCGCCTCGAAGAAGCCGGCCGCCAGGGTCCAGAAGCTGGCCACGCGCGGCAGCAGCGCGCCGCGGCCGAGCCCCAGGCACAGCGCCTGCAGGCGGCGCGCGGCCTGCGGGTCGCCGGTCTTGACCAGTTGCAGCACCTCGCGGTCGAGCCGCGAGCGCACCGAGGGGTCGTAGGCCAGCGAGGCCTGCGTGAGCGCGGGACGGATCTCGACCCAGCGCCAGCTGGCGCTCCAGAGATCGGCCGGATGCACGCGCTCGTTGCCGACCAGTTCGAGCACCTCGCGGTACTGCGGGAACAGCGCGATCGAGGACACGTTCTTGCCGGCCAGCAGCGCCTGCAGGAAATCGGTGACGGCGAAGCCCGCGCGCTCGATCTTCAGCGCGGCGCTGTCGGTGCAGCGCTGCGGTTCGGCCACGAAGCCCTGCACCGCGAACTCGATCGAGCCGAGCACCAGCGCGGGCGCGTTGTGGCCCACCATCTGCAGCGCGCCGACGGCCTGGTGCAGTTGCTGGCGCGCCATCTGCAGCGGGCCGCTCTCGATCTCGGCCGCGTTGCCGACGTCGCGCGCGAAGCGGCGCAGCGACTTGCCGACGTTCTCGAGCGACTTCTGGATTTCTCCGAGCACCCAGGCCAGCGGCCCGAGGTCTTCGGTGGCCGGCGGATTGCCGGCGAGGGGGGCCGCGACGGGGGATTGGATAGCCACCTTGGATGCTCGCCGTTCTTCTGTGTCAGGCAATCTTGAAACGGGCCACCGAACGACGCAGTTCCTCGGCCATCTGCGACAGTTCGCGCACCTGCTGCGCGGTGGTCCGCGTGCCCTCGCCGGTCTGCTCGGTCACGGCGAAGATGTGCTGGATGTTGGCCGCCACCACGTTGGCCGAATCGGCCTCGCGGGACGCGGACTGCGAGATCTGCTCGATCAGCTCGGCGAGGCGGCGCGACACGCGGTCGATCTCGGACAGCGCGGTACCCGCGTTGTCGGACAGCTTCGCCCCCTCGACCACGCCCTGCGTGGAACGCTCCATGGCGCCCACCGCGTCCTGCGTGTCGGTCTGAATCGCCTTCACCAGCGCCGAGATCTGGCGCGTGGCGTCCGCGGAGCGTTCGGCCAGCCGCTGCACTTCTTCCGCCACCACCGAGAAGCCGCGACCGGCTTCACCGGCCGACGCGGCCTGGATGGCGGCGTTCAGTGCCAGCACGTTGGTCTGTTCGGTAATGTCCGAGATCAGCTCGGTGATTTCGCCGATCTCCTGCGAGGATTCGCCCAGCCGCTTGATCCGCTTGGAGGTTTCCTGGATCTGGTCGCGGATGGCGTTCATGCCGCCGATGGCGTTCTGCACCGCCTGCAGGCCCGAGGACGCGGCCTGCAGCGACTGGCGCGCCACCGTGGCGGACTCCTGCGCCTGCGAGGACACGCCGTTGATTCGCTCCGCCATCGTCAGCACCGACTGGCCGGTTTCGCGGATCTCGCGCAGCTGTTCGGTCGAGGCCGCCAGCAGCTCGGTCGAGGTGCTTTCCACCTGCGAGGTGGTCAGCGCCACGCGGGTGGCCGTGTTCTGCACGTTGCCCACCAGCAGCCGCAGTTCTTCCACCGTGTAGTTCACCGAGTCGGCGATGGCGCCGGTGATGTCCTCGGTCACGGTGGCTTCCTGCGTCAGGTCGCCTTCGGCCACCGTCTGCAGTTCGTTCATCAGCCGAAGAATGGCGGCCTGGTTGGCGTTGTTGATGCGGCTGGCTTCCTCGGAAGCCTGCTCGGCCGACAGACGTTCGCGCTCGGCGTTGGCGGCGCGTTCGCGGCCTTCGCGCACCTGCACGAAACCGATGGCGCCGGCCAGTGCCAGGGCGGCCAGCGAGAGCACGAACAGCAGCACGATGGTGCCGGCGCCCAGGCCGGTGCGCGCCGAGAGCTTGTCCTGCAGCTCGCCCAGCGATTTGCGCAGCGGTTCGCTGTCGGTCAGGATCGACGCCTGCGCTTCGCGCGCGGCCACCAGGCCCTGCAGGTTGCCCAGAATGGCCGAGGCCTGCGTGCGCATCTGCTCGTAGGTCTTCAGGATGGCTTCGAGCTGCTGGCGCGTCTGCGGGTCCTTCGAGCCGGGGAAGCGCTGCTGCGCGTTGCCGTCGAGCAGGCCGCGCGTGGTTTCCTGGAAGGTGTTCAGGTCCTTGCCGAGCAGGAACACGGCGTCGGGGTTCACGCCCTCGACCGTGAAGAACTCGTTGGTCGACTTGCCGATGCGCTGCGTCAGCATCACGAGCTGGCCCGCGGCCGAGATCTCGGGCAGCGTGGCGTTCTGCTGCATCTTGAGCGAGGCGACGGTCTCGGTCATCTCGAGCAGCGTGGACGACTGCTGGTTGATGTCGCGCAGGGCGGCACCCACCTGGGTCAGGATCTGGCGCTGGGCCAGCACGGCCTTGGCGCTGGCATCGGCGCGCGCGACCAGCGGGCCGATCTTGCCCATGTCCTCGCCGTAGGCCTCGCCCACGGGCTCGAGGCGCAGTGCCTCGTCGCCGTTGGTCAGGCCGTTGACGCGGCGCGTGAGGTCGTCGGCGCTGTCCTTCACCTCGGTGAAGGCCGGCGCGCTGCCCACCAGGGCCTGCGAGATCGACTTGGCGAGGCGCTGCGACTGCATCAGCGACTGGCCGGTGGCCGCCACCTGCTGCGCGAGCCGTTCGGCGCGCAGGATGGCGAGGCCGGCGACCAGCAGCAGCGCCAGCACCACCACCGCCAGCAAAATTGCGAGCACGCGCTGCTGACGCGCGGGACTCTGGCCGGCGCGGCCGTCGTCGGCGAGCAGGTCGGTGGAGGCATCGGGCCGGCCGGGCTCGTTGGCGGCCTCGCCGCCATCGACCAGGGCACCGCCCTCGCTGAAGGAGCTGGCGGCCGGCGCGCCGCCGAAGGAGGTGTCGCCCGGCGCGCGCGCGATGCGCACGGTTTTCTCGTCGGGGACCTGCACCGTGTCGACGTTGTCGATCGCGAGCGAACCCGAACCATCGACGCGGGCCTTGTCGTTGCCGCTGGCGGGCAGTAATTTCTTGAACTTGTCGGCGATCGAGCTCACGGTCGGTCCTTCAGGTGGTGGTCGGGTGCACAGGCGCTTGTGACAGCTAGGCGCCGATACTCAGAAACTGGGGCTGCTGCGACAGCGCCTGCAGATTGACTTCCTGCCAGCGTTCGCCGGCGGCGTCGGTGTAGAGATGTCCGGCCCAGGGTGGCGCGTCGGCGCCCGGGGGCTCGGAGGACGCGAAGGCCTCGACGCCGCGCAGCCCCGCGAGCCGATCGACCAGCAGGGCGCAGTTGACGTCGAGCAGCTCGTTGAGCGCGACCAGCCGGGACTGGATGCGGGCCGCTTCGCTGGCGGCCGGACCGCTGGGCGCGCCGCCGGCGAAGGCCGACAGCTGCACCACGCCGTAGAGGCCGCCGCGCAGGTTGGCCACGCCGAGGAACCACGGCGCCGTGTAGGGCACGGGCTGCGGCGGCGTCCAGGGAAAGATTTCGCCGGCATGGCCGAGCGGGAACAGGTACTTGCCCTCGCCGGCCTCGACCGCGAGCCAGGTCGCGGCCACGCCGGTGGTGCGCGCGGCCTGCAGGCGGCTCGCCAGCCGGGACTGGAAGGCTCTCAGTGCGTCGCGATTCGCCATGGGCTCGGCAGATCCGCGCTCAGTTCAGCGCGCTGATCTTCGACATCAGCTCCTGCGCGTTCACCGGCTTGACGATGTAGTCGCGCGCGCCCTGGCGCATGCCCCAGACGCGGTCGGTTTCCTGGTTCTTGCTCGTGCACAGGATGATCGGGATCGCGGCGTACTGCGGATCGCGGGCGATCGCGCGCGTGAGCTGGAAGCCGTTCTGGCCGGGCATCACCACGTCCATCAGGATCAGGTCGGGCTGGTCTTCCTCGAGGCGGCGCATGGCGTCCTCGGCGTTCTCGGCGGTCTTCACGGCGAAGCCGTTCTTGTGGAGCAGGTCGGACAGGAACACCAGTTCAGTCTTGGAGTCGTCGACGACGAGGATTTTTCGAATGGGCATTTACTGCACTTCCTGTGAAACGTTGCCGAACTGCTGCACGGCCTGCAGCAGCTGGTCTTTGGTGAAAGGCTTGGTCAGGTAGTCTTGCGATCCGACCATGCGGCCGCGCGCCTTGTCGAACACGCCGTCCTTGGACGACAGCATCACGACCGGGACCTTGGAGAAATGGGCGTTGCGCTTGATGATGGCGCAGGTCTGGTAGCCGTCCAGCCGCGGCATCAGGATGTCGCAGAAAATCAGGTGCGGCTTGTGGTCGTTAACCTTGGAGAGCGCGTCGAAGCCGTCTTCGGCGAGGAGAACCTCGTGACCACCCTGCTTCAGAAAAATCTCGGCACTGCGCCGGATGGTGTTGCTGTCGTCGATGACGAGCACCTTGTAACCTGATCCATTCGGGCCCATTGCAAAAGCTCCTGCTCATGAGACTTGGATGCCCGCCGCGCCGTACACCGGCGCAGATCGCGTAGCTCTATGCCATGCTTTTCAGATTTCAACCATTTCGAAGTCTTCCTTGCGCGCACCGCACTCGGGGCAGGTCCAGTTCATCGGAACGTCGGCCCAGGCCGTGCCTGCCGCAATCCCGTCTTCCGGTACACCTACAGCTTCGTCATAGATCCACCCACAAATCAGGCACATCCAAGTTTTCGTATTCATCGGAGCTTAAAGTCCTTGTTCATTAAATGCAACGAGTGTATCTATGCGTATCTCACTGGCGCCCTGTAAACGTCGCGCCCATGCCACCATCCAGCGGATTCCGCCCGGCGTATGACCTTCCACTTACATCCAGCAGACAGCGTTGACAAACCGGGCGATCTTAACGATCCCCTGCCCGACGGCGATGCCTTGGCGGATCAGGACCTGAATCCCCCCTGCGTCCTGGTGTTCAATGCCAGCGACCCGAGCGGTGCCGGCGGCCTGGCCGGCGACGGGCTGGCCATGGGGTCGGTGGGCGCCCACATGTTGCCGGTGGTGACCGGCGCCTACGCGCGCGACACGGCCGAGATCTTCGACCACTTCGCGTTCGACGAGGAGGCCATCGCCGAGCAGACCCGCGCCATCCTCGAGGACGTCGAGGTGCAGCTGATCAAGGTCGGCTTCGCCGGCACGCCCGAGGCGCTGAGCACCATCGCCGAGACCGCCGCCGACTACCCCGAGGTGCCGGTGGTGGCGTACATGCCCAACCTCTCGTGGTGGGACGAGAACGAGATCGACGCCTACCTCGACGCCTTCCGCGACCTGGTGCTGCCCCAGACCACGGTGCTGGTGGGCAACCACAGCACGCTGTGGCGCTGGCTGCTGCCCGACTGGAGCGGCGAGCGCCCGCCCGGCGCGCGCGACATCGCGATGGCGGCCGGCGAGTTCGGCGTGCCCTACACCCTGGTCACCGGCCTGGTGCTGCCCGACCAGTTCATCGACAACGTGCTGGCCTCGCCGCAGTCGGTGCTGACCAGCGAGAAGTACGAGCGCCTCGAGGCCGTCTTCTCGGGCGCCGGCGACACCCTGTCGGCCGCGCTGGCCGCGCTGCTGGCCAGCGGCACCGACCTGGTGGCCGCCACCACCGAGGCGCTGGCCTACATGGACCGCTGCCTCGACGCGGGCTTCCGCCCCGGCATGGGCCACGTGCTGCCCGACCGCCTGTTCTGGGCCGAGCCCGAGCCCGAGGAGGACGATGGCGAGCCCGGCGACGACGTGCCCGACTTCGCCCTGCCGCCCCACGACACCCGCCACTGATTCCACTTCCCCCGTTCCAGATGCCCACTTCCGATCGCAACGACATCCTCTTCGAGCGCGCCCGCGCCGTGATTCCCGGCGGCGTGAACTCGCCCGTGCGCGCCTTCAAGGCCGTCGGCGGCACGCCCCGCTTCATCCAGCGCGCCGAGGGCGCCTATTTCTGGGACGCCAACGACAAGCGCTACATCGACTACATCGGCTCCTGGGGCCCGATGATCCTGGGCCACGGCCATCCGGCGGTGGTCGAGGCGGTGCAGAAGGCCGTGCTCGAGGGCTTCTCGTACGGCGCGCCGACCGAGCGCGAGATCGAGCTGGCCGAGGCCATCCTCGCGCTGGTGCCTTCGATGGAGATGGTGCGCCTCGTGAGCTCGGGCACCGAGGCCGCGATGAGCGCGCTGCGGCTGGCGCGCGGCGCCACCGGGCGCAAGACCATCATCAAGTTCGAGGGCTGCTACCACGGCCATGCCGACGCGCTGCTGGTCAAGGCCGGCTCGGGCCTCGCCACCTTCGGCAACCCGACCTCGGCCGGCGTGCCGCCCGAAGTGGTGCAGCACACGCTGGTGCTCGAGTACAACAACCTGCAGCAGCTCGAGGAGGCCTTCGCGCTGCACGGCAACGACATCGCCTGCCTGATGATCGAGGCCATCGCCGGCAACATGAACTTCGTGCGCGCCACGCCCGAGTTCGCGCAGCGCTGCCGCGCGCTGTGCACGCAGCACGGCGCGCTGCTGATCTTCGACGAGGTGATGACGGGCTTTCGCGTCGGCCTGCATGGCGCGCAGGGCGTGCTGGGCATCCGGCCCGACCTCACGGTGCTCGGCAAGGTCATCGGCGGCGGCATGCCGCTGGCGGCCTTCGGCGGACCGCGCGCCATCATGGAACAGCTCGCGCCGCTGGGGCCGGTCTACCAGGCCGGCACGCTCTCGGGCAACCCGGTGGCCACGGCCTGCGGCCTGGCCACGCTCAAGGAGATCGCCAGGCCCGGGTTCTACGAGGCGCTGGGCCGCAAGACCCGCGCGCTGGTCGACGGCCTGAAGGCCGCGGCCGCCGCCGAGGGCCAGCCCTTCAGCGCCGACAGCGAGGGCGGCATGTTCGGCTTCTTCCTGATGAACGAGCTGCCGCAGAACTACGCCAAGGTGATGACCACCGACAACGCGCAGTTCAACGCGCTGTTCCACGGCCTGCTCGAGCGCGGCGTGTACATCGCGCCCGCGCTCTACGAAGCCGGCTTCGTGAGCGCCGCGCACAGCGACGCGGACATCGCGGCCACCGTCGAGGCGGCGCGCGAGATCTTCAGCAAGCGCTGAGCGGGAGGCTCAGGCCGGGTCGATGGGCATCACCGGCCCGGCCTCGGCCTCGAGCACCTCGGCCGCCGCGAGGCACAGGTCCTCGCGGAAGCGATCGCTCACGAGCTGCACGCCCGTGGGCAGCCCGCGGCGCAGCCCCATCGGCACCGACAACCCCGGCAGGCCCAGGATCGCGGTCGCCAGCAGCGGGCTCTGGGCATCGAGCAAGTCGCGCATCGCGTCCGCGCCGCGCTGGTCGGCATCGACCGGGAACGGATGGCGCCACGACACCGGCATCAGCAGCAGCGGATGGCGCTGCAGGAACAGCGCCCACTCGCGCATCAGCCCCGTGCGCGCGGCCAGCGCGCGCATGTAGGCCTCGGTGTCGAAGCGCGGCGCATGCGCGTCCATCGCGCGGTAGGCCTGGCGGATGGTCTGGTCGCCGTCGCGCAGCAGCGCCGGTTCCACCAGCAGCCGGCTGTCGGCCATGGTCAGCGCCAGCCACAGCTCGGCCGCCTCGCGCAGCCGCAGCGGCTCCACCGGCTCGACGCGGTAGCCCGCGCCCTCGAGCCGGCGCGCGGCGCGCTGCAGGGCATCGGCCACCTCGGGATCGCAGGCGTAGCCGGGCAGCGCGGTGCACAGCGCCACGCGCGGCGAGCCGGCCGGCGGCGCGCCCTCGAGCGGCGCGGGCACCCACCACGGATCGCGCGCGTCGCGCGCGGCCATCGCGGCGAAGGCCAGCCGCAGGTCGCGCACGCTGCGCGCCAGCGGCCCCTGGACCGAGCTGAGCTGCACCACCGGCGGCCGCTCGCCGGAGCCCGACGGGTTGAAGGCCGGCACGCGGCCGAAGCTCGGGCGCAGGCCGTAGACGCCGCAGGCATAGGCCGGGTAGCGGATCGAGCCGCCCTGGTCGTTGCCGTGCGCGATGGCGCCGATGCCGACCGCGACCGCGGCCGCGGCGCCGCCGCTCGAGCCGCCGGGCGTCACGGCCGCGTCGTGCGGATTGAGGGTGCGCCCGTGGGCCGCGTTGTCGGTGAACCAGCGCATCGAGAACGCGGGCGTGTTGGTGCGGCCGATCGGAATCGCGCCCGCGCGCCGCAGGTTCGCGACCACCGGGCTGTCCTCCGCGGCCACGACCTGGCGATAGGCCGCCACGCCGTTGGTGGTGGCATGCCCGCGCTGGTCGACGTTGACCTTGATCGTGACCGGCACGCCGTGCAGCGGCCCGGTCGCCTCGCCGCCGGCCAGCGCCGCGTCGGCCTGGCGCGCGGCCTGCAGCGCTTCCTCGGCGCCGCCGTCGACCACGGCATTGAGGCGCGGATTGACGGCCTCGAGCCGTTCCAGGCTGCTGCGTACCGCCTCCACGCACGAGAGTTCGCGTGCCGCGATGCGCCGCGCGAGTTCGGCGGCCTCCAGTTGCCAGGGTTGCATGGCTTGTCTCCTCGAAAAAAGATGGATGGATCAGTCGCCCTTGACGCCCGCGCGCCGCACCGCCTCGGCCCAGCGCGGCTTCTCGCGCTGCATCAGCGCGCTGAGCTCCTCGGGACTCGAGGGCAATGCCTCGATCGACAGCGCGGCATTGGCGCGCACCACGGCCGGGTCGGCCAGCGCGGCGCGCAGCGCGGTGTTGAGCCGGTCGACGGTCTTGCGCGAGGTGCCCGCGGGCGCCATCAGCGCACCCCAGGCCACCACCTCGAAGCCCGGCACGCCGCTCTCGGCCACGGTCGGCACCTCGGGCAGCACCGCGGCGCGCTTCGCGCTGGTCACGGCGATCGCCTTGACCCGGCCCTGCTGCACGAAGGGCAGCACCGCCGAGATGTTCTCGATGGTCACGTCGAGCTGGCCGTTGACCATGTCGGCCACCGCCTGGGTGCCGGTCTTGTAGGGCACCTGCACCATCGTGAGCCCGGTCTCGGTCTTCAGCAGCTCGCCGGTCAGGTGGCCCGCGCTGCCGATGCCCGGCGTGCCGACCGAGAGCTTGCCCGGGTGCTCGCGGCCGTAGGCGACCAGCTCCTGCAGGCTGCGCACCGGCAGGTCCTTGCGCACGATCAGCACGTAGGCATTGCTCGAGATCAGGCCGACCGGCACCAGGTCCTTCTCGGGCACGTACGACAGCTTCGAGAAGAAGGCCGGGTTGATGCTCAGGGTCACGAGGTTGCCGTAGCCGACCGTGTAGCCGTCGTTCGCCGAACTCACCAGGGCCTGGGTGCCGACGATGCCGCCCGCGCTGGGCCGGTTGTCGACGATCATGGCCTGCCCCAGTTCGCGCGCCATCGCGTCGGCCACCGGCCGCATCGCCACGTCGACGCCGGAGCCGGCGGCATAGGGCACGATGAATTTCACCGGGCGCTCGGGGTACGGGGCCGAAGCAGCCAGCGCGGCGGTGGCCAGGGCGGCCAGGGCGGCCACCGCGGCGCGGCGGGTCCATGCGAATGACAGCAATGCAGGCACGAAGCATCTCCTCTTGGGGAATCCCGCCGTTCACCACGAGCCGGCTGGTGGCCGAAGTCTAGGAACCGGGCCCGCGCCGCAAAAGACAATCGCTTGTCGCGATGACAACCTGCGTTTGTCGGTAGATTCCCGCGCCGGGCCGCGCGGCAGAATCGGCCGCATGAAGGATCACCAGCTCAAGGCCTGGCTGCGGCTGGCCGACACCGGCAGCATCCGCGCCGCCGCGCGCAGCCTGCACCTGAGCCAGGCCGCTGTGACCAAGGCGATCCGCGAGCTCGAGGCCGAGGTCGACGCGCAGCTGGTGCTGCGCAGCTCGCGCGGCATCGAGTTCACCGAGTCCGGGCGCCAGCTCACGGTGCGCGCGCGGCTCGCGCACCAGCAGCTCGAGCTCGCGCGCCAGGACATCCGCATCCTGCAGGGCAGCCAGCACGGCCGCGTGGCGGTGGCGGTCACGCCGATGGTGTTCCTCGGCGTGCTGCCCGAGGTGGTGCGCGCCTTCCGCAAGGCCATGCCGCAGGCGCAGCTCAAGCTGTTCGACGGCCTGATCCCGCAGGTGCTGCCGCTGCTGCGCGAGGGCGCGGTCGACTTCGCGGTGGCGGGCCCGGTGGCCTCGGCCCTCGATGCCGACTTCGCGTTCGAGCGGCTCGACATGATCGAGATGGCCGTGCTGTGCCGGCGCGGCCATCCGCTGCGCCACGCCACGCGCTGGGAGGAGATCGCGGGCGCCGAATGGCTGATGCACCTGGCACCGGGCAGCCAGCACAGCTTCCTGCTCGAGCAGTACGCCGCGCAGGGGCTGCCGCTGCCCGAGCACCGCATCGAGGTCGCCTCCTTCGGCGTGAGCTGGGGCCTCCTGACGCGCAGCGACGCGCTGATGGTCGGCCCGGCCGGCATGCTCACGATGCCGCCCTATGACGCGCTGGTGGAGCGCGTGCCGCTCGCGATGCCGGTGCCGCCGCTCGAGCTGGGCATCGTCTCGCCACGCGGCAAGCCGCTGTCGCTGGCCGCGCTGCGGCTGGCCGAGCTGTTTCGCAAGTACCTGGCGCGGCCGGCCTGAGCGGCGGCACGCCCGCAGGTGCCACGGCGATGACAGCGGCGGCGTGTATATTGCGCCCGCGCTTCGCGGAGCGCGACGACACCAGGGAAGAAGACATCGCGGCCAGCCTCGAGCCGCACGAGATCTCCAGAACATCCAGCCATGAAATCCCTGCGCCTGCTGCCGGTCCTGAGTGCCGCCCTTCTCGTCTGTGGTCCGGCGCTCGCGCAGTCGGTGGACTTCACGCTGCCGACCTTCGACCAGCCCTTCGAGATCCAGAAGACCTGGATCAACCTCGGCTTCTACTCGGCCCACTTCGACCGCGACAAGGGCCTCGAGAACAAGAACCCCGGCCTGGGCTTCGAGTACCCGCTCAACGACGTCTACCGCGTCACGCTCGGCACCTTCCACAACAGCGACCGGCGCCAGTCGCACTACCTCGGCCTCTACGTGCTGCCGTTCGAATTCCACGGCGTGCGCTTCGGCGCCGTGGTCGGCGGCTTCGACGGCTACCCCAACTACCGCAACGGCAACTGGTTCCCGGCGCTGATCCCCACCGCGGCGATCGAGGGCAAGAACTGGGGCCTCAACATCGCCTACGTGCCGACGGTCAAGAACCGGCTCTATGGCGCGCTGAGCTTCCAGCTCAAGTACCGCTTTGAGTAGACGGCCGCCGAGGCCCATGAAAAAAGGCGGCCGAGGCCGCCTTTGCTTTTCGAACCGTGCCCGGCTCAGTGCCGGAAGTGACGCACGCCCGACAGCACCATCACCACGCCGCGCTCGTCGGCCGCGTCGATCACCTCCTGGTCGCGCATCGAGCCACCCGGCTGGATCACGCAGCCCGCGCCCGCATCGACCACCACGTCGAGGCCGTCGCGGAACGGGAAGAAGGCATCGCTGGCCACCGCCGTGCCCTGCAGCGACAGGCCCGCATGCTCGGCCTTGATGCTCGCGATGCGCGCCGAGTCGAGGCGGCTCATCTGGCCCGCGCCCACGCCCATGGTCATGCCGTCGGCGCAGAACACGATCGCGTTGCTCTTCACGTACTTGGCGACCTTCCAGGCGAACAGCAGGTCCTGCAGCTGCTGCGGCGTGGGCTGCTTCTTGCTCACGACCTTGAGGTCGGACAGCGCGAGCTCGTGGTTGTCGGCGGTCTGGATCAAAAGGCCCGAGCCCACGCGCTTCACGTCCATCGCGTTGCGGCCGTTGTCCCAGTCGGTGGCACCGCCCGGCGGCAGCGCGATCTCGAGCACGCGCACGTTGAGCTTCGCCTTGCTGGCCTGGAACACCTCGAGCGCCTCGTGCGTGTAGCCCGGGGCCATCAGCACTTCGACGAACTGCTTGGCCACGGCCTGCGCGGTGGCGGCGTCGACCGTGCGGTTGAAGGCGATGATGCCGCCGAAGGCCGAGGTCGGGTCGGTCTTGAAGGCCTTGGCATAGGCCTCGGCCGCATCCTTGCCGATCGCCACGCCGCAGGGGTTGGCGTGCTTGACGATCACGCAGGCCGGCACGTCGAAGCTCTTGACGCATTCCCACGCCGCATCGGCGTCGGCGATGTTGTTGTAGCTGAGCTCCTTGCCCTGCAGCTGCTTCGCCGACACCAGCGAGCCGGGCGCCGGATGCAGGTCGCGGTAGAACGCGGCCTGCTGGTGCGGGTTCTCGCCGTAGCGCAGGTCCTGCACCTTCACGAAGCGGCCGTTGCTCTGCGCCGGGAACAGCGAGCGCGTGGGTGTCGACTGGCCCTGGCTGGTCTCGAAGTCGATCGCCGAGAGGTAGTCGCTGATCGCGCCGTCGTAGTCGGCGATGCGGTTGAACGCCGCCACCGAGAACGCGAACTTGGTCTTGTCGCTGAGCTTGCCGTCGGCCTTGAGCTCGGCCAGCGCCACCGCGTACTGCGAGGCGTCGGTCAGCACGCCCACGTCCTTCCAGTTCTTGGCGGCGCTGCGCACCATGGCCGGGCCGCCGATGTCGATGTTCTCGATCGCGTCCTCGAGCGTGCAGCCGGGCTTGGCCACGGTGGCTTCGAACGGATAGAGGTTGACGATCAGGAGGTCGATGGTGTCGATGCCGTGCTGCTCGATGGCCGCCACGTGCGCCGGCAAGTCGCGCCGCGCGAGCAGTCCGCCGTGGATCTTGGGATGCAGCGTCTTCACGCGGCCGTCGAGCATCTCGGGAAAGCCGGTGTGGTCGGCCACCTCGGTCACCGGCAGGCCGGCGTCGGCCAGCAGCTTGGCGGTGCCGCCGGTGGACAGCAGCTTGATGCCCAGCGCATGCAGCGCCTGCGCGAATTCGAGGATGCCGGTCTTGTCGGAGACGGAAATCAGTGCGGTCTTGGCCATGGTGTCGTTACGCCGTGCGTTCTCGTTCATTTCAAAAGTTTGTGTTCGACCAGCTTCTTGCGCAGCGTGTTGCGGTTCAGGCCCAGCCATTGGGCGGCCTTCGACTGGTTGCCCTCGGCACGCGTCATCACGACATCGAGCAGCGGCTTCTCGACCACGCGCACGAGCATGTCGTACATGCCGTCGGGTTCGGTGCCGCGCAGGTCGCGAAAGTAGCTCTCCAGACTGGCGCGCACGCAGTCCTCGATGTGTTTCTTGCTCATGCTTTTCTTCTCTTAATCAGCGGCGCAGGCCGCCTCCTCTTCGCCGGACAGCTCTTCGGCCGCCTGGTGCTGCGGGATGCGGTCCATCAGGTCCGCAAGCCCGTCGAAATACTCGCCGACCGCGCGCAGCTGCGCCTCGCAGTCCTCGATGGCGTTCATGCGCGAACGGAATTCCTCGCCGCCGGGCAGCGCGCGCACGTACCAGCCGATGTGCTTGCGCGCGGTGCGCACGCCGCTGTAGTCGCCGTACAGTGCGTAGTGCTCCACCAGGTGGTCGAGCAGCAGCCGGCGCACCTCGGCCACCAGCGGCGGCGCGCGGTGCGTGCCGGTGTCGAGGAAGTGGGCGATCTCGCGGAAGATCCACGGCCGGCCCTGCGCGGCGCGGCCGATCATCACCGCGTCGGCACCGGTGGCCGCGAGCACCTCGCGCGCCTTCTCGGGCGAACGCACGTCGCCGTTGGCCACCACCGGCACGCGCACCGCGGCCTTGACGGCGGCGATGGTGTCGTACTCGGCGTGGCCCTTGTAACCCTGCTCGCGCGTGCGGCCGTGCACGGTGAGCATCTGCACGCCGGCCGATTCGAAATCGCGCGCGAGCTTCACCGCGTTGCGGTGCTCCATGCTCCAGCCGGTGCGCATCTTGAGCGTGACCGGCACGCCGTGCGGCTGCGCGGCATCGACCACCGCGCTCACGATCTCGAGCGCCAGCGGCTCGTCGCGCATCAGTGCCGAACCGGCCCACTTGTTGCAGACCTTCTTGGCCGGGCAACCCATGTTGATGTCGATGATCTGCGCGCCGCGCTCGATGTTGTAGACCGCGGCCTCGGCCATCATGGCCGCGTCGGTGCCCGCGATCTGCACCGCGATGGGACCCGGCTCGCCGTCGTGGTTGGCACGCCGCGAGGTCTTGAGCGAATTCCAGAGGTCCTTGCGCGAGGTCACCATCTCGCTGACCGCGTAGCCCGCGCCGAGCGCGCGGCACAGCATGGCGGAAGGGCCGGTCCGTCACGCCGGCCATGGGCGCGACGAACAGGCGGTTCTCCAGCGTGTGGTTGCCGATCTGCAGGGTCATGGCGGGGAAGGCTGTGCGCGTCGGCTGCTGAAAAATGAGGCACGATTGTAGCCACCTGCCATTTCAGTGACTGAAACGATTTGCGCCGATTCGCGTCGCCGCGACGGGTGTAAACACGGGTGGAAATCCCATGCGCGGCGGCGCCTCCTCCGACCTGGCCCTCCTGGATCCGCTGCCTATACTGCGCCGACCTTATGCAAGCCTGGCTCGACGCACTCCTCGCGCTTCTCGCGCTGCCGCAATACGGCCTCTCCACGCTGTTCATCGCCGCCTTCATCTCGGCGACGCTGCTGCCCGTGGGTTCGGAGCCCGTGCTGTTCGGCCTGCTCAAGCTCAACCCCGAGCTGTTCTGGCCCGCGATCGCGGTCGCGACCGTGGGCAACACGCTGGGCGGCGCGGTCGACTGGTGGATGGGCTACGGCGCGCACAAGGTGGCCGACAAGTACTCGCACTCGAAGCACCACGTGCGCGTGCTCGGCTGGCTCGAGCGGCTCGGCCCGAAGGCCTGCCTGCTGAGCTGGCTGCCGCTGGTCGGCGATCCGCTGTGCGCGGTCGCGGGCTGGCTGCGGCTGCCGTTCTGGCCCTGCCTGGCCTACATGGCGATCGGCAAGTTCCTGCGCTACGTCACGATGACGGTGGCGCTGCTCTACATCTTTCCGTCCTGAACGGACGGCTTCAGTTCAGCAGTTCGTACGGGCCGCCGCGCGCGAGTGCCTGCTGGTAGGCGGGGCGCGCATGGATGCGCGCGAGCCAGGCCATGAGCTTCGGCCGCTTCGCATCGAGCCCGCCGCGCGCATGCGCGGCCTCGACCACGAAGCTCATCTGGATGTCGGCGCCGCTGAAGGCATCGCCCGCGAACCATTCGCTCTTGCCGAGTTCGGTTTCCATGTAGTTCAGGTGGCTCGCGATGTTCGGCAGGATGAACGCCGACTTGGCCTTGGCGGCGATGGCCTTGGCCACCGGCTTGGCGAAGAAGGGCATCTTGCTGCTCTCGATGCGGTCGAACACCAGCTTGAGCAGCAGCGGCGACATCGCCGTGCCCTCGGCGAAGTGCAGCCAGTAGCGGTAGCGCAGCGCCTCGGGCGTGAGCGGCGCGGGCGCGAGGCGGCCCTGGCCATAGCGCTCGATCACGGTCTCGATGATCGCGCCCGATTCCGCGAGCACGAGGCCGTCGTCGGTCGTCACCACCGGCGACTTGCCCAGCGGATGCACCGCGCGCAGCGAAGCGGGCGCCAACATGGTGTTCGGATCGCGCTGGTAGTGGACGATCTCGTAGGGCAGGCCCAGTTCTTCGAGCAGCCAGAGCACGCGCTGCGAACGCGAGTTGTTGAGGTGGTGGACGGTGAGCATGGCGGGGTTGGAACGAAGCGAGGGCGACGGGGCGCGGCAGTCTAGCCTGCCGCGCGCCGATGCGCAGTCCCCGCAGCCGCCCTCGGCTCAGCGCGCGAAGAGGGGTGCCGCGATCAGCCGGTGGAACGATTCCCAGCTGTCGGACACGGTCCACACGCCATTCACGCGCGCCACGGCGAAGACCAGCGGCTGCATCACCGCCTCGGGCAGTTCGACCTGGACATAGATCCGGCCCCGTCCCCGCTGGTACAGCACGGTCGACACGGCGACCACATCGTCGCGCTGCCCGACGATGGCGCGAAGCCGCTCGTGCACGCGCTCCTGGAGCCGCTCGCCATCGAGGTTCTTCGCCCGGTCCTCTTCGTGCGGGTTGACCAGCTGGAACTCGTCGCCCTCGCGCAGGAACGCGAGGCCCAGCGGAGGCAGCGCTGCGTCCCTGCGCATGAGCTTCTCGGCCGCCTGGATCGAGGCGAACACGACCTGGGCGAAGCGCTCGTCGCTGGAAGTCGAAGCCATGGCGGTCCGCGGCGAGCTCAACCGCCGGTGTTTTCCCCTGCGGATCAGCCACTGGCCGCCCGAGCGCTGCAGCTCCAGCGTCTTGCGGCTCACCTCACGCAAGGCGTCCGCGCGGTAGTTCTGCCGGAACCGGGCGCTCGCGGTCTCGCCAACGACGCTGATCACCAGGTCCTCGAGGGTGACGCCGATGCTCGACTTGCTCGTGATGCGGGCGCGGCGTTCTTCTTCCCACCGGAAGCGGCTCTGGCCGCGGGCCGGCGTGAAGTCCGGCGCATAGGCCGCCAGGTAGCGATCCACGTCCCGGGCCGACCAGGCCGAGGCCCAGGCTTGCACCGCGGCCTCGACCTCGGCGGTGCCGGCAGGGCGCACCGCAGGCGCGCCCGGTTGGGTTGCGGGCTGGGTTGCGGGCTGGGTTGCTGGCTGGGTTGCTGGCTTGGCGGGCGCCGCCGATGCATCCTGCGTCGCGGCGGTATCCGGCGCCTCCCGCGCT
Organism: Variovorax sp. UC122_21; assembly: GCF_044056785.1. Classification (NCBI taxonomy): domain Bacteria; kingdom Pseudomonadati; phylum Pseudomonadota; class Betaproteobacteria; order Burkholderiales; family Comamonadaceae; genus Variovorax; species Variovorax sp. UC122_21. The sequence goes on along the minus strand of NZ_CP172004.1, from coordinate 722,128 downwards.
ATTGCATAGCCGGTGAAGATCCAGCGGTTGTTCTCGCGCGCGAAGCTGATTCTTTCGGAGGCTTTCCTGCCGCTGTCCAGCTGGGTGGAGAACACGACATTGGCATAAAGGCCCGCGGGAAAGCCGGATTCGTTGTCGGCCTGGTACTTGAGCCGTGTCACGCTCGACCACTCGCGATCGGTGACGGGCCCCATCGACAGCCGCGCCTTTCGCGTGGCCCGCACGAAGGCGGTCTTGCCCATGCGGCTCTTCAACACGCCGGAGCCCGACTCCCAGAGCTCGTTCACCTGGTCGGCGTCGGCCTTGCGAAGGATGTCGGCCGCGACGCGCAGCAATTCGTCGGATGCCGCATCCGGCACCGATGGCGCCGCGGCGGCGATCCGCAGGCCCGCGACCATGAGGCATGCGGCGAGCCAGCCCGTGAATATCCGGTTCATTTGAATTTCCTCCCCTTTTTATTCCTGGATGCCTGAACATCCTTCGAAAATTCCGAATCGAACCAAAATTCAAATCAATGAATTATTTGGCTTCGATTTCAATCAGAATTCGTCGGATTTCGCAGGAAACTCATTCCCCGGAAACCCAAAAAACGCCCGGGATAATACACACGCGGGAATTCAGGAATTGCCGCTCAATTCGCGGACGCGCGAATTTCCGAGAAGCAAATCACGCCGACGCGAGCGGGAGGCGGCGCGGCTGGCCAGCGTGAAGGGAGAGATGTGGAGGGCGCCGGACCCGTGACGCTGCGGATCACGGCGCTTTCTTCGCGCGGGGCGCGAAAGGTTCAGGAGCTGAACAGGAAATTCATCACGTCGCCATCCTTGACGACGTATTCCTTGCCTTCGGAACGCATCTTCCCCGCGTCCTTGGCGCCCTGCTCGCCCTTGAAGGCGATGTAGTCGTCGAAACCGATGGTCTGGGCGCGGATGTAGCCCTTCTCGAAATCGGTGTGGATCACGCCGGCCGCCTGCGGGCCGGTGTCGCCGACGTGGATGGTCCAGGCGCGCACTTCCTTCACGCCGGCGGTGAAGTAGGTCTGCAGGCCCAGCAGCTTGAAGGCGGCGCGGATCAGGCGGTTGAGGCCCGGCTCGTCCTGGCCGATCTCGGCCAGGAACATCTTCTTGTCCTCGTCGTCCATCTCGGACAGGTCGGCCTCGATCTTGGCGCAGATCGCCACCACGGGCGCGTTCTGCTTGGCGGCGTACTCGCGCAGGCGGTCGAGGTAGGGGTTGTTCTCGAAGCCGTCTTCCGCCACGTTGCCCACGAACATCGCGGGCTTGGCGGTGATCAGCGTGAAGCTCTTGACCAGCGGCTGCTCTTCCTTGGTGAACTCGAGCGCGCGCACGGGCTTGTTCTCGTTGAGCGCGGCCTGGCAGCGCTCGAGCAGGCCGACCAGCTTCTGCGCCTCCTTGTCGCCCGAGCGGGCCACCTTGGTGTGGCGCTGCAGCGCCTTCTCGACCGTCGACAGGTCGGCCAGGCACAGCTCGGTCTGGATCACCTCGATGTCGGAGATCGGGTCGACCTTGCCGGCCACGTGCACCACGTTGTCGTCGTCGAAGCAGCGCACCACGTTCACCGTGGCGTCGGTCTCGCGGATGTGGGCCAGGAACTTGTTGCCCAGGCCTTCGCCGGTGCTGGCGCCGGCCACGAGGCCCGCGATGTCCACGAACTCGACGATGGCGGGCACCACGCGCTCGGGCTTGACGATGTCGGCGAGCTGGGCGAGCCGCGGATCGGGCACCTCGACGATGCCCACGTTGGGCTCGATGGTGCAGAAGGGATAGTTTTCCGCTGCGATGCCGGCCTTGGTCAGCGCATTGAAAAGGGTGGATTTACCGACGTTGGGCAGGCCGACGATGCCGCACTTCAAGCTCATGGGGGGTCCTCAGGTGAACCGGCGATTTTAGGCGAGGCGGCCCGAGCGGCGGTTTGCGCCGGGCGCCAAACCGGGCCGGCGGGTCAGGGTAAAACCCGATGAAAACCCGATAAGCAAACGTTTGCGCAAACGTTTTCGTCCATTACCATCGGCGCCGGGCCGCCAGATCGGTCATCGTTCGTTCCAACACACCTCAGGAGACACGCACCATGAAGTTCACCCGCCGCACCGTGCAGACCGCCGCCGCCCTCGCCCTGCTGGGCACCTTCGCCGCCTCGCCGGCGCTCGCACAGGACAAGCCGAAGGTCGCGCTGGTGATGAAGTCGCTGGCCAACGAGTTCTTCCGCACCATGGAAGACGGGGCCAAGGCGCACCAGAAGGCGAATTCGGGCAAGTACACGCTGGTGACCAACGGCATCAAGGACGAGACCGACACCGCCGCGCAGATCAAGATGGTCGAGCAGATGGTGGCGCAGAAGGTCAATGCACTGGTGATCGCACCGGCCGATTCGAAGGCGCTGGTGCCGGTGGTCAAGGCCGCCATCGACAAGGGCATCCTGGTGGTCAACATCGACAACCGCCTCGACGCGGCCGCGCTGAAGGAGAAGAACATCCAGGTGCCCTTCGTCGGCCCCGACAACCGCGCCGGCGCCAAGCTGGTGGGCGACTACCTCGCCAAGAGCCTGAAGTCGGGCGACAAGGTCGGGATCATCGAAGGCGTGTCGACCACCTTCAATGCGCAGCAGCGCACCCTCGGCTACCAGGACGCGATGAAGGCCGCCGGCATCAACGTCGCGGGCGTGCAGTCGGGCCAGTGGGAAATCGACAAGGGCAACACGGTGGCCGCCGGCATGATGCGCGAGAACCCCGACCTCAAGGCGCTGCTTGCCGGCAACGACAGCATGGCGCTGGGCGCGGTGGCGGCCGTGAAGGCCGCGGGCAAGGCCGGCAAGGTGCAGGTGGTGGGCTACGACAACATCGGCGCCATCAAGCCGATGCTGGCCGACGGCCGCGTGCTCGCCACGGCCGACCAGTTCGCCGACAAGCAGGCGGTGTTCGGCATCGAGACCGCGCTGAAGGCGATCGCCGACAAGAAGAGCCAGGCCGACATGCCGGCCGAGATCAAGACCGACGTGGTGCTGGTGACCAAGGATTCGAAGAAGTAAGCACCGCGCCTCCTTCACCGCTGTCACACACCTCGAGAGACCACCCTTGCCGGCACCCATGTCCGCAACCCCCGCCACGCCGCTCTTCGCGCTCCACGACATCGGCAAGGACTACGCCGCGCCGGTGCTCGACGGCGTGAGCCTCACCTTGGAGGCCGGCGAGGTGCTCGCGCTGACCGGAGAGAACGGTGCCGGCAAGAGCACCCTCTCCAAGATCGTCTGCGGCCTCGTCACGCCGACGCGCGGCACGATGCTGCTGGGCGGCGCGCCGTTCCAGCCGGGCTCGCGCCGCGACGCCGAGGCGCACGGCGTGCGCATGGTGATGCAGGAGCTCGGGCTGGTGCCCACGCTCACGGTGGCGGAGAACCTGCTGCTCGACCGGCTGCCGCAGCGCATGGGCTGGCTGCAGCGCGCCGAGCTGCATGCGGCCGCGCGGCTGCAGTTGGCCAAGATCGGCCTCTCGCACATCGACCCGGCCGTGCCGGTCTCGCGCCTGGGCATCGGCCAGCAGCAGATGGTGGAGATCGCGCGCAACCTGCTCGACGACACCCGCGTGCTGATCCTCGACGAACCGACCGCGATGCTGACGCCGCGCGAGACCGAGCACCTGTTCGAGCAGATCGCGCTGCTCAAGGCGCGCGGCGTGGGCATCGTCTACGTCTCGCACCGGCTCGAGGAACTGCAGCGCATCGCCGACCGCGTGGCGGTGCTGCGCGACGGCCGGCTGGTCGACGTGCGGCCGATGGCCGGCGTGCGCGAATCCGAGCTGGTCGAGCGCATGGTCGGCCGCGCGGTGCACGAGCACGACGGCCGCCCGCGCCGCGTGGCCGGCGCGCCGATGCTGAGCGCGCGCGGCATCGGCCGCGGCAGCGCGGTGCGCGACGTCGACCTGCAATTGCGCGCGGGCGAGGTGATGGGCATCGCCGGGCTCGTGGGCTCGGGCCGCACCCGAGCTCGTGCGGCTGCTGTTCGGCGCCGACAAGGCCGAGCGCGGCACCATCGAACTCCATTGGCCCGGCGCGCAGCAACCGGCCGCGGGCCGCTGGCGCTCGCCGATGCAGGCGATCCGCGCCGGCATCGGCCTGGTCACCGAGGACCGCAAGTCGCAGGGCCTCTTGATGACGCAGTCGATCCGCGTCAACGCCACGCTCAGCGACCTCGGCGCGGTCTCGCGCCTGGGCTGGCTGCGCGCGGCCGCCGAGCGCGGCATCGCGCGCCGGCTGGTGCAGACGCTGCGCATCCGCTCGCGCAGCGAGGAGCAGAGCGTGGCCACGCTCAGCGGCGGCAACCAGCAGAAGGTGGTGTTCGCGCGCTGGCTGCACCGCGAATGCAAGGTGCTGCTGCTCGACGAGCCGACGCGCGGCGTCGACGTGGGCGCGCGCGCCGACCTCTATGCCGAGCTCGACCGCATGGCCGAGGCCGGCAAGGCACTGCTGATGGTGTCGAGCGACCTGCGCGAACTCATGGCCATGTGCGACCGCATCGGCGTGATGCACGCCGGCCGCCTGGTGGCGGTGTTCGAGCGCGGCGCCTGGGACCAGCAGTCGATCCTGGCCGCGGCCTTCGGAGACACCGGCCGCGCCACCTCCGCAGCCCCCACCGCTCACGCTCTCGCGGCCGCCGCCTGAGCCTCACTCTCCTTCGCCCCATGACGACCACCACCGCTTCCGCTCCCCCCGCCTCCGGCGCCGGTTCCCTCAAGGGCCAGCTCGGCACCTACATCGGCCTGGCCGTGGTGCTGCTCGGCATGATCGCGCTGTTCGGCAGCCTCAGCGAATACTTCCTCACGGTCGAGACCTTCGTCACCATCGCCAACGAGATCCCCGCGCTGGCCGTGATGGCCGTGGGCATGACCTTCGTGCTGATCATCGCGGGCATCGACCTCTCGGTGGGCTCGGTGCTGGCACTCAGCGCGGCGGTGGCCGCCGCTGCCATCCTGCAATGGCACCTGCCGGTGCCGCTGGCCGCGCTGCTGGGCCTGGCCACGGGCCTGATCTGCGGCGCGATCACCGGCGCGGTGTCGGTGGCCTGGCGGCTGCCGAGCTTCATCGTCTCGCTCGGCATGCTCGAGGCCGTGCGCGGCGGCGCCTATCTCGTGACCGACTCGCGCACCCAGTACGTGGGCGATGCGATCTCGGGCCTGGCGGCGCCGTGGATCGGCGGCATCTCGGCGGCTTTCGTGCTCGCGGTGGTGCTGGTGATCGTGGGCCAGCTGGTGCTGTCGCGCACGGTGTTCGGCCGCTACGTGGTGGGCATCGGCACCAACGAGGAAGCAATGCGCCTCGCGGGCATCGACCCGCGGCCGATCCGCATCGTGGTGTTCGCGGTCACGGGCCTCTTGGCCGGCCTGGCGGGGCTGATGCAGTCGGCGCGCCTCGAGGCGGCCGACCCGAACTCGGGCGTGGGCATCGAGCTGCAGGTGATCGCCGCGGTGGTGATCGGCGGCACCAGCCTGATGGGCGGGCGCGGCTCGGTGGTCAACACCTTCTTCGGCGTGCTGATCATCGCGGTGCTCGAGGCCGGCCTGGCGCAGGTCGGCGCCAGCGAGCCGAGCAAGCGCATCATCACCGGCGCGGTGATCGTGGTTGCGGTGATCATCGACACCCTGCGCCAGCGCCGCGCCGATCGCCGGCTGGCCTGACGCCCCCTCCCCCACGAAGCAGCACCCCGCAACAGGAACACCCAGGCCATGGCCACCATCAAGGACGTCGCACTGCGCGCGGGCGTGTCGGTCACCACCGTCTCGCACGTGGTCAACGACACGCGCCACGTCAGCGCCAAGGGCCGCGAGCGCGTCGAGCTCGCGATCCGCGAACTCGGCTACGTGCCCAACGCGATGGCGCGCAGCCTCAAGAGCAACACCACCTCGACGCTCGGGATGCTGATCCCGAACAGCTCGAACCCCTACTTCGCCGAGATCGTGCGCATCATCGAGGACCGCTGCTTCGGCGCCGGCTACACGCTGATCCTGTGCAACACCGACGACGAGCCGCACCGCCAGAGCGTGTACCTGCAGGTGCTGGCCGAGCGCCGCATCGACGGGCTGATCGTGGTGTCGACCGGCGACGACGACTCCCTGGCCAGGCAGCTCAACGGCCTCAAGGTGCCGACCGTGCTGCTCGACCGCGAGATCGCCGACCCACACTGCGACCTGGTCGAGACCGCCCACATGCAGGGCGGCCTGCTCGCGGTGCGCCACCTGCTGTCGCTGGGCCATCGCCGCATCGCCTGCATCGGCGGGCCGCAGGGCGTGTCGCCGAGCGAGCAGCGCATCGCGGGCTGGCGCATGGCGCTGGCCGAGAGCGGCAACAGCACGGGCGCGGCCGACGCCGACGCGCTGCTGTGGCGCGGCGGCTTCACCAGCCAGGGCGGCTACGAGGCGATGCACGCCATCCTGCGCGCCGGCACCAACGACATTCCCTCGGCCGTCTTCGTCTGCAACGACCTGATGGCGATCGGCGCGCTGCGCGCCGCGCACGAGAGCGGCGTGCGGGTGCCCGACGAGCTCTCGATCGTCGGCTTCGACGACATCGAACTCTCGGCCTACACCAGCCCCGCGCTCACCACCGTGGCCCAGCCCAAGGAGCGCATCGGCGCGCTGGCGGTCGACATGCTGCTCGAGCGCGTGGGCGGCCGCCGCCGCGATGCGCGCAAGGTGGTGCTGCAGCCCGAGCTGCACGTGCGCGCCTCGACCGCGCGCTATTCCGGAGCGCCCGCGGCCGCACCCGTCTCCGCCCCTTCTTCCGCCGACACCCGAAAGTCCCGCACCCCGTGAGCCCGACGTCTTCCTCCCGCCCCGCGGCACCGCGCATCGTGGTGCTCGGCAGCCTCAACATGGACCTGGTGCTGCGCGTGCCGCATGCGCCCGCCGCGGGCGAGACCCTGCTGGGCCGCTCCTTCGCCACCATCCCCGGCGGCAAGGGCGCCAACCAGGCCGTGAGCTGCGCGCGCGAGGGCGCGCAGGTGCGGATGATCGGCTGCGTGGGCGACGACGACCACGGCCGCGCGCTGCGCCAGGCGCTCGAGCGCGACGGCATCGACACCGAGGCGCTGCGCACCGATGCGGCCGAACCGACAGGCACCGCGCTGATCATGGTCGAGGACAGCGGCCAGAACCGCATCGTGATGATCGCGGGCGCCAATGCCGGCGTCGACCTCGACGCGACGGACCTGCGCACCCGGCTCGAGGGCGCGGCCTTCCTCGTGACCCAGTTCGAGACCCCGATGGCGCAGGTCGAGCGCGCGATCGCGGTGGCGCACGAGGCCGGCTGCAAGGTGCTGCTCAATCCCTCGCCGGTGCAGGCCATCGCCGAGCCCCTGTGGCCGAAGATCGACACGCTGGTGGTCAACGAGATCGAGGCGCGCACGCTCAGCGGCCTGGGCGCCGACAGCCCGCAGGAGGCCGCGGCCGCCGGGCAGGCGATGCGCGCGCGCGGCATCGCGCGCGTGGTGGTCACGCTCGGCGCGCGCGGCGCGGTGGCGGTCGATGCCGACGGCGCGCGCCACCATCCGGCGCTGGTCGTGCAGGCGGTCGACACCACGGCCGCCGGCGACACCTTCCTCGGCGCGCTCGCCACCGCGCTCGGCGAAGGCCAGTCCTTCGACGAGGCCGTGCGCCTGGGCATCCGCGCCGCCGCGCTGTGCATCCAGCAGCCCGGCGCCCAGCCTTCCATCCCGCAGCGCGAGGCCGTGCTGCGCAGCCCCCTGCCCCCCGACTGGATTCCGCTGTGAAACGTACCGCCCTGCTGCACTCCGAACTGTCCCAGGTCATCGCCACCATGGGCCATGGCGACATGCTCGTGATCGGCGATGCCGGCCTGCCGATTCCCGATGGCCCGCGCCGCATCGACCTCGCGCTCACGCCCGGCGTGCCGCGCGTGGCCGAGGTGCTGAAGGCGGTGCTCAGCGAACTGCAGGTCGAGCGCGCGCTGCTCGCGCGCGAGGCGGTCGAGGGCCGCGCCACGGGCGAACTGCCCGAATGGTGCGCGGGGCAGCTCGCGGTCGTGCCCGAGACGGTGTCGCACGAGGAACTGAAACGTCTGAGCGCGCGCGCCAGGGCGGTGGTGCGCACGGGCGAATGCACGCCCTACGCGAACATCATCCTGTGCGCGGGCGTGACGTTCTAGCCATTCATTCGAACTTGTAGTTCGCTCCCACGGGCTGCCCGACCTTGAGCATCTGCTCCACGCCCTGGATCACGATGCAGTTCATGCCGAAGGTGATGCCGCCGTCCACGCGCGGATCGGCGCGGTAGGTGCGCAAGGTGTCGTTGACCTCGGGGCTGCTGAGCGCGGTGGCCGGGTCGATGTCGGGAATGGGGCAGCGGGTGCAGGGCTTGACCGGCTGCAGCTGCGCGCCGTCCGCCGAACCCTCGGCGCCGCTGGCCACGTGCAGCATCTCGACGCGGTCCTCGTCGTGCGACTCGATGCCGGCCAGCACGATGTTGGGCCGGAAGCGCTCGATGCCCACCGGGCCATGGCCGTCGCGCGCCAGCCGCTCGTTGAGCTCGGCCAGCGAGCCTTCGCTGGCCACCAGCAGCGCGAAGCCGTCGGCGAACTGGGTCTGGGCCTCGATGCCGCCGGTCCACTTGAGGCTCGACAGCCGCTTGACCTCGGGGTCGAAGCGCACCAGGCGCAGCTGCTGCGGCTTGCCGGGCTCGGAGAGGAAATCGCTGAACCACTGGGCCGCGATGTCGCCCATGTCGTAGGCATCGACCTCGTCCTTCCAGACCCGCACCCGCATCGGCTGCTCGACCCGGTCGAAGGCCAGGTGCAGCGCCAGCATGCCGGGCGCGCGCAGCACCACCTCGGTGTGCTTCATCTGCGGCTTGATCAGCGCCATGCGCGGCAGTTGCCGCTGCGTGACGAACTCGCCCTGTGCGTCGACCACCATCCAGGCGCGGTCGAATTCGAGGCCGGTCTCGGTCAGCAGCGCTTCGGGCAGCTCGACGCCGGCGCAGGACTTGACGGGGTACACGAACAGGCGCGCGATGGTGGCCTGGAGATCGAAATCTGTCACGGGAGCTCCTCGGATGGGGGCTCGATTGTCCTCGCTCCCGGCATACCCCCAATGGCCGGTTTCCCCACGGGGCCGGCCGCGGGAGCCTCCTCCTACAATGCCGCGATGGCCCTCCCCCCCGAAGTCTGTATCCGCGGCGCCGGCATCGTCGGCCGCACGCTGGCCCTGCTGCTCGCGCGCGAACGCGTGCGCGTGGCGCTGGTGGCGCCGCCCGCCGCCGTCGAGCGGGAAGACGTCCGCGCCTATGCGCTCAATGCCGCCTCGCGCGAACTGCTGGTCTCGCTGCGCGCCTGGCCCGAAGGCATCAGCGCCACGCCGGTGCGCGAGATGGTGGTCGACGGCGACGAGGGCGGCCGCGTGCAGTTCAGCGCCGCGCGCCAGAAGGTCGAGGCGCTGGCCTGGATCGTCGACGTGCCGGCGCTCGAGAAGCAGCTGGCCGACGCGGTGCGCTTCCAGCCCCAGATCGAGGTGGTGAGCGAACCGGTCGCCGCGCCGCTCACCGTGGTCTGCGAAGGCAAGGCCAGCGCCACGCGCGAGGCGCTCGGCGTGAGCTACGCGGTCACGCGCTATCCGCAGCATGCGATCGCGGCGCGGCTCGAGGCCGAGCAGTCGCACGACGGCACGGCGCGCCAGTGGTTCAACGACAAGGGCGAGGTGTTCGCGCTGCTGCCGCTCGACGGCGTGCACGGCCGCCGGCTGGCGCTGGTGTGGTCGGTCGACCAACTGCGCGCGCCGGCGCTGCTCGCGCAATCGGCCGAGGAATTCAATGCCGCCGCGACCGAGGCCAGCCACCAGGCCTTCGGCGCGCTGCGGCTGGCAAGCGAGCGCGCCGCCTGGCCGCTCGCGCGCGCCATCGCCGACCGCTGGACCGGCACCCTGCCCGCCACCGAGCAGACCGCCGGCCAGCCGCCGCGCACCTGGGCATTGGCCGGCGATGCAGCCCACACCGTGCATCCGCTCGCGGGCCAGGGCCTGAACCTCGGCCTGGCCGACGCGGCCGCGCTGGCCACCGTCATCAAGGAACGCGACTACTGGCGCAGCGTGGGCGATCCGCGCCTGCTGCGCCGCTACGAACGCGCGCGCCGCACCGAGGTGCTGCAGATGAGCCTGGCCACCGACGGGCTGCAGCAACTCTTCTCGCACGGCCTGGGCCCGCTGCCCGCGCTGCGCAACTGGGGCATGCGCGGTTTCGACCGCACGCGCCTGGTCAAGCACTGGGTCACGCGGCAGGCCATGGGCCTGAAGGCCTGAAGACCCGACTCCGGACGAACCGAACAACGACCTCCTCGAACCCATGAAGACACTCGCACGCCACCTGCTTCCCGCCGCCTTCGCGTCGCTCGCGCTCATCGCGGTTTTCGGCGCCCATGCCGGCGAAGCCGAGATCCGCAAGAACCTCAAGGAACGCATCCCGCAGTTCCCGACCATCGACGAGGTCACCAAGTCGCCGATGCCCGGCCTCTACGAGGTGCGCGTCAACGGCGCGCAGATCTACTACACCGACGAGCAGGGCAACTACCTGCTCGAGGGCAACATGATCGACGTGAACGCACGCCGCAACCTCACCGAGGAACGCGTGGCGAAGCTGTCGGAGGTGGCCTTCGACAAGCTGCCCGTGAAGGACGCGATCAAGATCGTGCGCGGCAACGGCAAGCGCAAGCTCGCGGTCTTCGAGGACCCGAACTGCGGCTACTGCAAGCGCTTCGAGAAGGACATGAAGTCGGTCGACAACGTCACCGTCTACCTGTTCCTCTACCCGGTGCTGGGACCCGATTCGACCGTCAAGTCGCGCGACATCTGGTGCAGCAAGGACAAGGGCAAGGCCTGGAGCGACTGGATGGAAGCGGGCACGCGCCCGGCCACCGCGCCCGGCAGCTGCGACGTGACCGCGCTGCAGCGCAACGTCGAGTTCGGCCGCCGCTACAACATCACCGGCACGCCCACCCTGATCTACAGCAACGGCACCCGCACCCCGGGCGCCGTGCCCGCCGAGCAGGTCGAGAAGCAACTCGCCGCCTCCGCCAGCTGATGGCGACGAAGTCCCCCTCGCGGCGCGCGGCCGCGACGCCCGCGGCCGTGGCCGCGCCCGGCGTGCACTACCGCGTGGAATGCGCCGACCTGCATGCGCGCCTGTTCGAGGTCACGCTCACCATCGACCGCCCCGCGGCCGAGCAGCTGCTGACGCTGCCGGTGTGGATCCCGGGCAGCTACCTCGTGCGCGAGTTCGCCAAGAACCTGCAGGGGCTGCAGGCCTCGCAGGGCCGGCGCAAGGCACCGGTGCTGACGCAGCTCGACAAGTGCAGCTGGCGCGTCGAATGCACGGCCGGCCAGCCGCTGGTGCTGCGCTACAAGGTCTGCGCCTACGACAACTCGGTGCGCACCGCCTGGCTCGACGCCGAGCGCGGCTTCTTCAACGGCACCAGCCTGTGCCTGCGGGTCGAGGGCCAGACCGATGCGCCGCATGCGCTCGAGATCGTCGCGCCCGCCGCCTCGGCGCTGCCAGAGGGCGCCGCGCCCTGGTCCTGCGCCACCGCGCTGCCGCCGCTGAAGACCGACCGCCATGGCTTCGGCCGCTACCTCGCGGCCGACTACGACGAGCTGGCCGACAGCCCGGTCGAGCTCGGCGCGTTCTGGAGCGGCGAGTTCGAAGCCGGCGGCGTGCCGCACCGCTTCGTGGTCGCGGGCGCCGCGGCCTCGTTCGACGGCGATCGGCTGCTGGCCGACACCAAGGCCATCTGCGAAGCCGAGATGCGCTTCTGGCACGGCGACAAGGTCGGCAAGCGCGGCGGCCCGAAGCCGCCGATCGACCGCTATGTGTTCATGCTCAACGCGGTCGACGACGGCTACGGCGGCCTCGAGCACCGCCATTCGACGGCGCTGATCTGCAACCGGCGCGACCTGCCGCAGCTCGGCATGAAGAAGTCCGCAGACGGCTACGTCACGCTGCTGGGCCTGATCAGCCACGAGTACTTCCACACCTGGAACGTGAAGCGGCTGCGGCCGGCCGAGTTCGCGCGCTACGACTACGGCCGCGAGAACTACACGCGGCTGCTGTGGTTCTTCGAGGGCTTCACCAGCTACTACGACGACCTGCTGCTGCGCCGCGCGGGGCTGATCGACGATGCGGCCTATCTGCGGCTGGTCAACAAGACCATCAACCAGGTGCAGCAGACGCCGGGCCGGCAGGTGCAGTCGGTGGCCGACGCGAGCTTCGACGCCTGGGTCAAGTACTACCGGCAGGACGAGCAGACGCCCAACGGCACCGTCAGCTACTACACCAAGGGCGCGCTGGTCGCGCTGTGCCTCGACCTCAAGCTGCGCGCCGAAGGCCGCGGCTCGCTCGACGACGCGATGCGCCACCTGTGGAGCGCGAGCGGCGGCGGTCCGGTGAGCGAAGCCGATATCGCGGCCGCGCTCGAGGCCGCCGGCGGCCGCTCGTACGCGGCCGAGCTCGCGGCCTGGGTGGATTCGACCGCCGAGCTGCCGCTGTCGGAGCTGCTGCGCCTGCACGGCGTGGCCGCGCTCGACGATCCCTCGCAGCCCGCGCAGACGCTGGGCCTGCGCGTGGCGGAGAGCGGCGGCAGCGTGCAGGTCAAGGTGGTGCTGCGCGGCGGCGCGGCCGAGAAGGCCGGCTTCGCGGCCGGCGACGAATGGATCGGCATCGAGCTGCCGGCCGCCGGGCGCAAGAGCGCGCAGGGCTGGCGCATCGGCCGGCTCGACGACCTCGCGCTCTATCTCGGCGCGGGCAAGCGCTGCACCGCGCTGGTCGCGCGCGACCGCAAGCTGGTGAAGCTGCCGCTGGTGCTGCCCACGGGCGTCACGACCTGGCGCCTGCTCGCGCAGGACACGGGCCGGGTCTCGAAGTGGCTGGCGCCGGTGGCGATCGCGGCGACGAAGGCTTAGGCCGGACACGCACCATGCAAAACGGGCCGTCGTCGGCCCGTTTTCTTTTGGCACTTCAGCCCGCGGGCAAGGCCCGTTCGGCCGCGGCCTCCTCGGCCGTCTCGCGCCGCACGAAATGAATCGGCTGCGGCTCGCCCACCATCACGCAGGGCTTGCCGGTGCGGCGGCAATGGTCCTGCACGCGCCAGCAGGCGTCGTGGCTCAGGCAGCCGGTCTGGCAGATAACGAGGTCGGCCGCGCGCAGGCTGGCCTCGAACGCGGGATCGTCGGCGCCGTCCGCGCCTTCGAGATGCAGGAAACGGCCGCCGGCGATCTCGACCAGCTGGCGCGCGAGCGAGGGCGTGCGCTCGTCGCCGCCCACGCAGAGCACGGCCTTCTCGCGCAGGCCGGCAGGCACCGGTGCCTGCGCCGGCACGGCCAGGCGGCGCGCGGTGCCCGGCGCGAGCAGCGCATGCAGCCGCTTGGGAAGGGCCGCGCCGACGGCCGCGCGCGCGGCCAGTTCCTCGCGCACCATCGCCATCGCCGAATCGCGCGCCACCAGCGCGCCACGCAGGCGCACGATCTGCGCCTCCAGCCGCTCCACCAGCGCGGCCTGCTCGGCCAGCAGCTGCGAGCAGCGCTCCTGCACGCGGGCATAGGCCCGCAGCAGCACGGCATGTTCTTGCATCGGGAACTCCATGGCCGCGGATTCTAGTTGAGAACAATTCTCAACAAAGCCATGCAGCGGGAAGGGCGAAGGCACCGGCCAGCAGCCCCGTGTCGCGGTGGCGCACGGCACGGTGGGTATAGTGAAGCGCGTTTTTTCTTCCCTTCCCCGGAGACACCATGAGCTACGAGAACATCGAAGTGCGGACCGAAGCTGGCAAGGTCGGCATCATCACCCTCAACCGACCGAAGGCGCTCAACGCGCTCAACGACGCGTTGATGACCGAGCTGGGCCAGGCCCTGAAGGCCTTCGACGCCGACGACGCCATCGGCTGCATCATCCTGACCGGCAGCGAGCGCGCCTTCGCGGCCGGCGCCGACATCGCGGCGATGGCCAAGTACAGCTTCATCGACACCTACCGGGGCGACTACATCACGCGCAACTGGGAGACCATCCGCTCGATCCGCAAGCCGGTGATCGGCGCGGTGGCCGGTTTCGCGCTCGGCGGCGGTTGCGAGCTCGCGATGATGTGCGACTTCATCATCGCGGCCGACAACGCCAAGTTCGGCCAGCCCGAGATCAAGATCGGCGTGATCCCCGGCGCCGGCGGCACGCAGCGCCTGCCGCGCGCGGTGGGCAAGAGCAAGGCCATGGACATGGTGCTGACCGCCCGCATGATGGACGCCGCCGAAGCCGAGCGCGCAGGCCTCGTGAGCCGCGTGGTGCCGTTCGAGAAGCTCGCCGACGAGGCACTGGGCGCCGCGCTGGTGATCTGCGGCTTCTCGCAGATCTCGGTGATCGCGGCCAAGGAGTCGGTCAACCGCGCCTTCGAGAGCGGCCTGAGCGACGGCGTGATGTTCGAGCGCCGGCTGTTCCATGCGCTGTTCGCGACGCAGGACCAGAAGGAAGGCATGGACGCCTTCCTGACCAAGCGCCAGCCGGACTTCAAGAACGCCTGAGGGCGGGCGGGCCGGGAGGCCCGCTTTTTTTTCGCCCTGGGGCCCGATGCCTTCAGCGCTGCGGCGTCGAAGGCGTTGTGCGTGCGCGCTCGAGCGCGGCGCGCAGCGAGGCCAGCGCCTGCGCGGGCGGCGTGCCGATGAAGGCCGAAGCACCGGGCTGCGGTGACCAGCGCACCTGCTCGCCCGCGATCTCGAGCAGCGCGACCAGGGTGCGGCCGCGGTAGAGCGCGATGCGCGCTTCGACCGGCGCGGCCAGCGCGGCATCGGGCTGGGTGGCCGAGCGCGCCACCGCGCTCAGCAATGCGGGGAAGGCTTCGATGTCGGCGCGACCGTGGCGCGGTGCTGCGTCACCCGAGTCCGACCAGGCGGTCCAGCGATCGAGCGCGGCGAAGGACGGCGCGCGCTCGGCGGCGGGCGCTGGCGCGCCGGCCAGCCGGGCACGCGATGGCGCCGGGAGCGCGGCGGACTCGGCCTGCGAGAGCTGCGCGGACGGCGCGGCGGCCGATGGCTGCGGTGCATGCGCGAGGGCCGGCGGGACGGACTGCAGGGCGGAGGCGGCACCGCGGACCGAGTCCCGTTCGCTTTCGCTCTTCTTGTACGACTGTTCGGCCGCCAGCGGCGCGGCGCCGGGTGCGGCATCGGCGACGGGCGGCGCTGCGCCGGGTGCGGGTGGTGCAGCGGCGATCACGGGCGCGGGGGCCGAAGGCGGTGGTGGTGCCACGGCTGCGGGCGGCGGGGCGACGGCTGCTGGAGGCGGAGGCGCTGGCGCCACGGGTGCTGCGGCGACTTCGGGCGGTGGCGGCGCAGTGGCCGCGGCCGGTGGCGGTGTCGCGGGCACCGGCGCGGCCCGCTCCAGCGAGGCCGACTCGCGCGACTTGGCAACCGGCTCGGCCGGGGCCTGCCGCCGCTCGGCCTGCGGTGCCGGCGCGCGTTGCGCAGCCGCGGCGGGCGCGGACGGTCGACGCACCGCGTCGGCATTGCCGGCCGCCTCGGCCGCCGCACCAGAAGGCGCAGCGGGCGCAACGGGCGCGACAGCTTCGGGCCGTGCCTCAGGCACCACCACGGGCGCCTCGCGCGCTGCCGGCGGCGCTTCGGCCACCGCGCCCCCCACGCGCGCCTCGCCATCGAGCCGCGCATCGGGCACCGGCTCCTGCCGCCACAGCACGGTGACGAAGCCGACCACCAGCAGGGTCGCGAAGGCCGCGTTCCACGGCATGCGGGCGCGCGCTTCGCCACCGCCGAACAGGCGCCGCCACCACGGCTGCGCGGCCGGCGCATTGGCGGCGGCCGGCGGCGTGGGGGCCGCGAGGTTGTGCGCCATCTTGAGGATCGCCTCGCGCGTGCGCGCCTCGGGCAGCGCCTCGTTGTCGGGCGCGTGCGCGAGCGCGCGGCGCAGGCGCGCGTCGCGCAGGTCGTCGTCGTCGAACCCGGCGCTCATCGCGCGCCCTCCAGCACCGCGAGGTAGCGTTCCATGCAGCCGCGCAGCTTCTGCAGCCCGTAGCGCAGGCGGCTACGCACCGTCTCGAAACCGATCTGCAGGCTGGCCGCCAGCGCCTCGACCGTCAGGCCGTCCTCGTGGTGCAGCAGGAAGGCCGCGCGCTGCTCGGTGGGCAGTTCGTCGAGGCAGGCCAGCAGGCGCCGGCCCGCGGCGCGCCAGAACGCGAGCTCCTCGGCCGAGGGATGGGTGGCGACGTCGTCCGAGGCACCGTGCACGCCGCGCTCGAGCGCGGGAATGGCCTCGTCGTCCTCGCCCGCGTGGCCGTCGAGGGCCACTTCGCGCCCGCTCACGCGCAGCCGGTCCATCACGAGGTTGTGCGCGATCGTGAAGGCCCAGGTGCGCCAGGCCGCGCCCTGCGGCGAGAAGCTCTCGCGCGCCGTGATGATCCGCACCCAGGTGTCCTGGAACACCTCGTCGGCCTGCGACGCCAGCCGCGCACCCAGCAACCGCCGCACGAAGCGGAACAGCCCGCCCTCGTGGCGCGCATAGAGCACGTCGAAGGCGGCGGCGTCGCCGCGCGCGTAGGCCAGCATCAGCTGATCGTCGGGCATGGCGTCGCGGCCGGTCGCTTCGGGCGCGGCCGGGCTGGCGGTGGCGGTGGAGGAACGGGCGCGGGGCAGCGCGGACATCGGTGGATTCTCACCTCAGCTGGTACGCACGGCGGCGCCGGTCGGGGTTGGCGCGGCGCAAAAAAAAGACGCATCGGCTTAACCCCGCTGGCGGCGGCGCGCCGTAACAGCCTGCACCGATTCACTTCACGGAGCCGTTCCATGATCCCGTCACCGGCCTTTCGCCCTCGCCGCCCCCTCGTCGCGCTGCTGTGCGCCTCCCTGGTCCTGAGCGCCTGCGGCGCCACCGAGCCGCGGCCGGCGGGCCGCGACGATGCCGCCGTCGCCACCGCTGACAAGCGCTGGCCCGCGCCGGCGGTGCAGGCCATCGAGGCCATCACGCCCGCGCGCAGGATCGAGCCGGCGACGCCGAACTTCGAGGCGCCATCGGCGAAGCACTGCGCGCGCGCCGATCCGGACCAGCGAGACCCCGGGCAGCGGCGGGAGCGCGCGGCACCGGTCCGCCCTGGGTGCCGTCGGCGCGCCCGCCATGGCCGCGCCACCCCTCGCGTCGATGGCGGCGCCGATGACCCCGGCACCCGGCGCCGCCCCCATGGCCGAAACCCGCGCCAGCGCGAAGATGGCGCGCCCGGCCGTCGTGGAATCGGCCCCGGCCGCCGCGCCGCGCGACGCCCGCGCAGCCGTCGTCGCCCAACGCCCCGCGAGCGAGCCCGTCACCGCCGGCATGGTCGACGACAACGCCGACTTCGGCGAGTACCTGGCCTTCCGCAACCGCACCCAGGTCGCGCACCGCGAGCGCGACGTCAGCGAGCGCTACCTGCTGCAGGTGCGCGATGCGCAGGGCAGCGTCGTGCCCGATGCCGAGGTCGCCGTGCAGGCCGCGAACGGCGCCGCGATGTGGGCCCGCACCGATGCGGGCGGGCGTGCCTGGCTGCATCCCAAGGCCTTCGATGCCGCATCGAGCCCGGTCTACGAAGTGACCGTGCGCAAGAACGGCCGCCAGGCGACCTCGTTCCTGCGCCGCGGCCAGAAGAACGCGGTCGACGTGGTGCTCGAGCGTCCCGGCGCCCGCCCCGCGCGCGCGCAGCTCGACCTGGTGTTCCTGATCGACGCCACCGGCTCGATGGGCGACGAGATCGCCCGCCTGCGCAGCACCCTGCGCGACATCGCCGACCAGGTCGCGCGCCTGCCGAGCCGGCCCGACACCTGCTTCGGCCTCGTCGCCTACCGCGATCTTCACGACGAGTTCGTGGTGCGCCGGCACGACTTCACCAACGACCTCGATGCCTTCCAGGGCGCGCTCGACGCGCTGCAGGCCGCGGGCGGCGGCGACTATCCCGAGGCGATGAACGAGGCCCTGCACGAGACGGTGCAGCGCCTGAGCTGGCGCGGCGACGACACCACCCGGCTCGTGATGCTGCTGGCCGACGCGCCGCCGCACCTGGACTACCCCGGTCCGCAGTACGACGACAGCATGGTTGCGGCGCTCGGCAAGGGCATCAAGGTGCTGAGCGTGGGCGCCTCGGGCCTCGACAAGCAGGGCGAGTACGTCCAGCGCCAGATCGCGCAATACACCGGCGGGCGCTTCGTGTTCCTGACCTACCGGAACGCCGCCGATCCCGCGAGCGGCCCGGGCACGCAGACCGTGCACGACGTGGGCAACTACTCGGTGCAGACGCTCGACAAGCTGGTGGTGCGGCTGGTGTCCGAGGAACTCGGCAAGCTGCCCGGCGCGCAAGCTTCGCGCGGTGGTTGAACTCCGCCAAAAGCCTGGGCTATAATCGCGGGCTCGGCTCTTTAGCTCAGTCGGTTAGAGCGATGGAATCATAATCCACAGGTCCGCGGTTCGAGTCCGTGAAGAGCCACCATATAAAGCCTTGCGGCTACTAGCCCCGTTGCTACAAAAAATGTAGCGCGGGGCTTTTTATTGCGTCCCGGACGCAGTATGTAAGGGGCGATGTAAGTCCTTATCGCGGGCATCGCTTTCGCGTCCACGCGCATTACCGAGGTTAGAGCACGCGTGGAACCATGAACCGGCGCCCCTTGAACTCAACTCACGCCACGCCACGCCCATGACGCGCTAGGCCTCAAAGCGCGAACAGACGAGACGGCAAACCCGAAGCCTTGTCCAGGCCCCCGGACTGCTCTCGGAAAGAGCGTCAGCTTCATGATGTCCCGCCCCCTCAACACCCGAAGGCTGTCACTGTCGAAGCTGACAGCAAACGTTTCACCAAAGAAAACGACTCGCGGTCGCAACTCTCACTCAAGTAATTCTCTTCAAGCTCCGTGGAGCCTGAGGATTAGGTCCAGTTGGCAGCGGAAGTTGCGTCTGCTCTACTAGAACTTTCGCCCTTTCGCGAACGTTCTCCATTACCTCCTTCGTGACCGTCTGATCGAGGTGGTAATCAGAAATGGTGCGAGCGAGCTTCAGCTCTTGGAGCACGTATCCAATGCTCCGAGAACGCAGTGACAAAGCCGCGCTGCAGCTTGACTCAGGGTGCGTTAACTGATTAATCAGCGTCTGATGAAGCCCGCCATTGACACCAGTGTCATATCCCGGGGCAGGCAACTTCGCATGCCAATCTTTGCACGCATGGTATGTGCCATAGTAGGCGCGACTGACGGAAGCCCGCAACGATATTTCGTTACCTTGGCTGTCGACCGAATCGGCGAACGCCAAAAAATCAGCACAAGCGACGGGCATCAGCAAACTGCCAAAGGTGCATCGACAGTAACAGTACCAAGCTTCACTCCGTGATATGACACCAGCAGACCACGGTTTTCTAAATCTCGCGCGGCCAGCCTTTCGGCCAACTCCCAACTTAACTCTGCTGCAACTCGAGGCGTTTCGGCAACTCGATACGAAATATGGATGAGGGGACCGCCGTGCAATTCGTCGAGCACGGTGATTGTTGGCGTGACATCGAGCCAAATCAATCCTCGATTCACCATGATTCCGTGCACCTGGTCCATGACCGCGCTCGCAAATCCCTCATCCAGCTTCAGAGCTTGAGCGGCCCCCCAAGCACGTCGAGCCAGATCTACGAGTTCGCCATGCCAAGGTACAGCCGGGAACATCTCAATGACGGAAACCGCTTTTTCGAACCACGCAGTCGCCATACACTTGTTGAACACTGCCACGGGGTCACCAGCATGAGTCCTTAGGACCCCGGCAAAGTAGGGAGCCGCCTTTGATATCTGGCCTGTCAAAAAGTAGACAAGCTCTCTTGCGGCTGCGACCCGTTCCGGAGCTGCGTAGTTCTGTTCCGCATTCCGGATCCAACGCTCCACCTCTGCAATCTCCCCAGTCAAAGCATAGATGTTCGCTTTGAGCAAGCTTGCCTCCACTACGTCGACCTTCTGCAACTTAGCGCATTCGTCAAGCACACTAGAAGCCAGAATCTTCGCCTGCGCATGGGAGCCAGCCTTTTCGGCGATCTCGCGAATCATTGATGTGATATCGGAGGCTATGGTTTGAGGCTTCGCGTTCATTTTTTAGGCAGATGTGCGCGTGGAACTGGCGCTATCGCGCCGCGCAGAAAGCAATTTTTTCAGGCTCACGGATGTTGTCAACCTGCGTCAAGCCTCGAAGCAGCGGTGTTGAACGACAGTGCGTTCCTCCAGCGCGGAGACGCCTCTAGCCAAAAAAATGGCTCAACAGGACTGCGGGAGCTGTCAAGGCGCCCTGAAACGTTGTACTCGCACCCTTGCCCCCCATCAACCCCCGCAACGCACTCATAGGGCCCAGAAGAAAAAAATATGTAACATTGCGAAAATACAACTCATCGAAGTTTGCGCCCACCAACTTTTCGAACGAACGGCCGCGACGCATGGCTCAGCCCACCTCTCGCATCACTCTTCAAGCACCGCTTTTATGGCCCTCTAAGAGGACGCCGAGCACGGAAGTGAGTGCGATCAAGGATTTGCATGCACATCTGCTGGGCCTGCCCTACAGTGTTCTAGCGTGGGAAGCAGCGCTCTTACTTTACGAGACCGCAAAACGCCCGCCGTCAACGATTCCTTCCACGGTGGCGCAACGGTGGCGTTTCGTTGCGTGTCATGAGTGCATCCTCGAGCTGTATCACTTACGGGCAAGGCTTGAACGAGTTCACAGCGTTCTGCTAAAGGGGTGTCCCTCGATACACATGTCACTCGAAACCGCGAAGTTAAAGGCCGCCCGAAAACGCCTCGACGACGACTTCCCACATATTGAGGCGTTACGGCACGCCACCGCACACAAAGGTGAAATCGAAGCCTTCCCCGAGCAACATGCCATCGACACCAAATTTGCCCTGAGCGGCTTTCGGGAGCCCGACAGGTACAGCCTGGAATACAAGGGACAGATGCGGTTTCTAGACATCAACACACAGTCCCTACTCGACATCGCCGAAGCGGTGCAGACTTTCCTTGACGCCTTTGCTCCTGCCGCGAAGAGATTAGACGACGAAGGACACCTCAACTAGCAGCGAACCCCTCCGCGCCTAACCAGCCAAACCTGATGCGGTCCCGCCGCTTCCAAGTGCAGAGCGTACAAGACGGCCAACCGATGATGACCTTCGAGCAGTTCATAAGGAGTCGAATATTTGAGCCCCCAACTTGCAACAATCGCGCCGTCCGGGTTGTCGAGCACGATGGGTGGAATCGGCCAAGTTCCAAACTCTCGCATGTACTGAGCAATGCGGCTCATCCGTTGACTGGTATTGCCTCGAAGAAAGTGATTTCTGTACTGCGCTACCGTCTCGTGCCTTGCCAGGCATGGCCGGCGGAGATCGCTCTCGCTCAGCTCGACACATTCGAAGCGTAGAGACTCATATTGGAGCCATGCGTACTCTTCGATGACATCTGAATGGTCGAAGAACCACTGTGTGATCACCGAAGCGGGAAAGTTTGGAAGCGCAGCTTGTACCCGTCGCGCATATTGCTCGGGCGACTCCAGCGGCGCATCGGCGCGCCCAAGCCGCGGCTCCAACCCCTGTAAATCTTGAAGGCTCAGTGCCTTAGGCTTCATCGAGCTTGCGTTTTGCCCAGCGTGCAAGCGCTGCGCTCATCATCGATTTCCAATCTTCAAAACTGGAGTTCGCCCTGACATGAGCATCCATTTGCTCGTCGGGTATCGATTCCAGATCCTCCCGCGTCTCGACCTTAAAGCCCCCTGAAGCAAACAGTTGCTCAAGGCTGGTAAATCGCGTGTTCTCGGCTAGAAACTCCGCAGAGAGCAGCTCGGTGAAGGGGATGGACGTGGTGCTCCCAAGCTGCTCTACGCCTCTTCGAAGGCGCGCGAGGTTTTCAAGACCTTTGATTTTCAACATGAAGTTCTGCCGCTGCACCTCTGGTTCAGTGACAGACGTACTGGCCGTACTGGTTTGCCCCGCAGCGAGGCTGCGATGGTTGATAGGTAGGCTGTCGGTAGGGATCGACAGTTCCCACGCGCCCTGAGTACGGGTTAACGTTGCCCTGCGAGCTGTAGTTGTCCACTCGGGTGTTGTTTGGGTTAGTCGCGTAGCTCGGCGCGACGTAGGTTCCGTTCTTCGTGACGTATCCGCTGCGCAAGTGGCTCTCAGCAAAAGCAGCGGTCGCCATTAAGGCACAGGCAAAGACGATCATTTTCTTCATGGTGTTCTCCTCGCCCGACAGGGGCGCGCCTAGTCTGCTGCCACGCGTACCTTTGACTACGAGGGTTTGCACCATGTCTCGAGGCTACTCCCCCATTTGGGGGAGGAGATCTGAGTTATGACCTCGTGGATTCACCCCGTTGGGCAGCGTTGGGCCCTGACATGGAAGCGCGCCTGGAGGCGATGGCTGGGGTGTTGAGAGACGCGAATGGCTGAGAACAGCAAAAAACTGCTAGGGGCGATTCCGAAGCCACCAGTTCGTTTCAAAGCCAAGCCGAGCAGCGGACCTGATCATCTAAAGTTGAGATACTGAACCCAAGATGGCGACTTGCATCAAATCGCCCGACAAACTTTTCGCAGCCGGGAGGAAAGCACAGGAAGGCCTATGCGGTGCTACATGAACTTTGCGCGCGACCACGATGAACTGGTTAGGGCGAAACTGGCGACCTACCACTATGTCGAGGAACCGGACGATAACGACTTCACCCGGTACGTCGTTTTGCTTGATCTTTTGAAGCGGCTGGTCCCTCGGCGCAGGTACAAGGTCCACCTTTCGCGAGAGATTCAAGCCAACCCAAAAGCGCGCGAGCTCAAGTCAGTACTGGACGAGGTGATAGAACAACTGCGAAGCGGACAATCGATCGCACCCTATCTTTCAAAGGCCGCAAACGACCTAACCGCGCAAGACGGTTTGCTGGTGCACTGGGGGATCCACCATCTCCATCTAAGTCCTGCGGCTTCAAAAGGCGCTGACGGTTTTGTTGCCCGGGCTGACTATCTTCTCTTCTTTCGTGTTGATGCGACGAACGCCTATCTCATCGATATTGTTCCTCACAAAGCGTCAGCGCTTTTCGTGCGCGAGGAACTGGTGAGAACCGTCGACCGGAACTGGCCTGCGTTACATCACGAGATAGCGAGGTCGGGGGCGGTCCCGCTACGCCAGCTAACCGACCGAGAGAACAAGAGCCTTCGAAAGAAGAGTACCAATACTCCGGTTCAAACGGATAGCCGAATCGTAATCCCGGCGTTCGGTGCCATGTCTTCTGGGCACTCACTAGATGCCGTAATGGCCGCGGACGGCACCGCCCTGGAACTTCAACGGTTGGAGCTGCTTATCCGAATCAACTATGCCGTTTGGTTTGGACGAACGACCGACTGGGTTACCGCTCTGCGACTCATTGAAACTCGAGACGAGGGGTATGTCATTTCCGATGGGTCTTCGGGCAAAGTCAGATTTTTTGAGCGCCTAGCTTGATGCGATTACGTATCCGTTACGCCCGCTTCAATCACTCCTGTTCTTTCGGAAGCCAGCGGCCAAGGTGGCTCCGAAAGGTGGGCCAATGAGAGTTTTGTCAGTCCCTAAAAGGGCGTTTGAATCGGTCATATGCACCCCTGCGACTGGGCTGCTGCCGGTTTCAAAGACACCTTGTTAAGGTGTGAAATGAAACCGGAGGTGGTTCATGGAGAGAAGAAGGACATTCAGCCGCGAGTTCAAGCTCGAGGCGGTCAAGCTGGTCACTGAGCGTGGGGTGACCGTGGCCCAGGCGGCCAAGGACCTGGACGTACACGAGAACGTGCTGCGCAAATGGGTTCGCGAGCTGCGTGAGGCACCGCAGGAGGCCTTTCCGGGCAATGGCAAGCAGACGGCCCAGGACGCGGAGATAGCCAGGCTGCGCAAGGAAGTGGCCAAGCTCAAGATGGAGCGCGACATCTTGAAAAAAGCCGCGGCCTACTTCGCGAAGGAGTCGATGTGAAGTTCGGCTTCGTGGCGAAACACCGAGGGGCATGGCCGGTCAATCTGATGTGCGAGGCGCTCGGTGTCTCGCGAGGCGGCTTCTACGCTTGGCTGGCGCGCCCCAGGAGCCGGCGCAGCCTCGATGACGAGAAGCTGGGCGCTCAGGTGCACCAGAGCTTCGTGCACAGCGACCGCACCTATGGCGCCAGGCGCGTGTGGCGCGATGTACTGGAGCAGGGCCAGCCTTGTGGCCTGCACCGCATCGAGCGGCTCATGCGCGAGCAGGCTCTTCGTGCACGTCCCAGGCGCCGGGGCTTACCCAAGGACCGGGGCGAGCGCTGTGCGATTGCCGACAACGTGCTGGACCGCCAGTTCCAGGCCGATGCACCGAACCAGAAGTGGGTGGCCGACTTCACCTACATCTGGACGGCCGAAGGCTGGCTGTACGTGGCAGCGGTGCTGGACCTTTACTCGCGTCGCATCGTGGGCTGGTCGATGCAAGAGGGCATGACCTCGCAGCTCGTGGTGGACGCGCTGATGATGGCCGTATGGCGCCGGGGCAAGCCAGTAGCACTGCTTCATCACTCGGACCAGGGCAGTCAATACACCAGTGCGCACTTCCAGCAACTGCTGCGCGAGCAAGGCATCACCTGCAGCATGAGCAGAGCCGGCGAGGTCTGGGACAACTCGGCGATGGAGAGCTTCTTCAGCTCAATGAAGACCGAGCGCACGGCCAGGCGCGTGTACCGCAGTCGGGAGCAAGCTCGGGCCGATGTGTTCGACTACATCGAGCGGTTCTACAACCCGATGCGCCGGCATTCGACGCTCGGCTACGTCAGTCCCGTACAGTTCGAACAAGCTCAAAAAGCTTAGGTCGGTGTCAACGAAACCGGCAGCAGCCCAGACCCCAGTTTTCGGACTCCAGAACCCCGAAGGTGCTCATCTGCTCCCGAAGGTGCTCATAATTTTTTGTGAGCACCTTCGACGGTTTTTGAGCATCTTCGGGCAGATCCGACCCGAGTAGCGACAGCGCGCGTCCTCGCATCTTGGCTGGGGTTGACGGCCCAGACGATTGAACGAGGGTGATACAAGCAGGAGCCTAGTGCCCTCACGAAAGCGCCGATGCCGGCGTGAGGCCGGCATCCTTTGGCGGGGCGCCCGCTTCATGCAGCGGGAGCATCGATCGCTGGGGCCCCAGCTTCATCGGGTTAGTCCTGCACCTCTTGTCCTGCTTGAGCTTTTCGAGCGATGTGGTCGCGTATGGCGTCCGCACCGCGCTCGCAGGCGTTCAGCGCAAGTGAAATGTTGTCCGAAAACCTCCCGATCGCCCCGACCTTTTGCTCGCCCTTCTCGTGATCGTCGTACAGGTAGATGAACCCGTCGAGCTTTCCTTCTAAAGCACGGCTCAGCAGGCCGTTCAGGGCGCGAACAGCCGCCCGTTTTACGCCGTCCAACTTCATTTCCCTCTCAGCGGCTTCTTGGCGCTCGGCCTCCCTCTTTTCGACTCTCAATTTGCGCAAGGAAGCGACGCCTCTGGGATAGCGGCCATAGTGCCGATCGTTGTGAACCGGTGCGCTTCTCACACCAGGGAACACCAAGATCTCCGCGCCCTGAAACTCCTTGTTTTCAGTTGTGCTCATGCATCACCTCCTGCTGCACGAGAAACCAGGGCGTCGATATCGGTCTTCGCCATGGCAACGATCGTGTGAAGGGCACCAAGCAGCGAGGCGCCGGCCGCTAATCCGAGGGCTTGAAGGACTCCAAGCAATCCCGCCAACTCGTCGCTTGCGTCGTTTAAGGCATGGTCCAGGCTGGCGTCCCTAAAGGCGACCACCACCGCGTCGGCGCCCTTATCGACCAGGCTATGAATGCCCCAAAGTGTGTTGAGCGGCAGGTCTATGTCAGCCTCCGAACTTTCGGCCGCGGCCTGGGCCACTGCGCGCGCTTGTTGCATGAACAGCACGGGACGGGAAGACGCTCCAGCGGCGGCCTTGTCCTGATGATGGAGAACCTGATCAGCCATGGTTCACCTCACGCGCCAGGCCCCCGAACTCGAGTGCAACAAGCGTTTCGCCTGCCAGTTCATAGAAACGCATGACACTGCTCTCCGCGCGCTCTTTCGCTATCCGTGCGATCGCGCGGGCCGCATCTACATCTTCGCTCTTGGACAAGAGGCTAAGCAGTGCTTCGAAGACGTCGGCCACCTCCATAGTGCGAGAGTGGGCGTCTAGAAGGTGCCTGGCAATATCGCGGGCCAACGCTCTCGGATCACTTTTTGCCTTGCCTCGAGGTTGCTCAAGGAAGTCGGAGAACTCCTCGAATGCCTCAGCGATCTGGCAAGGGTGTCCAAGGTAATCGATCGCGACTCGATCCTTGTGGACCGAAAGGTCCTCACTCTTTGGGAGGATGGGCACGGCGGCCCGTTGCCCGATAATCTTCGTAGCCATAGTCTGCTCACTTTCATGGTTCAGCAGGTTTGTGGTTAGGCCGGATCGGTGTTCCACCACCATTCCGGCCGCCTGAATGCCTCAGTTCAACCAAGCAAAGGCCTGGTTGCGCCCTGAGGCGCGGCGGTCCGACAGCACCGGTGTTCCACCACCATTCGCTGCCGCCGTTGATGCCTCAAAACCTTCGCCAAGAAGGCAAGCCCTGAGGCGCGGCTTTCACTCCTTGCTATCCGGCTCCTTTGCGCGATCAATCGCCTTGCTCAGCCATCCAGCACCTAGGCGCCTAAGCTTCGCCCAACGATCAGGCGTGAGCCGTATCGACCCGCTCACGGCTCGAAGCTCTTCGGGCAGCACCGGGCGTCCCATACGAGCTCGTTCTCTTTCCTCTTTTGTCATCAGCGATCCTGCGTTGATCAGCGGTACGGAGCCCAGACGACCACACCATCAGCTGCGAGGTTTGCAGCCACAGTGGAGAACCAGCGCGAGCCACGGAAAGACTTGCCGAAGCGCAGGCCCGTGAACTTGAGTGCGGTAAGGCCGACGAGTACGCCAGCGATGTTTTGTGCGTTGTCCTTCAGGGCTTGCTTAGTCATAGGTCACCTCTACGATGACATATTGTGGTGCAGTAAGTCCCTTTCTTGCAACACATAATGTGTGACGTTTAGTCATCGAAAACCCGAAGAGCATTCCTTAATCCCTACATCTACCCCATGCGATGCGCTCGAGCAGTTGCCTTCGGATGTTGGAGTAGCGGCAAGTAGTCACGCCGCTCAAGCTGCTTGCAAACGTCAGTAGGTTGTCGCGCTGTCGGCTCATACGTTCGGCGGTGCTCCTGCGGCGCAACGGGTGATCGGCGTACGCCTGAGGCGCCCCGTAGAGCGGACAGTTCAACTTCGTCACACAGAAAGCCTCACATGAGTAATCCAGAACCAGAAGCTAACACCTCGCCGACCGATGCAGACTTCATCGAGTTCGCTCAGCAGGTCTTTGAGTTGGCGCGCACAGGTGATGCCCAGACACTAGAGCGTCTGCTGCAAAAGGGCTTCCACCCAACATGAGCAACCACAATGGCGACACGCTTCTGATGCTCGCCGCGTACCATGGCCACGCCGAAGCTGTGGCGGCGTTGTTAGGGGCCGGGGCCGATGCTGATCGATTCAACGACAAGGGCCAAACGCCCATTGCTGGAGCAGCATTCAAAGGCCTCCAGCCAATCGTTGAACTGCTGCTGGCCCACGGGGCTCAGCCAGGTTTCGCGCCGCCCGGCGGCAAAACACCGCTCATGTTCGCCGCGATGTTCAACCGACTCGACATCTTGAAGGTACTTCTGAAGCACGGTGCTGACAGCAATGCTCGGAGCCCGGAAGGCTTGTCGGCATTGGATCTCGCGCGGAGCATGCGGGCGCCTGATACGGCCGCCTTCTTGGAGACGCATACGGCAGCGTGAGCTAGCTACATCCAGTCGCGCACAGGCCAGCGGGTCGAGAAGGATGCCCGCATGGCTTCGTCTTCGCCGTGTGTATCGGCAAGACATCATTCGCTTGAGCGTGTCATTTCGATGAAGCCGATGGCTTTGCGCTGCCCCTTGTCCTCATTGCAGTTGTTGAAGATCGCGTGCGTACTCCGAATCTTGTACGCGAGCCGTGCGACCTCGGCAGCGAGAGAGGCCAACTCGGCCTCGAAATACTCGTAGTCGAATCGCTCAGCGGGTGTCTCGGCTGGTGCGTTGTAGGTCTCTTGATTGCGACCGTGGAGCCGCAGCAACGCGTAGTTAGGGTGCGTGGCCTCTCACACTGCCGGCACACTATTGTCGCCCCCTGCGGAGAGCTGGTGAGGCGGTCACGCACTGCCCAGTAAATGCAAGTCCCTTCGCGACATCGCTAACTATACTCACACGCGAGGAGAACAATATGGCCAAAAAGCGCGTGGGTTGGGCGGTCGCTGCATGCCTCGCAGTCGTGTGCCTCATTGCAACGTCGGCTTCGACTTCGCCTTCGACGAGTTCTGATTACGCAAGCTGGGCTTCGGCGATAGGCACGATAGCAGCGGTTTTCACAGCGGTATGGGCGACGTTTGCCGCAGAGGAACGCCAACGAGATGATGCACTAAGGGCAGCACGAATAACGTCAGTACTTGTCGCGGGGCTATGCACGAGGCTGAAAGAACGTGTCGAGGAGTTCGAGGCAAGGCTCGAGAACATTCATATGAATGGGGCGGGAACGGTCCAAATTGCAGCCGAAGCGCGCACGCTGGAGGAACTCGCGGGACCAACCGAGGAGCAGCTCCTGCGGATTTCACATGCCCCAGGCGACATGGCAGTAGAGATCGCCACGGCACTCGCACGCCTCAAGCACGCCGCTCGCATGCTATCGCCTCAGGAACTTCAACGGCTTGGAGCGAATGATCACGAGCGAAGCAAAGAAGGCGCGAATCGAGCTCGAGTTCTCGTGCATAGCGCCAGGACCAGCCTTGAGGCCGCGATTGCCGGCTTGAATCGCTTCCGGAAATCATTTGACTCCACGATCGACTAGAAGAGGCGATCGGCAAGGTCCTCGCCTCGCAACGAGACGCAGCGAAGCATCATCTTCGTGTCCATCCAGCCCATGATCTTGCAGATCTCAATCTCGTTGAACAGCTTGGAAGGCAACCATATAGTGATGCTCGGCGCCAGCTGGCTAGGCGATGTATAAGAAAAATTCAACGCGCGCTGCCGGAGACGACAAAATCCCCCTTCGCGTTCACGCTCGACCTAGGCCCCTCGGCAAGAGCGCGACACCAAGAGGGTGTCAAAGAAAATACGAAGAAATAAGAAATGTCAGCTCACGTTGTTAAATGCGACCGCACAAAGCCAAGCCCTGCCACCGCGGATGCAGCGTGCATTGCCATCGATTCCAAAAATCTAAAATACTATTTATGCAAAGATCAATCGAAGTTTTCTTGGCTACCACTAGTTGAATGGTTAAGCCAGCACTTGGGCGTTAAATGCGGGCTGCCGATCCCAGACTGCGCCGTTATCGAGGCCCCGTCGCACCCAACTCAACTGCTGTTTGGCTCAAGATGGGAAAGCGGAGGATTGGATTACTCTAGAATTGATTTGCAACACATAACAAATCCTCATGTATTTAGCTCGACACTGACCTTCGATTGCCTTATACATAACGACGACAGGCATTTAAACAATTATCTTTACCTCAATATTGCCGGAGATCTTGTTGCAAAGATAATGGATCACAGTCGAACTTGGTGGCACTCTGGATGGCCTTTGCCGGCCCCCCCACCTCCAGCCAGTTCTAAAACGGTGCTAGCGTTCCAATTTTGGAACGGCAAAATTGCATGGGACACGGCCTCATCCCATCAAGTGCTTTCAGCATGGCGCGGAACCACACTCGCAGAAGTCACAACCATCATTGACAGCGCGCCTCCTGTGTGGGTAAATCCGCTCCATCGGCAACAGTTGCTTTCGTGGTGGGGTTCGCCAGACTGGGCTGCTCGAACCGACGCCGTAGAAAAGCTATTTCCATGAATGTTTGCCCTTACTGCCTCTTTTCAATCTATCCTAGCGCGGAGAGATTGGATCGCGTTGTGGCTGGCGCGATCTTTCAAATTAATGGATATTGGGACGTGCGGATCGCAACCGATCTATCGAAAATGTTGGCCATCGACCCTTCATTTAAGGCGCAGCACCTAAGCAATATAAAGAATTTTCTCGAAACCCTGAGCAGCGCGCAGACCACTTTTGCCGGACTTGACTCAGCCCTGAAAGGCATGCGGACCGCAATAGAGTTAAGTGGCCAGCCTCAAGCGTTCTCCTTTATTGATGATGCCAACTACCAATCGCAAGTTGCCGAAATAATGAGAGAATCTGTGGATGTGGCAAGAGCAAGAATAAAAAGAAGGCCAAAGAATAGAGTCCGTCGCAACTTAAGATCGCGCTTTCAGGCTGTCAACTTGTGGAGCAAGAAAGACAAAGACATTGCATCGCATAAAGTTGTGGAAGGATTTTTGCTATCAGCAGAGCACGGCATCACAGCAGAATTCGCTTTGCGCAACACAGTGATGCATATCACTGAAACTGTTGATTTCGAATTGCACACATTGAGCGCAAAGCGCGTCGAAGCACAAGCCAAAACATTGGTCCTCGATGAAGCTGAAAAGGTCTATGGCTCAGGGACTCGTCGATACGTAGTAGTGGCTGGTAGTCAACAGCCCGAAATCCAGCCTAGCCTTCGCCTATTAGAAGATCGAGCCCAAATATTTGCACTTGAGAGCAGCGCCGACATGGATTCGTACATGAAAATCATGCTGACAGCCGCTGCTAACCGGCCGCTCCTGCCCCCATTGCCCTTGCCCCCAAGGCTCCTCCCTTAACTCACGCTTTGCCAGCCCCGCTTCGAAGGCTTTTTTACGCCCTGCTGTCTCTCGTTCCGGCTTGCACGCCGGCTCCGATTCCCCGTTTGACCTTTGGAACCCAAAGATGGGCACCATGAAAATTTCATCCATATCGGAGAATTTTCATGAAACTTTCGATCATGCAACTCGCGGTGGAACTTGCTCAAGAGGTATAGGTGCCAGCAGTGATCGACCCCCCGACACTTCAACTGGCTCGACCGTGAAGAACTCGTGTTCTGTCTGTCGATACTTGCGCCGCATATCTCAGTGGCGCCTTACGGCCAGTTCCGCTGAGGCCCAGGCTCGCCAAGTGCGGGCTTTTTTTACGCCCGCTGCACCCCGATCCCAAACCCGAACAGTCCATCCTTTTGCTTGACCGGCAGCGCCTTTGGATCCTCCTGGCGCAACCCGATAGCTAGGTCCTCGACAAGCCCCTGCAGCTGCACCAAGCCTGCCGCCATTGCCGCGCTGTAAGTCTTCCCGGCGTCCTGCTGCTCGTCGATTGAGAACCACTTCCCGTCTGAGGTGAGCTCCGCCACGCGCCAACGGTAGGCCTTGTCGGCCGACTGGAAAACGGTAACGGCTAGGTGGCATAGGGGCTGCATGCCGGCATCTTCTCGGCTGCCGGGCGCGCACGCCGCCAGACGTCGGCGCTTGGTGCGGGTCCGCCGCCCTGCCCTGGCGCTCCAGGATCTCGCGCAGCGCCGCCTCGAGGGTGGGTTGCCGAGCACCGGAGCCTGGCAGCGCGCGTGCCAAGTGCCTCGCAGGCGTCAGCCGCGACGGCGGTAATATGCTTTTCACATGCCCAAGCCAACGCGCACCGCCAAGCAACTGCAGCAGATGCTGATCCAAAGAATCGAGGCGCAGCCTGGCCTTCGAGGCCAACAGACCGACGTCCACCGCGGCGGAGTGATCGGCATCCCGTCCGAGGATGGTGGCCCAAACTGGACGGTTCGCGTGGTCACCGACCGGGGCAACCATCGCGGCGACATCGCGCAAATCATCCGCACATTGCAGGGGCAGTACGACCTTGAGGACTGACGCGCCCCGGACGACGACAAAACGCAAGACGATCAGGGCCCTACCTTGGGGCGCCGATCCCTATGTGCTGGCCGCGCTGGAGGCCATCGGTCCGGGCTTGCAGTCGCTCGCGAATACCGCCCTCCGTGAGGCCTTCGTCGAGAAGGTCGCCAACGACCTGTCGAGTGCGCTGGATCCGTTCGAGATCCCGGCCATGCTCCGACGCAAGCCTGCCGACAAGTAGCTCACGCGCCGCGCTCGAGTGGCGCGAGCCTCGCTGTCCGGGCACACTGAAACGAGGGGCGCATCGCGCGGAGCGGCTTCGCCGGCGAGCGGCGCCTCTCGGCGGAATGTCGCAGCGGAGGAACGGACGGTTCGTCGGGATCGGTCGGCGCGGTCCTTTGCGGCACAGCATCGCGCCTGAGCGGCCTCAACCGCGCTGCACTCCGAACCCAAGCCGTCCTCGCAGGGGCCTACGGCCAAAAGTTCACG
The DNA here is from genome assembly GCF_044056785.1 of Variovorax sp. UC122_21. NCBI lineage: Bacteria > Pseudomonadati > Pseudomonadota > Betaproteobacteria > Burkholderiales > Comamonadaceae > Variovorax > Variovorax sp. UC122_21. The sequence goes on along the minus strand of NZ_CP172004.1, from coordinate 689,798 downwards.
CAGTACTCACGCCGGTTGGCTTCCACTGTCGCCCTCGACTTGCCTAGCTAAGGATTTTTCATCTTCGCCCCAAAGCTCGTTCAGCAGTGCATCCGCGTGAGCGCGCAGTGCCTGAAGCTGCTCAGGACTGGTCGTCTCATCCATCGCTTTATAGACTTCGGCTTCTGCCGAGGCCCATGCGTCGTACCGCTTGTTGAAAGATTCAGTCGCCATCGTGTGATTGTCGGCGACGCCCAGCGCCATCCCTCAGCGTAAGCGCCCTCGGCAAACTTGCCACTGTCGCCCTGTCGTGCCGACCGACACGCAGGTGCTGCGCTATCGTCCGACACAGAGATCGGATAAGGCTCAATGCCGGCTACTGCCAGAGGAAATTTACTCGCGGCCTATGCCGCTCGAAACCTCCTCACCTTGGCGCTTCACCCTTACCCCATATGCGCTACGGACACGCGCCTGGGGCGGGCGAGCAGAGGTGTGGTGCGGCCTTCGACTGGTCGTTGTGTTTGCTTGCTTTATGTACGACTCAGAGGAGGAGGTACGTGCAAAGCTCGAAGCAAAGATCCACGCCTACATTACCCTGCATGGGGGGAAGGCATCGCGGTAATTCGAACGATTTCGCCGTCGGAGCGTCGCCGGCTCGCTCGCCGTTGTCGGGTCCACCGGTCGACGGGCGAGACCTACAGGGCGTCAACGTCCTTGTTCTTGATTTCCTCCTGGACGCGCTTCGCCTGCTCCTGCTTCATGGCGAGGTTTTGCTTCGCCGTATAAACCTCGCCAGCCTTAGTCCCCACAGTTGCCCCATTGCGCACTGAGAACGAGATGACATCCAACGAGACCACCTCGAGGTCAGCATTGGGGCTGTGGTAGAAGTTCTGGAGTTGCACTCTGGCTGTTTGACCGGCGGGCACTGACGGCAGAGCATTGCCGATGCTGTCATAGCGAAACTGTTGAAGCTGCGTTTTCCCAGTTGCGGCGCCAGATTTGTATCGAACCTCGTACACGCCCGCGAACTGAACCAACTCCGCATCCGTCGTGTTTGCGACTTCGATGTCAATCCACGGGGCATCTCTAGCAGGGACTGGTGAAGCACCCAGCAACTTGAAGCTCACGATGTCCGCTGGCAAGGCTTCAGCACGGGCCAATGCGGCTTGGGCCCTGGCAATGTTCTCCGCAACAGTATCGAGCTTGCTCTTGGTTTCTCGCTCTGCGTCTTCAACTCGCTTTGCGTGAGCCGCAGTACGTATTTGCTCAACGGTCAAACCATCGTACTTCGCGGCCTTCTGCTGAAACATCGCCTTCCCGGCATTTTGATCGCCGATCCCCACAATCAACGCCGGTCCGAGATCTTTCGTCACCTGCCGTATGTCCCGAACAAGCTTCGTGCGCTCTGCCTGCGGCACCGATTCGACCATCTTCTCAACAGACCTGTTGAATGCCTCAGGGCTAGCAGCGTCTAGCTTCGCCTCGCAACCCACCAGCAGCGCAACCGCGCCCAGTAAAAGCCAACCCCTCATGCTCTCCGTCCTCTTGATTAATGACGCCGAATGGCGCGAGAGAACTATAGGGTTAGCGCGAAAAAACTTCTAGAAACATTCATCACCGCCGCAGCCATTTCTTGTCTGCGTCGCGCCAGCAAGACGGTGACGCCCCGATCAACCCTCCCGCGCTGGAGGCCCCGCCGCGACTGAGCGCCTACGACGAACCTGGTGCAGCTCGGCATACCCAACCGGAGGTTAGATCACCGCCTTACCCTGAGATCCTGTCGCCTGCCCCATGTGTCTGGGCCGGGATGACGCCAGCAACGACGCATAAGCCTGTGGCATCATGTACAGCCGGCCGGCCCGCACTCGGGGCCGGCGCGAATTCCAGGCTGGTCGCGGTTCTCGCGGCCGGCTGCAGCTAGGTCAGCTTTGGGCCCCTCGGCGTCATGACCTTACGGCAGAATCCGGCCAGGAGCAGACACTAAGCTATGGCATCAGACCCCGAGTTCATTCGCTTTCTACCGGCGCTGGAGTCGCCGTACTCGGCGTACTCCGGTTCGATGCCAGCAAGCGAGATTCTTCTCGGTGCGCTGAACTGGCCGACCGACTACTGGCTCGCGCTTGCGGTCGGGTGGCTGGAGCAAGGCGCACCAATCGACTCCGTAATCGCGACGAGGCTTGAAGCCATCGGTCGCGGACGACAGTACGAGCAACGGACTCGGCATCGCAGCTTCGCACTGCACAAGCGGTGGACGAAGGCTCAGGGGTAGTCGCGCCATTGCCCTGACGGATGTCTGCTTTCAGGGATCGAGGATGTCTGCTTTGGGCCCGAAGCTGCCGTACACCCTGCTCCGAAGCAGTCTTTCAGACAGAACTTTACGGCCGCGCCGGCCTGTACTGAATTCCTAGGAGGAAGGTGTCGGCCTCAGCTTCAACGAGATCATCTGGCTCGCTTCGACCATAACTGAAGCTCGCGATGAATCCTTGACTTGCCCATGCAGGAGGTCTGCAAACCAGCACACGTTCCTGCCAGCGGCGAATCTCCAGGGGAAGGTCACGCATTCGGACCAGTTTGAAGCCGATGCACGCGCTAGGTCGATCCGTAACGGTTACGACCTTGATACTTGCTAGCACCTGGCGCTTCTCTGCCGTTGTTAGCTCGATAACGCGACGAGCCTCATCCTCAAAGTTCCCTGCCAGCGTATCGCCTTTAAAAATGGCGATACTTGCGTTGGAAGGAACGTGGCCTAGCGCCGCTGTTCGGCGATATGAAATCATGAACTCTGTGTCGCGAATTAATTCCCAACCGCCGTCGCCGGGCTCATGGAAGGTTAGCAATCTTCGAGCGAGGCTTTCCGCCTTAGGGATTTCTTGTCCGGCGACTGTCAGGCTCGTGACAATGATCAATATCGCAGCAGTGATTTTTTTCATACGGCCGTGTGAAGGTGTCCTCGACTCGCCTCCGCCATGCTCTTAGGTCAGCTGTTGGCCGAACTGTGCCACACGCTTCAGCCTCTCGAACTACCCGGCAACTCGGCGGCCTCGTCAGACGGCAGTGCCAGAGCCATCACAAAAGCTTTCATCGCAGCAATCTCGAAGCTCCCTTCGTTGGAGTCGGTATCGTGCGATGAGCCTCCAACCACGCGAATCAAGATGCCATCAGGTTCGTATTGAGCAAACTTTGCGCCTGGCTCGAACATGCGGCTCACACCCCTGCGGACGGCATCCCTGAACATCTCAGATATCTGTTCCGGCGAGACTTCCCACTGGAACGAGAGGCCGATGCCGGATGAGGGCTCTACGGAAAGCACTACATGACCAAACCGAGGGAAACCTGATTGGCGAATGAATCGCCCCTCACCTGTCGTTGCACGTTGAATGAGCAGTTTCTTCATCGCCTCGCAGTCTGTTGGGGGCCGCACGTGGATGGCATCTCGATTGAATTCAGGGGGCGGAAGCGAAGGTCGGCTTCTGGCCGGCTTCAGACTTCGGCATCATGGACTTCGCGCCCTAACGCTATGGACATTCTGGCGCACAGAACCGTGAGCCACCCGGTCCACAAAGGCGACTCGACCTCGCCAAAAAAATGGATACCGCTGGGTTCGACCGAAGCTCCGATGTGCCGCGCGTCACCTTCTCGGCCGTACCAAGCCGCGCCATTTTGGTCGCCTAGCCAGCCATCCAGCGAGGCATAGACTTCCGCGACCTTTGCCCACTCCTCGTCGGACAGGTCATACGGAATATTCAGGGTGATTTCTTGTCGCAAGGCGCTTCTCCGGTGGCGGCCACGTGTGGCCCCTTCCTCGCCCATTCTGAGCCAAGTTTGACCGGCTGCTTTTGGCCGATAGCGGCCGCCCGTTGAATCATAGTCGCGTGCGGCCCCGCCCGCCACCCGCCCGAACCTCGCGCTCCGACAACGTCCACGTCGGCATCTAAGTCGCGGGCAACCCCACGATCCGCGATTCCCACCCTGCACGACAGCACGGTCGCTGCGCGCGTCATCGCACCCAATCCCAATGAAGCATCGATTCCCCATCGGAACCCAGTACTGGACCCGCGGCAAACACTCGCGCCTGTGCACCGTCGTCGCCCAGCTCACTACCAAGGACGAGCACGGGTGCGTCGTCTGGATCCGCTACACCACGCAGCACGAGTTCCTGGGCCAGAAGGTCGACAACCACGACGTCGTGGACCCCACCATCGCCATGGGCCTGCTGCCCGAGTGCCAGCACCTGCTGACCGCCTCGGCAACGGACGCGCCCGCCACGCAGTCACCGCGCGAGCACACCGTCCACACGCCTGGCAGGCTCCACTTCCGTGAGAACGCAGACGCGGACAGCTACGCCCTGCTCGACGAAAACGACCGCTGGTGGATGACGGCCCTGCTGAATGGCGAGCAAATGGCCGAACGCCAGCGCGCCAACCTCATCCGAATGGCCGCGGCCTGAATGCCTGCGACAGCATCTCGACCGAAAACCTCGAGAACAACGTCCCGTTCCTTGTGCTGATCCGGAACTACAACCAGCTCAGAGCTCCGACTCGATCCGATCGATCATGAGGTTTGCAAGCGTGATTTGCGCCTTGACCGCCAACGCAGCCTGCGGAACGCTCATCGATGATCTGTAGCCGTACCCGGACATGAAGTGCTGGGTGTCGATCGCGAGAATCGACGCAGCGCTGTCAGTGCCGGGGCCTCTCCTGACAAGGAAGAGCTGAGCATCAATATCCATCGGAACGAATCGCGTCGGCTTCACGATCAGCGACAAAGCGAAATCAAACTCGCCTCGACCCGCCCGCACGCTCTGGGACTTGCCGCTCACCAACGTCTTGTGAAACCCCGACTCTGCGAGAACCTTGTTCAGGTGGGTGCGTGTCGGCAAGGGAGCGTCGTGCAGCCCAAATTCTGCAGCTTCACGCTCTCTCCCTTCTTGCACGATCTCCACGAAACGCCTACGGACATCCATGGGGATTTTGAGGTGCATCGGGTGAGAACCTTGCGGCTGGCCCTGCCGCGGCCACGAATAGCCGACCGGGATTCTTTGGCCATCGCGTAGCACCACACCAGAGGCGACGCCCCGCCGTCTGGATTCGATTTTCTCGGCGGCATAGGTCGGGCGATCGGAGGGTTCAAGAGCCTCCATGTAGGCTTTATCGAGCTCAGCAGAAATCCGGAAGCCCTGCTTCTCAAACTCAAGCGCTATCTCCGGCGCAGCGTCGGCTACGCGGACCAGCATGGCGAATATTGCCTCTGCCTCCGGGTCATCAATCTTGATCAGTGATCGCTCGTTCATGTCCGCCTCTGGAAATTTCGCCGCCGGGAGGTCTAGCCCTCAAACTCGGCTGCCTCTGAAGGTTCGGTGAAGCAGACGAAAGACTGACTAGCGCGCCCTGCCGAATACTGAATATCCGTCGTACCCGCCAGCGCCCGCTCTCCCTAGCTCAATTTGCCGCAGATTCGCATGGTGCGGCCAAACCCTCTCAACCACGATATCAAAACCGTTGTGAAAGAAACCACCGCCGTCACCATGCACCCTTCGAACCATCGCCGGATTGCTGCATAGCTTTCGCGTGGGTTTCACCCTGCATCGTTCAAAGATCCAATCGTTCACGACCTTGTCGTCGAGTTCGCAACGATGGTCGACCCATTTGAAATCGGTGCTTGATCTATCGAAATGTGGAACTAAGCAACCCGGGCCAAAAGCTACTTGAACGCGCGACGGGCGGAGCGCGGTCATCCAGTCTTCCAGATCGCTACTCATGCTGTATTTCTGGAATGCTTTAGCTGGCTTCAGCGGCTTGCCTTCATAGGTGCCTTCGTTGATCAACACGCCCGCAGGGTAGTGAAAAGCCCCAACCTTTCCTGTATTTAGATTTAGTCCCGCAATGAATCTGCAGGTATCTAGCATGTCAGTCAAGACGATGACGTCGACTCCTTTGTCGACAACGATTCCCTGTCCCATTTTGATGAAGTACTTCGGCATAACTACGCTCCACCCAGTCTGTAAATAGAACATTCGACTGCTACCGCTTACCGTAGCGCCAGTCAAATCCGTCTGTCGCGAGACACATCACGTTGACAAGTGGCGCGCCACATGTCCGCGAATTGAATCACGAGCGAGAGAGAACGCGCCATCCGTCGAAAGCGATAGGTTCCGCAGTTCCGGCTGACGCTTCCCCCGGAGTTTCCAAAAGCTTTCTTGTCGACCTTCCCTCGCGTCAGGGTCACGTCGCGGCGTGGCCTTTCCACTCCCCCTCCCCCACCACCACCCTCATGCCCAAGATCCAAGTCACCGCCCAGCAACGCGCCAACACCACGAGGCTCTCGACTCCTATCTGGCTCGAGCTTGATGCTGACGTCAGACGTCTTGTTAAGCGTCAGGCTTGGCCACTGACTTCATCCCCGAAGACGGATGCCACATGAGCGCGCATGGCGGCGATGAGAGCCGTGCGCCCCAACCAAATCCTGTCTCGCGCGTCGTCGAGCGGTGCGTTGGCCCCCGCAATCCAATGGTCCGCGTTCCAGGCCACCATGATCCTGTGGCGCTCGATAAGCCGGCCGCCCTGGCTCCAGTCGCTGGAAGGGGAGTACGCAGAGGACTCGACTCGACACTCGGCCTTCCCGTCCTCATAGGTGATGACCGGCGACAGCCCCTCGGCTCGAGCAACCCAGTAATCCAAGGCTGCGGCAGACAGATCAGCGATTTGCATGGCGGAATCATCACCGGGCCGACGGCTGTCGCCTCCTACCTGAACAGATAGTTGAAACACCGTGCGCCCTCCCCCTAAGCCGGACTCCAGGCGTCGCCGTTGAACCTATGCGGCGCGTTGCGACGCAGCCGCCGCCGTCCAGTCTCGATCCTTATCTCGCGCCTTGGGAAGCTCGCTCCTCGGGTTTTCCCTGCCCTCCCAGGTTTCAAAGGCAGCGCCTTTGGCACGCGGTATGTGCAGCGGCGTAGCCGCTGTAAACAATACCCAACGTGCCTGTTTTTTTGTGGAATCTGTACACCCCCTGATTTCGCCCGTTTCGGTGATACGGAGTGAGACGGAATGAGACGGAGCGAGAATTTCCGAGCAAGCTGAGAGGCCGTGAGACGGAGTGAGAAAGTTGATACGGATCAAGATTCGTACTCGATTTGGAGCGCTTCGGATCCGGGTCTGAGTCACTGATCCCCTATCGGCGCGGCAATCAGAGCCGTGAGCGCCGAACGTCAAGCCTCCGGAGGGCGAATGCCGAAGCGATCTAACCCCAGGGTTACCCAACCTCTCAGCCGGGAGGAGCTTTACGAACTGGCTTGGAAGGAGCCTATGGTCAGGCTCGCGGAGCGGTTTGGGGTGTCATCCAGCTACCTGGCCCGCGTCTACACAGAGCTGAAGGTGCCCCGGCCGGATCGGGGGTACTGGGCAAAGCTCGAGTTCGGGAAGTCACCGCCCAAACCAAGTTTGCCCACCGCTCTGCCAGGCGATCTTACGCAGTGGGCGCCTGGGACAGCCGTTGGAAGCCTCGTCGCGTCCAGAGGCAGGCACCCGAAATCGTCCCTACCGCAGGCCAGACAGAAAGATTATGGGAAGCTCCATGAGCTTCTTATTGGAGTAAGACCCTTCTTTTTGAAAAGTCGCGAGTTGGAGCATGGCATCCTGCGCCCGTTTAAAACAAAGCTGGTCGACATCTTGGCGTCGGAAGGCAAGTTAGGCGACGCGTTAGATACTGCACAAGCCCTCTTTCTTGCCCTGAATCAGAAAGGCTTTCATGTCGGCATGGCAGCACACGATGAGCCAGCGTCACGAGAGCAGGTATTTTTTCCTGAGAAGCCCGCCATGTATCCACGCGCGGCGAAATGGTCGCCACATCGACCCACCTTGGTTCATATCAACGGAACCCCGATCGGGCTCACAATTTTCGAAATGACCGTAGACGTGGAGATGGTCTATGCGGAGAGGGGCTACCTTCCCGTTGCCTCACTCTCCTCACGACAGCTAGCGCGTTACACAGGCACACGTCATTGGCGCGTTATGAAGCCAAAGCCGAGTGGACGTCTTTGCTTTCAAGCGTACTGCCCTCATCACCTCTTCAAATGGTCTAAACAATGGCGGGAATCAACGCCTGGCGAACTTCAAATACTAGCGCCATCGATTGCGGAGGAACTCGAAGCGTTAGCGCCTTGGATCCTCGCCCAAACGCAAGAAGCTCAGGACCTACACGATAAAAAACTGCGCAGATGGGAGGAAGAGGAGCGCGAAAGGAATCGCCTGAAGAAAGAGGCATATCGGCGCAAGCTTCATGCGGAATCGCGTGCCGACCTTCTTTCAGCAATCGCGGCTTGGGACGAAGCCCGCAGGGTCCGGGCGTTCATAGACGCTATCGAATCGGAGCTTCATAACTCACCTGAGGCGGAAGCAACCCCGCTTCGCGAGCGCCTCCGTCTGGCAATCGAATTGATTGGTACTGTCGACCCATTGCGAGTGCTTGGAGCCTGGAAGTCACCCAGCGAGCGCGGTTGAAGCCATTTCTCAACCTGCGCCAGTATTCAGATTGAACCAAACCAGGAGACTCAGGCTCTTGCTGTCGCTGACAAGCTAAACCCGGTTAGCGAGTTGTTAGCCTAGCAGCGGGACTTCGTTGCAATACACACCCGATCGCCTTAGCCGGTCCACCAGTCGCACGCCCTTTGTCACCTCAGCAATGTGCTGCGCGTCTTGTTCGACGTAGTAGCTGCGCCCTACTTTTATCGGCATCGGATAGATGCGACCGCTGCGCGCCCAGGTCCGCAGCGTGTTGTCTGTCGGCGCTGGATCAAAATGAAGCGCCGCCCAAGCAGTCAGAAGAATTTTCGGCTTCATGGCAGAAGCCTATGCGAACTCTCTGCCCATGCGCCAGCAACTTTTCACGACGAATCAAATAGGGTTTCCCCTTTCACTCGACTTACTCCAAAAAGCTTACTTCGAGCTAGGATCGCCTTGCATAGGGAGCGATCGAAATTGCAGGGAGCCGGAATGAAGTCGCTGGTTGCGTTTGTGCTAATGGGCCTAAGCGGCGCGGTATGGTCGCAAGCCCCCGCAATCCTCCTAGAAGCCTGCAACGCAATGGAGCCCGCCGCCAAGCGCTTGGAGTGCCTGAGGGCGGCCAACGGCCGAGTGAACTCGACATCGGCCCCTACTGCACCTGCTCGCCCGCTGTCCTCGCCTACCACCCGCAGCAATTTGTCTTCCGCGGGCACTTCTCCCACAGTCGGTGGAAAGACTTGCTACGTCGGACCCCGCGGGGGGACATACACCATCACGGCGAGTGGTCGGAAGAACTACGGCGGGTGCTGAACACATGAAGAAGAGCGCAATCTTCGGAATGTGGCTGTCCGCCTGCAGCACCTGGGCTCAGCCGAGCACAGCAGAGGCCGACCTACTTCGGCTGATGGAAGGAACCCTCTATACGGTAAGCCACCGGGAAACCGCAGACGGGCGTTTGAGCGCGTGTGGACTTGAGTTTAATGTCATCGCCCGAGACCACGCGACGAGAGCGGGAGCGGCAGTGCAAGGAATCGGATCCTTCTACTTGCGCCGGATGGGAGCCAACTTTGCCTACGCATTGAAGCTCGGCGTGAGGGACGGCATCAACCCCGAGGCCCGGCCGTTTGCACCGAGCAACGCGTTTGTACGCCCACCGAGAGGCAACGCCCCAACGACTCGAGCGATCAGAACCGAATCCGATACGCCAGGCTACGCCCTCTATCTCGGCGCGCTCGACGACGACATAGCGCGGGTCTACCAATCCATCACTGAACAGCGAAGGTTTATCGTCGGCTTCAACCGAAGAGCCGGGCAGCAAGACGTGAATCTCGATATCGATTTGAGCGTGAAAGCTGCACGAATGGAAGGCAACCGATTAGTCCGCGATAGAACTTCAGAGATGGTCGACGAATTCAATGCCTGCGTCGGTGACTTGCTCAAGTGAGCAATTTTCCGGATCTGCACCTCAAACGGGGGCTACTTCGACCTACTTTAGTAGCGAGGCTTTCCACTCTTCTGCCGATCACTCGCAGCCTCCGTCCGGGCGATTGCCCCCCGACCCCTGCGGTCGTGGAAAATGGGGGAACTCAAGGGCCGCAAATGATCGACTACGCTCAAATCGACAAAGAACGGGAAAAACTGTTTCAAAGGGACATGAAGCGTGCCATGGACCTTGGAGCCTCCGAACGCACATTCTTCGGAGCGGTGGCAACCGCGCACAACGCCCTGAAGGAGTCGGAGCTTCTACCGTCGCGCAACGAAGACGGTGACGAGGTGTACTCGGACCAACAGGGTCGCCGCGCGGCTTGCCATGCCCGCGAAGACGCCGCAGCAACCCTGGCCCTCCAGCTGCCTGTTCTCAAGGATCTCCGGAGCCTCAAACTTCTCCTCTGGGGCTGCTTTGGACTGCTCCTGTACATCGCCGTTCGGGTCAGCTAGATCACTGAACGTCTGCAGAATCCGTTTGGCCCTTTTCTCCCAGTATTAAATTCGGCTATGGAATTTACCGACTTTCTAGTCTTGAAGTTTGTCGTGCTGGTGGGCGCAGCGTTCATCTACGGACTGCTGAAGCGCTAGACCCATCATTGAGCGCCCGTTAGGGGAAGGCTGCGATACGCAAGTTCTGCCATTGGAGCCGTCATCGAGAGCCCTCTCGGCCGCGTGGCCTGGATGGTCCGAAGCGCCAGTGCAGCTTCTTCGGGCGACAAAGCAAGTTCTGCAAGCCGATTCGTCACCTTAGGGGCAGCAAGCTTGCCAGCGAACTCAACAGGCCGCAGCAGTGAGTTTAGAAGCGTGGAGTTCGCCGCGCCAGACGGAAGGCCAGCATCGGCAAGCACCCGATCCACCAGGTACTGACTCAGCATGTTCTGCGCGGTGGGAGAACCCACAGCCCTGCCGGCGGTCTCCGAGTACTCTTTCCTGGCCAAGTCCCGAGCGACGTTCTCGAGGGCGTGGATGTCTGCCGTGCTGAGGGTCTGCCCGATGTCCAAATTTTGTCCGGTCGCAGGCCTGACCGAGTCTTGTGCGCGGCGCAGTGCCTTCATGTAGGCATGTCCATGCTCTTTGGCGCTGAGGCCGAAATTCCCCGCGACAGGTGAGTAGGCTTGGTCGACGGCTCGAGCTACGTCCATGCCGTTGATCTGCGTCGACATCGCAGCGTAGTTCCTGTTGGCCTCTCGGTATGCCGGCGCCAACTGCTCCAGAGTCGCATTGAGGTCGCTCCGAGTCTGCATGAGCGCTCGGAGGTCTTCCGCCCCGATAGAGGAAGTGGGCCCGTTGGTAGCCTTGCTGATTTGGTTGTCGAGAGCCTTTTTGACCCAGTCGAGGCCCTGCACGGAACCGAAGTCGTTGATCGTTTCGCCGGTCTCGGCGGCCAATCGCCTCGCATCATTGATCGCAGTTCGGATAGAGGGGCGCTCGAGAAGGCTTGAGATCTCCGCTTGCATGGATGCGGCCATCTCAGGGTCGACCCCTTGAGCTCGAGCACGCGCGTAGTCTTCGTTGGCGAAGATTCGACGCCCCTCGACTACGTCGTCGTAATAGCTGCCGCTACCCGGAGTCGTAGCCGCTACCTCATCGATGGCTCCCGAACGCGCCGCGCGCTGCTGCGCGTAGCGTGCTTGTAGAGCGGCGGCGGTTTCTGGGTTGTTTACGAGCGTGCGTTCGAGCTGAGCAAGTCCCGGATCCTGAGCTGCTTGCCCGATCGTCGGATTGCTACCAGGGACGACAGAACGCGCTGCTGCCAGGTTCTCTGCGGCTCGCACAGGATCAGTCGCCGAGCGCTGGAGGATGTTCGAGGCGATTCGCTCTTGGCCGGCCCTGGTCATGATGTCACGGGCCGACCTCGAAACTCCTGAAATGGCTCCGCCTGCCGCCCCGGCCAAACGCATAGCAGGCGGTAGAGCGCCGCCCACAAGTGCTCCGAAAGAGGCTGCGTTCGGATCAACAAGCGCCGCGCTTGCTCCACCCGTGCCGGCCCCGCCCAGCACGCGAAGAAGCATATTGCTCGCGGCAGAACCGCCAGGCCCCACCGTCATACCACCCGTCTGTGCCGCGCTGGCGAGCCGAGCGAGCACGTTGGCCGCACCAGGCGCGCTCCCCGCAATCGCCGTGGCGCCAAACCTCAAAGGCGCAGCAACGAGCCCACCCACAGGATAGGTCGCGACCACGTTCCCGGCGATGCGCCCGACGTTCGCGCCGGTGCTATTGCCGTAGGTGTTGGCGAAGTCCTGCTTGCCCTGCTGGTTCATTGCGGCCACGCGAGCGGCTTCACCCGAGGGCTGACCAGTGACCAGATCCGAAACCTTCGGGCCTCCACCAGTTACCTTGTCATAGCCGCGTGCCAGAAGCTCGGCGCCCGTGTCCACCACGTCTTTCAGACCTCGAGCGGCACCGATAGAGAAGTTGCCATCAGTGATGCCTTGCAGCGCGAGGCCTGCAGGGTTGGCGTAGCCAGCCGCGGCGATGATCTTCTCTGCCGTGGTGCGGTCTCGCTTGGGCGTCTGAGTGGCGACTTCCTGCGCCGGTGCCGGCGCCTCGGTAGCGTCTACAACTGGAGCCGAAGCCCACCAGTCACCGGAGGGCGCGGCAGGCTGCTTGCCGGGGACTCTGGATGCAACCTGCTGCCCATACTCCAGCGTGTTGGGAGCGTTCGGATTGCGCGGATCGGAGACGGCGATGCCCTTGCGCGCCTTCTCAAGGCCCCCAGGACCACCGTAGTAGCCGGCCGCAGCCAGCGCCACATTGCCGCCAGCCTGATCAAGCATCTGCTTGGCATAGCGGATGCCGGCCCGAGCGTTCTGGATAGGGTCGTTGATGTCCCAGCCGCTATCAGCCACGCCCTTGAAGGTGCCGGGCAAGATCTGCATGCCTCCTACCGCGCCAGCATTCGAGGTCTTCGTGTTTCGGCCGCCGCTCGATTCTTGCGTGTAGATGCTGCGTGCAAGGTCGGCCAGAGGCCCAGTCACGTTTTCAGCCGACAGCGCGACATCGAAAGGGTTGATCTTCGGCGCAGAGTCCCACCAGTTCGGCATTACGGCTTCCTCCGAGTGGTTCCGTCAGGGGCAATAAACACGGTCCCAGACGGCAGTGCATCAAATGCAGCCTTGTCGGTGATGCGCTGTGCTCCGGCAGTCTTTGCGCCGGCCATGCCTCTCGGAGCCGCCCCCTGCGTAAGCAAAGGCGACTCCCTGTAGCCCTGGTCCTTGCCGTAGGTCTGAGCCAGTAGACCAGCCTCCTCCGCGTAGATCTCGCGGAAGCGCTGCAGCTTCTTGAGAGCCACATCGGGGCGATCCGAGGCCTGCGGGATGAACGGCTTCAAACGCGGCGTTTCCGAAGCAGTCACGGCAGCGCCCGAACGGTCGTGCAGAATCAAAGATCCGATGTCTGCGACGCCGGCCCGTGCTTGCACACCATCAGCATCGGTGTACTGACCGACGGTCTCCATCCCAGGGATCATGTATCTCGTGCCAAGAGATTCAGGTCTTGCGCGGATGTCAGCCATCGCTTTGTCGATCTTGCTGATGTTCTGTTGGTTGTCGATGATCGACTTGTTGATGTTCGCGGGGATGTCCTTGCCCGGCTTTTGAACAGGAACGCCGCCAGCCGTTACCGGCCTCGCGACACCAGTGCGAGGGTCCACCAGCATCGTTCCGCTGTCGGTCTGGACGACTTGACCACGTGGCTGCTCCCGATCAAATTCGAGTTTCTGCCGCTGCATTGCCAGGTTGTCGGCATTGTTTGCACGAGACGTGGCGTTGGTGTCGATGTTGTTCTGGCGCGTGATGTCTTGGCTACGAAGCTGAACCTGTTGCTCTAGCCGATCCTTCACCGCAAGCGCCTGCACCTTCCGCTGCTCGACTTCCTGAGCGTTGTAGATTGGACTGATTTTCGCTGCAGCCTCCGGGCCGAAGATCTGAGCTGCCTGCTGCCGCGCGATGTCGTACGTTGCCTGGTCACGGACACCCGCCATGATCTGGCCCATCGCTTCCATTTTCTTCAACTGCATATCCAGCGAGGCCGCATCCGCAGCTCGCTGGTCTTTGTTAGCTGCTGCAGCGGAGGTGATGACGTCTCCAGCCTCTCTGAAGTAGCCTTCACCCAGCAAGCGGTTTGCCTTCTCCTGCGCCGTGGAGGCTCGGAACTGAGGATCCTGGGTTAGGGCGAACAGCCGGTTCTTCTGCTGCGCGGCACTGTCCGCCTGTTCCCCTCCCGCTTTAGGTTCTGGAGCTGGTACATCTGAGCAAGCTGAGCGAGCTGATTGACCGGCTGCGGTTGTTGGATCTGTGAGTAGATATCGGCGCTGACTGGCATGTCTATTCCTGTGAAATTTTCTTCGGCAAAGATCAGCCGTAAGACTGGTCTAGAGAAAAGCCGTTCTGCTGGAATGTGTTCCCGAATCCACTCGCCGCGGCGTTGTTGTTGATGCTCGACCAGTTGTCTCTCTGGAGCAGGTTGTTCAAGAGAGCATTCGTTCGAATACCGCCTACCGCGTTGTTGAGACCATTGGTTATCGCATTCGCCCCAGCGATGCCCGCTGCGCCCTGAGCATTAGCGTTCGCCGTCAGGTTCGCGCCCATGGCGTTCGCTACATTGGCGCCGGCATTGCCAAGGTTCTGAGAGCCGAGCGTCGCAGCACCAGCCAGCGACAGCAGCGGATTCACCGCGTTGTTGAAGTTGGCTTGATAGGCGTTGAAGCGGTTGCCCTCGTTGGTCGAGAACGTTCCCAAGGCACGCTGATAGGCGTTCTGGAACTCCTGCGAGGCAGCGCCCTGGTTGTAGTTGGAACTGGCTTGCAGTTGCGATCCAGACAGGAATCGCCCAGCCGCCGCGCCCTGCCGATCCAAGGCCTTTTGACCTTGTTGCAGCCTGAAAAGGTAAGAGGGATCGTTGTAGAGATCTTCCCCCGTGTAGCTGAAATCCTTGAACTTGAAGGGATCGGCTAGGTCGCCGAACTCCCGTCCGCCCGCGATCTGCGCTTGGTAGTCCCGGTTGGCTTGCTCCTGCTCTGCAAGGCGCTGCTTGACGGCGGCCTCATAGGCGGCTTCATCGAAGGTCCCCGCAGTAGACCCGCCATAAGGGATCTGATGGTACGGGTCATCTTTGACATTGCCCGTGGGCTGCAACTGGGAAAGATTGAACCCTAGTTGCTCCGTGTGAGACATCTGGTCCCAGTTAGCCGGCCGAGGGGCAGCGCCGCCGTATGAGGTCGGCGTGGTGTAGAGGCTGCGCAGTTCGTCTCGGATCTGCTGCTCTGTTTGTAGGCGGGGCGCACTCGATCCAGAAGCGTTCCACCCCGTTCCTGCGGTGCCAGTGCGGGAAAGGCCTAGCCGGTACAGCAAAGAGTCTCGCGCCAAATTGCCGGCATTGATGGTCGGCGCCTGCAACTTGACGTTGTTGTCATACATCATTGCCTGCAGTGCGTTCGACTGCTGCGAAGCGGCTTGCTGGCCGTCTGCCGCATCGCTGGCTGCACTGGAAGTGATAAGCGCGCCACCGATAGCGCCTGCTGCTGCCCATGGCATATCTAGACCTCCTTATCCGTCTTGATGCAGACGATCATGGTGATGCGGTCGCTCTGGCTGTCATTCGTGACCCAGTGCGTGTAAGCGTTGTCGAACCAGAAGAGATCGCCCGGCTGCGTCTCGAGGGACTGCCCCTCAAAATGGAAGGCCTGTCCTGGCGCACTCTGGATCTGAATGGCGAACTTCTGGTAGTAGCTGGCATGCCAGCCCGGGTCCGTATGAGGCTTGCAGATCTGTCCCGGCTTGATGCGTGTAATGAGCACCCCGCCGAGGCGGTCACCCTGCACCGCCTGCATGAGCGGATACACCAGCTCCTTGACCGGCAGAACCTCCGCAGGCGGATACCAGACCGAGTCATGCGATCCGTCTTCCATCACCGTCTTGGGATCTGCGTAGCGTGCCCAGATGTCTGAAAGCCCGTGGTGAGGTGAATCTTCCGATACCGTGCGTGCATTGTTCTGGTCCCAAAGCTCTGGGTGAGCCTGTAGCGCCCGAAGCATCGGGCCGACATTGAGGCCTCGGGCCAGCAACTTGATGTGGCTCATGCCATTGCCCGTCCGAGAGTTGCAATCTCCGTTGGGTCTGAAGGCACGACAAGGAGGTCATCTACCTCATCTTCATCTTTGCAATCGGTGGCGTGAACACAGAACCAGATGGCGTCGGTCATAGCCCGGATGCCATGGTGCACGCCGCCAGGGATGCAGATGCATGCGGGGCCCACCATCTCAGTTCGCTGTCCTTCGACGAACACTTCCACAGTGCCCGAGGAAAGGATCGAAAGATGGTCGTGCTTGTGCTTGTGCTGAACGAGCCACATGCCGGCCGGAACGTGCGTTTCCTTCGCGTACACGCCGCCGCCGAAATGATGGTGGATGTCGGCGACGGATTCCCGCGCCGCTGTACTCAATGCGTGATCGAATGATGGCATGCATGTACTCTCCTCCGTTACACGCCCCACTTCCATCCGGATAGCTGTCGTTATCTGTCGTTGCCTTTATGTAGATGCCATTTCAACCCACGAGGCCAAATCGTTAAGTCGGTAGCTGAATCTTCCGCCGTCTACCCGAGGGCGTAAACATGCGGCCCGTTGCCTTGCTGACGCAACGCCTTCAAATGCCCAGCCGAATATCCCAGCAGGATGGCGGCAGCTTTCTCATTGACCCGAAGGTCGCCAGAGATGACGAATCCCTGTTGCGTGGCGAAGAGATGGAGCCTGTTCGACGTCAGCCTGATTGCTTCGAGAAGGTCTTCATTCGAGCGGCTCGATTACCCCGACCTCCATACGCTTGGCGGAAGTGAGCAAGTAGCTCTGGCCGCAGGTGCGCAGGAGTGTTTGTGATGTCCTCCCGCATCTGTTCTCTGGCTACTTCTCCATCGCCGTAGTGATCACATGCCGCCATTGCCGCTGCCATGAGGCTCGAGGCAGTGCTGTGGGCCTCCAGCAGGAAATCGACGATCTCGGGCTTGTTCGCCTTGATCAACTCCAAAAGCTCGGTGTTTAGAAGCTGGGCCGGCTTAAGGGCAGAACTGTCACCATCCAGCCTCAGGGTCACGCCGGCTTCGCGGATGGTCCGGCAGATTTCAGCGGGACTCATACCCTCACCTCCTGATCGTCCGCGAAATCGTCCTGGCTGCCGAAGGTGCTCAGATCTTTCCGAAGGTACTCATAATTTTTTGTGAGCACCTTCGGATATTTTGAGCACCTTCGGGAAGGCTCCAGTACCAGCCGTCATTCATCCACCCTTCTTTCGGATCACCTGGAGCGCATCAGCGGCCCGGCGGACCGTTCCCCACGCGTGACCCGCCTCCTGAGCTTCCTTCTTGACCGTCGCCGTAGGAGTGAGGTTGACCAGCAGGTCGCGCAGGAAGGCTTCTGCCGAATCCTGAGCACTACCTGCACCGCCGGATTCAGCCTCGGCGTCCGCAAGCAGTTCTCGAGCGGTGCCCACGATGGGAGCGCCCCACGTAACTATCGAGGTCGGAACGCCAGGCTGAGCTTCCGTCTGCTCGACGTGATACTCAAAGCCTCCCGTGTCGGGACCGATGTTCGACTTGCTACGCACGAGAATTCTTTTGTCCTCTCCGTCGTCGCCCTTCACTTTCGCTGCGAGCAGAACTACACGAACGACTGCGGTGAAGGCGATCGATCCGGTTACGCGCTCCGTGGGATCCCGTCCCATCGTTCCCTTTGAAAGATGGGTGATCCCCACCACTGCTGCCTTCAAAGTAGACGCAAGGTCGACCAGGGGCTGCATCCCTCGGCGGACTTCACTGTTCTTGTGCGAGTCGCCTGCAATGGCGGAAACAATCGGGTCCACGATCAGCAGGCCGATATCTCCGATTGCCTTCACTGCGGCCTCAAGGTAGGGCATGTCACGAGCAGGATCGAACGGCACTACCTCGCCATTCACCCGAGCGCCTTGCACAAAATGAATCCGGTCAAGATTTGCGCCCATGCCCATGAGTCTCGGAACCAAGGTATCCGCGGCATCGTCCTCGCCGGACCAGATCACAACATCGCTGGGCGTGCAGCGCTTGCCGTCTGGCCAACGTCCGCCACTCGAAACAGTGGAAGCCATCGCAAGAGCGATAGTTGTCTTGCCCTGGCCTGGCGCGCCGGCGAGTAGATGGAGCTTGCCTCGGGCCAGCCAATCCTGCCAAAGCCAGGAGACCGGCATAACCTTGATGCTGGATGCGCGCTCCAGGACCACTCCATCGCCGGGAACCGCTTCAGCGGCGTCAATGATCGAGGCCACGGCGTTCATACGGACACCTCGATCGTTCCCGCTAGGCGGTGCAAGTCATTGAAGTCCGTGTCTTTATCGCCTCTGGTAAGCCCATCGAA
Source organism: Variovorax sp. UC122_21 (assembly GCF_044056785.1). Lineage (NCBI taxonomy): Bacteria > Pseudomonadati > Pseudomonadota > Betaproteobacteria > Burkholderiales > Comamonadaceae > Variovorax > Variovorax sp. UC122_21. The sequence goes on along the minus strand of NZ_CP172004.1, from coordinate 671,451 downwards.
ATTGGGCTTTGCGAGCAACCCTCCAATCCGCCGGGCCGCCTCCGTCGCGTACGCCATCCCAGGGTTCCCGTCTGTTTTCCAGTCGTCATCCGCAGCGAGAACGATCGTCAGGCATGGATATTTGGCCCGTAGAGCCTCTGACACCGAAAGAAGATTCGCCGCATTGAACGCAACAGCGACCGGATGGGCTGCTTCGCTATGAATTGTTGCGGCCGTTGCATAGCCCTCAGCGATCACAATCTTCCCGGAAGGCCGACCGATCGAGTGATAGCAGCCCTTCACCCGTCCTCCTGGCAGGAAAAGCTTTCTGCCCTGCTCAGTTATCCCCTGGAGGCTCCACAACGCCCCAGCGGTGTCACGCATCGGAACGTACAGCACGTTCGAGAGCAATTCCGTCTCGCCAGATTCGGGGTCGAATTTCTCCCACGTTCCCACTCGCAATCCGTAGGAACAGACGCGTTTCGCGGTGAGGTATGGATGGCCAGTCGCTTGCACACCGCTTGCCCAAAGGTCTGCCGATCGCTTGGCGGCGATGGCTTGGCGCCGCTGGCACTCTTGATCTCGCAAACGCTGCGACGCGGCGGCCTGCTGCCGAAGCGCCTGGCGTTCGCTCGGCATCAATTCGTTGTCTTGCTTGATACACCAGCGCTGTTGAAACCCGTCGCGCCAGTTTCCAAACACGCCGGTCGGGACATTGTCCAGGTGGAGGACGTACCAACCGGCGTCGTCGCGCTTCTTGCCCGTCGGGCTGAAACGATGAAGTCGACCATCGCCGATGATGGTCTCCGGCGCCGTCATGCCGGATGCATCTATGGCGCAGCGGAACATGTCTAAAGCGTTCATCGCGCCTCCCATTCGGCGACGAGCCGTCCGTGAGTTGCCAAGTCACGAAAGCTGCTCCAACGAGGATTGTTCTTTTCAGAGGCACCGCTAAAATCAGGCATCCCGGCTTGATTTTGAAAGTCCCTTCGCGCTGCTAACGGCGCGAGGGGTTCTTTCCTCCCGCACTTGGTGTTCAAGAGTGCGTTCATTCCTGCTGCTCCTCTCGCACTTTTTCCAGGAGCCGGGCGAGTTCGAAGTAGTCGATCTGGGTAACGATCCAGGTCCGGCCGTCAATCCATCGCTCGATTTCATTGGTGAGCGTGAATTCCCTCGAGATCGCGAGCGCTTCGTTGGCCCGCTGTTCGGCCATGAGATGTAGGAATTTGCTGGTCACCCCATGGGACCAAGCTCACTGGGAATCTGGAGGCACTCATTCCGTCACCTCCAGCAGCTTCCTGATCTCGCTTACCGGCCAAGCCAAGCGTCCATAGACTCTCTTCGGCGTGATTGGGCCGGTTCCAAGACAGGCCCATTTCTGCAGCGTTTGCGCACGGCGGTTGAGGTAGTAGGCAGCCGTGGCCGTGTCCACAGTGGTCCTCGACTCGCTGCGGAGGCACGGCGGGAAATGACTGTCGAGGGGTTGTGCTTCGAAAGTCACTCGTTCACCCCCCGCGATTGCATCTCCATCCAGGAGCGAACATCGCCTACCTTCCAAGCCTTCACCCCTTTGGAAAGCTTGCAGGGCGCGGGAAAAGTGCCCGCACGAACTTTTCGATGAAGCGTCTTTGCGCTGAACGGGAGGGGAGCGGCCGAGTCAGGCTGCTTCGAGTTGCGAATCAGCTGGGCTTTGCGGACAAACGCACTATCGGGTAGAAGGTCGAAAGAAGAAGCTTGGGTCATGTCGTTCCGCCTCCTTAGCGGATGACCCTTACTGTCCCCTCATGGCCCGATTTGTCCTCGGAAGATTCCTTTGAAACCTAGCGCTCAATCTTCCGGCACCAGTTTTGGCGCCGCTTTCCTCACGTCGTCGGCGGTGCAATCCATGTCAGAAATGAGTTCGACGATATCGGCGATCAGCTGAGGGCCGACAGATAGTCGTTTGCCAAACGGGTTAGCGGCGTCAATCGCCTGTGAGACGACCGCGATGAAATAGGTTTTTTTGGCCGCTTTCGCACGCACTTTGGCGGGAAGAAGGTTTGAGTTTGGCGCTTGGTTGGATGCCATGTGCCTGATGTTTCGGACGGCCCAAATTGGCACCACGCCACATCCCTGCAGCCTCCTGCTTGCCAGCCATTGCATGCCGAAAGGAGCATCCTTCTGCATCCGGTCGGTCGGTGTCTCAAACCATTTGAAAACTGCCTCAGCTTGCTCTAGCTCCACAAATCGAAACCTGCTGAACTGACTGTCCATTTCATGGGTCGGCTCGAGTTGGCCTAAAAGCTCCTCAAGTTTTTCGCATGCGTCCGCGATCTTCTTCGAATGCGCTCTTCGCTCAGCCGTAGTGAACTTCGGTGCTTGGTGCCACGCCTGCAACGCCTCGACTAACTTGTTGGGCACGCCCGCCGGGCCAGGAGCGTACCCCCAAATTTCGCCGCTCTCTTGATCATTTTCTTTCAGAGCGGCCCAGAGCTTTTGAAACGGCACTGCATGAACGAAGTTCTTCAACAGCTTATGAACATCCTCGCGTGCCGTTTTCCAAGCACGCGCACTGCGGAACCCGGCCCATTCCGCCCGTTCTTCCATTTCTTCTTCGCTCACGTCGAGGCCGGCAAATTCCTCCTGCATCTGTTCCACCTCGACCAGCCACTCCTTCAAGAATGTATCGCGGCGAATCGTTGCCCTACGTTCTCGCCTAGACCTCAGATGCTCGCGAAGTAGTTTGGCGCGCTCGTCTCGACTCAAGGCTGGCCGGCCAGGGGCCGCAGATTCGTCAGCCGCCCCGCTACTCATGGGTCGGCTCCTTGGCAACGTCGATCTTCTTTCGTACCCACGTCGCGCCCCCAAGGCGCTTGAGCTTTTCGCGTTGCTCAATGCTCATCTTCACAGGAAAGGAAACCGTAGCCGATTGCGGATCTAGCGGCTTTCGGCCCTGCCCACGATCCGGTCCGCCGTGCTTAGAGTCGGAGTTTTTCATCTTGAAATCGTATATCCGAAAACAAAACTAGTCAACCTGGTTTTTTTGAACGATGCCAAGCAGTTGACGAAGCTCAGACGTACGCCATGCGAGGCGTCCGTTTATCCGCAGAGGGCGGAGGGACCAATACCGTCTTTCATGGCCCAAGAGCGTAGAGTTTGGGGTCGCCGATTCAGATAGAACGCGGCCGCAGCGGTGCTTACTGAAGGCGTCGTGACGATCTCAAGCGGGGGAAAGATTTCGGGTTGGGCAGACATGCGATTCATTCGTCGCCATTCAATGAGTTGGCCTGCCTTCACTGTCCCAGCGAAAGACTTGCCCTCAAAGCTTTCTTGGCTGGTCGAACATGCCGTCAAACCTTGGCGCTGCGGGGCAAGCGCTACTCGACCTGCTGTTGCCCCATTTGCCCTGACACGCCTGCGACTACACCGGTGTTTTGACGCCGCTGGAAATCCCCTTGAGAGCATGACGCTTGATGTACGAACCAGTCAGCGGTTTTCCTTCGCTTCCTACGATTCCGGATTTCCGAAACTCGTGCGCGATCTGGTCTGCGACCGCCGCTTGGGAGGGGTAAAGGTCGCGGTTCGCCTGCTCCAAAATAATCTCCTCGGCGCGATCACGAGCTTGACGCTTCCACGGGTTCTCAATGTCACCCGATGCACGTGCTCGTGCACGCGGTAGAACTGAAACTGTCCTTAGCTTCAGCCCTCCAAGGCTTGTCAGATAGCTCTTGAGGTCGGGGGCGGTAACGAGAAGGCCTTTCGTCGGAGCACGCCGATCGAACGGTTGAGCCGCAAGACTTTCGCGGCTGCGCACAATCAGCTGATTCGCCTCAGCAGCGTCGCTCAGCACTTCGCGCCATCCATTCACCGCCGTGATCAGGCCTTCATCTCCGAATTGCTGCGCCTGCGCAAGGCACGTAGCGAGCTCGTCGTAGGGGATGACTCCTGTGTCGACGATCCGCAGCCGCATGTTGGGAGAACGCGAAGCAGTAGAAGACGTTGCACCAAACTTCGGCGCCAGCGAGGACACAAGGTTCGCTCCGTCGTCAGCCTTTGGCGACCGACCACGTCGGTGGCCTCTCGATATGCAGAGAACGCGTCGATGATCGCCTCCGCAGCTCGGTGCTCGTGATCTTGAAACTGTGCGAGCACCAGCTCCTCAAAGCCGTCGGCAATCTCGCCGAAGTATTCAGAAAGTGATCTTCCAGCACCATCGACCATGAAGGCCGCCAGCTGCCCAGCGGTGAATGGGATGGGCAGCCCTGGACTGGCTGTTGTGGTTGCAGCCTCTTCCTCAGGCAACTCATCGCAAGGCCTCCACCCCCCGTTGACAACATGCGCAAGCGAGTGCTGGGTCGGCCACACGCCCCCATCTCTGAGCGTTAAAAAGTCTTTACAGCCAAGGATCAACCGCCGAGCTACGTGTTCGTCAAATGGCGACAAATCAACATCTGCATCAATCACTTTTCCCCCCCCTGTAAATTCTTTTGGTGGCCTCGGTCAAAAGCTAGTTCGTCGCCTGCAGCGTATTGGTCTTTGCAGTCGGCGTAAACACGATGCCAGCTTGCTCGAGGATCCATCCCTCGATCCGCTCATGGTGCACACGCAGCAGGTCCAAAGGACGCACCGTGTAGTGCTTCTCAGCGGTCGCAGACGGCTTGTGGCCCATGATCTGGGCGACTACGCCGGCCGGAATGTCCAGCCACTCCGTTAGGCTCTTGAAGCTTCTGCGCAAGCCGTGGAATGTCAGCCCTTCAATCCCAGCAGTAGAGCATGCGGAAACGTGGTGGCTACGCGGTTCACGGATGTGTCCAGCCTCACTGGCTTGCTGAACCTCGCCAGCCAAGAGCACTTCACCATTCAGTTCAGCGCGCCGTGCACGGCGCTGAATGTTCTTGCGGTCCATCTTCACGATGCGGGAACTGGCAAAAACCCACTCGTTCCGTCGAGGGAGCCCGAGCAGCAACTGGCTCACGTAGGGCGTCAACGGGATAACTCTCTCGCCTTCAACCTTGTCGCGGATCGTCAGCCCGCGCCACTTGGTGTTCACATCCTCCCACCGCATTTGCAGGACTTCGCCGGGCCTGGCACCTGTCAGCAACATGACTTGAATCGCGGCGGAAATGATGGGGTTGGAAATGCTGCGCACCGCGGAAAACCATCCAGGCAGTTGTTCTCGCAGGAGAGCGTCGTTCTTGACTTTCGGCTTTCCGAGCGCTTGGCGAGCCTTGCGAGTCGCCGCAATGTTGCCGGCTGGAACAAGATCTGCGTACTCCCGTTGCTCGGCACACCAGTTCAAGAAGACCTTCAACAGCCGCCATGCAAGTCGCGCACTGGTGGGACGGGTCTTGGCTTCGGTCGCCGCCCAGGCCTCGATAGTCGCCGCGTCGAGGGACCGCAGAGGCATCCCCATCATGCTGAACAGTGGCATGTCGATGGTGACCCCTCGACCATCCGTGCCACGCTTGATCACTTTGCCCCCCGGCCGCGCCAGTTTCACGTGATCACGAAAGTGCGCCTCGCCCCAGTGCGGACGCCTCGCTTGGATGTACGCCTCCCAGACATCACCGACTTTCGTAGCTGCTGCGATGGCATCCCGCTGAGCTAGTTCGGCCGCTGCGGCTTCTGTCGCACGCTTCCTTGCTCGTTCGGCCATCGCGTCTCGCTTCACCTCACGCGGATCTAAGCCCTCATCGATCTGACGCTGCAACTCGCGGGCCTTCACCTGCGCGTTTGGAATCGACCAGACCGCCGGGCTCCCGATGGTGATGCGAACGGTTTTTCCTTGATAGAGACCTTGGAAGACGTACGACGGCTTCCCGGTGGGGGTGCTTCGCAGGCCCAGCCCTGGGGTTGTCGCGTCCCATAGGAACGCCTGTTGCTTGTCCGGCGGACACTTGAACCCCGCAACACGGGGAGCCGTAAAGGCGACCTTTGCCATGCTCGCTGTAATGGTGGATGTAAGAGGATTACATCATGCAAGATCAATTCCGATCAATGCCGAAACCCACCACCAGCCAGAAAATCGATCGTAAGTTGTTGATTTATATGGACTCCATCAATATTAATCAACAACGATCAACACTCATATATGAGGAATCATAATCCACAGGTCCGCGGTTCGAGTCCGTGAAGAGCCACCACACAAAAGAGAAGCCCGCTGTCCATCGGACAGCGGGCTTTTCTTTGGTCCTGTCGCTGGCTTGCACCGGCGACTGGCCAGTACCTCAGTTCATATCGGGACTGCGCTTCGGCGCATCGTCGAGCACGGGCGCCTTGCGCTCGCTCGACCGAGCCCCGGGGTAGCGCGCGGCCCTCGACGCATGGGCCGCCAGCGCTTCATTGACCGCACGCGGCGACAGCAGCTGGACCTTGCCGCAGTTGCTGCACTGGTAGGCGCGAAGCCAGGGAAAGAAGCGCATCCAGGTGCTGCGCTTGACCCGGTTCAGGTGGGTCACGCTGCATTGACAGCAGGTAAAAACCGACATTGTGTTGATACCTGCGTATTAATGGTTAGCCCTTATTATTGCGCCCCCACGTGACAAATGTCACGCCGTGAATGCCGACCAGACGTAAAGTCTGTTTCGTGACGCTCGAGTCTCTTTTCGTGCGTCCAGTCTGCGCGGCAACTGCGCGCAGCAGCCTTGGAGACGTGAAATGCCCATGGACTTTCTTCGCCGCATCGAAGACGCTTCGTTCCCGCTGGTCATCGCGGATGAGAAAGACGTCCGCAGCGCAATCGTTCTGGAGGCCGCCGGGATGATCAAGGCGCAGCTGCCGAATCCGGAGCGGCCCGACGCCCGCCCGGCGGTGATCTTCGCCATCACGCCGCTGGGCCGACGACGCCTCAACGAGGACGCCGCCCCGCCTTGAGCGTGGTCCGCGCCGCTCACCAGGCCACCGTCCGCCCCCGGTAGTCCAGGTACTCCAGCCCGGGCCGGCCGCGCTTCGCGAGCATCACCTCCACCAGGCTCGGCACGCTCTGCCCGATCGTCAGCCGGCCCTCGGGCCCGCCGAGCTCGGTGCGCACCCAGCCGGGCGCCATCGCCAGCAGGGCACGCGGCGTTCCGGCCTGGCGCGCGGCGAAGCTGCGCAGCAACTGGTTCAGCGCCGCCTTGCTGCCGCGATAGACCTCGCGCTGGCCCGTCTCGTTGTCGGCGATGCTGCCCTGCCCCGACGACATGACGCCGATCAGGCCGTCCGGCGGGACGTTGCCCGCGAGGCTTTCCACCACCCGCATCGGGCTCAGCGCATTGGCGACCATGAGGTTCACGAAGTCCTCGGTCGACACCTCGCCGATGGTCTGGGTCGGATCGGGGTTGGTGGTGCCGGCATTGACGAACAGGATGTCGAACACGCGGCCCGCCAGCCGCTCGCGCAGGGCCTGGATCTGGCCGGGATGCGTGATGTCGAGCGACTCGATCTCGACGCGGCCGGGATGCGCGTCGGCCAGGTCGTGCAGCAGGGTGCGGGCCGTTCCGCGGACCGTGCCCATGACGTTCCAGTCTTTCGTGAGGAATTCGGCCGCGATGGCATGGCCGAGGCCACGCGAGGCGCCGACGACGAGGATGCTGTGGCGAGGATGGGACATGAGGCGTGCTCCTTGTTGGCTGCGATGTCACCCATTCTGGGAACGGGCTCCCGTTTGCACCAGACGCCTGGCCTGCAACCAACGATTGCGCCTGACGCCACATATCGTCGCTTCGGCCCTATGCTGGCGCCATGCCGCGCGTCGACCTCAATCTGCTGCCCGCCCTCGATGCCCTGCTGACGGAGGGCAGCGTGACCGGCGCGGCGCGGCGGCTCGAGCTCAGCGTGTCCGCCATGAGCCGCACGCTCACGCGCCTGCGCGAGGCCACGGGCGACCGGCTGTTGCTGCAGGCCGGCCGCGGCCTGGTGCTCACGCCCTACGCGATGCAACTGCGCGAACGCATCCCGGCACTCGCGCGCGAGGCGCAGGCCGCGCTGGCCCCGGCCGACCATGCGCTGCAGATCGCCACGCTCGACCAGTGCTTCACGCTGCGCGTCGGCGAGGGCTTCATCGACCTGCTCGCCGCGCCCCTGCTGGCACGCATCCGGCAGGCCGCGCCGCGGGTGCGGCTTCGCTTCGCGCCCAAGCCCGACTGGGACGCCCGGCCGCTGCGCGAGGGCGGAATCGACCTCGAGATCGGCACGGTGAAAACCACGGCGCCCGAACTGCGCACGCGCCGGCTGTTCCGCGACCGCTACGTGGGCGTGTGCCGCAGCGGCCATCCGCTGCTCGACGCGGCGGAGATCGCCGCCGAACGCTATGCGGCCTGCGGCCACGTGGTGGCCTCGCGCGCCGGCGAGATGGACCACCCGGTCGACGAAGCGCTGGCCTCGCTCGGTCTTGCGCGGCAGGTGGCGATGGTGGTGCCGGCCTACACCCACGCGATGCAGGTCGCGCGGCAGTCGGACCTGCTGGCCGTCATCCCGCACTCCTGCCTCGGCAATTCCTTCACGCCCGGCCATGCCGCGGCCCTGGGCCTGCGGCACTTCGAGCTGCCCGTGCCCACGCCGCCCTTCAACGTCTCGGCGATCTGGCATCCGCGGCTCGACCAGGATGCCTCGCATCGCTGGCTGCGCGGCGAGGTGCTGGCGTTGTGCGAAGCCGCCTATCCCTGAACGGGACGGGTCTCAGGCCGCCACGGCCTCGCGTGCCGGCGCGACCTTCGACGGCACCGGCATGTGCGCCGACCACTCGATGATCTCGAGCCGCCCGTCCGCATGCTCGGCCAGCGCCGTGAGGCTCTCGACCCAGTCGCCGTCGTTGCAGTAGAGGATGCCGTCGATGTCGCGCATCTCGGCATGGTGGATGTGGCCGCAGACCACGCCCTGCGCGCCGCGGTTGCGGGCCTCGCGCGCCACGGCGTTCTCGAAGTCGCCGACGTAGCTCACGGCGCGCTTGACCTTGCCCTTGAGGTACTTCGACAGCGACCAGTACGGCAGCCCCAGGCGCGCGCGCATCGAGTTGAGGTGGCGGTTGAGCTTGAGCGTGAACTCGTAGAGCGAGTCGCCCACGTAGGCCAGCCACTTGGCGCACTGGATCACGCCGTCGAACAGGTCGCCGTGGATGATCCAGAGCTTGCGGCCGTCGGCGGTCTCGTGGATCCATTCCTCGGCGACGTCGATGCCGCCGAAGTTGTGGTTCAGGTACTTGCGCGCGAACTCGTCGTGGTTGCCCGGGATGAAGATCACGCGCGTGCCCTTGCGGGCCTTGCGCAGCAGCTTCTGGATCACGTCGTTGTGCGCCTGCGGCCAGTACCAGTGCCGCTTGAGCTGCCAGCCGTCGATGATGTCGCCGACCAGGAACAGGGTCTCGCACTCGGTGTGCTTGAGGAAGTCCAGCAGCGCCCGGGCCTGGCAGCCTGGCGTTCCGAGGTGCAGGTCGGAGATCCACAACGTTCGAAACCGCTGCATCGGCCGCGAAACGTCATCGTCCTCCGCCTCGGGGGGCGGGCATCGGTGTCGCGCCATGCGCGCAGAAAAGCATCGTCGCGTTGCATGGAGCTATAGGTTGGCTGTCTTGCGTGACCTGGCCATGGCAAGTGCGTGACATCCCGATGACGTCCCCACGCGTGCGCGGCCCACAATCGCGCGATGCGTCCCGGCCAGATCATCGTCCTCGCGACCCCCGTCTTCTTCCTGCTGATCGCGATCGAGTTCGCGGTCGGCCGCGTGCGCGCGCGCCGCGGCACGGGGCAGGACACCTACCGCCTCGCCGACGCGGTCGAACAGCATCGGCCTGGGCATGCTGAGCCAGATCAGCGCGGTGCTCACCGGCCTCCTGCGCGTGGGCATCTACACCGCGGTGTACTCGGCCGTGGCGCTGTTCCCCGACACCGACTTCTGGACCACCTGGTACGGCTGGCTGCTGGCGCTGGTGTTCTACGACTTCTGCTACTACTGGCTGCACCGCATGGGCCACGAGTCGGCCGTGCTGTGGGCCGCGCACGTGGTGCACCACCAGAGCCAGCACTACAACCTCTCGACCGCGCTGCGCCAGACCTCGAGCGGCGCGCTGCTGGGCTGGATCTTCTATATGCCGATGGCGGCCGCGGGCGTGCCGCCGCTGGTGTTCGCCGTGGTCGCGCTGGTCGACCTGCTCTACCAGTTCTGGGTCCACACCGAGCAGGTCGGCAAGCTCGGCTGGTTCGACCGCTGGTTCTGCTCGCCCTCGAACCACCGGGTGCACCACGCGGTCAACGACCGCTACCTCGACCGCAACTACGGCGGCATCCTGATCGTGTGGGACCGGCTGTTCGGCAGCTTCAAGGAAGAGGACGAGCGCTGCGTCTACGGCACGCGCAGCCCGCTCGCGAGCTGGGACCCGCTGTGGGCCAACGCCGAGGTCTACTGGGGCCTGGCCAGGGATTCATGGCATGCGCGCAGCTGGGGCGACAAGCTGCGCGTGTGGCTCAAGCCGCCGGGCTGGCGGCCGGCCGACGTGGCGGCGCGCTTTCCGAAACCGGCCTTCGACATCGCGCAGGTGCGGCGCTACGAGCCCGAAGTGGGCCGCGGCGCGCAGTGGTTCGCGGGCGTGCAGTTCCTGCTGCTGCTCGCGGCCGTGGCGGTGTTCCTCTGGTTCTCCGACGGCTTGCCGCTCTCGCGCTCGGCCGTGTGGCTGGCCGCGCTCACCGCCGCGCTGTGGGCCATCGGCGGCGTGCTGCAGGGCCGACTCTCGATCGCCGAGGCCCTGCTGGTGGAAGCCGCGGCACTGGCGACCGCGAGCGCCGCGCTCGGCCTGCCCTGGCTGCACCACGCGACCAAGCCGCTGGCGCTCGCGATCGCGGTCTTCATCGCCGCGCGGCGCGCGCGCTGGCGCGGCCCGGCGGCATGACGCGCTTCGATGTGCTGCTGGTCGCGGGCCTCGTCGGCTCGCTCGCGGGCGACGTGCTGCTGATGGGCCCGGCCTCGCTGTTCGTGCCCGGCCTCGTGTGCTTCCTGCTCGCGCACCTGGCCTACATCGGCGTGTTCCGCATCGGCGTGGGCTTCTTCCCGCGGCCCGCGGCGCTGGCGGTCACGCTGGCGATCGGCGCGGCGATGTACGCCTTCCTGTGGCAGGGCGGGCTGCCGGTCGCGCTGCGCGTTCCGGTCGCGCTCTACGTGCTGGTGATCGCCTGCATGGCGGCCCAGGCGCTGGGCCGGGCCTTCGTGCTGCGCCACACAACGGCTGGATGGGGCGCGGGCTGGGTGGCGACCGGCGCCTGCTTCTTCATGCTGAGCGACGCGCTGCTCGCGACCAACCGCTTCGTGGCGCCGCTGCCGCTGGCGCAGCTGTGGGTGCTGGCGACCTACTACGTGGCGCAGACGCTGATCGTGAGGCACGCGCGGCCTTGACTCCTTCCGCCCTGGGGAAGGGGCAGGAACTTCAATCGTGGCAGCGCTGGATCTCGACCGTCGAGTGCCGGATCTCCTCGTGCATCGAGAAGCAGGCCCGCACCTGGTCGGCCGTGAGCGTGGCCGAATGGGTCACCACCGTCAGCGCGCAGGCATAGGCTTCGCGGCCCACGCGCCACACGTGCAGGTCGGCCACGCGCGTGAGCGAATCGGCCAGGCCGGTTTCGATGCCCTCGCGGATCTCCTCGGCCACCGGGTGGTCCATCTCGCGGTCGAGCAGCACCTTGCCGGTTTCCTTCAGCAGCCCCTTGGCCCAGACCGCGACCAGCACCGCGCCGACGATGCCCATCGCCGGGTCGAGCCAGGCCCAGCCGTAGAACCAGCCGCCCAGCAGCGCCGCGATCGCGAGCACCGAGGTCGCGGCATCGGCCACGACGTGGATGTAGGCCGAGCGCAGGTTCAGGTCGTGGCCATGCGCGCCGTGCGCGTGGTGATGGTCGTGGTCGTGGGCGTGCGCATGCCCGTGGTCGTGGCCAGGGTGGTGGTGCGCCCCGCCCAGCAGCCGCGCGCAGACCAGGTTGACCACCAGCCCCAGCACCGCCACCGAGATCGCCTCGGGATAGTGGATCGCCGACGGCGACCACAGCCGCTCGAGCGAACCCACCACCATCAGCGCCGCGATGCCCAGCAGCACCAGCGCGCTCGCGAAGCCGCCGAGCACCTCGATCTTCCAGGTGCCGAAGGCGAAGCGCGGGTCGCGCGCATAGCGCCGCGCGGCCGCATAGGCGAAGGCGCTGAGGCCGATGGCCAGCGCGTGCGAGCTCATGTGCCAGCCGTCGGCCAGCAGCGCCATCGAGTTGAACCACCAGCCGGCGCCGATCTCGAGCGCCATCATCGCGGCGGTGATCCACATCACGAGCCGCGTGCTGCGCTCGGCGCGTTCGTTGTCGCTGCCGAAGTGGTGCTCGTGCTGCCAGGCGCTCAGGTCATGGGTGTGCATGGCGAAAAGTCCTTCAGGTTCCGAACAGGTCCTGGCCCTCGGTGCGGCTCGATGGCGGCGCCACGCCGAGATGGCGGTAGGCCGCCAGCGTGGCGATGCGCCCGCGCGGCGTGCGCTGCAGGTAGCCCTGCTGGATCAGGTAGGGCTCGATCACGTCCTCGATGGTGTCGCGCTCCTCGCCGATGCTGGCCGCGACGTTGTCCAGTCCCACCGGGCCGCCGTCGAAGCGGTGCACCACGGCCTCGAGCAGCTTGCGGTCCATCAGGTCGAAGCCCTGCGGATCGACGTCGAGCATGGCCAGCGCCTTGTGCGCGATCTCCTCGGTGATGCGGCCGTCGCCCTTGACCTCGGCGTAGTCGCGCACGCGGCGCAGCAGCCGGTTGGCGATGCGCGGCGTGCCGCGCGAGCGGCGCGCGATCTCGAAGCCGCCGGTCTCGTCGGTCTCGACCTTGAGCAGGCCGGCGCTGCGGCGCACGATCAGCGCGAGTTCCTCGGGCGTGTAGAACTCCAGCCGCGCGACGATGCCGAAGCGGTCGCGCAGCGGATTGGTCAGCATGCCCGCGCGCGTGGTGGCGCCCACCAGCGTGAAGGGCTGCAGGTCGAGCTTGATGCTGCGCGCGGCCGGGCCCTCGCCGATCATGATGTCGATCTGGTAGTCCTCGAGCGCCGGGTAGAGGATTTCCTCGACGACCGGACTGAGCCGGTGGATCTCGTCGATGAACAGCACGTCGTTGGGCTCGAGGTTGGTCAGGAGCGCCGCCAGGTCCTTGGGCTTCTCGAGCACCGGGCCCGAGGTCTGGCGCAGGTTCACGCCGAGCTCGGCCGCGATGATGTGCGACAGCGTGGTCTTGCCCAGGCCCGGCGGGCCGAACAGCAGCACGTGGTCGAGCGCCTCGCGGCGCTTGCGCGCGGCGCCGATGAAGATCTCGAGCTGCTCGCGCACCTTGGCCTGGCCGACGTACTCGTCGAGCAGCTTGGGGCGCAGGGCCCGCTCGATCGCCTCCTCGTTGGGCGAGGCGGGCGCGGCGGACACCACGCGTTGCGGGGCGGGGGCGAAGTCGTCGGTCTGGATGGTCATGGGCGCGGGGGGTGCGGCGAGTTTAGTGGCTGCATCGCCGTTGCGGAGGGGCCGCGGCCCCGGCGCCACGAGGGCCTTTCGCGGCCATTAGCAAGCATTCGCGGGCTTTCGCAGGCGCGGCCTGCGCCTACGAGGCGCCTGCCATGCACTGGCAGAATGCGCCGACCAGAATGAAGAGGGGATCACGACAGTGTCGATCTACGAACTGAAGCCGCGTTTCCAGGCCCTGCTTCGGCCGCTCGTGGTCGCACTGCATGCCCGGGGCGTCACCGCCAACCAGGTCACGCTGAGCGCCTGCGCGGTCTCGGTGGCGCTCGGCCTGTGGCTCTACCTGGCCGCGACCTCGCTCGCGGCCTTCGCATTGATCCCGGCCTGGATGTTCCTGCGCATGGCCTTCAACGCCATCGACGGCATGCTGGCGCGCGAGCACCACCAGCAAAGCCGGCTCGGCGCCTTCCTCAACGAACTCACCGACGTGGTCTCCGATGCCGCGCTGTACCTGCCCTTCGTGCTGGTGCAGCCCTTCAGCCCGTTCTGGGTCGGCACCGTGATCGTGCTGGCCGGGCTCAGCGAATTCGCCGGCGCGCTCGGCCCCACGGTCGGTGCCTCGCGCCGCTACGATGGGCCGCTCGGCAAGAGCGACCGCGCCTTCGTGTTCGGCGCGCTCGGCCTCTACGTGGCGCTCGGCGGCCCGCTGCCTGGCTGGACCGCGCTGCTGATGCCGCTGCTGGCGCTGCTGGTGGCCTGGACCGTGGTCAACCGCGTGCGCCGCGCGCTCGCCGAAGGCGATGCCGCGGACAGCGCCACGCCAAAACAAACAACAGGGATTCAATGAACGACAACACCACCGACCTCGACACCGGCGCCTCGCCGTCCTCGCTCACGCAACGGCCGCTGGCCGAGCGCCAGTTCCGCACCCACGACGGCGAATCGCTGTTCTACCGCCACTGGCCGGCCACCGGCCCCGCGCGGCGCGGCGCCATCGTGCTGTTCCACCGCGGCCACGAGCACGGCGCGCGCATGGCGCACCTGGTCGACGAGCTCGACCTGCCCGACTTCGACGTCTTCGCCTGGGATGCACGCGGCCACGGCCGCTCGCCGGGCCAGCGCGGCTACAGCCCGAGCTTCGGCACCTCGGTGCGCGACGTGCAGACCTTCGTGCAGCACATCGTCGGCACGCACGGCGTGGCCGAGCACGACATCCACGTGATCGCGCAGAGCGTGGGCGCGGTGCTGGTCGCGACCTGGGCCCACGACTACGCGCCCAAGGTGCGCGGCCTCACGCTGGCCTCGCCGGCCTTCAAGGTCAAGCTCTACGTGCCGTTCGCGCGCCCGGGCCTGGCGCTGATGCACAAGCTGCGCGGCCTGTTCTTCGTCAACAGCTACGTCAAGGCCAAGTTCCTCACGCACGACCCCGAGCGCATCGCGAGCTACGAGAGCGATCCGCTGATCACGCGGCCGATCGCGGTCAACATCCTGCTGGGCCTGTACGAGGCGGCCGACCGCGTGGTGGCCGACGCGAACGCGATCACGCTGCCGGTGCAGCTCCTGATCTCGGGCGCCGACTGGGTGGTGCACCACAAGCCGCAGCACCAGTTCTTCGAACGGCTGGGCAGCGCGGTCAAGACCAAGACGGTGCTGCCGGGCTTCTTCCACGACACGCTCGGCGAGAAGGACCGCGCACCCGCCGTGCAGGCCATCCGCGAATTCGTGCTGCGCCTGTTCGACGAGGCACCGGCGCCGGTCGACCGCCGCGGCGCGCACCTCGAGGGCGAGACCGCCGAGGAATCGCGCGCGCTGGCCGCGCCGCTGCCGGCGCTGTCGCCGCGCGGCCTCTACTGGTCGCTCACGCGCGCCGGGCTGCGCTTCGGCGGCGGCCTGTCCGAGGGCGTGAAGCTGGGCCACGACACCGGCTTCGACTCGGGCAGCACGCTCGACTACGTCTACCGCAACGTCGCGCAGGGCAAGGGCGCCATGGGCCGCGCCATCGACCGCAACTACCTCGACGCCATCGGCTGGCGCGGCATCCGGCAGCGCAAGATCCACGTCGAGGAGCTGCTGCGCATCGCGATGGAGCGGCTGGCCGAGATGCACCGCGAGGTGCGGCTGATGGACATCGCGGCCGGCCATGGCCGCTACGTGCTCGACGCGGTGCTCGCGAGCCCGGTCAAGGCCAGCTCGATCCTGCTGCGCGACTACAGCGAGATCAACGTGCGCGACGGCCGTGCGCTGATCGCCGAGAAGGGCCTGGAGGACGTCGCCCAGTTCGTGCAGGCCGACGCCTTCGACCGCATGAGCCTCGCGAGCGTCACGCCGCGGCCCACGCTGGCGGTGGTGTCGGGGCTGTACGAGCTGTTCCCCGACAACGAGATGGTGCGGCGCTCGCTCGCGGGCGTGGGCGACGCGGTGGAGGACGGGGGCTACCTGGTCTACACCGGCCAGCCCTGGCATCCGCAGCTCGAGATGATCGCGCGCGCGCTCACCAGCCACCGCCAGGGCGAGGCCTGGGGTGATGCGCCGCCGCACGCAGGTCGAGATGGACCAGCTGGTGGAGGAGGCGGGCTTCCGCAAGATCGACCAGCGCAGCGACGAGTGGGGCATCTTCACCGTCTCGCTGGCCCGGCGCACCGAGCACTGAGCGACGCCATGCGCGCCTGGTTCGCGGCGAGACCCTGGAAGCGCGCCGCCGGCTGGCTGGCGGTGCTGGGCCCGCTGTTCTACCTGACCTACGGCCTCGCCAACTGGTGGGCCACCACGCGCGCGCAGGTGCCCTCGATGGCCTTCGCGTGGGAACGCCAGGTGCCGTTCTGGCCCTGGACCATCTTTCCCTACTGGACCATCAACGTCTTCTACGCGCTGTCGCCGTTCCTCGCGCGCGACCGCCACACGCTCGACCGCCACGGCGCGCGGCTGCTCAGCGCCACGCTGATCGCCTGCAGCTGCTTCGTGCTCTGGCCGCTGCACTTCAGCTTCGGCCAGCCCGCGGTCGAGGGCGCGCCGGCCTTCCTGTTCGCGGCGCTGCGCGGCTTCGACCAGCCCTACAACCAGGCGCCCTCGCTGCACATCGCACTGGCGGTGATCCTGTGGGACTGGTATCGGCAGTTCATCCGGCCGCGCTGGGCGCGCCTCGTGCTGCACCTGTGGGCCTTCGCGATCTGCGCCTCGGTGCTGACCACCTGGCAGCACCATTTCATCGACATCCCGACCGGCGCGCTGCTGGGCCTGGTCTGCATCTGGCTGTGGCCGCTGCAGCGCACGGTCTCGCTGCCGCGCGCCTGGCGGCTCGCGCGCGATCCGCGGCGCTGGAAGCTCACGGCCTGCTATGCACTGGGCGCGCTGGCCTGCCTCGCGCTCGCGCTGTGGGGCGGCGGCTGGGCGCTGTGGCTGGCCTGGCCCGCGGCCTCGCTGGCGCTGGTGGCGCTCAACTACGCGGGCTTCGGCGCGCGCGGCTTCCAGATGGACGGCCAGGGCCGCATGGGTTGGGCCGCGCGCTGGCTGTTCGCGCCCTACCGGCTCGGCGCGGCGCTCAACGCACGGCTGTGGACGCGCGGCCTGCCGCCCGCGGCCGAGGTGGTGCCCGGGCTCTGGCTCGGCCGCCTGCCCACGCCGGCCGAATGGCAGGCCGCGGGCCGGCCGCGGCTGGTGAGCCTCAGCGCCGAGCTGCAGGTGCCGCGCGATGCCGCCGGCGCGCGCTGCGTGCCGTTGCTCGACCTCGTGGTGCCGCCCTCGCAGCGGCTGCGGCGCGCGGCCGCGGTGATCGAGGGCCAGCGGCGCGCCGCGCGCGGCGGCCCGGTCTGGGTATGCTGCGCGCTCGGCTTCTCGCGCAGCGCGGCCGCGACCATCGCCTGGCTCGGCACGCACGGCGTGGCCAGCGCCGCCGACGGGCTGGCGACGGCCGAGGCCGCGGTGCGCCGCGCGCGGCCGCAGATCGTGCTGCGGCCGGCCTGGTTCGCCGCGCTCGCGCCGCTCGGCGCCCCCAGCGTCACCACCGGAGCAGCGCCCCATGAATGACACCGACCGCGCCACCTGCGCCGCGCTCGCCGGCCTGCTGCGCGCGGCCGGGGTGCTGGCCTTCTGGGGTTTCGCGCTCAGCGCGATCGCGGCACTCGTGCTCGCGCTCACCTTGCGCTCGCTGCCCACCACGCCGAGCATGGCCTTCGGTGCCGTCGCCATCCTCGGCGTGCTCGAGCGCTACTTCGCATTCCGGCTGCGGCTCGACCAGGCACTGTTCGAAGACCTCGCGCGCGGCGCCATCGCCTCGCTCGAAGCGCTCGACCAGGCGCTGGCGCGGCTCGGCCTGCGCGCCAGCGATGCTTCTTCCGCCGCGCGGCCGCTGGCCGACCGCACCCAGGGCACCCGCCAGCTGCTGCAGCGCCACGCCATCGTGGTCGCCTGCCAGAGCGCGATGTTCCTGCTCGCCCTCATGACACAGGACCTCACTTGAACGACGCCGCTCCTCCCCCAGAAGAAAAACAACCCGACAGCGGCATCGTGCGCCGCGCGCTCGCCGTGGTCGCGGGCAAGCTGATCATCGGCGCCGCGGGCCTTTTGACCGGCGTGCGCGCCATCTGGTCGGGCACCAGCCCCAAGGCCGAGCAGACGCTCTACTTCGCCAACCACACCAGCCATGGCGACTTCGTGCTGCTGTGGGCCACGCTGCCGCCCGATCTGCGCGCGCTCACGCGGCCGGTGGCGGGGCTCGACTACTGGATGGCCTCGAAGCTGCGCCAGTTCATCGGCGCCGACGTGTTCAACGCGCTGATGATCCGGCGCGACGGCTCGGGCCAGGGCGACAACCCGGTCGAGCAGATGAAGGCCGCGCTCGAGGCCGGCGACTCGCTGATCATGTTCCCCGAGGGCACGCGCAACACCGGCGACGAGATCCTGCTGCCGCTCAAGAGCGGGCTGTTCCACCTCGCGCGCGCCTGCCCCAACGTGCGGCTGGTGCCGGTGTGGATCGAAAACCTCAAGCGCGTGCTGCCCAAGGGCACGCTGGTGCCGATCCCGCTGGCCTGCACGGTGCGCTTCGGCACGCCGATCGTGCTGGCCGAGGGCGAGGACAAGCTGAGCTTCCTGGCGCGTGCGCGCAGCGCCATGCTCGACCTGCGGCCCGAATACGACCGCCTCGACGAGCAGCCGAAGCCGGCCTCCGGGAGCGCCGCATGATCGAGCTCTCGCCCTTCGCGCAGACCACCCTGCAGCTGTTCGGCGGCGTGCTCGGCGTGCTGCTGCTGGCCTCGGGCATCGGCGCCGTGCTCAAGTGGCGCGTGGCGCACGGCCAGCCGCATTCGGTGATCGACAACCTCAACGCGCGCGTCAATGCCTGGTGGGTGATGGTGGCGGCGATCGGCCTGGCCTTCGCGTTCGGCAAGGGCGGGGTGATCGTGCTGTTCTACCTGATCTCGTTCTACGCGCTGCGCGAGTTCATCAGCCTGGCCTACACCCGGCGCGGCGACCACCACGCGATCGCGGCCGCCTTCTACATCGGCCTGCCGGTGCAGTACTTTCTGGTCTGGATCGACTGGTACGGCCTCTATTCGATCTTCATCCCGGTCTATGCCTTCCTGGTGCTGCCGATCCTCGCGGCCGTGGGCGGCGACACGCAGCGCTTCCTCGAGCGCACCTCGAAGATCCAGTGGGGCCTGATGATCTGCGTGTTCTGCATCAGCCACGTGCCGGCGCTGCTCACCCTGCAGATCCCGGGCTTCGAGGGCCGCAACCTGCTGCTGATCGCCTTCCTCGTGATCGTGGTGCAGGGCAGCGACGTGCTGCAGTACATCTGGGGCAAGCTGTTCGGCAAGCGCAAGGTGGCGCCCGAGCTCTCGCCCTCGAAGACCTGGGAGGGCCTGATCGGCGGCATCGCGAGCGCCACCGCGCTGGGCGCCGCGCTGTCGTGGGCCACGCCCCTCAATGCGTGGCAGGCCGCGCTGATGTCGCTGACCATCTGCCTGATGGGCTTCTTCGGCGGCCTCGTGATGTCGGCCATCAAGCGCGACCGCGGCGTGAAGGACTGGGGCTCGATGATCGAGGGCCATGGCGGCATGCTCGACCGGCTCGACTCGGTGATCTTCGCGGCGCCGATCTTCTTCCACGCGCTGCGCTACTGGTGGGTGCCGTGACGGCGGCGAAGAAAGCGCCGGCGAAGAAGGCCGCCGCCGCGGCCGAACGCATCGTCGACGACACGCCCATCGAATGCGCCGACGCCGCCGCGCTCGCGCGCTGGTACGAGCGCCACCACGCGAGCCATGCCGGCGTTTGGCTGCGGCTCGCGAAGAAGGCCAGCGGCATCGCCTCGGTCGATACCGCGCAGGCGCTCGATCTCGCGCTGTGCCACGGCTGGATCGACGGCCAGCGCAAGAGCGAGAGCGACACGCATTTCCTGCAGCGCTACACGCCGCGCACCAAGCGCAGCACCTGGTCGCAGATCAACCGCGCCAAGGCACTGCAGCTGATCGAGGAAGGCCGCATGCAGCCAGGTGGCCTGGCCGAGGTCGAACGCGCCAAGGCCGACGGCCGCTGGGAGGCCGCCTACGAGGCCTCGCGCGTGGCGACCGTGCCGCCCGACCTGCGGGCCGCGCTCGACGCCAACAGGAAGGCCGCGACCTTCTTCGCCGCGCTCGATGCGCGCAACCGCTTCGCGGTGCTGTTCCGCACCCAGAGCGCGAAGAAGCCCGAGACGCGCGCGCGGCGCATCGCGCAGTTCGTCGAGATGCTCGCCAAGGGCGAGAAGATCCACCCCTGATTCAGGTGCCGGCCGCGATGCGCGCGAGCCGTTCGGCGTCGACGATGCGGATGCGCTTGTAGCGCATGTCGATCGCGCCCTCCTCCACCAGCCGCCCGAGCTCCTTGTTGACGGTCTGGCGCGACAGCCCGAGCATGGCCGCGAGGTCGGTCTGCGACAGCCGCACCAGCGGCGGCGCGCCGTCCTCGCCCTGGCCGTTGTAGAAGTGCACCAGGTTCATCAGCGCGGCCGCCACCCGGCCGTGGATCGAGTTGAGCATCTGGTTCTGAAGCAGCACGATGCTCAGCCGCTGGCGCTGCAGGCCGAGCTTGGCCACGTCGCGCCACAGCAGCGGCTCGGCATCGAGCACGGCCAGCACCGCGTCGCTCGGCAGGTGCACGATCACCGAGTCCTCGTGCGCGTGGTAGTCGTAGGCCAGCGGCACCTCCTCGAGCAGGCGCACCAGCGGCGCCACCTGTCCGGGGCCGAGCAGCGCGTTCACGTACTTGCGGCCGTTCGGGCTCATGCTGCTGATCTCGAGGCAGCCCGACACCACCACCAGCAGCTCGCGCCGATGGCGGTCGTGCGCCAGCACCTGCGTGCGGCGGCCGTAGCGCTCGAGCCGCGCCGACTTCATGAGCTCGGCGCGGCGCGCATCGGGCCAGCGCGAGAACAGCTCGTTCCAGCGCAGCGCGCGCTCGAGCAGCGCGGCGTTCTCCTCGGCCTCTCGTTCGTTGGTCTTGCGCGGTCGGGTCAGCGGGTTCTCCCTGCGGCGATGTTCGGGAATCTGTCAACGCATTGACAGATTCGGGGGGCGGTCGTTTCTATCGTAAGCACCGGACACCGACAAGCACACAAGCGGCAGCCGCCCACGACGGGCGGCGAGCCCCACCGGAGACAACACGACATGAAGAAGACAGCCGCCGCGGGCCTCGCGCTCGCGGCCTCCTCCTCGCTCGCGCTCGCACAGGGCAGCGTGACGATCTTCGGCACCGCCGACCTCTACCTGGCCCATGCGAAGTCGGGACCGAACTCCTCGACCCGGCTCGAGGACGGCGGCCAGACCGCGTCGCGCCTCGGCTTTCGCGGCGCGGAGGACCTGGGCGGCGGGTTCGATGCGCACTTCACGCTCGAGGCCGGCTTCGCGCCCGACACCGGCAAGGGCACGCTGGCCGGTCCCGAGATCGCGTTCACGCGCCAGTCCTTCGTCGGCCTGTCGACACCCTGGGGCCAGGTCGACGCGGGCCGCATGTACACGCCGATGTTCTACACGCTGTTCAAGGCCGATCCCTATGGCGTGAACTCGGTGTTCTCGCCGATCAACCTGGTCGCCGCCACCGACGCGCAGCCCGGCCTGCTGCCCTTCGCGGCGCGCGCCAGCAACATGGTGCGCTACCGCACGCCGGCCATCGCCGGCTTCTACGCCGACCTCGCCTATGCGCCCGGCGAGGCCAGCGCCGCGAGCCACGACAGCGGCACGCTCTACGGCGGCAGCCTCAGCTGGGCGCGCAAGCCCTACTACGTGGGCTACGCCTTCCAGCGCGCGCGCTCGGGTTCGGCCGCCGCGCCCGTGGCCGAGCCGAGCACCAGCACCTACCAGGCGCTGAGCGCGGCCTACGACTGGGAGGCGATCGGGCTGCAGCTCTACGCCAACTACGTGCGCAACAGCACCAGCCTGCCCGGCGTGCCGAGCGCGAAGCTCGCGAGCCTCGGCCTCACCTACAACATCACGCCGGCCTCGAACCTGATGTTCGAGGCCATGCAGCGCAAGGTGGACGCGAGCGAGCGTTCGCAGCTGGCCTGGACCCTGGGCTACGACTACTACCTGAGCAAGCGCACCGTGCTCTACGCGCGCTGGCTGCGGCTGCTCAACCGGCATGGCGCCTCGGCCACGCTCGCCACGGTCGCGGTCGCGCCCGACAGCGGCAACGGCGTGCGCGTGCTCGCGACCGGCATCCGCCACAACTTCTGAAACCCCTCGTCGCCTCTTCCATGGATTTCTTCAGCTCCCAGACCGCATCCCTGTCGGCCCTGTTCGCGCCGCGTTCCATCGCGGTGGTCGGCGCCTCCTCCAACCCGCAGAAGATCGGCGGCATCCCGGTCGACTACCAGCGCCGCTTCGGCTTCGACGGTGCGCTCTACCCGGGTCAACCCGAACGCCGAGCGCATCCAGGACCTGCGCGCCTGGCCCAGCCTGCGCGCCATCGGTCAGCCAGTGGACCTCGCGATCCTCTCGGTGCCGGCCGCGCTGGTCGATGCGGCGCTCGACGACGCGATCGAAGCGAAGGTCAAGGGCGTGGTGCTGTTCTCCTCGGGCTTCGCCGAGACCGGCGCCGAAGGCACGGCCGCGCAGGCGCGGCTCGGCGCCAAGGCCCGTGCTGCCGGCCTGCGGCTCATCGGGCCCAACTGCCTGGGCTTCATGAACATCGCGCACAAGGTCTACGCCACCTTCTCGCCCGCGCCCGGCGTGGGCCGCGTGGCGCCGGGGCGCATCGGGCTGGTGAGCCAGTCGGGCGCCTTCGGTGCCTATGCCTACGCGATGGCGCGCGAGCGCGGCGTCGGCCTGTCGCTGTGGGCCACCACCGGCAACGAGGCCGACCTGCAGTTCGCCGACTGCCTGGCCTGGCTCGCGCAGGACCCGGCCACCGACGTGATCATGGGCTACATGGAAGGCTGCCGCGACGGCCCCCGGCTGCGCGCCGCGCTGGCGCTCGCGCAGGCCGCGGGCAAGCCGGTGGTGATGGTCAAGGTCGGCCGCACCGCGCTGGGCGCGCAGGCGGCGGCCTCGCACACCGCGGCGCTCGCGGGCGACGACGCGGTGTACGACGCGGTGTTCCGCCGCTACGGCGTGCTGCGCGCGCGCAGCCTCGGCGAGTTCTTCGACCTGGCGCACAGCGCCGCCGTGGCCGGCCGGCCGCGCGACCGCTCGATCGGGCTGTTCACGCTGTCGGGCGGCGTGGGCGCGCTGATGGCCGACGACGCCTCGGCCCAGGGCCTCGACGTGCAGCCGCTCGGCGAGGCTGCGCAGGCCACGCTGCGCGAGTGGGTGCCGTTCGCGGCGCCGCGCAACCCGGTCGACATCACGGGCCAGGTGACGAACGACATGAGCCTGCTCGAGCGCAGCGCGCGCCTGATGCTCGACGACCGCGGCTTCGCCTCGTGGCTGGGCTTCCTCGCGGCCGCGGGCGCGTCGGACGCGTTCTGGCCCACGCTGCGCGCGCTGGTGGCGTCGCTGCGCGCGGCCTACCCCGACACGCTGCTCGCGATCAGCACGCTGCTCTCGCCCGAACGCCGCGCCGAACTCGAAGGCCTGCGCTGCCTGGTGTTCGCCGATCCGTCGGACGGCATCCGCACCATCGCCGCGCTCGCGGGATTGAAGAGCGGCGCCCTGCCCGAGGCCGATGCGCGGCCCGTCGGCGATCCGATCGCGCTCGCGCCCGGTGCGATGGCCGAACCCGCGGCGCTCGCGCTGCTCGCCGGGGCCGGCGTGCCGGTGGTCGCGCACCGCGTGGCGCACAGCGCCGACGAGGCCGCGGCGGCGGCCGAGGCCTTCGGCGGCGCCGTGGCGCTGAAGATCGTGAGCGCGGACATCGCGCACAAGTCCGACGTCGGCGGCGTGGCGCTCGGCCTGCGCGGCGCGGCGCAGGCGCGCGCGGCCTTCGAGCGCACGCGCGACCATGCGCTGAGCGCGCGGCCCGAGGCGCGGCTCGACGGTGCGCTGGTGGCGCGCATGGCAAGCGGCGGCGTCGAATGCATCGCGGGCGTGCACCGCGACCCGGTGTTCGGGCCGGTGCTGATGTTCGGCCTCGGCGGCATCCACGTCGAAACCCTGCGCGACGTGGCGCTGCGCGTGCTGCCGGTCACGCGCGAGGACACGCTGGCGATGGTGCGCGAGCTGCGCGCCTTCGCGATCCTCGATGGCGCGCGCGGCCAGGCGCCGGTCGACCTCGCGTCGATCGCCGATGCGCTGTGCGCGCTCGCCGACTTCGCGCTGCGTGCCGGCGACTCGCTGGCGAGCGCCGAGATCAATCCGCTGATCGCGCGGCCGCAGGCCGAGGGCGGCTGCGTGGCGGTCGATGCGCTGATCGTGGGCCGCGATCCATTGCAGATGGAAGGAGCCATCGCATGACACCATCGAAGCGACGCCTGCTGCTGTGCGCGCTCGCGGCCCTCGCGGCCGGCGGCGCCCGCGCCGAATTCCCGTCGAAGCCGCTGCGCATCGTCGTGCAGTACCAGGCCGGCGGCTCCTCCGACATCCTCGCGCGCCTGGTCGCCGAGGGGCTGTCGAAGCGGCTGGGCCAGCCCGTGGTGGTCGAGAACCGCAGCGGCGCGGGCGGGATCATCGGCACCGACCACGTCGCCAAGAGCACGCCCGACGGCCACACGCTGCTGCTGACGGTGCCGGGCCCGGTCACGGCCAACATCGTGCTCTACGGCAAGCTGCCCTACGACCCGCGCACCGACCTGCGCATGGTCTCGGACATCGCGACCACGCGCACCGTGCTCGCGGTGCACCCGTCGGTGCCGGCCAAGGATGTCGCCAGCCTGATCGCGGTGCTGAAGGCCGCGCCCGGCAAGTACGCGATGGGCTCCTGGGGCCCGGGCACGCAGCCGCACCAGATCCAGGTCTACATGGACCGCGCCTACGGCCTGCGCACGCTGCACGTGCCCTACAAGGGCGAGAGCCCGATGGCGATCGACCTGATCGGCGGCGTGATCCAGCTGACCGTGGGCTCGATCGCCACGCTGCAGCCCTACATCGCGGCCGGCAAGCTGCGCGCGCTCGCGGTCGCCGGGCCGCGCCGCGCCAAGGCGCTGCCCGAGGTGCCGACCTTCGCCGAGCAGGGCTTCGCCGACGAGGTCTACGCGCTGACCGGGCCGACCTCGCTGATGGCGCCCGCGAAGACGCCCGACGCGGTGGTCGAGCGGCTCGGGCGCGAGGTCGCCGCGGTGGTGCACCAGCCCGAGGTCGCGCGCCGCATCGAGGAACTCGGCGCCGAACCCGTGGGCAACCTGCCGGCCGAGGCCAGCGCCGCCTACCGCGCCTTCCTGCCCGTGACGCTGCGGCTCACGCAGGCCACGGGCGTGAAGCTCGATTGATTCCTTTCCCCTTCCTTCATCGCCACCAGCCAAGAGGTCCCGTCCCCATGAATGCTCCCGCCTCCCAGGCCACCGTCGACGCCGCGCGCCAGGCGCTCGCGCGCTCGATCGGCCTCGCCGCCTTCGTCTACGGCTATCCGCTGACCGAGACGTATCGCACCTGCGCGCTGCAGACCGCGCCGCGCGCCGAACGCCGGATCGGCACCTCGGCCGGCTCGGACGTGCGCGCGCCGATCAACACGCTGCACCATGCGCCGCGCCCCTCGACCCACGAGGACCGCGACGTGGTGACGCCGGCCAACGACCTGCTCTACACCATCGCCTGGATCCACCTGGCCGATGGCCCGATGCTGCTGAGCGTGCCCGCGGCCGCGCGCCATCCGGGGCGCTACTTCGTGCTGCCGCTGTACGACGCCTACACCGAGAACTTCGAGAACCTCGGGCCGCGCAACTGCGATCCCGCGGGCGAGACCGTGGTGCTCGTGGGCCCGGGCGGCACGGTGCCCGAGGCGCTGGCCGCGCACCGCGTGGTGCGCTGCCCGACCGACCTGGTGTGGCTGATCGGCCGCATCCTGGTCGGCGACGAGGCCGACTGGCCCGCGGCGCGCGCGCTGCAGTCCGAGATCCGGCTCGCGCCCGCGCCCGGCACGGTGCCGCGCGGCCGCCCGGCGGCGATCGAACGCTGGGTCGGCGAACCGGTCGATGCCATGGCCGCCGCCTTCGAGAACGGCGAGCCGGCCGCGCAGGTCGCGCCGCGCTTCTTCGCCAACCTCTGCCAGGCGCTCGCCGAGGCGCCGGGCCGCGTCGAGGACCGCGCGCTGGTGGCCTGGTTCGGCCAGGCCGGGCTGCGGCCCGACGCGGCCTTCGCGTGGGACACGCTCGACGCGCCGCTGCGCGAGGGCCTGGTCGAAGGTTTCGCCGAGGGCGTGCGCGCGGTCGGCGCGGTGGGCCGGCACCACCGACCCAAGGCCTGGGCCATGACGCCCGCCACCGGCCGCTACGGCAGCGAGTTCCTCGGCCGCGCGCGCACCGCCTACCTGGGCCTGGGCGCACTGGCCACCAGCGAGGCCGTGTACGCCGCCTCGCACCACGATGCGACGCTCGAGCCGCTCGACGGCCGGCGCCGCTATGCGATGCGCTTCGAGGGCGACGACATGCCGCCGGCCGACGCCTTCTGGTCGGTGACGCTCTACGACAGCGACCGCTTCCTCTATCCCAACGCCATCGGCCGCCATGCGATCGGCGACCGCACGCAGGGCCTCGCGCGCGGCGCCGATGGCAGCCTGGAACTGGTGCTGGGCCATGCACGGCCCGCCGATGCCGCCAACTGGCTGCCCGCGCCGGCCGGCCGCTTCTACCTGATCCTGCGCATGTACCACCCGCGCGAAGGCGTGCGCGCCTGGCGCATCCCGGCCCTGCAGCCGCGGGAGGACTGACGCCATGGCCGCGACGATCGACGCCGTGACCGACACCCTGGCCGAGGAGGCCGTGGTCTACGCCTGGCCGCTGTACGAGATGTGCCGCATGCGCGCGGCCACCTCGCCGCAACGCTGCGAGACCGCCGGCGAGGCACCGGCACCGCAACGCTGGTGCAACGTGTTCACCCATGCGCGCAAGCTGCTGGGCCCGGGCAGGAGCCGCGTCGTGACGCCGAACAACGACACGCTCTACACCCATGCCTGGCTCGACCTCGGCGCGGGCCCGCTGGTGATCGACGTGCCCGACACCGCGGGGCGCTACTACGTGCTGGGCCTGCTCGACTTCTACACCAACCCCTTCGCCCACCTCGGCCAGCGGCTCACGGGCACGGCGGCGCGTTCCTTCGTGCTCGTGCCGCCGGGCTGGCGCGGCGCGCTGCCGGCCGCCTTCGACGCGCCCGGGGCACGCATCGAGGCGCCCACGCGCTGGCTCTGGGTCATCGGCCGCATCCTGGTCGACGGGCCGCACGACCTGCCCGCGGTGCATGCGCTGCAGGACGGCTTCGTGGTGCGCACGCTGGCCGACTGGCAGGCCGGCGCGGCGCCCCGGCCGATGGCCTTCGATCCGGCCTGCGATCCGCAGGCACCGCCGGACGCCGCGCATTTCGCGGCGCAGGTGCAGCGCGCGCTGCGCGAGAACCCGCCGCCCGCGCGCGATGCCGACCGGCTCGCGCGCTACGCCGCGCTCGGCCTGCACCCCGATGCCGGCGCGCTCGACGACACGCAGCGCGAGCGGCTGCAGGACGCGATCGCCCGCGTGCTGCCACGGCTGCGCGCCACGGAAGCCGGCCGCGCGGCCGCCAGCGGCTGGGTATCGATGCCGACGGTCGAAGCGAGCTTCGGCGACGACCACCGGCTGCGCGCGCTGGTCGCGCTCAAGTACATCGGCATGCTCGAGAGCCGCGAGGCCACCTACCCGCTCGCCTGGCACGACGCCGCGGGCCGCGCGCTGCACGGCAGCCACCGCTACAGCTTGCGCTTCGGGCCCGGCGCGCTGCCGCCGGTCGAGGCCTTCTGGTCGCTCACGATGTACGACAGCCGCGACTGCATGCTGGTCGACAACCCGATCGACCGCTACGCCATCGGCGACCGCACGCCGGCGCTGCGCCGCGACGCCGACGGCGGGCTCACGCTGCGCATCCAGCATGCGGCGCCCGCGGACGAGGCCGCGCGCGCGAACTGGCTGCCCGCGCCCGCGGGCGCCTTCTACCTCTGCCTGCGCGCCTACGTGCCGCGCGCGGAGATGCTCGACGGCCGCTATGCGCTGCCGCCGCTTCAACGACTGGGAGACGACGCATGAGCAGCACACAGGAACAGGAGAAGCCCTTCCTCATCGTCGGCAGCGGCACCGAGACGGTGGCGCCGGGCCTGCACATCCTGCGCGGGCAGGGGCAGTCCTTCGTGGCCGAGACCGACGTCGGCCTGGTGGTGATCGACGCCGGCCCGGGCGGCGCGGTGACGCAGGGCATGATCGACGCGGTGCGCGAGCTCAGCGACGCGCCGCTGCATGCACTGTGCTACAGCCACGGCCATGTGGGCTACAACGCCGGCGTGCCGATGTGGCTCGCCCATGCGGCGCAGCGCGGCGACGCGCCGCCGCGCGTGATCGCGCACCGCAACGTGCCGCGGCGCCTCGCGCGCTACCGCGAGACCGAGGCGCTGCAGCACCGCATGGCCGAGATCCAGTTCAACCGGCCCGCGGGCTTCTTCGCCAAGCGGCTGTCGATGCATGCGCCGACCGAGACCTTCGACGAGCGGCTGGCCATCGGCCACGGCGAGCGCGCCGTCGAGCTGCGCTGGGCGCCCTCGGAGACCGACGACGCGATCGCACTGTGGAGCCCCGCGCAGCGCGTGCTCTACGGCGGCGCGGCGCTGATCGATTCGATCCCCAACATCGGCACGCCCTTTCGCACCCTGCGCGACACGGTGCGCTGGGCCGACACGCTCGAGGCGCTGGCCGCGCTCGGCGCGCGCAAGGCGGTGCGCGAGTTCGGCGCCACGCTCGAGGGCGAGGACCAGGTGCGGCACGTGCTCACGCACACGGCGCGCGCCCTGCGCTGGCTGCGCGCCGAGGTGGTGCGGCTGATGAACGAGGGCCTCAACGAGCGCGAGCTGCTGGCGCGCATCCGCTGCCCCGACGAGCTGTTCGC
Source organism: Variovorax sp. UC122_21 (assembly GCF_044056785.1). Lineage (NCBI taxonomy): Bacteria > Pseudomonadati > Pseudomonadota > Betaproteobacteria > Burkholderiales > Comamonadaceae > Variovorax > Variovorax sp. UC122_21. The sequence goes on along the minus strand of NZ_CP172004.1, from coordinate 642,605 downwards.
GGTCGACTGGATGAAGCCCACCTACGGCGACCCGGCCTACATCGTGCGCGACATCTACCGCTCGGAGAACGGCTGGTGGGACCGCAACCCGACCAGCCTGCATCCCGAGCCGCCCGAGGCCGTCGGCCAGGCCGTGGCCGAGGCCATCACCGACAAGGCCGGCCTGATCGCGCGGGCATGCGCGCTGGCGCGGCAGGGGCAATGGCAGCTCGCGCTGCACGTGATCGACCTGCTGGCCACCGCGCGCGGCGACGCGCCCGAGCTCGCCGAGGCGCGCGCGCTCAAGGCCGAGTGGCTGCGCCAGCGCGCGCGGCAGGTGCCCAGCTACGTGTCGCGCAACCTCTACCGCGTGAGCGCCGACATGATCGAGCAGGGCACGCAGGCGCGCTTCGGTATCCAATGACTTCCCGAGGACCCGCATCCATGACCGCTTCTTTTTCTCCGCACCGGCCTGTTCCTTGTTGGCCTCGCCGGCCTGCTGGCCACGGCCGCCGCGCAGGGCGCCGAGGCCTATCCCGACAAGCCCGTCACGCTGGTCGTGCCCACGGCCGCCGCGGGCGGCACCGACACCATCGCGCGGCTGATCGCCGACGCGCTGGGCAAGTCGCTCAAGCAGCCCTTCGTGGTCGACAACCGGCCCGGCGCCAACGGCATCCTCGGCACCGAGCAGGTGGCGCGCGCGGCGCCCGACGGCTACCGGCTGCTGTTCACCTATGCCGCCGCGATGGTGGTGAACCCCAGCCTCTACCGCAAGCTGCCCTACGACCCGGTGAAGGACTTCGCGCCGGTGGCGCAGATCGGCCGCGGCGGCAACCTGCTGCTGGTGCGCAACGACCTGCCGGTGAAGACGCTGGCCGACTTCGTCGCCTATGCCAAGGCGCGGCCCGACAAGCTCAGCTACTGTTCGTGGGGCAACGGCTCGGGCGGCCACCTGGCGATGGAAAGCCTCAAGAAGCAGGCCGGCCTGGTGATCGAGCACGTGCCCTACAAGGGCAGCGGCCCCTGCGTGCAGGACCTGATGGGCGGCCAGGTCGAGGCGGCCTTCGCCGACATGTCCTCGACGGTGGAGCTGGTGCGCGCGGGCCGGCTCCGGGCGCTGGCCAACAGCGGCCCCTCGCGCATCCCGATGCTGCCCGAGGTGCCGACGATGACCGAGTCCGGCTACCCGTTCACCACCTATGCCTGGTACGGCGTGCTGGCGCCCGCGAAGACGCCGCCGGCGGTCGTGAAGAAGCTCAACGAGGCGGTGAACCGCGCGCTGCGCGACCCGGCCGTGGTGCAGCGCCTGCGCGAGCTCAACTTCACCGACCTGCCGCAGAACACGCCCGAGCAGTTCGCCGCGACCCTGCGCCAGGACCTGCGCGACTGGGGCGCGCTGGTCAAGGACATCGGGCTCCAGCCCGAATGAGGCGGCGGCCGGACCGAGGGTAAGCAAGATGGTCAAGCGCCCGCGCTTCTTGCAGACTGCGCACTGATCGGCACGGTTCCTGCTCGTCGGCTCGACGACGGCCGCCGTGCCAGCGTCCGCGCCGACCATGACCGAGCTTCACTTCTCCCGCCACCTGAACGCCGAGGCCCAGGCACAGGCCTCGAGCCTGGACCACTGGGACCAGCACTACGAGCAGCTGTCGAACGGCCGCTTCGAGGGCCTGTCCGAGGACTTGCACCTGGGCTTCGTCCAGGTCTTCCACGAGCATGCGAACCAGACCCTGCTGCAGAACGGCCAGGGCCGCCCGGGCACGGTCTCGTTCGCCGTCACCGAGGTCGCGGGCAGCGGCAGCTGGTACTGCGGCCACGAGATCGAGGGCCGGCGCCTGATCGCGCTGTCGCCGCAGCGCGAATTCGAACTGCTGGCCGGCGCCGGCATGGACCTGATGGCGGTGTGCATCGACACCGCGCCGCTGGCCGAGCTCGCGGCCACGCTGTTCGGCGCCGACTTCGAGCTGCGCCTGCCCGAGCCGGCACCGGTGCGCCAGCCGGGCTTCGACGAGAGCGAGCTGTCGAAGCTGCTGGGCGCGGCGCTGTCGCTGGCGCGCGGCAACCTCGCGCAGCTCGAGCAGCCGGCGGCGCGCCACATGCTGTCGCTGTCGCTGGCCGACGCGGTGCTGCACTGCATCGGCTGCGACGCCTTCGAGACCCGGCTGCCGCCCGGCACGGTGGCGCGGCGCCACATCGTGGCGCTGGCGCGCGAGTACATGCGCGCCCATGCCGACGAGGCCATCAGCGTGCCCGACCTCTGCGCGGCCACCGGCGTATCGCGCCGCGCGCTGCAGTACGCCTTCGAGGACGTGGTGCACCTGAGCCCCGTGACCTACCTGCGCGTGATGCGCCTGAACCGGGTGCGGCGCGAGCTGCAGACGCACCGGCGCGACAGCATCGGCGACGTGGCGGCGCGCTGGGGCTTCTGGCACCTGTCGCGCTTCGCGGCCGACTACAGCCGGCTGTTCGGGGAACTTCCCTCGGCCACGCGCGCGCGCTGGCTTGCCGAATCCGGCTAACCGCCGCGCGGGCCGCGCCCTTAACTTCGCTGTCGCTCGTCACAACATGCGAAGAAAAGGGAACAGCCGTCCATGCGCAGCAGCCACCACCGAACGCCGGTCCGCGGCACCACCCGCACCCTTCTTGCCACCGCGCTCGCGCTGGCCCTCGGCCCGCTCGCGGCCGGCAACGCCCAGGCCCATGGCGGCGCGGCCCACATGGTGCCGCTCAAGAAGACGGTCGAGGATTTCGGCGCCACCGTGCGCTTCGACAGCTTCGCCAACGTCTGGACGGTGGCGCGCAACGGCACGCTGGTTCGCATCAAGCCCGGCTCGAAGACCGCGCTGATCAACGGCCAGCCGCTGCAGCTCGACGTGCCGGTGGTGCTGCGCAAGGGCGCGGCCTGGGTGCCGCACGACTTCATCAACCAGGTGTTCCAGTCCAGCCTGGACCGCACCTTCGTGGTCGAGCGCACGCCGAATCCGCTCAATCCGCTGTCGGCCGAGGAGATCCAGGCCGCGCTCGAGACCATCAAGGCCTCGGGCAACTACAAGCCCGGCCTGCGCTTCACCGAGATTAGCCTCAAGCGCCCGCCCAAGGACCAGGTCTGGGCCTTCGCGCTCTCGGGCCAGCCGGTGCGCGCCGCGCGGCAGGCGAGCTTCGTCGCGCTCGACGGCAAGAAGGTGATCGAGGGCAGCATCGACCTCGCGGCACGCAAGCTGCTCGAGTGGAAGCCGGTGGAAGGCGCGCACGGCATGGTGCTGCTCGACGACTTCGCCACCGTGCAGAGCGCGATCGAGGCCAGCGCCGACTATGCGAAGGCGCTCGCCACGCGCGGCATCGACGACGTGAAGAAGGTGGTGGCCACGCCGCTGACCGTGGGCTACTTCGACGGCAAGGATTCGCTGCGCCAGGAGGACCGCCTGCTCAAGGTGGTGAGCTACCTCGACGTGGGCGACGGCAACTACTGGGCGCACCCGATCGAGGGCCTGGTGGCGGTGGTCGACCTCGAGCAGAAGCAGGTGCTGAAGATCGAGGACGGCGGCCTGGTGCCGGTGCCGCTCAAGCCCACGCCCTACGACGGCCGCGATCGCGCCGGCACGCCCGCGCCCAAGCCGCTGGAGATCACCGAGCCCGAGGGCAAGAACTACACCATCGCCGGCAACATGCTGCACTGGCGCAACTGGGACTTCCACCTGCGGCTCGACTCGCGCGTGGGCCTGGTGCTCTCGACCGTGACCTACAACGACAAGGGCACCAAGCGCAAGGTGATGTACGAAGGCTCGCTGGGCGGGATGATCGTGCCCTACGGCGACCCCGACACCGGCTGGTACTTCAAGGCCTACCTCGACTCGGGCGAGTACGGCATGGGCACGCTGACCTCGCCGATCGAGCCCGAGAAGGACGCGCCGCAGAACGCGGTGCTGCTCGACGCCACGCTGGCCGACTACACCGGCGCGCCCGTGAAGGTGCCGCGCGCGATCGCGGTCTTCGAGCGTTATGCCGATCCCGAGTTCAAGCACCAGGAGATGGGCAAGCCCAACGTGAGCACCGAGCGGCGCGAACTGGTGGTGCGCTGGATCAGCACGGTGGGCAACTACGACTACCTGTTCGACTGGGTGTTCGCCGAGAACGGCACCATCGGCATCAACGCGGGCGCCACCGGCATCGAGGCGGTGAAGGGCGTGAAGTCGCGCACCATGCAGGACGCGACCGCCGCCGAGGACACGCGCTACGGCACCTTGCTCGATCACCACATCGTCGGCACCACGCACCAGCACATCTACAACTTCCGGCTCGACCTCGACGTGGACGGCGAGAACAACTCGCTGACCGAGGTCGATCCGGTGGTGCTGCCCAACACCCGCGGCGGCCCGCGCACCAGCACCATGCAGACGGTGCAGCGCACGGTGGCGACCGAGCGGCAGGCGGCGCAGAAGTTCGACCCGTCGACGATCCGGCTGCTGAGCAATCCGGCGAAGAACAACAAGGTCGGCAACCCGGTCTCGTACCAGCTCATTCCCTACGCGGGCGGCACGCACCCTATCGCCAAGGGCGCCAACTTCGCGCAGGACGAGTGGATCAACCACCGCCTGAGCTTCATGGACCGCCAGCTCTGGGTGACGCGCTACGACCCCGAGGAGCAGTTCCCCGAGGGCAAGTACCCGAACCGCTCGAACAAGGACACCGGCCTGGGCCAGTTCACCGCCGACGACCAGGCGATCGTGAACACCGACAACGTGGTCTGGCTCACCACCGGCACCACCCACGTCGCGCGCGCCGAGGAATGGCCGATCATGCCCACCGAGTGGGTGCATGCGCTGCTCAAGCCCTGGAACTTCTTCGACGAGACGCCGACGCTGGGGCTGAACCGGCCGGCCAGGCCGGCAAAGTAAGGAGCTGCTGCATGGCGGACACCGAGGCCATCGGCCGGCTCGAGGACCTGATGACGCTGGCGCCCGAGCTGCAGGCGCCCACCTACCGCCACATGGACCGGCTCTATGCGACGCGCACGATCCGGCGCGGCGCGCAGGTCCATCCGCTGCCCGCGGGCCGCGCGGTCGACGTGCGCTACCGCGCGGGCGACGCGGAGTTCGGCATCGGCGACTTCATGGCGCGCAATCGCACGGCGGGCCTGCTGGCGATCAAGGACGGCCGCGTGGTGCTCGAGCGCTACGCGATGGGCAACGACGCGGCCACGCGCTGGATGTCGTTCTCGGTCGCGAAGTCGATCGCCTCCACGCTCGTGGGCGCGGCGCTGCACGACGGCCTGATCGCGAGCCTGGACGACGCCGTGGTCGCCTACGTGCCCGCGCTGCGCGGTTCGGCCTACGACGGCGTCACGCTGCGGCAGGTGCTGCAGATGAGCTCGGGCGTGGCCTGGAACGAGGACTACCTCGACCCGGCCTCCGACCGCCGCCGCATGCTGCGCGCGCAGCTCGACCGGGACGCGGGCGCGGTGCTCGCCTTCATGGCCACGCTGCCGCGCGTGGCGCCGGCCGGCACGCGCTTCAACTACAGCACCGGCGAGACCTACCTGGTCGGCAGGATCCTGGCCGGCGCGCTGCGCGAGCCGATCGGCGACTACCTGTCGCGCAGGATCTGGGCGCCCTTCGGCATGGAGGCCGATGCCTATTGGCAGCTCGATGCGCCGGGCGGCCAGGAGTTCGCGGGCAGCGGCGTCAACGCGACCCTGCGCGACTTCGGCCGCTTCGGCCTGTTCATCCTCGGCGGCGGCATGGCCGGCGGACAGCGCGTGCTGCCCGAGGGCTGGCTGCGCGACGCCACGCGCGCCGACCCCGCGCAGCGGCTCGCACCCGGCACGCTCGAGGGCTACGAGCCGATGGGATACGGCTACCAGTGGTGGACCTTCCCGCTCGGCGCGCAGGCGCTGCCCGAACTCGACGGCGGCCTGTTCGCCGCGCTCGGCATCTTCGGGCAGCAGCTCTACATCCATCCGAAGGAAGGGCTCGTGGTCGCGATCCACAGCGCCTGGCCGCAGCCGGTGCACGGGCCGAGCCTGGTCGAGACGCATGCGCTGCTGGGCGCGCTGGTGGCGGCGTTGCGCGGTCAGGAAGCGCGGCCGCCGCGTACTCCAAACGGGGGATGATCCTGCCGCGAGGCATGGTCACGATGCGTCCGTCGAACCCTCGGCATGAAGGAGACGGACATGACCATCCTCGGCAGACCGCGCGCCCTGCGCGCTTCGCTCGCCTGCGCCACCCTTCTCGGCGCTTGCGCGGGAGCGTTCGCCAGCGAGAACGACAGCCACTGCGTGAGCGTCCAGAACCGGACGCTCGTCAACCGATGCAGCTTTCCGGTCGACGTCGGCTTCTGCGTCGAGAACCCGCCGCCAGACGAAGAACTTCTTCGACAGCTCGGAAGCCTTCCGCTGCCCCAATGGCGGGCTGAGCACGCTGAGCCCGGGACGCGGCGAGGGCAACATCCTCAACGGCCGGGTCCAGTGGTGGGCCTGCTCGACCGCGCACCGCGGCAAGGGCCGGTGGCGCTACGAGGCCGGAGCGGGCTACAGGGGACGGTGCGCCTGACGGCTGGCCCGCGCGCTGGCTAGCGAACGCCACGCACCAGGCCGACCAGCGCGGACTGCCGGTGGGTGCCGGTCTTCGCGAAGATCTGGCGCAGCTGCGAGCGGACGGTTTCGTAGGAGATCTCGCGCTGCTGCGCCAGCTTCTTCAGGGAGGTGCCGTTCACGAGGCCGCACACGACCTGGATCTCGGCGGGCGTCAAGCCGTAGGCCTCACGCAGCGCGCCGACCTCGTGGGCGCCGACTTGCTGCGGCGCGTGGATGAACAGCGCGGCCACGGCGGCCGAGTGATGGCGCCGCGTGCCGGGCAGCGGCTGGACCGTGAGCACCAGCGGGGCGCCGCCGGCCTGCGGAATCACGATTCGGGCCGACGGCGAGGCATGGGCATCCTGCAACGCGGTGGCGCCAGGGCGGCATCGCCGCAGCGCGGCGCGCAAGGCGTCCTGGTGTGCCGTGCTCCGAAAACGCAGCGTCTCGTCGGGCCCGAGGAAAAGCCCCCGCTCCCGCTGCAGCAAGGCCCGCGCCGCGCCGCTCGCATGCAGCATTCGCGCGCCTTCGCTCAGCAGGACGATCGGCTCGCGCGCACGCTCGATCGCCTGCTCCAGCCCCGCGACCCGCAGCAGCGCTTCGTTCAGCCTTTCCGCGGTGGCGCAGGCGCGCCGGATGTGCGGCAGCAGCATGGCCAGCCTGCGCCGATGCTCGGCCTGCGGTGGGCAGTCCTGCTTGCGGTAGTGGACCGCCAGCGCGATCAGCGGCGACCCGTCGCTGCCGCGCCGGACCCAGGTGTTGAGGGAATCGAAGGTGCCCCAGGGCTGCAGGAAGTCCGCGAAGAAGGGCATGCGGCCGAGCTCGCGCGTCGTCCAGACGTCGCTGTCGGCCACGATGCGGCCTTCCGCCATCGGCAGGTAGAGCTGCGCGACGCGCGGGTTCTCGTGGGTGACATCGCTCATGTAGTCGGCGATGTAGGTCAGCACGAAGGGATCGACGCGCGCCGGGTGGAAGGCCAGATAGTCGAGGGTGTCGGCATCGAACATGTTGAGGTCCGCGGCCCGCGCACCGAGGACATCGCAGACGGCCTCCAGGGCCAGGCTCCAGCTCATCTCGCCGATGGCGGCCCCGTGCACATGGTCGATCGCCGTCAGCAGCCCCTGTTCGAGATTCTCGAAAGACATGTGGCACCCCGCTCCTCGTGCTCCGGTTTTCCGGGGGCCCGGCCTGGCGGGTACCACCGGATGGGCTGCGCCCTTTTTCTCGGTGAGCAGTCTATGCCAAAGGTATTCACTTTTGGCGAGGGATCGCGCCTGCCTTGCGCGTGGCGCAGCAGTCGCGGTGGGGCATGTCCGACCGCGTTGTCTACTTCGCCAGCGCCTTCAGCGCCAGCTTGATGCCGTCGCTCACGCTCACGTCCTTCGGCAGTGCCTTGAGCGCGGCGGCCGCTTCCTTGTCGCTGTAGCCCAGCGCGACCAGCGCCTGCAGGATGTCGGCCTGGGCATCGGAGGCGATGTGCGCGGGCAGGCCGATGTCGGCGCCGAGCTTGCCCTTGAGCTCGAGCAAGAGGCGCTCGGCGATCTTCTTGCCGATGCCGGGCACCTTCACCAGCCGACCGGCCTCCTGCAGGGTGACGGCCTGCGACAGCTCGCCCACGCTCATGCCAGAGAGCACGCCCAGCGCGGTGCGCGGACCCACGCCCGAGATCTTGATGAGCTGGCGGAAGGCGGCGCGTTCCTCGGCGCTGCCGAAGCCGTAGAGGATCTGCGCGTCCTCGCGCACGATGAAGTGCGTGAGCAGCGAGACCTTGGCGCCGACGCCGGGCAGGTTGTAGAAGGTGCTCATCGGCACGTCGACCTCGTAGCCGACACCGTTGCAGTCGATCACGACCTGCGGCGGATTGCGTTCGGCCAGGATCCCGGTGAGTTTGCCTATCATTGGCCCACCCCCGTTGCTTGCTCACTTCGTGTAGCCGCCTCCCCCCTCGAGGGGGGCAACACCAGCGGCCCGGCAAAGCCGGTTCCGCGGTGTTTCCCGCGCTGAATCGTGTTTTTTCGAGCAGGGCCGGTCTTGCATGGGCTACCAACAAAGATGGAAATGGAAACCGCGTGATTCTGCGACACACCTTCGCTCCGCCCAACAACACGCGCCTGGGCCACCTGTGCGGCCCGCTCGACGCCCACCTGCGCCGCATCGAGGAGGCGCTCGCGGTGAAGATCGCGCACCGCCACGAGCAGTTCAAGATCGACGGCCCCAAGGTCAATGCGCAGCGCGCGATGGACGTGCTGCAGGCGCTCTACGAGATCGCCCCAGCGCCCGATCGACGCGGCGGTGGTGCAGCTCACGCTGGCCGGCGACGGCTCGATGGACGAGGACGTCGACAGCGCGATCACGCTCGCCACCCGTCGCGCCGACCTGCGCGCGCGCACGCCCACGCAGGGCCTGTACCTCGACAATATCGCCAAGCATGACATCACCTTCGGCATCGGCCCGGCCGGCACCGGCAAGACCTACCTCGCGGTGGCCTGCGCGGTCGATGCGCTCGAGCGCAGCGCGGTGCAGCGCATCGTGCTCACGCGCCCGGCGGTCGAGGCCGGCGAACGCCTGGGCTTCCTGCCGGGCGACCTGACGCAGAAGGTCGACCCCTACCTGCGGCCGCTGTATGACGCGCTCTACGACCTGATGGGCTTCGAGAAGGTGCAGAAGGCCTTCGAGCGCAACGCGCTGGAGATCGCGCCGCTGGCCTTCATGCGCGGGCGCACGCTCAACAACGCCTTCGTGATCCTCGACGAGGCACAGAACACCACGCCCGAGCAGATGAAGATGTTCCTCACGCGCATCGGCTTCGGCGCCAAGGCGGTGGTGACGGGCGACGTGAGCCAGATCGACCTGCCCAAGCAGCAACTCAGCGGCCTGATCGACGCCGAGCGCGTGCTGCGGCGCGTGAACGGCATCGCGATCACGCACTTCACGAGCGCCGACGTGGTGCGCCATCCGCTGGTGGCGCGCATCGTCGACGCCTACGACGGCCAGCGCAAGCGCGCCGGCGCGGGCGGGCACTGAGATGGCCCTGGCCGCACTACCCTGTCGCTGCAGTTCGGACGCTTCAAGGGCGTGGAACGGCACCGCGCCGCGCTGCCGCGCCACGGCGTGACGCGCTGGATCCGCCATGCGCTCGATGCCGACGCCGAGATCACGGTGCGCATCGTCGATGCCGACGAGGGCCAGCAGCTGAACCGCGAATTCCGCGGCAAGGACTACGCGACCAACGTGCTGACCTTCGACTATGCGCAGGCGCCGCTTGTCATGGCCGACCTGGTGCTGTGCGCGCCGGTGGTGGCGCGCGAGGCGAAGGAGCAGCGCAAGACGCTGGCCGCGCACTACGCGCACCTGCTGGTGCACGGCACGCTGCATGCGCAGGGCTGGGACCACGAGACCGGCGAAGAAGACGCCGAGGCGATGGAAGCGCGCGAGATCGAGATCCTCGCGGGGCTGGGCATCCGCGATCCCTACAACCGCTGAGACGGCGCGCACCGATGGGCGTGGATGGCACCGACCCGTGGCTCGTGCGCTGGCTGCCGCTGCTGGCCGAATGCGCGGGCGCCGATCCGGTGCTCGAACTGGGCTGCGGCGACGGCCGCGACAGCGCCACGCTGGCGGCCGCGGGGCTGCGCGTGGAGGCGATCGAGCTGTCGGCGCAAGCTGCGGATGCCGCGCGCGAGCGGCGCCTGGCGGGCGTGCGCGTGCACCACCAGGATTTCCGCGCGCCCTTTCCGCTGGCCAAGGGGCAGCGCATCGGCGTCGTGCTCGCGAGCCTGTCGCTGCACTACTTCGAATGGGCGCAGACGCTGGAACTGGTCGAGCGCATCCACGCGGTGCTGCGGCCCAGCGGCGTGCTGCTGTGCCGGCTCAACTCGGTCAACGACCGGCACTACGGCGGCCGCGGCCCGGGGCGCCCGGACGAGGACAACCTCTATCTGGTCGACGGCGCTCCCAAGCGCTTCTTCGAGCGCGCCACGGTGCAGCGGCTGTTCGCGCGCGGCTGGCGCATCGCGCAGCTCGAGGAACTGAGCATCGACCGCTACGAGCACCCGAAGGTGGCGTGGGAAGCGCTGCTGCGGCGCGACTGAACCCGGGGCGGCGCGGCCCTCAGCTCATCTGCAGCGGAATCGTGACCGGCCCGTCGTTGAGCAGGTGCACCTGCATGTCGGCGCCGAACTCGCCCGTGGCCACCACCGGATGCGCGGCGCGCGCCTTCGCGACGAAATGGTCGTAGAGCCGGCGGCCTTCGTCGGGCGGCGCCGCGAGCGTGAAGCTCGGGCGGTTGCCGCCGCTCACGTCGGCCGCGAGCGTGAACTGGCTCACCACCAGCAGGCCGCCGCCGATGTCCTGCACGCTGCGGTTCATCTTGCCGGCCTCGTCGGAAAAGATGCGCAGCTTGAGCATCTTGGCGAGCATGCGGTCGGCCGCGGCGTCGCTGTCGCCGCGCTCGGCGCACAGCAGCACGAGCAGGCCGGCGCCGATCTCGCCGACGGTGCGGCCCGCGATGTCGACGCGTGCCTGCGCCACGCGCTGGAGCACTGCTTTCATGGATGGGATTCCTCGGGGTTGTCTGGCGGAAGCTGGGTGGCGCGGGCTTCCATGCCCAGCGGCAGCAGCTGGATGGTCACGCGCAGGCCGGGCACGGCGTCCATCAGGGCCTGCTCGAGCGCATCGCGCAGGGCGGCGGCGCGCTGCAGGGTCCAGTCGCCGGGCACGTGCATGTGCAGGTCGGCGAAGCGGCGCTGGCCGGCGCTGCGCGTGAAGATGTCGTCGAAGCGCAGCCGGCCGCCCTCGGGCACGCCGGCGGCGAAGCGCTCGAGCGTGGCGCGCAGCAGCGCCTGGGTCTCGGGCTCGAGCGCCTCGTCCATCAGGCCCTGCGAGGAACGCCAGACCAGCTTCACGCCCTCGCGCGCGATGTTGAGCGCCACGCCGATGGCCAGCAGCGGGTCGAGCCAGAGCCAGCCCGTGAAGTGCACCGCGACGATGCCCACCAGCACCGCGGCCGAGGTCCAGACGTCGGCCATCAGGTGGCGCGCGTCGGCCTCGAGCGCGATCGAGCGGCGGGCCCGGGCGGCGCGGAACAGCAGCCACGCGAGCCCGGCGTTCAGGCCCGAGCTGACGATCGACAGCGCGAGGCCCCAGCCGAGCTGCTCGAGCGGCTGCGGCGCCAGCAGCCGCTGCACCGAGACCCAGAAGATCGCGACGGCCGCGCCCACGATCAGGATGCCCTCGAAGCCCGAGGAGAAGTACTCGGCCTTGTGGTGGCCGTAGGGATGGCCCTCGTCGGCCGGGCGTTCGGCGATCGTCACCATGGCCAGCGCGAAGGTGGCGCTGGCCAGGTTCACGAACGACTCCATGGCGTCCGAGATCAGGCCCATCGAATGGGTGATGTAGCCCGCGAGGCCCTTGAGCACAATCGTGACCAGGGCCACCGCGATGGAGGCCCGCAGCAGTGTCTTGGGTGTGAGGTTCATGCGTGCCCGGGGGGCGTTGACGGCGACAAGCGACAGGAAAAACGGTAAAAGGCCGCAGATAGGCACCGAATTATCATGTTCGTGTCCAGGTGTAACGCCTTGGCATTAATAATTGTGTCCGCCCCGAAACAGTTCGCGGAAAACCTGATGATGCACAAGAAATTCCTACTGCCCCTGCTGGGCTGCGCGCTGTTCGGCGCCGCGGCGATCTCGCAGGCGCAGACCGCCCCGGGCACGCCCGCGGCAACCGCAACCGCAACCGCCGCCCCCGAGCGCCAGGCCGGCTTCGTGAAGTCGGTGCGCGGCGACGTCAAGCTGCTGAGCGCCGCCGCCACCGCGCGCAACGCCGTGCCCGGCGACGCGCTGGCCTCGGTCGACCGGATCGTGACCGGCCCCGATTCTTCAGCCTCGGTCGTGCTGCGCGACGACACCACGCTGGTGGTCGGCCCGTCCTCGCGGCTCGACCTCAAGCAGTTCCACTTCGACGCCACCACCCACGAGGGCGGGCTGCTCGTCTCGCTGCTGCGCGGCTCGATGCGCATGATCACCGGCCTGATCGGCAAGACCAACCCCGACGCGGTGCGCGTCGAGACCCAGACGGCAACCATCGGCATCCGCGGCACCGACTTCATCGTCCAGACCGACGGCCAGCCATGATGTGTTCCGGTTCCAGTTCCCTCCTTTCTTCCCGCCTGCGCTTCCTCGGTGCCGCGCTGCTGGTCGCGCTGCTCGCGGCCTGTTCCTCGCCCGCCACCCGCGTGGTGCTGCTGCCGCAGGCCGACGGCTCCGCCTCGGCGGTGGTGGTGCGCGCCAAGGATGGCGAGGAGGTGCTGTCGCAGCCTTACCAGCGCGCCACGGCCAGGAAGGGCGCCTCAGGCGCGCCGGTGGTCGATGCCGCCGACGCGGCCAAGGTGCAGGCCGAGAACAAGCCGCTGTTCGAGATGCGCCCGCCGCCCTCGCAGCGCTACACGGTGTACTTCGAGCTCGGCACCATCACGCTGACCGCCGCCTCGCAGAAGATCATGGAAGAGGCGCTGACCGCCGCCCAGACACGCCCCGGCGGCGACATCGTGGTGGTCGGCCACACCGACACCAAGGGCACGCTGCAGAACAACGACGTGCTCTCGCGCCGCCGCGCGCAGGAAGTGGCGCAGCTCTTCATCGAGCGCCGTTTTCCGGCCAACCGCATCGAGGCCGCGGGCCGCGGCGAACGCGAACTGGCGGTGCCGACGGCCGACGAGGTCGACGAGCCGCGCAACCGGCGCGTGACGATCGAGGTGCGCTGAAACGCGCTCGCCAGATAAAAAGGCTGGGATCGCCCCGGCCTTTTTGCTTCTGGAGCGCCCGGTTCAGGACAGCGTCACGCGCGCGAACTTGCGCTTGCCGACCTGCACCACGTAGCTGCCGGCCGGCAGCTTGAGCCCCTTGTCGCTGACCACCGCGCCGTCGATGCGCACGCCGCCGCCGTCGATCAGCCGGTTGCCCTCGCCGGACGAGGCCGCGAGGTTGGCCTGCTTGAGCAGCTGGCCGATGCCCAGCGGGGCGCCGGCCAGGCTCACTTCGGGAATCTCTTCGGGCACGCCGCCCTTGCTGCGGTTGATGAAATCCTGCTCGGCCGCCTCGGCCGCCGCCGGGCTGTGGAAGCGCGCCGTGATCTCCTTGGCGAGCGCGACCTTGGCGTCCTTCGGATTGCGCCCGCCCTCGATCTCGGCCTTGAGCGCGGCGATCTCCTCGAGCGAACGGAAGCTCAGCAGCGTGTACCAGCGCCACATCAGGTCGTCGGAGATCGACAGCACCTTGGCGTACATGGTGTTGGCGTCTTCGCTGATGCCGATGTAGTTGTTCTTGCTCTTGGACATCTTCTCGACGCCATCGAGCCCTTCCAGCAGCGGCATAGTGAGTATGCACTGCGGTTCCTGTCCGTATTCCTGCTGCAGATGCCGGCCCACGAGGAGGTTGAACTTCTGGTCGGTGCCGCCGAGCTCGAGGTCGCTCTTGAGCGCCACCGAGTCGTAGCCCTGCATCAGCGGGTAAAGGAACTCGTGCACCGAGATCGACTGGCCGGCCTTGAAGCGCTTGTTGAAGTCGTCGCGCTCCATCATCCGCGCCACCGTGTACTTGGCGGCCAGCTGGATCATGCCGCGCGCGCCCAGCGGGTCGCTCCACTCGGAGTTGTAGCGGATCTCGGTCTTCTCGGGATCGAGCACCAGGCTGGCCTGCTTGTAGTAGGTCTGGGCATTGGCCTCGATCTGCTCGCGCGTGAGCGGCGGACGCGTGCTGTTGCGGCCCGAGGGGTCGCCGATGGTGGTGGTGAAGTCGCCGATCAGGAAGATCACGCGGTGCCCCAGGTCCTGGAGCTGGCGCATCTTGTTGAGCACCACCGTGTGGCCGATGTGGATGTCGGGCGCGGTCGGGTCGAGGCCGAGCTTGATGCGCAGCGGGGTGCCGGTGGCCTCGGAGCGCTGCAGCTTGCGCACCCATTCGTCCTGGGGGAGCAGTTCGTCAGCCCCCGGAGGGAGATTTCGAGCGCGCGTCCTACACTATTTGAAAGGGCCACGGATGTAACAGATTCGGCGTTCATGGGCTTTTTTTGGCTGACTTTTGGAGTGCGGAAGCTATACTCGCCCGACTTTTCAAGCGCCGGATTCTAAGCGGCGCTTTTTCCGCACCGTCCCGCCGCCCTGACCGCTCTGGGCTTTGCCGACGGATCTGCAGAAACCTGAGCTGGAATTCAAAGTTTGATCAACGGCATTCTTGCCGCCGAGGAGCTTCTCGCTTCTCGCGTGGCCTATACGTTCCGGACCTACCCCAAGCAGATCACCGCGATCATCGCGGCGGCGCTGCTGAGCGCCGGAACCCTCGCCGTGGCTTCGCTCGGACCCGACGCCTCGGACCTCCCGGTCCATCAGGTGCTCGAAGCCACCTCCGCCCCCCTGTCGTTCGCCGAACAGGCCACGTCGCTCGAGGACTTCAGCTTCACGCTGTTCCGCACCGACGTCACCCGCTCGAGCGACACCGCCGAGGCGCTGCTCAAGCGCCTGGGCATCTCCGACCCGGCCGCCAGCGCGTTCGTGCGCGGCAGCGGCGAGGCCCGCACCGCGCTGTTCGCGCGCGCCGGCCGCACCGTGACCGCCGAGGCCACCCAGGACAACCAGCTCAAGAAGCTCAGCGCGCGCTGGATTCCCGACGGCGACGGCGGCTTCAAGCGCTTCGTGGTCGAACGCACGCCCGTGGGCTTCGTGGCCCTGACCGAGCGCGACACCCTCACGCCGGGCGCCCGCCTGGCCAGCGGCACCATCCGCAGCTCGCTGTTCGCCGCCACCGACGAGGCGCGCATCCCCGATGGCGTCGCCAGCCAGCTGGCCGACATCTTCGCGGGCGACGTCGACGTGCGCCAGCTGCGCAAGGGCGACCGCTTCGCCGTGGTCTACGAGACCTTCGAGGCCGACGGCCAGGCGCTGCGCAGCGGCCGCGTGCTCTCGGCCGAGTTCGAGAACAACGGCAAGATCCACCAGGCCGTGTGGTTCCAGCCGCCGGGCGCGGGCCAGAAGGGCAGCTACTACCGCCCGAACGGCGACAGCCTGCGCAAGGCCTATCTGGCGACGCCGGTGGAATTCACGCGCGTGTCGAGCGGCTTCGCGATGCGCATGCATCCGATCCTCAACAGCTGGCGCCAGCACAACGGCATCGACTACGCGGCGCCCACCGGCACCGCCGTGCGCACGGTCGGCGACGGCACGGTCGATTTCGCCGGCACGCAGAACGGCTACGGCAACATCGTCATCATCAACCACCGCAACAACCAGCAGACGGCCTATGCGCACCTGAGCCGCATCGACGTCAAGGCCGGCCAGAGCGTGAGCCAGGGCCAGACCGTCGGCGCCGTGGGCTCCACGGGCTGGGCCACCGGCCCGCACCTGCACTTCGAATTCCGGGTCAACGGCGTCTACCAGAACCCGACCTCGATCGCCCAGGAAGGCGGCGCCCCGATCACCGCCGCGATGCGCCCGGCCTTCGAGCGCATCGCCGTCGGCGCGCGCAACGAACTGGCCGCCGCGTTCTCGGTGGTGCAGGCCAGCGCGGACTGAGCGCCGCGCCCCTCCTCTCATAATATAGAAGCGCCGGAACATCCGGCAGCTCCCCCAGCCCCATGGCCACCGGCGATCTCTACATCGGACTGATGTCGGGCACCTCGCTCGATGGCGTGGACGGCGTGCTCGCCGACTTCTCCGACGGCGGGATCTCGGTCACCGGCTACGCCACCGCCCCCTTCCCGGTCGGCCTGCGCGGCGAACTGATGGCCCTCAACACCCCGGGCGACAACGAACTGCACCGCGCGGCGCTCGCCGGCAACGGGCTGGCGCGCGTCTACGCGGGCGTGGTCGAGCAACTGCTGGCCGATGCCGGACTCGAACCCGGCGCGGTCCGTGCCGTCGGCGTGCATGGCCAGACCGTGCGCCACCGGCCCGGCGAATTCGACGAGGTCGGCTACACGCTGCAGCTCAACAACCCGTCGCTGCTGGCCGAGCTCTGCGGCATCGACGTGGTGGCCGACTTCCGCAGCCGCGACCTCGCGGCCGGCGGCCAGGGCGCGCCGCTGGTGCCGGCCTTCCACCGGGCGCTGTTCGCCGGGCCCGGCGAGCCGATCGCGGTGCTAAACCTCGGCGGCATCTCGAACCTGAGCTTGCTGCCGGCCAGCGACGCGCCCGAGGGCGCGGTGGTGCTGGGCTTCGACTGCGGCCCCGGCAACGCGCTGATGGACCACTGGTGCCAGCGCTACCACGGCCAGCCCTTCGACCTCGACGGCCAGTGGGCCGCGAGCGGCACGGTGCTGCCCGAGCTGCTCGCGCGGCTGCAGGGCGAGCCCTTCTTCGCCAAGGCGCCGCCCAAGAGCACCGGGCGCGACCTGTTCAATCCCGAATGGCTGGCGGCGCACGTGGGCACCGGCGCGGGCGACGCCCCGGTCGACGTGCAGGCGACGCTCGCCGAGCTGACGGCCAGCACCTGCGCCGCCGACCTGCTGCGCTACGGAAAAGAGAGCAAGCTGCTGATCGTCTGCGGCGGCGGCGCGCTCAACGGCCACCTGCTGTCGCGGCTGCGCGCGCTGCTGCCGGGCATCGCCGTGGTGGCCTCGAACGAACGCGGCCTGCCGCCGCAGCAGGTGGAGGCGGCCGCCTTCGCCTGGCTGGCGCGCGCCACGGTGCGGCGCGAGAGCGGCAACCTCGCCAGCGTGACCGGCGCCCGCGGCGCACGCGTGCTGGGCGCGATCTACCCGGCCTGACTCAGCCCTGGCCCGAGACCTCGGGCTGCGCGGGCCGCGAGGCCCGCACTTCCGCCGGCAAATGCCAGAAGATGAGCGCCGAAGCCACCGTGATCAGGCCCATGCTGGCGAAGGTGGCCTGGAAGGCATCGAGCGTGCGCACCGCCGTGTCGGTGCCGAAGATGCCGTTGTAGCCCGCGAGCACAGCGCCCGCGGCGGCCACGCCCATGCTCATCGCGAGCATCTGCACCATCGACAGCAGGCTGTTGCCGCTGCTGGCCATACTGCCGTCGAGGTCCTTGAGGGTGATGGTGTTCATCGCGGTGAACTGCAGCGAATTGACCGCGCCGAAGAACAGCAGCTGCAGCACGTGGAGCGCGAAGGGCTGGCCCGGCGCCGTGAGGCCGAAGCTGGCCATCGCGAGCCCCACCAGCGCCGTATTGACCACCAGCACCTTGCGATAGCCGTGGCGCGTGATCAGCGGCGTGGCGAAGCGCTTCATCGCCATGCCGGCCAGCGCCACCGGCAGCATCATCAGGCCCGCGCGCACCGGCGAATAGCCCATCGACACCTGCAGCAGCAGCGGCACCAGGAAGGGCATGCAACTGCTGCCCAAGCGCGAAAACAGGTTGCCGAGCAGGCCGATGCTCAGCGTCGGCACCTTGAACAGCGAGGGCGCGAACAGCGGGTCGGGCGTGCGTGCCGCGCGCAGCCAGTAGGCCACCACGCTCGCGAAACCGAAGATCAGCACCACCATCACGCCGCCCTGGCGCAGGCCGAGTTCGGCCACGCCGTCGAGCGAGAGCGAGATCGCCACCATGCCGAAGGCCAGCAGGCCGTAGCCCACGGCGTCGAAGCGCCGCAGCGCGGCGCCGCGCAGGTCGGGCATGAAGCGCAGGGTGGCGATGCAGCCGGCCAGGCCCACCGGCACGTTGATCAGGAAGATCCAGTGCCACGAGGCGTACTGCACCAGCCAGCCGCCCAGCGTGGGCCCGAGCAGCGGGCCGATCAGGCCGGGAATGGCCACGAAGCTCATCGCCTGCAGGAACTCGCCGCGCGGCACGGTGCGCAGCAGCGCCAGCCGCCCCACCGGCAGCAGCAGCGCGCCGCCGAGGCCCTGCACCACGCGCGCGGCCACCAGCTGGCCCAGTCCGTGCGAGAGCGCGCACAGCACCGAGCCCAGCCCGAACAGCACGATGGCCGCGAAGAACACGCGCCGGGTGCCGAAGCGGTCGGCGATCCAGCCCGAGGCCGGGATCAGCATCGCCATGGTCAGCGCATAGGCCACCACCACCGACTGCATGCGCAGCGGGCTCTCGCCGAGGCTGGCCGCCATCGCCGGCAGCGCCGTGTTGATGATGGTGGCGTCCAGCGTCTGCATGAAGAAGCCCACCGCCACGAGCCACAGCAGGCTCTTGCGGGCGGGGGCGACGGCGGTGTTGGCTACGGCGGTGTCGGGCGGCATGGGCGGGGAGGGAGGCGCAAAGCAAAAAGCCGCCCGGAGGCGGCTTCGTGGGGGGATGGTGCGCCGCGGGCAGGCACCATCGGTGGATCAGGCCGAGAAGCTGGAGCCGCAGCCGCAGGTGCTGGTGGCGTTCGGGTTCTTGATCACGAACTGGGCGCCCTGCAGGTCTTCCTTGTAGTCGATCTCGGCGCCGACCAGGTACTGGTAGCTCATGGCATCGATCAGCAGCGACACGCCGTTCTTGGTCATGGTCGTGTCGTCTTCGTTGGTGATCTCGTCGAAGGTGAAGCCGTACTGGAAGCCCGAGCAGCCGCCACCCTGGACGAACACGCGCAGCTTGAGGTCGGGATTGCCTTCTTCGGCGATCAGGTCGGCCACCTTGGCGGCCGCGCTGTCGGTGAAGACGATCGGTTCGGGCATCTGGGTCTGGATGTTTTCGGCAAGGGCGCTCATGAGGGGAAACTCCTGGAGAGGGGCCGGAACATGCGGCCAAGGGAGGGAATGCTACTGCAATGCGGGCTTTGGAGCCGGGGCCGCGGGCGGTGCACCCAATGCAAGTGGGGTCGCAACCACACGGCGGCAAGGCCGATCGGGCGGCGATGCCCATGAAAAAAACCGCCCGAAGGCGGTTTTCTCGGCAGGCGAAGGCTGGAGATCAGCGCTTCGAGAACTGCTTGCGGCGGCGTGCGGAGTGCAGACCGACCTTCTTACGTTCGACTTCACGCGCGTCGCGGGTGACGAAGCCGGCCTGGCTCAGCACCGGCTTGAGGCTCGCGTCGTAGTCGATCAGCGCACGGGTGATGCCGTGGCGGGTTGCGCCGGCCTGACCCGATTCGCCGCCGCCGTGCACGTTCACCATGACGTCGAAGGCTTCGAGGTTGTTCGTCAGCGCCAGCGGTTGCTTGGCGATCATGATCGAGGTCTCGCGGCCGAAGAACGCTTGGATGTCCTTGCCGTTGACCGTGATCTTGCCGGTGCCCTTCTTCAGGAACACGCGAGCGACGCTGGATTTGCGACGGCCGGTGCCGTTGTTCCATTCACCAATCATTCTCAAGGCTCCTTACAGTTCCAGCACTTTGGGCTGTTGGGCGGTGTGCGGATGCTCTGCACCACCGTACACCTTGAGTTTCTTGATCATGGCGTAGCCGAGCGGGCCCTTGGGCAGCATGCCCTTGACGGCCTTTTCCAGCGCGCGGCCGGGGTGCTTCGACTGCATGTCGCGGAAGTTCGTCGCCGTGATGCCGCCCGGGTAACCCGAGTGACGGTAGTACACCTTGTCGATGGACTTGGCGCCGGTGACGCGCAGCTGGGCTGCGTTGATGATGACGATGAAGTCACCGGTATCGACGTGAGGCGTATAAATGGCCTTGTGCTTGCCGCGCAGACGGAGGGCAACTTCGCTGGCTACCCGTCCGAGGACCTTGTCGGTCGCGTCAATCACAAACCACTCGTGCTTCACGTCAGCGGGTTTTGCGCTGAACGTGGTCATGAGATTTCTCTTTTCGTAAGAGGGTTTGGCGGGCCCTTTTCCACGGTCGGTTTTCCTCTGGTGGGAATCTCTTAGGTGGTGGAAGTACTTCGCCGCGGGGCCACAAAAACGCTGCGAAGCCCGCGATTATACGAAGAATCGGGGTTGGCGGGCAATTTTCCGGATCGCCGCCCCTCGAGCCCCTGAAACGCCCGCTGCGGGCTCAGCGCCAGACCCGCACCAGCTCCAGCGTCTCGCGCGTCATGCCGAGGAAGACGCGGCGGTATTCGGCCTCGAAACGGACCACCCGGGCCAGGTCGGGCGCGTAGGAGACCGTCGCCTTGAAGGGCAGCGCCTGCGCGGGCCCGGTGCCCACGAGCGCGAACATCCAGCCGTCGTAGGCAATCTGCTGCACGCTCAGCGCCTCGCCGTCGACGGTCAGGCGGCTCGTGCCGATCACCGCGGCATCGAGCGCGTAGCGCACCGTCTCCCCGCTGGAGGCCGAGGTGTACTCGCTGCGCCAGCGCATGCCCGGCGTCATCGCGGGCCGGGTCCAGCCGCCGGGCGGCGCGGCCGCGTCGAACAGCCCGCCGGCCGGCGAGGTCGCCGACACCAGCTGGCCATCGGCCTTCTCGACCCGCCCGCCCTGGTTGTAATAGACGTTCTCGCCCTCGATCCGGTCGACCCGGTAGCGCACCGGCGTCCGCACGCCCGTGAGGCCATCGATCAGCGCGTATTCGAACACCTCGCCGAGCCGTGGCGCGCCCGGACGGCCCGCCGCGGGCGCGCCGCGGCCATTGCCGTTGCCGTCGGCGCCGCCGGCGCGTGCTTCCAGCGCGGTCTTCGCGCGCGCCGGCAGTTCGGCCAGCCATTCCGCCGGCACCGCGAAATTCAGGCTGCCGCCATCCCTGGCGGCGAAGGTCGTGATGCCCAGCAGCCGGCCTTCGCTGTCGAACAGTCCGCCGCCGCTCGAGCCGGGCGCGATGGCCGCGGTGGTCTGCAGCAGGCGCTCGCCCTCTTCGCCGCGCAGGCCCGACAGGATGCCGTCGCTGAGGGTGTTCTCGAGGCCGCGCGGATTGCCGATGGCGTAGACGCGCTGGCCCACGCGCGCGCTGCCCGCGGGCGCCAGCGCCACCGGCGGCGCGGTGAAGTTCGCCACCTTGACCTGGCACAGGTCGCGCTGCGGGTCGGGGTACTCGAGGGTGGCGCCGTAGGCCACGTTCTCCTGGCGCACGACGAAGCTGCTGGCCTTGGCCAGCACATGGCAGTTGGTCACCAGCCGGCCGGGCGCGATCACGACCGCGCTGCCGGCGCTGAGCGGCCGGGACTGGGCGTCGAAGGTGCGGATGGCCCAGACGCTGCCCGACACCTTGGCGAACAGCGCGTCGGGCTCGAGCGCCGCGGCGGGGCCGGCGACCAGCAGCGCCGCCAGCCAGAGAACGCGAGTCCTCATGGCTTGGCGGGAAGCAGCGCGCCGAGGTCGTCCATCGAGACGCGCGCGCCGACGGCGCGCGGCGCCGCTGGCGGCACGACGGGGGCCGCGGGCGCAACGGGGGGCGGCGCGATGGCGACGGGCGGCGGCGCGGCGGGCTTCTGCTCGGCCACCGGCGGCGTCGGCGCGGGCGTGGGCGCGACCGGGGGCGGCGTCACCGCGACGGCCGGCGGCGGTGGCGGCACGAGGGAGGGCGCCGCCAGCCGGGTCTCGCCGATGCGGATGCCCGCCAGCGGCTGGTCGCCGGTCTGGCCGCTGCGGTCGAAGCTGCGCACCTCGCCGAACACCAGCTGCATCCAGCTCGGGTAGTTGAAGCCGGCGCCGGTGCCCGAATCGATGGCCGCGCCCAGCACGCCGCCGATCAGGATGTTGCCGACCATGCCGGTGTTGACGCGCGAAATCGCCTGCCCCGTGGCCGGCGCCAGGCCCGGCTGCGTGCATTCGATGTTCAGCAGCGCGCCCGAACGGCGCACCGAGAACGCTTTCGCCCGAGCGCATCACGATGCCGTTGCGGTCGTTCGTGAGCGTGCATTGGGCGCCCTCGACGGTCTTGCCGGCCTCCGTCAGCGTCTCGATCTTCACGCTCTGCTGGGTGCCGTGCGTCACCGACGCACACCCCGTCAAAATGGACAAAACGCCCGCACCCACGCACAGGCCCCAGAATCTCCACCCTGCTCCACGCATTTGCGCCCTCTTTCTTGTTAATTAATGTTTCCGGCGCGCGAGTCTAGCGATCTCGCCGGATGCATGCCTCCACCTTTTAGGTACTTCTTCTCATGTTCAGCTACCGCCACGCCTTCCATGCCGGCAATCACGCCGACGTGCTCAAGCACCTGGTGCTGATCGCCACGCTCGATCACATGCTCGAAAAGGAGACCGCCCTGACGGTGGTCGACACCCACGCGGGCGCCGGCCTGTACCGGCTCGATGGCGATTACGCGGGCACCAGCGGCGAGGCCGCCGAGGGCGTGCTGCGCCTGGTCGCCGACCCCAAGGCCGCGCCGGCCCCGGCACCCGCCCCCGCGACGACGGCCGCCGCCAAGAAGGCGGCCAAGGAGGCCGAGGCCCCGCTGGCCGACGCGCTCGCGCGCTACCTCGAGGTGATCCACGACTTCAATGCCAAGGGCGGCGCCCGCGTCTACCCGGGCTCGCCGTTCATCGTGCAGCACCTGCTGCGCGACCACGACCGGCTCAAGCTGTTCGAGCTGCATCCCCACCGACAGCCGCACGCTCACGGCCAACATCGCGCAGCTCGAGGCCGGCCGCCAGATCGCTGTGCTGCACGAGGACGGCTTCGGTAGCGCCACCAAATTCCTGCCACCGCCTTCGCGGCGCGCGCTGGTGCTGATGGACCCGAGCTACGAGCTCAAGACCGACTACGGCCGGGTGCTCGACTTCATGGCCGAGGCGCTCAAGCGCTTCGCCACCGGCACCTATGCGGTCTGGTATCCGATCATTCCGCGGCCCGAGGCGCACGACCTGCCGCGCCGGCTCAAGACCATGGCGACCAAGGCCGGCAAGTCCTCGCTCAACGTCACGCTGACGGTCAAGTCGAGCAAGATCACGACCGCGCCCAGCGGCGAAACGCGCCGCCCGGGCCTGCCGGCCAGCGGCATGTTCCTGATCAACCCGCCCTATACCTTGAAGCCGCTGCTCGAGGCGGCGCTGCCGCAGCTGGTGCAGAAGCTGGGGCAGGACCGCAACGCGGGCTTCACGGTCGAAGCCGCGGGCTGATCCGCGCGGCGCGCGCTCAGCGCCGCCGTACCGGCGCGCGGCGCACCGGCGCCTTGCGGGCCGCCGCGGGCTGGGCCTGCGGCCGCAGCGGCGCCACGTCGAGCGAGGGCGTGTCGGTCTCGCCCGGCGCCGCCACCTCGCCGTCGCAGCGCATGCCCTCGCGGTCGATGACGGTCAGCGCCACCTGCTTGATGCCCAGGCTCGCGAGCCCGATGCGGTCGGCCGCGGCGCGGCTCAGGTCGATCACGCGGCCCTGCGTGTAGGGGCCGCGGTCGTTCACGCGCACCAGCACTTCCTTGCCGTTGACGAGGCTGCGCACGCACACGCGAGTGTTGAAGGGCAGGGTCTTGTGGGCGGCCGTCAGGGCGCCCATGTCGAAACGCTCGCCGCTGGCGGTGCGGCGCTGGTGAAACTGGATGCCGTACCACGAGGCGCCGCCGCGCTCGAACACCTCGCCGCGCGGTTCGTCGCCCGGCAGGCCGTCGGCGGGCAGTTCGTCGGGCCCG
Organism: Variovorax sp. UC122_21; assembly: GCF_044056785.1. NCBI lineage: Bacteria > Pseudomonadati > Pseudomonadota > Betaproteobacteria > Burkholderiales > Comamonadaceae > Variovorax > Variovorax sp. UC122_21. The sequence goes on along the minus strand of NZ_CP172004.1, from coordinate 618,653 downwards.
GTCACGGCGAGGTCGTAGCGCACCGAAGGCACGTTCGAACGCGGCTCGGCACCGGGCGGCACGGTCATCTGGCGCGGGATCGGCGACAGGCTCTCCTGCGCCACGGCGCCGGGCGCCGCGCCGCCCTCGGTGGCCGGCGGCATGGCGCAGCCCGCGAGCGCGCAGGTGCAGGCCACGAGCGCGGCGCGAAGCGCCCCGCGCAGCGAGCCAGGCGCCCGCGCCGCCCCTCTCAATCCAGGCGCTCCAGGACAGCCAGCGTGGCCGCCGACTGGTTCATCGTGTAGAAGTGCAGCGCCGGCACGCCGCCCTCGCGCAGCCGCGCGCACAGGTCGGTCACGACGTCGAGGCCGAAGGCCTTGATCGAGGCCGTGTCGTCGCCGAAGGCCTGCAGCCGCAGCCGGATCCAGCGCGGGATCTCGGCGCCGGCAGGCGTCCGAGAAGCGCATCAGCTGCGTCGAACTGGTGATCGGCATGATGCCGGGCACGATCGGCGTGTCGATGCCGAGCGCGCGCGCCTCGTCGACGAAGCGGAAGTAGGCGTCGGCGCTGAAGAAGTACTGCGTGATCGCCGAATCGGCGCCGGCCTTCACCTTGGCCGCGAAGGCCTGCAGGTCGGCCTCGGGCGAACGCGCCTGCGGATGCACCTCGGGATAGCAGGCCACCTCGATGTGGAAGTCGCGGCCGGTCTCCGCGCGGATGAAGGCCACGAGGTCGCTCGCGTACTGGAACTCGCCGCCGGCGCCGTAGCCGCTGGGCAGGTCGCCGCGCAGCGCGACAAGGCGCTTCACGCCCATGGCCTTGAGCTCGGCGAGCTGCGCGCGCACCGTCTCGCGCGTGGCGCCGATGCACGAGAAATGGCTGGCCGCGTCCACGCCCTCGGACAGGATCTCCTGCACCGCGCCGAAGGTGCCCTGGTGGGTGGAGCCGCCCGCGCCGTAGGTGACCGAGCAGAACTCGGGCTTGCGCGCATAGAGCTGCTGGCGCGCCGCGCGCAGCTTGACCGCGCCTTCGGGCGTCTTGGTCGGGAAGAATTCGAAACTCAGCGGAAGGCGCACCTGCGTCTCCTTAGGAACCGCCCGCGCCCGTCGCGCGCACGGCGTGAATGAAAAACTCGCGGTTGCCGTCGCCGCCGGCGATCGGGCTGTCGAACCAGCGCAGCACGCGCAGCTCGAGCGCGGCGCAGGCATCGCGCAGGCGCTTCTCGACGATCTCGTACATCGCCGCGTCGCGCACGATGCCGCCCTTGCCGACCTGGCCCGGCTGCAGCTCGAACTGCGGCTTGACCAGCATCAGCAGCTGGCCGTCGTCCGCGAGGAACTGCACCACGGCCGGCAGCACCAGCGTGAGCGAGATGAAGGACAGGTCGCCGACGATCAGGTCGAAGCGCTCGTCGAAGGGCTCCTCGCCCTCTTCCTGCAGGTCGTCGGCCGAGAGCGCGCGCGCATTGACGCCCTCGATGGCGAGCACGCGCTCGTCCTCGCGCAGCTTCGCATGCAGCTGCCCGTGGCCGACGTCGACGCCCACCACCCGTGCGGCGCCGCGCTGCAGCAGGCAGTCGGTGAAGCCGCCGGTCGACTGGCCCACGTCGAGGCACAGCTTGCCGGCGGCATCGACGCCGCTGGCCTCGAGCGCGCCTTCGAGCTCTGAGCCCGCCGCGCGAGACATAGCGGGCCTCGGCCGCATCGTCGAGCTCGAGCTCGGCCGACTCGGGCACCTCGTCGCGGTTCTTCGCGACCGCACGCCACGCATCGGTCGAGCCCGCATCGCGCCAGCGCATGCCGCCGGCGATGAGCCGCACGGCCTGCGAGCGCGAGGCGGCGAGGCCGCGTTCCACCAGCAACTGGTCGGCTCGCATGCGCGGCGATCAGTAGCGGTAGCTGTCCGGCTTGTAGGGGCCGTTCTTGCTCACGCCGATGTAGGCGGCCTGGGCGTCGGTCAGCTCGGTGAGCATGGCGCCGACCTTCTTCAGGTGCAGGCGCGCGACCTTCTCGTCGAGGTGCTTGGGCAGCACGTAGACCTTGCCGGCCTGGTAGGCGTCGGGCTTGGTGAACAGCTCGATCTGGGCGATGGTCTGGTTCGCGAACGACGAGGACATCACGAAGCTCGGGTGGCCCGTGCCGCAGCCCAGGTTCACCAGGCGGCCCTTGGCCAGCAGGATGATCTTCTTGCCGTCGGGGAAGGTGATGTGGTCGACCTGCGGCTTGATCTCTTCCCATTCGTACTTCTCGATCGACGCGACGTCGATCTCGTTGTCGAAGTGGCCGATGTTGCAGACGATGGCCTGGTCCTTCATCTTCGCCATCGTGTCGTGCGTGATGACGTCCTTGTTGCCGGTGGTGGTCACGAAGATGTCGGCCTTGTCGGCGGCGTATTCCATGGTCACGACCTTGTAGCCTTCCATCGCGGCCTGCAGGGCGTTGATCGGGTCGATCTCGGTGACCCACACCTGCGCCGACAGCGCGCGCAGCGCCTGGGCCGAGCCCTTGCCCACGTCGCCGTAGCCGGCCACGCAGGCCACCTTGCCGGCGATCATCACGTCGGTCGCGCGCTTGATGCCGTCGACCAGCGATTCACGGCAGCCGTAGAGGTTGTCGAACTTGCTCTTGGTGACCGAGTCGTTGACGTTGATGGCGCGGAACAGCAGCGTGCCCTTGGCGCTCATCTCGTTGAGGCGGTGCACGCCGGTGGTGGTTTCTTCGGTCACGCCGATGATCTCGGCCGACTTGCGCGTGTACCAGGTCGCATCGACGGCCAGCTTGGCCTTGATCGCGGCGAAGAGAATGCGCTCTTCCTCGCTGCCCGGGTTGGCGATCACGCCCAGGTCCTTCTCGGCGCGCTGGCCCAGGTGCATCAGCAGCGTGGCATCGCCGCCGTCGTCGAGGATCATGTTCGGGCCTTCGCCCTTCGAGTCCTTGGGACCGAAGTCGAAGATGGCGTGGGTGTAGTCCCAGTAGTCCTTGAGCGACTCGCCCTTGATCGCGAACACCGGCGTGCCCGACGCGGCGATCGCGGCGGCCGCGTGGTCCTGCGTCGAGAAGATGTTGCAAGAAGCCCAGCGCACCTGCGCGCCGAGTGCCTGCAGCGTCTCGATCAGCACCGCGGTCTGGATCGTCATGTGCAGCGAACCGGTGATGCGCGCGCCCTTGAGCGGCTGGCTCTTGGCGAATTCCTCGCGGATGGCCATCAGGCCGGGCATCTCGGTTTCGGCGATGCGGATTTCCTTGCGGCCCCAGGCGGCCAGCGAGAGGTCGGCGATCGCCTGGTCGGCGGACGAAACAGGGGTGGGCTTGAGAACAGCGCTCATGTGAAGTGAACTCCAGAACTGTGTTTGAACGAGGCCACTGCGATCGGGGGAAAAGACTCACCGCGAGAACAGCGGATGAGCGTGGTTGCGATGGGTCCGAGCCTCACGCCTGACGGCGCTGCAACGCTCCTCGGAAGCGGCGGATTGTAGACGTGCCGGACATGGGCGCCAACGGCCGGGACTTCCCACATCACGGAACGCGAGCACGCGCCAACACCCCGCGTCATGCAGGGCTCAGAGTCGAGGCGTACAACGCGGCTTGCCTACTTTTTCCGCGAAAGCCTCTGCGATGCGTTCATCCCGCCCTTCCCTCCCCTCTTCGTCCACCGCGCGCCGCGCGCTCTGCACGGCGGCCCTGCTCGGCCTCGCCACCTTGCCGGGCCTGTCCTTCGCGCAGCAGGCGCAGGCCGCGCAACCCGTGGTGCGCGTGCGCGGCACGCTGGTCTACGCCGATGCGAGCAAGCTCGTCGTCAAGGACCGCGGCGGCGAGGTCGTGAGCCTCGCGCGGCCCGCGGACATGCCGCTGTCGGAGGTCTATCGCATCAAGCTGTCCGACATCCGAAAGGGCAGCTTCATCGGCACCGCCGCGATGCCGCAGGCCGACGGCACGCAGAAGGCGCTCGAGGTGGTGGTGTTCCCCGAGGCCGCGCGCGGCACCGGCGAGGGCCACTATCCGTGGGACCTGCAGCCGCAGAGCACCATGACCAACGCCACCGTGGCCGACCTCGCGGCCGCGCCGCGCTCGGTGCACGGCGGGCAGCAGCTGCGCCTGTCCTACAAGGGCGGCGAGAAGACCGTGATCGTGCCGCGCGACGTGCCGGTCGTGACCTTCCGCGCCGGCACCGAGGCGCTGCTGGTGCCGGGCGCCAAGGTGCTGGTCAATGCGCAGGAGCGCAACGGCACGCCGACCGCGCTGCGCGTGGTGGCCGGCCGCGACGGTTTCACGCCGCCGATGTAAGCCGTTGCCGCTACCCGGCGACACCGCATCGATCGCCGGCGCCGCAACGCACACCATCCCTTCGGGAAATCCCCCAGGCAAATCCGCGGCCGCGATCGCCGCGGCAGGGTCGCCGCGGCGTATCGTGGCGGCGGACCGCGCGCGTGCGCTGCCGGTCCCGCCCCCCATCTTGTCCAACGTCCTCAGGAGATTCCGCACCATGGCCACTGCCAAGAAAGCCGCCGCCAAGAAGACCACTGCCAGCACCGGCACCAGCGGCAGCGGAAGCGCCGCGAGACAGTCGACGCCCAGCGCGGCCGACATGCTCAACCCGCTCAAGGGCATGACGGAGCGGCTGCAGAACCTCAACATGACCGATGGCGCGAGCAAGCTGCTCGACAGCGGCCGCAAGGACCTGCAGGCGCTGATGCAGGCCAACGAGAAGTCGTTCCAGGGCCTGCAGACGGTGGTGCAGCGCCAGACCGAGATGATCAAGAGCGCGATCACCGACTGGCAGGCGGCCGCCAAGGACATCCCCGGCAAGGACCCGAAGGAAAGCCTCGCCAAGCTCGACGCGCTCGGCCGCCAGTCGTTCCAGCGCGCGGTCGACGACATCAAGGAACTCGCCAACCTCGCGGCCAAGTCGCAGGCCGATGCCTTCGAGGTGGTGCGCCAGCGCATCCAGTCGAACGTCGACGAGGTCACGAAGATGCTGCAGCGCAAGTAGCGCGCGGCCCAGGCGCCGCGCCGGCGCACGGCGCGGCCTTCCGACGACAAACCTCGGTGTGCGGCCATGACCCAGTCCTCCTCTCCCCTCGACCCCATGGCGATCTGGCGCGAACTCAGCGCGCAATGGGAAAAGAGCACCAACGCGTTCGCCAACGAGGCCATGGCCTCCGATCCGTTTCGACAGGGCATGCATGGCGGCATGAATGCCTCGCTGGGTGCGCAGAAGGCGCTCGGCGACCTGATGGCGCGGCTGCTCACGATGCTCAACCTGCCCACGCGCGCCGACCTGCAGGCGCTGTCCGAGCAGCTGCAGCACATCGACGACCACCTGGCGCGGATCTCGCGGCAGCTCGAGGAGGGCGGTGCCGCGCCAGCGCCGGCGCCGCGGTCATCGGCGGCGCCGAAGCGCACGAAGCAGCCGCCCTCGGCCGCCGCCGCGCCGAGCGCACCCGCGAAGAAGGCCCCGGCCCGCACCCGCCGCCCGCGTCCATGAGCACGCCCGCCGCCGAGCTGCCGGTGCTGCCCGACCTGCGCGCCGAGATCGAGCGCACCATCCAGCGCAACATCAAGGGCCTGGAGTTCCTCACCAGCGCCACGCCCGCGGTCGGGCTCACGCCCAAGGACGAGATCCATCGCCGCGGCACGCTGAGCCTCTACCACTACCGGCCGATGGTCGACGAGATCTACCGCGTGCCGGTGCTGATCGTGATGGCCACCACCAACAAGGGCTACATCCTCGATCTCGCGCCGGGCCAGAGCATGGTCGAGCACCTGCTGCGGCAGGGCTACGACGTCTACATGATGGACTGGAATGCGCCGCGGCCGCAGGAGAAGCGGCTGCGCATCGAGGACTACGTGCTCGACTTCATCCCCGACTCGATCCGCCGCGTGCAGCAGCGCTCGGGCGAGGAGGACGTGAGCATCGTCGGCTACTGCATGGGCGGCGTGCTCTCCACGCTCTATGCGGCGCTGCACCCGCGCGGGCCGCTGAAGAACCTCGCGCTGTTCACCACGCCGATCGATTTCAGCCGCATGACCATGTTCCATGCCTGGTCCGACAGGCGCTACTTCGACGTCGACCGGCTCGTGGACAGCGTGGGCAACGTGCCGCCCGAGATGCTGTTCGCCTCCTTCGACATGCTGCGCCCCGCGGGCCGCGGCGCGGGCCTGGTGCAGCTGTGGGACAACATGGCCAACGACGAGTTCGTCAAGTCCTACCGCATGTTCGACCGCTGGGGCGCCGAGATGCTGCCGCTGGCGGGCGAGTACTTCCGCCAGACCGTGAAGGAGCTGATGTGGGGCAACAAGCTGCTGAAAGGCGAGCTCTCGATCGGCGGGCGGCCGGTGCGCCTCGCCGACATCGAGGTGCCGGTGCTGCATGCGCTCGCGCAGCACGACCACATCGTTCCCTATGAGGCGGGCGCGCCGCTGATCGCGGGCATCGGATCGGCGGACAAGGAGGAAGTGGTGCTCAAGGGCGGCCATGTGAGCCTGGCCGCGGGACCGAACGCGGTGCGCCGGCTGTGGCCGAAGCTCGACGAATGGCTGGGAGTGCGATCCACATGACGAATGCCGCAGACACCTCGACGACCCCGGGTTCGACCCGGCTCTATCCGCGCACGCTGCCGCATGCCGACGGCGAGATCGCATTGCGCCGCATGGACGCCGCCGATGCCGGCGCGGTGCTGGCCTTCGCGCAGGCGCTGCCTGCGCACGACCTGCTGTTCCTGCCGCGCGACATCACGCAGCCCAAGGTGATGGACGCCTGGGTGCGGGCCATCGCGCGCGGCGACATCGACAGCGTGCTCGCGGTGCGCGACGACAAGGTGCTGGGCTGCGCGGCGGTGATCCGCGATCCGCATTCGTGGTCGCGCCACGTGGCCGAGCTGCGCGTGCTGGTCGAGCCTGCCCTGCGCGGCAGCGGCCTGGGCCAGCAGCTCGCGCAGGAAGGCTGCGCGCTCGCGATGGAACAGGGCCACGAGAAGGTGGTGGCGCAGATGACCGTGGACCAGCGCGGCGCGATCGCGGTGTTCCAGGCGCTGGGCTTCCGGCCCGAAGCACTGCTGAGCAAGCACGTGAAGGACCGCGAGGGCCGCGCGCACGACCTCGTGGTGCTGTGCCAGGACGTCGCGCAGGTCGAGGCGCAGATGCGGGCCTATGGGGTGACCGAGGCGTTCTGAGCCGGCGAACCGGAGCGCCCCTGCGCGGCGAAGGCACCGAGCGTGCGCGCCAGGCGCCGCGCCTGCGACAATCGCCGGTTCGCCCGACCGACCCCTTCTACCTGGCCCTACCGTGTCTTTCGCCTCCGAAACCCGCCGCCGCCGCACCTTCGCGATCATTTCCCACCCCGACGCCGGCAAGACCACGCTGACCGAGAAGCTGCTGCTGTTCTCTGGCGCGATCCAGATCGCCGGCTCGGTGAAGGCGCGCAAGGCCTCGCGCCACGCGACCTCCGACTGGATGGAGATCGAGAAGCAGCGCGGCATCTCGGTGGCCTCGTCGGTGATGCAGATGCTGTATCGCGACCACGTGATCAACCTGCTCGACACGCCCGGCCACAAGGACTTCTCGGAAGACACCTACCGCGTGCTCACGGCGGTCGATTCGGCGCTGATGGTGATCGACGCGGCCAACGGCGTGGAAGCGCAGACGCGGCGCCTGATCGAGGTCTGCCGCCAGCGCGACACGCCGATCATCACCTTCGTCAACAAGATGGACCGGGAAGTGCGCGAGCCGCTCGACATCCTCGACGAGGTGGAACGCGAGCTCGGCATGCCCTGCGTGCCGATGACCTGGCCCGTGGGCCAGGGCAAGAGCTTCCGCGGGATCATGAACCTGCGCACGCAGGCCATGACGGTGTTCGAGTCGGGCAGCGAACGCCTGCCGCAGGACTTCGAGACCATTCCCCTGAGCGAACGCGACACCCTTGCCAAGCGCTTCGGCGCCGACTTCGAGACCGCCATGGACAGCATGGAACTCGCCACTGGCGCCTCGCCCACCTGGGACCGCGAGGCCTTCCTCGCGGGCAAGCAGACGCCGGTGTTCTTCGGCTCGGGCGTGAACAACTTCGGCGTGATGGAAGTGCTCGACGCGCTGGTCGACCTCGCGCCCTCGCCGCAGTCGCGCACCAGCACCACGCTGGTCAACCGCCAGCCGGTGGTGAAGGAGATCCAGCCCGAGGACAAGGACTTCGCGGGCGTGGTCTTCAAGGTGCAGGCCAACATGGACGCCAACCACCGCGACCGCATCGCCTTCGTGCGCATGGCCTCGGGCAAGTACACGCCGGGCATGAAGCTCAAGGTGCAGCGCACCGCCAAGGAACTGCGCCCCACCAGCGTCGTGACCTTCATGAGCCAGCGCCGCGAGGCGGTCGAGGAAGCCTACGCGGGCGACATCGTGGGCTTCACCACCCACGGCGGCGTGCAGCTCGGCGACACCATCACCGACGGCGCGAGCCTGCAGTTCACCGGCCTGCCCTTCTTCGCGCCCGAGCTGTTCATGACCGTGATCCTCAAGAACCCGCTGCGCACCAAGCAGCTGCAGCAGGGCCTGGCCCAGCTCGGCGAGGAAGGCGCGATCCAGGTGTTCCGCCCCGAGATCGGCGGCCCGATGCTGCTGGGCGCGGTCGGCCAGCTGCAGTTCGAAGTGGTGCAGCACCGGCTGAAGGCCGAGTACGACGCCGACGTGCGGCTCGAGGGCTGCCAGTACACGGGCGCGCGCTGGATCACGGCCGACACGCCGGCCGAGCTGCGCGAGTTCGTCAACGCCTATCCGCAGCGCATGGCCAAGGACGCGGCCGACACGCTGGCCTTCCTGTGCACCTCGCCGTACGACGTGCGGCTGGCGCAGGAACGCTTCCCGAAGATCCATTTCCACCCGCTGCGCGAACACGCGGGGCTGGCGCTGCAGAGCGCGGGATAACGCGGGAAGCGGGCAGCCGGACGCAGAGGACGCGAAGGTTTCGCGAAGGACGCCAAAGAGAAACAAAAAGGTTTTCTTCGCGCCCTTCGCGAAACCTTCGCGTTCTTCGCGTCCGGAAGTCCGAATTCAACTGCCCGTCGAGGCGTAGTGCCTCAGGCCCAGCCCCCAGACGCGGAACGCCAGCGCGAGGAACACGAAGCCCGCCAGCGGCGACACCCAGCCCACCCAGTGCGGCGCGCCGAGCGGATCGGGCCGCCCGAGGATCAGCAGCGCCGGGTAATAGGCCACGCAGGCCAGCGGCACCGCGAAGGTGAGCAGGCGCCGGAACCAGCGCGCGTAGAGGGCCAGCGGGTATTGCGCCGCCTGCACGCCGCCATAGGTCAGCACGTTGGCGATCTCCAGGCTCTCGACGGTCCAGAAGGACAGCGTGCCCTGCAGCACCAGGATGCCGAGGAACAGCGCCACGCCGCCGGCCAGCGCGAACAGCGCGACGGCCACCGCCTCGGGCGTCCAGGCGATGCCGGCCTGCGCGGTCGCGAAGCCGATCACCGCCAGCCCCTGCAGCAGCCGGCCCATGCGGCTGATGCGGAAGTCGTGGCCCATGAGCTGCAGCGCGAGCGGGCGCGGGCGCAGCAGCAGGCGGTCGAAGGCGCCGCTGCGCAGGAACTCGGTGCCCAGCACGTCGAAGCCGCGGCCCAGGGCGTCGGCCAGCGCGAACATGCAGTTGACCAGGCCGTAGAACAGCGCGACCTCGCCCAGGGTCCAGCCGCGCACCTCGCCGAAGCGGTGGAACATCGCCCAGACCGCGACCACCTCGATGCCGGTGACGAGGAACTGGCCCACCGTGAGCATCAGCGCCGAGGCCGGGTAGCGCGCCTGCGCGCCGACCGAGGCCTTCACCAGCCGCAGGAACAGCGCGATCGATCCGGGGGACCTGCTCATGCCGCGCTCATCCGCCCTGCACCTGCAGCCGGCGCATGGTGCGCACCAGCAGCCAGCGGCCGGTGGCCACCAGCAGCGCGATCCAGAAGCATTGCAGTGCCAGCCCGAGCAGCGCGTCGGCGCCGCGCAGCTGGCCGAAGTACAGCCGCGCGGGAATGTCCATCAGCCCGGCCAGCGGCTGCACCAGCAGCGCCGTCTGCCAGGCATCGGGCAGCAGCGCGAGCGGCAGCAGGTTGCCCGACAACACGATCACCAGCGGCGCCGACAGCGCGTTGATGCCGCGCTCGTTGAGCGCCGACAGCGTCGCGACGTTGAGCAGCATCACCATCGCGGTCGACAGCGCCAGGCCCAGCCCCATCGACAGCGCGAAGGCCAGCGCGGCCGCCACGCCCACCGGCGGCTGCCAGGCCCAGGCACCGAGCCCCAGCAGCGGCAGCGCGACGGCGGCGAAGCCCAGCATCAGCGCCGCGCGCGGCAGCAGGCGCGCGGCGATCCAGCCCGCGCTGCGCGCATACCAGAGCGCATAGGCATCGACCGGGCGCAGCCGGTCGTAGGCCACCGAGCCGGTGCGCACCGACTGCGCCACCTCGGGATCGACCAGCCAGGGCATCAGCACCAGCAGGCCCTGCGCGAGCCAGGTGTAGGTGATGGCGTGCTCGAGCGACATCGGCGCCTGCGCGGCGGCCGAGGCGCCGCCGTAGAAGGCCGCGAACACCATCACCTTGATGCCGCCCCACCAGCATTGCGTGCCGAAGCCCGCGAGCGCGGCGGTGCGGTACTGCAGCATCTGCAGGAAGCGCGAGGCGAAGGCCGCGGTGTAGGGACGCGCGATCTCGCGCCATCCGTCCTTCATGCGTCGGCCGCTCCATGCATCGCATAGAAGCGCGCGATCACGGCTTCGATCGCCAGCCCCTCGAGCCGGATGTCCTCCACCGCATGCGCGGCCGCGATGCGCGCGATCAAGGCCGGCGCGGAGACGGCCGCGGGATCGAAATCGAGCACCAGCGTGCGGCCGTCGCGCGCGTTCACGCGCACGCCGGGCCAGTGGGTGCCGAGGTCGTCGGGCAGTTGCGCCTCCTGCGCGAAGTCGACCACCAGCCGGCGCTCGGCCAGCACCTGCGCGCGCAGCGCCTCGACCGGGCTGTCGGCCAGCACGCGGCCATGGCCGATCACGATCACGCGCCGCGCGAGCGCCTCGATGTCGTGCATGTCGTGCGTGGTCAGGAGCACCGTGGTGCCGCGCTCGCGGTTGGCGCGGCGCACGAAGTCGCGCACCGCGAGCTTCGAGGGCGCGTCGAGGCCGATGGTCGGTTCGTCGAGGAACAGGATCTCGGGCTCGTGCAGCAGCGCGGCCGCGATCTCGGCGCGCATGCGCTGGCCCAGCGAGAGCTGGCGCACCGGCTGGTCGAGCACGCGCTCGAGGCTCAGCAGCGCGACCAGCTCGTCGCGCGTGCGGCGGTAGCGTTCGCGGTCGACGCGGTAGATGTCGCGCAGCAGGTCGAAGCCCTCGCCCACCGGCAGGTCCCACCACAGCTGGGTGCGCTGGCCGAACACCACGCCGATGCGGCCCACGTGGCGCTCGCGGTCGGCGAAGGGATCGCGCCCGTCGATGCGCACGCTGCCGCCGTCGGGCCGCAGGATGCCCGAGAGGATCTTGATGGTGGTGGACTTGCCCGCGCCGTTGGGACCGATGAAGCCCAGCAGCTCGCCGCGCTCGAGCGCGAAGGACACGCCCGCGAGCGCCTCGACCGTGCGATGGCGGCGGTGCAGCAGGCCGCGCACGGCACCGAGCACGCCGGGGTCGCGCTCGGCGATGCGGTAGGTCTTGAGGAGGCGGTCGACGACGATCTGGGACATGGGCGGGCCGCGCCGGGGCGGTCTGCGCGACCGGCCGGCGGGGGCGGGATGCTACACGAAAGCGCGGCGCGCACGGCCACCGGTACGATCCGCGCTCCTGCCGTGCCTCGTCCGCCATGTCCTCCTCCACCGCGTCTTCTTCCCTCCCCGCCTCGCCCGACCGCCTGCTGCCGCTCGGGCAGTGGCCCGCCGCCGCGCGCGCCACGCTCGCGGGCGTGTTCACCGACATCGACGACACGCTGACCACCGAGGGCGCGATCACCGCCGATGCACTGGCCGCGCTCGGCGCGTTGCGCGCGGCCGGGCTGCACGTGGTGGCGATCACCGGCCGGCCCGTGGGCTGGAGCGAGCCCTTCGTCAACGCCTGGCCGGTCGATGCGATCGTGGCCGAGAACGGCGCGGTGGCGCTGCTGCCGCTGCCCGGCGGCGGCATCGCCAGGCGCTACCAGCAGGACGCGCCCACGCGCGCCGCCAACTACCGGCGCATGCAGGCAGTGCTCGCGCGCATCGAGGCGGAGATTCCGGGCGCCGGCCGCGCCACCGACTCGCCGGGCCGCGAGACCGACATCGCGATCGACCACAGCGAGTTCGTACGGCTCGACGACGCCACCATCGCGCGCGTGGTGGCGCTGATGCGCGGCGAGGGCATGCATGCCACCGTGAGCAGCATCCACGTCAACGGCTGGTACGGCGGCAACGACAAGCTCGAGGGCGCGCGCTGGATCGTGCGCGAACTCTGGGGCCGCCGGCTCGACGACGAGATCGCGCGCTGGGCCTACGTGGGCGACTCGACCAACGACCAGCTGATGTTCCGCAGCTTCGCGCACAGCATCGGCGTGGCGAACGTCGCGCGCTTCGTGCCGCAGCTGGAGTTCCTGCCGCACTACGTGACGCGCGGCGAGCGTGGCGCGGGCTTCGGCGAAGCGGTGGCCGCGATCCTCGCGGCGCGACCGAATTAAGGCGCGGCACGCCGGCGCAGCGGCGCCCATTGGTTCCAGGTGCCCACCGCCGCCACCAGCAGCAGCACGCCCGCGTAGCCCTCGACCGTCGCGAGCAGCCCCAGCGGCGCGACCAGGAAGCCCGCGAGCATCGCCGGCAGGCTGAAGGCCAAGTAGCTCACCACGAAGATCGCCGCGAACAACTCGCCGCGTTCGTGCGACTGGGCCAGCGGCGCGAGCGTCTGCACCAGCGCCGAGAAGGCGCCGCCGAAGCCGATGCCGGCCACCGCCGTGCCGACGAAGAACAGCGCCAGCGAACGCGTGGCGAGCGCCGCCAGCAGCAGCACCAGCCCGAGCGCCAGGCTGGCCATGCCGAGGATCGCCGGGCGCGGCGCCGCGAGACGGCCCAGCAGCGTGGGCGCCGCGGCACCCACGCCCGACAGCACCGCGATCGTGAGGCCGTTGACCACGCCGCTGTCGATGCTGAACACGTGGTGCATCAGCGAAGGCGCGAGCGACAGGAACAGCCCGCCCAGCGCCCACACCGCGATGAACACCGGCAGCCCGCGCGCGAACTCGGCGCGCGCCCGCGCGGGGATCGACACCCGCGGCACCAGCGAGGCCAATGCGCCGGCGCGCGGCGTCACCGTCTCGGGCATCCACAGCACCAGCGCCGCGCCGAGCGCGAACACCAGCGCCAGCACGCCGAACACCCACGTCACCGGCTGCCCGGTCCAGCGCACCGCCATGCCCGTGAGCAGCGCGCCCAGCGCCAGGCCCGCGAGCGGCGACACGCTGGTGATCAGCGCGCCCAGCCGCTTCTTCGCGGCCGGTGCCGCCTCGACCACGGCCGCGCTCAGCGCGCCGCTCGCGATGCCGGTCGCCACGCCCTGCACCACGCGCGCGAGGATCAGCCCGCCGATGTCGCCCGCCAGCAGGAACAGCCCCATCGCCACCGCCTGCAGCACCAGCGCCGCGAGCACCACCGGGCGGCGGCCGATGTGGTCGGACAGCGAGCCGGCGACCAGCAACGAGATCAGCAGCGCGATGGCGTAGATCGCGAACGCCACCGTCAGCATCGAGGACGAGAAGCCCCAGGCGTGCTGGAACACCACGAACAGCGGCGAGGGCGCGGCCGCCGCGAAGAAGAAGGCGAACAGCACCGCCGCCAGCAGCGGGAAGGCCAGTGCGGCGGGCATGCGCCGCGGCGCCGCGCGGACGGGAGCGGCGGCGGTGCCGGGGCGGCTTGCGAGGTCGGGGCATTGGGACACGGTGAACTCCTTGGCGCGGAACGACTCTTAACGCACAAATCTTTGCGTTTGCGATTCTAGGCCTCTCCCGCTGTTAAAGCAAATATCTTTGCGTTAAAGTCGATTCACCATGAACACCGCCGTCCCGTCCGCCGTTCCTTCGTCTTCAGCCAAGCGCCCCGGCGGGCGCAGTGCGCAGGTGCAGGCGCAGGTGCGCGCCGCGCTCGAGGAACTGGTCGCCGAACAGGGCCGAGAGCGCGTCACCGTGCCGGCCGTGGCCGAGCGCGCGGGCGTCAGCGCCTCCAGCATCTACCGCCGCTGGGGCGATCTTTCCGGCCTGCTGGCCGAGACCGCCACCCACCGCCTCGACCCCGACCGCCCGCTGCCGGACACCGGCACGCTGCGCGCCGACCTCGCGGCCTGGGCGCGCGAACTCATCGAGCACCTGGCCAAGCCGTGCAACACCTCGCTGCTGAAGGCCGCGGCCGCGCTGGCCAACGGCGACGAGGACACCGACTGCCTGCGCAACCGCCGCCGCGAGGCGCTGGCCCTGGTCGAGCAGGCCCGTGCGCGCGGCGAGGCCACGCCGACGGCCGAACAGGTGATCGATCACCTGATCGCGCCGATCGTGTTCCGGCTGGTGTTTGGGGGGAGCCGGTGCGCGGGGAGCTGGGGGAGCGGCTGGTGGGGGAGTTGTTTGCGATCAGCCAGTGAGCGCCATGCCCATGCCAGTCATGTTTAAAAATCTATCGAAAATCGACACGTCTTCGCGATATGTCGATGACATCGACATGTCTCACGCCACGAGTTCGTCGAAAAGCGCGTCGTTGACATAGTACTTTTCGCGGCCGTGGCGGCTTTCGCGCAGCACGCCCAGCCTGGCCAGCACCTGAAGATAGCCCGATGCCGTCTGCCGCTTGGCGATGCCGGCGTCGACCACGAACTGGATCTTGGTGTATGGGTGACGGAAGATCACCTCGATCAGGTCCTTGCTGTAGACGTTCGGCGCCTCCCGCTGCACCCGCTCCCGGACCCTCTCCATCAGCGCCCGGATCCGCATCACCTGATCGAAGGTCTGCTGGGCCGTGCTCTCCACCGCCCGCAGCATGAAGAGCAGCCAGTTCTCCCAGTCCCGCGACTCGGTCACCCGGCGCAGGCCATCGTAGTAGCCGGCCCGGTTCGCGATGAAGTAGCGCGACAGGAAGAGCACCGGGCTGTCCAGCAATCCCTTGTCGACCAAGAACAGCAGGTTCAGGATGCGCCCCGTTCGGCCGTTGCCGTCCGCAAAGGGATGGATGGCCTCGAACTGGTAGTGCATCACTGCCATCTTCAGCAAGGGGTCGAGATCGTCGTCGCCGTGGATGAAGCCCTCCAGGTTCGCGAGCTTTTCCCGGATCACGGCTTCGCCGACCGGCGGCGTGTAGATCACCTCGCCCACGTTGTTCTTCAATGCGGTGCCGGGAATGGCGCGTACGCCGAACTCGATCTGCTTGATCCGCTGTGCGATCTCGATGAAGAGGTTGGTGGCCAGCGGGCGCGTCTTCAGGGCCTCGAGCCCGAGGTACAGCGCCTCGCGATAGCGCAGGACTTCCTTGGTGTGCGCATCGGCCTTGCCATCGGCATCGGCGTCCGCGCGATACAGCTCATCGTTGGTGGTGACGATGTTCTCGATCTCGGACGAAAGCCGGGCCTCCTGCAGAACGATGCTGCTGATCAGCACGTCCTGGTTCGGAATCTGCGCGGCGAGCCCTCGAAGGTTGGCCAGGACCCGGTTGGCGGAGATCGCCTGCTTGAGCACCGCCTTGCTTTCGAGCTCGATCGCGGGCGGCAGCAAAGGCAGCGCATTGAAGGGTTGCAGGCGATCGAATGCCATTCGGAAGGCCGGACGTGTATAGGAAACCGCCGATTCTTATGCATGTGCGCCTTGTCATGTTTAAAAAG
This sequence comes from Variovorax sp. UC122_21, assembly GCF_044056785.1. Classification (NCBI taxonomy): domain Bacteria; kingdom Pseudomonadati; phylum Pseudomonadota; class Betaproteobacteria; order Burkholderiales; family Comamonadaceae; genus Variovorax; species Variovorax sp. UC122_21. The sequence goes on along the minus strand of NZ_CP172004.1, from coordinate 602,834 downwards.
CTTCAACTTTTAAACATGTTTGACAAAGAAGCAGGGAGCCCGCCTCACTTCTCCTTCGCCAACCCCAGCTTCTCGATCAGCACCTTCTCCCGCGCCACCGTGTCCTGTGCAAACTTCGTGTACTGCGCCGAGCTCATGTAGTCGGGCAGCATGTCGTAGCGCCCGAGCGCGGCGACGTAGCTCGGCTCCTCCATCGCCTGCTTGAAGGCGTCGTGCAGCTTCTTCACGACCTCGGGCGGCGTGCCCTCGGGCGCGCCGATGCCGAAGGGCGAGTTCTGCACGATGTCGTAGCCCAGCTCCTTGAGCGTGGGCGCGTCGGGGAACTTGGCCAGGCGCTTCTCGCCCCAGGTGTTGAGCACGCGCAGCTTGCCGGCCTCGACCTGCGGCGCGAAGCCGGTGCTGTCGGCGGCGGCCATGAGCTGGCCGCTCACCACGGCGAGCATCAGGTCGGCGCTGCCCTTGTAGGGCACGTGCTGTAGCTCGATGCCGGCCTTCTGCGCGACCAGCTCGGTGGTCAGGTGCGGGCTGGTCAGGGTGCCGGTGGAGCCGTAGGTCAGCTTGCCGGGGTTGGCCTTGGCATAGGCGACGAAGTCGGCCCAGGTCTTGAACGGGCTGTTCGCGGGCACGACGATGCCGAAGGCATAGCCGGTCACGTTGATGACATAGTTGATGTCCTTGAGCGGATCCCAGTTGATCTTGGTGGTGTAGCCGAGGCGGAACACGCCGAGCGGGATCTGGGCGATGGTGTAGCCGTCGGCCTGCGAGGTCTGCAGCGCCTGCGCAGGCAGGGTGCCGCCGGCGCCGGGCTTGTTGTCGACGATCACGGGCTGGCCGAGGATGCGGCTCGCGTTGTCGGCGAGCTGGCGCATGGTGATGTCGGTGGGGCCGCCCGCGGGGAAGGCGATCACCAGCTTGACCGGCTTGGCCGGAAAGGCCTGCTGCGCGAAGGCGGCCAGGGGCGCGGCGAAACCGCAGGCGGCGAGCGCGGCGGTGCGGAGGAAGATGTGGCGGCGGAGCATGGCGGCTGGGGTCCCGGCTGGATTTGAAAGAGCGCGATTGGGCCCCGCCGATCGGCACCAGACAACCGGGGCAGCCCTGATTTCCTCAAGGCCGCAAGGACATTCAGGCCTGCTCGAAGCCCTCGAGCACGTTCACCGCGTTGACGCCCACCTCGGCCACCGCATAGCCGCCCTCGAACACGAACACCGTCGGCAGGCCCGCGCGCGCGAGGTCCTCGCCCATGCGCAGGTAGTCGTCGCTGCGCAGCCTGAAGCCCGAGATCGGATCGCCCTCGAAGGTGTCGACGCCGAGCGAGACCACGAGCGCGCCGGCCTTCACCTCGGCGATGCGCGCGAGCGCGCTCGTCAGCACCGCGCGCCAGCCCGCGAAGTCGGTGCCGCGCGGCAGCGGCAGGTTGTGGTTGAAGCCCAGCCCCGCGCCGGCGCCGCGCTCGTCGGCATGGCCGAGGTAGTAGGGATAGTCGGTGACGGGATCGGCATGCAGGCTCGCGAAATGCACGTCGTCGCGCGCGTAGAAGATGGCCTGGGTGCCGTTGCCGTGGTGGTAGTCGACGTCGAGCACGGCCACGCGTTCGATGCCCGCGTCGCGCAGCGCCTGCGCGGCCACGGCGGCGTTGTTGAGGAAGCAGTAGCCGCCGAAGAAGTCGGCGCCCGCATGGTGGCCCGGCGGCCGGGTCAGCGCGAAGGCGGCGCGCTCGCCGCCGACGACGCGCTGCGCCGCGGTGAAGGCGCTGGCCGCGCCGTGCCGCGCGGCGGCCCAGCTGCCGGCCGTCAGCGGCGTGCCCGCATCGAAGCCGAACAGGCCCAGGCGCGCGGGGAAGCTCGCGGGCAGCACGTCGGTGCGCATGCCGCGCGTGGGCCAGTACGAGGGCAGCGCGTCGCGTTCGGCATTGGCGGGATCGAGCGCCACCCACTCGCCCCAGGCGCCGGCGATGAAGTCGAGGTAGCGCGGCGCATGCACCTTGGCGAGCAGCGCGTCGGGCAGCGCATCGGGCGCGAGCAGCGGGCCGAGCGCGCGGCGCTCGATCTCGGCCTTGACGTGGTCGGCGCGCGCCGGCACCTCGAAGCACGGCACGAGCTCGCCGCGGAACATCTCGACTTTGCCTTGGTGGAGTGTGTGCCGGTCGTTGTAGATGGTGAGCATGGAACGGGGTCGGCGGCGGGCGCCGTGGCTGGACAGCCGCCCATCATGCCGCACGCCGCAGCACGGCCCGGCGCCGGCCCGCGGCCGTGAGCCCGAACAGGTCCTTGGGATCGTCGAGCTCGGGCACCAGCGCGATCTGCCGGCCCACGCCGCGCTCGATCGCGAGCTGATGGATGTAGCGCAGCGCGGTGTAGTCCTCGAGCGCGAAGCCGACCGAATCGAACACCGTGACCTGGTCCGGCCGCTCGCGGCCCGGCACCTCGCCGAGCAGCACCTTCCAGAGCTCGTGCACCGGGAAGTCGGCCGCCAGCTGCTGGATCTCGCCCTCGACGCGGGTCTGCGGCTCGTACTCCACGAACACGCGCGCGCCGCGCAGCACGCCGGGGTCGAGCTCGGTCTTGCCGGGCGAATCGCCGCCCACCGCGTTGATGTGCATGCCCGGTTCGATCATTCCGGGCTCGAGCACCGTCGCATGGCCCTGGTGGGCGGTGACGGTGGTCACGATGTCGGCGCCGCGCACCGCCTCGGCCACCGAACGCGCGCGCACGATCTCCATCGACGAGCAGGCCGAGAGATGGCGCACCAGCTTGTCGGTGGCATGCGGGTCGATGTCGAACACGCGCACCTCCTCGATGCCCAGCAGCGCATGGAAGGCCAGCGCCTGGAACTCGCTCTGCGAGCCGTTGCCGATCAGCGCGAGGCTGCGCGAACCGGGCCGCGCCAGCGCGCGCGCCGCCATGGCGGAGGTGGCTGCCGTGCGCAATGCGGTGGTCAGGGTGAGCTCTGACAGCAGCACCGGGTAGCCGGTGTCGACCTCGGCGAGCACGCCGAAGGCCATGACGGTGGGCAGCCCGACCGCGGTGTTGTGCGGATGGCCGTTGACGTACTTGAAGGCATAGGCGCCGTCGTCGGCCACCGGCATCAGCTCGATCACGCCGAGGTGCGAATGGCTGGCCACGCGGGCCTTCTTGTCGAACTCGCGCCAGCGCAGGAAATCGTCGCGCAGCGCGTCGGCCAGGGCCGTGAGGAACTGCGGCACGCCGGTCTCATCGACCAGGCGGACCAGGCTGTGGACATCGATGAAGCGGGTCATGGCAGGACTCCTTGCGAGCCCCGGCCGGCGCCGCACCCGATCCGTTCCACCATGGCGGGTCCAGGATGTGCGCCTGCGCCAAGGGTTCGAGTCCATTCTGCGCCGCGCGCGCGGCCGCGGCGAGGCCCGAGGCCCCGACCGCGTCGAGCGCAGGGGCAAGCGCCCGCGCCCGACGGTTCGGGGCTACCGTCCGGCGTTGGGCGACAGCAAGCGCGAAACACCTTCCACCCGTTCACGCTGAGCCTGTCGAAGCGCCGCGCGAGGCTTCGACAAGCTCAGCCCGACCGGTTCGGGATTTCAGCGCGCCAGCACGGGTGCCAGCGCCACGCCCGTGTGCGTGCCCAGTCGCACCACTTCCTCGGGCGCAGCAGCCGCCACCACGCGCCCGCCGCCGTTGCCGCCCTCGGGCCCGAGGTCGACGATCCAGTCGGCCTCGGCGATCAGGTCGAGGTCGTGCTCGATCACCACCACGCTGTGGCCGCCGTTCACCAGCCGGTGCAGCACGTGGATCAGCTTCTCGACGTCGGCCATGTGCAGGCCCACGGTCGGCTCGTCGAGCACGTAGAGCGTGTGCGGCGCCTTCTGGCCGCGGCGCGTGATGTCGTCGCGCACCTTGCTCAGTTCGGTCACCAGCTTGATGCGCTGCGCCTCGCCGCCCGACAGCGTGGGCGAGGGCTGGCCCAGCGTCAGGTAGCCGAGCCCCACGTCCTTGAGCAGCTGCAGCGGATGGCTGATGTTGGGCATGCTCGCGAAGAACTCGACCGCCTCGTCCACCTCCATCTGCAGCACGTCGCCGATGCTCTTGCCGCGCCAGCTCACGGCCAGCGTCTCGGGGTTGAAGCGCGCGCCGTGGCAGACCTCGCAGGGCACCTTCACGTCGGGCAGGAAGCTCATCTCGATGGTGCGCACGCCCGCGCCGTCGCAGGCCGGGCAGCGGCCCTCGCCGGTGTTGAAGCTGAAGCGCGCCGGGCCGTAGCCGCGGGCCTTGGCCTCGAGGGTGTCGGCGAACAGCTTGCGGATGGTGTCCCAGAAGCCGATGTAGGTCGCGGGGCAGCTGCGCGGCGTCTTGCCGATCGGGGTCTGGTCGACCTCGAGCACGCGGTCCACGCTCTGGTAGCCCTCGACGCCCTTGCAGCCGGCCCAGGCCGGTCGCTTGCCCGCGGCATCGGCGTCGCGGCCGGCCTTGGTGCTGCGCTGCTGCACCACGGCCTGCACGTTGGCCAGCAGCACGTCGCGCGCGAGCGTGGACTTGCCCGAGCCGCTCACGCCGGTGACCACCACCAGCCGCTGCAGCGGCACGGTGACCGTCACGTCCTGCAGGTTGTGCATGTCGGCGCCGCGCACCGTGAGCCACTGGCCGTTGTCGGGCGCCTTCGGGTCGGGCGAGGGAATCAGCCGGCGCGCCTGCAGCGGATGCTTGATCGCGTCGCGCAGGTAGCGGCCGGTCTGCGACTCGGCCGCCTGCTCGATGTCGGCCACCGCGCCCTGCGCCACCAGGCGGCCGCCGCGCTTGCCGGCGCTCGGGCCGATGTCGATGATGTGGTCGGCGCGGCGGATCGTGTCCTCATCGTGCTCCACCACCACCAGCGTGTTGCCCTTGTCGCCGAGCTTGTGCAGCGCGTCGAGCAGGATGCGGTTGTCGCGCGCATGCAGGCCGATGGTCGGCTCGTCGAGCACGTAGCACACGCCCTGCAGGTTGCTGCCGAGCTGCGCCGCGAGCCGGATGCGCTGCGCCTCGCCGCCGCTGAGCGTGGGCGCGCCGCGGTCGAGCGTGAGGTAGCCCAGGCCCACCTCCTCGAGGAATTCGAGCCGGCTCTTGATCTCGGGCACCAGGTCGCGCGCGATCTCGGCCTCGCGGCCCGCGAGCGAGAGGTTCTCGAACCAGGTGCGGATGTCGGTCACGCTCATGCGCGCGAGCTCGGTGATGCCGATGCCGCCCTCGCCCCAGCCCGGCGTGCCGGCATGCGCGTGGACCGCGCCGCCGCCGAACAGCACCGCGCGCGCTGTGGGGTTGAGCCGCGTGCCCTTGCAGGTCGGGCAGGCCACGTCGCCCACGTCCTCGGCGTCGGGCTCGGCGAAGGTCTGCTCGCGTCCCTTCTGGTCGTCGGCCATCACCGAGTCGTCGAAGATCTTGCGCTGTTCCTTGCTGAGCTTGACGCCGGTGCCCACGCAGTCGGGGCACCAGCCGTGCTTGCTGTTGTAGCTGAACAGGCGCGGGTCGAGCTCGGCGTAACTGGTGCTGCAGACCGGGCAGGCGCGCAGGGTCGAGAACACGCTGACGCGGCCGATGCCGGCGGCCGTCACGCCGGCCATCATGGCGGCGCGCAGGCCGTCCATCTCGCTGAGCACGTGCACCACGCCCTTGCCGTGCTCGAGCGCCTTCGTGAGCGCCTCGCGCAGCTGGTTCTCGTTCGTGGGCAGCACGTCGAGGCTGGCCACGGGCAGCTCGATGCTGTGTTCCTTGAAGCGGTCGATGCGCGGGAAGCCCGCGGTCGGCAGGAAGTCGCCGTCCACGCGCAGGTGCGTGAAGCCGCGCGGCCGCGCCCAGTCGGCCAGCTCGGTGTAGACGCCCTTGCGGTTGCTCACCAGCGGCGCGAGCAGGCCGATGTGCTGGCCCTTGAAGTTGCGCATCAGCTGCGCGGCGATGCTGTCGGGCGTCTGCGGCTGCACGGCCGCGCCGTCCTTCACGCAGTGCTGCACGCCGAGCTTCACGAACAAGAGGCGCAGGAAATGCCAGACCTCGGTGGTGGTGCCCACCGTGCTCTTGCGGCCGCCGCGCGACAGGCGCTGCTCGATCGCCACCGTGGGCGGAATGCCGTAGACGGCATCGACCTCGGGCCGGCCCGCGGGCTGCACGATGCTGCGCGCATACGCGTTGAGCGATTCGAGGTAGCGGCGCTGGCCTTCGTTGAACAGGATGTCGAAAGCCAGCGTGGACTTGCCCGAACCGCTCACGCCCGTGACCACGCTGAACTTGCCGCGCGGGATGTTGACGCTGAGGTTCTTGAGGTTGTGCTCGCGCGCGTTCACGATCTCGACCGCGTCGGCGCCCGGCGCCTTCTTGGCCTGCGCGATGTAGCGGCGCGCCGCGCGCTCGGCCACCTTGTAGGCGCCCGGGCCGATCGCGAGCTCGTAGTCGGCCAGCGCGGCGCCCGTGAGCGAGGCGCGGTTCTCGCGCAGCTGCTCGGGCGTGCCCTCGGCCACCACCTGGCCGCCGCCCTCGCCGCCTTCGGGGCCGAGGTCGATGCACCAGTCGCTGGCGCGGATCACGTCGAGGTTGTGCTCGATCACGATCAGCGAATGGCCGGCGTCGAGCAGCTTGCGCAGCGCGCGCATGAGCCGCGCGATGTCGTCGAAGTGCAGGCCGGTGGTGGGCTCGTCGAACAGGAACAGCGTGCCCTTGCGCGCCACTGCCTGCTTGCTCGAGGTCGCGCCCTTGGCGGCCTCGGCCAGGAAGCCCGCGAGCTTCAGGCGCTGCGCCTCGCCGCCCGACAGCGTGGGCACGGGCTGGCCCAGCTTGACGTAGTCGAGGCCCACGTCGGAGATCGGCTGCAGGACGCGCAGCACGTCGCGGTCGGCATCGAACAGCGCCGCGGCCTCGGCCACGGTCAGCTCGAGGATGTCGGCCACGTTGAAGCTCTTGCCGTGGCGCTCGATGCGCACCTCGAGGATCTCGGGCCGGTAGCGCTTGCCGTCGCAGTCGGGGCAGCGCAGGTAGACGTCGGAGAGGAACTGCATCTCGACGTGCTCGAAGCCCGAGCCGCCGCAGGTGGGGCAGCGGCCGTCGCCCGAATTGAAGCTGAACTTGCTCGCGGTGTAGCCGCGCTGGCGCGAGATCGGCGCGGTGGCGAAGATCTCGCGGATCGCGTCCCAGGCGCCGACGTAGCTCGCGGGGTTGGAACGCGCGGTCTTGCCGATCGGCGACTGGTCGACGAACACCACGTCGCCGAGGTGGTCGGCGCCGAGCAGGCGGTCGTGCGCGCCGGGCGTCTCGGTGGCCTTGCCGAAGTGGCGCATCAGCGCGGGCGCGAGCACGTCCTGCACCAGCGTCGACTTGCCCGAGCCGCTGACGCCGGTCACGCAGACCAGGCGCGCAAGCGGGAACTCGACGCTGATGTCCTTGAGGTTGTGCTCGCGCACGCCCTCGAGGATGAGCCGGTGCGTGTTCTCGCTGACCAGCCGCTTGAAGCCCATGCCGATCTTCTTGCGCCCGCCCAGGTACTGGCCGGTCAGCGTGTCGGCGTCGCGCAGCGCGTCGGTGCTGCCGTCGAACACGATCTGGCCGCCGCGCGCGCCGGGGCCCGGGCCCATGTCGATCACGCGGTCGGCCGCGAGCATCACGGCCGGGTCGTGCTCGACCACCACCAGCGTGTTGCCCGCGTCGCGCAGCCGCAGCATGGCCTCGGTGATGCGGTTCATGTCGCGCGGATGCAGCCCGATGCTGGGCTCGTCGAGCACGAACAGCGTGTTGACCAGCGAGGTGCCGAGCGCGGTCGTGAGGTTGATGCGCTGCACCTCGCCGCCGCTGAGCGTGCGGCTCTGGCGGTCGAGCGTGAGGTAGCCGATGCCGACGTCGTGCAGGTAGCGCAGCCGGGTCGTGATCTCCTCGAACAGCAGCTTGAGCGCCTGGACCTCGCCGGCCGCGCTCGAGCGCTGCGTCTCGCCGGCCGTGGCGGTGCCGCCGGCCGTCATTCGGTCGAACAGCTGGCGCAGCCGCTCGATCGGCAGCAGCATCAGGTCATGCAGGCACAGGCCCGGCAGCGCCTCGAGCTGCGCGCGCGTCCACTTCACGCCGATGGGCATGAAGCGCTTCTCGGGCGGCAGCACCGCGTCGGCGTCTTCCTTGCTGCCGATGCGCCACAGCAGGCTTTCGAGCTTGAGCCGCGCGCCCGCGCAGGTGGGGCACGGCGTGTAGCTGCGGTACTTCGACAAGAGCACGCGGATGTGCATCTTGTAGGCCTTGCTCTCGAGGTAGCCGAAGAAGCGGCGGATGCCGTACCACTGCTTGTTCCAGTTGCCCTCCTTGTAGTTGGGCGTGCCCTCGATCACCCAGTGCTTCTGCTCGGCGGTGAGCTTGTTCCATGGCGTGTCGCGCGGAATGCCGGCGGCCTCGGCATGGCGCATGAGGTCGTCCTGCGCCTCCTTCCAGGCCGGGGTCTGGATGGTCTTGACCGCGCCCGCGCGCAGGGTGAGCTTGTCGTTCGGGATCACGAGGCCGAGGTCGACGCCGATCACGCGGCCGAAGCCGCGGCAGCTGTCGCAGGCGCCGACGGCCGAGTTGAACGAGAACATCGAGGGGATCGGGTCGCCGTAGCGGATGTCGCTCTCGGGGCAGTGCAGGCCCGTGGAGAACTTCCACACGTCCGTCGGAGCGTTCTCCTCGGCCCCGGTCGCATGCACCGTCACGCGCCCGCTGCCGCGCTTGAGCGCGACCTCGATCGCCTCCACCACGCGCGAGCGCTCGGCGCTCGAGACGCGGAAGCGGTCGGCCACCACGTCGAGCACCTTGCGCGGCCCGGTGGGCGTGGCCACCTCGCGCTCGGCCTGCACGCGCGTGAAGCCGCTGGCCGACAGCCACTGCGTGACCTCGTCGGCCGTGGTGCTCGCGGGCAGCTCGACCGGGAAGGTCACGACCAGCCGCGGATCGCCCGCGGCCGCGGCGCGCTCGACGATCTGCGCATAGATGCTGTCGGGCGAATCGTGGCGCACCGGCAGCGCGGTCTCGCGGTCGAACAGGTCGGCCGCGCGTGCGTAGAGCAGCTTCAGGTGGTCGTTGAGCTCGGTCATCGTGCCGACCGTGGAGCGCGAGGAGCGCACCGGGTTGGTCTGGTCGATGGCGATCGCGGGCGGCACGCCCTCGACCTTGTCGACCGCCGGCTTGTCCATGCGGTCGAGGAACTGGCGGGCGTAGGCGGAGAAGGTTTCGACGTAGCGCCGCTGGCCCTCGGCGTACAGGGTGTCGAACACGAGGCTCGACTTGCCCGAGCCGCTGGGCCCGGTGACCACGGTCATCTCGCCGGTGCGGATGTCGAGGTCGAGATTCTGGAGGTTGTGCTGGCGTGCGCCACGGATGCGGATGGAGCCCTGTGTCATGAGTGCCTTGGGGGTGGGGCAAACATTCTAGGGAGTGGTCCATGACGCGCCGGTGCACCCCGCTGTAAGGACGGTGGCCGCGCAGGGGTTTGTCCGAATGGTGAATTTAATACTTTTAGAAACAAATAAGGCGTTGGTTTGCAACGGTGGCAGCGCCATCGCAAAAGAAGGGACGAGCACACATGACGAACAAGCACGGCCGCCTGCGCGCGGCACTGATCGCGCTCGGCGCGCTGGTTCTGCTGCCCGCGCAGGCGCAGATCCTGATCGGCCAGACCGCCGGCATGACGGGCCCGGTGGCCGCCAGCGTCAACGAGACCATCGGCGGCGCGCAGCTCGTGATCGATGCCGCCAATGCGCAGGGCGGCGTGCACGGCGAGAAGATCGAGGTGGTCCGGCTCGACGACGGCTTCGACGTCAAGCGCGCGGGCGAGAACGGCCGCGCGCTGATCGAGGACAGGAAGGTGCTCGCGCTCTTCATGAGCCGCGGCACACCGCATTCGCAAGCCATCATTCCCTGGCTCGACAAGCACGGCGTGGCGCTGATCGGGCCCTCCACCGGCGCGATGGTGCTGCACAAGCCGGTGCAGCGGAACGTGTTCAACGTGCGCGCCACCTACCAGCGCGAGGCCGAGAAGGCGGTGCAGCACCTGCTGACCATCGGCATGGTGCGCATCGCGGTCGTGCACGTGACCGACTCCTTCGGCGCCGATGCGCTCGAGGGCGCGATGACCGGCTTCGGCAAGGCCAAGGCCCAGCCCGCGGCCACCGTGCCGGCCGACCGCGACAAGCCCGACTACGCGGCCATCGTGCCCGCCATCGTCCAGGCCAATGCGCAGGCGGTGCTGTGGATCGGCTCGGGCAGCGCGGTGGTCGACGGCATCAAGGCGCTGCGCGCGGCCGGCTCGGCGGCGCAGGTGGTCACGCTGTCGAACAACGCCTCCTCGGGCTTCATCAAGCAGCTCGGCGACGCCAGCCGCGGCGTGGTGGTCACGCAGGTGTTCCCGAGCGAGCGCTCGATCAGCTATCCGATGGTGAAGGAGGCGATCGCGCTCGCGAAGGCCAAGGGACAGAACGAGCTCTCGCCCGCGGCGCTCGAGGGCTTCGCCTCGGCCAAGGTGCTGGTGGAGGCGCTGCGCCGCGCCGGCCCCAAGCCCACGCGCGCCCGCGTGGTGGCCGCGCTCGACGGCCTGCGCGACTACGACCTCGGCGGCCTCGAGATCAGCTACACGCCGCAGGACCACAGCGGCATCGATTTCGCCGACCTCTCGATCATCAGCGAGGGCCGCTTCAAGCGCTGAAGCGCCGCCTTTCCCTCTCGACGAAGCCGGGCCCAGCGCCCGGCTTTTTGCTTTTGCAAACAACGGTTTTACAGGGTTTGCACGAGGAATCGCATGTCACGTCTAGCTACACATAATTGCATTTGCTGACATGGGCACGAATCCCGACGGGAAAGGTTTTGTCGATGAAGAAGAAGAAAAGCATCCCGCGCCTGCGCGCCGCTGCGTTGCTGATCGCGCTCGCGGCGACCGGCACCTCGGCCCAGATCGTGATCGGCCAGTCGGCCGACCTGTCGGGACCGGTGGCGGCCAGCGTGAAGGAGACGATCATGGGCTCGCAGTTGGTCATCGACCAGGTGAATGCCCAGGGCGGCATCAACGGCGAGCAGATCGAGGTCATCCGCATGGACGACGGCCTCGATGCCAAGCGCTCGCTCGAGAACTCGCGCATCCTGATCGAGGAAAAGAAGGTGGTCGCGCTGCTGCTCAACCGCGGCACGCCCAACACGCTCGCGGTGATCCCGCTGCTCGACAAGCACGGCGTGCCGCTGGTCGGCCCCTCGACCGGCGCGATGGCGCTGCACAAGCCGGTGCAGAAGAACATCTTCAACGTGCGCTCCACCTACCAGCGCGAGGCCGAGAAGGCGGTAGTGCACCTGCAGACCACGGGCATCCAGCGCATCGCGGTGGTGCAGGCCGACGACTCCTTCGGCAAGGACGGCCTCGAGGGCGCGAACCGTGGCTTCGAGAAGGCCAACCTCAAGCCGGTGGTGATCGCGCTGGCCGACCGCAACAAGCCCGACTTCGCGGCCATCGTGCCGAAGCTCGTCGAGGCCAATGCGCAGGCCGTGCTGTGGATCGGCTCGGGCACCTCGGTGTCCGACGGCGTGAAGGCGCTGCGCGCCGCGGGCTCGGCCGCGCAGGTGGTCACGCTGTCGAACAACGCGGCCTCGGGCTTCATCAAGGACCTCGGTGGCGCGAGCCGCGGCGTGATCGTCACGCAGGTGTTCCCCTACGAGCGCTCGTTCGGCAATCCGCTGATCAAGGAGGCCCTGGCGCTCGCCAAGGCCAAGGGGCAGGAGGAACTGTCGCCCGCGCTGCTCGAAGGCTTCGTGGCGACCAAGGTGCTGGTGGAGGCGCTGCGCCGCACCGGACCGAAGCCCACGCGCGCGCGGCTGCTGGCCACGCTCAATGCCTTCCAGTACGACCCGGGCGGCGGGCTCGACATCTCGTTCTCGCCGACCGATCACACCGGCATCGAATACGTCGACCTCTCCATCGTGAGCGACGGCCGCTTCAAGCGATGAGAGCCCCCCGACTTTTCACGCCGCTGCGCGGCGTGTAACTCCACCCCCCCGAGGGGGAGGCGCGGCCGCCTTGGGGCGGCCCGGCGGCGGCCGCAGGGCATCGCGGCTTACTTCGGCGCGCTCGCGGCCGCAGCCGGCGCGGCAGGCGCCGGCTCGTGCACTTCCACGCCGTGCTTCTCGCCCGACATGTCGACCTTGTCGCCGGCCTTCGAGATCACGTACAGCGCGATGGCCGCGAAGATGGCGAAGCCGACTGCGATTTTCCACATGGGTTCTGTCTCCTGAGAGGGGTAGTGCTGGGTTCAAGAAAAAGGCCTCATGCCGAGGGTCGGCATGAAGCCTCTTTGTTGAACGGAGGGCGCGCGGCGCCCTCCTCTCATCGGCGCCGTGGCGCTCAGTCGTGGGCGTAGATGTCCACGTCCTTGGTCTCGCGGATGAACAGCGTGCCGATCACCAGCGTGATGCCCGCGATGATGATCGGGTACCAGAGGCCGTTGTACATGTTGCCGGTGGAGGCCACGATGGCGAAGGCGGTGGTCGGCAGCAGGCCGCCGAACCAGCCGTTGCCGATGTGGTACGGCAGGCTCATCGAGGTGTAGCGGATGCGCGTGGGGAACAGCTCGACCAGCATCGCGGCGATCGGCCCGTAGACCATGGTCACCAGCAGCACCAGCCAGAACAGCAGCAGCACCGTCAGCACCTTGTTCATCTTCGCGGGGTCGGCCTTGGCCGGGTAGCCAGCGATCTTCAGGTCCTCGGCCACGCCCTTCTTGAAGGCGGCGATCTCCTTGGCGGAGGTCTCGTCGAACTTGAGGTTCACGACGTTGCCGATCGGTGCTTCCACCGTCTTGTCGCCGATCTTCACGATGGCCTTCGAACCCGGCGCGCCGGCCACGTTCTCATAGCTCACCGAGTTCTGCACCAGGTAGCGCTTGGCGATGTCGCAGGAGCTGCGGAAGTCGATCTCGCGTGCCACCGGGTTGCCCTGGAACGAGCAGGTCGCGGGGTCGGCGGTCACGGTCACGCCGGCCGTGGCCTGGGCGCGGGCGAGGTCGGGGTTGGCGGCCTCGGTCAGCATCTTGAAGACCGGGAAGTAGGTCACCACGGCCAGCAGGCAGCCGGCCATGATGATCGGCTTGCGGCCGATCTTGTCCGACAGCGTGCCGAAGACCACGAAGAACGGGGTGCCGAGCAGCAGCGCGGCGGCAATCATCAGGTTGGCGGTGGTCGCATCGACCTTGAGCTGCGCGGTCAGGAAGAAGAGCGCGTAGAACTGGCCCGAGTACCAGACCACGGCCTGGCCCGCGGTCAGGCCCACGAGCGCCAGGATCACGATCTTCAGGTTCTTCCACTCGCCGAAGGATTCGGCCAGCGGCGCCTTCGAGGTCTTGCCCTCGGCCTTCATGCGCTGGAACGCCGGCGATTCCGACAGCGACAGGCGGATCCACACCGAGATGCCCAGCAGCAGGATCGAGACCAGGAACGGAATGCGCCAGCCCCAGTCGTTGAACACCGCTTCGCCCAGGCCTTCGCGCACGCCCAGGATCACGATCAGGCTCAGGAACAGGCCGAGCGTGGCCGTGGTCTGGATCCACGAGGTGTAAGCACCGCGCTTGCCGTGCGGCGCGTGCTCGGCCACGTAGGTGGCGGCACCGCCGTACTCGCCGCCGAGCGCGAGGCCCTGCAGCATGCGCAGCGCGATCAGGATCACCGGCGCCGCGACGCCGATGGTCGCGTAGCTGGGCAGCAGGCCGACGATGAAGGTCGACAGGCCCATGATCAGGATCGTGACCAGGAAGGTGTACTTGCGCCCGATCATGTCGCCGAGCCGGCCGAACACGATGGCGCCGAACGGACGCACCAGGAAGCCGGCCGCGAAGGCCAGCAGCGCGAAGATGAAGGCCGCGCCCGCATCGAGGCCGCTGAAGAACTGCTTCGCGATGATCGCCGCGAGCGAACCGTAGAGGTAGAAGTCGTACCACTCGAACACGGTTCCCAGCGAAGAAGCGAAGATGACCTTCTTCTCCTCCGCCGACATGGGCCGGGGGGCCGGATGCGGCACTCCCCGTGAATCTAGTGTGGCTGCCATTGATCGTCTCCTGTGTATGCGTTCATGCGGCGCCCGAATTCGGGACCGTGGGGCATTCTTGGAGGCGCGACTGACCCGAGCCTTTCGCGAAACTGAACGGGCGCTTACGGATTAAGGTGAAACCCTCGACGCACGTTTCAGCCTGTAAGAAATGCAGCCTGGCGGCCGACGATGCTCAGTTTTTGCTGCTGCGCAGCAGGGCCGGACGCTGGTCTGCCTCGGCCCATTGCGGGCCGTCGAACCAGGCATCGCCCGCGAGGTAGGCGCGCAGCATCGCGAGGCCGTCGAAGCCCCAGAACAGCCGGCCGTCGACCGCATAGGCCGGCGTGCCGAACACGCCGAGCGCGATCGCGTCCGCGGTGTTGCGCTGGAGCAGGGCCTTGTTCTCGTCGCTGCCGGCATCGCGACGCGGTTGCAGTTGCGCGGTGAGCGCGGCCAGCCGCGCGGGATCGACCGCCTCGAGGCCGCCGCGCCAGACGTGGCGAAAGACGGTCTCGGCCACCAGCCGGCTCACGCGGCCGTCGTCGCAGGTGGAGAGCGCGAGCCGCAGGTGCGCGAGCGGGTTGTAGGGATGCGAGGCCGGCATCGCGATCTCGATGCCGTGCTGGTGGCCCAGCCACAGCACGTGGCGGTAGGTCCAGCCGCGCTTGGCGGGAATCTCGGCCGGCCCGAGCTGGCCGTGCGCCTTGAGCACCGCGCCCAGCAGCACCGGCCGGTAGTCCACGCTGTAGCTCAGGCCCTCGAGCGCCTGCGGCAGCTGCTCGAACGCGAGGTAGGCATAGGGCGAGATGAAGTCCAGGTAGAAGTCGATGTGCTTCATGCGTCGATGTCTCCGATGGCCGGCGCCCGCCAGATGCCGGCCCGGGCCCGCCACTCTATCGCGCGCCAGACCTGCCGCCGCTCGTCGTCCTCCATGCGGCTCCAGCCCGCGATCTCGGGGATGGTGCGCAGGCAGCCCTCGCAGAAGCCGCTGAGCCGGTCCATGCGGCACACCGAGCTGCAGGGCGAGGGCACCGGCTCAACCCGCTCGCGCAGCTCGGCGGCGCGGTCGGCCAGGGCCCGCGCTTCGGCGACGTTCACGCCGCGGCCACCACCACGTCGGCCACCGGCGCGCCCGTGAGCGTCTCGAGGTCGTGCGGGCGCAGCTGGAACACCGCATGCGGATGGCCCGCGGCGGCCCAGATCTCCTCGAAGCGGAAAAGCTCGCGGTCGATCAGCACCACCGGCTTCGTGACATGGCCCACGGGCGATACGCCGCCGATGGTGAAGCCGGTGCGCGCCTTCACGAAGTCGGCGTCGGCGCGGCCGGTCTTGCCGACGATCGCGTCGACCTTCTTCTCGTCGACGCGCTTGTCGCCCGAGGTGATGACGAGCACCGCGACCTCGTCGCTCTTGCGCCGGAAGATGATGCTCTTGGCGATCTGGCCGACCGCGATGCCGAGCGCGTCGGCCGCCTGCTGCGCGGTGCGGCAGGCGTCGTCGAGCATGCGCGGCGCATGCGGATGGCCGGCGTCCTGGAGCACGCGCGCGACGCGCTGGACACCGTCGGGAAGGGAATGGAGTTCGGAGCCGCACATGGCTTGGGTCTTCGGAGGTTCGTGGGGGCGTGCGCCCCGCGTTGCAGGCACCCGAGCATACGAAAAAGCCCCGGCCCCGGCGTCACGGCCGCGCGGCCACCCTTTCCGGCACCGCACCAATGCGGACAGCGCCGCACCGCCGCCGCGCCGCTTTCGGTGCGATTGCGGTGCGCGCGCGGGCTCCGACCGGTCTTTTTCGGCGGCATGGATATTGCTCGACCCCAACGCGGACCTCCCGGCACTGGGTGGGTCCGCAGTGCCTCCGCTAACGACGGCGGGGTTCGAGCGAGCCGATGGCGATGAGCCGCCGGATTCGTTTGTCCATCCGATTATTCGCATCCGTTCCGTCGCGGAGGCCTCCTGCCGCTGTCCCTCCGACAGCCCTGGTGGCCTGCCTCCGAGGACCGGCTGCCCCCGCAGGACCTCAGCATGAAAATCGCAGTCATCGGCCACGGCATGGTCGGCCACAAGTTCCTCGAGCAGCTCCACGCGCTCGGCATTCCCGGCGCGGAAGTCACCGTCCTGTGCGAGGAGCCCCGGCCGGCCTACGACCGGGTGCACCTGTCCGAATTCTTCTCGGGCAAGACGGCCGAAGACCTCTCGCTGGTCGAGCCCGGCTTCTTCGAGCGCAGCGGCTTCACGCTGCGCCTCGCGGCGCGCGCGGTGGCCGTCGAGCGGCGCAACAACACCGTCACCACGGCCGACGGCGAAGTCGTGGCCTACGACAAGCTCGTGCTGGCCACCGGCTCCTTCCCCTTCGTGCCCGCGGTGCCCGGGCGCGACCGGCCCCACTGCTTCGTCTACCGCACCATCGAGGACCTCGAGGCGATGAAGGAATGCGGCGCGCGCTCGCGCAGCGGCGTGGTGGTGGGCGGCGGCCTGCTCGGCCTCGAATGCGCGAAGGCGCTGCGCGACATGGGCCTGGAGACCCATGTGGTGGAGTTCGCGCCGCGGTTGATGGCGGTGCAGGTCGACGAAGGCGGCGGCCGCGCGCTGCGCGAGAGCATCGAGGCGCTGGGCCTGCACGTGCACACCGGCCGCAACACGGTGGAGATCGTCGACGGCGCCGCCGCGCGCCACCGCATGGTGTTCGCCGACGGCAGCTACCTCGAGACCGACATGATCGTGTTCTCGGCCGGCATCCGCCCGCGCGACGAGCTCGCGCGCCAGTGCCTGCTGGCCGTGGGCCCGCGCGGCGGCGTGGCGGTCGACGACCACTGCCGCACCAGCGACCGCAACGTCTACGCGATCGGCGAATGCGCCTCGTGGAACGAACAGACCTTCGGCCTGGTCGCGCCCGGCTACGACATGGCGCGCGTGGCGGCACGCCACATCGCGGGCGAGCACGAGGCCGCCTTCACCGGCGCCGACATGAGCACCAAGCTCAAGCTGATGGGCGTGGACGTGGCGAGCATCGGCGACGCGCACGGCAAGACGCCGAAGTCGCGCGCCTACCAGTTCATCGACGAGCGCAAGAAGGTCTACAAGAAGATCGTCGTCAGCGAGGACGGCAAGCTGCTGCTCGGCGCGGTGCTGGTGGGCGACGCCGCCGAATACGGCACCCTGCTGCAGATGGCGCTCAACGGCATCGCGCTGCCCGAGGATCCCGAGTTCCTGATCCTGCCCTCGAGCGACGGCAAGGCCAAGCCGGGCCTGGGCGTCGAGGCCCTGCCCGACAGCGCGCAGATCTGCTCGTGCAACGACGTCAGCAAGGGGCAGATCTGCGAGGCCGTGGGCCAGGGCGCCTGCACCCCGGCCGCGATGAAGGCCTGCACCAAGGCCGGCGCCACCTGCGGCGGCTGCGTGCCGCTGGTCACGCAGGTCATGAAGATGGAGATGGCCAGGCGCGGCATGGCCGTCAACAACCACCTCTGCGAGCACTTCCCCTATTCGCGCCAGGAGCTCTACCACCTGATCCGCGTGGGCGAGATCCGCAGCTTCGCCGACCTGCTCGCCAAGCACGGCAAGGGCCTGGGCTGCGACATCTGCAAGCCCGTGGCCGCGAGCATCTTCGCCTCGTGCTGGAACGAGTTCGTGCTCAAGAAGGACCTGGCCGCGCTGCAGGACAGCAACGACTACTTCCTCGGCAACATCCAGAAGGACGGCACCTACTCGGTGGTGCCGCGCATGCCGGGCGGCGAGGTCACGCCCGACGGGCTGATCGCGGTCGGCCAGGTGGCGAAGAAGTACGGCCTCTACACCAAGATCACCGGCGGCGCGCGCGTGGACATGTTCGGCGCGCGCGTCGAGCAGCTGCCCGCGATCTGGGAGGAACTGATCGCGGCCGGCTTCGAGTCGGGCCATGCCTACGGCAAGTCGCTGCGCACGGTGAAGAGCTGCGTCGGTTCGACCTGGTGCCGCTACGGCGTGGACGACAGCGTGGGCCTCGCGGTCGAGCTCGAGAACCGCTACAAGGGCCTGCGCGCGCCGCACAAGATCAAGTTCGGCGTCTCGGGCTGCACGCGCGAATGCGCCGAGGCACAGGGCAAGGACGTGGGCGTGATCGCCACCGACAAGGGCTGGAACCTCTACGTCTGCGGCAACGGCGGCATGAAGCCGCGCCATGCCGAGCTGCTCGCGAGCGACCTGTCGAAGGCCGAGCTGATCCGCCTGATCGACCGCTTCCTGATGTTCTACGTGCGCACCGCCGACCGGCTGCAGCGCACCAGCACCTGGCGCGAGAGTCTCGAGGGCGGCCTCGACTACCTCAAGGGCGTGCTGCTGCAGGACACGCTGGGCCTCCACGCCGAGCTCGAGACCCAGATGCAGGCCGTGGTCGACACCTACCAGTGCGAGTGGAAGACCGCCGTCAACGACCCGGCCACGCGCCAGCGCTTCCGCTCCTTCGTCAACAGCGACAAGCCCGACGAGCACATCGTGTTCGTGAGCGAGCGCGGCCAGAAGCGGCCGGCGCGCGCCGAGGAACGCGCCGAGGCCGCCGACGTCTCGATGGCCTGAAGCACGACCACCCAAGAGGAATCCCCATGACCCAGCAAGACCTGCACTGGACCGCCGTGTGCGCGGCCACCGACATCCTGCCCGACACCGGCGTGTGCGCGCTGGTCGAGGGCGTGCACGTGGCGATCTTCCGCGTCGGCCAGGAGGCCACGCTCTACGCCATCGACAACGTCGACCCGAAGGCCGGCGCCAGCGTGCTCTCGCGCGGGCTGGTCGGCAGCCTCGGCGACCGCGTCGTGGTCGCCTCGCCGCTCTACAAGAACCACTTCGACCTGCGCAGCGGCGAATGCCTCGAGGCGCCCGAGCACTCGGTGCGCGCGCATGCGGTGCGCGAGCACGAGGGCCGCGTGCTCGTCGCGCTGGCCTGAGCCGCGCTGCCCCCCTTCCCCGGCATTCCATTTCTTCCCAAGGATCCCCATGGCCTATCTAGCCCCCGCCGAGTTCGTCACCAAGATGGTCGATGCCGGCGAATCCAAGCTGCTGATGTCCACGCGCGACACGCTGATCCGCTCGTTCATGGCCGGCGCCATCCTCGCGCTGGCGGCGGCCTTCGCGGTCAGCATCACGGTCAACACCGGCAATGCGCTGGTCGGTGCGATGCTGTTCCCGGTCGGTTTCATCATGCTGTACCTGCTGGGCTTCGACCTGCTGACCGGCGTCTTCACCTTGGCGCCGCTCGCGGTGCTCGACAAGCGCCCCGGCGCCACCTGGGGCGGCGTGATGCGCAACTGGGGCCTGGTGTTCGTCGGCAACTTCGCGGGCGCGCTCACGGTCGCGGTGTTCATGGCGATCATCTTCACCTTCGGCTTCAGCGAGGCGCCCAACGCCATCGGCGAGCGGCTCGGCCACATCGGCGAGGGCCGCACGCTCGGCTATTCCGCGCACGGCGCGGCCGGCATGCTGACGCTGTTCATCCGCGGCGTGATGTGCAACTGGATGGTGTCGACCGGCGTGGTCGCGGCCATGATGTCGACCACCGTCTCGGGCAAGGCGATCGGCATGTGGATGCCCGTGATGATCTTCTTCTACATGGGCTTCGAACATTCGATCGTCAACATGTTCCTGTTCCCCACCGGCCTGATGCTCGGCGGCAAGTTCACGCTGATGGACTACCTGATCTGGAACGAACTGCCCACGGTGATCGGCAACCTGGTCGGCGGCCTGAGCTTCGTCGGCCTCACGCTCTACGCCACGCACTACAAGACGGCGCCCAAGCGCGTCGCCGGTTGATCGCGCGCCCATGGCCGCCGGGCGCCAGGCGCCGCGCGTCACGCTGGGCCAGCACTCGCTGGCGGGCGTCGGGTCGGCGGTCAACCAGGACTTCCATGGCGCGATGCTGCCCGAGGGCGCGCAGCGCGCCGCCAAGGGCATCGCGCTCGCGCTGGCCGACGGCATCGGCTCGAGCCGCGTGAGCCAGGTCGCGAGCGCGGCCGCCGTGCGCGGCTTCCTCGAGGACTACTACGCCACCTCCGACGCCTGGTCGGTGCGCCGCGCGGCGCAGCGCGTGCTGGGCGCCACCAACTCCTGGCTGCACGCGCAGACCATGCGCAGCGACGCGCGCTTCGACAAGGACAGCGGCTACGTCTGCACCTTCAGCGCGCTGATCCTCAAGGGCCGCGAGCTGCACCTGCTGCACGTGGGCGACGCGCGCATCTACCGCGTGCACGCGAGCGCGCTCGAGCAGCTCACCGACGACCACCGCGTGCATGTCTCGTCGGTGGAGTCGTACCTGGGCCGCGCGCTGGGCGCGGGCCCGAACGTCGAGATCGACTATCGCTGCTGGGAGGCCGAGGCCGGCGAGGTCTACCTGCTGGCCACCGACGGCGCGCATGCGCACCTCGATGCCGCCGCCGTGAACGACGCACTGGTGCGCTGCGCCGGCGACCTCGACGCGGCCGCGCAGCGCCTGGTGCAGATCGCCCGCGCGCGCGGCGGCCAGGACGATGCCACCGTGCAGCTGCTGCGCATCGACGAGCTGCCCGCGCCCGACGCGCCGGCGCCGGCGCTCGAGCGCGAAGGGCTGGCGCTGCCGCCGGTGCTCGCGCCGCGCGACCGCTTCGAGGGCTTCACGCTGGTGCGCGAGATCCACCTGAGTTCGCGCAGCCACGTCTACCTCGCCACCGACGACGCCAGCGGCCGCCCCGCGGTGCTGAAGCTGCCCTCGGTGGACCTGCGCGAGGATGCCACCTACCTCGACCGCTTCGTGCTCGAGGAATGGGTGGCGCGGCGCATCGACAGCCCGCACGTGCTCAAGGCCTGGCCGCTGGAACGTGCGCGCGGCCACCTGTTCGTGGCGATGGAATACGTGGAGGGCCAGACGCTCGCGCAGTGGATGGTCGACCACCCGCGGCCCTCGCTCGACAGCGTGCGCGCCATCGTCGCGCAGCTCGCGCGCGGCCTGCAGGCGATGCACGGCAAGGAGATGCTGCACCAGGACCTGCGGCCCGAGAACGCGATGATCGACCGCGCGGGCACGGTCAAGCTGATCGACCTCGGCGCCACCCACGTGACCGGGCTCCGCGACGGCGGCGGCGAACCGCGCGCGCTCGCGATCGAGGGCACGCCGCAGTACACCGCGCCCGAGTACTTCACGGGCCAGGGCGGCACGGCGCGCTCCGACCTGTTCTCGCTGGCCGTGATCGCCTACCGCATGCTGAGCGGGCAACTGCCTTACGGACTGCAGGCTTCGCGCATCCGCACGCAGGCCGATGTCAACCGCCTGCGCTACGTGCCGCTGCGCCAGTTCCGGCCCGAGCTGCCGGCCTGGGTCGACGCGGTGCTGCAGAAGGCGCTGCATCCGCAGCCCGCGAAACGGCAGCAGGCGGTGTCGGAGTTCGCGCACGACCTGCAGTCACCGGGCACCGAGTTCCTGCGCGCGCGAATGCCGGCGCTGATCGAGCGCCGGCCGGTGCTGTTCTGGCAATGCACCACGGTGCTGCTGGCCGTGGCGGTGGTGGTGCTGCTCGGTCTGCGCGCCTTCGGGCGCTGAAGACGCTCAGCCCGCGCGCTTGGTGCGGATCGCCTTCGAAGCGCGCGAGTTCGGCTCGCGGCCCAGCGCCTCACTGATGTAGACGCCGGCGTCGATCAGCTTGTCGAGGTCGATGCCGGTCTCGATGCCCATGCCGTGCAGCATGTAGACCACGTCCTCGGTCGCCACGTTGCCGGTCGCGCCCTTGGCATAGGGGCAGCCGCCGAGGCCGGCCGAGGACGACTGGAAGTTCCACACGCCCAGCTCGAGCGCCGCCAGCGTGTTGACCAGCGCCTGCCCGTAGGTGTCGTGGAAGTGGCCCGAGATGGCATCAACGCCGAAGTGGGCCAGCGTGGCCTCCATCGCCGCCTGCACCTTGCGCGGCGTGCCCACGCCGATGGTGTCGGCCACGTCGACGCGCTGCACGCCGATGCCCTTCATCAGCTGCGCGAGGTAGCCGACCTTGGCCGGGGCGATCTCGCCTTCGTAGGGGCAGCCGACCGTGCACGACATCGCGCCGCGCACGCGGATGCCCTTGTCGAGCGCCGCGGCCACCACGGGCGCGAAGCGCTCGATGCTCTCGGCGATCGAGCAGTTGATGTTCTTCTGGCTGAAGGCCTCGCTGGCGGCGCCGAACACCACGATCTCGTCGGGCCATTCCTCGCGCGGCGCGGCGATGGCGGCCTCGAAGCCCTTGAGGTTGGGCGTGAGCACCGAATAGCGCACGCCGGCCTTGCGCTGGATGCCGTGCATCACCTCGGCGTTGTCGGCCATCTGCGGCACCCACTTCGGGCTCACGAAGCTGGTGACCTCGATCTCCTCGAGGCCGGCGTCCTGCAGCCGGTGCACCAGGCCGATCTTGGTCTCGGCCGAAACCGGCTGCTTCTCGTTCTGCAGCCCGTCGCGCGGGCCGACGTCGACGATCTGGACGCGGGTGGGGAGTTTCATGGCTTGTCTCTGGTGTCGCGGGAGGATGGAAAAGCAAAATCCATTGTCCGGCAGATGGGCCCGGCCTGCTTGGTACACAAGGCGCGGAAGGTAGCAATGCGCGCCAGAGCGGTTGCAAATGGTGCCAGCCTCCTTCGCATCTGGACTAACCGTCGCTGCGCTCGAGCATGCTGGTGCGGAACGCCATCTTGCGCACGATGGCCGCGAAGGCGCGCGTGGGTGCGGCCTCGCGCGCCTTCGGCGCCCACAGCATGCCGGGCGTGCGCACCGGCGTCGGGCTCTCGAGCCGCACGGTCGCGAGCCCCGAGTTCGGCAGCACCGCATTGGCCGAGACGATGGCCGCGAGCCGCGTCTTCGCCACCAGTCCCATGATCGGCGCCAGCGTGTTGATCTCGGCCACCACCTGCGGCTCGGCGCCGCAGGAGCGGAAGCACTCGTCGAGCATCTGCCGCGTGGCGAAGCTCGCGGGCAAGAGCGCCATCGGCAGCCGGTGCAGCTCGACCATGCGCAGCCGCTTGCGCCGCGCCAGCGGATGGTCGTGCGCCACCACCAGCACCATCTCCTCGTTGTAGAGCGGCTCGAACTGCAGCGGCCCGGGCTGGGCCGGCCGGTAGGCGATGCCGAGGTCGAGCGTGCCCTGCTGCAGCCGCTGGCCGATCAGGTCGGCCGCGAGTTCGTCGACGATCACGCGCACGCGCGGATAGCGCTGCTGGAAGCCCGCGATGCAGTCAGGAATGAAGCCGAGGTTGAAGGTGTGGGTCGAACCGATGCGCAGCTCGCCGGCCGCCTCCTGCGGGTCCTCGCGCAGCGCGCCGAGGCCGCGGTCGATCTCCTGCAGCGCGCGCGTGGCGTGGTGCAGGAAGGCCTCGCCGGCCTCGGTCAGCGCCACGCGCTTGCCGATGCGGTCGAACAGCGGCCGGCCGAGCTCCTCCTCGAGCTGCTTGATCTGGTGCGACAGCGTGGACTGCGTGACATGCAGCCGCTCGGCCGCGCGCGTGAAGTTGAGCGAGCCGGCCAGGGCGCTGAAGTAGCGCAGGTGCCGCAGTTCCATGGAGGCCTTCCGTTGCGTCGAACGATCGATGCCGTCGATGGTATCCATGCAAAACCATCATTGTTAAAAATCGGGCCGCCTGCATAGAGTTCGCTCCCATCCCGCGAGGGCATGACACGACACGACAGCAGGAGACACACGAGTGCACAAGGTCCTCAGCGGCATCAAGGTGCTGGAGCAAGGCACGTTCATCACGGGACCGGCGGCCGGCATGTTCCTGGCCGACCTCGGCGCCGAGGTGGTCAAGGTGGAGCAGCCCGGCAGCGGCGATCCGTTCCGTTCGTTCCGCGGCGGGCTCTACAGCCCGCACTTCCAGACCTACAACCGCAACAAGCGCAGCGTCACGCTCAACCCCAAGCTGGCCGAGGACGCGGCGGTGTTCGACGAACTGGTGAAGGATTCGGACGTCTACATCCAGAACTTCCGCCCCGGCGCGGCCGAGCGGCTGGGCGCGGGCGAGACGCGGCTGCGCGAACTCAATCCACGGCTGATCTACTGCGCCATCAGCGGCTTCGGCCAGACCGGCCCGGCCGCGGCGCGCCCGGCCTACGACACGGTGGCGCAGGCGGCCAGCGCCTTCCTCAAGCTCTTGGTGAACCCGGCCAATCCGCGCGTGGTGGGCCCGGCCGTGGCCGACGCGATGACCGGCTTCTACGCGGCCTACGGCGTGCTCGGCGCGCTGGTCGAGCGCGGGCGCACCGGCCAGGGCCGCAAGGTCGAGGTCTCGATGCTCGAGGCCATGTGCCACTTCAACCTCGACGCCTTCACCCACTACTTCTCCGAGAACGAGATCATGGGTCCGTTCAGCCGGCCCAGCGTCTCGCAGTCGTACGTGCTCGAGTGCGCCGACGGCCTGTGGATCGCGCTGCACATGTCCTCGCCCGAGAAGTTCTGGCAGGGCCTGGCCAACGCGATCGAGCGGCCCGACCTGTTCCAGGACGCGCGCTTCGCCACGCGCGAGGGCCGCATCGCGCACCAGAACGACCTGATCGCGCTGCTCGACGGCCTGTTCCGCGCACGCACGCGCGCCGACTGGTGCGCGCGGCTCGAGGCCGAGGACGTGCCGCATGCGCCCATGTACGACACGCGCGAGGCCATGGAGGACCCGCAGGCGCGCCACCTGCAGCTCGAGGTCAGCGCGCCCCATCCCGAGGGCGGTGACTGGCGCACCATCCGCTCGCCCGTGAGCTTCGACGGCGAGCGCGCGCTCGAGGTCACGGCACCGCCGGTGCTGGGCGCCGACAACGCGGCGATCGTCGAACCCATACGCCGACGCCTGCGGCAGCGCTGACGCATTCCCACCCCAGAAGAAGAGAACGGAGACAAAGCCCCATGACCCCATCGAACGCCGACGAACTGACCCGGGCCGCGCTGCAGCGCCTGGAAGGCGCGGCCGACCCGCGCTTCGCGCGCATCATGCAGTCGCTGATCGAGCACCTGCACGCCTTCATCCGCGAGGTCGACCTGCAGCCCGCCGAATGGATGGCCGGCATCGAGTTCCTCACCGCCGTCGGCCAGGCCTGCGACGACAGGCGCCAGGAGTTCATCCTGCTGTCGGACACGCTGGGCGCCTCGATGATGGTGGTGATGCTCGACCAGCTGCGCGCCGCCGCGCGCGCCGGCAAGAACGGCGAGGCGCTGCCCGCGACCGAGACCACCGAGGCCACCGTGCAGGGCCCCTACTACTGGGACGGCGCGCCCGAGCTGCCGCTGGGCGCCGACATCGCGCCGGGCGTGTGCGGCGAACCGGCCTTCTACAGCGGCCGCGTCAGCGACACGCGCGGCGAGCCGCTCGCGAACGCGCTGCTCGACGTCTGGTCGGGCGACGGCGAGGGCGTCTACGACATGCAGGTCGAGGGCGCGGGCATGGCGGCGCGCGCGCGCATCCGCACCGACGCCGAGGGCCGCTACTGGTTCTGGTCGATCAAGCCCTCGTACTACCCGGTGCCGGTCGACGGCCCGGTGGGCCGCATGCTCGACGGCATGGGCCGCCATCCGAACCGGCCCGGCCACATCCACATGAAGGTGGCGGCCGAGGGCCATGTGCCGGTGACCACGCACCTGTTCGTCGCGGGCAGCCCCTACATCGACTCCGACGCGGTGTTCGGCGTGCGGCCCAGCCTCGTCGTCGACTTCGAGGCCCATGCGCCGGGCCGCGCGCCCGACGGCCGCGCGCTCGAGCGGCCGTACTGGTCCGCGCACTACGACTTCCATCTGCAACCCGCCACCTCGAACGCCCTCTCATGAAAATCGGCAAATCCACCGTCCCGCGCACCGCCATCTGCACCTCGGACGAACACACCATCGTCGTGCGCGGCCAGGACCTCTGCCGCGACCTGATCGGCCGCGTCTCGTTCTCGGACTACTTCTTCCTGCTGCTCACCGGCCGGCGCCCCGACGCCGCCTGCAGCGCGGTGCTCGACGCCACGCTGGTGGCGATCGCCGAGCACGGCCTGGTGCCCAGCGTGCAGGCCAGCCGCATGACCTTCGCGGCCGCGCCCGATGCGCTGCAGGGCGCGGTGGCCGCGGGCATCCTGGGATGCGGCTCGGTGATCCTCGGCGCCTCGGAGACCGCGGGCCGGCTGTTCGCCGGCGTGGCGGCGCGCGTCGACGCGGGCGAGGCGCTCGACGCCGTGGCGGCCGACACCCTCCGCGCGCTGAAGGAAGGCCGCCAGGCCATCCCCGGCTACGGCCATCCGCTGCACAAGGCCAACGATCCGCGCGTGGACCGGCTGATCGAGGTCGCGACCGAGGCCGGCGCCGACCTGCGCTACGTGCAGATCGCGCAGGCGCTCGAACGCGCCATCCCCGCCATCGTGGGCCGCGAGCTGCGCATGAACGTCTCGGCCGCGATCCCGGCCGTGCTGCTGGGCGTGGGCTTCCCGGTGGCCTCGCTGCGCGGCGTGCCGATCCTCGCGCGCACCGCGGGGCTGATCGCGCACCTGGCCGAGGAGGCCGAGACGCCGAGCGGCTTCGCGCTGTCCTACCAGGCCACGCGCGAGCTGCAGTACGAGGGCGAGTTGCCCGCCGGTTTCGGGAGCGCGGCATGAAGCGCCGCCTGCTGCTGGCCGGCGCGCTGCTGGCCACGGGCGCGGCGCTCGCGCAGGCGCCGGGCGCCGCGCGGCCGCTGAAGATCGTCGTGCCCTTCGGTGCCGGCACCTCGACCGACATCGTCGGCCGCATCCTGGCCGATGCGCTGGGCCGCCAGCTCGGCACCGGCGCGATCGTCGAGAACAAGCCCGGCGCGGGCGGCGCCATCGGCAGCGAGCAGGTCGCGCGCGCCGGCGCCGACGGCCAGACCCTTCTGCTGGGCACGGTGGGCACGCACGCCATCAACCCCTCGCTCTACAAGCGGCTGAGCTACCAGCCGCTGCGCGACTTCGTGCCGCTGGGCTTCATCGGCGCCACGCCCACGCTGCTGGTGGTGCCCGCCGGCTCGACGTGGAAGCGCGTGGCCGACCTGGGCAGCGCGAGCGGCAACGTGAACTTCGCCTCGGCCGGCAACGGCACCTCGGGCCACCTGGCCGGCGAGCTGCTCAACGTTCGGCTCGGCAAGAGCTTCATGCACGTGCCCTACCGCGACGGCGCGCAGGCCATGACCGAGCTGATGGCCGGCAACGTGCAGTTCATGTTCTATCACCCGGCCGCGGTGCTGCCGCAGGTGCGCGCGGGCAAGCTGCGCGCGATCGGCGCCTCGGGCGCGAAGCGCAGCGCCGCCGCGCCCGAGGTGCCCACGCTGATGGAGCAGGGCGTGAAGGACTTCGACCTCGTCGCCTGGTTCATGTTGTACGCGCCCGCCGGCATGCCCGCCGCGCAGCGCGACCGGCTGCGCGAGGCCACGCGCCAGGTGCTGGCCCAGCCCGAGGTGCGCGAGAAGCTCGCGCAGCAGGGCATCGAGCAGGCCGAGATGAACGCCGACCAGCTCGACGCCTTCGCGCGCACCGAGATCGCCAAGTGGGGCGAGGCGGTGCAGCGCTCGGGCGCGCAGGTCGATTGATCGGTTCGAAAAAAAAGGCGGGACCTCCCGCGACAGGAGACAGACATGCGTACCCGATTCCAATGGCTGGCCGGCCTCTTCCTTGCCCTGGCCTGCAGTCTCGCCCTGGCCCAGGGCACGGCCTGGCCCAACAAGCCGATCCGCATCGTGGTGGGCTTCGCGCCCGGCACGCCGCCGGACATCTTCGCGCGGCTCTACGGCGACTACATGGGCAAGCAGCTCGGCGTGCCGGTGGTGATCGACAACAAGCCGGGCACGGCCGGCAACCTCGCCTCCGACACCGTGGCCAAGGCGCCGCCCGACGGCTACACCTTCCTCTACAACCTCTCGACCGCGTTCACGATCAACCCCTACATCTACGCCAAGCTGCCCTTCGATCCGCAGAAGGACCTGGTGCCGGTCGCCACCACGATGCGGCAGGGACTGGTGCTGATCGCGAGCCCGAAGCTGCCCGCGAAGTCGATCAAGGAACTGCTGGCCGCCGCGAAGGCCAAGCCCGGCTCGATCTCGCATGCCTCCTACGGCGCGGGCAGCCCCTCGCACCTGATCGTGGAATGGCTCGAGGACGAGACCGGCACCGACATGCTGCACGTGCCCTACCGCGCGAGCCCGGTGGCCGACGTGATCGGCGGCCAGGTCGACACGGTGATGGAGCCGATCGCCACCGGCTATCCGCTGATCAGCAGCGGTCGCGTGCAGGCGCTGGCCTATTCGGGCCCGAGCCGGCATCCGGCCATGCCCGAGGTGCCCACGCTCGCCGAGGTGGTGCCGGGCCTCACGATGACCTCGTGGCACGGCCTGTGGGCGCCGGCCGCGACGCCGGCCGCGATCCAGCAGCGCTTCAACGCCGTGATGATCGAGGCCAGCAAGGACCCCGATCTGGCGAAGCGCATCCGCGAGCTCAACAGCGAGCCGCTGGGCCTCACGCAGGCCGAGATGGCGGCGGCGCTGCGGCGCGACGCGGAGATCTACAGCCGCATCGTGAAGGCGAAGAACATCCGCGTCGACTGAACGGCGCTCAGTAGCCGCGCACCGGATCGACCACGCCCGCGACCGGCAGCCCCTGCTCCATCGCGCGGATCTTGCCGGCGATCTGCGCGATCGACTCCTCGCGCAGCGTGCGCGCCGAGCCGTGCGGCGTCACGACGATCTTGGGATGGCGCCAGAAGGCATGCTCGGCCGGCAGCGGCTCGACCTGGAACACGTCGAGCGTGGCGCCCGCGAGCTGGCCGCCGTCGATCAATGGAATGAGGTCGTCCTCGACCAGGTGCGCGCCGCGCGCGATGCTGATCAGGTAGCCCTCGGGCCGCAGCTTGCCGAGCGTCTCGCGGTTGAGGATGCCGCGCGTGGCCTCGGTCAGCGGCAGCAGGTTGACCAGCACGCGCGTGGACGACAGGAACTCGTCGAACTGCGCCTCGCCGCTGAACACGCGCACGCCCTCGATCTGCTTGGGCGAGCGGCTCCAGCCCAGCACCGGGAACTCGAACTGCGCGACCGCCTTCGCGACCCGTTCGCCGAGCACGCCCAGGCCCATGATGCCGACCGGGAAGTCGCTGCGCGCCTTCGGGCGGCGGTAGCTCCACTTGCCTTCGCGCGCATCGGCCTCGTAAGCATCGAACTCGCGGAAGTGGCGAATCAGCGTGTGGCACACGTATTCGGCCATCTGCACCGACATGCCCGCGTCGTCGAGCCGCACGATGCGCGTGCCGGTTGGAATGCGGAGCTTGAGCAGCGCGTCGACGCCGGCGCCGATGTTGAAGATGCCGCGCAGCGCGGGCTGCTCGTCGATGAACTGCTGCGGCGGCGCCCACACGACCGCATGGTCGGCCTGCGGCGCGCCGGGGCGCCAGGCTTCGATCTCTGCGTCGGGCAGTTCGGCCTTCAGGCCTTCGATCCAGGGGTCGGGACGGTTGTCGGTGAGGTAGACGGTGATTCGCATGGAGCGAATCTTAGAGGCCCCAAGCGGCGGCGGCGGTCGCCGAGGCGGCCCTCCTCACCACTCGCGCCATTCCTCGGTGATGTCCTCGCCCTCGGTCTCCAGGCCCGCATGGCCCGCGGCCGCGATGATCAGCTCGCACAGGTCCTCGCGCTGGTCGGTCTCGATCAGGCTGCCCTCGCTGTCCTCGTTGAGGCGGTTGAGCTGCAGCACCACGCGCTCGACGGCCGCGAGGATCGCGGCGTCGCGCTTCGCCTCCGAGGCCTCGTCGATCGCCGCCAGCGTCGCGAGGTACTCGTCGACGATCTCGGTGCAGCGGTCGACCTCGGCCTGCGTGTAGCCGGGGTCGAATTCGGGATCGTGGTCCGCGTCCTCCTCGTCGTTGCGCATGTAGTCGACCATGCTCGCGAGGGTCTTGTCCTTCAGGGCCTGCAGTTCGGGTGTCATCGGTCTGTCGCTCCGTTCGTCTAAGAGATCGCCGCACGAGCGCCGGGGGCGACAGCCCACGCCTTGTGTGCCCTGGCGCCATCTCCTATGCTCGATCGTTCAATCCGGAGACCCTACCCATGATCAAAGTCAGTGTGATGTACCCCTACACCGAAGGCGCCCGCTTCGACCACGATTACTACCGCGACAAGCACATGCCCCTGCTGAAGGCGCGCATGGGCGACGCCTGCAAGTCCTACACCATCGACAAGGGCCTGGCCGGCGGCGCGCCCGGCGCCAAGCCCACCTACGTCGGGATGTGCCACGTGTTCTGCGATTCCGTCGAGGCCTTCCAGGGCGCCTTCGGCCCGCATGCCAAGGAGATCCTCGGCGATGTGAGGAACTACACCGACATCGCGCCGGTGATGCAGATCAGCGAAGTGGTGGTCGGCTGAACGGCCGCCCGCCCACCCTCGCTTCCCTCGCGCCGGTGCCGCCGCCTCAGGCGGCCCTGGCCTGGCGCCGGCGCAGCCACAGCCGGCGCACGCCCCACAGCACGGGCACCAGCAACAGCAGCCACGGCAACACCGCCGCCACGAAGGTGATCAGGCTGCCCACGCTCTCGGCCAGCACGCGGCCCGCGTTGCGCAGGGCCTGCGTCATCGGGTTGTAGCTCTCGCCGCCGCCGACCAGCGCGCGCACGGTGGTGAACTGGATCTGGATGTGCTGCTTGCTGGTCTGCTGCTGCAGCACCTTGCGCTGCGTCGCCGAGGCATCGAGCTCGGCCTGGGTGTCGGCCAGCGTGCGCTGGATCTGCAGCAGGTCGGCCATGGTGCGCTTGGTGGTGGTGTCGCGCAGCATGACGCGCAGGCTGTCGCGGAACTCGGTGCGGTTCCTGATGCGCGCCTCGACGTCGATCACCTCGGCGGTCTTGTCCTCGCTGGTGGTGTTGTGCGCCACCACCTTCGCCACGCCCGCGAGGCCGGCCAGCAGCTTCTCGACGTCGGCCGGCTCCACGCGCATCTCGAGGGTGGCATTGCCGGCCTGCTGCGGCGTCTCGCGCAGCAGCGAGGACGACAGCAGCTCGCAGCGCAGGGTGCCGCAGAGGTCGCGCACCTTGCCCCAGGATTCGGCGAGCTGGTCGGGCGCCACCTCGACGTTGAGGTCCTGGCGGATCGCGAGGTAGCGCTGCAGCGGCGCGCTCTCGCCCGCCTGCTTCCCGGCCTGCTGGTCGAGCGACATCGCGAC
Source organism: Variovorax sp. UC122_21 (assembly GCF_044056785.1). Lineage (NCBI taxonomy): Bacteria > Pseudomonadati > Pseudomonadota > Betaproteobacteria > Burkholderiales > Comamonadaceae > Variovorax > Variovorax sp. UC122_21. Next base: position 571,700 of record NZ_CP172004.1, on the reverse strand, counting down.
GGGCGCGGGCGGCGCGGGCTCGGCCATGCGCATGCGACTGGACTCCATCGCGCCGCCGGCCGCGTAGTTGCCCGAGGGCCGGGCCGCGGCGGCATCGACTTCCGCGGCCGCGTCGCGCCGCTCGCAGGCGCTGAGCGTCAGGGCCGCGGCCAGCGCGAGCAGCAGCATGCGCGGACGTGCGCCGGGGCGCTGGAAGGGAGAGAACGAGGAAGGCTGCGGCTGGCGATGCGTCATGAAGAATCCTTCAAGGGAAGTGGGCATCGCGGTGATACGGCCTGTGGGCGGCGCCGGGGTTAAAACCAGCGCCGCCACCTGGTAACAGCTTGCAAGCCCCGTGACCGGGGCCGCGGATTCAGAAGGTGTGAAGGAACCGTCGCGAGCGCTCCGAGGTCGCGTCGAGGACCGGAGCCGTACTCACGTACGGCGAGGACCGCAGATGCGAGATCGGGGCGCGCAGCAGGTTCATTCACTCCTTCTCAGGCCGCTGCGGCCATGCGCAGCAGCTCGTCGCCCTCGGCCACCTGCTCGCCCGGCGCGAACAGCAGCTCCTCGACCGTGCCGTCGGCCGGCGCGGCGATGGTGTGCTCCATCTTCATCGCCTCCATCACCGCCAGCGGCTGGCCGCGGCTGACCTTGTCGCCGGCCTTGACCGCGAAGGACACGACCTTGCCCGGCATCGGCGCCGTGAGGCGGCCGCCCTCGGCCTGCGTGTCGCCGGCATGGGCGAGGCGGTCGATGGCGGTGATGCGGGTCGCGCCGGCCGCGGCGAACACGTGCGCGGTGGCGTCGTCGAGGTAGACGTCGAGCGTCTGGCGCTGGCCCGCGAACTCGAGCTCGATCTCGCCCGTGGGCAGGCGGCCGACGACCAGCGGTCCGGCCACGCCGCCGGCCTCGAGCCACAGGCTGCCGTCGCGCTTGTAGGTCAGCAGCGCGCTCTGTTCGGCACCGCGGAATTCGAAGTCGAAGCGGCGCGTGTACTCGCCGAGCGCGCGCCAGCCGTCGCGGCGCGCGAAGGGATCGACGCTGCCGGCCGGCGCCGCGGCGAGCGCTGTGCGCGCCACGGCCGCGGCCGCCGCCAGCGGCAGGCCCAGGGTCTCGCGGTCGAACAGCACGGCGCGCTCGCGCTCGATCAGCGCGGTGTCGAGGTTGGCCTTCGAGAACGACTCGGTGGCCAGCACGCCGCGCAGGAACTGCACGTTGGTCGCCACGCCCACGATGTGGGTCTGCGCCAGTGCCGCGTCGAGCCGCGCGAGCGCCTCGTCGCGCGTGGCACCGTGCACGATCAGCTTGGCGATCATCGAGTCGTAGAAGGGCGAGATCTCGCCGCCCTCACGCACGCCGTCGTCGATGCGCACGCGGCTGCGCTGGAAGGCCGTGGCCTGCGGCTTGCGGTAGATGCGCAGAGTGCCGGTGGCCGGCAGGAAGTTGTTGTCGGGGTTCTCGGCGCAGATGCGCGCCTCGATCGCATGGCCGTGGATCCGCAGTTCGGACTGTTGCGCGGGCAGCGTGCCGCCCGCGGCGACGCGCAGCTGCCACTCGACGAGGTCGAGGCCGGTGATGGCTTCCGTCACCGGGTGTTCGACCTGCAGGCGGGTGTTCATCTCCATGAAGAAGAAGTTCATCTCCCCGCCCTCGCGCTGCTCCACGATGAACTCCACCGTGCCCGCGCCCACGTAGTCCACGGCACGCGCCGCGGCCACCGCGGCCTCGCCCATCTGCTGGCGCATCGCCTCGGTCATGCCGGGCGCGGGCGCTTCCTCGAGCACCTTCTGGTGGCGCCGCTGCACCGAGCAGTCGCGCTCGAACAGGTAGACGTAGTTGCCGTGGCTGTCGCCGAAGACCTGGATCTCGATGTGGCGCGGGCGCTGCACGTACTTCTCGATCAGCACCGCGTCGTCGCCGAAGCTGTTGATGGCCTCGCGCTTGCACGAGGCCAGCGCGGCCTCGAAATCGGCCGCCTTGTCGACCGCGCGCATGCCCTTGCCGCCACCGCCCGCGCTGGCCTTGATCAGCACCGGGTAGCCGATGCGGTCGGCCTCGCGCTGCAGCAGCGCCGGGTCCTGGTCGTGGCCGTGGTAGCCGGGCACCAGCGGCACGCCGGCCTTCTCCATCAGCTGCTTCGACTCGGCTTTCAGGCCCATGGCCTTGATCGCCGAGGGCGGCGGGCCGATGAAGACCAGGCCGGCGTCGGCGCAGGCCTGCGCGAACTCCTCGTTCTCGCTGAGGAAGCCGTAGCCCGGGTGCACCGCCTCGGCGCCCGTGGCCTTGGCAGCCTCGAGGATCTTCTCCCAGCGCAGGTAGCTGTCCTTCGGCGCGCTGCCGCCCAGGTGCACCGACTCGTCGCAGGCGCGCACGTGGTTGGCATGCGCGTCGGCATCGGAGTACACGGCGACCGTGCGGATCGCCATGCGGCGCGCGGTGGCGGCCACGCGGCAGGCGATCTCGCCACGGTTCGCAATCAGGATCTTCTTAAACATTGGACGAGTCTCCCGGAGGATTCTTTTTCAGTTGAAACGCGGGCACGACGCCCGGATCGGGCCGGCCGCTGAAGATGCGGGCGACGCGGGAGAACAGCGCCCTGAGGAAGCGCCAGCTCTTGCGGATCAGCCACACGCTCGCGACCAGCACGAGCACGAACAGCACGAGGAAGACGAAGGGATGCGCCACGGCCAGCCACAGGCCCGCGGGCACCATGGTGTCTTCCACCAGCGAGGCGCCCACGTTCGAGAACGGCTCGGGCGAGGTGTTGATGGCCGCACGCGTGGTGGCCTTGGCCGCATGCGCGGTGGCCGCGAAGCCGCCGCCGAGCAGCGCCGCCACCAGCGCCATCGCGCCATGGTCGACACCGAACACGCTGGCCGCGAGCGCGGCGCCGGCCGGAATGCGGATCGCGGTGTGGACCACGTCCCAGAGCGAATCGAGGCCCGGGATCTTGTCGGCGAAGAACTCGACGAACACCATGAAGCCGCTGGCCGCGATCACCACCGGATGCGCGAGCAATTGCAGCCCGCCCGGCAGCGGCACCCAGCCGAGGTAGCCGACCAGGCCCGTGAGCAGCACCACCAGGTACAGCCGCACGCCGCTGGCCCAGCCGATGGCGGCGGCCAGGGCGAGCAGTTGGGGCATGTCGAGCGCGGTCATGGGATGAAGGGGCCGGTCAGGACGACGCGCCCGCAAGCCAGGACGGCTTGCGCTTCTGCAGGAAGGCCTGCACGCCCTCGCGGCCCTCGTCGCTGGCGCGGATGTCGGCGATGCCTTCGACCGTCTTCGCGATCAGCGCGTCGTCGATCTCGCGGCCCGCCACGTCGGCCACCAGCTGCTTGCAGGCGCGCACGGCGGCCGGGCTCGCGCCGGTCAGCGCCTTCAGCAGCTCGTCGACCTTGGCATCGAGCGCATCGGCCCCGACCACCTCGTGCACGAAGCCGATGCGGTACGCCTCGGCGGCGCCGAAGCGCTCGGCCGTGAGGAAGTAGCGCTGCGAGGCGCGCGTGCCCATGGCACGCAGCACGTAGGGGCTGATGGTGGCGGGCACCAGGCCGATCCTGACCTCGCTCAGGCAGTACCAGGCGCTGTCCACGCTCACGGCCATGTCGCAGGCCGCGACCAGCCCCATGCCGCCCGCGTAGACGTCGCCCTGCACGCGCGCGATGGTCGGCTTCGGGCACTCGGCGATGGTGCGCAGCATGGCGGCGAGCTTGCCGGCGTCGGCGATGTTCTCGTCGCGGCTGTAGTCGGCCATGCGGCGCATCCAGTTGAGGTTGGCGCCGGCGCAAAACGCCGGGCCGTTGGCGCCCAGCACGATGGCCTTGACCTGCGGTGCCGCGCCGGCCTCGGTGAAGGCGCGCGTCAGCTCGGCGATGACCACGTCGTCGAAGGCGTTGCGGGACTCGGGCTGGTCGAGCCAGATGCGCGCGGACGGCGCCGTCGATCGTGAGGCTCAGCTTGGTGAAGTCGCTCATGCCGCGTTCCTCCTCACATGCGGAAGATGCCGAACTTCGGCTCGGGGATCGGCGCATTGCGCGCGGCCGCCAGGCCCAGCGCGAGCACGCGGCGCGTGTCGGCCGGATCGATGATGCCGTCGTCCCACAGCCGCGCGGTGGCGTAGTAGGGGTGCCCCTGGTCCTCGTACTGCTGGCGGATCGGCGCCTTGAAGGCCTCTTCCTCGTCGGCGCTCCACTGGCCGCCCTTGGCCTCGATGCCGTCGCGCCGCACGGTCGCGAGCACGCTCGCGGCCTGCTCGCCGCCCATCACGCTGATGCGCGCGTTGGGCCACATCCAGAGGAAGCGCGGGCTGTAGGCCCGACCGCACATGCCGTAGTTGCCGGCGCCGAAGCTGCCGCCGATGATGATGGTGAACTTCGGCACGTTGGCGGTGGCCACGGCCGTCACCATCTTGGCGCCGTGGCGCGCGATGCCTTCGTTCTCGTACTTGCGGCCCACCATGAAGCCGGTGATGTTCTGCAGGAACACCAGCGGCGTCTTGCGCTGGCAGCACAGCTCGATGAAGTGCGCGCCCTTCTGCGCCGACTCGGAGAACAGGATGCCGTTGTTGGCGACGATGCCCACCGGCATGCCCTCGATCTCGGCGAAGCCGCAGACCAGGGTGGCGCCGAAGCGGGCCTTGAACTCGTGGAACTCGCTGCCGTCGACCACGCGCGCGATGATCTCGCGCACGTCGAAGGGCTTGCGCGTGTCGGTGGGGATCACGCCGTAGAGCTCCTCGCGCGGGAACGCGGGCTCGCGCACTCCACCCGTTCGGGCTGAGCTTGTCGAAGCCTGTCCCGGCACTTCGACAAGCTCAGTGCGAACGGATCTGGACAGGTTCAGGTTGGCCACCGCCGAGCGCGCCAGCGCCAGCGCATGCAGGTCGTTCTGCGCCAGGTGATCGGCCACGCCCGACAGCCGCGTGTGCACGTCGCCGCCGCCCAGGTCCTCGGCCGTCACCACCTCGCCGGTGGCCGCCTTCACCAGCGGCGGGCCGCCCAGGAAGATGGTGCCCTGGTTCTTCACGATGATCGATTCGTCGCTCATCGCCGGCACGTAGGCGCCGCCCGCGGTGCACGAGCCCATGACCACGGCGATCTGGCCGATGCCCTGGGCGCTCATGTTGGCCTGGTTGTAGAAGATGCGGCCGAAGTGCTCGCGATCGGGGAACACCTCGTCCTGGTTCGGCAGGTTGGCGCCGCCCGAGTCGACCAGGTAGATGCAGGGCAGCCGGTTCTGCTCGGCGATCTCCTGCGCGCGCAGGTGCTTCTTCACCGTCATCGGGTAGTAGGTGCCGCCCTTCACGGTGGCGTCGTTGCACACCACCATGCAGTCGACGCCATTGACCCGGCCGATGCCCGCGATGATGCCGGCGCCGGGCGCGTCGCCCTTGTACATGCCGTGCGCGGCCAGCGGCGACAGCTCGAGGAAGGGCGTGCCCGGATCGAGCAGCTCGGCCACGCGCTCGCGCGGCAGCAGCTTGCCGCGCGCCGTGTGCTTGGCGCGCGCGGCCTCGCCGCCGCCTTGCGCAACCGCGGCGAACTGCGACTGCAGGTCGTCGACCAGCGCGCGCATGGCGGCGGCATTGGCCTGGAAGTCGGCCGAGCGGGCGTTGAGTTTGGTTTCGAGTTGGGTCATGGTGAAATCAAATTCGGGGGCAGGACGCAGAGGACGCGAAGGTTTCGCAAAAGGCGCGAAAGAATTCAATCAAAAGATTTGGCTGTCCTTTTGCGTCCTTCGCGAAACCTTCGCGTCCTCTGCGTCCGGACCCCGTATTCATGCAGTCCGCGCTTCGTCCAGGCCGAGCTCGGCCTTCATCTCGTCGCGGATCTTGAACTTCTGGATCTTGCCGGTCACGGTCATCGGGAAGGCCGGCACGAAGCGGATGTACTTCGGCACCTTGTAATGCGCGATCTGGCCCTTGCAGAACTCGCGCACCTCTTCCTCGGTGACGCTCTGGCCGGGCTTGGCGATGATCCAGGCGCAGAGCTCCTCGCCGTACTTGCGGTCGGGCAGGCCCACCACCTGCACGTCCTGCACCTTGGGATGGCGGTAGAGGAACTCCTCGATCTCGCGCGGATAGATGTTCTCGCCGCCGCGGATCACCATGTCCTTGATGCGGCCCACGATGTTGACGTAGCCCTCGGCGTCCATGGTCGCGAGGTCGCCGGTATGCATCCAGTGCTCGGCATCGATGGCCTCGCGCGTCTTGGGTTCGTCGTCCCAGTAGCCGTGCATCACCGAATAGCCGCGCGTGCAGAGCTCGCCCGACTGGCCCGGCGGCATGGTCTCGCCGGTCTCGGGGTCGACGATCTTCACCTCGAGGTGCGGCTGCACCGTGCCCACGGTCGACACGCGGCGGTCGAGCGGCGTGTCGGTGCTGCTCTGGCAGCTCACGGGGCTGGTCTCGGTCATGCCGTAGGCGATGGTGATCTGCTCGAGGTGCATCTCGCTGACCACGCGCTTCATCACCTCGATCGGGCATGGCGAGCCGGCCATGATGCCGGTGCGCAGGGTCGAGAGGTCGAACTCCTTGAAGCGCGGATGGTCGAGCTCGGCGATGAACATCGTGGGCACGCCATGCAGGCCGGTGCACTTCTCGGCCTGCACCGTCTCGAGCACGGTCAGCGGATCGAAGCCGTCGTTCGGATAGACGATGGCCGAGCCGTGCGTGAGGCAGGCCAGGTTGCCGAGCACCATGCCGAAGCAGTGGTACAGCGGCACCGGGATGCACAGCCTGTCGTCCGGCCCGAGCTTCATGCACTCGCCGATGAAGAAGCCGTTGTTGAGGATGTTGCGGTGCGTCAGCGTCGCGCCCTTGGGGAAGCCCGTGGTGCCGCTGGTGAACTGGATGTTGATCGGGTCGGCGGCCTTCAGCGTCTTCTGCACCGCGGCCACCTGGGGATCGGCCACGTCGCCGCTGGCCAGCAGCGCCGAGAAGCGCCGCATTCCGGGCACCTCGGCGCCCTCGCCGGCCTTGTCGATCCAGAAGGTGTGGGCCAGTTGCGGCAACCGCTTCGGGCCGAGCTCCTGCAGCATGCCGAGGTAGTCGCTGGTCTTGAATTGCGCCATCGTCACCAGTGCCTTGCAGCCGACCTTGTTGAGCGCGTACTCGAGCTCGGCGGTGCGGTAGGCGGGATTGATGTTGACGAGGATCAGGCCGACCTTGGCGGTGGCGATCTGCATCAGCACCCAAGGCGCGTTGTTGTGCGACCAGATGCCCACGCGGTCGCCCGGCGCGAGCCCCAGCTTCAGCAGCGCGCTGGCGAGCCGGTCCGACTCGGCCTGCAGCTCGCGGTAGCTGAAGCGCAGGCCTTCGTGGCGGCTCACGAGCGCCTCGCGATCGGGTTGCCGCTCGACCATGTCGTCGAAGAAGTCGCCGATGGTCTGTTCGATGAGGGGGACGTCGGTGGCGCCCTTGCCGTAGCTCTCGGTCAGTGCTGCAGTCATGTTGATGTCCTTGTCTCCTGGTCTGCGCCCTCCCGCGGGGAGAGGGAACGGCGGCTTATGCGGTCTCGGCGAACAGCTCGCGCCCGATCAGCATGCGCCGGATCTCGCTGGTGCCCGCGCCGATCTCGTAGAGCTTGGCGTCGCGCCACAGCCGCTCGACCGGGAATTCCTTGGTGTAGCCCACGCCGCCGAGCGCCTGGATCGCCTCGCCGGCCATCCAGGTAGCCTTCTCGGCCGAGTAGAGGATCGCGCCGGCCGCGTCCTTGCGGAAGGTGCGCGCATGGTCGTTGCGGTCGCAGGCCTTGCCCACGGCGTACACATAGGCGCGCGTGGCCTGCCAGGTCGAGTACATGTCGGCGATCTTGCCCTGCATGAGCTGGAACTCGCCGATGCTCTGGCCGAACTGCTTGCGCTCGTGGATGAAGGGCAGCACCGCATCCATGCAGGCCGCCATGATGCCCAGCGGGCCGCCCGAGAGCACGGCGCGCTCGTAGTCGAGGCCGCTCATCAGCACCTTCGCGCCCTGGCCCTCGCCGCCGAGCACGTTCTCCTCGGGCACCTCGCAGTTGTCGAAGAACAGCGGGAAGGTGTTGGAGCCGCGCATGCCGAGCTTGTCGAGCTTGGTGCCGGCCGAGAAACCCTTGAAGCCCTTCTCGACGATGAAGGCGGTCATGCCGCGCGCGCCCATCTCGGGCTCGGTCTTGCCGTAGATCACCAGCGTGTCGGCGTCGCCGCCGTTGGTGATCCACATCTTGCCGCCGTTGAGCACGTAGTAGCCGTCCTTCTTCTCGGCCTTGAGCTTCATGCTGACCACGTCGGAGCCGGCATTGGGCTCGCTCATGGCCAGCGCGCCCACGTGCTCGCCGCTCACCAGCTTGGGCAGGTACTTCTTCTTCTGTGCCTCGCTGCCGTTGCGGTGGATCTGGTTCACGCACAGGTTCGAGTGCGCGCCGTACGACAGGCCGACCGAGGCCGAGGCGCGCGACACCTCTTCCATCGCCACGATGTGCGCGAGGTAGCCGAGCTCGGTGCCGCCGTACTCCTCCTTCACGGTCATGCCGTGCAGGCCGAGGTCGCCGAGCTTCTTCCAGAGGTCGTGCGGGAACAGGTTCTCGCGGTCGATGTCGGCGGCGCGGGGCGCGATTTCATTCGCGGCGAAGTCCTGGATCGCGCTGCGCAGCGAGTCGATGGTCTCGCCCAGGTCGAAGTTCAGGCCGGGATCGTGCATGGGTGTTGTCTCCTCTGAAGGGGGCCGGCGCGTGGGGCTGCCCGCGCCACGACGCGCTGGAAAGGCGCCAGCTTACGCCTCGCGGCGCCGCAATTGGCGCCACAATGGTTGGAATTTGCGCCACGCCGGCTCCGCCTCGCCATGTCCTCCCCCTCCTTCCTCCGCCCCGCCCGCGCGGTCACGCCGATGGCCTTCGTGCGAGCCATCGTCAAGGGCTACGAGCGCTACGGCCAGGACCCGTCCGAGGCGCTGAAGGCGGCACAGATCACGCCGCGCGAGCTCGCGCGGCCCGGCGCGCGCGTGACGGCGGCACAGTTCGAGGCGCTGTCGGGCCACGCGATGCAGGAGCTCGACGACGAGGCGCTGGGCTGGTTCTCGCGCCGCCTGCCCTGGGGCAGCTACGGCATGCTGTGCCGCGCCTCGCTGACCTCGCCCGACCTCGGCGTGGCGATCAAGCGCTGGTGCCGCCACCACCGGCTGCTGACCGAGGACATCGGCCTCGCGCTCGAGGTGACGGGCGGCGTGGCCACGCTGCGCATCGGCGAGAACCGCCCGCTCGACCCGGCCTTCCGCGAGTTCTGCCTCGTGACCAGCCTGCGCTTCATGCACGGCTACATGTGCTGGGCCATCGACTCGCGCATCTCGCTGCGGCAGGCCGGCTTTCCCTTTCCCGCGCCGCCGCACCGCGACGCCTACGCGGCGATGTTCACGCCCGAGGTGCGCTTCGACGCCGCGCGCGCGAGCATCGCCTTCGACGAGCGCTACCTCGCGCTGCCGCTGCAGCGCGACGAGCGCGCGCTGCGCACCATGCTCAAGCGCGCGCTGCCGCTCACGATCCTGCAGTACCGGCGCGACCGGCTGCTGGGCCAGCGCGTGCGCGAGCTGCTGCGCTCGCGCGCCGCCGAGACCACCACCGCCGAGGCGCTGGCCACGCTGCTCAACGTGTCGAGCCGCACCCTGCACCGCCAGCTGCAGGAGGAAGGCAGCTCGCTGCAGGCGCTCAAGAACGAGGTGCGCCACGAGCTCGCGGTCGACCTGCTGCGGCGCACCCACCGGCCGATCAAGCAGGTCGCGCTGGCGGCGGGCTTTCGCAACGAGAAGAGCTTTTCGCGCGCCTTCCTGCAATGGACGGGACTCGCGCCCAGGGACTTCCGGCAGCAGGCGGCCACGCCCGCGCCCGGACCGTCACGCACCCGGGACCTCCCTCCATGAACGGCTACACGCGGATTCGCAGGCTCCGGGTCTTCGGCGCCCGGGTCTACATCCACTGGTCCGCCCTTCTGCTCGGCCTGGGCCTGTTCCTGCTGTGCATCCGTACGCCGCTGCTCGCGGTCGTCACCATCGTCTCCTACTTCGGCATCATCTTCCTGCACGAGGCCGGCCACGCGGGCTTCGCCCGCCGCATGGGCTACCGGCCGTTCGCGATCTACCTCGGCGTGATCCATGGCGTGTGCGACTACGAGGAGCCCTACAGCCACAAGGACGAGGCCATCGTCGCCTGGGGCGGTGTTGCCGCGCAGCTCGCGGTGGCGCTGCCGCTGATCGCGCTGGCCGCCACCACGCCGCTCGCGAGCGTGCGCGGCCTCGGCCCGGTGATCGCCTTCCTCGGCTACTTCAACCTCGTGTTCGCGCTGCTCAACCTGGTGCCGGTGGCGCCGCTCGATGGCGCCAAGGCCTGGGCGCTGATCCCGATCGCGCTGGCCGAGCGGCGCCACAGGGCGCAGGCCGCGCGCCGCTCCGGCAAGCGCTGAGCCGCGGCGCTCACTGCGCCTCGATGCTCAGTTCGCGCATGCGCCGCGTGATGACGTCGAACTCGGCGCGGTAGGCGCTCGCGAACTGCTCGGGCGTGCTGTTCATGATCTCGAAGCCGCGGGCCACGAACTGCTGGCCGACCTCGGGCGTGCCCACCACCTCGCGCACCTCCTTCGCGAGCCGCTCCACGATGGGCTTCGGCGTGGCCGCGGGCGCGAGCAGGCCGATCCAGACGTTGCTGTCGTACAGCGGATCGTCGAAGCCCAGCTCGTGCATCGTCGGCACCTGCGGCAAGGTGCTCGAGCGCTGCCGCCCGAGCACGGCCAGCGGCACGATCTTGCCGCCCGGCACGTGCTGCATCGCGCTCGCCACCGACGACAGGCCGATGTCGACCGTGCCCGACAGCAGGTCGGTGACCACCAGCCCCTCGCCGCGCTGCGGCACGTGCACCATGCCGCCGCCCAGGCTGCGGTTGAGGCTCTCGCCGGCCAGGTGGCCCAGGCCGCCGATGCCCCAGGAGGCATAGCTGAGCTTCGCGCCACCGGGCCCGGCCTTGGCCTTGAGGTCGGCGAGGCTGCGCAGGCCCGAGCCCGGATGGGTCGAGATCAGCGCCGGGCTGCGCACGATCTGCGTGATCGGCGCGAAGTCCTTGCGCGGGTCGTAGGCCAGCGTGCGGTAGAGCGCGGTGTTGTTGATCTGCGAGTCGGTGATCGTCATCAGCAGCGTGTAGCCGTCGGCCTTGGCGCGCGCCACCTCGGCGGCGCCGATGGCACCGGCCGCGCCCGCCTTGTTGTCGACCACCACCGGCTGGCCCAGCGCCTTCGACAGGCGCTCGCCGACGGTGCGCGCCACGTAGTCGGTGGCGCCGCCGGCCGGATAGGGCACGACGATGCGGATCGGCCGCGACGGGTAGGCCTCCTGGGCGGCGGCGGGAACGGCGAAGGCCAGCGCGGCGCAGGCGATCGAAAGCAGCTTGAGCATGGGTCTTGTCTCCTCGTGGGTTCTCGTGTTGTCTGGCGCCGCGCGTCAGCAGCTCGCGGCGCGCTCGGGCTGCGAGGGCACCTCGTTCCGCCGCTCGTCCTCGAGCGCCTGCGCCACCAGCCGGCGGAACTGCACCAGCGCCGAATCCATGGCCAGCGGCAGCATCGGCAGCAGGGGCGCGTGCTCGATGTTGCGGGCCTGCGCGGTGATCATGTCGCGGTCCTCGTTGAAGGCCACGATCAGGCTGTCGTAGAGCGTGCGCGTGAGCTGCTCGCCGCCGAGCGAGGGCCGGTGCGCCTGCTGGAAGAAGTAGTGGGTGCTGGTCTCGGTCTCGGGCGTCAGGGTCTGGCAGCTGTGCAGCTCGACGGCATGGCGCATGTCGCCCTCGGCGTCCTCCACCGGCCGGCCGCCCGACTGCATCAGCAGCGTGCCCGGCAGCACGAAGTCATAGACGAACCAGCGGTCGAAACGCGCATCGGGCGCGAAGGGCCGCGCGCCGGCCCAGTGCGCGGGCGGCGGCACGTTCGCCACCCGGCGCGTCACGCGCAGGCCGCGCTCGATCTTCTCGATCTCGGGCCGCGCCTGCGCGATCGCGGTCGAGCCGCCGAGCGTCTTCTCGTGCACGTAGCTCAGGTGCGAGAAGTCCAGCAGGTTGTCGCAGATCAGCAGGTAGGGCGTGTCGTAGTGCAGGTAGCCCGGAATGTGGCGCCACTCGGGGTGGTCGCACGAGAAGTTGTCGGGCAGCAGTGCCGTGTCGGCGCGCTCGGCCTCGCCCATCCACACGAACACCCAGCGGTTGCGCACCGCCACCGGATAGCTGCGCACCCGTGCGCGCGGCGGCACCGTCGCCATGCCCGGCACCTCGACGCAGAGGCCGCGCGCATCGAACTTGAGCCCGTGGTAGCCGCAGCGCACGCAGTCGCCTTCGCGCCGGCCCTTGGACAGCGGCGCGTGGCGATGGCAGCAGCGGTCCTCGAGCGCCACCACCTCGCCCTGCGCGGTGCGGTACAGCAGCAGCGGCTCGCCGATGACGGTGCGGTTGAACAGGCCCTCGGCGGGAATCTCGTGGTCCCAGGCGACCACGTACCAGCAGTTGCGGATGAACATGCGCGTTCTCGTCTCCATCGTGTGCGGCGAGATCGTGTGCCCGCCGCTGCCGCGATCGTGGGGCGAACGGCCGGGTGGCGCGTCCCCCGCGAAGGGGACGGCGAAGACAACGAGAGCGGCGATCAGCGAGGGAGGGTCAGGCCGCGAGCCGCACCAGCGCGGCGCGGTCGTGGATGCCGAGCTTGAGGTAGGCGCGCTTGCGCAGCGTGACCACGCTCGAGGGCGCGATGTCGAGGTCGGCCGCGATGCCGTCGGCCGTGAGCCCGCAGGCGATGCGCGCCGCCACGTCGAGCTCGCGCGCGCTCAGCGCGCCCGCCAGCGCCGCGATGCGCGCGCGGGCCAACGCGATGCGGGTGTCCATGTCGGGCCCGACGCCGCCCGCGCCCACCAGGTTGCGGTGCACCTGCCGCAGCAGCGGCGACACCGCGAGCACGCGCTCGATCTCCTGCGGCGCAAAGCGGCCCATGGCCTCGCTGCGGTAGAGGTTGATCGAGAACGCGGTGCGCGGCGCCGGCATGTAGAGCAGCGCCAGTCGCTCCGAGAGATGCTCGCGCTCGTAGATCTGCTGGCGCCAGCCGGCATCGGGGATGTCGGGCGAGCGCATGTGCAGCACCGTCATCGCGGCCGACTCGCGGGTCTGCACGCGCATCTGCCGCGCGATGCGCGTGGCGTCGTCGAAGCGGTAGAAGTGGCGCCGGTACTGCGCGAAGCATTCGCGCGTGACGTTGGGCGTGGCCGCGTGGAACGCGTGCCCTTCGATCTGCGCCGGTGCCTCGTCGCCATGCGACACCAGCGAGATGAACTCCACCGGCAGCAGCGCATTGAGGAAATGCAGCATCGCGCGGGCCGGTGCCGCGTCGCGCGGCGCATCGAGCAGCAGCGAGACCGCGCGCAGGTCGAGCACGGCCGACGACGGCCGGCCGAGGGCGGCATCGGAGACCTGCCAGGTGGATTGCGGCGGCGTCGGCTGCATGCCGGGATTGTGGCGGCCGGCGGCGCGGCGCGAAATGCCTGGCGCTCGGGATTAACCCGCGCGCGATGCCACGGGAAGACGCCTCAGGCCGGCTGCGCGATCTTCGCGAGCGCCTCGCCGATCGAGGCGCTGTCGGTGGGCCGCACCAGCTTGGCGACCTCGCGGCCGTCGCGCATGAACACCAGCGTGGGCCACAGCTTCACGCCGAACGAGCGGCCCAGCGGACGCCCGCTGCCGTCCTCGACCTTGATGTGGCGCAGGCCCGGATGCTGCGCGAAGGCCGCGGCGATGTCCGGCTGCGCGGCCTTGCAGATGCCGCACCAGTTGGTGCCGAACTCGACCACCGCGGGGCCTTGCAGGGCGTCGAGTTCGCTGCGGTCGGGCTGTTCGGTCTTGTACTCGGAGGTCATGCGCGGGGGCTCCTGGTGGGCATTGGAGGGTGGGCCGGCGCCGCGGGCGGCCGGGCGTGATTCGATTCGAACAGAAAGCCGGCAGCCCTGCCGCCGGTGGGTGTTCGCTTCAGCCGATGGGCCGGTGCGCCGCGAGCAGTGCCGGCAGTTCGGCCATGTCGCTGAACACCTGCACCGCGCCGACGCTGCGCAGCGCCGCGGGCCCGCTGTGGCCCGACTCGCCCGTGCTGTAGCCGAACACCGTCGCGCCCGCCGCCACGCCCGCCATCGCGCCCGTGACCGTGTCCTCGACCACCGCGCAGCGCTTCGGATCCACGCCCAGCGCCGCCGCCGCCGCGAGATACACGTCGGGCGCCGGCTTCGAGCGCGGCATCTCGTGCCCGCTGAAGACCCGTCCCGCGAAGCAGTCGAGGATGCCGACCTTCTCGAGCTGCAGCTCGACCTTGAAGCGATCCGCGCCCGAGGCGCAAGCGATGCGTCCGTCGAGCCGCTCGAACAGCGCGCGCACCGCGGCGGGCGCATTCGGAATCGCCGTCAGGTCCCGCTCCAGCGCCTCGTTGCGGCGCTCGCGAAAGCCGTGCAGCCATTCGGGCGTGATGCGAAACCCGGTCTTCGACTCGATCAGGTCGGCTTCGTCCTTGACCGCCTTGCCGGTGAAGATGCGCATCGATTCGTCGGTGGTGAGCGGCCAGCCCAGTTCGCCGAGCATCTCGGCAAGCACGCGGTTGGTGATGGGTTCGGAGTCGACGAGGACACCGTCGCAGTCGAAGAGAACCGCGGCGAAAGGAAAAGAAGACATGGGGAGATGGTACCGGCCGAGCAAAGCGAAGGCCCGGCCACCACCGAATGGCCGAGCGAAGCGATGGCCCGACCCACCCCCCTCTGGCTGCGCCGAGGAGCGCAGCGTTTCGCGGATCAGGGCTCGCAGCTGTTTGAGCGAAGCGAGTTCTGCGAGACCCCGCGAAACGCGAGCACCGCAGGTTGCCCCGTAGCGCAGCGAAGGGGTCGCAGACAGTGGGGTCGCCTTCTTTTGCTTACTTTTCTTGGCGAGACAAGAAAAGTGAGTCGCCCGCCGGGGCGAGTCCCGGCCAACGACCTAAGCAAGAAGCAAAAAGGCAGAACCCCTCAGACCGCCCGAATAGGGATGTACATCTCCCCCCCACCCGCCACGAACTCCTTCGACTTCTCCTCCATCCCCGTCTCCACAGCCAACGCCTCCGCCACCCCCTTCGCCGCAGCGTACTCCCGCACCTCCTGCGTGATCTTCATCGAGCAGAACTTCGGCCCGCACATCGAACAGAAGTGCGCCACCTTGCTCGAATCCTTCGGCAGCGTCTCGTCGTGGAATTCGCGCGCCGTATCCGGATCGAGCCCCAGGTTGAACTGGTCCTGCCAGCGGAACTCGAAGCGCGCCTTGCTCAGCGCATCGTCGCGCGAGCGCGCCCCCGGGTGCCCCTTCGCCACGTCCGCCGCATGCGCCGCGATCTTGTAGGCAATGATCCCCTGCTTCACGTCGTCGCGGTCGGGCAGCCCCAGGTGCTCCTTCGGCGTCACGTAGCACAGCATCGCCGTGCCGGCCCAGCCGATCATCGCCGCGCCGATCGCGCTCGCGATGTGGTCGTAGCCCGGCGCGATGTCGATCGTCAGCGGGCCCAGGGTGTAGAACGGCGCCTCGTGGCAGTGCTTGAGCTGCTCGTCCATGTTCGACTGGATCATGTGCATCGGCACGTGGCCCGGGCCTTCGATCATGGTCTGCACGTCGTGCTTCCAGGCGATCTGCGTGAGCTCGCCGAGGGTGCGCAGCTCGGCGAACTGCGCCTCGTCGTTGGCATCGGCGCCGCTGCCGGGGCGCAGGCCGTCGCCGAGCGAGAAGCTCACGTCGTAGGCCTTCATGATGTCGCAGATGTCCTCGAAGTGCGTGTAGAGGAAGCTCTCCTTGTGGTGCGCGATGCACCACTTCGCCATGATCGAGCCGCCGCGCGAGACGATGCCCGTCATGCGGTCGGCCGTCAGGTGGATGAACGGCAGCCGCAGCCCGGCGTGGATGGTGAAGTAGTCGACGCCCTGCTCGGCCTGCTCGATCAGCGTGTCGCGGTAGATCTCCCAGGTCAGGTCCTCGGCCACGCCGCCCACCTTCTCGAGCGCCTGGTAGATCGGCACGGTGCCGATGGGCACCGGGCTGTTGCGCACGATCCAGTCGCGCGTGGTGTGGATGTTCTTGCCGGTCGACAGGTCCATCACGTTGTCGGCGCCCCAGCGGATCGCCCACACCAGCTTCTCCACCTCTTCCTCGATGCTCGAGGTGACGGCCGAGTTGCCGATGTTGGCGTTGATCTTCACCTTGAAGTTGCGCCCGATCGCCATCGGCTCCACCTCGGGGTGGTTGATGTTGGCGGGAATGATCGCGCGGCCGCGCGCCACCTCGTCGCGCACGAACTCGGGCGTGATGATGCGCGGGATGCTCGCGCCCATGGGGTTGCCGGCCACGCGCTTCGCGCGCTCCTCGTTGGCGAGGTACTCGGCCATCCATTCGCGCTTGCCGTTCTCGCGCAGCGCCACGTACTCCATCTCGGGCGTGACGATGCCGCGGCGCGCGTAGTGCATCTGCGTGACGTTGGCGCCCGACTTCGCGCGGCGCGGCGTGCGCTGCAGCGCCGAGGCGCCGGCACGCAGCTCGGCCAGGCGCTGGGCATCGCGGTCCTCGTTCTTCGCGCCGTCGTCGAGCGCATGGTGCACGCGCCCCTCGTAGCTCTCGGTGTCGCCGCGCTCCACGACCCAGGCACCGCGCACGTCGGGCAGGCCGCGGCGCACGTCGATCTCGACCTTCGGGTCGGTGTAGGGGCCCGAGGTGTCGTAGAGCGACACGGTCTCGCCGTTGGTGAGCTTCACGTCGCGCACCGGCACGAACAGGTCGGGCCGGCTGCCGGGGATGACGCACTTGTGCGACGCGGGGAAGGGCTCGCGCGTGAGCGAGAGCAGGGAGGTGAACTTGTCGGGGCATTCATGCGGGGCACTCCTTGTGGATGGAAAGGGTGCTCCGCAATCGCTCGGTGGGCTGGGGGCGCCATCCCGGATGGGGAGGGACGACGGACCGAAGCCAGGGAGTGCAGCTCTTCTTACGCCGGTATGACCCGGATCAAGTTCGCGGGTCGGCAGCTTTGCCATCTCAGCACGCCACATGCGTGCACCCCGGGAGCGGGGCTGATTGTGCGAGCGCCGGGGCGCGCCGTCAACCGCCCGCGTCAATGCCGAGGCTCAGGCCCGGGCCTGCAGGTCGCCGTCGACGTAATACCAGCGCGACAGGCCCGCGTCGTCGGACTCGCGC
Organism: Variovorax sp. UC122_21; assembly: GCF_044056785.1. Taxonomy (NCBI): domain Bacteria; kingdom Pseudomonadati; phylum Pseudomonadota; class Betaproteobacteria; order Burkholderiales; family Comamonadaceae; genus Variovorax; species Variovorax sp. UC122_21. The sequence continues at coordinate 554,490 of NZ_CP172004.1, read as the reverse complement.
ACGAAGCGGCTGCGCTCGTGCAGCCGCGAGGCCGTGCCCGAGGCGCCGCGCTGGCGCGCGACGAACTCGACCTCGGCATGGTCGGCATCGCTGATCGAGCGGCCGCGCACGTCGAGCCCGAGCCAGCGCACGTCCGGCTCGAAGTCGAGCGAGGCCGGCCGCGTGCTCGCGTGCCAGGTGCCGAGCAGGTACTCGGCACGCTCGCGCACGAAGGCCGTATAGCGCGAACGCATCAGCGATTCGGCATCGGGCGCGGGGGTGTGCTCGAAGTCGTCGAGGTAGCGGCCGCAGCACATCGCGTAGGCGATGGGCTTGTCGCGGCGGTCGGTGCGGCCGCAGGGGCAGGGTGCGGTGGAGGGATCGGGAACGCTGGGCATGGAGGCCCCTATTGGAACACCGTGCGGGCCGGGCCCCCCAGAGGGCAAGCCCTGGGGCCGCGGGCATCCACCCTTGGCGTGCCGCTTGCTACCCGCTAACGTGGCGCCCCGGAGACCGGGGTGGACCACGAGAAGACAACGCACACCATCGAGGAACAACGGCCATGTACCTGAGCGCTTCCGAACAGCAGGCCCTGCGCGGCGTGTTCACGCTGCTCGCGCGCGACGAGTGCGGCGAGCGCGAGATCCGCGAGCGCCTCGGCCATGCGCTGCTCGGCCTGCTGCGGGCCGACCAGTTCGCGTCCTTCGTCTGGGACGCCGAGCGCGGCGGCTTCGGCTCGCGCGTGGCGATCAACATGGCGCCGGCCAACCTCGACACCTATGCGCAGTGGCACCAGCACCACGACCCGATCACCTTCGTGCTGCAGTCGCGCCGCCGCGCCACGCGCGTGACCGAGGTGATGCCGCAGCGCGAACTGATGCGCACGCCCTTCTTCAACGACTTCCTCGCGCGCGACGGCCTGCACTGGGGTCTGAACCTTCACACCTTCGACGGCGAGCGCGCGCTCGGTGACCTGCGCATCTGGCGCCGCAAGGAGCGCGGCGATTTCGGCGCGCGCGAGACGCTGATGCTCGACCTGATCGAGCCCGCGTTCGCGGGCGCGCTGCTGCGGGCCCGGCAGCGCGCGCAGGCGCCTTGCGTCGCGGCGCAGGACAGCGCCGCCTCGCCCTGGGCCAGCCTCAGCGCGCGCGAGCAGCAGGTGGCGCGCGCGGTGCGCGAAGGCCTCACCGACAAGGACATCGCGCGCCGCATGGCGGTGGGCGTGCCCACGGTGCGCACCTACCTGCGGCGCATCTTCGACAAGCTCGGCATCGAGCGCCGCTCGGCGCTCGCGGGCGTGCTGCCGCGCGACTGAAGAAGCCGCGCGCCGCCCTACTTCGCCGCCGGCAGCCGTCCCAGCAAGGGCTCGATCGCCAGGCCCAGCGCCAGCAGGCGGCGGTCGCTGCCCGCGGGCCCGTCGAGCTCGAGCCCGATCGGCAGGCCGCTGGTCGCGCCCAGCGCCGAGGGCAGCTGCAGGCCCGGGATGCCGGCGTTGCTGCCGGGGTCGGTGTTCTGGATCAGCGCGCCGAAGTTCTCCGGGCTGCTGGCCTCGGGCGCGGCCAGCAGCGCCACCTGCGGCACGGTCGGGAACACCAGCGCGTCGAGCCGGTGCTTCGTGAAAGTGTCGCGATAGAGCTTCTGCAGCGCCGGGCGCGCCACGCGCATCGCGTTGTCGTAGGCCGGCCTGGCGTCGACCGTGCCGTTCGCGGCTGGCAGCTTGCGCGGCAGCACCAGGCCGTCGAAGGTGCCCTTGACGTCGGGGCTGGCGATGCCGGCGGCGAGCTGCTTCAGGTCGATGCCCGTGTCGTACTTCGCGAGGTAGGCCGCCATGTCGTCGTTCGCCTCGTAGAGCGCGACCGGGAAACCCACCGCGCCGTTGAGCTCGCCGAGCTTCGGCATCTCGAGCTCGACCAGCGTGACGCCGGCCGCGCGCAGCTTGGCGAGCGCGGCATCGGTGGCGGCGCGGGTGTCGGCATCGAGGTTGGCGAAGAAGGCCGGCACCACGCCGAGCCGCACGCGCTTGAGGTTGGCCGGACGCACCGCCGCGCCGCCCGCGATCGCGCGGTCGAGCAGCACCAGGTCGGCCACCGACAGCGCCATCGGGCCGGCGGTGTCGCGCGTGTGCGAGATCGGCGCGATGCCCTGCTGCGGATAGCGCCCCATCGAGGGCCGCAGCGAGGCGCAGCCGTTGAAGGCGCAGGGAATGCGCACCGAGCCGCCGGTGTCGGTGCCCAGCGCGGCCGGCACCATGCGCGCGCCGAGCGCCGCGCCGTTGCCCGACGAGGAACCGCCCGCGATGCGGCGCGGGTCGTAGGCATTGCGCACGCCGACCTCGGGGCCCGAGGGGAAGGCCGGGTTGTAGCCGGTGACGCCGAAGGCCAGCTCGTGCATGTGGGTCTTGCCCAGCACGATGGCGCCGGCCGCGCGCAGCTTCGCGACCACCGGCGCGTCGGCCGCCGGCACGAAGCCCTTGAGCGCGGGCGTGCCGGCGCTCAAGGGCAGGCCGCGCACCTGGATGTTGTCCTTGATCGCCACCGGCAGGCCATCGAGCGGCTTGCAGGCCGCGCCGGGCTTGCGCGCGGCATCGGCGGCGCGCGCGGCCGCGAGCGCGCCCTGCTCGTCGAGCGTGATGAAGGCGTTGAGATTGGCCTTCGCCCGGGCCTGCGCGACATAGGCCGTGACCAGCTGCTCGCTGGTCAGCCGGCCGGCGCAGAGCTCGCGCACCGCGTCGCTGGCGGTCAGGGTGGCGATGTCGGGCGCGGCCGGCTGTTGGGCCTGGGCGCCCATGGCGAGCACGGCCAGCGCGGACGCGGCAAGACGCGCCGGGCGGCGCAAGGGGGCGAAGGAAGAACGGGTCATGGCGACGGCCTCGATGAACGAACGGAAGGCCGCCATCGTGCGCCGCCGCGCGGCGGCTGTCTGTCGTCGAAACCGATGACAAGGCGCGAATGCGCGACGAGAAAGCGCTACTCGAACATCACCCACTCGGGCCGCATGTTGAAGCGCACCGGCAGGATGCTCACGCCCAGGCCGCTGGTCACGTACATGCGCCGGCCGCGGTTCTCGATCCAGCCATAGGCCCAGGTGCGCGGCGCCGCGCCGGGCACGATGGGCGCGCCGTAGCCCGGCACCCAGACCTGGCCGCCATGGGTGTGGCCGGCCACGGTGAGCAGCGGCGCGGGCGCGGCGAGGCGCGGCATCCCGGCCAGGCTCGCGGGGTCGTGCATCAGCACCAACGTGGGAGCGCCGGCCGGCACGCGCGACAAGGCGCGATCGGGCCGCGAATGACCGGTGGAGTGGTCGCCGATGCCCACCACCCAGAGTGCGCGCCCGGGCAGCGGCACGGCATTGTTCTCGAGCACCACGATGCCCTGCGCCGACAGCGCGTGCGTGATGCGCGCGCCGTCGTGCCACCAGTCGTGGTTGCCGAGCACCGCGTACACGCCCAGCGGCGCCTTCAGCCGCCCGAGCACCTCGGCCATGGTCTCGATCGGCAGCGGCTCGTCGCCGCCATGGCCGGCCAGGAAGTCGCCGGGCAGCAGCACCAGGTCGGGCTGCGCGGCATTGATGGCGTCGACGATGCGGCGCGCGCGTTCCACGTCGGTCACGCGCCAGAGGCTGCGTTCGGTGAGGTGCCAGTCGCTCGCGACCGCGATGCGCAGCCGCGGCTGCGCGCCCCAGGCGGCGCTGTCCAGCGTCTCGGTGCGCGCCGCGACCCAGCGCGGCTCGATCGCGATGCTCCAGAGGCCGAGCGCGGCCAGCGCGAGCGCCGCGAAGGCGCGCCATCCGGGGCGGCGCATCAGCGCGGCCGGCTCACAGTGCCCGCTGGATCAGCAGCTTCTGGATGTCCGAGGTGCCTTCGTAGATCTGGCACACGCGCACGTCGCGGTAGATGCGCTCGAGCGGGAAGTCGTTCACGTAGCCGTAGCCGCCCAGGGTCTGGATCGCCGCGCTGCACACGCGCTCGGCCATCTCGCTCGCGAACAGCTTGGCCATCGCGGCCTCTTTGAGGCAGGGGCGGCCGGCGTCGCGCAGGCTCGCGGCATGCCAGATCAGCTGGCGCGCGGCCTCGAGCTGCGTCGCGCAGTCGGCGAGCCGGAAACCCACGGCCTGCTGGTCGAAGATGGACCCGCCGAAGGCCTGGCGCTCCTTGGCATAGGCCACGGCCACGTCGAAGGCGCTGCGCGCCATGCCCACGCTCTGCGCGGCGATGCCGATGCGGCCGCCCTCGAGCGCGCCGAGCGCGATCTTGTAGCCCTCGCCCTCGGCGCCAATCAGGTTCTCCGCCGGGATGCGGCAGCCGTCGAAGTTGATCTGCGCGGTGTCGCTGCTGTGCTGGCCGAGCTTGTCCTCGAGCCGCGCCACGTTGTAGCCCGGCGCGTCGGTCGGCACGATGAAGGCGCTCATGCCGCGCTTGCCCGCGGCCTTGTCGGTGACCGCGATCACGATCGCGACCTGGCCGTTCTTGCCGCTGGTGATGAACTGCTTCACGCCGTCGATCACATAGCCGTCGGCGTCCTTGCGCGCGGTGGTGCGCAGGCTCGAGGCATCGCTGCCGGCCTGCGGCTCGGTCAGGCAGAAGGCGCCGAGCATCCGCCCCTGCGCGAGCGGCTCGAGCCACTGCTTCTTCTGCTGCGCATTGCCGTAGCGCATCAGGATCGCGTTGACGGGGCAGTTGGTCACGCTGATCGCGGTGCTGGTGCCGCCGTCGCCGGCCGCGATCTCCTCGAGCACCAGCGCGAGCGTGAGGTAGTCGAGGCCGGCGCCGCCGTGCTCCTCGGGCACGCAGATGCCGTAGGCACCGAGCGCCGCGAGGCCCTGGTGCACTTCCTTCGGAAAGCTGTGCTCGCGGTCCCACTTCGGCGCGTGGGGCCAGAGTTCGGCCTGCGCGAAATCGCGCACGGCGTCGCGGATGGCTTCCTGGTCGGTGCTCAGCAGCATGGCGTGTCTCCTTGTGTCGTTCTCGTCGCGTCGTCGTTACTTGCCCGAACCCAGGTCCATGATCAGGCGGGCCGCCATGTACAGCCGACGCGGGATCGCGCTGATGTCCACGTACTCGGCCTTGTCGCTGTGGTAGCCGAAGCCCGGCAGGCCCAGACTCTCGATCACGGGCTTGCCCGACAGCGCCGCGTAGGCCGCGTCGGTGCCGCCGCCAGTGCGCTCTTCCACGCCCAGCGTGCCGCCGGCTTCCTTGTAGTAGCCCACCGCCTTGTCGACCAGCTTCCTGCCGCCTTCGCCGGCATTGAAGGCCGGGCGGCCGCGCGTGACGATCACCTTCACGTCGGCATCGGGCAGCTTCTTCTGCTGCGCGCGCTCCTCGAGCGTCTTCATCGCGGCATCGAAGTCCTCGTTGCGCGCATAGCGCACGTCGGCGTTGAGCGTGGCGCTGGCCGGGATGATGTTCGAGACGTTGCCGGCCTTGGCGATGGTCCAGTTGAAGCGCAGGTTCTTCGACTTGTCGTCGATGCTCATGGTGCGCAACACCAGGTCGGAGGCCTCGACCAGCGCGTTCACGCCGAGGTCGGGCGCGGCGCCCGCGTGCGAGGCCTTGCCCGTGATGTTGACCTGCACGTAGGCGATGCCCGAGGTGCCGAGCGAGAGCTTCTCGTCGCCGGCGCCGGTGGGCTCGAACGAGAGCACGTAGTCGGCCAGCTTGGCCTCTTCCTGGATCAGGTCGCGCGAGCCGAAGGAGCCCTTCTCCTCGTCGGTGTTGAACAGCACGGTGATGGTGCCGTAGTCGCGCACGCCGTAGTCCTTGAGCAGCTTGAGCGTGTGCAGGATCACGGCATTGCCGCCCTTGTCGTCGGCGATGCCGGGGCCGTAGGCCTTGTCGCCCTCGATGCGGAACGGCGCCTTGGCGAGCGTGCCCTTGAGGTAGACGGTGTCCATGTGCGACATCAGCAGCAGGTTCTTGCCGCCGCGGCCCTTGAGCTTGCCGACGATGTTGTCGCCCACCACCAGGCCGGCCGACTTGCTGCGCGTGACGGTGAAGCCCAGGTTCTTGAGCTCGCCCTCGAGGAAGTTGCCCGCCGCGGCGATGCCCTCGGCGTCGCCGGTGCCGGTCTCGATGTTGACCAGCTTCTCCAGCGTCTTGATGACGGCGGGCTGCTCGTCGGTGGCGGCCTGGAACAGCACGTTGTCGCGCTTCTGCGCCCAGGCGGCCGGCGCGAGCAGGGCGCCCGCGAGCACGGCGGCGATGACGTTGCGTGAATGAAAGGGACGCATGGGACCTCCTGCTTTTCTGCGATTCGTTCGAAAACTGGGAAAGCCCGCCGGCAGCCGCCGCCGGCCGGCCGCCCCGGGGAGGGGCGGAAGGCGGCGGGCGGCCCGGGCCGGCGGACGGGCGTCGTACCTTTTACAGCAGTTCGAGCGCCACGGCGGTGCCTTCGCCGCCGCCGATGCACAGCGTGGCCACGCCGCGCTTCCTGCCTTGCGCCTTCAGCGCGTGGATCAGCGTGACCATGATGCGCGCGCCGCTGGCGCCGATCGGATGGCCCAGCGCGCAGGCGCCGCCGTGGATGTTGACGCGGTCGTGCGACACGTCGAGCTCGTGCATCAGCGCCATCGGCACCACCGCGAAGGCCTCGTTGACTTCCCAGAGGTCCACGTCCTTGACGCTCCAGCCGGTCTTCTTGAACAGCTTGGCCACGGCGCCCACCGGCGCGGTCGAGAACCACTCGGGCTGCTGCGCGTGCGTGGCATGGCCGACGATGCGCGCGATCGGCCTGGCGCCGATCTTCTTCGCATGCGACTCGGTCATCATCACCAGCGCGGCGGCGCCGTCGTTGATCGACGAGCTCGAGGCGGCGGTGATGGTGCCGTTCTCCTTCTTGAACGCGGGCTTGAGCGTCGGGATCTTGTCGAGCTTGACCTTGCCCGGGCCTTCGTCGATGGAGATCACGGTGTCGCCGCCGCGGCCCTTGACGGTGACCGGCACGATCTCGTCCTTGAACAGGCCGGTGTCGGTGGCCTTCTTGGCGCGCTCGACGCTGGCGATGGCGAAGGCGTCCTGCTGTTCGCGCGTGAACTTGTACTTGGCCGCGCAGTCCTCGCCGAAGGTGCCCATCGAGCGGCCCGGCTGGTAGGCGTCCTCGAGGCCGTCGAGCATCATGTGGTCGAAGATGCGGTCGTGGCCCATGCGGTAGCCGCCGCGGCCCTTGAGCATCAGGTAGGGCGCGTTGGTCATGCTCTCCATGCCGCCGGCCACCATCACGTCGTGCGTGCCGGCCAGCAGCAGGTCGTGCGCGAGCATTGCGGCCTTCATGGCCGAGCCGCACATCTTGCTGAGCGTGACGGCGCCGGCGCTGTCGGGCAGGCCGCCCTTGTAGGCCGCCTGGCGCGCGGGCGCCTGGCCCTGGCCCGCCATCAGGCAGTTGCCGAACAGCACCTCGCCCACGCTGTCGGGCGCGATGCCGGCACGCTCGACGGCGGCCTTGATCGCGGCGCCGCCGAGGTCGTGCGCCGCGAGGGAGGAGAAGTCGCCCTGGAAGCTGCCCATGGGGGTGCGGGCGGCGCCGACGATGACGATGGATTCGGACATTTCAGTGCTCCTGGTTGGATGAAAGATTCGGACAGCCGAACGCAGAAAAAATACAGAAGTGACGCGGGGGTCGCAGAAGAAGACATCAGGCTTCGGAAATTTCTTCTGCGACTTTTGCGCGACCTTCGCGACTTCTGCGTTCGGTCTTCAGGTGTTTGCCGCCTGCTCCTCGTCGTGGAAGCGTTGCGACTCTTCGTACGGGAACACATCCAGCATCTGGCCGGCCTGGATGCGTTCCTTGTGGTGCTGCCAGAAGGCAGCGTCGAGCAGGTCGGCGTGGTGTGCCATGAAGGCCTCGCGCACGTCCTTGTTGCCCAGCAGGAAGGGCTCGAAGGTCTCGGGGAACACGTCCTTCGGGCCGACCGAATACCAGACCTCGCCGCTCATCTCCTCTTCCTCGTTGCGCGGTGCGGGCACCTTGCGGAACCGGCAGTCGGTGATGTATTCGATCTCGTCGTAGTCATAGAACACGACCTTGCCGCCGCGCGTGACGCCGAAGTTCTTCCACAGCATGTCGCCCGGGAAGATGTTGGCCGCCACCATGTCCTTGATCGCGTTGCCGTACTCGATCACCGCCTGCTCGAGCTGCTCCCTGGCACGCCTGGCCTGCGCCGGGCTCTCCGGATGCGCGAGCGTGTCGAAGGCCTCCTGCAGGTAGATGTTCAGCGGGATCATCCGGCGCTCGATGTAGACGTGCTTGAGCACCAGCTCCATCTCCCCGTTGCCGTCGCGGTCGCCGATCTCGAGCTGGCTGGGCGCGAACTTGCGGATCTCCTCGATCAGCGCGGGCTCGAAGCGGTCGAGCGGAAAACCCACGTCGCTGTACTCGAGCGTGTCGGCCATGCGGCCCACGCGGTCGTGCTGCTTCACGAGCATGTACTTGCTCTTGATCTGCTCGCGCGTGGTGTCCTTCGGCGGCGGATAGAAGTCCTTGATGACCTTGAACACGAACGGGAACGAAGGCAGGTCGAACACCAGCATCACCATGCCCTTGATGCCGGGCGCGATGCGGAAGCGGTCGCTCGAGTAGTTGAGGTGCGAGAGGAAGTCGCGGTAGAACAGCGTCTTGCCCTGCTTGGCCAGGCCCAGCGCGTTGTAGATCTCGGCGCGCGGCTTGCGCGGCATCAGCGAGCGCAGGAACTGCACGCAGGCCGAGGGCACCTCCATGTCGACCATGAAGTAGGCGCGCGCGAAGCTGAACAGCATCTGCAGGTCGTCCTCGCCGAACAGCACCGCGTCGACGTGGAAGCGGCCCCGGCCGTCGTGCAGGATAGGCAGCGCGAACGCCAGCTCGACGAAGCCGTTCATGATCTTGCCGACCACGTAGGCGCCCTTGTTGCGATAGAACAGGCCCGAGAGCACCTGCAGCTGGAAGTTGGCGCGCAGCTTGACCTGGTGGAAGCGCCCCTGCATCGCGCTCGCCACGCGCTCGGCATCGCGCCGCTTGTGGGCCCAGCTGCCGAGCAGCGCGAAGTCGTCGAGCATCTGCTCGATGGTGTCGGCCAGCGTCGCGGGCGACGGATAGTAGGGCCGGTAGGTGGGCGCGCCGCGCGGCTCGATGTACTCGGTGCTGATGGCCGGGCGCACGAAGATGAAGTCGTTCTGGAAGTACGCGCGGTGCAGGATCTTGGTGGTGACCGAGTTGAAGAAGCTCTCGGCCAGCTCGGGCTGATGGTGGTCGACCAACAGGCCGATGTAATGCAGCTTGACCTGGTGCCAGACGTCCATCGGCTGCTCGCCGGCCTTGAACTCCTTCTCGAGCCGCGCCACCGCCTCGCTCACGCGCAGGTCGTAGAACTCGATGCGCTCGCGCTGCGCGCGCTGCTGGCCGTGCCAGTCGGCGGTCTCGAAGCGATGCTTGGCGCGCGCCGACTCGGCCCGGAACAGCCTGTAATGGCGGTTGAAGCCGTCCATCATCGCCTTCGCGATGTCGTAGGCCAGCGGGGAGTCGAGGCGCTGCGGGAACATGGGCCGAAGAAGGCGCGGCCTTCAGCCGGCGGCGGGCGTCGGCGTCGGTGCCGCGGCGGGCTTGCCCGTGAGCTGGGTCACCAGTTCGCCGGGGCGGCTGTACTTGTGGCGCACGCGCTGCACCGCGGCCTTGTAGAGCGATTCGAGCGACTTGTCGCCTTCCACGCTCATGCCCAGGTCCTGCAGCAGGCCGTCGTGCACGCCGAAGGTCCAGCCGTGGATCGTGACCTTCTGGCCGCGGCTCCAGGCGTCGACCATCACCGTGCTGACGGCCACGTTGACCACCTGCTCGGCGACGTTGAGTTCGCACAGCGCATCGGCGCGCACTTCCTCCGAGAAGCTGTCGAGCATCACGTGGTGGCGGTCGCGCACGTCCTGGATGTGGCGGATCCAGTTGTCGGCCAGGCCGATGCGGGTGCCGTTGAGCGCGGCCTTCACGCCCGCGCAGCCGTAGTGGCCCACCACCATGATGTGCGAGACCTTCAGGTGCTCGACCGCGAACTGGATCGCCGACAGCGCGTTGAGGTCGGAGTGCACCACGATGTTGGCCACGTTGCGGTGCACGAACACCTCGCCGGGCTCGAGGCCGGTGATCTGGTTGGCCGGCACGCGGCTGTCGGAACAGCCGATCCACATGTAGCGCGGCGTCTGCTGCTTGACCAGGCTGGTGAAGAAACCAGGCCGGTCGCGTTCCATCTGCGCGGACCAGGCGCGGTTGTGGGCGAAGAGGTCGTCGAGTGATTCGGACATGCGGGGATTGTCGGTGAGGTGGAGGGGGATTCGGTGCGCCGGCGCCCGGCGCCGGCGGCTCTCAGGCGGCCCTGGCCGGTCGCGGTACCTTGCCGTTGGGCTTGCCGGCGGTTTCGGCCTTCTGCGCGCGCGCCAGCGCCGTCTGGCCCTTCTTTTCGTGAGCACGCACTTCCGCGATATTGGCCTGCAGCTCGGCGAGCTGGCCCTCGAGCTGCGCGCGGTGGGCGCCCAGGATGCTGAGGAAGCGCTCGAGCTGCGGCACGGTGTCGCGCGGGCTGTCGTACATGTCGAGGATGTCCTTGGCCTCGGTCAGGCTCAGGCCCAGGCGCTTGGCGCGCAGCGTGAGCGTGAGCCGGGCCCGGTCGCGCGCGCTGTAGATGCGCTGCAGACCGGCGCGCTCGGGCGTGAGCAGCCCCATGTCCTCGTAGAAGCGGATCGCCCGCGTCGTCAGGTCGAATTCCTTCGCGAGTTGGCTGATGGTGAAGGTTTGCGCTGGCATGGAGGCTGGTTCGAGGGGCACGGAGGGGCGCCGGGACGGGGGCGTTGCGGGGGCGACAGCACATTTGCGCCGCGCTCTCTACAATGGTGCCCTCAACCCATGACGTTTACGTAAACGTCAATCCTACATGAATCTGCTCGAACGCGAACTCCACTACCCCCTCGGCGACACCCTGCCCGCGCCCGGCGAGGCCCTCGAAGTGGCGCCCGGCGTGCGCTGGATCCGCATGCGGCTGCCGTTCGCGCTCGACCACATCAACCTCTGGCTGCTGCGCGACAACTACCGCGGCGTCGAGGGCTGGACCGTGGTCGACTGCTGCATCTCGCGCGACGAGGCGCGGGCGCAGTGGGAGCAGATCTTCGAGACCCAGCTGCAGGGCTTGCCGATCGTGCGCGTGATCGTCACCCACATGCACCCCGACCACATCGGCCTGGCCGACTGGCTGTGCAAGCGCTGGAACGTGCCGCTGTGGATCAGCTCGACCGACTACCACGTGGCGCGCGTGCTGTGCAGCAGCGGCGACACGCTCGCGGGCGGCGAGCATGCCGCGCGCTTCTTCAGCGCGCACGGCCTGGCCAACCCCGAGGCCCTCGACAAGATCCGCGGCCGCACCAACTACTACGCCAACATGGTGCCCTCGGTGCCCGAGAGCTTCGTGCGCATGCTCGACGGCGAGAGCGTCGACATCGGCGGCCATGCCTGGCGCTGCATCAGCGGCTACGGCCACGCGCCCGAGCACATCGCGCTGTACTGCGACGACCTCAAGCTGCTGCTGGGCGGCGACATGATGCTGCCGCGCATCTCGACCAACGTGAGCGTGTACGCGGGCGAGCCCGAGGCGAACGCGCTGCGCCTGTTCCTCGACAGCATCGAGCGCTTCAAGTCGCTGCCCGCCGACACCCTCGGCCTGCCCGCGCACGGCAAGCCCTTCACCGGCATCCACCGCCGCGTCGAGCAGCTGCAGGAGCACCACCGCGACCGCCTGGCCGAGCTGCTCGAGGTCGCGCTGGCGCGGCCGATCACGGCCTTCGAAGGGCTGCCGATCCTGTTCAAGCGCGAACTCGACCTGCACCAGATGACCTTCGCGATGGGCGAGACCGTGGCGCATCTGCACCTGCTCTGGTACTCAGGACAGGTGAAGCGCGAGCTGGGCGCGGACGGCATCTACCGCTTCGGCGCGCTGGCCTGAGTTCCTGCGCGGCATGACATGGCGTGGCGCGGCCGACGGCCGCGCATAGACTCGCGGGCATGAACATGTCGCACACGCTGGCCGATCTGCGCGCGGGCCGGCTGGCCGGCGCCACGCGGCTCGACCTGAGCTGCGGCCTCGAGGAATTTCCGCGCGAGATCCTGGACCTGGCCGACACGCTCGAGGTATTGAACCTCACGGGCAATGCGCTCGAGCGCCTGCCCGACGACCTGGGCCGGCTGCACCGGCTGCGCGTCCTGTTCTGCTCCGACAACCGCTTCACGCGCTTGCCCGAATCGATCGGCGACTGCGCGAGCCTCGACATCGTCGGCTTCAAGGCCAACCGCATCGCCGAGGTGCCGGCCGCGTCGCTCGCGCCCTCGCTGCGCTGGCTGATCCTGACCGACAACGCGATCGAGCGCCTGCCCGACACGCTGGGCGACTGCGCGCGCATGCAGAAGCTGATGCTCGCGGGCAACCGCCTGAACGCCCTGCCCGAGACGCTGGCCGGCTGCACCCGGCTCGAGCTGCTGCGCATCTCCGCCAACCGCTTCGCGGCGCCGCCCGACTGGCTGTGGTCGATGCCGCGGCTGTCGTGGCTGGCCGCCGCCGGCAATGCCTTCGACGCGCGCGACGAGGAGGCCGCGGCGCTCGCGCCCGCGGTGCCTCGCATCGACTGGCACGCGCTGCGGCTGGGCGCGAAGCTCGGCGAGGGCGCCTCGGGCGTGATCCACGAGGCGCTGCTGAACGGGCGGGAGCCGGTCGCGGTCAAGCTCTTCAAGGGGGCCGTCACCAGCGACGGCTGGCCGCGCAGCGAACTCGCGGCCAGCATCGCGGCCGGCGCCCATGCCACCCTGATCGGCGCGCAGGGCCGCATCGACGGCCATCCCGAGGGCACGCAGGGCCTGGTGATGGCGCGCGTGCCGGCGTCGTTCCGCACGCTCGCGGGGCCGCCGAGCCTGGCCTCGTGCACGCGCGACGTCTATGCCGACGACGCCCGCTGGTCCGCCGCCACCGCGTTGCGCATCGCGCGCGACATCGCGGCGGCGATGCGGCACCTGCATGCGCGCGGCCTGGTGCATGGCGACCTCTATGCGCACAACATCCTCTGGCATCCCGAGCAGGGCGCGCGCCTGGGCGACTTCGGCGCCGCCTGGTTCGCCGATGCGCTGCCCGCCGACGCCGCGGCGCGTGCGCGGCAACTGGAGGTGCGCGCCTTCGGCTGCCTGCTCGAGGAACTGGTCGCGCGCTGCGATGAAGCGCCGCTCGCGATGACGGCACTGCGCGATCGCTGCCTGCAGCCCGAGGTGGCCTCGCGGCCCTCGGCTGCGCTGCTCGAAGAGGCCCTCGCATGAGCCGTGGCCGCCTCGCGCGTCCGCCGCTGCCGATGCGCGACGGCGTGAGCGCGAGCTGCGTCGGCCTGCCGACCGAGGACCACTGGCCCACCATCGCCGATTTCCTGATCGCGCGCTTCACCGCCATCGCGCCCGAGGCCTGGATGCGGCGCATCCATGACGGCGAGGTGGTCGACGAGCACGGCGTACCCGTCACGCCCGAGCGCCGCTACCAGGCGCCGCTGCGCGTCTTCTACTACCGCGCGCTCGACACCGAGCCGGCGATCCCGTTCGAGGAGCAGGTGCTGTACCGCGACGAGCACCTGCTGGTGGTCGACAAGCCGCACTTCGTGCCGGTCACGCCCACCGGCAAGTACCTGCACAACAGCCTGCTGGTGCGGCTCAAGCGCAAGCTCGGCATCGAGGCGCTGTCGCCGCTGCACCGCATCGACCGCAGCACCGCGGGCCTGCTGCTGTTCTCGCTGCGGCCCGAGACGCGCGGCGCCTACCAGACCATGTTCGCGCAGCGCACGGTGCACAAAGCGTACGAGGCGATCGTGCCGCTGCCCGGCGGCGAGACCGCCGCGGCCGCGCTGCCGTCGGTCTACCGCAGCCGGCTGGTCGACGACGCGCACTTCATGCAGGTGAAGGAAGCGCCCGGCGAACCCAACTCCGAGACCGGCATCGCGGTGCTGAAGGTCTTCGACGGCCTCGCGCATCTCGCGCTCTCGCCGGTCACGGGCCGGCGGCACCAGCTGCGCGTGCACTGCATGGCGCTGGGCATGCCGATCGTGAACGACCCCTTCTATCCGGTGCTGACGCCGGTCGACAGCGACGACTTCGACCGGCCGCTGCAACTGCTGGCGCGCTCCATCGCCTTCACCGATCCCCTGACCGGCGAGCCGCGCCGCTTCGACAGCCAGCTGCGCCTGCTGCTGGCGCCAAGGTGACGCCCGCGGCGCGACGCCGGCACTAAGCTGCGGCCTCCGGCTGCCCCTGCCCTTCTTCCATCGGGCGGCCTCATGCACACCAGGAGACGCCGCACATGGACACCACCCGACTCTTCTCGCTCCAGGGCCGCACCGCCCTCATCACCGGCGGCTCGCGCGGCATCGGCCGCATGATCGCCGAGGGCTACCTCGCGCAAGGCGCGCGGGTCTACATCTCGGCGCGCAAGGCCGAGGCCTGCGACCAGACGGCGAAGGAGCTGTCGGCCTTCGGGCATTGCGTGTCGCTGCCGGCCGACGTGTCGACGCTCGAAGGGGCGCAGGCGCTGGTCGATGCATTCGCGAAGCACGAGTCGTCGCTGGACATCCTGGTCAACAACGCCGGCGCGGCCTGGGGTGCGCCCTATGGGGAGTTTCCGGAAAGCGGGTGGGACAAGGTGGTCGACCTGAACCTCAAGACGCCGTTCTTCCTGACGCAGGCGTTGACGCCGCTGCTGAAGAAGGCGGCCGCGGGTGGCGATCACCTGGCGAAGGTGATCAACATCGCTTCGATCGACGGGATCTCGGTGAATCCGCAGGAGACCTACTCGTATGCGGCGAGCAAGGCGGGGCTGATCCAGCTCACGCGGCGCATGGCGCTGCGGCTGGCGCAGGACGGGATCGTGGTGAGTGCGATTGCGCCGGGGGCCTTTGCCTCGAGCATGAACAAGGATGCCCGGGACCATGGGGATGAGATCAAGGGGCGGATTCCGGCGGGGCGGATTGGGAAGCCTGAGGATATGGCGGGGGCGGCGATTTATCTGGCTTCGGATGCGGGGGACTATGTGATGGGGTCTACGTTGGTTGTGGATGGGGGGGTGACGCACGCGCGTTGATTTTTGTGCTGCGTTTTTGTTGAGGCTGTTGGCCGGGTCTCGCCCCGGCGGGCGACTCACTTTTCTTGTCTCGCCAAGAAAAGTAAGCAAAAGAAGGCGACCCCACTGTCTGTGTCCCTCCGCTTCGCTGCGGGCAACCTGCGGTGCTCGGGGAAAGCGGGGTCCGCAGAACTCGCTGCACTTCGTTCCGCTCAGACAGCTGCGGCCCTTATCCCGCTTTCCCCTGCGCTCCTCGGCACAGCCAGAGGGGGGTGATTCGGGCCTTTGCTTCGCTCGGCCGTAGATACCTAACAGGCCATCGCTTCGCTCGGCCGTAGATACCTAACAGGCCATCGCTTCGCTCGGCCTTGGGTCTTGCTCCCTCTCCCTCTGGGAGAGGGCTGGGGTGAGGGCTCCGGGCGGTGGATACCGTCGCAACATTGGTGAGGCCCGGCGCCCTCACCCTAACCCTCTCCCAGAGGGAGAGGGGACAAGACAAACACAAGGCCGAGCGAAGCGATGGCCCGAGCGAAATTGCCAGGCCGAGCAAAGCGATGGCCCGAACCGCATTGCAAGGCCGAGCGAAGCAAAGGCCCGACCCACCCCCTCTGGCTGCGCCGAGGAGCGCAGCGTTTCGCGGATCAGGGCTCGCAGCTGTCTGAGCGAAGCGAGTTCTGCGAGACCCCGCGAAACGCGAGCACCGCAGGTTGCCCCGTAGCGCAGCGAAGGGGTCGCAGACAGTGGGTCGCCTTTTCTTTGGTTGGCGGTTTCAAAGACCAAGTGCAACGGTCGGGACAAGGCCTGCTTTGTCCATATAAACGTTGTCGAAGAACACCTCGGCAGGACTGCGCCAGCCGAGTGTCTTGCGAGGCCTCATGTTGAGTTCCCAAGCCATGCCGTCGAGCTCCCGCTGGGAGTACACGCTCAAGTCGGTGCCCTTGGGCAGGTATTGCCGCAGCAAACCGTTGGTGTGTTCGTTGATGCCTCGCTGCCATGGACTGTGCGGGTCGCAGAAGTAGATCTTCAAGCCCGTGTTTTCGGCGAGCTTCTTGTGCAGCGCCATTTCCTTGCCTTGGTCGTAGGTCAGCGTCTGGCGTATTTCCGGGGGCAATGCCGAGAAGGCCAGCGTGAAGCCATTGAGCGCGTCCAGTGCGGTGCTGCCATCGAGTTTGACCAGCATGGCGAACAACGATCTGCGGCATACCAGCGTGCCCACGGCCGAGGCATTTGCCTTGCCCTTGATGAGGTCGCCTTCCCAATGCCCCGGCAGAAGGCGGTCGTTGGCTTCGGCGGGCGCACGTGGATGCTCACAATGTCCTGCAACGATCCGCGCCTGTCCTCGCCCCGGGTTCTCGGTTTGCGGGCCCCTCGTCCCTGGCGCAGCAATACCACCAGTTCGCGACGCAGGTCGCCTTTGGGCATTGCATAGATGGCGGTGTAGATGGTCTCGTGAGAGGCTTGCAATTCTGGCTGTCCGGGATGGCGTTGCCTGAGTTTGGCAGCGATCTGCTCGGGCGAAAGCTTGAGCTCCAGCAGGGTCCTGACTTCGGACCACAAGACACCATCTCGGTGCAGCTTGCGTACTGGCCAGGCCGCACGACGCACCCGCCGCGCTCGCTGGCCAGCTCGGCTCGCGTCGTAGCCTCCAGCGACTCGCGGCCGGCCCATCACACACTGCTCGGACTCGTTCTGGTAACCATTGCGGCGCAGCTCTCGAGTGATGGTGCTCGGCGACCTGCCCAGCACTGCGGCAATGGATCGAGCGCTGTAGCCCTGCACTTTCATGGCCATCACCACTCCACGCTCTTCCGCACTCAACTGCTGATAGGTATTCGCCATGCAACTCCTCTGAATTTGAAGTGTTGCACTTGGTCTTTGAAACCGCCGTTACTTTCTTTTGGCGAAGCAAAAGAAAGTGACTCGCCCGCCGGGGCGAGACCCGGCCAACGGCCTAAACAAAGCTCACCCCCACCGAGGCACAGCCTCATCCTTCAACTGCCGCCTCAACACATCGTAGTCAGGCACGACGCTCTCAACGGTCTCCCAGAACCGATGCGAGTGATCCATCACCCGCAGATGCGCCAACTCATGCGCCACCACATAGTCGATCACCGACAACCGAAAGTGGATCAACCGCCAGTTCAGCCGAATCGACCCATCCGCACTCGCACTCCCCCACCGCGTCGCCGCATTCGACAACGACAGCTTCGCCCACCGCACTCCCAGCAGCGGCGCGAAGTGATCGAGCCGCTCGATGAACAGCTTGCGCGCCTGCCGCATCAGCCAGGCCTGCGCCGCATCGCGAATCTGCGACGGCTCGGCGTTCTGCGCCACGGCCAGCCGCAGCAGCCGCGGACCCGTGCCATCGCCCGCATCGAGCGCCCCGCCCACGCCCTCGAAGCCATGCTTCGGATCGAGCCGCACCACCACCGGTTCGCCGAGGAAGGGAAAGCCCGCGCCGTCCTTCCAGTCGATGCGCGTGGCCTCGACGCGCGCGTGGCGCTGTTGCGTCTCGGCGAGCTTGCGCAGGATCCAATCGCTCTTCTCGCGAACGGCGGCATCGACATCGCGCAGCGCGACCCAGCGCGGCGCGCGCACCGACAGGCCTTCGGCGCCGACGACGAAGCCGATGGTGCGGCGCTTGCCGCGCTTGAATTCGTAGGCGACGCGCGCCGCGCCCAGCATCAGCTCGCGCGAGGCCTGCGGATGCACGAAGCTCGCGGGCGTCAGGGTGTCGGCCAGCGGCACGGCCGGACGCGTGTCCTCGACCAGCGGCACCGGGGTGGTGGGCACGGCCACCACCGGCGGCTCCGCGAAGGGCAGCGCATCGGGCACGAGGCTGCCAAGCTGACGCGCGCGCGGCCGCGCAGGTCCCGGGCTCTTGCGGGCGCGCGACACGGCGGGCGGCGGCGCAGCCGCGGCGCCATCGCCGAACAGGTCCAGCGCCAGCTGCATCAGCTCCCGCATGCGTGATTCACGATGATGGACGACAAGGAAGGGACGGCCGCCGAAGACGCGCGCGCCCTCAACCCACCTTCTCGACCGCGGCGCCGCCGGCCACGCCACCGGTGGCATCGGCATCGCGGTACGCCTCGGGATCGAGGCGATGCATCTCGGCCTCGATCCAGGCCTCGACCTCGCGCATCAACTCGTCGGGCTTGCGGCCCGCGCTCGAGATCGGCACGCCGATCGACACGTCGACCACGCCGGAGCGCTTGATGAAGGCCTTGCGCGGCCAGACCTTCGCCGAGGTCACGGCGATCGGGATCACGGGCACGCCGGTCTCGCAGGCCAGGCGCGTGCCGCCGCTCTTGTAGGTGCCCTTCTGGCCGCGCGGAATGCGCGTGCCCTCGGGGAACATGATGATCCAGATGCCCTGCGCGAGCAGCTTGCGACCCTGGCTCACCACCTTGTTGAAGGCCTGGGCGCGCTGGCTGCGGTCGATGTGGATCATGTCGAGCCGGCCCATGGCCCAGCCGAAGAAGGGCACGTAGAGCAGTTCCTTCTTGAACACGTAGGCCAGCGGATGCGGCATCAGCGTGGGCATCAGGAAGGTCTCGAGCGTGGACTGGTGCTTGACCAGCAGGATCGCGCCGGCGAGCTTGTCGGCCGGCAGGTTCTCCATGCCGCTCACGCGCAGCCGGATGCCCAGCAGCGCACGCGCGCCGCTGCCGACGGCCCAGGAGAGCCAGCGCGCCGCCATCCAGTACAGCGGTATGCCGCGCATCCAGATCGAGCACACCAGCATGATGATCGCCCAGGGGACGACGGTGACGAACATCCACAGCGCGTGGAGAACGGAACGGAGCAACGCCATCAAAGAGCCACCTGCATGGATTCGGCCCGCGCCTCGCGCGCGAGCAAAAAGTCGACGAAAGCGGCGAGGTCTTCGTGCACCCTCGTGTCCGCCGGATATTCGGGAGGCAGCGGATCGAAGCCGCGGCAGGCCGCGCCCATGCCGGTCAGCAGCAGGTGCGGTTCGCAGCCGGCGGCCGCGCCGGCCTGCAGGTCGCGCAGGCTGTCCCCCGCGGTGGGCACGCCGGCCAGGTCGATGCCGAAGCGGTCGCCGATCTGCTGGAACAGGCCCGGCTTGGGCTTGCGGCATTCGCAGTCCTCGTCGGGGCTGTGCGGGCAATAGAACACCGCATCGACGCGCCCGCCCACGGCCGCGAGCATCTTGTGCATCTTGGCGTGCATCGCATTGAGCGAGGCCATGTCGAACAGGCCGCGCCCCAGGCCCGACTGGTTCGAAGCGATCACCACGTGCCAGCCCGCATGGTTGAGCCGCGCCACGGCCTCGAGCGCACCGGGCAGCGGCGTCCACTCGGTGTCGCTCTTCACGAAGTCTTCGCGGTGCACGTTGATCGTGCCGTTGCGGTCGAGGATCACGAGTTTCATGGAGGTGTTCCTTCCGACTCCAGCTTGCGCCGCTTCACCCAGGCGACCAGATGCGGCAGCGGGTACTTCGCCGCGTCCAGCATGCCGATGCGCTGCACCAGCGTGTCGAGCGATACCAGGTCCTGCTTCAACAGCTCGCGAACGAAATCGACGTCCTTCTCTCGACCGGCCACGCACTTGGAAACGACCAGGTCGTGCAGTTCCGGGCAGATGGCCGTGATCTCGCCGACGTAGTGCAGGCTGGCGCGACTCATCCAGTCGCCGGGCATGACGGCGGTCTCGGGCCCGACACCGTCGGCGAAATAACCGAAGGTCTCGTGAAAGCTCGAGTGCATGCCGATCGCCCCGTCGATCAGGTCGGCGCGTTCCGGATGCAGTGCGGGATAGAGATCGATTTCGCGCGACACCAGCAGCGACTCGGGCGGTTGATCGAGCAGCAGCAGCACGGCCTGACTGCCGACGACCACAAAAGAACTTTCTTTCGAGATCGCCGCGGAAGCGCGCAACACGTGCTGCAGTTCTTCGAGCTTCATGGGGTCGCGGCCTGCTCGCGCGCCTGCTTGAGCAATGCCATTCGTTCGACCTGCGAGACGAGACCGCCGAGCGGAGACACGCTGCGCATTAGCTGTCCATGCTCGGACTCGACGAGCACGGCATCTTCGAGCACGCCGACATCGCCGGCGAGAAGACGCTCCCACTCGTCCCACAGCACGTCGGAGCGCGTGGGGCCCGACTGCTGGCGCCAGCGTTCGAGGGTGCGGCGGGCCTGCTCGCGCAACGCGGGCTTCTGGCGCAGCGCCGCCACCGCCCGCTGGTGCAGGGCGAGGGAGAACTGATCCAGTTGCTGTTGCCGGTTCATGCGCGATCGATTATCGAGCGACGGTCTTCAGACAGCCAGCCGCTCGAGCTGCGCCACGCGGTTCATCGCGGCATGCAGCGACATCAGCAGCCCCAGCCGGTTGAGCCGCAGGTCGGCCTGCTCGGCATTGACCATCACGTCGGTGAAGAAGGCATCGACCGGCTCGCGCAGCGCGGCCAGGGTCTGCAGCGAACCGGTGTAGTCGCCCGCGTCGAACTGGGCGTTGGCGGCGGGCACCACCTGCGCCATGGCGGCGTGCAGCGCCTTCTCGGCGGGCTCCTGCAGCAGCAGCTCGCTGACGTGGGCGTCGGCCTCGGGGGCCTTCTTGAGGATGTTGCCGATGCGCTTGTTGGCCGCGGCCAGAGCGGCGGCGGCGGGCAGCACGGCGAAGGCGCGCACGGCCGCGAGCAGCTGGGGCACCTGGCCCAGGCGCTGCGGGCGCGGGGCCAGCACGGCGTCGACTTCCTGCGCGCTGGCGCCCTGCTCGCGCAGGCTGCCGGCGAGCCGGTCGAGGATGAAGTCCTGCAGCTCGACGGTGGCCTTGGAGGCATCGAAGCCCGCGATGTCCTGGAACTGCGCGGCGGCCTCGGCCAGCAGCGCGTCGAGGTCCAGCGGCAGGTTCTTCTCGATCAGCATGCGCAGGGTGCCGAGCGCATGGCGGCGCAGCGCGAACGGATCGCGGTCGCCGGTGGGCAGGTTGCCGATGCCGAACATGCCGACCAGGGTCTCGAGCTTGTCGGCCAGCGCGACCACCACGCCCACGCTGTTGCGCGGCAGCTCGTCGCCCGCGAAGCGCGGCTTGTAGTGGTCCTCGATGGCGTCGGCCACGGCCGCGTCGAGGCCGTCGTGCAGCGCGTAGTAGCGGCCCATGGTGCCCTGCAGCTCGGGGAACTCGCCGACCATGTCGGTCACGAGGTCGGCCTTGGCCAGCTGGGCGGCCTGCACGGCCTGGCGCGCGACCTCGGCATGGCCGAGCTTGTCGGCGATGGCGCGCGCGATGCGCATCACGCGCTCCACGCGCTCGCCCTGGGTGCCGAGCTTGTTGTGATAGACCACCTTGCCCAGCGACGCGACGCGCGAGGCCAGCGTCTTCTTGCGGTCCTGGTCGAAGAAGAACTTGGCGTCGGCCAGGCGCGGGCGCACCACGCGCTCGTTGCCGCCGATGACGGCACTGGCGTCGGCGGGGCTGATGTTGCTGACGACCAGGAACCGGTTGGTGAGCCTGCTCGAGGCATCGAGCAGCGGGAAGTACTTCTGGTTCGCCTTCATCGTGAGGATCAGGCATTCCTGCGGCACCTCGAGGAACTCGCGCTCGAAGCTGCAGACCAGCACGTTGGGCCGTTCGACCAGCGCCGTGACCTCGTCGAGCAGCGCGTCGTCGTGGATCGGCACCGAGCCGCCACCGACCTGGACCGCGGCCGCGGCAAGCTGGCGCGCGATCTCGGCGCGGCGCGCCTCGAAGCTCGCGATCACCGCGCCCTCGTCGTGCAGCTGCAGCGCATAGCTGTCGGCGTTGCGCAGCACCACCGGGTCGACCGCGGCTTCGAAGCGGTGGCCATGGGTTTCGCGGCCGGCCTGCAGGCCCAGCGCCTCGATCGCCACCACGGCATCGCCGTGCAGCGCGACCAGGCCATGCGCGGGGCGCACGAAGCTCACGCTGCTCCAGCCCGGCAGCTCGCAGCCGCTCTCGAGCTGGTAGCTCATGACCTTGGGGATCGGCAGCTTGGCGATGGCTTCGGCCAGTGCCTTCTGCAGGCCTTCGGCCAGCGTGGCGCCCTTGGCGGTGCTCTCGTAGAACAGGGCTTCGGCCTTGCCGTCCATGGCGCGCTTGAGGCCGGGCACGGCCGAGGCGTCGGCGCCGAGCGCACCCAGGCGCTTGAGCAGCGCGGGCGTGGGCTGGCCCGAGGCATCGAGCCCCACGGCCACGGGCATCAGCTTCTGCGAGACGGCCTTGTCGGCGGCGCGCTCGGCCACGTGCGTGAGGTGCGCGGCCAGGCGGCGCGGCGAGGCGAAGGGCGTGAGCACCGAGCCGGCCTCGGCCAGGCCCTGGGCCACGAGCTGATCGCGCAGCACGCCCGCGAAGGCCTCGCCGAGCTTCTTCAGCGCCTTCGGCGGCAGTTCTTCGACAAACAGTTCAACCAGCAGGGAGGTCTTGTTCATGGGGGTCGTCATCGCTCAGGCGGCCTTCTTCGGTGCGATCTGCGCGACCCATTCGCGCGGTGCCATCGGGAAGCCCAGCCGTTCCCGGCTGTCGTAGTAGCTCTGCGCCACGCTGCGCGCGAGGTTGCGGATGCGGCCGATGTAGGCCGCGCGTTCGGTCACGCTGATCGCGCCGCGCGCGTCGAGCAGGTTGAAGCTGTGCGCGGCCTTGAGCACCTGCTCGTAGGCCGGCAGCGCGAGCTGCTCGGCCATCAGGTGCTTGGCCTGCTTCTCGTGCGCGGCGAAGGCGGTGAACAGGAACTCGGCATCGGAATGCTCGAAGTTGTAGGTCGACTGCTCGACTTCGTTCTGCTTGTAGACGTCGCCGTAGCTCAGGCCCTCGGTCCACACGAGGTTGTAGACGTTGTCCACGCCCTGCAGGTACATCGCGAGGCGCTCGAGGCCGTAGGTGATCTCGCCGGTGATCGGCTTGCAGTCGATGCCGCCGACCTGCTGGAAGTAGGTGAACTGCGTCACCTCCATGCCGTTGAGCCAGACCTCCCAGCCCAGGCCCCAGGCGCCGAGCGTGGGGTTCTCCCAGTCGTCCTCGACGAAGCGGATGTCGTTCTTCTTGAGGTCGAAGCCCAGCGCCTCGAGGCTGCCGAGGTAGAGCTCGAGGATGTTCGCGGGCGCGGGCTTGAGCACGACCTGGTACTGGTAGTAGTGCTGCAGGCGGTTCGGGTTCTCGCCGTAGCGGCCGTCCTTGGGGCGGCGGCTGGGCTGCACGTAGGCGGCCTTCCAGGGCTCGGGGCCGAGCGCGCGCAGGAAGGTGGCGGTGTGCGAGGTGCCCGCGCCCACTTCCATGTCGTACGGTTGCAGCAGCGCGCAGCCCTTGTCGGCCCAGTACGACTGCAATTTGAGAATGATTTGCTGGAAGGTCAACATGAAGGGTGCCGGCCGGCGCGGCCGGGCGTTGGACGAAAGCGCGGCGGTGCGCCGCGAAAGCCCGCGATTTTACGGGCGGAGGGCAACTCTCCCACAGCGGGTCGGGAAGGCGCCTGCCACGGACGTGGCGCGGGCCATGCGACAAACCAGGGTCTGCGCTGCCCATCGTCTTCCGAGGGTCGCGCGGCCGGCGCTTTTTCACCCGGCCTGCCTGTCCAATCCCTCCCACGAGCCCCAGCCCCCACGCCCCATGCCAGCGCCCGAGACCGGCCCGAACACCCCGCTCTTCATCGTGCTCAATGCCGCCTCCGGCAGCGAGGACGCCGTCCAGGCCCGCCAGGTCATCGAGGAAGGCTGCGCCGCGGCCGACCGCCGGCTGCGCATCTTCACGGTCGACCGCGGCAGCGCCGACGACGGCCCCGGCAGCCTGCGCGCGCTGGCGCGCGAGGCGGTGGAGCGCGCGCGGGCCGCCGGCGGCGTGGTGGTGGCCGCGGGCGGCGACGGCACCATCAACGCCGTGGCCCAGGCCACGCTGGGCAGCGGCTGCGCCTTCGGCGTGCTGCCGCAGGGCACCTTCAACTACTTCAGCCGCGCCCACGGCATCCCGCGCGACACCGCGCAGGCACTCGAGGTGCTGCTGACCCAAACGCCGCGGCCGGTGCAGGTCGGACTGCTCAACGACCGCGCCTTCCTGGTCAACGCCAGCCTCGGGCTGTACGCCCAGCTGCTCGAGGAGCGCGAGCACTACAAGTCGCGCTACGGGCGCAACCGCCTGATCGCGCTCGGCGCGGGCCTGCTCACGGTGCTGCGCGGCCACCGCACGCTCGACCTGCGCATGGGCTGGCGCGGCCAGGAGCGCGCGATCCGCACGCCCACGCTGTTCGTCGGCAACAACCCGCTGCAGCTGTTGCAGATCGGCATCGAGCATGCCGACGCGCCCGAGCAGGGCCAGCTGGCGGCGGTGGCGCTCAAGCCCCATGGCCTGCTGTCGATGCCGGGGCTGCTGCTGCGCGGCGCGCTCGGGCGGCTCGGCGAGGCCGACGAGGTGCTGAGCTTCCCCTTCGAATCGATGACGGTGCGCATCGGCCGCGCGGGCAGCCGCGGCCCGCGGCGCGTGAAGGTGGCGACCGACGGCGAGATCGCCTGGGCCGAGATGCCGCTGCTGTTCCGCGTCTCGCCCGAGCCGCTGTGGCTGATACGGCCCGACGTGGCGCCCGAGCTCGAGGCCGCCAAGCAATGAGTGTGTTGCTGCAGGTTTCCGACCCGCACTTCGGCACCGAGCAGCCGCCGGTGCTGGCGGCGCTCGAGCGGCTGGCGCGCGAGCTCGCGCCCGAGCTGCTGGTGCTGTCGGGCGACATCACGCAGCGCGCCACGCGCGCGCAGTTCGCGGCCGCGCGCGCCTTCGTCGACCGGCTGGCGCCGCCGGCGCTGCTGGCGATCCCGGGCAACCACGACATCCCGCTGTTCCAGCTCGCGGCGCGCGCCTTCGCGCCCTACGGCCGCTACAGCGAGGCCTTCGGCGACGAGCTCGAGCCGGTGATCGACCGGCCCGGCTGGCTGGCGATCGGCGTCAAGACCACGCGCCGCTGGCGCCACGAGGACGGCGAGGTGTCGCGCGCGCAGGTCGAGCGGGTGGCCCGGCGACTGGCGGCGGCGGCGCCGTCGCAGCTGCGCGTGGTGGTCACGCACCAGCCGGTGGCGGTGACGCGGCGCGAGGACATCGGCAACCGGCTGCACGGCGGCGAGGCCGCGGTGGCGCGCTGGGCCGCGGCCGGCGCCGACCTGGTGCTCGGCGGCCACATCCACCTGCCCTTCGTGCTGCCGCTGCACGAATGCTTCGCCGGTTTTCCGCGGCCGATGTGGGCGGTACAGGCGGGCACGGCGGTGTCGTGGCGCGTGCGCGCGGGGCATCCGAACTCGGTCAACGTGCTGCGGCGCGACGACGATGCGCGCGCCTGCGCGGTCGAGCGCTGGGACTATTCGGCCGAGCGCCAGGCCTTCGTGCTCGCCGACGCCGTAAGGCTTTCGCTTGCCAGCACGACGGCGCCGCTTTAGGGTGCGCCGCATGTCATCGGCAGTCCCCGTCCCTTCCTCCCTTTCCTCCTCTCCCCTCCCCACCCCGCCCGCCCTGGTCGCGCATGCCGAGCAGCTCGGCGCCCATGCGCTGGGCGGCTTCCTCTCGCTGCTGCTGGCCTCGGTGCTGATCGCCGGCCTGGCCTGCTGGATGGCGCAACGCCGCCGGCTCGCGCTGGCGGCCGAGGAAGAGCCCGACGAACCGCGGCTGGTGCTGGCGCTGGCGCTGGGCTTCGCGGCGATCCTCGGCGCCTCGAGCCTGTTCGCCTGGATCGCCTCGAACCTCGGCGACGGCCGCACGCTGGGCCTGGCCGATCAGGCACTGACCGACGCGATCGCGCAGCACATGCCGCGCGGCGTGATCCTCGCGTTCAGCTGGCTCACGCGGCTCGGCGACTTCGCCACCTTGGCGCCGGTGGCGGTGCTGGTGGCGCTGCTGCTGTGGCTGCGTTCCCATCGCGGCCTGGCGCTGGGCTGGTCGATGGCGCTGGGGGGCATCGTGCTGCTGAACCCGGCCCTCAAGCAGATCTTCGCGCGCGCCCGGCCGCTGCACGACCACGGCCTGGCGCACGAGACCAGCTACAGCTTCCCGAGCGGCCACAGCGCGGGCGCGATCGTGAGCTACGGCATGCTGGTCTATCTCGCGCTGCGCCTGCTGCCGCCGCGCTGGCACGTGGCGGCGGCGATGGCCGGCGCGGGTGCGATCGTCACCATCGCCTGCAGCCGGATCTTCCTGCAGGTGCACTTCGCGAGCGACGTGGTGGCGGGCCTGCTGACCGGGCTGGCCTGGCTGGTGGTGTGCGTGGGCGGGCTGGAGTTCGCGCGGCATCGCCAGCGGCGGCTCGCGCGCTGAAACCGGCCGCGAAAGAAAAGGGCCGCGCCCTTCCTCGCGGAAGCGGCGCGGCCCCAGAGACCGGCGCGGATCGAGGGATCAGTATTCCCAGAAGATGCGCTGCAGTTCCTTGGTGTCGCTCGTCTTGGTCAGCGCGACCATCGCGAGGATGCGCGCCTTCTGCGGGCGCAGGTCGTGCGCCACCACCCAGTCGTACTTGTCGTCGGGCTGCTCGGCGTTGCGGATCACGAAGCCGTCGGGCACGCGCGAGCTGCGGATGACGACGATGCCGTCGGCGCGCACCTTCTGCAGGTTCGGCACGATGCGGTCGGCGACCGAGCCGTTGCCGGTGCCGCCATGGATCAGCGCCTTGATGCCGCTCTTGCCGAGCGCATCGATGGCGGTCGAGGACACGCCCTCGTAGCCCATCGCGATCTCGACCGGCGGCAGCGCGTTGATCTTGTCGATGTCGAACTCCGAGTTCACGGTGTGGCGCTTCACGGGCGCGCGGAACCAGTAGTTCTTGCCCTCGACCACCATGCCCAGCGGGCCCCACTGGCTCGAGAAGGCGCTGGTCTTGATGTTCACGCTCTTGCTCACGTCGCGGCCGGTGTCGATGTTGTCGCCCATCGTCACCAGCACGCCCTTGCCCGCGGCGTCCTTGCTGCCGGCCACCGTCACGGCGTCGTACAGGTTGAGCGCGCCGTCGGCCGACAGCGCGGTGCCCGGGCGCATCGAGCCGACCACCACGATCGGCTTGGAGGTGTGCACGGTCAGAGTTAGGAAGTAGGCGGTTTCTTCGAGCGTGTCGGTGCCGTGCGTGATCACGATGCCGTCGACGTCGCTCTGCTTCGACAGCGCCGACACGCGCTTGGCGAGCGTGAGCAGGTTGTCGTTGGTGAGGCTCTCGGACGCGACCTGGAACACCTGTTCGCCGCGCACGTTGGCGACCTTGGAGAGCTCGGGCAGGCCCGCGATCAGCTTCTCGACACCGACCTTGGCGGCCGCGTAGGTGGCGCTGTTGACGGCCGAGGCGCCGGCGCCCGCGATGGTGCCGCCGGTGGCCAGGATCACCACGTTGGGGAGCGCCTGCTGCGCCTGCGCGAGCGCGCTGGCCGCCAGCATCGCGGCACCGGCCGCGAGGGCCCTGAAGCGGGGGGAAAGGTAGATGGAGAACTCCTTGTGTTGAATGAATTTTTCGAGGCGGCGAGAAGATACATGAACCATGCCCGGCTGGCCGGCGCGGCCATGCCGGCATGGCATGCGGTCATGCGGCCGTGGCGAAGCAGGCATTACCATCCAACGCGCGCACGCCGCGCCACTCCCTCGCCATGAACGCCGATTCCGCCGCCCTTCCCGTCTCGACCGCCCAGGAAATGCCCGCGCCCGACGGCCCGCTGTCGCGCGCGCGCCCGGGCCGCGAACGCATCATGGCGGCGATCCGCGCCGCGGCCATCGCGGAGTTCAGCCTGCATGGCCTCAAGGGCACCTCGACCCAGGCCATCGCGGCACGCGCCGGCCTCACCAAGCCGCAGCTGCACTACTACATCGTCGGCAAGGAAGAGCTGTACGAAGAACTGCTGATGCAGGTGCTGCATGCGTGGAAGGTGGTGTTCTCGTTCGAGGACGCGAGCGACCCGGCGACGGTGCTCGGCGACTACATCCGCAAGAAGCTCGACCATGCGATCGACAGCCCCGAGATGTCGCGCATCTTCACGCGCGAGATCCTCGACGGCGGCCGCAACCTCGACCGCTACTGGCCCAACGCGCGCGCCTGGACGCAGAAGAAGGTCGACATCATCAACGGCTGGATCGCGCGCGGCCAGATGCGCCCGCTCGATGCGCGCATCCTGCTGATGCACGTCTGGGCCATGACCCAGAGCTACGCCGATTACGCGATCCAGACGCGCGTGATGCTGGGCCTGCCGCCCGACGCGCCGATCGACCGCGAGCCGATCGCGCGCGAGCTGGTGGCCTTCGTGCTGGCCGGCTGCGGCATCCGCGCGAGCTAGCAGCGCGCGCCGCCCGGGCGCCCTCCTCCCCCGCCAGAACCGCACCGGCCCCAATCCGGTGCGCCCGCGCTGGCACGTCGCTTGCTAAACCTGACCACTTGCTCTGATTAAGCGGTCAAACACCATGCGCGTGCTCGTCGTCTACTGCCACCCGGTCGAAACCAGCTTCCATGCCGCCCTGCACCAGGAGGTGCTGAAGAACCTGCGCGCGGCCGGCCACGAGGTCGACGACTGCGATCTCTATGCCGAGGGCTTCGATCCGGTGCTCTCGCGCGAGGAGCGCCTGGGCTACCACGAGGTGCCGGCCAACCAGCTGCCGCTCAAGCCCTACGTCGAGCGGCTGCAGTGGGCCGAGGGCATCGTGTTCTGCTTCCCGACCTGGTGCTTCGGCCTGCCGGCCATGCTCAAGGGCTACTTCGACCGGCTGTTCATGCCCGGCGTGGCCTTCGACATCAGCGACCCCGCCAACGTGAAGCCGATGCTCACGCACATCAAGCGCATCAGCGCCGTGGTCACCTACGGCCGGCCGCGCTGGGTGGCGATGTACATGGGCGACCCGCCGCGCAAGATCGTCACGCGCTACATGAAACGGCTGACCGGCCATGGCGCCAAGGTCGACTACCACGCCCACTACCACATGAACGTGGCGACCGAGCCCCAGCTCCAGCGCTTCATGGCCAAGGTCGGCAACGCCATGGCGCGCTTCGCATGAGCGCGCCCGTGCTGCTCGACCGGCTGCGCCTGCCGCGCTGGCTGCTGCCGGCCGACTGGCCGCAGCGCGACGGCGTGCCGGCGCTCGCACGGCTCGCGATAGAGGGTGGCCGCGTGCAGACGCTGCGCCCCGCGGACGACGCCCCGACGCCCGCCGCGGGGCTGGGACCTCGGCGGCACGCTCGCGCTGCCGGGCTTCGTCGATGCCCACACGCACCTCGACAAGGTCTTCACGCTGCCGCGCATGAAGGCGGTGCAGCCGGGCCTGCTCGGCGCCATCGACGCGATGCTGGCCGACCGCGTGAACTGGACGCCCGCCGACGTGCGCGAACGCGCGGCGCGCGGGCTGCAATGGGCCTGGGAATGCGGCACCACGCACTTGCGCACGCACGTCGACTGGTGGGGAGCCCGATGCCCTGCCGATGGCCTGGCCCGTGATGGCCGAGCTGGCGCAGGAATGGGAAGGCCGCGTGCGGCTCGAGCAGGTGAGCCTGATCAAGCTGCCGCTGTTCGAGGACGCGGCGCAGGCACTGCGGCTCGCGAAGCAGGTCAAGGCCACCGGGCCGCACGCGCTGCTCGGCGGCTTCGTGCACTCCACCAACTGGAGCGAGAACGCGTTGCGCAACCTGCTGCGCTCGGCACAGGCCTGCGAGCTCGACATCGACCTGCACGTGGACGAGGAGCTCAATGCCTCGGCCGCGGGCCTGGCGGCCACCGCGCGCATCCTGGCCGAGATCGGCTACGAGGGCCGCGTGGTCTGCGGCCACATCTGCGCGCTCGCGGAACAGCCCGAGGCGCAGGCGCTCGCCACGCTCGACGCGGTGGCGCGCGCGCCGATCACGGTGGTCTCGCTGCCCGCCACCAACCTGCTGCTGCAGGACGCCGTGACCGGCCGCACGCCGCGCCGGCGCGGCATCACGCTGGTGAAGGAGGCGCGCGAGCGCGGCATTCCGCTGCTGTTCGCGAGCGACAACGTGCAGGACCCGTTCTGCCGGCTCGGCAGCTTCGATCCCGTGGAAGCGCTGGGCACGGCCGCGCTGGTGGCGCAGCTCGACGAGCCGTTCGAGACCTGGTCGGAGGCGCTGTGCCGCGCCGACTGGCTGCGCCGCGACGCCACCACGCAACGCCCGACGCTCGTCGGCGCGAGCGCCGACCTCGTGCTCTTCGGCGCGGCCGACCGCTTCGGCTGGCCCTCGCGCAGCGCATCGCGCGTGGTGCTGCGCGCGGGCCGCGTCGCGCACGGCGAGGTGCCGGCGACCTGGCGCGCGCACGGCGGCGCCGTCGGCGCCTGAGCCCTCTTCAACGAACAGAACCACTCCAAGGACCGTCCCCATGCTCCACGGCTACATCCCTCCCCACCGCTTCCTGCCCTACCTGAGCTGGACCGAGATCGCCGCGCTGCCCGACCGCGAGAACACGGTCATCGTGCTGCCCTGCGGCGCGATCGAGCAGCACGGCCCGCACCTGCCGTGCTCGGTCGACAGCGTGATCAGCTCGGGCGTGATGGGCAAGGCGCTCGAGAAGCTGCCGGCCGAGGTGCGCGCCTTCGCGCTGCCGACCATCACCTACGGCAAGTCGGAAGAGCACCTTCACTTCCCCGGCACGATGACGCTGACCGGCACCACGCTGCTGTCGACCGTGACCGAGATCGGCGAGTCGGTCTACCGCGCGGGCTTTCGCAAGCTGCTGTTCGCCAACGGCCACGGCGGCCAGCCGCAGGTGCTCGAGATGGCGGCGCGCGAACTGCGGCTGCGCCACGGCGACTTCGTGGTGGTGCCGCACGGCGTGTCTCGGCTGCCGAGCGCGGCCAGCAAGCAGGTCAGCGAGCAGGAGAAGAAGCTCGCGATGCATGCCGGCCATTCCGAGACCGCGCTGATGCTCGCGCTCGCGCCCGAGACGGTGCACATGGAGCGCGCGGTGGCCAATTTCCCGCCGCCGTTCCCGATCAAGCTGCTGTCGGCCGACGGCCGCCCGGCCTGCGCCTGGACCGCGCGCGACTTCGGCCCCAGCGGCGTGATCGGCGACCCGACCACCGCCACGCGCGAACAGGGCGAGGCGATCCTCGACACGCTGTCCGACAGCTGGGTGCAGGCGCTGACCGAGCTGCATGCGCTGCGCTGGGTGGTGCGCGAGGAAGCCACCTGGGAGCGCGGCCACCAGCAGGGCTTCGTGCAGCAGTCCTTCGCGCCGGCCTGAGCCTGCTTCTTGCATCGGCCCGTCTTTCCCCTTTTTCTTCACCCACGCCCTAGAGAGGTCCTCCCATGCGCTCCTTCGCACTGTCCCTGGCCGGCGCCGCCGCCATCGCCTTCCTCGCCGCGCCCGCGCAGGCCGAGGACAAGTTCACCTACATGACCAACTGGTACGCGCAGGCCGAGCACGGCGGCTTCTACCAGGCCGTGGCGCAGGGCATCTACAAGAAGCACGGCCTCGACGTGACCATCAAGATGGGCGGCCCGCAGGTCAACATCACGCAGATGATGGCGGCCGGCCAGGCCGACTGCATCATGGGTTCGAGCGACATCCAGATGATGCAGGTGCGCGAGGGCGGCGTGCCGGTGGTCAACGTGGCGGCCTTCTTCCAGAAGGACCCGCAGGTGCTGATCGCGCACGACGACGTGAAGGGCTTCGAGGACCTCAAGGGCAAGACGCTCTTGATCGGCGCGCAGGCCAACCGCGGCTACTGGCCGTGGCTCAAGGCCAAGTTCGGCCTCAAGGACGAGCAGACCCGGCCCTACACCTTCAACATCCAGCCCTTCGTGGCCGACAAGAACACGGCCCAGCAGGGCTACCTGACCTCCGAGCCCTACGCGATCCAGAAGGCCGGCGTGAAGAGCACGGTGCTGATGTTCAGCGACCACGGCTTCCCGGCCTATGCCACCACCGTGTCGTGCATGGAGAAGACGGTGAAGGAGCGCGGCAAGCAGGTGGCGGCCTTCGTCAAGGCCTCGGCCGAAGGCTGGAAGAGCTACCTCGCCGATCCCGCGCCCGCCAACGCGCTGATCAAGAAGGACAACCCCAACATGACCGACGACCAGCTCGCCTACAGCGTGGCCAAGCTCAAGGAGATGGGAATGATCACGGGCGGCGACGCCGGCAAGCTCGGCATCGGCGTGATGACCGATGCGCGCGCCAAGGCCAGCTACGACTTCCTCGTGAGCGCGAAGCTGCTCGACCCGGCCAAGGTCGAGCTCGCGAAGACCTACACGACCGAGTTCGTGAAGGACGCCAAGGCGCTGCCCTGATCGTCGCCACGCCATGAACCGCATCGCCCCCCACACCCTCGCGCCGCCGACGGTGCCTGCCGTGCCCGCGGTGGAA
Organism: Variovorax sp. UC122_21; assembly: GCF_044056785.1. Classification (NCBI taxonomy): domain Bacteria; kingdom Pseudomonadati; phylum Pseudomonadota; class Betaproteobacteria; order Burkholderiales; family Comamonadaceae; genus Variovorax; species Variovorax sp. UC122_21. Next base: position 522,143 of record NZ_CP172004.1, on the reverse strand, counting down.
GTGCTCTCGGCCGAGAAGACCTATCCCAACGGCACGCAGGCGCTGCTGCCGGTCGACCTGTCGATCGCCGAGGGCGAGTTCGTCACGCTGCTCGGTCCCTCGGGCTGCGGCAAGAGCACGCTGCTCAAGATGGTGGCGGGCATGCTCGAGCCCAGCGACGGCCGGCTTTTGGTGTGGCGCAAGCCGGTGAGCCAGCTGCACGACAGCGCGCGCCGGATGTCCTTCGTGTTCCAGTCGCCCACGCTGATGCCCTGGGCCAGCGTGCAGACCAACGTGCGGCTGCCGCTCGACCTGGCGGGCGTGCCGCGCAAGGAGGCCGATGCGCGCGTGATGGAGTCGCTGGCGCTGGTGGGCCTCGAGAAGTTCGCGGGCGCGCTGCCGCGCGCGCTCTCGGGCGGCATGCAGATGCGGGTGTCGATCGCGCGCGGGCTGGTCACGCAGCCCGACCTGCTGCTGATGGACGAGCCCTTCGGCGCGCTCGACGAGATCACGCGCCACAAGCTCGATGCCGACCTGCTCGAGCTCTGGCGCAAGAAGAAGCTCACGGTGATCTTCGTGACGCACTCGATCCACGAGGCGGTGTTTCTCGAGCCGCGTGGTGATGATGGCCGCGCGGCCGGGCCGCGTGGTCGAGCAGTTCCAGATCGACGAACCCTATCCGCGCAGCGCCGACTTCATGGTCACGCCCGAGTTCGCGCGCCATGCGAAGCGGCTGCAGGACAGCCTGCTGCGCGCCAGCCATGCCGACGAGGAGCACGCGCGATGAGCCGCACGCCGCTGCTGAGCCAGCCGCGCGTGCAGCGCGTGCTCTATCCCCTGGCGATCGGCGTGCTGCTGATCGCGCTGTGGCAATGGATGGTGGTGGCGATGGAGCTGCCGCCCTACCTCGTGCCCTCGCCCTGGCTGATGCTGCAGACGCTGGTGACCGACTGGGCGCCGCTGGGCAGCGCGCTGCTGGTCACGCTCAAGATCACCGTGCTCTCGTTCGTGCTCGCCACGGTGGCGGGCGTGCTGATCTCGTTCCTGTTCGTGCAGAGCAAGCGCATCGAGACCGCGCTCTTTCCGTACGCGGTGCTGCTGCAGGTCACGCCGATCGTGGCGGTGGCGCCGCTGATCATCATCTGGGTCAAGAACCCGACGGCCGCGATGACCGTGTGCGCGGCGCTGGTGGCGCTGTTCCCGATCATCAGCAACACCACGCTGGGCCTGCGCAGCATCGACCCCGATCTGCAGAGCTACTTCAAGCTCAACCGCGCCACGCGCTGGCAGCAACTGGTGCGGCTGCGCATCCCGAGCGCGCTGCCCTACTTCTTCGGCGGCCTGCGCATCTCCAGCGGCCTCGCGCTGATCGGCGCGGTGGTGGCGGAGTTCGTGGCCGGCACCGGCGGCTCGGGCGCGGGACTGGCCTACCAGATCCTGCAGGCCGGCTTCCAGCTGAACATCCCGAGGATGTTCGCCGCGCTGCTGCTGATTTCCCTCACCGGCGTCGCGCTCTTCGTGCTGATGGCCTGGCTCACCAAGGTGGCGCTGGGCTCGTGGCATGCGAGCGAACTTTCCCAGGACTGATCCCATCATGAACGCACAAGAATCCTCCATCGGGCCGCTGCTGCTCGAACTCCCCGACCTCGACTGGATCACCGACGAGGGCCGCGTCGTGCGGCTGTCGCAGGACTTCTCCTGGTTCAGCCCGGTGCTCAAGCGCCAGCTCGAAGGCAAGCATGCCGACGTGGTGGTGCGCCCGCGCAGCGAGGACGAGATCCGCGCGGTGGTCGGCGCCTGCGCGCGCCACGGCGTGCCGATCACCGTGCGCGGCAGCGGCACCGGCAACTACGGCCAGACCACGCCGCTGGCCGGCGGCGTGGTGCTCGACATGACCGGCTACAACGCCTGCCTCTGGGTGCAGCCCGGCGTGGCGCGCGCGCAGGCCGGCATCCGCCTGGGCGAGCTCGAGAAGCAGACCAGGGCCAGCGGCCAGGAGATGCGCTGCGTGCCCTCGACCTACCGCAGCGCCACGCTCGGCGGCCTGTTCGGCGGCGGCTTCGGCGGCGTGGGCTCGATCAACTACGGGCCGCCGGGCGCGCCCGGCAACGTGCTCGGCATCCGCGCGATGACCATCGAGCCCGAACCCCAGGTGGTGGAGCTGCGCGGCGCCGAGGCGATGCGCATGCACCACCTGTGGGGCACCAACGGACTGGTGCTCGAGCTCGAGGTCGCGCTGGCGCCCGCGCATCCGTGGCTCGAGACGCTCGTGACCTTCTCCGATTTCGAGGGCGCGCTGAACTTCGCCGACCGGCTCGCGAACGCGCCGGGCATCGTGAAGCGCGAGGTGTCGTTCTATGCGGCGCCGATCTCCGACCACCTGGCGCAGCTCGCGGCGCACCTGCCCAAGGGCTGCCACACGGTGCTGTCGCTGGTGGCCGAGGCCAGCGAGCCGGCGCTGCTGCAGCTGGTCGAGAGCTTCGGCGGCAGCGTGAGCTACCGCAAGACCGCGGCCGAGGTGCAGAAGAGCAACCGCACCCTGATGGAATTCACCTGGAACCACACGACGCTGCACGCGCTCAAGGTCGACCCGACCCTGACCTACCTGCAGAGCGGCTTCGTGCCGGGGCGCCACGTGGCGCAGGTCATCGAGATGGAGAAGCTGCTGGGCGGCGAGGTGATGATGCACCTGGAGTTCATCCGCAACGTGGCGGGCCTGATGACCTGCAGCGGCCTGCAGCTGGTGCGCTTCAGCACCGAGGAACGGCTGCAGGAGATCATGCAGATCCACCGCGAGCACGAGGTGCACATCAACAACCCGCACGTGAACATCGTCGAGGATGGCAAGGCCGGCGGGCCGCTGCCGCCCGAGGTGATCGCGGTGAAGCGACGCTTCGATCCGCTGGGCCTGCTGAACCCCGGCAAGCTGCGCGACTGGCCGGTGAAGCCGCGCGCGGCCGCGGTGGCGGCCTGAGTCAGGCCGCGCGGCGGCGGCGCACGAAGGCGAGCGCGACGATCGCGCAGGCCAGGCCCCACAGCGGCCACAGCCCGAGGTGCGCGACCCAGCGCGCATAGGGCGTGAGGCCGGTGCGGCCCTCGACCGGGGCCTCGAGCACGCCGCGCGTGAGCCGCGGCAGCGCATGGGTCACGCGGCCCTCGGCGTCGATGACCACGGTGGCGCCGGCGTCGGTGGCGCGCACCATCGGCCGCGCGAACTCGAGCGCGCGCATGCGCGAGATCGCCAGATGCTGGTCGATGGCGATCGAGTCGCCGAACCAGGCGATGTTGCTGACGTTGAGCAGGATGGTCGGTGCCGTCGCCGCGTCGCGGAAGTTGGCGCCGATCTCGTCGCCGAACAAGTCCTCGTAGCAGATGTTCGGCGCGATGCGCTGGCCCTGCCAGGCGAGCGCGGGCTGCGCGAGGCCGCCGCTGCGGAAGTCGCCGAGCGGGATGCTCATCATGTCGATGAACCAGCGGAAGCCGAAGGGAATGAACTCGCCGAAGGGCACGAGGTGGTGCTTGCTGTAGGCATAGGCCGAGGCAGCGCCGGGCCGGAAGCCGAGCACGGTGTTGGTGTAGCCCGGCGGTCGCCCAGCGGCAGGCCGACCACGGCCGCCTGGCTGCCGCTCGCATAGCGCGCCTGGATCGCCTCGAGGTAGCCCGCGGCAGCTGCTGCGGCAGCAGCGGGATCGCGGTCTCGGGCGTGACCACCAGCGAGGCCCTGGCATCGCGCAGCTGTTCGCCGTACCAGCGCAGCGCGTTCTCGATGCCGCCGTTGGGAACGAACTTCTCGTCCTGCGCGATGTTGCCCTGCAGCAGCGCGACCTGCAGCGTGCCCGCGGCTTCGCCGCGCGAAGGCTGGGCCACGAGCGGGAAGGCGAACACGGCCGCGACCAGCACCGCGGCACCCGCGAGCTCAACGCGGGCTGCGGGGTCGTGCCAGCGCGACCAGCGCGGCCGCCAGGGCCGCCACGGCGCCGATGCCGTAGACGCCGATCCACGGCGCCCAACCCGAGAGCGGGCCCTCGACATGCGCATAGCCGCCCGCGCCCCAGGGAAAACCGGTGAACCAGCTGCCGCGCACCAGCTCGGCCAGCGTCCACAGCGCGGCGAACACCAGCGCGCCGGTGACCGTGCCGCGCGGACCGCGCCGCACGAACCAGGCACCGGCGAAGGCGTAGTACAGGCCGAGCGCGGCCGCGAGCGCGAGCACCGCGATCGCGGCCAGCGGCGCGGCGAGGCCGCCGTAGGTGTGCATTGAGATGAAGAGCCACCAGAAGGTGCCGCTGAGCCAGGCGGTGGAGAACAGCCAGGCATGCAGCCCGGCGCGGCGCCAGCCCGCTTGCTGCTCGCGCAGCCGGCGCAGCCCGAAGGCGAGGACGCCGAGCGACACCAGTTGCAGCAGCCACATCGGCCGGCCCGAGCCGGGCATGGCGATCGAGGCGGCCTGCGCCAGTCCGGCCAGCAGGAAGGCCAGGGCCAGCAATGCGGCGCGCATCAGTCGGCCGCGTCGCCGCCGCGGGCCGGCGACACCTTGAACCAGCGCACCGCGCCGCCCTTGGTGTGCAGCACCACGAAGTCGAAGCCGCCGATCGCATGGTGCTCGCCGCGCTTGGGCACGTGGCCCATCTCGTGCGCGATCAGGCCGCCGATGGTGTCGAAGTCCTCGCTGAGCTGTTCCTCGTCGAAGACGATGCCGAAGGCCTCGGCCACGCGCTCGATCGGCGTGTCGCCCGAGACGCGGTAGGTGTGGTCGGCCAGGCCGAAGATGTCGCCCTCGTCCTCGGCGATGTCGAACTCGTCCTCGATCTCGCCGACGATCTGCTCGAGCACGTCCTCGATGGTGATCAGGCCGGCCACGCGGCCGAACTCGTCGATGACGATCGCCAGGTGGTTGCGGTTGCCGCGGAACTCGCGCAGCAGGTCGTTGAGGCCCTTGCTCTCGGGCACGAAGGTCGCGGGCCGCAGCAGCGCGCGGATGTTCAGGCCCGGCGCGCGCTGCAGCTTGAGCAGGTCCTTCGCGAGCAGGATGCCGATGATGTTTTCCTTCTCGCCCTCGTACACCGGGAAGCGCGAGTGCGCGGTGTCGATGACCAGGTGCAGCAGCGCGTCGTAGGGCGCGTCGATGTTGACCAGGTCCATGCGCGGTGCCGCGACCATCACGTCGCCGGCCGTCATGTCGGCCATGCGCAGCACGCCTTCGAGCATCACGCGCGATTCGGCGCCGATCACCTGGTTGTCTTCGGCATCCGCCAGGGTTTCGATCAGCTCGTCGCGCGAGTCCGGACCGGGATGGATGAATTCGGCGAGCTTCTGGAGAAACCCGCGCTTGTCTTCCCGTTCGACGGGTGCGCGTTCAGGGTGAGGTTCGGCCACTGCGGGAGGGCGTAGTCGGGGGGAGTGCAAGGATACCGGATTGCATGTGACAGGCTCTACCGGGTCGTTCCGGGGGCATGCAAGGAGCGTTCCCGAGGGCCGGCCCCCTCGGGGGGTGGCGTTACACGAGCGAAGCGAGTGAAAAGCCTGGGGGCCCGGTTATTGCGCCGACTTGCCGCGCGCGTCGCGCACGCCGCTGCGGACTTCCTGCAGGCTGGCCAGGAAGGCCCAGAACTGCTTGGCGCGCGACTTCAGGTGGAAGTCGACCGCCGCGTAGTGCTCGAGCGCGATCTCGCTCATGCGGCTGTCGAAGGTGGCGCTCGGCAGCTGCAGGTGGGCTTCCGATTCGGAACCGCTGCGCACCACGGTGGCGCCGGCATTGCGCGCGATCTTGAGCATCGCGGCGTTCTCGCTGAGCGCATGGATGAACAGCATGCCCACGCCTTCGTTGCGCGCCACGACCACGGCGCGCTCGAACAGCCGGGCGCCATAGCCGCGTCCGCGGGCATGGGCCGAGACCGAGACACCGAATTCGGCGCAGTCGCTGGGCTGGTGGTCGGGCGCGAAAGCCAGGTGGGCCATCGCGATCAGCTCGAGCTTGCGGTTGTAGATGCCGAACAGCTCGTCGCGATCGAAATCGAGGCCGTCGACATAGCGCTGCACCTGCTCGTCGCCCGCGGCATAGCCGAAACGCAGGTAGCGGTCGTGCGCGCTGAGCGCCAGCAGGTGGCTGGCGATGCGGTCGCGCTCGCGCGGGCCGATCGAGCGGATCGGCACCATGACGGGCTGCGGCGCGGTGGCGGCGCGTGGCTGGGCCTCAACCATCGGCGCCTTCAGAAAAGAGCCGAGGCCGAGGGATGCCCTGAGGAGGTCCTTGGCGGTAAGCATGGCTTGAATGTAAGGGTTTTCCCTTAACCCGCAAGCCCGGCGGGACACTTTCGTGACTCATTTGTGAATCGATACCCGAAAGCGTGTGCATCGAGCAACTTTTTCGTGTCTAGACCGGCACGGCCGTGGTGGCTTTGACACGGTCGAGCACGAAACTGGTCTTGCAGTCCTGCACGCTCGGGTGCTTGAGCAGGGTGTCCATGATGAAGCGGCTGTAGTGGGCCATGTCGGCCACGACCACGCGCAGCAGGTAGTCCATCTCGCCCGTGAGGGCGGCGCACTCGACGACCTCGGGCCAGGTCTGGACGCTGGCGCGGAACAGGTCCATCGGGTTGCGCTTGTGGCTCTCGGTGTGCTTTTCGAGCCGCACGTTGAGGTACGCCGTGAGGCCCAGCCCGACGGCCTCGGGCTTGACCAGTGCGACGTAGCGGTCGATCACGCGCTGCTCCTCGAGCCGCTTGACCCGCCGCAGCACGGCGCTGGGCGAGAGGCTGACCTGCTCGGCGATCTGGTCGTAGGTGGCGCGGCCATCTGCTTGCAGCGTGCGCAGAATCAGCCGATCTATCTTGTCGAGTGCTTCCATCAATGAATTTTTCGCATTTTTCCTGCAATCGATCCAAGAAACACGCCCGCAAACGCTGAAATCATGAGCGGCAATCGACCTACATTGCTGCACTGGCCGAGCCGCCATCCTTTTCTTTTCCTCGATCCCCTCGATTCCCCCACTTCTTCGGAGACTGCCATGAGCCACGCCGACGCGCCCGCCTTCACGCCCTGGGACAACCCCATGGGCACCGACGGCTTTGAATTCATCGAATACGCGGCACCCGATCCGGTTGCCATGGGCAAGGTGTTCGAGCGCATGGGCTTCACGGCCATCGCCAAGCACCGCCACAAGAACGTGCTGCTGTACCGCCAGGGCGAGATCAACTTCATCCTGAATGCCGAGCCCGATTCGTTCGCGCAGCGCTTCGCGCGCGAGCACGGCCCGAGCGTGTGCGCCATCGCCTTCCGCGTGCAGGACGCCAAGGCCGCCTACGAGCGCGCCACCTCGCTGGGCGCCTGGGGCTTCGCCGACAAGGCCGGCCCGGGCGAGCTGAACATCCCCGCCATCAAGGGCATCGGCGACAGCCTGATCTACCTGGTCGACCGCTGGCCCGGCAAGAACGGCGCGAAGCCCGGCGACATCGGCAACATCGGCTTCTACGACGTGGACTTCGAACCGCTGCCGGGCGTGGCCTCGCAGGACGCCCTGACCACCAGGGCAACGGCCTGACCTACATCGACCACCTGACGCACAACGTCTACCGCGGCCGCATGAACACCTGGGCCGGCTTCTACGAGAAGCTGTTCAACTTCCGCGAGATCAAGTACTTCGACATCGAAGGCCAGGTCACCGGCGTGAAGAGCAAGGCCATGACCAGCCCCTGCGGCAAGATCCGCATCCCGATCAACGAAGAGGGCAAGGAACAGGCCGGCCAGATCCAGGAGTACCTGGACATGTACAAGGGCGAAGGCATCCAGCACATCGCGATGGGCTCGGACGACCTCTACGAGACGGTCGACGCGCTGCGCGCCAAGGGCGTGACCCTGCTGGACACCATCGACACCTACTACGAACTGGTCGACAAGCGCATCCCGGGCCACGGCGAGAGCGTGGAAGAACTGCAGAAGCGCAAGATCCTGATCGACGGCAAGAAGGACGCGCTGCTGCTGCAGATCTTCAGCGAGAACCAGCTCGGCCCGATCTTCTTCGAGTTCATCCAGCGCAAGGGCGACGACGGCTTCGGCAACGGCAACTTCAAGGCGCTGTTCGAGAGCATCGAGCTCGACCAGATGCGCCGCGGCGTGCTGACCGCCGCAAAATAAGCGCTCCTTCCACCCTCCAGGAGCTCCGCATGCGCAACATCCTCTCGATCGGCCTGACCACCCTCGCTGCGGCGGTCATTCTCTCGGGATGCGCGGCGAGGCCGGGAGGCGCGCCGGCCGGCGGCGCCTCGGGCTCGCACCTCGACAGCGTGCAGAAGGCGGCCGTGCTGCGCATCTGCACGCCGGGCGACTATCGGCCCTTCAGCTTCCAAAAGGCCGATGCCTCGTTCGAAGGCATCGACGTCGACCTGATGGCCGGCTTCAGCAGCAGCCTGGGCGCGAAGCCCGAGTGGATCAAGACCACCTGGGCCAACCTGCTGCCCGACCTCGCGGCCGGCAAGTGCGACATCGCCGTGGGCGGCGTGTCGGTGACCACCGACCGCCAGAAGCGCGCCTTCTTCAGCGCGCCCTACATGGTCAACGGCAAGACGCCGATCGCGCGCTGCGCCGACGTGGCCAAGTACCAGAGCGTGACCGACATCGACAAGCCCGCCACGCGCGTCATCTTCAATCCGGGCGGCAGCAACGAACGCTTCGCCCGCACCAACTTCAAGCAGGCCCGGCTCACGCTGCACGGCGAGAACGTGACGATCTTCGACGAGATCCTCGCCAACCGCGCCGACGTGTTCGTGACCGAGTCGGCCGAGGCGATCGTGCAGCAGAAGCTCAAGCCGGGCCTGTGCGCTATCAATCCCGACAAGCCGCTGCAATACGGCGAGATGGCCTGGATGCTGCCGCGCGACGACGTGGCCTTCAAGGCCTATGTCGACCAGTGGCTGCACCTTCAGCAGGCCGGCGGCGACTTCCAGCGCGTCATGGACCGCTGGCTCAAGTAATCAACCGAAGCACCCATGGACACCCCTGCCACCGTCGTCACGCCCGCCGTCTACGGCGCCTCCGATCGCCCGCCGCGCGGCGACTATTCGCGGGGCGGCACGGTGCAGGCCGACTACACCTGCGCGCAGGACTGGGCCAGCTACACGGCGGCCGACCACGACACCTACAAGCGGCTCTACGAGCGCCAGGCCGCGCAGCTGCCGGGGCTGGCCTGCGATGCCTTCATCAAGGCGCTCCCGCTGTTGGGCGTGAAGGACCGCATCCCGCGCTTCGAGGAGCTCAACGAGCGGCTGCACAAGGCCACCGGCTGGGAGATCGTGGCGGTGCCGGGGCTGATTCCCGAGCTGCCCTTCTTCACGCTGCTCGCGAACCGCAAGTTTCCGGTCACCGACTGGATCCGCAAGCCCGAGGAGTTCAACTACATCGTCGAGCCCGACGTGTTCCACGACCTGTTCGGGCACGTGCCGATGCTGTTCGACCCGACCTTCGCGGACTACGTGCAGCGCTATGGCGCGGGTGGCATCAAGGCCCACGAGCTCGACGCCGGCGAGAAGCTCGCGCGGCTGTACTGGTACACGGTGGAGTTCGGGCTGATCCGCCAGCCCGACGGACTGCGCGCCTATGGCGCCGGCATCCTGAGCTCGGTCGGCGAGCTGCAGCACGCGGTGCGCTCCAACGAGCCGCTGCGGCTGCCGCTCGATCTGCTGCGCACCATGCGCACGCTCTACAAGATCGACACCTACCAGGCCAACTACTTCGTCATCGACAGCTTCGCGCAGCTGTTCGACCTGACCGAGCCCGACTTCGCGCCGCTGTACCGGGCGCTGGAGACGGCGGCCGATATTCCTGCAGGCGTGCTGCAGCCCGGCGAATCCGGCAAGGCCTGAGCTTCCTTTTCGGCAGCCGTGCCGAAGTGCGCGGCTCGCGCCGGCTCCATGCATCGATCGGCAGCTATCGCGCAGGCGACAGCCGATGCATTTACCTAGGACAAGCCCGCTGGTCGCTTGTCCTGTGCGGCTCCCACAATCCGCGCCAAAGGAGCTTGCATGCAGACATCCGCGCGACAGCACTATCCGGCCGGCGTACCGCACGAGATCGATCCCGAGCAGTACCGATCGCTTTCCCACATGTTCGACGAGGCTTTCGGCCGCTATGCCGAGCGCCCGTTCTCGGTGTGCATGGAGCGCTGGATGTCGTACGGCGAGCTCGATGCGCAGTCGAAGGCACTCGGCGCCTGGCTGCAGTCGCGCGGGCTCGAACCCGGCGCGCGCGTGGCGATCATGCTGCCGAACATCCCGCAGTTCGCGGTCACCATGTGTGCCGTGCTGCGCGCGGGCTACACCTGCGTGAACGTCAATCCGCTGTACACCGCGCGCGAGCTCGAGCATCAGCTCAAGGACTCGGGCGCGACGGCGATCGTGATCCTCGAGAACTTCGCGTCCACGCTCGAGCAGGTGATCGAGAAGACGCCCGTGAAGCACGTGGTCATCACCGCGATGGGCGATCTGCTCGGCGGCCTCTACGGCAGCTGGATCACGCTCGCGGTGCGGCACCTCAAGAAGATGGTGCCGCCGTTCAAGCTGCCGCTGAGCGACGGCCGCACGGTCACGCCGTTCTCGCAGGCGCTCTCCGAAGGACGTGGCCGCACGCTGGCGGCCGACAAGAGCACGCTCGACTCGATCGCCTTCCTGCAGTACACGGGCGGCACGACCGGGCTGTCGAAGGGCGCGGTGCTCACCCACCGCAACATCGTGGCCGCCACCCTGCAGGCCGAGGCCTGGTTCACGCCGGCGCTCTCGCGCGCGGGCGACCTCGCGAAGGTCAACAGCATCGCTGCGCTGCCGCTGTATCACATCTTCGCGCTCACCTTGTGCCTGCTCGTGATCCGCCAGGGGTCGCACATGACGCTGGTGCCGAACCCGCGCGACTTCGACAAGTTCATCGCGGTGCTGAAGAAGCGCCCCTTCCACATGCTGCCGGCGGTGAACACCCTGTTCAACGCGCTGCTGATGCATCCCGAGTTCAAGACCATCGATTTCTCGACGCTGTTCGTCTCCCAGGCAGGCGGCATGGCGGCCTCGGAAGGCACGGCGAAGCGCTGGTTCGAGGCCACCGGCTGCCCGATGATCGAAGGCTGGGGCATGAGCGAGACCTGCGCGATCGGCACCAACAATCCGGTGTCGAACACCAGGTTCACCGGCACCATCGGCCTGCCGTTGCCGAGCATCGAGATCGCGATCAAGGACGATGAGGGCAATTCGATGCCGATCGGTGAATCGGGCGAGCTGTGCATCAAGGGGCCGAACGTGATGAAGGGCTGACTACAACCAGCCGGCCGAGACTGCGGCTGCCTTTACCGCCGACGGCTTCATGCGCACCGGCGACGTCGCCGTGATGCAGGAGGACGGCTACAGCCGGATCGTCGACCGCAAGAAAGACATGATCCTGGTCAGCGGCTTCAACGTGTTCCCGAACGAGCTCGAGAACGTGATCTCGCTGTGCCCGGGCGTGGTGGAATGCGCGGCGATCGGTGTGCCCGACGAGAAGCAGGGCGAGGCGATCAAGGTGTTCGTGGTGCGCCGCGACCCGAGCCTGACCGAGGAGGCTGTGCTGCAATACTGCAATGGACAACTCACCGGCTACAAGCGCCCACGGCACATCGAATTCCGCGATGCGCTGCCCAAGACCAACGTTGGCAAGATCCTGCGCCGCGAACTTCGCACCGCTGCCTCCGCGGGCCATTGAATGAGCGCGGCGGCGGTCGCCGGGTTGCCGGCGAATGTCGTCGTGCTCGAGCGAGGGTGGCTGTCGTCCAACAACATCCTCGTGATCGGCGCCGATGAGGCGGCGCTGATCGACACCGGTTATGTGACGCATGCCAAGCAGACGGTGACGCTGGTCGAGTCGGCATTGGACGGTCGGCCGCTCGACCGGGTGCTCAACACGCACCTGCACAGCGACCATTGCGGCGGGAACGCGGCGCTGCAGGCGCGCTATCCGGCCCTTCGCATCGAGATTCCGCCGGGCGAGGCGGCGCTGGTGGATCGCTGGGATGAAGAAGCGCTGAGCTTCAAGGCGACGGGGCAGAGCTGCCCGCGGTTTCGTGTCTCCGGGTCGCTGCAGCCCGGGACGGAACGCGAGGTCGGCGGGCTGTACTGGCAGATCCATGCGGCGCCGGGTCACGATCCGCATTCGGTCATTCTGTTCGAGCCTGTGTCGCGGACTTTGGCGTCGGCCGATGCGCTGTGGGAGAACGGGTTTGGTATCGCTTTTCCGGAGTTGAAAGGGGAGCCTTCATTCGACGAGATGGCGGCCACTCTGGATCTGATCGAGCGCCTGGCGCCATCGATCGTGATTCCGGGGCATGGGTCGGTCTTCATGGATGTGGAAGGCGCGTTGAAGGTGGCACGGCGCCGGCTCGAGGGGCTGCAACGGGATCCCACCAAGCACGCGCGGCATGCGATCAAGGTGCTGATCAAGTTCAAGCTGCTGGAAAAGCAGCGGATGTCGCGCGCGGATTGGATGGCCTGGGTGCGCGAGACGCCTTATCTCGCCATGGTGTGCGGCCGGTTCTTCGACGGCGTGGCGCTGGATGTCTTGGCGCAGGAGATCTTGGGCGAGCTCGTTGCGGCAAAGGCGGCCGAATCGACCGAATACGAAATCCGCAATCTCTGAATTGAATCGGCAATAAAAAAGCGCATCGTTTTGGCCGATGCGCTTTTTGTTTTGCTTTTGCTTGCGCAAAGAAAAAAGCCCCAACCGATTGGTTGGGGCTTTTTTGGCTGTAAGAGCCTGACGATGACCTACTTTCACACGGGAACCCGCACTATCATCGGCGCTGAGTCGTTTCACTGTCCTGTTCGGGATGGGAAGGAGTGGTACCAACTCGCTATGGTCATCAGGCATAAAGGGTTGCCTGGTTGATCACGTGATCAACCAAACGAATTCATAGAGTTTTGAATCAGCACGCGCTTAGGCGTTATTTGAATGTGTTTTTGAATGCGTCAACTTGGCATAACACCTTGATCTGACTGATCAAAGTTATAGGGTCAAGCCGCACGAGCAATTAGTATCAGTTAGCTTAACGCATTACTGCGCTTCCACACCTGACCTATCAACGTCCTGGTCTTGAACGACTCTTCAGGGGGCTCGAGGCCCCGGCAGATCTCATCTTGAAACGAGTTTCCCGCTTAGATGCTTTCAGCGGTTATCTCTTCCACACTTAGCTACTCGGCAATGCCACTGGCGTGACAACCGATACACCAGAGGTGTGTCCACTCCGGTCCTCTCGTACTAGGAGCAGGCTTCCTCAAATCTGCAGCGCCCACGGAAGATAGGGACCAAACTGTCTCACGACGTTTTAAACCCAGCTCACGTACCTCTTTAAATGGCGAACAGCCATACCCTTGGGACCGGCTACAGCCCCAGGATGAGATGAGCCGACATCGAGGTGCCAAACACCGCCGTCGATATGAACTCTTGGGCGGTATCAGCCTGTTATCCCCAGAGTACCTTTTATCCGTTGAGCGATGGCCCTTCCATACAGAACCACCGGATCACTATGTCCTGCTTTCGCATCTGCTCGACTTGTCAGTCTCGCAGTTAAGCACGCTTATGCCATTGCACTATCGTCACGATGTCCGACCGTAACTAGCGTACCTTCGAACTCCTCCGTTACGCTTTGGGAGGAGACCGCCCCAGTCAAACTGCCTACCATGCACTGTCCCCGATCCAGATAATGGACCTAGGTTAGAACCTCAAACACACCAGGGTGGTATTTCAACGTTGGCTCCACAAGATCTAGCGACCCTGCTTCAAAGCCTCCCACCTATCCTACACAGATCTGTTCAAAGTCCAATACAAAGCTACAGTAAAGGTTCATGGGGTCTTTCCGTCTTTCCGCGGGGAGATTGCATCATCACAAACATTTCAACTTCGCTGAGTCTCAGGAGGAGACAGTGTGGCCATCGTTACGCCATTCGTGCAGGTCGGAACTTACCCGACAAGGAATTTCGCTACCTTAGGACCGTTATAGTTACGGCCGCCGTTTACTGGGACTTCAATCAAGAGCTTGCACCCCATCATTTAATCTTCCAGCACCGGGCAGGCGTCACACCCTATACGTCCACTTTCGTGTTTGCAGAGTGCTGTGTTTTTAATAAACAGTCGCAGCCACCGATTTTTTGCAACCCATTCATGCTCCGTTGTTCACTTCACACTAATAGGGCACACCTTCTTCCGAAGTTACGGTGTCAATTTGCCGAGTTCCTTCTCCTGAGTTCTCTCAAGCGCCTTAGAATACTCATCTCGCGCACCAGTGTCGGTTTGCGGTACGGTCGTATACAGCTGAAGCTTAGTGGCTTTTCCTGGAACCTCGTTCAGTCACTTCGCGAGCAAGCTCGCTCGATCGTTGGCCTCGGTATATGTGCACCGGATTTGCCTAATGCACGCCTACATCCAACTAAACCGGGATATCCAACACCCGGATGACCTATTAAGATCCGTCCCCACATCGCACTGTATAACGGTACAGGAATATTGACCTGTTTCCCATCAGCTACGCATCTCTGCCTCGCCTTAGGGGCCGACTTCACTCTACGCCGATGAACGTTGCGTAGAAAACCTTGCGCTTACGGCGAGGGGGCTTTTCACCCCCTTTAACGCTACTCATGTCAGCATTCGCACTTCTGATACCTCCAGCACGCTTTACAACGCACCTTCACAGGCTTACAGAACGCTCTCCTACCACTTGCAATAAATTGCAAATCCGCAGCTTCGGTAACTGGCTTAGCCCCGTTACATCTTCCGCGCAGGACGACTCGATCAGTGAGCTATTACGCTTTCTTTAAATGATGGCTGCTTCTAAGCCAACATCCTGACTGTTTTAGCCTTCCCACTTCGTTTCCCACTTAGCCAATTTTAGGGACCTAGCTGGCGGTCTGGGTTGTTTCCCTCTTGAGTCCGGACGTTAGCACCCGGTGCTCTGTCTCCCAAGCTGTACTCTTCGGTATTCGGAGTTTGCCTTGGTTTGGTAAGTCGCCATGACCCCCTAGCCAAAACAGTGCTCTACCCCCGAAGGTAATACTTGAGGCACTACCTAAATAGTTTTCGGAGAGAACCAGCTATTTCCAAGTTTGTTTAGCCTTTCACCCCTATCCACAGCTCATCCGCTAGTTTTGCAACACTAGTCGGTTCGGACCTCCAGTACCTGTTACGGCACCTTCATCCTGGCCATGGATAGATCACTTGGTTTCGGGTCTACACCCAGCGACTGATCGCCCTATTCGGACTCGATTTCTCTACGGCTTCCCTATTCGGTTAACCTTGCCACTGAATGTAAGTCGCTGACCCATTATACAAAAGGTACGCAGTCACCCTTGCGGGCTCCTACTTTTGTAAGCACGCGGTTTCAGGATCTATTTCACTCCCCTCCCGGGGTTCTTTTCGCCTTTCCCTCACGGTACTAGTTCACTATCGGTCGATGATGAGTATTTAGCCTTGGAGGATGGTCCCCCATATTCAGACAGGATTACACGTGTCCCGCCCTACTTTTCGCTAGCTCAGTACCACACAAGTCTTTTAACGTACGGGGCTGTCACCCACTATGGCCGGCCTTTCCAAGCCGTTCTGATAAGTCTTGTGCTATCACTAGCAGGCTCTTCCGATTTCGCTCGCCACTACTTTCGGAATCTCGGTTGATGTCTTTTCCTCGAGCTACTGAGATGTTTCAGTTCACCCGGTTCGCCTCGCATGACTATGTATTCATCATGCGATACCTTTCGGTGGGTTTCCCCATTCGGAAATCTCCGGATCAAAGCTAATTTGCCAGCTCCCCGAAGCTTATCGCAGGCTATCACGTCCTTCGTCGCCTATCATCGCCAAGGCATCCACCACGTGCTCTTATTCACTTGACCCTATAACTTTGACGTTTCTTCACAGAAACCAAAGTCAATCAGGAATTGCCAGGTCTTTCACCTGGCGCGTTATGCCGCCTTCATAAATCGATTTGACTCGAAATTGAAGTTCATATTGACGCAATCAAAAATTCAAGTTGCTGACGGCACGGTGAGCCATGAAGCTCTTTCCGTCAGCAACGCTGATTCAACTCTATGAATTTTTAAAGAACAGCCGATTGATCAGGAGATCCCGATCAACAACAAAGAAGCCTCATGCCTACGCAGGAAGCCGCTTTGGTGTTGAAACGTTCCGAGGGGAACCGATGATTGGTTGTGGTGGAGGATGACGGGATCGAACCGACGACCCCCTGCTTGCAAAGCAGGTGCTCTCCCAGCTGAGCTAATCCCCCAAATCCCTCAGTTTTCTCTCACACGAGGTATCAGAAGATTTGGTGGGTCTAGTTGGGCTCGAACCAACGACCCCCGCCTTATCAAGACGGTGCTCTAACCAGCTGAGCTACAGACCCATTCGCCAATCGTCTTCGAATCGAAGACAACCGACTTCTTCCAACAACCGATAAGTGTGGGCGTTTAAATTAAATTGCTTGTTTCCAGAAAGGAGGTGATCCAGCCGCACCTTCCGATACGGCTACCTTGTTACGACTTCACCCCAGTCACGAACCCTGCCGTGGTAATCGCCCTCCTTGCGGTTAAGCTAACTACTTCTGGCAGAACCCGCTCCCATGGTGTGACGGGCGGTGTGTACAAGACCCGGGAACGTATTCACCGTGACATTCTGATCCACGATTACTAGCGATTCCGACTTCACGCAGTCGAGTTGCAGACTGCGATCCGGACTACGACTGGTTTTATGGGATTAGCTCCCCCTCGCGGGTTGGCAACCCTTTGTACCAGCCATTGTATGACGTGTGTAGCCCCACCTATAAGGGCCATGAGGACTTGACGTCATCCCCACCTTCCTCCGGTTTGTCACCGGCAGTCTCATTAGAGTGCCCAACTAAATGTAGCAACTAATGACAAGGGTTGCGCTCGTTGCGGGACTTAACCCAACATCTCACGACACGAGCTGACGACAGCCATGCAGCACCTGTGTTACGGTTCTCTTTCGAGCACTAAGCCATCTCTGGCGAATTCCGTACATGTCAAAGGTGGGTAAGGTTTTTCGCGTTGCATCGAATTAAACCACATCATCCACCGCTTGTGCGGGTCCCCGTCAATTCCTTTGAGTTTCAACCTTGCGGCCGTACTCCCCAGGCGGTCAACTTCACGCGTTAGCTTCGTTACTGAGAAAGTGAATTCCCAACAACCAGTTGACATCGTTTAGGGCGTGGACTACCAGGGTATCTAATCCTGTTTGCTCCCCACGCTTTCGTGCATGAGCGTCAGTACAGGCCCAGGGGATTGCCTTCGCCATCGGTGTTCCTCCGCATATCTACGCATTTCACTGCTACACGCGGAATTCCATCCCCCTCTGCCGTACTCCAGCAATGCAGTCACAGATGCAGTTCCCAGGTTGAGCCCGGGGATTTCACAACTGTCTTACATTACCGCCTGCGCACGCTTTACGCCCAGTAATTCCGATTAACGCTTGCACCCTACGTATTACCGCGGCTGCTGGCACGTAGTTAGCCGGTGCTTATTCTTACGGTACCGTCATTAGCCTTCTTTATTAGAAAAGGCCGTTTCGTTCCGTACAAAAGCAGTTTACAACCCGAAGGCCTTCATCCTGCACGCGGCATGGCTGGATCAGGCTTGCGCCCATTGTCCAAAATTCCCCACTGCTGCCTCCCGTAGGAGTCTGGGCCGTGTCTCAGTCCCAGTGTGGCTGGTCGTCCTCTCAGACCAGCTACAGATCGAAGGCTTGGTGAGCCTTTACCTCACCAACTACCTAATCTGCCATCGGCCGCTCCATTCGCGCAAGGTCTTGCGATCCCCTGCTTTCATCCGTAGATCGTATGCGGTATTAGCACAGCTTTCGCTGCGTTATCCCCCACGATTGGGCACGTTCCGATGTATTACTTCACCCGTTCGCCACTCGCCGCCAGGATTGCTCCCGCGCTGCCGTTCGACTTGCATGTGTAAGGCATGCCGCCAGCGTTCAATCTGAGCCAGGATCAAACTCTATAGTTCGATCTTGATTTGCGCCTGATCTCACAATCAGGCAAAACTCACAAAACGGAATTGAAGTGAACTTCACTTCTATTCTCATGAGCGTTTTAAGTCTTGCGACTTGTTCCGAAGAACTTACGCAATTACCTTCAAACGCCCACGCTTATCGGCTGTAATTTTTTAACGATCACCGAAGCAACTTGTCGTTTACTTCGTCTTGCTCGCTGCGATCAGCGAAGCCTTGTAGTCTAACACGGTTTTTAAAGAACCGTCAAAACTTTTTTCATCCTCTTCACCGCTTGACCCCAACTCGATGACTTCCGTCATCACCGCCGAAGCCTGTCAGCGAAGCCCTCGATTATGCACAGATTTCTCAACATGCGTCAACTTCGAGAGAAGTTTTTTCGACCTGTCTGCAGCTCGCCCGAAGACTCGCTGCCGGCAGCGCTGACAGCCTGCATAGTGCCGACTGCTTCGCTTGTCTTGCTCGCACTTATGAGGTGCTCACATAAATAAGAAAGGCCCAACACACTGTGTTGGGCCTTTCCGGGCTGTAAGAGCCTGACGATGACCTACTTTCACACGGGAACCCGCACTATCATCGGCGCTGAGTCGTTTCACTGTCCTGTTCGGGATGGGAAGGAGTGGTACCAACTCGCTATGGTCATCAGGCATTAAACGGTTGCCCGGCTGATCACGTGATCAACCAAGCGAATTCATAGAGTTTTGAATCAGCACGCGCGGTGGCGTTATTTGAATGTATTTTGAATGCGTCAACTTGGCATAACACCTTGATCTGACTGATCAAAGTTATAGGGTCAAGCCGCACGAGCAATTAGTATCAGTTAGCTTAACGCATTACTGCGCTTCCACACCTGACCTATCAACGTCCTGGTCTTGAACGACTCTTCAGGGGGCTCGAGGCCCC
Source organism: Variovorax sp. UC122_21 (assembly GCF_044056785.1). Taxonomy (NCBI): domain Bacteria; kingdom Pseudomonadati; phylum Pseudomonadota; class Betaproteobacteria; order Burkholderiales; family Comamonadaceae; genus Variovorax; species Variovorax sp. UC122_21. The sequence continues at coordinate 503,240 of NZ_CP172004.1, read as the reverse complement.
GGCAGATCTCATCTTGAAACGAGTTTCCCGCTTAGATGCTTTCAGCGGTTATCTCTTCCACACTTAGCTACTCGGCAATGCCACTGGCGTGACAACCGATACACCAGAGGTGTGTCCACTCCGGTCCTCTCGTACTAGGAGCAGGCTTCCTCAAATCTGCAGCGCCCACGGAAGATAGGGACCAAACTGTCTCACGACGTTTTAAACCCAGCTCACGTACCTCTTTAAATGGCGAACAGCCATACCCTTGGGACCGGCTACAGCCCCAGGATGAGATGAGCCGACATCGAGGTGCCAAACACCGCCGTCGATATGAACTCTTGGGCGGTATCAGCCTGTTATCCCCAGAGTACCTTTTATCCGTTGAGCGATGGCCCTTCCATACAGAACCACCGGATCACTATGTCCTGCTTTCGCATCTGCTCGACTTGTCAGTCTCGCAGTTAAGCACGCTTATGCCATTGCACTATCGTCACGATGTCCGACCGTAACTAGCGTACCTTCGAACTCCTCCGTTACGCTTTGGGAGGAGACCGCCCCAGTCAAACTGCCTACCATGCACTGTCCCCGATCCAGATAATGGACCTAGGTTAGAACCTCAAACACACCAGGGTGGTATTTCAACGTTGGCTCCACAAGATCTAGCGACCCTGCTTCAAAGCCTCCCACCTATCCTACACAGATCTGTTCAAAGTCCAATACAAAGCTACAGTAAAGGTTCATGGGGTCTTTCCGTCTTTCCGCGGGGAGATTGCATCATCACAAACATTTCAACTTCGCTGAGTCTCAGGAGGAGACAGTGTGGCCATCGTTACGCCATTCGTGCAGGTCGGAACTTACCCGACAAGGAATTTCGCTACCTTAGGACCGTTATAGTTACGGCCGCCGTTTACTGGGACTTCAATCAAGAGCTTGCACCCCATCATTTAATCTTCCAGCACCGGGCAGGCGTCACACCCTATACGTCCACTTTCGTGTTTGCAGAGTGCTGTGTTTTTAATAAACAGTCGCAGCCACCGATTTTTTGCAACCCATTCATGCTCCGTTGTTCACTTCACACTAATAGGGCACACCTTCTTCCGAAGTTACGGTGTCAATTTGCCGAGTTCCTTCTCCTGAGTTCTCTCAAGCGCCTTAGAATACTCATCTCGCGCACCAGTGTCGGTTTGCGGTACGGTCGTATACAGCTGAAGCTTAGTGGCTTTTCCTGGAACCTCGTTCAGTCACTTCGCGAGCAAGCTCGCTCGATCGTTGGCCTCGGTATATGTGCACCGGATTTGCCTAATGCACGCCTACATCCAACTAAACCGGGATATCCAACACCCGGATGACCTATTAAGATCCGTCCCCACATCGCACTGTATAACGGTACAGGAATATTGACCTGTTTCCATCAGCTACGCATCTCTGCCTCGCCTTAGGGGCCGACTCACTCTACGCCGATGAACGTTGCGTAGAAAACCTTGCGCTTACGGCGAGGGGGCTTTCACCCCCTTTAACGCTACTCATGTCAGCATTCGCACTTCTGATACCTCCAGCACGCTTTACAACGCACCTTCACAGGCTTACAGAACGCTCTCCTACCACTTGCAATAAATTGCAAATCCGCAGCTTCGGTAACTGGCTAGCCCCGTTACATCTTCCGCGCAGGACGACTCGATCAGTGAGCTATTACGCTTTCTTTAAATGATGGCTGCTTCTAAGCCAACATCCTGACTGTTTTAGCCTTCCCACTTCGTTTCCACTTAGCCAATTTTAGGGACCTTAGCTGGCGGTCTGGGTTGTTTCCCTCTTGAGTCCGGACGTTAGCGCCCGGTGCTCTGTCTCCCAAGCTGTACTCTTCGGTATTCGGAGTTTGCCTTCGTTTGGTAAGTCGCCATGACCCCCTAGCCAAAACAGTGCTCTACCCCCGAAGGTAATACTTGAGGCACTACCTAAATAGTTTTCGGAGAGAACCAGCTATTTCCAAGTTTGTTAGCCTTTCACCCCTATCCACAGCTCATCCGCTAGTTTTGCAACGCTAGTCGGTTCGGACCTCCAGTACCTGTTACGGCACCTTCATCCTGGCCATGGATAGATCACTTGGTTTCGGGTCTACACCCAGCGACTGATCGCCCTATTCGGACTCGATTTCTCTACGGCTTCCCTATTCGGTTAACCTTGCCACTGAATGTAAGTCGCTGACCCGTTATACAAAAGGTACGCAGTCACCCTTGCGGGCTCCTACTTTTGTAAGCACGCGGTTTCAGGATCTATTTCACTCCCCTCCCGGGGTTCTTTTCGCCTTTCCCTCACGGTACTAGTTCACTATCGGTCGATGATGAGTATTTAGCCTTGGAGGATGGTCCCCCCATATTCAGACAGGATTACACGTGTCCCCGCCCTACTTTTCGCTAGCTCAGTACCACACAAGTCTTTTAACGTACGGGGCTGTCACCCACTATGGCCGGCCTTTCCAAGCCGTTCTGATAAGTCTTGTGCTATCACTAGCAGGCTCTTCCGATTTCGCTCGCCACTACTTTCGGAATCTCGGTTGATGTCTTTTCCTCGAGCTACTGAGATGTTTCAGTTCACCCGGTTCGCCTCGCATGACTATGTATTCATCATGCGATACCTTTTCGGTGGGTTTCCCCATTCGGAAATCTCCGGATCAAAGCTAATTTGCCAGCTCCCCGAAGCTTATCGCAGGCTATCACGTCCTTCGTCGCCTATCATCGCCAAGGCATCCACCACGTGCTCTTATTCACTTGACCCTATAACTTTGACGTTTCTTCACAGAAACCAAAGTGGATCAAGGAATTGCCAGGTCTTTCACCTGGCGCGTTATGCCGTCTTCATAAATCGATTTGACTCGAAATTGAAGTTCATATTGACGCAATCAAAAATTCAAGTTGCTGACGGCACGGTGAGCCATGAAGCTCTTTCCGTCAGCAACGCTGATTCAACTCTATGAATTTTTAAAGAACAGCCGATTGATCAGGAGATCCCGATCAACAACAAAGAAGCCTCATGCCTACGCAGGAAGCCGCTTTGGTGTTGAAACGTTCCGAGGGGAACCGATGATTGGTTGTGGTGGAGGATGACGGGATCGAACCGACGACCCTGCTTGCAAAGCAGGTGCTCTCCCAGCTGAGCTAATCCCCCAAATCCCTCAGTTTTCTCTCACACGAGGTATCAGAAGATTTGGTGGGTCTAGTTGGGCTCGAACCAACGACCCCCGCCTTATCAAGACGGTGCTCTAACCAGCTGAGCTACAGACCCATTCGCCAATCGCCTTCAAAATCGAAGACAACCGACTTCTTCCAACAACCGATAAGTGTGGGCGTTTAAATTAAATTGCTTGTTTCCAGAAAGGAGGTGATCCAGCCGCACCTTCCGATACGGCTACCTTGTTACGACTTCACCCCAGTCACGAACCCTGCCGTGGTAATCGCCCTCCTTGCGGTTAAGCTAACTACTTCTGGCAGAACCCGCTCCCATGGTGTGACGGGCGGTGTGTACAAGACCCGGGAACGTATTCACCGTGACATTCTGATCCACGATTACTAGCGATTCCGACTTCACGCAGTCGAGTTGCAGACTGCGATCCGGACTACGACTGGTTTTATGGGATTAGCTCCCCCTCGCGGGTTGGCAACCCTTTGTACCAGCCATTGTATGACGTGTGTAGCCCCACCTATAAGGGCCATGAGGACTTGACGTCATCCCCACCTTCCTCCGGTTTGTCACCGGCAGTCTCATTAGAGTGCCCAACTAAATGTAGCAACTAATGACAAGGGTTGCGCTGGTTGCGGGACTTAACCCAACATCTCACGACACGAGCTGACGACAGCCATGCAGCACCTGTGTTACGGTTCTCTTTCGAGCACTAAGCCATCTCTGGCGAATTCCGTACATGTCAAAGGTGGGTAAGGTTTTTCGCGTTGCATCGAATTAAACCACATCATCCACCGCTTGTGCGGGTCCCGTCAATTCCTTTGAGTTTCAACCTTGCGGCCGTACTCCCCAGGCGGTCAACTTCACGCGTTAGCTTCGTTACTGAGAAAGTGAATTCCCAACAACCAGTTGACATCGTTTAGGGCGTGGACTACCAGGGTATCTAATCCTGTTTGCTCCCCCACGCTTTCGTGCATGAGCGTCAGTACAGGCCCAGGGGATTGCCTTCGCCATCGGTGTTCCTCCGCATATCTACGCATTTCACTGCTACACGCGGAATTCCATCCCCCTCTGCCGTACTCCAGCAATGCAGTCACAGATGCAGTTCCCAGGTTGAGCCCGGGGATTTCACAACTGTCTTACATTACCGCCTGCGCACGCTTTACGCCCAGTAATTCCGATTAACGCTTGCACCCTACGTATTACCGCGGCTGCTGGCACGTAGTTAGCCGGTGCTTATTCTTACGGTACCGTCATTAGCCTTCTTTATTAGAAAAGGCCGTTTCGTTCCGTACAAAAGCAGTTTACAACCCGAAGGCCTTCATCCTGCACGCGGCATGGCTGGATCAGGCTTGCGCCCATTGTCCAAAATTCCCCACTGCTGCCTCCCGTAGGAGTCTGGGCCGTGTCTCAGTCCCAGTGTGGCTGGTCGTCCTCTCAGACCAGCTACAGATGGAAGGCTTGGTGAGCCTTTACCTCACCAACTACCTAATCTGCCATCGGCCGCTCCATTCGCGCAAGGTCTTGCGATCCCCTGCTTTCATCCGTAGATCGTATGCGGTATTAGCACAGCTTTCGCTGCGTTATCCCCCACGATTGGGCACGTTCCGATGTATTACTCACCCGTTCGCCACTCGCCGCCAGGATTGCTCCCGCGCTGCCGTTCGACTTGCATGTGTAAGGCATGCCGCCAGCGTTCAATCTGAGCCAGGATCAAACTCTATAGTTCGATCTTGATTTGCGCCTGATCTCACAATCAGGCAAAACTCAGCAAAACGGAATTGAAGTGAACTTCACTTCTATTCTCATGAGCGTTTTAAGTCTTGCGACTTGTTCCGAAGAACTTACGCAATTACCTTCAAACGCCCACGCTTATCGGCTGTAATTTTTTAACGATCACCGAAGCAACTTGTCGTTTACTTCGTCTTGCTCGCTGCGATCAGCGAAGCCTTGTAGTCTAACACGATTTTTAAAGAACCGTCAAAACTTTTTTCACCCTCTTCACCGCTTGACTCCAACCCGATGACTTTCGTCATCACCGCCGAAGCCAGTCAGCGAAGCCCTCGATTATGCACAGATTTCTCAACATGCGTCAACTTCGAGAGAAGTTTTTTTCGACTGCTTCATCAACCTGCCCTCGGCTTTCGCCTTCGGGCCTGTCGACCTGATTTGCGTTGCCGCATCGTCAGCCGAGCCAGCGAGTATATGCCATTTATTCGGCCCTGCAAGAGCGCCGCCGACAAATCGACCGCCCCGGCTTTCCTGCCTGCGGCAGCGCTACGCGCTGCCGCAGGCAGACAGGCTCCTCGGATAATCCGCCCCACATGGCACTCATCACACTCCTCGACGCCCAATTGGCGTTCGGTCACGTCCCGCTGCTCGATCACACGGACTTCTCTCTGCTCGAATCGGAGCGCATCGGCCTGATCGGCCGCAATGGCGCGGGGAAGTCCTCCCTGCTCAAGATACTGGGGGGGCTGGAGAAGCCCGACGACGGCGCCCTCCAATACCAGCAGCACCTGCGCGTCTCCTATGTGGCACAGGAACCCGCCCTGGACATGGAGGCCGACGTGTTCACCGCCGCCAGTGCCGGCCTGTCCGAGGTGATCGCCGTGCGCGACCTCTATCTGTCGGGCGCGGACGGCCTGGACCTGGACGCACTCCAGTCCCAAATCGAGGCCTTCGATGCCTGGAACTGGGAGCAGCGCGTCGAAGAGACGCTGCACCGCCTCCATCTGGACCGCAATGCCCGCGTCGGCAACCTGTCGGCGGTACCCGCAAGCGGGTCGCCCTGGCACAGGCCCTGGTCGCGGCGCCCGACGTGCTCCTGCTCGACGAGCCCACCAACCACCTGGACCTCGACTCCATCGAGTGGCTCGAACAGCTGCTGATCGACTTCAAGGGCAGCGTGGTCACCGTGACCCACGACCGCAGCTTCCTCAACCGAGTCGCCACCCGCATCGTGGAGCTCGACCGCGGCAAGCTCGGCTCCTACCCCGGCAACTTCGAGCAGTACCTGCTCCAGAAGGAAGAGCAGCTGGCCCAGGAGGCGGTGATCAACGCCAAGGCCGACAAGCTGCTGGCGCAGGAGGAGGTCTGGATCCGCAAGGGCGTCGAGGCCCGCCGCACCCGCAGCCAGAGCCGCATCGGCCGCCTCGAGGGCGCTGCGCGCCAACCGCAGCGCCCGCCGCGAAGTTCAGGGCAGCGTCAACATGGACGTGGCCACCGGCCAGGCCAGCGGCAAGATCGTGGCCGAGCTGACCGAGGCTTCCAAGTCCTTCGGCGAGAAGACCGTGATCCGCAACTTCAGCGGCACCATCCTGCGCGGCGACAAGATCGGCCTGCTCGGCCCCGACGGCGCCGGGCAAGACCACGCTGCTCAAGCTGATCCTCGGCGAGCTCGAACCGACAGCGGCAAGATCCGCCGCGGCACCAACCTCGAGGTCGCCTACTTCGACCAGATGCGCGACAAGCTCGACCTCGACGCCACGCTCGAGGACTTCATCAGCCCCGGCAGCGAATGGATCGAGATCGGCAGCCAGCGCAAGCACGTCAAGAGCTACCTGTCGGACTTCCTGTTCTCCCCCGCGCGCGCCAACTCCCCGGTGCGCTCGCTGAGCGGCGGCGAGCGCAACCGGCTGCTGCTGGCGCGCCTGTTCGCCCGCCCGGCCAACGTGCTGGTGCTCGACGAACCGACCAACGACCTCGACATCGACACCCTGGAGCTGCTCGAAGGCCTGCTGCAGGACTACGACGGCACGGTGTTCCTCGTGAGCCATGACCGCACCTTCCTCGACAACGTGTGACCAGCACCATCGCCTACGAGGGCGACGGCCGCTGGCGCGAGTACGAGGGCAGCGTGCAGGACTGGCTGATCCAGTCCCGCCGCGCGCGCGAGATCGCCGAGCAGCGCCTGGCCGCGACCGCCACGCCCGCCGTGGCGCCCCGCCGCCCGCCGCCAGCGCGGCACCAGCCCCCGCCAGCGCATCGCGCAAGAAGCTCAGCTACAAGGAACAGCGCGAGTTCGACGCCCTCCCCGCGCTGATCGAATCGCTGGAAAGCGAGCAGAAGCGCATCGCGGAGATCCTCGCGCTCGACGGCGGCGCGATCTACGCCACCGATGCCTCGCGCGCCACCGAGCTGGCCGCGCGCCATACCCAGATCGACGACGAACTGCTGAGCGCGATGGAACGGCAGGAGGAATTGGGCGCGAGCCGCTGAGTCCGCCTGCCGTCCGACGCCGGGCGGCCGCGACCTCGGCTATACATGCGGCTCCCACCCAATCCAGACAACAGAAAGCGCCGGGGGAGTCCACCGCATGCCGTTCATTCCAGCGTTCCTCGGCCGATCGATGGCGGCGGCCCTGCTGCTCGTCCTCGGCGCCTGCGCCCAACTGCCCCAGAACGTGGACCGCCCGGTGTCCACCGCGCTGGCCTCCCCGGCCGGCACGCCGCTCGCCACGCTGGTCCAGGAGCGCCGCCGGGCCGACGCGGCGCGCTACGAATCGGGGTTCCTGCTGCTCGCGGGCCCGCAGGCGGCCTACGGCAGCCGGCTGGCGCTGATCGACGGCGCCCAGAAGACGCTGGACCTCCAGTACTACGCCATCCACGTCGACGCCAGCACCGGGGCGCCTGGTGCGCGGCCTGCGCGCCGCGGCCGAGCGCGGCGTGCGGGTGCGCATCCTGCTCGACGACTTCCACAGCACCGGCCGCGACGCGCTGGTGCTGGGCCTGGCCTTCGTGCCGAACATCGAGCTGCGGCTGTTCAACCCGCTCGCGGGCGCGCGCGGCTCGACCTTCAGCCGGCTGCTGAACTCGGCCGGCGACGCCTCGCGCATCCAGCAGCGCATGCACAACAAGCTGTTCCTGGCCGACAACGTGCTGGGCGTGACCGGCGGGCGCAACCTCGGCGACGCCTACTTCGGCAACTCGCTCAACGGCAACTTCATCGATGTCGACGTGCTCGCGGCCGGCCCGATCGTGCAGGACCTCTCGCGCAGCTTCGACAGCTACTGGAACAACGAGCGCGCCTATCCGGCGCAGTCGCTGGTCTCGCGCGAGGAGCTGCAGGCGATCCGCGACCGTGCGCGCCAGACCGACCGGGAGCTGGCCGAGGAATCGGCCCGCGCGCGCGACGCCGACGCCGCCCCGGCGACCTCCGGCGATCAGCCCAAGCCGCCCGACGGCGAGCCCCGCCCCGACGGGCCGCCCACCGCCGCGCAGCGCGCGCGCGCCTGGGACGAGAAGCCGCTCGACCTGCGCAGCGCGCGCTTCGTCTGGGCACCGGCCGCGATGCTGGCCGACCAGCCCGGCAAGATCCCGGCCGACGTGCCCGGAGGCCCTGACGGTGCCCGCGCGCCCGGCCTGGTGGTGAGCCAGCCCGAGGACAAAGCCAGGGTCTCGCGCAGCGCGGCCGCGCTCACGGCCGATTCGGACTTGGCGGCCGGCAGCGAGACGGTGGTCGAGGGGCTGCTGCAGCTCATCGGCCAGGCGCGCTCCGACCTGCTGATCATCTCGCCCTACTTCGTGCCCGGCGCCGACATGAAGCAGGCTTTCGCCGCCGCCCGCGCGCGCGGCGTGCGCATCCGGGTGCTGACCAACTCGCTGGCCTCGAACGATGCGCCGGTGGCCCACGTCGGCTACGCACGCCATCGCGAGGAGCTGCTGAAGATGGGCATCGGCCTGTACGAGCTGCGCAGCGAGCAGGCCGGCCTGGGCAGCGCCTTCGGCGGCTCCACCGGCTCGACCGGCGGCAGCAGCGTGACCGGCGAGTCGCGCGCGATGCTGCATTCGAAGGTGCTGGTGATGGACGGCCGGCTGCTGGTGGTCGGCTCGATGAACCTGGACCTGCGCTCGCAACTGCAGAACACCGAGATCGCGCTGCTGATCCGCAGCGGCGAGCTGTCGGGCCTGGCGGCCGAGCAGATCGAGCGCGGACTGCGCGAGCGCGCGTGGCACGTCGAGCTCGTCGACGGTTCGCTGGTCTGGCACGCGCCCGAGGGCAGCGGCCTGCCCGACAGCCGGACCGAGCCCGATGCCAGCCTGAGCCTGCGCCTGCTGCTCAAGCTCTTCGGGCCGCTGGCGCCAGACCAGTTGCTCTAGTCCGACGCCACTTCGACCGCTTCAACCGCGTCAGTGCTTGTGCTGATGCGCGGCCCCGCCCGCGTCGGCACCGGCCGGCGCACCCACGGGCAGCGTGACGTCGAGCGTGGTCTTCACGCCCTTCGCGTCCTCGAACTTCAGGGTCAGCGGCACGTTCGTGCCCTTGGCAACCGCGCCCTTCAGGTCCATCAGCATGACGTGGAAGCCGCCCCGGCTTCAGTTCCACCGTCTGGCCGGCCGGCAGGTCGAGCCCGGCGCTCAGCTCGCGCATCTTCATGGTGTCGCCTTCCATCTTCATCTCGTGCACCTCGGCCACGCCGGCCGCGGGCGTGGAGATGCTCACGAGCTTCGTGCCCGTGGGCGAAGTCAGCTTCATGAAGGCGCCGGTGCCGCTCTGGCCCGGCACCGACTGACGGACCCAGCCGTCGCGCACGTCGACCGTGGCCACGCCCTGCGCCACCACGTCCAGCTTGGCGGCCGGGCGCTTCAGGCCCGCGGTGGACTTGCCCGAGGCCGGCACCTCGGCCCAGTCGGCGCTGCCCACGTCGCAGGTCTGCAGCACCTTGAACCACAGCGTGCCCGGCGTGGCCGGCGCCCTGCCGCGCACCACGAACTCGGCCTTCTCGGTGCCGGGCAGCGCGGCCTGCGCGTTCTCGGCGGTCCAGCGCACCTCGCCGCCAGCGCCCTTCTGCACATCGAGCTTCCAGCCCTTGCGCGCCTGCGCCTCGCTCAGCACGAAGCCCGGCGGCAGCTTCACCGCCAGCCCGGTGGTGGCCTTGGCGCCCTCGCAGGCATGGCCGACGCGGAAGGCGGCGTCGTAGTCGCTGCCCACGGTGACGCCGCCGGGCGGCAAGGTGACATGGGCCAGCACGGCGGCGGCGCTGCCGGCCAGCAGGACGGCGGCGGCGACGGTGCGCAGGGTGAGGTGACGGTTCATGAGGGGTACTCCTTGAGGAAAGACGGTGAAGGACAGGGCAGGCGTCAGAGGTCGAACTTGAGTTCGCCCACGTAGGTGCGCTGCGGATAGGGGTGGAAGGCCCAGTACTTGTTGTTGTTCAGGTTGTCGATGCCGAAGGATGCGCTCCATTGGCGGTCGATGCGGTAGCGCACGCGCAGGTCGGCCACGAAGAACTTCGAGAAGCCCATGTAGGCGAAGCCGTTCGGGTCGCTGTTGTCGAGCGTGCCGTACTGCTTGCCGCTGTAGCGCATGCCCAGGGTGTAGCTCCAGTTGGCGTCGGGCCGGTAGGTGGCCAGCAGGGTGGCGCGCACCTTGGGCACGCGCGGCTGCTGCTGGCCGACGCTGGCCGGAAAGCCGCGGTTGGCCGTGATCTTCGAGTTCGCGAGCGTGAGGCTGCCGCCGAGGTCGAGGCCGCGGATGCCGACGTCGGTGGCGTTCAGCGCCACCTCGAGCCCGCGGGTACGGATGGCATCGACGTTCTGCACCGTGCTCACGAGGTTCGTCAGCGCCTGGCTGTAGAGCGCGTCCTTCGTGCGCTCGAAGAACAGCGTGGTGCGCAGCACGCCGTCGAGCCCCCAGCCGTCGAGGCCGCGCTCGGCGCTGAGCTCGGTGGTCCACGAGCGCTCGGGCCGCAGGTTGGGGTCGGTGTTGACGATGCGGTTGCCGTCGATCGAGCCCTGGTAGAGCTCGCTCACGGTCGGCATGCGCACCGCGCGGCCGGTCGAGGCCTTGAACAGCCAGTCGGAGGTGGCCTGCCAGGCGATCGCGGCCTTGGGCGAGTCGTAGCTGTTCCTGCGCGGCGCGAAGTCGAGCAGCCGGGTCGCGTTGCCGAGCTGGCCGCCCCAGGCCTCCCAGCGCTCGTGGCGCAGGCCCAGCGTGGTCTTCCAGTCGCGCGCGAAGCGCCAGGTGTCCTGCAGGTAGAGCGACTGCAGCCGGGTGTTGCCGTTGAAGGCCGAGAACGGCGTGACCGGCGGGCCGCCGATCCAGTCGACGGTGGTGCCGACGCTGGTGCGCAGCCTGGCCGCGTCCTGCTGGAAGCCGAAGTCGACCACGTGCGCGCCCACGCCCTCGGCCGAGCCGGTGGGCCGCCAGGTGCCCGCGGCCTTGAAGGTGTGCCAGCCGCTGCCGCCCATGTCGGTGGTGCGGCCCGGCCCGCCGAGGAAGGCGCCGGGCAGCGGCGTGGTCGGCGTGCGCGAGGTGTCGCTCGCGTAGTCGAACAGGCTGGCCGCCACTTCCCAGTCGAACACGCCGCCGCTGTGGCTCTTGACCGAGAGGCCGTGCATGTAGTGGGTGAGCCGGGTCTCGGTCGGCACCAGCGCGCCGCTGGGTGCGTCGAGGTTGTAGCTGCGCCCGGCGATGTTGACCCGCCCGCCGTAGACCGGCAGGCCCAGCGGATCGCGCAGCCAGGTGTCGACGCTGCCGTGCGTGGTGTTGTTCCAGGCGCCCAGCGTGTAGGTGGCGCGCACCGTGGGCGAGAAGTCGTAGGCCAGCTTGAGCTTGGCCTGTTCCTGCGTGGTGTCGTAGATCGTCGCGCCGCCGACCAGCCACCAGGGCTGGTTCGACGGATTGAGCCCCAGCACCGCGCCGGTGACCGGTGTGCCCGCATTGCCGAGCGTGCCCGCGCTCAGCAGGCGGTTGCCGAACACCAGCGCCTGGCCCTTGCTCTGCGTGCGCGAGGCGCTGAGCCACCACGACCAGTCGCCGCTGCGGCTGCCCAGCGACAGGTCGAGCTGCTGGCCGGCCGGCGAGGAATGGCTGTTGTAGAGGTCGAAGTTCGAGACGAAGCCGCTGAGCTTCACGTGGGCCTCGAACTTCTCGGGCATGCGCGTCACGTAATCGACCACCGCGCCCACCGAGTTGCCGGGGTAGGCGGCCGAGAACGGCCCGTACAGCACGTCGACGCGCTCGATCTCCTCGGGCGAGACCATGCCCCAGCGCGGCGCGTAGGTGGCGCCGTTGCCCAGCGGGTTCGACAGCATGATGCCGTCGGCATAGACCATCGAGCGCGCGCTGTTGCCGGTGCCCGAGGCGCGCGTGGCCAGCACCGCGTGGTTGAAGTCGCCGATGTAGCGCTTGCGCACGACCAGGCTCGGCAGGTACTTGAGCGCGTCCTCGCTGTCGGTGGCGTTCACCGTCTCGACGATCTGCGCGTGCGTCGTGCCTTCGATGGTGGTCGGGATCTGCGCCGGCAGCGAGGTCGGCCGGCCGCCGGTGACGGTGATGGCGCCGAGCGCGCGCTCGGCACCGGCGCTATCAGACGCCGACGCGGGTTGCGCCCAGGCGGGCGCGCCGAGCGAGGCGCCCAGCGGGAATGCCATGGCGATCGCCACGGCGCGGGAATGCTTGTTCACAGGGAGGCTGCTCCACGAAACGCTGGCCAGGAAGGACCGGAGACGCCCGTCGAACGGGCGCATCCAGTCATGGACTCGAGGGTTTCAGGAGCGCGAAGGCGGTCCGCGCGCGGGCAGCGGCGCCGCGGTGGCCGCGGCCAGGCGCGCGGCGGGAATCGGCTGGAGCACGCGCCCCAGCGGCAGGGGAAGGTCGAGGCTGGCGACCGGCGGCACCGGCGGCGGCGCGCCGGTCAGCACGCACAGCGGGCAGTCCATGTGCGAGACGCCCATTTCCTGCACGCCGTCCTCGGTGTGGACCACCGCCTTGACGGCGCCGGCGCTCGAGCAGACCAGCTCGATCGCCTGCGGATGCACGAGCGGCGAGGCGATGGCCGCGCCCAGCGAGAGCGCGAACCACAGCAGCACCCAGCGGCCGGCGAGGCCGAGGAAGCGGGTGTGGCGGCGCATCAGGTGCATGGCGGGCGCGATTATCGGCGCGTTTTGGACGCGGCGGGCTTGGCCGGCGCCTTCGCGGCCGGCTTGGCCGTCGACCTGGCCGGTGCCTTGGCCGCCGGCTTGGCGCCCTTCGGCGCCGCCTTGCCGCCCTTGGCCGGCGCCGCCGCGCGCGCGCCCGCCTTGCCGCGAACCGGCGCGGCCTTGGCCGAGCGGCCGCCGCGCGCGGCGCGCGCCGAGCGCACGGGCGGTGCCGCCGCGGCTTCGGCCTCGGGCTCCTCGGCCGCGGTGGGCAGCGTGCCGCGCTCGCCCGGCAGCACCTCGGTCACCGTGAAGCCGCGCGCCGCCAGCAGGGTCGGCAGGCCCTGGGCGCCGATCATGTGCAGCGCGCCCACGGCCGCGAACACGCGCTGGCCGCCGTCGTGCATGCGCGCGATGCCGGTCGCCAGGATCGGGTTGCGGTCGTCGAGCAGCCGCGTCATCAGCCGCTGCTCGGCCGGCGTGCGCATGCAGTCGCACCACTCGGGGTAGCGCGCGAGCCGCGCGAGGTCGCCGCGCGCCCAGGCGTCGGCCAGTTCCTTGAGCTGGGTGCGCAGCTGGCCCGATTCGAGTTCGTCGAGCGCCGAATCGATCTGCGCCGCCTCCTCCTCCTCGGAGCCGCCGGTCAGCATCTCGAGCTGGGCCGCCGGGTTCTCGAGCGCGAACACCGGCTTGTTGGCGTTGCGCGCCCACACGGCCAGCATCTCGTCGATGCCGAAGTCGGGATAGAGGCCGTCGGCCCGCCCGGCCAGGCCGGTCAGCGCCGTCACCTGCAGGATCGGCTGCAGCGCCGCGTTGGCGCCCGGCGTCACGCAGGCGATCTCGTTCTGCCGCGCCAGCCGCCGCGCGCGCTCGCCGCTGAGCAGCCGCGCGATCAGCGCCGGGTCGGCCGGCTGGGTCAGCGGTTTCATCGCGGTGGGATCGCGCACGTCGATCTCGAGCGCCAGCGCGTCGCTCTGGCCGAGCGCGCGCTGCACGGTCGGGCCGGGGCGCAGCCAGGGCGCGCGCCCGAGGTGGATGGTGCCGTACAGCCACGAGGTGCGGCCGTCCTTCTCGATGCGCCACAGCAGGCCGCGGTCGGCGCCGCTGCGCTGGTCGCTCGAACTGCGCGAGCGCTCGAGGCTGCCGATGGCCGAGGGCGGGCAGGCCGCCTGCGCCGCCACGCCGGCCAGCGCGCAGCAGGCGCCGACCAGGGCCGGCAGCGCGCCACGCGCCCAGGAGAAGGAGAAACGGAAGGAGGAGAGGAAAGAAGAGGAGACCAGGCGCATGCGCCGTGCCGACCGATCGGCCGGCTTGTCGATTTCGCGCCTCGGTGCAACCAGTGCCCGGAGTATCCGCAAGGCTCGCTCCATGAAGAAAGAAAGTCCGGCATTACAACAGCACCGCTGCCCATAATCCGGAACATGCAGAGCATCTTCCATCTCGCCTTCCACGTGCGCGACCTCGACACCGCACGCCGCTTCTATGGCGAGGCCCTCGGCTGCACCGAAGGCCGCAGCACCGACACCTGGGTCGATTTCGACTTTTTCGGCCACCAGATCTCGCTGCATCTGGGCGAACCCTTCGCCACCACGCGCACCGGTCGCGTCGGCGACGCGATGGTGCCGATGCCGCATTTCGGCATCGTGCTGGCCCTGCCCGACTGGCAGGCACTGGCCGCGCGGCTCGAGGCCGCCGGCACCGACTTCGTGCTGAAGCCCCAGGTGCGTTTCGAAGGACAGCCGGGCGAGCAGTGGACCATGTTCTTCTGCGACCCCTTCGGCAATCCGATCGAGGCAAAGGGCTTCCGCTCGCTCGACGCGCTTTACGACAAGTGACCCACGCTCCGGTCCGGCCGGTCGATGTTCCGCGGCTCGCGGCGCGGCTGGCCCTGGCCGCGGCGCTGGCCCTGCCGCTGCTGGTGGGCACTGCCGCCGCGCGCGCGGCGCAGGACTGCGAACTCAACGGCCAGCCGGTCAACCCCGCCAACGGCAACGAGACCGCGCGCAAGACCGGCTTGCTGCGCTGCAAGGACCGCGGCAGCGGCCAGCTGCTGCGCGAGGAGCAGATCCAGAACGGCGTCTTCATGGGCCTGGTGCGCGTCTACGAGAACGGCCGGCTCGCGAAGGAGCACACGCTCAACGCCAAGGGCAACATGCAAGGCCCGGCGCGCGAGTTCGCGCCCGACGGCCAGGTGCTGCGCGAGGCCACCTACGACGACGGCCAGGAACGCGGCCTGGTGCGCAGCTTCTATCCGGGCGGCAAGCTGCGCCGCGCCAGCTTCTATCCCGACCAGGGCGGCGACCGGGCCTCGGCCGAGTTCACCGAACGCGGCCAGCTCTCGGCGCTGCGCTGCGGCAACGCGCCGGTACTGGCGCCCGCGGCCGACGACGCGCGGCTGTGCGGCTTCGGCGGCACGCCCTCGCAGGTCGAGCTGTTCGACGCGCGCGGCACCCTGCGCTCGCGCCAGTCCTACCTGGCCGGCAAGCGCGTGCGCACGCAGGATTTCTACGACAACGGCAAGCCCTCGCTGCTCGACGAGATCAGCGGCAACCAGCGCACCGAGCGCCAGTTCTCGTCCGAGGGCGTGAAGCGCCGCGAGACCGTCTCGCTGCTGGGGGCGGCGCGCTCGGCGATCCGCCTGCGCGACCAGGAGTTCTCCGAGCGCGGCACGCTGGTGCGCGACCAGCGCTGGAACAGCGCCGGCGAGCCGATCGGCGACGACAGCTACTACCTCAACGGCCAGCCGCACACCAGGTCGGTCTACGGCGGCACGGGCAGCGCGCGCACGGTGCTGGTCACCGAGTTCCACGACAACGGCCAGCGCGCCGCGCTGGGCCGCTACCTCGTGGGCGGGCGCGGCGCGCGGCAGCTGCCGCAGGGCACGCACCAGCGCTTCGACGAGAAGGGCGCGCTGGTCGCCGAATCGAGCTTCGACGCGCGCGGCCGCGTCACGCGCGAGCGCAGCTGGGACGAGAACGGCGAGCTGGTGCGCGACGACGAGGTGTTCGAGGACGGCTCGCGCAAGGCCTACGCGCGCTGAGAGCCGCCCTCCGGGGCGATCAGTCGAGCTTGATGCCTGCCTGCTTGATGATCGGGCCCCAGCGCTTCGACTCCGCGCGCGACAGCGCCGCGAACTGGGCCGGCGTGCCGGGCATGGCTTCCATGCCGAAGTCTTCGAAGCGCTTCTGCACCTGCGGATTGCCGAAGGCGCGGTTGAGGTCGCCGTTGAGCTTGTTCACCACCGCCGCGGGCAGGCCGGCCGGGCCGAGCACGCCCTGGAACGCGAACACCTCGGAGTTCGACACGCCCACCTCGGCCAGCGTCGGCACCTCGGGCAGCAGCTTGCTGCGCGCGCCCGAGCCGATGGCCAGCACGCGCACCTTGTTGCCCTTCATGATCGACAGGCCCGAGGCCAGGTCGAGGAACATGCACGGCACCTGGCCGCCCATCACGTCGGCCATGGCCGGCGCGGCGCCGCGGTAGGGGATGTGGGTGATGAAGGTGCCGGTGCGCACCTTGAACATCTCCATCGCCAGGTGGTGCGGCGAGCCGTTGCCCGGCGAGGCGTAGTTGACCTTGCCCGGGTTGGCCTTCACGTAGGCCAGGAACTCCTTGAAGTTCTTGGCCGGGAAGTCCGGGTGCACCACCAGCGCCAGCGGGAACTTGCCGATCGCGCCGATGTAGCTGAAGTCCTTCTCGGGGTTGAAGGGCAGCTTGCCGAACAGGTGCTCGTTGAAGGCCAGTACCGCGTTGTCGGCCGACAGCACGGTGTAGCCGTCGGGCTTGCTCTTGGCGACCATGTCGGCGCCGATGTTGGTCGAGGCGCCGGGGCGGTTGTCGATCACGATCTGCTGGCCCAGCGTCTGGCGCATGGCCTCGGCCAGCGCGCGCGCGATCACGTCGGTGCCGCCGCCCGCGGGATAGGGCACCACCCAGCGGATCAGTTGCGAGGGATAGTCCTGCGCACGGGCGAAGGGCGCGGCGGCCACGGCGGCGCCCGAGGCGAGCGTGGCAAGGAGGGTACGGCGGTCCATGAGGGTCATCTCCAGGTTGTCATTCGGTTGCGGACAGCGATGGTACGGGCAGCGCATGCAGCGCGTCGGCCAGCGCGGCGCGGCAGCGCGCCTCGTCGCCGACCTGCTCGAACAGCAGCAGCGCGAGCCGCGCGAGGAACAGCGATTCGCGCTCGGTGCCGGCCTCGCTGATGGCGTTCGCGCAGTCGGCGTAGAGGCGGTCGCGGGCCTCGGGGGCCAGGGTGGGAAGTGCGGTGGTCATGCGGCGAGGGTCTCCAGTTGCACGGCGGCGGCCGCGCGTTCGAGCGCGCGCGGCAGCGCGCCCGCGCTCAGGTGGCGCCAGCGCGCGGCCACGTGGCCGTCGGGGCGCAGCAGGTAGACGGCGCCCTCGCGCGCGCCGAGGGCGTCGAACACCCGCGCGTCGGCATGGGCATCGGCGGGGCCGTCGGCCGCGATCGTGCACAGCGCGAACGGCAGGGGGCCCTCTTGCGCCCGTGCGATGTCGTCGGCCGGCAATTCGATGGCGGCACCGTGCGTGGGCTGCAGCACCAGCAGCGTGAAGCGCGCACCGATCCGGTCGGTGAGATGGCCCTGCGCGAGCTGCTGCTCGGGCATCGCCTCGCCGGGCAGCGGGCCGGCGGGCAGCGCGTCGCCGTCCGCGCTCGACAGCGGCGAATGGTCGTAGCGCACCGCCTGCGTCTGGCGCGGATTGATCAGCTGCGCGATGCCGCGGTGCACGCCCGACAGCGACAGCGCGGCCTCGCGCAGCAGGTCGAAGCCGCGCGAGGGCGGCGACATGAACTCGGTGCTGCGCATCGCGTTCTCGGCATTGACGTGGAAGGCGGCGATGCGCTCCGTGGAGTAGCTGTCGAGCAGCGCGGCATCCGACAGCCCGCGCGCCACGAAGGCCAGCTTCCAGGCCAGGTTGTCGGCATCGTCGAAGCCCGAGTTGAGGCCGCGCACGCCGAAGATCGGCATCGCATGCGCCGCGTTGCCCGCGAACAGCACGCGGCCGTGGCGGTAGCTCGCGAGCGTCATCGCGCCGGCGCGGTAGACAGAGGTCCAGACCGTCTTCCACGGCAGGTGGCCCTCGCCGATCGCGTCGAGGTGGCGCTGCACGAACTCGGCCACGGCCGGCGGCTGCAGCGCCTCCTCGGTGCTCTGGCCGGCGCGCAGCTGGTAGTCGATGCGCCAGATGTCGTCGGGCTGCCGGTGCATCAGCACGGTCGAGCCCGGGTTCCATGGCGGGTCGAACCAGGCGCGGCGCTCGGTCGGATGGCCGCTCCTGAGCTCGATGTCGATGATCACGTAGCGGCCTTCGTAGCCCGTGCCCTCGAGCGCCAGGCCCAGTGCCTTGCGCACGAAGCTCTGGCCGCCGTCGCAGGCCGCGAGCCACTGGCCACGCAGTTGGTACTCGCCCTGCGCGTTGCGCGCCTCGAGCAGCACGCCCGCGTCGTCCTGTGACAGGCCGGTGAGCTCGGTGCCCCAGCGGATGTCGATCAGCCCCGGCGCCGCGGCGTTGCGGCGCTCGATCTCCTCGAGCAGGTAGTGCTCGGCGTAGTACTGCTCGAGGTTGATCATCGGCGGCAGCTTCTGCCGCGCGTCGTGCGGCATCTCGAAGCGGAACACCTCCTCGGTCTTGTAGAAGCTGCGCCCGCCGGTCCACGGCAGGCCCTTGGCCAGGAAGGCCGGCAGCACGCCCAGCCGCGCCATGATCTCCAAGCTGCGGCGCGAGATGCAGGCCGCGCGGCTGCCGACGCAGACCGTGTCGTCGGCCTCGAGGATCACGCTGCGCACGCCGTGGTTGGCGAGCCCCAGCGCGAGCGCCATGCCGACCGGGCCGCCGCCCGCGATCACCACCGGATGGCTGCCGCTCGCCACCGCCTCGAGGCCGTCGGCCGCGAGCGCGGGCAGGCGCACCGGGTAGCGCGTGTAGTCGAAGGCGCCGACCGAGGGCGGCAGGCCGGCCGCTGGCGGCGGCAGCGGTCCGCCGGCGGCGTCGCCGGGGCGCGCGGCCGGAGCAACGGGCGTTGGGTTCGAGGGAGCAACGGGGCGGTTCATGCCCGGGATTGTCCCGACGCGCCCGGCGCCGCATTGTCATAACTTCGTACGAAGTGTTTACCCGGATCCCTCACCCCTTCCCTGCCCCATGAAACGCTGGCGCCTTCCCGCCGCGCCCGAGGCCACGCTGTCGGCCGGCGTGGTCGGCGACGTGCTCGCCGGCGTCGGCACGCCGCACCTCGCGGCCAGCTACCTCGCCGCGATGCAGCGCGTGATGCCGGTCACCTTCTGCACCGTGTTCGCGGTCGGCGCCAGCGGCCGCATCGAGACCGTCTCGGCCGCCAGCAGCTACGGCAGCACGGCGGAGCGCACGGCCGAGCGCTACGTCGCGCAGCGCTTCGACCTGCTCGATCCCAACATGGCCTGGCTGGCCGCGCGCAAGCTGCCGCGGCGCGCGCAACTGTGGCTGGGCCACCAGCTCGGCGACGAGGTGGCCGATCCGGCCTACCGCGCCGCCTGCTATGGCGACGTCGGCATCCGCGAGCGCGCTTCGGTGCTGTTGCTGCTGCCCACGGGCCAGCGCGTGGCCGTGAGCTTCTACCGCAGCCTGGCGCAGCCCGAGTTCGGCGCCGGCGACTTCGCCGTCATCGAGCGCCACGCCACCCTGCTGGCCGACGCCACCACCGCCCACGGCCGCAGCGCCGTGGCCGCACGCGAGGCCACGGCACCGGCGCTGGCCTCGCGGCTGCTCACGCTGAGCCTGCGCGAGCGCGAGGTCATCGGCCATCTGATGGCCGGGCGCACCGCGAAGGAGGCGGCGCGCGAGATCGGCGTCGAGCTCACGACCGTGCGCACCCATCAGTACCGGGCGTTCCGGCGGCTGGGGATACGGTCGCAGAAGGAATTGCTGCGCGGCTGGCCCGCGGCGCAGTGAGGCGGGCCGTTCAGTCCTCGGAGGCCTGCGCCTCGGCCGCGTCGTCGGGCACCGCCACCGGCGCGGGCTTCGCGGCCTCGTCCGCCGCCGCCTTCGCGCGCCCGCCCGGCGCCACGATCTCCTGGTCGATCGCGCCGAACATCGAGCGGCCGTCGAGCCCCTTCATCTCGATGCGGATGGTGTCGCCGTAGCGCATGAACTCGGTCGAGGGCGCGCCGTCCTGGATGGTCTCGATGCAGCGCTTCTCGGCGATGCACGAATAGCCGCGCGGCCATTCCATGCGGCCGTTCTTCTCCACGCCCTTGTTGCTCACGGTGCCGCTGCCGACGATGCTGCCGGCGCGCACGTTGCGCGTCTTGGCGACGTGGGCGATGAGCTGGCCGAAGTGGAAGGTCATCTCGGGACCGGCTTCGCACAGGCCGACCTTGCGGCCGTTCCAGCTGCTCTGCAGCGCGAGGTGCACGCGGCCGCCGGCCCAGGCCTCGCCGAGCTCGTCGAGCGTCACGGCCACGGGGCTGAAGGCGGTGGCGGGCTTGCTCTGGAAGAAGCCGAAGCCCTTGGCGAGCTCGGCCGGGATCAGGTTGCGCAGGCTGACGTCGTTGGCCAGCATCACGAGGCGGATGCCGTCGAGCGCCTGCTCGGGCGTGGCGCCCATCTTCACGTCGCCGGTGACGACCGCGATCTCGGCCTCGAAGTCGATGCCCATGGCCTCGCTGGGCACGACCACGTCGTCGGTCGGGCCGAGGAAGTCGTCGCTGCCGCCCTGGTACATCAGCGGGTCCTGATAGAAGCTCTCGGGCACCTCGGCGTTGCGCGCCTTGCGCACCAGCTCGACGTGGTTGAGGTAGGCCGAGCCGTCGGCCCACTGGTAGGCGCGCGGCAGCGGCGCCATGCACTGGGCGGGGTCGAAGGGAAAGGCGTGGCGCGCGCGGCCGGCGTTGAGCGCGGCATACAGGTCCTGCAGCTGCGGCGCCATGAAACCCCAGTCGTCGAGCACCTGCTGCAGGCGGTGGGCGATGCCGGTGGCGTAGTGGGCGAGCGTGAGGTCGCGCGACACGACGACGAGCTGGCCGTCGCGCGAGCCGTCCTTGAGGGTGGCGAGTTTCATGGTGCGGTGCTGGGAAAAAGGCGACGGGGCGCCGCGCCGGGCCGCGCGCCGCTCCCCTAAACTGGTTGGACGGGCGGCAGTGTACCGAGGTGGCCCCGATGAACCTCGGCCGCGGCGCCCACTCCACCCTCCATGCCGACGACCGTCGCCTCCCCACCCTCCTCCGCGGCGCCCTGGCGGCCTTCGTGGCGGGCG
Source organism: Variovorax sp. UC122_21 (assembly GCF_044056785.1). Classification (NCBI taxonomy): domain Bacteria; kingdom Pseudomonadati; phylum Pseudomonadota; class Betaproteobacteria; order Burkholderiales; family Comamonadaceae; genus Variovorax; species Variovorax sp. UC122_21. The sequence continues at coordinate 481,970 of NZ_CP172004.1, read as the reverse complement.
CTGGCGCTGCTGACGCTGCTGGTGGCGCTCGCGCACATGGCGCTGCTGGGCCTCGCGCCGGCCGGCCTCGGCGCCGAGCCCGCGTCGCCGATCACCAAGTTCAGCACGCGCACCATCGTGATCGCACCGCCGGTGGCCGAAACGCCCGCGGCGGCGCCACCACCACCGGCCGCGACCGCCCCGCCCGCGGCGACCAGGCCGCTGCGGCCGCGCGCGGTGCATGCGCCGCGGCCGAAGCCCGATCCGGTCCCCGCGGCGGCCGCCCCCTCGCCCGACCCAACGCCCGAGGCCATGGCGCCCAAGGACCCGGAATCGCCCGACCTGGTGGCGCAGGCCGCTCCCGATTCAGGAGCAGCACCCACGCCCGAGCCGCCCGCCAGCGCGGCCGCCGCCCCGTCGGCCACGCCGGGCAGCGCGCCCGCCGCCGGCGCCGGCGAAGCGCCCACCACGATGGCCGGCACCCAGTCGCTGCGCATTCCGGGCTCGGTCACGCTGAGTTTCGATGCCGTCGGTCAACGTGGAGCCGCGCCGCAAAGCGGCTTCTTCGGCGAACTGGTCTGGCTTCAGGATGGCACCCGCTACGACGGCCGGCTGACCCTCAAGGCCACGTTCTTCACACTGCTGAACTGGCACAGCACCGGGGTGATCGGCCCTTCGGGACTGGAGCCCGAGCGTTATTCCGAAAGCCGGAGATCCGAGCAGGCCTCGCATTTCGCGCGCGACCGCGGCGAGGTGGTGTTCAGCAACAACGCCCCCACCGTGCCGCTGAAGCCCGGCGCGCAGGACCGCATGAGCGTCATGATGCAGCTCGGCGGCCTGCTGGCGGCCAGCCCCGAGCGCTACCCGGCCGGCACCCGGATCGCGATCCAGACCGTGGGAGCGCGTGACGCCGACGTCTGGGTGTTCGTGGTCGGCGACGAGGAAAAACTGAGCCTGCCGGCCGGCGAGTACCTGGCGCGCAAGCTCACGCGCGATCCGCGCAAGCCTTTCGACCGCAAGGTCGAACTCTGGCTGGCCCCGGCCTACGGCTATCTGCCGGTGCGAATCCTCCAGACCGAGCCGAATGGCGACTTCGCTGACGCCCGATTGCGCAAACCCCTACCCGCCACGCCCCCCGGTTGATGCGAAAAACCAGTCATCCAAACGTTTTAATGGCAACACGACAACCCATCTTGAAACTGGCGCGTTGATTGCTATGTAACCCTCATGAACGCCCTCGACATCCTCACAGGCCCCGCCATGAACATGCTTTACGACTCGGATTCCTTCGTCGTCGTGCACGTGCAGCCGAACGAAGGCGAAGTTCCGGCTGAACCCAACGTGCCGGTGCTCGAGCGCCACGGTTTCGAGATCGTCGACAAGCGTTCCGGCAAGGAGCTCTACCTCGACGGTTCCTGGGCCGAGCTGTTCCGCCAGCAGATCGCGGCCTGGCAGCTCAACACGCCCACCCAGGAAGAGGTCGAGGACACGCTCGAGGGCTACGCCGAGCTGGCGCAGACGCCGCTTCTGGTGCACTGAGCCGAGTCCCGTGCCAGCAACGAAGCGCCCCGCGGGGCGCTTTTTCTTTGGCTTCTACCGGTAGATCCAGCGAAACATCGGCCCGACCAGCAGCAGCACCGCCACCAGCCGGCAGACCTGGAACGCCGTCACCACCGGCACCCCGAGCTGCAGCACCTTGGCCGTGATCGACATCTCGGCGATGCCGCCCGGCGAGGTGCCGAGGATCATGGTGGCCGGATGCAGCCCGGTGGCCCAGGCCAGCAGCCAGGCCACGCCGGCGCACACCACGAGCATGGCCAGCGTGCCCAGCGTCACCGAGCCGAGCCAGCGCGGCGCGGTGTGCAGGAACTCGCGGCTGAAGCGCACGCCCAGGCTCACGGCGATCAGCAGCTGCGCGGCATTCGACATCCAGCCCGGCACCGCCGACAGCGACAGCCCGGCGACGGTGAAACCCATCGCCACCAGCAGCGCCCCCATGAACCACGGGTTGGTGCGGCCCAGCGCGCGCATCGCCAAACCGCCCGCGCCGGTGGCCACGGCCAGCAGCGCGAGGCCGCCGGGGTTCACTTCGCGCGCGCTCGGCGGGCTGATCTCCAGCCCATGCAGCCCGCTCCACTGCATCGCGAACGGGATCGTCACCGTGACGATCAGCACGCGCAGGCTGTGGGCCGCGGCCACCAGGTCGGTGCGCGCGCCCTTGGCCTCGGCCAGCAAGGTCATCTCCGAGGCGCCGCCGATCGCGCCCGCGAAGTAAGTCGTGGCTCTCATGGAACGCTCCGGCACCTGGGGCATGCGCGGTGCATGCAGGCCGTAGAGCCAGCGCCCGAAGCCCCAGCCCAGCAGCAGCGCCCAGGCGATCGCGAGCACGATCGCCCACCAGACGCTGGCCACCAGCGCGACCACGTGCGGCGTGAAATACAGGCCCAGCGCGGTGCCGATGGTCCACTGCCCGGCATTGCGTAGCGGCACGTGGCTGGCCATGGGCGCACCCGCGATCGAGGCCAGCGACACCGCCAGCAGTGGGCCGATCATCCAGGGCAGCGGGGTGTGGAGCGCGAGGCAGATCTGGGCCGCCACGAAGGCGAGCAGCAGCGTGGCCAGCACGCGGACCGGGAAGGAAAGGGACACGCGGAACGGACGGACAGGCGGTAGGGGCAAAGGACGGCAGCGCGCGCGGCGCCGTTGCGTAGTATGGCGCGATGTCTTTCGCGCACCGGCCCGTCTCCTCCCTCCTGCTTGCTCTTCTGGGCAGCACCCTCATCGCCGGCTGCGCGGGCTGGCCCGGTGGCGCCGACGCCCCGGACGCACCCATCGCCCGCCGCGTCGAGGCCCTGCTGCCCACCGACGCCCTGCTGCTCGGCGAGCAACACGACGCCCCCGAACACCATGCGATCGAGCGCGAGACGGTCGAGGCGCTGACCGCGCGCGGCCGGCTCGCCGCGCTGGCGCTCGAGATGGCCGAGGAAGGCAACGGCACCGCGCACCTGCCGGCCGCGGCCACCGAAGCCCAGGTGCGTACCGCGCTGAGCTGGAACGACAAGGCCTGGCCCTGGGCCGACTACGGTCCGGCCGTGATGGCCGCGGTGCGCGCCGGCGTGCCGGTGGTCGGCGCCAACCTGCCGCGCGCGCGCATGAAGGACGCGATGGCCGACGTCTCGCTCGACGTGCAGCTCAACGGCGAGGCCTACACCGCGCAGCAGGACGCCGTGCGCGAGGGCCACTGCAAGCTGCTGCCCGAATCGCAGATCGTGCCCATGACCCGGATCCAGGTCGGTCGCGACCGCGCCATGGCCCAGGCCATCGTCAAGGCGCGCCAGCCGGGCCGCACCGTGCTGCTGATCGCGGGTGCGGGCCATGTCGACCGCCAGCTCGGCGTGGCGCAGCACCTGCCCGACGAGGTCTCGTTCAAGACCGTGCGCCTGCTCGCCGCGCCCCCCGATGCCACGGCGACCTCGCCCGGCTACGACCGCACCTGGCGCACGCCGCCGCTGCCCGAGAAGGACTACTGCGCGGAGCTCCGCAAGTCGATGGGCCCGGCGAAGAAGTCCTGAGCGATCCGGACGTGCGAAGGCCGCGGCAGGACGAGCGTCCGGCCGCGGCCTTCGTCTTTCTTCATGCGGCGGGCCCGCGGGCCCGCGCCCGCTTCAGCGCGACAGGATCGACGAGGTCGCCGAGTTGCCGGTGGCCGAGGCCGTGACCTGGTTGCCGGTGGTGCGCAGCGTGCTGCTGCCCACCGGCCCCATCACGCCGGCACCGAAGTTCACCGTCGTCACCGTGGCCGACACCATGCCGCTGTTGACCTGGTAGTTGCCGACCGCCGCGCTCGCCGTGCCGGTGTTCAGCGCGGTCTGCGTCACGCGGTTGGTGGCGCTGTTGCCGAAGGCCTGCGCGCTCAGCGTGTTGCCGTTGACGCCGACGCTGCCGTTGAGCGTGCCCGGGCCGGTCGCGTTGAGCGCCACCTGGTAGCTGGTGCCCGTGCTCGACGCGTTCACCGCGCCGCTGTTGGTCTGGCTGTTGAGCACGCCCACGCTGGCACCGAGGTTGAGCGCCAGCGGCGAAGCCACGAAGACCACGTTGCCGTTGGGGAGCGCGCCGCCGTAGCTGCCACCCGCGCTCGAGTCGACCAGGTTGGTGGCCGCGTTGCCGCGCGCCAGCGCCGAGGTGGTGTTGCCGTTGAGGGCCACGCTGCCCGCGTTGAGCGGATCGCTGCCCGCGAGGGTCACGCCCGCGGCCGTGACGGCCGACGAGGTCACCGTGGCGCTGCTGGTCTGCGCGTTCGACACGCCCACGCTCGCCCCCTGCGTCGCGTCGCCCGCCACCGTGGCGGCGTTGATCGCGCGGTTCGCCGAGGCCTCGGCCAGCGTGCTGTTGTTCGAGATCGTCGCCGCGCCGTTGAACAGCCCCGCCGTGTTCGGCACCAGCCGGTCGTCGTTGTAGATCGCGGTGGTGGCGGTGCTGGTGACCGAGGTCGCCGCGGCCTGGCGGTTCGCCACCAGGTGGTCGCCCGTGGCCGTCTGCCCGCCCGCCGCCGTTTCCGACAGCGTCACGCTGCCCGTCGACGCCGCCGGCTGCAGGTTGGCCGCCTTCACGTCGAGCGTGTTGGTCGCGTCGTTCATCACGCCCAGCGCCGTGTTGGTGTTGCCCGAGAGCCGCACCGACGAGCCCGAGGATGCGGCCGGCGCGAACAGCTCGGAGTTCGAGCTGGCCGTGACCGGCGCCTGACCGACCTGCGTCGACTGGACCACCGCGCGCGCATCGACGTTGGCGCCCGAGAGCGTCGCGGCGTTGACCGTGGTGTTCGAGGCGGCGCGCGCGCTCTGACGGTTGTCCGACAGGCTCAGCGTCGCGCCCTGCACCGCGGCGGTGCCGAGGGTGTCGATGCCGATGCTGCCGGTGGCGATCGCGCCCACCGGGCCGGCGCCCACCTGCACGTTGACCAGCGCATGGTCGGCGCTCGCGAGCACCGCCGAGCCCGCGGCCGTGGTCAGCGCCGAGCCCGCCAGGCCGGTGGCGATGGCGCCGCCCTTCACCTCGATGCTGTTGGTCGAGGCATTGCCGGTGGCGGCCGCGCCGGTGACGTTGCCCTCGAGCGTGGCGCTGCTGTCGATCAGCGCGGTGGTGCCGTTCAGGGGTCAGCCGGGTCGTGTTGTTGGCGATTCCGCTCACGGCGGCGGCGCTGAGCTGGGAGTTCAGCAGGCCGGTGGTGGCGCCCTGCGAGGCACCGCCCGTGAGCGACACCGCGTTGCCCGCGCGGTTGCCCGCCGCCTCGGCGAGCGTCTGGTTGCCCGACATCGCGACCGCGCTGTCGACCACGCCCGGGCCGGCCGGCACGGCGCGGTCGTCGTTGAAGATCGCGCTGTCGGCGGTCGCGCTGGCCGAGGTGATGGCCGACTGGCGGTTCATCAGCGCATGGATGGCGACGGTGCCCCCGTCGCCCGGCCCGGCGGTCTGCAGCACCAGGGTGGGCAGGATCGCGTTGGCCGTGGTGTCGGCCGCGACGGCGATGCGGCTGGTCGCGTCGTTGACCACGGCCTGCGCGCTGTTGGCGTTGCCCGAGATCGTCACCGAGGAATTCGACGCCGAGGCCGGCGCGTAGGCCTGCGCGAACGAGCGCGCCTCCACCGCCGCCAGGCTGGCCTGGCCCGACTGCAGCGCCGAGGTGGCCGAGACGCTGCCGGCCGCCAGCGCGATGTCGTTGCTGGCGCTGTTGGCCACCGCCTTCGCGCTCTGGGCGTTGTTCGACACGCTGAGCGTGCTGCCATCGACCCCCCCGCCCGGCGCGGTGCCGATGCCGAAGGCACCGGCCGCCTTGGACGAGATCGCCGCGGTATTCAGCATCAGCTGCGCGTTGGACAGCGCATGGTCGCCGAGCGCGCCGTTCAGCACCGCGGCGTTGGCCGCCGCGGCCACCGGCAGCACGCCGCCCGTGTCGATGGCGTTGCCCTTCACCTCGATGCCGTTGACGGCCGTGTTGCCGGTGGCCGTGCCGCGCACCGCGTTGCCGTCCACCGAGAGCTGCGAATCGGTGATGCCCTTGCCGCTGACCGCGAGCTGCACCCCGGCCTGGTCGGTCAGCGCGCCGCCCTCGAGCCCGAGCTGCGAGGTGGTCTTGGCCGTGGTGATCTGCAGGTTCTGCACCGCCGTGGTGGTGGCGATGCCGGCCGCGGCGAGGCGCACGCCGTTGACCGCGCTGTTGCTGGTCGCGGCGGCCGCGGTGGTGTTGTTGTCGGCATCGAGCTTCGAGTCGTGGACGCCCGCGCCCGCCCCGCCGGTGCCGAACTGCGTCAGCACCTCGGGCCCGCCGCTGCGCGTGGCCGCCACCGTGCCCTGTCCCGACTGCGCGTTCTGCACGCTGAACGAGGCATCGGTGGTCGCGACCCCGCCGGTCACGGTGGCGCCCGAGAGCACCAGGCCCGCGGTGCCGATCGAGGTGGCCGTCACGTCCACCGTGTTGCCGGTGGCGCGGCTGCCGTAGGCCAGGGCCTGCGTCGTGTTGCCGCTGCTCGAGACCGAGGCGTCCTGCACGCCGCCGTCGACCACCGTGCGCACCACGTTGCCGCCGACCGTGTTGGCCTCGACCTTGGTGTTGGCGCCGGCCACCGACTGCACGTTGGTCACGTTGGCCACCGAGGCGAAGTCGCTCGAGGCGATCTGGTTGGCGCCGAGCTTCAGGCCGTTGGCCGCGTCGTTGCCATAGCTGGCGGCGACGAAGGCGTTGCGGTCGTTGCCGAGGCTGGCCGACGCGACGTCGCCGCTCACCGTGGCCGCGATGGAATTCACGCTGACCGCCGTGGCGCCGACCGTCGACTGGATCGACTGGCTGCCGAGGATGGCGTAGGAGGCATTCACCGCCGGCTGCGTGGCCAGGCTGTTGTCGAAGGGCAGGTTGTTGCCGAGGTTGGCGGTGATGGTCGAGGCCGTGTCCGTGGAGGGGTTCACCGTCACGTTGCCGGCCTGCACGCCCAGCGTGCTGGTGGCCGAGTTGCCGTAGGCGATGGCGCGCTGCAGGTTGTCGCTGGCCGTGGCCGAGCCGCCCGACAGGTTGCCGGCCACCGCGACGCGGGCCTCGGGCACGTTGAGCACCGCGCCGGTCGAGGAGGTGGCATCGTTCATCTGCACGCTGGCGATGCCGGCGCCGGTGCCGACCGCATTGCCCTTGATCGACAGGTCGCTCGCGGCGCCGCTGCCGACCGCCACCGCCTCCTGCCGGTTGCCGGTGAGCGACAGCCCGCTGTCGGCCACCGTGGCCGGCCCGTTCGCGACCAGCCAGACCTTGGAGGTGCCGTTGATCGCCGTGACGGTGCTGGCGTTGTAGTTGCCCTGCAGGTTGGTCAGGGTGACGGCGCCCTTGGCCGACACGCGGCCATCGGCGCTGGTGCCGCCGCCGAGCGCCACCGCGTCGCTGCCCAGCGCCACGGTGTTCGCGTCGAGCGCCAGGCCCTGGTTGATCTGGTTGCCGCGCGCCGCGACCGACGCGCTGTTGTTCGCCACGGTCACGCTGCTGGCCTTGGTCTGGCCGGTGGCGTCGCCGGTCTGCACCGCGACGATGGTGCCGTTGGCGACCGCCGACACCGCCGATTCGGTGTTGGCCTGCTGGTTCGAGATGCCTGCCGTGCCCGCGAAGCTGGCCGCGGTGGTGCCGGGCAGGATCGCGCTCGAGGCGATGTTGCCGGTGGCCGCGGCGCTCACGCTGTTGTCCTTGAGCGTGACGCTGCCGCCGTCGATCGACTGCACGCCCGCGAGCACCTGGCCGTTGACGGTCTGCGCCAGCACGCTGGAGCGCAGGTTGCCCTGGCTGTTGAGCACGGCCAGGTCGGCATTGAGGGTGCTGGTGACGGCGGTGCCGCCGTGCACGGTGTCGTTCACCGGCGTGGTGCCGGCGCCCGCGACCGAGACGCCGTTCATCACGATGCGGTTGCCCGCGCTGCCGGCGCTGGCCGCGAGTGCCTCGTTGCCGGTGGCGGCGCTCGAGATGGTGTTGCCCTGCACCGAGAGCGAGCCGCGCAGTTCGTTGACCACGCCCGCGGGTGCGCCGGTGACCAGCGCCTGCACGGTCGAGTTGGAGTTGTCGGCCGCGTGCGTGACCGCCGCGAGGATGCCGTTGCCGTTGGCCTGCAGGTTCGACACCACCGCCGAGCCCGCGAAGCTCGGCGCCGCGCCCGCCTGGATCTCGGCCGCGCTGCTCGCGCTGTTGCCGCGCAGCGTGGCCGACAGCGTGTTGCGCTCGAGGGTGGCGCCGGCGGTCACGGTGTTGGCCATCGTCGAGGTCAGCGCCAGGTCGATCCTGTTGTTGGCCAGGCCCGCGCCCGAGGCCGCTCCGGTGCCCAGCTGCAGCGAGGTCACGACGATGTTGCCCTGCGCGTCGAACAGCGGTGTGCCGCCCGGGTAGACCAGCGCCGCGCCGCCGGTGATGCCCTTGGCGCCGGCCATCGCGCCGCCGGTCACCAGCGAGCTGCCCTTGTTGATCACGCTCGAGGCCGAGATCGTGTTGTCGGTGGCGGCCGCGCTGCCGTTCGTGAAGTTGTTGAGCTCGACCGCGAGCTTGCTCTTGGCGACGCCGGCGGCGATGGCACCGCTGTTGGTGGCCACGCCCAGCGAGGCCGCGTTGTCGACCGGCGTGGAGGCCGGGCTGCCCGAGGCGGGCTGGATCGCGTTCGCGAAGTCGTTGCCGGCGGCGCTGGCGCCGATCAGGTTGCCGCTGGTGCTGGCCGCGATCGGATTCGGATTGGCCGGCGTGCCGCTGACCGTGGTGCCGCCGACGGCACCCGTGATGCTCGCCGTCACGCCGTTGGTGTTGGAGGGCTGCGAGTTCGCCATCGACGTTCCCGACACCGAGCCGTTGAGCGTGTTGCTCACGGTGGTGTCGGCCGCCTGCGCGGCGCCGGCGGCGAGCAGCGCGACCGCGACCGCGGAACCGATGCGGCTGAGACTGGTGGCGGGCCTGCGGGCGCCCCGGTTGCGGATCTTGCGAGCTTTCATGGCGTGACTCCTGGTGTGAAGACGTTGTGGACGAAAGGGACGGACGAACGCAGGGGAACCGGGCGGCCCTCGCGGGCGCGCACGGTCCGAGGGAACGGGGGTGTCAGCTGCCGCGGCCGGGGGCGGCGGCGGGATCGGGGCTGGCGGCGGCCGCGGGGCCGCTCGCGCTGACGGTCTGGGCCGCGTCGGGCACGGCGGCGGTGCTGGCGGCGCCGGCCGGGGCGACCGCGCTGTCGCCGGTCGGTGCCGGCGCGGGCGCGACGGAGGCGCTGGGCAGGGGCGCGACCGTGGCGGCGCCCTGCGGCGTGGCGGGCGCGGGGCCGTTGCCCACCACCGGCGCGCCGATGCGCAGCTTCGCGATCTCCTGCAGCCCGGGGCCGTCGCGGTGGATCGAGGTGTCGGCCGCGTCGGGCCGCCACAGCACCGTGATCGCGGCCGGCGCGATGCCGCGGTTGGCCAGCGCCGAGGTCACGGCGGCGATGCGCTGGTCGGTGAGCTCGTCGCGCTTGCGCGCGTCCCAGTTCTCGGTGTCGCGCGCCACCAGCACGATGTCGGTGGCGCCCTTCTTCGCGGCGCCCGCGACCTGGTCGATCTGCGCCAGCGCGCTGCCGCCGAGCGCGGTGGCGCCGAAGTCGAAGGCCACCTGCAGCGCGGCGCCGGTCAGCCGCGCGCCGCCCGAGCCCGCGGCATTGACGGCCAAGCCCGGGCTCGCCTGCACCACCGGCGCCGCCGCGCCGCCGGCCGCGCCGGCATCGGCCGGGTTCTGCACCTTGCGCAGCTGCTCGGCCGGCACCAGCGGGATCTGCTCGCCGCCGCCCGGACGCAGCGTCATGCAGGGCCGATGGTCGACCTGCGTGACCGCGGCCATCAGCCGCACCACGCCTTCCTCGAGCGCCGCGCGCACGCCCATCTGCACCGGCTCCTGGCCCTTGGCGCCGATGTCGACGTCGTAGAGCCGGCTGCCGAAGAAGCGGAACACGTTGAGCCCGACCTCGTAGCCGTTGAACTGCTTGGTGAGGCTCACGGTGCGCACCACCATCAGCGAGCGCGTGTCGACGATGCGCAGGTCCACGCCCACCGACTGGGTGAAGGTGCGCGCCTTCACGCCGACCTGGTTCACCGCCACCTCGGCGCCGCCCGAGTTGATGTTGTAGTTGAGCTCGGTGATGCCGCCGACGATGAAGTAGTCGGACTTGTTGATCGTGCCGCCGAAGTACGGCAGCCACGGCACCACCTGCGCGCCGCCGCCGGGCCCGCCGCCGAGCTGGTGCGTGCGGCCGTCGCCGAGCTGGCGGCGGTCGGCGTAGGCCAGCTCGCGCTCGGCGATCACCGGGTCGAAGCGCTCGGCGATGCGCACCGCGCCGCCGAGCTTGCCGAGCGCCGAATAGACCATCAGCGCGCCGCCCTGCGTGATCGCGTTGCCTTCGTTGATGCTGTACTTGCCGGTGTAGTCCTTCACGTCGCCCACGCCGATCACCACCTCGGGACGGCGCGTGGCCGCGATGTGGTCGGCGAAGCAGGCCAGCACCGGCTCCATCGGCGTGACGTTGTCGCGCACCGAGGGCCCCAGCACCACCGGTGCCTCGTTGGGCGCGAAGCGCTGCTGCGGCGCGGAGGTGCAGCCGGCCAGCACCAGCGCGCCGGCCAGCGGCGCCGCGAGAAAGACCGCCCGGCGGGGGTGGGGCGAGATGCTGTGCATGGCGCCTCCGTTCAGTTGAGCACGCCGAAGGCACAGGCGGCGCTGCCGCTCACCCCCGCCGTCTGCGCGCCGGTGTTGCCCTGGGCCGAGTTCAGCGCCTGCCAGGCCGCGCCCTGCACCTGCGTGCTGGTGCCGCCGACGACCGCCGATCCCACCGTGCCCGCGTTGGCCTGGTTGGTCCCCACCACCGCGGCACCGAGCGTGCCGACCGCGCTGTTGCTGTCGTTGCCGGTGGCGCCCGAGCGCGCGCCGGCGTTGGAGGGCGAGTTGGCGACCGTGCTGTTGTTGCCGTCGTTGCCGGTCGAGCTCGCCGAGACGTTGCAGTTGTACTGGCGCCCGACCGTGGTGTTGTAGACCGGCGCCGCGTAGTAGCCGCTCTTCTGCTTGCGGATCATGTCCTGCACCGCGGCCTGGTTGACCTTGTCGGTGCTGGTCTGGAACTGCCAGGCCGCGTTCTCGCCGACGTTGTTGGCCTGCGCGCGCGGCGCCGCCACCAGCAGCAGCGCCACCACCAGGGCCACGTGCACCGTGGCGGCCCAGTGCGCACCACGACGACGATCGGCGCACCGTGGTACGGGGACACGAGATGCACGAGGCATGGCAGGCTCCTTCAGGAGGAAGAGCACTAAACGAAAAGTGCTACTTCTTTGTGAAGGTGGATGCTATGGATCGGCCCGTGGGGCTGGATATTCCGGAAACCAGTAGTACCTATGCGTACAAACCAGCGGTGAGCACTGGGTGGCCAGACAGTGCGGCCGCCCCGATTTCGTGCGCTTTGCTGGGGCCGATCGGGGCTCGCGCCCCCATGGCGGGGGCGCGTCCGCGGCCCGTTGCGGGCCGCGGGGAAGGCCTGGGATCAGGCGTGCGCCTTGATCGAATCCGCCAGCGTGTTCACCAGCGTGTCGATGTGCGACTTCTCGACGATGTACGGCGGCGCGATCACCAGCACGTCGCCCGCGGGGCGCACCAGCGCGCCCTTGTGGAAGCAGTCGAGGAACACGTTGTAGGCCCGCTTGCCGGGCGCGCCCGCGATCGGCGCCAGCTCGACCGCCGCGGCCAGGCCGAGGCTGCGGATGCCGATCACGTTGGGCAGGCCCTTGAAGGTGCTGTGGAAGGCGTCGCCCAGCAGCTTGCCCATCTCGCCGGCGCGCGGGAACAGGCTTTCCTTCTCGAACAGCTCGAGCGTGGCGATCGCCGCCGCGCAGGCCACCGGGTGGCCCGAGTAGGTGTAGCCGTGGAAGAACTCGACCACGTGCTCGGGCGCGTCGGTCTTCATCATCGCGTCGTAGAGCTTGTCGCGGCAGATCACGCCGCCCAGCGGGATCACGCCGTTGGTCACGCACTTGGCGAAGTTCAGCATGTCGGGCACCACGCCGAAGTAGTCCGACGCGAAGTTGGTGCCCATGCGGCCGAAGCCCGTGATGACCTCGTCGAAGATCAGCAGGATGCCGTGCTTGTCGCAGATCTCGCGCAGGCGCTTGAGGTAGCCCTGCGGCGGCAGGTACCAGCCGGCCGAGCCGGCCACCGGCTCGACGATGATCGCGGCCACGTTGCTCGGGTCGTGCAGCGGCAGGATGCGGGTCTCGAGCTCGACCAGCGGGTCCTCGGCCCACACCGGTTCCTGGTTGTGGATGTAGGCGTTGTTGACCGGGTCGTGGATGAAGCGCATGTGGTCCACGCGCGGCAGGAAGGCCGAGCCGAACACCTTGCGGTTGCCCGGGATGCCGCCCACCGACATGCCGCCGAAGCCCACGCCGTGGTAGCCGCGCTCGCGGCCGATGAAGACGTTGCGGTGGCCCTCGCCGCGCGCGCGGTGGTAGGCCAGCGCCACCTTCATCGAGGTGTCGGCGGCTTCGCTGCCGGAGTTGCAGAACAGCACCTTGTTGAGGTCGCCGGGGGCCAGCGCGGCGATCATCTCGGCCGCGCGGAAGGCCTTGTCGTTGCTGATCTGGAACGCGGTCGCGTAGTCGAGCGTGTCGAGCTGCTGCTTGATCGCCTCGTTGATCGGCTTGCGGTTGTGGCCTGCGCCCACGCACCACAGCGACGAGATGCCGTCGATCACCTTGCGGCCGTCGTGGGTGGTGAACTCCATCCCGTCGGCCGCCACGAAGACCCGCGGGTCCTTCTTGAAATGGCGGTTCGGGGTGAAGGGCAACCACTGGTTGTCCATGTTGAAGTCCTGGTAGGCCATGCGCGTGCTCCTGTGTGTCTCGTCGGGATGTGGAAGGCCCCGTCGCCGAACGGCCGGCGCCCCGGGGAAAAGGGACGTGGCGGACGGGGAGAACGGCATTCTGGCACCCCTGCGACAATCACGCCCCTGACCATGACCACCACCCCTGCCTACATCCTCACCCTCTCCTGCCCCGACCGCACGGGCATCGTGCATGCCGTCTCGGGCTTCCTGCTGGAGCGCGGCGGCAACATCGAAGAGGCCGCCCAGTACAACGACCACCACACGGGCCTGTTCTTCATGCGCGTGCGCTTCGCCTGCGCCGAGCATGGCGAGGCCGCGCTGCGCGAGCAGCTCGCCGCCTTCGCCCAGGGCTTCGGCATGACCCTGCAACTGCAGGCCGCCGCCCAGCCGATGAAGACGGTGATCCTGGTCAGCAAGGAAGGCCACTGCCTCAACGACCTGCTGTTCCGCTGGAAGAGCGGCCTGCTGGCCATCGACGTGCGCGCGATCGTCTCGAACCACCGCGACTTCTACCAGCTGGCCGCCAGCTACAACGTGCCCTTCCACCACATCCCGGTGACGGCCGCGACCAAGGCGCAGGCCGAGGCCAAGCAGCTCGAGATCATCGAGGCCGAGGGCGCCGAGCTCGTGGTGCTGGCGCGCTACATGCAGATCCTCAGCAACGACCTGTGCCAGAGCCTGGCCGGCCGCGCGATCAACATCCACCACTCGTTCCTGCCGAGCTTCAAGGGCGCCAAGCCCTACTACCAGGCGCACGACCGCGGCGTGAAGCTGATCGGCGCCACCGCCCACTACGTGACGGCCGACCTCGACGAGGGCCCGATCATCGAGCAGGACGTGGCGCGCGCCGACCACACCGACACCGTCGAGGACCTCACGGCCCGCGGCCGCGACACCGAGAGCCAGGTGCTGGCGCGCGCGGTGAAGTGGCACAGCGAGCACCGGGTGCTGCTCAACGGGCATCGCACGGTCGTGTTCCGCTGAGCGGGCGTCGCGCGGAAAGAACAAAGCCCCCGGGGCGGCCTTCGCAGGTCGCCCCGGGGGCTTTTTCATGCCGGCCGCGTCAGTTGCGGTTCGGATTGTTCGGCCGACGGTCGTAGCGGTTCGGCACGCCGTCGCCGTCGCGGTCCCAGCGGCCGGCGCTGTAGGCCCAGCGGCCGCCCTCCTGGCGCCATTCGGGCGCGCGGTAGGCGTAGCCCGGGCGGGCACGCACCCAGACGCCGTTGGTCCACACGTGGCGGCCGCCACGCCACTCGTAGTGGCCCGGGGCCCAGACATAGCCGCGGCGCGGCGGCGGCACCCGCTCGTAGCGCGGCGGCGGCGGAGGCACCTGGATGGTGACCACCGGCTGCGCCTGGGCGGCCGTCGGCAGCGTGAGCGCGCCCACCGAGAACAGCGAGGTGGCGGCGACGGAAAAAGCGATGGCTGCGAGTTTCTTCATGGCTAGGCTCCATGAGTTGTTGGAGGAGCCTTCATGCTGCCGGTGCCTTGTGAACCGCCTGTAAGCGCCACGCGAAATCTTGTGTAGAGCTGTGACGCGGCGCCCGGCGCGCCGCCTGCAGGCGGCCGCCGACGCGCGTAGGCCTATTCCCGCAATTCCTGCAGATCGACCGCGCCGGCCATGGCCGTGAGGCCCGCGGCATTGGGATGCAGATGGTCGCCGCTGTCGTAGGCCGGCAGCAGCGCGAGCGGTCGCGCCGGATCGCGCAGCGCGGCGTCGAAGTCGACCACCGCGTCCACGTCCTGGCGGCCGCGGATCCAGCGATTGACCGCGGCGCGCAGCGCCTCGGTGTGCTCGTTGCCGTACGGCGAGCCGCTGAACGGCGGAATGGTGCCCAGCAGCACCTTCACGCCCTTCTCGCGCGCCTGCCGCACCAGTTGCTGCAGCCCGGCCTGCAACTGCTCGGGCGTGGGGATCTCGCTCGCGGCCACCGCCTGCCCGGGCAGGCCGATGAACGCGGTGCGGCCGATGTCGTTGGTGCCCAGCAGCACGATCACGTGCGTGACGCCGCTCTGGCCCAGCACGTCGTCGCCGAAGCGCACGAGGCCGCTGCGGCCCGCGCCGCCATGCAGCAGCCGGTTGCCGCCGATGCCGAGGTTGAGCACCGCCACCTCGCGCGCGGCGTCCGGGCCCGGACTCCTGCGCAGCAGCGTGGCCAGCTGGTGCGGATAGGAATTGCCGCCGCCCTCGCCGTCGAGCGCGCCCGCGGTGATCGAGTCGCCGAAGGCCACCACCGTGCGGATCTCGCGAGCGGCCCAGACGTCGACGCCGGTCACGAAGGCATTGGCCGGCATCCGCTGCGCATCGGGCAGGCGCGGCGCCGCCACCGCGTTGCCGTTCGACATCCAGCTGGCGTTGCTCGGCTGCAGATGCACCGTCGACAGCGGCGCGGCGCGCTCGTAGTAGCTGCTGACCACCAGCGTCTGCCCGGCCTCGACCGGGAAGTCGATGCCGTCGCTCCAGGCCTCGGCGCCGGGCGCGATCGCGAGGCCCGGGCGGCCATCGAAGCGCAGCGGCCGCAGCGAAGTCGGCGAGATCGCGCCGCCACCGGTGCCACGCGCCACGGTCGCGGCGCTCAGTTGCAGCGGCACGGTGCCGAAGCGGTTGGAGAAACGCACGCGCACGCGCGAGCCGCCCACGCTGGGCTGCAACTGATGGCGCAGCGTGAGGCCGGAGGAGGCACGGTCATCGGGCGCCACCGGCGGCGGCGTGCCCAACGGCGCGAGCTGGCGAAAATCCAGCGGCGCGGCGGCCCAGCTGCCGATCCAGCGCTCGGCGGCGGCCGGTGCAACGGGCACGGCCGCCTCCGAGGGCGGCGCGGCGTGCGCGAAAACGGCGAACAGCGCCAGGCACAACATGCCCGTCGCCCGCCTGGCGAATCCTTGTGAAACCAGCGTCATGCCCCGTCAAGCGAAAGCGCCAAAGTGTACGGAGCCGCCGTGCCACTTCGCGCGACAGGGTCTGCCGCCTGGTTACCAGGTGTCTACGTAGGGCGCCGGCGCCTCGTGGGGCCGCGTGGCCGAGGCCAGCCCGCGCACCAGCCAGTCGCGCGTCTGCGCGGGATCGATGACCGCGTCGATCTCCAGCGTCTGCGCCATGTGGATCGCCTCGCCGTTCTCGTACTGCTGCGCCACCAGCTGCTTGAACAGCGCATCGCGCTCGGGCCCCTCGGCGGCCGCGGCGAGCTCCTTGCGAAAGCCCAGCCGCACCGCGCCCTCGAGCCCCATCGCGCCGAACTCGCCCGTGGGCCAGGCCACGGTGAACACCGGTGCGTCGAAGCCGCCGGCCGTCATCGCCTGCGCGCCCAGGCCGTAGCCCTTGCGCAGCACCACCGCGAAGAAGGGCACGCGCAGGTGCGAGGCCACCATGAACATGCGGCAGACATGGCGCACCTGCGCCTGCGCCTCGATCTCGGGGCCGACCATGAAGCCCGGCGTGTCGCACAGCGAGACGATCGGCAGGCCATGCGCATTGCACAGCTGCATGAAGCGCGCCGACTTGTCGGCCGCCTCCACGTCGATCGCGCCGCCCAGGTGGTGCGGGTTGTTGGCCATCAGGCCCACGGGCCTGCCCTCGATGCGCGCGAGCGCGGTCACGATGCCCGCGCCGAAGCCCGCGCGCAGTTCGAGCAGCGAGCCGGTGTCGGCCACGCCGCGCATCGCGGCGCGCACGTCGTACACGCGCAGCCGGTTCTCGGGCACCACGTGGCGCAAGGCACGCGGGTCGGCGCACTGCCAGTCGGCGACCGGGCCCTGGAAGTACGACAGGTACTGCTTCGCGGCCGCGACCGCCGCGGCCTCGTCCTCCACCAGGATGTCGATCACGCCGTTGCGCGACTGCACGCTGCTCGGCCCGATCTGCTCGGGCGCGAAGCTGCCGAGGCCGCCGCCCTCGATCATCGCGGGGCCGCTCATGCCGATGTTGCTGCCCTTCGTCGCGATGATCACGTCGGCGCAGCCCAGCAAGGCCGCATTGCCCGCGAAGCAGCGGCCATGCACGATGCCGACCACCGGCACCTTGCCCGAGAGCGCGGCGAACTGGCTGAAGGTGTGGTTGTTGAGGCCCGCCACGATCGGCATGTCGGTGTCGCCGGGCCGGCCGCCGCCGCCTTCGGCGAACAGCACCACCGGCAGCCGCAGCTGGTGCGCCACCGCGAGCAGCCGGTCGGTCTTGTGGTGGTTGCGCATGCCCTGCGTGCCGGCCAGCACCGTGTAGTCGTAGGCCAGCACGGCGCAGCGCGACTTCTCGGGGCCGAACTGCCGAGCGTTGATGCTGCCGATGCCGGTCACCATGCCGTCGGCCGGCGTGTTCGCGACCAAGTCCTCGAGCGTGCGGCGGCGCGTCTGCGCCGCGATGGCGAGCGCGCCGTACTCGATGAAGTTGCCGGGATCGGCCGCGCTGTCGCAGAGGTCGGCGATGTTCTCGCGCGCGGTGCGCCCGCCCTGAGCATGGCGCTTGTCGACGGCCGCCCGGCGGTTCTCGTCGAGCGTGAACGCATGGCGATCGATGACCTTCCTGAGGTCGGGCCGGATCGCGTCGACGTCGTGGTCGGCGCACGCCTCGGTGTCCACGGCCTGCGCGTCGACCGCCTCCAGCCGCAGCAGCGACTGGCCCTCGACCAGGTAGTCGCCCGGCGCGGCCAGCAGCGCCACCACGCGGCCCGCGGTGGGCGCATGCAGCAGGTGCTCCATCTTCATGGCCTCGAGCACGCCGAGTTGCCCGCCCGCGGGCAGCACGTCGCCGACCGCGACCTCGAACTGCACCAGCTTCGCGGGCATCGGGGCCTTGACCGTGAGGCCATCGTCCACGTCATCGATCACGGGGCCGGCCGTCTGCGCGACGACCGGCGCGATCTCCTTCGCGCGTTTCTCGAAGGCCGTTGCGGCCACCAGCAGGTCGCCCAGGTGCGCCTCGACGAAGCGCGTGTGCACCGCCTGCGTCGCGAACTCGGGCCGCGCGGCGATCGCGTGCAGCAGCGGCAGGTTGGTGGCGATGCCCTCGATGCGGCACTCGTCGAGCGCACGCAGCGAGCGGCGCAGCGCATCGGCGAAGCGCGCCGAGGGCGCATGCACGATCAGCTTGGCCAGCAGCGTGTCGTAGTGCGGCGAGGGCGCAAGGCCCGCATAGCCGTGCGTGTCGACGCGCACGCCGGGCCCGGCGGGCAGCTCGAAGCGCGCGAGCGTGCCGCCCGAGGGCCGCGCGTGGCCCTGCGCATCGAGGGTCTCGGCATTGATGCGCCACTGCAGCGCGAAGCCGCGCTGCGCCGCAGTGCGGTCGGCCTCGATGCCGAGCGCGGCCAGCGATTCGCCGGCCGCCACCGCGATCTGCAGCTGCACCAGGTCGAGCCCGGTCACGGCCTCGGTCACCGTGTGCTCGACCTGCAGCCGCGGGTTGGCCTCGATGAAGACGAAGGGCAGCGTGGCCGAGGCCGCGTCGACCAGGAACTCGAAGGTGCCGAGCCCGCGATAGCCCACGGCCCGCGCCATGCGCAGCGCGGCCTGCGTGAGCTGCGCGCGCAGCGCCTCGGGCAGCGAGGGACTGGGCGCGATCTCCACCAGCTTCTGGAAGCGCCGCTGCAAGGTGCACTCACGCTCGCCGAGGCTGGCCACCGCCTGGCCGTCGCCGAGCACCTGCACCTCGATGTGGCGTGCATCGCGCATCAGCCGCTCGACGTACACGCCCTCGATGCCGAAGGCCGCGCGCGCTTCCGACATGCAGCGCGCATGCGCCTCGGCCAGCTCGCCCGCCTCGTGCACCGCGCGCATGCCGCGCCCGCCGCCGCCGCCGATGGCCTTGACCATCACGCCCGCGCCCTGCGCCTGCTGCTCGGCGAAGAAGGCCTGCGCCTGCGCGAGCGTCACCGCGCCCGCGCTGCCGGGCATCACGGGCACCTCGCAGCGCGTGGCCAGTTCGCGCGCGCGCGCCTTGTCGCCGAAGAGCGCGAGCTGCTCGGGCGTGGGCCCGATGAACACCAGCCCCGCATCGGCGCAGGCCCGCGCGAAGTCGGCGCGCTCGCTGAGGAACCCGTAGCCCGGATGCACCGCGTCGCAACCCTGCGCTTTCGCGGCCGCGATCAGCGCGCCGATGTCGAGGTAGGCCGCGGGCCCGGTCGCGTCGAGCGCGAGCGCCACGTCGGCCAGCTGCACGTGGAGGGCCGAGGCGTCGTCGCGCGCATGCACGGCCACGCTGGCGATGCCGAGGTCGCGCAGGGCGCGCACCAGGCGCACGGCGATCTCGCCGCGGTTGGCAATCAGGACTTTGGAAAACACGCGGGGTCTTTCAGTTCTTGTCTTCGAGCAGCCGGCGCAGCACCTTGCCGGCGCCGGTGGTGGGCAATGCATCGATGAAGCTCACGGAGCGCGGCGCCTTGTAGCTCGCCATGTTCTCGCGCGACCAGGCGATCAGCGCCTCGGCCGCGACCTCGGCACCGGGCTTGCGCACCACGAAGGCCTTGACCACCTCGCCCTTCTCGGGATCGGGCTGGGCGATCACCGCGGCCTGCGCCACCGCCGGATGCTTGATGAGGATGGTCTCGACCTCCTCGGGGAACACGCTGTAGCCCGAGACCTTGATCATCTCCTTGAAGCGGCCGATGAAGGTCAGGTAGCCCTCGGCATCGAGCTTGCCCATGTCGCCCGTGTGCACCCAGCCGTCGCGCAGCGTGGCGGCCGTGGCCTCGGGCTTGTTCCAGTAGCCCTTGAAGGAGCCCGGGCTGGCCAGCACGATCTCGCCGACCTCGCCGGTGGGCAGGTCGGCCTGCGTTTCCGTGTCGACGATGCGGATCGTGACGCCCGGCACCGCCACGCCCTGCGTGCCCCACCGCGGCGCATGGCGCGGCGTGTAGGTGTCGCAGGTGTGGGTTTCGCTCAGGCCGTAGGCGGCCTCGAAGGAGGTGCAGTTCGGCGCATGCGAACGCCACTGCGCGGCCAGCGGCTCGGTGAAGGCGATGCCGAAGCTGGTGACCGGGTTCATGCGCAGGCTCGCGAGATCGAAGCCCGCGATGTCGGGCAGCTGCATGCAGGCCACGTTCATCGGCGCGATGCTGTACCACCAGCTCACCTCGTGGCGCGCGATGGCCTGCAGCGCCGCGCGCGGATCGAAGCGGTGCAGCAGCACCGAGGCCGCGCCCGTGAGCACCGGCACGTTCACGCCCATCAGCATGCCGGCGATGTGATAGAGCGGCGCGATCGACAGCAGCACATCGTCGGGCCCGACCCCGTTGCAGTCGGCCGCGGCGCGGGTCTTGAACAGCGCATTGCCGTAGCTGAGCATCGCGCCCTTGGGCAGGCCGGTGGTGCCCGAGGTGTAGGTCATGAGCGCGACGTCGTCCATGTCGATGGCCACCGGCTGCGGCCGCGCATCGGCGTTCATGACGGCGAGGAAGTCCTCGCAGCCCGCGGGCACCGTGCGTTCGGCGTTGCGCTCGGCCACGAGTTCGGCCGGCAGGTCGAGCGCGGGCGTCTCGGGCAGCAAATCGGCGTAGTGCACGACGAACACGTGTTCGAGCGCGCTCCCGGGCTTCACCTTCTCGACCACCGGCAGCAGCGGCGCGGCCGCGACGATCACGCGCGCCTTCAGGTCGTTGACCTGGTAGGCGAGCTCGTGCTCCTTGTTGAGCGGGCCGCTGGGGCAGACGATGGCGCCGATCTTCTGGATGCCGAAGTGCGCCACCAGGTACTGCGGGCAGTTGTTGAGGAACAGCACCACCGGTTCGCCCTTGCGCACGCCCAGGGCCTGCAGCCGCGCGGCGAAGGCATCGCTCGCGCGGTCGAGCTCATGCCAGCTCATCGCATGGCCGTACCAGTGGCAGGCCGGATGCTCGCCGCGCTCGCGCGCATGGGCGCGCAGGTAGTCGTGCAGCGGCTGTTGCGCGCGCGGCGGGAGCGCGCGCAGCAAGGGTTCGTCGGTTGTCTCCATGGCGTCACTTTCTCAGGGTTATCGATAGCCGCTCGCGCCTGGCGGGCGCTTGCCATCGCCGGATGGTGCACGAACAATCCTACCCATGGGTATAACTTCCGCGACACGGCACAAACCCTCTGGGCGCAAGGCGCGCGCGGAGCAGGACGATCCCCCACGCGTGCCAGGCATGCAGGGCATGCACGAGGCGCATGCGACGGAGGCCAGGGCCCTCACGGCGCGCCCCGACCTGCCGCAGGGCACCGGCCGCCAGCGCGCCGCCACGCAGGGCACCGACCTGCAGCGCGAGCGCATCCTGCAGGCCGCCACGCAACTGTTCGCGGCGCAGGGCTACGCCAACACCACCATGGCGCAGATCGTGCGCGCGCTCGGTGTCACGAAGCCCTTCGTCTACTACTACTTCCGCGACAAGCAGGAGATCTTCGAGACCCTCTCCTGGCGCCCCGCGGTCGACTGCTTCACCGCGCTCGACTTCGCGGCCGACGATCCGCGCCGCGCGAGCGAGAAGGTGCTCGAGGGCATCGAGCGGCTGATCCGCGCCACCGTGGCGCACCATCCGGCCGCCTTCTTCCCCTACCGCGAACCGCAGGTCTACCGGCCCGAGTACCTGGCCGCGCAGAAGAAGCTCGCGCACCACTTCTACGACCTGCTGTGCCCGCTGCTCGAACAGGCGCGGCGCGACGGCGACCTCGATTTCGACGAGACCAAGATCACCGCGCTCGCGGCCTGCAGCCTGCCGGGCTTCCTCTACAGCTGGTACCGCCCGGGCGGACGGCTCTCGCCCGACGAAGTGGTGGCCGAGCTCACGAAGCTCGCGAGCCGCGTGATCGGGCTGCGCGCCGGCCACTGACCCCCCATCCCAGGAGACACACCATGAAGTTTCACCCAGCGCCCCTGGCGCGGCTCGCGCTCGCCTGCCTGATCGCCACGGGTTCCGCCGGCACCGCGCAGGCCCAGCAGACCTACAAGCTCGCCTACATCGATCCGCTCTCGGGCCCCTTCGCCAACGTCGGCGAGCTGATGCTGATGCACACGCAGTACGCGATCGAGGAGATCAACGCGAAGGGCGGCGTGCTCGGCGGCACGAAGCTGCAGCTGCTGCAGTTCGACAGCAAGCTCTCGGCGCAGGAGAGCCAGAGCGCGCTGCAGGCCGCGATCGACCAGGGCGCCAAGGCCATCGTGACCGGCGGCTCGGGCTCCTCGGTGGTGACGGCGCTGGTGCAGGCGGTCGCGCGCTGGAACCAGCGCAACCCGGGCAAGGAGCTGCTGGTGCTCAACCACTCGTCGATCGATCCCGAGATGACCGGCAAGGCCTGCAGCTTCTGGCACTTCCAGACCGAGGCCAACACCGCGATGAAGATGAAAGCGCTGGCCAACTACATCAAGAAGACGCCCGAGATCCGCAAGGTCTATCTGCTGAACCAGGACTATGCGCACGGCAAGCAGTGGGCCAGCTACGGACGCCAGCTCGTGGGACTGGCGCGGCCCGACATCCAGTTCGTCGGCGAGGCGCTGCATCCGATCGGCCGGGTCAAGGACTTCTCGCCCTACATCGCCAACATCAAGCAGAGCGGCGCCGACTCGGTCATCACCGGCAACTGGGGCCAGGACATGACGCTGCTGCTCAAGGCCGCGGGCGATGCCGGCCACGACCTGCGCTACTTCAACCACAGCGCGGGCTCGGTGCCGGGCACGGTCACGGCGGTGTCGCAGGCGAAGCTGGGCCAGCTGACCTGGGTCGCCGAATGGCATCCGGGCCAGGCCGGCACGCCGAAGGTCGATGCGCTGGCCAAGGCCTACAAGGCCAAGACCGGCAAGGACTTCCTCGCGCCGCGCATCGACATGACGCCGCGCCTGCTCGCGGCCGCGATCGAGAAGGCCGCGAGCACCGACACCGTGAAGGTGGCGCGCGCGCTCGAGGACCTGAGCTACGACTCGGTGGTCGGCCCGGTGCGCATGCGCGGCGAGGACCACCAGCTGCTGCTGCCGCAGGTGGTCAACACCATCGCGCCGGTCGACGGCAAGGCCGTGAAGCTGGGCTGGGAAGGCACGAACTACGGCTTCCGCACCGACGCGGTCTACAGCGGCAACGAACTCGCGCAGGGCACCGACTGCAAGATGGTCCGCCCTTGAACGCTCAGCCGATGCGCGCAATGGTCGCGCCCGCCACCACCGGCGCCGCGCCCGCCGCCAGCCGCGCGAGCCGGCCCGCGCGGTGGGCCACGACCTGCACCTCCATCTTCATCGCCTCCATCACCGCGATCGGGTCGCCTTGCGCGACCGGCGCGCCCTCGTCCACGGTCCACGCCTGAAGCGTGCCGGTGATGGGCGCGGCCACGGCGGCGGGGTCGGCAGCCTCCTCGGGCTGCGGCGATGACGACGGCGCGGCCGGCGCGTCGCCGATGCCGCGCAGCAGCGCCGGCGGCAGGCCCAGCGTCACGCGCCGGCCGTCGATCTCCACCGCCGTGCGAAGCAGCGCAGCATCGCGCACGGGCTCGGCGCGCACGGCCGCGGCCAGCGGCTGCGCGAAGTCGGTCTCGATCCAGCGCGTGTGGACCTTGAAGCCGTCCTCGGCCACGAAGTCGGGCGCCTCGACCACGGCGCGATGGAACGGCAGCACCGAGGCCACGCCCTCGATGCGGAACTCGCGCAGCGCGCGGCGCGCGCGGTGCCATCGCCTGCGCGCGCGTGGCGCCGGTGACGACCAGCTTGGCCATCAGCGAATCGAAGCTGCCCGGCACGCTCGAGCCCGAGACCACGCCGGTGTCGACGCGCACGCCGGGGCCCGACGGCGGCTCGAACAGGCGCACCGGTCCGGGCGTGGGCAGGAAGCCGCGGCCGGGGTCCTCGGCGTTGATGCGGAACTCGAAGGCATGGCCGCGCGGCACGGGTGTCTCGGTGATCGACAGCGGCAGCCCGTCGGCGATGCGCAGCTGCTCGACCACGAGGTCGATGCCGGTGGTTTCCTCGGTCACCGGATGCTCGACCTGCAGCCGCGTGTTGACCTCGAGGAAGGAGATCGCGCCCGTGGGCCCGAGCAGGAACTCGACCGTGCCGGCGCCGACATAGCCGGCGCGCGCGCAGATGTCGTGCGCGGCGCGGTGGATGCGCTCGCGCTGCGCCTCGCTCAGGAAGGGCGCGGGCGCCTCCTCCACCAGCTTCTGGTTGCGCCGCTGCAGCGAGCAGTCGCGCGTGCCGAGCACCACCACGCGGCCGTGCGTGTCGGCGATCACCTGCGCCTCGACGTGGCGCGGCCGGTCGAGGAACTGCTCGACGAAGCACTCGCCGCGGCCGAAGGCAGTGACGGCCTCGCGCACCGCCGATTCGTAGAGCTCGGCCACCTCGTCGAGCCGCCACGCGACCTTGAGGCCGCGGCCGCCGCCGCCGAAGGCCGCCTTGATCGCGATCGGCAGGCCGTGCGCCTCGGCGAAGGCCAGCACCTCCCGCGCGTCGCGCACCGGCGCCGGCGTGCCGGCCACCAGCGGCGCGCCGACCTCGAGCGCGATGCGGCGCGCCTGCACCTTGTCGCCCAGTGCCTCGATGGCCGAAGGCGGCGGGCCGATCCAGCACAGGCCGGCGTCGATCACGGCGCGCGCGAAGGCCGCGCTCTCCGAGAGGAAGCCGTAGCCCGGATGCACCGCGTCGGCGCCGCTGCGTGCGGCCGCGGCCAGCAGCTTGTCGATGGCCAGGTAGGTGTCGGCCGGGCGCGTGCCCTCGAGCGCATGGGCCTCGTCGGCCACGCGCGTGTGCAGCGCGTCGAAATCGGCGTCGGCATAGACGGCCACCGAGCGCACGCCGTAGTCGGCGCAGGCGCGCGCGATGCGCACGGCGATCTCGCCACGGTTGGCGATCAGGACTTTCTTCATGGCGTGTCGGAGCAAGGAACGGGGAGGCAGTGCGCGTCGAAGGCGCGCACCGGGTTGAAACGCAGGCGCGCGCCGACCGGGATCTGGCCGGCGCGATCGAGGTGGTGGGTGGCGACGGCGCCGATCACCGGGTAGCCGCCGGTCAGCGGATGGTCGGCGAGGAACAGCACGGGCTGGCCGCTCGGCGGCACCTGGATCGCGCCGAGCGCGGTGCCCTCGCTGGGCAGCTCGGCGGTGTCGAGGCGCGCCAGCGGTGTCTCGCCCGCGAGCCGCAGGCCGACGCGGTTGGACTGCGGCGTGACGGTCCAGCGCTGGCTCGCGAGCAGCGCGACCGCCTCGGGCGTGAACCAGTCGGTGCGCGGGCCCAGCACCACGTCGAGCACCACCTCCTCGTGCAGCGTCGGCAGCGCGGGCGGCGCCGCGTCGGGCAGGCCGACGACGGCGCCGCGCGCCACCGGCCGCAACACGAGACGATCGCCGGCGGCGATCGGAGGCGGGCCGATGTGCGCCAGGGTGTCGGTGGCGGCGCTGCCGAGCACGGGCGCGAGCTCGAAGCCGCCGCGCACCGCGAGGTAGCTGCGCAGGCCCGCGCGCGGTTCGCCGACCGTGAGGCTGTCGCCATCGGCCAGCGCGATCGCCTCGCCCACGGGCACCGTCCAGCGCGCGCCGCCGGCGCTGCGCAGTTGCAGCGGCACGTCGGCACCGGCGAAGGCCAGCACCGCATCGCCGCGGCAGCTGAAGCGGAAACCCGCGCCGACGATCTCGATGCAGGCCGCGTCGCTGGCATTGCCCACGAGGCGGTTGGCCGTGCGCAGCGCGCCGCGGTCCATCGCGCCCGAGGCCGAGACGCCCTGGCCCGCGAGCCCGTGGCGGCCCAGGTCCTGGAACAGCGCCTGCAGGCCGGTGGCATGGACCTCGAGCGCCGGCCCTTCGTGCGTGGCCGATGGCGGCGCGACTGGAACCGGTGGCGCGATGGCTGGCGCGTCTTGCCCCGAGACATCGATGAAGCGCACCGTATAGCCCGGCTGCAGCAGCGCGGGCTGCGCGCGGGCCAGGTCCCACATCGGCGTGGCGGTCACGCCGATGATCTGCCAGCCGCCGGGGCTGGCCTGCGGATAGACGCCGCTGAAGCGCCCCGCGAGCGCGACCGCGCCGGCCGGGATGCGGGTGCGCGGCGTGGTGCGGCGCGGCACGTCGAGGCTGGGATCGCCGCCGCTCAGGTAGGCGAAGCCCGGCGCGAAGCCGGTGAAGGCCACGGTGTAGTCGCTGCCGGTGTGGCGGCGGATGACTTCCTCGCGCGTGAGGCCCAGGTGCCGCGCGACCTCGTCGAGGTCCTCGCCGTCGTAGTCGACCGGGATCTCGATGCGCCGGCCCGCGCGCTCGACCGTGCCGTCGAGGCGGCGCTCGCCGATGCGCCGCGCGAGCGCCTCGTGCGTGACCGCGCCGGGTCGGAAGCGGACCAGGATCGTGCGCGCGGCCGGCACCAGTTCCTCGATGCCCTCGATCGGCTCGGCCTGCAGCGAGGCCAGCAGCGCGAGCGTCTGCGCGAGGTCGTCGAGCTCGACCAGCAGCGCGTCGAGGTTGACGGGCAGGAAACGCATCATCGTGGCGCTCCCGCCGGCTCGTCTTCTTCGCGGGCGAAGGCCCGCACCGCGACGCCCGCATGCTCGAAGGCGGCGCGCACCTCGCGCGCCATCGCCACCGCGCCGGGGCTGTCGCCATGCACGCAGACCGAATCGGCCTGCAGGCGCAGCGTGCTGCCGTCGATGGTCTCGACCTCGCCGTGCGTGGCCAGCCGCAGCATGCGCTGCGCCACCGCCCGCGCGTCGTGCAGGACCGCGCCCGGCTCGCTGCGCGGCACCAGCGTGCCGTCGGCGCGGTAGGCGCGGTCCGCATAGGCCTCGGAGACCGTGCGCAGCCCGCTCGCGCGCGCCCAGTCGAGCAGCGGCGAACCGGCGAGGCCGACCAGCCAGAGCCGGTCGTCGATCGCGCGGATCGCGGCGATCACGTCGCGCGCCTGCCGCTCGTCGTGCGCTATCGCGTTGTAGAGCGCGCCGTGCGGCTTGACGTAGCGCACCGAGGTGCCCGCGGCGCGGGCCAGGCCCTGCAGCGCGCCGATCTGGTAGATCACGTCCGCCATGAGCTCGGCGCTGCCCATCGCCATCGCGCGGCGACCGAAGCCCGCGAGGTCGGGATAGGACACATGGGCGCCGACCGCCACGTCATGGGCCTTGGCATGGCGCAGCGTGTCGAGGATGCCGGCCGCGTCGCCGGCGTGGAAGCCGCAGGCCACGTTGGCGCTGCTCACGATGCCGAACATCGCCGCGTCGTCGCCCATGCGCCAGGCGCCGAAGCTCTCGCCCAGGTCGCTGTTGAGGTCGAGCGTGCTCATTGGAGGGCCTTCGTGCTTCGCACTGCGGTGCGAGCTTGCCTGGGGCGGCCCGGCGCGGCGCTCACGCTGCGGTGCCCGGCAGAAGGGCACGCCGGGCCGGGCGCGGGAGGGAGGGCTTCGGAGGGCGCATGGAGAACATGGAATCGACTCGAATCTGGCCGTTTTGTTGGAACGAAGTTTATTTGATTGTTGAACAATTCAATCAATCGGTTGAGCAATATGCATGCCGACTCGCAGGGGCAAACCCTGATCCAGGGCGTGGGGCGGCGCGGCGCGAGGAACGGAATCTGCTAAAACCCCTCACCCCCGACATCCCCCATCCGCATGACCTCCGCCGCTTCCGAACCGCTGACTCCCCCTGCCCAGGCCTTGAGCGAGCGCATGGCCGAAGCCTTGCGGCAGAAGATCACGCAGGGCGAGTTCATGCCCGGCGAGCGCCTGTCGGAGCAGTCGCTCAGCGAGAGCCTCGGCATCTCGCGCAACACGCTGCGCGAGGTGTTCCGCATGCTCGCCAAGGACGGCCTCGTGAAGCACGCGCCGAACCGCGGCGTGTTCGTGGTCATCCCGAGCATCGCGTCGATCATCGACATCTACCGCGTGCGCCGCCTGATCGAGTGCCAGGCGCTCGCGCAGGCCTACCCGCGCCATCCCGCGAAGAAGAAGATGCGCGAGGCGGTCGATCGCGCGAAGGCCTGCCGCGACGGCGGCGACTGGCTCGGCGTGGGCACCGCGAACATGGCCTTCCACATGGCCGTGGTCGAGCTCGCCGACAGCGAGCGGCTCAACCTGCTGTTCGGCTCGGTGCTGGCCGAACTGCGGCTGGCCTTCGGCCTGCTGCGCGACGCCGAGTTCCTGCACGCGCCCTATGTCGAGATGAACGAGAACATCCTCGCGCTCGCGGAGGCCGGCGAATTCGCCCGCGCCGCCGCGGCACTCAACGACTACCTCGTGCATTCCGAACGCATCGTGCTCGCGGTGTACGCGCGGCACATCAACGATTCGGGCTGGAGCGTTTGAGGACGCACTCGCAGCGCACCTGGGTCCCGCATCGCATTCCTACCTGGTGAAGTAGGGGATGAAGATGTCGTTGGCCGACGCGCCCACGCGCTCGATCCACTCTCGTGAGAAGCGCTCCCCGAGGCGCTTGAGATCGCGGCCGAAGAGAAACGATGCCGCCTCGATCTTCATGCCGTTGCGCCGCAGCTCGTTCATCGATCGCGCGGCGGCCGCCTCGCTCGCGGCCCAGCCGCGCGTCTCGGCCGATGCTGCGGCGGCCTGCAGCGCCTGCCGGCTCGAGGCATCCAGCGCGCTCCATGCCTTCGCATGCACGAACACGATGTTCTTCGGGAACCACGCGTTGATCTCGTAGAAGTAGTGCATGGACTGCCATGCGCGGCTTTCCATGGCCGTGACGGCGGAGGTCGGCATGCAGTCGATGCGCCCTTCGGCCAGCGCCTTGTCGAGCTCCGTGGCCGGAACATCGACCGGCACGGCCTCCATCAGCGTCGCGATGCGCGCGGTGGTGGCGTTGTAGGTTCGCATCCGCATGCCGCGCAGGTCGCTCATGCCGGCGAGCGGCCGCACCGACAACAGGCCCTGCGGAGGCCATGCCACGGCATGGAGCACGCGCATGCCGCGCTGCTCGAAGGCACGCTCGATCAACGGCCGTTGAATGCGCCAGAGCCGCAGCGCATCGGCATAGCTGTCGGTGATGAAGGGCACCGAATCCGCGCCGGCGATCGGCATCTCGGCGATGAGGCTGCTCATGATCGTCTCGCCGGCCTCGATCTTTCCGGCCTGCACCGCGGCCCGGATGTCGTTGAGCGCGACGAGGGCGTTCTTCGGGAAGACGTCGATGCGCAACCGGCCCTGTGCCGCGAGTTCGACTTCCTTGGCCATCGTCATGAGATTGACGGTGTGGAAATTCTCCGCCGGGTAGCCGGTCGCGAGCCGCCAGACCGTGGCGGCTCGCGCCTGCGGCAAGGCCGCCCCGGCGCAGGCCAGCAAGGCAAAGCCTCGGCGCGTGATCGCGGCGCCGCCAGCACGCAGCCGAGCGGCGTTTGCCGCGGTCGACACATCCTTGGTCGTGAGAGTCCGCTTCATGGTGAGACGGCGCTACCGCTCCACGCCCATGAAGACGTTGGGCAATATCGTCACGATGCTCGGGAACAAGGTGACCAGCGCGATGCACAGCACGAGGCAGAAGAAGAACGGGATCGCCGCCTTGGCGATCACGTTGCTGTCCTTGCCCGTCATGTTCTGCAGCACGAATAGGTTGAAGCCAACCGGCGGCGTGACCTCGGCGATCTCGACCAGCAGCACGACGAAGATGCCGAACCACACGAGGTCGAAGCCCGCCTTCTGGATCATCGGCAGCACCACCGCGCTGGTCAGCACGATCATCGAGATGCCGTCGAGCGCGGTGCCGAGCACGAGGTAGACAAGCACCAGCACGCTGATCAGCGCATACGGCGACAGGTGCATGCCGTCGACCCATTCGGCCAGTTCGCGCGGGATGCCGGTGAAGGCCATGGTCTTGGTGAGGAAGGCCGCGCCCGCGAGGATGAACATGATCATGCAGCTGGTGCGCGTGGCACCCATGATCCCGTCGCTGAAGTTCTTCCAGGTCAGGCTGCGGCCCCCAGGCCGCGATCGCGAGCGAACCCAATACACCGAAGGCCGCGCATTCGGTGGCCGTGGCCCAGCCCGCGACCAGCACCCAGACGATGAACACGATCAGCAGCGCGCAGGGGATCAGGTTGCCCGAGAGCCGGATCTTCTCGATGAAGGTGGTCGGCGGGTCGGCCGGCGGCACCTTGTCGGGATTGCGCAGGCTCCACCAGCCGATGTAGCCCGAGAACAGCAGCATCAGCAGGAAGCCCGGCAGGAAGCCGGCGAGGAAGATGCGGATGATCGAGACGTCGGCCGCGACCGCGTAGACCACCATGGTGATCGAGGGCGGGATCAGGATGCCGAGGGTGCCGGCCGTGGCGAGCGAGCCGATCGCCAGCTTCTCGTTGTAGCCGCGGCGCTTGAGTTCGGGCAGCGCGACCTTGGCGATGGTGGCGCAGGTCGCGGCCGAGGAGCCCGAGACCGAGCCGAACACGCCGCAGCCCAGGATGGTGGTGTGCATCAGCCGGCCCGGCACGTTGTTCGAGCCAGGGCCGCAGGCCATCGAACATCTGCTCGCTGAGCTTGGTGCGGAACAGGATCTCGCCCATCCAGATGAACAGCGGCAAGGCCGCCAGTTCCCAGGAGGCGTTCGACTCCCAGAAGGCCGAGAACAGGTTCTTGCCGGGCAGCGTGTTGGTGAAGAAGGCCTGGCCGATCCAGCCGACGATGGCCAGCGTCATCGCGATCCAGACGCCGCCCGCGAGCAGCACCACCATGATGACGAGCAGCAGCGCGCCGATGAGAAGTGTTTCGATCATGACGGGCTCAGACCTCGGAAGAAAAATCGCCGGCGGCGTGTCGTTCCTCGACCGCGCGCTGGTAGCTGGGTTTGTGGCCGCGCAGCACGCCGACCAGCTCGTCGACCATGGCGATCAGCAGCAGCCAGCAGCCGATCACGAAGGTCGATTGCGGAATCCAGATCGGGATCACGACCAGGCCCGTGGCCATCTCGGCGAACTCGTAGCTCTCCCAGGTGAAGCTGGTGGCCCAGTAGGTGAGGTAGGCCACCGACACCGCCGCGATCAGCAGGCAGGTGACGTCGAGCGCGCGGCGCATCTTCTCGGGCACGGCCTCGAGCAGCAGCGTGACGCGCACGAAGTCACCGTGGCGGAAGGCATGGGCCATCGCGAAGAAGGCCGCCGCGGCGCAGAGCCACGCCACCACGTCGTTGAGCCCGCTCACGTGCCAGTTCATCTGCCGGCCCACGCCGGCCACGATCATCAGCACGAAGATCAGGAACACGCAGAACGCACCGAGCGCGCCTGCACCGTCGTACAGGCGATCGAGGAAGCGGCGCACGATCAGTTCTTCTTGTAGGCGTCGACGATCGCGGCGCCATCGGCACCGG
The DNA here is from genome assembly GCF_044056785.1 of Variovorax sp. UC122_21. NCBI lineage: Bacteria > Pseudomonadati > Pseudomonadota > Betaproteobacteria > Burkholderiales > Comamonadaceae > Variovorax > Variovorax sp. UC122_21. The sequence continues at coordinate 450,901 of NZ_CP172004.1, read as the reverse complement.
CGGCCTTGAGCCAGTCGGCCTGCATGATCCCGCCGACCTGGCGCATGTCGGTGTCGAGCTTGGCCGAGGGCTGGTGGATCTTCATGCCGCGCTCGGCCAGCAGGCGCTTGTACTCGTCGTTCTTCTCGACCGCGACCTTCCAGCCGCGGGCTTCCGCATCGGCCGCGGCCTTGGTCACGGCGGCCTTGGTGGCGGCATCGAGCGCGTCGAAGGACTTGGCGTTGACGAGGATCGCGTTCTTCGGGATCCAGGCCTTGGTGTCGTAGAAGTTCTTCAGGCTCTCGTAGGTCTTGGTGTCGTAGCCGGTGGAGGCCGAACTCATGTAGCTCTCGATCACGCCGGTGGCCATGGCGGCGCTGAGCTCGGCCTGCTGGATCTGCACCGGCTGCGCGCCGATCAGCTCGGCGATCTTGGCGGTGGCCGGGCTGTAGGCACGCCACTTGATGCCGCGCAGGTCGGCCACCGAGGCGACTTCCTTCTTCGAGTAGATGCCCTGCGGGGCCCACGGCACCACGAACAGCACCTTGATGCCTTGCGCGGCGAGCAGCTTCTCCATCGCGGGCTTGGAAGCGTCGTAGAGCTTCTTCGCCTCGGGGTAGGTGGTGGCCAGGAAGGGCACGCCATCGAGCGCGTAGATCGGGTTCTCGTTGGCGAAGTTGGCCAGGAGGATCTCGCCGGCCTGGGCCTGGCTGCTCTGCACCGCGCGCTTGATCTCGGGCGCCTTGAACAGCGAGGCGTTCGCATGCACGGTGATCTTGAGCTTGCCGCCGGTGGCGGCCTCCACGTCCTTGGCGAACAGGGCGATGTTCTCCGTGTGGTAGTTGTTGGCCGGGTAGGCCGTGGGCAAGTCCCACTTGGTCTGGGCCAGCGCGGAGGCGGCGAGGCAGGAGAGCGCGAGTGCGGCGAAAGACTGACGGAACATGAACGGGACTCCTCGAGAAAGTGACGTGACCGGTGATGGGTGGAAGCGAAACGGCGGGTCCAGGCCAGTCCCCGGCCTGCCCCTTCAATGCAAGGCCCATGCCAAATAAATGAACAACTTCGGCGGCGGTTTCTGGCCTTTTGAATTTATTGTTGAACAATTCTCGTGCGTATGCCCAACAATGAGGCGTGATGAAAACCCGAATACGTGCGGGTTCCCGGCCTCCCCATGCCGCAGCCAGCGCCGTCTCGCGCCCTGACATTTGCTAAGGGAAACCCCGTCCTGCCGCCGGGGGAGCCGCTTCGATACTCCAGTGGTCGTCCCCCTCAGGCGCGCCCCGCGGCCGTCTCCCGCAGAAGCACAACATCCAGACCATGGCAGGCAAGAACTCGCTCCACCCGATCCCCCATCCCGCCAAGAAGCCCTTCGTGGGCAACCTGCTGTCGATCGGCTCCGACTCCCCGGTGCTGGACATGTGGAAGATCGCCCAGGAGCTGGGCGGCATCTACTGGCTGGACATGCCGGGCATGCCGGTGATCGTGGTGTCGTCGCCCGCGCTGGTCGACGAACTCTGCGAGGAGGCGCGCTTCGACAAGAGCACGCGCGGCGCGCTGCGCCGGCTGCGCGCCGCCTCGCACGGCCTGTTCACCTCCGACACCCACGAGGAGACCTGGTCGAAGCCGCACAACATCCTGCTGGCGAATTTCAGCCAGCGCGCGATGCAGGCCTACCACCCCATGATGCTGGACATCGCGGGGCAGCTCGTGACCAAGTGGGAGCGGCTGAACTTCGACGAGGAGGTCGACGTGGTGCGCGACATGACCGCGCTCACGCTCGACACCATCGGCCTGTGCGGTTTCGGATACCGCTTCAATTCGTTCTACCGCGAGGGCTTCCATCCCTTCGTCGACGCGATGGTGCGCACGCTCGAGACGGTGCAGAACCGGCGCGGCCTGCCGCTCGAGGAGCTGATGCTCAAGAAGGAGCTGGCGCAGCAGCGCAAGGACATCCGCTACATGCACAAGATGGTGGAGGACATCATCGAGGAGCGGCGCGCGAGCGGTGCCGACATCGCGACCAAGCCCGACCTGCTGAGCTACATGATCGCGGGCGTGGACAAGAAGAGCGGCGAGCAGCTCACCGACAAGATGATCCGCGACGAGTGCATCGAATTCCTCATCGCGGGCCACGAGACCACCAGCGGCCTGCTCTCGTTCGCCATCTACTTCCTGCTGAAGAATCCCGAGGCGCTGGCCAAGGCGCAGGCCGAGGTCGACAACGTGTTCGGGCCCGACACCTCGCTCAAGCCCACCTATGCGCAGGTCAATAGGCTGCAGTACGTGATGCAGGTGCTCAAGGAGTCGCTGCGCATGTTCCCGACCGCGCCCGCGATCTCGATGCGCGCGAAGGAGGACACCCAGATCGGTGGCCAGTACACGATCAAGAAGAACAACATGGTCATCATGCATGCGCTGGCGCTGCATCGCGACAAGGGCATCTGGGGCGAGAACGCCGACCAGTTCGATCCCGACAACTTCAGCCGCGAGGCCGAGCGCGAGCGGCCGGTCAACGCCTTCAAGCCCTTCGGCAACGGCCAGCGCGCCTGCATCGGGCGCCAGTTCGCGCTGCAGGAAGCGGTGCTGACCTTGGGCATGATCCTGCAGCGCTTCAACCTGGTCGACCACACCGGCTACAAGCTCAAGATCAAGGAAGCGCTGACCATCAAGCCCGAGGGCTTCAGGATCAAGGCGCTGCTGCGCGACCCGGCGACGCGCCCGCGCGGCAACATCAACGACGCGGCCGCCGCGCCGGTGCAGCCCGTGCAGCCGGCGGCGCGCAAGCCGCAGGCCGCGCGCCACGGCACCTCGCTGCTGGTGCTGCAGGGCTCCAACCTCGGCACCGCCGAAGACCTCGCGCGCCAGCTCGCCGAGGCCGGCGAGGCACGCGGCTTCTCGACCCAGCTGGCCTCGCTCGACGACTACGCCGAGCGGCTGCCGGCCAACGGCGCGGTGGCCATCGTCTGCGCCTCGTACAACGGCGTGGCGCCCGACAACGCGGCCGAGTTCCACCGCTGGCTCGACAAGGCCGACGACGCGCTCAACGGCGTGCGCTTCAGCGTCTTCGGCTGCGGCAACACCGACTGGGCCGCCACCTACCAGGCGGTGCCGCGGCGCATCGACGAGCGGCTCGAGGCGCTGGGCGCCACGCGCGTGCATCCGCGCGGCGAGGGCGATGCGCGCGAGGACATGGACGGCGCCTTCCAGGACTGGAGCGACGCGCTGTGGCCCGAGCTGGTGAAGGCCTTCGGCATCAAGACCGGCGCCGACACGCCCGCGCAGAGCGAGCCGCTCTACACGCTCGAGGAACTGCCGCCGCCGCAGAACAACGCCATCGTCGACGCGCTGGGCGCGGTGGCGCTGCGCGTGATCGAGAACCGCGAGCTGCAGCACGCCGGCGGCGAGGCCGGCCGCTCCACGCGCCACGTCGAGCTGATGCTGCCCGAGGGCCTGGTCTACCGCGCCGGCGACCACCTGAGCGTGGTGCCGCGCAACAGCCCGAGGCAGGTCGAACGCGCGATGGCGCGCTTCGGCTTCGACCGCACGGCCCACGTGCGGCTGCATGCGATCGCGGGCCGCAAGCCGGCGCTGCCGGTCGAGCAGGTGATCGCGGTCGACCGCCTGCTGGGCGACTACGTCGAGCTGCAGGACGTGGCCACGCGCAAGCAGATCGCCACGCTCGCGGCCTACACCGAATGCCCGTTCACCAAGCCGAAGCTGGTGGCGCTGTCGGGCAGCGACGAGGCCTCGCAGGCGGCCTACAAGGCCGAGGTGCTGCACAAGCGCAAGTCGCTGCTCGACCTGCTCGAGGAGCACCGCGCCTGCCAGGTGCCGTTCGCGGTGTTCCTCGAGATGCTGTCGCCGCTGTCGCCGCGCTACTACTCGATCTCCTCCTCGCCCACGATGACGCCCGGCAAGTGCAGCGTGACGGTGGGCGTGGTCAGCGGTCCGGCCAAGTCGGGCCTCGGCACCTTCGAGGGCGTGTGCTCCAACTTCCTGGCGCGCGCCGAGGCCGGCGACACCGTGCACGGCGTGGTGCGCGAGACCACGGCCGAGGGCTTCCGCCTGCCCGAGGACGGCGCAGCGCCCGCTGATCATGATCGGCCCCGGCACCGGGCTCGCGCCGTTCCGTGGCTTCCTGCAGGAGCGCGCGGCGCAGGCCGAGGCCGGCACCGCGCTCGGCGAGGCGCTGCTGTTCTTCGGCTGCCGCCATCCCGAGCAGGACTTCATCTACGCCGATGAGCTGAAGGCCTGGTCGCACCGCGGCCTGATGAAGCTGCACACCGCCTTCTCGCGCGCGGGCGAGCGCAAGGTCTACGTGCAGGACCTGATCCGCGAGCAGGCGGCGCAGGTGTGGGCGCTGCTCGAAGCCGGCGCCGTGGTCTACGTCTGCGGCGACGGCTCGCGCATGGAGCCCGACGTGCGGCGCGCCCTGTCCGACATCGCGCGCGAGCACGGCCAGGACAGCGCCGCCTGGATGGACCGGATGATCGCGGACCAGCGCTACGTGCTCGACGTCTGGGCCGGCAGCTGAAGCGCCCGTCGCCGCGCGAAGAAAGTTGGAGCAGTTGGACTAACTTTCCGCCGGTTCTGGTTTTTCACGCCTAGACCCTCCCGCCGAAGATCGGCCTCTCGCGAGATCCACGGGATCCGCGATCCGATCAACAACCGGGAGGCATGGCGAATGCTCAGGCAGACGAACCGCTGCGCGCGGCGGTGGTGGACGGCGATGCCGTCCGGGGTGCGGCGCTCGCGCAGCGCATGGCGCGGCGCGGCTACGGCGCGATGCCGTTCCATGGCGCCACCGGCCTGCTCAAGGCATTGCAGGGCGGCTGGCGCTTCGACCTGCTGCTGCTCCATCCCGCACACGAAACCGCCTGGGCCGACCTCTCGGCCGCCTGCAGGCTGCGGCGCATGCCGGTGCTGCTGCTCGCCGAAGACTCGGCCTGGCGCACGCCGCCCGCGGTCGAGGCGCTGTGCCATGGCCACGGCCTGGTCGACTTCGCGCCGCTGCCGCTGGCCGACCACGAACTCGAATGGCGTCTGCGCGCCCTGCTGTCGCGCTCGCGCATGCCGGCGCGGCCGAGCGCCGGGGCGCAGGAGCTGGTCTGCGGCGACTACCGCCTGCTCGAGGACGAACGGCTGGTGCTGCGGCGCGGGCGCGAGGTGCGCCTCGATCCGCGCGAGTTCGACCTCGCGCTGATGCTGTTCCGACACCTGGGCCAGCTGCTGACGCGCGAATTCCTCTGGATCGCGCTGTGGAAGCGCCCGCCGCACGAGGGCGCCCGCGCGCTCAACATCGCCGCGGCGAGCGTGCGCAAGAAGCTTGCGCTGCAGGAGGATGGCGGGCTGGTGCTGCGCGCCGCCTACGGGCGCGGCTACATGCTGCAGGAAGTGCGCTCGCAGGCCGAGTTCGCCTGCGAGCCGGCCGGCTACGCCGAGGCCTGAAGGCTCCGGCGGCGGACCTCAGTTCTGGCGATCGGGATCGGGATAGACCAGCGGCCCCAGCAGGCCGCGGTTGAAGGGCTTCCAGCCGCCCTCGGGCTGCGACAGCCGGTCGGCCAGCGCATAGAGCACCGCGGGATGCGCGCCCAGGCCCAGGTGGCTCGCGATGACCTCGATGTTCTCGGACTTCGGACCGGTCTTCTCGATGCTGCAGCGCCAGGCCACGACGCCGTCGGTGCGGCTGAAGATCGAGGTGGTGGGCACCGAGGGCGTGGGCTGCACGAACTTCATGCGGCGCGGGTCGTGCGAGCTCTGGCCGCTCACGCCTTCGTAGACGCGCCAGGCGTTGGTGGCACGCGGGCTGCCCGAGAACGGGCTGCCGAGCGTGACCACGCCGCGCACGAGATCGGGATGCGCCGACGCCAGCAGCCGCGCATACACGCCGCCCAGGCTCCAGCCGACCAGGCTGACCTTCTGCCCGCTGTCGTCGTGCAGCTTGCGCAGCAGCGTGACCATGCCGTCTTCCACGCCTTCGCGCGGACCGAAGTTGCGGCCCAGGCCCCAGCCATGCGCGTCGTAGCCGCGGCTCGCGAGATAGCGGCGCAGCACCAGCGTGGAGGCATCGCCGGCCACCAGGCCCGGCAGCACCAGCACCGGATGGCCGTCGCCGCGCGGCGTGAGCTGCAGCAGCGGCCACATGGCGAGGCCCGCGCCGGTTTCCCAGAGCGCGCGGCCTTCGGCCAGCAGCAGCAGGCGCGAGGGCGGCGAGATGTGTTCACGGGTGGCGGTGGTCATGTGCGGGTCCTTTCTTGCGTGTCTCTGCGCTTCTGTTGGTTCTTCGTTGCCAGTCTGGGGTTCCGCCGCGCGGCCCACCCGTCGGACGGTGTCGTCTGTTATCCGAGGTATTTGGCCCTTAGGTAATCGAGGTAAGCCCTCGATTCGCCCGAAACATACGGCGAAACCAGGGTCAGCGTGTAGAAGGCCGCCAGTCCCGGATCGGCCTGCGCCACCGCGTCACGGCCCGGCACCAGGCGCTCGAACGACAGCCAGCAGGTGGTGGTGAACACCATCTGCAGCGCCAGGATGCGCGCCTGCTCGGCACTCGTCTCGATCACGCCCGAGGCCACCAGCCCTTCGCACAGCGCCTGGGCCGCCAGCAGGTTCTGCGCGGTCAGGGCCTGCGCGCGCTGGCCCAGCACCGGATACTCGCTCGCGAGGAAGGCCATGTCGCGGTAGATGAAGCGGTACTCGTTGATCGCCTCGAAGCGCAGGTGCAGCGCGAGCCACAGGTCGTCGATGGCCGCGATGCCGGCCGAGGAGCCGTTGAGCGATTCGAGCCGCTGCTCGAAGCGCCGGAACAGCCACTCCACGATCAGCTGCTTGGCCTTGAAGTGGTAGTGCAGGTTGCCCGGGCTCATGCCGAGCTCGGCCGCGATCTTGTGGGTGGACACCGCCGCGAGCCCCTGCGCGTTGAACAGCGCGAGGCTGGTCAGCAGGATGCGGTCGCGCGTGGTGTTGGAGCCGGCCACTGGCGGATCTTGCGGGTCGTGCGGGGATCGATCAGCGCTTGCCGCCGCGCGCGGCCTGCTCGAGACGATCGAGCCGCTCGGCGAGCGCCGCGATCTGCGACTGCAGCGCCTGCACTTCCTCGGCCGTGGGCATGCCCAGGCGCTGCAGCGCGGTGGCCACGCGCTGGTCGAACACGTCCTCGAACTTGCGGATGCCGAAGCTGTCGAGGCCCGGGAAGCCGCGCGTCAGCACGGCCTTGGCGCCGCTCGCTTCCTCGCCGCCCTTGCCGCCGATGCCCAGGAGGCCTTCGATCACGTTGGTGACGCTGGCCTGCCGCTTGGCGACGTCGTTGCGCACGTTGTCGAGCGCCTTGAGGCCGGCGCGCAGCAGGCCTTCGCCGGAGGACGCGGGCTTGGTGCCCGTGCCTGCCTTGCTGCTCTTTGCCTTGGCGGCGCTGCGCTTGCGCGGCGCCGCGGTCTTCTTCGCGGGGGTGGTCCTGGCGCCGGCGGTCTTCTTCGCGGGCGTCGCCTTCTTCTTCAGTTCTGCGGGTTCATCGCGGCGGGTCGCCATGCATCGCTCCAGGGGAACTCGGTACCTTCGACGGTACCGCAAAAGAAAAAGGCGCCCGAAGGCGCCTGCGGAACTCAGGCCGCCTTGCGGGCGGCAGCGCGGCGAACCGGCTTCTTGACCGCGGCGGCCTTGGCCTTCACGGTGCGCACGGGCTTGGCTTCCTCGCTGCCCGCGACGCGGACTTCGATCTGCCTGGCACCGGCGGCGATGCGGTCGGCGATCTGCACCGACACGGTCGCGAAGGGCTGGTTCACGGCCGACAGCGCGTTGATCACCGAGGTGGCGACCGGCGACTCGACCTGGGCCACGCGGTGGGCAACCGATTCGATGCCGCTGGTGGTGCCGGTGGCGACACGGTCCATCACCGAGACGATGCGGCCGGTGTCGATCTCGAGGCGGTTGGCCAGGAAGCCGTTGACCTTGGCTTGCGCGCCGATCAGGTTGGCCTTGATCTTGTCGTTCACCAGCGGCAGCTCGCGCTGGCCGATGAAGTCGCTGTAGCGCGAAGCGGCGCCGTCGAGCAGGCGCTGCACGCCGGTGCGGTAGGCACCGACCAGGGTCTTGCCGGCGTCGTTGTACTGGCCGATGACGTGGACGGCGGCGGAAGCGATGGAGGTTTGCGAGGTGGACATGGGGTTGTTCCTGGAAGTTGATCGGTCGCGGATTCGCGATGGGGTGATCTTCTTCCCAAGGGCCTAGGCCTGAAAAACTAGAAGCGTCGGAAAACTAGTCCAACTGCCCCAATTTTTCGGGCCCGGGCGGTCCTCAAGCGGCGGCGGCCGCGGCGCGGGGCGCGCTCTTGCGCGCGGGGGCCTTTCGGGTGGGGGTCTTTGCGGTGGGCTTCGCAGCGGGCTTCGGGACGGCCTTGGCAGGGGTCTTGGCCGCCGCCTTCTTCGCGGGCGCCTTCTTGGCTGCCGGCGTCTTCTTCGCGGCGGCCTTGCGCGCCGGGGCCTTCTTCGCGGCCGCCTTGACCACGGGTTCCGCATCGGCGGGCGCCTCGACGACGGCCGCGGGCTTCGGCGCCGGTGCACCGGCCACCGACGGATGCTTCTGCGTCAGCTCCATCAGCAGCTTGTGCTCGGCCAGCAGGTAGTCGCCGATCTCGGTGATGTCGGGCACGGCGCGGCGGCAGGCGATCAGGCCGTAGTCCATGCGGCCGTTGTAGCTCTGCACCGTGACGTTGAGCGCGGTGCCGTGGCTCGCGATCGACACCGGGTAGTAGCAGGTGACCAGCGCGCCCGCGAAGTACATCGGGAACGGCGCGCCCGCCACGTTGGAGATCGCCACGTTGGCGGCCGGCGGCAGCATGTTGACCAGGCCCGAGCGGCCCACCATCGAGGCGATGCCCGACACCAGCCAGGGCGCGGCGAAGGTCGGGAAGTCGTCGAGGATCACGGCCTTGAAGCGGTTCATGGTCGACTTCGAGGAGGTCGACGAGGCATTGATGGCCTTGAGCCGCTGCAGCGGATCGGTGATGTCGGTGGCCAGGCTCACGAGGATCATGCTGGCCTGGTTGTTGGCCGTGTCGTCGCCGGCCTCGCGCAGGCTCACGGGCACGCCCGCCACCAGCGGCTTGGCCGGCAGCTCGTTGTTGTCGGCCAGGTAGTGGCGCAGCGCGCCGGCCACGGTGGCCATCACCACGTCGTTGAGCGACACGCCGAAGTGCTTGGCGATGTACTTGGTCTCGGCCAGCGAGATGGTGCGGCCCGCGAAGGTGCGCTGGTTGGTGATCGAGACGTTGAGCGAGGTGCGCGGCGCGAACAGATTGAACTTCTTCGGCGCCGTGGTCGTGAGCTTCTCGGCCGCCTTCTCGTCGGGCTTGGCCAGCCCGCTGATGGCACGCACGATGGCCGGCGCCATCTTGAACAGCTTGACGTACTGCTGCGCCGTGTTGCGCAGCGCGGCGCTCGCGAGTTCGGCCATGCCGAGCTGGTAGCCGCTGTTGCGCGGGCGCGAGCGCGGCGGCTTCACCACGCGGCCCGTGGCCTCGAGGTCGAAGATGGCCTTGCCCACTTCCACGCCGGCCTGTCCGTCGATGCCCGCGTGGTGCACCTTGGTGTAGAGCGCGACCTGGCCGCTCTTCAGGCCGTCGATGATGTAGAACTCCCACATCGGCCGGCTGCGGTCGATCAGCGAGGAGTGCAGCCGCGCGACGTACTGCTGCAACTGGCGATTGGTGCCGGGCCGCGGCAGCGAGATGTGGCGCACGTGGTAGTCGAGGTCGATGTCGTCGTCCTCGACCCACACCGGGTTCGTCATGTCGAAGGGCATCAGCGCGAGCTTGCGCGTGAACACGTCGGCCAGGTGGATGCGGCTGGCCATGAACTGCTTCGCGTCCTCGTAGAAGTCGCCCTTGTAGCCCTTGGGCAGGTCGAGCACGTTGAGCGAGCCCACGTGCATCGGCATCTCCGGCGTTTCCAGATGCAGGAAGGTGGCATCGAGACCGCTCAGGTGTTTCATGTGTTGTGTCTCCTAGGTCGTGGAATGCCGTCGCATTCGGCTTCGGCAGGATACCGTGCGGCCGCTGCGCCGGGGGGCCGCGCCCTTCAGTGTTTCCACCGGGGAGCGCACCCGGGTTTGCACCGAGCGATGTTCTGGGACCGTCCACCGGTAATGCGAAAGTCCATGGATCGATGTCCGTCACGGTGCGTTCGTACACTGTGACCATGACCTCTTCCCCCCGCCCGCAAGCGCAAGACCAAGACCCCTTCCTCTGGCTCGAGGACATCGACGGCACGCAGTCCCTCGACTGGGCCAAGGCCCGCAACGCCGAGACGGTGCAGCGCCATGCGCAGTCGGCGCGCTTCAAGCAGATCGAGCAGGGCCTGCTCGAGGTGCTCGACTCCGACGACCGCATCCCGATGGTCTACAAGGTCGACACCCTCTACTACAACTTCTGGCGCGACAAGGCCCATCCCAAGGGCCTGTGGCGCCGCACCACGCTCGAGGAGTACCGCAAGCCGCAACCGGCCTGGGAGACGGTGCTCGACCTCGACGCGCTGGCCGCGGCCGAGGGCGAGAACTGGGTCTGGCACGGAGCCGACTGGCTCTACCCCGGCTATGGCCGCTGCCTGGTCTCGCTCTCGCGCGGCGGCGCCGATGCCGACGTGGTGCGCGAGTTCGACCCGGTGCGCAAGGCCTTCGTCGAGGGCGGCTTCGCGCTGCCCGAGGCCAAGAACACGGTGGCCTGGAAGGACATCGACCACCTCTACGTGGCCACCGACTTCGGCCCGGGCTCGATGACCACCTCGAGCTATCCGCGCATCGTGAAGCAATGGAAGCGCGGCACGCCGCTGGCCGAGGCCGTCACGGTCTACGAGGCCGACACCGAGGACCTCTCGGCCTCGGGCTGGCGCGACGCCACGCCGGGCTTCGAGCGCGACTTCGTCTCGCGCGCCATCGACTTCTACGACAGCGAGACCTGGGTGCGCGCGGCCGACGGCACGCTCGCCAAGATCGAGGTGCCCGACGACGCGGTGGTCGACGTCACGCGCGAATGGCTGCTGATCGAGCCGCGCAGCGACTGGGAGGTGGGCGGCGCCAGCTACAAGGCCGGCTCGCTGCTGGCCGCGAACTTCGACGCCTACATGGCCGGCGCGCGCGAACTCACCTTGCTGTTCGAACCCACCGACACCAGCGCGCTCGACAGCCATTCGTGGACGCGCCATCACCTGATCGTGAACGCGATGCACGACGTGGTGAACCGCATCGAGGTGCTCACGCCCCCGGCCGACGGCCAGGGCCCGTGGCAGCGCGAGAGCCTGGGCGGCGCGCCCGCGCTGTCGACCATCGCGGCGGGCGCCATCGACGAGGACGAGAACGACGACTACTTCCTCACCGTGAGCGGCTTCCTGCAGCCGACCACGCTCTACATCGGCACCCTGGGCCAGGGCGAGGCCGAGCCGCTCAAGCACAGCCCGGGCTTCTTCGACGCCTCGCGCTACACGGTCAGCCAGCACTTCGCGCGCTCGCAGGACGGTACGCGCGTGCCCTACTTCGAGATCGCGCCCAGGGACCTGGTGGCCAACGGCCGCAACCCGACCCTGCAGTACGCCTACGGCGGCTTCGAGATCTCGCTCACGCCCAGCTACAGCGGCGGCATCGGCCGCGCCTGGCTCGAGCAGGGCGGCGTGTACGTGGTGGCCAACATCCGCGGCGGCGGCGAGTACGGCCCGCGCTGGCACCAGGCCGCGCTGCAGCAGAACCGCCTGCGCAGCAGCGAGGACTTCGCCGCGGTATCGCAGGACCTGATCGCGCGCGGCATCACCTCGCCCGCGCACCTGGGCGCCATGGGCGGCAGCAACGGCGGCCTGCTGATGGGCAACATGCTCACGCGCCATCCGGAGCTCTATGGCGCCATCGTGAGCGAGGTCGCGCTGCTCGACATGCGTCGCTACACGCAGCTGTCGGCCGGCGCCTCGTGGATCGCCGAGTACGGCGACCCCGAAGTGCCCGAGGAGTGGGAATGGATCCGCCACTTCTCGCCCTACGAGAACGCGAAGCCCGGCGCCAAGTACCCGCCCTCGCTGTTCACCACCTCGACGCGCGACGACCGCGTGGGTCCGGTGCATGCGCGCAAGATGCATGCGAAGCTGGCCGCGCAGGGCCACGACACGGCCTTCTACGAGAACCTCGAGGGCGGCCACAGCGCGGCCTCGGACAACAAGCAGTCCGCGTTCATGGACGCGCTGGGCTACGCCTACCTGTGGGACCACCTGGAGACCTGACATGAACAACGCCGGCACCACCCTCGAACTGATCGGCGCGCCCACCGACGTCGGCGCCAGCGTGCGCGGCGCGGGCATGGGCCCCGATGCGCTGCGCGTGGCGGGGCTGGCGGAGGCGCTGGTGCGCCAGGGCTTCGCGCTGGTCGACCGCGGCAACCTCGCGGGCCCGGCCACGCCCTGGGCGCCGCCGGCCAACGGGCTGCGCCATCTCGACGAGGTGATCGCCTGGAACCGCGCGGTGTACGCGGCGGTCGACGAGGTGCTGGGCGCGGGCCACGTGCCGCTGATGCTGGGCGGCGACCACTGCCTGGCGATCGGCTCGATCAGCGCGGTGGCCTGGCATGCGCGCAAGCGCGGCCGCAAGCTGCGCGTGCTGTGGCTCGACGCGCATTCCGACGTCAACACCGAGACCACCAGCCCCAGCGGCAACCTGCACGGCATGCCGGTGTCGTGCCTGCTGGGCCACGGGCCCGCGGTGCTGACCGGCTGGAGCGGCGAGCGCGCGGCGCTGCCGCCCGAGGCGATCCGCTTCATCGGCATCCGCAGCGTCGATGCCGACGAGAAGGAGGCGATCCGCACGCTGGGCCTCCACGTGTTCGACATGCGCCACATCGACGAGCACGGCATGCGCACCACCATGACCGAGGCGCTGCAGGACGTGGACGAGGACACGCACCTGCACGTGAGCTTCGACCTCGACTGCCTCGACCCGAACATCGCACCCGGCGTGGGCACCGGCGTGCGCGGCGGACCGACCTACCGCGAGATGCAGCTGTGCATGGAGATGATCGCCGACACCGGCCGGCTCGGCTCGGTCGACGTGGTCGAACTCGATCCCGCGCTCGACGTGCGCAACCGAGACGGCCGAGATCGCGGTGGAGCTGATCGAGAGCCTGTTCGGAAGTCGACGCTGGTGCGTTAGGCCACGACGCGCGTGGCCTGCAGCGCGCGCAGATCTTCCAGCAGCAGCGCGAGCGGCGCCGCCAGCAGCGGCCGGGCCGCGTCGTCGCGCGACGCATGGCGCGCCGCGAGCCGCTCGAGCACCGACAGATCGGGCGCCATGCCCTTGCCTTCGAGCGCATCCGCCAGCGCGGCGAGCGCGCCGGCCGAGGCGCGCGCGGCCTTCGCAATCTCTTCGTTCGATGCCGGCTGCTGCGGCTCGATGGCACGGCCGAGCAGTGCCACGTCCTGCATCAGCCGCGCCATGGTGCGCGCGCGCTGCCGGTGCGCGTCCTTCGGCGCACCGACCGTGCGGTGACGCCAGGGCCAACGCGATTCGAGGTCGGCGCCGCCCGCCAGCACCGTGAGCCGCGCGAGCGCGGCGCGGGCACGTTCGCCATCGCTCTCGAGCGCATCGCCCGCGGCCAGCGCCAGCAAGCGCTTCGCCATGCCGCGCAGCAGCGCCGCGCAGCCGGCGTCGAAGCGCGCGCGCCGGCCCGGTACTCGGCCGTCACCAGCGCCATCGCGAGCGCCACGCCCACGCCGATGCCCATCTGCGCCATGCGCAGCAGCGCCACCTGCAGCGCCGAATGGCCCGGCAGGCTGCCGGCCGAAAGGATGATCAGCGCCGCCACGGGCGCGCTGCGCAGGCCCGGCACGGCGGCGCCGACGAAGGCCAGCAGCAGCACGATCGCGAGCGCGTCGGCCTGCATCGGCACGCCATGGTGCGCGAGCCGACACGCCCGCGAGGCCCGCCAGCGCGCCCGCGAGGGTGCCGCGCACGCGGTCCCAGCCGGCCTCGAGCGTGGAGCCGGCGCTCGGCCGCATCACGATCAGCACGCTCATCACGGCCCAGAAGCTCTCGGGAAGCCCGATCCCGCGCGACACGCCCAGGCGATGGCCACCGCCGCCGCGAGCTGCGCGCCCGCGCGCCAGCGGCCGGGCTCGCGCAGGAAGGCCAGCCGGTCCGCGAACGGGAGGGTGGCCATGCCGTCAGCCGCGGTTGGGCGAGGTCGGCACCGGGAAGGTGGTGGCCGGAGCCTGGGACGGGGCCGGGGTAGCGGCGGGTGCCGGCGGCGCGGGCTCGGGCAGGTCCTCGGGCTCTTCCGCGCCCGGCTCCTGCCCTTCGAGGAAGCGGTCGAGCAGCGCGAAGAAGCGGTCGTAGAAGCGCTCGTCGGTCAGCGTCTGGCTCGCCACCTTGACCATCGCGTCGTCGCTGCCGGTCAGCGGCAGCGACAGCGAGCCGAAGGCCCCCACGCCCAGGCTCGCCGAGTTGTTGACCTTCTTGAGGCCGTAGCGGTCCTGCAGCGCGGTGGCAAAGGCCACCGTGCTCTTCGGCCTGGCGCCCTTGCCGCCCCGGCCGCCCTCGGCCGCGCAGACCACGCGGAACTCGACCTCCACATGCACCTCGGCCGCCGGCTGGAAGCTCTTGCGGGCCGTCACCAGGTCGGCATTGGCGGCCGTGACCATGTAGCCCTGGCTCAGCAGCGCGCGGCGCGCGGCCTCGCAGGTCTGGGCCTCGGTGGCCTCGTAGCTGCGCGTGTGGGTGGTGGTGGAGTCGAACTCCTCGGTGTCGTAGGAGACGCGGCGCGCACTGCTGCCGCAGCCCGCGAGCACCAGCGCCGACAAGAGCGCCAGGACGAGGACGGAGGAACGGGGGCGGAGGAAGGTCGAAGGCAGGGTCGGCATGGCGTGGCGGATGCTAACCGGCGGGCCGCCGGCCTGGCTTCGAGCGCGATGAGCGCCGCGCGTTCCCCGGCGATTCGGGATCAGGCGCCGGTCAGGAAAGCACGACGACGTGGCTGGCCCGCGCGCGCGTGGCCGCGATCAGCCGCGCGTTCGGCGCATCGGTCTGCGCCACCCACGCGCGCGCCGCTTCGGCGCTGCGGCCGAACTGCTCGTGCCGGCGCACCAGCCGCGCCTCGCGCAACGCATCGTCGATGTCCACGTACCAGACCTCGTCGAGCAGCGCGGCCGCGCCGGCCCAGGGCCCGGCGTCGTGCAGCAGGTAGTTGCCCTCGGTGATCACGAGCTGCGTCTCGGGCAGCACCGCGATCGCGCCGGCCACCGGCTCCTCGATCTCGCGCCGGAACTCGGGCGCATAGACGATGTCGCCACCGGGCCGCTGCGCGCGCAGCCGCTGCAGCAGCGCCACGTAGCCGGCGCTGTCGAAGGTGTCGGGCGCGCCCTTGCGGTCGGCGCGGCCGAGCCGTTGCAGCTCGACGTTGGCGAGGTGGAAGCCGTCCATCGGCACCACCTGCGCGCGCTCGGCGCCGAGCGCGTCGCGCAGCAGCGCCGCGAGCGTGGACTTGCCGGCGCCGGGGGCGCCGACCAGGCCGAGCAGCTTGCGCTGGCCGCCGGCCGTGAGGGACCGCAGACGCGCGAGGCTGTCGGCGGGAAGCGAGGGGGAAGGCGGCGAGGGGGAAGTACTCATCCCCCGAGCGTAGCCGCGCGCGCCGTCAAAAAATACCCCCACGCTCCCCTTGCTACGCAAGGTCCGCTGCCCCCCGAGGGGGCCGCTTTTTGTCTTGGGGCGGCCCGGCGACAAAAAACATCAGGGGTACAGTCCGCGCTCTTGGCGCGCCATCAGGATCCGCTCGCAGGCCACCGCGTAGGTCGCGGTGCGCAGGGTGATCTTGTGCTTGTCGGCCGTGTCCCAGATCTGGTTGAGGGCGTTCATCATGATGCGGTCGAGGCGCACGTTGATCTCGTCCTCGTCCCAGAAGAAGGACGAGAAGTCCTGCACCCATTCGAAGTAGCTGACGGTCACGCCGCCGGCATTGCAGATCACGTCGGGCACCACCAGCACGCCGCGCTCGGCGAGGATGTCGTCGGCCTGCGGCACGGTGGGGCCGTTGGCGCCCTCGAGCACCAGCTTGGCGGTGGTCGTCTTCGCGCGCTCGGCCGTGATCTGGCCTTCGAGCGCGGCGGGGATCAGGATGTCGCAGGCGACGCTCCAGAAGTCCTCGTTCGGCACGATGTCGCCGCCGGCCTTGAAGCCGACCACGCCGTCGGTGCGCGAGATCGGCACCAGCTGCGCGAGGTCGAGGCCCTTGTCGTTGACGATGGTGCCGGTGTGGTCCTGCACCGCGACGATCTTGGCGCCCGCCTCGGCGAACAGCTCGGCCGCGACCGAGCCCACGTTGCCGAAGCCCTGCACCGCGATGCGCGCGCCGCGCAGGTCGAGGCCGAGGCGGCGCGCGGCTTCGCGGCCGGTGACGAACACGCCGCGGCCGGTGGCCTTGACGCGGCCCAGCGAACCGCCCAGGTGCAGCGGCTTGCCGGTGACCACGCCGGTGGCGGTGCCGCCGACGTTCATCGAGTACGTGTCCATCATCCACGCCATGATCTGGCCGTTGGTGTTGACGTCGGGCGCGGGGATGTCGGTGTGCGGTCCGATGATGATGCCGATCTCGCTGGTGTAGCGGCGCGTGATCTTCTCGAGCTCGTTCTGCGACAGCTTCTTCGGGTCGACGCGGATGCCGCCCTTGGCACCGCCGTACGGCAGGTTGACGGCGGCCGTCTTGATGGTCATCCAGGCCGACAGGGCCATCACTTCCTCGAGCGTGACGTCGGGGTGGAAGCGCACGCCGCCCTTGCCCGGGCCGCGGCTCATGTTGTGCTGCACGCGGTAGCCCTCGAAGTGGGCGATGGTGCCGTCGTCCATCTCGATCGGCACGTCGACGATCAGCGCGCGCTTGGGGCGCTTGAGGGTTTCGACCCAGCGGGCGAGCGGGCCCAGGTAGGGCACCACGCGATCGACCTGCGACAGGTAGGTGCCCCAGGGGCTGTTGGCCGTCGGCGTGACGAAGGAGAGTTTTTCGCTCATGAGAGTCCCTTGGTTGGAATGATGGGCGAACGATAGTCCCGTCTCGCGCGCCGCGCCATGGCTTATGCATGCCGCGACAGGCGGTTATGCAAGAGTCGCTTGACGCCCTCGCGCGGGGCTTTTTCGCGGCGGCGCGGCAGATGACGAAATCGTCATCGACCGGTTATCGACCGCCGGTTTGCGCTCCCTAGAGTCGATGGCAAGGAAGGACGAAGACCACGCGCTTCGCTCCCACCGGGTTCAACCACCACGTCCCCCCATCGAAAGGAACGACGACATGAAGACTTCGCAACACCGCCCCACCCGCACCGTCCGCGCCACCCGCCTGCTGGGCAGCGCCGCCTTCGCCGCGCTGCTGGCCGCCACCGCCGCGCCGAGCTTCGCGGGCAACTACGGCGAGGGCGATCCGCGTCCCGCGTCGTTCAGTTCGTCGACCACGCGCGAGGCCGTGACGGCCGAGACGCGCCAATGGCTCAGGACCGCGCCCACGCAGGGCTACACCGACGGCACGCCGCAGCAGCAGGTGACCACCGTGTCGGCCAACAGCCGCGCCGCGGTGGCCGCCGACACGCGGTTGTGGATGCGGTCGGGGCTGGCGGCGAAGCAGTCGGGCGAGACCGGCGCCGACCCCACGCGCCCGGGCTATCGCCAGGCGGTTGCGGAATACACGCGGCTGCGCGCGAGCCCGGCCTACGGCGCGCTGATCGAGCAGCTCGATCGCCAGGCCGCCGCGCATGGCCAGAGCACGCTGCGCTGAAGGCGCGCGGTGGCGCTACGCCACCGTGCTCAACAAGGCCGCGTTGCCGCCCGCGGCCGTCGTGTTGACCGTCACGGTCTGCTCGGCGCAGAAGCGCGGCAGGTAAGTTCGGGCCGCCCGCCTTGGGCCCGGTGCCGCTGAGCCCTTCGCCGCCGAAGGGCTGCACGCCGACCACCGCGCCGATGATGTTGCGGTTGACGTAGACGTTGCCCACGTGGGCGCGCACGGCCAGCGCCTGGGCGCGCGAATCGATGCGCGTCTGGATGCCGAGCGTGAGGCCGTAGCCGAGCGCGTTGATGCGCTCGATGACCTCGGCCGGGTCGCTCAATGCGCCCCGGCCCCAGCGCACGATCTGCAGCACGGGGCCGAAGATCTCGCTGCGCACGTCCTCGATGGCACCCACTTCATAGGCCGCCGGCGCGATCAGGGTGGACGATGCGTCGTCCGTTGCCGCGGGCGCCAGCACGCGCTTCGCTTCGCGGTCCAGCCGCGCCAGATGGCGGCGGATGTTGTCGGCCGCCTCGCGGTCGATCACCGGGCCCACATCGGTCGCGAGCAGCGCGGGATCGCCGGCCGACAGCTCGGCCGCCGCGCCGCGGATCATCTCGATCACGCCGTCGGCGATGCCCTCGTGCAGCACCAGCAGCCGCAGCGCCGAGCAGCGCTGGCCGGCCGAGCGGAAGGCGCTCTGCACGACGGCATCGGCCACCTGCTCGGGCAGCGCGCTCGAGTCGACCAGCATGGCGTTGATGCCGCCGGTCTCGGCGATCAGCGGGACGATCGGGCCGTCCTTGCCCGCCAGCGTGCGATGGATGATCTTCGCCACCTGCGTCGAGCCGGTGAACACCACGCCGGCCACGCCGGGCGCGGCCACCAGCGCGGCGCCCACGGTCTCGCCAGCGCCGTGCAGCAGCTGCAGCGCGTCGGCCGGAACGCCCGCGGCATGCAGCAGCGCGACCGCTTCGCGCGCGATGGCCGGCGTCTGCTCGGCGGGCTTGGCGAGCACGGTGTTGCCGGTGGCGAGCGCGGCCGCGACCTGGCCCGTGAAGATGGCCAGCGGGAAGTTCCACGGGCTGATGCAGACCCAGGGCCCGCGCGCGGTGAGCCGCAGCTCGTTGCGCTCGCCGGTCGGGCCGGGCAGCAGCACGGGCTGCATCAGGCGCTCGGCCTCGTCGGCGTAGTAGCGCAGGAAGTCGATCGCCTCGCGCACCTCGGACACCGCATCGCCCCAGGTCTTGAAGGCTTCCTTGACGAGCAGCGCGCACAGGCGCGGCAGTTGCGCCTGGAAGGTGTCGGCCGCGCGGCGCAGCGCGGCGGCGCGCGTTGCCACCGGCGTGTTGCGCCAGGCGCGGAAGGCGGCGGCGCTCGCGGCCACGGCGCGCGCGGCGCTCGCGGGATCGGCCTCGAGCACGACCGGCACCGCGGTCGCGGCCAGCGCGGCGAACAGCGGCACGCGCATGGCGTCGACCGTGAGGTCGAGCCCGTCGCTGTTGCGCCGCGCGGGCGCCGGACCGTAGAGCAGCGGCGGCAGCGGCAGTTGCGGGCTCTCGCGTTCCAGCCACAGCGGCGAGACCAGCAGCGTGGCGATGGGCACGCCGGGGTCACCGAGCTGGTTGACGAAGGAGGAGTTGGCGCCGTTCTCGAGCAGGCGGCGCACCAGGTAGGCCAGCAGGTCCTTGCGGCGGCCGACCGGCGCGTACACGCGCACCGAGGCGCCGGTGTGCTTCATGACCTCGCGGTAGACACCCTCGCCCATGCCATGCAGCCGCTGCAACTCGAAGGGCGCGCCCTGCCGCTGCGCCATCTGCAGGATGGCCGCGATGGTGCCCGCGTTGTGGGTGGCGAACTGCGGATAGATCGCGTCGGGCGCGGCCAACAGTGCCTGCGCGCAGGCCAGGTAGCTGACGTCGCTGTGGTGCTTGTGGGTGAACACGGGATAGTGCGGCAGGCCGAGTTCCTGCGCGCGCTTGATCTCGGCGTCCCAGTAGGCGCCCTTGACCAGCCGGCACATCAGCCGCAGGCCGTAACGGCGCGCGATCGCGGTCACGTGCTCGATCAGCTCGAGCGCGCGCGTCTGGTAGGCCTGCAGCGCGAGGCCGAAGCCGCGCCATTGCGGATGCTCGGCGGCGACGCGGGCCGCGAGCGCGTCGAACACGTCGAGCGAGAGCTCGAGCCGGTCGACCTCCTCGGCATCGATGGTGAGGTTGAGGTTGGCCGCGGCCGCGCGCTCGCACAGCAGCCACACGCGCGGCACCAGCTCGCGCAGCACGCGGTCGCGCTGCGCGTCCTCATAGCGCGGATGCAGCGCGCTGAGCTTGATCGAGATGCCGTCGTTGCGCTCGGGCGCGGCGGTGGGATCGGCGCCCTGGGCGATCGCGGCGATGGCGCGGGTGTAGCTCTCGAGGTAGCGCAGGGCGTCCTCGTCGGTGCGCGCGCCCTCGCCGAGCATGTCGTAGCTGAAGCACAGGGCGGACTGCTTGCGGTGCGCGGCGCGCGCCTCGTCCATCGCCTCGGCGATGGTCTGGCCCAGCACGAACTGCCGGCCCAGCAACTGCACCGCGCGCAGCGTGGCGGCGACCACGGTGCGCGCGCCGAGCCGGGCCATCAGGCCGGGCGGATGGTCGGCCTCGGGCAGGAAGCGCTTCGACATCGCGATCGCGGCCGACGACAGGCGCGACAGCGTGGAATCGGCCGCGCCCTCGAAATCGGCGCGGCCGAGCTGGTCGGCCGTGAGCGCGATGGCGGTCTCGGCATCGGGCACGCGCAGCAGCGCCTCGGCCAGGCGCATCAGCGCGAGGCCCTCGGCGCTCGAGATCGGGTATTCGCGCAGCAGGCTCTCCATGGCCCAGAACGGCGGCGGATGGTCGCGCACCGCCTGCACCCAGGGCGTGGCAACGGTCGAGGCCGCGGTCCAGTCGAGCGCACCCTCGAGCAGGGCGAGTCGATGGGCGACGACCTCGGTCTCGGGTCGGTAGGGGTCGGGCAGGCGCATGTCTTCTCCTTGGTTGGATTGGCTATGGTCCATGCCTTGACGGCGAATCTTTCACCAAAATTCGGTTGCTTTTCCGGATAATTCACCAGAACCCCTTGCCACCCCGCATTCCATGACCGACCTGGACCGCGTCGATCTCCGGCTTTTGAAGATTCTTCAGGAAGACGGCCGCATCACCAACCTCAAGCTGGCCGAGGCGGTGGCGCTGTCGCCGACGGCGGTGCTCGCGCGCGTGCAGCGCCTCACGCGCGAAGGCTTCATCCGGGGCTACGAGGCGCGGCTCGACGCCGAGCGGCTGGGCCGCGGCTTCACGGTCTTCGTCGAGGTGCTGCTGGACCGCACCACGCCCAACGTGTTCGACCAGTTCAAGGCCGCGGTGCAGGTGCGCGAGGAGATCGTCGAATGCCACATGGTGGCCGGCGGCTTCGACTACCTGCTGAAGACGCGCATGGCCGACATGGCGGCCTACCGCGACTTCGCGGGCACGGTGCTGTGGCAGCTGCCGGGCGTGCGCGAGACGCGCACCTATGCGGTGATGGAGGAAGTGAAGAGCAGCGCGCGGATCCCGCTGGGGATCTGAGCCGTGCCGCTCAGGCCACCTTCCGCGGGCGGCCGCCGAAGATCGCCGTGCCGATGCGCACCATGGTGCTGCCCGCGCTGACCGCCGCCTCGAGGTCGGCGCTCATGCCCAGCGACAGGGTGTCGAGCGCGATGCCGGCGCCGCGGATCTCGTCGAACAGCGCCTTCGCGCGCAGGAACAGCGCGCGCTGGGCCTCGAAATCGGGCGCCGGTTCGGGGATCGCCATGAGCCCGCGCAGCACCAGCTGTGGCAAAGCCGCCACAGCGCGCGCCAGCGGCAGCGCCTCCTCGGGCGTCACGCCGGACTTGTTGGCGCCACCGTCGACGTTGACCTGCAGGCAGACCTGCAGCGGCGGCAGGTGGGCCGGGCGCTGGGCCGAGAGCCGCTCGGCGATCTTGAGCCGGTCGATGCCGTGCACCCAGTCGAACTGCTCGGCCACGGGCCGCGTCTTGTTGCTCTGCAGCGGGCCGATGCAGTGCCATTCGAGGCCGGCGCGCAGGTCGGCCAGCGCGGCGATCTTGTCCAGGCCTTCCTGCACGTAGTTCTCGCCGAAGGCCGCCTGCCCGGCGGCATGCGCCTCGCGCACCGCCTCGGGCCCGAAGGTCTTCGATACCGCCAGCAGCCGCACCGCGCCGGGGTCGCGGCCGGCGTCGGCGCAGGCCTTCGCGATCCGCTGTCGCACATGCTGGAGGTCGTCGCCAATCATCGTCATAATCGTCCAAATTCGTATCAAAACGTCACCGAAACCCGATCGAGGAGCCCCGTGGACATCACCCAACTGCTCGCGTTCAGCGTCAAGAACAAGGCTTCCGACCTGCATCTGTCGGCCGGCCTGCCGCCGATGATCCGCGTTCACGGCGATGTGCGCCGCATCAATGTCGATGCGCTGGACCACAAGGCGGTGCACGCCATGGTCTACGACATCATGAGCGACACCCATCGCAAGCACTACGAAGAGTTCCTGGAGGTCGACTTCTCGTTCGAGATCGACGGCCTGGCGCGCTTCCGGGTCAACGCCTTCAACCAGGCGCGCGGGGCGGCCGCGGTGTTCCGGACCATTCCCTCGAAGATCCTCACGCTCGAGCAGCTGAATGCGCCCAAGATTTTCGGCGAACTCGCGCTCAAGCCGCGCGGCCTGGTGCTGGTGACCGGTCCCACGGGCTCGGGCAAGTCGACCACGCTGGCCGCGATGATCAACTACCTCAACGAGAACGAGTACGGCCACATCCTCACGGTCGAGGACCCGATCGAGTTCGTGCACGAGTCGAAGAAGTGCCTGATCAACCAGCGCGAGGTCGGGCCGATGACCCTGTCGTTCTCGAACGCGCTGCGCTCGGCGCTGCGCGAGGACCCCGACGCCATCCTGGTCGGCGAGTTGCGCGACCTCGAGACCATCCGCCTGGCGATGACCGCGGCCGAAACCGGTCACCTGGTGTTCGGCACCCTGCACACCTCGTCGGCCGCCAAGACCATCGACCGGATCATCGACGTGTTCCCGGGCGAGGAGAAGGAGATGATCCGCGCCATGCTGTCGGAGTCGCTGCAGGCGGTGATCTCGCAGACCCTGTGCAAGACCAAGGACGGCATGGGCCGCGTGGCGGCGCACGAGATCATGCTGGGCACCTCGGCCATCCGCAACCTGATCCGCGAGGCCAAGGTGGCGCAGATGTACTCCACCATCCAGACCGGCCAGGGCCAGGGCATGCAGACGCTGGACCAGAACCTCACGGACCTGGTGCGGCGCAATACGATCTCCGCCGCGGAAGCCCGCAGCAAGGCCAAGATCCCCGAAAACTTCCCCGGCTGAACCCCAGCCCTCCGGAGCCCCCATCATGGAACGCGATCAAGCCAGCCAGTTCATCAACGACCTGCTCAAGCTCATGGTGAGCCGCAACGGCAGCGACCTGTTCATCACGGCCGACTTCCCGCCCGCGATCAAGGTCGACGGCAAGGTCACCAAGGTCTCGCAGCAGGCGCTGGGCGCGCAGCACACGCTGGCGCTCACGCGCTCGGTGATGAACGACCGCCAGACGGCCGAGTTCGAGCGCACCAAGGAGTGCAACTTCGCGATCTCGCCGACCGGCATCGGCCGCTTCCGCGTCAACGCCTTCGTGCAGCAGGGCAAGGTCGGCATGGTGCTGCGGACCATTCCCGCCAAGCTGCCGACCATCGACGACCTGGGCATGCCGCAGGTGCTCAAGGACGTGTCGATGACCAAGCGCGGCCTGTGCATCCTGGTGGGCGCCACCGGCTCGGGCAAGTCGACCACGCTGGCCGCGATGATCGACTGGCGCAACGAGAACTCCTTCGGCCACATCGTCACGGTGGAGGACCCGGTGGAGTTCGTGCATCCGCACAAGAACTGCGTGGTGACGCAGCGCGAGGTGGGCATCGACACCGACAGCTGGGAGGCGGCGCTCAAGAACACGCTGCGCCAGGCGCCCGACGTGATCCTGATGGGCGAGATCCGCGACCGCGAGACCATGGAGCACGCGGTGGCCTTCGCCGAGACCGGCCACCTGTGCATGGCCACGCTGCACGCCAACAGCGCCAACCAGGCGCTCGACCGGATCATCAACTTCTTCCCCGAGGAGCGCCGCGCGCAGCTCCTGATGGACCTGTCGCTGAACCTGCGCTCGCTGGTCTCGCAGCGCCTGGTGCCGACCGAGGACGGCCTGGGCCGCGTGGCGGCGGTCGAGATCCTGCTGAACACGCCGCTGATCTCCGACCTGATCTTCAAGGGCGAGGTCGGCGAGATCAAGGAGATCATGAAGAAGAGCCGCAACCTCGGCATGCAGACCTTCGACCAGGCGCTGTTCGACCTGTTCGAGGCCCATGCGATCAGCTTCGAGGATGCGCTGCGCAATGCCGACTCGGCCAACGACCTGCGGCTGCAGATCAAGCTCAACAGCCAGCGCGCGCGCAGCACCGACCTGGCCGCGGGCACGGAGCACTTCGCGATCGTCTGAGCCGGCGCGCCGCCTTCAGTCGATCTGCCGCTGCCAGGCGGCGAACACGCCCGCCGCGAGCGCGACCACCGCGATCGCCGTGAAGCCGTCGAGCGAGGCCATGAAGGTGGCCTGCTGCTCGAGCGTGCGCCACAGGGTGCCGAGCGCCATCGCATGCGCCTCGCCGGCCGCATGGCCGAGCGCCGCGAAATTCCGCGTCAGCCCGTCGAGCGCCTGCATGAAGCCCGCGTTGCCGGGGTTGGCCGATTCGGCGAGCCGGGTTTCGTGCAGCGCGAGCCGGTGCTGCTGCAGCGCGATCACGCTCGAGGTGGCGAAGGAGATCGCGAGCTGCCGCACCAGGTTCTTGAGCCGGTAGCCGTGCGCGAAGTCCTCGGCCGCGAAGGGCCGGAAGGTGAGGTTCGCGACCGGCAGCACCACGAACAGCATCAGCAGGCCGCGCAGCAGCAGCGGCCCGACCAGCGCCTCGCGCCCCGACTGCGGCGTGACGCGCGCGAGCCAGGCGGAGGCCAGCGCGGCGATCGCGAAGCCCGCGACGATCAGCCACTTCTTGCGCGCGAGGCGCGCCGAGTAGCGCAGGTAGACGAACACCAGCAGCCCGGTGGCGAGCGACATCGCGCCCGTGAAGTAGCCGGTGTTGCCCACGCTGAAGCCGAGCCCGCCTTCCATCAGCCGCGGCAGCAGGTAGCTGAAGCCGGTCGACAGGTAGTAGTAGACGACGTAGAGCGCGAGCCCGACGCGAAAGCCCGGCTGCCGCAGCGCATGCAGCCGCACCAGCGGCGCGGGATGGTGCCACTGGTGCCAGCCGAACCAGGCGAGCCCCGCGAGGCCGGCCAGCGCCAGCCCGACGAGCGCGGGCGAACCGGTGAAGAGTTCGAAGTGGGTGCGCGTGAGCACCACCTGCAGCGCCGCCTGCGCGAGCGCGAACACCAGGTAGGGCGCATGGTGCGGCGCGGTGCGCTCGTGCGGCTCGACGTCGCCGAGGTCGGGCAGCGCCCACAGCACCAGCAGGCCGATCGACACCGCCACCGGCACGGTGCTGCCGAACAGCCAGCGCCAGTCGAAGTTCGAGACCAGGAAGGCGCCGGCCACAGGCGCCAGCGCGCCGCCGAAGACGATCAGCACCATGAAGGCCTTGAGCGCCCTGGCGCGGCGCTCGGCCGGCATGCCGATCTGGATCAGGATGCGGCAGGCGCCGAGCATCGGCCCGACGAAGTAGCCCTGCACGCCGCGCGCCAGCGCGAGCTGGGTGGCGCTGTCGGACCAGGCGGCGCCGAGGCCGCCCGCGGCGAAGGCGAACATGCACAGCGCGAGGTAGCGGCGATAGCCGAGCCGCTCGATCCACGCATGCTGCTGCAGGATGCCGAGCACCGCGCCCAGCGCGTAGGCGCTCGAGGCCCACACCAGCTCGTCGGTCGAGGCGTTGACGCCGCCGGCGATGTAGCTGGCGAAGAAGGCGAACAGCGCGTTGTCGAAGTAGTCGACCGCCGTGACCAGCCCGATCGC
Source organism: Variovorax sp. UC122_21 (assembly GCF_044056785.1). NCBI lineage: Bacteria > Pseudomonadati > Pseudomonadota > Betaproteobacteria > Burkholderiales > Comamonadaceae > Variovorax > Variovorax sp. UC122_21. The sequence goes on along the minus strand of NZ_CP172004.1, from coordinate 425,102 downwards.
CCAGGGCATCCACGCCACGGCCGAGAGGCCGCGCGGATGCCTGGCGAGGGCCGGCGCGTTCATGGCGCCGGCCGCTCCGCGCGCCGCTGCGCGAGGGCCTCCTCCACCGGTTCGCCGGCCAGGCGGCGCTCGACGTAGTCGAGGTCGCGGCGCAGCTGGGCCTGCAGGGCCGCGGCTTCCTTGAGCTCGCGCCGCACCTGGGCCACGCGGGTGTCGAGCGTGGCGAGCTGCGCGCCCAGGGTCTCGCGCAGCGACTTGAGCGAGGCATTCGACAGCCGCGGGCGACCGCCCTCGGCCGGCGCCCTCCATCGGCTGGCGCAGCATCTCGGTGATGGTGGTGAGCGAGAAGCCCAGCGAGCGCATGCGCAGCACGCGCGCCAGCCGCTCGAGGTCGGCCGGTTCGTAGAGCCGGTAGCGGCCCTCGCTGCGCACCGGCACCACGATCCCCAGTTCCTCGTAGTACTTGAGCGTGCGCGGCGTCACGCCGAGCTGCGCCGCGGCATCGCGAACGGTGAGGGACTTGGGCGGGGGGGCCGGGGAGCTCATGGGGCGATTCTACTCCAACGTGTACGTTCACGTACATGTTTGGGCCGGCACGGCCATGTCCTCCAGGGTGCGGGCTGTCGCCGAATGGCTTTAAGCTCGGGCCCATGAGCAGCATCAACACCCGCACCTACGAATCCACTCCCGCGCAGACGGTGGCCTTCCTGGGCCTCGGCGTCATGGGCGGGCCGATGGCCGGCCACCTGGCCAAGGCCGGCCACAGCGTCACGGTCTACAACCGCACCGAAGCCAAGGCCCGCGCCTGGGTCGATGAGTTCGGCGCCCCCGGCCGCCATGCCGCCACGCCGCGCGAGGCGGTGGCCGGCGCCACCATCGTGTTCTGCTGCGTCGGCAACGACGACGACCTGCGCTCGGTGGTGCTCGGCGACGACGGCGCCTTCGCCGGCATGGCGAAGGGCGCGGTCTTCGTCGACCACACGACCGCCTCGGCCGACGTGGCGCGCGAACTCTCCAAGGCCGCGCTCGAACGCGGCCTGCAGTTCATCGACGCGCCGGTGTCGGGCGGACAGGCCGGCGCCCAGAACGGCGCGCTCACCGTGATGTGCGGCGGCGACGCGGCCGCCTTCGACCGCATCAAGCCGGTGGCCGCGGCCTTCGCGCACGCGGTCACGCTGCTCGGCGAGAGCGGCGCGGGCCAGCTCGCGAAGATGGTCAACCAGATCGCGATCGCGGGCCTGGTGCAGGGCCTGTCGGAGGCCATTGCCTTCGGCCAGCGCGCGGGGCTCGACATGCAGGCGGTGCTCGAGGTCATCGGCAAGGGCGCCGCCCAGAGCTGGCAGATGGACAACCGCGGCAAGACCATGATCCAGGGCAAGTTCGACTTCGGCTTCGCGGTCGACTGGATGCGCAAGGACCTGGGCCTGGTGCTCGACGAGGCCAAGCGCAACGGCGCGCGCGTGCCCGTGACCGCGCTGGTCGACCAGTTCTATGCCGATGTGCAGCAGTCGGGCGGCCAGCGCTGGGACACCTCGAGCCTGATCACGCGGCTGAAGTGACGACGCACACCCCGTGAATGACAAAGGCCCCTGAACGGGGCCTTTCTTCTTGGGGCAACGTTACGCTTCAGCGGATCGGGCTGGTCGTCACGCCACCGGCCGGCGCGGGCGCCGGTGCCGCATTCGGCAGCGGCTCCATCGGCGGCAGCGGCACGCGCGACGAGGTGCCGGGCTGCGGCTGCGAGGCCGGCGCCACGGGCGCGGGCGTGGAGACACCGGTGCCGCCGCGCTGGGCGCCGCTCAGGTCGGCTTCGCTCACCACCTCGACCACGCGCACCACCTTCTGCACGCCGGTCACGCTGCGCACCACCTCGGTCGCGCGGTCGGTCTCGCGGCGCGTGGCGATGCCCATCAGGTAGACCGTGCCGCGTTCGGTCACGACCTTGAAGGAGTTGGCGAAGATGTCCTTGGCATCGAGCAGCGAGGCCTTGACCTTGCCGGTGATGTAGAGGTCGTTGGAGCGGTCCTGGAAGGTGCTGGGCGCGCCCAGCGTGATTTCGTTGACCACCGAGCGCACGTTCTCGGCGCCGCGCACCACGTCCTCGACGCGGCGGCGGTCGGCCTCGTTGCCCACCGCGCCGGTCAAGAGCACCTGGCGGTTGTAGCTGGTCACGCTGACGTACATCTGGTCGTTGGCGATGTCGCGCACGCGGGCCGCGGCGCGCAGTTCGATGCCCTGGTCGTCGAGCTGGGCGCCCGAGCTGCGGCGGTCGGTCGCCACCATGCCCACGCCCACCGCCGCCGCGCCGCCGACCACCAGCGGCACGCAGGCCGAGAGGCCCGCGACCAATGCCGCGCCCGAGGCGAGTGCGAGAACGAGGCGGTGCATGGCGCGAGGCGTCGAGGCGGTCTTCTGCATGTGTGATTCCCTGGAATGGAGGTGCGAGACGGGCCCTGCCGCGAGGCCCTGGCCCGGGTTCGCGGCGAGTTTAGCCCAGCGGATTTGCCGCTCCGTTACGGCTTGTTGGTAGAAACGGAGAAGGCGCCGGAGTTCCCGCGCGGGCGCGCCGGCGCCTGTGGGAGGCGGCCTACGCCGCCTCTGCGCACTCGTGGCCTCAGCTCGACGGCGACAGCACGTCGCTGTCGGGATCGCCGAGCAGCTGCGCGTCCACGCCGTCGCACAGGCAATGCAGCGCGAGCAGGTGGATCTCGTGGATGCGCGCGCCGCGCTCGTGCGGCACGCTGATCTGCACGTCGGTCTCGCGCAGCGCGCGGCCGATCACGCCGCCCGTGCCCGGCGCGGCCGAGGCGCCCGCGTTGGCATTGCCGAGCAGCGCCACCACGGTCATGTCGCGCTCGTGCGCGGCATGCACCGCCGCGAGCACCGGGGCCGACTGGCCGCTGACGCTGAGCGCGAGCAGCACGTCGCCGGCCTGGCCGAGCGCGCGCACCGGGCGCGCGAAGCGGTCGCCGTCGACGGCATTCGCGCCGTCGGCCGCGGGATCGGTGCTGTCGCCGGGCAGCGCGATGGCCGCGAGCTCGGGCCGCTCGCGCTCGAAGCGGCCGACGAACTGCGAGGCGAACTGCGTGGCCAGCAGGCCCGACACGCCCGACCCGCAGGCCAGCACCTTGCCGCCGCTGGTCACGCACGCCAGGATCGCCTGCATCGCCTGCGAAATGGGTTTGCTCAGAACCGGGCCGGCCTGGTACTTGAGGTCGGCACTGTCGATGAAGTGCTGCTGAATCCGTTGCTCGAGCATGGGGCGGGATGATAACTGCGGGGATGCAGCGAAAGACCCCGCGCTGTGATCCGCCCTACACCTTCATGCATCGCGCGCCGGTGCGCGGGCCGCTCACAAGGTGTGAAGAAACCGTAGCGAGCGCCCCGAGGTCGCGCCGAGGACCGCAGCCGTACTCACGTACGGTGAGGACCGCAGGTGCGAGATCGGGGCGCGCAGTAGGTTTATTCACACCTTGTCAGCCCGCGTCGAAAGCCGCGCGCAACCAGGTGATGCGCTCCTCGACCAGCACCACGTCGAAGCGGCACGGCGGCGGCTCGCGCAGGCGGGCGAGATAGTGGCGCGCCGCGAACACGATGCGCCGCTGCTTGGCCGCCGTGATGCTGCCGGCCGCGCCGCCGTGGCCCGTGAAACTGCGCTGGCGCACCTCGACGAACACCAGCGTGCGGTCGCGCGGATCGCGCATGATCAGGTCGATCTCGCCGCCGCCTCGTCCCGGCGTCCGATAATTGCGCGCGACCAGCCGCAGCCCCGCGCGTTCCAGGTACGCCAGTGCGGCGTCCTCCGCCGCGTCGCCGCGGCGCTTGGTCGTGACGGCCGATGCCGTCGTCGTGGTCTTCATGACCGCTCCCTGTTCCCGTTTGTTCTTGTGTCGACGTCCCTCGGAGAAAAGCGCTTGGCCTCACTCGCACCCGCCTCTTTTCGGTGCCGCCCTCGGGGCCGCGCGCGACGCCGCCGGTGCGCAGCATTATCCGCAGGGCACCCTCTACGTGGTCGCCACGCCGATCGGCAACCTGGCCGACATCACCTTGCGCGCGCTGCACGTGCTGCAGCTGGTCGACGCCGTCGCCTGCGAGGACACGCGCCACACCCAGAGCCTGCTGCGCGCCTACGGCATCGACCGCCCCGGCGCGCAATTGCTCGCGCTGCACCAGCACAACGAGGCCGAGGCCGCGCAGGCCGTGGTCGCGCGGCTCGCGCAGGGCGAGCGCATCGCCTACGTCAGCGACGCCGGCACGCCGGGCGTGAGCGATCCCGGCGCGCGGCTGGTGGCCGCGGTGCATGCGGCCGGCCTGCGCGCGCTGCCGCTGCCGGGCGCGAGCAGCGTCACCACGCTGGTCGGCGCGGCCGGGTTGGTGTCCGACGGCAGCGGCGACAGCGCGAGCAGCGCCTTCGTGTTCGCGGGCTTCCTGCCGAGCAAGGCCGGCGAGCGCGACGCCGCGGTGCAGGCGCTCGCGCACGAGCCGCGCGCCGTGGTGCTGCTCGAGGCCCCGCACCGCATCGAGCCGCTGGCGCGCGCGCTGGCCGTGCTCGGCGAGCGCCGCGTCACCGTGGGCCGCGAGCTCACCAAGCAGTTCGAGGAGATCGCGACCCTGGCGGCCGGCGCTCTGCCCGCCTGGTTCGCGGCCGAACGCGACCGCACGCGCGGCGAGTTCGCGCTGGTGCTGCATCCGGTGGCGGTGGCGGCCAACGACGGCGCCGAGGGCGAGCGCGTGCTGCGCCTGCTGCTGGCCGAGCTGCCGGTCAAGAGCGCCGTGAAGCTCGCGGCCGAGATCACGGGCGCGCCGCGCAACACGCTCTACGACACGGCGCTGCGGATCCGCAACGCGGGCGACGAAGACGCGGACTAAGCTCGCTTCTTGAACAGCGCCGAGGCCCCGCTCGCCGTCGCCACCTCGGCCGCGGCCTGCATCAGCGTCGGCCCGAGCGTCTCCATGCGCTGCGGCGTCAGCCGCACCGCGGGACCGGCGATGGTGATGACGCCGATCGCCGGGCCGGACGGACCGAAGACCGGCGCCGCCATCGCGGTCATGCCGGGCGCGAACACCTCGTTGATCAGGCTGAAGCCGCGCTGGCGCGCCGCCTTCACGTAGACCATCACGGCCTTGAGCGTGGTCGGCGCCTTGGGGCCGAAGTCCTCGGGCTTGCCCAGGCCCTTCTTCGCGACCAGCGCCATCGCGTCGTCCTCAGGCAGGGTCGAGAGCCAGGCATGGCCGGCCGCGCTGCACGACAGCGCCACCGACAGGCCCATGTCCGGGTCGTAGCGCAGGCCGTGGGTGGCGCCCTGCGCCTTGGCCACGAAGGTGAGCTCGTCGCCGTCGACCACCGCCAGGCGCACCAGTTCGCCCGAGGCCTTGGCGAGCTGGTCGAGCAGCGGCTGCGCGACATCGACCACGCCCGAGTTGCTGAGGAACGAGAGGCCGATCGACACCAGCTTGATGGTCAGCACGTAGTGGCCGTCGCGCTGCTCCTGCCGCACGTAGCCGTAGCGGATCAGCTCCGTCAGCAGGCGGTGCGAGGCGCTCAGCGGGATCTGCAGATCGCCCGCCAGCAGGGACAGGGGCACGCCCTCGGGATGGGACGCCAGATATTCCAGCACCCTGAAGCTGCGTCCCAGCATTTCGCTCATGTCAGTACTCCCGGTTCATGTCGCGGACCGATGGCGACAGGCGAACTCTAGCAGATGAAGGGAAGGGATTTCCATAGTGGAAAGATTTTCCGATTTCCCACAGAATGCCTTCCATCGCATCGGCCATGCCGCCTTCCGTCCCTCCCTGGAGTCCTTCGTGAAATTCCTTCGCACCTTCGCCCTCGCCAGCCTCTGCATCGGCCTCGCCGCGCCCGCCCTGGCGCAGCAGGAACGCACCATCCGCTTCGGCCACCTCAACAACACCGACCACCCGGTGAGCCTGGGCGTGAAGCGCTTCGCCGAGCTGCTCGCGGCCAAGAGCGGCGGCAAGATGAAGGTACAGGAGTACCCGGCCAACCAGCTCGGCAACGAGATGCAGCAGCAGTCGGCGCTGCAGGGCGGCGTGCAGCAGATGTCGGCGCCCGCGACCACCTCGCTCGCGGGCATCGTCAAGGAGTTCGGCCTGGTCGACTTCCCGTTCGCGGTCGCCAGCTTCGAGCAGGCCGACCAGCTGCTCGACGGCCCGCTGGGCCAGGCGCTGATCGCCAAGCTGCCCGAGAAGGGCCTGGTGGCGCTCGGCTACTGGGACCTGGGCTTTCGCAACGTGACCAACAGCAAGCACCCGATCACCAAGGCCGAGGACCTGCAGGGCCTGAAGATCCGCGTGATCCCGAACCCGGTGTTCCTCGACACCTTCAAGGCCTTCAAGGCCAACCCGGTGCCGATGCCCTTCGCCGAGCTCTACGGCGCGCTCGAGTCGAAGGCGGTCGACGGCCAGGAGAACCCGTTCGCCGTGATCCTGTCGAACAAGTTCTACGAGGTGCAGAAGTTCGTGAGCGCGACCAACCACGTGTACGCGGCCAACATCGTGCTCGTGAGCAAGAAGTTCTGGGACCAGCTCTCGCCCACCGAGCAGAAGTGGATGCGCGAGGCCGCCGACGAGGCGCGCGGCTACCAGCGCCAGACCAGCCGCGCCGCGGCGCAGAAGGCCGTCGGCGAGCTGCAGGCCAAGGGCGCGCAGTTCAACGAGGTGGCGCCGAAGGAGCAGGTGCGCATGCGCGAGATCGCGCAGCCGGTGATCGACAAGTTCGCGGCCCAGTACGACCCGGCCATCGTCAAGCTCTACAACGACGAGCTCGCGCGCATCCGCGGCGGCAAGCAGTGAGCGCACCGCAACCGCGAGCATCCATCATGAAGTTCCTCGTCCTGCACGGCCCCAACCTCAACCTCTTCGGCCGCCGCGAGCCACACATCTACGGCCGCACCACCCTGGCCGAGATCGACGCGCGCATCGACAAGCTCGCGCGCGAGCTCGACATCACGGTGGCGACGATCCAGTCCAACCACGAAGGCGCGCTGGTCGACTTCCTGCACCAGCACATCGACGAGGCGCAGGGCGCGCTGGTCAATCCCGCGGGTCTCACGCAGCACGGCGTGCCGCTGCACGACGCGATCAAGGCCATGCCGTTCCCGACCGTCGAGGTCCACATGTCGAACATCGCGGCGCGCGAGGCCTGGCGCGCGCACTCGATCATCTCGCCGGCCGTGCGCGGCACGGTGCAGGGGCTCGGGCCGCAGTCCTATCTCGCGGCGCTGCGCGCGCTGGTCGAGATCGTGCGCGACGACAAGCAGTGAGCCCGCGCGTGCGCCGTTGCACGGCGCGCGCCCACCGACTGGATTGAAGAGGACGACATGAATCGATGGATCGATCGCGCCTGCCGCGTGGTGGAGGCGCTGATCGCGACCTTCCTGGCCGTGATGGTGGTGCTGGTGTTCGGCAACGTGGTGCTGCGCTACGGCCTCAACTCGGGCATCACCGTGTCCGAGGAGGTCTCGCGCTGGCTGTTCATCTGGATCACCTTCCTGGGTGCGCTGGTGGCGCTGCGCGAGCATGCCCACCTCGGCGTGGACATGGTGGTCGGCAAGCTGCCGCCGCTGGGCCGCAAGCTGTGCCTGGGCGCGAGCCACCTGCTGATGCTCTACATCCTGTGGCTGCTGTTCCAGGGCAGCCTGGCGCAGACGCGGATCAACTGGGACGTGGAGGCGCCGGTCACCGGCGCCTCGATGGCCGTGGTCTATGCCTCGGGCCTGGTGTTCTCGGTGCTGGCCGCGGCGCTGCTGCTGATCGAACTGCTGCGCCTGCTCACGGGCCAGCTGGCCGACGACCAGCTGGTGGCGATCCAGGAATCGGAAGAGGCCGCCGCGCTCGCGCAGGTGCTCGACCACGAACGGGAGCGCCGCGCATGACGATCGCCGTCTTCCTCGGATCGCTGCTGCTGGCCATGGCGCTCGGCATGCCGATCGCGTTCGCGCTGCTGGCCAGCGGCGTGGCGCTGATGTGGCAGCTCGACCTGTTCGATGCCCAGATCCTGGCGCAGAACCTGATCGGCGGCGCCGACAGCTTCCCGCTGCTGGCCGTGCCCTTCTTCATGCTCGCGGGCGAGATCATGAACGCGGGCGGCCTGTCGCGCCGCATCGTCGCGCTGGCGCTCGCGCTGGTGGGCCATGTGCGCGGCGGCCTGGGCTACGTGACCATCATGGCCGGCTGCCTGCTGTCGGCGCTGTCGGGCTCGGCCGTGGCCGACGCGGCGGCACTGACCGCGCTGCTGCTGCCGATGATGGTCTCGGCCGGCCACGACCGCGCCCGCGCGGGCGGCCTGATCGCGGCCACCGGCATCATCGGCCCCGTGATCCCGCCGAGCATCGGGCTGGTGATCTTCGGCGTGGCGGCCAACGTCTCGATCTCCAAGCTCTTCCTCGCGGCCATCGTGCCCGGCCTGCTGATCGGCGGCGCGCTGTGGATCACCTGGGCCTGGCTGGTGCGGCACGAGAAGATCGAGCCGCCGCCGCGCAAGTCCGGCCGCGAGATCGCCAGCGCGGCGCGCGAGGCCGGCTGGGCGCTGATGCTGCCGGTGATCATCCTGGTGGGCCTGCGCATGGGCGTGTTCACGCCCACCGAGGCGGCCGTGGTGGCCGCCGTCTACGCGCTCTTCGTGGCCACGGTCATCTACCGCGAGCTGCGCTTTCCCGATCTCTACAAGATCTTCGTGAGCGCCGCCAAGACCAGCGCGGTCGTGATGTTCCTGATCGCCGCGGCGATGGTCAGCGCCTGGCTGATCACGGTGGCCGACCTGCCCGCCAAGGTGGTGGCGCTGCTCGAGCCCTTCATGGGCAACAAGATCGTGCTGATGATCGCGATCATGCTGCTGGTGATGGCGGTGGGCACGGCGATGGACATGACGCCGACCATCCTGATCCTCACGCCGGTGCTGATGCCGGTGGTGGCGGCGGCCGGCATCGACCCGGTCTACTTCGGCGTGATGTTCATCATCAACAACTCGATCGGGCTGATCACGCCGCCGGTGGGCGTGGTGCTCAACGTGGTGGCGGGCGTGGGCCGCATGCGCATGGACGAGGTCACGCGCGGCGTGCTGCCGTTCATGGCGGCGGAGTTCGCGATCATGTTCCTCATGGTGCTGTTCCCGCAGCTGGTGACGGTGCCCGCGAAATGGTTCGGCGGCTGATGCGCGCGCCCGCCCTTCTCCCTGCGCGCTGCCGGCTGCGCGCGTTGTGCGCCGCGCTCGCGTTGCTCGCTCCGCTGGCGGCGTCGGCACAGGATCCGGCGCGCGACGTGCTGCCCGAGCAGCTGCAGCCGCGCGCCTTCGTCGGGCCGACCGGCCTGGTGCGGCTGGGCCCGCGCGTGCTGTTCTCGGCCTTCCACGTGACCACCGGGCAGGAGCTCTGGAGCAGCGACGGCACCACCGCCGGCACCGTGCCGCTGAAGGACATCCGCCCCGGCTTTCGCGGCGCCTTCCCGAGCTGGCAGACGCGCTTCGGCGCGCATGTCTACTTCACCGCCACCGACGGCGCGCACGGCCTCGAGCTGTGGCGCAGCGACGGCACGGCGCGCGGCACGCAGCGCGTGACCGACCTGAATCCCGGCGAGGCCGACGCGATGCCGGCCGAGCTGACGGCCTGGCGCGATGCGCTGTACTTCGTCGCCAACGACGGCCGCCACGGCTTCCAGCTGTGGAAGACCGGCGGCGATGCGCGCAGCACGCAACGCGTGTCCTCGATCGACGCGGGCCCGGGCGCGGTGGTGCGCCAGCTCACGCCGGCCGGCCGGCGGCTGTTCTTCACCGCCACCAGCCGCGCCCATGGGCACGAGCTCTGGGTCAGCGAGGGCACGCCCGAGACCACGCGGCTGGTGAAGGACATCCGCGCCGGCGCGGAGGACGGCAACCTCGAGAACCTGGTGGCGATCGGCGATCGGCTCTGGTTCACCGCGAGCGACGGCCGGCATGGCATCGAACTCTGGACCAGCGACGGCAGCGAAGCCGGCACGCGCATGGTCAGGGACATCCGGCCCGGCGAGGCCGCGTCGCGGCCCGCGCACCTCACGGCCGTGGGCGGCACGCTCTACTTCGCGGCCGAGGACGGCACGCACGGCATCGAGCTCTGGCGCAGCGACGGCACCGAGGCCGGCACGCGGCTGGTGAAGGACCTGCGGCCCGGCGCCGCGAGCTCGGTGCCCGGCCCGCTCGCGGCCTTCGGCGGCCGGCTCTACTTCGCCGCCACCGACGGCGAGGCCGGCGCCGAACTCTGGACCAGCGACGGCAGCGCGGCCGGCACCCGGCTCGTGAAGGACCTGGGGCCGGGACCTGGCAGCGGCTCGCCCGCGCGCTTCGCGCAGGCCGCCGGCCGGCTGTGGTTCTCGGCCAACGACGGCGTGCACGGCGTGGAGCCCTGGTCCACCGATGGCAGCGCGGCCGGCACGCGGCTCGCGGCCGATGTCGCGCCCGGACCGCGCCATGCGATGCCGCTGGGCTTCGTCGCGCTCGGCGACGCGGTGCTGTTCGTGGCCGACGACGGCCTCGGCAACGAGCGCCTGTGGTCGCGCAGCACGAAGGGCGGCGCGCGCCGCGCCACGCTGATCGGCGATCCGCTGCGCGAGCGCCTGCGCTGAGCCGCGCCGGCTGGCCGGCTCCTTTCGCGCGCCAACGAAAAGGCCCCGGTTCGCACCGGGGCCTTCGTGCATCGCGCGCGGGCTCAGTACACGACGATCTTGCCGGTCGGTCGCGCGCTGTGGCAGTCGTTGTAGAAGTACTCGCCGGGCGTGTCGAAGCGGTGCTGCGCCGACTGGCCCGGTGCGAGCTTGAAGTCGAAGCGGCCCTCGAAGAACTGCGTGGCGCAGTGCTGGTTGGCATTGCCGGCGGGGTTGGTGAAGGTCACGGTGGTGTTCGCTGGCACGCGCATCCAGGTCGGCGTCATCGCGTTGACCGCGGTGCTCTCGCTGGTGCCGGGCGCGTTGGCCGCGGTCTGCACGCGCGCGAGGAACACGGTGTTGGGCGTGGGCAGCGCCGCGCCTTCCACCGGCTGGCCCGACACCGGCCGGCGCACCTCGGGCGGCCTGGGCGTGGCCGCCGGCGCCACCGTGCCGCCGACCTTGAAGGCCCAGAGGTAGTCGCCGCGCGGCGCCGAGTCGCCGTAGGGGATGCTGGTGCCGCCCGCGTAGACCGCGATGTACTGCTCGCCGTCGACCTCGTAGGCCACCGGGCTCGCGGCGATGGCCGCGCCGGTCTGGAAGCGCCACAGCTCGTTGCCGTCGCCCGCGTCGAGCGCGAGCAGGTTGCCGTCGGGCTGGCCGATGAACAGCAGGTCGGCCCCCGTGCTCAGGATGCCGTTGCCGTGCGCCAGCGAGTAGGGCATGGGCTTCTTCCACTTGACCAGGTTGGTGCCCGGGTCGACCGCCACCACCGCGCCGGTCATGTAGGTGCCCGGCGGGCGCAGACCGTTGCTCGACTCGGTCAGCGAGTGCGCGGCCGAGACGTAGCCCATGCCGGTGTAGACCAGGCCGGTGCGCGGGCTGAAGGACTGGTGGTTCCAGTTGGCGCCGCCGCCGTGGCCAGGGATCGACAGCAGCGGCACGTCCCAGTGCGCGTCGTAGAGGCAGCCCTTGAGGTAGTTGGGCACGGCGCGGTTCGGGTCGCCCGGGATCGCGGTGCCCAGCGGCTGGTCGACGATGCAGGTCTCGGTCCACGCGCCCTGGCGCGGGAAGGGCTGGGTCGGCCAGCTCGCCTGGCGGGCGTCCTGCTTGACCGGCATCTCGTCGATGCCCAGCGGCGCGCTGCCGTCCTTGCGGTCGAGGATGTAGTACATGCCGGTCTTGCTGCCGTAGATCACGACCTTGCGCTCCTGGCCCGCGATCCTCACGTTGGCCAGCACCGGCGACATCACGTTGTCCATGTCCCAGATGTCGTGGTGCACCGACTGGAAGTGCCACTTGTACTCGCCGGTCTTGAGGTCGAGCGCGACGATCGAGTTGGCGAACAGGTTCAGGCCCGGCCGCGTGGAGCCGTTCTGCGAGGAGCCGCCGCGCACGTTGCCGAAGGTCCAGTAGACGAGCCCCAGCTCGGGATCGACCGCCGGGTGGATCCACGGCGTGGCGCCGGTGCGGTCCGACTCGGGCGCGCCGCCCCAGGTGTCGTAGCCGCGCTCGCCCACGCGCGGCACGCCCCAGAAGGTGGAGAGCACCTTGCCCGTGGCCGCGTCGGCCGAGAAGGCGGCGCCGCGGTTGCCGTCGTTGGTGCCCACGTAGAGGCGCTTGTCGTGATAGACCAGCGCCACCTTCTGCACCGCGCCCTGGTAGTCGGGGTCGGTGGTGCTGCTCGGGTACTGCTTGATCCAGACCGGCTTGCCGGTCTTCGTGTCGAGCGCCACCAGCCGGTTGCCCGTGGCCACGGTGTAGACCAGGCCCAGGTCCTTCGCGACCGCCGCGCCGCGGCGCGTGATCGCGCCATAGGGCGTGGTCCATTTCCACTTGGTAACGCCGGTCTTGCCGTCGACCGCGATCAGGTTGCCGAGCGCCGACTCGATGTAGATCACGCCGTCGACCACCACCGTGGTGCTCTGGCTGTTGCCGGTGTTGGTGCCGCCCTCGATGCGGTTGAGCCAGGCGCCGCCGAGCTGGCCGACGCGCGCCTTGTCGATCTTCGCGAGGCTCGAGTAGTTCTGGTTGCCGAGGTTGCCGCCCACCTTGGGGAAGTCGCGGTCGCCCGCGGTGCAGCAGTCGGCCAGTTCGGCGGCCGAGGGGCCGGCCGCGGGCGGTGCCGGCGGCGGGGCCGGCGGGTTGGGTGCCGGCGGGGGCGCCGCGAACCAGGGAAAGGCGCCGCCGCCCGAGTCGCCGCCGCCGCAGCCGGCCAGCAGCAGGGGCGCGCCGATCGCGCCGCAGGCGAGCAGCGTCGCTGCCAGTGATGTGAGTCGCATGGTGAAGATCTCCGCTCCGAAGGAAGGGTTGTCCGCGATGGGAAAGAGGAAGGCGGCGCGCAGGGACGCGCGCACGGCGCCGGGGCGCCGTGCGGGCCGCGAGGCCACTGGGGTCAGGGGTCAGCTCAGGTGCAGAAGGGCGTCAGGCCCATGGCCGACTTCACGCCCTGCACCACCAGCTTCTGGAACTGGTCCGCGCCCGGTCCGGTCGAGCTGGCGGTGAACGAATGGTCGTTGTGGCCCAGCGTGCTGAGCCAGGCGCGGCCGCCGTCGTAGTACTGGCACCAGGCCACGGGGTGGAAGTCCGCATGGCCCGGATGCGGCGGCGAGGTCAGCGGCTTGAGCGTGGAGGTGTCGACCTTGGCGAGGAACTTCACGTTGGTCGGGAAGGGCGCGAGGTTGTACCACTCGTCCTGGAAGGTGAAGCGCTTGGGCAGGTCCACGGTGGAGGGGTCGTCGGCAATGATCTCGACGTCGCCCGAGCGGTTGGGCCCGTGGTTGTAGAAGTTGGCGTTGCCCAGCAGGCCTTCGTAGTAGGGCCAGTTGTATTCGGCGCCGAAGGCGTTGTGCAGCCCGACGAAGCCGCCGCCGCGGCGCATGTAGTTGCGCAGCGCCGTGCGCGCGGCGTCGTTGCTGGTCGCGACCGAGCCGTTCCACAGCGTGTCACGGTTCGAGCTCGCGAAGATCACGGCCTTGTAGTTGTTGATGCGGCTGCCGAGCACGGCCACGTCCTCGGTCCAGTCGGCCGTGATGCCCGCGTCCTTGAGCATGCGCACCAGGCCGGCCTGCATCACGTTGTCGGGGTTCATGACCGGGTTGAGGCCGGTGCCCATCGGCGTGCCGAGGTTGGCGTGGCGCGGTCCGGCGGTGCGCGAGTAGATCAGCACGCGGTCGGGCGTGGTGGCGAAGGCGCCCCAGTCGTTGTAGCACTTGCGGTCGGTGCCGCGGCAGACGTTGTAGTAGGTGTCGAAGCTGGTGTCGGGCGCCTCGGCCACGGGATCGGTGGGTCGGTCGTCCACCGGTTCTTCGGGCGCCGCGGGCGGCGGTGGCGGTGCCACCGCGACCGGCACGAAGCCGGCACCGCCGCCGCCGCTGCCGCCGCCACAGGCGGTCAGGACCAGGGCGAGCGCCGCGCTCGACACGAGGCCGAGGGTCAGGGAATGAGCTGGTTTCACGAAGTCTCCTACTTGTAGTCGTGGCCGGGGCCGCGCGGGCGCGCCCTGCCGGGATGGCTCGGCTGCTTCCGATGGCCGGGGAAGCAGCCGACGAAGCACCAAGGAATGCCGGCCTCAGACGGGAAAGCGGGAAAGCGCCGCCCTGCCTCGATCGGGTGCAGCAGGCCACCCTCCCTCGGCGAGCGAAGGAAGGACCGGGTGCACGGCGGAAGCGGGCGCGCGAAAGACGCGCGGGGGACGCGGGCGAACGCTCAGGACGGCGCGTTCGGCACGCGCCGCAGATCGGACACGGACAACGGGCGAGGCAGTGGCACGGATCGTCTCCAGGGCTGAAAGCGCAGGGCCAGGGGGCCCGGCTGCGGACGATCATAAGCAGAATTGGAAAGTATTTCCACTATAGAAATCCCTTCCTCTTTTGCGGCTTCGCGCTTTCGTGCCCCGGAAGGCGCAAAGAAAAAGGGCCGATCGCGCATGGCGATCGGCCCTTGGCCGGCTGGCGGGGGCGACGGGAGGCAAGCCTCGCGCCGCGGGGTCCGGTCAGAACGGAATGTCGTCGTCCATGTCGTCGAAGCCCGACGAGGACTTGGCCGGTGCCTGGCGCGGTGCGGGCGCCGGTGCGCGCGGCGCGGCGGCCGGGGCGCGCGCCGGTGCCGGGGCGTAGCCGCCGCCACCACCGCCACCGCCATTGCCGCCCTGCGAATAACCGCCGTCGTCGTAGCCGCCGCCCGCCGGGGCGCCCTGGCCCTGGCGGCTGCCGAGCATCTGCATCTGGTCGACGCGGATGTCGGTCGCGTACTTCTCGACGCCGTCCTTGTCGGTGTACTTGCGCGTGCGGATCTGGCCTTCGACGTAGATCTGCGAGCCCTTGCGCAGGTACTGCGCGGCGATTTCGGCCAGGCGGCCGTTGAACACGAGACGGTGCCATTCGGTGGCTTCGCGCATCTCGCCGCTTTGCTTGTCCTTCCACTTGTCGGTGGTCGCGAGGGTCGCGTTGCAGACCTGGTCGCCGCTCGGGAAGGTACGGGTTTCGGGATCGCGGCCGAGGTTGCCGACGAGGATGACTTTGTTGACCGATGCCATGTGCGCTGCCCCTGATGAATGAGTAAGAGGAGGTTTGAAGGAAAAAGGAGGACACGCATTGTGCCCGATGGACCGGGCGACGCGGCCTCCGCTGGCACGGCGGCCGGATACCGCGCGGCAGAATGGCGGGCTGGACCGATGAATCACGAGCCCGACTTCCTGCAGAACCTGCGCGCCGAGTTTTCGGGCTGGCGCCTGTGGATCGACCGCGCCATCGTGCTCGGCTACGCGGTGCTCGCGGGCCTGTTCGTGGTGGGCTTCACGCATGCGGCCGAATGGGCCTTCGCGCTGTTCGAGGGCCTGTTCCGGCGCCATCCCTGGGCCGTGCTGCTGTGGACGCCGGCGCTCACGGCCGCCATCGTCTGGGCCACGCGGCGCTGGTTCCCGGGCGCGGCGGGCTCGGGCATCCCGCAGATCAAGGCCGCGCTCGATCCCGATCTGCCCTCCGACCGGCGCGGCCTGTTCGCCTCGCTGCGGCTGACGCTGGCCAAGATCGGGCTCGGCGCCGCGGGCTTCGCGGCCGGCCTGTCGGTGGGGCGCGAAGGGCCGTCGGTGCAGGTGGCGGCCGGCGTGATGCAGCACGCGAAACGCTGGCTGTCGCCCGGCATCACGATCGACATGCGCGCGCTGCTGGTGGCCGGCGGCGCGGCGGGCATCGCGGCCGCGTTCAACGCGCCGCTCGCGGGCGTGGTGTTCGCCATCGAGGAGCTGTCGGGCCGGCTCGAGGCACGCGCCAGCGGCGTGATCATCACCGGCATCGTGCTCGCGGGCCTGGTGGCGGTGTCGGCCTTCGGCAACCTCAGCTATTTCGGCGTGATCCGCGTGCCGCACCTCGACTGGAGCCTGCTCGGCCCGGGCCTGGCGGTGGCGCTGCTCAGCGGCGTGGCGGGCGGGCTGTTCGCGCGGCTGCTGATCGCCTCGCTGACCGGCGCACCGCAGCGCCTGAACCACTGGCGCCGGCGCTATCCGGTGCGCTTCGCGGCCGCCTGCGGGCTGGCCGTGGCCGTCATCGGGCTGGCCACGGGCGGCGTCACCTACGGCGCGGGCTCGGAGGCCGTCAAGCGGATGCTGCATGGCGAGGCCCCGCTCTCGCCGCTCTACACGCTGCTGAAGTTCATCGCCACCTGGCTCACCGCCTGGAGCGGCGCGCCCGGCGGCATCTTCGCGCCCTCGCTGTCGATCGGCGCGGGCATCGGCGACGCCATCGCGCGGCTCGCGAGCCCCGAATTCGGTCCCGCGCTGATCGCGCTCGGCATGGCCGGCTTCCTGGCCGCGGTCACGCAGGCGCCGCTGACGGCCTTCATCATCGTGATGGAGATGGTCGACGGCCACGCCATGGTGCTGAGCCTGATGGCCTCGGCCATGCTCGCGAGCCTGGTCTCGCGCATGATCAGCCGGCCGCTGTACGAGACGCTGGCCGAGCACATGGTGGGCGCGGCCACCGGGCGGCTCGCGGCGCAGCCGCAGGAGCCCGTCGCCCGCGAAGAACCGCCCCGCTCGCCATGACATCCCGGGCGGTCTATCATGTCCGGTTGCCCTCGGACGATCGCCCCTTGAATTCAAAAGCCACCGAAGACACTGCGCAAGCAGAAGCCGAACGCGAAAGCGAGCGCGACGCCCAACGCGAAGCGTACCTGGGCGCCGTGCTGGCCCAGCAGCGCATCAGCATCCGCGGCGCGCGCACCCACAACCTCAAGAACGTCGACCTCGACATCCCGCGCAACAAGCTGGTGGTGATCACCGGCCTGTCGGGCTCGGGCAAGTCGAGCCTGGCCTTCGACACGCTGTATGCCGAGGGCCAGCGGCGCTACGTCGAGAGCCTGTCGGCCTATGCGCGGCAGTTCCTGCAGCTGATGGACAAGCCCGACGTCGACGTGATCGAGGGCCTGTCGCCCGCGATCAGCATCGAACAGAAGGCCACCAGCCACAACCCGCGCTCCACCGTGGGCACGGTGACCGAGATCCACGACTACCTGCGCCTGCTCTATGCGCGCGCCGGCACGCCCTTCTGCCCCGACCACCACCTGCCGCTGCAGGCGCAGACCGTCTCGCAGATGGTCGACGCGACCCTGGGCCTGGGCGAGGAGCCGCGGCTGATGATCCTCGCGCCGGTGGCGCGCGAGAAGAAGGGCGAGTTCGTCGAGCTGTTCGCCGAGATGCAGGCCGCGGGCTACATCCGCTTTCGCGTCGACGGCCAGACCTACGAATACAACGACCTGCCCAAGCTCAAGAAGACCGAGAAGCACGACATCGACGTGGTGATCGACCGGCTGCGCGCGCGCCCCGACATGCAGCAGCGCCTGGCCGAGAGCTTCGAGGCCGCGCTGCGCCTGGCCGAGGGCCGCGCGCTGGTGCTCGAGCTCGGCGGCGAGGGCCAGCCCGACCGCGAGCACCTGTTCAACGCCAAGTTCTCCTGCCCGATCTGCCACTACTCGCTGGCCGAGCTCGAGCCGCGGCTGTTCTCGTTCAACTCGCCCGTGGGCGCCTGCCCGAGCTGCGACGGCCTGGGCCACAGCGAGGTGTTCGACGCGGCGCGCGTGGTGGCCTTCCCCACGCTGTCGCTGGCCAGCGGCGCGATCAAGGGCTGGGACCGCCGCAACGGCTACTACTTCAGCATGATCGAGAGCGTCGCGAAGCACTACAAGTTCGACGTCGACGCGCCCTTCGAATCGCTGCCGGCCTCGGTGCAGCAGGTGCTGCTGCACGGCTCGGCGGGCGAGGAGATCAAGTTCAACTACACCATGGAGTCGGGCAATTTCGCGGGCAAGAAGCTTACGAAGAAGCATCCCTTCGAGGGGATCATCCCGAACATGGCGCGGCGCTACCGCGAGACCGATTCGGTGATGGTGCGCGAGGACCTCGCGCGCTACCGCAGCTTCCAGCCCTGCCCCGAATGCGGCGGCTCGCGGCTGCGGCGCGAGGCGCGCAACGTGTTCCTGGTCGACGAGTCGGCGCGCCCGGCGGACGGCGGCGAGCCGCCGCGCATGGCGATCTTCGAACTCAGCCGACTCACCTTGCGCGACAGCCTCGCGTGGTTCCAGCGCCTGCAGCTGCGCGGCGCCAAGGCCGAGATCGCCGACAAGGTGGTGCGCGAGATCGGCCTGCGCCTCAAGTTCCTCAACGACGTCGGCCTCAACTACCTGAGCCTGGACCGCAGCGCCGAGACGCTGTCGGGCGGCGAGGCGCAGCGCATCCGCCTTGCCTCGCAGATCGGCTCGGGCCTGACCGGCGTGATGTACGTACTCGACGAGCCCAGCATCGGCCTGCACCAGCGCGACAACGACCGCCTGATCGGCACCCTCAAGCATCTGCGCGACATCGGCAACAGCGTGATCGTTGTCGAGCACGACGAGGACATGATCCACGCCGCCGACCACGTGATCGACATGGGCCCGGGCGCCGGCGTGCACGGCGGCCGCGTGATGGCGCAGGGCAGCTTCGCGCAGGTGGCGGCCAACCCCGAGTCGCTGACCGGCCAGTACCTGTCGGGCGCGAAGAAGATCGAGGTGCCGAAGCGCCGCACGCCCTGGCTGCCGGTGGTGAAGAAGGACGTGCCCGCCGAGCCGCGCAAGGCCTCGCGCTTTCCGCAGAGCCCCGCGGCCGAGCGCCGCGCCGCGCGCGAGGCCGCGCACCTCGCCTCGCAGACCGCGCTGCAGGAGATCCGCGTGGTCGGCGCCAGCGGCAACAACCTCAAGAACGTGAGCGTGGCCTTCCCGGTCGGCCTGCTGACCTGCGTCACCGGCGTCTCGGGCTCGGGCAAGTCCACGCTGGTCAACGACACGCTCTACAGCGCCGTCGCACGCACCCTCTACCGCGCCCACGAGGAGCCCGCGCCGCACGAGGCGGTCGAAGGCATCGAGTACTTCGACAAGGTCATCAACGTCGACCAGAGCCCGATCGGCCGCACGCCGCGCAGCAACCCGGCCACCTACACGGGCCTGTTCACGCCGATCCGCGAACTGATGGCCGAGACCAACACCGCGCGCGAGCGCGGCTACGGGCCGGGCCGCTTCAGCTTCAACGTGGCGGGCGGGCGTTGCGAGGCCTGCCAGGGCGACGGCGTGGTGAAGGTCGAGATGCACTTCCTGCCCGACGTCTACGTGCCCTGCGAGGTCTGCCACGGCCAGCGCTACAACCGCGAGACGCTCGAGGTCCAGTACAAGGGCCGCAACATCGCGCAGATCCTCGACATGACGGTCGAGGTCGCGCACGAGTTCCTCAAGGCCGTGCCGACCATCGAGCGCAAGCTGCGCACCCTGCTCGACGTGGGCCTGAGCTACATCAAGCTCGGCCAGTCGGCCACCACGCTGTCGGGCGGCGAGGCGCAGCGCGTGAAGCTCGCGCTCGAGCTCAGCAAGCGCGACACCGGCCGCACGCTCTACATCCTCGACGAGCCGACCACCGGCCTGCACTTCGCCGACATCGAGCTGCTGCTCAAGGTGCTGCACCAGCTGCGCGACGCGGGCAACACCATCGTCGTGATCGAGCACAACCTCGACGTCATCAAGACCGCCGACTGGCTGATCGACATGGGCCCCGAGGGCGGCGCCGGCGGCGGCACGGTGGTGGGCGCGGGCACGCCGGAGGATCTGGCGGCGAACGAGGCGAGCCACACGGGGCATTACCTCAAGCGGCTGCTGCCGGGCTGATACGAAGGGCTCCGGGAGCCCCTTCGCCACTTCGTCGCCTATTCGCTCAGCAGGCCGCGTTGCCCGTTGTCGAACCAGGCCGAATCGAAGCCATCGGCCAGCAGGATCGGCTGCACGGCACAGGTGCCCGCCGCGTTCAGCCTGCGCAGGTACTTCACCAGCGTATGCGCATCCTCGGTGAGGATGTGCGTCAGCGATTCGCAGATGGCCTGGGCGATCAGCTTGATGTCGTCCTTGACGGCGCTTCGATCGTCGGCCGCGTCCCGAGCCAACCCGCGCATCAGCAGGCCCGCGGTCATCGCGTGGTCGATGTTGAACGGGAGCACCTCGAAGTTGCGCAAGGGCAGATCGGTCACGGCCTGCTTGACCTGGAACTCCGATGCGGCGATGGCCGAGAGGTACAGCGGCACGCCGCGTTTGAGCGCTTCGCGCAGATAGCCGACCGCCGCCGGATGATGCGCGCGTGCCGGGTCGGCGAGCGAGATCAGGTAGCTCGTGTCGAGCAGGATGGCGCTCACTCCTTGCTTCCCCGCAGCTCGTCGACCCACGCACCGGCATCGGGCACATCGCGCCATGCCTTCGCCCCGCGCTGGGTCAGGCGATCGAGTTCCTTCTCGTCGAGCCGGCTTTCGTGCTCGACGAATTCGAGCAGCCTCGCGTTCCGGTAGTCGCGCGTCATGACGTTGTATTCGGCGACGATCCGGATCATGGCGGGCTTGTAGAGGCGGTTGACCTTCTCGTCCCGCAGCATCTCGCGGGCTGCATCGACCAGCAAGGTCTTGCCGTCCGGCAGGCGAATGTGGGCATTGGGCTTGGTGTGCCCGCCCATGTCCTCGATCTCGCCGCGCACATAGCGCTCGACGCGCACCCATTGGTCCGCATCGTCGGCCCTGAAGTCCGATTCGCTGTCGATCACGATGGCGGCGGACAGGAAATCCGCCGCGATGCTCACGCGCCAGCGGCGACCGCCGCGCGCACTCTTCTGCCAGCGCTCGACCACGGCGCGGCGCTTCGCCGCGATGCCTTCCATCTGCTGGCTGCCCGCGAGTCTTCGCAGGTCGTTCATCAGCACCGGGTTGGCCGTCGGTGCCGTGCGAATGGCGAGCGAACCTTGCTCGATGGAGACATCCAGCGCGCTGGTGTCGACATCGTTGCCATCGCCGCGCAGGAACTCGTCGACGTCCCTGGCAAAGCCGCGCAACACGGACAGCGGCACCCGCTCCGGCGAGATTTCGTATCCGGCCGACTCGTCGTGCAAAGCTATCAGCAAGGCTTGCGCTTCCATCGGGCCATTTTAGGTGTCGAGGTCATTTCGTTGCAGAGGAGGCCCACTGCGTCTTCCGCGGCCCCAGGCACGGAACCACGGTCCGCGCCACAATCGCGCCCCATGCCTTCCTTCACCCCGCGCCAGTTCGTCATCCTCGTCCTGCTGACCCTCGCCTGGGGCCTCAACTGGCCGGTGATGAAGCTCGGCGTGGCGGACTATCCGCCGCTGGCCTTCCGCGCGATCTCGATCTGGCTCGGGCTGCCGGTGCTGGGCCTGGCGCTGGCGTGGATGAAGGTGCCGTTCCGCGTGCCGCGCGGCGCCTGGCCCGAGTTGCTTTGGCTGGGCGCCACCAACATGTTCGTCTGGCACGCCTGCATCATCCTCGCGGTGAAGGCGCTGTCGGGCGGGCGCGCGGCCATCCTCGGCTACACCATGCCGGTGTTCTCGGCCGTGATCGGCGCGCTGCTGTTCTCGGCCGCGCTCTCGCGCCGCGCCTGGACCGGCGTGGGCGCCTGCGCGATCGGCGTGGGCCTGCTGCTGTGGCACGAGCTCACCGACCTCGCGGGGCGGCCCGGCTATGTCGCGCTCGCGCTGGTGGCGGCCGCCACCTGGGCGCTGGGCACGCAGCTGCTGCGCCACACGCGCATCGGGCTGCCGACGCTCACGCTCTCGTTCTGGATGACGGCGCTCACCGCGGTGGTGATGACGGTGCTGTCGGCGCTGTTCGAGCGCGACCAGTGGCGCTGGCCCGGCAGCGTGACCTGGGGCGCGATCCTCTACAACGCGGTGCTGATCTTCGGCTTCGCGCACGCGGCATGGTTCTACCTCGCGCGCGGGCTGCCGCCCGTGGCCTCCACGCTCAGCGTGATGTTCATCCCGGTGCTCGGCGTGTTCAGCGGCGCGGTGTGGCTCGGCGAGGCGGTGCACTGGCAGGACTGGGTGGCGGTGGCGCTGATGATGGTGGCGATCGCCTCGGTGCTGTGGCCCTCGCGCGCCGCGCGCACCTGAGCCGCCGCCGCGCGCGCATGACCCGCGAGGTCATGGACCCGGTGCAGTCGATGCAGGACAGTACGTCCAGGCATCAACCACTGGAGAAAGCACCATGAACGGCTTCAACATCCTTCCCCTCGCGGTCGCCCTGCTGATCGGCATCGCGGCACTGGGCTCGTGCATCGGCATCGCGCTGGTGGGACAGAAGTTCCTCGAGGGCACGACGCGCCAGCCCGAGATGGTCGACACGCTGCAGACCAAGTTCTTCCTGGTCGCGGGCGTGACCGACGGGGCCTTCATCATCGCCACCGGCATCGGCCTGTGGTTCGCGACGGCCAGCCCCTTCGGCTGATCGGCGCGAAGAAGGCGGCGCACCACGCGGGCGCCGCGCCCTCTTCGAAGGCATCGCAGGCGGCATCGACCCGGGTCGATGCCGCTCCTTTTTTTGGGGACATCGGGGCCGCGCACGAGGCGGTCACTGGCACCATTCGTGCTAGTACCGTTGACACCGAATTGTTTACGGCTAAAGTATTTAGCTATCAACGGTTCGACACCGTTTCACCCCATCCCTGCCGGAGAATCCGATGAGCCAACCGTCCCCGAAATCGTCCGCGCTGCCGCGCACCCTGCTTTCGCTGCTGCTGTGCGGCGCCGCGGCCTCGGCCCTGGCCGCGCCGGTCAAGGTCGGCCTGGCGCTCGACATCTCGGGCCCGTTCGCGGCGCTGGGCGCCGAGGCCCGCGACGGCTTCGCGCTCGGCATCAAGCAGCTGGGCGGCAAGCTCGGCGGGCAGGAGGTGGAGTTCGTGCAGGCCGACATGGCCGGCAGCCCCGACCAGGCCAAGCAGCTGGTCGACCGCATGATCCAGCGCGACAAGATCGACATCTTCAGCGGCCCGATCGGCTCCAACGTGGCGCTGGCCGTCGGCCCGACGCTGTTCAACGCCAAGGTGCCCTACCTCTCGGCCAATGCCGGCCCGAGCCAGTTCGCGGGCGCGCAGTGCAATGCCTACTTCTTCGGCACCGCCTACCAGAACGACCAGTTCCACGAGGCCGCCGGCAAGTTCGCGCAGGACCGCGCCTTCAAGAAGATCGTGCTGATCGCGCCCAACTATCCCGCGGGCAAGGACGCGCTCGGCGGCTTCAAGCGCCAGTTCAAGGGCCAGGTGGCCGACGAGCTCTACACCAAGCTCGGCCAGATCGACTACGCGGCCGAACTCGCGCAGTTGCGCGCCTCCAAGCCCGACTCGATCTACTTCTTCCTGCCCGGCGCGATGGGCATCAACTTCATCAAGCAGTTCGTGGGCGCGGGCCTGTCGAAGGACATCACGCTGGTCACCAGCGGCTTCTCGGCCGACGAGGACGTGATCGGCGCCGTGGGCGAGCCGATGCTGGGCCTGTTCAACACCTCGCACTGGGCGCACGACCTCGACAACGCCGCCAACAAGGCCTTCGTGGCCGCGTTCCGCAAGGAGTACAACGGCCGCTATCCGTCGGTCTACGCCGCGCAGGCCTACGACGCCATCCTCGCGATGGACGCCGCCGTGAAGCAGGCCGGCGGCAACGCGCAGAACCGCGAGGCCGTGATCGCGGCGCTCAAGAAGGCCAACTACGCCTCGACGCGCGGCAACTTCAAGTATGCGAACAACCACTACCCCGTAGAGAACTTCTACCTGCGCGTGATCGGCAAGGATGCGCAGGGCAAGGTCACGAACAAGCTGATCAACACGGTGCTGACGAACTACGGCGACAGCTACGCCGACAAGTGCCCGATGAAGTAAGCGGCGCCCGCGCCATTCGGATTCCCGAACTTCCGGACGCAGAGGATGCGAAGAATCCGCGAAGGACGCGAAAGAGACAGGGGAAAACTTTCGAGGTTTTCTTTTGCGTCCTTCGCGAAACCTTCGCGCCCTTCGCGTATGGCTGCCCGCATTCCACTCTCATCCAATGACCCCCATCCTCGTTCTCGAGCAGCTGCTCAACGGCCTCGGCTACGGCCTGATGCTGTTCCTGCTGGCCGCGGGCCTCACGCTGGTATTCGGCATCATGGACGTGCTGAACCTCGCGCACGGTTCGCTGTTCATGGCCGGCGCCTACGTCGCGGCCGAGGCGCACACGCGCACCGGCTCGTTCGCCGCGGCCATCGTCATCGCGGTGGCGGTCACCGTGGTGGTGGCGCTGCTGCTCGAGGTGCTGCTGATGCGCCGCCTCTACACGCGCGACCACCTCGCGCAGGTGCTCGCGACCTTCGGCGTGATCCTGGTGGCCGACGACCTGGTCAAGATGATCTGGGGCCCGTCGCCGGTGATGGCGCCGACGCCCGCCGCGCTCTCGGGCCCGGTTGAGCTGATGGACGGCCTGCCCTATCCCTCGTACCGGCTGGTGATCCTGGTCGGCGGCATGCTGGTCGCGCTGGCGCTCTACCTGCTGGTGAACCACACGCGCATCGGCATGCGGGTGCGCGCGGGCGCTTCCGACCGGCCGATGGCCGAGCTGATGGGCGTGCGCGTGGGCCGCATCTTCAACGGCGTGTTCCTGCTCGGCGCGGCACTCGCCGCGCTGGCCGGCGCGCTGATGGGACCGATCGTCGCGGTGCAGGTCGGCATGGGCGAACAGATCCTGATCCCGGCGCTGGTGGTGCTGGTGATCGGCGGCATCGGCTCGGTGCGCGGCGCCTTCGTGGCCGCGCTGCTGGTGGGCATCGTCGACACCATCGGCCGCGCCTTCGTGCCGATGCTGCTGCGCGCCACGCTGCCGCCGGCCACCGCGGCCGACCTCGGTCCGCTGGTGGCCGAGGTCGCGATGTACGCGCTGATGGTGGCGGTCCTTCTCTTCAGGCCCTCGGGCCTCTTCTCGGCACGCGCATGAAAACCCGTCACATCGGCCTCGGGCTGCTCCTGCTGCTGCTCGCCGCCTTTCCCCTGATCGCACCGCTGTTCGGCCTCGAGTTCTACATCGGCTTCGTGCGCCGCGTGCTGATCGTCGCGCTGGCCGCGGCCAGCCTCAACTTCATCCTCGGCTTCGGCGGCATGGTCGCGCTCGGCCACGCGGGCTTCATCGGCGTGGGTGCCTACACGGTGGTGGCGCTCAGCGACGCCGGCACGACCTCGGCCTGGGTGCTGTGGCCCGCGGCCGTGGTGGCGGCCGGCCTGGCCGCCGCGCTGATCGGCACGGTGGCGCTGCGCACGCGCGGCGTCTACTTCATCATGACCACGCTGGCCTTCGCGCAGATGCTGTACTTCGTCGCGGTCTCGCTGCGCAAGTACGGCGGCGACGACGGCTACACGCTGATGAGCCGCCCCACCCTGCTGCCGGGCCTCGACCTCGGCAACGAGAGCAACTTCTACTGGGTGGTGCTGGCGCTGGTGGCGCTCGCGCTGTGGTGGCTGCAGCGCGCCACGCAGTCGCGCTTCGGCCATGCGCTGATGGGCATCCGCGACAACGAGACGCGCATGCGCGCACTCGGCTACCCGGTGTTCCGGCTGCAGCTCGCGGCCTTCGCGATCGCGGGCGCCATCGCCGGCCTGGCGGGCGCGCTGCTCGCGGGCGGCAACGGCTTCGTGAGCCCGGCCATCATGCACTGGACGCAGTCGGCCACGCTGCTGGTGATGGTGGTGATCGGCGGCCTCGGCCGCAGCTGGGGCGGGCCGGTGGGCGCCGCCGTGTGGCTGCTGCTCGAGGAAGCGCTCAAGCAGCACACCGAACACTGGCACATGCCGCTGGGCCTGCTGCTGATCGCCGTCGCCCTGTGGGCGCCCAAGGGACTGGCCGCGCTGTCGCGCCGCCGCGCACCGCTCGCGAAGGCCACGCCATGAGCCTGTTCAGGATCGAAGGACTGGTCAAGCGCTTCGGCGGCCTGCTGGCGACCGACCATGTGAGCCTCACGGTGGAGCGCGGCGAAGTGCATGCGCTGATCGGCCCCAACGGCGCGGGCAAGACCACGCTGGTGAACCTCATCACCGGCCTGCTCAAGGCCGACGCGGGCCGCATCCTGCTCGACGAGAAGGACATCACCGGCTTCAAGGACCACCAGCGCGTGGCCGCGGGCATGTCGCGCTGCTTCCAGGTCACGCGCGTGTTCGCCAAGGACACGGTGCACGACAACCTGATGCTGGCCGCGCAGGCGCATGCGGGCAGCAGCCTGCGCTTCCTCGCGCCGCGCTCGCGCGAGAAGGACCTGGCCGACCGCGCCGCGGCGCTGGCCGAGCGCGTGGGCCTGGCGCGCGAGCGCGACCGCATCGCCGGCACGCTGCCGCACGGCGCGCAACGCGCGCTCGACGTGGCGCTGGCGCTCGCGGCCGAGCCCAAGCTGCTGCTGCTCGACGAGCCGATGGCCGGCATGGGCCCCGACGAGTCGGCGCGCATGGTCGACCTGATCGAGTCGCTGCGCGCCTCGATGGCGATCCTCCTGATCGAGCACGACATGGACGCCGTCTTCCGCCTCGCCAGCCGGCTCACGGTGCTGGTGCAGGGCCGCGTGCTGATGAGCGGCACGGCCGACGAGGTGCGCGGGCATCCCGACGTGCAGGCGGTCTACCTGGGCACCGAAGCGGAAGGTCACGCATGAGCGCCGCACCGGGCCGCCCCAAGCAAGCTCGCACCGCAGTGCGAAGCACGAAGGTACTTCAATGAGTTCGACGACATTGCTCGAGGCACAGGCCATCGAGGCCGGTTATGGCGCCAGCCAGGTGCTGTTCGGCATCGACCTGCGCATCGGCGCGGGCGAGGTGCTCGCGCTGCTGGGACGCAACGGCATGGGCAAGAGCACCCTGCTCAAGGTCATCACCGGCATGCTCGCGCCGATGCGCGGCGAGCTGCGCTTCGGCGGCGCGGCCATCGGCGGCCACAAGCCCGACGCCATCGCGCGCCGCGGCGTGGCCATCGTGCCCGAGGGCCGGCACGTGTTCCCCAACCTCAGCGTCGACGAGCACCTGCGCGCCTTCGCGCGCCCGCGCCCCCGGCAGCGCGCCGCGCTGGACCGTCGAGGCGCTCTACGGCCTGTTCCCGCGCCTCGCGGAGCGCAAGGCCAATGCGGGCAACCAGCTCTCGGGTGGCGAGCAGCAGATGCTGGCGATCGCGCGCGCGCTGTCCACGCATCCGCGCCTCTTGATCCTCGACGAGGCCACCGAAGGCCTCGCGCCCGTGATCCGCGAGGAGATCTGGCACTGCATCGCCACGCTCAAGTCCGAGGGCGAAGCGATCCTGGTGGTCGACAAGTACGTGCAGCGCCTGCTGCCGCTGGCCGACCGGCACGTGATCCTCGAGCGCGGGCGCGTGGTGTGGCAGGGCGACTCGGCCGCGCTCGATGCCGACCGTTCGCTGTGGACGCGCTACCTGGGCGTGTAGGTCGTCTTCATCCGCGCGGACGGCAGGCCAGGAAGCTGGCCCAGCGCACGTCCTCGCGGCCGATCCACTGCCGCTCCCAATCCAGTCGCAGCCCGGCCGCCGCGAGCTGCGCGGCGAACCGGTCCCGGTCCCAGTACACGGTCTGGTAGTCGCCGTTGGTCTCGCCCTCGCCGATGCGCATGCCCCGCGAGGAAGACGCCACCGGGCGCGAGCGCGTCGAACACCTTGCGCAGCACCGGCGCGATCTGCGCGCGATCGACATGGATCAGCACGGCCATCGCGAGGATGGCGTCGAAGGGCCCGCCCAGCGGGTCGGTGACGACATTGAGCAGCGCGCCCTGCTTGCCGCGCTCGGCCTGCAGGTCGAGAAAGGCCTGCGTCGCATCGGTGCGCCTGACGATCACGCCCAGCGATTCGACGAAGTCGGCGTCGCGCCCTGTGCCCGAGCCGACCTCGAGCACGCTGCCTCCCGCGGGCATGCACGCCACCATGCGGCGCAGCGCGTCCTCGATCTCGGGCGGCGGATGGTCCGCCACGATCGCGTCGTAGTCGCGCGCGGACGCCTCGTAGGACCGGAGGGTTCGCTGCATGCTGTCGAGCACCGGGGCGGGGATGTTCATCAAAGCCTTTGCAGTCCATCGAAGCTCCGATGGAATGCGCGAAGGCTAGGCCCAAGGCCGCGCCTTGCTCACGGGGCAATCACTTAGAGAACCCCTGCATGACACCGGGCACGCGCCGCACCGGCCGCAGGGTGCGCAAGGCCAGCGTCAGCACGACCGCGGCGCAGCCGGCGATGCCCGCCACCATCGAGAGCGGCCTGCCGTCTGCAAACGGCGCGACCAGCGCCACCATCACCGCGCCGCCCGCAAAGTTCATCGTGCCGATCAGCGCCGAGGCCGTGCCCGCGAGCGCGGCATGCCCTTCCATCGCGAGCACGAAGGCCCCGGGCACGATCAGGCCGTTGAGGCCGAAGCCGATCATCAGCAGCGCCACCAGCACGCAGAGCCGGTCCACGCCCGCGACCGTGAGCACCAGCAGCAGCCCGAGGGTGGCGGCCTGCGCGATCACCGCCGTGCGCAGCACGCGCCGGATGCCGAAGCGCGCCACCAGCCGGCCATTGGCCTGCGACAGCGCGAGCAGCGACACCGCGTTGAGCGCGAACAGCACCGCGTACATGCGCGGCGAGACGCCGAAATGCGTGCTCATCACGAAAGGCGAGTTGGCCACGTAGACGAAGAAGCTCGAGACGGTGAACGAGGCCATGAAGGCCAGCGCCATGAAGTGGCGGTCGCGCAGCAGCACGCCGTAGCCGGCCATGGCGCTGCGGAAGTTGCTCGACAGCCGCGCGGTGGCGGGCCGGGTCTCGGGCAGCAGGGCCAGCAGCATCGCGAGGCCCGCGAGCCCGACGGCGGCGACGGCGACGAACACGGCGCGCCAGCCCAGGCTCTCGGCCACGAGGCTGCCGGCCAGCGGCGCGAGGATCGGCGACACGCTGTAGACCATGAGAAGCAGCGACATCATCCGCGCCGCCTCGGGCCCGGTGTACAGGTCGCGCACCACGGCGCGCGGCGTGACCATACAGGCGCAGGCGCCGAGCCCCTGCACGAAGCGCAGCGCGACCAGCACGCCCGCGCTGGGCGCGAAGGCGCAGCCGATGCTGGCGAGGATGAACAGCACGAGGCCCGCGACCATCGGCCGGCGGCGGCCGAACATGTCCGACAGCGGGCCCGCGACCAGCTGGCCGGCGCCGACCGCGATGAAGAAGGCCATCAGGCTGACCTGCATCGCATGCGGATCGGCGCCCAGCGCGCGCCCGATGGCGGGCAGCGCGGGCAGGTACATGTCGATGGCGAAGGGGCCGATGGTGGTGAGCAGGCCCAGCACGACGGCGTGACGGAAAACTGGAGCGTTCGAGGAGGACATGCCGCGATGGTCGCTCGTCAGCCTGAATGATTGAATAATCATCAGCACGCATTTCCTATTCATTCGTACAGAATCATGGATCCCTTGTCCGATGTGCTGGCCATGCTCACGGTGAGCAGCACGCTCTCGTCGCGCTTCGAGGCGCGCGGCCGCTGGGCCTTCCGCTATGGGCACTACGCCTCGCACATCAAGCTGGGCTGCTTGCTCGAGGGGCGCCTTGGCATCGAGGTCGAGGGCGCGGCCGCGCCGGTGATGCTGGAGGCCGGCGACTTCTTCCTGCTGACCAACGGCCTGCCCTTCTCGGCCGCGAGCGATCCGCCCGGGCCGCTGCAGGACGGCACGCGCCTGAACCGCGAGCAGCGCGGCCCCGACGGGGTGCTGCGCCACGACGGGCTCGACGCGAGCGACGCGACGCGCGTGGTGCTCGCGAGCGGGCGCTTCGCGCTCTCGGGCGAGGCCGGCGAACTGCTGCTGCGCCACCTGCCGCCGCTGATCCACCTGCGCGCAAGCGATCCGGGCGCGCGGCCGCTCGTGGGCCTGCTCGACCTGATGGGCTGGGAGACGGCCGAGCCGCGCCCGGGCTCGACCCTGGCGCGCACCCACCTCGCGGCGCTGGTGCTGGTGCAGGCGCTGCGCGTGCATCTCGCGAACGCGCCGCAGCCCGAGGGCTGGCTCGGCGCGATGACCGATGCGCGCATCGGCACCGCGCTGTCGCGCATGCATGCCGACATCGCCCAGCCCTGGACGGTGGAGCGCCTGGCGCAGACGGCCAGCATGTCGCGCACGGCCTTCGCGCTGCGCTTCAAGGCGCTGACGGGCTCGACGCCGCTCGACTACCTCGGCGGCTGGCGCATGACGGTGGCGCGCCATGCGCTGCGGCATGGCGACGAGGGCATCGCGCGCATCGCCGAGCGCGTGGGCTACCAGTCGGAGACGGCCTTCAGCGCGGCCTTCCGGCGCGCGGTGGGCGAGAGCCCGGGGCGCTTTCGCAGCCAGGTGCGCGCCGAGGCGGCCGCAGCCTGAGCTGCTTCACTCGGGCGCCGCGTCGAGGCGCAGCACGAGGTCGCGGCTGGCCTGGTTCATGCCGCTCACGTCGACCGCGCTGCCATGCTTGCGCAGCCGCTCGACCACCTTGCGTAGCGCCGCCACGGCGGTCACGTCCCAGAAGTGCGCCTGAGAAACATCGATGCGCACCGGCGCGCCGTCGATCTCGCGCACGTCGAAGGCATCGACCAGCATGTCGGCCGAGGCGAAGAAGACCTGGCCGCTGACGGCGAAGCGCCAGGCGCCCTCGTCGTCCTGCCGCGCCTGCACCCGCAGCAGCCGCGCCACCTTGAAGGTGAAGAAGACGCCGCTGAGCAGCACGCCGATGCCCACGCCCGCGGCCAGGTTGTCGGTGGCGACGGTGACGGCCACGGTGGCGAGCATCACGACGCTCGACAGGCGCGGATGGCGCACCAGCGTGCGCAGCGAACCCCGAGTCGAAGGTCGAGGCCGAGACCATCACCATGATCGCGACCAGCGCCGCCACTGGCACCTGCGACACCCAGGGCTTGAGCAGCACCATGAGGATCAGCAGGAAGGCCCCGGCGAACAGGGTCGAGAGCCGGCCGCGGCCGCCGTAGCGCACGTTGCTCACGGTCTGGCCGATCATTCCGCAGCCCGCGATGCCGCCGAAGCAGCTGGCCGCCACGTTCGCGAGGCCGAGGCCGCCGCACTCGCGGTTCTTCGAGCTCGGGGTGTCGGTGAGCTCGTCGACCACGCTCGCGGTCATCATCGATTCGAGCAGGCCGACCATCGCGATGGCGAAGGCGGGCAAGGCGATGATGCGCAGGGTCTCGAGGGTCGGCGGCACGGCGGGCAGCGCGAACATGGGCAAGGCATCGGGCAGCTGGCCGAGGTCGGCCACGGTCTTGAGCGGCAGGCCCAGCCACTGGCCCGCGAGCGTGACCACCACGATGCACACCAGCGGCGACGGCACCGCGGTGGTCAAGCGCGGCAGCAGGTAGATGACCGCGAGCCCGAGGCCGACCATCGCCCAGGTGGCGGCATTGGCGCCGATGAAGTGCGGCATCTGCGCGGCGAAGATCAGGATCGCGAGGGCGTTGACGAAGCCGGTGCGCACCGACGACGACACGAAGCGCATCAGCACACCGAGGCGCAGCAGCCCGAAGACGATCTGCATCGCGCCCGCGAGCAGGCCGGCCGCGAGCAGATAGGCCAGGCCGTGCGCATGCACCAGCGGCGCGGCCACCAGCGCCACCGACCCGGCCGCGGCCGAGACCATGGCGGGGCGCCCGCCGGTGAACGCGATGACGATGCCGATGACGAAGGAGGCGAACAGGCCCACCGCGGGATCGACGCCCGCGACGAAGGAGAAGGCGATGACCTCGGGAATGAGCGCGAAGGTGGCGACGGCGCCGGCCATCAGTTCGCGCGGAATGCTCGGACACCACTCGGTGCGCAGGCGGCTGTAGCGGGAAGACATGGAGAAAGCGGAAAGCAGCCCGCTGCGGACAAGGCATCGCGGGACGTTGGAAGGCATCGCGCCGACTGATGGCGCAAGGGAGAAAGCGGCGGGCGCTGCCGCCGCGCTGCATTCAATGCGCCAGGCTCAAGGGGGAGTCAGCCGCGAGCAGCCCGATTGCCGGGACTGGCTGTCGCGCGCGATGCGAGCGAGCGCATAGCAGGAGGCGCGCCGGCGGGCGTGCCGGCTGAAGAGAAGGACGTCCCGCGCGAAGCGTGTTCAGGTGGTGGAACGTCCTCGGGCACATGGGCGCCGATTGTAGGCAGCGCCCCATGAGGGCCTCAGACGGAGCGCGTGATGCCCCCGTCGACGCGCAGGTTCTGGCCGGTGATGTAGCCGGCGCCATCGGAAGCGAGAAAGCCGATGGTGGCGGCGATCTCGTCGCTGCGGCCATAACGTCCCATGGGAATGCGTTCGCGAAACACTTCCTTCTCGGGCAGGCTGTCGATGAAGCCGGGCAGCACGTTGTTCATGCGCACGTTGTGCTTTGCATACTGGTCGGCAAAGAGCTTGGTGAAGGCGGCGAGGCCGGCACGGAACACGCCCGAGGTCGGAAACACGGGATCGGGTTCGAAGGCGGCGAAGGTCGAGATGTTGATGATGGCGCCACCCCCCTGCTTGACCATGTGCGGCGTGACGAGCCGACTGGGACGCACGGCGCTCAGCAGGTAGACGTCCATGCCGCGATGCCAGTCGTCGTCGGTGATCTCGAGAATGGGCGCGCGCGGGCCGTGGCCGGCGCTGTTGACGAGCACGTCGATGCGGCCCCACTCGGCGATGACGCGGTCGACGAGTTGCTTGAGATCGTCGTTCGACTGGTTGGAGCCGGTCACGCCAATGCCGCCGAGCTCCTTCGCGAGGGCCTCGCCCTTGCCCGAGGAGGACAGGATGGCGACACGGAAACCGTCCTGCGCGAGCTTGCGGGCCGCGGCGGCGCCCATGCCGCTGCCGCCTGCGGTGACGATGGCTACCTTTTTTTGCTCAGAAGACATTCGGGGTCCTTGGTTTCTTGCGGAGGGTGGCATTTAGCCAAGGAATTGGTTGCCTTGCCAGGTTGGGCGTTTTTTGTTTCGGGGCGCGTGCACAGGACAGCGGGTACTTCCCTCCGCGAATGTCCCCGCCTTCGGCTCCTCCTTTATTTCGCTGCGGGAAGCACCCACTGCCCTGTGCACGGGAGGCGCAGCGGTGGTGCCGGCCGATCAACTGCTGCGCGTCTGGCGCACGTCGGCGGGGTACTCCCCGCAGCGAAATAAAGGAGGAGGCCGAAGGCCGGGGACATTCGCGGAGGGGAGTACCCCGTCGGCGTGAGCCCGCTCCAACCTCAAGCAGTGGGCAACGTCGCCTGCATGGAGGCTCGCCGGTTGAAAGCCTCGAACCAAGCCGCGCTGCGAGGCGCCTGAGCACGCCAATCCACATCCGGAAACCGGAAGTCCATGTACCCCAGCGCACAGCCGAAGGCGATGGTCCCGATGTCCACACGTTCGCCGAATCCAGCCGCTTCCTTCTCGAGCCATTCGAGCCCGGTGCGCACCTTGGCGAGTTGGCCGTCGGTCCAGTCGGCCCAGCGGAATTCCTGTGGACGCAGCACGTTCTCGTAGCGCGCGAGCAGCGCGGCGGCGGTCATGCCGTCGGCCAGCGAGAGTTCGGTGAGACGGGCCCAGCGCGCCTTGCCCGAGGCGGGGAACAGCGTGCCGCCCTGCTGGTCGTTGAGGTACTCGCAGATCACGCGGCTGTCGAACAGCGCCTGGCCATCGTTGGTGAGGAAGGTCGGCACCTGGCCCAGCGGGTTGGTCGGCAGGATGGTCGCGTCGCGCTTCACCGGGCCGGCCGCGCTCGGCAGGCGCTCGATGCGCTCGGCGATGCCGAGCTCATGCGCGACGACCATGCATTTGCGCACGAAGGGGGAAGCAGGGGAATAGAAGATCTTCATGATGGGTGTGAAGTGTGTGGGGTCAGGCGTGTTCGTCATGGCCATGGGCCAGGTGCATGCCGGCGGCCCAGCCGAAGGTCAGGGCCGGTCCCAGCGTGATGCCGGGCGCAGGATACTCGCCTCCCATCACCGAGTGCATGTCGTTGCCGGCCACGTACAGGCCCGCGATCGGCGTGCCGCGCGCATCGAGCACGCGCGCATGGCCATCGGCGCGCACGCCCAGGGCCGTGCCGATGTCGCCGGGATAGACCTTGACCGCGTAGAACGGCGCCTTCGCGACCGGTGCCACGCAGGCATTGGGCTGGTGCTCAGGGTCGCCGAGGTAGCGGTTGTAGGCCGTGCTGCCCTTGCCGAAGGCCGGGTCCTCGCCGCGCGCGGGCCGGTGGGTTGAACGCGGCCACGGTGCGCGCGAGGCCGTCGGGATCGACATCGGCCTGGCGTGCCAGCGCCTCGAGCGTGTCGGCGCGGTACAGGTAGCCGGCGCGCACCAGGTGCTCGCGCGACCGCCCACCCGGCAGCGCGAGGCCCAGGCCCCACTTCTCCATGAAGTCGCTGTCGCACACCAGCAGCGCCGGAACGCTCGTGCCGGCCTCGTTGGCCTGGTACATGCCGCGCACGAACTCGTGGTACGAGGTCGATTCGTTGACGAAGCGCTCGCCGCGCGCATCGACCGCGATCAGCCCGGGCTTGGCGCGGTCCCACACCAGGTGCGGATAGCGCAACATGCTGCCGTCGGGGCGCTGCATCATCGACACCGGTGCCCACAGCGCCGGGCCCACATGGCCGGTGCCGAGCACACCGCCGGCCTGCCGCGCCATCGCGATGCCCTCGCCGACATTGCCTTGCGGCGACATCGAGTAGGGCCCGGTCGGCGCCGGATAGTGCTCGGCGCGCATCTGCGCATTCCACGGAAAGCCGCCGGTCGCGACCACCACGCCGCGCCGCGCCTGCAGCACGATCTCGCGGCCGTCGCGCTTCACGCGCACGCCGGTCACGGCACCGCCCGCATCCTGTTCGAGCGCCAGCGCGGGCGTTTCGAGCCAGAACGGAATCTTCTGCTTCAGCAGCCCGTGGAACAGCCGCCCCGCGAGCGCATTGCCCAGCAGCAGTCGCGTGCCGCGGTGGTGGCCGCTCAAGCGGTCGGCGAAGTAGCGCAGCACCAGCTTCATGCCGTGCTTCCACGATGCGAACGAGCGCGTGACCGCGAGCAGGTGCTTCACGTCGGTCATGTTGACCATCATCCCGCCGAGCACGCAGAACTCGGGCAGCGGATCGCGCAGGGCGCGGAAGTGGGGGGCCGAGCAGCCGGCCGTCGAACTCGATCGGATCGAGCGAACGGCCGCCCATCGCGGCGCCCTCGCGGTCGGGG
The DNA here is from genome assembly GCF_044056785.1 of Variovorax sp. UC122_21. Lineage (NCBI taxonomy): Bacteria > Pseudomonadati > Pseudomonadota > Betaproteobacteria > Burkholderiales > Comamonadaceae > Variovorax > Variovorax sp. UC122_21. The sequence continues at coordinate 389,935 of NZ_CP172004.1, read as the reverse complement.
TGGTAGTCGGGCGAGTAGGTGCGCGCGGCGAGCTGCACGTCGGTGCGCTCGCGCAGGTAGCGCAGCGCGCGCGGCCCGGCCTCGAGGAAGGCCTGGCGCAGCGCCTCGTCGCCGGCCGCGCCCACCGTGTTGCGCAGGTAGGTCAGCGCCTTCTCGGGCGTGTCGGGATGACCCGCGGCCTCGGCCTGGTCGTTGAGCGGCACCCACACCGCGCCGCCCGAGATCGCGGTCGAGCCGCCGATGCGGTCGGTCTTCTCGATCACCAGCACGTCGAGGCCTTCGAGCTTCGCCGTGAGCGCGGCCGCGAGCCCGCCCGCGCCGCTGCCGATCACGACCACGTCGTAGCCGGTCTTCTCCTGGGGCTGCGCCATCACGCCCCCGAGCCGCCGAGCGACTTGCCGCCGTCGACGAACAGCACCTGGCCCGTGACGAAGCCGGTGGCCGGCGAGGCGAAGAAGGCCACCGCCTGCGCGATGTCCTCGGGCCGGCCGGCCGCGCCCGTGGGCTGCAGCGCGAGCTGCGCGGCGCGGCGCTCGGGCGTGAGCGCGCGCAGCAGCGGCGTGTCGATCAGGCCCGGCGCGATCGCGTTCACCAGGATGCCGCGCGGCGCGAGCTCCATCGCGCTGGCGCGCGTGTAGCCCACCAGCGCGGCCTTCGAGGCCACGTAGTGCGGATGGTTCTTCGCGCCCAGGTAGGCGCGCGAGGCGATGTTGACGATGCGCGCGCCGTCGGCCATCTTGCGCGCGGCCTCCTGCGTGAGCGTGGCCACCGCGAGCAGGTTCACCTCGTACATGCGGCGGAAGTCGGCCGAGCTCACGTCCATGAAGGCGCGCTCGTCGAAGATGCCGGCGTTGTTCACCAGCGCGGCGAGCGGCGGCAGCGACTGCACCATCGCGCGCACCGCGGCCTCGTCGGTCAGGTCGATGGCGCGGTAGTCGACGTCGAGGCCGGCGGCGCGCAGCACCTGGGTCTCGCGCTCGGCCAGCGCGCCGTTGTAGTCGGCCATCACCACGCGCCAGCCGTCGCGCGCCAGGCGCTCGACGATGGCGCGGCCCATGCCGCTGGCGCCGCCGGTCACCAGGACCAGCGGCTTGTCTTCACTGCTGTCGTTCATCGTTGTTCCTTGATAAGTTCAGGAAGCCAACAGCCGGACGCAGAGGACGCGAAGGTTCCGCAAAGAACGCGAAAAAGATTCAAGAGACATCTTCTTGAATTTCCCTTTTGCGACCTTCGCGGAACCTTCGCGTCCTCTGCGTACGGCTGTCCGCGTTCGCGTCATGCCGCCAGATAGCCCCCATCGACCGGCAGCACCACCCCATTGACGTAGCTGGCCATCGCCGAGGCGAGGAAGACCACCGGCCCGGCGATCTCGTCGGCCTCGCCGTGGCGCTTGGTGAGCACGCGGCTCATGTACCAGTCGGTGCCGTGCTCGGTCTCGCGCTGGCCGGCCGTCATGTCGGTCACCATGAGTCCGGGCGCTACCGCGTTCACGCGCACGCCCCAGGGCGCGAGGTCGCGCGCCAGCACCTGCGTGAGCGAACGCACGCCGCCCTTGGCCACCACGTAGCCGGCCGAGGAGATGCCCGCGCCGAAGGCCACGATCGACGACAGGTTGACGATGCTGCCGTGCGTGCGCTTGAGCGCGGGCACGAAGGCCTGCGTCACGTTGAACACGCCCTGCAGGTTGACCGACAGCACGCGGTCCCAGGCCTCGCGCGCGCCGGGCTCGTCGAACTTCGAGCGCGCCGAGATGCCGGCGTTGTTCACCAGCACGTCGATGTCGCCGTGCGCCGCGGCGATGCGCGCGGCGAGCGCGTCGACCGCCGCCGCGTCGCTGACGTCGACGCTGTCGGCATCGGCGCGCCCGCCCGCGGCGCGGATCGAGGCCGCCACCCGTTGCGCGGGCTCGAGGTCGCGGTCGACCACCAGCACGTGCGCGCCTTCGGCCGCCATGCGGCGCGCGATGGCCTCGCCGAGGCCGCGCGCGGCGCCCGTGACGAGCGAGAGCTTGTCCTTCAGAAGCATGGGAATTCCTTTGCGAAAGCGGCGTCGTTCAGACGCCGAGGTAGGCGCGGCGCACGGCCTCGTCGTTGGCCAGCTGCGCGGCGGGGCCATGCAGCGAGATCTCGCCGTTCTCGAGGATGTAGCCGTAGCTCGACACCGCGAGCGCGAGCTGCACGTTCTGCTCGACCAGCAGGATGGTGATCTTCTGTTCGCGGTGCAGCCGCTCGATGATCTCGAACATCTGCTCCACCAGCAGCGGCGACAGGCCCATCGAGGGCTCGTCGAACAGCATCACGCGCGGGCGCGCCATCACGGCACGGCCGATCGCGAGCATCTGCTGCTCGCCGCCCGACAGCGTGGCCGCCATCTGGCCCTGGCGCTCCTTCAGGCGCGGGAACATCGCATACACGGCCTCGAGGTCGTTGCGGATGCCCGCGCGGTCGCGCCGCAGGTAGGCGCCGAGGTCGAGGTTCTCGCGCACGCTCATGTCGCGGAACACCTGCCGGCCTTCGGGCACCTGCACGATGCCGCGCTGGACCAGCGCGTCGGAGCCCAGCCGGTCGATGCGCTCGCCGGCCAGCCGCACCTCGCCCTCGGTGCAGTCGACGATGTTCGAGATGCAGTTGAGCGTGGTGGTCTTGCCCGCGCCGTTGCTGCCGAGCAGCGCGACGATCTCGCCCTCGGGCACGTCGACCGAGACATGGCTCAGCGCCTGGATGCGGCCGTAGGCGGCCGAGATGGCGCGCAACGACAACAGCGATTCAGCCATGCGCGGCCCCCTTTGCACTTCCCTTGCCCAGATAGGCCTCGATCACGCGCGCGTCGCTGCCGATCTGCGCGGGCGTGCCCTCGGCGATCTTCTCGCCGAAGGCCATGACGGTGATGCGGTCCGAGATCGACATCACGAGCTGCATCACGTGCTCGACCAGCAGCACCGTGATGCCGTCGCGCGCCACCAGCTCCTTGAGCAGCCGGTCCAGGCTCTCGATCTCGCGGTTGCGCAGGCCGGCCGCGGGCTCGTCGAGCAGCAGCAGCTTCGGCTTGATGGCCAGCGCGCGCGCCAGCTCGAGCAGCTTCTGGCGGCCGAAGTCGAGGTCACGCGCCGGCTGGTGGCGTTCGTCGGCCAGGCCCACGCGCTCGAGCAGGTGCAGCGCGAAGTCCTCGGTCTCGCGGTCGGGGCGGCGCAGCAGCCGGCCCAGCGTGCCGGTGCCGCGCGCGTGGGTGCCGAGCAGCACGTTCTCGAGCACCGAGAGCTCGGCGAACAGCTCGAGGTTCTGGAAGGTGCGCGCGATGCCCAGCGAGGCCATGCGGTAGGGCGACACGCGCGTGAGCTCGCGACCCTCGAAGACGACGCTGCCGCTGCTGGGCGTGTAGAAGCGCGAGATGCAGTTGAAGGTGGTCGACTTGCCGGCGCCGTTGGGCCCGATCAGCGCATGGATGCGGCCCTGCTCGACCTGGAACGACAGGCCGTTGACCGCCTTGAGGCCGCCGAACACCACGCTGATGTCGCGCACGTCGAGGAAGGCGCCCGTGCTCATCGCGCGCCTCCCGCCGGGGCCGCGCGGCGCGTGGCCTTGCGCGCCGCGAACAGCGAGGCCATGCCCTTGGGCAGGAACATCATGAACAGCATCAGGATGCCGCCGTAGATGATCTCCTGGTAGGACGGTGCCTGGCGCAGCAGTTCCGAGGCCAGGCCGAACACGATGGCGCCCGCCACCGCGCCGCGCACCGAGCCCAGCCCGCCGACCACCACCATGGTGAGGATCAGGATGGTGGTCTGGAAGCCCAGGCTCTCGGGATGGATGAAGGAGGTGAACAGCGTGTACATGCCGCCGGCCACGCCCGCGAAGGCGGCCGACAGCACGAAGGACGTGACCTTGACCGCGCGCGTGTTCACGCCCATCGCGATCGCCGCCACGTCGCTCTCGCGCACCGCGCGGAACGACGAGCCCAGCCGCGAGCGCGACAGCGCCACCGTGAGCCACAGCATCAGCGCCGCGATCGCGACCACGAAGGGATAGGCCTGCAGGTCGTTCATCAGCCGCAGGCCGCCGAGCGCGGCCGGCTTCATCTGCAGGCCGTTCGAGCCGTTGGTCACTTGCTCCCAGTTGAGGAATACCCATTGCATCGCCTCGCCGAAGGCGAAGGTGGCGAGCGCCAGGTAGATGTCTCGCATGCGCAGCGCGAGCAGGCCGATGACCCAGCCCAGCGCGGCCGCGAGCAGCGCGCCCGCGAGGATCGACACCACGAACGGCGGCTGCCACTGGTTGTTGATGAGCCCGGCCGTGTAGATGCCGATGCCGAAGAAGGCCGCGTGCGAGAGCGCGAACTGGCCGGTCTCGCCGATCACCAGGTGCATGCCGAGCGCGAGCACGCTGAACACCATCAGCAGGTTGACCACGTAGAGCACGTAGCCGCTGGCCGCGAACGGCAGCACCGCGAGCACCGCGGCCATGGCGATCAGCACGCCGCGATCCCACCAGGGAGAAGTCGTCTGCATGCTCATACCTTCTTCACCTGCGGCTTGCCGCCGAACAGGCCCTGCGGCCGCACCAGCAGCACCACCATGATCGCGACGAAGGGCGCGACCACGATGGCGTTGGAGGAGACGAACAGCCCCACCAGGTTCTCGACGATGCCGATGACGAAGCCGCCGACCACCGCGCCCGGCAGGCTGGTGAAGCCGCCGACGATGGCGGCCGCGTAGGCCAGGATCGCGATGTGGCCGATGTCGGGCGTGATCAGGATCTTGGGCGTGATCAGCAGCGCCGCGATGGCCGAGAGCAGTCCGGTCAGGGCCCAGATCTTCATGCGGATGGTGCCCAGCTTCACGCCCACGATCTGCGCACCGCGCGGGTTCATGCCGACCGCGCGCATGGCCTGGCCGGTGCGGGTGCGCGTGAACATCAGGTACAGCAGCACCATCACCACCACGGCGGTGCCGAAGATCGCGAGGTCGAGCAGCGTGAGCGAGGCCTGGCCGATGGTGATCGGGTCCTGCGGCACCAGCGAGGGCAGCGAGCGCGGCGTGTCGCCCAGCCCGGTCTTGCGCACCAGGCCCTTGAGCAGGTAGGCGAAGCCCAGCGTGGCGATCACCAGCTGCACGCCGACGCCGCGCGAGGCGGTCACGCGCTGCATCACCACGCGCTGGAACAGCGCGGCCACGAGCGCCGTGACCGCGAGGCTCGCGAGCACCGCGCCCCAGTAGGGCCAGCCCCACACCACCAGCGGGAACAGCGCGAGGTAGCCGCCGGCCATGAAGATTTCGCCCTGCGAGAAGTTCGGCACGTCGGTGGTCTTGAAGACCATGACGATCGCCACCGCGAGCAGCGCGTAGACGCTGCCGGTGACGATGCCGGACAGCACGCCCTGCTGCACGAACAGCCAGATGTCGGAAAGGCTCATGAGATCGCAGCCGCCGTCAGGGCTTGTACTTCCACACGCTCTTGTAGCTGCCGGGCACGAGCGTCATGTTGGTTGCGTCGAACTTGATGTAGATGGCCGCTTCCTGCGCCGCGCGGTCGTCGGGACCGAACTCGATCGGGCCGGCCATCACGCCGGAGTCGAACTTCATGGTCGACAGCGCCGCGAGCACCTTCTCGCGCGTGGGGCTGGGGCCGGCCGCCTTCAGCGCATTGACCACCGCCATGGCCGAGGGGATGCCGTAGGGCATGTAGGTCTGCGGGTAGCCGGGCTTGGCGGCCAGCTCGGGGTAGGCGGCCTTGTACATGTCGTAGACCCACTTGAGCTTGGGACCGCCGGGCACGTCGGCCAGCACTTCCTGGATGTAGACGTTCTTGAAGGCGTCCTTGTTGCCGACGTTCTCCACCAACTGCTTGAGGTCGGCGGTGGAGTTCACGGCCAGCACGATCGGCTTGTTGAAGCCGAGCTCGAAGGCGCGCTTGACGATCAGGCTCACGGGCCGCGCGTAGGTGGTCAGCAGCAGCACGTCGGGGTTGGCGGCCTTGATCTTGAGCATGGGCGCCGTGACGTCGGTGATGTTCGGGTTGACCGACTGCACCTGCAGGTCGACGCCGCCGAGCGCCTTGGCCTGCGCCTGGGCCGACTCGAGGTTCCAGCCGCCGTAGGCGTCGTCGTGGTTGATGTAGCCGATCTTCTTCGCCTTCAGGTGCTCGCTCGCGAACTGCACCATCGAGCCGCCGACCGCATGCTGCGAGATCGAGAACGCGCCGTAGATGTACTTGGAAGGCGGGTACAGCGCGCCGTCGCCCGAGGCGTTGAGCATCACCAGCGGGATCTTCGCGCGCTCGACGTATTCGCGCGCGCCGACCACGGCCGCCGAGCAGGAGCGGCCGTTGAGCAGGAACACCTGGTCCTGCTCGGTGAGCTTCTTGACCGCGGCCAGCAGGTCGTTGGCGTTGCAGCGGTCGTCCTCCACCACGAGCTCGATCTTGCGGCCGTTCACGCCGCCTTCCTTGTTGATCTTGTCGTAGTACATCTTCGCGGCGTTGATGACGTCGAAGCCGTAGTTCATCGACGCACCCGACATCGGCGAGAACACGCCGATCTTGATGGTCTTGTCGGTCAGGCCGGGCTCGGCCTGCGCGGCGGCATTGGCCGCCAGCGCGCACAGCGCGGCGCCGAATGCCAGGGCGAGGAAGTTCTTTTTCATGACGTTGTCTCCGTTGGTATGGGTGAGTGAAAGGCGCCGCCCGGTCGCCGGCGCCGGGCGTTACTGCATGCGGTAGCCGCCGTTGACGTCGATCACATTGCCCGTGATGTACGCCGCCTGCTCCGACACCAGGTAGTCGACCGCGCCGGCCACGTCGTCCACCGTGCCGATGCGCCCGAGCGGGATGTTGGCGGCCGCGGCCGTCAGCGCGCCGCTGCTCTGCACGGTGCCGCGCAGCATCTCGGTGTCGATCAGGCCCGGCGCGACCGAATTGACGGTCACGCCCAGGTGCGCCGACTCGCGCGCCATGGCCTTGGTCAGGCCCAGCACCGCGGCCTTGGCGCCGATGTAGGTGGCGCTCGAGCGGTAGCCGCCGAGCTGCGCGGCCACCGAGCCGAAGGTGACGATGCGCCCGTGCGCCACCGGCCGCGCCTCGCGCCGGCGCAGGTAGGCACGGCCGCAGAGGAACACGCCGCGCGCGTTCACGGCGAAGGTGCGCTCCCAGTCCTCGAGCGAGGTGTCCTTGATCGGCGAGCGCTCGCCGCCGGGCATCAGCAGCAGCCCGGCCACGCAGACCACCACGCCGACCGGGCCGATGCCGGCCTCGATGTCCTCGAAGGCGGCCTCGACCGCGGCCTCGTCGCTCACGTCGAATTGGCGCGCATGGTGGCCCGCGCCGAGCGAGGCGGCCACGGCGCGCGCGTTGTCTGCGTCGATGTCGGCCACGACGACGCGCAGGCCGCTGGCCGCGAGGCGCCGGCACACGGCTTCGCCGATGCCGCGGCCGCCGCCGGTCACGAGGGCCAGCCGGCCGGGGGCTTGTGCATGATGTTCCGCCATGGGATGCGAGGTCTCCGAAGCCGCGTCGGATGCGGCGTGAAAGTGGATCGAGGACCGCATTGTGTATACATGATGATCTTCTTACGCCCTCGTTTTCCCTTATTCGATCCCTATTTAACCAATTTCCACGGCATCATGTATACCTGACATGGACACACTCTCCCAACAAGTCACCGAGACGCTGCGCACCTGGATCCTGCACGGACGGCTCACGCCGGGCACGCGGGTGGAGGAGGTGCCGATCGCCGAGACCCTCAAGGTGTCGCGCACGCCGGTACGCGCCGCGCTCGCCGCGCTGGCGATGGAAGGGCTGATCGATCACCAGCCGAAGAAGGGCTACCTGGTGCGCGCCTTCGCGCTCGAGGACATCCTGGCCGCCTACGAGGTGCGCTCGGTGCTCGAGGGCCTGGCCTGCCGGCGCTTCGCCGCGCTCGGCGTGGACGACGCGACCGCCGCGCTGCTGCGCGACTGCCTGCGCACCGGCGACGAGATCCTGGCCAAGGGACAGCTGCTGCTCGACGACCTCGCGCCCTACCAGCAGATGAACGTGACGCTGCACAACACGCTGATGCAGGGCGCGCGCAATCCGTGGGTGGTGCGCTTCGGCGCCCAGGCGCAGGCCGTGCCCTTCGCCTCCGACCGCATCATGCTGTGGCACGACCACGGCGTGATCCTGCGTTCGCACGACGACCACCACCGCATCGTGCAGGCCGTGATCGACGGCGACGCGGCGCGCGCCGAGCAGCTGATGCGCGAGCACGTGTACTACGCGGGCATCCTGCTGCGCGACAACTACCAGCGCGTGCTCGACGAGCGCGCGGGCAGCGCGGTCGCGCAGGATCCGCCGCTGGCCCTGAGCAACGGCGCCTAGGCGGCGCCCGCGCTCACGAGGGCTTGGTCGCCGGCTTGCCCAGCACCGCGCCCACGCCGTCGAGCAGGCTGGCCACGCTGGCCTGGATCACGGGCTCGATCTCGGGCACCGGCAGGCCGTAGACCCACTGGCGGATGCCGTGGTACTGGATCTTCTCGACCACCGTCTTCGCGAGCTCGATCTCCTGCACCGCGAAGGGCTGGCCATCGCGGCCGGCTTCCGTGTACTGGCGCAGCGACAGCGCGATCGGTTCGTAGACGCGCTGGCGCATGACGCGGAAGTACGGCGACATGTCCCAGCCGTGCAGGGCGAAGAACAGCGACAGCCGCACGCGCTCGCGCCGCAGGTGCACGCGCGCGAAGTCGCGGTGGAACTCGAGCAGGCGCTGCGCGACGGCCTGCTCGGGCGCGAGGATCATTTCCTCCCACAGCGGATTCCAGTTCGACAGGAAGGTCTCCTGGAACACGCGCTCGATCAGCGCCTCCTTGTTCTGGAAGTAGCGGTAGAGCAGCGGCTGCGCCACGCCGAGCTGGCGCGCCAGGCCGGTGGTGTCGCCCGCGAAGCCGACGTCGGCGAAGTACTGGATCGCGCCCTGCACGATCTCGCGCTCGCGATCGGCGCGCCGCAGGCGCACCACGCCGCCGCTGGCGGGGGCCGCGGAATCCGAGGGTCTGGGGGCGGAAGGGGCGCGAGGCATGCGAGATCGCTGGGAAGGTGGCCGGTGCCGGTGCGGCGGGAGCCGGCACGATACCAGTTCACCCGGGCGCGCCCGCCGCCTCCGCATGGGCCCGCGTGACCAGGTAGCGGCCGCCGCCGAAGGCCAGGCCCTCCAAGTCCGAGCGCTCGAAACGCTCGATCAGCCCCAGGAACACCGCGTGGTCGCCGCCGGGCCAGGTCGTGACCTTGCGGCATTCGAAATGGGCACAGCAGTCCGCGAGGACCGGCAGGCCGCCGATGCCCGGGCGGCAATCGACGCCGGCGAACTTGTCGGCACCCGGAATCGCGAAGCGCTGCGAGAGCTCGAGCTGGTGCTTCGCGAGCACGTTCACGACGAAGCGCTCGTGCCGGCTGAAGGCGGGGAAGCTGCGCGCATTGAGCGCCTGGCTCCAGAGCACCAGCGGCGGATCGAGCGACACCGAGCTGAAGGAGTTGGCCGTCACGCCGCAGGGGGCGGCCCTCGGCGTCGAGCGTGGTGATGACGGCGACGCCCGTGATGTAGGCGCCGAAGACGTCGCGCAACTGCCGGCGGTCGGCGGCGGAAGGGGTGGCTGCGTGCATGGCGTGGCGGCTCAGCGGTAGTTGAGTTCGATCGAGATCCCGTTGGGATCGGTGACGAAGATCTGCCGCAGGTCGAGCGCCGCGACCAGCCGTTCACGGTACCGGCACGCCGAGCGCCCGGCAGCGCGCGATGGTGTCCTCGTAGCCCTCGGCCAGCAGCGCCACGTGGTCGATGGCCCCGCTGCCGTGCAGCGAATCGGGATCGCGCGGGCCCAGGTAGTCGTCGATCCAGGCCATCCGCTGCGCATCGTTGCGGTCGAAGGCCGTGACATGGACCACGGGCACGTCGTCCGCGTCGTAGAGCCAGGCGCCGGTCGCGCGCGGCGGATTGCCGGGCCGCGGCCCGTCGCGCAGCAGCAGCACGCGCGTATAGAAATCCAGCGTGGCCTCGAGCCGTTCGGTGCGGATGTTGAAGTGTTCGAGTCTGCGAATGCCCATTGAAGAACTCCCGTGAGTGGCCTGGGGCGCGATTGCCGGCCTCGGGCGATCGTAGCGACGGCCCCGATCTTTCTTTATAGGGTTATCACCAAAATTCCGATCGCCTCTCACGGCTTCGAGAAGCTCTCACTCCTAACCATCGGCATTAACGATTGATTCAGGATCCGTTGGATGCCCGCACGCATGGTGATAACCCTATAAATAAATGATAGTTCTATCACTAGCATCCGATCGCCATGACTCACCACCCGCCGCATCCGACCATGCAAACACAGGCCCTCCTGCCCGATTCATCCGACACCGCCGCCAGCGAACTGCTGCGGCGCGCGCGCGCGAACTCCAGCCCGTGCTGCGGCAACGCGCCGCGCAGGCCGAGCGGCTGCGCCGCGTGCCCGACGAGACCATCGACGACTTCCATCGCGCGGGCCTGTTCCGCGCCCTGCAGCCGGCGCGCGCGGGCGGCGCCGAGCTGCACCCGGCCGATTTCTTCGACATCTGCGCGGAGGTCGCGCAGGGCTGCGCCTCGAGCGCCTGGGTGCTGTCGAACCTGGCCTACCACCACCAGTTCCTCGCGCTCTGGCCGGACCGGGCGCAACAGGAGGTCTGGGGCCCCTCCCCGACACGCTGGTCGGCTCCTCGTACATCTTCGCGCGCGGCACGGCGCGCCAGGTCGACGGCGGCTACGAGCTCGAGGGCCAGTGGCCGTTCTCGAGCGGCATCGATCCCTGCGGCTGGTGCGTGCTCGGCGCCATGGCCAGCGACGCGCCCGACGAGCCGCCGCGGCCGCGCTACTTCCTGCTGCCGCGCGAGGACTACGAGGTGCTCGACACCTGGCACGTGGTGGGCCTGCGCGCCACCGGCAGCAAGGACGTCGCCGTCGGCAAGGCCTTCGTGCCGGGCTACCGCAGCCTGTCCTTCGACGAGGTCGCCGCCGCGCGGGCACCGGGCCTGGCCCTGCACGCGGCGCCGCTGTTCCGCGTGACCATGCAGGGCGTCGGCGGCTTCGTGCTGCTGCCGGTGCTGCTCGGCGCCGCGCGCGCGGCGGCCAACGAGTACGTCGAACGCACGCGGCAGCGCAAGACCACGGTCGGCACGCGCAGCCAGGCCGAGCTGCCCGGCGTGCAGGACCGCGTCGCCCATGTCGAGGCGCTGCTCGACACGGCGCAGCTCGTCGCGCGGCGCAGCTGGTGCGATGCGATGGACTCGCTCGAGAGCCATCCCGCCATCCCCGGCGCCCTCGGCGCGCGCCTGCGCCGCGACTCGGCCTTCTGCGCGCGCCTCGTCACGCAGGCCGTCGACCTGGTGTTCGCGGGCACCGGCGGCGCCGGCCTGCAGGAGGCCGATCCGATCCAGCGCATGTGGCGCGACGTGCATGCGGGCGCCGCGCAGTTCGGCCTGCAGTGGGACGTGTCGGGCCCGGCCTATGGCCGGGTGCGGCTGGGCCTGCCGAGCGGCATGCCGGGGCTGGGCGTCTAGACCTTCGATTCATCGCGACCGGCCGCCTCGATGCGCCGGCAACCACAAGGAGCAGGAGACATGATTTCTTCGATGCAACGCCGCGGCTGGCTTCGCGCCGGTCTCACGGCACTCGCGCTGGTCCTCCCCGCGCTGGACTGCCAGGCCCAGGCCTACCCGGCCAGGCCCGTGCGGCTGATCCTGCCGTTCCCGGCCGGCGGCACGGCGGACGCGGTCACGCGCCACCTCGCCCACAAGATGAGCCTGGCGCTCGGCAAGCCCTTCGTGGTCGACAACGTGGTCGGCGCGGCGGGCACCATCGGTCTCGCCCAGGGGCTGCGCGCCGCGCCCGACGGCTACACGATCACGCAGATCTCGAACACCAACACGGTGGCGGCGCTGCACATGTTCAAGCGCCTGCCCTTCGATCCGCGCAAGGACATGGTGCCGGTGGCGAGCCTGTTCCAGATACCGTCGGCGGTCGTCACGAATCCCCGCGGCAATGCGTTCGGCAGCTTCGCCGAGATGCTGGCCTACGCCCGCGCCAACCCGGGCAAGCTGTCGTACGCCTATTCGCATGCCACCGGCGCGGTGGCGGGCGCGAGCGTGAAGCAGGCCGCGGCCATCGACATCGTGGCCGTGCCCTACAAGAGCGGCCCGCAGGCGGTGGTCGAAACCCTCTCGGGCGAGATGCCGCTGCTGTTCACCGACCTCGGCGCGGTGCTGCCGCAGATCCGCGCCGGCAAGCTCAAGGCGCTGGCGGTCACCTCGGCGCAGCGCTCCGCGTTGCTGCCCGACGTTCCCACCCTGCGCGAGGTGCTGCCCGGCGCCACCGAGTTCACGGGCTGGAGCGGCTTCGTCGTGCCGGTCGGCACGCCCAGGGCCGTGGTCGACAAGCTGCACGAGACCCTGCAGCAGATCCTCGCGAGCGAGGACACCGCGAGCTTCCTGCGCGGCCTCGGCGGCGAGCCGATGCCGATGTCGGCCGACGAGTTCGCCCGCTTCATCAAGGACCAGGAACCGCTGTGGGCCAAGGCACTGGCCGCGGCCGGCATCGCGCCCGAATGAACCCCACCCCCACGACCCCCACCCCGGAGACCGCCATGCATCGCAAGTTCGTCGACCTGTCCATCTACCTCGAGAACGACGTGCTCTCGGACCCGCCCGGCAAGGGCCCGAAGATCGAGTACTTCCACCACCAGAACTCGCACCACCAGCTCACGAACTTCTTTCCCAAGCTGCAGAAGGAAGACCTGCCCGACGGCGAGGCCTGGGCCGTGGAGCGCGTGTCGCTGTCGACGCACAACGGCACGCACCTCGATGCGCCCTATCACTTCCACAGCACGATGGACAAGGCGCTCGGCGAGCCCCGGCCCTCGATCACCATCGACGAGGTGCCGCTCGAGTGGTGCTTCCAGCCCGGCGTGAAGCTCGACTTCCGCCACCTGCCCGACGGCTACGTGGTCCAGCCCGAGGACGTGGAGGCCGAGCTTGCGCGCATCGGCCATGCGCTGCGGCCGCTCGAGATCGTGATGATCAACACGCGCGCCGGCGCGCTCTATGGCGATCCGGTCTACGTGAGCTCGGGCTGCGGCATGGGCTACGAAGCCACCATGTACCTGCTGGAACGCGGCATCCGGCTCACGGGCACCGATGGCTGGAGCTGGGACGCGCCCTTCGTCCACACCGCGAAGAAGTACGAGGCGACCGGCGACGCGGGCCTGATCTGGGAGGGCCACAAGGCCGGCCGCGACATCGGCTACTGCCACCTCGAGAAGCTGCACAACCTCGAGGCGCTGCCCGCCGACGGCTTCCACGTCGCCTGCTTCCCGCACAAGATCCGCAGCGCCTCCGCCGGCTGGACCCGCGCCGTCGCGATCTTCGACGAGCGCCTGAACGCGGGCTGATCGTCGTCCACGCACCGCCCATCCACTCCAGCGAGGATTCCATGCCACTCGACTTCACCCACGACCCCGCACGCCGCTGCATCGTCGCGTCCGCGCATGCGCCCGGCTGCGACTTCACCTTGCAGAACCTGCCGTTCGGCGTGTTCCGCCGCAAGGGCGGCAACGACCCGTTCCAGGGCGGCATCGCGATCGGCGACCAGGCCCTGTGCCTGGCCGAGGCGCAGGCGCGCGGCTGCTTCGACGGCCTGGCCGGCCAGGCCGCGAGCGCCGCGGGCGGCTCGACGCTCGACGAGCTGCTCGCGCTGGGCCCGCCCGCATGGCGCGCGCTGCGCCATGCGCTGGTGAACCTGCTCGATGCGCAGCAGCCGCATCCGAAGGCCGCGGCGCTGCAGGCCGCGCTGGTTCCGCTCGCGGACATCGAGCATGCGCTGCCGATCCGCGTCGGCGACTTCACCGACTTCTACACCTCGATCCACCATGCCGAGAACGGCGGCCGCCTGCGCAACCCGCCCGCGGGCCTCGCGCCCAACTTCCAGTGGATGCCGATCGCCTACCACGGCCGCAGTTCGTCATTGGGCGTGAGCGGCGAGCGCATCCATCGCCCCTGGGGCCAGGCCCGGCCCTCGAGCGACGAGCCGCCGGTGCTGCGGCCCTGCGAGATGCTCGACTACGAACTCGAGCTCGGCGTGGTCATCGGCCGGGGCAACGCGCGCGGCACGCCCGTTGCGCTGGCCCATGCGATGGACCATGTGTTCGGCCTCACCCTGCTCAACGACTGGTCGGCGCGCGACGTGCAGGCCTGGGAGATGACGCCGCTGGGCCCGTTCCAGGCCAAGAACTTCGCGACCACGCTCTCGCCCTGGATCGTCACGCTCGATGCGCTGGCGCCGTTCAGCGTGCCGTGGCGCCGGCCGGCCGATCATCCGCAGCCGCTGCCCTATCTCGAGTCCGCGGGCCATCGCGCCGCGGGCGCGCTCGACATCGAGCTCGAGGCCTGGCTGCAGCCCGAAGGCAAGCCAGCCTCGCGCCTGAGCCGCACCAACTTCCGCCACCAGTACTGGAGCATCGGCCAGATGATCGCGCACCACACGGTGGGCGGCTGCAACCTGCGCGCGGGCGACCTGCTGGGCACCGGCACGATCTCGGGGCCGACCGCGCCCGAGGCCGGCAGCCTGATCGAGCTGAGCCGGCGCGGCCGCGAACCGGTCGCGCTGGCGAACAGCGACGACCGGCGCGCCTTCCTGCACGACGGCGACCGCGTGATCCTGCGCGGCTGGTGCGAGGCGCCGGGACGCGCGCGCGTGGGTTTCGGCGAAGCGGCCGGCACGGTGCTGGCCGCGCATCCGGCGGGGAGCCTCTGAGATGACGCGCTATGCACGCGTGACGCCCGCGGACGGCGTCCTCCAGTGGGCGGTGGAACGCCATGGCGAACTCTGGGGCCTGGGCGCCGAGGTTCCGGCCGGCGCGCACGACACGGCCTGGCAGGAACTCGTGGCCTCGGGTCCCGGCGCGGCGATGCTGTCGCGCGCCACCCTGCTCGACCCCGCGCGGCTGCGCTGGGAAACGCCGGTGGCGCGCCCCGGCAAGGTGATCTGCCTGGGCCTCAACTACGCCGCGCACGCGGCCGAGGGCGGCAATGCCGCGCCCGACTACCCGAGCTTCTTCCTGCGCGGGGCCACCTCGCTGATCGCGCACGAGGCACCGCTGGTGCGGCCGCGCGTGTCCGACAAGCTCGACTTCGAGGCCGAGCTGGCCGTCGTCATCGGCCGCCGCGCCCGGCACCTCACGCCCGCGCAGGCGCTCGACGCCGTGGCCGGCTACGCCTGCTTCAACGACGGCACGCTGCGCGACTACCAGCGCCGCACCGCGCAATGGACCATCGGCAAGAACTTCGACGGCACCGGCGCCTTCGGCCCGTGGCTGGTGCCCGCCTCGGTGCTGCCGCCCGGCGCGAGCGGGCTGCGGATCGAATCGCGCCTCAACGGCGGCGTGATGCAGAGCGATCGCACCGACCACATGCTCGTGACGGTGGCGCAGGCCCTGGTGCTGCTGAGCGAGGCGCTGACGCTCGAGCCCGGCGACGTGGTGGCCATGGGCACGCCTTCGGGCGTGGGCTATGCGCGCAACCCACCGGTGTGGATGAAGCCCGGCGACCGCATCGAGATCGAGATCGAAGGCGTGGGCCTGCTGTCGAACCCCGTGGCCGCCGAGGCCGCGCCCGAGTGAAGGCTCGCGCCTTCCCGAAACCGGGCACCTAGCGCCGCGCAGGCGCCTCCCTTCCCATCCACGGCCCGCGGGCCGCGAAGAACCACACCCCAGGGGCGCATCGCCCCTGGGCGGCGCGCTGTCGCCCATTCCACGTCACCCCAAGGAGGAGATCATGAAGTTCGGAGCTTTCCGGTTCGCGCTGCCCCTGTGCGCGGGCCTTGCATCGCAGGTCCAGGCGCAGTCGTCGCTCACGCTCTACGGCATCGTCGACGCGGGCTTTCGCCACGTGAGCAACAGCGGCGTCGGCTCGATCGACAGCCTGTCCAGCGGCGGCTACCGCACCAGCCGCCTCGGCATCCGCGGCTCGGAGGACCTCGGCGGCGGCCTGCGCGTGGGCATCAAGCTCGAGACCCTGATCGGCGTCGACACCGGCAACCTCGGCTCGACCAGCATGCCGGGCCAGTTCTGGAACCGCGGCTCCTACGTGGAGATCCTCGACCGCGGCTGGGGCACGCTGCGCCTGGGCTACGACCTCCATCCGGTCTACGTCACCTGGATGGAGAACGATCCCTGGCTCAACATCGGCATGGGCAGCTCGGGCAATCTCTACGACACGCTGCAGAACGGCCCGCTGCGCGCGGTGTTCGGCCCGCTCTCCAAGAACGACACCACCTTGCATTACGCGCGCAACATGCTGCAGTACTTCAGCCCCAGCCTCCATGGCTTCTCGGGCACGCTGGCCCTGGCCCCGCGCGAGAACGAGACCGTCGCCACCGGCGCGGCCCGGCTGCGGCTGATCCGGCTCGGCTACAACGCCGGCGGGCCCTTCAGCGCGGCGGTCGCGCATGCGGTCTCGGACGCGCAGCTGCGCGCCGGAACGCCGACGAACCGGCTCGACGATTCGGTCGCCACCGTGGCCTACGACTTCGGCGTCGTGCGGCTGGCCGGCACCTGGCGCCAGTTCCGCGCGGCCGGCAGCCGGCAGGCGAACTGGATGCTGGCCGCGACGGTGCCGGTGTCTGGCGGCAAGATCGAGCTCTCGCATGGCCGCACGCGGCTGTCGGGCACGGTCACGACCCAGCTCGCGCCCGGCACCGTGGCCGGTCCCGTCGACGGCAACGGCGGTGCGATGTGGGTGCTGGGCTATGCGCATTCGCTGTCGAAGCGCACCACGCTCTACACGCAGGCGGCGCGCATCGAGAACCGCGGGCGTTCGTTCATGGCGCTGCCCGGCGGGCCCGCGGTCAACGCGGGCAACTTCGCGGGCGGCCGGTCGACGGGCTTCGAGTTCGGCATCGCCCACACCTTCTGAGGCCGGGGTCTACCCCTTCTTCAGCGCCCGGATCCGCAGCATGCCTTCCTGCGCCGTCGAGGCCACCAGTCGGCCGTCGCGCGTGTAGATGCTGCCGCGGCACAGGCCGCGCGCGCCGCTCGCGCTCGGCGAATCGAGCACGTAGAGCAGCCAGTCGTCGAGGCGGAAATCGCGGTGGAACCACATCGCGTGATCGAGGCTCGCGGGGCGCACCTGACCGGTCATGAAGCTCAGGCCGTGCGGCAGCATCGCGGCGCGCAGCAGGCCGTGGTCGGAGGCGTAGGCCAGCAGCGCGCGGTGCACCATCGGGTCGTCGGGCAGCGGCGCGACGGCGCGCAGCCAGATCGCGCTGTCGGACGCGGGCCGCGGCACCGGCGCGAGCAGGTCGTCGGGCTGGACCCGGCGGTACTCGATGCCGTGCGGCTCGATCGCCTTGCTGCGCCAGGGCTCGGGCAGCCGGTCGCCGAGCGCGATGCGCTGGTCGAGCTCGCTGACCAGGCCGTCGGGGCCGGCCACCTCGGGCATGTCGATCTGGTGCTCGACGCCGTCGTCCACGGTCTGGAACGAGGCCGACATCTCGAAGATGATGCGCTCCTGCTGGCGTGCCACCACGTGGCGGGTGGTGAAGCTGCGGCCGTCGCGCACGCGGTCGACGCTGTACTCGATCGGCGCATGCTCGCCCGGCAGCAGGAAGTAGGCGTGCATCGAATGCACGGGCCGATCGGCGCCGACCGTGAGGTTGGCCGCCATCAGCGACTGGCCCAGCACCTGGCCGCCGAACACGGCCGGCGTGCCGATGTCCTCGCTCTGCGCCAGGAAGCGGTCGCCGCCCTGGGGTTCGAGCTGCATGAGGGCGACGAGGTCGTCGACGAGACGGGCGGCGGTGGCGGTATCGGGGGTCATCGGGAGCGGCTGGACGAAAGAGAGCCGCAAACGATAGCAAACATGGAGCCCAAAGGGCTGTCGCGCAGGAAGCCCGAAAGCGGGAACCGTACGCAGAGGACGCGAAGGTTTCGCGAAAGACGCGAAAGAACAGCCGAAATGATGTGAGCCGCGCCTGATCGACCACGGCGCCCCGAGCAAGGCTCGCCTCGAAGGGAGCGCGGCGGCGCCTCGACGACAGCCCACCTTTTTCAGGTTTCTTTTTTGCGTCCTTCGCGAAACCTTCGCGCCCTCTGCGTTCGGCTGTCCGCTCCCGCTCCCGCTCCCTCAGCGGTCCAGGTCGACCCCGTCCGCCGCCAGCTTCGCCTGCAGCGCCGCCACGTCCACGTCGGCGAACGCGCCGCCGCCGAGCGTGGCCGCCGCCGTGCCCGCGGCCTGTCCCATCACGAAGCAGCCGCCGCTGGCGCGCGCGGCCGACTGGCCCTCGTGCGTCATCGAGGCGCAGCGGCCGGCCACCAGCAGGTTGGCGACCGTGCGCGGCACCAGCATGCGCCAGGGCAGGTGGTTGTAGGCGTTGTCGGCATCGCGCGGGAAGGCCCACTCGATGCGGCCGTCGGCATGCATCTCCATCGGCCAGGCATTGAGGCCGATGGCGTCGTCGAACTTGGCCGACGACAGGATGTCCTCGCGCTCGAGCGCGTACAGGCCCTGGATGCGCCGCGTCTCGCGGATGCCGACCTGCGGCGCGATCTCGACGATGGCCGACTGCGCGAAGCCCGGCACCTCGGCCTTGAGAAAACGGAAGTACTCGGCGATCTGGCGCCGGCCCTCGAGCTCGCCCTCGGTCAGTTCGCGCGCGTCGACGCCGTTCATCGCGCGGCCCTCGGCATTGCGGATCTGCGTGACGTTGGCGCGCCATTCGCGCGGGTCCTTGTTGGGCCGCAGGATCGCGCCCTCGCGCGGGAAGCGGTAGGCGCCGGGCTTGCTCGCCTCGGCGCGCGCCATGAAGTCGTTGATGGCCTTGAACTCGCCCACCGCCTCGAGCGCGGCCGGCGCGTCGACCTGGCCGATGCGGAACATGGTGGTCGGGAACAGGCCGCTGCCGTGGCCGTCGCCGACCTCGAAGGGCACGCCCGCGAAGGCCGCCACGTCGGCATCGCCGCTGGCGTCGACGAAGGCATTGGCGCGGATCGCCTGCCGGCCCGACTTGGTCTCGACCACCAGCGCCGCGATGCGCTCGCCGTCGTGGATCACCGAGGCCGCGAGCGCATGGAACAGCAGCTTCACGCCGGCCGCCTCGAGCAACTGGTCGGCCGCGAGCTTGTAGGCCGAGGTGTCGTACGAGCGCACGCGGATGCGCCCGCCCATGCCGTCCTGCGGATCGTTCATGCCGTTGAGCGACGCGATGCGCTCGACCAGCTCGTCGACCACGCCGCGCACCAGCTGCGTCATCTGGCCGCGGCGCTTGCCGTACAGGCCCGCGAAGTTGGTGACGCCGCCTGCCGTGCCCATGCCGCCGAGGAAGCCGTAGCGCTCCACCAGCAGGGTGCTGGCGCCGTGGCGCGCGGCGCTCACGGCGGCGGCGATGCCCGCCGGACCGCCGCCGACCACCACCACGTCGTAGCTGCCGAACACCGGCAGCGAACGCGACGGCTCGGCCATCGTCATTGCAGCCGTCATTGGAGAGTGATGCCCTTGGTCGAGATGATCTTGGTCATGATCGCGGCCTCGTCGTTGACGCGCGCGCGCATGCCGTCGGGCGAGGTGCCCACGGCCTGCCAGCCCTGCTCGAACAGCTTCTGGCGCACCTCGGGCTGCTTCATCACCGCCTCGAGCTCGCGCCCGATGCGCGCCTGCGCGGCCTTCGAGAGGTTGGACGGGCCCAGCAGCGCCACCCACACCTCGAGGTTGAAGTCGCGCACGCCGGCATTGGCCAGCGGCGGCACCTCGGGCACCAGCGCGCTGCGGCCGGCGGTCAGGCCGATGGCCTTGAGCTTGCCGGCCTTGATCTGGGGCATCGCCACGCCGGGCGGGATCAGGCCCATCTGGATCTGGTCGCCGAGCATGCCGGTGATGACCTGCGGATTGCCCTGGTAGGGCACGTGCTCGGGGTTGAAGCCCGGCACGCGGCTCTTGAGCAGTTCCATGCCCAGGTGACCGACCGAGCCGATGCCCACCGAGCCGTAGTTCCACTTGTTGCCCGCCTTGCGGCCGGCGTCGAAGAAGGCATCGCCCGAGGGCAGGTTGTTCTGCGCCACCAGCACCAGCGGCGCGGTCGCGAGCAGCGAGAGGTAGGTGAAGTCCTTGGCCGGGTCGTAGGGCAGCTTCGGATAGAGCAGCTTCGACGAGGTGAGGTTGCCGTTGATGACGACGCCCAGCGTGTGGTCGTCGCTGGCCTTGGCCACCGTGTCGGCCGCGATGTTGCCCGAGGCGCCGGGCTTGTTGTCGACCACGATCGGCTGGCCCAGCGCCTTCGACAGCGGCTCGGCGATGGTGCGCGCGGCGATGTCGGGCGTGGAGCCGCCCGGGAAGCCGACGAGCAGGCGGATGGGCTTGGTGGGCCAGGCGGGCGTCTGCGCGCTCGCGGCCAGCGGCAGCGTGGCGGCAGCCAGGCCGCAGGCGATCAGGAGGGCTCTCTTGGTGGCTTGCATGAAGGAAGAAATGTCAAAAAGTGTCAAAACAGGCGGGCAGCTTAACTGCCCCAGCAAGGCACGGGCCGCTATTCGAGGCTGATGTTGCCCCTGCGCACCAGCTCGCCGTAGACCTTGGACTTGGCCTCGGCCTGGCGCTCGATCTCCTCGGGCGACCAGGCCAGCGGCTCGAAGGCGAAGGTGTCGAAACGGGCGCGGATCTCGGGGTCGGCGATGACCTTCGCCACGTCGGCGTTGATCTTCGCCTTGATGGCCGCCGGCACCCCCTTGGGCGCGAGCAGCGAGACGAAGGAATTGACCTCCAGCCCGGCCGGGCCGCCGGCCTCGGCCATGGTCGGCACCTCGGGCATCTGCGGGATGCGCTTGGCCGCGGCCACCGCGATGTAGCGCAGCTTGCCGGCCTTGTAGATGCCCTGGCTCGAGGGAATGCTCGCGAAGGCCCACGGCACTTCGCCGGTGCCCACGTTCGAATACAGCTGCGAGACCTCGCGGTAGGGCGCGTGGCGCATGCGGATGCCGCTCAGCGCCTCGAGCTGCTGCGCGCCCAGGTGGCCCGGGCTGCCCACGCCCCAGGAGCCGTAGACGATGGCGTCGGGATCGGCCTTGGCGGCGGCGATCAGGTCGGCCATGTTCTTCCATTTGGAGTCGCTGCCCACGGCCACGAAGAAGGGCGTGCGGAACAGCGAGGCCACCGGGTCGAAGTGCTGCAAGGTCACGAAGTTGCGCGACTTGTACAGGTGCGGCAGCGCGGCCACGTGCTCGCTGTCGAGCTGCAGCAGGGTGTAGCCGTCGGGCGCGGCGCGCCGGGCCTGGTCGATGGCGATGAAGCCGCCGCCGCCGGGCCGGTTGTCGATCAGCACGCGCTGGTTCCACAGCCGCGAGAGCTTGTCCGAGACCAGTCGCAGCACCGCATCGGGGCCGCTGCCGGCCGCGAAGGGCGTGACCAGCGTCACGGGCTTGTTCGGATAGTCGCCGGCCTGGGCCGCCGCGCCGCCGGCCATGGCCAGCGAGGTCAGGGCGAGAAGGCCGGTCAGCAGTGCGCGCGGGAAGTTCATGGTCGTTTGTCTCCGGTGGGCCTGGGGCCTCGATGGTTGTGGATGATGAAGGCGTCGGGTGTCAGTGTGGCGAAAGCGCGGTGGCCTCGGTGCGTGCCGATCGGCGCAGCGCCTCGGGCGCGTCGTCCAGGCAGCGCTCGGGGCGCCAGGCATAGAGCCACTCGACCGCATCGTAGAAGCGCTCGGGCGTGCGGCCCGGCCAGAGGCTGTTGCGCACCAGGCGCTCCACGCCCTTGGCATGGTAGAGCCGGCCCATCTCGCGCACCGACAGCACCACGCGGGCCGTGCGCGCCACGCGCGCCGCCTCGTAGAGCCTGAAGGCCGCCGGCAGGTCGAAGTCGCAGGCCTTCACGGCCTCGCCCAGCGTCACCGCGTCCTCGAGCGCCATGCAGGCGCCCTGCGCCAGGTACTGCATCATCGGATGCGCCGCATCGCCCAGCAGCGTGGCCGCGCCCTCGCTCCAGCGCTCGACCGGATCGCGGTCGGCGGTGCTCCAGCGGCGCCACGAGGTCGGGCGATCGAGCAGCTGGCGCGGGCGCGCATGCACGCCCTCGAAGTACGACAGCACCTCGTCCTTGCTGCCGTCGGTCACGCCCCATTCCTCGCGCTCGCGGCTGTGGAAGGTGACGACCAGGTTGTATTGCTCGCCATGGCGCAGCGGGTAGTGCACCAGGTGGCAGTCCGGGCCGGCCCAGACCACGGGCGCGTTCCAGCGCAGGTCGGCCGGCATGTCGGCCGCCGGTACCACCGCGCGGTAGACCACGTGGCCCGAGACGCGCGGCGCGTCGCCGATCAGCGCGGCGCGCACCACCGACTTCACGCCGTCGCAGCCGACGATGGCATCGGCCTGGAAGCGCCGGCCGTCGCGCGTGACCGCGACCACGCCCTGCCCCCGGGTGTCGAGGGTCTCGACCTGCGCCGAGGTGTGGAAGCGAATCAGCGGATGCTGCTTCACGGCCTCGTGGATCGCGCCGTGCAGGTCGGCGCGGTGGCTCACCGCATAGGGGTTGCGAAAGCGCGCGCGAAAGGCCTCGCCGACCGGCACCGAGGCCACCTCCGAGCAGTCGACCGCGTCCATCATCACCAGCCGGTCGGTGAACACCGAGCCCCGGCGCACCGCCTCGCCCACGCCCAGCGCGTCGAGCGCGGCGAAGGCATTGGGGCCGAGCTGCAGGCCGGCGCCGATCTCGCCGATGGCGGCGCTCTGCTCGAGCAGGTCGATCGACACGCCCAGGCGTGCCAGCGCCAGCGCGGCGGCCATGCCGCCGATGCCGCCGCCGACCAGCAGCACGGTGGGGGAAGGGGTCGGGCTCATGCGCGGCTCGCTCAGTCGATGCGAACGCTCAGCGAGGGCAGGCGCTCGATGCTGACCTTGATCGTCTGGCCGGGCTTCACCGCGCCCACGCCCTCGGGCGTGCCGGTGAAGATCAGGTCGCCGGGCTGCAGCGCGAACAGGGTCGACAGATTGGCGATCACTTCGTTGACCGACCAGATCAGGTGCGTGATGTCGCTCTTCTGGCGCACCTCGCCGTCGACCTCGAGGCGGATTTCGCCGCCATCGATCTCGCCCACCTCGGCCAGCGTGCGCAGCGGTGCGATCGGCGCCGAGAAGTCGAAGGCCTTGCCGATCTCCCAGGGCCGGCCCTGCTCGCGCATCTTCATCTGCAGATCGCGGCGCGTCATGTCGAGGCCGACGGCATAGCCGTAGATGTGGCTCGCGGCCTGTTCCACCGGGATGTCGCGGCCGCCCTCGCCGATGGCCACCACCAGCTCGGCCTCGTAGTGGTAGTTGGCGGTCAGCGCCGGATAGGGAATGGCGCCGGTCGTGCCCTCGGCCACCGGCACCACCGAGGCGTCGTCGTTGGGCTTGCAGAAGAAGAACGGCGGCTCGCGGTCGGGATCGAAGCCCATCTCGCGCGCATGGGCCGCGTAGTTGCGGCCCACGCAGTAGACGCGGCGCACGGGGAACTGCTTGTCGCTGCCGACGATGGGCAGGCCGACGATGGAAGGGGGCGTGAAGACGAAGGACATGAGGGCTCCTGCCGCGTGGGACGGCAACGGTCGAGGGAAAGAAAAAAACGAAAGGGCCGGGGCTCAGGCGTTCTCGAGGAAGGCTTCGCGCAGGATCCCCATGCCCTGCTGCACCGGCCGGTCCGAGAAGCTGAAGAGCACGCAGTCGCCGTTGGGCGCATGCAGCGTGAGCGGCGCCCACGAGGGCACGACGAAGGTGTCGCGCGGCCCGAACTCGAAGCGCTGGCCCGCGATCTCGGCGCTGCCATGGCCTTCGACCACGCTGTAGACCGAGCCGTCGGTGGCGCGGTGCGTCTTGCCCGCGAAGCCCTTGGGCAGCAGCTGCAGGTTGGTGGAGATGGTCGGCATCGGCGAGCCGCCGGTCAGCGGATTGATGTAGCGCAGCTTGTGGCCCAGCCAGGCATCGGGCGCTTCCTGCTTCTGCAGCTGGGCCAGCGCCTCGCGGCTGCGTGCATAGGGGTAGTTGAAGATCGGCGAGGTCTGCGACGCGTGGTCGTGCCGCACCGGCACCATGTTGTGGCCGAAGCGCGCGAGGCTGTGGCCCTCGGGCCGCGCCACGTGCTGCACCTTGGCGTCGTCGTTCTCGGCGAAGCCGGCGTCGAAGAAGCGCAGCATCGGGATGTCGAGGCCGTCGAGCCAGACCACCGGCTCCACCACGCCCTCGATGCCCTCGTTGCCATGGTCGTGCCAGGCCCACGAGGGCGTGATGATGAAGTCGCCCGGGTACATGGTGGTGCGCTCGCCGCCCACGGTGGTGTAGGCCCCCTGGCCGTCGACGATGAAGCGCAGCGCCGACTGCACGTGGCGGTGCGAGGGCGCCACCTCGCCCGGCATGATCAGCTGCAGCCCCGGCATAGATCGACTGCGTGATCGACGAGTTGCCGGGCAGCGCCGGGTTCTCGAGCACCAGCACGCGGCGCACGGCCTCCTCGGCCGTGATGAGGTCGGCCGACTCCATCAGCAGCGGCCGGATCTCGTCGTAGCGCCACAGCGCGGGCACGCAGGGCGTCTGCGGCTCGCGCGGCACCAGCGCATGCAGCGATTCCCACAGCGGCGTGAGGTGCAGCGGGCGGATGCGGTCGTAGTAGTCGCGGCGCTCCTGCGCATTGGAGGGCGCGGCGCGGGCGGTGGAGGGGTTCATGGCGTGTCTCTCGCGGTGCATGGCGCGGCGGCGACTTTGGGCGCCGGCCTGGTTAGAACTTCCGAATCAACGGGATCATCCGCCCGCACTACTATTGGCGCAATGGGGGACCGGCGATAGCTCCGATCCTGTTTTTCGATAATGGTGGCCCGCGGGCCGCACACGGCGAGGGCCGCGCCCATGGCACAACTCGATCTGGAATGGCTCTTGGTGTTCGACGAGGTCTACAAGACCGCCAACGTCTCGAGCGCCGCCGAGCGGCTCGGCATCTCGCAGTCGGCCGCGAGCACGGCGCTCGCCCGGCTGCGCACCCACTTCGGCGACAAGCTGTTCGTGCGCACCTCGCGCGGCATGGAGCCCACGCCCTATGCGCGCCAGACCCAGCCGCTGGTGCTCGACATCCTCGACCGGCTCAACCGCGCCAAGGGCGGGCGCGCGGTGTTCGACCCCGCCACGGCCGAGCGCAGCTTCCGCATCTGCATGACCGACATCAGCGAGGTGGTGCTGCTGCCGGGCCTGCTCGACCACCTGCGGCACGTGGCGCCGGGCGTGCGCATCGAGACCGAGATCATCTCGACCGAGAGCGGCCGCCGGCTCGAGGACGGCGCGGTCGACCTCGCGGTGGGCTTCATGCCGCAGCTCGAGGCCGGCTTCTACCAGCAGACGCTGTTCATGCAGAACTTCGTCTGCCTGGCCGCGCGCAACCATCCGCGCGTGGGCGAGCGGCTGACGCGCAAGCGCTTCGAGGCCGAGGCGCATGCGGTGGTGGCCTCCTCGGGCACCGGCCATGCGATCGTCGACAAGACCATCGCGCGGCTCGGGCTGCGGCGCCACGTGGTGACGCGGCTGTCGAGCTTCCTCAGCGTGGCGCGGATCGTGGCCCACACCGAGCTGCTGGTGGTGGTGCCGCGCATCCTCGGCCAGGTGCTGGCCACGCAGGAGCCGGTGCAGCTGCTCGAGCCGCCGTTCGAGCTGCCCTCGTACGCGGTCAAGCAGCATTGGCACGAGCGCTTCCATGCCGACGCCGGCAATGCCTGGCTGCGGCGCACGCTGGCGCAGCTGTTCAACGAGGGCGAGGCGGCGGGCCCGGCCTGAGCCGGTGGCATGGCGCTTGCGGCCCGGCGGGCATGCCCGGACGACGGGCGGCGGCCGAACCGTCATGCGCGCCCTCGCATAATCGCCTCCCCCACGTCCCGGCCCCCACGGCCCCTTCCCGAAAGCACAAAGGCACAGCATGTCTTCCATCACCCTGCGATTCCTCGCCGAACCCAACACCGTCAACTTCGGCGGCAAGGTCCACGGCGGCACGGTCATGAAGTGGATCGACGAGGCCGGCTACGCCTGCGCCACGAGCTGGGCCAAGCGCTACTGCGTCACCGCCTTCATCGGCAGCATCCGCTTCCACCGTCCGATCATGATCGGCGACCTGGTCGAGGTCGAGGCGCGCATGGCCTACACCGGCAAGACCAGCATGAACATCTCGGTCGAGGTGCGCAGCGGCGACATGAAGGGCGGCGCGATGGAGAAGACCACCGAGTGCCTGATCGTCTTCGTCTCGGTCGATTCGCACGGCCGCCCGCTGCCGGTCGAGGCCTACGTGCCGGGCACGCCGGGCGAGATGGCGCTGGCCGAGCGCGCGCGGGCGCACCTCGACGCGAGCCGCGCGGCCTCGGGCAACCCCTGAGCGGTCCGCCAAAGACCCGAATAGGCAAAAGGCTCTAACCGCGCACGGCCCGCGCGGCTAGAGTTCGGCGGTTTCCGGCAGACCGCCCCTTTGCCCCTTCCCCCTTTTCCGCTCCCCACCCATTCGGACCGCACATGGCCACCCAGGACGACGACCGCTTCGACAAGACCTCCGACCGCATCAAGGATTCCGCGCAGCAGATCTGGCTGGCCGGCCTCGGCGCCTTCGCCAAGATGCAACAGGAGGGCAGCAAGGCCTTCGAGTCGCTGGTCAAGGACGGCGCCGGCATGCAGAAGCGCACCCAGCAGGCCGCGGAAGAAACCCTGTCGCAGGCCCAGGCCCGCATGGCCGGCTTCGCGAACGAGTTCGGCACCAAGGCCGCGGGCCAGTGGGGCAAGCTCGAGAACATCTTCGAGGAGCGCGTGGCGCGCGCGCTCGACAAGCTCGGCATGCCGCCGCCGGCCGAGGTGGCCGCGCTGCAGGCACGCGTGACGGCGCTCGAGGCCGAGCTGGCCGCCCTGCGCGGCGCGGCCGGTAGCGCGAAACCCGCCGCCAGCCCGGCGCGCGGTGCGCGCGCCGCGCGCCATGCCAAGTCGGTCGAGACGCCGGCACGCAAGGCCACGGTGCGGCGCAACAAATCGAGCGGCGCCGAATAAAGCCGCTTTCCGGCCACGAAGCGGCCGATTCCGGCGCCGAATGCGCGCCGAGGCGCCGCACGGCGCCACGCGCATGCGGCACTGCACAAACGCAGTGCCCCGCAAATCAATGTCCCCCTGCGCGCTTCGCGCGGCGTTCCTGCGCTAGAGTGTTTCCAAGAGACAACCCGGGAGCACCGACATGGCCAGGAAAGCGCCACGCCGCACTGCACAACGCATTCTCGAAGCCGCGCTGGACCTGTTCAACCGCTTCGGGGAGCCGAACGTCTCCACCACGCTCGTGGCCGGCGAGCTTAACATCAGTCCCGGCAACCTCTACTACCACTACCCGGCCAAGGAAGAGCTGATCAACAAGCTCTACGAGGGCTACGAGACCGAGCTCGGCGAGCTGCTCCATGCGAGCGAGGGCATCCACGACGTGGAGGACGCCTGGTTCTTCATGCACAGCCTGTTCGAGCTGATCTGGCGCCACCGCTTCCTCTACCGCGACCTCAACGACCTGCTGAGCAAGAACCGGCACCTCGAGACCCAGTTCCAGCTCGTGCTCAAGCACAAGGTGCGCGCGATGCGCCAGCTGATCGCGGGCCTGGGCCGCGCGGGCCACCTCGAGATCGATGCCCACGAGGTCGACACGCTGGCGCAGAGCATGGTGGTGGTGCTGACCTACTGGCTCAGCTACGAGTACGTGCGCAACCCGCGCCAGGCGCTCGAGCCGGCCCATGCGCAGGCCGCGCTGCTGCGCGGCGCCCGCCACACCCTGCACCAGCTCGCGCCCTACCTCGGCGCCGAGCAACGGCGCCATTTGCTGACACTGGGCCGGGCCTACGGCGGCGAAGATGCCGCCAGCGGCCCCACGGCTTCGTCCCCCGCCGATATGGCCGCCTGAACCATGTCTCCCCACGATTTCAAACCCCTCCCGCTGATGCCCACGGCGACGGCCGGCGGCGCGCCCGGCGGCACCGGTTCCAGCCCCTGGGCGCCGCTGCCCTACGCCGACGTGCCGCGCTTCGATGCGCGCAGCCTGATCGCCCACTGGAAGCGCTTGCATGCCGGCCACGAGATGCCGGCGCCCGAGCACAACGAGGCGCTGGCCGAGGGCTGGGCGCTCTATCACAGCGGCGAGTTCGAACGCGCTGCCGCCATCGGCCTGCTGCATGGCGCCGAGGGCCTCGCGCTGGCCAACCAGGCGACCGCGATCTATGCCAACTACCTCGAGCCGCGCGAGGCCGTGCGGCTCGCGATGTTCCGCCAGGTGGTGGAGCGCGCCGGCGCGCGGGTCGCGGCCGAGCCCGACGATTGCCAGGCGCTGTACTGGCAGGCCTATGCGATGGGCCGCTACAGCCAGGGCATCAGCGTGGCGCGCGCGCTCGCGCAGGGCCTGGGCACGCGGCTCAAGGAGGCGCTCGAACGCGTGATCGCGCTCGAGCCGCGCCATGCCGACGCCCACGTCGCGCTCGCCACCTTCCATGCCGAGGTGATCGACAAGGTCGGCGCGCTGGTCGGCCGCATGACCTACGGCGTGCGGTCCGAGACCGCGGTCGAGCTGTTCGAGCACGGCATCGCGCTGCATCCGCACTCGGCCAGCGCGCTGATGGAGTACGCGCGCGCGCTGCTGATGCTGCATGGCGACGCGCGCATGGCCGAGGCCACGCGGCTCTACGAGAAGGCCGCGGCGCTCCAGCCGGCCGACGCGAAGGAGCGGCTGGACGTGGAGCTCGCGCGCGCCGGCCTGTCCGAGTAGGACGGCGCCGCGACCGATGATCCGGTGAGCGCGCGCCCGCGTACGGAGGGCATGAACCCACCTTCCCTCGCCTCTTGCGTCGATCTCAAGCGCACGGCCGCCTGGCTGGCCCCTTGCCTGTGCGCCGCGCTGACGGCCTGCGCGACGCCGACGCCGTCGATCGCGCCGGCGCCCCAGGTCGACATCGCGCGCTTCATGGGCGACTGGTACGTGATCGCGCACATCCCGACCTTTCCGGAGAAGAACGCGTTCAATGCCGTCGAGTCCTACGCTCAGCGGCCCGATGGCCGCATCCAGACCGACTTCCGCTACCGCGACGGCAGCTTCGAGGCGCCGGTCAAGACCCTGCATCCCGTGGGCACTGTGCGGCCCGACACCGGCAACGCGGTCTGGGGCATGCAGTTCATCTGGCCGATCCAGGCCGAGTACGTGATCGCCGACGTGTCGGCCGACTACCAGAGCACCATCGTCGCGCGCAGCAAGCGCGACTACGTCTGGCTGATGGCGCGCACGCCCGAACTGACGCCCGAGGCCTACGCGCAGGCGCTGCGCAAGATCGAGGCGCTGGGCTACGACCTCGCGAAGCTGCGCCGCGTGCCGCAGCGCTGGCCGGAGCGGTGAGCAGAGGCTGCGCATGATCCGCCGGCTGGTGCTGGTGCTCGGCGACCAGCTCGATGCCGACGCCGCGGCGTTCGACGGCTTCGACAACGCCCGCGATGCCGTCTGGATGGCCGAGGTGGCCGAGGAGTCGACGCATGTGTGGTCCAGCCAGCCCCGCATCGCCCTGTTCCTCGCGGCCATGCGCCACTTCGCCGCCACCCTCGCGGCGCTGGGCCGCACGGTGCACTACGGCCGTCTCGACGACCCGGACGCGCACCCTGGCCTCGGACAGGCGCTGGCGTCGGCCATCGACCGGCTGCGGCCGCAGGAACTGGCGCTGACCGCGCCCGGCGACCACCGCGTGCTGCGGGCGCTGCGCGCGGTGGCGCGCGCGCGCACGGCCTGCCGCTGCGGATCGAGAAGGACCGGCATTTCTTCTGCACGGTGCGCGAGTTCGCGGCCCATGCCGCCACGCGCGCCACGTTGCGCATGGAGTTCTTCTACCGCGAGATGCGGCGGCGCCATGGCGTGCTGATGGACGGCGACGAACCGTGCGGCGGCCGCTGGAACTACGACGACAGCAACCGCAAGCCCTTCGGGCGCGGCGGCCCCGAGGAACTGCCCGCGCCGCCGCGCTTCGAGCCCGATGAGCTCACGCGCGAGGTGCTCGCGCTGGTCGCGCGGCGTTTCGCCGATCACCCGGGCCAGCTCGAGTCCTTCGCCTGGCCCGTGACCCGCCCGCAGGCCCTGCAGGCGCTCGCGCGCTTCGTGCGCGAGCGCCTGCCTTTCTTCGGCCGCTGGCAGGACGCCATCTGGCATGGGCAGCCCTGGCTCTGGCACTCCCAGTTGTCGGCCGCGCTCAACCTCAAGCTGCTGAACCCGCGCGAAGTGGTGCGGGCCGCGGAGAGCGCCTATCGCGGCGGCGACGTTGCGCTGGAAAGCGCCGAAGGCTTCATCCGCCAGATCCTCGGCTGGCGCGAGTACGTGCGCGGCATCTACTGGACCCGGATGCCCGGCTACCTCGAACTCAACGCGCTCGATGCCCGGCTGCCGCTGCCGCGCTTCTATTGGACCGGAGCGACCGCGATGTCGTGCCTCGCCGACGCGATCGGCCAGACCCTGGCGCACGGCTACGCCCACCACATCCAGCGCCTCATGGTCACGGGCCTCTACGCCCAGTTGCTCGGCGTCGATCCGAAGGCGCTGCACGCGTGGTACCTGGCGGTCTACGTGGATGCCGTGGAATGGGTCGAGCTGCCCAACACGCTGGGCATCAGCCAGTCGGCCGATGGCGGCCTGATGGGAAGCAAGCCCTATGTCGCGAGCGGGCGCTACATCGAGCGCATGAGCGGCGGCAGCGCCTGCGCGAACTGCCGCTTCCGGCCCGGCGAGCGCGTGGGCGAGCGCGCCTGTCCCTTCACGACCCTCTACTGGGACTTCCTGATGCGCCACCATGCGCGCCTCGCGGCCAACCCGCGCATGCGCATGCAGCTCGAAGGCCTCGCGCGCATCGACGCGCCCGAGCGCGCGCGCATCGCGCAGCAGGCCACGGCGATCCGCGAGGTCGCGGCCAGCGGCGAGAGCGTGGCCTGAGCGAGCAGTCCCGCCGCCGCCGCTTCCTACATGCCTATCAGGCCGGCCATCGCGCGCGCAATCGGGCTGTCGAAGCGCATCGACCCCTCCACCGCGGCCAGGCAGATGCATTCGCCGCCGCCCTGCACGGTCGGCTGGTGATGGACGCTGCCATCGGCCACGTCGAAATCGCCGGCGCCGAACACCTCGCGGCCGTCGTCGAAGGCGCCGTGCAGGATCTGCGTCCACTCGCTGCCGCTGTGCGAATGCACGGGCAGGCCGCGGCCTTCGGCGATGCGCAGCAGGAACAGCCTGGCGCCGGGGTCCGACGGCAGGCGCAGCCGGCTCCAGCGCATGCCCGGGGCCAGGAAACGCCACCCGGTCGCGCTACAGGCCTCGAGGGCGCGCGGCCAGGCCATGCCGGCCGGCAGCGCCGGCAGCGAGGACGCCGGCCTGCGCGCGGGCACCTTGCGCGGCGGCGCGTCGATGGCGGCGAGCGTGTTGGCCAGGGCCTGCGGCGACAGCAGCCCCGGCTCCAGCTGATCGAGCAGCACGCCCCCCGCGCACTCGAGCAGGCCGACGCGCGCGCGGCACTGCGCGCAGGCTTCGAGGTGCGTGGCCATGACCAGCGAAGGCCCCGCGGCCAGCGTGCCGGCCGCGAAGGCCAGCAGCAGATCGTCGCCGGGGTGGTGATGGATGGTCATGGGGTTCCTTCGAGCAGCTGGCGCAGGCGCCCGATGGCGGCACGGATGCGCGACTTCACGGTGCCCAGCGGCAGGTTCAGCGCCTGCGCGATCTTCGGGTGCGCCTGGTCCTCGAAGAAGGACAGGCGCAGGATGTGCACCTGCTCGGGCGACAGGCGCGCCATGGCCGAGCGGATGCGCGCCTCGTTCTCGCAGGCCAGCACCTGCTCGTCGAGCGCCGGCGCCGGATCGGGCAGTTCGGCCGCTTCGTCGTCGATGTCGGCCAGCAGGTGGTTGCCCTGGCGGCGCATGAAATCCACGCGCCGGTTGCGCGCGATCGCGAACACCCAGGTCGAGGGCGATGCGCGTTGCGGGTCGAACAGCCGGGCCTTGCGCCAGACGTTCACCATGGTCTCCTGCGTCAGTTCCTCGGCCAGGGCATCGCTGGCGCCCGCGAGCATGAGGAAGGATTTGACGCGCGGCGCGAAATGCTTGAACAGCGCGGCGAACGCCTGGCGGTTGCCATCGCGCGCGACGGCTTCGAGCCATTCGGCGAGCTGGTCAGGTGTCGGCACGGGTCTTTTTCGCTGGTCCTGGGTCACGATCGACAGCCAGGGCGATGGGGAACCGGCTGCGGCACTGGCAGCGATTATGGCTTTGGGGGCGGTGCGCATGCCCGCTGTACGCGGCGGCCACGGGTTCGGATCGCGCGGATGGGCAGGGCGGCCCCAAAAAAAAGCGCGCCCGCGGGCGCGCCCTCCCCTTTTCGACCGCGCCGCTCAGGGCAGCTGGGTCCAGTTCTGGTTGTTGCCGCCGTTGCAGGTCCAGGTGATCAGCGCCGTGTCCTGCGTGGTGGATCCGTTCGGGACGTCGAGGCAGGAGCCGGAGGCGCGGTTGCGCAGGGTCGAGCCGACCACCGTCCACTGCGTCGCATTGCCGGCCGTGCAGGCCAGTTGCACCACGGCGGCATTGGTGGTCGCGTTGCCGCTCTGCGCCAGGCACAGGCCGCTGTGCTGCGCCACGAACTGCACGTAGCCGCCGCTGCTGGTCACGGTGAACTTCTCGTTGGCATCGTTGCCGCAGGGCCACTGCACCGCGGTGGCGCCGCTGGCGGTCGACACGCCCTTGATGTTCACGCACAGGGTGCTGGCGTCGGAGCGGATGCGCGCGACCAGCGGCGGCGCGGTGTCGAGCGAGCGCACGTACTCGCGCAGCGCCACCACGTCGGCCGGCGGCAGGCCGTTGGCGTTGCCGTGGCCGCTGTCGAGCACCGCCTGCAGCGAGGCGGCCTGGCCGTTGTGGAAGAACGAGGTCACGCTCCAGGTGCCCGACAGCGTCGGCGTGTCGAAGCCCACGCCCGCCAGCGGCTGGTTGCCGCCCTTGCCCGACGAGAGCTGGATCGTGCCCACGTCGTGCCGCTGGCCGTCGCGGAAGGTGCCGCCGGTGTGGCAGGTCGCGCACTGCGCGGTGTTGAACACCGTCTGGCCGCGCGCGGCCTCCACGCTGAGGTTGCCGTCGGCCGCGCGCGCCGGGCTGCGCATGAACTTGTCGAGCGACGAGAGGTAGGCCGCGAGGTCGTCGAGCTGCGCGTTGCGTCCGGCCTTGGGCGTGCCCAGCGGATTGGAGGTGGCCGCGTAGTCGGCATTGCTCAGGAAGCCGGTGCCGCCGAACTCGTTGCGGATGTCGTTCTCGAAGTCCTGCACCTCGTCGAAGTTGGCGCTCCAGTGCAGCCGGCCATGGCTCGTGCCGCGCCGCCCCTGCAGGCTGATGGTGCGGCGCAGGCCCTCGCCGCGCTGGGTGAAATCCCACACCATGCCGTCGTCGCCGCCATCGGCATGGCAGCTCGCGCACGAGATGTAGTTGTCCTTGCTCATGCGCCGGTCGGCCGCGTTGTAGAACACCTGCTTGCCGCGCAGCGCGGCCGCGGCCAGCGGCTCGGTCGCCACGGTCTGCACGTTGCGCACGAAGACCGCCGCGTTGCTCTCCGAGGCCAGCACCGCCGCCACGTCGTGCACCGACACCGAGCGCGCGAGGAAGTTGTTGACGAACAGGCGCTTGCGCGCGGCGTCGAGGAACAGGCCGTGCGGCGCGCTGCTGGTGTCGATCTCGCCGCGCACCGAGCGCGTGTACGAATCGACGATCGCCACCCGGTTGCCTTCCATCTGCGCCACGAAGATGTAGTCGCCCGCGGGCGAGAACAGCGCGGCGCGCGCCGGCGCGCGGTCGTCGAAGTCGATCTGCTCGCCGGCCACGTGGGCCGCCGACTGCAGGTCGACCTGCGACAGGATCGAGCGCACGGTCTGGTCGTGCACCAGGTCGCGACCGTCACGGAAGCGGCCGCGCACGATGTTGTCCTTCTTCGAGGGCAGGATGGCGCGCTTGCCATCGGGCGAGATCACGACCTGGCTCAGGTAGTTGGCCACGCCGCGCGCGCCGGCCTCGGTGTCGACGGTGGTCGTGTCCACCGGCAGCGCGATGGTCGACAGCGCGCTCATCGAGGCCAGGTTGACCTTGTAGAGCTCGCCGCCGGTCATCTTCGACTTGAAGCGCGTGACGTAGGCGATCTGCGCATCGCCCGTGACCGCGATGCCGCGCACCGTGCCGTCGAGCGGCAAGGTGGCCGTGACCGCGCCGGTGGACGGGTTGAAGCTCACGAGGCGCGACTTGCTCTCCAGCGTCAGCAGGCCCTTGGCGCCGTCGGGCGTGAAGACCACGCCGTAGGGACCGCTGCCGTAGTCGAAGGGCACGGTGACCGAGACGCTGCCGTCGGCGGCGTTGAGCGCGACCAGCTTGTCCTCGCCCTGCACCGCGACCCAGACGCGGCCGTCGGGCCCGAGCGCCAGCGTCTTGGCCTCGCTGCCCACCGACACCTCCCACAGCTTGGCCAGGCTCTGGGCGTCGATCGCCGCCACCGTGCCGCTGTCGGGATTGACCGCGTAGACCCGGTTCGCATCGCCCGCGATGTTGCCGGTGTGCCGCGGCGCGCTCGCGGTGACGGGCGCGATGATGGTCACGTTGTAGGTGTAGTAGGTCTCGCGGCCCGCGCTGTCCTTCACCGTCAGTGTCACGGTGTAGTGGCCGGGCGTCGTGTAGGTGTAGCTGTAGCCGGCCTGGCTCGAGAAGGCCGTGACCGTGCCGTTGCCGAAGTTCCAGCGGAACTGCGCGCCGCCGCTGCCGAGCGTGGCCGGGTTGAAGTTCAGCGTGCCGTTGACCACCTTCGGCCCGCCGCCGATGCCGGGGTCGCCGATGATCGCCTGGCCGCGCAGGGTCGCGACCTCGGCGTCGCCGAGCACGCGGTTGAACACCCGCACATCGGCCAGCGTGCCCTTGAAGAAGTCGGCATTGCCCTGGATCTGGCCCAGCCACTGGAACTTGGTCGCGAGGCCCTTCACGCCGGTGAGGCCGGTCGAGCTGGTCTTGGCGCCGTCGATGTACATGGTCTGCGCACCCGAACCGGCGTCGCGCGTGAGCACCACGTGGTGCCAGTTGCCGTCGTTGACCGGCGCGCTCGAGCGCGTGCCCGGGTTGTTGGCGGCCGCATTGGCCACCGACAGGTTGAGCCGGCCCGTGTTGTCGAGCCAGCCCCAGAACACGTCGTCGGCGCCGCCCGACTGGTCGCGCCCGAAGATGCCGGGCGCGGTCCAGGCGTTGGCGCTGCCGTTCTGCGTGGTCTTCATGTAGAAGCTCAGCGAGGCGGTGCCGCCCAGCACGGTGGCCACGCCGTCGTTCTTGAGCTGCACGCCGCCCGCGCGGTTCGCGAAGTTCAGGCCGATGCTCTCGAAGGCGTCGCCGGATGCCGGCGTGCCGTCGTTGTTCGAGATCGGGTCGCTGAGCTTGCCGTTGAGCGCCCAGTGGTAGCTCAGGCCCACCTCGGCCGCGTTGCCGGTGTTGAAGGTGGACTTGAAGTCGGCGCCGATGGCGTTGCCCGCATAGTCCTTCACGCCATTGGCTGGCAGGAACACCTCGTAGCTGGTACCCGGCTGCAGCGGCTGCGTGGGATGGAAGTTGACGATGCCCAGCTGCACGCTGTAGGTGCCCGCGAGCGTGTTGCCGCCCACCGGGCGCACGATGAAGGTGTTGGCGTTGACGCTCTCGGGCCGGATGTTGTCGGTCATGCCCAGGCCGATGCGCGAGGTCAGCGCCTGCTGCTTCGCGCCGTTGGCGGGGGAGACCTGCTTGACCTCGGGCCGGGTGGTGTCGGGGTCGACCTGGTGCACGACGAATCCGCTGCCCGAGCCGTGATCGTTGCCCACGAACACGAGGTTGCCGAACATCGCGACCTGGCCGTTGTCCGAATGCGAGAAGTTCGGATCGTCCTCGCGCAGGATGCTGCCGCGGCCCACCTCCACGTGATTGAGCGGATTGCTCACGTCGACCTTGTGGATGCGCGTCTGCGCGCCCTGGATCACGTAGTGGTCCTGCGTGGCGCAGTACAGCTGCTCGTCGATGACCAGGCGGTTGTCCTCGGCCACGAATCTCGAGCGGTCGATCAGGTCGTAGCTGTACATCTTCGCGCCGCTGTTGCGCGTGGAGACATGCAGGTTCCGGCCGTCGAAGCAGGTCGCGTAGTAGAACGGCGTGGTGCCCACGATGGCGTCGAGCACCTTGGGATTGAGCGGGTCGGAGATGTCGAGGCTCGCGAAGCCGCCGTTGCTCTCCATCGCGGTCAGCACCATGTGGTTGCCCATCGTGAAGATCGGGCCGATGCGAAAGCCGCCGAGTTCGCCGGTGGACACCGGGTTGGCCTTGCCGGCGCCGCGGTTGGCGAGCACGGCGTTCGCGGGGTCGGCGGCATCGACGATGAACATGCCCCGGCCCGCCGAAGCCACGTACAGGTAGGGCGCCTGCCACCAGAGCTGCCAGGCGACGTTCTCGTAGTCGCCGGCATTGACGCCGGGCAGCGCCAGCTTCTTCACCTGCTTGATGTCGTTGACGTCGGTGAAGTCCCAGAACTCCACGCCGTTGATGCTGGGCAGCACCACGTAGGTCTTGTCGCCGATCCGCGCGGTGCCGAAGGAGTGCGTTTCGCGGAACTCGCTGGTGCGGCCCTCGGGCTCGTAGATCTTCTTGACGAGCCGGAGCTGGCGCGGGTTCGACACGTCGTACAGCAGGAAGCCGCCGGGGCCGAGGCCGCTGTCGGGGGCGAAGGACGTGAGGAAATAGCCGTTGACCATGATGCCGGCGTTCATGCCGTAGTCCTTGCGGCCCGGGTAGGTGGCGGGCACCTCGCGCGACTCGTGGGCGCTGCTGTGCGCGGGGTCGAGCGGATGCGCCGGGCTGGTGATCATCGACACCGGCTTGAACAGTTCCTCCGAGGTGTAGGTGAGGTTGCCCAGCCCCGGCCCCTGCAGCGGGAGCGGATCGGCGACGGCCTCGGACACCGCGGTCGCCATGTTGCCGAGGGTCGTCATCGGACTGACCCCGGTGATCGCCGCGTGCGTCAACAGGGTGACGAACGGCACCATCAATGCCATCACGTAATACCGGATCTTCATCGTTGCCTCCAAGTGTTGTTGGAAGTTCGCAGGGGAATCTGCTGGCTCGTTCTTCTCTGGCTCGAATCACGACATGCGCGCGCAGCGCGCACCCCGGCGGGCGACGGGCGTCGCCTGCCGTGACAAAAAACCTGTTCGCCGGAAGCCGCGCGAAAAGCCGCGCCGAAGCCGGGCTATCGGCTTCGCGCCGCGCCGCCCGATTCGTAGAGGGCCCAGGCCGCTTCCGCGCTGGCGCCCTCGTGGATCATCGCCATCAGCGCGCTCACCACCGCAAACGGGTTGGCGTGCTGGTAGACGTTGCGGCCGTAGACCATGCCCACCGCGCCCTGGTCGAGCAGCACGCGCGAGCGCGCGAACACCTGCTGCAGGTCCTCGCGGCCGCCGCCGCGCACCAGCACCGGGCAGCGCGCGGCCTGCACCACGCGATGGAAGTCCTCGGGGTCGCTGGTCGGGTCGGCCTTGACGATGTCGGCGCCCATCTCGCGCGCGAGCCGCACCAGGGTCACGATCTTCTCGGCGTCGCCGTCCACCATGTAGCCGCCGCGGCCCGCGCCGTGCGCCTGCATCACCAGCGGCTCGATCATCAGCGGCATGCCGTAGCGGTCGCAGTCGGCGCGCACGCGCGCGATGTTCTGCACGCACTGGCGGAACAGCTCGGGCTCGTCGGGCAGCATGAACAGGTTGACGACCACGCAGGCCGCGTCCATCTGCACCGCGGGCAGCACGGGGTCGTGCTCGTTCTGCAGCACGGCCCACATCGAGCGGTGGCGCGTGGCGTTGTAGGGATTGCCCATGTCCAGCCGCATCACCAGCGCCGGGCGTTCATGGCCCGGGCGCAGCTGCAGCAGGTCGGCCTGGCCGTAGTTGAGCTGGATCGCATCGGGTGCCGCGGCCACCAGGCGGTCGATGACGCCCGGCATGTCCTCGAGCCCGTCGAGGAAGCTGGGCTCGTTGCACACGCCGTGATCGAGCGCGATGTCCAGGCCGCGGCCGGCCTTCAGCAGGCGGGCGATGCGGACCTCTTTGCCTTTCGACATACGAAAGAACTCCTTGAAGGTGGGTAAGAAACGATGAACGCTGTGCGTCCGTTATCTGCAAGACCGTTCGGGCTGAGCCTGTCGAAGCCTCGCGCGGCGCTTCGACCCTTCGGCAAGCTCAGGGCTGGCCAAGCTCAGCGTGAACGGCCCGTCGAGTGGGCGGCGACCGGACATCACGCCAGCGCGCCCAGGTGCCGCTTCGCGGCGGTATCGATCTGCAGCAGCGCGTCGGCGCCGAGCTCGACCGAGCCGGCCGCGGCGTTCTGGATCGCCTGCTGCCGGTTGCGCGCGCCGCACAGCGACAGCGAGACGGCGCCGTGCTCCAGCGTCCAGGCGATCATCATTTCGGAGAACGAGCAGCCCAGCGCGGCGCGCAACGGTTCGAGGTCGGCGAAGAAGGCCGCGAGCCGCGCGCGGTTGTCGGCGCTGAAGCGCGGATTGCTCGCGCGCTGGTCGTCGCCCGTGAAGGCGCGCGCGGGATCGATCGGCCCCGCGAGCAGGCCCAGCGCGAGCGAGGAATAGCCCATCACTGCCACGCCATGCGCCTTGCACAGGGGCACCAGCGTGGCCTCGATCTCGCGGTCGATCAGGCTGTAGCGCTCCTGCGCCGCGTCGACCGGGCCGTGGCGCAGGTACTCGGCGAGCGTGGCGGCATCGACGTTGCTCACGCCGATCGCGCGGATCTTGCCCTGCTTCTTCAGGTCGAGCAGCGCGCCCATGGTCTCGGCCACCGGCGTGGTGGCGTCCTGCCAGTGCGTGATGTAGAGGTCGATGTAGTCGGTCTGCAGGTTCGCGAGGCTCTGCTCCAGTTCGTACGCGATCGCATCGCGGCCGAGGTAGCGGTAGACGGGATGGCCGTCCTCCTCGAAGAAGTGCGTGCCCTTCTGCGTATGCCACACCAGGCCGCACTTGGTGGCGATCACGGCCTCGTGGCGCCGGCCCTTGAGCGCGCTGCCCACCAGCCGCTCGGAGCGGCCCAGGCCGTAGGCCGGCGCGGTGTCGATCAGCGTCACGCCCGCGTCGAGCGAGGCCTGGATCGCCAGCGTCGCGCCCGCGTTGTCGCCACCACCCCACATCCATCCGCCCATGGCCCAGGTTCCCAGGCCGATCGCCGAGCAGCGTATGCCCGACGGTCCCAGCGTCGTCGTCTTCATCTCTTGGTCTTCCTCACGTTGAGCAGGTGGTCGATGGTCACGGCCACGAGCAGGATCAGTCCCTTGATCACGTCCTGCCAGTAGGGCGAGACGTCGAGCAGGATCAGCGAACTCGTCACCACCGACAGCAGCGCCAGGCCGAGCACCGCGCCGAGCACGGTGCCCGAGCCGCCCTTGAGGCTGGCGCCGCCGATCACGGCGGCGGCGATCACGTTGAGTTCCATGCCCATGCCGAAGGTGGGCGTGGCGGCGCCGAAGCGCGCGGTGTAGATCACGCCGGCCAGGCCGGCCGAGGCCGAGCACAGCACCGTGACCCAGAACTTCACGCGGCCCACGCGGATGCCCGAATAGAGCGCGGCCTTCTCGTTGCTGCCAACGTAGAACACCTTGCGCAGCAGCGTGGCGCGGCGCAGCACGAAGTCGCTGATGGCGACGATCGCGACGAAGATCAGGATCACGGCCGGGATGCCGAACAGCGTGCCCTGGCCGATGAACTTGAACTCGGCCGGCAGCGAGAACAGCGACTGCGGCGTGCCCTGCGTGAAGGCCAGGCACAGCCCGCGCACGATCACCATGAAGGCCAGCGAGGCGATGAAGTGGTTCAGCCCGATGCGCGTGACGCAGCCGCCGATCATCGCGCCGATCATCGCGCTGGCGCCGATCGCCACCGCGCTCGCGAGCCAGGGGTCGACGCCCATGAGGAACAGCTTGCCGGTGATCACCATCGCGAGGCACACCACCGAGCCCACCGAGAGGTCGATGCCGCCCACGATCAGCAGGATGGTCATGCCGACCACCACGATGCCCTCGATCGAGAACGACAACAGCATCGCGCGGACGTTCTCCCAGGTGAGGAAGTACGGCGACGCGAAGCTCATGCCCACGCACAGCACCGCGATGATCAGCAGCAGGCCGGCCTCGCGCATGCTGCCGAGTCGAAAGGGTAGGTTCACGGCGTCTCCTTTGGCCCCCGCGGCCGTGCCGGTGCCGGCGCTGCTCGCGGGATTGGTGCCGTCTATTCTGAATTGGTAGCTCACTGCATCTCCTGTTCGCCCAGTCCCGAGGCCAGCCGCAGCAGGCCCTCTTCCGTCATCTCGGCCGTGCCGAGCTCGCCGGCCAGCCGGCCTTCGCGGATCACCAGCGCGCGGTCGCACAGGCCGATGATTTCCGGCAGTTCCGATGAGATCACGATCACCCCCACGCCCTGGTTCGCGAGCGCGCGCAGGATGTGGTGGATCTCGGATTTCGCGCCCACGTCGACGCCGCGCGTGGGCTCGTCCATCAGCAGCACCGACGGCTTCGTGGCCAGCAGCTTGGCGATCGCCACCTTCTGCTGGTTGCCGCCCGACAGGCTCGCGACCTCGATCGCCACGCCGTCGGACTTGAGGTTGAGCTGCGCGCCGAGGTCCTGCGCCAGCTTGCGCTCGGCCGCGCGTTCC
The DNA here is from genome assembly GCF_044056785.1 of Variovorax sp. UC122_21. NCBI lineage: Bacteria > Pseudomonadati > Pseudomonadota > Betaproteobacteria > Burkholderiales > Comamonadaceae > Variovorax > Variovorax sp. UC122_21. The sequence continues at coordinate 349,168 of NZ_CP172004.1, read as the reverse complement.
ATCAGGCCGAAGCGCGAGCTCACGCGACGCAGCGCCATCGCGCAGACGTTCTGCGCGATCGGCAGGTCGAGGAACACGCCCGCGGCCTTGCGGTCTTCGCTGAGGTAGGCGATGCCGTGGCGCAGCGCGTCGGCGTATTTGCGGATCGCGAGCGTCTTGCCGCCGAGCCGCACGCTGCCGCGCCGCGCGGGCCGCAGCCCGCACACGGTTTCGGCGAGCTCGCTGCGCCCGGCGCCCATGAGGCCCGCGATGCCGAGGATCTCGCCGCGCCGGAGCGCGAAGGAGATGCCCTGCACGCGCTCGCCGTCGGCGATGTCGTCGACCTGCAGCAGCGTCTCGGGCGCCTCGGGCAGCGTGGCGCGCGGCGGGTAGTAGTTGCCGAGGTCGCGGCCCACCATGCGGCGCACCAGCTCGTCGGGCGTGGTGCCCGCGAGCGCGCCGCAGTGCACGTTGCGCCCGTCGCGCAGCACGGTGGCGCGGTCGCAGTTGGCGAAGATCTCGGCCATGCGGTGGCTGATGTAGATGATGCCGATGCCCTGCGCCTTGAGGTCGTGCAGCACGCGGAACAGCGCGGCCGACTCGAGCTCGGTGAGCGCGGCCGTGGGCTCGTCGAGGATCAGCACCTTGCAGTCGAGCGTGAGCGCCTTGGCGATCTCCACCAGTTGCTGGCTCGAGATGCCGAGCTCGTCCACGCGCGCGGCCGGGTCGATGTCCTGGCCGAGCCGGCGCAGCACCTTCGCGGCGCGCGCGTTGAGGCCGCCGTAGTCCATGAGGGCGCGGCCGCCCGCGTTGATCTCGGGCATGAAGATGTTCTCGGCGACGGTGGCGTCGCCGCACAGCGCGATCTCCTGGTGCACCAGGCCGATGCCCAGCCGCATGGCGTGGGCCGGGCCGTCGATGCGCACCTCGCGGCCGTCGAGCGCGATCGTGCCCTCGTCGGGCTGGTGGATGCCGTCGATGATGTTCATCAGCGTCGACTTGCCGGCGCCGTTCTCGCCGCACAGGGCGTGGATCTCGCCGGCGCGCAGCGAGAAGTCCACGCCCGCGAGCGCGCGCGAGGCGCCGAAGCGCTTGCTGATGCCGCGCAGCGAGAGCAGCGGCTTCGGGTCGTCGCTCACTCGCCGATTCCCTTGGTGCCGCGGCGCGCCAGGTACTTGTCCCAGTAGAAGTCGTCGGCGTTGGCCTTGCTCACCACCGACAGGCCGTTGTCGAGGAAGGGCACCGACATCGGGTTGGTGCCGTTGCGCTTGGCGTCGTTCATCGGGTCGATGAGCTGCGGGTTCTTGGCCAGGAACAGCATCATCATCCCCATGTAGCCCTGCATGCCCTGGTTGGGATTGATGGCGCCGAACACGTCGCCGGCCTTGATCATGTCGAGGATCTTGGCGTTGACGTCGCAGCACATCACGCGGATGTTCTTCTTGGTCTCGATCTTGGCCTGCGCCGCGCCCAGCGCCGAGTTGGCCTCGGGCATGAACAGCGCGCCCAGGTTCGGGTTGGCCTGCGCGAGGCTCAGCACCGCCTGGTAGGCCTTGCTCGGGTCCTGGTTGCTGGCCGCGCGGCCCGCGAGCTTCATGCCCGGGTGCTTGGACTTCATGCGGTTGATGAAGGCGGCGATGCGGCGGTCGTGGTTGTCCTGGCCCGGGTTCTCGAGCACCGCGTACTCGCCCTTGCCGCCGAGCGCGGCGGCGATCGCGTCGGCCGCCTGCGTGCCCTCGCGGTCGTTGTCGGAGGTGACGAACGAGGCGCGCTTGGAGTTCGGCGAGTCGGCCGCGAAGGTCACGACCGGGATGCCCGCCGCCACAGCGCGGTTGATCGGCTCGATGAACGGATCGGGGTTCATCGGGTGCAGCAGGATGCCCGCGGGCTTGCGCGCGAGTTCCTGCTCGAAGGACGCGAGTTGCTTGTTCACGTCGTACTCGGGCGTGCCGGTGTAGCGGGTGCGCACGCCCAGCGTGCGGCCCAGCTGTTTCATCATTTCGTAGACCGGAAACCAGTACTCGACGCCCGAGACCATCACGTTCATCACGTAGACGTCGCTCGCGTTGCCGCGCAGGCCGGTGGCCGCCGGTGCGGCAGGTTGCTGGGCGAAGGCGCTGGAGCCGGCCAGGCCCAGGCCGGTGGTGGCTGCGGCGGCCGCCGCGGACTTCAGGAAATCTCTTCTCACTTCTGTCTCCTCGTGTTGCTCTGACCTGGCAGATGGGCCGCCTTGGCGGGTGGCTTTGGATCTCTAGTCGTCATGCTTGTTGTCATGACAGGTCAGAATGTATGCGGCTCGTTTTGGCTGGAATACTAGGGGAAACGCTACTGCGATCTGAACCAAATTGCCCGAAGCTGTTATGACATGACGACGAACATCTACCTGGGTATAGACATGGGGTCGAGCAGCCTGAAGGCGCTCGCGCTCGATGCCGACAGCGGCCGCACGATGGCGCTGGCGCGCGCCGCGCTACCGCACGACCGGCGCCCCGGCGGCGGCTGCGAGGTGGCCGAGGCGGCGATCCATGCGGCGCTGGGCCGCGTGCTCGGCGCCATCGCGGGCCAGCTCGGCCCGCTGGCCGCCGCGGTGCGCGCCATCGGCTGCACCGGCCACGGCGCCGGCCTCTATGCGCTCGATGGCGCGGGCCGCCTGGTCGGCGGCAGCGCGGTCGCCTCCACCGACCAGCGCGCCACCGCGCGTGCACTGAAGCTTGCGCGCAGCCACGGCGCGGCGCTGTTCGACGACGTGGGCTGCGGGCCCTGGCCCGGGCAGCCGACGCTGATCGCGGCCGAGCTGTTCGGCCACGACGCGGTGCAGCGCGGCGAACTGCAGCGCCTGCTGTTCGCGAAGGACTACCTGGGCTTTCTCCTGACCGGCGAGACCGCCACCGACCTCAGCGATGCGAGCACCGCCGGGCTGGTGACCCTGGCCAGCGGCCGCTGGTCGCAGCAGGCCTTCGACGCCGCGGGCCTGTCGGACCTGTCGCCGCGCATGCTCGGGCGCATCGTGCCCAGCGGCGAGGTGTACGGCCGGCTGCTGCCGGCGCAGGCCGCGGCCTGCGGCCTGCCCGCGGGCGTGCCGGTGGCCATGGGCGCGATCGACCTGCTGGCCTCGATGACCGCGATCCGCGCCGAGGCGCGCGGCCATGCGGTGGCGGTGTTCGGCACCTGGAGCGTGAACGCGGCGATCGGAGCGGCCACGCCCGCGGGCACGCCCAAGCCGCCGGTGGCCGGGGTGGTGAACTTCGGGCCGACAGACCGCCGGCTCTACATGGAGAACAGCCCCTCGTCGATGGCCAACATCGCCTGGGCCGCCGAGGCGCTGGGCTTCGGCAGCGAGCAGGCCGTGATCGATGCCGCCATGGGCTCGCCGCTGGGCGCGCATGGCGTGCGCTTCCTGCCCTTCGTCAACGGCGGCAGCGCGCCGCCGGGCGCGAGCGCAGGCTTCGTCGGCCTGCGCAGCCACCATGGCCGCGCCGACATGGCGCGCGCGGTGGTCGACGCGGTGGTGGCGCTGCATGCGCGCCACCTGGGACGGCTCGCGGCCCACGGCCTGCTGCCCGAAGCGCTCACCATGCTCGGCGGCGGCGCGCGCGATGCGCGGCTGGCACGGCTGCTGGCCGGTTTCCTCGGCCGGCCGGTCGCGCGCTGCGGCGACGACGAGACCGGCGCGCGCGGCGCGGCGCTCTATGCCGCCATCTCGCAGGGCCTCGACCTCGACGCGCCCGCCAACGCCCACCTGCTCGCGCCCTGCGAGACCCTCGCGCCCGAAGCGGGCGACATCCCGGCCTGCGCCGATTTCCTGGCCGGCTTCGATGCGCTGCTCGACAGCCTCGCACCGGCCTTCACCCTGACCACCGGCACCACCCGCATGCCGGATTCCGCACGATGAGCGCCTGGCAACTGCCCTTCACCCGTCCCGCCTCGCTCGCCGGACGCCATTTCTCCACCGTCATCGTCGGCGCCGGCATCAACGGCGTGGGCGTGTTCCGCGACCTCTCGCTGCAGCGCGTGGATTGCCTGATCGTCGACAAGGGCGACTTCGGCGCCGGCGCCAGCAGCGCGCCCTCACGCATGATCCACGGCGGCCTGCGCTACCTCGAGAACGGCAGCTTCTCGCTGGTGGCCGAGGCCACGCGCGAGCGCAACCTGCTGCTGCGCAACGCGCCGCACCTGGTGAAGCCGCTGAAGACCGTGGTGCCGCTCGCGAGCCTGTTCGGCGGCATGCTCGGCAGCGCGCTGCGCTTCCTCGGCCGGCCGGCCTCGCCGCGCACGCGCGGCCTGCTCGCGGTGGCGCTGGGGCTGCGCCTGTACGACCTGCTGGGCCGGCGCCAGCGCGTGATGCCGGGCCACCGCATCGACCGCGTGCCGCCGCGCGACCGCCAGCTGTTCCGCGCGGCGATCCGCTGGACCGCCACCTTCTTCGACGCCTGGATCAGCCATCCCGAATGGCTGATCCTCGAGCTGATCGCCGATGCCTGCCGCGACCAGCCGCGCTCCACCGCGGTGAACCACTGCCGCGTGATGGGCTGCGCCGGCAACATCCTCACCCTGCGCGACGAGATCACGGGCGAGCTGGTGCGCGTGACGGCCGACACGGTGGTCAACGCCAGCGGCGCCTGGCTCGACCGCAGCACCGCGGTGCTCGGCGGCAGCGGCCCGCGCGTGATGGGCACCAAGGGCTCGCACCTGGTGCTCGACCATCCCGCGCTGCGCGATGCGCTCGACGGCCGCATGGCCTACTTCGAGGCGATGGACGGGCGCGTGTGCATCGTCTATCCCTTCCTCGACCGCGTGCTGGTCGGCTCGACCGACATCCCGGTGGAAGACCCCGACCAGATCGCCACCGAGCCCGAGGAGGTCGACTACCTGCTCGAGGTGCTGCGCGAGGTGTTCCCGAACCTCGCCTTCGACCCGGCCGACGTGGTCTACACCTATGTCGGCGTGCGGCCGCTGGCGCGCTCCGATGCCGACAAGCCGGGCCAGATCTCGCGCGACCACTCGGTGGCCATCGATCCGCCGAACGCCACGCGCGACATCCCGATCGTCTGCCTGGTGGGCGGCAAGTGGACCACCTTCCGCGCGCTGGCCGAGGAGGCCACCGACGCGGTGCTGCGCCACCTCGGCCGCGCGCGCACCGCCTCCACCGACATGCTGCCGATCGGCGGCGGTGCCGAGTTCCCGGCCGACGCGGCCGCCACCGAGCGGCTGCTCGAGCGCCTGATGGCCACCGGCGCGAACCGCCGCCGCGCCCAGGCGCTGTTCGCGCGCTACGGCGCCAAGGCGCTGCCGCTGGCGCAGCGGCTCGCGGCCTCGGGCGACGTGCCGTTGCTGCATGCGCCCGACTACTCGGTGGCCGAGATCGGCTACCTGTGCCTCGAGACCGGCGTGATCCACCTGTCGGACCTGGTGGTGCGCCGCACCCTGCTGGCGATCCGCGGCCAGGTCACCGATGCCGCGCTGGCCGAGATCGCCGGCATCGCGGCCGAGGCCCTGGGCTGGGACGCGCAGCGCCAGCGCGAGGAGCTCCATGCCTGTGCCACCGCGCTGCGCGAACGCCACGGCGTGCGCCTGCAGACCACCGCCCCGGCAACGGACTCCGCTTTGGATGCATCATTGATGGCCTCCAAGCCCATCCTCACGTGAACAGCCCGACCTTGACCGCGCCCGCCCTCGACCGGAATTCCGAATCGCCCCTGTGGGCCCAGTTCCGTGACCTGCTCCGCCGGCAGATCCTCCAGGGCGAACTGCCGATCGGCGCCAAGCTGCCGTCCGAGGCCGAGCTCGGCGACCAGTACGGCATCTCGCGCATCGTGGTGCGCGAGGCGCTGGCCGATCTGGTGCGCAACGGCCTCATCTACAAGATCAAGGGCCGCGGCGCCTTCGTCGCATCGCGCGAGCGCGACGATGATTTCGTTTCCACCGTGCTGGGCTTCTCCGACGAGATGGAGCGCAAGGGCCGCTCGGTGCGCACCCAGATCCTGACCCAGGAGCTGCGCCTGCCCACCGCGCTGGAGGCCGGCGCGCTCGGCCTGACCGAGGACACGCAGGTGGTCGCGCTCAAGCGCCTGCGCAGCGTGGACGGCGAGCTGCGCCTCTTGGTCGAGACCGTGGTGCCGGCCGACATGGCGCCGGGCCTGCACCGCATCCGGCTCGAGGACCGCTCGCTCTACGACGTGCTGCGCCGCCAGTACGGCCTGCGCCCGGTGCGCGCCGAGCGCTGGATCGATGCGGTGCTGCCCGACGCCCAGACCTGCGAGCTGCTGAACCTGTCCGCGCCCGAGCCGCTGCTGCGCATCGAGTCGATCGCCTACGGGCTCAACGGCCGGCCGCTCGAGCACTACCTTGCGCTGCACCGTTCCAAGTCGAGCCGGCTGCACGTGCAGACCACGACCTGAGTCCCCTCACGCGGCGCGGGCTCGAACGAGGGTGACTGTCGGGTCAGTAAGATGACCGATTCTTTCCACCCACTTCCGCCCCCCCCGCCATGTCCGACCTCGACGAACGCTTCCAGACCGCCCAGGCCAATTCCAAGCTGCTGGCCGAGCGCCCCGACAACCCCACGCTGCTGAAGATCTACGGCCTGTTCAAGCAGGCGACCGAGGGCGACAACACGGCCAAGAAGCCCAGCTTCAGCGACATCGTCGCGCGCGCCAAGTGGGACGCTTGGACCTCGCGCAAGGGCCTGAGCGGCGACGAGGCGAAGGAACAGTACATCGCGCTGATCGAGTCGCTGCGCGGCTGAGCGCCCAACAACCGTTCAGGCTGAGCCTGCCCCGCGCGGCGCTTCGACAAGCTCAGCGTGAACGGTTCTTTATCGTGCCTCCCTGAGTCGAATCACCCCGCCCCGCCGATGATCCCGCGCTCGCGCAGCGCCGCGATCTGGCCGGCGGTCAATCCGATCTCCTCGAGCACCGCGTCGGTGTCCGCGCCCAGCGCGGGCGCGTTGAGCCGGTGCGCGGCCGGCGTGCGCGAGAGCTTGGGCACGAAGCCCGGCACCGACAGCTCGCTGCCGTCGTCCATGCGCAGCCGCTGCAGCATGCCGCGCGCCGCGTAGTGCGGGTCGGCCGCGATGTCGGCGATGGTGTAGATGCGCCCGGCCGGCACGTGCGCGGCATCGAGCGCGGCCAGCACCTCGTCGACGGTGCGGCTGGCGGTCCAGTCGCCGATGGCGGCATCGAGCACTTCCACCCGAGCCACGCGGCCGGCGTTGTTCGCCAGCGCGGGATCGGCCGCGAGATCGGGCCGGCCGATGCAGCCCATGAGCCGGCGGAAGATGCTGTCGCCGTTGCCCGCGACGATGGCATAGCCGCCGTCGGCGCAGCGGTAGGCATTGGTCGGTGCGATGCCCGGCAGCGCGCTGCCCGCGGCCTCGCGCACCGCGCCGAAGGCGCCGTACTCGGGCAGCAGGCTCTCCATGCAGTTGAAGACGGCCTCGTAGAGCGCCACGTCGACCACCTGGCCCAGCCCCTTTGGATGCTCGGCGCTCACGGTCGCGTGGCGGTGCTGCAGCGCCATCAGCACGCCGACCACGCCATGCAGCGAGGCCAGTGTGTCGCCGATCGACACGCCCACGCGCACCGGCACCCGGCCCGGCTCGCCCGTGAGGTGGCGCAGGCCGCCCATGGCCTCGGCCACCACGCCGAAGCCCGGCCGGTCGCGGTAGGGCCCGGTCTGGCCATAGCCGCTGATGCGCAGCATCACGAGCGCGGGATTGGCGGCGAGCAGCGCGTCGGGCCCCAGGCCCCAGCCTTCCATCGCGCCGGGGCGGAAGTTCTCGATCAGCACGTCGGCCTCGGCCGCGAGCTGGCGCACGATGGCCTGCGCCTCGGCCTCGCGCAGGTCGAGCGCCAGCGAGCGCTTGTTGCGCGACTGCACCTGCCACCAGACCGAGGTGCCGTCCTTCATCAGCCGCCAGCTGCGCAGCGGATCGCCCGCGCCGGGCGGCTCGATCTTGACCACCTCGGCGCCGAAGTCGGCCAGCGTGCGGGCCGCGAAGGGGCCGGCGATCAATTGGCCGAGCTCGATGACCTTGAGGCCGGCGAGCGGGCCGGCAGCGGGAGAGGAAGCGGAGGATGTCGTCATGGCCTGCGAGTGTGCCGCGTGCCGTCGCGCGGGTTCCGGGCGGCGTCGGGGCGGGAAAACACCTATGAATTCTTGACGCTGGCACGGCGCCGCCACGCCCGCTCTTCCGCAGCGCAGCAATATCGATCGGCGGCGGCCGCTTCCCTCGGGGAGAAAGCCCTTTGCTGCGCCGCAGCGCGGCCCGCGAAGCACGCCGCGCGGCCCGCATCCGGCATCAAAAAAGTATCGATTCGGGCCGCCATCTCTGGTTGTTGGCATCGGGAGCGGTTCGTACAGTCCGCCCCACGCTGTCACGCACCCCCAACCGAACACTGCCCGAGGAACAACGAGCGCCATGCAACCCGATCTGGAAATCGTCGAAGTCCGCGGTGACGAATCCTTCGCCTGCTGGGCCCACGGCTACCCCTACCGCACCGTGCGCTGGCACTTCCATCCGGAGTACGAGATCCAGCTCATCGTCGAGACCCAGGGCGTGTACTTCGTGGGCGACCACGTCGGCCACTTCGAGCCCGGCAACCTCGTGATGATGGGCCCCGACCTGCCGCACAACTGGATCAGCGACGTGCCCGCGGGCCAAAGCGTGGAGCGGCGCGGCATCGTGATCCAGTTCCCGGCCGGCCTGGTTCGCAACATGGCCGCGAGCTTCCCCGAGTTCGCGCGCATCGCGCCGCTGATCGCCGAGTCGGGCGCGGGCCTGCTGTTCTCGGCCGAGACCGCGGCGGCCGCCAAGCCGCTGATGGAGGCGCTGCTCGAGGCGCGCGGGCTGCGCCGCGTGATCCTGCTGCTGTCGCTGCTCGAGCTGCTGGCCGCGAGCCAGGACCGCCAGCGGCTCGCGAGCCCGGCCTTCAAGCCCGACCCCAAGGCCTTCATGTCGCACGCCATCAACAACGTGCTGGCCCACATCGCCGCCAACCTCGGCGACGAGCTGCGCGAACCGATGCTGGCCGAACTCGTGGGCCAGAGCCCGAGCGCCTTTTCGCGCGCCTTCCGCAAGCACACCGGCCAGTCCTTCGTGCGCTACGTGAACCGGCTGCGCATCAGCCGCGCCTGCGAGCTGCTGACCACCAGCGAGAAGCCGGTGCTCGACGTCTGCATGGACGTGGGCTTCAACAACGTGTCGAACTTCAACCGGCAGTTCCTGCTGCACAAGCGCATGCCGCCGACCAAGTTCCGCAACTTCCACCGCATGCAGGCGGCGCAGGCCGCGCACCTGCGCGGCGCCAGCCCGCCGTAGGCGACCCTTCCCCGTTTCCCGCATCGCCATCGGCGCGGGCCCGTTCGGGCACCGCGCGGGGCGAAGCCTTGCCCGCGTCGTTTCAACCGTCATCACCCAAGGAGACCAGCCATGAAGAAGAACATCCTCGCCACCGCCACCCTCGCCGCGCTGCTGTGCGCCGCCGCCGCCGCGCAGGCCCAGGCACCGAAGCAGCCGCTGCGCATCGGCATGAGCTTCCAGGAGCTCAACAACCCCTACTTCGTGACCATGAAGCAGGCGCTCGAGGAAGCGGCCGCGAGCATCGGCGCCAGCGTGGTCGCGACCGACGCGCGCCACGACGTGGCCAAACAGATCGGCGACGTGGAGGACATGATCCAGAAGAAGGTCGACATCCTGCTGCTGAATCCAACCGACTCCACCGGCGTGCAGTCGGCGGTGCGCTCGGCCAAGAAGGCCGGGCTGGTGGTGGTGGCGGTCGATGCCAACGCGCAGGGCCCGGTCGACTCCTTCGTCGGCTCGAAGAACACCGACGCGGGCCGGCTGGCCTGCGAGTACCTGGCCAAGGCCATCGGCGAGAAGGGCGACGTGGCGATCCTCGACGGCATTCCGGTGGTGCCGATCCTCGAGCGCGTGAAGGGCTGCCGCGAGGCGCTCGCGAAGTACCCGGGCATCAAGGTGGTGAGCACGCAGAACGGCAAGCAGGAGCGCGCCACCGCGCTCACCGTGACCGAGAACATCCTGCAGGCCAACAAGGACCTCAAGGGCGTGTTCAGCGTCAACGACGGCGGCTCGATGGGCGCGCTCGCGGCCATCGAGGCCAGCGGCAAGGACGTGAAGCTCACCAGCGTCGACGGCGCGCCCGAGGCCATCAAGGCGATGCAGAAGCCGGGCTCGAAGTTCATCGCCACCACCGCGCAGTACCCGCGCGACCAGATCCGCCTGGCCATCGGCATCGCGCTCGCGAGGAAGTGGGGCGCCAACGTGCCGGCGGCGGTGCCGGTCGACGTGAAGCTGATCGACGCCGAAGGCGCGAAGAGCTTCAGCTGGTAAGCGCGGGCGGACCCTGGCCGTGACCATGAACGACACCGCCGAGATGCTGCGGCTGGAGGGCGTCTCGAAGCGCTTTCCCGGCGTGCAGGCGCTCTCGGGCATCGACCTCTCGATCCGCAAGGGAGAGGTGCATGCGCTGCTCGGCGAGAACGGCGCGGGCAAGTCGACGCTGATGAAGATCCTCTGCGGCATCCACCAGGCCGACGAGGGCCGCATCTACATCGACGGCAGCGAGCGCCGCTTCCCGGGCTACGCCGACGCCATCGCGGCGGGCGTGGGGATCATCTTCCAGGAATTCAGCCTGATCCCGCACCTGGACGCGGCCGAGAACATCTTCCTGGGCCGCTATCCCACGCGGCGCTTCGGCCTGATCGACCGGGCCGCGATGCGGCGCGCGGCGCGGCAGCTGTTCGACGAGCTCGGCGTGCGCATCGACCTGCGCGTGCCGGTGTGCCGGCTCTCGGTTGCGCAGCAGCAGTTCGTGGAGATCGGCAAGGCGCTGTCGCTGAAGGCGCGCCTGCTGGTGCTCGACGAGCCGACCGCCACGCTGACGCCGAACGAGGCGGACCACCTGTTCCGCATCATGCGTTCGCTGCGCGAGCGCGGCGTGGCGATGATCTTCATCTCGCACCACCTCGACGAGATCTTCGAGGTCTGCGACCGCATCAGCGTGCTGCGCGACGGCGCCAACGCGGGCCATGCGGAGGTCGGCGCGACCGACATCGACGCGCTGGTCGAGATGATGGTGGGCCGGCGCATCGAACAGAGCTTTCCGCCCGAAGCCGCAGCCGGCACCGCATGCGGCCGGCGCGCGCAAGCTGCTCGAGGTGCCCGCGATCCAGCTCGCGAAGGGCGGGCCGGTCAACGCCTTCGAACTGCATGCGGGCGAGATCCTCGGCTTCGCGGGCCTGGTCGGCTCGGGCCGCACCGAGCTCGCGCTCGGCATGATGGGCGCCGACCGCGCGCACCGCAAGACGGTGCTGCGCAACGGCACGCCCGTGCGGCTCGACGATCCCACGCAGGCGCTGGCACACGGCATCGGTCTCTTGCCCGAGAGCCGCAAGGTGCAGGGGCTGATCACCGACTTCACGATCCGCTTCAACATCACGCTCAATAACCTGGGCCGGCACCGTCGCGCGGGCCTGGTGCGCGAGGGCGCCGAGAAGCGCGAGGCCGCCGAGCTCGCGCGCCGCGTGGGCGTGAAGGCGCCCGACCTCGAGACGCGCGTGGCCACGCTCTCGGGCGGCAACCAGCAGAAGGTGGTGATCGCGCGCTGGCTCGGCCACGACTGCGAAGTGCTGATCTTCGACGAGCCCACGCGCGGCATCGACGTCGGCGCCAAGGCCGAGATCTACGCCCTGATGCGCGAGCTCACGCGCCAGGGCAAGGCGGTGCTGATGATCTCGAGCGAGCTGCCCGAGATCGTCGGCATGTGCGACCGCGTCGCGGTGTTCTCGGGCGGGTCCATCGTGGCCACGCTCGAGGGCGACTCCATCCACTCCGGCGACATCATGCGCCACGCAACCACAGGGGGTTCGCCATGAACGCCACCGCCAGCCATCCCGCGCCGCCCGCTCCCGCCGGCGGATTCCTCACCGAGCTGCGCCGCTCCACGGCCTTCCTGCCGCTGGTCGGGCTGATCGCGATCTCGGTCTTCATGATCGTCGCGACCGACAACTTCCTGTCCTGGGGCAACCTGCAGAACATCGCGCTGCAGTCCTCGATCAACGCCATCATCGCGGTCGGCATGACCGCGGCCATCCTCACCGGCGGCATCGACCTTTCGGTGGGCGCGGTGGTGGCACTGTCGGGCACCTTGGCCTCGGGGCTGATGGTGCAGTTCGGGCTGCCGCCGCTGCTCGCGGTGCCGCTGGGCCTGGCCGTGGGCGCGGTCATCGGCCTGTTCAACGGGTACTGCGTGGCCTACCTGCGCATGCCGCCGATCATCGTGACGCTGGCCACCATGGGCATCGCGCGCGGCATCGCGCTGATCTACACCGGCGGCTACCCGATCGACGGCCTGCCCGAGTCCTTCGCCTTCCTCGGCGGCGGCACGCTGGCGGGCATCAAGGTGCCGATCCTGCTCATGCTCGCCACCTACCTCGCGGCCTACGTGCTGCTGAACATGGCGCCCTTCGGCCGCTACGTCTACGCCATCGGCGGCAACGAGGAAGCCACGCGGCTGTCGGGCGTGCCGGTGGCGCGCTACAAGCTGCTGGTGTATGCGCTCAGCGGCTTCACGGCCGCCATCGCCGGCATCGTGCAGGCCTCGCGCGTGACCAGCGGCCAGCCCGGCGTGGGCGTGGGCTTCGAGCTCGACGCCATCGCCGCCGTGGTGATGGGCGGCACCTCGATCGCCGGCGGCCGCGGCGCGATCGTCGGCACCCTCGTCGGCGCGCTGCTGCTGGGCGTGCTCAACAACGGGCTCAACATGATCGGCGTGTCGCCGTACCTGCAACTGATCATCAAGGGCGGCATCGTGCTGCTGGCGATCTTCATCAGCCGCGAAGCAAAAAAATGAGCTCGCCCCCAGGCTTCGCGCACTTCGTGTCGCTTCTCCCACCCCCTACCGGGGGCAACACCAGCGGCCCGGCAAAGCCGGTTCCGCGGTGTTCCGCGAAAGAACCGCAATCCTTCTGACCAGAAAGAACCATGAGCTACCAGAAACTCCAGCCCGGTACGTCGGGCGCCATCTCGCAACTCGCTTCCATGCAGGCCGTCGTCTGCCACGGCCCCAAGGACTACCGCCTCGAGACCGTCGAGGTGCCCGCCATCGGTGCCAACGAACTGCTGATCTCGATCGCGGCCTGCGGCATCTGCGCCTCCGACTGCAAGTGCCATTCGGGCGCGAAGATGTTCTGGGGCGGCGACGGCCAGCCCTCGTGGGTCAAGGCGCCGGTGATCCCGGGCCACGAGTTCTTCGGCTACGTCGAGGCGCTCGGCGAAGGCGCGGCCGAGCACTTCGGCGTCAGCAAGGGCGACCGCGTGATCGCCGAGCAGATCGTGCCCTGCGGCAAGTGCCGCTTCTGTACCTCGGGCAAGTACTGGATGTGCGAGGTGCACAACATCTTCGGCTTCCAGCGCATCGTGGCCGACGGCGGCATGGCCGACTACATGCGGCTGCCGCCGACCGCGCGCGTGCACAGGATCCCCGATGGCATCGCGCTCGAGGACGCGGCCATCATCGAGCCGCTGTCGTGCGCGATCCATACCGTGAACCGCGGCGACATCCAGCTCGACGACGTGGTGGTGATCGCGGGCGCCGGCCCGCTCGGCCTGATGATGACGCAGGTGGCGGCGCTCAAGACGCCCAGGCAGCTGATCGTGATCGACCTCGTGCCCGAGCGCCTCGCGCTGGCAAAGCAGTACGGCGCCGACGTCGTGATCAACCCGAAGACCGAGAACGCCGACGCCATCGTCAAGGGCCTGACGGAAGGCTATGGCTGCGACGTCTACATCGAAACCACGGGCGCGCCGATCGGCGTGACGCAGGGCCTGGAGATGATCCGCAAGCTCGGCCGCTTCGTCGAGTTCAGCGTCTTCGGCGCGGAGACCAGCGCCGACTGGTCGATCATCGGCGACCGCAAGGAGCTCGACGTGCGCGGCGCCCACCTCGGCCCCTACTGCTACCCGATCGCCATCGACCTGCTGGCACGCGGGCTCGTGACCTCGAAGGGCATCGTCACGCACGACTTCCCGCTGACCGAATGGGAACGCGCCTTCGCGCTCGCCAACTCGCTCGACTCGATCAAGGTGCTGCTCAAGCCGCAGCCGCGGACCGCGCCATGAAGTACGTGATCGGCGTCGACATCGGCACGCAGAGCACCAAGTGCCTGCTGGTCGGCGTCGACGGGCGCGTGCGCGCGCAGGCCGGCGTGGCCTACCAGCCCGAGACGCCGAAGCCGCTGTGGGCGCAGCAGGACTGTGCCGTGTGGTTCGACGCCGTGTGCGAGAGCGTGCGCGCCTGCGTCGCGAAGAGCGGCGTCGCGCCCGCCGACATCGCCGCGATGTGCGTGAGCAGCCTCTATGGCGGCGCCGGCATCCCGGTCGACGAGGCCATGCAGCCGCTGCATCCCTGCCTGATCTGGATGGACCGGCGCGCCACCGCGCAGGTCGATGCGGTGAACGCGACCGTCGACGTCGAGAAGCTGCAGGCGATCACGGGCAACGGCGTGGACAGCTACTACGGCTACACCAAGATGCTGTGGATCCGCGAGCACCGGCCCGAGGTGTGGAACAGGACGCGCTGGTTCCTGCCGCCCAACAGCTACGTCAACTGGCGCCTGACCGGCGAGCTCGCGGTCGACCACAGCTCGGCCGGCAACATCGGCGGCGTGTACGACGCGGCGCGGCGCGGCTGGTCCCACGAGGCGCTCGGCATGCTGGGCATTCCGGCGCGCATGATGCCGCCGCGGCTGGTCGAATCGAGCGACGTGGTCGGCGGCCTGAAGGCCGAATGGGCCGCGAAGCTCGGCCTCGCCGAAGGCATGCCCCTGATGGGCGGCGGCGTGGATGCCGCGGTGGCCACCTTCTGCGCGGGCGTGACCGGCAGCGGCGACCATGTCGCGATGATCGGCACCAGCATGTGCTGGGGCTTCGTGAGCCCGGGCGCGGATGCGCGCCACCGGCTCATCGGCATGCCGCACGTGTACCGAGGCGCGGACCGCAGCTACGTGTTCGGCGGCGCCATCGCCGCGGGCGCGGCCGTCACCTGGTTTCGCGACACCTTCTGCCAGGCCGAACTGGCCGAGGCCGCGCGCACCGGCGAGGACGCGCATGCGCTGATCGAGCGCCAGGCCGTCGACGTGCCGCCCGGCGCGCAGGGCCTGGTGTTCCTGCCCTACCTGATGGGCGAGCGCAGCCCGATCTGGGATGCGCAGGCCAAGGGCGCCTTCATCGGCCTCTCGCTCGCGCACGGCCGCGCCCACCTCTACCGCGCCGTGCTCGAGGGCGTGAGCTTCGCGCTGCAGCACAACATCGAGGCCGGGCGCCAAAAGCGGCCAGCCGCTGGACCCGCGCCTGATCGTGGTCGGCGGCGCGGCCCATTCCGACCTCTGGATGCAGATCGTGGCCGACATCACCGGCTATCCCGTGTTCACCATCGAGGAGGAAGTCGAGGCTGCCCTCGGCGCGGCGATGCTCGCGGCGCTCGGCGCGGGCCTGGTCGATGCAGCGACGGCCGAGCGAGGCTGGGTCACGCTGGTGGAACGCGCAAGGCCCGAGCCCCAGGCGCAGGCCGTCTACCGCGAGCGCTTCGAGATCTACAAGTCGCTCTACCCGGCATTGCGCGACGCAATGCACCGCCTCCAATGAGCGCACGACCCCAGCACCGGCCGCACGACCATCACGCCTCTCGTGCACAGGGCAGTGGGTGCTTCCCGCAGCGAAATCAAGGAGGAGGCCGAAGGCCGGGGGACATTCGCGGAGGGAAGTACCCGCTGTCCTGTGCACGCCCCCCGAACAAGAGCCACCCGACATGACCCTCACCTTCGATTTCAGCAACCGCAAAGCCCTGGTCACCGGTGCCAGCAGCGGCATCGGCCACGCCGTGGCCACGCAGCTCGCGCGCTCGGGCGCCGCCGTGACGGCCGTGGGCCGCAACGCCGAGGCGCTTCAGAAACTGGCAGCGCAGACAGGCTGCACACCGCAAGTGCTCGACGTGGCCGACCCGCAAGCCCTCGACCAGGCATTCGCCGAGCTCCCCGCCTTCGACCTCGTGGTGAACTGCGCCGGCATCGCGCTGCTCGAACCGGCGCTCGAACTGAAGGCGCAGAGCTTCGATGCCGTCATGGCCGTCAATGCGCGTGCCGCCGCGCTGGTCGCCGCGCGCTGCGGCAAGGCGATGGCCGCAGCCGGCGTGCGCGGCAGCATCGTCAATGTCTCGAGCCAGGCCGCGCTGGTCGCGCTCGACGACCACCTCTGCTATTGCGCCTCCAAGGCCGCGCTCGACGCGATCACGCGCTCGCTGTGCCTCGAGCTCGGGCCGCACGGCATCCGCGTCAACAGCGTCAATCCCACCGTCACCCTCACGCCCATGGCCGAGCAGGCCTGGGCCGATCCGGCCAAGAGCGCGGCCGCCATCGCGGGCATCCCGCTCGGGCGTTTCGCGCGCGTGGAGGAAGTGGTCGCGCCGATCCTCTTCCTGCTGAGCGAGGGCGCGTCGATGATCAGCGGCGCATCGCTGCCCGTGGACGGCGGCTACACCATCGCCTGAAACGGCGGCGCTTCAGGCGAAGCGGTTGCCGCCCTCGGCCGGCCCCAGCAACGCATCGAGGTTGCGGCTGATCTTCTGCTCGATCATTTCGCTGAAGCTGCTGAAGAGGAAGCCGAGCGTCGCGTCGAAGGTGAAGGTCTGGGCCGTCACCTCGACCGTGCCGTCGATGCCGGCGCGCGTGAAGGTCGCCACGTCGCGTTCCTCGCCCTCGGTGTAGACGCAGTCGAGCCCGAACTCCTGCTCGGCCTGCCGCACCCACTTGCGTGCCACCTGGCGTGCGCGGGCGATGCCCAGGGTGTGTTGGCGTTCGATATGGATGTCAGGCACCGTCGTGTTCTCCGTTGTTGTCGTGGCCGCGGCCGCGCCGCGTCTGCTGGATGCCGCTGGCCGTGGCGAGCGCCTGGCGGCGCTCCTCCATGGTCGGCAGTCTGCCGATGCGGCGGACCTCAGTGTAAAAGCGCGGCCAGTTCCTGCCCTCGCGTTCGAACAGCGCCTCGAAACTCGGCACCAGGTCGTCGTAGGCGCCCTGCGCGCCGAAGGCCGCGTTGTTGGCGCGCGCCACCCAGCCGTCGTAGGCATGCTGGCGCGGGCCGGTCCAGCCCTCGCGCAGCGCCGCGTAGCGGGCGCGGAAGTCGTTCATCGCGGCCTGTTTCATCGCGGCCACGGCCTTCCAGTCCTGGGCCTTGGCCTCGGGCGATTCGTAGACCCGCGTGAGCGCGCGCCGGGTGTCGAGCGCGAGCGCGCGGAACTGCTGGCGCTGCGCGTCGAACTGCGCGTACTCGCGGCGCGCCGGCTCGCCGGCCTCGCGCTGCAGCCACAGCGCGCCGCCGATGCGCTCGACCGCCGTCGCATAGGACTCGTTGAACACCGTGTCGCCCGCCACGTAGAGCACCTGGTGCGCGAGCTCGTGGAACACCAGCCGCGCGAGCTCGCCCTCGGGGTAGCCGATGAAGGTCGACAGCAGCGGGTCGCCGCCGGCCCAGTTCATCCAGCCCAGCGTGGAGTAGGCGGGCACCGGGTAGACCGAGACCTCGAGGTCCTGCCGCTGCTGCGCCTCGGCCTCGGCCTTGGCCGCGTCCTCGCTGTAGTAGCCGCGATAGCCCACGCAGCCCGCGACGGGGAAACACCAGCTCTTGAGCGTGAGCGAATACGGCGGCGCGGCCACCACGTTCCACACCGCGGCCGCGCGGTGCAGGTCGGCGTAGGCGGTGTAGCTGGGGTTGTCGGGCAGGCCCAGCTCGGCGCTCGCGAAGCGGCGGATGCGCTGCGTGAGCTCGAGCTTGGCCTTGAGCGCCGCCGGCACCGCCGGGTCGGCCAGCCACTCGGGCACCGGTTTGGCCGCGCGCATGATGCCGATGTGGCCGCTGGCCGACTGCCAGTAGTAGCGCAGGTCGGCGCAGCCGCCGAGCAGCAGCGCACCGGCCAGCACCGCGACCGAGGCGGCCTTCACGCCGTCGCCGCCTGCGTGCCGGCCACGCGCTCGACCTCGACCAGGCAGTCGTAGAAGGTGGGCCCGCGGCCGATGTCGGTCAGGCGCTGGCTCGTGAGCTGGTTGACGTTGGTGCCGTCCATGCCGAGCTTGCGCCACCAGATGCCCATGCCGTTGACCACGCCGGGGCGCGCGCGGCGCGAGACCTCGGCGCGGCAGCGGTGCTCGCCGCGGCCGTTGAACACGCGCACCAGCGCGCCGTCCTCGATGCCGCGCACGGCGGCGTCGTCGGCGTGGATCTCGAGCAGCGGCTCGACCTCGATCGCGCGCAGGCTGGTCACGTTGACGAAGGTCGAGTTGAGGAAGTTGCGCGCCGGCGGCGAGATCATCGCGAGCGGGAATTCGGTGGAACTGCCCGCCGGCTCCCAGTTGGGCACGTGGTCGGGCAGGCCGTCCATGCCCATGGCCGCCAGGCGCGCGCTGTGGAACTCGCAGCGGCCCGAGGGCGTGGGGAAGCGGCCCTCTGCGAACGGCGCCTCGGCCAGCTTCACGCTGGTGAAGCCCTGCGCCAGCAGCTGCGCGAAGTCGATGCTCCCCTCGGCGAAGGCGGTGCGGCACAGCGACTCGTCGCTCTCGGCGAAGCAGGGCTCGTCGAAGCCCATCCGGCGCGCGAGCTCGCGAAACACCCCAGGCATTGCTGCGCGCCTCGCCGCGCGGCGCCACGGCCGGGCGGTTCAGCAGCACGTCGGTGTGGCCGTAGCTGCAGTGGATGTCCCAGTGCTCGAGCTGCGTGGTGGCCGGCAGCAGGTAGTCGGCGTAGTCGGCGGTGTCGGTGCGGAACTGCTCGAGCACCACGGTGAACAGGTCCTCGCGCGCGAAGCCTGCCGCCACCTTGGCCGATTCGGGCGCCACCGCCACCGGGTTGCTGTTGTAGACCACGATCGCCTGGATCGGCTTCGCGGTGTCGAGCAGCGCGTCGCCGATGGTGCTCATGTTGATGGTGCGCGGCCGGCGGCCCGCCAGCAGGTCGGGCCGCTGCAGCGCGGCGCGGTCGACCGGGTAGTGGCCCGAGCTGCTCGAAGAGCAGCCCGCCCGCGCGGTCGCGCCAGGCGCCCACCAGCGCCGGCAGGCAGGCGACCGCGCGCGCCGCGTTGCCGCCGCCGCGCACGCGCTGCATGCCGTAGTTCAGGCGGATCGCGGCCGGCTTGGTGGTGCCATAGGCCCGGGCCAGCGCCACGATCTGTTCCTCGGGCACGCCGCACACGCGTGCCGCGCGCGCGGGCGGCCATTGCAGCGCGCGCTCGCGCAACTGCTCCCAGCCCAGCGTGTGCTGGGCGATGTAGTCGTGGTCGAGCCAGTCGTGCACGATCAGCTCGTGCATCAGCGCCAATGCCAGCGCGGCGTCGGTGCCCGGCAGCAGCGCGATGTGCTCGTCGCACTTGTCGGCGGTCTCGGTGCGGCGCGGGTCGATGCACACCAGCCGCGCGCCGGCGCGCCGGGCCGCCTGGGCATGGCGCCAGAAATGCAGGTTGCTCGCGATCGAGTTGCTGCCCCAGATCAGGATCAGCTTCGCCTCGGCGAAGAACTCGATGCGCATGCCGACCTTGCCGCCCAGCGTGTGGACCATGGCCTCGCCGCCGGCCATCGAGCAGATGGTGCGGTCGAGCAGGCTGGCGCCGAGCTTGTGGAAGAAGCGCCGGTCCATCGACTCGCCCTGCACCAGGCCCATGGTTCCCGCATAGCTGTAGGGGAGAATGCTCTCGGGATCGGCCTGCAATGACCGAAGATGCGCGGCGATATCGTCGAGCGCGGCCTCCCAGCTCACCGGCTCGAAGCGGCCGCTGCCCTTGGGGCCGACGCGTTTGAGCGGCTGAACCAACCGTTCGGCATGGTCGTTGCGTTCGATGTAGCGGGACACCTTGGTGCACAGCACGCCACCCGTGTGCGAATGGGCCGGATTCCCCTGCAGCTTGACCGCCACCCCGTCCTTGACGGTGGTGACGAGCGCGCAGGTGTCGGGGCAATCGTGGGGGCAGGCGCCGAGCACCGTGGCGGTGTCGGCGGGCGGGGATTCGTGGGGGGTGTCGTTCGAGGCGAGGGCCATCGGGCGAGTCTAAAGTTTTTAAGGTTTTCCAGGCATGCGCGGGGTCCGTCGCATGACGTATGGCAGGAGGGGGTTTTCGCAATGATCCATCGCAGGCATTTCTCGATCGCGGCCGGTGCCGCCGCGCTCGGCGGTTTCGCCGCCGTCGCCCGGGCCCAGGGCGACGGCCCGATCGTGCTCGGCCAGTCGGCGCCGTTCACCGGCCCGGCGGCGCAGCTGGGCATCCAGTTCCACCAGGGCGCGAAGGTGTTCCTCGACGCCTACAACGCCCAATCGGGCCGCCGCGCGGTGCAGATCAAGACGCTCGACGACGGCTACGAGCCCGATCGCTGCGCGGCCAACACGCAGAAGCTGATCGACGAGGACGTGTTCGCGCTGTTCGGCTACATCGGCACGCCCACCAGCCTGGCGGCGCTGCCGCTGGCGGTGAAGGACAAGGTGCCGTTCGTGGCGCCCTTCACCGGCGCGATGGCGCTGCGCGAGCCCTTCCACAAGAACGTGTTCCACCTGCGCGCCTCGTACAACGACGAGACCGCGCTGATGGTCAGGCAGCTCACCCACCTGGGCCTGAAGAAGATTGCGGTGTTCCACCAGAACGACGCCTATGGCAAGGCCGGCCTCGACGGCGTGACGCTGGCGCTCGCCGAGCAGCAGCTCAAGCCGATCGCGCAGGCCACGGTGGAAACGCAATTCGGTCGAGGTGGCGCCAGCTGTGAAGACGCTGCTGGCCGCGCGGCCCGACGCGGTGGTCCAGGTCGGCGCCTACAAGGCCTGCGCGGCCTTCATCCGCGAGGCGCGCAAGGCCGGCTTCGGCGGCACCTTCTTCAACCTCTCGTTCGTCGGCACCCAGGCGCTGTCGGACGAGCTCGGCAAGGAGGCCGCGGGCGTGCTCGTGACCCAGGTCGTGCCCTCGCCCTACAGCCAGGCCAACGCGATCGCGCGCGAGTTCACCGAGGCGGTGCGCAAGGCCGGCAACGGCGCCAGCGCCAATTTCTCGAGCCTCGAGGGCTATCTCGCGGCCAAGCTGCTGGTCGAGGGCCTGCGCAAGGCGCCCGGCAAGCTGTCGCGCGAGGGACTGATCACCGGCCTCGAGAGCATCGACCGGCTGCAGCTCGGCGGCTTCGAGGTCTCGTTCTCGGCGAAGAACCACGTGGGCTCGAAGTTCGTCGAGCTCTCGATGCTCACGGGCGACGGCAAGGTGCGGACCTGAAGCGGGCCGCGCGGTTCGGTTGGCGGCTCAGCGCCCGCTGAGCCCGTCGGCGGCCTGGAACATGGCCTGCCGCGCCTGGCTCACGATCTGGCCGCGCCAGGCATCGGTGTCGGTGTAGAAGGCCTCGAGCGTGCGCCGGCGGATCGCGTCCGACAGGTCGGCCGGCGCCTCGGGATGGCGGTGCAGCCAGTGGTCGCCGCGCAGCGCGGTCAGCACGTCGAGCACCGGCACGGTGCCGTACTCCATCGCGATGCCGGTGTACTCGGCCTGCGGGCATTCGTCGTAGACGGCATCCCACATCAGGCCGCGCAGCAGCGCCGAGGTCGAGGAGCCGTCGTAGATCGAGGTGACGGGCGCCGCGTCGGCCTGGCCGGCACCGTTGCCCCACCAGGCGTTGGCACGCTCGTAGGCGGTCTTGTCGTCGCGGCAGGCGAAGATGCGCTCGCCGATGCCGTTCGGGCCCAGGCCGGTGTGCAGGTCGATCCAGGCCAGCCGGCGCGTGCGCCGCGTGTGGCGGCGCAGCACGGCGCGGATCATCCGGTGGCTCCAGGTCGGCGCCTTGCCGCCGAAGAACAGGCCGTCCTCGAACTGGTACTGGCCGCCGCTCACCGCGGTCTGGTAGGCACCGATGCCGTTCTTCTCGATCCAGGCATTGACCGCGGCCTGGTTCTCGGCCGTGGGCGGCCAGGTGTCGGGCACGAGCAGCGCATGCAGCTCGGCATAGGCGGCATTGACCGGCAGCGGCTGCGTGAAGTCGACGAAGTTGCGGTTCAGGTCGACGTTCTCCTGCGTGACGCGGCGGCCGAACGAGAAGCCGTGCGGATTGAGCGCATGCACGTAGAGCACCGCCACGCCGGCCGAGCGCGCCTTCTCGCGCCACTCGGCGTCGTGCAGCGCGAACACCTGCACGCCGCTGCCGCAGTGGCCTTCCACGCCGTGGCAGCCGCTGCTGAGGATCAGCAGCCGGTCGGCGTCGGGCGCGCCGTCGAAGGCCACGTCGCACGAGAGTTCCTCGCCGTCGCGCCCGCGCATCGGCAGCAGGTGGGGTTCCACGGTCAGGCCCGCGCTCAGGCAGGCCTGCAGGAATTTCTGGCGCGCCTGCGCATAGCGCGGCGCGAAAGCCTCGCCGATGCCGATCATTTCGGAGCGTCTCCGGTGGCGAGGAACTGCTCGGCGATCTGCACCCAGCAGGTGGCGCCCAGCGGGATCAGGTCGTCGTTGAAGTCGTAGCTCGCGTTGTGCAGCGTGCACGGGCCCTCGCCGTGGTGCACGTCGCGGTGCGCGCCGTCGCCGTTGCCGATGAAGGCATAGGCGCCGGGCTTGGCCTGCAGCATGAAGGCGAAGTCTTCCGAGGTCATGGCGGCTTCCTGCTTGAGCACGTTCTCGGGGCCGACGATGCCGCCCATCACGCGGCGTGCGAAGTCGGCCTCGGCCTCGGTGTTGATGGTGGGCGGGTAGTAGCGCTCGAAGCGGAACTCGCAGGTGGCGTCGTGCGCCGCGCAGATGTGGTCGCAGATCTTCTTCATGCGCGCCTCGATCATGTCGAGCACCTCGAGCGAGAAAGTGCGCACCGTGCCCGACAGCTCGCAGTTGTCGGGGATCACGTTGTTGGTTTCGCCGGCATGGATGGTGGTGACCGAGATCACGGCCGAGTCGGTCGGCTTCATCTTGCGCGTGAGGATGGTCTGGAAGGCCTGCACGATCTCGCAGGCGATCGGCACCGGGTCGACGCCGGTCTGCGGCAGTGCGGCATGGCCGCCCTTGCCCACCACGTTGACGTAAAACTTGTTGCCCGAGGCCATCACCGGACCCGGGCTCACCGCGAACTGGCCGGCCTTCATGCCGGGCCAGTTGTGCATGCCGAACACCGCGTCCATCGGGAACTGCTCGAACAGCCCCTCCTTGATCATCTCGCGCGCGCCGCCGCCGCCCTCCTCGGCCGGCTGGAAGATCAGGTAGACGGTGCCGTCGAAGTTGCGGTTCTTGGCCAGATGCTGCGCCGCGGCAAGCAGCATCGCGGTGTGGCCGTCGTGGCCGCAGGCGTGCATCTTGCCGTGGTGCTTGCTCGCATGCGCGAAGGTGTTGAGCTCGGTGACCGGCAGCGCATCCATGTCGGCGCGCAGGCCGACCGCGCGGTTGCTGGTGCCGTTCTTGACGATGCCCACCACGCCGGTCGTGCCGAGGCCGCGGTGGATCGGGATGCCCCATTCGGTGAGCTTGCCTGCCACCACGTCGGCGGTGCGGACTTCTTCGAAGCAGAGTTCGGGGTGGGCGTGGAGGTCACGTCGAACGGCGGCGATGCCGGCCGCCTGCGTGACGAGCGAATCGATGAGTTTCATGGCTTGCTCTCAAAACGCCAGTCTATCCACTAAGGGATTTCCGGGCACACCGGAAAACACCCGATCCAGGGGCTTCATCGGGCGTGGTTCCAGAAGCCATGGTGCGGCGCGGCGGCCTCGTCCTCGAGCACCGGCCCGATCACTTCGATGGGCCGCTGGCCGCGCACGAAGACCTCGCGGCAGGGCAGCGAAAAGGTCGGGTTCTCGGGATGGTCGCCGGTGAGGCCGAGCAGCGCGTGCTCCGACAGTGCGTAGACCACGCGGCCGATGTTGGTCCAGTAGATCGCGCCGGCGCACATGCAGCAGGGCTCGGCGCTGGTGTAGAGCGTGCAGCGCGCGAGCGCTTCGGGCGCGAGCAGGCGCGCCGCCTGCGCGGCCGCGACCAGCTCGGCATGCTGCGTGGGATCGCCCTCGGGCGGCATCGAGTTGTTGCCGGCGCTGACGACGACCTCGCCGTGCTCGTTGGCCACCAGCGCCGCGAACGGGTGGCGGCCGCGGGCCTTCGATTCCTCGGACAGCGCGATCGTCATGCGCAGCAGTTCGAGGTCGCGGGGAGACAGGTCGGCGGATGGGGAGGCGGGTGTGTTCATGTCGATGGAATCCGTTGCAGGTCGCGGCGGACCGACGATCTCAGCAATCGCCGTGCCCGGCTCGCCCCAAGATACCGGAAACCGGCGGTCGCGGCCATCCGCGCGCGCCGCGCCGAGTTCCGGGACAATGCGCCGCATGTCCCTCACGCTTTCCCCCCGCAGCCTGGAACTGGCCCAGGCCCTGGTGCGCATGAACACCATCAGCGCCAACAGCAACCTCCAGCTGATCGAGCTGGCCCAGTCGCATCTCGCGGCCCTGGGCGTCAAGAGCCGCATTACCTACAACGCCGAGCGCACCAAGGCCAACCTGTTCGCCACGCTGGGCGAGGGCAAGCCGGCCGGCGTGATCGTCTCGGGCCACACCGACACGGTGCCCTGGGACGGCCAGGACTGGAGCGTCGACCCGCTCTCGGCCACGGTGCGCGACGGCCGCCTGTACGGCCGCGGTTCGGCCGACATGAAAAGCTTCATCGCGGTGGCGCTCGCGAATGCCGAGCGCTTCCTCGCGAGCGAGGCGCCCTTCGCGGTGCACTTCGCCTTCAGCTACGAGGAAGAGATCGGCTGCTTCGGCGTGAAGGAACTGATCGCCGACATGCGCGACGCGGGCATCAAGCCGCTGGCCTGCATCGTGGGCGAACCCACGAGCATGGTGCCGGCCATCGCGCACAAGGGCGTGTACCGCTACAAGTGCTGCGTGCGCGGCAAGGAAGCGCATTCCTCGCTCACGCCGAAGTCGGTCAACGCCATCGAGATGGCCGCGCGCGTGATCGGCAAGGTGCGCGACATGGCCGAGGGCTTCGAGCGCGACGAGCCGCGCTACGAGGGCTTCGACGTGCCCTTCAGCACCGCCAGCGTGGGCCAGTTCCACGGCGGCATCGCCGACAACGTGGTGCCGCGCGACGCCGAGTTCCGCTACGAGTTCCGCGACCTGCCGACCGCCGACGCGAAGCGCATGCAGCAGGAGGTGCTGGCCTATGCGGGCTCGCTCGAGCCGGCGATGAAGAAGGTCGCGCCCGACGCCGGCTTCAGCTTCGACACCATCTGCGAGATCCCGAGCTTTCTCGGCAGCGCCAACGACGCCATCACCAAGCTCGCGCAGCGCCTGGCGGGCGAGGAGCGCACCACGCTGGTGGCCTTCGGCACCGAGGCGGGCCTGTTCAAGAACGCGGGCATCCCCACCGTGGTGTGCGGCCCCGGCAGCATCGAGCAGGCGCACCAGCCCGACGAGTACGTGAGCCTCGATCAGCTCGCGCGCTGCGAGCTGTTCATGCACCGCCTGGCGTCCTCGCCGGCCATCGGCTGAACAGGCCTTCGTTGACGACCCCGGCGGCCGAAGGCGACGACGCGCTGCGGCGCATGAAGCGCGTGGCGCTGGGCCTGCTGTGCGCCGCCGCGGCGCTCTATGCGGTCGCCACGGTGCTGCACGACCGGCACCCGGTGTTCGGCTACCTCGCGGCCTTCGCCGAGGCCGCGATGGTCGGCGCCATCGCCGACTGGTTCGCGGTGGTGGCGCTGTTCCGCCATCCGCTGGGGCTGCCGATCCCGCACACCGCGATCATCCCGAGCAACAAGGACCGCATCGGCGCCAAGCTCGCGGGCTTCATCTGCAACAACTTCCTGAGCACCGCGCAGGTGCTCGCGAAGCTGCGCGAGTTCGATCCGGCCGGCCGCATGGCCGAGTGGCTCGCGCGCCCGGCCAGCGGCGAGCGGCTCGGCGAATGGGGCGTGACGGCCACGCGCTACGGGCTCTCGGCCTTCGACGACGCGCGCGTGCGCGACTTCATCGGCAAGGCCGCGGCCGCCGGGCTCGAAAAGATCGACCTGTCGCAGCTCATGGGCCAGACGCTGGACGCGCTGACCGCGGGCGGGCGCCACCAGGCGCTGCTCGACGGCGTGCTCGAGCAGCTCGCGGGCGTGCTCGACGGCGAGGAGGTGCAGGCGCACATCACGGAGGCGATCGCGCGCGAGATCAAGACGCTGCGCTTCGTCGGCCTCGATCAGGTAGCGGCGCGCCTGGCCACGCGCAAGATCGTGGCGGCCGTGGCCCACACCATCGCCGAGCTCGCGGCCGAGGCCGACCATCCGATGCGGCGGCGCTTCGACCATTTCGTCGACGACTTCATCGTGCGGCTGCGGCACGACCCCGAGTTCCATGCGCGCGGCGAGCGCATCCGCGCCGAGCTGATCGCGCACCCGGCGCTGGGCGACTATCTGCACGGGCTGTGGGGCGAGCTGCTGGCCTGGCTGCACGAGGACCTCGGCCGCGGCGATTCGACGATCCGCCGGCGCATCGCGTCGATGGCGGCCGCGCTCGGCCAGCGGCTTTCGGGCGACGAGGCGATCCGGCGCTGGATCAACGAGCAGATCGAGGCCGCGGCGCCGCTCGCGATCGAGCGCTACCGCGAGGACATCCGGCGCTACATCGTGGAGCGCGTGGCGCAGTGGAACACCGAGGAGATGACGGCCGAACTCGAGCGCAACATCGGGCGCGACCTGCAGTTCATCCGCGTCAACGGCACGCTGGTGGGCGGGCTCGTGGGGCTGGTCATCCACGCGGCGACGCAGCTGCTGCGCGCCTGAGCGGAGAGCCTCAGAAGGTGTGAAGGAACCGTCGCGAGCGCCCCGAGGTCGCGTCGAGGACCGGAGCCGTACTCACGTACGGCGAGGACCGCAGATGCGAGATCGGGGCGCGCAGCAGGTTCATTCACACCTTCTCAGCCGGCGCGCTGCTGCGCGATCACCAGCAGCCCGTCCATGATCAGGCTCTCGACCAGCTCGAAGTGGCCGTTCATCACGGGCGCCATCTTCCAGCCCGCGCCGCCGGTCATGTAGCAGGCCGGCTCGGCGCCGCAGTGCGAGCGCACGTGCTGCACCATGCGCTCGACCGCGCCGGCGATGGCGTAGGTGCCGCCGCTGGTCAGCGCGTCGCTGGTGTTGGTGGGGAATTCGCGCACCTCGCCGGTGGGCACGTGCAGGCCCGCGGTGCCCGACTCGAGCGCGCGCAGCATGATGCCGTGGCCCGGCAGGATCAGGCCGCCGAGGAACTTGCCGTCGGCATCGACGGCCTCGACGGTGACCGCGGTGCCGATCAGCACCACCACCATCGGCCGTGGCGCGCCTTCGCGCAGCATGCGGTGGCGCGCGCCGATCATGGCGACCCAGCGGTCGGCGCCGAGGCGCGTGGGATGGTCGTAGCCGTTGACGATGCCGGCCTCGGCGAGGCTGGGCATGACCCAGCGCGGCGGACAGTCGAAGCGCTCGACCACCTGCTCCTCGGCGCGGCGGCGCAGCGCGTCGCCGGCGACGACGCAGCCGAGCATGCTGGAAGGCGATGGCAGGTCGGCCCAGGGGCCGTCGGCGAGCCGCTCGATGTGATCGAGGAACTCGGCACCCTGCGCCAGCAGGGCGGCGCCGGGGCGAGCCGCATCGTAGAGCGCCCACTTGAGGCGCGTGTTGCCGATGTCGATCGCGAGAAAGGGAGCGGTGGCTGCGGACATGCGCGGCATTATTGCGACTTTGTGACTATTCCTGCTGTCGCGGTGTTGTCGGTCGCGGTCGGGGACTACGCGGAGCGCCCATGTCGCGCCGCTACATTCGCGAATTCCATCGACCACCCGATCAAGGAGAGAACCATGGGATTGCTGAGTTTCATCAAGGAAGCGGGCGAGAAGCTGTTCGGCGGCTCGTCGGCCCACGCGGCCGAACCCGATGCCAACGACAAGGCCGCGGCCGCCATCAAGACCTACATCGAGACGCAGAACCTCGGCCTCACGAACCTCGCCGTGACCTATGTCGCGAGCACCGGCATCGTGACGCTCGCGGGCAATGCGCCCTCGCAGGAAGCCAGCGAGAAGGCCTCGCTCGCGGCCGGCAACGTGGCCAACGTGACGAGCGTGGAGAACAACCTGGTCGCGCCCGCGGCACCGCCCGCGCAGTACCACGACGTGGTCAAGGGCGACACGCTGTCGGCCATCTCCAAGAAGTACTACGGCGACGCCAACAAGTACAACGCGATCTTCGAGGCCAACAAGCCGATGCTGTCGCATCCGGACAAGATCTATCCGGGGCAGAAGCTGCGGATTCCGCCGTTGAACTGACAGGCTCTTTTGCCCCGGAAGCCCTTCGATTTTTCGAGGGGTTTTTTTTGGGGCTTTCGACGGTTGGGGGCGCGTGCACAGGACAGTGGGCACTTCCCTCCGCGAATGTCCCCCGCCTTCGGCTCCTCCTTTATTTCGCTGCGGGAAGCACCCACTGCCCTGTGCACGGGAGGCGCAGCGGTGGTGCGGCCGGTTCTACGGCCGTGCCCAGGCTCACGTCGATGGGGTACTCCCCGCAGCGAAATAAAGGAGGAGCCGAAGGCGGGGGACATTCGCGGAGGGGAGTACCCCGTCGGCGTGAGCCCGCCCCAGACCTCGCCCGAATTTCAGTTCTGCTTCCAGGGCAGCCCACGCTTGCGCCACCCCCCAACAAACCCCCGGTGCCCGTTCTCATCCGGATTCCCCTCGAACCCCTCGAGGATGTTGTAAGCCTCCACCCCCAGCTCCGTCGCCCGCTTCGCGGCCGCGATCGAACGCACGCCGCTGCGGCACAGCAGCACCACTTTCTTCCCGCCCTCGCCAGCCGCGCGAACGCCCTCGTCGAAGCCCGGGTTCAGCGCCATCCCCGGCCACTGCTTCCAAGCCAGCGGCACCGCGCCCGGCACGAAGCCGACCCACTCGCGCTCGGCATCGGTGCGCACGTCGACCAGCACGGCCTCGCCGCTGGCCATCCATTGCGCCGCCTGTTCGGGCGTCACGTCGCCGGCATAGCCTTTTTCACCCACGGGTTCGGTCATCTTCTGCATTCCTTCCAATTCGTTCGATGGCAAGAGGGTTCCCACGCAGCGGCGGCCATCTTTACCGGTCCCGGTGGCCGCCGGATGGTGGAATTTTTCACCGGTTCGTGAAAACCCTGTTTGTCGTGTTTTGCTGCGCGCCAAAGATGGCGGCTTGGGCCTGTCAACCATAACTCCAAGACGGCGGCCTGGGATTTCCCCAGTCAGACCTATGGAGAGAGACAACATGACAGACAGCAAACCGACCCGCCGTCGCAGCCTGCTCAAGGGCGCCGCGGTGGCCGCAGGCGCCATGTCGGCGCCGATGGTCGCCATGGCCCAGACCACCACGCTGCGCTTCCAGAGCACCTGGCCGGCCAAGGACATCTTCCACGAGTACGCACAGGACTACGCCAAGAAGGTCAACGACATGGCCGGCAGCCGCCTCAAGATCGAGGTGCTGCCCGCGGGCTCGGTCGTGCCGGCCTTCCAGTTGCTCGACGCCGTCGCCAAGGGCACGCTCGACGGCGGCCATGGCGTGGTCGCCTACTGGTACGGCAAGAACTCCGCGCTCGCGCTCTGGGGTTCGGGCCCGGGCTACGGCATGGACGCCAACATGATCCTGGCCTGGCACACCTACGGCGGCGGCAAGGCGCTGATGGACGAGATCTACAAGAGCCTCAACCTCGACGTCGCCTCGTACCTCTACGGCCCGATGCCCACGCAGCCGCTGGGCTGGTTCAAGAAGCCGGTGTCCAAGGCCGAGGACATGAAGGGCCTGAAGTTCCGCACCGTGGGCCTCGCGGTCGACGTGTTCACCGACATGGGCGCGGCCGTGAACCCGCTGCCCGGCGGCGAGATCGTGCCCGCGCTCGACCGCGGCCTGATCGACGCGGCCGAGTTCAACAACGCCTCGAGCGACCGCGTGCTGGGCTTCCCCGACGTGGCCAAGAACTGCATGCTGCAGAGCTTCCACCAGTGCGGCGAGCAGTTCGAGGTGCTGTGGAACGGCTCCAAGCTGCGCGCGCTGCCGCCCGAACTCAAGGCCGTGATCGAGTACGCGACCCAGGCCGCGAGCGCCGACATGAGCTGGAAGGCGATCGACCGCAACTCCAAGGACTACGAGGAGCTCAAGAAGAGCGGCATCAAGTTCTACAAGACGCCCGACTCGGTGCTGCGCGCGCAGCTCGCCTCGTGGGACAAGACCATCGCGAAGAAGTCGGCCGAGAACCCGCTGTTCAAGAAGGTGCTCGACTCGCAGCGCGCCTTCGCCGAGCGCGCGGGCCAGTGGCAGAACGACTACTCGGTCGATTTCAAGATGGCCTACAACCACTACTTCGGACGCCAGGCGAAGAAGACCTGAACGGGTCTTCCGGCCAGAGAAAGAACGCGAGGGCACCCCGAGGCGGGTGCCCTCTTCTCATTCCCGATTTCGCCTGACGCTGGCCGCGCACGACGCGCGCCGCGCCCGGCGAGGAGTTCGTCCCGATGCAATCCTTCCTGTTGGCGGTCGACCGGTTCTCGACGTGGATCGGCAAGACTTTCGCCTGGTGTGCCCTGCTGCTCACGCTCTTGATCAGCTGGGAGGTGTTCTCGCGCTACGTGCTCAACCGGCCGCATGCCTGGGTGCTCGACGCGCAGATCATGCTCTACGGCGCCATGTTCATGACCGCCGGGGCCTACACGCTCTCGAAGAACGGCCACGTGCGCGGCGACGTGCTCTACGGCTTCTTCATGCCGCGCACGCAGGCGCTGGTCGACCTGGTGCTCTACATCGTCTTCTTCCTGCCCGGCATCGTCGCGCTGACCTGGGCCGGCTGGATCTACGCGAGCGAGGCGCTCGCGATCCGCGAACAGACCTTCTCGGCCGAGCCGCTGCCGCTGTACCCGTTCAAGTTCGTCATCCCGCTCGCGGGCTTCACGCTGCTCCTGCAGGGCATCGTCGAGATCATCCGCTGCGTGCAGTGCATCCGCGACGGCGCCTGGCCCTCGCGCGAAGAGGACGTCGAGGAGGTCGACGTCGAGAAGCTCAAGGAGATGGTGCACGTGAAGGACGCCGACATCGCCGCGCTCGACCGCGTGGTGGTCGCCAACGAGGCACGGGAGGGCGCGCGATGAAGATCCGCCGCGAACTCTGGTTCGGCCTCACCTTCATGGCCCTGATCGTGATCGGCGGCGCCACCGTGCTGCTGCGCGCCGAGACCATCACCAACGGCCACCTGGGCCTCTTGATGCTGTCGCTCGTGGTGGTGGCGATCATGCTGGGCTTCCCCACCGCCTTCACGCTGATGGGCATGGGCATGCTCTTCACCTTCCTGGCCTACGACCGCGACTGGCACCGCACGCTCGACCTGATGGTGCAGTCGGCCTACAAGACCATGGCCAACGACGTGCTGATCGCCGTGCCGCTGTTCGTCTTCATGGGCTACCTGGTCGAGCGCGCCAACCTCATCGAGTCGCTGTTCAAGAGCCTGCACCTCGCGCTCGCGCGGCTGCCGGGCGCGCTCGCGGTCGCCACGCTCGTGACCTGCACCATCTTCGCGACCGCCACCGGCATCGTCGGCGCGGTGGTCACGCTGATGGGCCTGCTGGCGCTGCCCGCGATGCTGCGCGGCGGCTACAGCGTGCCGCTGGCCGCGGGCGCGATCACCGCGGGCGGCTGCCTGGGCATCCTGCTGCCGCCCTCGGTGCTGCTGATCGTCTACGGCGCCACGGCCGGCGTGTCGGTGGTGCAGCTCTATGCGGGCGCCTTCTTCCCGGGCCTGATGCTGTCGGGCCTCTACGTGCTCTACGTGATCCTGATCGCGAAGCTCAAGCCGCAGTGGGCGCCGCCGCTGTCGGCCGCCGAGCGCGTGGTGCCGCTGCCGCCGCTGACGCAGCGGCTCGCGAGCAGCCCGACCGCGCATGCGCTGGTCGGCCTGCTCAAGGGCAAGCGCAACGGCGACGTGCCGTTCTCGCACGTGCTCAAGCAGCTCGGCATCGTGGCGCTGCCCGCCGTCATCTACGCGCTGCTCGCGCTGTCGAGCTACAAGGCCGTGACCACGGTCGAGGCCGAGGCACGCTACGACATCGAGGAGATCGGCGCCTCGCGCGGCAGCAGCAGCGGCAGCGGCAGCAGTTCGGGCGGCTTGCAGGAACCACCGGCCGAGGGTGGCCTGCAGGAGCCGCCGAGCGAAGGCGGGCTGCAGGAACCGCCGAGCGAGGAACCCGCGGCCGGCGCCGTCGCGGAACCGCCGGGCGCCGAAGCACCACCGGCGGCGCCCGCGCCCGCCGCCGCGGAGAGCGCGCAGACCGCACCGGCCGGCGCCAGCACCAGGCCGCCGCCCACCTGGTGGGTCGCGACCTTCTCGGTGCTGGGCGCGATCACGGCGCTGTTCTACCTGTTCCTGAGCTTCGCGCGGCTCGAGATCTTCAAGATGCTGCTGGCCTCCTTCTTCCCGCTGCTGCTTCTGATCCTCTCGGTGCTGGGCTCGATCGTGCTGGGCCTGGCCACGCCCACCGAGGCCGCGGCCATGGGCGCGCTCGGCGGCATGCTGCTGGCGGCGGCCTACCGGCGGCTCAACTTCACGGTGCTCAAGGAGTCGGTGTTCCTCACCGCCAAGACCTCGGCGATGGTGTGCTGGCTGTTCGTGGGCTCGGCCATCTTCTCGGCCGCCTTCGCCCTGCTCGGCGGCCAGGCGCTGGTCGAGGAATGGGTGCTGAGCATGAACCTCACGAAGGTGCAGTTCCTGCTGCTGAGCCAGGTGATCATCTTCCTGCTCGGCTGGCCGCTCGAGTGGACCGAGATCATCGTGATCTTCATGCCGATCTTCATCCCGCTGCTCGACAACTTCGGCGTCGATCCGCTGTTCTTCGGCCTGCTGGTGGCGCTGAACCTGCAGACCGCCTTCCTGTCGCCGCCGGTGGCGATGGCGGCCTTCTACCTCAAGGGCGTGAGCCCGCCGCATGTCACGCTGAACCAGATCTTCCTCGGCATGCTGCCCTTCATGGGCATCCAGGTCCTCGCGATCTTCCTGCTCTACATGTGGCCGCAGATCGGCCTGTGGCTGCCGCAGCTGCTCTACAAGTGAAGACGACGGCGGAGGGGAAACGCATGGCGGCGGCCGACCACCGACCGCCGCCATGCGCGCGGTCTCACTCGCCTTCGATCTTGGCCGCCTCGACCACCTTGCCCCAGCGCAGGTACTCGGCTTTGCTGTAGTCGGCGAGCTTCTGCGGGTTCATGTAGTCGGCCGTGGCGCCGAGCTCGGCGGCCTTTTGCTGGAAGGCCGGCGTGGCCACCACCTTGGCGATCTCGGCACTGAGCTTGTCGATCACGGGCTGCGGCGTCTTGGCGGGCGCGAACACGGCGAACCACGAGGTCGCGTCGAGGTTCGGCAGCCCGACCTCGGCCGCGGTTGGCACGTTCGGCAGCGAGGCCACGCGCGCCTTGCCGGTGACGGCCACCGCGCGCAGCTTGCCCGACTGGATGAAGGGCATGAACGGCGGCGGCGTGCCGAAGGTCATGTCGACCTGCGCGCCCAGCAGGTCCTGCAGCGCCGGGCCGGTGCCCTTGTAGGGGATGTGCGTCAGCTGGATGCCGGCCTGCTGCTCGAGCATGGCGCCGGTCACGTGCTGCAGCGAGCCCGGGCCCGAGGAGGCATAGGTCAGCTTGCCGGGGTTGGCCTTGGCATAGGCGATCAGCTCGGCCATGGTCTTCACCGGCAGGCCCTCGCGCACCACCACCACCTGCGGCGCGCTCAGCACGTTGGCCACGGCGCGGAAGTCCTCGGGCACCCACTGGGCCTTCTGCTTCGTGACGTGGGGCGAGATCACGTGGTAGCCCGAGTACTGCATCAGCAGCGTGTGGCCGTCGGCCTCGGCGCGCTTGACCGCCACCGCCGCGATCACGCCGCTGGCGCCGCCGCGGTTGTCGACCACCACCGGCTGGCCGAGCGCCTTGCCCAGCGGGTCGGCGAGCATGCGCCCGGCGATGTCGGTGGTGCCGCCGGCGGCCGTGGGCACCAGCATCGTGATCGGCTTGGAGGGATAGGTCTGGGCCAGGGCCGGGCCGGCGAGCAGCGCGGCCGCGGCCAGCGCGGCGATGAAGCGAAGGGGTTGCATGCGAATGTCTCCTGGTCTTGTGGGATGAAAGGGAAGCGAAGCGGTCTCAGTGCGCGCGCGCGGCCTCGCGCGCCAGCGCGCGTTCGCGCGTGGCCTCGAAGTCCGCGGGCGGCGCGTGCAGGTCGAGCCGGCGGCCGGCCTTGACGATCTGGCTCGGGATGTCGTGGCCGATCAGCGCCGGCAGCCGGCGCGCGGCATCGATCACGCGCGCGAGGTCGACGCCGGTGTCCCAGCCCGAGAGCTCGAGCGCATGCACGATCTCCTCGCTGCAGACGTTGCCGGTGGCGCCCGGCGCATAGGGACAGCCGCCGATGCCGCCGATCGACGCGTCGAAGCGGCGTGCGCCGGCGTCGATGCCGGCCAGCACGTTGGCCAGGCCCATGCCGCGCGTGTTGTGGAAGTGCAGCGTGAGCTCGGTGCCGGGCCAGCGCTGCAGGAAGGCGCGCGCGAGCCCGTGCACCTGGCCGGGCCAGGCCATGCCCGTGGTGTCGCACAGCGTGACGCCGCCGGCGCCGAGCTCCTCGACGAAACGCTCGCACCAGCCGAGCACGCCGGCCTCGGCCACGTCGCCCTCGATCGGGCAGCCGAAGCTGCACGACAGCGAGACGTTGACCGCCACGCCGGCCTGGCGCGCGAGCGCCGCCACCTCGGCCAGCGCACGGAACGACTGCTCGCGCATCATGCGCAGGTTGGCGAGGTTGTGGCTCTCGCTGGCCGACATCACGAGGTTCATCTCGTCCACGCGCGCATCGATGGCGCGCTCGGCGCCGCGCACGTTGGGCACCAGCGCGGTGTAGGCCACGCCGTCCACGCGCTCGATCTCGCGCAGCACCACCTCGGCATCGCGCAGCGCGGGAATGGCCTGCGGCGAGACGAAGGCCGAGACCTCGATCTTCGCCATGCCGGCGCGCGAGAGCGCGTTGCACAGCGCGATCTTGTCCTCGGTCGGCACGAAGGCCGCCTCGACCTGCAGGCCGTCGCGCAGGCCCACCTCGCACATCCGCACGCGGCGATCGCCGTCGAATGTTCTTCCGTTCCAGACAGCGTCGTTCATGCAACCACCTTCCTGCCGCGCAAGGCGGCGATGTCTTCCGATGTGAATCCGATCTCGCCGAGCACCGCGTCGGTGTCGTCGCCCAGCCGCGGCGCCGAGGAGCGCACCGTGCCCGGCGTGCCCATGAGCTTGGGCACCACGCCGGGCACCTCGATCTCGTGGCCGTCGCGCGTGGACTGGCGCAGCAGCATCTCGCGCGCGCGGTAGTGCGGGTCCTCGGCGATGTCCTTCGCGGTGTAGACCTTGCCCGCGGGCACACGCGCCGCGCCGAGGACTTCGAGCACCGTCGCCACCGACTGCGGCAGCGTCCAGGCCTCGATCGCCTGGTCGATCTCGGCCACGCGCGCCACGCGGCCCGCGTTGTTCGCGAGCGCGGGATCGGCGCCGAGGTCGTCGCGGCCGATGCTCTGCATGAGGCGGCGGAAGATGCTGTCGCCGTTGCCCGCGATCAGCACGTAGCCGTCGGCGCAGCGGTAGGCGTTCGAGGGCGCGATGCCCGGCAGCGCGCTGCCCGCGGCCTCGCGCACCGCGCCGAAGGCGCTGTACTCGGGCACCAGGCTCTCCATCACGTTGAACACCGCCTCGTTGAGCGCCACGTCGATGACCTGGCCCTGGCCGCCGTTGACCTTGCGGTGGTAGAGCGCGGTCAGCACGCCGATGGTGCCGTGCAGCGCGGCCAGCGTGTCGCCGATCGAAATGCCGCAGCGCACCGGCACCCGGCCCGGCTCGCCCGTGAGGTGGCGCAGCCCGCCCATGGCCTCGCCGATGGCGCCGAAGCCCGGCAGGTCGCGGTAGGGGCCGGTCTGGCCGTAGCCCGAGATGCGCAGCATCACCAGGCCCGGGTTGCGCTCGCGCAGCACCTCGTAGCCCATGCCCCAGCCCTCGAGCGT
The DNA here is from genome assembly GCF_044056785.1 of Variovorax sp. UC122_21. NCBI lineage: Bacteria > Pseudomonadati > Pseudomonadota > Betaproteobacteria > Burkholderiales > Comamonadaceae > Variovorax > Variovorax sp. UC122_21. The sequence continues at coordinate 313,092 of NZ_CP172004.1, read as the reverse complement.
GCCGGGGCGGAAGTTCTCGATCAGCACGTCGGCCTCGGCGATCAGCCGGCGCGCGATCTGCTGGCCCTCCTCGCTGCGCAGGTCGAGCGCCAGCGAGCGCTTGTTGCGCGACTGCACCTGCCACCAGACCGAGGTGCCGTCCTGCAGCAGGCGCCAGTTGCGCAGCGGGTCGCCGCTGCCGGGCGGCTCGATCTTGATCACGTCGGCGCCGAATTCGCCGAGCGTCTTGCCGGCGAAGGGGCCGGCGATCAGCTGGCCCATCTCGATGACGCGCAGGCCTTGCAGCGCGCCGGGACTCAGGGGAAGGTTCATGGCTTGGGGGCTTTCTCGGCGAAGGCGATGCCGGACGCATGTAGCGCGCCGCTCGCGGGGGAACGTGGAGCGGCCGACGGGCGCGGCTCGCGCCGGCGCAGCGACTCGGGCAGCGCGAAGGCCAGCAGCGCCGCGCACAGCAGCGCCAGCGCGCCGATGACGTAGAGCGCGGGGGTGGTGCTGCCGCTCAGGTCCTTGATGCGGCCCACCATCACCGGGCTCACGATGCCGCCGAGCTGGCCCAGCGTGTTGATCAGCGCGATGCCGCCGGCCGCAGCCGCGCCGCTCACCAACTTGGGCGGCAGCGCCCAGAAGGCCGGGATCGAGGCGATCACGCCCGCGCCCATCACGGCCAGCGCGAGCACCAGCAGGTCGGTGTGGTGGTCGAACAGGCCGGCCGCGAAGAAGCCGATGGCCGCGAGCAGCAGCAGCGCGATCACGAAGCGGCGGCGCTCGCCACTGCGGTCCGACAGCCGCCCGACCACCACCATCGCGATCGCGCCGCACAGGTAGGGCACGGCCGTCAGCAGGCCGATCGCCGTGGGATCGGTGCTGCCCGAGGCGCGGATCAGGTGCGGGGCCCAGAAGTTGAGGCCATACGACGCGACCTGGATCAGGAAATAGATCAGCCCGAGCATGAGGAAGCCCGGCGTCTTCAGCGCGTCGAGCAGCGAGCCGTGGGCACCTGCAGCGCCACCCTGCTCGGCGATGCGCTGCGACAGCCGCGTGCGTTCGCCGGGCGTGAGCCAGTGCGCGTCGGCGATGCGATCGTCGAGCCGCACGAACACCAGCAGGCCGAGCGCGATGCACGGCAGCCCGCCGACCAGGAACAGCCAGTGCCAGCCGGCCATGCCGAGCAGGCCGTCGAAGTGCGCGAGCACCAGGCCCGCGGCGGGCGCGCCGAACAGGCCCGCGAAGGCCGAGGCCAGGAACAGCATCGAGGTGATGCGGCCGCGGTGCGCGGCGGGGAACCACAGCGTGAGGTAGAACAGCACGCCGGGCGCAAAGCCCGCTTCCATCGCGCCGATCACGAAGCGCAGCGCATAGAACTGCCACTCGGTCTGCACGAACATCATGAGCGCGGTGGCGACGCCCCACGAGACCATGATGCGCGCGATCCAGCGCCGCGCGCCGACCTTGTAGAGCATCAGGTTGCTCGGCACCTCGAACAGCACGTAGCCGACCACGAACAGCCCGGCGCCGAAGCCGTAGGCGGTGTCGCTCAGGCCCAGGTCGCTCTGCAGCGCGAACTTGGCGAAGCTGATGTTGATGCGGTCGAAGAAGGCGAAGAGATAGCACACCATGATGAGCGGCATGATTCGCCACGCGACCTTGCGCACGATGGCGCCGTCGTCGTCGAGGAGGGAGGTGGGGGTAGCCATGGGAGCCTTTGTCTGAGCGGCTCGCCAGCACGACGCCGCATTCGTTGCCCGGATTCTGGGCAGCGCGGCCGCGCGGGAGAACGACAAAGGCGCGCACGCAGCTTTCGCGGAACGCGAAAGCGCCCGAGGGTTAACCCTGGCAGAGGTGGTCGATCAGGGTGCGCACGTGGCGCGGCACCACGCCGGCGTCGCGCAGGCCGATCAGCAGCCGGCGCTCGGCCCAGGCGTCGTCGAGCGCGATCTCGCGCAGGCCCATCGAGCGCAGGTGCGGCTGGATCGCCGCGTGCGGCAGCACGGCCACGCCCATGCCAGCCGCCACCATCTGGCACACGGCATCGAAGCTGCGCACCTGGATGCGCAGCCGCAGCCGCCGGCCCAGCGCCTCGGCCGCGGCCTGCAGCCGCTGCGCGAGCGAGGTCTCGGCCGGCAGGCTCACGAAGTCGTACTCGGTCGCTTCCTCGAGCCGCACGCTGCGCCGGCGCGCCAGCGGATGGCCGCGCGGCACCACCATCACCAGCCGGTCGATGCGGTAGTTGACGAGGTGCAGCCCGAGGCTCGGCGTGCCCTCCGCGAAGATGCCCGCGTCGGCGCGGCCGTCGAGCACCGCGAGCACGATCTCGCTGCTGTTGCGTTCCTCGAGCTCGATGCGGATGCCGGGATTGGCCGCCACGAAGCCCGACAGCCCGCGCGGCAGGAACTGCGTGACGGCCGAGGTGTTGACCCACAGCCGCACCACGCCGAGCACGCCCGAGGCGTAGTCGGACAGGTCGGCCGCGAGCTGGTCGACGTCGTCGAGGATGCGCTGCGCATGGCGGTGCAGCGCATCGCCCGCGACCGTGAGCGTGACGCCGCGCGAATGGCGCTCGAGCAGCGGCGTGCCCACGGCCGCCTCGAGGTCGGAGATGCGCTTGCTGGCCGCGCCCACCGCGAGGTGCGCGAGCTCGGCGCCCTTGCTGATGCTGCCGGTGCGCACCACCAGGTTGAACAGCGACAGCGAGACCAGGTCGAGACGGTGCAGGTTCATGGCGCCGGTCCCTGCTTCAGCGGCGGCGCTCGACGTACGGCCGCGCCTGCAGCAGCACGATGCGCTCGCCCACGGTGGCCCATTCGATGTCCTGGTCGACGCCGCCGAAGCCGCGCTTGACCGCCGCGCCCACGTTCGCGAGCCGCACCACGAGCTCGTCGGTCAGCACGCCGCGGCCGGCCTCCAGCGGCACCTCCTTCACGCCGCCGTCCTTGTCGAGCTGCAGCGCGCTGTCCTCGGCCGAGCGGCTCAGCACCTGGATCGCCTTCGACCAGCTCGAGTACATGAGCTGCTCGGCCACGCGCCGGCCCTCGACCACGCGGATGCCGATGCCGCGCTTGGCCGAGATGTAGGTGACGTGCGGATGGCCCGCGTCGAAGGGGTCGCGCGTGATCATCACGCCCGCGCTGGTGGCGTCGATCGCGGTCTGCACGAACACGCCCATCAGCACCGACTCGGCACCGAAGCCCGCGGCGCCGCGCGCCTCCCAGGCCTCGGCATTGAAGACCGAGGCCCAGACCTTCTTCACCGCGAGCTCGAGCGCGTCGCCGCTCTTCACGTTGGGCACGGTGGTGTAGAGGCCGGCGCCGCTGAAGCCCGGCAGGTCCTCGGAGTTGGACGAGCTGCGCACGAACACGCCGCCGCCGCCGAGCTGCGACTGCCAGGCCGCGCGCCACGCGGCCGCGGTGGCGGGATCGACCGGCCACTGCACGATCTCGGCGCGCAGCGCCTCGAGCGCGCGCTGGCGCACCAGCGGGTCGGCCGCGAAGCCCGGCGCCTGCTGCATGCGCGCGATGCGCTCGGCCAGGCCGTGGGCGCGCATGAAGCGGTCGTAGTGCGCGAACGGAATGCAGAAGCCGTCGGGCACGCTGGTCGACGGGATGCGCGCGGCCTGCAGCGCGCCGAGGTTGGCGGCCTTTACGCCGCACTGCGCGCTGTGGCGCGCGCGCAGCGAGGCCAGCGGCAGCAGCCGCGCCTCGCGCAGGTCGGGCCGCACGGCCGCGGCACCGCCTGGCGCGGCGCTGCCGCGGCCCATGGCGGCCGTGCGCGCGGCGCGCGTGGGCAGTGCCGCGATCTCTTCCGGCGTGAGCGGGCGCACCTGGTAGCCCGAGGCCGCGACCTTGAGCGCCACCCACTGGCCCGCATGCGCGCGCAGCGCTTCGGCCGCGTCGCGCACGTAGGCGTTGGGAATGCCCCAGCCCTTGGCCAGCAGGTTGACGTGCGACAGCGCCGTGGACGGCCGCTCGGTCAGCACGCCCGCCACCGGCGGCAGCGCGATCGGCACCTGGCGCAGCACTGCGATGTCCTCGGGCAGCAGCGCGTTGACCGCGCCCTCGTCCTCGACGATGCGCACGCGGCCGCTGGCCGTGCCGAGGTTCATCGGCAGGTAGGGCTGCTCGCGGATCAGCGCCTCCTGCGTCACGAAGTCGACGCCGGCCTCGCATGCCACGCGTTCGTGCAGCGTGGCGTTGGTCTTGAACTTCACGGGCGCGAAGAAGCTGGCCTTCACCGCGCGGTCGGCCTCGCGCAGCAGCGGCGCGGTGAGGCGGTCGCCTTCCCAGAATTCGTAGCCGAAGCCCGCGACGTTCTGCTGCCAGCTCAGCGTGCCGAACAGGAAGCGGCGGTCGGGCACGAGGTAGTTGCGGTCGATCTCGCGCTTGCCCGCGTGGGGCGCCAGGCCGGTGTCGCGCACGAAGCGCACATGCAGCTGCCAGCGCGGCGTGTCGAGGTAGTAGACGCGCGGCGCCGGCTTCGCGCGCCGGTCGATCACGAACAGCACATGCGGCAGCGCCATCGGCGTGCCGGCGTCGTAGGTGCGCGCGAGCGCGTCGAAGTCGGCGCGGCTGGCGAGCGCGGGCAGCGACGAGGCGCCGCCGGCGGGGCGCACGGGCGAGGCCAGCGCCTCATCGCGCTTCTGCGCGTCATAGAACGAGGGCTTGCGCGCGAGCTGCGCATCGGCGGACAGGGGCGCGAGAACCGACAGGCACGACACGAGCAGCGCGAGCCGGCGCGCGACCGCGCCGCGTGGAAGGTGCCTGGGGTCGTTGTTCTTCATGCGGATGTCTCTGTCCTTCTTTGCCGACGAGCGCGGATTCTCGCTCGACCGCCGTCGGCGCGCGCGGGCCCCAAGCCCCGTGCCGGGCAGCGGTCATCGACGCGGGCTACAGTGCGCTCGCAAAGGAGAGCCTTGTTCCATGTCCACCCCCTACGACTTCGATCTCTTCGTCATCGGCGGCGGCAGCGGCGGCGTGCGCGCCGCGCGCATGGCCGCGCAGACCGGTGCCCGCGTCGGCCTGGCCGAGGCCGCCGAGCTCGGCGGCACCTGCGTCAACGTCGGCTGCATTCCCAAGAAGCTTTACAGCTACGCGGCCGGCTATGCCGAGTCCTTCGAGGAAGCCGCGGGCTACGGCTGGCAGCTGCCGGGCGAACCGGTGTTCGACTGGTCGCACCTGAAGTCGCAGCGCGCCAGGGAGATCTCGCGGCTCAACGGCATCTACGGCTCGCTGCTCAAGAACGCGGGCGTCACGCTGGTCACGGGCTGGGCCCAGCTCGCCGATGCGCACACGGTGGAGGTCGACGGCAAGCGCTACACCGCGCGCCACCTGCTGGTGGCCACCGGCGGCACGCCCTTCGTGCCCGAGATCCCGGGCCGCGAGCACATCGTGACCTCCGATGCGATGTTCGACCTCGACCCGTTCCCGCGCCGCCTGCTGGTGGTGGGCGGCGGCTACATCGCCTGCGAGTTCGCCTCGATCTTCAACGGGCTCGACGCCGAAGGTCACGCTGCTGCACCGCCGCGCGCACCTCTTGACCGGCTTCGACGACGACGTGCGGCAGTTCCTCGCCAGCGAGATGGGCAAGGCCGGCGTCGACGTGCGCCTGAACTGCGAGGTGGCCTCGGTCACGCGCACCGCCGACGGCCTGGTGGCCACGCTCGCGCGCGGCCAGCAGATCGAGGCCGACACGGTGCTGTTCGCCACCGGCCGCGTGCCCAACACACAGGGCCTGGGCCTCGAGGCCGCGGGCGTGGCGCTCGACGAGCGCGGCGCGATCGCGGTCGATGCGCACTACCGCAGCTCGGTGCCTTCGATCCACGCGGTGGGCGACGTCTCCACGCGCGTGCAGCTCACGCCGGTGGCGCTGGCCGAGGCGATGGTGGTGGTCGACGAACTGTTCGGCAAGGGCAAGCGCCGGCTCGACTACGAGTTCATCCCCACCGCCGTGTTCACGCACCCGAACATCGGCACCTGCGGCTACGGCGAGCTCGACGCGCGCGCGAAGTTCGGCCAGGTCACGGTGTTCTCGAGCGAGTTCAAGTCGCTGCGCCACACGCTGTCGGGCCGCAGCGAGCGCACCTTCATGAAGCTGGTGGTCGACACGAAGAGTGACCGCGTGGTGGGCCTGCACATGGTGGGCGCCGACGCGGGCGAGGTGGTGCAGGGCTTCGCGGTCGCGATGCGCGCGGGCGCCACCAAGGCGATGTTCGACAGCACGGTGGGCATCCACCCCACTGCTGCCGAGGAGTTCGTGACGATGCGCGAGCCGATGCCGGGCTGAGGTCGATCGGGCACCATCGGTTCGGGCTGAGCCTTGGTCTGCCGGGACGGTGGCCCCCATCCGTTCGGGCTGAGCCTGTCGAAGCCTCGCGCAGCGCTTCGACAAGCTCAGCGTGAACGGTCTGGGCCGAACGTACAGGGGTCTGGCTTCACCCCTTCTCCGACGCTCCCGACGCCTTGTCCTCGAGCAGCCGCACCAGCGTCCACAGCAGCCGGTTGGCCGGCACCGGCACGCCCAGCGCCTCGCCGCGGCGCAGCACGAAACCGTTGAGATGGTCGATCTCGCTGCGCTTGCCGCGTGCGAGGTCCTGCGCGGTCGAGGAGAACTGCGCGGGCATGGTGCGCGCGATGCCCGCCACCGCGGCATCGATGTCGCCCGGGATCGTCACGCCCTCGGCCCGCGCGACCGCGAGGCATTCGGCCACCACGTCGCGCAGCACGCCGGGCACGCCCTCGTTCTTCACCAGCACGCCGTAGGGCAGCTGCGTGATCGCCGACAGCGCGTTGTAGGCGCAGTTGAGCACCAGCTTGGCCCACAGCGCGCCGCGCACGTTGTCGGAGATCTCCGTCGGCACGCCGGCCGCGCGCAACGCCTGCGCCACTTCCTCGCCGCGGGCCGAGGGCGCGATCACGAGTTCGCCGCGGCCGTTGTGCTTGACGTGGCCCGGGCCCGCCATGCCGGTCGCGACATAGACCACGGCCGCGGCCACCTCGTGGGACCGCAGCACGGAACGCGCGCGCTCGTCGTTGTCCACGCCGTTCTGCAGCGTGAGCACCAGCGCGCCGGGCGCGAGGTGCGGCGCGATCTGCGCGGCGGCGGCCTCGGTGTCGGTCGACTTGACGCAGAACAGCACGAGGTCGGCACCCCGCACGGCATCGGGCTCGGTGCTCGCGGCCATGGGCACGTGTTCGTCGAAGCTCTGGGCCTCGAGGCGCAGGCCGCGCGCCCGCACGGCTTCCACGTGCGCGGGCCGGCCGATCAGCACCACCTCGTGGCCCGCGCGCGCCAGCATGGCGCCGTAATAGCAGCCGACCGCGCCGGCGCCCATGACTGCGACTTTCATCGATGCATCGTCCTTGTCGTGATGAGGGATGGCGAGCGTAACCACTCGCGCGTTTTCATGCCTCGGCCTCGACGCCGCGCGACTTCTGGCCCTCGTCGAGCAGCCAGGCGCGAAAGGCCGCGAAGGCCGGCAGGTCGAGCCGGTCGGGCCGGTAGCAGAGGTAGTGGCCCTGGTTCACGCCGACCGGCGTGCCGCAGGGACTCAGCAGCGAGCCCTCGGCGAACTCCTCCTGCACCAGCAGCTTCGGCACCAGGCCGATGCCCAGGCCGTTGAGCGCGGCCTGGATCAGCGCCGAGTACTGCGCGAAGCGCGGGCCGGCCACGGTCTGCACCTCGGGCACGCCGTGCTGCGCGGCCCATTGGCGCCAGGCGGTGGGCGCGCCCTCGTGGTGCAGCAGCGTGTGGCCGAGGATGTCGGCCGGCTGCGCGATGCGGTGCCGCCCCTCGACCAGCGAGCGCGCGACGATCAGCACGAACTCGCGGCCCGCGATGTATTCGGACACCACGCCGGGCCAGCCATCGGGCCCGTAGCGGATCGCCGCGTCGACCCCGGCCGGGATGCCGTCGCTGGGCTCGAGATGGCGGCTGAAGCTCAGCATGACATGGCGGCTCTTCTGGCTGAAGGCCGGCAGCCGCGGGATCAGCCACTTGGTGAGGAAGGTGGGCACGCTCGCGAGCGTGAGCAGGCCGGCGCCGGCATCGCCCGAGCGCGCCTCGAAGGTCGCGGTCTCGATCGCGCGCAGGCCGCCGGCGATCTTCTGCCAGTAGACGCGGCCCTGCGGCGTGAGCTGCACGCCGCGCCCGTTCTTCTGCAGCAGGGCGCGGCCGAGGAAGGCCTCGAGCCCCGCGATCTGCTTGCTGACCGCGCTCACGGTGATGCACAGGGCGCCGGCCGCGAGCGTCAGGCTCTCGTGGCGCGCCACCGCGTCGAAGGCCAGCAGCTCCTGGATGGTGGGGCAGTCGCGCTTCATGCATGGCTCCGGTTGATGAAAGTTCGGTGAAAAACAGTTGCCAACAGCTCAAGTGTCGTCATCCAACTTTCACCCATGAATACCAAGGCGCTTCCTAGAATTCAGGCCGATGCGGCGGAAGACCCGGCGCAGACAGTAGCGCATCCGGAAAGTATGCCGGCCGCGCGTGACACGGAGACAACCCTTGGTTCGCGGCATCTCGCTCCTCTACGGCCTGTACCTGCTGCTGCCCATCGCCCTGCTGCTGGTCGGCAGCGTGGGCGGCAACTGGACCAACACGCTGCTGCCCACGGGCCTGACCGGGCAGTGGTATGTCGACCTCTGGCTCGACACCTCGTTTCGCAAGGCCTTCGTCAGCAGCCTGGTGGTGGCGCTCTCGGCCTGCGCGATCAACACCGTGCTGGCGCTGCCGCTGGCCTATGCGCTCTATCACGGCGCGCGGCGCGGCGGCAGCCTGGCGGCGCGCATCGTGAGCGCCACGCCGGTGGCGGTGCCGGCGATCACGCTGGCCTTCGGCTACATGATCGTGTTCAACACCGACCTCGCGCCCTGGCTGGGCTCGATGCCGCTCTTGATCGCGGCGCACGCGATCCTCACGCTGCCCTACCTCACGAACACGCTGCTGACCGACCTGCGCCACCTCGACCTGGACCGGCTCGAGCAGGCCGCGGCCACGCTCGGCGCCTCGGGCTGGCAGCAGTTCAGCGGCATCGTGCTGCCGAGCCTGCGCCAGAGCCTGATCAGCGGGCTGGTGATGGTGGCGGCGATCTCGGTCGGCGAGTTCGGCGTGTCGAACCTGCTCACCAGCTTCCAGAACCGCACCTATCCGGTGGTGCTGCTGCAGGCCTTCTACGGCGCCACGGGCTTCGCCTGCGCGGCCACGGTCATCCTCCTGGTGCTGGCGAGCGCGTCGGCGCTTCTTTCCTCCTCCCTGGTGAAGCAACGCGCCGTCACGCCATGAGCCTCCTCCTCGACACGGTCAGCTACAACTACCCGGGCAGCACGCACGGCCTGCACGAGGTCTCGCTCGACGTGCGCAGCGGCGAGCTGGTCGCGGTGATCGGGCCCAGCGGCTCGGGCAAGTCCACGCTGCTCAAGCTGGTGTCGGGCCTCGAGACCGGCCACACGGGCCGCATCGCGCTCGACGGCGAGGACATGTCGCGCACGCCGGTGCACCGGCGCCACATCGGCATGGTGTTCCAGAGCTATGCGCTGTTCCCGCACCTGAGCGTGCTCGACAACGTGGCCTACGGCCTCAAGCTGCGCAAGGTGGCGACCGCCGAGCGCCGCCAGCGCGCGCAGACGCTGCTCGACACCGTGGGCCTGGGCGAGTACGCGCAGCGCGCCGTCGCGCAGCTCTCGGGCGGGCAGCAGCAGCGCGTGGCGCTGGCGCGCGCGCTCGCGATCGACCCGCGCGCGCTGCTGCTCGACGAGCCGCTGTCGGCGCTCGATGCCAGCGTGCGCGGCCACCTGCGCGACCAGATCCGCGCGATCCAGCAGCGCTTCGGCGCCACCACGCTGCTGGTCACGCACGACCAGGAAGAGGCGCTCGCCATGGCCGACCGCGTGGCGATGCTCAAGGACGGCCGGCTGCTGCAGATCGCCACGCCGCGCGAGATCTACGAAGAGCCCGCGAGCCGCGCGGTGGCCGAGTTCGTCGGGCTCTCGACGATCCTGCCGGCCAGGGTCGCGGGCCTCAACAAGCTCGACCTGGGTTTCGCCCAGCTCGCGGCGCCCACCGGCATGCGCGCGCCCGGCACCGCGCTGCACGTGCTGGTGCGGCCCGAGCACATCGCGGCCGATCCCGCGCCCGGCACGCCGAACCGCATCGCGGGCCGCTGCGGCGCGCAGCGCTACCTGGGCTCGCTCACGCGCTACGACTTCGAGGTGCCGGGCGCGCCCAAGCCCTTTCTCGCCGAATCGGCGCGGCCGGCCACCGAGGCGATCGCGATCGCTCCAGAACACCTCCGCCTGCTCGACCACTGACATCCCTTCCTCCCCAGGAGCCACTTCCATGCAACGCAGACATCTGATCCAGGCCGCCGGCGCCCTGCCCGTGCTGGCGCTCGCGCGCACCGCCTTCGCCTTCGACGGCCCCGAGCTCTACGCGGGCGAGAAGGCGCTCTATGCCGAGGCGCAGAAGGAAGGCCTGTGCGTCTCCTTCGACACCGGCCCCGAATGGGCCAACTGGAAGTCGCTGTTCCGCGACTTCAAGAAGCGCTATCCCGAGATCGAGCTGACCTACAACGACATCGGCTCGGCCGCCACCGTGGTCGCGCTGGAGAAGACCAAGCGCCGCCCGCAGGCCGACACCGCCTACTACTTCGCGGCCTCGGCCGTCGATGCCGCGAAGAAGGACGTGGTCGCGCCGTTCAAGCCCGTCAACTTCGACAAGCTGCCGGCCGTGTTCCGCGAGGCCGAGGGCCGCTGGTTCACCATCCACACGCTCAACATCGCGTTCCTCGTGAACAGGAAGCTGGTGAAGAACGTGCCCACCGGCTGGGCCGACCTGCTCAAGCCCGAGTTCAAGAGCACGGTGGTCTATCTCGACCCGCGCTCCACCGGCATCGGCCAGGTGCTGACCTTCGCCGCGGCCTATGCCAACGGCGGCGGCGTCGACAACGTGCAGCCCGGCACCGACTACCTCGGCAAGCTGCATGCGGCCGGCAACGTGCTGCGCGTGGAAGGCACCACGCCGTACGCCAAGTTCCTCAAGGGCGAGATCCCGGTCTGGATCAGCTACGAGAACGACGGCCTCAAGGCCAAGCATGTCGACGGCATGGGCGACGCGGTCGAGGTCCTGATCCCGAAGGAGGCCAGCGTGGCCGCGCCCTATGCGATTAGCCTGGTGAAGAACGGCCCGAATCCGAACGCCGGCAAGCTGTGGCTCAACTTCATCATGAGCGAGGCCGGCCAGTCGCTGTTCGCGCAGGGCTTCGTGCGGCCCGCGGTGCCGGGCACGCCGCTGTCCGCCGATGTCGCGGCCAAGATGCCGGCCGCGCCGCAGATCAAGCCGCTCGACGTGGTGAAGGCCTCGGAACGCAAGGCCGAGCTCGACCGGCTCTGGGCCCAGGCGGCGCTGGGGAAGTAGGCGCTTCGTGATGAGACGCTTCGGTGCCTGGCCCGCCTGGGCCTTCATGGCGCTGTTCTTCGCGGTGCCGCTGGCGGCGCTGCTGCCCGAGGCCTTCGCCGAGCGCGGCAGCGCCTTCGGCCGGCTGGTGGGCAACCCGCTGTTCTTCGGCGCGCTGCGCAACACGCTGGCGCTCGGGCTGGCGGCGGGCGCGGTGTCGGCGCTGGTCGGCACCTGCATCGCGATCGAGCTCGCGCGCCAGCCGGCCGCGCGGCGCCAGTGGCTGATGACGCTGCTGGGCCTGCCGCTGGCCTTCTCGGGGCTGGTGATCGCCTACGGCTTCATCCTGGCCTTCGGCCGCGCGGGCTTCGTGACCCAGCTCATGGCCGGGCTCGGCGCCGACCCGGCCGTGCTCGGCAGCTGGATCTACAGCGTGTCGGGCCTGGGCTTCGCCTATGCCTACTACCTGATCCCGCGCGTGGCGCTGTCGCTGTACCCGGTGTTCGCCAACCTCGACCCGCGCCCGGCGCAGGCCGCGCGCACGCTCGGCGCCTCGCGCGCGAGGGCCTTCTGGGACACGGTGCTGCCCGAGGTCGCGCCCTCGGTGCTGTCGAACGCCTGCATGGTGGCCGCGATCGCGATGGGCACCTACGGCACGGCGCTGGCGCTGGTGGGCACGCAGCTCAACATCCTGCCGCTGATGCTCTTGGCGCAGGTGGGCGACGGCGGTTCCGATTTCGCGGTGGCGGCGGCGCTGTCGCTGGTGCTGATGGTGGTGTGTGTGATCGTGATGGGAGTGGGCGATGTGCTTGCGCGAAGGCGGGAACGCGGTGCGGTCGGCGCCGGTCATTGAGGCGCTCGCGCGCCTCTCGCAGCGGCAGCGCGGGCCCGATCGCCATCGCCAGCCGGTGGCGATCATCGGCCCGGGCGATGGCGGGCCCGCCGAGTGCGAGGCCGCCTATGCGGTGGCGCATGCGCTGGCCGGCGCGGGCATGGCGGTGGTGTGCGGCGGGCGCGGCGGCGTGATGGCCGCGGCCTCGCGCGGCGCCGCCGAGGCCGGCGGCATCGCCGTGGGCATCCTGCCCGAGGACGACGACCGCAACGCCAACGAATGGCTCGGCGTGGCCATCCCCACCGGCATGGGCGAGCTGCGCAACGGCATCGTCGCGCGCAGCGGCCTGTGCCTGGTCGCCATCGGCGGCAACATGGGCACGCTGTCGGAGATGGCGATGGGCCTGAAGTGGGGCAAGCCGGTGTTCGTGATGCACGGCGACATCGCGCTGCCGGGCGCGGTGCCGGTGGCGGATGTCGACGACATGCTCGCGAAGGTGCTGGGCTGCCTCTTGGCCTGAGGTTCCAGCCCGCGGGCGGTCACGACGGCATTGCACAATGCCGCCATGCCCTACATGCCCCCCTTCGTCGCACCCGCCCGCTTCACCGACGCCGCCGCCGCGCTCGACCAGGTGAAGGCCATCTACCAGGGCGGCCTCGCCCATCTGCGCGCCTCGATGCTGCGCTTCGTGGACGGCGAGGAGCTGCCGGGCCGCGTGCGTGCCTGCTACCCCTTCGTGCGGGTCCACACCCACACGGTGGCGCGCCACACGCCGCCGGCCAATGCCGGCCTGAGCTACGGCTTCGTGGCCGGACCCGGGCGCTACGAGACCACGCTGACGCGGCCCGACCTCTATGCGCGCTACTACCTCGACCAGTTCCGGCTGCTGCTCGAGAACCACCAGGTCGAGCTCGAGGTGGGCACCAGCACGCAGCCGATCCCGATCCATTTCTCGTTCGCCGAGAACGACCACATCGAGGGCACGATGAGCCCCGAGCGGCGCGCGCTGATGCGCGACGTGTTCGACCTGCCCGACCTCGGCGCGATGGACGACGGCATCGCCAACGGCACCTTCGAGGCGCTGCCCGGCGAGGCGCAGCCGCTGGCGCTGTTCACGGGCGCGCGCGTCGACTACTCGCTGCACCGGCTGCGCCACTACACGGGCACCCTGCCCGACTGGTTCCAGAACTTCGTGCTATTCACCAACTACCAGTTCTACATCGACGAGTTCGTGCGCCTGGGCCACGAGGCGATGGCCGACGAGAACAGCGAGTACATCGCCTTCATCGAGCCCGGCAACGTGGTGACGCGCCGGCGCGGGCTCTCGGCCGGCGCCAGCGCCACCTTCGGCCACCTGCTCGACGGCAGCCAGGGCACGGCGCCGCCGCGGCTGCCGCAGATGCCGGCCTACCACCTGGTGCGCGAGGACTACAGCGGCATCACCATGGTCAATATCGGCGTCGGCCCGGCCAATGCCAAGACCATCACCGACCACATCGCCGTGCTGCGCCCGCATGCCTGGATGATGCTGGGCCACTGCGCGGGCCTGCGCAACACGCAGCAGCTCGGCGACTACGTGCTGGCCCATGCCTACGTGCGCGAGGACCACGTGCTGGACGAGGAGCTGCCGCTGTGGGTGCCGATCCCCGCGCTGTCGGAGATCCAGCTCGCGCTCGAGCAGGCGGTGGCCGACGTCACGAAGTGCGAGGGGCCCGAGCTCAAGAAGATCATGCGCACCGGCACGGTGGCGAGCACCGACAACCGCAACTGGGAACTGCTGCCCGGCAACCAGCCGCAGCGCCGCTTCAGCCAGAGCCGCGCGGTGGCGCTCGACATGGAGAGCGCGACCATCGCGGCCAACGGCTTCCGCTTCCGCGTGCCCTACGGCACCCTGCTGTGCGTCAGCGACAAGCCGCTTCACGGCGAGATCAAGCTGCCCGGCATGGCCAACCACTTCTACCGCGAGCGCGTGGAGCAGCACCTGCGCATCGGCATGCGGGCGATCGAGATCCTGCGCCAGGAAGGCTCGACCCGGCTGCACAGCCGCAAGCTGCGCAGCTTCGCGGAAGTGGCGTTCCAGTGAGGTCCGACCCGCCAAAAGCGTGACTTAGTTCCGCATTTGGCGCGACTGGAGGCCCATTCCCAGGGTTTTCCCCTGGGCGTCTGTCACGGGCACGACAGACGCCGTGCGTCATCATTTGTTTACCTTTTTAGACAATCGGAAACAAACATGCCGCACCCGACCGCCCTGCCACCTTCGCCCGGACGCCGGCGCTTCCATGCCTGGCTGGGCGCGCTGGCCGTGCTGGGAACGGGGGCGGTGCGCGCGGCCGAGCCGCAGCTGACCGCGAAGCTGCGCATCGTGATCCCCGCCAACGAGGGCGGCGGCTGGGACCAGACCGGCCGCGCGCTCGGCGCCGCGATGCTGGCCTCGGGCGCGGTGGGCGACGTGGTCTACGAGAACATCGGCGGCAAGGGCGGCACCATCGGCCTCGCGAAGTACGTCGAGAAGTACGACGCCGACCCCGACGCGATCCTGATGAGCGGCATGGTGATGGTCGGCGCGGTGGCGCTGCAGAAGCCGGCCGTGACGCTGGCCCAGGTGGCGCCGGTGGCGCGCCTCACGAGCGACTACGAGGTGGTGGCGGTGCGCGCCGATTCGCCGATCAGGACGCCCAAGGACCTGATCGCCCAGCTGCGCGCCGACGCCGCCAAGACCGTGATCGCCGGCGGTTCGGCCGGCGGCGTGGACCACATGTACGCCGGCATGCTGGCGCGCGTGGCGGGCAACACCGCGGCGCTGGTCTACCAGCCGCACCCGGGCGGCGCGCAGGTGGTGGAGTCGCTCGAGTCGGGCAAGTCCGCGGCCGGCATCTCGGGCTACAGCGAATTCAGCGAGGCCCTCGCGAGCGGCAAGCTGCGCGCGATCGGCGTGTCGGCCAGGCGGCCCTTCCTCGGCATCCCCTCGGTGCGCGAACAGGGCGTGGACGCCGACCTCGCCAACTGGCGCGGCGTGCTCACCGGCAAGAAGGTGACACCCGAGCGGCGCGCCGTGCTGCTCGAGGCGGTGCGCCGCGCGACCGTGGCCGACCTCTGGCAGAAGACCATCCGGAAGAACAACTGGGACGCCTACTGGATGGCGGGCAAGGACTTCGAGGGCTTCCTCGAGCTCGACACCGCGATGGCGGGCCCGCTGATCTACCTGCTCAAGCTCAAGGCCTGATTCGAGGCCCGATCAGGCACCGGCGAACAGCTCGGGCATCTCGCGCACGGCCTTGGGCGTGAGCGCGAGCGCGCGGCCGTCGAGCTCCTGGCGCACCCAGCCGCGCTTCAGCGAGAGCTGCAGCCACGCGGCGCCGAGCGCGCCGCCCAGGTGCGGCCGGCGCTCGCTCCAGTCGAGGCAGGCGCAGGCGAAGCGGCGGCGCGAACGCCGCACCGCGTCGACTTCCACGCCCAGGCTTTCGAGCGCGACCGCGCCTTCGACGGTGAGTTCGTAGGAGCCGCTCGCGAGGCCGCTGAGCCAGCCCTGTGCATGCAGCCGGTCGTGCAGCACGACGCCCGCCGTGCCCGCCATGTGGTCGTAGCAGGTGCGCGCGCTGCGCAGCCGACTCGGCGTGCTGGGCTTGAACCCGGCCACGCGCGGCGCGCCGGCCACCACCATCAGGCCTTCGAGCGCGGCCGCCACGTCGTCGTCGGCGAGCCGGAAGTAGCGGTGCTTGCCCTGCACCAGCAGCGCGACCAGCCGCTCTTCCCTGAGCCGCGCGAGGTGCGCGCTCGCGGTCGAGGGCGCGACCTCGGCCACGGTCGCGAGCTCGGTGGCGGTGCGCGCATGGCCATCCATCAGGCAGCTGAGCATGCGGGCGCGCGCGGGCTCGGCGATGGCGCCGGCGAGGCGGGCGAGCTGGAGGTCCGGGTTCGCGGAGGCGGCGGTGTTCATGCGGCGATCCTAAGGCGCCATGCCATCCCACACTTCGGCCGCGAGCGAAGTGTGACGGACACGCGCGGCGCAGACTTCGGCCATGAGCACGCCGCACCCCACCCTCGAGACGACGGCCCCGACCGACCCCGTCAAGGCCGTCGTGCATCCCGATCCCTATCCCTTCTACGCCACCCTGCGCGACGGCCCGCCGCTGGTCTGGAACGCCACGCTGCGCCTGTGGGTCGCGAGCCGCGCCGAGGTCATCGAGACGCTGCTGCAGGTCCACGGCGCGCTGCGCGTGCGGCCGGCCACCGAGCCGGTGCCGCGCGCCATCGTCGGCCAGCCCGCGGGCGAGGTCTTCGGCCACCTGGTGCGCATGAACGAAGGCGCGGCGCACCAGGCGCACCGGCCCGCGCTGCAACGCGCGCTCGCGGGCCTCGACCTGCAGGGCGCGCATGCCACCGCGCTCGAGGCGGCCACGGGCACGCGCGCGCTGCCGCTGTCGGACGCGCTGTTCTCGATCCCGCTGCGCGCGGTGGCGCGGCTGCTGGGCTTCGGCGATGCGGCGCTGCCGCGGGTCGATGGCTGGATGCGCGACTTCGTGGCCTGCCTGTCGCCGCTGTCGAACGAAGCGCAGCTGAGCGCGGCGAGCGTTGCGGCGGCCGCGCTGATGACGCGCTTCGAAGCCTTGGTGGCCGACGCACCGGCCGCGCGCGGCACGCTGCTCGCGGCGGTGCGCGAGGCCGAGCCCGCGGACACGCCGCCCTCGCGCGCGCTGCTCGCGAACCTCGTCGGCCTGCTGTCGCAGACCTGCGATGCCACGGCCGGCCTGCTCGGCAATAGCCTGATCGCCTGGCGGCGCGAACCGGCCGCGCGCGAGGCCGCGGCCACGCGCGACGGCCTGCAGAGGATGGTGCAGGAGACCGCGCGCCACGACCCGTCCGTGCACAACACGCGGCGCTTCGTGGCCGAGCCGGTGGACATCGCGGGCACGACGCTGGCCGCGGGCGATGCCGTGCTGCTGGTGCTGGCGGCCGCGAACCGCGATCCGGCCTTCAATCCCGAGCCCGATCGCTTCCAGCCGCTGCGCGCGCGGGCGCCGCATGCTGGGCTTCGGGCATGGGCTGCATGCGTGCCCGGGGCAGGCGCTGGCCTGCACGCTCGCGGCGGCCGGGCTCGAGGCCCTGCTGGGCGAGCGCCGGGCGGAGGTCGAGCGGAGGCTCGAGCGCGGCTGGCGCTACCGGCCCTCGGTCAACGGGCGCATTCCCTCGTTCGATTGAGCCCCCACCGTTCGCGCCGAGCTCGTCTAAGCGTCGCGCGAGGCTTCGACAAGCTCAGCCCGAACGGCTGGAGGACTCCGCCCACTGCCCCATGCGCGCCAGGAACGGCGACAGCTGCGCTGCCCCCCAGCGCAGCGGCAGCGCGCCGGGCCGGCGCAGCACCTGCTGCACGCGCAGCCGCAGCAGCCGCTCGGCGCCCTCGAAGGACGCGAGCTCGGGCCCGTCGATCACGATCTCGGCCGTGGCCGCGACATGCAGCATCTCGCCGCTGTCGAAGTCGACGAACAACAGGCCCGCGCGCGGATAGGCCAGCAGGTTGCCGAAGGTGTTGAAGAAGCGGTTGCCCGTGAAGTCGGGCACCGTCAGCACGCCGCCGCCGATGTCGTCCACGCGCACGAAGCCGGGCCGGCCGCCGCGGTGCGACACGTCGACGCCGCGCGCGCTGGCATCGACCTCGTCGCCCTCGGTGGCCGCGCTCGCGGGATGGGCGCTGGCGATGAACAGCGTGTCGGCGCGCCGGATCAGCGCGCGCGCCGCGTCGTCGAGCCCGTCGAGCCATTGCACCGCCGCGGGCGCCGAGGCCGGCGGCCGGTAGGCGGGTTCGCGCGCCTGGATGTACTTCGGGCAGTTGCCGAAGCTCTGCTGCACCTCGAGCGTGAAGCCCGCCGCGTCGAGCGCCTCGACCGTGCCGTTCATGCGGTTGCGCCGCCGCGTGTGCGGCTGGATGCCGAGCAGCCCGAGCGTCGCGCCGTCGCGCAGCGAGGCCGCGAGCGGATCGCCGGCAGCGGGCAGCGCATCGATGCGCAGGTGCGTCGGATCGGGCGAATGCGCGAAGCCGGCCGGCGCGGCCAGCATGCTGGCCCAGGGCTGGCCCTGCGCGTCGATGCTGCCAGTGACCAGGAAGGGCAGCAGCGCGAAGAAGTCGCGGTGCTGGTCGGGCATGAAGTCGCGGATCACGCGCGAGCCGGCCGCGGCCATGACCTCGCGCGAGCCGGCCTGCAGCTGCATCGCGCGTTCGCCGGCGTGGAAGGGAACATCGATCATGGCGGACCTCCGCGAGTTTCTTCGGTGAGCGTGGAGGCGATCAGGCGGCCAGCGCGATGGGCGAGCGCACCATCGGCACGAAGCCCGGCAGCGCCTCGACGCGCGCGAGCCATTGCCGCACGTGGGGATAGGGATCGAGCGACACGCCGCCCTCGGGCGCATGGGCCACGTAGGCGTAGTTCGCGATGTCGGCCAGCGTGGCCGACTCGCCCACCAGGAAGGGCCGGGTTGCGAGGTGCTGCTCCATCACCTCGAACAGCGCATGGGCGCGCTTGCGCACCTCGCTCGGATCGTCGGGCCGGCCGAACAGCGCGAACACGCGCGCGGCCGCCGGCCCGAAGGCGAGCTGGCCCGCCGCCACCGAGAACCAGCGCTGCACCTGCGCCGCGCCGAAGGCATCGCGCGGCATCCAGCGGCCGGGATCGGGCGCATAGCGCTCGTTGAGGTAGACCAGGATCGCGTTCGAATCGGCGAGCGTGAGTTCGCCGTCCTCGATCACCGGCACCTGGCCGAAGGCATTGAGCGCGAGGAACTCGGGCGTGCGGTTGGCGCGCGCGCGCATGTCGATGTCGATGGCCTCGAAGGGCAGGCCCAGCAGCGACAGGAACAGCCGCACGCGGTGCACGTGGCCCGAGATCGGCGTGCCGTGGAGCTTGATGAACTGGGCCGGTTGGCGCGAAGCGGTCATGGTCGGAATCCTCGAAGTGGTGGCGTCGGAATGGATTCTTCTCTCTTGCGTCGATCGAAGGAATACACGTCATCGGATTTGACTGCTGCGTTTTTCGGATGAATCCGATCTAATCGCCCGATGGATCGCTTCAAGGCCATGCAGACCTTCGTGCAGATTGCCGACCAGGGCAGCCTGACCCGCGCCGCCGAGGCGCTCGGCAGCTCGCTGCCCGCGGTGGTGCGCGCGCTCGCGGCGCTCGAGGCGCACCTCGGCGTGCGGCTGTTCCATCGCACCACGCGGCGGCTGTCGCTGACCGAGGAGGGCCGCCATTACCTGCCCGCCGCGCGCGAGGTGCTGCTGGCGGCCGACGCCGCCGACCTCGCGCTGCAGGCCGAGGCGCGCGAGCCCGAAGGCCGCCTCACGATCACCGCGCCGGTGCTGTTCGGCCACATGTACGTGGCGCCCGCGATCACGCGCTTCATGCAGCGCCACGCGCGCGTGCGCTGCAGCGTGCTGCTCTACGACCGCACGGTGAACCTGCTCGAGGAAGGCATCGACGTGGGCATCCGCATCGGCAGCCTCGAAGACTCCTCGCTGGTCGCGCAGACGCTCGGCAGCATCCGCCGCGTGGTGGCCGTGAGCCCCGACTACCTGAAGCGCCACGGCACGCCGCGCCACCCGCGCGACCTGGCCGGCGCGCCCGCGGTGCGCGGCCGGCTCGATGCGCCCGCGCAATGGAGCTTCCACGAAGGCAGCCGCACGATCCATGTGGCGACCGTCACGCGGCTGGAGTTCAACCACCTCGCGCCGGCCGTCGAGGCCTGCGCCGCGGGCATGGGCTTCGGCACCTTCTTCTCCTACCAGGTGCTGCCGCTGGTGGCGCAGGGCCGGCTTGCGCTGGTGCTCGAGGACTTCGAGCCGCCGCCGCGGCCGGTCAGCGTGATCTATCCGAACGCGCGGCTGCTGCCGGCGCGCACGCGTGCCTTCATCGACTGGATGAAGGACGAGTTCACCGGGCTGCGGATGTAGCTGGTGCCGGGCTCAGGGCGCCTCGGCGGCAGCGGCCGGCCGTCGCACAGCCGCTCGGCGTCGTTGACCATGCCGCGCACCGCTTCCTCGAGGCCGAGGTTCAGCACCGCCATGAACTCGCCGTTGGCGCTGGTCCAGTTGGCGCGCGTGCCCATGCCGTGGTACTGGCGCGAGACGGTGGCGCCGCCCGGCAGCCGGTAGGCGACCTTGATCGCCACGTGCGACACCAGGTTGAGGTCGACCGACCAGGCATGCGCGAGCCGCAGCGAGACCTCGGCGCCGAGCTGGCGGCGCGCCAGGCCCGCGGCCGGCGGCACGGCCGCGAGCGTGTCGAAGCCGTAGCGGCGCGTGGCCAGCAACGCGTCGCGCACCCAGGGCACGGCATCGCCGCCGCGCAGCGACTCCACGCGGCGCGGCGTGGCATGCACCGTCGGCAGCATGCGCGTGAGGTTGCCCATGTGGCTCTTGTTGCGGCGGATGTCGTCGACGCGCGCGACGAACAAGGTGCAGCGCTGCGCGATGCGGAACGCCAGCACCGGTGCCTCGTCGGGCCGCTGCCCGGGCTCGGGCGAGGACTCGAAGACCATGCTCAGCGGCTCGTTCTCGTCGACCGCGTGCGCGATCGGCGTCAGCGCGCAGGCCAGCAGCACGAGCGCCGCGGTGCGATGGAAGCGAAGGCGCGTCATGGCACGGTGCTCCGGATCGAATACAGCGCCTTGTCCTCGTCGCGGAACAGCACGCGCGGCGGACCGGCCTGCGTGTCCTCGATGCCCTGGCCGCCGATCACGACCCAGGTGCCGTTGACGTTGAAGCGCCCGGTCTTCACCGGGCCCGCGCGCGCGCCCGCGATGTCGAGCGCGAACAGGCGCATCGTCTGCGCCACCGAGTCGCGCATCACGGCGCGCAGCGCCTGCCCATCGTTGGCGACCAGCCGCCGCACCACCGTGGGCCGCGTGCCGCCGCCGATCGGCGACTGGTAGATCGCGCCCGCGCGGTAGACCGGCTCGCTGCCGCCGTCCTGCCACAGCAGCGCGGTGGTGCGCGTGGTGAAGGCGCCGAGCCCCGGCTCGAGCGCGTACTGCAGCAGCAGCACGAGATAGGCGGGCCCGTTGCGCGTGGCCGCGATGCGCGCCTCGTGCTGTGCCTTGGGCGGCATCGCGGGCAGCACCTGCGCCGAGGCGATGCGCAGCGGCGGATAGAGGCCGGTGGCGCCGATCTCGCCGAGCGCGATGCCGGCCTCGGTGCGGTAGTCGTAATCGAGCAGCGGCCCGACCGTGGCGCCGACCTCGGCGCTCATCTCCTTCTGCCGCGCCTGCTGCACCGAGGAATCGATCAGCGCGCCGATCATGCCGCCGCCGAGCGCCGCGGCCGCGCCGGGCGGCTGGGCCGAGAACATGAAGCTCTCCTGCGCGACCACCACGCGCACGTCGACCTCGGGCAGCTTCGCGCGCTCCGCCGCGCCGATCGAACGATGGAAGGGCGCGCAGGCCGCGAGCAGCGCGCTGCACAGCACGAGCAGCAGCGCGCGCCACGGCCGCGACGAGGTCGATGCCCTCATCGGCCGCGGCCCCGGAAGAAGAAGGAAGTGCACGGCCTGTGGCTTGTCGGCATGGAAGGTCGGACGAAAGAATGCGTGAACGGACTACGGCCGGGGCCGGCGAAGCCGCGATTGTGTATCGCTTGCACGCGCCGTGGACTCGCGGTGAACCCTGGTCCCCCGACGGACGGCGCCGCGCGCGGGCCTGCGTCAGAATCGTCGCGTTCCGCGGTCCTCCTCATCTCCCTTCTTCCGGTCCCGCCCGTGTACACCTCCGCCTCCCAAGCTGCCTCCGCTCCCTCGCCGGCCACCGCGCCTGCCGCGCCGCTCTTTCGCGTGACGAACCTGCGCAAGCGCTACGGCGACACCACGGTGGTCGACGATCTCTCGTTCGACATCGCGCCCGGCGAGTGCCTCGGCGTGATCGGCCCGAACGGCGCCGGCAAGACCACCACCATCCGCATGTGCCTGGGTCTCACCGCGCCCGACGGCGGCAGCATCGAGGCGCTGGGCCTGCAGATGCCGCGCGACGCGCTCGCGATCAAGGCGCAGCTCGGCGTGGTGTCGCAGTTCGACACCCTCGACCCCGACTTCAGCTGCGCCGAGAACCTCGTGGTCTACGGCCGCTACTTCGGCTTCGCGAAGAAGGAGGTGCGCCAGCGCGTGCCGCAGTTGCTCGAGTTCGCGGCGCTCTCGCACAAGGCCGATGCCAAGCCCGGCGAGCTTTCGGGCGGCATGCGGCGCCGGCTCTCGCTGGCGCGCGCGCTGGTCAACGACCCCAAGCTGCTGCTGCTCGACGAGCCCACCACCGGCCTCGACCCGCAGGCGCGCCACCTGATGTGGGAGCGCCTGCAGGTGCTGCTGCAGCAGGGCAAGTCGATCCTGTTGACCACCCATTTCATGGACGAGGCCGAGCGCCTGTGCTCGCGCCTCTTGGTGCTCGACCACGGCCGCAAGATCGCCGAAGGCCGCCCGCGCGACCTGATCGCCGAGCACCTCGAGCCCGACGTGGTCGAGGTCTATGGCAACGGTGCGCTCGCGCTGGCGAACGTCGACGCACTGCGGGCCCTGGCCGCGCGCGTGGAGGTCAGCGGCGAGACGGTGTTCTTCTACACGCAGGACGCGCGCCGCCTGCTCGAGGCGCTGTCGGGGCATCCGGGCCTGCGCACCTTCCACCGGCCCGCGAACCTCGAGGACCTGTTCCTCAAGCTCACGGGGCGGCAGATTCGCGAGGACGGCTGACGCCTGTGACGCGCCACGCCACGAGAACATCAGAGACACCCACCGAGCGCATCGCATGACCACCCCGACCCTCGCCACCGAGCCCTCCTCCTCTTCTTCGCCACCCTCGCCTTCCGCGTGGCGGCCGCCGCAGCTGTCGATGCGCTGGTGGCCCGTGTTCCTGCGCAACCTGCTGGTGTGGCGCAAGCTCGCGATCCCGAGCCTGATCGGCAACATCGCCGAGCCGCTGATCTGGCTCGTGGCCTTCGGCTACGGCATGGGGGCGCTGGTGGGGCAGGTGAGCGTGGGCGAGACGAAGGTGCCCTACATCCTGTTCCTGGCGAGCGGCTCTATCTGCATGAGCGCGATGAACGCGGCCTCGTTCGAGGCGCTCTATTCGGCCTTCTCGCGCATGCACGTGCAGAAGACCTGGGACGGGATCATGAACGCGCCGGTGGGGCTGGACGACATCGTGCTGGCGGAGATGCTGTGGGCGGCGTTCAAGTCGATCTTCACGGTGACGGCGATCCTGTTCGTGATGCTGGGGCTGGGGATCAGTCACAGTCCGAAGCTGTTCGTGGCCTGGCTGGTGCTGGCGGGGGCGGGGGTCACGTTTTCATCGATCGCGCTGATCTTCAATGCGCTGGCGAAGGGGTATGACTTCTTCACCTACTACTTCACCTTGTTCATGACGCCGATGATGTTCTTGAGTGGGGTGTTCTTTCCTCTGGAGCAACTGCCTGGGGCTGTGCAGGTGGTGGCTGGGTGGTTGCCGTTGGCTAATGCCGTGGCGTTGGTTCGGCCCTTGTTCATGGATCAGTGGCCTGTGGGGTGGGGGCGGCATGCTGCTGTGCTGGTTGTGTATGCGGGGGTGGCGTTTTGGGTGGCGTTGGCTTTGACTCGGAATCGGTTCAGGGCTTGATGTCTTTTGAGGGTGCGCTTTTTGGTTAGGCCGTTGGCCGGGTCTCGCCCCGGCGGGCGACTCACTTTTCTTGTCTCGCCAAGAAAAGTAAGCAAAAGAAGGCGACCCCGCTGTCTGTGTCCCTCCGCTTCGCTGCGGGCAACCTGCGGTGCTCGGGGAAAGCGGGGGTCCGCAGAACTCGCTCCACTTCGTTGCGCTCAGACAGCTGCGGCCCTGATCCCGCTTTCCCCTGCGCTCCTCGGCACAGCCAGAGGGGGGTGATTCGGGCCTTTGCTTCGCTCGGCCTGACATACCCCACGGGCCATCGCTGCGCTCGGCCGCGGGTACCTAACAGGCCATCGCTTCGCTCGGCATTGGTATTGCTCCCTCTCCCTCTGGGAGAGGGCTGGGGTGAGGGCTCCGGGGCGGTGGATACCGTCAGACCCTTGGTGAGGCCCCGGTGCCCTCACCCCTAACCCTCTCCCAGAGGGAGAGGGGACAAGACAAACACAAGGCCGAGCGAAGCGATGGCCCGAGCGGCATTCCAAGGCCGAGCGAAGCAAAGGCCCGACCCACCCCTCTGGCTGCGCCGAGGAGCGCAGCGTTTCGCGGATCAGGGCTCGCAGCTGTTTGAGCGAAGCGAGTTCTGCGAGACCCCGCGAAACGCGAGCACCGCAGGTTGCCCGTAGCGAAGCGGAGGGACGCAGACAGTGGGTCGCCTTTTCTTTGGTTACTTTCTTTTGGCGAAGCAAAAGAAAGTGACTCGCCCGCCGGGGCGAGACCCGGCCAACGGCCTAACCAAGACACAAGCACCTTAAGAAAACCCAAACCCCTGTCTCACCAGCGACCAATTCCCCTCCACATTCCCTAGACTCCCCCGCGCGCCCCAAAAAACGCCGAACAAAGAGAAGAGAGAAGGAGACCCCGTGCCCATCCCCCCGCTGTTCCGTCACCTGGCCACTGCCGCCGTAGCCACCCTGCTCGCAGCCTGCAGCACGACAACAACCACAACGAGCCAACCGTCAACGCCCCCAGCAGTCGCACAGACACCAGAGCCAACACCCGCAGCAGCCACCGCTCTCGTCACCACAAGACCCACAGCCTGGCACCCCCCAGAGCCCCTGGTCCAACCCTCGTCCTTCTCCGGCGTCCACGGCCTCGCCATCGACCAGAAGGGCCGCCTCCTCGCAGGCTCGGTCCTCGGCAACACCCTCTGGGAAGTCGACAGAAAAACCGGCGCAGCAAAGATCCTGATCGACGCCCCCGAAGGCCAATCCGACGACATCGCCATCGGCCCCCAAGGCGAGATGGCCTGGACCAACTACCTCATGGGCATGCTGCGCTACCGCGAGCACGACAGCGCCCCCATGCGCGTCCTCGCCAAGGACCTGCCCGGCCTCAACTCGCTGGCCTTCGACCCGCGCAACGGCAAGCTCTACGCCTCGCAGGTGTTCCTCGGCGATGCGCTGTGGGAGATCGACCGCGCGGGCCAGAAGCCGCCGCGACTCATCCGCAAGGACATGGGCGGCTTCAACGGCTTCGAGGTCGGGCCCGACGGCATGCTCTACGGGCCGCTGTGGTTCAAGAACCAGGTGGTGAAGATCGATCCGGCCGACGGGCGCATCACGCCGATCGCCGACGGCTTCCAGATCCCGGCCGCGGCCAACCTCGACGGCAAGGGCAACCTCTGGGTGGTCGACGCGCGCAGCGGCGAGCTCGTGAAGGTCGAGCTCGCCACCGGTCGCAAGACGGTCGCGAAGCAGCTCAAGGCCTCGCTCGACAACCTCGCGATCGCGCCCGAGGGCACGATCTACATCTCGAACATGGCCGACAACGAGGTCATGGCCTTCGAGCCGGCCACCGGCGAACTGCGCACGCTCACCGGCGGCAAGCTCGCGGTGCCGGCCGGCATGAAGCTCGAGGGCAACGACCTCTGGGTCGCCGACGTGTTCGGCTTCCGGCGGGTGGACGTGCGCAACGGCGCGGTGCGCGACGTGTTCCGCATGCAGCGCGAGCCCGAGCTCGAGTACCCGTTCGCGGTCGGGCTCTCGGCGCGGCTGTTCGCGCTGAGCTCGTGGTTCACGGGCACCGTGCAGCTGGTCGACCGGCAGACGCTGAAGACGGTGGAGACGATCCACGGCCTGAAGGCGCCGTTCGACGCGATCCCGATGCCCGACGGCAGCGTGATCTACGCCGAGATCGCCACCGGCAGCATCACGCGCGCGAGCGGCGCGAAGTTCGCCGAGCGGCAGGTGATCGCGAGCGGGCTCAACGGGCCGGTGCAGATGGTGATCGGCCGCGACGGCGCGCTCTACGTCACCGAGGCGGCCGGCAAGCTGCTGCGCATTCCGCTCGATGCCAGCGCGCCGCTGCGCACCATCGCCGACAAGCTCGCGCTGCCCGAGGGCCTGGCGCAGACGCCCTGGGGCAGCTTCGTGGTGGCCGAGAGCGCGGCGCGGCGGCTGGTGGAGATCGACCCGGCCGATGGCTCGCGCCGCACCATCGCCGAGAACCTGCCGATCGGGCTGGCGCCCGGGCCCGGACTGCCGCCGCCCTACGTGGTGACCGGCGTGGCGGTCGGGCCCGACGGCACGGTCTACCTGGCGGCGGACCGGAACAACGCGATATACCGGATCCGGCCTCAGCGCTGAAAAATTAAGAAAAAAGTAATCTAAACAGAACTGTAAAACACCAGTTTACTTTTAAAAACAAACATTACAAACTCGCCCGGAACGGTCCGGTACCACCGATTCCCGGGGGCGAGCGGTGCCGTCTTGCTGTCGAAAGGACATCCCATGACACCGCTCGTCGCAGGCCAGCTGCTGTCGCCCGAATACTCGTTGGGGCTGGTGGCACTGTCGTACTTCATCTCCTTCGCCGGCTCGCTGACCGCGCTGATCTGCGCCGGGCGCATGGTCGGCGCCGACGGCCGCCCGAACCTCGCGGCCGTGGCCTGCGCCGCGGTGGCGCTCGGCGGCATCGGCATCTGGTCGATGCACTTCATCGGCATGCTGGCGTACCGGCTGCCGATCTCGATCGCCTACAACATGCCGCTGACCGTGGTTTCGCTGGTGGCCGCGATCCTGATCTCGGGCATCGCGCTCTACCTCGCGGGCGGGCGCCGCAGGTTCAGCCGCGCGGGCTGGCTCGCGGGCAGCCTGCTGGCCGGACTGGGCGTGTGCGTGATGCACTACATGGGCATGTTCGCGATGAACATGCGCGCGTCGATGCAGTTCGATCCGATGGCGGTCGGGCTGTCGGTGCTGATCGCCATCAGCGCCGCCGCCGCCGCGCTGTGGCTGGCCTTCAACGTGCGCAAGCTCAGTCTGCAGATCGGCGCCGCGGCCGTGATGGGCCTGGCGGTGTGCACCATGCACTACGTGGGCATGAGCGCGGCCACCATGGTCTGCACCGCCGCCGCCCCGGTCGACGCGCTCGCGATTGGCGGCAGCTACATGGGCCTCACGGTGTTCGGCACGGCCGGCGCGGTGCTGATCTTCATCTACTGGGTGCTCACCGGCAACAGCATCGAGTCGCCGATCTCGGCCGCCTCGAACGCACGGCCGGCACCGGCCACCGCGCGCCGCGCGCGCACCAGCTAGTTGGCGCAAGCCCCGGGGGCCGGGGCGCGCCTAGAGTGCCTGCGATCGGGGCCGGGAGCGCCCCGCCCGTACGGACACCATGCACTACACGCACGAACACCTCGAGATCCAGAAGACCCTGCGCCGCTTCATCGACGAGGAGATCAATCCGCACGTCGACGCGTGGGAGGCGGCCGAGGCCTTTCCCGCGCACGAGGTCTTCAAGAAGCTCGGCAACCTGGGCCTGCTGGGCCTCAACAAGCCCGAGGCCTACGGCGGCGGCGGCCTCGACTACTCGTACGCGATGGCGCTGGCCGAGGCGCTGGGCCACGTGAGCTGCGGCGGCGTGCCGATGGCGATCGGCGTGCAGACCGACATGTGCACCCCCGCGCTCGCGCGCTTCGGCAGCGACGAACTGCGCCGCGAGTTCCTCGCGCCGGCGATCGCGGGCGATACCGTGGGCTGCATCGGCGTGTCCGAGCCGGGCGCGGGCAGCGACGTGGCGGGGCTCAAGAGCCATGCGCGCAAGGATGGCGACGACTACCTCATCAGCGGCCAGAAGATGTGGATCACCAACAGCCTGCAGGCCGACTGGATGTGCATGCTGGTCAACACCGGCGACGGCCCGGTGCACCGCAACAAGTCGCTGGTGATCGTGCCGATGGACAGCCCCGGCATCGAGAAGGCAAAGAAGATTCGCAAGATCGGCATGCACTCGAGCGACACCGGCCTGATCCATTTCGACGAGGTGCGCGTGCCGCAGCGCTACCGCATCGGCGAGGAAGGCCAGGGCTTCGTCTACCAGATGCAGCAGTTCCAGGAGGAGCGGCTGTGGTGCGCGGCCAGCTCGCTCGAGCCGATGGACGACTGCATCGCGCAGACCATCGAATGGGCCCAGCAGCGCAAGATGTTCGGCGGCACGCTGGCCGACCAGCAGTGGGTGCAGTTCAAGCTGGCCGAGCTCAAGACCGAGGTCGAGGCGCTGCGCGCGCTGACCTACCGCGCCTGCGACCTGCACGTGCAGGGCCAGGACGTGACCGAGCTGGCCTCGATGGCCAAGCTCAAGACCGGCCGGCTCACGCGCGAGGTGGCCGACACCTGCCTGCAGTTCTGGGGCGGCATGGGCTTCACGCTCGAGAACCGCGTCTCGCGGCTGTACCGCGACGGCCGCCTGGGCTCGATCGGCGGCGGCGCCGACGAGGTGATGCTCGGCATCCTCGCGAAGACCATGGGCATCGCGAAGCGGCCGCCGCGCGGCTGAGCCCGGAGCGCCGCCAGCGGAAAACTGTTCTCCAGCGGCGACGCGGTGTTTCGCGCCGCGCCTGCATACCATCGTCCGCACGCCGCGGGCCCCTTCCCTGCCCCGCTGCAGCTGGAGGCCTCGCGTGATCTTCGTCTTTCATCCCCCCGCGCCATGTTCAAGCACATCGTGATGTGGGACCTGCGCGCCGACACGCCCGAGGAGAAGGCACGCGCCACGCAGTTCGTGAAGCAGCAGTTCGAGTCGTTGCGCGGCCAGGTCCCGGGCCTGCTGCGCATCGAGGTCG
Source organism: Variovorax sp. UC122_21 (assembly GCF_044056785.1). Classification (NCBI taxonomy): domain Bacteria; kingdom Pseudomonadati; phylum Pseudomonadota; class Betaproteobacteria; order Burkholderiales; family Comamonadaceae; genus Variovorax; species Variovorax sp. UC122_21. The sequence goes on along the minus strand of NZ_CP172004.1, from coordinate 284,152 downwards.
GCATCGATTCGAGCCGCGTCGCCTATGCCTGCGACGTGGTGCTGTATTCGGAGTTCGACAGCCAGGCCGCGCTCGACGGCTATGCCACGCATCCGGCGCACCTGCGCGTGCGCGAGGCGCTCGGCGATCTGCGGATCGCGCGGCACCAGGTGGATTTCGCGGCCGAATAGGCTCGCGAGATCCGTACCGTCAATCCTGGGCCGGCGGCTTGCCGGCCTTCGCGGCTTCGGCGGCCTGCGCCGCGCGCAGCTTGTCCTTCTTGCTCGGCCGCGTGCCCTTGATCCCGCCCGTGCCGCTCGCATCGACCAGGGGCGGCGCGACCTCGGTGGGCTCGAAGCCCTCGATGCGCTCGCGCGGCACGCGCCGGTCCTGGCGCTTCTCGATCAGGCGGAAGTGCGCCTCGGAGGCCGGCGTCACGAAGCTGATCGCCAGGCCGCTCTCGCCCGCGCGGCCGGTGCGGCCGATGCGGTGCACGTAGTCGGTGGGCGAGCGCGGCAGGTCGTAGTTGACGACCACCGGCAGCCGCGCGATGTCGAGGCCGCGCGCGGCCAGGTCGGTGGCCACCACCACGTCCCAGCGGCTCTGCTTGAACTGGTCGAGGATGTCGGTGCGCGCGCCCTGCGAGATGTCGCCGTGGAAGGGCACGGCATAGATGCCATGGCGGTAGAGCTTCTCGGCCACGGTCTGGGCGGCATGCTGGGTCGCGACGAAGACCAGCACGCGGCCCCAGGCCTCGCCGTGCTGCTCGAGCAGGTGGCGCAGCAGCTGGGTGCGGCGGGTGCTGTCGACCTCGATCGCGCGCTGCACGATGTCGGGCGCGGTGCCGGGCTCGCCCTGCACGTCGATGGTTTCGGGGTCGCGCAGCATGCGGTCGGCCAGCGCCTGGATGGCCTGCGGGAAGGTGGCCGAGAACAGCAGGTTCTGCCGCTTCGCCGGCAGTTGCGCGAGGATGCGGCCCAGCTCCTCGGCGAAGCCCAGGTCGAACAGGCGGTCGGCCTCGTCGAGCACCAGGGTGGCGATCGCGTCGAGCCGCAGCGCGTTGTGCTCGACCAGGTCGAGCAGCCGGCCCGGGGTGGCGACGATCAGGTCGGCACCGCCGCGCAGGCCCATGAGCTGCGGGTTGATCGACACGCCGCCGAACACCACGGCGATGCGCAAGCGGTCGGGCAGCGCGCGCGCCAGGTCGCGCAGGGTCTGGCCGACCTGGGCCGCGAGCTCGCGCGTGGGCACCAGCACCAGCGCGCGAAGCCGGCGCTCACCCCCGGCGGAGTCGGCGGCCAGCCGGTGCAGCAGCGGCAGCGAGAATGCCGCGGTCTTGCCCGAGCCGGTCTGGGCCGAGCCGCGCAGGTCGCGTCCCTGCAGAATCGCGGGAATGGCCGCGGCCTGGATCGCGGTCGGCTCGTCGTAGCCGCGTTCGGCGGCGGCGCGCACGAGCGCCGGGGCCAGCCCCAGCGATGCGAAGGACGGGGTGGGCGCAGCGGTCAAGCGGCGGTCTCCACTTGAAAGAAGGCGGGCGGCAGATGCATCGGAAAGGCTCGTCTGGGCTGGTGGAAAAGAAATCGGGAACGAAGAGAACGCAAGAACATGGCAACCCACAAGGACAACCCGGCGGCCACCCGGCTGGTGTATTCGACCGAGGCCGGCGGCCGCATGTGCCCCGATTGCGGCGAACCGCTGGCGCAATGCCGCTGCAAGGACCTCGCCGAGCAGGCGCGGCTGCGCGCCGCCGATGGCATTGTGCGTGTGTCGCACGAGACCGCGGGCAGAAAAGGCAAGGGCGTGACCGTGGTGAAGGGCGTGGCGCTCGACGCGGCGGGCCTGCTTTCGCTCGGCAAGCAGCTCAAGGCGGCCTGCGGCACCGGCGGCACGGTGAAGGACGGCACGATCGAGATCCAGGGCGACCACCGCGAACAGGTGATCGCCACGCTCACGAAGCTGGGCCACACGGTCAAGCGCGCGGGAGGCCGCTGATGAAGCCCGAGGACCTCGAGCGCCTGGTCACGCTGGCGATGCCCTTCGGCAAATACAAGGGAACGCTGATCGCCGACCTGCCGGGCAACTACCTGACCTGGTTCGCGCGCGAGGGTTTTCCCGCGGGAGAAATCGGCCGCTTGCTCGCCCTGATGCATGAAATAGACCACAACGGGCTCTCCGGTCTGCTCAAACCGTTGCGAAACCGCCCGTCGGGATCAGAGGTTTCCCGATGAATGTGCAATTAAAAGCTTGATTTCCCGGCCAAACCGGGATAATCGCCGCTACGTGTCAGTGAGCCACCGGCTCCCGTGCACGTTATCCGGTGATCGGTCAGTTTCGCGCACAGCGCCTTTGTTTGTTGTGATTCTGGGACTCCATCGCTTTTTCTGTTATTTGGTTTTTTTGAGTTGAGGAGTCCCTTTCATGGGCAAGAAACTTTACGTGGGCAATCTCGCCTACTCGATCCGTGACAACGACCTGGAGCAAGCTTTCGGCGCCTACGGTGCCATCGTCAGCGCCAAGGTCATGATGGAACGTGACACCGGCCGCTCCAAGGGCTTCGGCTTCGTGGAAATGGGTACCGACGCCGAGGCGCAAGCCGCGATCGCCGGCCTGAACGGCCAGCCGGTCCAGGGCCGCGCCCTGACCGTGAACGAAGCCCGTCCGATGGAAGCCCGCCCGCCCCGTAGCGGTGGCGGCGGCTACGGTGGTGGCGGCGGCGGCTACGGCGGCGGCGGCGGCGGTTACGGCGGCGGCGGCGGTGGTCGCAGCGGCGGTGGCGGCGGCTACGGCGGCGGCGGCGGTGGCCGCAGCGGCGGTGGCTACGGCGGCGGCGGTGGCAGCGACGACGGCTACGGCCGCGGCGGCTACTAAGCTCTCGCAGCACCCACCCATCGAATGGCGGCCCGGCCGCCTTTCACTGAAAAGCTCCTTCGGGAGCTTTTTTCGTTTCTGCGCCACCCGTGCACCGGGGCCGCGCGGGCTTACCCGTAGTAAGCGCTACGCATTAGTCCCTACCGGTCAGGTCAGCCAGCGGTCAGTCGCCGGAAACGACCCTCATCCCTCCAAAACAGAGGGTCGAGAGACATGAAAATCAAGAGCCAGGCCGACTTCTTTTCAGGAGTCATGTTCACGGCCGTGGGCGGCGCCTTCGCCATCGGCGCCACCGCATACAACATCGGCGACGGGGCCCGCATGGGTCCCGGTTACTTCCCGCTCATGCTGGGCATCCTGCTCGCGCTGCTCGGGCTGGGGATCATGTTCCAGGCCATGGTGGTCGAGACCACCGACGGCGATCCCATCGGCAAATGGGCCTGGAAGCCGCTGGCCTACGTGCTGGGCGCCAACCTCGCGTTCGGCGTGCTGCTCGGGGGCCTGCCGAGCATCGGCCTGCCGGCCATGGGAATGATCATCGCGATCTACGCGCTCACCATCATCTCGAGCATGGCGGGCGAACACTTCAACCTGCGCGACGTGCTGGTGCTCGCCACCATCCTCGCGGCGGGCAGCTACGTGGCCTTCATCTGGGCGCTCAAGCTCCAGATCCAGGTCTGGCCCACCTTCATCGCCGGTTGAGGAGCACACCGCCATGGAACTGTTCCACAACCTCGCGACCGGCTTCGGCGTCGCCTTCACCTTCACCAACCTGCTGTACTGCCTGGTCGGCTGCATCCTGGGCACGCTGATCGGCGTGCTGCCGGGCATCGGCCCGGTCGCGACCATCGCGATGCTGCTGCCCGCGACCTACGCGCTGCCGCCCGTCTCGGCCCTGATCATGCTGGCCGGCATCTACTACGGCGCGCAGTACGGCGGATCGACCACCGCCATCCTGGTCAACCTGCCCGGGGAGTCGTCCTCGGTCGTGACCTGCATCGACGGCTACCAGATGGCAAGGCAGGGCCGCGCGGGCCCGGCGCTCGCGGCCGCGGGCCTGGGCTCGTTCTTCGCGGGCTGCGTCGGCACGCTGATCCTCGCCGCCTTCGCGCCGCCGCTGACCGAGCTGGCCTTCAAGTTCGGCCCGGCCGAGTACTTCTCGCTGATGGTGCTGGGCCTGATCGGCGCCGTGGTGCTGGCCTCGGGCTCGCTGCTCAAGGCGGTGGCGATGATCGTGCTGGGCCTGCTGCTGGGCATCGTCGGCACCGACGTGAACTCGGGCGTGGCGCGCTTCAGCTTCGACATCCCCGAACTGACCGACGGCATCGGCTTCGTGGTGATCGCCATGGGCGTGTTCGGCTACGGCGAGATCATCGGCAATCTCTCGCAGCCCGACGACGAGCGCGAGGTCTTCACGCACAAGGTCAAGGGCCTGTGGCCCACCAAGGACGACTTCAAGCGCATGACGCCCGCGGTGCTGCGCGGCACGGCCCTCGGTTCGGCCCTGGGCATCCTGCCCGGCGGCGGCGCGCTGCTGGCGGCCTTCGCGGCCTACGCGCTCGAGAAGAAGATCAAGATGCGCCCGGGCGAAGTGCCCTTCGGCAAGGGCAACATCCGCGGCGTGGCCTCGCCCGAGTCGGCCAACAACGCCGGCGCGCAGACCTCCTTCATTCCGCTCTTGACGCTGGGCATTCCGCCCAACGCCGTGATGGCGCTGATGGTGGGCGCGATGACGATCCACAACATCCAGCCCGGGCCGCAGGTGATGACCAGCAACCCCGAGCTGTTCTGGGGCCTGATCGCCTCGATGTGGATCGGCAACGCGATGCTGATCATCCTGAACCTGCCGCTGATCGGCATGTGGATCAAGCTGCTGACGGTGCCCTACAAGTTCCTGTTCCCGGCGATCGTGCTGTTCTGCGCCATCGGCGTGTACTCGACCAACAACAACACCTTCGACGTGTGGATGGTCGCGATCTTCGGCTTCGTGGGCTACCTGTTCCTCAAGCTGCGCACCGAGCCGGCCCCGCTGCTGTTGGGCTTCATCCTCGGGCCGATGATGGAAGAGAACCTGCGCCGCGCGCTGCTGCTGTCGCGCGGCGCCTGGAGCGTGTTCGTCACGCGGCCGCTGTCGGCCGGCCTGCTGGTGGCCGCGGCGCTGCTGCTGGGCATCGTGCTGCTGCCGGCCGTGAAGTCGAAGCGCGAGGAAGCCTTCGTCGAGGATTGAGCGCCACCGCGCTGTCCGACTGAGCAAGAGGCCCCGGTGTTCGCCCCGGGGCCTTTTTCATTGGAGGAAGGCGTCGTACGCGGTCTTGAGGATCAGCACGCTGACCACGACCATGAACACGATCCGCACGAAGCCCGCGCCGTGCCTGAGCGCCACGCGCGTGCCGATCAGGCTGCCGGCCACGTTGGCGACCGCCATCGCCAGCCCGTAGTGCCACCAGACGTGGCCCTTGAGCGCGAGCAGCAGCAGCGCCGCGCCGTTGGTGAGCACGTTGATGACCTTGGCCGAGGCCGAGGCGTTGAGGAAGTCGTAGCCCATCCAGCGCACGAACAGGAACACCAGGAAGCTGCCCGTACCGGGGCCGAAGAAGCCGTCGTAGACGCCGATGCCCAGGCCGATGGCGCAGGCCGCGAGCGTCTCGGCGCGGCCGGTGAAGCGCGGCGCGTGGTGGCGGCCCATGTCCTTGCGCGCCAGCGTGTAGAGCAGCACCGCCAGCAGGATCGCGGGCAGCGCGCGGCGCAGGAAGTCGCCCGGGAACTGGGTGACGCCCCAGGCGCCGGCCAGCGCGCCGCAGAAACCGGCCAGCGCGGCCGGCCACAGCGCGCCCCAGCGCATCTGCACGCGCTGGCTGAACTGCGCCGCCGAAGCGGCCGTGCCCCAGATCGACGCACTCTTGTTGGTGCCCAGCAACGTGGCCGGCGGCGCGCCGGGAAAGGCGGCGAACAGCGCCGGCACCAGGATCAGTCCACCGCCACCCACGATCGCATCCACGAACCCCGCGAGCAGCGAGGCCGCGGTCATCAGCCACATTTCCATGGCCACGATTGTCGCACCGGCATCGCTATCGAAAGAGTAGCTACAGATGTCGACACAGCCGACCCTTTGGCCGCTTTTCAAGGCAAGGAATCGGGGCACCGATGCGACAGCGACAGGCAAAAAAAAGCGCCGACCAGCGGCGCTTCTGAATTTTTCAACCCGGCTCTCGGATGTAGCCTTTTGGATGATTGTTCTTGTCGATCGGGAATTTGTCTCCTCGGCCCTCGGCAGCACGAGCAGGGCCCGTTCGCGAGTGGCTGGACTTTAGGGGGTGCACCGCCGCAGTGCATTGGGAATTACCCGCTTTGCCTTACTTTCGCGCACGGCGTAGCAAACCAAAGTGTTTCATGCAGTTAACGATGTGGCACGACTTGTGCACAGAGTCCGGACCATCACTCCAAGAAGAGACCGCCGCCATGGCCCTGGTACCGCAAGCCTCCATCAGCGCCGCGGACACCGCGTGGATGATGACCTCCACGGTGCTGGTGCTGCTGATGACGCTGCCGGGCATCGCGCTCTTCTACGCCGGCATGGTGCGGCGCAAGAACGTGCTCGCCACCATGGCCTGCGTGGTCGCCATCGCCGCGGTGGTGTCGCTCACCTGGTTCGCGCTCGGCTACTCGCTGGCCTTCACGCCCGGCTGGCCCTGGCTCGGCGGCACCGGGCGCTTCTGGTTCGCGGGCTTCGACTACCTGAAGGACGCCGGCACGCTGGCCGTGAGCCACGTGGCGCCCAACGTGCCCGAGACGGTCTACGCGATGTTCCAGCTGAGCTTCGCGATCATCACCACCGCGCTGGTGCTCGGCGCCTTCGTCGAGCGCATGCGCTTCTCGGCCGTGCTGTGGTTCGCGCTGCTGTGGAGCGTGCTGGTCTATGCGCCGATCGCGCACTGGGTCTGGGAACCCGGCGGCTGGCTCGCGCAGATGGGCGCGCTCGACTTCGCGGGCGGCTCGGTGGTGCACGTCAACGCGGGCGTGGCGGGGCTGGTCTGCGCCTATGCGCTGGGCCGGCGCCGCGGCTATGGCCGCGAGCCCTTCGAGCCCTACAACCTGGCCTTCACCATGGCCGGCGCCAGCCTGCTGTGGGTGGGCTGGTTCGGCTTCAATGCGGGCTCGGCCGTGGCGGCCGACGGGCGCGCGGGCCTCGCGATGCTGGTCACGCACGTGGCGGCGGCCGCGGGTGCCGCGAGCTGGATGATCGCCGAGTGGACGGTGCGCCGCAGCCCCTCGCTGCTGGGCCTGTGCTCGGGCCTGGTCGCGGGGCTGGTGGCGATCACGCCGGCCGCGGGCTTCGTCACGCCGCCCTCGGCGCTGGCCATCGGCGCCATCGCCGGCCTGGCCTGCTACTGGGGCGCCACCGGCCTCAAGCGCCTGCTGGGCGCGGACGATTCGCTCGACGTGTTCGGCGTGCACGGCATCGGCGGCATCGTGGGCGCGCTGCTCACGGGCGTGTTCGCCGACAAGGCCATCTCGGGCGCCAGCGGCAACGTGCTGACGCAGGCGATCGCGGTCGGCGGCGTGGCGGTCTACAGCGCGGCCGGCACCGCGATCGTGCTGTTCCTGGTGCGCGCGCTGGTGGGGCTGCGCGTCGATCCCGACAGCGAGGTGCAGGGGCTCGACCTGGCCCAGCACCGCGAACACATCGGAGGCTGAACCGAGATGGATGGCCACGTCATGTCCGAGAGCGAGCGCATCGCGCTCGCGGCACGCCTGCACGTGGCCCTGCGCCGCAAGCACGGCCGCGTGACCGACACCGAGTGGATGGCCGTCAATGCCGAGTACGCCACCGAGATGGTGCGCTTCGCACGCGCGCACGCGGCCGAGACCCACGACGACGAGCTCGCGGCCATCGCGTTGCGGCTCGAGCAGGCGATGGAGCCGCTGGCACGCGCCGCGCGGCTCGAGGCCGCGGCGCGGCTGCCCGACGGCAGCGGGCGGCAGCCGCCGCCGAAGTACATCGGCGGCCTGCGCTAGGCGCTCTGCTAGGCGCTCTTCGCGAGCGCGGTATCGCGGATCGCCTGCAGCGTGGTCGACGGCGTGATCGCCTCCGGATCGAGCACGCAGTGCAGGATCGCGGGCTTGCCGCTGGCCCGCGCGCGCGCCAGCGCGGGGCCGAACTCGGCGGTGCTCGTCACGCGCTCGCCGTGGCCGCCGAACACCTCGGCATAGCCGCGGAAGTCGGGGTTCTTGAGCTGCGTGGCGCTGATGCGGCCCGGGTAGTGGCGCTCCTGGTGCATGCGGATGGTGCCGTACATGGCGTTGTCGAGCAGCACCACGAGGATCGGCAGCCCGTACTGCACCGCGGTCGCGAACTCCTGGCCGTGCATCAGGAAGTCGCCGTCGCCCGCGAACACCACCACCTCGCGCTGCGGCCACAGCCGCTTCGCGCCGACGCCGGCCGGCAGGCCGTAGCCCATCGAGCCGCTGGTGGGCGCAAGCTGGCTCGCGAAGGCGCGAAACGGCCAGAAGCGGTGCACCCAGGTCGCGAAGTTGCCCGCGCCGTTGCAGAAGATGGTGTCGTGCGGCAGCACCTCGCGCAGGTGCTGCATCACCTCGCCCATCTGCAGCGGACCCGGCACGCGGATCGGCGCCGGATCGCTCCAGCGCAGGAACTCCTCGCGTGCTTCGGCAGTGCGCGACTTCCAGGCCGGCGCCTGCGCCGGCTTCAGCCCGGCCACCGCCTCGGCGAAGGCACGCGGCGTGGCATGGATGCCCAGCGCGGGCCGGTAGAGCTTGCCGAGCTCGTCGGCGTCGGCATGCACGTGCACCAGCGCCTGCGCGGGCTGCGGAATGGCCAGCAGCTCGTAGCCCTGCGACGGCACCTCCGACAGCCGGCCGCCGACCAGCAGCACCAGGTCGGCCTCGCGGATGCGCTGCAGCATGCGCGGATTGGCACCCAGCCCCAGGTCGCCCGCGTAGCAGGGATGCTCGGCCGACAGCAGCATCTGGCGCCGGAACGAGCAGTACACGGGCAGCGAGAAGGCCTCGGCGAACTGCGCGAACTGCCGCGTGGCCTCGGCCGACCAGCGGCTGCCGCCGAGCACCACCACCGGCCGCTCGGCCTGCGCGAGGCGCTGCTGCAGCTCGGCGAGCTGCGCCGCGCCCGGATGGGTTTCGGTCAGGGCGTAGGGCAGCGCGTCGGCCACCGCGGCGGCCTCGGTCAGCATGTCCTCGGGCAGCGCGATCACCACCGGGCCGGGCCGGCCCGAGGTCGCCACGTGGAAGGCGCGCGACACCAGTTCGGGCACGCGCGCGGGGTCGTCGATCTGCACCACCCACTTGGCCATGGTGCCGAACACCGCGCCGTAGTCGAGCTCCTGGAAGGCCTCGCGTCCCAGCGCCTCGCGCGCCACCTGGCCCACGAACAGCAGCAGCGGCGTCGAGTCCTGGTGCGCGATGTGCACGCCGGCCGAGGCATTGGTCGCGCCCGGTCCGCGCGTGACGAAGCACACGCCGGGCCGGCCGGTGAGCTTGCCCTGGGCCTCGGCCATCATGGTGGCGCCGCCTTCCTGGCGGCAGACGGTGACGGCGATCGAGGCGTCATGCAGCGCATCGAGCACCGCGAGGAAGCTTTCGCCGGGAACGCAGAACAGCTGCTCGACGCCGTGCAGGACGAGCTGGTCGACCAGGAGCTGGCCGCCGGTGCGGGGGGAGTGATTCAAGTGCTTTCTCCAAGGAAGGGTTTTGCTCCTTCCCCCTCTGGGGGAAGGCCGGGATGGGGGCACCGGGCGATGGATGCGCCGCGAGCCCCCACCCCGGCCCTCCCCCAGTGGGGGAGGGAGACATGCGAAGTCATTCGAGCGCCGCGCAGGCCGCCGCGATGCGCGCGCAGGCCTCCTCGAGCTGCGCCATCGAGGTCGCGTACGAGATGCGGAAATAGGGCGCCAGCCCGAACACGCTGCCCGGCACCACCGCCACCTCGAAATCCTCGAGCAGGTAGCGGCAGAAGTCCGCGTCGCTGGCCAGCAGCGCGCCGCTGCGCGTGCGCCGTCCCAGCACGCCCTGGCAACGCGCGAAGGTATAGAACGCGCCCTCGGGCCGCGGGCAATGCAGGCCGTCGATGCGGTTGAGCGCGGCCACCACGAAGTCGCGCCGGCGCTGGAAGTCGTCGCGCCGCTCGGCCACGATGCCCTGCGGCCCTGTCAGCGCCTCGATCGCCGCGGCCTGGCTCACCGACGACGGGCACGAGGTGGTCTGGCTCTGCACCACGGCCATCGCCGCGATCAGCGCGCGCGGCCCGGCGCCGTAGCCCACGCGCCAGCCCGTCATCGCATAGGCCTTCGACACGCCGTTGATCGTCAGCGTGCGCTCGCGCAGCCGCGGCTCCACCGCCGCCGGCGTGGCGAAGGCCAGGCCGTCGTAGAGGATGTGCTCGTAGATGTCGTCGGCCAGCACCCACACGCGCGGATGCCGCAGCAGCACCTCGCACAGCGGCTTCAGCTGGTCGGCGCCGTAGGCCGCGCCGCTCGGGTTCGAGGGCGAGTTCAGGAACAGCCAGCGCGTGCGCGGCGTGATCGCCGCCTCGAGCTGCGCGGGCTCGAGCCGGAAGCCCTGCGCGTCGCCGCAGGGCACGCCGACCGGCACGCCGCCGCAGATGCGCACGATGTCGGCGTACGAGGTCCAGTAGGGCGCGGGCAGGATCACCTCGTCGCCGGGATCCAGGCTCGCCATCAGCGCGTTGAAGATCACCTGCTTGGCGCCCGCGCTCACGCTGATCTCGTCGAGGCCGAAGTCCAGCGCGTTGTCGCGCCTGAACTTGAGCTGCACCGCCGCCTTCATCGCCGGGCTGCCGTCGAGCACCGTGTAGCGCGTGTCGCCGCGCCCGATGGCGCGCACCGCGGCCTCGCGCACGTTGTCGGGCGTGTCGAAGTCGGGCTCGCCCGCGCCCAGCACGATCACCGGGCGGCCCGCGCGCTTGAGCGCATTGGCATGGTCGGTGATGCGCAGGATCTCCGACACGCCGAGCGCGCGCACGCGCTGCGCCGGCACGAAGTCCGAGGAAGAGGACGAAGAGACGGCGGAATCGGGACTCACTTGGCGTAGCTCTCCAGTGGCTTGTCGTTGGGTTCGAGCACCAGCTGCTTGAGCACCGCGCTCATCGGCAGGTTCAGGCTGGTGTTCTTCGGCGGGATCGGTGCCACGAACCACTTGGTGTAGATGCGCTCGAGCTCGCCGCTCTTCATGAGGCGACGCAGCGCGCCATCGACCGCCGCCTTGAAGGCCGGGTCGTCCTTGCGGAACAGCAGCGCGATCGGCTCCGAGCCCAGCGGCTCGCCGACGATGCGGTAGGCCGTCGGGTTCTTCGAGTTCGCGATGATCCCGGCCAGCAGGTTGTCGTCGAGCACGAAGGCATCGGCGCGGCCCGACTCCATCAGCAGGAAGCTCTCGAGGTGGTCCTTGCCGAGCATGGTGTTGATGCTCACGTTGTTGGTGCGCTCGCGCTTGCGCAGCAGCTGCACCGCCGTCGTGCCGGTCGAGGCCGACACGGTGCGGCCCGCGAGCTGGTCGAGCGTGGTGATGCCCGAGTCGACGCGCGTGGCCATGCGCACCTCGCTCACGTAGGTGGTGAGCGCGAAGGCCACCTGCTGCTGGCGCGCGAGGTTGTTGGTGGTGGGGCCGCAGCCGATGTCGAGCGTGCCGTTCTGCACCAGCGGAATGGTGTTCTGCGCGGTGACCGCCATGTACTCGAGCTTCGCGGCCGGCACGATGTCCTTGAGCACGCGCTCGCACAGCTCCACGTGGTAGCCCACGTACTTCTCGCCCGCGCCCAGCATGTAGGCCATGGGCGGCGAGGCCTCGCGCACGCCGAGCACCGCCTTGCCGCTGGCGGCGATCTTCTCGAGCGTGCCCGCGGGCGCAGGTTGCTGCGCGCCGGCCGTGGCGGCCAGGGCCAGCAGCAGCGTGGCGGCCGCGGCCTTGAGCGGGTGCAGGGATGGGATCAAATTCATGTCGTCGTCTCCTCGTCGTTGTGGTGATGGGTCTGGCGCTCGCGCAGGCACCCGCCCGCGGCGACGCTCATGCGCCGCCGCGGCCGATGCCTGCGTCTCGGGAAATCAGTCGCCGATGTCGAAGGTCACGCCTTGAGCGAGAGGCAGTGCCGTCGAGTAGTTGATGGTGTTCGTCGCGCGGCGCATGTAGGCCTTCCAGCTGTCGGAGCCCGCCTCGCGGCCGCCGCCGGTTTCCTTCTCGCCGCCGAAAGCCCCGCCGATCTCGGCGCCGCTCGGGCCGATGTTGACGTTGGCGATGCCGCAGTCGGAGCCGGCGCACGAGAGGAAGCGCTCGGCCTCGCGCATGTCGAGCGTGAAGATCGACGACGACAGGCCCGCGCCCACCGCGTTGTGCTGCTCGATCGCCTCGTCGAGCGAGGCATAGCGCACCACGTAGAGGATCGGCGCGAAGGTCTCGCGCAGCACCGCGCCGGCATGGGCCTTGAGTTCGACCAGGGCCGGGCGCGCGTAGTAGGCCTCGGCGCCGCCGATGCCCTCGACGCGGCCGCCGCCATGCACGACGGCGCCGGCATCGCGGCTCTCGTCGAGCGCCTTCTGCATGCCCTCGAAGGCCGCGCGGTCGATCAGCGGACCAACCAGCGTGCCGGCCTCGCGCGGATCGCCGACCTTCACGCCGCTGTATACCTTGACGAGGCGCGGCACCAGCTTGTCGTACACGCTCTCGTGCACGAACAGCCGGCGCAGCGTGGTGCAGCGCTGGCCCGCCGTGCCCATGGCCGCGAAGGCGATCGCGCGCAAGGTGAGATCGAGGTCGGCCGAAGGCGTGACGATGGCCGCGTTGTTGCCGCCGAGTTCGAGGATGGCGCGCGCGAAGCGGGCCGCGAGCTTGGGACCGACCTGGCGGCCCATCGCCGTGGAACCGGTGGCCGACAGCACCGCCACACGGTGGTCGTCGACCAGCAGCTCGCCGATGTCGCGCTGGCCCAGCAGCAGGCCGAGGAGGCCCTCGGGCGCGTCGGCGCCGAAGCGCTCGATGGCGCGCGCCGCGATCGCATGCACCGCGAGCGCGGTCAGCGGCGTCTTCTCGGACGGCTTCCACACCACCGGATCGCCGCACACCAGCGCCAGCGCCGCGTTCCACGACCACACCGCGACCGGGAAGTTGAAGGCCGAGATCACGCCGCACACGCCCAGCGGATGCCAGGTTTCCATCATCCGGTGCTCGGCGCGCTCGGTGGCCAGCGTGAGGCCGTAGAGCTGGCGCGAGAGGCCGACCGCGAAGTCGCAGATGTCGATCATTTCCTGCACCTCGCCCGCGCCCTCGGACGGCACCTTGCCGGCCTCGAGCGTGACCAGCCGGCCGAGGTCGCGCTTGGCCGCGCGCAGTTCCTCGCCGAGCAGCCGCACCAGTTCGCCGCGCCGCGGCGCCGGCACCGCGCGCCAGGCCTTGAAGGCGGCATGCGCGCGCGCGATGGTCTCGGTGGCCGCGGCCGGCGCGGTCTGCGCGACCTGCGCGATCACCTCGCCCGTGAGCGGCGAGCGCACCGTCAGCGCGCCGCCGACGTGGGACTCGCGCGGCACGCCCAGGCGCTGGAGCAGTTGTTCGACTTCGGAAGGGAGGGAGACGGAGGTGTGGACTTCGGACATGGCGCGCTCCGCGGGGGAGTCGGGAAGAAGGAAGAAGGAAGGCGACCGGGGTCGGGGGAACCGCGCCAATATCTGCGAAGTGGGCGGGGTTGGCTAGTGAAAATATGGAAGGACCTGATGCGTTTGGCGAAGGAACTCGGCCGCCGAAGCGCGCGTCCGCATCACCCGCCGCGCGCGTTCCTCGAAACGGCTCGCGCGCCTACGCACCGATCCGCGCCCGGCGCCGACGATGCGGCACCCTCACTTCGCCGCCCCTGCCATGAAGCTGATCCACACCCTCTATGCCGCGGTCCATGCGCTGATGGCGCTCGCCTTCGCCATCGCGTCGCTGGTTCTGATCGTGATCGCGGCACGCGCCGGCTGGGGCGCGGTCGTGCACGACCTCGACCTGCCGGCCGCCGAAGCGATCATCGAGGCGGTGGGCCTGCTCGCGGCTGCCGTCGTGGCGCTGCAGATCTCCCAGACCGTGGTCGAAGAGGAGGTGGTGCGCGACGCCCACATCGGCGCGCCGACCCGGGTGCGCCGCTTCCTGTCGCGCTTCATGGTGGTGATCGTGGTGGCCGTCGCGGTCGAAGGGCTGGTCGCGACCTTCAAGGCGCGCGAGGCGCCGGAGCTGATGCTGCACGCGGCCGCCATGCTGGGCGCGGTCGGGCTGATGATGGCCGGCTGGGGCCTCTTCATCCGGCTCAACCGCTATGCCGAGGAACTGGAGCCCGAGGCGATGCAGGAAGCGAAGAACGAGGACCGCAAGCTCAAGCAGTGATCCTCTGCCCCGCCGGCGACCCCGCCAGGCTTTGCGCGGGCCGGCGCAGCGAGGCATCGAAGGGATTGATCCTCGGCCCGATCGCCAGCGCTTCGCGCTGCAGCAGGTCGACCACGGTCGGCAGCCGGTCGGCGTTGAGGCGGTCGGCGATGGTGCCCACGCTCAGCGCGGCCACGGCGCGGCCCTCGCGGTCGAGGATGGGCACGGCCACGCCGGCCATGCCCTCGAGCAGGCCGGTGTTGCGGCCCGCGAAGCCGCTCTGGCGCACGCGCTCGATCTCGGTGCGCAGGTAGACCTCGTCGTACACGCCGTACTCGCGCACGCGCGAGAGGTTGAAGCGGATCACCTCCTCGCGCTCGCCCTCGGGCAGGAAGGCCAGGATCGCGAGCGCGCCCTGCCCCACGCCGAGCGCGATGCGTCCGCCGATGTCGCCGGTGAACGAACGGATCGGGAACGGGCCCTCGCTGCGGTCGAGGCACACGGCGTCGAAGCCGCTGCGCACCAGCAGGAAGATGCTGTCGCCCAGGCTCGCGCACAGGCGCAGCAGCGCGGGCCGGCACAGGGTGCGCAGGTCGCCGGGATTGCCGGCGTTGGCCGCGAGCGCGAAGAACTCGATGCTCAGCCGGTACAGCTTGCTGCGCTCGTCCTGCTCGACCACGCCCTCGGCCATCAGCGACTGCAGCAGGCGGTGCGTGGTGGCCTGCGTGAGGCCGACGGCGCGCGCGATCTGGGTGACGCGGCCGCCCTCGGCCTGCACCACGCCGAGCGCCCGGATCACCGAAAAGATGCGCGGCACGCCGCCGCTGGCCGCGGTTGTGGTTTCCATGTCCCGTTTCCTTGGAATACGTCGATCTTGCTCGGGCCATCATATTCCATTGAACGGAATAAATTGAATAAATATTCTGATTAATGGAATACCCGTGGCGGTCTGGCGCGATCGTTGCAATAGAGTGAACCGAAAGCACTCACGCATTCATGGCCCCGGCGCCCGCGCGCCGGCCGTGGATTCCGACCCCCGACGAAAGGCGTTTCCATGTCATTCCTGCGGCTCACCGACGTGTCCAAGTCCTATGGCGGCACCCGCGCGGTGACGGCCATGAACCTCTCGGTCGAGAAGGGCGAGTTCGTCTCGCTGCTCGGCCCCTCGGGCTGCGGCAAGACCACCACGCTGCAGATGATCGCGGGCTTCGAGGCCGTGACCAGCGGCCGCATCGAGCTCGCGGGCCAGGACATCACGCATGCCAAGGCCAACACGCGCGGCCTGGGCATCGTGTTCCAGAGCTATGCGCTGTTTCCGCACATGACGGTGGCCGACAACGTGAGCTTCGGCCTCGAGATGCGCAAGATGCCGAAGGCCGAGCGCCGCGAGCGCGTGCAGCAGGCGCTGGCGCTGGTGCACCTCGAGGCACATGCCACGCGCTATCCGCGCGAGCTCTCGGGCGGCCAGCGGCAGCGCGTGGCGCTGGCGCGCGCGCTGGTGATCGAGCCGCCGGTGCTCTTGCTCGACGAGCCGCTGTCGAACCTCGATGCCAAGCTGCGCGAGGAGATGCAGTTCGAGCTGCGCCAGATCCAGCGCAAGGTCGGCACCACCACGGTGATGGTCACGCACGACCAGAGCGAGGCGATGTCGATCAGCGACCGCGTGGTGGTGATGGAAGCCGGCCGCGCGACGCAGATCGACCATCCGCACCGCGTCTACGAGCATCCGAGCACGCGCTTCATCTCCACCTTCGTGGGCAAGGCCAACCTGCTGCCGGGCCGGGTAACGGCCTGCGGCACGGGCAGCTGCAACGTGGCGGTCGGGCCGCTCGCGGTCGAGGTGGATGAAGGCGGCTACGACAGCGGCGCCGCCGTGCTGATGAGCGTGCGCCCCGAGAAGCTGCAGCTGGTGCCCGCGGGCAGCGGCCGGCTCGACGGCACGGTGCAGGAGCGCTTCTTCCTCGGCAGCCAGTGGCTCTACCGGCTCGCCACGCCGGCCGGCGAACTGATGGTGCTGAGCCCCAACGACGGCCGCGCCGCGCTCGACGAAGGCGACGCGGCCGGCATCGACTGGCCCGCGCATTGCACGCGCCTGCTGCGCGACGACGCGGCGGTGGCGGCATGAGCGGCATCTCTCGCAAGGCCACGCCGTGGTGGCTCTCGGGCCCCGCGCTGGTGCTGTTCATCGCGCTGCTCGTGGTGCCGCTGCTGCTCACGGCCGTGCTGTCCTTCAACGTCTACGACCCGGCCAGCGGCCCGCGCGCCGGCGAGTTCACGCTCGCGCACTACGCGCAGGTGTTCGGCGACGACTACTACCACGGCATCTTCTGGCGCACCTTCTGGATCTCGGCGCTGGTCACGCTGATCTGCGTGCTGATCGGTGCGCCCGAGGCCTATGTGCTGAGCCGCATGCGCAACCCCTGGCGCTCGGTGCTGCTGCTGGTGGTGCTGGCGCCGCTTTTGGTGTCGGTGGTGGTGCGCGCCTTCGGCTGGAGCATGCTGCTGGGCCCCGAGGGCGCGGTCAACGCGCTGCTGCAGCTGGTGGGCATCGGCCCGGTGAAGATCCTCTACACCAGCGCGGCCGTGGTGATCGCGCTGGTGCACGTGATGCTGCCGTTCATGGTGATCCCGGTCTGGACCTCGCTGCAGAAGCTCGATCCCGGCGTGGAGAACGCGGCGCTCTCGCTCAATGCCACGCCCTTCACCACCCTGCGCCGCATCGTGCTGCCGCAGGTGATGCCCGGCATCCTCTCGGGCAGCCTGATCGTGTTCGGCCTCGCGGCGAGCTCGTTCGCGATCCCCGGCCTGCTCGGCGGGCGCCGCCTCAAGATGGTCGCGACCGTGGTCTACGACGAGTACCTGAGCGAGCTCAACTGGCCGCTCGGCGCGGCGGTGGCGCTCACGCTGCTGGTGGCCAACCTCGTGGTGATGCTGAGCTACAACCGGCTCGTGGAAGGCCGCTACAAGAAAGCGCTGGGGTGATCGCATGAGCAGGAACGGCCCCATCGCCCTCGCGTTCAACGCGCTCGTCATCACCTTCATGCTGGCCCCGCTGCTGGTGGTCTGCATCGTCGCGTTCACGCCCGAGAACACGCTGACCATCCCGACCACGCATTTCTCGCTGCGCTGGTTCGAGGCGGTGTTCGCGCATCCGGACTTCATGCAGTCGTTCTGGAACAGCCTGTGGCTCGCGCTGAGCGCGGCCACCATCGCAACGCTGCTCGCGGTGCCGGCCGGCATGGCGATCACGCGCTACGACTTCCCGGGCCGCGACTTCCTCAACGGCCTGTTCCTGTCGCCGCTGATCATTCCGCACCTGGTGCTCGGCGTCGCGCTGCTGCGGCTGTTCGCGCTGGTGGGCGGCACCGGCAGCTTCGGCTGGCTGGTGATGGCGCATGCGCTGATCGTCACGCCCTACACGCTGCGGCTGGTGGTGGCGGCGCTGGTGGGCTTCGACCGCAGCGCCGAGCAGGCGGCGCTCTCGCTGGGCGCGAGCCAGGCCACGGTGTTCCGCCGCATCACGCTGCCGATGATCCTGCCGGGCGTCACCGGCGGCTGGATGCTGGCCTTCATCAACAGCTTCGACGAAGTGACGATGTCGATCTTCGTCACCTCGCCGAGCACGGTGACGCTGCCGGTGCGCATGTACATGTACGCCACCGAATCGATCGACCCGCTGATGGCCGCGGTGTCGGCGCTGATGGTGGCCGTGACCGCCGTCGCGATGGTGGTGCTCGACCGGCTCTATGGCCTGGACCGCGTGCTGGTGGGGCGCAAGTAGATGGCGACCCACGCATTGCTGCACCGCGTGGCCGAGACCGGCCGCGCCACGGTGCCCTTCACGCTCGACGGCGCGCCCGCGTCGGCGCTGGCCGGCGACACGGTGCTGACCGCCGTGCTCACGCAGGCCGCCCAGCTGCGCCGCAACGAGTTCAGCGACGCGCCGCGCGCGGGCTTCTGCATGATGGGCGCCTGCCAGGACTGCTGGATCGCGACCGCCGAGGGCGAGCGGCTGCGCGCCTGCTCCACCTTCATCGCGCCGGGCATGGCGCTGGTCACCGGGCGGAGCGAGGCATGACGACGACGGCACTTCCTCCCGTGATCGTCGGCGCCGGACCGGCCGGCGTGCGCGCCGCGCAGGCGCTGGTCGCGCATGGCTTGCGGCCGATCGTCATCGACGAGGCCGCGCGCGCCGGCGGACAGATCTACCGCCGCCCGCCCGCCAACTTCGTCGAACGCGCGGCGGCCACGCTCTACGGCTTCGAGGCGGCACGTGCGAACGCGGTGCACGCGGCCTTCGACGGCCTGCGCGATCGCATCGACCACCGGCCCGACAGCCTGGTGTGGAACGCACAGGGCGGCGTGCTCGACGTGCTGCACGGCCCGACGCGCAGCACCGCGCGCGTGCCGCATGGCCCGCTGATCGTGGCCACCGGCGCCACCGACCGCGTGCTGCCGCTGCCGGGCTGGACCCTGCCCGGCGTCTACACGCTCGGCGGCGCGCAGGTGGCGCTCAAGTTCCAGGGCTGCGCCATCGGGCGGCGCGTGGTGTTCATGGGCACGGGGCCGCTGCTCTACCTCGTGGCCTACCAGTATGCGAAGGCCGGCGCGCGGGTCGCGGCCGTGCTCGACACCGCGCGCCTCGCGGACCAGGTCGCGGCCACGCCCGCGATGCTGCGGCAGCCGGCGGTGCTCGCGAAGGGCGTCTACTTCGTTGCCTGGCTGCGCGCGCATGGCGTGCCGCTGCATGGCGGCGTGCGGCCGCTGCGCGTGCTCGGCGACGACGGCGCGAGCCGCGTCACCGGCGTCGCCTGGCACGACGGGCGCGAGGAACGCCGCATCGACTGCGATGCCGTCGGCTTCGGCTACGCGCTGCGTTCCGAGACCCAGCTCGCCGACCTGCTGGGCTGCCGCTTCGAATTCGCGCCGATGCACCGCGCCCACCTGCCGGTGCGCGACGCGGCGGGCCGCTCGAGCGTGGCGGGCGTGTACCTCGCGGGCGATGGTGCCGGCATCATGGGTGCCGACGCGGCCGAGTGGGCCGGCGAACGCGCGGCGCTCGCGCTGCTCGCGGACCAGGGCGTGGCCGTCGATGGCGCGCGCGCCGCGCTGCTCGAACGCAAGCTCGATGCGCTGACGGGCTTTCGCCGCGGGCTCGAACGCGCGTTTCCGCTGCCGCAGGACTGGGCCGCCCACGCACCCGACGAGCTCGTCGTCTGCCGCTGCGAGAACGTCACGGCCGGCACGCTGCGCCAGACCGTCGCCGTCAATGGCGCCGACGAGCTCAACCGCCTCAAGGCGCTGTCGCGCGTGGGCATGGGCCGTTGCCAGGGCCGCATGTGCGGCGTGGCCGCGGCCGAGATCCTCGCGCATGAAACCGGCCAGCCACTCGCGCAGGTCGGCCGGCTGCGCGGGCAGGCGCCGGTCAAGCCGATACCGATCCGGCTCGTCACGCAGGCCCCCGCCGATGGAGTCAGCGCATGAGCACCACCCGCACCCTGCGCACTGACGTGGCGATCGTCGGCGGCGGCATCGTGGGTTCGTCGGCCGCGCTCGCGCTGCGGCGCATGGGCCTGGACGTGGTGCTGCTCGAGCGCGACCTCTGCGGCTCGCGCTCCAGCGGCGTCAACTACGGCGGCGTGCGACGCCAGGGCCGGCCCTTGAGCCAGCTGCCGCTGGCGCAGCGCGCGCACCGCATCTGGGGCCGTCTCGGCGAGCTGATCGGCACCGAGGGCGAGTACCAGCGCTCGGGCCATTTCAAGATCGGCCGCAGCGAGGACGACATGGCCGCGCTCGAGCGCTACCGCGCGAGCGTGCGCGACGCCGGCTTCGACCTCGGGCTCGAGCTGGTGACGGGCACGCGGCTGCGCGAGCACTGCCCCTGGCTCGGCGCGCGCGCGCTCGGCGGCTCGCTGTGCATCGAGGACGGGCAGGCCAATCCACGGCTGGTGTCGCCGGCCTTCGCGCTCGCTGCGCGCCATGCGGGCGCGCAGGTGCTTGAGCGCCACCGCGTCGACGAGGTCGCGCACGACGGCACGCTGTTCCGGCTGCGCGCCACGCATGCCGAGGGCACGCTCGAGGTGCGCTCGCCGGTGCTGCTGAACTGCGCGGGCGCCTGGTCGGGCCCGATCGCCACCCACTTCGGCGAGGCCGTGCCGCTGCAGTCGGGCCATCCCGCGATGGCGGTGACCGAGCCCCTGCCCTTCTTCATGGACTGGAGCCTCGGCGTCGAGGGCGGCGGCATCTACTGCCGCCAGGTCGCGCGCGGCAACCTGGTGCTCGGCGGCGGCGCCGGCATCGGGCTCGATGCCGAGCGCGCGCGTTCCGAGCGCGACGCCATCGCCACGCTGTCGACGCAGGCGATCGAGCTGCTGCCGCGGCTCGCGCATGCGCACTTCATCCGCACCTGGAGCGGCACCGAGGGCTACCTGCCCGACCGCCAGCCGGTGCTGGGACCGAGCCGCACCACGCCCGGCCTGTTCCACGGCTTCGGCTTCGCGGGCGCGGGCTTCCAGATCGGCCCGGCCGCGGGCGAGGTGCTGGCCGAGCTGGCGCGCGATGGCCGCAGCACCACGCCGATCGAGGCCTTCGCGATCGAGCGCTTCTTTCCCCGACGCGAAGGCCGAGCGGCCCGTCGAAGCCGCCGCATCGGCATCGCACTGAACACGACAAGAGCAACCCACCGCAACCGCAGATCCACCCTCGACACTGAACGGAAAGTCCCACCATGGCACGACGCGACCGCACTTCCTTTTTCCTCACCTTCGCCGCCACCGCGGCGGCCGCCCTCGCGGGCTTCGGCGGCGCGGCCCACGCGCAGACGAAGACGCTCTACATCGGCATGAACGGCGGCACGATGGAGAAGGCGTACACGCAGTACGTCTTCCCGGCCTTCGAGAAGCTCTACGGCGCGAAGGTGGTGGTGGTGCCCGGCACCTCCTCCGACATCCTCGCCAAGGCGCAGGCCAACAAGGACCGGCCGCAGATGCACGTGATGTTCCTCGACGACGGCATCATGGTGCGCGCCATCGGCATGGGCCTGTGCCAGAAGCAGAAGCCCAATCCCTCGCTGGCCGAGATCTACCCGGCCGCGCGCTTCAAGGACGACATGGCCAGCGGCGTGAGCCTGGGCATGACCGGCCTGGCCTACAACGCCAAGATGTTCAAGGAGAAGGGCTGGGCCGCGCCCACCTCGTGGATGGACCTGGCCGATCCGAAGTTCAAGGGCAAGGTGGTGTTCCAGTCGATGTCGTCCTCGTCCTTCGGGCTGCACGGCTTCCTGATGTTCAACCGCATCCAGGGCGGCAACGACAAGAACGTGGAGCCCGGCTTCAAGGCCTGGCCGACCACCGTCGGCCCGAACGTGCTCGAGTACATCCCGAGCTCGGCCAAGCTCTCGGAGATGGTGCAGACCGGCGAAGCCGCGATCTTCCCGCTCACGCCGACGGCCGTGGCCGCGCTCAAGGTCAAGGGCATCCCGGTGGAATACGCGCCGCCCAAGGAAGGCGCGGTGGTGCTGATGGTGGGCCAGTGCGTGATCGCCAACAACAGCGAGCCCGAGCTGTCGCAGAAGCTCGCCGAGTTCCTGCTGAGCCCGCTGGCGCAGGCCAACGTGCTGCAGTACGGCGCGCAGATCCCGACCAATCCCAAGGCCCCGGCCGTGGGCGAGGGCGCGACGCAGGTGGCCGAGATCAACCAGTGGATGAAGACCGCGATCACCATCGACTGGGAGAGCATCAACGCCAACCGGCCGGCCTGGAACGCGCGCTGGAACAAGACGATCGAGAAGTGACCGCGCCGCCGGCGGAGCGGCTCAGCGCGTGCGGCGCAGCAGCACCGGCAGGCACAACAGGTAGAGCGAGGCGCCCGCGAGCCACACGATGCCCGGAAAGCGCGTGCGGAACGCGAAGTACAGCGGGCTGATCAGGAGCGGCCCGAACACCGCGGCCAGGCTGGTGATGCTCGCGAGCACGCCCTGCAGCCGGCCCTGCTGCGCCTCGCCCACGCGCGCCGACAGCGTGGCCTGCAGCGCGGGCGCGCATACGCCGCCCATGCACAGCAGCGGCAGCAGCGCGATGGCCATCCAGCCCTGGGAGGCGAAGGCGATCAGCGCATAGCCGGTACCGTCGGCGATGGTGCCGACGGCGATCGCCGCGCGCTCGCCCCAGCGCTCGACCAGCGGGCCGGCCGCGAAGCCCTGCACCAGCGCATGGAGCAGGCCGAAGACCGCAAGCGAGAAGCCGACCATGGTGCCGTTCCAGGCATAGCGGTCCTGGCCGTAGAGCACCCAGGTGGTGCCCGCGACCTCGCCCACCAGCACCAGCAGCAGGAACACGCCGAGCAGCGGCAGCAGCGCGGGAAAGCTCGTGGCCCAGCGCAGCGGCGCGAGCGGATGCAGCACGCCGCGGTCGAAGGGCTGCGCGGCGAGCGCCGGCGGCCGCGATTCGCGCAGCACCAGCAGGCCGACCAGGAAGGTCAGGCCGTTGAGCGCGGCCGCCGCGATGAAGGGCAGGCGCACGCCGTGGTCGCCGAGCACGCCGCCGAGCGCCGGCCCGGCGATGAAGCCCAGCCCGAAGCAGGCGCCCATGCGGCCGAACCAGCGCGCGCGCTGGTGCTCGGGCGTGAGGTCGGCGATGGCGGCCGAGGCCACGGCCATGCTCGCGCCCGTCATGCCGGCGATCGCGCGGCCCACGAACAGCAGCCACAGCGACGGCGCGAAGGCCATGAACAGCGCGTCGATCGCCGCGCCCAGCACCGAGATCAGCAGCACCGGCCGGCGGCCGAAGCGGTCGCTGAGCGCGCCGAGCACGGGCGCGCAGAGGAACTGCATCAGCGCGTAGAGCGAGAGGAAGGCGCCGAAGTGCCAGCCGAGCTCGCCGCTGTGGCCGACCTCACGCAGCAGGCTCGGCACGATCGGCATGACCAGGCTGATGCCGATGGCGTCGAGCGTGACGATCGCCAGGATCACCGCCTGCGCATGGCGGCCTCCGGCGAATGGAATGGAAGTGGAGGACATGTCAGAATTTATCGTTGATAAGGAATTATCAGCGATAAATTTTGGGCTGTGAAGTACCCTCCCGGATCGACACCCGGCAAGCACGACATCTGAATGAAACTGGACCGCGACGTGATCCTCCAGGCGGCGCTCGCGCTGCTCGACGAGGTCGGCATGGACAAGCTCAGCACCCGGCTGCTGGCCGAGCGGCTCGGCGTGCAGCAGCCCGCCCTCTACTGGCACTTCAAGAACAAGCGCGCGCTGCTCGACGCGATGAACGGCGAGATCCTGCGCCGCAGCCATCACCGCAAGCTGCCGCTGCCCGACGAGAGCTGGGAGGGCTTCCTGCGCGAGAACGCGCGCAGCTTCCGGCGCGCGCTGCTGGCGCGGCGCGACGGCGCGCGCCTGCATGCGGGCTCCGAGCCCGACCCCGGGCGACCTCGACATGGTGGAAGCCCAGCTCGCGGCCGTGGTGCGCCTGGGCGTGCCGCCCGCGCAGGCGATGACCCTGCTGATCGCGCTGGGCCGCTACACCGTGGGCTGCGTGCTCGAGCAGCAGGCGACGCCGGCCGACGCGGCGATGCAGCAGCAGACGCTCGATGCCGCAGCGGCCTCGCGGCCGTTGCTGGCGGAGGCTTTCGCGAGCTACCGCGCGGCGGGGCCCGATGCGTTGTTCGAGATCGGGGTGGACCTGATGCTCGAGGGGGCGAAGGTGCGGCTCGAAGAAGCCGCCGGCCGGGGACGTGCCCCAGCTGCCACGTTGCGTTCCAGAAAGGAAAACCCAACCCGTTCACGCTGAGCTTGTCGAAGCGCCGCGCAAGGCTTCGCCCTTCGACAGGCTCAGGACAGGCCAGGCTCGGCCCGAACGGTTCCTCGCTCTCAGCGCCCGGCGTCCGCGCGAATCCAGCCGGCCGCCTTCTCCGCCATCATCAAGGTCGGACTGTTGGTGTTGCCGCTCGTGATCGTCGGCATCGCGCCCGCGTCGACCACACGCAGCCCCTGCACGCCGCGCACGCGCAGCCGCGCATCGAGCACCGCCATCGGGTCGCCGTCGGCGCCCATCCTGGTGGTGCCCACCGGATGGAAGATGGTCGTCGCGATGTCGCCGGCCAGGCGCGCGAGGTCCTCGTCGCTCTGGTACTGCACGCCGGGCTTCCATTCCTGCGGCTTGTACTTGGCGAGCGCGGGCTGCGCGGCGATGCGGCGCGTCACGCGCAGCGAGTCGGCCGCCACCTTGCGGTCGGCGTCGGTGCTCAGGTAGTTGGGCGCGATCGCCGGCGCGTCCGCGAAGCGATTCGAGCGGATGCGCACCGTGCCGCGGCTCGTGGGATTGAGGTTGCACACGCTCGCGGTGAAGGCCGGGAACGCGTGCAGCGGCTCGCCGAAGGCATCGAGCGACAGCGGCTGCACGTGGTACTGGATGTTGGGCCACTCGCGGTCGGGCGAGCTGCGCGTGAAGGCGCCGAGCTGCGAGGGCGCCATGCTCGATCGGGCCGCTGCGGCTCAGCAGGTACTCGAGACCGATGCGCGCCTTGCCGACCATCGACGAGGCCAGCACGTTGAGCGTGGGCGCGCCGTCGATCTTGTAGACCGCGCGGATCTGCAGGTGGTCCTGCAGGTTGGCGCCGACGCCGGGCGCGTCGACCGCCACCTCGATGCCGTGCTGGCGCAGCAGCTCGGCCGGGCCGATGCCCGAGAGCTGCAGGATCTGCGGCGAGCCGATGCTGCCCGCGCTCAGGATCACCTCGCGCGTGGCGTGCGCCGTCACCATCTCGTGGCCGTTCCAGATCCGGGCGCCGGTGCAGCGTTGCGTGCCGTCGGCCTGCCGCTCGAGCACCAGCTGCGAGACCTGCGCGCCGGTCCAGAGCTCGAAGTTGGGCCGGCCGTAGCAGGTGGGCCGCAGGAAGGCCTTGGCCGTGTTCCAGCGCCAGCCGTTCTTCTGATTGACCTGGAAGTAGCCCACGCCCTCGTTGCTGCCGCGGTTGAAGTCGGTGGTGTGCGGCACGCCGGCCTCGACCGCGGCGGCCGCGAAGGCGTCGAGGATGTCCCAGCGCAGCCGCTGCTTCTCGACCCGCCATTCGCCGCCCGCGCCGTGCATCTCGTCGGCGCCGAGGTAGAAGTCCTCGTGCTTCTTGAAGGCCGGCAGCACGTTCTGCCAGCGCCATTCCTCGTCGCCGGTGAGCGATGCCCACTGCTCGTAGTCGCGCGACTGGCCGCGCATGTAGATCATGCCGTTGATGCTCGAGCAGCCGCCCAGCGTCTTGCCGCGCGGATAGCGCAGCACGCGGCCGTTGAGGCCGGCGTCGGGCTCGGTGCTGTAGAGCCAGTCGGTGCGCGGGTTGCCGATGCAGTAGAGGTAGCCCACCGGGATGTGGATCCAGTGGTAGTCGTCCTTGCGGCCGGCCTCGACCAGCAGCACGCGCTTGTCCTTGTCGGCGCTGAGCCGGTTCGCGAGCAGCGCGCCGGCGGTGCCCGCGCCGATGACGATGTAGTCGAAGGTGGTGTCGTTGCTCAAGGGGCTTGTCTCCGTCATCGATATTTCCCGTACTCATGGATCGGCCGTGAGCCGCTGCGCCTGATTTGGCCCAATCCACGCCAGGAATGCCAATGAAATCGAATCAGATGGCGTATAAATCCGATTTATATGACTGCCGCCGCGATGGACCTGCAAATTCTGCGCGCCTTCGTGCTGGCCGCGCGCGAAGGCAGCGTCTCGCGCGCCGCGGCCCGGCTGCACCTCACGCAGCCGGCCGTGAGCCTGCAGCTCAAGCGGCTGGCCGAGGACACCGGCCTGCAGCTGTTCACGCGCACGCCGCACGGGCTGGCGCTCACGGCCGACGGCGCGGCGCTGCTGCCGCAGGCCGAGCGCGTGCTGGCCGCGGTGGGCGACCTGCAGCAGGCGGCGCGCAACCTGCAGTCGACGGTGCGTGGCGCGCTGCGCATCGGCACCATCCTCGATCCCGAATTCACGCGCCTGGGCATGTTCCTGCGCGAGTTGGTCGAGTCGGCGCCGCAGATCGAGACCGAGCTGCGCCACGGCATGAGCGGCACGGTGCTGGCGCAGGTGCTGCGCGGGGAGCTCGACGTGGGCTTCCACCTCGATGCGGACGGCGATGCGCACGCGGCCGGCGGCGATCCGGCGCTGGCGGCGCGCACCCTCACGCGCTTCACCTACCGCGTGGTGGCGCCGGCCGGCTGGGGGCCGCAGGTGACGGGGCGCGACTGGAAGGCGCTGGCCGCGCTGCCCTGGCTCGGTACGCCGCCCGAGTCGGCGCACCACCGGCTGCTCGAACGCGTGTTCGGGCCGCTGGGGCTGGCGCCGCGCCGCGTGGCGCTGGTCGACCAGGAGGCCTCGATGCTCGACCTGCTGAAGTCGGGCGTGGGCCTGAGCCTGCTGCGCGACTCGATCGCGATCCGCGAGAGCCAGGCCCACGGCCTGGTGCTGGCCGACCGGGTGCAGCTCGACTGCGCGCTGCGCTTCGTGTCGCTGGCGGCGCGGCGCAACGAGCCGGTGATCGCGAGTGCCTGGGATGCGCTGACCCGCGCCTGGAGCTGAGAAGGTACGGATGACCCGCTGCGCGCCCCGATCGGTCTCACGAAAAGTTAAGAAAGGCCTCAGGAAAAACGGCGTGCTTCCCTACGTAATCCAGGGTTCGGTCGCACATGGCGCCCCGGGGCCTACGGTTACGATGCGCGCTGCATTTTGAAACCTTTGGTTCGTCCCGCGCCTCTTTCCGCCTTCTTCCTCCTCCTCTTCCCACCCGCTCCCCCGGACCATGCCCTCCACCACGCCGCCTGCCGACAGCCCCGCTGCAGCCGACGTCGGCGCGAGCCCCCGCATCGAGTCGCGCGAGCAGGACGGCAAGCACTGGATCGTGGCGAGCGGCCGCTGGACCACGCTGGCGATGTCCTCGCCGTCCGACTGGCAGGCGCTCGCGAAGAGCCTGGACGCGCTGCCCAGGCAGGACGACGCGGCCTGGGACCTGCGCCCGATCGCGCAGCTCGACCACATCGGCGCGCAGCTGCTGTGGGAACGCTGGCACCACGACTGGCCGGCCACGCTCGAGCTGGCGCCGCAGCACAAGGCGGTGCTCGACCAGGTGGCGCAGTACACCGTCGGCACGCCCGAGGAACCGCCCAAGACGCTGGTCGAACGGCTGCGCGACTTCTCGCACAACGGCCCGCGCGCGATGGGCGTGACGCGCGACTTCGTCGGCCTGATCGGCCAGCTCACGATCGACGTCGGCAGGCTGCTGGCGGCACCGCACCGCGGGCCCTGGCGCGACTTCTCGGGCCATCTCTACCAGTTCGGCGCGACGGCGCTGCACATCACGGCGCTGGTCGGGCTGCTGATCGGCGTGGTGCTGGCCTACCTGATCTCGCAGCAGCTGCGCCAGTACGGC
This sequence comes from Variovorax sp. UC122_21, assembly GCF_044056785.1. Taxonomy (NCBI): domain Bacteria; kingdom Pseudomonadati; phylum Pseudomonadota; class Betaproteobacteria; order Burkholderiales; family Comamonadaceae; genus Variovorax; species Variovorax sp. UC122_21. Next base: position 256,528 of record NZ_CP172004.1, on the reverse strand, counting down.
GCCGAGACCTTCGTGGTCAACATCCTCGGCCTGTCGCTGGTGCGCGAGCTCGGTCCGGTGCTCGCGGCGGTGCTGATCGCGGGCCGCTCGGGCTCGGCGATCACCGCGCAGATCGGCGTGATGCGCGTGACCGAGGAGCTCGACGCGATGCGCGTGATGGGCATCCCGCACGGCTTCCGGCTGGTGATGCCGCGCGTGCTGGCGCTCGCCATCGCGATGCCGCTGATCAGCCTGTGGACCTCGATGGCGGCGCTCCTGGGCGGCATGCTCGCGGCCGACGCAGCGCTCGACATCTCGCCGGCTTATTTCCTCTCGGCGCTGCCGCGCGCGGTGCCGATCGCCAACCTCTGGCTGGCCACCGCCAAGTCGGCGGTGTTCGGCATCCTGATCGCGCTGATCGGCTGCTACTTCGGCATGAAGGTCAAGCCCAACACCGAGAGCCTGGGGCGCGGCACCACCTCGTCGGTCGTGACCTCGATCACCGCGGTGATCCTGGTCGACGCGCTGTTCGCCGTGCTGTTCAAGGGCATCGGGTTCCGCGGATGAACACGCAGGCCACGCCCTCTTCCGCCGCGTCCGAGACCGTGGTCGACATCCGTCGCCTGTGGACGGTGTTCAAGAACACCGACGGCGAGCAGGTGGTGCACCGCGACCTCGACCTGCGCATCGAGCGCGGCGAGGTGCTGTCGCTCGTCGGCGGCTCGGGCACCGGCAAGACGGTGCTGCTGCGCCAGATCCTCGGGCTCGAGAAGCCCTCGAAGGGCACGGTCGAGGTGCTGGGCCAGGCGCCCGGCGAGCTCAGCGCGGCCGGCGCGGCCAACGTCGGCATGCTGTTCCAGCACGGCGCGCTGTTCTCGGCCTTCAGCGTGCTCGAGAACATCGCCTTTCCGCTGCGCGAGCTCAAGCTGCTGCCCGACGAGCTGATCCGCAACGCGGCGCTGGTCAAGCTGCAGATGGTGGGCCTGGAGCCGCGCCATGCGAACCGCAGCCCGGCCGACCTGTCGGGCGGCATGATCAAGCGCGTGGCGCTGGCGCGCGCGCTGATCATGGACCCGCCGCTGCTGCTGCTCGACGAACCCACGGCCGGCCTCGATCCCGAGGCCTCCGACAGCTTCTGCGACCTGCTGCGCGGGCTGCACCGCGAGCTCGGCCTCACGGTGGTGATGGTCACGCACGACCTCGACACGCTGTTCGACCTGAGCACCCGCATCGCGGTGCTGGCCGACCAGAAGGTCATCGCCAGCGGCACCGCGCGCGAGGTGATCGCCTACCCGCATCCCTTCATCCACGAGTACTTTCTCGGAGGGCGCGGCCAACGCGCCCTGGAGGCGCTGCACGACCGACCCGCCCCCGAACGACATGCGCCGCGGCCCGAGGCCGGCGGCGCCGAAAGGTAGTCCATGGAAAACAAGGCCCATGCCCTCGCCGCCGGAGCCTTCGTGCTCGGCCTGCTCGCCGTGCTCGTGGGGCTGGTGATCTGGTTCACGCGCGACAACACCGTGCGCAACATCTACGAGCTCTCCACGCGCGACGCGGTCAGCGGCCTGCAGCCGCAGGCGATGGTGCGCTACCGCGGCATCGCGGTCGGCAAGGTCACGCTGATCGACTTCGACCCCAAGGTGAAGGGCAACGTGCGCGTGCGCATCACGGTCGACGAACGCGTGCCGCTGACCACCTCGAGCTTCGCCACCCTGAGCTACCAGGGCGTGACCGGCCTGGCCTTCATCGCGCTGGACGACAAGGGCGAATCGAACGTGGCGCTCAAGCCCGACAACGGCGACCCGCCGCGCATCCCGCTCAAGCCCTCGATGCTGGCCCAGCTGCAGGACCGCGGCGAGGCGATCATCAACCAGGTCGAGGAGGTGACCAAGCGCGCCAACCGCCTGCTCAACGACGACAACCAGAAGCGCGTGGCCGACGCGCTCGAGAACATCGCGGCCGCGACCTCGAGCGCCAACCAGCTGATGCTGCGCCTCGACGGCACCGTGAAGACCGGCGTCGCGCCCGTGCTGCAGCGGCTGCCCGACACGCTCGACTCGGTGAAGAAGGCCGCGGGCGACGTCTCGCGCGTGGCCAACAACTTCAACGGCACCGTGACCCGGCTCAACGCGCCCGACGGCCCGGTGCAGCGGCTGGGCGACGGCACCAAGGCGCTGGCGCAGGCGGTCGACTCCTTCAACGCCGCCACGCTGCCGCGCGTGAACCGCGTGGCCGACGACACCTCGCACGCGGTGCGCCGGCTCGGCCGCGCGGCCGACAGCATCAACGACAACCCGCAATCGCTGCTGTTCGGCAACGGCGGCGCGGCGGCCGGACCGGGCGAGCCGGGCTTCTCGCCGCCGGCCGCGAGCGGCAACGGCGCCAGGCCCTGAGGCCGCGGCATCCACGATGGCAGGACAACGACCATGAAGAACGCCACGCATCCTCTTTCCGCCCTCGCGCTCGGCCTCGCGCTGCTGCTGGCCGGCTGCGGCGCGCTGCCCGACAAGCCCCAGCGCGCCACGCTCTACGACTTCGGCCCCGGGCCGATGGCCGCGCAGCAGGCGAGCAGCGCGCCGACGCCGCAGGCCATGATCGCGCTGCCCGAGATCGAGGCCAGTCCGCGGCTCGACGGCACGCAGATCCTCTACCGGCTCGGCTATGCCGACGCCAACGAACTCAAGCCCTATGGCCAGTCGCGCTGGAGCCTGTCGCCCGCGCAACTGCTGCGCCAGCGGCTGCGCGACACGCTGGCCGAGCGCCGCACCGTGCTCGGCCCCGAGGAGAGCGCGACCATCGCGCGCAGCGAGGGCCGCGTGCCCGACACGCTGCGGCTGTCGCTCGACGAGTTCAGCCACTACTTCGAATCGCCCGCGGCCAGCGTGGGCCTGGTGCGGCTGCGCGCCACGCTCGTGCGCGGCGGCACCGGCGGCGACCGCGTGCTGGGCCAGAAGCTGATCACCGTGCGCCGGCCCGCGCCGAGCGCCGATGCGCCCGGCGGCGTGAAGGCACTGGCCGCGGCCAGCGACGCGGCGATCGCCGAGCTCGTGCAGTGGGTGGATCAGCAGCAGCAACAGCAGCCGCGGTAGTAAGCTGCCGCCAGCCGCGGCACACCGCATCGGCCCACGGACGGAGGACACGCACATGAACGCCACCCGCATCGTCGGCATCATCCTGATCGTCGCCGGCATCGCCGGGCTCGGTCTCGGCGGCTTCAGCTTCACGCGCGAGACGCACCAGGCCAAGCTCGGGCCGATCGAGCTGTCGGTGAAGGAGAAGCAGACCGTGAACTTCCCGGCCTGGGCCGGCGTCGCGGCGATCGTGGTGGGCGGCGTGCTGGTGCTGTTCGGCGGCCGCAAGGGCTGAGCGGCTCGAGCGGCTCGAGCGGCCTCACAAGGTGTGAAGAAACCGTAGCGAGCGCCCCGAGGTCGCGCCGAGGACCGGAGCCGTACCTTGTACGGTGAGGACCGCAGGTGCGAGATCGGGGCGCGCAGGTGCGTTTATTCATACCTTGTCAGCCACCGCCGCGCGGCACGGCCAGCTTCTCCTTCACCGCCTCCACCATGCGGTCGCCCAGCGCCAGTTGCCCATGCATCGAGAAGTGGGTGTCGTTGGGCATGTAGAAGTCGCGGATCGCGGTCTTTCTGCCGCTGGGCGAAGGCGAACAGGTCGGGGCCGAGCCCGGCTTCGTTGAAGGCCTTCACGAAGGCCTGCGAATGCGTGGGATCGAGGTAGGTGGTGGTCTTGTCGGGCACCACCATCCACAGGATGGTCACCCCGTCCCGGGCCTTGGCGAAGGCCTGCAGCTGCGCCGCGTGCTCCGCCGTGAGTTCGCGGCCGGTCGCGTCGACGGACAGGAACAGCGCCATCCCGCATCGCCGGTTGCTGAACAGCGCGCAGCCGTCGGGCACGGCCGCCGCGCGCACCTGCGGGTCGCAGCCGCTGCGCTCCTCGCCGGCGATCGCGGCGCGGGTGCAGCGCGCCGTGAGAAAGCCCGCGTAGAACTGCCCGTCCCAGTTGAGCGCGAAGCCCGGCACCTTGTCGAGCGGCGGCAACGGCACCTCGCGCTCGGTGACCATCGGCTTCCTCATCTCCACGCAGCCCTGCGAGCGCTCGAGACGCGCATCGACGAGCCGCTCCACGCTCTCGATGATCACCAGCTTGCCGTGGAAGCCGCCGTCCGTGAGCCAGCGATCGAAGTCGTCGCACAGCGATTCGCCGACCTCCAGCCAGGACGTGGAGGCCACGCCCCAGCCTTCCTGGACCAGCCGCGACTGCCAGCGGCGCGTGAGCGAGAAGCTGTCGCCGATGACCAGGATGTCGGCCTGCTCGATCGGCGTGCCGCGCAGCAGCGCCGCATCGACGCGCGGCGGATCGATGCGCCAGCCGAAGTCGTGTTCGGAGATGCGCCCGAGGCGCGAGAGGTCGCCATAGGGCACGGGCGTGAAGAGCGTCTGCATCACGAGGCCGAACAGCACCGCATAGCCGACGCCGAAGATCCCGAGCCACAGCCTGGCGAAGGGGGGTTTCACTGTCATGGCGCCTCCGCGCGCAGTTCGGCCTGGAAGCCATAGGAGTTGGAAAAGACGAGGTCGATGCCCTCGGTGCCATCGTCGCGCAGCCGCAGCAGGTAGCGGGTGCGCAGCGGTTCGCCGAGGATGCGTGCCTCCACGTCGAAGCTGCGCGCATCGCTCCAGCGGCCCCGGGTGGCGACCACCGGCATCGGGCCGCCCGCGGGGCTGGTGCGGAACAGGCCGTCGAGGCCGATCGGCGCGGTGAAGCGCTCGTCGGCGCCGCCGGGTGCGCGCGCGGCGGTCACGATCTCGTAGTGCGGGTTCGCGGGATCGAGCGCGAGCCGCAGGCTGCGCAGTCCGATGGGGGTTGCTGGCGAAGCGCCAGGTGCGGCCCGCCAGGCGTTGCCGCGCCGCCCTCGGGCACCGGGCCGACCTCGGAGGGCTTCTCGGCCGTGGCCTTGGCCACCGAGGCCTCGAGCGCGGCCTGGGCCGCGGCATCGTCGGCAACGGCGCCGCCGGCCTTGACCGAGCGCAGGATGCGTTCGATCAAGAGCGGCACCGGCGCCGCGCGCGTGCTCGTGAACACCGCCACCGCGTCCGCCTCGGGCAGCACCACGATGCCCTGGCCGTTGTGGCCCATGGCCATGTAGATGCGGCGCGCGGGCAGGGTCCACCAGCCGTTGGCATAGAAGAAGCCCGGCGTTCCGAGGTCCTTCATCTCGACCGTGGCCGCGAGGTTCCTCGCGACCCAGGCGGCCGGCAGCAGTTGGCGGTCTTCCCAGCGGCCGCCGCGCAGATAGAGCTGGCCGATCTTCGCCATGTCGCGCGGCTGCAGCGCCAGGCCGAAGCCGCCCACGGGCAGGCCCTGCGGGTCCTGGCGCCAGCGCAGGTCGGCGATGCCCAGCGGCTCGAACAGGCGCTCGGTGGCATAGGCCCGCAGATCGCCGCCGGTGCGCCGCGCGAGCAGGGCCGACAGCAACTGCGAGTTGCCGCTGTTGTAGTTGAAGCCGGCGCCGGGCGCCTGCGCCATCGGACGGCCGCGCACGTAGGCGGCCCAGTCGCGCGAACGCTCCATCTCGATCAGCGAGACCGGCTTGCCGCGGTCGTTGAGCGGCTCGGTCCAGTCGATGCCCGAGGTCATGTCGAGCAGGTGCGCGACCGTGACCGCGGCGCGCCGGGGATCGGTGGCGTCGTCGAACACCGGGTCGCCGAGGCGCAGCTTGCCTTCCTCGATGGCGATGCCCGCGAGCGTGCCGACCACGGCCTTGGTGACCGAGTTGACCGCGTGGCGCAGGCCGGGCGAAACGGCGCGTAGTAGGCCTCCACCACGATGCGGCCGTGGCGCACCACCAGCAGGCTGTCGAGCTGGTGGGTGGCGCCGAGCTCGACCAGCCGCGCGAGCTCGGCCGGGTCCATGCCCTGCGAGCCGGGCGTGGCGACGGTCCAGCCGGCGGTGGGCCAGGGGCCGTCGTCGGCCGCGGCGGCAGCACCGGCGAAAGCGAGCGACACCGACAGCGAAAGAGCCTGCAGGCCCGCGGCCACGGTCTGCGACGCCCTCATCGGCGGCTCGCCCCCAGCCGCTGCGACACCGCGTCCGCGCAGCCCTTGAGCGCGGTGCCGATGGCGCCGTCCCAGGCGGTGTCGAAGATGCCGGCCGGGCCGATGGCGGTGATCGCGAGCACGATCGCGCCCGTGTGGTCGAACACCGGCGCGGCCATGGCGCTCACGCCCTCGATCACCTCGCCGTCGGAACGGCTGATGCCGTGCGCGCGCACCTCCTGCAGCTGGCGCTCGAAATCGGCCCACGAGGGCAGCGGCTGCACCGGCGGCATGCCGGCCGGCGGCGCGGGCTCGGCCTTGCGCTGCTTCTGGCGCTGGCGCTCGGCCTCGAGCAGGTCGCGCACACGCCCGGCGTCGAGGTAGGCCGCGAACACCCGGCCCGAGGCCGTGTTGGTCAGCGAGAACACCGTGCCGTGGCGCATGTTGACGTGCACCGGCGAGGGCGACTCGGCCGTGCGCACGATGGTCGCGCCGCGCGCGCCCCAGACCGCCAGCGCGATGGTGTGGCCGGTCTGCTGCGCGAGCTGGGCGATGGCCGGCGTGGCGATGTGCACCGGGTCGGCCTGCTGCAGGCTGATCAGGCCCAGTTGCAGCGCCAGCGGGCCGAGCAGATAGTGGCCGCTCGCACGGTCCTGCTCGATCAGCCCCAGCCGGCCGAAGCTCACCATGTAGGGATGCGCCTTGGCGGGCGTCATGTCGGCCTCGCGGGCCAGGTCCTTGAGCGCCATCGGCCGGCCGTGGTGCACCAGCGCGCGCAGCAGCTGGCCGCCGACCTCGATGCTCTGGATGCCACGCTGGGCGCGGTCGGCGTCGGGTTGTGCTTCGTTCATGGAGTGGGGATTAGACATGAAGCGATTCGAGGCTTACACTCGCGGAAATTCGTTAACTGCAAATTCGTTCGCCCTAAACGAATTCACTCCCCCCCAACACTCCACGGAGACACACGATGAGCCAAGCCAAGAAATTCGCCAGCCAGGCCGACATGGAAGAGAAGAAGGTCACCTTCAGCCAGATCTCGGAACACGCGTGGGCCTACACCGCCGAGGGCGACCCGAACACCGGCATCGTGATCGGCGACGACTGCGTGCTGGTGGCCGACACCCAGGCCACGCCCGCGATGGCGGCCGATGTGGTGCGCCGCATCCGCGAAGTGACCGACAAGCCGATCAAGTACGTGGTGCTCACGCACTACCACGCGGTGCGCGTGCTGGGCGCGGCCGGCTACGGCGCCGAGCACATCCTGGCGAGCCAGGACACGCGCGACCTGATCGTCGAGCGCGGCGAGCAGGACAAGGCCAGCGAGATCGGCCGCTTCCCGCGCCTGTTCCAGAACGTCGAGACGGTGCCGCCGGGCCTGACCTGGCCCACCATGACCTTCACCGGCAAGATGACCCTGTGGCTCGGCAAGCTCGAGGTGCAGCTGCTGCAGCTCGGCCGCGGCCACACCAAGGGCGACACCGTGGCCTGGCTGCCGCAGGAACGCGCGCTGCTCTCGGGCGACCTGGTCGAGTTCGGCGCCACGCCGTACGCGGGCGACGCCTACTTCAAGGACTGGCCGCAGACGCTGGACAACGTCGCCGCCCTCAAGCCCGCCGCGCTGGTGCCGGGCCGCGGCGCCGCGCTGACCACGCCCGAGGCCGTGGCCGAGGGCCTGACGGGCACGCGCGACTTCATCGCCGACGTCTACGCCAGCGTGCAGGAAGGCGTGAAGGCCGGGCGCGACCTGAACGCGGTCTACAAGGACACCTACGAGAAGCTCAAGCCCAAGTACAGCCAGTGGGTGATCTTCGACCACTGCATGCCCTTCGACGTGAGCCGCGCCTACGACGAGGCCTCGGGCCATGTTCGACCCGCGCGTGTGGACGGCCGAGCGCGACGTGGAGATGTGGAAGGCGCTCGAAGGCTGAGATGAATGCCTCCCTCCCCCTCTGGGGGAGGGCCGGGTGGGGGCACGCGGCGACCGCACGATGCGCGGCCTGCCCCCATCCCCACCTTCCCCCAGAGGGGGAAGGCGCAAGACAAGAGAGACGAAGACGGCACAGAGACGGAGACAACGGACGTGAACGCACTCGCCACCGAAGCCGCGCAGGTCGACTACCAGAGCCTGCGCTTCGACTACCGCCGCCACCCCGACCAGGACGCGGCCCCGCCCGCGCGCCACCCGGTGGTGGTGGTCGGCGCCGGCCCCGTGGGCCTGGCGCTGGCCATCGACCTCGCGCTGCACCAGGTGCCGGTGGTGCTGCTCGACAACGACAACACGCTGTCGACCGGATCGCGCGCGATCTGCTTCGCCAAGCGCACGCTCGAGGTCTTCGACCGTCTGGGCTGCGGCGACCGCATGGTCGACAAGGGCGTGTCGTGGAACATCGGCAAGGTCTACTTCCACGACGAGCAGGTCTACCGCTTCGACCTGCTGCCCGAGCCCGGCCACGAGCGCCCGGCCTTCATCAACCTGCAGCAGTACTACGTCGAGGGCTACCTGGCCGAGCGCGCGGCGCAGCTGCCGCTGATCGACATCCGCTGGAACAACAAGGTCACCGGCATCGCGCAGGACGCCGCGGGCGCGACGCTGACCGTGGAGACGCCCGAGGGCGAGTACCGGCTGGCCGCCGACTACGTGAGCGCCTGCGACGGCTCGCGCTCGAACCTGCGCCAGCTGCTGGGCCAGGAATCGAAGGGCCGCGTGTTCCGCGACCGCTTCCTGATCGCCGACATCACGATGGACGCGCAGCTGCCGACCGAGCGCCGCTTCTGGTTCGACCCGCCGTTCCATCCGGGCCAGAGCGTGCTGCTGCACAAGCAGGCCGACGGCATGTGGCGCATCGACTTCCAGCTCGGCTGGGAGGCCGACCCGGTGGAGGAGCGCAAGCCCGAGCGCATCGTGCCGCGCGTGCGCGCGCTGCTCGACAGCATCGGCCACGCGGGCGTGCAGTTCGAGATCGGCTGGGCCAGCGTCTACACCTTCGCCTGCCAGCGCATGGACAGCTTCCGCCACGGCCGCGTGCTGTTCGCGGGCGACTCGGCGCACGGCGTGTCGCCGTTCGGCGCGCGCGGCGCCAACTCGGGCGTGCAGGACGCCGACAACCTGGCCTGGAAGCTGGCCGCCGTGGTGCGCGGCGAGGCGCCCGACGCGCTGCTCGACAGCTATGCGGGCGAACGCGAATACGCGGCCGACGAGAACATCCGCAACTCCACGCGCGCCACCGACTTCATCACGCCCAAGAGCGAGGTCAGCCGGCTGTTCCGCGACGCGGTGCTGGCGCTGACGCGGCGGCACGCCTTCGCGCGCACGCTGGTCAACAGCGGCCGGCTGTCGGTGCCCTCGGTGCTGCGCGGCTCGCCGCTCAACACGCCCGACGCACACGGCGACGGCTTCGCGGGCGCGATGGTGCCGGGCGCGGCCGCGGCCGACGCGCCGGTGGCGCTCGCCGACGGCGGCAGCGGCTGGCTGCTGCGCGAGCTCGGCCGCGCGCACGGCTTCACGGCGCTGGTGTTCGGCGATACCGACGACGCGGCGGTCGCGCGGAGCCTGCGCGCCATCGAGGCCGCGGCGCTGCCGCTGCGCACCGTGCGCGTGCCCGCGGGCGAGGCGAGCGAACTGGCCGTGCGGCGCTACGATGCGCACCCCGGCACCGTCTACCTGCTGCGCCCCGACCAGCATGTGAGCGCGCGCTGGCGCGCGCCATCGTCCGCGCAGATCCGCGCGGCCTTCGACCGCGCGCTCGGCAAGGCCTGAGACGACACGCAGCGAGACATTGCCCATGACCGCATCCACCCCCACGCTGATCACCGACGCGCACCTCGAGGCGCCCGACGATTTCTACGAAGCGCTGATCGAGGCGCACCAGGGCCTGAGCACCGAGGAGAGCCACGCGTACAACGCGCGCCTCGTGCTGCTGCTGGCCAACCACATCGGCTCGCTGCCTGTGCTGCGCGAAGCGCTCGCGGCCGCGAAATGAACACCACCCAGTGAGGACACCATGACCGCCGCAACTCCCGCCACCGAGCGCCGCTACCAGAGCGGCTTCGGCAACGAATACGCGTCCGAGGCCGTGCCCGGCGCGCTGCCGCAGGGCCGCAACAACCCGCAGCGCGGGCCCTTCGACCTCTACACGGAGCTGCTCTCGGGCACCGCCTTCACCGCGCCGCGCCACGAGAACCGCCGCACCTGGCTCTACCGCCGCCAGCCCTCGGTGGTGTCGGGCCGCTACCAGCCCTATGCGCAGGCGCACTGGAGCACCGGCGCCGACCGCGAGATCGCGCTGCCGCCCGAGCCGATGCGCTGGCATCCGCAGCCGCTGGACGGCGCGGGGGAGCACGACTTCGTCGACGGCATGCACACCATCGCGGCCAACGGCGATGCCGAGTCGCAGGTCGGCATCGGCTCGCTGATGTACCTGGCGGGCCGCTCGATGGACAAGCGCGCCTTCGTCAACGCCGACGGCGAGATGCTGGTGGTGCCGCAGCAGGGCCGGCTGGTCATCACCACCGAGCTCGGCGTGCTCGAGGTGAAGCCCGGCGAGATCGCGCTGCTGCCGCGCGGCATGGCCTTCAAGGTGGCGCTGCCCGACGGCCTCTCGCGCGGCTACGTCTGCGAGAACTACGGCGCGCACTTCCGCCTGCCCGAGCTCGGCCCGATCGGTTCGAACGGCCTGGCCAACGCGCGCGACTTCCAGGCGCCGGTGGCGGCCTTCGAAGCGGAAGAAGGCGGCTACGAGATCGTCAAGAAGTTCGGCGGCCGCTTCTGGCACGCGCCGATGAAGCAGACGCCCTTCAACGTGGTCGCCTGGCACGGCAACCTCGCGCCCGTGATGTACGACACCGCGCACTTCATGGTGATCGGCTCGATCAGCTTCGACCATCCCGATCCCTCGATCTTCACCGTGCTGACCTCGCCCAGCGACACGCCCGGCACCGCCAACTGCGACTTCGTGATCTTCCCGCCGCGCTGGATGGTGATGGAGAACACCTTCCGTCCGCCGTGGTTCCACCGCAACCTGATGAGCGAGTTCATGGGCCTGGTGCTCGGCGAGTACGACGCCAAGCCCGGCGGCTTCAAGCCCGGCGGCGCGAGCCTGCACAACAGCATGGTGCCGCACGGTCCCGACGAGGAAGCCTTCGACAAGGCCACCCACGCCGACCTCAAGCCGCACAAGCTCGACAACACGCTGGCCTTCATGTTCGAGAGCCGTTACCGTTTCATCCCGACCAATTTCGCGCTGCAGAGCCAGGCGCTCGACACCGACTACGCCGACTGCTGGGCCGGCCTCAAGGATCAGTTCAAGCCATGAACCCCGTCTTCGCACTGACGCGCCGCGCCGCGGTCCTCGCGCTGCTCGCCGCGCCCCTGTTCTCGCAGGCTGCGGACTTCCCCGCCAAGCCGATCCGCTTCATCGTGCCCTACACCCCGGGCGGCACCACCGACCTGGTGGCGCGCACCGTGGGCCAGAAGGTGTCGGAGAAGCTGGGCCAGCCGGTGCTGATCGACAACCGCGGCGGCGCGGGCGGCAACATCGGCATGGATGCCGTGGCCAAGGCCGCGCCCGACGGCTACACCATCGGCTTCGGCGCCATCTCGACCAATGCGCTGAACCCGCACATCTACAAGTCGATGGCCTTCGATCCGCGCAAGGACTTCACCGCCATCAGCCTGCTGGGCACCTCGACCATCGTGCTCGAAGTGCCGGCGGCCTCGCCGATCAAGTCGGTGGCCGACCTGATCGCGGCCGCGAAGAAGACCCCCGGCATGCCCTACGCCACCGCGGGCGCGGGCACCTCGATGAACCTGGCCGGCGTGATGTTCGCGCAGATGACCGGCACCGAGCTGACCCACGTGGCCTACAAGGGCAGCGGCCCGGCCATCACCGACATGCTGGGCAACAACATCGGCCTGATGTTCGACAACCTGCCGGCCTCGCTGCCGCACATCCAGGCCGGCAAGCTGCGCGCTCTGGCCGTCGCCGGTCCCACGCGCTCGCCCTCGCTGCCCGAGGTGCCGACCATCGCCGAGGCCGGCCTCAAGGGCTATGCGCTCGAGCCCTGGTTCGGCGTCTACGGCCCCGCCAACCTGCCGGCGCCGATCGTGAAGGCGCTCAACGAGGCCTTCGTGGAGGCGCTCGCGCAGCCCGACGTGAAGGCCAAGCTGGCGCAGGCCGGCTTCTCGCCGCGCGGCTCGAGCGCGCAGGAACTGGCGACGCTCACGCAGACCGAGTACCAGCGGCTCGGCGAGGTGGCGAAGAAGGCCGGGATGACGGCCGAGTGAGCGCCCGATGAACACCCTGGTCCGTTCACGCTGAGCCTGTCGAAGCGCCGCGCGCGGCTTCGACAAGCTCAGCCCGAACGGTCCGTGACGATAGAACCGAATACAGAACCGAAGGACATCCATGACCACCGCACTGAACGCCACCCACGACCCAAAGCTGCGCAGCTGGGTCGCCTCGGCCAATGAAGCCGGCAGCGACTTCCCGATCCAGAACCTGCCCTTCGGCCGCTTCCGCGCCGCCGGCAGCACCGAGGCCTTCCGCATCGGCGTCGCCATCGGCGACCAGGTGCTCGACCTGCGCGCCGCGGGCCTCGTCGACAGCGACGACATGAACGCGCTGATGGCCGCGGGCACCAAGGAGCGCCAGGCGCTGCGCGCCGCGCTCTCGGCCGGCCTCGCCGAAGGCAGCGACAAGCAGGCCGCCTGGTCGAAGGCGCTGCTCGCGCAGGCCCAGGCCGAGATGACCGTGCCCTGCCGCATCGGCGACTACACCGACTTCTACACCGGCATCCACCACGCGACCACGATCGGCAAGCTGTTCCGTCCCGACCAGCCGCTGATGCCCAACTACAAGTGGGTGCCGATCGGCTACCACGGCCGCGCCTCGTCGATCGGCGTGAGCGGCCAGGTCTTCAAGCGCCCGCAGGGCCAGACCAAGGCGCCCGATGCCGCCGAGCCCAGCTTCGGCCCGTCCAAGCGCCTGGACTACGAACTCGAGCTCGGCTTCCTCATCGGCCGCGGCAATGCGCTCGGCGAGCCGATCGCCATCGGCGAGGCCGAGGAGCACCTGTTCGGCGTGACCCTGCTCAACGACTGGTCGGCACGCGACCTGCAGGCCTGGGAATACCAGCCGCTCGGCCCCTTCCTCGCGAAGAACTTCGCGAGCACGCTGTCGCCGTGGATCGTGACCATGGAAGCGCTCGCGCCCTTCCGCGCGAAGTTCGAGCGGCCCGAGGGCGATCCGCAACCGCTGCCCTACCTCGATGCCCCCTCGAACCGCGAAGCCGGTGCGCTCGACATCACGCTCGAGGTGCTGCTGCAGACCGCGAAGATGCGCGAAGCCGGCGAAGCGCCGGTGCGCCTCACGCTCGGCAACACCACCGAGGCCGCCTACTGGACCGCGGCGCAGCTGGTGACGCACCACACGGTGAACGGCTGCAACCTGCAACCCGGCGACCTGCTGGGCTCGGGCACGCTCTCGGGCCCGAAGCCCGACCAGGCCGGTTCGCTGATCGAGCTCACGCTCGGCGGCAAGCAGGCCGTGACCTTGCCCAACGGCGAGAAGCGCGTCTTCCTCGAGAACGGCGACACGCTGGTGATCCGCGGCTGGTGCGAACGCGCGGGCGCGGTGCGCATCGGGCTCGGCGAGGTCCGCGGCACGGTGGTCTGACGCCACCGGCGTTGCGCATGCGCAAGGGCGTGGCCTTCAGCGCACCCTGAACACGGCCTGGTCGGCCTGGTCGGCCTGCAGGCTGTAGGGCGCCACGCGCGCCTTGTACGCCAGCAGACTCTGGATCACGCGGCGCGCATCGGCATCGGCGCGCGCGCTGGCATCGAGCTCCACGCGCGTGGCCTCGCGCAGGGCCTCGACGACGGCCGGCGGCAGCGGCTCGACGCGCGTGCCGCGCGCCTCGAGTTCGCGCATCGCCACCGCGTTGCGGTCGTTGGCGCGCGCGATCGAGCGCAGCGCCGCCGCCTGCGCCGACTGCCGCACGATCTGCTGCAGGTCGGCCGGCAGCGCGAGGAACTTCGCGCGGCCGATGAACAGGTGCATCGCCACGTCGGGCTCGTGCCAGGGCGCGACGTAGTGCGGCGCATAGCGCGCGAGCGGCAGCGTCGCGTCGATCGCGGGACCGACCACGTCGGCCGCATCGATGCGGCCCTCGGCGAAGGCCGGCACGATCTGCCCCAGCGGCAGGTTCACCGGCACCGCACCCACGCGCGCCAGCACGCGGCCCGGAAAGCCCGCGATGCGCACGCGCACGCCGCGCAGGTCCTCGGGCGTGCGCAACGGCTTCGCGAACCAGCCGCCCATCTGGATGCCGGTGTGGCCCGCGGTCAGCGGCAGCACGTCCAGCGGCGCGAGCACCGCCTCGAACAGCGCCTGGCCACCGCCCTCGTTGAGCCAGCCTTCCTGCTCGACCGGCAGCAGGCCGAAGGGCACGGCGGTGAAGAAGTCGATCGCGGGCACTTCGGCGGCGTAGTACTGCGCCGTGGTGTGAACGAGGTCGAACTCGCCGCCGCGCAGCGCCTGCAGCAGGCCCGCGGGCTTGCCATGGCGCGCGGGATCGATGGTCTCGATGCGCAGGCGCCCGCCCGAGGCGGTGTTCACGGTGTCGGCGAAGTCGAGCGCGGCTTCGTGCAGCAGCGGCAGGCTGGTGGGCCACGAGGTGCCCATGCGCCACACGATGGGTTGGGTGGCCGGTGGCGCGGCGGCGGGTGCGGCGCAGCCGGCGAGCGACAGGGCGAGCGAGAGGGCGAACGCGAACGGCAGCAGGAGCGCGGCCAGGCCGCGGCGCAGGAGAGCGAAGTTCCCGGGCATGGCCGTCACTCCGCCACGATCCGCTTGTCCGCGGCCAGCTTGCTCCAGCGCGCGATCTCGGCCTTCAGGTAGTCCTGCGCCTGGGCCGGCGTGCCGCCCGCGACGTCGGTGCCCAGCGCCGCGAGCTTGTCGCGCACCTCGGGCGACTGAAGCGTGCGGTTCATCGCATCGGCCAGCGCATCGACCACCGGCTTGGGCAGGCCGGCCGGGCCCATCAGCATGTACCAGGCGCCGATCTCGTAGTCGGGCACGCCGGCCTCGATCACCGTCGGCACCTCGGGCAGGCTGGCCGCGCGCTGGCGCGAGGTGACGGCGAGCGCGCGCAGCTTGCCGGCCTTCACCTGCTGCAGCACGGTGGGCACGGTGTCGAAGTTCACGTCGACCTGACCCGCGATCAGGTCGGCCAGCGCCGCACCGCTGCCCTTGTAGGGCACGTGCGTCATGGTGGTCCGCGTGGCCTGCTGGAACAGCTCGGCCGCGAAGTGCTGCTGCGTGCCCGCGCCCGAGGAGGCGTAGTTGACGCCGCCCGGCTTGGTCTTCGCGAAGGCGATGAACTCCTGCAGCGTCTTCGGGGGCAGGCTCGCGGGCACGGCCACCACCTGCGGCACGCTGCCGATCAGCGTGATGGCGGTGAAGTCGCGCGCCGCCGCGTAGGGCAGCTTCGGCATGATCGCGGGCACCATCGCGTTCGAGCTCACGTGGCCCAGCAGCAGCGTGTAGCCGTCGGGCCGCGCGCGCGCCGCGGCAGCGGTCGCGATGGTGCCGCTGGCGCCGGCGCGGTTCTCGACGATCACCGGCTGCTTCAGCAGCTCGGACAGGCGCGGCGCGACCTGGCGCGCGATCAGGTCGGTGCCGCCGCCGGGCGCGAAGCCCACCAGCAGCGTGACCGGCTTGGCCGGCCAGTGCTCCTCGGCCGCCGCGGGCAGCAGCCCCAGCAGCGCCCAGGCAGCGAGCGCGGCGCCGGCCGCGCGCATGCGTTGTCTCGTCGTCATGCGTGTCTCCTTCGTTCTGTGTGTCTGTGCGCGCGCGCCGGACTCAGTGGAATTCCGTCAGGCTGCCGAAGCCCGGGAACTGGTCGGTGATGCCCATCCTGCGCAGCGCCGACCAATAGATCACCGGGCCCGAGGCGAAGACCGGCTTCCTGAGCCACTTCTCGGCATCGTTGGCCACGCGCGCATAGGCCAGGTTGGTGCCCAGCTGCAGGATCGCGTCGGGCTTGGCGGCCTCGCAGCGCAGGGTGGCCTCGGCGAGCTGCTCGTAGGTCTGCGAGGCGACGTGGATGATGCTCTTGCACTTGAGCCCCTCGACGTGCACCACCTCGAAGCCGCGCGAGGTGAAGTAGCTGATGGCGTTGGTCTCGATCACCGGGTAGTAGGGCGTGAGCAGCGCGATGCGCTTCGCGCCGCAGAGCTTGAAGGCCTGCTCGGCCGACTGCGCGCCCATGGTCACCGGCACGCCCGAGAGCTTCTCGAGGTGCTCGAGCAGCGCGAAGCTGCCCTTCTCGCCGCCCATGTAGCTCTGCGAGGACATGCCGAGCACGAGGTGGTCGATCAGCGCTTCCTTGAGGCGGCGCACCGAGTCGTCGAGGTTGGCCGTGACGTTGCGCATGATCACCGACCAGTCCTCGTCCTGCGCGATCTTCTGGTTCGGCACGTAGTAGCGGTCGATGGCGTTGATTACGCCGCGCGGGCGCATGTCCATCATCTCGTTCTCGACGTTCACGTTCGGTCCCGGCGTCATCACGCCGATCACGCCGCGCGGGCCGAGGGCGTTGGTGTAGCGGTCGGTGTCGTGGGTCGAGCCTGCGATTTCGACGATGCCTTGCTGGAATGCATTCATAAATTGCCTTTTGAAGCTGGATTGGGAGAGTTTCGGGGGTTCAAGTGCTGCAAATGAATGCGTTCAATGTAGCGGAGGCCGACCGGCTCGGTCAACACTTTGAATTCAAATGACCGAAAATTCTCTCTTTCAAGGGCTTTGATCGGCGAATTCATCGAAAAATGAATTCATAATTGCCCATGGCCAAAGAATTCGTTCACAACGACCTGCTCGGAAACCTGCGTGAGGTGTTCGTGCAGGGCGAGTTCCCGCCGGGCAGCAAGGTGCCCGAAGCCCTGCTGTGCGAGCGCTTCGGCATCTCGCGCACGCCGCTGCGCGAGGCGCTCAAGGTGCTGGCCGCCGAGGGCCACGTCGAGCTGCTGCCCAACCGCGGCGCGCGCGTGCGCGAGCTGTCGCTCGAGGAGGTGGAGGGGCTGTTCGCGGTGGCCGGCGCGCTCGAGGCGCTGGCCGGCGAGCAGGCGGCCGCGCGCGTCACCGACGCGCAGCTCGCGGAGATCACCGCGCTGCACGAGCGCATGCGCGGTGCCTTCGCCGCGCGCGACATGGCGAGCTACTACGCGCTGAACCGCGGCATCCACGAGACCATCGTGCAGGCCACGCGCAACCCGGTGCTGCTCGACCAGTACGCGCTGATCAACGCGCGCATCCGGCGCATCCGCTTCAACTCCCCGATGACGCCCGAGATCTGGTCGCGCGCGATGGCGGAACACGAGGGCATGCTGAACGCGCTGGCGCGGCGCGACGCGGCCTCGCTGTCGGGCATCCTCAAGACCCACCTGAAGCACAAGTGCGAGGCGATCCTCGAGGGGATGAAGGCCACGGCCGATGCGACCGCGGGGCAGGCTGCCAGTGGATCGCGGCGCAAGGCGGCCTGAACGCGCAGGACCGCCTCCCCGGGAAAGCCCCCTGCCCCCAGTCCGTCACGCTTGATACGATTTTTCCGCAAACGCCCATTCCACAGGCGTCGGAGACAAGATGGACCTGGACATCCCCAGCGGCGCCGCCGAGGCGCTGTACCGCACCATGGTGCGCATCCGCGCGTTCGAGAACGCGGCCGAGACGGCCAGCCAGGGCGGCGTGAGCGCCTATGGGCAGCAGGCGGGCGGCGCGGCCAAGGTGCGCGGGCCGCTGCACCTGTCGACCGGGCAGGAGGCGGTGCCGGCCGGCGTCTGCGCGCACCTGCGCGCGAGCGACTACCTCACGTCCACCCACCGCGGCCACGGCCACACGCTGGCCAAGGGCGCCGACCTCGCACGCATGATGTGCGAGCTGTTCGGCAAGGCCACGGGCTTCAACGGCGGCAAGGGCGGCTCGATGCACATCGCCGATTTCTCGGTCGGCATGCTGGGCGCCAACGGCGTGGTGGCGGCCGGTCTGCCGATCGCGGTGGGCGCGGCGCATGCGCAGAAGGTGCTAGGCCAGGGCGACGCGCTCACGGTCTGCTTCTTCGGCGACGGCGCGATCAACCGCGGCCCCTTCCTCGAGGCGCTGAACTGGGCCCGCGTGTACGAGCTGCCGGTGCTGTTCGTCTGCGAGGACAACCGCTGGAGCGCGACCACCGCGAGCGGCCCGATGACCGCGGGCGAAGGCGCCTCGGCGCGCGCCGAAGCGCTGGGCATCGCGGCCACGCAGGTCGACGGCAACGACGTGTTCGCGGTGCATGCGGCCGCGGCGCGGCTGGTGGCCGAAGTGCGCGGCGGCGGCGGGCCGCGGCTGCTGCATGCGCTGACCTACCGCGTGAAGGGCCACGTGTCGGTCGACCTCGCGGCCTACCGCGATCCGGCCGAGCTGGCGGCGGCGCTCGAGACCGATCCGCTGGCCCGCGCGCGCGGCCGGCTGCTGGAAGCCGGGCTCGAGGCGGCGGCGCTCGATGCGATCGAGAACGCGGCCACGGCCGAGGTCGAGGCCGCCCTCGCCACCGCCGACGCGGCACCCTGGCCCGAGGCCGGCGCCGCCTTCACCGACGTGCAGACCACGGGAGCCGGGCAATGGCACTGAACGCAGCGAACACCGTGGAAGAACTCAGCTATGCCGAAGCCGCCGTGCGCGCGATCGCGCGCGAGATGGAGGCCGACGCGCGCGTGGTCGTGCTCGGCGAGGACGTGGGCCGCGGCGGCATCTTCGGCCAGTACAAGGGGCTGCAGCAGCGCTTCGGCGAGCGGCGCGTGATCGACACGCCGATCAGCGAGGCCGCGATCATGGGCGCGGGCGTGGGCATGGCGCTCGCGGGCCTGCGGCCGGTGGTCGAGATGCGCGTGGTCGACTTCGCGCTGTGCGGCATGGACGAGCTGGTGAACCAGGCCGCCAAGAACCGCTTCATGTTCGGCGGCCAGGGCCGCGTGCCGCTGGTGGCGCGCATGCCGGGCGGCATCTGGGACGCCTCGGCGGCGCAGCATTCGCAGTCGCTCGAGGCCTGGTTCGCGCACCTACCGGGCGTGGTGGTGGTGAGCCCGTCGACGCCGCAGGACAACCATTCGCTGCTGCGCGCGGCGCTGCAGTGCGGCGACCCGGTGGTCTACATCGAGCACAAGACGCTGTGGGGCGCGCGCGGCCCGGTCGACGAGACGCTGGCGGTGCCGCTGGGCAAGGCGGCGCGCCTGCGCCAGGGCGACGCGCTCACGCTGGTGAGCTGGAGCCGGCAGGCCCAGGTCTGCGCCGAGGCCTGCGAGCGGCTCGCGGCCGAGGGCATCGCGGTCGACCTGATCGACCTGCGCACGCTCTGGCCCTGGGACCGCGAGACGGTGTTCGAATCGTGCGCGCGCACCGGCCGACTGCTGGTGGCGCACGAGGCGGTGCAGGCCGCGGGCTTCGGCGCCGAGATCGCGGCCAGTGCGGCCGAGGCCACCGGCTGCCGCATCGCGCGGCTCGGTGCGCCGCGCATCCCGGTCGGCTATGCGCCGGTGCTCGAGGCGCAGTCGCGCGTGGGCGTGGACGCCATCGTCGCGGCGGCGAAGAAGCTGGCGGGCTGACGCGGCCCCGCGCACCCATGGACCCGCTGTTCTTCAAGCTGGTGCGTGTGGTCAACCTCACGGCGCGGCCCTTCCACGAACGCGTGGGCCGCGAGCACCAGCTCACGCTCAACGAGTGGCGCACGATGGCGGTGCTGGGCGCGCAGCCCGGGCTCACGGCCTCGCAGGTGGCCGACCAGACGGGCCTCGACAAGATGGCGGTGAGCCGCGCGCTGGCCGGCCTCAAGCGCCACCGGCGCGTGCAGTGCCGCGAGGATCCGACCGACCAGCGCAGGAGCCGGCTGCACCTCACGGCCGCGGGCAAGGCGCTGCACGCAACGGTGAGCGAACTGGGCCGCGAGCGCGAGGCCGCGCTGTTCGCGGGCGTGGGCGCCGACGAGCTCGCGCGGCTGGGCACCACGCTCGACCGGCTGATCGCCTCGGTGGGCGGCGATGCCGAGGGCCAGGCTCAGGCGCCGGCGCCGGCCGTCGCGCGCAGCCGCTCGAGCACCGGCAGCAGCTCCGAGGGATCGGGCCGCTGCGTGTAGTCGGGGTTGACCTCGGCATAGACGATGGTGCCGTCGCGCGCGATCACGTAGCGCGCGGGCATCGGCAGGGTCCAGCTCGGCTCGCCGTTGACCACCGCGAGGTCGTTCCTGAACACGTCGCGGTAGAGGTCCCGCAGGTAGCCCGGAAGCTCGAAGCGCAGGCCGAAGGCGGCGGCCACGGCATTGCCGGTGTCCGACAGGATCGGGAAGGCGAGCTGGTTGTCGCGCGCCGACTTGCGGCTGTTCGAGGGCGTCTGCGGCGACACCGCCACCAGTTGCGCGCCGAGCGCCTGCAGGCCCGGCAGCGCTTCCTGCAGCGCCTGCAGGTCGAGGTTGCAGTAGGGGCACCAGACGCCGCGGTAGAAGCTCAGCACCAGCGGGCCGCGGGCCAGCAGCTCCTGCGACGACCAGGCGCGGCCGTCGGCGTCGTGCAGCATGAAGGCCGGGGCGCGATCGCCGGCGCGCAGCGCGCGGTCGGCGGCGCCCGAGGCGATCAGCTCGTCGGTGGCGCGGTGCATGGGTTCGTGGATGAAGGCGGGCGCGTTCCACGGCGGGCCGCCGGCTTCGAAGTTGGCGCGGAAGGCGGCGAGTTTTTCGGGCAGTGACATGGCGATTGCTCCAGCAGGTTGAAGGCACCGGCGGTGCCGTGCCGTGACTGTCTTTGATTCGCCGTCTGGCCGGTAGCCAGCTGGCACGACTAAGATCCATTCGCCATGCAAATCAATCAGAAACGATGAGCGACCGGCTGCTCGCCCTGCGCCTGTTCACGCGCGTCGCGCACGCGGGCAGCTTCTCGCGCGCGGGGCGCGAGTTCGGGCTCTCGCAGCCCTCGGCCTCGCGCGTGATCGCGACGCTCGAGAAGGAGGTCGGCGCGGCGCTGCTGACGCGCACCACGCGCGCCGTGACGCTGACCGAGGCCGGTGCCGACTACCTCGCGCGCATCGAGCCGATCCTGGCCGCGCTCGAGGAGGCCGACCATGCGGCGCGCGGCACCGGCGAGTTGCGCGGCGTGCTGCGCGTGGCGCTGTCCTCGAGCTTCGCGGTGCGCGAGGCGATCCCCGCGCTGGCACCGTTCACCGCGCGGCATCCGGCGCTGCGCATCAAGCTGCTGATGCACGACCAGCTGCAGGACCTGGTGAGCGAGGGCGCCGACCTGGCCTTCCGCTTCGGCGCGCTGCCCAACTCCAGCGCCACCGCGCGCAGCCTGGGCCTGTTCCAGACCCTGCTGGTGGCCGCGCCCGCCTACCTGCGCCGCGCCGGCACGCCGGCGCTGCCGGCCGAGCTCGCGGCGCATGCAGTGGTGGCCGGCCCGAGCGGCGGCGCGACCTGGTCCTTCGAGCGCGGCGGCCGCCAGGCGTCGGTGCGCATCGCGGGCGCACTGCTGAGCAGCACGATGAACGAGGGCTCGATCGCCGCGGCCGTGGCGGGCCTGGGCATCACGCACACCAGCGAGCTGGGCTGCGGCGCCGAGCTGGCGAGCGGCGCGCTGGTGCGAGTGCTCGCGGACTGGCGCATGGCGCCGGTGGAGCTGCATGCGGTGTTTCCGGCCGGGCGCGCCGCGAAGCCCTCGGCGCGCGCGCTGGCCGAACACGTGGCCGCGGCGCTGGCGGCGCGGGCGGTGCCCGGCCGCTGAAGCGCGCGCTGAACCGCGCGCTCAGGCCGCGAAGCCGCCGTCGATGTTGAGCCCGGCGCCGGTCACGAACGCGGCCTCGGGGCTCGCGAGGTAGGCCACCATGCCCGCGATCTCGTCGGCATGGCCGTGGCGGTCGAGCGCCATGAAGCTGTGCATGGTCGCGGCCATGGGGCCGTTGGCCGGGTTCATGTCGGTGTCGACCGGGCCGGGCTGCACGTTGTTGACCGTGATGCCGCGCGGGCCGAGGTCGCGCGCCAGGCCCTGGACCAGGCCCGTGAGCGCCGACTTGCTCATCGCGTAGATGCTGCCGCCCGCGAAGGGCATGCGCTCGGCGTTGGTGCTGCCGATGTTGACGATGCGCCCGCCGCTGCCCATGTGCGCCAGCGCGGCCTGGATGGCGACGAACACGGCGCGCACGTTGACGGCGATGGTGCGGTCGAAATCGGCCAGCGTGAGCTGTTCGACCGGGCCCAGGTGCAGCACGCCGGCGCTGTTGACCAGGATGTCGATGCGGCCGCCGAAGTGGCGCGCGGCCTGGTCGATGCCGGCCTTGAGCGCCTCGGCATCGGCGCTGTCGATCTTCAGCGCGAGCGCGCGGCCGCCCTCGGCCTCGAGGCTGCGCGCGAGTTCCTCCGCGACGGCCTGCGAGCTGCTGTAGCTGAAGGCCACGGCGGCGCCGTCGCGCGCCAGGCGGCGCACGATGGCCGCGCCGATGCCGCGCGAGCCGCCGGCGACGAAGGCGACCTTGCCGGCGAGGACGGGGGTCGGGGAGGTGGTGGTGGAGGTCATGGTTTTTTCCTGGGTGAGTGTGTTGGAAGGCCTCCAGTCTCTGCCTTCGATTGCGTTTGCGGTAGCCATCAATCGGTCCCATCAAATTCAACCGTTGGTTGAAAATAGAACGATGGAACCGCTCAACCATCTCGCGTCCTTCGTGCAGAGCGCCGAGGGCGGCAGCTTCTCGGCCGCCGCGCGCCGCCTCGGGCTCACGCCGGCCGCGGTCAGCAAGAACGTGGCGCGGCTGGAGGCGCGGCTCGGCGTGCGGCTGTTCCAGCGCAGCACGCGCCGGCTCACGCTGACCGAGGGCGGCGAGCGTTTCCTGGCCCAGATCGGCGGCGCGCTCGCCACCCTGCAGGACGCGGTGGCCGGCATCGACAAGGACGACGGCCAGCCCTCGGGCACGCTCAAGGTCAGCATGGGCCAGGCCTTCGGCCGCACGCACGTGCTGCCGATGATGGGCGACTTCCTCGCGCGCTACCCGGCGATCGTGCCGGACTGGCATTTCGACAACCTGCAGGCCGACCTCGTCGGCGAGGGTTTCGACGCGGCCATCGGCGGCGGCTTCGAGCTGTCGGCCGGGCTGGTGGCGCGCGAGCTGGCGCGCATCCACGTGGTGGCGGTGGCAGCGCCGGCCTACATGGCGCAGCGGCGGATGCCGCGCCATCCGTCGGAGCTGGCGGCGCTCGACGCGCTGGTGCGCCGCTCCTCGCCCACGGGCCGGCTGCGCAGCTGGACCTTGCGGCATGCGCGCGGCGCGGCGAAGGAAGCGGAGGTCACGGTCGAGCTGCCGCGCCCGCGCGCGATCTTCAACGACCCCGAGGCCATCGCGCAGGCCGCGCTGATGGGACTGGGCGTGGCGATGCTGCCGATGCCCTTCGTGGAACAGGGACTGCGCGACGGCAGCCTGCTGCGGCTGCTGCCCGAGTGGCACCACGACGCGGGCGCGGTCTGGCTCTACTACCCGAGCAAGAAACTGCTGCCGCCGAAGACGCGGGCCTTCGTCGACTTCGTGCTCGAGCGCTTCCGTGCGGAGCGGTTTGCGCAGCGCATGCAGGTGAGCTGAGCCACGCCCGGGGTTTTCACCCGCGACGGCCGCGGCACGCGCCTGTACAAAGGCGCGCATGACTTCTTCCCCTCTCCACTTCCCGTCCCGGCGCGCGCTGCTCGCCGCCTCGGTCGCCGCCGCCGCGACGCTGCTCGCCGCACCCTCGTGGGCACAGGGCACCTGGCCCACCAAGCCGGTGCGCATCGTCGTGCCCTTCGCCGCGGGCGGCACCACCGACATCCTCGCGCGCGCGATCGCGCCCGAGCTCTCGAAGGCCTTCGGCCAACAGTTCATCGTCGACAACCGCGCGGGCGCCGGCGGCAACCTGGGCGCGGAGATCGTGGCGCGCGCGCCGAACGACGGCTACACGCTGCTGATGGGCACGGTGGGCACCCACGGCATCAACCGCGCGCTCTATCCGAAGCTGCCCTTCGACCCGATCAAGGACTTCGCGCCGATCACCATGGTGGCCGCGGTGCCGAACGTGATGGAGATGAACGCCGAGAAGGCGAAGACGCTCGGCATCCACAACGTGCAGGACTTCATCAAGTACAGCAAGGCCAACCCCGGCAAGTTCAACATGGCCTCGAGCGGCAGCGGCACCTCGATCCATCTCGCGGGCGAGCTGTTCAAGAGCATGACGGGTACCTTCATGGCCCACATCCCCTACAAGGGCTCGGGCCCGGCCCTGCTCGACATGGTGGCCGGCAACGCCGACGTGATGTTCGACAACCTGCCCTCGTCGATGGCGCAGATCAAGGCCGGAAAGCTCACGGCACTGGCCGTGACCAGCGCGCAGCGTTCGCCCGCGCTGCCCGACGTGCCGACGGTGGAAGAGGCCGGCGGCCCGACGCTCAAGGGCTTCGAGGCCAGCTCGTCGTTCGGTCTGCTGGCGCCGGCGGGCACCTCGCCCGAGATCGTCAACCGCATCCAGCAGGAGGTCGCCAAGTCGCTCGGCACGGCGGCGATCAAGGAGAAGATGCTGGCGCAGGGCGCGATCCCGAGCGGCAACACGCCGGCCGACTTCACGAAGCTCATCGCGAGCGAGCACGTGAAGTGGGCGAAGGTGGTGAAGGATTCGGGCGCGAAGGTGGACTGAGAGGGTCCTGCCCGAGTGAAGATTCAGCGCCCGTCCGTCGCGGACTGGCGTTGGCAACCGGCCGCCGCGCGGCCGGTTGTCCGACCCGGACTCAGGTGGTCCAGGTCACGTCCTTGTTTTCGGCCAGCGATTCCTTGAGCATGTGCAGCAGCGGCGTGGCGCGCTGATGCAGCGCCACATGCTGTTTTTCGGCGTCGTGGTTGTGGTCCTCGACGGCGAATTCGTCATGGTTGTGGGTGTTGGCTTTTTCGCGTGCGAGCGCGGCCTCGATGGCCGAGATCGCCCCGGGAATCTGCTCGACCGTGATGATTCCTTGCGCGGAAGGCGACTTGCCGACGATGTCGAACAACTGGCGCGCGTGCGTCTCGAGCATCACGAAATCCGACGAGGCCCTGGACTGGAAACGATAGAGCATGGGGTTGTCCCTTTCACTTGTAGAGATGATCACGCGTGAAAGGGTACACCGATTGCGCACCGCGCAAGGTGCCGTGATCGACCTTGCCGTCGGGCTTGGTCGAGACCATCTGGTACAGGCCGATCCAGCCCTGCTCGAAGCTCATGGCCGAGCCCGCGAGGTAGAGCCGGTAGGCGCGCAGGATGCGCTCGGCGTTGGCGTGCTGGCGCTCGCTGCCGCCGTTGCGCAGCACGGCGCGCGCGGTTTCGAGCTGCGCCTCGAGCGCGTCGGACCAGGCCCACAAGGTGCGGGCATAGTGCGGCCGCAGGCTCTCGACGTCGACGATCTCCAGGCCGGCCGCCGCGGTCTCGCGCAGCACGTGCGTGACATGCAGCAGCTCGCCGCCCGGGAAGATGTACTTCTCGATGAAGTCGCCCATGCCATTGCCGAGCTGGCGGTAGTTGAGCTGGCCCGAGGTGATGCCGTGGTTCATCAGCAGGCCGCCGGGCGCCAGCAATGAATGGATCTTGGCGAAGTAGGTCGGCATGTTGGCCGCGCCCACGTGCTCGAACATGCCCACCGAGGAGATCTTGTCGAACGGCCGCTCGGCCGACAGCTCGCGGTAGTCGCGCAGCTCGACGCGCACGCGGCCCGTGAGGCCCTTCTCCTCGATCAGCCGCTGCACGTGCGCATGCTGGTTGCGCGACAGCGTGATGCCGGTGGCGTCGACGCCGTAGTGCTCGGCCGCCCACAGCAGCAGGCCGCCCCAGCCCGAGCCGACGTCGAGGTAGCGCTCGCCGGGCTTGAGCATCAGCTTGCGGCAGATGTGGTCGAGCTTGGCTTCCTGCGCCTGCGCCAGCGTGAGGTCGGGCGTCGCGTAGTAGGCGCACGAGTAGACCCGGCGCGGGTCGAGCCACAGTGCGTAGAAGTCGTCGGAGACGTCGTAGTGGAACTCGATCTGGGCGGCGTCCTTGCGCAGCGAGTGCGAGCCGCGGGACTTGGCCAGGTGCTGCAGGCGGCTCCACCATCCGGTGTCGGTCTCGGCCGGGTTGCCGGGCAGCAGGCCGACGGCGGCATCGATCAGGTCGCGCATGGCGCCCTCGATCTGCACCTTGCCCTCCACGTAGGCCTCGCCGATCGCGCCCACCTGTCGGGCCGCGAGCTTGGCCAGTGCCGACCACTCCGAAAAAGCCAGCGTGACACGCGAACCGGCTGCGGCAACCCGTCGCCCATCGGGCAGTTCCAGTGCCACGGGCACGGGTAGCGAAGCCAGCTGCGACTCGATCTTGGGTATCAAGCTTTGCATGGGCCGCATGGTATTGATTTTTCGATCTTCTTGCATGCCGTTGCATCGAGCGGCCCGGATCGCGTCGCGGGGACGGCGACCGGCGCCGGCAGCGGACGGGCCGATGTGCTGCGGGTAAATCCGTTTGACACCAGATTGTTTATGTCTAAACTATTCAACCATGAACAGCATCGCCCACGCCCCGTCCATGGACCTCCAACGCATCCTGTGCATCGGCGGCGGGCCCGCCGGCCTGTACTTCGCGCTGCTGATGAAGGCGCGCAACCCGGCCCTCCAGATCACGGTGGTGGAGCGCAACCGCCCCTTCGACACCTTCGGCTGGGGCGTGGTGCTCAGCGACCAGACGCTCGCCAACCTGCGCGCGGCCGACCCCGAATCGGCCGCGCTGATCGGCGACGACTTCCACCACTGGGACGACATCCAGGTCTTCTTCAAGGGCCGCCAGGTGCGCTCGGGCGGCCACGGCTTCTGCGGCATCGGCCGCAAGCGGCTGCTCAACATCCTGCAGGAGCGCTGCCTCGCGCTCGGCGTGGAGCTGGTGTTCGAGACCGACGTGACCGACGACCAGGCGCTGGCCGCGAAGTACGAGGCCGACCTGGTGATCGCGAGCGACGGCCTCAACAGCCGCATCCGCCAGCGCTATGCCGAGGTGTTCCAGCCCGACATCGACCTGCGCCAGTGCCGCTTCGTCTGGCTCGGCACGCACCAGACCTTCGACGCCTTCACCTTCGCCTTCGAACAGACCGAGCACGGCTGGTTCCAGGCCCACGCCTACCAGTTCGACAAGGACACCTCGACCTTCATCGTCGAGACGCCCGAGGCCGTGTGGCAGGCCCACGGCCTCGACAAGATGGAGCAGCCCGAGGCGATCGCCTTCTGCGAGAAGCTGTTCGCGAAGTACCTCGACGGCCACTCGCTGATCAGCAACGCCACGCACCTGCGCGGCTCGGCCAACTGGATCCGCTTTCCGCGCGTGGTGTGCGAGCACTGGACGCACCGCGTCGACGTCGGCGGCCGCTCGGTGCCCGTGGTGCTGATGGGCGACGCCGCGCACACGGCGCACTTCTCGATCGGCTCGGGCACCAAGCTCGCGCTCGAGGACGCGATCGACCTGGCCAACGAATTCGCCGCCGGCGGCAGCACCGACCAGGTGCTCGAGCAGTACGAGGCGCGCCGCAGCGTCGAGGTGCTCAAGATCCAGAACGCCGCGCGCAACTCCACCGAATGGTTCGAGAACGTGCCGCGCTACACCGGCATGGAGATCGAGCAGTTCGCCTATTCGCTGCTCACGCGCTCGCAGCGCATCAGCCACGAGAACCTGCGGCTGCGCGACACCAAGTGGCTCGGCGGCTACGAGCAGTGGCTGGCCGGCGGCAAGGCCGTCGCGCCGATGCTGATGCCGCTCAAGGTGCGCGGCCTCGAGCTCAAGAACCGCATCCTGGTGTCGCCGATGGCGACCTACAGCGCGGTCGACGGCGTGCCGCAGGACTTCCTGCTGGTGCACCTGGGCGCGCGCGCGCGCTCGGCGGCGCGGCGATGGTGTTCGTCGAGATGACCAGCCCCACGCCCGAAGGCCGCATCACGCCCGGCTGCACCGGTCTCTACAACGACGCGCAGCAGGCCGCGTTCAAGCGCATCGTCGACTTCGTGCACACGCAGTCGAGCGCGAAGATCGCGATGCAGCTCGGCCACAGCGGTCCCAAGGGCTCGACGCAGGTGGGCTGGGAAGGCACCGACGAGCCGCTGCCCAGCGGCAACTGGCCGCTGCTGGCCGCCAGCGCGCTGCCCTACGGCGAGCAGAACCAGCTGCCGGCCGCGATCACGCGCGCCGAGATGGACACGCTGCGCGATCAGTTCGTGGCCTCGACACGGCGCACAGCCGAGGCCGGCTTCGACTGGCTCGAGCTGCACTGCGCGCACGGCTACCTGCTGTCGGCCTTCATCAGCCCGCTGACCAACCTGCGCGAGGACGAGTACGGCGGCAGCCTCGAGAACCGCTGCCGCTATCCGCTCGAGGTGTTCCGCGCGATGCGCGACGCCTGGCCGGCCGACAGGCCGATGAGCGTGCGCATCTCGGCCCACGACTGGGCGCCCGGCGGCAACACCGATGCCGACGCGGTGGCGATCGCGCGCTTCTTCAAGGACGCGGGCGCCGACTTCATCGACGTGTCCTCGGGCCAGACCACGCGCGCCGCCAAGCCGGTCTACGGTCGCATGTACCAGACGCCGTTCGCCGACCGCATCCGCAACGAGGTCGGCATCTCGACCATCGCCGTGGGCGCGATCACCGAGGCCGACCAGGCCAACAGCATCATCGCGGCCGGCCGCGCCGACCTCTGCGCGATCGCGCGGCCGCACCTCGCCGACCCGGCCTGGACGCTGCACGAGGCCGCCAAGCTGCAGAGCCGCGCCGTGGAGTGGCCGAAGCAGTACCTGAGCGGGCGCGACCAGATGTACCGCGAGATCGCCAAGCAGCAGCAGATGGCGGCCGCCGCCACTGCGGCGATGGCCGCGGCGCAAGGCGAAGAAACGCACTGAACGACGGCGGCACCCCATGGACCTCGAAGCCCGCGCCCACGCCGAACATCCCGAAGCGCTGCGGCTGTGGCTGCGCCTTCTGACCTGCACGCAGCTGATCGAGAAGGAAGTGCGCAACGGGCTGCGCGCGCAGTTCACCACCACGCTGCCGCGCTTCGACCTGATGTCGCAGCTCGAGCGCTCGCCCGAGGGGCTGAAGATGAACGAGCTGTCGCGCCGGATGATGGTGACCGGCGGCAACGTGACCGGCATCACCGACCAGCTCGTGACCGAGGGCCTGGTCGAGCGCGTCGACGTCGAGGGCGATCGACGCGCCTGGCGCGTGCGGCTCACGCCGCGCGGCCGCAAGCTGTTCCACGAGATGGCGCAGCAGCACGAGGACTGGATCGTCGGGGCCTTCGCGGGCCTTACGGGCAAGGAGATCGCGCAGCTGCACAAGCTGCTCGGCAAGGTCAAGCAACACTCACAGAGCCAGACACTGGCGGAGGCCGAATGAAGCATTACATCGGCGCGGGCAATCCCATGCACGCGCAATTCGAAGCGAAGGCGGCCTATGCCGCGAAGCACTTCGCTTGGCACTACGACAACGGCGTGGGCACCATCACGCTGAACCGCCCCGAGCGCAAGAACCCGCTGACCTTCGACTCGTATGCCGAGCTGCGCGACCTGTTCCGCGCGCTCAACTACGCGAGCGACGTGAAGGTGATCGTGGTCACGGGCGCGGGCGGCAACTTCTGCTCGGGCGGCGACGTGCACGAGATCATCGGCCCGCTGACCGGCATGCGCATGCCCGAGCTGCTCGAGTTCACGCGCATGACCGGCGACCTGGTGAAGGCGATCCGCGCCTGCCCGCAGCCGATCGTCGGCGCCATCGACGGCGTGTGCGCCGGCGCCGGCGCGATGATCGCGCTGGCCTGCGACCTGCGCTACGGCTCGCCCGCCACGCGCACCGCCTTCCTGTTCACGCGCGTCGGCCTCGCTGGCGCGGACATGGGCGCCTGCGCGCTGCTGCCGCGCGTGATCGGCCAGGGCCGCGCTTCCGAGCTGCTGTTCACGGGCCGCGCGATGACCGCGCAGGAAGGCCATGCCTGGGGCTTCTTCAACGCGCTGCACGAGAGCGACGCGCTGCTCGAGGCCGCGACCAAGGTGGCGCGCGAGCTGGCCGAGGGCCCGAGCTTCGCGCACGGCATGACCAAGACCATGCTGGCGCAGGAATGGTCGATGACCATCGACCAGGCGATCGAGGCCGAGGCGCAGGCGCAGGCGATCTGCATGCAGACCGAGGATTTCCGCCGCGCCTACGAGGCCTTCGCGGCCAAGCGCAAGCCGGTGTTCGGCGGGGACTGAGGCCATGGCGAAGATCCCGGCTCCTCCTTCCACCGCGCACCTGGCGCTGCCCTTCTTCGACGAGGCGCATCGCGCGCTCGCGCGCGACCTGCTGCCCTGGTGCGCCGCGCAGGAGGTCGACGAGCGCGACGACCGCGCGGCCTGCCGCGAATGGGTGCGCCGCCTCGGCGACGGCGGCTGGCTGCGCTACGCGGTGCCCGGCAGCGCCGGCGGCGCGCTCGAGCGCCTCGATTCGCGCGCGCTGGTGCTGCTGCGCGAAACCCTCGGCTACCACTCGCCGCTGGCCGACTTCGCGTTCGCGATGCAGGGCTTGGGCAGCGGCGCGATCACGCTCGCCGGCACGCCCGAGCAGCAGTCGCGCTACCTCGGCGCGGTCGGCAAGGGCGAGAAGATCGCGGCCTTCGCGCTGAGCGAGCCCGAGGCCGGTTCCGACGTGGCCGCGATGGCCATGCGCGCCGAACCCACGGCCGACGGCTGGCGCCTCGATGGCAGCAAGACCTGGATCAGCAACGGCGGCATCGCCGACTTCTACTGCGTGTTCGCCAAGACCGATCCCGCGGGCGGCACGCGCGGCATCACGGTGTTCATCGTCGACGCGACCACGCCCGGCCTCGACACCTCCGAGCACATCGACGTGATGGCGCCGCATCCGCTGGCCACCCTGCGCTTCGACGACTGCGTGGTGCCGCGCGGCGCCCAGCTCGGCGAACTGAACGGCGGCTTCAAGCTCGCGATGCGCACGCTCGACATCTTCCGCGCCTCGGTGGCCGGTGCCGCGCTCGGCATGGGCCGGCGCGCGCTGGCCGAGGCGATCTCGCAGTGCGAAGAACCGCCGCATGTTCGGCCAGACGCTGGCCGACTTCCAGCTCACGCAGGCCAAGCTCGGCGAGATGGCGGCGCTGATCGACGGCGCGGCGCTGCTCGACCTACCGCGCGGCCTGGATGCGCGACGAGGCCGAGCAGCGCGGCGGCGCGCCGGTGGGCGACGTGTCGGCCGCGGCCGCGATGGCCAAGATGGCCGCGACCGAGAACGCCAGCCGCGTCATCGACATGGCGCTGCAGATGCATGGCGGCCTCGGCGTCAAGGTCGGCACCAAGATCGAGGCCCTCTACCGCGACATCCGTTCGCTGCGCATCTACGAGGGCGCGACGGAAGTGCAGCAACTGATCATCGGCAAATCCGTACTGCGGGGATGAACACCGTGACCGCTCCATCCGCCCAAGTCGACCGCTTCGTGCACGACCGGCTGCCGCCGGCGGCGCAGCTGCCGGTCTTTCGCTACGACCGGCCCGAACTGCAACTGCCCGACCGGCTCAACCTGGTCGAGGAACTGCTCGACAAGGCGCCCGCCAAGGGCTTCGGCGACCGGCCGCTGCTGCGCTCGCCGCAGGGCACGCTCAGCTATTCGCAGGCCGCCATCGAGGTCAACCGCATCGCACAGGTGCTGACCGAGGACCTGGGCCTGGTGCCCGGCAACCGCGTGCTGCTGCGCGGCGGCAACTCGGTGGCGATGGCGCTGGCCTGGCTCGCGGTGGTGAAGGCGGGGCTGATCGCCGTCGCGACCATGCCGCTGCTGCGCGCCAAGGAGCTCGGCGACATCATCGAGAAGTCGCAGCCGGTGGCCGCGCTGTGCGACGGCCGCCTGCTCGACGAGCTGGTGGCCGCGCAGCAGGCGCACCCGGTGCTCGCCGACATCGTCGCCTTCAACCGGCCCGATGCGCCCGATTCGCTGTCGACACGTGCGGCCGCCAAGAGCGGCATCTTCGAGGCCTGCCCCACGGCGGCCGACGACATCGCGCTCTTGGCCTTCACCTCGGGCACCACGGGCAAGCCGAAGGCGCCCGTGACCACGCATCGCGACGTGCTCGCGATGTGCGAGACCTGGCCGCGCCACGTGCTGCGTGCGCGGCCCGACGATGTGGTGGTGGGCTCGCCGCCGCTGGCCTTCACCTTCGGGCTCGGCGGGCTGCTGGTGTTCCCGATGTACGCGGGTGCCTCGATCTACTTCCCCGACGCGCCCTTCACGCCCGAAGGCCTGGTGAAGCTGATCAACGAGGTCGGCGCGACCATCTGCTACACGGCGCCGACCTTCTACCGCCAGATGGCGCCGTTCGTGAAGCAGCACGGTGCGCCCACGCTGCGCATCAGCGTGAGCGCGGGCGAGGCCCTGCCCGACGCCACGCGCCAGCTCTGGAAGGAGGCCACCGGCCTCGAGATGCTCGACGGCATCGGCGGCACCGAGGTGTTCCACATCTACATCTCGGCCGCGGGCGACGAGGTGCGCCGCGGCGCCGTCGGCAAGGCCGTGCCGGGCTTCATCGCCAAGGTGGTCGATGCCGAGGGCAACGAGGTGCCGCGCGGCACGGTCGGCAAGCTGGCGCTGCAGGGGCCGGTGGGCTGCCGCTACCTCGACGACGCGCGCCAGGCCGACTACGTGAAGAACGGCTGGAACTATCCGGGCGATTCCTTCGTCCAGGACGACGACGGCTATTTCTTCTACCAGGCGCGCGCCGACGACATGATCATCACCGCCGGCTACAACGTCGGCGGCCCCGAGGTCGAGGACGCGCTGCTCAAGCATCCGGCCGTGGCCGAGTGCGGCGTGATCGGCAAGCCCGATGCCGACCGCGGCATGATCGTCAAGGCCTTCTGCGTGCTGAAGCCCGGACAGACCGGCGATGCCGGCCTCGTGAAGGCGCTGCAGGACCACGTGAAGGCCACGATCGCGCCGTTCAAGTACCCGCGCGAGATCGAGTTCGTGTCCGTGCTGCCACGCACCGAAACCGGCAAGCTGCAACGCTTCAAACTGAGACAAACCGAAGACAACAGGTCCACCACATCATGATCAAACTCTTGCAGCCTCCGGGCTGGTTGCCCCCGAAGGGCTATGCGAATGGCGTCGCGGCGCGCGGCACCATGGTGTTCGTCGGCGGACAGATCGGCTGGAATGCCCAGCAGCAGTTCGAGTCGGACGATTTCATCGACCAGTGCGGCCTGGCGCTGCGCAACATCGTCGAGGTGCTGCGCGAGGCCGGTGCCGGCCCCGAGCACATGGTGCGCATGACCTGGTACGTGGTCGACCGCGACGAGTACAGCCGCCGGCTCGCCGAGCTCGGCCCGGTGTACCGGGATGCGATGGGCCGCAACTTCCCGGCCATGACCTGCGTGCAGGTCGCGGCGCTGGTGGAGCCGCGCGCGAAGATCGAGATCGAGGTCACGGCGGTCGTGCCGAACTGACGAAGGCACTTCGCCCCATCAACGACAAAGCCCTCTCGCGAGGGCTTTTTTTTCGGGGTGCGCGCTTTGCGTTGTTGCAACGCGCTTGCGAATCCACGGCCGGAAAAGAAAAAGGGTCTTTCGTTTCCGAAAGACCCTTATCAATTTGGTTGCGCGAGCAAGATTTGAACTTGCGACCTTTGGGTTATGAGCCCAACGAGCTACCAGGCTGCTCCATCGCGCGGCAAGAGATAAATTATAGCACTTATTCCGCGGCGTTCTGCTCGGTGGCAGAAACTTCGCTCACTTCAGGGCGATCGACGAGTTCGACCAGCGCCATCGGCGCGTTGTCGCCCACGCGGAAACCCATCTTGAGGATGCGGGTGTAGCCACCGGGACGCGCGGCGAAGCGCGGGCCCAGTTCGCCGAACAGCTTCACGACGGAGTCGCGGCTGCGCAGGCGGTCGAAGGCGAGGCGCTTGTTGGCGACGGTGGGCTTCTTGGCGAGCGTGATCATCGGCTCGATGACGCGGCGCAGTTCCTTGGCCTTGGGGACCGTGGTCTTGATGACTTCGTGCTCGATGAGCGAGTTCATCATGTTCTGCAGCATCGCGAGGCGGTGCGAGCTGGTGCGGTTGAGTTTGCGGAGTCCGTGTCCGTGACGCATGGTGCTTTCCTTTGCTTTTTGAAGAACGGGCAGCCGTGTCAGGTACTGCCCGGTGCACTGGCCCTTTTCAGAGGGCCGTTAAAAAAATCAACGCTTGTCGAGGCCGGCCGGCGGCCAGCTTTCGAGCTTCATACCCAGGGTCAGGCCGCGCGAGGCGAGCACTTCCTTGATTTCGTTGAGCGACTTGCGACCCAGGTTCGGGGTCTTGAGCAGCTCGTTCTCGGTGCGCTGGATCAGGTCGCCGATGTAGTAGATGTTTTCGGCCTTCAGGCAGTTGGCCGAACGCACGGTGAGCTCGAGCTCGTCGACCGGGCGCAGCAGGATCGGGTCGAACTGCTGTGCGCTGCGCGGTGCCGGCGCATCGAACGCGGCCAGTTCGCCGCCTTCGAGCTGCGCGAACACGGCGAGCTGCTCGACCAGGATCTTGGCCGAGGCGCGCACGGCGTCTTCGGCGGTGATCGCGCCGTTGGTCTCGATTTCGACCAGCAGCTTGTCGAGGTCGGTGCGCTGCTCGACGCGGGCGCTTTCGACGGTGTAGCTCACGCGCTTCACGGGCGAGAACGAAGCATCGAGAACGATGCGGCCGATCGACTTGGTCGGCTCGTCGGCATAGCGGCGCATCGTGCCGGGCACGTAGCCGCGGCCCTTCTCGACCTTGATCTGCATGTCGAGCTTGCCGCCTTGCGACAGGTGCGCGATCACGTGGTCGGGATTGATGATCTCGACGTCGTGCGGGGTCTGGATGTCCGATGCCAGGACCGGGCCTTCGCCGTCCTTGCGCAGGCTCAGCGTGACTTCATCGCGGTTGTGGAGCTTGAACACCACGCCCTTGAGGTTCAGCAGGATGTTGACGACGTCTTCCTGCACGCCATCGATCGACGAGTACTCGTGCAGAACGCCGGCGATCGTGACTTCGGTGGCCGAATAACCGACCATGGACGACAGCAGCACGCGACGCAGCGCGTTGCCGAGCGTGTGGCCGTAGCCGCGCTCGAAAGGCTCGAGCGTCACCTTGGCCTTGTTGGCCGCGAGTTGCTCGACCTGGATGGTCTTGGGTTTCAGCAGGGTGGTTTGCATGCAGACTTCCTCTCAATACCCCCGGCTCGTTACACCGGTAAGGCTGGTGAAGCGCCTGGCCCGCAGCGCGAGTGCGGCACGAACCAGGAACGTGAACAACAAAAACAGGACTCCCGCCGCCGCTTGCGCGGTGCGGGAGTGGAAATCAACGCGAATACAGTTCGACGATCAGCGATTCGTTGATGTCCGCAGCGAACTCGTCGCGATCCGGGACCTTCTTGAAGGTGCCTTCGGCCTTGTCGGCATTCACGTCGACCCAGCCGGGGATACCGACTTGCTGGGCGAGTTGCAGCGCTTCGACGATGCGGTTCTGCTTCTTCGACTTCTCGCGCACGGCGATCACGTCGCCGGTCTTGACCAGGTACGACGGGATGTTGACCGACTGGCCGTTCACCGTGATCGCCTTGTGCGACACGAGCTGGCGCGCTTCGGCGCGGGTCGAACCGAAGCCCATGCGGTAGACGACGTTGTCCAGGCGCGATTCGAGCAGGAACAGCAGGTTGGCGCCGGTGTTGCCACGGCGGCGATCGGCTTCCTCGAAGTAGCGGCGGAACTGCTTCTCGAGCACGCCGTACATGCGCTTGACCTTCTGCTTCTCACGCAGCTGCAGACCGTAGTCCGAGGTGCGCTGACCCGAGGTGCGGCCGTGCTGGCCGGGCTTGGAGTCGAACTTGGCCTTGTCCTGGATCGAGCGGCGGGCGCTCTTCAGGAACAGGTCGGTGCCTTCGCGGCGGGAAAGTTTGGCCTTGGGGCCGAGGTAGCGTGCCACGTCTTTTCCTTTGTTTGCTGCCGCAGTCGCCTGCGGGAGCCATCGACAAGATATTGCCGATGGCGGTGGGCTTAGTTAAAAAACAAATGCGCAGCCGCTTTGAAACGGCTGCGCCTGAGGGGGCTGACGATCAGATGCGACGACGCTTCTGGGGGCGGCAGCCGTTGTGCGGAACGGGCGTCACGTCGGCAATGGAATTGATCCGGATGCCGAGCGCAGCCAGTGCGCGCACCGACGATTCGCGACCGGGGCCGGGGCCCTTGATCTCGACGTCGAGGTTCTTGATGCCTTGTTCGACAGCAGCACGGCCGGCCACTTCCGAAGCGACCTGCGCAGCGAACGGGGTCGACTTGCGCGAGCCCTTGAAGCCCTGGCCACCCGACGAAGCCCACGACAGGGCGTTGCCCTGGCGATCGGTGATCGTGATGATGGTGTTGTTGAACGAGGCGTGCACGTGGGCGATGCCGTCCGCAACGTTCTTGCGAACCTTCTTGCGAACGCGCTGTGCGGCGTTGTTGGCAGGAGCTTTAGCCATGCTGTTTCAATCCTTACTTCTTCAGGGACTGCGCAGCCTTGCGCGGACCCTTGCGGGTGCGGGCGTTGGTGCGCGTGCGCTGGCCGCGCATCGGCAGGCCGCGACGATGACGGAAGCCGC
This sequence comes from Variovorax sp. UC122_21, assembly GCF_044056785.1. Taxonomy (NCBI): domain Bacteria; kingdom Pseudomonadati; phylum Pseudomonadota; class Betaproteobacteria; order Burkholderiales; family Comamonadaceae; genus Variovorax; species Variovorax sp. UC122_21. Next base: position 219,812 of record NZ_CP172004.1, on the reverse strand, counting down.
GGTAGCAGCCGATGTCCATCAAGCGCTTGATGTTCATCGTCGTCTCGCGGCGCAGGTCGCCTTCGATCGTGAACAAGGCGATCTGGTCGCGGATCTTCTCGAGATCGGCGTCGGTCAGATCCTTGATCTTCTTCGAATATTCGATGCCGCTCGCTTCGCAGATTTGACGGGCGCGGGTGCGACCGATACCGAAGATGGCGGTCAGGCCGATCTCAGCGTGCTTGTGCGGCGGAATGTTGATGCCAGCAATACGTGCCATGTGCGTCCTCTAATACTCTTTGATCAACCCTGGCGCTGCTTGTGGCGCGGGTCGGTACAGATCACGCGCACCACACCCTTGCGGCGGATGATCTTGCAATTACGGCAGATGGTTTTGACCGAAGCCGAAACTCTCATTTCACTCTCCTAAATCTCTGTTCAACCGGCGGGGGACGGTGCCCTGTGCCTTACGAAGTCTTGAAATTGGCCTTCTTCAGCAGCGACTCGTACTGCTGGGACATCATGTAGTTCTGCACCTGGGCCATGAAGTCCATCGTGACGACCACGATGATCAACAGGGAGGTGCCACCGAAGTAGAACGGAACGTTGTACTTCAGGATCAGGAACTCGGGCAGCAGGCAGACGAAGGTGATGTACACCGCGCCGGCCAACGTCAGGCGAACCAGGATCTTGTCGATGTAGCGTGCCGTCTGGTCACCCGGGCGGATACCCGGAATGAACGCACCGCTCTTCTTCAGGTTGTCGGCGGTCTCGCGGCTGTTGAACACGAGGGCCGTATAGAAGAAGCAGAAGAACACGATCGCGGCGGCATACAGCAGCACGTAGATCGGCTCGCCCGGGCGCAGAGCGCTCGCCACGTCCTTGATCCAGCGGAACCCGCCTTCGCCGGTGCTGAACCAGCCCACCACCGTTGCCGGCAGCAGAATGATCGAGGACGCGAAGATCGGCGGAATCACACCGGCCATGTTCAGCTTCAGCGGCAGGTGCGACGACTGACCGCCATACACCTTGTTGCCGACCTGGCGCCGCGCATAGTTCACGAGGATCTTGCGTTGGCCGCGTTCGACGAACACCACGAAGTAGGTGACCAGCACCACCACCGCGACGATGAACAGCGCGATGATCACGTTCATGGCGCCGGTACGCACCAGCTCCAGCAGACCGCCGATGGCGTTCGGCAGACCGGCGGCGATGCCCGCGAAGATCAGGATCGAGATGCCGTTGCCCAGGCCGCGTTCGGTGATCTGCTCGCCGAGCCACATCAGGAACATCGAACCTGCCGTCAGGCTCACCATGGCGGTGATGCGGAAGCCGAAGCCGGGCGAGATGACCAGGCCGGCCGACGACTCGAGCGCCACTGCGATGCTGAACGACTGGAACAGCGCCAGACCCAGTGCACCGTAACGGGTGTACTGCGTGATCTTGCGACGGCCCGCCTCGCCTTCCTTCTTCAATTGCTCGAAGCTCGGAAGCACGTAGGTCATCAGCTGCATGATGATCGACGCCGAGATGTACGGCATGATCCCCAACGCAAACACCGTGAAACGCGACAGCGCGCCACCCGAGAACATGTTGAACAGGCTCAGGATGCCGCCCTGCTGCCCCTGGAACAACGCCGCGAGCTGGTCGGGGTTGATGCCGGGCACGGGAATGTGCGCGCCGATCCGGTAGACCACGAGCGCGAGCAGCAAGAAGACCAGCCGGCGACGCAGGTCGCCGAACTTGCCCGTCTTTGCGATCGTTGCCGCGTTAGTTGCCACGAGGAGCTTCTTTCAGTCCGAAGGTCTGTCGATCAGGCGACGCTGCCGCCGGCCGCTTCGATCGCGGCCTTGGCGCCAGCGGTGGCACCGACGCCCGTCAGCTTGACGGCCTTGGTGAGCTCACCGGTCTTGATGATCTTCACCACCTTGGCGAGCTGGCCCACGAGGCCGGCTTGCTTCAGGGCGAGCACATCGACTTCGGCCAGGCCGAGCTGCTCGAGAGCGGCCAGCGTGACTTCGGCGTTGAACTTGAGCGTCTGCGACTTGAAGCCACGCTTCGGCAGGCGACGCTGCAGCGGCATTTGACCGCCTTCGAAGCCGACCTTGTGGAAACCGCCTGCGCGCGACTTCTGGCCCTTGTGACCGCGACCCGCGGTCTTGCCGATGCCGGAGCCGATACCGCGGCCAACGCGACGCTTGGCGTGCTTGGCGCCATCCGCCGGCTTGATGCCATTGAGTTCCATATCAGTCTCTCTTACAGAACTTTGACCAGATAACTGATCTTGTTGATCATGCCGCGCACCGCGGGGGTGTCCTGCAGTTCGCTCACGCTGTTGAGCTTGCGCAGGCCCAGGCCACGGACGGTGGCGCGGTGCGATTCCTTGGTGCCGATCGGGCTCTTGACCAATTGCACCTTCAGGGTTTGTTGTTGCGTCGTCATTTGAATGCTTCCTTCAGCCTTGCAAGAGCTCGCGCTCAGGCGAAGATTTCTTCGACGGTGAGGCCACGCTTGGCAGCCACTGCGGACGCGGTCGTCGAGTTCTTCAACCCGTCGAGCGTGGCGCGAACCATGTTGTAGGGGTTCGACGAACCATGGCTCTTGGCCACGATGTCGGTGATGCCCATGACTTCGAACACGGCGCGCATCGGGCCGCCGGCGATGATGCCGGTACCCTTGGGGGCCGGGTACATCACGACGGTGGAGGCACCGTGGTGGCCTTGCACCTGGTGGTGCAGCGTGCCGTTCTTGATCGGAGCCTTGAACAGGTTGCGACGGGCTTCTTCCATCGCCTTCTGCACGGCCGCGGGCACTTCCTTCGACTTGCCCTTACCCATGCCGACGCGGCCATCGCCGTCACCGACCACGGTGAGTGCTGCGAAACCGAGGATACGACCACCCTTCACCACCTTGGTGACGCGGTTGATCGCGATCATCTTCTCGCGCAGACCGTCCTCGGGGCCTTCGTTCTGCGTTCTTGCCTGAATCTTTGCCATTTTGAATCTCGTGTCCGGTTAGAACTGCAGGCCGGCTTCGCGGGCTGCATCGGCCAGCGCCTTGACGCGGCCGTGGTACGCGAAACCTGCGCGGTCGAAGGCAACCTTCTCGACGCCGGCGGCCTTCGCCTTTTCGGCGATGCGCTTGCCGATGGCGGTGGCTGCAGCGGTGTTGCCACCCTTGCCCGAGCCGCCGAGCGCGGTGCGCACTTCGGCTTCGGCGGTGGAGGCCGTGGCCAGCACCTTCGAGCCGTCGCCGGAGATGACGGTCGCGTAGATGTGCAGGTTGGTGCGGTTCACCGTGAGGCGAGCCACGCCCTGCGTCGCGATGCGGATGCGGGTCTGGCGCGAACGGCGGAGACGCTGTGCTTTTTTGGTCAACATCATTTTGCTGCCCCTTACTTCTTCTTGGTCTCTTTGATCACGATCTTCTCGTCCGCATAACGGATACCCTTGCCCTTGTAGGGCTCGGGCGGACGAACGGCACGGATCTCAGCGGCCACTTGGCCGACGCGCTGGCGATCGGCACCCTTGATCACGATTTCGGTCGGGGTCGCGGTGGCCACCGTGATGCCTTGCGGCATGTCGATGTTGACCGGATGCGAATAACCGACTTGCAGGTTCAACTTGGCACCTTGGGCGGCGGCCTTGTAGCCCACGCCGACCAGGTTGAGCTTCTTCTCGAAGCCCTTGGTCACACCGACCACCATGTTGTTCACGAGCTGACGAATCGTGCCGCTCATCGCGTTGGCTTCACGCGAATCGTTGGCCGGCTCGAAGCTCAGCTTGCCGTCCTTGCTGACGACGTTGACCAGTGCGTTGCGCGCGAGGCTGAGCGAACCGCCCGTGCCCTTGACGCTGATCTGGTCTTCCTTGATCTGCACATCCACGCCTTGGGGGATGGCGACCGGCGATTTTCCTACTCGGGACATTTCAGTGTTCTCCTCGATGTCTCGGTCAGGCGACGTAGCACAGCACTTCGCCACCGACACCGGAGGCGCGTGCCTTGCGGTCGGTCATCACGCCCTGGGGGGTCGTGACGATCGCAACGCCGAGGCCGTTCTGGACTTGCGGAATGGCAGTGCTGGACTTGTAGACGCGCAGGCCGGGGCGGCTCACGCGCTCGATGCGCTCGATGACCGGGCGACCAGCGTAGTACTTCAGCGAAATTTCGAGTTCGCTCTTGCCGGCTTCGGTCTTGACCTGGAAGCCGTCGATGTAGCCCTCGTCCTTCAGGACTTGTGCGATCGCGATCTTCACCTTGGAAGACGGGACCGACACGGTGGGCTTCGCCACCATCTGCGCGTTGCGGATACGCGTCAGCAGGTCGGCAATGGGATCACTCATGCTCATGTTGTTTGCTCCTGCCTGGCTTACCAGCTGGCCTTGATGACACCGGGGATGTCACCGTTGAAGGCCAGTTCGCGGATCTTGGCGCGGGCCAGACCGAATTGACGGAAGGTGCCGCGCGGACGACCGGTGATTTCGCAACGGTTGCGTTGACGCGTGGGGTTCGCGTTGCGCGGGAGCTTTTGCAGTGCCAGGCGGGCGGCTGCGCGCTCTTCTTCGGTCTTCTTGAGGTCGTTCGAGGCGGCCTTCAGTTCGGCGTGCTTGGCGGCGAACTTGGCAACCAGCTTGTCGCGCTTGAGTTCGCGCTGGATCAAAGATGCTTTAGCCACGGATCACCTCAGTTCTTGAACGGGAAACGGAAGCCGGCGAGCAGCGCCTTGGCTTCTTCATCGGTCTTAGCCGTCGTCGTGATGCTGATGTTCAGACCACGCAGGGCGTCGACCTTGTCGTACTCGATCTCGGGGAAGATGATCTGCTCTTTCACGCCGATGTTGTAGTTGCCGCGACCGTCGAAGGCACGACCCGAGATACCGCGGAAGTCGCGAACGCGGGGCAGAGCCACCGTCACGAAGCGGTCCAGGAATTCGTACATCTGGACGCCGCGCAGCGTGACCATGCAGCCGATGGGTTGGTTCTCGCGGATCTTGAAACCGGCGATGGCCTTCTTCGACTTGGTGACCACGGGCTTCTGGCCGGCGATCTTGGTCAGGTCGGCGACGGCGTTGTCGAGGACCTTCTTGTCGGCGACGGCTTCACCCACGCCCATGTTGAGCGTGATCTTGGTGAGGCGCGGGACCTGCATCGGCGAGACATAACCGAACTTCTCGGTAAGGTCCTTGGCGATCTTTTCGCGATAGTGTTGTTGGAGACGTGCCATCTGAGTACCTCTTAGGCGATCTTGATTTCTTCGCCGCTGGACTTGAAGACACGCACTGCGACGCGCTTGCCTTCGGCATCCTGGCTCACCTTGATGCCCACGCGATCGGCCTTGCCGGTCGCGGCATTGAAGATCGCCACGTTGGATTGGTGAATCGGCATGGCCTTCTCGACGATGCCACCGGTCGTACCCTTGAGCGGGTTCGGCTTGGTGTGCTTCTTGACGAGGTTGATGCCTTCGACGAGCACGTGCGAGTCGTCCTTGCGCAGCGTCACGACGCCGCGCTTGCCCTTGTCGCGGCCGGCCAACACGATGACCTGGTCGCCTTTGCGAATCTTGTTCATGGCGTTGTTGTCCTTAGAGAACTTCGGGTGCCAGCGACACGATCTTCATGAACTTCTCGGTGCGCAGTTCGCGCGTCACCGGTCCGAAGATGCGGGTGCCGATCGGCTCCAGCTTGGCGTTGAGCAGCACGGCGGCATTGCCGTCGAACTTGACGAGCGAGCCGTCGGCGCGACGGATGCCCTTGGCGGTGCGCACGACCACAGCGCTGTAGATCTCGCCCTTCTTGACGCGACCACGCGGAGCGGCTTCCTTGATGCTGACCTTGATGACGTCGCCCACGCTGGCATAACGCCGCTTGGAGCCACCGAGCACCTTGATACACAGGACGGACTTCGCGCCTGTGTTGTCGGCCACTTCGAGCCGGGATTCAGTTTGGATCATTTCTTGATATTCCCAACTTGTACCAATGCGCGGCCCGGAGGGATTCGCGTGTCTCGCATCGGTCAGTCTTGGGCCCGCCGTCCGCGCTTCGAACCACTCGAAGCGCTTCCCGTTTGGGCTGAAATCTTCGCCTTTTTGAAGCGAAGCCCGCGATTGTGGCACCCGCCTGCTTCGATGTCAACTGCCTTCTTTGCGCCACCCGCCAAGACACTAGACTCTGGCCCGTGCGCCCTCCCGCCCCTCCCCCTCGTTCTCGACCACCCGCCGTCTCGTGCTGGGCGGCCTCGCGGGGGCCGCTGGCGCCCTGGCGCTGGGCGCGGCCGGCTGCGGCGCCCCGGCGGCCGCGCCCGGTTCGCCGGCGCCCGTCCGGCTGCGCCGCCTCGCGGAAGCACGCTGGCCGCACCGGTTCTCCATCGGCGGCACGCCGGCGGGCGGACTCTCGGGCATCGACTTCGACGCCAGCGCGGGTGAGTACCTGCTCCTGAGCGACGACCGGTCGGAGCTGGCGCCCGTGCGCTTCTATAGGGCGCGCTGGCCCGCGCCCTGGAGCGCCGCGCCCGAACCCACCGGTGTCGTCGAACTGCAACGCCCGGGCGGCGGCCCCTGGCCTTCGCGCCGCCAGGCCATTGCCGGCCTGCCGGTGCCCGACCCCGAATCGCTGCGCCTGCGCCCCGATACCGGCACCCTGCTGTGGAGCAGCGAGGGCGACCTCGCGCGCGGCTTCGGCCCCGCGCTCTACGAATCGGCGCGCGACGGCCGCTTCCTGCGCGAATTCGCGTTGCCCGCCCTGTTCCAACCCGATCCGGCCCAGCGCCGCGGCGCGCGCGACAACCTCGCCTTCGAAGGCCTCGCGCTGGTGCCCGACGGCCGCACGGCCTGGCTGGCGATGGAGAACGCGCTGATCCAGGACGGCCCCGTGCCCACGGTCGACGCCGCCGGCGGCCCCTGCCGCTTCACGCACATCGACCTGGCCAGCGGCCGCGCGACCGGCCAGATCGCCTATGTGCCCGACGCGATTCCGCTGCGCCCCCTGGTGCCGGGCACCTATGCCGACAACGGCGTGAGCGAGGTGCTGATGATCGACGCGCACCGCATGCTGGTGCTCGAGCGCGCCTACGCCGCCGGCACCGGGAATTCGCTGCGCCTCTATGAGATAGACACCCGCGGCGGCAGCGACGTGCTGGGCCTGGAGGCGCTGGCCCCCGGCAACCACCGGCCGGTCGCCAAGACCCTGGTCGCCGATTTCTCCCGGCTCGGGGCCGACAACGGCCTCTCGCGCCTCGACAACAGCGAGGGCATGTGCTGGGGACCGCCGCTGCCCGGTGGCGGGCGGACGCTGATGATCGTCAGCGACGACAATTTCAACCCGCTGCAGATCACGCAGTTCGCCGCCTTCGAATTCCTCGACCGACCATGACCATCGCCGCCACCTTCCTGCCCCGCAACGCCCCCGCGCCGCTGCCGCCCATCGCCTTCATCGGCGGCGGCAACATGGCCAGCGCCATCATCGGCGGGCTGATCCAGCAAGGCACGCCGGCCACCTCCTTCGAGGTGGTCGAGCCCTTCGAGGAGGCGCGCGCCAGGCTGTCCAACACCTTCGGCATCGCGGCCCAGGCGGAGGCCGGCGCGGCGCTGTCGCGCTGCGCGGTGGTGGTCTGGGCGGTCAAGCCCCAGACCTTCGCCGAGGCCACGCGCCCGGTGCGCCCCTTCGCCGAAAACGCCCTGCACCTGAGCGTGGCCGCGGGCATCCCGTCCGACAGCATCGCCCGCTGGCTGGCCACCGAGCGCGTGGTGCGGGCCATGCCGAACACGCCGGCGCTGGTCGGCCAGGGCATGACGGGCCTGTTCGCGCGCGCCGGTGCCGACGGCGCCGACCGCGCGCTGGTCGGCCAGTTGCTGACGCCCACCGGCGAGCTGATCTGGGTCGACGAGGAACCCGCGCTCGACGCGGTGACCGCGATGTCGGGCTCGGGCCCGGCCTACGTGTTCTATTTCATCGAGGCCATGACCGAGGCCGGCATCGAGATGGGCCTCGCGCCCGACCAGGCGCAGCGCCTGGCGATCGGCACCTTCACCGGCGCCTCGGCGCTGGCCGACAGCGCGCACGAGCCGCCCGCGGTGCTGCGCGAGCGCGTGACCTCCAAGGGCGGCACCACCTACGCGGCGATCAGCGCGCTGCAGCAGGCCGACGTCAAGGGACAGTTCAAGACCGCGATCCGTGCGGCGCAGAAGCGCGCGGCCGAGCTCGGCGAGGAATTCGGCCGCGGCTGAGGGCCCTCAGGCCGGCGGCGCGTCGAAGGTGCCCGCCAGCGCGCGCGGGCCGAGGAAGAACAGCCAGTCGGCCGCCAGCGTGACGGTGCCGTCCTCCAGCTCGAGCTGCAGCGCTTCCTTCAGCAGGAAGCTGTCGCCGGGCTTGGGCGTGACCTCCGCGATGCGCACGCGCGCCCGGAAGCGCGCGCCCACCGGCATCGGCCGCACGAAGCGCAGGCGGTCGAAGCCGTAGTTCAGCGCATGGTTGGTGTCGAAGGGCAGCAGGCTGCGCATCGCCTCGCCGCTGAGCTTGATCAGGTGCGAGACCTGGAAGAAGCCCTGCACGATGGCGCCGCCGTAGCCGGCCTCGCGCGCGGCGCGCTCCGGATCGAGATGGATCCGATTCGCCCTCGCCGTCACCCGACAGCTCGGCGTAGCGCGCCACCATGTCCTGCGTGATGCGGTGCCATTCCGAATGCGCCTCGCGGCCGATCCGGGCGCGCAGATTCGCCAGCGTGGCCTCGGCGTCGGGCGTGGGCTGCATGCGGTCTCGTTTCCGTTGCCGGCCGTGGATCAGCGCAGGCCGTAGCCGGCCACCACGCCGGCGAAGACCGCGAAGCCCAGCCAGTGGTTGAGCCGGAAGGCCTGGAAGCAGCCTTCGCGCGTGCGCGCGCGGATCAGCCGCCAGTGCCAGGCCGCCTGTCCCGCCGCGATCGCGATCGCGAGGTAGAACACGGCGCCGAGCCCGCGGCTCGCGCCGGCCCAGGTCCACACGGCGAGGAAGACCGCATAGCTCGCCATCACCGCCGCCACGTCGTAGCGGCCGAAGGTGATGGCCGAGGTCTTCATGCCGATCTTGAGGTCGTCGTCGCGGTCGACCATCGCGTACTCGGTGTCGTAGGCCAGCACCCAGAACAGGTTGCCCGCCAGCAGCCACCATGCGAAGGCCGGCACGGTGGCCTGCACGGCCGCGAAGGCCATCGGAATGCCGAAGCTGAACGCGATGCCGAGCACCGCCTGCGGGATCGACACGAAGCGCTTGGCATAGGGATAGACCAGCGTGACCGCGAGCGCGGCGAACGACCAGTACACCGTGACCCGGTTGGTCGTGAGCACCAGCCCGAAGGCCACCAGCGCGAGCACGGCGCCGAGCAGCAGCGCCTCGCGCACCGAGATCTCGCCGCTGGTCACGGGCCGCTGCGCGGTGCGCTTCACGTGGCGGTCGAAGTCGCGGTCGGCCACGTCGTTGACGCAGCAGCCCGCGCTGCGCATCAGGATCGTGCCGAGCACGAACACCGCGACCAGGTGCCAGCCCGGCCAGCCGTCGGCCGCGAACCAGAGCGCGCCGAGGCTGGGCCACAGCAGCAGCAGCCAGCCCGCGGGACGGTTCCAGCGGATCAGGTCGAGATACACGGCAAAACGCCCGCGGCGTGACGCGGGCGTGAGGCCGTGGGGGGGCGGGATGGGAGGTCAATCCTCGAGCAGCGAACGCAGCATCCAGGCGGTCTGGTCATGCACCGTGCAGCGCGCGGTCAGCATGTCGGCCGTCGGATCGTCGCCGGCTTCCTCGGCCACGGGGATGAATTCGCGCGCGATGCGCGACACGGTCTCGTGGCCCTTCACGAGGATGCGCACCATCTCCATCGCCTTGGGCGGGTCCTGCGGCACGTCGGGCACGGTGGCGATCTTGCTGAACTCGGCGTACGAGCCCGGCGCGTAGTGGCCCAGCGCGCGGATGCGCTCGGCGATCACGTCGGTCGAGTTCCACAGCTCGGTGTACTGCGCCATGAACATCGCGTGCAGCGAGTTGAAGTGCGGACCCGTCACGTTCCAGTGGAAGTTGTGCGTGGTGAGGTAGAGCGTGTAGGTGTCGGCGAGCACGCGGCTCAGGCCTTCGGCGATGGCCGCGCGGTCCTGGCGCTCGATGCCGATGTTGATGATCGGCGCATTGCGGCTGCCGGACTCCTGCGCAACCACGGTGCCGCCCTTCTTGGGCACCTTGCCGGCGGAGGAAGCGGGAGAGGGCTTGGTTTTCTTGGGAGCTTTGGCCATGGCAAAAGATCTTTCTTCAAGTTGGGAGTGACACCGGAATTCTCGAAGCCGGCGCGCGGCTTCGCAACAGCGTCACTCTATCGCAGCGTTCGATATTCCAGGCTTGCGGCGGCGTAGGCCGAGGTCGCGAATTCGCCCGCTCCCGCGCCGCATCGGCTCAGGAAAGCCGCTTCACGCCCGGCAGTTCGCAGGCATAGATCGCATTGCGCAGCGCCGCGATCGCCTCGTAGCGCGTGAAGGTGCGCCGCCATGCGAGCACCACGCGGCGCGTGGGTGGATCGCGGTCCTGCGCGTCGCGCACCGGCAGATAGCGCACCATCTGCTCCGATTCCTTGCGGCCCTTGCCCCGGGGCTTGAGCGCCTCGGCCGGCACCGACAGCCGCGGCACCAGCGTCACGCCCATGCCCGAGGCCACCATGTGCTTGATGGTCTCGAGCGACGAGCCCTCGAAGCTCTTGCGGATGCCCTCGGCATTGCTCGAGAAGCGCGCGAACTCGGGACAGACCTCGAGCACGTGGTCGCGAAAGCAGTGGCCCGTGCCCAGCAGCAGCATGGTCTCGCTCTGCAGCTCTTCGGAGGTGATCGACTCGCGGTCGGCGAACTTGTGCTTGACCGGCAGCGCCGCCACGAAGGGCTCGTCGTACAGCGGCGCCATCGCCAGGCCGGTGTCGGGAAAGGGCTCGGCCATGATCGCGCAGTCGATCTCGCCGGCGCGCAGCATCTCGAGCAGCTTGACGGTGAAGTTCTCCTGCAGCACCAGCGGCATCTGCGGCGTGCGCGCGATCACCTGGCGCACGAGGTCGGGCAGCAGGTAGGGCCCGATGGTGTAGATCACGCCGAGGTTCAGCGGCCCGGCCAGCGGGTCCTTGCCGCGCTTGGCGATCTCCTTGATGCTGGCCGCCTGGTCGAGCACGCTCTGGGCCTGCTGCACGATCTGCTCGCCGAGCGGCGTGACCGTGACTTCGCCGGCGCTGCGCTCGAAGAGCTTGACTTCGAGTTCGTCCTCGAGCTTCTTGATGGCCACCGAGAGCGTGGGCTGGGACACGTAGCAGGCTTCGGCCGCCTTGCCGAAATGGCGCTCCCTGGCCACGGCAACGATGTATTTGAGTTCGGTGAGGGTCATAGCTTGCGTCAATTATGCGCAAGGCACCGTGACCGCTCGCCGTCAGGGGTCGGGCGCCGCCGGAGCGGCACGCGTCAGGACTTGCCCGGCGTCCAGTCCGGGCTGTAGCCGCCGAGCGTGGGGTGGTACATCTCGTCGCCCGTGTGCTGGGTGAACTCGACGTTGAGCCGGTCCTCGCGCAGGCCCAGCAGCTCGATGCAGTGAGCGCACAGCGCCTTGGCGAGCGCCATGCGCAGCTCGGGCGGCCGGCCGTGGCGGATGTCCAGCATCATCAGCGACACCGGCACCGGCGGGCCCTCCGGGTCGGGAATGCGCCAGAGCCCGCCCTCGCCGAGCTCGCGCACCGCGACGCTGATGCGGCGGATGTCCACCGACATCATCTCGGCGTAGGTGCGACTCATGCGTTCGGCCAGGCGCTGCTTGAGTTCGCTCGGGTAGTGGTCGTTGACGTCCAGCTGGAGGTACGGCATGCGGGGCTCCTGAAAAGAAGAAGAAAGGAGGACTCAGCGCGCCAGACCATAGCGCGCGGCCGGGATGGTGCTGGCCGATTCCTTCTGCGGCGCCCGATCGAGGTGATCGCGAGCGAGACCGGTTCGGCGACCGCGAGCGCATGCGGCAGGCCTTCCTGCGTGCCTTCGGGCAGCCGCCGCAGGCGATCCAGCGCATCTCGGCCAACGCCGAGCTGGTGTAGCCGGCGGCCTCAGCGCCGGTACGGTCGGATCACCTCGAGATCCGAGGCGATCACCGCGCGCACCTGGTCCGCGAAGGCGCTCACCAGCCGCGAATCCGGCGCATCGGGCGGCAGCAGGAGCGCGAGCCGCACCGGGATCGCGGGCACGAAGGCGCGCACCGCGAGCTCGAGGTTGCGCCGCTCCTCGAGCGCCGCCAGCGGGTTGAGCACGCTGACGCCCAGGCCCGCGGCGACCAGCGCGCAGACCGAGGCACCGAGGTCCGACTCCAGCACCGTGCGCGTGCGGGCGCCGGCGGCCGCCAGCACGCGGTCGATGCGTTCGCGCGGCGCGCTGCCGAGCGGGAACGAGACGAAGGCCTCGCCCTCGAGGTCGGCCGCCGCGACCTGCTTGCGCTTCGCGAGCCGGTGCCCGATCGGCAGCACGGCCACGCAGTCCATGGTCAGCAGGGTCTGGACCTGCATGCCCGGCACGTCGTCGCCGTAGAGGATGGCCAGCCCGAGCTCGCACAGGCCCGAGCTGACCCAGGTGTTGACGGTGGCGGCCGCGCCCGAGTGGATGGTGAGCAGGGTCTCGGGATGCTCGGCCTTGAACTGCGCGACGGCCTTGCTCAGCAGCCCGCCCGCGATCCGCGGCATGGCGGCCACCGCGAGCCGGTCGCCGCCGAAGGAGCGGATGTTCGAGGCCGCGCCCTCCAGGCCCTCGAGCCCGACGAAGGCCTTCTCCACGTCCTGGAAGAAGCGCTTGCCGTCGAGCGAGGGCAAAAGGCGCGTGCCGCGGCGCTCGAACAGCAGGAAGCCGACGATGGCCTCGAGCTGCGACACCAGCCGGCTGACCTGGGGCTGCGAGGTGTGGAGCCGGCGCGCGGCCTCGGTCATCGAGCCGGTCTGCATGACGATGCGGAAGGCCTCGATGTGCTTGAGCGTCATGCGGCGGGTCGTCATATCAAAATTGTATGACGCACCCTCTACAAGGAATTTTGCGTATCCGCGGGCCGCGCGAATACTCGCCGCCATGACTGGCACCGACGCGACCGCACCCTCCGATCCTCCCGGCGTGGACCTGCGCAGCGACACCGTCACGCGGCCCACGCCCGCGATGTACGAGCGCATGCGCAGCGCGCCGCTGGGCGACGACGGCCTCGACGGCGACCCGACCGCGCGCGAACTCGAGGCGCTGGTGGCGCGCACGCTCGACAAGGAGGCCGGCCTCTACGTGCCCACGGCCACCATGGGCAACCTGCTGGCCGTGCTCGCGCAGACCGAGCGCCAGGGCCAGGTGCTGCTCGAGGCCACGGCCCACATGTTCCTGACCGAGCGCGGCGGCGCCACGCTCGCGGGCCTGGCCTACCTCGGCATCGCGGGCACGGCCGGCGCGATGGACCTCGACGAACTCGAGCGCACCCTGCGCCGCCCCGGCGGCCTGCGCACCGAACTCGTCGGCATGGAGACCTCGCACGCGAACGCGGGCGGCGCCGTGCCGCCGCTCGAGCACATGCGCGCGGTGATGGAGGCTGCGCGGGGCGCGGGCGCGCGCGTGCACCTCGACGGCGCGCGGCTGTTCAACGCGGCGGTCGCGCTGGAGGTGGCGCCCGCCGCCATCGCGCGCTTCGCCGACAGCGTGTCCGTCTGCCTCTCGAAGGGCCTGAGCGCACCGGCCGGCGCGGTGCTGGTCGGCACCGCCGCGACGATCGAACGCGCGCGCCGGCTGCGCAAGATGCTCGGCGGCACGCAGCGCCAGGTCGGCGTGGTCGCGGCGGCCGGGCTCGAGGCCATCGAGACCATGGCCGGCCGGCTCGCCGACGACCACCGCCAGGCGCGCCGGCTGGCCAAGGGCCTCGCCGACATCCGGCCCGGCGCGCTGCGCACCAACACGCCCGTCACCAACATCGTGCTCGCCGACCTGCCCGCGCACGGCCCCGACAGCGCGGCATGGACCCGCGCGCTGCGCGAGCACGGCGTGCTGGTGCGCGCCTGGGGCAGCCACCGGCTGCGCCTCGTGACGCACCGCCACATCGACACCGCCGCCGTCGACGCCGCCATCGCCGGCTTCCGCCGCGCCGCCGACACCCTGCTTCGCTGAGCCGCCCCCTTCCAGGAGATCCACCATGCCCACCCTGTCCCGCCGCGACTTCGTCGCCACCACCCTCTCGGCCGCGGCCCTGTCGCTCGGCCGCCCCGCCTTCGCCAATGACTACCCGAGCCGCCCGATCCGGCTGGTCGTGCCCTATGCGCCCGGTGGCGGCTCCGACGTGGTCGGGCGTCTGGTGGCGCAGAAGCTCACCGAGTCCAGCGGCTGGAACGTCATCGTCGACAACAAGGCCGGCGCATCCGCCATGATCGGCACCGACGCCGTGGCCAAGAGCGCGGCCGATGGCTACACGCTGCTGATCGCCGATGCCGCGCACGCCACCAACGCGGCGGTGCAGCCGCGGCTGCCCTTCGATTCGACCAAGGACTTCGCGCCGCTCACGCTGATCGGCTCCTCGCCGCAGCTGCTGGTGGCGCATCCGTCGCTCCCCGCCAACTCGCTCAAGGAACTGCTGGCGCTGCCGCGCGAGCAGGTGCGCCAGTACGGCGTCGGCACGCCGGGCCAGGGCTCGGCGCCGCACCTGCTCTACGAGCTGCTCAAGCTCAAGACCGGGATGGAGCTGGTGCACGTGCCCTACAAGGGCGGCGCGCTGGCGCTGACCGATGCCATCGGCGGCCAGGTGCCGATGGTGATCAACTCGGTGCCGGCCTGCATGCCGCACATCGAGGCGAAGCGGCTCAAGGTGCTCGCCATCGCGAGCACGGCGCGCGATCCCAAGCTGCCGCAGGTGCAGACCTTCGCCGAGAGCGCGCCCGGCATCGTCGGCAGCGTCTGGTACGGCCTCATGGTGCCCGCGAAGACGCCCGCCGACGTGCAGCAGCGCCTGAACGCCGCGCTCGCCAAGGTGCTCGACCTGCCCGAGGTCAAGACCCGGCTGGCCGATGCCTTCATCGACCCGATGCCGCGCGGCAGCCAGGCCTTCGCGAAGCACCTGAACGACGAGATCGCGCGCTGGCAGGCGGTGGTGAAGCAGACGGGGTTCACGCTCAACAGCTAGCAGCGTGCAACGTACTGTGCGGCTTGCGCCCCACGGATACACAGGCATACGCAGCACGCGCGGCAGCGGTGGCGGGCGTCGAAGAATCGCCGCATCGATTCTTCCACCGCCTCTTTCTCACCCGAAGGAACCGCCATGCGCATCCCCGCCGCACCGCTCGCCATCGCCGCCGCCATCGCCGCCTCGGTGGCTTTCGTCACCCTCGCCGCGCCGCCCGGCGGCGGCGACATCCCCGCCGCGCAGGCCGCGCCCGCGCCGGCCTTCACCCACATCGACACCTGGCTCAACTCGCCACCGCTGGACATGGCGGCGCTGCGCGGCAAGGTGGTGCTGGTCGACTTCTGGACCTACACCTGCATCAACTGCCTGAACCACCTGCCCTACGTCAAGGACTGGGACGCGAAGTACAAGGACCAGGGGCTGGTCGTGGTCGGCGTGCACACGCCCGAGTTCGCCTACGAGAAGTCGACGCAGAACGTGAAGGACGCGATCCAGCGCCTGCAGATCCGCCACGCGGTGGCGCAGGACAACAGCTACGGCACCTGGAAGGCCTTCCGCAACCAGTACTGGCCGGCCGTCTACCTGATCGACAAGCAGGGCCGCATCGTCTATTCGCACTTCGGCGAGGGCAGCTACGGAGCTACCGAGAAGAAGATCCAGGCACTGCTGGCCGAACCCGCGCCGGCGTCCTGAGATGAAGAAGCTCTGGTTCGCCCTGCTGTTCCTGGCAGGCGGCTTCGCGCACGAAGTCCGCCAGCCGACGAACTGCCAATGCATCTCGACCCGTTCGGCGACGGGTCCCTCGAAGCGAAAAGGCGCCTAGTCGCGCGCCTCGACCGCCGCGGCCAGCACGTAGCCTTCGCTGCGCACCGTCTTCAGGTAGCGCGGCTCGCGCGCATCGTCGCGCAGGCGCTGGCGCAGCCGGCTCACCAGCAGGTCGATCGAGCGCTCGAACAGCTCGGCCTCGCGGCCCTGGGTCAGGCTCAGCAGCTGGTCGCGGCTCAGCACCTTCTGCGGATGGTCGAGGAACACGCGCAGCAGCCGGTACTCGGCGCCGCTGAGCGCGACCATGGTGCCGCTCTCGTCGAGCAGGTGGCGCTCCACGGTATCGACTTGCCATTCGCCGAACACCAGCTTGCGCGCGGCCTCGGCCGAGCCCATGTTGGGCGGCAGCATGCGGGTGCGGCGCATCACCGAGCGGATGCGCGCGAGCAGCTCGCGCGCCGAGAAAGGCTTGGCCAGGTAGTCGTCGGCGCCCATCTCCAGGCCCAGGATGCGGTCGGCCTCCTCGCTGCGCGCGGTCAGCATCAGGATCGGCGTGGCCTTGTACTTGCCGGTGCGCAGGTCGCGGCACAGGGTCAGGCCGTCCTCGCCCGGCAGCATCAGGTCGAGGATGATGAGGTCGAAGGGCCCCGAGTCCTCGAGCGCCGCGCGCATGTGGCGCCCGGTCGGCACCGCCACCACGCGCAGGCCGTTCTTCACCAGGTAGGTGCTCAGCAGTTCGCGGATCTCCCGGTCGTCGTCGACGATGAGGATGTGGTCGGAAGGCCTGGTGTTCATGGCGCGGTCTCTGGGTTGTCGTGCAGCGCAATGTAGCCGCCGGCCGGCGCGCGAGAGCGGCTTTTGTATGCCCAAGTATCCGGCGCGGCAGGACGCCACATGCCGTTGCACTCGGGGCTGCCCGCACCCGGGGACGTGAAACGTACTGTGTGCGTTTTTCGCGCGGATACACAGGCATACGCAAGGCGCGCCGCGCCGGTGGCCGCGGCCCAAGAATCCGTTCCGTTCGACGAACAACCCCTTCTTCATCCATCCAAGGAACCACCATGAGCCAGATCGACAAGGTCCTCTACACCGGCAAGACCCACACCACCTCCGGCGGCCGCGACGGCAGCGCGCGCAGCAGCGACGGCCGGCTCGACATCCAGCTGTCCTCGCCCGGCTCCGCCGGCCAGGGCACCAACCCCGAACAGCTGTTCGCGGCCGGCTGGTCGGCCTGCTTCATCGGCGCGATGGGCCTGGCCGCCGCCAAGCAGAAGATCGCGCTGCCGGCCGACCTGAGCGTGAACGCCGAGGTCGACCTCGGCACCGGCACGGGCGGCTACTTTTTGCAGGCCCGGCTCGACGTGAGCATCCCGGGCCTGGACCGCGAGGTGGCCCAGGGCCTGGTCGACGCGGCGCACCAGACCTGCCCGTACTCGAAGGCCACGCGCGGCAACATCGACGTGACGCTGCGCCTGGTCTGAGCCGCGGCGCGCCGGCCGACGCCGGCGCCTTCGTCCACCCGTCTATAAAGGCGTCCATGTCCACCCCCGCCAGCCCCGCCGCCAGCCAGGCCGCCCCCGTCCGCCGCGGGCTGCGCCGGCTGGTCCCGCGCTCGCTGTTCGCGCGCGTCACGCTGATCATCGTGGTCGGCCTCGCGATCGCACAGGCCCTGACCTTCGGCGCGATCAACTACGAGCGCGGCCTCGCGATGCGCGAGCTGATGATGATCGGCATCGAGCGCGACATCGCGAGCTCGGTGGCACTGCTCGACCGCCTGCCGGCCGGCGAGCGCGCGGACTGGCTCGCGCGGCTGGAGCGGCGCAACTACCACTTCACGCTCGGCGGCGAGGCCGGTGGCAAGGCGCCGGCCTCGGCCTCGCTGCGCCAGTTCGGCGAGGCCATCATGGACGCGATGCGCCCGTTCGAGATCGTGAAGATCGGCGAGGTCGGCAACCCCACCGGCGGCCTGGAGATCCAGGTGCGGCTGCACGACGGCTCGGCGCTGATCGTGCATGCGCGCCGGGTCGACATGCCGATGTCGCCCTGGCTGGTGTGGGGCCTCGCGGTGCAGCTGCTGGTGCTGGCGCTGTGCGCCTGGGCCGCGGTGCGGCTGGTCACGCGGCCGCTGGCGCAGCTGGCGAGCGCGGCCGACGAGCTCGGGCCCGACCTCAAGGGCCGGCCGCTCGACGAGCACGGCCCGAGCGAGGTGGCCCATGCCGCGCGCGCCTTCAATGCGATGCAGCAGCGCATCTCGGGCTACATGTCGGAGCGCGTCGAGATCCTGGCCGCGATCTCGCACGACCTGCAGACGCCGATCACGCGCATGCGGCTGCGCACCGAGCTGATGGACGCCACGCCCGACCGCGACAAGTTCCGCCAGGACCTCGACGCGATGAAGTCGCTGGTGCGCGAGGGCGTGACCTATGCGCGCACGCTGCACGGCGCGACCGAGCCGCCGCTGCGCGTGGATGCCGATGCGCTGGTGCAGAGCATGCTCGCCGACTACGAGGATGCCGGCCAGCCGGTGCGGCTCGAGGGCCGCGCCGGCACGCCGATCGTGACCCGGCCCAACGCGCTGCGCCGCATCCTCGCCAACCTGATCGACAACGCGCTCAAGTTCGGCACCGAGGTCAGCGTGCGCGTGCAGCCCGAGGCGGCGGGCGGCCAGCTGCGCATCGCGGTGGTCGACAACGGCCCGGGCATACCGGCCGACGAGCTCGACGCGGTGCTCAAGCCCTTCTACCGCGTCGAGAGCTCGCGCAACCGCGACACCGGCGGCACCGGCCTCGGCCTCGCGATCGCGCAGCAGCTCGCTACCGCGATGGGCGCGCAGCTGCGGCTGGCCAACCGGCCCGAGGGCGGGCTCGAGGCCAGCCTGCTGCTCGGCACGCGGCCCGCGCCGGGCGACTGAGCGCACACAACCCACCACGGCGACACCCGACGGCGGCCCCGCGACGCGAGGCCGCGGGGGATGTGCACGCCCCTTCCCCACCGATCCATCCACGACCCAACCAGGAGCGCCACCATGCTCGTTCTCATCGTTGCCTACCTCGGCGGGGTGCTCACCATCCTGAGCCCCTGCATCCTGCCGGTGCTGCCCTTCGTGTTCGCGCGCGCCGACCGCCCGTTCCGCTCGCATGGCCTGCCGATGCTCGCGGGCATGGCGCTGGCCTTCGCGGCCGTCGCCACCCTCGCGGCCGTGGGCGGTGGCTGGGTGGTGGCGCTCAACGAGTGGGGGCGCTACGCGGCGATCGCGCTGCTCGCGCTGTTCGGCCTCACGCTGCTGCTGCCCGCGCTGGCCGACCGGCTGAGCCGGCCGCTGGTGGCGCTCGGGCTGCGGCTGGCCGATGCGCCGACCGGCGGCTCGGCGTTCACGCCGCTGCTGCTGGGCGTGGGCACGGGCTTGCTGTGGGCGCCCTGCGCGGGACCGATCCTGGGCCTGATCCTGACCGGCGCCGCGCTCAACGGCGCCAGCGCCGGTACCTCGCTGCTGCTCTTGGCCTACGCGGCCGGCGCCTGCACCTCGCTGGCCGGCGCGCTGCTGTTCGGCAACCGCGTGTTCGCACGCATGAAGGCCTCGCTGCGCACCGGCGAATGGCTGCGCCGCGCGGCCGGCGCCGCGGTGCTCGCGGGCGTGGGCGCGATCGCGCTCGGGCTGGACACTGGCCTGCTGAGCCAGCTCTCGGGCGGCGGCACCAACGCGCTCGAACAGGCGCTGCTCGACCGCCTCGGCCCGCCAAAGCCCGCCGCACCGCAAGCCATGCCGCAGTCCGCGCGCGAGGACCAGGGCGGCCTGATGCGGGTCAGCGCCGAAGCACCCACCCCCGCCTTCACGCCGCGCCCCCTGCGCGACCAGGGCCCGTTCCCCGCGCTGGCCGGCGCCACCGAGTGGATCAACTCGCCGCCGCTCACGCCCGAGGCGCTGCGCGGCAAGGTGGTGCTGGTCGACTTCTGGACCTACTCCTGCATCAACTGCCTGCGCACCCTGCCCTACCTGCGCGCCTGGGCCGAGAAGTACAAGGACGCCGGCCTCGTGGTCGTGGGCGTGCACACGCCCGAGTTCGCGTTCGAGAAGCGCCCGGCCAACGTGCGCCGCGCGGTCAAGGACCTCGATATCGGCTTCCCGGTCGCCGTCGACAGCAACTACGCGATCTGGCGCGCCTTCGGCAACCAGGCCTGGCCGGCCTTCTACTTCGTCGACGCGCAGGGGCGCATCCGCCACCAGCTGTTCGGCGAGGGCCAGTACGCGAAGTCGGAGCAGGTGATCCAGCAGCTGCTGGCCGAGGCCGGGCAGTCGCGCGTCGCCGCGGGGCTGGTCGCGCCGCAGGGCCTGGGCACGCAGGCCGCGCCCGGCACCGAGCCCGTGCGCTCGGGCGAGACCTACATCGGCCAGGAACGCGCCGAGGGCTTCGCCTCGCCGGGCGGGCTGGTCGCGGGCCGCACCCATGCCTACCAGGCACCGGCCGCGCTGCGCATCAACCAGTGGGCGCTGGCGGGCGACTGGGCGGTCGATGCCGAGCGCGCGGTGCTCGCGCGCCCGGGCGGACGCATCGCCTACCGCTTCCAGGCGCGCGACCTGCACCTGGTGCTCGGCCCCGCGGCCGACGGCAAGCCGGTGCGCTTCCGCGTGCGCATCGACGGCCAGCCGCCGCTGGCCGACCACGGCTTCGACACCGACGCGCAAGGCGTGGGCACGGTCGACGCGCAGCGGCTCTACCAACTGGTGCGCCAGCAGCAGGGCGCGCGCGAGCGGCTGTTCGAGATCGAGTTCCTCGACCCCGGCGCGCAGGCCTATGCCTTCACCTTCGGCTGAAGCCGGCGGTCCGCGGCGCTGCGGATAATGGTCGCCTCCCCCGCCTCCCACCGCAGACGCCATGACCCTGTCCGCCTACCTGCTGTTCCTGCCGGCCTGCTTCGCCATCAACATGGCGTTCGGCCCCAACAACCTGCTCTCGGTGAGCAACGGCGCGCGCTACGGCATCGCGCAGGCCGTGACCGCCGCGGTCGGCCGCCTGGTCGCCTTCGCGCTGATGATCGCGATCGCCGGCCTGGGCATGGGCGCGGTGCTGGTCGCGTCCGAGCTGGCCTTCGACGTCGTCAAGTGGATCGGCGCCGCCTACCTCGTGTGGATCGGCATCCGGCTGCTGCGCGCGCCCGCGCCCGAACTGGCGCGGCAGGCGCGCGAGCTCGCGGGCCCGCCGCCGATGCGCGTGCTGGTGCGGCAGGAGTTCACCGTCGCCGCGGGCAACCCGAAGGCGATCCTGGTGTTCACCGCCTTCTTCCCGCAGTTCGTGGTGCCGGGCGCCTATGCCTCGAGCTACCTGCTGCTGGGCCTGACCTTCCTGGTCTTCGAGGTGGTCGCGATCGCGCTCTATGCGCTGCTCGGCGCGCGCATGCGCCGGCTGGCCGGCGGCAGCCGCGCGATGCGTTGGTTCAACCGCGTGAGCGGCAGCATGATGATCGGCTTCGGCTGCCTGCTGGCGCTGACGCGGCGGCCGGGCTGAACGACGCCCCCCTCAAGCCTTCAGATACTCGGCCTTGGTGCCGAGCCAGCGGTCGATGTGCCGCCGCGCCAGCTCGGGATGCTGCTCGAGCATGCGCGGCGCGAGTTCGCGCGCCCAGTCGAGCAGCAAGGTGTCGGTCGTGAGGTCGGCGAAGCGCAGCAGCGGCGCGCCCGACTGGCGCGCGCCGAGGAACTCGCCGGGCCCGCGGATCTCGAGGTCGCGGCGCGCGATCTCGAAGCCGTCGCCGGTCTCTGCCATCGCGCGCAGCCGCGCGCGCGCGGCCTCGCCGACGCGGCCGCTGTCGCCGGGCGCATAGAGCAGCACGCAGGCCGAGGCCGCCGCGCCGCGGCCCACGCGGCCGCGCAGCTGGTGCAGCTGCGACAGGCCGAAACGCTCGGCATGCTCGATCACCATCAGCGAGGCATTGGGCACGTCCACGCCGACCTCGATCACCGTGGTGCTCACCAGCACGTGCATCTCATTGGCGGTGAAGGCCGCCATCACCGCCTGCTTCTCGGCCGTGGGCATGCGCGAATGCAGCAGCCCGACGTGGACCTGCGGCCCGAGCAGGTCGGCCAGCTCGTCGCGCGTGGCGGTGGCGTTGCGCAGGTCGACCGCCTCGCTCTCCTCGATCAGCGGGCAGACCCAGTAGACCTGCCGGCCCTGCTCGATCTGCGACTGGATGCGCGCGATCACCTCGTCGCGCCGGTGCTCGGCCACCAGCCGGGTGACGATGGGCGTGCGGCCCGGCGGCAGCTCGTCGAGCGTGGAGACGTCGAGGTCGGCGTAGTAGCTCATCGCGAGCGTGCGCGGGATCGGCGTGGCGCTCATCATCAGCAGGTGCGGCTCGAGTTCGTCGCGCGCCTTGCCGCGCAGCGCCAGCCGCTGCGCCACGCCGAAGCGGTGCTGCTCGTCGATGATCGCCAGCGCGAGGTTGTGGAAGCGCACCTTCTCGGAGATGACGGCATGGGTGCCGATCACCAGCGCGGCCTCGCCGCTCTCGACCGCCGCGCCCATGGCGTCGCGCTCCTTCTTCTTCTGGCTGCCGGTGAGCCAGGCCACGCGCAGGCCGCGCTCGGCCAGCAGCGGATCGAGCCAGCCGACCAGCTTGCCGAAATGCTGGGCCGCGAGGATCTCGGTCGGCGCCATCAGCGCGCACTGGAAGCCCGCGTCGATGCAGCGCGCCGCCGCGAGCGCGGCCACCACCGTCTTGCCCGAGCCCACGTCGCCCTGCAGCAGCCGGTGCATCGGCAGCTCGCGCCCGAGGTCGCGCGCGATCTCCTCGCCCACGCGCGCCTGCGCGCCGGTCAGGCCGAAGGGCAGCACGGCCAGCAGCGCGTCGTGCAGCGAGCCCTTGCCGCCGACGGGCGCGGCCGCCATGTCGAGCATCGGCGCGCGCTGCGCCGCGCGTTCCATGCGCGCCTGCATCTGCGACAGCTGCTGCGCCAGCAGCTCCTCGGCCTTGATGCGCTGCCAGGCCGGGTGGCTGTGGTCCTCGAGCGTGGCCATCGCCACGTCGGGCGTCGGGTAGTGCAGGAAGCTCAGCGCGGCGCGCAGGTCCCAGGCGCCGCGCAGGCCGATCTGCACCGGTATGGTCTCGTCGAGCACCGCGCGCGCGAGGCCCGAGCGCACCTCGCGCCGCAGCACCGGCTGCGCGAGGCCGGCCACGGTCGGGTAGACCGGCGTGAGCGCCTCGGGCAGCGCGGTGCCCGCGGCCTTGACCATGGGATGCATCATCTGCCGCCCGACGAAGCCGCCGCGCAGCTCGCCGCGCACGCGCACCCGCGCGCCCACCGCGAGCTGCTTCTGCTGCGAGGGATAGAAGTTGAAGAAGCGCAGCTGGCAGGTCTCGCCGCCGTCGTCGATGGTGACGATGAGCTGGCGCCGCGGCCGGTAGGCCACCTCGGCCTCGGTCACCACGCCTTCGATCTGCGCGGTGTCGCCGTCGCGCGTGTCGGCCAGCCGCACCACGCGGGTCTCGTCCTCGTAGCGCATCGGCAGGTAGAGCGCGAAGTCGATGTCGCGCACCAGGCCGAGCTTGCGCAGCGCGCGCTGCACCACGCTGAGGCCGCTGCCCGGTGGCCCGGCCGGGGCCGCGGGAGCGGCGGGAGCAGCGGACGCAGGCGTGGCGGCGCCCGGTGCGCTCGGCGCGGCGGCGGGTGGGGAGGCTTTCTTCTGGCGGGCACGGACAGGTCTTCTAGCGTGGACGGCAAAGGTCCGTCAAGGCGCCGCGCGCATCGGGGAACATGAACGCGAAGCCTTCGCGCTGCAGCCGCGCGGGCACCACGCGCTGGCCTTCGAGCAGCAGGTCGGCCTGCTCGCCGAGCAGCAGCTTCACGGGCGCCGCGGGCGTGGGCATCCAGCAGGGGCGGTGCAGCACGCTGGCCGCGACGCGCGTGAAGTCGTGCTGGCTCAGCGCCTGCGGCGCGGTCACGTTGAAGGCCTGCGCGGCCGGCGTGCCAGCTTCGCGTTCGATCCGGCTCCAGGCATGCGCGAGCGCGCGCACCAGGTCGTGCACATGCACCCACGACAGCCACTGCCGCCCGCTGCCCAGCCGCCCGCCGACACCGAGCCGCACCGGCAGCAGCAGCTGCGGCAGCGAGCCCTGGTGGCCCAGCACGAAGCCGAAGCGCATGCAGGCCACCTGCACGCCCAGCGCGACCGCGGCCTGCGCCGCCTGTTCCCAGCGCTGGCACAGGCGCGACATGAAGATGTCCTGTGGCGGCGCGTCCTCGTCGAGCGCGGTGGCATCGCCCTGCGGCTGCACGCCGTAGTAGCCGATGGCCGAGCCCGACAGCAGCAGCCAGGGCTTGCGCGGGCGCGCGGCCATCCATTCGACCAGCTGCCGCGTCAGGCCCTCGCGGCTGGCCAGCAACTGGCGCTGGCGCCGCTCGCTCCAGCGCGCGCCGAGGATGCGCGCGCCCGCGAGGTTGACGACCACCTCGATCTCCTCGGCCGCCGGCAGCTCGGCCAGCGACTGCACGCAGCGCACCGCGCCGCCGAAGTTCCAGGCCGCCGCGCGCGCGTCGCGCGTCCACACCGTGACCGCATGGCCGTCGGCCAGCAGGTGACGCACGAGGATCTGGCCGATGAAGCCGGTGCCGCCCGTGACCAGCACGCGCCGCGGCCGCGCGCCGAAGCGCACCGGCGCCTCGGTCTCGCGCACCCGTGCCTGGCGCCGGCGCCGCAGCAGCGCGCGCGCCGCGAAGGCATCGCGCAGCCCCGACACGCCCACCCCCACGCCGCACAGCGCGAGGAAGGCGCCGAGCCAGCCCTGCGGCTGCCACGCGAGCGCGGTCGGCTCGGCGGCCCAGCCGACCGCCGCCAGCGCCAGCAGCGCGATGAAGGCGCCCGCGTTGATCGCCAGCACCGTGTGCGTGACGCGCTCGGTGGCCGGCAGCAGGCGGCTGCGGTCCTCGACCACGAAGTCCCACAGCGTGAGCACGATCTCGACGCCGAACACCGCGAGCAGCACCCAGGCCCAGGCGCCATGCCAGGCCCAGGACGAGAGGCCGATGAACAGCAGGCAGTAGATCGACGAGCGCGTGGCGTGGATCGCGAGCTCGCGCCCGGCCGAGGCGCGCCGCGGCAGCGCCTCGGTGCCCTCGTGGTGGTAGAGCGTGTCGAAGGCGCCGAGCGCGCCCTGGGCCGCCATCAGCTGCAGCGCCAGCAGGTGCGTGTCGATCATGCGGGGGGCGGACACTTCCTCGAACACGCCGACCTGGGTGAAGGTGGTGCCCATCAGCGGGTGGCGGATCTCGATGCGGATGTTGAAGCGCTCGGGCGTCTCGTTGTGATGCCAGAGGAAGGTCTTGCCGGGCGTGAGCAGGCCCGGCAGCGGGAGGCGCCAGCCGAACAGCTGCCAGAAGTAGCCGTCGCTGCGGAAATGCAGGCTGCCGTTCTCCACGCTGAGCACCAGCTTCATGCCCAGCCCCATGCCGACGTACTCGAGCACCTCGCCGCGTTCGCTCTCGCGCATGAAGCTGGTGAACTGGATCGGCCGGCGCCCGTGCAGCCGGTAGATGCGCTGCTTGTAGATCGCGGGGTCGCCGGGCTTGGCGTAGACCTGGATCTCGACCGGGAAGTCGGCGTCGCTGTAGGGGATCAGCGCGCCCTGGATCAGCGGCTGCGTGAGATGGCCCAGCAGCCGGCCGAAGCGCGAGCAGCGCAGCTCGCTGAGCGTGCCCCGGTAATGCAGCGCCTTGCCGGGCGAGGGGTTCTTGTCGAAGCGGCGGCGGATGTCGGCATGCAGGCCCTGCCAGGCGGCGCCGAGGATCTTCTTGAAGAGCTCGCCCTCGGAGGGTCCGGGCGCGGACCCGGCCTCCGGCGTGACGCGCGCTGCATGTGTATCGACCATGCGGCGATTCTGCCTCGCCGGCTCTGGCCCGACCCCGCGGCGGCGGACGATTTTCGCGCCATGGGACAATCGCCGCCTCGCTCTCCGAACGGCCCCTCGCGGCCCCCCTCTTGGAACGGGCCCGTCCGGCCCTCAAGCATCATGCGCGCCTTCACGCTCTCCGATTTCGATTTCGCCCTGCCGCCCGAGCTGGTGGCGCAACACCCGGCCACCGAACGCACCGCCTCCCGCCTGCTCGACGGCACCGGCCCCGCACCGTCCGACCGCATCTTCCGCGACCTGCCCTCGCTGCTGCGCGAGGGCGACCTGCTGGTCTTCAACGACACCCGCGTCGTCAAGGCGCGCCTGTTCGGCGAGAAGCCGACCGGCGGCAAGCTCGAGCTGCTGGTCGAGCGCGTGCTGCAGGGGCAGGAGGTGGTGGCCCACATGAAGGTCAGCAAGAAGCCGCCCGTGGGCACCACGCTGCAAATGGTCGGCGGCTTCCGCGCCACCTTGCTCGGCCGCTGGCCCGAGGAGGACGGCGCACTGTTCCGCTTCGCCTTCGAGAGCGACACGGGCGAGAACCCCTACCTGCTGATGGAGCGCTGCGGCCACGTGCCGCTGCCGCCCTACATCACGCACGACGACTCGGCCGAGGACGAGCGCCGCTACCAGACCGTGTTCGCGCGCGTGCCCGGCGCCGTGGCCGCGCCCACCGCCGCCCTGCACTTCGACGAGGGCCTGCTGGCCGCGCTCGAGGCACGCGGCGTGCAACGCGCCAACGTCACGCTGCACGTGGGCGCCGGCACCTTCCAGCCCGTGAAGACCGAGAACATCGCCGAGCACACCATGCACGCCGAGCGCTACGAGGTGCCCGAGGCCACGCAGCGCGCCATCGCCGAATGCAAGGCGCGCGGCGGCCGCATCGTGGCCGTGGGCACGACCACCGTGCGCACGCTCGAGTCGTGGGCCAGGAGCGGCGAGGCCGCGGGCGACACCCGCATCTTCATCACGCCGGGCTTCGCCTTCGCGCACATCGACCTGCTGGTCACCAACTTCCATCTGCCCAAGAGCACGCTGATGATGCTGGTCTCGGCCCTCGCGGGCTACGAGCGCGTGATGGCGCTGTATGCGCACGCCATCGCGCAGCGCTACCGCTTCTTCAGCTATGGCGATGCGATGCTGTTGGAGCGCGAGACGCCAACACTTGCAGAACTGCAGGCCGAATTGCGAGGAATCCCGACCACCATCGTCGACGACAAAGAGCGCTTCTGACGTCGCACGGCTCAGCCCAATTCCTGGAACACCGATGCTCTCCTTCGAACTCCTCAAGACCGACCCCGACAGCCACGCGCGCCGCGCCACGCTCACGCTCAACCACGGCGTGGTGCAGACGCCGATCTTCATGCCCGTGGGCACCTACGGCACCGTCAAGGGCGTGATGCCGCGCAGCCTCGAGGAGATGGGCGCGCAGATCATCCTGGGCAACACCTTCCACCTGTGGATGCGCCCGGGCCTGGACGTGATGCAGAGCTTCGGCGGACTGCATCCCTTCGAGAAGTGGAACAAGCCGATCCTCACCGACTCGGGCGGCTTCCAGGTCTGGTCGCTGGGCGCGATGCGCAAGATCAGCGAGGAGGGCGTGAAGTTCGCGTCGCCGGTCAACGGCGACAAGCTGTTCCTCACGCCCGAGGTCTCGATGCAGATCCAGACCATCCTCAACAGCGACATCGTGATGCAGTTCGACGAGTGCACGCCCTACGACACCAAGGGCCACATCACGACCGAGGCCGAGGCGCGCACCTCGATGGAGCTGAGCCTGCGCTGGGCCAAGCGCTGCCAGGCCGAGTTCGAGCGGTTGCAGAACCCGAACGCGCTGTTCGGCATCGTGCAGGGCGGCATGTTCGAGAACCTGCGCGAGGAATCGCTGGCGGCGCTGGTCGAGCTGGACTTCCCGGGCTACGCCATCGGCGGCGTGAGCGTGGGCGAGCCCAAGGAGGAGATGCTGCACATCATGGGCCACACGCCGCACCGGCTGCCCGCGAACAAGCCGCGCTACCTGATGGGCGTGGGCACGCCCGAGGACCTGGTGCAGGGCGTGGCCGACGGCGTCGACATGTTCGACTGCGTGATGCCCACGCGCAATGCGCGCAACGGCACGCTGTTCACGCGCTTCGGCGACCTCAAGATGCGCAACGCGCGCCACAAGAGCGATCCGCAGCCCATCGATCCGAGCTGCACCTGCCATGCCTGCGCCGGCAGCTCGGGCGTGAGCTGGAACGACGGCGGGCGCGAGGGCTTCAGCCGCGCCTACCTGCATCACCTCGACCGCTGCGGCGAGATGCTCGGGCCGATGCTCACGACCATCCACAACCTGCACTACTACCTGAACCTGATGCGCGAGATCCGCGAGGCGCTCGACGCGGGCACGTTCACGGCATTCCGCGCGCGCTTCAAGTCGGAGCGCGCGCGCGGGGTCTGAGACGCGACGGGCGTTCCGCGCTAACCTCGCGGGCTTCCAGGCTGTCGTCTTCCACGCCCATGAGCACCGCACCCTCGCCCTACACCGCGCGCTATCCCTCGCTCGCCGAGCGCACCGTCTTCATCTCGGGCGGCGCGAGCGGCATCGGCGAGTCGCTGGTGCGGGCCTTCCATGCGCAGGGCGCGAAGGTCGGCTTCTGCGACCTCGACGCCGCCGCGGGCCAGGCGCTCGCGGGCCGGTTGCAGGGCGACCATCCCGCGCTGTTCCTGCCCTGCGACGTGACCGACACGGCCGCGCTGGGCGCCACCATCGATGCGGTGCGCTCGCGCTTCGGGCCGGTGGGCGTGCTGCTCAACAACGCGGCCAACGACCGCCGCCACGAGATGGCCGACGTCACCGACGAGGACTTCGACCGGCTGGTGGCCGTGAACCTCAAGCACCAGTTCTTCGCCGCGCAGGCGGTGGCGCCCGACATGCGCGCGCTGGGCGGCGGCTCGATCGTCAACTTCGGCTCGGTCAGCTGGATGATGAAGGGCCGCGGCTATCCGGTCTACCAGGCCTGCAAGGCGGCCGTGCGCGGCCTCACGCGCTCGCTGGCGCGCGACCTGGGCAAGCAGAACATCCGCGTCAACACGATCGTGCCGGGCTGGGTGATGACCGAGCGGCAGCTGCGGCTGTGGGTCAAGCCCGAGTCGGGCGCGGAGATCGACACGGCCCAGTGCCTGCCGGGCCGCGTGATGGGCGAGGACATCGCGGCGATGGCGCTGTTCCTGGCGGCCGACGATTCGCGCATGTGCACGGCGCAGGACTACGTGGTGGACGCGGGCTGGACCTGAGCGCCAGCACGCCCCCGAAAAAGCAAAGCCCGGCAGTTCGACTGCCGGGCTTTTTTGCTGGACGCGGGCCGCGCGGATCAGTTGCGCATCAATCGCGCATCAGTCGCGCAGTTCGGCCGGCACCTTGCCGCCATTGGCCGCCAGCTTGGTCATGACCTGGCGGTGCAGCCAGATGTTCATCTTGGCGCTGTCGCTGGTGTCGGCGCCGTAGCTCAGCTCGGCCGCGAGCTGCTTGCGCGCGTCGAGGCTGCTGTCCAGGCCCAGCAGCTTCATCAGGTCGACGATGGAGGTGCGCCAGTTGAGCTGCTTCGCGCCCGGCATGCCGTCGAGCAGGGCCTCGACGTCGACCACCGTGATGGCCGGCGGCGGCGCCGCGGCGGCCGGTGCGCCCGCGGGCGCCGGCGCGGCGGGTGCCGCGGCCGGCGGTTGCGCGGCCTGCGCGGACGGGAAGATCTTGGAAAGGATGCTGCCGAAGATGCTCATTGCGCGTACTCCTTCGAGGTGAGGCATGGAACGGACCGGGCTGCGGCCGCGAACGCGGCGCAGCGGGGGGTTGTAGCACGAGCGCGTGACCGCCCTCCTCAGGTGGCGGGTTGCGGCGGGGTCCGGGGCGTGAAGGACTTCGCATCCGGCTCCGACGCCGCGGCCGAGGCACCGCAGGCATGGCAGAAGCGCGAGAAGGCACTCTTGCGCGTCTCGCAGACCTCGCAGTGGTCGTGCAGGCCGATGCCGCAGTGCGGCAGAAGTCGATCGCGGTGTTCTTCAGGTCCACCGGCCGTTCGCAGCCGGGGCACACGCCCTTGTCGAGCCGCGCCAGCGCGGT
Source organism: Variovorax sp. UC122_21 (assembly GCF_044056785.1). NCBI lineage: Bacteria > Pseudomonadati > Pseudomonadota > Betaproteobacteria > Burkholderiales > Comamonadaceae > Variovorax > Variovorax sp. UC122_21. The sequence goes on along the minus strand of NZ_CP172004.1, from coordinate 189,936 downwards.
GTCGTAGCTCAGCTCCTCGCGCCGCACCTGGTCGGGCTGCTGCTCGGCCAGCTTCTGGCGCGCGAGATAGTTGTTGAGCGCGACGATCGCGTAGCGCCCCACCAGCACCGTGATCACGATGCCCACCGCGTAGCGCACGTAGCCGCCGTAGCTCGGCAGGTAGGGCACCAGCTCGACGAAGAAGGCGAACAGCGCGAACAGGATGAAGCCCCAGACGAAGGGCCACCAGGTGCTCTTGCGCTTCTTCACGAACAGCCAGCCCGCGACCACCAGCAGCGGCAGCGTGAGCGCGAGCCGGTAGGCGAACACGCGCAGCTCGATGCGGCGGTACTCGGCGTCGAGCTTGAGCTGCGCGTCGCGCTCCAGCTCGGCCAGCGCGGTGCGCGCGCGCTGCTCGGCCTGGCGCGCGTCGAGCATGCGCTGCTGCTGCGCATTGACCTGGCGCTGCACCGCCTCCTCCTTCTGCTTGATGGCATCGAGCGCTTTGGTGCGCGCGATCAGCTCGGGATCCTGGTCGGGCTGCGCGGTGGCGCGGCGCGTGGCGATCCAGTTGCCGAAGGTCTCGCGCGCATTGGCGCCGGCCTGCTGCGCCGCCTGCAGCTGCAGCCGGATCTGGTCGAGGTCGCGCGAGGCCTGCAGCTCGGCCGCCTCCGAGGCCTTGACGGTGGCGCGCAGCGGATCGGCCGCGCGATGGTCGATGAAGTCCTCGATGGTGCGCACGCGCTCGACCTGCGGCAGGTCGCCCACGATGGTGCTGCCCAGCCCGATCAAAAAGCCCGCGAACACCAGCGCCACCAGCCAGAGGCCGCGGCGGAACCATTTCTCGGAGAGGCGCAGGGATTTGCTCATGTCGTCGTTCCTTCCATTCTTCTCGCGCGGGCCGCGCTCACAGCTTGAACGCCACCGGCGCCGCGCCCAGGCCCGCGCGCTGCAGCCATTCGAACACCGAATCGACGGTCACGGTCTCGATGCGGTCCGAGAAGCGCTTGTCGTTGGGGTGATCGTCGAAGGCGATGTTGGCCGAGCCGACACGCCCGCCCAGGCGGGTCAGCGGGCCGAGCTTCAAGGTGGTGGGCTGCGTAGCCCTTGAACTGCAGCCAGGCCTGCGCCTGCGAGCGGTTGGCGATGGTGGCGGGTTCCATCGCGGCGGCCAGCGTCTCGAGCGCCCACTGGTTCGACTGCTGCGTACTTGCGGCCCCAGGCATAGCTGACGACGCTGTAAGGCGCGGCATGCAGCCGCACCAGCCGCGGCGTCGGCTCCTGCAGCGCGGCCAGCAGCTGCGCCTGCACCTGCGGCGTGGGCACGACCCACGCGGCCTCGTAGCGCCAGAGGTCGTCGAGGAAGAACTCGCCGAGCCCCTGCCGATAGACCGCCGCCACCGCGGTGCCGCACTGGTTGAGCTTGTGCACCACGCGCCACGGACCGGCCTCGGTCTTGTAGGCCAGGCCGAGGTGCGAGTAGCGCAGGCCGTACTTGCTGAGGTCCTGGCCGGCGCGCGCCAGCACGACGACGCGCGCGCCGCTGGCATCGAGCTGCTGCGAGGTGCGCTCGGCCAACTCCATGCCCTTGGCGATCAGCGCGGCGCCGGGCTTGACCTGCTCGCACGAGCGGCCGGCCTGCGCCTGCAGCGGCAGGGCCGCCGCGGTCAGCAGGGCCAGCGCCATGACGACGGCGGCGCGTTTCACGACAGCCTCTCGTTGGCCAGCAGCGCACGGCCGATGGCGTTGGGCACGAAGGCCAGCACCTCGCCCGCGGCCGAGAGCACGACGCCGGTGCCGATCACGCTGACGACGATGGCGGTGCCGACCGCGGTCGAGGCGCCCTGCGCCACGCGGCCCGCCACCTTGACGCTGGCGCGCGCGCGCGTCGGCGGCGCGTTCGAGCACGTAGACCGTACCGTCGGCCGAGGCCTCGACGGCGACCACGGTCAGGATCGCGCCGCCGACCGAGAGCGCGGCCGGCACTTCGCTGGCCTTGGCGGCCGAGGCGCCGGCGGCACCGACCGCGGAGGCGCCGACCAGCACCGAGGCCACGGGCAGCATCGACAGCGCGATGGAGGCATCGCTCTGGGCGCGGGCCACGGGCGCCGCGAGCGCGGCGAAGGCGGTGCAGGCGGCCACGAGGACGGTGGCCAGGGACTTGCGGGCGAAAGCGGTGTTCATGAGCGGACTCCTTGCGTGGGGGTTCGGGCGGTCACTCGGCGGCGGCCGGGGTCTGGGCGGCTTCGACGCGGGCGGCGTGGCGGCCTTGCAGGCGGGCTTCGGCGAGGTCGGCCTCGTGGCGGTCGCGCAGGGTCTTGGCCAGCGTGAAGGCCGAGCTGATCAGGAACAGCCAGCTCACGCCGAGGAAGGCCTTGTAGGTGTCGTTGACCTCCATGCGCAGCAGGCCCCAGCCGGTCAGCAGCATCGCGACGAAGAAGCTGCCCCAGACGACCAGCTTCCACATCGGCAGGTCGCGGCCGGCGGCATGCTGGTTGTCGCGCACGAACTTCGACAGCACGAAGGCGGTGCTCAGGCAGAACACATAGCCCATCACCATGAAGGCCCGGTCCAGTGCCTCGCCCGGCAGCCAGCTCAGGCCGGTCGCGCAGAGGAAGACGGCGATCCCGAAGGACGCCCAGACCTGGAACTGCCAGGCCCGCGTGTCGCGCTGGACCGGGGCGTTGGTGATGGTGTTGGCTAAATGAGTTTGCATGAGTGCCTCGCGGCGTAGTGAAGGTGGGCGGATGATGGTCCGCCCGCGCCGCGGGACTCGAATGATTCGACCGGTTCAGCGTTTCGGCTCCGGCGGTATCTCCAACGGATACTTTTCGGGGGATCCCGCCCCCAAAGAAAAAGCCGCCCGAAGGCGGCCTGGTCCGTGCGTGCAGCCCAGCCTCAGGGATTCAGCAGCCCGCCACGCGCTGCTGCAGCAGCTCGGGCCGCACCTCGGCCGGCGCCACCGCGGCGCCGACGTTGAGGCCCACGCGGCTGAAGAAGCCGCGGCGGAAGGGCTTGACCATCGCCACCGGTTCGCCGCCGCGCAGCTCGATGCGGCTGAAGAACGAGCCCCAGAGGTTGGTCAGCGCCATCGGGATCACGGGCGGCTCCAGGCCCTCGGCGCGCGCGCTGTCCACGATCTTCATCACACCGCCCTTGAAGGGCTGCAGCGCGCCGTCGCGCGTGATCGCGCCCTCGGGGAAGATCGCCAGCAGGTCGCCTTCGCGCAGCACGCCGAGCGCCTTGGCGAAGGCCGCCTCGTAGGCCGCCGGGTCCTCCTTCTGCGGCGCGATCGGGGATCGCCTTGGCGAGCTTGAACAGCCAGCCGAGCACCGGCACCTTGAAGATGCGGTGGTCCATGATGAAACGGATCGGCCGCGGGCTCGCGGCCATCAGCAGCACCGCGTCGATGAAGCTCACGTGGTTGCACACCAGCACGGCCGGGCCCTCGACGGGGATGTGCTCGTCGCCCCGGATGTCGAAGCGGTAGACGAAGCGCGACAGCACCCAGGCCACGAAGCGCAGCAGGTACTCGGGCACCAGCATGAAGATGTAGAAGGCCACCACCGCGTTGGCGATGCCGGTGAACAGGAAGATCTGCGGGATGGTGAAGCCCGCGCCCAGCAACGCGCCCGCGATGACCGAGCTGCCGATCATGAAGAGGGCGTTGAGGATGTTGTTGGCCGCGATGATGCGCGCGCGGTGCGTGGGCTGGCTGCGCAGCTGGATCAGCGCGTACATCGGCACGCTGTAGAGGCCCGCGAACAGCGACAGCAGCGCCAGGTCGGCCATCACGCGCCAGTGGGCGGCCTGGCGCAGGAAGGCGCCGAGCCCCATCTCGGGCACCGCGGGCAGGCCGCGCGCGGCGAAGTACAGGTCGATCGCGAACACGCTCATGCCGATGGCACCCAGCGGCACCAGCCCGATCTCGACCTGGCGCCGGCTCAGCGTCTCGCACAGCAGCGAGCCGACGCCGATGCCGATCGAGAACACCACCAGCAGCAGCGAGGCGACCTGCTCGTTGCCGTGCAGCACCTCCTTGGCGAAGCTCGGGAACTGGCTCAGGAACACGGCGCCGAAGAACCACATCCACGAGATGCCCAGCAGCGAGCGGAACACCACGATGTTCTCGTGCGCGAGCTGGAGGTTGCGCCAGGTCTCGCTGACCGGGTTCCAGTTGACGACCAGGCCCGGGTCGGTGGCCGGCGCCGGCGGGATCGCCTGGGCCACGGCGCGTCCGATCAGGGCCACCGCCACGCAGGCGATCGCCACGCTCAGGTGGCCGATCTGCGGCACCGCCACCAGCAGGCCGCCGGCCACCTGGCCCAGCAGGATCGCGACGAAGGTGCCCATCTCGACCATGCCGTTGCCGCCCGTGAGCTCGCGCGCGTCGAGCACCTGCGGCAGGTAGGCGAACTTGACCGGGCCGAACAGGGTGGAGTGCAGGCCCATGAGGAACACGCAGCCCAGCAGGATCACCGCGTCGGCGCGCACGAAGCCCCAGGCCGCGATCAGCATGATCGCGATCTCGAGGTTCTTGACGAAGCGGATCATCTTCGTCTTGTCGAACTTGTCGGTGAGCTGGCCCGCGGTGGCCGAGAACAGCAGGAACGGCAGGATGAACAGCGCCCCGATCGCCAGCCCCGCCATCGAGGGCTGCATCCAGCTGAGCTGCAGCTGGTAGGTCACCATCACGGTGAAGGCGAACTTGAACAGGTTGTCGTTCGCCGCGCCCGCGAACTGGGTCCAGAAGAAGGGCGCGAAACGCCGCTGGCCGAGCAGCGCGAACTGGTTGGCATGGGCATTCGCCTCGGACGGGGCAGCAGCGGGCGTGGTCATTCGGAAGCTTCTCCTCTTGGCGGCTCCGCGCGGCCTGCGCGGGGAAGGCTCGCGGGGCCGGGGGCTGTCGTCAGGCCGTCAGGGCGGCCGCGCCGGGATTGTGCCGCAGGGCCACGGCGCGCCAGCCGCTGTCGAGCCGCTTGAGCGCGGCCAGCACCGGCAGCGCGGCCAGGGCGGCGCACAGGTGCTTGAGCGTGTGGCCCGAGATCACGCCGTGCGTGGCCTCGTAGATCGGCTGGTCGGCGAGCTCGAAGGCCTTGGCCAGCACGTAGGCCGCGATCACCCAGCCCAGGCGCAGGCCGACGGCGCCGGGCATCGGCCGCGACAGCGCCAGCGTGAGCACCAGCGCCATGCCGCCGAACTGCACCAGCGCCCAGGGCAGCACGTTGCCGGTCTCCTGCGCGATCTCGGCCGACAGCAGGCCGGTGGTGAGCACGAACCAGGCGGCCGGCCAGCCGGCGCGCTGGCTCACGCGCTCGCAGACCGCCACCCCGATCAGGCCGGCGAAGGCGACCGCCATGCCGGCGCGGTCGGCCGCCAGCCGCGGCGCGTCGGGCGCCAGGTGATAGAAGGCCGAGCCGGCGGCGGTGGCGATCAGGCCGGCGAAGAACAGCCACGCGCAGTCGAGCGTGTTGTCGGGCGGATCGCTGGCCGGCGGCGCGAGCGGGAAGCCGGCCAGCGCCTCGTGGTGCGCACGGTCGATGCGGTTGAGCCAGTACAGGCCCCAGCAGCCCATGAAGACGAAGGGCAGGTTGCTCAGCACGTCCATGGCGTTGGGCAGGCCGTGCCAGGAACGGGTGTCGGCGAACACCAGGGCGATCGCGACCTCGGCGGCCGGCAGCGCGGGGCCGACGATGCCGATCAGCAGCAGCAGGCCCAGGAAGAAGGCCAGGCCACGTTCGCGACGTGTCAGGGAGTGGAGGAGCATGTCTGTTCTCGAAGTTGGGTGATGGCGGGATGGCCGATCGGTTGGCGGGCGGAATTTAGTTGCCAGCCTCTCCCCAGGCATCGAGAATCGATACGAGGCACTATTTCACACCCATCGGTATCTCCAACCGATACCCAACCGGAACCCCGCCACCTTCATGAGCACCACCGTCGACCTCGTCCAGGCCCTCAAGAACGAACTCAAGAGCGCCCGCATGACCTACGCCGACCTGGCGCGTTCGCTCGACATGGCCGAGTCCAGCGTCAAGCGGATGCTGGCCAAGAGCGACATGCCGCTGTCGCGCGTGGACGCCATCTGCCGCGCGCTGAAGATCGATTTCGCCGAGCTGGCGCGGCGCGTGGCCGACGCCCAGCCGCTGCTCAAGGAGCTGACGCACGAGCAGGAGAAGGCCGTGGTCAAGGACAAGAAGCTGCTGCTGGTGGCGATCAGCGTGCTGAGCCAGTGGACGCTGGAGCAGATCGTGACGGCCTACCGGATCAGCGAGGCCGAGTGCATCGGCTTCCTGGCCCAGCTCGACCGGATCGGGATCATCGAGCTGCGGCCGCTGAACCGGTATCGCCTGAAGCTCGCCAAGACCTTCCGCTGGCGCCCGCACGGGCCGGTGATGGAGTTCTTCCGCGAGAACGTGGTGCTCGACTACTACCGCGGCGGCTTCGACGGCCCGGCCGAGGGCCTGCTGCTGGTGCACGGCTCGATCAGCCGTTCGCTGGCGCCGGCCTTCCTCGAGCGGCTGCAGCGCGTGGCGCAGGACTTCGCGCAGCAGCACCAGACCGACCAGAAGCTGTCGCCCAAGGACCGCGAGGGCTACACGCTGCTCTTGGGGATGCGCAACTGGGAGTTCGAGCTGTTCACGCGGCTGCGGCGGGCCTGAGAACGAGCGGAAGGACGCTCCCGCACCGTTCAGGCTGAGCCTGTCGAAGCCCTGCGCGGCGCTTCGACAGGCTCAGCCTGAACGGCTGGGGGTCTCAGGCCTTGGCGGCTTCGAGCGTGTCGCGCGTGGTCCGCGCCGCGGCGCGCGCGGCCTCGGCGAAATCGTCGCCCGACGAGGCATAGATGATCGCGCGCGAGGAGTTCACGACGATCGGCGCGTCGGCGCGCCAGCCGGCGCGCACCGTGGCGACCGCGTCGCCGCCCTGGGCCCCGACGCCCGGGATCAGCAGCGGCACCGTCGGCGCCAGCGCGCGCACGCGCTCGATCTCGGCCGGGTAGGTGGCGCCGACCACGAGGCCGAGCTGGCCGTTGAGGTTCCACGGGCCCTGCGCCAGCCGCGCCACGTGCTCGTAGAGGAAGGGCTGGCCTTCGACGCTCGCGAGCCGCTGGCCCTGCAGGTCGGAACCGCCGGGGTTGCTGGTGCGGCACAGCAGGAACGCACCCTTGCCGTGGTGGCGCAGGTAGGGCTCGACCGAGTCGAAGCCCATGAAGGGCGAGAGCGTGACCGCGTCGGCGCCATAGCGTTCGAAGGCCTCGATGGCGTACTGCTCGGCGGTGGAGCCGATGTCGCCGCGCTTGGCGTCGAGGATGGTCGGCACCTGCGGCGCGTTGCGGCGCATGTGCTCCATGAGCTGCTCGAGCTGGTCCTCGGCGCGGTGGGCCGCGAAGTAGGCGATCTGCGGTTTGAAGGCGATGGCGAGGTCGGCCGTGGCGTCGACGATGCGGGCGCAGAAGTCGTAGATGCGGCGCGCGTCGCCCTTGAACTGCCCCGGGAACTTCGCCGGCTCCGGATCGAGCCCCACGCAGAGCAACGAACCGTTTGTTTGCTGCGCGGCGGCAAGCTTGTCGAGGAAAGTCATGGGGCGATTTTAAAGGGGGCCCCCGGCCCGGCCCCGCCCAGGCTCAGCCCAGGTTCAGCCCGCCTCGGGCTGCTGCGCGGCCGCCAGGCACAGGTCGGCCCAGGCCCGGCCCTTGTCGACCGGGTTGCGCAGCAGGTAGGCCGGGTGGTAGGTGGCGACCACCGGCACGCCCGCCAGCTGCGCCGCCTCGCCGACCCGGCCGCGCAGCTTGCCCAGCGGCTCGCCGCTTTGCATCAAGCCCTGCGCGGCCAGCGGACCCATGGCCAGCACCAGCCGGGGCGCGAGCGCCGCGGCGTGTTCGGCGAAGGCCTCGTCGAGCGGGCGCGGGCCGCCGGGCTGGCCCGAGGCCACGCCGCGGTGCAGGCGCATCAGGTGCACCGGCACGCCGCCCTCGTGCAGCTTGAGCGCGCGCGGCATGTTGTCGAGCAGCCGGCCGGCATCGCCCGCGAAGGGCTCGCCGTGGCGGCCGTCGGCCTCGGGCGGCATGTCGGCCAGCACCAGCCAGCCGCCCTGGGGCGCGACGCCCTCGGCGGCATCGGCATAGAGGCGGCGCGGCGCCTCGACCAGCACGGCCGCGCCGTGGCCGGCGGGAACCGGCGCCGGGCGCGGCGGCGGCGCGGCCACGGGCGCGCGCGCGGCGGCCGGGGCGCGCTGCGCGACCGGTTCGGGTTCGGGGGCGGGATCGTAACGGGTGTCGTGGCGGGCGTCCGGCGGCGGCATGTCGATCGGTTCGGCCTCGTCCTCCGCCACCGGCGCGGGCGCCACGGCGACCGGGGCTTCGACGGCCTCGACCGCCTCGGGCACCGGCCACCAGACCTTCACGCCCATCTCGTCGAGCATCGCGCGCTGGCGCGCATCGAGCCGCAGGGTCTGCACGGCGGCGTTCATCGCAAGGCTCCCCAGGCACTGCCTGTTTCGTTGAGGCGCATGCTCATGACGATCGCGTCCTCGCGGCCGCCCTCGGCGCCCGGGTAGTAGCCCTTGCGCACGCCGACCGTGCGGTAGCCCTGGCGCAGGTAGATGTCGAGCGCGCGCCGGTTGCTCTGGCGCACCTCGAGCCACAGCCACTGGGCGCCCTGGGCGCGCGACCAGCCGGTCAGCGCCTCGAGCATCAGCGGCGCCCAGCCCTGGCGCTGGAACGCCGGCGCCACGGTGATGTTGAGCAGGTGCACCTCGTCGACGCCCTTCATGGCCACGAAGTAGCCGATCAGCATCTCGCCGAGGCTGGTGACCGGAGAGAAGCGCGCCGCCTCGATGCCGGTGCCGGCGACCGGCGCCAGCAGGCACTGGCAGTGGTAGCCGACGGCGATCGAATCGGTGAAGTTGGCGCGCGTCCAGGGATGGCTGTAGGCCGTCTGCTCGACGGCGCAGACGGCGTCGAGGCGCTCGATGGTGAGCGGCTCGAGGCGGGCTTCCACGGGTTGCGGGAGGGCGCTCATGCGGTCGCGGGCGGTGTGTTGTGGTGGGCGGCGGCCGCCTTGATGGCGGCACGTTCCTCGGTGGTTTGCGCCACTTTATCGCGAACGTAGAGCGGCCAGGCCTGCGCCGCGGGCACGGTGCGGCCTGCCGCCAACAGCGCGGGGGCCAGGCGCAGCAGGGCGGCGGCCGTGGGCAGCACGGCGTGGCGCGCGGCCGCGGCCGGCAGGCGCTCGCCGTAGGCGGCGAAGGCATTGCCGGCCAGCGCCCAGCCGGCGGGCACCGCGAGCGATTCGGGCGCCATCAGCAGCGGACCCTCGGCGCCGGCGGCGGGCTCGCCGAGCGGGCCATGGGCCTCGAAGTCGTAGCGCGCGGCGTAGATCTCCTCCATGCGCGCATCGAGCAGCGCCACCGTGCGCTGCGCGCCGAAGGCATGGCGCGCCTCCTCGGCCACGGCCAGCAGGGTGTCGACCGGCAGCAGCGGCACGCCCGAGCCGAGCGCCAGGCCCTGCGCCACCGCGCAGGCGGTGCGCAACCCGGTGAACGAGCCCGGGCCGCGGCCGAAGGCGATGGCATCGAGCTGCGCCAGCGCGAGGCCGGCCTCGGCCAGCAGTTGCTGGATCAGCGGGATCAGCGTGGCCGAGGACTGGGCGCCGCCCGCGCCCTCGTGGGTCCACACGCGCTCGCCGCGGCGCACCGCGATCGACAGCTGCTCGGTGCTGGTGTCGAAGGCCAACACATCAGGCATCGCGACGCCCTCCCGCCACCGCGGCCACGGCCGGCACCAGGCCGGCGGCGCGCGCGGGCGCCGGCTTCTGCACGCCGAACAGGATGCCGGCGGTCACCAGCAGCAGGCCGGCGATCAGGTTCCAGTAGAGCGGCTCGTCGAGCCACAGCACCGCGCCCAGCGCCGACAGGCCGGGCACCAGCGCCGTGATCATGGTGGTGCGCACCGGGCCGAAGTGCTGGACCATCTTCGTGAAGGTGATGCCCGACACCACGACCGAGCCGATGCCCTGGAACAGCATCTGGAACGCCAGCTCGCCCCAGGGCGCGCTGCCGATGCGGCTGGCGACCCAGCCGGCGGCCACCAGCAGGCTGTAGACCGGCACGTAGCTCAGCAGCGCGAACACGGTGATGGCGATGGTGGTGCGCACGGCGTCGAGGCCGTGGCGGCGCACCACGATGCTGTAGCAGGCCCAGCAGAAGGCCGCGCCCATGAACAGGAGGTCGCCCTTCCAGACCTCGCCGCCCTCGAAGGCATGCAGCAGGCTGCGCCCGCCCACCAGCAGGTCGCCCGCGACGATCAGCGCCAGCCCGAGCGCGCGCGCCGGCGTGATGCGGTCGCGCAGCACCAGCGCGGCCAGCAGCGTGGTCCACAGCGGCAGGCTGCCGGGCAGCAGCACCGAGGCGTGGCTGGCCGGCGCGAAGAAGAAGCCGCAGTAGGCGCACACGGCATAGGCGACGCCGCCGGACACGCCGGCCATGGCCGTGACGCGCAGCGACAGCGGCGACAGGCCGAAGAAGGAGGCGGCCGCCTGCGCGCCGCCGGCGCGGGCGCGCAGCACCAGCCAGGCACCCCAGGGCACCAGCACCAGGCTGGCGCCGCAGATGCGCGCGAAGGCGATGTCGAACGGGGACAGCGAGCGGCCGGCCGAGGCGCGCGCGATGACGATGAAGGCAGTCCACACCAGCACGGTGATCGCGGCCGCGCCGATGCCGACGGCGCGGGGGGACAGGCGGGCAGGGGAAGGCATCGGGGGCGCGGCGGGCATCCCCCGGATTATCGAGGGGCCTCGCGGCCCCCGCCCGGCGGGGGCGAATCGCGGTCCGCGGCATCGCCGCGCACGATCGCCACCCCGGCCCGGCGCAGCGGCGCCAGCGCCTTCTCGGCCGCCTCGGGCGACACCAGCAGCCGCGCGGCCGCGCGCACCGGGTTCACGACCCAGGCCGAGGCCGCGCCCAGCTTCTCGGACGAGGCCAGCACCACGGTCTCGGCGGCCGCGGCCATCAACGCGCGCTTGATCTCGGCCTCCTCGCTGTCGCCGGTGGTCAGGCCGGCCTCGGCATGCACGCCGGTGACGCCCATGAAGTAGAGGTCGGCATGCACGCGCGAGATGGCGTCCATGGCGGCCGCGCCCACCGCCACCATCGAATGCCGGAACAGCCGCCCGCCGATCAAGAGCAGCTCGAGCCGCTCGTGGCCGGCCAGTTCGGCCGCCACCAGCGGGCTGTGGGTGACGACCGTGGCGCGCAGGTCCAGCGGCAGGTGGCGCGCGAGCTGCACGGCGGTGGTGCCGCCGTCGACGAACACCACCTGGCCCGGGCGCACCATGCGCGCGGCGGCGCGGGCGATCGCCACCTTCTCCCCGGGCGCGATGCGCTGGCGGCCCGCGAGGTCGGCCTCGGCCGGCGCCAGCGGCAGCGCGCCGCCGTGCACCCGCTGCAGCCGGCCCTCGGCCGCGAGCTCGCGCAGGTCGCGCCGGATCGTGTCTTCCGACAGGCCCAGCGCCTCGCTGAGCGGCTTGGCGACCACCTGGCCGTCGCGCGCCAGGACCGAGAGGATGTGTTGCTTGCGCTGGCGGGTGAGCATGGGCCGATGGTAGCGGCGGCTTCACGCGATTGCACGATTTTTCTTGTTATTGCACGAATTCGCGCCTATGCTCGCCGCCATGACCTTGCAAGACCGCGTCCGGGTGCACGAAGTCACCCTCCTGTCCGACAACTGGTACACGCTGAAGACCACGGCCCTCGACTGGCGCCGCAACGACGGCAGCTGGCAGCGCATGCACCGCGAGACCTACGACCGCGGCAACGGCGCCACCCTGCTGGCCTACAACCGCGCGCGGCGCACGGTGTTGTTGACGCGGCAGTTCCGCTACCCGGCCTTCGTCAACGGCTGGGACGACCTGCTGATCGAGGCCGCCGCCGGCCTGCTCGACAACGCGGCGCCCGAGGAACGCATCCGCGCAGAGGTGGAGGAGGAGCTCGGCTACCGGCTGGGCGCGGTGCACAAGGTCTTCGAATGCTTCATGAGCCCGGGCTCGGTGACCGAGAAGCTGCACTTCTTCGTCGCCGAGTACGAGCCCTCGATGCGCGTGGGCGCGGGCGGCGGGCTGGCCGAGGAGGGCGAGGACATCGAGGTGCTCGAGTTCGGCATCGACGAGGCGCTGGCCATGGTGGCCGACGGCCGCATCGCGGACGCGAAGACGATCCTGCTGCTGTACCACGCGCGGCTGCATCTTTTCGCGCCGGGATAATGGGCCACATGCCCGCTGTCACCGTCGCACGCCTCCCCCTCCCCCATCCTTCCCGTCCTTCCCGCGCGCTCTGCGCCTTCGCGCTGTGCCTGGCGGCCGGCGCCCACGCCCAGCAGCCGCTGCCGGCCGAGGTCGATGCCGCGCTCACCCGCGCCAAGCTGCCGCGCGACGCCGTGACCATGCTGGTCGCCGATGCCGACGGCGTGCGGCCGCCGCGGCTGGCCTGGCGCACGCAGGTGCCGGTGAATCCCGCCTCGATCATGAAGCTGGTGACCACCTACGCCGCGCTCGACCTGCTGGGCGCGGCCTACACCTGGAACACGCCGGTCTACGTCGAGGGCAGCATCGCCAACGGCGTGCTCAACGGCAACCTCTACATCAAGGGCCAGGGCGATCCCAAGCTGGTGATCGAGCGCATGTGGCTGCTGCTGCGCCACGTGCAGGGCCTGGGCATCACGAGCGTGAGCGGCGACATCGTGATCGACCGCAGCGCGTTCGAGAACACGGTCGAGAACGACCCGGGCGCCTTCGACGGCGAGCCGCTGCGGCCCTACAACGCCTCGCCCGACGCGCTGCTGCTGAACTTCAAGTCGGTCAACATGAGCTTCGTGCCCGACCGCGGCGGCCAGTTCGCGCGCGTGAGCTACGAGCCGCCGCTCGCGGCCGTGGCGATGCCGCCGACGGTGCCGCTGTCGCCCGGCGAATGCGGCGACTGGCGCACGGCGCTGCGCGCCGACTACGGCGATCCGAACCGCATCCGCTTCAACGGCGGCTTTCCCGCCGCCTGCGGCGAGAAGAGCTGGGCCGTGGCCTATGCCGATCCGCGCAGCTACGCGCTGCGCGCCATCGGCGGCCTGTGGGCCGAGATGGGCGGGCGCGTGGGCGGCCAGATGCGCGAGGGCCGCGTGCCCGCGGGGCTCAAGCCGGCGTTCGATTTCGCCTCGCCGCCGCTGCCCGAGGTGATCCGCGACATCAACAAGTACAGCAACAACGTGATGGCGCAGCAGGTGTTCCTGACCCTCGGCCTCACGCAGAAGAACCGCGGCACCTTCGAGGCCTCGCGCGGCGCGCTGGTCCAGTGGTGGCGCGACCGCATCGGCACCGGCGAGGCGCCGCCGGTGTTCGAGAACGGCTCGGGCCTGTCGCGCGACGAACGCATCAGCGCGGCCGCGCTCGGCAAGATGCTGCAGGTGGCCTGGCGCTCGCCCGTGATGCCCGAGCTCGTGGGCTCGCTGCCCTCGCTCGGCGTGGACGGCACCCTGCGCAAGCGCACGCTGCGCTCGGGCGGCGCCGCGCACCTGAAGACCGGCACCCTGCGCGACGCCTCGGGCATCGCCGGCTACGTGCATGGCGCGAGCGGCCGGCGCTACGTGCTGGTGGCGATCGCCAACGCCGAGAACGCGGGCGCGGCGCGCGCGGCCTTCGACGCGCTGGTCGACTGGACCGCGCAGGACAACTGAAGGTTGAAGGCCGAGGCGCGCGGCCTGTACTGAAAACGTTGTGTAGGCCGCCACCGCTTGCGCGCCGCGGCGGCGCTGACAGAATCGAACGCCCGTTCGCCCGCCGCGCCGGGCCACGGTGCGCATCGCGCACCCCATCGATCCAGGAGACAAAGACGTGCAAAGAACCGTGCCGCCCGCAAGGCCATCCGCCTCTTCCCGCCACCTTTTCGCCGTCGTCCTCGCGGGCGCGGCGCTGCTGCTCTCGGCCTGCGGAGGCGGCGGCGGTGGGGGCGGCATCGGCATCTTCCCGCCGACCACGCCGCCGCCCGAGGACACCGGCCGCGGCTCGGTGGTGACCAACCCGCCCGAGCGCGTGCTGAGCCTGTCGGCCGGCGACTTCCGCGCGCTGCTGCAGCTCGACGACAAGGGCAAGGCGCTGCTGCAGGTGTCGGGCCAGCCCAAGTGCGGCATCGACACGCGCTACCTCGAATACCGCACCGTCGGCGGCAAGGGCGAGGCCACCAACGCCACGGCCGCCATCATGGTGCCGCGCGGCGGCGACGCGGCCTGCAGCGGCCCGCGCCCGATCGTGCTGTACGCCCACGGCACCAATGCCGCGCGCGACTACAACATCGCCAAGTGGGCCGACGTGAACCAGGCTGCCGCCGGCGAGGGCGTGGTGGTCGCGGCCATGCTGGCGGCGCAGGGCTTCATCGTGGTGGCGCCCAACTACGCGGGCTACGACAAGTCGACGCTGCCCTACCACCCCTACCTCAACGGCGACCAGCAGGGCAAGGACATGGTCGACGCGCTGACCGCCGCGCGCAAGACCTTCGCCAACATCGACGCCTCGGACGCGGGCTCGCTGTTCGTCACCGGCTATTCGCAGGGCGGCTACGTGGCGCTGGCCGCGCACCGCGAGCTGCAGGCCACGGGCAAGACGGTGACGGCCTCGGCGCCGCTGTCGGCGCCCTCGGCCATCAGCCTGCTGGTGGACTACAACTTCAAGGGCTGGCCGGCGCTCGGCAGCACGCTGTTCGTGCCGCTGCTGTCGACCAGCTGGCAGCAGCAGTTCGGCGACGTCTACGGCAGCACCAGCGACATCTACGAGGCGCAGTACGCGACCGGCATCGACACCCTGCTGCCGAGCCTCACGCCCACCAGCACGCTGATCGCGCAGGGCAAGCTGCCGCAGCTCGCGCTGTACCCGGCCGGCGCCACGCCCGGCCCGGTCGATCCCTCGCTGTCGATCTTCTACGGCGCCGGCAACCTGGTGCGCCAGAGCTACCTGACGCGCGCCTCCAACGACATCGACGGCAGTCGCTGCCCCGGCAATGCGCTGCCGGCCACGCCGGCCTCGCTGAGCTCGGCCACGCCGCTCGACTGCGCGCCCACGCTGGGCTTCCGCAAGGCGGCGCGCGCCAACGACCTGCGCAACTGGGTGCCGGCCAAGCCGGTGCTGATGTGCGGCGGCGCGCAGGACCCGACCGTCAACTTCCTGAGCACGCGCGCTACCGCCGGCTACTTCCGCGCCAAGGGCATGCCGGCGCAGCAGCTGACCGTGGTCGACCTCGAGGACAACGCGACGACCGACGCCTACTCGGCCGCGCGCGCCGGCTTCGCGCAGGCCAAGGATGTGCTCAAGCAGGGCACCGAGGGCAGCGATGCCGACAAGGACCGCGCCGTGATGCTGGCCTACCACGGCACGCTGGCGCCGCCGTTCTGCCTGGCGGCGGCACGCGGCTTCTTCCAGGGCGTGCTGGCGGCGGGGGGCTGAGGCTCGCCGGGGCGGTCCCCGAGAGAAAAGGCCCGGTACTGCCGGGCCTTTTTTCATGGTGCGCGAATCTCAGGCCGCGGCGGCCCGCTGCAGGCGGTCGCGCACGCCCTCCCACTCGGGCGTGTCGGGCGGCGTCTCGACCCAGATCAGCTTGACGCCCTGGGCGTCGAACTCGCGCAGCACCGCGAACAGCTGCTGCGCGCTGGCGGCGGCGTCGTCGGGCATGCGCCGCTGCACCACGCGCTGCGAACGGCTGCGCACCGTGCTGCGGGTCCAGATCGCGATATGGGCGGCATTGGCGCCGAGCACGTCGAGGCCGGTCTGGATCGCCTTGGCGTCCATCAGCCGCACCTTGGCGTCGGGCGCGTAGTGCGCCTCGAGCGTGCCCGAGGCGCGCGGATCGGGCATGGCCATGAGTTCGCGGTCGCGCAGGCGTTCGCCGCAGGCGGCCTCGATCTGCGCGCGCGTGATCAGCCCCGGGCGCAGCAGCACCGGCGCGCCGCGGCTGCAGTCGACGATGGTCGACTCGATGCCGACCTCGCAGGCGCCGCCGTCGATCACCGGCACGGTGTCGCCGAATTCGCCGAACACGTGCTGCGCGGTGGTCGGGCTCACGCGGCCGAAGCGGTTGGCGCTCGGGCCCGCGAGACCGGGCACGCCCTGCTCGGCGCAGGCCTCGAGCAGCGTCTGCGCCACCGGGTGCGAGGGGCAGCGCAGGCCGATGGTGTCCTGCCCGCCGGCGGCGGCGGCGGCCACGCCGGGCTGGCGCGTGACGATCAGGGTCAGCGGTCCGGGCCAGAAGGCCTGCACCAGCTTTTGCGCGAACGGCGGCAGCGGCTGGGCGAAGCGCGACAGCGCCTCGGTGCCCTTGGTGCCGGCGGCCACGTGCACGATCAGCGGATGGTCGGCCGGCCGGCCCTTGGCCTGGAAGATGCCGGCCACGGCCGCGTCGTTGCTGGCGTCGGCGCCGAGGCCGTAGACGGTTTCGGTGGGAAAGGCCACCAGCCCGCCGGCGCGCAGGATGCGCGCCGCCTCGGCGATGGCTGCGGGCGATTGGCCGTCGAGGATCATGCGGCCTTCATGCCACCGGCGGCAGGCCGAGCAGCAACGCGACCTGCGAGGCGATGGCGCGGACCTGGTCGGCGTCGGCGCCGGTGAAGGTCAGGTGGCCCATCTTGCGGCCGCGGCGCGGCTCGATCTTGCCGTACAGGTGCAGGTGGGCGCCGGGCAGCGCGAGCACCTCGCTCCAGCGCGGCGAGACCGGCGTGTCGTCGCCGGCCGAGAACCACAGGTCGCCCAGCAGGTTCAGCATGACGGCCGGGCTGTGCTGGCGCGGCATGGCCAGCGGCAGGCCGGCCAGGGTGCGCACCTGCAGCTCGAACTGCGACACGTCGCAGGCCTCCATGGTGTAGTGGCCGCTGTTGTGCGGGCGCGGCGCCATCTCGTTGACCACCAGCGAGCCGTCCGCCAGCACGAAGAACTCGACGCACAGCACGCCCACGTAGCCGAGGCCGTTGGCGATGTTCTTCGCCGCCGTGATCGCGGCCTGGGCCACGGTCTTGGGCATGTTCTGCGGATGCACCTCGGTCACGGCCAGGATGCCGTCGCGGTGCAGGTTGCGCTGGGGCGGGAAGTGCACCACCTGGCCGTCGCGGCCGCGCGCCACGATCACCGAGCATTCGAAGTCCAGCGGCAGCAGCTGCTCGAGCACGCAGGGCACGCAGCCCGTGGCCTGCCAGGCATCGACCAGCTCGGCGCGCGTGCGCACGCGCTGCTGGCCCTTGCCGTCGTAGCCCAGGCGCGCGGTCTTCAGGATGCCGGGCAGCAGCCGGTCCTCGACCGCCGCGAGCTGGGCCGCGGTCTCGATCGCCGCGTAGGGCGCGCAGGCCACGCCGCAGCGGCCGAAATGGGCCTTCTCGGCGATCCGGTCCTGCGCGATCGCGATCGCCGGGGCGGCGGGCGCCACCGGCCGCGCCACCGCGAGGTGCTCGAGCGAGGGCGCGGGCACGTTCTCGAACTCGGTGGTCACGGCGTCGGCCAGGCCGGCCAGCCGCGCGAGGCCGTCGACGTCGCCGTAGTCGGTGTGGATGTGGTGGTGGCTGACCCGGCCGGCCGGGCTGTCGGCGTCGGGGTCGAGCACCGCGGTGAAGTAGCCCATGCGCTGGGCGGCATGCACGAACATGCGGCCGAGCTGGCCGCCGCCGAGCACGCCGAGCGTGGCGCCCGGAAGGATCGGCAGGTCGCCGTTGTTGCTGCTCACAGGGCACCTCCGCCTTGCGGCGAGAAAGGAGAAACCGGGGCCGGTTTCACGGGCGGCAGCGCCATCGCCTCGGCCGCGGCGGTCTGGGCCGCGCGGAAGGCATCGAGCTTCGCGCGCAGGCCGGGGTCGTTGACCGCCAGCATCGAGACCGCGAACAGCGCCGCGTTGGCCGCGCCGGCGTTGCCGATGGCGAAGGTGGCGACCGGCACGCCCTTGGGCATCTGCACGATGCTGTAGAGGGAATCGACGCCCTGCAGGTGCCGGCTGGCGACCGGCACGCCGAGCACCGGCACCGTGGTCTTGGAGGCCAGCATGCCCGGCAGATGGGCCGCGCCCCCCGCGCCGGCGATGATCGCCGCGAGGCCGCGCCCGGCGGCGCTTTCGGCGTACGCGAAGAGCGTATCGGGCATGCGGTGGGCGGACACCACCTTCGCTTCGTGACGGATGCCGAATTGCTGGAGAATCTCGA
The DNA here is from genome assembly GCF_044056785.1 of Variovorax sp. UC122_21. NCBI lineage: Bacteria > Pseudomonadati > Pseudomonadota > Betaproteobacteria > Burkholderiales > Comamonadaceae > Variovorax > Variovorax sp. UC122_21. The sequence goes on along the minus strand of NZ_CP172004.1, from coordinate 171,755 downwards.
CCGCGTTGCGCATCGTCTCCCAATCGGAGTTGGAGCCCATCACCACACCGACCTGAATGGTTTCGTTCATGGTTTCAATTTTACGTTTCACCCCCAGTTGTTCCCGATGATCGACATCACTCTCGAAAATTTCCAGGACGAGCTGATCGAAGCCTCCCTCGCCCGGCCGGTGCTGCTGGACATCTGGGCCGAATGGTGCGGCCCCTGCAAGCAGCTCGGGCCGGTGCTTGAAAAGCTCGAGGTGGAGTACGCCGGACGCTTCACGCTGGCCAAGCTCGACGCCGACAAGGTGCCGCAGATCTCCTCGCAGCTGTCCGAGATGTTCGGCGTGCGCAGCATCCCGTTCTGCGTGATGTTCAAGGACGGCCAGCCGGTCGACGGCTTCGTCGGCGCCATCCCCGCCGAGAAGATCCGCGAGTTCCTCGACAAGCACGTGCCGGGCGCCGACGAGGCCGAGGCCGCCGCCGAGGAAGAAGCGGCGCAGGAAGCGCTGGCCGAGGGCGACACCGAGGGTGCGCTCGAGAAGCTGCAGCACGCGGTGGCCACCGACCCGGCCAACGACGACGCGCGCTTCGACTACGTGAAGCTGCTGCTGCAGCTCGGCCGCGCCGACGACGCCAAGGTGGCTTTCGCGCCCGTGATCGCCAAGGCCTCGGTGGTGCGCCGCTTCGATGCGCTGCAGCGCTGGATGGACGCCATCGATTTTGCCGCCCCGCCCACGGGCGCCGCGCCCGCGGTGGCCGAGCTCGACGCGAAGATCGCGGCCAACAAGCGCGACTTCCAGGCCCGCTTCGACCGTGCCCGCCTGCTGGTCGCGGAGCAGCAATGGACCGCCGCGATGGACGAGCTGCTCGAGATCCTGATGCGCGACAAGGCCTGGAGCGAGGAGCTCGCGCGCAAGACCTACGTGGCGATCCTCGAACTGATCGAGCCGCCCAAGGTGAAGGTGGCCGACGGCCAGATCCCGCCCGACGATCCGACCGTGGCGACCTACCGGCGCCGGCTCAGCAGCGTGGTGCTGAGCTGAGGCAAATCTATAAAAAGCGCATTTGGATGCGCAATTTGATCGAAAAGCGACTTCAGGGTCGCTTTTTTATTTGTCGGATCGAACTCAGATAGCTAATATCAATACTCATTTTTATTGAAAAGATACTTCCAATGATCGAATTGATCCAGGAACTCGAGCAGGCCCGCAAGGCCGCCGGCCTGAGCCAGGATGCGCTGGCCAAGGCCGCCGGGCTGTCGCGCATGACGGTGCAGCGCATCGAGAGCGGCCAGATCGATCCGCGGCTGTCGACCCTGCTCGAGATGGCGCGCGTGCTGGGGCTCGGGCTGATGCCGGTGCCGGCAGCGCTGCGCCCCACGCTCGAGGACTTCGTGCGCGCGGGCGGCCGGCTGCTCGGCCAGCCGGCCGGCATCGAGGCGCCGCCCTCCATCGCCCAGAGCCTCGGGCGTTGAGCACCGGCGCCGCCTTCGGCACCAGCATCCGCTACCTGCGGATGTACCTGCATGCCCCGGGCGGCGATGCCTCGCGGCGGCGCGCCATCGGCTGGCTCTCGCAGTACGGCGACATCCTGCGCGTGTCCTTCGAGCCCGGCTACGTCGACGACCCGGCGCGCCCCACCCTGTCGCTGGCCTACCGCGGCGCCGACGAGGCCGCCACGCGCGCCATCCTGGGCTCGGCGCGCGATGCGCGGGTGTCGCGCGCCGACGGCCACTGGCCCGGCTATTTCCAGAACCTGCTGCCCGAGGGCCACAACCGCGAGCGCCTCGCGCAGCAGCGCGGCTGCCGCGCCGACGACGAGTTCGAGCTGCTGGCCGCCGCCGGCCACGACCTGATGGGCGCGATCGAGGTCGAGCCGGTGCCGCCGGCCGAGGGCATTCCCGACACGGTGCGGCACTGGCACACCGCGCTCGGGCTCGACGTGCTCGAGCCCGGCTTCGTCGAGCTGCCGGTGGAGGACGCGGCCGCCATCCCCGGCGTGGTGACCAAGTTCTCGGCCGTGCAGGACGGCCGGCGCTACGTGGTGCGGCGCCACGGCGCGGCCGGCTCCTTCATCCTCAAGCTGCCGACCGTGCGCCACCCCGACCTGGTCGCCAACGAGATCGCCGGCTACCGCCTGTGCGGCGCGCTCGGCCTGGACTGCGCCGAGGCCAGCGTGATCGGCCGCGCCGACGCCGACCTGCCCGAGCAGCTGCCGTTCGAGCAGATCCTCGCGGTGCGCCGCTTCGACCGCACGCCCGACGGCGGGCGCATCCACATGGAGGAGTTCGCGCAGGTGCTGCAGTACGAGCCGCGCCAGAAATACGGCCGCGGCCTCGCGATCGACGGGCCCGCGATGCTGCGCGTGCTCGACCGGCTGTCGCCGAAGCCCGTGGCCGACGTGCGCGAATGCGTGCGGCGCATCGTCGCCTTCATCCTGCTGGGCAACAGCGACGCGCACCTGAAGAACTGGGCGCTGCGCTATCCCGACGGCGTGGCGCCGGTGCTCGCACCGCTCTACGACCCGGTCTGCGTGGCCGCCTTCTTCGAGCAGGTGCCCGGCGGCGACTACGCGGTCAACCGCGCCATCGACGCCAGGCTGCGCGGCTTCGGCTGGCCCGCGCTCGAGGCGCTGCTGCGCGAGGCGGGGCTGCTGCGTCCCGCGCGGTTGCTGGCGATCGCGCGCGACACCGTGCGCCAGGCGCGCGCCGAATGGCCGGCGCTGCTGGCCGACGACGCCATCCCGCCGGCCGTGCGGCGTTGCGTGCAGGCGCGGCTCGATGGCGGCGTGGCACTCGCGGCCGACCTGCCGCGCTGAGCGCATCGGGGCGAAAACCCCACGGCCCCCCGGCGTTGGCGAGCCACGCCGGCTCGCATACGATCACACCGATTTCACCTTGTTGCAGATTCGTCAAAAGGACCGACCGGCCATGCGCTTTCCCGCCCGCCCTGCCGCCCTGCGCGTGCTTCCCACTCTCGCCGCCACCGCGCTCGCCGCGCTGCTGACCGCCTGCGGCAGCGGCATCAACCTCGACGAGCCGATCGAAGGCCCGGTGTGGCGCCTGGCGCAGTTGGGCGAGGAGGCGATCGCGCCGGGCAGCGACGCGCAGCTGCAGTTCGACCGCGCCAATGCCCGCGTCACCGGCTCGGGCGGCTGCAACCGCATCACGGGTTCGTACACGCGCACCGGCAGCGCACTGCGCATCGGCCAGATCGCCGCCACCCGCATGGCCTGCGCCGACCCCGTGCGCGGCGCGACCGAGGCGCAGTTCCTCGCGGTGCTGCAGGGCACGACCAGCTACCGGCTGGCGCCCGGACGGCTGATCCTGCTCGACGCGGGCGGGCGCACGGTGGCGACGCTGAGTTCGGGGCGCTGAGCCCCCGGAACGCGCGGCGGGCCTATCGGTCGTCGACCGTGAGCTGGATGTCCTCGGTGGCCGATGCCTGGTCGGACACCGCGATGTCCACCACGCCCTTCGCGTCCGGCCTGATGTTGACGCGCACGATGTACTGGTTCGGCCCGGGTCCGATCACGATCTCGTGGTCCGCGGGTCCCTTGAGCGCGATCTTCGGCACTGCGGTCACGCCGGTCACCGTGATCGGGTAGACATCGCCCGGCTTCACCTTCGCGTCTCCGGCGGGCGACAGGTTCATCGCGCTGGCCCCGCCAAAGCAGGTGCTGTTTTTTCCCACGCTCTTGCGCGCCTCGTGGAAGGCGAGCAGGCGATGGCTCAGTGGTCGGCGGAATGCATAGAGATAAGACGTGGCGGTCGCCAGCTTTACCGCGATCTGGTTGTCTCGCTCGCTCACCGGCTTCTTGGCCGACAATAGAGCGACTCGCTTCTCCAGCACTTCGATTTTTTTGGCGGCGGCATCGGAATCCTGCTGGTGAAGTCGCGCGATCTGCCGCAGCATGGGCTCCAGATCGGGATTGCTCGAAACCTTGGCCGTAGACGAACCCGTGGCGGCCGAGTTGAAGCTGCCCCTCCGCTTCCCGCGGCAACGCTGGCCGCAGAGACACCCACTCCCTGGCTCTCGCTGGCCGGATCGATCTTCACGGCCCGGAAACTGCCAGCGATGCCCGTGGCCTGCGTCAACAGCGAATCCGGCTCGGACACGGATCGATGGGTCGTGTTGATGCGCGCAGCGACGCGCGCGAAGACCAGGTCGCCTTCGCGCATCATGACGACGCCGCTGTTGCGCAGTTGCTCGAGCAATTGGCCGCTGGAGGCGAGCGTGCGGCGCGCCCGCCCCAGGGCATCGCGTGCCTCGACGCGAACCAGCGCCTGGGGCGAGGTATCTCCGGGCGGATAGCGCCGGACGGCCTCCTCCACGCGAAGCAGCCTGTCGAGCTGGTTGATGGCGCCGGACAAATGTTCGCGCTCGTCCCTCATCGCGCGGAAATCCTCCTCGCTCACACGCAGCGGCTCGATGTTCAGCATCGCGCATGTCAGGCCGCGGATGCCGTCCACATAGGCCTGCTCCTGAGCCGGGTTGATGAACCAGGTGCTGCCCGTGTACGCAGCGAGTCCGACGCCCCCCGCCAGCGCAAGGCGCGACCGGTCGCCGTTGCTGGTCACGCCCGACTTCAGCCCGCCATAGAACGCCGCGGCGGTCAGGCCGATCAGTCCCAGTTGCGTGATGGCACGCATCCTGGCCTGCGTCGACAGCGATTCGTACCACTCGCGTCGCTGATCCTTGAGCACCACGAGCGCACCGTGCAGGTCGCCGGCCAGCAGTTCGGTGTCGCCGTAGCGTTCCGCCGCCTCCTTGCCAAGCTGGCGAACAGGCGTATCCACCCGCTGGCTGCGCTGGTAGGGATCGAAGCTGCTGCAGCCGGCCAGCGAAACGGCCAGGCAGACGGTTAGGCAGACGGCCGCGCGGCGCTGCCAGCGCACCCGCGCATGATGTCGATGGTTCATCCTCGCTCCTCTGCGGCGCCTGTCAGGGCAGGCGTCCGGGCCGGATCATGGAACCGGCCGGAAGCGGGCGCATCATCTATTCAGATGACTGGAAACCGGTGGAACGTGCGCGCCATCGCCCCGAAACAGGCCGGCGCACGAATGCCGGCGGCGCCGGCGACAGCGGCGGGAACCCGGCCCGCTCAGGCCGTCAACCGCTCCAGCGCCTCGCGGTACTTGGCGGCGGTCTTCTCGATCACCTCGGCCGGCAGGCGCGGCGCCGGCGGCGTCTTGTCCCAGGGCTTGCCGTTGATCTTGGTGGCCTCGAGCCAGTCGCGCACGAACTGCTTGTCGTAGCTCGGCGGGTTGGTGCCGGCGGCCAGCGCGGCCTCGTAGCCCTCGACCGGCCAGTAGCGCGAGCTGTCGGGCGTGAGCACCTCGTCCATCAGCACCAGCGTGCCGGCCTCGTCGAGGCCGAACTCGAACTTGGTGTCGGCAATGATCATGCCCTTGGCCAGCGCGATCTGGGCCGCGGTCTCGTAGATCGCGATGCTGGTCTCGCGGATCTGCTGCGCGAGCTTGGGGCCGACGATCTCGACCACGCGGTCGTAGCTGATGTTCTCGTCGTGCTCGCCGGCCGCGGCCTTGGCCGCGGGCGTGAAGATCGGGCGCGGCAGCTTGCTCGCGTTGGTCAGGCCCTCGGGCAGCGGCACGCCGCAGACCGCGCGCGACTCCTGGTATTCCTTCCAGCCGCTGCCGGCCAGGTAGCCGCGCACCACGGCCTCGACCGGGATCGGCTTCAGGCGCTTGACCAGCATCGAGCGGCCCGTGACCTGGGCGACTTCCTCGGGCTTGACCACGCTCTCGGGCGCGTCGCCGGTCAGGTGGTTGGGGCAGAGCTGGCCGAGCCGCTCGAACCACCACAGCGCCATCTGGGTGAGGATCTCGCCCTTGCCGGGGATCGGCTCGCCCATGATCACGTCGAAGGCGCTGAGCCGGTCGCTCGCGACCATCAGGATGCGGTCCTCGCCGACCGCGTAGTTGTCGCGCACCTTCCCGCGCGCAAGCAGGGGCAGGCTCTGGATGGAGGAGGTGTGGACGGTGGTCATGGGCAGGGACAACGGACGGTGAAAAACGGGGAGACGGTGAAGCGGATTGTGCGCGCAGAAAAAAGCCACCGCGAGCGGTGGCCGGGTATTCACGGCAAGCGGCTCAGACCACTTCTTGCGCGAGCTCGCCCTTGGTGTACTTGGCGGCGACGATCTGCAGCGATTCGCCCTTGATCTTGGGCGCCTGGCCTTCGCAACCGAACTCGATGTAGCGCTGCTTGCAGATCTGCTTGGCGGCTTCGCGCGCGGGCTTGAGCCATTCGCGGGCGTCGAACTTCTCGGGGTTCTCGGCCAGGAACTTGCGCACCGCGCCGGTCATCGCGAGGCGGATGTCGGTGTCGATGTTGATCTTGCGCACGCCGTACTTGATGGCTTCCTGGATCTCCTCGACCGGCACGCCGTAGGTTTCCTTCATGTTGCCGCCGTACTTGCGAATGATCTCGAGCAGGTCCTGCGGCACCGACGACGAGCCGTGCATCACCAGGTGGGTGTTGGGCAGGCGGGCGTGGATTTCCTTCACGCGCGAGATCGACAGGATGTCGCCGGTGGGCTTGCGGGTGAACTTGTAGGCGCCGTGGCTGGTGCCGATGGCGATGGCCAGCGCGTCGAGCTGCGTGGCCTTGACGAACTGGGCGGCTTCCTCGGGGTCGGTCAGCAGGGCCGAGTGGTCGAGCACCGCCCTCGGCGCCGATGCCGTCTTCCTCGCCGGCCATGCCGGTCTCGAGCGAGCCCAGGCAGCCCAGCTCGCCCTCGACGGTGACGCCGACCTTGTGGGCCAGCTGCACCACCTTGCGGGTCACGTCGACGTTGTAGTCGAACGAAGCCGGCGTCTTGCCGTCTTCGTGCAGCGAGCCGTCCATCATCACGGACGAGAAGCCGAGGTCGATGGCGCCCTGGCAGATGGCCGGGCTCTGCCCGTGGTCCTGGTGCATCACCAGCGGAATCTGCGGATAGGCCTCGATGGCGGCCTGGATCAGGTGCTTGATGAAGGCTTCGCCGGCGTACTTGCGGGCGCCGGCGCTGGCCTGGAGGATCACGGGCGCGCCGACTTCCTTGGCGGCTTCCATCACGGCCTGCACCTGTTCGAGGTTGTTGACGTTGAAGGCCGGAATGCCGTAGCCGTTGGCGGCTGCATGGTCCAGCAGTTCGCGCATCGAGACGAGTGCCATGGGGAAATACCTCGCGGGAAATAGGGTGAGAAGACGGGGAAAAGACGAGAGAAAACTGCCGCGATTCTACCGAGGGCCCTTGTGGGACGGGACTGACGGCAACCCGAGGAACTCGACGACCGGCGGCAGCACCGGCCCGCCGAGCCACTGGATGGGCTTGCCGAAGGCGCCCATCAGCGTGACGTGGCTCAGGTTGTCGAAGAGGCGCACCTCCACCGGCACGCCCGCGGCGCGCAGCGCGGCGGCCATCGGCAGGGTGTTGCGCTCGGGGTAGACCAGGTTGTCCTTGGCCGCGGCCATCAGCAGCGTGCGCGGCGCGCCGGACGTGACGTGCGCGAGCGGCTGAGAGTCGGCCGGCGTGCGGGGCCAGTCGAAGGCGACGCGGGTCTGCGGATCGCCGATGGGCAGGAAGTCGTAGGGCCCGGCCAGCCCGATCCAGCCCGCGAGCTGGCGCGGACTGGCGCCGAGTTCGCCGAGCCAGCGGCCGTCGAGCGCGACCATGGCCGCGTTGTAGCCGCCCGAGCTGTGGCCCATCACATAGACCTGCTTCGGGTCGGCCCCGAGCTGGGCCGCGTTGTCGAGCGCCCATTTCACCGCCAGCGCGCTGTCGCGCACGAACACCGGGTAGGTGTGGCGCGGCGACAGGCCGTAGTCGGGCACCACCACCACCGCGCCGCGCGCGGGCCAGCGCCTCGCCGAGGAAGCGGTAGCTCTCGCGGTCGCCGGTGGTCCAGGTGCCGCCGAAGAAGAACACCACCAGCGGCCGCCGGCCGCGCGCGGGCGCCGTGGCCGGCAGCGGCTGGTAGACGTCGAGCTGCTGGCGCGGCGCCGGCCCGTAGGCGATGTCGCCCTGGAACTGGTAGGTGTCGGTGGGCACCAGGCCGTTGAGCAGCTTGATCGGCGAGCAGGCCGCGAGCACGGTGGCCGCGGCGACGCCCAGGGCGGTGGACAGGGCACGGCGGCGCCGGCGAAGCGACGCAAGGACGGGAAAGATCATCGAAGGGGTACGCGCGGGAAGGGGCGCCGGTTTCGCGGCGCGACGAAGCGCCGATTGCAACGCATGGCGCGCGCGCCGCGTGTCAGAGAGGCCGCTGTGTCGTCGACAGCGCCTGCTCGGGCATGACGAAGGTCCGGATCTGGCGCACGCCCGGCGGGTCGCGCGGGCACGCCTGGGCGGCGTGCGCGCCCTCGATGCCTACAGCTTCCTGTCGCGCAACGCCCGCAATCAGCTCGCGCGGCAGATCTTCAGCATGTTGGTGCCGCCCGGCGCACCCATCGGCTCGCCGCAGGTGATCGCGTACACGTCGCCGCTCTGCACGATGCCGCGCTTCTTCAGATGCGCCTCGGCCTGCTCGAGCGCGGTGTCGCGGTCGCTCTCCGAATCCATCAGCAGCGGGCGCACGTTGCGGTAGAGCGCCATCTTGCGCTGCGTCGCCAGGCGCGAGGTCAGCGCGTACATCGGGATGTGGGCGCGGTGGCGGCTCATCCACAGCGGGGTCGAGCCCGACTCGGTCAGCGCGACGATGGCCTTGGCGCCCAGGTGGTGCGCGGTGAACAGCGCGCCCATGGCGATCGACTGGTCGATGCGCGCATAGGACTGGCCGCTGAAGTCGGCGTCGAGCTGCTTGTCCTCCGCGGCCTCGGCGGCCTCGCAGATGCGGCTCATCTCCTGCACGGTCTCGAGCGGGTAGCGGCCCGAGGCGGTCTCGGCCGAGAGCATCACGGCGTCGGTGCCGTCGAGCACCGCGTTCGCCACGTCGCTGACCTCGGCGCGCGTGGGCACGGGGTTGGTGATCATCGACTCCATCATCTGGGTCGCGGTGATCGCCACCTTGTCCATCTCGCGCGCCATGCGGATCATCCTCTTCTGCAGTGCCGGCACCGCGGCATTGCCGACCTCGACCGCGAGGTCGCCGCGCGCGACCATGATGCCGTCGCTGGCGCGCAGGATCTCCTCGAGCCGCGGGATCGCCTCGGCGCGCTCGATCTTCGCGATGAGCCCGGGCTTGTGGCCGTACTCGGCGGCCGCCACGTTGCACAGCTGGCGCGCCATTTCCATGTCGGTCGCGTTCTTCGGGAAGCTCACGGCCACGTAGTCGGCCTGGAAGCTCATCGCGGTCTTGATGTCCTCCATGTCCTTGGCCGTGAGCGCGGGTGCCGTGAGGCCGCCGCCCTGCTTGTTGATGCCCTTGTTGTTCGAGAGCTCGCCGCCGAGCTTGACGGTGGTGTGCACCGCCTCGCCGCGCACGGCGTCGACCACCAGCACGATCAGGCCGTCGTTGAGCAGCAGCCGGTCGCCGGCGCGCACGTCGCGCGGCAGGTCCTTGTAGTCGAGGCCCACGGCATCGATGTCGCCGGGCTCGGTGCGCGAGGCGTCGAGCACGAACTTCGCGCCCGGCTCGAGCCAGATCTTGCCCTGCGCGAACTTGCCCACGCGGATCTTCGGGCCCTGCAGGTCGGCCATGATCGCGACCTCGCGGCCGGCCTTGCGCGCCGCCTCGCGGACCATGGTGGCACGGTCGATGTGGTCCTGCGCCGTCCCGTGGCTGAAGTTGAGCCGGACCACGCTGACCTTGTGGATGATCATCTGCTCGAGCAGCTCGGGCGTGCTCGACGCGGGGCCGAGCGTGGCGACGATCTTGGTGGCGTGGCGGGGAAGGCGGTCGGTGCTCATGGATCTATCTCCGTTTTTGTATCCGCTACTGTATACAATTTATGTGTCGCGTGGAAGACACCGCGCGGATCGATGGCATCCGCGCGCGCCTTCCGCGCTCTCAGCCCGCGGCGCGCTTGGCCAGGATCTCGAAGGCCGGCAGGGTCTTGCCCTCCAGCACCTCGAGGAAGGCGCCGCCGCCGGTCGAGATGTAGCCCACGTCCTTCTCGATGCCGTACTTGGCGATCGCCGCGAGGGTGTCGCCGCCGCCGGCGATCGAGAACGCGCTGCTCTCGGCGATCGCCTGGGCGATGGCCTTGGTGCCGCCCGCGAAGGCGTCGAACTCGAACACGCCCACCGGGCCGTTCCAGACGATGGTGCCGGCCTCGCGCAGTTGCGCGGCCAGTTGCGCGGCCGTCTTCGGGCCGATGTCGAGGATCAGGTCGTCGTCGGCCACCTCGCTGGCCGCCTTGACGGTGGCCGGCGCGTCGGCCGCGAAGGTCTTGGCCGTGACCACGTCGACCGGGATCGGCACGTCGGCGCCGCGCGCGCGCATCGATTCGATCACCGACTTGGCCTGGTCGACCAGGTCGGGCTCGGCCAGCGACTTGCCGATCTTCAGGCCGGCCGCGAGCAGGAAGGTGTTGGCGATGCCGCCGCCGACGATCAGTTGGTCGACGTTGGCCGACAGGCTCTGCAGGATGGTGAGCTTGGTGCTGACCTTGGAGCCCGCGACGATCGCCACCAGCGGCCGCTTGGGCTGGGCCAGGGCCTTGGTGATGGCGTCGATCTCGGCCGCCAGCAGCGGGCCGGCGCTCGCCACCTTGGCGAACTGCGCGATGCCGTAGGTGGTGGCTTCGGCGCGGTGCGCGGTGCCGAAGGCGTCGTTGACGTAGATGTCGGTCAGCGCGGCGAGCTTGCGCGCGAGCGCCTCGTCGTTCTTCTTCTCGCCCTTGTTGAGGCGGCAGTTCTCGAGCAGCACGACCTGGCCCGGCTTCACGTCGACGCCGTCGACCCAATTCGCGACCAGCGGCACCTCGCGGCCCAGCAGTTCGCCCAGGCGCTTCGCGACCGGCGCCAGCGAATCCTCGGGCTTGATCTCGCCCTCGGTCGGGCGGCCCAGGTGCGAGGTGACCATCACCGCGGCACCGGCATCGAGCGCCAGCTGGATGCAGGGCACCGAGGCGCGGATGCGGGTGTCCTCGGTGATGTTGCCGGCATCGTCCTGCGGCACGTTGAGGTCGGCACGGATGAAGACGCGCTGGCCGGCGGCTTTGCCCTGGGCGCAGAGGTCGGTGAATCGAAGAACGTTCATGGTCTGGATGGGATGGATACGGGTCGCCCCGCATTGTAGGTAGGGCCTCACTGCGCGACTGTGCGTCTCGTGACGCCGGCCGATGCTTTTCGGAAGGCGGTCTCAGGCCTCGCCCCGCTCGCTGGCGAAGCGCTCCAGAATCTGCACGAAGCTGGCCGCCGCGGGCGACAGCGAACGCCGCGCCGCGCCGTAGACGCAGACCTCGCGGTGGAAGTCGGGCGCCTCCAGCCGCACCATGCGCAGCCCGTGGGCCTGCACCAGCGGCGCCGAATAGGTCGGGCACACGGTCAGCCCGAGCCCCGAGGCCACCATGCCGAGCGCGGTCGTCATGTACGACACCTCCTGGGTGCCGGGCCGCTGCATCCAGGCACGCTCGGCGCTCGCGAGCTCGGGCAGCACGCGCTGGCGGAAGTCGCGCGTGGGCGCGATGAAGGTGTAGGGCGCGAGTTCGGCCCAGCGCACCTTGCGCCGCCCCTCGAAGGCGTGGCCGGGCGGGCAGATCAGCCAGTGGCGGTCGCGCAGCAGCGTGCGGCGCTCGATCAGCGCGGGGTCGACCTCGAGGTCCTGCCCCACGGCCAGCTCGACCTCGCCCGCGAGGATGCCGTCGAGCAGGTGCTCGGGCAGGGTGTCGGCCAGCCGCACCTCCACGTCGGGGTATTGCGCGCGATACACCGCGATTACGCGCGGCATCAGGGTGCAGGCCATGAGCTGCGGCGCGGCCAGCCGCAGCAGGCCCTTCTTCTTGTCGCGCAGCTCGGTCACGCCGGCCACCGCGCCCGCGAGGTCGCCGAGCAATCGGTGCACCGAGGGCAGGAACTCGCGCCCGGCCTCCGACAGCAGCACGCGCCGCGTGTGGCGGTCGAGCAGCTGCACGCCCATCTCGCGCTCGAGCTCGCGCACCAGCACGCTGAGCGCCGACTGCGTCAGATGCAACTGCTGGGCCGCGGCGGTGAAGCTGCCGGTCTCGGCGACGGCGGCGAAGGCGCGCAACTGGCGCAAGGTCAGATTCATATGGCTATTTCATTAATCGATGAATTAATTTCGATTGCATCATAGGTCCAGCCATCGCCCAATAGCGGCTCGGACGGCCCCGATGGCCGTCCCGGAGACAAGCCCGATGCCGACCCCATCCGCCGCGCCCCCGATCCGGGGCCTGCACCATTTCGCCTGGCGCTGCCGCGACAGCGAGGAAACCCGCCGCTTCTACGAGGACCTGCTCGGCCTGCCGCTGGTGCACGTGATCAAGAGCGACCACGTGCCGAGCACCGGCGAGTACTGCCCCTACGTCCACATCTTCTTCCGGATGCGCGACGGCTCGTTCATCGCCTTCTTCGACCTCGGCGACGACATCGCCGCGCTGCCCTCGCCCAACACGCCTTCGTGGGTCAACCACATCGCGCTGCGCGTGGACGGCGTGCCCGACCTGCTGGCCGCCAAGGCCCGGCTCGAGGCCGCGGGCGTCGAGGTGCTGGGCATCACCGACCACCACATCATCGAGTCGATCTACTTCTTCGACCCCAACGGCATCCGCGTGGAGCTGACCACGCCGACCGTGCCGCAGGCCGAGATGGACGCGCACGCGCTGCGCGCCCATGCCGACCTCGACGCCTGGACCGCGCGCAAGGCGCAGCTGCTGGCAGCGAAAGGCACGGCCGATGCCTGAACTGCAACTCGCCGTCATCGACGTCAAGCCGGGCGCGGCGCTCGAGAGCCAGTCGGGCCTGCAGATGCTGCGCCCGCGCATCTACGGCGCGTACCGCGCGCCCGCGGGTCCGAAGCGCATCGCGGCGATCGTGATGCATCCCACCAGCAACTTCATGGGCCACTACCTGATCGCGCCGCTGGCCGAGCGCGGCATCTGCTGCATGGGGCTCAATTCGCGCTACGCCGGCAACGACACGGTGCTGCTCATGGAGCGCGCGATCCAGGACCTGGGCGCCGGCGTGCAGTACCTGCGCGCGGCCGGCTACGAGAAGGTGTTCCTGGTCGGCAACTCGGGCGGCGCCGCGCTCGCGGCCTTCTACCAGGCGCAGGCCGAGCGGCTCACGGCCACGCGCTTCGCCGATGGCGACCCCACCCACCTGCACCCCGACGACCTGCCGCCGGTCGACGGCATCGCGCTGTGCGCCGCGCACCTGGGCCGCACGCGGCTGATGCGCGACTGGATCGATCCCTCGGTCACCGACGAGCACGACCCGCTGTCGGTGGACCCCGAACTCGACATGTACGACGCGCGCCACCGCGTGCCCTACGACGCCGGTTTCCTCGCGCGCTTCTCGGCCGCGCAGCAGGCGCGGCTCGCGCGCATCGAGCAGTGGTGCCTCGACCGGCTCGCGCTGCTGCGCGGCACCGAGGGCGCGCCGCGCGACCAGACCTTTATCGTCTACCGCACCCACGCCGATCCGCGCTGCGTCGACCTCTCGCTCGATCCCAACGACCGCCTGCCCGGCAGCGTCTGGGGCGACGCGCGCCAGGTCAACTACTCGGCCAACGCGATGGGCCGCACCACCTCGCTCACGGCCTTCCTCTCGCAGTGGTCCTCGCGCTCGCAGGCCGACGGCCCCACCAACCTCGCGCGCACCACGGTGCCCCAGCTGCTGCTGACCTACACCGGCGACCAGTCGACCTTCCCGAGCACGCGCGATGCCTGGCTGGCCGCGGGCGGCGCGCGCATCCGCAACGTCGACATCGTCGGCGGCAACCACTACCTCGCGGGCCAGCCGGAACTGGTGCCGAAGGCGGCCGACGCGATCGCCGAATTCGCGCATTCGCTCTAGTCACGCAGGCAAGCCATGGAAGAACAATTCGCTTTCGCGCCCGCCTACGAACTGCCGAGCTGGCCCTTCGTGCCGCCGCCCGAGCTGGCCAGCGGCCAGGTGGTGCGCCACCCGCTCGTGATCGTCGGCGCCGGCCCCTCGGGCCTCACGCTGGCCTGCGACCTCGCCCAGCGCGGCGTGCGCGCCGTGCTGCTCGATGAGGACGACACCGTCGGCGTGCGCGGCGCCTCCTCGCGCGGCATCTGCTATGCGCAGAAGAGCCTGGAGATCTTCGAGCGCCTGGGCATCTTCGAGCGCATCGCGGCCAAGGGCATCACCTGGTCCTTCGGGCGCACCTTCTCGGGCGAGCAGGAGGTCTACAACTTCAACCTGCAGGCGGCCAGCGTCTCGCGGCAGCCGCCCTTCATCAACCTGCAGCAGTTCTACATCGAGTGGTTCCTGGTCGAGCGCATCCTCGAGCTCGGCCTGACCGACCTGCGCTGGAAAAGCCGCGTGACGCGCGTCGAACCGATCGCCGACGGCGTGCGCCTCGAGGTCGAGACGCCCGAGGGCCGCTACACGATCGAGGCCGACCGGCTGATCGACGCCACCGGCGCCAACAGCGCGATCCGCACCGGGCTCGGCATCGAGGCCCATGCCTCGCGCAGCACCGACCGCTGGTGCATCAGCGACGTGCGCTTTCGCAAGCCGCTGCCGACCGAGCGCTGGACCTGGGTCGACGCGCCCTTCAACGAGGGCCGCGGCGTCTGGCAGCACCTGATGGCCGACGGCGTCTGGCGCATCGACTACCAGATGCCCGAGGACTGCGACACCGCCTACATCAGCCGGCCCGAGGTGGCGGGCGCGCGGCTGCGCGAGCAGCTCGGGCCGGGCGTGGAGTTCGAGTTCGTCTGGATCGGCCCCTACGGCTACCGGGACCACCTGCTCGAGCGCTTCCGCCATGGCCGCGTGTTCTTCATCGGCGATGCCGCGCACGTGGTGAGCCCCTTCGGCGCGCGCGGCGGCAACAGCGGCATCCAGGACGCGGCCAACCTCGGCTGGAAGCTCGCGCTGGTGGCGCGGGGCCAGGCCGGCGACGCGCTGCTCGACAGCTACGACGCCGAGCGCCAGCCGGCCGCGCGCGAGAACCTGCAGGTCACGAGCCGCTCGGCGCGCTTCCTCGCGCCGCGTTCGCCGGCCGAGCACACGCTGCGCCGCGCGGTGGTCGCGCTGGCCGCGCGCTTTCCGTTCGCGCGCGCCCTGGTGAACACCGGGCGCATGTCGGTCGCCAACGACTACCCCGCCGCGCCGCAGCTGCCCGCGGGCGGCCGCACGGTGCAGAACCTGCCGCTGCGCCGGACCGACGGCCGCGAGACCACGCTGATGCAGCTGCTGGCCGAGGACACGCGCTGCATCGGCCTGTGGTTCGCACCGACGGCGGAGGCGGCACGGGCCGCGCTCGACGCGACGGCGGCGCTGCCGCTGCGCCTGCTCGCGGTCGGCGGCACCGGCCACGGCCTGCCCGCGCTGCAGCCCGACGAGCGGCTCGCGGCCCATGTCGGCGCGGGCGAGCCCGGCAGCTTCGTGCTGGTGCGCCCCGATGCCTACCGCGCCCGCGTGCTCGCGCAGGCCACGCCGAAGGCCATCGCCGAAGCCGTCCGCACCGCCCTGGCCCTCGATCCCGCGCCATGAACACCGAACTCCGCATCCCCGATCCCGACGGCTTCTATGCCGCGCTCTTGGCCGCGCACGAAGGTCGCAGCGAGGCGCAGAGCGCCGATCTCAACGCCCGCCTCGTGCTGCTGCTGGCCAACCAGTGCGCCGACCAGGCGGTGCTGCTGGCCTGCATCAGCGCGGCCGCCGAAGAAGAACACTCCACGAGCCCCCACCCCGCATGACCGCCAACGTTTCCTTCGCCTCCGCCTCCGACACCCGCGAGCAGAAGCCGCAGCTGCGCGAGCTCGCGCCCGGCGCCTTCGGCTACATCAGCGACTTCGATCCCAATTGCGGCTTCGTGGTCGGCGACGAGCAGGTGGTGCTGATCGACACCCGCCCCACGCCGCGCATGGCGCGCGATTTCCTCGCGGCCATCCGCACGGTGACCGACAAGCCGATCCGGACCATCGTGCTGACCCATTACCACGCGGTGCGCGTGATGGGCGCGAGCGCCTTCGACGAGGTCGAGCAGATCGTCGCGAGCGCGGGCACGCTCGACTGGATCCGCACGCGCGGCCAGGCCGACTTCGATTCGGAAGTGGGCCGCTTCCCGCGCCTGTTCGCGGGCCTCGAGGAGATCCCGGGGCCGACCTGGCCCACCCTGAGCTTCCAGAACGAGATGAGCCTGTGGCTCGGCCCGCGCCCCGGCACCGGCCGCGAGCTGCGGCTGATGGCGCTGGGCCGCGGCCATTCGAGCGGCGACACCGTCGCCTGGCTGCCCGATTGCGGCCTGCTGTTCTCGGGCGACGTGGTCGAGAACCACTGCGGCGTGTACGCGGGCGATGCCTACATCGGCGACTGGGCCGGCACGCTCGACGCGGTGCGCGCGCTGCGCCCGCGCGTGCTGGTGCCGGGCCGCGGCGCGGTGCTGCAGGGCGAGGCCGCCTGCGCCGAGGCGATCGACCTGACCCAGGCCTTCCTCTCGACCCTGCTCGACAGCGTGCGCGCCGGCATCGCCGCGGGCGAGGCGCTCAAGGGCTGCTTCGCGCGCGCCGAGGCCGCGATGAAGCCGCGCTTCGGCCAGTGGCCGGTGTTCCAGCACGTGCTGCCCTTCGACGTCTCGCGCGCCTACGACGAGCTGCGCGGCATCGAGCACCCGGTGGTGTGGACCGCCGAGCGCGACCGCGAACTCTGGCAGACGCTGCACGCATAGGCCACCACGATTTCCCCTGAAGAAAAAACCACCCCGGAGACAAACCGATGAAGCGCTTCCTGCCCCTGATCGCCCCCATGCTCGCCGCCTTCGCGCTGGCCGGCGCCAGCCTCGCGTCGGCCCAGAGCGGGCCCTATCCCAACCAGCCGATCAAGTGGCTGGTGCCCTATGCCGCGGGCGGCGGCACCGACAACATCGCGCGCCAGCTCGCCGATGCGATGCAGCCCTCGCTGGGCCAGCCGGTGGTGATCGACAACCGGCCGGGCGCCTCGACCAACATCGCGGTCGGCCTGCTGATGCAGTCGAAGCCCGACGGCTACACGATCATGCAGGCCGAGAACGCGGCGCTGCTGTTCAACGAGCACATGTTCGCCAAGCTGCCCTACAAGCCCGCGAGCGACTTCACCTACATCGGCGCCATCGGCCGCATTCCGCTGGCACTGGTGGTGCGGCCCGACTTCCAGGGCAAGACCCTCAAGGACTTCGTCGCCTACGTGAAGGCCAACGGCGACAAGACCAACTACGCCTCGCCGGGCATCGGCACGCCGCACCACATGGCGATGGAGCTGTTCAAGCAGAAGGCCGGCCTGTCGATCACGCACGTGGCCTATAAGGGCGGCGCGCCGGCGCTGCAGGACATCATGGGCGGCCAGGTGCCGATGATGATGCTCGACCTCACGGCCGCGCTGCCCTATCTCAAGACCGGCAAGCTGCGCGCGCTGGCGATCGCGCTGCCGCAGCGCGCCAAGGGCCTGCCCGACGTGCCGACCTTCGCCGAGCTCGGCTATCCGGAGGTCAACGCCTTCGCCTTCCATGGCCTGATCGGCCCGGCCGGCATGCCGCCCGAGGTGGTGAACCGGCTCAACGCCGAGCTGCACAAGGCGCTGCAGACGCCGCGCATCCAGCAGGTGTTCAGCGAATTCGGCTTCGAGGCGCTGCCCGGCACGCCGAAGGAGTTCCAGGAGATGGCGCGTTCGCAGAGCGCGTACTGGGGCCAGGTCATCAAGACTTCGGGCGTGCAGCTCGACTGAACACGCTCTTCATCCGACTGCTTTTTCTCTCTCATTCATGTCCAACGAACCATCCCCCGCTTCGACCGCGCGCGAGCGCGTCGGCTTCATCGGCCTCGGCGTCATGGGCGCGCCCATGGCCGGCCACCTGGCGCGCGCCGGTCACGCGGTCTCGGTCTACGACCTCGCGCCCGGCGCGGCGCAGCGGCTCGCCGAATCGCAGCCCGGCATCACGGCACGTGCCGGCCTGCGCGAGGTGGCGGCGCACAGCGACGTCATCGTGACCATGCTGCCCAACGGCCGCGTGGTGCGCGAGGTGGTGTTCGCCGACGACGGCCTGCTCGCGGGCTGGGCGCGTGGCGGCCTGCTGCTCGACACCTCCTCGGCCGAACCGTGGATCACGCGCGAGACCGCGGCGCGGCTGGCCGAAGGCGGCATCGCGATGGTCGACGCGCCGGTCTCGGGCGCGGCCTGGGGCGCGCAGGCGGCCGAGCTGGTGTTCATGGTCGGCGGCGCGCCGGACGACGTGGCGCGCGCGCGGCCGCTGCTCGATGCGATGGGCCGCGCGGTGTTCCACCTGGGCGCGCTCGGCGCCGGCCACACCATGAAGTGCCTCAACAACCTGATCACCGCCGTCACGCTCACGGCCACGGCCGAGGGGCTGGCGATCGGCACCCCGCGCCGGGCTCGATCCGGCCGTGATGACCGACGTGCTCGACGAGGCCACCGGCGGCTCGTGGATCACGCGCACGCACATCCACCAGCGCGTGATCAGCCGCAGCTTCGACGATCCGTTCAAGCTCGAGCTGATGCTCAAGGACATGGGCATCGCGGTCGACCTGGCGCGCGAGCTCGGCATGCCGGCGCCGATCAGCGAGGAGGGCCGCCGGCTATGGCAGCAGGCCGATGCGGCGCGCGGTCCGGGCGTGAGCGTGAGCGAACTGGTGCGCTGGGTCGAGACCGAGGCCGGCACCGAGATCCGCTCGGCTACCAGCCCCAGATGAGGTGCAGCGGCAGGTACACCGCCATGCCGGCCAGCATGGTGCCGAGCACGCCGCGGCGCCAGTAGTAGTAGGCCGCGCCGACCACGGTGGCGTAGATGCGCGCGTCGTGCAGCGACGTGATCAGGTGGCCCTGCGTCATCACGATCTCGGGCGCGATCACGCCGGCCAGCGCGGCGGCCGGCGCGTAGTGCAGCGCGCGATGCGCCCACTCGGGCAGGCCCCAGGGCCGGTCGAGGATGAAGAAAAAGCAGCGCGTGAGCACGGTGACGCCGGCCAGGCCGACGATCACGGCGAGCGTCCAGAAGTCGGTCTCGCCCTTCACTTGTCGTCCTCCGCCTCGGGGTCGAGTCCGAACTGCTTCTCGAGCCAGAAGCACAGCAGCACGGCCACGCCGATGGCGACCACGATGTTGAGCTTGAGCGGCAGCGCATAGGCCGCGACCGCCGTGGCGCCCGCGATCAGCGCCGCGAGGATGCGCAGCCGCGTCGTGGCCATCGAGCAGACGATCGCCACCAGGCTCAGCACGCCCGCGAAGCCCAGGCCCCAGCTCTGCGGGATCAAGTTGGCCAGCGCGATGCCCAACAGGCTCATGCCCATCCAGGCGCACCAGGTCACGGCGTAGTTGCCCGTGAGGTAGGCCTCCTGCGCGAGCCGTTCCTCGTCGGTGACCGGCGGCGCCGGGTACTGCTTCGTGAACAGCGCATAGCTCATGTCGGCCGTGAGGTAGCCGTGCAGCATGCGGCGCCAGCGCGGCATGTGCATCAGGTAGGGCCGCAGGTGCAGGCTGAAGACCACGAAGCGCAGGTTGACGCAGAAGCCGGTCGCCAGGATCACCCAGGCCGGCGCGCCCGCGAACAGCAGCGGAATGGCCGCGAGCTGCGAGCTGCCCGCGTAGACCAGCAGGGTCATCGCCACGGCCTCGAGCACGCTCATGTTCGACTTGACCATGGCCACGCCGGTCATCAGGCCCCAGGCGCCGATGCCCAGCGCCACGGGGGTCATGTCGCGCACGCCCACGCGGAACTGCGGGCGGCGCCGGATGGCGGCCGACAGGAACATCAGGCGCTCACCCGAACACCTGGCCGGTCTTGAGGTCGAAACCGCGCAGGAAATCGGCGACGCCCAGGCGCTTGCCGCCCGGGCGCTGGAGCTCGGTGACGGTCACGACCGCGTCGGCGGCCGCCACCGCGATGCCGTCGCCGGTCACCGCGAGGATGGTGCCGGGCGCGTCCGACACCGTGCCGGGCACGGCATGCGCGGCCCAGAGCTTGATGGTCTCGTTCTCGAGCGGACTGTTGGCGCCGGGGAAGGGATCGAAGGCGCGGATGCGGCGCACGATCTCGGCGGCGGGCCGCTGCCAGTCGATCAGCGCTTCCTGCTTCTCGACCTTGTTGGCGTAGGTCACGCCCTCGGCCGGCTGCGGCGTGCGCACCAGACGGCCCTCGGCGGCACCGGCCAGCGCCTCGACGATCATGCGGCCGCCGAGCGCGGCCAGCCGGTCGTGCAGACGGGCGGTGTTGTCGTCGCCGATCTCGAGCGCCTCGACCGACAGCATGTCGCCGGTGTCGAGGCCGGCGTCCATCTGCATGATCGTGATGCCGGTGCGCGCGTCGCCGGCCTCGATGGCGCGGTGGATCGGCGCGGCGCCGCGCCAGCGCGGCAGCAGGCTGGCGTGGATGTTGAGGCAACCCAGGCGCGGCAGGTCGAGCACCCACTGCGGCAGGATCAGGCCGTAGGCCGCGACCACCATCACGTCGGCACGCGCCGCCAGCAGGGCCTCGCGCGCGGCGGCGGCCTCGTCGGGGTACTTGCCGTCCAGCCGCAGGCTGCGCGGCTGCGCCACGGGCCAGCCGTTGGCCAGCGCGCACTGCTTGACCGGCGAGGCCTGCAGCTTCATGCCGCGGCCGGCCGGGCGGTCGGGCTGGGTCAGCACCAGCGCCACGTCGTGGCCGGCGGCCGCGATGGCCTCCAGCGCGACGCGCGCGAACTCGGGCGTGCCCGCGAAAACGACGCGCAGCGGGCTCACCAGCGCAGCCGATCGATGTCGAGGTCGTCGCCCGTGTGATAGCGCCGCACCACGCCGGCGGGGTCGATGTAGATGTGGAGCAGGCGGCGCTCGTTCACCGCCTTGTAGCGCCAGGTCCAGACGTTGCCGTCGAAGGAGGTCACGCGGCGGATCTCGTAGGGGCGGCCGTAGAAGGCCATGACGTCGTTCTGGCGCCACTTGTCGACCTGGATGTCATGGTCGAAGCGGCGCTCGTCGAGCACCTGGGTCACCGAGACCACCTTGCCGGCGGCGTCGACGTCGATGTCGGTGACCTCGAAGCCGGCCGGCGTGCGCGAGTACTGCAGCCGTTCGCCGCCGCCGTTCAGTGGATAGCGGCCCGTGGGCTCGCCCAGGCGCTGCAGGGTTTCGGCGGCCGAGGTGCCGGGGACGATGCGGGTGGGTTCGCTGGCGCAGCCGGCGAGCGCCAGCAGGACGGCGGCGCAGAGAAGAGGGAGGCGGGTCGAGGCACCGACGCGCATCGGTCAGGCCCTGCCTTCGCGCACGTCCTCGCGCTGCTGCTTGAGCAGCTTGCTCTTGATGCGGTTGCGCTTGAGCGGCGACAGGTATTCGACGAAGACCTTGCCCAGCAGGTGGTCGAGCTCGTGCTGGATGCACACGGCCAGGAGGCCGTCGGCCTCGAGGCTGCGCAGCTCGCCGTCGAGGTCGAGCGCCTGCACCTTGACCGAGGTCGAACGCTCGACGCCGTCGTAGATGCCGGGCACCGAGAGGCAGCCTTCCTCGTTGACGATCTTCTCGTCGCTGGCCCAGGTGATCTCCGGGTTGATCAGCACCAGCGGCTGGTCGCGCTCTTCCGACACGTCGATGACCACGACCCGTTCATGCACGTTGACCTGGGTGGCGGCCAGGCCGATGCCGTTGGCGTCGTACATGGTCTCGAGCATGTCGGCGACCAGGGCCTTGATGCGCGCGTCCACGCCCTGCACGGGCTTGGCCACCGTGTGCAGGCGCTTGTCCGGGTAACTCAGAATGATTCGTTTGGCCATGAAATCGGGGGGAAGTTGTGGCTATTTTCGCCAATTCGGCGGCTCCAGGCCGCGCGTTTGCCGGATAAACGTTGCCCTTCCGGGGGCTTGGCGCCAGAATTCGTAGCAAATTGTGAGATTCGTATGCGCCGCGATACGTCGCGCGCTCACCCATCCAGACATGAAAAAGCTCCCAATCCCGGCCCGACGCCCGAACCTCTCCGCCTCCCTGGCAGCCCTCGCGGTCGTTGCGGCGGGTGGCGTCGGCACCACGGCCTGGGCGCAGAATTATCCGATCACCCCGCAGCAGCGCGCCACGGCCCAGCAGACCGCCCAGGCCGGCGTGCCGCTGAGCGAGCTGGCGCCCAACGCGCCCGACGAGTACACGGTCAAGCCCGGCGACACGCTCTGGGCCATCTCGCGCCTGTACCTGCTGCGCCCCTGGCGCTGGCCCGAGCTCTGGGGCATGAACATCAACGAGATCGCGAACCCGCATCGCATCTACCCGGGCCAGGTGCTGTACCTCGACAAGAGCGGCGGCCGCGCCCGCCTCACCACGCGCCGCGGCGTCGGCGGCGGCGAGGGCGGCACCATCAAGCTGACGCCGCGCACCCGCTTCGACTCGCTGGCCGGCATGGCGCTGCCCACGCTCAACCCGAGCCTGATCGAGCCCTTCCTCAGCGAACCGATCGTGGTCGACGAGAACACGCTGCAGGCCGCGCCGCGCATCGTGGCCGGCAACGACAGCCGCGTGCTGCTGTCGCGCGGCGACCGCGCCTACGCGCGCGGCGAGAAAGATACGCCGCTGGTCGAGGTCCCGGGCCCGCTGCAGCACTACCGCGTGTTCCGCAGCGCCACGCCGCTCAAGGACCCCGGCACCGGCGAGATCCTCGGCTACGAGGCCCAGTACCTGGGCAAGGTCCGGCTGCAGCGTGGCGAGTCGACCACGGTCGAGACCAAGGACGACAAGGACTACATCACGGTCGTGCCCGCCACCGTCGACGTGATCGCGGCGCGCGAGGAAATCCGCGCCGGCGACCGCCTGCTGCCCGAGCCGCCGCGCCAGCTGCTGAGCTACGCGCCGCGCGCGCCGTCCACGCAGGTCGAGGGCCGCATCGTGTCGGTCTACGGCAACGCGGTGCAGTTCGCGGCGCAGAACCAGGTGGTGGCCATCAACAAGGGCACGCGCGACGGCATCGACAGCGGCCACGTGCTGGCGATCCTCAAGAACGGCGAAACCATCCTCGACCGCACCGGCGAGAAGAAGGAAACCATCAAGCTGCCGAACGAACGCATCGGCCTGCTGATGGTGTTCCGCCCCTTCGAGAAGGTCTCGTACGCGCTGGTGCTCGAAATCAACGACACCCCGCGCGCCGGCGACTTCATCGTCAACCCCTGACCCACCCGGTTCCCGCGTGGACCGCGCAGAACTCGCGGGCTGGCTGCGGCTGTCGATGACGCCGGGCATCGGCGACGGCACCGCCCGTCGCCTGCTGGCCGCGTTCGGCCTGCCGGCAGACGTCTTCGGCCAGACCGAGGCCGCGCTGCAGCAGGTGGTGAGCGAAGCGCAGGCCGCGGCGCTGCGGCAGATGCCGACCAACCTGCAGGCACTGATCGACCAGACCCAGCAGTGGCTGCGCCAGCGCGAGGACGGCCCGGATGCGGTGGTGCGCCGCATCGTCACGCTCGGCGACCCCGGCTATCCGCGCTCGCTGCTCGAGACCGCCGACCCGCCACTGATGCTGCATGTGCTGGGCGCCGAAGCCTTCGACCTGACCCAGCTCGACCACAGCCTCGCCGTGGTCGGCAGCCGCAACCCGACGCCGCAGGGCGCCTCGAACGCACGCGCCTTCGGCCGCGCGCTCGGCGAGGCTGGCCTGCCGGTGATCTCGGGCCTGGCGCTCGGCGTGGACGGCGCCGCGCACCAGGGTGCGCTCGATGCGGCCGATGCCGCGGGCGCCGGGCCGCGGCTGGCCACGGTGGCGGTGGTCGGCACCGGGCTCGACCGCGTCTATCCGGCGCGGCATCGCGAGCTCGCGCAGCGCATCACGCAGCAGGGCCTGATCGTCAGCGAGTTCCTGCTCGGCACGCCGCCGCTCACGCAGAACTTTCCGAAGCGCAACCGGCTGATCGCGGGACTCGCGCGCGGCACGCTGGTGGTCGAGGCGGCGCTCGCCTCGGGCTCGCTGATCACGGCGCGGCTCACCTCCGAGCAGGGCAAGGACGTGTTCGCGATCCCCGGCTCGATCCACTCGCCGCAGTCGGCGCGGCTGCCACGCACTGATCCGCCAGGGCGCGAAGCTGGTCGAGTCGGTGGCCGACATCCTCGAGGAATTGCAGCCCGTGGCGCGGCAGCCGTCGCCCGACACCTTCACGCCATGGAACGGCGACACGACCCACGGGGATCCGTTGCTCGAGGCGCTGGGCTTCGATCCGGTGAGCCTCGATGCGCTGGGCGCGCGCACCGGCTGGAGTGCCGCGGCGCTGCAGGCCCGCATGCTCGAGCTCGAGCTCGATGGCCGCGTGGCGCGCCTGCCGGGCGGGCTGTTCCAGCGCATGGGCGCGGCCTGAACGCACGACGGCGCACGGCGCGCACCACCCGCCACCGTCGCGCACGGCCTCGCGAGCGGCCATCGGTGTTTACGCCGATCCTTGCATTTGCACCACGCGTCGCGCCGCATCCATCGTCGTGGGCTATATTGGGCCCATGTTCGAAGTGCTCGTGTTCGTCTACGAAAACTACTGGCGCAGCGATGCCTGCCCTGAACCCGAACAATTGAGCCGCAAGCTCAGCGCCCACGGCTTCGAGGCCGAGGAGATACGCGATGCCTTGCAATGGCTCGATGGCCTGAGCCTCGCCACGCAGGGCGTGCAGCTCACGCGCAACGACGAGGAGGGCAGCGTCACGGTCGCGCCGCGTCGTGCCGCCGAGGCCACGATGCCGCAGTCACCCGATTCGATGCGCGTGTACTCGCAGTCCGAGCAGGAGCACCTGGGCGCCGAATGCCTGGGCTTCATCCAGTTCCTCGAAGGCTCGAACGTGCTGCCCTGCGACATGCGCGAGATCGTGGTCGAGCGCGCGATGGCGGCGCCCGGCGCGCCGGTGGCGCTCGACGAGCTCAAGATCATCGTGCTGATGGTGCACTGGAGCACCGGCATCGAGCCCGATGCGCTGGTGCTCGACGAGCTCTGCGAGAGCCACGAAGGCCGGCTCGCGCACTGAGCCTTTCGGCGCCTCAGTTCAACAGACGCTCGGGATTCGCGTCGAGCTTCGCGAGCGCCTCGCGCGTGGCGCGCACCGTCAGCGTTTCTTCCTCGGCCGGCGTCAGCAGCCCGGCCTGCAGGTAGGACGCGAGCCGCCCGGCCTGGATCAGAAAGCTGCGCCCGTCGGCCGAGGCGAACAGGTGCAGCTGCTTGCGGTCGCTGCGCCAGACGAACTGGACCTGGCTCACGCGGTCGTTGTGGTCGAGCATGAACCAGGTGCCCACCTGCAGCTCGTTGGCCCAGGCCAGCATGTCCTCGCTCGCGCGCGCGCCCGGCGTGTCGGCCACCACCTCGATGGCGCTCGCGTCCACGCCCAGCAGCAGCTCGATGTTGGTGGCATCGAGCGGCAGCTCGGCATCGCCGCCGCTGTCGCTCACGAAGTCCTCGAGGTGCGCGAGCCGCTCGGCCATGGCCTCGATCTTGGCCTGCGGGATGGCCTCGGTCTTGAGCATGAAGGCATCGGAGAGCGTCGCGCCGATGGTCTTGATGTAGGCCTCCTGCGGCTCGTCGACGATGCCCAGCAGCGCCATGCCCTGGCGCAGCCGCTGCAGCAGTTGCGGCAGGTCCTGGATCACGCGCGCGCGGTCGGTGCGGCTGGGCTTGGCGCTCGCGGCCCACACCAGTTCCGACGCCGCGCGCTTGAGCGTCACGGTCTGCTCGTCCTGGCCGCCGTAGCGCAGCGCGGCGATCGCCAGCACCTCGGCCCAGACCTTGAACAGGAATTCGCGGATCTCGTCGCGCACCGGCATGTCGTTGAGCATCTTGCGCAACTCGATGGTGTACTGGATCGCCATCGTCTCCTTCTGCTCGACCTGCTGCGCCACGCTCATCACGCGCTGCGCGGTGTCGCTCTGCGTGAGGTAGCGGTTGAGGAAAGCGACGAATTCGTCGAACACGAGCTTGAAGACGCGCTGCCCGGTCTCGGGGTACTGCTCGATCACCTGCACCACGCGCTTGATCTCGTTCTCGAGCGCGCTGCCCGAGATCGCGGCCGCGTCGAAGCCCATCACGCACGAGCCCATGCGGTCGATCAGCATGCGCGCGGGATGCTGCAGCGTGCCGAAGAACTCGGGCTCGGCGATGGCCACGCGCAGCACCGGCATCTGCAGCCGCGCGAACCACACGCGCGCCGAGAACGGAATGCGCTCCTCGGCCAGGATGGCCTGGAACATCAGCGCGACGATCTCGACCGTGGCCTTGTCGGCGGTGGTCGGCGCGCGCTTCTTGAGCTCGGTGCTGCGGCGGCGCAGGTCCGCGCTCTGCTGGATCAGCGTGGCCTGCTCGCCCGGCGCCTCGAGGTACTGGGTGGCGGCCGCGCGGTAGGCGGCTTCGGCATCGGCGATGGCGCCCGCGAAGGTGCGCGAGAAGGGCCGCGGCGCGCCGAAGTCGACACCGCCCGCGCTGCCGCGGCCGTCGACGCCGATCGACGAGGCCGGCTGCGTGCTGTGGCCCGTGTCGCCGCCGATGCGGCCGGTGACGAAACGCTTGAGGTTCAGCAGCGCGGTCTGCGCGCGCTGGCGGGCCGTGGCGAGCGGCGAACCGGCGGCGGGCGCAGCGCCGCCGCCGCGCTGGAACGTGCCGGGCACCGAGGCCGTCGACGGCACCGTGCCGCCCGGCGCCGCGGGGCCGCCGGCTTGCCAAACACCCGATGCACCCGATGCACCCGATGCACCCGATGCTCCCGATGCTCCCGGCGCGCCCGGGCCGGTCGCGCCGCCCGATGCCGCCGCAGCGCCGCCGGTGCGCCGCACGAAACTCTTGAGGTCGATCTCGGGCATCACGCCGTTGGCGACCAGGTGGGCGTTGGCGTCCTCGTAGGCCTTGGCGATCACGTCGACCAGCTGCGCCTGCACCGTGTCCTGCACGCGGGTCCAGAGCTGGCGGCTCAGGCCGGCGGCCAGCCACTGCTCGACCAGCAGCTTGGCCAGGGTCTCGGGCTTGAGCACGTCCTTGCCGTCGAGCTCGCTCGTGCCCTCGAGGTGCTGGATGCGCAGCCGCAGGTCGCTGAGCTCGAAGCTCGCGCGGTCGTGGATCCTCTGCGCCAGGCGCGAGGACAGGATGTTGCTTTCCACCACCTCGTCGCCGATCAGCTCGAGCCGCAGCATCTGCGTGTGCGAGGTCGAGCTGTGGAAGCCGCTGGCGCCGCTCTCGCCGAGCGCCTTGCGCCAGCCGGTCTGCGCGAGCGACACCCATTGCGAGGCATGGCCCTGGAAGGCCACGAAATCGTCGCGGTTCTCCTGCATGGCGCGCGCGCTGCCGACCTCGGAAGCCAGCTGGGTCAGGCGGTCGCGGATGGCGCGGGCCAGCGGAACGATGGCACCTTCCGTCGCCAGCACGAAACGCTCACGCGTCTCGCGAGCGAGCTGCAGGGACGAGGCTGATCGCGCGATGCTCATTGAGGAAGATCAGGGGGCAGGTACCGGTTTCACCCGACAGACGCGAGCTTGCATCGGGAAGCGCATCCGCACAAGGGTGCGCGCCCGGTCGCGTTGCATGGGCGCCTCGCGGCGAGGGACGGGCCCGACTTTACCTTGCCCAGCGCACGCCGCAGCGGCGCCGCTTCAGACCACCGCGCCGGCGTTCGGATCGTCCGGATCGCCGTCGCGCTTGACCGGGCCCTTGATCAGGTCCTCGCGCTTGATGCCGAGCCACATCGCGATGGCGGCCGCCACGAAGCACGACGAATAGATGCCGAAGCAGATGCCGATGGTGAGCGCCAGCGCGAAGTAGTGCAGCGTCGGGCCGCCGAAGAAGAACATCGACAGCACCACGAGCTGCGTGGAGCCGTGGGTGATGATGGTCCGGCTGATGGTCGAGGTGATCGCGTTGTCGATGATCTCGGTGGTGGTCATCTTCCGGTAGCGCCGGAAGTTCTCGCGGATCCGGTCGAAGATCACGACCGATTCGTTCACCGAGTAGCCCAGCACCGCTAGCACCGCCGCCAGCACCGCGAGCGAGAACTCCCACTGGAAGAAGGCGAAGAAGCCCAGGATGATCACCACGTCGTGCAGGTTGGCGAGCACGGTGGCGAGCGCGAACTTCCATTCGAAGCGGAACGCCAGGTAGATCATGATCCCGACCACCACCATGCCCAGTGCCTTCAGGCCGTTGGTGGTGAGCTCCTCGCCCACCTGCGGGCCGACGAACTCGATGCCGCGCTGCGTGGCGGAAGGGTCGATGGCCTTGAGCGCGGCCATCACCGGCACGCTCTGCTGTTCGGCGCTCATGCCCTGGCGCGCCGGCAGGCGGATCTGCACGTCGCGCGAACTGCCGTAGTTCTGCACCAGCACTTCCTGATAGCCGAGCTTGCTCACGGCGTCGCGGATCTTGCCCACGTCGGCGGGCTGCGAATAGGCCACCTCCATCACGGTGCCGCCGGTGAACTCGACCGACAGGTGCAGGCCGCGGTGCATCAGGAAGAACACCGCCAGCGCGAAGGTCGCGAAGGAGATGATGTTCAGCACCAGGGCATGGCGCATGAACGGGATGGTGCGGTGGATGCGGAAGAACTCCATGGCCTTCTTTCCTTACTTGGCTTCGGCCACGGACGTGCCGTCGGCGCTATCGGTCTTGGGGCGCCAGACGGTGCCGATCGACACGCTCTTGAGCTTCTTCTTGCCGCCGTACCAGAAGTTCACGATGCCGCGCGAGAAGAACACGGCCGAGAACATCGAGGTCACGATGCCCAGGCAGTGCACCACCGCAAAGCCGCGCACCGGGCCGGAGCCGAAGGCCAGCAGCGCGATGCCCGCGATCAGCGTGGTCACGTTGGAGTCGAGGATGGTGCCCCAGGCGCGGTCGTAGCCGGCATGGATCGCCGCCTGCGGCGAGGCGCCGTTGCGCAGCTCCTCGCGCACGCGCTCGTTGATCAGCACGTTGGAGTCGATCGCCACGCCGATCGCGAGCGCCATGGCCGCGATGCCGGGCAGCGTGAGCGTGGCCTGGATCATCGACAGCAGCGCCACCAGCAGCAGCAGGTTGACCGCCAGC
Source organism: Variovorax sp. UC122_21 (assembly GCF_044056785.1). NCBI lineage: Bacteria > Pseudomonadati > Pseudomonadota > Betaproteobacteria > Burkholderiales > Comamonadaceae > Variovorax > Variovorax sp. UC122_21. The sequence goes on along the minus strand of NZ_CP172004.1, from coordinate 142,702 downwards.
GCGATCGACGAGAACAGGCCGAACAGCGCGTAGTACACGCACATGAAGACCATGATCGCCAGGAAGCCGTACATCACGGACTTGATGCCCTTGTCGATGTTGTCGGCGCCCAGCGTCGGGCCGATGGTGCGTTCCTGGATGATCTCCATCGGCGCGGCCAGCGAGCCGGCGCGCAGCAGCAGCGCGAGGTCGTTGGCCTCGGTCACGCTCATCGAGCCCGAGACCTGGAAGCGGTTGCCCAGCTCGCCGTTGATCGAGGGAGCCGTGAGCACTTCGCCCTTGCCCTTCTCGAAGATCATCATCGCCATGCGCTTCTTGTAGTTCTCGCGGCTGACGTCGCGCATGATGTTGCCGCCCTTGGCATCCATCGTCAGGTCGACCTTGGGCTGGTTGCTCTGCTGGTCGAAGCCGGGCTGCGCGTCGGTGAGGTTCTCGCCGGTGACCAGCACCTGCTTCTTGACGATCACCGGGCGGCCCGAACGATCGAAGAACTTCTCGGAACCGAAGGGCACCGGTCCGCCGCTGAGCTCGGCCGCGCGGCCTTCGGACGATTCGTCGACCAGGCGCATCTCGAGGGTGGCGGTGCGGCCGAGGATTTCCTTGGCCTTGGCGGTGTCCTGCACGCCCGGCAGCTGCACGACGATGCGGTCGATGCCCTGCTGCTGGATCACGGGCTCGGCCACGCCGAGTTCGTTGATCCGGTTGTGCAGCGTGGTGATGTTCTGCTTGAGCGCGGCGTCCTGCAGGCGGCGCGCGGCCTCGGGCTTGATGGTGGCGACGAGGCGCCAGTTGCTGCCGTCCGGACCGTCGGTGGTCGTGAGGTCGGGGAACTGGTCCTGGATCAGCTGCCTGGCCTTTTCCAGCGCCGCGGCGTCGCGGAAGCTCACCTCGACGGCCTGGCCGTTGCGGCTCACCTGGGTGCCGCGGATGTCCTTCGAGCGGAAGTTGGTGCGCAGGTCGCTCGCGAAGGACTCGGCCTTCTTGTCGATGGCGCCCTTCATGTCGACCTGCAGCAGGAAGTCGACGCCGCCGCGCAGGTCGAGCCCCAGGTACATCGGGAAGGCGTGCAGCGCGGTGAGCCACTTGGGCGAGCGCGACACCAGGTTCAGCGCCACCGTGTAGGGCGGGTCGGCGGTATCGGGCACCAGCGCATGCTGGATCAGGTCGCGCGCCTTGAGCTGCTCGTCGGGGCTGCCGAAGCGCGCGCGCAGCGAACCGCCGTCGAGCGTGATCAGATCGGGCACGAGGCTGCCCGCCTTCAGGGCCTCCTCGACGCGGGTCTGGGTGGCGGCGTCGACCTTGACGGTCGACTTGGCCGACGAGACCTGCACCGCAGGTGCCTCGCCGAAGAAATTGGGCAGGGCATAGATCAGCCCCACGAGCAGCACGATCACGATGATCGCGTACTTCCAGACCGGGTAACGGTTCATGAGATCGCGCTTTTCAGAGACGGCGGGAACGGGACACGGCGTGACTTGAGGTCCGCGGCAACGAAGCGCAAGACCGGGCCACGCTTTTCTTTCTTATTTGACGGCGCCCTTGGGCAGCACCTGCACCACCGCGCTGCGCTGCACCTTGATCTCGACGCCGTTGGCGATCTCGAGGCCCAGGTACTGGTCGCCGACCGAGGTGATCTTGCCGAGCACGCCGCCGGCGGTGGCGACTTCGTCGCCCTTGACCAGCGCCTCGATCATGGCGCGGGCTTCCTTCTGGCGCTTCATCTGCGGGCGGATCATGACGAAATACAGCACCACGAACATGAGCACCAGGGGGAGCATGCTGCCCAGCGAGGACATCATGTCGCCACCTCCGGCAGCGGGAGCGGCGGTCTGGGCGAAAGCGGTAGAAATGAACAAGGAAGTCTCCAACAGAGGGAAGAGGTAAGGGCGCCGGCGCGAGCCGGGCTCGGGGTCTGGCGGCACCCGGGCCTTCAAGGGGCCAAGGGCCGACGGGCACGGGCCCCAAATCGAAGCTCGGCGGGCTGGGCCGCGCACAGCACCGGGCATTGTATTCGTGGCGACGCGCCGCCCCACGCGCTTATCCGGCGCGAGGCGGTGGGCATTCGAAGGGGGAGAGGCGCTCCTGGATTGCTATGCTTTGAATAGCATCGATCCTAGACCGTGCCTGTGACAGCACGGTTTCGGCGCCAGGCCCGCGGGCCCGGCGTCGGCGCGGCCGAGCGCGCGCTCAGGCCGCGACGCGCTCGGCGCGGGGCTGGCGCCACTTGGCCAGCAGCTCGTTCCAGCGGATGCGCGCGGCGTCGAGGTTGCGCTCCTTCACGTGGCCGTAGCCGCGGATCTGCTCGGGCAGCGTGGCGATCTCGAGCGCCAGCGCATGGTTGTCGGCGCGCAGCGCGCCGATCACCTCGTCGATGCTCGCGCGGTACTCGCCGATCAGCGCGCGCTCGGTCTTGCGTTCCTCGGTGCGGCCGAACAGGTCGAAGGCGGTGCCGCGCAGGCCCTTGAGCTTCGCCAGCAGCCTGAAGCCCGTCAGCATCGAGGGGCCGAACTTCTGCTTGAGCAAATGGCCCTTGGCGTTCTTCTTCGCGATCAGCGGCGGCGCGAGGTGGTAGTTGAGCTTGAAGTCGCCCTCGAACATGCCCTCGATGCGCTCGAGGAAGGCGCGGTCGGTGTGCAGCCGCGCGACCTCGTACTCGTCCTTGTAGGCCATGAGCTTGAACAGGTAGCGCGCGACCGCCTCCGTCAGCGAGCTCTTGCCGGTCAGGCTGGTCTCGGCCTGCTGCACCTTGGCGACGAAGCGGCGGTACTCGTCGGCATAGGCCGCGTTCTGGTAGCCGGTCAGGAACTCGACGCGGCGCGCCACCAGGCTGTCGACGCTCTCGCGCTTCTTGAACTCGATCACCTGGCCGGGGCGCACGCGCTTTTGCAGCTCGTCGGGCCGCACGGCGGCCTGGCGACCCCATTCGAAGGCGGCCTTGTTGTTCTCGATCGCCACGGCGTTGAGCTCGATCGCACGCATCAGCGACTCGTGCGCCAGCGGGATCCAGCCCTTCTGCCAGGCGTAGCCCAGGATCATCGGGTTGACGTAGATGGTGTCGCCCATCAGCGCGGTCGCGGCCGCGTCGGCATCGAAGGCGCCCACGCCCTCGGCGCCCACGGCGCGCGCGATCTCGGCGGCACAGGCGTCCTCGGGGTTCTGCCAGTTGGCATTGCGCACGAAGGCCGCCGTGGGCGTGCTGTGCGTGTTGAGCGCCACGTGGGTGCGGCCCTCGCGCATGCGCGCCATGGTCTCGCCGTTCACCGACACCAGCGGGTCGCAGGCCAGGATCAGGTCGGCCGCCGCAGTGCCCACGCGGGTGGTGCGGATGTCGCCCTGGGTGTCGCCGATCAGCACGTGGCTCCAGGTGGCGCCGCCCTTTTGCGCCAGGCCGGCCGCGTCCTGCGTGACGATGCCCTTGGCCTCGATGTGCGCGGCCATGCCCAGCAGCTGGCCGATGGTGATCACGCCGGTGCCGCCGACACCGGCCACCACCACGCCCCAGACCTTGCCGCCGGCCAGCGACGGGATCGCGGGCTCGGGCAGCAGGCCGAACTCGGCCGGCGTGGCCGCCTTGTTCTTCGCCTTCTTCTTGAGCTGGCCGCCCTCGACGCTGACGAAGCTCGGGCAGAAGCCCTTGAGGCAGCTCATGTCCTTGTTGCAGGTGCTCTGGTTGATCGCGCGCTTGCGGCCGAACTCGGTCTCCAGCGGCTCCACGCTCAGGCAGTTGCTCTGCACGCCGCAGTCGCCGCAGCCTTCGCAGACCAGCTCGTTGATGACCACGCGCTTGGCCGGGTCGACGGCCGTGCCCCGCTTGCGGCGGCGGCGCTTCTCGGTGGCGCAGGTCTGGTCGTAGATGATGGCCGTGGTACCCGGCATCGCGCGGAACTCGCGCTGGATCTCGTCGAGCAGGTCGCGGTGCTTGACCTGCACGTGGTCGCCCGGGATGCTGACGCCCTCGTACTTCTCGGGCTCGTCGGTCACGATCACCACCTTCTTCGCGCCCTCAGCATGCAGGCTCTCGGCGATCTGCAGCACCGAGTGGCCCTCGGGGCGCTCGCCCACGGTCTGGCCGCCGGTCATCGCAACCGCGTCGTTGTAGAGGATCTTGTAGGTGATGTTCACGCCGGCCGCGATGCTCTGGCGGATCGCCAGCAGGCCGCTGTGGAAGTAGGTGCCGTCGCCGAGGTTGGCGAAGATGTGCTGGTCGGTCGTGAACGGCTGCTGGCCGACCCATGGCACGCCCTCGCCGCCCATCTGCGTGAAGCCGATGGTGGAGCGGTCCATCCAGGTCGCCATGAAGTGGCAGCCGATGCCGCCCATGGCACGCGAGCCCTCGGGCACGACGGTGCTGGTGTTGTGCGGGCAGCCCGAGCAGAACCAGGGCTGGCGCGCGTCCTTCACGCCCTCGGCCTGGATCACCTGCATCGAGCGTTCCTTGGCCTCGAGGATCGCGAGCTGCGCGTCGATGCGCGCCGCCATGTCGGAGCCGGCGGGCAGCACGCCCGTCTTCTTGAGGCGCCCGGCGATCGCCTTGGCGATCAGCGCCGGGTTCAGGTCGGCGTTGGCGCGCAGCAGCGTGTGGGCGGTCGGGTTGGGCATCGACCATTCGCCGCCCGAGTAGCCCTCGGCCGCGTGCACCTCGCCCTCGTCGAACTTGCCGACCACGTTGGGCCGCACGTCGGAGCGCCAGTTGTAGAGCTCTTCCTTGAGCTGGTATTCGATGACCTGGCGCTTCTCCTCGACCACCAGGATCTCCTGCAGGCCGGTGGCGAACTCGCGCGTCAGCTGCGCCTCGAGCGGCCACACCACGCCCACCTTGTGCAGCCGGATGCCGAGCTGGCGGCAGGCCGCGTCGTCCAGGCCCAGGTCGATCAGGGCCTGGCGGGTGTCGTTGTAGGCCTTGCCGCTGGCCATGATGCCGAAGCGGTCGTTCGGGCCCTCGATCACGTTGTGGTTGAGGCGGTTGGCGCGAATGTAGGCCAGCGCGGCATACCACTTGTAGTGCATGAGCCGGGCTTCCTGCTCCAGCGCATGGTCGGGCCAGCGGATGTGCAGGCCGCCGGGCGGCATCTCGAAGTCGGTCGGGATCACGATGTCGACGCGCTCGGGGTCGATCATGGCCGTGGCGCTCGACTCGACGATCTCCTGGATCGTCTTCATGCCCGACCACACGCCCGAGAAGCGGCTCAGCGCGAAGGCGTGGATGCCCAGGTCGAGGATTTCCTGCACGTTGGCCGGGAAGAACACCGGCGTGCCGCAGGCCTTGAAGATGTGGTCGCTCTGGTGCGCCGCGGTCGAGCTCTTGGAGATGTGGTCGTCGCCGGCCACCGCGATCACGCCGCCCCAGGCGGTGGTGCCCGCCATGTTGGCGTGCTTGAAGACGTCGGAGCAGCGGTCCACGCCCGGGCCCTTGCCGTACCAGATGCCGAAGACGCCGTCGAACTTGTTGGTGCCCTGCGGCGAGAAGCCCAGCTGCTGGGTGCCCCACAGCGCGGTGGCGGCGAGCTCTTCGTTCACGCCGGGCTGGAAGACGATGTTCTGTTCCTTGAGGAACTTGCTGGCCTTCCACAGCGCCTGGTCGTAGCCGCCGAGCGGCGAACCGCGGTAGCCGCTGATGAAGCCGGCGGTGTTCTTGCCGACCTGCTTGTCGCGCAGGCGCTGCAGCATCGGCAGCTTGACCAGGGCCTGGACCCCGCTCATGAATGCGCGCCCGTAGTCGAGGCTGTATTTGTCGTCGAGCGTGACGGTTTCGAGCGCGCGGCGGGATGTGCTCGGGCAGCGGGGCGTTCATACGGCACTCCCTTCGCAAACATGCTCGCCGCCAAATCCAGTGCGTCCGGCTACGCCGTCCGCGCCGTACTTGTGCCTTCGGCGCAACCCGCGTTGCGGGTTGTCGTCGATCGTGACGGTTTCTAGCGCGCGGCGGATGTGCTCGGGCAGCGGGGCATTCATGTCTGTCGTCTCCGTGGTGGCAGAGCCTTGTGGGCCTGGCTGATAGGTGCGGGTCTGTGCCCGGTCGGGCGCGAGCCCATGATCACGCAAAGTGTATGCCGGGTCCGCGACAGGTGTTTGCTTTCCATGCCCCCAAAAAGCCACTTCCAGAAAGAAGATTGCTTAACATCGGGCCTTATGGAAAGCATTGACAAGTTCGACCTTGCCATCCTGCAAGAACTGCAGACCGATGGCCGCCTCACCAACGCCGAGCTTGCGCAGCGCGTGGGCCTGTCGGCCGCGCCCTGCTGGCGCCGCGTGCGTGCGCTGGAAGAGGCCGGCTTCATCAAGGGCTACCGCGCCGAGATCGACCGGCACAAGATCGGGCTGGGCGTGCTCGCTTTCGTGCGCGTCGACACCGAGCGCGTCACCAACGAAGCGACCCGCAAGCTCGAGGACGCCATCCGCAAGATGCCCGAGGTCGTCGCCTGCCACTACATCAGCGGCACCGGCACCTTCGAGCTGCAGGTGGTGGCGCGCGACCTCGACGGTTTCTCCGCCTTCGCGCGGCAGCACCTGATGAACCTGCCGAACGTGAAGGACCTGCACACCAGCTTCTCGCTCGGCGAGGTGAAGGCGAGCAGCGCGCTGCCGCTGGGGCACCTGGCGAAGTAGCGGCGGCCATGACATTTCTCCGCCTTGCGGCGCTTTTGTGAGCGCTCGCTTGCGTGGATGACCATTGTTTGCAGTGCCAACGCGATGGCGCTTGCACACTGCGCGACCTCGTTTCCCTGGAGGTCACGCCGATGTCGAATCTGCCGCGCACGCTGTCGGTCCTTGGACCGGCGCTTCCCCTCGTCGATGGTCAGCCCGCGCTGCGGGCCGTGCGGCTGTCGGGCCGCGAGGGGCTCAACGCGCTGTTTTGTTATGAGCTGCTGCTCGAGTCGCCCGGTGACGCCGACCTCGACCTCGATGCCTTCATCGGCCGCGAGATCCACTGCCGCATCGCGCTCGACGACGGGCTGGACGGCATGCGCGAGATCAACGCGCTCGTCGCCGAGGCTGCCTTCCTCGGCGAGGCGGGCCGCCACGCGCAGTACATGCTGACATTGCGGCCCTGGCTGCACCTGGCCGAGCTGCGCACCGACTGCAGGATCTTCCAGGACCTGACGGTCGTCCAGATCCTCGAGGCCCTGCTCGCGCGCTACCCCTTCCCCGTCTGCTGGCGCCTCGCCGAACACTATCCGCCGCGCGACTACCAGACCCAGTTCAACGAGAGCGACTTCGCCTTCTTCGAGCGGTTGTGCCAGGAGTGGGGCATCGGCTATCACTTCGAGCATGCGGGCGGGGCGCACCGGCTGGTGCTGGGCGATGGGGCGGGGGCGTTTGCTCCCGCCGCCGGGCGCTACCGCGACCTGGACTTCCACCCACCGGGCTGGAAGCTCGATGCGGAGTACGTCCACGGCTTCGTGCCGATGCATCGGCTGGCCAGCGGGCGGTATGCGAGCCGGGAGTACGACTACATGCGGCCGCGCGCCGATCTCTCCGTCAGCCAGGGCGATTCAAAGGCCGAGGTCTACAACTGGCATGACTCGGTGGGCGGCAGCCACTGGGCGCAGCCGAGGGCCGGGCGTGGGGGATTCGAGGAGGCGGCGAACGACCCATTCGCCGAGGGACGTCAGCTCGCACTGCTTCGCGTGCAGGCCTTGCGCGCCGAAACGGTCCGCGTGCGGGGAGCGGTCCTCTCCGAGGTCTGGCTCCGGGACACACCTTCCGCCTGCATGGCCACCCACGCCAGGAAATCGAGGCCACCGAATACCTCGCGCTCGACACCCGCTTCCTGATCGAGGAAGTCGGCGCCGACAGCAATCGCCGCGAACACTGGCGCGTGAATCTCGACTTCACCGCCCACCCGCTGGCCGAACCGCTGCGCCCCGCGCTCGTGCGGCCCAAGCCCGTGGCCGTCGGCCCGCAGGTCGCAAGGGTGGTCGGACCCGCGGGCCAGAACCTCTGGACCGATGCCCTGGGCCGCATCAAGGTGCAGTTCCCCTGGGACCGCGAGGGCGCGCACGACGCCCACAGCAGTTGCTGGCTGCGCGTGAGCGCGCCGTGGGCCGGCAACCAGCTCGGCGGTGTCTTCCTGCCGCGCATCGGCCAGGAAGTGATCGTGAGCTTCATCGGCGGCGATGCCGACCTGCCGATCTGCACGGGGCGGGTGCACGACCGGGGCAACCTGCCGCCGTGGGCGCTGCCGGGTCAAGCCGCGCTCAGCGGGTTCAGGAGCCGCGAGCTGACCGAGGGCGGCGGCAATGCCGCGGCGGGGCGCAGCAACCATCTGGTGCTCGACGACACGCCCGACCGGATCCAGGCGCAGCTCAGGAGCGACCACCAGTGCAGCGTGCTGAGCCTGGGGCGCTTCGCGCGCATCGAGGACCATGCGGGGCGCAAGGAGGAGCGCGGCGAGGGCTTCGAGCTGCGCACCGACGGGCACGGGGTGCTGCGGGCAGCGCGCGGGATGCTGATCACCACCGAAGCCCGGCCGAACGCGGCGAACCATGCGCTGGACATGGGCGAGACCACGGCGCGGCTGGCCGGTGCGCAGGAACAGCACCGACATGCTCGCGGAAGCCGCCCGGCTGCACCGCGCGCAGGACGCCGGTATCGATCAGCACGAAGTGCAGCAGGCGCTCGCGAAGCAGAACGCGGCCATCGTCGACACGGGCGCCCCTTTCCCCGAACTGGAAGCGCCGCACCTGGTGCTCGCGAGCCCCGCCGGCATCGCGGCTTCCACATCGGGCGCGATGCACCTGCACGCCAAGGCCCACGCGGCCTTCACGAGCCGTGGGCATCTCAGCTTCAGCAGCGCGAAACGCTGGCTCGCCAGCGCCGCCGAGGGCATCCGCGCCTTCACGCAGCGGCACGGCATCCGCTTCATCGCCGCCGAAGGACCGATCGACCTCGAAGCCCATGCGGACGAGCTGGTGCTGCTCGCGCACAAGGACGTGCGGATCCGGAGCATCGACGGCGAGCTCCACATCAGCGCCCGCAAGAAGGTCGTGATCGTCGGCGGCGGCAGCTACACCGAATGGAGCGCGCAGGGGGATCGTGCATGGCACCGCCGGTACCTGGCAGGAACATGCGGCGCTGCATGCGCAGGTGGGGCCGATGCAGAGGCCCCTCGAGCGCCAGACCTTTTCGCGTGCGCCATGGCGACGGTCGCCCGACCGGGACGCGGCCTATCCGGTGTCGCTCTGAAAGCGAAACGTCGAGCGCGCGCCGTGATCATCAGCCCTCCCTTCCTCCCCGAGCGTGCCGCCGGCCAATCCGAAAGCGCCTGGCTCGACGTCGCGATGGCCCCGCCGGCCTCGCGCCTGCCCGGCACGCAGGCGCCCGAAGGCTCGTTCCCGCTGAGCCTGCAACTGGCCTGGCACAACGGCCTGCACATCCAGGCCCCGCAATCCGCCGGTGCCTACCTGCCGGTGCGCGCCGTCGCCGACGGCAGGGTCGTCTTCGTGCATGCGCCGACCACGCCGAACAGCGACCTCCACCATCCGCTCAACTACAACCCCTTCGGCGCCAGCCCGCCCACCGCGGCCTGGACCAGCGACGGGTTCATGGCCATCGAGCATCGGACAGAGATCGGGGCTGCGCAGGCGACGGCGACGGAGGTCGTCTACTACAGCGTCTACATGCACCTGGAGAGCCTGTCCCGCAGCCGTCGAACGAACGCACCATGGGCACCTGGCGACGCCATCTACCGCAAGGAAGTCATCGGCATGCCAGGCCAGATCTACGGCCACGCAGGGCAGCTTCATTTCGAGATCTGTTGCGACGAAACCAATCTTCGCCACCTCACAGGACGCGCGCCTCGCTGGGCCGACCCGGACATCGCGTTCGTACCTGCAACCGACGGGCGCACAGACAGCGTCTTCGGCAACGCCTACATCTACCTTCCAGCCGGCACGCCAACGTCCACACATCGCCCGTCGATGCATGTTCGTTCGGCCCTGCCTGCCGGCGGTGGCGCCAGCGCGGCCACCGACCACTTCCCACCCGATACCTTGCGCGTCCCACTGTGGTTGCGCATCGCCCACGAAGAAGGGAATGCCATGTTGGCCACATTCGACCGGCATGGCCAGCCCATCGGCGCACCGCGTCTCGACAGCCGGCATGACTACATCCGGCACACGGCCAGCCCTACACCGCGCGGACGCTTCGAATATGACCTCTGTGCCGCGGCGAAAGACCGCCATGACGCCCTGCCGTCCGCCGACCAGGCCCGCAGCAGCGCCAGCGGTTGGTATGAACTGCTGCGCTTCGGCCGCAATCTCGGCTCCGATCCACTACCGGCCGATGCCGTGCACTGGCGCAAGATCGTCACGAGCGAGGGCGAACTGTGGGTGGATCTCAACGCCGCCGGAACCCTGAAATTCAGCGATGCCGACTTTCCGACCATCGCCGGCTGGAACTTCTTCGACGACGACGGCACGCCATCCGACCTGCGTTGCGACTCCCGCAACCTCAAAGCGTCGATACGCGATCCGGATCCGAGCAACAAACGCCGGATGGAGCGCGAGGAGCTCGTCAAACGCCTCGGGGAAACACAAGTCCGTGCCCGGCTGCGTCGCGCGATCTGCCGCTTCCCCACCGAATGGGATCAAACGGAAATAGAAGCCAGTTATGGCTGGCTGGAAACCGCGGATCTGAAGCCCGCCGATGACGATGCCACGGGTGCCCGGAAGTCGGGACCGATTCGTGAAACACGCCAAGGCCGTGAGCTTCCTCGGCTTGCCTCAGGAACTCAAACGTGCCGACTGGCGCTTTCATCCCAGAGAGTTCATCGCGCACATGCGCGCCTGCGGGTGGCTCAGCGCTACGGAGTTCGCGCAGTGCTTTCCCCGGACGCTGCTGCATCTCCACGGAACCACTTTCAGGCCAGCAACCACACCTTGGCAGACGGCGATCGCGCGCGCGAACAACTGGATCCTGCCGTTCAACAAGGCGGCGAGAAAGTATGGAATCAGCGCGGCCAGGCAGAGGCTTCTTCACTTCTTCTCCCACGTCATTCCCGAAACCGGAAATCTCGCCCTCGTGAAAGAAATCGCCGGTGAGCGTGCCAACTACGCGCCCTATTTCGGCCGGGGCCTGATCCAGCTGACCCATCTGAGCAACTACAAGTCCTATGGGGACTTCCGAGGATTTCCGAGAACCTCTCCTTCCACCGCATTTCCAGCGCTCGGATGGAACCCGGACGCCCTGATCGCGGCGGACAATCGTGGAACTCATCACGCGGACAACTGCGTCGACAGCGCCTGCTTCTATGTGGTCAGGAGAGAGAACATGCTGAGCCATCTGGATGCCGGGACTTCGCAGGCAGACGTGATCCGCGTGAGCAACGACGTCAACGGATATGTCGCGATCCAGAACCTGAACGGCCTCGAGGCACGTCTTCAGAGCGCCATTCATCTCAAATACTTTTTTCTGGAAGACGTCTCGAGCAGTGGCAGCGAAAGCATCGGCTTTGCCTGGCGACGGAACAGCCAAAAGGAAGCCGTCTTGGACGCACAGGGCCGTCCGGTGCTGAGCGGCACCCCGCCTCGGCCCAGGACCCAATACGTTCTTGCACATCACACGATCAACGTTTCACTCACCAGACAGGTTCCCTAGCCCATGCAATCCCTTTTCATGCTGCTTCTCGGCCTGGCCCTGGCACCGGTTGCCAATGCCGGGACATCGAGCGAAACCTCCTGCTTCACCTCCGGCTCGACACGCCCCATCCGGTTGGAGCTGCGCCTCTATCACGACAGCACGAGGAACTGGAGCGCGGGTTTCGTGAAGTACGAGAAGTCCACCAAGAAGATCCCCCTCGTCGCTGCCGATCGGGGAAGACCGCCGATCCGGACCGTGCCAGCGCCTGGATCGAAATCACGAACAACGCGCCCTCCGGGGAGTACATCCTTTCGAGAGAAGGCGCAGGCCTGGGCGTTTCCAGCTATCTGCTGAGCTACAGGAACTTTGCAAAAAACAAGGTGCAGTCGTTCGAACTGGACGTCGCAGCGGGCTTCGCGGACGCCGGCTGCCAATGGGGCAAGCGCGAATAGGGGATCGCGAAACTCCAGGGCAAGGCCTGCCGCCAGCCTAAAATCCTCGCCCACCCCAACCCCGCCCCCCCCCCGCGCACCCAAGGACCCCGCATGACCCCCACCCGCCGCGCCCTGGCGCTTGGCTTTGCCGCTGCCGTGATGGCTTTCGGTGCCCTGGCGCCCGCCCAGGCGCAGAACCGCGAACTGACCGTGGCGTCCAGCGCCACCTATGCGCCGTTCGCGTTCGAGAACAAGGACAAGCAGATCGTCGGTTTCGACATCGACATCATCAACGCCATCGCGAAGCAGCAGGGCCTGAAGATCAAGATCGTGAACACGCCGTTCACGGGCATCTTCGGCGCGCTCAACAACGGCGACGTCGACCTGGTGATCTCGGGCGTGACGATCAACGAGAAGCGCAAGCAGAGCTACGACTTCACGCCGCCGTACTTCGCGGCGCGCCAGTTGATCGCGCTGCCGAAGAACAGCACGGTCGCCTCGCTCAAGGACCTCACGGGCAAGAAGATCGCGGTGGTGAGCGCCTCGACGGCCGACGACATCGCATCGCGCGAGTTCGGCAAGACCAGCCCGAACATCCGCCGCTTCGAGAGCACGCCGCTGATCATCTCCGAGCTGGCCGGCGGCGGCGTCGACGCGGCGATGGGCGACAACGGCGTGATCGCCTACCGCGTGTCGCAGAACCCCGAGCTGAAGACCCTCGACGACAAGTCCTTCCCCGAGGAAGGCTTCGGCATCGTGGTGAAGAAGGGCGACAGGGCGCTGCTCGACAAGCTCACGGCCGGCCTGGCGGCGATCCGCGCCGACGGCAGCTACGTGACGATCTACAAGAAGTGGTTCAACAAGGACCCGAACGTGCGCTGAGCCGCACGGCCCCCGTTCTGCTCCCACGGCCGCGCTTCGCGGCCGTTTCGTTTTCTTTTCGTTCGTTTCTCTGCATTGAAGGAAGCCGCCATGGAACAACCGGTGTTGCTGTTCGGATGGTTCCGCTGGGACATCCTGGTCGAATACAAGGACCTGTTCTGGCAGGGCGCCTGGATGACCTTGCGCATGACGGTGGTCTGCGTGCTGCTGGGCGCGAGCTGGGGCCTGTGCCTGGCGCTGGCGCGGCTCGCGCAGCCGCGGCACGCACCCTGGACCTGGGTGGCGCGCTTCTTCCTGCGCTGGCCGGCCACGGTGTACGTGAGCTTCTTCCGCGGCACGCCGCTGTTCGTGCAGATCCTCTTGATCCACTTCGCGGTGATGCCGGTGTTCATCCACCCCACGTCCGGCCTGCTGATCGACGGCGAACTCGCGCGCACGCTCAAACAGGAGCACGGCGCGCTGATCTCTGGCGTGGTGGCACTCACGCTCAATTCGGCGGCCTACATCTCCGAGGTGTTCCGCGCGGGCATCCAGTCGATCTCGCGCGGCCAGTTCGACGCCGGCCGCTCGCTGGGCTTCAACCCGGCGCAGGTGATGCGCTACGTGGTGCTGCCGCAGGCCTTCCGCCGCATGCTGCCGCCGCTGGGCAACAACGCGATCGCGCTGCTGAAGGACACCTCCCTGGTCTCCGCCATCGGCCTGGCCGAACTCGCCTACGCGGCGCGCACGGTGGCCGGCGCCTATGCGCGCTACTGGGAGCCCTATCTCGCGATCTCGGTGATCTACTGGGTGATGACGCTGGTGCTGACCACGCTGCTGCGCCGGCTCGAGCACCGGCTCGCGCGCAGCGACCGCGGCTGACCGCTGGCTGACCGGCTCGGGGCCTCGCGGCGACAATAGCCCCACATGCCCCCGATATCGCCCGAAGAGACGCCCATCCCGCCCGCGCGGCCGAAGCCGCCCAAGCTCGCCGCGCTCGAGCCGCTGAAGCTGCCGGTGTTCCGCATGCTGTGGAGCACCTGGCTGATCGCCAACATCTGCATGTGGATGAACGACGTGGCGGCGGCGTGGATGATGACCTCGCTGACCACCTCGCCGATCTGGGTCGCGCTGGTGCAGTCGGCCTCCACGCTGCCGGTGTTCCTGCTCGGCCTGCCCAGCGGCGCGCTGGCCGACATCCTCGACCGCCGGCGCTGGCTGATGGCCACGCAGTTCTGGCTCGCGGGCACGGCGATCGTGCTGTGCGCCGCGATCGCGCTCGACATGATGACGGCGCCGCTGCTGCTGGCGTTGACTTTCGCCGAACGGCATCGGGCTGGCGCTGCGCTGGCCGGTGTTCTCGGCCATCGTGCCCGAGCTGGTGCCGCGCCCGCAGCTGCCGGCCGCGCTCGGGCTCAACGGCATCGCGATGAATGCCTCGCGCATCATCGGCCCGCTCACGGCCGGCATGCTGATCGCGAGCGCGGGCAGCGTCTGGGTGTTCGCGCTCAACGCGGTGCTGTCGGTGGCCTCGGGCTTCGTGGTGCTGCGCTGGCGCCGCGAGCACACGCCCAATCCGCTGGGCCGCGAGCGGCTGATCAGCGCGATGCGCGTGGGCGTGCAGTTCGTCTGGCAGTCGCAGCGCATGCGCGCGGTGCTCAGCCGCATCACGATCTTCTTCTTCCATTCGACGGCGCTGCTGGCGCTGCTGCCGCTGCTGGCACGCAACCTTCAGGGCGGCGGCGCGGGCACCTTCACCCTGCTGCTGGCGGCCATGGGCTCGGGCGCGATCGTGGCGGTGCTGTTCCTGCCGCGGCTGCGCCAGGCGCTGGGACGCGACCAGCTGGTGCTGCGCGGCACCGCGCTGCAGTCGGCCGCCACGGCGGTGATGGCCTTCGCGCCCAATGCCTGGGTCGCGGTGCCGGCGATGTTCTTCGGCGGCATGGCCTGGATCACGGTGGCCAATTCGCTGTCGGTGTCGGCCCAGCTCGCGCTGCCCGACTGGGTGCGTGCGCGCGGCATGTCGACCTACCAGATGGCGATCATGGGCGCGAGCGCGATCGGCGCCGCGCTGTGGGGCCAGGTGGCCACGGTCACCGACTTGCGGATGAGCCTGATCGTGGCCTCGATCACCGGCACGCTGCTGATGCTGGCCGCGCTGCGCTGGGTCACCGACGTCTCGGGCGAGGACGACACCACGCCCGCCAAGGCCGGCTGGGCCTCGGGGCCGCCTTCCGAGGCGCCGCAGGAGAACGGCCGCGTGGTGATCAACGTCGAATTCATCATCGACCCTGCGCGCGCCGCGGCCTTCCACCTGGTGATGCAGCAGACGCGCCGCGCGCGGCTGAGCCAGGGCGCGATCGGCTGGGAGCTGCTGCACGACATCGGCGAGCCGGGCCGCTACGTCGAGCAGATCGTCGACGAGAGCTGGACCGAGCACCTGCGCCGCTTCAACCGCGCGACCGCCGCCGACATGGCGCTGCGCGAGCGCCGGCTGGCCTTCCACCTCGGCGAATCGCCGCCGGTGGTCACGCGCTACGTCGTGCGCCGCTGATCCACGGAGCGCCCAAGCCATGAAGACGACCCAGGTCGCCACGCTGTTCTGCTGCCTGTTCCTCATCGGCTCGGCCGAGGTGGTGGCGGGCCCGATGATGGGCGCGATGAGCGCCGACCTCGGCGTGCGCTCGAGCGCCATCGCCTACCTGCCGGCCGCCTACGGGCTCGCCTACGGCGCCTTCGCGCTGATCGCCGGGCCGCTGTCGGACCGCTGGGGCCGCCGGCGGCCGCTGCAGGCCGGGCTGCTGGGCTTCGCGCTGCTGAGCGCCGCGCTCCCGAGCGCGCCGAGCCTGGCGGTGGCGATCGTGCTGTCGGCGCTGGCCGGGCTGTGTGCGGGTCTGATCCAGCCCAATGCGCTGTGGCTGGTGGCCGACGAATCGCCGCCCGAGCAGATCGGCCGCCGGCTCAGCCACGTGTTCGTCGGCCTGATGCTGGCCTTCGTGCTCACGCCGGTGGTGGCCGGCTGGCTGACCGACACCGCGGGCTGGCGCTCGGCCTACTACACGCTCGCGGCGATGGCCGCGCTGGCCTTTCTCGCGGTGACGCGCGCCTTCGTCCAGCGCGTGCCCGCGGCCGCGTCGCACGCGGGCTTCCTCGCCACCCATGCGCAGGCGCTGCGCACGCCCGGCGTGCGGCGGCGGCTCGCGGTCAGCTACCTCTGGCTCGGCTGGGTGGCGGGCTTCGGCGCGGTGGTGGCCGAGGTGGCGGCGCGCAAGCTGGTGCTGTCGTCGACCGACACCGGCCTGATCGCCGGCCTGTTCGGCCTGGCCGTGATCGCCGGCAACCTGGCCAGCGGCCGGCTGCAGCGCGCGCTCCGCGAAGCCGCGCTGCCGCTGGCGGCGCTGGCCGCGGCGGCGGGCCTGCTGGGTCTGGCGCTGCCGGTGGGCTCGACCACGCAGCTGGTGCTGCTCGGCCTGCCCTGGGCCTTCGGCTACGGCTGCGCGGGACCGCTGCACCATGCGCGGCTCAGCGCGCTGTCCGAGCGCTACCGCGGCACCATCAACTCCTATCACGCGAGCCTGCTCAACCTCGGCATCTTTTCGGTCTCGTTCCTGCTCGGCAGCGTGGTGCCGCGCTTCCCGGTCGAGGTGTTCTGCGCGCTGGCCGGCGGCGTGACGCTGGTCGGCGCCTGCCTGCTGCTGCCGTGGCCGTGGCGCAAGGCCGGGGTGGCGACGACCTGAGCGCGGCGACCCGAGCGCGGGGCGGCAGCCCGTGGAAAACCCTGACGCGACTTTTTTGACCATTCGGATAATTTAGGTCATCATCCGCGCCGTCGCCACGAACGAGGACCACCCCGATGAACCCGGTCACCCTGCGCAGCCGCTTCTGGTCGGACCTGACCAGCGAAGAGTTCTCCCGCCTCGACCGCGAACGGCTGATCGCCGTGCTGCCGGTGGGCGCCACCGAGCAGCACGGT
Source organism: Variovorax sp. UC122_21 (assembly GCF_044056785.1). Classification (NCBI taxonomy): domain Bacteria; kingdom Pseudomonadati; phylum Pseudomonadota; class Betaproteobacteria; order Burkholderiales; family Comamonadaceae; genus Variovorax; species Variovorax sp. UC122_21. The sequence goes on along the minus strand of NZ_CP172004.1, from coordinate 125,854 downwards.
CCGCACCTGCCGATGTCGACCGACACCGCCACCATCGACGGCATGGTGCGCGCCACGCTCCCCCATCTGCCCGACGACCTGCCCGTGCTGTTCCTGCCCACGGTGCCCTACGGCAAGAGCAACGAGCACTCGCGCTACCCGGGCACGCTCACGGTCTCGGCCAGCACGCTGATCGCGATGTGGACCGACATCGGCGCCTGCGTGGCGCGTGCCGGCGTGCGCAAGCTGGTGCTCTACAACAGCCACGGCGGCCAGATGAGCGTGATGGACATCGTGGCGCGCGACCTGCGCGAAGCGCACGGGATGATGGTGGTGGCCGCCAACTGGTACACGCTGGGCCTGCCCGAGGGCCTGTTCACCGCGCACGAGGGCAAGCATGGCATCCACGCCGGCGACCTCGAGAGCTCGGTGATGCTGCACCTCACGCCCGACTACGTGCGCGCCGACCAGTTCCGCAACTTCCACTCGATGACCGAGGACCTCGCGGCCGAGAACAAGTACCTCTCGATCACGCCCAGCGGCAAGCTCGGCTGGCAGATGCACGACATCAACCCGATGGGCGCGGCCGGCGACGCCACCCGCGCCACCGCCGAGAAGGGCGCCGCGGTGCTCGACCACGTGGGCCGGCGCTTCGTCGACCTGCTGCACGAGATCGACCGCTTCCCGCTGTCGCGCCTGGCCAACGAGCCCGCCTGGCGCTAGGCTCGCGCCCCGCCACGCCCTCCGGAACACCCCATGGAAAGCACCACGCCATCCACCCCCGATGCCGAAGCGCCGCTGGTCCGGCTGCGCAATGTCGGCAAGCGCTTCGCCAACGGCACGCTCGCGCTGCAGGGCATGTCGCTCGACATCGGCGCGCACGACTTCATCAGCTTCCTCGGCCCCTCGGGCTGCGGCAAGAGCACGGCGCTGCGGCTGATCGCCGGCCTCACGCGCGCCAGCAGCGGCGAGATGGCCTGGACCGGCGGCGCCGCCGCGCGCACCGACCGCGACCTGGGCTTCGTGTTCCAGGAACCCACGCTGATGCCCTGGGCCAAGGTGTTCGACAACGTCTGGCTGCCGCTCAAGCTCGCGGGCATGAAGCGCGATGCCGCCGCGCCCGTGGTGCAGCAGGTGCTCGAGATGGTCGGGCTCTCGCGCTTCGCCGACGTCTATCCGCGCGAGCTCTCGGGCGGCATGAAGATGCGGGTGTCGATCGCGCGCGCGCTGGTCACGCACCCGCGCCTGCTGCTGATGGACGAGCCCTTCGCCGCGCTCGACGAGATGACGCGCATCAAGCTCAACAACGACCTGCTCGCGATCTGGCGCGAGCACCGCTTCTCGGTGGTGTTCGTCACGCACAGCGTCTACGAGTCGGTCTACCTCTCGAACCGCATCGTGGTGATGGCCGCGCGCCCGGGCCGCGTCATCGACGAGATCCGCATCGACGAGCCCTACCCGCGCGGCGAGGCCTTCCGCACCTCGAGCCGCTACAACGCGCACTGCACCGCGGTGTCCCGATCCCTGCATGGAGCCCTGCATGGCGTCGACATCGATCACTGAGACCGCGGTCCCCGTTGCTCCCGCCCTGCACGAGGACGACACCGCCACGCCCTCGGCCGACGCCCAGCGCGCGCACGAGGACCGGCAGCGCCGGCGCGAATCGCTGCTGCGCATCGTGGTGCCCGCGGTGGTGGTCGGCGCGCTGCTGCTGCTGTGGGAATGGACCGTGCGCGCCAACAACATCCCGCACTACATCCTGCCCGCGCCCTCGCTGATCCTGAAGACGCTGTTCGACAACTGGGACACGCTGTCGAGCGCGCTGTGGTTCACCGTGCGGCTCACGCTGCTCGCGCTGGCCGCGGCCATCGTCGGCGGCGTGCTGCTGGCGATCGCTTTCGCGCTGTTCAAGTGGGTGGAGATCGGGCTGTTCCCGATCGCGGTGATCCTGCAGGTCACGCCGATCATCGCGATCGCGCCGCTGATCCTGATCTACGTCTCGAGCACCACCGCGGCACTGCTGCTGTGCGCCTGGATCGTGGCCTTCTTCCCGATCCTGTCGAACACGGTGGTGGGCCTCAAGAGCGCCGACAGCAACCTGCGCGACCTGTTCCAGCTCTACAAGGCCTCGCCCTGGCAGACCTTCCGCTACCTGCTCGCGCCCAGCGCGCTGCCCTACTTCATGGCGGGCCTGAAGATCGCGGGCGGCCTGAGCCTGATCGGCGCGGTGGTGGCCGAGTTCACCGCGGGCACGGCCGGCAAGGAAACCGGGCTGGCCTCGCGCATCCTCGAGTCGAGCTTCCGCACCGAGATCCCGATGATGTTCGCGGCGCTGCTCTTGGTGTCGCTGCTCGGGATCGTGATCTTCATCGTCTTCGCCGCGCTGTCGCGCCTGGTGCTGGGCCACTGGCATGAAAGCGAAATGCGCCGTGAACGCTAGGACCTCGCTCGCCCCGGCCGTCGACTGGGACGCGGTGCGCCGCGACCTCGCGGGCCTGAACCTGGTGACCGCGCCGGGCCAGCGCAAGCAGCTGTCGAAGGACTTCTTCTGGTACAGCCCGATCCTCACGGCGCAGCTCTCGGGCTGCGTGGCCGAGCTGGTCGTGAAGGTCGGCACCGAGGACGACGTGCGCCAGGTCTGCGCCACCGCCGCCAGGTGGAAGCTGCCGCTCACGGTGCGCGCGGGCGGCACCGGCAACTACGGCCAGTGCGTGCCGCTCGAGGGCGGGCTGGTGATGGACGTGACGCAGCTGTGCCGCGTGCTCGACATCGGCGACGGCCGCATGCGGGTGGAGGCCGGCGCGCGCATGCACGACATCGACCTGGCCGCGCGCGAGACCGGCCAGGCGCTGCGCATGTGGCCCTCGACCTGGCACGTGGCCAGCATCGGCGGCTTCATCGCGGGCGGCTTCGGCGGCATCGGCTCGTTCCGCCACGGCATCCTGCGCGACCCCGGCAACCTGCTGCGCGCGCGCGTGATGACGGTGGAGCGCGAGCCGCGCGTGATCGAGCTCGCGGGCGACGAGATCCAGCAGGTGCACCATGCCTACGGCACCAACGGCGTGATCCTCGACGTGGAGGTGGCGCTGAGCCCGGCCGTCGACTGGGTGCACTGCACGGTGCTGTTCGAGCGCTACCGCGCGGCGCTGGACTTCGGCATCGCGGCCAGCACGCCCGATCTCGACCTGTTCCTGCTGTCGACCGTGGAGGCGCGCTTCTCGCCCTACTACACGGCGATGGGCGAGCACTTTCCCGCCGACCGGCACGCGGTCTTCACGATGGTCGCGCCCGGGTCGATGGAGGACTTCCGCGCGCTCGCGGCCGCGCACGGCGGCCACATCGCGCTGGCCGGCACCGAGGCCGAGCTGCTCGCGGCCGGCCTGCCGCCGGCCTACGAATGCGCGTTCAACCACACGACGCTGCAGGCGCTCAAGATGGACCGCGGCTGGACCTACCTGCAGGTGGCCTATGCGCAGCCCTTCGATCCCGCGGTGGTCGAGCGCCACCTCGAGATCTTCGGCGACGAGGTGCTGCAGCACCAGGACTTCGCGCGCGCGGGGCGGCGAGGCCGGCACCTTCGGCATCCTGCTGGTGCGCTGGACCGGCGAGGCGCGCCAGTACGAGCTGATCCGCGAGATCGAGTCGCAGGGCGGCTGCAAGATCTTCAACCCGCACGTGGTGACCATCGAGGACGGCGGCATGAAGACCATCGACACGCAGCAGATCGAGTTCAAGAAGCGCAGCGACCCGATGGGGCTGATGAACCCCGGCAAGACGCGCGGCTGGACCCCCGACATGGCCATCGACCGCTGAAAAGATTTAGGCTTCGCGTCCCTTCCAAAAAACCTCCACAGGAGCACGTCCCCATGCGCATCCCCGCTTTCCGCATCCGCCCGCTCGGCAGCCTGGCCCTCGGCCTGGCGCTGACCGCCGCCGCCTTCGCCGCGCAGGCGCAGGAGAAGGTGGTGTTCGCCACCAACTGGAAGGCGCAGGCCGGCCATGGCGGCTTCTACCAGGCGCTGGTGGACGGCACCTACAAGAAGTACGGCCTCGACGTCGAGATCCAGCAGGGCGGCCCGATGGTCAACAACCGGCCGATGCTGCCGGCCGGCAAGATCGATTTCCTGATGACCGGCAACCTGCTGCAGTCCTTCGACAACGTGAAGAACGGCGTGCCCACGGTGGTGGTCGCGGCCTTCTTCCAGAAGGACCCGCAAGCCATGTTCGCGCACCCGGGCCAGGGCTTCGACAGCTTCAAGGAGATGACCAAGGCGCCCGTGGCCTTCATCGGCAAGGACGGCCAGTTCAGCTTCTGGCAGTGGATGAAGTCGGAGCACGGCTTCAAGGATTCGCAGCTCAAGCCCTACACCTTCAACGTGGGTCCGTTCCTGGCCGACAAGAAGTCGATCCAGCAGGGCTACGCGATCTCCGAGCCGCTGTCGATCAAGGCCCAGGCCGGCTTCGACCCGGTGGTGCAGCTGCTGGCCGACAACGGTTTCTCGACCTACTCGACCACCATCGAGACGCGCGCCGACCTGGTGAAGACCAAGCCCGAGACGGTGCGCAAGTTCGTCGAGGCCTCGATCATCGGCTGGAACAACTACCTCTACGGCGACAACAAGGCCGCCAACGAGCTGATCGCCAAGACCAATCCCGACTCGCCCGTGGCCGCGCTGCAGGGCTCGATCGAACTCATGAAGAAGATGGGCATCGTCGACAGCGGCGAGTCGCTGACCAAGGGCATCGGCGCGATGGACGAGGCACGCGTGAAGGACTTCTACGACAAGATGGTCAAGGCCGGCCTCTACAAGCCCGGCGAGGTCGACCTGTCGAAGGTGGTCACGACCCAGTTCGTCAACAAGGGCGTGGGTCTGGACGTGCGCAAGAAGCTCACGGGCAAGTAAGCCGCACGCAGGGACCCGATCCACGACCACACCGATTTCTCCGCGGGCCGCGCGGTGCTTGCGCCGGGGTCAGATGCCGGCGCCTGGGATGCCATAAGGCACCGTGCGGCTCTTCATTCGCTGGGCTCTGACCCCGTATTGCCGCCTAGGACCTGTTAACGCTATGCAAGGGGTCGCGTTGCCCCGCAAAGGGGCTGGATGCAAGGCGCCCGCGCGCAGCAAGGCTGGCGCCTTGCAAGCGCGGGCAACGCCGCAGACGGCCCCTTTGCGGGGCAACCCGGAAGGGAAGCTCGCCAGAGCCCGCCCCTCGGCGTTGCGTTCCTTGCGTGTGCGGACGCACACGCGGCGTCACGCGCCTTGATGGGCGGGCTCTGGCGAGCTTCGCGACCCCTTGCATAGCGTTAACAGGTCCTATCGGCGAACCGGCCCTCCCATGAAAACGCTCGTCGTTCATTGCCATCCGAACCCTGACAGCTTCAACCACGCGCTCTACCGCACGGCGCTCGCCGCCCTCGAACCCCGCCACCAGGTCCGGGCCATCGACCTGTACGCCGAGGGCTTCGACCCGACGCTGACCCGCGAGGAACGCATCGCGTACCTCGACAACACCCAATTGATCCGCGAACGCGTGCAACCCCACGTCGAGGCGCTGCTGTGGGCCGAGCACCTGGTGTTCGTCTATCCCACCTGGTTCCACGGACCGCCCTCGATGCTCAAGGGCTGGCTGGAACGGGTGTGGCTGCCCGGCGTGGCCTTCCTGCCGGCCGAGCGCAAGGGCCAGGCCGCGCGCTCGGGCATGCGCCACATCCAGCGCCTCACGGTGGTCACCACGGGCGGCTCGCCGCGCTGGTTCGTGATGGCCATCGGCGACCCCGGGCGGCGGCTGTTCACGCGCGCGCTGCGCGCCCTGTTCGCCTGGCGCTGCAAGGTGACCTGGCTGCAGCTGCACGACATGAACGCCGTGACCGCGCTCGACCGCACGCGCTTCATCGAGCGCGTGGCGCGCAAGCTGCAAACGCTGTGACCACGACCCCAACGATCCGGGAGAAAACACCATGAGCCTCGAACGCACGCTCACCGTCCGCGTGACGCGCATCGCGCGCCAGACGCCCGAAATCCTGGCCTTCGAACTGGCCCATCCCTGGGGCCGCGCGCTGCCCGGCTACGAGGCCGGCGCGCACATCGACGTGCACATGCCCGGCGGCTTCTCGCGCCAGTACTCGCTGGCGCGCGCGCCCTCGGCGGGCGCCGTCTCGTCCTACCTGATCGGCGTGAAGCGCGAGGCCGCGAGCCGCGGCGGCTCGGCCTCGATGCACGAGCGCGTGCGCGAGGGCGACCTGCTGCCGATCAGCACGCCGCGCAACACCTTCCCGCTGCAGGCGCAGGCGCGCCATCACCTGCTGCTGGCCGGCGGCATCGGCATGACGCCGCTGCTCGCGATGGCGCAGGCGCTGGCCGCGCGCGGCGAGGGCTTCACGCTGTGCGTGTTCGCGCGCGCCGAGGAGCACCTGGCCTTCGCCGAGGCGCTGCGCGCTCCGGCGCTGGCACCGCATGTGCGGCTGCACCTCGACCAGGGCGATGCCTCGCAGCGCATCGACCTGCGCGCGCTGCTGGCCGCGCATGCCGGTGCCGCCCATCTCTATGTCTGCGGCCCCGGCGGCTTCATGCAGGCGGTGCGCGACGCGGCGGCCGCCGCGCAGTGGCCCGAGGACGCGATCCACGCCGAGTACTTCGCCGCGCCCACCGATGCCGCCGCCACCGCGGGCCAGCCCTTCGTGCTGCGGCTCGCGCAGCGCGGCATCGCGGTGCCGGTGGCGGCCGACCAGACCGCGGTCGACGCGCTGCACGAGGTCGGCATCGACATCCCGGTGTCGTGCGAGCAGGGCCTGTGCGGCACCTGCGTGGTCGGTGCCGAAGGCGAGGGCGCCGAGCACCGCGACTTCTGCCTCACGGGCAGCGAGCGGCGCCACAAGGTGGCGCTGTGCTGCTCGCGCGCCAAGGGGGCCGAGCTGGTGGTGCAGCTCTGAGACCGCGCATGGCCAGGACCACCGCCGTCGACACCGCCGAGGACGCCGAGGGCCCCGCCACGCGCGGGCGCTCGCGCAAGTACGCGCAGGTGCTCGGCGTGATCAACCAGGCCGCGATCGAGGTGTTCGCGAGCGAGGGCCTGGCCGGCGCCTCGACGCAGGCGATCGCCGACAAGGCCGGGCTCTCGAAGGCGCAGCTGCACTACTACATCGACAGCAAGGAGGCGCTGTACCGGCAGATCCTGCAGGACATCCTCACCGACTGGATCGTGGTCTTCGGCTTCGACGACGAGGCCCTGGGCCCGCGCAAGGTGCTCGGCGACCTGATCCGCCGCAAGATGGCGTTCTCGTTCGAGCATCCGCTGCGTTCGCGCATCTTCACGGCCGAGATGCTGCGCGGCGCGCCGGTGCTCAACCCCCTGATGGACACGAGCAAGCAGCGCACCGACCAGGCCGCCGCCGTGATCCGCAACTGGATGGACCAGGGCCTGATGGACGAGGCCGACCCGATGCTGGTGCTGTTCCACATCTGGGCCGTGACCCAGTTCTACGCCGACCACGCCACCCAGGCCGCGTACTTCCGCAACACCGCGCAGCACGGCGACGCGCAGGACCGCGATTACCTGGTCGAGCAGGTGACGGCGTTCCTGTTCAAGGGTGCGGGCGTCAGGTAGTTTGCTCGGCGGTACTCTACGAACCGTTCACGCTGAGCTTGTCGAAGCGCCGCGCGAGGCTTCGATCCTTCGGCAAGCTCAGGACAGGCCAAGCTCAGCCCGAACGGATCGTTGCGCAGCGACTTCCGCGCTTCACCGCTTCTGCGGCAGGTACATGGTGGCCTCGACCTCCACCAGCACCTCGTCGCCCGGCAGGAAGCGCGACACCTCCACCACCGTGCTGACCGGCGGCTCGCCCGGATAGAACAGGCCGCGCACGCGGTTGTAGAAGGCGTAGTGCGGCAGGTGGCGGAAGTACTGCACCAGCTTCACCACGTCCTCCATGGTGCCGCCGTGCTCGGCCGCGATCTGGCGGATCCGCTCCAGCACGAACCAGCTCTGCGCCACGATCGGCGCCTCGAACACGTCGACCGACATCTGTCCGGTGGCGTAGCCCAGGCCCTGCAGCGCGCTGCGCCCGGCCTCGGGAATGGCGTCGTAGCCGGCGACCGCGCGGCGCGTGGCCGGGTCGACGGCGACCACGCCGCTCATGTAGACGAAATCGCCGACGCGCTTGGCGGCGGCATAGTTGGCCATCGGCTTGCCCATGCTCATGCGGTGTGCTCCAGGATCCGGCCCGCGCGGATGACGCTGCGGCGGCGGCCGCGCGGGTCGATGAGTTCGTGTTCGTCGGTGGCGGCCAGCACCACCAGGTCGGCCGGACAACCCGCGGCGATGCGACCGTCCCAGGCCAGCCCGAGCGCCCGCGCCGGCGCGAGCGTGATGCTGTCGATCCAGTCGAGCGCCGGCGCGAGGTGCGCCACCTGCACGCCGAGGCCGAAGGTCTCGACGAGGTCGTAGCTGCCGTAGGGATAGAAGGCGTCCTGCACGTTGTCCGTGGCCAGGCACGCACGCAAGCCGCGTGCCGCGGCCTCGCGGATGCGCGTGATGCCGCGCGGCACCGGCGTGCGGTCCCAGGCGCCCTGCAGGTAGAGGTTGGTGGTGGGCAGCGCGACCAGGTGCAGGCCCGCGCCCGCGCACAGCGCCAGGGTTTCGTGCGCCACGGCATCGTCCTGCACCGAGAGCGAGCAGGCATGGCCGCAGACCACGCGGCCCGCGAAGCCGCGCGCGCGCACCAGCTGCGCGATGGCGCGCAGGCCGCTGGCGTCGGCATCGAGGCCCTCGTCGACATGGAAGTCGAGCGACAGCCCGTGCTTGTGCGCGAGCTCGAACACGCGGTCGAGCTTGGGCAACAGGGCCTCGTTGCGGTAGACGAAGGCGCCCAGCGCGCCGCCCGCGCGCGCCACCTCGCGCGCGATGCGCTCGCCGGCCTCGGCATCGGCGAACAGGTCGAGCGGCGTGAGCGAGACGAACTGCAGCTCGACGCGACCGCGCCAGGCCTCGCGCAGCGATTCGAACACCGCGAGCGAGACCGGCGCCTCGGGCTGCACCCAATCGAGGTGGGTGCGCAGCGCGCGCGTGCCGCTGCGCCAGGCGTCCTCGAGCGCGCGTTCCATACGCGGGCGCAGCGACTCGGCGGTCCAGCCGGCGCGGTGGCCGTTCATGCGCTCGATGGCCGCGAACAGGTTGCCCTGCGCCGCACCCACTTCCTGCACGGTGTAGTTCTTGTCGATGTGCGCATGCGCGTCGACGCAGGCGCTCAGCACGATGCCGCGCGCCGAAGCCTGCCGCGCGCTCGGCGCGACCGAGGCCACGCGATCGCCGTCCAGCACCAGGTCGAACAGCTCGGCCTCCGACGCGAAGCCGCGCAGCGGCTTCGGGATGCGCAGCGCCTCGAGCTTCACTGCGCCTCGCGCCACGCGCGCAGCCAGCCCAGCCCGGCCGAGGTGCCGCCGGGCTCACTGCCGCGCCGCGGCCGGTATTCGCAGCCGACCCAGCCCTGCCAGCCGGATTGCGCCGACACCTCGTCGATCACCTGGAACAGGTAGGGATAGTTCTGCTCGCCGATGTCGGGCTCGTGGCGCTCGGGCACGCCGGCGATCTGGATGTGGCCGACGCGGCCGGTGGGCAGGTACTGGCGCAGCTTCATCGCGACGTCGCCCTCGACGATCTGGCAGTGGTAGAGGTCCATCTGCACCTTGAGGTTGGGCGCGCCGATGCTTTCGACGATGGCGTGCGCATGGTCCTGGCGGTTGAGGAAGAAGCGCGGGATGTCGCGCGTGTTGATCGGCTCGATCAGCACGTCGCGCCCGGCCTTCGCGGCCTCCTCGGCGGCCCAGCGCAGGTTGTCGACGTACACCTGCTGCACGGCATCGGCCGTGAGGTCCTCGGGCACCAGCCCGGCCATGACGTGGATGCGCGGGCAGTCGAGCGCGACCGCGTAGTCGATGGCCTTGGCAATGCCTTCGCGGAATTCGGCGTCGCGCCCCGGCAGGCAGGCCAGGCCGCGTTCGCCGCCGTCCCAGTTGCCGGGCGGGCCGTTGAAGAGCACCTGCTGCAGGCCGTTGTGCCGGAGGCGCGCGACGATGTCCTGCTTGGAGAAGGCATAGGGGAACAGGTACTCGACGGCCTCGAAGCCGTCCTTCGCGGCGGCATCGAAGCGGTCGAGGAAGTCCAGCTCGGGATAGAGCATCGAGAGGTTGGCGGCGAAGCGTGGCATGGCGTTGTCTCTTTGAAGTTCTGGCGATTGTGGTCTCGAACGAACTTACCAGCGCGCGCCGAAGGTCGAGCGCAGTTCGGCGATCTGTTCGGGCGACAGCGGCGCGGGTGGCGTGGCATGGTCGCGCGTCATGAGGTGGAGCCTGGCGGTCTCCTCGAGTTCCTCGAGCACGGCCATCGCGGCGGCGGGGGTGTCGTGCCACACGTTGGGGCCGAGGCGGTCGAGCATCACGGCGCGGACCGGCACGCCGGCCGCACCGCGCTGGGCGATGACCCGCGCGACCTCGGCGGCCGCTTCGGGCGCGCCCGGACGGTGGTAGTGGATGCGCGGCACGTGGCCGACCTTCATCACGAAGTAGGGCGTGAGGGCGGGCAGCAGTTCGTCGCTGGTTCCGCTCAACGTGAGTGCGACGCAGTGGCTGCTGTGGGTGTGGATCACGCAGGCAGTATCGGCATCGAAAGCTCTCGCTGCTTCGTAGATGCGCATGTGCAGCGCGATGGTCTTGCTGGCACGGTCACCGCTGGTCTGCTGGCCCTGCGCGTCGAGCCTCGCGAGCCGCGCGGGGTCGAGGAAGCCCAGGCAGGCATCGGTCGGCGTGATGAGGAAGCCACCGTCTTCCAGGCGCACGCTGATGTTGCCGGCGGTGGCGTGGACGTAGCCTCGGTCGAACAGGCTTTTTGCTGTGCGGCAGATTTCTTCTCTTGCTTTTGTTTCGGTCATTTTTGGCTTCTTGTTCGGGTGCGTGCACAGGGCATCGGGTACTTCCCTCCGCGAATGTCCCCCGCCCTTCGGGCTCCTCCTTTATTTCGCTGCGGGAAGCACCCGATACCCTGTGCACGGGAGACGCTGCGGTGGTGCCGGCGGTTCAACAACGATTGCGTCCAGGCTCACGTCGATGGGGTACTCCCCGCAGCGAAATAAAGGAGGAGCCGAAGGCGGGGGACATTCGCGGAGGGGAGTACCCCATCGGCGTGAGCCCGCCCCGAACACGACCCAGGCAGTTCACCCCAACACCGCAAACGCTTTGGTAAAGAAATCATCCCCCCGAAGTTCCCCGACTTCAACGCGATATGCACCCCCGTGTCAGGCGCCAACGAAGAACGCGCATGACACCAAGGCACCCCCGGATCGATCTGCGGCCCGATCTGCAATTGCGCGATGCCGAGCGCCTGTACGCAAGCCCCGGAGGTTTCGCCGCCCGCCACCACGAGTTGGCGCACACCATGCTCGACCAGCCCGCGCGCGATCGCGGCAATGGTGCGCTCGACCATCGCGCCGGCCTCTTCCACGCCCAGTTGGCCTTGCACCGACTTCACGGCACCGGCCTCGGCCGTGGAGTAGACGAGCACCGGCCCCTTGTCGATCAGCGGTGCGGCCCAGGCCAGCGCTTCGGCCGCGACGTCGACACCGGCCGCGATCCGCAGCGGATCGATGGCCAATGCCGCGCCGCCACGGCCGATGAAGTCGAGCACCTGCCGGTTGGTGGCGAGCGAGCAGCTGCCCGACACCACCGCCGTGCGGCCGCCGGCCTTCGGCAGCGCGCTGGCCTGCGAGGAGGGCGCGAGGCCGAAATTGGCCGGCAGGCCGATGGCTACGCCAGAACCCGCTGTGACCAGCGGCAGCTTCGCGAGCGCCGGGCCCATGCGCAGCAGGTCGTCGTTCGACACCGCGTCGACGATCGCGATCGACACGCCCTCGGCCTTCAGCTGCGCGACGCGCGCCTCGATCGCTTCCGCGCCGCGCGCCACCACCGCGTGATCGATCAGCCCCACCTTGCGCCGGCACTGCGCCTGCAGCACCCGCACCAGGTTCGGGTCGGTCATCGGCGTCAGCGGATGGTTCTGCATGCCGCTCTCGTTGAGCAGCACCTCGCCCGCGAACAGGTAGCCCTTGAACACCGTGCGCTTGTTGTCGGGGAAGGCCGGCGTGGCGATGGTGAAGTCGCAGCCCAGCGCCTCCATCAGCGCCTCGGTCACCGGGCCGATGTTGCCCCGCGGCGTGCTGTCGAAGGTCGAGCAGTACTTGAAGTAGATCTGTTGCGCGCCCTGCGCCTGCAGCCAGCGCAGCGCCTCGAGCGACTGCGCGATGGCTTCGGCCGGCGCGATGGTGCGCGACTTGAGCGCGACCACCACCGCATCCACGTCGGCGGCCAGCGGGCCCGCGGGCACGCCGATCGCCTGCACCACGCGCATGCCCGCGCGCACCAGGTTGTTGGCGAGGTCGGTGGCGCCGGTGAAATCGTCGGCGATGCAGCCGAGCAGCAGCTTCGCCATCGCTCAGCCCTTCACCGCGAGTTTGACCGCCTGCGGGTTCTCGCGCACGTAGTCGCGCAGGATCGCGTCGAAGCTGGCATCGGCCTTCAGGCCCAGCGCCTCGGCACGCGCCGCATGCACGCGGCTGGGCCAGCTCGTGACGATCTTCGCGATCGCCGCGTCGGGTTCCCAATCGATCAGGCGCGTTGCCTCGGTGCCGGCGATGCGCTCGAGCGCCTGCGCCATCTCGCGCACGGTGGTGGTCAGCGCGGGCAGGTTGACCGCGGTGCGCGCGCCCCACTCGGCGCCGCTGGCCGTGGCCGCGCGCACGATGCCCGCGATGGTGTTGCCGGGCGAGGCGAGTGCCACCGGCGTGTCGGGCGCGACCGGGCAGCGCGCGCGTTCGCCCGCGAGCGGTTCGCGCAGCATGCCGCTGAGGAAGCTCGAGGCCGCGCCGTTGGGCCGGCCCGGGCGCACCGACACCGTCATCAGCCGCACGTTGCGGCCCTGCACGAAGCCCTTGCGCGTGAAGTCGGCCACCAACTGTTCGCCGACGAACTTCTGGATGCCGTAGCTGTTCTGCGGCGTGGGCAGCGTCGTGTCCTCGATCAGCGCCGGCAGCCGCTGCTCGGGCGAATCGCCGAACACCGCGACCGAGCTCGAGAACACGAACACCGGCGCATGGCCGGCGCGGCGCGCGGCCTCGAGCAGCGCGCGCGTGGTGTCGAGGTTGCTGCGCATGCCGAGGTCGAAGTCGGCCTCGCATTCGCCGCTGACGGCGGCCGCGAGGTGGAACACGAGCTGGCTGCTCGCGATCGGCAATGCGCCGCTGTGCGCCTGATCGAGCAGGTCGCCCTGCAGGAACTGCACGCGTGCGTCGGCCGCGAGGTCGGCCGGCGGCGCCACGCGGTCGGCCAGCACGATGCGTTCGATGGGTTGCGGCGCGGCGCCGGCCAGCGCCAGCGGCCCCTGGGCGAGCAGCGTGCGCGCGAGGCGCGCGCCGAGGAAGCCGCAGCCGCCGGTGATGAGGATGTTCATGGTCGTCTTGTCTCGGTGGTCGTTCGCAAGTGGGTCAGAGGGCCGGCAGGAAGCGCAGCAGCGCATCGGCCACCGCGTCGGGCGCCTCGCGCTGCGGGAAGTGGCCCACGCCGTCCAGCAGCTCGCGGCGGTAGGGGCCGCTGAAGAAGCGCTCCTTGCCCGCCGAGCTGTCCGGATGATTGCACGCATCGGCCGCGCCGTGCAGCACCAGCGTGGGCACCGACAGCACGGGCGCGGGATCGAGCGCCGCATCGTCGGCCGCGTAATGCGGATCGCCGGGCGCATAGCCCCAGCGATGGCGGTACGAATGCACCACCACGCGGGCCCAGTCCTCGTCCTCGAAGGCGGCGGCGGTGGTGTCGAACTCGGCCTCGTCGTACCAGCCGGGCGGGCCCCAGGTGCGCCACATCATGCGCGTGAAGGCGAGGCGGTCGTCGTGCACCGTGCGCTCGCCGCGCGGCGTGGCCATGTACCAGTGGTACCAGTAGTTGCGCGCCTGCTCGAGCGGCATCGGCTGGCCCGGCGCGTTGGTGCCGTAGCCCACCGACAGCAGCGCCAGTGCGCTTGCCACGCCGGGGCGCAGCCCGCAGGCGTTGGCCACCGCGCGGGCGCCCCAGTCGTGGCCGACCAGCGCGGGGCGCTCGAGCCCCAGCGCATCGATGAAGTCGAGCAGGTCGCGGCCCAGCGCCGAGAGCTGGCCGCTGCGCGGCGTGTCCGCATGCAGGAAGCGCGTGGGCGCGAAGCCGCGCAGCGCGGGAAGCAGCACGCGCCAGCCGGCGGCGGCCAGACGCGCGGCCACGCCATGCCAGCCGCGCGGGCTGTCGGGCCAGCCGTGCACCAGCACCACGGTGGCGGCGCCGGTGGCGTTCCATTCCTCGTAGCCGATGCGCAGCAGCGGCGTGTCGACGGTCCTGTGTTCGCTCACGAGGCATTTCCTTTCGCGGCCGGCAGTTCGATGCCCGGGAAGATCTTGATCACCGCGCTGTCGTCCTCGCGCGCATGGCCCGCGGTCGAGGCCTGCATGAACATCTGGTGCGCGGTGGACGACAGCGGCAGCGGAAACTTGCTGGCGCGCGCCACGTCGAGCACCAGGCCCAGGTCCTTCACGAAGATGTCGACCGCCGACAGCGGCGTGTAGTCGCCCGCGAGCACGTGCGCCATGCGGTTCTCGAACATCCAGCTGTTGCCCGCGCTGTGGGTGATGACCTCGTAGAGCGCGGCCGGGTCCACGCCCTCGCGCAGGCCCAGCGCCATGGCCTCGGCCGCGGCCGCGATGTGCACGCCGGCCAGCAGCTGGTTGATGACCTTCACCTTGCTGCCCGCGCCCGCGCTGTCGCCGAGCCGGTAGACCTTGGCGGCCATCGCGTCGAGCACGCCGCCGGCCTTGTCGTAGGCCGCGGGCGTGCCGGCGGTCATCATCGTCATCTGGCCGCTCGCGGCCTTGGCGGCGCCGCCCGAGATCGGCGCGTCGAGGTAGAGCAGGCCGAGCTTCGCGAGCCGCGCCTCGAGCGCCACCGACCAGTTCGGGTCGACGGTCGAGCACATCACGATCAGGCTGCCGGGCTTCATCGAAGCCGCGCAGCCCGGCGTGCCGCCGTCGCCGAACAGCACCGCCTCGGTCTGCTGCGCGTTCACGACGACCGAGATCACGATGTCGCTGGCGGCGCCGAGCGCGGCCAGCGTGTCGCAGGCGGTGCCGCCGTCGCGCGCGAAGGCCTGCGCGGCCTCGCGGCGCAGGTCGAACACGTGCGGCGCATGGCCCGCGCGGCGCAGCGACTGCGCCATGCCGGCGCCCATGGCGCCGAGGCCCACGAGGCCGACGACGGGAGGGGAGGAAGTTGTCATGGAAGGAAGGGGCTGAATGATTTGTCAGGTCATCATACAAATTTGAGATGACTTTGTCTGCCCGGAATTCCCTGCCCGCCCCTCAGGAAGCCTTCTTGCGCCGCCCCTTGCCGGCCGCCGCGCTCTCCTGCAGCCCCTCGACCAGCGGCCGCGCGAGCTGCGCGCCCTCCTGCTGCCAGAAGGCCGGGTCGGCCTGCTCGATGCGGCGGATCGCGTTGTCCATGTGGGTCTTGGCGGCCGCGCGCGCGCGCCAGCGGATCGCCGGCCTCGATCGCCTCGACGATGCGCGCGTGTTCCTGCGCCACCTCGCGCGCGAAGTCGGCGCGGCGCGCCTCGTTGGCGCGCGTGACGCGGGTGGCGCCGTGCAGGAACTGGCGCAGGTACTGCAGGGTGCCGATCAGGAACGGATTGCGCGCCGCCTCGGCGATGGCGCGATGGAAGCGCACGTCCTCCTCGGCGCCGTTGCCGCCCACGGCCACGGCCGCATGCAGCGCCGCGATCGCGTCGCGGATGCGGCGCACGTCCTCGTCGGTGCGGCGTTCGGCCGCCAGCGCCGCCACCTCGGCCTCGAGCGCGCGGCGCAGCTCGACCATCTGGATCACGGCCTCGCGCGAGGCCACGTGCGGCATCTCGAAGCGCAACGGCTCGACCCCGGCCGCGCGCACGTAGACGCCGCTGCCCTGGCGCGAGTCGACCAGCCCGAGCGACTTGAGCCGCGACACCGCCTCGCGCACCACCGTGCGGCTGACACCGAACTGCTCGGCCAGCGCGGACTCGGTCGGCAGCCGATCGCCCTCGGACAAGCGCCCGCTGCGCACCTCGGCCGCCAGCGCATCGGCCACCTGGTCGGCCAGGCGGACGGCGGGGGCGAGCGATTGGAAGCGGGCGGTCATGAATGGGGTGCGACTCTAACGCAGGCCCCCGTGTGGTTCCTGCTAGGCGCGTTCGACCGCCGGCCGCGCATTGAGCCACAGCAGCGTCAACGCAAACGCCAGCAGCGGCAGCATCGCGAGATTGATCGCGGTCCACCCCACGCCCGCGAGCAGCGCGCCCGAGCCGAAGGACATCAGCACGGCGGTGGTGCCGTTGCTCAGCTCCATCAGCGCCTGCGCCGGTCCGCGCTCGTGCTCGGCATGGGCCTCGGCCAGCAACGTGGTGCCGGCGATCAGCATCAGGTTCCAGCCCAGGCCCAGCAGCAGCGAGCTCGCGAGGAAGTGCGCGAAGTCCTGGCCCGAGAGCGCGACCGCGGCGCTGGTCGCGAGGATCGCCGAGCCCAGCATCGCGACGCGGCGGCTGCCCCAGCGGTCGACCAGCGCGCCGGCGAAGAAGGCCGGCGCGAACATGCCGAGCACGTGCCACTGGATCACCTGCGCGGCCGCGGCGGCGGAGAAGCCGCAGAAGTCCATCGCGAGCGGCGTCGCGTTCATCGCCAGCACCATGAGGCCGTGGCCGATGGCGGTCATGAGGATGGCGGCGCGCAGCATCGGGCGCGCGAGCAGCGCGCGCATCTGGGCCCAGCCGCGCGCCACGGCCGGCGGCGCCGCGCCTTCGCGCAAGCGCGACATGGCGACCACGCCGCACAGGGCGAGCACCGCGATCGCGAGGTAGGCGCCCACGAAGGGCACGGGCAGCGCGTTGCGCGTCCAGACCGCGATGGCGGGTGCGAACACGGCCGCGCAGACACCGCCGCCGACCACCAGCGCGGCGGCGCGGCCCTTGTGGCGCGGCTCGACGGCCTCGAGCGCGGCATAGCGGTAGAAGCCGGCCGAGGCCTGGTAGCCGCCGATGCAGGCTGCGCCGAGGCAGAACAGCGCGAAGCTGCCGAGCCCCAGGCCCGTGGCGCAGACCAGCCCGCCCACCACGCCGAGCAGCGCGCCGCCCATCAGGCCATGGCGGCGGCCGCGTCGCTGCATGAACATCGACAGCGGCGATACGGCCGCGAGGTTGCCGAGCACCAGCAGTGCGAGCGGCAGGGTGGCCAGCGCGGGCCAGGGCGCGAGCCGCAGGCCCGCGACCGAGGTCAGCGTGATGCCGATGATCGAGCAAGACCAGTAAAGCGCCTGGCCGAGGAACAGCAGCCGGATCGCGGGGTTGCGCAGCAGCTGCATCGCTCAGCCTCCCGCACGCGGCGCGCCCGCGCCGAAGCGTTCGGCGAAGGCCTGCGGGCTCACGGCCAGGTGCTTGTGGAAGCTGCGCCGCAGCGTCTCGGGATGGCCGAAGCCGCACAGCCGCGCGACCGTCGACACCGAGGTCTGCGCATGGGCCAGCAATGCCGAGGCGGCCTCGACGCGCACCCGCTCGACGTAGTGGCCGGGCGTCATGCCGAGCTCGCGCCGAAACACGCGGCTCAGGGTGCGCGGCGGCATGCAGGCGCGCTCGGCCAGCACCTCGAGCGAGAGGTCGCCCGCGAGCTGGCCCGGGATCCATTCGAGCAGCGACGACAGCCGCGGCGCATGCGTGGCCTCGGGCGCGAGGAAGCGGCTGAACTGCGCCTGCCCGCCGGGCCGGCGCAGGAACATCACGAGCCGGCGCGCCACCGCCAGCGCGATCGCGCGGCCGAGGTCGTGCTCGACCAGCGCCAGCGCGAGGTCGATGCCGGTGGTGACGCCGGCCGAGGTGAAGACATGGCCGTCGCCCTCGCGCCCGCTCGGGTCGTAGGTGTGGAGCCGGTCGGCCGCCACCTCGACCGCGGGATGGCGCGTGCGCAGCGCCTCGACGCTGTCCCAGTGGGTGGTGGCGAAACGGCCATCGAGCAGGCCGGCCTGCGCGAGGATCAGCGCGCCCGAGCAGACCGAGCCGAGCCGGCGCACGCGCGGCTCGGCGCGCTGGAGCCAGGCCAGCAGCGGCGCGTTGCGCAACTGGACCTCGGCGCCCCAGCCGCCAGGCACGAGCACGGTGTCGAAGCGCGCCGGTTCCTGGTCCTCGCGCGCGGCCTCGGCCAGCAGCGAGAAGCCGGCCGAGCAGGCCACCGGCCCCACCGCGTCGGCCAGCAGGTGCAGCGAGTAGCCGGCCGCGCGGCCCTGGCGTTGCAGCTCGACGTTGGCCGAGGCGAACACCTGCAGCGGACCGGTGACGTCCAGCACCTGGACATCGGGGTAGATCGTGCAGGCGATGGCGCGCGGCGTTTGCATGCCGGCAGTGTCGTGCGCGCCGCGATTGGCCGCAACGACAACGACCCCACGGATCCGGCCACTTTCGGCGTGGCCGGCCCGTGTGGCGGGTCAGCCCAGCGCGTGCCGCGCGGCCTTCGCGATGCTTTGCGCGTCGACGCCGAAGAAGCCACGCAGCGCGGCGCGCGTGTCGCTGCGCCCGAAGCCGTCGGTGCCCAGCGTGAGGTAGCGGCGGCCCGCGGGCAGGAAGGCGCGGATGCTCTCGGGCACGGCGCGCACGTAGTCGGTGGCGGCGACGATCGGCGCCTTGCCCTGGCCGAGCTGGCGTGCGACGAAGGACTCGCCGGCATCCTCGCCCGCGATGGCCCGCTGCTCGCAGGCCAGGCCGTCGCGCGCGAGCTCGCTCCAGCTCGTGACGCTGAACACCTCGGCCTCGATGCCCTCGTCGGCCAGCAGCTGCGCGGCCTTCACCACCTCGGTGAGGATCGCGCCCGAGCCCATCAACGTGACCTTCTTCTTCGCCTTGCCCGCGGCCGGCGCGTAGGTGCCGAAGCGATAGCAGCCGCGCAGGATGTCGGCCTCGGCGCCCGCGGGCACGTCGGGCTGCGCGTAGTTCTCGTTCATCAGCGTGACGTAATAGAACACGTCCTGCTGCTCGACCATCATCTCGCGGATGCCCGCGTCGACGATCACCGCCATCTCGCCCGCGTAGGCCGGGTCGTAGGCCTTGCAGTTGGGAATGGTCGCGGCCACGAGGTGGCTGCTGCCGTCCTGGTGCTGCAGCCCCTCGCCGCCGAGCGTGGTGCGCCCCGAGGTGGCGCCGAGCAGGAAACCGCGCGCGCGCTGGTCGGCCGCGGCCCAGATCGCGTCGCCCACGCGCTGGAAGCCGAACATCGAGTAGTAGATGTAGAACGGCAGCATCGCCAGGCCGTGCACGCTGTAGCTGGTGGCCGCGGCGGTCCAGCTCGCGATGGCGCCGGCCTCGCTGATGCCTTCCTCGAGGATCTGGCCGTCGGTGGCCTCGCGGTAGCTCAGCACCGAGCCGATGTCCTCGGGCGCGTAGCGCTGGCCCACGCTCGAATAGATGCCGACCTGCTTGAACAGGTTCGCCATGCCGAAGGTGCGCGCCTCGTCGGCCACGATCGGCACGATGCGCGGGCCCAGCGCCTTGTCCTTGAGCAGGTTGCCCAAGAGGCGCACGAAGGCCATGGTGGTGCTCATCTCCTTGCCGGCGGCCGCGACCGCGAACTGCGCGTAGTTCGCGAGCTCGGGCTTGGGCACGGGCTCGCAGGCGGTTTCGCGGCGCGGCATGGCGCCGCCGAGCGCCTCGCGGTGCTGGCGCAGGTAGCGCATCTCGGCGCTGTCCTCGGCCGGGCGGTAGAAGTCCATGGCGGCGGCCTGCGCGTCGCTCAGCGGCAGGTCGAAGCGGTCGCGGAACTCGATCAGGTCGACCTCGCCCATCTTCTTGTGCGAGTGCGTGGTCATCTTGCCCTGGGCCGCGCTGCCCATGCCGTAGCCCTTCTTGGTGTGGGCCAGGATCACGGTGGGCCGGCCCTTGTGGGCGGCGGCCGCGGCATAGGCGGCATGGATCTTCACGAGGTCGTGCCCGCCGCGCTTGAGGCGGTCGATCTGCTCGTCGGTCATGCCCTCGGCCAGGCGCGCGAGCTCGGGGTTCTGGCCGAAGAAGTTGTCGCGGTTGAAGCGCCCGTCCTTGGCCGCGAAGGTCTGCATCTGGCCGTCGACGGTGGCGGCGAAGGCGCGCGCCAGCGCACCGCTGGTGTCGCGCGCGAACAGGCCGTCCCAGTCGCTGCCCCAGACCAGCTTGATGACGTTCCAGCCGGCGCCCGCGAACAGCTTTTCGAGCTCGTCGATGATGCGGCCGTTGCCGCGCACCGGGCCATCGAGCCGCTGCAGGTTGCAGTTGACCACCCACACGAGGTTGTCGAGCTTCTCGCGCGCGGCCAGGGTCAGCGCGCTCATCGATTCGGGCTCGTCCATCTCGCCGTCGCCGAACACGCCCCAGACCTTGCGGCCTTCGCAGTTCAGCAGGTTGCGGTGCGAGAGGTAGCGCATGAAGCGCGCGTGGTAGATCGAGCTGATCGGGCCGATCCCCATCGAGCCGGTGGGGAACTGCCAGAAGTCCGGCATCAGGTAGGGATGCGGATAGCTGCACAGGCCGCGCGCGCCGCTGCCGTCGACGAAGGCGGGCGCGGTGAGTTCCTGGCGGTAGTGCGCGAGGTCGCCTTCGCTCAGGCGCCCTTCGAGGTAGGCCCGCGCATAGACGCCCGGCGCGCTGTGCGGCTGGAAGAACACGAGGTCGCCGCCGTGAGCGGCGCTGCGCGCGTGGAAGAAATGGTTGAAGCCGGTCTCGAACAGGTCGGCCGCGCTCGCATAGCTCGCGATGTGGCCGCCGAGCTCGCCATAGGCCTGGTTGGCCTTGGCCACCATCGCGAGCGCGTTCCAGCGCATCAGCGAGGCCAGCTTCTCCTCGACCGCGAGGTCGCCCGGGAACGGCGGCTGGTCCTCGGCCGCGATGGTGTTGACGTACGGCGTCGACAGCTCCGGCTGCCAGCCGATGCGCTGCTGGCGCGCGAGCCGCGCGAGTTCGTCGAGCATCTGGCGCGCGCGCTGCGGGCCGTGGACCTGCGCTAGCGCGAGAAAGGACTCGCGCCATTCGGCGGTCTCGGCGGGATCGGGGTCGTGCGACAGGGCTGCCTCGTCGAGCAGCAGGGCACGGATCTGGTCGGCGGAAATCGGGGCGTTCATGCCGGCACTTTAAGCCGCCAAGAAAAGAATTGGCTACTGCTGCAGCCCGCGGCTTGACGGCTTGCCGGCATAAAATTCCGTCATTCCTTCAAATCACGGCATTTCATGCAACTCGACGCCATCGACCTGCGCATCCTCGACGAATTGCAGCGCGACGGCGCGCTGTCGAACGTGGAGCTCGCGCGTCGCGTGCACCTGTCGCCCTCGCCCTGCCTCGCGCGCGTGAAGCTGCTCGAGACCGAGGGCGTGATCGACCGCTACGTGGCGCTCGCGAGCGCCAAGGCGCTGGGCCTCGGCCTCAACGTGTTCATCTCGATCAGCCTCACGACGCAGAGCAAGCAGTCGCTGGCCGACTTCGAGCAGCGCATCGCCGAGCACGACGAGGTGATGGAGTGCTACCTGATGACGGGCGACAGCGACTACCTGATCCGCATCGCGGTGGCGGACATGGCGGCGCTCGAGAAATTCATCCTCGAGCAGCTCACGCCGATCCCGGGAATCGAGAAGATCCGCTCGAGTTTTGCGCTCAAGCAGGTGCGATACAAGACGGCGCTGCCGTTGCCGACGGCGCCGTCCTGATCGCTTCCGCGGGGCCGATTACTTCGAGAGCTTCGGCTGCGCCGGATCGGCCGTGAGGTACCCCACCACGGCGCTGTAGCCCTGGTTGTAGTTTTGCTTGATCAGCGTCTCGAGCTTCTTGACGTCGCTGCTGGCGGTCTTGATGAACTCGCCCGGATGCTGGAAGTTGCTCATGATGTACGTCCAGCCGTTGATCTCGTCGACCGCGTGCAGGCCCGTGCACTCGGCACCGGTCGGGGTCGACAGGATGCGCGAGAGCTTCTTCGTGTCGACGTTGTAGGCCCACAGGAAGTTGTTGACGTGGTTGCCGCTGTCCTCGCCGATGAACAGGGTGCGCATCTTTTCCGAGAACTTGATGTTGTCGGGGCTGGCGATCTTGTCCGCATTGGCGTTGTTGCCGAGGCTGTCGGCCGTGTCGAGGTCCTCGCCCACGATCAGGGCCCTGGTCTTCACGGGCACCCATTCGCTGTTGATCACGGCGCCGCCGGTGTCCTTCTGGCCACCGGTCAGGTTGTGGGCCATCACGCCGCCGGCCACGAGCGCCTTTTCGACCGTGACGTTGAGATCCGAGCGCCACGCAGCGTTGCCCTTGACCATCGACGACTGGATGTTGGCCAGTGCCGAGTAGGCGATCTTGTCCTTGGCATTGACGGTCGTGCCTTCCATCTTGGTGAAGGCCATGCTGGCGCCCACGAGGTTGGCGTAGCGGTGCGTCTCGAGGAAGGCGGCGGCCTTCTCCATGCCGGGCACCAGCTTGACCCACTGCTTGACGCCGTCGGCGAAGATCTGGGTGTAGGAGGCATTGGCCGGGATCGGTGAACTTCACGTCCATGATGTCGGTCGGCAGCAGCGTGTTGGCGAAGGCCTCGATCTCGGCGCTGGTGGCGTGGCCGAGGCGGATCCAGGTCAGTGCGGCGCCCGCGGCGGCGGGGTCGATCGAGAAGCCGGTGCCTACCTTCGCGACGTACAGCGTGCCGGCCGAAAGATCCTTCTCCTTGTCGGCCACGAACATGAACAGGCCGCCGTTGGTGTAGTCGTCGCCCATCAGCGCGGTGCGGTTGTCGGGCATGACCTGGATCAGCTCGTGCGAGATGCGGCCCAGGCAGTAGTGCTTCTTGACGCTGCCGGTGCCGTCGGGATTCACGGTGACTTCGGGCAGGTGGCCGTAGTGGTAGGCGCGGGCCGTGGTCTCGTCGCCGAACACGTTCTTGCTGTAGCCCTTGAACTGCGCGCTGGTCGAGGCGGTGAAGGCATCGGGTTCGTACTCCTCGCTCGACAGGTGGGTGCCCCAGGGCGAGAGGCTCGCGCCGCAGGTGATCCACAGGCCGTGGGCGCTGGACATGTCGACGTTGTGGTACTTGACCAGTTCGAGCTTGCCGGTGGTCTGGTCCTGGTCGAGCGTGAGCACGGCGATCGGCGACGGCAGCTGGCCGTAGGTGCCCTCGCCCTTCAGGTTCTTCGTCATGTACTCGAACTGCACGACCGCGAACACCGGCTTGCCCTTGATGCCGGGCACGTTGGCGTTGGGCAGGCTCAGCAGCGAGCTGCCGTCCGGTGCGTCGGAGAAGAACTGGCGTTCCGAACCCACGACCGATTTGTCGATGATGGGCTGGTTCTTGATGTCGTAGTAACCGCCCGCCAGGATCTTGCCGCCCTTGCCGTCCGGCACCATGTCGCCGGTCTGGAAGAAGGGGTGGTAGGCCAGACGGTATTCGGTGGAACTGCCGTTGTCGAACGAGACCTTGAGCGTCGAGCCGACCGTGGTGGTCGCCATGGCGGCGGGATTGGCCAGCGAGGGCGCCGGCATGCCGATGAATTCGGCCGAGACGAACTGCGCGGCCGGAGCCGGTGCCGGCGCGGGCGCCGGAGGAACGATGGGCAGGAAGCCGTTGCCGCCTCCGCCGCCACCGCCGCAGGCGGTCAGGAAGGCAACGCCGCCGAGCGGCAGCATCGGTGCTGCGCTCAGCAGCTTGAGGGCGTGACGGCGCGAGGCGCCGGACTGCGCCTTGGTGGAATCGGACATGGATTTCTCCCGAGTTGTCGTGGGGTGTCGTGGGATGACCGTGCAGCCTCTGTTTCTCTCCGCCGCCGGTCAGTCGCGAACCTTAGTTAACTACTGTGACGACGACGTGCATCGCACATGACAAGGCCGTGACACCACGCACGCGGATGCGACGACATCCGCGTGTCACTTCCACCCCGGGAGCCCCATGCGCGGACCGGCGAGGCCGGTCCGCGGTATGGGGTTTCAGAGGCCGATCAGGCCGCCGTCGTCCTTCGTGATCACCAGCGTGGCCGAGCGCGGGCGGGCATTGCCGCCCTGCGGCCAGTGGCTGATGAACTTGGCCGGGTCGCCGAGGTCGGCGACTGGCGTGTTCTCGCCCGGATGCTGGATGTTCACGAACAGCGCGCGGCCATCGCCCGACTCGGCGATGCCGGTCAGCTCGCAGTCCTTCGGTCCCACCAGGAAACGGCGCAGGCCGTCGGTGCCGGGCGCCTTGCCCACGAAGGTGTTCTGCGTCAGCGTGGTCGTGCCGTCGGTGTTGGTGATCACCTTCGCGCCGCCGTCGCCGAGCTTGCCCGGCAGCGCCGCCAGCAGCATGCAGTTGGTGACGTCGGTGTAGGCACCGTCGTCGGTCTGCAGCCACAGCAGGCCCGGGGCGGCGTGGCTGAACCACATGCCGTCGGGGCTCGAGAAGTCGTTGTCGGCCGAGAGCTGCGACACGTTGACGTCGGCCGCGGCGGTGGAGCGCGCGCCGAACAGGTAGACGTCCCACTTGAAGCTCAGCGCGGCCGGGTCGGCGTTGTCGTCGGCGAAGCGCACGATGTGGCCGTTGGGGTTGCCCTTCTGGTCAGAGGTGCCCTTCTTGTCGTTGTAGAAGCGCGGGTTGGCGCCATCGGTCGAGGCGATCGGACGCGAACTCGCGTTGGTGTTGGTCAGCGTCACATAGACGTCGCCGTTCTTCGGATTCACGGCGGTCCACTCGGGACGGTCCATCTTGGTCGCGCCGGCGGAATCGGCGGCCAGGCGGGCATTGATCACCACGTCGGCCGCGTCGGCGAAGGCGTAGTTGGTGTTGCTCGAGGTGATGCCGTTGACGCCGAGCTTGAGCTCGAGCCACTTGCCGGTGCCGTCGGCATCGAAGCGGGCCACGTAGAGGCGGCCGTCGTCCATGTACTTGTCGCCGGCGGCCATGCCGCCACCGACGTCGGCCGCATCCCAGTTCTTCGTCGAGACGAACTTGTAGATGTACTCGTTGCGCGAGTCGTCGCCCATGTACCAGACCAGCGGCTTGCCGACCACGACCGGGCCGAGGCAGGCGCCCTCGTGGCCGAAGCGGCCGAGCGCGGTGCGCTTCTTCGGCGTGCTCGAGGGGTTGAAGGGGTCGATCTCGACCACCCAGCCATAGGTGTTGTGGCCGTTGCGGTAGTCGGCGATGGCACTGGCGCCGAGCACCTCGGTGTTCCAGCGGCCGTACTGGTTGTCGGCGGTGTCGGGCGTGACGGTGGCCCAGAGTTCGCGGCCGGTGCTGGCGACGCCGTAGCGGCTGAAGGACTTGAGTTCCTTGGCCGTGCGGTTCTTGTCGTCGTTGGCCATGCCTGCCGTGCGGCGGAAGTAGCCGGCCCAGTTCTCCTCGCAGGTCAGGTAGGTGCCCCACGGCGTGGTGCCGTTGGCGCAGTTGTTGAGCGTGCCGCGGGTCTTGCTGCCGTCGGTCGAGAACTTGGTCTTCAGGTAGTCGGTCTTGGCGGCGGGGCCCGAGAAAGTCATCTCGGTCAGCGTGTGGACGCGGCGGTTGAAGCTCGAGTCCTGCTTGTAGCTCCAGCTGTTGCCGCTCTTGTTGACCTCGATCACGCTCACGCCGTGCAGGTAGAACTCGCGCTTGACCTCGTCGGCCACGGTGCGCACGCCGCCGACGACGGTCTGGCCGTTGGGATGCAGGAACGACGGCGTGATGGCTTCATGGTTCATCACCAGCAGGCCGCGCGTCGCGTTGGCCGCGTCCCACTTGTTCGAACCGTTCATGCCGAAGAAGGTCATGCCGTCGTGGTGGTCGCCGGCGCGGCGGTCGTAGGTGGCCGGATCGTCGGTGCCGTCGTTCTTGTACGCGGCCACGCCGGCGGCGATCGGGTCGCCCAGGCGATAGAGCACGCTGGCGGTGTAGCCGGCGGGCACGGTGACCACGTCGGCCAGGCTCTTGGCCACGGGGTTGAAGTTGAGCTTCAGCGGTGCCGGGGGCGCGGGCGGCGGGGGTGCCGGCGCGGGCGGGGGCGGGACGATGGGCAGGAACCCGCCACCGCTGCCACCACCGCCGCCGCAGGCCTGCAGCAGCGCGGTGCCGGCGGTGCCGACGCCCAGGCCGAACAGATGGCGGCGGCTCAGGCGCGAAGCGATCAGGTCGTTGAACGACGGGTTCTTGCTGGGATTGGTGCCGACGTCGTCGAGATCGTACGAAGGGTCGTCGCGGGTAGGTGCGGTCATGCGCGCTGTCTTTCTCGTGGGTTGAAAAGTAGCCAGCCCGCGAAGTTAGGCAGAACGGATGACAGTCCCGTGAATTACTCAGCCTCCGGTCAGGTTCAATCGATACGCGTTTTTGAGGTTGTCACGAAGCCGTCATGCGACGGCGCCAGCCGGGACGAAAAAGGGGGCTGCGAGCCCCCTTCGTGGATTCGATCGGCGATTCAAGGCGGCGGCAGCTGCTTGGGCCACAGCGCCCACAGGCGCAGCGACTGGTTCATGCTCGCCGCGAAGCGCCCGGCATCGGCACCGGTGCCCGCGAAGTAGTCGGCGCGCACCGCGCCCACGATGGCGCTGCCGGTGTCCTGCGCCACCACCAGCTTCTGCAGCTGCGCCGACGGGCCGGCCGACGCCAGCCACACGGGCGTGCCGTAGGGAATGCTCTCGCGGTCGACCGCGATCGAGCGGCCCGCGGTCAGCGGCACGCCCTGGGCGCCGCGCGGGCCGAAGGCGGCGTCGACCTCGCTCAGATCCTCCTCGCGGAAGAACACGTAGCGCGGGTTGCTCCACAGCAGTTGCGAAACGCGCTGCGGGTTCTGCGCCACCCAGGCCTTGGTGTCGTCGGGCCAGCGGCTGACCCGGCTCACGCCCTGCGACATCAGCCACTGCTGCACGCTGCGGTAGGGCTGCTCGTTGGTGCCGGCGAAGGCCATGCGCACGGTGCGCTGCGAACCGTCGGGCTCGGTCAGGCGCAGCCGGCCCGAACCCTGGATGTGCAGCATCAGCGCGTCGATGGGGTCGGCCATCCAGGCGATCTCGCGCCCGCGCAGCGCGGCCTGGGCCTCGGGCAGGGTCTCGATCTCCTGGCGCGTGTACCAGGGACGGCGCGGCACGAAGCCCGCCGGCACTTGGTAGAGCGGCACGTTGAACTGCGCGGTCGGCACGCGCGAGGCCTCGTACACCGGCTCGTAGTAGCTGGTGAGCTTGCCCTCGCTCGAACCGGCCAGCGATTCGACGCGGTAGGGCTGCAGCCGCTGCGTCATCCACTGGCGCTGCTCGTCCAGGGTCGCGATCGCGAGCTGGCGCACGTCGCGGCACAACGGCGCAAAGGCGGCATTGGGCCGCGAACAGTTCGCCACCAGCGCGATCCAGGCCTCGTGCAGCGGGTCCTCGCCGAAGCCCGGCAGCTCGGCCCAGCCCACGGGAACCCAGCGGCTCTTGGGATGGGTCATCGATCCGGTGAGGGGGCCGAGGTCGCGCGGCGGCTGCACGACGGGGGGTCGGGTGGGGGGTGTCGGGCACGCGCGGCCCGACGGAGCAGCCGGCCAGCGTTGCTACGATCGCGAGCCCAACCAGCCACTGGAGTCCATTTCTCATGGGTTTGATTTTGCTTGAAGCCCTCGCGGCCGGACTCCTGTTCATCGGCATCGTCTGGTGGACCATGTTCTCGGGCCGCAAGAAGGGCGAGCTGCACGAGGAGGACGAGCCCCGGACGGGGGACGCGAAGGACGAACAAGACCCGCCGCCGCATCCGTGAATTCGTCGTGCAGTCCCGGGTCGACGCGCGCTGTCGGAGAAGGTCGTCTCGGCTATTACTTTGGTAGCAATCCAGCGAGGAATCACGGGGCTTTTCAAGGGTTGGGGTGTTTCAGCGCGGCTTCGGAAGCCGTACCATCGCAGCCGTCGCAAGGCTAAGCTGTGCCCGCTTGAATCAACCTCGAAAGGGATCGCCATGAAAAAACTCGTACTCGCCACCACCTCGCTCGCCATCGTTCTCGCGGGCTGCGCGGGCGGCGGCATGTCCGACACGCAACGCAACACCGCCATCGGCGCGGGCGCGGGCGCCCTGGGCGGCGCGGTCATCGGCTCGGCCACCGGCGGCAACCGCGGTGCGATCGGCACCGGTGCCGTGGTCGGCGCGGCGGCCGGCGCGCTCGGCGGCTACCTGTGGTCGCAGCGCATGGAAGCGCAGAAGCGCCAGATGGAAGCCGCCACGCAGGGCACCGGCGTGGCCGTGACGCAAACCCCCAACAACGAGCTGAAGCTCGCGATCCCGAGCGACGTCTCCTTCGACGTGGGCCGCTCGAACATCAAGCCCAACTTCGCGCCGGTGCTCGACCAGTTCGCCAGCGGCCTGCGCAACAACCCGGCCGCCGAGGTGCGCATCATCGGCCACACCGACAGCACCGGCTCCGACGCCATCAACAACCCGCTGTCGGTCGACCGTGCCGCGAGCACGCGCGACTACCTGGTGGCACGCGGCGTGAACGCGGCCATCTTCCGCATCGAAGGCCGCGGCTCGCACGAGCCGATCGCCGACAACAACAGCGACGCGGGCCGGGCACAGAACCGCCGCGTCGAGATCTACGTCGGCGAGCGCGGTCCGCGCGGCTGACGACCGGCCGGCCGCCGAGGCGGCCGACCACCTGCAGGGAAGGCAGGCGCGCCGGACCACCGGCGCCCACATCCACGTCTTGTCCAATGGTTCATTCGAGGGAATATTCATGAGGAAGCTCG
Source organism: Variovorax sp. UC122_21 (assembly GCF_044056785.1). NCBI lineage: Bacteria > Pseudomonadati > Pseudomonadota > Betaproteobacteria > Burkholderiales > Comamonadaceae > Variovorax > Variovorax sp. UC122_21. The sequence goes on along the minus strand of NZ_CP172004.1, from coordinate 97,108 downwards.
TTGTTTCGAGCGCGGCCGCGGCCGTGCTGTTGTTCATCGCCGGTTGCGCTTCGCAATCGTCCACGCCGCCGGCCGACGGGGCCGCGCCCGCCGCCAAGACCGAGGCTCCGGCCGCCAACAGCTGGACCGCGCGGCTGGCGACGCTGAAGATCGACCTGGAAGCCGCCACCAAGGGCACGGGCGTGGTGATCGAGCAGACGGCCGACAACCAGCTGCACCTCGTGATCCCGAACGAGCTGTCGTTCGACACCGGCCGCGCCAACGTCAAGCGCAACCTGGCGCAGGTGCTCGACAAGGTCGCCGATGGCCTGAAGAGCGCCACCGCCGCCAGCGTGCGCGTGATCGGCCACACGGACAACACCGGCAGCGAGGAAGGCAACGAGCGCCTCTCGGTGAGCCGCGCCGACAGCGTGCGCAACCACCTGGTGGGCCGCGGCGTGTCGACCACCGCCGTCACCACCGACGGCCGCGGCTCGCGCGAGCCGGTGGCCGACAATGGCACCGTGGCGGGACGCGCGCAGAACCGCCGCGTCGAACTGTTCGTGGCCGAGAAGGCCTGAGCGCCGCCCCGACCGGCGCATCGCCAGCCCTCCCCGCGCGGAGGGCTTTTTTACGCGCCGCTCAGAGCCCGCGCAGCTTGTTCGCGAGCTCGACCGCCGACTTCACTTCCATCTTGTCGAACACGCGCGCGCGATGGACCTCCACCGTGCGCACGCTGATCGCGAGCTGGTCGGCGATCAGCTTGTTGGGCAGCCCCTCGATCACGAGCCGCATCACGTCGCGCTCGCGCTCGGTCAGCTCGGCGATGCGGTCGGACAGCCCGCGGCGCGCGCGCCGCGCCTCGAGCGCGTCCTGCGACAGCAGCAGCGCCTGCTCGATGCGGTCGACCAGCGCGTTGTCCGAGAAAGGCTTCTCGCAGAAGTCGAAGGCGCCGCGCTTCACTGCGTCGACCGCGGTCGGCACGTCGGCATGGCCGGTCAGGAAGATCACGGGCATGGCCGCGAGCAGGCCGCGCTCGACCAGCCGGTCGAACAGCACCAGCCCGCTGGTGCCGGGCATGCGAACGTCGAGCAGCAGGCACAGCGGCTGCTCGGGCAGCGGGCCCTCGGCCAGGCGCTGCTCGAAGGCCTCGGCGCTGCCGTAGTGCTCGCTCGCCAGGCGGCGCGAGCGCAGCAGCCAGGCCAGCGCCTCGCGCACGCTGGCGTCGTCGTCGACGATGAAGATCAGGCCATCGATCAGCGGTTGCATATCGGTCGGGAAGAAAATCGAAAAAAGGGTCGGGAACGGCGGCATCAGGCCGCGGCCGGGAGGGTAAACCGGAACACGGTGCCGCGCGGCCGATTCGGCTCGAACATCAGCGCGCCGCCATGCTGCTCGACCACGGTGCGGCACAGGCTCAGGCCCAGCCCCATGCCATCGGCGCGGGTGGTGAAGAAGGGGGTGAACAGGCGCGCGGCGACCTCCTCGCCGATGCCGCTGCCGAGGTCGGCCACCGAGAACTCGAGCCAGCGCCGCGCATCGTCGACGCCGCTGCCGCCGACCGCCACCGCGCGCGCCACGCGCAGCCGCAGCACGCGGTTGCCGATGTTGTCGGCCGTGTCCATCGCCTGCATCGCGTTGCGCGCGAGGTTCAGCAGCACCTGCTCGACCAGCGTGCGGTCGCACATCGCGGCCGGCAGGCGGTCCTCGAGCACCACCTCGATGATCACGCCGAGCTTGCGCGCCTGCAGCCGCACCAGCGGCAGCACGGCATCGATCAGCGCCTGCGGCGCCACCGCCTCGCGCGTGCGGTCGCGCCGGCGCACGAAGTCGTGCACGCTGCGGATCACCTGGCCCGCGCGGTCGGCCTGCTCGGCGATGCGGCGCACCGCCATCGCCACCTCGCCCTGCTCGCCGCGCGCGTCGGGCCCGAGCATGTTGAGCGAGCCGGTGGCGTAGCTGGCGATCGCGGCCAGCGGCTGGGTGAGCTCGTGGCTCAGCAGCGAGGCCATCTCGCCCACGGTGGCCAGCCGCGCGCTGGCCTGCAGCCGCTCCTGGCTGGCGCGCGAGAGCTCCTCGATGCGGCGCTGCTCGCTGACGTCGATGAAGGCGCTCATCCAGCCGGTCTGCACGCGCTGCGCGTTGAGCAGCGGCGCCTCGAAGATCAGCACCGGGAAGCGGGTGCCGTCCTTGCGCATGAAGACCGACTCGAAGCCCTCGCGCGGCGGCATGCCGCCGGCCAGCCGGCGCGCCTGGCGCTGCTGGTACTCGTGCGCGAGCTCGGTCGGCCAGTAGGGCGCGTCGTTGGCCTCGCGCGCCATCAGTTCCTCGGCGCTGAAGCCCACCATCTCGCAGAAGGCCGGGTTGACGTAGGTGATGCGGCCCTGCAGGTCGCGCGCGCGCAGGCCGGTGATGACCGAGTCCTCCATCGCCTTGCGGAAGGCCAGCGAATCGGCGAGGTCGCGCTCGGCGCGCAGGCGCCGCCGCGTGTCGCGCGCCAGCAGCACCAGCACCGACACCAGCGCGATCGAGATCGCCGTGACCAGCGCGGTCAGCACGTTCGGGAACAGGTCGGGCGCGGCGCGCCAGCCGTCCACGCGCAACATCAGCGCGGCGCCGGGCAGGTCGATCAGCTGCTGCGCGGTGAACACGCGCGTGCCGACGCGGCGCGCGGTGCCGATGGCCACGAGGCGGGTGCCGTCGGTCTCGGTGAAGGCCACTTCCTGGCCGCGCGTGAGCGTGGGGCCGACCAGCTCGGCCAGCGTGTCGCGCAGCGAGTAGCTGGCCACCAGGAAGCCGCCGCCGGTGTCCATCGGCACGCACAGCTCCATTACCTCCATGCCGCCACCGCCGCCCAGCGGCACGTAGTGGCTCGGCGAGTAGGCGGGCGTGCCGAGCTTGCGCGCGGCGGCGCAGGCCAGCGAGACGTCGGACTGCTCGGCCGTGCGGCTCGCGGGATCGAGCACGTGCAGCCGGTAGGGCGTGTCGACCGCGTCGAGCGCGCGCAGCTGCGCGTCGCGCCATTCGAGCCGCAGCCACTCGCGGTGCTCGCGCAGCAGCGCGGCCGCGGCCTCGGGCCAGTGCGAACGGTCGGGGCCGGGCGCCTGCGTGGCGCGCAGGCTCTGGGCATTGCGCTGCAGGCCGCTGCGCAGGTCGGTCACGGCATCGGCGGTGTCGCGGTCGAGCGCGGCCTGCACCTGCTCGACCTCGTGCTTGCCCGCAAGCCAGACCACGGTGACCAGCAGCGCCAGCACCAGGATCGCGAGCAGCAGCCAGAGGAACCAGCGCTGCCACAGCGAGCGCAGGCGCGCGAAGCCGACGACGAGGCGGCGGTAGGGCGGCACCGGCAGCGGTGGCGGCGCATAGGCCGGCTCCGGCGGCGCGAGATCGGACGCATCCACCGCCATCGCGCCCGGCCCTACAGGATGCGGTGCGACAGCGCGGGCAGCTGCGTGCGCGCGCGCTCGAGCTGGGCGGTGTCGATGTCGAACAGCACCACGCCCTCCTCGCTCGCCTGCTGCGCGACCACCGTGCCCCAGGGATCGACGATCAGCGACTGGCCCCAGGTGCGGCGGCCGTTCTCGTGCGTGCCGCCCTGCGCGGGCGCGACCACCCAGGCCAGGTTCTCGATGGCGCGCGCGCGCAGCAGCACCTCCCAGTGCGCGGCGCCCGTGGTGTGGGTGAAGGCGCTGGGCACCAGCAGCAGGTCGGCGCCCTGGCGCGAGAGCGCGCGGTAGAGCTCGGGAAAGCGCAGGTCGTAGCACACGCTCAGGCCGATGCGCCAGGCATGGCCGTCGCGCGAGGGCAGCTCGAACAGCACCGGCTCGGCGCCCGGCGCGATCACGCGGCGCTCGTCGAAGCGTTCGCGGCCGTTGTCGAAGAAGAACAGGTGGATCTTGTCGTAGCGCGCCACGCACTTGCCCTCGGGCGAGAACGCCAGCGAGCTGTTGAAGACGTGGTCGGCATCGTGGCTCTCGATCGGCAGCGTGCCGCCCACGATCCACAGGCCGAACTCGCGCGCCGCGTCGGCCAGGAAGCCCTGCACCGTGCCCGCGCCGGCGGTCTCGCGCAAGGCCAGCTTGTCGGTGTCGCGCGCGCCCATCATGCAGAAGTACTCGGGCAGCACCGCGAGCTCGGCACCCTCGGCGGCGGCCCGCGCGAGCAGGTCGTGCGCGCGGGCCAGGTTGGCTTCGCGGGCGATGGCCGACACCATCTGGATGGCTGCGACTTTCATTGCGTGGTCTCCGGTCTCCTGCCCTCGCCCGCGGCCGGCAGCCCCGGTATGCCCGGCAGGCTGGGGATGGCCGGCAGGTGCGGCAGGTTGTTCGACATCGTGGGCAGCAGCGGGCGCGCCACCTTCGCTATTTTGGGGTCGGCCCAGGTGCCCTCGATCTGGAACTCCTGCGTGGCCGCGTTCGACAGCGGCTTGCTCAGCACCCACTGCGCGAGGAAGGTACCGAGGCCGATGGCCGGGTTGATCGCGGTCGCCACCAGCGCGGCGGTGCCGGCGTTGATCTCGGGCACCACCACCACGCGCAGGTTCTGCGTCTCGTGGACGATGTCGGCCGAGCCGTCCATCAGCGCAGCGGCGTTCACGCCCTTCATCTGCAGATTGTTGGTGCTCGCGGTGCCGTTGGCGATCTTCGCGTCGCCGCGGATGAAGTCGAAGGCGAAGCCCTGGCTGAACACGTCGCGGAAGTCGAGCGTGAGCCGGCGCGGCAGCGCCTGCAGGCTCAGCACGCCGAGCAGCTTGGCCAGGCCCGGGTCGGCCTTGAGGAACTGGCCCGACTCGACGTTCACGCCGAGCTGGCCGCCCAGGCTCGGGTAGTCGATGGAGAACGGCGAGCCGCGCCAGTCGACGTTGCCCTCGAGCCGGCCGTTGCCGCGCCGCAGCACGCCGGGCATGCCGAAGCGCCCGAGCAGGACGCCGGCGTCGTTGATGTCGAGCCGGAAGGTCATGGCGGTGCGGCGCTGCTCGGCGCGGCCGCCGCCGCCCGAGCCCGGGATCGCGGCCCAGGTGCCCTTGGCCACGAAGCTGGCCTCGGGCATGGTGAAGCTCAGCCGGTTGAGCAGCCATTCGCGGCCCACGCCGCCGCGGTTGACCGCGTCGATCTCGGCGCGGCCCAGGCGCTTGCCGAGCAGCTCGAAATCGTCGATCACGATGTCGAGCGCGGGCAGGGTGCCGGGCTGCTCGTCGAGCAGGGCCTCGACCTGGGGCGCCTCGCTCGGCGCGATCTTCAGCCGCGCGAGCCGCGCATAGAGCCGGCCGGCCTGGGCGTGGCGGTACTCGGCATAGCCGCTGAGCTCGGTGGCGTCGATGTTGGCGCGCCACAGCGCGCCGTCGCGCGTGCCGCCGAGCACCACCTCGTGCAGCGTGCGGCCCGCCACGCCGAGCTGCTGCGCGCGCACCGCGATGCGCGTGGGCAGGTAGGGCGAGGCCTCGTCGCCGGCCGCGGCCTGCACATCGGCGTCGCTCGCGCCGGTGGCTTCGCCGAAGGCCGCCTGCCAGGCCGCCATGTCGAGCCGCGCGAGGTTGATGTTGGCAAGCACGCCGCGCTCGGGCACGCTCGCGGTCTCGCCGGCCGCGAGGCCGACCGCGATGGCGCCGCGCAGCACGCGCGGCTCGCTGCCAGAGATGTCGCGCACGTACTGCACCGAGCCGACGCGGCCGATCTCCAGCCCGATCTGGTCCTGCGTGGCGACGCTGGCCGCGCCCGCGCTGCCCGCCGAGCCGGCGCGCGCCTCGCGCTGCACGATCTTCTTCTCGATGCGCAGCGGCATCTGCTCCTCGGCGCTCTTCGCGAGCGGCGCGGGCAGCTGCAGCGCCAGGCCCTGCAGGCTGCTGGCCACCGAGAACTCGGAGGCACCGTCGCGCATCGAGAAGCTCGCGGTGTAGGGCGTGGCGCCGGTGGCCTTCTTCGCGAGCCGCGCGAGCCAGTCGACCTCGCGCGCGGCGCGCATGCCCTCGGCGCTGACGCTGCCCTGCGCGCGGATCGCGAGCTCGTGGCTCGCGGCCGGGCCGGTGTAGCGGCCGCGGCCGTCGATGCGCACGTCGCCGCCGAGCAGCCGGGCCTGCACGCCGGCCAGCGCGAAGCCGGTCTCGGTGAAGTTCAGCGTGCCCCTGGCCTGGGTCAGCAGCGGCGCCTCGGGCACCGGCTGCACCTCGTTGTTGTCGCCGAAGGCCACGCTGGCCTGCACCTTCGCCTTGTCCATGGCCTCGAGCGGCAGCTCGAGGTGCAGCTTGTAGTCGGCCACGCCGTTGGCGCGCACGCCGCGCAGGAACTCGCCGGCATCGCCGGCCAGCGGCGCGCCCACGCGCAGCAGCTCGCCCAGCGGCCCGCGCGCCTGTGCGTCGACCTTGAGCAGCGCGGCATGGTGCGACATGTCGGGGATCTGCGCTTCGGCTTTCGACACCTCGATGGCGGTGGCGCCCGCGAGCCGGCCGCGCGCGTTGCGCACCTGCATGCCGGCGCGCTCGAAGATCAGTTCGCCCGACAGGCCGGTGATCGCGGGCCACTGGGCCACGCCGGGCGCGGCGGGCGGGGCGACGGTCGGCGGGTTGGGCGCGGCGGCGACGCGGGCGGCCGCGGTGCCGCGCGCGGCAGCGGGCGCCGGCGTGGCGGCCGCGGGCACGTGCGGTGGCGCGTAGGCGTAGTGCACGTCCTGCACCCTGGCCGCGATGCGGAACTCGCCGAGCCGCGGGTCCATGAAGGGCATGTCGTGCAGGTCGCCGCGCACGCGGAAGTCGACGCTGCTCGCGACGCCCTTGGTGACCGCGTCGCGCACGTAGTCGCGCGTGTGCTGCGGAATGTCGAGCGGCAGGTAGCGATAGACCCGCGTGCCGTCGGCCCGGGTCAGCTTGCCGCGCAGGTCGAGCACGCCGGGAAAGCGCGCCTTGCTGCTCGAGGTGGCCGGGTCGCTGGTGCGCCAGCTGGCCTCTGCATCGCCCTCGGCATCGACGTTGGCGAAGCGCAGCTTCGACACCTGCAGCTGCGTGTTGCCGTTGTCGATCTTCCACTGCAGCTGGGCCGAGAGCCGGTCGACCGGGATCGCGGGCTCCTCGAACACGCCGGGAATTCGAGCCCGCCCTGCGCGATCGCCAGCGTGGCGGTGCCGCCCGCGTGGGTGGCGTCGAAGTCGAGCGTGGCGCCGCTGAGGCCGGGGGTGCCGGGGTGCACGCGCGGCGGGGTGGCGGCGGCCGTGGTGCTCGCCGACGGTGCGGAAGGTGTCTGGGCGGGCGGCTTGACCGTGGGCGTGGTGGGCGTGGTGGGCGTGGTGGGCGTGGCGGGCGTGGTGGGTGCGACAGCAGGGGTCTCCGCCGGTGCCGCGCCAGCCTGCGAGGCGATGCGCAGCCCGCTGATGCGGCCCTTGGCCTGGTAGCGGTCGGGCGCGCCGAGCGAGCCCTGCCAGTTCAGGTCGATGCGCTCGACCAGTCCGCGCGGACCGTAGGCATCGAGCACGCGGTGGGTGGCGTCTCCGAGCGGCAGCCGGTCGGCGATGAGCGCCAGCGCCGCGAGGTCGAGCCGGTCGGCGCGCAGCGCGCCGTGCTCGGGCGTGCGGCCCTTGGCCGGCGTGTGCTGCAGCCAGAGGTTGCCGCCGGGCCAGCGCAGGCCGTCGGCGGTGTCGAACTGCAGCGCGGTGGTCGAGAACTCCATCGTGTCGACCGTGAGCCGGCCCGCGAGCCGGCCCGTGACGGCGCGCAGCACCAGCGGCTGCAGCCCCTGGCCGAGCGAGGCGTCGACGCGGTCGAGCCCGAGGTCGGCCGCGGCGCCGACGATCTGGCCCTCGTCCACGTCGGCCCACAGCCGCAGCGCGCCGTTGCCCTCGCGGATGCGCGCGTCGATCGACACGTAGCGCCCGAGCCGGGTCACGTCGATGTAGGGCAGGTCGGCGTACATCTGGCCGTCCCAGGTCTGCCAGCGGCCGGTGCGCACCGACAGCAGCGGCTGGCGGAACTCGCCGCGCAGCGTGAAGCGGTCGCCCCAGCCGGCCGGCGGCGTGGCATCGAGACGCAGGCCATGGCGGCGGCCGCCGTTGCGCGCCACGAAGCGCACGTCGGTCAGCATCAGCGGCTCGGCCTGACGCTGCTCGTCGGTCCAGCGCACCGTGCCGCCCTCGATCACCAGTTCGCGCTGCGCGAAAAACCAGTCGGCGGCGCGGGTCTCTCCGGTCGTATCGGTCGACATGTGCAGGCCCGCGACATGGAGTTTTCCCTGAGTGTCGCGGCGCACGTCGAGCGCCGGGCCCTCGATGTAGAGCTGCTCGAAATTGAAGCGCCACAACGAGCGCGGCGAGACGCTGGCCACCACGCGCACGAGGCGCAGCGCCTCGCGCTGCTGCGCGTCCTGCAGCACCACGTCGCGCAGCTCGAAGGCGGGGAACAGGCTGCCCGAGCGGGCCGTGATCGAACCGATGCGCACCGGCACCCCGATCGCCTTGCTGGCCTGCGCCTCCAGCGCACCACGGTAATCGCCGATTCGCGGCACAATCCACGCGTGCAGGACCACGACTGCCAGGGCCAGGAGAAGCCACGCAGCCACGAGAAGACCCAGGAGCCAGCGCGCCGTCACAGCGGTGATCTTGAGCAGACGTGAAGGGGAAGACGCCGTGTCGTTCATTGAGGATCGCGCTGTGCCGGGAATTATGACCGCCACCATCGGGGCGGGTTCCGCCGAAACCAGCACCAGTTTGAATCAGTTGTCAGCTACAGCATCGACGAGCCCCCGACGCGGACAAGCCCGCGTTGTCCTCCTATTCGCGCTTCGTGCAGCGCCTGCGCCGCCGCTATGCGGGCGAGCTCGCGCTGCTGCCCGAGGGGGAGCCGCGCCGCGCATCGATGACGCAGGCCTACGAGGCACTGCGCGCGCGCGGCGACGGCGTGGGCGATGCCCTGCGCATCGTGCGGCAGTTGGTGATGGAACGCCTTGTCACACTCGACTGCGATCGCCAGGCCCCGTTGGCCGTGGTGACCACCGCGGTCACCGAGCTCGCCGAGTTCGCGCTCGACACCGCCTGCCGCGAGGCCTGCGCCGAACTCGACGCGGCGCACGGCGCGCCGCTGGGCGCCGACGGCCAGCGCTCGCAGCTGTGGATCGTGGGCATGGGCAAGCTCGGCGCGCGCGAGCTCAACGTGTCGAGCGACATCGACCTCATCTACCTCTACGACCAGGACGGCGACACCACCGGCGACCCGCAGGGCCGCGGCAAGCTCGCGAACCAGGAGTACTTCGCGCGCGCCGTGAAGCGCATCTACGCGCTGGTGGGCGACACCACCGAGCACGGCTTCGTGTTCCGCGTCGACCTGGCGCTGCGGCCCAACGGCAACTCGGGGCCGCCCGTGGTCTCGCTCGATGCGCTGGAGGAGTATTTCCAGGTGCAGGGCCGCGAATGGGAGCGCTTCGCCTGGATGAAGAGCCGCGTGGTCGCACCCACCGAGGTGGTCGCGCAGGGCCAGGCCCAGGGCCTGCGCGGCGCGGTGCTGCCCTTCGTGTTCCGCCGCTACCTCGACTACAGCGTGTTCGATTCGCTGCGCGTGCTGCACCGCCAGATCCGCGAGCAGTCGGCGCGCCGCAGCGCCGGCCGGCCCGAGCGCGCGAACGACGTGAAGCTCTCGCGCGGCGGCATCCGCGAGATCGAGTTCACCGTGCAGCTGCTGCAGGTGGTGCGCGGCGGCCAGTTCCCCGAGCTGCGCACCCGGCCCACGCTCGATGCGCTGCAGCGGCTCGCGCGCGCCGGCCTGATGCCGCAGGAAACCGCCGACACGCTGGCCGCGGCCTACGAGTTCCTGCGCCGGGTCGAGCACCGCATCCAGTACCTCGACGACCAGCAGACCCATGCGCTGCCCGTGGCCGACGAGGACCTGCGCTGGATCGCGCAGACGCTCGGCTATGCCGACTGCTGCCCGTTCCTGGCCCAGCTCGACACCCACCGCGAATTCGTCGCGCAGGAGTTCGACAAGCTGCTGGGCGGCGACAAGCCCTGCAACGGCAAGTGCAGCGGCGCGCGCAAGGCGGCCGCGCCGGCCGAGCTGTCGGACCTGCTCGACGAGCTGCCGCCGGCCTTCGCCGAGCGCATCAAGGACTGGTGCGAGACGCCGCGCATGATGGCGCTGCGCGACGAAACGCGTGCGCGCTTGCGCCAGCTGGTGCAGCGCACCGGCCAGTGGCTGCGCGAACCCGACGGCGACGGCCAGGGCCAGACCACTCACCCTGTCGAGGCCGCGCTGCGCTGGGCCGACTGGATCGAGCCGCTGCTGCGCCGCGAGAGCTACCTCGCGCTGCTGGTCGAACGGCCCGCGGTGCAGGAACGGCTGCTGCGCCTGCTGGGCTCGGCGCGCTGGCCGGCGCGCTACCTGATGCAGCATCCGGGCGTGATCGACGAGCTGGCCAGCGACGAGATGCTCTCGGGCCGCTTCGTGGCCGCCGAGTTCGAGCGCGAGCTCGAGGCGCGCCATGCCTCGCTGAGCCGCACCGGCGAGGCCGACGAGGAGCGCCTGCTGAACCTGCTGCGCCACGCGCACCATGCCGAGGTGTTCCGCACCCTGGCGCGCGACGTGGACGGCCGCATCACCGTCGAGCAGGTGGCCGACGACCTGAGCGCGCTGGCCGACACCACCTTGCGCGTGACCGCCCGCTGGTGCTGGCCGCACGTGCGCAACCGGCACCGCGAGGTGGCGCAGTTCGCGATCATCGGCTACGGCAAGCTGGGCGGCAAAGAACTGGGCTACGGCAGCGACCTCGACATCGTGTTCGTCTACGACGACGACGACGAGCGCGCCGGCGAGGTCTACGCGGCCTACGTGCGCAAGCTCATCAACTGGCTCACGGTGAAGACGCGCGAGGGCGACCTGTTCGAGATCGACACCGCGCTGCGGCCCAACGGCAACTCGGGCCTCCTGACCACCAGCTTCGAGGCCTACGAGAAGTACCAGCTCGGCCGCGGCAGCAACACCGCCTGGACCTGGGAACACCAGGCCATGACGCGCGCGCGCTTCGTGCTCGGCAGCGAGGACCACGGCGCCGAGCTGGGCGCGCGCTTCGACCAGGTGCGCGAGGCGGTGCTGGTGGCGCCGCGCAACCGCGAGGCGCTGAAGGCCGAGATCATCGCGATGCGCGACAAGCTGCGCGGCGCGCGGCCCGTGAAGGCCGACCGCTTCGACGTCAAGCACAGCCCCGGCGGCATGGTCGATGCCGAGTTCGCGGTGCAGTTCCTGGTGCTGTCGGCCTCGGGCGCGCATCCGGAGCTGATCCCCAACCTCGGCAACATCGCGCTGCTGATCCGCGCCGAAGACGCCGGCCTGCTGCCCGCGGGCGTGGGCCGCAATGCGGCCGCGGCCTACCGCGAGCTGCGGCGCGTGCAGCACCGCGCACGCCTCAACGAGGAACCCACGCAGGTGACGCCGCCCGCGCTGGCCATGCAGCGCGAGGCGATGCTGGCGCTGTGGAGGGCCGTGTTTGGTTGAGGCGCGCGGCGCCCGCCGACCCAGCGCGGCCTGCGCCGCCTGTGCGGTGGCTGTCGCCCTCGTGCTCGCGGGATGCGCGAGCGGGCCGCGCGGCGGCGGTGGCCGCGACGGTCCGGGCAGCAGCCCGCCATCGAACCTCGAGCGCGTGCCAGACGCCGAGCCCCGCATCGAGCCGATCCGCGGCAGCGGCGGCACCAGCAAGCCCTACAGCGTGCTCGGCCGCGGCTACACGCCGATCACCGACGACCGGCCGTTCCGCGAGTCGGGCCTGGCCTCCTGGTACGGGCGCAAGTTCCACGCGGGCTCGACGGCCAGCGGCGAGCCCTACGACATGTACGCGATGACGGCGGCCCACAAGACGCTGCCGCTGCCGAGCTATGTGCGCGTGCGCAACCCGGCCAACGGCCGCGAGGCGATCGTGCGCGTGAACGACCGCGGGCCCTTCGTCGACGGCCGCGTCATCGACCTGAGCTACACGGCCGCGCTCAAGCTCGACCTGCTGCGCGGCGTGGCGCCGGTGGAGATCGAGCGCATCACGAACGAGGACATCCGCACCGGCGCCTGGCGGCGCGGGTCGGACACGATGCTGGCGGCGACGCCCGTTCCTGCGCCCTCGCCCGCTGCACCGGTCTACGTGCCGCCATCGCCGATGCCGGCGCGCGCAACCACCGCGTCAGTGGCCGCCCCGGTGGCCGTGCCCTCGGCCTGGGTCTCGACGGTGGGAACGAACGCGCCCGAGGCGTCGACGATGCCGGTGGCGCCGTCCACCCTGGCCGGGCCCGCGCCTGGTGCCGACGACGAGGTCGAGCCGCCGGGACCGCGCCCGCCGATGGTGGTGAACGCCCTGCCACCGCTGGCACCGGCCGCGGCCGCGCCGCCGAGCGGGCCCTCGCCCGCCGCGGTGGCCGCTGCGGCCGCGGCTTCACTGGCCGGGCCCGACACGCCGTCGGCCGGCTTCTGGGTCCAGCTCGGCGCCTTCCGCGAACGCGGCGGCGCCGAAACCCTGCGCGCCCAGGCCGCGCGCGGCCTGCCCTCCCTGGCACCGCAGCTGCGCGTGTTCAGCGAGGCCGGCACGCACCGGCTGCAGGCCGGTCCCCTTCGCCTCGCGCGGCGAAGCGGGCGAGGCGGTGTCGCAGGTGCGCGAGAGCCTGCGCATCTCGCCGGTGGTGGTCGAGCGGCGCTGAGAAGCGCCCGCCGCTGCACTTATTCGAGCGGCTTGACCGGCGCGGGCACGTGCATCGCGACGTTCATGCGGTTCCACGAATTGATCTGCGCCACCGCGACCGTGAGCTCGGCGATTTCGAGGTCGCTGAAGGCGGCCTTCAGCGCCTCGTACTCGGCATCGCGCGCATCGTGGCGATCGGCCATGCGCGTGAGCGATTCGGCCCAGGCCAGCGCGGCGCGCTCGCGCGCGTCGTAGAAGCTCATCTCGCGCCAGGTCGGGAGGCTGTTGATGCGCTGCCAGCCTTCGCCTTCCTTGCGCAGGTCGCGCACGTGCATGTCGAGGCAGTAGGCACAGCCGTTGATCTGCGAGACGCGGGCGAACACGAGGTCGACCAGCTTCTTCTCGAGCGTGGTGTTGGCGATGGCGGTGTTGACCGACAGCAGGGCCTCGAAGGCCTTGGGCACGGTCTTGAACCAGTTGAGGCGGGGGGTGGTGTTCATGGCGCTGTTCTCCAGTGGTTGACGATGAAATCGGGATACACACTGAAGACGCGCCGGCCCGCCGGCCTGTGACACGAAGTCGGAAAAAAATCAGCGCGCGAAGGCCGCGGCGATGCGCGCGAGCTTGTCGGGATTGCGCTGCGCGCGCGACGCGTGCGATGCGGTCGCCGTCGAACTCGAAGGTCTGGGCCGACTCGAGCACGCCGCCGATGAAGCGCAGCAGGCCCGGCTCGCCGTTGAGGTCGACCAGCTCGGTGCGCACGCTGCGTTCCGGCTCGCCGCCCGCGTGGCGCCGCTGCACGGCGAAGTAGAGCTGCGCGATGCGGCGCGCGCCGACCAGCCCGTGCGTGAAGGTCTGGACCTTGCCGCCGCCGTCGCCGACCAGCTCGGCCTCCTCGGTGAAGAAGGCCTCGAGCTCGCGCACGCTGCCCTTGGCCGAGGCCTCGGCGAAGCTGCGCAGCAGCCGCATCTGGGTCTCGCGCGAGACGCGGTAGCGCGGCCGCCCTTCCTGCACCTGGGTCTTGGCGCGGTGCACGAGCTGGCGGCAGGCGGCCTCGCTCTTGCCGAGCATGCGCGCGATCTCGTCGTAGTCGGTGTCGAACACCTCGCGCAGCAGGAAGGCCGCGCGCGCCTCGGGCGCCAGCCGCTCGAGCACGGCCAGGAAGGCCACCGAGACGTCGTCGGCGCGCTCGAGCATCTGCTCGGGCGTGACCGGCGACTCGGTGAGCATGGGCTCGGGCATCCAGTGGCCGCTGTAGTGCTCGCGCTGCACCTTGGCCGCGCGCAGCCGGTCGATGGAGAGCCGGGTCACGACCGTGACCAGCCAGGCCTCGGTGCTGTCGAGCGCCTCGGTGGCGGTTTCGTGCCAGCGCAGCCAGGCGTCCTGCACGACCTCCTCGGCCTCGGCCACGGAACCGAGCATGCGGTAGGCGATGCCCTGCAGGCGCGGGCGGTGGCGGTCGAAGGCGAGGGTGGCGGCGTCCATGGAAGCAAGACGGCTGGCGTTGCCGGTTTGTGACAGGGGCGCCCCAAAAAAATCGCCCCGGCGTGCGGGGCGATTTTCTGCGGTCCTGGCTTTACGCGCCCTGGTATTCGGGCTTGGGGCCGAGGCTGGCCGCCAGTTCCTTGCGGTAGCGGTTCAGTTCCTGGACCGTCTTGAAGCTGCGGTTCATCAGCAGGCTCAGGTTGTGCAGGATGCGCTCGCCGACCTTGGTTTCCCAGACGGCGTCGAACTTGATCTGCTTGTCGAGCCAGTGCTCGAGCCAGTCCGGATCGGGCATGCGGCTCTGGATGGTGTCGTTCGGGAACAGCGCCTTGTTCACATGCAGGTTGGTCGGGTGCAGCGCCTGGGCGGTGCGCCGGGCGCTCGCCATCAGCACGCCGACCTTGGTGAAGGCCGAACGGGCCTCGTCGCCGAACTTCTCGAGCGCGCGCTTCATGTAGCGCAGGTAGGCGCCGCCGTGGCGGGCTTCGTCCTGGCTCAGCGTGGTGTAGATGTGCTTGATGACCGGCTCGGTGTGCCACTGGGCGGCACGGCGGTACCAGTGGTTGAGGCGGATCTCGCCGCAGAAGTGCAGCATCAGGGTTTCGAGCGGGGGCGCCGGGTCGAAGTCGAAGCGCACCTCGTGCAGCTCGGCCTCGGTGGGGGCGTGCTGGGGGCTGAAGCGCTTGAGGTACTCCATCAGCACCAGCGAGTGCTTCTGCTCCTCGAAGAACCAGATCGACATGAAAGCGGAAAAATCGCTATCGTGGCGGTTGTCGCGCAGGAACATCTCGGTGGCCGGCAGCGCCGCCCACTCCGTGATGGCGTTCATCTTGATGGTTTGCGCCTGCTCTTCGGACAGCAGCGAAGCGTCGAACGACTGCCACGGGATGTCCTTGTCCATGTCCCAGCGGACGGATTCGAGCTGTCTGAAGAGTTCCGGATAGAGCATCTATATCTTTCTAAGGCCGCCGATTTTAAACGGCACGTTTGGCGCATCCATGACAGGCGCGCGATGATGCGAATACGTGCGCCGTCGCGGCACGGATGCGCCCCCCCTTTTTGTGAACCAGGAGCCCGCCATGCGAACCCCCACCCCATTGTCGGTCCCGATGCTCCGTATGTCGGCAATGGCCCTGATGGCCGGCCTGTTGACCGCCACGGCACCGGCCTTCGCCCAGCAACCCGCGGCACCCGCGCCGGCTGCCGCGCCCCAGGCGGCGGCAGGCTGCCCCGCCATACTGCAACACACCTTCCCGCGGCTGCAGGACGAGAAACCACAGTCGCTGTGCCAGTACTCGGGCAAGGTGGTGCTGGTGGTCAACACCGCCAGCTTCTGCGGCTTCACGCCGCAGTACAAGGGACTGGAAGCGCTCGACAGCAAATACCGCGCGCGCGGCTTGGTGGTGCTGGGCTTCCCGTCGAACGATTTCGCCCAGGAATCGGCGTCGAACAAGGAGATCGCCGACTTCTGCGAAAGCACCTTCGGCGTGAAATTCCCGATGTTCGGCAAGTCCTCGGTCCGTGGCTCGGACGCCAACCCGCTGTTCAAGCAGCTGGCCCAGGCCTCGGGCACGACGCCCAAATGGAACTTCTACAAGTACCTGATCGGCCGCGACGGCAAGGTGGTGCAGGCTTGGTCGAGCATGACGGCGCCGGACGAGAACGCCTTCATCTCGATCATCGAGAAGCAGTTGGCGGCCAATCCGGGCTGAAGCCGGTGAGTTGGCACCCACGATCAAAATCTAAACTGATCAGTTCACACAGCGACGTATCGGTAATATTATTTACCGATGCGTCAATCAGATTGTGAACGGATCGTCACAAACGCTTACCACTGCGGTGGGAACCGTGCGGCAAAGTCCTCGCTCATAACTCGCGTGGGCAGTGAATGCCCCACGGTTTTCATGTTGCGAGGTCTTCCGGGCGCTTGCCGTCCGGTCGAAATCCCGAGGCGATTCTTCTCCTCCTTCCTCCCTCCCTCCTTCGCGTCGGGGCGCCTCGCAGCATTTTTGTCTTCCAGCCAACCCGGGGGCGGTGCCATGAGGCCGCCGACCCGGGTCGCCATCGTCGGCGCCGGCATCTCGGGACTGGCCGCGGCCCACGCGCTGCGCGACTCGGCCCACATCACCCTCTTCGAAGCCAGTGACTACTTCGGTGGTCACGCCCACACGGCCACGGTCACGCTGCCGACGTCGCCCGGCTCGCGCGAACGCGTCGCGCACGGCGTCGACACCGGCTTCCTGGTCTACAACGACCGCACCTACCCCGAGCTGATCCGCCTGTTCGCCGACCTGGGCGTGGCGACCGCCGACTCGGACATGTCGTTCTCGGTCCAGGCCACGCGGCCCAGCGGCGGCCGGCTCGAATGGAGCGGCAGCAGCCTCGCGACCGTGTTCGCGCAGCGCCGCAACCTCGTCGACCCGCGCTTCCTCGGCATGCTGGCCGACCTGATGCGCTTCAACCGGCTGACCACGCGCATCGCGCTCGCCGGCACCGAGGGCGAACTGGCACAGCCGCTGGGCGACTTCCTCGATGCCCACCGCTTCGGCCCGGCGTTTCGCGACTGGTATTTCCTGCCGATGATGGCCTGCATCTGGAGCTGCCGACCGCGCAGATGCTGGCCTTCCCGGTCGCGACCATGATCCGCTTCTGCCACAACCACGGCCTGATCCAGATCGCCAACCGGCCGCAGTGGCGCACCGTGCGCGGCGGCTCGCACCGCTACGTCGAGAAGATCGTCGCGGGCCTGTCCGATGCGCGCCTGAACACGCCGGTGCGGCGCATCGAGCGCGACGCCGACGGCGTGCGCATCGCCACCGACGCCGGCACCGAGGCCTTCGACCACCTGGTGCTCGCCACCCATTCCGACCAGGCCCTGGCGCTGCTGGCCGAGCCCAGCCCTGCCGAGGCCGCGGTGCTCGGCGCCATCCGCTACCAGCCGAACCACGCGGTGCTGCACACCGACGCCTCGGTGCTGCCCGAACGGCCCTCCGCCTGGGCGGCGTGGAACTACCAGCGCGCGGACGGCGCGCGGGAGTCGGGCGGGGTCTGCCTGCACTACCTGCTCAACAAGCTGCAACCGCTGCCCTGGTCGCAACCGGTGATCGTTTCACTGAATCCGGTTCGCGAGATCGCGCGTAGTGAGGTCATGGCCGAATACGACTACGCCCACCCGGTGCTCGATCTCTCAGCGATCGAGGCCCAGTCGCGGGTGCCCGCGCTGCAGGGACGGCAACGCACCTGGTTCGCGGGTGCCTGGATGGGCTACGGCTTCCACGAGGACGGCCTGAAGGCCGGCCTGGCCGCGGCCCGCGGCCTGCAGGCGCAGCTGGCGACCGGGAAAGCCGCCCCATGACCACGGCGGGGCCGTTGCCGCTGATCGGCTTCGGCGAGGTCCGGCATGCGCGGCTGCGCCCGGCCCGCAATGCCTTCGCCTATCCCACCTTCTTCCTGCTGCTGCCGATGCGCGCCCTGCGCCGCGACGGCAGTCCGGCGCTCGCGTTCAACCGCCGCGGCGCGCTGTCCTTCCACGACGTCGACCATGGCGACGGCCGCGCGCCCGATGCCGGCGGCGCGCTGGCCTGGCTCGACGAGCTGCTGGCCTCGCACGGCATCGACGACGCCGACGGCGAGGCCTGGCTGCACTGCTACCCGCGGGTGTTCGGCTACACCTTCAAGCCGGTCAGCTTCTGGTACTGCCACGACCGCATGGGCGCGCTGCGCGCGATCGTGGTCGAGGTCAACAACACCTTCGGCGAGCGCCACTGCTACCTGCTCGACCGGCCGGCCTTCGGCCCCGAGCTGCGCGCGACCAAGGCCTTCCATGTCTCGCCGTTCTGCCGCATCGACGGCAGCTACCGCTTCCGCTTCTTCACCGACGCCGAACGCACGCGCACCCTGGTGCGCATCGACCACGACGACGCCGACGGCCCGCTGCTGCAGACCAGCGTCGGCGGCGAACTCCAGGCGCTCGACGCGGCCAGCCTGCGGCGCGCGCTCTGGCGCTACCCCGCCATGACGCTGGGCCTGATCGCGCGCATCCACTGGCAGGCCGCGCGGCTGTGGCTCAAGCGCGTGCCCTTCGTCCACAAGCCGGCCCCACCGCTTCATTCCGTGTCGCGCGGCGAGCCGCGCCAGCCGCAGGCGAATCCATGACCCCGACGACGACCACTGCCGACTCGCCCGCCTCGGGCTTCCACCTGCCGCAGGACGCGCCGCGCGCGGCCCGCAGCGTGCTGCGCCTGCTGCAACGCCTGGCGCACGGCTCGCTGACCGTGCGGCTGCCCGACGACTCGGTGCGCCACTTCGGCGCCGCGCCGGGCGAAGGCCCGACCGCCTCGCTCACGCTGCGCAACTGGACGGTCTGCAGCGCCGCGCTGAAGTCGGGCGACATCGGCTTCGCCGAGAGCTACATCGCGGGCGACTGGACCACGCCGAACCTGGTCGAGCTGCTGCGCGTGTTCGTGGCGAACCGGCGCGCGATCGAGAACGTTTTCTACGGCAGCTGGACCGGCCGCCTGCTCTACCGCCTGCGCCACCTGCTGCTGAACCGCAACAGCAGGACCGGCAGCGCACGCAACATCCAGGCGCACTACGACCTGGGCAATGCCTTCTACGAACTCTGGCTCGACGAGACGATGAACTACTCGTCGGCCTGGTTCGAGGGCGACCTGACGCGGCCGATGCCCGAGGCGCAGCACGCCAAGGTGCGGCGCGCGCTCCAGATGGCGGGCGTGCGTCCCGGCGACCGGGTGCTCGAGATCGGCTGCGGCTGGGGCGCGCTGGCCGAGAAGGCCGCGACCGAATTCGGCGCCGCCGTGACCGGCGTGACGCTCTCGCACGAGCAGCTCGCCCACGCGCGCCAGCGCACCGAGGGCCTGCCGGTCGACCTGCGGCTGCAGGACTACCGCGACATCGGCCGGACCACCGGCGACACGCCCTTCGATGCGATCTGCTCGATCGAGATGGTCGAGGCCGTGGGCCGCGAATACTGGCCGACCTACTTCGCGAGCGTGAGCCGGCTGCTCAAGCCGGGCGGGCGCGCCTGCATCCAGAGCATCGTAATCGACGACGCTCTGTTCGAGCGCTACGTGGACGCCACCGACTTCATCCAGCAGTACATCTTCCCGGGCGGCTGCCTGCCCTGCCCGCGCGAGTTCCGGCGCGCCGCCGAGGCCGCGGGGCTGGAAGTGGTCGACGAATTCGCCTTCGGCGCCGACTACGCCGAGACGCTGCGGCGCTGGCGCGAGCGCTTCCTGGCGCAGCGCGCCCAGGTGCTGCAGCTGGGCTTCGACGAGCGCTTCATGCGGATCTGGGAGTTCTACCTGGCCTACTGCGAGGCGGCCTTCGCCGAGCGCAGCATCGACGTGGTGCAGTACACGCTGCGCAAGCCCTGAGGTCGGGCCAACGACAAAAAAGCGCCGGAAGGCGCTTTTTTCATGGGCGAACGCGGTTCAGCCGCTCGGCGGCTCAGGGCTGGGTGTCGATGAAGCTCGGCCGCTGCATCAGCTTGTCGTAGAGCTTCGCGAGATTCGCGTAGTCGGCGCGCCACTCGATCTCGGGGAAGCGCAGGTTCAGCCAGCCCAGGGTGCAACCGACCGCGATGTCCGACAGGCTCAGGTGGATGCCGCTGCAGAAGGGCTTGTCGCCCAGGCCCTTGGCCATGGCGGCCACGCCGGCCTCGACCTTGGCGCGCTGGCGGTCGATCCAGGCCTCGCTGCGCTCGCCGTCGGCGCGGCCGGTCCAGGTGCGCTCCAGGCGCCACAGCACGCCGGCGTCCATCACGCCGTCGGCCAGCGCTTCCCAGGTCTTGACCTCGGCGCGCTCGCGGCTCTGCTGGGGAATCAGCTTGCCGACCGGCGACAGGGTGTCGATGTATTCGACGATCACGCGCGAGTCGAACATCGCCTCGCCGCCCTCCATGATCAGGCACGGCACCTTGCCCAGGGGGTTGGAATTGGCGATGGTCGTGTCGGGCGACCAGACGTCCTCGATCACGAACTGGTAGTCGAGCCGCTTCTCGGCCAGCACCACGCGCACCTTGCGCACATAGGGGCTGGCGGCGGATCCGATCAGTTTCATGAAGGCGCTCTCCCTCGATTTTGATAACGTTTGTTCATAATCATTTTAGGGGAACGCCAAAGCCGGGCTTTCGGTGTACCGGGTTCCTCCCCGGGCGGCCCGCCTAAAATTCGGGCATGAGCTTCTCCACCGTCTCCGCCCTTTCCCCCCTGGACGGCCGTTACGCGGCCAAACTCGCGGCCCTGCGTCCCCTGATGAGCGAGCAGGGCTACATGCACCGGCGCGTGCAGGTCGAAGTGGCGTGGTTCATCGCGCTGTCGGACTGCGGCTTCGCCGAATTCAAGCCGCTGACCGGCGGCGCCCGCAAGTACCTGATGGGCCTGGTGTCGCACTTCTCCGAGGCCGACGCGCTGGCCATCAAGGAGATCGAGAAGACCACCAACCACGACGTGAAGGCGGTCGAATACTGGATCAAGTCCAAGTTCGAGGCCCGCCCCGAGCTGCTGGCCGCGGCCGAGTTCGTGCACTTCGCCTGCACCAGCGAGGACATCAACAACACCAGCCACGCGCTGCAGATCCAGGCCTCGCGCGACACCGTGCTGCTGCCCGCGATCGACGGCCTGATCGCCAAGCTGCGCGAGATGGCGCACCAGTTCGCCGACGTGTCGATGCTCTCGCGCACCCACGGCCAGACCGCCAGCCCGACCACGGTCGGCAAGGAGATCGCCAACGTGGCGGTGCGGCTGTCGAAGGCGCGCGCGCAGATCGCCTCGGTGCAGCTGCTGGGCAAGATGAACGGCGCGGTCGGCAACTACAACGCCCACCTGGCGGCCTGGCCCGACTTCGACTGGGAAGCCTTCAGCCGCAAGGTCGTCGAGACCCCGGCGCCGCTGGGCCTGGGCCTGAGCTTCCAGCCCTACAGCATCCAGATCGAGCCCCACGACTACATGGCCGAGCTGTTCGATGCCGTGGCGCGCGCCAACACCATCCTGGTCGACTTCTCGCGCGACGTCTGGGGCTACGTGAGCCTGGGCTACTTCAAGCAGCGGCTCAAGAAGGGCGAGATCGGCTCCTCGACCATGCCGCACAAGGTCAACCCGATCGACTTCGAGAACGCCGAGGGCAACCTGGGCCTGGCCAATGCGCTGCTGCGCCACCTGAGCGAGAAGCTGCCGATCAGCCGCTGGCAGCGCGACCTGACCGACAGCACGGTGCTGCGCAACATCGGCGTGGCCTTCGGCTACGCGACCCTGGCCTATGCCAGCCTGGCAACCGGCCTGGGCAAGCTCGAGCTCAACCGCGACGCGCTCGCGGCCGACCTCGACGCCTCGTGGGAAGTGCTGGCCGAGCCGATCCAGACCGTGATGCGCCGCTTCGGCGTGCAGGGCGCCTACGAGCAGCTCAAGGAAGTGACGCGCGGCCAGACCGTGACCGCCGAGGCGCTGCATGGCCTGATCCGCTCGCTCGCGATTCCGGAAGAGGAAAAAGCCCGCCTGCTGGCCATGACGCCGGCCAGCTACGTGGGCAAGGCGGCCGAACTCGCCGGTAGAATCTGACGCCCTGTGCATCGATGCACCAACCGCTTTTTCCAGGCGGTTGGTTTGCTCGCTGAGGCGGCCTGAGGCCCCTCAAGGACGGGCGATCCGTTTCGATCGCCCTTTCCGGTTTCCTTCCAATTTCCCAGCCAACGCACGCCGCCCGCCGGCCGTGCGCCAGCCAGCAACACTTCCGTGCGGACGCCTCGGCGTCCCCGCCGTCCATGCTGCGCGCTTCCCTGCGACGTCTCTGGCTCGAGATCCACCGCTGGGTCGGCCTCACGCTCGGCCCGATCCTCGCCGTCACCGCCCTGCTCGGCGCGGTACTGGTCGTGGGCCAGCCCCTCGACCGCCAGGCCCACCCTGAACTCTTCGTCGCGCGCACGGCCGGCGACGCCACCGCGGCGCGGCTGCCGCTGGAAGCGCTGCGCCAGCGGTTGCTGGCCGAGTTCGGCCCCGACACCAACCTGACCCTGCGCCCGCCGCGCCAGCCCGGCGACAGCTACTGGGTGCTGGTGCGCGGCAGCTGGGACGGCACGGTCTACCTCGATCCCTTCACCGGCGCCGAACAGGGCCGGCGCGGCACCCAGGAAGGTGCCTACAGCCTGATCTACAAGATCCACAACAGCCTGCTGCTCGACAAGACCGGCAAGGGCATCCTGGCCTTCGTGGCGCTGGCCTACCTGGTGCTGCTGGTGACGGGCCTGGTACTGTGGTGGCCGACGCGCTGGCCACCGTCGCTGCGCATCGTGCTGAACCGCGGCCTGCTGCGCGGGCTGTTCGACCTGCACCGCACGGGCGGCGCGGTGCTCGGCCTGCTGATCGCGGTGTCGGTCGCCACCGGCGCCTACATGGCCTGGCGGCCGCTGGGCGACTTCATCTCCGCCGCCATGGGGCAGCAGCCGGTCAAGGCGCCGACGATCGCCAAGGGCGCGGCCCAGGGCCCGCGCCTGCCGCTCGACGAAATCGTGGCGCGCGCGCAGCAGGTGCATCCGGGCCAGCCGATCGGCTACGTGGTGGTGCCGGGCAAGGCCGACCGGCCCGTGCGCGTTCGCTTCAGGCTGCCCGACGACCCGCATCCCAACGGCATCAGCTCGGCCTGGCTCCACCCGGTCACCGGCGAGGTGCTGGCGGCGCGCAAGTGGCAGGAGCTCGATGCCGGCAACGGCTGGGTCGCGGTGATCTTCCCGCTGCACACCGGCGAGCTCGGCGGCGTGGTCCACGAGATCGTGACCGCGCTGCTGGGCCTGGCGCTCGGCGGCCTCGGTTTCAGCGGCATCTGGCTCTGGTGGCGGCGCCGCCGCACGGCCGCCGAGGCGGCCCGGCGCAGCGCCGCGCTCGCGCGGCCCTCGTCCTGAACCCACGCCCAGCGATTCGACGACGGCGCGACGACGCCGGCCTGCCCGAACGACGCGCCCCACGCCCGCCCGTTCCTTCTTCCATTTCGAAAACCGAGGAGTTCCCGTGTCTGCATTCAAACGCACCGCCATCGCGATGGCCCTGCTTCCCCTGAGCCTGCCCGGCTTCGCCGCCGAGGGCGATGCGCCCGCGGGCGCCGACGGCAAGGCGCTCGAGGCCATCACCGTCACCGGTGACTGGCTCGGCAGCCCGACCGAGAAGAAGGTCGTCGAGCATCCGGGCGCGCGGACCATCGTCGAGCAGCGCCAGATCCGCGAGAGCGGCTCGTCGAGCGTGCGCGACGTGCTGCGCCAGATCCCGGGCGTGCAGGTGCAGGAGAGCAACGGCACCGGCGGCAGCGACATCTCGCTGAACGTCGGCGTGCGCGGCCTGACCTCGCGCCTGTCGCCGCGCTCCACCATCCTGATGGACGGCGTGCCATTGGCCTACGCGCCCTACGGCCAGCCGCAGCTGTCGCTGGCACCGCTGTCGCTGGGCAACATCGAGACCGTGGACGTGGTGCGCGGCGCCGGCTCGGTGCGCTTCGGACCGCAGAACGTGGGCGGCATCATCAACTTCGTGACGCGCTCGATCCCCGAGACCTTCGCCGCCGAGGCCAGCATCGGCGTGGAGAGCGCGGGCCATGGAGGCGGCACCAAGTCGACGCCCAGCGTGTTCGTCGGCGGCACCAACGACAAGGGCCTGGGCCTGGCGCTGCTGTACTCGGGCACGCACGGCGAGGGCTTCCGCCAGAGCAACGACAAGACCAACATCGACGACGTGATGCTCAAGGGCAGCTACCGTTTCTCGAAGACCGACGACATCGCGGTGGCGCTGCACCACTTCGAAGGCCAGGGCCGCATGCCCGGCGGCCTGACGACGGCGCAGTACGCGCTGAACCCGTTCCAGTCGGACCGTCCCTTCGACGACTTCACCGGACGGCGCACCGACGGCTCGCTGCGCTACACGCACAACGACGGCATCAACAAGTTCGAGCTGCTGACCTACTACACCGACTCGTTCCGCGGCAGCCACCTCGAGCAGGAAGGCACGGGCACCAGCGCCAACCAGCGCCGCCTGACGGCCGCGCCGCGCGAGTACCACACCTTCGCGATCGAGCCGCGCTACTCGCGCCTGATCGACTCGGGCAGCGTGGTGCAGGAAGTCAGCGTGGGCTACCGCTACCTCAAGGAGTCCAGCTCGGAAGTGGCCACGCGCAGCAGCTACTACCGCCCGCGCCCGGGCTTCGACGCCACCACGCTGGCGCAGCCGGCCTACCAGACCAGCGCCGGCGGCACCACCGCCAACGCCTTCTACATCGACGACCGCATCGACTTCGGCAACTGGACCGTGACGCCCGGCGTGCGCTACGAGGCGATCCGCTCGCACAACGACGTGGTGGGGCTCACCAACGGCCGCATCACCAGCGTGATCGCGCCGAAGATCGACTCCAACGAATGGCTGCCGACCGTGTCGGTGATGTACCGCATGAACGAGCGCTGGTCGCTGTTCGCGAACGCCGGCGTGTCCTTCGGCCCGCAGCAGTACGCGCAGCTCGCGCAGTCCACCGACGGCCTGCATCCCGAGAAGGCGAAGACCTATGAGATCGGCACGCACTACAAGGGCGAGGCCTGGAGCTCGGAGCTCACGCTGTTCAACATCAACTTCGACAAGGAGCTGCAGCTCGCGCGCTCGATCACGGGCGACGTCGGCCAGTGGACCGACCTGGGCGCCACGCGCCACCGCGGCCTGGAATCGGCGCTGCGCTACGAACTCGGCGATCTGAGCCCGGCCCTCAAGGGGCTGTCGGTGTCGGCGACCTACACCTACACGCAGGCGATCCAGAAGGCCGGCGCCTTCGCGGGCCGCGACCTGCCGTTCTACTCGCGCCAGGTGGCGACGCTGGGCGCGCGCTACGAGCGCGGCCCGTGGACCTTCAACGCCGACGTCTACGCGCAGTCGAAGCAGCGCTCGCCGGGCTCGCCCGACACCAATGCGCGCTACGTCACGCTCGAGGACAGCACCGGCCGCCTGGGCAACATCCCCGGCTACGCGGTGATGAACGTGCGCGCCGGCTACGACTTCGGCCCGACGATGCGCAACCTCAAGCTGGCCGTGGGCGTGAAGAACCTGTTCGACCGCCGCTACTTCAACCGCTCGGTCGACAACAACGGCGGCAAGTACGTGGGCCAGCCGCGCACCGTGTACCTGCAGGCCTCGGTCGCCTATTGATCGGGCTGCGGGCATCTCCCGGGCCGGCGCCGGCCCGGGAGCGCGCGCATACACTCGCGCACCCATGGCGCTCAAATCCACCATCTTCAAGGCCAACCTCGCGGTGGCCGACATCGACCACGGCTACTACGCCGACCATGCGCTCACGCTGGCGCGCCATCCGAGCGAGACCGACGAGCGGATGATGATCCGGCTGGTCGCGCTGGCGCTCAACGCGCACCAGCTGCAGGACATCTGCAACGGCGACGGCACGCTGGCCTTCGGCGCCGGCCTGTCGAACGTGGACGAGCCCGATGTCTGGCTGCGCGACTTCACGGGCCAGACCCGGCTGTGGATCGAGGTCGGCCAGCCCGAGGACAAGCCCGTCATCAAGGCCTGCGGCAAGGCCGACCAGGTGATCGTCTACTGCTTCAACCACGCGGCCGAGATCTGGTGGCGCGGCATCGAGAACAAGCTCTCGCGGCCGCAGAACCTCAGCGTCTACCGCGTGCCCACGGCCGCCTCGCAGGCGCTCGCGGCGCTGGCGCAGCGCTCGATGCAGTTGCAGGCGACGATCCAGGAGAACACGCTGACGCTCGGCGACGGCGCGAACAGCGTCGACATCGAGCTGCTGCGCTGGAAGTAGCCTGGAATCTCAGAGCGGCATCATCTTGCCGCACTGCCAGCACTGCTCGAAACCGCCCTCGATCCGCTCGCCGCAGACGCACTGCCAGCTGCGCTGCGGCCGATGCTGCAGCGCATGCAGCAGCCGCTGCGCGAGCTCGAACTGGCTTTCGTCGTCGATCCAGATCTCGGGCAGGCACTGGTCGGGCGGCAGCTGACCGGCCGCCGCGCCCAGGTACTCGCGCTGCACCGTGGCGGCCACGCCATCCTCGCGCAGCGCATGCACCCACAGCGTCGCGATGGCGAGGTTGGGGGCTTGCGCGAGGCGACGCATCGGGCCGGCCGTTCAGCTCGCGTCTTCGGGCCCGGTGGGCACGGCGGGATCGTCCGGCTCGTCGGGCCACTTCGGCGGCTCGGCCTCGCGCGCGCGCTCGGCATAGCGGTTGAAGCGCCAAGCCGAATCCTCCATGGTGATGCGGCGCCAGGTGACGCGCTTCTCGGCCGGCGTCATCGCGGGCCAGTGCTGCACCTCGTCGAAGCTGCGCCCGCAGCCCTTGCACTCGTCGTCGCCCTGGCTGGTGGAGCAGATCGCGATGCAGGGGGTGTCGGGCGTGCTCTGGTACCAGTCCAGCCAGGCGGCCCAGGCCTCGGCCGGGAAGCCGACCTCGTCGACCTCGTCCTCGTGGTGGTAGACCATGAGCGCATAGACCTCGGCCAGCGCGCGCAGCTCGGGCGCGAGCGTGATGCCATCGGGCGAGGGGCTCTTCTCGCGCCAGTGATTGATGGCGGCCTCGATGTCGGTGATGTGGATGGCGGCCATGAACGCAGAAAGATCGGCAGGGCGGGCGATCATAGTCCGCCAATGTCCCGAGACCGCCGAAGGTTATCCTTGCTACCAAACTTGTAGCAATAGACCTTGCTGCGATGCAGGTTTTGAACGCCTTCCTTTTGAAGGCTTGAAACTTTCGGTTGCCAGCGCGCGAGCGCCGATGCTCTAATCGCGCCCACGAAGGGGAGTAGCTCCCGGCCGTCGCGACAGCGACGGACATCGCCAGGTCGTCAATACGAAGCACAACACTTCCGGCCTGTCGGGCATCGCGCATGTCGCCCAGCGGCCATGCGCATGCCGAGCCAGACCTTCGATTTGAACCTGTGCAGGTTTGGTCGAAGCGTCGTTGGATCCCCCGGTGTCACCCGGTTTCATTTCCTCGCTTCGATCAGCCCGCCCGGGATGAATCGAAACGCATCGCACGTGCCATGCCCGCGGCCACCACGCCATGGTGGGGCGGGACGGTCACGAAGACACAGAGGAAACTATGGAACAGTTCATGACCCCGGAATTCTGGGTCGCAGTCGGTCAGATCATCATGATCGACATCCTTCTTGGCGGCGACAACGCCGTCGTGATCGCGCTGGCCTGCCGCAAGCTGCCGCCGGCCCAGCGCACGCAGGGCATCCTGTGGGGCACCGCCGGCGCCATCCTGCTGCGCGTGATCCTGATCTTCTTCGCGCTGACCCTGCTGGCGATTCCGTTCCTGAAGCTCGTGGGCGCGATCCTGCTGCTGTGGATCGGCGTCAAGCTGCTGGCGCCCGAGCATGACGACGCGCACGGCAACATCGCCGGCAGCGACAGGCTCTGGGTGCCGTCAAGACCGTGATCATTGCCGACCTCGTGATGAGCGTCGACAACGTGATCGCCATCGCGGGTGCCGCTCAAGGCGCCGGCGAAGGCCACCAGATGCCGCTCGTGATCTTCGGCCTGCTCGTGAGCATCCCGATCATCGTCTGGGGCAGCCAGCTCGTGATCAAGCTGATGGACCGCTTCCCGATGATCATCACGCTCGGCGGCATGCTGCTGGGCTGGATCGCCGGCACCATGGCCGTGTCCGACCCCGCCGTGGTCAACCCCGCCGCCTGGACCTGGGTGCCGAAGCTGCCGCAGACCGATGTCGTGAAGTACGCCTCCGGCATCATCGGCGCGCTGCTCGTGCTGGCCATCGGCAAGTGGGTGGCCGCGCGCCAGGCTCGCGCCAAGTCCTCGACGCCGGCCACCGCGAGCTGAGCCCGGCCCCACGAAAGTCCCCTATCCATTTCGACCCGTCTCTGCCACTCTAACTACCTGAAGGAGCACCCTATGGAAAAGATCATTCTTTACGTCGACGACGCCGTCTACGCCTGCGAACAGTTCGCCGAACTGGCGCCGGACGCCGATACGGTGGTGGCGCGTCATTGGGTGCTCGTGGCCTGCGCGCCGCGCATGACGCATCGCATCAGCAAGTGGGTGAGCCACAGCGCGCGCGAAAACTGGCGCGCGAAGTGGTTCAGCAAGCTGCAGGCGCAGCTGCTGCCGCTGCTGGAGCGCAACGGTGGGCAGGTCACGGCCGTGCTGGCCAAGGGTCCGCTGACCGAGCTCACCCAGCAGCTCAAGCGCGAGCACATGGCATCGCACGTGGTCGACGCCCGCCGTCCGAAGGTCGGCGTGGACCTCGAGCCGGTCACGCCCGAGCAGAAGCCGGCCGGCCAGCAAGGCTGGGCCTTTCCCGGTGCCGTGATGGGCATGGGCGCGCTGCTGGTGCTGGCCAACGAACTGGCGGAGTAAGAGGGTCGCGGCCTCGGTGCCGCGCCATCCCGCTCAGGCGACGGCTCCTTCGGGAGCCGTTTTTTTTTGGGGCCTTGCCAACGCCCCGTCCCACGCGGGTTCGCGGGCATGTCCGGCTCGCCGCCGCCCCGGCGCTGCGGTATCCTGGACCGCATGCGCATCCTTCTCAAATGGCTGCTCAGCGCGGTGGCGCTGCTCGCGGTGGCCTACCTCTACAGCGGCGTCCAGATCAGCAGTTTCGGCGCGGCACTGATCGCGGCCGTGGTCATCGGCCTGCTCAACATGATCGTGCGCCCGGTGCTGGTGGTGCTCACGCTGCCGGTCACCATCGTCACGCTCGGGCTGTTCCTGTTCGTGATCAACGCGCTGATGTTCTGGGCCGCCTCCGGCCTGCTGGCGGGCTTCCACGTCAACGGCTTCCTCGCCGCGCTCGTGGGTTCGCTGCTCTATTCGGTGCTCGGCCTGCTGATCGAGAGCGCGCTCGGCGGGCTGCTGACGCGCCGCTGAACCGCCCACCCGCCGGCTAACGCAGCGCCGGCTCCTCGGCCTGCCGCTTCACCAATACTTCGATCTCGCGCGCGCGGGTATCGATGATCGACGCCTCGAAGTGATCGATCGGCACCGATCCCGGGCGGCCGCTCTGGCTCTGGCGGATCAGTTCCTGCGCCGCCTTGAAGCGGTCGCGCGCTGCCGGATAGTCGAGGATCGCCACGTTCGACTCGGCGTCCGCGCGCACCGCGTGCAGCGTGTCGTTCTGCGCGCCGTAGAGATTGGCCAGCGTGCGCCAGGCCGTGGCATCGCGCGGATTCGCCGCCACCCAGTCGCGCAGCACCGGGATCATCGGCGCCGGTTGGCGGCTCGCCACCGCGACGTCGGCGGCCAGCAGCATCTCGGGCCGCGACTTGGCCTTGCCGTCGAGCAGCGAGGCCGCCTTGGCCACGCCCGCGCCGCCGGCCGCCAGTTCGATCTCGGCCTGCAGCCAGCGCGCCTGGCGCGCGGCCGGGGCATCGTCGGCCGTGCGCTCGACCAGCCGCTGCGCCAGCGCGCGCGCCGCCTTGTGGTCGCGCAGTTGCTTGGCCGACAGTGCCGCCGCGTAGAGCGTGCCCGCCTGCTGGGCGGGCGTGCTCCTGGCGAACTCGCCGGTGGAGGCCGCGTCGACCCATTGCCGCAGCACGTCGACGCCGGGGCGCGTCAGCACGCGCGCGCGCGAAGAGACCATCGCGTGGTCCATCAGCAGCACCGGCGGCGGCACCGTGTCCATGCGGAACTGGAAGCGGCCCTGCATGTCGGAGATGCGCTCGGTCGTCAGCGGATGGCTGCGCAGGTAGGGGAAGGAGCCGTTGTCGTTGAGCCGCGAGGCGTACTGCAGCTTCTCGAACATCGTGGCCGCGCCCTGCGGCGCGAAGCCGGCCTGCGTCATCACGCCGAAGCCCACGCGGTCGGCCTCGCGCTCCATGTCGCGCGAGAAGTTCAGCTGGTTCTGCATGAACGCCGCCTGGCTGCCCATGACCATCGCCTGGCCTGCATCGCCGCCGCCGCGGCTCTTGCCCGCCGCGATCATGCCGAGGATCAGGCCCGCGAGCATCAGCGGGAACTGCTTGCTCTGCTTGTCCATCATGCGGGCGATGTGGCGCTGCGTGACGTGCGACAGCTCGTGCCCGAGCACGGTCGCCAGCTCGTCGCGGCTGCCCACCGCCGCCACCAGCCCGAGGTTGAGCCCGAGGTAGCCGCCCGGCAGCGCGAAGGCGTTGATGTTGCGGTCGCGCCCCAGCATCACCACCCAGGCATAGCGCTCGTCGAGCTCGGGCGTGAGCTCGCCGCGCACCCGCGCCGCCGCCAGCAGGCGCTGCCAGATCTCCTGCACGTAGTCGGCGATCACCGGGTCGTCGGTGTAGTCGGTGTCGCGGTAGAGCTCGCGCGCGATCTGGTCGCCCAGATGGCGCTCGGCAGTCGCCGTCATCTCGCCGCCGTCGCCGAGCCCCGGCAGCAGCTGCGCGCGCGCCAGCGGCGGCATCAGCACCTGCGATGCTATTAAAACGCTAGCGCAAATCGTCCGCAGAGTGGGGGACGAAAGGTCGTTTCTTGCGAGGGGGCGGGGTCCAGCGTGGCATGGCTTGTCCAGAACTCGGGCTCGTATGATGCACCTCCCTCTTGAACGTTCACCCATGAGCTCACTCACCCATTTCGACGCCCAGGGCCAGGCCCACATGGTCGACGTCGCCGCCAAGCCCGCCACCCACCGCGTGGCCGTGGCCACCGGCCGCATCGAGATGCGGCCCGAGACCCTGGCGCTGATCGCTTCGGGCAGCGCGAAGAAGGGCGACGTGCTCGGCATCGCGCGCATCGCCGGCATCCAGGCCGCCAAGAAGACCAGCGACCTGATCCCGCTGTGCCATCCGCTGGCCATCACCCGGGTGGCGGTCGACCTGGCGCTGTCGGACGCCGGCGACGCGACGCCGCATGTGCAATGCACCGCCACGGTCGAGACCGTCGGGCCGACCGGCGTCGAGATGGAGGCGCTGACCGCCGTGCAGATCGCGCTCCTGACCGTGTACGACATGTGCAAGGCGGTGGACCGGGGGATGACGGTCACCGGGGTGCATGTGGTGGAGAAGCATGGCGGTAAGTCGGGGAGCTGGACCGCCGCGCCCGCGGCCTAAGGAGCCGGCAGCGTCTCGACGGGGTTCTGCTGGAGCCAGCGCGCGTAGTCGCGCGGGAAGGCCACCCTGAAGCGCTCGGCGATCAGCCGTGCCTCCTCGTCATGGCCCGAGAGCTCGGCGCTCTCGATCAGCTTCACGATCACGCGCGGCTCCGGCGAGAAATGCAGCGTCCGCTCGGCGAGCGCATGCATCCGCGCCGCGTTCTCGTGCGTGACCGGCGTCAGCGTCAGTTCGGCGAAATCGACCTGGCGCGCGAACAGCCAGGAATCGCGGACCTTGGCGAGCGTGTCGTCCTGCCAGGGCGGCAGGCGTTCGTCGCGCGGCAGGTAGATCTGGCTGATGCGGGTGTAGTCCCAGGCGGCGTAGACGACGAACGAGAGCAGGGCGATGCTTGCCAGAGCCGAAAGCTTTCGGCCGTCGGGAAGCCATGCCTTTTTCACTGACGGCGACGCTCGATCGCTGCTGGCGCGCGCGGGCCACAGCATGCCCAGGCACAGGCCGAAGACCAACTGGAAGGGGCCGTACCACAACGGGTACTCGAGCAGGCTGTGCACGAGGATGACGGCCAGCAGGCCCCAGGCCATGAGCCGGTTCGGGTCGCGCTCGCGCCAGGGGCGGGCGGTAATCACCAGCCAGAGGAAGCCGCCGCAGATCAGCACGGCGGCGGGGATGCCGAGTTCGACTGCGAGATGCAGGGGGAGGTTGTGGGCATTGTCCAGGAGCACCGGGAAACGCGGGCCCGGGTAGACGGCCATGAAATGGGCGTAGCTGAGTTCGCCCCAGCCCCAACCCGTGAGCGGGCGCTCGGCGATGAGGGAGAGGACGTTGTGCCAGAGGGTGAGGCGGCTTTCGTTGCCGAGGGCGGCGGGTTGGAGGCGATGGACCAGGGCGCCGGCGGAGGCGATGGCCTTGCTGGGGGTGCCGATGGCTGCGAGCTGGGGTAGCAGCCAGTTCAGGGCGAAGTAGAGCGGGAGGATGGCCAGCAATGCCAAGGGTGGCGGCAGGCGGCGAACCGCGATTGGATCGGAAGCAATGCGGCGCTCCTTCCAGGCCACGACGCCCGCGGCGACCGAGATCAGCACCACTTGGAGCAAGCCGGTGCGGGAGCCTGATGCGGCGGTGGCGGCAATGAGCAGCACGACAGCAGCGACGAGGCTGCTCCGTATGCGACCGGAGTCTCCCATTGCGTACAGCCACAAGGCGGCGACCAAGGCCAAGCTGATCGATGTGCCGAACTGGTTGCGCTGGCGCAGCAGTCCCCAGGCGCGGCCAGCGGTGGGAGAGGTGATCCAGGGCAACAGGTCTTCAGCCAGGTTGCCGTACTGGAGCAGCCCGACAAGTGCGTTGATGACGCCGGCCGCCAGGACGCCCCAGGCCAACGCCGCCGGGATAGACACGACCCGGTCCTCTTTGCCGGCTCCGGCGAGCGCCGACAACCCGATGCCCGCCAACGCCGCGCAGGCCATGAAGCGCAGGTCCGCGAAGCCTGAGAACGAAAGCGCAAGCGCCGCGACGCAACAAGCCAGCCAAGCGGCCAAGCGCCGATCGACGGCACCGCCACTCGCCAACAGCAACAGCACGGCCGCGCAGAGCCCGGAGGCGAGCAGCTGCCACGCGTTGGCCGAAGGGCCCGCCACGAGCGGGCAGAGAAATGGCCCGGCGATCAAGCACGAGCGAAATCGCCCGAGGTTTGGGGCAAGAAAAGGCGTTGAGCCCGAAGCGGCCGAAAAGGTCATTCGGAGGGATTGTTGCGCCGCTCGCGCAGGAGGTCCTGGACGATCTACCTCTCTGCACCGACAAGCGGCAAATTTTCCAGGACAGGCGGAACCTCCCTCCGCACACCAATGGAGACAATCTGTCACTCATTGTTTCCAATCGTCAGCTCATCGCCGAGATTGACTGTCCGTCTCTACGAAAGGTCCGGCCTTGCAATCCCTATCACTTCCCCGGCGCCACTTATGCGGCTTCACGCTCATCGAAGTGATGATCACCGTCGCGATCATCGGGATCCTCGCAGCCATCGCATTGCCAAGCTACCGCGACTACATCCTCCGCGGGCAGGTGGTCGACGCAACGAATGGGCTGGCGGCCATGCGCGCCAACATGGAGCGGCATTTCCAAGATAACCGCACCTACAAGACCTCGGGGGACTTCACCACCCCTTGTGCGGTGGATGAATCGAAGCGAAAGGTCGGCAACTTCACTTTGAGCTGCAAGGCAGGCACCCCAACGGACACGACGTACGTGTTGTTGGCGACGGGAAGCGGGCCGACCACCGACTTCGTCTACACGATCAATGAGGCCGGCGACCGGTCGACCACAGGCACCGGTTCTTCGGGTTGGGGCACATGTACGAGCGCCTGGGTCTTGAAGAAAGGCCAGTCGTGCTGAAAGCATTCCATGAGAGACCGTCGGTCGAACGTCTTTCGGGATTCACCCTGGTGGAACTCATGGTCACCATCACCCTTTTGGCCATCCTGATGATGCTCGCCGCTCCGTCGATGATGGACTGGGTACGCAATGGCAAGGTTCGTGCCGTCGCGGAGGCCTTGCAGAACGGCTTGCGCGAAGCACGGAGCGAATCCTTGCGGCGCAGCCGCCAGGTCGTCTTCGCCCTGACAGACAGCAAACCGACTTCCAGCAGTCCGACGTTTACTGCCAAAGCCGACGGCAACTATTGGACAGTCCGCTCCTTGCCATCGATGAGTTCGAGCAGCGAAGAAAGCAGTGTGTTCATCTCCTCGGGCATCCTGTCCGACATCGGCGCAGGCGTGAAGATCACCGGCCCCGCCGCGATCTGCTTCAACTCGGTTGGGCGCCTGATTGCCAACTCAAGCACAGCGCTGACCAGCTTAACCGGAAGCGCGACCTGCAGCGCGGATATCACATCTCCGCCTGCCTATGACATCACTCTCCCTGGGGCAGATCGCTCATTGCGTGTTCTTGTCAATCTGGGCGGCCAAGTGCGCCTGTGCGACCCGAAGAAGACGATGTCGGACTCCCACCCCGATGGATGCCCGCATGACTTCCGCTCTCCGCTCGCGACCGCAGAAAGGCATGGCCCTCCTCGAGGTTCTCGTGTCGATCCTCATTTTTTCCGTCGGAATCCTCGGCCTGATCGGGCTGCAGTCGCGCGCGATCCAACTCTCCGGAGACGCCGAAGACCGGAACCGAGCAGCCTTGCTTGCCAATGAATTGATCAGCGAGATGTGGCTGCGGCGCACGCCTTCTCTGCCGGCCGAGTTCAAAACAGCCTGGCGGGCAAAGGTGGCAGATATGGGACCCAACAAAGGAGGGCTGCCCAACGGCGATGGCAACTACCAAGTGACCGGCCGACAGGCCGATGTCACGATCACCTGGCAGTCGCCCGGCGCCGCCGCTCAAAGCAAGCTGACGACCCGGGTGGTGCTGCCATGAAGACGATGACCCGTCGGATCAACCCCAACAGCGGGGTGACGCTCGTCGAACTGCTGGTTGCCATCGTCATCGGCCTCGTGGTGACGCTCGCAGTCACCAGCGTGATCATCGTCGGCGAAGGCCAGAAACGCAGCACCACGGCCGTCAATGACGCCAATCAATCCGGCAGCTACGCCGCCTACGTGCTCGACCGTGCGCTGCGCAGCGCGGGCTCGGGCTTCACCCAAGCATGGGATCTGGGCATCTTCGGTTGTCGCCTGAACATCACGCGCGCAGGCACTGCGACCTTGCCGAGGACGACCGACTTCCCCGCGCCCTTCAATGGATTTCCGCAGCAAGTACGCGTTGCCCCGGTGCTCATCTATCGCCCCGCCTCGGGCTCCGACGTGTTGATGGTGATGAGTGGCAATTCTTCGGCGGGCGACATCGCGCGGCCGGTGCGATCTGCCGGAACTGGCACCGGCGCACTACGGCTCGACAACACCATTGGACTGCGGCAGGGCGATATCGGCCTCGTGAGCCGAAGCGGAACCGACGACTGCCTGCTCGAGCAAGTCCATGCAAGCCCCGACTTCGCGGACACCGCCGGCAACGACAACCTCCCTCTCGGGAGCACCTACTACGCCGCGAGTGGCACGGACACAAGTTTGAGCACGCTTGTTTCTGGTGGAAGCGCCTTCTTCACCCCGATCGGCAACTTCAAGGCATCCAATCTGCAATTGCAGATGTTCGGCATCAATGCCAACCGCACGCTGGTCAGCTATGACTTCATGCAAATGGCTGGCGGGGCCAGTGCAACCGAACTCGACGAGCGAGCGCAGCAGGGCATTGCGGATGGGGTGATCGAATTGCGCGCGCTTTACGCCATCGACAAGAACGAAGATGGGAACTTCAACGCCTCGGCAGGAGATTCATGGGAGGCCCCCGACGCGGACGGGTACGACATCACCACCATGATGAGTACTCCTGCAAAGGTGCGTCGCGTCATGGCAGTCCGAGTCGCAATGGTCGTCAGGAGCGCCAACTACGAGAAGGATGTCGTGGCACCAAGCAGCCTCGCCTTGTTCAGCGATCTGGGCACGGCTTTGCAAGAGAGCTATGCCATCTCCAGCGACGACCGCCACTTCCGGCATCGCGTGGTGGAGTTCACCGTTCCCCTTCGCAACATGCTCTTGTTGCCGACATCATGAAATCTCGCTCTTTCTCGCCGCGCTCCCGTCAGCAGGGAGTCGTCTTGCTGTTCGCGCTCATTGTCCTCGTCATCCTGCTCGCAAGCGGGGTCGCGGTCGTGCGCTCGATGAACACCTCGCTCGCCAGTGCAGGCAACCTCGCCTTCAAGCGGGATCTGATCAATCAAGGCGAGCAGGCCATCGATGCCGTGCTGGTCAAGTTCAGCGGAAGCGGTGCCCTTGTCACGCCCGCAGCACGCAACAGCAACCTCAAATCGGCGAACTACAGTGCCACGGCGCTTGCGACCAATGATCGCGGCGTGCCAACGGCGCTGCTCAGCAACACGGCATTCAATGCGGTCGGCACCGATGCCAACGACATCAAGGACGACACTGCGAAAGTCACGATCCGCTATGTCATCGACCGACTTTGCAGTACCGCTGCTTCACCTGGCACGTTGGGTGCCGCCGGCTGCGTTTTCCCCCGTCGGTCAATGACGTGCGGGGCGGCAGCAGTCAGGAGATGAGCACTCGCCTGCCTCCTCCGCCTTCGACCACGTACCGCTTGAGCATGCGAGTCACGGGTCCGCGAGACACGCAAGTGTTTTTGCAAGCCTCCTTTGCGCGGCCTGAACAGTAAGAAGCTCACGAGAAGCATTGCCATGAATCACTCCTTCAGATATCCCCGGCTCCGCGCTTTCACGTGCAGTGTGCTGGCATTTGCGCTGCTGGCAACCCATTCGCCGGTTTCGCTGGCAACGACACTTGCCGATCAGCCGATCTTCTCGACCTCCGAAGTCCCCGGTAATTTGGCATTGGCTTTGTCGGTTGAATGGCCGACAGCCTCGCGCATGGCCCATACGGACACCTATTCGAGTAGCGCGACGTTTCTGGGCTACTTCGATCCGGATAAATGCTATGTCTATCAGGCGAACACCGCATCGAATGGCGTGAGCTCGACCGACAAGGGCGATCTGAGTTATTTTTACCCCCAAGGCAAGGCAACGAATCGCACCTGCACCGGAAAATGGAGTGGCAACTTTCTGAACTGGGCCACCACGGCCACCATCGATCCATTCCGATGGGCAATGACCGGGGGACGCCGCGTCGTCGACACGACCACCGAAACCATTCTGGAAAAAGGATGGCATTCGGGACAAGGGCTTTTCGATGACCGCAACCTCCCAGCGACGGAGATCACAGGCGCAACGCCCTACACCGCAAGTACGCTTCGCATCAGCATCAACGGCCTTGGGTTCAAGATGCGACTCGGAATGAACGATGGATTGTCACGCGGGTTTTCGGTCAAGTACTACAACAACAAGACCGTCAGCGGCAATGCCGCCGCGACCGTAAGCAATGACAACGCGTATCACGATTGGGGCTCCGGTTCACCGGCGTCGGGCGTCAATGAAGACAGCTTCTCTGCTCGCTACGATGGCACGTTTACTGCCCCGGAAGCAGGAAACTACACGTTCCGGACCATTTCAGACGATGGCGTAAGGCTTTGGGTTGCAACCAATGTCAATAGCAGCTTTAGCACTTGCTCCGGCACCACCGGTCTGAGTGGCAACTGCGTCATTAATAACTGGACAGATCACGGTCCCACTACGGACACCACGACAACGATAAGCATGACGAAGGGGCAATCCTTCAAAGTGCGAATGGATTACTACGAAGGCTCGGGCGGCGCGCAACTTCAACTGCTCTGGAAAACACCTTCAGCCTCCGAGTTCGTGGGCTTCAGTGATGGCACTCGAAGTTACGACTTCACCGTGCGCGTCAAGGTGTGCGATGCGTCCACGGCAGCGGGCGGCCTGGAGACCAACTGCAAGGCATACGGTAGCAACTACAAACCCGAAGGGCTGATTCAGCAATATGCCGACAAGATGCGGTTCAGCGCATTCGGATATCTGAACGACAGTACCTATACCCGGGATGGCGGCGTCCTTCGCGCTCGTCAGAAATTCGTCGGTCCGACCTACCCCGTGCCGGGCCAGGGCCCCACGACCAATGACAACAGAGAATGGGACTCGACCACCGGCATCTTTATTCGCAATCCCGACCCGACCGACGCCACTGCTACCACCTCCAATACCAGCGTAACCATCTCGGACAGCGGGGTAATGAATTATCTCAACAAGTTCGGGCAACTCGTTCCAGGAAGCTACAAAAGCAATGACCCGGTGAACGAATTGTTTTATGCGGCGCTGCGGTACTACCGAAATCTGGGTAACGTGCCAACATGGAGCGCCATGGACGGCGCGGATGCTCCCACCAAGACCACTTGGGCCGATGGCTTTCCTGTGATCACAAACTGGACGGATCCGATCCAGTACACCTGCCAGCGCAATTTCGTGCTCGGTATTGGCGATATTTACACGCACGGCGACAAGAATGTGCCTGGCAATACTGTGACGGACAGAGAGCCCTCATTGCCAACGGAGGTTTCGGCAGACACCATGTTCGATGCCATCCGCAGCACCAACAACGTGAAGTCGCTGCAAGCAATGGGACCGAATCAAGCCACGGTTCTCACGGGAGCATCGAGTTCGACAGATTACATGGCGGGTCTCGCACTCGAGGCCAACACCAAGGATATCCGTCCGGACCTGACGGGAAAGCAAACAGTGCAGACCTATTGGGTCGACGTTCTGGAGCAGTCTTTCTCGCGAAACAACAAGTTCTACATGGCCGCAAAGTTCGGCGGACTCAATCAAAAGAAGATTCCCGCTGGTTTCGATCCCTATACCTTCGACGGCACCATTCCATTGGATTGGTGGTCGACCAATGGAGAGACCCTCAAGGACGTCAGAAACAACTCGACTTGGAATCGTCCAGACAATTATTTTGCCGCGGGTCGTCCCGACACGATGGTCGCGGGCCTCAAACAAGCCTTCGAGCGAATCTCCAACGAGATTTCCGCATACACGACATCTTTTTCACTTTCGAGCGCACAGGTATCTTCGACAGGTGTCGCCTCCTACGCCGCGCAATACGACTCGAAGAGTTGGACTGGCCTTTTGAGCGCGAATCAGATCACCTTCGACGCCAGCGGAAATCCAGCAAGTA
Source organism: Variovorax sp. UC122_21 (assembly GCF_044056785.1). Taxonomy (NCBI): domain Bacteria; kingdom Pseudomonadati; phylum Pseudomonadota; class Betaproteobacteria; order Burkholderiales; family Comamonadaceae; genus Variovorax; species Variovorax sp. UC122_21. The sequence goes on along the minus strand of NZ_CP172004.1, from coordinate 58,312 downwards.
CTCTGAAGTGGGACACAAAGACAAAGCTGGAAGCTCAGCTTTCCGGCACCGGATGGGATACCGCGCGGCGCGTCATAACACGGAGTGCGAGCGCTGGAATTCCTTTTCGATACAACAGTCTGACGGCGGCTCAAAGGGATCTCTCAATACGGCCTTCGTCGGCAACGATAGCCAGAAGTATCTGAATTGGCTGCGTGGAGACAGAACCAACGAGCGTACGTCAAGCGACTCGAGCAAGTCCTACCGTCAACGCGATCTGCTGCTCGGTGACATAGTCAATGCCAAGGTTACGCCCGCAGGCCCGCCCTCACTCAACTTCTCGGATTCGGTCAATCCTGGCTATGCCGCCTTCAAGACCACTTGGAAGGATCGGCCGGTGATGGTTTACACCGGCGCGAACGACGGAATGGTGCATGCGTTCAATGGCGCGCTCACTGGAACGGATGCGGGCAATGAACAGTTTGCCTACATTCCAAGCTTGCTGTTTGGGGGAAGCAATTCTGCGGGCAACGACGGGTTGCTGGCCAAGCTCGGCAATCCCTATTATCAGCATCGTTTTTACGTCGATGCGACACCATATACCTTCGATATCGACTTCAAATCTGCAGGGGTACGTTCACGACCACATCCGCCGCGACTTCGGACTGGCGCACCGTCTTGATCGGCGGCCTCGGCAAGGGCGGGAAAGGGTTTTATGCCCTGGATGTGACAAATCCTGCAAGTATGAATACAGAGGCAAAAGCTGCAGCCAAGGTACTTTGGGAGTTCACCGATTCGGACATGGGGTATAGCTATGGCGCGCCGGTCGTAGTGAAGACCCGCAAATATGGCTGGGTTGCGATCCTCACGAGCGGCTACAACGGTGGCGGAACGAGTAGCTATCTTTACATCGTGAATCCGACCAATGGTCAGCTTCTCCAGAAGATCGCGACTCCTTCAGAGTCGGAAGGCATGGCGCAGGCGGCCGCATATGTCCAGGATTTCACCGATGGCACGGCGGACGCCGTCTATGCGGGCGATCTCAACGGCCAGATGTGGCGGTTCGATCTCACGCTTGCGAAAGGAAGTACTGCGAACTATCCAGCTCCCACCTTGATCGCCAAGTTTACAGATGGCTCCGATCGGTCCCAGCCGGTCACCACACAGCCTTTGATAGAGATTCAGCCGTTGAGCAAGAAGCGCTTTGTTCTGGTCGGCACGGGACGATTGTTGGATTCGAGCGATATTCAATCATCTCAACAGCAGAGCTACTACGCCGTGATCGATGGCACGGCCAGCGCGTTCAGCTCTGGGACTTTCCCGATCGTTCGAAATGACCTGCAAGCGGTAACGAACTTGACCGAGGGCATCGCGCTGTCTGCGACCAGTCGCGGGTGGTACACGGATCTCGGGGTGACCAGCAACGTGGGCTGGCGTGTGATCAATGCATCGACATCCAACAGCGGAGCGGTGGCCTTCTCCACGCTTCAGACTACAGGCGACGCGTGCTCGCCTTCGGGTAACAGTCGTGTTTATGCGATCGACTTCGGCACTGGAAAATCAACGCTTGTTGATGGTTCGGGAAACATAGTTGCATTTAATGCGGTGGGAGCGGCTGTGACTGATTTGCGATTCTTGAGCGTTGATGGAACTACACGGTTGGTGAGCGGCGATGTAAGAGGTGAGATGAAAAACAACCCAATCAAATTGCCTGGCGTGCTTGGCCTTCGTCTGCTGAATTGGCGTGAGGTACCAACAGTGGACTAACGCGATCGATCTACAGATTGAGTGATCGGAGGAGCATATGTTGAGTCGACCATATCGAGTAGAGGGCCGGTGTCCTGGGGCTTGTCCGAATTTTTGTGTGCAAGTCGCTCTCATGCTACAGGGCGGCGCTTCAAATGAACCGATCGCCATAGGCGATGGCAAACTGATTCATCGCCTCTCGCCACTCCTTGGCGGCACGCTCTCAGTCGGCCGTGATGTTGAACAGCGCCGACCAGATCAGCTTGGCAGCCGCGTCGTCGCCGGGGAAGTGACCCCGCGTCTTGATGATCTTGCGCAGCCGCGCGTTGATGCTCTCGATGGCGTTGGTCGTGTAGATCACCCGGCGAATGGGCGGTGCGAACGCGAAGAACGGGATCACCCGACCCCAGGCCCGACGCCAAGCAGCCACCACCGTGGGGAACTTGCGGCCCAGAGCCCCAATACCAGTTAGTTAAGCCCGGGGACGAGCTGATCCAGTACAAGGGGAGCGTGTTGAACACGTTCCCCTTTTTGCTTGATGAGCCTGCTATAGAGCGCCCTGCGCGAGACGCTACCGCGAGTGCTCGATCGGGTTGATGAACTCAGTGCACTGATAGATTCAGCCTGGATAGACCAGCGCTCAAGGCCAGCGGCAAGACCTCCATCCGCAAGCGCAAGTTGCCCGCCGAGCATGCGGTGTGGCTGGTGACTGGACTGGCGCTGTTTCGCAAGCGACCGCTATGGCAGGGGGTCCAACAATTGGAGTTGAGCCTGGCTGGGCAGGCGCTGCCCGCGCCCAGCGTGAGCGTGCAAGCCCGTCAGCGCCTGGGCGAAGAACCGCTGCAGCGGCTGTTTGAGCTGCGGACCCAGGCCTGGGGCCGTTCGCCACAGCGCGAGCAGGCGCTGCGGGTGCTGGCCGTGGACGGCGTGGTGTGGTCAGCCCCGGACACGCCCGACAACCGCCAGCAATTGGGCAGCTGCAGCACGCGGCATGGACCTTTGCCCTGGCCGCAGATCCGCGCCACCTGCCTGATGGACACTCACAGCCACGAACTGCTGGACGCCAGGATCGGCGGCATGGACTGCGGCGAGCTGAGCTTGGCGGCGCAATTGAAGGGCGTGGATCACGCCGTGACCCTGTTCGATCGAGGGTACTTCTCGGCCGCGTTCCTGCTGGACTGGCAGGCCGCGGGCGAGCAGCGCCACTGGCTGATGCGGGCCAAGGACAACTTGCGCCACGAGTCGTCGAGCGACTCGCCGAGGGCGATGCGTTGATCCGCATGCCCGAATCGCAGCGCGCGCGCCAACTGCGCCCACAGTTGCCCAGCCACTGGCAGGCCCGGCTGATCGAGGTCAGCGTGGGCGGGCGACGTCGGCGCTTCATCACCTCGTGCAGGACGCTCGGGCGCATCCTGCGCGCCCATGGCCGATCTGTACCGCCAGCGTTGGGAGATCGAGCTGGGGTTCAGGGAGATCAAGCAGTCCTTGCAGGACGCAGAACCGGTGCTGCGCAGCGAGCAGCCCGAGTTGGTGCGCCAGGAGTTGTGGGGCGTGCTGATCGCCTACACGCTGCTGCGCCGCTGGATGGGCAAGATGGCCGAGCATGTGAAGGTCGAACCCCAGCGCATCAGCTTCCACACGGCCAGCTATGCCATCGTGAATTTACTGGCCATCCCCAGTCTTGACTCTGCGGGAACCTTGCCCAAGCAGTTGGAGGCCTTGCTGGCGCAGTCGCGCTACTTCGTGCTGCCGCCTCGGCGCACCGGGCGCTACTTCCCCAGGGTCGTCAAGAACTGGCCCACAAATTCCCGACGAAAAAAATGCCAGTCAGTTCTAACTGACTGGCATTGGCCCGAAGGCGGCCCTTTGCGGTGAGATTTTCGAAGCTACGCTGACTAGCGGCATGAACCCGGTGCGTACTTCGAGGCGGCGCCGGTCGAGGTGCACTTCCACTCATAAACTTGAGTGCCTTGTCCGCCGGTGGTGGCAGTTGCCAAAGCGTAGGCGCCTGCAGCGGGGGCGGCGCCGGCTGCCGCGGTATTGCGATAAGGGGTCAGGATGATCTTGTCTTCGGCGGGATCAAATGCCGTCGCTTGACCCAAATTAGTTGCGTGCGGGATGACGGTGATTACGCCAGTTGGAGCAGTGGTCGTGATCGAAGCAACCATCTTGGTCGGGTTTACCGCATCGCAGCCGTAGACATTTTCTTCAGTCGCGCCGAACGTCTTCGCCGGATCCATGCTTTGGACCGTTTCGCTGATGGTCGTGCGGCACTGCGATGCAGCTAGCACCACTTCAGACATGCGAGCCTTGACGGTGTAGTCTTTGTAAGCTGGCAGAGCCACAGCCGCCAAAATACCAATGATCGCCACAACGATCATCAGTTCGATAAGGGTAAAGCCGGCCTGAGCGCGGCGGGCGAGAGTGCGACGGTTCATTTCACTAACTCCAGGTTGGTTGGGTTGGTATTCACTCCCGGGAGTCCTCCCCCCGGAGCGAAGAACCTTCCGCAGCATCCGTGCCACCCGTTTCGGCACCCCGTCAGCGACCTAACGCGTCACTCCAGACCACATTGGTGTTACTGCACGTGACAGAAGATGTATCAAGATGCGACACATGGTGACAAATTTGTCATGCCATCCGTGCCGCACGACCGGGCTCAAAAGGTCAGGATGCCGTCCGCCTTGAGCCAGCGGATGTCCCGCTGCGCCAGCCCCGGCACCTGCCGGCCGGCCAGCGATTCGATCTGACTCATGATTTCCTCGGTTTCCGCCGGCTTGGTGTGCGTGATGTAGATCGGGTAGTCCTTGCCCGGCCCGATATGAGCCAGTTCGTCGGCCAACATGGTCGGCGACAGATGCAGGCTGCGCTCCGCCAGCGCCTGCTCCCGGTTGCTGAACGCCGTCTCGATCACAAGCATCGCGACCTCCAGGGCGTTGACGCGGTCCCAGAACGGCGCATTGCGCTCGGTATCGCCGCTGAAGACCCAATGCGCACCCCCATCGGCGCGGCTCACGGCGAAGCCGCAGGCGGGCACGGTACTGGACGGCCGGCAGCACCTCGATGCGCTTGGGCGTGGCGCTGCCGAGCAGCAGGGTCTGGCCGACGGCGATGTCGTGGAAGGTGACGAAGGGGGCCTCGGGACTCGGGATGCTCTCGAAGTCGGGCCAGATGATGTTGTTGAAAACATGGGCGCGCAGCGCCTCGATCGTGGCGCGCAGCGCATGCACGCGCAGCGGCCGGGTTCGGCGTCCGCCGACGGCGTCGAGCATCAGGGGCAGGGCGGCGATGTGGTCGAGATGGCAGTGCGTGAGCACCATGTCGTCGACACCGGCCATTTCTTCGAGGGTGAGGTCGCCGACGCCGGTGCCGGCATCGACGAGCAGGTCGGTATCGACCAGGAAAGAGGTGGTGCGGCAGTCTTTGGCGATGGCGCCCGAACAACCCAGCACGCGAACCTGCATTGTGAGAGACCCCTTGTCTGTGTCTGTCATTTGGTTTCGAACCGGGTCGCACCGTCCCACGATGGATCGTGCGGGCGCAAGGCCATCGAGGCTAATCTCTGCGCGTAGAGCTGGTAAAGGACTTTTTTGGCATCGGCCACGAGGAGGGGGGTCCAGCAAGTTTCGGCCCAAGGCCCAGTCCTGGCGCCGGTAGGCGGCCAGCACCTCGGCCCAGCGCTCGAGCCGGTGCGCCTCGCGCACGGCGATGACGGCCGCCTCGTCCCAGGCGACGGCCAGCGGCGTGAACACGGCGACGGCCTGGGCCCGGCCCTTGACGAACACGCTGTCGAGCTCCTGCCAGACATAGGCCGGCGCGAGCTCGCGCGTGGCGCCGCTGGCGACGATCTCGACGCCGTAGTGGCCGCTGAGCCCCTCGAGACGCGAGGCCAGGTTGACCGCGTCGCCGACCACGGTGTAGCTGCGCCGCGCGGCCGAGCCCATGTCGCCCACGCTCATGACGCCGCTGTTGATGCCGATGCCGATGCTGATCTCGGGCCGGCCCCAGGGACCCGGTGGATGCGGTTGAGGTCGTGCACCGCGTCGGCCATGTCGAGCGCGGCATTGACGGCGAGGCTGGCGTGCTCGGGCGTCTCGAGCGGCGCGCCCCGAGAAGGCCATGACGCAATCGCCCATGTACTTGTCGACGGTGCCGCGGTGCGCGGTGATGACGTCGGTGAGGCGGCTGAACACGGTGTTGAGGAAGGCCTGCAGCTCGGAAGGCGACATCTGCTCCGAGAAGCGCGTGAAGTCGCGCATGTCGCAGAACATGACGGTCATGGTCTTGCTCTCGGCGCGCATGCTGTAGCGGCCGGGGCGCTCCAGCATCTCGTCGACCAGCTGCGGCGGCACGTAGGTGCCGAACAGTTGCACCAGACCGCGGCGCGCGCGCGATTCGACCAGGTAGCCCCAGCTCATGTTGAGCAGGAAGGCGAGCGCGACCATGGCCAGCGCCGAGGCCAGCGGCAGCACCAGGCCGTGCGCGACATAGAGCCAAGTGTTGAGCCCGACCAGCGCCGCGGCCACGGTCAGCATGAAGGCCACGGCGCGCAGCGCGGGCAGCAGCGACAGGCCGATGGCCAGCGCGATGCCGGCGACGAACACGCTCAGCACCTCGTAGCCGGGCGCGTAGTCTGGCACGGCGAGCAGGCGATCGTCGAGCAGCGCCGAGACGATGTTGGCATGCACCTCGACGCCGGCGAAGGACGGCGCCGCGGGCGTGGCGCGCAGGTCCTGCAGGCCGGGCGCGGTGGCGCCGACGAGCACGATCTTGTCCTTGAGCTCCTCGGGCGCGAGCCGGCCCTCGAGGACGTCGGCGGCCGCCACGTAGCGGAACGAGCCGCCGCGGCTGCCGCCCGGGCCGCGGAACGGCACCTGCACGCTGGCGTTGCGGTCGACCGGCACGCGCAGTTCGCCGATGCGCAGCGACTCGAGCTGCGCGACCGGGGCTGCCGGGCACCAGCGCGGGCAGCACCGGCGGCGAGCCGCTGGCGAGCCGGTAGACGGCCAGCGCGAGCGACTCGTAGTAGCCGGGCCGGGCCTGGTCGCCGTCGTAGCGTGCGATCAGCGGCACGCTGCGGATCACACCGTCGTCGCTCTCGCCGACCAGGGTGTTGAGGAAGCCGCCGCTGGGCGCGGCCTGCGCGAGCACCGGCAGGCTGGCGCCGAAGCCGTTCCAGTGCGTGGTGTAGCCCTCCTTCGCGGGCAGCGCGTCGGCGGGCCACAGCGGCGCGGCGGGCAGGGCGCCGCGGGCGCGCGGCGTCTCGGCCTGGGTGAAGTAGTAGCCCAGCGCCACGGGCTGGCCCGCGAGCGTGCGCGCCAGCATGGCATCGTTGTCGAGCGAGGGCGCGAGTTTCTCGACCTCGCCGGCGAGTTCCGGGATGCCGCGCAGCGGGCCGTCCGCCAGCGCGCGCAGGCGGTCGATGCCCGAGCTGCGGTCGGGCTCGACGAACATGACGTCGAAGCCCACGACCCTGGCCTGCTGGTGCGACAGCAGCTCGCTCGCGAGCCGCGCCACCTTGTCGCGCGACCAGGGCCATTGGCCCTGACGTGCGAGGCTCGCGTCGTCGACGTCGACGATCACGATGCGCGGATCGAAGGTGCCCGGCATGGTCGCGCGCAGGCGCACGTCGTAGATCAGGTGGTCGAGACGCTCGAGCATGCCGGCGTGCCAGAGCCCGGTGGCATGCGCCAGTGCCAGCAGCACGGGCAGCAGGGTGACGGCGATGCGCGCCCAGTGGCGCCGCAATGCACTCATGGTCGACCGGAGCCGGGAACGGGATCGAGGCCGGTTCGCCGACGGACGACCCGCGGCTCAGACCCGCTGGAACTGCAGGCGCAGGGTGCCGAGCTCGAGCAGGTCGCGCTCGTGCAGCGCGACGGCCTCGACGCCGAGCGGCTGGCCATTGAGCAGGACGGCGCCCATGACGCTCGCGGCCACGTAGCCCTGGCGGCGGCGCGTGATGACAGCGACAGCGACGCCGGGCTTGCCGACCGTGGTGACGACCTTCTGCAGCGGCAGGTCGTGGCCGGCGTTCTCGCCGGCCAGCACGCGCAGCACCGGCACGCCGAGCTCGACCAGTGCGCCCGATTCGGTGGGCGCGGCCGACAGGGGAATGGGGGTGGAAGGCTGCTCGTTGCCGATGATGACCTGGACCGGCACGCCGGGCGCGGGCGCGACGCTGCGCGCGCGGTAGTGGATGCGGCAGCCGCCGACCTCGATGACATCGTTGTCCTTGAGCGTCCGCTTCTGCACGGCCACCGCGTTGACGTAGGTGCCGTTGGTGCTGTTGAGGTCTTCAATCTGGACATCGCCGCCGCGCAGGGTCAGAACGGCATGCTCGCCGCTCACCGCGAGATTGTCGACCACGATGTCGTTGTAGGCGCGCCGTCCGAGGGTGGTACGGTCCTTCGCGAGCGTCACCTCCCGGATGACGACACCATCGATCGAGATACTCATTCTCGGCACTGCCGACTCCCTGGTTGCAATTGTCGCGAGGCCCGCGACGACGCAGCGGATGCTTCCGCCGCTCCATCGCCTGCGTCAGGTCGCCGCGCGTGGCAGGCTGGCCCGGGCCAGGATGACAGAAATGTTATCCCGGCCGCCATTTTCGTTGGCGATGTTTGCCAAAAGTGATACCTTGGACTCAATACCACCGTCTTGTCTCGTCAGAAGCGTGAAAAGCTGGGCGTCCGGGACCATTTCGCTGAGCCCGTCGGAGCACAGCATATAGAGATCGTCGGGCCTGGCCGTGTGTTCGTGCATTTCCAGCAAGACTTGGGCCTCGACGCCGACGGCGCGGGTGACGAGATTCCGGTTGGGCGAGGACAGCGCTTCCTCGGCCGTGATGGCGCCGGCATCCAGCTGCTGCTGGCGCAGCGAGTGGTCGCGCGTGAGCTGCTCGAGCTTGTCGTTGCGCAGCCGGTAGCAGCGCGAATCGCCGATGTGGCCCACCATCACGCGGTGCGGCCCGAAGGCGGCCAGGACCAGCGTGGTCCCCATGCCCTGCAGGTTGGGATTGGTCAGGCTGCCATCGAGGATGGCGGCATCGGCCTCGTCGGTCGCGGCCTGCAGCGCGCGCCGCACGACGCGGGCCGGCGCCTGCGGACCGGCCTGCACGTACCAGCGCCGGAAGTTCGCATGCACCAGCGACACCGCCATCGCGCTGGCGACCTCGCCGCCCTTGTAGCCGCCCATGCCGTCGGCCAGCACCGCCAGCCCGAGGACCGGGTCGACGTGGACCGCGTCCTCGTTGTGGGCGCGCACGCGGCCGACGTCGGTCAGCGCCGCGAACTCCCACGAGAGCGGCGGACGGGTCGAGAAGAGGGACGTGCCGACACCTACCATGGTCGCAAGTGTCGGCGAAGCGGCAGCCCGGTGGTGGCTTCCGCCGTCAGTGCTGCGCCGCGGCCGCGTGGGCGCGCCGCTGGAGCAGCTTGCCCACCGCCACCACGAGCAGCGCACCGGCCGCCGCGGCGGCGTAGTGCAGCCAGGGGTTGGCCGCCAGCACCTCGCGCAGCGACACGTCGCTCACGATGGTCTCGCCGCCGACCCAGCCGATCAGCGCCGCACCCAGCATCACGATGATGGGGAAGCGCTCCATCAGCTTGATCATCAGCGTGCTGCCGAAGATCACCAGCGGAATGCTGATCGCCAGGCCCAGCACCAGCAGCACCATGCTGCCCTGCGCGGCGGCCGCCACGGCGATCACGTTGTCCAGGCTCATCACGAGGTCGGCCAGCAGGATGGTGCGCACGGCCGCCATCATGCTGCCGTACTCCTTGGAGTCGCCGTCGCCCTCGTCTTCACCGCCGAGCAGCTGCAGGCCGATCCACAGCAGCAGCAGGCCGCCGACGATCTGCAGGTACGGCAGCGCCAGCAGCTTGGCCGCCACCACCGTCAGCACGATCCGCAGCACGACGGCCGCGCCGGAGCCGAAGAGCACCGCTTTTTTCTGCTGCTCGGGCGGCAGCGAACGCGCCGCCATGGCGATCACCACGGCGTTGTCGCCCGACAGGATGATGTTGATCCAGACGATCTTGATCAGGCCGATCCAGAAGTCCGTGCTTTGAAGAAGTTCCATGTCTCTGATCCCGCATTGTTTTTGTGAAAAAAACGCCCGCAATCGGATTGCGGGCGTCTTGTTCTTTCTTGCGCGTGTGAGGTCTCTTTACGGACCTTGCCGGGCGCGAACGCCGTGGCTTACAGCTTGCCCTTGAGCAGCTTGGCCAGTTCCGAGAAGTTGCGCGTCACGGTGAAGCCGCACTCTTCCATGATGGAGAGCTCTGGCTTCGGCCGTGTCGGCGCCGCCCGAGATCAGCGCGCCGGCATGGCCCATGCGCTTGCCGGGAGGCGCGGTCACGCCGGCGATGAAGCCGACGACCGGCTTCTTCATGTTGTCCTTGCACCAGCGGGCGGCGTCGGCTTCGTCGGGACCGCCGATTTCGCCGATCATGATCACGGCGTCGGTGTCGGGATCGTCGTTGAAGGCCTTCATCACGTCGATGTGCTTGAGGCCGTTGATCGGGTCGCCGCCGATGCCCACTGCCGACGATTGGCCCAGGCCGATCTCGGTCAGTTGCGCCACGGCTTCATAGGTCAGCGTGCCCGAGCGGCTCACGACGCCGATGCGGCCCTTGCGGTGGATGTGGCCGGGCATGATGCCGATCTTGATCTCGTCGGGCGTGATCAGGCCGGGGCAGTTCGGGCCGAGCAGCAGCGTCTTCTTGCCACCGGCGGCTTCCTTGGCCTTCATCTTGTTGCGCACTTCGAGCATGTCGCGAACCGGAATGCCCTCGGTGATGCAGATCGCCATGTCCAGGTCGGCTTCGACGGCTTCCCAGATCGCGGCCGCGGCGCCTGCCGGCGGCACGTAGATCACCGACACGGTGGCGCCGGTCTGCGTGGCGGCTTCCTTCACCGAACCGAAGATCGGGATGTTGAAGATCGACTCGCCGGCCTTCTTCGGGTTCACGCCGGCCACGAAGGCGTTCTTGCCGTTCGCGTATTCCTGGCACTTCTCGGTGTGGAACTGGCCCGTCTTGCCGGTGATGCCTTGGGTGATGACTTTGGTGTCTTTGTTGATGTAGATCGACATGACTCTGTTCCTTAGGCCTTCTTGACTGCTGCCACGACCTTCTGGGCCGCTTCCGCCATGGTGTCGGCGCTGATGATCGGCAGGCCCGATTCGGCCAGCAGCTTCTTGCCTTCGGCTTCGTTGGTGCCCTTCATGCGCACGACCAGCGGCACTTGCAGGTTCACGGCCTTGCAGGCCGCGATCACGCCGGTGGCGATGGTGTCGCACTTCATGATGCCGCCGAAGATGTTGACGAGGATGGCCTCGACGTTCTTGTTCTTCAGCATGATCTTGAAGGCTTCGGTGACCTTCTCGGGGGTGGCGCCGCCGCCCACGTCGAGGAAGTTGGCCGGCTCGCCGCCGAACAGCTTGATGGTGTCCATCGTGGCCATCGCGAGGCCGGCGCCGTTCACCAGGCAGCCGATGTTGCCGTCGAGCGAGATGTAGGCGAGGTCGAACTTCGAGGCTTCGACTTCGGCCGGATCTTCCTCGTCGAGGTCGCGCAGCGCGACGATCTCGGGGTGGCGGAACAGCGCGTTGCTGTCGAAGTTGAACTTGGCGTCCAGGGCGACGATGTTGCCCTTGCTGTCACGGTTGAGCGGGTTGATCTCGACCAGCGAGGCGTCCGTCTCCATGTAGCAGGTGTAGAGCTTCTTGAAGATGTCGACGGCTTGCGCGGTCGAATCGGCCGGGATGCCGATGCCGTCGGCGATCTGCTTGGCCTGCTCGTCGGTCAGGCCGGCCTGCGGGTCGGCGAACACCGTGATGATCTTCTCGGGCGAGGAGTGGGCCACTTCCTCGATGTCCATGCCGCCTTCGCTCGAAGCGATGAAGGCCACCTTCTGGGTGGCGCGGTCGGTCACGGCCGAAACGTAGTATTCCTTCTGGATGTCGGCGCCGTCTTCGATGTAGAGGCGGCGGACCTTCTGGCCTTCGGGGCCGGTCTGGTGCGTCTTGAGCTGCATGCCGAGGATCTCGCCAGCCAGCTTCTTCACGTCCTCGATGGTCTTCGCGACCTTCACGCCGCCGCCCTTGCCGCGGCCACCCGCATGGATCTGGGCCTTGACGACCCAGACCGGGCCGCCGAGCTTCTGGGCGGCTTCGACCGCCTCCTGAACCGTGTAGGCCGGAATGCCGCGCGGCACCGGCACGCCGAACTTGGCAAGGATTTCCTTGCCTTGGTACTCGTGAATCTTCATGAGGGATGTCTCTCGGAAGGAGGAGGTTGAAAAACGGGAGATCTAGGCAGGCTGGTGTTGGCTCTGTTGTCCACAGGCGACGGCAGCCTGACGGCTGGGGGCGGCGGACAATCGCGGACTGTATCATGGTGCGCCGCATCAATACTGACGGGCGTGTGCGGTCAATACGTACTTTCTTCTAGGCCCTCTCTATCAGGCAACCCCACCATGGCCAAGGTCTTTATCGACGGCGAAGCCGGCACCACCGGTCTGCAGATCCGCGAGCGGCTGCAGAACATGCCGCAGATCGAGCTCGTGAGCATCGCGCCCGAGCTGCGCAAGGACGTGAATGCCAAGCGTGAACTCATGGCCGGCGTCGACCTCGTCGTGCTGTGCCTGCACGACGACGCGGCACGCGAGTCGGTCGCGCTGATCGACCAGCTGTCGGGCAAGAAGCCCGAAGATCATCGACGCCTCGACCGCCCACCGCGTGGCGCCGGGCTGGGTGTTCGGCTTCCCTGAACTGGTCGAAGGCCACTGGCAGGCCGTGGCCCGGGCCGACCGCGTGGGCAACCCCGGCTGCTACGCCACCGGCGCGATCGCCATGGTGCGTCCGCTGGTCGACGCGGGCCTGCTGCCGGCCGACTTCCCGATCGCGCTGCCTTCGGTCAGCGGCTACTCGGGCGGCGGCCGGACCATGATCGAGGCCTACGAGAAGGGCGAAGCCCCGCTGTTCGAGACCTACGCGCTGGGCCTCACGCACAAGCACATCCCCGAAATCATGAAGTACACCGGCCTGACGCAGCGCCCGGTGTTCATCCCCTCGGTCGGCAATTTCAAGCAGGGCATGCTGGTCCAGCTGCCGCTGCACCTCGACCTGCTGCCCGGCAAACCGAAGGCCGGCGACCTGCACGAGGCACTGGCCGCGCACTATGCGAAGAGCAACACGCCCGAGCAGTTCGTGAAGGTGCTGCCGCCCACCGCCGACGGCAAGCTTGACGCGCTGGCGCTCAACGACACCAACCAGCTCGAGATCCGCGTGTTCCCGAACGAGGACCATCGCCATGCCGTGGTGATCGCGCGCCTCGACAACCTCGGCAAGGGCGCGAGCGGCGCCGCGGTGCAGAACCTCCAGCTGATGCTGTCGCTCTGAGGCGCTGCCTCTTTCGCTGAAAAGGCGCCGGCTCCCCGGCGCCTTTTTCGTTTCAGCTCACCAGCCAGAGCCCCGTGCCGAACAGCGCGGCATGCAGCGCGAGCACGATCCAGAACGGCTTGCGCGAGGGCGTCGACATCTCTTGCAGCGTCTCGTGGATGCGCCGCGTGATCAGCGCGCGCAAGGCCGGGTCCTGCGCGGGCGCCGCGCCGCCCTGCGCCACGGGCAGCTGCGGCTCGCCCTGCGCGGCGCGGCCCTGCTGCCACTCGGCCAGCATCTCGTTGAGCGGCAGCCGGTTCAGCACGAAGGCGATCACCGCCCGCACCGCCTTGCCGTCGCCGAGCACCGGCGCGAGCTGCGCGCTCAGCGCATCGACCGAGAGCCAGTCGCTCGCGCGCCGCAGCGCACCGTGGGTGCGCGGCATCGATTCGATGCGCCCGGCGATGGCATCGCCCAGGCGCTGCGCCACGGCCTCGCCGCGCGCGGCCACCAGGTGCCGCATCGCGCGCGTGCGGCCCTGCGACACACCGAGGATCACGTACACGCCCATGAACAGCGCCAGCAGCACGGCCACCAGCAGCGGCGGCGAGAACAGCAGCGCCAGCAGCGCGCCGGCGCCGCCCGCGCGGGCGCCGGGCATGCCGGGGCCGCTCAACTGGCTCACGTAATAGAAGAAGGCGCCGCCCCCGAGCAGCGCGCCGAAGAAGACGCCTTTGGCGACCGAGCCGACGAAGGCGGCGCCAGCGCGGGCGCCGGTGCGCACCAGTGACGGGGATCCGGTGGGTTCCGAAGACATCTGCGACTCCTCCTCGTTGTATGAAGTCGCGGATCATGCCATCGGCTAGCCGCGGGCCCGCCCGATCGGCCGCTCAGCCGGCCGGCGCCTCGAGCAGCGCCTGCAGCGCGCGCAGGTCGCGCGCGATCCATTCGGCGTCGTGCGCGAAGGCCGCGTCGTCCATGTGCGGCTGGCGCAGCAGCGTGAGCTGCAGCTCGCAAACACCGGGCGCCACGCTTATGACGCGGAACGGCATGTAGACCTCGGGCACGCCCGCGGGCGCCACCCAGTGGTCGAGCACGCCGAACTCGTTGGGCGGCGCGAAGCGCAGCACCGCGCGGCCGCCGGGCGTGGTCGCGACCCAACGCTCGCCCTCGCCCTCGCCCTCGCGCGCCAGCGCGCCATCGGCCAGGCCGCTGGCCCATTCGGGCAGCCGCGCGGGATCGGCCGCGAGCGCATAGGCCGTGCGCCAGTCGCAGGCCACGCGCTGCGTGATCACGCGGGACAGTTCATTCGAGTTCATCGATGTCGCTCCTCAGCACCTTGGCCGCCACCGCGGCCGAAAAACCCCGCGCCATCAGGAAGCGGGCCTGGCGGGCGCGCTCCTTGGGATCGGCGGGCGGGGCGTCGAAGCGGCGGCGCCAGAGCGCGGCCGCGCGTTCGAGCTCGCTGCCCTGCAGCCCGGCCACCGCCTGCGAGATCGCTTCGGCGCCGATGCCCTTGGCCTGCAGCTCCTGCCGCACGCGCGCCGCGCCGAGCCGGCCCGCGCGCTGATGCAGCAACGAGGCGACCACGCGCTCCTCGCTGATGAAGTCCTTGGCCGCGAGTTCGTCGAGCGCGGCCTTGAGCGTGCCCGGCTCTTCCTCGTAGCGCGCCAGCTTGCGCTCGAGTTCGCTGCGCGAATGCTCGCGCTGGCTCAGCAGGCGCAGCGCGCGGCCCTTGAGGGAGGGAGCATCGAATGCCATCGGAAATGCGGGAGCGGAAAAGGAAAACGGGGCGACCGCAGGCGCCCCGCTCGCGTGCATCGGCCGGTTATTCGGCCGCGCCGGTCGCGTCCGCCGCCAGCAGCGGGATGCCCAGCGATTCGCGCACCTTGTTCTCGATTTCGCGCGACAGCTCGGGGTTCTCGCGCAGGAACTCGCGCGCGTTGTCGCGGCCCTGGCCGATCTTCTCGCCGTTGTAGGCGTACCAGGCGCCCGACTTGTCGATGATCTTGGCGGTCACGCCCATGTCGATGATCTCGCCCTCGCGGCTGATGCCCTCGCCGAACAGGATGTCGAACTCGGCCGTCTTGAACGGGGGCGAGACCTTGTTCTTCACCACCTTGACCTTGGTTTCGTTGCCGATGGCCTCGTCGCCCTTCTTGATGGTGCCGATGCGGCGGATGTCCAGGCGCACCGAGGCGTAGAACTTCAGCGCGTTGCCGCCGGTGGTGGTTTCGGGCGAGCCGAACATCACGCCGATCTTCATGCGGATCTGGTTGATGAAGATGACCATGCAGTTGGTCTTCTTGATCGTGGCCGTGAGCTTGCGCAGCGCCTGGCTCATCAGGCGGGCCTGCAGGCCGGGCAGCGAGTCGCCCATCTCGCCTTCGATTTCGGCCTTGGGCGTGAGCGCGGCGACCGAGTCGACCACGATCAGGTCGACGGCGCCCGAGCGCACCAGCGAGTCGACGATCTCGAGCGCCTGCTCGCCGGTGTCGGGCTGGCTGATCAGCAGGTCGGACAGGTTCACGCCGAGCTTCTGGGCGTACTGCACGTCGAGCGCGTGTTCGGCGTCGACGAAGGCGCAGGTGCCGGCCTGCTTCTGCATGGCGGCGATGACCTGCAGCGTGAGCGTGGTCTTGCCCGAGGATTCGGGACCGTAGATCTCGACCACCCGGCCGCGCGGCAGACCGCCGACGCCCAGTGCGATGTCGAGGCCCAGCGAGCCGGTGGAGACCACCTGGATGTCCTCGAGCGCCTCGCCTTCGCCGAGCCGCATGATCGTGCCCTTGCCGAACTGCTTCTCGATCTGGGCCAGCGCGGCCTGGAGGGCCTTGGCCTTTTCGGTGTTGGCGCCTGCGATGCTCGAGCCCTTGACGACTGCGTCCATGTGAAAAACTCCTTGAAGATCAACGGGTTGTGTACTGTCGGATCCATCTGCTTTTAACCACAGCCTGGATGCTTGAACAGTAGTGTAGGGGCGGATGGATTCGAGTGAACCCATTTTTTGGTCAGTTTGCTTTACCATTCGGCGCCGTGAGCGACACCCCCTTTCCCCTCGATCCCGATGCCTGGCGCCAGACCCACCTGGGCCGGCTGCTCGGCCATGCGATGCGGCGCTTCGACGAGCGCGTGCTCGCGCTGATGGCGCACGACGTCGACGTGCCGCTGGCGCTGTCGAACCTCGCGGCGCGCGCGCAGGTGAGCGCGGCCCACGTCCACATCACGCGCCATCTCGCGCGCGAGGGCTCGCGCCTGACCGAGCTCGCCGAGCGCGCCGGCATGACCAAGCAGGCCATGGGCGCGCTGGTCGACCAGTGCGAGGCCTGGGGGCTGGTCACGCGCGGGCCCGATCCGCTCGATGCGCGCGCGCGACGCGTGTTGTTCACGGCCGACGGCCTGGCCTGGCTCGAGGCCTTCCGCCAGGCGGTGACGCAGGCCGAGCGCGAGTTCCGCGCCAGCGTGGGCGACGAGGTCGCCACCGTGGTAACCATCGGTCTGGAAGCCTATACGGCGGGCTAGACTCCAGCCCCAGCGGAGACAACGTGCAAAGGCGCCGCCCACGGCGCGAACCGGGCTGGAGGTGGCTATGCGGATACTGATTGCCGAGGACGACAAGGTGCTGGCCGATGCACTGCTGCGCAGCCTGCGTACCTCGGGGGCCGCCGTCGATCACGTGGCCAACGGCTCCGAGGCCGACACCGCGCTCATGACGCACAGCGAGTTCGACCTGCTGATCCTCGACCTCGGCCTGCCCAGCCTGCACGGCATCGAGATCCTCAAGCGGCTGCGCGCGCGCGGTTCGCAGCTGCCGGTGCTGGTGCTGACCGCGGCCGACAGCGTGGAGGAGCGCGTCAAGGGCCTGGACAACGGCGCCGACGACTACATGGCCAAGCCCTTCAGCCTGCAGGAGCTCGAGGCGCGCGTGCGCGCCCTCACGCGCCGCGGCATGGGCACCACCAGCAACGCGATCCGGCACGGCCCGCTGATCTACGACCAGGCCGGCCGCGTCGCCACGCTCGACGGCAAGATGGTCGAGCTGTCGGCGCGCGAACTGGGCCTGCTCGAGGTGCTGCTGCAGCGCGCGGGCCGGCTGGTCAGCAAGGACCAGCTGGTGGAGCGCCTGTGCGAATGGGGCGAGGAAGTCAGCCTCAACGCGATCGAGGTCTACATCCACCGCCTGCGCAAGAAGATCGAGAAGGGCCCGGTGCGCATCGCCACCGTGCGCGGGCTCGGCTACTGCCTCGAAAAGATCCAGTGACGCGCGCGCGGCCGCTGGGCGCGGCGGGTCCGGTCCGATGAAACTCTTCCAGCGCGCGCAGCGCTCCCTGTTCGGCGAGATCCTCGACTGGATGCTCACGCCGCTGCTGCTGCTGGTGCCGGTCAGCATCGGCGTGACCTGGCTGGTGGCGCAGGGCATCGCGAGCGCCTCCTTCGACCGCGTGCTCACGCACAACATCGAGACGCTGGCACGCACGGTCTCGCTGCAGAAGGACAGCCCGCGCTTCGTGCTGCCGCAGCCGACGCGCGAGATCCTGCGCGGCGACGACACCGATCGCGTGTACTACCAGCTGCTCGACAGCCACGGCGCGCTGCTCAGCGGCGAGCACGACGTGCCGCATCCCAGCCTCGACGAACCGCCGGCCCTCGGCCAGGTCCAGCTGCGCGACGGCGAGATGAACGGCAAGTCGGTGCGCGTGGCCTGGGTCTGGCTGGCCGGCGACGCGCCCGATGCGCCGCCCGCGCTGCTGCAGGTGGCCGAGACGCGCCAGAAGCAGTCGCTGCTGGCGGCCGACATCATCAAGGGCGTGCTGCTGCCGCAGTTCGCGATCCTGCCGCTCGCGGTGCTGCTGATCTGGCTGGCGCTGGTGCGCGGCATCAAGCCGCTGTCGGTGGTGGAGGCGCGCATCCGCGAGCGCCGCCCCGGCGACCTGAGCCCGCTCGACGAGTCCTCGGTGCCGCTCGAGGTGGTGCCGCTGGTGTCCTCGGTCAACGAGCTGCTCGACAAGCTCAACGATTCCATCGACACGCAGAAGCGCTTCCTGGCCGACGCGGCGCACCAGCTCAAGACGCCGCTCGCGGGCCTGCGCATGCAGGCCGACCTGGCGCAGCGCGAGAACGCCAACGCCGATGAGCTCAAGCAGTCGCTCAAGCAGATCGGCCGCGCCAGCGTGCGCGCCACCCACACGGTGAACCAGCTGCTGTCGCTGGCGCGCGCCGAGGGCAACAGCGCCGGCGCCCATCGCCAGCCCTGCGACCTGGCGCGGCTCACGATCGAGGTGGTGCGCGAGGCGGTGCCGCGCGCGATCGAGAAGCGCATCGACCTCGGCTACGACGGCCTCGATCCCGGCTCGCGCGGCGTGGTGCTCGAGGGCAACCCGACGCTGCTCAAGGAGCTGGTGCGCAACCTGGTCGACAACGCGATCAACTACACGCCCTCGCGGCCCGAACGCACCGGCGTGATCACCGCGCGGGTGCTGGCCGATCCCTTCGGCCGGGTGCTGCTGCTGCAGGTGGAGGACAACGGGCCGGGCATTTCGGAGGCCGACCGCGAGCTCGTGTTCGAGCCCTTCTACCGCGTGCTGGGCAACGAGGCCGACGGCTCGGGCCTGGGGCTGCCGATCGTGCGCGAGATCGCGAACCAGCACCATGCGCAGGTGACGCTCGAGGACGCGCATCCCGAGCGGCAGCCGCCGGGCGCGCGCTTCACGGTGCGCTTCGAGAGCGCGCCGGCCTGAACCGTCGATCTATCGCGCGTTGGAACTCGAGGCACCAGCCTTCGACGGCTCGGCGCGGATCTGCAGATATTCGGGATGGATCTGCCGCGCGAGGCGCTGCGGATCGCGCTCGTCGAGCCCCGCCGGCACGAGGCCGAAGCCCGCGAGGTCGCCACGCGACCACAGCCAGTAGCCGCCGTTGAGGACCAGCAGGGCGATCACGACCAGGCGCAGCGGCATCGCGGCGTCCGGTCTCAGAGGGCCATGCCGCGCGGCCGCACGCTGACCTCGTCGCTGACGATGGCCTGCAGGCCCTCGGCCGTGCGCACCTGCAGCTCGCCGGTCCACGAGACGCCCTCGCACAGGCCCGAGCGGCCGTCGCTGAGCACCACCTCGCGCCCGCGCAGCACGTCGCGCGCGGCGAAGCGCTCGGCGAACGGCGCGAAGCCACGCGCGCCGAACGCGAGCACGTCGCGCACCAGCGGCGGGATCAGTTCGGCCAGCACCGCGGGCGAGGTGGCGTCGGGGCGCCATTGGCGCACCCAGGCGGGTGGCGTGCGCATGCCCTCGGCATCGCGCGCGCCGATGTTCACGCCGATGCCGATGACCACGTAGCGCGGCGACGATGCACCACCGCCATGCGGCAGCGCGGTCTCGATCAGGATGCCCACGAGCTTGCGCTCGTCGACCCAGAGGTCGTTGGGCCACTTGAGCCCGAGCTTCGCCGCGCCCGTGGGATCGAGGTTCTCGGCCAGGCTGACGCCGACCGCGAGCGAGAGCCCCGACCAGTCGGCCGGCGCGAGCGGCAGGCCCAGCGAGAAGGTCAGCGACGGCGCGACATCGTCGCCGGGCTGCTGCGCGCTCTGCCAGGGCCGGCCGAGTCGGCCGCGGCCTGCGGTCTGGCGCTCGGCCACGAGCAGCACGGGCTCGGTCCGCCCGGCGCGCGCGCGCCGGCATGAGTTCGGTGTTGGTGGAGTCGATCTCGCCGACCACCTCGGCCGCGAAGCCCGGCAGCAGAGGGGCGAGCGCCGCGGCGATCCGCTCCTCGTGCCACTGCAAGGCGCTGCCGCCGGCGGCCATGTTCAGAGCCCGCCGTTGCCGGCCGCGGGAGCGGTTTCGGCGGCAGCCTCGGCCTTCTTCGGCTTGTCCTTCTTTTTGCCGTCCTTCTTGTCCGCTTTCTTTTCCGACTTCTTCCCGGATTTCTTCTCGGACTTCTTGTCGGCCTTCTTGTCGGCCTTTTTCTTCTCGGCCTTCTTCGCTTCCTTCTTCTTCGCCTTCTTCTTTTTCTTCTTGTCCTCTTCCTCGTCGTCCTTCGGCGTGAGCAGCGTGCCGCGGCATTGCTCGGAGCCGCAGTAGCACGGGAACTCGGACAGCAGCTTCTCGGTGTACGGCTCGTCGATGATCAGGCCGTAGTCGTAGTTGAGTTCCTCGCCGGCCGCGATGTTGCGCAGCGCCTTGATATAAACGCGCCCATCGACCTCGTCGGCCTCGCAGTTCGGCTCGCACGAGTGATTGATCCAGCGGGCCGCATTGCCGTCGACGTTGCCGTCGATCACGCGCCCGTCGTCGATATGGAAGTAGAAAGTGTGATTCGGCTGGGCCGGATCGTGCGGATGGCGGCGCAGCGCCTCCTTCCACGTGATGATCTCGCCCTTGTATTCGATGATCCGCTCACCTTCGGCCAGGTCCTGCACCGCGAACACGCCGTTCCCGTGAACGGAGGAACGCCGCGTCTGGATTCGGCGGGCGTTGGAAAGTGGGGATTTGGAAGGCATCGCCGAAGTCTGTTAGTTTGAATATGCACACATGCGCGTGCGCGTGTGCGCACGCGAGAAGCCGCCGAGTATAGAGAGAGCCCATGGCACTGCGCGCATGGCCCGCGAGCCGGCTTGGCGAAACAGTTGAGAGAGCACAGATGACGAAGACATTGGTTATTGCAGAAAAACCGTCGGTGGCGCAGGACATCGTGCGTGCGCTCACGCCGGTGGCCGGCAAGTTCGACAAGCACGACGAGCACTTCGAGAACGACCAGTACGTCGTGACCAGTGCCGTCGGCCACCTGGTGGAAATCCAGGCGCCCGAGGAGTTCGACGTCAAGCGCGGCAAGTGGAGCTTCGCCAACCTGCCGGTGATCCCGCCGCACTTCGACCTCAAGCCGGTGGACAAGACCAAGACCCGCCTCAACGCGGTGGTCAAGCAGGCCAAGCGCAAGGACGTGACCCAGCTCGTGAACGCCTGCGACGCGGGCCGCGAGGGCGAACTGATCTTCCGCCTGATCGAGCAGTACGCCGGCGGCAAGACGGGCCTGAACAAGCCGGTGCGCCGGTTGTGGCTGCAGTCGATGACGCCGCAGGCGATCCGCGACGGCTTCGACTCGCTGCGCACCGAGAAGCAGATGCAGGGCCTGGCCGATGCCGCGCGCTCGCGCTCCGAGGCCGACTGGCTCGTGGGCATCAACGGCACGCGCGCGATGACGGCCTTCAACTCGCGCGACGGCGGCTTCTTCCTCACCACCGTGGGCCGGGTGCAGACGCCCACGCTGTCGGTGGTGGTCGAGCGCGAGGAGCAGATCCGCAAGTTCGTCTCGCGCGACTACTGGGAAGTGCACGCCAGCTTCCTGGCCGAAGCCGGCCACTATCCGGGCAAGTGGTTCGACCCGGCCTGGAAGAAGGCCAGCGCCCCGCTGCTGCCCAGCGGCGAGCCCGACCCCGAGCAACGCGCCGACCGGATCTGGAACGAGCGCGACGCGCTCGCCATCGCGCAGGCCGCGCGCGGCAAGCCCGCCAGCGTCACGGAAGAAAGCAAGCCCACCACCCAGGCCTCGCCCCAGCTGTTCGACCTGACCTCGCTGCAGCGCGAGGCCAACAGCCGCTTCGGCTTCTCGGCCAAGACCACGCTGGCGCTGGCCCAGAGCCTGTACGAACGTCACAAGGCACTGACCTACCCGCGGACCGACTCGCGCGCCCTGCCCGAGGACTACCTGCCGGTGGTCAAGCAGACCATGGGCATGCTCGCCACCAGCGGCATGCGCCACCTCGCGCCGTTCGCGCAGCAGGCGATCGACCAGAACTACGTGAAGCCGAGCAAGCGCATCTTCGACAACGCGAAGGTGTCGGATCACTTCGCGATCATCCCGACCCTGCAGGCGCCCAGCGGCCTGTCGGAAGCCGAGCAGCGCCTGTACGACTTCGTGGTGCGCCGCTTCCTGTCGGTGTTCTTCCCGAGCGCCGAATACCAGGTCACGACCCGCGTCAGCACGGTGGCGCAAGCTGGCAAGAACTACGCCTTCCGCTCCGACGGTAAGGTGCTGGTCAAGCCGGGCTGGCTCGCGATCTACGGCAAGGAAGCCGTCAGCGACGACGACGAGAAGGACGGCAAGAACCTGGTGCCGGTGAAGCCCGGCGAGATGGTGCTGGCCGAGACGGTCGACACCAAGGGCCTGAAGACGCGCCCGCCGGCGCGCTACTCCGAAGCCACGCTGCTCGGCGCCATGGAAGGCGCGGGCAAGACCATCGACGACGAGGAACTGCGCGAGGCCATGCAGGAGAAGGGCCTGGGCACGCCAGCCACGCGCGCGGCCACCATCGAAGGCCTGATCGCCGAGAAGTACATGCTGCGCGAGGGTCGCGAGCTGATCCCGACCGCCAAGGCCTTCCAGCTCATGACGCTGCTGCGCGGCCTCGGCGTGGAGGAACTCTCCAAGGCCGAGCTCACCGGCGAATGGGAATACAAGCTCGCGCAGATGGAGAAGGGGTCGCTGAGCCGCGACGCCTTCATGCGCGAGATCGCGGCGATGACCGAGCACATCGTCAAGAAGGCCAAGGAGTACGACCGCGACACCGTGCCCGGCGACTACACGACCCTGGCCACGCCCTGCCCCAACTGCGGCGGCGTGGTGAAGGAGAACTACCGCCGCTACGGCTGCACCGGCAAGAGCGGCACCGGCGAGGACGCCTGCGGCTTCTCGTTCGGCAAGTCGCCGGCCGGGCGCACCTTCGAGGTCGCCGAGGCCGAGGCGCTCCTGCGCGACAAGCACATCGGCCCGCTCGAGGGCTTCCGCTCCAAGGCCGGCTGGCCCTTCACCTCCGAGATCATCCTCAAGTACGACGAGGAGGCGAAGAACTGGAAGCTGGAGTTCGACTTCGGCGACGACAAGAACGAGGACAGCGGCGAGATCATCGACTTCAGCGAGCAGGACACGGTCGGCCCCTGCCCGATCTGCGGCGCGCCGGTGTTCGAGCACGGCAGCAACTACGTCTGCGAGAAGTCGGTGCCGACCCAGGCCCAGCCCACGCCGAGCTGCACCTTCAAGACCGGCAAGATCATCCTGCAGCAGCCGGTGGAGCGCGCGCAGATGGAGAAGCTGCTGGCCACCGGCAAGACCGACCTGCTCGACAAGTTCGTCTCGATGCGCACGCGCCGCGCCTTCAAGGCCTTCCTGACCTGGAATGCGGAAGAAGGCAAGGTGACCTTCGAGTTCGCGCCACGCGAGGGCGGCAGCAAATTCCCGCCGCGCAAGACCTTCGGCAAGGCCGCGCCGGCCGGCAAGACCGCGGCCGCCAAGAAGGTGGCGGCGAAGAAGGCGCCCGCGGCCAAGAAGGCTCCGGCCGAGAAGAAGGCGCCGCGCAAGACCGGCGCCGGCCTCAAGCCCAGCGACGCGCTCGCCGCGGTGATCGGCAACGAGCCGGTGGCGCGCACCGAGGTGGTCAAGAAGCTCTGGGACTACATCAAGGCCAACGGCCTGCAGGATGCGAAGGACAAGCGCTCGATCAATGCCGACGCCAAGCTCAAGCCGGTGTTCGGCAAGGACCAGGTGACGATGTTCGAACTCGCCGGCATCGTGGGCAAGCACCTCACGGCGCTCTGAGTCATGCGGCGCAGACGCTTCGCAGGCACGGCCGCCGGCCTCGCGCTGGCACTGCTGTCCGCCTGGGTCCCGGCCCAGGCCGCCGACTGGCCCGACAAGCCCGTCAAGCTGGTGGTGCCCTTCCCGCCCGGGCAGGCCACCGACATCTTCGCGCGCGCGCTCGCCGAGCAGCTCGGCCGCCGGCTGGGCCAGCCGGTGATCGTCGACAACAAGGCCGGCGCCGGCAGCAACATCGGCACCGAGTTCGTGGTGCGTTCCGCGCCCGACGGGTACACGCTGGTGGTGGCCGGCAGCGCGATGGCGGTCAACCAGACGCTCTACGCCAAGCCCGGCTTCGACCCGCGCCGCGACCTCGTGGGCATCTCGCTGATCGCGAAGGTGCCGCTGGTGTTCCTCGCCACGCCCGAGAGCGGCATCCGCACGCTGGGCGAACTCACGGCGCGCGCCAAGGCCGAGCCCGGCCGGCTCAGCTACGCGAGCGCCGGCATCGGCGGCACGCAGCATCTGTCGGGCGAGATGTACAAGTCGGCGGCGCATGTGTTCATCACGCACATTCCGTACCGGGGCAGCGGGCCCGCGCAGGCCGACTTCCTCGGCAACCAGGTGCCGCTGATGATCGATTCGGTGACCGCCGCGCTGCCGCACATCAAGGCCGGCAAGGCGATCCCGCTGGCCGTGACCTCGGCCACGCGCTCCTCGCAGCTGCCCGATGTGCCCACCGTGCGCGAGAGCGGCGTGGCCGGCACGCGCGACTTCGAGGCCGTGGGCTGGCTCGGCCTGATGGCGCCGCGCGGCACGCCACCCGAGGTGCTGGCACGCCTGAACCGCGAAGTGACCGAGATCCTCAAGAGCGAGCAGATGGCGCGCTTCATGCGCGAGCGCGGCTCGGAGCCGGCGCCCACGACCGGGCCCGAGTTCGACCGCTTCGTCGCGAGCGAGATCGGACTCTGGGGCGCGGCCGTCAAGGCCTCGGGCGCGAAGCCCGAATAGGCTGCGGCGCGATCAGGCCGGCGTGAAGTCGGTCGACAGCGACAGCGACTCCCACGCGCGCAGCTCCGCCTGCAGCGCGGCCAGCTTCTCGTGCACCGCCTTCACCGCGTCGCTGCCCAGCAGCAGGTGCGCGGGCGGCTTCGGCGCCTCGACGATGCGCAGCATGGCGCGCGCGGCCTTCACCGGATCGCCCGCCTGCTTGCCGCTGCGCGCCAGCCGCGCCGCGCGCACCGGGCCCAGCACGGGTTCATAGTCGGCGATGGTCTGCGGCGCGCGCACCATCGAGCGGCCGGCCCAGTCGGTGCGAAAGCCGCCAGGCTCCACTGCCGTGACATGGATGCCGAAGCCCGCCACTTCCTTGCCGAGCGCCTCGGAGAGGCCCTCGAGCGCGAACTTGCTGCCGTGGTAGATGCCGAGCCCCGGGAAGGTGACGATGCCGCCCATCGAGGTGATGTTGAGGATGTGGCCGCGGCGGCGCGCGCGCATGAAGGGCAGCACGGCCCGGGCGACGGCCACCGCGCCGAACACGTTGACCTCGAACTGCCGGCGCACCTCGTCGAGCGAGGATTCCTCGAGCGTGCCTTCGTGGCCGTAGCCGGCGTTGTTGACCAGCACGTCGATGGCGCCGATGCCGGCCTCGACCTCGGCCACCACGCGCTCGACCTCGTCGTGGCGCGTCACGTCGAGCAGGCGGCCGAAGGAGCGGCCGGGTTGCAGCGCGTCGAAGGCGGCGCGCGCGGTCTCATCGCGCAGGGTGCCGATCACGCGGTGGCCGGCGGCCAGCGCCTCCTGCGCGAGCGCGCGGCCGAAGCCGGTGCTCACGCCGGTGATGAACCAGGTGCGCTGCGGTGAAGAAGAAGCGGGAGCGGATGTCATGGCGGTGTTCTCTGGGTGTTGTGTGCCCTGAATGTGCGCCCGGCTTGCGCCTTTGATAAGCCGCCCGGCGAGCGAAGCGGCTTGCAGTTTTTCTTCAAGATCGCGCGCGGCGGGAACCCGGCTTGCCGCCGCGGCACCAACGACAAGACCCCGCGCGCGGGGTCTTGTTACATGCGCGCCATGATGCGCGGCCTATAGTCGTTCGATCCACCCCTGGGACAGATTCCATGAAGTCATTGATTGCCACCGCCTTCGCCCTCGCCATGGGCTTCTCGCTCGCGGGCTGTGCCTCGTCCTCGCGCACCGCCGATGCCGGCGGCACCGCGTCGTCGGGCAGCGGCGTGACGGTGTTCGGCACCATCGACGCCGGCGTCAGCGGCTACTCGACCAAGTCCGAGCGCCGCTGAACCGGCGCGGCGCTCAGCGGCGACGCCGCAGCAGCGCCTGCTGCAGCACGCGCGCCGCGCGGTCGCGGATCTTGCCGGGCGCGCCGCGCAGCGTGGTCTTCGGCGCCACCTTGGCGGTGGCGCAGGCCCACAGGAAGTCGTGCAGGATCGGCGTGTCGTCCACGGTCTCGGTGCTGCCGTACTTGTGGAATTCGGGATGCCACTGCGTGGCCGCGATGTAGCTGCGGCCGCGCTCGGGCCGGCGGCGGATCGCCTCGGCCACCCGGTCGGGCAGGCTCCAGGCCTCGACCTCGAAACCCGGCGCGAGGTCCTTCACGCCCTGGTGATGGATGCTGTTGACGCGCGCGGTCTGCACCTCGGGATAGAGCTTCGCGAGCCGCGTGCCGGGCACGATGCCGATCTGGTGGAAGTTCTGGTCGTAGGTCACCGGGTCGCGGTGGCGCAGCGTCTCGGGATGGCCGTGCTGCTCCTCGATGTCCTGGTAGAGCGTGCCGCCGAAGGCCACGTTGATGAGCTGCAGCCCGCGGCACACGCCGAAGATCGGCTTGCCGGCCTGCTCGAAGGCCTCGACCAGCGCGAGGTCGTAGAGGTCGCGCAGGCGGTCGCCGATCCAGGCGTCCTTCAGCGGCACCTCGCCGTAGCTGCCGGGCCAGACGTCGGCCCCGCCGTGCATCACCACGCCGTCGAGCCACTCGGCGTAGTGCGACAGCTTGGTGTCGCCGCGCGCGGTCTCGCCCGTGGGGCAGGGCACCATCACCACCATCGCGCCGGCCGACATCAGCCAGTGGGCGATCGACTGCTCGACGTACTGCAGGGTCTTGTTGGTGAACAGCGAGCGCGCCGGATCGGCGTGCGAGAAGCAGGCGGACAAACCGATCTTGAGTCGGGCGGAGACGGGCTGGGGCATCTCGATGGGTTCCCTGTGAGCGAAATTCATTCTGCGCCCACCGAACTTCGGTCGTGTGTCAGCCGAACCCGCGAAGTATCCTGTCGGGCCCACAAGGAGACACCGCATGCAGACGATCAAGGGGCCCGCCATCTTCCTGGCCCAGTTCGCGGGCGATACCGCGCCCTTCAACTCGCTCGACGCGATCGCGGGCTGGGCCGCGGGCCTGGGCTACAAGGGCGTGCAGATCCCGAGCTGGGACGCGCGTCTGATCGACCTGAAGAAGGCCGCCGAGAGCAGGACCTACTGCGAGGAGATCCAGGGCACGCTGGCCGCGCACGGCCTGTCGATCACCGAGCTATCGACCCATCTGCAGGGTCAACTCGTCGCGGTGCACCCGGCCTACGACGCGGGCTTCGACGGCTTCGCGGCGCCCGAGGTGCGCGGCAATCCGTCGGCGCGCCAGCAATGGGCGGTGCAGCAGCTGCACTACGCGGCGAAGGCCTCGGCCAACCTCGGCCTCACGGCGCACGCGACCTTCTCGGGCGCGCTGGCCTGGCCCTACCTGTACTCGTGGCCGCCGCGCCCGCCGGGACTGATCGAGGAAGCCTTCGACGAGCTCGCACGGCGCTGGCGCCCGATCCTCGATGCCTTCGACGCGGTGGGCGTGGACGTGGGCTACGAGATCCATCCGGGCGAGGACCTGCACGACGGCGTGAGCTACGAGATGTTCCTCGAGCGCGTGAACAACCATCCGCGCGCCTGCCTGCTCTACGACCCGAGCCACTTCGTGCTGCAGCAGCTCGACTACCTGGCCTACATCGACCACTTCCACGAGCGCATCAAGATCTTTCACGTGAAGGACGCCGAGTTCAATCCGACCGGCAAGCAGGGCGTGTACGGCGGCTTCCAGAAATGGATCGACCGCGCCGGGCGCTTCCGCTCGCTGGGTGACGGGCAGGTCGACTTCAAGGCCATCTTCTCGAAGATGGCGCAGTACGACTTCCCGGGCTGGGCGGTGCTCGAGTGGGAGTGCTGCATCAAGCATCCCGAGGACGGCGCGCGCGAGGGCGCGAAGTTCATCGCCGACCACATCATCCGCGTGGCCGACCGGGCCTTCGACGACTTCGCGGCCGGCGGTGTGGACGTGGCCGCCAACCGGCGCGTGCTCGGGCTCGACTGAGGCCGCCGCTCAGCGGTGCAACGGGCAGCCGTTGCGCTCACCGCGAAATTCCGACGAGGCCGCATAGGCCGCCTTGCGCGCACGCATCACGCCGCCCAGCGGCCGGTGCGCCGCGAGCGCATGCCAGGGACTGAAAGCCATGCCGTCGTCCATCTCGCGCGACAGCTCCGCGCTCCAGCCCGCCTGCGGCGGCGCCAGCACGCGCGCGATCGTCACGTAGGGACTGAGTTCCTGCGGCCATTCGACCGAGGCGTCCTCGACCGGCATGCGCTCGAGGTCGACGCACAGCTGGGCCCGCAGTTCCCACTCGCCGCCGTGATCTCGCAGGAAGTCCATCACCGCCTCGCGCGTGCCGTCGGGCTTGCCGTCCAGATGCAGTTCCGCGTTCTCGAGCGCAACCAGCGCCTCGGACACCGGCGCGAGCTGCAGCTTGGCGATGTGATCGCCGAAGCGGATCGGCACCTGGGTGAAGAAGGTGGCGCCCAGCGGATGGGTCAGCGGATGCGCGCCCAGCGCGACCAGCTTCGGGCTCGAGCCGCCCGCCACCTCGATCAGCTTCTCGATGCTCTGCAATACGCCCGACAGCAGCAGCTTGCCGGTGGGCGCGCGGTCGGTGGTGGCCGCGAGCAGCTTGAGGCTGCGCAGGAAGCCGCGCGCATCGGGCGCGACGAACACCGGGCCGTCGACGAACAGGAAGTCCTGCGTGGTCTGGTCCTCGGAGCCCTCGACGCGCTCGCCCTCGACGTCGAACACCTTGAGCGCCATGCCGCGCGGCAGCGAGATGCGGTCGTCGAGCACCTCGGCCGGCGGCGTCGACAGCCGCATCGCCGCGCGATGGCGACCCGGCGTGGCGAACAGGCCCTGTGCGTAGGCGGGCGGCAGGCCCTCGGGCACGACGAGTTCGGCCTGCAGCAGGCCATGGCTCTTGGCGTGCACGGCGCGCATGGCGTGGCCGGCATGCTCGGCCACGGTCTGCGCCATGTCGCGCAAGGTGGCGACCAGTTCGATCTGGGTCTGGGCCTCGTCCTCGCGCTCGGTCTCCACGGCGGGGTCGAAGCGCACGGGGGCGAGCGTTGGCGTGGGCGTAGCGGTTTGGTTCATGGTCGGGGCTCCTTGGGCATCCTGGGCCGAACCATTGAGCGCGGTGCGACCGGCGCGCGATGTAGGCCGTCGGCTCCCGTGGCTGCGCTCGACCGCCTGCACGGCGGGCCGCGTCAGCCGGCGCGCGCGAGTTGCGCCACGCGCCGGATCGCGTCGTCGATGCGCGCGGCCTCGATCAGCCCGTAGCCGAAGGCCAGGCCCTCGGGCGCGTCGGCCACGCGCGGGTCGAAGGCATAGCGCGACAGCGGCGCCAGCGCGATGCCGGCCTCGGCCGCGCGCCGCGCCAGCGCCTCGGCGCGCAGCGGCGCATGCAGCCAGGCCGACAGGTGCAGGCCGGCCTGCGAGGGAATGGCCTCGAACAGGTCCGCGCCATGGCGCACCAGCGCCTCGAGCAGCGCGCGGCGGCGCTCCCCGTAGACCTTGCGCATCCTGCGGATGTGGCGCGCCAGGTGGCCCTCGGCGATGAAGTCGGCCAGCGCGTCCTGGCCCAGCACCGGGCTGTGCCAGTCGGCCAGCTCGCGCATGCGCACCAGCGCCGCGCGCGCCCACGGCGGCGCCACCACGAAGCCCAGGCGCAGCGCGGGAAAGAGGCTCTTCGAGAAGGTGCCCACGTAGCAGACCGAGTCGGCACGGTCCAGCGTCTGCAGCGCGTCGAGCGGGCGGCCGGCGAAGCGGAATTCGCTGTCGTAGTCGTCCTCGATCACCACCGCTTGGCGCTCGCGCGCGAAGGCCAGCAGCGCGGCGCGCCGCGGCGTCGACATGGCGACGCCGGTGGGGAACTGGTGCGAGGGCGTCACGCAGATCACGCGCGCCTCGGCCGGCAGCCGGTCGACGCACAGGCCCTCGGCGTCGGTGGGCACGGGCACCACCTTCGCGCCCGCGGCCGCCAGGGCCTCGCGCAGCGAGGGATAGGACAGCTGCTCGACCGCCACCACCGTGCGCCCCGGCACCACGAGGATGCGCGCGAGCAGCCCGAAGGCCTGCTGCGCGCCGGCGGTGACGACGATGTCGTCGGCACCGCAGCCAACCGCGCGCGTGAACGACACGTGGCGCGCGATCGCCTCGCGCAGCGCCGGCTGGCCGCGCGGGTCGGCGTACTGCGCCGCTTCGCCGCCGCCGCGCGCGATGCGGCGCAGCGCGCGGTCGGACAGCCGGCGCCAGATGTCGAAGGGCAGCGCGCTCGCATCGGGCAGGCCGACGCGGAAATCGTCGCGCGCCGGGCGCTGCTGCAGCGTGGGCGGCAGGTCGGCGCCGGGGACACGCGGCGGGACCAGGCGTGGATCGCGGCGCGGTGCGGCGGCCTCGGTGGGCGCGGCGGTGCGCGGCGACCGGCCGCGACGCGAGGCCGGCAGGGTGTCGGCCACGTAGGTGCCGGCCCCGGGGCGGGCGACCAGATAGCCCTCGCTGAGCAGCAGGTCGTAGGCCGCCAGCATGGTGTTGCGCGACACGCCCAGGCGCTGCGCGAGCGCGCGCGTGGCGGGCAGGCGGGCGCCGGGCCGCAGCCGGCCGTCGAGGATGGCGGCGTGCAGCTGCCGGTGCAGCTCGCGCAGCAGTTCGCGCGAGCCGGCTGCGGGCAGCTGCAGGGACAGCTCGAAAAGTGGCTCCATGGAATTGGCGGATTGTGGTTCTTTTTGGGAACCGAATCGCAAGCCTACGCTGGACCCCATCGAATGCTCGATGGAGAAACGCCATGCACCACGACCCCGCCCCCTCTTCTTCCGCCGCGCCCGAGCGCCTGCCGCCGAGCCTCGCCTGGCTCGCGCTCGGCGCCTTCGCGATCGGCACCGAGAGCTTCATCGTCGCGGGCCTGCTGCCCGTGCTCGCGGCCGACCTGCGGATCAGCCCCACGCATGCGGGCCAGCTCGTGCTGCTGTTCGCGCTCAGCTATGCGATCGGCTCGCCGCTGATGGCCGCGGCCTGCGCGCGCTTCGGCCGCCGGCCGCTGCTGGTCGCGAGCCTCGCGGCCTTCAGCGGCCTGACGCTGCTGGCGTCGATGGCGCAGGGCTTCGGCCAGCTCGCGCTGGCGCGTCTCGCGCTGGGCCTGGTGGCGGGCGTGTTCGTGCCGACCGCGAGCGCGGTGGCGGCTTCGCTGGTGTCGCCCGTGCTGCGCGGCCGGGCGCTGGCGATCGTGACCGGCGGCGGCACGCTGGCGGTGGCGCTCGGCGTGCCGCTGGGCGCCTGGATCGCGGGCTGGGGCGGCTGGCGCACGGCCTACCTGCTGATCGCCGCACTGGGGCTGGTCGCGACCCTGGGGCTCGCGGCCGGATTGCCGCGCCGGCTCGCGGTGGCGGCGCCGGCCTCGTCGGGCGGCGCGGCCTTCGCCGTGCTGCGCGCGCCGGGCGTGCTGGCCGGACTCGGCGTCAGCGTGCTCTGGACCACGGGCGGCTTCAGCTTCTACACCTACATCGCCCTCTTCCTCTCGCGCACGGTGGGCATCGGCCCCGAAGGCATCGGCGCGGTCTTCGTCGCCATCGGCGTGGCGGCGGCGCTCGGCACCGCGGCCGGCGGCTGGGCCACCGACCGTTTCGGCGCCGACCGGGTGGCACGCGGCTTCGCGCTGCTGCTGGTGGCGGTCCTCGGCGGGTTGTCGCTCGCGGCCCAGGCGCTGCCGGGCGGCCTGGCGCTGCCGACGGTGGTGGGCCTGGCGGCGCTGTGGGGTTTCGCGGGCTGGGGCTTCGGGCCGGCGCAGGCGGTGCGGCTGATCCGGCTGGCGCCCGAGCGCGCGCCGATGACACTGTCGCTCAACGCCTCGGCGATCTACCTCGGGATCGCGGCCGGCTCGCTGTTCGGCGGCGTGGCGATCGCGTGGTTCGGCGTGAGCACCGTCGGCTGGGTGGGCGCGGCCTGCCAGCTGGCCGGCGTGCTGCTGCTGGCCCATGGCCGCCGACGCGGCGGCGGCACGGTCGCGCGGGTCGGGGAGCCCGCGGCGGCCTGAGGGCTTTCAGCTACCCTTTTGATAGCAATATCGATCGATTTTGTCGCGCGTTCGCGCCAGTCCCGGCCGAAACCTGAGCAACAGTCATGCCAGTCCGGTTAGAATGCCGGGTTCGTTTCGATACTACGACGAAGTCTTTTCTCGTCACCCCACCGGTTGGCCGATTGGCACCGAGGCCCCCTGAACCCGATTTGAAATCCCCGGGTTCCGCACCTCCCCCGCCAGGCACGCCGGTTCTTGCCGTGTGTTGGAGCGCCAGTTCCGGCGCCCATGATCGCCACCACGGTCTTCGTTCATGTTGAAGCGAGCAGAGCGCGTCCCCGCTGCGCCGTGTGTGTCGGCCGGCCGTCGCGCCTGAAACCAAACACGACGGATTTCATTCATATCCAACAGACAACGAAGATTCGAGGTAAAGCATGCCGAAGGAAGAACTGATCGAAATGAACGGCGCAGTGACCGAAGTCCTGCCCGATTCGCGCTACCGCGTCACGCTCGACAACGGTCACCAGCTGATCGCCTACAGCGGCGGCAAGATGCGCAAGCACCACATCCGCATCCTGGCGGGCGACAAGGTGTCGCTGGAACTCTCGCCCTACGACCTGACCAAGGGCCGCATCACGTTCCGCCACCTGGAACGCCGCGGTCCTCCGCCGTCGGGTCCCGGCGGCAACAACGGCGCCCAGCGCCGCTGAACGACCGGCAAGCGCCGACCGTCGCAGCCCCCGAGGGCCTTGCAGCACTGTCGCCCTGGCGGCGGGCTGCAAGGCCCTGATTTTTTGCTCCTCCGACTCTCCTCCAAGCTTCCGCCGGGCCTGCTGGCGGCCATGCCATGACCACCACCTCCCCCGACGATTTCGCCACCCTGCCGCTCGCACCGCAGATGCTGGCCAACCTCGCGCAGCTCGGCTATGCGCGCATGACGCCGATCCAGGCCGCGAGCCTGCCGGTCGCGCTGCTCGGCAAGGACCTGATCGCCCAGGCCAAGACCGGCAGCGGCAAGACCGCCGCCTTCGCGCTGGCGCTGCTGGCCAACCTCAATCCGCGCCGCTTCGCGGTGCAGGCGATGGTGCTGTGCCCGACGCGCGAACTGGCCGACCAGGTCACGACCGAGATCCGCCGGCTGGCGCGCGCGGAAGAGAACATCAAGGTGGTCACGCTGTGCGGCGGCGTCGCGCTGCGCGGGCAGACCGCGAGCCTGGAGCACGGCGCCCACGTGGTGGTGGGCACGCCGGGGCGGATCATGGACCACCTCGAGCGCGAGAACCTCGTGCTCGACGCGCTCAACACGCTGGTGCTCGACGAGGCCGACCGCATGCTCGACATGGGCTTCTTCGACGACATCGTCACCGTGGCGCGCCAGTGCCCGAAGGAGCGCCAGACGCTGCTGTTCTCGGCCACCTACCCCGAAGGCATCGCCAAGCTCGCGCAGCAGTTCATGAAGGACCCGCAGCAGATCGCGGTGCAGGCCCAGCACACGGGCAGCGCGATCCGCCAGCGCTGGTACCAGGTCAAGGACAACGAGCGGCTGCACACCGTGAGCCGGCTGCTCGACCACTTCCGTCCGGCCAGCACGCTGGCCTTCTGCAACACCAAGCAGCAGTGCCGCGACCTGGTCGAGGTGCTCAAGGCGCAGGGCTTCAGCGCGCTCGCGCTGTTCGGCGAACTCGAGCAGCGCGAGCGCGACCAGGTGCTGGTGCAGTTCGCCAACCGCAGCTGCTCGGTGCTGGTGGCCACCGACGTGGCGGCGCGCGGGCTGGACATCGCGCAGCTCGAGGCCGTGATCAACGTCGACGTGACGCCCGATGCCGAGGTGCACGTGCACCGCATCGGCCGCACCGGCCGCGTCGGCCAGCAGGGCGGCGCCGAGGGTCTGGCGCTGAACCTCGCGAGCATGGACGAGATGGGCTTCGTCGGAAAGATCGAGCAGCTGCAGGGCCGCGAGTCCGAATGGCACGAACTGGCCGAGCTCACGCCCGGCAAGGGCGCGCCGCTCGCGCCGGCGATGGCCACGCTGCAGATCGTGGGCGGGCGCAAGGAGAAGATCCGCGCCGGCGACGTGCTGGGCGCGCTGACCGGCGACTGCGGCTATGCGAAGGAGCAGGTCGGCAAGATCAACGTCAACGAGTACTCGACCTACGTCGCGGTCGATCGCGGCATCGCCGCCGAGGCGGCGCGCAAGCTCAACGACGGCCGCATCAAGGGCAAGAGCGTCAAGGTCCGGCTGCTGGATCTCTGAGGTCGCCCGCGAGCGCCGCCGCGCCGCCGGCGGCCGAGGTCGGCGCGACCGGTGCGTCGAGCACCGGCACCGCGCCTTCGGGCGGCGCCGGCGCAAGGTCTTCGCGCAGCGCCAGCCGGTTCGCAAGCCGGAACGCCACCGTCACCGCGAGCACTCCGAAGATCGAGGCGCCCACCGCCTGCCCGATCAGCACGCCCGCCGCGCCGTACTGCGCACCCCACCAGACGAAGGGCACCGTGCCCACGGTCGCGCGGCCCCAGTTGAAGACCGTCGACAGCAGCGGATGGCCGAGGTTGTTGAACGAGGCATTGGCCACGAACAGGCCGCCCGCGAAGAAGAAGCTGGCCGCCAGCCAGCTGCAGAACAGCGCGATCAGCTCGGCCGAGACGCCGTCGGCCGAGAAGGCGCGGATCAGGACGTCCTGCCCCAGCGCCAGCACCGCCCAGGCCACCGCCACCGACACGCCCATGACCAGCAGGCTGTCGCGCAGCCCCTGGCGCACGCGCCGGTACTGCCCGGCGCCGAGGTTCTGCGCCAGGATGGGCCCGACCGCGCCGCTCAGCGCATAGACCAGCCCGAAGGCCACCGGGCTCACGCGGTCGATGGTGGCGGCGCCGGCCACGGCCGCGGGCCCGAACTGCGCGATGCTGTGGGTGACGAAGGCGGCGCTCACCGGCGTCGCGAGATTGGTGAGCACCGCCGGCCCGGCCACCGCGGCCATCGCGCGGGCGTCGGCGCCCAGCTGCTTCGGCTCGAAGCGGCCCAGCATGCGGTGCCGCACCGCCACGCCGTGCAGCCCGACCGCGGCCAGCGCCAGCCGCGAGAACACGGCGCTCACGGCGGCGCCGTCGAGCCCCATGCCGAAGCCGAAGATCAGGATCGGGTCGAGCACCGCGGTGACGAAGGCGCCGACCAGCGTGACCATCATCGCGCGCCGCGCATCGCCGACCGCGCGCAACAGGGCCGAGCAGGCCATGCCCAACCCGAGCAGCGGCATCGTGTGCACGGTGATCGCGAGGTAGCGCTGCGCGAAGCGCGCGGTCTCGCCCTCGGCACCCAGCGCATGCACGGCCGGGCCGAGGAAGAAGGCGGTGCCGCTGCCCGCCACCAGCGAGATCGCCGCCATCAGCACCAGGCTCGCGGTGGCGATGCGGCGCGCGTCGTGCGCGCGGCCCGCGCCCACGGTGCGCGAGACCACGGCCGCGATGCCGATCATCAGCCCGATGCACAGCGAGGTGTGGAAGAAGCCGACCACGCCCGCGAAACCCACGGCCGCGGCGATGGCTTTCTCGCCGAGCAGCGAGATGTAGAACAGGTTGATCAGGTCGACCGCGAACACCGCGATCAGGCCGATGGCGCCGGTGCCCGCCATCACGCAGACATGCCGCAGCAGCGAGCCCGTGACGAACCTCGGCCGGGCCATGCTCCCCCCATCGCGCTTTCTGGCATGCAAAATCCTCGCTGTGGCCTAATTACGCCTTCGAACTTCACTTTTACCCGAGCTTTCCATGCCCAAGAAAATCCGTACCGAAGCCGACCGTCTCGCCAGCCCGAAGCCCGTGCCCCTGCCCGGCTTCACCCTGCCGCGCAACGGTGGCGGCCAGAAGGTCAGCCTCGAGCGCGGCACCGCGACGCGCAGCAAGAAGAACCCCGGCAAGCGCGCCAAGAAGGGCGGCTGATCCGGCCTTCGCCGCCACGGCCCGCCGGGCCGGTGGCGCGAAACCCCGACAAACGCGCCCGCGGGCGCGTTTCGTCGTCGATGGGGCCCCTGCCGCGGCTATGAGGCTTCGATGTCCGACGACAACCAGATCCTGATCCCGCCCTCGTTCTTCGCCGTCTACACCGACGCGCGGCAGCGGCTGCGCGAACCCATCGGCGTGGTGCGCGAGCGCTACGAGATCTGCGAGGACCTGGCCAGCCACCTGGTGGGCCATGCGCAGATCCAGCACCACACCGAGGTGCCGGTCGAGAGCGAGATCCTGGCGCGCATCCGCGCCGGCCTGGCCGTGCCCGAGGCGGGCCTGCAGCCGGCCGAGGCCGACTGGGTGGTGCAGCGGCTGGCCGAGCTGCTGGGCTGGCCCGGGCCCGAACCGGTGCCGTCCGAAGACTGAACCCCGGCGGCGCCGCCATGCTGCTCCAGGTCGGCGAACTCGCGCGGCGCACCGGGCTCACGGTGCGCACGCTCCATCACTACGACGCGATCGGCCTGCTCGCGCCGTCGGCGCGCTCGGAGGCCGGCTACCGGCTCTACGGCCCGGACGACATCGCGCGACTGCATGCGATCCAGGCGCTGCGGCTGCTCGGGCTGCCGCTGGCCGAGATCGGCGGGCTGCTGGGCGCGGGCGGCGAATCGCTGCCCGCGATCGTCGCGCGCCAGATCGCCGCGCTCGACCGGCAGATCGCGCAGGCCACGGCGCTGCGCGAGCGGCTCGCGCTGCTCGAACAGCGGCTGGCCGAGGGCGGCCGGCCCGACACCGTCGACTGGCTCGCGACGCTCGAGCAGATGAGCACCTACGGCCGCTACTTCAGCCCCGAGGAGATCCGCGCGCTGATGGCGAACTGGAAGGCCGTGGCCGACCAGTGGCCGCCGCTGATCGCCGAGCTGAGCGAGCGCATGGCGCGCGGCGTGCCGGCCGATGCGCTCGAGCTGCAGCCGCTGGCCGCGCGCTGGATGACGCTGATGGGCCAGTGGATGGACGGCAACTACGACTTGATCGAGCGCTGGGGCGAGATGTACCGCAGCGAGCCGGTGGCGCGGCGCGACGACGGCCCCTCGGCCGCGCTGATCGGCTACATCGAGCAGGCCATCGGCCTGCGCATGGCCGCGCTGCTGCGCCACCTCGACGCCGAGGACTTCGCGCGCCTGGGCACGCCGCCCGACGCGGCCTGGCGCCGGCTCTCGGGCGAACTCGAGGCCCTGCAGGCCCGGGGCGCGGCGCCCGGCGACCCGGCCGTGCAGGCGATCGCGCGCGAATGGGCCGCGCTGTTTAATGCCTTCTGCGACCACGACCCGGGCATCGCGGGCCGGCTGATGCAGGCCATGGCCACCGAGCCCGTGCTGCAGGCCGCGGCGGTGACGCCGCCGCCGGTGCGCGAGCTGCTGCTGCGCGCCATGGCGACGCTGCGCGCGGCCTGAAAAACACGCTCGCCCCCGCTTGACCCTGACGTTGCGTGAGGCCCAACAGTGGCCGCATGAACAACGCCAACACCCCTCCTTCCGCCCCTCAACGGCTGCACGCGCTCGACAACCTGCGCGCCCTCATGATGTGGCTGGGCATCGTGCTGCACGTGGCCCTCAACCACCTCACCGTCGCCTCGCCGCTGCCCTGGCGCGACCCGCAGACCTCGCGCGTCGCCGACCTGCTGCTGCTGTTCATCCACAGCTTCCGCATGCCGGTGTTCTTCGTGCTCGCGGGCTTCTTCGTCTCGCTGCTGGTCGAGCGGCGCGGCGCCGGCGCCATGCTGCGCAATCGCGCGCTGCGGCTCGCCCTGCCCTTCGCGCTGTTCTGGCCGCCGCTGTTCGTGCTGACCACGCTGCTCGCGATGGTCTACATCCACCTCACGGTGCGCGGCGTGCCAGGGCTCGATGCGGCGCTGGCGCCGCCGCGCCCGCCGGGCGGCTCGCCGTTCAACACGCTGCACCTGTGGTTCATCTACCAGCTGTTCTGGTTCTGCATGCTGGCCTGGGCCGGCGCGAAGCTCGGTCGCTTCGTGCCGGCGCGGCTGCGCGCGGGCTTCGAGCGCGGCTTCGGGCTGCTGGCGCGCCAACCCTGGGGCGTCCTGGTGCTGGCGCTGCCGCTGGCCGTGGCCGGGTCCTTCCATCCCACGGGCCTGGCGCCGCAGAGCGGCTCCTTCCTGCCGCCCTGGGGCGAATGGGTGCACAGCGGCCTGTTCTTCGTGTTCGGCCTGTGCCTGCACGGGCGGCAGGAACTGCTCGCGCGTTTCGCGGCGCGCTGCCAGCTCCTGGCGCTCGCGGGCCTGGGCTTCTTCGGCGCGACGCTCGTGCTGCTGGGCGCCGCGCGCGGCACGGCGCCCTTGCCGCATGCCGCGTTCTGGATCGCCTTCGCCTACGGCACCGCCGCCTGGCTCTGGAGCCTGGCGCTGATCGGCGCCTTCGTGCGCTGGCTGCCGCGGCGCAACGGCGTGCTCGACTACCTCTCGCGCAGCTCGTACTGGGTCTACCTGGTCCACATGCTCGGCACCGTCGGCTTCGGCGTGCTGCTGTTCCATGCGCCGCTCGGTGCGCTCGCGAAGATGGGCCTGAACATCGCGGCCACCTCGCTCGCCGCGCTCGCGAGCTACGAGCTGCTGGCGCGCCGCACGCCCATCGGCCGGCTGCTCAACGGTCAGCCCGAGGCGAAGCGCTCGAGCAGGAAGTCGACGAAGGCGCGCGTCTTCGCGGCCAGGTGACGCGAGGGATAGACGGCATAGACCGGCGTGCGGTCGGCCTCCCAGTCCTCGAGCACCGCCTCGAGCCGGCCCGCGGCCAGCTCGTGCGCGACGTAGATGCGCGGGATCAGGCTCAGGCCGAAGCCCGCGAGCAGCGCGTCGCGCACCGCGAGGCTGGAGCTGACCTTGTAGCGCCCGTCGACCGGCACCGCCACGCTGCGGCCGGCACGGCGAAAGGTCCACTTGTGGGCATGGCCCGAGAGCGTGAACTGCACGCAGTCGAAGGCCTTCAGGTCCTCGGGCCGCGCGGGCCGGCCGCGGGCGGCGAAATAGGCCGGCGCGCCGCACAGCACGTGGGTCATGGTCGTGAGCTCGCGCGCCACCAGGCTCGAGTCCTCGAGCCGGTCGCTGCCGCGGATCGCGAGGTCGTATCCGCCGCCGATCAGGTCGGTGCGCGCGTCCTGCAGGTCGAGCTCGAGCCTGAGGTTCGGATGGCGCTCCATGAAGGCCGGGATGCCGGGCGAGATGCAGGTCAGCGCGAAGGTCAGCGGCGCGCTGACCCGCAGCACGCCCGAGGGGCTGCTGCCCATGGGCGCGAGCGCGGCGTCGGCCTCGCTCAGGTCGTCGAGGATGCGCGAGAGCCGCTGGTGGTAGGCGGCGCCGGCCTCGGTGAGGCTCATGCTGCGCGTGGTGCGGTTGATGAGCCGCACCTTCAGGTGCGCCTCGAGCTCGGCGATGTTCTTGCTGACCGCGGCGGCCGACAGCCCGAGCTGGCGCGCCGCGCCGGCGAAGCTGCCGCTGGCGGCGGCGGTGCGGAAGACCTTGAGGGCGGTGAGATGGTCCATGATTCACAACCATTGGTAATGAATCAATTCATTATTCAGACATTCACAACCAACGGTCAATTGAATAGATTCAAGCCTCCATGACCGACATCACCGACCGCAGCGCCCGCCCTCCCGCCGGGGCGCCGACATCCTGCTGACCGCCGCCGCGCCCGCGATCTGGGGCAGCACCTACATCGTCACCACCGAGCTGCTGCCCGCGAACTACCCGCTCACGGTGGCCATGCTGCGCGCGCTGCCCGCGGGCCTGCTGCTGCTGGCCATCGTGCGGCAGCTGCCCGAACGCGCCTGGTGGGGCCGCATCCTGGTGCTGGGCGCGCTCAATTTCTCGCTGCTGTGGGCGATGCTGTTCATCGCGGCGTACCGGCTGCCGGGCGGGGTGGCGGCCACGATCACCTCGCTGCAGCCGCTGATGGTGGTGTTCCTCGCGAGCGCGCTGCTCGGCACGCGGGTGCGCGCGCTGTCGGTGGTGGCGGCCGCGGTGGGCTTCGGCGGCGTGGCGCTGCTGGTGCTCACGCCGCAGGCCAGGCTCGACGCGGTGGGCATCGCAGCGGCGCTCGCGGGCGCGGTGTCGATGGCCTTCGGCACCGTGCTGGCGCGGCGCTGGCAGCCGCCGGTCTCGGCGCTGACCTTCACCGCCTGGCAGCTCACCGCGGGCGGCCTGCTGCTGCTGCCGGTGGCGCTGTGGCTCGAACCGGCGCTGCCGCCGCTCACGGCCACCAACTGGCTGGGCTTCGGCTGGCTCGGGCTGGTGGGCGCCGCGCTGACCTACATCCTGTGGTTCCGTGGCGTGGCGCGGCTGGAGCCGGCCGCCATCGCCTCGCTGGCCTTCCTGAGCCCGGTGACGGCCGTGATCCTCGGCTGGGTGCTGCTGGGCCAGCGGCTGTCGCCGCTGCAGGTGGCGGGCATCGCCATCGTGATCGCGAGCATCTGGCTGAGCCAGCATGCGCAGCGCGGCGCGCTGCCCACGGCGGCGCGGCCGGCTACGCGCTGAAGCTTCAGGCGGCCGTGGCCTGCCTCAGCAGGCTCAGGTAGCCGG
This sequence comes from Variovorax sp. UC122_21, assembly GCF_044056785.1. Lineage (NCBI taxonomy): Bacteria > Pseudomonadati > Pseudomonadota > Betaproteobacteria > Burkholderiales > Comamonadaceae > Variovorax > Variovorax sp. UC122_21. The sequence goes on along the minus strand of NZ_CP172004.1, from coordinate 17,730 downwards.
GCTGCACCTCCATGCGCGCGGTGGTGCCGCCGCGCTGCAGCAACCGGTGCGCCCGCGGCAGGCTCCAGCACGGCAGGCTGGTGAACATGTGGTGCTCGCAGTGATAGTTGACCCAGTAGGGCGCGATGAAGATGCGCTCGGCCAGGTTGGCATGCGTGGTGCGCGCCTGGCGCAGCGGATCGGCCTCGTTCTGCGCCACCAGCGCATGCTCGGCGATGTTGCGCACCCGGCTCACGAGCGGCAGCCAGGTCGCCATGGGCAGCAGCCACATCAGGACCCAGGCCCACCCGTAGCCGGCCAGCGCGAAGGCCAGCAGCCCGAGGCCGTTGGCGAGAAAGAAGCGCCGGTCCTTCGCGAGTTCGCGGCCGAACGCCTTGAACGCCGATTCGCCCGGCGCGCGCCGGCGAATGCCTTCGGCGATATGACCGAAGCGCTGCTTGTAGAAGGTCTGGCCGCTGAGGTCGCGCACCACCTTGCGCCACATCGAGGCGCGCGAGATCGGGAACGGCGCCGACAGCACGAGGTCGGGGTCCTCAGTCTGCTGCACGAAGCGGTGGTGCTGCAGGTGGTAGGGCCGGTAGTCGCGCAGGGTCGACGAGCACAGCCAGTGGCCGACCCAGTCGTTGACGCGCCGGTTGCGGTGCAGCCCGGCATGGGCCGCGTCGTGCATCAGGATGAACAGGCCGAGCTGGCGCGCGCCGACGATCGGCACCATCAACGGAAGGGTCCACGGCCAGACGATGCCCACCAGCATCGCGAGGCCGATGACGCCCCAGCAGTGCGCGACCAGCCACAGCCCCTTCCACGACGAGCGCGCGGTCAGCGCCTGCCATTCGTCGGTGCTGAAGAAATCCTCGGGACGGGCTCGGGGTGCGGCGGCCATCGGGCCAGTATGCGCCGCGGGTTGGCGCGGCGCACGCGGAATTCCCCGGGGCCGGCTGGCGAGAATCGGCGCTCCTCGACCTGAAGGACACCCACCATGCCCCTCGTGACCATCCGCCTCGCGCGCCGCGAAACACCGGCCACGCGCGAACAGAAAGCCGCGCTGATCGCCGGCGCCACCCGGCTGCTGCAGGAGGTGCTCGGCAAGCGCCCCGAGGACGTGACGGTGCTGATCGACGAGATCGATCCCGACAACTGGGGCCAGGGCGGCGAGAGCGCGACGGTGCTGCGGCAGCGGCGCCAGGGCGCAGCCTCCTAGCGGTCGATGATCTTGCGCGCGAAGCGCTCGAGGTAGTCCATCAGCCGGTCGGCGCCCGCGGTGGCGGCGGCCTCGTCGCCGGTGGCGATGCCCTGCGCCAGTTCGAGGTGGGCGTTGGCGCCCTCGACGATCTCGCCCTGGTGCTGGTAGGCGTACCAGAAGCGGCGGCACTGCACGATCAGCGGCGTGACGGCCTTGACGGCCGAGTCGTTGTGGCTGGCCTGGTGGTTCACCAGGTCGAGCGCATGGTCGGCGCGCATGTAGCCGTCGAGGTCGCCGCGCGCGGCCGCCTCCACCATCTGCTCGGCGCAGCGCACGATCTCCTTGCGCTGCGGCGCGGTGGCGCGGCGCGCGGAGCAGGTGGCGATCAGCTGCTCGAGCACGCGGCGCGTCTGCACCACGTCGAGGTGGTCGGCGAGGTCGATGGTCGACACCAGCAGGCCGCGGCGCGCCTGCTGCACGACCAGGCCGATCGACACCATGCGCATCAGCGCCTCGCGCACCGGCGTGCGGCCCAGGCCGGTGCGCTCGGCCAGCTCGGCTTCGACGATCTGGCTGCCGGGCTCGAGCTGCAGCGTGGACAGCAGGGTCTCGATGGCGTCGTAGGCCATGTCGGCGGCGCGGCGCTTGGGGGCGGACGCGGGGGCAGGGACGGTGATCGGAGCAGCCATGGAGGTTCGGGGAACGCGGATCTGCGTAGTGTGGATCAGTCCGGGTCGCGCGCGCCCAGGCCGGCCAGCGTCGCGATGCGCACGGGCGACAGCGGCGGCCGCGGCGCGGGCGGCGTCCAGCCAAACAGGAACTGCGCGGCGTCGCCGCACACGCGCCCCTGGCACGGCCCCATGCCGCAGCGCTGGTGCAGCTTGGCGTCGGTCCAGCCGCCGCAGCCGGCGAGCGCCGCGAGGGGCACATCCTCGCAGCGGCACACCAGCGTGTCGGGCCGGGCCAGCGCGCGGATCGCGGGGCCGGGCGCGAAGCTGCGGTGCAACCGCGTGGCGAAAGCGTTCCAGCGCGCACGTTCGGCGTATTGCAAGCGTGCGGCCTTGTCGTCGCCGACGGCCGCATGGCCCGCGATGGCGCCCTGCGCGAGCGCGCGTTCGCTGCCGCCGAAGCCCGTGCATTCGCCGGCCGCGTAGACGTCGTCCAGGCTGGTGGCCTGCCGCGCGTCGACGGCCAGCGCGAGCGTGCCGCTGTCGCCGAAGGGCGCGAGCGCGCAGCCGAGCATCTGGCCGAGCTGGGTGTTGGGCACCAGGCCGAAGCCGCAGGCCAGGCGCTCGCAGGCCATCTCCTGCAGGCGGCCGCCCTGGTTCAGGCGCACCGATTCGAGCTGCGTCGTGCCCAGTGCCTCGACCACGTGCGAGCCGGTGCGGTAGGCCGCATCGGCCAGCGTCAGCGCCTGCACTGCCTTGCCGGGCCAGCGCGCGAGCCCCAGCGCGAAGCCCGCGACCGCGCCGAAGGCCGCCTGCTCGGCGATGCACAGCACCTTCGCGCCGGCCTGGCGCGCGGTGGCCGCGGCCGCCAGCAGCAGCGGGCCGGTGCCGGCGACGACGATGCGCTCGCCCGCCACCGGCAGGCCGGCCTTGATCAGCGCCTGCAGGCCGCCCGCGCCGGTCACGCCGGGCAGGGCCCAGCCCGGGAAGGGCAGCAGGCGTTCGCGTGCGCCGGTGCACAGCACGAGCCTGCCCCAGCGCAGGCGCCAGGCGCGCTCCGCCTCCTCGAGCAGCAGCTCGCGCGGCGCGCTGGCGGCCACCACGCGCGTGCCGCTGTGCATGCGCACGTTGGCGCGGGCAGCCAGCGCCTCGCGCAACCGGCGCGCGGCCGGCGGCAGGCTGGCGCCGGGGCCGTCGCGCCAGATCTGGCCGCCGGGTGCGGGGTTGTCGTCGATCACGACGATGGACGCGCCGCTGGGCGCGGCCGCCAGCGCGGCGGCCATGCCCGCGGGGCCGGCGCCGACGATCAGCAGGTCGCAGTGTTCGAGGCCGATGGCGTCGGTGCTCATCGCAGGGTCTCCACGCGCATGCCTTCGCCGCAGACGGTCTGACAGGCGAGTCGGCGGCGGCCGTCGACGGCGACGCGGCATTCCTGGCAGATGCCCATGCCGCAGAAGGGCGCGCGCGGCTGGCCCGTGACGGAGACGCGCGCCACGCCCATGGCCGGGGTCGTGTCGGCGATGCGCAGCGCGGCGGCGACCGAGCTGCCGGCCGCGACGCGCACCTCGCGGCCGTCGATCTGCAGTGAGACCTGCGGCGCGGCGTTCATGCCACCGTCTCCAGCAGCCGCCCGGGCGCGAAGGGCCGCGCATCGAACGGCGGCGCGGTGCCCGTCATCAGCGCCACGAGCAGTTCGGCGCTGCCCGGCGCGGTGGTCACGCCCAGGCCTTCGTGGCCGAGCGCGAGCCACAGCTCTCGCGCCACGGATGCGCGCCCAGCAGCGGCAGGCCGTCGGGCGTGGCGGCGCGCAGGCCGGTCCAGCCGCGGATGGCGTTGAGTTCGCCGAGGCCCGGCAGGTAGTCGATCGCGCGCCGCAGCATGCGCGCGAGCATCGCGGGCTCGACCGCGGGATCGGTGGTGTCGAACTGCCGCGAGGAACCGACCAGCAGCTGCCCCGTGGGCCGCGGCTGCACGTTGAAGGCGACCGAGTCGCCCTCGGCATGGTGCGCGCTGGTGACGTAGCCGAGCTCGACCAATTGGTGCCGCACGGTGCCCGGATAGCGGTCGGTGATCAGCAGATGGCCCTTCTTGGGCCGCAGCGGCAGTTCGGGGCACAGCGCGGCCGCCTCGAGGCCGGCGGCCAGCACGACCTGCGCGGCGCGGCGCCGACCGCCGTCGGCCAGAAGCAGCGTTCCATCGTCCTCGATGGCCGCGACCTGGGCCTGCTCGAATCGATCGCGGCGCCCGCGTCCGCGAGCAGCCAGCGCGCCGCGTTGGGCGCATAGAGGATGCCGTCGCCCGGCACCTCGAGCGCGCCCGCGAGGCCGGCGCGCAATGCCGGTTCGGCCATGGCCAATGCCTTCGCGTCGAGCAACCGGCTCGCGATGCCCAGCGCGGCGAGCCGCTCGCGCTTGCGTTCGGCCTCGGCCATCTCCGCGTCGTCGGCGGCGATCCAGAGCGTGCCGCAGGCGCTGTGCGCGCAATCGGCCGGCAGGCGCGGCGCAAGCGCGCGCCACAGGTCGATCGAGCGGCTGCTGAGTTCGAGCTCGGCACGGTTGTCGTCCATCGCCACGAGATGGCCCATGCCGGCGCCGGTGGCGCCGCCCAGGCGCGCGTCGATCACGCGCACGCGGCGGCCCGCGCGCGCGAGCGCATGCGCGCAGGCGGCGCCGACGATGCCGGCGCCGATGACGATCGCGTCCGCATCGGCCATCTGCCGTGTCAGAGCCGGATGCCCCAGCCGAAGGGATCGGCCTCGTCGATCAGCAGGGTGGCTTCGGCGCTGATGTGGGCGCGGCCGCGCAGGGTGGGGATGACGCGGCCGTCGTCGGCGGGCTCGTAGCTGGCCTCGAAGCGACTGCCGATCACGCTGGCCTGCGTCCACACCTGGCCGGGCGCGAGCTTGCCGTCGGCCGCGAGGCAGGCGATCTTGGCGCTGGTGCCGGTGCCGCAGGGCGAGCGGTCGTAGGCATTGCCGGGGCACAGCACGAAGTTGCGGCTGTCGGCGCCGTCCGCGTCGTCGGCGAACAGTTCGATGTGGTCGATCTCCGCGCCCTCGGCGCCGCTGATGCCCTGCGCCGCGAGCGCGCGCCGCAGCGCGGCCGTGTAGTCGGTGAGCGCGGCGAGGTTGTCGCTCGCCACGCGCTGGCCGTGCGCGGCCTCGCTCACGAGGAAGAACCAGTTGCCGCCCCAGGCCACGTCGCCGCGCACCGTGCCGTGGCCCGGCAGTTCGACGGCCACCTGGTGCAGATGCCGGTACGCGGGCACGTTGCGCACGCTGACCGCGCCGTCCGCGTGCAGCGTGGTGGTGACGGTGCCCACGGGCGTTTCGATGCGGTGCTCGCCGGGGCCGATGCGGCCCATGTGCGCGAGGCTCGCGACCAGGCCGATGGTGCCGTGGCCGCACATGCCGAGGTAGCCCGCGTTGTTGAAGAAGATCACGCCGGCCGCGGCATCGGGCGCGACCGGTTCGCACAGCAGCGCGCCGACCACGACGTCGCTGCCGCGCGGTTCGAGCACGGTGGCGGCGCGCCAGGGGTCGTGCCGTTCGACCAGCAGCGCGCGGCGCTCGGCTATGCTGCCGCGGCCGAGGTCGGGAAAGCCGCCGGTCACGAGGCGGGTGGGGCTCGCCGCCGGTGTGCGAGTCGATGATCTGAATGCGGTGCATGGGGGTGGCGCATCGCCTTGCGTGAAGACGGCGATGCGTTGAAGGAAGAGGGGAGGAAGGGGCCGCGGCCCCTTCCCGGGGAGACGCGACTCAGTAGCTCGCGAGCGCCGTCGGCGCGGCGTTCTTGAAGGTGAACACCGTGATCGGTGCCTGCTTCATGTTGCCCTTGTCGTCGTAGGCATAGGTCGCGGCCACGCCCTTGTAGGTGGTCTTGTAGAGCTCGGCGCCGACCTTGTCGGGATCGATCGAGTTGGCCTTGGCCATCGACTCGCCGATGAACATCACCTGGTCGTAGTACGAAGCCGCGTAGGCATCGGCGTCGGCGCCGAAGCGCTTCTTGAACTTCTCCTTGAAGGCCGGACCGCTGACCGCTTTCTCGAGGATCGAGCCGCCCTGGGCGCAGAACACCGCGTCGTTGACCGCGTCGCCGCCGAGCTTGCCCATCGCGGGGCTGCACAACGTGTCGCCGCCGAGCAGCTTGGCGTTGATGCCGAGCTGCTTCATCTGCCGCGTCATCGGCGCGCCCTGCGGTGCGTAGCCGCCGAAAAAGATCGCCTCGGGCTGCTTGGCCTTCATGTTGGTCAGGATGGCGGTGAAGTCGACCGCCTTGTCGGTGGTGAACTCCTGGCCGACCACGGTGAGACCCTGCTTCGTCGCTTCCTTGGTGAACTCCTCGGCGAGCCCCTGGCCGAAGGCGGTGCGGTCGTCGATCACGCCGACCTTGGTGACCTTGAGCACCTTGGCCGCGTAGACGGCCATGCTGCCGCCGATCTGGTTGTCGCTCGCGATGATGCGGTAGAGGTTCTTGTAGCCGCCCTGCGTGACCTTCGGGTTGGTGCCCACGGTCGACAGCAGCACGCCGCCGTCGCTGTAGACGCGCGAGGCCGGGATGGCCACGCCCGAGCAGTACGGGCCCATGACGAACTTGACGTTGTCGTCGACGAACTTCTGCGCCACGGCCACGCCGCTCTTGGCGTCGCAGGCATCGTCCTCCGACTTCAGTTCGAACTTGAGCGTCTTGCCGCCGACCACGAGTTTCTTGGCGTTGAGCTCCTCGATCGCGAGGCGCACGCCGTTCTCGTTGTCCTTGCCCGCGAACGCATTGGGGCCGGAGAGCGGCCCGGTATGGCCGATCTTGACCACCTGCTCCTGCGCCTTCGCCTGGGTTGCGAGGGCCAGCGCCACGAGGCCGAGCAGCGGAATCATCTTCGATGGTGTCTTCATGCTTCTTCCTGGATAAGGGGACACGGAGGGTACGAGGGAAACGAGGGCGCCGCCCTCGGGGGAAACGCAGCAAACGAAGGGCTTAGGCGACCGACTGGTACTTGGCCGGGCGGGTCGCGAGCGCCTTCTTCACGATGGCCTCGATGGCCTCGCGCTCGGCGCCCACCAGCGGCAGGCGCGGACGGCGCACGTGCTCGGTGCCCACGCCCACGAGGTGGTCGATGAGCTTGAGGTTCTGGACCAGCTTGGTCGAGACGTCGAGGTGCAGCATCGGCGTCATCCACTGGTAGAGCTTGAGCGCCTCGGCGAACTGGCCGGCCTTCATCAGGTCGTACAGCGCCACGGTCTCGCGCGGGAACGCGCAGCCCACGCCGGCCAGCAGGCCGTCGCAGCCCAGCGCCAGGCCCTCGTAGGCGAGATCGTCCACGCCGAGGAACAGCTGGTAGCGGTCACCGACCGTGTTGCGCAGGTCGGTGATGCGGCGGATGTTGTCGGTGCTCTCCTTGATGGCCGCGATCCATTCGCAGTCGGCCAGCTCGACCATGTGCTCGGGCTTGAGGTCGACGCGGTAGGCCACCGGGTTGTCGTAGACCATCACCGGCTTCTGCGCCGCGTTGGCGATGGTGCGCACGTTGAGCATGGCTTCGCGCGCGTCGGCCACGTAGATCACCGAGGGCATGACCATGTAGCCGGCCACGCCGAGCTTGTTGCCGCCCTCGACGTAGCGCAGCGCGTCGCGGGTGCTGGTCTCGGACACGTTGGCCAGCACCGGGATGCGGCCGTCGGCGGCCTCGAGCGCGATCTGCGCGACCTGCAGCTTCTCCTCGAGCGACAGCGTGCTGGCTTCGCCGAGCGAGCCGCAGGTGACGAGGCCGTGGATGCCGTTGCGGATCTGGAAATCGATGTGGCGCGCGGTGCCTTCGGCATCGATGCGCTCGTCGGCATGGAACTTGGTGGTGACGGCGGGAAAGATGCCTTGCCAGCGGGGGTTGCTCACGAATTCGCTCCTTGGATGGGCCCGGATGGGCGGGGCTGGGACGGAGCGGATTTAAATATATTAAGGATATACCGTCAATATTCTCGTAAACGAGCATGTGCCCGGCAGGGCCTGCCGGGCGCGGTGCGGGTTGGGTGAGGAACGCTTACTTGTGGCCGTCGGCCGGGCTCAGCGTGTGGCCCTTGAGCCTCACGGCCTTGCCGATCGGCGGCGCGCTGCGCGTCTCGACGCTGCGCAGGGTGCCGTTGTCCATGCGCACGCCGACCTGGTAGACGGTGACCGTGTGGGTGCGCTTCTCGATCTCGTTGCCGGCGTAGCCGCCGCCGACGGCGCCAAGCACGGTCGCGGCCGTGCGGCCGCCGCCATGGCCGATCTGGTTGCCCACCAGCCCGCCGACCACGCCGCCGGCCACCATGCCGACGCCGCTCGGGCGCTGGGTGCGCTGCACGGCACGCACCGTCTCCACATGGCCGCAGACCGCGCAGGGCGGGGCGGCCACGGGTTCGGGCGCGGCGGCCATCGGCGCGGGGCCCGCGGCGGGCACGGGTTGCGGCGCGGCGCTCATGGCTGGCGCGGGCGCCGTCGCGTTGACGGTCGGGCCGGACGGCAAGGGCTGAAGCGCCGGCGGCGCCGCATCGGGCTTGAAGTCGTCGGGCGCCGGGCCCGTGGCCAGGGCCACGGGCGGTGCCGCCGCCGTGCCGCCCTGATGCTTCTGCCACAGCGCGCCGCCGAGCGCGGCCACCGCCACCGCGAGCACGCCGATCGCCACCCAGAGCTTGTGCGTTCCGCCCTGGCGCGAGGGCATGCCTGTTGTCGTTGTCTGTTCCATGAAAGCCTTCCTTCCTGCGGTCCGGCCTACGAGCCGGAACCCGTTCCCAGCATCGCCCGGGCAAGGCCGAAGTCAATGCACGGGCGTCCTACACGCCGGCACGCGGCGAGCGCATCCGGCTGGAGGACGACACCCGGTCAGGGCGTCGCGGCGGGCGCCACGCCCGAGAGGAAGCGCCGCGCCTCGGCGCGCATGCCGGCGCGAAACCGCCTCCCAGGTCCGCGCGGGAAAGTCCGCGGGCAGCGCGGCCTCGACCTCGGCCAGCGCCTCGTCGAGCGTTTCGACCATCGCGAGCATCGCGCGCCAGGTGTGGTCGCCGCCGTTGCGCATCGCGAGCCCCCACCAGTGGCGGGCCTGGATGGTGTGCAGCGCGTAGTGCGCGTTCTTCGAGCGCACGGCCATCGCCAGCTCGGCCCGGCGCGGCTGGAACTGGCTCGCGCCGTTGCCGAAGTAGGGCCACATCGACAGCACGTCGTAGAGCGGCGTCATCTCGTAGGCATCGCCGCGCTGCAGGTGGAGCGAGAAGTTCTTGGCATGCCCGTCGGTGGCCGCCAGCAGGAAGAAGGCGAGCTGCGCGAGCAGGAACAGCGTGCCGTCGTCCCGGTTGCGGCTGCCCTGCAGCAGTTGCAGGCAGCGGGTCATGCCGGGGCCGCCGTGCTGCTCGTACTTGCGCTCGGGCGGCAGCGCCATCGCCTGGCAGAAGTCTTCCTGCGGCAGGCGCGCGATCCAGCGCTCGCCGTTCGCACCCGCCATCCACTCGCGGTCGAAGCGCTCGACCGCCAGCACCTGCTGGTCGCCGAAGGTCTCGATGGCGGTCGGCGCGACCGGCAGGCCCAGCGCGCCGACGATCCGCGCGCAGAGCCATTCGTTGTGGATCGAGTCCGAGGCATCGACGCGCCGCGAGCCACCGATCAGCCCCAGCGGCAGCTTGAGGATGTGGGTGGTCGGCGTGGCGCCGTGCGGGCGGCACCAGCGGCCGTCGACGCGGGTCAGCGCAGTCTTTTCCTGCGCGCCGGCCAGCGAGATCCGGAACAGGTCGCGGTCGCGCAGCCGCTCGGGCGTCGATTCGGTCGGCACGGCGCGCAGCAGCTCGGCCACCTGCTCGTCGGCGAGCGGCTCGCAGTCCACGCGGTCCCAGCCCTCGGGCATCGCGCCATCGGGCAGCAGCTGCACCGCACCCACGCAGTCGCGGCCGATGGCTTCGAGCAGGTCGAAGACCTTCGTGCTCCTGAGCCCGAAGCGCTGGCCCAGGCGCATGCGGATGCGCTCGTTGTCGGGCAGCAGGTTGTCGAAGTAGTTGCGCACCGCCTCGCCCTGGACTTCGAGCGCCGTGGTGATCGGCAGCGAGAGCGACAGCGAGCGGCGCCGCGGCGACGCGAGCCACGCGGGCTCGTAGCGGAAGGTGTGGGATTCGCGATCGACCGACCAGGTGCCGACGAGCTCGCCGTTCATCCAGGCCTTGAGCGCGCGCCTCACCAGGAGCCCTTCCTCGGCGCGGCGGCGAAGCGCTCGCGGGCGGCGGGCACGGGGCCAGCCGCGGCGGGGGCGCGGCGCTTGCGGTTCGGGGGGCGACGGGGCGGCCGGCGGTTCCATGCCTTTTTCCTGGACGACCGGTGCGGCCGGCGACGGCACCCGGCCATAGGCGCGCGGCGCGTTGCGGTCGTTCGGGCGCGGGTCGCCATCGGGAAGTTCCGCATTCGCCGGAACCTCGTCCTCGTCGCGCAGCGAGATCGACGCGCCCAGCGCCGCCAGCAATTTCATCAACTGTTCGAAGCCGACGGCCCCCGGATTCGCCTCGATCTCGGCGATCCGGGCCTGGCTGACGCCGACGAGGGCGCCGGCCTGCGCCTGCGTCAGGCCGCGTTTCTTCCGCAGCGCCTGGAGGTGCGCCCGGAGCTGGTCGGCAAAACGAAGGGGGTAGTCCATCTTGTCTTCAAGATAAAGGCCCTCCCTTGTTTTGTCAATTTACAGGTTTTGGCTTGTATTTACCTTTTATCTGCCAAAGCTTGTATTCGACCTCAATCGACCTTCGCTCCCGAGGCCTTCACCACCGCCCCCATCGCATCCCAGTCGGCGCGCAGCAGCTTCTGGAATTCCTCGGCGCTCTGGCTGCGCGGCTCCACGCCCAGCCGCGTGAAGCGTTCCTGGATCGCCGGGTCGGCGATCACCTTGTTGACGGCCGCGTTGAGCCGCTCGACCTCGGCCTTGGGCGTGGCGGCCGGCGCGAGCAGGCCGATCCACGAATCGAAGGCATAGCCGGGCAGGCCGCTCTCGGCCACGGTCGGCAGCTTCGGCAGGAAGGGGCTGCGCGACTGGCCGGTCGAGGCCAGCAGCTTCATGCGCGGATCGCTCTGGAAGCCCATCACGCCGATGCTCGACGAGATCACCGCCTGCACCCGGCCCGCGAGCACCTCGTTGACCGCCTCGCCGGTGGACTTGGTCGGGATGTGCGTCATCTGCAGCCCGGCCTTGGCGAGGAACGAGGCCATCGCGAGGTGCGTGGCGCTGCCGTTGCCGGCCGAGGCGTAGTTGTATTTGCCGGGGTTGGCCTTGACCTCCTTGATGAAGTCGGCCGTGGTCGACACGTTCATGCCGCTGGCCACCGCGAGCACGTAGCCCGCGTTGCCGATGTTGGCCACGCCCACGAAGTCCTTGAGCGGGTCGTAGGGCAGCTTGCTGTAGAGGAAGCCCGCGATGTTGTGGCTCGCGGCCGCGAGCACCAGCGTGTTGCCGTCGGCCGGCGCCTTGGCCGCGATCGCCGCGCCCACGGTGCCGCCCGCGCCCGCGCGGTTCTCGACGATGGCGCTGGCATTGAGCGCCGCGCCGAGCTCGTTGTTGAAGGCGCGCGCCACGGTGTCCTGCACCGCGCCGGTGCCGAAGGGCACGACGATGTGGATCACGCGCTGCTGCGCCATCGCGGGCAGCGCGACAGCCGCGAAAGCAAGGGCCAGGAGCGAGCGTCGGGCGAACGGGGTGGTCATCGGTGGGGCCGCTTTCGTCGGGTTGGAGAAAAGAAGAAATCCGCGGGGTCGCTTCAGCGCCCCGGCGCGAGCCAGCGCTGCGCCAGCCGCACGAAGTAGCTCGCGCCGATCGGGATGATCTCGTCGTTGAAGTCGAACGAGCTGTTGTGGATGATGCAAGGCCCGGGCCCGTGGCCGTCGAGCCGGTGGTCGCCATCGCCATTGCCGAGGAAGGCATAGCAGCCGGGCCGCGCCAGCAGCATGTGGGCGAAGTCCTCGGCGCCCATCACCGCCGGGAAATCGGTGGTGACCATGTCGTCGCCCACCACCTCGCGCATCACGCCGGCCGCGAAGCGCGCCTCGGCCGGATGGTTCACCGTCGGTGGCGAGGAGCGGTTGAAGAACACCTCGGCCGTGCAGCCGTGCGCCGCCGCCACGCCCGCGGCCACCTCGCGCAGCCGGGCTTCGAGCAGGTCGATGGCCTCGATCGAGAAGGTGCGGATGGTGCCGCCGACCGTGGCTTCGTCGGGAATGATGTTGGGCGCGTCCGAGCCGCGCAGTTGCGTGACCGCGAGCAGCGCGCGCTCGGTGCTCGGGATGGTGCGCGCGACGATGGTCTGCAGCTGCTGCGCGAGGTTGACCACCGCCGCCACCGGGTCGATGCCGGTGTGCGGCATCGAGGCATGCGTGCCGCGCCCGTGCAGCGTGATGCGGTAGGTGTTGCTCGAGGCCATGAGCGCGCCCTCGTTGAGCGCGAAGCGGCCCACGTCGCCGACGGGGAAGTTGTGCAGGCCGAACACCGCGTCGCACGGGAAGCGCTCGAACAGGCCCTCGTCGATCATCTTCTTGGCACCGGCCTTGCCCATCTCCTCCGCGGGCTGGAAGATGAAGTGCACCGTGCCGTCGAAGTCGTCCGGGCCCTGTTGCGACAGGTGCCAGGCGGCGGCCAGCAGCATGGTGGTGTGGCCGTCGTGGCCGCAGGCATGCATGCGGCCCGCGTGGCGCGACTTGTGGGCGAACTCGTTGGCCTCGTGCAGCGGCAGCGCATCCATGTCGGCGCGCAGGCCGATGGTGCGCGCGCCCGTGCCCTTGCGCAGCACGCCGACCAGGCCGGTGCCCGCGATGCCGCGGTGCACCTCGATGCCCCATTCGGCGAGCAGGCCGGCCACTTTCTCGGAGGTGCGGTGTTCCTCGAAGCCGAGTTCGGGATGGGCGTGGATGTCGCGCCGGATGTCGACGAAGCGGGCGACGTCGGCGAAGGAATCGACGATGTTCATGGGGGGCGGCTGGCTGAATCGTTCTGGAAGCGAACGATTCTGGCGCAGCCACCCGCCGCGCGCATGCTCGATTACGAGGCTCTATGCGGCTCGGCCGAGCCGCACTTCCTGCGCTACGCGGCTCGGCCGAGCCGCCCCTCCTGCCGCAGCTTCGCGCCGATGCGCCGGATCTCGGCCTCGCCCTGGTCCAGCGTCGCGCGGCTGGTGTGCACCGAGTAGTGGCCCATCACCAGCTCGTGCGGATGCTTGACCGCCGAGCCCAGCACGAAGGAGGTGTCGCCCTGCGCCACCAGCTCGATGGCCTCGCCCGATTCCTCGAAGACCGCGAGTTCGCCGTCGCCGATCGGGCCGCCGGCTTGGTCGCCCGCGTCGAGCCGGCCGCTCTCCACCGCGAGCCAGCCCACCGTGTGGCCGGCCGGCGGCGTGTAGCGCCAGTGCTCGCCGTCCTTCAGTTGCACCGCGAGGTAGTTGATCGGCGCGGGCGCCGGGATCGCGCTGCGCGCCGCGCCGTGGCTGCCGAGCAGCACGCGCGCCGGGCCTTCGCGCGGCACCTGCGAGGGCGCGAGGTAGATGCTCTGCGCGGGCGCGTTCTCTTCCGATGCGGGCAGCGCCACCCAGAGCTGGAAGCCGCGCACGCGCTGCACGCCCGGCGCCGGCGCGCCCGTGTGCCACACGCCATTGCCCGCGCGCATCCACTCGACGCCGCCGCCGCGCAGCACGCCCTGTTCGCCGGTCGTGTCCTCGTAGAGCGTATCGCCCTCGATCAGCCAGGTCAGCGTGGCGATGCCCGAGTGCGGATGCATGCCGAATCCGCGGTGGCCGCCTTCGGTGTCGAAGCCGAACAGGTCGAGGAAGACGAAGGGCTTGAGGAATTCGCCGAGGTCGCCCGGGCTCACGAGCCGTGCGATCGGGCCGTGCTTCATGCCGCGCGTGCGATAGACGATGGCGCGGGTCCTGGTCGCGACGTCGGTGCTCATGCGGCCTCCCTCGCGGTCTTCAGCGCCTTGGTCCACCAGGCCAGGTCGTCGAGCATGCCGCCCGCGGCCTGCGCGAGGTGCGGGAAGTCCTCGAAGTTCTTGCCCTGCTGCCAGATGCCGAGGAACTCGACCATGCCGATGTGCACCGCGTTGCGCACCGGCGCCATCTGCATCTCGACCGCGATCAGCCGCAGCTGCTCGATCGCGCGCGCCGCGCCCACGCCGCCGTAGCCCACGAAGCCGATCGGCTTGCGCACGAACTCCTTGTAGGCCCAGTCGATCGCGTTCTTCAGCACCGCGCTCGGGCCGTGGTTGTACTCGGGCGTGACCACGACGAGGCCGTCGAAGGTGGCCAGCTTCGCCTGCCAGCGCTGCGCGGCCTCGTTCTTCACCGGGCCCCAGGCCGGCGCGCCGGCTTCGTCGAAGAAGGGCAGCGGATGGTCGCGCAGGTCGACCAGCTCGAAGGCGAGGTCGGTGCGCTGCTTCGCGATCTCGTGGATCCAGTGCGCGGGCTTCTCGCCGAAGCGGCCTTTGCGGGTCGAGCCGATGACGATGCCGATGAGGGGTTGGGTGGTGGACATGAAAGCTCCTGGGATTCGGGGTCGATGGATGGACGGACGGGCCGGCTGGCCCGATGGATCGAAGGTTAGGGCGCCACCCATTGATTGACTAGACGGTAGAGTCGGATTGCACTCGTCCATTTTTGGAAGGAATCGAATCCCATGCTCGACCTCAACGACATCGCCATGTTCGTGCAGGTGGTGCGCCATGGCAGCTTTGCGGAAGCCGCCCGGCGCCTCGGGATGCCGCCCAACACCGTGAGCCGGCGCATCCAGCAGCTCGAGGCGCAGTTGGGCACGCGGCTGATGCAGCGCTCGACCCGCAAGCTGACGCTGACCAGCGCGGGCCGGGCCTTCCACGAGCGCTGCGCGGGCGCGGTCGACGGGCTGGTCGAGGCCGGGCAGGAACTGGTCACCGGCAGCCGCGAGCCCAGCGGCCTCGTGCGCGTGGCGGCGACCGCCGACTTCTTCGACTTCTTCCCGATGGAATGGGTCGCCGACTTCCTGGCCGCGCATCCACGGGTACGGGTCGACTTCGTGCTGAGCGACGCCCGGGCCGACCTGATCGCCGAGCAGATCGACGTCGCCTTCCGTGGCGGCGCGCAGCCCGATTCGGGCTACGTCGGCCGCAAGCTGCTGGGCCCGCGCACCGACGGCCTGGTGGCGAGCCCCGCCTACATCGCCGCGCACGGCGCCCCAGCCACGCTGCAGGACCTGGCGCAGCACGACTGCGTGACCGCGCCGCATCCCAGCGGCCGCGCGACCTGGCGGCTGACCGGGCCGGACGGCGAGGAGGAGGTGCAGGTCGCCGGCCGCTTCAGCGGCAACACCGCGCAGGCGCTGCGCCGGGCGGCCGTGGCCGGCCTGGGCATCGCGCTGCTGCCGCCCTCGATGGGCCGGCTCGACGTGGCGGCCGGCCGGCTGGTGCCGGTGCTGCCGCGCTACCAGCGCACGGGGCAGGGGCTGACCGTGCTGTACCCGAGCCGCAAGCACCTGCCGCTCGCGGTGTCGGCCTTCATCGCGATGGTGATGGAGAAGCTGAGCACCGAGGAAACCCTTCCGGAGGCCTTCCGTTCGTGGAAGACCTAGCTGCGACGGCCCATCGGTTTGCACGGAAAATGGCCCGATGAAAATCGCAAAAGACACCGTCGTCACCCTCAAGTACAAAGTCGCCGACGCCCAGGGCAAGCTGATCGAAGCCAGCCCCGAGCCCATGGCCTACCTGCATGGCGGCTACGAGAACACGCTGCCCAAGATCGAGGAAGCGCTCGACGGCCAGGAGAAGGGCTACCAGACCACCCTGAACCTCGCGCCCGAGGATGCCTTCGGCCAGCGCGACGAGACGCTGGTGCGCAGCATTCCCAAGACCGACTTTCCGCCGGGCGTGAAGGTGGGCGGCCAGCTGCAGGGTCGCCTCGACGACGGCCGCGAGCACGTGTTCACCGTGATGAAGATCAAGGGCCCGGTCGTGCTGCTCGACGGCAACCATCCGTGGGCCGGCAAGGCGCTGCGCTTCAGCCTGACCGTGACGGACGTGCGCGAGGCGCTGCCGGTGGAGATCGAGCATCGGCATGTGCATGGGGCGCACGGCCACCACCACTGACATCGGACGCGCTCGCTCGCGCGCCCCGCGTCATGACTTGCCGCGGCCCTTCTTCCAGAACCGCGGCGCCCCCTCGATCCTTTCCAGCGCCTCCCGACAGGCCGCCGCGCCCGCCGCGTGCCGCGCGCTGAACCAGCCCACCGCGAACCAGGCGCGCGCATCGTGCGCGGTGGCTTCGCGGTACAGGGCCATCGCGACGGCCTCGTCGTTGTATTCGCCCAATGCGTCCTGCGCGGGACGCAGGCGCTTCAGGTAGCGTTCGGCGGCGCTCTTGTCGTCGCCCTTCTTGTCGTCCTTGGCCTCGAACAGCGGCGCCGCGAATTCGGCGAGGTAGCGCAGGCGCTTGAGGCGCTTGCGCACGCGGTGCTGGCTGTCGGTGTCCAGCGATTCGAAGCGGCCGCCGTCGCGCAGGGCCTGCTCGTGCAGGCGTTGCAGGCGCTTGCGCAGGAAGCGACGGGCGTCGTCGGAGTCCAGCGGCGTGACGGGCGGCGCGCCCTCCGCGGCCGGTTCGGGCGCCGGGGCCTCGGTGGCGGTGAAGCCGATCAGGGCCACCAGCACCGCCTGGAATGCCGGCGCGCGCACGGCCTCGCCGGGTGAAGGCTGGGAGGCGCCCGCACCAGCCGCATCGCCGGCCAGCGGATCCACCTCGGGCGCCCCGGCCTCGCGCAGCTTCGGCTGCGCGATCTTCGCCACCTGCTCGCGGTCGCGCAGCGCGCCGAGCGCGCGGAAGCAGTCGACCAGCGCCGGCTCCCAGCCCGCGCGGTCGAAGGCGCCCGTGGGATCGAGCCCTTCGAGTTCGCGCAGGGCAGTGCGCAGCCGCCGGATGCCGATGCGCAGTTGATGGACCTGCTCCTCGTCGTCGCTGCCCGCCGCCACTTCGGTGGCATTCGGCAGGATCTGCGCAAGGCAGTTCGCGACCACGGCGCGCTGGATCGCGCGGCCATCGGGCGCGCTCGCGAAGCGCGGCGGCTCGGCCTTGACGGCGGGCACCACCTCGAGCCCCGCGAGCAGGCGCGCGCCGCGCTCGGCCTTCGAGATGGTGCTGAACCACAGCCCGTGCTGCTGCGACCAGCGCTGCGCCAGCGCGACCAGGCCCGGCACGCTGCCGCGCTTGAGTTCGAGCTCGAGTTCGCAGACCGGCGATGCGCGCTGTTCGGGCGTGCCGGCATGCGCCACCACCTTGCCGACATCGAGCGCCAGCTCGGCCACGACGCCGCCCGGCCCGGTGCTGCGCACGTCGCGCGTGAGCCGCACGATGTCGGTGGACTGGCGCTCGACCAGCGCCAGGAGCTGCCCATCCTCGCCCGCGAGCGCCCGCGCCAGCCGCTCGCCGACCGGCGTGCCCTCGTGGCGCCGCGGATCGATGTCGGGCGAGGCGCCCGCGGTGCCGAGGCCGACGTTGTGTTCGAGCCGGTGCAGCGCGTTGTCGCCCGTGGCCTTCACCGTCTGCACCCAGCGCCGGCCCTCCTTGCGCAGCCGCAGCACGATGCCCTGCGCGGCCAGCCGCTCGTCGGCGGTGTCGAAATAGCGCGCCTGCAGCCGCGTGCGCACCACGGCACCGCGACGCAGCGCGGCGTCGACGGCCTTCAGGCGGTCGGCGGGGATGTGGAACTTGAATTCGATTTCCATGAGCCGGCCATGATGCACGCTGCGCGCCATGGCGCCACCCATCGACGCACGGTGCGCGCGGGCATCGGGGCGAGCCGCCGGGGGCCGGAAGCGTCTTCTTGCAAATTGATGTGGACACCGTCCATTTTGTTTTGCATAATTTGTGGACGCTGTACA